>NZ_CP108788.1:5002258-10004517 GCF_045207585.1 Streptomyces sp. NBC_00887
ATGACGGGGACGTAGGCGTACAGGTACCAGAGGTGGTACGCCGGGCGGACCGAGGCGAAGAGCGAGTCGAGGGCCAGTTCGCCGATCGGGTCGTCGTCGGTGGAGCGCAGCCGGCCCCACGCCAGATACAGCACCGTCCACACGGCGAGCGGCATCACGATCCGCACGATGCGCTTCCACAGCCGGCGGCCGTCCCTGACCGGGGCTCCCACCAGCACCACCCAGCCGGCGATCGCGAAGAACAGGGGCACCGCGAAGCGGCCCGCCGAGTCCGCCACGAGGCCTGCCCAGTAGGTACCGGGGCCGTTGGAGGCCTCGCGGCCCGCCGTGTTCACGAACGCGGAACCCGTGTGGCACAGGATCACGCCGACCGAGCAGAGCAGCCGGATCAGATCGACGTCGTAGCGGTGCTCGCGGACCGGGCGGGGCCGCGGCGCGGTCTCCGGGGCGGCATCCGCGGACGGTGCGGCGGCCGGTGCGGTTGCGGTGGCCGGTGTTCCGGCCGGAGAAGCAGAGGATGGCATGGTCATCGAAGGCTATGAACGCACTCGCCCGGGGTGAACTCCGGCCAGGTGAACAGTCACTTCGTCCGGGTGTCGGGCAGGTGAAGGCCGTGTGCTCCCTCGGCGCTCCGAGGACCCGGGATGCGCGGGGCGGGCAGTGGCAGACCGAAGACCTCGCGCAGTCCGGTGAGGTTCGCCCGGGTCACCGACCAGAGGTGCTCCTGCCTGTCGTGCACGTCGGCCACGGCGGCCCGGTGATCCTCCAGCACCGCCGTCGCCCGCTCGGCGAGGCGGGCGCCCAGGGCTCGGTCGTGGACGGACACGCCCCACTCGGGGCGCTCGATGTCGGTGAGGAAGTAGGCGAGTTTGGGGTGCGAGACCAGACTGATGACGGGTGTGCCGCAGCCGAACGGGATCATGCCCGCGTGTCCGCGCATCCCGATCACCAGGCGGGTACGCCGGTAGAGGTCGCGGATCTGTTCGTTGGAGCGCAGGTACAGCGGCTCCACCGGCAGGGAGGTCCCGTGCTCGCGGCGCAGGTCGTGCACGAACTTCTCGTCCGCCGGCATGTGGGCCGCGTAGCGGACCTCGGCACGTTCCCCTGTCGCACGTATGGCGGCGTCCATCTCGGCCAGGAAGTGCCCGTAGTCGTGCCCGAAGCGCAGATTGGCCCGGTCGTAGGCGCAGTTGACCAGTACGGTGTCGTCGCGTCGCACCGGATCGGTCCAGTCGGGGTCGAGGTGGCGGGCGACGGTGGTGGGGCAGGGCTGGTAGCGCACCCGGTCGCGCAGGTCGTCCGGCAGGAGTTCCCTGACCCGGGCGACGGAACCCTGGTTGCGCAGTCCGAAGAAGGCCGACCGTTCGACCAGGACGCGCAGACTCGCCGCGAATCTGTCACGGCGGTAGCGCTGGCCGTCGAACACGTTGTAGCCGACCGCGAAGACGGCCAGCGGCGCGGTGATCCGGCCCAGGACGTCGTCCGCGATGTTCCACTGCCAGCCGCTGTTGCTGTTGGGCGCGGTGTCGGGGAGGAAGAGCCCGCCGCCGCCGACGATCACCCCGCGACGGGCGTTGAGCTCCTCCAGGACCGGCTCGTCCACCAGCCGGTGCACGGACTGCTGGTGCCAGCGGCGCGGCCCGGTGTCGGCGTCGAAGCACATGCGGACGGCTTCGGGCAGCACCTTGTCGCCCGCGTTCTCCTGGCCGTCGGCGAACAGCGCGACGTGCGCGAGCTGTTCGGCCGGGGCGGCCGGGGCTGCGGCCGGGGCGACAGGTGCGGGTGTGCGGGGCTTCCGGGTGCGCACGTACCAGGCGCGGCAGTTGGCGTCGGTGGGGTCGGAGTCCAGGCCGTCGCGGGCGTAGCCGTGCGCGTCCCGCGTCCGGCCGAGCAGCCAGGCGAGCCGGGCCAGCTGCCCGTACGCGCGGGCCGCGACGTCCGGTGACACGGTGGCCAGCAGGAGGTGCGCCTCGGCCTCTTCGTACCTGGACAGCGCCATCAGGCAGATGCCCAGCGTCTCGTGGCAGCGCGGCAGGTCGGGCCGGTCGTCCACGGCCGCCGTCAGCAGCGTGACCGCCTCCTCGTAGCGACCCTGCTGCCGGTGCACGTCGGCGACCTGGCGGACCAGCTCCACCGGGGTGCTCCCCCCGGCCGGGAACGGAAGCGCGTGGTGCAGCAGCAGTTCGGGGTGCTTGGGGCCGGACAGGGCGCAGTACGCGGCGCGGAACGCCTCGTCGTCCAGCTCGTAGCGGTCGCGGGCCTCGTACGCCGGCGCGTATCCGGCACGGTCGGTGTCCGTGAAGCGCAGTACGGCGGTGCCGTCGGGCACGGGCGTGTCGTCGTAGAGCCGGCCGACCAGGAAGTCGTAGCGGGAATCGACGGCCGTGAGCAGCCCGGGTGCCCGTCCCAGCGCACGGTCCACCCGCCCGTCGCCGCCGCGCTCCGGGTCGGCGAGACCGTCGAGTCCTTCGAGGAACGTGCCGTCGGTGTCCTGGCGCTGGATCACCAGCAGGCCGTCGTCCTGGACGGTCCGCCGGCCGTCGGGGCCTGGTTGCGGCACGGCGCCCACTCCCGTGCGCAACTGCAGCAGGGGCAGCAGCGGGCCGAGCACGACCGTGCCGGGGCCGAAGGCGACGACGGTGTCGTAGGCGTCCGCCCGGAAGACGTCGAGGCGGTCGGCGGCCTCGTACGGGACTATCCGGGGGTGCAGTCGGCGTGCGGCGTCGAAGGCGGTGTCGGGCAGGCCGGGGTGCAGGACGAGGAAGTCCTCGCAGACGGCCGGGTTGGTCAGTACGAGGCTGCGCAGCAGCAGGAGGAGGCCGGGCATCCGGTCCTCGTCGGTGCAGGCGGCGAAGGCTGTCCTCCGCCTTCCGGTGACGGCGCGTCTGTCGTCGGCGTCCGCGGCGGCGGAATCGGCGGGAGCGTTCATCGCAGCTGGGTCCTCAGGTCGGTCTCGTCCTCATGGGTCGCGTGGGCGGTGACCCACGCGTGCTCCCGCGGCAGCAGCTGTCCCGGCAGGCCGAACCCGATGAGGTCCAGGCGGTCGGCGTCCAGGAAGTCCAGGAGCCGCAGCACGGTGAAGGCCGTGGTGGTACGGGTTCCCCAGCCGTCCTCCCCGATCAGCGCCGGATCGCTCAGCGGCCGGCGCAACGAGGCGTCGCCGATGTGGTCCTGGGCATCGGGGACGAGCCGTGCGCGCAGCGCCCGGCGCCAGTCGGCGAGCCTGTCGCCGAAGACCAGGCGGGTGCCGGCCCTGCCGCCCCAGCCGGGTCCGGTCCAGGGCGTGTCGCCCCGCAGGGTGAGGGCGTGCAGGTCGGTGCGCACGAGGGCGGAGGATTCCCCGCCCGTGGGCAGGGCGTCGCAGCGCACCACCAGGTCGTGCCCGTCGATCAGCTTCCCGAGCGGACTGCCCGCGGTCCGCTCCTCCTCCAGCACAAGCGGCGTGCCGGCGACCACGCACACGGAGCGGCCTTCGACGAGACGGCGCAGGGCCGGGACCCCGATCGGCTCGGTGCCGTCGAGCAGCGGGTCGGCCATCCTGTCCCGGTCCAGCAGCCGGCGGTGGGCGGCGTACGCCCCGGCGAGCTCCCGGACGGCCGGGTCGCCCATGCCCCGGACGGCCGTCCGCTGCCGTACGACGTCGGCGAAGCCGGCCCCCGCCTCCGCGGCCGGCACGTCGCGCAGGGCCCGCAGCCGGGCGGCGTCCTCACCGTCGGGCAGGAGTCCGGCGGCGTCGTCCAGGCAGCGGCGGAGGTCCCGCAGGGTCGCGATGCGCCGTGCTATGTCCTGCGACGAGGAGGGTTCCTGCTGCAGCGTCAGGTGGCGCTCGTAGGCCTGTACGGCCTCCTCGTTCCGCCCGAGGGCGTCCAGCGCGCGTCCGCGCAGCCGCCATGCCCCCTTGGACCTGTCCCGCATCCCGGTCGCCTCGACCGCGATGCCGAGGGCGAACCGCGCCTGCGCGTCGCCGCCGGCCTCCAGGGCGTGCCGCCCGGTCCGCAGCAGTGCGTCGAAGAGGCCGTCCGCTCCGGAGGAACAGGCCGTGGTGAGCGTGCCGATGGAGGCGACCAGGCGGGTCTTCCTGACGTCGTCCATGGGGCCGGAGGCGCCGAGGGCCGCGAGGTGGTCGCCGCACAGGCGCAGCACGGCCGGTGCGGCAGGCACCTGTTGCCCGGAACCGCCCGTCGCGGTCCTGGTCCGTACGGCCTTGAGCAGCCCCGTGAAGGTCTGGCCCATGCTCGATTCCGCCGTTCTGTGATCGGTGGCCGGCCGGGGCAGTGCCCCGGGGCCGGGTCAGAGTCCGAGGCTGTTGCGCGTGCGCCGTACGGTGCGGCGAAGCCGGACCGCCGCTCCGCCGGGTCCGCCGCCGGGCAGGAGGAGCTTCTGCAGGCGGCGGCGCTTGAAGTAGTGCTGGGTCGTTGCGTCGAGCCCGCCGCGCAGCCAGGACTCGGCCTCGCCGCGCAGTGCGGGGTGGAGGCCCGACTGCATGCAGTAGCCGACCGTCCGGACCAGTGGGGCGAGGGTGTCCGGTGCGCTGGAGGACAACTCCGGGACGGGCTCGCTCCCCTGCTCGTCCAGATCGGGTACGAGGTGGTCGACGATGGTCAGCGGGATGCGGTTGCTGTTCTCGTACGGGGTGATGCGGTCCAGGACGAGACGGGTGCCGACCCGGGCGACGGGGATGCCGTAGTACGCGGCGGCGGTGAACATCGCCGTGGAGAAGCAGCCGACGACGAGCGTGGGTGCGCACCGTTCGTAGAGCGTCTCGGCGAGCAGCGGGCTGTCCAGGGTGCTCAGGCGCACCCCCGCGGCGGCTGCCGCGTCGTCCAGGGCCCGGGAGTAGCGGGCCGGTGCGGTGGGGTGCGGTTTGAAGAGGATGGAGGTGTGGCCCGCGCGGGCCGCCCCGCGCAGCATGCGGATGTGCAGGTCCTCCTCCTCCTCGGGCGTGAGGATGTTCAGGGCGGCGAGGTACTGCCCGAGGAGTACGGCGGTGGGTGCCTCGGCCTCGACCGCCGCGAGCGTGCGGTCGCCGTCGGCCGCACGGGCGATCTCGCCGAGGACCGTACGGAAGGCATCGTGCGGTACGAGTTCGGGCTCGACGCCGGACTCCGCCAGCAGCAGCGGCTTCAGGCCGGTCACCAGGTCCAGGTGGAGCACGCGCTGGATGCGGCAGGCGATCGACACCGGCACCTTGTTCCGGGTGGGCCCGTAGCTCATCAGGCCGTCCGCGTACACGTGCAGGGCGCTCTCGGCGAAGATCGCCGCCAGTGCGCGGGCCGGGTTGACCTGGATCGACTCGACGGCCAGGTCGACGGGGTTCTCCGGGGGGATCCCCCAGGCGAGCCGGAAGGCGCGCTGCCACAGCTCGGTCTCCTCCGGGCGGGGGCCCCAGCCGCTCGGGTGGTGGGGGCTGATCGCCTCGTTCCAGTCGACGACGGAGTCGAAGCGGGCGGCGATGTCTCCGTAGCCCCGCATCTCCTCCAGCCGGAGGGCGGTTTCGGGGATCTCCGCGTTGTTGGAGACGAGCAGGATGCGGTGGCTGTCCTGCCCGGGTCCGAACTGGCCGGCGTCCAGGGCAGCCGCGAGCGTGGCCGCCCCGTACAGGGTGGAGACCTGGAAGATCTGGGTGCGCGTGGGCATGGGTCAGGCGGCCTTCTGCTTGTCACGCAGGCGGTTGAGCAGGGTGCTGCGCTTGTTGTCCATCATCGTCAGGGTCCTGTCGAGCACCGGCTGCGGCATGCGGTGCAGTGCGGCGGTCGACTCGTGGCGCAGCCGCCGGGCGGTGGCAGGGTCGTACACGTCCGCCTTCTCGTTGTGGAACGCGATCATCGCGCAGTAGGTGCGGACCGCCTTGGGCAGAAGGAGTTCCGCGTCCCGGTCCTGGCCGATCTCCTCGACGAGCGTGTCGTAGGCGGGGAAGAAGTCGAGCTGCCGGGAGTCCTTGATCTGGGTGAGGGACGTGGTGACTCCGCGCCGGTAGAAGATGCCGTAGAGGCCCAGGGCTGCGTAGGTGCGGGCGTGCAGGTGGAGCCGCCAGATGAACAACCGGTCCTCGGCGGTGCGCAGTTCGGTGGCGAACCTCAGTGCGCCGTCCTCGAAGAGCCGCCGGTGGTAGATCCCCGCCCATACGAACGGGTAGTCGACCATCGTCTCGCGCTCGGGGGCCGCGATTCCCTCCCGCGGGTCGAGCACGGTGTCGCGGAGGCGGGCCGGCGCGCGGCGCACGACACGGCTGGTGCCGGTGGACTGCACGTGGTCGGTGCGGGCGAAGTCGCAGTCGAGTTCCTGCGCGGCGTGCAGCAGGCGGGCCAGATGGCCGGGCGCGTACCAGTCGTCGCCGTCGAGGAAGGTGACGAAGTCGCCGCGGGCCGCGTCGATGCCGCTGTTACGGGCTGCCGCGATGCCCAGGTTCGTGCCGTGCCGGATGACCTCGGCCCGCGGAAGTCTCTCCGCCCACCGGTCGATGACGGACGGCGTCTCGTCCGTCGAGCAGTCGTCGACCAGAAGGAACTCCACATCCGGGCCGGCGTTGCGGGCCAGGCTGCTCAGCGCCGCGTCGGCGAAGGCCGCGACATTGTGGAAGGGAACGACGACGGACAGTTTCGGCACGCGGGGACTCACCTTCGATCTTGGTCCACACACGCTAGTGAGTCACGTGGAGGAGCGGGTGTCCTCCGGCCCGACGAGTGGTGAACTCTGGGCATCCCCGCGATGACCTGACCCTGGGGCGCCGCGCCCGGCGGGTGCGCCCGGCCTCACCGCACCCCGTACCGCGCCTCGATGCCCGCGACGATGATCCACAGGCCGTCCTCGAAGCGCTCGTCGTAGCCGGCGAAGATCTCGGCGCCGGCTGCCGCGGCGAGCGGGAACTGCTCCATCCGCTGGGCCCGTTCGCCGATGTCGAAGCCCTCCCGGCGCTCGTCCGGCATCGGCCGGACGCCCTGTTCCTCGGTGACGAAGCCCATCGTGTACGAGTACGCGGTGATGCCGGCCCGTACCGCCTGCCGCAGCTCGAAGCCCGCGCCGACCATGGTCCGCAGATGGGTTTCGAGCCCTGCGGCGTGGTCGGTGCCGGTGAACCTGGCGCCGCTGTAGACCTTCGCGCCGTCCCGGTAGCGCAGCAGCGCGGCACGCAGTCCGCTGTTGTACGCGATGAGCTGCCGCTGCCAGCTGTCCGCGGCGGGGCCGGGCAGTTCCTCGTCGAGCATCCGGCGGTACATCACGGTCGCCATCTCGTCGAGCAGTGCCTGCTTGTCCTTGAAGTGCCAGTACAGAGCGGGCGCCTTGACGTCCAGCTCCCTGGCGATGGCGCGCAGGGTCAGCCCGTCGAGGCCCACCTCGTTCAGCAGGCGCAGTGCCGTGTCGGCGACGCGCGCCCTGTCGATCTTCGTCGTACCCACCTTGACAATTTAACAGCGTTAAGCGCAAACTCCGAACCATGGAACTTAACGGCGTTAAGGAAACTGAGGTACTGATCGTCGGAGCGGGTCCCAGCGGCCTGGCCCTCGCCTGCGATCTGGCACGCAGAGGCGTGCGCGCCCTCGTCGTCGAGCAGGCCGCCGCGCTCTTCCCGGGCTCGCGGGGCAAGGGCATCCAGCCGCGCACGAGGGAGGTGCTCGACGACCTCGGGGTGGGCGACGCGGTGCGCGCCTACGGCGGCGCCGCCCCCGTCGGCATGACGTGGCGCGACGGGGAGCGGCAGGGCGCGTACGACATGTTCCGCCGCGCGGCACCGACGGACGCGGAGCCGTACGGGGAACCGTGGATGATGCCGCAGTGGCGGACCCAGGAGATCCTGCTCGCCAGGCTGCGCGAGCTGAGCGGCGACGTCACCTTCTCCACCGCCCTGACCGACCTCTCCCAGGACCCCGGCGGGGTCACCGCCGAACTGTCCACGGGCCCGGTGCGCACCTCCTACCTCGTCGCCGCGGACGGCGGGCGCTCCACGGTCCGGCGCACGCTCGGCATCCCGATGGACGGCGAGAGCGTCGACCCCGCCCCCATGCTGGTCGCCGACGTCCGGGTCACGGAAAGGGCCCTCGACCGGCTGAACTGGCACATCTTCACCGGCGACGCGGGCTACACCACCCTGTGCCCGCTGCCCGGCACGGCCGACTTCCAGCTCGTCGCCCAGTTCAAGGACGGCGAGCCGGACACCTCGCCGGAAGCCGTACGGGAGCTACTCGCCGCCCGCACCCACCTCGGCCCCGAGGACGTCACCGAGGTGCGCTGGTGCTCGGACTTCCGGCCGCGCGCGGCACTGGCCGAGCGCTTCCGGGCGGGCCGCGTCTTCCTCACGGGCGACGCCGCCCATGTCCACTCCCCGGCCGGCGGGCAGGGTCTGAACACCAGCGTCCAGGACGCGTACAACCTCGGCTGGAAGCTCGGCCAGGTCCTGCGGCACGGCGCGCCGCCCGCGCTGCTCGACAGTTACGAGGAGGAGCGGCGCCCCGTGGCCGCCGACATGCTGGGCCTCTCGACCCGCATCCACCGAGGCGAGCAGGAACGCGGCGCCGCCACCCAGCAGCTGGGTCTCGGCTACCGCGAGGGCCCCCTGTCCCACGGCCGGGCGGGCCTGCTGGAAGCCGGCGACCGGGCACCGGACGGGCCGGCGGGCGCCGGGCAGCGGCTCTTCGACGTCTTCCGGGGGCCGCACTTCACCCTGCTCACCGTCGGCACCGACGCCGGTCTGCCCGCGTCCGGCGGTGCGTTGCTGCGCCACCACCGGGCGGCGGCCTGCGAGGCCTACGGCAATGGCCTGTTCCTCGTCCGCCCGGACGGCTACATCGGCTGGGCCGGCGACGACACCTCGGGGCTCGCGGAGTACGCCGGGGCCATGGGCCTTGACCTCAAGCTTGATTGAGGTCCTACGTTCGGGGACATGGACTACTCACACGATGACGCAGGACTCGCACGGCAGCCCATCGGCTACTGGAGCTGGGCCGCCCACGAAGCGACCGTGACCCACATCCGCGCCGCCCTCGCCGAGCACGGTCTCACCCAGCCGCCCTGGTGGGTGATCAACCAGCTCGTCGAGGCGGACGACAAGGGGCGGCCCCGCGCGGAGGTGGTCGCGATGCTCCGCGGCTACCTGTCCGTCGGGGACGGGCTGGAACCCGAGATCGACACCCTCATCGCCCGGGGCCTGGTCACCCAGGACGCCACCACCCGCCTGCGGCTGACCGCCGAGGGGCACGCGCTGCAGGAACGTGCCTACGAACGGGTCGGCCGGGCGAGGGCGGAGATCCACGCCGGCATCCCGGACGAGGAGTTCGTCGCCGCACTCAAGGTCCTCCAGCGCATGATCCACAACGTGGGAGGCAAGGCCTGGCACCACTGAACGCCCGGTCGGACGCGGCCCGCTCAGACGCTGCTGAAGGTGAGCTTCGCCGCGAAGCCCAGGAACAGCACACCCGCCGCCGAAGTGGCCCCCGCCGACAGCCGCTTGCGGCGGCGGAACGCGGTGGCCAGGCGGGTGCCGCCGAATATGAGCATCGAGAGGTACAGGAAGCTGCCGATCTGCAGCAGGACGCCCAGCAGCAGGAAGGACAGCGCCGGGTAGGCGTAGCCCGGGTCGACGAACTGCACGAAGAAGGAGATCAGGAACAGGATGGCCTTCGGGTTGAACAGGCTGACCACGAGCGCCCGCCGGTAGGGACGCTCGACGGCCGTGGCCGGCGCCGGGTCCTCCTCGGTCAGCTCGGCGACCCGCTGGTGCCGCTCACGCCACGTCGACACGGCGGCCCTCAGCATCCCGATGGCCAGCCAGGTCAGGTATCCCGCACCCGCGTACTTGACGACGGCGAAGAGCAGCGGCGTCGTCTGCAGCAGGGACGCGGCCCCCAGGGCGGACAGCGTCATCAGGACCGTGTCCCCGGTCCACACACCCGCTGCGGCCACGTACCCGGTCCGCACACCGCGCCGGGCGGCCACGGACAGCACGTACAGCGAGTTCGGCCCGGGCAGCAGAATGATCAGCACGAGGCCGGCGAGATAGGTCGGAAGATCGGTGACACCTAGCATGAACGGAGTGTCGCATGCGGGTACGACACTCCGTCCGGGTGGCCCGGATGCCGGACTGCCGCCGGTCGCCTACCTCACGAGGTCGGCGTACACGATGATGTTGTCCGGCCGGTGACCGTTCTCGAGATCCCCGCCGCAGGTGATCAGACGTAGTTCGGGGCGGGTCGTCTCCCCGTAGACCTTGTCGGTCGGGAAGCTGTCCTTGTCGACCTGTTCCAGTGCCCGGACCGCGAATACCGCGTCGGAACCGTCCGCGCGCGACACGGTGATGCGGTCGCCGGCCCCGATCCTGGAAACGTTCTTCAGCACCGCCGGTCCCTCGGCCGTGTCGAAGTGCCCGATGAGGACGGCGGGACCGAGCTCACCGGGCGTCACGCCCTTGGTGTACCAGCCGATCCGGTCCGCCTGTCCGACGGACGGGACCTCGACGGTGCCGTCCGCGGCCAGCCCGAGCTTCAGCACGGGACCTGTGTCGACGTCCGCGGACGGGACACGCACCCTGACGGGCTCGGAGGCGGTCATCGGCTCCGCGGGGACGGCCGCCGACGAGGGGGCGGGCGATGTCGGGGCGGTGGTGGGTAGGTGTGCGGGCGGGGTGGCCGCGCGGGCGCTGTCGTCGACGCCGCAGCCGGTCAGCGCACCGAGTACGAGGACCGCGAGCGCGGCGGCGGTGAGGCGGTGACCGGCGGTTCGGGTGGAGCGGCGGCCGTGGTGTGTGTGCATGAACTGCTCCCGGCGGGGCGAGCCCGGACGGGCCGTCGCTTCCTGCGGCGGCCCGTCCGGGCGACGTGGGCGGCTGAGGGGGCTGTCCGGCCCGGCGGCCGGTCCGGCCTCAGCGGCCGGCGGCGGCCCGGCGGCGGCGCAGGGCGACGAAGCCGATGCCCGCGGCGCTGAGCGCCGCGGCGGCGCCTCCCGCGGTCACCAGCATGTGGTCGTTGCCCTGCCCGTACTCGGCGCCGGCGGCAACGCCGCCCTTGGGGATCACCGTGGTCTGCGTGCCGTTCTCGGTGGTGCCGCTGTCCGGGGTGTTCCCGTAGAGGAAGCTGCAGCCCTTGGGAAGCTTCGGGAAGTCCGTGACGCCTGCCGGGTGGCCGCCGCCCTCGACGTTGGTGCGCAACTGCGGCGTGTGGCTGTCCGGGTTGAGGATCTCCCCGATGATTCCCGCGCTCGCGGGGAGCTTGGGGTGCTTGCGGTCCAGCGTCTCGAACACCTTCCCGTCGCCGAAGCTGCGGAAGACGACGGACGGACCGGACGGGCTGATCGTCAGAAGGGCCTCGAGGCCCGCTCCGATGTCCTTCTGGGCGGTGGCCACGCACTTGACGGGGGTCTCCGGGCCCTGGCCGTCGCTGCCGTGGTCGTTCACCGAGGTGATCCGCCCGTCGGAGAACAGGGTCACCGAGATGTCGCCGAAGAGCTTGGTCTCCTCCTTCTTGAATCCGTGGCCGGCCGCGAGGGTGCCGAGGAACTTGCTGCCGGAGCGGATCGTGGCCGAGTGGAAGACCTCGTCCTTCTCGCCGTGCCGGTAGACCTCGGCGCTCAGCCCGCCCTTGAGCGTGTCCTTGTGGACCAGGACGCCCGCCGGGGTTTCCGGCCCCTGGCCGTCGCTGCCGTGGTCGCTGACGGAGGTGACGGCACCCGTGCCGGTGAGGGTGACCTGGATGCCTTCGAAGACCCGGCTCTCCTTCGCGGCGTGTCCCGCACCCGCGGTGAGGGTGCCGAGCTGCCGGTCGCCCTTGAGGACGACCGCCGTGTAGTGGATGTCCGTGTCCCCGTGCCGGTAGACCTCGGCGGTCAGTCCGCCCTTGAGCTGGTCGGTGCGGACGAGGGTGCCCTCGGCGGTGGTCGAGGCGGCTGAATCGGCCTTCGGAGTGGTGTCGGCGAACGCCGTGGCTGCGGGGGCCAGGACCATGCCGGTGAGCGCTGCGGTTGCTACGGCGGTGCGAAGGGCGAGGCGACGGCGCGAGGTGGTGAGAGACATGGACGACTCCGTGAAGAAAAGGCGGCCTTGTGGGCCTGCGGGAGAAAAGGGAGAGTCGCATGCCGCTTCCTCGGTCGGGTGGGGCCGAGAGGTGTGGCGGGCTGCTGGTTCGAAGGTAACGATCTCCTTCGGCGGAGGTGTCCACTCCGTGTCACCACTGCGTGACAGCCGCCACATCCCTCCCATGACCGCCCGGCGAATTCTCGGCGAAGGACCCGGTGAACTCCGGTCGGAGGAGGGAGGTTCTCAGAACGCGTCCGTCGGGACGTACGTCCCCCAGACCTCGCGCAGCGCGTTGCAGACCTCGCCCACCGTCGCCCGCGCCCTCAGCGCGTCCTTCATCGGATAGAGGATGTTGGCCGTGCCCGCCTCGCTCCCCGCCGCCTCCTTCAGCTCGGCCAGCGCCGCGTCCACCGCCCCCTGGTCGCGTCCGGCCCGGAGTTTCGCCAGCCGGGCAGCCTGCTGGGCCTCGATGGCCGGGTCGACGCGGAGGGGTTCGTACGGCTCCTCCTCGTCGAGCCGGAAGCGGTTGACTCCGACGACGACACGTTCGCCGCTGTCGGTCTCCTGCGCGATCCGGTAGGCGCTGCGCTCGATCTCGCCCTTCTGGAAGCCACGTTCGATGGCGTTGACCGCGCCGCCCATGTCCTCGACCTTGAGCATCAGTTCCAGGGCTGCGGCCTCGACGTCGTCGGTCATCCTCTCCACGACGTACGAACCCGCGAAGGGGTCCACCGTCGCCGTCACGTCCGTCTCGTACGCCAGGACCTGCTGGGTGCGCAGGGCCAGGCGGGCCGACTTGTCGGTGGGCAGGGCGAGGGCCTCGTCGAAGGAGTTGGTGTGCAGCGACTGCGTGCCGCCCAGTACCGCGCCCAGGCCCTGTACGGCGACCCTGACCAGGTTGACCTCGGGCTGCTGGGCGGTGAGCTGCACGCCCGCGGTCTGGGTGTGGAAGCGCAGCATCAGCGACTTGGGGTTCTCCGCGCCGAACTCCTCCCTCATCACCCTCGCCCAGATCCGGCGCGCGGCACGGAACTTGGCGACCTCCTCCAGGATCGTCGTGCGGGCCACGAAGAAGAAGGAGAGACGCGGGGCGAAGTCGTCCACGTCCATGCCGGCCGCGACGGCGGTACGGACGTACTCGATGCCGTCGGCCAGGGTGAACGCGATCTCCTGCGCGGGCGAGGCGCCCGCCTCCGCCATGTGGTACCCGGAGATCGAGATGGTGTTCCACTTCGGGATCTCGGCCCGGCAGTACTTGAAGATGTCGGCGATCAGCCGCAGCGAGGGCTTCGGCGGGAAGATGTAGGTGCCGCGGGCGATGTACTCCTTGAGGACGTCGTTCTGGATGGTGCCGGTCAGCGCGTCCGCCGGGACGCCCTGTTCCTCACCGACCAGCTGGTAGAGCAGCAGGAGGAGGGCGGCGGGCGCGTTGATGGTCATCGAGGTGGAGACCTCGTCCAGCGGGATCCCGCCGAACAGGACGCGCATGTCGTCGATGGAGTCGATCGCCACACCGACCTTGCCGACCTCACCGGAGGAGATCGGGGCGTCCGAGTCGTGCCCCATCTGGGTGGGCAGGTCGAACGCGACCGACAGGCCCGTCGTGCCGTGGGCGATCAACTGCCGGTAGCGGGCGTTCGACTCGGTGGCCGTGCCGAATCCCGCGTACTGCCGCATCGTCCACGGGCGGCCGGTGTACATCGTCGGGTAGACACCGCGCGTGAAGGGGTACGCACCCGGCTCGCCCAGCCTCTCCGGGGCCTGCCAGCCGTCGAGCGCGTCCGGCCCGTACACCGGTTCGATGGGGAACCCCGACTCGGACTCACGCGTCATGTCCTGTGCCTCCGCTCAAGCCACTGTTCGGCCACCGGCGTCGCCACCGACGTACCGGCGGGGGTCCGGGCGCCCGGACCTTGCTCACAGCACGACCCCGGGGCCTGGACTCACCTTCCCCATCATGCGCAGGATTCGGCAACCGGGCAGGACGGGAATCCGTCCCATGAGATATCCGCGCCATGAGATACCGGGAATCAGTGGGCGAACCAGGGGGACAAGGATGAGACGCATAGGTACGAACAGCCGTGCAGGCAGAACGCGCACGGCGGCAACGGCATTCGTCGGCGTCCTCGCCCTCGCCACCCTGACGGCGGGCTGCAGGGCCGAGACGGTCGGCGCCGCCGAGCCCACGGCCGCGCCGAAGGCCCCCTCGACGGCCGCGAGCCCCACGGACGACGCCAAGCCGAGCAGCCCGGCGACTTCGCCCTCCCCCGAGGCGAAGCCGAGCACGAAGCCCGCACCGCGGCCGAAGACCCTGATGTCCGTCGGAGACCGGAGCAAGCAGGTACGGGAGCTCCAGGCCCGGCTGCGCCAGATCGGCCACTTCGACCGCAGCCCCACCGGGTACTACGGCACCGCGACCGTCGCGTCCGTGAAGTCCTTCCAGGGCAAGCGGGGGCTGTCGCGTACGGGGAGGACCGACACGGTCACCTGGCAGCGGCTGCTCGGGATGACGCGGAAGCCGACTGCCCAGGAGCTGGATCCGCCGACCGAGAGGCCGGCGGCCGAGCCGGACGCGCGCTGCATGACGGGCCGGGTCCTGTGCATCAGCAAGAACAGCCGCACCCTGTCGTGGATGATCGACGGCCGGGTCGTCTCGTCGATGGACGTGCGGTTCGGCTCGCAGTACACGCCCACCCGTGAGGGCACGTTCTCGGTGTACTGGAAGTCCCGTCACCACGTGTCGACCATCTACGACTCGCCCATGCCGTACGCGATGTTCTTCAGCGGGGGCCAGGCGGTGCACTACTCGTCGGACTTCGCGGCCCGTGGCTACAGCGGCGCCTCGCACGGCTGTGTGAACGTCCGGGACGAGGGGAAGATCGCCTCGCTCTTCGCCCAGGTGAGGAACGGCGACAAGGTCGTCATTTATTGGTAGCAGCTATTGGTAGCGGCTTCCACCAAAAAGAGGGCGCGGGCGGGACCGGGGGAACGTGTCCCGCCCGCGCCGGATGCGCCGAGCCGAAGGTACGGGGGGAACCCCGGCTCGATGCGCGGCCGATGACCAGTCGGCTCACTTACTACTGCGTCAGGGCTTCAAAAAACGTCACACTTGTCGGCCGAGGGCCACTCCAAGGTGGCATCCGCGCAGGTCAGCGGGTGGATGGGGCGGCGTCGACCGACGAGGACCGCGTGTCCGCGCCGTCCTGCGGCTCGTCCTGCGCGGCAGGCGTGCGGAAGGAGATCGAGGGGAGCGAGCCCTCGGTACCGTCTCCCGTGTCCTTGCCGCCGTCGGTGCCGTCCGAACCGTCCCCGCCACCGCCGCCCTCCCCGTCGAGGAGTCGGTCGCAGAAACGCTCGAGGTTGCGTTCACCCTTGGCCAGCCGGATGAGCCAGCGCTCGCTCGCGGCGCTGAGGGTGCCGTCGCGGTAGGCACGGCAGGCCCGGACGGACCTCTCGTACAGCTCACCGGCTTTCTCGGGGTCGGTGCCGTCGGAACCGCTCGGGCCACCGGAGCCGTCGGGCGTCTCCCGGCCGTACCCACCGTCCTCGGAACCGTCCTGGTCCGCGCCGCCGTCCCGGTCGCTGTCGCCCCGGTCCGTACCGCTGCCCGTTCCGCTGCCGTCCTCGCCGGTCAGCCCGTCGCCCGGGTCCGTTCCGGTGGCCGCCCCGCCGGGTGTCCCGGAGGCGTCCGGGAAGGCGGGCGAACCGGACGGCAGGGGCGAGGGCCTGCCGCCGTCGGGCAGTTCGGCCCTCAGTTCCTCCGGGGAGGCCGCCGCCGATACGGACGCGGCGGGGACCGGGGAGACCTGGCCGCCGAACGGCGCCGGGAGCACGCCGGTGCCCGCGGCGACCGCCACCCCGCCGAGCGCGCATCCGGCGAGCGAGACGGCGAGTCCGTAGCGCACGGGACGGCTCCAGCGCGGGCGCCGGGACGGGGCGGAGCGCGTGGTGCCGATCCGTACGGTGTGCAGGGCGTCCTGTTCCCCCGCGATTCCGGCTCTCACCGCACCGTCCCGCTTCCTGGTACGGGAGGTCTCGCGGAAGGCGGCCAGCGCGGTTGCCTCACCGGGCAGTTCGGCACCGGAAGGGCGCGGTGTACGCGCGGACCGCAGTGCGGCCTCCAGCCGCCGGGCCTCGTCGCGGGCGTGACCGTCGACGGGCTCGACGGATTCGCCACGGAGCAGAATCTCCGCCGCGTCCGCGTCAAGCCACTCGTACCGCTCGTCGGCCATCACATGTCCTTCTGCGTCCACGGACGCGAATGCGTCACACCGGCGGGCGCCGCCACACCGTTGCGGGCGGGGCGCTGCGCGGGCACGGCACCGAGTCCGTTACCCGCCGCCGGAATCTCGTCGTCCGGGCCATTGTCCGCGCCGACCAGCTCCGCCAGCCTCTTCAGTCCCCGGTGCGCCGCCGTGCGTACCGCACCGGGTCGCTTGCCGAGGGTCTGCGCGGCACTCTTCGCATCCAGCCCGACCACCACACGGAGCACGACGGCCTCGGCCTGGTCCTGCGGAAGCTGCGCGATGAGCGAAAGAGTACGGCCGGTGCCCAGCGACTCCAGCGCCTCGCCCGCCGTATCGGACTCGGCGGCCTTCCCGGCCAGCTCGGTCTCGTCGCCGCCGATGGCCGGCCGTCGGCCACGCATCCGGATGTGGTCCAGCGACCGGTTGCGCGCGATCCGGGCGGCCCAGCCGCGGAACCGGTCGGCATCCCCGCTGAATCGGTCGAGGTCACGCGCTATCTGCAGCCAGGACTCCGAAGCGACGTCCTCGGCGTCCGGCTCCCCCACCAGCGTCCGTATGTAGCCCAACAGGCGCGGCTGCACAGCGCGGTACACAGTACGGAAGGCGTCCTCGTCCCCGTCCTGTGCCGCGAGCACCGCGGCAGTCAGCTCCGCGTCGTCCCCCAGCACTCCCTCAACCCGCCCTGCTGATCTGAATCGCAGCTGGTCACCACTGCTGCGCCACTCTGCGCGACTCAGCACGCTACGTGGTCGGACGGTGCCACGTCCATGACTTGTACAACCCGCAACTGTCTCCTGACGCAGCGGGGTGTGACAGAAAACGCACCCACGGCGCTGAGATGAGTACGGGGCCGCTGTGCGGCCCCGTGGAAGACGACCGGGGCCTCTCCTGTGGGGGGTGGCGGCCCCGGTCGTCGTCCCCTCTCTCTTCTCTCCTGTCCGCGAGGCGCCGCGGAGTCAGACCCGGCCGCGCGCCCTGCGGGACATCACCGCACGCAGCACTCGCTGGCCCTCGGTCGACAGATCGAGCGCGCGGCGCAGGCCCGCTCCGCCGCCCACGGTTCCCGCGGTCTCCGCGAGGGTCTCCAGGATCTCGATCTGGCGGCGGATCTCACCCGTGACGAGCGGCCCGCTGCCGTCGAGGTCGCCGCCACGGCAACGCTCCAGCTGCTCGGCGCCGCCGGCGGCCGGGAAGTCGAACCCCCGGTGGATGTCCAGCGCGACGAGCGAGCAGGCGTGGGCCCACGCACGCAGGGGCTCCACGGCGAATTCGCCGGGCGCGGCAGCGAGCATCGCGCGGACACGGATCGCCGGAGTGTCTCCGGCCGCGGGCGCGTCCCCCGCCCCGTCGGCACCGCTGTCCAGCGCCGCGCGGACGGCCGCGAGCCGCGTGGCCCACTCCTCGCCGCTCCCGCAACTCGCCCAGAGCGGGCGCAACGGCTCCGGTTCATCGCCTTCGGCCGGGGGCGGCAGGCAGCGGTCCAGGCATGCGAGCCCGCTCGCCGCCAGCCCTCGCTCGTCGGCAAGAGCGATCAGCTCCAGCAGGCTCATCGGCGTCTCCCCTCGGTCAGGACACAGCGGGACGCTGTGCTCCCTGTTATCGCGTACTGCGCCAGATGGCTGAAAAGCGTCACTCGCACGACACGGGAGAACACGCTGGGACTCAGTCAGACGGGCTCTCTATGCCCAGACGGTCCAGAAAAGCGAAGAAAAGCGGCTCGGCGAACGACTCGGGATGTTCGACGCGCAGGAGTTCGAGCAGGGGTCCTTCGAGGACTCCGCGGCCTGATTCCGACGCCCACTGGACGGCCCGGGCAGCAGCGTCCTCGGGCGGCAGGAACAGGTCCTCGAGCGTGATGCCCCCCGGACCGAGATGCGCGGCCATGGGTGCCCGCCCCAGACAGGCGTACCAGGATCCGCTCTGCGGCGCCGCCGCCTCCACGACCACGCAGGCACTGTCCATGACGAACCCGAAGAGGACGGGCGCCCGTAAGGATTCGGCAAGTGCGGCCATGGAGCCTAGGGGCGGCTCGCTCGGGTGGGTCCAGACCTGCCAGCCGTCCGCCCGGTACTGCCGCAGGGTCAGCCGGTCCGCCACGTACCGCAGTGCCGGGTGGCCGGAAAGCGGCTCACCGCTGCGGCCCACCAAGTAATAGCCCCAGAAACCCACATCGTGCTCCCCCCCGCGGTCCGGGGTGCCATTCTGCCCAGCGGACGCAGCGGGGAAGCGCGAAATCGGGTCACCTCAGGACGGGACGGGACCGGTTGTGGACTGCTCCCGGAGCGGGTATGCGCCGAGGGCCGCCCGCTCCCCCTGCATCGCGGTCAGCTTGCGCACGAAGAGGATCGCGAGGACGGCCGCGACGATGTCGAGCACGTCGGAGGCGATGAGCGCAACCACGGCATCCACCACCTCCTGCGGCATCATGGCCTGCGCGTAGTGCCGATCGGCGAAGCGGCTGAAGACCGCCGACAGGACCCAGGCCGTCCACCAGAGGTTCAGCGGTGTCTGCGAGACCGTGCGCCGGCTGCCGTCCGTGTCGGTACCGACGCTCGCCGCCCAGATTCCGGCGGCGATCCGGCGCGGCAGCCAGAGGTTGCCGATGGGGACGAACCAGGCGCCGACCGCCCAGCCGGGCTTCATGCGCTGCTGACTCGCGTCGAACACCTCGGCGTTGCGCCGGACCCGGCGGAACCAGATGACGAAGACGACAGCAGTGACCAGCATGGCGAGGGTCTGCAGACTTCCGGCGAAGCCGTACAACAGGTCCGCGTGGGCCTGCGCGTCGTTGGTGACGTACACGCGGTCGGTGGAGATGACCGCGGCGTATCCACTGCGGACGTTCAGTCCGGCGACCACCGCCATGAGGTCGGTGGCGATGACGATCCCGAGCAGGACGACGACTGCCCTGGCGAGCCCGTTGGGTGAACGCAGCAGGTGCCACGTCTCCGGCGCCGGGGCCGGGGTCGCGGCCATCAGTCCGTGCGGTGATGAGGGATACAGCGCCGCACAGCGGGTGCAGCGCCCGTCGGCGGACGCGACGGGTCTCGTGCGGCATTTGGTGCACAGCATGAAGGGAACCCCCAGGATTCGTCAGGAACGCATGAGCCGCGCGCCCCTCCCCAGGGCGCGCGGCTTGCGGAACCTAACCTCCCGCGGCGTCGCTGTCCACGGAGTTGCCGATCAGTTCGACGTCTCGACCGCGTCCGCCAGCTTCTGGAACTGCGCCCAGGTCAGTGTCGGTTTGCGTGGGTCCCACAGCTTCTGGGAGACCGCGTTGAGCGGCATCCGGATGCCGTCGGCCACCTGTTGCGGGGTCTGCGCGTTCGGCAGGTCGCCCCAGACAGCGAACCGGCCACCGAGGATCTGCTTCGAGTAGCGCTCGGGCACCGGCTCGGTGCCGCGCAGGACGAACGGGGTCCACTGCTCGTAGATCCGCTGCCCCGTCGGATAGACGAAGTCGTTGGGCTGGCCGAGTACGTAGTAGAGGTACTCGTCGTTGAGGTTGATCACATCACGGCCCTCGGCCAGGTACTCCTCGGGCGGCCGGGCGCCGATCTCCTTGCCCGTCCAGTACTCGACCTCGATGCCCTTGTGGGCGGTGACGGTCCCTCCGCTGAAGAAGCCGTCGTTCCAGGCCTTCGGGATCTTGTCCGCCTTGCGGATGACAGCGGCGCGGTCGTTCAGCCAGCCCTCCGCCAGGTCCTGGATGGTGGCGTCGTCGCCGTACTTCTCCCGCGCCGCCGCGGCGAGCTGAGGGTACGAGGCCTGCGGGTTGCTCACCGTCAGCGCCTGGTACTCGTCCGCGCCGATGTGGAACCAGTCGCCGGGGAAGAGCTCGGCGTACTCGTTCAGCAGGTCGTCGACGATCTGCGCCGCTTCGGGATCGGAGATGTCGATGGCTCCCTGCCGGGCCACGCCCTGGGTGTCGCGCAGTTGCAGGTCGGGGTGCGCACGCAGGACCGCGCCCAGGTGTCCCGGGGAGTCGATCTCGCCGACGACCGTGATGTGGAGGCTCTGCGCGAGCTTCACGATCCGGCGGACCTCGGCCTTGGTGAGGTGCTGCTCGGAGACGATCTCGGGGTGCGTGTCGGACTCGATCCGGAAGGCCTGGTCGTCGGAGAAGTGGAGGCCGAGCTGGTTGAGCTTGATGTCGGCCATCTCGTGCAGCCGGTCCTCGATCCATTCGGCGCTGTAGTGCTTGCGGGCGATGTCGAGGTTGAGACCGCGCTGCGGGCGGTCCGGGGTGTCGCGCACCACGCCCTCGGGCATGGTCCCGGCGGCGTTCAGCGACTGCTTGAGCGTGCGGGTCCCGTAGAAGACGCCCGCCTGGTCGTGGCCGCTGATCGTGACGCGGTCGCCCGCAGCCTTCAGGGTGTACGACTCGGGGGCGCCCTTGGCCCCGAGTGCCAGCTCGACGTCACCGGCTCGGGCCGCGGCCTCACCCCGGTAACGGATCTTCAGCTCCTTGGCGAGCAGCTCCGCCTCGTCGGCGAGCTCCTCGTCACCGTCGGCGATGACGACCGTGCTGCTCTCGGCCGGCTTCCAGCCGGGGCCGCGGGCGGCCGTGTGTGTACGCACCGCGGGTACGGTCTCGGGCGCCGTGGAGAGCGGATAGCTCCGGCTCGGCGAGGGGGAGGCGGATGTGCGGGAAGAAGCCTGCGCGCCGCCCTGGTTCCCGGGGTCGGAGCCCTCTGGCCAGACGATGACGGTGAGGGTGACGGCGGCTGCCGCCGTGACGGCGGCTCCGGCCACCAGGGCTCCGCGTGAGGGCGACATCGGTCAGAATCCTCCGGATCGAGGGGAGAAACAGATCAAAAATGGGGAGATAGTTGGGCATTCTCCTCAGCGCTACGTCCATCAAGCGTTCCGAAACTCTCCCGTCCGGGTGAACTTCGCGCATGCCTCGGGTACCCGAAGCCCTGCCTCGCTAGCGTGGCGGCACATACGTCTCACTGTTCGCTCTCTCCCCCCACGCAACCTCGTTGCTCTCCGGCCCCTCTCCAGGGTCGAAGTCGTCGTTCAACCGAGGAGTCCCGCTGTCCAGGTCCAGCGAGTCCCACGCCGGCCTGCCGAAACCGCCGCAGCAGGCCGGGCGGACAGCCATACCTGTCCAGAGCCGCAGTACCGCCCCGGCCCCGGTGGAGGCCCCGGTTCCGGATCCAGTCTCGGCAAGTACGTGCGCGAGTGCCCACTCGAGCGGGCTCGGCCGCTTCAACACATGGCCCCGCGAGGTCGCCGAGTCCGCCCTGATGGAGTGCTGCGGCAGCCGCCGCTGGGCCGTTCGCATGGCTGCCCACCGGCCCTACCCGGACCTCGGGGCGGCTCTCGCCGCGTCCGACGAGGCGGGCTACGACCTCGCTCCCGCCGACCTCGCCGAGGCGCTCGCAGCCGAGAGCGCCCCCTGCCTGCACCACGCCGCGCCCCGCGCCGCCCATCTGGCGCTACGGGCGGCCCATGCCGCGTACGAGAGCCGCTTCGGCCATGCGTTCGTGATCTGCCTGGACGGGTGGCTGCCCTCGCAGCACGTGGACCAGGTGCTGACCGCGATCCGCACCCGGCTGGCGCACGACCCCGACGAGGAGCGGTCCCTCACTGCGGAGGAGATGCGGCGACTCGCCCGGGGCCGCATCATCGAGCTGGTGACGGACGCGGGGCGGGCACGGAGCCCGTTCTGAAAGGTGGCATATGGACTGCGGTAGCCCGTCCGTGCCTGTTTGATTGCCACTTTGATCACACCAGAGGCCCCGCCGCCATGGAACCGACAAAGCGTCGCTACGATGGCCAGGGCCGGTGGACCGTACCCGGCCGGGTCAGACCGACAGTCAAGCCGGCCGACCCCAATCCCCGCTCCCGGAGGGTTCTTCCGTGCCGGCTGGAACGCTGTACCGCGGCCGGGAAGGCATGTGGTCCTGGGTGGCTCATCGAGTCACCGGTGTCCTCATTTTCTTCTTCCTGTTCGTACACGTCCTGGACACCGCTCTCGTGCGTGTCTCCCCCGAGGCGTACGACGAAGTCGTGGCCACATACAAGACACCACTCGTCGCGCTTCTCGAGTACGGCCTGGTGGCCGCGATTCTCTTCCACGCGCTGAACGGTCTTCGTATCGTCGCCGTGGACTTCTGGTCCAAGGGCCCCCGCGTTCAGAAGCAGATGCTCTGGGCCGTACTGGGTATCTGGGTCGTGCTGATGGTCGGGGCCCTGTACCCCGTCCTCGGTCACGCCGTACGCGAAGTCTTCGGGAGCTGAGGCCAATGTCCACCGAGACTTCTTCTTCCTCCTCGATCGGTGACGTCGAGGCGGTAAGCCTGTACGACGTCGACAACCCCGCTCCGGTGATCGAGCCCCCGCGCAAGCGCACGGGCAAGACCCCCAAGAGCTCACGTACCAACTTCGAGATGTACGCCTGGCTCTTCATGCGCCTGTCGGGCATCGTGCTGGTCGTTCTCGTCATCGGCCACCTGCTGATCCAGCTGGTGCTGGACGGCGGCGTCTCCAAGATCGGCTTCGCCTTCGTGGCGGGCCGCTGGGCCTCGCCGTTCTGGCAGGTCTGGGACCTCGCGATGCTGTGGCTCGCCATGCTCCACGGCGCCAACGGCCTCCGTACGGTCATCAACGACTACGCCGAACGGGACAACACCCGCTTCTGGCTGAAGATGCTCCTGTACACCGCCACGGTGTTCACCGTCCTGCTGGGCACGCTGGTGATCTTCACCTTCGACCCGAACATCCGCTAGGCGCCGGGACAGAGGGACCAGAGGAAACCATGCAGATCCACAAGTACGACACCGTCATCGTCGGCGCCGGCGGCGCCGGCATGCGCGCGGCCATCGAGTCGACCAAGCGCAGCCGTACCGCCGTGCTGACGAAGCTCTACCCCACCCGCTCCCACACGGGCGCGGCGCAGGGCGGCATGGCCGCCGCGCTCGCCAACGTGGAAGAGGACAACTGGGAGTGGCACACCTTCGACACGATCAAGGGCGGCGACTACCTGGTCGACCAGGACGCCGCCGAGATCCTGGCGAAGGAGGCCATCGACTCCGTTCTCGACCTGGAGAAGATGGGCCTGCCCTTCAACCGTACGCCCGAGGGCAAGATCGACCAGCGACGCTTCGGCGGCCACAGCCGTAACCACGGCGAGGCCCCCGTCCGCCGGTCCTGCTACGCCTCGGACCGCACCGGTCACATGATCCTCCAGACGCTGTACCAGAACTGCGTCAAGGAGGGCGTGGAGTTCTTCAACGAGTTCTACGTCCTGGACCTCCTGCTCCAGGAGGTCGACGGCGTCAAGAAGTCCGCCGGCGTCGTCGCGTACGAGCTGGCCACCGGTGAGATCCACGTCTTCCAGGCGAAGTCGGTCATCTTCGCCTCCGGCGGCACCGGCAAGTTCTTCAAGGTGACCTCCAACGCCCACACCCTGACCGGTGACGGCCAGGCCGCCGCGTACCGCCGCGGTCTGCCGCTGGAGGACATGGAGTTCTTCCAGTTCCACCCGACGGGCATCTGGCGCATGGGCATCCTGCTGACGGAGGGCGCCCGTGGTGAGGGCGGCATCCTCCGCAACAAGGACGGCGAGCGCTTCATGGAGAAGTACGCGCCCGTCATGAAGGACCTCGCGTCCCGTGACGTCGTGTCCCGCTCCATCTACACGGAGATCCGCGAGGGCCGCGGCTGCGGACCCGAGGGAGACCACGTCTACCTCGACCTCACGCACCTCCCGCCGGAGCAGCTGGACGCCAAGCTCCCCGACATCACCGAGTTCGCGCGCACGTACCTCGGCATCGAGCCCTACACGGACCCGATCCCGATCCAGCCGACCGCGCACTACGCCATGGGCGGCATCCCGACCAACGTCGAGGGCGAGGTGCTCGCCGACAACACGACCGTCGTCCCGGGCCTGTACGCCGCCGGCGAGGTCGCCTGTGTCTCCGTGCACGGCGCCAACCGCCTCGGTACCAACTCGCTCCTCGACATCAACGTCTTCGGTCGCCGGTCGGGCATCGCCGCCGCCGAGTACTCCGCGAAGAACGACTTCGTCGAGCTTCCCGAGAACCCGGCGCAGCAGGTCATCGACCAGGTCGAGCGGCTGCGCAACTCGACGGGCACCGAGCGCGTCGCCGCGCTCCGCCTGGAGCTGCAGGAGTGCATGGACGCCAACGTGATGGTGTTCCGCACCGAGCAGACGATCAAGACGGCGGTCGACAAGATCGCCGAGCTGCGCAAGCGCTACCTCAGCGTGTCCATCCAGGACAAGGGCAAGCGGTTCAACACCGACCTGCTGGAAGCCGTCGAGCTGGGCAACCTGCTCGACCTGGCCGAGGTCATGGCGACCTCCGCGCTGGCCCGCAAGGAGTCCCGCGGCGGTCACTACCGCGAGGACTACCCGAACCGCGACGACGTCAACTTCATGCGCCACACCATGGCGTACCGCGAGGTCACCGCCGACGGCACCGAGTCGATCAGGCTCGACTACAAGCCGGTCGTCACGACCCGCTACCAGCCGATGGAGCGTAAGTACTGATGGCTACCCCCACCCTGGAGAAGTCGGACAAGGCTCCCGAGCCCGAGGCCGGCTTCGCCGACACCCCGTACATCACGGCCACGTTCCGGATCCGCCGCTTCAACCCGGAGGTCTCCGACGAGGCGCAGTGGCAGGACTTCCAGATCCTGATCGACCCGAAGGAGCGTGTCCTCGACGCCCTTCACAAGATCAAGTGGGAGCTGGACGGCACACTGACCTTCCGGCGCTCCTGCGCGCACGGTATCTGCGGCTCCGACGCGATGCGGATCAACGGCAAGAACAGGCTCGCCTGCAAGACGCTGATCAAGGACATCAACCCGGACAAGCCGATCACGGTCGAGGCCATCAAGGGCCTCACGGTCCTCAAGGACCTCGTGGTCGACATGGACCCGTTCTTCCAGGCCTACCGCGATGTCATGCCCTTCCTCATCACCAAGGGGAACGAGCCGACCCGTGAGCGTCTGCAGTCCTCCGAGGACCGCGAGCGCTTCGACGACACCACCAAGTGCATCCTGTGCGCCGCGTGCACGTCCTCTTGCCCGGTGTTCTGGAACGACGGCCAGTACTTCGGCCCGGCGGCCATCGTCAACGCGCACCGCTTCATCTTCGACTCGCGTGACGAGGGCGGCGAGCAGCGCCTGGAGATCCTCAACGACCGTGATGGTGTGTGGCGTTGCCGCACGACGTTCAACTGCACGGACGCCTGCCCGCGTGGCATCGAGGTCACCAAGGCGATCCAGGAAGTGAAGCGCGCGCTGATCACGCGTCGCTTCTGACCCAAGAGCCGCTCCGGCTCCGCAGGTTGTACCGAGAGGCCCCGTTTCACGCACGGACTGTGCGGGAAGCGGGGCCTCTTGGTGCGTCGCGGGGGCATGGACGGTACGGTCATGCGGAGTCGGTGACCGGCTCGCCACTCCCGGCGCAGCACAGCACGGGAGAAGAAGTCTTGATGGAGAACGGGGAACGTCGTGAGCGATCCGAATCCGTACGCGGACGACTCATACAAGTGGGGCCCGCCCCAGCAGCCGGGCAACCCGCCCACGATGCCGGACGGACAGGGCTACGGCTACCCGGCGGCGCCGGGCGCCACTCCGGCGTACGGCTATCCGCAGCCGCTGCCCGAGTCGGCGGCACAGCCCGGTCCGGGGTACGGCTATCCGGCCGCCGGTCAGCCCACCCAGCCCGGCTTCAACCTGCCGGTGCAGCACGGGATGCAGCCCGGGGGCGGCGGGGTTCCGATGCTGTCGTTCGGTGACATCACCGTCATGAACGACTCGATCGTGACGCCGTCCGGCACGATGCCACTCAAGGGCGCCGTGTGGACGGCGACCGACATGTCGCGCACGGAGGAGAAGATTCCGACCGTGGCGATCGTGCTGGCGATCATCTTCGCGCTGCTGTGCCTGATCGGTCTGCTCTTCCTTCTGATGAAGGAGAAGAAGACGACCGGCTTCGTCCAGGTCACGGTCACCAGCGGGGGCCGGCACCACTCGACGATGATTCCGGCGACGGGTCCGCAGACCTTCCAGATGGTGATGGCCCAGGTCAACACCGCTCGTTCGATGAGCGCCTGACCCAGGTCACCGGACGCGGGACGGCTGCTCCGTCCTGACGGCGGCCGACCGGTTCCCGGCATCCGGCCGGCCTGGGGGCCGGCCTGTGGACCGCACTGTGGACCGCACTGTGGACCGGCCTGTGGACCGCACTGTGGGCAGGCCGTCCGTGCGGCCCCGGCGGCCGTTGCACATTGAGCCCCCGCCCGCCGTCCCCTGCGCAGGCCCGCCGGAGGCTCCTGCGACGCACCCAGGGCCGCGTGAGGGCCCTCCCTCCCCGCCCCGGGGGCGGCTGCGGCCTCCGCCCTGCGCACCCCGGGATCGGCAGCCCGGTTCCAGGCGTGGCCCGCCGGGATCGGCCCGGGCGCGCCCTTCTCACCTCGTAACGCAGCGCCCGCCGACAGCGGGTGGCACGCCATGCCCGAGGCCCTGAGTTCCTGAATCCCTGATTGCCCCTCACCCTTCCCTGCCCGTCGGGCAGACCGAGCTCCGGCATGCCCTCAGGAAGCCACTTGAACATGTTCAAAGACAGGTCTACAGTCACTGTCATCAGCTTTTTGAACGCGTTCAAGGGAGGGTGGGGCATGGACCTCACTGTGCTCGCGTACGTCATCTACCTACTCATCAGCGTGGCGCTCACCATCTGGGTCGCCCGCACGCTCAGCCGCAACGGCAAGGTCTTCCTCGCCGATGTGCTCCAGGGGAACGAGAAGCTCGCCGAGGCCGTGAACCACCTGCTGGTGGTCGGCTTCTACCTCGTCAACCTGGGCTTCGTGACCCTCTACCTGAAGAACGCCGACGGGGTCACCGACGCCCGCCAGCTCTTCGAGGCCCTGTCGGTGAAGGTCGGCGTCGTCCTGCTGGTCCTGGGCGTGATGCACCTCGGGAACGTGTACGTACTGAACAAGATCCGCCGCCGCGGCCTGATGGAGCGGGAGCAGGCCCCGCCCGTGCCGCCGCAGGGCTGGGCGGGCCCGGGCGGCCAGGGGCCGTGGGCCGCACCCGCCGCCGGGAAGTGAGCGGGGCCGTGACGCACATCCCGGTCACGCCCGCCCCGGCCGAACGGACCCGGTTCGCGGAGAACCCGGCCATGTCCGTCCCGGTGACCCGGCTCACGGTGCTCTACGACGACCGGTGCTCGCTCTGCCTCCATCTGCGGCACTGGCTGCGGAGCCGGCGCCAGCTCGTTCCGCTCGATCTCGTCCCGGCGGGTTCGCCGGAGGCGCGGCGCCGCTTCCCCGGGCTCGACCACGCGGGCACGCTCGACGAGATCACGGTCATCGGTGACCGGGGACAGATCTACCGCTCCACCGACGCCTGGATCGTCTGCCTCTGGGCCCTGGCCGAACACCGGCCGAAGGCCCACTGGCTGGCCACGCCCATGGGCCGCCCGTTCGCCCGTGCGACCGTGCTCGCCGCGGCGAAGTACCGGTCCGTCACTGCGCAGCCGTGCGGCGAGGGCGACGGACGCTGCGCAGTGCCGGATCCGGCGGACGGATCTCCCGGTTAGCCTTGGGACCGTGGTGAAGGAAGCGAAGAACGTGGCTGACGCGAACGCGGCGAAGCCGGCCGGAGAGGGCAAGGCCGCCAAGGCGGTCAAGGCCCAGAAGAGTGAGCAGACCCGCACTCTGATTCTCGAGACCGCACTCAAGCTCTTCGAGGAGCGCGGTTACGACAAGACGACGATGCGGGCCATCGCCCAGGAGGCCGGCGTCTCCGTCGGGAACGCCTATTACTACTTCTCCTCCAAGGAACACCTGGTCCAGGGTTTCTACGACCGGATCGCCGCCGAGCACGAGGCTGCGGTCCGGCCGATCCTCGCGGGGGACCCGGATCTCACCGTACGCATCAGGGGCGTCCTGCTCTGCTGGCTGGACGTGGCGGAGCAGTACCACCGCTTCGCCGCCCAGTTCTTCAAGAACGCCGCCGACCCCGACAGTCCGCTGTCCCCGTTCTCGGAGGAGTCCGTCGCCGCACGCGAGGCTGCCATCTCCGTGCACGAGCGGTGCCTCGCCGGGTCCAGTACCAAGCACGACCCGGAACTCGCCGAACTGCTTCCGCAGCTGATGTGGCTGATGCAGATGGGGCTGGTGCTGTTCTGGGTCTACGACCGGACCGAGGGCACCGAGCGCAGCCGCCGGCTCGTGGAGCGCACCGCGCCGATCGCCGCACGGGCGATCGCACTTTCCCGTTTCCGGGTGCTGCGGCCTCTCGTGCGGCAACTCCATGACGTACTGGTGGAGTTCATGCCGGGCGCGGCGGCCCGCCCGGCACCGGACGTCAAGTCCGGCTGAGCTCCTACGGGATGTCCGTCGGAGTCACGGCTCAGGGGGTGTTGCTCGGGGGCACTGCGTACGGGCTGACCCGCCACTGCGCCGTCGTCCCGCGGTCACAGGTCCGCGAGTACGTTCTCCAGCGCGGTGAGGACGTAGGAACGCCAGCCTCCGCCCATGATCCGGTGCGCCATCCGCTGGGCCGGGTCGTCCGGGTCGAACCCCGCGTGCACAAGGAAGAGACGTGTGCCGCGTCCTTCCGGCTCCAGGGTCCAGGTGATCGTCCGGTCGGCGGTGTTCCCGTGACTCTCGACGGCGTCCTGCCAGCGGATGCTCAGCATGCGCTCGTCGTCGTAGGCGAGGACATCGGCCTGGATGGTGCCGGAGAAATCGGTGTTGGGGCGGGGCACGGCGGTCATCGTGTAGCGGTGACCGACCTCCAGGCGGAAGTCTCCCGGCATCATCCACTCGGCGATCAGCTCGGGCTCGGTCAGCGCGCGCCAGACCTTCGCCGGCGGGTGGGCCAGGAAGCGATCGACCCTGATCGTGGTGAGGTCGCCCTCATCGGGCTCGTCGTGCGACTGAGGCATCGTCATGCCCCGTCGTCCGGCATGCGGTCGAGCAGATCTCCGAGACCCTTCAGCTTCTCGCGCCAGAACCGCTCGTACGGGTGGAGCCAGTCCTGCACCTCGACGAGCGGGGCGGCCTCCAAGCGGTAGACGCGCTGCCTGCCCTGGCGCTCCTCGGAGACGAGACCGGCCTCTCGGAGCACCTTGAGGTGCTCCGAGAGGCTGGGACGGCGCATGTCGAAGTGGTCCGCGAGAACCTGGACCGACTGAGGGCCCTGGTCGCGCAGCAGGCGCAGCACCTCGCGCCGCGTCGCGTTCGCGAGGGCGGCGAAGAGCTGGTCCTGGCCCTGGTCCTGGGCGCTCCGGGTGACCACGCGGTCAGAAGCCTTCCTTCTCCGTGAGCAGCATCAGGCTGTTGCCGTCGGGGTCCTGGAAGCCGGCCATACGCCCCCAGGGGAGGTCGGTCGGGCCGTCCACGACGACTCCGGCCTCGGCAAGCCTGGCGCAGTCCGTGTCCACGTCTGTCGTAACGAACATGATCCCCCGCGCGGTTCCCGGCGTGAAGTCACCCATGCCGGGGCCGGAGAGGGTGAGCACGGTCTGCGCACCCTTCGGGGCGACCTGCAGCCAACGGCCGGGGGTCATCTGCAGGTCCGCCGTGACCTCGAAGCCGAGTACGTCCGTGGAGAAGCGGAGGGCCGCGTCCTGGTCGGAGACGGGGACCGTGAGGAAGGAGGCATGGGTGATGTTCATGCCGTCAACGATAGGTAGGAACTTTCCTACGCGCCAAGCGTAGGGAATTTCCTACCAGTGGGGCGGGTGCTCAGCGGGGGCGTCGGCCCTCGGTGCGTCGCTCTGCGCGCCGGTCAGGCCTGCTTGGAAGCGAGCTCCACCACGGTGATGTCGGAGGCGGCCCCGACGCGTACCGGAGGGCCCCAGGCGCCCGCACCGCGCGTGACGTAGAGCTGGGTGTCGCCGTAGCGCTCCAGCCCCGCGACGGTGGGATTGGCCAGTTCGGCAAGGAGATTGCCGGGCCAGAGCTGACCACCGTGGGTGTGGCCGGAGAGCTGGAGGTCGACGCCGTGCTCGACGGCGTCGTGGATGACGACGGGCTGGTGTGCGAGCAGGACGGAGGCGCGTCCGCGGTCGCGGTCACCGAGCGCCGCGACGAAGTCTGGTCCCTGGCCCTCGCTTTCGCCCGCGACGTCGTTGACGCCGGCGAGGTCGAAGCCGCCGATCTCGACCCGGGCGTTCTCGAGCGGGTGCAGGCCCAGCTCACGTACGTGGTCGACCCACTCGGCAGCACCGGAGAAGTACTCGTGGTTGCCGGTGACGAAGTAGCTGCCGTGCCGCGCCTCGAGCCCGGCCAGCGGCTCGGCGGCGCGACCCAGGTCGGCGACCGAACCGTCGACGAGGTCGCCGACGACCGCGACCAGATCGGGCCGGGTGGCGTTGATGGAGTCGACGATGCGCTGGGTGTGCGCCCGGCCGAGGATGGGACCGAGATGGATGTCGCTGACGACGGCGATCCGGAAGCCGTGGGCGGAGCGCGGCAGCTTGGCCAGAGGCACGGTGATCCGCTTGACCCGGGGGCCGCGCAGGACGCCGTACGTGCCGTAACCGACGGTGCCCAGCCCGGCGAGGGCGGCGGCGCCACCGACGGCGCGGGCGACGAACAGGCGTCGCGAGGGGTCGGCGCCGGACGGGACGGCTGGAGCCTCGGTTTCGGTGCGGGGCTCGGTTTCGGTGCGGGTTCCGGAAGCGGGAGCGCAGGCGGCTTCGGTGCCGGCGGCCGTGCCCGGCTCGGCATCGTCCGTGACCGCCGTGACCGCCGTGGCTGTCGTGGCCGCCGTGGCTGTCGTCGTGGCAGCGGGCGTGTCGGCCCCCGCAGCCGCGCTCCTGGCGGCCCGGCGGGCGAGCACCCGGCGCAGGACCGGACGCACGGCCTCGCCCACCAGCAGAGCCAGCGTCAGATACAGCAGCGCGGCCAGCCACAGATAGCCCGGCCAGGCCAGCACCTGCTGCACCCGGAAGGGGACACCCGCACGGCTCGAGACCAGAGCGCCGACGCTCAGCATCGGCAGCACGAACAGCGCGACCGTGCCGACGCGGCGCGCCACACCGCCCTTCGCCGTCGTGTCACCGACGAGCCGGCGCCACACATAACGGTGCACGCCCACGAGCAGCGCGAGGACCGCTACGGCCACCCCTGCGAAGACCACAACCACTTACGCTCCCCCGCCCACCTGTGTGCCTGCTCCCGCCCGTGCCCGGACCTTCGCCTTTGCCCTGCTTGTCATGTGCGTTCGCGGCGCGAAGCCCTGACCCCACGGAACCCGATGACTCCGACGGCCGTCCCCAGAAGAAACGACGTGATGGTGAGCAGGAGATGGACCCAGAAGTACGCAGTCGGGTCACCCGCGTCATCGAACGCCAGTCCGCTGCCGTCCTTCCACAAGTTCTTGGCGAAAGTGATCCAGATGAACCAGCTCCACACCCCGAACGCGAGCAGGAACCAGGAGACGGGGCGGCTGAGCTTCATGGATTCAGTATCGCCGCCGCCCTCAGGCCCGGTCGCCCGGGGTGGGCTGTCTCGGCGGTATGCACGGCGGGTCAGACCATCCGGGTCCCCATCCTCAGCTTCGCCATGTACGTTTCCGACCGTGCCTGCTCTAAAAAAGACCGTATTGACGGTCCTCGCCGCCGCGTTGCTGTCCGTCTGTGTCGTCCGTCCCGCGGTCGCGGCCGATAAGGACAAGACCGACGACAAACAGCCGAAGCCGACCGGCCCGATGTCGACGGTCGGCGGCGAGCAGCTCGGGGAGGTCGGCACCCAGGTCAACCTGGGCGGCGGCGCACCGGTCCTGCCGAAGGACCTCACCGCCCGCTCGTGGATCGTCGCGGACGCGGAGAACGGACAGGTGCTCGCGGCCCACAACTCCCACTGGCGACTGCCGCCCGCCTCCACCCTGAAGATGCTGTTCGCCGACACGGTCCTGCCCGCGCTCCAGCCCAGGACCATGACGCACCTGGTGACGGAGGAGGAGCTCGCCGGTGTCGGCCAGGGCAGCAGCCTGGTGGGCATCAAGGAGGACCACGCCTACACGGTCCACGACCTGTGGCTCGGTGTGTTCCTGCGCTCCGGCAACGACGCGGTGCACGTGCTGTCCTCGATGTACGGTGGCGTGCCCGCGACGGTCGCGGCCATGCAGCGGCACGCCGAGGAACTGCAGGCGCTCGACACGACGGTCGTCTCGCCGGACGGCTACGACGCCCCGAACCAGGTCTCCAGCGCGTACGACCTGACACTGTTCGCCCGCAGCGGTCTCCAGAAGGCCGACTTCCGGGAGTACAGCGCGACGGCGACCGCCGCGTTCCCCGGGGAGAAGAAGAAGGGCAAGAAGCGAGAGTCCTTCGAGATCCAGAACACCAACCGGCTGATCACCGGTGACATCGGCGTGGAGCCGTACAAGGGCATCGCGGGCGTCAAGAACGGCTACACCACGCACGCGGGCAACACCTTCACCGGTGTCGCCGAGCGCAACGGCAAGGTACTGCTCGTCACCGTCATGAACCCGTCGTCGGAGGAGAGCCACGCCGTCTACAAGGAGGCGGCGAGTCTTCTCGACTGGGGCTTCGCGTCGAGCGGCAAGGTGACCCCGGTCGGCGAACTGGTCCCTCCGAAGTCCGCGACCACCGGGACCGGTAAGGGCGCGCAGCAGGAAGGCGCCACGGAAGCCGGCAAGGCCGGGTCGGCGACCGGGACCGGGGCCGGGAAGAAGCACGCGGCGACCACCGCTGCCACCGGCACCAGCGGGGTGTGGACGGCCCTGTCGATCGTCGGCGGGCTGCTGGTGGTCCTCGGCTCCGGCGTGTTCCTGGTCAACCGGCGCTGGCCGCTGCCCGATCTGGTGCGTCGCCTCCCCCGTCGCTGACGGAATCGGTCGCGCTCTCCTCCTTGCTCGGCGTCGCCGTCCATGCGGCGCAGAGCAGGAGCAGCTTGGCAGTGAAGTTGATCCAGAGCAGCAGCGCGACCGGCACGCCGAAGGCGCCGTACATGCTCTTCGACGCGACGCCCTTCATGTAGCTGCCCAGCAGCAGCTTGAGCAGCTCGAAGCCGACCGCGCCGACGAGCCCCGCGACGATCAGCCGACGGCGCGGCGGCTCCACGCCGGGCAGCAGGGTCAGCAGATAGAGCAGCAGCAGGAAGTCGGCGAACACCGCGACCGCGACGGCGGCCACCTGGAGCAGCACACCGCCGGCACCGCCCTCGGGGATGCCCAGCAGATCGGCCGTCCAGCCGATGGCCGTCGAGCCGACGGTCGAGGCGGCGAGTGTCACGAGCGCCGCACCGCCGAGGCCGAGCAGCAGGCCGCCGTCCTTGAGCCTGCGGATGACCGGATTGCCCTCGTCCACGTCGTCCTTCTCCCAGACGGCGCGCAGACAGTCCCGCATCGCACCGACCCAGCCGATGCCGGTGAAGAGCAGCAGCACACCGGCGACGAGCCCGACGGTGCCCGCGTGGGCCACCAGATTGTCGATGCCGAGCTGGTCCGAGATGCCCGGCACCTGCTCGGCCAACTTGTCCTTGATCTTCTCCAGTTGCTCGTCGGAGAGCAGCGCGGCACCGATTGCCGCGCCGACCGCGATGAGCGGGAAGAGCGCGAGAAAGCTGATGAAGGTGATGGCTGCGGCGAGCCTCGTCCAGTGGACCCGATCCAGCGTCTCGTAGGAGCGCCAGGCGTGCGTCATCATCAGCCGTGTGACGAGCGGCCCGATGACGGGGAGTTTTTTCAGCCAGTCCATGACGTACGCGTACCCCTCTGGGCGGAGAAAACCGGAGTCTGGGCCCCCCGGGACCACCAATCACCCATTTCGGTGAGCTCTGTAACAAATCCCTCAAATGGGTTTTCTCGGGCGATACGGTCACCCTCATGTCCGTCGACACGGTGTCCATGACCGGCTGGGGCCGCACCGCCCCGACGACCGCTCTGCGGTTTCGCCCCCGTACCCACGAAGAGGCCGTCGCCGCCGTGCGCGGCTGCGGGCCCCGCGGTGTCGTCGCCCGCGGGCTGGGCCGTGCCCACGGCGACGCGGCCCAGAACGCGGGCGGCTCCGTGGTCGACATGACCGCGTTGGACCGGATCCGCACGTTCGACGCCGACACCGGCACCGTGGTCTGCGATGCCGGGGTGAGCCTGCACCGGCTGATGACCGTTCTGCTGCCGCTCGGCTGGTTCGTGCCGGTCACCCCACGGACCCGCCATGTCACCGTCGGCGGGGCGATCGGCGCCGACGTCCACGGCAGCAACCACCCGGCCGCCGGCTCCTTCACACGGCATGTGCGCGCGCTGGAACTGCTGACCGCCGACGGCGAGGTACGTACGGTGCTGCCCGGCACCGACCTGTTCGACGCGACCGCGGGTGGCCTGGGCCTCACCGGGGTCGTCCTCTCCGCGACGCTCCGGTTCCGCCGCGTCGCGACCTCCCTCATGACGGTCGACACCGAGCGGGCCGCCGATCTGGACGAGGCACTGGCCCGCCTCGCGTCATCCGGGCACAGCGCGCCCTATGCGACGGCCTGGATCGATCTTCTGGCGCGGGGGAAGGCGAGGGGGCGCGCCGTCCTCACTCGGGGGGAGCATGCACCACTCGATGCGCTCCCGGCGCGCGCCCGGCGCACACCGCTGGTGTTCCGCCCGAAACAGCTGTCCGCCACGCCGCCCGCTCTCGTACCGGAGGGACTGCTCGGCCGGACCTCCGCAGCGCTCTTCAGCGAGCTCCGCTACCGCAGCGCACCCGTGTCCCGCTCCGGGGAACTGCAGAAGCTCTCCGCCTTCTTCCACCCCATGGACGCCGTCCCGCACTGGAACCGCCTCTACGGGCGCAGCGGCTTCGTGCACTACCAGTTCGCCGTCGGGTACGGCCAGGAGGAGACCCTGCACCGCATCGTCGGGCGGATCTCGGCGCGCCGGTGCCCCGCGTTCCACGCCGTGCTCGGGCGGTTCGGCGAAGCCGGTCCGGGCTGGCTCTCGTTCCCCGCGCCCGGCTGGACGCTCTCCTTCGGCCTGCCCGCCGGGCTGCCCGGCCTGGCGCGCTTCCTGGACGGTCTCGACGACGAGGTGGCGGCGGCCGGTGGCCGGGTCTGCCTGGCGAAGGACGCACGGCTGCGGCCGGAAGCGCTGGCCACGATGTACCCTCGGCTGCCCGAATTCCGCACCCTGCGGGCGGAGCTGGACCCCGGGGGAGCCTTCCGGTCGGATCTGTCGCGCCGTCTCGCGCTCTGACCGCTTGCCCATGTGCCCACGTGCCCGTCTGCCGCTCCGCCCGTCTGCCACAGTCCGTTCCGCCGCGCGACTGCCGCAGTCCGTTCCGCCGCTCGCCCTGTCGTCCGTTTCGCCGCTCGCCCTGCCGTCCGTTCCGCCGTCGCTAGGAGATCTCTCGTGAAGGACGCCTTCGGTGCCCCGCAGTCCCTGCTCGTCCTCGGCGGCACCTCGGAGATCGGCCTGGCCACCGCGCGCCGCCTGATCTCCCGCCGTACCCGCACGGTCCGGCTGGCAGGCCGGCCTTCCCCCGCCCTGGAGAGGGCAGCCGCCGAGCTGCGGGAACTGGGGGCGGACGTGCGAACCGTCGCCTTCGACGCGCTCGACACCGAGTCGCACGAGGAGGTGCTCGGAAAGCTCTTCACCGAGGGTGACATCGACACGGTGCTGCTGGCTTTCGGCATCCTCGGCGACCAGGCGCGCGACGAGGAGGATCCGCTCTCGGCGGTCCGGGTCGCCCAGACCAACTACACGGGGGCGGTTGCCGCCGGCCTGGTGTGCGCCGGCGCACTCCAGGCGCAGGGCCACGGATCGCTGGTGGTGCTCTCCTCCGTGGCGGGCGAGCGCGCCCGGCGCGCCGACTTCATCTACGGATCGAGCAAGGCGGGCCTGGACGCCTTCGCACAGGGGCTCGGGGACGCGCTGCACGGTACGGGGGTGCATGTGATGGTCGTCCGTCCCGGCTTCGTACGGTCGAAGATGACCGCAGGCCGTCAGGAGGCGCCGCTCGCGACGACTCCGGGCGCGGTCGCCGACGCGATCGTGACGGGTCTGCGGCGGCGCTCGGAGACGGTGTGGGTACCCGGCGCCCTGCGGGTGGTGATGTCGGCGCTGCGGCACGTTCCGCGCCCGCTGTTCCGGCGGCTGCCGGTCTAGGCCCGCTCGGCGAACGACGGCCGCGGACCGGGCACCCGGTCCGCGGCTTCCGGCGGACCGGCGGGGCGGGACCGGAGCGGTGTCAGGACTGCGGGGGCCGGGGCCGGGGTCCCGCGCCGGTTCGTCAGGGCTGCAGGGACGGCTGGTCCACGGAGCAGCCGCCCTGGGCCGGCACGGCGGGTGCGCCGCCGCCGGCCCCGAACGGGAACTCGTTGATCTTGCGCCAGACGCTGTCGGCGCCCTGCTCGTAGAGAGCGAAGGAACCGCAGCTCCACGCCGCCTCGTACGTGGAGAGCTCCTCGTACGCGCGGTCCATCGCGTCCTCCGCGATGCCGTGCGCCACGGTCACGTGCGGGTGGTACGGGAACTGGAGCTCGCGCACCAGCGGCCCGGAGGCCTCCCGGATCCGCTTCTGGAGCCAGGAACAGGCCGAGGCGCCTTCGACGACCTGGACGAAGACGACCGGTGACAGCGGGCGGAAGCTACCCGTTCCGGACAGCCTCATCGGGAAGGCGCGGCCGACCGTGGCGATCTGGGCGAGGTGCGCCTCGATCGCCGGCAGGTCGGCCGCGTCGGCCTCCGTCGGCGGGAGAAGGGTGACATGGGTGGGAATGCCGTACGCGGCAGGGTCCCCGAAGCTCGCGCGCCGCTCCTGGAGCAGGCTGCCGTAGGGCTCCGGGACCGCGATCGAAACGCCAAGCGTTACGGTCCCCACATCGTTCTCCTCAATCGTCGATGGTCGGTTTTCGGTCGTGCCGACGCCAGTGTGAACCCTCGGGCCGTGATCTCGCCAGGGTCCTTGGACTCAGTGCTTCGCCGGCAGAAGTCCCATGCGGTCGTATGTCTGCGCCAGCGTCTCGGCGGCGACGGCTCTGGCCTTCTCCGCTCCCTTGGCCAGGATGGAATCCAGCGTCTCCGGGTCGTCCAGATATTCCTGGGTGCGGGTCCGGAACGGGGTGACGAACTCCACCATGACCTCCGCGAGGTCCGTCTTCAGCGCGCCGTAACCCTTTCCCTCGTACTTCTGTTCGAGATCTGCGACGGCGGTTCCGGTGAGGGTGGAGTAGATGGTCAGGAGGTTGCTGACGCCGGGCTTCTTCTCCGCGTCGAAGCGGATGACGGTGTCCGTGTCGGTGACCGCGCTCCTGACCTTCTTGGCGGTGACCTTCGGGTCGTCCAGCAGGTTGATCAGACCCTTCGGAGTGGACGCCGACTTGCTCATCTTGACCGCCGGGTCCTGGAGGTCGAAGATCTTCGCCGTCTCCTTGAGGATGTACGGCGCCGGGATGGTGAACGTCTGCCCGAAGCGGCCGTTGAAGCGCTCGGCGAGGTCTCGCGTGAGCTCGATGTGCTGGCGCTGGTCCTCGCCGACCGGGACCTGGTTGGCCTGGTAGAGCAGGATGTCGGCCACCTGGAGCACCGGGTAGGTGAAGAGTCCCACGGTCGCCCGTTCGGTGCCCTGCTTGGCGGACTTGTCCTTGAACTGCGTCATGCGGGACGCCTCGCCGAAGCCGGTGAGGCAGTTCATGATCCAGCCGAGCTGGGCGTGTTCGGGAACATGACTCTGGACGAAGAGCGTGCACCGCTCGGGGTCGAGCCCGGCGGCCAGCAGCTGGGCGGCAGCGAGCCGGGTGTTCGCCCGCAGCTCCGCGGGGTCCTGCGGAACGGTGATCGCGTGCAGGTCCACCACCATGTAGAACGCGTCGTGGGACTCCTGCAGCGCCACCCACTGGCGGACCGCGCCGAGGTAGTTGCCGAGGTGGAACGAGCCTGCGGTGGGCTGGATTCCGGAGAGCACACGGGGTCGATCAGAGGCCATGAACTCATTGTCTCAGGTATGGAACCGATCTCCGGCAGCCGGTGTATGAAAGGTGTGAGGACGCGGGAGGGGGCCCTGCAGCCAGGGCCGGAGGGGGGCCGCACCGTCGACGACAGGTCCGGGAGCGGTGTCGTCGGGCGTGCCGGGGGCCAGTCCGGTGGACGGATCGGGGACACGGCCGATGGCGAGGCTGCGGTGATCGCTCGTGTGCGCGCCGGCGAGGCGGAGGCATACGCGCAGCTCGTACGCGCCCACACGGGTGTCGCACTGCGGGCGGCCGTGGCCTTCGGTGCCGGGGCCGACGCGGAGGACGTGGTGCAGTCCGCGTTCTTCAAGGCCTACCAGGCTCTGGGGCGTTTCCGGGACGGTGCGTCCTTCCGTCCGTGGCTGCTGCGGATCGTGGTGAATGAGACGAGAAACACAATCCGGTCGGCGGGGCGCGCACAGGCGGTGGCCGGGCGCGAGGCCAGATTCCAAGGTGCCGACCCGTTGATACCCGATGCGGCGGATCCCGCGATGGCGGCGCTGGCGGAGGAGCGGCGGACCCTGCTGTCGGCCGCGCTGGAAGAGCTCACCGAGGAGCAGCGTCAGGCGGTGACCTGCCGCTATCTGCTCGAAATGGACGAGGCGGAGACCGCGCAGGCGCTGGGCTGGCCGCGCGGGACGGTGAAGTCCCGTCTGAACCGCGGGCTGAAGAAGCTGGAACAGCGGCTCGGCGGGCAGTTGGGCCCGGGTCCGGGGCAGGAAGGAGGTGAGAGGAATGGCTGAGATGGACGATCCGGTGCGCCCGGGGCCGGAGCGCGACCGCTTGGGCCCGGAGGGCGATGAGGACCGGGCGCGGCTGCGGGCGGAGCTCCTGGCCCTGGGCCGCGGCCTGGAGGTGCCGGCGACCGACGGCCGCACGATGGCCGAGCGCGTGCTGGCGCAGATCGTCGCCGAAGCCGCACCCACACCGGTGCGCGAGCCTCCGGATCTGCGGGAGCGGACCGGCGCGTGGGCCCGCAGACACGCACGGATGCTGACCGCCGCCCTCTCGGGTCTGCTCATCGTGCTGGTGCTCACGCCCCCTGTCAGGGCGGCGGTCGTGGAGTGGTTCGACTTCGGCGGGGTCCAGGTGCGGTACGCACCGTCGGCGGAGCCCAGCGGCCCGGCCGGCGCGTCGCGGGCACCGGGCGCCGACACCACCGGCGCACCCCATACGGGCGGGGATCCGGCCGCCCCGGACTGCACCGAGTCGGTGCCGCTCGCCGAGGCGGCTCGGCGAGCCGGCTTCCGGCCGGTGGTCCCAGGCGAGCTCGGGCCCCCGGACGCGGTGGCCGTGACGGGCCTGCCGGAGCGCCGGTGGATGGTCACCCTGTGCTGGCACGAGCGGGGGCGGACCATTCGGCTCGACGAGTTCGCGTCCGGTCTCGATCCGTACTTCACCAAGCAGGTCCGCATCCAGCCGCAGTGGCTGGAGCTGGGCACGGAGGACGGCGCGCCGACGCAGGCGCTCTGGTTCGCGCAGCCCCATCAACTGACCTTCGGGTTGGTCGGGAAGGACGGACTGCGGTGGGTCCGGTCCGAACGGACCGCAGGGCCGACGCTGTTGTGGGTCCGGGGCGGACAGATGACGCTGCGGCTGGAAGGCGTGGACTCGCTGGAGCGGGCGCGCGCCGTCGCCGAGTCCGCTCTCTGATCTCTGATCTCTGATCTCTGATCTCTGATCTCTGGACGAACGGACGGACCGGAAAACAACCGGCTTCCGGACGGAACCTCGAAGGGCCCGGCGGTGTATCAGATGTGTCCGGTCCGGAGGGTCCGCACCGGACACAGGTAGGGGGAGGGGATGACATGCGAAAGCGACAGGAGCAGCGGGGGTGGGTGCGGCGGCGTGTCGCCGTTCTGGTGACGGTCCTCGGGCTGGGCGTGCTGCTTGCGCCCAGCGCGGTGGCGGGCGGGCAGACGAGCGTGCTGGTCACCTCGCCGTCGAGCGGCGAGGCCGCCGCCCTCTACGTGTCGGATCCGGAATTCGGCCGGCTGTCCCGTCTGCTGGGCCCGCCGGACAAGGGCGACCGCCGCCGGCCTGCGTCGCTGGACGGCTCCTCGGCGACCCGGCAGATCAACGTGACATGGATGGCGCTCGACCTGCAGCCGACCCGGACGGACCGGGTGTTCCCCGGGTCCGACCCCGACACCGTCTGGATACACACGGCCGCACAGGTCCCGGCCACCTATCGGGGTCTCTGGCACCGCGCCGCCGAGCCCAAGAAGCTGATCGCCCTCCTGGACGAACTGGGTCTGATGGGCCGGCCGAACCCCGAGAAAGGGGGACCCGCGCTGTATCCCGGCCGCTGGGAGAGCGAGAGCGCCCAGGCGTCCTCCGCAGGGGCCCGGGCAGGTGACGCGCCGGCACCGGATGACGCGCCCTCCCCCGGCCGGACGGACGCTGCTGCGGCCGCAGCAGGCGATGACGGGCCGTACGAGCGCCTCGACCACTGGTGGTGGGCGATACCCGGGCTCGCGATGGGCGCGGCGCTTGCCCCGGCCCTGCGTTCGAGGGGTGGGCGACGGGAGCCGGGGCGGCGTCAGGAGCTGCTCGACCGCTGAGCGGCGGGGTGAAGGGACAGGAAGCGGTGCACCGGGGTTCGGAGGCGCGCCGCACGGTGGAGGTTTCCTCGTCCCGGATCCGACCGACGATACAAAGTGGGCACACCCCGCCCACGCCGCACGACGAACGGAGATCCCGTGTCGACCACGGAAACTGCCATCGCCTCCGCCGAGGCGCACAGCGCGCACAACTACCACCCGTTGCCGGTCGTCGTCGCCTCCGCGGACGGAGCCTGGATGACCGATGTCGAGGGCCGCCGCTACCTCGACATGCTCGCCGGTTACTCGGCCCTCAACTTCGGCCACGGCAACAGGCGCCTCATCGACGCGGCCAAGGCCCAGCTGGAGCGCGTGACGCTGACCTCGCGCGCCTTCCACCACGACCGGTTCGCCGACTTCTGTACACAGCTCGCCGAGCTGTGCGGCATGGAGATGGTGCTGCCCATGAACACCGGAGCGGAGGCGGTGGAGACGGCGGTGAAGACCGCGCGCAAGTGGGGGTACCGCGTCAAGGGTGTCCCGGACGGCATGGCGAAAATCATCGTTGCCGCCGGCAACTTCCACGGCAGGACGACCACGATCGTCAGCTTCTCCACGGACACCGAGGCGCGGGCGGACTTCGGCCCGTACACGCCGGGGTTCGAGATCGTGCCGTACGGGGACCTGACCGCGCTCAGCGAGGCGATGACCGAGAACACCGTGGCGGTGCTGATCGAGCCGATCCAGGGCGAGGCGGGGGTGCTGGTGCCGCCGCCTGGCTATCTGCCGGGGGTCCGGAAGCTGACCCGGGAGCGGAACGTCCTGTTCATCGCGGACGAGATCCAGTCGGGGCTCGGCCGTACCGGCAAGACCTTCGCGTGTGAGCACGAGGGCGTGGTTCCCGACATGTACGTGCTGGGCAAGGCGCTCGGCGGTGGTGTCGTGCCGGTGTCGGCCGTGGTCTCGTCGGCCGCGGTGCTCGGTGTCTACCGGCCGGGTGAGCACGGATCGACGTTCGGCGGGAACCCTCTGGCCTGCGCGGTGGCGCTGGAGGTGGTCGCGATGCTGCGCACCGGTGAGTTCCAGCAGCGGGCGGCGGAGCTGGGTGACCACCTCCACCACGAGCTGGGGCTGCTGGCCGGTGAGGGGGCGGTGGAAGCCGTCCGGGGCCGTGGTCTGTGGGCGGGGGTCGATATCTCCCCGGGTCTCGGGACGGGCAGGGAGATCTCGGAGAAGCTGATGGATCGCGGGGTGCTGGTCAAGGACACCCATGGGTCGACGATCCGGATCGCCCCTCCTCTGGTGATCAGCAAGGAGGATCTGAACTGGGGCCTGGACCAGCTGCGCGGCGTGCTGAGCGCCTGAGGTCCAGGGTGTGCTGAGCACCTGACAGACCCGGTCGGGGCCCGGCCGCCCGGGAAGGGCCGACCGCACCGGGTCCGGCCTCCTGGGGACGGGCCGCACGGGGATCGGCGCGGGGAGGCCCGCACCGGGTCCGGCCTCCCGGGAGCGCCCGGCTGCCCGGGGCCCGGGCTCCGGGCAGCGCGGCCCGGACGGCCGCGCAGGCCCTCAGAGGATGACGTGGGGCAGGAAGCGAGCGTATTCGTCCGTGACCAGCCCCGCCGATTCCCTGATTCCGAGCCCGGCCGCCTCGTTTTCGACCACCCAGGCGCCGAGGACTACGCGGTTGCCCGCGAAGTCGGCCAGCGGCGCCAGTTCCTGGTAGCAGCAGGGTTCGTCGCGCAGCACCGGTTCGCTGCCCGGCTCGTGGATGGTGACTCCGGCACCCTCCCGGCCGAGCAGGGGCTTGGCGACGTAGCCCGCTCCACCGGGCCCGGCCAGCTCGCGGGGCCCGTCGAGATAGGAGGGCAGCAGATTGGGGTGACCGGGGTACAGCTCCCACAGGACAGCCAGGAGCGCCTTGTTGGAGAGGAGCATCTTCCAGGCGGGCTCGATCCAGCAGGTGGTGCCTGTCCCGCCCCCGTTGTCGAGGGTGTCCAGCACATGCGGCCCGAAGCGGTCGGTCGCCAGCCACTCCCACGGGTAGAGCTTGAAGCAACTGCGGATGAAGCGGAGCCGCTCGTCCACGAAGCGGCCGGCCAGCCGGTCCCAGCCGATCTGTTCGACGGAGAGTGCCTCGGTCTCCAGGCCGGCCTGCGCGGCGGTCTCGCGCAGATAGGCGACCGTCATCAGGTCCTCGCCCAGTTCGTCGCCGTCGGAGTGGGCGAAGTACAGCGGCCCGGGCGGCAGCAGCGGGGCCTGCCGCTTCCATGCCTCGACGAGACGCTCGTGAAGGGAGTTCCACTGGTCGGCACCCGGGAAGCGGTCCTCCATCCAGAACCACTGAGGGCTGGCGGCCTCCACCAACGAGGTCGGGGTGTCGGCGTTGTACTCCAGCATCTTCGCCGGACCGGTCCCGTCGTACCGCAGATCGAACCGGCCGTACAGAGAGGGGAGTTCGGCCCGGCGCCGCCAGGACTCGGCGATCAGTCCCGCCAGTCGGCGGTCGGTGATGCCCAGATCGGTGAAGCGGTCCTGTTCGACGATGTGCCCGGCGGCGGCCAGGCACATCGTGTGCAGCTCCTCCACGACCTCTTCGAGCGCCTCGACCTCGGGCAGCGAGAAGACGTAGTAGGCGCTCTCGTCCCAGTACGGGCGCAGGGATCCGTCCGGGTAGCGGGTCAGGGGGTAGATCAGCCCCTGCTCCTCCACGGTCTCCTGCCAGCCGGGACGCGGCTCGATGGTGCGGCGCTCCATGACAGCTCAGCCGCCGCCGGATCCGGAAGATCCGAATCCGTCGCGCTCGACCGCGGACTTGTTGAAACTTCCGCCGGAGACTTTGTTGTGGGAGTTGCTGCCGCCGTAGTAGTACGAACCGCTGCCGTTGCTGTCGCTGCACTCGTAACTCGGCAGTATTTCCTGGGTCACCGGGTCGACGCACCGTCGGTCCGGTTCCGAACTGCAGGAGGTGAGCGTCGCCGCGAGCACCCCCATGCCGCCGAGCACCACGGTGCCCGACCTGAGCCTGCGCCTGACCATCTTCTGTTCTCCCCCGTCGTACCCACGAGCCACTGGATGCAGTCAGATTAGATGCCCGACCGGCTCGGCTGAAATCAGGTGCTCACGCTCCCCCGTTCGTCCGGACATCCACGCCTACGGCAGCACCCGGCAGAGCGCGTCCAGCGAGCCCGCCCAGGCGCTCTCCGTCGGAGATCCGTAGCCGATCACCAGGCCGTCCCGGCCCACAACCGCGTCCCGGTGCCGGAAGCGCGACAGTCCCTCGATGGCGAGTCCCTGCCAGGCCGCCGCCTGGACCACCGACCGCTCGGTTCCTTCGGGGAGTTCGAGCACCGCGTGCAGTCCGGCCGCGATGCCGCTCACACGGATGTCCGGGGCACGCTCGGCGAGCGCCTCGACGAGCTGGTCGCGGCGGCGCCGGTAGCGCAGCCGCATCGCGCGCACATGGCGGTCGTAGGCCCCCGAATCCATGAACTGGGCGAGTGTCAGCTGGTCCAGCGTCCCGGACATCCAGTCGAAGCCCCCCTTCGCCTCGCACACCTCTCCCACGAGCCCTTCCGGCAGAACCATCCAGGCCAGCCGCAGCCCCGGTGCCAGCGACTTGCTGGACGTCCCCAGGTAGACGACCCGTTCCGGGTCCAGCCCTTGGAGTGCGCCCACCGGCTGGCGGTCGTAGCGGAACTCCCCGTCGTAGTCGTCCTCCAGGATCAGGCCCGACGCGGACCGCGCCCAGTCGATTGTCGCGGCCCGCCGATCGGGGTGGAGGGGCGTACCCGTCGGGAACTGGTGCGCGGGGGTCATCAGCACCGCGCCGACGCCTCGCATGTCGCCCAACTCCCCGCCCCTGGCTCCGAGCTCGTCCACCGGCAGACACGGGGTGCGCAGTCCCGCTTCGGACAGGAGGTTCCAGTGGATGTCGAGACCGTACGACTCGACCGCGACCTCCTTGACCCGCCGCTTCCGCAGCACCTTCCCGATCAGCATCAGCCCGTGGACGAACCCGGAGCAGATCACGATGCGTTCCGGGTCCGCGTCCACACCGCGCACCCGCGCCAGATAGTCCGCCAGCACGGTGCGCAGTTCGATGCGCCCCTGCGCATCCCCGTACCCGAAGGCCTCGTTGGGGGCGGCGGTCAGGGCGCGCCGGGACGCCTTGAGCCACTCGGCGCGTGGGAACGCCGACAGATCGGGGGATCCGGGCATGAGGTTGTGAGCGGGCCGGCGCCGTACCTGCCGGGATCTCGCGGTCCGCGCGGCCGGCCGGCGCGGGGCGGCCCGCTGCGCGACCCTCGTCCCCGAACCCTGCTGTGCGGTGAGCCAGCCCTCGGCGACGAGTTCGGCGTAGGCGTCGGCGACGGTGTTGCGGGCGACCCCGAGATCCACGGCGAGCGTACGGGACGAGGGCAGTCGGGTGCCGGGGGCCAGCCGCCCCGTACGGACCGCCTCCCGCAGTGCGTTCATCAGCCCGCTCCGCACCCCCGCGCCGACCGGTTCGATGTGCAGGTCGGCACCGAAAGCGGCCCAGGAATCTGTCATGGAAATGGACCATACCGGTGCGCCACCGGCGCCGTAGCGTCGTAGGCATGACGACCGACGAACACAGCCACGCCCCCGAACACCCCGCCCGACTGCAGTGGGCCACACTCTCCCCCGAGGTCTACAAGGCCATGGTCCGGCTGGACGCCGCCTCGCGTAAGGGGCTCGACCCGACGCTGCTCGAACTGGTGAAGATCCGGGCCTCGCAGCTCAACCGCTGCGCCCTCTGTCTGGACATGCACTCGAAGGACGCGCTCGCCGCGGGTGAGTCCGTCGAGAGGATCGTCCAGCTCAGCGCCTGGGAGGAGTCGCAGCACTTCTACACGGAGAAGGAGCTGGCGGCGATCGAGCTGACGGAGGCCGTGACGGTCCTGACCGACGGGTTCGTACCGGACGAGGTGTACGCGAAGGCCGCCAAGCAGTTCGAGGAGGCCGAGCTCAGCCAGCTGATCGCAGCCATCACGGTGATCAACGCCTGGAATAGGTTCGGGGTGGCCACCCGTCAGGTACCCGGCCACTACACGCCCGGCGACATCAAGCACTGAGACGGCGGTGAACTCCATGAACGAGCCGGTGTCCGTCTTCCGCGCCCTGCACCACGACCGCGCTCCGGGCGACCCCCTGGTCCTCCCCGGTCCGTGGGACGCCTCGAGCGCCCGTGTCTTCGCCGACGCAGGCTTTCCGGCGCTGGCGACACCGAGCGCCGGGGTCGCGGCCTCGCTCGGCCACGAGGACGGGCACACACCCGCCGCCGAGATGTTCGCGGCGGTGGCCCGGATCGTGCGCGCCGTGTCCGTTCCCGTATCGGCGGACATCGAGTCCGGTTACGGTCTGGCCCCGGCGGAACTCGTGGAACGTCTGCTGGAGACCGGTGCGGTCGGCTGCAACCTCGAGGACTCGGCCGACGGGATCCTCCTCGACCCGCAGCGGCAAGCGGACCGGCTCGCGGAGGTGCGCTCCGCCGCGGAGGGCCGTCTCTTCGTCAACGCCCGCGTCGACACGTACATCAGAGGTGTTCCGGCCGGTACGGACGTGGTCGCCGAGACGATCGCCCGTGCCCGGCTCTACGCGACCGCCGGCGCGGACTGCGTCTACCCGATCGCCGCCCCGGCCGGTGACCTTCCCCGTCTTGCCGCCGCCGTCCCGGTCCCGCTCAACGCCAACGGCGCACCTGACGGACCGTCCGACGCCCGCCGGCTGGGTGAGCTCGGCGCCGCACGGATCACCTTCGGCCCTCTGTTGCAGCGACGGGCCGCCGACGCGGTGCGCGACCTCGCGGAACGGCTGCGGGGCCGCTGAACCGCGACATGAGAAGGCGCCCCCGGCAGCATGTGCTGCCGGGGGCGCCTCTTCGTACGGATCCGGTCCGGCCGGGGCCGGAGTCCGGTCAGATCAGGCCGAGCTCGCGGACCGCGTCGCGCTCCTCGGTGAGCTCCTTCACCGAGGCGTCGATGCGCGTACGGGAGAACTCGTTGATGTCCAGGCCCTGGACGATCTCGTACGTGCCGTCCTTCGTGGTGACCGGGAAGGAGGAGATGATGCCCTCGGGAACGCCGTAGGAACCGTCCGACGGGATGCCCATCGAGGTCCAGTCGCCCTCGGCGGTGCCGTTGACCCAGGTGTGCACGTGGTCGATGGCGGCGTTGGCAGCCGAGGCGGCGGAGGACGCGCCACGCGCCTCGATGATCGCGGCGCCACGCTTGGCGACGGTCGGAATGAAGGTGTCGGCCAGCCATGCCTCGTCGTTGACGACCTCGGCTGCGTTCTTGCCGGCGATCTCCGCGTGGAAGATGTCCGGGTACTGGGTCGCCGAGTGGTTGCCCCAGATCGTCAGCCGCTTGATGTCGGAGACGGCGGCACCGGTCCGCGCGGCCAGCTGCGAGATCGCGCGGTTGTGGTCCAGACGGGTCATCGCGGTGAAGCGCTCGGCCGGCACGTCCGGGGCGGCGGCCTGCGCGATGAGCGCGTTGGTGTTGGCCGGGTTGCCGACGACGAGGACCTTGATGTCGTCCGCGGCGTTGTCGTTGATGGCCTTGCCCTGCGGCTTGAAGATGCCGCCGTTGGCGGAGAGCAGGTCGCCGCGCTCCATGCCCTTCGTACGCGGGCGGGCGCCGACCAGGAGGGCGACGTTCGCGCCGGCGAAGCCGACGTTGGGGTCGTCCGTGATCTCGATGTTGCGCAGCAGCGGGAAGGCGCAGTCGTCGAGCTCCATCGCGGTGCCCTCGGCGGCCTTCAGACCCTGCGGGATCTCGAGGAGTCGCAGGTTGACCGGCACGTCCGGGCCGAGCAGGTGGCCGGAGGCGATGCGGAAGAGCAGCGCGTAGCCGATCTGGCCGGCTGCGCCGGTCACGGTGACATTCACGGGAGTGCGGGTCATGGCGATCTCCGTTAGACAGCTGGCGGTGGGGGTCCCTGCCCCTGGTGCTGGATATCTCTGAATCTTGATGTGAAGAGATATCCAGCGATCAGGCTATCCGACCCCGGTCGTCCCGGCCGCCCACCCCCCTGTGGGACCGCACACAACCGGTCACGTACCGCAGCTGTCCGTCCGCCCGGATGCCTACTCAGGTGTGGTGCAGCCTTCCGTACCGGAGGTGAGCGTCGCGCACGCCTTCGCGTCCGAAGGCTTCTTCACGGCGACCATCGGGGTGTACGCGTCCGCGTCCGCGTCCACCGTGCCGTCCTGCCCGCCCGCGCCCGCGCTGATCCGAACGGTGTCTCCGGGAGCGGCCTTCGTCATACGGGCCCACGCGGCCGCACAGGTCTTGCTGTAGCGGACCTCGACGAGGCTGGTGCCCACCGTCGCCCTGGAGACCGTGCTCGCGAACTGGCCCCCGCACCCCATGGCTTCCGGGTCCTGTCCGGTGCAGTCCGCGCCGGTGCACCCGACCCCGGCCGGCAGCTCCGGCGCGGTGGTGCTCGGCTCGGCGGACGGGGTCGCGGTCTTCTTCCCGCCGTCGTCCGCGCCCAGATCGGTGAACAGCACCGCGCCGGCTATCACCAGCAGAGCGCCCACCACACCCACGAGGAACATCGTCAGCTTGCGACGGCCGCCGGGCTGTGTGCCCCGCCCCGCACGCCGGTCCGGCGGCTGTGCCCCCGCACCGGCTGCGTGGAATCCGTCCGCGGGGCCGACGCCGCCCGGGGCACCGGCGTCCGGTCCCGCCCCGTGCCGCGGCTGCTGCGGGATCCGCGGCACGGCTCCGCGCTGGACCGGTACGGACGGCGGACGGCCCGCGTCGCGCACGTCCTCCCCGGGCCCGGGCGCGGTGGAGACCCCCGCTCCCCCGCCCGCCCGTCCACCGGACCGGCTGCTCCGGCCGGCCGCGGGGGCCGAGGTCGGCCCGAACTCGCCGAGCGCCGCACGCGCCTGCGAGATCCGTATGGCCTCCATCGTCATGTCGTGGCGCATCTCGGAGCGGCTCCAGGCACGCTCCGCCAGCTCCCACATGGTCGTCAGGTGGTTCTGGTTGGTGCCCGTCACCTCGGCGAGCGCGACGATCGCCCCCTTGGGCGCGAGCAGCCTGCCGTTGAGATAACGCTCCCAGGACGTCTTGCTGTAGCCCGTGCGGTCAGCCACCGCCGCGATGCTCAGCCCGCTCCGGTCGACCAGCCTGCGCAGCTGGTTGGCGAACTCCTTGACCTGCGGGTCGAGTTCCTCCGGTAGTGCCTTCCAACGAGGCATTACTCCCCCTCATCCAATTCCCCCGAACGTGCCCGACGCGCCCCCGCTCCGTGACACCGAGCCCTGACGCCCCACTCAGAACCGGCGGTCTCCCGCTTCTGAACTACCCAAGAGGATGCGTAAAGCCAAGGTGTCAGTTCCTCATAGGGGGGCGCATGGGTGCATTCGGCGTCACCACACGCTCCGTCGTACGCCTGTGGCGTATGCCGGCTCAGTCTGCCATCGTTGCGCGGCGATCACACCGTGGCGGAATGGTCACTTCCGTGCCACAGGCCACTGCCATCCCTTGAACCGGACACCTCATGTCCATGACGCTGGAGGCAGGACGGGGCAAGGCCGCTCAAGTCACCGCATTCCGGCGTTTCTTGCTCCGGGACGTCCCGTCCGGTGTCCGTCCCTTCTCGGGGGAGGGGACGGACACCACAGGCCTCTAGCGGATGGTGAAGTGGACGACGTCCTCCAGGATGGGGACGTCCAACCACGGCTTCGGCTGCGCCATCAGCGCGAGCAGGACGATCAGGGTGCCCATCAGGCCGTAGGTGACGAGGTCGGTGAACCGGGACCGCACGGCCAGCATGCCGACCGAAGGAACCACCCAGCGCAGCACCGCCCCCGCGAGGAGGGCGATGCCCATCAGCATCGCGCCGATCCTGAAGGCTTCCGCGAAGGGGTCGGTCCCCACGATCAGCAGCCCGACACCGGCGGTGCAGAGCACGGTGAGCAGCGGCCACTGCCGGGCGGGCGCGGGAGCGTCCCCGGGCGCCGCACGGCCGCCGCCCTCGGGGCGGGCGGTGTCGTGGGTCAGCGAGAATCGCCGCGAGGGCGCCCGGGTCGAGCCGCCACCGCCGGCATCCGCCGGGGATGCCTCCTCGGGCTCGACTGCCGCCGGTGCCTCGCCGGACCCACCGACCGCCGGAGCCTCGACGGACTCGTCCGGACCGTCCTTCACTGCCGCCTCGTCCGGACCTTTGGTCGAAACCGCCTCGTCCGGACCGCCGGGCTCAAGCGCCTCGCCCGTTTCCACAGCCTCGTCGGCGTGCTTACCGTCCGCCGGACTCGTACCAGCACCCATGACGCTCCTACCGGCCCGGATCAGCCGGCGGAGACGGCAGAGGCATCGGCCGCCGCGCGCTCGGCCGCCTCGACCACGTTGACCAGCAGCTGGGCGCGGGTCATGGGGCCGACGCCGCCCGGGTTCGGGGCGACCCATGCGGCGACCTCGGCGACACCGGGGTGCACATCGCCGACGATCTTGCCGTTCTCGTCCCTGCTGACGCCGACGTCGAGCACGGCCGCGCCCGGCTTCACGTCCTCGGGCTTGATGAGGTGCGGCACACCGGCGGCGGCGACGATGATGTCGGCCTGCCTGAGGTGGGCCGAGAGATCACGCGTGCCGGTGTGGCACTGGGTGACGGTCGCGTTCTCGGACTTGCGGGTCAGCAGCAGCGGGATGGAGCGGCCGATGGTGACACCGCGTCCGACGACCACCACATGGGCACCGTTGATCTCCACACCGTGCTTGCGGAGCAGCGTGACGACACCCTGCGGGGTGCAGGGCAGCGGGCCGGTCTCGTTCAGCACGAGCTTGCCGAGGCTCATGGGGTGCAGGCCGTCGGCGTCCTTCGCCGGGTCCATGAGCTCGAGGACCCGGTTGGTGTCGATGCCCTTGGGAAGGGGGAGCTGCACGATGTAGCCCGTGCATTCGGGGTTGGCGTTGAGCTCCCGTACGACCTCCTCGATGTCCTCCTGGGTGGCGGTGTCGGGGAGTTCGCGCTGGATGGAGCCGATGCCGACCTGTGCGCAGTCACGGTGCTTGCCGTTGACGTACCACCGACTGCCCGGGTCGTCCCCGACGAGCAGGGTCCCCAGGCCGGGGGTGATGCCCTGCGCCTTGAGGGCCGCCACGCGGACGGTCAGATCGGATTTGATCGCAGCTGCGGTGGCCTTGCCATCGAGAATCTGGGCAGTCATGACACCCATCCTCGCGGATGACCCCACCCGCATACCAATTCTGGGTTGCACCGTGGACACGAGGTTGCACTTGCACAACACATTCGCCTGCTGACTGGACAGGAAGCCGATGCCAGGACGACGATGAGGCGCGCAGTATCGCGGACAGTGTCGGGGGGACCAACCGTTTCGGATCGCGCATCGTTCCTCCGCCCGGACCGCGTCGTCCCCGCACATTCGCAACGGAGGAATTCGGCCATGAGCTTCGGCGACCCCAACAACCCCTACGGCCAGCAGCCGGGCGGGCAGCAGCCGGGCGGGCAGCAGCCGGGCTACGGCTACCCGCAGCAGGCCCCCCAGGGCGTGCCGCAGCAGGGCTACGGCTACCCGCAGGCCCCGCCCGTCCAGGCCGGCTACGGCGGCTTCCCCGGTATGCCCACGGAGATGCCCGGTGGCGTGAAGTCCGCGCGGGTCATGCTCTACGTGATCGCCGGCCTGCAGCTGATCGGCGCGATCATCTTCGCGATCGCCGCCGCGGCCGTGAACGCCGCCAAGAACGACGCCTCACTGCAGGAGGACGTCCAGTTCCAGGAGCTCGCGGACTACTCGGGCAACGCCCTGTGGGGCATCGTCGCCTTCGCGGTGCTGTGGGGCGTCCTCGCCGTGTTCCTCGCCGTGAAGTTCGGCAGCGGTGGCAACGGCATCCGCATCACCGCGATGGTCTTCGGTGTGATCACCGCGATCCTCGGCATCTACCCGTTCATCGTGGTCGGCCTCGTCCACACCGTTCTGGCCGTCCTCGTCGTCGTCTTCGTGGCGAAGTCCGACGGTGGCAGCTGGTTCAACCGTCAGCAGCAGCCGCAGTACTGATCCTGATCCACCGGGTGGAGTGCAGTTCCACCGGCAAGGCCGCAGCTCCCGCGTTCCGCGGGGCCTGCGGCCTTCGGCGTTCTCCGGGACCGTGGCTGTGCTCAGGAACGGAAACCGGACGGCGCCGGACTGGTCCGCTCCATCACGACGAAGGACCCCGACCGGTGCTTGATCCGGTAGCGCGCCTCGGGATGGAGCTGCTGGGCGTACTTCACCGGGTCGTCGATCGGCGTCGACCAGCCGAAGTCCAGGTTGATCGCCACGATGTCGGGAGCGGTGCCGGGGGCGCCGCCGACCCAGTAGACCGTGCGGTCACCGGTCAGGTGCGCCATCAGAGTGATGTCCGTCTCCACGCGCGCGCCCTCGGGGATGGCGTCCAGTGCCTCCTCGGCCGCCTCGACGCGCGCTTCGGAGCGGTAGAACTCCGGGCGCAGCAGGTCACGCAGGGGCAGGTGCTGGGTGAGGGTCACGGCGATCGCCGCGGCCACGGGCACGGCGACGTTCGCGTACGCGAGGAGCCAGGGCCGATTCGAGGCGCGGCTTCGGCGGATGCCGTCGGCCATCGCCAGGAAGACGACCGGCATGAGGATCGCGCTGTAGTGCCAGACCATGCCCCAGTGGTTGGAGTCCTGGGACAGCAGCCGCCAGCCGAGCGTGGGCAGGACGAGCAGGATCAGGGGTGAGCGCAGCGCCATGAACGCGGTGATGCCGACCAGGAAGATCAGCATCTCCACCTTGACGGAGGAGTCGAGGACGCCGAGGACGGAGTCGAGCAGGGAGACCTCCTGCTCACCGTTCTTGTCGATCTTCTTCCAGTAGTCGTACGTGCCCGCACTGCTGGCCGCCGGTATGAGGACGAGCACGGTCAGCGCGAACGCGAACACTCCGAAGGCCGCCAGCAGCATGCCCTGGAGCCGTCGCCCGTAGAGGGCGAGGAGGGCTCCGACGACCGCGACGGTGATCCCGAGGTCCTCCTTGACCAGGACCAGGGGCAACGCCCAGAGGACTGCGGCCGTCCAGCGCTGCAGGAGCAGCGCGCGGCAGATGAGGGCGATCAGCGGTACGGCGAACGCTATTTCGTGGAAGTCGGCCTTCACCGCCTCCTGGAGGCCCCAGGAGAGCCCGTACGCGACGGTGGCGCAGAGACCGGAACGGCCGCCCAGGAGCTGTTGGACGGTGCGTCCGACGATGACCGCGGAGGCGGCGAACAGGGCGGACTGGGCGAACAGCAGCGATAGGGCGGAAGGCCAGATCCAGTACAGGGGGACGAGGAGCGCCACCACGGGGCTGAAGTGGTCGCCGAGTATCAGATAGCCGGGGCCCTTGATGTCGACGACCGGGGCGTTCAGCCCGGCGTACGCGCGCACCTCCTGTTCGAAGATCCCCAGGTCCCAGGAGGGCGACTGGAAGTGGCTGTACCGCAGGTACGCGTAAAGGAAGTAGAGCGCGCACAGGAGTGCGGCCACGATCAGATAGGGACGCAGCGGCACGGGGCTCGACGGACCGCCGGACCGCTCGGGGGCCGTTTCCGGCTGCTCCCGGTCGCCGGGCGCGTCCGTGTCGCTCTGGTTCAGGTCAAGCACGATGCCCCCGCACGGATTCCCTCGCTGGTCTCTGCCGGTCGTACCGGTCCAGCCCTTACGGACCGACAAGGCCATTCATTAGAACAGAGGGACGACTGATCTCCGTACGTCGGTACGCGGTACAGGCCGCACCCGGAGCGGGTGCGGCCTGTACCGGATCACTGCGGGGTCAACATCAGTGGAAGAAGTGGCGCGTGCCCGTGAAGTACATGGTCACGCCGGCCTTCTTCGCTGCCTCGATCACCAGTTCGTCGCGGACCGAGCCGCCCGGCTGGGCCACGGCCCTGATCCCGGCGGCAGTGAGGATCTCCAGGCCGTCGGGGAAGGGGAAGAAGGCGTCCGACGCGGCGTACGCACCGCGCGCCCGCTCCTCGCCGGCCCGCTCGACGGCGAGCTTGGCGGAGTCGACGCGGTTGACCTGGCCCATGCCGACGCCGACCGAGGCGCCGCCCTTGGCGAGCAGGATCGCGTTGGACTTGACCGCACGGCAGGCCTTCCACGCGAAGGCGAGCTCCCTGAGCTCGTCCGCGGAGAGGGCCTCGCCGGTCGCGAGGGTCCAGTCGGCCGGGTCGTCGCCGTCGGCCTGGAGCCGGTCGGTGACCTGGAGCAGCGCGCCGCCGTCGATGGGCTTCACCTCGAACGCGGAGGTCAGGGCGTCGGGGCAGCGCAGCACCCGGATGTTCTTCTTGCGGGCGAGGATCTCGACCGAGCCGTCCTCGTACGCCGGGGCGACGATGACCTCGGTGAAGATCTCCGCGACCTGCTCGGCCAGCGCCACGGTCACCGGACGGTTGACGGCGATGACACCGCCGAAGGCCGACAGCGGGTCGCAGGCGTGGGCGTTGCGGTGCGCCTCGGCGACGTCGTCCGCGATCGCGATGCCGCACGGGTTGGCGTGCTTGATGATCGCGACGCACGGCTCGGCGTGGTCGTACGCGGCCCGGCGTGCGGCGTCGGTGTCCGTGTAGTTGTTGTAGGACATCTCCTTGCCGTGCAGCTGCTCGGCCTCGGCGAGGCCGCCCTCGCCGGAGGTGTAGAGCGCGGCGGGCTGGTGCGGGTTCTCGCCGTAGCGCAGGACGTTCTTGCGTACGAAGGTGTCCCCTAGGAACTCGGGGAGGCCCGAGTCGTCCGAGGCCGCGTAGTCGGCCGCGAACCAGGAGGCGACGGCGACGTCGTACGAGGCGGTGTGCCGGAAGGCCTCGGCGGCGAGCCGCTTGCGGGCGGTCAGGTCGAAACCGCCGGCCTTGACCGCGGCCAGGACGTCGGCGTAACGCTCCGGGCTCGTCACGACCGCCACGGACGGGTGGTTCTTGGCGGCGGCGCGGACCATCGAGGGGCCGCCGATGTCGATCTGCTCCACGCACTCGTCGTCGGACGCGCCGGACGCGACGGTCTCCTTGAACGGGTACAGGTTGACGACCACGAGGTCGAACGGCTCCACGCCGAGCTCGGCGAGCTGCTCACGGTGGGCGTCCAGACGCAGGTCCGCGAGGATGCCGGCGTGCACCCGGGGGTGCAGCGTCTTGACCCGGCCGTCGAGGCACTCGGGGAAGCCGGTGAGCTCCTCGACCTTGGTGACCGGCACCCCGGCAGCAGCGATCTTCCCGGCGGTGGAGCCGGTGGAGACCAGCTCGACACCCGACTCGTGCAGACCGCGGGCGAGGTCCTCGAGCCCCGTCTTGTCGTAGACACTGACCAGAGCGCGGCGGATGGGCTTATTCACCGACATGACCGAGATGAACCTTTCGTCCCTCAATGCGATAGCCGTCGCGGGCGAGCCGCCCTACGGCCTCGACGAGCAGCTTGCGCTCGACTTCCTTGATGCGTTCGTGGAGGGCCGCTTCGCCCTCCGGGGTGTCCTCTTCGGTCACCTCGACCACGCCCTGCGCGATGATCGGACCGGTGTCGACGCCGTCGTCGACGAAGTGGACGGTGCACCCGGTGACCTTCACGCCGTACGCGAGCGCGTCGCGCACCCCGTGGGCACCGGGAAAGCTGGGGAGCAGGGCGGGGTGGGTGTTGATGAACCGGCCGCCGAACCCGGCGAGGAAGCCCTTGCCCACGATCTTCATGAACCCCGCGGACACGACGAGGTCCGGGCGGTGCTCCGCGACGGCGTCGGTCAGGGCGACGTCCCACTCCTCGCGGGTCGCGTACTCGCCGACCTTGCACACGAACGTGGCCAGCCCGGCACGCTCGGCGCGTTCGAGGCCGAGGGTGCCGTAGCGGTCCGCGCCGACCGCGACGATCCGGGCGCCGTAGCCCTCGGGGTCGTCACCGATGGCGTCGAGCAGGGCTTGGAGGTTCGTACCCGAGCCGGAGACCAGGACAACCAGACGGGCCGGAGCGGCGGAAGGGGGCGGGGAGGCCACAGCAGGGCCCTTTCTCGCGTGGTAAGGCAGGTGCGGTGTACTGGAATGCGTTTGTATGGTCGTACGAAAGAATCTCGTCCCCCGATACGGGGAACTCTACGAACGGGCCGACCGTCAGCAACGATACCGGCACACCCAGCGGCCCCCACGGGACGGGGGCGTGGCCGGGAGGTAGCGTCAGGGGACAGGGAACCGTCCTCAGGGCGGAAATGACGAGATGGGGAAGACGTTCACCACATGCCGGACCGCCTCCGCACCGCCTTTGGCCACCCGCTGCCCGAGCGGACCTTCACGCTGATGCGGGAACGCCGGTCCTCATCGCCGGACTCCTCCGCGTCTCCGGACTCCTCCGCGTCGCCGGACTCCTCCGCGACAGGCTCCTCCGGCGCACCGGATTCCCCGTCGGCGCCGGGCTCCTCGTCAGCGCCCGGCGCCTCGACCCCTTCCGACGACAATCCGTTCGCCGCCCCTCCCGAGGACCGGCCCGACCAGCCCTGGCAGCCGCGCCACCCGTCCCACGGCGCGGGAGGCAACGGCAGCGGCGGCAACGGCGAGGGCCCGTCCGACGACCGCCCCGTCTGGGGCAGCCAGTGGAGCGACCAGCAGCCGGGCCGGCAGAACGGCGGCTTCGGCAGCCGTCCCGGCGGGACCGGCGGGCAGGGCGGCCAGGGCGGCCAGGGTGGAGGCCCCGAGGGCAACCCCGGCGGACTGCGCTGGGACCCGACCGACCCCGCGCAGCGCCGCGCCCGCTACGCGGTGCTGGGCGGCATGTGGGCGTTCTTCTTCGCCCTCTTCGACTTCCCCGAGATCGCGCTGCTCCTCGGCGCACTCGCTGTGTACTGGTCGGTCAGCGCCCTGCGCGCAGGGCCACGGAAGACCCCGGCACAGAGCGCCGCGCCCGCCGCGACCGGTGATGCGGCCCCGGACCGTGCCCCCGCAGCCACCCCGCCCGGCGCTCCTCCGGTGGCACCGCCCGCGGGTGCGCCGCAGAACAGCGGCAGGCAGCAGACCACTGCGGCTGTCAGCGGTCTGGTCACCGCGCTGCTCGCCCTGCTGATCGTTGCCACGTCGTTCACGGTGCAGCTGGTCTACCGCGACTACTACACCTGCGTGAACGACGCCCTCACCAAGTCCGGCGCCCTGGCCTGCAATGATCTGCTGCCCGAGCCGCTGGAGCCCTTCTTCGGCGTGAAGAAGTAACGCCCGGGGAAGCGGCCCGCTACGAAGCAGTCCCCCGGCCGGGTTCCGGGTGCCCCTGGGCATCCGGAACCCGGCCGGCCGGCGTTCCGCCACTCTTCACCGGGGGGCTGTCACCACCGGGAACGGCGGGGAAGTCCGCCATCAGCCCGCCGGAACTCTTCCGGAGCGAGGCCCAGCGCGCCTTCCTGGCACCGTCCTCGTGCCACGGGTCGGCCGACAGGAATTCGTACGGCTCCGAGTCCGGGAGCCGGGCTTCCGCCTCGCCCTCGCCACCGCTCCTCCCCGTCGCCTCGCCTTCCCCTTTCCCGTCGGCCCGGTTTTCTTTCCCGTCAGCCCGGTCCTCTTTCCCGTCGGCCCGCTCCTTCGTCTCCCCGTCCGCACGCTCCGCCGGATCACGCCGCCACCCCCAGGGGTGTTCCCGCAGCCGCCAGAACCTGAGCAGCAGCGCCACCGGTACGCCGATCACGGCCGTCCACACCAGCGCGGCCGACCCCACCAGCCACCACACGGGCCCGAACTCCGCCAGCGCCCCGGTGCCCATCGGCCCGCCCGACGCCGCGGCCAGCACCGCCGCACCCGCTCCGCATCCGACAGCCCCCAGGACCGCCGCGAATGCCGTGTCCCGCGGGCCCCAGGCCTCCTCCCGCACCCCGTCATCGGGAGCCGCCCCCCGCGCCGTGAAGCGGGCGACCGCGAGCCCGGCGGCGACGGGCACCGCGACCGCCGCCCAGTTCGCGGCCGTTCCCGGCCCCGGGGACGGCACGGCGGCCAGCAGGGGGAAGTCGGGCAGCGCCGGATGCCCGGCGAAGGCGAGCGGGGTGGCCGTGGCATCCGTACCGAGGGCGAAGCCCGGCCCGAGGCCGTACGCCGCACCCCACATCGCCGCATTCGGTACGAGTGCCAGCGCCAGCAGCAGGACGGCGACCCGGTCCGCCCGGTGGCCCGACAGCGCGAGGTAGGACTCCCGGGCCGCTCCCCCGTGCCACAGCAGCGCCACGGCGACCACCAGGGCGCCCCCGCCGAGCAGCACCGCCACACCGGCCGCCGCCGACCGGAGGACTGTCTGCGTTCCGGACCGGAACCGGGACCTGGCGACAGCCTCCTGCAGCCTCAGCGGCGCCCAGACCATCAGCGGACCCAACGGGCGCCCGCACGCCGCCCAGACCCCGGCCCCAGCCGCTCCGGCCACCACCGCGGTGAGCGGGAAGGCGAGAGAGGTCCGCTCGGCAGGCAGCCCGCCACCCCGTGCGTACGCGGCCGCGGCCAGGGCCACCAGCAGATATCCGGCGGTCACCGCGAAGAACGCGCCGACGGCCGAATGCCTCACCGCCGAACCCTCCTCCGGTTCCGCGGAATCCCGCGCGGCCCGGTGCACCAGCCACACCGGAAGCACGACGAGGAGCAGCGGGACGGTCGCCACGGGGGCCGGGTTGCCGCTCAGGGTGTCGGTCCTGATGAGCTCGGCGCCGTGGGCGAGGAGCCACAGCCCGGTCGCCGCGTGGAGGGCCTCACCCGGGCCGCTGTCGGGGTAGGGGGAGCTGATCCACAACACCATGACCAGGACGGACAGCGAGCCGAGCCCGAGCCCCGCCGCGATCGCCCCGCGTACAAAGGCGGAGGCCAGTGCGGTCGACCTGCTCCGCTCGGCAGGCAACATCGGGCTGCGCTCGGTCACTTGGGTCACCCGGCCATGCTCCCAACGACACGCGCTTATTCCGTGTAACGGGCGAATGGCCGCTGTGTCGCCCAATATACGTTTATGTACTTTTTCACCCAGTGCAGTGTCGACGGGGGCCGGACATGACACGGAGCACCACCGGTCCGGTCACCGCCGCACCGTTGCCCTCCCCCAAGGAGCGCCGACGGCTGCGCGAGGCAAGGGCACTGAGTGAGGAGCAGGTCGCGGCGGCCGTGGGCGTCACGGCCGCCACCGTCCGCGCCTGGGAGACAGGGCGCACCAGCCCACGAGGCCGTAAGCGCACGGCGTACTCCAGGCTGATCGGCTCCGAAGACACCCGCACGGGGCCGCAGGAATCGCCGCCCCCCACCGTCGAAGCCACCGGGAGCACCACGATGTCCCCGACCGAGCCCGGCACCGGAACCACCCCAGGCACCGAGGCACCTCCTGCCCCTTCCTCCACACCCGCGGCACCGGCCCCGTCGGGGCTCACGTCCGCCGAAGAAGCGTTCGACGCCCTGTACACACGCATCGCGACCGGCCTCGTCCACCAGGCGTACCTGCTGACCGGCCGCCGGAACCTGTCCCAGGAGGCCGTCGAACACGCCTTCCAGCTCGCGTGGCAGCGCTGGCCCGAGGTCGCCAGGGACCGCGACCCGGGCGGCTGGGTCCGCGCGGCGGCGCACGAGTACGCGATGTCGCCCTGGCACCGGCTGCGCCGCGCCCACCGCCACCCCGACGCGCCGCCCGAGGATCCGGGGCGGCGCGGGCTGCTCGACGCGCTGCTCGGCATGCCGCCCGCGCACCGGCGCACCCTGCTGCTCTACGACGGTGTGGGCCTGGACCTTCCGGACACGGCCGCCGAGACCGAGGCGAGCACCCCGGCCGCGGCGAGCCGGCTGCTGAACGCACGGGCCGCCATCGCCGAGCGGCTGCCCGAACTCGCGGATCCCGTGTCCCCCGGTGAGCAGTCCGCGCTGCTCCAGGAGCGGCTCGGCTCGCTCGCCCTCACCGAACACGTGCCCGCACCACCACCGGCCCGGACCGTCCGCAGGGGCAGCGAACGCAAGGCCGAACTCTGGACCCGGGCGGCGATCTGCTTCGCCGTGCTGCTCATCGGCACGACGGCTTTCACCCTGAAGACCGCTCCCACGCAGTACGAGCAGCCGATCGCGCCGGCGGAGCGGGTCGGCGGCGTGCCCCCGCGCGGCGGCCCGGAGAAACTGACCCCGCAGAATCTGAAGCTGCAGAAGGCCCTGCGCGGCGAGTTCGCACATGGCCCGGAACGCCTGGTGCCGCGGATCCCCTGACCGGTACGGCAACGGCTCGGGCCCGCACCCCTCGCAGGAGGAGTGCGGGCCCGAGCCGTTGCTGCGGCGACGCGGTGCCTCGGCGGGCAGGCCGCCGCGGCGCGCAATCAGCCGCCGAGGATCTCGCGCGCCAGCTTGGCGGTCTCGGTCGGCGTCTTGCCGACCTTCACGCCGGCGGCCTCGAGGGCCTCCTTCTTGGCGGCGGCGGTGCCGGAGGAGCCGGAGACGATGGCGCCTGCGTGGCCCATGGTCTTGCCCTCGGGGGCGGTGAAGCCCGCGACGTAACCGACGACCGGCTTCGTGACGTTCTTCGCGATGTAGTCGGCCGCACGCTCCTCGGCGTCGCCGCCGATCTCGCCGATCATCACGATGAGGTCGGTCTCGGGGTCGGCCTCGAACGCCGCGAGGGCGTCGATGTGCGTCGTACCGATGACCGGGTCGCCACCGATGCCGACGGCGGACGAGAAGCCGATGTCACGGAGCTCGTACATCATCTGGTAGGTCAGCGTGCCCGACTTGGACACGAGACCGATGCGGCCGGGCTTGGTGATGTCTCCCGGGATGATGCCGGCGTTGGACTGACCGGGGGTGATCAGGCCGGGGCAGTTCGGGCCGATGATCCGGGTCTTGTTGCCCTTCGAACCGGCGTACGCCCAGAAGGCGGCGGAGTCGTGGACAGCGATGCCCTCGGTGATCACGACGGCCAGCGGAATCTCGGCGTCGATCGCCTCGACGACAGCGGCCTTCGCGAAGGCCGGCGGCACGAAGAGAACCGACACGTCGGCGCCGGTCTTCTCGATCGCCTCGGCGACGGACCCGAAGACGGGTACCTCGGTGCCGTCGAAGTCGACGGAGGTACCGGCCTTGCGCGGGTTCACGCCACCGACGATGTTGGTGCCGTCGGCCAGCATGAGCTTGGTGTGCTTCATGCCCGTGGCGCCGGTCATCCCCTGGACGATGACCTTGCTGTCCTTGGTGAGGAAGATAGCCATGGTGTTGGAGTCCCTCGTCCCTTACTTCGCAGCCGCGGCGAGCTCGGCGGCCTTGTCGGCCGCGCCGTCCATGGTGTCCACGCGCTGCACGAGCGGGTGGTTGGCGTCGGAGAGGATCTTGCGACCCAGCTCCGCGTTGTTGCCGTCGAGGCGCACGACGAGCGGCTTGGTGACCGCTTCGCCCTTGGACTTGAGCAGCTCAAGCGCCTGGACGATGCCGTTGGCGACCTCGTCGCACGCGGTGATGCCACCGAAGACGTTGACGAAGACGGACTTGACGTCCGGGTCGCCGAGGATGATCTCCAGGCCGTTCGCCATGACCTCTGCGGAGGCGCCGCCACCGATGTCGAGGAAGTTGGCGGGCTTCACGTTGCCGTGGTTCTCACCGGCGTACGCGACGACGTCCAGCGTCGACATGACCAGACCGGCACCGTTACCGATGATGCCGACCTCGCCCTCGAGCTTGACGTAGTTGAGGTTCTTGGCCTTGGCGGCGGCCTCGAGGGGGTTGGCCGCGGCCTTGTCCTCGAGGGCCTCGTGGCCGGGCTGACGGAAGTCGGCGTTCTCGTCGAGAGACACCTTGCCGTCCAGGGCCAGGATCCGGCCGTCCTTGGTCTTCACCAGCGGGTTGACCTCGACGAGGAGGGCGTCCTCGGCTACGAAGGTGTCCCACAGGGTCACCATGGCCTCGGCGACACCCTCGGCCACGTCGGCCGGGAACTTCGCCTGGGCCACGATCTCGCGGGCCTTGACGATGTCGACGCCGTCCACGGCGTTGACCGGGACCTTCGCGAGGGCCTCGGGGGTCTTCTCCGCGACCTCCTCGATGTCCATGCCGCCCTGCACCGAGGCCATGGCCAGGAAGGTGCGGTTGGTGCGGTCGAGGAGGTACGAGACGTAGTACTCCGCCTCGATCTCCGGGGACAGCTCGGCGATCATCACGTTGTGGACCGTGTGGCCCTTGATGTCCATGCCGAGGATGTCGGTCGCACGGGCGACCGCCTCGTCGGGGTTGGCAGCCAGCTTGACGCCACCGGCCTTGCCGCGGCCGCCGACCTTCACCTGCGCCTTGACGACTGACTTGCCGCCCAGCCGCTCGGTCGCCTCGCGGGCTGCCTCAGGCGTGTCGATGACTTCACCGGCCAGCACCGGTACACCGTGCTTGGCGAAGAGGTCCCTCGCCTGGTACTCGAACAGGTCCACGCGCGTCCGTCCCTTTTAGTGGTCTCGCGGTTGGTTTTCTGCGTGGGCGTGCCGCGAGGGGCAACGTGACTGCGCGGTCACTAGGGAGGCGTACACGGTGTCCGGGTACGCGGCATGTCCATCCGGCAGGTTATCCCCGCGCTCCGCAGGACCCTAAATCGCAGATCACACCTGAGCGGTGATTACAGTCACAGAGCGCGCTGGTGGCCGGGGTGCGAGGGACAAAACGGCATGTCCGCCCGGGTTCGAGGGCACCACCCGACCGGTGAGCGGGGATCCGGGTCCGGTGAGCCGGGTACTCCGGAGCGGTGACGGATCGCTCCGGAGCCCGACGGTCCGCCCGGCAGCCCTCAGGCCGGGACCTCGCTGTCCGGTATCGGCAGGGGACGTTTCTCGATGGCGGCGGCCATGACCTCCGGAAAGAGGTCCGGTGTGCAGGCGAAGGCCGGTGCGCCGAGGGCCCCCAGCGCGGCCGCGTGGTCCCGGTCATAGGCGGGTGCGCCCTCGTCCGAGAGCGCGAGGAGTGTCACGAACTGCACGCCGGAAGCCTTCATCGCGGCGACCCGCTTGATCATCTCGTCGCGGATTCCGCCCTCGTAGAGATCACTGATGAGCACGACGACGGTGTCGGCGGGGCGGGTGATCTTCGACTGGCAGTAGGCGAGCGCCCGGTTGATGTCCGTACCTCCGCCGAGCTGTACGCCGAACAGGACGTCGACGGGGTCGTCGAGCTGGTCGGTGAGGTCGACGACGGCCGTGTCGAACACGACGAGCCGGGTCGCCAGCGTGCGCATGGAAGCGAGCACCGCTCCGAAGACCGAGGCGTGGACGACCGATGCCGCCATGGACCCCGACTGGTCGATGCAGAGGATGACGTCCTTCTTCACCGACTGCGCCGCCCGCCCGTATCCGATGAGGCGCTCGGGAACGATCGTGCGGTGTTCCGGCAGATAGTTCTTGAGGTTGGCCCGGATGGTGCGGTCCCAGTCGATGTCCCGGTGCCGCGGCCTGCTGATCCGCGCCGAACGGTCCAGCGCCCCGGTGAGCGTCGCTCTCGTACGGGTGGCCAGCCGCCTCTCCAGATCCTCGACGACCTTGCGGACGACCGCGCGTGCCGTCTCCTTCGTCGTCTCGGGCATGGCCTTGCTGAGCGAGAGCAGCGTGCCGACGAGGTGGACGTCCGGCTCGACGGCCTCCAGCATCTCCGGCTCCAGGAGCAGGGCGGACAGTCCGAGGCGGTCGATCGCGTCGCGCTGCATGATCTGGACGACGGAGCTCGGGAAGTAGGTGCGGATGTCGCCGAGCCAGCGGGCGACGGAGGGGGCGGACGCCCCGAGCCCCCCGGACCGCTCGTTGCCGCCCCGGCCGCCCGGCTTCTTCCCACCGCCGTACAGCGCGGTCAGCGCACCGTCCATCGCGACATCGCGACCGGCGAGCGTGCACCCCGTGCTCTCGGCGCTGTCCGCGCCGAGCACCATGCGCCAGCGGCGCAGCCGCTCCCCGTCGTCCGGAGCTGCAGTCATCGCCCTCTCCCCTTCTCCGGTCCTCGCTGTGTCCGTGGTCATCCGGCCGCCGCCCGTTCCGCTCCCGCTCCGGGGCGGGCTCCGTTTCCGGGGTCAAGGTCGGTTCCGAGCAGCAACCGGAGGACAGGAACGACCGCGTCCGCGCGCTGCGCGTCGAGTCCGGCGCCGAAGCCCGGGGCGGCGGTCTCCGCACCGCCGTGCGCCCTCCCGGGGTCCGGGCCCCGGCGGACGAGCTCGCCCAGGGTGCGCCGCACACCGGGGTCGTAGACCGAGAACGTACGGCGCAGCAGGGGCAGTACGTCCGTGAACATCTCCGCCGGCACGCCGGTCAGCCAGGCGTCCACGAGTCCGAGGAGCCGCTCGTCGTGGACGAGCAGCATGCCGCCGCCCGCCGCCCCGCCGACGAAGCCCTCGATCCATGCGGCGGCGTCGGCCGGTGGTGTCCCGGGCGACAGGGCCAGCCCCATCAGCCGGGCCGCGTCGTCCTCGGCGAGCCGCCCGTCATCGAGCAGCAGGCGCGTCGAACGGCCGCGGATCACGCCCGCGACCGTGTCCCTGGCGGACAGCCTGTGCAGAACTCCTGCCCAGCGCTCCCGCAGCCCCCGGGCGGACACGGCTCCTCCGGCGAGCAGGCCGATCGCCGTGTGCACACCGTCGACCTGGCGGTGCAGCTGCGCCGCGCCGTCCGCGTCGAGACCGGTGCACGCGGGCGGCAGACCCACGCAGATCCGCTCGGCGAGACCGACCGCGACCTCTCCCAGTGCGGCCGTGTCCGTTGACCGCACGTCCCCGTACCGCAGGGAGCGGGCCAGGGCCGGCAGCGCGTCGGCGAGGTGGCCCACGTCCGCGTCGAGAGCAGCACGGTCGGCAAGGGCCCTCATCACGACGGGCAGCGCATCAGGGAGGTCCGCCAGCAGGCACCGTTCGGCGAGCGCGGTCACGTCGGCGAGCGTGGTCGTTGAGACGGCGTCCGACTCGGTTCGGGCGGTCGCGGCGGAGAGCACCGTGGTGCCCCACACCCCGGCTTCCGCGATCCGTACGAACAACTCCGGCTCCCAGCGCAGCCGCCAGCTCTCCCGGAACGTCCCCGTACTCCCCCGGCCCGCCGTGGCATCGCCCCAGCCGACTCCGAGGAGTCCCAGCCGGTGCAGCAGTCTGCTGCGGGCCGAGTCGTTCTCCTTGCGCAGGTCGAGCTCCAGCTCCCGCTCCTGCGCCTCCGGTTTGAGGCGGAGGGTGCGCTGCAGGCGGGTCAGGTCTCGCTGCAGGGGCACGGCGGGAGCACTGTCCGGTACCTCGCCGAGGGTCTCCCCGACGACCAGCCGGTCGTGCACGAGGGCGAGCGGCACGTCGGACCCCTCGCACATGACCGCCCGGACCGCGTCGGTGGCCTCGGCCAGTCCGGCGAGCGGGCGGCCCCGCATCGCGGCCAGCGCCCCGGCGAGCCGGACGGCCTCGATGACATGGGCGGAGGAGACGAACCTGTCCTCGTCGCGCAGGAGTCCGGCCACCTTCGTCATCCATCGCTCGATGGGCCGGTCGGGCACGCCGAACATGTGCCCGTACCAACCGGGGGAGTCGATCCCCGCGCCGTATCCGCTGTGCCGGGCGAGTCTGCGGTGGGTCCACGGCACCCAGGTCAGTTCGGTTCTGACCTTGGGAATCCCCTTGAGGAGCGCTCTGTCGGCGGCGACCGTCGTCCTCGCGGCCAGGGCGGGGACATGCCAGGCACCGCAGACGACGGCGACGTCGTCGCCGAACTCCTTGCGGGCGGCGCGCAGCTGAATGCGCATGTACGCCTCCCGGACGGCGTCCCGGGGATGCCCTCCGTCCCCGTACGCCTCGCGCAGCGCCGTCATCGCCTCCGCGAGCGCCTCGAAAGGTGCCCGCGGGTCTTCCGGGACATCCCCGGTGGCACGGTGTTCGACGACGTCCTCCCACCAGCGCTCCGGGTCGTCGTAGCCGGCGGTCCGGGCGAGGACACCGATCGGATCGATGACCTGGGCATCGACCGGCCGGCTCTCCGCCCGCTCGCCCTGTTCCGCCCGCTCGTTCTGTTCCGCCCGCTCGTTCTGTTCCGTCATGGCCAGGGAATGCGCGGCGGGCAGGTCCACGAAGCGCACCGGGACCTCGTGCGCGAGCGCCCACCGGATCGCGACCCATTCGGGTGAGAACTCGGCCAGCGGCCAGAACGCGGCTCGCCCCGGGTCGTCCACGGCATGGGCGAGCAGCGCGACGGGCGGCCGCATCTGCTCGTCGGCGGCGAGCGGCAGCAGCGCGTCAGCCTCGGGCGGCCCTTCGATGAGCACGGCACGCGGCTGTACGTGGTCCAGGGCAGCCCGCACCGCTCTTGCGGATCCGGGCCCGTGATGACGAACCCCCAGCAGCAGCGGGCCGCCCGCGCGTTCGCGCACAGCGGGGCGGAGGGCGGCCGTCATACGGAGACCTCGCGGCAGGCGCGGTAGAAGTCCTTCCAGCCGTCCCGCTCCCGGACCACGGTCTCCAGGTACTCCTGCCAGACCACACGGTCCGCTGCGGGGTCCCTGACGACCGCGCCGAGGATGCCGGCCGCGACGTCGCCGGGCCGCAGCACACCGTCGCCGAAGTGGGCGGCGAGCGCGAGTCCGTTGGTGACGACGGAGATGGCCTCGGCCGTGGACAGCGTCCCCGACGGGGACTTGAGCTTGGTGCGGCCGTCCGTGGTGACGCCGTCACGCAGCTCCCGGAAGACCATGACGACGCGCCTGATCTCGGCCATGCCGTCGGGGGCCGCGGGCAGGTCGAGCGAGCGCCCGATCTGGTCGACGCGCCGGGAGACGATGTCCACTTCGGCATCGGGTGTCGCGGGCAGGGGCAGTACGACGGTGTTGAACCGGCGGCGCAGGGCGCTGGACAGCTCGTTGACTCCGCGGTCGCGGTCGTTGGCCGTGGCGATGAGGTTGAACCCTCGGACGGCCTGGACCTCCTGTCCCAGCTCGGGAACGGGAAGTGTCTTCTCCGACAGGATCGTGATCAGCGCGTCCTGCACATCGGCGGGGATGCGGGTCAGCTCCTCCACCCGGGCGGTCATCCCGTCGGACATGGCCCGCATGACCGGGCTCGGCACCAGTGCGTCGCGGCTGGGACCGTGCGCGAGCAGCTGCGCGTAGTTCCAGCCGTAGCGAACGGCTTCCTCCGGTGTCCCCGCCGTGCCCTGGACGAGCAGCGTCGAGTCTCCGCTGACCGCCGCGGCGAGGTGCTCGGACACCCATGTCTTGGCGGTGCCCGGCACACCCAGGAGGAGCAGGGCACGGTCGGTGGCGAGCGTGGTCACGGCGACTTCGACGAGTCGCCGGGGGCCCACGTACTTCGGTGTGATCAGTGTCCCGTCCGGGAGCGTCCCGCCGAGCAGGTAGGTGGCGACGGCCCACGGCGACAGGCGCCAACGAACCGGCCTGGGACGGTCGTCGGCAGCGGCGAGAGCCTTGAGCTCGTCGGCGAAGGCGTCCTCGGCGTGCGGCCTCAGGGCCTCGCCGCCTGCCTCTGCGGCGGCGACAGCGGTACGTGCGGACACGGTCATGGATCCCCCTCCAGATCGTTCGACCCGATGTGGTTTCCACCGTGCACCATGCCACTGACAATCGGCCCCGACCCCGGCTCCGGCGCCGAGGCCGGGGCCGATTGCAGGTGGTCGGCTGCCGGTTGCCGGTCCCGCGGACGGAGGCGGGGAACGTCAGCCGGTGACCGGCGAGACAGCGACGCAGCCGCCGCCCGTCAGGAGCGCCTCGCCCTTCGCCTCCTCGATGACCTGGCCCTTGTGCGTGATCGTGCAGGTGACGTCGGCCGCACCCTCGTCCAGGGCGATCGGCATGACGGCGGACGGCATGATGCCCCGCAGCGTGACCGTCTTCTTCCACGGCAGCGTGGGCGACTTGACGGTCTCGACCTTCGGTTCCATGGCTCTGCCCCCGCCGCCGTGGAACTGGATCTCGTCGACGGTGGTGCCGGTGACCTCGTAGGTCACCTCGTAGGTCTCGTCCACGGCCTCGTCGACCGCCTCGCCGACCGACCTGTCCACGGATGCGGAACACGCGCCCAGGCCGAACGCGAGACCCCCGGCAACGGCGGCGCACACGACGGCTCGAGCGATACGGGCGCGTCTGAGGTGAGCGGAGCGAACGATGCGGTTCATGCGGAATCCCCCGAGTTGGTAGGCCGACGCCCTCATTCGCAGAGAAGCGCACGGAGGGCACGGGGTCAAGTGCCCTCGGAACAATAGGAATCGCAGGTCAGGGCCGATTGTCAGTGGGGCGGCCTACCGTCGTTCCCATGCTGCTATCTCACGGGGGAGAACCCTCAGGCGCCACCGATCCGGTGGTGCGCTGGACGGTGGAGCAGGTACTGGCCCTGGCTCCTGACGACGCGTCGCGCAAGGCGGGGAACAGGCTCGGCACGGCCGGTCCATGGTCCGAGGCGGGCCACGGCGGTACGGGGGCGGTGTGGGGGCTGTGCAAGGGAAGCGGCAGCAAGCCGTACCGCACGGTGATAGACACCACGGGCCCTGCGTACAAGTGCAGTTGTCCGAGCCGGAAGTTCCCGTGCAAGCACGCGTTGGGGCTGCTGCTGCTCTGGGCTTCCGACGCATCGGCGCTGAAGGAGGGCGAGGCTCCCGAGTGGGCCGGGGAGTGGCTGGAGGGCCGGCGCAAGCGGGCGGGCGAGCGGGCCGTGGTACAGGCCGCGGGCGAGGGTCCGTCCGCGGGTCTCGCCGATCCGGAGGCGGCCAGACGGCGGGCCGACCGTCGGGCCGAGCGGATCACGGGGGGCGCGCAGGAGCTCGAGCAGCGTCTCACCGACCTGTTGCGCGGGGGCCTCGCGGCGGCCGACCGGTCGGGATACGCGCTGTGGGAGGAGACCGCGGCGCGCATGGTCGACGCGCAGGCCCCTGGGCTCGCCGGGCGTGTAAGGGAATTGGGCGCGATCCCGGCATCGGGCCCCGGCTGGCCCGTGCGCCTGCTCGAGGAGTGCGCACTGCTGCATCTGCTGGACACGGCGTGGCTCGGGCTGGACCGGCTGCCCGAGCCACTGGCGGCGACGGTCCGTACGAGGGTGGGGCTGACTTCCCCGGCCGAGGGACCGGCGGTCCGCGACCGGTGGCTGGTGCTCGCCCAGTACGACACTCAGGACGGCAAGATCGTCACCCGCCGCATCTGGCTGCACGGGGAGGAGTCGGGGCGCACCGCCCTGCTGCTCTCCTTCGGGGCAGCGGGACGCTCCCCCGGACAGGCACTGCCGGTGGGCGTGACGATCGACGCCGAAGTCACGCCGTATCCGGGTGGCGGGCGGCTACGGGGCGAGCTGGGGCCGCAGTTCGGCGCACCCGCCGCCACGGCATCCCCGCCACCCGGCGGTACCACGGGAGATGCCGTGACCGCGTACGGGCGGGCCCTGCTGGACGACCCCTGGCTGGATTCGTGGCCGGTCACCCTGCGCGACGTCATACCGGTGCCGTCCGGGGACGGCTGGCAACTGGTCGGCGCAGCAGACGGATCCGCGCTGCCGATCGCCCCGTCCGGGCTGTCGCGGCCGGGCCTGTGGAAGCTCGTCGCGCTCTCCGGAGGCGGTCCCGTGACGGTGTTCGGGGAGTGCGGCCACCGCGGTTTCGACCCGCTGGCCGCCTGGTGCGCGGAAGCCTCCGACGACAGCGCGGGAGCGACCGTGGCGCTCGTCTGACGCACCGGAAGCACTGCTCACCCGACAATCGGAGGAGACCGAATGTCCACGACGACAACGACCGGCGCGCCGGTGAACGCCCCTTGGGAGGAGCTCGTCACCTCGGCGCTGCTCGGCACCGACCGGCGCCCGCCGCCCACGGGAAGCGGGCCGTCGGACGGTCCTGCCGCACTGCTGGACGCCGCGGCGCTCCACACGGTGCGGCGCCGTGCGGCGCTGCTGCCGGCCACCGGGGCCGCCGTGCCGGAAGCGGCGCCCCCCGATCCCCGCCCGCCGCTTCCGGCGGCGGCTCGGCGCCGGCTCGCCCAGCTGCTCGCCGACCGTTCCGCGCCCTCCGGCAGCGGGCGCCGGGGGACGGCCCCCGATCTCACCGAGCTGATCCCCCAGTGGCTTGCCTCCGCGGGTGCCCGCGGATTCCGCGCCCCTGCGGAGCTGCTGCCCGCACTGCTGGACGCGGCCCGGGCTCGCACGGATCTGCGGCCGCACGCGCTGGCGTTCGCGGGGCCGCGCGGGCTCTGGCTGGCGGCTCTGAATCCGGAGTGGAAATTCGCACTACGGGCGTCCACGAACCGCTCGCGCCTGCCGGCCACCGACAACCAGGAGGCGGTGGGCCGGCTCTGGGAGGAAGGCCTGTTCGCGGAGCGGGTCGCGCTGCTCGGAGCCGTACGGGCGCAGGACCCCGCCGCGGCCCGTGCCCTGCTCGAAACGACGTGGTCCACGGAGCGTGCCGAGGACCGGCTGATGTTCCTCGACTCCCTGCGCACCGGTCTCTCGGCCGACGACGAGGCGTTCCTGGAGGATGCCCTGTCCGACCGCAGCCGCAATGTCCGCTCCACCGCTGCCGAGCTGCTGTCGGCTCTGCCGGATTCGGCACTCGCCCTGAGGATGGCGACCCGCGCCACCTCCTGCGTGAACCCGGACCGTACGGGCGGCGAAGAGGCCATCGCCGTGGAAGCCCCGCACGAGTGCGACGCGTCCATGCAGCGCGACGGCGTGGCACCGGTACCCCCGTCCGGCCGGGGCGAACGTTCCTGGTGGCTCGGGCAGTTGGTGGAGGCGACTCCGCTCGCCGTCTGGCGGGAGAGGTTCGGCGGACGTACGGCCCAGGAGGTCGTCGCCCTGCCCGTCGCCGACGACTGGGGCGCGGAACTGCACGCGGCCTGGTGCCGGGCGGCCGTACGACAGCGGGATCCGGAATGGGCGCGCGCCCTGCTGGGTACCCCCTCGACTCCTCCGGCGAGCGGTCCCGGAACGGCTTCTCTGGCCGAGCGTTCGAAGCTGCTCGCCATATTGCCCGCGGCCGAGCGGGCGGACTGGGTGGCCGGCTTCATCGCGGCGCACGGCCTGTCGGAGGCGTTCCAGCTGCTGGGCGTCTGTGCGGTCCCCTGGGCCGAGCCGCTCGGCCGCTCGGTGGTCGACGCGCTGGACATCGCCCGGGACGCCGGCAGCTACCCATGGAGCTTCAGCGGGGTCATGGGTCTGGCCGAGCGCTGTCTCGACCCTGCCGAGGCGGACCGGCTCGAGGTGCTCACCACCACGCCGGACGAGCCGGAAGGTGCTTCGCCCGGTGCGGGTGGCTACTGGTCGGAGGCGTTCCGGAGGCTCGTCTCCACCCTGCGTCTGCGCGCGGACATGGACGCGGAACTGGCGCAGGCAGCCTGACGGACCGAGCGCAGGACAGCGCCTGACGAACTGAGTACCGGACGCCGGGCCGTGCCGCAGCACGGCCCGGCCGGGACACAGCCCGCGGGCCGCGGCACAGCAGGGCGCACCGGCTGCCGCGCGGCGCCCTGCTCCGGCGCCCGGCTCCCGTTCGGGTGCTCCGGCCCCGGGCGCCCGGTTCCGGCCCCGGTGCTCCGGCGCCACAGTGCTCCGGCTCCGGGAGCGAGCCTGCTCGACCGCGACACGGCTCCGGAACAAGGCGTGCTCAGGTCTCTGCAAGCCGGCGGACGAGGAGAAGAGGGAGCCAGTTCAGAACCTGCTCAGGCGCTGCTCAGGCCCTGTTCAGGCCCCCGCAGGCTGGCGGACGTTCGCATTCACCCAGGCGACGATCGAAGCCGTCGTCGCACCCGGCGTGAAGATCTCCGCCACGCCCTGCTCCTTCAGCGGCGCGATGTCCGCCTCGGGAATGATGCCGCCGCCGAACACCTTGATGTCCTCAGCCTCGCGCTCCTTCAACAGCACGATGACCTTCGCGAAGAGCGTGTTGTGCGCACCGGAGAGGATCGACAGCCCGATCGCGTCGGCATCCTCCTGGATCGCCGTGTCCACGATCTGCTCGGGGGTCTGGTGGAGCCCGGTATAGATGACCTCCATACCCGCGTCGCGCAGTGCCCGCGCGATCACCTTGGCCCCGCGGTCGTGGCCGTCGAGTCCCGGCTTCGCCACCACCACTCGGATCGGACCGGTCACACCCATCACTGCCTCCACATGCGTCTCCCGTGCCTGAAGGGCCGGGGATGTGAACGAACGTTATCCACAGCATCCCGCACGGCATCGTTTCGCGGTGGACGGGGAGGGGGAAATCACACATTGGGACATGTTCGCCAAGCGTCGCTCCCCGCATCACACGGCCCACAGCCGCGCAGGGACCGTCGTGCAGGGGAGCCGCAACGAGGTCGTCGTACCACCGCGCCGTCAGCCGCACGGCACGGTGGTACGACCCCCGGCCGACCGATGGCCGTCGCCACCTCCGCAGCGACACCCCGTGAGGGCATACGGGGCAGGGAGCCGCCTCCGCCGCATGCCAGTGCAGGAGGTCGGCCATGAAGGTCCTGTCCTTCCTTCCCCTACTGCTGCGCCAGTCGTGCCTGTATCCGAGCCGACTGACATCGGCGCTGGTCAGAGCCACCGCACTGGAGGTGGCGATCCTCGCAGGACACCTCCTCATCTACCCCACCGGCATCACCCCCGAGCGCCGGCTCCCCACCGCCCCTCCCGGCCCCGGGCACGAAGCAGGCCCAGAGGACGGCCCCGAAACCGGCCCCGAAACCGACAGTGACCGGCAGAGCCCCGGTCACCCGGACACCCCCCACGCCACTCTTTCGGCGGACGGCGCGCCCAGCGCCCTCCCGGCCCGGTCCCTCGACCGGCCGCCGGTCGTCCTCCTGCACGGCTTCATCGACAACCGCTCGGTCTTCGTCCTGCTCCGTCGCTCCCTGGCCCGGCACGGCTGGCGCCATCTCGAATCGCTGAACTACTCGCCCCTGACCTGCGACATCCGCACGGCGGCGGAGCTGCTGGACCGCCATGTCGAGGAGATCTGCGCCCGCACCGGACACACCGAGGTCGACATCGTCGGGCACAGCCTGGGCGGCCTGATCGCGCGCTACTACGTACAGCGACTGGGCGGTGACCGGAGGGTGCGCACCCTGGTCACCCTCGGCACGCCGCACAGTGGCACGGCCGCCGCCCCGCTGGCCGGTGCGCACCCGATCGTGCGCCAGATGCGCAGCGGCTCCTCCCTGATCGAGGAGCTGCGCAGGCCGGCTCCGGGCTGTCGGACGCGGTTCATCAGTTTCTGGAGCGAACTGGACCGGGTCATGCTCCCCGTCGAGACGGCCTGCGTCGACCACCCCGACCTCGACGCGCAGAACGTGCGTGTGACCGGCATCGGCCATCTCGCGCTGCCGGTGCATCCCGCCGTAGCGGCCGCGATCCGTCAGGCGCTCGAGTCCGACGTCTCGGTCATCGGCATCCGAGGAGCCGCTTCCGTCGCCTGACGAATAGAACAAACTTCGAACATAGAGCCAAGGCTGCTTCTCCAGTTCACCGAAAGGCGGCCGATTGCCCGTTTCCTGAGCGAACGGAACCGGCAGAAGATTGTCGTCCTCGCGTACCGCCGGGTACAGTCGCGGCCACTGCTCACCCTGGGTTCCCCCCACCGGACCCCGGAACAGGTCCTGCTGCCGAGGCGAGAGAGAAGTTGGTGAACGACCAGCACCCCCACGCCGGGTACGTCGGATACGACAGTCACTCCACCGGCAGCTTCGACACCGACCCGCTCTTCGGGACTCTTCCCGGTCATCACGACGGCAGTCACGAGACGTACGACAGCAGTTACACGACTGCGTACGACGCCACCTACGGCGGCTACGGAAACGCGTATCCGGCGGAGCCGCAGAGCCAGAGCGTCCCGTACGACCCCACCCAGTGGGACACCGGCGGCCACCAGCAGGCCCCGTACGACGCGTACGGCGCCCAGGCCCATCCGGCCCAGCAGACATACGACACCACCGCCACCTGGCTGCCCGCCGGCGGGATTCCCTCGCAGGCCGGCGCTCCGGAGGCGACGGGCCAGTGGGACACCACCGGCTGGGACCACACGGGCCAGGCCGACCAGTGGGCAACGAGCGACACCGGCGCCTTCCCCACCTCCACGTTCAGCGACACGTCCTACGCCACGGGCACCTACACCGCCCCGGTCTTCGAGTCCCCCGGCTACGGGACCGGCGCCTACGAGACCGTCGACACCGGCGCGTACGACGCCACCGCCTGGAACACCGGCGCCACGCCCGAGAACACGGCGTACGCACCCGAACAGACGTCGCACCCCTCGTACGAACACCGGTCGACGCCCTACGAGTCCTACGAGACGGCCGAGTTCAGCGCCCACGACGCCGGACCCGGGACCACGGAGTACGACGGGACCGCGGACGACGCGGACACCGCCGAGTTCGCGGACACCGACACCGACGGGGCCCCGGAAGCCGACGAGGCCGGCCCGGCCGCGGAGGCCACCGGCACCGCACACTCGGCCCCCGCCGACGGCGACACCGACATCCCCGCAGCCCGCACCTCCACCGCCCAGCGCCCCGTGGGCCGTTCCGCCCCGCGCGGCGGTGGCGGCAGCCGAGGCCGGCGCCGCACCCCTGCCAAGCGTTCCGCCCTCCTCACCGTCGCCGTCCCCTCCGCCTGCGTCATGAGCGTCGCCGGCATCGCCGCCGCCTCCGTGAGCGGCGTCGGTGGCAATGAGCAGAAGGACGACACCACGACCGTGGCTGCCGCCGACCCGGGCACCGTCAAGCCCGTCGTGGCCAACAACAAGCTGGACACCCAGCTCGCCAACCTCAGCGCCGACGCGGAGAACTTCGCGGACCGCGCCAGCCGCACCCAGGAGCGCATCGACCTGAAGGAGCGGCAGGCCGCCGAGAAGAAGAAGCGCGCGGAAGAGGCCGCCCGCCGCGAGGCCGCGCGCCCCAAGTTCGTCCTCCCGGTCAAGCAGCACGGCCTCAGCGCGTACTACGGCCAGGCCGGAGTGAACTGGATGTCCGTCCACACGGGCATCGACTTCCCCGTCGCGTACGGCACTCCCGTGATGGCGGCGACCGACGGCACCGTGCGCACCCAGTGGAACAGCGCCTACGGGAACATGGCCATCGTCACCGCGTCTGACGGCACCGAGACCTGGTACTGCCACCTCAGCACCACCAGGATCCGGTCGGGCTCGGTCAAGGCGGGCGACGTGATCGGGTATGCCGGGGACTCCGGCAACTCAACAGGCGCGCACCTGCACTTCGAGGTGCGGCCCGGCGGCGGCGCGGCGATCGACCCGACGCCGTGGCTCCGCAGCCACGGCCTCAACCCCAACTGAGTCCTACAGCTTCTCGACCGGCGCGTACCGCAGGAGGAGCTTCTTCGGCCGCTCGTCCCCGAAGTCGACCGTCGCCTTCGCCTGGTCGCCGAACCCCTCGACCGCCGTCACCGTGCCAAGTCCGAACTGGTCGTGCGTGACGCGGTCCCCGACGACCAGGGTGGCCACCGGCTTGTCCGAGGTGCGCCGGGTCGCGAAGCCCGAGGGCCCCGACTTGGAGCGCGACGAGGACAGCGACGACGTGATCCCCGACGTGGGTCCCGCCGGAGCCGCCATCGGCCCCTTGCGCTTCCAGTCCAGGTGCTGGTCGGGGATCTCCTCCAGGAACCGCGACGGCGGGTTGTACGAGGGCTGACCCCACGCACTGCGCATCGCGGCCCGGGTCAGATACAGCCGCTCACGGGCACGCGTGATGCCCACATAGGCGAGCCGGCGCTCCTCCTCGAGCTCCTTCACCTGTCCCAGCGCGCGCATGTGCGGGAAGACGCCGTCCTCCATGCCGGTCAGGAACACCACCGGGAATTCGAGGCCCTTGGCGGTGTGCAGTGTCATCAGCGTGACGACGCCGGAGCCGTCCTCGTCCTCGTCGGGGATCTGGTCGGCGTCGGCGACGAGCGCGACCTTCTCCAGGAATTCGGCGAGCGTGCCCGCGCCCTCCTCCTCGGCCCGCTCCTGCTCGAACTCGAGGGCGACGGCGGCGAGCTCCTGGAGGTTCTCGATGCGGGTCTCGTCCTGCGGGTCGGTGGACGCCTGGAGTTCGGCGAGATAGCCGGTCCGCTCCATGACGGCCTCCACCACGACCGCCGGTCCGGCGCCGGACTCCACGATCGTGCGGAGCTCCTCCATCAGCGTGTTGAACCGCTTCACCGCGTTGGACGAGCGTGCCGCCATGCCGTACGCCTCGTCGACGCGGCGCAGCGCCTGCGGGAAGGAGATCTTCTCGCGCATCGACAGGGCGTCGATCATCGCCTCGGCCCGGTCGCCGATGCCCCGCTTCGGCACGTTGAGGATGCGTCGCAGCGGGACGGTGTCCTCGGGGTTGGAGAGGACCCGGAGGTAGGCCAGGACGTCCCTGACCTCCTTGCGCTCGTAGAAGCGCACTCCGCCGACGACCTTGTAGGGCAGCCCGACGCGGATGAAGATCTCTTCGAAGACACGGGACTGGGCGTTCGTCCGGTAGAAGACGGCGACGTCGCCCGCCTTCGCGTCCCCGGCGTCCGTCAGCCGGTCGATCTCGTCGGCGACGAACTGTGCCTCGTCGTGCTCGGTGTCGGCGACGTATCCGGTGATCCGGGTGCCGGCGCCCGCATTCGTCCAGAGGTTCTTGGGGCGGCGGCTCTCGTTGCGCTCGATGACGGCGTTGGCCGCGGACAGGATCGTCTGCGTGGAACGGTAGTTCTGCTCCAGCATGATCGTCTTCGCGTCCGGGTAGTCCTCCTCGAACTGGAGGATGTTGCGGATGGTCGCGCCGCGGAAGGCGTAGATCGACTGGTCCGCGTCACCGACGACGCACAGCTCACCCGGGGCGTCGGCCTCGCCCGCCGGGCCCACCAGCTCGCGTACGAGGGTGTACTGCGCGTGGTTGGTGTCCTGGTACTCGTCGACCATCACGTGCCGGAAGCGGCGGCGGTAGTGCTCGGCGACATCGGGGAACGCCTGGAGCAGGTGCACCGTCGTCATGATGATGTCGTCGAAGTCCAGCGCGTTGGCCTCGCGCAGCCGCGCCTGGTAGAGCGCGTAGGCCTGGGCCAGCGTCTTCTCGAAGCCGTCGGCGGCCTGGCCCGCGAAGGTCTCCTCGTCGATCAGCTCGTTCTTCAGGTTCGAGACCTTCGCCGTGAACGACTTCGGCGGATAGCGCTTCGGGTCGAGGTCCAGGTCGCGGCAGACCAGCGCCATCAGCCGCTTGGAGTCGGCGGCGTCGTAGATCGAGAACGACGAGGTGAAGCCGAGGCGCTTCGACTCGCGGCGCAGGATCCGCACGCACGCGCTGTGGAAGGTCATGACCCACATGGCGTTGGCGCGCGGTCCGACGAGCTGCTCGACGCGCTCCTTCATCTCGCCCGCGGCCTTGTTGGTGAAGGTGATCGCGAGGATCTGCCCCGGGTGCACCCCGCGCTCGGCCAGCAGATGGGCGATCCGGTGCGTCAGCACCCGGGTCTTCCCCGAGCCCGCCCCGGCGACGATGAGCAGCGGGGAGCCCGCGTGGACGACGGCGGCGCGCTGCTCGGTGTTCAGCCCGTCGAGCAGCGCGGCGGAGTCGACGACGGGGCGCGGGGCGCCGTCGCGGTAGTAGGCCTCGCGCGGCGGCGGGGGCCCGTCGAATACACCTCCGAAGAGGTCCTCTGGCACCGCTTCGGGTGCGTGGTCCTCGGGAGGTGGCGGGGGGCCCTCGTCCGCTTGCTGGAGGCCGGTCAGGAAACTGTCGTCAAAGAGGCTGCTCATCGCCTGACGAGTCTAGGCGGCCGCACCGACACCCCGGGGCCGCATTCCGCACGATGCCCCCGATCCGTGCGCGCACCGAGACGGATTGCCCACAGTGCGTAGGGATTCAGTAGTTGTTCCCGCTGTGGGGCCACTCAATCCGGAAAGGTCACGGAAATGTATCGGGCATATCGAACATCAACCTTCACAGGGACGCCACGGGTTGGCTAGCGTGCTCCGACGGGTGACCGTTACCCCCTTGAGGCGAACCACGCCGCGCGGGCACCCTCGCCGAATCCGTCACTCCCGCACGGGAGTCCGGAACCGGGGACCCACACGCAGCACCGGGGTGAATCGGTCCGTCCCGCTGGACCGTAGGGCAGCCTTCCGTTCCGCCCGAACCCGACAGCTAACCCGGTAGGCGGTCCACGGAAGGAGATGCCGGCCTTGGCGTCGCATCGCAAACCGCGCACCCGTGTGCGCACCAGCTCCCCTGCCGTCGGGCTCACGACGGCGGCACTCGCGTCCGTCACCCTGCTCTCCACACAGAGCGCGACGGCCGCCCCGGCGGAGCCCAAGCCCAGCATCGAAGAAGTGCAGAAGAAGGTGGACGACCTCTACCGCCAGGCGGGAACGGCGACCCAGCAGTACAACAAGGCGAAGGCGTCCTCCACCCAGCAGCGCTCCAAGGTCGACGCGCTCCTCGAAGCCGCGGCCAAGCGCGCCGACAAGCTGAACGAGACGCGCCGGGAGCTGGGCAACTACGCGGCCGCGCAGTACCGCAGCGGCGCGATAGCCCCCACGGCCACCTTCTTCCTCGCGGACGACCCGCAGTCGTACTTCGACCAGGACCAGCTGATGGCCCGGATGACCAGCCAGCAGCAGAAGGCGGTCGCCGACTTCCGTACGCAGCAGAGCGAGGCGGCGACCAAGCGGGTCGAGGCGACGAAGAGCCTGCAGACGCTCACCGAGTCGCAGACCACGCTGCGCACCAGCAAGCAGCAGGTGCAGAACAAGCTGGCCGAGGCGCGCACGCTGCTGTCGGAGCTGACCGCCGAGGAGAAGGCGCGGCTCGCGGAGCTGGAGCGCAAGAAGGAGGCGGAGGCCAGGCGCAAGGCGGAGGAGCTCGCGCGCGAGCAGGCCGCCACCGCGAAGGCGGAGGCGGACCGGGCGGCCGAGGAGGCCTCGAAGGAGGAGGCGGGCACCGGCACCGGCACCGGCACCGGATCCGACAGCAGCTACGCCTCGAAGGCGGACAAGGTCCTGGCCTTCGCCCGGGACCAGATCGGCAAGCCGTACGTCTGGGGGGCGACGGGCCCGTCCTCGTACGACTGCTCCGGGCTGACGCAGGCCGCGTGGAAGGCGGCGGGCGTCGACCTGCCCCGCACCACCTGGGACCAGGTCGAGGTCGGCACCCGGGTGGCCACCGCCGATCTGAAGCCGGGGGACCTGGTCTTCTTCTACGACGACATCAGCCACGTCGGCATCTACAAGGGCGACGGGATGATGATCCACGCGCCGAAGCCGGGCGCGAACGTGCGCGAGGAGTCGATCTACTACATGCCGATCTACGGCAGCGTGCGCCCGGCGTAGCGGTACGGAGCGCACAGACGGAGCTGCCTACGGGCCCGGCGGACACCGGGCCCGTGGGGCTGCCCGTCACGGCCGGGGTGGCGGCGCCCGGCGGACACCGGGCCCTGCGGCTGCCCGGTCAGGTCCAGAGCGTGGCGATGAAGATGTTGGCGACCGTCAGCCCGCCGACCGCCATGAAGGCGCCCTTGTCGACCTTCTCCTCGTCGCGCTTCACATAGACGAGCGCCAGGATCACGACCAGGATCAGCAGCTTGATGCCGATCTTGACATTGTTCACCGGCTGGTCGTCCGCCTGGTTGAGCCCGACCAGGGCGACACCCGTGACGAGCATCGTCAGCGCACCGTGCAGCATCGCCGGCCCGAAGCGCGCGGCGCCCTCCCCCACGGCCTTCATCTGGGTGAGGAATCCGCCCAGCAGGGAGGCGATCCCGATGATGTGCAGGGCCACGAACACATTGATGAGTACGTCCATGGCCGCAGCGTAGCCGCGGCCATATCACCACTCTTCGGCCAGGTACTACTTCCTTACGGCTTCGCTCTCGACCCGAGCGAATTGCCCGACTACAGCTGGTTTTTCCGGTCACTTGCAGAGATCGAAACGTCAGATTGAGGCAATAGCTGTCATTACGACTCCTGCCCGTGCCTCGGGTTTAGCGTCCCTCCCAGGTGACCGACTCTCCACCGCCGCTCCCGTACCGGGCGGCACCCCGGTCACCCCGCCAGGTTCCGGTGGCGGGCCACTCCCCCTGTGGTGGCCCGGCACCGGTACCGGCGGGCCCGCCGGTACCCCCCGACGGGCAGTCGAACGGAAGGACCCGCGCCCCCGTGGCCGCCCAACGCAAAGCCGCTCACCGCAAACCCAAGCAGAGCCCGTTCACCGGGCCCGCTGCCCGCACCGCCGCCACTCTGGCCCTCGCCGGGGCGGCTACCGCGACCGCCTTCGAGGGCGCCGCCCAGGCCGAGCCCCAGCTCACCCCGGCCCAGGTGAAGTCCGAGGTCGACCGGCTGTACCACGAGGCCGAGGTCGCCACCGAGCAGTACAACGGCGCGAAGGAGAAGGCGACCGCGACCGCGAAGTCCCTGGACGCCCTGCGCGACGAGGCCGCCCGCCGGACGGAGCGCCTCAACGCCGCGCGCGACGCCCTCGGCTCGTTCGCCGCCGCGCAGTACCGAAGCGGCGGGCTCGACCCCGCCGTCCAGCTGGCGCTCTCCTCCGACCCCGACCAGTACCTGGAGCGCGCCTCCTACCTGGACCGGACCGGGGACCGGCAGGCCGGCGCGGTCAACGGCGTCCGCAGGCAGCTCACCGAGGTCGCCCAGCTGCGCGCCCGGGCCGACGAGGAAATCGCCGCGCTCGCGGACCGCCAGGCCGAGCTGAAGAAGCACCGGAGCGCGGTCCGCACCAAGCTGGCCGACGCCCGCAAGCTCCTGGCCACCCTCACGGCTGCCCAGCGCGCGGATTACGAGCGCGCCGCCGACGCCCAGCACGGCGGCAGCGCCGTCCGGGCCGACCGCAGCACCCCGCGCGGCTCCGTCAGCGCCCCCAACGCCCGTGCCGCACAGGCCGTCGACTTCGCTTACGGGGCACTGGGCAAGCCGTACGTCTGGGGCGCCACCGGCCCGTCCTCCTTCGACTGCTCCGGCCTCACCCAGGCCGCCTGGCGCGCCGCCGGCGTCTCGCTGCCCCGCACCACCTACACGCAGATCAACGCGGGCAGCCGCGTCTCCCGCTCCGAACTGGCCCCGGGCGACCTGGTCTTCTTCTACTCGGGTGTCACACACGTCGGGCTGTACATCGGCGGCGGACAGATGATCCACGCCCCCCGCCCCGGCGCTCCGGTGCGCATCGCACCGATCACCGAAATGCCTTTCGCGGGAGCGACCCGGGTGGCATAGGCTCCGCGCCGACCGGCCCAGCGAGAGAGAGAAGGCTCCCCGTGCCGATGGACACCGATGTCCAGAACTACGTGCGAACGCTCACCCTCCGCTCCTCCGGCCACTACCGGGTGGGCCCCTTCACGGTGCGCCACAACCCGGGCTGGGAACTGAAGTACGCCAACTACGCCATCCCCGACCAGGGCGCGGACCCCACTGCCGGGGACATCGACGACCTCGTCGTGGCCTTCCGGGAGCGCGACCGGCTGCCGCGCCTGGAGTTCCTGCCCTCCTGGGCCCCTGCCGTCGAACCGGCCTTGCTGGCTGCCGGCTTCACCGTGGAGATGCACGCCCCGGTACTGGCCTGCACCCCGGCGGGTCTCCTGCCGCCGAAGCCGGTGGACGGGCTCCGCGTGTCCGAACCCGTCACCGATGCGGAGTTCACCGCGGCCGCCGCGGTCCAGCACACGGGCTTCGGCGGCGAAGGCTGCCCCGACGAGGGCGGGATCGCCTGGCTGCGCGGTGCGGTGGCCGGCAACGGCGTCGCGGCGCTGGCCCTGCTCGGCGACGAGCCCGCCGGAGCGGGCGGCTGCTCGGTCCCCGTCGACGGCATCAGCGAACTGGCCGGCCTCGCCGTGGCCGACGCCTTCCGTCGCCGGGGCATCGGCGCCGCGCTCTCCGCCTGGCTGACCACGACGGCCTTCGAGCGCGGCTGCTCCACCGTCTGGCTGGAGCCGGGAAGCCCCGAGGTCGAACGGATCTACGCGGGCATCGGCTACCGCAGGATCGGCGAGAAGACCAACATCTCGCTCGCGGCGGAAGGCCACTGACTCGGACCGACCGCCCTCCGATGGCCGGTCGGCCTCAGACCAGCCGCCGTGCCGTCGCCCACCGCGTCAACTCGTGCCGGTTGGACAGCTGGAGCTTCCGCAGCACCGCGGAGACGTGCGACTCGACCGTCTTCACCGAGATGAACAGCTGCTTGGCGATCTCCTTGTACGCGTACCCGCGTGCGATCAGCCGGAGCACCTCGCGCTCGCGCTGCGTCAGCCGGTCCAGGTCCTCGTCCACCGGCGGCGCGTCCGTCGAGGCGAAGGCGTCGAGGACGAAGCCGGCCAGCCGCGGTGAGAACACCGCGTCGCCGTCCTGCACCCGGAAGACCGAGTCGACCAGGTCGGCGCCGGTGATGGTCTTGGTGACGTAGCCGCGGGCGCCGCCGCGGATGACTCCGATGACGTCCTCCGCGGCGTCGGAGACCGACAGTGCCAGGAAGCGCACCGGGTTCTCCACGGCACCCATCATCGGTGCGCAGCGCCGCAGTACCTCGACCCCGCCGCCGCCCGGGAGGTGGACGTCCAGGAGGACGACCTCGGGGCGGGTCGCGGTGATCACGGTGACTGCCTGGTCGACGTCCGCGGCCTCGCCGACGACCTCGACCCCGGTCTCCTCGGTGCGCCCGATCTCGGCCTGGACCCCGGTGCGGAACATCCGGTGGTCGTCGACGAGCACGACCCGTACCCGGCGCTCCGGGCCCCCGGCAGCTTCGATGTTCTCGGTCAATGGCTCGCCCTTTCCATCTCCAGCTCGACTTCCGTGCCCCCGCCGGGCACCGAACGCAGTCGCGCCGTACCGCCGTTGCGCTGCATCCGGCCGATGATTGATTCTCGTACGCCCATCCTGTCGCCCGGGACGGAATCCAGGTCGAATCCCGGTCCCCGGTCCCGTACGGAGACGAATACCGTGCGGCCCTCGACCTCCGCGAAGACCTGGACGGCGCCGCCCTCGCCACCGTACTTGGCGGCGTTGACCATTGCCTCGCGTGCGGCCTGCATCTGGGCCACCAGCTTCTCGTCGAGCGGGCAGTCGCCCACGACGACGACCTCCAGCGGGACTCCGTGCTTGTCCTCCACCTCGGCGGCGGCACGCTTGACCGCCTCGGCGAGCGTCTCGGGTTCGTCGTCCTCGTCCTTGCCGGTGCCCTCCGGGTTGTACAGCCAGTTGCGCAGCTCGCGCTCCTGGGCCCGGGCGAGCCTGCGGACCTCGCCGCCGTCGTCCGCGTTGCGCTGGATCAGGGTGAGCGTGTGCAGGACCGAGTCGTGGACATGGGCCGCGACCTCGGCGCGTTCTTGGGCACGGATGCGCATCAGGCGTTCCTCGGAGAGGTCCTGCGTCATCCGCGCGAGGTAGGGGCCCGCGAGCAGCGCGATGCCGGTCAGTACGGCTATGGCGGCGGTCAGCACGTTGCCGAGCTGGGCCGCCGAGCCGCGGACCACCATGAACACGGCGAGTCCGAGCCCGACGAGTGCGACGCCCGCCAGGCCACGGGCCAGGTGCAGCACACGGCCGCGGCGGCCGACCTCGATCCAGCGGGCCCGGCGCGCGTTGTCGGCCTGGCGCCACACCAGGACGGAGCCGGCGCCGATCAGGAGCGTCGGCCAGATGTAGCGGTCGGCCTTGCTGCCCATGTCGACGTTGCCGACGAAGATCATGGCGCCGATGAGCAGCGCGACCAGGGCGAAGACCTGGCCCTTGTCGGGCTTGCGGAGTCTGCGCCGCCCGTCCGGGGCCGTCTCGAACACGGAACGCGTCGCCTCGACCCCGCCGATGCCGAGCGGGACGACGATCCAGAACACGGCGTACAGCAGGGCACCGAGACCGTTCGCGAAGAACAGCCCGAGGAAGACGAACCTGACCCAGGCGACGGGCAGCCCCAGATGACCGGCGAGCCCGCGCGCGACGCCACCGAGCAGGCGCCCGTCGGCGCTGCGGTACAGCTTGCGCACCGGCGGATCCTCCGGGGCCGGGGTGTGGGAGCTTGCGGCTCGGGTCGTGGCGGCTGGCATGGACCGATGGTCACACGGCAGGGCCGGTTGTGGCATCAGGGTCGGTCCCGGAGGCGACCCTGATGCCCGCCCTGCGCGATCCCGTCGCCGGAAGCGCCCTGAGGGGGTGCCCGGGAGCAATATCAGGGATCGGCCAGGGTCGTCGCGGGTCCCACAAGGGCGTACGGACCGTCACCATGGAGCCATGACCGTTCCCCAGGGCGCCGCCCCCGGCGTCGCGCCGCCACCCGAGCCGAAACCGCAGCTGCGGCGCAGCCCGCGGCAGAAAGTGGTGGCCGGGGTGTGCGGCGGGCTCGGCCGGTACTGCGACGTGGACCCGGTGATCTTCCGCATCGTGCTGGGTGTCCTCGCGGTGACCGGCGGCATCGGGCTCATCTTCTACGGCTTCGCCTGGCTCCTGCTCCCCGTGGAGGGCGAGGAGGAGAACGAGGTGCGCAGGCTGCTGTCGGGCCGGGTCGAGGGTGCGTCGCTGATAGCGCTGCTGCTCGCGCTGGTGGGCTGCGGGCTGCTCCTGTCGATGCTGCACAACGGCGGGATGCTGGCGTTCGCCGCGATGCTGTCGCTGGCCGTCATCGGCTTCTCCGTGTGGACACAGCACCGCAGGACGGCGGCGCCGGAGGATCCGCCGGGCACGGCCGCGGCGCAGGCACCGGGAGGCGCGGCGCACACCGCCGGGCACGGGGCACCGCCCGAGGTGAAGGCGCCGCCGACACCGGGTACCCCGTCGTGGTGGCGGGATCCGATCGTCAAGGACGGCACTTCGGGGCCGGTCGGTTCCGGCTATCTGTGGGGTCCGGTGGACGCGGTGCTCGACCCGGCCGAGCGCGGCAGGCTCAGGGCCACCGCGGAGTCGCCCTACCGCGCCCCCTACCGTCCGCCGGGGACCCGGGGCCCGCGGTCGATCGGCGGTCTCGTCTTCCTGCTCGCGCTGGTCGCGGGCGGTCTGGGCACGGGGCTGAGCTGGGAGACCCAGCCGCTGGGGACGAGCCTGCAGTTCGGGCTCGCCGCCGCGCTCGCGGTGTTCGGTCTCGGGCTGCTGGTCGCCTCGGTCCTGGGCCGTACCGGGTTCGGCACGATCATGCTGGCGATGGTGACGGCGGGGCTGCTGGCGGGTGCGGCGGCCCTGCCGAAGGACATCAGCACGGAATGGGTCCGCACGCAGTGGCGTCCGGCCTCGGTCGCGGCGGTCCAGCCCCGGTACGAGCTGGGGACCGGGGTCGCGCGGCTCGACCTCTCCCGGGTCACCGTCCCCGAGGGCGATGTCCTGCGCACCGGTATCGGGGTCGGGGCGGGCCGTGCGCTCGTCGTCGTACCGAAGGGGATGACGGTGAAACTGCGCGCCGAGGTGGGCCTCGGGGACATCCAACTGCCCTCCGAACTCCGTGAGGACGTGGATGTCGCCCCGAGCCGGCGGACGAGACAGACCCTCGAACCGGTCAACGGCAGCAGGCCGGCCGGCACCCTCGAACTGAGCATGGAAGTCGGCATCGGACAGCTGGAGGTCAGCCGTGCTGCGTCATGAGATCCGGCCCGGCCGTGCGGTGGCGGGTGTCGTCATGCTCGCCCTGGCCGGCGCCTACACGGCGGACGCGGCGGGGGCGTGGGCGGTCCCGTGGGTGTTCTTCTTCCCGGTGTTCTTCGGGGGCCTGTGGCTGGCCGCGACCGTGACGTGGGTGAGCTACCGGCTGCGTCGCCGCCGGGACGTGAGGAAGGCGTCGGCGGAGAACTCGGCCGCGCCGGCGAGCAGCAGCGGCAGCCAGGCCATGAGGTAGATCAGGTCGTTGCCGTAGTAGTAGGGCTCGGTCTGCCAGCTCACGGTGAGCCACAGGCTCAGCGAGATCAGCGCACCGCCGAGGGCCGCGAGTCGGGCCCACAGCCCCACGAGGGTGCCGAGGCCGACGGCGAGCTCGCCGATCGCGATGGCGTAGCCGAAGCCTTCGGGGTTCTTCAGGGCCAGGTCGACGAGGGCCGGGATAGCGGAGGTGTCGCGCACCCCTTCCATCAGCTGCCCGATGGAACCGTCGCCGCTCGCCGACAGGAAGGCGCTGTCGGTCAGCTTGTCGAGCCCCGCGTAGATGAAGGTGACCCCGAGAAAGATCCGCAGGGGCAGCAGTGCGTACTGCCTCGCCCGCTCCCGAAGGGTCCTCGGCTCGTCGAGACCGTATGAACCGCCGCCGTAGCCATGCATGACCGCTCCGCCTTCCGTTGGCCCGTCAACCAGACCATACGTACGCCGTGAACGGGCTGCTCACCAGGGTTGCGACTCAGTCCGTGACGTCGATCGGGCAGGGGTTGGTCTCCACACCCGCCGCGGTGACGACCTGGACGTCCACGATGCCCGGTTCGACCTCCACCGGCACCGGCACGGTGAGCACCGTGTCGGACGGGTTGGCGAATCCGCCGGCGACCGGGATCAGCGGCACGTGGACGTGCACCCGGCCGATCCTGACGACCACGCGTGCGAGCCGGTCCGGGCTCCCCGCCCCGGGCGGCACGAACCCGGCTCCGCGGATCTCGATGTCGTCGCCGGTACGGATCGGGGCGTCCAGGTCTCCGGCTTCCCGGGCCCTCACGACCGACAGGATGACCGGCCGGCCGCCCTCGGCGTACTTCCCGGAGAAGTAGGTCGCCGCGGAGACGGCCACCAGGATCGCCAGGCCCCACGGCAGGTCGGGCAGTTGTTCCGGGCGGCGGGCGAGGCGGACTGCGGCGAAGAGCACGGCGACGGCGCTGACGAGCACGTACTGCACATCGGTGAAGCTGCCGCGGCCGGAGTCGTCGGTGAGCAGATCGGCGGCCCGCGGCCGGTCGGCGCGCAGCTTCTGCAGCCGCTGCCCCAGGACGCGTACCGTCACCACCCGGCGTACGAGGACGGCGACGGCGCACACCAGCGCGAGCACGGTCAGCACTCCGGCGGAGCGCACCAGGTCCAGGCCCTCGATCAGTTCGTCGCGGTCGCCGTGGTCGGACGCGCCGGCCAGCTGGAGGGCGAGGACGAGGACGGCGAAGACGGCGAGCAGCACCCAGGACGCGGCGACCGTGCGCGAGGTGGAGAGCCGGTTGTCCTCGCCGATCAGCGGGGCGAGGAGGCCGCCGCGGGACCGGTGGAGCCGGGCGGCGGCGGTCAGCAGGCCCGCGGTGAGGAGCCCGGCGACCAGACCGGCGGTGCGGGCGGTGGACCAGCCTGCGCCGATGGCGGTGACGGCCTCACCGATGACCAGCAGCGCGACACCGCCCCATACGGCGACCAGCGTGCGCTGCCAGACCACGTGGAGCCAGGCGTCGCCTGCCTCGCGGCTGCGTTCGGCGACGGTGCGCGCGGACTCGGTCAGCTCGTCCGACACCCACTGCCGGGATGCCGACGCGGACTGCGCGACCCCGGCGGGCAGGCCCTTTCCGGCCGCCAGCTCATCGCGTTTGGCGAGGAAGGCCGCCACCGCGCGCCGGTGTCCTACGCGTGCTCCGTGCGGGCAGTCGCCGCACGTACAGCCACCGCCGTGCGTGCTGCTCGCCCTCGCCTCGTCCAACGCCACGGGGAAACGCCGCCCTTTCCTGCACCGGTACAACCAACTCGCTTGTGATTGCTGCGAATTGTGCCGTACAGGGCGGGCCCGTCCCGCATCGGGGCGGGCTGCGCGTACATGTCGTCCACATGTACGAATGTCAGGTGCTGAGTACAAGATACGCAAGGCCCAGCGTTCCGCGGTATCCGCCGTAGTAATCGGTACGACGGGCGTCGACGGCCGCGGTCACCTCCGCGTGCAGGGGATGCCCTGGATTGGCCAGCGCCCACCGCTCGCCCCGTCCGATATTGGCGGAGGACTCGAAGAGGTCCCATTCACGCTGATCGGCGACGGTGACCTGGAGCGGCCGCAGACCGACGGCCTCCGCCTGCCGGACCAGGCCGAGGAGCGAGCCGAAGTCGCCCGGCTCGGCACCCAGCCCCTCCAGTGCGGCCGCCGAGGGCTCCCGCTCCCAGAACCCGTCCCCGAAGAGCACCCGCCCGCCCGGCCGCACGGCGGCCCGCAGCGCCTTGAGCGCCTCGGGGGTGCCGCCGGGCCAGGCGTGCGAGGAGCCGATGCAGACGGCCAGGTCGTAACCGTCCCCCGGATACTCGGCCGCGGGCACCTCGTGGAACCGCACCCGCCCGGTGAGCCCCCGCTCCCCCGCCAGACGCTGTCCGCGCGCCACGGCGTCCGGGTCGGTCTCGACGCCGTCCCCGGTGGCGCCGGGCGCAGCCGCCACGAGACGCATCAGCAGTTCGCCCCAGCCACTGCCGAAGTCCGCGAACCGCGCCCCCGGGGCGGGATCGCAGGCGGCGATCAGCCGGGCGGCGTGCTCCTCGGACAGCGGGGTGTTCCAGGTGAGCCGGTCGTTTCCCGGGGCGGACATGAGGGCGCGGACTTCGTCGGCAGACATAGGCGCGGATCCTGCCACGGCTGCGCCTGGCCCTGCCACCGTTTTCCGGCCGGGAAACGGCGACGCCGCCGCCCCTCGGGGGCAGCGGCGTCGGCACGGGGTCCGGTCGGCCCGGGTCATCCGGGTCGCCGGGTCATCCGGGTGGGACTACTCCCACTCGATCGTCCCCGGGGGCTTGCTCGTCACGTCGAGGACGACGCGGTTCACGTCGGCGACCTCGTTGGTGATGCGGGTGGAGATCTTCGCCAGCGTCTCGTACGGCAGACGCGACCAGTCGGCCGTCATGGCGTCCTCGGAGGACACCGGGCGCAGCACGATCGGGTGGCCGTAGGTACGGCCGTCACCCTGGACGCCGACGCTGCGGACGTCCGCGAGGAGGACCACCGGGCACTGCCAGATGTCGCGGTCCAGGCCGGCCGCGGTCAGCTCCTCGCGGGCGATGGCGTCGGCCTCGCGCAGCAGGTCGAGCCGCTCCTTGGTGACGTCGCCGACGATACGGATCCCGAGGCCGGGGCCCGGGAAAGGCTGCCGCTGGACGATCTCCTCCGGCAGGCCGAGCTCCTGGCCCACCATCCGGACCTCGTCCTTGAACAGCTGGCGCAGCGGCTCGACCAGCTGGAACTCGATGTCGTCGGGGAGGCCGCCCACGTTGTGGTGGGACTTGATGTTGGCGGTGCCGGTACCGCCGCCGGACTCGACGACGTCCGGGTAGAGGGTGCCCTGGACGAGGAAGGCGACCTCGGGGCCGTCCTCCTGGAGGATCTCCAGCTGGGCCTGCTCGAAGACGCGGATGAACTCGCGGCCGATGATCTTCCGCTTCTGCTCCGGGTCGGACACGCCGGCCAGGGCGTCGAGGAAGCGCTTCTCCGCGTCGACGACCTTCAGCTTCGCGCCGGTCGCGGCGACGAAGTCCTTCTCGACCTGCTCGGTCTCGCCCTTGCGCATCAGGCCGTGGTCGACGTAGACGCAGGTGAGCTGGGAACCGATGGCCTTCTGCACGAGGGCCGCGGCGACCGCGGAGTCCACGCCGCCGGAGAGGCCGCAGATGGCACGCTTGTCGCCGACCTGCTCACGGATCAGGGCGATCTGCTCCTCGACGACGTTCGTGGTCGTCCAGGTCGGCTCGATGCCCGCGCCCCGGTAGAGGAAGTGCTCCAGGACCTGCTGGCCGAAGGTCGAGTGCATGACCTCCGGGTGGTACTGGACGCCGTACAGCTTCTTCTCGTCGTTCTCGAAGGCGGCGACCGGTACGACGTCCGTGGACGCGGTGACGGTGAAGCCCTCGGGGGCGGCGGAGCAGGCGTCGCCGTGCGACATCCACACCGGCTGCTCCGTGGGCGTGCCCTCGAAGAGGGTGGAGCCGGCCTTGGAGACGGCGAGCTGGGTGCGGCCGTACTCGCGGGCACCGTTGTCGTCGACCGTGCCGCCGAGCGTGGTGGCCATCAGCTGGAAGCCGTAGCACATGCCGAAGACCGGGACCCCGGCCTCGAACAGCGAACGGTCGAGGCTGGGCGCACCCTCCGCGTACACCGAGGACGGACCGCCGGACAGGATGATCGCGCGGGGGTTCCTGGCCAGCATCTCGGCCACCGGCATCGTGGACGGGACGATCTCGCTGTAGACCCGGGCCTCACGGACGCGGCGGGCGATGAGCTGGGCGTACTGGGCGCCGAAGTCGACAACCAGAACCACGTCGGTGGTGGTGTCGGGGGCGGCGGGGGGCGCTGCTGGCACGGGGCGGCCTTCCGGCGGTGGAGAGGGGGTCGGTCCTCCCAATTCTACCGGCCGTGCGACCACGCCCTGCCGGGCTCCCGTCTCACCATCCGGGCCCGGCGTGGACCCGGCCCGCGGACGGGGTCCATACTTGCCCCCATGCGTCAGCACACGACCTTCGTCTTTACCTATGGCACCCGGCCCGCCGGCTTCCATGGTCGTGCTGCTTGAGCAACTGACAAGCAACGTTCCAGGCGCCCCGGGCCGACAGGCCCGGGGCGTTCTGGCGTTCCGGACCTGTCGCTCCGGGGGGCCGTACCCCTCCAGGAGTCACGGATGAACATCACCGCACCCACGAAGACGGCCGCCGAGCGGACCGGCGCGCACACCGACGAGGCCGCCTCCCTGATCGGCGACGCCCGGGATCGCATCGACACCCTGGACGACCGGATCATCGGTCTCGTCCAGGAACGGATGGCCGTCTCGGCGGTCATCCAGGAGGCCCGGATCACCTCCGGGGGCCGCCGGGTGAACCTCTCCCGCGAGATGGACGTCCTCAGCCACTACAGCCACGCCCTGGGCAGGCCGGGTACGGCACTCGCCATGACGCTGCTGGAGCTGTGCCGCGGCCGGGTGTGAGGCCCGGGAAGGCTGTACGGCCGTATCTGCGTTCGGGCCCGGTCTCACCCGTACGGCGCGTGACCGGGCCCCGTGCCGCTTCGTTGGTCCGTGTGTCCGTGCCAGCCAGGGGCGGCAGCGGTAGGAAACCACGCGTGGCTCCGCCGGGATGTGTGACGTACTGCAGGTACGTCGTGGGACCACACCCCGGCGCGCGTGACCGGTCGGCAGGGGACAGCAGCCCGGTCACCCCAAATGCGGCCGGACCCGGGGACGCCCGGGACCGGCCGCCCTCGGACCGGCAGCGGTGCCGGTCCCGACAAGAGGCCCTAGCCCTGCCGGGCGCGGCGCCGGGACGTCACGTACAGCACTCCGCCCGCGGCCAGGGCGACGGCTGCCGCTCCGGAAGCCATCAGCGCGACCGAGCCGGTGGAGGCGAGAGGGCCGCCGTCGTCCGTCGACGCGGAGCCGGACGTTCCGGTGGAACCCGAGGCCGACGAGGTGGACGAGCCGCCCGTCGTACCGGACGTGGATCCGGTCGTCCCGCCGGTGGTGCCCTCGGTCGAGCCGCCCGTCGTGGTGGTGCCGTCCGTCGTGCCGCCGGTGTTCTCGGAGCCCGAGTCCTCGCCGTTCAGAACCAGCTGCGCGGTGTTGTTGCCAGGGGCCGGGTCGAACGGCAGGCCGGGGTTGCTGAGCCACGTGTTGCGGACGTCGACCTTGCCGGCGGCGCTCGGAACCACCTCGGTGATCTTCAGGTCGAAGGGCAGTGCGATCTCGGCCCCGTCGCGGACGGTCATCGACGAGTCGCAGACGTAGCGCGGAGCGCCGAGCTGCTCCTCGCGGTACTTGCCCGCAGCCGTCACTCCCTGGCAGGAGTCCGGCTTCCCGGTGACCTCGGCGCCCCGGGGGACGGTGAAGTCGACCGTGGCGACGGGCTCGCCGGAACGGATGTTGCCGATCCAGGCGGGCCCCTCGTTGCGGAAGCCGATCACGGCCGCGACGGTCTCGCCCGCGGAGCCCGAGCCCTTGGCGCCGGTCGCCACGAAGTCGGCGGTGTTCTCCGTACGGAAGTCGGCTTCCTGCTGGTTGTCCCAGGGGTTGAGGTCCCCGCTGCGGGCGGAGGACGTGACCTTCTTCAGGGCCAGCTCGGGGCCGGTGCCCCGGGTGAACGGCGCGCCCGCGCGCTGGGCCGAGCGCTGTGCGGCGCTGTCCTCGTTGATGCGGTAGATGAAGGTGTCGTAGTACGCGCGCTCGGTCGCCTTGACGGACAGCGGCACCCCCAGCGTGTACGTGGCGCCCGGCTCGTAGGAGCCCTCGACCGAGCACAGGGCGGTGGACCAGGCGAAACCGTCCTGCGGCTCCTCCCCGGCCTCCCCGTTGTACTCGCAGTTGGCGTAGCGCTCGGGAAGCTCCAGGCCGCGCGAGTACATCAGGGTCAGCAGGACACCGTCGGCGGCCGTCGTGCCCCGGTTGGCGAACGTGATCGGGGCCGGCTGTGTCTCACCCGGCTTGAGCTGCTGCTTGAAGGGGAGCTGCTGCATGACGAGGTCGGGGCCGCCGATCGTCACCTTCGTGGTGAACGGGACGAAGGTGACCCCGTCCGCCGAGCCGGTCACCTCGATGGTGCCCGACGCACCGTCCTTGCCGCCCTTGGCCGCGGTGAGGTCGAAGTCGGCGACGGTGCTGAGCCCGGCGTACACGCCGTAGTCGTGGCAGACGGCCGTGGCGCCGGTGATCTCGCAGTCCGCGCCGGTGTCCTCGGCGATGTCGATGTCGGCGACGCCCGCGATCCCGCTGAGGTCGAGGGTGTAGGTCACCTCTCCCTGGTAGCCGTCCTCGTCCTGGACGGGGTTGCTGACGGTGAAGCCGAGCGAGGTCTTCTGCGGGGCCCCGGTCGCCGGGTACGGGTGCAGAGCCGTCTCGGCCGGGCCACCGAGCGTGAACGCGGGATCGGCGGCCTGCGCCGGTGCGCCGACGGCGAGCGACCCGGCTGCGAGCAGCCCGGCGGCGGCAAGGCTGCCTGCGGTTCGGCGCAGCGCAGTTCTCGGGGAAAGGCGTGTCATCGCGGACCTCTGGGATGGGATCGACAGGTGCGGTGCAAGTGCTGTGAGGCAGCACGAGTTCGACCGCGCAGCCGTACGAAGAGTTGCGCTGGACAAGATCACGGATTGGGCACGAGGGGCGCATGTGGCGAGCGCCACATAAAGATTGTGTGAAACGAGGGACAACCATCGGGCCTCATCGCAGGTCATGGATGGCGAACACACAGGCTATTTCCGTGCCCCACAACGGCAGGCCCGTTCTCCTATTTCTTTTCGCCGTACCGCAGCCCGCGCGGTACAACGGACTTGCTGAGGCCTTCATGAAGCTTCGCCGCACCATGGCACTCGCTGCTGCCACCGCTGTCATCGCGCCGGTCGTCGTGCTCTCCGCACCGGCCGCTTTCGCCACGGACACGACGCCGACCCCGAGCGCGACCGAGTCGGTGTCCACCGCGCCGTCCGAGACCGCGTCGGCCGGGACCACCGAATCCGCTTCCCCGTCCGCGACGACGTCTGCCGACGCCGACAAGACGGCCACCACCTCCCCCAGCGCCTCCGCGTCGGAGACGACCTCGGCGACGCCGTCGGCGACCCCGACTCCGACCGCCTCGGAGACCGAGGACCCGGAGGAGCCGGACGAGGACGGCTACTGCAACCCGAGCCCGCTGAAGCTCTCCATCAACGGTCTCGCCGGCAAGATCACCCGGGGCAGCGGCTGGGACACCTTCACGTTCAACGTCTACAACAAGTCGAAGAAGACCGTGAAGAACGTGTGGTTCTTCGCGGGCGCGGCGTCCGACAAGGCCGGCGACCACCTCTTCACCAGCAAGCAGGTCCGCCTCCAGGCCCTCAACGAGGACACGGGCACCTGGGAGGACCTGAACGAGGAGGGCGTCTCGACCGGCTACGTCGGCGAGACCGACGCGATCAAGCCCGGGTACGAGGTCGACATATCCCTGCGCATCAAGGTGCAGGCGACTGCCCCGGTCGGCGCCGGCTTCAGCCTCGGCGGCGGGCTCGTCTTCGGCGAGGAAGAGGACCTGCCCTGCTTCACGGACGTCGCGTACAAGTTCCAGATCGTGAAGGCCGGTGACGGTGACGGCACGAAGCCCCAGGAGGGCGGCAAGGTTCCGGTCCCGTCCGAGAAGCCTGCCGACGCGGACGCCGGCCAGGTCACGGGCAGCCTCGCCGAGACCGGTTCCTCGTCCACCACGCCGATGTTCGCCCTCGCGGGCGGCGCGGCCGTAGTGCTCGGTGCCGGCGCGATGTTCATCGTGCGGCGCCGTAAGAACGGTGACTCCGCCGCGTAAGCGCGTCACCGGTCGAACGTGAGGGGCTGCACTCGGAGGGGGGTGCAGCCCCTTGGCGTTCCCGGACCGACGCTCCGGAGGCGCTCAGGCTTCGGACGCGGTCGCCTTCGGCGGCACCACGGGAATCCCCAGGAACGGGAGCTTCAGCGCGCCGAACGCCTTCTCGGGCACCGCGGGCGCCTTCGGCTCGACCGCGGACAGCCGCGTGTACGCCTCGCCCTGTGCCGGCCGCGGGTCCGTCTCCCCCTTGTTGGGCCAGAAGGACATGGCGCGCTCGGCCTGCGCGGTGATGGTCAGCGACGGGTTGACGCCCAGGTTCGCGGAGACCGCCGAACCGTCGACGACCGAGATGCCCGGGTGTCCGTACACCCGGTGGTACGGGTCGATGACCCCCTCGTCGGCACTCGCCCCGATCGCACAGCCGCCCAGGAAGTGAGCGGTGAGCGGGGTGCCCATCAGCTCCCCGATGTTCGATCCGGCGAAGCCGTTGATCTCCTGGGCCAGCAGCGTGGCGCCCTGGGTCGCCTCGGCGATCTGTGTCGGATTGGGCGCGCCGTGGCCCTGGCGGGCGGTGAGCAGGCCCTTTCCGATGCCGCCGGGCTTGCGGTACGCGGTCAGCGAGTTGTCCAGCGACTGCATGACGAGGCCGATGATGGTCCGTTCCGACCAGCGCCGGTTGGAGAGCGAACGCGCCGCCAGCGTCGGGTGCTTGACCATGTTCCCGAGCCAGCCCAGCACCCGGTGGGTGCCGTAGGGGACCTGGAGGATGGTCAGCGCGCCCATCGCGTTGGAGCCCTTGCCGTAGCGGACCGGCTCGATGTGGGTGTTCTCGTCGGGGTGGATCGACGAGGTGATGGCGACACCCCTGCTGAAGTCGGCCTTCGCGATGCCGTGCTTCTTGCGGTAGCGGCGGTCGCTGGTCTGCGCGCCCACCAGGCCTTCGGAGTTGGTCCGGGTGAGCTCGCCGAGTTTCGGGGAGAGCCGCGGCAGCAGCCCCTGGTCCTTCATCGTGTGCAGCAGTGTCTGCGTTCCGTACGTGCCGGCGGCGACGACGACCTTCCGGGCCCGCAGCACGGCCGGCTTCGCCTTCCTGCGGCGGTTCGTGGGGACGGTCGACACCCGGTAGCCGCCGTCCGGACCGTCCGTGACCGCGACGACGGACGTCATGGGGTGGATGACGGCACCGGCCTTCTCGGCGAGGTACAGGTAGTTCTCGTTGAGGGTGTTCTTCGCGCCGTGGCGGCAGCCGGTCATGCACTCGCCGCACTCGGAACAGGCCGTGCGGGCGGGACCCGCGCCGCCGAAGTAGGGGTCGGCGACCTCGACGCCGGGCTTCGCCTTCGACGTACCGTCGGCGTCCGCGCCGTCGCCGAAGAAGACGCCGACGGGGGCGAAGTGGAAGCTGTCGCCGACGCCCATGGCCTCGGCGGCCGCCTTGAGGTGGACGTCCGCCGGGGTCATGGTCGGATTGAGCCGGACTCCCAGCATCCGCTTCGCCTGGTCGTAGTACGGCGCCAGCTCGTCCTGCCAGTCGGTGATGCCGGCCCACTGGCGGTCCTCGAAGAACGGCGCGGGCGGTACGTACAGCGTGTTGGCGTAGTTGAGGGAGCCGCCGCCGACGCCCGCGCCGGCCAGCACCATCACCTTGCCGAGCAGGTGCACGCGCTGGATGCCGAACAGCCCGAGGGCCGGGGCCCACAGGTAGTTCTTGATGTCCCAGGAGTTCTTGGGAAGGGTGGCCGACGTGAAGCGGCGCCCCGCCTCCAGGATGCCGACCCGGTAGCCCTTCTCGCTCAGCCGCAGGGCCGAGACCGCGCCGCCGAAGCCCGATCCGACGACGAGCACGTCGTAGTCGTACGCGGCGTCGTCGTCGGGCCCGTCGGAGCGCGGGGTCTGGTTCTGGGCAGCGCTGTCCTGGGACATGGCTCTCCTCGGTGCGGAAGGGAGGGAAGGGCAGGAGTGGGCGCCCGCGTCAGCGCAGCCGGAAGGCCTTCATCGCCTTGAGGCCGAAGCTCATGAGGGCGGCGTACTTCTCGTCGTCCATGCCGAAGGACGGCGCGAGCGGGATCAGCCGCTGCTGGGCGACGGTCTGGGCCTCGGTGTACTTGAGGATCCCCTCCGAGCCGTGCCGTCGTCCGAGGCCGGAGTCCTTCATGCCGCCCATCGGGGACTGGGCGCTGCCATAGGCGGGTGCGTACCCCTCGTTGATGTTGACCGTGCCGGCCCGCAGCCGGGCGGCGATCCGGTGGCCGCGCCGGCCGTCCTTGGTCCAGACGCTGGCGTTGAGGCCGTACGACGTGGCGTTGGCGAGGGAGACCGCGTCGTCCTCGTCGGTGAAGCGGTAGACCGAGACGACGGGGCCGAAGGTCTCCTCGGCGCAGACGGCCATCGGCTCCTGGACGTCGGTGAGGATGGTCGGCTCGTAGAAGAGCGGGCCGATGTCGGGGCGGGCGACGCCGCCCGCGACGAGTGTGGCGCCCTTCTCGACGGCTTCGGCGACGTGCTGGGTGACGGTCTCCAGCTGCCGCTCGCCGACCAGGGAGCCCATCTCGGCACCGTACGCGAGGGAGTTGCCGAGCCGCATCGCCTTCGTACGGGCGGCGAAGCGCTCCAGGAAGGCGTCCGCGACGGACTCGTGGACGTACAGCCGCTCGATGGAGATGCAGAGCTGCCCCGCGGAGGAGAAGCAGGCGCGGACGGCGCCCGCGGCGGCCTTCTCCACGTCGGCGTCCTCGAGGACCAGCATGGGGTTCTTGCCGCCGAGCTCCAGCGAGACCCCGACGAGCCGGGCCGCGGCGCCCTGGGCGACCTCGCGGCCTGTGCGGGTCGAGCCGGTGAAGGAGACGTAGTCGGCGCGGCTGACGACCTCGGGGCCGACGACGGGGCCGTCCCCGAGCACGACCTGGAACACCTCGGCGGGCAGTCCGGCCTCGATCAGCAGGTCACGGGCCCACAGAGCGGTCAGCGCGGTCTCCGTGTCGGGCTTCATCACGACGGCGTTGCCGGCGACGAAGGCCGGCAGCGCGTCGCCGACGGAGAGTTCGAGCGGGTAGTTCCAGGGAGCGATCTGGCCGATGACCCCGCGCGGCTGACGCAACTCGGTGACCTTGGTGAGGGCCGGGACGACTCCGGTGTGCCGCTTCGGCTTCAGGTACGAGGTGGCCGTGCGCCCGTAGTGGCGGGCCGATACGGCGACGGCCTGCACCTCTTCGTGGGCGTGCAGCCGGGCCTTGCCGGTCTCCAGCTGGATGAGGTCGAGGACCTCGGCCTGGCGCTGGAGGACGAGGTCGTGGAAGCGGAGCAGTACCGCCGCCCTGTTACGGACGGACGTCGCCGCCCAGGCCGGCTGGGCGGCGCGGGCCCGCTCGAAGGCGGTCGCGACGTCCTGGGGGGTGGACTCGGGCAGGTCGGCCAGCTTCTCCCCGGTGAAGGGGCTGTGGTTGGCCGTGCGGCCGGAGCCGAGGACGCCACGGGTCAGCTGGGCGATCACCTCGGGTGTGACCACGTCGGCGGCGGTGCGAACGCCTGCGGGGGCCGCTGCCACCGGGTTGGTGCCGACACGGGTGCCGGGGGCGGCGGAGGTGGTCGTGGAGGCCTGCGAGTCCGTCATGAGGGCGAGAGTATGTCCACCCGCCCACTTTGGGTACCCGTCGGTAACAGGTTTTCACAGACCCCACAACACCGCAGCGGGCGCACTCGGCGAACCAGCCAGTGATCACTGGCGAAATAACCGCTGATCAGGGGCTATCTTCCCGGCAGGCTCAGGAATCGTGAATCTTCAGCCGGTCGGCGACCTCGGTGTAAATCTTTTCGCCGTCCGTCGCCGCCTGACCGGCCGCGGGCATCTTGACCCGGACGTGCCAGTACGGATCGCTCGCCGTCCGCCCCGGGATCAGGAGCTCGTGGTAGCGGAAGCGCAGCGCGTCGTCCTCGGTCGAGGAGTACGGGGTGTACTCGGTGACCATGTCGTACGCCGTGCGGCCCTGGTGTTCGGTCTTCTTGAAGGAGACGGTGGCGTCCCTCATCTCGAGGGTGTTCGCCCCGCCCTTCTCGTAGTACGCCTTGCGGTCCTCCGGGTCGGCGCCCGCGGACTTCTCCGCCGCCGTGTCGTCCTCCTTGACCGCCTTGTGCCAGAAGTCGATCTCGAAGACCCCGCTCGGGTCCGCGTACCAGACGACGTCGCCGGTGTCCTCCTGGATGCGCTTGTAGTCCTCGGGCACCGCCACGTCCGCCGAGAGCACCTCGTTCTCCGGCCGCACCTGCCAGCCGCCCGGCAGCTCGTCGCCGGCGAACGGGTCGGCGAGCACGAGGACGAGCGCAAGAGCCGCCGCCAGCACCCCGGCGCCGAACCCGAACTGCGCCTTCCGGTTGCGGTGCAGCACCGGAGGCACCCACCGGCCGCCGCCGGACGCGCCGTTCCCGTACGGCTGGGTGAGGGCCGGGGAGACCGGCGGGAGGGCCGCCACCGACTCCAGGGCGGAACGGATCTCGGCGGCCCCCGGCCGTGCCGCCGGGTCCTTGCGGAGCAACTGCATGACGAGCGTGCCGAAGGCGCCCTTGCCCCTGGCCGGCATCTGCGGTTCCGCCGAGAGAATGGCCTGCAGGGTGGCCGGGGTGTGGGAGCGGCGGTACGGGGACATCCCCTCCACCGCCGCGTAGAGCACGACACCCAGCGACCAGAGGTCGGACTCCGGACCTGGCAGCTGTCCCAGCACCCGCTCCGGGGAGATGTACTCGGGCGACCCGACGAAGGCACCGGTCTCGGTGAGCCGCTGTTCGCCCTCGACCTGCGCGATGCCGAAGTCGGTGAGGACGACCCGGTCGTCGCGCCCGAGCAGGACGTTGTCCGGCTTGACGTCGCGGTGGAGCACACCCGCACCGTGGGCGGCGTTCAGCGCGCCGAGGACGGCGAGGCCGATCCTGGCTGCCTCGCGCGGGTCGAGGGTCCCCTCCTGGAGGCGGTCGCCGAGCGACTGGCCGCTGACCAGTTCCATGACGATCCACGGCTTGCCGTCCTCGACGACCACGTCGTGCACGGTGACGACGCCGGGGTGCTCGATGCGGGCGGCGGCACGCGCCTCGCGCTGCATGCGCAGGTAGACGACTGCCCGTTCGCGTTCCCCGAGGTGGTCCGGCACCCGCGGTTCCTTGACGGCCACGTCACGGTCCACGATGTCGTCGTGGGCCCGCCAGACCGTGCCCATTCCGCCGTGCCCGAGTCGCCCGACGAGCCGGTAGCGGCCCCCGACGAGCCGGTTCGGCGCACCCTCGGAGGGCCGCTCGGTGACGGTCGGGGTGGGCACGGGCGCGCCGGGAGGGTCGGGGAAGGCGGACTGTTCCGGGAGACCCGCCTGTCCGTGCACGGGACCCGGCGGCTCCTGCGGTGCGTGCGGCGGCCGGAGCCCGTAGCTCGTGGGCTCGTTCGCCCGTCCCCCATCGTTGGTCATGACCTCATCCTGTCGGAAGCGCACAGGCTGTGACCACCGGGACGGAACAGAGGGTGCAGAGCCGTGACAGTCGCCGCGCGGGTGACCGGTCGTCAGTCCGTGGACTCCGGAGGCTTCCAGCTGCGCAGCATCGTCTCGAAGCGGTCCCGGCTCTCGGCCCAGTCCTCCTCGGGCCCCGTCATGTAGATCGCGTACTCGGGTCCGCCCGTCTCACCGAAGTACATCTGGTCGATTCCGTGGCGCGGCCCCGGATGGTCCTTGGACTCGAGCCAGGTGAACTCCCAGAGGGAGCCCGGCCGGTCCCTGAAGGTGTTCGAGTGCAGGGTCAGCCGGTCGTAGCCCGGCAGCCGCTCGGAGAGGTCCTTCTCGATGCTCAGCATGTGCATGTACGAGTTGTCGAAGTCGGGCTTCGGATCGAGGCTGATCCGGATGCGGTGGGCCCCGTTGTCCGGGGTGTAGTCGATCTGGTTTCCGTCCGTCTGCCGGGTCCAGCCCTTGGGTACGGCGAGGCTGAAGCCCTCGGGGTCGTGGACCCGTTTCCAGCCGTCGGGTACCTCTTGAGACCCGGGCTGCGGATCCTTGGACGGCGTCGACGGATCGGCCGGGGACGGACCGGCGGTGGTCCCGGTGCCGCCCTTCCCCGTACTCCCCTCGTCCCCCGCGTACTTCATCGCCACGAGGCCCGCCGCCCCGCCGAGCAGCGCGGCGACGGCGATGACCAGCAGCGCCGTGCGCCACCTGCCCCTGCTGCGGCGGACCGTGGGCGCGGGGGTGTACGGCTGCGCGGCCCCCGGCCCGGCCGGGGGCCGTGCGGACTGCGCGAGGCGGGCCGTCGACCCGTCAGGGACGACGAAGGCGCGCAGGTCGTCCTCGGACACCCGCTGGGTCGGCACGTACGCCTGCGCCGTGAGGGGCTTGCGCCCCTCCATCGCCTCCAGCAGCATCCGCTCCGTCTCGGCGGCCGTCGGCCGGTCCGCGGGGTCCTTGCGCAGCAGCGCCGTGATCACGGGCGCCAGCGCCCCGCCGCGCGCCGGCGGGGGCGGTTCCTCCGTGACCACGGCCTGCATCGTGGAGATCGGGGACGTGCGGCGGAACGGTGAGCGCCCTTCCACAGCGGTGTAGAGCGTCGCGCCCAGCGACCAGAGGTCGGAGGCCGGACCCGGGTCGCCGCCGCGTACCCGTTCGGGTGCCAGGTAGTCGATGGAGCCCACCAGCTCACCGGTCCTGGTGATGGTGGAGTCGCCCTCGATCGCGGCGATCCCGAAGTCGGTCAGCAGCACCTGTCCGTCCCGGGCGAGCAGGACGTTGCCCGGCTTGACGTCCCGGTGCAGCACTCCCGCGCCGTGTGCGGCCCGCAGCGCGCTCAGCACGTGGAGACCGATCCTGGCCGCCTCGCGCGGCTCGACCTCACCGGTCTCCTTCGTGGCGTCGGCGAGCGAGGGCCCGTCGACGTACTGCATGACGATCCAGGGGCGGTTGTCGTACTCGATGACGTCGTGGACCGTGACGACCCCGGGATGGGTGATGCGGGCGGCCGCGCGCGCCTCCTTCTGCGTACGGGCGTGCAGCACGGCCCGGTCCGCCTCTGCGGCGTACAGCCCCGCGGTCAACTCCTTGACGGCGACGGTCCGGTGGAGCACCTCGTCGTGGGCGCGCCACACCTTGCCCATACCACCGCGGCCGAGGACGTCGCCGAGCCGGTACCGTCCCGCCAGTACGATTCCCGAGTCCGTGCCCTGCGCATGTTCCACGTGTGTCCCCGCCCCATTCCTTCGAATGACAGGTTACGGAGGGGAGGCAGCGCCACGGAACCTCGCACCACGGCACGAGACCGCACTGTGATGCATGTCGCGCACTGCCGCGGGGTCAGGAACCCACGCGGTAGGAGGAGATGGCCTGCTCGTAGACGTCGGAGACCTTGTCGCGCTCGTTCGACGGGCCGATGACCTGGATGATGTGGTACCTGCCCTCGACGATCATGACGAGGTTGCGGACGTAGACCTCGCGGCCGCCGCTCTCCTGCCAGGTGAACTGCCCCTCCGCCATGGCCTGTCGGCCGACATCGACCCGGCGCATGCCCGTGGACGTCGCCCAGCTGGACTCCCGGAAGGGCTGCAGCTCCGGTTCGCGGCTGCGCTGATAGTCCAGCGGGTCACTGCCGTTGGCCTTGACGGTGTCGCGGCCGGGCACGATCAGCACGCTGAACCCGTCGCTGCCGTACCGGATCTGCCGGTCGGCGTTGGCCGGGCTGCGCTGCCAGTCCTTGGGCACACCGATCTCGAAGCCTTCGGCGTCCTTGCGCAGCACGTAACCCGGAGCGAGCGCGACGGCCGAACGGCTGCTCTGCGGCTTCTCAGAGCCGGGGGAAGCGGATGGGGCCGACTCCCCTGCCGAGGAGCTCGGTTCGGGTTCCGGCTCCGCGGGCGCGGCGGATCCGGAGGGCCGTCCCTGCGACCCCGTGTCGGTACCGGAATCGGATCCGGCCTTGGGCATGAACATCACGGCGTAGGCCACCGCGGCGGCCATCGCCAGCAGGATCAGCACCAGCAGCAGCCGTCCGAGCCGCCTCGGCGGCCGGCCACCGGGCCGCCGGCCGGGCTGCGGCTCGCGCAACACCCTGGGGCCCTTGGGCTCGCGCGGTACGCGCGGCGGCTTCTTCGCGTACTCCGGCTCGTGGACGGGCGGCTTCTCGTACCGCTGCGGCTTGCCCTGGCGGTGGCGGCCGTGCGCCGACCCGCGTCCCCGGCGCCTGCGCACCAGTTCGCCCCGTCGCCGTACGACGGGGAGCCGGGTGGCGTCCGGGGGCGGCAGCGGCACGACGTCGTTGCCCGCCTCGGGCTCGGGCGCCGACCGCACGAGGGAGCGCAGCCAGCCGCGGAGCTCCTCGAAGTCGGGCCGCTCCGTGGGGTCCTGACGCAGCAGTGACTCGACGACGGGGCGTAGCGGACCGCACTCCTCCGCGAAGGCGGGCGGCTCACCGCAGACCATCTGGACGAGCTCGGCCGCGTTCTCCTCGGGGTACGGGGCGTGTCCCTGTACCGCGCGGTAGAGCAGGGCGCCCAGAGCCCACAGGTCGGTGGAGGGCCCGATGGGCGGGGCCAGCTGCCAGTTGTCGTGGACGGGGCCTGCCTGCTCCGGCGCCCATCGCTCCGTGACGGCGCCGACGACGGCGATACGGGCCTGCCGGGCGCGTTCGGCTGCGAGCGGGGTGGCGGGGCCGCGGTAGGCGGGCGTACCGCCGCTGCCCGCGACGACCTCGTCCCAGCCGCCGGAGGAGGACTGTGCGGCCACCGGCTGCGGCAGACGGTCCTGCCGGGCCGCGGGAACGGCGGGGCTGCTGCCCTGGCGCCGGGAGTCGGCACGCAGCGCGTCCTCCCCGGAGCCGCCCGAACCGCCCGCGGGAACCGGGCGGCCTGCGCCGGGTCCGTCGCCCCAGGTGCCGGCGAGGTGGACCCGCCGGGGGCCGCCGGCGTAGCCGCCGGAACCCTCGTCGTCCTCGTCGTCGTCATCGTCGTACGGGTCGTAGGTGTCGTCGGCCGGCCTGCCCCAGGTGCCTGACGGCCGCGGGGGGCCGATGGCGGGAGGAACAGCCGTCCCACCGCGCTCCCCGGCGTCGGCGTTCGCGTCGTCGCGGTCGCGCTGCTGGTCCTCGTTGACCCGGGCGGCGGCGCGGGCACCCGCCCGGTAGGCGGCGATGGCCCCGGCGCGTGCCGCGCGCAGCTGCGCGGCGCTTCCGGCGCCGGGTTCCGCCACGGGGACGGCGGGGCGGGGCGGCCGCGGAACGAGCTCCTGCCCGTGCCGGTCCGCGCCCGGGTCCGCACCCCCGGTCTGCGGAGCTGCCGCCTCGATCTCCGCGGGGCCGCGCGAGGACGGCACCCCGGCGGCGGACGGGCCCTCCGGGGAGGGCGGGGCGAACTGCGAGGACGGGTCGAATCCGGCGGGTGGGGCGAACGCGGACGGCGGAGCGAACTCGGACGGCGGGGCGGACGTCGTGGGCGGAGCGAACTCGGACGGCGGCTCGTACGGGCCGGTGGGGCCCGACTCGACCGCAGGGGCGCCGTAGGTGTTCTCGTCGTCGGGCTGCGGTGCGGGAACGTACCCGCACAGCGCCTCCTCGGCCGCACCGGCGGCCAGCCCCGTCAGCACGACACGGCCGTCGTCGCAGACCAGTACCGTGCGGACGGTGATGTTGCGGTGGGTCCAGCCGTGGGCGTGCAGCACCCGCAGCGCGGTCAGTACGTCGGAGCCGATCTCGGCGGCCCGGTACGGATTGAGGGGCCGCTCCGCGAGGAGCGCCGCGAGCGGGCGGGCGGCGACCAGTTCACTCACTATCCACAGCGAACCCGCCTCGGCGAACACGTCGAAGACCTGGTCCAGGCGCGGGTGGTCGGGCACCTGGGCCGCCGCCTGGGCGGCCTCGATCGCCCTGCGGACCGCGGGGTCCGTGGAGCGCCGCACCGTACGCCCGGTGGCACGCCTGGCCGCCGAGGGCAGCCCGTCGGCGTCGAGCACCTCCGCGTCCACGACCTCCGGCAACGGCACCTGCCGGACCAGGACTTCCTGCCCGCTGTACGTGTCGAAGGCCCGGGTCTCGACCAGTTCGTACGCATCGGACGGGGGCAGCGGAAGGCGGTAGCGGTCGGCAAGTACCCGACCCGCATAGTCGTCCACGACGCCTCCCCAGAGCGCGCTGTCCCCCGGTCACGGAGACCGCATAATCAGTCAATTGCGGTCACTTGCTGTGCAATTGACCCATGATCCCGGCTGCGTACGGTCCACGGTCTCTCACGATACGTGGCAACGCGCGGCGGTGCGGCCGGGTCGAGGCAACCCGGCCGTTCCGTTCGGCGGTGGACCGGTCAGTCCGTGGGCTCGAACGTGGCGAAGGCCGTCTCCCGGAGCGCGGTGCACTCCACGCCGTCCCACTCGCTCTCCTTGCAACTGATCATGATCGAGTAGCCGTGGGTGGCGTCGGCCTTGAACCCGCGGTTGAGCACCCGGACCCGAATGCCCTGCTGGGTACGCACGAACTCCCAGTCGGCGACGGTCGGGTAGCCGTTGAACTCGACCTTCTTTATCCCGATGTGCTTGTAGCCGTTGCTGAGGGCCTTGGTGGAGGCCACGGCCGCCGTCCAGGCAGCCGCCGCGTCGTCCTTGGGGGAGGCGTTGTAGTCGACCTGGACACGCGGGAAGCCGCCGTCGGCGTTGTAGATGCGGCCCGAGTTCCTTCCCGCTATGACGTCGCGCCTGAAGTCCTCGGGCATCGCCATGCTGAAGTGGAACTGCTTGTCGGTGACCTGCTTGAACCCGGCGGGCACGGCGTCCGGGGCCGGTGCACCGGTCTCCGGATCGGGCGACGGCTTGCCGGTCGCCTCGCCCTCGCCCTCCTTCTTGCCTTCGTCGTCCTTGGCGCCGTCCTTGCCCTTGCCCGAGTCGGTGGCGCTGTCGCCACCGGAGGCGGCACCGGCCGACGCGGCCTTGTCGCCCCCGCCGCCCGTGCCGCTGCCCTTGTTGTCCTTGTCGCCGTCGCCCAGGGTAAGCGCGAGGACCGTGCCGAGGACGGCGAGCACGACGACACCGGCGATGACCGCCAGGGTGCGGCGCGGCACGACGTCCGTGATCGAGGCACGGGCCGGTGCGGCGGACGGGCCGCCGGGCCGGCGCGGCGGCGCGACGGGCCCGGAGGCCGATGCCGTGGCCGTACCCGCGGCGGGCGGAACAGCCGGCGCCTTCTCGGGCACCGGAGGAACAGCCGTGCCCGCGGCCGGTGCCTTCGCGTTCCGTACGGACCGCAGCGCACCGCGCAGTCGGTCCCGCGCGCTCTCGCCCGGACCGCTCGCGGCCGTGGCCGCGGCACCGGCCGGGGGCGTCGTGGGTGCCCCGCCCGGTGCCGCGCCTGCCGCTGTGCCCGCCGCCGCTGCGGACGCGGCTGCCGCTCCGGCCGCCTTCTTGCTTCCGCTCTTCGTGCCGGTGGTGCCGGGCAGCGCCATGACCTGCGTGGAATCGGCCGGCGGGGACACCGGACGCTCCGGAGCATTGATCACTTCGGTGAGCAGGGCTCTTGCCCCGGCGTCGTCGAGCCGCTGCTCGGGGTCCCTGGCCAGCAGGCCGTAGATGACCTCCTCCAGCGGACCCGCGTTCTTCGGCGGGTCGAGCGGTTCCGTCATCACCGCTGTCAGCGTGGCGATGGCCGAGCCCTTGTCGTACGGGGGGCAGCCCTCGACGCTCGCGTACAGCAGTCCGCCGAGCGACCACAGGTCGGCGGGCGGGCCGGGCTTGTGCCCGCGGGCACGCTCCGGCGAGATGTACGAGGGGGCACCGACGAGCATGCCCGTCGAGGTGACGGACGGGTCGCCCTCGACCTGCGCGATGCCGAAGTCGGTGAGCACGACCCGGCCGTCGTCGGAGATCAGCACGTTGGACGGCTTCACATCGCGGTGGAGGATGCCCTCGCGATGCGCCGAGCGCAGCACGTCGAGGATGGCCAGGCCGACCTCCGCGGCGCGCTTCGGCGTCAGCGTCCCGTCCTCACGGATGGCCTCGGCGAGCGACTTGCCCTCGATGAGTTCCATGACGATCCACGGCCGGTCGTCCTCGTCGACCACGTCGTAGACGGTCACGGCGCTGTTGTTGCGGATCCTCGCGATGGCCTTCGCCTCGCGCAGGGTGCGCGTGATCAGACGGCGCTTCTCGTCGTCGTCGATGGCCGAGGGGAACCGCAGTTCCTTGACCGCGACCGTGCGTCCCAGCGTCTCGTCGGCAGCACGCCAGACCGTGCCCATGCCGCCCCGGCCGAGCACCGCCCCGAGCCGGTACCGCCCCGCGAGAAGACGTCCGTCCTTGTCCCGTTGGGGCTCCCGTGACTGCTCCGCCTCCGACATGCGTCCCCTCTGCGATCAACCCGCCCTGGCAGAGCGTTCATTGTCCCTCACCCCGGGACCGGCCGTGGTGCCGGGGCCTTGGTCGGCCATGATGTGGCCGGAGGAAGGAGCCCCCCGCCGTGCCGACACTCAGGACGATGCTCGCCGCCCAGGTGGTGCTGGCCCTGCTCGCCCTGGGAACGACCAGCCTGCCCAGCGAACCACACCTCACGCCCGCATCCTCCTACCTTCCCCGGCTCGTCGTCGAGGGCGACGCCCCCGCAGCGGCCTTTCTGTCCCGTCGCGTCTCCCCCGCACCACGGGAGACCTACCGTTCCGCCGGAAGCGGGATACGGCCCGGCGACCGCTTCCGGGCAGGCAGCGTCACGAAGACATTCGTCGCGACGGTGGTCCTCCAACTCGCCGGGGAAGGCGCGCTGCAGCTGTCGGACACCGTCGACACACATCTGCCGGGCCTCGTACGCGGGCACGGCAACGACGGACGCCGCATCACGCTGCGCGCCCTGCTGACCCACACCAGCGGTCTCTACGACTACACCGAGGCGCTGCCCGCCACGGACCCCGCCGTCACGGGCGCGGCCGGTCCGTCCGCGCAGCCCCTCACGCCGGGCACCGCGGTCCGCACCGCCCTGACGCACCCTCCGGTGACGGCGCCCGGTACGTACGCGTACTCCAACACCAATTACGTCCTGCTCGGCCTGGTCGTTCAGCGCGTCACCGGACACCCGTACGCCACCGAGATACAGCGGCGCGTCCTCGATCCCCTCCGGCTGACCGGAACCTCGTTCCCCGGGGCCCGGGGAACCCTCCCCTCACCGCACTCCCGCGGCTACCACCGCTCCCCCGGTGACGGCACGCTGCGCGATGTCACCTCGGCCGGCCCACGGACGGCCGGCGCGGCCGGGGAGATGGTCTCCACGCTCGCCGATCTGACCCGCTTCTACGCGGCCCTGCTGGGCGGCCGACTGCTGCCGCCCGCCCAGCTGGCCACGCTGCTCGACACCCGCACGGCACACGGCCTGTACGCCATGGGCATCTACCCGCAGAAACTCCCGTGCGGCACCACCGTCTGGGGGCACAACGGGCACATCACCGGAAGTTACGTGCGGGCCGCCACGTCGCGCGACGGCCGCCACGTCTTCGTATTCCGGGCGAACACGGACATGCTGTCCGATCCGAACCTCGAACCGGCCCTGCTGGAGGCCGAGTTCTGCCGGGTCCGGGCCGGCGAACCCGCGTAGCGCCGGCGAGGAGGTCCTAGATCGGGACGATGTCCGGCGCCCCCAGCCGAGCCGCGTCCGCGGTCAGGTCGTCCGGCTGGCGCTGCGACTCCCGCTCGGCCTCCACGCGCTTGCGGTAGTGCTCCACCTCCCGCTCGACCTGGCCCGTGTCCCAGCCCAGCACCGGCGCCATCAGGTCCGCGCACTCGCGGGCACAGCGGGTGCCCCGGTCGAACGTCTCGATGGAGATCCGGGTGCGCCGCGTCAGTACGTCGTCGAGGTGGCGGGCGCCCTCGTGCGAGGCGGCGTAGACGACCTCGGCCCGCAGGTAGTCGTCGGCGCCGGCCAGCGGTTCGCCCAGTGACGCGTCGCCCGCGACCAGGTCGAGCAGTTCCTCGGTCATCGCGCCGTAGCGGTTGAGCAGGTGTTCCACCCGGGCGACATGGAGCCCGGTCCGGGCGGCGATCCTCGCCCGCGCGTTCCACAGGGCCCGGTAGCCCTCGGCGCCCAGCAGCGGGACGTCCTCCGTGACACAGTCGGCGACCCGCTGGTCCAGCCCGTGCACCGCCTCGTCCACCGCGTCCTTCGCCATCACGCGGTAGGTCGTGTACTTGCCCCCTGCGACGACGACGAGTCCCGGCACCGGATGCGCCACCGTGTGCTCGCGCGACAGCTTGCTCGTCGCGTCGGACTCACCGGCCAGCAGGGGCCGCAGTCCCGCGTAGACGCCCTGGACGTCATCCCGGGTCAGTGGGGTGTTCAGGACGGAATTGACGTGTTCGAGCAGATAGTCGATGTCGGCGCTGGACGCGGCCGGGTGCGCCTTGTCCAGGTCCCAGTCGGTATCGGTCGTGCCGATGATCCAGTGCCGTCCCCACGGGATCACGAAGAGCACCGACTTCTCGGTCCGCAGGATCAGCCCGGTCGAGGAGTGGATGCGGTCCTTGGGTACGACCAGATGGATGCCCTTCGACGCCCGGACGTGGAACTGTCCGCGCTCACCGATGAGCGCCTGGGTGTCGTCCGTCCACACACCGGTCGCGTTGACCACCTGCTTGGCCCTGACCTCGTACTCCCCGCCGCCCTCGACGTCCTGCACCCTGGCGCCGACGACCCGCTCCCCCTCGCGGAGGAAGCCGCTCACCCGCGCCCTGTTCGCCACGTGCGACCCGTAGCCCGCGGCCGTGCGTACCAGCGTCGCCACGAAACGGGCATCGTCCATCTGGGCGTCGTAGTACTGCAGGGCGCCGACCAGGGCGTCCTTCTTCAGGGCCGGCGCGACCCGCAGGGCACTGCGGCGCGAGAGGTGTCGGTGCACGGGCAGCCCCCGGCCGTGCCCGGAGGACACCGACATCGCGTCGTAGAGCGCGACGCCCGAGCCCGCGTACAGCCGCTCCCACCCCTTGTGCTGCAACGGATAGAGGAACGGAACAGGCTTCACCAGGTGCGGGGCCAGTCGCTCCAGGAGCAGCCCGCGCTCCTTCAGCGCCTCCCGTACGAGCGCGAAGTCCAGCATCTCCAGATAGCGCAGCCCGCCGTGGATCAGCTTGCTCGACCTGCTGGAGGTCCCGGACGCCCAGTCGCGCGCTTCGACGAGCCCGGTCGAGAGCCCTCTGGTGGCCGCGTCCAGCACCGTCCCGGCGCCGACCACGCCCGCCCCCACGACCAGTACGTCCAGTTCGCGCTCGGCCATCGCGGCGAGCGCCGCCGTGCGCTCCGCGGGTCCCAGTGTCGCTGTCCTCACTGCTGCCTCCCGGTAGATCGGGGTGGTCCGGCACGGGAGCGGGGACCGGCCGCGAGGCCGGGCACCCGTGCCCACCATCCGATTCTGTCCGCGGTCCACGACTTCAGCCACCGCCTGTGGACAACACCCGGTCGACGAGAGTCACAGAATGCGACATATAGGTCATATTTACGCCTAGTCTGACATTGCGCTGTCCCCAGCAGTTGCGCTTTCTGTCTTCTTGGTCTTAGGGAAGGACGGCCCTCGACATGCCCGCCGACCTCGCTGTCATCGGACTCGGTCACCTAGGCCTGCCCCTCGCCCAAGCAGCCGTCGCCGCCGGAATCCACACCGTCGGCTACGACACCGATCCCCGCCCCTACGCCGAACTCTCCGCAGGCCGTACACCGGTCGAGGGATCCCTCAGCGCCTCCGACATCCGGCGGATGCTGTCCGGGGGATTCAGGCCCACCGCCGACCCGGCCGAGCTGGGCCGGGTCCGCACCGCCGCGATCTGCGCCCCCACCCCGCTGGGTCCCGACCGCACCCTCGACCTCGGCGCGGTGACCGACGCGGCCCGCGCCCTCGCCGCCCGGCTGCGCCCGCACACCACCGTGCTGCTGGAATCGGCCGTGCCCCCCGGAACCACGGAGAACGTCGTCCGGCCGCTCCTGGAGGAGGGCTCCGGACTGCGCGCCGGACGCGATTTCCACCTCGCGCACTCCCCCGGTCGTCTCGATCCCGGCAACCGCACCCATGTCTTCGCCAACACCCCCAAGGTCATCGGCGGTCTCACCCCCGCCTGCACGGAGTCCGCCGCCGCCTTCTACGGACGGCTCACCGACAAGGTCGTCCGGGCCCGCGGGCCGCGCGAGGCCGAGATGACGAAGGTCCTCGAAACGAACTTCCGGCACGTCAACATCGCCCTGGTCAACGAGATGGCGGTGCTCTGCCACGACCTCGGTGTCGACCTCTGGGACGTCATCCGGTGCGCCGAGACGAAGCCCTTCGGCTTCCAGCCGTTCCGCCCCGGCCCCGGTGTCGGAGGCCACGGCGCTCCCGTGGACCCCGGCTACCTCCCGTACAACAGCCGCACCCCCGGCCACCCGCTGCGCATGGTCTCGCTCGCCCAGGAGATCAACGACCGGATGCCGAGTTACGTGATCCAGCGCTGCGCCACCCTGCTGAACGAGCACGGCAAGTCCGTCCGGAGCGCGCGGGTGCTGCTTCTCGGCGTCACGTACAAGCCGGACCTCGCCGACCAGGAGGCCTCCCCCGCCCGGGAGATCGCGACACGGTTGATGGACATGGGTGCCCAGATCGGCTACCACGACCCGCACGTCCTGGACTGGCGCGTGCGCGAACTGCCGGTTCCGCGTGCCGACTCGCTGTACGAGGCGGCAGCCGGCGCGGACCTGACCGTCCTGCTCCAGCACCACCGCACGTACGACCTCCAGGGACTCGCCGTGAAGGCCCAACTCCTCCTGGACACCCGGGGAGCCACCCCGGCCGGAGCCGCTCACCGGCTCTAGGAACTGGCCCACCGGCCAGTCCCCGCAAGGATTCCGGTGGGCCATGTCGGTACGGACTGCTAGCCTGCGGCGTCACATCTCGCACAGTCGTGCGCATCCGTCCCAGGGGGAACAACCATCATGAGCCAGCCCGTGCAGCCGCCGAACCCGCCGCAGCACCAGCCTGCCGACGGCAACCCGTACGCGGGCCAGCAGCCCGGCACCCCGACCGGCAACCCGTACGCGGGCCAGCAGCCCGGCACCCCGACCGGCAACCCGTACGCGGGCCAGCAGCCCGGCCAGTTCGGCGGCGGCGCCCCGTTCGCTCCCGTCGCGCCGCTCCGCAACAACGTCGGCCTCGGCGTGCTGGCCGCCCTCGGCACCGCGATCGTCGCGGCGATCCTGTACGGCGTGATCGCCGGTGCCATCGAGCGCGAGGTCGGTTACGCGGCCGTCGGTGTCGGATTCATCGTCGGCTTCGCGGCGAGCAAGGTCGGCGGGTCCAACCCCGGCGTCCTCGTCTCCAGTGCCGTCTTCTCCCTCGGCGGCGTCTTCCTCGGCCAGCTCATCGGGATGTCCGTGGTCCTGGCGGACGCTCTCGGCGTGGGCTTCTCCGAGGTCTTCTTCGAGCACTTCAGCGATGTGCTGGACATCTGGAAGGAGGAGGCCGACTTCATGACGTACCTCTTCCTCGCCCTGGGTCCGGTCGCCGCCTTCGGTGGCGCCAGGAAGGCCGGCTGACCAGCGGCACGGCATGCGGGAGGGCCCGGACCACCGAGGTGGTCCGGGCCCTCCCGCATGTGTACCCGAAGGGGCGTCAGCGGCGGTGCTGCGAGTCCGCGACCGTCACCTCGACGCGCTGGAACTCCTTGAGGTCGCTGTAGCCCGTGGTGGCCATCGCCCGGCGCAGCGCGCCGAAGATGTTCATCGAGCCGTCGGGGTTGTGCGAAGGGCCGGTCAGGACCTCCTCCGTCGTGCCGACGGAGCCCAGGTCGACCAGCTTGCCGCGCGGCACGTCCTCGTGGACGGCTTCCATGCCCCAGTGCCGGCCGCGGCCGGGCGCGTCCGTCGCACGGGCCAGCGGGGAGCCCATCATCACGGCGTCCGCGCCGCAGGCGATCGCCTTGGGCAGGTCGCCGGACCAGCCGACACCGCCGTCCGCGATCACGTGCACGTACCGGCCGCCGGACTCGTCCATGTAGTCGCGGCGGGCCCCGGCCACGTCGGCGACCGCGGTCGCCATGGGGACCTGGATACCGAAGACGTTGCGCGTGGTGTGCGCGGCGCCGCCGCCGAAGCCGACGAGGACACCGGCCGCGCCGGTGCGCATCAGGTGCAGGGCCGCGGTGTACGTGGCGCAGCCGCCGACGATCACCGGGACGTCCAGCTCGTAGATGAACTGCTTCAGGTTGAGCGGCTCGGCGGCGCCGGAGACGTGCTCGGCCGAGACCGTCGTGCCGCGGATGACGAAGATGTCCACGCCCGCGTCGACCACGGCCTTGGAGAACTGCGCGGTGCGCTGCGGCGAGAGCGCCGCGGCGGTGACGACACCTGAGTCGCGCACCTCCTTGATGCGCTGCCCGATCAGCTCCTCCTGGATGGGGGCGGAGTAGATCTCCTGGAGCCGCGGGGTGGCGGTCTCGACGGGCATCTCGGCGATCTCGTCGAGGAGCGGCTGCGGGTCGGCGTGCCGGGTCCACAGCCCCTCGAGGTTGAGGACGCCCAGGCCGCCCAGCTCACCGATGCGGATGGCGGTCTGCGGGGAGACCACCGAGTCCATGGGAGCGGCCAGGAAGGGCAGCTCGAAACGGTAGGCGTCGATCTGCCAGGCGATCGAGACCTCCTTCGGGTCACGGGTACGACGGCTCGGCACGACAGCGATGTCGTCGAACGCGTAAGCCCGCCGACCGCGCTTGCCGCGCCCGATCTCGATCTCAGTCACGATGATGTGGCCTTTCCTCTACGTCTGCGCTGACCAGTATCCCCGACACACACATGAGGGGCGGTCCCGGGAACCCCGGACCGCCCCTCACCTGCGCTGATGCGTTACTTCCTGCTGTAGTTCGGTGCTTCGACCGTCATCTGGATGTCGTGCGGGTGGCTCTCCTTGAGACCCGCCGAGGTGATCCGTACGAAGCGCCCGTTCGCCTGGAGCTCCGGGACCGTCCGGCCGCCGACGTAGAACATCGACTGGCGCAGACCGCCGGTGAGCTGGTGGACGACCGCGGACAGCGGGCCGCGGTACGGGACCTGGCCCTCGATGCCCTCGGGGACCAGCTTCTCGTCGGAGGCGACGCCCTCCTGGAAGTAGCGGTCCTTGGAGTACGAGCGCTGGTCGCCCCGGGTCTGCATCGCGGCGAGCGAACCCATGCCGCGGTACGACTTGAACTGCTTGCCGTTGATGAACAGCAGCTCGCCCGGGGACTCCTCGCAGCCCGCGAGCAGCGAGCCGAGCATCACGGTGTCCGCGCCGGCCACCAGGGCCTTGGCGATGTCGCCGGAGTACTGCAGGCCGCCGTCGCCGATGACCGGGACGCCGGCCGCCTTGGCGGCGAGCGAGGCCTCGTAGATCGCGGTGACCTGCGGGACGCCGATGCCGGCGACCACACGCGTGGTGCAGATGGAGCCGGGTCCGACGCCGACCTTGATGCCGTCGACTCCCGCGTCGATCAGCGCCTGGGCGCCGTCGCGGGTGGCGATGTTGCCGCCGATGACGTCGACCCCGGACGCGTTCGACTTGATCTTGGCGACCATGTCGCCGACGAGCCGGGAGTGACCGTGCGCGGTGTCCACGACGATGAAGTCGACACCGGCCTCGGCGAGCGCCTGCGCCCGCTCGAAGGCGTCGCCCGCGACACCGACGGCGGCGCCGACGAGCAGCCGGCCCTCCTTGTCCTTCGCGGCGTTCGGGTACTTCTCGGCCTTGACGAAGTCCTTGACGGTGATGAGGCCCTTGAGGATCCCGGCGTCGTCGACCAGCGGAAGCTTCTCGATCTTGTGGCGGCGGAGCAGCTCCATGGCGTCCACGCCGGAGATGCCCACCTTGCCCGTGACCAGCGGCATCGGCGTCATGACCTCGCGCACCTGGCGCCCGCGGTCGGACTCGAAGGCCATGTCGCGGTTGGTGACGATGCCGAGCAGCTTGCCCGACGCGTCGGTGACCGGGACACCGCTGATGCGGAACTTGGCGCAGAGCTGGTCCGCTTCGCGCAGCGTCGCGTCAGGGTGCACCGTGATCGGGTCGGTGACCATGCCGGACTCGGAGCGCTTGACCAGGTCGACCTGGTTGGCTTGGTCGGCGATGGAGAGATTGCGGTGCAGAACACCCGCGCCGCCCTGCCGGGCCATGGCGATCGCCATGCGCGCCTCGGTGACCTTGTCCATCGCCGCGGAGAGCAGCGGGATGTTCACCCGCACGTTCTTCGAGATGTGCGAGGAGGTATCGATCTGATCGGGCGCCATGTCGGACGCGCCGGGCAGCAGCAGCACGTCGTCGTATGTCAGCCCGAGCGTCGCGAATTTCTCGGGCACTCCGTCGACGTTTGCAGTCATGACACCTTCCCCAAATGGCCTTGATCGGTGCGGATGTCCATGCTAACGGGCTCGCGGGGTGTCTCATTCCACGATCAAGATCACCTGGCGGTTTCGTGGCTTCGTACAGAACGGCACGTGCCGCCCCGCCCCGCCCCGACTACTGCCCCGCGAGAGCCCTCAGCCTGCTCAGCGCGCGGTGCTGGGCGACCCGCACCGCACCCGGGGACATCCCGAGCATCTGTCCGGTCTCCTCCGCGGTCAGTCCGACCGCGACCCGCAGAACCAGCAGCTCGCGCTGGTTCTCCGGGAGGTTGGCGAGAAGCTTCTTGGCCCATGCGGCATCGCTGCTGAGCAGCGCACGCTCCTCCGGGCCGAGCGAATCGTCGGGCCGCTCCGGCATCTCGTCGGAGGGCACGGCCGTCGATCCGGGGTGCCGCATCGCGGCACGCTGGAGGTCGGCGACCTTGTGGCCCGCGATGGCGAAAACGAAGGCCTCGAAGGGTCTGCCGGTGTCCTTGTACCGCGGCAGCGCCATCAGCACCGCGACACACACCTCCTGCGCCAGGTCCTCCACGAAGTGGCGAGCATCACCGGGAAGCCGGTTCAGCCGGGACCTGCAGTACCGCAGGGCAAGGGGGTGGACATGAGCCAGCAGATCGTGAGTGGCCTGTGCGTCGCCGTCGACGGCACGGTGCACCAGAGCACCGATCGCCGTCGTCTCGTCGTCACGCATCGGACCATGGTGCCCTGACGCCGTCCGATCCGCGGCATCGCGTCCTGAGTTGTGCACCGAAGCGTTATGAGCGGGTGCGCCGGATGTCATGTCCTGCGCCCTCCCCTTCCGCTCGACCGAATCGTTCCCGAGGAACTCCACATCTCAAGGATGCGTCATCGGCCGGGAAGCGTCACGCACCGCTGGTGGGGAGGGCCCGGCCGCAGGTCCGCCGCCACCGTCGTCCCGTCCGCGGATGGGCGGACGGGATCGTCACGGCTACCGGCCGCACCGCGGCATCAGCGGACCAGACCCCAGCGGAAGCCGAGCGCCACGGCGTGGGCACGGTCCGAGGCGCCGAGCTTCTTGAACAGCCGCCTGGCGTGGGTCTTCACGGTGTCCTCCGAGAGGAACAGCTCACGCCCGATCTCCGCGTTGGAGCGGCCGTGGCTCATGCCTTCGAGCACCTGGATCTCGCGCGCGGTGAGCGTGGGTGCCGCACCCATCTCGGCGGACCGCAGCCGGCGCGGGGCGAGCCGCCACGTCGGATCGGCGAGTGCCTGGGTCACGGTCGCCCGCAGTTCGGCGCGCGAGGCGTCCTTGTGCAGATAGCCGCGGGCCCCGGCGGCGACCGCGAGAGCCACCCCGTCCAGGTCCTCGGCGACGGTCAGCATGATGATCCTGGCCCCGGGGTCCGCCGAGAGCAGCCGCCGGACCGTCTCCACACCCCCCAGACCGGGCATGCGTACGTCCATCAGAATCAAATCCGAACGGTCGGCTCCCCAGCGGCGGAGGACTTCCTCGCCGTTGGCCGCCGTCGTCACGCGCTCGACGCCGGGCACGGTCGCAACCGCGCGGCGGAGCGCTTCTCGGGCAAGCGGGGAGTCGTCGCAGACGAGGACGGATGTCATGACCGTCCTCCGCAGCTGATGCGCGTCACCTTGAGCCTCCAGGCTGATACAAGTCGTCACCTGTGCGGTTGACCCCCTCGGACATCTGCCCGAGCTCGTTGTCCGTCAACCGCCTCCGCCTTCTCAACGATGGTCACTCGAAAGAGTTACGGGTCGAAGCAACCGGATCGGCACTCTAAGTGAGGGGCCGCACACGGAGGAGAACTGCGCGGGATCATTCACCCGTCAACCGGCCCCTCACCCTTGAGCATGCCCCATTTAGCGGGTTTTCTTCCCTTTTGCTGCTGTCTGTGGCTAGATTCGCAATCAGTCATATTTACATCTACTAACACCGTAGATGTACGGTCGGGACTCCGGTCACCGACGGTCAATGACGGTCGAGGATGCCGTTTCCGACTCAGCAAGGTTTCGAGGGGACACGCAATGGCAGATTTCTCCCGCCTTCCCGGACCCAACGCAGATCTGTGGGACTGGCAGTTGCTGGCCGCCTGCCGTGGGGTCGACAGCTCTCTGTTCTTCCACCCGGAAGGAGAACGCGGGGCGGCACGGAGCGCTCGCGAGACCTCGGCGAAGGAGGTCTGCATGCGCTGCCCGGTACGCGCCGAGTGCGCGGCACACGCCCTGGCGGTACGGGAGCCCTACGGCGTATGGGGCGGCCTGACCGAGGACGAGCGCGAGGAGCTCATGGGCCGCGCCCGCAACCGTCTGATCTCGGCCCACTCGGCCGCCACCCAGGGCCCCGGACACACCTGACACCCACGACGTACCGGTCGACGCAGAAACGTTTCTTCACCTCTGGCGCACCCTCCGCCCGGACGCGGCGCACCGGGTGCGGCGGGCGTCGGCCCGCTCAGCGCGCGGCCGCCAGGGACAGCTGATCCAGGGTGGCCGCCACCGCCGGGACCCGGGCCAGGTCAGGCAGGGTCAGCGCGACGATCTCCCGCTCCACGGCGGGCTCCACCGTGACGGTGCGGGCCCCCTTGGGGCGTACCGACTCGATCGCCAGCTCCGGCAGGACGGCAACGCCGAGCCCCGCCCCGACCAGGCCGATCACCGCCGGGTAGTCGTCCGTCGCGAAATCGATCCGGGGGGTGAATCCGGACGCCTCGCAGACCTCCACCAGCTGACGCCGGCAGCGCGGGCAGCCCGCGATCCACGGCTCGTCGGCCAGCTCGCCGATGCCCACGGAGTCCGCCCCCGCCAGCCGGTGACCCTCGGGCACCAGGCCGATCAGCCGGTCCGCGAGCAGCGGGCGCACCACCAGGTCGTCCCACTCGCCGCCGGGCGCCCCGTAGCGGAACGCCAGAGCGATGTCGCAGTCCCCGTCGCGGAGCATCTCCACCGACCTCGGCGGCTCGGCCTCGACGAGCGAGACGCGGGTGCCGGGGTGCGCGGCACGCAGGGCCGCCAGGGCGCCCGGCACGAGGGTGGAGCTCCCGCTCGGGAACGAGACGAGCCGTACCCGGCCGGCCCGCAGGCCTGCGATCGCGGCCACCTCCTCCTCCGCCGCGGTCAGGCCCGCGAGGATGCCGGACGCGTGGCGCACCAAGGCCTCACCGGCCTGGGTGAGCCTCATCTCGCGCCCGGTGCGGATCAGCAGCGGGGTACCCGCCGAGGACTCCAGGGCCTTCATCTGCTGGCTGACGGCGGGCTGGGTGCAGCCCAGGTCGCGCGCGGCGGCGGAGAACGAACCGGTGGTGGCCACGGCGCGCAGGACACGGAGATGACGGGCTTCGATCACCCCTCAACCATAAGCGAGTCTTGAGGGATCAGCCGATTTATCATGAACATCTTTGAGGGTCGAGTGGTTAGCGTGTTCGCATGAAGCTGCTGACTGTGAATCTGGGACGCCCCGAGGCGTCCGAGCACACCCAGGGCCCCGACGGGCTCACGGGAATCGACAAGCGCCCGACCGGCGGCCCCGTACGGGTCTGCGACCCGGGCCCCAGGGGCACGGGCGGCAGTGGTCTGGCCGGTGACAGTGTCTGCGACCTGCGGTTCCACGGCGGCTCCGACCAGGCGGTGTACGCCTTCGCCCGCGAGGAGCTGGACACCTGGGAGAAGGAGCTGGGCCGCACCCTGCCCAACGGCACGTTCGGCGAGAACCTGACGACCCTCGGCCTGCCGGTGAGCACCGCCAGGATCGGGGAGCGCTGGCGGGTCGGCGGCGAGCTCCTCCTGGAGGTGACCTCGGGCCGCATTCCGTGCCGTACGTTCGCGGGTCACTTGGGCGAGAAGGGCTGGATCGCCCGGTTCACGCGCGCGGCGGCCACCGGCGCGTATCTGCGCGTGATCGAACCGGGGACGATACGTGCCGGGGACCCCGTCGCGATCGTGCACCGCCCGGACCACGAGGTCACCGCAGCACTGGAGTTCCGGGCGGTCACGACCGAACGGGGGCTGCTGCCGCAGCTGTTGGCCGCCGGGGACGCACTGCACCCGGAGGCGCTGCGCCAGGCGCGGGAGTACGTGGCGAAGCACGGGTCGTGACCATCCCCCGGGCGGATGAACGGCCCGTGGTCACCGGGCACTAACGTGCCGCGTATGACGACTGCACTGATTACGGGCGCGACGGCGGGGATCGGGGCCGCCTTCGCACGGCGGCTCGCGGGTGACGGGCACAATCTGGTGCTGGTGGCGCGTGACACCGAACGGCTGCGGGTCCAGGCCACGGAGCTGCACGACCGGCACGGCATCGAGGCGGAGGTCCTGAGGGCCGACCTGTCCACCGACTCGGGGATCGAGGCGGTCGAGGCGCGCCTGGGGGACCGCCAGAACTCCGTGGACCTGCTGGTCAACAACGCCGGGTTCGGCAACAAGGGCCGCTATCTGGACGTTCCCATGGCGGCCGAGCTGACCATGCTGAAGGTGCACTGCGAGGCCGTGCTGCGGCTGACCTCGGCAGCGGCAGCCGGGATGCAGGAGCGCGGACGCGGCGGGGTGGTCAACGTGGCCTCCGTGGCCGCCTTCCTGCCCCGGGGTACGTACGGGGCGTCGAAGGCATGGGTCGTGCAGTTCACCCAGGGCGCGGCCAAGGACCTCGCGGGGTCGGGGGTACGCCTGATGGCCCTGTGTCCCGGCTTCGTACGGACGGAGTTCCACGAGCGGGCCGGCATGGGGACGGGCAACATCCCGGACTGGATGTGGCTCGACGCGGACAAGCTGGTCTCGACGGCCCTGGCCGATCTGGCCCGGGGCAAGTCGGTGTCGATTCCCGACCCACGGTACAAGGCGCTGATGGGCCTGGTGAAGGTGGCACCGCGGGGTCTGCTGGGCGGGGTGACGTCCCGCGCGGGTCGCACGTACGGCCCCAAGTACGGATCCGAGTAGCGGGCGGGCCGGGCGGTGCCCCCGGCCGGGCGAGCGCGAAAAGACCGAGGCCCGGTGCCCCCGCGACGGGGGTACCGGGCCTCGGTGGTGTACCGGGTCGTACTAGTGGGAGTGTCCGTGCCCGTGACCGGCGTCGGACTCGTCCTCGGCCGGCTTCTCGACGACCAGGGTCTCGGTCGTGAGCAGCAGCGACGCGATGGACGCGGCGTTCTCCAGGGCGGAGCGGGTGACCTTGACCGGGTCGATGACGCCGGCCTTCACCAGGTCGCCGTACTCGCCGGTCGCGGCGTTGAAGCCCTGGCCCTTGTCGAGCTCGGCGACCTTCGCGGTGATGACGTAGCCCTCGAGGCCCGCGTTCTCCGCGATCCAGCGCAGCGGCTCGACGGCGGCGCGGCGCACGACCGCGACACCCGTGGCCTCGTCGCCGGTCTTGCCGAGGTTGCCCTCGAGGACCTTGACGGCGTGGACCAGAGCGGAGCCACCACCGGAGACGATGCCCTCCTCGACCGCGGCGCGGGTCGCGGAGATGGCGTCCTCCAGACGGTGCTTCTTCTCCTTGAGCTCCACCTCGGTGGCAGCACCGACACGGATCACGCACACGCCGCCGGCCAGCTTCGCGAGGCGCTCCTGGAGCTTCTCGCGGTCCCAGTCGGAGTCCGTGGACTCGATCTCGGCCTTGATCTGGTTGACGCGGCCCTTGACGTCGGCGGACTCGCCGCCGCCGTCGACGATGGTCGTGTCGTCCTTGGAGACGGTGACGCGGCGGGCGGTACCCAGCACGTCCAGACCGGCCTGGTCGAGCTTGAGGCCGACCTCCTCGGCGATGACGGTCGCACCCGTGAGGGTGGCGATGTCGCCGAGCATGGCCTTGCGGCGGTCACCGAAGCCCGGGGCCTTCACCGCGACGGCGTTGAAGGTGCCACGGATCTTGTTGACGACGAGGGTGGAGAGCGCCTCGCCCTCGACGTCCTCGGCGATGATCAGCAGCGGCTTGGAACCACCCGACTGGATGACCTTCTCCAGCAGCGGGAGCAGGTCCTGGATGGAGCCGATCTTGCCCTGGTGGATCAGGATGTACGGGTCGTCGAGGACGGCCTCCATACGCTCCTGGTCGGTCACCATGTACGGGGACAGGTAGCCCTTGTCGAAGGCCATGCCCTCGGTGAACTCGAGGTCCAGACCGAAGGTGTTGGACTCCTCGACGGTGATGACACCGTCCTTGCCGACCTTGTCCATCGCGTCCGCGATGAGCTCGCCGACCTGTGCGTCCTGCGCGGAGAGCGCGGCGACGGCGGCGATGTCGGACTTGTCGTCGATCGGACGGGCGGTCGCGAGGAGCTCCTCGGACACGGCCTTGACCGCGGCGTCGATGCCCTTCTTCAGGGCTGCCGGGGACGCGCCCGCGGCGACGTTGCGCAGACCCTCGCGGACGAGTGCCTGGGCCAGCACGGTGGCGGTGGTGGTGCCGTCACCGGCCACGTCGTTGGTCTTGGTCGCCACCTCCTTCACCAGCTGGGCACCGAGGTTCTCGTACGGGTCGTCGAGCTCGACCTCGCGTGCGATGGTGACACCGTCGTTGGTGATGGTGGGAGCGCCGAACTTCTTGTCGATGACGACGTTGCGGCCCTTGGGGCCGATCGTCACCTTGACCGTGTCGGCAAGCTTGTTGACGCCGCGCTCAAGGGCGCGACGGGCGTCCTCGTCGAACTTCAGAATCTTCGCCATGGGCTGTACTTCCCTCTCGAACGAACTGCGCCCCTCGCCGCCCGGCTAGGTATTTCGCAGGGGGCCAGGGGCGCAGAACACAAGCAAACGTGGGTGAATTACTTCTCGATGATCGCGAGCACGTCGCGAGCCGAGAGGACGAGGTACTCCTCGCCGTTGTACTTCACCTCGGTGCCGCCGTACTTGCTGTACAGAACGACATCGCCGGTCTTGACGTCGAGCGGAAGGCGCTCGCCGTTCTCGAAGCGGCCCGGGCCCACGGCCAGGACGACGCCCTCCTGGGGCTTCTCCTTGGCGGTGTCCGGAATGACCAGGCCAGAAGCCGTGGTCTGCTCGGCGTCGAGCGGCTGGACCACAATGCGGTCCTCGAGCGGCTTGATCGCAACCTTGGAGCTGGTGGTCGACACGATCCGGTCTCCCCCTTCGGAGATCTCACGGGGTTTAACAGTCTGTGGGTGGCGACCAGGTCGATCCGTCGTCGCGGGTGCCGGACCTGCCCTGTCGCGCAGTGGTGCTGGCACTCTCCAGTGGGGAGTGCCAGACCTGAGACTATGACCGCGATTAGCACTCGGTCAAGCGGAGTGCCAATTCACCACCCGCGCGTGGCGGGGTGACCGGACCTCCGGGCCGCACGGGGCCCGGTGCCGAACGGGATTCCGCACCGTCGCCGTACGGACAACGCGGGGGCGTGCCGCGGCGTTCCGCACCTCCAGGACGGCTTACGCGGAGAGCGGCGGCGACGCCCACGCACCGCTCCAGGGGCACGCGCGGGACCGGAACCTCTCAGACGTAGTCCTCCAGCCTGGCCACGGCGTACCCCTTGTCAGTGATCGTCTTCATGACCTGGCGGACCATGTCCGCCATGGATCCCTTCCAGTCCGCGCGCCCGCGGAAGTGGGTGAGGATGATGTCGCCGGGGTGCAGGTCCCGGTCCCACTCCCGCCATTCCATGTGGTCGGGGAAGGCCTCCGCGTTCCACAGGGGCACGGCCTCGACTCCGCAGGACTTCGCGATGCGCAGGGTGTCGCGGTTGTAGTTGCCGTACGGCGGCCGGAAGAGGGTGGGCCGCTTCCCGAAGTACTTCTCGATCTTGTCCTGTTCGCCGCAGATCTCCCGCCGCTGATCGGCCTTCGAGAGCCCCGGCAGATAGCGGTGGTTCAGCGTGTGGTTGCTGAGGGTGACGCCGCGGGCCTGCATCTCCTTGAAGTAGCCGTAGTTGTCGCTCGCCAGGTAGTCGCTGAGGAAGGCGCTGTACGGGATCTTCAGCTCCGTCATCATGCGCAGCAGTTCGGGGTCCTTCTCCGCACCGTCGTCCATCGTCAGGAAGACGATCCGCTCCTTGGTCGGAACGGTGGTGAAGACCGGCGGCAGTCCTTCCCCGCCCTCGACCTCGAAACCCTTTCGGGTGGTGATGCGTGGCTTCACGGCGGGCGGCGCCGGGGCGGCCAGGGGGACCTTGGCCAGCCCCCACTTCTTCGCGGCGGCCGCGCGGGCGGCCCGCTCCCGCTTCAGCCGCTCGGCATAGGTGTCGACCGCGGGGGCCGGCCCCGCCTGGGCGCCCGCGCCCGGCTGCCCCGCGGCCGGTTTCCCCCGCGCGCCCCCGCCGCCGGACTCCGCCGCACACCCGGAGGCGACGGCTGCGGCCAGCAGGGCGATCAGAACGGCACAGACCGTTCTATGGTGCTTTGTAGTCTGCTTTTCGTTTTGTCGTACTAGCTGCATGGCGCCGCATCCTGCCAGCCGGTCACCGGCCTCCTCCCGCGACACCTCCACCGGAACCGCCGCGTCCCCCGGCTGGCTCACAATGGACTCGTGAACGCCGCCCACTCCCCCGACGATCCCGCCGATCCCGCAGGCCCCGCCGGTCCCGCAGAGTCCGCCGGTCCCGCAGATCCGCTCGTGGCCTTCGCCGCTCTGCGCAGCCCCGAGGGCACGGCGCTCCTGGACGAACTGCGCGACTACGACCCCGCCCGGGAGCTGGCCACGGCCACCCGGCTGCGCCGCTCCCACCCGGCCGGCCTGGTGTCGGCCGCGCTGGGCCAGGCGCGGCTGCGGCAGCGGGCTGCGGCGAAGTTCGGTGCCGAGGACGCGTACCGGATGTTCTTCACCCCGAACGGAGTGGAACAGGCGACCCGGACCTCGGTCGCCACCTACCGCGCCGCACGGTTCGCCGGCCTCGGCGGCGTGCGGAGCGTGGCCGACCTGTGCTGCGGGATCGGCGGGGACGCGATCGCCCTCGCACGGGCGGGGATCTCGGTCCTGGCCGTGGACCGCGACCCGCTGACCGCCGAGGTCGCCCGCGCCAATGCCGAGGCGCTCGGCCTCGACGGCCTCATCGAGGTGCGGTGCACCGACGTCACGGAGATCGACACCTCCCCGTACGACGCGGTCTTCGTCGACCCGGCCAGGCGTGGCGGGCGCGGCAGGATCTTCGACCCCGAGGCGTACTCGCCGCCGCTCTCCTGGGCGACCGCGGCCGCGCTGAAGGCCCCCCGCGCGGCGCTGAAGATCGCCCCCGGTGTCCCGCACGAGGCGATCGGACCGCAGGCGGAAGCCGAGTGGATCTCGGACGGCGGTGATGTGAAGGAGGCCGTGCTGTGGTTCGGCGAGGGCTTCACCCCGGGTGCCTTCCGGGCCACCCTGCTGCCCTCCCGCGCCACCCTGGTGGCCGCAGCCCCGCTCCCCGCACCGCCCGTCGGCCCCGTCGGACGCTTTCTGTACGAGCCCGACGGCGCCGTCATCCGCGCCCATCTGGTCGCCGACATCGTGGAACGGTGCGGTGGCAGGCTGGTCGACGAGACGATCGCGTACGTCACGAGCGATCAGCCGTACGACTCCGACTGCACGGCCGCGTACGAGATCACCGATGAGCTGCCCTTCAACATGAAGAAGCTGAAAGCCCTGCTGCGGGAGCGGAAGGTCGGCGTCCTGACCGTCAAGAAGCGCGGATCGGCGGTCGAACCCGAGGAACTGCGGCGGAAGATGAAGCTCCAGGGGCCGCATGCGGCCACCGTGTTCCTCACCCGGGTGGCCGGCGCCCCGACGATGCTGATCGGGCACCCCGTGAAGCAGCCCTGATCAGTGGCGGGCGCCGCCGTCCACCCGGACCGGCGGCTCGGCCGGCGCCCCCATCAGCACCCCCACCACCCAACGGCGGTGGGCGAACGCCTTGACGACGCCGATCAGTCCGGTCAGCCAGGCGACGAGCCCGAGCCCCATCAGGAACGCCACCATGCCGTACGTCTCCTGGCCGGCCCTGGCCGTGGCCGGGACGATCACGCAGGTGTACAGGCCCACCGCACACAGCAGGTACGACGTCAGCATCCAGAGCAGTCCGGCCACGGGCCGGCGCAGCGGTACGTCGCCCACCGGGTCCCGGTCGAGCCCGCCCCATTGCGCCAGCAGCCGGCGCACCCGACGGTCCCTGCGCACACCGAGAGCGACGAAGACGGCCGGGGGAACCAGCAGGCCGCCACCGACGATGACGCAGACGAGGCCCATGAACGTGCTGATGACGTCGGAGGACTCCTCGAAGGTGAGCATCGCTGTGCCGACGAACGACCAGCCGAGCGCGGCAAGTCCCGCCCACAGCCACAGCATTCCCAGCCGGCCCGGCCCGATGTGCATCCTGACGAGCTCGCCGAGGACCAGCGCCCTGTCCCGCAGCAGGGCGTCCCGGTCGGGCCAGGAACGCATCTCCACGGGCGGCGGTGGAGGCGGCAGCGGGGAACGGGGTGGCATGGACAAGACACTACCCAGAGGGTGAACGGACCCGTGACCCGCTCCGACTCCCGCAGTGGGAAACGGAATCGCGACGGCCGACGCGCAACCGGCCGGACCCGCCCGGCCGTCCCAGGTTCCGGATACAGTACGGCTCGTTTCGAGTCCAACCAGGCCGGCCGGGGGCAGCAGCACGATGAGTCATCAACACCAGGAAAGCGACGGGGTCTTCCAGCCGCTGGAGGAGAGCGATCCGCGGACGGTGGCCGGCTACCGGCTCACCGCGAAGCTCGGTTCCGGCGGGATGGGCAAGGTCTACCTCTCGTACACGCCGGGCGGACGGCCCGTCGCGATCAAGGTGATCCGGCCGGACTTCAGCGAGGACGCGGAGTTCCGCCGGCGGTTCCAGCAGGAGGTGCAGGCCGCCCAGCGCGTGCAGGGCCTGTACACCGCGCCGGTCATCGACAGTGACACCGACGGCGGCCGGCCCTGGCTGGCCACCGCGTACGTGCCCGGCCCGTCCCTCGCGGCGGCCGTCGGCGAGCACGGGCCGCTGCCCGTGCCCGCCGTGCTCCTGCTGGTCGCCGGGATCGCCGAGGCGCTCCACGTCATCCACGGCGCGGGCATCGTCCACCGGGACCTGAAGCCGTCCAACGTGCTCCTCGCCGCCGACGGGCCGCGCGTCATCGACTTCGGCATCGCCCGCGCCGCCGACGCCACCTCGCTGACCGGCAGCGGTGTCACGATCGGGACCCCCGCCTTCATGTCGCCCGAGCAGGCCTCGGGACGGCAGGTGACCGCGGCGACCGACCTCTTCGCGCTCGGGCTCGTCGCGGCCTATGCGGCAACGGGCTCCCCCGCCTTCGGCGAGGGCGCCTCGCACGGCGTGCTGTACCGGATCGTGCACGAGGAGCCGGATCTGACCGCGGTCCCCGAGCAGTTGAAGGAGCTCGTCACCCGGTGTCTGGCCAAGGCACCGGAGGACAGGCCCTCGGTCACCGAGGTGATCGAGCTGTGCCGCACCGCCAACAGTGAGACGCAGCTGCGCCGTCCGGAGGACTGGCTGCCGCGCGCGGTCGCCGCCGACATCAGCGGCCGGACCGCGGCACCCGCCCCGGACCGGACCCCGCCGCCCCCGACCGTGGCACCGACCGCCCCGGCAACGGCCCCCGCGACGCACCCGCCGACCGCCCCGGCCGCCCAGGTGACCCCGCAGCCCCCGACCGTCACGGCGGCCCCGGCGCCCGGCGCGTACGGGTACCCGACACCTCCGCCGTCCGCAGGGCACCAGCAGCAGCCGGTACCGGGCTACGGCTACCCCGTTCCCACCCAGCAGCCCCAGCAGCATGCGCAGCAGCCCGGCGGGTACGGCTACCCGACCGGGCCCCACGCGTATCCGACGGCGCAGGTACCGCCCGCCGGACCCGCCCGTCCCAAGAAGCGCACCGGAAAGTTCGTCGCGATCGGGCTGGCCGCCGCGCTGCTCATCGGCCTCGGCGGTGGCCTCGCCGCCTACGAACTGCTCGACGGCGACGGCAGCGAGGACAAGGGGAAGCAGGCCCAGGCGGACGGCAAGGAGAAGGTGCCCGCCGCGAACACCTCGTCGGACGCCCCGTCCGAGGGATCCGGGGAACCGTCGGACGACGGCGGGGACGACTCCGCGCCGCTGCCCGACCCCGAGCCGGTCGTCTACAAGGGCATCGACCTCACCGGCGGCTACCACCTCAACTTCGCCGATGCCACGGACAGTCCGCTCGACGGGTCCGAGGGCGACTTCGCCTACAGCTCCATCAGCAGCGTGGTCCGCACCAGCGATTCCATGATCCTGCTGAACCCCGGCCAGCAGGGCAGCCTCGACACCTGCCGGTCGGAGACCCGTTACTCCACCGACCTCGACGTGGACCGGCTCGTGAGGGGCACCCAGATCTGTGTCCGCACCGACACCGGCCACCTCGGACTCGTCGTCGTCCGCGCCCTCCCCTCGGAAACGGCGGCCAGCAACTACATGACGCTGGACGTCACGGTGTGGCGCAACGCCCTGAAGGTCGACGAGTCCTGAACCGGCCCGGAGCCGGTGAGGGGATCAGGTCAGCGGGTACGACTTCCTGCCGGACGCCTCGTCGATCTCGTCGTGTGCCTTGGTGAGCAGCTTCATCGCCAGTTCGTTGAGCGCACGGGCACCCGCGATCTCCTCGCCGACTCTCGGCTGCTCCGCATCGGAGGGGTGGCGGCTGGCGTAGCCGTGCGCCCGCACCTCGGTACCGTCGCTGAGACGTACGAGAGCGGCGGCGCGGGTGCGGTGGGTGTCCTCTTCGAATTCCAGCTCGATATGCCACCCGACAGTGGTCTCCATCATGGCGGGTCACCTCCCGAAGTCCCTGCTTCCAGGGTGCGCCCGTTTCCCCGGCCGCGCACGATGTGCGGCGTGTCCGGCCGGAGGGGGCTCAGGCGTCCCGCAGTGTCCGGATGTCCAGCTTGCGCATGCCGAGCATCGCCTTCATCACCCGCTCCGCCCTGTCCTTGTCGGGGTCGGCCAGCAACTCCGGCAGGGCGCGGGGAACGATCTGCCAGGACAGCCCGTACCTGTCCTTGAGCCACCCGCACATGCTCTCCTCGCCGCCCTCCGTGAGCCTGTCCCAGAACCGGTCCACCACCTCCTGCGTCCCGCAGTCGACGGAGAGCGAGACGGCCTCGCTGAAGTGGAACATCGGTCCTCCGTTGAGGCCGATGTACTCCTGGCCGGCGAGCCGGAAGTCGACGGTCATGACCTTGCCCGCCTCCCCGGTGACGTCTCGGTGTAGTGGGTGATGTCGGCCTCGGGGAACATCGGTACAGCGGTTGGCGCTGAGAACGATCATGATCAGGGTGTGAGCGTGCTGACCCGGTTCTCGTACTCGCGGCGGGCCTTGCGCTGGGCCGGTACCGATGGGACGCCCTGGGCGCCGTCGAGCGGCTGGCAGCGGGCGAGGAGCGGGTGGTGCACCGCGGGGACGGCGGTCACGCGCAGGGTGTAGCCCTGGCCGCGCCGTACGGTCGCCCCCTGGTCGAGCGCGGTGCGCTCAGCCGGCTCCAGCTCGGTGGTGCGGAGGTAGTCGGCGACCTTGCCGGGCATGTCGAGGGTGACCGGCAGTTCCGGGGCGGGGGCGTCCTCCTCGATGGCGGTGTGGTTGGGCAGGAGGTCGGCGACGGCCGTGCGGATGGCGCCGCGGCTGACGCCGTGGTCGCGGGCGAGGGCGGCGATCGAGCGGCCTTCCAGGTACGCGGTGCGTACGGCGTCGGTCTTCGCGGCCGCCACGGCGGGGCGGCGTCCGCCCTTGCTGCCGTTGGCCTCGGCGGCCCGCAGTCCGTCGTACGTCAGCTCTCGCTGGAGGTCGCGCTGGAGTTCGCCGGCGGCGGCGAGGGTCTGCACCATGAACGTCACGGTGGACAGCAGTTCGCCGGTGCGCGGGTGGCGGGCGGTGAGGTCCGTCGCGGAGAACGCGCCGTCGTGGATGCGCAGGGCGACCTGGTCACAGTGGAGGACGTCGAGCACGTCGAGGATGTGGCCGGTGCCGCGGACGAGGCGGAACATCTCGGAGATGTGCACTGTGTCGCCCGGCCGCGCGTAGTTCAGCAGCTCACGGAATTTCGGCCGCTGGAGCGGGTGGAGGCGGCTGGAGGTGCCCGGGTCCTCCTCGAAGACGACCGGGTCCTCGATCCCGGCCTCGTTCAGGACGAGGTTCTGCCGGGCGGTCGACTGCTCGTCGGTCGAGACCCGCTTGTAGACCAGGTTCGCCACCGAGGGGCCCCTTCCGTACGGAGGATCGGACCCCGTCTGTCGTCAAACCCCGTCATCAATGACCATCGGATCTGATTGGATTCGCGCCGCCGCGAACCCCTGGATTGCAAGGGTTCACTGAACGTATCGGCCGTCTGTCGTCAAACGATCGTTTGACGACAGGCAGACGGGCTTTGCCGCGGCGCAGGCCGGCGGACGGTTCAGCCCGCTGCCGGGTGTGGGTTCAGCGTGCGCGGCTGACCATCGCGGTGAAGGCGGCTTCGGCTCGGCCGATGTCGTCGAGTTGCTTGAGGATGTCGCCGGGGGTGCCTTCGCCGACGGCCTTCCGCAGGAGCGGGGTCGCGGGTGCGGCCTTTCCCTGCACGTCTTGTGCCGCTGCGTCGATCCCCCGCAGGTGGGACCGCGCATCCGGCCAATGTGTCGGCGCTCGGCTGGCCCTTTCGTCAGTCGGTTCCGGAAGGATCAGCACCAAACATCTATTTTCGGATTATTTTGTTTGAACAATCCCAGTATTGGGCCATTTGACGGACCTAGTCTCGGGCTGAGCGTCTGAAGGCGTAGCACGAGTGAGGGGAACAAGGTCGACATGGCTCATTGGAAGAAGATCGCGGGCGGTCTGACGGGGATCTCGGCGGGGTCGCGGTCGAACGTGTGGGGCGTGAACTCGGAGGCGAGGATCTACCGGTTCACCAACGACGACGCCACTCCGTGGCACAACGTCCCCGGCGGGCTGACCGACATCAGCGCGGCGGCCGACGGCACCGTCTGGGGTGTCAACGCCAACGCCGAGATCTACCGCTACATCGGCGACCAGGGCACCACCGGCCACTGGAAGAAGATCGCGGGCGGTCTGGTGAAGATCTCCGCCGGGTCGCGGTCGAACGTGTGGGGCGTGAACTCGGAAGGGAAGGTCTACCGGTTCACCAACGACGACGCCACTCCGTGGCACGGCGTCCCCGGCGGGCTGACCGACATCAGCGCGGCGGCCGACGGCACCGTCTGGGGTGTCAACGCCAACGCCGAGATCTACCGCTACATCGGCGACCAGGGCACCACCGGCCACTGGAAGAAGATCGCGGGCGGTCTGGTGAAGATCTCGGCGGGATCGCGCTCCAACGTCTGGGGCGTCAACTCGCAGGGGCAGATCTACCGGTTCACCAACGACGACGCCACTCCGTGGCACGGCGTCCCCGGCGGGCTGACCGACATCAGCGCGGCGGCCGACGGCACCGTCTGGGGCGTCAACGCCAACGCCGAGATCTACCGCTACACCGGCGACCAGCCCTGAGCCGAGTCGGCCTGCGCTCTGCGCCCCGTCACCGAACCGCGGTGACGGGGCGCGGCTGGTTCGTCCCGAACAACACGACGGCGGAGTCACCGCCGAAGACCGAGACGTAGAAGTTCGCCGCGTCCTCCGCCTGGTCGTCGAACCACAGACAGGGCCTGATCTTCTGCATGGTCTTCTCCTTGCCGCGTCGAGCTGCTCGGGAACGCTGCGCAAGGTAGACCGCGCCGGGTGCGGAAACTCATCGGGGCACGCCCTCCGCCCGCGCCAGCAGCATCGCCCGCTCCCGGGCGTTGCGGGTCAGCCCGGCGGCTCGCAGGAAAGCGGCCCGCGCCTCCTCGGTACGCCCCAGCCGCAGCAGCAGATCGCCGCGCACGCTGGGCAGCAGGTGGTACGAGGCGAGCGCCGGGTCCTGCGCGAGCGCGTCGGCCAGGGCGAGTCCGGCCGCCGGGCCCTCGGCCATGGAGACGGCGACCGCACGGTTCAGCTCCACCACCGGGGACGGGGCGACCTTCACGAGATGGCCGTACAGGGTAGCGATGGTCGTCCAGTCCGTGTCCGCGTACCGCAGCGCGCGGGCGTGACAGGCGGCGATCGCGGCCTGCAGGGCGTACGGCCCCGGGGCGCCGCCCACGGCGTGCGCCCGCTCCAGGGCCGCGAATCCGCGCCGGATCAGCAGCTGGTCCCAGCGGGAGCGGTTCTGGTCGGCGAGCAGTACGGGCGCGCCGTCCGCACCGGTCCTGGCCCTGGTCCGGGAGGCCTGGAGCTCGAGCAGCGCCGCCAGGCCGTGGACCTCGGGTTCCCGGTCCATCAGCCCGGCCAGCAGCCGGGCCAGGCGCAGGGCGTCCTCGCACAGTGCGGGGCGCAGCCAGTCGTCCCCCGTGGTCGCCGCGTACCCCTCGTTGAAGATCAGGTAGATGACGTCGAGCACGGAGCCGAGGCGGGCGGCGCGCTCGGGGCCGTAGGGCACCTCGAAGGGGACGCCCGCCCGGCCCAGGGTCCGCTTGGCGCGCACGATGCGCTGGGCGACGGCCGCCTCGGTGGCCAGGAAGGCGCGGGCGATCTCCTCGGTGCTCAGGCCGCCGAGCAGCCGCAGGGTCAGGGCGGTGCGGGCCTCGGTGGACAGGACGGGGTGGCAGGACGTGAAGATCAGCCGGAGCAGGTCGTCGTCGATACCCTCCGGGTCGGCGGTGTCGGGCGCCGGTACGTCCTCCAGGGCCCGCCCGGCCTCCGCGAGCTTGCGCGCGTAGGTCTCCTTGCGGCGTACGAGGTCGATCGCCCGGTGCTTCGCCGTGGCCATCAGCCAGGCGCCGGGCCGGTCGGGGACACCTGTCTTCGGCCACTGCTCCAGCGCGGCGACCAGGGCGTCCTGCGCGAGCTCCTCGGCGATGCCGACGTCCCGCACGATACGTGCGGTTCCGGCGATGATCCGCGCCGACTCGATCCGGTACACGGCCTCGACGGCACTGCTGGCTTCTGTCACGGCCACCCATCAGAGCAGCCGGGGGCGGGTGCGGCAAGGACCCGCCGCACCCGCCCCGCTCCGGCAGGACTCCTGGCGTCAGCCCTCGGCGATCTCGCGGATCTCGGAGGTGACGGTCCAGTAGGTCTCGTGGACCGCCAGGAAGCGCTTGGTCCACTCCAGGATCTCGGCCTTGTCCTTGGCCTGGATGATGGCGTAGCCGCCGATGACTTCCTTGGTCTCGGTGAACGGCCCGTCCGTGACGGTGAACTCCCCGTCGGACCAGGTCACCCGGGTGCCCTGGGAGGTCGGGGTGAGCCCGGCCGTGTCGAGCAGGACGCCGGCCTTGGTCATCTCCTCGATGAGCGCGCCCATGCGCTCCATCAGGCCCTCGCTGGGGCCTTCGGCGGGAGCGTTGTTCTCGTCGATGCGGACCATCGTCAGATAGCGCGGCATGGTGACTCCTCGGATCGGGCGGCGGGGCTCGTCCCCGCCTCTCACCCCTGCGTCGAACGGGAGCGACCCGGATCGACACGTGCGGCAGAATTCTTCTGAGATTTTTCCGGAACGGCCACCGGAAGCACTGTGGCGGGCGGCCTCAGGCGTCCGCCGGCCCCAGCGACTCGAAGCGCCAGCGGTGCACCGGGCGCGTGATCAGCGCGGCGTCCGGCTCGGGCAGCTCCGGCAGATCGTCGTCGTACTCCGCCTCCCACCAGGTGAGGACGAGCACCCGGTCCTGCGGGGCGCGCAGGAGCTCACTGCGCAGCGGCTCCCGGGCCAGCTCGCCCGCCCTGGACCGGGCCCACTCCAGCAGCTCCGCGCCCCGGCCCTCGGTGGCGCGCGCCTCCCACATCAGGGCGACGGTCATGAGTAGAGGTTGTCCTTGCTGATCTCGTGCACGTGGTCGTGGTCGTGGGCGTGGCTGTGCGCCCCCGGCACATGGGTCTCGGTGACCGGCAGCGAGGAGTCCGCCGAGAGCTCCCAGTCCGAGGCCGGGCGGTTGCGGGCCACCATCTCCGCGCCCAGCGCGGCGACCATGGCCCCGTTGTCCGTGCACAGTCCGGGCCTGGGCACCCGCAGCCGGATCCCGGCCCGCTCGCACCGCTCCTCGGCCAGCGCCCGCAGCCGCGAGTTGGCCGCGACACCGCCGCCGATCATGAGGTGGCCGACGCCCTCGTCCTTGCAGGCCCGCACGGCCTTGCGGGTCAGCACGTCCACCACGGCCTCCTGGAAGGACGCCGCCACATCCCGTACGGGAACGTCCTCGCCCGCCGCACGCTTCGCCTCGATCCAGCGCGCGACCGATGTCTTGAGGCCGGAGAAGGAGAAGTCGTACGCGGGGTCGCGCGAGCCGCTCAGCCCGCGCGGGAACGCGATCGCCTTCGGGTCGCCCTCCCTCGCCAGCCGGTCGATGACCGGTCCGCCGGGGAAGCCGAGGTGCAGCACCCGGGCGATCTTGTCGAAGGCCTCGCCCGCCGCGTCGTCGATCGTCGCGCCCAGCGGCCGTACGTCGTTGGTGATGTCCGGCGCCAGCAGCAGCGAGGAGTGCCCGCCGCTGACCAGCAGTGCCATCGTCGGCTCGGGCAGCGGGCCGTGCTCGAGCTGGTCCACGCAGATGTGCGAGGCGAGGTGGTTGACCCCGTACAGCGGCTTGTTCAGCGCGTACGCGTACGCCTTCGCCGCGGACACCCCGACGAGGAGCGCCCCGGCGAGCCCGGGACCGGCGGTGACCGCGATGCCGTCGAGGTCGCGGGCGCTGATCCCGGCCTCCTTCAGCGCGCGTTCGATGGTGGGGACCATCGACTCCAGGTGGGCGCGGGAGGCGATCTCCGGGACGACGCCGCCGAAGCGGGCGTGCGTGTCGACACTGGAGGCGACGGCGTCGGCGAGCAGTGTCGTACCGCGCACGATGCCCACGCCTGTCTCGTCGCAGGAGGTCTCGATACCGAGGACGAGCGGTTCGTCAGCCATCAGTCAGTCTCTGTTCCTTGTACGGTCAGGCGCATGACGAGTGCGTCGATGTTCCCGGGCTGGTAGTAACCCCGGCGGAAACCGATCGGTTCGAAGCCGAAGCGTTCGTACAGCTTCTGCGCACGGGTGTTGTCGACACGGACCTCGAGGAGCACCGCGGTGCACTCGAAGGCGGTGGCGTGTCTGAGGAGGTCGGTCAGGAGCTCGGAGCCGAGGCCGCCGCCCCACTGGCCGCGGCTGACGCCGATCGTCTGGACGTCGGCGAGCTCACCGGCCGCGGCGAGACCCGCGTAGCCGACGATCCGCCCGTCGACGGGGTCCTCGGCGACGACGTAGCGCCGGGTGGCCTGCGGGCCGCGCGCGTGAGCCAGCTCGGACCAGAACATCCCGGCCGACCAGGCGTCCTCGGGGAACAGCTCGTGCTCCAGTTCCAGCACCGGATCGATGTCCCACCAACGCATCTCGCGGAGCACAGCGGTCGCGGTCGTCACTTCGGGGTGACCACCTTGTAGTTCTTCGGGACCTGGGCGTCGGGCCTGCGCAGGTAGAGCGGCTGCGGGGGCAGCAGTTCCGCCCCGGCGGCGAGGCGCTCGGCGGCGAGGGCGGCGAGGGCTCCGGCCGATACGTGTTCCGGGCTGCGCGCGTCCGGGAAGGCCTCGGGGTAGAGCAGGGCGCCCGCGCCGACGACGGGCAGCCCGGCGAGCCGCTCGGCGAGATCGGCCGGCCGGTCGACGGCGGGTTCACCGGACCGGGTGCGGGAGTCCTCGTACCGCGCCCAGTAGACCTCCTTGCGCCGCGCGTCCGTCGCGACGGCGAACGGGCCTTCGAGGCCGGCCTGCCCGGCGGCGTACGCGAGTCCGTCGAGCGTGCACAGTCCGTGCACCGGTACGGAGAGGGCGGAGCCGAACGTCGCCGCGGTCACCAGGCCGACGCGCAGCCCGGTGTACGGGCCGGGGCCGACCCCGACGACCACGTCCGTCACGGCGTCGAGTCTCACCCCTGCCTCGGCGAGGACACGGTCGACGGCGGGGAGCAGGAGCTCCCCGTGCCTTCGGGCGTCGACCTGGCCGGTCTCGGCTACGACGGAGGTCCCGTCGTGGAGGGCGACGGTGACGGCGGGAGTGGCGGTATCAACGGCGAGCAGGAGCACACAAACAGCCTACGGCTCCGCCGACTCGGGTACGTCCCGCCCGTACGTCGTACCGGTCGGCACCACCGCTGCTGGTACCGTCGCCGGGTATACGTGTGTACGACGTAAATGCTTGTACGACATGCGACGGACGGCATGCGAAAGGGGAGCTCACGGTGGCTAGGGGCAGCTCGGGAATCGTGGCCGGGCTCACGGCGGCGGCGGTGGCCGCGGTCTGTTTCCTCGCCTACCAGGCGTCGGCGAACGCCCCCGACTCCGTCGCCGCCCCCACGGCGCAGTCCTCCGGCAGCTCGACGGCCGCTCCGAGCGAGAAGCCCGCGGCCCCGAGGGAGCCGCTCGCGATCCCCGTGGACTCCGACACCGGGGCGCGCGTCGTGTACGCGTTGAAGGAACGGCGGGTGTGGATCGTGGACGCCGAGGAGAAGTCGCTCCGGACGTTCACCGTCATGCCGAGCGCCATCAGCCCGCTGCCCGGTGTCTACCGGGTGACCTCGCGCTCCGGCAGCATCAAGGGCTCGGACGGTGTGCCCATCGAACACGTGGTGCGCTTCGCGAACATCGACGACGTCTCCGTGGGCTTCAGCGCCGCACAGGACGACTCGATGCACAGCCCCGACCCCACGATCAAGACCGGCGGGATCCGGATGAAGCGTGCCGACGGCAACGCGATGTGGACGTTCGCGACGGTCGGCGTCAAGATCGTCGTCGTCCCGTAGGGCCGCACCGCCCGTAACGCCGTACGCCCGTCCCGCAGGGCCCGGTCGGGTTCCCTCAGGCCGCGTCGCGTCCGGCCGGCAGCTGTTCCTGCCCGTCGTCGTCCTCGTGCTCCCCACCGGGCGGGGTCGAGACCGCCGTCGCGGCCGCGCAGGAGGCCAGCAGGTCCTTCATCGACACCGCGGACGCCGACGGTGGCTCCGCCTGCGGCGACTGCGGCTGCACTTCACGCTCGGGTGTCGGCATGCATGCCTCCTCGGGCTTCGGTGAAAGATCTGGTTAGGTAGACCTAACCAATCTCGCAACCATGTGACCACGGCCGCAGCCCCCTGCGCAACATTTTACCGACGGCTTGTCGGAAAGCGTCGGCCGGAACGTCGGCCGACGGGGCAGGAACCGGTCAGGCCCCCGCCAGATCCGTGTCCAGACCCGCCCAGCGCGCCCCGATGCCGACCAGCGTGACCGTGCGCCGCTCGTCGTCCGTGTCACCGACCGCACGGTGGATCAGCACCTGCAGCCGGTCGTCCGACAGCTCCTCGACCTTGCCGTCGCCCCATTCCACGACGACCACCGATTCCGGCAGCGACACATCGAGGTCCAGGTCCTCCATCTCGTCGAGCCCGCCGCCCAGGCGGTACGCGTCGACGTGGACCAGGGCGGGCCCGTCGCCCAGGGACGGGTGCACCCGGGCGATCACGAACGTGGGCGAGGTGACGGCGCCGCGTACCCCGAGGCCCTCGCCGAGCCCCCGGGTGAGCGTGGTCTTGCCCGCGCCGAGCTCGCCGGTGAGCATCACCAGGTCGCCGGGGGCCAGCACTCCGGCGATGCGGCGGCCGAGATCCCGCATCCGTTCGGGGGACTCGACTGCGAGGTCGACGGTGACGGTGCCCGGTACGGCGGTGTCAGCCACCGGGCCGTTGTGCGCTGCTTCCATGCTCGCCAACGTTAGAGGATCCGGGCGCCGCGCCCGGAACCGCTCCGATCCGCACCAGCAGGTCCGCGAGCCGGTCGGTGACCGTCTCCGGGTGCTCGAGCATCACCAGGTGACCGGCGTCCGGCACGATGACCAGCTCCGCGTCCGGCAGCTCGTCCGCGATGGCCTCGCTGTGCGAACTGGGTGTGACCAGGTCCTTGTCGCCGGCCAGGATCAGCACCGGGAGATCGAGGAAGGCGGGCAGCGCCCCGCTCTTGTCGTGCTCGGTGAACGCCGGGTAGAACTCGGCGACCACGTCGATCGGGGTGGACTCGATGAGCCGCTCCGCGAACCGCGCGACCGCCGGGTCCACGTCCCGCGAACCGAACGAGTACCGCTTGATCAGCCCCGCGAACAGGTCGGCGGTCGCCCGCCGTCCGCGCTCCACGAGCTCCGTCTGCGTACCGAGCGCCTTGAGCACCCCGGGCAGCACCCGGCGCACCGCGTTCACGCCCGCCACCGGCAGCCCGAAGTTCACCTCACCGAGCTTCCCGCTCGACGTGCCGACGAAAGCGACCGCGGCGACCCGGTCACGGACCAGTGCCGGGTACTGGTCGGCGAGCGCCATCATCGTCATGCCGCCCATGGAGTGCCCGACCAGCACCAGCAGGCCCTCGGGGGCCGCGGCGTCGATGACCGCCTTCAGGTCGCGGCCGAGCTGGTCGATGCCGACGGCCACCCCCTCGGCCTGGGCCCGGCCGCGCTCGGAGCGGCCGTGGCTGCGCTGGTCCCAGTGGACCGTGCGCACCAGGCCGTGCAGCGCCGCCCGCTGGAAGTGCCAGGAGTCCTGGCTGAGGCAGTAGCCGTGGCTGAAGACGACGGTGACGGGCCCGGGGGCCTTGCGGCCGAAGAGCCTGCGCCGTCGCGGGCCGGGGGCGGCGACGGATCCGGCGCCCGCCCTCGCGCCCGCGCGGCCCGTGCCGCCGTCCGGTTCGACCTCGTCGACCTCGTAGTACAGCTCGGTGCCGTCGTCGGCGACGGCCCGGCCGGACACCCCGCGCAGCGAGCCGTACGGTCCTGCGGCGTCCAGCGCGAGCCGGGCCTTCTTGCGCATGCCGCGGCCCACCGTCAGCCGCTCGACCGCGACACCGGCCGCCGCACCCGCAGCGATGACGCCTATCGCCGCCCCTGCGATGCCCGCCCGGCGCCAGCCGGCCGCGGCAACGGCAGCCGTCGCCACCACGTCCCCCGCGCTGGTGTCGCTCACCGTGCCGTGCTCCTCGTCGTTGTCGCCGCGTCTCGATAGACGCGGGGTACACGTGCACCGATGCGTGTGACGATCTCGTACGCGATCGTGTCGGCCGCGACCGCCCAGTCCTCGGCGCTCGGCTCGCCCCGGTCGCCCGGTCCGAACAGCACCGCCTCCGTGCCCGGTTGCGGGGTGTCGCCCTCGAGGTCGACCACGAACTGGTCCATCGCGACCCTGCCTGCCACCGTCCGGATCCGGCCGTCTACGAGGACGGGGCCCCGGCCGGAGGCGTGGCGCGGAATGCCGTCCGCGTATCCGACGGGCACCAGGGCGAGCGTCGTCTCGGCGGAGGTCGTGTAGTGGTGGCCGTAGCTGACTCCGTGGCCCGGGGGCACCTGCTTGACCAGCGCGATCGACGCGACGAGCGTCATCACGGGACGCAGGCCGAAGTCGGCGGGCGTGCCCAGCTCCGGGCTCGGCGAGATGCCGTACACGGCGATTCCGGCGCGTACGAGATCGAAGTGCGACTCGGGCACCGTGAGGGTCGCCGGCGAGTTCGCGATGTGCCGCACCTCGGGCTCGGCGCCCGCCTTCTCCGCGTACGCCACCATGTCGCGGAACACGTTCAGCTGAGCGGCGATCGACGGGTGGCCCGGCTCGTCGGCGCAGGCGAAGTGGGACCACAGGCCGGTGATGCGCAGTGTGCCCGCGGCCTCGGCGGCGCGGGCGGCGGCAACCAGTTCCGGCCAGTCGGCGGGCTGGCAGCCGTTGCGCCCGAGGCCCGTGTCGGCCTTGAGCTGGACCCGCGCCGGAATGCCGGCCTCCGTGGCCGCCGCGACGACTTCGGTGAGTGCCCACAGGCCGCTCACCGAGACGTCGATGTCCGCCTCGATCGCCTCGCGCCAGGGCCCGCCGGGCGTCCACAGCCAGCACATCACCCGGCCGCCGATCCCGGCCGCCCGCAGGGCGAGAGCCTCCTGCGGGGTCGCCGTGCCCAGCCAGGTGGCGCCGGCCTCGAGCGCGGCCCGGGCACAGGGCACCGCGCCGTGTCCGTACGCGTCGGACTTCACGACGGCCATGAGCTGTGCCCCGGACGCCCGCGCACGCAGGGCGCGCACGTTGGCGCGCACCGCGGCGAGGTCGATCTCGGCACGGGCTCTCGGGGACGCTGTCTCGTTCATCGCGCCCAGTCTCTCAGAGCCGTACGCATGTGCCCTCGACCTCCCGGGCGCGGTGAGGCGTCAGCCGTGCTCCAGGGTGTGTTCCAGGTGCTCGGCGAGGACGGGGACGTGGCTGGCCGGGATGTCCTTCACAGCCGTGAGCAGCGTGACCGGGCCGCCCTCGCGCAGCAGGCCGAGCAGCTCGTCCACGGCCCGGGTGTGGGACGGGTCTCCGAGCTCGGTGCGGTAGCGGTCCACGAAGTCGTCGTAGCGGTTGCCGGAGCGGTCCTCGTGGTACCAGGAGCGGAGCTCGTTCGAGGGGGTCGCGTCCTTGGCCCACACGTCGACGGCGGCCCGCTCCTTGGACACCCCGCGCGGCCAGAGCCGGTCGACGAGGACGCGGGTGCCGTCGCCGTCCTCCGGCGGGTCGTACACCCTGCGCATCCGTACGGTGTCGCTGCTGCCCATGTCCGACCGCCCTTCCGGCTCCCGTTCCGCTCCTGCCAGGGTGGTTCAGGCCCGCACGTCCCGCCAGGCCGCCGGGATCGCGTCCGCGACGTCCTGCGCGGCGACCGGCGCCCCGTCCGAGACCCGGCGCGCCGCGAGCCCGTGCAGGTAGGCGCCCACCGACGCGGCGTCGCGCGGGGCGAGGCCCGCCGCCAGGAGCGAGCCGGTCAGCCCCGAGAGCACATCGCCGCTGCCCGCCGTGGCCAGCCAGGACGTGCCCGTCGGGTTGACCCGTACGGGCGCGCCCCCGGCCTCCGCGACCAGGGTCGTCGACCCCTTGAGCAGCACCGTCGCGCCGTAGCGCGCGGCCAGTTCCCGTACGGCGGCGAGCCGTCCCGCCTCGACCTCCTCGCGCGGGACGCCGAGCAGCGCGGCGGCCTCCCCGGCGTGCGGGGTGAGCACGGTGGCGGCGGTGCGCGACCGTACGGCCCGGGCGTCCATCAGCCGCAGCCCGTCCGCGTCGACGAGCACCGGAACGCCCGTGGCCAGCACGTCGGACACCGCGCCGGCCGCCGCGGTGGAGTCGCCGAGCCCCGGCCCGACCACCCAGGCCTGCACCCGTCCGGACTTCGACGGCGGCCACGGGTGCACCAGGGTCTCCGGGAAGCGGGCGATCACCGCGTCCGCGCCGGGACCGGCGTACCGCACGGCTCCGGCACCGCCGCGCAGCGCGCCCGCGACCGCGAGCACCGCGGCACCCGGGTACCGCTCCGACCCGGCGGCCACGCCGACCACGCCGCGCCGGTACTTGTCGCTCTCGGCCCCCGGCACGGGCAGGAGCGCCGCCACGTCCGCGTACTGCAGGGCCTCCAGGTCGGGGCGCCCGGGCAGTTCGGGTCCCAGCCCGATGTCGACGAGCCGCAGGGCGCCCGCCCGTTCGGCGCCCGGGTCGACGAGCAGCCCCGGCTTGTACGTACCGAAGGTGACGGTGGCGTCCGCCCGTACGGCAGCCCCCAGGACCTCACCGGTGTCCGCCTCGACCCCGCTCGGCAGATCCACGGCGAGCACCGGCGCACGCCCGCCGGTGACCGCGCGGACCAGCTGCTCCGCCTCGGGGCGCAGACCGCCGCGGCCCCCGATGCCGGTGATGCCGTCGACCACGAGGTCGACGGGACCGAAGGCGTGGCCGATGCGGTCCGGGGAGTCCAGGACCTGGCCGCCCGCCGAGAGCAGCGCGGCGAGACCGCCCCGGTGGGCCTTGTCGGGCGCGGTCAGCAGGGCCCGTACGCCCGCTCCGCGCCGGGCCAGCCGGGCCCCCGCGTACAGCGCGTCGCCGCCGTTGTCGCCGCTGCCGACGAGCAGGAGCACCCGTGACCCGTACACCCGGCCGTTGCGCCGGAGCAGGTCGCCGCAGGCCACCGCCAGGCCCGCGGCGGCGCGCTGCATCAGGGCGCCCTCGGGCAGCCGTGCCATCAGCGCCTGTTCGGCGGCCCGTACGGTCTCGACGCTGTACGCCTGTCGCATGTGCTCAACCCTCCGCGATCACCACGGCCGACGCCACCCCCGCGTCATGGCTGAGCGATACGTGCCAGCTGCGCACGCCCAGCTCGGCGGCGCGGGCCGCGACCGTGCCGCGGACCTCCAGCCGGGGCTGCCCGCTGTCCTCGACGCACACCTCGGCGTCCGTCCAGAGCAGCCCGCCCGGCGCCCCGAGCGCCTTGGCCAGCGCCTCCTTGGCGGCGAACCGTGCGGCCAGTGAGGCGATGCCCCGCCGCTCCCCGCTGGGCAGCAGCAACTCCCGCTCCAGGAAGAGGCGGTCCGCCATCTGCGGCGTACGCCCCAGCGCGGCGCCGAAGCGTTCGATCTCCGCCACATCGATCCCGACCCCGATGATCACGTACTCACCCTCACCCTGATCCACTGCACGGCCTACTCCACGGTCACGGACTTCGCCAGATTGCGCGGCTGGTCCACCTCGTTGCCGCGGGCCGTCGCCAGCTCGCAGGCGAAGACCTGCAACGGCACGGTGGCGACCAGCGGCTGAAGCAGCGTAGGCGTAGCAGGGATCCTGATGAGGTGGTCGGCGTACGGGACGACCGCCTCGTCGCCCTCCTCGGCGATGACGACGGTGCGGGCGCCGCGGGCCCTGATCTCCTGGATGTTCGACACGATCTTGTCGTGGAGCACCGAACGGCCGCGCGGGGACGGCACGATGACGACGACCGGCAGCCCTTCGTCGATGAGCGCGATCGGCCCGTGCTTGAGCTCTCCGGCCGCGAAGCCCTCGGCGTGCATGTACGCGAGCTCCTTGAGCTTCAACGCGCCTTCCAGGGCTACCGGGTAGCCGACGTGCCGGCCCACGAAGAGCACCGTGTCGCGGTGCGCGAGCGAGCGGGCGAGCGCGCGGACGGGCTCCATCGTCCCGAGGAGCTCCTCCACCTGCCGGGGGATCTCCGAGAGCTGGCGCACCACGGTGCGGATCTCGTCACCCCACTTGGTGCCGCGGATCTGGCCGAGGTACAGCGCGACGAGGTAGCAGGCGACGAGCTGCGTCAGGAACGCCTTGGTGGAGGCGACGGCCACCTCCGGACCGGCGTGGGTGTAGAGGACGGCGTCCGACTCCCTCGGGATCGTCGACCCGTTCGTGTTGCAGATGGCGAGGACCTTCGCCCCCTGCTCACGGGCGTGCCGCAGGGCCATCAGCGTGTCCATCGTCTCGCCGGACTGGGAGATCGCGATGACCAGGGTGTTCCGGTCCAGGATCGGGTCGCGGTAGCGGAACTCGCTGGCCAGCTCCGTCTCGCAGGGCAGCCGGGTGACGTGCTCGATGGCGTACTTGGCGATCATCCCGGCGTGGAACGCGGTCCCGCAGGCCACGATGAAGACCTTGTCGACCTCCCTGAGCTCGCTCGGCGGGATCCGTACCTCGTCGAGGCGCAGCGCACCCGAGGCGTCGATCCTGCCCAGGAGCGTGTCGGCGACGGCCTTCGGCTGGTCCGCGATCTCCTTGAGCATGAAGGAGGCGTAGCCGCCCTTCTCGGCTGCGGAGGCGTCCCAGTCCACGTGGTACTCACGCGACTCCGCGGGGAAGCCGTCGAACCCCGTGACGGTGGCCCCGTCCCTGCGCAGCTCCACCACCTGGTCCTGGCCCAGCTCGATCGCGGACCGGGTGTGTGCGATGAAGGCGGCGACGTCGGAGGCCAGGAACATCTCCCCGTCCCCCGCCCCGACCACCAGGGGCGAGTTCCGCCGCGCCCCGACGACCACGTCCGGCTCGTCCGCGTGCACCGCGACCAGGGTGAACGCGCCCGCCAATTGCCGGCAGACCTGGCGCATGGCCTCGGCGAGCTCACCGGTCGAGGAGTACGCCTCCGCCAGCAGGTGGGCGACGACCTCGGTGTCGGTCTCGGAGGCCAGCTCGTGGCCGCGCCCGGTCAGCTCCTCGCGCAGGGCGGCGAAGTTCTCGATGATCCCGTTGTGCACGACGGCGACGCGCCCCGCGTTGTCGAGATGCGGGTGGGCGTTGGCATCGGTCGGCCCGCCGTGCGTGGCCCAACGGGTGTGCCCGATACCGGTGTTCCCGGCGGGCAGTGGCCGCTCCTTGAGCTCCTTCTCCAGGTTGAGGAGCTTCCCGGCCTTCTTCGCCCCGGCCAGACCACCGTCCGAGAGGACGGCGACCCCGGCCGAGTCGTACCCCCGGTACTCCAGCCGCTTCAGCCCCGCAACGACGACGTCCTGCGCCGACTGCCCACCGACGTAACCCACGATTCCGCACATATCGGCACCATAAGGCCGTGAGGTGGCGGAGGACAGTAGTGGGGACCCGCGCCCCGGCCGGGGCAGTCACGTGAAGCGGGGCAGCCCGGTGGGGCCTTGGGCTGTCCGCCCGGAGCGCCGGCGGCACCTCCGCGAGGTGAAGTACCGCCGACGCCGTGGAACTAGCGCACGTCGACGAAGTCGCCCGCGGCGGTGGCCGTGCCCGAGGTGGTCGAGCCGCCGAAGGTCCAGCGCCAGTAGCCGTCGACCGAGGCCGTGACGGTGGCCTTGAGCGCGCCCGTGCTGGACGACGTAGCCGTCTTGACCGTGGAGTAGACGGAACTGTCCTTCTTACGGAACTGCAGGTCGGCCGTCTTGCCGGCGTAGCCGGTGTACGTGTGCTTCACCCAGTCCGCCCGCGTGAGGCTGCCGGTCACGGTGATCGTCTTGCCCTTCGTCACCGGTTCGGGTGACGCGTTGACCGTGGCCTTGGCCCAGCGCTTGACCTTCACGCCACCGGAGGCAGTGGTGTACTCCGCCGTCCCGAGCTGACCGTTGGTCTTCCACAGCTTCGCCGCGATGCCGATGCTCCAGGTCGTGGCATCGTTGTTCGAATCCAGGTCGTAGCGCGGATCGATGTACAGCTCACCCTCGCAGTCCGCGACCCTGGCGCTGGTCTCGTAGCAGGTGTAGCCGCCCATGTAGAGACCACCGCTGTCGGCCCCCTTGACCGCGGTGGTGCCGTGGTAAAGGAAGGGCTCCGCGTCGTACGCGGAAGGGTTGGCGGTGCTGTGACCGGAAGGAAGCGTGATCCGGAAGGTCACGGGCGGGGCCTTCTCGTCCGAGGTGCCCACGATGATGGACTTGCCCCCGTTGACGACGATCCGCGACACCGTGATCCCGGTGTCCGCGGCCTGCGCCGCGGGAGCCGTGAGCGTAGAGACAGCGACGGCCGCCCCCGCGATTGCGGCGACGGCGCCGGTTCTGCCTGTTTTCATGCGCACCTCGATGCTTCATACATACGGATACGAAAAGGCCGCCCGGGACGATCACGTCCGAACGGCGGGGCGGCAGGTTACCAGCGGGTCGGCCAGGGTCCCGGAGCGGGGTCGAGGCCGCGGCCGATGGGAACGGCGAGGCCTCCCGGGTCTCTCGGACCGGCAGGATCAGCCCGACGTCGTGGACACGGTGTTCCCTCAGGTCGGGTGCGCGCCGGGCGACGGTGCGGTAGTCGGCATCGTCATGGAGGACGGTCAGCCCGTGGTGGGCAGCGGTAGCGGCAATGATCACCTTGCGGGTAACAGGAGCCGACCCCGCAGAGAGCCCCACGTGACCGAGCCCACCCCCCACTCCGTCAAAACTCCCGCAACAATGAGTACGTGATCACTTCGCCCGCACGGAGCTCCCGTCGCACCGAGCACGCGCCGACGCCCTACGTCGACCTGACCCGGGCGGAGTGGAGCGCTCTGCGCGACAAGACCCCGCTGCCGCTCTCCGCCGCGGAGGTCGAGAAGCTGCGGGGGCTCGGCGATGTCATCGACCTCGACGAGGTGCGGGACGTCTATCTTCCCCTCTCCCGGCTCCTGAACCTGTACGTACAGGCCACCTCCGGTCTGCGCGGCGCTCTGAACACCTTCCTCGGGGACGCGGGCAACGGCCACGGCGAGCAGCGCGGCACGCCGTTCGTCATAGGGGTCGCGGGCAGCGTCGCCGTCGGCAAGTCCACCAGCGCCCGCATCCTGCAGGCGCTGCTGGCGCGCTGGCCGGAGCATCCCCGGGTCGAGCTGGTGACCACGGACGGATTCCTCCTGCCGATGAAGGAGCTCCAGGCGCGCGGGCTGATGTCGCGCAAAGGGTTCCCGGAGTCCTACGACCGGCGGGCCCTGACCCGGTTCGTCGCCGACATCAAGGCCGGCAAGGACGAGGTGACGGCGCCCGTCTACTCGCACCTGATCTACGACATCGTGCCGGGCGAGCGGCTCACCGTACGACGTCCCGACATCCTGATCGTCGAAGGGCTGAACGTGCTGCAGCCCGCGCTGCCCGGCAGCGACGGCCGGACCCGGGTCGGCCTCGCCGACTACTTCGACTTCAGCGTGTACGTCGACGCGCGCCCCGAGGACATCGAGAACTGGTACCTCCACCGCTTCCGCCGGCTGCGCGAGACGGCGTTCCAGAACCCGTTCTCGTACTTCCGCAAGTACACCCAGGTCTCCGAGGAGGAGGCGCTGGACTACGCGCGCACCATGTGGCGGACCATCAACAAGCCCAATCTCCTGGAGAACGTGGCACCGACACGGGGCCGTGCCACTCTGGTGCTGCGCAAGGGGCCGGACCACAAGGTCCAGCGTCTGTCGTTGCGCAAACTCTGACTCCGAAAGGGTGCACCGTGCTGCATCTGCGCCTCATCGTGCCCGCCGACCGCACCGAGGAGGTGCTGGAGCTGCTGGAGCACACGGTGGGCACCACCCATCTCGCGGTGCTCAGCGGGGCGGCCCGCAGTCCGGCGGGCGATGTGGTCCTGTGCGACGTCGCGCGCGAGGCGGGCGACGAACTGATCGGCGGACTGCGGGAACTCGGCATCGACAAGTCCGGTTCGATCACCGTCGAGAACATGGACCTCACACTGTCCGCGCACGCCGACAAGGCGGAGGAGGACGCGCCCGGCGAGGGCGCGGACGCGGTGCTGTGGGAGGAGCTGACCGAAGTCACCCACGAGGAGTCCACGTTCAGCGTCACGTACGTGGCGTTCCTCGCCGTGGCCACGATGCTGGCCGCCTGCGGGGTGATGCTCGACAACGCGATCCTGATCGTGGGCGCGATGGCGGTGGGCCCGGAGTTCGGCCCGCTGGCCGGGATCTCGACCGCGCTCGTGCAGCGCGCGCCGCGGCTGGTCGGGCGGTCGCTGTGGGCACTGATCGGCGGGTTCGCGGTGGCGATGGTGCTGACGGCCGGTTTCGCCTGGCTGCTGGACGCCTTCGGGCTGTTCGACGAGGGCATGGTCACGGCGGACCGGCCCAACACGGGATTCATCTGGCACCCGGACTGGATGTCGTTCGTGGTGGCGCTCCTGGCGGGCGTCGCCGGAACGCTCTCACTGACCTCGGCGAAGTCCGGGGCCCTGATCGGCGTGGCGATCTCGGTGACCACCGTGCCGGCCGCCGCCAACGCCGCGGTCGCCTTCAGCTACCAGGACCTGCAGCAGACCTGGGGCTCCACGGCGCAGCTCCTCGCCAACCTGGGCGGCATCGTGGTCGCGGGAACACTGACGCTGCTGCTCCAGAAGGCGCTGTGGGCCGCACAACGCCGGACGGGCCCGGCCGCGCGGCCGAGCCCGTCCACGGTCAGGTAGTCCGTCAGCCGAGGGCGGACTTCACCACGTCGGCCAGCTGCCCGGCCACAGCGCGCGCCTGCTCGATGTCGGCGGCCTCGACCATGACCCGTACCAGCGGCTCCGTGCCCGACTTGCGCAGGAGTACACGCCCGGTGTCGCCGAGCTCGCGCTCGGCCTCGGCGACCGCGGCGGCCAGCTCGGGCGAGGTGTCGACGCGGGACTTGTCGACGTCCGGCACGTTGACGAGCACCTGCGGGAGGCGCTGCATCACACCGGCGAGGTCCGCGAGCGTACGGCCGGTGGCGGCGATCCGTGCCGCGAGCATCAGACCGGTCAGCGTGCCGTCACCCGTCGTGGCGTGGTCCAGGACGATGACGTGGCCGGACTGCTCGCCGCCCAGGGCGAAGCCTTCGGCCTTCATCGACTCCAGGACGTAGCGGTCGCCGACGGCGGTCTGGACGAGTTCGATGCCCTCGCGCTCCATCGCCATCTTGAAGCCGAGGTTCGACATGACCGTGCCGACGACGGTGTCCTTGCGCAGTTGCCCGGCCTCGCGCATGGCGAGGGCGAGCACGGCCAGGATCTGGTCGCCGTCGATCTCCTCGCCCGTGGCGTCCACGGCCAGGCAGCGGTCGGCGTCGCCGTCGTGCGCGATACCGAGGTCGGCGCCGTGCTCGACGACAGCGGCACGCAGCAGACCCAGGTGGGTGGAGCCGCAGCCGTCGTTGATGTTCAGGCCGTCCGGCTCGGCACCGATGGTGACGACCTCGGCCCCGGCGCGGGCGAACGCCTCGGGCGAGACGCGGGCGGCGGCGCCGTGCGCCTCGTCCAGGACGACCTTCAGCCCGTCGAGCCTGTTCGGGAGGACCGCGATGAGGTGCGCGACGTACCGGTCGAAGCCCTCGGTGTAGTCGGTGACCCGGCCCACTCCGGCACCCGTCGGACGCGCCCAGGGCTCGCCGGTGCGGTGCTGCTCGTAGACCGTCTCGATGCGGTCCTCCAGCTCGTCGGCAAGCTTGTGGCCGCCGCGTGCGAAGAACTTGATGCCGTTGTCCGGCATGGCGTTGTGGCTCGCGGAGAGCATCACGCCGATGTCGGCGCCGAGCGCGCCGGTGAGATACGCCACGGCGGGGGTCGGCAGCACGCCGACCCTCAGGACGTCCACGCCCGCGCTGGCCAGGCCCGCCACGACGGCGGCCTCCAGGAACTCTCCGGAGGCGCGGGGGTCACGGCCCACCACGGCTGTCGGCCGGTGTCCCTCGAAGGTGCCTGCCTCGGCCAGTACGTGCGCCGCAGCGACCGAGAGCCCGAGCGCGAGCTCGGCCGTCAGGTCCGCATTGGCGACACCGCGCACGCCGTCCGTGCCGAAGAGTCGTCCCACTGGTGTCCTCCGAAGGTGCTCCGAAACCACAAAACCAAAGTACTCAAAACAGGGCACAGCAAGGCAATGCGCAGCAAAGTGAGGCGCGATCGAGGCCGCCGGCCCTATAAACGTCTTAAGCCGTTATACGCCCGCGGGCGCCGATAAACGAACGCCCCAGCAGCACGAGGTGTGCCGCCGGGGCGAACGTGTAAAGCAGACGAGCAGGCGATTTAGCGCTTGCTGTACTGCGGGGCCTTGCGGGCCTTCTTGAGACCGGCCTTCTTGCGCTCGACCGCACGGTCGTCACGGCAGAGGAAGCCGGCCTTCTTCAGCGTGGCGCGGTTGTTGTCCACGTCCGCCTCGTTCAGCGAGCGGGCCACGCCGAGGCGCAGGGCGCCGGCCTGACCGGAGACGCCGCCACCCGAGATGCGGGCGATGACGTCGTAGCGGCCGTCGAGCTCGAGCACCTTGAAGGGCTCGTTGACTTCCTGCTGGTGCACCTTGTTGGGGAAGTAGTCCTCAAGGGTGCGACCGTTGATCTTCCACTTGCCGGTGCCCGGAACGATCCGGACGCGGGCGATGGCGTTCTTGCGACGGCCAAGGCCGGCCGCGGGCTGCGGGTCGCCGAAGCGGCCCGCGAGCGACTCGGAGGTGTACTCACCCTCGACGGGGACCTCCGACTCGAAGGTGGTCACCTCGGCGAAGGTCTCTTCGCCCTCGGTGCCCTCGACGGGCGTCTCAACAGTGGTCTCGGCCACGATTCTCCTCAGATCTTTCTTTACGTCTTAGGGGGGAGGCCGGAACTACTGCGCGACCTGGGTGATCTCGAACGGGACCGGCTGCTGCGCAGCGTGCGGGTGCTGGTCACCCGCGTAGACCTTCAGCTTCGAGATCATCTGACGACCCAGGGTGTTCTTGGGGATCATGCCCTTGATGGCCTTCTCGACAGCCTTCTCCGGGTTCTTGGAGAGCAGCTCGTCGTAGCGCACGGAGCGGAGACCGCCCGGGAAACCGGAGTGGCGGTACGCCATCTTCTGGGTCTTCTTGTTGCCGGAGAGGTGAACCTTCTCGGCGTTGATGATGATGACGAAGTCGCCCATGTCCATGTGGGGGGCGTAGATCGCCTTGTGCTTGCCTCGGAGGAGGTTCGCAGCCGTGGTGGCCAGACGGCCCAGGACGATGTCCTCGGCGTCGATGATGTGCCACTGGCGAGTGACATCGCCGGGCTTGGGGCTGTACGTACGCACTTCGTAGCCTTCGCTTCTTCAGTGGATGGGGTCCAGACACACGGCACCCCTGAAGCGATCGTGCAGCTGGGGCACACAATGCCGGGGACGCTGCCCGTATGCGTGCCACTGGTAACTGCTCCAGGGAACCTACGTAAGGGCCCTTCGCGTGAGAACGACGAAGCCAATACGCATAACAGTCCCCGACACTACCCGCCCCGCCCCGGACGGGTCAAAACGACCCCGCCCGGGGTACCCCTCAGCGTGCGCGTTCCACCCTGCGCTCGTCCCAGACCGGCTCCGTGGACTCCCGTACGACCCCGTCCGAGCCGAAGACCAGGTACCGGTCGAAGGACCTCGCGAACCAGCGGTCGTGCGTGACGGCCATCACGGTCCCGTCGTACATCTCCAGCCCGTCCTGCAGCGCCTCCGCCGACTCCAGGTCCAGGTTGTCCGTCGGCTCGTCCAGCAGGAGCGCGGTGGTGCCGGCCAGCTCCAGCAGCAGGATCTGGAAGCGCGCCTGCTGCCCGCCGGACAGCCTCTCGAACGCCTGGTCCCCCTGGCGCTCCATCTCGTACCGCCGCAGTACGGACATGGCCCCGCCCCGGTCCTTGGCGTGCTCCGTCCACAGGATCTCGACGAGCGTCTTGCCCAGCAGCTCCGGGTGGGCGTGCGTCTGCGCGAAGTGCCCCGGCACGACCCGCGCCCCGAGCTTCCAGTCCCCGGTGTGCGCCACCGGCTCCCCCGCCAACAGCCGCAGGAAGTGCGACTTCCCCGACCCGTTGGAGCCGAGGACGGCGACCCGCTCCCCGTAGTAGATCTCCAGGTCGAACGGCTTCATCAGACCGGTCAGCTCCAGGTTCTTGCAGGTCACCGCCCGCACCCCGGTCCGACCGCCGCGCAGCCGCATCTTGATGTCCTGCTCGCGCGGCGGCTCCGGCGGCGGGCCCGCGTCCTCGAACTTCTTGAAGCGGGTCTGCATCGCGTGGTAGCGGTTCGCCATGTCGGGACTGTTCGCCGCCTGCTGCCGCATCCGCAGGACGAGCGCCTTCAGCCGGGCGTGCTCCTCCTCCCAGCGACGCAGGAGCTCCTCGAAGCGCGCGAACCGCTCCTTGCGTGCCTGGTGGTACGTGGCGAATCCGGCACCGTGCACCCAGACGTCCGAGCCTGCCGCGCCGGGCTCCACGCTCACGATCTTCTCGGCGGCCCGCGAGAGCAGCTCCCGGTCGTGGGAGACGAAGAGCACCGTCTTGCGGGTCTCCTTGAGCTTCTCCTCCAGCCACCGCTTCCCGGGGACGTCCAGATAGTTGTCCGGCTCGTCCAGGAGCAGCACCTCGTCCGGGCCCCTCAGCAGCGCCTCCAGGACCAGCCGCTTCTGCTCGCCCCCGCTGAGTGTGCGCACCTCGCGCCACCGGGCCTTCTCGTACGGGATCCCGAGCGCGGCCGTCGTGCAGATGTCCCAGAGGGTCTCGGCCTCGTACCCGCGCACCTCGGCCCAGTCGCTGAGGGCCTGCGCGTACGCCATCTGCGCGGCCTCGTCGTCCACGGTGAGGATCCGCTCCTCCGCCACGTCGACGGCCTTCGCCGCTTCCCTGATGCGCGGCTGGGCGACGGACACCAGCAGGTCACGCACGGTCCGCCCGTCCCGCACGGAGCCCACGAACTGGCTCATCACGCCCAGTCCGCCGCTCACCGACACCGAGCCGCCGTGCGGCTGGATCTCCCCGGCGAGCAGCCTCAGGAGCGTCGTCTTGCCCGCCCCGTTCGCTCCGACGAGGGCGACGACCGCCCCGTCGGCCACCCGGAACGAGGCATCGCCGAGCAGCACCCGCCCGTCCGGTAGGTAGTACTCCAGGTGGCCCGCTTCAAGATGTCCCATGCACAGCATTGTCACGGGCGGCGAACCCCTGGCCCAACCGGATTACACAGGCTCTAGGATTCACGGCATGAGCTTTGGGCAAGGGGGGCCCTCCTGGGGGCCGGGAGACAGCAGGACTCCGGACTGGGCGGCACTGGCCGACGAGTCCGCGGCACGCAGCCGCCGCAAGAAGTGGCTGCTGATCGGGGGCGGCGCACTGGCGACGGCCGCCGTCGCCGCGATCGTGGCCACGGCCGTCGTGACGGCGAACGACACCGGCAGCCCCCGGTCGGACAAGAACGCGAGCGATCTGCCCGCCCCCGCCGACCTGCCCTCGGACACCTCGCAGCCGCAGCCCTCCTTCTCCTCGGTCGCACCGCCGCCCCCGCCGGACCCGAAGGACTACATATCCGACGCCCGGAAGGACAAGGCACCGGTCACCGTCGACGCCTTCTTCCCCGGCAAGAAGGTCACGGCGGGCGACCGCGTCCACACCAAGGGCGCGACGAACCGCACGAACAGCTGCGCCGCGACCACCCAGGGCGCCCTCGGCTCGATCCTCACGTCGAACGGCTGCGACCAGGTCATCCGCGCCACCTACAGCAGCGGCGGCGTCGCGGTCACCGTCGGCCTCGCGGTGTTCGGCACCGAGGCCGAGGCGAAGAAGGCGGCCCAGCAGGCGTCCGGCGGCATCGCGTCCCTGAGCGGCGCGGGCGTCCCCACGTTCTGCCGCGGTGGTGCCGTCTGCCGCCGCACCGCCAACTCATACGGTCGCTACGCCTACTTCACCGTCAGCGGCTACACGAGCGGCAAGAACGTCACGACCGCGAGCAAGGACGTGTACGCGGTGGGCGACGACCTGACGGAGTTCACGTTCCGTCAGATCCACCACCGCGGCGAGGTCCAGGCATCGGCGGCGGCCGGGCTCCCCACCGCCTGACACCGCGCCACCTCTCCCCCCACGCACCAGTCCCGTCCCTCCCCTGCCCCGAGGACCCGCCGCCGTGCGTCTGACCGCCCTGTTCACCATCCCGCGCGTCCTGCGCCACAGCGACGCGATAGGCGCCGACCTGCCGCCGGACGAGGCCGTCGTCCTCGACGCACCGGACCCCTCGCTGCGGGACGCGCTGGCCGCCGCCGCGGCCGGTGACCACGGTCCGGCCGCCGAACTGCTCGCCGCCACCCGCGAGCACGCCCAGTGGGAACGCAGGGACGCCTGTGTCTCCCGGCTGGCACGGGCCTCGCTGCACCACCCCGGCTGGCTGGACAGCTGGCTCGAGGAGTCGCCGCAGGACCCCGACGCCGTACTGGTCAAGGCGGACCAGTACGTCTACCAGGCCTGGCAGATACGGACCGGCGCACGCGCCAAGCACATCGAGCACGACCAGTTCCAGGCGTTCCACGCCGTCCTGCGGGACGCGGTCCCGGTCATCTCCGAAGCCGCCGAGCTCAATCCCGGCGACCCCGTCCCGTGGCGCATCGCCCTCACCCAGGCCCGCGGCATCCAGGCACCGCGCGAGGTCTTCGACTCCTACCTCGCCGAAGCGGCCGACTGCGACCCGCACCACGAGGGCTGCCACATCCAGGCGCTCCAGTACCTCTGCGACAAGTGGTACGGCTCGCACGAGGAGATGTTCGACTTCGCCGAGCGGTCGGCGGAACAGGCACCGCCCGGCTCCAAGCTGCACGCCCTGCCCCTCCAGGCGGTCGTGGAGTACATCGTCTCCGACGACGAGGCGCGCGACCCCGACCCGTTCACGCCCCGCGCCGAGGCGGCCGTGACCCGCGCGCAGGCACTGTCGGACAGCTACGCCCCGGGAGACCGGGAAGCGGCCGGCTTCCGCAACCACCTGGCCATGATCCTGTGGTCGATGAACCGCTTCGAGGAAGCCCTCACCGTCTTCCGCTCCATCGGGGTGCACGCCACCACCTACCCCTGGACCTACTTCGGCGACGCACGTGCCGAGTTCCTCGAAGCCCGCTCCGACACCCGGGTCGAGCTGGCGATGAAGGTCCCCTTCTTCCGCTCCCCGCCGAAGCCCCCGGCCTCCGAAATCCCTGACTGGGAAAGGGAGCTGGCGCCCCGGTCGCTCGCCATCGCCGCCACCGGACCCACCGAGGTCGCCCAGGCCGCACTGATCTGCGGCCACAGCCTGCGCACCGCCCCGGCGGGCCGTGGCCACACGTACGTCGAGATCGTCCCGGACCCCGTGCGCGGCAAGCGCGCGGCCCTGCTCCCCGAGGACCCCCTCACCTCCGCGGCGGACAACTTCACGACCGGCGAGGACTGGCCCGCCCTGGTCCTGCACCGCACCCCGGAGCGCAGCAGCTTCACGCTCCTGCACCGGGGCAAGAAGGTGGCGGCCCACTCCTGGGAGACGGCGGCCCCGGCCGCCGACCACACCGAGGTGACCGAGACTGCCACGGTGCTGGCCCGGGTCTACGGGCTGTCCGACCCCCGCCCGCTGATCCACCTCCTGCGCGCCACCGGCGACCCCGCCCGCCACCAGGGCGGCCTCGTCGCGGCCCTGGGCCTCCCGCCCCTGCCCGCGGGCTACGGCGGCGAGCAGGAGATACTCGCCGGCCTCCCGGGCGCCCGCGTCCTTGCCCGGCGCGGCTTCCTTGCGGGCATGCGGGACACGATGTCCACGAAGGACGGCGTCCACCCCGAGGCCCCGGCCCCGGCCGAGCCCCACCCGCCCCTGTGGTGGGTCCTGCGCGTCCTGGGCCTGCTGCTGTTCACCGCGGCGGCGGTCTACGCCTGGTGGACCCCCGACATCGGCTGGTTCCGCTCCACCATGTCCAGCTTCGTCGCCGTGTACTTCGCGGCCAAGCTGGTACGGGCCCTGCGCCGCCGCCGGATCAGCAGCAGCCCGCCCCCGGCAACGTCCTGACGTTCCGGGCCTCTTCGGCCCTGGCCGCCAGCAACGCGTCGGCCGGGTAGGCCACTTCCTCGAGAGTCAGCCCGTGCGGACGCACCACGTGCACCGCGGGATCGCGCACCTTCGCCGCCAGCACCTCGGCCGGCCACGCGGCCGGACGGCGCCCGTCCCCCACGAACAGGGCCGCGCCGATCAGCGCCCGCACCATGTTGTGGCAGAAGGCGTCGGCCTGCACCGTCGCGCCGAGGACCCCGGACTCCGCGTCCCGCACCCAGGACAGCTTCTGAAGCGTCCGGATGGTCGTGGCGCCCTCACGCTTCTTGCAGTACGCCGCGAAGTCGTGCTCACCGACCATCAGGGCGGCCGCCTCGTTCATCGCGTCGATGTCCAACGGCCGGTCGTGCCACAGCACATGACCCCGGGTCAGCGGATCCACTCCGCCCGGCCGGTCCGCGACCCGGTAGACGTAGCGCCGCCACAGCGCGGAGAAGCGCGCGTTGAACCCGGCGGGCGCCTCGGCCGCCCGCCAGATCCGGACATCCAGCGGCAGCCGCCCGGCCATCCGCCGCAGCAGCTTCTCCTCGTGCTCGGCCCACACCTCGGCCGGCAGATCCACATGCGCCACCTGGCCGCGCGCGTGCACCCCCGCGTCGGTGCGCCCGGCGACGGTCAGGTCGTAGGTGACCGAGGACCGCGTCACGGTCCGCAGCGCGTCCTCGATCTCACCCTGCACCGTGCGCCTGCTGGTCTGCTTCGCCCAGCCGGAAAAGTCCTTCCCGTCGTACGAAAGGTCCAGCCGTACCCGTACGAATCCGGGCTCTGCCTCATCACTCACCAGCGCATCCTCTCAAAACAGAACGGGCCCGCACCGCCCCGAAGGGTGATGCGGACCCGTACCGGGGTCTCAGGACGCTCAGGCGTCCTTGGACTCCTCGGTAGCGGCGTCGGCCGGCTTGGCGTCCTCGACGGTCTCGGCCGGAGCCTCGTCCTTCTTGAGGGCGTCTTCCTTGACCGCACGCTTCGTCGCAGCCTCGGCCTCACCGGTGGCGGCCTGCGCCACGGTCAGGGCCTCGACGAGCTCGATGACAGCCATCGGGGCGTTGTCGCCACGACGGTTGCCGATCTTGGTGATGCGGGTGTAACCACCGGGGCGGTTCTCGTACCGCGGGGCGATCTCGGTGAAGAGCGTGTGCACGATGCCCTTGTCCGTGATCGACTGCAGCACCAGGCGACGGTTGTGGATGTCGCCCTTCTTCGCCTTGGTGATGAAACGCTCGGCGACCGGACGCAGGCGGCGGGCCTTGGCCTCGGTCGTGGTGATGCGGCCGTGCTCGAACAGCGACTTCGCGAGGTTGATGAGAAGAAGCTTCTCGTGCGCAGCGCTGCCGCCCAGACGGGCACCCTTGGCGGGCTGAGGCATGGTTTTTCTCCTTGTGTGCTGCACCGGCCGTATCAGGTACCGGTGTCAGTTCCCGCGAGGCGGCTGCCCCGCGGAAGTTCTGGATCAAGCCGACCGGGGCTCGTTCGAGCCCGTCCGGCGAGGACGAAAGCCCTCACCCCGGCGCGGGCACCCGGAACCCGGGCGCCCCCGCCGGAGGCGGATCAGTACTGCTCGGTCTCCACGAAACCGGCGTCCGCGTCGTCGTCGGCGCCGAAGGCGTCGGCCGCGGCCGTCGGGTCGAATCCGGGCGGGCTGTCCTTGAGCGCCAGGCCCATGCCTGCCAGCTTCGCCTTGACCTCGTCGATCGACTTCGCACCGAAGTTGCGGATGTCGAGCAGGTCGGCCTCGGAGCGGGCCACGAGCTCACCCACGGAGTGGATGCCCTCGCGCTTGAGGCAGTTGTACGAACGGACCGTGAGCTCGAGCTCCTCGATCGGCAGCGCCAGATCGGCGGCGAGCGCGGCGTCCGTCGGGGACGGGCCCATGTCGATGCCCTCGGCGTCGATGTTGAGCTCGCGCGCCAGACCGAACAGCTCGACCAGGGTCTTACCGGCCGACGCCATGGCGTCACGGGGACGCATGGCCTGCTTGGTCTCGACGTCGACGATCAGCTTGTCGAAGTCGGTGCGCTGCTCGACACGGGTCGCCTCGACCTTGTACGTGACCTTGAGCACCGGCGAGTAGATGGAGTCGACCGGAATCCGGCCGATCTCCTGGCCCGCCTGCTTGTTCTGGACGGCGGAGACGTAGCCGCGACCGCGCTCGACGGTCAGCTCCATCTCCAGCTTGCCCTTGCCGTTCAGCGTGGCCAGGACGAGGTCCGGGTTGTGGACCTCGACACCGGCCGGCGGGGCGATGTCAGCAGCGGTGACCAGGCCGGGACCCTGCTTGCGCAGGTACATCACGACCGGCTCGTCGTGCTCCGAGGAGACGACCAGCTGCTTGATGTTGAGGATGAGGTCGGTCACGTCCTCCTTGACGCCCGGCACGGTGGTGAACTCGTGCAGGACACCGTCGATCCGGATGCTGGTGACAGCGGCACCGGGGATCGAGGAGAGGAGGGTACGACGCAGGGAGTTGCCGAGGGTGTAACCGAAGCCCGGCTCCAGCGGCTCGATCACGAACCGGGAGCGGAACTCGTCGACGACCTCTTCGGTCAGCGACGGACGCTGAGCGATAAGCATGAAGGAATCCTTCAGTCGTGGGCACCCACTATTTGATGCCCGACAGATGTAACAAGGGTACGGGCGGCACACCCCCGAAGAGGCATACCGCCCGGACCCGCACTACTGACCGACGGCCGTCACCGGCCGTCGAACATCAGACGCGACGACGCTTCGGCGGACGGCAGCCGTTGTGCGGCGTCGGGGTGACGTCCTGGATCGAACCGACCTCGAGGCCCGTGGCCTGGAGGGAGCGGATCGCGGTCTCGCGGCCGGAGCCCGGACCCTTCACGAAGACGTCAACCTTGCGCATGCCGTGCTCCTGCGCGCGGCGGGCGGCCGACTCGGCGGCCATCTGCGCGGCGAAGGGGGTGGACTTGCGCGAGCCCTTGAAGCCGACGTGGCCGGCGGAGGCCCAGGAGATCACGTTGCCCGAGGGGTCCGTGATCGAGACGATGGTGTTGTTGAACGTGCTCTTGATGTGCGCGTGCCCGTGAGCGACGTTCTTCTTTTCCTTGCGACGCACCTTCTTGGCTGCGCCCTGACGACCCTTGGGGGGCATGTCTTGACTCCAGATGGAGAGGGGAGGTGATCGGTCCTACAGCGAAGACCGCTGGTTGCTGCGAAGGTCCGGTGGCCCGGACACCCGCAGTGCGTCCGCTGAGGACTACTTCTTGCCCGGCTTCTTCTTACCGGCGATCGCGCGACGCGGGCCCTTGCGGGTACGCGCGTTGGTGCTGGTGCGCTGACCGTGGACCGGCAGACCGCGACGGTGCCGGATGCCCTGGTAGCAGCCGATCTCGATCTTGCGGCGGATGTCGCCCTGGATCTCGCGGCGAAGGTCACCCTCGGTGCGGAGGTTGGCGTCCACGTACTCGCGGATCTTGACCAGGTCCTCTTCGGCCAGGTCACGAACGCGGGCATTGGGGTTCACGCCGGTGGTGGCGAGGATCTCCTTGGACCGGGTGCGCCCGATACCGAAGACGTAGGTGAGGGCAACCTCCACGCGCTTTTCGCGCGGGATGTCAACACCTGAAACGCGTGCCATTCAATGGCTCCAGTTGTTATTTCGGGGGTCTTCCGCAGTACCACTCCCGAACGCCGACCTGATCCGTGCTGGAAGAGGTGGTACGTCCGGGTCCCCGGCCCCCGCCGGAGGTGTCGTCAGCCGAAGCTTGGACGGGCACTGCGTATGTACGTTTACGTGCGTCGCGCGAAGAGCTGCGAGATGCAGGTGGTCGTGCGTCAGCCCTGGCGCTGCTTGTGGCGCAGGTTGTCGCAGATGACCATGACCCGGCCGTGACGGCGGATCACCTTGCACTTGTCGCAGATCTTCTTGACGCTCGGCTTGACCTTCATGGGATGTCAGGTTCTCCGGGTCAGTGCCCTCACCGCGCCGTAGCAGCGGTGGCGGCAAGATCTACTTGTACCGGTAGACGATCCGGCCACGCGTCAGGTCGTACGGAGACAGCTCCACCACGACCCGGTCATCCGGGAGGATGCGGATGTAGTGCATCCGCATCTTGCCGCTGATGTGCGCGAGGACCTTGTGACCGTTCTGGAGTTCCACCTTGAACATGGCGTTCGGGAGGGACTCGATCACGGTGCCCTCAATTTCGATGGCACCTTGCTTCTTGGCCACGCTTCGCCTTTCGAATCGGCTACCTTGATCGACTTCGGCCGCCGCATGCGGACACACGGATGCACGAGAGCCGACGAGTCAGTCTACGTCAGCGGACTCCAAAAGACGAATCCGTCAAGTTTGCCCACCGGGACTGATCCTTAGACACGTATTCCCGACGCAGTCCTTGCGGACCCGGTGCCGGGACACGGCGCCAGCGGCTCAGCCGAGGGGGTCCGGCGCCACCTCGACGCCGTACTGCGCCAGCCTCGCCCGTCCGCAGTCCGGTGCCGTCAGGACCAGCGGCCCCTGCTCCGTGAGTGCGATCGAGTGCTCCCAGTGGGAGGACGGGCTGCCGTCCGTCGTGAGGACGGTCCACTCGTCGGCGAGGACCTTCGTCTGCGCCGTACCCAGCGAGACCATCGGCTCGATCGCCAGGCAGACGCCCGGAACCAGCTTGATGCCCTTGCCGCGCTTGCGGGAGACGTAGTTCAGCAGGTGCGGGTCCATGTGCATCTCGGTGCCGATGCCGTGGCCGCCGTAGTCCTCGATGATCCCGTACTTGCCCGTCGCCGGCCGGGGCTGGCGGCGGATGTAGGACTCGATGGCCTTCGAGATGTCCACGAGCCGGTTGTTCACCTTCATCGCGGCGATCCCGGCCCACATGGACTCCTCGGTCACCCGGGAGAGCTCGACGAGCTCCGGAGCGTGACCGGTGCCCACGAAGGCCGTGTAGGCCGCGTCCCCGTGCCAGCCGTCGATGATGGCACCGGCGTCGATCGAGATGATGTCGCCGTCCTTGAGGACGGTCTTCTCGTCCGGGATGCCGTGGACGACGACCTCGTTGACCGAGGTGCAGATCGTCGCGGGGAATCCGCCGTAGCCCAGGAAGTTCGACTTCGCTCCGTGATCGGCGATCACCTTGCGTGCGACCTCGTCCAGGTCCTTCGTGGTGGCTCCGGGGACGGCCGCCTCGCGCGTCGCGGCGTGAATGGCAGCGACCACCAGGCCCGCCTCGCGCATCTTCGCGATCTGCTCGGGGGTCTTGATCTGCACCATTGCTCGGCGCCTCTCTGCGTTCGATGGGGACGGTCTGGGCCGTACTCCACGATACGGCGCAAACAACAGGCCGCGACGCCCTGAGGCGCCGCGGCCGGCTGCAGTGGTGGAACGCGGGGCGTCAGCCCTCGTCGGAGCTCTTGAGAGCCTCCATGGCCCGCTCGGTCACATCGGTGACCTTGCCGAGCGCGGAGATCGTCACGACCAGGCCCTGGGCCCGGTAGTAGTCGATGATCGGCTCGGTCTGCGTGTGGTAGACCTCGAGCCGGGTACGAACCGTCTCTTCGCTGTCGTCGTCGCGCTGGTACAGCTCGCCGCCGCACTCGTCGCAGACTCCGCTGGTCTTCGGCGGGTTGTACGTCACGTGAAAGACGTGAGCGCTCTCGTTCCGGCAGATGCGGCGGCCGGCGATGCGCTTGACCACCTCGTCCTCGGGGACCTCCAGGTCCAGCACCGCGTCCAGCTTGACGCTCTCACTCCTGAGCATCTCGTCAAGCGCCTCGGCCTGCCCCACGTTGCGGGGGAAGCCGTCGAGCAGGAAGCCGTTCACGGCGTCCGGCTGGGACATGCGGTCCTTGGCCATTCCGATGGTGACTTCGTCCGGCACCAGCTGTCCCGCGTCCATGTAGGCGCGGGCCTGCTTGCCAAGGTCGGTGCCCTGGCTGATGTTGGCGCGGAAGAGGTCGCCCGTGGAGATGTGCGGAATCGACAGGTTCTTGGCAAGGTACGCAGCCTGCGTTCCCTTGCCGGCACCGGGCGGCCCGACGAGGACGATTCGCATCAGCGGAGGAACCCTTCGTAATTGCGCTGCTGGAGCTGACTCTCGATCTGCTTCACGGTTTCCAGACCCACACCCACGATGATCAGGATGCTTGTCCCGCCGAACGGGAAGTTCTGGTTGGCACCGCCGAAGCCTGCCAACGCCATCGTCGGCACGAGTGCGATCAGACCCAGATACAGCGAGCCCGGCCAAGTGATCCTGTTGAGCACGTAGCTCAGGTACTCGGCGGTCGGGCGACCAGCCCGGATACCCGGGATGAAGCCACCATACTTCTTCATGTTGTCGGCGACTTCCTCGGGGTTGAACGAGATCGCCACATAGAAGAAGGCGAAGAACACGATCAACAGGAAGTACGTCGCGATGTAGTACGGGTGGTCACCCTTGACGAAGTGGTCCTGGATCCAGGTCGCCCAGCCCGCAGTGGAGTTGGAGAACTGGACGATCAGAGCCGGGATGTAGAGCAGCGAAGAAGCGAAGATGACGGGAATCACACCCGCCTGGTTCACCTTCAACGGGATGTAGGTGGACGTACCGCCGTACGACCGGCGGCCGATCATGCGCTTCGCGTACTGCACCGGAACCCGGCGCTGGGCCTGCTCGACGAAGACGACGAGGCCGACCATGACGAAGCCGATGAGGATGACGGTGATGAACTCGATCCAGCCGTCGGCGAGCTTGCCGCTCTGCTTGATGGCCCACAGCGCGCCGGGGAAGCTGGCGGCGATCGAGATGAACATCAGGATCGACATGCCGTTGCCGATGCCGCGGTCGGTGATGATCTCACCGAGCCACATGACGGCGGCAGTTCCGGCGGTCATGGTGACCACCATGACGACGGTCGTGAAGATCGACTGGTTGGGGACGATCTGGTCGGCGACGGGGCAGCCGCTGAACAGCGCCCCGCTGCGGGCGGTTGCCACCAGACCCGTGCCCTGGAGGATCGCCAGCGCCACGGTCAGATAACGCGTGTACTGCGTGATCTTTGCCTGGCCCGACTGCCCCTCCTTCTTGAGGGCTTCCAGTCTGGGGATGACGACGGTCAGCAGCTGAAGAATGATGCTGGCCGTGATGTACGGCATGATGCCGAGCGCGAAGATCGTGATCTGCAGCAGTGCACCACCGCTGAACATGTTCACCAGGCCGAAGAGGCTGTTATTGCCCTTACTGGCCTGGTCAACACAAATCTGGACGTTCTCGTAGCTCACCCCGGGTACGGGAATGTGCGCCCCGAGACGGTAGAGCACGATGATGCCGAGCGTGAAGAGCAGCTTCTTGCGCAGGTCGGGCGTCTTGAACGCCCGGGCGAACGCGGTGAGCACGGTGCCTCCTGCGACCCCCGCGCAATGCGTAGAGGTGACGGTCTTGAGGATCGACGATTAGGTAACAGTCAATGGTCCCCGGGCGCTTGCCCAGGACTTACCACAGCAACAGTGGACGCCACCTTACCGGCGGACATGCCCCCTAGGAACGACCAACCGGGGATGCCCCATATGAGAGGCATCCCCGGTCGGATGTTCAGACCACCGAATTGTCCGTGTTGTCTCAGACGAGTTCGGTGACGGTGCCGCCGGCGGCGGCAATCTTCTCCTTGGCGGAGCCGGAAACGGCGTCAACCGAAACCTGCAGTGCCACGGAGATCTCGCCCTGTCCGAGGACCTTGACGAGGTGGTTGTTGCGCACAGCGCCCTTGGCGACCAGATCGGCCACCGTGACCTCTCCACCCTCGGGGTAGAGCGTCGCGAGCTTGTCCAGGTTCACGACCTGGTACTCCGTGCGGAACGGGTTCTTGAAGCCCTTGAGCTTCGGGAGACGCATGTGGAGGGGCATCTGGCCACCCTCGAAGCGCTCCGGAACCTGGTAACGAGCCTTCGTACCCTTGGTACCACGGCCTGCGGTCTTACCCTTGGACGCCTCACCACGACCCACACGGGTCTTGGCGGTCTTGGCGCCCGGGGCAGGCCGGAGGTTGTGGGCCTTCAGCGGGTTGTTCTCCGCCATATCAGTCAACCTCCTCAACCGTCACGAGGTGGCGGACGGTGTGAACCATTCCGCGGAACTCGGGGCGGTCCTCCTTGACAACTACGTCGTGCAGGCGCTTGAGCCCGAGCGAACGCAGGGTGTCGCGGTGGTTCTGCTTGCTGCCGATGTACGACTTCGTCTGCGTGATCTTGAGGCGAGCCATTACGCACCCGCTCCCGCACGTGCACGAAGCAGAGCCGCGGGGGCGACGTCCTCGAGGGGCAGACCACGGCGAGCCGCGATCTCCTCGGGACGCTGCAGGCCCTGGAGGGCCGCCACGGTCGCGTGCACGATGTTGATCGGGTTCGAAGAACCGAGCGACTTCGACAGGATGTCGTGAACGCCGGCGCACTCCAGAACGGCGCGCACCGGGCCACCCGCGATCACACCGGTACCGGGGGAAGCAGGCTTGAGCAGGACAACGCCCGCAGCCTTCTCGCCCTGGATCGGGTGAGGGATGGTGCCCTGGATACGCGGAACCTTGAAGAAGCTCTTCTTGGCCTCTTCGACGCCCTTGGCGATGGCCGCGGGAACTTCCTTGGCCTTGCCGTATCCGACACCGACGGTGCCGTCACCATCGCCCACCACGACCAGCGCGGTGAAGCTGAAGCGACGACCACCCTTCACAACCTTGGCGACGCGGTTGATCGCGACGACGCGCTCGACGTACGCGGTCTTCTCGGCGGCGCTGGCGCCACCGTCACGGCCCTTCCGGTCCCGCCGCTCGCCGCCACCGGCACCGCTTCCGCGGCGCTGGGGTCCAGCCATTGGAATTACCTCTCTCTGTTACGTCCGCTGTGCGTAGGAACCGGGGCTTAGAACTTCAGCCCGGCTTCACGGGCGGCGTCAGCCAGAGCGGCAATCCGCCCGGCGTACTGGTTACCACCGCGGTCAAACACGACGGCCTCGACGCCTGCGGCCTTGGCGCGCTCGGCGACCAGGGCCCCGACCTGCTTGGCCAGGGTGCTCTTGTCACCCTCGCCACCACGGATGGAGGCGTCCAGGGTCGATGCCGAGGCGAGCGTGTGGCCCGCGACGTCGTCGATGACCTGAGCCACCATGTGGCGGTTGGAACGCGTCACAACCAGGCGCGGCCGCTCCGGCGAACCGGAGATGTGCTTGCGGACGCGGATGTGGCGGCGCTTGAGGGCGGCACGCTTGTAGGCGTCACCCTTGGCGATCTTTACACCGTATGCCATGGCTTACTTACCCGCCTTTCCGACCTTGCGGCGGATAACCTCGCCGGCGTACTTGACGCCCTTGGCCTTGTACGGGTCGGGCTTCCGCAGCTTGCGGATCTTCGCGGAGACCTCGCCGACCTTCTGCTTGTCGATGCCCTCGACACTGAACTTCGTGGGCGACTCGACCTTGAAGGTGATGCCATCCGGAGCCTCGATGAGGATCGGGTGGCTGTAGCCCAGGGCGAACTCCAGGTTGGAGCCCTTCGCCTGGACCCGGTAACCGACACCGCTGATCTCGAGCGCCTTGCTGTATCCCGCGGTCACGCCGGTGATCATGTTCGCCACCAGCGTGCGGGACAGGCCGTGAAGGGCCTTGTTCTGACGCTCGTCGTTAGGGCGGACGACGTTGAGCACGCCGTCCTCACCCTTGGTGACCTCGATCGGCGCGGCAACGGTGTGCGAGAGGGAACCCTTGGGGCCCTTCACCGCGACCGTGCGGCCATCGATGGTGACGTCCACACCGGCGGGAACCTGGATGGGGAGCTTGCCGATTCGCGACATGAGCTATTCCTCCGTTCCCGACTACCAGACGTAGGCGAGGACTTCCCCACCTACGCCCTTCTTGCTGGCCTGCTGGCCGGTCAGGAGACCGTGGGACGTGGAGATGATCGCCACGCCCAGGCCGCCGAGAACCTTCGGCAGATTGGTGGACTTTGCGTATACACGCAGACCCGGCTTCGAAATGCGCTTGATGCCGGCAATCGAACGCTCGCGGTTCGGCCCGAACTTCAGCTCGAGAACGAGGCTCTTGCCGACCTCGGCGTCCTCGACCTTCCAGCCGGTGATGAAGCCCTCCTGCTGGAGGATCTCCGCGATGTGCGACTTGATCTTGCTGTGCGGCATTGCGACATCGTCGTGATACGCCGAGTTCGCGTTACGCAGACGCGTGAGCATGTCTGCGATGGGATCAGTCATGGTCATGAGTTGGCCTTCGGCCTCTCTCGCCGGGGTTTCCTGTATGCGCCATCCCTCTCCCCACTCAGTGGCGGGACGGGTGCGGTGCGGGGACCTACGGCGTAGTAAGTCGGTCAGGGCGGCAGGCGCCCAACCCTTCAAGCCTACGGCATGAAGAACAGGGCTCCTGCCGACCAGATACTTACCGAGAGCTTTCTGGTCCTCCCAAGCCCCTAGGGGCGAAGGAGAATTACCAGGAGCTCTTGGTCACGCCCGGCAGCTCGCCACGGTGAGCCATCTCACGAAGGCACACGCGGCACAGGCCGAACTTGCGGTAGACGGAGTGGGGCCGGCCGCAGCGCTGGCAGCGGGTGTACCCGCGCACGCCGAACTTCGGCTTACGGGCGGCCTTAGCGATCAGAGCCTTCTTCGCCACGGTCAGTTCTCCTTGAACGGGAAGCCGAGGTGACGAAGCAGGGCACGACCCTCGTCGTCGTTGGTCGCCGTGGTGACCACGGTGATGTCCATGCCCCGGACCCGGTCGATCTTGTCCTGGTCGATCTCGTGGAACATGACCTGCTCCGTGAGACCGAAGGTGTAGTTGCCACGGCCGTCGAACTGCTTCGGCGACAGGCCACGGAAGTCACGGATACGCGGAAGCGCGAGCGACAGCGTACGGTCCAGGAACTCCCACATGCGGTCACCACGGAGGGTGACGTGGCAGCCGATCGGCTGCCCCTCGCGCAGCTTGAACTGCGCGATCGACTTGCGGGCCTTGGTGACGGCCGGCTTCTGACCGGTGATCGTGGTGAGGTCCCTGACGGCACCGTCGATCAGCTTGGAGTCGCGGGCGGCGTCGCCCACACCCATGTTGACCACGATCTTGACCAGACCGGGGATCTGCATGACGTTCTCGTAGGAGAACTCCTCACGCAGCTTGCCGGCGATTTCCTCGCGGTAGCGCGTCTTGAGACGCGGCGCAGTGGTGGTCGTCATCAGATGTCCTCACCGGTCCGCTTGGCAACGCGGATCTTCTTGCCCTCGTCGTCAAAGCGGTAGCCGACGCGGGTGACGACCTTGTTGCCGTCCTTCTCCACGACCAGCTGAACGTTGCTGACGTGAATCGGGGCCTCGGTGGTGACAATGCCACCCGTCTGCGAGCCGCGAGCCGTCTGACCGGCCTTGGTGTGCTTCTTGACCCGGTTGACACCCTCGACGAGGACGCGGTCCTGAGCGGGGAAGGCAACGATGACCTTGCCCTGCTTGCCCTTGTCCTTACCGGTGATGACCTGAACCAGGTCGCCCTTCTTGATCTTCATGCTTACAGCACCTCCGGCGCGAGCGAGATGATCTTCATGAACTTCTTCTCGCGCAGCTCACGGCCCACCGGGCCGAAGATACGGGTGCCGCGGGGGTCGCCGTCGTTCTTGAGAATGACAGCGGCGTTCTCGTCGAAGCGGATGTACGAGCCATCCTGGCGACGACGCTCCTTGACGGTGCGAACGATGACGGCCTTGACGACGTCACCCTTCTTCACGTTGCCACCGGGGATCGCGTCCTTGACGGTGGCGACGATGACGTCACCGATGCCCGCGTAGCGGCGACCCGAGCCACCGAGAACACGGATGGTGAGAATTTCCTTCGCACCCGTGTTGTCGGCGACGCGCAGTCGCGACTCCTGCTGGATCACGTCTATCTCCTGATCGTCTGCCGGTTCCCGGCGGGGGCTCCGGTGAAGGAGCCCCCGCCGAGCCTGGCGGAACTTGCCTGAGGGGGATGCCCTTCAGGAATTACTTGGCCTTCTCGAGGATCTCGACGATGCGCCAGCGCTTCGAAGCGGACAGCGGACGCGTCTCCATGATGATGACGCGGTCGCCGACGCCTGCAGCGTTCTGCTCGTCGTGGGCCTTGAGCTTGTTCGTACGGCGGATGACCTTGCCGTACAGCGCGTGCTTGACGCGGTCCTCGACAGCGACGACGACGGTCTTGTCCATCTTGTCGCTGACGACCAGACCCTCACGGGTCTTGCGGAAACCGCGGTCAGTGTTGGTCTCAGTCACAGTCTTCTCGCTCATCAGACGCTCTCCACCGTCTCGATGCCCAGCTCGCGCTCGCGCATCAGGGTGTAGATCCGGGCGATGTCCTTACGGACGGACTTGAGCCGACCGTGGTTCTCGAGCTGCCCCGTCGCCGCCTGGAAGCGGAGGTTGAACAGCTCTTCCTTGGCCTCGCGGAGCTTGTTGAGGAGCTCCTCGTTGCCCAGCTCGCGCAGCTCGGACGCCTTGGTACCGGCCGACATCACGACTCACCTGCCTCGCGCCGAACGATCCGGCACTTCATCGGAAGCTTGTGAGCAGCGCGGGTGAGCGCCTCACGAGCAATCTTCTCGTTCGGGTAGGACAGCTCGAACATCACCCGACCGGGCTTGACGTTCGCGATCCACCACTCGGGAGAACCCTTACCGGAACCCATGCGGGTCTCGGCAGGCTTCTTCGTCAGGGGGCGGTCCGGGTAGATGTTGATCCAGACCTTGCCGCCACGCTTGATGTGGCGGGTCATCGCGATACGAGCTGCCTCGATCTGGCGGTTCGTCACGTACGCCGGGGTCAGCGCCTGGATGCCGTACTCGCCGAACGCAACCTGCGTGCCACCCTTGGACATACCGCTGCGCTTCGGGTGGTGCTGCTTGCGGTGCTTGACCCTACGGGGGATCAGCATTTCGGTCAGGCCTCCGTTCCGGTGCTCTCAGCCGGAGCAGCGGCGGCGGGAGCGTCGGCCTTGGGGGCCTCCGCTGCCGGCGCGGACTGCTGCGGCTTGCGGCCGCGACCGCCACGCTCGCCACCACGGCCACCACGGCCGGCCGGGCGGTCAGCGCCGCCACGAGCCGGACGGTTGCCGGCGCGAGCCGCTGCGTTCTCGGCGCGGACCTCGGCGATGTTCTTGACGTCGCCCTTGTAGATCCAGACCTTCACGCCGATGCGGCCGAAGGTCGTCTTGGCCTCGAAGAAGCCGTAGTCGACGTTCGCACGGAGCGTGTGCAGGGGCACGCGGCCCTCGCGGTAGAACTCCGAGCGGGACATCTCGGCGCCGCCGAGGCGGCCACCGCACTGGATCTTGATGCCCTTTGCGCCGGCCTTCATCGTGCTCTGCATGCTCTTACGCATGGCACGACGGAAGGAGACGCGGGAGGAGAGCTGCTCGGCGACGGCCTGGGCCACCAGCTGAGCGTCGACCTCGGGGTTCTTGACCTCGAGGATGTTCAGCTGGACCTGCTTGCCGGTCAGCTTCTCCAGCTCGCCACGGATGCGGTCGGCCTCGGCGCCACGGCGACCGATGACGATGCCCGGGCGGGCGGTGTGGATGTCAACGCGGACGCGGTCGCGGGTGCGCTCGATCTCAACCTTCGAGATACCGGCACGCTCCATGCCCTTCGTCATCATGCGACGAATGGCGACGTCTTCCTTGACGTAGTCCTTGTACAGCTTGTCGGCGTACCAACGGGACTTGAAGTCCGTGGTAATGCCGAGCCGGAACCCATGCGGGTTAACCTTCTGGCCCATTACCGGGTTCCTTCCTTGCTGCTGACGACCACGGTGATGTGGCTGGTCCGCTTACGGATCCGGTAGGCACGGCCCTGAGCACGCGGACGGAACCGCTTCAGGGTCGGGCCCTCGTCCACGTACGCCTCGCTGATGACCAGCGAAGAGGCGTCAGGGTGGTCGTAGTTGTGTGCAGCGTTGGCGATGGCACTGTCAAGCACCTTGCCAACCGGCACGCTCGCGGCCTGCGGGGCGAAACGCAGGACCGCCTGAGCCTCCGTGGCATCCATGCCACGGATGAGGTCCACCACTCGGCGGGCCTTCATGGGCGTGACGCGGATGTACCGCGCCTGGGCCCTGGCTTCCATGGTTGTCCCTTCGGTGTGAGTCATAGTCGTTTCCACCCCGCGCTAGCGGCGCTTCGACTTCCGGTCGTCCTTGACGTGGCCGCGGAAGGTGCGAGTCGGCGAGAACTCGCCGAGCTTGTGGCCGACCATCGACTCGGTGACGAACACCGGGACGTGGATCTTGCCGTTGTGCACCGCGATGGTGTGGCCCAGCATGGCCGGGATGATCATCGAGCGACGGGACCAGGTCTTGATGACGTTCTTGGTGCCTGCCTCGTTCTGTACGTCCACCTTCTTGATGAGGTGGCCGTCGACGAAGGGCCCCTTCTTGAGACTGCGCGGCATCTAAACCCGCTCCTAGCGCTTCTTGTTCGTCTTGCGGCGGCGGACGATGTACTTGCTCGATGCCTTCTTCGGCGAGCGAGTACGACCCTCCTTCTGACCCCACGGCGAGACCGGGTGACGTCCACCGGAGGTCTTGCCTTCACCACCACCGTGCGGGTGGTCAACCGGGTTCATCGCGACACCGCGGACGGTCGGGCGTACGCCCTTCCAGCGCATACGGCCGGCCTTGCCCCAGTTGATGTTCGACTGCTCGGCGTTGCCGACCTCACCGATGGTGGCGCGGCAGCGGGCGTCGACCAGCCGGATCTCGCCGGAAGGCATACGAAGGTGGGCCATCGTGCCCTCCTTCGCCAGCAGCTGCACGGAGGCACCCGCGGAACGGGCGAACTTCGCGCCGCCGCCGGGCCGCAGCTCGATGGCGTGGATGGTCGTACCGACCGGGATGTTGCGCAGCGCCAGGTTGTTGCCCGGCTTGATGTCTGCGGTCGGCCCGTTCTCGATGCGGTCACCCTGCGACAGACCACGGGGAGCGACGATGTAACGCTTCTCGCCGTCCGCGTAGTGCAGCAGCGCGATGCGCGCAGTGCGGTTCGGGTCGTACTCGATGTGCGCGACCTTGGCCGGCACGCCGTCCTTGTCGTGACGACGGAAGTCGATCACTCGGTAGGCGCGCTTGTGGCCACCGCCCTGGTGGCGAACGGTCACACGACCGGCGTTGTTACGGCCGCCCTTGCTGTGCAGGGGGCGGACCAGCGACTTCTCCGGCGTGGACCGCGTGATCTCGACAAAGTCGGCGACGCTGGAGCCACGACGGCCCGGGGTCGTCGGCTTGTACTTGCGGATACCCATTTCTCAGTCCTCGTCCGATTCCGGACGACTCGACCTCCGTCAGGAGGTCGGGCCGCCGAAGATGTCGATACGGTCGCCCTCGGCGAGGGTCACGATGGCGCGCTTGGTGTCAGCGCGCTTGCCGAAGCCGGTCTTGGTCCGCTTGCGCTTGCCCTGCCGGTTGATCGTGTTGACCCCGGTGACCTTGACCGAGAAGACCGCTTCCACGGCCTGCTTGATCTGGGTCTTGTTGGAGCCCGGCGCGACGATGAACGTGTACTTGTTCTCGTCGAGCAGCGCGTAGCTCTTCTCGGACACAACCGGCTTGACGAGAACGTCGCGCGGGTCCGAGTAGGTCTTGCTCGTGATGGTCGAGCTGGTAACGGTCGCCTCGCTCATCAGGCGTCGCTCCCTTCGGTCTCAGCGGTCTGGGGGCCAGACACGAAGGACTCGAAAGCGGCCTGAGTGAAGACCACGTCGTCAGAGACGATCACGTCGTACGTGTTCAGCTGGCCCGGCTCCAGGATGTGCACCTGGGGCAGGTTGCGTGCGGACAGCCACGCGGCCTCGTCGGCGCGGTCGACGACCAGGAGCAGGTTGCTGCGCTCCGAGATCTTGCCGAACAGCGTCTTGGCGGCCTTCGTGGAAACTCCACCCTCGACCACGCCGGTGATGACGTGGATGCGGGAGTGACGCGCCCGGTCGGAGAGGGCACCACGCAGGGCGGCGGCCTTCATCTTCTTCGGGGTGCGCTGCGAGTAGTCACGCGGCTTCGGGCCGTGGACGACGCCACCGCCCGCGAACTGCGGCGCGCGGGTCGAACCCTGGCGGGCGCGGCCGGTGCCCTTCTGGCGGTAAGGCTTACGGCCACCACCGCGGACTTCACCGCGGCGCTTGGTCGAGTGCGTGCCCTGACGGGCAGCTGCCAGCTGTGCGACAACGACCTGGTGGATCAGCGGAACGCTGGTCTTCGCGTCGAAGATCTCCGCGGGGAGCTCGACGGTACCGGCCTTGTCGCCTGCCGGCGAAAGGATGTCAATGGTGCTCATTACCTCAAGCCCCCTTGGCCGCGGTACGGACCAGGACGAGGCCGCCGTTCGGACCGGGGACTGCGCCCTTGATGAGCAGCAGACCCTTCTCCGCGTCAACCGCGTGGATGGTCAGGTTCTGGGTGGTGACGCGCTCGTTACCCATCCGGCCGGCCATGCGCATGCCCTTGAAGACACGCCCAGGGGTGGCGCAGCCACCGATCGAACCGGGGGAACGGTGCTTGCGCTGGACGCCGTGGCCGGCGCCGAGGCCCTTGAAGTTGTGACGCTTCATGACACCGGCGAAGCCCTTGCCCTTGCTCTTGCCCGTGACGTCAACCTTGACGCCGGACTCGAACACCTCGGCAGTGATCTCCTGGCCCAGCGTGTACTCGCTGGAGTCAGGGGTGCGGAGCTCCACCAGGTGGCGGCGCGGGGTCACGTCGGCCTTGGCGAAGTGGCCCTTGAGGGGCTTGTTCACCTTGCGCGGGTCGATCTCGCCGAAGGCGATCTGGACCGACTCGTAGCCGTCGCTGTCGTTCGTACGAACCTGCGTCACGACGCACGGACCGGCCTTGACGACGGTCACCGGGACAACCCGGTTGTTCTCGTCCCAGACCTGGGTCATGCCGAGCTTCTCGCCCAGGACGCCCTTGATGTTCTTGCTCATCTCGGCCCGTCCCCTCAGAGCTTGATCTCGATGTCGACGCCAGCCGGCAGGTCGAGGCGCATCAGCGAGTCAACCGTCTTCGGCGTGGGGTCGAGAATGTCGATGAGGCGCTTGTGCGTGCGCATCTCGAAGTGCTCGCGAGAGTCCTTGTACTTGTGCGGCGACTTGATGACGCAGTACACGTTCTTCTCAGTGGGCAGCGGCACCGGGCCTGCGACCGACGCACCAGTGCGGGTCACCGTCTCGACGATCTTCTTCGCCGAGGAGTCGATGACCTCGTGGTCGTAGGCCTTGAGCCGGATGCGGATCTTCTGTCCCGCCATGGCTACTAGTAGTCCTGTCTCTCATAACGCTCTGGAACCCGGGAGTTCTAAGAACTCCACCTCCGACCCACGCGGTCGGGCGTGTCGCATCCCCTCTACGAAAATCTCCCGAAGGAAATCCCAACCAAGGGGGTGCGGGCCTGAGACCTCGCGGCCGGGGGCGAAACACCCACCGGGTGCCTGGTCTGCGCCCTGCTGAACTTCCCGAAAGATTCCCGTACGTCCGGCCCGCATGGGGCCGACGAGTACTGTGGGACTCGCTTCCGGTCCTCCCGGCGGGAGGCGCGCAGCATTGACACTCAACCGAGCAACCTGGCTAGTGTGCCATACGGGCCGCAGGCCTGGCCAATCGGGCGGAGGATCTTACCCCCCGTGGTCGGATGGTCAAACGCGGGCACGCCCGGGTCGGCCACCGGACCCCCGCACCCCTCCTGCGAAACTCTCCGCGTGGATACGAACACGGCCCCCGACTGGACGCTGCGGCCCGCTGACCTGCGGGACCTCGAGCCGATCGCGGAGCTCCGCGCGGCCGTGATGCGCCCCGATCTGGAGCGTCTGGGCCGCTACGACGAGCATCGCGTGCGGCAGCGACTTCGGGACGCCTTCGCACCCGAGCACACCTCGGTCGTCGAGTCCGAACGGGCTTTCGCGGGCTGCGTCGCCCTGCGCCCGCGGGAGAACGGCCACTGGCTGGAGCACTTCTACCTCTCCCCCGCCCTCCAGGGCCGGGGGCTCGGCTCCGCCGTCCTCCGCGCACTCCTGGCCCGCGCGGACGCCCAGGGCACCACCGTCCGGCTGAACGTTCTCCGGGGCAGCGCGGCAAGGCGTCTGTACGAGCGCCACGGCTTCGTCCTGGAGGACGAGGACCCCGTCGACGTCTTCATGGTCCGGGCACCGAGGAGCTGACCGGGGCAACCTGACCGCGCGCATCTCCGTCTATCCCCCCGCGGGACCGGGCCGACCGACCCTGACCTGCGCCGAGTTGGTCGTACGCAGCACAGGGCCGCCCATGCGTCCGCTGCGGGGGAAGCGGACGGAGTACGCGGCGTGACGGATCGACCTGCCCTGCCCGGAAGAGGGGTGCCCCGGCGCACCACCCTGCTGGCGGCCACCGCGACGGCCGCCCTGAGCGCCTGTGCCGTACCGGCCCCCAGGCGCCGCAACCCCACACCGAACCCCGCCCCGGGCTTCCCGATCAGCCGTGCGCGGCGTGCCCTGCTCATGCAGATACTCGCCCACCCGGACGACGACCTGTACTTCATGAACCCGGACACCCGGCAGCTGCTCGACGCCGGGACGCCCCTGGTCTGCGTGTATCTCACGGCGGGCGAGGCCGACGGGGTCAACAGGATCCCCGGCGCCGGACGTCCCGCCCCGGACAGGGCCGCGTACTCCTCCTCGCGCCACCAGGGCCTCCGGCAGGCGTACGCGACCATGCTCGGGCTCGGCGTGTTCACCCCCTGGCGGCGGTCCGTCGTCACCCTGCACGGCGGCCACCTGGCCGAGGTCGACGTCCTCGCGAACGGCGCGCGCCGGGTCGAGCTGATCTTCCTCGACACCGCCATGCACACCTCGCGCGGCCGTCTCGGGCTGCCGAGCCTCTGGCGTGACCGCCACCTCGTCCTGCGTACCGTCGTCGCCGCCGACTCACCGCTGCGCAGGGCCGGTTCCTACACGTACGAGGGCCTCATCGACGTCCTCGCCGGGCTCCTGGAGCGCTACCGGCCCACCGTCGTCCACACCCTGGACCCCGATCCGGACATCCAGCACAGCACCGAGGCGGTCCGTCGGCGGGACAGCGAGCAGCGCGGGTACTCCGACCACGCCGACCACACGGCTGCCGGCTGCTTCGCCTGGGCGGCGATGATCCGCTGGGTGGCCCGGTCGACCGGGGACGGCGGTGAGGTGCCAGGCTTCGCCGTCACCTCGTTCCGCGGCTACTACAACCGGCACTGGCCCAAGAACCTGCCGCCCGGTGTGCTGGCCGAGAAGGCCGGCCACCTCGTCCCGTACGGCGGGTCCCCGGACTGGGAGTGCGGCAATCCGTCCGGGTGCGGGGACTACAACGTGGGCGGCGACCGCCCCCTGACCAACAGGAAGGGCTGGGTCCGCTCCACCCACCACCGCTACCCGGGAGCCCGGCCCGCCGTCACCGCCGAGCCGGACGGCCGGCTCGTCGCGTACGGGGTGCTGGGGCTGCGCGCGGTCCGGTGGCGCGAGAGCGCGCCCGGCAGCGGGGTCTGGGACGAGCCGGACGACCTCGGCGGCGGCCCGCTCGCCCCGGCCCTGGGTTCGGCGGTGCTGCCCGACGGCAGACAGCTGCTCCTCGGACTGCGCTTCGCGGCCCTCGGCGGGCACGGCAGCGACGACGAGCGCGAGATCGTACTGCTGGAGCAGCGCTCCCCCGGCGGCGGCTTCCGTGCCTGGCGAGGGCTCGGCAATCCCGCCCGGGGGCAGGACCACGGGCGCCGCATCGGCGTCCCGGTGGCCGTCGCGGCCCCCGACGGGCGGGTCCACCTCTTCGTGAGGAACGCCGAGAACGGGCTCAGCACCCGGATACGCGACGCGGCAGGCCGGTGGAGCGGCTGGCGGGACCTGGGCGGCGGCGCGGTCCAGGACGGGCTGAGCACGGCGGTGGACGGAGCGGGCCGCGTCCACGTCCACGCGGCCGGCCGTCACGCCGTGCACCACTGGACGCAGGACGCGCCCGGCGACGGGCTCACCGCCCGCGCGCGGCTCACCGGGGCGCCGGTGCCCGGGGACCCGCCGACCGCGCTCGTGGGCGCCGACGGGTCCGTGGAGCTGTTCTACCGGGCCAGGGCGTCGTCCCGACTGACGGCCGTGCGGGCGGGTGCCGCAGCGGACCGCGACGACTTCGACGGGTACGGACCCGTGGCCGCCGCCGCCACCCCGCTCGGCACGATGCTGCTCGGCCGCACCGAGGAGGGCCGCATCCAGCTCCGTACCGGCCGAGGCCTCACCGTACGGACCCGAGGGCCCGCGGCCCTCGACGGGACCGCGCTCCACCTCGGTGCCGACGGCCGCCCCACGGTGATCGGCCTGGGACCGGACGCCGTGCCGTGGGTCTGGCGGCCGTAGGCGGGCAAGCAGGCCGCCACAAGGGTCCCGGGCATGCCGAAGGGCCCCGGTCCACCGCTTGCGCGGCGGGCCGGGGCCCCTCTTGGTGCTCTGTGCGGAGCTACCAGGTCAGACGATCAAGTAATTACTTGATGATCTTGGTGACCTGGCCGGCGCCCACGGTCCGGCCACCCTCACGGATGGCGAACTTCAGGCCCTCTTCCATGGCGACCGGCTGGATCAGCGCGACGTCCATGAGGGTGTTGTCACCCGGCATGACCATCTCGGTGCCCTCGGGGAGGGTCACAACGCCCGTCACGTCCGTGGTACGGAAGTAGAACTGCGGGCGGTAGTTGTTGAAGAACGGGGTGTGACGGCCACCCTCGTCCTTCGACAGGATGTAGGACTGCGCCTGGAACTCGGTGTGCGGCGTGACCGAACCCGGCTTGATGATGACCTGGCCGCGCTCGACGTCCTCGCGCTTGATGCCACGAAGAAGCAGACCGACGTTCTCACCGGCCTGGCCCTCGTCGAGCAGCTTGCGGAACATCTCGATGCCGGTGACCGTGGTGGTGGTCTTCTCGGTCTTGATACCGACGATGTCGACGGTCTCGTTGACCTTCAGGACACCACGCTCGATGCGGCCGGTGACGACCGTACCGCGACCGGTGATCGTGAAGACGTCCTCGATGGGCATGAGGAACGGCTTCTCGACGTCACGCTCGGGCTGCGGGATGGCCTCGTCGACGGCGGCCATGAGGTCCAGAACGGTCTGGCCCCACTCCTTGTCGCCCTCGAGCGCCTTGAGCGCCGAGACCTTGACGACCGGAAGGTCGTCGCCCGGGAACTCGTACTCGGAGAGGAGCTCACGGACCTCGAGCTCGACGAGCTCCAGGATCTCCTCGTCGTCCACCATGTCGGCCTTGTTCAGGGCGACGACGATGTAGGGAACGCCGACCTGGCGGGCCAGGAGCACGTGCTCCTTGGTCTGCGGCATCGGGCCGTCGGTCGCGGCAACCACGAGGATCGCGCCGTCCATCTGCGCGGCACCCGTGATCATGTTCTTGATGTAGTCCGCGTGACCGGGGCAGTCGACGTGGGCGTAGTGACGCGACTCGGTCTGGTACTCAACGTGAGCGATCGAGATCGTGATACCACGCTGGCGCTCTTCGGGAGCCTTGTCGATCTGGTCGAAGGCCGAGGCCTCGTTCAGGTCGGGGTACGCGTCGTGCAGCACCTTGGTAATGGCGGCCGTGAGGGTCGTCTTACCGTGGTCGATGTGACCGATGGTGCCGATGTTGACGTGCGGCTTAGTCCGCTCGAACTTTGCCTTCGCCACTGGGGTCCTCCTGAGTGGTTCTGTACGCCTTGCTTCATCGGCGCCAGGTGATCTTTGCTGGAATGCCGGTGCCGGGGGCATTCGCCGCATTGCTTGCGCGCTGCGGCGAATGCCCGGCCAGGCTCCGGTGACAAGCCTAAAGCGTGGACTCGGAAGAGTTACTCGCCCTTGGCCTTCGCGATGATCTCCTCGGCGACGTTCCGCGGAACCTCGGCGTAGGAGTCGAACTGCATCGAGTAGCTTGCGCGACCCGAGGTCTTGCTGCGGAGGTCTCCGACGTAGCCGAACATCTCCGAGAGGGGCACGAGGCCCTTCACGACGCGAGCGCCGCTGCGCTCCTCCATGGCCTGAATCTGGCCACGGCGGGAGTTGAGGTCGCCGATGACATCGCCCATGTAGTCCTCGGGCGTGGTGACCTCGACGGCCATCATCGGCTCGAGGAGCACGGGGGACGCCTTGCGGGCACCCTCCTTGAACGCCTGCGAACCGGCGATCTTGAAGGCGAGCTCCGAGGAGTCGACCTCGTGGTAACCACCGTCGAGAAGGGTGACGCGGACGCCGACCATCTCGTAACCGGCCAGGATGCCGAACTGCATGGCTTCCTGGGCACCCGCGTCCACCGAGGGAATGTACTCACGGGGGATGCGGCCACCGGTGACCTTGTTGACGAACTCGTAGGAGGCGTCGCCACCCTCGATGGGCTCGAGGGCGATCTGCACCTTCGCGAACTGGCCGGTACCACCAGTCTGCTTCTTGTGCGTGTAGTCGATGCGCTCGACGGTCTTGCGGATCGTCTCGCGGTACGCGACCTGGGGCTTGCCGACGTTCGCCTCGACGCGGAACTCGCGCTTCATGCGGTCGACGAGCACCTCGAGGTGAAGCTCGCCCATACCACCGATGATGGTCTGGCCGGTCTCCTCGTCGGAGTGCACCTGGAAGGAGGGGTCCTCCTCCGAGAGACGCTGGATGGCTACACCCAGCTTCTCCTGGTCACCCTTGGACTTGGGCTCGATGGCGACCTGAATGACCGGCGCCGGGAAGTCCATGGACTCCAGGATGACCGGGTTCTTGTCGTCACACAGCGTCTCACCGGTGGTGGTCTGCTTCAGGCCCATGACGGCGACGATGTCACCGGCGCCCACCGAGGGGATCTCCTCACGCTTGTTCGCGTGCATACGGTAGATCTTCCCGATGCGCTCCTTCTTGCCCTTGACCGAGTTCAGCACCGCGGTGCCGGCCTCGAGGCGACCGGAGTAGATCCGGACGAAGGTGAGCTTGCCCAGGTGCGGGTCGCTCGCAATCTTGAACGCCAGGCCGGAGAACGGCTCGTCGTCCGAAGGCTTCCGCTTGATGACCTGCTCCGGGTCCTTCACGTCGTGGCCTTCGATGGCCTCGACGTCCAGGGGGGAAGGCAGGTAGCGGACGACCGCGTCGAGCAGGGGCTGGACGCCCTTGTTCTTGAACGCGGTGCCACAGAACACCGGGGTCACGGTGACGGAGTCGGCCGTGCCCTTCGACGCGAGGGTGATCCGACGGATCGCCTCGTGCAGCTGCTCCTCGGTGGGCTCGACGCCCTCCAGGTACAGCTCCATCATCGCGTCGTCGTTCTCCGAGACGGCCTCGAGCAGCTTGCCGCGCCACTCCTCGGCAGCCTCGACGTGCGTGTCGGGGATGTCGACGGTGTCGTACATCTCGCCCTTGGCGGCCTCTTCCGACCAGACGAAGGCCTTCATCGACACGAGGTCGACGACGCCCTTGAAGTCGGCTTCGGCGCCGATGGGAAGCTGCATGACCAGCGGAACAGCGCCGAGGCGCTCGATGATCATGTCGACGCAGCGGTGGAACTCGGCACCCGTGCGGTCGAGCTTGTTGACGAAGCAGATACGCGGCACACCGTAGCGGTCCGCCTGACGCCAGACAGTCTCGGACTGGGGCTCGACGCCCGCCACACCGTCGAACACGGTGACGGCACCGTCGAGGACGCGGAGCGAACGCTCCACCTCGACGGTGAAGTCGACGTGACCCGGGGTGTCAATGATGTTGATCGTGTGATCAACCTCATTGAGCGGCCAGTGACAGGTCGTCGCGGCCGACGTGATCGTGATGCCGCGCTCCTGCTCCTGCTCCATCCAGTCCATCGTGGCTGCGCCGTCGTGGACTTCACCGATCTTGTACGAAACGCCGGTGTAGAAGAGGATCCGCTCGGTGGTGGTCGTCTTGCCCGCGTCGATGTGGGCCATGATCCCAATGTTGCGGACCTTGGCCAGGTCAAGCGAAGTGGTGGCCATAAGGCTCAATCTTCTCTCGGTCTCGATGGGGTAAGCGACTACCAGCGGTAGTGCGCGAAGGCCTTGTTCGACTCGGCCATCTTGTGGGTGTCCTCGCGCTTCTTGACAGCTGCGCCAAGACCGTTGGAGGCGTCGAGCAGCTCGTTCATGAGGCGCTCGGTCATGGTCTTCTCGCGACGGGCGCGGGAGTAACCGACGACCCAGCGCAGAGCGAGGGTGGCGGCGCGACCGGGCTTGACCTCGATCGGCACCTGGTAGGTGGCGCCACCGACACGGCGGGACTTGACCTCGAGCGAGGGCTTGACGTTCTCAAGCGCGCGCTTCAGCGTGATGACCGGGTCAGCGCCGGTCTTCTCGCGGAGGCCTTCCATGGCGCCGTACACGATCCGCTCGGCAGTGGAACGCTTGCCGTTGAGCAGGATCTTGTTGATCAGCGAGGTGACAAGAGGAGAACCATAGACCGGGTCAATGATGACCGGGCGCTTCGGGGCGGGGCCCTTACGAGGCATTCTTACTTCTCCTTCTTGGCGCCGTAGCGGCTGCGGGCCTGCTTGCGGTTCTTGACACCCTGGGTGTCAAGGGAGCCGCGGATGATCTTGTAACGAACACCCGGCAGGTCCTTCACACGGCCACCACGCACGAGCACGATGGAGTGCTCCTGCAGGTTGTGTCCCTCACCCGGAATGTAGGCCGTGACCTCGATGCCGGAGGTCAGACGCACACGCGCGACCTTACGGAGGGCCGAGTTCGGCTTCTTCGGGGTGGTCGTGAACACACGCGTGCAGACGCCGCGACGCTGGGGCGAACCCTCGAGCGCGGGCGTCTTGTTCTTCTCGACCTTGTCCTGCCGGCCCTTCCGGACCAGCTGCTGAATCGTAGGCACTACTTCTCCGGTTTCTGTGTGCCGTCGGTGAAACTAACCTGAAACACTCGCCGACCCACGCGGTCGGGTGTGTCGAATACTGCAAGCCCCTGCCCTGAGGCAGGAGGAACGCAGATTGCGGTGGCCACTTACGGACTCGCCATGCGGTTGAGGACACGCACCCGAGCCCAGGCACACCCCAGGCACAAGGCTTGAGCGTACCTACCTCACGGACTCCGGTCAAAACAAATGCCACGGGGCACGGTCCGGCCCGAAGCCCCACCTGCCGCCACGGGGCACACAGAGGCCCGCACCGGCCTCCACCACCGGGTGCGAATCCCCCGGCCACCAGGGGCCGGGCCGCACCCGTACGGCCGGTACAGCGCTTCCCACCAGCCTAAACGGCCCACCGCGCGCCCGCCCACCGGCGCACCCGCACCACGCCGGACCCTCACCCGGCACCGCGGTCCCGGGTGAGGCACCTCACGGTCCGCCGGCCGGCACGCCGAAGGGCGGCCACCCCGTACGAAACGGGGTGACCGCCCTTCGGTCGTATCAAGCGACTCGCTTACTGGTTGTACGGACCGTAGTCGTAGTCCTCCAGCGGAACGGCCTGGCCGGAGCCCGTGCCGAACGGCGAGTAGTCGATGTCGTCGTAGCCGACGGCCGAGTACATCGCGGCCTTGGCTTCCTCGGTCGGCTCGACCCGGATGTTGCGGTAGCGGGAAAGACCCGTACCGGCCGGGATGAGCTTACCGATGATGACGTTCTCCTTGAGGCCGATCAGGGAGTCCGACTTGGCGTTGATCGCCGCGTCGGTCAGAACCCTGGTCGTCTCCTGGAAGGACGCCGCCGACAGCCACGACTCGGTGGCGAGCGAGGCCTTGGTGATACCCATCAGCTGCGGACGGCCGGAGGCGGGGTGACCGCCCTCGGTGACCACACGACGGTTCTCGACCTCGAACTTCGACCGCTCGACGAGCTCGCCCGGCAGCAGCTCCGCGTCGCCGGACTCGATGATCGTCACTCGGCGCAGCATCTGCCGGATGATGATCTCGATGTGCTTGTCGTGGATCGACACGCCCTGCGAGTTGTAGACCTTCTGGACTTCGCCGACCAGGTGGACCTGGACCGCGCGCTGACCGAGGATCCGCAGCACGTCGTGCGGGTTCGTGGCACCGACGGTGAGCTTCTGGCCCACCTCGACCGCGTCGCCCTCGCCGACCAGCAGACGGGCACGCTTGGAGATCGGGAACGGCGTCTCCTCGCTGCCGTCGTCCGGCGTGACGACGAGCTTCTTGGTCTTCTCGGTCTCCTCGATCCGGACACGGCCCTTGGCCTCCGAGATCGGGGCGACACCCTTGGGTGTACGTGCCTCGAAGAGCTCGACGACTCGGGGCAGACCCTGCGTGATGTCGTCACCGGCCACACCACCGGTGTGGAAGGTACGCATCGTCAGCTGGGTACCGGGCTCACCGATGGACTGGGCGGCGATGATGCCGACCGCCTCACCGATGTCGACCAGCTTGCCGGTGGCGAGCGAGCGTCCGTAGCAGAAGGCACAGGTGCCGACCGCGGACTCACAGGTCAGGACCGAGCGGGTCTTGACCTCCTCGACGCCGGCGCCCACCAGGGCGTCGATCAGGACGTCACCGAGGTCGACGTTGGCAGGCGCGATGACCTTGCCGTCGACGACGACGTCCTCGGCGAGCATGCGGGCGTAGACCGAGGTCTCGACGTCCTCCGTCTTGCGGAGCACACCGTCCGCACCCTTGACGGCGATCTTCAGCTTGAGGCCGCGGTCGGTGCCACAGTCCTCCTCGCGGATGATCACGTCCTGCGAGACGTCCACCAGACGACGGGTCAGGTAACCCGAGTCGGCGGTACGCAGGGCGGTGTCCGCCAGACCCTTACGGGCACCGTGCGTGGAGATGAAGTACTCCAGAACGGTGAGGCCCTCACGGAAGGACGCCTTGATCGGACGCGGGATGGTCTCGTTCTTCGCGTTCGACACCAGACCACGCATACCCGCGATCTGACGCATCTGCATCATGTTTCCTCGGGCACCCGAGTCAACCATCATGAAGATGGGGTTCGTCTTCGGGAAGTTCGCGTTCATCGCCTCGGCAACCTCGTTGGTCGCCTTGGTCCAGATCGCGATGAGCTCCTGCGTGCGCTCGTCCTTGGTGATCAGACCGCGCTCGTACTGCTTCTGGACCTTCTCGTCCTGCTCCTCGTAGCCCTTGACGATGGCCTTCTTGGCCTCGGGGACGACGATGTCGGCAACAGAGACGGTGACCCCGGAACGGGTCGCCCAGTGGAAGCCAGCGGCCTTCAGGTTGTCGAGCGTCGCCGCCACGATGACCTTGGGGTAGCGCTCGGCCAGGTCGTTGACGATCTCGGAGAGCTGCTTCTTGCCTACCGAGTAGTCGACGAACGGGTAGTCCTCGGGCAGCAGCTCGTTGAAGAGCGCGCGGCCCAGGCTCGTACGCAGCCGGAAGGTGTCACCCGGCTGGTACTCGGGCTCGCCCTCCTCGGCGACCGGCGGCACCCAGCCGCGCGGAGGCATGGTGCCCACCGGGAAGCGGATGTCCACCTGCGCCTGGAGCGAGAGCTCGCGGGCGTCGAAGGCCATGATCGCTTCAGCCGTCGAACCGAACGCCCGGCCCTGACCGATGACCTTGCGCTCCTCCTCGTCCGTGGTGAGGAAGAAGAGGCCGAGCACCATGTCCTGGGTGGGCATGGTGACGGGACGGCCGTCGGCCGGCTTCAGGATGTTGTTCGAGGACAGCATCAGGATGCGGGCCTCGGCCTGCGCCTCCGCGGAGAGCGGAAGGTGCACGGCCATCTGGTCACCGTCGAAGTCCGCGTTGAACGCGGTGCAGACGAGCGGGTGGATCTGGATGGCCTTGCCCTCGACCAGCTGGGGCTCGAAGGCCTGGATGCCGAGGCGGTGCAGGGTGGGTGCACGGTTCAGCAGCACCGGGTGCTCGGCGATGACCTCTTCGAGGACGTCGTACACGACGGTGCGGCCACGCTCGACCATGCGCTTGGCCGACTTGATGTTCTGCGCGTGGTTCAGGTCCACCAGGCGCTTCATCACGAACGGCTTGAAGAGCTCCAGCGCCATCGCCTTCGGCAGACCGCACTGGTGCAGCTTGAGCTGCGGACCGACGACGATCACGGAACGCGCGGAGTAGTCCACGCGCTTGCCGAGGAGGTTCTGACGGAAACGGCCCTGCTTGCCCTTCAGCATGTCGCTGAGGGACTTCAGGGGACGGTTACCGGGACCGGTGACCGGGCGACCGCGGCGGCCGTTGTCGAACAGTGCGTCGACGGCCTCCTGCAGCATCCGCTTCTCGTTGTTCACGATGATCTCGGGGGCACCGAGGTCAAGGAGACGCTTGAGGCGGTTGTTGCGGTTGATCACACGGCGGTACAGGTCGTTCAGGTCGGAGGTCGCGAAGCGGCCACCGTCCAGCTGCACCATCGGACGCAGGTCCGGCGGGATGACCGGCACGCAGTCGAGCACCATGCCCTTGGGCTTGTTGCTGGTCTGCAGGAACGCGGAGACGACCTTGAGGCGCTTGAGCGCACGGGTCTTCTTCTGGCCCTTGCCGGTGCGGATGATCTCGCGGAGGCGCTCGGCCTCCTCGTCGAGGTCGAAGGACTCCAGGCGCTTCTGCAGGGCAGCAGCACCCATGCAGCCGTCGAAGTACGTGCCGAAACGGTCACGCAGCTCGCGGTAGAGCAGCTCGTCGCCCTCGAGGTCCTGGACCTTGAGGTTCTTGAAGCGGCTCCACACCTCGTCGAGACGGTCGATCTCGCGCTGCGCACGGTCGCGCAGCTGCTTCATCTCACGCTCGGCACCTTCGCGCACCTTGCGGCGCACGTCGGCCTTGGCACCCTCGGCCTCGAGCTCGGCCAGGTCGGTCTCGAGCTTCTTGGCACGGTTCTCGAGGTCCGAGTCACGGCGGTTCTCGACCTGCTGGCGCTCGACGGAGACATGCGCCTCCAGCGACGGGAGGTCGCGCGTGCGGCGCTCCTCGTCGACGAACGTGATCATGTACGCGGCGAAGTAGATGACCTTCTCGAGGTCCTTCGGCGCGAGGTCCAGCAGGTAGCCCAGGCGCGACGGGACGCCCTTGAAGTACCAGATGTGGGTGACGGGAGCGGCAAGCTCGATGTGGCCCATGCGCTCACGACGCACCTTGGCGCGCGTGACCTCGACGCCACAACGCTCACAGATGATGCCCTTGAAGCGGACACGCTTGTACTTGCCGCAGTAGCACTCCCAGTCCCGGGTCGGACCGAAGATCTTCTCGCAGAAGAGTCCGTCCTTTTCGGGCTTGAGCGTGCGGTAGTTGATGGTCTCCGGCTTCTTCACTTCGCCGTGGGACCAGGTCCGGATGTCGTCCGCGGTGGCAAGGCCGATCCGCAGCTCGTCGAAGAAGTTGACGTCGAGCACTTGTCGTCAATCCCTCTTTCGGGGGTTCGAGCCCCCTCGCCTGAGCGAGAAATCGGGGCACTTCAGCAATGGTCTGAACGGGTCCGGGGAGAGCCGGCCGGATCACTGGGATCCGGCCGGCCAACCCGTCAGACCTCTTCGACGCTGCTCGGCTCGCGCCGGGACAGGTCGATACCGAGCTCCTCCGCCGCGCGGAAGACGTCCTCGTCCGTGTCACGCATCTCGATGGACATACCGTCCGAGGACAGCACCTCCACGTTGAGGCAGAGCGACTGCATTTCCTTGATGAGCACCTTGAAGGACTCGGGAATGCCGGGCTCGGGGATGTTCTCGCCCTTGACGATCGCCTCGTAGACCTTCACGCGGCCGGTCACGTCGTCGGACTTGATCGTCAGCAGTTCCTGGAGGGCGTATGCGGCGCCGTAAGCCTCAAGGGCCCACACCTCCATCTCACCGAATCGCTGCCCACCGAACTGTGCCTTACCACCCAGCGGCTGCTGCGTGATCATGGAGTACGGTCCGGTCGAACGGGCGTGGAGCTTGTCGTCGACCAGGTGGTGCAGCTTGAGGATGTACATGTAACCGACCGAGACCGGCTCGGGGAACGGCTCACCGGAGCGGCCGTCGAACAGGTTGGCCTTGCCCGAGGGCTGGACCAGCCGGTTGCCGTCGCGGTTCGGGATCGTGGCCTCGAAGAGGCCGGTGATCTCGTCCTCACGGGCGCCGTCGAAGACCGGCGTCGCGACGTTGGTGCCGGGGGCGACCTGGTCGGCGCCGATGGACTGCAGGCGCTTGGCCCACTCGTCACCGAGGCCGGAGACGTCCCAGCCGCGGCTGGCGAGCCAGCCGAGGTGGATCTCCAGTACCTGTCCCGGGTTCATTCGGGACGGGACACCCAGCGGGTTGAGGATGATGTCGACCGGGGTGCCGTCCTCCAGGAACGGCATGTCCTCGATCGGCAGGATCTTCGAGATGACGCCCTTGTTGCCGTGACGGCCGGCGAGCTTGTCACCATCGGTGATCTTGCGCTTCTGCGCGACGTAGACGCGGACCAGCTGGTTCACGCCCGGCGGCAGCTCGTCGCCCTCTTCGCGGTCGAAGACGCGAACGCCGATGATCTTGCCGATCTCGCCGTGCGGGACCTTCAGCGAGGTGTCGCGCACCTCGCGCGCCTTCTCACCGAAGATCGCGCGGAGCAGACGCTCCTCCGGCGTCAGCTCGGTCTCACCCTTGGGCGTGACCTTGCCGACGAGGATGTCCCCGGCCGTGACCTCGGCACCGATACGGATGATGCCGCGCTCGTCGAGGTCCGCGAGGACCTCTTCGGAGACGTTCGGGATGTCCCGGGTGATCTCCTCCGGGCCGAGCTTGGTGTCACGGGCGTCGACCTCGTGCTCCTCGATGTGGATCGAGGAGAGGACGTCGTCCTGCACCAGACGCTGCGACAGGATGATCGCGTCTTCGTAGTTGTGGCCCTCCCACGGCATGAACGCCACGAGGAGGTTCTTGCCGAGCGCCATCTCGCCCTGCTCGGTCGCCGGACCGTCCGCGAGGACCTGGCCCTCGACGATCCGGGCGCCCTCGTCGACGACGACCTTCTGGTTGACCGAGGTGCCCTGGTTCGAGCGGGAGAACTTGGCGATGCGGTACGTGGTGTACGTGCCGTCGTCGTTGGTGACGGTGATGTAGTCCGCGGAGACCTCCTGGACCACACCGTCCTTCTCCGCCTTGATGACGTCACCGGCGTCGACCGCGCAGCGGTACTCCATGCCGGTGCCGACGAGGGGAGCCTCGGACGTGATCAGCGGCACGGCCTGACGCATCATGTTCGCGCCCATGAGGGCACGGTTGGCGTCGTCGTGCTCGAGGAACGGGATCATGGCGGTCGCGACCGACACCATCTGGCGCGGCGAGACGTCCATGTAGTCGACGTCGTCGCCGGGGATGTAGTCGACCTCTCCGCCACGACGGCGGACCAGGACGCGCGGCTCGGTGAACCGCATGTCCTCGGAGAGCGTCGCGTTCGCCTGGGCGATCACGAAGCGGTCTTCCTCGTCGGCGGTCAGGTAGTCGACGTCGTCGGTGACGACACCCTCGACGACCTTGCGGTACGGCGTCTCGACGAAACCGAACGCGTTGACGCGTCCGTACGAGGCGAGCGAACCGATCAGACCGATGTTCGGGCCTTCAGGGGTCTCGATCGGGCACATGCGTCCGTAGTGGGACGGGTGCACGTCTCGGACCTCGAAGCCGGCCCGCTCACGGGACAGACCACCCGGGCCAAGAGCCGACAGGCGGCGCTTGTGGGTGAGACCCGACAGCGGGTTGTTCTGGTCCATGAACTGCGACAGCTGGCTGGTGCCGAAGAACTCCTTGATGGAGGCGACGACCGGCCGGATGTTGATAAGGGTCTGCGGCGTGATCGCTTCGACGTCCTGGGTCGTCATGCGCTCACGCACGACGCGCTCCATACGAGCCAGACCCGTACGGACCTGGTTCTGGATGAGCTCGCCGACGTTGCGCAGACGACGGTTGCCGAAGTGGTCGATGTCGTCGGTCTCGACGACGATCTGGGTACCGCTCTCGCCGACCGTCTCGGTCTCCCCGGCGTGCAGCTTCACCAGGTACTTGATGGTCGCGATGATGTCGTCGCTGGTGAGGACACCGGCGTCGAGCGGCTCGTCGGCGCCGAGCTTCTTGTTCACCTTGTAGCGGCCGACCTTCGCGAGGTCGTAGCGCTTCGGGTTGAAGTAGAGGTTCTCGAGCAGCGTCTGAGCGGCCTCACGTGTGGGCGGCTCGCCCGGGCGCAGCTTGCGGTAGATGTCGAGCAGCGCGTCGTCCTGGCCCTGGGTGTGGTCCTTCTCCAGGGTGGCGCGCATCGACTCGTACTCGCCGAACTCCTCGAGGATCTGCTCGGTGGTCCAGCCGAGAGCCTTCAGGAGGACGGTGACGGACTGCTTGCGCTTGCGGTCGATGCGGACACCGACCATGTCGCGCTTGTCGATCTCCATCTCCAGCCAGGCACCCCGGGAAGGGATGATCTTGGCGGAGAAGATGTCCTTGTCGGACGTCTTGTCGATGGAGGAGTCGAAGTAGACACCCGGCGAGCGGACCAGCTGCGACACGACGACACGCTCGGTGCCGTTGATGACGAAGGTGCCCTTGTTGGTCATGAGCGGGAAGTCGCCCATGAAGACCGTCTGGGACTTGATCTCGCCGGTCTCGTTGTTGGTGAACTCGGCCGTGACGAAGAGCGGCGCGGCGAACGTGAAGTCGCGCTCCTTGCACTCGTCGATGGAGTTCTTCGGGGGCTCGAAGCGGTGGTCGCGGAACGTGAGCGACATCGACCCGGAGAAGTCCTCGATCGGCGAAATCTCCTCGAAGATCTCCTCCAGGCCGGACTTGGTGGGGACGTCTTGTCCGCTGTCCAGAGCAGCCTCGACGCGAGCCTTCCAGGCGGCGTTGCCGAGGAGCCAGTCAAAGCTCTCGGTCTGCAGCGCGAGGAGGTTCGGAACCTCGAGGGGCTCCCTGATCTTTGCAAAAGAGATGCGCAGCGGGGCGGTGCTGGCACCGTTGTTCGTATTCGAGGTCGAGGCGTTGCGCGAGGCGGCCAAGAGGGGGTCCTTCCGAGGGCTCGGACTCACTACGCGCGTACCGGCCCCAAGCCGCACACAGAGACAGAAATCCCAAGGTCAGGGAGTCGGTCATCGGTGCCAGGCGTGGGCATGCCCCTGGTGACGGGCAGGAGGCAGCTAACAGGCAGCGCAAAGGGTCAGTGTAGCCAAGCGGCACACTGATGTCCAGTCGGGGTTCTCAGAGACCCACGTTGCTCTCAACAGCTGTTCTCAACACCTATGAATAGCCCTCGCGCGGTGTGCGCTCTTCTTTACTGCCCTCTTCGTTCTCGATCCATGCCTCGGATGCGGATCGAGATGACGACGCGTCCTGAGAATTGCGCGCCGCGTGCGGTTCGTCAAGGCCCCCGAGCACCGGACGGACATCCGGCGATCTTCACCTGGGCCCCCAGGACGCCCGTTGACGCCCCCTGGGAGACGCACGGCGAAGATCACCCTACTCGTCGCCCACGGAAGATCAAGGCAGCGTCAGGGGGTACGCCAAAGGGCGACCACCCGATTGGGTGATCGCCCTTTGCGATGTGACATCCCCGCCTCGCGGCAGGGACGGTCCTGAGGAGTCAGATGACTCGCAGGGTCACTTGACCTCGACGGAGGCGCCGGCGGCCTTGAGGGACTCGGCAGCCTTGTCAGCGGCCTCCTTGGCGACCTTCTCGAGGACGGGCTTCGGGGCGCCGTCCACGAGGTCCTTGGCCTCCTTGAGGCCCAGGGAGGTCAGCTCACGCACGACCTTGATGACCTGGATCTTCTTCTCGCCGGCACCCGTGAGGATGACGTCGAACTCGTCCTGCTCCTCGGGGGCGTCAGCGACGGCACCCGGGCCGGCGGGGCCGGCAACGGCGACCGCGGCGGCGGCGGTGACGTCGAACTTCTCCTCGAACGCCTTAACGAACTCGGAGAGCTCGATGAGGGTGAGCTCCTCGAACTGGGCGAGCAGGTCTTCCTGGCTGAGCTTCGCCATGATGGCGTCCTTCCACTAATTCGGCAGGTGCCGGATGTATATGTAGGCGGGCGTACGGGCCCGCTGCGAGCCGTGGGGGCGGAGTGTTACTCCGCCACCTCGGCGTCGGCGGGAGCCGGCGTACCGGCACCGCCCTGCTCGGCCTTCTTGGCGCGAAGCGCTTCCGCGGTGCGGACGAACTTCGACGGCAGAGCCTGGAAGAGCTGCGCAGCCTGAGTCTGCTTGCCCTTCATGGCGCCGGCCAGCTTGGCGAGCAGAACCTCGCGGGACTCGAGGTCCGCGAGCTTCTTGATCTCATCGGCAGACAGCGCCTTACCGTCAAGGACACCGCCCTTGATGATGAGGTTGGGGTTGTCCTTGGCGAAGTCACGAAGACCCTTCGCCGACTCCACCGGGTCACCGGTGACGAAGGCAACCGCCGTCGGACCCGAGAACAGGTCGTCCAGCGTGTTGATCCCGGCCTCGTTGGCCGCAATCTTGGTCAGCGTGTTCTTCACCACGGCGTACTGGGCGTTCTCACCGAGCGAACGGCGCAGCTCCTTGAGCTGTGCCACGGTGAGACCCCGGTACTCGGTCAGCACAGCGGCGTTCGAGCTGCGGAACTGGTCCGTCAGCTCGGCTACCGCGGCAGCCTTGTCGGGCCTTGCCATGAGCGTCGGCCTCCTTCCGGGTGATGAGGACCGCTCAGAAGGGGCCGGGAAAGACGAAACGCCCCGGCGCAGGCGCCAGGGCGTAGCTCGACCGAATGAATTCGGGAGCTTTCCACAGTCACCTGCGCAGGTCGTCCGTTTTCGACGGATCCTTCGGTCACCGTCCCTCTTGCGAGAGCGCGGCAACGACCAGCGGTCTTTGGCTTCCTGAGGAGCGTACGCGACCGGGGCGCCCCGGAGCAAATCCGTCCCGGTTCGACCGGTGCGAGAGGTTTGGGACGCGTATCAGGAGGGACCTGTGGTGCCGCGCGAGCTGCGCCGCCGGGCGTCCGGCGGTGCTTGCCGCCCCTGCTCGCGGCGAGCCCCCAACGGCCTGCTGCCGTCCCTCGCGGGCCTTTCGGAGCTCTGGGCGGTACGCGTACCCCTGCCGTTGCTCACGGGCTCTCCCGCACGTACGAGGACGGGCCCCGCACCCTCGAAAGGTTGCGGGGCCCGTCCCATGCCGTGAAACCGGCTACCGGGTGAGCACGAGGGCTCAGACGGAGGCCGGGTCCTCCTCGACGAGGAGGTTGCGCACGCGGTTGGAGTCCAGCGGGATGCCGGGGCCCATCGTCGTGCTCATGGTCGCCTTCTTGATGAAGCGGCCCTTGGCGGCGGACGGCTTCAGGCGGAGGATCTCCTCGAGAGCCGCACCGTAGTTCTCGACCAGCTTCGTGTCATCGAAAGAGGTCTTTCCGATGATGAAGTGCAGGTTCGAGTGCTTGTCGACGCGGAACTCGATCTTGCCGCCCTTGATGTCGTTGACAGCCTTGACGACATCGGGGGTGACGGTGCCGGTCTTCGGGTTCGGCATCAGACCACGCGGACCGAGCACGCGGCCCAGGCGGCCGACCTTGCCCATGAGGTCCGGGGTGGCGACGACGGCGTCGAAGTCCAGACGGCCCTTCGCCACCTCGTCGATGAGCTCGTCGGCGCCGACGATGTCGGCGCCCGCGGCTTCCGCGGCCGCAGCACGGTCACCGGTCGCGAAGACCAGGACCCGGGCGGTCTTGCCGGTGCCGTGCGGGAGGTTCACGGTGCCACGGACCATCTGGTCGGCCTTGCGCGGGTCTACACCCAGGGCAAACGCGACCTCGACGGTGCTGTCGAACTTCGTGGAGGCGGTGTCCTTGGCGATACGGACGGCCTCGAGCGGGGCGTACTGGCGCTCCCGGTCGATCTTCGCGTCCGCAGCGCGGAGGTTCTTGCTGCGCTTCACTTCTACTCCTGTGGTTATCAGAGTGTGGAGTCGTGGTGCGGACCAGCGCTTGGTCCTACCACTAGGGGCTTACGGGGCTGAATCAGCCTTCGACCGTGATGCCCATGGAACGGGCGGTGCCAGCGATGATCTTCGACGCGGCGTCGAGGTCGTTGGCGTTCAGGTCGGGGAGCTTCGTCGTGGCGATCTCGCGGACCTGGGCAGCCGTCAGCTTGGCAACCTTGGTCTTGTGCGGCTCGCCGGAGCCCTTCTCCACGCCCGCAGCCTTGAGGATCAGCTTGGCGGCCGGCGGAGTCTTCGTGATGAAGGTGAAGGAGCGGTCGTCGTAGACCGTGATCTCCACCGGCACGACCATGCCACGCTGCGACTCGGTCGCGGCGTTGTAGGCCTTGCAGAACTCCATGATGTTGACGCCGTGCTGGCCCAGTGCGGGGCCGACCGGCGGGGCCGGGTTGGCCGCACCGGCGTTGATCTGGAGCTTGATAAGCCCCGTGACCTTCTTCTTCTTGGGAGGCATTGCTCTCTCCGGGTCCTAGTGAGAGTGTTTCGCCGCCATTCCGGTCATCCGGATGGAGGCATACCGCACAACGATAACGGGTATAGCTGCGCGACCAAAAACCGAGCAGGTCAGACCGGCTGCGAAGCCGGTCTGACCTGCTCGGTAGGCATGTGTCCGGAAGCTGCGGAAACCGCTAGTTCTTCTGGATCTGGTCGAAGCTGAGCTCGACCGGGGTTTCGCGACCGAAGATCTCGACGAGGCCCTTGACCTTCTTCGAGTCGGCGTTGATCTCGTTGATCGTCGCCTGCAGCGTCGCGAACGGGCCGTCGGTGACGGTGACCGAGTCGCCGACCTCGAAGTCCAGCACCTGGACCTGGACCTTGCGGGCCGGAACCGGCTTGCCCTCGGCCTCTGCGGCCTCGCGGGCGGCCTTCTCCTCGGCCTCCGGGGCGAGCATCTTGACGATCTCGTCCAGGGTCAGCGGGTACGGGTCGTAGGCGTTGCCGACGAATCCGGTGACGCCGGGCGTGTTGCGCACAACGCCCCAGGACTCGTTCGTCAGGTCCATGCGCACCAGGACGTATCCGGGGAGCTTGTTCTGACGGACGTTCTTGCGCTCACCGTTCTTGATCTGGACGATCTCTTCCTCGGGCACTTCGGCCTGGTAGATGAAGTCCTCGACGTTGAGCGAGACGGCGCGCTGCTCCAGGTTGGCCTTCACGCGCTTCTCGTAGCCGGCGTACGTGTGGATGACGTACCACTCGCCGGGCAGACCGCGCAGCTCGTCGCGCAGGGCGGTGACGGGGTCGACGGGGGCGGCCGGCTCGGCCTCCTCCTCCGTGTCCTCGTCGGACTCGGCGGCGTCCGTGTCGTCAGCGGCCTCGTCGGACTCGGCGGCCTCCTCGGCCTCCGCTTCCTCGTCGGACTCGACGTGCACGGCGTCCTGCTCGGCGGGCTCGCCCGCGGCGTCGTCAGCAGCTTCGACCTGGTCCGGGGCCACGGCGTCCGCCGCCTCGACGATGTCGAGCTCGTCCTCGGCGGACTCGACGGCGCTCGCCGTGGGCTCGGCGTCGTCGTTCAGGTTCGGGTCAGACACGATGGCTGCTTCTTCCTGGATACAAATGGGTGGAACATGCGAAAGGGGCGCCTGTGAGGCGCCCTCCGCGAGATCAGCCGAAGACGTACTTGATGACCCGCGCGAAACCGAAGTCAATCACGGTAACGAGACCGATCATGACGACCACGAACACGATCACCACGGCCGTGTAGGTCGTCAGCTGGCTGCGAGTGGGCCAGACGACCTTGCGCAGCTCGGCAACGATCTGGCGGTAGAACAGCGCGAGCCGGCCCAGAGGGCCCTTCTTGCCGCGCTTGCCGCCCTTCCGGGTCTTCTTCTTCGACTCGGGGGCCTCATCATCGGCATCAGGCATGTCGATGGAGCCCACGGCGTCCGTCACGCTACTCACCTGATTCCGGGTCGTGGCCGTGCCGCGCCCGGTGGAGCCGCACGGCGATGCATTGAAGTACGTACATGCGCACACATCCTGGCGAAGGAGTGTGTAGCAGGGCCGGAGGGACTTGAACCCCCAACCGCTGGTTTTGGAGACCAGTGCTCTACCAATTGAGCTACGACCCTTTGTGGTTTCCACCAACCTACCGCATGTTCCCCGGTGGGCCGGGTGCAAAAACGGTGCGGCTGATGAAGGCCAACGACAGGTGAGTGTACGTGCTCAGGGGCGTCGCGTCGAACAGACAACTACCGACCGGTCCTGTCCGGATGCTGTCCGACTCCTGTCCGGTCCCTGAAACCCCTGTGCCGACGGCATTTCCGGTCTGCGAGCATGGGGGCATGAGCGCTGCAACTTCTCCGTCCGAGCGCCGGGTTTCGGCCCGCATCGGTGCGATCTCCGAGTCCGCCACCCTCGCCGTCGACGCCAAGGCCAAGGCCCTCAAGGCCGCTGGGCGTCCGGTGATCGGCTTCGGCGCCGGTGAGCCCGACTTCCCGACCCCCGGTTACATCGTCGACGCCGCGATCGAGGCCTGCTCCAACCCGAAGTACCACCGCTACACCCCGGCGGGCGGGCTCCCCGAGCTCAAGGCCGCCATCGCAGAGAAGACGCTGCGCGACTCCGGCTACGAGGTCGAGCCGTCCCAGGTCCTGGTGACCAACGGTGGCAAGCAGGCCATCTACGAGGCCTTCGCCGCGATCCTGGACCCGGGCGACGAGGTCATCGTCCCCGCCCCGTACTGGACCACCTACCCCGAGTCCATCCGTCTGGCGGGCGGCGTCCCGGTCGAGGTCGTGGCCGACGAGACCACCGGCTACCGGGTCTCCGTCGAGCAGCTCGAAGCGGCCCGCACCGAGCGCACGAAGGTCGTCCTGTTCGTCTCGCCCTCCAACCCGACGGGCGCCGTCTACAACAGGGCCGACACCGAGGCGATCGGCCGCTGGGCCGTCGAGCACGGCCTGTGGGTGCTGACCGACGAGATCTACGAGCACCTGGTCTACGGCGACGCGGAGTTCACCTCGCTCCCCGCACTCGTGCCCGAGCTGCGCGACAGGTGCATCGTGGTCAACGGAGTCGCCAAGACCTACGCGATGACCGGCTGGCGGGTGGGCTGGATCGTCGGCCCGAAGGACGTCGTCAAGGCCGCGACCAACCTGCAGTCGCACGCCACGTCCAACGTCAGCAACGTCGCCCAGGTCGCCGCGCTGGCCGCGGTCTCCGGCCCGCTGGACGCGGTCGCCGAGATGCGGACCGCCTTCGACCGCCGCCGCCGGACGATCGTGCGCATGCTCAACGAGATCGACGGCGTGCTCTGCCCCGAGCCCGAGGGCGCGTTCTACGCGTACCCGTCGGTGAAGGGGCTGCTCGGCAAGGAGATCCGGGGCAGGCGTCCGGCCGACTCGGCCGAGCTCGCCGCCCTCATCCTGGACGAGGCCGAGGTCGCCGTCGTACCGGGTGAGGCCTTCGGCACCCCGGGCTACCTGCGCCTGTCGTACGCGCTGGGCGACGACGACCTCGTCGAGGGCGTCTCGCGGCTCCAGAAGCTGCTGGGCGAGGCCCGCGACTGACCCGCATACGTCGGAAATGAGAAGTGGCCCCCGGCTCCGGCCGGGGGCCACTTCTTTGTTCGATCGGTAACTCAGGAGGGAATCCGGCTACCGCGACACCCCTCATGTGCGGCAAGATCCTTCAATGGAGCGTGACGTAAGGCTGTTGCCCAAGGCCCACCTGCACCTGCACTTCACCGGGTCGATGCGGCCGACGACCCTGCTCGAACTCGCGGACAAGTACGGGGTGCACCTCCCCGAGGCGCTCACCAGCGGCGAGCCGCCCAGACTGCGGGCGACCGACGAGCGCGGCTGGTTCCGCTTCCAGCGCCTCTACGACATCGCACGGTCCTGCCTGCGCTCCCCCGAGGACATCCAGCGGCTCGTGCGCGAGGCGGCCATGGAGGACGTGGCGGACGGCTGCGGGTGGCTGGAGATCCAGGTCGACCCCACCTCGTACGCCCCACTGCTCGGCGGGCTCATCCCGGCCATCGAGATCATCCTGGACGCCGTGGACAGCGCGGCCCGCGATACCGGGCTCGGGATCCGGGTCGTCATCGCGGCGAACCGGATGAAGCACCCGCTGGACGCCCGGACGCTGGCCCGCCTCGCCGTGCGGTACGCGGACCGGGGCGTCGTCGGCTTCGGGCTCTCCAACGACGAGCGCCGCGGCATGGCCCGCGACTTCGACCGCGCGTTCGCCATCGCCCGCGAGGGCGGCCTCCTCGCCGCCCCGCACGGCGGCGAGCTCTCCGGACCGTCCAGCGTCCGGGACTGCCTGGACGACCTCGACGCGTCCCGGATCGGGCACGGCGTGCGGGCGGCCGAGGATCCCCGGCTGCTGCGCAAGCTCGCGGAGCGCGGGGTGACCTGCGAGGTCTGCCCGGCCTCCAATGTGGCGCTGGGCGTCTACGAGAAGCCCGCGGACGTACCCCTGCGCACTTTGTTCGACGCGGGGGTCCCGATGGCGCTCGGCGCGGACGACCCGCTGCTGTTCGGTTCGCGGCTGGCTGCCCAGTACGACCTCGTACGGCGCCACCACGCCTTCACCGACGAGGAGCTGGCCGAGCTGGCGCGGCAGTCCGTACGCGGGTCGGCGGCACCTGTCGACGTCCGGGAGAAGCTGCTGGCCGGAGTCGACGCGTGGCTCGCTAGCTGATTCCGGCCAGCAGGGTGCGGGCGATGGAAGCGGCGAACGCGTCCAGCGGCTGCGGGGGCCTGCCCTCGGGTGCCATCTCGTAGGCGAAGGCGCGCTGGGCGCAGGCGCCCAGCAGCAGGGACGCGGCGGCGTAGGTGTCGGCGTCCGCCCTGATGCGGCCGGCCCGCTGTTCGGCGCGCAGGTAGGCGTCGAGTCCCTGGATCGGCTTGTGCGGTCCGGTGCCCATCTCGCGCATCGCCGCCCGGTGGCGGCGCTGGAGCTGGGGCTCGGCGTAGAGCGACGCGGCCATCGGGAAGGTCTGCTGGTAGAAGAGCGCGGCCCGGCGCGCGATCTCGGTGAGGTTCTGCTCGATGTCGCCCTCCCCCGGCTCCAGATGGCTCAGGAGCGCCCCGAGCCCGGGCAGCCGTTCGCCGAGCACGGTCACGAAGAGCTCTTCCTTGCTGGCGAAGTACTTGTACAGCGCCGCCTCGGAGCAGCCGGCCGCCTTCGCGATCTCCTTCGTCGTCGTCCGCGCGAGTCCCAGGCCGAGCATGAGCTCATGGGCCGCGTCGACGATTCGGACGCGGGCCGGTTTCTGCTCCATGCGTGCTCCCGACAGCCTTGACGAGTGGGTGAGTGTCCACTCACTCTAGGGGTGAGTGAACACTCACCCACTCGGAGAGGGCGTGCACGATGAGGCTCACAGTGTTCGGTGCGACAGGGGCCGTCGGCCAGGAGATCGTGGGGCAGGCGCTCGGGGCGGGGCACGAGGTGACGGCGGTGGTCCGCGATCCCGCCCGGCTCCCGGAGGGGCCGGCCTGGTCCGATCTTCACGCGGTGGTGCGGCTCGGCGACGAGGAGGCCGTGCGCGCGGCGGTGGCGGCGCGGGACGCGGTGCTGTCCGGGCTCGGATCGCGGGGGCGGAAGTCGGGCGATGTCGCGGAGAGGCTCACCGGGCAGGTTCTGCGCGCGATGGAGGCCACGGGGGTCCGCCGGCTGCTGGTCGTGAGCGCGGCCCCGGTCGGGCCGGAGGCGGCGGACGAACCCCTGCCGGACCGTCTGATGCGCAGGGCGATCGGCGGGGTCCTCAAGGAGCTGTACGCGGATCTGACGCGGATGGAGGCCGCGCTGGCCCGGAGCGCCACGGACTGGACGTCCGTACGGCCGCCGAAGCTGACGAACGGCGCCCGGACGGGTGTGTACCGGACGGTCGTCGGCGGCACCCCGCGCAGCGGCCGGTCCATCTCACGGGCCGATGTGGCGCATGCGATGCTCGCGCTGATCGATGACCCGACGGCCGTCAAGCAGGGTGTGGGCGTCGCCTACTGAGGGCCCGGTTGCGGCCTCCCGCCGGACTCCTGCCGCAGGCCGGCCCCGACCCGACGACGGGCCCCGGCTACAGGCTGACGCCGACCGTCACCGGTTCGTTGACGAGCGTGACTCCGAAGGCCTCGTGGACCCCGGCGACGACCTCGCGGGCCAGGGCCAGCAGGTCCTCGGTCGTCGCGCCGCCCCGGTTGGTGAGGGCGAGCGTGTGCTTGGTGGAGATGCGGGCCGGGCCCGTGCCGTAGCCCTTGGTGAAGCCCGCCTTGTCGATGAGCCAGGCCGCGGAGGTCTTCACACGGCCCTCGCCCGCGGGGAAGGCCGGAGGCGTGACGTCCGCGCCCAGGCGCTCCTCGGCGCGTGCGAGGAAGGCGGCGTGCTGCGCCTCGTCGAGGATCGGGTTGGTGAAGAAGGACCCTGCCGACCAGGTGTCGTGGTCCTCCGGGTCGAGGACCATGCCCTTGCCCGCCCTCAGCTTCAGGACCGTTTCGCGGGCGGCCGCGGCGGGAACGCGATCACCCTGCTCGACGCCCATGGCACGGGCCGTCTCGGGGTAGCGCAGGGGTGCGGACTGCCCGCCCGCGTCTTCCAGCTCGAACCGGACACGGAGCACGACGAAGCGGTCGGGCTCGGCCTTGAAGCGGCTGTGCCGGTACGAGAAGGCGCACGCGGCGTTCGGGACGGTGACCGTCTCCCGGGTGGACCGGTCGTAGGCGACGACCTCGGTGATGACCGAGGACACCTCCTGCCCGTACGCACCGACGTTCTGGATCGGCGTCGCCCCGGCGGACCCGGGGATCCCGGCGAGGCACTCGATGCCCGCCAGGCCGGCCTCGACCGCGCGGGCCACGGCGTCGGTCCAGACCTCGCCGGCCGCCAGTTCCAGCTTCGTGCCCGAGAGGTCGAAGCCCTTGGTCGCGATGCGCAGGGCTGTTCCGTCGAAGCCCTTGTCGCCGATGACCAGGTTGGAGCCGCCGCCGATGACCAGGAGCGGGGTGCCGCTCTCGTCGGCCTCGCGCACGGCGGCGACCACCTCGGCGTCGGTGGTGGCCGTCAGAAGGCGGCCGGCGGGGCCGCCGAGCCGGAAGGTGGTCAGGGGGGCGAGGGGGGCATCGTGGAGTTCCTGCACGGGGACAAGAGTACGGTCCGCGGTCCCACCGCTCGGGCGGGGCCACGGACCGTACGCGCAGGGCCGCAGGTCGGGCTGCGGCAGGAGTCCGGCGCACGCCGGACCCGTACCTCAGGCCAGCCGGACCACGGCGCGGGACATGCCCAGCACCTTCTTGCCGTCACTCATCGCCGTGAGGTCCACGCGCACCAGGTTGTCGTCCAGCTTCGCGCCGACCCTGCCGCTGACCTCGACGGACGCACCCGTGTCGTCGTTCGGCACGACGACCGGCTTGGTGAACCGCACCCCGTACTCGACGAGAGCGCCCGGGTCACCGGTCCAGTCCGTGACCACCCGGACCGCCTCGGCCATGGTGAACATGCCGTGCGCGATCACGTCCGGGAGCCCGACCTCGCGCGCGAACTTCTCGTTCCAGTGGATCGGGTTGAAGTCACCCGACGCGCCCGCGTACTGCACGAGCATCGCCCGGGTGACCGGGAACGACTGCGCCGGCAGCTCCGTACCGACCTCGACCGCCTCGTACGCGATCCTCGCCGTCATCACGCCTCCTCGGCGGCACGCGCCACCAGCTTCGTCCACGCGGTCACGACGTGCTCACCGCTCTCGTCGTGCACCTCGCCGCGGATGTCCACGATGTCGTTGCCCGCCATCGACTTGACCGCCTCGATCGTCGAGGTGACCGTCAGCCGGTCCCCCGCCCGCACCGGACGCACGTACGCGAACTTCTGGTCGCCGTGCACCACACGGCTGTAGTCCAGGCCGAGCTGCGGGTCCTGGACCACCTGGCCGGCGGCCTTGAACGTGATCGAGAAGACGAACGTGGGCGGAGCGATCACATCCGAATGACCGAGGGCCTTTGCGGCCTCGGGATCCACGTACGCAGGATTGGTGTCACCCACCGCCTCTGCGAACTCCCGGATCTTCTCCCGGCCGACCTCGTACGCCGGGGTGGGCGGATAGGTCCGCCCCACGAAGGACTGGTCGAGCGCCATGAGCTCGCTACCTCCTGATGAAAGTCGAATTGGGCGAAGTCCAACCCATACAACGACACGAGGCCGCCCCCAAAGGGGACGGCCTCGTGTACGAGCCTGTTTTCAGCGCGTTTCGCGGTGCGCAGTGTGCGAGTTGCAGCGCGGGCAGTGCTTCTTCATCTCAAGACGGTCCGGGTTGTTACGCCGGTTCTTCTTGGTGATGTAGTTCCGCTCCTTGCACTCCACGCAGGCCAGCGTGATCTTCGGGCGGACGTCGGTGGCAGCCACGTGAGTGCTCCTTGGACGGACGATGGACGGATGAACGCAAAAAAGAGTAGCCGATCGAAGGACCGACCCCACAATCGGCTACCGTTAGTAGCGGTGACCGGACTTGAACCGGTGACACAGCGATTATGAGCCGCTTGCTCTACCGACTGAGCTACACCGCTTTGATGACGAGTTCCCCCGCCGAAGCGGGGTCACCCGATCACCAGAGCCCCAATGCGGAATCGAACCGCAGACCTTCTCCTTACCATGGAGACGCTCTACCGACTGAGCTATTGGGGCGAGCGAGGAAGACATTACACGGTCCCTCGCCGATCGCCCAAATCCGTTTCGTCCGCCCACCGCCGGACCTTGATCGGCCCCTGGCCACCCCTCCTCCGGACCCCCTGATCAGGCCCTTGATCAGGGGCTGATCAGGGGCTGACGCGGGTTTGGCCGGCAACGGTCCGGAGCGGCGGCGCCACCGCCTCGCACGGGCCGGCAGCCCCCGTGGACACACCCGCCCCGCGCACGCCGCCGAGCCACACCGGTACGACTTTCCGGCTCCTCCTCGAAGCGCACCCGGCACCCCCATAGGCTCGGCCCACTCTGCGTGATCATGTCGCCCCCTGGAGCGCGATGCCCCACAGTGAGCCGCACCGGCCGGACAGCAACGCGGCGGGCCCCGGAGCCACCCCCGGCGCGGCCGCGCTCCTCCTCAGCGGGGCCCGGCTCACCGACGGGCGCACCGTCGACGTGAGGATCCGCGGCCACCACATCGAGGCCGTGGCCGCGGCAGGCACCCTCACCGCCCACGGAACGCGCCTGGACCTGCGCGGCCACCTCCTGCTCCCCGCCCCGGCCGAGCCCCACGCACACAGCGACACGGCACTCACCGCCGACAGCCCCGGCCCCCCGCCGCACCCCGTCGAGGACATCCGGCGCCGCACCACCGAAGCCGCCCTGATCCAGCTCAGCCAGGGCGCCACCGCGCTGCGCAGCCACGTACACATCGGGGACGGGCAAGGCCTCGCGCCCCTCGAAGCCGTCCTCCAGGCCCGCCGCTCCCTGCGGGGGCTCACCGAGATCGTCGCCGTCGCCGTACCCGGGCTCCTCACAGGCACCGCGGGCGCCGACAACCTCGCCATGCTCCGCGACGCCATGGACATGGGCGCGGGCGTCATCGGCGGCCGCCCGGGCCTGGACCCCGACCCGGACGGCTACACCGAAACGGTCCTGGACATCGCCGCCGCACTCGACCGCCCCGTCGACCTCCACACCGACGGTGACGACCCCGTCCGGCTGGCCCGCCTCGCGGCCATGGCTCAGGGACTGCGCCCCGGCGTCACCGTCGGCCCCTGCGCGGCCCTCTCCCGGCTCCCCGCCGACGCCGCCACCCGCACGGCCGACCGGCTCGCCTCCACCGGCGTAGCGGTGGTCTGCCTCCCCCAGGGCAGCTGCTCGGGCGCCGCACACCGCGGAACCCCGCCCGTGTCCCTGCTGCGCTCCGCAGGGGTACGTGTCGCCGCAGGCAGCGGGGCCCTCCGGGACGCCGCGAACCCCGTCGGCCGCGGTGACCCCCTGGAGGCCGCCTACCTCCTCGCCTCGCAGAACGGCCTGAGCGCCGAGCACGCGTACGACGCCGTCTCCACCACCGCCAGGTCGGCCATGGGACTTCCGGGCGTACGGATCGAAGCCGGCTTCCCGGCCGAACTGCTCGCGGTACGCGGAGAAGGGCTCTCCGGGGTGCTCTCCCTCGCGTACAGCCGGATCGTGGTGCACCGGGGACGCGTGGTCGCCCGGACCAGCGCGGTACGCGAGTACTGCGACTCCGAGACCACCACGCCGGGCCTCCCCCGCCAGGGGCGCACCGATTCCGGCCCCGGCGGCGGACCTTGAGCGCGAACGCGCGCTCCGGCGTACGGTCGTGAGCATGCGCATTGTCATTGCAGGCGGACACGGTCAGATCGCGCTGCGGCTGGAGCGGCTGCTCGCCGCGCGCGGCGACGAAGCGGTGGGCGTCATCCGCAACCCGAAACAGATCGAGGACCTCCGGGCGGCAGGAGCCGAACCCGTGGTCCTCGACCTCGAATCGGCCTCCGTCGAAGAGACCGCGGAGGTCCTGCGCGGGGCGGACGCGGTGGTCTTCGCCGCCGGTGCCGGCCCGAACAGCGGCGGCGAACGCAAGGACTCGGTGGACCGCGGTGCGGCGGTGCTCTTCGCGGACGCCGCGGAACAGGCGGGGGTGCGCCGCTACGTCGTCGTCTCCTCCATGGGCGCGGACCCCGACCACCCCGGCAACGAGGTGTTCGACGTCTACCTGCGCGCCAAGGGCGCCGCGGACGCCGACGTGCGTTCCAGGGCAGCACTCGACTGGACGATCCTGCGCCCCGGGATGCTGACGAACGACGCGGGCACCGGCCAGGTGCTGCTCGCCGCCTCGACGGGCCGCGGCCCGGTCCCGCGTGACGATGTGGCAGCGGCTCTGGTGGAGTTGCTGGACACGCCGGCGACTGCGGGCCTGACCCTGGAACTGATCTCCGGGAGCGTGCCGTTGACGGTCGCGGTGAAGGACGTCGCCGGGAACTGATTCCCGGCCCGCACCTACGCCGCCCCGGGAGCTGGGGAGTCGGGCGCTTTCGCTCCCTCAGTCGATCAGCTCCCGGATAGCGTGTTCGGACCAACGGCCTGCCGCCCCTCGCGCGGAGGCGATGTAGGCAGCCACGGTTGCCGCATCCCACGCCCCGGCTGCCAACAAGCCCGAGGCGATGAAGCGCACGTAGTCACGGGACGGCGGCACCGGGGCCACGTCGTCGGCGCTCCACGGGGCCGTGAAGGTGAGCACAGGGACCCCGTCCAAGAGGCCCGCGCAGATCAACGTCTCGTACCGACCGCCCCCGATCCTGGCAACCCCCGAGGTGAGCACCTCGCTGAGGTCCAGGTCCTCCCCGGGCTCCCTGTACATCTCCTGGGCGGCGATGTCCGCGAACTGCGACGCCGAGACGAGGTGGGCCCGGGCATGGAGCAGCCCTTCGCCTTCCGGGTCGTAGAAGGCCCGCCCGCCGCCCCAGACCGGCGACTCGGTGGCGAAGTGGAGGGCTCCCGCCAGTTCCACAGGAACGGACCGTCCGGGCAGCCGCCGGTCCCTGCAACCCGGATACGCCCTGCCGGCCCCCGGCGGCCTGCCGCCCTTGAGGTAGCAGGCGAGCCGCTCCAGATGCATGTTGGAGCCGTAGGAGGCGTACCAGACGCGCCGCGGCGCGGTGTCCTCCACGAGCACCGGCTGAATCCGATGCGCCATCACCACAGTGCCTCCCGCGGATCGGCGTGGTCCATCGTCACACTCGCACACGCGCAGAAATCCCGCCCGACCTGTTGTTCGAGCAGGTCGTACGGGGTTTCCCGTCCTGTGACGGCGCCAGGCCGCACCGGCTCTGCAGCCCGGAAATACCGTCGCCCGTCTCGTGCCGCCGGAGAACAATGCCGGGCATGGGGACAGACATACACGGCTTCATCGAATGCCGCTGGGATCGCTGGCTGGACGAGGACGATCGCGCGTGGAACCAGGCCATCGACCTTTCACACCTCCAGAACGGGCGCGACTACGTTGCCTTCGGATCCCTCTTCGGTGTCCGCGACACCACATCGTTCCGCGCACTCGCCGATCACCGGGGCCTCCCCCATGACGTGTCGAAGGAGGTCCTCGCTGACTTCGAGCCCTGGAGTGACGAGTTGCACGGCGAGTCCTGGATCTCCTGGGCGGAGCTGGCAGCCGCCGACTGGGACGAAGTCTCGAACGAGGTCGACAGCTGTGTTCACGAGTTCCGCCGGAGCTCCGACGGCAGCTGGAAGATGCACGGACGGAACTCCGGCCTCACCCGCTTTGCCGAACTCTCCGGACTCACCGATGCCCGGCAGCTCCTCTCCGCGGGCAGCGTCTTTCCCGAGAACACCGAGTGGCCGGACGGCGACCGGCTCTTCCGCGTCGGCCGCCTGCGGCGAAAGGACGCCGTACCCGACAGCGAATGGGGCGCCGTCTGGTCGGTCATGCGCACGCTGGCGAATCTGCACGGCGACGAGGGAGTCCGCCTGGTCGTCTGGTTCGACGGCTGACTCCACCAACAGGGTGGCATCGGACGCGACCACTTCCACGGCTGAAGGGACGTCATCCTCGCTACGGTTCCTACAGCTTGTCGTAGACGAGCGGCCATCCGGCGAAACCGTCCGCGGTCCGGTAGACCAGCTCCACGTACTCCTCGCCGAGCAAGTCCTTCAGGTCGTCGCCGGGCTCGCTCGGCAGCAGCACCACGACTCGCAGAATCTCGTCCCCGGGGATGTGCCGGCGGTAGTCCGCCAACTGCCCGATCGTCATCCGAATACTGGCCCGCGTCGTCAGTCCCTTCGCCTCGTACAGTGCGTGGTCCTTCGCGTCGTACAGGTCGGGAGTGAGCACACCGGGCTCGCCCTCCACAGCGATCTGAAAGCTGTGAGTCCTGTGTCCCGCGGCCTCCAGGTGAGCTGCGAACGCTGTGACCAGCTCTCCCTTGCGGCGCAATACCTTGCGCTGCCCCGCGGGAATGTCCGCGATGGCCTCCGCGGTGCTGTGGTGCTCGGCTACGACCTCGGGGTCAACGATCTCGTACCCCGACCTGGTAGCCATCGGCACACGGTCCGCCTCGGTCCATGCCGGCGTCGTTCCCTCGGCCGGCCGGAACCGGAAGACCAACACGTCACGCATCACGTGGTCCTGACCGGGGCCCCGCCGAACGTCGTAGGGCCTCACCGGGTCCAGAACCATCTGTCCGACGTAGCGCTGCCGCAGCGTCCCGCTCCCCGGCACCTTGCCCGCGGCGACGAACAGGTGGAGCTCACGGCCCTTCTCGACATGGGTCAGGAGCGCCTCGTTACGGCCGGACGGCTTCTGCGGCCCGCTGGCGCCGGCCCCGGTGTACAGGTACAGCGGCCCGAACTCGTCATCTTCCGCGCGGCCATCGAACGTGTACCCGTACTCCTCACCCGCTGAAGGGTCGGAGTACACGAACACTTTGCCCGCCTCATCTGCCGGCTCGATGCCTTGAACGCCACAGCCGTAAGCCGCTGCGATGGCATCGCGGGTCGTGATCCGCCCCGGCACAAGAAGGTCAACGGTCGTCGGCATGGCGCGACCATAACCACCCCCACGGACAGCCTGCCGCCCCTTTTCAGGCGGCAGGGCGAAGACGGCCCCCACTCCACCAGGAACCGGGGCCGCCCTCATCCCTCTGAGTGATCAAGTCGGCAGCTGCTGGGCCTCGCGGTGGTCGTGCGTCGGAATGATCGCGACTCGGTCCTTGACGGCGTGTAGGCGGTGCAGCGTCCGGAAGGTCTCGTGCCGGTCTTCGTCGGCGAGCCCGCCGGGGTAGCCGGCCTTCTGCCGGATGAGGTCGATCTGGTCGTGGTGCCAGGCAGCGTCGCCGGCGAGCAGCACCCAGCCCGTTGCCGTGTGCGCAAGGACTCCGACGCTGCCAGGGGTGTGTCCTGCGAGGTCGACGAGCACGACGGAACCGTCGCCGAAGAGGTCGTGGCTGGCGGCGAACGTGAGGATCGGCGGGCCGTCCAGTTCGTACTGGACGATGCCACGGCCGCGCAGGGACTCGCGGACGCCACCCACGGGTGCGATCGAGCCTTGCATGACCCAGTCGTGTTCGCGGCGGTGCAGATGTACCGGCAGGTCAGGAAGATCGAGGAGTCCGCATACGTGGTCCCAATGCGCGTGCGTCGGCAGCGCGAAATCCAGGCCGGAATACGACCGCTCGCGCAGCGCGGTAACGGTGGCGACGGTGTCGGCCGGGGGACGCATCGCGCCCCGCAGGAACGCCGGCAGTTCGGCAACGGCGCGGTTGTCGACATCCAGGCAGACACTCGGATCCACGATGAACGTCGCTTCCGGGTGGGTGATCACGAACGACAGCAGCGCATTCGCGATTCGCCGTGGCTGCCGCAGCCCCTCCACGATCAGTGCGGTGGGCACGGACCGTGGCACCTGTCGCAGTGCGGACACGGTGACCGACACCGCCGTGTCCGGTAGCCCCGCGTCGGTCAAGCCGCGCAGAAACCGCTGGTCGGGGCGTCGGGGACGGACAAGGCCCGTTGCCAGGCTTGCGACCGCGCCACAGCATGCGGCCGCCGTCAGTGATCTCACAGTGTCAGACACAGCAACGTTGTCCCTCTCGCGATCGGGTGGTGCGTTCGATGACGGGACGGTATAACTTCAGGCCGACCTGAAGTAAAGGAGTGGGATGTCCGCAGTGGATTGGAAGATCGGCGGGGCGGCTGCCCTGCTCGGGGTGGCCACCCATGTCCTCCGACACTGGGAGGACATCGGACTGCTCACCCCGCGCCGACTGCCCTCCGGGCATCGCGTCTACGACGACCAGACCATCGGCCAGGCCCGCCTCATCCAGATCAGCCAGCGGGCCGGGCTGTCACTCGCCGAGATCGGTGAACTTGTTGCGGGGGAACGGGTCGACCGCATCGGCCTGATCAACGCCAAGCGCACCCGGATCGCCGAACACATCGCGAACCTCGAACTGGCTGACCGGTTCCTGGCCCACCTGGTGCACTGCGTACACCCGGTCATCTCCGACTGTCCGGAGTGTTCCGCCCTGGTGGAGCGGGGCGCGCGGTTGGCGATCACCCAGTGATTCAGCATGGAACGCGTCAGCACGGACTTGGTGAACTCGCGCTTCTCTGCCAGGAGAGCTCGCCTGTTCAACTGTCGTCAGTACGCGGCTGCGCGGCCGGTCGCAGTGATGGTGGAGCCGGGACTGGCCGCATGGCCCCACAAGGCTGGGGCTCCATATGTCCCGCGCGAGGGCGCCCTCTCCCACCGACCTGTCACAGGCTGCCAGTAGCCTCTCGCCATGCAGTCAGCGCTGATGATCTACGACGGCCCCGCACCGGCCGATTCCGACGTCCCGCGTACCGGGGGCGTGCCGCTGGCTCCGGCCGGATTCGCCTGGCCCGTGTGCGGCTGCGGAGGGCCGCTGCAGTTCTTCGCCCATCTCCCCGTCGAGGGCGCTGTCCTGTCGGTGTTCGTGTGCCAGAACGACCCTGGCGCGTGCGCATTCTGGGAGGCGACCTCCAGCGCGAGCCGGGTCTATCTGTTTCCCCGGGAGGAACTGCTACCAGTGGCCGTGCCCGAGGCGGGTGTGACGCTGCTGCCCGCCACCTCGGCCATCCGCACTCATGTCGTGACGATCGACCCCGAGGAGGCCGACGACGACGAGGGGATCGAGCCTGACGCGTACGACCTTGCACGCTCGGGATGGAAGTGGGAACCCGAAGAGCGATTCGGGAAGCAGCGCGAAGTGCTCGGGTCGCTCGGAGGCAGCCCCTCCTACCTCGAGGACGACCGACTGCCCGTGTGCCCCTCCTGCACCGGCACGATGGAGTTCGCGGCACACCTGGAGGAGGGGATGTCCGCGGAGACGGCGATGAACCTCGGCGGTCAGCTGGGCTACATCTTCATCTGCCGCACGTGTCGCGAGGGATCCTTCCTCACGGACTGAGGGCCCCTGCGAGGTCACCGACGATGAAGCGGTCGCCGGTTCGAGATGCCGCAGAGCGCCCCTGGGGCGGAACCGGCGCCGCCCGTTCGCGGCGTCCCGGGCTGTTGAGAGCGACCGCGGGCGGCGACTGCCCGGGCTGGGCAGTCGGTGGGCTCAGTGGCGGAAGAGGTCGCCGAGTTCGCCGCGCACGAAGGCCCGGATGATGTCGGCGACCTGGGAGGCTCCGGCCTCGGAGGCCGGGGCGACGATCGGCGCGACGGGCGCGCCGTACTCGGCGAAGGCGAAGGCCCATCCGCCATCGACGTAGATGTGGACCTCGATGTCGGCGTCGCCGTGGAAGCCTCCGCGCGGGGTGTCAGGGCCGCGGTCGACGATGACGGGGCCGCTGATCCGGGCGGTGAGCCCGACCTCCTCCAGGGCGGTGATCAGGTGGCCCTGCAGGGAGACGGCTTTCGCCATGGTGCCCTCGGGATCCGAGAACCGCCCGTACTTCTTGGTGACGACGTTGCGCGCGACGACCGCCAGATCGATCACCGATGCCCAGTCGGCCGGGGCAACGCCGCGGCGCGCGCCGGCGGCCCACAGGTCGGTCAGCAACTCGGCCGTTTCCGCCAGGACGATGGGCACGTACAGGGAGCCTTGGGACTCCGCCGCCTTCTCGACTGCGGCGTATGCCTCGGCGGAACAGGCGAGCCCTTCGGCGGCGTCGGGGGTGGACATGCTTACCTCTCGTCATGAGCCCGGGGCCGGTTTCGACGGCCCCGGGCTCATGCTGTCGTGCCGCACTGACAGGGGGAGCGGATTTCGGGTTGTTCCTCGAGCCCCGAATACGGGACCCGGGAAAAGGGCGACTCCCGGCCCGTGCCGATTTCGCCGCACTTCGTACGGCGTTGCCCCGGACGGCCGGCTGTTCCGCACGGGCCGCGGCGGGCTGCTGGAGTGCGCGCGCCGGGCCGCCCACACCATCGCCGTCCTCTTCCGCGTCTACGCGAAGGTGCTCGCACAGAGGCAGGAGCGGGCCAAGGACCGGATCGACGCGGCGCTGCGGGAGTGGAACGAGCCGGGGTGACGCCGGTCTTGCCGGGGGGCAGCTGGGAAACATGGGGGTCGATCGGCACGCTCAGCGGTCCCATTCGTACCCATGCAGAAACCCCGCCCGACCTGTTGTTTAAGCAGGTCGGACGGGGTTTCCCGTCCTGTGGCGGCGCCAGGGTTCGAACCTGGGTAGGCTGAGCCGGCAGATTTACAGTCTGCTCCCTTTGGCCACTCGGGCACACCGCCTGGAACGACGCGTCGGAGCCCGTCTCGGGGCTCCTTGGCTACGACGTAAACGATACCCGATGACCAGGGGTGCTCCGCCACCTGATTGATCAGTGCCCGCGGCGTGCGGGGGTGGCTAGGCTTTGTGCCGTACCCACCGCATACGAACGCAAGGAGCCACACGTCATGGCCGACTCCAGTTTCGACATCGTCTCGAAGGTCGAGCGGCAGGAGGTCGACAACGCCCTCAACCAGGCCGCCAAGGAGATCTCCCAGCGTTACGACTTCAAGGGCACGGGTGCCTCGATCTCGTGGTCCGGCGAGAAGATCCTGATGGAGGCGAACGGCGAGGAGCGGGTCAAGGCGATCCTCGACATCTTCCAGTCCAAGCTGATCAAGCGCGGGATCTCGCTGAAGTCGCTGGACGCGGGAGAGCCTCAGCTCTCCGGCAAGGAGTACAAGATCTTCGCCACCATCGAGGAAGGCATCTCCCAGGAGAACGCCAAGAAGGTGGCGAAGATCATCCGCGACGAGGGTCCGAAGGGCGTCAAGGCGCTCGTCCAGGGCGACGAGCTGCGGGTCAGCTCGAAGAGCCGGGACGACCTCCAGACCGTGCAGGCGCTGATCAAGGGCAAGGACCTCGACTTCGCGGTGCAGTTCGCCAATTACCGGTAGGCGGTTCGCCGCTGTGTGCGGCAGTTCATCGGCGGGGCGGGTCGTGCCGGGTCGGTACGGGTCGCCCCGCCGTCGTATGTGATGTCCGAATACCGCCGGTCGTGGCGCGGCGCGGGTCGCAGACTCGTAGGTACGGGATGTGATCGGGCCGCTCGTGCGGTCCGTCGGGCAGGGAGTGTGACGAGTCATGGCAACGGTGTACGCGAGGGTCGGCAGCCCGCTGGGTGAGCTGCTGCTGGTCGGCGAGGAGGGGGCCGGTTCGGCGGACGGTGTGGCACTCGTATCGCTGTCCCTGCCCGGCCAGAAGGGTGCCGCTGTCGTGGAGGACGGATGGCGGCACGCGCCGGAGCTGTTCGGCGGTGTCGCCGGGCAGTTGGCGGCCTATTTCGAGGGGCGGCTGACCCGGTTCGACATTCCGTACGCGGACGGTACGGGTACGGAGTTCCAGCGGCGGGTGTGGAAGGCCCTGGACGCCATTCCGTACGGGATGACGGTGTCGTACGGGCAGATCGCGGAGCAGGTGGGGTCCGCGGGGGCCGGGGTGCGGGCAGTCGGGACGGCGATCGGGCGCAATCCGCTGCTGGTCGTGCGGCCGTGCCACCGGGTGATCGGTGCGGACGGGGCCTTGCGTGGCTATGCGGGCGGTGTGGAGCGCAAGGAACAGCTGCTGGGGCTGGAGGGTGCCCTGGCGGTGGGGCGCTGAGGGCGGCGGGCCGGGTGGTTCCGGACGGGGTTCCGCCGTCGCAGGACGGACTGTTCCCGAGGCCGCGCAGGGAGGTCGCTCCGGGGGCGGTGCATGTTCCGGGGTGGTTGTCGCCGGCACGGCAGCGGGAGTTGGTGGCAGCGTGCCGGGAGTGGGCGCGGGGGCCCGTGCCGTTGCGGCGCACGGTGCTGCCGGGTGGTGGCGTGATGTCGGTGCGGACGGTGTGCCTGGGGTGGCACTGGCAGCCGTACCGGTACGCGCGTACGGCGGACGACGTGAACGGGGCACGGGTCGCGGCATTCCCGCAGTGGCTGGTGGAGTTGGGGCGGGCGGCCGTGGCGGAGGCGTACGGGGACGCCGGGCGGGCCCTGGCGTACGCGCCGGATGCGGCGTTGGTCAATTTCTATGACGGCGCGGCGACCATGGGGATGCATCAGGACAGGGAGGAGCGGTCCGAGGCTCCGGTGGTGTCGCTGAGTCTCGGCGATTCGTGTGTGTTCCGTTTCGGGAACACGGAGGACCGGGGGCGTCCCTATACGGATGTGGAGCTGGTCTCCGGCGACCTGTTCGTCTTCGGTGGTCCGTCGCGCTACGCGTTCCACGGGGTGCCGAGGGTGTTCGAGGGGTCGGCCGGTCCCGCCTCGGGGATGCGGGCCGGCCGGCTCAATCTGACGTTGCGCGAGACCGGGTTGGGCGAGCGGCCGGCGACGTAGCTCAGCGGCGGTCGCGCGAGTTGCCGAACAGCAGCCGGTAGGCGATGAGCAGCACGAGAGACCCGGCTATGGCGGCGATCCAGGTCGCGGTGTCGTAGAAGTCCGTGCTGACGGGGCGGTCGAGGAAGCGGGAGGAGAGCCAGCCGCCGAGGAAGGCCCCCACGATTCCTATGAGGGTGGTGCCGATGATGCCGCCCGGGTCCCGGCCGGGGAGCAGGAGCTTGGCTATGGCGCCGGCCAGGAGCCCGAGGATGATCCAACTGATGATGCTCATGTTCGCGAACCTACCCGTCACGTCGTCGTACAAGCCAGGACGGATGTCGGGTGGGTGCGGTTGCGATGCGGGGCGCCGGTCTACCTCGCCGTGAAGGGCTCGTCGGTGCGGACGATCTCCTTGCCGAAGGGCATCAGGGACACCGGGATGAGCTTGAAGTTCGCGATGCCCAGAGGGATGCCGATGATCGTGATGCACAGGGCGAGGCCGGTGAAGATGTGGCCGAGTGCGAGCCACCAGCCGGCCAGGATGACCCAGAGGATGTTCCCGATGAACGAGCCGCCTCCGGCGTCGTGGCGGTCGACGACCATGTAGCCGAAGGGCCAGAGGGCGTAGACGCCGATGCGGAACGCGGCCACGCCGAAGGGGATGCCGATGATCGTGATGCAGAGCAGGAGTCCCGCGACGATGTAGCCGAGGAACATCCAGAAGCCGCACAGGATCAGCCATATGACGTTCAGGATTGTTTTCACGGTCGGTAACCTGCCATCTGCTCGAGTCGGGCGATGCGTTCCGCCATGGGCGGGTGGGTGGAGAACATCTTGGACATGCCCTGGCCGGGTCGGAACGGGTTCGCGATCATCATGTGGCTCGCCGTTTCGATCCTGGGTTCGGGCGGCAGCGGAAGCTGTTTGGTGCCGGCGTCGAGCTTGCGCAGGGCGCTGGCGAGGGCGAGTGGGTCGCCGGTGAGCTGGGCTCCGGAGGCGTCCGCTTCGTATTCGCGGGACCGGCTCACGGCGAGCTGGATGACGCTTGCGGCGAGCGGGCCGAGGATCATGATCAGGAGCATGCCGACGATGCCGGGTCCTTCGTCGTCGTTGGACCGGCCCACGGGGATCAGCCACGCGAAGTTGACCAGGAACATGACGACGGAGGCGAGGGCGCCCGCGACCGACGAGATGAGGATGTCGCGGTTGTAGACGTGGCTGAGCTCGTGGCCGAGGACGCCGCGCAGCTCGCGTTCGTCGAGGATCTGGAGGATGCCCTCGGTGCAGCAGACCGCGGCGTTGCGCGGGTTGCGGCCGGTGGCGAAGGCGTTGGGTGCCTGCGTCGGGGAGATGTAGAGCCGGGGCATGGGCTGACGGGCCGCGGTCGAGAGCTCTCGGACGGTGCGGAACAGCTGCGGTGCTTCGAACTCGCTGACGGGCCGGGCACGCATGGCGCGCAGGGCGAGTTTGTCGCTGTTCCAGTACGCGTATGCGTTGGTGGCGAGCGCGACGAGGAGGGCCACGATCAGGCCGATGCGTCCGAAGAGGCTGCCGATGACGATGATGAGTGCGGACAGGCCCCCGAGGAGTACGGCGGTTTTCAGCCCGTTGTGCCGGCGGTGCACGGTACGCCCTCCAAGTGGTGCAGCAGGGGAACCCTTGCCTGGTGGTGCTCCACTCCCCAGTGGAGCCTCCCGTACTGGTCAACGCGAGGCGAGGAGAGCTAGTTCCCTTGTGCGTGGGGCCGCAGGCAAAGGCCGAAGGGGCGGATCCGGGTGGATCCGCCCCTGGGCCGTACGGGTGGTGGGGTGCGTTTCGGCGGCCCGTGGGGCCGCCGGTGCGCTTCCGCTGCCTTGCCCTGTGGAGGGCGGAGGGGGTCAGCGCTGTGCGGGGAGGCCGGCGAGTGCGCGTGCCTCGGAGTCCGGCTCGACGTCGCTGGTGCAGTGGGCGCAGCGGCTGGCGACGGCGGGGATCTCGGTGAAGCAGCGGGGGCAGTCGCGGAGGGCGGCCTTGATGTCGGCCTTCGCTTCCTCTTCCTTGGCCGTGAAGCGGTTCTGGACCTTGGCCATGGGGACGACGACGAGGAAGTAGAGGACTGCGGCGGTGATGAGGAAGGCGATGGCGGCACTGATGAAGAGGCCGTAGGGGAAGATCGCGCCTTCGACGGTGAAGGTGGCCTTGCTGAAGTCACCGGTTCCGCGGGTGAAGAACCCGATGAGCGGCACGATGAAGGCGTTGCTGAAGCCCGTGACCACAGCGGTGAACGCGGCTCCGACGGCGAGGCCGATGGCCATGGAGATGACGTTCCCGCGCAGGATGAAGTCCTTGAACCCGTTCAGCACCGCTTTGGCTCCTCTTTGCTCTTTTCGTGGCGTTCGCAGGCAAGACCATGCCCTGCCCGGGGCTCCCCGGGCAAACCGATCTTGCGAGGGTCAGAAGAGGCTGACCGCGGCGAAGCGGAGGACGAGCTGGGGTGCCCCCGAGAGGGCGATGCCGGTCACTGCGGTGAGGGCGATCGCGAGGGTGAGGGAGGCGGGGACGTGGTGGGTGCGGGGGGTGGCGGCCGGCTCGTCACCGGGTGTGGTCTCCGGTGCGCGGAAGAGCGCCGCCGTCCACTGGAGGTAGTAGTAGAGCGCGATCACGACGTTGACGGCCATGACGACGGCGAGCCAGCCCAGCCCGGCGTCCACGGCCGAGGAGAAGACGGTGACCTTGGCGAAGAGGCCGATGATCCCCGGGGGCAGGCCGGCCAGACAGAGCAGGAAGAAGCCCATGGCGAGCGCGGCAAGGGGACGGGTGGCGTACAGGCCGCGGTAGTCGCTGAGGCGGTTGCCGGGGTGGGTACGGGCGACGAGAGCGGCGACGGCGAATGCGCCGAGGTTCACGACGGCGTACATGAGGGCGTACGCGACGGTGGAGCCGATCTGTTCGTCGCTGGAGTACGCGGCGGCGGCGATCGGGACGAGCAGGTAACCGGCCTGGCCGACGGACGACCAGGCGAGGAGGCGCACTGCGCTGCGGGCGCGGGTCGCGGTCTGCCGGAGCGCGGCGACGTTGCCGACGGTCATGGTGAGGGCGGCGAGCACCGCGAGGGCGGGGCCCCACACGTCGGCGTAGGACGGGAAGCCGATCACGGTGACGAGGATGAGTCCGGAGAAGCCGACCGCCTTGCCGACGACCGAGAGGTACGCGGCGATCGGGAGGGGGGCTCCGACGTAGGTGTCGGGGACCCAGAAGTGGAAGGGTGCGGCGGCCGTCTTGAAGGCGAAACCGACGAGGGTGAGGACGACGCCCGCCGCGGCGAGGGTGTCGAACCGGCCGGGTACGTCGTCGAGGCGGTCGGCGATCTCCGTGAGGTGCAGGCTGCCGGTGGTCGCGTAGACGAAGCTGACGCCGAGGAGCATCACGGCAGTGGCGACGACGGAGGAGAGGAAGAACTTCAGCGCGGCTTCGGAGGAGCGCCGGTCGCCGCGCTTGATGCCGACGAGGGCGAAGGCGGGGAGCGAGGCGACTTCGAGGGCGACGACGAGGGTGGCGAGGTCGCGCGCCGCGGGCAGGAGTGCGGCGCCCGCCGCGGAGGACAGCAGAAGGAACCAGAACTCGCCTGCCGGCAGTTTGCGGGTGTCACCGATCGAGAGCAGCGCGGTGAGCAGGGCTACGCCGAGTACGAGGGCCTGGATGACGAGGGCGAAGTGGTCGGCGGTGTAGCTGCAGGCCTGGGCGGGGCCGGTGAGACAGAAGGTGGAGCGGTCTCCGGCGCGGAGCGGGATGAGGAGGGCGAGCGCGGCGACGAGTCCGGCGACGGCTCCGTATCCGAGGAGCGGCTTGCGTCGTTCGCTGACGAAGAGGTCGGCGACGAGGATGCCGAGGGCCACCACGGCGGCGATGACGGGCGGTGCGATCGCGAGCCAGTCGACGGACTGGACGAGGCTTGCCGCCCCGGTTGCGCTGTCGGCTGCCACGGTCACGACTTGCCTCCTGCGAGGAGCTTCTGCACGGCCGGGTCGGTGAGGCCGAGGAGGACGGCGGGCCAGAGTCCGGCGAGGACGGTGAGGGCGGCGAGCGGGGTCCAGGCGGCGAATTCGTAGCTCTGGATATCGGCCACCGGGCGGAGCTCCTCGCGGCCCCCGCCCGTTTCGGGCGTCCCGCCCATGCAGACGCGGCGTACGACGATGAGCATGTACGCGGCCGTGAGCAGGGTGCCGAAGGCGCCGATGGACATGAAGGTGAGGAAGGCGGGGCGGCTGAGGCCTTCGGCAGGGTCGAAGGCGCCGAAGAGGGTGAGCATCTCGCCCCAGAATCCGGCGAGGCCGGGGAGGCCCAGCGAGGCGATCGCGGCGAAGGCGAGAAGGCCGCCGAGGCGGGGGGCCCGGCCGTAGAGAGCTGCTCCGGTGGCCCCGGCGAGCGTGTCGAGGTCCGCTGTGCCGTACCGGTCCTTGACGGCGCCGACGAGGAAGAACAGCAGTCCGGTGATCAGGCCGTGGGCGATGTTGGCGAAGAGCGCGCCGTTGACGCCGGTGGGGGTCATCGTCGCGATGCCGAGGAGTACGAAGCCCATGTGGCCCACGGAGGAGTAGGCGATGAGGCGCTTGAGGTCGCCCTTCGCGCCGGGGCGGGCGAGGGCGAGGCAGGCGAGGGATCCGTAGATGATTCCGACGACGGCGAACGCGGCGAGGTAGGGCGCGAAGGTCCGCATCCCGTCGGGCGTGACGGGGAGCAGGATCCGTACGAAACCGTACGTTCCCATCTTCAGCATGACGCCGGCGAGGAGGACGGATCCGACGGTCGGCGCGGCGGTGTGGGCGTCGGGGAGCCAGCTGTGCAGCGGCCACATCGGGGTCTTCACCGCGAGGCCGATACCGATGGCGAGTACGGCGATGACCTGCACGGACGCGGTGAGACCACGGCCGTTGTCAGTGGCGAGTGCCACCATGTCGAAGGTGCCGCTCTTCAGTCCGATGAGGAGCAGCCCCAGCAGCATGAGCACGGAGCCGAGCAGCGTGTAGAGGATGAACTTCCAGGCGGCGGGCTGCTTCCGGTCGCCGCCCCAGCGGGCGATGAGGAAGTACATCGGGACGAGGACCATCTCGAAGGCCAGGAAGAACAGCAGCAGGTCGAGGACGGCGAAGGTCGCGAGGGTGCCGGACTCGAGGACCAGGACGAGTGCGACGAAGGCCTTCGGGGAGGGGCCTGCGGGGAGCTTGAAGTAGCTGTAGAGCGCGCAGAGGAAGGTCAGCAGCGCGGTCAGTACGAGGAGGGGGAGCGAGATGCCGTCGGTGCCGAGGTGGATCCGGACGTCGAGTGCCGGGATCCAGCTGATGTCGGTGGTGGCCTGCATCTTCGACGGGTGGTCGTGGTCGAAGCCCGCGGCCAGGACGAGTGCGGCGACGAGAACGGCGCCGGTCACGGTCACGCCGTGGCGGAGCACTGCCTGGTCGGGGTTCCTGCCCTTGAGCCCGGGCGGGGCGGGCAGGAGCGCGGCGGCGGCACCGACGAGCGGGCCGACGACGATGAACGCCAGAAGGAACTGCATCACGGATGCGCTGATATCGATCACGGTTCACGCCCCGGCGTTGACGTTGGCAAAGACGACGGCGGCGATCGCCAGGACAAGGGATCCGGCGAGCAGCGCGCCGAGGTAGGTCTGCACGTTGCCGGTCTGGGCGCGACGGACCACGGTGCCGAGGCCGCGGGCGAGGCTGCCCGAGGCGCGCACGTAGGTGTCGACGACCTCGCGGTCCAGGAAGCGGACGAGGCCGGCGGCTGCCTGGACGGGGCGGACGAAGAGCCTCGTGTACAGGGCGTCGAGGTGGAAGCCGGTGACGGCGTGCCGGTGGAGCGGGCCGAGCAGGAGGCGGCCGGGGTCCGAGGGGTCGGGGGCGTCCGCGATGGTGCCGTAGGCGGCGGTGTGGGAGGTCATCGCCTCGACCTCCACCAGGGCGGGTTCCGCGTCGGGGTGGGCGGCGACCGCGCCGACCGGGGGACGGTCGGCCATCGCCATGGTGTGGCGCCAGGCCCCGTACGTGACGAGTCCGCCGACGAGGCCGACCCCGGTGGAGAGTACGGCGGTCGTGAGGGACGGGGTGAGGCTGTGTCCGTCGAACCAGTCGGCGATGGCGCCGACGGTGAGGCCGAAGGCGATCGTGGGAACGGCGAGGACCCAGAGCACGGAGGTCATCGCTACGGGCTGCTTGCCGTGGTCGGCGGCCTCGGTGCCGCGCCCGCGGAAGGTGAGGAGCCACAGGCGGGTGGCGTAGGCGGCGGTGAGGACGGCGGCGAGGAGCCCGGCGACGAGGACCGTCCAGCCTGCGACCGCGGGCGCCACGTCACGGTCGCCGAAGGCGGTGTGCTCGGCGGCGACGAGTACGGCTTCCTTGGAGAAGAAGCCGGCGAACGGGGGAATGGCGGCGAGCGCGAGGAGGGCGACGGTCATCGTCCAGTAGGCGTCGGGGATGCGCCTGGTCAGGCCGCCCATGCGGGACATGGCTGCCAGTGAGTTGGTTCCCGCGGCGTGGATGACGACGCCTGCGGCGAGGAAGAGGACCGCTTTGAACGCACCGTGCGAAATGAGGTGGAAGACGGCGGCACCCCGGTCGCCGACGGCCAGGGCTCCGGACATGTAGCCGAGCTGTCCGATGGTCGAGTAGGCGAGGACGCGTTTGATGTCGTCCTGGGCCAGGGCGGCGAGCCCGGAGCCGATCATCGTGACGGCGGCCATCACGGCGAGGACGACGAGGGCTGCGCCGGATTCCGCGAAGACGGGGAGGAGCCGGGCCACGAAGTAGATACCGGCGGCGACCATCGTCGCGGCGTGGATGAGCGCGGAGACCGGGGTGGGGCCGGCCATCGCGTCGGGCAGCCAGGTGTGCAGCGGGAACTGCGCGGACTTGCCCGCGACGCCCGCGAGGAGCAGCAGGGCGATGAGGGTGGGGTGGTCGAGTCCGCCGTTGGCGACGGCGCCGAGGATGCCGGTGATGCGGAAGGTGCCGGTGTCCGCGGCGAGTGCGAACAGGCCGATGAGGAAGGGGACGTCGCCGAGCTTGGTGACGAGGAAGGCCTTGAGGGAGGCGGCGCGGGCCTCGGGCGTCTCCCAGTAGTGGCCGACCAGGAAGTACGAGCAGATGCCCATGATCTCCCAGCCGACCAGGAGCACCATCAGGTCGCCGGAGTAGACGACGAGCAGCATCGCGGAGGTGAAGAGGGAGACGAGGGCCGCGTAGGAGGGGTAGCGGGCGTCGTCGCGCAGGTAGGCCGTCGAGTAGATCTGCACACAGGTGGCGACGAGTGCGACGAGGACGGCGACGAGGACGGCGAAGCCGTCGAGGTACAGGGCGAGGTCGATGGGGACCGAGCCCGTGGGGGTGAGTTCGGTCGCGGCGACGACGGCCGGGCCGCCGCCCTGGCGTACGGCGACGACGACGGCGATGACGCCTGCGGCGAGCGTGGGCAGTACGGCGAGGGGCCGTGCGTAGCCGGTCCTGCCGAGGAGGAGTCCGGCGGCAGCACCCAGGAACGGGAGGAGGGGGACGAGGACGGCGAGGGTCGTGGTGGTCACGCGGTGGCCTCTGCCTTCTTTGCCTTCCCTGCCGGAGCAGTGGCCGGGTGTGCGGTGCCGCGGGCGGCGTCGTCGGTGTCCTCGTCGCCGGGGAGCGTCTCGGCCTCGTCGGTCTCCGCGGTGTCGCGGAGGCGGTCGACGTCCGAACTGCCCCGGTTGCGGTAGACGGCCAGGACGATCGCCAGGCCGATGCCGATCTCGGCTGCGGCGATGGCGATGGTGAAGAGGGTGAGGGCCTGGCCGGCGTGGAGCGCGTCCCGGAGCCAGACGTCGAAGGCGACCAGGTTGAGGTTGACGGCGTTGAGCATCAGCTCGACGGACATGAGAAGGAGGATCGCGTTGCGGCGGGCGAGGACTCCGTACAGCCCGGTGCAGAAGAGGAGGACGGCGAGCACGGCGGGATAGGCGAGGTGCATCAGCTCTTGTCCTCTCGGTCCTTGCGGGACAGGACGATCGCGCCGACGAGGGCGGCGAGCAGCAGGACGGAGAGCGCCTCGAAGGGCAGCACCCAGTGCCGGAAGAGGAACTCGCCGGTCGCCTTGGTGGAGCCCTGGGCCGGTCCGTCCAGGTCGATCCAGGTCGTACGGAAGGCGTCGACGACGACCCAGACGAGGGCCGCTGCCGAGGCCACGGCCACGCCCAGGGCGACCCAGCGGTTGCCCGAGTCGGCATCCGGGGAGCGGCCGATGGGGGCCCGGGTGAGCATCAGCCCGAAGAGGAGGAGGACGACGATGGAGCCGACGTAGATCAGCACCTGCACCCAGGCGATGAATTCGGCGGTGAGCAGGAGGTACTCGACGGCCAGACCGCCGAGCGCCACGACGAGCCAGAGGGCGGCGTGCACGAGCTGCTTGGTGGTGACGGTGATGAGTGCCGCGCCGAAAGTGGCGAGTCCTACGAGGAGGAAGGCGATCTCGACGCCGGTCGGGGAGAGGAAGCCGGGGTGACCGGCGGCCGCTGCGAGGGTCACTCCTGTCCCCCCTGTTCGCCGTCCTGCGCCGCGTCCTGTGCCGCGCCTCGTTCCGTAGCCCGGTCCGTGACCACGGCCTGTTCCGCTTCCTGGGCCGCCTGGAGCTTCTCCGCCGTCTTGCGGGCGGCCGCGATCTCCTTCGGCTCCTCGGCTCCCGGGTCGAGTGCGGGCGGCTCGGGCACGGTCCACATCCATTCGCGGAGCTTGTCGCGCTCGTGGGTGAGTTCGTGGATGTCCGTCTCGGCGTACTCGAACTCCGGAGACCAGAAGAGGGCGTCGAAAGGACACACCTCGATGCAGATACCGCAGTACATGCAGAGGGCGAAGTCGATGGCGAACCGGTCCAGGACGTTACGGCTGCGCTCGCGGCCACCGGGAGCGGCGGCAGGCACGGTCTCCTTGTGTGAGTCGATGTAGATGCACCAGTCGGGGCACTCTCGGGCGCAGAGCATGCAGACGGTGCAGTTCTCCTCGAACAGCCCGATGACGCCGCGGGTACGGGGCGGCAGTTCCGGCTGGACGTCCGGGTACTGGGCGGTGACCGTGCGCTTCGTCATGGTCCGCAGGGTGACGGCGAGACCCTTGGCCAGGCCTGAGCCGGGGATCGGAGGCACTAGTTGATCGCCACCTTCACGATGCCGGTGAGCGCGATCTGCGCGAGAGCGAGGGGGATGAGCGTGGTCCAGGCGAGCTTCTGCAGCTGGTCCTCGCGCAGACGGGGGTAGGTGACGCGGAGCCAGATGACGACGAAGGCGAGGACGGCCACCTTGAGCAGGGTCCAGACCCAGCCGAGCCCGTCGGCACCGAGCGGACCGTGCCAGCCGCCGAGGAAGAGAACGGTGGTCAGCCCGCACAGGACGACGATTCCGGCGTACTCGGCGAGCAGGAACAGGGCGAAGCGCAGGCCCGTGTACTCGGTGTACGCACCGAAGATGATCTCGGAGTCGGCGATCGGCATGTCGAACGGCGGACGCTGGAGCTCGGCGAGCCCGGCCACGAAGAAGACCAGGGCCCCGACGATCTGCCAGGGCAGCCACCACCACTCGAAGGCGTTCAGGATGCCGGGGAGCGAGACGGTGCCGGCCGCCATGGCCACGGAGGCGGCGGCGAGCAGCATCGGCAGTTCGTACGCGAGGAGCTGCGCCGCGGTGCGGAGCCCGCCGAGGAGCGAGAACTTGTTGGCCGAGGCCCATCCCGCCATCAGTGAGCCGAGCACGCCGATGCCCATGACGGCGAGCACGAAGAAGATGCCCGCGTCGACGACCTGGCCGACCGCGCCCTCGCTGGGCCCGATCGGGATGGCGACGAGCACGAGGAGGTACGGCAGGAGGGCGATGGCGGGGGCGAGCTGGAAGACGCGGCGGTCGGCATCGGCCGGGACCACGTCCTCCTTCTGCGCGAACTTCACGCCGTCCGCGACGAGCTGGGCCCAGCCGTGGAACCCGCCCGCGTACATCGGGCCGAGCCGGCCCTGCATGTGGGCCATCACCTTGTGCTCGGCCTGTCCCACGACGAGCGGGACGACCATGAACACGGCGAAGACGATGACGAGCCGGATGGCGACGTCGAGTACGTCGTTCACGCGGTATCGCCTCCGGCGGGACGGTCGGTTCGGGGGTCTGGGTCGGGCTCGGGCTCGGCTTCGGGGCTCGGCTCGGGCTCGGCGGCTTCGGCGGCTTCGGCGGCTTCGGCCTCAGGCTCCGTGACCCCTGCCTCGGGCTCGGTCGCCCCGGCCCCGATGGTCCCGGCCGCCGTGGCCCGGTCCGGAGCGGCCTCCGGAGCGGGGCCGGCGGGCTCGGGTGAGTCGGGGGCGCCGCCTGAGGAGGCATCGTCGAAGGCAGGGCGTGCGTGGTGCCAGGGTGCGTCCGTGCTGCGGACAGCACGGGGCGCGCGGGGCGCACGGGGCGCAGGCGTGCTCGTCGGCTCGGTGCCTGCGGGCCCGGCGTCAGCCGGTGCGGGTGCCGCGTCAGCCGGTGCGGGTGCCGCGTCCGCCTCCGTGGCCTCCGGCGCCGGGGCCTGCGCGGCGTCGGAGGGTGATGCGGCCTCCCCCTCCGTGGCCGCCGGACGCGAAAGCCCGGTGGCCGGACGCGAAGGCTCCGTGGTCGGGGCGGCAGGCTCCGCGGACTGGCTTGCCGAGCCCTGGGAGACACTGCGACTCCGACGCGGTGGCGCGGCCTGCGGGGTCGCTGCGGCGTCCGGTGCGGTGGCACCCGCCGCGGCGTCCGGCGCCGCGGGGCGCTGCTCCGCCGAGCCTTCGCTCGCGGTACGGGCCCGGCGTACAGGACGGTCGCCCGCCGCCCGGGCGCCCCTGGCCGGACGGGCCGGGGCGGGCGGGAGCTGGCCCTTGAGCGGGCCCCACTCGTTGGGGTCGGGGACGCCCGGCGGCAGCATGGTGCGCCGCTTGGGCCCGCCGTGTTCGGACTCGCCCGGCTCCTTCGCGCCCGGCCAGGCCTTGGCGACCCGGGCGGCCAGGACGAAGTCCTTGCGCAGCGGGTGGCCTTCGAAGCCCTCGGGCAGCAGGAGCGGAACCAGGTGCGGGTGGTCCTCGAACCGGACGCCGAACATCTCGTGCGTCTCGCGCTCGTGCCAGGCAGCACCCGCGTACACGTCGATCGCGGTGGGCAGTGCGGGCGCCTCGCGCGGGACCGTCGTACGCACCAACAGGCGCCGGACCCGGCCGCTGCCCGGAGCGGCCACGTGGGCGCAGACGAGGAAACCTGTGCCCGGCTCGTCGACCGCGCTCAGCCAGTCGAAGTAGCCGCAGCCCAGCTCGTCGCGGGCCGTTTCGAGGGCGGCGATCCAGGAGGAGGCGGGAACGTCGACGGTCAGCAGGTCGTACGCGTACGCAGCCGTGGCGTCCTCGCCGAAGATGTCGGCGACGGCATCCGGCAGCCGGTCGTACGTGTCCGCGGCGGTCACTTCTGCTCCTCCCCCGGTGCCTTCGGGGCGGCGACGAGACCGCTGCGCAGCGCGGCGGTCGAGGGGCGGGCGGTGTCCTCGGTGGCGTACCGCTCGGCGAGCGACTCCCGGGCGATCTTCTCCTGGAGCTTGAGAATGCCCTGCAGCAGGGCTTCGGGGCGGGGCGGGCAGCCGGGTACGTACACGTCGACGGGGATGATCTGGTCGACGCCCTTCGTCACGGAGTACGAATCCCAGTACGGACCGCCGCAGTTGGAGCAGGCGCCGAAGGAGATGACGTACTTCGGTTCGGGCATCTGCTCGTAGAGCCGCTTCACCGCCGGGGCCATCTTGTCCGTCACGGTGCCGGACACGATCATGAGGTCGGCCTGCCGCGGGCCGGGGGCGAACGGGATCACGCCGAGCCGGATGAAGTCGTGGCGCGCCATGGAGGCGGCGATGAACTCGATGGCGCAGCAGGCGAGTCCGAAGTTGAAGACCCAGAGGCTGTAGCGGCGGCCCCAGTTGAGGACCACCTTCATCGGTTCGGGCGCGAGCCGGGCCAGCACGCCGAGCCTCTTCGGCTCGGGCAGCAGCGTCGGATCGGGCAGCGGAACGGGAGGTTCCGGGTTCGGCCGGCTCGTCACGCCCATTCGAGGACGCCCTTCTTCCATGCGTAGAGCAGTCCTACGGCCAGGAAACCGAGGAAGATGAACATTTCCACCAGCGTCGTCGCACCGTATCCGGGTGCCGCGAACACCGTTGCCCACGGGAACAGGAAGATCGAGTCGACGGCGAAGATCACGTACAGGAAGGCGTAGACGTAGTAGCGGACCTGGGTATGGGCCCAACCCTCCCCCACGGGGTCCACGCCGCACTCGTAGGTGAGCAGTTTCTCCGGCGTCGGGACCACGGGCCTGAGCAGTCGGCCGGCCCCGAAGGCGACGGCGACGAACAGCACGCCGACCAGGGCGAGCAGTCCGACCACTGAGTAGCTCTGGAAGTAGTCCGACGCGAGAACGGTCGGTCCCGGCACGTCCGCCACGTCCGCCCCTCGCTCCCTCAGCATGTCCGACGTCTGTACGCACGGGAGTCTAGGCCCTGTTAAAGAGAGGGTAAGCAGCCGCGTCGGACAAGTGGTGGGGTTATCCCTACTTCGCCCCACCCACGAACCCCATGGCGTGCGCGGGTTCCGCCCGGCAGGCTGGGTCCATGACCATGAGCCCCTCCCTGCCGGACAACGACCGGCCGCCGCCCGCGCGCTTCGCTTTCGACCGGCAGACGTGGAAGGAGATCGCGTTTCTCCTGGCCAACCTTCCGATGGCAATTGCCGGATTCGTCTACACCGTGCTCCTGATCGGCGTGGGCGTGGGGCTCTCCGTCACCGTGGTCGGTCTGCCGTTGCTCGCCCTCGGGCTGCAGGGCGCGCGTGGGCTCGGCAAGGCGGAGCGGGCCCGTGCGAGGGGGATGCTCGGGGTGCGGATCGACGAGCCGAGCCCGATGCCGCGCAGCCGCCGCGACCGGGGATTCTTCTCCTGGCTGTGGTCGGGGCTGAGGGATCCGGTGGGCTGGCGGGCGTTGTTGTTCTCGTTCATGCGGCTGCCGTGGGGTGTGGCGACGTTCGCCGTGACGCTGGTGGGCCTCTTCGTACTGTGGCCGGTGCTCCCCTTCATCGCGCGGGGGCTGACGAACGCGGACCGGGCGATGGCGCGGGGTCTGCTCTCCCCCTCCGACGAGTTGGAGGCCCGGATCGCCGAGCTGGAGTCGGACCGCGGGGTGGTCGTGGACACGGCAGCCGCGGACCTGCGCCGCATCGAACGGGACCTCCACGACGGCGCCCAGGCACGCCTCGTCGCCCTCGCCATGGACCTCGGCCTCGCCAAGGAGAAACTGACCGCCGACCCCGAAGCAGCCGCCCGCATGGTCGACGAAGCCCACGGCGAAGTGAAGGTCGCCCTCCAGGAACTCCGCGACCTCGCCCGCGGCATCCACCCCGCCGTCCTCACCGACCGCGGCCTGGACGCCGCCCTCTCCTCCATCGCCTCCCGCTGCACCGTCCCCGTCAACGTGTCCGTGGAACTGCCCGGCCGGCCCGCGGAGGCCATCGAGGGCATCGCGTACTTCACGGTGTCCGAACTCCTCCAGAACGTCAGCAAGCACAGCCGCGCCCGGTCGGTCTCTGTCGAAGTGTGGCGCGCGCAGGAGCGGCTGCTGATCCAGGTGACGGACGACGGGGTCGGCGGCGCCCGGCTGGACGGCGGCACGGGCATGTCCGGGCTGGCGGAGCGGCTGGGTGCGGTCGACGGGCTGTTCGTGCTGGACTCTCCGGAGGGCGGGCCCACCACGGTCACCGCGGAGCTGCCGTGGCGCGACCGTGCGCACGCCGCGCCGAAGACCGTCTGACGGTGTTCCGTGGGTGGTGGGGTGGGGAAAACCCCCGGCCGGATACGGAGACCGTCCTCATGGTGCGGATCCCCTCGGCGCAGCAGTCTTGAGATATCAGCCGTTGTACCGGCACGCGGGGAGCTCCCGCCCAGAAGAAACGGACGGACGCCACTGATGGCCACGGCATACGGACCGGACACACGGGACCACCACCGGCCCGGTGCCGGATCGGGCGGCTACCCCCCGGAGAGGCATTTCCTCCCGGCGGCCCTGCGCGCGCCCTTCGAGGCGCGGACGTGGCGTGAGCTCGCCTACCTGGTACTGAGCCTGCCGATCAGCGTGGTGCTGTTCAGTTTCGCGATCACCATGATGTCGCTGGGCCTGGGCATGCTGATCACCTTCCTCGGCATTCCGATACTCGCCGCGGGTCTGGTCATGTGCCGCGGCTTCGGCGCGATGGAGCGGGTCCGCGCCCGTGGGCTGCTGAAGCTGGACGTGGCCGATCCCGCGCCGGTACGGGGGAGGACGGGCGGCCTGATGTCCTGGGTCGGCGCGGTACTGAAGAGCGGGGTGTCCTGGCGGCATCTGCTCTACGCGCTGCTGCACTTCCCGTGGGCCCTGTTCGCCTTCATCGTCTCCGTGACGTTCTGGACGTACGGGTGGGCCATGTTCACCTATCCGCTGTGGCGCTGGGTCTTCCCGGCGTACGCGGGCATCGACGGGGTCCAGCTGTACGGCGACAGCACCCACCAGGTCTACCTCGACTCCGCCTTCGAGATGGCGGTCACCAGCGGTCTCGGCCTGGTCCTCGTCCTGGTCACGCCGTGGATCATCCGCGGCCTGGCGTCCGTGGACCGGGTGATGGTCGGCGGCCTGCTCAGCCCCTCGCGGCTGGCGACCCGGGTCTCGGAGCTGGAGTCGGACCGCGGGGTGGTCGTGGACACGGCAGCCGCGGACCTGCGCCGCATCGAACGGGACCTCCACGACGGCGCCCAGGCACGCCTCGTCGCCCTCGCCATGGACCTCGGCCTCGCCAAGGAGAAACTGACCGCCGACCCCGAAGCAGCCGCCCGCATGGTCGACGAAGCCCACGGCGAAGTGAAGGTCGCCCTCCAGGAACTCCGCGACCTCGCCCGCGGCATCCACCCCGCCGTCCTCACCGACCGCGGCCTGGACGCCGCTCTCTCCTCCATCGCCTCCCGCTGCACCGTCCCCGTCAACGTGTCCGTGGAGCTGGAGTCCCGGCCCGCCCAGGCCATCGAGGGCATCGCGTACTTCACGGTGTCCGAACTCCTCCAGAACGTCAGCAAGCATGCGCGGGCCACCCGTGCGGAGGTCGATGTGTGGCGCGCCGCCGACCGGCTGATGCTCCAGGTGACGGACAACGGGCGCGGCGGGGCCGACCTCACGTCGGGCAGCGGTCTGGCCGGTCTGACCGAGCGGCTGGACGCGGTCGACGGCATCCTCGTCGTGGACTCCCCCGCCGGTGGCCCGACGACGGTCACGGCCGAGCTGCCCTGGCGGCGCTGACAGTTCCCCGCGACGCACCAGCCACTCCACGCAGCGCCCCGGCCGCCTCGAAGGCGACCCGGGGCGCTGCGCCTCGCGTGTGGCGGACGAAAGCTGCTTGTACGGCCCGTCAGGGCGTCGATCCTGGGATGCTTGAGGTCGCGGGCACGGCGCGTACGGCGGCGTACACACGGATCACCATCAAACGTTGAACATGGACAGTGGGGGACACAGCGTCGTGGAGGAACGAGTGCGGGTTGTCATCGCCGAGGACTCAGTACTGCTTCGGGAGGGACTCACCCGGCTTCTGACCGATCTCGGGCACGACGTCGTCGCGGGGGTGGGGGATGCCGAGGCGCTGATCAAGACCGTGAGCGACCTCGCCGCGCAGGATGAGCTGCCCGATGTGGTGGTCGCCGATGTGCGGATGCCACCGACCCACACCGACGAGGGGGTGCGGGCCGCGGTGCGGCTGCGCAAGGAGTACCCGGACATCGGGGTGCTGGTGCTCTCGCAGTACGTCGAGGAGCAGTACGCCACCGAGCTGCTGGCCGGCAGCAGCCGGGGGGTGGGTTACCTCCTGAAGGACCGGGTCGCCGAGGTCAGGGAGTTCGTGGACGCCGTGGTGCGGGTGGCCCGGGGCGGGACCGCGCTGGACCCCGAGGTGGTGGCGCAGCTGCTGGGCCGGAGCCGTAAGCAGGACGTGCTGGCGGGGCTCACTCCGCGCGAGCGGGAGGTCCTCGGCCTGATGGCGGAGGGGCGGACGAATTCGGCAGTGGCCAAGCAGCTGGTGGTCAGCGACGGGGCCGTCGAGAAGCACGTCAGCAACATCTTCCAGAAACTGGGCCTGTCACCCAGTGATGGAGATCACCGGCGCGTTCTGGCGGTTCTCACCTACCTCAAGTCGTAGTGATCCGACGATCTAGTGACAGTGGAGCGAAATCCCAGGCCTGAACGAAAGGATGAGTGCCGAGAGCGTTCATCCGAAGGCCAGGGGGTCCGAGAAATAGAGCAAAGCGTGACGTATCCGTTTCGCGAAAACGCGTCCACCATATGATCAGTCCAAGGTAGGCACCCTTACAGAAGTAGGGTGGGGCCTGGACCGCCGGCGGGCCGGCCGGTCCCGAGCCGCCGCCCCGAGGGAGGTCCAGTTCAGTGACCAGCCAGGTCAGTAGCCCAGCCGGAAAGACCGATGAGGCCAGCGAGGCTGTCGTCGGGGAGCAACGCGCCCCCCAGCCAGATCAACCGGGTGCCGCTGAGAAGGAAATCCGCCGCCTGGACCGGGTGATCATCCGTTTCGCGGGTGACTCGGGTGATGGCATGCAGTTGACGGGTGACCGGTTCACGTCGGAGACGGCGTCGTTCGGGAACGACCTGTCGACGCTGCCGAACTTCCCGGCCGAGATCCGGGCGCCTGCCGGCACGCTGCCGGGTGTGTCGTCGTTCCAGCTGCACTTCGCGGACCACGACATCCTGACCCCCGGCGACGCGCCGAACGTTCTGGTCGCGATGAATCCCGCCGCACTGAAGGCGAATATCGCCGATGTGCCACGCGGGGCGGACATCATCGTGAACACGGACGAGTTCACGAAGCGTCCGATGGCGAAGGTCGGTTACGAGACGTCTCCGTTGGAGGACGGGTCGCTCGAGGCGTACAACGTGCATCCGGTGCCGTTGACGACGTTGACGATCGAGGCTTTGAAGGAGTTCGGGCTTTCCCGTAAAGAGGCCGAGCGGTCGAAGAATATGTTTGCGCTCGGGTTGTTGTCGTGGATGTACAACCGTCCGACGGAGGGTACGGAGAAGTTCCTCCGGTCGAAGTTCGCGAAGAAGCCGGTCATTGCCGAGGCGAATGTGGCGGCGTTCCGGGCGGGCTGGAATTTCGGTGAGACGACGGAGGACTTCGCTGTCTCGTATGAGGTGGCTCCTGCGACGCAGGCGTTCCCGACGGGTACGTATCGCAATATTTCTGGGAATCTCGCGTTGTCGTACGGGTTGATCGCGGCGGGCCGGCTGGCGGATCTTCCGGTGTACCTGGGTTCGTATCCGATCACTCCCGCCTCGGACATCCTGCATGAGCTGTCGCGTCACAAGAACTTCGGCGTGCGGACGTTCCAGGCGGAGGACGAGATCGCGGGAATCGGGGCGGCGCTGGGTGCGGCGTTCGGTGGTTCGCTCGGGGTGACGACGACGTCGGGTCCGGGTGTGGCGCTGAAGTCGGAGACGATCGGCCTGGCCGTCTCCCTGGAGCTGCCGTTGCTGATCATCGACATCCAGCGGGGTGGCCCGTCGACGGGTCTGCCGACGAAGACGGAGCAGGCGGATCTGCTGCAGGCGATGTACGGGCGCAACGGTGAGGCCCCCGTGCCGATCGTGGCACCGAGGACACCTGCGGACTGCTTCGACGCGGCGCTGGACGCGGCGCGGATCGCGCTGACGTACCGGACTCCGGTGTTCCTGCTGTCGGACGGGTATCTGGCCAACGGTTCGGAGCCGTGGCGGATCCCGGAGATCGACAGCCTCCCGGACCTGCGGACCCGGTTCGCGACGGGCCCGAACCATGAACTGGCCGATGGTACGGAGGTGTTCTGGCCGTACAAGCGGGATCCGGAGACGCTGGCCCGTCCATGGGCGGTGCCGGGGACGCCGGGGCTGGAGCACCGGATCGGCGGGATCGAGAAGCAGGACGGCACGGGCAATATTTCCTACGACCCGGCCAACCACGACTTCATGGTCCGCACCCGCCAGGCGAAGATCGACGGGATCACTGTCCCGGATCTGGAGGTCGACGACCCGGCGGGGGCCACCACCCTGGTTCTCGGGTGGGGTTCGACGTACGGGCCGATCACCGCGGCGGTACGCCGGCTGCGTGCGGCCGGTGAGCCGATCGCGCAGGCCCACCTGCGTCACCTCAACCCGTTCCCGAAGAACCTCGGCGAGGTCCTGAAGGGATACGACAAGGTCGTCGTCCCGGAGATGAACCTCGGCCAGCTCGCCACCCTCGTCCGGGCCAAGTACCTCGTCGACGCCCGGAGTTTCACCCAGGTCAACGGAATGCCCTTCAAGGCCGAGCAGCTCGCCACAGCCCTCAAGGAGGCCATCGATGCCTGATACCAACGAACTCCTCCACCTGGTCCCCAAGGCCGAGGGCAAGCAGTCCATGAAGGACTTCAAGTCCGACCAGGAGGTGCGCTGGTGCCCGGGCTGCGGTGACTACGCGGTGCTCGCGGCGGTGCAGGGGTTCATGCCCGAACTCGGGCTGGCGAAGGAGAACATCACCTTCGTCTCCGGCATCGGCTGCTCGTCCCGCTTCCCGTACTACATGAACACCTACGGGATGCACTCCATCCACGGCCGCGCCCCGTCCATCGCGACCGGACTGGCCACCTCACGCCGGGACCTGTCGGTCTGGGTCGTCACCGGCGACGGAGACGCCCTGTCCATCGGCGGGAACCACCTCATCCACGCCCTGCGCCGCAACGTCAACCTCAAGATCCTCCTGTTCAACAACAGGATCTATGGACTGACCAAGGGCCAGTACAGCCCCACCTCCGAAGTCGGCAAGATCACCAAGTCCACGCCGATGGGATCACTCGACGCCCCCTTCAACCCGGTCTCCCTCGCGCTGGGCGCCGAGGCGTCCTTCGTCGCCCGGACCGTCGACTCCGACCGCAAGCACCTCACCGGCGTGCTCCGCGCCGCGGCCGACCACCCGGGCACCGCACTCGTGGAGATCTACCAGAACTGCAACATCTTCAACGACGGCGCCTTCGACGCCCTCAAGGACAAGGACCAGGCGGAGGAAGCGGTCATCCGCCTCGAACACGGCCGGCCCATCCGCTTCGGTGCCGACGGCCACAAGGGCGTCGTGCGCGACCCGATCACCGGTGACCTCGAAGTCGTCGCGGTCACCGAGGAGAACCAGTCCCGCATCCTCGTCCATGACGCCCACAACCCCAGCCCCACCACGGCCTTCGCCCTCTCCCGCCTCGCCGACGCCGACACCCTCCACCACACCCCCATCGGCGTCCTGCGCAGCGTCGAACGACCCGTCTACGACACCCTCATGTCCGACCAGCTCGACACCGCCATCGAACAACACGGCAAGGGTGACCTGAGCACCTTGCTGGCGGGCAACGACACCTGGACCGTGATCGGCTGATCCCGTCACACCTGTTCGCCGGGGCCCGGAACCGACTGGTTCCGGGCCCCGTCGTATGCCGCGCGTGCCGACTCGACCGCGTCCACCTGCCGCTCGGACCGGCGGGCCGGCGCCCGGACCCGGTCGGCGGCCTCCCTGCCGAGCGGGGTGGGCGAGTAGTCCACGCGGGGCGTACCAGCGGTGACCTGGCCCGCCTGATCGGCCGGCCGACGACTCCGCTCGCCGAGACGGTGGCGGCCGCGGTCTCCGACGGGTGAACGACCGGCGGTAGCCGTGTCACGAGTGTTTCCGTGAGACGGCTATGACACGGGGCCGTTCCGGCGCTACCGTCGTGCAGTCGGCCGATCGCCGACGCAGGAGCGCCAGGAGGGCTCGTGAAGGGGAAGAACGAACAGCGGGCAGGCCTGCTGTACGGAATCGGCGCGTACGGGATGTGGGGCCTCGTGCCCCTGTTCTGGCCGCTGCTGGAACCGTCCGGAGCGATGGAGATCCTCGCCCACCGGATGGTCTGGTCGCTGGGTGTCGTGGGCATCGCGCTGCTCGCCCTGCGCCGTTGGGCCTGGATCGGCGCACTGCTCAGGCAGCCCGCGAAGCTGGGTCTCATAGCGATTGCCGCGACGGTCATCTCCGTCAACTGGGGCATCTACATCTGGTCCGTCAACAACGGCCACGTCGTCGAGGCGTCGCTCGGCTACTTCATCAATCCGCTGGTCACGATCGCGATGGGTGTCCTGCTGCTCGGTGAGCGGCTGCGGCCCGTGCAGTGGACCGCGGTGGCGACCGGTTTCGCCGCGGTGCTGGTCCTGGCGATCGGCTACGGGCAGCCGCCCTGGGTCTCGCTGGCCCTGGCCTTCTCCTTCGCGACGTACGGCCTGGTGAAGAAGAAGGTCAACATGGGCGGCCTGGAGTCGCTGGCCGCCGAGACCGCTGTGCTGTTCGTGCCCGCGCTCGGGTTCCTCCTGTGGCTCGCCGCACGCGGTGACACGACGTTCCTGGTCGGGGGCGCGGGACACGGGGCTCTCCTCGCCGCGACGGGCCTCGTGACGGCCGTCCCGCTCGTCTGCTTCGGTGCGGCGGCGATCCGGGTGCCGCTGTCCGTGCTCGGCCTGCTGCAGTACCTGGCTCCGGTCTTCCAGTTCGGGCTCGGCATCCTGTACTTCCACGAGGCGATGCCGCCCGAGCGATGGGCCGGATTCGCTCTGGTCTGGGTGGCGCTGATGCTGCTGACCTGGGACGCGCTGCGGACGGCGCGACGGACACGGGCCGAGGCGCTCCGCCTCGCCGTCCTGGCCGCGGAGGCCGGGGCGCCGGTGGGCACGACTGCCGCTCCGGCACCGGATGCGGTGCCCGGCACGACGCCGGGGGCGTCTGCCGGTACGGATGCGGGTGCGGCGGCCGCGGAGCGGGCACCGGCTTCCTGACCGGGTGGGCCAGGTGGATCCGGTACCCGCGCCGCTCCCCCGGGCCGGGTCAGGCTCCGGCTCCTGCGGTGGTCCTCGGCTCCCCTGCGGGCACCGGTGCGGTGGCTCCGTCCGCGGGGCCGGCCGTGCGCCTCTCCGTACGCAGGCCGTACGCCGTGATCAGCGCGCCCAGCACCACCATCACCACCGGCACCACCAGTGCCGCGCGGAAGGCCGTCAGCGTGGCGGCGGCCGAGCCGTCCGTTCCGGCCGAGACGGCGCCGTACACCGCGGTCACGGCCGAGATGCCGACGGCCGAGCCGAACTGCGTCGAGGTGTGCAGCAGGCCTCCCGCCAGCCCCTGCTCGGCATCGGGCACGTCGTCGGTCGCGGCGATGGACAGCGGACCGTACGCCAGCGCGAAGGCGGTTCCGGTGAGGATCAGGGTCGGGAACATCGCGAGGTACGTCCAGTCGAGCCCGATCGGCAGGAACAGCCCGTACGAGGCGATGGCGAGCACGAAGCCGCCGAGGACGACCCGTGCGTTGCCGAAGCGGTTGACCAGGCGCGGGGTCAGGGTCGGGGCCAGGACCGCGTCGGCGCCCATGACCACCAGGGCGAGGGCGGTCTGCAGCGAGGACCAGCCGCGCAGCTCCTGGAGGTACAGGGTCACCACGAACTGGAAGCCGAAGAAGGAGCCCACGAAGAGGAGCGCCCCGAGGTCGGCGCGGATCATGGACGCCCTGCGCAGCATCGCGAGCCTGACGAGCGGGGCGGACGCCCGTCGTTCGATCAGGACGAAGAGCCCGGCCAGGAGCAGTCCGGCCGCGAAGGCCCCGGCCGGCAGTGCCCAGCCCTCGGCCGCGTGCTCCAGGCGCACGATCCCGAAGGCCAGGAGCAGCATCGCGCCCGCCGCCGTCGCGGCCCCCGGCAGGTCGAAGCCGCCGGTGCGTTCGGGCCTGGCCTCGACGGGGACCGTACGGACCGCTGCGAGCAGGATGCCCGCGGCGAGCAGCACGGGCGCGAAGAACACCCAGCGCCAGCCGAGCTGGGTGAGCAGACCGCCGATGACGAGGCCGAGCGAGAAGCCTCCGGCCGCGGTTCCGGCGAAGACCAGCAGGGCCTTGTTGCGCTGCGGCCCCTCCTCGTACGACGTGGTGATCAGTGACATGGCCGCGGGGGTCATGAAGGCGGCGGCGACACCGGTGACGAAGCGGGCCACGATCAGCATCCAGCCTTCGGTGGCCAGGCCCCCGAGACCGGAGAAGAGCAGGAACACGGTGAGCCAGACGAGGAACATCCGGCGTCTGCCGAGCAGGTCGGCCGCGCGGCCGCCGAGGAGGGTGAAGCCGGCGTAGCCGAGGACGTAGGCACTCATCACCCACGCCGCGGTGCCTGTCGACAGGTCCAGGTCGGCCCTGATGGACGGGACGGCCACGGCGAGCATGGCGACGTCGATGCCCTCCAGGAAGATCGTGCCGCACAGGACGAGCAGCAGGGCCCAGGCCCGGGCGGACAGTGCGGGTGCGATGGGTGCGGCGACGGACACAGGAGTCCCCTTGTCGTGGTCCGGAATGCTGCGGAGCCCCGAGGGTGTGGAGCGGTACGGGGCGGGTGCGGTTACGAACAGGAGGGTCGGTTCCCTCTTGTAACCAAGGAGATCGTGCGCCAGCATGGGGCTTTATGGAAGAAGGCACTTCGAAGTCACCGAGGCACCCCGAAGGCACCGTGGCCACGCTCCCGCCGGAGCCGCACGCGACTGGGGGCGATCCCGATCCCTTCCAGTGGGACACCCGCGAGGGCTGCGAGGTGCGGCAGATCCTGGACCGGGTCGCCGACAAGTGGTCCCTGCTGGTGATCGCGCTGCTCGACCGCCGCAAACTCCGCTTCACCCAGCTGAAGCGGGAGATCGACGGCATCAGCCAGCGGATGCTGACCGTCACCCTGCGCCAGCTGGAGCGCGACGGGCTCATCGAGCGGACGGTCCACCCGGTGGTACCGCCCAGGGTGGAGTACGAGCTCACGCCTCTCGGCGGCACGCTGCACACCACGATCCGCACCCTGGTGACCTGGACCGAGGAGCACCAGGACGAGATCGCGGCAGCCCGCGCGGGCTACGACGCACGCGCAGCCCTGGAGGAACGCTAGGACTCCTCCGTCTGGATCATGCCGTCGGACCGGGTGGGTGTGGCATGCATGGTGGACGGCACACGCAAAGGCTGATTGAGTGCCCGGGATGGGGACGATTCTGGGGGACATGAGGCACGTTCAGTGGCATGAGCTGCGCCATGCGGGCGGCTCCGCCTCCCAGGTCCCCGGCATGCTGTCGCGGATCGCCTGGGGCGACAGCGAGTCCGCCGAGGACGCGCTGAGCGACCTCGGGCAGTGGATCGGCGCCATGGCCGTCTTCGACTCGACGGTCGCCACGGTGCCGTTCCTGTGGGAGCTCGCCGCGACTGCGTCGGTGAAGGACCGCGTCGGTGTGCTCGGACTGCTGCAGACGATCCTCGCCCACGGGCACACACACCACCCGGAGTGGACGAGGGACTCCCACCTGGCCGTCCTGGCGGGCCGGACGACGGCCCTGCGGCTCACCGGTGACGGCGATCCAGCGGTCCGCGAGTCGGCCCAGGAGCTGCTGACCGCGCTCGACGGGCACGTCTGCAGGACCTGCCCACCGGAGTAGGACGGGTCAGCCGAGCGCGGCCTCGACCCGGTCCATCACGTGCTGCCAGTGGGCGCGCCGCTCCTCGCGTTCCTCCGCGCTCGCGAGACGCTCCTCGTGGAAGCGGAGCACCGCCTTGTCCTGAGGGCTGGGCGACACCGTGACCTGGACCGTCGTGGAGCCGTGGGTCAGCCGGATGCGGTTGCCCGGGTGGTAGCTGCGGATCTCGCCCTCGACCCCGCCGGCCGTGCGGTACGGGGCGCCCTTCTCGGTGGGCAGCGACGAGGAGCCGAGCCAGAGGGCCACGCCCTCGTCGCCGGCGATGAACTCCCAGACGGCCGAAGCGGTCCTGGGCAGCGTCCTGGAAACGCCGATCTCCCACCCGGCGTCCTGTGTGAGTCCGGTCGGCATCATGCCTCTCCCTTCATTCCCCGGCGTCGCCGGGTTCCGTGTGGCGGGCGCGGTGCGCCCGTACCTTGTGGCGGTTGCCGCAGCGGCCCATCGCGCACCAGCGCCGCCTGCCGGGGCGGGAGGTGTCGACGAAGTGCAGGGCGCACCCGTGGGCCTCGCATTCCCGGATCCGGGTGGCGTACGGCCCGGTGAACAGCTCCACGGCATCCCGGGCGACCGTCGACAGGAGGGCCGTTCCGGTAGCCCCCGGGGCCCACTCCCGGCTGCCGTCGGCCGTCATCAGGGCCGCCAGCGGGGGTTCGGCGGCGGCTGCGTTCACCACGTCCGTGTCGGCGGGGGCGAGGGCGAGGTCCTTCGCGCGGGCCTGGGTCATCCGCCAGAGCGCACCGCGCAGTGCATGGGCGCGGGCCAGCTCCGCCTCGCCGACCAGGAGCACCAAGCCGCCGGGCAGCCGGCTCTCGCCCGCCCACCGGACCAGGTCGGCGGGCTCGCGCAGCGTTTCGTAGTGCCATGGCACGCCGCCCGGATCACTGGTGAGCAGCAGCTCCAGACACAGGGCGCCCGGGTCGAACCGGTACGAACGGCCCTGCCGCGTACGGAGGATCAGCCCCGGTTCCGGCGTGCCTGTTGCCGACGCAGTCATGTAACCACTATAAACGGTTTCCATGACCCTGCACTGGAAAGTCGTCATCGATGCCCAGGACCCGCACGCCCAGGCCGACTTCTGGGCCGAGACGCTGGGGTACGCGGTGGAGGACCACAGCCCCCTGATCGAGGAGCTGCTCGGCCTCGGGGCGGTGGACGAGTCCCTCACGACCGAGTCCCACGGGCGCCGGGCCTGGCGCGACCTCGCCGCCGTGCGGCACCCCGACGAACCCTACGAGGAGAAGAGCGGCATGGGCCTCGGGCGCCGCCTGCTCTTCCAGCGCGTCCCGGAGCCGAAGACGGTGAAGAACCGCCTCCACCTGGACGTACACACGCCCCCGGGACAGCGCGAGGCGGAGGTGGAACGGCTGGTGGGGCTGGGTGCGAGCGTGCTGCGCACCGTCGACGAACCCTCCGGGTCCTGGCAGGTACTCGTCGACCCGGAAGGCAACGAATTCTGCGTCCAATGACAGAGCTGACCGTCCGCGCAGGTCAGCGGGGTACGGCCGGAAGCCGATCTCCCTAGGCTGACCCCCATGTTGACGCCACCCGCCTACACCCTCGTCGCCACCGATCTGGACGGCACCCTCCTGCGCCCCGACGACACCGTGAGCCCCCGCTCCCGGGCCGCCCTCGCCCGCGCCGCCTCCGCCGGTGCGCGGCATCTGATCGTCACGGGCCGCCCGGTGCCCGGCATACGCGGCCTGCTCGCGGACCTGGGCTACGAAGGCCCCGTGGTCTGCGGGCAGGGCACACAGGTGTACGACGCCGGGTCGGCCCGGATGCTGAGATCGGTGACGCTCGACCGGGAACTGGCCGACACCGCGCTCGGCAAGATCGAAGCAGAGGTCGGGCCGGTCTTCGCCGCGGTCGACCAGGACGGCACCGAGGGCCGGACCCTGATCGAGCCGGGCTACCGCATGCCCCACCCCTCACTCCCCGCCCGGCGGACGGAGCGCCGCAGCGAGCTGTGGGCGGCACCGATCATCAAGGTCCTGGTGCGTCACGCGGAGTTGACGGACGACGAGCTGGCCGCGGCGGCCCGCGGGGTCGTGGGGAATCTTGCGACCGTCACGATGGCGGGGCCGGGCACGGTGGAGCTGGCACCGTTCGGAGTGGACAAGGGCACGGGGCTCGCGCTGGCGGCCGAGGTGCTGGGCTGTGACACCGCCGACACGGTGGCGTTCGGCGACATGCCCAACGATCTGCCGATGTTCCGTCGTGCGGGCCACCGCGTGGCGATGGCCAACGCCCACGTCGAACTGAGGGCTGCGGCGGACGAGGTGACCCTGTCGAACGAGAACGACGGCGTCGCGGCTGTCCTGGAGCGGCTGTTCCGTTGAGGGGATGGTCCGCTGAGCGGCTGTTCCGCTGAGCGGCTGGTCCGCTGAACGGCTGGTCCACCGAGCTCCTGTTCGGGTGAGCGACCTTCCCCCATTTACATGCGCGTGCATATAATGCGGACGCAGGTAACAGTCGCATGCAGTCAACCGGGGGACCGTCATGGCCACGCGCAGCCTCCTCTTCCTGCTCGGCAGCAGCCGCGCCGACGGCAACACCGAGACGCTGGCCCGGCTCGCCGCCGAGCAGCTCCCGGCGGGCGCCGAGCAGCGCTGGCTGCACCTGCGGGATCTGCCGCTGCCGGACTTCGAGGACATGAGGCACGCCGACGGCGAGCACCTGCCCCCGGCCGGGCACGCCGCGACCCTGCTGGAGGCCACGCTCGCCGCCACCGACGTGGTCATCGCCTCACCGCTGTACTGGTACTCGGTCTCGACCTCCACCAAGCGCTACCTGGACCACTGGTCGGGCTGGCTGAGGCTGCCCGGCGTCGACTTCAAGCAGCGGATGGGCGGCAAGACCCTGTGGGGCGTCACGGCACTCGCGGACACGGATCCGGCGGTCGCGGAGCCGCTGACGGGGACGCTGAGGATCTCCGGTCAGTACCTGGGGATGCGGTGGGGCGGGGTACTGCTGGGCAACGGCAGCAAGCCCGGTGACGTGCTGTCGGACACCGCGGCGACGGCCCGGGCCAAGACCTTCTTCAGCTGACGCGATCCGGTCCGGGACCCTCGGGTTCCGGACCCTCGGGGCCGGGGCCGTCCGCCCCCGACGCACCGGCCTGTTGCGCCCCCGCACCCCCCGCGCCCAGCGACCGCAGGACATGGGCCACCAGTGCGACGACCGTCGCGTCGTCCTGAGCCGGCTTGCGCAGCACATGGCGGTAGTAGACGGGGCCGTAGAGCATCTCCACGGCCAGCGGCAGATCGGCGTCCGCCGGAACCTGGCCCTGCTCCTGGGCGCTGCGCAGCCGCCCCACGGCGCGCTCGAACCGCGGGTCGACCAGCTGCTCCCTGACCGCCACCGCGAGGGCGTCGTCATGGTGCATCTCGGAGAGGATCCCGGCGTAGGCGGGGCCGTACGGCGGCGAGGACAGCAACTTCACCGCGCTGTTGATGTGGGTCCGGAGGTCGGCCGCGATGTCACCGGTGTCGACGAACGGCGTCGCACCGACGAGCGCCTCGGTGAAGGCCTCGAGAATCACCGCACCCTTTGACGGCCACCAGCGGTAGATCGTCTTCTTGCTCACCCCGGCGCGGGCGGCGATGGCCTCGACGGTGACCCGTCCGTACCCCTTCTCCGTGCACAGCTCCAGAGCCGCGTCCAGAGTCGCCCGTCGCGATCGCTCGCTGCGGCGCAGGGAACTCGGCGATGTGATCATTCGGTGAGCATAGGGGGATTCGGGCCACTGCTTGTTGACAGCCCGTCGCCAGAAGTCGAACAATGACCTGGAAGAAACGGAACGTACCGTGTCGTGACGTTCCGTGCTTCTTACCGTTCGTGCCGTTTGCGCCGCGACGAGCCGATCGGGGGACGGCTCGACCGGCCGACGGTGCGGACGGTCCCCGGTGAGCCGCCTTCAGACAGTGATGTCCTTCGTGGTGAAACGCGCCCAGGCAGCCGAGCCGAACACCGCCGCGTACGCCCCCTGCAGCCCGAGGTTCCTGGCCGTCTCGTCCCAGTAGACGGGGTCGCGCAGCAGGTCCGTGAAGGACATCCAGTAGTGCGGGAAGAGATACGGGTGGATCCCGTCCAGCTGCGGCATCGCGTCCAGGATCTGTACGGTGATCAGCACCCCCACGGTGGCGGCCATCGCCGCGATCCCGCTGTTGGTGAGCGTCGAGACGAACAGGCCGAGCGCCGCGAATCCCGTCAGGGACACCGCCACCGCCACCGCGATCAGGCCGGCCCGCACGAGTCCTTCGCCGAAGCCGATCCGGGTCCCCGAGATCGTCGTGACCTCGCCGACGGGGAAGAGCAGCGCACCCACCGCGAGCGCCGATGCCGCCACGACCAGCGTCGCGACCAGGCAGAACACCAGCACCGACGCGTACTTCGCGAGCAGCAGCCGGGTCCGGCCCGCCGGGGCGACCAGGAGGTAGCGCAGGGTGCCGCCGCTCGCCTCACCCGCGACGGAGTCGCCTGCGACGACCCCGACCGCCATCGGCAGGAAGACGGGGAGCGTCGCGGACAGGGCCGCGAAGACCAGGAAGAGGCCGTTGTTGGTGACCTGGGCGAGGAACGCCGGCCCGCCGCCCCCGCCGCCGGGGCCCGCCGAGGAGCCGTCGCTCGTCTCGATCCTCACGGCGATCCCGATGAGCACGGGCACGGCGGCCAGCACACCGAGCAGGGCCAGGGTGCGCCAGCGGCGCAGGGTGGTCGTGAGTTCGGAGCGGAGGATCCCCAGCGTCCACAGGGGGCGCGGTGTGCGGGGTGCGGCCGCCGTGGTGAGTTCAGCCTGCGACATCGAATCCCTCTCCGGTCAGTGCGACGAAGGCGTCCTCGAGCGAGGCCCGTTCGACGCCGAAGGACCGTACGCGGACTCCGCCGCGCACCAGGGCGGCGTTGAGGTCCGCCAGTTCGACCTCGCCCGGTGGCGCGTCCGCGGTGACCCGGTCCCCGTCGCTCAGGAGGCCCTTCGCCCCGTGCTCCCGGAGGATGCGGGCGGCGGCGCCCGGGTCGGGGGTGGTGACGGAGAGCCTGCCGCTGGTGCCCGCCGCGAGTTCGGCTACAGGGCCCTGCGTGAGGAGCCGCCCTCGGGCCATCACCGCGGCGTGCGTACAGACCTGTTCGATCTCGTCGAGCAGGTGGGAGGAGAGGAAAACGGTGGTGCCCTCGGCCGCGAGCTCGCGGATCAGGGAGCGGATCTCGCGCATGCCCTGTGGATCGAGACCGTTGGTCGGCTCGTCCAGGACGAGGAGTCTGCGCGGCCGGAGCAGCGCGGCGGCGAGCCCGAGGCGCTGCTTCATGCCGAGCGAGTACGCCTTGGCCTTCTTGCCGGCCGCCGCGCCGAGGCCGACCCGGTCCAGGGCGCCGTCGACGCGGGCGCGGCGGGTGCGCGGATCGGCCGACGGGTCGACGGAGTCGTACCGCCGGAGGTTGTCGCGGCCGCTCAGGAACCCGTACGGCGCGGGCCCTTCGATGAGTGCGCCGACCTGCGGGAGCACGGTGCGGGAGGCCGCGGGCATGGGTCTGCCGAGGACGTGTGCGGTGCCGGACGTCGGGTCGATGAGGCCCATGAGCATCCGGATGGTGGTGGTCTTGCCCGAGCCGTTGGGGCCGAGGAAGCCGAAGACGCTGCCGCCGGGGACGCTGAGGTCGAGTCCGTCCACGGCGAGCTGGCCGCCGCGGTAGCGCTTGGTGAGGCCGCGGGTCTCGATCACGGGGGCCGGCCCCGGTCCCGCACCCGTCTCCACCGTCCCGGCCGCTGTGTCGGTCATGCGCACTCCCGGTCCCTTCCCACTCGCCGCCGCGGGGCTGCCGTCCGTGAAACGGGCCGCCCCGCCGTACGGAGCGTACGGCGGGGCGGCGCGCAGGGCGTGTACTACTTGGCGGTGTTGGCGGCCTTCACCAGCGCGTCCTTGGTGACCGCGCCGACGTAGACCTTGCCGTCGTCCGTCACCAGGGCGTTGACCAGGCGCGTCTTGAAGACCGTGCCCGAGCCGAAGTCGCCGGTGACCTTGTCGCCGAGTGCGTCCAGGAACTGCATGGCCCCCTCCGGTACGTCACCGGATCCGGAGCCCTCCGTGGGAAGCCCCGCGAGGCCCTCGCCACCGGGGGTGTCGATCACGGCGACGGCGTTCCAGCCCTCGCCGATGACGTTGAGGCCCTTGAAGTCCTCCAGCGCCGCGAGGTCCTCCGGAACCTTGTCCGCCTTGGCGTTCTTCTCCGCCTCGGCCTGCAGCTCCTCGGCCTCGGTCACCTTCGCGCCCTTGGGCGGGGTGAAGGCGAAGGAGGACGCGTCGGGCTTGTCGAAGTCGACCTTCGTGAAACCGGCGTCGATCGCGGCCTTGCCGCCGCTGCTCGGCGACAGGGTGAACTTCAGCGGTACGCCGTTCTCGGCGTCCACCGCGACCCTGATGGAGCCGATGGTCGAACCGGACTGCTTGGGCTTGATCAGCAGCTGATACGCGTCGCGCCCCGCCACCTGTGCCGTGCCGTCGACCGTGACCGACGTGGTGTCACCCGCTGCGGCGAGTGCTTCCTCGGCCAGCTCCTTCGGCGTGGCCGGGACGCCGCCGGGCGCCTTGTGCTCCTTGGCCTTCCCGGCCGCGCGGTCGCTCTGCTCGGCCTGCGCGTGGTACGCCTCGTTGGACTTGCTGTCGTACGCCCAGACATCGTCCCCGTTGTGGACGATGCTGTACTCGGAGGCCTCGCCGAGGATCGACAGGCGCTGCTTGTCGGGGCCGTCGGCCGCCACCCGCAGCGTGTGCGTCCCGGAGGCGAGCTCCATCAGCTTCGCTTCGGGCGCGGCGCTCGAGGCGCCGTTCCCCTTGTCCGTTCCGGTCGCGCCCTGGGCGAAGGAGTCCGCGAGCCCGCCGAGGGACGGGATGCCGAGGTCGGTGCTGACCTTCACCGTGCCGGAGAGCTGCTCCTCGTCCGATGCGGCGATCTTCTCGATGAGTTCCTGCGCGGTGATCTTCGGCAGCTCCGGGTCCCCGGAGCTCGCGAGCGCCGGGACGAGTCCGATCGTCGCCGCGGCCACCCCCGCCACTGCGACGGGAACGATGTAGCGTGCGGCCTTCCTGCGGCCCACGACAGTGCCCGTGGCCTCGCCGTTGGTCTCTGCGCTGTCGTTCGGTGCCATGTGTGCCCTACCTCCGTGGTCGGCGGCTTCCGTCCGGTTGCACTCTGTCCACTCCCTGCCGCCATTCTCACCCGATGTGGTCAGGAGTGGTTGTTCTCCATCTGACCAAATCGGGCGGCACCATGCGTCAGCCCGCGGGAGCAACTGCGCCTACCCCTCCGGTATGACACCGAGGGGTCCGGGGCCCGCCATCCAGTAGGGGATGAGCCGGTCCGGCGTCAGCCCGCGCGGTGCACCACGGCGTCGCACAGCTCTTCGAGCGCGGCCTTCGCGTAGCACTCGGGCAGCGGCGCCAGGGTCGCCCGCGCCTCCTGCGCGTAGCGGATGGTGTCCCGCCGCGCCTGCTCCAGCGCGGGGTGGGCGCGCAGCCTGCGCAGCGCCTCCGCGAGCCGGTCGTCGTCGCCGAGGTCGCCGTCCAGGAGCGCGACGAGCTCCACGTCGTCCGGCTTGCCGTCGGCCGCCGCCCGGGCGCGCAGATGGAGCACCGGGAGGGTGGGGATGCCTTCGCGCAGGTCCGTGCCGGGCGTCTTGCCCGACTCGTGGGAGTCGGAGGCGATGTCGAGTACGTCGTCGGCGAGCTGGAAGGCGATGCCGAGCCGCTCCCCGTACTGGGTGAGGATGTCGACGACCGATTCGTCCGCGCCCGCCATCATGGCGCCGAACCGTCCGGCGACGGCGACCAGTGAGCCGGTCTTGCCGCCGAGCACGTCCATGTAGTGGTCGACGGGGTCGCGGCCGTCGCGCGGGCCCGCGGTCTCCAGGATCTGACCGGTGACCAGCCGTTCGAACGCCTCCGCCTGGATGCGTACGGCCTCGGGTCCGAGGTCGGCCAGGATGTGCGAGGCTCGGGCGAAGAGGAAGTCGCCCGTCAGGACGGCGACGGAGTTGCCCCAGCGGGTGTTCGCGCTGTCCACCCCGCGGCGTACGTCCGCCTCGTCCATCACGTCGTCGTGGTACAGCGTCGCCAGGTGCGTCAGTTCGACGACCACGGCCGCGGGAACGACCCCCGGCGCGTCCGGGTCACCGAACTGGGACGCCAGCATCACCAGCAGCGGACGGAACCGCTTGCCCCCCGCGCTCACGAGGTGCTGCGCGGCCTCCGTGATGAACGGGACCTCGCTCTTGGTGGCATCCAGCAGCCCCGCCTCGACAGCGGCCAAACCGGTCTGGACATCGGCCTCAAGAGCCTGGTCCCGCACGCGCAGTCCGAACGGCCCGACGACGGTCACGAGGGGATCTCCTGTCTGCTGACGATCACACGGAATGTCGATGTGTCGCTGTCCTCACTCAACTCAGCGTATCCGGTCGCCTTTGGATCAACGTGGGCGCCTTCCCGCCATCGCCGGTATGTTCGGGATCAGGTCATACGATCAGGAGTTGCCGCTTTGTCCCACACCGCGACCGGCGTCGAGCCGGACCAGCCGCCGCCCGGGGAGGACCACGCCTTCTTCGGCCGTCCGCGGGGTCTGACGACCCTGTCCGGGCCGGAGGGCCGGAGCGGTTCTCGTTCCTCGGGATGCAGGCCGTCCTGGTCCTCTTCTTCGCCGACACGGTCGCGAACGGCGGCATGGGCATGAACCAGGGCACCGCCGCCTCGGTGTCCGCCGCCTACGGCACGCCGGTCCATCCGGTGTCCGTCGCGGGCGGCCGGCCGACCGGATCCTCGGTTCGTACGGCGCCGTCCCGCCACCACGAAGCTCGCCCCCAAGGCGTTCGCCGGCCGGACGACGGCGCAGTGGTTCCTGTCCCTGGCCCTCGCCCACGGCATCCAGGCACAGATCGTGAAGCTGTACGGCGAGATCTCCAACCCCGCCTACTTCGGTGTCAATGGCGCAAGCGCGGTGGCGGCCGGTGTGGCCGTCCTCGCCGCCGCTCCCTGGCTCAAGCGCACCATGCACCCCGTCCACTGAGGTACCGCCATGCAGATCCGCACCGAATTCCCGTACGAGACGACCCACGAGGACCTCTACATCCCGCTGTCGGACGGCACCCAGCTGTACGCGCGGATCTGGCGGCCGGTCACCGACGAACCGGTGCCCGCGCTGCTGGAGTACCTGCCCTACCGGCTGAGCGACTGGACGGCCCCGCGCGACTGGCAGCGCCACCCCTGGTACGCGGGCCACGGCTACGCCTCCGTACGGGTCGATGTGCGCGGACACGGCAACAGCGAGGGCATGCCGGGCGACGAGTACGACGCGACGGAGCTCGCCGACGGGGTGGCCGTCGTGCACTGGCTCGCCCAGCAGGAATGGTGCTCGGGCCGGGTCGGCATGTTCGGCATCTCCTGGGGCGGCTTCAACTCCCTCCAGATCGCCGCCCTGGCCCCGGAGCCCCTGAAGGCGATCGTCACCGTCTGCTCGGCCGACGACCGCTACGACAACGACGTCCACTACATGGGCGGCTCCGTCCTCGCCGTCGACATGCACGCATGGGCCGCCACCATGCTGGCCTTCGTCTGCCGTCCGCCCGACCCGGCGGACGTCGGCGACGACTGGAGGGACATGTGGCTGAAGCGGCTCGAGGCCGTCGATCCGTTCATCCATACATGGCTGGCGCACCAGACCCGTGACGACTACTGGAAGCACGGCAGCGTCTGCGAGGACTACGGCGCCGTCAAGGCCCACGTCCTCGCGGTGGGCGGCTGGCACGACCCGTACCGCGACACCGTCCTGCGGCTCGTCGAGAACCTGGACCCGGCGAAGGTGCGCGGGCTGATCGGCCCCTGGTCGCACCAGTACCCGGACCGCGGGCTGCCTCCGGGGCCCGCGATCGGGTTCCTGCAGGAGACCCTGCGCTGGTGGGACCAGCACCTCAAGAACAAGGACACCGGGGTGATGAACGAGCCCCTGCTGCGGTCCTGGATCAGCGGTTCGCACCCTCCCGCGACGGTCTACGAGACACTGCCCGGCCGCTGGGTCGGCGACGCGGACTGGCCGTCGGAGAAGGTCGCGCCGGTGGCGTACGCCCTCCAGGGCGGCCCGCAGACCGTCCGCTCACCGCAGCAGACGGGGCTGGACGCGGGCCGCTTCTTCCCCTTCGGCAACGACGCCGACCTGCCGCCCGACCAGCGCGGCGAGGACGCCAGGTCCGTGTGTTTCGAGTTCCCCGTCGAGGAGGCTCCCATCGAGATCCTCGGCCGGCCCCGGGTGAGGCTCCGCATCCGGATGGACGTGCCGCGCGGCCAGGCGATCGCCCGGCTCTGCGACGTGGCCCCGGACGGCGCCTCGACCCTGGTGACCCGGGGCGTGCTGAACCTGGCGGCGCGCCACGGGCGCGACCGGTCGGAGGACTGGCCCGTCGGGGAGACCGAGGACGTGACCTTCGAGCTGAACGGCATCGGGCACACCTTCCCGCCCGGCCACCGGATCAGGCTCGCCGTCTCGTCCTCGTACTGGCCGTGGATCTGGCCGCAGGCCGGCTCGGACGGCTTCACGCTCGACGCGGACGGCAGCCTCGTCGAACTCCCGGTGCGCAGGCACACCGAGGACCCGGCGATCAGCTTCGGCGAACCGGAACAGGCGGAGCCGCTCGGTGTCGTCTTTCCGGTCACGCTCGACGAGGAGCGCCCGGAGCGTCTGGTGGTCCGCGACGTGGCCAAGGGCCAATGGCGGCTGGAGGTCGACCCGCGCTACGGCGGTACGCGTGTCTACCCGGACGGGCTGGAGTTCACCGAGGACGCGGTCGAGACGTACACGATCCGCGAGGACGACCCGCTCTCGGCCGCCGCCCGTTCGGACTGGAAGATCCGGCTGCACCGGCCGGAGATGTCCTGGGACGTGAGGATCGAGTCGCGTTCGGAGACCAGTGCGGACGACGACGACTTCATCACGTCCAACGAGGTGGTGTGCAGGGACGGCGACGAGATCGTCTTCCACCGGACCTGGGAGAAGAGGATCCCGCGCACGGCGGGATGAAGGCGACGGCCATACGGGAGTACGACTGAACTTTCCGGGCATTACGCATAATCGAGACACTGCCGCCGGGTGCCACCGCCGACGTAACGTGTCCTCCAAGCGACCTGGAAAGCGAGGCAGCAACAGATGCCCGAGAGCAGCCCGCTCGATCTGGCCGAAGGCGACCCCTTCGGTCCGCACAACCTTCCGTACGGAGTGTTCTCCACCCCCGGACACCCGGACGACCGCAGGGTCGGCGTCCGCATCGGCGCCCATGTGCTGGACGCCGGGGCAGCCGCGCACGCGCTCGGCTCCCCGTACGCCCAGCTGCTGGCCAGGCCCAGCCTGATGCCGCTCCTCGCGGCGGGCCGCACCGCGTGGCGGGACGTGCGCCGCGCGCTCACCGCCTGGGTGACGGTCCCGGCGCACCGCCCGGACATAGAGCCCCTGCTCCATCCGGTGGACGCGGTGACGATGCACCTGCCGTACGAGGTCGCCGACTACGTCGACTTCTACGCCAGTGAGCACCACGCCACCAACGTCGGGCGGATCTTCCGGCCCGACGGTGCGGCACTCACCCCCAACTGGAAGCACCTGCCGATCGGTTACCACGGGCGGGCGGGCACGGTCGTCGTCTCCGGTACGGAGGTGGTGCGCCCCTCCGGGCAGCGCAAGGCACCCACCGACCCGGCCCCCGTCTTCGGCCCCTCGGTGAAGCTGGACATCGAGGCCGAGGTCGGTTTCGTCGTCGGCGTCCCCTCGCGGCAGGGCGCCCCGGTCGCGCTCGCCGAATTCCGCGAGCACGTGTTCGGTCTCTGCCTGCTCAACGACTGGTCGGCGCGGGACATCCAGGCCTGGGAGTACGTGCCGCTCGGCCCGTTCCTCGGCAAGTCCTTCGCCACCTCCGTATCGGCGTGGGTGACCCCGCTGGAGGCCCTGGACGCGGCCCGGACCGCTCCGCCGACCCGCGACTTCGAGCTGCTCCCCTATCTGGACGACGCGGACGACGAGGAGCCGGGCGGCTTCGACATCCGGATCTCGGTCGAGATCAACGGACAGCCGGTCTCCGAACCGCCGTTCTCCTCCATGTACTGGACGGCGGCGCAGCAGCTGGCGCAGATGACGGTGAACGGCGCCTCGCTGCGCACGGGTGACCTGTACGGTTCCGGGACGGTCAGCGGCGCCGAGCCCGGCGAGCGCGGCTCCCTGCTCGAACTCACCTGGAACGGCCGCGATCCGCTGGACCTCCCGGAGGGCAAGCGGACGTTCCTGGAGGACGGCGACACGGTCACCCTGACCGCCTGGGCGCCCGGCCCGCACGGGACGCGCGTCGGCCTCGGTGAGGTCACCGGCCGGATCGTGCCCTCGCTGTGAACGACCGGCCGACGCTCCCCGAGGAGCTGTTACTGCTCGCGCTGGACCCTGTGCGGGGCAAGCCGCTGTGCTCCGGCAGTGTCCTGGACTACGGCACGGCCGGGGCCGTCCTGGCCGAGCTGGAGCTCCAGGGGCGGATCACCGAGGAGCGCGGCCGGGTGTACGTGGTGAATCCGCTGGATCCGCCGGACCCGCTGCTCGCGGTGTTCCTGCGCGGCCTGCCGCCGCCGGGCAAGAGCCGGTTCCGTGCGGGCCGGTCCGCAAAGCGCTGGGTGCGGCTGTCCGGGCGGCACGCCAAGGGCCTCTATCTGGACGCCCTGGTGGAGCGCGGCATCCTGCGCAGGGAGACACGCCGCTTCCTCGGCCTGGTGCCGTACCACCGCCACCCCGCGGGCCCCCGAGACCTGTCGGCACCCATACGGGAAAGCTTCGCGGCGGCCGGTGCGGCGGGCTTCCCCGACCGCCGCGACAGGCTGCTGGCGGCTCTGGCCGCGGCGGTCGAGCTGCCGTCCGTGGTCAGGCGCGGCGAACGACGGAACCGCTCGGCGATGCGGGAACTGGCCCGCAGTGAGTGGCCGGCACTGGCGGTGCACCACAACGTGATCAAGGACAGATCCGGCCAGAACGCGGGCTGAGGCGGGGGTGGCTGCTGACACCTCGGGTGTCCGAGGGGTGGTCGTCCCGGTGGCAGATCTTCGTCACCCGAGAGGAAAACCACAGGTCAAAGCCCTGCGACCCGAGTCCGGAAGTGGCGCAACACTCCGGCAACACCATCGCGGGGACCCCGTCGGTATGGTCCAGCGCATGCCAGCCGATCGCATCCGTGAGCACACCGTGCCCGTCGCCGCCGCCCGCCGGCGCCGGCTGCGCGCGGACCATGCCCGGCTGCTGGCCGACCTGCTGCGCCACCAGGTGCGCACCGGGGGCTTTCCCGGCGGCGTACTGCCGTTCGAGGACACCATCGGCGCCGACTACCGCGTCTCCCGCAACACCGTCCGCCAGGCCCTCGACCTGCTGCGCGCAGAGGGTCTGGTGGAACGCCAGCCGGGTGTCGGCACCGTCGTCGTCAGCGAGAAGTACTCGCACGGCCTGGACCGGCTCCAAGGTCTGGCCGAGACCCTGCACGAGCACGGGCGGGTCACCAACGAGGTCCGTACCGTCGGACCCGTGGCCGCCCCCGGACCCGTCGCGCGGCGGCTCGGCATCGCCGAGCACACCGACGTCCTCTACATCGAGCGGCGCCGGCTGCTGAACGGTCTGCCGCTGTCCCTCGACCTCACGTACATCCCGATGGACATCGGCGCCGGGCTGCTCGGCTGCGACCTGGAGAACACCGACGTCTTCCGGCTGCTGGAATCCCTGACCGGCCGCGCTCTCGGGACCGCCGAGATCACTCTGGAGGCCGTCAACGCCGACGCGCACTCCGCCGCCGTCCTGGAGACCCCGCACGGCGCCGCCGTCCTGATGCTGGAACGCCTCACCCATCTCTGTGACGGGCGGCCCGTGGACCTGGAGTTCATCCGGTTCCGCGGTGACCGCATCAGCATGAGCGGCCTGTTGCACAGGTCGGACTGAGACCACTCCTTCCCCTCTTCTTTCCTGGAGACCGCCATGCCTCTGGCGCCCCAGCGGGCCGACGTGCCCGTGACCATCGACGAGTCGAAGTGCATCGACGGCTGCACCCTCTGCGTCGACATGTGTCCTCTCGACTCCCTGGCCATCAACCCGGACAGCGGCAAGGCGTTCATGCACGTCGACGAGTGCTGGTACTGCGGCCCGTGCGCGGCCCGGTGTCCCACCGACGCGGTCACGGTCAACATGCCCTACCTCCTCCGGTGAAAGGCCCCTCCTCCCATGCGACGCAAGGCAATCCGCGCCGGCGCCCTGCTCACCGCCGCGACTCTCGTCCCGCTCACCGCGGGCTGCGGCGGCGAAGCGAGCGCGGGTGACGGCGACACGGTCACGGTGACCGTCGGTTATCAGTCCAGGACCATCAACACCGTCACGGCGGGCACCCTCCTGCGCTCGCTCGGCTACTTCGAGGAGGAGCTGCGGGCCCGCGGTGAACGGGACGGCGTCACGTACGAGGTGAAGTGGCAGGACTACGCGACCGGCGCGCCGATCACCGCGCAGATGACCGCGGGGAAGATCGACATCGGTTCGATGGGCGACTTCCCGCTGCTGATCAACGCGGCCCGCGGCAAGCAGCTGAACCGCCCCACCGCACTCGTCTCCGTCACCGGGTACAACCTTCGCGGCGGCCTCAACACCGTGGTGACCGACCCTGGTTCGGACCTCGACTCGCTGGAGGACCTGCGCGGCAAGAAGGTCTCCACGAGTGTCGGGTCGGCCGCCGACGGAACGCTCGTCCGCGCCCTCCAACAAGCCGGACTCGATCCGGCGAAGGACATCCGCAAGCTCAACCAGCAGCCTGCCGTGGGTGCTTCGGCGCTCCAGGCCGGCAGCGCGGACGCCCTCTCGCAGTTCGTCGCCTGGCCCGGACTGCTGGCCTTCCAGGGCCGGGCGAAGGCCCTCTACGACGGGGCGGAACTGAATCTTCCGACCTTCCACGGGGTCACCGTCCGTGAGGAGTTCGCGAAGAAGCGGCCCGCCGTGCTGGAGGACTTCCTGCGGGCGCAGGGCCGGGCGACCGACTACCTGCACGAGCACCCGGTGGCGTCGTCCGAGTCGGTCGCGAAGGCCACCGGCCTGCCGGCCGAGGTCGTGCACCTCTACAACGGCTCCCAGGGCATCGCGACGTTCGACACCACCGTGAAACCCGCCCTGGTCGCGGCGCTCAAGAAGGACGTCCCCGTGCTGCGCTCGGCGAAGCTGGTCGGCGACGTGGACGTGGACGCCTTCGTCGACGAGCAGTACGTGAAGCGGGTGTACGGCTCCGCCTACGCGAAGGCGCAGGCGGCCGGTCCGCCCGCGGCACGCGGCGGCGAGGTATGGCTGAAGGGCGAGGACACCACGTCGTCGTTCGCCACCCCCGTCGAGGTCCTGCGTTTCGCCGCCGCGCACCCGGGGCGGGTCCGCGCCGCGTACGTCCCCGACGCGAGGACCGGGACTCTGTGGTTCGCCGACCGGGCGGTCTGGGTGTCCGACGGTGCCGGGCTGCGGCCGTACGTCACCGGGTCCGCGGCCCGCGCCGACGTCGCCGCGCACCCCGGCGCCCGGATCGTCCCGTACGCCACCGCGCTCGACCGGGCCCGCGTCTCATGAGCGGCCGGTGGTCGATCGTGCTGCGGGCCCTGTCGCTGGTGGCCGCCCTGGGCATCTGGCAGCTGCTGACCGCCTTCGACATCAATCTGTGGCTGCGCTTCGAGCAGTTCCCGACGGTGATCGATGTGGCGCGCGCCTTCGGCGACCGGCTCGGCAGCGACGCGTACTGGCAGGACCTCACCGACAGCCTGACCCGGATCGTCACCGGCTTCGCCCTGGCCGCCGTCCTGGGCATCACGGTCGGCACGGCCGTCGCCCGCTCCCGGCTGGCCTCCGACCTGTTGGGCCCGGTCCTCGAAGTGATCCGTCCGGTCCCGGCCATCGCGCTGGTGCCGGTGGCGATCCTGCTCTTCCCCAGCAACGAGCAGGGGATCGTCTTCATCACGTGCACCGCGGCGTTCTTCCCCGTCATGGTCTCCACCCGGCACGCCGTGCGCGCGCTCACGCCGGCATGGGAGGAGGCCGTCCTGACATTGGGCGGCGGCCGGTGGCGGATCCTCGGTTCCGTCGTCCTGCCCGGCGCGCTCCCCGGCATCCTGGGCGGGCTCTCCGTCGGCATCGGGGTGTCGTGGATCTGCGTGATCTCCGCCGAGATGATCTCCGGCGAGTACGGGGTGGGGTACCGCACCTGGCAGGACTACACGGTCGTCGACTACCCGGGCGTCTTCGTCGGCATGGCCACGATCGGCCTGCTCGGCTGGATCACCTCGACGGCGGTGGAACTGCTGGGCCGCCGGCTCACACGGTGGCTGCCGCGTACGGAGAACCGGCCGCCGTCCCCCGTACGGCACCGGCCGCGGCCCGTGACCCCGGCGGCCTCGCCGGCCCCCCTGGCGAAGGAGCGGGTGCACCCATGACCACCACCACGTCCCCGGGCGTCCGGCTCACCCTGCGCGGCGCCGTGCTCGGCCGGGCCGGGGCACCCGTCCTCGGCGGCATCGACCTCGATGTCGTCCCCGGCGAGATCCTCGCCGTCGTCGGCCCGTCCGGCTGCGGCAAGTCCACGCTCCTGCGCACCCTCGCCGGGCTGCTGCCCGTGCTCGGCGGCGAGGTGACCCAGGACGGCGAGGCGATCACCGCGCCGCACGCCGAGCGGGCCCTCGTCTTCCAGGACGACGCGCTGCTGCCGTGGCGCACCGTGCGTGCCAATGTCGAACTGCCCCTCGCCATCCGGGGCGTGGCCCGCTCCGAGCGCAGGCGCCGGGCCGGGTCCTGGCTGGCCCGGGTCGGCCTGGAGGACCACGGGGCGAAGCTTCCGCACCGCGTCTCGGGCGGCCAGCGCCAGCGTGTGCAACTGGCCCGCGCACTGGCGGCCGATCCGCGCGCGGTCCTGATGGACGAGCCCTTCGGCGCGCTGGACGCCCAGACCAGGGCCGGGATGCAGCAGTTGCTCGTCGACGTCCTGCACGGCACGGGCGCCACGGTCGTCTTCGTCACGCACGACGTGGACGAGGCGCTGTTCCTCGGCGACCGGGTGGCGCTGCTGCCCACCGGGCGCGTCCTGGACGTACCGCGTCCGCGTGAACGCGCCGCGCATTCCGACCCGGCGACCGTCGCGCTGCGGCGCGAGGTCCTCGAATCGCTCACTCCCGCCCACTGAAAGGCATGACCGTGCAGATCCCCGCCCTCGCCGACGCCGAGGAACTCTCCTGCGACGTACTGGTCGTCGGGGGCGGCACGGCCGGCACCATGGCGGCCCTCACCGCCGCCGAGCACGGCGCGTCCGTCGTGCTGCTGGAGAAGGCGCACGTGCGGCACTCGGGTGCCCTCGCCATGGGGATGGACGGCGTCAACAACGCCGTGATCCCGGGCCGGGCCGAACCCGACGACTACGTCGCCGAGATCACCCGCGCCAACGACGGCATCGTCGACCAGTCCACCGTCCGCCGGACCGCGGAGCTCGGCTTCCCGATGGTGCAGCGGCTGGAGTCCTACGGGGTGAAGTTCGAGAAGGACGAGCACGGGGAGTACGCCGTCCGCCAGGTGCACCGCTCCGGTGCGTACGTGCTGCCGATGCCCGAGGGCAAGGACGTCAAGAAGGTCCTCTACCGGCAGTTGCGGCGCCGCGAGATGCGGGAGCGGATCCGGATCGAGAACCGGGTGATGCCCGTCAGGATCCTCACCGGTGACGACGGCCGGGCGATCGGGGCGGCAGGTTTCCACACCCGTACAGGAGCGTTCGTCACGGTCCGTGCCGGGGCCGTCGTCCTGGCCACCGGGCCGTGCGGACGGCTCGGGCTGCCGGCGTCCGGCTACCTCTACGGGACGTACGAGAACCCGACCAACGCCGGCGACGGCTACTCCATGGCGTACCACGCGGGCGCCGAGCTGACCGGCATCGAGTGCTTCCAGATCAACCCTTTGATCAAGGACTACAACGGTCCGGCCTGCGCCTACGTCGCCAATCCGTTCGGCGGCTACCAGGTGAACCGGCACGGCGAACGGTTCGTCGACTCCGACTACTGGTCGGGGCAGATGATGGCCGAGTTCGCGGCGGAGGTCGCCTCGGACCGGGGGCCGGTGTACCTGAAGCTGAGCCACCTCCCCGAGGAGTCCGTCAGCGCGCTGGAGGGCATCCTGCACACCACGGAACGGCCGACGCGCGGCACGTTCCACGCGAACCGGGGCCATGACTACCGCACCCACGACATCGAGATGCACATCTCCGAGATCGGCCTGTGCGGCGGCCACTCGGCCTCCGGCGTCCGGGTCGACGACCACGCCCGTACGACGGTGCCGCGCCTCTACGCCGCCGGGGACCTGGCCTGCGTCCCGCACAACTACATGATCGGGGCGTTCGTCTTCGGCGACCTCGCGGGCGCCGACGCCTCGCAGTTCACGGTGTACGAGGGCGAACTGCCCGCCGAGCAGCTGCGCGAGGCCCACGAGCTGATCTACCGGCCGCTGCACAACCCGGAGGGGCCGCCGCAGCCCCAGGTCGAGTACAAGCTGCGCCGCTTCGTGAACGACTACGTGGCCCCGCCCAAGTCGGGGGCGCGGCTCTCGCTCGCGCTGGAGGCGTTCGACCGGATGCGGACCGACATCGCGGAGATGGGCGCGACGACCCCGCACGAGCTGATGCGGTGCGCCGAGGTGAGCTTCATCCGGGACTGCGCGGAGATGGCGGCGCGCTCCTCGCTGGCCCGCACGGAGTCCCGCTGGGGCCTGTACCACGAGCGTACGGACCATCCCGAGCGGGACGACGCGGACTGGTTCCACCACCTGGACCTGCGCAAGTCCGCATCGGGAGCGATGGAGTTCACGGCCAGGCCGGTGGCTCCCTACCTCGTGCCCGTGGAGGGGTTCGCCCCCGTGGGCGGGGCCTCGCGCGAGATCGGCGAGGTGGCGGCGGAGCAGGTCGCGACGGCGGGACGGCGGGACGTGGCCCCGTCGTCCGGCTCCTCGACAGCGGCGGACCCGGCGCCCGCTGCCCCCGTACCGTCCGACCCGTCCCCCCGCATCCTGGAACTCCTCGCGCTCGCCGACGACCAGCCGGACCTGCCGGTCCTCGCCCCGTACCTGTCCGACCCGGACCCGGCGGTCCGGCGGGCGGCCGTGGCCGCGCTCACCGAGTCGACGCCGCAGGGTGCGGGTCCGGCACTGGCCGGGACGCTCGCCGACCCGGCGCCGTCGGTTCGGGCGGCGGCCGCCGCCTCCCTGCGGGAGCTGGTCGAGGTACTGCCGGCCGAACCGGCCCTGCGCGCACCGCTGGTGACGGCGCTCGGCTCGGACGACCCGGTCGTACGGGCCACCGCGCTGGACACCCTGCGGGCGCTTCGACTGGGGGACGCCGACCTGTACGCGCGCACACTCGGCGACCCGGTCATCGACGTGCGGCTGCACACCGTCCGGGCTCTCGTCTCGGTGGACGCGGTGCAGTACCTGACGGCTGCCGCGGCCGATCCGTCCCGCGAGGTCCGGGTGGCCGTGGCGAAGGGGCTGGCCGCCACGCACTCCCCCGCCCCGGAGCCGCTCACCCCGCTGCTGGAGGACGGGGACGCGCTGGTCCGCGCCGCCGCCCTGGCCGCGCTCGCGGCGACGGGGTGCCCCGCGCCGTACGTCACGACGGCGGTCACGGCCCTCTCCGGCCCGGCCTGGCAGGTACGCGCGGGGGCGGCGACAGCGCTCTCCTCGGCGGCCCCGGACTCCGCGATCGGCCCGCTGACCGGAGCCCTGGGCGACCCGAACGCCGACGTGCGCAAGGCGGCGGTCCTGGCTCTGCTGCACCACACGGCCCACGACGCGGCCCGGGAAGCCCTGGCCGGAGTGCTCACCGACCCGGACGCGGACGTGCGCGCGTACGCGGCGAGGGGGGCGGTGGTCAACGACGCGTGAGTCGCTCACACGTTTGGGCGGCCTTGATCGGTTCCCGCCGGATACGCTGGACTGACCGCGAGACTGCTTCGTATGGGAGCACTGATGAGCGTCGAACCCGAGGCCCCCGAGCCGAGGTGGGCGGTCCCGCCCGTGGGCGGCTGGACCGCCGATGACCTGGACACGCTTCCGAATCTGCCTCCGCATACGGAGCTGATCGACGGGAGCCTCGTTTTCGTGAGTCCGCAGACCGTTTTCCATGAGCGTGCGATCGACTACCTGAAGTGGCAGCTGCAGTCGCTCGCACCGATCGACCTGGAAGTCTTTCGCGAATTCACCATCGACGTCGACTTCCAGAACCGGCCTGAGCCCGATGTTGTCGTCGTGCATGCGGAGGCGGTCGAGAGCCTGCGGCAGACTCGTTTCCCCTCGCACAGTGTGGTGCTGGCCGTCGAGGTCGTGTCCGACGAGTCCGTCACCCGTGACCGGGAGACCAAGCCCGTGAAGTACGCGCGGGCGAAGATTCCGCACTACTGGCGGGTGGAGAACCAGGACGGCCGAGCAGTCGTGTACGTCTTCGAGCTGGAACCCGCCACCGGCGCGTACACCTCCACCGGGATCTTCCACGACAGGATGAAGGTCTCCGCGCCCTTCCCCGTCGATCTCGACCTGACCGCGATCGTCACACGCCGCCGGGCGACGCCGGAGTAGACCCGTCGCCGCCCGTCACCCGCTCAGTCGAACTCGGGCGGCTCCTCGTCCCAGCCGACGTGCGTGTCCGTGTCCGGCTCCGCCCGTGCGGCCCGCACCGGCTCCGCGGCGCGTGCGGCCTCCGGCTGCGGCGGAACCGCGGCGGCGGGCCGGGACACCGGTTCCGGCACGGCGGGGGCACTGTCGGCGCCCGGCTCGACGTCTCCCAGCCCCGCCAGCACCTCCAGGACGCCCTCGCCGTACGTCGCCAGCTTCTTCTCGCCCAGGCCGCTGATCCCGCCCAGCTCCGCGAGCGAACGGGGGCGCAGCGCGGCGATCTCCCTCAGCGTCGCGTCGTGGAAGATCACGTACGCCGGGAGGCCCAGCTCCTTCGCCTGGGCGCCGCGCCAGGCGCGCAGCGCCTCGAAGACCGGGACGGCCTCGGCCGGCAGGTCCGCCACGGCGGCGGCCGACTTGCCCTTGCGCTCGCCCCTCGCCGACTTGGCCGTCGGCTTCTTCGGCTCCTTGCGCAGCAGTACCTCGCGCTCCCGGCCGAGCACGGAACCGCTCTCCCCGGTCAGCACCAGCGTGCCGTACTCGCCCTCGACGGCGAGCAGCCCCTGGGCCAGCAGCTGGCGCACCACACCACGCCACTCCGCCTCGGCCAGCTCCTCACCGATGCCGAAGACCGAGAGCTGGTCGTGGTCGAACTGAATGATCTTCGCGGTCTTGCGGCCCAGCAGGATGTCGATGATCTGGCCGGCCCCGAACTTCTGCCCGCGCTCCCGCTTCAGCCGGACCACGGTGGACAGCAGCTTCTGCGCGACCACCGTGCCGTCCCAGGTCTCGGGCGGGGTGAGGCAGGTGTCGCAGTTGCCGCAGCTCTCGGCGCCGGGCTCCTGGCCGAAGTACGTCAGGAGCTGGGCGCGGCGGCACCGGACGGTCTCGCACAGCGCCAGCATCGAGTCGAGGTGCGCGGCGGCCCGGCGCCGGAACGCCTCGTCGCCCTCGCCGCCCTGGATCAGCTTGCGCTGCTGGACGACGTCCTGGAGCCCGTACGCCATCCAGGCCGTGGAGGGCGCGCCGTCACGGCCCGCGCGTCCTGTCTCCTGGTAGTAGCCCTCGACGGACTTCGGCAGATCGAGGTGGGCGACGAAGCGCACGTCGGGCTTGTCGATTCCCATGCCGAAGGCGATGGTCGCGACGACGACCAGGCCCTCCTCCCGCAGGAAGCGCGACTGGTGCTCGGCGCGCATCGACGCGTCCAGGCCCGCGTGGTACGGCACGGCCTCGATGCCGTTGCGGCAGAGGTACTCGGCGGTCTTCTCCGTCGAATTGCGCGAGAGGCAGTAGACGATGCCCGCGTCCCCGGGGTGCTCCTCCTTGAGGAACGTGAGCAGCTGCTTCTTCGGGTCGGACTTCCCCACGACGCGGTACTGGATGTTGGGCCGGTCGAAGCTGGCCACGAAGTGCCTGGCCTCGGGCATGCCCAGGCGCTGGGTGATCTCCTGGTGCGTGGCGTCCGTCGCCGTGGCCGTCAGCGCGATGCGCGGTACGTCGGGCCAGCGCTCGCCCAGGACGGCCAGGGCCAGGTAGTCCGGGCGGAAGTCGTGGCCCCACTGGGCGACGCAGTGCGCCTCGTCGATCGCGAAGACGGAGATCTCACCGCGGGCGAGCAGCGAGAGGGTGGAGTCCAGGCGCAGCCGCTCCGGGGCCAGGTACAGCAGGTCGAGCTCGCCCGCCAGGAACTGGGCCTCCATCGAGCGGCGCTCGTCGAAGTCCTGCGTGGAGTTCATGAAGCCGGCGCGGACACCGAGCGCGCGCAGGGCGTCCACCTGGTCCTGCATGAGCGCGATCAGCGGAGAAACCACGACGCCGGTACCCGGCCTGACCAGGGCGGGGATCTGGTAGCAGAGGGACTTGCCGCCGCCGGTGGGCATGAGCACGACCGCGTCGCCACCGGCGACCACATGCTCGATCACCGCACCCTGCTCGCCGCGGAACGCCTCGTACCCGAACACCCGGTGCAGCGTCTGCTGCGCGGCGCTCTCGGTCGTCACACTCATCGTTCCCGTTCCGCCCGTCCGTGCCGTCCGTATCTCTGTCCAACCGTCCACAGCCACCATAGGCGCCGCGTACGACAACGCCGGACGGGCTTGACTTCCAGGGCCCGTCCGGCGTTGTCGCAGCACTTCCCACGCGGTTACCGCACGAAGACTCCCGCCTGGCTCGCCAGGTCCAGGAAGTACTGCGGGGCCAGGCCCAGCACCAGGGTGACCGCGACGCCGACCGCGATCGTCGTCATCGTCAGCGGGGACGGGACGGCGACCGTGGGGCCGTCGGCCTTCGGCTCGCTGAAGAACATCAGGACGATGACGCGGATGTAGAAGAACGCGGCGATGGCCGACGAGATCACACCGACCACGACCAGGCCGCCCGCGCCGTTGTCCGCCGCCGCCTTGAAGACGGCGAACTTGCCGGAGAAGCCCGACGTGAGCGGAATGCCGGCGAAGGACAGCAGGAACACGGCGAAGACCGCCGCGGTCAGCGGCGAGCGCCGGCCGAGTCCGGCCCACTGCGACAGATGCGTCGCCTCGCCCCCCGCGTCGCGCACCAGGGTGACGACGGCGAAGGCGCCGACGGTCACGAAGGAGTAGACACCGAGGTAGAAGAGGACCGAGGAGATGCCCTCCGGGCTGGCCGCGATGACACCCGCGAGGATGAAGCCCGCGTGCGCGATCGAGGAGTAGGCCAGCAGCCGCTTGATGTCGGTCTGGGTGATCGCGACGATCGCCCCGCCCAGCATCGTGACGATCGCGACGCCCCACATGACGGGGCGCAGGTCCCAGGTGAGACCCGGCAGCACCACGTACAGCAGGCGCAGCAGGGCACCGAACGCGGCGACCTTCGTCGCCGCGGCCATGAAGCCCGTGACCGGCGTCGGCGCACCCTGGTACACGTCCGGGGTCCACATGTGGAACGGGACGGCGCCGACCTTGAACAGCAGGCCCATCAGGATCATCGCGCCGCCGATGAGCAGCAGCACGTCGTTGCCCATCGTGTCCGCGAGCGCCGGGGTGATCTCCTGGACGGTACCGTCCACGACGTTCGCGATACCGGCGTACGAGACGGTTCCCGCGTATCCGTAGAGCAGAGCGATCCCGAAGAGCAGGAACGCCGAGGAGAAGGCCCCGAGCAGGAAGTACTTCACCGCGGCCTCCTGCGACATCAGCCGCTTGCGGCGGGCGACGGCGCACAGGAGGTAGAGCGGGAGGGAGAAGACCTCGAGCGCGATGAAGAGGGTCAGCAGGTCGTTGGCGGCCGGGAAGACCAGCATGCCCGCGACGGAGAAGAGGGCCAGCGGGAAGACCTCGGTGGTGGTGAACCCGGCCTTGACCGCGGCCTTCTCGCCGTCACTGCCGGGGACCGAACCGGCCTGTGCGGCGAAGGAGTCCACGCGGTTGCCGTGGGAGGCGGGGTCCAGGCGCCGCTCGGCGAACGTGAAGGCGGAGACCATCGAGACGAGCAGGATGGTGCCCTGCAGGAACAGGGCGGGGCCGTCGACGGCGACGGCGCCCATCGCGGCGATCTGCGCGTTCCTGCCCGCGTACCCGTCGGCCGCGAGCCCCAGGACCGCGGCGAACGCGGCACCGAGGGCGACGACCGTCAGGAAGACCTGCGTGGTGTAGCGGGCCCTGCGCGGGACGAACGCCTCGACCAGGATTCCCAGGACGGCGACGCCGATCACGATCAGGACGGGCGCCAGTTGGGCGTACTCGATGGTCGGCGCGGTGAACTTGTCGCCCGCGGCAGCCGTTGTCACCCCGCCGCCCGTCGTCCACAGGCTGTGGACAGCTGTTGCGCTCACTTGGCGGCCTCCACCTCGGGCTGGGGGTCCTTCTTCTGTACGTCGTGCATGGTGTGCTGCACCGCCGGGTTGACGACGTCCGTGAGCGGCTTCGGGAAGACACCCAGGAAGATCAGCAGGGCGATCAGCGGCAGGGCGACCGCCAGTTCACGGACCCTGAGGTCCGGCATGCTCCGGACCGCCTCCGTGACCGGTCCCGTCATCGTCCGCTGGTAGAGGACCAGGACGTAGAGCGCGGCGAGCACGATGCCGACGGTCGCGATGATGCCGACCACCGGGTACGCGCTGAACGCGCCGACCAGGACGAGGAACTCACTGACGAACGGGGCGAGGCCGGGCAGCGAGAGCGTGGCCAGACCGCCGATGAGGAACGTCCCCGCCAGCACCGGCGCCACCTTCTGCACCCCGCCGTAGTCGGCGATGAGCCGCGAGCCGCGCCGCGTGATCAGGAATCCGGCGACCAGCATCAGCGCGGCCGTCGAGAGCCCGTGGTTGACCATGTAGAGCGTGGCACCCGACTGGCCCTGGCTCGTCATCGCGAAGATGCCGAGCACGATGAAGCCGAAGTGCGAGATCGACGCGTAGGCGATGAGCCGCTTGATGTCACGCTGGCCGACGGCGAGCAGCGCCCCGTAGATGATGGAGATCAGCGCCAGGACGAGAATCACCGGCGTCGCCCACTTGCTGGCCTCCGGGAACAGCTGGAGGCAGAAGCGGAGCATCGCGAAGGTGCCGACCTTGTCGACGACCGCGGTGATCAGGACGGCCACCGGGGTGGTCGCCTCGCCCATGGCGTTGGGCAGCCAGGTGTGCAGCGGCCACAGCGGGGCCTTCACCGCGAAGGCGAAGAAGAAGCCGAGGAACAGCCACCGCTCGGTGCTGCTCGCCATCTCGAGCGAGCCGTTGGCCCGGGCCTCGGCGATCTCGGAGAGCGAGAAGCTCCCCGCGACCACGTAGAGCCCGATGACGGCGGCCAGCATGATGAGCCCGCCGACCAGGTTGTAGAGGAGGAACTTCACGGCCGCGTAGCTGCGTTGCGTCGCCGCGTTCTCGTCGCTTCCCGTGTGCGCCCGGTCCCCGAAGCCGCCGATGAGGAAGTACATCGGGATGAGCATGGCTTCGAAGAGGATGTAGAAGAGGAAGACGTCGGTGGCCTCGAAGGAGAGGATCACCATCGCTTCGACCATCAGGATGAGGGCGAAGAAGCCCTGGGTGGGCCTCCAACGGGAGGACTTCGTCTCCAGGGGGTCGGCGTCGTGCCAGCCGGCCAGGATGACGAAGGGGATCAGCAGCGCGGTGAGCGCGAGGAGCGCCACCCCGATGCCGTCGACACCCAGCTCGTACCGGACGCCGAAGTCCTTGATCCAGGCATGCGATTCGGTCAGCTGGTAGCGGTCGCCGCCCGGTTCGAAGCGGGCGAACACGATGCCCGCGAGGACGAGCGTGCCGAGCGAGACGATCAGCGCGAGCCATTTGGCCGCGGTGCGCTGTGCGGCGGGGACGGCGGCGGTGGCGATCGCGCCGATCGCGGGGAGTGCCGCCGTCGCTGTCAGGAGGGGAAAGGACATGTGATCAGACCGCCCTCATCAGCAGGGTTGCGGCGATGAGGACCGCCGCACCGCCGAACATCGAGACCGCGTAGGAGCGGGCGTAGCCGTTCTGCAGCGTGCGCAGCCGGCCGGAGAGCCCGCCCATCGAGGCGGCCGTGCCGTTGACGACGCCGTCGACCAGGGTGTGGTCGACGTAGACCAGGGAGCGGGTGAGGTGCTCGCCGCCGCGGACCAGGACCACATGGTTGAAGTCGTCCTGGTAGAGGTCGCGACGGGCGGCCCTGGTGAGCAGCGAGCCGCGCGGGGCGACGACGGGGACGGGCCTGCGCCCGTACAGGAACCAGGCGACGGCGACACCGATGACGAGCACCACCATGGTGGCGGCGGTGACGGTGGTCGCGCTGACCGGCGCGTGTCCGTGGTCGTGTCCGGTGACGGGCTCCAGCCAGTGCATGAACCGGTCGCCGATGGAGAAGAAGCCTCCGGCGAAGACCGACCCGAAGGCCAGCACGACCATCGGGATCGTCATCGACTTCGGCGACTCGTGCGGGTGCGGGTCGTGGCCCTCCGCATCGGGCTGCCAGCGCTTCTCGCCGAAGAACGTCATCAGCATCACCCGCGTCATGTAGAACGCGGTGATCGCGGCGCCGAGCAGGGCGACGGAGCCGAGGATCCAGCCCTCCGTGCCGCCCTTCGCGAAGGCCGCCTCGATGATCTTGTCCTTGGAGAAGAAGCCGGACAGACCGGGGAAGCCGATGATCGCGAGGTAGCCGAGGCCGAAGGTGACGAAGGTGACCGGCATGTACTTCCGCAGGCCGCCGTACTTCCGCATGTCGACCTCGTCGTTCATGCCGTGCATGACCGAACCGGCGCCGAGGAAGAGACCGGCCTTGAAGAAGCCGTGCGTCACCAGGTGCATGATCGCGAAGACGTAGCCGATCGGGCCGAGACCCGCGGCCAGGACCATGTAGCCGATCTGCGACATCGTCGACCCGGCGAGGGCCTTCTTGATGTCGTCCTTGGCGCAACCGACGATCGCACCGAAGAGGAGCGTGACCGCACCGACGACCACGACGACCAGCTGGGCGTCGGGCGCGGCGTTGAAGATCGCGCCGGAGCGGACGATGAGGTAGACACCCGCGGTCACCATGGTGGCGGCGTGGATGAGGGCCGAGACCGGGGTCGGACCCTCCATGGCGTCACCGAGCCAGGACTGCAGCGGCACCTGGGCGGACTTGCCGCAGGCCGCGAGGAGCAGCATGAGGCCGATCGCGGTCAGCTTGCCCTCACTCGTCCCGTCGACCGCGGCGAACACCGGTCCGAAGGCGAAGGTGCCGAAGGTGGTGAACATCAGCATGATCGCGATCGACAGGCCCATGTCGCCGACCCTGTTGACCAGGAAGGCCTTCTTGGCGGCGGTGGCCGCGCTGGGCTTGTGCTGCCAGAAGCCGATGAGCAGGTAGGACGCCAGACCGACGCCCTCCCACCCGACGTACAGGAGCAGGTAGTTGTCGGCGATGACCAGCAGGAGCATCGCCGCGAGGAACAGGTTCAGGTAGCCGAAGAAGCGGCGGCGGCGCTCGTCGTGCTCCATGTAGCCGATCGAGTAGATGTGGATCAGCGTGCCCACACCCGTGATCAGCAGGACGAACGTCATCGACAGCTGGTCGAGCTGGAAGGCCACGTCGGCCTGGAAGCCCTCGACGGGAATCCAGCTGTACAGCATCTGGTGCAGGGCGCGGTCGTCGGCGCCCTTGCCCAGCATGTCGATGAACAGCACCACGCCGACGACGAAGGCCGCGGCGGAGAACAGCGTGCCGAGCCAATGGCCGGCCCGGTCGAGCCGGCGGCCCCCGCACAGCAGGACCACCGCTCCGAGCAGGGGCGCCGCGACCAGCAGCGCAATCAGGTTTTCCACGATTCCGACCCCTTACAGCTTCATCAGGCTGGCGTCGTCGACCGAGGCCGAGTGGCGGGAGCGGAACAGCGACACGATGATCGCGAGCCCGACGACGACCTCAGCGGCGGCGACGACCATCGTGAAGAAGGCGATGATCTGGCCGTCGAGGTTTCCGTGCATCCGGGAGAACGCGACGAACGCGAGGTTGCAGGCGTTGAGCATCAGCTCCACGCACATGAACACCACGATGGCGTTCCGCCTGATCAGGACTCCGGAGGCACCGATCGTGAACAAAAGGGCCGCGAGGTAGAGGTAGTTGACCGGATTCACTTGGCGACCTCCTCCCCTTCTTCTTCGTGGTCACGGCCCAGCCGCTCCCCGGAGCGCTGTTCCAGCGCCTTGAGGTCGGCGAGCGACTCGGTCGACACGTCCCGGATCTGGCCGCGCCGGCGCAGCGTCTGCATGACGGTGAGCTCGGAGGCGGTGCCGTCCGGGAGCAGTCCGGCGATGTCCACCCCGTTGTGCCGGGCGTAGACGCCCGGGGCGGGGAGCGGCGGAAGGTGGTTGCTGCGCACCCGGTCCTCGGACATCTCCCGCTGCGTCTTGGCGCGTTCGGTGCGCTCGCGGTGCGTCAGGAGCATCGCGCCGACCGTCGCCGTGATCAGCAGGGCGCCCGTGATCTCGAACGCGAAGACGTACTTGGTGAAGATGAGGTTGGCGAGGCCCTCGACGTTTCCGCCGTGCTGGGCGTTCGCCGCGCCGAGGCCGTTGAAGCTGGCCAGGGAGGCCTGGCCGATACCGGCGATCAGCAGGACACCGAAGCCGAGGCCGCAGCCGGCGGCCAGCCAGCGCTGGCCCTTGATGGTCTCCTTCAGCGAGTCGGCCGCCGTGACACCGACGAGCATGACCACGAAGAGGAACAGCATCATGATCGCGCCCGTGTAGACGACGACCTGGACGATGCCCAGGAAGTACGCGCCGTTGGCGAGGTAGAAGACCGCCAGCACGATCATGGTGCCGGCGAGCGACAGTGCGCTGTGCACCGCCTTCTTCATCAGGACGGTGGAGAGCGCGCCGATGACGGCGACGGTGCCGAGCAGCCAGAACTGGACGGCCTCGGGGGTGGAGGTCATGGAGGCCGCGACGGCCGGACCGGAGGTCATACGTCCACCTCCTTGTCGGCTTCGCCCTTGGAGACGGCGGTCTGACGCTCCGTGCCGGGCGCGGCCTCGCTCACCAGACCGCGGTAGTAGTCCTGCTCGTCCATACCGGGGTAGATCGCGTGCGGGCTGTCGACCATGCCTTCCTCCAGCCCCGCGAGCAGCTCGTCCTTGGTGTAGATGAGGCTCTCGCGGGTGGTGTTGGCGAGCTCGAACTCGTTCGTCATCGTGAGCGCCCGGGTGGGGCACGCCTCGATGCAGAGCCCGCACAGGATGCAGCGCGCGTAGTTGATCTGGTAGACGCGGCCGTAGCGCTCCCCCGGGGAGTAGCGCTCCTCCTCGGTGTTGTCCGCGCCCTCCACGTAGATGGCGTCCGCCGGACACGCCCAGGCGCACAGCTCGCAGCCGACGCACTTCTCCAGGCCGTCGGGGTGACGGTTGAGCTGGTGCCGGCCGTGGAAGCGCGGCGCCGTCACCTTCGGCGTCTCCGGGTACTGCTCGGTCAGCCGCTTCTTGAACATGGCCTTGAAGGTCACGCCGAAGCCGGCCACAGGATTCTGGAACTTCTCCCCTGAGGGTTCTGATGACTCAGACACCGTCAGCCTCCTTTCCGTCACTCGCGTGCTCGTCACTCTGAGTATCGGGTCCGCCACTGACAATGAGCTCCCGCTCACGGCGCGGCCTGCGGCGCGGTACCGGCGGCAGGCTCTGGCCGGGCAGCGGCGGCACCGGGAATCCGCCGGCCATCGGGTCGAACGCCGGCTCCGGCTCGGCAGCCGCTTCGGTTTCCTTCGCCTTGCGGTCGCGGAAGATGTCGACGACGAAGGAGATCAGCAGGATCGCGATCACGGCCCCCGCGACGTACAGCACGATCTTCGAGAAGTCGTAACCCTCGTTGCGCAGCGCCCTGACCGTGGCCACCAGCATCAGCCAGACCACGGAGACCGGGATCAGGACCTTCCAGCCGAGCTTCATCAGCTGGTCGTAGCGGACCCTGGGCAGGGTGCCGCGCAGCCAGATGAAGAAGAACAGCAGCAGTTGGACCTTGATGACGAACCAGAGCATCGGCCACCAGCCGTGGTTCGCACCCTCCCAGAAGGTGCTGATCGGGTACGGAGCCCGCCAGCCGCCCAGGAACAGGGTCACGGAGACCGCGGAGACGGTGACCATGTTGACGTACTCGGCGAGCATGAACATCGCGAACTTGATCGAGGAGTACTCGGTGTTGAAGCCGCCCACGAGGTCGCCCTCGGACTCAGGCATGTCGAACGGCGCGCGGTTGGTCTCCCCGACCATCGTGACGACGTAGATGATGAAGGAGACCGGCAGCAGGATGATGAACCAGCGGTCCTCCTGCGCCTCCACGATCTTCGAGGTCGACATCGACCCGGAGTAGAGGAACACCGAGGCGAAGGCGGCGCCCATCGCGATCTCGTAGCTGATCATCTGCGCGCAGGAGCGCAGACCGCCGAGCAGCGGGTACGTCGATCCGGACGACCAGCCGGCCAGCACGATGCCGTAGATGCCGACGGAGGCGACCGCGAGGATGTACAGCATCGCGATCGGCAGGTCGGTCAGCTGCATCGTCGTGCGCTGGCCGAAGATCGAGACCTCGTTGCCCGACGGGCCGAACGGGATCACCGCGATCGCCATGAACGCCGGTGCGGCGGCGATGATCGGGGCCAGGACGTAGACGACCTTGTCGGCCCGCTTGACGATGACGTCTTCCTTCAGCATCAGCTTGATGCCGTCGGCGAGCGACTGGAGCATGCCCCAGGGGCCGTGCCGGTTCGGGCCGATGCGCAGCTGCATCCAGGCGACGACCTTGCGCTCCCACACGATGGAGAAGAGCACGGTCACCATCAGGAACGCGAAGCAGAAGACCGCCTTGACGACGACGAGCCACCACGGGTCCGTGCCGAACATCGAGAGGTCCTCGGCGGCGAGTACGGCGCCGTTCGGTGCCGCGGCGAGTTGAGCGAGGCCAGTCACGCTCGCACCTCCGGTGTCTCTGCGGGGCTTCCGGCGGCCGGACCGATCCGGACCAGTCCGCCCGGCTGTACTCCGGTGTCGGCGGGAACGCCCCGGCCGACGGAGTTGAGCGGCACCCACACCACCCGGTCCGGCATGTCGGTGACCGCCAGCGGGAGTTCGGTGGTGCCGGCGGGTCCGGTGACGGCCAGCAGGTCGCCGTCCTTCACCCCGGTCTCGGCCGCGGTGGCGGCGGAGAGCCGTGCGACGGCCGCGTGCCGGGTTCCGGCCAGCGCCTCGTCGCCCTCCTGCAGCCGGCCCCGGTCGAGCAGCATCCGGTGGCCCGCGAGTACGGCTTCGCCGTCACCGGCGCCGGGCACCGGCCGGGAGGTCGCCCGCGGGTCCTCGGCGTGGGTGCCCTGCCAGCCGCCGAGGCGGTCGAGCTCGCGCCGCGCCGCCCTCAGGTCCGGCAGTGCGAGGTGCACGTCGAGCGCGTCGGCGAGCATGTGCAGGACCCGTGCGTCGGTCGGGCAGAGGGTGCGCGGCAGCTGCTCGGGCTTCAGCGCGGCTTCGAACATCCGCGCCCTGCCTTCCCAGTTGAGGAACGTGCCGGGCTTCTCCGCGACCGCGGCGACGGGAAGGACCACGTCGGCCCGCTCGGTGACCGCGCCGGGGCGCAGCTCCAGCGAGACCAGGAAGCCGACCTCGTCCAGCGCCCGGAGGGCACGGGCCGGGTCGGGCAGGTCCTCGGGGTCCACGCCGGCGACCAGCAGAGCGGCCAGTTCGCCGGTGGCCGCGGCTTCGACGATCTGGCCGGTGTCGCGGCCGAAACGGGACGGCAGTTCGGCGACGCCCCATACGGACGCCACCTCCTCCCTGGCCCGCGGGTCGGTCGCCGGACGGCCGCCGGGCAGCAGCGACGGGAGCGCGCCCGCCTCCACCGCGCCGCGTTCGCCGGCCCGCCGCGGAATCCACACGAGCGTGGCACCGGTGGCGGCGGCGGTCCGTACGACGGCGGTCAGTGCTCCGGGGACGCCGGAGAGCCGTTCGCCCACCACGATCAGGGAGCCTTCACCGCGCAGCGCCTCGGCGGCGAGGGCACCGTCACCCTCCAGTCCGACTCCGCCCGCGAGCGCGTCAAGCCAGTCGGTCTCGGTGCCGGGGGCGGCGGGGAGCAGGGTGCCGCCCGCCTTCTCCAGTCCGCGCGTGGCGTGCGAGGCGAGCGCGAACGTCCGCTGCCCGTGCTTGCGGTGGGCCTTGCGCAGCCGCAGGAAGACGCCGGGCGCCTCCTCCTCGGACTCGAAGCCGGCCAGCAGGACCGCCGGAGCCTTCTCCAGCGAGGTGTACGTGACTCCGCTGCCGTCCAGGTCGCGCCCGCGTCCGGCCACCCGCGCGGCCAGGAAGTCGGCTTCCTCGCTGCTGTGGATCCGGGCGCGGAAGTCGATGTCGTTCGTGCCGAGGGCGATCCGCGCGAACTTGCTGTAGGCGTAGGCGTCCTCGACGGTGAGCCGGCCGCCGGTGAGGACACCGGTCCGGCCGCGGGCGGCCGAGAGTCCGGTTGCCGCGGCCGCCAGTGCCTCGGGCCAGCTCGCCGCTTCGAGCACACCGTCCGCGTTGCGTACGAGCGGAGTGGTGAGCCGGTCACGCTGCTGGGCGTAGCGGAATCCGAAGCGGCCCTTGTCGCAGAGCCACTCCTCGTTGACCTCGGGGTCGTTGGAGGCGAGCCGCCGCATGACCTTGCCACGGCGGTGGTCGGTGCGGGTCGCGCAGCCGCCCGCGCAGTGCTCGCACACCGACGGCGTCGACACGAGGTCGAAGGGCCGGGAGCGGAAGCGGTACGCCGCCGAGGTGAGCGCTCCGACGGGGCAGATCTGGATGGTGTTCCCGGAGAAGTACGACTCGAAGGGGTCGCCCTGCCCGGTGCCGACCTGCTGGAGCGCGCCACGCTCGATGAGTTCGATCATCGGGTCGCCCGCCACCTGGTTGGAGAACCGGGTGCACCGCGCGCAGAGCACGCACCGCTCGCGGTCCAGCAGCACCTGGGTGGAGATAGGGACGGGCTTCTCGAAGGTGCGCTTCTTCCCGTCGAAGCGGGAGTCGGCGCCGCCGTGCGACATCGCCTGGTTCTGCAGGGGGCATTCGCCGCCCTTGTCGCAGACCGGGCAGTCCAGCGGGTGGTTGATGAGCAGGAGCTCCATCACACCCTTCTGGGCCTTCTCCGCGACCGGCGAGGTGATCTGCGACTTCACGACCATGCCGTCGGTGCACGTGATGGTGCAGGACGCCATCGGCTTGCGCTGGCCCTCGACCTCGACGATGCACTGCCTGCAGGCGCCGGCCGGGTCGAGGAGCGGGTGGTCGCAGAAGCGCGGGATCTCGATGCCGAGGAGTTCGGCGGCCCGGATGACCAGGGTGCCCTTGGGGACGCTGATCTCGATGCCGTCGATGGTCAGCGTGACCAGGTCCTCGGGCGGGATGGCCGCCTCGCCGCCCCCGGAGGGCGCACTCGTGGTGACTGTCATGCGTTCACCCCCCGGTGAGCGTTCTTGTCGTCTTCGTCGTCGGCCCAGAGGGTCGACCTGGCGGGATCGAAGGGGCAGCCATTGCCCGTGATGTGCTGCTCGTACTCCTCGCGGAAGTACTTCAGCGAGGAGAAGATCGGCGAGGCGGCGCCGTCACCGAGGGCGCAGAAGGACTTGCCGTTGATGTTGTCGGCGATGTCGTTCAGCTTGTCGAGGTCGGACATCTCGCCCTTGCCGGCCTCGATGTCGCGGAGCAGCTGGACGAGCCAGTAGGTGCCCTCACGGCACGGCGTGCACTTGCCGCACGACTCGTGGGCGTAGAACTCGGTCCAGCGGGTGACGGCCCGCACCACGCAGGTGGTCTCGTCGAAGCACTGCAGCGCCTTGGTGCCGAGCATGGAGCCGGCGGCGCCGACGCCCTCGTAGTCCAGCGGGACGTCGAGGTGTTCCTCGGTGAACATCGGGGTGGAGGAGCCGCCGGGGGTCCAGAACTTCAGGCGGTGTCCGGCCCTGATGCCGCCGCTCATGTCGAGCAGCTGGCGCAGGGTGATGCCGAGCGGGGCCTCGTACTGGCCGGGGCTGGTGACGTGCCCGCTGAGCGAATACAGCGTGAAGCCCGGGGACTTCTCGCTGCCCATCGACTTGAACCAGTCCTTGCCCTTGTTCAGGATCGCGGGAACCGAGGCGATGGACTCGACGTTGTTCACCACAGTGGGACAGGCGTACAGACCGGCGACCGCGGGGAAGGGCGGACGCAGCCGGGGCTGGCCGCGGCGTCCTTCGAGCGAGTCGAGCAGCGCGGTCTCCTCACCGCAGATGTACGCGCCGGCACCGGCGTGCACGGTCAGTTCCAGGTCGAGCCCGGGGCCGAGGGCGTCCTTCCCCAGGTACCCCGCCTCGTACGCCTCGCGCACGGCCTCGTGCAGGCGTCGCAGTACGGGGACGACTTCGCCGCGCAGATAGATGAAGGCGTGGGACGAGCGGATCGCGTAGCAGGCGATCACGATGCCCTCGATGAGGCTGTGCGGGTTCGCGAAGAGCAGCGGGATGTCCTTGCAGGTCCCCGGTTCCGACTCGTCGGCGTTGACGACCAGGTAGTGCGGCTTGCCGTCGCCCTGCGGGATGAACTGCCACTTCATCCCGGTGGGGAAGCCGGCGCCGCCGCGCCCGCGCAGACCGGAGTCCTTGACGTACGCGATGAGGTCGTCCGGCGACATGGCCAGCGCCTTGCGCAGACCCTCGTAGCCCTCGTGACGCCGGTAGGTCTCCAGCGTCCAGGACTCCGGCTCGTCCCAGAAGGCGGAGAGGACCGGTGCCAGGAGCTTCTCCGGGCTGGTCCCGTTCTTGTCGATCTCGGCTGCCAAGGTCATCACTCCCCCTCCTCGGCTGCGGGCCCGGCCGGGTGCTCCGGGTCGGAGGCCGAGGTCTGCTGCGGCGCGTCGTGCGAGCTGAGGTGCTCGGCACCCTTCTGCGGCTGGTCGCTCGGGGCCTCGCCCCGCGGGGCGACGACGCGCGGCTGCGGGGCGGCCTCGCCCTTGGCCAGCTTCAGCCCGACGAGTGAGGCGGCCCCCGCTCCGCCGGTCGCCGCGACGGCACCGGGGCGCTCGTCGGGGAAACCGGCCAGGATGCGGGCGGTCTCCTTGTACGTACACAGGGGGGCGCCGCGGGTGGGTTCGACGGTCCGGCCGGCGATCAGGTCGTCGACGAGCTGCGTCGCGCTCTCCGGCGTCTGGTTGTCGAAGAACTCCCAGTTGACCATCACGACGGGCGCGAAATCGCAGGCCGCGTTGCACTCGATGTGCTCGAGGGTGACCTTGCCGTCCTCGGTCGTCTCGTTGTTGCCGACACCGAGGTGGTCCTTGAGCCGGTCGAAGATGGCGTCGCCGCCCATGACCGCGCACAGGGTGTTGGTGCAGACCCCGACCTGGTAGTCGCCGCTCGGCCGGCGCCGGTACATCGAGTAGAAGGTGGCGACCGCGGTGACCTCGGCGGTGGTGAGGCCGAGCAGTTCGGCGCAGAACGCCATGCCCGTACGGGAGACGTGCCCCTCCTCGGACTGGACGAGGTGCAGCAGCGGCAGCAGCGCGGAGCGGCTGCCGGGGTAGCGGGCGATCACCTCCTTCGCGTCCGCTTCGAGCCGGGTGCGCACCTCGGCCGGGTACGCGGGGGCGGGGAGCTGCGGCATCCCCAGGCTGACTTCTTGGTTGGATGCGGTCACCGGTCGACGCCTCCCATCACGGGGTCGATGGACGCGACAGCGACGATGACGTCGGCGACCTGGCCGCCCTCGCACATCGCCGCCATGGCCTGCAGGTTGGTGAAGGACGGGTCGCGGAAGTGGACCCGGAAGGGGCGGGTGCCCCCGTCCGAGACGGCGTGCACGCCGAGCTCGCCCTTGGGGGACTCTATGGCGGTGTACGTCTGCCCGGCCGGGACCCGGAAGCCCTCGGTCACCAGCTTGAAGTGGTGGATCAGGGCCTCCATGGAGGTGCCCATGATCTTCTTGATGTGGTCGAGCGAGTTGCCGAGTCCGTCGGGTCCGAGCGCGAGCTGCGCGGGCCAGGCGATCTTCTTGTCGGCGACCATGACGGGGCCCGGCTCCAGCCGGTCCAGGCACTGCTCGACGATCCTGAGCGACTGGCGCATCTCCTCCAGACGGATGAGGAAGCGGCCGTAGGCGTCGCAGGTGTCCGCGGTGGGCACGTCGAACTCGTAGTTCTCGTAGCCGCAGTACGGGTCGCTCTTGCGCAGGTCGTGCGGGAGTCCGGCGGACCTCAGGACCGGGCCGGTGGCGCCGAGCGCCATGCAGCCGGTCAGGTCGAGGTAGCCGACGTCCTGCATGCGGGCCTTGAAGATGGGGTTGCCGGTCGCGAGCTTGTCGTACTCCGGCAGGTTCTTCTTCATGGTCTTCACGAACTCGCGGATCTGGTCGACCGCGCCCGGGGGCAGGTCCTGCGCCAGGCCGCCGGGCCGGATGAACGCGTGGTTCATCCGGAGGCCGGTGATCAGCTCGAAGAGATCGAGAACGAGTTCACGATCGCGGAAGCCGTAGATCATGATCGTCGTGGCGCCGAGTTCCATGCCACCGGTGGCGATGCACACCAGGTGCGAGGAGATCCGGTTGAGCTCCATCAGGAGCACGCGCAGGACGGTGGCCCGGTCGGGGATCTGGTCCTCGATGCCGAGGAGCTTCTCCGTCCCGAGGCAGTACGCCGCCTCGTTGAAGAACGGGGTCAGGTAGTCCATGCGCGTGACGAAGGTGGTGCCCTGTGTCCAGTTCCGGAACTCGAGGTTCTTCTCGATGCCGGTGTGGAGATAGCCGATGCCGCAGCGGGCCTCTTTGACGGTCTCGCCGTCGATCTCCAGGATCAGCCGCAGCACGCCGTGCGTGGACGGGTGCTGGGGGCCCATGTTGACGATGATGCGTTCGTCGTCCGCCTTGGCCGCGGACTCGACGACCTCGTCCCAGTCGCCGCCGGTGACCGTATATACAGTCCCCTCGGTCGTGGCACGGGGTGTTGCATGGGGAGTGGTCATCAGCTGTACGACCTCCGCTGGTCCGGAGCCGGGATCTGGGCGCCCTTGTACTCGACGGCGATGCCGCCGAGCGGATAGTCCTTGCGTTGCGGGAAGCCCTGCCAGTCGTCCGGCATCATGATCCGGGTGAGGGCGGGGTGCCCGTCGAAGACCAGCCCGAAGAAGTCGTAGGTCTCACGCTCGTGCCAGTCGTTGGTCGGGTAGACCGCGACGAGGGACGGGATGTGCGGATCACTGTCCGGGGCGGACACCTCGAGGCGGATCAGCCGCCCGTGGGTGAGCGACCTCAGGTGGTAGACCGCGTGCAGCTCGCGGCCCTTGTCCCCGAGGTAGTGCACGCCGCTGACGCCCGTACAGAGCTCGAACCTCAGGGCGGGGTCGTCGCGCAGGGTGCGTGCCACGGTGAGCAGATGCTCGCGGGCGATGTGGAAGGTGAGTTCGCCCCGGTCGACGACCGTCTTCTCGATGGCGTTGGCGGGCAGCAGGTCCTGTTCCTCCAGGGCCCCTTCCAGCTCGTCGGCCACTTCGTCGAACCAGCCGCCGTAGGGGCGGGACGAGGCACCCGGCAGGGTCACGGTGCGGACGAGTCCGCCGTAGCCCGAGGTGTCGCCGCCGTTGTCGGCACCGAACATGCCCTTGCGTACGCCGATGACGTCACCGGTGTCCTCGCGCGGTGCGGGCACGCCGTTGCTCTTCTGCTCGTCGCTCACCGCAGCAGCCCCTTCATCTCGATCAGGGGCAGTGCCTTGAGGGCCGCCTCCTCCGCCTCGCGGGCGGCCTCCTCCGCGTTGACCCCGAGCTTGGAGCCCTGGATCTTCTGGTGGAGTTTGAGGATGGCGTCGATCAGCATCTCGGGACGCGGCGGGCATCCCGGCAAATAGATATCAACCGGCACAATGTGATCAACACCCTGCACAATGGCGTAATTGTTGAACATGCCGCCCGATGATGCGCAAACCCCCATGGAGATGACCCACTTGGGGCTCGGCATCTGGTCGTAGACCTGCCTCAGGACGGGCGCCATCTTCTGGCTGACCCGTCCCGCGACGATCATCAGATCCGCCTGCCGCGGCGATCCGCGGAAGACCTCCATCCCGAAACGGGCCAGGTCGTACCGCCCGGCTCCGGTCGTCATCATCTCGATGGCGCAGCAGGCGAGGCCGAAGGTGGCAGGGAAGACGGACGACTTCCGTACCCAGCCGGCGGCCTGCTCGACAGTGGTCAGCACAAAGCCGCTTGGCAGCTTCTCTTCGAGTCCCATGGTGTGCCCCTCAGCCCCTCAGTCCCATTCCAGGCCGCCCCGGCGCCACACATACGCGTAGGCGACGAAGACGGTGAGCACGAAGAGCAGCATCTCGACGAGCCCGAAGATCCCCAGGGCGTCGAAGGTGACCGCCCAGGGATAGAGGAAGACGATCTCGATGTCGAAGACGATGAACAGCATCGCCGTCAGGTAGTACTTGATCGGGAACCGGCCGCCTCCAGCTGGAGTGGGGGTGGGTTCGATACCGCACTCGTACGCTTCCAGCTTTGCTCGGTTGTATCGCTTTGGCCCGATAAGCGTGGCCATGACCACGGAGAAGATCGCAAAGCCTGCCCCGAGGGCGCCGAGCACGAGGATGGGCGCGTAGGCATTCACGCTCCTCGCTCCTTCCAGTCGTCCTTGACCGTTGGACCGCATCGGGCGACCGGCTCGCCACCTCACCAAGATCGTGCACATGTGAGGCAGTTCACAAGCCCGACTGCCCCGCATCCTATGCCTGCCGTCCTGTGATCTGCGACACGGGGTGCGTCACCGTCTTTGTGATCTCCACCACCTGGCGAACGATCATGAAGTCGGATGAGCGGTGATCTTCGTACGCGAAGCGGCCGAGTAGCTACCAGACGTGACATTCAGTGGCGTTACCGCTGGTCAAAGGCGCGCGGCTCTATCAATCGACAGCCACTACAAGCAAATTGGCGATGGACGCTCCGCCGGTGATAGGGGAATGGGCCGCATCCGGAAGCCACCCGGACGTGGGGTCCGGGGTACCGATGTGGACAATGCGCACGCATTCACGAACTTCCGGACGCACGGCCCCCGAACAGAGTGCTGACCGCGGACGGGACGCCGGCGACCCCGCGCCGAACACCGCCGACCGAGGCGCGGGCGCCGTCATCGCGAGCGGGCACCGCGGATCGCGGGCGCGACATCGGGGATCACGAGCGGACCGCCGACGAGCCGCCCCCGGTTGGGGCCACCGGACGCCGACCGGACCCGGATCAACCGGACATGACTCTCCAATAGGTCATGGAGCCGGGAAGGGTCGGCCGATTCCGCCCCCCACTCGGGACGCGGTCGCGCGGTTGCCTCTCACGCAGGAGTCACGCTGTGACCTGTGTCACTCCACCAACGCTTCAACAAAAGCGGGCTTGGCCATCGGTGTGAACGGATGGTAAGCGACGGGCAATTCGGGCGTATTACTGAAACTCGGTGATCACGGCCGTGATGACGGGTGCCCGTTTTGCCCGTTACGGCGTCAATAAAGGCCTCAAATAAGCGGATTCACAGATTCCGAACGTAACTGTGTCGCAACACACGTTTCTTGATGGGACCCCTACAGCCCTGATAGCGCTAGTACCCATGTCCCACACCGCTCACATACCCAGCCACCGGAAGCCCCGCCAAAGCGCCTCCAAGACGGCGCTGCGCGCCGGAGTTGCCGGTGGCGTCCTCAGCACCATCGCGGTCGCAGGTGCCGCCGGCCCGGCGCAGGCCGAGCCGGTGACCCAGACCATCGAGATGCCCACCATCACCGCCGGGCTCTCCACCGCCGTCGCCGCGTCCGCCCAGGCCACGCAACAGGTCGCCCTCGACCTCGAGACGCAGGCCAACGAGGACGCGGCAGCGGCCACCGCGGCCAAGACCGCCAAGAAGGCCAAGGCCGAGGCGATCCGCAAGGCAGAGGCCGAGAAGAAGGCCGAGGCTGCCGCCAAGGCCAAGGCGGAGGCCGCCGAGCGCGCCTCCCGTACCTCCGAGCGCACGACGCTCAGCGCCTCCTCGGGCTCCTCGGAGACCCCCTCCTACTCGTCGAACGCCACGGGCTCCGCGGCGTCCGTCGTCGCGTTCGCACAGTCGCAGATCGGTGACGCGTACGTCTCCGGCGGCACCGGCCCGAACTCGTGGGACTGCTCGGGCCTCGTCCAGGCCGCGTTCCGCACGGTGGGCGTCGACCTGCCGCGTGTCTCGCAGAGCCAGTCGACGGCCGGTACCCAGGTCTCGCTCAGCAACCTGCAGCCCGGCGACATCCTGTACTGGGGCGGCGCGGGCAGCGCGTACCACGTCGGGATCTACGTGGGCGGCGGCCAGTTCGTCGGTGCGCAGAACTCCAGCACCGGTGTGGTGCAGAAGTCCCTGGACTACGACCCGCCGTCGGGCGCGGTCCGCGTTCTCTGATTCACAAGCTCCGGTAGACCGGACGCCTGAGTACGGCCGCGGGCCGTCACTCCCCCGCTCGGGAGTGGCGGCCCGTCGGTGTGCGGCGGTGCCCGTCAGTGCGAGGCGGCCGGGATGTCCGCCCCCGCGTCCGTCACGGCGTCCTCGGGCCTGCGCTGCAACGGCACCCGGGGCAAGTCCCGCACGGCGGCCTCACGGCGCAGGAGCCACACCCCGGCCACGCACGTGAGGGCCGCCAGCACGAAGCCGTACACGGGCGTCGAGCCGGAGGGCTGCGTCTCGTACACGAGCGCCGCCGACAGCACGGTCACCACGTTCCGGATCCGGCCCTCGCACGCGGTGGCGGCGAGCACGGCCGTACCCCACAGCAGGTACCACGGCTGCACCATCGGGGAGAGGGCCACGAGGGTCACCAGGGCGACCCCCAGGGCGTGGACCGGTTCCGTACGGCCGGCGGCTGCGCGCCACGCGAGGCGGGCGATCAGTACGAGGGCCACCAGCAGACCCAGGTTCTGCACGGCGGACTTCACCGGGTCCGGGTCGGTGCCGACGGTGAGCCGCAGCAGTTCACCGAGCCCGAGGCCGAGGTCGCTGCTGGCCGACAGCGCGGTGTGGATGCGCCCGGCGACGCCCTGGGTGCCCAGCCAGCCGAAGCCCGTGCCGCCCAGGAGCGTCACCAGGGCCACGACCGCCCCGGCGACGAGTCCGGGCGCCAGCAGCCCCTTCGCGGCCCGGCGTACGAAGGATCCGGTCGCCGCCCGGCCCACGACGACGCCGACGAACAACAGCGCCACGGCCGCCGGGGACTTCACCATCATGGCGAGTCCGATGAGCGCGGCGCCGGTGATCCATCTCCCGCGCAGGGCGAGCACCGCGCCGGCCAGCATGAGGCCGATCATCAGTCCGTCGTTGTGCATGCCGCCGACGACGTGCACGAGCAGCAGCGGGTTGAGCGCCCCGAGCCGCAGGGCCGCGCTCTCGCTGCGGCCGTGCTCCCGGGCGAGGTGCCGCAGGCTCCATACGATCAGCGCCAGCGCGCCCAGGGCGATGATCCGCATGCCCAGCACGGCGGGGACGATCGTTCCGCCCGTCGCCCATGCGACGCCCCGCGCGAGGACGAGGAAGAACGGACCGTACGGGGCCGGGGTGTCGGTCCAGTGGCCGCCGACGCTCGCCGCGGCGTCGCCGCCCGGCCCGGCGGGGTCGAGTACCGACGGCCCGGCGCTGTAGACGTCGTGGCCTTCGAGGACCATCGCACCCTGGGCTATGTAGCTGTACACATCGGCACTGTGGAGCGGTGGGGCCAGAACGAGCGGGGCAGCCCAGCAGACGAGGGTGCGGAGCGTGTCGCGTACCGAGGCGCCGGCCCTGCCGTACCGCCACCAGGCGACGACGAGCAGGGTGAGCCCGCCGTACGCCAGGAAGTGGCCCACGGCGCCGACCGCGGCCCCGTGAGGCACCCACAGCCCCCACGGGTCGCGGGCCGGCAGTGTGCCGACGGCCCAGCCGCCGAGGGCGACCCCCGCCGATCCGGCCGTACCCAGCCGACGGCACGCGTCGGCGCTCCACTCCCCCATGGCACGCATGGTGCGCAACCTACACCGGGCCGGCGGCCGGTCGCAGGGTCCGGGTCACACCCTCCGGCGCACCCCGGTTCAGGCCTTCGGTGCGACCTTCGAGAGGCCGTTGATGATGCGGTCCATCGCGTCGCCGCCCGTCGGGTCGGTGAGGTTGGCGAGCATCTTCAGCGTGAACTTCATCAGGAGGGGGTGGGTCAGCCCCCGCTGGGTCGCGATCTTCATGATCTTCGGGTTGCCGATCAGCTTCACGAAGGCGCGGCCCATCGTGTAGTAGCCGCCGTAGGTCTCCTTGAGCACCTTCGGGTAGTTGTTCAGGGCCAGTTCGCGCTGGGCGGGGGTCGCACGGGCGTGGGCCTGGACGATGACGTCCGCGGCGATCTGGCCCGACTCCATGGCGTACGCGATGCCCTCGCCGTTGAACGGGTTGATCATGCCGCCCGCGTCACCGACGAGCAGCAAGCCCTTGGTGTAGTGCGGCTGGCGGTTGAAGGCCATCGGGAGCGCGGCCCCGCGGATCGGCATCGTCATGTTCTCCGGGGTGTAGCCCCAGTCCTCCGGCATGGAGGCGCACCAGGCCTTGAGGACCTCGCGCCAGTCGAGCTCCTTGAACGCAGAGGAGGAGTTGAGGATGCCGAGGCCGACGTTGGACGTGCCGTCGCCCATGCCGAAGATCCAGCCGTAGCCGGGCAGCAGACGGTCCTCGGCGCCGCGCCGGTCCCACAACTCCAGCCAGGACTCCAGGTAGTCGTCGTCGTGGCGGGGCGAGGTGAAGTACGTACGGACCGCGACGCCCATCGGGCGGTCCTCACGGCGGTGCAGGCCCATGGCGAGGGAGAGCCGGGTGGAGTTGCCGTCGGCGGCGACGACGAGGGGGGCGTGGAAGGTGACCGGGGTCTTCTCCTCGCCGACCTTGGCGGTCACGCCGGTGATGCGTCCGGTGCGCTCGTCGAGGATGGGCGCGCCGACGTTGCAGCGCTCGTGCAGCCGCGCGCCGGCCTTCTGCGCCTGGCGGGCCAGCGTCTCGTCGAAGTCGTCGCGCTTGCGGACCAGTCCGTAGTCCGGGAAGGAGGCCAGTTCCGGCCAGTCCAGCTGGAGGCGGACACCGCCGCCGATGATGCGCAGGCCCTTGTTGCGCAGCCAGCCGGCTTCTTCGGAGATGTCGATGCCCATGGACACGAGCTGCTTGGTGGCGCGCGGGGTGAGGCCGTCGCCGCAGACCTTCTCCCTCGGGAACGCCGTCTTCTCCAGGAGGAGTACGTCGAGTCCGGCCTTGGCGAGGTAGTACGCGGTCGTGGAGCCGGCTGGGCCCGCCCCGACGACGATCACGTCCGCGCTGTGTTCGGAGAGGGGCTGCTCGGTCACGGTCGGATCTCCCGAAGACTCGAAATCGCGTGCCGCGCGGCACCGGTCGCGTGCAGTCTATGGGTGCCCGGCCGGGACGGTCCCGGCGGCCGGGCCGGGCCGTCCGGAGCCCGATCCGTACGTACCGGGGTTCAGTCGCGCACACCCCGGTGCAGTGCCACCACACCACCGGTGAGGTTGCGCCAGGCGACCTTCGACCAGCCGGCCTTCTGCAGCCGGGCGGCGAGACCCGCCTGGTCGGGCCAGGCGCGGATCGACTCGGCGAGATACACGTACGCGTCCGGGTTGGTGCACACGGTGCGGGCGACCGGCGGCAGTGCCCGCATCAGGTACTCGCTGTAGACCCTGCGGAACGGCGCCCACGTCGGTTGCGAGAACTCGCAGATCACCACCCGGCCGCCGGGCTTGGTCACCCGGTACAGCTCGCGCAGCGCCTGGTCGGTGTCCTGGATGTTGCGCAGCCCGAAGGAGATCGTGACGGCGTCGAACGTCTCGTCCTTGAAGGGGAGTTTCGTACCGTCGCCCGCGGTGAACGGCATCCACGGGTGACGCTCCTTGCCGACCCGCAGCATCCCGAGCGAGAAGTCGCAGGGCACCACGTAGGCGCCCGCCCGGGCGAAGGGCTGCGAGGAGGTGGCGGTTCCGGCGGCCAGGTCGAGGATCTTCTGCGCCGGGCGGGCGTCCACCGCCTTGGCGACCTCCTTGCGCCAGAGCCTGGCCTGCCCGAGGGAGATCACGTCGTTGGTGAGGTCGTAGTTCGCCGCCACGTCGTCGAACATCGAGGCGACTTCGTGCGGCTGCTTGTCCAGGGATGCTCGGGTCACCCTCCCATTCAAGCAGCCCCGGTGCCGACGTCTCACGGCGGCGTGAGCCGCTTCAACCTTTTGGGCCCGGCGGCACTCAGTAACAGGGTGAGACCACCGACAACCGGAGAGAGGAGGCAGATGTCAACCGTCCACAGCCGGGATTCCACCGGCCCCACGAGCTTCGAGGAATTCGCCCGGGCGAGCCAGCGCCGTCTGTACCGGACGGCGTATCTGCTGTGCGGTGACGCGGAGAGTGCCCGCGATCTGACCCAGACGACGCTGGCGAAGCTGTTCCAGCACTGGCGGCGGGCGGGCACCGCCCAGTACCCGGAGGCCTATGCGCGCACCGTGCTGACGCGCACCTACCTCGCGGAGCGCCGACGCCGGCTCCGCGATCTTCTCGCCCACACCCGCGTCGACACCCCGCGTGCCGCCGTCCGTCCCGAACTGACGGTGACGCTGCTGACCGCACTGGCCGAACTCCCGCCCCGGGCAAGGGCGATGGTCGTGCTGCGCTACTGGGAGGACCTGAGCGTCGAGTCCGTCGCCGAACTCCTGAGGTGCAGCGAGTCCACGGTCAAGAGCCAGTGTTCGCGATCACTGGCTCGGCTGCGGGAGCAGCTGGGACCGGCCCATGTCTACACCACCGAGAGTTGAGGACCCGCGATGAGCAACGATGTCTCCCTGCTCAGGGAAGCGATGGAGCGTACGGTCGACGATCTGCCGCCGCTGCCCGACCTGGTTCCGGCCGCCGCCCTGTCGGGGCGACGGCGCCGGGCACGGGCGCGGCTGACGGTCGCGGCGAGCGCCCTGGGGGTGGCCGGGCTGGCGGCGCTCGGGGCGGTCGTGCTGCCGGGCGGCGGTACGGAGGCCGGTGTCGCGGCCACCGGTACGGTCCCTCCGGCCCCGTACCGCACGCCGGTCCATGTGGAGGCCACCCCCGGCGAGACGGAGGAGGGAAGCCTGAACGGCCTGTCCGGTGCCGAGCGGAAGCGGTTCGAGGAGTTCCAGCAGTGGACGGCACACGTGCTGGACGGGGCGCTGCCGGACGCGGTCGGGACGATCCGTCCGCTCGACTCCTCCGTCGTCTCCTACCAGGGGGAGAAGGACGGGGACGTGTTCCGTGTGACGTTCACGGTGCGGCCGGACGACGGTGTGGCCGCCGGGCCCTGCACGAGTATTCCGGAGAAGGGGATGACGTGCGGGACGGCGGAACTGGAAGCCGGTACCGAGACGACGATCCGGGTCGGCGCCTCGGGCTCGATGGAAACGAATGCCACCTCGATGGCGTTCACCTACGGGGGCAGTGACGTCCGGCTGGAGATCTCCCCGGACGAGCGGACAGGGAGGTCCGCACCGGTGACCGCGCAGCAACTCCTCGAGGGGGTACGGGAGAGCGGGCTGCTGGACGTCGTGCGGTACGCGGACGAGCACCCGCTGCTCGAGAAGCAGGTGAGTGTCCGGGGCGGCTGATCTCCGGCCTGCGGGGCGCGGCCGCGATCCCGCGGGCATTCCCCGACGACCACCCGGCACGGACAGACGAACAGACGGACGAACGCCCTGTGGACACGCACACAGATCACCGCATACGGGGCGCCGGCGCCCCCCGCCGCCCGCCGGGAGCGGCGGCTCCCGGCGGGCCCCGACGGTCCCGGCAGCAGGCCCGCGCTCGACGAAGACGCAGACAGAAGCGCTCGCTGGTCCTTCTGGCTGCCTTCGCCGGCGCCGTCACTTCGGTGTTCCTCCACCTGAACCACCCATGGCAGCAGCCCGCCCCGCCGACCGCTGCTCCGGCCCCGCCGCCTGCGGTCACGCCGGCCCCGTCCCTCCTCGCGAGGACTCCCGAGGCCTCGGACGGCCCCCGGGCCGCGGCTTCCCCCTCCCCCCGTCCCCCCGGGCCCTCCCCGCGCGCGAAGAAGCCCGGTCCGCCGAAGGTGCCCGAGTCCGGCCCCGGCACCTTCACGGTCGCCCAGGAGGGTGCCACGGCCGCGGGCAGCGGCCACCCCTACCGTGTCGAGGTGGAGAACGGCAGCGGAGTCGATCCCGACCGGGCCGCCGAGGACATCGCCGCGGTCCTCGCCGACCCGCGCGGCTGGAGCAGAGGAGGAACCCGCTCCTTCCGTCAGGTGGCCGGCAGTTCGGCCGGGCTGGTGATCCGCATCGGGACCCCGGACACGACCGACCGGCTGTGCGGCGCCTTCGACCTCAACACCGGCGGCGAGCTCAACTGCCGCGGCGACAAGGACGTCATGGTCAACCTGCGGCGCTGGCAGCTCGGTTCACCGACGTTCGACGGCTCGCCGGCCGAGTACCGCGCGCTGATCATCAACCATGAGGTCGGCCACTGGCTGGGCCACGGCCATGAGACCTGCCCGGGCCCCGGGCGCCCGGCCCCGGCGATGATGCAGCAGATCAAGGGCCTGAAGGGGTGCGTGTCGAATGCCTGGCCCTACACCTCCGACGGAAAGTACCTGGGCGGCCCGTCCGCGCGCTGACCTCCACGTACGGAGCGGAGGGGGCAGGCCGTCATGAGCTGCGGAAGACCAGGCGCCCGCCGAGAACGGTCGCGACACAGCTGCCCGCGCCCACCCTGGCCAGTTCCGCCGCGTCCCGCACGTCGAACACCGCCAGGTCAGCGGCGCCGCCGATGACCGGCGGCCCGCCGAACGCACTCGCCGGCTCCCGTGCCCCCGCGAGCGGATCGAGGGACACGGGCCGGTCCGCGTCCCCCTCGGCCGGTGCGTGGACGCGGAGTCCTGAGCGCATGACCGCTGTGCGCACCGCGGGCCGAATGAAGTGTCCGGCGACGGCGGTCGTTCCGTGCCGGAGCATCCGCTGCAGCCCACGCCGGGCACTCGCGCCCCACCGGGCGTCATCCATCCCGAGTGCGGCGACCGCGTCGCCGGTCAGCGGGACGGTGCCCAGTTCGTCCGCCTCGCGCGGGTCGGGGTGGTAGGCCGCCTCCAGCAGGGCGGACGCCGTGACGTTCACCAGTCCCGGCGTGATGAGCCCGGACCAGCGCCGCACCCTGGCCTGCGGGAAGGCTGCGGTGACGTCCCCGTACGCGCCCACGGAGACGACGAAGCCGCCGTCCACGGCCACGGAATCCGCCCCTTCCGGGGCGCCGAGGACCGCGTCGGCGGCATGAATCGTCAGCACGGCAGGATCAGTTGGCGTCGAGGAGCTTCAGCTCCGGGTGGGCGGTGCCGCCCACGATCGCCGTGGACGAGATGTGCGAGACGACCCGCTCGTCGACCGGGTCGTTCGCCGGGTCGTCGTGGACGACGAGGTGCTCGTACGTCGTGGCGCGCTGAGCCGGGACCCGGCCCGCCTTGCGGATCAGGTCGATGATCTCCAGGCGGTTCGAGCGGTGCTTGGCGCCGGCCGAGGAGACGACGTTCTCCTCCAGCATGATCGAGCCGAGGTCGTCCGCGCCGTAGTGCAGCGACAGCTGGCCGACCTCCTTGCCGGTGGTCAGCCAGGAGCCCTGGATGTGGGCGACGTTGTCGAGGAAGAGCCGGGCGATGGCGATCATCCGCAGGTACTCGAAGAGCGTGGCCTGCGTCTGGCCCTTCAGCTTGTTGTTCTCCGGCTGGTACGTGTACGGGATGAAGGCGCGGAAGCCGCCCGTACGGTCCTGCACGTCACGGATCATCCGCAGGTGCTCGATGCGCTCGGCGTTGGTCTCGCCGGTGCCCATCAGCATGGTGGAGGTGGACTCGACGCCCAGGCCGTGGGCGATCTCCATGATCTCCAGCCAGCGCTCGCCCGACTCCTTGAGCGGAGCGATCGCGGTGCGCGGCCGTGCGGGCAGCAGCTCGGCGCCGGCGCCGGCGAAGGAGTCGAGGCCGGCGGCGTGGATGCGCTGGATGGCCTCCTTCGCGGAGACTCCGGAGATGCGCGCCATGTGCTCGATCTCGGAGGCACCGAGCGAGTGGATGACCAGCTGCGGGAACGCCTTCTTGATCGCGGCGAAGTGCTCCTCGTAGTACTCGACGCCGTAGTCCGGGTGGTGACCGCCCTGGAACATGATCTGCGTACCGCCCAGCTCGACGGTCTCCGCGCAGCGGCGCAGGATGTCGTCGAGATCGCGGGACCAGCCCTTGGCGGTGTCCTTGGGCGCTGCGTAGAAGGCGCAGAACTTGCAGGCCGTGACACACACGTTGGTGTAGTTGATGTTGCGCTCGATGATGTACGTCGCGATGTGCTCCGTACCCGCGTAGCGACGGCGGCGCACGGTGTCGGCAGCCACCCCCAGCGCGTGCAGCGGTGCCGACCGGTACAGGTCGAGCGCCTCCTCCGGGGAGATCCGCCCGCCTTCGGCGGCGCGGTCGAGGACGGGCTGAAGGTCGGCCTTCTCGGTCACCGGGCTGTCACCTTTCGGCGGTTTCTCTGCGGATCCACGGACCGATCCAGCCTACGCCAGCCCCTGCCGAGGTCAGGCGCCGGACCGGGTCAGCGTGCCCTTCGGGGTGCCGGCGGCCTCCTCCTGCGAGCGATAGCCGAGCGTGTCGCCGGTGAGGGTGAAGACCAGATCGGCGTCGCCGCCGGTGCACAGGGCACTGTCGGCGTTGTCCGGGTCGGTGCGCTCCCGGATCCTCACCTCCGTGGCCGTACCGGAGACGAGCCGGCCGATGCCCTTGCACTCGACGGTCGTTCCGAGCACATCGAGCCGGTGCGCGAGGCGGACCACGTCCTGGCCCTTCCTCCCTTCGGTGAAGACGGCCGTGACCGTGCCGTGCGGCAGACCGTTGCGTTCGGTGGTGGGCCCCTGCCAGGTGCCGGCGAACTCCTTGGGCAGCGTGCTCACCGAACCGCCGCCCGGCGCGGTCGGTTCCGGTTCCGGGGCGGTCGTTCCCGGGCTCTTCGACCCGGTGGCGGCAGGGGGCTTCGCGGCCCCGTCGTTGTGGCTGTCGGCGCCGCCGCCCGGCAGCAGGTCCTGGAGCATCCCCGTGCCGAGCATCACCGCGGCGAGTGCTCCGGCCACGGCCAGCGCGACGGTGCAGCTCACCCGTCGTCCCCGTCCCGCCCCGGGCCGCGAGTCGGCGCTCATGCCGACGGCGACGCGGCCGCCGGATCCGCGCTGCCCCGGCACGCCGGTCCTGTCACCGCTGTCCGTACCGGCCGGACTCTCCCTGCCGGCCGAGCCGTCGGACCCGCCGGTGCGCGGCGGCAGGGACGGCGGGGGCGGCGCGAGGGGCGGGCCGAACGTGCCGAGCGCCGCGTTCCCCAGTGACGCGTTGCTGAACGGCACCGGGCCGGACTGGACCGGGGCCTCCTGCGGCTCCAGGTCGAGCAGTGCCACCGCGGCCCTGCTGACCTCGCGCACCAGGGAGTTCGGCAGCCAGCCCGCCGTCACCAGCGCTGCGGCACCGCCCGGCGCGAGCCTGCGGGCCAGCTCCGCCGGGGCCGGCCGGTCACCGGGGTTCTTCGCGAGACACCCGGCCACCAGTGCGCGCAGTTCGCCCTCCAGGTCGCCCAGTTCGGGTTCCTCGTGCACCACCTTGTAGAGGAGTACGGCGGAGGAGTCGCCCGCGAAGGGGGCGTTGCCGGTCGCCGCGTACGCGAGGACCGCCCCGAGCGAGAAGACGTCGGCCGCGCCGGAGATGTCCAGGCCCCGGATCTGTTCCGGCGCCATGTATCCGGGCGAGCCGACTGAGACCCCGGTGGAGGTGAGGGAGACGGTCGCGCCGAGGGCACGGGCGATACCGAAGTCGATCAGTCGTGGGCCGTCGAGTGCCAGAAGGACGTTGGACGGTTTCACGTCGCGGTGGATGAGGCCGTGGGCGTGCACGGCGTCGAGCGCCTCACCGAGGCCGGCTCCCAGGGTCCGTACCGCGTACTCGGGCAGCGGGCCGTGCCGGGTGACCGCGTCCGAGAGCGGCGGCCCGGCGACGTAACCGGTGGCCACCCAGGGAACCGGCGCGTCCGGGTCGGCGTCCAGGACCGGTGCCGTCCACTGGGCTCCGAGCCGTCGGGCCGCTTCGACCTCACGCCGGAATCGGGCACGGAACTGTTCGTCGAGGGCGAAGTGGGGGTGGACGACCTTGACCGCCACGGTTCGTCCGCCCGCGCTGCGGCCCAGATAGACGCGGCCCATGCCGCCGGCCCCGAGCCGGCCGAGCAGCCGGTAGGCGCCGATGCTGTGCGGTTCGCCGGCTTCCAGCGGCTGCATACGGTCTCCCCCTGTGGACCTTTGGGACCTCCGAACGCAGCCTAGGGCGCACAGGTCATGCGGTCACTGAGAACCCTTCTGCCGATTTCGCCCCTAAGGGCACGAAGGGCGGTTTTCGCCACAGCGAAAGGCGCGAATACGCCGTTCATCCGCGCGATACCGGGAGGCGGCCCGGATACGTTCCGGGGTATGTCCGCTATTCGGCTTCGGACGCACAGGGCGGGCACCGCCCATTCGTCCCTTTATCCGGAACGGAATGCCGGTGGCGGCCGCCGCGCAGGGAGACCGATAAACGGCCCTCCGGTCCCGGGGAAGGTACGGGATTCACCTATTCACGCACCATTCCCGTCGCGTCCGGGTCAGCCGCCGAACAGCTCGACCGTCACGTCCGCGGGGAAGCCGGTCGTCGGCCCCGTCCTTCGAGCGAACTCACGCACCCCGGCCAGCTGGTCCGGGCCGAAGCGGAAGTCCAGGGTCGTGAAGTAGCGCTCCAGCACCTCGGCGTCGAAGGCCTCCCAGCGCGCCGCCTGCTCGGCCACCTTCGCGACCTCCTCCAGCGAGACGTCACGCGAGGCCAGGAACGCCTCGTGCACCTTCCCCACGAACAGGGGGTGCGCGGCCAGGTAGTCCTTGCGGACCGCCCAGACCGCGAAGACGAACGGCAGCCCCGTCCACTCCTTCCACATCTTGCCCAGGTCGTGGACCTGCAGCCCGAGCCGCGGGGCGTCGTGCAGGTTGGCGCGCAGCGCGGCGTCGCCGATCAGCACGGCCGCGTCGGCCTCCTGCATCATCAGACCGAGATCGGGCGGGCAGGTGTAGTAGTCGGGCGTGACCCCGAAGCGCTCCGCGAGCAGCAGCTGGGCGAGCCGTACGGAGGTGCGGGAGGTCGAGCCGAGCGCCACCCGGGCCCCGTCGAGCCGGTCGAGCGGAAGCTGCGAGACGATCACGCACGACATCACGGGCCCGTCGCAGCCGACCGCGATGTCGGGGAGGGCGACCAGGTCATCGGCGTTGCGCAGGAACTCGACCAGGGTGACGGGACCGATGTCGAGGTCGCCCCTGATCAGCTGTTCACTGAGTCTCTCCGGGGTGTCCTTCGAGAGCTCCAGATCGAGCAGGGTTCCCGTCCGTGCCAGGCCCCAGTAGAGGGGCAGGCAGTTGAGGAACTGGATGTGGCCGACGCGCGGCCTGCTGCGACGGTCGTCGCCTTCTACGGGAGAGACGGTTGAATTGTCCACATCGCGAGGCTAGACCTGCGCCCCCGCGCGGGCACCAGCGGGGCGCCCGGACGACTCCCCGAGCCTCCTCCGGCACCCCTTCGGACCCCTCTCAGTCACCTCGAGCACACGCCCGCCAAACATCCGAGTGAAGTGATCTTTCCCTCTACCGCTCCCCGCAGACTGCGTGCTAGGCTCGCCCGCAAGTTGCAGTTTGGTTTCCCTTGCAGTACAGAGCCTGCGGAGCATGTAACCCGCAGGCTTTTGTAGTTTTCAGACTTGTTTGCAGGTTCTGGAGCAGGGCAACCCTTTGGCCCAAGGAGGGCTTATGGCTACCGGAACCGTCAAGTGGTTCAACGCTGAAAAGGGCTTCGGCTTCATCGCCCAGGACGGCGGCGGCCCGGATGTCTTCGTTCACTATTCCGCGATCAACGCGTCCGGGTTCCGCTCTCTCGAGGAGAACCAGGTCGTGAACTTCGACGTCACTCAGGGACCCAAGGGTCCGCAGGCTGAGAACGTCACCCCGGCCTAGTTGCCCGGGTCGGCCGATCGCGGCTGGCTAGCAGTACCCAAGGAGCCCCGCTCCCCCGCCCCGGCGGAGGAGCGGGGCTCCTGCCTTTTGCCCGGCGGACCGTTGCCGCGCATCTACGACGCCCTCGGTTCCACGCCCCGGCCGGCCTCCGCGGGAGCTCCACCCGACACGGTGTCACTTGTCCGAAAAGGCCGTCGCCCCCGAATCGTTGTCGAGGCCTTGTGCAGAGCGTCACCCAATGCTGACGAGTCCGCCCGTAACAAGGCAGACTGTTGAGCGCGATACCAGCGCCACGGAACAGAGCACGATCGGCAGGACCGGCGGGGCAAGCAGGACAGGGGGCATCAATGGACCGCGACGACGGACCTCGTGTGCGCGTTCCGGAGCAGCGTGCTCCGCAAGGACGGACGACCGGCACCGGTCTGCGCTTCGCCGTGCTGGGTCCCGTGCGTGCCTGGAGCGACGGAGAGGCTCTGGCGTCCGGGTCGCCCCAGCAACGGGCCCTGCTGGTCGCGCTGCTCCTGCGCGACGGCCGCACGGCCACCGCCGCCGAGCTCATCGACGCCCTCTGGGGCGACGACCCTCCCTCGCAGGCCCTCGCCGCGGTACGGACGTACGCGTCCCGGCTCCGCAAGATCCTGGGCCAGGACACCCTGGTCAGTGAGTCGGGCGGCTATGCGATCCGGATCAGCCGCGAGGCGCTCGACCTCACGCTCGCGCAGGACCTGGCCGCCGAGGCGGAGAAGGCGCGCGGCGGCGGGGACCGCTGCCAGGCACGCACCCTGATCAACAAGCTGCTCGGCCTGTGGGACGGTGAGGCGCTCGCTTCGGTGCCCGGCCCGTACGCGGAGAACCAGCGCACGAGTCTGGAGGAGTGGCGTCTCCAGCTCACCGAGACCCGGCTCGACCTGGACCTGGAGGTCGGCTGCCACGCCGAGGCGGTCTCGGAGCTGACCGCGCTCACCGCCGCGCACCCGCTGCGCGAGCGGCTGCGCGAGCTGCTGATGGTCGCCCTGTACCGCAGCGGCCGCCAGGCCGAGGCGCTCGCGGTGTACGCCGACACCCGTCGGCTGCTCGCCGATGAACTGGGCGTCGACCCGCGCCCCGAGCTGGCCCAGCTCCAGCAGCGCATCCTCCAGGCCGACGAGGAACTGGCCCGCCCGGCCGACGAGCCCGCCCCGGCCGCCGTCCCGGTCCGCCCGGCCCAGCTCCCGGCCACCGTCCCGGACTTCACGGGCCGCGCCCCCTTCGTTGCCGAGCTGGGCGGCCGGCTCGCCACCGCCGAGGGCTCCGTCATGGCTGTCTCCGCACTGGCCGGTATCGGCGGCGTCGGCAAGACGACGCTGGCCGTGCACGTCGCCCACCAGGCCCGCCCGCACTTCCCCGACGGCCAGCTGTACGTGGACCTCCAGGGCGCGGGCGCGAGAGCCGCCGAACCCGAGACGGTCCTGGGGGCGTTCCTGCGCGCCCTGGGCACCCCCGATTCCGCGATCCCGGACTCCCTGGACGAGCGTGCCGCCCTGTACCGCTCCACCCTGGACGGCCGGCGCATCCTGGTCCTCCTGGACAACGCCCACGACGCGGCCCAGATCCGTCCCCTGCTCCCCGGCACGGCGGGCTGCGCAGCGCTGGTCACCAGCCGGGTCCGCATGGTCGACCTGGCGGGCGCGCACCTGGTGGACCTGGACGTGATGTCCCCCGAGGAGGCCCTGCAGCTCTTCACCCGCATCGTCGGCAACGAACGCGTCACCTCCGAGCGCGAGGCCGCCCTCGACGTGGTCGCCGCGTGCGGGTTCCTGCCCCTGGCCATCCGTATCGCCGCGTCCCGGCTGGCGGCCCGCCGCACCTGGACGGTCTCGGTGCTGGCCTCGAAGCTCGCCGACGAACGCCGCAGGCTGGACGAGCTCCAGGCCGGCGACCTCGCGGTGAAGGCCACCTTCGAACTCGGCTACGGCCAGCTGGAACCCCAGCAGGCCCGCGCCTTCCGCCTCCTGGGCCTGGCGGACGGCCCGGACATCTCGCTCGCGGCCGCCGCGGCCCTGCTGAACCTGGAGACCCACACGGCTGAGGACCTCCTGGAGGCCCTGGTCGACACGAGCCTCCTGGAGTCGGCGGCCCCTGGCCGCTACCGCTACCACGACCTGGTACGCCTCTACGCGCGTGCGTGCGCGGAACGCGACGAACAGCCGCCGGTGGAAAGGGAACTGGCGCTGTCGCGGCTGCTGGACTTCTATCTGGCGACTGCGGCGGGGGTGTACGCGCTGGAGCGGCCGGGGGAGCGGGTGCTCGACCACTTCTCGCGCACCGAGTACCCCGGTCTCACCTTCCGGGTCCGCGAGACCGCACTGGACTGGCTCTTCTCGGAATCCAGCGGACTGCTGGCCTGCGCACGCCAGTCGGCAGGATCCAGCATGCCCCGGCGGGCTTCCGACCTGCTCATGGCCGTGGTCGATCTGGGTGAATCCGGGGCGAACTCCCATCAGTTCGCCACGACGGCCAAAGCGGTGAGCGAAGCCGCCCAGGCGGCGGGAGACGCGATGGCCGAAGGCCGTGCCCGCACGATGCTCACCCATGTCCTCAGCGTCTCGGGACGGTTCGCCGAGGCGGAGACCGAGGCAAGGCGCGCTCTCGATCTCGGCCGGCTGGCGGACGACCCGGTGTCCCTGGCGCAGGTCCCGAACCAACGAGGCATCATCGCCCTCTACGAGAACCGGCACACCGATGCCGAGGCCCACCTGACGCAGGCGCTGGCCGCCTTCCGTGCCGACGGCAACAAGCCGGGCGAGGCGTCGGCCCTGTGCAACCTGTCCCGGGTCCACCTGGCCACGGGGCGAACGGCGAGTGCGGTGGACCTCGCCCAGCAGGGCGTCGGTATCTACGAGGCGGACACCTCGGGTCTGGCCCTGCGCCTGGCCAACGGGAAGTACGCCCTGGGACTGGCGCTCACCGGCACGGGCAGGACGAGCCTCGCGCAGCAGGTGCTCACCGAAGCCATGGCCGTGTTCCGCGACAGCCGTCAGCAGCTGTGGCACGGAATGACCCTGTTCCGGCTGGCCGAGCTGCACCTCGCCATCCGTCAGCCGGCCCACGCGGCATCACACGCGGAGCAGGCACTGGCGATCCTGCGGGGCATCGGCGGCGAATGGCGGCGCGCGAACGTCCTCACCGCGCTGGGACGCGGGCTGGCGGGCATAGGGCAGACCGACCGTGCGCAGGTCTGCTGGAGCGAGGCCCTCTCCCTCTTCGACGACCTGGGGTCCCCGGAAGCCGATTCGGTACGCGCCCTGCTGGCCCCGGCCCCGGTCGCCAGGGCTTCCTGACCGGCGTTCATCAATCGTTTATCGCGTCACGGCACTCTCTTACTCATCGATCCGTCGCATCGGGGGGCAGACGGATTGCCGAGTGGCCACACCACTAAGGTGAACGGCCCTGGAAGGCCCGCCCGGCGATCCACGGGGGAATCGCCGGGCGGGCCCATCCATCCGCTGTCAGACTTTTCAGGAGTTGAACCTCATGGCCGACAAGAGCGACATCCTCAAGCCGACGGACGCGCACGCCACCGGCGAGGAGATCACCACTCTGGACGCCCACGCGACCGGCTCGCCGCTCAAGCCGACGGACGCCCACGCCACCGGCGAGGAGATCACCACTCTGGACGCCCACGCGACCGGCTCGCCGCTCAAGCCGGCGGACGCCCACGCCACCGGCGAGCCGGCCAACTAGACCTCACGACGCACGGGGAGCGGCCGCGGCGGCGCGGAGGGGGCGCCGTCGCGGCCGCTGCATGTCCGCGAACAGAATCAGTGGCGCAGTTCCGCAGTGACCAGGCAGCGCTTCACCCGGGAGACGGTCCGCGGGCTGTCCATGCGGACCGTCAGGGTCTCCACCTGGTCGTAGTCGAGTTCGACCGCGGTCTCACCGGTGTCCACGGTGTTGCCGCTCGCGTCGAGGAACGTCACATCGACGTCGTACGTGTGTGTGCCCGTCGCCGTCGACCGGATCTCCACCGTCGACGTGGTGACCGCCTTCCGCTTGCCCTTGCGGGGCTGTGCGCAGCGGACGACCCGGACGTCAGGGGCGTCGGTCGCGGTCGCGGTGGGGGTCGGCGTGGAATAGGTGGAGCCGCCGGACGAGCCGCTCGACGAGTCGTAGTCATCGTCGTCGTAGTCGTGGTAACCGCCGTTGCTCTTCTTCGAGTTGGAGCAGCCACCGCCCGAGCTGCTGCTCTTGCCGCTGCGGCTCTTCCCTCCCTTGCCGCCGCTGCTGGAGGTCGAGAATCCGGTGAGTGCGAGCACCACCACGACCAGTACCGCCGCGAACCTCATACGTCGCCGCATCATCGATGCCGCCCCCCTTTGCCCGTTGTCGGCCGCACCTGTCCGTCGCACCGCCGCGCGACACCGTAACGCACAGCATTTCCGCCGCAGACCCTCGGTCGGTCATGAGCCTGTCACGGTCTGGCAATGGTCTCCGATGGCACGGGTGAGGGGCCGGGCGTAGCGTCGAGCCCGAGAGCGGTGTGCCTGCGCACAGGCCCGGGAGGCTGACGATGATCCGCAATGTTCTCGGCTCCGTCCTTGCTCTCCTAGGAGCGGCGGCCGCCGTCCAGAGCCCCTTCCAGAGCTGGTACGACGGCCGCCTCGGGCGGGACTACCGCGTCCAGGACCTGTTCGACGGCATCGGCACGACGTCGTCGGCCGTCCTCGGTTCGATCCTGCTGCCGTTCCTCTTCGCCGCCCTGGTGACCCTGGTGGGCGTGGTGCTCCGCTCGCGCTGGGTGGTCGCCGTGGCGGGCCTGATCGTTCTCGGCTTCACCGTGCTGTGGATGGTCCGCCTGGGGCAGGCGACGGGCAGCCTGACCGTGGGCGGCGACGGGTCCGTGCTGCGGATGGGTGTGGCGCAGGCGGCGGCGGGCGGTGTGCTGCTCCTGCTGGGCGCCCTGGTGATGTCGGGGCGGCCGCGGGCGGTGCGGGCACGGCGCGAGGACCCCGACCCCTATCCCGTACCGCCGGACGACCGCCCGGACACCTGGCCCCCGACCCAGGAGCCGGGGATGTCGGCGCAGACGACGCCGTGGCCGGAGCCGGAGGCGCACCCCTACACGGGCCCGGGGCCCGGCCAGCACCGGGGCCGGTCCGAAGAGGACACCGCCCCGTATCCGGTCCAGGACGAGGACGACGGCCGCCACCCCCCGCCGCGCCCGTGAGACGTCCACGGGGTTACGTCCGTGTCGCCCTGCTCCCCGTCCCCGTTCCCTTCAGCGCGTCCAGCGCGTAGACGCACCGGTCCTTGCTGCACGCATAGACGACACCCGCCTGCGCGACCGGTGAACCCGTGATCTCACCGCCCGTGGCGAGCTTCCAGCGCAGCTGGCCGCCGGCCGCGTCCAGGGTGTAGAGCACGTGGTCCGCCGAGCCGAAGTGGACCCGGCCGTCCGCGACCACCGGTGCGCCGACCACCTCGCCGCCCGCCGCGAACCGCCACTTCGGCGTACCGGTCACCGCGTCCAGCGTGTACAGCGCGCTGCCGCTGCCGACGTGCACGTTCCCCGCCGTGACCAGCACGGGTTCGATGGTCTGCCGGGCCTCCGTCGCAATCCGCCACCGGTCCTTGCCGGTCGACGCGTCGAGCGCGTACACGGTGCCGAGATAGTCGGCGAGATACACCCCGCCCCCGGTGACCGCGGGGCCGGGCGCGAAGGCGGGCGGCGACAGGAAGGCGGCCGGGGACTCGAAGTGCCAGCGCACCCGGCCCGAGACCGTGTCCACGGCCAGCACCCGGGTTCCCGCGGCCACGTACACGAAGCCGTCCGGCGCCGGGGTCACCCGCACGGGAACACCGCCGCAGGAGGCCGCGTCGCCGATGGGGTAGGACCACCGCTCCGCGCCGGTCCGGGCGTCGACGGCCCGCAGCCGCGCGTCCTGCCAGAGGTAGACCGTGCCGTCGTGGATCACCGGACCGGCCTCGGGCGTCTCGAAGTCGCTCTGGACGCCCCGGGCCTCCCACAGCTTCTCGCCGCTGGACGCCTCCCACGCCTGCACGCCACCGCCGCGCGTCCCGGTCAGGACGGTGCCGCGGTCGGCCTTCAGCGAGTACACCCACGCGTCCGTCTGCAGCCGCCACCGCTCGGCGCCGGTCGCCGCGTCCAGCGCGTACAGGGACGGGCCGTCCGAGGCATGGATCCTGCCCCCGTCGACGGCCATGGCCCAGGCCACGTCCCGGGTCTTGAACTGACGGCGCCCGTTGCCCACGTCCAGCGCGTGGACCTCGAAGGACGTCACGTACAGCAGATCGCCGACCACGACGGGCGTGCCCCACACATCGTTCGACATGCGGAAGCGCCACGGCCGCCAGCGGTCCGGCGCCGCGTCCGGGGCGGGCGACGGGGCGGGCACCGGCGCCGTGGGGGCGGCCCCGCCGGCCGCTCCGTTCAGCCCGGCGGGCGGGCGCACCCAGCCGGTGGCCGGGTCGGCGTGCGCGGCGGCCGCACCCCGTACGTCCACCGGGCGCGGGCCCGGACCGATCGGCACCTTCGCGCCGGGCAGCCGCACCGGGCCGCCGTCGGGCGCGGGCGTCACCGGGGACGGCGCGGGCGCGGTGCGTACGTCGCCGCCGCGCCAGGCACCGTCCCAGTCGGCGCCCGGCGGACGCGGGCCGGGCTGCTGGGGCGGCGCGACCACCGGAGCGGGCACGGCGGCGGTGCGGCCGCCGCCCCTCCGCTGCTCGATCATCGCGGTCGCCCGGGCCGGCAGCCACGCCGACGCCGTACCGCTGTCGTCACTGCCGGAGGCGAACAGGTGCGGGGCGAGCTGGGCCTGCAGATCGGCCGGGCTGGGCCGCCGCGTCGCGTCCATCTGCATGCAGGACTCGATCAGCGGACGCAGGTCGTCGGGCAGCCCTTCCGTGTCGGGCCCCTCCCGCAGCAGCATGAACACGGTCTCGACGGGATTCGCGCCGTGGAAGGGCGCATGCCCCGTCGCCGCGAAGACCAGCGTCGAACCGAGCGAGAACACGTCGCTGGCCCCCGTCACGCTGCGCGAGTCGCGGGCCTGTTCCGGAGACATGTACGCGGGAGTGCCCACCGCGACGTTGGTCATGGTCAGCCGGGTGTTGGAGACACCGGACGCGATACCGAAGTCGATCACCCGCGGCCCGTCCTCGACCACGAGCACATTGGACGGCTTCAGGTCGCGGTGGACCAGTCCGGCCCCGTGGATCGACTGCAGGGCCTCCGCGATCCCCGCGGCCAGCCACCGCACGGCCTGCGTCGGCATCGGCCCGCACTCACTCACTATCTCCTCGAGCGAGGGGGCGGGGACGTAGGCGGTGGCCAGCCAAGGCACTGCCGCACGCGGATCGGCGTCGACGACGGCGGCGGTGTAGAAACCGCTCACCGCGCGGGCGGCCTCCACCTCACGCGTGAAACGGACCCGGAACAGCTGGTCCTCGGCCAGTTCCGTGCGCACCGTCTTGATCGCCACCCGCCGGCCCGACGCCGAGCGCGCGAGATAGACCAGCCCCATGCCGCCGGCCCCGAGTCGTCCCAGTACCTCGAACGGGCCGATCCGCCTCGGGTCATGCTGCGTCAGCTGCTCCACCACTTGCCTGCCACCTCCCCGTACGGACCTCAGGAACAGAAGCCCGCGAAATCCCGCCCTGTGCAGCGTCTCACCACTGGGCACCACCTGGCGGTGCGCACCCTGATTCTTCCTGGCTCCGGCCCCGGTTGCGAACCCGGGGGCGGATCGGGGTGTCCTGTGGCACTCCACCCCTTTCAGGACAGCCGGGGCAACGACTAGGGCAACAGCTCGGTCGGCTGCAGTACGGCGAACGCGGCGCCCTGGTCGTCCTGGAGAACGGCCATTCGCCCGTACGGGATGTCGAAGGGCGGAGCCGAGATCCGGCCACCCAGGCGGGTGGCGGTCTCGACGGTACGGACGCAGTCGGCTACGGCGAAGTAGTTGAGGAAGTAACTGGGCATCATCTCGGGAAACGCGTCCGTGATGACGCTCCGTCCGCCGATCGCCGTGTCCGGCCCCGGATCGCTGCCGGCCGGGGACCACATGCGGAAGTCCGTGCCGAGTACGCCGCTGTCGTCGCCCCCGCCCTCGGGCTCGTCGAGGTCCGTGCCCCGGAAGCCGAAGACCTCCTCGTAGAAGGCGTCCACACGCTGCGGCTGCCGGGTGTAGACCTCGGTCCAGCAGAAGGATCCCGGTTCGTTCTGCTTCTCGAAGCCGGCCCGGTCCCCCGCCTGCCACAGCCCGAAGACCCCGCCGCCCGGGTCGGCCGCCTGGGCGAGCACACCGGCCCGTCCCGCCCGCACGGGTTCGGTGATCACCTGGCCGCCCGCCTCACGGATCCCTGCGACGGTGGCGAGGATGTCGTCGGTGGCGAAGTAGACGCCCCAGGCGGTCGGCATGCGGCCGTCCTGCTTGGCGGCGAGCGCGGCGACGAGCTTGCCGTCGCTGAAGGCGTCGGCGAAGGGCATGCCGTCGCCCGCCCGGAAGGTCCAGCCGAAGAGCCCGCCGTAGAAGCGCTTGCCGGCTTCGAGGTCGGAGAGCTGCACATCCACCCAGCACGGCGCGGATTGCGCGAATGCGGCCATGGGCCCGGGTCCCTTCCGTAGCGGTGACGCCCGTCACAGTCAACGTAACGTCGGGCGCCGCGCGGCGCGCCCCGAGCGTCCCGACACGTCCAAATAGAACATTCGCCCGAATCGTGAAGGTTCTGCGCCCCTCGTGGACGAAAGTTGTCCACCGAAGTTATCCACAGGCTGTTGATAAGACCGTCGCACCGGAACATCCACCGCGCCGGCGTCTGCGGATCCACCTGTGTCCGGCACCCCCGCACCCACCCCGGATCACCTCCTCCGAAACGGCCCCGCCCCCGCGAAAAAGCGCCGTGCACCCCGTCCGCACTGGGGCGTTCCCCATTTGCAGTCGGTCAAATCGCGCTCCGATCACCCCTCGGTAAGCTGACGGCATGACAGGACAAGTACGCACCGTCGACGGCCGCGTGGCTGGTCGGCGCGGTCAGGCGACGCGGCAGAAGCTGCTCGACTGCCTCAGCGAGATGCTCAGCTCCTCGCCGTACCGGGACGTCAAAGTCATCGACGTGGCCCGCAAGGCTGGGACTTCACCCGCGACCTTCTACCAGTATTTCCCCGACGTCGAGGGTGCCGTCCTCGAAGTCGCCGAGGAAATGGCCAAGGAGGGCGCCGGCCTGACCGAACTGGTCGCGGGCCGCTCCTGGATCGGCAAGGCCGGCTGGCAGACGTCCGAAGAACTCGTCGAGGGATTCCTCGACTTCTGGCGGCGCAACGACGCGATCCTCCGTGTCGTCGACCTCGGCGCGGCCGAGGGCGACAAACGGTTCAACAAGATCCGCATGAAGATCCTGAACTCGGTCACCAACTCCCTGACGGATTCGGTCAAGGAGCTCCAGTCCAAGGGCAAGGTCGACAAGGACGTCAGCCCCGCCGCGGTGGCGGGCTCCATGGTCGTGATGCTGGCCGCGGTCGCCTCGCACCAGAAGGGCTTCACCACCTGGGGCGTGAAGCAGGCCGAACTCCGGCCGAACCTCGCCCTGTTGGTACATCTCGGTATCACCGGCAAGAAGCCGGTCAGGTAGGCGCCGGCCAGGACCCCCCACACACGCCGGGCACCCGTGGTCACTCCGTGGCGCCCCACGTCCTGTCTCACCGACGGCGGACCACTCCCCACGTGGTCCGCCGTCGGCGTTCCCGCACCCACTGGGCGGACGACCCCGCGAGGCGGTGGAATGGACCCATGAGCGATGCACAGAAGACCTTCCTCGACCTGCTCCACGCCCAGCGCGTCTGGGACGTCACCCTCCCCCGCTTCGACCCGTCCACCGCACCCGCCGACCCCCTCGCCCTCTTCCACGCCTGGTTCGCCGAGGCCGTGGCCGCCGGGCAGGCGGAGCCGCACACCCTGACGCTGGCGACCGTGGACGCCGAGGGCCGGCCCGACGTGCGGACGCTGATGCTGCACGACGCGGACGAGCGCGGCTGGCACTTCGCCACCCACTCCACCAGCGAGAAGGGCCGCCAGCTCGCGGCACGCCCGCACGCGGCCCTCAACTTCTACTGGCCCGCACAGGGGCGCCAGATCCGGGTACGCGGCACGGTCACCCCCGTGGGCCGCGCGGAGAGCCTGGCCGATCTGCACGCCCGGTCGACCGGCGCGCTGGCTGCCGCGCTGACCGGTTCGCAGAGCGAGGTGCTCGCCTCGTACGAGGACCTCGTCAAGGCCTCCGAGGCCGCCTGGGAACGCGCCCGCGCCGAGCCGGACGCGGACGCGGAGACCTGGACGCGCTACGTGGTCGAGCCCAAGGAGGCGGAGTTCTTCCAGGGCGACGCGCAGCGGCGGCACGTACGGCTGCGCTACCGCCGGGAGGCCGGCGGCACCTGGACCCGCGAACTGCTCTGGCCGTAGTCACCGCACCCGCACTGTGAACGCTTGTGTGCGGCCGCAGCCGGAATCGGCCCCTGAGCGCACGGCAACCACGCATCCGTGATCAATTCGCAACCGATTCCGGTCTTGACCGAGACCCATCAAATGAACGCCGGATTACGCTCCGGAACATGTCAGACAGCACATCCACCGCCGGTGGCCCCGTCCTCCCCTCCTCCATCGACCGCACCGACGACCGGCCGGTCTACGTGATCGGCGGCGGGCCGGGCGGCCTCGCCGTCGCAGCGACCCTGCGGGAACAGGGCGTGCGGGCCGTGGTGCTGGAGAAGTCCGGCGGCGTCGGGGCGTCCTGGCGCCGCCACTACGACCGGCTGCACCTCCACACCACCCGGCGCTGGTCGGCCCTGCCGGGGCTGGCGATGCCGCGCCGGTTCGGACGCTGGGTCTCGCGCGAGGACATGGTGCGCTACCTGGAGAAGTACGCCGAGCACCACGAGCTGGAGGTCGTGACCGGCGTCGAGGTGAACCGGATCGACCCGGCCGCCGACGGAACCGGCTGGCAGCTGACCGCGACCGGCGGCCGCGTACTGACCGGACGGGCCGTCGTCGTGGCCACCGGCTTCAACCACACCCCGCGGACACCGGACTGGCCCGGCACGGACACCTTCACCGGCGAACTGACGCACGCCGCGGAGTACCGCAACCCGGCCCCGTACGCGGGCCGGGACGTCCTCGTCGCCGGCATCGGCAACACGGGGGCGGAGATCGCCGTGGACCTCGTGGAGGGCGGCGCCTCCCGGGTACGGATCGCGGTGCGCACCACGCCGCACATCGTGCGCCGCTCGACGGCGGGCTGGCCCGCGCAGGCGACCGCCGTACTGGTCCGCAGGCTGCCGGTCCGGCTGGTCGACCGCGCCGGGCGCCTGATGTGCCGCATCTCCGTCCCCGACCTCTCCGGGCAGGGTCTGCCCCGCCCGGACACGGGCCTGTACTCCCGGGTCAAGGAGGGCGCGATCCCGGTCCAGGACGTCGGCCTGATCGACGCGGTGAAGCGCGGCCGGGTGGTCCCCGTGGCGGCCGTCGAGTCCTTCGACGAGGACACGGTGGTGCTGGCCGACGGAACCCGGATCACCCCGGACGCGGTGATCGCGGCGACCGGGTACCGGCGGGCCCTGGAGGACCTGGTGGGCCACCTCGGCGTACTGGACGCCCGCGGCCGGCCCGTGGCGCACGGCGCCCGCACCCCGCGGCAGGCACCCGGCCTCTACTTCACCGGGTTCACCAATCCGATCAGCGGCAACCTCCGCGAAATGGCCCTGGACGCCCGGAAGATCGCCGGGCGACTGGCCCGCACGCGCTGACCCGGGCAGCCGGCCCGGCCACGGGCCCCCGCCTCAGCCGACGGCCGCGCCCTTCGGCGCGCCGTCGGCCGGCTTCCGCCGGAGCACCAGCGCCATCAGTGCCGCCGACGCGCACAGCGCCCCCGACGCGAACCAGACCACGTCGTACGAACCGAACGCATCCCGTGCGACGCCGCCCAGGAACGCCACCAGCGCGGCGCCCACCTGGTGCGAGGCCAGGACCCAGCCGAAGACGATCGCGCTGTCCTCGCCGTAGTGCTCGCGGCACAGGGCAAGGGTCGGCGGGACCGTCGCGACCCAGTCCAGACCGTAGAAGACGATGAAGAAGATCATCGGCGGGTGCACGGCCGGTGCCATCAGCATCGGCAGGAACAGCAGCGAGATGCCCCGCAGCGCGTAGTAGACGGCGAGCAGCCTGCGGGCGTCGAAGCGGTCCGTGAGCCAGCCGCTGAAGATCGTGCCGATGATGTCGAAGATCCCGATGACCGCCAGCAGCGAGGCCGCCGCGGTGATCTCCATGCCGTGGTCGTGGGCCGAGGGCACGAAGTGGGTGCGGATCAGGCCGTTGGTGGAGGCACCGCAGATCGCGAACGAGCCGGCCAGCAGCCAGAACGGCCCCGTGCGGGCCGCGTCGAGCAGGACCCGCACGGTACGGGTCGCCGCACCCACCGCGGGAGCCGGCTTCTCCACGTACGAACCGCCGTACGGGGCGAGGCCGACGTCGGCCGGGTGGTCCCGCATCAGCAGCCAGACGAACGGGACGACGACGAGCGCGGCGAGGGCGACCGTCACCGAGGCCGGCCGCCAGCCGTGCACGTCGACGATCCAGGCGCACAGCGGGAGGAAGACCAGCTGGCCGGAGGCGCCGGCCGCCGTGAGGATGCCGGTGACCAGGCCCCGGCGGGCGACGAACCAGCGGTTGGTGACGGTGGCCGAGAAGGCCATGGCCATCGAGCCGGTGCCCAGGCCGACGAGCAGGCCCCAGTAGATCATCAGCTGCCAGGACGCCGTCATCCAGACGCTCGCCAGCGCCCCGGCGGCCACCGCGCTCAGCGCGGCCACCACGACCCGGCGGATGCCGAACCGGTCCATGAGGGCTGCGGCGAACGGCGCGGTCAGCCCGTACAGCGCCATGTCGATCGAGACGGCGAGTCCGATCTCCCCGCGCGACCAGCCGAACTCCGTGTGGAGGGGGTCGATGAGGAGGCCGGGCAGGGAGTTGAAGGCAGCCCCGCCGATGATCGTCACGAAGGTGACGGCGGCCACGATCCATGCCCGGTGGACGCGCGGGCGGGTGGAACGGCGGCGCGCGTCGGCGGGAGCGGTCCGACGGTCGTCGTCCCTGGCGGCGCTTTCGGTTGTCTGTGTCACGCAGTCAGCATCCTGGGGCCGCGGCCCCCGTACGAGTGGCTGGGCAGCCACCCTTCGCAGGGATCGGGCCACCGAGATCGGGCCACCCTCTCCGACGGTCAGGCGCCGGACCTGTTCCGGTACGTGGTGTGCACGGCCCACGCCAGGACGGCTCCCGCCAGGTACCAGAACAGGTCCGGGGCGTTGAACGTCGAGCCCAGCACCAGCCGGGCCACCGTGCTCCGTTCGGACAGCTCCGCCGGCACCCCCGTCAGCTGCGCCGCTTCGACCGCCCAGCTGAACGCGAGGGCCGCCCCCGCGGCCGTCAGCGGCCGCACCCGGGGCACGAGGAACAGGACGAGGGCGTGGGCCAGCACGGTGTACAGCGCGTCCCCCGCGTACTTGGCGAGCTCGCCGCCCGCCACGGACCGCACACCGAGCCCCGCGGCCACCGTCAGGAGAGCTGCCGCAGCCGCCACCGCCCGGGGACGGGCCACCGAGGGAATGAACGCGGGGCCCGCCGACTTTTCCTTCACGTCGAGGAGACCTATCAGCTTAAGGTCGCAGCAAGCCAGCCCGTGGGAGAGGAATCCGTATGCCGCACCGCGTCGTCGTACTCGCCCTCGACGGGCTGCTCCCTTTCGAACTGGGCATTCCCCAGCGGATCTTCGGCCGTTCACTGAGCTCCGAGCCCCTCAACAGGGGCAAGATGCTGTACGACGTGGTGACCTGTTCCGTCCGCCCGCCCGGCCCGGTCGCCACCGACGCGGACTTCAGCATCGTCGTCGAGCACGGCCCCGAGGCCCTGGCCACCGCGGACACGGTCGTCGTCCCCGCCTCGTACGAGCTCGGCCCGGTGTACTCGGAGGGCAGGCTCACCGACGAGCTCGCCGCCGCGTTCGCGTACATCAGGCCGGGTACGCGGATGGTCTCCATCTGCACGGGGGGCTACGTCCTGGCCGCCGCCGGATACCTCGACGGCCGCCCCGCCACCACGCACTGGTCGGCCGCCGACCACTTCCAGCGGCTCTTCCCGAACGTCCGTGTCGATCCGGACGTCCTGTTCATCGACGACGGCGACGTCCTGACCTCCGCCGGGGTCGCCGCCGGCATCGACCTCTGCCTGCACATCGTGCGCCGCGACCACGGCAGCGCCGTCGCCAACGACGTCGCCCGCCGCACCGTCGTCCCCCCGCACCGCGACGGAGGCCAGGCCCAGTACATCCAGCGGCCCGTCCCCGAGACACAGCTCGCGACGACGACCGGTGCGCGCGCCTGGGCGCTCGGTCGGCTCGAGCAGCCGATCCTGCTCCGCGACCTGGCACACCAGGAGTCGATGAGCGTACGGACGTTCACCCGCCGCTTCCGTGAGGAGGTCGGCATCAGTCCGGGGCAGTGGCTCACCCAGCAGCGGGTGGAGCGGGCGCGGCAGTTGCTGGAGTCCACGGACCTGTCGGTCGACCAGGTGGCACGGGACGCGGGGTTCGGTACGGCCACGTCCCTGCGGCAGCACGTGCAGGCGGCGCTGGGGGTGTCACCGACGGTGTACCGGCGGACGTTCCGCTCGACGGTCCCCGGGCAGGGGCGCTAGAACACGCCGCCGTCCTCAGAGACGTGCCCCTCGTGCGAGGTCGCCCGACTGTTCCTGGATCACCGGGATCATCACGGGGCCGCCCCGGTCGACCTCGCACCAGATCCGCTTCCCGGCGCCCTCCGGCAGCCAGCCCCATCGGTCCGCCAGGCCGTCGACGAGCTCCAGACCGCGGCCGTTGGTGTCCTCGCCCTCGGCGTGACGCGGCTGAGGAGGACAGCAGCTGGTGTCGGCCACCTCGACCCGCACCGTCCCGGTCGATCCCGAGAAGCCGAACAGCATCCGCAGCACGGCCGGGCAGCCCGTGTGGACCACCGCGTTCGTGACGAGCTCCGAGATCAGCAGGATGAGCGTCTCGGCGAGCGGCTCGTCGTCCTCCATTCCGGACCCGACCAGCCGCGACCGCGCCCATCTGCGGGCCCGCCCCACCTCTGCGGGATCCGGCCCGACCTCCAGCTGAACCTGAAGCACCTGCACCGCTCACACCATCCGAACCGGCGGACACATCGCCTCGCGCCTCCTCAGGGTCACGGAACGTGACTCCCCTGCGAGACAGCATGGTTGACGTACAGTCACCGCAACAAGCGCTTCGGGCATATTCCAGCGCGAAGGAGTACGCGTGGTGCATACTGTGCGACGCACGCTGCGGAGAGTCGAACAGGAGCGCGTCGGCGCCGCGGGAGCTGACTCCCCGGCAGGCCCGGCACATCTCCGTGGGTCACGAGCAGGGCACCGCCCCCGGCCCGGAGCAGCCGCACAGGCCACATCCGGATCCCTTGGTTCCAAAACCACTCGCATCCAACGGAGCGTACCCGAGCCGGGTTGCCGACTCCGCCCGGTGACGAGTCGGACCAGGACACAACCCGGTATCGGCTGCGCTGCGTCACACCGCGCCCGCCGCCCGCACACTCCCGCTCCGTCCCCCCACCAGCCCGGGACCCCCGGCCGGCCCCCCGCGGTCGTTGCGGCGGGACCGGCGCGAACTGCTTGTGCCGTTGGGCGTGTTGAGCGAGGTCCTACGCGTCCGGCTCGATCACGGTGAAGTACGCCGACAGCGCGGCGACCGCGTCCGATTCGGCGATCCGGCCGTCCCCGTCGGCGTCCAGGCTCCGGGCCGCGACGCCCGCGACCGCGTCCTCCGCACCGAGGACCCGCAGGGCCCGCTCCACGGCCGCCACGGGGGCGGACGCCGAGCCGGTGGACTCCACGCCGTCGGCGACGGCGATCGCCGCGCGCAGGAACGGGCGGGCGATCTCCGCGAAGCGCTCGGGGTTGTCACGCAGCCGCTTCACGGCCCCGCCCACGAACTCCTCACGGGTGACACGCTGGTCCCCGTCCACATCGGCGATGCCCGCCATGCCCTGCCAGAAGGCCTCGGCGCCCGTATAGAGGGCCTGCCCCTTGTCGCAACGTGCCGTCGTACCGAATTCGGTGAGCAGACGGGATGCCGCGGCGTTGAAATCGGCGCGATCGATGTAGCCGTTGCCGTCCTGGTCAAAGGCGGCGAAGCGGTGCGCGATCTTGCGCTCGTACTCTGCGCTGTCCATGCGGGGAGCGTACGACGCCGAACGGCGTCACGTGTCACTAAAGCCCCCAGCCGGTGTTACAACCTGGTCTTAACTCGAAAGGTCACGCCGTGAGGGGCCGGGATTCCTCGTCCGTGGCGGCCTCGGCGTCGGGGTAGACCTCGAAGAGGCGGCGCACCCCCAGAGCGCCGAGCACCTTGTTGACGTGCGAGCCGTCCTCGGCGCCCCTGGCAGGGAGGATGAGCCGCAGCCGGCCGCCGCAGGACTTCATCAGGCGGCGGGAGGCGATCAGCACGCCGACACCGCTGGAGTCGCAGAAGAGGACGCCCGAGAGGTCGAGGACCACGTCGTGCTGCCCCTCGGCCACCGCCCCGTGGACGGACTGGCGTACGACGGGTGAGGTCACCAGATCGAGTTCGCCCCGGATCCGCAGCACGGTCCACTCGCCCTGCTCGGTCTCGTCCACCTTCAGCGTCACGCGACTGGACCTCTCGTTCCTGGGGATCCCGAGGATGCGGAAGTTTCCGTTCCTCCTCGCGGCTGCCCCCGTACCACGCCCGTGAAACACCGGCCTGCTCACGGGGCCGGTGCGGGTTTCATCCAGAAGTGATCACTTGAAGTCCGTTTACCCTGCCGGGAAACGGCAACGCGTGACGTATTCCCCATCATCCGGCGCCACTCGAGGGACGTACTTGGCGGAAAGGTGCGTGCGCGGCCGACGGCGCCCACTACATTCGACGTGACGAGGGGCACAGGGCTGGGGGCTCGATGGCGAAGGACGCACCACCCCGCTGGGACCGCCGGATGCAACAGCGGCTGGCGCGCGGCGAGGCGGCGGCTCTCGGCGAGCTCTACGACCGGTTCGCGGCGCTCATCCACAGCCAGGCCCACCGGATGCTCGACGACGAGGACGCCGCGGACGTGGTGACCCGCGAGGTGTTCGGCTACGTCTGGGAGAACCCCGACGCGTACGACCCCAAACAGGGCTCGATGAGGTCCTGGGTGACGCGCCTGACCCGCAACCGTTCCGTGCAGTGGCTGCGCAGGGCGCACGACGTCGACGACGACGGGACCGGTTCCGACGGCGAGGACGGCACCCTGTCCGCGGACGAGCTGGAGCAGCGGGTGCGCAGGGCCACGGCCGCGGCCCGCGCCGACTACATCGTCGCGTCGATGCCCGCGTCGTTGCGCGCCGCGCTGGAGCTCGCGTACATCCAGCGCCGGGACTACCGCCAGACCGCGGCCGACCTCGGTGTCACCGGGGACGAGGCCCGGCGCCGGCTGCGCCTGGGGCTGCAGCTGCTCTCCACCGCGAACACCCGCCCGCTGGAAGGCTTCTCGCCGCCCGGATACGGGCGGGCGCTGTGACCGGGGACGGCGGCGGGAACGGCCGGGACGGGGAGAACCCGGGCGCGCGGCGCATACCCGGACCACGGGCCGCCGCGGACGACAGCGAGGGCCTCACCTCGATGACCCCTGAGCCCGCTCCCCCGGTCCTCTCCCACAAGGTGCTCAAGTCCCTTCTCGGCGCCTGGGCCCTGGCCGCCTGTTCGGCCGAGGAGACCGCGGCGGTCGAGGACCACCTCACCGCGTGCGCCCCCTGCGCGGAGGAGGCGCTGCGGCTGCGCGACGCCGTGGGGCTCCTGCACAGCGACGTGAGTCTGGACCTGGACCCGATGCTCCGGGCGAGGGTCCTGGAGGGCTGTCTGGGCCGTCGCCCGGCGAAGATCGCGGTCCCTGCCTGGGCCGCTCCCTACGACTCGGAGACCGCCAGGCTCGACGCCCTGCTCCGGGACATCGGCGACTCCGAGTGGCATGCGCCGGTCCGGCTGAAGTGGTTCGAGGGTGAGCGTCAGGTCAACCGCAAGACGACGGTCGCCGGGGTGATCGCCCATCTGATGGCCGTGGACGGTCTGGTCTCCACGGCTCTCGGGCTCGACGACCCGCTCGGAACCGGTGTGAAGCCCCTGTCGCCGACCGAGCGCACAGAAACATATTGGTCAGCCGCTTTCAGGCCTCCCACACGGGCCGTCCGGGAACCCTGGCGCGACCAGAGCCACACCCTCATCCGTACGGTGTCCTTCGCCGGCCGCGGTGTCGCGGAGCAGTCCGTTCCGTACGGGGACTTCGCCCTTCCGCTGCAGGACTCGCTCCTGGAGCGGGCCTTCGAGTGCTGGGTACACGGTGGCGACATCGCGGACGCGGTGGACTACCCGTACGAGCCGCCCGCCGCCGCCCATCTCCACCGGATGATCGACCTGGCGGCCCGGCTGCTGCCCGCCACCCTCGCGGGCCGCCGCCGCGCCGGGCTGGCCGCGCCCGCCCGGCAGCTGGTCACGGCAGGATCGCCGGGCCGGTCCCTCCACCTGGAGGTCGAGGGCCGGGGCGGTGGCAACTGGTACATCGCGCTGGACTCCCCTGCCGCCGTCGGCTCCCCCGACCACACGGTCGCGCAGGTCGCGCTCGACGGCGTGGAGTTCTGCCGGCTGGTCGCCGGACATGTCCCGCCGGTGGAGGCAGCGGCAGGACAGGAGGGCGACCGCGAGGCGATCCGCGACGTCCTGTTCGCTGCGGCGTCCCTCAGCCGGCTGTGAAACCGGGGCATGATCCAGACGAGAGGCCCTAAGCGAAGACCACCGTACGGCGGCCGTTGAGCAGGATGCGCCGTTCGGCGTGCCACTTGACCGCGCGTGCCAGCGCCTGGCACTCCACATCGCGCCCGACGGCGACGAGCTCGTCCGGCGTGACACCGTGCCCCACGCGCTCCACCTCCTGCTCGATGATCGGCCCCTCGTCGAGGTCGGCCGTCACGTAGTGAGCCGTCGCACCGATCAGCTTCACACCGCGCGCATGGGCCTGGTGGTACGGCTTCGCGCCCTTGAAGCTCGGCAGGAAGGAGTGGTGGATGTTGATGATCCGGCCGCTCAGCTGCTTGCAGAGGTCGTCGGAGAGCACCTGCATGTAGCGGGCCAGGACGACCAGCTCGACGTTCTCACCGCGTACGAGCTCGAGGAGCTGCGCCTCGGCGTCCGCCTTGTTCTCCCTGGACACGGGGATGTGCCGGAACGGGATGCCGTACGAGGCGACGAGCTCGGCGAAGTCCGTGTGGTTGGAGACGACGGCCACGATCTCGACGGGAAGCGCCCCGATACCGGACCGGAAGAGCAGGTCGTTGAGGCAGTGCCCGAACTTGCTGACCATCAGCACGACCCGCATGCGGTCGGAGGAGCGGTGTATCTGCCAGTCCATCCGGAACGAGTCGCCGATAGCGGCGAAGCTGGCCCGCAGCTTGTCCACGTTCACCGTGACGTCCGCGGAGAAGTGGACCCGCATGAAGAAGAGACCGGTGTCGTGGTCACCGAACTGCTGGCTGTCCTCGATGTTGCAGCCGGTCATGAAGAGATAGCTCGACACGGCGTGCACGATGCCCTGTTTGTCGGGGCACGAGAGCGTGAGGACGTACTGCTCGGCAAAGGCGTCCGAGGCAGCGGCGGGGACGGGTTCGGCAGGCTGCGGCGCGGTCATTCCCGTAGGGTGCCACACCATTCGCGGGTCAGGCCGCTCTGGTCATGATGCGGAGCACGTCCAGGGAACGCGGCGGAATGTCCGGGTCCTCGGCGTCGTTCGTGGCGAGCATCACATGGGCTTCGCGAGCGGCCGCGACGGCGTCGGGCCAGCCCTGGTGCTCCAGGTAGACGGAGACGGGAGCGTCCGCGCCGACCTGGTGCATGATGCGCAGCACCCGTAGCGCTGCGACGTCCACGAGGGCGGCCTCGGCCGAGTCGCGGAAGATCGTCCCGATGTACTTCTCGGCGGACCAGTTGTCCAGCCAGGTGTCCTCGACCAGGCGGTACACGGCGTCGGTGACGTCGCCGTACCCCTCCCGGCCGGCCAGCCAGCACTCGTGGTGGAAGACGGGGTCGGAAAGCATGTGCAGCGCCGAGCGCACATTGCTGCGCCAGCGCCACCACGGCATGTCGTTGAGCGGCATGTCGCCCATGGTGGAGGAGCGACGGCCGCGACGGGAAGTGTTCTCCGAACCTTGCTGCACGGTTGTCGATCGTACGTTCCCTTCGGTTGTGTGCACACCGCCCCCTGCAATTCACCGTTACGTCACCGAGCGTTGAACGGAGCACACTGCGGCGTTACCCCGGGCGCGGAAAAGTTCATGCCCATGACCGGATGGCGACGCCTCACCTCCCCCCGCCCCTACAAAACCCTCACCTGTACGGCGGCGGCAGGGGCGCTGCTGATATCCGGCTGCGGTGTGATCCCTGGAGTCTCGGGGGGCTCCAGGGATCCCGTCACCGTCATGACCTGGGCGCCCGACGCGACCGGGGCCGACTCGGTGAACATGGCGGGCATGCCGGCCATGGCGAGGACCTACGGCCGCTGGATCAACGAGCAGGGCGGCATAGACGGGCACGAGCTGCGGGTGATCACCTGCAACGAGGAAGACACCTCGCGAGGCGCGGCGAAGTGCGCCCGCCGAGCGGTCGACGAGAACGCGGCCGCGGTCGTCGGCTCGTACAGCAGGTACGGCCGGTCCTTCCTGGCTCCCCTGGAGGCCGCCGGGATCCCGTACATCGGCGGTTACGGTGCCTCGGCCGACGAGTTCGTCAGCTATCTCTCCTACCCGGTCAACGGCGGCCAGTCGGCCCTGCTCGCGGGCAACGGGCAGCAGTTGGCGGCCACGTGCGACAAGGTGTCGCTCGTACGGCCCGACTCGCTGGTCGGTGACGGCATGCCCTCGCTCGTCGACTCGAGCCTCACCAGGGCCGACCGGGCCGCGTCCTACGACATCAGGGCTCCCGAGGGGGCCACCTCGTACGACTCGCAGGCGTCCAAGGCCCTCCAGCAGGCGGGCGACGGCTGTGTGACCGCGGTGCTGGGCGAGCGCACGGAGACGTTCTTCGACTCGTTCCGCCGCCTCGAGCCGGAGGACAGCGAGGTCCGCATCTCCTCCGTGCTCGGCAGCATCGGGCAGCCGCTCATCGACCGTACGGGCGGCCGGAACAGCCCCTTCGAGGGCGCGTACGTCACCGGCTGGTACCCGGACTCGGGCGACGGCCGCTGGGACGAGATGCGGGGAGTGATCGAGAAGTACGCCTTCGGCGACAACCGGATCGACCCCGAGGACACCGGTGTGCAGACGACGTGGATCGCGTACACCGCGCTCAGGAAGGTCATCGAGGCGATGGACCGGCCGGAGATCACGGCGAGCAGCCTCGCGGTCGCCCTCAACCGGGGCGCCGAAGTGGACACCGGCGGTCTGACACCGGTCCTGCGCTGGCGCTGGGCGGACACGATCGGCTCGCCCGGGTATCCGCGCATCGTCAACAGGCAGGTGACGTTCCAGGTGGTACGTGAGGGGCGCCTGGTCGCGCAGAAGAAGGGCTTCGTGGACGTCACGGAGACCCTGATGGATGCGCGCCGGAGGTTCTGACACACGGCCTGCGGGCCCCCGGCCGAGGAGCCGAGGGCAGAGGTACCGCCCGTCAGAGCTGGGTGGGCGCGCGCTCGGTCAGGCCGTACTTCCGGGCGATGGAGTTCCACAGCCCGGAGGCCTCGCGCTTCGCGAGGGTGGCCTCACCGCTGGACGCGTTGGCCTTGGCCGTCTCATCGGTGGGCCTGGCCTTGCCGCCCTTGCAGACCTTCTTGTTCTTCGCCTGGCCGGCCCACGCGGCGTAGTGGTCATCGGCCTCCGCGGACGCCTGCCAGGCCTTCGTCAGCGAGGACTTCAGCTCCGCGTTGCCCGGCAGCTGGTCGACGGAGAGCCCCTCGAGCCGGGTCACCAGATCGCGGCGCTGCGCCGCGGCGCCCCTGAGATCGGCGGCCGCCTGGTCCAGTGCCCGGCAGCTCTTGATCTTCTCCACCGCGCCGATCACCGCCGCACGGCTGTTGTTGCTGTCGGCGAGCAGCTTGTCCAGCGCCTGGGCCTGCGGCTCCGCCGGGTCGGCCGCCTTCGCGGTCGGGTCCCCGGCGGCGGGTGAACTCTGCGCGGCCAACGGCTGTTTGTCGTCCTTGCCGCCCTCGTCGCCGCCGCTCATCAGCGCACCCGCACCGAGCCCGATGACGGCACAGCCGACGACGACTGCGGCGATCAGCTTGATGTGCGAGGACCGCCCGCCCTGCCCTCCGCGCCCCTGGTGCTCCGGCGGCTCCGGCGGCTCCGGCGGGCCCTGCACGCCCGGCTGGAAGGCCTGCTGGGCCTGCGGCGGCTGCGGCTGCCCGTGCGCGCCCTGGTAGGGCCGGCCGGGCTGCTGGTGACGCGGCTGCTGCCCGGCGTCGAAGCGGGGCATCTGCTGCGTGGCGCCCGCGGGCTCCTCGCTGCGGAACAGGCTGTCGAACTCCGCGGGCGGCTGCCGGTCGCCCGGAACCCCGGGCCGTATGCCGTACGGCGCTCCGCCGGGAACCGGCGGTATGTACTGGGTCGCGTCCGCGTCGCCCGCCTGGGCGGGCTGGGACGTCTGTCCCAGGTACTGGGTGGACTCGGCGGGACGCTCGGGCGGCAGACCGCCGGGACCGGGTCCCCCGGGGACGGGCGCGATGTACTGCGTGGCGTCCGCGTCCCCGCCCGCTCCCATTCCGGGTACGGCCTCCGGCGGCAGGGGCTGGGCGTACGGCTGCTGGTACGGGTCCTGCTGGTACGGGTCCTGCCGGTACGGGTCCTGCCGGTGCGCGTACGGGTCCTGCGGGGCGGCGTACGGCTGCTGCTGGGCCTGGTACTGCCCGTGCTGCGGTGCGTACGCGCCCGGCTGGTGCTGCTCCGGCGGGAGCTGCCCCGGGACCTGGCCGTCCTGGTGCGCGTCCTGCGGCCCCCAGGGCTGGCCCCACGGCTGCCCGCCCGCGGGGGCGACCCGGTCGGCCGCCGGGCCTCCTGCGGGCCCTCCCGCGGTCCAGGGGGCACCGCCCTCTGCGGGCAGCACGACACCTTCGTGCGCGGGCCGTACAGCAGGGAGCTGCCGTTCGTCACCCTGTCCGCTCTGCGTCACCGGGACTCCTACGTGTGAACCTATGGAATCGTCGGCTCACGCTATCGGGTGGCTGCCACCCCGTGCCAAGCGCCCAGGAGCGCTCACCACCCCTTCACACAGCCGGTAACACGCAGCCCGCCTCCGGCGCTGTTCATGGCCGACTCGAAGAATCGGCAGCTCAGGCGGCCTGAAGCTCCATCCGGGCGCCGAACTCCCGGACCGCGGGCGTCTCCCCGTACGGCAGAAGCCGCTGCTTGAGGTCATCGAGATATTCAGCACCCCGGCTGGAGCGCACGGTGCCCAGCAGCTCCATCGCCCGCAACCCCGTGTGGCACGCCTGCTCCACCTCCCGCTGCTGCACCTGCGCGGTGGCCAGCAGCACCAGCCCGATCCCCCGGCGGCGGGTACGGGACGCGGGGAGGGCCGCGAGAGCCTCCTTCGCCCTGCGGGCGGCCGGCTCCGCCTGCCCGAGGTCGCGGTGGCAGTGCGCCAACTCGTCGGCGAGGTAGGCGGCGTCGAAGTGGACGATCCAGGACGGGTCGTCGCCGGTGCCGGGGTCCGCCTGCTCCAGCGCCGTCAACGCCCGCCCCGCCACCACCTGGCAGGTACGGGCGTCCCCCATCAGCGCGTGCCCCCGGGCCTCCGCCGCGTGGAACATCGCCTCCGCGCGCGGCGTCACCCGGCCCCGCGCCCCCTCCTGCGCCGCCCGTGCCAGCTGCGCGATCTCGCGCGGATTGCCGAGCTGGGCCGCGAGATGACTCATCGACGCGGCCAGCACATAGCCGCCGTACGCCCGGTCGCCCGCGGCCTGGGCGAGGCGCAGCGCCTGGATGTAGTACCGCTGGGCAAGCCCCGGCTGGCCGGTGTCGACCGCCATGTACCCGGCGAGTTCGGTGAGCCGGGCGGCCGCCCCGAACAGCTCCCGGCCGACGGACTCGCGGTACGCCCCCGAAAGGAGCCCCGACACCACGCTGTTGAGGTAGTGCACGAGGACGGGCCGCACATGTCCGCTGCCGAAGCGGTGGTCCAGGTCGACGAGCGCGGCCGTCATCGCCCGGACCGCCGCCACGTCCGGCATGCCCACCCGGGCCCCCGCCGTCCGCGCCACCTGGGGGTCGGCGCCCGTGATCAGCCAGTCGCGGCTGGGCTCGACCAGCGCAGAGGCGGCCACGGCCGACCCGGACAGCATGTCGCGGCGCCCCACGTCGCTGCGCCACAGCTCGCAGACCTGCTCGATCGCACCGAGCACGGTGGGCGCGAACTGCAGGCCGACACCGGAGGCCAGGTTCTTGCCGTTGGCCATGCCGATCTCGTCGATCGTGACCGTACGGCCCAGCTTGCGGCCGAGCGCCTCGGCGATGATTCCCGGAGCCCTGCCACGCGGTTGCTGCCCGCGCAGCCACCGGGCCACGGAGGTCTTGTCGTAGCGGAGGTCGAGTCCGCGCTCCGTCCCGACCATGTTGACGCGGCGTGCGAGGCCCGCGTTGGAACAGGCGGCTTCCTGGATGAGCGTCTGGAGCCGTTCGTTCGGCTGACGGGCGACGAGAGGCCTGGCTGCCATTTTTCCCCCTGAGACCGCAGTGATCAATGAAGGGATCACTGCCCGGCACATACACAAGAAATGCGCATATTCATCTGCATTGGGTATGAGCAGTTGCGAGTTGCCACAGTCCTGCAGTGGTTACCCGCACATCGGTGCACTGCCTCACGCGCGCCCCCGTCCATGCCTCCGTGCGCCCCATATGCAGGATCGATCTGCCGTGTCCCACCGCGCCACGCCCGTAACCCCAGGTGGCGGCGGTAGTTGTGTTCTTCGTGGAAGAGCCCATCGGAGTGACGGAAGCCGCACAGGTGCCCCAACAGCGAGGTGAACAGCTGCTCGACGCCGCAGCACGGTATGCGGAGGAGCGGCATTGGGACGTGTTTCCCGGCACCTGGCTCGAAGCGGTGGAGGGAATGGAACGCTGCTCGTGCGGCGACGCCGCCTGCCCCTCCCCCGGAGCCCATCCCACCCGGCCCGACTGGGCCGGGCAGGCCACCGGCAGCGCCGCGGCCGCACGCCGGATGTGGTCCGAGCACCCGAAGTCCTCGGTGCTCCTGCCGACGGGGCGCGCCTTCGACGCACTCGACGTCCCGGAGTCCGCCGGTTTCCTGGCCCTGGCCCGGATGGAGCGGATGGACGTCACGCTCGGCCCGGTGACCTGTACCCCCGACCGGCGCATGCTGTTCTTCGTGCTGCCCGGCGCCGCCGCCAAGGCGCCCGATCTCGTGGGTCACCTGGGCTGGGACGCCGCGGCGATCGACCTCGTGGGCCGGGGCGAGGGCCATTACGTGGCCGGGCCGCCGACCCGTGTCGGCGGGCGCGGTGCCGTGCAGTGGGCCCGCCGCCCGACCCACACCAACCGGTGGCTGCCCGACGCGTCGGAGCTCATCAGCCCCCTCGCCTACGCCTGTGCACGGGAGGCCGCCGACGCCCGGACGCGCCTTTCGTAGGGTGTCCCCACGAGCGGGGATACCGAAAGGCAGTGCCATGCCGGAGCAGGCGGACGCGGACAGCGGAACCGTAACGGACAACGTGGACATCTCTGACGCGTTGGTGAGTGCGCCCGCTGTGCGGGTGCAGGGGCTGTGGAAGCGGTTCGGCGAACAGATCGCGGTCGCCGGGATCGATCTGGAGCTGCCCGCAGGCAAGTTCGTCGGCCTGGTGGGCCCCAACGGCGCAGGCAAGACCACGACGCTCTCGATGGTGACCGGGCTGCTCAGGCCGGACATGGGGAGGATCGAGGTCGGCGGGCACGACGTCTGGCGGGACCCGGTCGCGGTGAAGGCCAGGATCGGGGTGCTCCCGGAGGGGCTGCGGCTCTTCGAGCGGCTCTCGGGGCGCGAACTCCTCGCGTACACCGGGCGGTTGCGCGGCCTGCCGGGCGTCGAGGTCGACAAGCGGGCCACCCAGCTGCTCGACGTGCTCGATCTGGCGGGCGCCCAGCACAAGCTGGTCGTGGACTACTCGACCGGGATGCGCAAGAAGATCGGGCTGGCGGCCGCGCTGCTGCACAACCCCGAAGTCCTCTTCCTCGACGAGCCGTTCGAGGGCGTCGACCCGGTGTCGGCGCAGACCATCCGCGGGGTGCTGGAGCGCTACACGCGCTCCGGCGCGACCGTCGTCTTCTCCAGCCATGTGATGGAGCTCGTCGAGTCGCTCTGCGACTGGGTGGCCGTCATGGCTGCGGGCCGGATCCGGGCCCACGGCACGCTGGCCGAGGTGCGCGGCGACGCGCCCTCGCTGCAGGACGCGTTCCTCGAACTGGTCGGCGCGGGCAGCCGGGACACCGGGGAGTCCCTGGACTGGCTGGGCGGTACCCGATGACCGTGCTCGACGCACCCGTTGGGTCCACCGTCCCGGCCGTCGGGGGCCACGGCCTCGTACCCGTCTTCGTGCGGCTCAAGCTGACGCTGCTGCGCAACGGCCTGCGCCAGTCGTCCGGGCGGCGGGCCGCCTTTGTCGCGTCCCTCGTCGTCACCGTGCTGCTCGCCGTGGGCCAGGTGATCGGACTGGTCGCGCTGCGCGGCCACGCCCAGGCGACGACCCTCGTGGTGCTGATGACCGCGGTGGTGGCGCTCGGCTGGGCGGTGATGCCGCTGTTCTTCCCGAGCGGTGACGAGACCCTCGACCCGAGCCGGCTGGTCATGCTTCCGCTGCGGCCCCGCCCGCTGATCGGGGCGCTGCTCATGGCCTCGCTGATCGGAATCGGGCCGCTCTTCACGCTCGCCCTGGCCCTCGGCTCGGTGATCGCCGTGGCCCGGGGCGCCGCCGCCGTGGTGACGGCGGTCGTCGCCGTACCGCTGATGCTGTTGGTCTGCGTGGCGCTGGCCCGGTCCGTCGCCACGGCGAACATCCGGTTGCTGACCTCCCGCAAGGGTCGCGATCTCGCGGTGCTCAGCGGGCTGGTGATCGGGGTGGGCATCCAGTTCGTCAACTTCGGTGCGCAGCGCCTGGGCCGGGCCGGCGGGCTGTCCTCGCTCGAACCGCTCGCGGACGTGGTGCGCTGGCTGCCGCCGGCCTCGGCACTCGGCGCGGTGGGGTCCGCGTCCGAGGGGGCGTACGGGACGGCTGTCGCGCAGCTGCTGCTCTCCGTGCTCGCCCTGGGTGCGCTGGGGTGGCTGTGGCAGCGGAGCCTGGTGAAGCTGATGACCTCACCGGACGGTTCCACGATCGCCGCCGCCGAGCCGGCCTCCAAGCGGTCCGGAGCCGGCCGCTCCGGACTCCTCGCACTGCTTCCCGAGGGGCGTACGGGGACGGTGATGGAGCGGAGTCTGCGGTACATCGCGCGGGACCCGAAGACGAAGGCGACCTGGGTGACGGCATTGGCGATCGGCCTGATCGTGCCGGTGCTCAACGCGGTCCAGGGGACCGGCTCGGTGTACCTCGCGTCGTTCGCGGCGGGCATGCTCGGCATGCAGATGTACAACCAGTTCGGGCAGGACACCTCCGCCTTCTGGATGGTGGCGCAGACGATCTCCTCGACCCGGGACGCCTACCTCGAACTGCGGGCGCGGGCGCTGGCGCTGCTGCTGATCACCCTGCCGTACACGGCTCTGGTGACCGTCGTGAACGCGGCGGTGCTCGGGGACTGGGCGACGCTGCCGGCGGGGCTGGGGCTGTCGTTCGCCCTGCTGGGCGGGATGCTGGCGACGGGTGCCATGGCCTCGGTGCTGTTCCCGTACTCGATCCCGCAGGACGGTGCGTTCAAGAACGTGGCGCCGGGCCAGGGAGGGCTGGCCTGGATCTCCATCCTCGGCGGGATGGTGACGGCCGGTCTGCTCTGCGGTCCCGTGATCGGGCTGACGATCTGGCTGCACACGGCCGGGCTGCGGGACTGGCTGTGGCTGGTGCTGCCGGTGGGCACGGTGTACGGCGCGTTCATCGGGTGGCTGGGGGTACGGCTGGCCGCGCCCCGTGCGGCGGACCGGCTCCCGGAGATCCTGACCGCGGTCAGCAAGGGCTGAGGGGCCGGGCCCGCCGGAGCGGTCGGCCGTCAGGGGCTGACGTGCTCCCTGTCGTCCCGGAAGTCCTCGGCGAGCTGCTCCAGGAACGGCTCCACCGCCGTGCGCCAGCCCTCCGGCTGGTCGTAGTGGACGAGGTGGCCGGCATCGGCCACCTCCGCGTACTGCCCGCGCGGCAGGACGCGGACCATTTCCTGGGCCTCGGCCCGGCCGAGCTCGCCGTCCAGGCCGCGCAGCACCAGGGCGGGGCACTGGACCTGCGCCAGCTCCTCCCAGTGGGCGTCGTAGACCCAGGTCGCCCGGGACCGGAGCATCTGGCGGCGGGAGAAGACGGGGCGCCAGCCGTCGGACCGCTCGGCCATCACCTCGGCGAAGAACTCACCGCGGGACGGGTTGGGCCGCTCCACCCAGGGATCGTCCTCGCCGAACCACTTCCGCACGTCGGCGAGGGTCGCGAAGGGGACCGGCCACGCGTCGAACCAGTCCTCCCATTCCCGTTGCGAGGCGGCTCCGAGTGCGGAGGCCCGCATGTCGCAGATGATCAGGGCCTTGACCAGATCGGGGCGCTTGGCCGCGAGCTGCCACGCGGTGAGGGCGCCCATGGAATGTCCGATGAGGGTGACGGGCCCGAGACCCAGCTGTTCGATCGCCGCCTCGGCGTCGGCGACGTACGCGTCACGGGTGTACGGGCCCTCGGCCGGCTTCTCACTGCGGCCGTGCCCGCGCTGGTCGAGGCCGACGGGCCGGTGCCTCTCGGAGAGCCAGCGGGCTGTGGAGGCCCAGTGCGTGGCGCGTCCCATCAGGCCGTGGAGCAATAAGATCCCGGGGGCGCGCTCGGCCTCCGCACCCCCTTTGGGCGGATCGGCGAAATCCCAGGCGGCAAGGCGTACGCCGTCGGTTCCGGTCACATCAATGCGCCGCACCATAGGTTCTGGCACCCCCTTCTGGTCCTCGATCACCGTGTGGTCGCCTCCGCCAGACTATCGAACCTTTATTCGAAAATCGGGTTCCGACTCGTAACACCCCACGTTCGAGTGACAGCCCTCCAGGATTGACGCCTGCCGCTGCGGGGAGACCCTCTGCGGGAAGCGGACCGCTCGGGGACGGGGGTCCGTGGGGACTGACCTTGAGAGCTCGGGGCTCCAGGTCAGCGCAGGGGAGGACCGGCCCCGGCGCCCTCGGGCGCCGGGGCCTTCCGCTGTTCCGGAACAGATCGGTCCGCGCTCACTCGGAGCCATCGGGGCACGCCACCCGTGCCGTCCGGCCGTCAGGGCGTCCGGGAGCGCGGCAGCCACCTCCCGGTGCACATGCCAGTACGACGGGCGCATTCCCTGCTCCCTCCCCGACCGCGCGGCAGGGGCTCTGCCGACACCCTCAGGTCATATGCCTGGCCACAGCCTGGCACGCGATTCGCCCGGGCGCTGCGATTCCGGACGGAAAACAGAAAGCGGGCTTTAGTGGTCCACTTCTGCACGTGCATCTGCATCCGCGACTGCAATCGCAAGGCCGCAGCGACCCTGCCCGCCGAGGCCTCGACGAGGCCCCGGCGAAGCCTTGGCCAGGCCTTTAGCGCTTGGCGACGAAGACGTGCGAGGCGACCTCGGAGTCCAGCTCCGCCGCCTCACCACTGGAACCGACCAGCACACCGCCGGGCGACTCCGTCACGCTGACCACCGAGCCGGGTTGCACGCCCGCCCGTCGCAGCGTGTACATCAGCTGGGCGTCCGTCTGGATCGGCTCACCGATCCGGCGCACCACCACGGTCTTGCCCTCCGTGCCCGGGTCGAGCTCGGACAGGCTCACCATGCCCTCGTCCAGGAACGGATCGGCCTCCGCCTGCTCGCCCAGCTCCTCCAGGCCCGGGATCGGATTCCCGTACGGAGACTCCGTCGGGTGCCGCAGCAGCTCCAGCACCCGGCGCTCCACGGCCTCGCTCATCACGTGCTCCCAGCGACAGGCCTCGGCGTGGACCTGCTCCCACTCCAGGCCGATCACGTCGACGAGCAGGCACTCGGCGAGCCGGTGCTTGCGCATCACGCGCGTCGCGAGTCGGCGCCCCTCGTCGGTCAGTTCCAGGTGGCGGTCGCCCGCGACCTGGACGAGCCCGTCCCGCTCCATGCGCGCCACCGTCTGGCTGACCGTCGGACCGCTCTGGTCCAGCCGCTCCGCGATCCGGGCGCGCATCGGGACCACGCCTTCCTCTTCGAGCTCGAGGATGGTGCGGAGATACATCTCCGTCGTATCGATCAGTCCGGACATACGTGCCCCTCGATGCTGTGACCTGAAGTCGTCGTGCGATGGCCCTGCACCAATTCTGACGCATAGGACCGACAACCGTGTCGCCGCGGCGACAGCCGGTGCACCGGAGCGGTATTGACAGCCCACTGGTCCAGACCGCAACGTGATCCGCGGCACGGACACCCAACCCGTAGGAAAGGCCTCCTCGATGAGCGACGACAAGCTCGCCGGTCAGTTCTTCGACGCAGCGATCGGCCTGTTGGCGCGGGTGCGCGACGAGGAGTCCGCCGCCATCGCGGCTGCCGGTGCCGCGATCGCCGACACGGTCGCAGCGGGCGGTCGGCTCTTCGCCTTCGGAGCGGGGCACTCCTCCCTCGCCGCGCAGGACGTCGTCTACCGGGCGGGCGGATTCGCCCTGATGAACCTGCTGGCCGTCCCCGGCACCGTCGGCGTCGACGTCATGCCGGCCACGCTCGGCTCCGCGCTGGAGCGTGTGGACGGTCTCGCGGGTGCCGTGCTCGACTCCAGCCCCGCGACGTCAGGCGACCTCCTCGTGATCATCTCCCTGTCCGGGCGCAACGCCCTGCCCGTGGAGATGGCGCAGAACGCCCGGGCGCTCGGGCTGACGGTCATCGGCGTCACTTCGGTCGCGTACGCGACGGGCACCCGGTCGCGGCACACCTCGGGGGGATTCCTGCGGGACCACTGCGACATCGTGCTCGACAGCAAGATCTCGATCGGCGACGCGGAACTGACGACGGACGGGATCGAGGCGCCGTTCGCGCCCGCGTCGACGGTCGTCACCAGTGCGCTGATGCAGGCGATGATGGCCACCGCCGCGGAGGAGCTGGTCGCCCGGGGGATCGAGCCGCCGCTTCTGCGGTCGGGGAACGTGGACGGCGGGCACGAGTGGAACGGGCGCGTGATGCGGGAGTACGGGGACCGGATCTTCTACCGGCACTGAGGGGCGCCTCGCACCGAGCGCACCTCGGATTGAGCGGCACCTCGCACCGAGCGGCACCTCGGGCCAAGCGGCACGGAGCGGCACCCCGGACCGCGGTGCACGGTTCCGTGCTCAGACGCCGGACGGGCCGGCATGACCCGCGCCGTCCGGGCCGGCGGTCAGGTGGGCGAGGTCCACCGCCGAGGCGACCCGGACCGCCACGCTCTCCGCGTACATCGCGTCCGGGCGTTCGAACGCGCTGCGGCTACCCGAGCGCAGGAACGTCACCACCCCGAGCGTCCGCCCCCGGCTCCGCAGCACCGCGCACAGCGCGTGCACCGAGTCACGCGGCCACTGCCGCTCCACCGCCCACTCCTCGCCCGCCCCGGCCCGCGCGCCGACCCGTACCGAGCCCGTACGCTCCACCGCCTGCAGGGCAGGGTGCCCCGGCCCGTACCGCACCGGGATCGAGCCGCCCGACACCGGCAGGCACGGCCCCGGCGCGTCGGCCGGCGTCGCCGCGGCCCGCACCAGCCGCTCCCCCGCCAGGAGATCGACCACCACGTGGTCGGCGAACCCGGCCAGGGCGTAGTCCAGCGAGGAGGTCGCCGCCTCCATGGGGTCCTCGCACTCGGCCGCCTGGCGGGCCGCCCGGTGCAGCTGGTTCGACCGGAAGCGCACCCGGTCCGCCTCCTGCTCCGCGAGCTTCGCCGCCGTCACGTCCCGGAACAGCCAGCCGACCCCCAGCGGGACCGGTTCCTCGGCGAGGGGCGACGCGAGGCGCAGGAACCCGCTGCGCCAGCAGCGCCGCCGGTCGCCCTCGGCCGTCCTGAGCGTCACCCACAGCTCCGCGGGCGCGGGCGGCGCCCCTTCGGCGAGCACGTGCTGCAGCGCGCCCTCCAGGTCCTCCACCCCCTGGACGACCAGCTCGCCCAGCGGACGTCCCAGCAGCGCCGTACGTCCGCCTCCCAGCGCCCGCGCGGCGTAGGAGTTGACGACGGTCGGCCGCAGATCGACATCGACGAGGACGACACCCCAGGACGCGTCCTCGAACAACGCCTCGCTCAGCGCGATGGACCGCTCCAGATCGATCTGCGCGTGCACCTCGCTGAACGCGCAGTACACCCCGGCCGGCTTCCCGCCGTCGCCGCGCACCCCGGAGGACTGCGTCCGTACGAGCACCCGCCCGCCGTCCTTGCGCAGCAGCGCGAACTCGTGCACCTGCCGCCCGGGGGCGTCCATGGCGGACATCAGCCGCCCCTGCACGTCCCCCGCGTCCGCGCTGCGCACCGCCCATCCGGCGAATCCGCTCCGTCCCACGGCTTCCCCGGCGGACCAGCCGAGGATGCGCTCGGCCTCACGGTTCCAGTGGGTGACCGTGCCGTGCGCGTCGAACGCGCAGAGCGCGGCGTCCATCCCGTCGAGCAGTGCAGCGAGCAGCTGGGACCCGGGGATCGCACCTGTGCGGGGCTCACGCCCGGGGTCCGGCTCGGGGTCCTCGTCGGGTCCGAGCGCGTCGGTGGTTCCACTGCTCCTGGAAGCACTCACTCCGTACCCCCCGCAGGACGCGTTCCGCATTGCCGCACGTCAGACCATTGAACTCGAACGTGAGCCACCGCACAGCCACTTCCGCGAAATCCGGCGGCCATCCGATCCCCGATAAATGGCTTGTGTCTCCCGGGAGGGGTTCCTAGGCTGTGGTCACACGTCGAAAGGAGGTGATCCGAAAAGTGCAGTCTTATCGGATTCGTGAGGTGGCTGCGGGCTGACAGCCCGTCGTCGCACACAGTGCACCTCGGCAGGCTGTCTGCCGAAACCCAAGCAGTCACCGACCCGCAGGCTCGCCGGTAAGTCCGGCCGGCTCCTCCGCAAGGAGGGACCAGAGCCTGCGGGTTTCTGCGTGTACGGACCCGGGTGGGCCCCGGATCCTACGGGCAGAGCCGCTCCACGGTCCAGTCCTCGCCCTCGCGTACGTACCGCAGCCGGTCGTGCAGCCGGTTCTCGCGCCCCTGCCAGAACTCGATGGTGTCCGGTACGACGCGGAAGCCGCCCCACTGCGGGGGTGCCGGGACCTTCTCGCCCTCCGGGTAGCGGGCGGCCAGCTCCTCGTAGCGCCTCACCAGCTCCTCACGGGAGCCGATCACCGTGGACTGCTCGCTCGCCCAGGCGCCGAGCTGGGAGCCGTGCGGGCGGGTGCGGAAGTAGCCGACCGTCTCCTCGCGGCCGACGCGGACCGCGGTGCCGGTGACGATGACCTGGCGGGCGAGTGGGTGCCAGGGGAAGAGCAGCGAGACGTAGTGGTTCGCGGTCAGCTCCCTGCCCTTGCGGGAGCCGTAATGGGTGAAGAAGACGAAACCGCGGTCGTCGTAGTGCTTCAGCAGCACCGTGCGGGAGGACGGCCGCCCCTCGGGCGTGGCCGTGGAGACCACCATCGCGTTCGGCTCGTGGAGTGCACCGCCCCCGGCGACCTGGCGGAACCACCGGGCGAACTGGTCCATCGGATCGGCGGCGAGGTCCTTCTCGGTGAAGTCCTCGGAACGGTACTGCTCGCGCATCGCGGCCGGATCGGTGGTGCAATCGGAGGCAGAGGCGCGAGAGGAGGCGGAAGCGGAAGACGGAGTGGCATCAGCTGTGGGCACGGGGCCATCCTGCACCAGCGGGCGGGTGTGCCCGGCCGGGAGGGGGCGACCGCCCACCGGACCGGCCGGAGGCTGTGCCGGATGTCACCCTTCCCCGCAACGTGGGTACCCGCCAGTATCGAGAGCGGGCCTCCGTGGCCTGCAGACAGCCGCCGAGCCGAGGGAGCCGCCCGATGTCCGACTTCGTACCCGGACTTGAAGGAGTCGTCGCGTTCGAGACGGAGATCGCCGAGCCCGACAAGGAAGGCGGTTCGCTCCGCTACCGCGGCGTCGACATCGAGGACCTCGTCGGCCATGTGTCGTTCGGCAACGTCTGGGGTCTGCTGGTCGACGGGGCGTTCAACCCCGGCCTGCCGCCCGCCGAACCGTTCCCGATCCCCGTGCACTCCGGCGACATCCGTGTCGACGTGCAGTCCGCGCTCGCCATGCTGGCGCCCGTGTGGGGGCTCAAGCCGCTGCTCGACATCGACGAGGAGACCGCGCGCAACGACCTGGCGCGGGCCGCCGTGATGGCCCTGTCGTACGTGGCCCAGTCGGCGCGCGGCCAGGGGCTGCCGATGGTTCCGCAGAGCGAGATCGACAAGGCGCAGTCCGTGGTGGAACGGTTCATGATCCGCTGGCGCGGTGAGCCGGACCCCAAGCACGTGAAGGCGGTCGACGCCTACTGGACCTCGGCGGCCGAGCACGGCATGAACGCCTCGACGTTCACCGCCCGTGTCATCGCGTCGACCGGCGCGGACGTGTCGGCCGCGCTGTCGGGTGCGGTGGGCGCGATGTCGGGTCCGCTGCACGGTGGTGCCCCGTCCCGGGTCCTCGGCATGATCGAGGAGATCGAGCGGACCGGCGACGCCACGGCGTACGTGAGGAAGGCCCTGGACAAGGGCGAACGGCTGATGGGCTTCGGACACCGCGTCTACCGCGCCGAGGACCCGCGGGCCCGCGTCCTGCGGCGTACGGCACGGGAGCTGGCGGCGCCGCGCTTCGAGGTGGCGGAGGCGCTGGAGAAGGCCGCCCTGGAGGAGCTGCACGCCAGGCGCCCGGACCGGGTGCTGGCGACGAACGTCGAGTTCTGGGCGGCGATCGTGCTGGACTTCGCGGAGGTCCCGGCGCACATGTTCACGTCGATGTTCAGCTGCGCCCGTACGGCGGGCTGGTCGGCGCACATCCTGGAGCAGAAGCGGACGGGCCGGCTGGTGCGCCCCTCGGCGACGTACGTCGGTCCCGGCACGCGCAATCCGCGGGAGATCCCGGGGTACGAGCAGCTCGCGGACCTGGGGAACTGACCGGCACCGGCACGCCGTCGGGGCCCTCCGCACCGGGAGGGCCCCTCAACCGCCGCACGCGCCATGACAGTTGCTCGACGGACCCACCGCTGATCACGACGCTAAGGTGGCCGGTATGAGCCACGTAGCGCTGAACGACGCCACATTGCACTACGATGACGAGGGGCCGTCGGACGGCCTGCCGGTCGTCCTCGTTCACGGCCATCCGTTCAACCGCACCCTGTGGGCACCGTCCGTCGAGGCGCTGACGGCGGCCGGATACCGGGTGATCGCCCCGGATCTGCGCGGTTACGGCGAAAGCAGCGTCACCCCCGGCAAGGTCTTCCTCTCGGGCTTCGCGGACGACATCGCCGCCCTCCTGGACCACCTGGGCGTGGAACGTGCGGTCATCGGCGGGGTGTCCATGGGCGGCCAGATCGCCATGGAGTTCCAGCTCCGCCACCCCCGACGGACGCTGGCCCTGGTGCTGTCCGACACGTCCGCGCCCGCCGAGACCGAGGAGGGCAAGGAGTTCCGCAACCGCCTGGCCGACCGGCTGTCGGCCGAGGGCATGGACGGGTACGCGGCCGAAGTGATCGACAAGATGCTCGCCGCGTACAACGTCACCGCCCTGCCTGACGTGGCCGCACACGTCCTGGGCATGATGCGGGCCACCGACCCGGAGGGCGCCGCTGCCGCTCTCCGGGGGCGGGCCGAACGCCCCGACTACCGCGACAGTCTCGGCGCCGTCGAGGTGCCGGTCCTGATCGTGGTGGGCGCGGACGACGTCTACACCCCGGTCAGCAGCGCCGAGGACATCCACCGCCTCGTCCCCCACGCCACGCTGACCGTCATCGACGGGGCCGGCCACCTGCCGGGGGCCGAGCAGCCCGGACTGTTCAACGCGTCGCTACTGGACTTCCTCGGCTCGCGGGTCGCCGGCGGCGCGTGACCGCCCCAGCGCCTCGTCCAGCAGGCCGGCCCACTGGTCCACGACCCTGCGGCGGCGGGCCGTGTCGTCGGTGAGGAGGTTGGCGAGGCCCAGCCCGCGGGCCATGTCGAGGAGGCCCTGGACCGTTTCGCGGACTCCGGGGCGGCTCTCGTCGGCTCCGAGGAGCTCGACCGCGATGCGGTGGGTCTCGCGACCGACGCGGGCCTCGAGTTCGGTGACACGGGGGCGGAGCTGCTCCTCGTTGGACGCGGCGACCCAGAGCTGCAGCGCGGCGCGGAAGAGCGGCCCCGTGTAGAGGTCGACGACGGCGGCGAGCACCGCCGGGCGGCCCTGGACGGGCAGGGCGCGCAGGGCGGCCGAGCGTTCCTCGGCGACGTACTCGACGGCGCCGGTGAACAGGTCCTCGCGGGTGGGGAAGTGGTGCTGGGCGGCGCCGCGCGACACCCCGGCGCGTTCGGCGACGACGGAGACGGTGGACCCTGCCCAGCCGTGTTCGGCGAGGCAGGCGACCGCCGCTTCCAGGAGCCGTTGGCGGGTGGCCCGGCTCCTGTCCTGCTTGGGGGATTTCGGGTTCGGGGGCGTTACCACACCCATGTGGGGTCCCGTCGTTCGAGGAAGGCCGTCATCCCCTCCCGTGCCTCGGCGGAGGCGAACAGGGCCGCCGAGCGGGCGATGAGGTCTTCTGCGTGCTGGTCGAAACTCCTCCGCACAGTAGCCGTGGCCAGCTCCTTCGAGGCGGCCAGCCCCTGGGGGGACGCCCTGCGCAGTCCGTCCAGTACCGGTACGAGCTCCTTGTCCACATCCTCGGCGGCGAGGCTCACGAGACCGATCCGCGCGGCTTCCGCCGCGTCGAAGCGTTCCCCGGTCAGGTAGTAGCGGGATGCCGCGCGGGGGTCCAGGCGGGGCAGCAGGGGCAGGGAGATGACGGCCGGGGCGAGGCCGAGGCGGGATTCGGTGAGCGCGAAGGAGGAGTCGGGGCCCGCGACGGAGATGTCGCAGGCGCCGAGCAGCCCGAGCCCGCCGGCCCTGACGTGCCCGGTGACCCGGGCGACGACCGGTTTGGGCAGGGTGACGATGCGCCGCATGAGGGCGACGAAGGCGTGCGGGTCGGCCGGTGCGGTGAGGTCGGCGCCCGCGCAGAACGTGTTGCCGGTGTGGGTGAGGATCACCGCCCGTACGGTGTCGTCCGCCGCGCAGTCGTCGAGTGCCCCGGCCAGTTCGGACACGAGCCCTGCGCTCAGGGCGTTGCGGTTGGCCGGGGAGTCGAGCGTGAGGGTGGTGATGCCCCGCTCGTGGGCACGTTCCGCAAGGGTCATCGCTGCTTCTCCCTGTCGCGCAGTTCCCGTCGGAGGATCTTGCCGGAGGCCGCGCGGGGTACGGCCTCGATGAATTCCACCCGCCGGACCTTCTTGTACGGGGCGACGTGCCCGGCGACGTACGCCATGACGTCGTCGGCGGTGAGGTCCGGGGCGGCCGGCTGGCGTACGACGTAGGCCTTGGGGACCTCGTTGCCCTCGGCGTCGTACACCCCGATGACGGCGGCGTCCGCGACGGACTCGTGGGTCAGGAGCAGGGCTTCCAGGTCGGCGGGCGCGACCTGGTAGCCCTTGTACTTGATCAGTTCCTTCACCCGGTCGACGACGTGCAGCCAGCCGTCCGCGTCGACACGGCCGATGTCCCCGGTGTGGACCCAGCCGTCCGCGTCGATCATCTCGGCGGTGGCTTCAGGGCGTCCGAGGTAGCCCTTCATCACCTGGGGGCCGCGGATGAGGATCTCGCCGTCGGTGCCGGTACCGACGTCCTTGCCGGGGTCCTCGATCGACACGATCCGCATCTCGGTATTGGGCAGCAGCTTCCCGACGGCGCCGGGCGGCGGGTTCTCGGCGTCCAGCGGCACGACGTGGGTGCCGGGCGAGAGTTCCGTCATTCCGTAGGCCTGGCGTACGGGCGGCAGGCCGAGTCGGGCCGAGCACGCGGCGGCGAGTTCGGCGTCCAGGGGGGCGGCGGCGCTGACGATGTACCGCAGCGAGGACAGGTCGTAGTTGCCGACGGCCGGGTGCTTGGCGAGTGCAAGGACGATGGGCGGCGCCACGTACAGCCCGCTGATGCGGTGCTCCTGGATGGCGCCGAGGAACTGGTCGAGGTCGAAGCGGGGCAGGACGACGACCGTGGCCCCGCAGCGCAGCGGGGCGTTCATCAGGGCGGTCAGACCGTAGATATGGAAGAACGGGAGGACGGCCAGGATGCTGTCGCCGGGGCCCATGGGGATGAAGGGGCGCAACTGCTCCAGGTTGGTGCCGATGGAGCGGTGGGTGAGCATGACGCCCTTGGGGGTGCCGGTGGTCCCGGAGGAGTACGGGAGGGCCGCGATGTCCTCGGCGGGGTCGAACGCGATCTCGGGTTCCGGGGCGGTGGAGCCCAGCATGTCCAGTACGGAGGTGTGTCCCTCGGCCTGGTCGCAGACGAAGATCTCCTGGATGCCGCCCGCGAGTTCGGCCGCCCGGCGGGCCACGTCGAGGAACATGGACACGGTGACGATCCACCGGGCTGCGGAGTCCTTCAGCTGCTTGGCGAACTCCTCGGCCGTGGCCAGCGGGTGCACGGTGGTGACGGAGGCCCCGGCGCGCGTCGCCCCGTAGAACACCGGGGGGTAGGCGATCGTGTTGGGGCTGTGCAGGGCGAGGACGTCGCCCTTGCGGAGTCCCGCTCCGGCGAGGTGGGCGGCGATGCGGCGGTGGAACGTGTCGAGCTGGCCGTAGGTGACGGAGAGGCCGTTCGTACCGTCGATCAGGGCGACGGTGTCGCCGAAAGCGGCGGCCTCGCCCAGGACCGCTTCGTGGATGGGTGTGTCGAGGGCCGGAACATCTGCGTACTCGCTGCGGAACACCATGGCGGTCCCCTGTCGTCGCGGTGCGGCGGGCACGGCGCCCCGCTCCGAGGAGCGGAGGGCGCCGCGCGGGTGTGAAGAGCCAGAATCGCCCCTGCCGTGCGGAATGGGGAGACCCTGGACCGAAACGTCCTCAGTACGACTTCGGCAGTCCCAGCGACTGGTGGGAGACGTAGTTCAGGATCATCTCGCGGCTGACGGGCGCGATGCGGGCCACACGTGCCGCCGTGATCAGGGAGGCGAGGCCGTACTCGCGGGTGAGGCCGTTGCCGCCGAGGGTGTGGACGGCCTGGTCGACGGCCTTCACACACGCTTCGCCGGCCGCGTACTTGGCCATGTTGGCGGCCTCGCCGGCGCCGATGTCGTCGCCCTCGTCGTACAGCCTGGCCGCTTTCTGCATCATGAGGCGGGCCAGTTCCAGCTCGATGTGGGCGATGGCGAGCGGGTGGGCTATGGCCTGGTGGGCGCCGATGGGCGCCTTCCACACCTGGCGGGTGCGCGCGTACTCGACGGCTTTGCCGAGCGCGTACCGCCCCATCCCGATGCCGAACGCGGCCGTCATGATCCGCTCGGGGTTGAGCCCGGCGAACAGCTGGAGCAGTCCGGCGTCCTCATCGCCGACCAGCGCGTCGGCGGGCAGCCGTACGTCGTCGAGGGTCAGCTCGAACTGCTTCTCCGGCGCGTGGAGTTCCATGTCGATCTGCGAGCGTCCGAAGCCGGGGGTTTCGCGCGGGACGATGAAGAGGCAGGGCTTGAGCGTGCCCGACCGGGCGTCCTCGGTGCGCCCGACGATGAGGGTGGCGTCCGCGATGTCGACGCCGGAGACGAAGACCTTGCGGCCGGTGAGGACCCAGTCTCCCCCGCTCTCGCGACGGGCGGTGGTGGTGATGCGGTGGGAGTTGGACCCGGCGTCGGGTTCGGTGATGCCGAAGGCCATCGTGAGGCTGCCGTCGGCGAGGCCGGGCAGCCACTGCTGCTTCTGGCTCCCGGTGCCGAAGCGGGCGATGACGGTGCCGCAGATGGCGGGCGAGACGACCATCATCAGCAGGGGCGATCCGGCGGCGCCGAGCTCCTCCAGGACTATGGAGAGTTCGGCCATGCCGCCGCCTCCGCCGCCGTACTCCTCGGGGAGGTTGACGCCGAGGTAGCCGAGTTTGGCGGCGTCGCTCCACAGCTCGTGGGGGTGGGAGCCCTCACGGATCACGGAGGTCATGTAGTCGCGCCCGTAACGCGTGCCGAGTGCGGCGACGGCGGCGCGCAGCGCCTTGTGCTCTTCGTTTTCGAGGACGGTGCTCATGCGTTCTCCTCCGGTGCGGCGGAATCCGGTGCGGCTGGTCCCGAATCTGCGGGTCCCGAATCTGCGGGTCCCATGACTGCGGGTCCCGTGACAGCGGGTCCCGTGACAGCGGGTTCGGTGACGACGGCGAGCAGGGCGCCGACCTCGACCTGGTGGCCGGGGACGGCGTGGAGCACGGTGAGGGTGCCGGAGGCCGGGGCGAGGATGCGGTGCTCCATCTTCATCGCCTCCAGCCAGATCAGCGGCTGTCCGGCCTCGACGGCCACGCCCGGTGCGAGCCCGTCCGCGAGGCGGACGACGGTGCCGGGCATGGGCGCGAGCAGGGAGCCGGGTTCGGTGCGTTCGGTGGGGTCGGTGAAGCGGGGCAGGGCGGTGAAGGTGTACGAGCCGCGGTCGCCGTCCACGTACACGCGCCCGTCGTGTTCGGCGACGGCGAAGTGCCGGGTGACGCCGCCGGCTTCGAGACGGACGCGGTCGGGTTCGGCGGAGACGACGCGTTCGCCGGATTCCGGCCGGAGTCCGCCACGCCCGGCCCGGTAGGTGATCTCGTGCTCGCTGCCGTCGGGTTCGCCGCGGTAGCACCTGGCCTGGGGCTGCGAGGCGAGGTTGCGCCAGGCACCGAAGCGGGCGGGGCCCGAGGCGGGCCGGTCGACGGCCCGGGCGAGGGCGGCGGCGGTCGCGGCGAGGCGCTGCTCCCCGGCGTCGGGCCCGGGGGTGAGGGCGGCGAGGTGCCGGTCGTAGAAGCCGGTGTCCGGCCGGGCGCCGGTGAAGTCCGGGTGGCGCAGGGACCGTACGAGCAGGTCCCGGTTGGTGACCGGTCCGTGGATGCGGGCGCGTTCGAGCGCGCGGGCGAGGAGGCGTACGGCTTCGGCACGGGTGGGCGCGTGCGCGATGACCTTGGCGAGCATCGGGTCGTAGTGCACCCCGACGGTGTCGCCGCCGGTGTATCCCGTGTCGAGGCGCAGTCCGGGCTCGTCCGGCACCTCCAGGGTGTGCAGGGTCCCGGTCTGCGGCTGCCAGCCGGCGGCGGGGTCCTCGGCGTACAGGCGGGCCTCGACGGCGTGCCCGTGCGGATCGGGAGGTGTGGCGGCGGGCAGCGGTGCGCCCTCCGCGACCCGGAGCTGCAGGGCGACGAGGTCGAGCCCGTACACCGCTTCCGTGACGGGGTGTTCGACCTGGAGGCGGGTGTTCATCTCCAGGAAGTACGGGCGCCCCTCGGCCGATACGAGGAACTCGACGGTTCCCGCGCCCCGGTAGCCCACCGTCTGCGCGGCGGCGACCGCGGCGTCGTGCAGCCGCTGCCGCAGCGCGTCGTCGAGGCCGGGCGCGGGGGCCTCCTCGACGACCTTCTGGTGGCGGCGCTGGAGCGAGCAGTCGCGGGTGCCGAGCGCCCAGACCGTTCCCCGGTCGTCCGCCATGACCTGGACCTCGACGTGCCGGCCGCGTTCGACGTACGGCTCGGCGAAGACCTCGCCGTCCCCGAAGGCCGAGGCGGCCTCCGCGGAAGCCGCGGTCAGCTCACCGGGCAGGTCGTCGAGTTCCCGTACGATCCGCATCCCGCGTCCGCCGCCGCCCGCCGCCGCCTTGAGCAGCAGCGGAAGGTCCTCGGCGGTGGCGCTGCCCGGGTCGACGGGGGCGAGGAGGGGCACCTCGGCGGCGGCCATCAGCTCCTTGGCCCGGGTCTTGGACGCCATCAGCTCGATGGCCTTCACCGGCGGCCCCACCCACACGAGGCCCGCGTCCTGCACGGCCTGGGCGAATCCGGCGTTCTCGGAGAGGAAGCCGTACCCGGGGTGCACGGCGTCGGCGCCCGCGGCGAGGGCCGCGGCGACGACGAGGTCGCCGCGCAGGTACGTGTCGGCGGGTGCGGCCCCCGGGAGGCGCACGGCGGTGTCGGCCTCCCGCACGTGCTGGGCTCCGGCGTCCGCGTCCGAGTACACGGCGACGGTGGAGATGCCCAGTTCACGGCACGTGCGGAAGATCCGGCAGGCGATCTCGCCGCGGTTGGCGACAAGGAGAGTGGTGATCATCTGTGCCTCACATCCGGAAGATGCCGAAGCCGCCGCGGGCGCCCTCGACCGGTGCCGTGTGGATCGCGGACAGGCACATCCCGAGGACGGTCCTGGTGTCGCGCGGGTCGATGACCCCGTCGTCGTACAGCCGCCCCGAGAGGAACATGGGCAGCGACTCCGACTCGATCTGCTGCTCCACCATGGCGCGCAGTCCCGCGTCGGCCTCGTCGTCGTAGGGCAGGCCCTTCGCGGCGGAGGAGGCGCGGGCGACGATCGACAGGACGCCGGCGAGCTGCTGGGGGCCCATGACGGCGGACTTGCTGCTGGGCCAGGCGAACAGGAAGCGCGGGTCGTAGGCCCGGCCGCACATGCCGTAGTGGCCGGCGCCGTAGGAGGCTCCCATCAGCACGGACAGGTGCGGGACCTTCGAGTTCGACACCGCGTTGATCATCATCGCGCCGTGCTTGATGATGCCGCCCTGCTCGTACTCCTTGCCGACCATGTAGCCGGTGGTGTTGTGCAGGAACAGGAGCGGGATGTCGCGTTGGTTGGCGAGCTGGATGAACTGCGCGGCCTTCTGCGATTCCTCGCTGAACAGCACGCCCTGGGCATTGGCGAGGATGCCGACCGGATAGCCGTGCAGCCGCGCCCAACCGGTGACCAGACTCGTCCCGTAGAGCGGCTTGAACGCGTCGAAGTCCGATCCGTCGACGAGCCGGGCGATGACCTCGCGCGGGTCGAAGGGGACCTTGAGGTCACCCGGGACGATCCCGACGAGTTCGTCCTCGTCGTACTTGGGCGGCTCCGCGATCCCGGGATCGGCGTGCGCCTTGCGCCAGTTGAGCCGGGCGACGATCCGCCGGGCCTGGCGCAGCGCGTCGTGCTCGTCGAGCGCGAAGTGGTCGGCGAGCCCGGACGTGCGGGCGTGCATCTCGGCGCCGCCGAGCGACTCGTCGTCGCTCTCCTCGCCGGTGGCCATCTTCACCAGCGGCGGGCCGCCGAGGAAGACCTTCGACTGCTCCTTGATCATGACCGTGTGGTCGGACATGCCGGGGACGTACGCGCCGCCTGCGGTGGAGTTCCCGAAGACGACGGCGACGGTGGGGATCCCGGCCGCCGACAGCCGGGTGAGGTCGCGGAACAGTGCGCCGCCCGGGATGAAGATCTCCTTCTGCGAGGGCAGGTCCGCCCCGCCCGACTCGACCAGGCTGATGCAGGGCAGCCGGTTGGCGAAGGCGATCTCGTTCGCCCGCAGGGCCTTCTTGAGCGTCCACGGGTTGGAGGCGCCGCCGCGTACGGTCGGGTCGTTGGCGGTGATCAGGCACTCGACCCCCTCCACCACCCCGATCCCGGTGACGAGGGAGGCGCCGACCGCGTAGTCGCTGCCCCAGGCGGCGAGCGGGGACAGTTCCAGGAACGGGGTGTCCGGGTCGACCAGCAGCTCGATCCGTTCGCGGGCCAGGAGCTTGCCGCGCTTGCGGTGCCGTGCCACGTACTTCTCGCCGCCGCCCGCCAGGGCCTTGGCGTGCTCCGCGTCGAGCTCGGTGAGCTTCGCGAGCATGGCCTCGCGGTGGGCGGCGTATTCGGGTCCGGCGGTGTCGAGTGCGGTGGGCAGGACGGTCATGCGGTCACCTCCGGTTCTTCCAGGAGCGCTACGGGGACGGGGAGACGGCGGGACCGCAGCCACTCCCCCACCGCCTTGGCCTGCGGATCGAATCGGGCCTGCGCGGCGACGCCCTCGCCGAGGAGGCCGTGGACGACGAAGTTCAGGGCCCGCAGGTTCGGCAGGACATGGCGTACGACGGTGAGCCCGGCGGTCTCCGGGAGCAGCTCCTGGAAGCGGGCGACGGTCAGCTCGTGAGCCAGCCACCGCCACGCGTCCTCGCTCCGCACCCAGACGCCCACGTTGGCGTCACCGCCCTTGTCGCCGCTGCGGGCTCCGGCGACGCGGCCGAGCGGCGCGGAGCGGGTGGGGCCGGAGGGCAGCGGCTCCGGGAGCCCGGGCTCCTCGACCGCTTCGAGCGCCCGGCACCGTGAGGCCGGGGGCACGGCCTCCCGCTCCCCGTCCGGCAGGACGGCCACGTGCCCGACCTCCTCGGCCGGTACGTAGGCGGCCTCGAACACCCCGTAGGGCGCGCCCTTCCCGGGCGGGGCGGTCACGTGGAAGCCGGGGTAGCTGCCGAGCGCCAGCTCGACGGCCGCCCCGGACACCGCGCGCCCGACCGCTTCCGCGTCCGGGTCCCGGACGACGAGCCGCAGCAGGGCGCTGGCGGTCTCCTCGCTCGCGGCGTCGGCCCGGTCGGTACGGGCCAGCTCCCACCGCACCTCGGCGGGCCGCCGCACGCCGCGGGCCAGGGCGTCGGCGAACTGGTCCTGCACGAGCTGCGCCTTGGCCTCGATGTCGAGCCCGGTCAGCACGAAGACGACCTCGTTGCGCCAGCCGCCGATCCGGTTGAGCCCGACCTTGAGCGTGGGTGGCGGTGCCTCGCCCCGCACCCCGGAGATCCGGACCCGGTCCGGCCCGTCCTGCGTCAGCCGTACGGTGTCGAGCCGGGCGGTGACGTCGGGTCCGGCGTACCGGGCCCCGCCGGTCTCGTACAGCAGCTGGGCGGTGACGGTGCCGAGGTCGACGACACCGCCCGTACCGTCGTGCTTGGTGATGACGCTCGACCCGTCCTCGTGGATCTCGGCGAGCGGAAAGCCGGGCCTGCGGACGTCGTGATCACCGAAGAACGCGTAGTTCCCGCCGGTGGCCTGGGTTCCGCACTCCAGAACGTGCCCGGCGACGACGGCCCCGGCGAGGGCGTCGTGGTCCTCTTCGCCCCATCCGAAGTGGGCGGCGGCGGGCCCCGTGACGAGGGCGGCGTCGGTGACGCGTCCGGTGACGACGATGTCGGCCCCGGCCCGCAGACAGGCGGCGATCCCGGCGCCGCCGAGGTAGGCGTTGGCGGTGAGGAAGCCGTCGGGCACGGGCCGGCTGTCGCCCTCGACGTGCGCGACGCGTACGGGCACGCCCACCTTGTCGGCCAACTCCCTGACGGCGTCGGCGAGTCCGGCCGGATTGAGCCCCCCGGCGTTGGCGACGATCCGCACGCCGCGCTCGTGGGCGAGCCCGAGGTTCTCCTCCAACTGCCGCAGGAAGGTGGACGCGTACCCGCGTCCGGGGTCCTTGAGCCGGCTGCGCCCCAGGATCAGCATGGTGAGCTCGGCGAGGTAGTCCCCGGTCAGGACGTCGAGGGGACCGCCGGTGAGCATCTCGCGTACGGCGTCGAAACGGTCGCCGTAGAAGCCGGAGGCGTTGCCGATGCGCAGCGGCCTCGTCATCGGTCCCCCTGCCGGGGGCGCCCGGGGCCGGCGGGCCCGGCGAAGGCCTGCGCGATGTCCAGCCACCGATCGGCGTCGGCTCCCACGGCATGCAGGGCGAGGTCGTCGCGGTGGGCGCGCTGGGTGACGAGCAGGCAGAAGTCGAGCAGGGGGCCGGTGACGCGCTGCGCGGCATCCTCGGGTCCGTAGGCGGCCGACTCGCCGTCCGGTCCCTCCAGTTCCACCCGGAAGGGCTCCCCGGGCGGCTGTTCGCCGCGCACGAAGTAGGCGTAGTCCCGGGCCCGCACCCCGATCCTGGCCACGTGCCGCAGCCGCGGGGTCGGCTTCCTCGTCACACCGAGGGCGTCGGCGACGTCCTGCCCGTGCGCCCAGGTCTCCATGAGCCGCGCGGTCGCCATCGAGGCGACGCTCATGGGCGGCCCGTACCAGGGGAACCTGGCCCCGGCGGGGGCATCGAGCAGCGCCGTGTGGAGCCGGGCCCTGTCCTCCCGCCACTGCACGAGCAGGGCGTCGGGCGGCAGGAGCGCCACTCTCTCGGCGGCGGCCTGATCGACGAAGGTCTCGGGGTCGGCGACCGCCCTGTCGACCTCGGCGGCGAAGGCGTCGGGCTCGGTGACGGCGATCAGCGCGACCTCGTCGGTCCAGTTCAGGTGAGCGATCTGGTGGGCGACGGTCCACCCGTCGGCGGGCGTCGGCCCGGCCCACCCCTCCGCGCTCAGTCCGGCTACCAGTAGGTCGAGTTCGTCGCTCTCCTGACGCAGATCGTCGAGTACGGCGACGGTCACGGCCGATGCATCGGACACGGTGCGCTCCCTGGGGCGTGGCGGTGTGCCCCGGAGCATGCCAGCGCCCCAGAAAACAAGCAAGCATGCTTGCATTGTTTTTCCGCGGACCCGGTCCCGGGATCGGGTCCCGGATCCGGGAGGGCGCACGGGCGCGTCAGGTGCCCCCGTCCACCCGGTAGCCGGGGACGGACGGCCAGCGGACGGTCAGCACCACGGACTCCTCCTCCGCGTACCAGGAGTGGTCGACGCCCCGGCCCCAGACGACGTAGTCACCCTGCTGGGCGAGCACCGCGCTTCGCCCGGGAAGCTCCACGCGGAACCGGCCGCTGATGAGCACCAGCAGGGCCGTGCGCACCTCGTCGGTCACCCAGTGGGCCCGCTCGTCGCCGCGCGGGTGCACACCCCATTTGATCTCCAGGTCCTCACTTCGCCGGGGGTCGCCGGCGTCCTTGAAATGCCCGAGGATCCACCCATGGTCGAGTGCGGCGTCCCGGCCGGCGTTGCCCACGTACACGCTGTCGCTCATGGCCCCGGAACGTAGCCGACGGCCGAAAGGGCCGGACGCACGGGCCCGTCCGGTCTACCTTGGGCTTCGATGCGGGGACGCGGAACGGGGGCCGACGGTCTTGGAGCGGTCGGGTGGAGTGAGCCGGCGGGCATGGCTCGCGCTGGGTATCGGGGCCTGTGCCGCCGTCGCGGTCGGCGGCACCGTGTACGCCTTCGGCGGCCCGACACAGGCGCAACAGGACGCCGAGCGGGTGCTCACGGATGTGGTCCCGCTGCAGGAGCAGTTCGGCGAGGCGGGGCGGCTGTCGGACCCGCACTGGCTGGTGTACGACCCGGACGAGGCCGAGCGGAGCCGGGAGTTTCTGCCGAGCCCGGATGCGCGTTACCGGGTGGTGGGCGTCGCACGGCTGCCCGCCGGAACGGCGGCGTCGATCGTGGCGACGCCTGCGTACGCCTTCGCGCCCGCCGATCCGGTGGACGTGCCGGACGTGCTGACGGAGTTCCTGCCCGCGCAGGCGCGGTGGATGAGCAGTGCGGCCTTCGACCGGCGCCTGCTGGCTCCCGGCACGGGGGACGTCACCGGTGGCCGGTTCTTCCTCGACCCGTCGACGGACAGCCTGTATTTCGACGCGGTCGAACAGACGTAGGTCCGCGGCAGGACGGCCGGGCCGGCGGGCCACCGCCGGACGACGTGATCAGGTGCCCTACGTATGGCAGGTGGTAATCTGCGAGCATGATAAAGACGACGGTGTACCTCCCGGAGGATCTGGAAGTACGACTGGAAGCCGAGTCGTCCGCCACCGGGATCAGCAAGGCCGAGCTCATCAGGCGGGGCATCGCGCTGCTCCTCAAGAACGCCGAGCGCCCCAAGGGGACCCGGAGGCTTCCGGTCTTCGACAGCGGTCGCCCGCTGAGCCCCGAGGCGATGGACGACGCCGTCTACGAGCACATCAAGGAACGAGCGGCACGCCGTTGATCATCGTCGCCGACACGTCCGCTCTGTACGCCGCCTTCGATGCGGCGCAGCCTGAGCATTCCGAGGCTGCCGGGATCCTCGAGCACGAGAGGCTCGCCATCTCACCTCTCGTCGTCACCGAACTGGATCACCTGGTGCACCGGGATCTGGGCTTCCCGGCCGCGATGCAGGTGATGGAGGCGTTGAACTCCCGCATGGCTGACGGACAGTACAGGCTGGCCGAGCTGAAGCCCGCAGACCTCGGAGCAGCCCATCAGGTACGTCAGAAGTACGAGGGGCTGAGGCTGGATCTCGCGGACGCGGTGGGTGTCGTCCTCGCGGACCGGTACAGGACCGACCGCATCTTCACTCTCGACCAGCGGGACTTCCGGGCCATCACCCCTCTGACACCCGGTCTCACCGCGTTCCGAATCCTGCCCGTCGACGCCTGAGCCCGGGCCTACTCCATGCGGTCACCCTCGGCCTGCGAGGGTTCGGTCCGTGGAACGTCCGGGTGGACCTCGGCGGCCCGGCTGTTCTCGGCGGGTTCGTCGCGATCACCCTCGGCCTGCGAGGGAGTGTGCGCGTACAGCCCGTCGTACTCATCGGTTCCCTTCGCGGATCCCATGGGCGGGCCCCCTTCCTCAGCTCCCTTCCATGGTCCCTCTGCGCGACGCGGCGCGCACCGCACCCATGCTGGCGCCGATGACCAGGGCGATGGCCAGGGCGTCGGTCGTGGAGAGCGCCTGGTCGAGGATGAGGAAGCCCGCCGTGGCGGCGATGGCGGGTTCCAGGCTCATCAGGATCGCGAAGGTCGGGGCGGGCAGGCGGCGCAGGGCCATGAGTTCCAGGGTGTACGGGAGGACCGAGCTCAGCAGGGCCACGGCCGCGCCCAGGGCCAGCGTGGACGGCACCAGGAGTTTCGAGCCGGCCTCCATGATCCCGAGCGGGAGCGAGAGGACCGCCGCGACGACCATGGCCAGGGCCAGGCCGTCCGCCTGCGGGAAGCGGCGGCCGGTGCGTGCGCTGAAGACGATGTACGCCGCCCACATCGCGCCCGCCCCCAGGGCGTACGCCGCCCCGACCGGGTCCAGGCGGTCGAAGCCTCCGCCGCTCAGCAGGAAGACGCCGCACAGGGCCAGGCCCGCCCAGACGAAGTTGACCAGGCGGCGGGACGCGACGACGGAGAGCACCAGGGGACCCAGCACCTCGAGGGTGACGGCGGCGCCCAGGGGGATGCGGTCGGCGGCCTGGTAGAAGAGCGTGTTCATGCCGCCCATCGCGATGCCGAACGCCACGACCGTGCCCCAGTCCGCCCGGGAGTGCCCGCGCAGTTTCGGACGGCAGACGACGAGCAGGACGAGCGCGGCGGCTGCCAGGCGCAGTGTGACCACGCCGAGCGCGCCCGCCTTCGGCATCAGCAGGACCGCGACCGCCGCGCCGAACTGCACGGAGAGCCCGCCCGCGACCACCAGCGCGACCGGCCCCAGGGCCGCCCGGCGGGCGCCGGGGCGGCCGTGGCCGGGCTCGTCGAGCGCGGACACCGCCTCCGGCAGGGCGACGGCTGCGGCCGGCTCTGCGGCACTGCGCTGGTCGTTCACCTGGGAGACCTTTCGAAAGTTCAATGGAGTGCACTAACAGGTCCACAGTAAAGCACTGCCCGCGTAGGCCTCGCCCCTTCACCGTAGAGACGCGCGCGCCTCGCGTGAAATGCCGATTGCGCTCCCGTTATGCTCCCCACGCATGAGCACAGGACAGGGCAGTGGCGGGGCCGGCGGACGCGGAATCGAGCTCCGGCACCTCCGGGCCTTCCTCGCGATCGCGGAGGAGGGAAGCGTCACCCGGGCCGCCTCCAGGCTCCGGCTCACCCAGCCCGTCGTCTCCCGGACGCTCGCGGCCCTGGAGAAGCACCTGGGCGCCCGGCTCGTCGACCGGTCCACACACCATCTCGCCCTCACCGCCGAGGGTGTCCTCTTCAGGGACAAGGCCGCCGCCGCGGTCTGCGCCTTCGACGAGGCCGTCGACGCCGGACGGCTGCGCCACTGGCCGCTGCGGCTCGGGCACGCGTGGTCCGCGTTCGGCCGCTACACCACACCCCTGCTGCGGACCTGGCAGCAGCGCCACCCGCAGACCCCCCTCGAACTGCTGCGGATCGACGACCGTACGGCCGGTCTGACCCGTGGCGAGGTCGACGCGGCGCTCCTGCGCGGGCCGGTGGACGCGCCGGGGCTCGTCACCGAGCTGCTGTTCACCGAGGACCGGGTCGCGGCCGTCGCCGCCGACGGACCGCTCGCCGCCCGCCGGTCGCTGTCACTCACCGACCTGGCCGGCGGTGCCGTCGTCCTGAACACCGTCTCCGGCACCACCACGCTCGGCCTGTGGCCCCCGCACGCGCGGCCCGTCTCCACGCTCACCGTCGCCAACACCGACGACTGGCTCACCGCCATCGCCGCGGGACGCGGGGCCGGGGTCTCCGCCGCGTCCACCGCCGACATGCACCCCCACGCAGGGGTCGCGTACCGGCCGCTCGACGACGCCCCGCCGCTGCCCGTCCTGCTGGCACGGCGGGACGGTCCCGGCCACCCGGCCCTGCCCCACCTGGTCGCGCTCGCACGGGAAATCGTCGACCGCGGGGAATGAAGCCCCGGTGTGCGGCAGTTGGCTGCTGAGCACAGTCCAACCGAACCGATCACTCCGGGGGCACGTCATGTCGGACGAGGACTGGACCATAACCGTGCACGGCACGGTCGCGGACGGGTTCGAGAACGTACGGGAGGAGTTCGCCGCCGTACTCGCCGAGGACCACACCGAGCCGGGCAGCCAGCTCGCCGTTCACCACCACGGCCGCCGGGTGGTGGACCTGTGGGCAGGGGAGGGGATCGCCGGGGATTCGCTGCCCGCGGTGTACTCCTCCACCAAGGGCGCCGCGCACCTCGTCCTCGCCCTGCTCGTCCAGGACGGCGTCCTGGACCTGGACCGGACGGTCGCCTCGTACTGGCCGGAGTTCGCCGCCGAGGGCAAGGGCGAACTGACCCTGCACGAGCTGGTCTCGCACCGCTCCGGGGTGGTCTGGGCGGACGGCGGCCTCGGCGTCGCGGAGCTGGCCGACGACCGGATACTCGCCGAGCGGCTGGCGGGCCAGCGGCCGTTCTGGGAACCCGGAACGGCTTACGGCTACCACGCGCTGGTGATCGGCGCCCTCACCGGTGAGGTCGTGCGCAGGGCCACCGGGCAGTCGATCCAGGAACTGTTCGAGGAGCGGGTACGCGCCCCGTACGGGCTGGACTTCCACCTGGGGCTGCCCGAGGCGCTCGAACCGCGGTACGTGGCCATCCGGCCCGGCGTGCCCACGCCCGAGCAGGCCGCGGAGGCCGAGGCGAACCCGGTGGACCCGGAGGGTCTGATGGCGCTCGCGTTCGGCTGGACGTCGGACCCGCCGCTCGACCTGGTCGAATTCGCCGACACCCGTGCCGTGCGCGCCCTCGGCCAGGCCTCGGCGGGCGGGGTGGCGTCCGCGCGCGGGCTGGCCGGGATGTACGCGGCGGCGATCTCGGAGGTGGACGGCCGGGCGCCGCTGCTCAAGCCGGACATGGTGGCCGAGGTCGGCCGGGTGCGGTGGGCGGGCGACGACGTGGTGACCGGAGAGCCGAACCCCTTCACCGTCGGCTTCGAGGCGTCGCGGGTGCCCTACCCGTTCCTGGGCGAGGGGGCGTTCGGGCACGCGGGGGCCGCGGGGTCGCAGGCGTTCGCCGACCCGGTCCACGGTGTGGCCTACGGCTACACGCGTCGCCGGTTCGCGCTTCCGGGTGGAGCCGCGCCGGAGAACGAGCGGCTGGCCGCGGCGGTGATCCGGGCGGCGGACCGGGTACGGGTGCACGCGTAGCGCGGAGTGCGCGTGCGGTGCGCGGAGTGCGCGCGTGCCGGCCGGTCAGGTGTGGGCAAGGCCCCGACGGGCGGCCCGGTCCGACGCGCCGGATCCTTCCTCGAACGCCGGACGGGCCGCGGTGGGACTACTTGGCGCAGACCGCCTTGTCCGCCTGGACCTGCTGGATGTCCTTCGGGGCCTTCTGCGGGGCCGCGAGCGGGGTGCCCGCTTCCTTGAAGTCCGGGCCCAGCGTCAGCACCATCGGGTCCGTCGCGCCCGCGTCCGTCGTCGTCGGCTTCAGGGCCGAGGCCGACAGGCCCATCAGGTCGGCCAGCCGGCGTGCCTGGTCGGCCTGGTTGGGGGCGTAGACCAGCTGGGTCTTCGCCACCTTCTCGGGGGCGTTGGCCTGGTTGGCGGACTTGAGTACGCCCTCTTCGTTCTGCAGCCAGTCCAGCGCCTCCTGCGCGGAACCTGCCGGGGCTCCGCCGTTGAAGACGTCGACCCGCACATCCGCCGGGTCGGCCATCTCGCCCTTGAGCTTGGCGGCGTCCTCGGCCTTGGCCGCGGCCTTCTCCTGCTTCTCCACCGCGGTGAAGGAGACGTCCTCGCGCATCATCGAGAACACCTGCGGAGCCTTCGACTCGTCGAGGATCACGGTGGCCTTGTCGTCCGGGTTGTCCAGCACCGGCACCGTGGTGAAGGTGATGTTCTTCGGGTCGACCGAGGCCAGCTCCATGCCCAGTTTGCGCAGCTGGTTTATGTCGTCGATCTTGTCGTCGACGGTGAGCGCCTTGGTGGCCGCCTCGGCGAGGGTCCACATCTTGGTGGGGCTGGTCAGGGTGTCGTTGGACTTCAGCTTGCGCATGAGCGAACCGAGGAACTGCTGCTGGAGCTCGATACGGCTCAGGTCGCTGCCGAAGCCGACGGAGTACCGGGTGCGCAGGAAGGACAACGCCTCCTCGCCCTGAAGGGTGTGCTCGCCCTTCTTGAGGTTCAGGTGGGACTTCTCGTCCTTGATGTCCTTGGCGAGGCAGATGTCCACGCCGTCGACGGCGGTGGTCAGGGACTTGACCGCGTTGAAGTCGGCCACCATGAAGTGGTCGGCCTTCATGCCGGTGAGCTCGGTGACCGTGCGCATGGTGCAACTGGGCGTCCGGTCGGACTGCCCGAGGCTCGTGTTGAAGCGGGCTCCGTCGGCCCCGGTCCCGGGGATGTCCTTCGTCGAGCCGTCGGCCTGCTCCGTCGGGCAGTCCGGGATGGCCGTTATCAGGTCACGCGGGATGCTCAGCGCGGTGGCGTTCGTACGGTCCTTGGAGACGTGGAAGAGGATCGTCGTGTCGGCGTGGCCGACGCTCTCCTTGTCGCCGTAGCCCTCGTTCCCCGCACCGGTCCGCTTGTCGGTCCCGATCACCAGGATGTTGATGGGGCGGTCCTTGCTGAAGCCGCCGGTCCCGGCCCCGTCGCTGGAGACGGACGAGATGTTGCCGTTGAAGTGCTGGTACACGAGGTAACCCGCGGTACCGACGCCGACCAGCAGGAACGCCAGCACACCGCCCGTCCAGACCAGCGCCTTCTTCTTGCCGGACTTCTTCGGCTTCGGCCTGCGGCGTCCCGTCGACGGCCCGGCCGCCCGGCCCGCGGCGCGACCGCCGGGCTGCCGTGCGTCGTCCCGGTCCCCGCGGCCGGACCTGCGTCCGCCGCGCTGCCCGGGTACGGAGGTCCGCCCGTCGTCCGGCGGCGTCGCCGGGCCGGAACGGCGGCGCGGGGAGGGCGCGGCTGCGGCGCCTCCGGATGTACCGCCTCCGGATGTGCCGCTTCCGGATCTGCCGCTCCGGGGGGAAGCCTGTGCGGCTGATCGCCCTTTGGAGGGGGTCAGTCGCAGTTCGTAATCACCGGTGTCCGGGTTGAGTACCCACTGGTCTGCGGGGTCGATGCCCTCGTCCCGCCCACGGCCTTGCGCGTCCACGGTTGCCTGCGTCCTCCGTCGGGGCCCACGCGGCGCCTCCCCCTCAAGGCGCTCGGTGTGTCTTACGGCGGTGCGCCCGACCTCGCAGGTCGGGCTGCACCGGAGCGCTCACCCTAGCTCCCCGTTCGCCTGCGAGCGACGATCGTGACAAATCAAGCTCCCCGCAGGGGACATAACGCCACATTCACCACTCTTCCCCCGCCCGCCACACCGTTTCATCCGGCGAGCGGGATCGGGAGCGCTCGGGCGAGGCACCTTCCGGGTCAGATTTCAAACAGAAGTGACCACAAGGAATCCCCAAACAACTCGTCAATTCTCCTATAGTTGCCGTGACTTGATCAGGAACAATCAGCTCCAGTTGTGGCCCTTTCACCACAGCCACACCGAAGCGTCCGTATTGTCCCTGCCCCCGAACCGTCCGCCCCGAGGACTCCGATTGCGCCCTTCACTCCGGCCAACCGCACTCGCCCTGCTGATCTCGGCAGCCGTCACCGGTTCCCTGTGCCTGTGGGCGGCCGCCGCCTCACCCACCTCGGTACGGACCCCCGTCATCTGGGGGGCGACCGCGGCTGCCGTGCTGCTGTGCGCCGCGGCGACCGTCACGGTCCGTACGCTCGCCACCGCGCGCAACCTGCGCGCCCTGCGGGCCGCCGACGCCGAACGCTTCACCGCCGAGACCTCCCGCCTCGTCTCGACCTCCGCATCGGAGGCCCAGCGCTTCACCGCGGAGACCGCCCGCATCAGAGCCGCGGCCGCCGCCGAGACCGCCCGGGTCACCAATGAGGCGCACGACCGGGTCGCCCGGGTCACCGCGGACGCCTCCGAGCAGAACGCCCGCCTCACCGCCGAGGCCGAGCGGCTCACCGCCCGTGCCCGGCGCAGTGAGACCGAGCGCTCGGCGGCGATCGCCGCCTGCGCCAACGCCGCCGGCCGGATGCAGGCCCTGGCCACGAGCATGCTGGCCGACCTGCGCGAGATGGAGCACCGCCACACCGCCGAGGACGTCCTCGGCGATCTGCTGCACCTGGACCACCGCACCGCCCAGGCGGGCCGTCTCGCCGACTCCATCGCCGTGCTCACCGGCGCGCGCTCCGGGCGCCGCTGGGCGAAGCCGATCGTCATGGAGTCGATCCTGCGCGGCTCGATGGGCCGGATCGGCAGCTACCAGCGCATCCGCCTGCACTCCACGAGTGACGTCGCGATCGCCGGCCACGCCGCCGAGGGCGTCATGCACGCACTCGCGGAACTCCTCGACAACGCGACCAACTTCTCGCCGCCCACGGCCGAGGTGCACGTGTACGTCGAGGAGGTCCCGGCCGGCATCGTCGTCACAGTCGAGGACAGCGGCCTGGTGATGAGCGACGTGCAGCTGCGCCGTGCGGAGCGTGCCGTGTCCGCCGAGAACCAGGACCTCACGGCCCTGTCCGGCACCCGGCTCGGCCTCGCCGTCGTCGGCCGGCTGGCCCGCAAGCACGGCCTCACCGTCTCCTTCCGGCCGTCCGCGCGCGGCGGCACCGGCGCGCTGATGATGCTGCCGCAGGAGCTCATCTCCCGTACGCCCTTGCCCGCACCGGCCTCCGTGCCCGCCGGCCGCCCGGAACCGGAGCCCGACCACGCGACGGCGTCGACGCCGTCCGCCGCCCCCGCGGCGGACGCGCGGGACCAGGGCTCCCCCAGGCCCGTACCCGGGTCCTCGACGGATTCCGATTCCGAATCCACCGGTGCAGTCCCCCAGTTCGGTGACAGCGGCCTGCCCAAGCGCCGACGTGGCCGTACCCTGGCCGCCGCCGAATCCCGTACCGGCAATGCCACCCCCGGCGGAGCCGATTCCCCCAGGCCCCGTACCACCGACCCGAAGGTCCAGGCAGCACGCTTCAGCACCTTCAGCCAGGCGGTACGAGCCAACTCCCCGCACCCGGAAGGCAACACCCGATGACCGCGACCACCGACGAGAAGCTCAACTGGCTGCTGGAGGGGCTGCTCGACCGCACGCCCGGCGCCCGGCACGCCCTCGTCCTGTCCCGGGACGGCCTCAAGCTGTGCCGTACCCCCGAGCTCTCCGTCGACCAGGCCGACCAGCTGGCCGCGATCTCCGCCGGTATCCAGAGCCTGTCGCACGGAGCGTCCATCGAGTTCGGTGACGGCACGGGTGGCGTGCGGTCCGCGATGGCCGAGTTCTACGGCGGTGTGCTGTTCATCGTCGAGGCGGGCGCCGGCGCCCATCTCGCGGTCGTGGCCGCCGAGGACTCCGATGTCGGCCTCGTCGGCCACAACATGAGCGAACTCGTCGAGCAGCTCGGCGAGTACCTCGTCGCCCCGCCCCGCACCCCCGCAGAAGTGGTGGACGACGCAGCGGCCACGGCCGCGGAAACCGCGGACGTATGACGTCGGCGCCGCGCCCCCGCCCCGGACGCGACGACGACCCGGACCGGCTGTACACCCTCACCGGTGGCCGCAGCCGGTCCGACTCGGCCGCGTTCGACCTCGTGACGCTCGTGGTCGCCGAGTGCGACCCGAACCCCGGTATGCAGTCGGAGCACGTCGCGATCCTGCGGATGTGCCGGCGCCCCACCGCGGTCGTCGAAATCTCGGCAACCCTGAATCTGCCCGTCAGCATCGTCCGCATCATGCTCTGCGACCTGCTCGACACCGGCCGGATCAGCGCCCGCCATCCCCGTACTGCCCGTGTCGAGGACCGGCTCCCCGACACCGACACCCTGGAACAGGTGCTCGTTGGACTCCGCAACCTCTGACCGTGCCGCCCTGCAGGCGACAGCCGACAACGGACTGAAGATCGTCGTTGTGGGCGGCTTCGGGGTCGGCAAGACCACCATGGTCCGTTCGGTGAGCGAGATCCGTCCGCTCAACACCGAAGAGACCATGACCCGCGCGGGCGAGGCCGTCGACCACCTCGACGGTGTGCAGTCCAAGACGTCCACCACGGTCGCCTTCGACTTCGGCCGGATCACGCTCGACGCGCGCTCGGTCCTCTATCTCTTCGGCGCGCCCGGGCAGGAACGCTTCTGGTTCCTGTGGGACCGCCTCTTCTCCGGGACCCTGGGTGCCGTCGTGCTCGTCGACACCCGGCGGCTCGCCGACTCCTGGTACGCGATCGACCGGCTGGAGCACCACGGCACGCCGTTCATCGTCGCGTGCAACGACTTCGGCGGCCCGCTCCACACCGAGCAGCAGATCCGCGAGGCGCTGGACCTCTCCCCCGACGTTCCGCTCGTCGAGTGCGACGCCCGGGACCGGTCCTCCAGCAAGTACGTCCTGATCACGCTCGTCGAGCACCTCCACGCACTCTCCGTCGCCCGTTCCCGGACCGCCGAGGCGGCCCTGGCAGGAAGCACGGCCTCGGCGGCGCCCGCAAAGACCCCGGAGCCCACGCAGTGACCCAGTGCCCCGTGTCCCATGGTTCCGTCCCGCTGTCCGGAGAGCGGTTCCAGACCGATCCCGTGCGGCTGTACCGGGACATGCGGCGCGACCACGGCGCCGTGGCGCCGGTCGTGCTCGACGGCGACGTACCCGCCTGGCTGATCCTCGGCTACCGCGAGCTGCACCAGGTCACCACCGACCCGGTGCTCTTCAGCCGGGACTCCGACCTGTGGAACCAGTGGGACAACATCCCCGACACCTGGCCCCTGCTCCCGATGATCGGCCGCAAGCAGCCCTCGATCCTCTACACGGTCGGCGAACGGCACAGCGTCCGGGCCGCGATGATCAGCAACGCGCTGGAGGGCGTCGACCCGTTCGAGCTGAAGCGGTACGCGGAGGAGTTCGCCGACGGCCTCATCGACCGGTTCTGCTCCACCGGCCGGACCGACATCATCGCCGAGTACGCCATGCTGCTGCCCGCCCTGATCCTCACGAAGCTCTACGGCTTCGGCAACGAGGTCGGCTTCGCCCTCGTCGGCGCGCTCAACGACATGATCGACGGGCGTGAGCGGGCCCTCGCCGGCCAGCAGCTCCTCGGCGCGTCCATGTTCCAGCTCCTGGCCGACAAGCACGCCGAGCCCGGCGACGACGTCGCGACCAGGATGCTGAACGACCCCGGCGGCTTCACCGACGAGGAGGTCGCCCAGGACCTCATGGTCATGATGGCGGCGGGCCACCAGGCGACCGCCGACTGGATGGGCAACTCGCTGCGGCTGATGCTGACCGACGACCGCTTCGCCGCTTCGCTGTCCGGCGGACGTCACAGCGTCGCCGAGGCCATGAACGAAGTGCTCTGGGAGGACACCCCCACCCAGAACGTGGCAGGCCGCTGGGCCTCCCGCGACACCCACCTCGGCGGACGTCACATCCGCTCCGGTGACCTGCTGATCCTCGGCATCGCCGCCGCGAACGGCGACCCGCAGGTGCGCACCGACGGCTCCACGCTCACCGGCGGCAACAACGCGTTCCTCTCCTTCGGGCACGGGGAGCACCGCTGCCCCTTCCCCGCGCAGGAAACGGCCGAGGTCATCGCCCGTACGGGGATCGAGGTGCTCCTGGACCGGCTTCCGGACGTGGACCTCGCCGTCCCCGCGGACCAGCTCACCCGGCGCCCGTCCCCGTGGCTGCGTGGGCTGACGGACCTGCCGGTGCAGTTCACGCCCACTCCCGCCCTTGGAGGCCAGAAATGACCCGGATCGTCCTCGATCCCTTTGTCGCCGACCTCGATTCGGAGAGCTCGGCACTGCGCGCCGCCGGACCGCTGGCCGAGGTGGAGCTGCCCGGCGGGGTGCACTGCTACGCGGTGACGCATCACGCCGAGGCGCGCCAGCTGCTCACCGACAGCCGGGTGGTCAAGGACATCAACGTCTGGAACGCGTGGCAGCGCGGCGAGATACCGATGGACTGGCCGCTGATCGGTCTCGCCAACCCGGGCCGCTCGATGCTCACGGTGGACGGCACCGAGCACCGCAGGCTGCGTGCTCTCGTCGCGCAGGCCCTGACCGTGAAGCGGGTGGAGCGGCTGCGGGCGGGCATCGAGGCGCTGACGAACGCGAGTCTGGACCGGCTGGCCGCACTGCCGAAGGGTGAGCCTGTCGACCTGAAGGCGGAGTTCGCCTACCCCCTGCCGATGAACGTCATCAGCGAGCTGATGGGCGTGGACGCGGCCGACCACCCCCGGCTCAAGGAGCTGTTCGAGAAGTTCTTCTCGACGCAGACGCCGCCGGAGGAGGTCCCGCAGATGATGGCGGACCTCGGCGCCCTGTTCACGAAGATCGTCGACGACAAGCGGACGAACCCGGGCGACGATCTGACGAGCGCCCTGATCGCGGCCTCCGAGGAGGGCGACCACCTCACCAACGAGGAGATCGTCAACACCCTGCAGCTGATCATCGCGGCCGGTCACGAGACCACGATCAGCCTGGTCGTCAACGTCGTCGAGGCGCTCCAGACGCACCCCGAGCAGCGCAAGCGGGTGCTGAGCGGGGAGATCCCGTGGGAGAACGTGATCGAGGAGACCCTGCGCTGGAACACACCCACGTCGCACGTCCTGATCCGGTTCGCCACGGAGGACGTCCAGGTCGGCGACAAGGTGCTGCCCAAGGGCGAGGCGCTGATCGTCTCCTTCGGCGCGCTGGGCCGGGACGAGAAGCAGTACGGGCCGACCGCGGGGGACTTCGACGCCACCCGCTCCCCGAACCGCCACATCGCCTTCGGCCACGGCCCGCACGTCTGCCCGGGTGCGGCGCTGTCCCGGCTGGAGGCCGGGGTGGCACTCCCGGCGCTGTACGAGCGCTTCCCCGACCTGGACCTCGCGGTACCGGCCTCGGAGCTCCGCAACAAGCCCATCGTGACCCAGAACGACCTGTTCGAGCTCCCGGTCGACCTGGGCTGATCTTCCCCACCGCATCGGCCGTCGACGGGCCGGAGCGTGCGTCTCATCCGACGGACACGGTCCCTGGCCGTGTCCCCGAGGGACTACGCTCCGGACCGTGGCCGATATCCAGATTCCCGCTGACATCAAGCCCGCCGACGGACGTTTCGGCGCCGGACCCTCCAAGGTGCGGACGGAGGCGGTCGACGCGCTTGCCGCCACCGGCACCTCTCTGCTCGGTACGTCCCATCGCCAGGCCCCGGTCAAGAACCTGGTCGGCGAGGTACGTGACGGCGTACGCAGCCTCTTCTCCCTCCCCGAGGGGTACGAGGTCATCCTGGGCAACGGCGGCTCCACCGCCTTCTGGGACGTGGCGACGCACGGGCTCATCGAGAACAAGTCCCAGCACCTGAACTTCGGCGAGTTCTCGTCGAAGTTCGCGAAGGCGGCCAAGCTCGCCCCGTGGCTGGCCGACCCCACCGTCATCGCCTCCGACCCGGGCACGCACCCGGACCCGAAGGCCGAGGCGGGCGTCGACGTCTACGCCTTCACCCACAACGAGACCTCCACCGGTGTCGCCGCGCCGGTCAAGCGGGTCGCGGGCGCCGACGAGGGTTCACTCGTCCTGGTGGACGCCACCTCCGGTGCGGGCGGCCTGCCGGTCGACATCACCGAGACGGACGTCTACTACTTCGCCCCGCAGAAGTCCTTCGCCTCCGACGGCGGTCTGTGGATCGGTGTGTTCTCCCCGGCCGCTCTGGAGCGCGCCGCCCGGATCCACGCCTCCGGCCGGCACATCCCGGAGTTCTTCTCGCTGCCCACGGCGATCGACAACTCCCTGAAGAACCAGACGTACAACACCCCGGCGCTCGCCACCCTCTTCCTGCTGAACGAGCAGCTGAAGTGGATGAACACCCAGGGCGGCCTGGACTTCACCACCGGCCGCACGGCCGCCTCCTCACAGAACCTGTACGGCTGGGCCGAGGAGTCCAAGTACGCGGCCCCGTTCGTCACCGACCCCGCGAAGCGCTCGCAGGTCATCGGCACGATCGACTTCGACGACGAGATCGACGCGGCGGCGGTCGCCAAGGTGCTGCGCGCCAACGGGATCGTCGACACGGAGCCGTACCGCAAGCTGGGCCGCAACCAGCTGCGCGTGGCGATGTTCCCGGCGATCGACCCGGCGGACGTCCAGGCACTGACGGCCTGCATCGACTACGTGATCGAGAAGCTGTAGCGGTTACGCGTACGGAAACGGCCTGCACACGTGATGAGTGCAGGGCCGTTTCTGCTTCACTCGACCGGGTGACGCACCGCCTGCGGGACGAACCGGGGCGCACCGCCCTACGATGATGGTCTCGACACCAGCCATTCCAGGAGGCCCGCAATGTCTGCAGCAGCAGTCGAGCACCCCTGTGACGATGAGCCGGAACCCATGCTCGTGACGGCGAACCACCTCATGGGGCACCTTCCGGGTTATCGCGTCGAGATCATCGGAGGCGTCATCACCGTGGCCCCACCCCCGGACGGCCCGCACGCCAATGCGCTGACCACACTCATGATCCCCTTCCTGGCCGCAGGTCTCCACGGCGACGAGGCCCGGGTCCTCCAGGCGATCGGCCTGTGGCTGCCCGGCGGGCCCGAGGACTACGCCATTCCCGACCTGGCCGTCGTCGATGCCGATTACGACGAGCACGTGATCGAGAACAACTGCTACGACCCGGCGGTGTTCCGCCTCGTGCTGGAGGTGACCTCCAGCAACTACAAGAACGACCTGCGCAACAAGGTCGCCGCGTATGCCGAGGCCAATATCCCGGTCTATGTGATCGTCGACCGCAAGCACAGCCGGGTGCACGTCCTGACCGAGCCGGTCGGTGGCGAGTACAACAGCCACGAGGTGTACGCACCTGGCCGGGTGGCCGTGCTCCCCGACTCCATCGGCGCCAAGGTGACGCTCGACGTGGCGGAGCTGGTGGCGGCCGGCCGGCCCCGCGCGTAACACCTGTCGCTACCTGGGCTTGCGGGCCAGCAGGAAGGCCTGGGGAGTCGGCTCGGGGAAGGCACTCTCCTCGTCGATCTCCCGCACCGTCCGGGCCTTCATCGTCAGGCCGGCCGTGACCAACAGCTCCGCCATCTGCTCCGGTCGGCGACGGATGAAGTCGAGTTCGATGTCGCGCCCCCACGCATCCGTCCGGCGCACCACCTCCTCGCCTGCCTGGAACCCGAGCAGGAGGTGACCGCCGGGGGCGAGGACCCGGTAGAACTCGGCGAAGACCTGCGGCAGTTGCTCGTCCGGTACGTGGATCGTGGAGTACCAGGCCAGCAGCCCGCCCAGCCCGCCGTCCGGCAGGTCCAGATCGAGCATCGACCCTTCCTCGAACCGCAGATCCGGGTAGTGCCGCCGTGCCTCCGCGAGCATCCCCGGAGACAGGTCGATGCCGAACACATCGACACCCAGAGCGTGCAGATGCTCCGTCACCCGTCCGGTTCCGCAGCCCACGTCGGCCACGGGCCCACCGCCCTCGGCAGTGACGAGTTCAGCGAAGCCCGCCAGTACGGCTCGGTCGATGGGCTTGGCGGCGAGCTCGTCCTGGAAGTGTGCGGCGTATTCGTCGGCGAAGGCGTCGTACGACGCGCGGGTGGTCGTCAGGAAGGCGGGTTCGGTCATGGCCGGACACCCTACTCCGCGGGGTGACCGGCGTCAGGGTGACAGTGCGACGCCCAGCGAATCGGCACCCATCACCTTCGGGGCGCCCTTCTCGTAGAAGACGTCGAGTTCCATCACCTTGAATCCGGCGGTCGTCAGCAGGTCGACGATCGGCCGGGTGAGGTGGCAACCGCCGAAGATCCGTTGCTCCAGCGGATCGAGGCGTCGCTGCCACCGGCGGACGTTGTCGTCCGCCTCCGGGGCCAGCCCGTGCTCCACGAAGTGCAGTTCCCCGCCGGGTTCGAGGACGCGCCGCACCTCGCGCAGGGCGGCGGCGGCGTCGGGGATGGTGCACAGCGTCCAGGTGGACAGGGCGGCGTCGAAACTGCCGTCCTCGAACGGCAGCGACTGACCGTCCAGACCGGCGCGCCGCACGGGGACGCCCGACGCCTTGATGCGTTTGCCGGCGAGTTCCCACGCGACCGATGACGGCTCGACCGCGTCCACACCGGCGACGGCCTCCGGGTAGAAGGGAACGTTGTGGCCCGAGCCGAAGCCGATCTCGACGACGGTGCCGCTCAGGCCCTCGCAGACCCGTTGCCGCAGAGGTGCTGCTGTCTTCATCCCGCAGGCGACGTTGACGATCCTCGGCACGACCTGCTCCGTGTAGAAGCCCATCGTGACCTCCGTACCTCCTCTCCAGCATGGCACCGGAGCAGGCAGGACGCACCGACCCGGAGCGCTCACCCCGCCTGTTCGGCCTGCGGGGCGCCGCCGCCGGTGAGGTCCCTGTGCCAGCGCACCTCGCCGTCCTCCCACACGTCGGTCGGGGCGAGCCCCGCCGCGGTGGCCACCGCGGCCGATGCCGCGTGGCCGGGGTGGATGTGCGCGACAACGGTTCGGACGCCCTCGTCCCGCAGGTGCTCGACGAGTCCGGCCGCCGCCTCCTTCGCGTACCCCCGGCCCTGCCACGCGCCCCCGACCACCCAAGCGATCTCGGCCCGCGAACCGCGCACGGTCGCCTGTACGTAGCCGGCCAGGCAGCCGTCGGCACGCACCCGGAGCACCCAGTTCCACCACAGCTCGGCGGGGTCCGGGGAGCCGGCACTCTGGCGGGCGTAGCGGGCCCGCAGGGTGTCCGTGTCCTCCGGGGCACCGCCCGTGTACGTGTACAGGGCGGGGCCGGCGAGGACGGCGGTCATCTCGTCCGCGTGCGTGACATCGAGCGGCAGCGCGTCGAGTCGGCTGGTGGAGAAGGCTTCGGGCCCGTTGTCCGGCATGGGGCCCGACCCTACGCGGGCCCGTGCCGGCCGGTCAGCGGCTGAGCCGCTGGAACCTGCGTACGGCCAGCGGCAGGAACACCAGCGTGATCACGAGGGGCCACACCGTCGCCATCAGGAGCGCGTGCTCCTCGACCCATGTGCCCCCGCTCGCCACCGGGTTGCCGAACAGTTCCCGGGACGCGGTCACCGTCGAGGACACCGGGTTCCATGCGGCGACCGTGCCCAGCCAGCCGGGCATCAGCGAGGGTGCGACCAGGGCGCTGGAGATCATCGTGACGGGGAAGGCGACGGCGTACAGCCCGCCCGCCGACTCCGCGTTCGGGACGAGCAGGCCCAGCCAGACGCCCACCCAGATCAGGCTGAAGCGCAGCAGCAGGAGCAGTCCGAACGCGCCGACGGCCGCCGGCGGGCTGCCGCCCGCGCGCCAGCCGATGGCCAGTGCGGTGAGGGCGAGGATCGTCAGTTCGGCGCAGGCCACCACGAGGTCGGCGACCCCGCGTCCGGCGGAGACGGCGGACGGGGACATCGGCATCGACCGGAAACGGTCGATGACGCCCTTGCCGGAGTCGGTCACCACGGCCATCGCGGTGTTCATGAAGCCCATGGTCATGGTCGTGGCGAACATGCCCGGCATCAGGAACTCCCGGTAGTCGCCGCCGCCGGGCACCTTCATCGCGCTGCCGAAGACGTACCCGTACAGCAGGACGGACACGACGGGGAAGCCGAGTTGCCAGATGATCGCGACGGGCTGGCGCCGGTAGTGGGTGAGGCTGCGCCTCGTGACGTTCCAGGTGTCGACGAGCGCCCACAGGGCCCGGCTCCGCTCGGGGCCTGTGCGGACGGGCAGTTCGAGCGCGGTCATGCCGCGACCTCCATCTTCGTGCCGTTGGCGTTGCCGGCCCCGGTGTCCGCCTCTGCCCCGTGCCCCGTCAGGCGCAGGAACACGTCGTCCAGGCTGGGTCTGCGCAGCCCGATGTCCTCGACCGCGATCCCCTCGTCCTGGAGGGCCCGCGCCACTTCGGTCAGTGCGGCCACCCGGTCCGTGACCTGGGCGTGCACCCGGCGGTCCGCCTCGTCGGTCACGACCAGCCCGCCGCCTGCCACCCGGTCCACGGCCTTCACCACGGCCGGGATGTCGGCCGCCTCGGCGGCGACGACTTCGATCCGGTCGCCGCCGACCCGGTTCTTCAGCCCGTCCGGGGTGTCGTCGGCGATGGACCGGCCCCGGTCGATGACGGTGATGTGCGAGGCGAGCTTGTCGGCCTCGTCCAGGTACTGCGTGGTCAGCAGGACCGTCGTACCGCCGGCCACCATCGCCCGTACCGCGTCCCACACCTCGCCCCGGCTGCGCGGGTCGAGCCCGGTCGTCGGCTCGTCCAGGAACAGCACCGTGGGCGCGAGGATCATCGAGGCGGCCAGATCGAGTCGCCGCCGCATGCCGCCGCTGTAGGCCTTGACGCCCTGGTCGGCGGCGTCCACGAGGTCGAACCGCTCCAGCAGTTCACCGGCCCGCTGCCGCGCCCCGGTCCCGCCCAGGTGGAAGAGGCGGCCGAACATCTCCAGGTTCTGCCGGCCCGTGAGCACCTCGTCAACGGCGGCGTACTGCCCGGTGAGCCCGATCCTGCTCCGTACGAGCCGGGGCTCGCGCGCCACGTCCAGGCCCGCGACCTCGGCCCGGCCCCCGTCGCACCGCAGGAGGGTGGCGAGCACCCTGACGGCGGTGGTCTTGCCGGCCCCGTTCGGTCCGAGCAGGCCGTGGACGGTGCCGGGGCGGACGGCCAGGTCGAAGCCGTCGAGCGCCCGTTTCTCCGCCACCCCCTTCTTCGCCCCGTAGCGCTTCACGACTCCTTCGGCCAGCACGGCGTATCCGGACGCGGACATGGCTCACTCCCCTCACCACACAGAACTGAGTACGGCGTACCCAGATGAGAGTACACCGTACTCAATTTCTGTCCAGGGGATTACCCTGAGCCCATGACGAAGAGCGGACCGACGGCTGCGGCAGACGGCACGACCACCGGAAGCGGCGACATCGGACGCAGCCTCGAGCTCCTGTGGGGCACCGGCGAACGCCCCAGCCGCGGCCCCAGGCCGGGCCTCACGCTCGACCGGATCGTCGCCACCGCCGTCGAGGTCGCCGACGCGGAGGGCCTCGCGGCCCTCTCGATGCGCCGGCTCTCCACGGAGCTCGGCACCGGCACGATGTCGCTCTACCGGTACGTCCCCGGCAAGGCCGAACTGCTCGACCTCATGCTCGACCGGGTCCTGGGCGAACCGCTCTCGGCGGACGCCTCACAGGTGCCGTCGGACTGGCGGGTGGCCGTCCAGGCGATGGCCCACACCTACCGGGCCAACCTCCGCACCCACCCCTGGCTCCTCAAGATCAACCAGGCCCGCACGGTCCTCGGCCCCAGCGCCCTGCGCGGCCTGGAGCTCGCCCTGACCGGACTCAGGGGGATGGGCCTGCGCGACCCCGAGCTGATCGGGGTGATCATCACGGTCAACAGCTTCGTCGAGGGCCTCGCCCGGACGGAGAACCACGCCACGGAGGCCGCCCGGCAGACGGGCCTCAGCGACGCCGCCTTCTGGGAGGGCCAGCGCCCCTACCTGGAACGCGCGATGCTCAGCGGCGAGTACCCGCACATGGCCGCACTGTCCGAGGACGCGTTCGGGGCCGACTTCGACCACTTCGCGTTCGGCCTCGGCCGCCTCATCGACGGCTTCGAAGTCCTCGTGGAGCAGCGCGCACGCGGATGACACGGCGCCCGATCCGTGGACCATGGGACGTATGGACACGATCCACGAGCTGGAGCCCTTCGTGAAGCAGTACACGGTCCTGCTGAGCAGCCGCCGGCCGGACGGATCGCTCGCCCGTACACCCGTCAGCATCGCCGTCGAGGGCGACCACGCCTACATCCGTACGTTCTCCTCGGCGTGGAAGGTCGACCGGATGCGCAACCACCCGGTGGTGGAGATCGCCCCGTGCACCGTGCGGGGAGCGCCGACGGGACCGCCGATCAGCGCCTCGGCGCGCCTCCTGGCCCAGGGGTCGAAGGAGAACACCCACGCCGCCCGGACCCTCTCCCGCAAGTACCCGGCGCTGCACGGTGTGTTCGTCCCCCTCACCCACCGGCTGAAGAGGGACCGGACCCTGCACTACGAGCTCCGCCCGCTCCAGCCGGAGTACTGAACGGCCCGTCGCCCGCCCGTTCTATCCGCGCCGCCGCCTGAAGCCGAACACGGCCAGCGCGATGACCGCGAGCACCACGGCTCCCCCGGTCACGGTGCCCTTCCCGGTCCCGTCACCGGTCCCGCCGCCTCCCGCACCGGAGGAGGACGCCCCGCCGTCCCGGGAGGGCGCCTTGCTCCCGCCCCCACCGCTCCCGCCGCCCTCGACGTCGACCCGCACCACTTCGCTCTGCTCGCCCTCGGAGCCGAACATCATCGCCGAGCCGTCCGCCGTGTACGTCACCGACTCGGACTGTCCCTGGAGCGGCACGCTCACCGCGTGGTCGTCACCGAGCCTGCCCCCCTCGAAGGCGTACGCCCTGGTGCTGAAGTACGAGCGCAGGACCAGCTCCCGCCCGTCCGGCGAGAACGCCCCGTCCGTCACCCACGGCACCTCGCCGACCCGCCGGAACACGTTGGCCCCGCCGGTCGACAGCTTCGCGGGCCCTTCGTAGAGCCCGCCGCCGTCCTCGTTCTTCGACGCGATGTAGACCCTGCCCGTCTTCGGGTGGACCATCAGCGCCTCGGCGTTGCGGGCCCCGTCGGCGTACTTCACGTCGAACTGGGTGGCCCGCACGGTGGCGTCCGCGAGCCGCTTCGGCTCGGGGAAGCGGTAGATCCAGACGTGGTCCCACGACCCGTCGAGGTTGTCGCCGATGTCACCGACGTACAGGTTCCCGTCCGGCCCGAGCGAGATCGCCTCCACGTCGCGGGGTGCCCCCACCCCCTGCATGGTGATCCTCGCGACGGTCTTCCCGGTCCGGGAGTCGACGGCGTAGACGTACGGGCCGTCCTCGCTGTCGTTGTGCGTCCAGTAGATGCCCGGGTGGGCGCGGCTGGCGGCGAGGCCGCTGGACTCGGTGATCCGGGAGTCCTCGATCGTGAAGGTCCGATCGGCCCCGTCCCCGTCGTCCGCCACAGCGGGCGCCGCACCCGTGAGGAACAGGAGGGTGGCGGCGGCGGAAACAGTCAGCAGCGATCTCATGGCACAAGTGTCCACTGTCACGTCGCAGGCGGGAGCGGTGATCCGCGATGATGTCGCCATGCGTTTTCTCTTCGTCGGTGACTCGATGACCATCGGCAGCGCCGGCGACTTCACCTGGCGCTACCGCATGTGGCAGCACCTCGAAGCGACCCTCGGCGCCGACGGCTACGCGATCACCGGTCCGCGCACCGAGCTGTACGACATCGCGGCGAACGCCCCGCACTCCTGCGCATACGGCGATCCGGCCTTCCCCGCCGACGCCCGGCGGCACCTGGCCGGCTGGGGCGAGGGCTGGCTCCACATGGCCCCGGTCATCGGCGACACGGTCACGGCGACCCGCGCCGACGTCCTGCTCGTCTCCCTGGGCCTGATAGACCTCGGCTTCTACACGGACAGCGACCAGACGGCCCTGAACGTACGGGAGTTCATTGCCGCGGCCCGCGCGGCGAACCCGAACATCAAGATGGTCCTGCTCCCCGTGATACCGAACATACGGGCGGAGTCGGACGCGACCTTCGCCGCCGAGTGCGACCGCTTCAACCTGCTCATCGGGAAGGCCGTCGCCGACCTGGACAACCCGTCGTCCCCGATCCTGCTGGCCTCGCACCCGGAGGGCTACGACATCCACACGGACACGTACGACGGCACCCACCCCGGACCCACCGGCGAGCACAGGCTGGCCGGAGCCTTCGCGGACGCGATGCACCAGGCCTGGGGCGTGGGCGGACCGTACGCGGGAGCCCTGGCCTCGGCGTGAGCCCGCCGGAACCGCGGCCGGTGATCATGACGTCGTACCGTGCGACGCCGTGCCGTGCGGCCACAGCGTCAGGGCTATCGACGGAACCGGGCAGGCGATGACGAAGCCGGTGAGCAGCAGGACCCCATGGAGCCGGCAGCGGGGGCGGGTCCTCGGGCTGCTCGCCGTCCTGGTCGCCCTCCTCCTGGTCTTCCCCTCCGTGGTCCCCCAGCTGCCCGGCCACGCGGGCAGCCTCCTCGAAACGTTCCTGCCCTGGCTGGGCCTGGCCGTCCCCGTCCTGCTCGTCCTGGCCCTGCTGCGCCGTTCGTACGTCGCCCTGGCCGCGCTGCTGCTGCCGGCCGTCGCGTGGGGCGCGGTCTTCGGCGGACTGCTGTTCTCCGGTCACGACCCCGGGGACGACGCGATCACGGCGCTCCAGCACAACGTCAGCGACGTGAACCAGGACCCTTCCGGCACCGCACGCGCGCTGCTCGGGGCCCGGCCCGACCTCATCGCCCTGGAGGAGCTGACGCCGTCCGCGCTTCCGGCATTCCATGCGGTCCTGGAGGCGGACTACCCGCACCACACGACCCGGGGCACGATCGGGCTCTGGTCGAAGTACCCCCTGTCCGACGTACGCCGGGTGGACATCAAGCCGAAGACCGTCGGCGACGGCTGGGACCGGGGGCTGCGGGCGACGGCCACGACGCCTCGGGGCAGGGTCGCCGTGTACGTCGCCCACCTGCCTTCGGTCCGGCTGGGCCTGAGCGGCTTCGGTTCCGGGTGGCGGGACGAGAGTGCCGTGCTCCTCGGCAGGGCCGTCGCCGCCGAGCCGCTGGACCGGGTGATCCTCCTCGGAGACCTCAACAGCACGCTGGACGACCGGGGTCTGGAGCCGGTCACCTCGCGGATGAGGCGGCCGGACACGGACTTCGCGTTCAGCTGGCCCGCGAAGCTTCCCCTGGCGCGGATCGACCAGATCCTGACCCGGTCCGCCGAGGTCACCGAGCTCCGGTCACTGCCCGCGACGGGGAGCGACCACCTGCCGATCGCCGCGCGCATCAGGTTCTGACTCGCCCCGCGCCGAAAGGTCCGGACTCGTGGACCAGATGTACATCTGTTACTTTGAATACATGAGCGAACCGGTTACGGAGTCCATGGCGGAAGTCCGTAGGCACCTCGCGGACGTGATAGACCGAGCTCGCCGCGACGCCACGCCGACCATCATCACGCGACGCGGAAAGAGCGAAGCGGTACTGGTCGACATCGACGAATACCGCCGCCTGCGCGAGGCTGCGGATCGGCTCGAGGACGCATGGTTGAACCGGCTCGCGGACGAAGCCGAGGCCGAGGGCACCGAAGGCTCACTCTCCTTGGAGGAGATGGCCGCACTCATCCGCTCGGCACCCTGACCCATGGGGTACGTCACGCGCTTCACACCTCACGCGCAGCGGGATCTGCTCAAGATCACTCGCCAGGACGCCTTGCGCATCCTCATGCGCCTCAGTGACCTCCAGAAGGCCCTTGATGCCGGAGACACCAGCGCCTTCGACCTCAAGGCCCTTCAAGGTCACCCGGGGCGGTGGCGACTGCGCATCGGCGAATACCGTGCCGTTTACACCGTCGAGAACGGGCAGCTGATCCTCTGGGTCCTGACGGTGGGCAATCGGCGCGAGGTCTACCGCGACCTCTGAGCAGCACGCACTACTCACCCGCCCCCTGGATCCCCAGCATCGCCAGCCCCAGCTCCGTCAGCTCCGCCGACACGTCCTCCGGCCGGGCCCTGCGGGGGCGGCGGCTGTGGTGGGCCATCAGTTCGTGGACCGTGCCGACCATCACCATCACCACCACCCGGTGGTCCCGCTCCTCCGCCTCGCCGCGCACCGCCGCCCGCTCGGCCTCGCCGGTCAGGAAGTCGGCCCACAGGTCCCGCCACCGCTTGCAGTGCTCGTCCACCGCGGGGCTCACCCCGAGCACCTCGACGAACGTCACCCGCGCCTCACGCAGGTCCCGGGTCACCGCGGTCACGTACGCGTCGAAGAGGATCCGGAACCGTTGCGCCACCGGACAGTCGTCCATGCCCTCCGAGAGCAGGGCACTCTCCGCCGCCCGCAGCCCGTTGGTCGTCACCTGGTTGTGCAGGGCGATCAGCACGCCCTCCCGGGAGCCGTACTCCTCCCAGAGCACCTCCTCCGGCACCCCGGCGACCTCGCACAGCGCCTGCTCCGACGTCTCCGCGTAGCCGTAGACGCCGAAGAGCTCCCGCCCCGCGTCGAGGAGCTGCCCACGCGCCCGTGTACGCGCTCTGTCGACCGTACCGGTCAGCTGATCCATCGAGACATCCATCACGGGTCCTCCTTCGTCTGCCACATCTCCGGCTGTCGCGGCGGCGGCTGAGCGGGGTCGCGAGCGCGGGAGAGGGCTTCGTCACCTCTCCATGGCGCCACCGCCATTCTTCTCACCCCACCGGCCGGGTGAGCCTTTCGCCGCGCCATTGCCGACTAAATCAGCTTAAGAACAGGGCCGTTGATCATACGTTCGAACTCGGGGGCGCAGCCGCGAAGCGTTCACGCCAGGGCTGCGGGTCCGGGATCGATTCCGCCCACACCCTCCGTGACGCCCACTCCTTCCGCGCCTGTTCCCGCCGGCACTCGCCGCAGTGCGTCTCGCCCTCCACCGACCGGAAGACGTGCTCATCACCGGGCCCGGCACAGGCGACGAGAGCAGCGACCGGCGGTACTGCCGCCCGCACTTCGGCCTGGGGACGCCCCTCCGGCATCTTGTGCACGAGCCGGTACCGCAGGAAACCGACCGCCGACCGCACTCCGCCCTGGGGCAGTTCACTGGTCAGCACCTGCCGCAGCTGCGCGGCGGTGATCCCGCGCAGCAGCCACTTCGCGGCCAGCCCTGCGAGAGCCCTGGCCTCCCTGACGCCGAGGTACAGCTCCCGGCGTACGTGCCGCAGCGAGAGCAACACGCTTTCCCCCTCCGCCACTTCCGGTGACTCCGGCCCCGGTTTCGGCTCCGGCTCCGCTTCGGTGGGTGGGTGGGGATAGTTCTTCTCTTGTTCTTCATCTACCGGTAGTTGGCGACCGACCGTCCGATCCGCCGGCACACCGACCATCGGAGGCTGCGCAGCCGGAGGCTCCTCGTCGGGATCACCTACTGCGCAGAGCCCGGACGCCTCCTCCGGGGTGAGCGGAACGTTGGACAGCAGCTGCGCCGTGCTCCAGAGCCCGCGCACACCCTGCTCCCGCTTCTCGTGCAGGAAGCCGTGCACGACCAGCAGTTCCTTGGATTTCTGGTACGCCCGACCCGTGATCCCGAGCTGCCGCGCGAGCTCGCTCAGCGGCTTCTCGGCCTGCTCGTCGGGAAGGCCCTGCACGTAGAGGAGAAGGATCTTCGCGTCGCTGGTGAGACGCGGATGGCGCACGACATCGTGCGCAGCCTTCGTGAAGCGCCGGGAGGGCGCGATAGCATGCCGGATCATCTCGGTGACCGTTCCACTCGTAGGTGAAGGCCCTCGGGCTGGTGTTCACAGCACCGCCGGGGGCCGCCCTGCGCACGCGTGCGCACAGAGCGTAATGACACGATCACGTTACTGCAGGGCGCGAATGGCTCGTACGCATATGCCGCGGGCACGTATTTTCGATCAACCACCCTTCAGGGCAAGGCCCGCCAGTTCGTGCAGCAGCCCGGCATCCACGAACGGCGCCTCCCGGGTGGGCAGGGACCTCCAGTCCAGCGGCCACGTCCGCCCGTCCAGCGCGGGCACCCCGACGAACGCGTCGCACCGCACGCCCCGCCCCATCAACCGCACCCCGGCCGGCCACCCGTACGCGGCTCCACTTTGCGGCGGCAACAGGAAGTACATGCGCCGCTCCCCGATCCCGGACCGCACGATCGGGCCCGCCCGGAAGTCCGTGAACTGCATCAGCTCGTAGGCCACTTGCTCGCCCAGCAACCCGGCGATGCGTACGGCGTCGAAGTGGACGCCCGTGAGCCGGAGCGCGTGCCCCCGCGCGGGAACCCAGGAAGGCACCGGGCCGATCGGTGAACTTTTCTGTTCCATGGGAAAAGCCTGACCGTCGGCACGTACCGTGACCAGCACCGCAGAACGACTGTGCACTTCTGTGCACTTGGGGGGTGGAGCTGTGCACTCCGGTGAACAAGGAAGCGGTAACGCTGAGATGTTCGGCGCGTTGCTGCGTTTCTTCCGCGAACGGCTGGGGCTGTCCCAGGAGGCACTGGGGACGAAGATTGGTTTCTCCAAGTCCCAGGTGGCGATGGTGGAACGGGGAGCGAGGCCGCCCAAGGGGAATTTCGTCCCGCTCGCGGATGAGGCACTGGGTGCACAAGGTGCACTGATCGCGGCCGGGTCGAAGCTGCGGTTCAGCCATTTGCCTTCATGGACCGAGGAGTACACGGAGCGGGAAGCCAAAGCCGTCGCACTCCACCGATACGAGAACCACGTCATTCCGGGGCTGCTCCAAACAACGGCGTATGCCCAGAACGTGTTCAGCTGCCACTGCCCCCCGCTGGAGGACGACGAGATCGAAGCGCGCGTGCAGACTCGCCTGGCGAGGCAAGCCCTCCTCAAGCGCCGACCTGCTCCCGTCATCAGCTTCGTACTGGAACAGATCGCCCTCACTCGCCCCATCGGTGGGGAGAAAGTCCTGAAGGAGCAGCTGTTCCGCGTACTTGAGGTCTCGCAGTTGCGAAACGTCGAGGTTCAGGTCATGCCGCCGGACCGGCGCTCCCACCCCGCACTGAACGGCCCCATGGTCCTGTTGGAGAGTCCGGCACGCGACCAACTCGCCTACATTGAAGGACAGAGTGGCGGCTTCTTCGTCACCGAGCAGCCCGAGCTGAGCAACCTGTTCGCTCGGTACGGCATTCTCCGGGCGCAAGCACTCAGCCCGGAGGAATCCGTGGCACTGATCGAGCAGATGGCGGAGGCCCTGTGAGCAGCGATCTCAGGTGGTTCAAAAGCAGCTACAGCGGGGACCAGGGAGAGTGCGTCGAGGTCGCCGCCTCCCCCCACGCCGTCCACGTCCGGGACTCCAAGGACCTCACCGTCCCGCCCCTCGCCCTCTCCCCCGCCGCCTGGTCCGCTTTCCTCGGGCGCGTGAGCAGCAGTTCGCTCTGACCGCTCGGACGGAGACAGCGACCAGGGCGTAAATCGGTGGGCACCGCCGATGCCCCGCGTTACGTTCGCGCGATGGATGACGAGGACGGCTACTTCGGCGACCAGGTCGCCGCGACCTACGACGACCCGACGGACGACATGTTCCAGCCACATGCCGTGAACACCGCGGTCGACTTCCTGGCGGGGCTCGCGAGTGGCGGGCGGGCGCTCGAACTCGGCATCGGGACGGGGCGCATCGCCCTGCCGTTGTCGGAGCGCGGGGTTCCGGTCCACGGGATCGACATGTCGCGGGCGATGGTGGCGCGCATGCGGGAGAAGCCCGGCGGTGACGCGGAATCCATCGGCGTGACGATCGGCGACTTCGCGACGACGAAGGTGGACGGGACGTTCTCCGTCGCCTACCTGGTCTTCAACACGATCATGAACCTGACGTCTCAGCGGGCCCAGGTGGACTGCTTCCGCAACGTCGCCGCGCACCTCTCGCCCGGCGGCGCCTTCGTCATCGAGGTCATGGTGCCCGAGCTGAGGAAACTGCCCGCGGGGCAGAGCGTCGTACCGTTCCATGTGAGCCCGACGCGGTGGGCGTTCGACTCCTACGACATCGCCACACAGGCGGTGAGCTCGAACTACGTCAGCGTGGAGGGCGGCCGCGGCGCGTACCGCTCCATCCCGTTCCGGTACGTGTGGCCCGCGGAGCTCGACCTGATGGCGCAGCTCGCCGGGCTGCGTCTGCGTGAGCGGTGGGAGGGCTGGGCGCGGGAACCGTTCACGAGCGAGAGCGGCCGGCACGTCTCGGTGTGGGAGAAGCCCGCCGGCTGACGGAGGATGAGGCATGGAACTCGGCATGGCGGCCGACGAGCTCACGTCGGTCCTCAACCGGCTGCGCCGGCCCAGGGCCAGATCGCCGGGATCATCAGGATGATCGAGGAGGGCCGGGACTGCGAGGACGTGATCACCCAGCTCGCGGCCGCGTCCCGCGCCCTGGACCGGGCCGGATTCGCGATCATCGCCACAGGCCTCGAACAGTGCCTGCCCGAGGACGGGCCGACGGGCACCGACAGGGAGCGGATGCGCGCCCGCCTCGAGAAGCTGTTCCTCTCCCTGGCCTGAGACCGTCGGCCGAGTCGAGGGGCAGGTGAAGGGGCCCGGACCACAAGGCGGTTGCGCCGAGTACGGCCCTGCCCTGATCATCCGCCCTGTGACGAACATCGACGAGAACCGGACCGCCACCCGCCCACTCGCGCTGATCACCGGCGTGGGCCGCACCGTCGGCATCGGTGCGGGCATCGCCCGGCGACTGGCGGCATCGGGCTGGGACATCGCCTGCACCTACTGGACACCGTACGACCGCCGCATGGCCTGGGGCGCCGAGAGCGGAGCCACCGAGGCGATCGCCGCGGAGCTCGCAGCGCACGGGGCGGCCTCCGCGGCGATCGAGGCGGACCTCACGGATCCGGACGCCCCTTCGCGCATCTACGACGAGACGGAACGCCGGATGGGCCCCGTCACCGCCCTCGTGATGTGCCACGCCGAGTCCGTCGACTCCGGGCTGCTCGACACCACCCTCGAGAGCTTCGACCGGCACTTCGCAGTGAACGCACGCGCCACCTGGCTGCTCATCCGCGAGTACGGGCTGCGCTTCCGCGCCACGCCCGGCACCGGCCGGATCGTCGCCCTCACCAGCGACCACACGGTCGACAACCTGCCCTACGGGGCGAGCAAGGGCGCCCTGGACCGCATCACCCTCGCCGCCGCCCACGAGCTCGCCCACCTCGGCGTGACCGCCAACGTCGTCAACCCCGGTCCGGTGAACACGGGTTGGATGTCCCCCGAGGCGCAGGAGGAAATGGCCGGGGCCACCCCGCTCGGCCGCCTCGGCACCCCGCGGGACACCGCGCACCTGGTGGACTTCCTGTGCTCCCCGCAGGGGCAGTGGGTCAACGGGCAGCTGCTGAAGAGCAACGGGGGCCTCGGCTGAGGCGCGTCGCGGAGGGGCACGTCACCGGTGCACGGGCCGGTCCGGGCCGCTGCCGCGCGCCGCACGGTCACAGGCGGACGACGACCAGAGCGGTGTCGTCCGTGTTGCCACCCGGGGGGATCATTTCCGCCAGCAGGGTGTCCGCGAGGGTGTCCGCATCCGCCTGCCCGTGACGGCCGAGGCAGTCGGCGAGCCGGTGCAGGCCGATGTCGATGTCCTCGTGGCGGCGTTCGATGAGGCCGTCGGTGTAGAGAACGAGGGTCGCGCCCTCGGAGAAGGCCACTTCGGCCTGGATTCTCGGAACGTGCTCGAAGCGGGCGCCGAGCGGCGGGTCGGTGGCCCGGTCGAGGAACTCGACGGTCCCGTCGGCGTGCAGCAGGACGGGCGGGGGGTGGCCGGCGCTGCTGTAGGTCACGGTGCGGCTGTCGCAGTCGATCACCGTCTGCAGAACGGTGGTGGATTCGGCGCCGTCCACCGAGCGGGCGTAGAGGCCGAGTGCGTCGAGGGCTGCCGCGGGGCCGTCGGCCACACGGACTGCCGCACTGAGCGCACTGCGGAGCTGGCCCATGACGCCGGCCGCGGTCAGGCCGTGGCCGACGACGTCGCCCACCGCGACCGCGAAACGACCGCCGGGCAGTTCGGCCAGGTCGTACCAGTCGCCGCACACGTTCAGGGACCCGACTGCGGGCTGGTAGCGCACAGCGCCACGGCGGCCCAGCGGTCCGGGCGCGGGGAGCATGGCGGACTGCAGGCTCAGGGCGACCTCGCGTTCACGGGCGTGGGCCCGGCGCAGCCGCTCGTTGACCTCCTGGAGCTCCCGGGCGCGGGTGTACAGCTCGGCCTCCAGGGCCCTGGTCCGGTCCCCGCCGGACCGCCCGCCACGGGCGCGGATCAGTTCGGTGACCTCCTCCACCCGGTGCAGCACCAGCGCCACCCGGCCGTCCGCGTCGACGACCGGGGCGTTGACCGGGCTCCAGTACCGCTCCTCCCAGTGGCCGGGCCGGTCGGGGTCCTCGACGTCGTAGCGCTGCAGCGCCATGGCGTCGCGCTCCCCGGTGGCAGCCACCCGCAGCAGCGACGCCTGGAGGTTGCGCGTGCCGGACGCGGCGGGATCGTTGGGGTTGTCCGGGAACACTTCGAACATGTAGCGGCCGACGATCTGGCCACGGGTGCGTCCCGACGCGCGCAGATACGCCTCGTTGACGTCTGCGTACATCAGGTCGGTGGTGAGCAGGGCCGCCGCGGCCGGCAAGGCCTGGAAAACCGCCTCGTAGTCGATCCCGGTGTGCTTCACGACGCCCTTCGCCTCTCGTGCACCAGCGGTCCGGCGAAACCTGCCGCACCGGACACCCGCGGGATCCCGACGTGACAGCGGCCGAACGCCCACAGCGTGACCCAGCCCGGCGGCCCAGCGGCTCCATTGCGCCATCGGCGGCATGTCACCTGCCGTCGGTCACCCCCGCGAGCTCATGGGCCTGCGTGCGGCGGGCGTCCGGGGGCCGGGAGGTCCGGAGCATCGGTTCTCCCTGTGGCCTACAACCAAGCGCGGTCGTCAAGAGTCTTGATCTTCCGAGGCAGTCGCACGCTGCCCGATCAAGACCGAAGGAACGCATGAACCGACCCAGAGGAACGACGGTCGCCACCGCGAGCGCCGTCGTACTCGCCACCGCGGGCAGCCTGCTCACCGCGGCAGCCCCCGCGTCCGCCGCCGTGACCTGTGCCTCGCCCGTCTTCACGCGGACGTTCTACGCGAACACCACCTTCACCGGGACCCCCAAGGGCACGGACTGCGACTCCGTGATCGACCAGAACTGGGGCACGGGCGCGCCCGGCTACCAGGGCATGCCCTCCAACGACTTCGGCGTCCGCTGGTCCATGACCCGCGACTTCGGCTCCGGCGGGCCCTTCACCTTCACCGCGTCCTCCCGCGACGGCATCCGCGTGTACGTCGACGGCGTCCGCAAGGTCGACGTGTGGAAGAACGTCGCCGACACCGTCTCCAAGACCGTCAACCTGACCATCCCGTCGGGCAAGCACAGTCTCCGGATCGACTTCGTCAACTGGACGGGCGCCGCGAACGTCAAGTTCGCGTACACGCCGCGCACCACGGCGACCGTCGACAAGGTCAAGCCCCTCGTGCCCACCGGGACCACCGCCGTCTACAGCACGGCGACCACGTCCACGAAGGTCAGCTGGGCGGCGAACAAGGAGATGGACTTCGCCGGGTACCGCGTGTACCGCCGGCTGAAGGGCGCCGACTACCCCGCGAAGCCCCTCGCGACCACGACGGCCACCTCGTGGACCGACACGACCGTCCCGAAGGACGGCAACGTCTACTACTACGAGGTCCGCGCCTACGACAAGGCCGGCAACACCTCCTCGGGTACCGCGGACCTCGGCATCACCACCGTCGACCGCACCGCCCCCGCCGCCCCGAAGGGCGTCGAGGACAACTGGGCCATGGGCAGCCCCACCAAGATCACCCTCTACTGGGACGGCAACACCGAGCCCGACCTCGCCGAGTACCGGGTCTACCGCTCGACCTCCCTGCCGGTCGCCCTCACCCCGGCCAACCGGCTGGCCTCCACGGGCGGCGGGTACAGCGGACCGCTGCCGCAGACCGGTGACGTCTACTACTACGTCGTCACGGCCGTCGACACGCACGGCAACGAGTCCCCGGCCTCGGGCACCGCCATGTACTACAGCGACGACCTGACCGGCCCGGTCGACACCCCGCTCGGCACCCGGGTCACGGAGGGCGAGACCGGCGTCACCGTCTCCTGGGACGCCTCCGAGGGGACCAGCTCCGACTTCGCGGGCTGGTCGGTCTTCCGGTCGCTCAAGCCGCGCGCCTCCGGAATCACGGTGTGGGAGGTCGCCCAGGGGCTGAAGGGCACCACCACCTTCGTCGACAACACCGTGAAGCCCGGCACCACCTACTACTACTGGGTGGTCGCCAAGGACTGGGAGGGCAACCCGGGCACCTCGTCCACCGACCTCCCGGTCTCCGTCGCGGGCAACACGACCTCGCCCGCCGCGATCGAGGGCGTCACCACGGTCCCCACGGAGAACGGCGTCACGGTCTCCTGGAAGGCGAGCGGCGACCCGTCCCTCGACCACTACCGGGTGCTGCGCGGCACGTTCGCCGACGGTCGGTGGGACTGGACGCCGGTGGGCGACCGCACCAACGAGCGCCCGTGGCTCACCGGGACGACCTGGCACGACGTCACCCCCGCCGACGGCCAGCAGGTGCGCTACGCCGTCGTGGGCGTCGACCAGTACGGCAACCAGCTCACCCCGGACAGCGGCGCGACCGTCACCGCTGTCACCGAGCTGGACCTCCGTCCGACCGTGCCGCCCGCCACCGGCTCGCCCTTCACCTGGATCCACCCCAACGGGCCGAGCTACTTCAACCTGTACCTCGAAGACACCACGAACGAGAACGGCAGCGAGGCCACCGGGTTCAACGTCCGCCGCTGGAACCCGGCGACAGGGACGTTCGACCTCCTCGGTACGGGCGAGATCTCCTACCCCATGTCGTGGCACGACGCCGACCAGCCGAAGGCGACCACGCTCTTCTACCGCTTCACCGTCGTGTACGCGGACGGCACGGAGTCGGGCGCGACCCAGATGGCCGGCGCGATCGCCTGAGCCCGTGAGCCGTACCCGGGCCGGTGGTCAACGCTCCGGGTACGGCTCCCCGCAGGCACTGCAGAACCTGGGGTTCCGGTCCGCCGACAGCCGTCCGCACTCCGGGCAGACCAGGTCCAGCATGCACGGGGCCTCGCCGCCCTCGTACGCCGCCGCCGGGGCCCGGACGGCAGGCTCGATCGTCAGCCCCGGACGGCGGCGGTGGACCGTCAGGTACGTCATCCCGTCCGGCCCCGCCTCCAGGGCGCGGCGGGAGGTACGGGGCAGCCAGGTGACCGTGGTCGGGGCGAGGTCCAGGGTGGCGCCGCCCGTGAGCAGGCTCCCGCCGCCCGCGAGGACCACCAGCAGCACGTCCAGCACGTCCTCCTGGTGCTCGCCCACCGTGGCGTCCGGCGGCAGGTGCACGACGTTCGCGTCCAACTCCCGCCCCTGCTCGGCGAGGTGCCACAGGGCGCCGCGTTCACCGGGGGCGGCGGAGGCGAGCAGATCTTCCAGGACGGCAAGCACCCGAGGGGTCGCGTTCACGCCGCGGCCTCCTCGTCGTACCGCTCCCGGGCCTCCTGGACCTGGTCGAAGTTGGTCTCGGCCCAGGTCTTCACCGCGGACAGCAGACCGCTCAGGCTGTGCCCGAGCTCCGTCAGTTCGTAGTCGACGCGGACAGGCACGGACGGTGTCACGGTGCGCGTGAGGAGGCCGTCACGCTCCAGAGAGCGCAGCGACTGGGTCAGCATCTTCTGACTCACCCCCGCGATCCTGCGACCGAGGTCGCTGTAGCGCATCGGGCCCTCGCGCAGGGCGCTGACGATGAGGCTGACCCACTTGTCGCCGAGGCGGCCGAGCAGCTGGTTGGTCGGGCATTCCCTGAGGAAGGCGTCGTACACGGATCGGGCTTCCTCGCGGCGCTGGGCCGCGGTGCGTGTAGCCATGCGTGTGCTGCCTCCGGTCCTACCTGTGGGTGGCCTACGCACCTCGGAGTACGTACTTACCGAAAGAGAGTAACTCTTCCTAGGTTTGTGGGGCGGGAGAAACCCGCACCGTTCACGGGCCCCCGCGCCCGGGGAATCAGGGAGATCGATATGCGTGCAGTGGTGGTCAAGAGGTTCGGCGGACCCGAGGTCGTGGAGATCGTGGAGGCCCCGCTGCCCGAGCCGGGTCCCGGGCAGGTGCGGATCAAGGTGGCCGCGGCAGCCCTCAACCCGGTGGACGCGGCGTACGGCGGTGGATTCCTCGTCCCGCTGCCGGAGGAAGGGCTGCTGGGGCTCGGCTGGGACGTAGCGGGGACCGTGGACGCGGCGGGTGCGGGCGCGCCGTTCGCCGCCGGGGCCGAGGTGGTGGCGCTGGCGTACGGGCCGGCGCCGGCCAAGACCCAGGCCGAGTACGTGGTGGTGGACAGCACCGCGGTCGCGCCCGCCCCGGAATCGGTGGACGCGGCCCATGCGGCGACCGTGCCGCTGAACACCCAGACCGCCGCGCAGGCACTGGAGCTGCTGGACCTGGCCCCCGGGTCCACCCTGCTGGTGACGGGCGCGGCGGGTGCGGTCGGCGGATACGCGGTACAGCTCGCCCACCGGGCCGGGATCACGGTCGTCGGGGTGGCCGGAGCAGCCGACGAGGAGCTCGTACGGTCCCTCGGCGCGGACCGGTTCGTGGAACGCGGTGCGGCGGCGGGCCCGTTCGACGCGGTGCTGGACACGGCCGTGCTGGGGGCCGACGCGCTGGCGTACGTCCGGGACGGCGGGGACTACGTGGGCGTCATCCCGCAGGCGGACCCCCCGGGCGTGCGGGGCATCCGGGTCCAGGTCGTGGAGGTGGCCGCCGACGGCAACCGGCTCGCCGAGCTGGTGAAGCTGGTCGACGCGGGCGTCCTGACGCCGCGGGTGGCGCGCACCTACCCCCTGGAGCAGGCAGCGGACGCGTACCGCCGTCTCGCGGAGGGCGGAGTGCGGGGTCGGCTCGTCCTGGTGCCGCGAAAGGGCTGACTACGCTGTCCCCTTCGCACGCCGTCGAGCCGAGGGGACGCCGCCGTGGACCGCGAGCCGGACGAGAAGTACCCGCCGACCGAGCCGTACGACCAGGGCATGCTCGACGTCGGCGACGGCAACCTCGTGTACTGGGAGGTCTGCGGCAACCCGGCCGGCAGACCGGCCCTGGTCGTCCACGGCGGCCCGGGCTCGGGGTGCGGCCCCCGGCCCCGGCAGTACTTCGACCCGGACCTGTACCGGGTCGTCCTGTTCGACCAGCGCAACTGCGGCCGCTCCACCCCGCACGCGAGCGACCCGGCCGCGGACATGCGGCACAACACGACACCCCACCTGATCGCCGACATGGAGCTCCTGCGCACCCGCCTCGGCATCGGGAAGTGGCTGCTGTACGGGGGCTCCTGGGGCTCCACGCTGATCCTCGCGTACGCCGAGCAGTACCCGGAACGCGTCTCGGAGATCGTGATCGCCGCGGTGACGACGACCCGCCGCAGCGAGATCGACTGGCTGTACCGGGGCGCGGGGCAGATCTTCCCCGAGGCCTGGGACCTGTTCCGGGCCGGTGTCCCGGAGGCGGAGGGGCCCGACGGCCTCGTCGCCGCGTACGCCCGCCGGATGGAGAGCCCGGACCCGGACGTACGGGCGAGGGCGACGGCCGACTGGTGCGCCTGGGAGGACGCGGTGCTGTCCATGGAGGCGTACACCGGCCCGGCCCCGTACAGCGGCCGGCCGGACCGCGCCCGGGAGGCCTTCGTCCGGATCTGTTCGCACTACTTCGCCCACGCGGCGTGGCTGGAGGAGGGCCGGCTCATCCGCGACGCGGGCCGCCTCGCCGGTATCCCCGGGGTCCTGGTGCATGGCCGCTTCGACCTGGGCGGGCCGCTGACCACGGCGTGGGAGCTGGCCAAGGCGTGGCCGGACGCCGAGCTGACGGTGATCGACGCGGCGGGCCACCTGGGCGGCCCGGCGACCGGCCGCGCGGTGCTGGCGGCGCTCGACCGCTTCGCGCGGCGGGGGTGAGCAGAGCGCGCGTACGAAGGCCGTCGCCCACCGGAGCGGGCGACGGCCTCGACGGTGCCTGGTCGATCACCAGGCGAAGGCCTCCGGAGACGGGCCGGGACCCGGGAAGATCTCGTCCAGAGTCGCGAGGAGCTCCTCGCTCAACTCCAGTTCGAGGGCGCGCAGCGCGGAGTCCAGCTGTTCCTGGGTGCGCGGGCCGACGATCGGGCCGGTCACGCCGGGCCGGGTCAGCAGCCACGCGAGGGCGACCTCGCCGGGCTCCAGGCCGTGCTTGTCCAGGAGGTCCTCGTACGCCTTGACCTGCTCACGGACCTCGGTGCGCTCCAGCGCGCCCGCCGAACGGCCGTCCTTGCGGCGCTTGCCCTCGGACTCCTTCTTGAGCACACCGCCGAGCAGGCCGCCGTGCAGCGGCGACCACGGGATGACGCCGAGGCCGTACTCCTGCGCGGCCGGGATGACCTCCATCTCCGCGCGGCGCTCGGCCAGGTTGTACAGGCACTGCTCGCTGACGAGTCCGACGCGGCCGTGCGCCTTCGCCAGCTCGTTGGCCTGGGCGATCTTGTAGCCGGGGAAGTTGGAGGACGCGGCGTAGAGGATCTTGCCCTGCTGGACCAGGACGTCGATCGCCTGCCAGATCTCCTCGAACGGGGTGTGCCGGTCGATGTGGTGGAACTGGTAGATGTCGATGTGGTCGGTCTGCAGGCGCTTGAGGGAAGCGTCCACGGCCCGGCGGATGTTCACCGCGCTGAGCCGGTCGTGGTTGGGCCAGACGGTGGCTCCGTCACCGGCCATGTTCCCGTACACCTTGGTGGCGAGGACCGTCTTGTCGCGGCGTCCTCCGCCCTGCGCGAACCAGGTGCCGACGATCTCCTCGGTACGGCCCTTGTTCTCACCCCACCCGTAGACATTGGCGGTGTCCACGAAGTTCAGGCCTGCGTCGAGGGCGGCGTCCATGATGCCGTGGCTGGTCGGTTCGTCTGTCTGCGGACCGAAGTTCATCGTGCCGAGGACGAGTCGGCTGACTTTGAGTCCGGTGCGTCCGAGCTGCGTGTACTTCATGGGTCACAAGCCAACTGCTTCGAGCCCACTCCAGGCAAGTGCCGCCGTGCGTCGGCATCCGATGGACGCGGCCCGTCCGTGGGGGACGGGCCACCTCGTTCATTCCCGCCCCGGCGGGGCATGTCCCCAGCGCCGAGGGCTACTTCGGCGCGTACGGCGGCAAGTTCATCCCCGAGGCGCTCGTCGCCGCGGTCGACGAGGTCGCCGTCGAGTACGACAAAGCGAAGTCCGACCCGGCGTTCGCCGACGAGCTGAACGACCTGCTGGTCAACTACACGGGCCGGCCGAATCCGCTCACCGAGGTGTCGCGGTTCGCCGAGCACGCGGGCGGGGCGCGGATCTTCCTCAAGCGGGAGGACCTGAACCACACCGGCTCACACAAGATCAACAACGTGCTGGGCCAGGCGCTGCTCACCAAGCGGATGGGCAAGACGCGTGTGATCGCGGAGACCGGCGCCGGTCAGCACGGTGTCGCGACCGCGACCGCGTGCGCCCTCTTCGGCCTCGAGTGCACCATCTACATGGGCGAGATCGACACACAGCGCCAGGCGCTGAACGTGGCCCGGATGCGGATGCTCGGCGCCGAGGTCATCGCCGTGAAGTCCGGCTCCAGGACCCTCAAGGACGCCATCAACGAGGCCTTCCGCGACTGGGTCGCCAACGTCGACCGCACGCACTACCTCTTCGGCACGGTCGCCGGTCCGCACCCCTTCCCGGCGATGGTCCGCGACTTCCACCGGGTCATCGGCGTCGAAGCCCGCCGCCAGATCCTGGAGCGGGCCGGCCGGCTGCCCGACGCGGCCGTCGCCTGCGTCGGCGGCGGCTCCAACGCCATCGGCCTCTTCCACGCCTTCATCCCGGACGACAGCGTCCGGCTGATCGGCTGCGAGCCCGCCGGACACGGCGTCGAGACCGGCGAGCACGCCGCGACCCTGACCGCGGGTGAGCCGGGAATCCTGCACGGCTCACGCAGTTACGTCCTCCAGGACGACGAAGGCCAGATCACCGAGCCCTACTCGATCTCGGCCGGCCTCGACTACCCGGGCATCGGCCCCGAGCACGCCTACCTCAAGGACATCGGCCGCGGCGAGTACCGGGCGATCACCGACGACCAGGCGATGCAGGCCCTGCTCCTGCTGTCGCGCACCGAGGGCATCATCCCGGCGATCGAGTCCGCGCACGCGCTGGCCGGCGCCCTCGACCTGGGCAGGGAACTGGGCAGGGACGGCCTGATCGTCGTCAACCTGTCCGGCCGCGGCGACAAGGACATGGACACGGCCGCCCGCTACTTCGGCCTGTACGACTCCGAGGGGGAGAACACGTGAGTACGGCCTGCGTCACCACGGGACGCATCCAGTTGCTGAGCGACACACTCGCCAGGGCGAGGTCCGAGGACCGGGCAGCCCTCATCGCCTACCTCCCGGCGGGGTACCCGACCGTCGACGGCGGTATCGAGGCGGCCAAGGCGGTCATCGCGGGCGGCGCGGACGTGGTCGAGGTCGGGCTGCCGCACAGCGACCCGGTGCTGGACGGGCCGGTCATCCAGACCGCCGACGACATCGCGCTGCGGGGCGGGGTGAAGATCGCCGACGTGATGCGTACGGTCCGCGAGGCGCACGGGGCGACGGGGGCCCCGGTGCTCGTCATGACGTACTGGAACCCGATCGACCGGTACGGCGTCGAGCGCTTCACGGAAGAGCTGGCCGAGGCCGGCGGCGCGGGCTGCATCCTGCCCGACCTGCCGGTCCAGGAGTCCGCGCTGTGGCGTGCGTGCGCGGAGAAGCACGGTCTCGCGACCGTCTTCGTCGTGGCTCCCAGCAGCAAGGACGAACGTCTGGCGACCATCACCGAGGCCGGTTCCGGCTTCGTGTACGCCGCCTCACTGATGGGCGTCACGGGCACCCGCGCGTCCGTGGGCGCGCAGGCCCAGGAGCTGGTGCGCCGCACCCGCGCCACCACCGAGCTGCCGGTCTGCGTCGGTCTCGGCGTCTCCGACGCCGTCCAGGCCAAGGAGGTCGCGGGCTTCGCGGACGGTGTGATCGTCGGCTCGGCGTTCGTGAAGCTGCTGCTCGACGCGCCGGACCTGCCGGCCGGGCTCGCCGCCGTGCGGTCACTGGCCGGCGAGCTCGCGGAGGGCGTACGCAGGGGCTGACACAGGCGGACGCCGGAGACTCCGCCCGGTGGGGGCGCAGCTCCTACGGCCGTCCTCGCCGGGCTCAGCCCCCGAGGGCGGCCGCCGCCGCGACAACGACGAACATCAGTACGAGCACGGCCGCCATGATGCGGTTTCTGGTCTTCGGGTCCACCCGGAGAGCGTAACCGGCCCGCTCACCTCCCCAGCGGCCAGGCCTGAACCACCTCGTACCTGGGCTGCTCCCCCACCACCCCGTCCACGGGCAGGTTGCTGCGTACGAGACTGAGCTCACCGGCCTCCCAGTGGACGCCCTCGAAGCCGTCGAGCGCCGCGGTGAACGGGGTCAGGTCGGCCTGGACGCGGCTGCGGGCCAGAGTGAGGTGCGGGGTGTAGCGGCGGTGCTCCTCCATCGACACCCCGGCCCGGCGGGCGGCGGCGTCGGCCCGCTCGGCCAGCAGCCGCAGCGTGTCGAGCCCGCCCGCGGCCCCCGCCCACAGGGCCCGCCCGTCGAACCTGCCGCCGCCGTGGATGCGCAGCGGGAAGGGCTCGGTCCGGTGCGCGGCACGCTCCAGCCGGATGTACAGCTCCGGCAGCAGCTCCTCGTCCACATGGCCGAGGAAGGCGAGGGTGTAGTGCCATCCCTCCACAGCCGTCCAGCGCAGGTTCACGGCGCCGGGCAGGGCGTGCAGCGGGACCACTGCCCTGTGGAGTTCCTCGACGGCCGGGGCGGGCGGCAGGACGGCAGCGAACAGTCTCATGCGCGGAGTCTGGCAGCTACCGGCGTGTCCTGGTCGCCGTGCGTATCGTTGTACGCGGCTGCCCGCACGCCCGTGCGACGGGGTGGATCATCAAGCAGCTGCGCGTCAGGCCATGGCGGAGGGCGCCCAGCCGGACGCCAAGGGCCGCTGCCGCTACCAGGACATCGAGTTCGTGGCCGAGGTGATCTCGAAGGACACGGCAGCCAACGACTACGGCCCCAAGAAGGCCACGTACGCAATCGCCGGCGTGCCCGTCTACGTCATCGCCGACCCGTACAAGGGCAAGTGGCATCTCCACACGCTCCCGAAGGACGACGCGTACCGCAGTGTGCTGAGCCTCGGATTCGGCGATCCGCTCGACCTCACCGGAACCGTCGTCGGCCTCACGCTGGAGACCGGCGACTTCCCCCGCGACTGAACGAAGAACGCTGCCCTCCCCCGTCGGGGAAGGGCAGCGTGCGCGGGACGGCTCAGGCCGCCGTGGCCAACTGCTCGCGGGGGACGAACCGCACGTGCGGGTGTCCCGGGCGCAGGTCGACCTTCAGGCGCAGACCGCCGACGCGGGCCAGCATGATGCCGACGCCGATCGCGGCCGTCATCGAGAGTGCTCCGCCGGCCATCATGCCGGTCCTGACGCCGTGCGCGTCGCTGATCCAGCCGACGATCGGGGCGCCCACCGGCGTACCACCGACGAAGACCATCATGTAGAGGCTCATCACCCGGCCCCGCATCTCCGGGTCGGCGGCCATCTGCACGCTGGTGTTGGCGATGATGTTGGTCGTCAGACCGATCATGCCGATCGGGACCAGCAGCAGGGCGAACAGCCAGACGGACGGCGAGAGCGCTGCCGCGATCTCCAGGAGGCCGAACGCCGTGCCCGCGGCGACCAGCATCCGCAGCCGCGACGAGCGGCGGCGGGCGGCGAGCAGCGCTCCGGCCAGGGAGCCGGCCGCCATCAGGATGTTGAAGAACGAGTACATCCCGGCACCGCCGTGGAAGATGTCGTCCGCGAAGGCGGTCAGGAAGATCGGGAAGTTGAAACCGAACGTTCCGACGAACCCGACCAGGACGATGGGCCAGATCAGGTCGGGGCGGCCCGAGACGTAGCGCAGGCCCTCGCGCAGCTGGCCCTTGGCACGCTTCACGGTCACCGACGCGTGCATCTCGCTCGTCCGCATCATCAGCAGGCCGATGAGCGGGGCGAGGAACGACAGTCCGTTGAACATGAAGGCCCAGCCGCTGCCGACCGTGGTGATCAGGACACCGGCGACGGCGGGGCCGATCAGCCGGGCGGACTGGAAGTTCGCCGAGTTCAGGCTGACCGCGTTGCGCAGCTGCGCGGGGCCGACCATCTCGGAGACGAACGACTGGCGCGCCGGGTTGTCGACGACGGTCACCATGCCGAGCAGGAACGCGATCAGGTAGACGTGCCAGACGTGGACGACGCCGGAGAGGGTCAGCACGGCGAGTGCGACACCGCACAGCCCGAGCGCGGCCTGGCTGATGAGGAGCAGACGCCGCTTCGGGAGCCGGTCGGCGATGACGCCGCCGTACAGGCCGAAGAGCAGCATCGGGAGGAACTGGAGGGCCGTGGTGATACCGACGGCGGCGGCGGACCCGGTGAGGCTCAGGACGAGCCAGTCCTGCGTGATGCGGGACATCCAGGTACCGGTGTTGGAGATCACGGCGCCCGTGGCGAACAGACGGTAGTTACGGATCTTCAGCGACGAGAAGGTCCCGCCGGTCTTGCTCTCGTGGGTGGAAGTCGGTGCGGGGGCGGAGTCTGCTCCGGATCCCGTACTCAAAAGGGTTCGCCTCCTCGGGCGTATACGACGTACGGACTGACGGGGACGTGACAGCGGGCGCGCGGGACTGCCGGGCCTGCGCGCCCGATCGGGGTCAGAGGTGGGCGAGCTTCTCCAGCACGGGCGCGGCGGCCCGCAGCTTCTCCCACTCGTCCTCGTCCAGGCCTTCGGCGAGGTCGGCCAGCCAGGCGTTCCGCTTGGAGCGGCTCTCCGCGAGCATGGCTTCCGCCTGCTCGGTCCGGCTGACCATCTTCTGCCGACGGTCATCGGGGTGCGGTTCCAGTCTGACCAGTCCCTTCGCTTCCAGCAGCGCGACGATGCGGGTCATCGACGGCGGCTGCACGTGCTCCTTGCGGGCCAGCTCACCGGGGGTGGCCGAACCGCAACGGGCGAGAGTGCCGAGCACCGACATCTCGGTGGGGCTCAGCGACTCGTCGACACGCTGGTGCTTGAGCCGCCGGCCCAGCAGCATCACGGCGGAGCGAATGGAGCTCACGGCGGCGGCACTGTCGCCGTCGTGGATCAGGTCAGGCATGTTTATTAGCCTAACTCATTAGCTACACTAAAGACCACTCGGTGGTACGCGCGCGAGGAATTGATCACCCAAACGAGTGAGTATGGGGTGGAAAGCACCTCGAAAAGGCCACACGTGCCGCGACCCTGCTTGGCATGGGATCGACAGTGCTCAGCCTGCGCATAGACGGTGAGCTGCACGACCGGCTCCGCCAGCACGCCGCCAGACGCGGAATGAGCGTCCAGGACTACGTGGTCCAGACGCTCATCCGCAACGATTTCGACGAGCGCTTCAACGCGGCCGTCGACGAGACGCAAAAATTCTACGGGGCGGACCCCCGTCACGCGGACCCGGCCGACCGGGTCACATGACGGAGATCCGCCCCGTAGGGGGTGGACGCGCCCGCAGGGGGCTACGTGAGGCCGAGCGCCGGCATGGCGTAGTAGAAGACGAAGACCGCCGAGACCACGTACATGGCCACCGGGACCTCGCGGCCGCGGCCGGCCACCAGGCGCAGCACGCAGAACGTGATGAAGCCGATGCCGATGCCGTTGGTGATCGAGTAGGTGAGCGGCATCATCAGCATCGCGAGGAAGGCCGGGATCGCGAGCGTGTAGTCGTTCCAGTCGATGTCCCGGACCGAGCCCGCGAGGATCAGGAACCCGACCGCGACCAGTGCCGGGGTGGCGGCCTGCGAGGGGACCATCGTCGCCAGGGGCGTGAGGAACAGCGCCACCGTGAAGAGCAGACCGCTCACCACGCTCGCGAGTCCGGTGCGGGCTCCCTCACCGACGCCCGCCGTGGACTCCACGAAGCAGGTCGATGCGGAGGAGGAGCTCACACCGCCCGCGGCGACGGCGACGCCGTCGATGAACAGCACCTTGTTGATGCCCGGGAAGTGGCCGTCCTTGTCCATCAGCTTCGCCTCGTCGCCGACGCCGAGGATGGTGCCCATCGCGTCGAAGAAGCAGGACAGCAGCACGGTGAAGACGAAGAGGATGCCGGTCAGGTAGCCGACCTTCTCGAAGCCGCCGAACAGGCTGACCTCACCGATCAGCCCGAAGTCCGGGGAGGCCACCGGATTGCCCGGCCACTCCGGGACGGTCAGACCCCACGCTCCGGCCGGGAGATCGGCCACGGCGTCGATGAACAGCGCGACGAGGGTCATGGCGACGATGGAGATCAGGATCGCGCCCGGCACCTTGCGGACGATCAGCGCGAGGGTCAGCAGCGTGCCGAGGATGAAGACCAGGACCGGCCAGCCGTTGAGGTGGCCGTCGTTGCCGAGCTGGAGCGGCACGGTGGTGTGCGCGGCGTCCGGGATGCGGGAGACGAAGCCCGAGTCGACCAGACCGATCAGCAGGATGAACAGGCCGATGCCGATCGCGATGCCCTTGCGGAGCGACTTCGGCACGGCGTTCATCACGCGTTCGCGCAGACCGGTCGCGACGAGCAGCATCACGACGATGCCCGCGAGGACGACCATGCCCATCGCGTCCGCCCAGCTCATCCGGGGGGCGAGCTGGAGGGCGACGACGGTGTTGACACCGAGACCGGCCGCGAGCGCGATCGGCACGTTGCCGATGACGCCCATCAGGAGCGTGGAGAACGCGGCGGTGAGCACGGTGGCGGTGACGAGCTGACCGCCGTCGAGCTGGTGCCCGTACATGTCCTTCGCGCTGCCGAGGATGATCGGGTTGAGCACGATGATGTACGCCATCGCGAAGAACGTGGCGAATCCGCCACGGATCTCGCGCGCGACCGACGACCCCCGCTCGGAGATCTTGAAATAGCGGTCCAGGCCGCCGTGCGGCTGCTGCGGAGCCGGAGGCTGCTCGGGGTCGACCTGAGCGGTGGCCGAGGGGGACATGTATGACCTTCAGTCGTGCATCGGGGGTGGGAACCAGGGGGGTGAAATCAGTCAGTCTTGGATGTTCACACGAATAATTCGAGACATCCGTAAGCAGATTCAGTATGAATACATCAACGGAATATCGCTATCTCCGCGCGTAGACCCCTGGGCCGGCTGCCCGGCCGACCGCTCCGACCGGGTACGGACGGAAGGGCCCTAGACTGTGGCCATGGCGAAGTGGACACCGAAGCACGAGGCACCCGAACCCCTTGAGGGGCCCGTCGTCGCCACCGTCACCGGGGGCACGATCCTCTGGTTCGTCCTCTTCGTCGTGCAGCTCCCCTTCTACGGGTGGTTCGACGACCGCGGAAGTGCCTGGTGGGTGTGGACCTGCCTCGCCGGGGCCGGTCTCGGGCTCATCGGCATCTGGTACGTCCGGGGACGGGACGCCGCGATCAAGCGGGCCGCGGCGGAGGCGTCCTCGCCGGCCGCCCGGGACACCCCGGACAGCGGCGTTCAGGGCTGACGCACTCCGGCGTTCGGCGCCGGCGTACTACCGGGGGACCATCCGTCTGGTACCCCGGTCGGATCTTCCCGCCTCCGGGGGGTGAATCACTCCTTCCGCCCGTACGGTCGGAACCATGACTCAGCGGGCACTCGAACCCTCCGGGGAGCAGCCGGAAACCGGCCTCGTACAGCCTCTGCGCGCCGGCGGACTGAGCACCGCCGAGGTCGCCGAACGCGTCGCGCGCGGCGAGGTCAACGACGTGCCGGTGCGCTCGTCCCGCTCCGTCACCGAAATCGTCCGGGCCAACGTCCTCACCCGGTTCAACCTGATCATCGGCGTGCTCTGGGTGATCATGCTGCTCGTCGCGCCGATCCAGGACAGCCTCTTCGGCTTCGTGATCATCGCCAACACCGGTATCGGCATCGTCCAGGAATGGCGCGCCAAGAAGACCCTGGACAGCCTCGCCGTCATCGGCGAGGCGAAACCCACGGTGCGGCGGGACGGAGTCGCCGCCGAGGTCTCCGTCTCCGAGATCGTCCTCGGCGACCTGGTCGAGCTGGGGCCGGGGGACAAGGCCGTCGTGGACGGCGTGGTCGCCGAGGCCGACAGCATGGAGATCGACGAGTCGCTCCTGACCGGCGAGGCCGACCCCGTCGTGAAGCGCCCCGGCGACCCCGTGATGTCCGGCAGCTTCGTCGTCGCGGGCGGCGGGGCCTTCACCGCCACCAAGGTCGGCCGCGAGGCGTACGCCTCGCAGCTCGCCGAGGAGGCGTCCCGCTTCACCCTCGTCCAGTCCGAGCTCCGCAGCGGCATCAGCACCATCCTCAAGTACGTGACCTGGATGATGGTGCCGACCGCGATCGGGCTGATCATCAGCCAGCTCGTCGTCAAGGACAACAACTTCAAGGACTCCGTCGCCCGGACCGTCGGCGGAATCGTCCCGATGATCCCCGAGGGCCTCGTCCTGCTCACGTCGGTGGCCTTCGCCATCGGCGTCATCCGGCTCGGCCGCAAGCAGTGCCTCGTGCAGGAGCTCCCCGCCATCGAAGGGCTGGCCCGCGTCGACATCGTCTGCCTCGACAAGACCGGAACCCTCACCGAGGGCGGCATGGACGTCACCGGGGTGCGGCCGCTGAACGGCTCCGACGAGGCGTACGTCCACCGCGTCCTCGGCGCCCTCGGCGCCTCGGATCCACGGCCCAACGCCAGCCTCCAGGCGATCATCGACGCGTACCCGGACGGCGAGGGCTGGAAGGTCACCCAGGCGATGCCGTTCTCCTCGGCCCGCAAGTACAGCGGCGCCTCGTTCGCCGAAGGCAACGGGGACGCCTCCGCCTGGCTCCTCGGCGCCCCCGACGTGCTGCTCCCCGCCGACGACCCCGCGCTCACCGAGACGGGGCACCTCAACGAACAGGGCCTGCGCGTCCTGCTCCTGGCCCGGGTGCCCGGCGAGCTGGACGCACCCGACGCGGCCGCCGGGGCCGTACCCACCGCGCTGGTCGTCCTCGAACAGCGGCTGCGGCCCGACGCCGGGGAGACCCTCGCCTACTTCGCCGACCAGAACGTCGCGGCGAAGGTCATCTCCGGTGACAACGCCGTGTCCGTCGGCGCGGTCGCGAAGAAGCTGGGCCTCCCGGGCGCCGAGCACACCCTGGACGCCCGCCGGCTGCCCGCCGACCGGGACGACATGGCCACCGCCATCGAGCAGAACGCGGTCTTCGGCCGGGTCACCCCGCAGCAGAAGCGGGACATGGTCGCGGCCCTCCAGTCGCGCGGCCACACGGTCGCGATGACCGGTGACGGCGTGAACGACGTCCTCGCGCTGAAGGACGCCGACATCGGGGTCGCCATGGGCTCGGGCTCGGAAGCGACCCGCGCCGTGGCCCAGATCGTGCTGCTCGACAACAGCTTCGCGACCCTGCCGTCCGTGGTGGCCGAGGGCCGCAGGGTCATCGGCAACATCACCCGGGTCGCCACGCTGTTCCTGACGAAGACCGTCTACTCGGTGCTGCTGGCGGTCCTGGTGGTCTGCTTCCAGGTGGAGTACCCGTTCCTGCCGCGCCACCTCACGCTGCTCTCCACGCTGACGATCGGCGTCCCGGCGTTCTTCCTGGCGCTCGCGCCCAACAAGGAGCGGGCCCGGCCCCACTTCGTACGCCGTGTCATGCGGTACGCGATTCCGTCCGGGACCATCGCCGCGGCGGCCACCTTCACCACGTACCTGGTGGCCCGGCACGCGTACACCGGCGAGGACGCGCTGGACGCCGAGACGAGCGCGGCGACGCTCACGCTGTTCCTGGTCTCGATGTGGGTCCTGGTGATCATCGCCCGCCCCTACACCTGGTGGCGGGTCGCCCTGGTCGCGACGATGGGGCTCTGCTTCCTGATCGTGCTGGTGGTCCCGTGGCTCCAGCACTTCTTCGCGCTGAAGCTGGTGGGGGCGTCGATGCCGTGGACGGCGGTCGCGATCGCGGCGGTGGCGGCGGCCGCCCTGGAACTGGCCTGGAGGCTGGTCGGCCGCCGCTTCCCCGCGTAGATCCGCGAGGGTGTCGCCCCTCGACTACTTCACGTCGACGAAGTCACCCGCGGCCGTGACGGTCGGGGTGGTGGACGTACCGGCGAAGCTGTAACGCCAGTAGCCGTCCACGGACGCCTTGACGGTGGTCTTCAGCTCACCGGTGCTGCTCGAGTTGATGGTCTTGACCGTGGTGTAGGTGGTGCTGGTCTTCTTGCGGAACTGCAGCTTGACGGCCTGGCCGGCGTAGCCCTTGTACGTACCGGTCTCCCAGTTGGCACGCGACAGCTTGCCGGTGACCGTGATGGTGTAGCCCTTCCTGACGGGCTCCGGGGCGGCGTTGACGGTCACCTTCGAGAAACGCTGGAGATTCGTCTTGCCGAAGGCGTCGTCCTGGACGACCTGGCCGTCGTTGCTGAGCACCGCGGCGCCGACCTTCCAGCTGGTCGCGTCGGAGTTGATCAGCCATGCCGGGTCGACCGTGACCGTGAGCGTGCAGGTGGACGTCGTGGCGCTGGCCGCCGTGCACTTGGCGGCCTCCTCGTTCTGCGAGAAGCCGAAGCTGTCCTCGGACTCCAGGTCGTCGCCGATCCACAGGATCGTGCCGGCGTCCGCGATGCCCGAGTCGTCCGTGGCCGTGATGGCGACGGTGACCTTCTTCGGTGTGGTGGTGCCCACGATGATGGGCTTGCCGCCGTTGACGACCGCCTTGGTGATCCTGAGGTCGTCGTCGGCGGTGACCGCACGGGCGGCCATGCGCTCGGAGGGCCGCTCCGGGGCGGAGAGTCCGAAGTCGGGCGTCCAGGAGCGGCCGTCGTCGGCCGTCGCGGCCGGGAGGCCGAGAGCGGACAGAGCCAGGGCGCCGGAGGCAACGGCAACAGTGGCACGAATACGCATGTGTTCCCCAGTGGAGAAGGGGGGCCGTGGCACGTCGTGAGGCCGACGGTCCCCATGTGGTCTGCGAGTCTGGTGACTCAGCAGACCAGACGGGGTCCGCATGTGAATGGTTGTACGACAAAACGACTTTCTGGTGAAGATCACATGGTTCAGTCGAACCAGCGGTCCCGGGCCAGCTCCTCCGTGCGGGACGGGTCCTCGATCAGCGCGGCCACCTCGAAACGGCGCGGCCACTGTCCGGCCGCCCAGGCGAGACCGGCCGCCACGCCCTCCAGAGTGGAAGCGTGGACCACCCCGTCCGGAGTGCGGCGCCAGTCCAGCTCGACGCCGCCCGCACGCAGTTCGCCGTGCTCGACGTACGTGTCCGGGGTCCCCGCACCGAGCAGGATCCGCACCGACTCGGGCACCTGGTGCTCCTCGCCCTCCGTCGTCACCTCCGCATCGATGCTCTCGCCGAGCCGCCGTACCTGCAGCAGCTCCGCCAGCTCGGCCGCACGGGCCGGAGCGACCGGCAGCAGCGGGAGCCCCTCGGTCAGCGGCAGCACATCGGGCGCGTCGGCGATCACGGCGTCCGCCGCGTCGACCACCCGCACCGCGTCGTCGACGACGGCCCTCAACTCGTCGGGCAGCGTCACCTGTTCGGGGTCCAGCTCGGCCAGGGCCGTGTAGAGCGAGTGCAGCTGTACGGGACCGACGGGACGCTCCTCCTCCGCGAGCCGGCCCAGCAGCTCGGCCGCACCGCCCGGCTCGTCCAGGAGCGCGGCCACCGAGGTCCGTACGCCCAGCGCGCGCAGCACCTGCGCGTCGTCGAAGCCCGTCGCGTCGACGGCGTCGTACAGGCCCGCGAGGCGCGGGTCGCCGCCCGCCGCGCGCAGACCCGCCGGGCGGCGGCCGTCGAGCACGGGGTGGTCGCGCAGCCACCAGGCGGTGTAGGGACGCACGGACTGCGTCGTACCGTCCGGGAGCAGGATGCGCACCGGCTGGGTCAACGCGTCCCGCAACGGCGGGCGGGCGAGCATCGCGAGCGCCTGCGGCCAGGCGTCGTCGTCCACGAGGTCCAGATCGCGTACGGCGACGAGTTCGGTGGCGACGGGCGGCACCGGGGTGTCGGGCAGCTGGTCCAGGACGTCCTCGCACCACACGTCGACGGCGTCGAGGAGTCCGGCGTCGTCCGGCTCCGCGAAGTCGCTGTCGCGGGGCTCGAGTTCGTCGGGGTCCAGGACGACGTCGGCGGCCCGTACGAGGGCGAACGTGGCCAGCACCCCGCAGGCGGTGAGGGGCTGTTCGCCCCAGCGTTCGGCCAGTTCCCCGTCGCACAGGGCCAGCTCACCCTCGCGCATGACCTGGGCGAACGGGCTGCCGGGCAGCACGAGCTCGCCGGCGGGCGCGGTCTCGCCGTCCTCGTCGGGCAGGGCGAGAGCCCCCAGCCACGGCTCGTCGCCGGGTTCGAGGTCCGCGTCGCGCACGAGCGTGAGGACGGTCTCGGCGAGCTCGTCGCCGTCCAGGGCGTCCTCGTCCCAGATCTCGCCCGCGTCCAGCGAGCCGGCCACGGCGGCCCGCACCTGCGGGGTCGTCAGGACGGCTCGGGGGGTGGCGGGCAGGGCGCCCAGCTTCTCCAGCAGCGGATGGGCGGCGTCCGGGTGGGCGACCTTCAGCCCGAGCCTGGCCAGCCGGGCGAGGACGGGAGCGGTCAGCGCGTCGGGGAGCGGAAGGAGGACCTGGCGGGGGCCGATGGTCGTGCGGGGCACGTCGTCGGTCGAGCCCTCCCCGGCGAGCGGTACGGGAAGGCCGGAGAGCCGGTCGGGGTCGACCCCGGCCAGACTGTCGTACAGCCGCCGCCACCAGTCCGGGGCGCGTTCCAGACCGGCCAGGCGGTCGATGGCCTCGGTCAACGGGACGCGGGCGACGCCGAGCGTACGGAGCTCGACGCGGCGCTCGAGCCCGGCGGGCAGCAGACAGGGCAGCACCTCGGCGAGCACCTTCACGGTCTCGGCACCGACCCCTTCGACCACCTCGGCCTCGATGGGCCGCAGCGCGGTCGTCGCCCTGCCGGGCGCATCCGTGCCGACGGCCTCCCAGTCCGCCCACCGGTCGGGCTCGGCGGCCGGGTCCCGGGGCGCGGCGGGCTCCAGGAACGCGATCCGGGGCAGCCGCTCCAGAATCGCGGCCCGCAGCGCACCGTCCAGCTGCCCCTTGCCGAGCGGGCCGGGCACGAGGGCGATCGTGGTGACCGAAACGGGCTCCCAGGCGGCGAGCAGTTCCGCGTACGCGTCGGCCGCGCGCTGCACCAGGAAGTCCGTCAGCGGACCCGGCGCGGGGTGCCTGCGGGTGGTGTCGAGCGGCAACGAGGCGATGAGCAGCGCGGGCACGCCGAGGGGCTCGTCCGTGGGCGTGGGCGCGTGCACGACGGGGACGGTACGGGGGTTCTCGGGCGCCCCGTCCGCACCGACCGGCACCGCCCAGGTGACCGACCAGTGCGGGCGCAGCCGCTCCTCGACGGGGCGGTCGGCGAGCAGGGCGGGCTCGACCGGGCCGTGGTGGGCGACGGTGCGCCAGCGGTGGGTGCCGTGCGTGGAGTCCTCGACGTGGGTGTACGGGCCGTGCTGCGAGCGGCGCAACGTCCGTACGCCGTCCGGGACTTCGATGACGATCTCCTCGAGTCCGGGGAGGGTCAGCAGGAGCGCGTCGTCGACGCCGGTGAGCAGCCGTGCGACGAGGTCCTCGGCGACGCCGTCGCGCAGCGGCAGGACGACGACGGTGTCGTACCCGTCGGGCGCCGCACCCTCGGCCGGCAGCGGCAGCCGGAGCAGCGGTACGTGGCCGTCGCGGCGGCGCAGCTCGTCCCCGAGGCCGGGGCTGCCCACGGCGGCCTGCCGTGCGAGGTCGCGGGCCTCGGCGAGGGACCAGCGGACGCCGCCGTGCCGGCCGATGACCGCGGGCTCGTCACTGACGGCGAGCACGGCCGCGAACCCCACACCGAACCGCCCGACGGACGATTCGTGGCCCTCGCGCTTGGCGGAGGCCCGCAGCGTGCTCAGGGACTCGACGCCGGTCGCGTCCAGTGGCGCGCCGGTGTTGGCGGCGGCCAGGACGGCCGGGGTGTCACCCACCTCGTGCAGGGTGAGACGGAGCCGGCCGGGCACGCCCGCGCGGGCGGCGGCGTCGGCGGCGTTCTGGGCCAGCTCGATGACGAGGCGGTCGCGGTAGCCGCCGAGGACGAGGTCCTCCTCGGCGTTGGCGTCCTCCCGGAAGCGTGCGGGGCCCGCCCCCCAGGCGTCGAGCACGCCGCGCCGCAGCCGTGCCGTCCCGAACGGATCGGCCCCCTCGGTCGCATTCATGCCCACGCTCGTAACTCCGCTCTTCCGGTGACCCGTGACGCCCAGTGTGCGCCCGAAGGTACCGCGAGCGGAGCCGCCTCCACGGGCAGGGCTTCCGTCCTCAGCGCCGGACCGACCGGGTTTGCCCATGTGAGCGCACCAGCCGCTCGGCCCCGTCCCGGAGCAGGGGTTCCGTCCTCAATCGCCGGACGGGCTGAAACACGCAGCCCAGGACGTCGTTTTCAAGCCGAAAATCCGCGTGCCCCGGATCCGCCCGACCACCGCAGACCCGGACCGGCCGACCACATCCAGCCCGTCCGGCGCTTGAGGACAAAGCCCTCACCCGCACACCCCGAACCGCGCGACGCCCGACCACCGCAAACCCGGACCCCCGAGCGGCCAGGAGCGTCAGGAGTGGCCCAGATCCTCCGTGGGGCCGTCCGCCTGGGCCGGGACCGAGCCGGTGTCGTCGGCGGGGCGCAACGGATAGTCGTCCACCTGCAACGTGTCCAGCGCGTGCGGCGCCGGCTTCGGCGGCTTCGGCATCACCGCGGCCTCGGAGTGGCCTCCGCAGCCGTACGACAGCGAGACGACCCGGCCGTCGGCCGGAGCGAACTCGTTGGCGCACACGCCGAAGGCCTGCCGCAGCGAGCCGGTCATCGGAACGAGGAACGCACACGTGACACAGGACGCCGGCGCGGCCTGCGCCATCGGTGTCTTCGCGCCGAACTCCTCGTCCCACCGGTCGGCCGCCATCCGCAGCCCGTACCGGGAGAGCACCCGCGCCCGCCGCGTGCCGAGCTCCTCCGCGACCGAGGCGATCGAGCCGCGGCTCGTCCCCCCGGGACGCGTCATCAGCTCCGCGTCCTCCGCGTCGACGAGGGCCGCCAGCTCCTGGGACACGTCGGAGACCGGGGAGTTCGGCAGCGGCTCGTCCTCGCCGGTGTAACCCGGCTCCAGGCGCGGGTCCTCCGCCTCGGTCGGCAGCAGGTCGCCGGGGCCCATGTCGCCGGGCCGCAGCCGCTCGCTCCACGGCACCCACTCGGGGGCCAGCAGCGCGTCGGAGCCCGGCAGCAGCACCGTTTCGTCAAGGGTGACGTTCTTCGCCCGGGAGGCCCTGGCGACCGTCACCGCCCAACGCCAGCCCCGGTAGCCGGGTTCCTTGCACTCGAAATAGTGGGTGACGACCCGGTCCCCTTCGGAGACCAGGGCAAGGTGTTCACCGACCACTCCGGGCGCGGCGGCCTCCTCGGCCGCGGTGCGGGCGAGGTCTACCGCCTCGGCGCACAAACGGTCAGGGGCGGGGGTACGGGCCGTACGGCTTCGCGTCGTCGCAGCACTCACAGGTCTCGCTTCTCTCCATACGCCGTCTCGAGCGCGCCAGCAGCTCCATCGATGTCCGATTTCGGCCATGACAGTTGTGGGCGGAGCGGACCTGGGGGCCGCGTCGACGTCCACACCCGTTGTGCCTGCCTCGGGCGCGCCTTCTGCCACCCATTCTGCGGGATCGCGGACAGGCGCGCGGCCAAGAACAACCGCCGGTGGCGCGTTACGCACGCTACCCTCTCCGCCGCCCCGAGCCCACCTGCCCACCCCAAACAGCACCGGATCCACAGCTGAGCAGGGGCGGAGAGGGACAGAACCCGTGCGAATCCGGCACGGATCGACCGCGACTCCCGGCCAGAATTTCCCTCGGGGGCACCCCACGGACCACTCACCCGACAGGGCGTCCCGCGCCGCGCCCCGCCCGATCATGGTGAGCAACGCCGGGGCGTGGGGCACTATGGCCAGGTGGCTGCCGCCAGGTCGTCCGACGGGTCCGGTCCGCTCCGCAAGGCGGGCCGGGCGATGGGTCATGCCCTGCACGCCCCGTTCACCGGCACCGCCAAGGGGATCCGGAAGGCGACGCACGCGCACGGAGCCGGGGAGTCCGGTCTCGGCAAGCTGATCGAGCTGCACGCGGTCAACGGCGCGGGCGACGTGATGATCACCATCGCGCTCGCCTCCACGGTGTTCTTCTCCGTTCCCACGGACGAGGCACGCGGCCGTGTCGCTCTCTACCTCGCCGTCACGATGCTTCCGTTCACCCTGCTCGCCCCGGTGATCGGTCCGCTCCTGGACCGGCTGCCGCACGGCCGCCGCGCGGCGATGGCCGGCGCGATGTTCGCGAGGGCGGTGCTCGCGCTGACGATGTCCGGCGCCGTCGCGACGGGCGGCCTGGAGCTCTATCCCGCCGCGCTGGGCGTCCTGGTCTGCTCGAAGGCGTACGGAGTCGTGCGCAGCGCCGTCGTGCCCCGGCTGCTGCCACCCCGCTTCTCGCTGGTGAAGGCCAATTCCCGGGTCACCCTCGCCGGCCTGCTGGCCACGGGCGTGGCGGCCCCGATCGGAGCGGGACTCCAGAGCATCGGGTCGGCGTGGCCGCTCTACGGCGCCTGCACGATCTTCATCGGCGGGACCGTCCTCGCCTTCACCCTCCCGCACAAGGTCGACTCGGCGAAGGGCGAGCGCAAGGCCCGCCTCGTCGTCCCGCACGGCGAGGAGCTCCCGGCCGACCCGCGCCCGGGGGGAAGCACCAGGAAGAACGGCAGCACGAAGAGCGGCGCCAAGAAGGACAAGAAGGAGAAGCCCCCGGGGCTGCGGTCCGTCGGCCCGTCCGTCCTGCACGGCCTCCAGGCGAACGCCTCGCACCGCGCGCTCTCCGGCTTCCTGATCTTCTTCCTGGCGTTCCTGCTGCGCGAGCACCCGCTCGCCGGGCAGAGCGCCGCCGTGTCGCTCGGCATCGTCGGCGTGGCGGCCGGGACCGGCAACGCCTGCGGCACGGCGGTGGGCTCCTGGCTCAAGGCACGCGGCCCCGAGGTGATCGTCGCGACCGTGCTGGGGCTGGCCCTCGGAGTCGCCGTGCTCGCCGCAGTGTTCTTCAGCACCCTGATGGTCGCCGCGCTCGGAGCGGTCGCCGGATTCACCCAGGCGCTGTCGAAGCTGTCGCTGGACGCCATGATCCAGCGTGACGTTCCGGAGGAGGTGCGCACGTCGGCCTTCGCCCGGTCCGAGACCCTGCTCCAGATGGCCTGGGTGGTCGGTGGCGCCATCGGCATCGCGCTGCCCCTCAACGGAGTACTCGGCATGTCCGTCGCGGCCGGCATCCTCGCCCTCGGCGCCGGCGCCTCCGTACGGGGTCTCCTGGGTGCCGCGCGGCGCGGCTCGCCGCACCCCCGCGTGGCGTGAGCCGGGGCGACCGATAGCCTTCGGCCCATGACCGTTGCGTTCTTCTCAGGTAAGGGCCGTCGAATCGGCGTCGCTCTTGGTGCCGTGTCCGCGGGACTCCTTGTCCTGTCCGCCTGCGACAAGCCGACGCCGCTCGCCACCGTGACGGTCGGCGACAACTCGGTGAGCACCGAGGCGGCCTGCTACAACGACGGCAAGCCCCTCAAGGAGTCCGAGATCCAGGGCTGCCTCAACAAGAAGGCGGAGAAGTCCGTCAAGGTCGCGATGGACGACAAGGTCCGCTTCGGCGTCGACCCCGAGATCGCGGACGTCGGCTGGACCCTGTTCATCAACGGCCAGCAGGCCGAGCAGGAGCCGTACGAGAAGACCTACCGGTCCATCCCGGGCAGCGCGTTCTTCGCCAGCCAGACGGGCGAGACGCCGTCGGACAAGACGCAGATCAGCATCGTGGAGGCGGAGGGTCAGAAGCTCACGGGCGTCTGGCACTTCCAGCTCGAGAAGACGTCCTGACCCCCTGAACCCCCCTGGATCTCCGAGGACCACCGCTGTGCGGGTGCTTGTCGTGACCGCTGTCCCTGCCGAACGGGACGCGGTCACGCGCGCGTTCGGGGGGCAGGCACAGGTACGTGACGTGTCGGGCGCCGAGGTGCACCGCGCCGGTCCTTTCGACGTCCTGGCGGGCGGTGTCGGTCCGGCCGCCGCGGCAGCCGCCGCGGCCTTCGCCCTGGCCGCCGCGCCCGAGCCGTACTCCCTCGTCGTCTCGGCGGGCATCGGCGGCGGCTTCGCTCCCGCCGCCCCCGTGGGCTCCCTCGTCGTGGCGACCGGCATCGTCGCCGCTGATCTGGGCGCCGAGACCCCGGACGGCTTCGTGCCCGTCACCGGTCTCGGCTTCGGCAGGGACGTCCTCCTGCCGCCCGACACCCTCGTACGGGAGGTGGCGGCCGCCACCGGTGCCGTCCCCGGTCCCGTGCTCACCGTCTCGACCGTGACCGGCAGCGCGGCCCGTACCGCCGCGCTGCTGGCCGCACATCCCGGAGCCGTCGCCGAGGCCATGGAGGGCTTCGGTGTCGCGGAAGCGGCCGACAGGATCGGCGTACCGGTGCTCGAACTCCGGGCCGTCTCGAACACCGTGGGACCGCGTGACCGGGACACCTGGCGCATCGGTGAGGCCCTGGCCGCGCTCACCGGGGCGTTCGGGAAGCTCGCACCCGTAGTGGAAGGTTGGACCCACCATGACCGACGTGACCGAAACCGTGACTGACCCCGCCGGTGAGGCACAGCCCTCGAAGCTGCGCATCGCCTTCTCGCCGTGCCCGAACGACACCTTCGTCTTCGACGCCTGGGCGCACGGAAGGGTCCCCGACGCGCCCGCCCTCGAGGTCACCTTCGCCGACATCGACCTCACCAACGGCATGGCCGAGCGCGGCGAACTGGACGTCCTGAAGGTCTCGTACGCCGTCCTGCCATGGGTGCTCGACGAGTACGCGCTGCTGCCGTGCGGCGGTGCGCTGGGGCGCGGCTGCGGGCCGCTCGTCCTCACGAAGGAGCCGGGTACCGACCTGACCGGGAGGACCGTCGCCGTCCCGAGCGAGCGCTCCACCGCGTACCTGCTGTTCAGGCTCTGGGCGGCGGAGGTGGTGCCGGGCGGCGTGGGCGAGATCGTCGTGCTGCCGTTCGACGAGATCATGCCCGCGGTGCGCGACGGCCGGGTGGACGCCGGGCTCGTGATCCACGAGGCGCGTTTCACGTACCGGAACTACGGCCTCCACAGCCTGGCCGACATGGGCGAGCACTGGGAGTCGACCACCGGTCTGCCGATCCCGCTCGGCGCGATCATCGCCAAGCGGTCCCTGGGGGAGCGTGCGCTCCAGGAGCTGGCGGACGCGATCCGCACGTCGGTGCGGATGGCCTGGGACGACCCGGAGCAGTCGCGTCCCTACGTCCTGGAGCACGCCCAGGAGATGGACCCGGCCGTGGCCGACCAGCACATCGGGCTCTACGTCAACGAGTTCACCGCCGACCTCGGCGAGAACGGCTACGCAGCGATCCGCGGCCTGCTGACCCGGGCGGCGGCGGAGGGTCTCGTACCGCCGCTGGCCCCGGACGCACTGGCGTTCGCCGCCCGTTGACGACAACGGGCGGCGCGACTCGTCCGTCCGTGCCCGCTCAGACGTCGAGCTGGTCGGCAACCGCCCGCAGGAGGCCCGCGATCTGCGCGCCCGCGGCCTTGTCCGGGTAGCGGCCCCGCTCGAGACTCGGCGTGATGTTCTCCAGCAGGGTCGTCAGATCCTGCACGATCGACGCCAGCTCGTCCGGCTTGCGCCGCTGTGCGGCCGCGACGGACGGGGTGGGGTCAAGGATCACGACGGAGAGCGCCTGGTCACCGCGCTGGCCGGCGACCACGCCGAACTCGACGCGCTGTCCCGGCTTGAGGGCATCGACGCCGTCCGGGAGTACTGACGAGTGGACGAAGACGTCGTCGCCGTCGTCGCGCGAAAGAAAGCCGAAGCCCTTTTCCGAATTGAACCATTTGACCTTACCCGTGGGCACGTCTGTCCTCGTCCTCGTACTCGTCGGTGCGCGGGAGAGCCGTGAAACGGCTCCGGATAGCAGTACAGCGGGTCTCCATGACCCGCCGGGTCCAAGGCTAATGGCCCAGGAGCCGGAGACAAGACGTCGCCGAATGGTTCCGCCGAGCTGGGAACTACCCTGGCCGGGTGAGTACTACTCCTTCCGGCGCAGGCGACCGGCTCGTACAGGTCGGCGCGATCGTCTTCTTCATCGGCGCACTGGCCACGCTGGTCACCGTGGCCCCACTGTTCCTGGGTACCGATCCGTTCCCCTCTGTCGCTTATGCCGTGTGCATGCTGATGGGGCTGGGCTTCCTGATCGCCGCGGCGGGGGTGGTCCGGTCGGCGTGGAAGAACTCGCCGAAGCGCGCCGCCGCCCGCTAACGGGGCCTGTCAGGCGCCTTCCGCGTAGGTCCGCAGCCAGGCCGGGAACGCGGTGAGATTTGGCAGGATCACGTCGGCGCCCGCCCTGCGCAGCTCCTCCGCGTCGCACGGACCGGTGGTGACGCCGACCGCCAGGGCGTTCGCGGCGCGCGCCCCGCGCACGTCTCCGGTGTGGTCGCCGACGTAGATGTGCGCCCCGTGTTCCACCAGCGCCTCCGCCTTGGCCTCGGCCCAGAGCCTGCCGATCACCGCGTCCGGCTCGATCCCCAGGTGCGCGAGGTGCAGCTTGGCGCTCGGCTCGTACTTGGCGGTGACGACGACCGCCCGTCCGCCGAGAGCCCGCACCGCCTCGATGGCCTCCCGCGCGCCGGGCATGGCGAACGTCGGCGTGATCGCGTGCTGCGGATAGATCTCGCGGTACCGGTCGGCCGTCGCCGCGACCGCGTCGGCCGGGAACCAGTTCGCCAGTTCGTCCTCGACGGGCGGTCCGAGCCGGCTCACCACCAGATCGGCGTCTATGGGGACGCCGGTCTCGGCCGAGAGGGCCAGATAGTTGGCCTTGATGCCGGGGCGGGAGTCGATGAGCGTCATGTCGAGGTCGAAGCCGACCGTCGGGGCGTGTGAGGGCATGAGGCCATTGTGCCGACGGGTGCGGGGGACCCGCGCCGCACCTCAGCCCGACAGCCTCCGGGACCGCCACACCAGGTACAGCGCGGAGGCCACCGCCGCCGTACGGACGACCACCGGCCACACGTCCGACATCGCGTCCTTCATCGCACCCTCCGCGATGGGCTGCCCCCAGCGCCCTTCCATGCGCCCCCACAGCCAGACGAGGGCCCCGGCCGCCACCGCACCCGGCAGCCCCATCGCGACCCACTTCGCCTCCGTGCGCGAGAGCTTGCGCGAGCTGTACGCGAGCAGCCAGCCGCCCGCGAGGGCCACCCAGGACCCCAGTACGGCACCGGCGACCAGCAGCGCGGCGGACAACAGCAGGAACGGATGCGCGAAGCGGGGCGTCCTCGCCGCGACGACGGGCTCCGGGGCGGCGGGAGCGGGCGCGGCCACCGTGCGGCGGCGGAGCCGAAGGCGCCTCGTACGGGGTACGACGGTGGCCTCCTCGGCCACCTTCCCGGGTGCTTCGGCCGCCTCGTCGGCCCCGGGCCTCTCCTCCTCCGGCCGCGGGGGCCGCAGCAGTTCCGGGCGCTCCAGTCCACCCACGAACCCCGGCACCGACGTGCCCTCGCCGAACGGTCCCGGTTCGATCCGCCACCAGTCGGGTTCACCGCCCAGGGGACCCGCCTCGGCCAGCCCCGTCATGTGCGGCGCGGACGCCGAGGGCCAGCCGGGCACCGGCCCCGTGTCCCCGGTCTCCTCCTGCGCCTCGCGCCCGTCCGACGCGCCCTTGCGCAACGCGTCTTTCCGGAGCGGCCCCCGCCGTGGCCTGGGAACCCCGCGCGGCTCCGCCGCGGCCGGCTCCGACCCCGCCCGCGGTGAGGGCAGGGACACCGCCCCGTCGCCCGACTCGGCTGCCGCGGCGACCAGTTCGGCCGGTGTGCCGAGTCTGCCGATGATGCGCCGCACCACCGCCGGAGAGTCCGATCCGTCCGTGCCGCGCTGCCGGTCGATCTCGCCCCGCAGTGTCGAGACGAGCCTCATCCGGGCGCCCGATGACAGCTGTTGCTGCTGAGCCAGGTCACCGACCCGGCTCAGATAGTCGTAGACAAGCTGGTCGCTCTCGATCCCCACGCGATCGTTCTCCCTCTACCGCCCTGCCCCGACGGTAGCGTTCCAGGGGCTACCGTGGGACGGATGGGGACGACCACACCACCGCGCACGCTCGCCGAAGCTCTGCGCGCCCGGGGCGACGAATCGCTGGCGGGGCTGCTGCGTGCCCGCCCCGACCTGCTCAGCCCCGTGCCGAACGACATCACCCAGCTGGCGACACGGGCCGGCACGCGCGCCTCCGTCGTGCGCGCGCTGGAACACCTCGACCGGTTCGCCCTGCAGACCGCGGAAGCCCTGGCCGTGGCGCCGGACCCGGCGCCGTACGGCACCCTGCTCGCACTCCTCACGGGTGACGGCGAGGGGGACGGCGCAGGGCGCGACGACTCCGGGGCCGCGATCACCGCGGCGCTGCCGGGCGCCCTCGCGAACCTGCGCGAACAGGCCCTCGTCTGGGGCGAGGAGGAGCGGCTGCACCTCGTGCGCACCGCACGCGAGCTGCTCGCCCCGTCACCGCAGCACGCCTCGCCCACCGGTCTCGGCCCGACCGTCTCCGAGGCGACGGCCGGCATGTCGCCGGGCAGGCTGCAGGAGATCCTGACCGCCGCCGGGCTGCCCGCCACCCACGACCCGGTCTCCGCCGTCGCCTCGCTGACGGGCCTCTTCACGGACCGGACCAGGATGGCCGACCTCCTGGACACCGCCCCCGTCGAGGCGCTGTCCGTGCTGGACCGGCTGGTGTGGGGCCCGCCCTACGGTGAAGTGACGCCGAACCCCACCCCGCCCGTGCAGTGGCTGCGCGACCGGGGGCTGTTGCTGCCCGTGTCGACGCGCACCGTCGTACTGCCGCGCGAGGCCGCGCTGCACCTGCGGGCCGGGCGCGCCCACCGGGTACCGGAACCCGTGCCCCCGGCCCTCGCCCCCGCCGCCGAGCGCGATCCCCAGGCTGTGGACAGAGCCGCGGCCGGCCAGGCACACACGGCCCTGTCCACGATCGAGGAGCTGCTGAAGCTCTGGAACAACGGCGGTCCGGCGATCCTCCGGGCGGGCGGCCTGAGCGTGCGCGAGCTGAAGCGGGTCGCGAGCGCACTCGACGTCTCCGAGGCGATCGCCGCCTTCTGGGTCGAACTCGCGTACGCCGCGGGGCTGCTGGCCCCGGACGGGGAGACCGACGAGCGGTACGCGGCGACACCCGCGTACGACGACTGGATCGAACTCCCCGCGCAGGACCGCTGGACCCACCTCGCCGCCGCCTGGCTCGCCGCCACCCGCACCGCGGGACTGGTCGGCGGCCAGGACGCCAAGGGCCGGGCACTCTCCGCACTAGGCCCCGAGCTGGACCGCTCGGCGGCGCCCCAGGTACGCCACCGGGTGCTGGCCCTGTTCTCCTCGCTCCCCCCGGGCACCGCCCCCGACCCGCAGACCCTGCTCGCCCGGCTCCGCTGGGAACGGCCGCTCCGTTCGGGCGCGTCCGGCGCGGCACCGGCCCCCGGGGACACCTCCGACCTGCGCTCCCGGATCGCCCTGTGGACGGTCAACGAGGCGGAGCTGCTCGGCATCACCGGCCGCGGGGCGCTCTCCTCCCAGGCACGGGCGCTGCTCGAACAGGGCCCGGACGAGGCCGCCGCCCGTCTCGCGCCGCTCATCCCCGAGCCCCTCGACCACGTACTGCTCCAGGCCGACCTGACGGCCGTGGCCCCCGGCCCTCTGGAGCGCCCGCTCGCCGAGATGCTCTCGGTGCTCGCGGACATCGAGTCGAAGGGCGGTGCGACGGTCTACCGCTTCACGCCCGGTTCCGTACGCCGCGCCCTGGACGCCGGCCAGGCCGCGTCCGACCTGCACGCCTTCCTCGCCACGCACAGCCGCACCCCGGTGCCGCAGCCGCTGAGCTACCTCATCGACGACGTGGCCCGCCGCCACGGCCATCTGCGGATCGGCGCCGCCTCCGCGTACGTGCGCTGCGACGACGAGGCCGTGCTGAACGAGATCCTGGCCGACAAGCGCTCGGCCACCCTGCGGCTGCGCCGCCTCGCGCCGACGGTCCTGGCCGCGCAGACCGATCCGGGCTCGCTGCTGGAGGGACTGCGCGAGATGGGGTACGCCCCGGCCGCCGAATCCGCCGAGGGCGACGTCCTGATCACCCGTGCGGGCGCCCGCCGCACCCCGCCCCGCACGGCACCCGCCCCCGTCCCCGAGGGGCCGCCGGTGCCGGACGCGACCCTGCTGACCGCGGCGGTACGGGCCATCAGGGCCGGTGACTCCGCGGCGAGGGCCGTCCACAAGGACTCCGAGGACACGGCCGCGGCCGGTTCCCTCCCCCGCACCACCTCCGCCGAGACCCTCGCCACGGTGCAGGCCGCGGCGATGACCGGGTCCGCGGTCTGGGTCGGTTACGTCAACGCGGACGGCGCGGCCAGCCAGCGCGTGATCGCGCCGGTCAAGGTCGAGGGCGGCTTCGTCACGGCGTACGACCACACGGCCGACGAGGTCCGCACGTACCCGCTGCACCGCATCACGGGCGTCGCGGAACTGGCCGACGACGCGACACCGTAGCCACCGGGCCCTCCGCGCCGGGCCCGGCGCGGAGGTCTCCCGACTGATCGGTCACACGACTCACCCGCTCACGCCCCCGATGCGGCACACTGGACGTTTGGCCGTTCGCGGCCGCCCCGCGGCAGATTCCAGCAGCAGGGCAGAAGCAGAACAGAAAGGGCCGACGCGCGTGACCGGACCCCTCATCGTCCAGAGCGACAAGACGCTGCTCCTCGAAGTCGACCACGACCAGTCCGACGCCTGCCGTCGTGCGATCGCCCCGTTCGCGGAGCTGGAGCGTGCACCCGAGCACATCCACACCTACCGGCTCACCCCGCTCGGCCTGTGGAACGCCCGCGCCGCCGGGCACGACGCCGAGCAGGTCGTCGACGCCCTCGTGGAGTACTCGCGCTACCCCGTGCCGCACGCACTCCTCGTCGACATCGCCGAGACGATGGCGCGGTACGGCCGCCTCACCCTCTCCAAGCACCCGGTCCACGGGCTGGTGCTGACCTCCAACGACCGGCCGGTCCTGGAGGAGATCCTCCGCTCGAAGAAGGTCCAGCCGCTGGTCGGGGCGCGCCTCGACCCGGACACCGTGGCCGTGCACCCCTCCGAGCGCGGGCAGATCAAGCAGACGCTGCTGAAGCTGGGCTGGCCGGCCGAGGACCTCGCCGGGTACGTCGACGGCGAGGCGCACCCGATCGAACTCGACCAGAACGGCTGGGCGCTCCGTCCGTACCAGAGGCAGGCCGTCGAAGGGTTCTGGCACGGCGGCTCCGGTGTCGTCGTCCTGCCCTGCGGCGCCGGGAAGACGCTGGTCGGAGCCGGTGCGATGGCGGAGGCCAAGGCGACCACGCTGATCCTCGTCACGAACACCGTCTCGGCCAGGCAGTGGAAGCACGAGCTGGTGAAGCGGACCTCGCTGACCGAGGACGAGATCGGCGAGTACAGCGGTACGCGCAAGGAGATCCGGCCGGTCACCATCGCCACGTACCAGGTGCTGACGACCCGCCGTAAGGGCGTCTACCCGCATCTGGAGCTGTTCGACTCCCGCGACTGGGGTCTGGTCATCTACGACGAGGTGCACCTCCTGCCCGCCCCCGTCTTCAAGTTCACGGCCGACCTCCAGGCCCGGCGGCGCCTCGGGCTGACCGCGACGCTGGTGCGCGAGGACGGCCGCGAGTCGGACGTCTTCTCGCTCATCGGGCCCAAGCGGTTCGACGCGCCGTGGAAGGAGATCGAGGCGCAGGGCTACATCGCGCCCGCCGACTGTGTCGAGGTCCGCGTCAATCTGACGGACACGGAGCGTCTCGCGTACGCGACGGCCGAGACCGAGGAGAAGTACCGGTTCTGCGCGACGACCGCGACGAAGCGCAAGGTCACCGAGGCTCTCGTGCGGAAGCACCAGGGCGAGCAGACCCTCGTCATCGGGCAGTACATCGACCAGCTCGACGAGCTCGGTGAGCACCTGAACGCCCCGGTGATCAAGGGCGAGACCAGTAACGCGCAGCGCGAGAAGCTGTTCGGCGCGTTCCGCGAGGGCGAGATCAGCGTGCTGGTCGTGTCGAAGGTCGCGAACTTCTCGATCGACCTGCCGGAGGCGACGGTCGCCATCCAGGTGTCGGGAACGTTCGGCTCGCGCCAGGAGGAGGCGCAGCGGCTCGGCCGGGTGCTGCGGCCGAAGGCGGACGGGCACGAGGCCCGGTTCTACTCGGTCGTCGCCCGCGACACGATCGACCAGGACTTCGCGGCGCACCGCCAGCGGTTCCTGGCCGAGCAGGGGTACGCGTACCGGATCGTCGACGCCGACGAGCTGCTGGCGGGCAACTGACTCAGCGGTGGCGGCGGACGATGCCCGCCTCCTCGGCGTACTCGCCGAGGACGACCACCCCGAACGCGGTGCGCGCGAAGACGGAGACGGCACGCACCGCGTCGCCGAAGCGGTGCCGGGTGTGACCGGTGGCCGCGGTCGCGCCGTGCGCGGGCCCGGTCCTGCGCGGGTTCAGATATACGGTGCTCATGTCTTCCATGGTGCTCCGCCCCCGCCCGCGGCGGCATCGGCCTGCGGACGGAAGCGCGCGGGGGCACGGGTCGCCCGCAGGTCGCATGCCGTCCCCCACGGGACGTACGGACGCCGCTCTTAATCGTTCGACGGTGCGGACGGCGGTCGCTACAATCGCCGGTCTGCCCGCCTCCCGCACCGTGGTACCGGTCCGCCTCCCCGAGCGGCCGGCAGCCGGGGGAGCGCCGCCGACCGGACGGAAACCGGCCGACAACAGCCGCACGCATCCTCTGCGTGCGCACCTGTGAACGTCCTTGAGCGGACCCGGCCTCCGAGCCCGGTCCGCCGTCCTGCGTCGAAAAGCCGGAGGCAACACCGTGCCCGCGCACGAAGAGACAAGCGAAGACACCAGCGAAGCCACCAGCAGCCCACTGGACGGGGAACGCGCCCACCTGGCCGGTTCCCGCGCCGCACTGCGCGCCATGCGCGAGGACGTACAGGCCCTCGACATCCGCGACGTCACGGCGAACTGGGTCAACGCCGCCGTCCTGCAGGCCCAGATCGACGACCGCATCAAGGCGCTCGCCGACCTCTCCCACACCCCGCTCTTCTTCGGCCGCCTCGACTACCGCCACCCGGTCGGCGCCCAGGAGGCGGAGGGCGCCGAGGGCGAGCAGTTCTACATCGGGCGCCGCCACGTCCACGACGCCCAGGGCGACCCGATGGTCATCGACTGGCGTGCCCCGGTCTCCCAGCCGTTCTACCAGGCGTCCAGGAACAACCCGCTGGACGTCGACCGCCGGCGCCGCTTCGGCTACACCGGCGGCGAGCTGACCGCGTACGAGGACGAGCACCTCACCGACCCGGCGGAGACCGAGCAGACCAGCAAGCTCCTCCAGGCGGAGATCGAGCGGCCCCGTGTCGGCCCGATGCGCGACATCGTGGCGACGATCCAGCCGGAGCAGGACGAGATCGTCCGCAGCGGGCTCGGCGGGACGGTCTGCGTGCAGGGAGGCCCCGGTACCGGAAAGACGGCCGTCGGTCTGCACCGAGTCGCCTACCTCCTGTACGCGCACCGCGAGCGGCTCGCCCGCACGGGCACCCTCGTGATCGGCCCGAACCGGTCGTTCCTGCACTACATCGAGCAGGTGCTGCCCGCTCTGGGCGAGCTGGAGGTGAAGCAGGCGACGGTCGAGGACCTCGTGACGGCGCAGGTGGAGGTGCGCGGCACGGACGAGGCCGCCGCCGCCGTGATCAAGGGCGACGCCCGGATGGCGGAGGTCCTGCGGCGCGCGCTCCGCTCGCACGTCACCCTGCCGACGGAGGGCGTCGTGGTGGTGCGCGGCTCACGTCGCTGGCGGGTGCCCGCGTACGAGATCGAGGAGATGGTGGGCGAGCTGCTGGCCCGCGACATGCGCTACGGCGCCGCCCACGAGGCGCTCCCGCAGCGCATCGCGCACGCCGTCCTCGTACGGATGGAGGAGGCGGGCGAGGCGCCGGACGACCGGGTGCAGAACGCGGTGGCGCGGACGCCCGCGGTGAAGGCTGCCGTGAAGGCGATCTGGCCGGCGGTGGAGCCGTCGAAGCTGGTGCTGCGGCTCCTGACGGACCCCGAGTTCCTGGCCGCGCACGCGGAGGGGATCCTCACCGGGGACGAGCAGAAGCAGATCCTCATGGCCAGGCCCGCGCGCAGCGTGAAGTCGGCGAAGTGGTCGGCGGCGGACGCGGTCCTCATCGACGAGGCGGGCGACCTGGTGGCCCGTACGCACTCGCTGGGCCATGTCGTCATCGACGAGGCCCAGGACCTGTCCCCGATGCAGTACCGGGCGGTGGGACGCCGCTGCTCGACCGGTTCGGCGACGGTGCTCGGCGACCTGGCGCAGGGGACGACTCCGTGGTCGACGGAGAGCTGGGCGCAGGCGCTGTTCCACCTCGGCAAGGCGGACGCGGTGGTGGAGGAGCTGACCGCCGGCTTCCGTGTGCCGCGCGAGGTGATCGCGTACGCCTCCCGGCTGCTCCCCGCGATCTCGCCCGGCCTGGCCGCCGTGGAGTCGGTGCGTGAGTCGCCCGGCTCGCTGGCCGTACGGGAGGTGGCCGCGGACGTCCTGGCCGCGGCGGTGGTCGCGGCCTGCGAGGAGTCGCTGGTCCACGAGGGCTCGATCGGCCTGATCGCCGCCGACGCCCGCATCCCCGCCCTGGCCGACGCCCTCACGGCGGCCGGCCACGCGTACCTCTCCCCCGGCGAGGAGACGACGGCCGCCTCCCGCCTGACCCTGGTACCGGCATCGCTGGCCAAGGGCCTGGAGTACGACTACGTGGTGCTGGACGAACCGGCCGCGGTGGTCGACGGCGAACCCGACGAACGCACGGGCCTGCGGCGGCTGTACGTGGCGCTGACCCGTGCGGTGTCGGGTCTGATCGTGCTGCACGCCGCGAAGCTGCCGGAGCAGCTGCTGTAGAGCCGCGCTCCGGATCAGCCGATGACGGTCACCGTCGTCGCCACGGTGACCGCCACCATCGCCGCCTGCATGGTGCGGATCGCGGTCCGGACGCTCTCGCCCGCCCACTGGCCTTCCGCGACCTCTTCCATCCGCGGCGACACCTTGCCCTTCGGCAGGTCGGGGAAGGCCAGACGGTGCAGCTTCGCGGCGTGGATCAGCGCGATCAGCCCGGCGGAGCGGTCGTCGGGCTCCTCCCCGTACAGCACCACTCGGGAGAGCCGGTCGCGCAGCTCGCGCTCGACCGCGCCGTCCGCCTCGGGGAAGCGGCGCACGGGGAAGACACCGAGCACCTTGTGCTGCTCCTCGCCCACCAGCCCGCGTTCGCGCAGGCTCTCGATCGTGGCGCGGACGGCCTTGCTCTGATCCCTCGTCAGCCAATCGGTGACCTTGGGAGGCTTGCTCCGCTTGGCTGCCCAGACCGCGATCAGCCTCAGCTGTTCGTCGAGCAGCGCGGTGCCGGTGGAGTCCGTACCGGTCACGGCGATCCGCCCGCCGTCCACCGAGACGCGCCCGGCCATGACGAGCTCGAGCAGGGTCCCGCCCGCGACGGCCCAGCCGGCGGACTGCCGCTCCTTCGCCACTCCGGACTCGTCGTCCAGCGACAGCAGCATGACTTCTTCGCCCAACGTGACCGACATCAGCCGGTTCCCCCTTCGGTCGCCTACCCGTAGGGACGCCCGGAGCGGATGGTGCGTTCCCGGTCGGGGCCTTTCACCCGGTCACCCGGTGCCGGTTCCTTCCGCCTCCACCTTCGGAAGGATCCGGTCCAGCCAGCGCGGCGACCACCAGGCGGCACGGCCCAGCAGGGTCATCACGGCGGGCACCAGGAGCAGCCGGACGACGGTGGCGTCGATGAGCACGCTCGCCGCGAGTCCGAGGCCCAGCATCTTCACGACGATGTTGTCGCTGATCAGGAACGCCGCGAAGACGCTGACCATGATCAGGGCCGCGCAGGTGATGACCCGGGCGGTGATCTCCAGGGCGTGCGCCACGCTGGCCTTGGGGTCCTGGGTGCGCAGCCAGGACTCGTGGATCCGGGACAGCAGGAAGATCTCGTAGTCCATGCTCAGCCCGAACACGATGGCGAACATCATCATCGGCACGTAGCTCTCGATCGGGACATCGCCCGACACCCCCAGTGCGGGCCCGCCCCAGCCCCACTGGAAGACGGCCACCACGACGCCGTACGAGGCCGCGATCGACAGCACGTTGAGGACGGCCGCCTTGACCGCGACGAGCAGCCCCCGGAACACGGCCAGGATCACGAGGAAGGCGAGGCCGACCACCACCACGATGATCAGGGGCAGTCTGCTGGAGACGATGTCCAGGAAGTCGACCTGGGCGGCGGTCGTGCCGGTGACGTACGTGTTCGCAGCGGTGCCGGAGACCGCGTCGGGCAGGACGTCGTCCGTCAGCCTGTTGGTCAGTTCCGTGGTTCTCTCGTCCTGCGGCGCGGCCACGGAGTACGCGGTGGCCGTGAGGACGTCCCCGTCCGACGTGGGGGTGAGCGGGGTGATGAGGGCGGCGTCCGGCACCTTCGTCAGGGCCTGCTGGGCCTGGGACTCCAGCGCGGACCTGTCGTCCTGTGCGACCGCGCTCTGGTCGATCACGAGCGTCAGCGGACCGTTCGAACCCGGCCCGAACGCCGAGGTCATCAGGTCGTAGGCGCGCCGGTCGGTGAAGGACTTGGGGTCGGCGCCGTCCCCGATGTGGCCGAGCTGGATGAAGAAGAGCGGAAGGGCGAGGACGGCCAGCACCACGACACCGCCGGTCAGGAACCACCACGGCCTGCGCTCGACGCGTTGTGCGTAGCGGTGCCAGGTACCGCCGCTGCCGTGAGCCTCCTTCCCGGCGTCCACCCCCGTCCCGGCAGCCGTCTCCGGGTCCGCCTCCGTCTCCGCCACCGGTTTGCGTACGTGGATCCGGTCGATGTGCCGCCCGATCAGTCCGAGCATGGCCGGCACCAGGGTGAGGGCGCCGAGGACGGCCGTGACCACGGTGACGGCCGCGGCCAGGCCGAGCTTGCCGATGAACGAGATCCCGGAGACCCACAGTCCGCAGAGGGCGATGATCACCGTGCACCCGGAGAGGAGTACGGCCCGCCCGCTGGTGGCGGTGGCCATCCCGGCGGCGGTCACCGGATACCTGCCGTCCATGAGGTTCTGGCGGTGCCGGGTGACGAGGAACAGCGCGTAGTCGATCCCGACCCCGAGCCCGATCATCGTGGCCAGCGTCGGTGAGACGGTGGCGAAGGTCATCGCGGCGGCCAGGAGCCCCAGCAGGGCCAGCCCGAAGACGACGCAGACGAGGGCGGTCACCAGGGGCAGCAGTGCGGCCAGGAGGCTGCCGAAGCCGATCAGCAGCACCAGGACGGCCACCGCGAACCCGATGGCCTCGCTCGTCCGGTCGTTCGCCGCGGGCCGGTCCAGCTCGCCCAGCGGACCGCCGTACTCCACTTCGACGCCCTCGGCACGCAGCGGCTGGACGGCCGCGTCCACCCCGTCGAGATAGCCGTCGCCCAGGGTCGAGGGCTGCACGCTGAAGCGGACGGTGATGTACGCCGTCTTCCCGTCGGTGGAGAGCGGCCCGACGTTCGGCGTGGTCGTGGGGGTGTCCGACGAGAGGGGGTTCTGGACCGACAGCACGTCCGGCAGCTTCTGGAGACCGGCCACGACGGTCGAGACCTCGCTGCTGACGGCGCTGAGCGGCCCGCCCGGATCGTGCACCACCACCTGGCTGCTGTAGCCGCCCGCCGAGGGAGCGTGCGCCTCCAGGACGTCCAGTCCGTCCTGCGACTGGGTTCCGGGGATCGAGAAGTCGTCGGAGTAGTCGCCCCCGTACACGTGCTGCAGAGCCTGGGCCCCGGCGAGCGCGGCCAGCCACAGGACGATGACGATCACGAAGTGGCGCGCGCACCATTCCCCGGTCCGGCGCAGCACGCCCGCGCGGCTCGACCGCGCACCACGGCCGTCGACGGACTGGGACAGTGGCATGGGGACTCCGGGGGGTGGAGCGGCGCACCAGGGACACTCAGCATTCAAGTTCCGATACGGCGCCCCGGCACTCCCGGAGTGACGGAACGGGTGACGACGGGTGACGCGCCCGGCGCCTGCCGGAGTCGCCGGACAGGACGCCCGGCGCCTGCCGGAGGTGCACGTACAGGACGCCGGGCGCCCGCACCTCACCCGTCGAGCACGGCGCGCCACTCCCGTACGGCCGCCACGTCGACGGGCTCCGACCAGCCGCCCGGCCGTGCCGCCCCGCCGATGTGGAAGGCGTCGATGCCCGCGGCGAGCAGCCGCGGCAGGTGTTCCAGGCGCAGTCCGCCGCCCACCAGGATCCGCGGTTCGTAACCGGGCAGGCCCGAGGCCGTGCGAGCCGCTTCGGCCAGCAGTGTCGGAATGCCCTCGTCGACTCCGTCCGCCGAGCCCGCCGTCAGGTACGTGTCCAGGCCGGGCAGTTCCGCGAGGTGCTTGCGCAGGGCGTCCCGGTCCACGGCCCTGTCGATCGCACGGTGGAAGGTCCAGCGGCAGCCGTTCAGCTCGGCGACGAGGCGCTCGACGGCGACGAGGTCGACGTGGCCGTCCCGGTCGAGGAAGCCGAGCACGAACTCCTCGGCGCCTTCGGCCCGCATCTCGCGTGCCTTCTCCACGAGGACGTCGATGTCGCCCACCGCGAACCCGTCGGCGACCCGGAGCATCACACGCAGCGGGATGTCCACGGCGGACCGGATCTCCGCGACGGTCTTCGGGGACGGTGTCAGGCCGTCCGCGGCCATGTCGGTGACCACTTCGAGGCGGTCCGCACCACCGGCCTGAGCTGCGACCGCGTCCTCCGCGTCGAGAGCGATCACCTCCAGGACTGCACGGTTGCTCATGGGGTTCCATTCCTTCGGAGCGGCTGCAGGTCTAGTCCAATGACCAGCCTACGGGGCGGTCGCCCGAGGGCGCAGCTCCCCATGAGAACGCATGGCTCCTGAACATAACGCGCGACGGTGACGGTTCCCCGGCGCTACGCCCGCACGAACCTCACGCGCGTCCCCGGAACCGCCTGCGCGGCCCCCGCCAGGGCCGACTCGGCGACCACACCGACGACCGGGTAGCCGCCCGTCGTCGGATGGTCGTTGAGGAACACCACGGGCCGCCCGTCCGGCGGCACCTGGACGGCGCCGAGCACCATGCCCTCGCTCGGCAGTTCCCCGTCGCGTGCGCGTTCCAGGGCGGGCCCTTCCGTACGCAACCCGATGCGGTTGCTCTGCGCCGAGACCCGGTACGCGGCGGTCGTCAGCGTGCGGAGCGCGGCCCCGGTGAACCACGCCTGGCGGGGGCCGGGGTACAGCGGGAGGATCAGCTCGCCGGGCGCGCCCGGCCACGGCACGGCGTCGACGGGCGGGCAGCCGGGCCCCTGCCCAAGGGGCAGTACGTCACCGTCGCGCAGGACCGGAGGGCCGAGCCCCGAGAGCAGGTCGGCCGACCGGCTGCCGAGCACCGGTTCGGGCACCAGGCCGCCGCCGAACGCCAGATAGCTGCGCAGGCCGTGCACCGCGGGCCCGGCCTCCAGTACGGCACCTTCCGGTACGCGCACGGGCGCACCCCACGCCACCGGCCGCCCGTCCACCGTCACCCGGCAGCCCGCGCCGCCGACGACGGCGGTCACGGACCGGGCACCGGACAGGCGGACCGCGCAGCCCGTGAGCGTGGTCTCCAGGACGGCCGCGTCCGGTGTGTTGCCGACGAGCCGGTTGGCCAGCCGCCGGGCGGGCCCGTCCAGCGCCCCCGCCCGGGGCACCCCGAGGTGTGCCCAGCCGGTCCGTCCCTCGTCCTGCACCGTCGTCAGTGACCCGGCCCGGACCACATGGAGCGCGGGGCTCATCCGGGTACCCCTGCCGCCACGAAGCGCACGCGTGCCCCCGGGCCGAGCAGCGCAGCCGGTTCGCGGGCGGGGTCCCACAGGGCGCCCGGTTCCGGCATCCGGCCGACGATCTGCCAGCCGCCGGGCGAGGGGCGCGGGTACACCCCGGTGTACGGCCCCGCGAGGGCCAGCGCACCGGCGGGCACCCGGGTCCGCGGAGTGGCGCGGCGCGGTACGTGCAGATGCTCGGGCAGCCCCGTGAGGTACCCGAACCCGGGTGCGAATCCGCAGAACGCCACCCGGAACTCCGTACCGGCGTGGATGAGCGGTACGTCGGCGACGGCGACGCCCCAGGCCTCGGCCACGTCGCCGAGATCCGGGCCGTCGTAGACGACGGGGATCTCGACGGCCTCCCCGGCGCCCCGGTGCAGCGGCGGTATCTCCCAGGCCGGCAGCCGATCGGCCAGCGAGCGGTCCTCCACCCCGTCCAGCAGTACCGTCCGGGCCCCGGGGACGATCTCGCGCACCGCCGGCAGGGAGCCGTCCGCCCGACGGCGCAGCAGCTCCGCGTGGAAGGCCTCCGCGTCCTCCGGGGAGGCGAGCTCCACCAGGAGGGCACCGGGGCCGGCGGAAAGCACCCGTATCGCGCTCATGCGAACGCCCGCACGGACACGCCCGCGTCCTCCAGCGCCGCACGGACCCGTCCGGCGATCGCCGCCGCCCCGGGGGTGTCCCCGTGGACGCACAGGGAGCGCGCGCCGACCCGTATGCGGCTGCCGTCCGCGGCCGTCACGGCCCGCTCGACGGCCATGCCGACACTGCGGCGTACGACCTCGTCCGCGTCGTGCAGCACCGCGCCCTCCTCGCCGCGCGGCACGAGCGTGCCCTGCGGGGTGTACGCACGGTCGGCGAAGGCCTCCTCGACGGCCGTCAGGCCGGCCGCCCCCGCACGGTCGAGCAACCGCGATCCGGGCAGCCCCAGGACTGCCGGACGGCCGCCCGCGAGCAGCACGCCCTCGATGACGGCCGCCGCCTGCTCGTCGTCCCGGACGGTGCGGTTGTACAGGGCTCCGTGCGGTTTGACGTACGAGACCGTGGAGCCCGCCGCCTCGGCGAAGACCCGGAGCGCGCCTATCTGGTACGCGATCTCGGCGGTGAGTTCGGCGGACGGCACGTCCATGGCCCGGCGTCCGAACCCGGCGAGGTCGCGGTAGGAGACCTGCGCCCCGATCCGCACCCCCCGGGCAGCCGCCGTGTCGCAGACCCGCCGCATCACGGAGGCGTCGCCCGCGTGGAAGCCGCAGGCCACGTTCGCGCTGGTGACACAGGTCAGGAGCGCCTCGTCCTCGGTGAGGGTCCATCGCCCGAACCCCTCGCCGAGGTCCGCGTTGAGATCCATCAGGATGTGCGTGGGGTCCACCGGTTCCTTCACGGCCGCACGCTAACGACAGTTCGGCGAACCGACAAGATCCGGCAGTTCTAAGGTCGTCCCATGACCGACACCGCCGACACCCTCCGCAGCCGCTGGCAGGACGCCCTCGTCGCCGCGCGGGGCGGAGCCCCCGGCCCCGACCCGCTGCCGTACGCCGACAACCTCCTGGCCCGCTGGGCCGAACCGCAGCGGCGCTACCACACCACCGCCCACCTGACCCAGGTCCTGGACCGCGTCGACACCCTCGCCTGCCATGCCGCCGACCCGGACCTGGTGCGCCTCGCCGTCTGGTTCCACGACGCCGTCTACCGCCCCGACCGCACCGAGAACGAGGAACGCAGCGCGGCCCTCGCCGAGCGCGCCCTCGCCGAGGCGGGCGTCCCCGGAGCGGCCACGGCCGAGGTCGCCCGGCTGGTCCGGCTGACCGTCACCCACGACCCGGCGGACGGCGACACCAACGGCGAGGTGCTGTGCGACGCGGACCTGGCGATCCTGGCGGCGGCCCCGAAGGAGTACGCGACGTACGCGGCACAGGTGCGCGAGGAGTACGGCTTCGTGCCGGACGACGCGTTCCGTGACGGCCGGGCCGCCGTCCTGCGGCAGCTGCTGGGCCTGCCCCGGCTGTTCCGTACGCCCCACGGGGTCGCCGCCTGGGAACCGCGGGCCCGGCAGAACCTCACGACGGAGCTGGACCTGCTCACCCACTGATACGCGGGAATTCCGAGGTCGGGGGCACTGTTGGTGACTGTCATGCCCGACTCCGCTTCCAGCCGTCCCCGTATGCCACTGGCCGTGTACATCCTGGGCCTCTCGGTCTTCGCTCTCGGTACCAGCGAGTTCATGCTGTCGGGGCTGCTGCCCCCCATCGCCGACGACATGGACGTGTCGATTCCGCAGGCCGGACTCCTCATATCCGCGTTCGCCATCGGCATGGTGGTCGGCGCCCCGCTGTTGGCCGTGGCCACGCTCCGGCTGCCACGCCGCACGACACTCATCGCCCTCATCTCGGTCTTCGGCCTGGGCCAGATCGCGGGCGCGCTGGCTCCGACGTACGAGGTGCTCTTCGTCTCCCGGGTGGTGAGCGCCTTCGCCTGCGCGGGCTTCTGGGCGGTCGGGGCTGCGGTCGCCATCGCGATGGTGCCGATGAACGCGCGGGCCAGGGCGATGGCCGTCATGATCGGCGGGCTGTCGATCGCGAATGTGCTGGGTGTGCCGCTGGGGGCGTTCCTCGGGGAGCACCTCGGCTGGCGTTCGGCGTTCTGGGCGGTGGGCGCCGCGTCCGCCGTGGCCCTGGTCGGGGTCGCCACCCGGATTCCGCGTATACCGCTGCCGGACGAGAAGCCGCAGCTCAAGCGCGAGGTCGCCATCTACCGGGACCGCCAGGTGTGGCTGTCGATCGTGATCACCGCGCTCGCGGCGGGCGGTGTCTTCTGCGCGTTCAGCTACCTCGCGCCGCTGCTGACGGACGTCGCCGGGCTGAGCTCGGGCTGGGTGCCGTGGGTACTGGCGCTGTTCGGGGTCGGTGCGGTGGTCGGTACGACGATCGGCGGCCGGGTCGCGGACGCGCACCTCTTCGGGGTGCTGCTGAGCGGCATCACGGCGTCGACGGTCTTCCTGGTGGCGCTGGCCCTCTTCGCGTCGAATCCGGTCGCGGTGGTCGTCCTCGCGTTCCTGCTCGGCCTGTCCGCGTTCTACACGGCCCCGGCGCTCAACGCCCGGATGTTCAACGTCGCGGGCGTCGCCCCGACGCTGGCCGGTGCGACGACGACGGCCGCGTTCAACCTCGGCAACACGAGCGGCCCGTGGCTGGGCGGCACGGTCATCGACGCGGACTTCGGTTTCCCGGCCACGGCCTGGGCGGGCGCCGGGATGATGGTGCTCGGCCTGGCGGCCGTGGTGGTCTCGATGCGGCTCGGCGGCAGCGGCAGGCCGTCGCGGCGGGTCGCGGGCGGGAAGGACACGGGCGCGCGTGCGGGTGCGGCGGTGCCCGCGCAGGTCACTGCGGAGCGGACGGCACAGGGCGCCCCTTCGGCCGCCGCAGTCCCGCGGCGGTGATGCGGCGCACGATCTCCTTCGAGCCGACCTCCTTCGCCCCGGCGCGCACCGCGTCCTCGTAATGCGCCTCGGGCACGTCGTAGTGGTCGCGCTCGAACGCACGCGGCGGGCAGCCGATCGCGGCGGCGAAGGCGTGCAGCTCCTCGAAGGACACGTCACTGACCAGGTGCGACCACATACGTCCGTGCCCCGGCCAGGTCGGCGGGTCGATATAGACGGTCACCGGCCCAGCACTCCGGCGAGCGCCCCCACGGGCGCCACGGACACGGTCGCCTTCGTGCAGACCCAGTGCGGATCGGGTCCGAGCTCCGGCTCCACGTCGAGCGCGTGCGGCCCGTCCTCCGTGCACACCGGGCACAGCGGCCAGCGGCCGTAGCGCTTCAGCAGCGCGTCCTGGACGTCCTGCGCTATCAGGCCGGTGACGAAGGACACGCCCTCGGGCCACTGCTCGACCCACCACCGCCGGTGGACCACCGCGTCCTCGACCAGCGAGACGATCTCGGCCTGGGCGACGTCGCCCGCGACGAGGTCGGCCATGACCAGCGCACGCGCCGTGTGCAGCTCCTGCTCCAGGGTGTTCAACTCCATGACCCCATTGTCACCCGGGCGCCGCGGGCGTCGGCCTTGATCCTTCACAGGTAGGGACCAAAGGGGGTTGACGGCCTTCCGTCGTGAAAATATCTTTCACATGTGACCAATGACGTGAAGGAAAGTTTCAGCGCCGATTCCCCGCCCGCGCCGGCGGCCCTCGCGGCCAAGGTGCGGACCCTCGCCCCGTCCATGACCCGCTCCATGCAGCGGGTCGCCGAAGCCGTCGCGGGTGACCCCGCCGGGTGCGCCGCCCTCACCGTCACCGGTCTCGCCGAACTCACCGGCACCAGCGAGGCCACCGTGGTCCGCACCGCCCGACTCCTCGGCTACCCCGGCTACCGGGACCTGCGCCTGGCCCTCGCGGGCCTCGCCGCCCACCAGCTGTCCGGCCGCGCACCGGCCGTCACCGCCGACATCGCGGTCGACGACCCGATCGCCGACGTCGTGACCAAGCTCGCCTACGACGAGCAGCAGACGCTCGCCGACACCGCCGCCGGTCTGGACACCGTGCAGCTCGGCGCCGCCGTCGCCGCAGCCGCGACCGCCCGCCGCATCGACATCTACGGCGTCGGCGCCTCCTCGCTCGTCGGCCAGGACCTGGCGCAGAAGCTGCTCCGCATCGGGCTGATCGCCCATGCCCACATGGACCCGCACCTCGCCGTGACCAACGCCGTGCAGCTCCGCTCCGGCGATGTGGCCATCGCGATCACGCACTCGGGTTCGACCGGTGACGTCATCGAGCCGCTCCGGGTCGCCTTCGACCGCGGCGCGACGACCATCGCGATCACCGGCCGCCCGGACGGACCGGTCTCGCAGTACGCCGACCACGTCCTGACCACGTCCACCGCCCGCGAGAGCGAGCTGCGGCCGGCCGCCATGTCGAGCCGTACGAGCCAGCTCCTCGTCGTCGACTGCCTGTTCATAGGCGTCGCCCAGCGCACGTACGAGACGGCCGCCCCGGCACTGGCCGCGTCGTACGAGGCGCTCGCCCACCGCCGTACCCCTCGCACCCGCTGATCCACGCCCGCACCCGCTGAACCGCACATGAACGAGAAAGCAGAGCCGCTGTCCATGACCTCCACCGCCGACACCGACGCCACGACCGCCGACTCCGCCGACGGCTACGGCGAGCTGCGCGCCCAGCTCGCCACGCTCACCACGGAGGCGTTCCGCCCCGAGCTCGCCGATATCGACCAGCTCCCCACGCAGGACATAGCGCGGATCATGAACGGCGAGGACGGCACGGTCCCCGCAGCCGTCGCCGACAAGCTGCCGCAGATCTCCGCCGCGATCGACGCCACCGCCGAGCGCATGGCGCGCGGCGGTCGGCTGATCTACGCGGGTGCCGGCACCGCGGGCCGCCTCGGCGTCCTCGATGCCAGCGAGTGCCCGCCCACCTTCAACACCGACCCGTCCGAGGTCGTCGGGCTGATCGCGGGCGGCCCCTCCGCCATGGTCAAGGCCGTCGAAGGCGCGGAGGACAGCAAGGAGCTGGCCGCCGCGGACCTGGACGAGCTGGGCCTCACCGCCGACGACACGGTGGTCGGCATCTCCGCCTCCGGCCGTACGCCGTACGCCATCGGGGCCGTCGAGCACGCCCGTGCCAAGGGCGCACTCACCATCGGCCTCTCCTGCAACGCGGACTCCGGGCTCGCCGCGGCCGCCGAACACGGCCTGGAGATCGTCGTCGGCCCGGAGCTGCTCACGGGCTCGACCCGCCTCAAGGCGGGCACCGCCCAGAAGCTCGTCCTCAACATGCTCTCGACGATCACGATGATCCGGCTCGGCAAGACGTACGGGAATCTGATGGTCGACGTGCGCGCTTCCAACGAGAAGCTGCGCGCCCGCTCCCGCCGGATCGTCTCCCTGGCGACCGGCGCCTCCGACCAGGAGATCGAGGCGGCGCTCGCCGCCACCGACGGCGAGGTCAAGAACGCCATCCTCACCATCCTGGGCGAGGTCGACGGCCCCACCGCCGCCACGCTCCTGGCCGACTCCCACGGCCACCTCCGTGCCGCCCTCGCGGCCGTCCGCACCACCTGACCCCCCGCTGCACCACTCCCGCACCCCCGCACAGCAAGGCACCACGCACCATGGCTACTGAAGACAAGAACCGCGCCACCGCCGCCGCGATCCTTCCGCTCGTCGGTGGCGCAGCGAACGTCAGCACGATCGCCCACTGCATGACCCGGCTCCGGCTGGGCCTGCACGACCGCTCGCTCGTCGACGACGACGCCCTCAAGGCCCTCCCGGCCGTCATGGGCGTGGTCGACGACGACACGTACCAGATCGTCCTCGGTCCGGGCACCGTCGCCCGGGTGACCCCGGAATTCGAGCAACTGGTCGAGGAGGAGCGCGCCTCGGCCGCCCCCGTCGTCCACACCTCCGAGGAGCTGGCGGCGCAGGGTGCGGCCATCAAGGCGCAGCAGAAGGCGAAGAACGCCACCCCGTTCAAGCTGTTCCTGCGCAAGATCGCGAACATCTTCGTCCCGCTGATCCCGGCCCTCATCGGCTGCGGCATCATCGCCGGCCTCAACGGACTGCTGGTGAACCTCGGCCGGCTGACCTCGGTCACGCCCGCCCTGGCGGCGATGGCCTCCGGTTTCATGGCCCTGATCGCGGTCTTCGTCGGCTACAACACGGCGAAGGAGTTCGGCGGTACGCCGATCCTGGGCGGTGCGGTCGCGGCGATCATCGTCTTCCCCGGCGTCGCGAACATCGACGCCTTCGGCCAGACCCTCTCCCCCGGCCAGGGCGGCGTCCTCGGCGCGCTCGGTGCCGCGGTCCTCGCGGTGTACGTGGAGAAGTGGTGCCGCCGCTGGGTGCCCGAGGCCCTGGACGTCCTGGTCACCCCGACCCTGACGGTCCTGATCTCCGGCCTGGTCACGATCTTCGGCCTGATGTACGTGGCCGGCGAGGTCTCCTCCGCCATCGGTACGTTCGCCGACTGGCTTCTCTCCACGGGCGGCGCGGGCGCGGGCTTCCTGCTCGGCGGCTTCTTCCTCCCGCTGGTGATGCTGGGCCTGCACCAGGCCCTGATCCCGATCCACACCACGCTCATCGAGCAGCAGGGCTTCACCGTCCTGCTCCCGATCCTCGCCATGGCCGGCGCCGGCCAGGTCGGCGCGGCGGCTGCGGTCTACCGGCGCCTGCCGCGTAACGAGTCGATCCGCAGGACCATCAAGTCCGCCCTCCCCGCAGGCATCCTGGGTGTCGGCGAGCCCCTGATCTACGGCGTCTCGCTCCCCCTCGGCCGCCCGTTCATCACGGCCTGTGTCGGCGGTGCCTTCGGCGGCGGCTTCGTGGGCCTGTTCAACCAGCTCGGCGACTCGGTCGGCTCCACGGCCATCGGCCCGTCCGGCTGGGCCCTGTTCCCGCTCCTGGACGGCAACCACGGTCTCGGCTCGACGATCGCGATCTACGCGGGCGGTCTGGCGGTCGGCTACGTCGCCGGGTTCGTCGCCACGTACTTCTTCGGCTTCAGCCAGGCCCTGCTGACGGAGTTCAACGTCTCCCAGGAACCGGTCCCGTCGACGGTCGCCGCCACGGGCGGCCACCCCGTCACGGACCCGGGCACCGCCCCCGGCGCCCCGGCGAAGGAATCCGCCGGGGTCTGATCGACCCACGCACACCCGCCTGAGCCGTCGGCGGTACCCGGTCCACGACGACCGGGTACCGCCGACGCGCGTTCTCAGGACGGCCGTACGTCGTCCGGGCGCGGCTCGGCAGTGGCACCCGGGGTCGCTTCGGATGTCGCGGAGAGGACATCGCGGGCCTGTTCCGCGGCGCGGGTGATGCTCTCGTTGACGAAGTCGAGGAAGCGGGCGATGTTCTCGAGGCGGACGCCGGCCGGGGTGTCGTGGCCGAGGACGCCCACACCCTCCCGTGCGGTCTCGACGAGCTGGGCGGTGGACCGGGCGCTGGCCATCATCGACTGGTACCAGACGTCGTTGTCGACGATGTAGCGCTCGCGGCGGCGATCGTCGCGTTCCCGGCGGACGAGGCCCTGGCCCTCGAGGAACGCGACCGACTTGGAGATGGACGCCGGGCTGACCTGGAGGCGCTCCACGAGCTCCGACGCGGTGAGGCTGCCCGCGTCGGTCGTGTAGAGACAGCCCAGCACCCGGGCCATCATCTTGTTGGACAGGCCCGTCTGCATGATGACGTCGGTGAACGTCTCCTCGTACTCGCGCACCGCTTCGGCATCGCGTCCGTAGGGCTGCGGGGACGCCTTCTGGTCCCGGGGCGCGGCCGGCCTGCGCTGGTGGGTGCGGCGTTCGGTGGCGCGGTGCGCCAGGTCGGCGCGGTAGGCGGCGGGGCCGCCGTTGCGCATCACCTCACGCGTGATCGTCGAGGTCGGACGGTCGAGCCCTCTGGCGATCTCCGCGTAGGCGAGTCCGTCGGCCAGCCCCAGCGCGATCTGCTGGCGTTCCTGCTGAGTGAGCCTGCCTCCCGGCATCGCGATCTCCTTCGTTCTCCCTTGGTGCCGTCAGCATAGCGTTCACGCTCATCCTATTGCAACGAACGAGCTGACCCTTGTTGCATTAGAAGGCAGACCATTGCAACGATTTCTCGACTCTGACCAGCATTGATGGCGAATTCGCGCAACGAGTGCGTTGCCAGATCTTCGAACGCAACGTAGCGTTTCACTCATCAGAAACACGGAGCCGAAGGAGAGAACGATGCAGAAGTTCGACACCCCCGACCAGGTCTCGACCGTCCTCGACATCCCCGCGGGGCGCATCCGGTTCATCGCCGCCGACCGGGCCGACACCACGGTCGAGGTCCTGCCCGCCGACGCCTCGAACAGCCGCGACATCAAGGCGGCGGAGCGCATCACCGTCGAATACGCCGACGGCGTCCTGCGGATCGGGGCCGCGCCGGCGAAGAACCGGATCCTCGGCAGCTCCGGATCCGTCGAGATCACCATCCAGCTGCCCGCCGGTTCCCACATCGAGGCGAAGGCCGCCGACTCCGAGCTCCGGGGCGTCGGACGGCTCGGCGACGTCGCCTTCGAGGGCGCGCAGGGCTCGGTCAAGCTCGACGAGGCCGCGAGCGCCCGCCTCACCCTCCTCGCCGGCGACGTCTCGGTCGGCCGCCTGGGCGGCCCCGCGGAGATCAGCACCCAGAAGGGCGACCTCCGCATCGCCGAGGCCATGGGCGGCACGGTCACACTGCGCACCGAGTCCGGCGGCATCTCGGTCGGCGCCGCCCGCGGAGTCTCCGCCTCGCTGGACGCCGGTACCGCCTACGGCCGGATCGACAACGCGCTCAAGAACACCGACGGCGCCGCCGCTCTGAACATCCACGCAACCACGTCCTACGGCGACATCACCGCCCGCAGCCTCTGAGGAGCACGCATCATGACCAACCTGGCCATCGCGGCGAACGAGCTGCGCAAGTCCTACGGCGACAAGCTCGTAATCGACGGCGTCGACCTGACCGTCCCCGAAGGAACGGTCTTCGCCCTGCTCGGCCCGAACGGCGCCGGCAAGACCACCGCCGTCAAGATCCTCTCCACCCTCATCAGCCCCGACCCCGCCTCCGGCGAGATCCGCGTCGGCGGCCACGACCTCGCCGCCGATCCGCAGGCGGTGCGTGCCGCGATCGGTGTCACGGGGCAGTTCTCCGCCGTGGACGGGCTGATCACCGGCGAGGAGAACATGCTCCTCATGGCGGATCTGCACCACCTGTCCAAGCAGGAGGGGCGGCGGGTCGCCGCCGAACTTCTGGAGCGCTTCGACCTCGTCGAGGCGGCGAAGAAGCCCGCCTCCACCTACTCCGGCGGCATGAAGCGCCGCCTCGACATCGCGATGACCCTGGTCGGGAACCCGCGGATCATCTTCCTCGACGAACCGACCACCGGCCTCGACCCGCGCTCCCGCCACAACATGTGGAAGATCATCCGCGAGCTCGTCGCCGACGGCGTCACCGTCTTCCTCACCACCCAGTACCTGGAGGAGGCCGACGAACTCGCCGACCGCATCGCGGTCCTGAACGACGGAAAGATCGCCGCCGAAGGCAGCGCCGACGAGCTGAAGCGGATCGTCCCCGGCGGGCACGTCCGCCTCCGCTTCACCGACCCGGCCGCCTACCGGTCCGCCGCCTCCGCCCTGCGTGAGGTGACCCGCGACGACGAGGCACTGTCCCTGCACATCCCCAGCGACGGCAGCCAGCGCGAACTGCGCACCATCCTCGACCGGCTGGACTCGGCCGGCATCGAGGCCGACGAACTCACCGTCCACACCCCCGACCTCGACGACGTCTTCTTCGCCCTGACCGACGCAAGCGTGCCCACCCAGTCCAGCCGGCCCAAGGAGGCTGTCCGATGAGCTCCTTCTCCCTTGCCGTCCGCGACTCATCCACGATGCTCCGCCGCAACCTCCTGCACGCCCGCCGCTATCCGTCCCTCACCCTGAACCTGCTGCTCACCCCGATCATGCTGCTGCTGCTCTTCGTCTACATCTTCGGCGACACCATGAGCGCCGGCATCGGCGGCGGGGACCGCTCCGCGTACATCGCCTACATCGTCCCCGGCATCCTGCTGATGACGATCGGCTCCACCGTGGTCGGCACCGCGGTGTCCGTCTCGGGCGACATGACCGAGGGCATCATCGCCCGCTTCCGCACCATGGCCATCCACCGCGGGTCGGTGCTCTTCGGACACGTCGCCGGCAGTGTGCTGCAGGCGATCATCAGTGTCGTCCTCGTCGGGGCCGTCGGCGTGGCCATGGGCTTCCGCTCCACGGATGCCACCTTCCTGGAGTGGATCGCGGCATTCGGGCTGCTGGCACTGGTCTCCCTGGCGTTCACCTGGATCGCGGTCGGGATGGGCATGGGCAGCCCCAACGCGGAGGCGGCCAGCAACAACGCCATGCCGCTGATCCTCCTGCCGCTCATCTCCAGCGCCTTCACCCCCGTCGACTCGATGCCCGGCTGGTTCCAGCCGATCGCCGAGTACCAGCCCTTCACCCCCGCCATCGAAACCCTGCGCGGACTCCTCCTCGGCACCGAGATCGGCAACAACGGATGGATCACCATCGCCTGGTGCCTGGGCCTCACCGTCCTCGGCCACCGCTGGTCGAAGGCGCAGTTCGACCGCGACCCCAAGTAGGCGCCATGTCACGCGGGCCGCGACCCGCCCACCCCGACAAGGCCCGTGGCCGCCATCCCCCGATGGCGGCCACGGGCCTTTCGCCCGCACCACCGTGGGCCGTCCCGTGACGGCTCCGAGAAGAATTCATGGATGATCCGGGTGTAAGCAATTACTTCAAGGGCACCAGAAGCCTTGGAGGTTGATAACAATGGTTCCCCTTATCCTCGTTCTTCTGCTCGCCCTGATTCTCTTCGGTGCCGGATTCGCTCTCAAGGCGCTGTGGTGGATTGCCATTATCGTCCTGGCTGTGTGGCTGATCGGCTTTGTCGTCCGCCCGACGGCGAGCGGCGGCCGACGCGGCCGGTGGTACCGCTGGTAGAAGGCCTTCACCAGCACATGACGATGCGGGTGGGCCCGGACTCCGATTCCGGGCCCACCCGCATTCTTCATTCCCGTCGAACGGCATGCGTGCGTTCCCGAAATGGGGGCACACGAGTCAGCGAACACGAAAGACCGTCGCGAAAGGAGCCAATGATGAACAGCAATCTGTGGGGTTACCAGCCGACAAGCGGTCACACCTCCGGCGCCGACCTGACCGGTTACTCGGTCGAGGCGACGGACGGAAGCGTAGGAAAGGTCGACAAGCATTCCGACGAGGCGGGCTCGGCCTACCTCGTCGTCGACACCGGAGTCTGGATCTTCGGTAAGGACGTCCTGCTGCCCGCCGGCACGGTCAAGGGCATCGACACCGAACACCAGAAGATCTTCGTCGACCTGACCAAGGACCAGATCAAGGACTCCCCGGAGTTCGACCGGCACAAGCACACGACCGACCCGGGCTACCACGCCCAGCTCGACAGCTATTACACGAGCTACCGCCTCATGTAGGACCACACGACGCCGCTTGAGAGGCGGGGGTCGGCCCGGACACACGGGCGGACCCCCGCCGTTCAGCTGTCCGGGCAGTGCCTGCCAACTCCCCAACGCCGACGGCACATCGACAGGTGGCTCCGTCGAGCGTTCACTGAGCACGACGGCGCAAGGCTGTGGTGCTCCGGAACCTCCGGACAAAGCCTTCATTTTCGCTTCGCCCTGACCCCGCGGAACGCAGGACATGTCCCTGCGACCGTCTGGAGGCAGCAATGCTGCTCTGGGTTCTGCGGCCGAGGCCTCCCCGTCACGGCAGCCGCCCCTCCCGGTTGATCTCCGTCACCCGGGCCCGCAGCACCAGCCCCGGCGGGGCCGGCCGAACGGCTTCGGGCGGACAGTCCCACTCCGCACCGCCACCCGGCGGACGCAGCTGTACGTACGGTCCGACGCGTCCCATCACCCGGCCCACCCGCCCGTCGCGGCCGTCCACCGCGAACGATCCGGGCTCCGGCAGGCACGGTTCAAGTCCTTCAACTGTCATGAGCCGCCGCCGTTTCCCGCTTCTTCTCCGCCAGCGCGGCACTCAGCCGCAGCGCCGTGTCGATCGTGCAGCGACCGAGGTCGACCAGTGGCACCGGCTCGTTGCCCGCACACGACACCGGGTCGATCCGCAGGGACGGGAGCTTCACACCGACCCCCGCCAGCCCGGCCCGCAGGCGCGCCACCGCGTCCTCGGCCGCCCGCACTCTGCCCGCTGCCTCTTTGCGCCGTTCTGTAGCCGTCATCATGATCTTCCCCATTTCCACGCTGAGTAGTTGCCATGCCTACTCAGCGTGTCCAATTCCTCGCTACCGTGAAAGAGGTGCAGTTCCAACACCCGCACGTGTGTCACAGGGAGTCGCCATGCCCGGGCCGAAGAAGCTCGACCCCTCGTCCTCACCCCGCGCCCTCCTGGGCGCCGAACTCCGCCACAGACGGGAGACCGCGGGCCTCTCCCAGGACGAGCTGGGCACACCCCTGTTCGTCAGCGGCTCCTTCATCGGCCAGCTGGAGGCCGGGACGCGACGAATGCAGGCGGACCAGGCGCAGAAGCTGGACGAGGTGCTGAAAGCAGGCGGGTTCTTCGCGCGGAACTGCGTCGCGCTGAAGCAGTCGAAGTACCCGGACCACTTCGCGGAGGCGGCGGAGGCGGAGCGACTTGCGAGCACCATCAAGGAGTACGCGCCCCTACTCATGCCGGGGCTGCTGCAGACGGAGAGGTACGCACGGGCAGTGTTCCGCGCCTACCGGCCGACGGCCACGGAGGCTGTGATCGATGACCTGGTTGCAGCACGGTTGGAGCGGGCTCAGCTCCTCGCCGATCCAACAACACCCATGTTGTGGGCGGTTCTGGATGAGGCTGTGTTACGCAGGAAATCGGGTGGGGCCGCGGTGATGGCGGGCGCACTGCAGCACGTGGCTGCGCTGGCCCACCAGCATCGGGTGATTGTCCAGGTGCTGCCCTTCTCGGCAGGCGCGCACATGGCCCTCGAAGGCCAGCTGAAGCTGATGTCGTTCCCCGACGCCCCTCCGCTCGCCTACCTCCAGGGCCTGGGCACCGGCCACTTGCAGGACGATCCGGCAACCGTCAGGCACTACGAACTGACCTACGATCTCGTTGCGGCCAGCGCATTGTCACCGGAAGCGTCCCTGGCCCTGATCGAGTCGGTTGCGGAGGATTACGCCCATGAAGATCAGCAGCTCTGACTACGACCTGTCCACGGCGACCTGGCACAAGTCCTCGTACAGCGGGGGAAGCGGCGGTGACTGCCTGGAGGTCGCAGACGGTCACCCCGACATCGTTCCCGTCCGGGACTCCAAGGTGGCCGACGGCCCGGCGCTCGTGTTCCGGACCGCCGCGTGGGCGGCCTTCGTCACCGGCCTCAAGCACCCTTAGGCGGATCGGCGAGCACCGGTCAGCGGACGACGTCGAAGACGTTCTTCTGCAGGCCGTTGGGGTACGCCTCGTGCTCGACGAGCCGCAGCTTCTGGGTGTCCTTGTCCGTGTCGCTGAACAGGCGCTTGCCCGCGCCGAGCAGGAGCGGGAAGACGAGCAGGTGGTAGCGGTCGATCAGGCCGGCGTCCGAGAGGCTCCGGTTGAGGGCGGCGCTGCCGTGGACGATGATCGGGCCGCCCTCGGTCTCCTTCAGCGCGGCGACCTCGTCGAGCGAGCGCAGGATCGTGGTCGAGCCCCAGTCCGAGACCAGCGCGTCCTCGGAGAGCGTGGTGGAGACGACGTACTTCGGCATGACCTTGTAGTCGGCGAAGTCCTCCATGCCCGGCCAGACCGGGCTGAACGCCTCGTAGCTGGCCCGGCCCAGCAGCATCGCGGCGGCTTCCTTCTGCTCCCGGCCCTTGATTTCGAACGCTTCGGGGAGGAACTCCACGTCCTTGAAGGTCCAGCCCGAGTTCCGGTAGCCGGGCTCGCCGCCCGGGGCCTCCACGACGCCGTCGAGTGAGATGAAGGCGGTGGTGATCAGGGTGCGCATCGAAGGTCTCCAGAAGTCTCGGTGTGCTCTTGTATCGATTCTCAACAGGGTTGACTGCGGATCGTGCAGAAACTCATCGATCATCACCGGACCGGGGCTCAAGCGGCGAGTTCCGAGCGCTCTTTCAGCGGAATGGGTGGAGGGATTGTTTCCCACCCGCCCTCCCTGCCTGGCGGGTTGACTTTTCGTGACCGACTTGCAACGGACGGTGGCGACGCTCTAGCGTTCCGAATGACAAGCGACCCCCGCCCGGTGCGGGAACACCTGACAGGGGTCTGACCACCTCGATCGAAAGCGCGATCCGATGGCTGCGAGCCAGTTTAGTGCTGCCCCCTCCACCCCGTACGAGCCCCCGCACCCGATGGCCAATCCCGGCTACGGCAAGCGCTCGGCTCCGGACCAACGACCCTGCAGTGAGCGCGATTTCGCGCAGCTGCCGCCCCGTGAGGCGGCCGTCGCCGCGTACATCGACCGGCTGCCCGACGGCGCCGACATCTCCGTGAAGACGCTGGCCAAGTGGCTCCCGTACGGGCAGTGCGCCCTGCGTACCGCCCTCAACCGGATCCAGGCGGCCGGGCATCTGCGCCGGGGCAGTGAGTGCGTCGCGACCGACGAGGTGCTGCTCTGGGTCACCCGGACGTTCTTCTCCCGGACCGCTCGCGACGACGACTGGTGGGCGGCCTTCACCCGGGGCGACGTACCGCAGGAAACCCAACGCCCCACGCGCTCGCGGGCGTTCGTCCTGCTGGCCGCCCTGGGCCGTACCGCACCCTCGCTGAGCCTGTCGGCGGCGGACTGCGTGAGCCTGGAGCCGCAGGTCAGCGAGTGGTTCGAGCGGGGCGCCACCGAGGCGGAAACAATGCGTGCCCTGACCGAAGGGCTCCCGGCCGTCGTCCACCACCCCGCGTCCCTCGTCCGGCGCCGCCTCATCGACAAGCTGCCGCCCGAGCGGACCCACCCGGGCCCCCGGACCGTCCTGCGCACCCTGGAGTGCAGCGTGTGCCGTGCACCCGGCAGCCCCGAGGCGCTGCGCGGCGGCCGGTGCGGTCCGTGCCGGGAAGAGCCGCTGGACACCCCCGCCGGTCCCCCGGGAGCCGTGCCCACCAGCGGGGTGCGCGAGCGGATGACGGCGGTCCGGGCGGGCCTCGTGCCACGGCAGGACAGGACCGTCAGGGCCAAGGAGTCCATGGCCCGCACCCGGCGCTGAACACTCGCCTCAACCGCCTTCCCCCCGGTCCGTCATCGGCAGAGCGCGTTGTCGACGAGGGTGCGCAGTGCGTCCTCCTGCCGGGCCGCCACCACCGGGTCCGCGGAGCGGCTGTGCGCCGAGACGGTGACCGTGCGGCGGCCGTCGGCGGTGGCTGCGGCCCGGACGACGTAGCCGAAGCCGCTCCCGCCGTGTCCGAGGTACTCGCCGCCGCAGGACAGCGGGGTCAGGAACAGTCCCAGGCCGTCCCGGGTGCCCTCCGGGTGGCCCGCCCCCGGCGGCACCGGAACGGTCGTGCGCATCTCGGCGCGTTCCGCGGGCCTCAGCAGCCGTCCGGAGGCCAGGGCTCCGTAGAACCGGTTGAGGTCGCGGGCCGTACCGGTCATCGATCCGTCGGCGCCGCTGTCGAAGGGGCGGTAGGGGATCGTGGTGTCGGTCATCGGGCCGTCCTGGGCGAACTGCTGGTAGTTGGCTGTGTGCGGGTACGGGAGATGGGGCGAGGTGCCGGGCGTGTCCGTGTGGCGCATGCCGAGGGGGCGCAGGATGCGGTCGTGGACCTGCTGCTCCCAGGACCGACCGGTGACCGCCTCGACGATCATTCCGGCGAGGACGTAATTGGTGTTGGAGTAGGCCCAGCGGGTGCCCGCCGGGAAGTCCGGCTCGTGCCGCATCGCCAGGGCGACCAGTTGCTCGGGCCGGTAGGCACGCCACCGTTCGGCGTAATAGGTCCGCACGCCGGGGTCGGGGAGGACGTCGCCGATGTAGTCGTGCAGGCCGCTGGTGTGCCGCAGCAGGTCGCGGACCGTGATCGTCCGGCCGTCGTTGCCCGCCCCGGACACGGTGCCGGGCAGGAGCTCCTCCACCGTCCGGTCGAGGGACAACCGCTTCTCACCCACCAGTTGCAGGACGACGGTGGCGACGAAGGTCTTGGTGGTGCTGCCCAGCCGCAGATGACCGCCGTCGACGACCGGGCCACGGCCGACCAGGTCCTGGACGCCCGATACGGCCGTGACCGCTCCGCCCGGAGCGTCCAGGCGGACGGACACCCCTGTCACGCCGGTATCGCGCAGCGCGTCGGCGTCGCGCTGCAGGGTCGGACCCGCAGGTCCGGTACGCGGGGCTGCGGAAGCGGCGGTGGGTGGGAGGGCGCACAGCGCCAGTGTCAGAGCGGCAGTTGACAGCCATAAGCGACGGAAGACCATGATCCGAGGCTAGGAACGGCCGGTGCTGCCCGGCCATCCGGCGCACACCCCTACGGAACGGGTGACAGCCGGATGGACAGCCGCGTGGCACCCGGGCGCGGTGTCCGCCGGGAGGCGGGCCGCACCCGGGCACGATCGCGGGCGGGGATCAGCCCGAGCTGCAGGAACGGCCGTTCAGCTTGAACGTGCTGGGGGCGGCCGCCGCACCGGAAGCCCTGGTGTTGAACCCGAAGTCGACCGTGGCACCCGGCGCGATCACCCGGTTCCAGGACAGCGGCCGGGCGCTGAGCGTCCTGCCGTGCTGGTCGAACTCGGCGCTCCAGGTGTGGCTGACCGCCTGCTCACCGGGCAGGAGCCAGGTCAGCTGCCACGGCGAAACGGGCTCCGAGCCGGTGTTCTTGAGCTTCACCGTGACCGTCGAGCCGCTGTTCCAGGGGTGCGAGGTGTAGGAGACCGCGCACGTGCGCGACGCGTTCGCCCGTCCGTCGCCCGCGTCGTCCAGATACGAGGCGATGAAGGCGAGCGGCGCGTTCCAGTTGATGGTCACCTCGTTGGTCGCCCAGGAGCCGATGTCGTCGAGGTAGCACATCGCGGGTGCGCAGCCGCCCAGCTTCTCCGCGGCAACCGGGTCACCGGCGGCGACGGCCGTGAGGTTCGGTCCGCCCGCGATCGAGCCGGCCGGCGGATGGGGAAGGTCCGGGTCGTTCTGGTGCGCCCAGAAGCGGTGGTGCTGGTTACGGGAGTCCCGCTCGCCATAACCGGTGACGTACGACCGGTTGAGGGGATTGCGGCCGAGGAGGTAGTCCGCACCGCTCAGCACCGCGTCCTGGTACACGGCTTCGCCGGTCAGGTCGTGGGCCGTGGCCAGCACGACCATGTTGTTGAGGACCTGGCTGTTGGAACCCCAGACGTAGTCCTGGTCCTTGGGGGCGTACGGGAGCCCGTACACCTGCGCACGGGACTGCGCGGCGTAGCGGTCGGCGGCCGTGGTGACGACGGAGCGGACCTCACCGAGCTGTGCCGTGCTCAGGCCGTTCGGCACGGTGGCCAGCGTGAGCACGCCCAGTCCGCCGGTGGAGGCCCACGAGATTCCGCCGCCTGCCGGGAAGACCGCGTCGGTGTCACCGTGCAGGGCGGAGGAGAGCACGGCCTGACGGAACGCGTCCTCACCCGTCGTGGTGAACAGCTCCGCGGCGGCCCAGTAGAACTCGTCCGAGACATCGCCGTCGCTGTAGGTGCCACCACCCGTGCCGTCGTTCGGGTCGGCGAGGACGTCCGGGTGCGCCTCGGCCGCGGCCCAGGCGGAACGGGCGGCCTTCAGGCAGCGGCCCGCGAAGGCCGCGTCGAACGGGGCGTAGAGCCGGGCACACTGGGCGGCCGCGGCGGCCAGGTTGAGCGTGGCGGCCGTCGAGGGCGGGTGCAGCTCACGCTGCTGGGGGTCGAGGTGCGGGGCCAGCGGCAGACCGGTCCATGCGGCATCGTGCATCTTGTGGTGGGCCATGCCGGCCAGCGGCTCACCGGCCGGGACCTGCATCCGCATCAGGAACTCCAGCTCCCAGCGCGCCTCGTCGAGGATGTCCGGTACGGCGTTACCCCGCTCCGGCACCCGCAGCGCGCCGTCCCCGAACTCCGCGGACTCGGCATCGGCGGCGGTCAGGGTGCGCTCGTACGTGGCCATGAGCTGGGCCACCGAGATCCCTCCGTTGACCACGTACTTCCCGTGGTCGCCCGCGTCGTACCAGCCGCCCGACACGTCCAGCCGGTAGTCACAGACTCCGGGCTGGCACGGGACGTCCGTGTCCCCCTTGTTGGGCGCCACACCGATGTGTCCGGCCGGTCGCGCGTAGGCGTCGCCGACGAGGTCCGCGTCGATGGGGATGCCGCTGCGGTTGTGGTAGAAGTACGCCAGCGCGTCGGAGCGCAGGCTGTCGTACAGGTCGGCGCGCAGCGAGAACGGCTCACTGACCTGGCCGTCGATCTCGACGGTGTACCCGTCGCCCGCGGTGGTCAGGCTGCTGAAGTCGAAGGTGTGGACCCGCAGCCGTGAGCTCGGGTCCTCTCCCTGCGGGACGGTCGTGCCGGTGGCGGCCGTCGTTCCGTCGGCGCCCTTCACGGACCAGGGAAGCGGTGCGTCGGCGTCGGTGACCACTGTGCCCTTCTTGGGGCCGTGGGGCAGATATCCGACCTGGTTGACGCGGACCGGCGACCCCGTGTCCGGCTCGTACACGGGCGGCTCGGCTCCGCCGCGCAGCGACACGTCGTCGAGGCAGAAGGTGGTGGCGCTGTCGCCGCCCCCGATCTGAAGGGCGACCTGGGCGCCCGCACGGTCGGCCGAGGCGGTGAAGACGTGGGTGACCGTCACGACGTCCGGTCCGACGGGGTCGGCGGTGGCGAGCTCCGTGGCGTACGGCGCGGTGGCCTCCTGGACGCGGGTCTGGACGGTGAGGGGTTCGGTCGACGTGGCCGTGTAGCTGAGCGCGTAGCTCTCGCCCGCCACGATCGGGATGTCGTTCTGGCCGATGATGACGTCCCACGGGTTGACCGTGCCGGCCGGGACCGCGGCGCAGAGCCGGCCATCGGTCACCGCGCCGGACGTGTTGGCCGTCCACCACCAGGGGGCGGTACCGGCGGCGAAGTCGCCGTTGGCTATCTGTTCGGGGCCGGGATCGGCCTCCTGGGCACCGGCCGTACCGGGCACCGCCAGCGCCGCTGCGAACAGTAAGGCGGCGGCTGACATTCCGAACACGCGCCGCCCCCGCCGGGGGCGGGCGGGTGCGGGCCGCGCGGAGAGTGGTGAGGCATTCACCGGGAGGACCTTTCGTCGACGGGGTGGGGCCGGGAACACAGAAATGGGAGCGCTCCCACAGCATTGTGGGGGCGGATCGGCTGTTCCGCCAGGGTCATGACAGAGAATGCGGCGACGGTCCGGGCAGGCCTTGCCGTGCGGCAGGAATTCACCGCTTCGATACACATACAGAGCCTTCGTCGCCATTGGGTGCTTATATCGCTCAGGGAGCGGTCGCCGTGCCCACATCGACAGGTCAGCGAGGTATCCAGGTGCAATCCGCCGATCGCGGAGGGGAAGCCGGGCAGCAGACGGAGGAGCCCGATCTGGACCAGCTGATGCTCTGGACCGCCGAAGGGGACCGGGAGGCCTTCACCGGTGTCTACGACAGGGCCGCCGGGCCCGTGATGGGCCTCGTTCACCGGGTGCTGCGGGATCCGGCGCAGTCGGAGGAGGTGGTCCAGGACGTGCTGCTCGAAGTGTGGCGTACGTCCGGCCGGTTCAAGCCCGACCGCGGCAGTGCGATGACCTGGATCATGACCCTGGCGCACCGCCGGGCGGTGGACCGCGTACGGGCGGCACAGGCCGGCGCGGACCGCGAGCGCAAGGCAGCGTTGATGAACTCCGGGACGCCTTTCGACGAGGTGACCGAGCGGGTGGAGACCCATCTGGAGTGGCAGCAGGTGCGCCGCTGCGTACGCGCCCTCACCGACATCCAGCGCGAGTCCGTGACGCTCGCCTACTACGGCGGCCTCACCTGCAAGGAAGTGGCGCAGTCGCTGTCCGTACCGCTGGGGACGGTCAAGACCCGCTTGCGGGACGGGCTGATCCGGCTGCGCGACTGCCTGGGAGCGAAACCGTGAGCCACGTGGACCCGCACGAGTCCTCCGGCGCCTATGCCCTGCACGCACTCACCGAGGACGAACGCCTGGACTTCGAGCGGCATCTGGAGTGGTGCGAGTCCTGCAGCCGGGAGGTCGCCGAGCTGCAGGCCACGGTCGCACTGCTGGGGCGAGCGACGGCGGTGACGCCGCCCGCCGCCCTGCGGGAGGAGGTCCTCCGCAAGGTGGCCGACACGCCGCAGGAGACGCGGGAGACACCCGGCCCGCACGAGGTACCCGGGCCGCAGGAGGTGCCCTTGCCGCAGGCCGACGGTACGGCCCGCAGCCAGGCGCGGCAGTTGCCGCGCCTGGCGCTCGCGGCCTCCGTGGTGGCCGTCCTGGCAGCCGTCGGCGTCGCCACGTGGCAGTACCGGGAAGCGGAGGACGCCAGGGCGGCGACCCAGCGGGCACAGGAGCGGCAGGACAGCGTGGCGCGGGTGCTCACGGCTCCCGACGTACAGGTCGAGACGCAGGAGCTGCGCGGCGGCGGCACAGCCACGGTCGCCGTGTCACGCAGTGAGGACGCGGCCACGCTCGCCGTGTCCGGCCTGCCGCAGCTTCCTGCGGACAAGGTCTACGAGGCCTGGTTCGTCGAGGACGGAACGCCCGTGCCTGCCGGGCTGCTCAGCCGGAATCCGGGGCGTCAACTGTCCCTGCTGGAAGGGTCGGTGGACGATGCCACCGCGGTGGCCCTGTCCGTCGAACCGGCCGGAGGGTCCCCGCAGCCCACCACCGTCCCGTTCGGCTCGGTCGACCTCCCTGCCTGAGGCGGGCGACTGAATATTTTTCGCGATCCACCCCAAACCTTCTCCACGGTGCCTCCGAATCCCTTGTGTAGAGCCACCCACGGCCTCGGTGCCGTATCCGACAAGACCGGGACCCGAGTTCCCGGACCGAATGCGGGAGTACACCGCTGACGCGGGTGGCCGACCAGTGAGAGGAAGGTGAGTCCGATGACTGTTTCCGTCCGAGTCCGCCGCCTGGTGGCCGGAGCCGCGACAGCCGGCCTGCTGGCCGGTGGTGCCGCCCTGGGCGCCGCCGGGACAGCGACCGCTGCCCCCGCCCCCACGGCCGCGACCTCGTCCGTCACCGGCGACCACGACCACAACGACCGCTGCACCTGGAAGAAGGGGCACTGGGAGAAGAAGTGGGTCAAGGGCCACTGGGAGAAGAAGTGGCACAAGGAGTACCGCTCGGACCACAAGAGCTGGCACCCCGCCTACAAGGACCACCACGGCAAGTCCCACGCGGGCTACTGGCAGCACGACGGCAAGCTGCACAAGGGCCACTGGAAGAACGTCTACGTCCCCGGCCACTGGGACACGCACTGGGTCAAGGGCCACTGGAACTGCCACCACAGGTGAGCGATCCGTATCCCCTCCGCTCAGAACGGGGTTCCCGGGCCGAGGCCCGGGAGCCCCCTCGTTCACTCCGGCACCACTCCGTCCGGCGTCCCGCAAGGACGCCGCGTCCTCATCGGGACACCGTCATGACCACAACGACCGCACCCCCACCCGTCACACCCGGCCGACCGGGCACGCAGACCGTCCCCCTGCCGACCGGCCCGGAAGCCCCCTCGCATGCACGCCGGGCAGCCGTCGCCTTCCTCCACCGGATCTGGCCCTCGCTCGACCCGGGCCGCCGTGACGACGTCCTGCTGATCGTGTCCGAGCTGGTCACCAACGCGGTCCGGTACGCCCCCGGGCCCAGCACCCTGACCCTGACCACCGCCGCAGGCACCCTGGACATCGCGGTGACCGACTGCTCCTGCGTCCCACCGGCCCCCCGGGCCCCGGATCTGACCGACGGAACCGGTGGCATGGGCCTGCACATCGCGGAGGACCTGGGAGCCCGGGTGTTCACCGAGCCGCTCACGGACGGCAAGTGCGTGCACGCGGCCTTCGACGACGCCTGACGGCCCCCGGCGACCCGCGGCGACGCCGGATCACGCCGGATCACGCCGGAGAGCCGAGCGAACCGGATGCCCGGACGCATCAGGCTGCGCTCGGCTCAGGCGATGACGACGCGGGCACCGTTGAGATGGAAGCGCTCTCAGTGCGCTGACCGGCCCCGGCGCTAGGCTGTAGACCATTCGGCGGTGCCATGTTCTGCCCGTGCCGCCGCCCAGCAACGAGGAGCGCCCGCCTTGGCCGAGCAGCATCCCGGGTCCCGGCCCACTCTGGAAGCCGTCGCGGCGCTCGCGGGTGTCTCCCGGGCCACCGCGTCCCGGGTCGTCAACGGGGGCGAGGGGGTCCGCAAACCGCTGGTCGACAAGGTGCTCCAGGCCGTCGACGAGCTCGGGTACATCCCCAACCACGCCGCCCGCACGCTCGTCACCCGGCGGACCGGGGCGGTGGCCGTGGTCATCGCGGAGCCGGAGATCCGGATCTTCTCGGACCCGTTCTTCTCCCAGCAGCTCCGCGGCATCAGCAAGGAGCTGGCCGCCCACGACACCCAGCTGGTGCTGCTGATCGTGGAAGGTCCCGCGGACTTCGAACGGATCGCCCGCTACCTGTCCGGCGGCCATGTCGACGGGGCCCTCGCGTTCTCGTTGCACACCGACGACCCGCTGCCCGCGATCACCCGGCAGGCCGGGATTCCGACGGTGTACGGCGGCCGGCCGAGCTGGACCGCGGCCCCGGGCGACCAGGCCGTGCCGTACGTGGACGCCGACAACCGGGGCGGGGCGCGGGTGGCCGTGCAGTACCTGCGGGGTCTGGGGCGGGAGCGGATCGCGTACATCGGGGGTCCGCCCGACCAGACCTCGGCGATGGACCGCCTCGACGGCTACCGGGACATCCTGCTGGAGACGGACCCGACGCTCGTCGCCGAGGGGGCGTTCACGGTGGAGAGCGGGGCGCGGGCGATGGCGGAACTGCTGGAGCGGCGGCCCGATCTGGACGCGGTGTTCGCGGCCAACGACCTGATGGCCACGGGCGCGCTGCGGGTACTGCGCGAGCACGGGATCACGGTGCCCGAGCAGGTCGCACTCGTCGGATTCGACGACATGGACTCGGTGGCCGAGGTCTCCGACCCGCCGCTGACCACCGTTCGGCAGGACATCGAGGGCATGGGCCGGCTGATGGCCCGGCTGCTGCTGCGCGGTCTGCACAAGGACCGTGCGGGCATGGGGGCCCCCGACTCGGTGATCACACCGACCACACTCGTACGGCGGGCCTCGGCCTGAGGGGCCGGGACCCGCCGCACGGGGTCACTCTCAGACGTACGGGATCTTCACGACCGCCGCGTCCGTACCGGTCTGCACCTGGGACGTGCCGTTGCCCAGCGCGTTCCAGATCTCCAGGCGGACCGTTCCGCCACTGAGGTTGCCCAGGCTTCCGGTCACCGCCGCGGTGCCCACCGCCTGGGTGTACTCCTCCCACCCCGTGACCGGGTCGGTCGCGAAGTAGCGGAAGGTCTCGACCCGGTCGAACGTGCCGTCACCGGTGAGGTCGTAACTGATCCTGACCTGCGGGGCGAGCCCGACCTTCGTACCCGCGTCGACCCGGAGGCGGAACGCGGTGGACGCACCCGCCGCGAGGGTCCCGTCGACCTTCTTGATCTCGTAGACCGTCGGCTTGTACGGCGTACCGTCCCGGTTGACGCCGTCCGCCGAGGCCAGCGTGTCGGCTCCCGCCGCGCCGTCCGTGGCGGTGGTGAGGATGCCGCCGGACTTCAGCCGGAAGGTGTTGCCGGTGGACGGGCCCGGCTCCTCGGGATCCGGGTCGCCGCCGCCGGCGCCCGTGCCGGTGGCCGTGGAGCGGGCCGGGACGGAGAGCGTCTTGCCGTCGGAGAAGGTGACGGTGCGGGCGGTGGAGTCGTAGTTGTGAGCGGCGTAGGTGCGGACGCCGTTCTTGGAGAAGACGGCGGACGTCGGGATGTTCCCGCTGACCGTCATGTCGGGTGCGCCCACGGTGTCGAGCGTGGTGATCCAGTGGTACGTGTGCGCCTTGGACTCACCCTGCTCCGGGCCGTAGCCCCCGTTGCCCGCGTCCCACTTGGCCTTCGCCAGGGCCGGATCGGCCAGCGACTCGAACTGCCACAGCAGGTCGCGCCACTCGACGGCCGGTCCGCCGTTCTCGCGCTCCATCTCGGCGATGTTGCGCTTGATGGCGGCCTTCTCGCGGGCCAGGTGCAGCGAACCGCCGGTGACGGGGAGGACGTTGATGCCGTGGATCTCCTCCGGGTTCGCGGTCCACCAGGTGGAGTACGCGCCGCCGCTGCCCCAGACCATGCCGACCGTGTCGTGGCCGAAGGAGCCGGGGAAGACCTGCTGGTCGGCGTCGAACCAGTACTGCGTGATCGCTTCCGACTCGGTGGTCAGCAGGTAGCTGCCGAGGTCCCGCAGCCCGGTGTCACCCGTCGCCGCACCCCACAGGACGAGGCCCGCGCTGAGGTTGATGGACTCCGACGAGGACTCCTGGTTGTTGCCCGCCGCGAAGCCCTGGTGGCCGGAGGCCCAGCTGTGGCCCGCGTAGACGTCGAAGCCGCGCAGGAACGGGTACGCGGTGTCCGTGCGGCTGGGGTTGGCGGTGTCGCGGACCAGGGTCTTGACCATGGTGCCCCAAGCGGAGTCGGCGGCCCATGCCTGGTCGTACTGGGCGACGATCGCCGCCGCGTACACGTAGTAGCTGTAGTGGAAGTGGTGGTCGTTGAGCTCGGTGTCGCTGCCGTACGAGGCCGGGTAGCCGGTGAGCGTCTTCCAGTCCTTGTCGTAGCTGAACTCGCTCGCCCCGCCTGCCGTGAACCACTCCTGGAGTCGGCCCTTCATCAGGCCGAGGAGCTTGTCCCGGATGCCCGTCTGGCCGATCTGGTCGGCGACCGGCACCAGCTGGGCGAGGCGGCCGAGCGCCTTGCCGGTCCAGTACGTGTCACTGGCCCCGGAGAACGGGTCGGAGGCGTTCGCCACCTCGTTCAGGTATCCGGTCAACCGGGCCTTGTCGACCCCGCTCGATGCCGGCAGGGCGGGCAGCACGCCCTGGTTCTTCTGGCTGGTGGTGAAGGAGGCGGACTCGCGCACCTTCATGGTGCCGCGCGGGGAGACGTACGTGTACGGCGTGAGCGCGTCGGAGGTGTGCAGCCACTGGTGACGGTACAGCGCCTGGATCGTGCCGCGTTCGGTGCCCTCCTTGGCCTCCGTGGTCAGGCTGTAGGTGGCCTTGACCGTGCCGCCGGTGGACTCCCAGGCCACCTTGGATCCGGTGACGAAGCTGAAGGCGTACTTCCGGTAGGTCGCGAGCGCGTCCGTGGACGGCAGCACGGCGAGCGAGAAGTAGTCCTTGCCGCCGAGCCCGGCGGTGATCGCCGTGCCGGAGACGTTCCAGTCGCTGCCGGTCGGGGCGAACAGCGCGTAGTGGTGGCCGGCGACCGTGATGCCGAGGACGTTGCCGTTGTCCGCGAAGACCGTGGGGGTGCCGGCCGTGGTGATCCGGGCGTCGCCGCCGGAGCCCTTGGCGTACACGAAGGGCATGCCGTGCCCGATGGTCGTGCGCAGGGTGCGGGTGCCGTCCGACCAGTAGGGGGTGACGGTCCAGTCGGACCAGTCGTCGGCCTTGGTGTCCGGGGAGTTGAGGCCGTTGAGTCCGACGGTGAGGTCGGCCTTGTGGGCGTACTCGTACTGGCGGCCGTCGCCGACGACCGCGGGCGCGGTCGGGTAGCCGACCTCCAGGCCGCCCGAAGTGGCCTGGTAGGTGAGCGGGTGGCCGTACATCGGGGTGGAGTACGGGTTGTCGCCGTAGCGCTGGTAGGCGAGGGAGGACCACCAGTCGTTGGTGGGGACCGGCTTGCTCCTCGCCGCCGCGGTGAGCTTGGGCGTGACGGGGGCGCCGGTGTTGGTGGTGGGTCCGGAGGTACCGGCAGGGCGGCTGTCGGTGTAACTGCCGGAGCCGGCGGGGATGGTGGCGGCTGCCGCCGGGGAAGCGGCGGGACCCAGAGCCACGGCGGCCAGGGCGAGGGTCAGAACCGTCGCCGCAGCAGATCTGGAGAGGTTGGCTTGCATGGGCAGCACCTCGGAGTCATGGGGGGGCGGGAGCGTTCTCGAGAGCGCTCTCAAGTGCCAAGGAACGTAAAACTTCTGAAACGTAAGTGTCAAGAGAACTCACACAGGCGGTAGTTGGGCGTAACGCGTAGCCGTTATGCGTTCGAGTCTTGACGGCGGGAGAACCCTGAGAGACGCTCCAGGCGCAGGTTTTGAGAGCGCTCTCAAGCGCTCGGTTCATCCCGAAGCCAAGGGAGGCTTCCCATGCCCATCGCCCGAGCCGCCAAGAGAGCCACCGTCCGCCTCGGCGCGGTCGTCCTCGCCGGAACGCTCCTCGCCGCCTGTGGATCCGGTACCTCGGACTCCTCCGACAGCGCGAACGGCAAGGTCACGCTGACCGTCGACCTCTTCGGATCGTTCGGCTACAAGGAAGCCGGGCTGTACGCGGAGTACGAGAAGCTCAACCCCGGCGTGACCATCAAGCAGAGCGACACCCAGGACGAGGCCGACTACTGGAAGTCGCTGCAGACCCGGCTGGCCGGCGGCGGCGGGCTCGCCGACGTGCAGGGCGTCGAGGTGGGCCGGATCGCGTCGGTCACCCAGCAGCAGTCCGACAAGTTCGTGGACCTCAAGGAGTTCGGCGCCGACAAGCTCAAGGACCAGTTCGCCGAAGCCAAGTGGTCGGCTGCGACCACCAAGGACGGCAAGATCCTCGGCCTCGGCACCGACGTCGGGCCGGAGGCGATGTGCTACCGCACCGACCTGTTCAAGCAGGCCGGGCTGCCCACCGACCGTGCGGAACTCGCCCAGAAGTGGTCCACCTGGGACGGCTACCTGGAGCTCGGCAAGCAGTACAAGAAGAAGGCCCCCGCCAAGAGCGCCTGGCTGGACAGCATCGGCAGCCTCTACGGGATCATGATCGGCCAGGAGAAGGAGCGGTACTACGACGCCTCCGGTGAGCTGATCTACGAGAAGAACCCGGCCGTCAAGCAGGCCTGGGACACCTCGGTCAAGGCCTCCGACGCCGGGCTGAGCGCCAAGCTCGACCAGTGGTCGCCGCAGTGGAACCAGGCGTTCGCCGCCGGATCCTTCGCCACCATCCCGTGCCCCGCCTGGATGCTCGGCTACATCAAGGGCCAGGCCGGAGACTCGGGCAAGGGCAAGTGGGACATCGCCAAGCTGCCCGGCGGCGCGGGCAACTGGGGCGGCTCCTACCTCTCGGTCCCGCGTGCGGCCGAGCACAAGAAGGAGGCGTACGAGCTGATCAAGTGGCTCACCGCCCCCGAGCAGCAGGCCAAGCTCTTCCAGAAGCAGGGCAACTTCCCGTCCTCGACGGGCGCGATCGAGAAGGTCGCCGACGCCAAGGACCCGTACTTCACCGACGCGCCGATCGGCCAGATCTTCGGTGACGCGGCGAAGGCGTCCCCGGTCCAGGTCCTGGGTGTGCACGACCAGAACGTGGCCCAGCAGCTGACCAACGCGCTGAGCGAGGTGGAGCGCAAGGGCACCTCGTCGGCCAAGGCGTGGGAGACCGCGAAGAAGGGCGTGGCGAACGTGATCGGCTGACACCCCTTCACCGCGTCACGAGGGCTGCGACACCCCGTCACCGCCCCGCCGGGGCCGGTCCGCCTCCGCACGACGGCGGACCGGCCCCCGCCCCCGTGGCGCCCCGGCTCCCGCACCGCCCCCGACTCCCCGCCCGCAACTCCCCGAAGGGCCGCACCGTGACCCTCACCGCCACCGCGAAGGCCGCGCCCCGGGCGCCCGGACCCGGACCCGGCGACGGCCGGACCGCCTCCTTCCGGCGCACCTGGCAGAAGCTCTCGCCGTACGCCTTCATCGCCCCCTTCCTCACCCTGTTCGCCGCCTTCGGCCTCTTCCCGCTGCTCTACACGGCGTTCGTCTCGCTCTACCGAGTCGAACTCCAGACGAGCGGCGACATGGAGTGGCGCGGCATCGCCAACTACACGGCGCTGTTCACCGACGAGTACTTCTGGACCTCACTGCGCAACACGTTCACCATCGGCGTGCTGTCCACCGTCCCGCAGCTCGCGATGGCCCTGGGACTCGCGCACCTGCTCAACTACAAGCTGCGCGGGCGCACCTTCATCCGGACCGCGATCCTGCTGCCGTACGCCACCTCGGTTGCCGCCGCGACGCTGGTGTTCGCCCAGCTCTTCGGCCGTGACTTCGGGCTGATCAACTACGCGCTGGGGCTGGTGGGGATCAGCCCCGTGGACTGGCAGACCGGCACGGTCGCCTCGCAGATCGCCGTCTCCACCATCGTCGTCTGGCGCTGGACCGGATACAACGCGCTGATCTACCTGGCGGGCATGCAGTCCATCCCGGGCGAGCTGTACGAGGCCGCGGAGATGGACGGGGCATCGCGCTGGCGGCAGTTCATCCATGTCACGCTGCCCGGTCTGCGGCCCACGATCGTCTTCACGGTGATCGTGTCGACGATCGGCGCCACCCAGCTGTTCGGGGAGCCGCTGCTCTTCGAAGGGTCCATCTCCGGCGGCATCGCGCACCAGTACCAGACCCTCGGCCTGTACATGTACGAGCAGGGCTGGGGCTTCTTCCACCTGGGCCGGGCCGCCGCCATCGCCTGGGTGATGTTCGTCCTGATCGTGGTGCTCGTCGGGGCCAACGCCCTCGTCGTGCACCGCCGTGCCCGTAAGGAGGCCGGCCGATGACCACCCTCGCCGCACAGCCGACCGCGCCCGAGACCGTACCGCCCACGACTCCGCCCGGTCGGCGGAAGCCGCGGGGACCACGGGGCATGCAGGGCGGCTGGCTCTCCTACCTGATCCTCGGCTTCGCGCTGCTGATCTCGGCGTTCCCCTTCTACTGGACGATCGTCGCGGCCAGCCGCTCCAACGCGGACCTCGCGAAGGTCCCGCCGAGCCTGCTGCCCGGCCCGAACCTCATCAAGAACTTCGACGCGGTGCTCGAGGAGGCCGCGATCGGCAAGGCGCTGCTGAACTCGTTCATCGTGTCCGGCTCCATCACGGTCGGCACCGTGCTCTGCTGCACCCTGGCCGGATTCGCCTTCGCCAAGCTGCGCTTCAAGGGCCGCGGCGCACTGCTCACCCTGACCATCGGCACGATGATGATCCCGCCGCAGCTCGGCGTCATCCCGCTGTTCATGCTGATCGCGGAACTCCAGTGGGTGAACCAGCTCCAGGCCGTGATCCTGCCCGGACTGGTGTCGGCCTTCGGGGTGTTCTTCATGCGCCAGTACCTGGTGCAGTCGCTGCCCGACGAACTGATCGAGGCGGCCCGCGTCGACGGCGCGTCGACCGCGCGCGTCTTCTGGTCGATCGTCATCCCGGTCGCCCGGCCCGGCATGGCGGTACTCGGCATGCTCACCTTCATGACCGCGTGGAACGACTTCTTCTGGCCGATCATCGCCCTGTCCTCGCAGGAGCCGACCGTGCAGGTCGCCCTGCGGCAGCTCGGCGGCGGCTACGTCCACGACCAGTCGGTGATCATGGCCGGCACCCTGCTCGGCACTCTCCCCGTGCTGCTGGTCTTCGGCCTGCTCGGGCGGCAGATCGTCGGCGGGATCATGCAGGGAGCCGTCAAGGGCTGAGCCCTCCCCCCACCACCCCACCTCACCTCTGGAGTGCCTGTCTCATGACCGCTGTCGATGCCCGCCCCACCACCGCGGCGGGGCTGCGGTTCCCCACCGGATTCCGCTGGGGGACGGCCACCGCCGCCTATCAGATCGAGGGAGCGGCCACCGAGGACGGCCGCACCGAGTCCATCTGGGACACCTTCAGCAGAACCCCCGGCAAGGTCCGCAACGGCGACACCGGTGACATCGCCGCCGACCACCTCCACCGGATGCCGGACGACGTGGCGCTGATGAAGGAACTCGGCGTCACCGACTACCGCTTCTCGGTGTCCTGGCCCCGGGTCCAGCCGACCGGCCGCGGCCCCGCCGTCGAGCGCGGACTCGACTTCTACCGGCGGCTCGTCGACGAACTGCTTGGCGCCGGCATCCGGCCCGTCGCGACGCTCTACCACTGGGACCTGCCGCAGGAACTGGAGGACGCGGGCGGCTGGCCGGAGCGCGACACGGCACACCGGTTCACCGAGTACGCCGCGCTCATGGCGCGCGCGCTCGGCGACCGGGTGGCCACCTGGACGACGCTCAACGAGCCCTGGTGCGCCGCGTTCCTCGGGTACGGGAACGGGGTCCACGCCCCCGGTCGTACGAGCGACCTCGCAGCCCTGCGCGCGGCCCACCACCTCAACCTGGCCCACGGCAGCGCGACCGGCGTCCTGCGGAACCTGCTGCCGTCCTCCGCCGAGGTGTCGCTGACCCTGAACCTGCACGCCCTGCGGCCGCTGACGGACACCCCGGCGGACCACGAGGCCGTGCGCCGGATCGACGCCGTCGCCAACCGGATCTTCCTGGACCCGGTCTTCCACGGGCGGCTGCCGCAGGACCTGGTGCAGGACACGGCGGCGGTCACCGACTGGTCCTTCGTCCACGACGGGGACCTGGAGGTCATCTCCGCACCCCTGGACTCCCTCGGCATCAACTACTACTCCCCCAGCGTCGTTTCCGCCGGTGCGTCGGAGTCCCCGTCCCCGTGGGCGGGCGCCGAGAAGCATGTGGCGTTCACCCCCGCGGACGGGCCCCGCACCGCGATGGACTGGCCGGTGGACGCGAACGGACTGCACGAACTCCTCACCCGGCTCGGCGGGGAACTGCCCGGCCTGCCGCTCATGATCACCGAGAACGGGGCCGCGTACGACGACTACGCCGACCCCTCGGGTCAGGTCCACGACCCGGAGCGGGTGGCGTACCTGGACGCGCATCTGTCGGCCGTGCACCGGGCGATCGAGGACGGCATCGACGTGCGCGGGTACTTCCTGTGGTCGCTCCTGGACAACTTCGAGTGGGCGTACGGCTACAGCAAGCGGTTCGGCATCGTCCACGTCGACTTCGCGAGCCAGCGCCGCACGGTGAAGGACAGCGCCCGCTGGTACGCGGACGTCATCGCACGCGGCGGTCTCGACCGCCCCTGACCACCGGCCCCACGCCTTGCGCCGCCGTCGGATCCGACGGCGGCGCGACGTCAGTGGCGCGAAGCGGTCACCAGGTGCCCGGCGCGGGCGGTGCCACGACCGGCGGGCGGTCGTCGCAGGTGATCGTGTTCGGCAGGAGCCACGGCGCGAGCCAGTCGCCCGTGGTGCCGCCGCCGTCGTTGCCACCGAGGTCGGTCAGGGTGAACTCGGAGCCGGCCGGGGTGAAGTTGAAGGACCCGCAGTTGTTGACGCCGACCGCGCCCACGTTGCGCGCGTCCACGTTCTCGAAGGTCGCCGAGCCCGCCGCGCGGGCGCTGACCACCGACGTACCCGTGCCGTCGACCCTGATGTCCTTGAAGTGGACGCCGCGGATCCTGTACGTGTCCTTCACCGGCCAGTCCGTGACCAGCATGATCGCGTTGTAGGTGCTGTCGAGGTAGTTGTTCCCCGTGACCCGGATGTCGGCGTCGATGTCCCGGTCCAGGGCGTAGAACCAGATGGCCCCGAGCCCGATGTTCCAGTTCAGTTCGTACGTACCGGCGCGGACCGTCGTGTTGTCGGTGAGATCCAGCCGGCCCTCGAACGCCTCCGCCCCGAAGCGTGCGCCGACGTGCAGGGCGCTGCCCTCGCGCACGGGGTCGGCGACGAGGTTGCCGGACACCGTGTTGTCCGTACCGCCGTAGATCGCGATGCCGTTGGCGAGGACCGGGCTCTGGACGGTGTTGCGGGTGAAGGTGTTGCCGGTGTTGGCGTTCTTCTCCGACCACATCGCGAGGCCGTCGTCGCCGGAGTTGCGTACGAAGGTGTGGGCGACCGTCGAACCCGTCACCCCGCCGTGGAAGTTGATGGCGTCGGCGATCTGGTCGACGATGACGTTGTCCGTGATCCTCAGGTTCGACATCGGGCCGTCGAACCACATGCCGACCTTGGTGTGGCGGATGTGCAGCCCGTCGATGGTGGAGTCGCTCATCGCACCGCCGATGCCGTTCACCTGGTCGGTGTCGATGCGCTCGCGCACGTCGCCCTCGATGGCGAAGCCGGACAGATGGACGTTGCGGCTGCCGCCCTCGGCCGCGTCCTTGCCGTAGAAGCCGACGCCCGTGTGGACGGAGCCGTCCGCGGCCGGGGTGTCGAGGGCGATCTCGCGTCCCTTGATCTTCGTGTACCAGTTGCCGGCCCCCTTGATCGTGACGTCGTCGACGATGATGTGGCGGTTGACCTGGTACGTGCCCGGCGGGATGTACACGGGGAGGTTCTTGCGCTTGGCGTGGGCGATGGCCCGGTCGATGGCTCCCGCGGAGTCCCGCCGCCCGGACGGATCGGCCCCGAAGGCCAGCACGTTCGCGGCCCGGAGCTCGATGTGCGGGAGGCCCACGAGCTCGGAGTCGAGTACGTCGATGACGGTCCACGCGGCACGGCTGCCGGCCGGGACCGTGAGCCGTACGGTGTCCCCCGCGCCGTACTTCCTGCCCAGCAGCAGGCGCTGCTCGTCGTAGAAGTGGTTCGGGCGGAACGGCTTGGTGATCGTCGGAGCGGGTGTCGTCCCGCTGGGGACACAGGCGCATTCGGTGATCCACCAGTCCGGATGGAGCAGCCCGGCATCGGGGTCGTTGGTGAACGGGTACTGGTTGTAGAGCCAGGCGTACTGCGAGGACAGCGTCATCGTGGAGCGCTTCTTGCCGTTCACGGCGACATCGAGCGGTGCGGTGATGCCGCCGCCGCCCGGCGCGTCCGGAATGCTGTAGCGCACGGTGATCGCGTCGGCGGCGCCCGGCAGCGTGAACTCAACGTGCTCGCCCGGGGTCAGCCTGACCGCCTTACGGCCGGAGGCCTCGGCGGGCAGCGTGTACGCGGTGCGGTCGGGGCCGATGACCGTTCCGTTCGTGGCGGCGTTCTCCGCCTCCTGCTCGGCGAAGGGGACCTCGGCGCCGCGGCCGGCGACCAGCGCCGGATCGAGGGCGGCACGCGTCACCGCGGGCGCGGGGGCCCGTTCTCCCTCCGCGCCCATGGCCGCGGGGGCGCCGCTCAGGGCGCCCAGTCCGACAACGGCGGCGGTCAACGCGGCGACCGTGATGTTCCGTGACATCGCAAGCCCGTTTCTCTCGGAAGGTGGGGCGACAGTAGGGCGCGCCACGGCACCACCACAAGAGCTCTGCCAGAACCTTTCTGACTGATGATGAGTACGTGCAAAGTCGCATCATGTTTTTGCGTTGACTGTTCGTGCGCAGAGCAGCCGGTCCGCGCTCGGCCCCCCGGTGGAGCTCAGGCCCCCACGGTGCCGTCGACGCCCTCCCTCAGGAGGTCCGCGTGCCCGTTGTGGCGGCCGTATTCCAGGAGCACGTGCACCATGACCATCCGCAGGGACACCTCCTTCTCCCAGCGCGGCTGGAGGCCCAGCACGTCCAGGGACCCGGCCTCCCTCTCGATCCGGCGCGAGTTCTCCACCTCGGCCTCCCAGGCGCCGAGGGCCTCCTTCCTGGTCGAGGCGCTCGCGTCGTACGCCGCCTGGAAGTCGATCCGGTCGGACCAGACCATGGGCGCCCTGTTGTCCTCGAACACACGGCGGAACCAGGCCCGTTCCACCTCGGCCATGTGCCGCACCAGTCCGAGCAGCGAGAGGGTGGACGGGGGCATCGACTGCCGCCGCAGCTCCTCGTCGCCCAGCCCCTCGCACTTCATGGCCAGGGTGGCTCGGTGGTAGTCGAGAAAGGCGCGCAGGGTCTCGCGCTCGTCGCCGGAACTCGGCGGCCCGGTACGGGGGTCGGTGGTCATCCTTGTGCGCTCCTCGTGGACGGCTGCAGGGGCCGTCAGTATCCGGTACCGGCCCGGGGACACGACGACGCCGGCCCCCGGGAGAAATCCCGGGGGCCGGCGTCGTACAGGTACTGCGTGGAGCTGCTGATCCCAGGGGATCAGAAGTCCATGTCACCGCCCGGCATGCCGCCCGGAGCAGCCGCAGAGGCCTTCTCCGGCTTGTCGGCGATGACGGCCTCGGTGGTGAGGAAGAGCGCGGCGATGGACGCGGCGTTCTGCAGGGCGGAGCGCGTGACCTTCGCCGGGTCGATGATGCCCTCGGCGATCATGTCGACGTACTCGCCGGTCGCGGCGTTGAGGCCGTGACCGATCGGCAGGTTGCGCACCTTCTCGACGATGACGCCACCCTCGAGACCACCGTTGACGGCGATCTGCTTGAGCGGGGCCTCCAGCGCGAGCTTGACGGCGTTGGCACCGGTGGCCTCGTCACCCGTCAGGTCGAGCTTCTCGAAGACGGCCGTGGCCTGCAGCAGCGCGACGCCACCACCGGCGACGATGCCCTCCTCGACGGCGGCCTTGGCGTTGCGCACCGCGTCCTCGATGCGGTGCTTGCGCTCCTTGAGCTCCACCTCGGTCGCGGCGCCGGCCTTGATGACGGCCACGCCGCCGGCCAGCTTCGCGAGGCGCTCCTGGAGCTTCTCGCGGTCGTAGTCCGAGTCGGAGTTCTCGATCTCGGCACGGATCTGCTTGACGCGGCCCTGGACCTGGTCGCTGTCACCCGCTCCGTCGACGATCGTGGTCTCGTCCTTGGTGATGACGACCTTGCGGGCCTTGCCGAGCAGGTCGACGCCGGCGCTCTCGAGCTTGAGACCGACCTCCTCGGAGATGACGGTGCCACCGGTGAGGATGGCGATGTCGCCGAGCATGGCCTTGCGGCGGTCACCGAAGCCCGGAGCCTTGACGGCGACGGACTTGAAGGTGCCACGGATCTTGTTGACGACCAGGGTCGACAGGGCCTCGCCCTCGACGTCCTCCGCGATGATCAGCAGCGGCTTACCCGACTGCATGACCTTCTCGAGCAGCGGAAGGAGGTCCTTCACGTTGCTGATCTTGGAGTTGACGATCAGGATGTACGGGTCGTCGAACGACGTCTCCATACGCTCCATGTCGGTCGCGAAGTACGCCGAGATGTAGCCCTTGTCGAAGCGCATACCCTCCGTGAGCTCGAGCTCCAGACCGAAGGTCTGGGACTCCTCGACGGTGATGACGCCTTCCTTGCCGACCTTGTCCATCGCCTCGGCGATCTTGGCGCCGATCTCGGTGTCGGCAGCGGAGATGGAGGCCGTCGAAGCGATCTGCTCCTTGGTCTCCACGTCCTTCGCCTGCTCCAGCAGAGCGGCGGAGACGGCCTCGACGGCCTTCTCGATGCCACGCTTGAGAGCCATCGGGTTGGCACCCGCGGCGACGTTGCGCAGGCCCTCGCGGACGAGCGCCTGGGCGAGAACGGTTGCGGTGGTCGTACCGTCGCCGGCGACGTCGTCCGTCTTCTTGGCGACCTCCTTGACCAGCTCCGCACCGATCTTCTCGTACGGGTCCTCGAGCTCGATCTCCTTGGCGATGGAAACACCATCGTTGGTGATCGTGGGCGCGCCCCACTTCTTCTCGAGGACGACGTTTCGGCCCTTGGGGCCGAGGGTGACCTTGACGGCGTCGGCGAGCTGGTTCATCCCGCGCTCGAGACCGCGCCGTGCCTCCTCGTCGAACGCGATGATCTTGGCCATGTGAAGTGGTCCTCCCGGACAGGGGTGGATTTCTCCGGACCGAGAGGCGCCCGCGACGGACGGCCAGCGTGCTCAGCGGTTCCTTGCCCCGTGAGCCTGCGGGCCTCACCGGCCCGGTCCAAGTTTCTGTCACTCTCACCTGGAGAGTGCTAACGCCAATGATTAGCACTCGACCCCTGCGAGTGCAAGCGTCCCCCTCCAGATGTGGACAACCGCCGGGGGGCGCGCGGTACGCACGCAGGGCCCGTACCCTCTTCCGGGTACGGGCCCTGCGTGTGTGAGTAGTGTCGTTGGCCGACCGCGCCGAGCTCAGCCGACGGCGAGCTTGACCATGTCCGCCTGCGGCCCCTTCTGGCCCTGCGAGATTTCGAATTCAACTCGCTGACCCTCTTCGAGGGTGCGGTACCCGTCCATCTGGATCGCGCTGTAGTGGACGAAAACATCCGCACCACCGTCGACCGCGATGAAGCCGTACCCCTTCTCCGCGTTGAACCACTTGACGGTGCCCTGAGCCATGCCTAACTCCCCTATTACTGGCCCTTGCACAGGACCGCACTTCGCGGGCCCTGGGTCAGAACTCACCCTCCGACAGGAGAGGGTGGCGTGCGCCGGAACGCGTCGACCGCGGCCGAATGTATCTGCCCAACTGCCCTCTGCAACAGGGCAATCGGACGAGAATTCTGGGCACAGGTGAACGCCCGGATAGGTCGAACTCATGAGATTCCAGGGCAAGTCGGGCCTGACAAAGGCCACTTATGGCGCAAGGGGTTCACGTACTTTGGCTGCTTCTCATCGCGACCGGGCGCATTCTCATATGCGGGCGGCACAGGCAGCGGAGGGGGCTTCCCCAACTGTACCGCGCTCAACCATGCAGAATTGCCCCCTCCGCTTCTCTTGCGGAGGGGGCAACGGTGTTCACGCTGTGAAGTCGTACAGGAGGCTCGGCCTCCGGCAACCGTGCTCGGCGGGTCGGCCCCCGGCACGGTGCTCGACGGGTCAGCCTCCGGCGACGGCCGGGATGATCGAGATACCGGCGCCGTCCGGGGTCGCCGTCTGCAGGCCGCCCTCGAAGCGCACGTCGTCGTCGTTGACGTACACGTTCACGAAGCGGCGCAGCTTGCCCTGGTCGTCCAGGACGCGGGCGGCGATGCCCGGGTGGTTCTTCTCCAGGGACTCGATGACCTCGGAGAGGATCGTGCCCTCGGCCGGGACCTCGGCCTGACCGCCCGTGTAGGTGCGGAGGATGGTGGGGATGCGGACCTTGACGCTCATGGGGTGCCTTCCTTCGGTCTCGGGTGGTCAGCTGGCGGCGAGGCCCGCGTCGCGGAACGCGTCCAGGCTCGGCCGGATCGTGGCCGACAGGCCGGTCGTCGGGGCGACGGCGTCCAGCGTCTTCAGGCCGTCACCGGTGTTCAGGATGACGGTGGTCAGCGTCGGGTCCAGCAGACCGGCGTCGATCAGCTTCTTCGTCACACCGACCGTCACACCGCCCGCGGTCTCCGCGAAGATGCCCTCGGTGCGGGCCAGCAGCTTGATCGCGTCGACGACCTGCTCGTCGTCGACGTCCTCGACGGCACCGCCGGTGCGCCGGGCGATGTCCAGGACGTACGGGCCGTCCGCCGGGTTGCCGATCGCGAGGGACTTGGCGATCGTGTTCGGCTTCTGCGGCCGTACGACGTCGTGTCCGGCCTTGAAGGCGGTGGAGACCGGGGAGCAGCCCTCGGCCTGGGCGCCGAAGATCTTGTACGGCCTGTCCTCGACCAGGCCGAGCTTGATCAGCTCCTGCAGGCCCTTGTCGATCTTCGTGAGCTGCGACCCGGACGCGATCGGGATGACGATCTGGTCGGGCAGCTGCCAGCCGAGCTGCTCGCAGATCTCGTACGCCAGGGTCTTGGAGCCCTCGCCGTAGTACGGGCGGAGGTTGACGTTGACGAAGCCCCAGCCCTCACCGAGCGGGTCGCCGATGAGCTCCGAGCAGAAGCGGTTGACGTCGTCGTAGTTGCCCTCGATGCCGACCAGTTCGCCGCCGTACACCGCGGCCATGACGACCTTGCCCTGCTCCAGGTCGTGCGGGATGAACACGCACGAGCGGAAGCCGGCACGGGCCGCCGCGGCGCCCACCGCACCGGCGAGGTTGCCGGTGGAGGAGCAGGACAGAGTGGTGAATCCGAAGGCGCGGGCGGCCTCGACGGCGATCGCGACGACACGGTCCTTGAAGGAGTGCGTCGGGTTGCCGGAGTCGTCCTTGACGTACAGACCGCCGGTGACGCCCAGCTCACGGGCGAGGTTGTCGGCCTTGACCAGCTTCGTGAAGCCGGGGTTGATGTTGGGCTTGCTCGCGACATCGGCCGGAACGGGCAGCAGCGGCGCATAGCGCCAGATGTTGTCGGGGCCTTCGGCAATGCGCTTCTTGAGCTCTTCCGGGGAGCCGCTCGGCAGGTCGTACGCCACTTCGAGCGGCCCGAAACAGGACGCACAGGCGAAAATGGGACCGAGCTCGAAACGCTCGCCGCATTCGCGGCAGGAAAGTGCTGCGGCGGAACCAAGGTCCACGGCAGAAGAATCGGTGTTCGCTGCAACTGTCTGAACAGACATGATGGCGGAGCCCTTTCTCCTCATCTTCCTTGCGGCGTATTTCGCCACAAGACGGAATTGGCACCTTCCCCACCGTGACCTCGCGGTCGGCAGGGGGGTTGCCGGGACTTCAACGGGCCGTTCCCTCAGTCCCTCTGGATGAGCGCTATGGCACCGGACCATCGATCCGGGCATTTATTCGCGGACCGACCCCGACATGCGAGGGCCATCCGCGTTGTTCAAGACTGTAACCGAAGCCCTGGACGATTGAGATAGTCGTCCGAACCGCGAGATGGATCACATACAGGGAGTATCGACCGTGCTGGAAGAGGTGGAACGCTGGCTGACCAGGCGTTCCTGGTCGGCCGACGACCGCCCGCTCGACCGCCTCACGGCCGCGCGCGCGAGGGATCCGCGCCGCGCCCGGGTGAGCGTCGTCCTGCCCGCCCTGAACGAGGAGGCGACGGTCGGAGCGATCGTCGAGGAGATCCGGCGCGAGCTGATGGAGAAGGTCCGGCTCGTCGACGAACTGGTGGTGATCGACTCCGGTTCCACCGACGCCACCGCCGAAGTGGCCCGCCGGGCGGGTGCCAGGGTGGTGCACCGGGACGCGATACTCCCCCGGATACCGGCCGTACCCGGCAAGGGCGAGGTGCTGTGGCGGTCACTGCTGGTGACCAGCGGTGAGATCGTCTGCTTCATCGACGCCGACCTCAAGGACTTCTCCGCGGACTTCGTCTCCGGGATCGTCGGTCCCCTGCTGACGGACCCCGAGGTCCAGTTCGTCAAGGCCATGTACGACCGCCCACTGGGAGAAGCCGCAGGCCAGGGCGGCCGGGTCACCGAACTGGTGGCACGCCCGCTGCTCAACCTGCACTGGCCGCAACTGGCCGGCTTCGTCCAGCCGCTGGGCGGCGAGTACGCCGTACGCCGCTCCCTGCTCGAACGGCTCCCCTTCCCCGTCGGTTACGGAGTGGAGCTGGGCCTGCTCGTCGACGCCCTGCACACGGTGGGCCTGGACGCGCTGGCGCAGGTGGACGTCGGCGTGCGCAAGCACCGCCACCAGGACGGCCAGGCGCTCGGCCGCATGGCGGCGGCGATCTACCGCACCGCCCAGCTGCGGCTCTCCCGGGGTCATCTGGTGCGCCCCGTACTCACCCAGTTCGAGCGGGGCGAGAGCGGCTTCGTACCGCGCACCCATGCGGTGGACACCGAGGAGCGGCCGCCGATGCGGGAGATCACGGAGTACGCGTCCCGCCACGCGGCGTGACGTTTCGCGGTGGGCTTCGCGTTTGGCGGCTTCCCGAACGGGCTAGGTTCGGGTACATGGTCTCCGAGCACTCTGCCCAGGTCCTCGTCGCGTCCAACCGCGGCCCCGTGTCCTACGCGCTGCGCGAGGACGGCACGCTCGACTCGAAGCGCGGCGGGGGCGGCGTCGTCTCCGGTCTGAGCGCCGTCGAGGACAAGCTGTGGGTGTGCGCGGCCCTGGGCGACGGCGACCGCGAGGCGGTCCGGCGAGGCCTGTCGGAGCCCGGCGTCCGCATGCTCGACATCGACGCCGGAGTCCACGACGACGCGTACAACGGCATCGCCAACTCGGTGCTCTGGTTCGTCCACCACATGATCTACCAGACACCGCTGGAGCCGGTGTTCGACGCGGAGTTCCGGCGGCAGTGGGCGTCGTTCGAGGCGTACAACCGCGCCTTCGCCGAGGCCCTCGCCGAGGAGGCGGGCGTGGGCGCGGCGGTCCTGGTCCAGGACTACCACCTGTCGCTGGTGCCCGGCATGCTCCGCGAGCTGCGCCCCGATCTGCGGATCGGCCACTTCTCGCACACCCCGTGGGCCCCCGTCGACTACTTCCGGCTGCTGCCCGACGACATCGGCGAGCAGCTGCTGCGCGGCATCCTGGGTGCCGACCGGGCCGCGTTCCTGACCCGCCGCTGGGCGGACGCGTTCATCAGCTGCTGCACGGAGGTCCTGGGCGGCACCGGCCGCACCCGGATCGGGGTGCACGGGCTGGGCGCCGACGCGGACTTCCTGCGCCGCCGCTCCCACGAGGCGGACGTGGACGAGCGGATGGAGACGCTTCGGGAGCAGGTGGGCCCGGGCAGGCGGACGATCGTGCGGGTGGACCGCACCGAGCTCTCCAAGAACATCGTCCGCGGGCTGCACGCCTACCGCGCCCTGCTGGAGGAGCGCCCCGAATGGCGCGAGCGGGTGGTGCACGTGGCGTTCGCCTACCCCTCCCGGCAGGACCTCGCGGTGTACCGCGACTACACCGCCGAGGTGCAGCGCGTCGCCGACAGGATCAACGCGGAGTACGCCACGGAGGGCTGGACCCCGGTCATCCTCCACGTCGACGACGACTTCGCCCGCTCGCTCGCGGCGTACCGGCTGGCGGACGTGGCCCTGGTGAACCCGATCCGCGACGGCATGAACCTCGTCGCGAAGGAGGTCCCGGTCGTCTCCGACAACGGCTGCGCGCTGGTGCTGTCGCGGGAGGCGGGGGCGTACGAGGAGCTCGGCGAGGACGCCGTCGTGGTCAACCCGTACGACGTGTCGGCCACGGCTGCGGCGCTGCACGAGGCGCTGACGATGGAGGCCGACGAGCGGAGCGCGCGCACGAAGCGGCTGGCCGCCGCGGCGACCGCACTGCCGCCGCAGCAGTGGTTCCTGGACCAGCTGGACGCGCTCCGGGGTTAGGTCCTGGGGGGTCCCCAGGACCTACCCCTGGACGCCTTTCGGCTTTCCCAGGTGCCGCGCCAGGGTCTCCAACAGGCCCACCACGGCCGCCGGGCCCGGCAGCAGCAGGTCGGCACGCTCGGCGAGTTCGGGAACCTCGGTGCCGCTGCAGACCAGGAGGCCCGGGGTGCCGTCCGGCCCCTCGGCGCGGAGCTTCTCGACGGCTGCGTACGCGGCGAGGTCGCCCAGGTCGTCCCCGGCGTACAGGACGGACTCGGCGTCGGCCTCCCGTACGTACTCCGCGAGTGCCACTCCCTTGTCCATGCCCGGCGGACGCAGCTCCAGGACGAGGCGGCCCGGTTCGACGATCAGCCCGTGCCGGGCGGCCAGGTGCCCGAGGGGTTCGCGCAGGGATTCGAACGCCGCCTGCGGGTCGTCGGCCCGCCTCGTGTGTACGGCGACGGCCTGCCCCTTCTCCTCGATCCAGGTGCCGTGCCAGGCACCGACCTCGTGCAGGACGCCGGGGAGTTCGGCGCGGACGGCGGCGACGCCGGGGTGCGGAGCGGGGGCGTGCACGGTGCCGGTGACGGCGTCCCAGCGTTCCGCGCCGTAGTGCCCGAGGACGACGAGGTGATCGAGGCCGGGTACCCCGGCGAAGCCGCCGTACCGGACCGCGACGCCCGCGGGGCGGCCGGTGATCACGGCGACGGAGGCGACCTGCGGCGCGAGCGCGGCGAGGGCGGGTACGGCCCCGGGATGGGCCCGCGACTGCTCCGGGTCGGGCACGATGTCGGCGAGGGTGCCGTCGAAATCGAGCGCGATCACGGCGCGGTCGGGGCGCGCGAGGAGCGCGGCGAGGCCTTCACGGCCGGCCTGGGTGGACGGGGTCGGCACAGGTTGGTCCGGGTTGCTGCCCATGCTCCGAGCGTATCGGTGACGGGGCGCCCGTGGTGGGGCCACGATCAACCCGGTCGAGCGGCGAGAACACCGTCCGGCGGGGCCGGGGGCTCAGCGCCGTCCGCGTCTCGCGTCCCGCACCCTCCGCAGCCGGTTCACCGTCACCGGGTCCTCGGCGAGCGCCCGGCGGTCGTCGATCAGGGCGTTGAGGAGCTGGTAGTAGCGGACCGGCGAGATGCCGAGCTGCTCCCGGATCGCCCGTTCCTTCGCACCGGGTCCGGCCCAGGAGCGCCGCTCCAGGGCCAGCACCGCACGCCCCTCGTCGGGGAGCGGGTCGTCGGCTGCGGTCATGTCAACCAACCTACTCCGCGGCCTCCGCCCGACGCGCCTCCTCCGAGATCTGCCCGAGGATGCCCTCCGGGTTGCCGTTCGGCTCCACGGCCGAGCCGATCTTCTCCTTGATCGCCTCGCTGGCCGTCGCCCAGGACGTCTTGCCGAACGGGTACAGCTGGGAGTTCGGCAGCGCCTCGAGGAAGTCGTACAGCGCCTTGTACTTCTCGTCCGCCTCCATCACCTCGGAGGCACTGCCGGTCACGGGCAGCAGGTCGTACTGGTCGGCGAAGGCCAGCACGTTCTCGTCCGTGTACGCGAAGTCGAGGAACTTGCCTATCTCTTCGCGGTGGCCGTTCTCCTTGAAGCCCATCATCCAGTCGGCGACGCCCATCGAGCCCTTGGAGGGTCCCTGGATCCCGGGCAGCGGGACCATGCCGACGTCGACGCCCTTCTTCTCGGCCTCCTGCATCAGCGTCGGGTGGCCGTTGAGCATCCCGACCTGGCCCTCCGTGAAGGCGTCGAAGGCCGTCGCCCGGTCGAGCTTGCCGGGGGCGACGGGGCCGGTGAGGCCCTTGCCGACGAGGTTGTTCTTCAGCCACTTGAAGGTGGCGATGTTCTGAGGGGAGTCGATGCTGTACGACCCGACGTCGTCCGTGTAGCCGCCGCCGCCGCTGAGCATCCACATCATGGTCTCGGCCTGGGACTCCTCGGGGCCGAGCGGCAGGGCGAAGGGGTAGGTCACGTCACGCTGCTTGAGCGCGGCGGCATCGGCCTGGATGTCGTCCCAGGTCTGCGGGGCATCGATGCCCGCCTTCGCGAACAGTTCCTTGTTGTAGAAGAGCAGCCGGGTGCTGGCCACGAACGGCAGGCCGTACAGCTCCCCGTCGACCTTGCCCGCGTCGCTGAGCGAGGGGAGGAAGTTGGCCGAGGTGCTGATGGCGAGCATCTCGTCGGCGTCGTACAGCTTGCCCGCACTGGCGTAGTCGGCGTACGCGCCGATCTGCGCGATGTCGGGGGCGTCGCCGGCCTTCACCATGGCGGCGACCTCGCGGTCGACGTCCTTCCAGGAGAGGACGTTGACGTCGACCTTGATGCCGGGGTTGGCCCTCTCGAACTTCCGGGCGACGTCGTCCCAGTACTTCTCGGAGCTGTTCTCCGCACCTGTGCCGTAGTCGGCCGCGACGAACTTCAGGGTGACCTCCCCCGAACCGCTCTCCGTGCCACAGCCGGACAACGTTGCCGTCATGCCGAATGCGGCCACCGCCGCGGTCAGACCCACCAAGCGCCGCTGCACAGACCTGTCCATCCCTCTGGGTTCGCACCGATGACCGATCCGGCGATGAGCCGCGATCCTGCCTCACGTCCACTGCGGAGGTCTACACCATCGGAGTATCGATTCGGCAATCTATCCGACCCCTCGCGCCCGGTCGGAGGGGGGACGGGCGGGCGCACACAGGGGTCATTTTGTATGGATGGTCAACAAACCGCGATAGTGGACTAGACCTTTTAGGGGTCGCCGGGCGAAACTGTCTTCCGTGAGACACGTCATCGCCCTCGATGTGGGCGGCACAGGAATGAAGGCCGCACTGGTCGGGGCCGACGGCACCCTGCTCCACGAGGCGCGCCGGGCCACCGGCCGCGAGCGCGGGACCGAGGCAGTGGTCGAGACCATTCTCGGGTTCGCGGCGGAACTGCGCGCGCACGGCGAGGAGCGGTTCGGCACGCCGGCTGTCGCCGTCGGGGTCGCCGTGCCCGGGATCGTCGACGCCGAGCGCGGGATCGCGGTCTACTCCGCCAACCTGGGCTGGCGGGACATGCCCCTGCGGAAACTGCTCGGCGAACGGCTCGGCGGCCTGCCCGTCGCGCTCGGCCACGACGTCAGGACCGGCGGCCTCGCCGAAGGCCGGATCGGCGCGGGCAAGGGTGCGGACCGCTTCCTGTTCGTGCCGCTGGGCACCGGCATCGCCGGGGCCATCGGCATCGCGGGCAGCATCGAGGCGGGCGCCCATGGCTACGCGGGCGAGATCGGCCACATCGTGGTCCGGCCGGACGGCCCGGACTGCAACTGCGGCCAGCGCGGCTGTCTGGAGACCCTGGCCTCCGCCTCCGCGGTGACCCGGGCCTGGGCCGCCGCGTCCGGGGACCCGGACGCCGACGCCGCGGACTGCGCGAAAGCGGTGGAGTCGGGCGACCCCGCCGCACAGCGCGTATGGCAGAACGCCGTCGACGCACTCGCCGCCGGACTGGTCACCGCGCTGACCCTGCTGGACCCCCGCACGCTCATCATCGGTGGCGGTCTGGCCGAGGCGGGGGAAACCTTGTTCACACCACTGCGTGCGGCTGTCGAGGAACGCGTCACGTTCCAGAAGCTGCCTCACATCGTCCCGGCGGCCCTCGGGGACACCGCCGGATGCCTGGGCGCAGGGCTGCTCGCCTGGGATCTTCTCTCCACGGAGGTATCCGCCTGATGGCCGGACGCGCAGACAGCACAGTTCTCGCAGGTGCCCGGGTGGTGCTTCCCACCGGGACGGTCGAGGACGGCCGGGTGATCGTCGAGGGCACCCGGATCGCCGGCAGCATGCCGGAGGGCGCCCGCACCGTCGACCTTTCGGGCCACTGGGTGGTCCCCGGTTTCGTGGACATGCACAACCACGGCGGCGGCGGCGCGTCCTTCGCCACCGGCACCGCCGAGGACGCCCTCACCGGAGCACGCACCCACCGCGAACACGGCACCACGACCGTCGTCGCCTCCACGGTCACCGGTGACATGGACTTCCTGGCCCGGCAGGCCGGCATGCTCTCGGAGCTGGTGGAGCAGGGCGAGCTCGCCGGCATCCACTTCGAGGGGCCCTTCATCGCGCCCTGCCGCAAGGGCGCACACAGCGAGGAACTGCTCCGCGACCCCGACCCGGCCGAGGTCCGCAAGCTGCTCGACGCGGCACGGGGCACGGCCAAGATGGTCACCCTCGCCACCGAGCTGCCGGGCGGCATCGAATCCGTGCGGCTGCTCGCCGAGCACGGGGTCATCGCCGCCATCGGGCACACGGACGCGACGTACGAGCAGACCGTCGAGGCGATCGACGCGGGCGCCACCGTCGCCACGCACCTCTTCAACGCGATGCCGGCGCTCGGCCACCGCGCACCGGGTCCGATCGCCGCCCTCCTGGAGGACGAGCGGATCACCGTCGAGCTGATCAACGACGGTACGCACCTGCACCCCGCAGCCCTGGAGCTCGCCTACCACCGCGCGGGCGCCGACCGGGTCGCCCTGATCACGGACGCCATGGACGCGGCCGGGGTCGGCGACGGCCGCTACGTACTCGGCCCGCTCGCCGTCGAGGTCAAGGACGGCGTGGCACGCCTGGTGGAGGGCGGATCGATCGCGGGCTCCACGCTGACCCTGGACACGGCGTTCCGACGGGCCGTCACCATCGACAGGATCCCCGTCGAGGACGTCGTGCGGTCCATCTCCGCCAACCCGGCACGGCTGCTCGGCCTGTACGACAGGGTCGGCTCGCTCGACCCGGGCAAGGACGCCGACCTCGTGGTCCTGGACGCGGACTTCGCGCTCAAGGGCGTCATGCGCAGGGGCGAGTGGATCGTCGAACCGCCTCTCGGATGAAGGCAGCCGTGGGGGTTTCCCTCAGGGTGTCCCCCTGCTGACGCCCTGTTGAACACGTAACGAAGAGACGGCGGTTGGCCCGTAGGTCTGGGACGGCCGCCGTCTCTTTGACATGATCGCCGGGACGGCGTCGCGGAGGAGACGGCGCGCAGGGACGAACGACCAAGGAACCGGGGGCCGGTACAGGTGATACTGACCGTCACGCTGAACACGGCACTCGACCTCACGTCCACCGTCCCCGCCCTCGTCCCGCACACCAGCCACCGCATCGGCGAGATGTCCGAACGCCCGGGCGGCAAGGGCCTCAACGTGGCCCGGGTGCTCTCCGCCCTGGGGCACGACACGGTGGTCACGGGCTTCGCCGGAGGCGCCACCGGAGCCGTCCTGCGCGACCTGCTCGCGGCACTCCCCCACCGCCCCAAGGACGCGCTCGTCACGACCTCCGGGAACACCCGCCGCACCCTCGCCCTGGTCGACCTCTCCACCGGGGACACCACCCAGCTCAACGAGCCCGGCCCACAGATAGGCGCCCACGAGTGGGCCGCCTTCCTGCGGACGTACCGGGAACTGCTGCCCGGAGCGCAGTCGGTCGCCCTCTGCGGCAGCCTGCCGCCCGGCATACACGTCGGCGCGTACGCCGAACTGGTCCGCCTCGCCCGCGCCGCCGGCGTCCCCGTCCTCCTGGACACCGGCGGCGAACCGCTGCGCCGCGGCATCGCGGCACGGCCCGACCTCATCAAGCCGAACGCCGACGAGCTCGCCCGGCTCACCGGCGCACGCGAACCCCTGCGCGCGACGCGTGACGCCCGCCGCCGCGGCGCGGCCGCCGTCGTCGCGTCACTGGGCGCGGACGGCCTGCTCGCCGTCACCCCCGAGGGCATCTGGCGGGCCGCACCGCCGTCCGCCGTCCGCGGCAATCCGACGGGCGCCGGCGACTCCGCCGTGGCCGGACTGCTGTCCGGCCTCGCGGAGGGCCTGAGCTGGCCGGACCGGCTGGCGCGGGCGGTCGCCCTGTCGACGGCGACCGTACTGGCTCCGGCGGCCGGCGAGTTCGACCGCGCGGTGTACGAGGACCTGCTGCCCCGTGTCTCGGTCGAGCAGCACGCACCCGCCACCTGAACCCGGACAACCCGGAAAACACCGCGTCCCGGCTCGCGAGGCGATGACCGGGACGGTGGTGGTTCTGCTGTACGGGGGGCCTACTTGATGTGACCCGACTTCAGCGACAGCTGGTCGAGATTGGCATCGCACTGGTCGCCCTCGCGGCACGACAGCGTGAGCGTGTTCGACCCCTTGTTGAGCTGCACCCACGCGTACGTGGTGGTCCAGCCCTTCTCCAGGTCGCCCTCCGCCGCCTTCGCGAAGTTCTTCATGTTGATGGAACGGGGCTCCTCGGCGTTGACCGTGAGCGAGGTCTTGGCGTCCTTGCCCGGCACCCCGTACGTCACGTAGAGCGTGTACGGGCCGCTCTCGGGCACATCGACCGTCCAGGTGGCCGACCGGCCGACCTCGTTGAGGCTGATGTACTGGCCGTTCGCACCCTTGGCGCCCTTGACCGTGTTGTCCAGGGCGGCCGTGCCGCCGAGGGACAGCGTCGCCGCGTCCTGCTCGGGCAGCTCGACGGGCTCCTTCGAGGGCTTCGCGGAGTCCTCGGTCTTCGGGGACTCCTTGACCTCACCGGCCGGACCTGCCGACGTGCCGGCCTGGTCCTTCTTGTCGTCGTCGCCCGTCATCAGGGCGGCGCCGATGCCGATGAGCACGACCGCGACCACGGCGACCGCCGCGATCAGCAGCGCCTTGGTGTTGGGGCCGCCCCGGCCCGGACCCGCGCCCCGGCCACCGCCGCGCGGCGGGACCTGCGAGGAGCCCGCACCACCCGGATACGTCTCGGGGGCCGCGTACTGCGCGTTCGGCTGCCCGTACTGCTGCGGAGGCTGCTGCCCGTACTGCGGCGGGGCCTGCTGGCCGTACGCCTGCTGCGGCGGAACCTGCCCGTACTGGCGCTCGCCGACGGTCCGCACCTGGTTGTACGAGGTTCTGGGCACGCCGGGCTGTGCGGCCGGTCCGGGGTAGCCGTAACCACCCTGACCACCCTGTCCGGGCGGCTGGGCTCCTGCCGCACGCCCGTCCTCGTACAGATAGCCGAACGGATCGTCGTCCTCGGGCTTGCTCGCGCCGTTGTTCCCGGCCGTCATCCCTGGGTCACTCCTCACCATGTCGCCAGCCGTCGCCGACCGGCCGAGCCTACCCCGAACGGAGCACGCGCCGAATTGCCCTCGATCGACCGGGAAACCGGGGCGGGGTAAGGGGACTGCCGGGGTGTGAACGTCAGCCGGCTCGGCGGTGAACCTTCGATCGGGACCGCTTTTCCACATACATCCGCTGGTCGGCGGAGCGCAGGACCTCTTCCGCGGTCATGCCGCACTCTGCCCAGCCGATACCGAAACTCGCCCCGACCCTGACTGCCCGGCCGTCCACCCGGATGGGCGGAATGATGGCGTTACGCAAGCGTACGGCCAGATCTGCGGCATCTGCGGCCCCCAGGCCGTCTGCGAGGACGACGAATTCGTCACCCCCGAGCCGGGCGACCGTGTCACCGTCCCGTACGCAGGTGGTGAGCCGCCGTGCCACCTCGATGAGAACCGCGTCACCCGTGTGATGTCCGAAACGGTCGTTGATCGACTTGAAGCCGTCGAGGTCGCAGAAGAGCACCGCGAGGCCCTTCGCCCCGTCGTCGCGCTCCATGTCGGGCGCCACCGTGTGCACGTGGTGGTCGTACGGGCCGCCTCCGACCGCCGCGTCCCCGTCGTAGCCGTCGGGGCGGTAGCCGTGCGTACGGGATGCCTCGACGTCCCCGTACGCCGCGTCCAGTGCCTCGATCGCGGTCGACGCGATCGAGTGGGGCCTCTCACAGAGCCGGGCACTCAGCCGGGAGCGCAGCTCGGCACTGTTGGGCAGGCCGGTGAGGGCGTCGTGCGAGGCGCGGTGCGCGAGATTCAGCTCGTTGCGCTTGCGCTCCTCGATGTCCTCGACGTGCGTCAGCAGGAAGCGCGGGCCGTCGGCGGTGTCGGCGACGACCGAGTTGCGCAGCGAGACCCAGAGGTAGGTGCCGTCCCTGCGGCTGAGCCGCAGCTCGGCGCGCCCGCCCTCGGCGGAGGTACGCAGCAGGGTGCCGATGTCCTCGGGGTGGACGAGGTCGGCGAAGGAGTAGCGGCGCAGTACGGAGGCGGGGCGGCCCAGGAGACGGCAGAGCGCGTCGTTGGTGCGCAGCAGCCTGCCGTGCTGGTCACCGCCCATCTCGGCGATGGCCATGCCGCTCGGGGCGTACTCGAACGCCTGGCGGAAGGATTCCTCGCTGGCCCGCAGCGCCTGCTGTTCCCGTTCGAGCCTGACCAGGGCACGCTGCATGTTTGCTCGGAGCCGGGCGTTGCTTATCGCAATGGCGGCCTGGGACGCGTACATCTGGAGGGCCTCACGGCCCCAGGCTCCGGGCCGGCGGCCGTTGCGGGGCCGGTCGACGGAGATGACGCCCAGGAGGTCCAGTCCACCGCCGGAGGCGTACATGGGGGCGTAGAGGCGGTCCAGGGGGTGCCACTCGTCCTCGAAGCGGGGCTCGGGGCCCTCGGTGTGCCACTGCGGTACGTCGTCGTCGAGGAGAACCCAGCCCTCGGTGTGCGGTATGAACCGGAGTCCGTCCCAGGCCTCGCCCATGGACAGCCTGCGCTCCCAGGACTCCCGGGAGCCGACACGGCCGGTGATCAGGGCTTCCGCGGCGGTGTTGCCGGCGAAGGCGGCCACGACGAGGTCACCGTCGGGCCGGACGAGGTTCACACAGCCCAGTTCGTAGCCGAGGCCGGCGACGATGCCGTCGGCCACGGTCTGAAGCGTGTCCGCCAGACTCCGCGCCGTATTGAGATCAGCGACGGCCTGGTGCAGCTGCCGCATGGTCGCAAGGCGGACGTACGGCTCCGACTCGGCCTCCATTGCTCGCACTCCCCGAGACCTCGACAGCAACTCCAGGTTTCATATCGACGTACTTGTTGCAGTGTCACGGCCACTGAATCACAGTGAGCTGTGCACCCGGTACACAGGGTCAACAAATATTGCTCTCTGTGACTCAAGTCACAACAGAATGATAAACGGACCACGATCTCACTCCCGGGGGGCTCCTGTCCCTTCCTGAACGCAAATCCGCCGCGCCGCCGGCGGTGCGCCGGCCGGAACCGGTCGGTGGTCCGGGAGTCCTAGGACCCGGCTGGTCCCCTGGACCGATGCGATCGCGCACCGTACGGCACTAGCGTGCCGGATGTGCTGCAGAAGACTCCCCCCGCCCCGCGCTCCGAAGCCGTCCCCCATGCTGAGGGGGTGAGCAATGACGAATTCCGCGCCGCCCTGGCCCGCCTGGCCGCCGGTGTGGTGCTGATCACCGCCCAGGAACCGCCGCTCGACGAACACGGCCGCGGCGAGGACGTGGGGATGACGGCGACCGCCTTCGTCTCGGTCTCGCTGGATCCGCCGCTGGTGATGGTGAGCCTGCGCAACGACTCGCGGATGGACGACCTGTTGGCCGAGCAGCCGCTGTGGGCGGTGTCGGTGCTCGCGGAGAGCCAGCGGCAGATCGCCGGCCGGTTCGCCATGAAGGGCCGGATCAGCGACCGGCTGCTGTTCGCGGACATCCCGTACGTACGGGGAGAGGTGACGGGTGCGCCGTTGGTCGAAGGAGCGCTCGCGACGCTGGAGTGCCGTACGGAACAGCGGGTCCTGGCAGGTGACCACACGCTCGTGATCGGCCGGGTGCTGACGGCCGGACTACCGAACACGGACGGCGAACCGCTCGCGTACTTCAAGGGCCGCTACCGCCGACTGGGCTGACCCTCGCGGAGCGATGCGGCCTTCGCTTCGTCGCGGACGCGGCCGTCCTCACACCGTCGCGATGCCTGGCGCTGCCCGGGAGCGGACTCCGCGGCCGTCACCAGTCGCGGCCGGAGCGGCCCCGCTTCGTGTCGCCCCGCTGCTTCTTCTCGCGCAGCCGGCGCTCGTTGATGCCCCGCGGGATCTTCTTCTTGAGACGCGGCCTCGGCGGCGGCGCGGTGGCCTCGGCGAGGAGCGCGGCGAGCCGCACGGCGGCCGTTTCGCGGTTGCGCCACTGGGAGCGGTGCTCCGAGGCGCGTACCGCCACGACCCCGCCCACCAGCTTGCCGGCCAGCCGTTCCAGCGCCCGCGCCTTCCACACCTCGGGGAGCGCCTCGGTCGCCGCGAGGTCGAAGCGGAGCTCCACCTGCGTGTCGCTGGTGTTGACGTGCTGCCCGCCGGGCCCCGAGGACCGCGAGAAACGCCACATGAGCTCGGCCTCCGGCAGGGAGACCGAACCGCGGATGACATAGGGCCCGGACATGACACCCATGTTCCCTGGCCCACAGCCTGTTCGTCACCTTCTTTTGCGGGCGTTCGGCCAGAAGTTCGGCAAAGAAAGTAAAGCGAGCAGGAACCTCGTGGTCTATCGCCTGCGTTATGACGTGTGACGGGTAGCTTTCGTGATGGCACGAAGCCCGCACACGACGAAGGAAAGGGACTTCCCATGGCAGTAAGCCTGTCCAAGGGCGGCAACGTCTCCCTCACCAAGGAGGCACCGGGCCTGACCGCCGTCACGGTCGGCCTCGGCTGGGACGTCCGCACCACCACCGGCACCGACTTCGACCTCGACGCCTCGGCGATCGCGGTCAACACCGCCGGCAAGGTCTTCTCCGACGGCCACTTCGTCTTCTTCAACAACAAGGCGACGCCGGACCAGACCATCGTCCACACCGGTGACAACGTCACGGGCCAGGGCGAGGGTGACGACGAGCAGATCAACGTCAACCTGGCCGGCCTCCCGGCGGACATCGACAAGATCGTCTTCCCGGTCTCCATCTACGACGCCGAGACCCGCAGCCAGAACTTCGGCCAGGTGCGCAACGCGTTCATCCGCATCATCAACCAGGCCGGCGGCACCGAGCTCGCCCGCTACGACCTGAGCGAGGACGCCGCCACCGAGACCGCCATGGTCTTCGGCGAGCTCTACCGCAACGGCGCGGAGTGGAAGTTCCGCGCGGTGGGCCAGGGCTACGCATCGGGCCTGCGCGGCATCGCCCAGGACTTCGGCGTCAACCTCTGACGTAGAACGCCTGTCCACCGGGAGCCCCCGGCCGAATCTGTCGGCCGGGGGCTCCCGTGCGTCACGACGTCATGGCGTCCTGAGCCTCCGCCACCCGCCGCATAGCGGACACGAGCCCGCTCCAGTCGGACAAGAACTGGTCAAAAACTTGTGAGGCAATTGTCGGCACACGGTCAAAGTCGTTCTTTCGATGGCACGCTCTCCGCTCGTAACCCCCACAGGAACGAGCAACGGAGAAGGCATGACCCCCCCACATGAACACCCGTCGCGCCGCTGCCCTGGCCGCAGTTGCCGCGATGGTCGTCGTCGGAGTGCAGACCGGTTCGGCCACGGCCGGCCCCAACACCCCCGATGACACCGCCTCTTCCCCCCGCACGGCACCCGCCACCGCACTCGGTGTGAACACCGCCGCGCAGCGCGGCTCGGCCATCCGCGCCGCACAGACCGGAGCCACCGCGGCCGCCGAGTCCCTCGGCCTCGGCAGCCAGGAGAAACTGATCGTCCGTGACGTGATCAAGGACGCCCGCGGCACCGTGCACACCCGCTACGAGCGCACCTACGCCGGGATCCCGGTCCTCGGCGGCGATCTCGTCACCCACACCGCGTCCGACGGCAGCTCCAAGGGCGTGGACAAGGCCACCGAGGCCCGCATAGCCGTGCCGTCGACCCAGCCGGAGGTGAAGTCGGCGGCAAGCGCGCGCAAGGTCGTCTGGGCGGGCAGCGGCAAGCCCGTCCTCGCCTTCGAGGCGGTCAGGTCCGGTGTGCGGAAGGACGGCACACCCAGCAGGGTCCACACCATCACGGACGCCTCCACCGGCAAGAAGCTGCACAGCTACGAGGCCGTCGAGACCGGCACCGGCAACAGCCAGTACAGCGGCCAGGTCACCCTGACGACCACACCGGGAGGCTCGGGCTTCGAGCTCGCCGACGGCGATCGCGGCGGCCCACAGGACGTACGACCTCGACCAGGGCAGCAGCGGCAGCGGGGACCTCGTCACCGACGCCGACGACACCTGGGGGGACGGCACCGGCAACGACCGCCAGACCGCAGCGGTCGACGCCCACTACGGCGCCGCGGCGACCTGGGACTTCTACACGTCCGAGCTGGGCCGCTCCGGCATAGCCGGCGACGGCAAGGCCGCGTACTCCCGGGTCCACTACGGCAACGCGTACGTCAACGCGTTCTGGGACGACAGCTGCTTCTGCATGACGTACGGCGACGGTGCCGACAACAAGAGCGCCCTCACCGCGATCGACGTCGCCGGCCACGAGATGACCCACGGCCTCACCGCCGCCACCGCCGACCTCGACTACTCCGGCGAGTCCGGCGGACTCAACGAGGCGACCAGCGACATCCTCGGCACCTCCGTCGAGTTCTTCGCGGACAACAGCACCGACGCCGGGGACTACCTCATCGGCGAGAAGATCGACATCAACGGCGACGGCACCCCCCTGCGCTACATGGACAAGCCCAGCAAGGACGGCGGCTCGGCCGACTACTGGGACTCCGGCGTCGGCGATCTGGACGTCCACTACTCCTCCGGCGTCGCCAACCACTTCTTCTACCTGCTGGCCGAGGGCAGCGGCACGAAGACCATCAACGGCGTCGACTACGACTCGCCGACCTCCGACGGCTCCACGGTCACCGGCATCGGCCGCCAGAAGGCCTACCAGATCTGGTACAAGGCCCTCTCCGTCTACATGACCTCGACCACCGACTACGCGGGCGCCCGCGTCGCGACACAGAAGGCCGCGACCGACCTGTTCGGGGCGGACAGCGCCGAACTCGCGGCCGTCGACGCCGCCTGGACCGGAGTCGACGTGAAGTAACCCGGCCCGACGGCACGGGAGCCGGTCAGCCCCGGGCGGGCCGGCTCCTGCCGTCGAGCCAGGTGTCCCACAACGTGGTCAGATCCATGCCGGACTCCTTCTCCACGTACGCGGTGAAGTCCTCCGTCGCCGCGTTGCCGTGCCGGTGGGCCTTCAGCCAGCCCCTGACGAGGGCGAAGAAGGCGTCGTCGTCACCCATCCGCTGCCGGATCCGGTGGACGACCATCGCGCCGCGCCCGTACACAGGAGGCCCGGACAGGTCCGCGGCGGACGGTGGATCGCTCGGTGGGAAGGCCCAGTTCGCGTCGTTCTCGTACGCCGCGTCGAAGCTGTCCCGGACGGGGACGCCCTCGTGCTCCTCGTTCCAGAGCCACTCCGCGTACGTCGCGAAGCCCTCGTTGAGCCACATGTCCTGCCAGTTCTCCGGGGTGACGGAGTTGCCGAACCACTGGTGGGCCAGCTCGTGGACGAGCAGCCCGATGTCGGGCGGGCCGGGGAAGAACGGCCGGTTCTGGGTCTCCAGCGCGTAGTCGGAGTCCTCGCTCAGCCCGACGATCGCCCCGGCCGAGGTGAACGGATACGGGCCGAACGTCTGCTCCGCCCACCGGAGGACCTCCGGGATCCGGGCGAGCACGGCGGCGCTCTCACCGGCCGCCGCCGGATCGACGGCGGTGACCACCGGCATGCCGTCCCCGGTGGCCGACTCCTTCACCGTGTAGCGGCCGACCGCGACGGTCGCGAGATAGCTCGCCATGGGTTCACGGGTGCGCCAGTGGAACGTGGTGCGCCCCCCTGCCGTACGCCGGGACGCCGGTTCGCCGTTGGAGACAGCGCTCCGCCCCTCGGGCACGGTGACCCTGATGTCGTACGAGGCCTTGTCGCTCGGGTGGTGGTTCCCGGGGAACCAGGCCATGGAGCCGGTCGGCTCACCGAGCGCGACCGACCCGCGCCCGGTCCGCACCCAGCCCTCCTTCGCCCCGTCGGCATCGGTGAACGTCCGCGGGGCGCCGGAGTAGCGGACGACCGTACGGAACGTCCTGCCCTTGCGCAGCCGGTCCTCGACGTCGTTGTCCGGACGCAGCGTCAGTTCGCTGCCCGCCCGGTTCACGGCCGCGGGCCTGCCCTCGACGGTCGCCGACCCGACGTCGAGCCCCGCCAGATCCAGGTTGAACGCGCTGAGGTCCTGGGTCGCACGGGCGGTGATCTCCGCCGTACCGCGCAGCCGACCGGAACCCGCGTCGACGGCCAGGGTCAGGGCGTAGTGCGTGACGTCGTAGCCGCCGTTGCCGAGCCTGGGGAAGTACGGATCGCGCAGCCCCGCCGCGCCCGGTGTGCCCCGCACCCCGCCGGTGTCCGGCGTGCAGGCCGTGGCGAGGGTCAGGAGGGCGAGCAGCAGGGTGGCGGGCGCCGCACTCCGTACGGGGGTTCGCTGATCCACACCGGTGATCCTATGTGTGGAATGTCGGGTTGATTTCGTGGAACGGCGGCCGGGCGGGGACAGGACGGCAACGGAGAGCGTCCCGGCGAGCGGCTCAGAGGACGGCGATGCCCAGAGGGCGTTCGCCCGCGCCGATCCTGAACGGCCTCCCGGCCCCTTGCCCGGCAAGGTCGACGACCGTGATGCCGTTCCAGTAGCCGTCACGGGTGAAGCCGCCGGTGACGTACGCCGTGCGGCCGTCCCGCGACACGGCCACATCCTCGTGCGGTCCGTCCAGGGCGACGGTGCGTTCCCCGCCGTCGGGGGTCCGGACGGTGAGGGACGCTTCCTCGTCGTCCGCGGCGATCGGGCCGGTACCGACGACGAGGAGGGTCCCGTCGGGGGTGAGAGCCGCGCCGTGCTGGTGCGTGTCGGCGGTCATCCGCTCGGTCCGGACCGTGCCGGTACGCGGATCGAGAACAGCGAGCCGCTCGCCCTCGAACGGCAGCAGCAGCTTCCCGTCCGACGGGCGCACCACGGCGTAGTGCGGCTTCAGCCACGAACCGAGCCCGCCCTCGGTGCCGTACGGGGCGACCTCCATGCGCCGCGGCTCCAGGGTGCGGGTCCCGACGGCCGTCACGTCGAACGAGTCGTGACCGGTGGCGTACACCTCGCCGCCGTCGGCCGAGACGTCCACGTCGAAGGGCCGACGGCCGACCGGGACGGAGGCGGTGACCTCGCGGGTCGCGGTGTCGATGACCTCCAGCACCCCGTTCCCGCCGGGCACGTTGACGCCGACGTAGACGTGCTCGCCGTCGGGCGCGAGGGCGATGCCCATGCCACCGCCCCGGTACTCACCCGTCGTGACCGGGCCCGACTCCGTCGCGTACGGGATGACGTCGAGACGGGTCCGCGTCGCCGTGTCGATGACCGCCACCCCCTCGGCGGTCGCCACCCAGGCCCGGCCGTCCTCGCCGACGGTCAGGCCGTACGGAGCGGTGCCGGCCTCCACCGACCCGAGAGGGCCCGCGTCCCGGCCCGGACCCGGATCGACGAACGTCACGGTGTCACCGCGGAAGTCGGCGACGAGGAGGGTCCCGCGCGGTGTGCGCTCCTGCGCCGTGCCCGTACTCGCTCCCGCTTCGAGGGTGGGCCGGGGCGCGTCCGCGGAGGTCTGGGTGCCCGTCGCACAACCCGCGAGCAACAGGACGGCAGCCACCGTGGGCACCGCCCTGCGGACGCTCACCGGGAGCCCTCGGCGCCCGCCGCGTCCCGGAGCAGCTCCACCATCTCCGAGAAGCCGCGACGCTCCGCGTGCTCCAGCGCCGTGACCCCGTCGCCGTCCGGCAGCCCCGGTGTCGCGCCCGCCGCCAGCAGCACCTCGACGATCTCCTGGTGCGCCCGTCCGCCGTCGCCGAGGATCACGGCCTCCAGCAGGGCCGTCCAGCCCAGCCGGTTGACGTGGTCGACGTCGATGGCGGTGGCACGGAGCACCTCCCGCACATAGGCGACATGTCCGCGCTCGCTCGCCGGGATCAGCGAGATGCCGCCGAAGCGGTTGCGGAGCGTCAGGTCGGGGCCCGCCGGCAGCAGGACATGCAGCATCGCCACGCTGCCGGTGACCCCGGTGACCAGCCAGGGGCTGTCCTCGCGGCTGTCCTGCGCGTCGGGGGAGGCACCCGCCGCCACCAGCAGTCGCGCCGCGTCGGCATGGTCACCGAGAGCCGCCAGGAGCAGCGGGGTACGCAGCTCCTCGTCGCGGGCCTCGACACGGGCCCCGCCCTCGAGCGCCGCCCGCACTCCTTCGGTGTCGCCGGTACGGGCGGCGTCGAGCAGCCGGTGGTCGACGGCGTTCATCTGCTTCTCCTTGCGACGAACGGGAACGAGGGCGACGGCGACTACTTCGCCAGCGCCGCGACGCCCGCCGCGGCGAACTTCTCGTCGAGGTCGCCGCTCGGGGCCCCGGCCACTCCGATGCCCGCCACCGGGGCACCCTTGACCTGCACGGGCGCGCCGCCCGCCAAGAACAGTGTGCCGGGGATGTCCTTCAGGTTCGGGGCCTGCTCCAGGCGCTCGGTCAACTCGGAGGTGGGGGCGTTCCAGGACACGGCGGTGTACGCCTTCTTCACGGCGGACTCGGGGGACTGCGGGCCCGCGCCGTCGCCGCGCAGCGTCACGAGGGTGTTGCCGTTGCGGTCGACCACGGCGACCGAGACACGCTGGTTCTCCTTCTTCGCGGCGTCGAGGGTGGCCTGCGCGGCCTTCGTCGCGGCGGCCACGGTCAGGTGGGTGGACTGCTGGAGGTTCCGGTCGGCGGTGTCGGCCTTGACCGCGGCGGGTGCGGCGGCCGGGGCGGACGCGTTCGCGGACATCGCGCCGAAGGTTCCGGCGCTCAGGGCGGCTGCGGCGACGGCACCGGTCAGGACGCGGGTACGCAGAGACATCTTCTTCATCGTGGGCTCCTCGGTGATTCGGCTCGGCCTTGTGCCTGCTCGGATATCGATCCTCCGGCCGGATCCGGGCCCGTACGGTCGGCGTACCGGCTCGAGGCCGCACGCAGGTCGGCCGACGGCCCCATCAGCCGATCGGTTGATGCGGGTGTGGCCCGCCGGGGTCACCATGGGGATATCCGCGCAGGCCGGCACGGGTCGGCACCGGGTCGGCACCGGGTGCACGGCAGTCGTCGCGGGCGACCGCCGCGGGTCGACGGGCCGGCGACCGGTCGGCAGCCGGTCGGCGTCCGGGTCATCGGCAGGTCGTCCGGATCACCGGTCGTCCAGGTCATCGGCAGGAGCGCGAGGTACGAGGTGCAGGACCGAAGCGAGCCGGTACCCGCCGCGGACCGGACCCCCGAGCCCGGCCAGGGCACCCGCCCCGACACCGGCCCGGACCCCCGCCCGGCCGCCGACCGGGCCGCCGACCCGGATGCCCGGTGGCCAACCCTCCTCACGCACGCCGCGTTCTTCCTGCTGCTCGGCGCCTCGCTCGCCCGTTTCCTGATGCGCCACCCCGGCGAGACCCGCACCCCGTGGATCATCGCGCTGTCGGTGGCCCTCGCCGTGCTCTACCTCCTGGGCCCGGTGCTCGGCTCCCGGCCCACGTCGCGACGGCTGATCCGGCTCGGCGTCCTCGTCGTCGTCTGGATGGTGCTGGTCCTGCTCGCGCCGAGCTTCGCGTGGTGCGCGGTGCCGCTCTTCTACACCGGGCTGCGGATCCTGCCGCCCCGCGCCGCACTGGCCTTGGTCGCCCTCCTCACCGTGTTCGTCGTCGGCGCGCAGCTGCGGCTGGCGGACGGCTTCGACCCGAATCTGGTGCTGGCCCCACCCGCCGTCGCGGCCGTCGCCACCGCCGTCTTCGTCCATATGCAGCGCCAGGCCGTACGCCAGCAGGAACTGGCCTCCCGCCAGCGCGAGCTGATCGACGACCTGCTGCGTACCCGGCGCGAACTGGCCGCCACCGAACGCCGCGAGGGAACCCTCGCCGAACGCCAGCGGCTCTCCATGGAGATCCACGACACCCTCGCCCAGGGACTGTCGAGCCAGCAGATGCTGCTCCAGGCTGCGGACCGCTCCTGGGACGCCGATCCGACGGCCGCCCGCCGCCATGTCCGGACGGCGACCGGTATCGCGGAACGCAACCTGGCCGAGGCCCGCCGCTTCGTGCACGACCTCGCCCCCGCCGATCTGGCGGAGGGCGGCGGACTCGAAGCGGCACTGCACGCCCTCGCCGCACGCGAGACGGCACAGTCGCACGGCCGGATCGCCGTCCGCTGCCATGTGGAGGGCACCCCGCTCGCCACGCTGCCCGACCGGGTGCAGTCGGCGCTGCTGCGGATCGCACAGGGGGCACTGGCCAACGTGACCGAACACGCCGACGCGACCGCCGCGGGGCTCACCCTGACCCACCTGGACGACCGTGTCGTCCTCGACATCGCCGACAACGGCCGCGGTTTCGGCCCGGCCGAACCGGCACCACGCCCACCAGGCGGTGTACGCGGCCACGGGCTACCGGCCATGCGCGCCCGGCTCCAGCAGCTCGGCGGCACACTCACGATCGAGTCGGCGCCGGGCGAGGGAACGGTCCTGTCCGCCGTCGTCCCCCTGCCCACCGCACCCGCACCCCCTCCGGAGGAACCCCGATGACGCCGCCCGACACCGGAGCCGTACGGATCCTCCTCTGCGACGACCACGCCGTCGTGCGCGCCGGACTGCTCGCTCTCCTCGGCAGCGAACCGGACATCGAGGTCGTCGGCGAGGCGGGAAGCGGCGAGGAAGCCGTCGCCCTGGCTGCCCGGCTCACCCCGGATGTCGTCCTGATGGACCTCCAGCTCGGCCCGGGCATCGACGGCGTCGAGGCCACCCGCCGGATCGCCGGCACGGGGGACACCCACGTCCTCGTCCTCACCACGTACGACACGGACGCCGACATCACCCGCGCCATCGAGGCGGGCGCCACCGGCTACCTGCTCAAGGCCGAACGCCCGGAGGAACTGTTCGCCGCGATCCGCTCGGCGGCGCAGGGACGCACCACCCTGTCCCCGCCCGTCGCCAGCCGCGTCATGGCCCACATGCGCAAACCCCGCCCCACCCTGACCGAACGCGAACTCGACATCCTGGGCCAGCTCTCCCAGGGCCTCGGCAACCGGGACATCGCACGTGCCCTGTTCATCAGCGAGGCCACCGTCAAGACCCACCTGGGCCGGATCTACGACAAGCTCGGCGTCGACACCCGGGCGGGCGCGGTCTCCGTCGCCAAGGAGCAGCGGCTCCTGCCGTGAGGACTGTCCCTCGTGTGGATCACGCCGGGCCTGCCATGTCCTCGCATGACCCCGCGGACGGGCGGACCGGACACGTCACCGGGCATGACACCATCGAACCGTGCTCGACATCGGCTACTCCCTCTCCCGGCGCTTCCCGGACCCCCCGCAGACCGACTACCGCCGCGCGGACGTCCGCGCCCTGCGGCACGACCTCTTCTCCGGCGACGTCTACCTCGCGGACACCAAGGCGGACCGCGAAGTATCCACAGCCTGGGGATGGGTGCCCGTACTCGACTTCGCCTGGGCCCTCTGCGACATCGTCGAACAGATCGACCGGGACCCCCGCGGCAACCGCTCCCACCGGCAGCAGTACGCCGAGCTCGACTTCACCGAATCGTCCGACCGCATGCTCTTCGAGCGCCGCTTCGGCTGGGTCGACGTCGAAGCCGACTGGATGCCCGGCGACGAGCCCCCGCTCACCTTCAGCCACTCCCTCCTGCGCCGCGAAGCCCGCGACTTCCTGCACGACCTGATCGCCGACCTGGCCGACATGCACGAAGGCCTCGCCGACAACCCCGTCGTCTGGGACCTGCAGGCCCGCTTCCCCCGCCTCTGAGGCGGGCCTCACGCCTCCACCCGCACCCCGATCTGCGCCGCGAACGCCGGAGCGAGCTCCATCAGCTGGGACGGGCTGATCACCGCCCCGGCCAGCCGCTCCACCCCCCGTGCGATATCGAGCTCGGCAACCGTCCGCAGGTCCACCGACTCCATCCGCACAGCACTGAAGTCGGCCCGCTTGAGCACACAGTCGCGGAACTCCACCCGCACCAGCTGCGCCTCCCCGAAGTCCGGCTCCGACAGCACACAGCCCTCGAACACCACGTCCTTCAGCCGTGCCTTGCGCAGATTCAGGTAATCGATCTTCCCGCCGCGCACCAGCACGCGCTCCAGCACCGCACCGTGCAGCTGCACCCCGCCCAGGCGCGCGTCCACGACCTCCACATCCCGCAGCGACGCCCCCGCGAGATCGGTGCCCACACCCCGTACACCCGTCAGCACCGAGTCGATGAACCGGGCCCGGACCAGCTCCGTACGGTCCAGGGCGCATTCCCGCAGCTCACAGTCCATGAAGCGCGCACCGGGACCCGAGGCGTCGGCCAGATCGACACGATCGAACCGCACGCCGTCGTAGTCCCCGTCCGGCTCCAGCCCTTCCCCCTCGTACGACATGAGCGGCGGCAGCCTGACCTCCGGCCGTCGCGCCGCCGCCACGGTGTCCTTCGCGCCCGCACCCCTGCCGCTCCTGTTGCCTCTGCCTGCCATGCACCCCATCGTGACGCACACCACTGACAACGCTTCGGACCGATGTCACAGACCCGCCCCGCCGAACCGTCCTGTGCACAGCAGCGCCCACCGCAAGGAGACCCAGCATGCAGCGCATCCACATCGTCGGCGGCGGCCTCGCAGGACTCACCGCGGCCATCACCGCCGCCGAATCGCGCGTGCCGGTCACCCTCCACGAGGCCCACCACACCCTCGGCGGACGGGCCAGGACCGCCGAGGGCCCCTACCTCACCAACGAGGGCCCGCACGCCCTCTACCGCCGCGGACCGCACTGGACCTGGCTCGAGAAGCGCAAGCTCCTCGGCCCGCTCGCCTCCGTACCGCCCCTCGAAGGCACCCGCTTCCTCTTCCGCCGCAACGGCGCCCTGCGCAGAACCCCGCCCCTCGCCCTGCTCCGCCTCGCCCGCCGACGCAGCGCCCCCGTCGACACCGACTTCCTCAGCTGGGCAACCCGGCAGACCGGCGAGGAGGGTGCCCGCGCGGCCGCGCACTACATGGGCGTGGCGCTCTTCCACCACGACCCCGGATCGCTCTCGGCCGCCTTCGTGCAGGAGCGGCTCCGGCGCGCCACCGCACTGCCGCCCGAAGCCCACTACCCCATCGGCGGTTGGGCGCAGCTCGTCGAACGGATGGCCGCGCGCGCCTGGGATCTCGGCGTACGGATCGAAACGGGACAGCGCATCGACTCCGGCGCCCTCGCCGACCTCGCACGCAACGGTCCGGTCATCGTCGCCACCCACCTGGACGCCGCCCGCACCCTGCTCGACGACCCCACCCTGACCTGGGACAGCGGCAGGACCGCCCTGATCGACCTGGCCCTGCGGACCCGGCGCGGCGACCCGTTCGTCATCTCCGACCTCGACGCCCCCGGCTGGATCGAACGGTTCACCGCCCAGGACCCCACCCTCGCCCCCGCCGGCGAACAGCTCATCCAGAGCCAGATCCCCCTCGCCCCCGGCACCCCGCGCGCCGACGCCGTCCACCGCGCCGAGGAACTCCTCGACCTCGGCTTCCCCGGCTGGCGCGACCGCACCACCTGGCGGCGTGAGGCCCTCGCGGCCGGCCGCACCGGCGCCGTCGACCGACCCGGCACCACCTGGCGCGACCGCCCCGCCGTCGACCGCGGCAACGGAATCCTCCTCGCGGGCGACCAGGTCGCGGCCCCCGGACTCCTCAGCGAAGTCGCGTTCAACAGCGGCATCGCAGCGGCGGTACTGGCCCTGGGCCTCCTCGGAAAACGGGCACGGGACACCCCGCGGCTTGACCTCAAGGGCGCTTGAGGTCGGAAGGTGGACCGGTCGAGAACCGTCCACCACCCCGGGGAACCCACATGCGCGCCATCCGCCTCCACGCCTTCGGCCCCGCAGAGAACCTCCGCCACGAACTGACGGACGACCCCGTACCCGCTCCCGGCCAGGTCCGGATCGCCGTCGCCGCAGCCGGCGTGCACCTCATCGACACCGCCCTGCGCGAAGGCGTGACCGGCCCCTACCCGGCCCCCGCCGAACTGCCCACGATCCCCGGCCGCGAAGTAGCGGGCACCGTCAAGTCACTCGGCGAGGGCACCGACCCCGCCTGGCTCGGCCGCCACGTCGTCGCCCACATCGGCATGTCCCCCGGGGGCTACGCCGAACTCACCGTCGTGGACGCCGACAAGCTCCACCCGATCCCCGAGGGACTCGGCGCGGCCGAAGCCGTCGCCATGATCGGCACCGGCCGCACCGCCCTGGGCATCCTGCAGTTCACCGAACTCGGCCCCGCCTCCGTCGCCGTCGTCACGGCGGCGGCCGGCGGCATCGGCACCCTCCTCGTCCAGCACGCCAGGAACACCGGCGCCACCGTCATCGGCCTGGCCGGCGGACCCGCCAAAGTCGCGCGCGTCAAGGAGAACGGCGCCGACCTCGCCGTCGACTACACCCTCCCCGACTGGCCACGCCAGGTCCGCACGCACCTCGACGCCCTGGGCCGCCGCGCCACCGTCGTGTACGACTCCGTCGGCGGAATCACCGCCCGCGCCGCCGTCGACCTGCTCGGCAGCGGCGGACAGCACATCGTCTACGGCTGGTCCGGCGAAGGACCCCACGACGGCCGGCCCCTCACCTTCACCGACGAGGACCTCGCCGCACGCGGCATCACGTCCCAGAACGTGCTCGGCCCCACCATGATCCAGAAGGCCGGCGGACTGCGCGCCCTGGAAACCCTGTCCCTCGCCGAGGCCGCGGCCGGCCGCCTCCGCCCCACCGTCCAGCGCTACCCGCTCGCCGAAGCGGCCGCCGCCCACCGCGCCCTCGAAACCCGCGGCACGATGGGCAAGGTCGTCCTCATCCCCTGACCGGGGCCCGGCAGCGGATCCGCTCAGGACGCGCCCAGCTCGGCCAACGCCCCGTCCGTCAGCCGGTACACCGTCCACTCGTCCTGAGGACGGGCACCCAGCGACTCGTAGAACGCGATGGACGGGGCGTTCCAGTCCAGCACCGACCACTCCAGGCGCCCGTACCCACGCTCCGCACAGATCCGCGCCAGTTGGGCGAGCAACGCCTTCCCGTGCCCGCCCCCGCGCCGCTCCGGACGCACGTACAGGTCCTCCAGGTACACGCCGTGAACTCCGCGCCACGTCGAGAAGTTGAGGAACCACAGCGCGAACCCGACGACCTCGCCGTCCTCGTCCGACACCGCGACGTGCGCGTACGCGGCGGGCCGCTCCCCGAACAGCGCCTCACGCAACTGCTCCTCGGTGGCCTGTGCCTCGTCCAGCGCCTTCTCGTACTCGGCGAGCTCACGGACCATCGAGTGAATGACAGGGACATCGGCGGCGGTAGCGATACGAATCATGGACGCAGCCTATGGACCAGTCCTCCCGGCCCGCCCCGCAGGCCACCTCCAACTCCCCACCGAACCCCCGCAACGCCCCGGCCCGAGGACCCCGCACGACGAAACCCCCGGCCGCGCAGTAACGTCCCTTCAGCGACTCGGCTGCACACGGACAAGCAGGGGAAACATGAGCACCGTCAGTACCGTCAACGGCGGCATTTCATTCTGGTACGCGCACGAGGGCACCCCCGCCCCGCGCGAACCCCTGCCCGGCGACACCACCGCCGACATCTGCATCGTCGGCGGCGGTTACACCGGCCTCTGGACGGCCTACTACCTCAAGAAGGCCGTCCCCTTCCTCAACATCACCGTCCTGGAAGCCAAGTTCTGCGGCTACGGCGCCTCCGGCCGCAACGGCGGCTGGCTCTACAACGGCATCGCAGGCCGCGACCGCTACGCCCGGCTCCACGGCCACGACGCCGCCGTGCGCCTCCAGAAGGCCATGAACGAGACCGTCGACGAAGTCATCCGCACCGCCGCCGACGAGAACATCGACGCCGACATCCACCACGGCGGCGTCCTCGAGATCGCCCACACCCCGGCCCAGCTCGCCCGCCTCAAGGACTCCCACTCCGTCGAGATCGCCTTCGGCGAGACCGACCGCGTCCTGCGCGGCGCCCGCGAGACCGCCGAACGCATCCGCGTGACCGGAGCCGTCGGCTCCAGCTGGACCCCGCACGGCGCACGCCTGCACCCCGCCAAACTCGTCAAGGGCCTCGCCGACACCGTGGAAGCCCTCGGCGTCACGCTCCACGAATCCACACCCGTCACCGAGATCAGGCCCAAGCACGCCGTCACCCCCTACGGCACGGTCCGCGCCCCGTACATCCTGCGCTGCACCGAAGGCTTCACCTCCGCGCTCAAGGGCCAGAAGCGCACCTGGCTCCCCATGAACTCCTCCATGATCGTCACCGAGCCCCTCCCCAAGTCCGTCTGGGACACCATCGGCTGGGAAGGCCGCGAGAACCTCGGCGACACGGCCCACGCCTACATGTACGCCCAGCGCACCGCGGACGACCGCATCGCGCTCGGCGGCCGTGGCGTCCCCTACCGCTACGGCTCCGCCACGGACAACGACGGCCGGACCCAGCCCGCCACGATCGAAGCCCTGCGCGACCTGCTCGTCCGCTTCTTCCCCACCACGGCAGGCACCCGCATCGACCACGCCTGGTCCGGCGTGCTCGGCGTCCCCCGCGACTGGTGCGCCACCGTCACCCTGGACCGCTCCACGGGCCTCGGCTGGGCCGGCGGCTACGTGGGTTCCGGCGTGGCCACCGCCAACCTCGCCGCCCGCACCCTGCGCGACCTCATCCAGCAGGACTCCGGCCAGGTCGGCCCCACCGACCTGACGACCCTCCCCTGGGTCAACCACAAGGTCCGCCGCTGGGAGCCCGAACCCTTCCGCTGGCTCGGCGTCCACGCCCTGTACGCCGCCTACCGCGCCGCCGACCGCCGCGAGACGACGTCCCCGCACCCGGGCACGGACCGCATCGCGAAACTGGCGGACCGCATCTCGGGACGCCACTGACCTGAGCGGATGCCCGCAGCACCGCTACCGCACCGATACGCCGCCCGCACCCGGAAGAACCCACGCACAGGACGTTCCCTAGGCCGATCAGGAGAAAGCACGACTCCGAACGGGTGACGGCGCGTATCCCCGTCCTCGCCCGCCACCGCAAGGGCAATTGACTGAGGGGCACCACACCACGGGCGCCCTCCTCACGGGGCGCCTTCGCGCGACCTCGACGCCCGCGTGCCCTCCATGGCCGACGCGGGCCATGGGAAGGGAAACAACTCTATGCGGGTGCTGCGGAACATCGTCTGGAGTGCGATCGCCTCGCTGCTCCTCCTCGTCGGGCTGACGCCGGCGGCCGCCCACGCCGATACCGGCGACAAGGCCCGCCCCAGCGCCAACTGCCCGACGGACGACCGGTCACGATCGGTCAACGGAGCACCCGGCACGCCGCTGGAGCAGTACTACCTGGACGACTGGCGGCTCGGCCCCGAGGTCCTGCCGAGGACCGGTGCCATCGGCGCGATGCTGCGCGGCTACCACCGCACGGGCCCGACCTCGGCGTACTGGTTCCTCGGGTGCTACTGGCAGACCAACCCGACGACCGGCGAGTCCGGTTGGTGGTACCCGAACAACGACGGCTTCGTCCTGGACCGCGCCGGCAACCCGGTGAAGAAGACCCTCACCCTCCGCGTGGGGCAGCTGGTCGACCTCTTCGGCAGCGGACGCGGCAACTTCCTCGCCCCCGCCGGCACCCCGTACGCCAAGCGCGCCATCCCGCCGAGCAACCTCGTCAGGTACACGAACGACTATCCGTACAGCTACCACCTGTACCGGGTCACGGAAGCGCTCACGGTGGAGGCCGGCCGCATCCGGCCGTGGTTCGGACAGCCCGGCCTGGGGATCCAGTACAAGACGGACAAGCGGGTCTCGGAGCTGGTCACCGACCAGAAGCTCGAAGCCCTGAACTGATCACGACCGCACTCTCCCGGGCGGGTTCCGGCACGGCCGGGGCCCGCCCCGGGCTTGTGCAGGAAGAGGAAGCGACGCGATGGACAGGACGGAACTCACCGAGCGGCTGCGCCGCGAGGGCGTCCCGGACGCGCTCTACGAGATCCCGGGCGTCCACAGCGTCCCCGTGCAGCTGGACGCCTACTACGTCCTGCGCCCGAAGGACGACGCGTGGCCGGTCCTCCTCCGCCAGCGCGGACAGGACAGCGTCATCGCGCGCTTCGGGACCGAGGCGGAGGCGTGCCGCTACCTGTACGACACCCTCGTCGACGTCCCCCCACCCGTCCCCGGCGGCGCGGAACGGGTCGACCGGCTCCTGGCGGACGTGGACGAGATCCAGCGCCGCGCCGAGGAGGACTTCGAACGGGCCCCCGGCCACGACGCGGACGAACCACCCGGCACCTGAGCCTCCCGGCAACGGGCCCACCGGTCGCCACCGGATCCACCGAAACGAAGAAAGCCCAGCTCAGAGCGCATCTGAGCTGGACTTTTCGTTGAGCCCTCGGTCGGATTCGAACCGACGACCTACGCATGACACGTTGTCGGATCCTGTTCCGGGGGCGTCCACAGGCACCTGAGGAGTCGCCTTCGCAACGCGACGTCGGGAGCAGGAGGTCCCGTCGGGGATGCTGCTCGCCCTTCACACCGCCCTGAACGCCAAGGTCTGTCCGAGCAGCTTCATGAAACTCACTGAGCTCGCGAAAGGCGCTCGTTCCGCGCGCGCCACTCGTCCGACGTGCCGACGGTCCTCCCCTCGGCCTGCCGGTCGATCGCAATCGCCGCGGCGTTCAACTGGTGGCCTGCCTCTACGACGGGGTCACCACCGAGAAGCATGACTCGCTCAGAAGCCCGCCCCCGGAAGCGGGCAGCGTGAACGCGTTCACCAAGCGGGGACCATCCCGCGGGTGCGGGGAGCAGCGGCGGCGCGGTGTCGTGTCGGGCGGTCGGCGGTGGGTGGGGCAGGGGGCCCTCCGCGAAATGCCTCGACACGGGTCGTGGTGATCGGGGATGCTGCGCGCGATGACCAGAATCAATGACACACCGCCCGCGTGGGACGAGCGCACCCAGCTCACTACGTTTCTCGACTACGCACGTGGCACCGCACGCGCCAAATGCGAAGGCGTCTCCGAGGAGAATGCGCGCAAGTCGCTCCTGCCGGGCTCACCGCTGATGACCATGAGCGGTCTGATCAACCACCTCCGCTGGGTGGAGTACTACTGGTTCCACGTCATCTTCCTCGGCGAGGAAGACCGGGCCCCCATGACGGATGAGGACCCCGACCGCGAGATGCGTATCGCCGTCGACTTCCCGCTCACGCAGTTGCTCGACGAATACGCCGAACAGAGCGCCTTCTACCGAGAACTGGTCGCCGGGAGCGACCTGAACAAGCAGGCTCAGCGCACCATCCGCAATGGCGTCCGTGTCGACTTGCGCTGGATCGTGCACCACCTCACCGAGGAGACTGCCCGCCACAACGGCCACCTGGACATCCTGCGCGAGATGCTCGACGGCGCAACCGGCTACTAGATCCGGTGGAGATCATGGGCGGAGCCAGAGTCGGATCGAGGCAATGGTGACGGTTCCGTGGAAGATGTAGCCGCGCTCGTCGAACCTTGTGGCCACGGCTCCGGAGTTCTTCAACGCGTTGATCGTCCGCTCGACTTCGTCACATGCTCGTCGCCCCGCAGGTCTCGACCAGGAGAAACCGGATCACCTGGTGACGCCGGAGCCCCCGGTTCGCGTCCGGGGGCACCCGGTAAGTCGCCATGGCTCGTGGCCGAGTCCGTCCGTGGATCCTGGTGACGTCGTCGTCCCCACGTAGGCTCCCGGCTGTCGCCGCTCCTCACGTTGCCGTCTTGGCTGAAGCCTCCTCCTCCACGCCACCCAGATCGGAGTGGTCCAGAAGGTCGGTCTGTGCGATGAGGTAGGCGAGCTGTGCGCGGCTGCGGCTGCCGAGGACTTCCGAGGTCTTCTGGACGTGGGTGCCCACCGTTCGCCTGCTGATGCCCAGACGCCCCGCGATCGCCTCGTCGGTGTAGCCCTCCACCATGAGCCGCAGCACTGCCCTTCGGGTCTCGTTGGTGAGGGGCGGCGGGCGCAGCCGGGAAGGGGCCTCCCCCACGGCTGCCGCACGGCTCCACGCCTGCTCGAAGCCTTTCACCAGGTACTCGATGATGCTGGGGTGCCGAATGACCAGCGCCGACTGGCGGCGGTCGTGCGGACCGGGCATGAAGGCCGTCCTGCTGTCACACACGATGAGCCGCGCGAACACCTCATCGATCGTCCTGACCTCCGCGCCCGCGGACACCACTCGCTCGATGTAGGAGAGCGTGGGGCCGTGTGCCCGCACCGTGTGCTGGTACAACGTGCGCTGTTTGACGCCGCGAGCAGCCAGGGCGAGATCGCGCGGCAGGGCCTCGGCGAGGAGCTCGGGCGAACGGCCGCCGTTGGGCTGGGCGGTCAGCAGCTCCTCGCGGCAGGACAGCACCGCCTCTTCCAGGGCGGCTGCGATCACGCTTTCGCCGGAGAGCACCTGGATCGAGGTGCCGCCGTCCTGCTGAGCCTCCGCGTAGACAACCTCCGCCCGGGCCATCGTGGTGCGGATCGCCATCAGGGTGTCCTGGTGCTCCGTGATGGCTCGCTTGATCGGCCGGGAAAGTGAGGCAGCAGCAAGGTCTGGGGGGACGGGAATGAGAGAGCCCGGGTTGCCCGGCAGGAACCGGAGCAACCCCAGGTCGACCAGGCAGTCAGGGATCCGGTCCGCCGTGACGCCACCTGCTGCCAGCACGTCGCGATAGCGCTGCAGGCCGGCCTCGCACAGCTCAGGGAGCTTCGTCACCCCCACCTGATCATGCTCTGTACACATTTGTCCACCCTTCACGTTCTTGCACTGCCCACTCATGATGCCATTCGAACCTTCACTCGCGGCGAACGGCGGTGGATGATTCTGAACACCGCAACGGTGAACTCAGTTTTTCGAATCGGGGGGGAATCATGATGAACCGCATTCGCACCATCTCTGTCGCACTCGGAACGGCCGCTCTGCTGGCCTTTGGCGCCGTCAATTTCCATGTGGGCAGCGCGACGCCGGCGAATACTGAATACGCGGCATCTGATGCGCAGGGTTCGGGAACCGCTGCGCCGTCCGACTCTGCGTGGGGGTAATTCCCGCCATGCTCCCGCAGCCGTCCGGACGGGATGCGGTCCTCGTGGATGAGGAACCGGACGTCAGGGCGGCCACGGTGACGTCGCCCAGGTGACCTGGTCCGGACGTGGCAGTGCCTGAATGGAATGCCTGGTGTGAAGGAGGAGGAGTCAGGATGACCGATCGGCCCGTGGTGGCCCTGGTCGATGCTTACTCCAGCGCGCGACTGCTCGTTTCCCCGATCCTGGATCGAGGTTATGAAATTGTCCATGTACAGAGCACTGCAGCGATACCCGAATGGTTTGCGTCGTCCTTTCGCCGCGATCACTTTCGTGACCTCGTGGTGCACCGCGATCAATCCACGGACACGCTGGACCGCGTATCCTCCTATCGGCCGGTAGCCGTGCTGCCCGGACTCGGCACGGGGGTCGGACTCGCTGCGGCTCTGAGCGCGCGTCTGGGTCTGCGAAACAGTGGTGTGCGACGGAGCGTGGCACAGCGGAATTCTGCGGAAATAGCCGGACTGACGGGATTCAAGGTGCATTCCGTGAGTCTGGACGGGGTCCACTACATCTGCGATATCTGGGAGACGCGGCAGACCGGTTCGCTGCAAGCGGACGGACAGCCGCGCGGTGCGAGGCTACTCGCCCGCCGGGGCGTGCGGCAGGACCGCTTGGTGGACCTGACTCTGACAGGACTCGACGCGGCAGGGCTGCGTAACGGTCCGGCCTGCACGGAGTTCGAGCTCACCGCGCACGGTCCGGTCCAGGTCGCCCCGAGCGCGGGCATCTGCGCGACCGACGAGCCGCTGCTCACGCGCGCGGCGATCGGCGAAGGACAGGCCGACTGGACCGTCTTCGCCTATCTCGCCCCGGAATGGTTCCGGCTGCGTGCCGCCAGGCCCTACCGGCAGCTACGGCACGCGGCCTGGGTCGCCCTGCCCACTCCGGCGTCCGGTTCCGCGAGATTCCGCGGCCTCATGCGGGAACTGAAGGCACTGGAGAGCTACCACGGCGCAGTGGTGGGCGGAGCTCCGCCGGTGACCCGGATTCAGTTCCTGCACGCCGACGAACAGACCGTGGAGCGTGACTACGTCGCGGCCTTGTCCTCGGTGGAACGGTACGGGGAAGAGCCATGGACGTCAGCCGACTGAACGCCCTTCTGACCCTGGCTCCTTCTGGACGGCGCCGGGAGTAGGGCATCACGGATGCCGGTGCCCGGGTCGACATCGCTTTCGGGGGGATGCGGCGACGGTGTGCGACCAGAATCAATTTGCTGTCCGCAGCACGAGACACAGTGGCGAGGATGCTTTGAATTCGACTCAGAACTGCGACGAGCGCACAGTAACGCTGGACCATCAGGCGTCTCCGAGCCTCGGGGCCGTACTCAAGGCGGCGCGCAGACGCATCGGCGTCACCCAGACTCAGCTCGCCGACCTGTCGTCTGTCAGCGTCCGGACGATTCGCGATCTCGAACTCGATCTCACCCAGAACCCCCGGCAGGAAACTCTCCGACTACTGCTGGACGGTCTGCGGCTGACCGGAGTCCAGCGGGCGAGAGTCGAGGAAGCAGCCGCTGGGCCGTCTACTCGCGGCATACAGGCCGACTCCCTCGCCCCGCCGCCCGCCGTCCTCGAACCGACCATCGGCCGCGAGCGCGACATCGAAGCTCTCATGGGTCTGATCACGTTCGGCGGCCACCGCCTGATCCGAGCGGTCGGCATGGCCGGAGTCGGCAAGTCCCGGCTGATCCAGGAGGTCGCCGGGGCGATGGACGCCTCTGCCCAGATGCCGGTCGTATGGGCGGAGCCGGAGGGCCGGCCCACCGGCAAGCCCGCGGACCGCTTGCAGGCCCATGTCGCCGCCCTGCTCCGCGGCGATTCCGAGCTCGACTATCTGGCCACCGCCTTCGGCACCAACGACATCCTGCTGGTGGTTCCCGACGTCACCATGGGCCCCGGCTCGGAGGCGGCGCTCCGCCGCCTGCTGGTGCAGTGCCGGGGACTGCACGTCCTGTACGAGGCCCGTGAGGGCTCGAAGTGGGGCGCGGGCACTGACTACCCCGTCTTTCCGCTGTCCGTGGCAGACCGTTCGGTCGGTCCCACAGGCCGTGAATCGGCCGTCAGCCCTGCTCTGCAACTGATGCTGTCGCGCTGCGGCCCCCTCGAACGCGAGGCGCTGGCCGACAGCCGGATCATGGCCGCGCTCGCCGGCATCTGCCAGAGCCTTGACGGCATCCCCCAAGCGATCGAAGCTGCCGCCGCTTGGCTCCTCCTCTACAGTCCGGAGCAGCTCCTGAGCCTGGCCAGGCGCAATCCATTCAAGCTCGCCACCCCACCCGGCAACGACACCGACGATCTACGGGCGGTGCTCGAGGCGTCCATCACGTCGCTGCATCCGCGCGACGCCGACGTCCTGCGCCGGCTCGCCGCCCATGCGCTCCCCTGGACCATGGCCCAGGCCTTCGCCTCGCCGGAGCAAGTCGGCGACTCGGCGCTGAGCGCCGTCCACTTGCTGTGCACCCGGGGCCTGGTGCGCCCGGCCAACTGGGACGCCGGCGGCACCCCCAGGTTCACCGTGCTGAACCTGGTCCGCCATCTGCTGGCGGAGAGCGCCGCACCGGCGGCCCCCGCACTCGAATCCAGGGGGCCTCTGCGTTGGCAATCCCCTGCGAGCGTGGAGTCCGCGTCCTATGCGGCTTGAGTGCGTGAACGGGCCTGATCGTTGAGTGTGCCCCACGGAACAGAGGAGAATCGAGAGCACGTGCTCGAGCACATACTTCCCCCCACGGTCCAGACCGCTCACTCGCTGAGTGATCGCGCCGACGCCGAGGCCGTGTTGTTCCCCGAGGAGTGGCCCGCCGTCGCCACAGCCGTCACCTCCCGCCAGCGGGAGTACGCGACAGTACGTGCCTGCGCACGTGACGCGCTCACGAAGCTCGGGCAGCCGCCCGTGGCCCTGGTTCCCGGTGAAGACAGGGAACCTCGCTGGCCGGCCGGAATCGTGGGGAGCATGACCCACTGCACGGGCTACCGGGGTGCGGCGGTCGCGCACGCTCGCGATATCGCCGCACTGGGCATCGACGCGGAACCGAATGCTCCATTGCCCGACGGCGACAGCCTGCTGAATGTACTCGCGCGCCGCGAGGAAGCCGACCTCCTGGCGATCCTGCCTGCCTGCGGAACCGCGTGGGACCGGTTGCTGTTCAGCGCGAAGGAATGCGTCTACAAAACCTGGTTCCCACTGACCAGGCGCTGGCTCGGATTCGAAGAAGCAATCGTGCGGATCAGCCCCGCAGGAACCTTCCAAGCACACCTACTCGTCGAGGGGCCCACGCTGGACGGGGAAGTCCTGGACAGCTTCAGCGGCACCTGGCTGCACATGGACGGCCTTCTCCTGACCGCAATCGCCGTGCCGTTTCGGCGTACAAGTGAAGGTGGTGCCGGCAACGAGTCGCGTGCCGCACCCGGGAGTTGACCCGATCTCCCCCCGCTCCGGAGCCAGGAAGCAGGGGCCGAAGGGGCCGACCGTCAGTACCAGTCGTCGTCAGACTTCGTGACGTCGTGAGGACCGTAGGGATCACCATCCTCGGGCAACGGCGGGAGCACCAGGGCACTTGGCAGCGGTCCTTGGTCCTGCTGACGTGCGTAGCGATGCATACGGACCCGCAGATGCATCTTCCGCTCCCGCACCCTCAGCCGACGCCGCTCCCGCCGTCCGGCTTCATCGTCGTCCAGTTCCTGGGTGAGTCGCCGATTCTCCCAGTAATCACGCTCCTGGTCGGCCACCTCCTCCCCAGGAGAGGGGGCACCCTCACGGTCACCGTCATCGTCCAAGCGGGCTGTCATGCGGCTCAGATTACTTGCCGCCCGGAGTCCTCGAGTAGGGCGTGCACCACCCTTGAAGAGGCGACTCGACGTCCTGGTCCTCGCCGCGGGGGCCGGGCGGATCCGACCGGCGGTACTGGGCGGAAGTCGCCTCCCGGTCGCCTCTGTTGCTGCCGATCCCGGGGCGTCGGCACTCCTAAGGTCTTGATCCATCGCGCATGGCGATCAGATCGCCGTACAAGCAGGTTGGGGGATCAGCGAGCGTTCTTCTCCGAAGGCGCACCAGGCCTGTGACTGCTGCTTTCCACCATGCGCACAACATCGCGCGAGTCTTCGGCACGGCAGGCACCAGTACAGGCCGGCTCCTGGGGTGAGCGCGCCCCTCAGTCAGTACACGGACATTCCTTTTCGATTTGGGCAGAGGACCAATGATGTCAAGCACACTCGTGGAACGGCCCGCCTCCGTGGCCGCCACCTCCCTGACCGGTACCTCCCTGACCGGTAGCGTTCAGCAGCCGAGCGGTATGCCGGTGCACCGCTACAAGCCCTTCGACGGCCCGGATCTGCCGGACCGCCGGTGGCCGGCGCGCAAGCTCCGCAAGGCTCCTCTGTGGTGCTCGGTGGACCTCCGCGACGGCAACCAGGCGCTGCCCGAGCCCATGGATCTGGCGCGCAAGCACCGGCTGTTCCGGCAACTCGTCGCCATGGGCTTCAAGGAGATCGAGGTCGGTTTCCCGTCGGCGAGCCAGGTCGACTTCGACTTCGTGCGCGAGCTGATCGAGCAGGACCTGATCCCGCACGACGTGACGATCCAAGTCATCATGCAGGCACGTACCGAACTGATCGAGCGCACCTTCGAGGCGCTGCGAGGCGCCCCGCGCGCTGTGGTCCACCTGTACAACTCCGTCTCACCGCTCCAGCGCCGGGTGGTGTTCGGCGCGGACCGTCAGGACATCCTCCACATGACGGTGCAGGCGGTCCGGCTGATCACCAAGCTCGCGGCGCAACATGTCGGCGGAGAGATCCTGTTCGAGTACTCGCCGGAGTCGTTCACCGCGACCGAGCCCGACTACGCGCTGGAAATCTGCGAGGCCGTCATGGACGTCTGGCAGCCGGCTCCGGGGCGTCCGATCATCATCAACCTGCCCGCGACCGTCGAGTGCACCCTGCCCAACGAGTTCGCCGACCAGGTCGAGTGGATGGACCGCAACCTGAGCCGTCGCGAGCACATCAGCCTGTCCGTGCACCCGCACAACGACCGGGGCACGGGAGTGGCCGCGGCCGAACTCGCGGTCCTGGCCGGGGCCGACCGGGTGGAGGGCTGCCTGTTCGGCAACGGCGAGCGCACCGGCAACGTGGACCTGCTGACGCTCGGCATGAACCTCTTCTCCCACGGTGTCGACCCGATGATCGACTTCTCGGACATCGCCACGATCCGGCAGGTCGCCGAGGAGTGCACGCAGTTGCCGACCCATCCGCGTCACCCGTACGCGGGCGACCTGGTGTACACGGCGTTCTCCGGTTCCCATCAGGATGCGATCAAGAAGGGGTTCGACTCGATGGAACGAGCGGCGCAGAGCGCCGGGACTCTCGTCGGTGAGACCCCCTGGGGCGTTCCCTACCTGCCGATCGACCCGAAGGACGTCGGCCGTTCGTACGAGGCGATCATTCGCGTCAACAGCCAGTCGGGCAAGGGCGGGGTCGCCTACCTGCTCAAGACGGGGCACGGCTTCGACCTTCCGCGCCGCCTCCAGGTGGAGTTCTCCCCCCTGGTCCAGCGGCACAGCGAGGAATGCGCCACCGAGGTCGGGTCCGCGCAGGTGTGGGAGCTCTTCACCCGGGAGTTCCTGGCCGAGGGCCTGCGGCTGCGGGTGACCGGCACGGCGGACGGCGTGGTCGAGGCGGAACTCGACGGAGCCACCCGCTACTTCCGAGCCGACGGCGGTGAGGCATTCGCCGAGGCGCTGCGGGGCGCCGGGACGGACGTGGTCGCGCAGTCCCTCACCATCCAGCCGCCTGGCGCCGAGAACTCCTCGGTGGTCGTCTACGCCGAGTGCACGGTCGGCGGGGAGAGCGTCTGGGGTGTCGGCCTCCACTCCGACGAGGCCGGCGCGGCCGTGCGCGCCATAGCCTCCGCGGTCAACCGGGCCGCCCGGTAACACCGCAGCACGCCGCTTCGGACCGGGGCGCCCCGCCACGGCACCGTCAGCTCGGTGACCGGGCCCATGAGATAGGCAAAACAACGATGTTCAGAGATCTCCGGAAGCGTCCCGGGACGTCCTCCAACGGGCCGGCCGAGGAGCTGACCTGCTATTTCCTTCACCATGCGGGCGGTTCCGCCGCCGGCTACATGCCGCTGGCCCAGGCTTTCCCGCCTGACTGGCGACTGCGCGCCATCGACCTCCCGGGCCGCGGCGCGGCCTCCCATCAGCCGCACTGCCGTGACGCGGCGGAGGCCGTGGAACTGCTCAAGCCCGCCTTCCTGGCCGAAGCGAGCGGCCCGTACGCCGTGTTCGGGCACAGCATGGGCGCCCTGATCGGATACGAGCTCGTCCGGGAGCTGGAGCGGGCCGGTCTCCCGCCGGTCTGGCTCGGGGTGTCCGCGATGCCCGCACCCAAGCTGGCGTGCGCCCGCTTCTCGGAGCGCCGCGACCTGTGGTCGCCGGAGCAGTTGATCAGCTTCATGCGGAGGCTGGGCGGCACTCCGGAGGAGATGCTGACCGACCCCGACATAGCGGACTGGATGGTCGGCATCCTGCGGGGTGACCTGCACCTGGTGGACACCTACGCGTACGCGGAGGGACCGCCCGTCACGGTGCCGATGTCGGTCTTCATGGGCGTCGAGGACGAGCTGTCCACGCCTGAGCTGATCGACGACTGGCAGTCGTACTGCACCCGGCCCGTGCGGTTCCACTACCTGTCCGGGGGCCACTTCTACCTGTTCGAGCAGGCCGAAGGCCTGGCTCGGTACATGGCCGAGGACATAGCGAAGGCCAAGGAGACGGCACCGCTGTGATCACAGTCCACCCGACGTACGAGATCGACCCCGACCGAGAAGGAAAGACAGGCAATGGAATCGTCACCGAAGGCCGCCCATCAGCAAGGCGAACAGGGCGAGATATCGGAACAGCCACACACATGCCCTGACCCAACCACTCCCCTTGTGCAGGAAATCGCGGAGCTGTGGGCATCATTTCTCGACGACCGCGAGGTCGGGGCAGACGACAACTTCTTCGAGATCGGCGGAAATTCGCTGATCGGCATCCGGATCCTTGAACGGCTGTCGCAGACGTACGGAGTCCCGGTGTCCGTACGTGACTTCTACCTGGCGCAGACCCCGGCTCGGGTTGCCGAGCTGATCGAACCGGGCAGGGCCCGGACGTGAGGTTGACACCGGGCGCCGGCCGCGACATCGACCTCGATGATGTCGATCTGCTCGACTTGGACCTCTACACATCGGGCGATCCACACCGTATCTGGGACGTGATGCGGGCGAAGGCGCCCTTGCACCACCACACGCTCGCGGACGGCCGGGAGTTCTGGTCGGTGACCCGCTACGACGACGTCTGCCGCGTACTCGGCGACCACCGGGAATTCACCTCGGAACGCGGCACGGTGATCACTCATCTCGGGGAGGACGACGTCGCGGCCGGCGTGCTGCTGACGTCCACCGACCCGCCCCGGCACACGGAGGTCCGCAGGCCGATCGCTCCCAAGCTCACCGCACGGGCGGTGAAGTCCTGGGAGGACGGCATCCGGCGGGCGATCGTACGGTTCTTCGAACCGGCCCTCGACGGCTCCACCTTCGACCTGGGCGAGCAGGTGCAACGCCTGCCTGCGATCGTCACGGGTCCGCTCCTGGGAATCCCGGAGAAGGACTGGGACGAACTCGTACAGCTGACCTCGATGGTGATGGCCCCTTCGGACCCGCACTTCAAGCTCGGCAGCGAAGCGGCGACACTGGCCATCGCCCACCACGAGCTCGTCGACTACGTGACCCAATGGGTCAAACGGCGGCGGTCGGACGGCGGCGAGGACGGGAGTCTGCTCGACCACCTGATGAGCGTCCGCGCGGGGGACGCGCCGCTGACCGACGAGGAGATCGCCCTCGACGGCTACAGCATCCTTCTGGGCGCCAACATCACGACTCCGTACACCATCTCGGGCACGGTGCAGGCGCTCATCGAACACCCCGAGCAGTACGCGCAGGCCGCCGCCGACCTGTCCCTGGTGCCCAACCTCGTCGAGGAAGGGCTGCGCTGGACATCGTCCGCGTGCAACTTCATGCGGTACGCGGTGCACGACGTCGAGATCGGCGGGGGCACGATCCCCGCCGGTGGAGCGGTTGTCGCATGGATCGGGTCGGCCAACCGGGACGAGTCCCAGTTCCCCGACCCGCACAGATTCGACATCATGCGCAGCAATGCGAAGCGCCAAGTCGCCTTTGGCTTCGGACCGCACTTCTGCATCGGGGCGCCGCTGGCCCGGATGACCCTGCGCATCTTCTTCGAGGAACTTCTTCAGCGGTGCGGGTCGATCGAACTCGATGGAGAGCCGCAGCACCTGCGGTCGATCTTCATTGCGGGGATGACCCATCTGCCCATCACCGTTCAGAAGAGGCGACACGACGGTCGCCACTGCGAGGGGCAGCGGGGCGCCGATTCGGCAACAGCCGGAGCCGGCGCCGCCGCACGGCCTGCCGAAACACCGGAAGTCGAGTGCCCGGCAGTTGCCGCTGTTCTGCCTCAGCAGGTGCCGGTGACGGTCAATTCCGGGTTCTAGCCTGGCGTTCTGAGCTTCATCTGGCAGGGCCACCATCTTTGAGATCACCCACCCACATCCCGACCGGAGCAATGATGAGCAATACCTCATTGGAAGCAGCGGAGAGTGCCGCATGGCTGGCCGTGCGCAACGAGGAAGGGCGGCACAGTATGTGGCCTGTCAGCCTTTCCATACCCCCCGGATGGAGCGAGGCCGGGTACCGCGGCGATAAATCCAGTTGTCTGGAGTGGATTTCGGAGAATTGGGTGGACTCGCGCCCGGCCGGTGTGGGGCGGGTGCAGACTTGAGCATTCGAGAAGGCGGTCGGCAATGGCTCGTCCGCGATACCGATCCCGATGCGCGAGCCCGGGTGTTCTGCTTTCCGGTGGCCGGAATAGGTGCTTCCGCCTATCGCGGCTGGCCCACGCGGATAGATGACATCGAGATCTGTCCCGTCCAGCTCCCGGGCCGTGAGAACCGGTTCAGGTCCCCCGCCCATACGTCCATGGATGTGTTCGCCAAGGACGCGGCCGACGCACTCCAGCCCTACTTGGACAAGCCCTTCGGCTTCTTCGGCCACTGCTTCGGGGCGCGCCTGGGCTACGGCCTCTCGGTCGAGCTCGCCGCCCGTGGCGGTCCGATGCCCCAGCAGATCTTCGCCTCCTCCTGCCTGGCTCCCCACCGCGGCGGCTACTTCGGCGGCGGTCGCTCCGGCCCCTTCACGCCGGAGACCACGGACGAGGAGTACATGGAGGAGCTGCGATACGGCTGCGAGCAGCGCGGCGAGCCCACACCCCCGGACGAGCTGCTCGCCCTGTCCATCCAGGTGCTGCGCGCCGACATCGCACTGACCTGCGGCTACCAGCCCTCGGGCGCGGGCAGCACCCCCTTGAACGTGACCACCGTCTCCTGGACCGGGGACACGCACATGCGTCCCGAGGAGATGGACGAGTGGTCGGCCTACGGAAATGTGCACCACATCCTCCTGACCGGCGACGACTTCACCCACCGATCGGCACCGGCGGACCTGCTTCAGGTCATCGCAGACGGTCTCCCCGAATGAATAGGAGTGCTCGCACCGTGAACACGGACGACCGCACTGCCCTGGGCGCGCCCCTCACCCTCACCGAGCTCTTCGCCCGGTCAGCCGCCGCGCACGGCGACTCTCCGTCGGTGTCGGACGACTCCGGCCGCCGGCTCACCTACGCCGAGCTCGACCGCGCGTCGGCGGAGCTGGCCCAGCGCCTCATCGACGAGGGCGTACGCCGCGAGGACCGGGTGGGCATCCACCGCGAGCGCGATGTCGACCTCGTCATCAGCATTCTCGGCGTACTGCGAGCCGGCGCGGCCTACGTAGCCGTGGACCTGCGTTACCCGAAGGCCCGGCGCGAGCTCATGCTCCGCGCGGCCGACGGCCGCCTGACCCTGGTCGGCCCGGGCGAGCGGGAACAGCTCGGTGACCAGGTGCGCACCATGGTCTGGGAGTACGACGCCGAACGCGCCCACGCCGACGCGCCGAAGGCCGGCCTGCCCGAGCCCGCCCCGCAGGACGCCGCGTGCGTGCTGTTCACCTCCGGCTCCACCGGTACCCCCAAGGGCGTCGTGGTCGAGCACCACAACCTCGTGCACTTCGCGGTGAATCCGCTGCTGCCGGAGCTCAGCCCCGCCGACCGCGTGGCCCAGATCGCGAACATCTCCTTCGACACCTTCCACTGGGAGCTGTGGAGTTCGTTCTGGGCCGGCGCCGAGATCGTCATGATGCCCTCGGTGCCCGACCTGGTGAAGGGCGACCCCGGCCGCGAGCTGCGCCGCCGCCGGATCACCGCGCTGCTTTCGCCGACCATGGCCTTCAACCACATCGCGGCTGAGGACGCCGACGTGTTCTCCTCGCTCCGCGTGCTGCAGACCGGTGGCGACGTGGTCCGTCCCGCCGCCTGCCGCGACGTGCTCGCGAGCAAGTTCTCGGGTCAACTGGTCAATCTGTACGGGCCCACCGAGGGAACCACCGCGGCCACCGCGTTCACCATCACCGACGTCGCGCCGGACGCGACGAGCGTGCCCATCGGCGCCGGTCTCGCGGGCGTGCAACTGCACGTACTCGACGCTCAGTTGCGCCCGGTCCCGAAGGGCACACCGGGCGAGCTCCACATCGGCGGAGCCGGCGTGACCCGCGGCTATCTGCGTGATCCCGCGCGAACGGCGGAGCGGTTCCTGCCCGACCCGTTCGGTACCCCCGGATCCGTGATGTACGCGACCGGCGACCTCGTCAGCGAGCGCCCCGACGGCGTACTGGATTACCTCGGCCGGAACGACGACCAGGTGAAGATCCGCGGCTACCGGGTCGAGCCGCGCGAGGTGGAGCGTTCGCTGCTGGCCTGCTCCGGCGTTCTCGACGTCGCCGTGCTGCCGCAGGGCGAGGGCCAGGACAAGCGGCTCGTAGCGTTCGTCGTGCCCCAGGGCCGGACCACCATGCCCGAGGTGCGTGCGTACGCCGAGGCGACCATCCCGGATTACCAGGTGCCCTCCGAGTTCGTTCAGGTGCCGGAGATCCAGTCCACCCCGCACGGCAAGCGCGACACGGCGGCGCTCGTGCAGCTCCTGGGCGACCGGGACCGGCGCCGCAGCGACTACGTGGCTCCGCGCACGGACAGCGAGCACTACCTCACCAAGGTCTGGGAGGAGCTGCTCGGCACCGAGCGGATCAGCGTCGACGACGACTTCTTCGAGCTCGGCGGCAACTCGATGCTGGCCTTCCGCATGAGCCGCAGGATCAGCCGGGACCAGGCGGCGGGCATCGGTCTGGAAGACGTGCTCGGCAACACCGTGCTGTCCGACATGGCGCTCGCCCTCGACGCGTCGCGGAACAAGGGAGAGGACGAATGACACAGCTTCTGATGTCGGCCGCCGACATCGACCTCAATGACACCGAGGCCTTCGTCACCGGCGACCCCCACGAGTTGTGGACCCGGCTGCGTGCGGAGGACCCGGTCCACTGGAACCCCACGCCCGAGGGCGGGTTCTGGGCCCTGACCAAGTTCGACGACGTGCTGATGGCCTTCCGGGACACCGAGACGTTCAGCTCGGAGCACGGAACCGTCATCGGCGGGTCGTTCCGCAACGAGGTCGACACCGCCTCCGGGCGCATGCTCGTCACCTCCGACGCACAGCGCCACCGGCAGCTGCGCCGCCGGATGCACCGGGTGTTCTCCGCGAAGATGATCGAGCGGGTGACGGAGACCGTCCGCGAGCGGGTCGCCGTCGTGCTGGACAAGATGTGGGCCGACGGCGGCGGCGACTTCGCCACCGACGTGGCCCGCGAGCTGCCGGCCGGTGGTCTGATGGCCCAGCTGAACATCGGACACGCCGACGCGCTGCACCTGCTGCGCCTCACCCAGACCATGATCGGGTACCGGGACGAGGACCACACCCTCGGCATCGCGCACGAAGGGCTGCGGCTCGCGACCGCCCAGGCGGACGTCTTCGACTTCTTCCTGGACCTGATCGCCGAGCGCCGGGCCGAACCGGGCGACGACGCGGTGAGCATCCTGCTCCGGCCCGAGCCGGGCGAGCGTGAACTCGACGAGGACACGCTTCTGTTCAACCTCATGAACCTGGCCATCGGCGGCAACGAGACGACCCAGCACAGCGCCAGTGGCGGTCTGCTCGCGCTGATGGACGACCCGGCGCAGTGGGAAGGGCTGCGGGCGGACCATAAGCTGGTCGGCACCGGTCTCGAGGAGTTCGTCCGCTGGACGTCCACCGCCTCGTACGTGCAGCGGCAGGTCACCAAGCCCGTCGTGGTGCGCGGCGTGCAGCTGGCCGAGGGCGACTCGGTCACGCTGTGGACGGCGTCCGCCAACCGCGACGAGGACCAGTTCTCCGACCCGAACCGGTTCGACCTCGGCCGCACCCCCAACCGCCATGTCGGCTTCGCCAGCGGACCGCATCACTGCATCGGTGCCGCAATGGGCCGCACCGCGCTCGCCGCCTTGCTCCAGGGACTGCGCGAGCGGCCCGGCCGGCTGGTCCCGGCCGGCCCGGCAGTCCGGCTCCGGTCGAACTTCATGCTCGAGTACAAGAGCGTTCCCGTCGAGGTGACCGCGGTATGACTGTCTGGACCCTGCAGCCCATTCCGGCCGACGGCGACTACCTGGTCTTCGGCGTGCCGTACGCGGGCACCGGAGCCGCCTCGTTCAAGGCGTGGCCGCGAGAGCTCGGGGCGGGCCGGTTCTGCGCCGTGCAGCCGCCGGGCCGCGAGAACCGGTTCGGCGAAGCCCACGTCAGCAGCCACCAGGAGTTCGCGGAGGGTCTGGTGGCGGAGATCCGCGACCAGCTGGACCGGCCATACGCGCTGATCGGGCACTGCGGTGCGGTGCCGTTCCTGCTGCAGATCGCGGCCCATCTGGAGAAGCAGGGCCTGCCGACTCCCCAGCGGCTGTTCGCCTCCGGGTGGGGCGCTCCGCACAAGGGGCTCTACGGCAAGCTGAACTTCGTCGACCTCGACGAGGTCGACATGGTCGCCGAGATCGAGGAGCGGTGCACAGCCCTGGGCTACCAACTGCCGCCAGAATACCTAGAGATGGCCGCGCAGACCCTGCTTGCCGATGTGCGGCTGCAGCGCGGCTACCGGGCCGAGGCACTGCCCAGCCGGAACATCCCCGTCTCGGTGATCGGCTGGACCGAGGACGCTGTCGTCCCCCAGGCCGAGGTATGGCCCGGATGGGACGAGTGCGCCTCGACCACGCACCACGTTCTTGAGGGCGATCACTGGGAATTCCTTCGCTTCCCCCAAGAACTGCGCGACCTCGTCGAGCGCGAGATGACCGCCGCGATCAGCACGTAGACGGCCGATGCGGCTCGTGACTGCCAGACACCACGCACACGAACGCGGCGTGACATTCAGCATCAAGGCTGCGTAGACGCTCAAAGGACCAGACATGCCCATTCACGTGTTGAGCCATCGAGCCCCCCAGGACATCGACCAACCGAGCGTGACGCTGACCGACCGGGAGCGCACCGAGGTGCGCTCCCTGGCGGAGGAACTGCACCGGTCTCCGGCCGCCGGGCAGGTCGACGATCCCCGCTGGCTGGCGCAAGCGCGGCGGCACAGCTGCCGGCTGCCGGTCCGGCTGCTCGAAGCCCTGCGCGACTTCCGCTCCGCGCCCGGCCCCGGCGGAACCCTGCTGGTCGGGAACCTCCCCGTCGACGTGGAGACGTTGCCCGACACTCCGTCGCTGCCGGACTCGGTGGAGCGCAGAGCCACGGTCCCCGCTTCGACGGCGATGCTTCTCGGCCAGCAGCTCGGCGATGTGTTCGCCTTCCGCAACGAGAAGCACGGCGCGCTGGTGCACAACGTCGTGCCGGTCCCGGCACTGGCGGCATCGCAGAGCAACGGCGGTTCCGTCGAGCTCGAACTGCACAACGAGAACGCCTTCCACCCGCACCGGCCGGACCTCATCGGGCTGCTATGCCTGCGCAGCGATCACGAGGGCACCGCGGGCACCCTGTTCTCCTCCATAAGGCGGGCGCGGGTGCTGCTCGACGACAGCGACGTGGCGATCCTGTGCCAGCCCCGCTTCGTCACCGAGGCGCCGCCGTCGTTCCATGCGGGCGGCGCGACCACCGCGCACGGCGTCCTGAACGGCTCGTTCGACGACCCGGACATCCAGGTCGACTTCAACGCGACCAGGGCACTTGACGACGAGGCCGGCGCAGCGCTGCGCAGGCTCGGCGCCGCCCTGGCCGAGGTGGCGTCGGAACTGGTGCTGCGGCCGGGCGACATGGCGTTCCTGGACAACCGCCTCGTCGTGCACGGCCGTACCGAGTTCACACCCCGCTACGACGGCAACGACCGCTGGCTGCACCGGGTCTACGCCCATCTGGACGGGCGGCCCAGTCTGTCGCACCGGATCGGCCCAGGGCCCGTTCTGGCCTAGGGGCTGGACTGAGCCCGGGCCGATCAGGCCCACGGCCTGATCCGCCGGACAGCTCCCAGTCGATCGCCCGTGAGATTCCCGAAAAGGACGAAGCACATGAACGCAGCCCAGACGGCTGTCATCCCGTCGGCCGAACCGGCGGTGCCGAGCTTGGTGCGCCAGATCCTCCTGGACATCTGGAGCACGACGCTCACGCACGACGTGACCGTGCACGACAACTTCTTCCAAGCCGGCGGCGATTCGCTGACGGCCCTTGTCACCATCGAGCAGATCAATCAGCGCCTCGGCTGGCGGCTCAACCTGGGCGACCTGATGCGGTTCCAGACCATCGCCGAACTGAGCGCGGAGAAGGCGCAGCCGCAGGCCGCCAACACCGAGACCGCGCTGATCCGGATGAGCAACCAGGGTTCGCGCACTCCGATCGTCTTCGTCCACGCCGGGCACGGCATGGTCGACGGCTACGGCCGGCTCATCCGGGAGCTGGGCACGGACCGGGCCTGCTACGGGCTGCAGTCCCCCTTGCTGGTCGAGGGCGCCGGGAGCGTGCCGGACGACATCCAGGGGCTTGCCGGGCTCTACGCGGACGCGCTGCAGGACGAATTCGGTGAGGACGAGTTCCATCTCTTCGGCTCCTGCGCAGGCGGCGCGCTCTGCCTGGAACTCAACCGCATCGCCGCCGATCGCGGGCTCACCATCGGCCGGACGATCGTGGTCGACGGCTACATCGAACGGAACCCCACCGGTGTGATGTCCGAGGACGAGCTGATCGTGGACTTCTACGAGGGCGTCCTGCGCATGTCGGGCACTACGGAACAGTTTCCGGCGATGAGCCCGCAGGACGCGGACCTCGAGCTGGCGTTGCGCAACTCGGCCGCCGCCATGTTCGGCGCGGGCCTGGGCTTCGACGAGCGGGCCGAGGCATTCTGCCGCCGCCTCTACACCTCCTTCGTCAGCACCGCGCGGGCGTGGGAGTCGTACCGCCCCGAGCCCGCCGACGTCGATCTGCTCCTGCTGCTCGCGCAGGACAACTACACGCTCGAGAACTGGAGTTCGGTCATCAAGGGCGAGCTGACCGCGGAAGTGCTGGATTCCACGTTCTACGGCCAGCGGCTCTGCATCGAAGAGGCCTCGTATCTCGTGGCCCGCACCATCAACTACCTGGGCGAGAACTGATCAGCATGGACAGCACAGCCACTAACCCGTTCGAGGACGCCACCGGCGTGTACCTCGTGCTGCGCAACACCGCCGGTCAGTACTCCCTGTGGCCGGGGTCCGTCGATGTACCCGCCGGATGGCACACCGCCTTCGGCCCCGGACCGCGGACGGCCTGCGCCGAGCACATCGAGAAGAACTGGACAGACCTGGGCCCCGTGCGCTCGGGTGCCGCGGCGGGAGAACTGGCTTCATGACCGAACAACTTGAACGCTTCGCCACCCTCGTCCAGGGAGCAGGACCGGCGACCGGTCTCATCGGCCGGTTCGCGGAACAGGTCGCCCGTGCCCCCCAGGCACCGGCACTGATCGCCGGGGACACCGTCGTGACGTACGGCGAACTCGACGACCGGGCCACCAGGGTGGCGCGTCGGCTGACCGACCAGGGCATCAAGGCGGAGGACACCGTCGGGATCCTCCTGCCCACCTCTCCCGATCTGGTCGCCGCGCTCCTCGGCACCCTCAAGGCCGGGGCGATGTACCTGCCGCTGGACCCCCACTACCCGCCGGACCGGCTCGCCTACATGGTGGCCGACGCCGCACCCCGGGCGCTGATCACCACCCGGGAGGCAGAGGCCGGATTCGACGGCCTGACCGGGGTCGACACGGGCGCGGTGCTGTACCTGGACCAGCAGGAGGACCAGCAGGAGGACCAGCGCGACTCAGCTCCGGCCGGCACGGTCGGTCCGGACTTCGATCCGGACCGCGGCGCCTACACCATTTACACCTCGGGCTCGACGGGGCGCCCCAAAGGCGTCGTTGTCACACACCGTTCGCTTGCGAACTTCCTGGACTGCCTGACCGACCGGTTCCAGGTGCACTCAGGTGACGTTGTCCTCTCCACCACCTCGATCTCCTTCGACATCGCCGGGCTCGAGCTGTACCTGCCGCTGGTGAACGGTGCCGTGGTGCATCTGGTGCCGCGGGAGACCACCGTGGACGGCGTGGCGCTGCGCCGGTACCTGGCCACGGCCGGGCCGACGCTGGTGCAGGGAACTCCGGCGCTGTGGCAGCTGCTGCGGGAGGCCGGTTGGAGCCCGGACGAACTTCTCGGAACGGCACGCCTGTTGTGCGGCGGCGAGGCACTGCCGCAGGATCTCGCCGACTTCCTCGCCGCAGGCACGGCCTCGGTGTGGAACCTCTACGGCCCCACCGAGACCACCATCTGGTCGCTCCTGGCACCGGTGGTCGCCGGGGAGCCCGTCACCATCGGACGCCCGCTGTGGAACACCGGAGTCCACGTCCTGGACGATTGTCTGGCACCGGTGGCGCAGGGCGGGACGGGCGAGCTCTACCTCTCCGGGGACGGCCTGGCCCGCGGTTACCGCGGGCGCGGCGCGCTCACCGCCGAGCGGTTCGTGGCCTGCCCGTTCGGTGCCCCCGGAAGCCGTATGTACCGCACCGGAGACCTGGTGCGGCAACGCGTCGACGGCCGGCTGGACTTCGTCGGCCGGGTCGACGAGCAGGTGAAGATCCGCGGCTACCGCGTCGAACTCGGCGAGATCGAAGCAGCACTGCGTCGGCTTCCCCAGGTGGCCCAGGCGCGTGTGATCATGCGTGAGGACGTCTCGGGCGTGGCCCAGCTGACCGGGTACGTCGTACCGACAGGCGGCCACAGCCCCACGTCCGACGAGCTGCGCCACGCCCTCGGCGCCTGGCTCCCGGCGCACATGGTGCCGTCCGGCATCGGGGTTCTCGACCGCTTCCCCCTGACTCCGGCGGGCAAGATCGACCGCAAGGCGCTGCCGTCGGCGGCCCGCTCCGGTACCGGAACGGGCCGGGATCCGGTTACCCCGCAGGAGCGGGTGCTGGCCGAGCTGTTCGGTGAGGTGCTGGGGCTCAGCGACGTCGGTGCCGACGACAGCTTCTTCGACCGCGGCGGCAACTCGCTCGCCGCCAACCGCCTCGTCGCCCGCGTTCGCAGCGAACTCGGCGTCGAGATACCCATCCGGGCCGTCTTCGACGAGCCCACCCCGGCCGCCCTCGCACTGCGGCTCACCGAGGCCGATCAGGCCCGCCCCGCCCTGCGCCCGATGGACCGCGGCGCCACGCTACCGCTGTCGTACGCCCAGCAACGTCTGTACTTCCTCCACCGGATGGAAGGTCCCAGCTCCACCTACAACATGCCCGTCGCCGTACGGCTGACCGGGGAGCTCGACATGGCGGCGTTGCGCGCGGCCGTCGTCCACCTCCTGCAGCGGCACGAGAGCCTGCGCACCCGATTCATGGACGGGCCCTTCGGAGCCGAGCAGGTGGTGGTGGCCGGCTCCGACGCCGCCGTGGCCGCCGCTGCCAACATCTCCGTGCACGAGGTCACGGACCAGGAACTGCCCGCCGCCGTCGATATCGCGGTGGAACACCTCTTCGACCTCACCACCGACATTCCGGTGCGCGTCGACCTGTTCCGCACCGGCGGACACGAGCACGTGCTGCTGTTGTGCATCCACCACATCGCCAGCGACGGCTGGTCCCTGGTCCCGCTGGTGCGCGACCTGTGCGACGCGTACACCGCCCACCGTGCGGCCACGGCTCCCACGACGCCGCCGCTGGAGGTCCAGTACGCCGACTACACGCTGTGGCAGCGCGAACTCCTCGGTTCGACCGACGACGCGGACAGCCTCATGGCGCGGCAGCTCGCCTACTGGCGCGAGCACCTCGACGGTGCGCCCGAGCTGTTGGAGCTGCCCGTCGACCGTCCGCGCCCCGTCACGGCGACCTACCGGGGCGACGTGGTGCCCTTCGAGGTGCCGGCCTCGCTCGCGGACCGGTTGATGAAGCTGGCCAAGCAACAGGGCGTCAGCTTGTTCATGGTGCTCCAGGCGGCCACGGCGACGTTGTTGACCAAGCTGGGCGCCGGCACCGACATACCGCTGGGCAGCGTCCTTGCCGGACGCGCCGACCGTGCCGTCGATGACAACGTCGGCTTCTTCGTCAACACCCTGGTGTTGCGCACCGATACTTCGGGCGAACCGACCTTCACCGACCTGCTGGCCCGGGTCAGGACCGCCAACCTGGCCGCGTACGAGAATCAGGACCTGCCGTTCGAGTACCTCGTCGAGGTGCTGAACCCGGCCCGCGGCACCAGCCACCACCCGCTGTTCCAGGTCATGCTGGTGCTGCAGAACAATGCGGCCCCGCAGTGGCGCCTTGGCGAGCTGGCGGCAGAGCTCGAGGTGGTGCCGACCCGGACCTCGAAGTTCGACCTGACCTTTGAGCTGACCGAGCGGTTCACCGCGGGCGGTCAGCCGGACGGGCTCGGCGGTGAGATCGAGTACGCGACCGATCTGTTCGACCGGTCCACGGCCGAGACCCTGATCGAACGGCTGCTGCGGGTGCTGCGGTCGGTGGCCGACGACCCGGCGCGTCCGCTGGCGTCCATCGACGTCCTCGGCGCAGCCGAGCGGCGCACGATTGTGCAGGAGTGGAACGACACCGGCCTGGAACTGTCCGGTGCGACCTACCCGCAGCTGCTGGCCGATCAGGTGGCCCGTACCCCTGACGCCGTCGCGCTCATCCACGAGGACACGGAGCTGACCTTCGCCGAACTGGACCGTCGGTCGAACCGGATCGCTCACTGGCTGATCTCCCGTGGCGTCGGCCGTGACGACGTGGTCGGACTCGCGATGCGGCGCAGTCCCGAGCTGCTGTGCGCGCTGCTCGGAATCCTCAAGGCCGGCGGTGTGTATCTGCCGCTCGACCCGGACTATCCGCCGGACCGCCTTACTTTCATGATCGCGGACAGTGCTCCCCTCATGCTCCTGACCACGAGCGACGTCGTCGCGAAGCTGACCGGCGAGGCGCGACAGCTGCCACGCCTGGAGTTCGACGACCCGTACACGGCAGGCGGGTTGGCGCAGTACCGCTCCGACGCACCGACGGATGCGGACCGCCGCGCGCCGCTGCGCCCGGACGACCTGGCGTACGTCATCTACACCTCCGGCTCCACCGGGCGCCCCAAGGGCGTCGCCGTCACGCACCGGGGCATTCCCAACCTCGCCCACAGCTACATCGAGCGGTTCCGGCTCGGGCAGGGCTCGCGGTTCCTGCAGTTCTCCTCGATCAACTTCGACCCGACGTTCTGCGAGCTGTGCTGCACCCTGCTCGCCGGCGCGACCGTCGTGCTCACCTCGCCCGACGAGCTGCTCTCCGCCGACCGGCAGCGTGAAGTGACGGCCCGGTACCGGCCGACGCACATCACCTTCTCGCCCACCATTCTCAGCGGGATGGCCCAGGACGCACTCGCGGACTGCGGCAACGTGATGGTCGCCGGTGAGGCCTGCCTGCCCGCACTGGCCGCCGCCTGGGCGCCGGGCCGCCGGATGATCAACGCGTACGGGCCGACCGAAGCCACCGTCGACACCCTGTACTGGGAGTGCGGCAGCGGCCCGGACGGCTTCGAGGAGGCGTCGGTGCCGGTGGGCCGTCCGCTGAGCAACACCAAGGTGTACATCCTCGACGCCGCGCTGCGCCCGCTGCCGCCCGGTGTCACCGGCGAGCTGTATATCAGCGGTGACGGTCTGGCTCGCGGCTATCTCGGCAGGCCGGCCCTGACCGCCGAGCGGTTCGTGGCCTGTCCGTTCGGTGCCCCCGGCAGCCGTATGTACCGCACCGGAGACCTGGCGCGCTGGCGCGCGAACGGTGCGGCCGGTGTGGTGGACTTCGTCGGCCGCGCCGACGACCAGGTCAAGATCCGCGGGATGCGCATCGAACTCGGCGAGATCGACGCGGTGTTGAAGGACCACCAGGAGGTGGCGCAGTCCGCCGTCGTCGTCCGCGAGGACACCCCCGGCCATCAGCAGCTCGTCGGCTATGTGGTCCCCCGGGCGCACGGCGGGGCCCACGACATCGAGCACGTCGACAAGTGGCACCAGATCCACGAGCAGGGATACAGCGAGCAGCGCGACCTCGGCACCGAGCAGGATTTCACCGGCTGGAACTCCAGCTATGACAACGAGCCGCTGCCACTGGAGCACATGACCGAGTGGCAGGCGGCCACGGTCCGGCGCATTCTCGACCTGCGGCCGGCCAGGGTGCTGGAGGTCGGGGTCGGTTCCGGTCTGATTCTGCGGCCGGTCGCACCGCACTGCACCGCGTACACCGGTGTGGACTTCTCCAACGCTCTGATCCAGAACCTCGGCAGGGCGATCGAGGGCAGCGACCTGCACGACCGGGTCGAACTGCACACCATGGCCGCCCACGAGGTCGGTGCGCTGGCGCCCGCCTGCTTCGACACCGTGGTGATCAACTCGGTGGCGCAGTACTTCCCCAGCGTCGACTACTTGATCGACGTCGTGCGCCGGACCATGGAGATGCTCGCTCCCGGCGGGCGGATCGTGCTGGGTGACATCCGCAATCTGCGGCTGCTGCGGGCCTTCGTCACGGCCATCGCCCTGCACGACGGCGCGCACGCCGACGAGTCTCTGGCCACGGTGCGGGACATCGTCGCCCACCAGCAGGAGCTGGAGAGCGAGTTGCTGCTCGATCCGGCCTTCTTCACCCGGATCGGCGATCTGGTCCCGGACGTCGTCGGTGTGGACGTACAGCTCAAGCGGGGTTCCTTCCACAACGAGTTGACGGACTTCCGCTACGACGTGGTCCTGCACAAGCGGGGAGCGGACCTGGTGTCCCTCGCCGACGTGCCCGCGCGCGAGTGGAGCAGCGCCGAGGACGTCGACACCCACCTGGGTACGGCCCGGCCGCAGGCCCTGCGTGTCACCGGTGTTCCCAACGGCCGGGTGACGGCACAGGTGGCGACCGCGCAGCGGGTGGCTTCCGGGACCGGCGCTCTCGTACGCAGCCTGTCCGAGGCCACCGACGTACGGTCCGGGGTCGACCCCGAGACCTTGTGCGAGATCGGCGCCAGGCTCGGCTACACCGTGCACCCGACGTGGACCGACACCGAGGAAGGCGACCGGTTCGACGTGGTGTTCCTCGCTGCCGGGCGGGCCGCGGGGCAAGGGCTGACCGACGTGTTCCTGGCCTCGGACGAGGACGAGCGTCCGCTGTGGCAGCTTGCCAACGACCCCCAGGCCTCCGATCGCGGTCGCAACCTCGCCACCGAACTGCGCCGCCACGCGGCACGACGGCTGCCGGACCACATGGTGCCCGCCGCCGTCGTCGTACTGGACGCGTTGCCGTTGACGCCCAACGGCAAGCTGGACACCCGGCAGTTGCCCGCACCCGAGTTCGGCTCCCGGGCGGGACGACCGCCGGCCACGCCGCAGGAAGCAACGATGGCGGCACTCTTCGCCGACGTGCTCGGCCTGGCGGCGGTCGGCGCGAATGACCGCTTCTTCGACCTCGGCGGCGACAGCATCCGGTCCATCCAACTCGTCAGCAGGGCACGCGCAGAGGGCTTCCGGATCACCCCGCGCGATGTGTTCCACGAGCAGACGGTCGAGGCTCTGGTGGCCCGGGCCGCTCGGCACGCCGAGGCGCACCCGACGGACGACGGCGCGGTCGTGGACGTCGACGCCTGGGAGAAGATCCTGCGGACTCCCGATCCGGCCTACCCGGTGTCCGACGCCTCACCCGCCGTGGATCGGGGGCGCATCACCCGGCGCGTCCTCGGCAAGGACGCCGAACGGCTGCTGACCGGCCTGCCGCGCCTGTACCGCTGCGGCCCCGAACACATCGCGGTGGCCGCGCTCGCTCCGGTGCTCATCGAGTGGCGCCGTACGCAGCTGCCAGGGGCCGGAGCCTGGCTGCGACTCGACCTGGCCACGGCGGGCTCGCCGACCGCGCACCCGGTGCGTCTCAATCCGGGCACCCCGGACCCGGACAAGACTCTGGCCGAACCGCAGGAGCTGGCCCGTGTGCTGAAGCGGGTCAAGGAGCAGGTACGCGCCGTACCGGAAGCCGGCCGAAACTACTCCGCGCTGCTCGCCGACCCCGCGGCCGCGCAGCGACTGTCCTCGTACGGGGCTTCACACGTGCGCCTGCGGGTGATGCCCGCCGGTACGGCCCGTGCCAACAGCAACGTGCGCTTCGAGGACGACGCTACGGAACCCGCTCTCAGCATCGATGTCCGGCCGGCCGACGACGGCATGGATCTGGAGACCATCTGGTCCTGGGACGCCACACGGTTCACCGAAGCCGCCGTGGGGGCGCTCGCTGACCGGTGGGAGACCTTCCTGGTCGCGCTGGCAGACCTCGCGAAACATCCGGAGCTCGGTGGGCTGACTCCCTCGGACGTCGCTCTGGTCGATGTCAAGCAGTCGACCATCAACCAGTTGGAGACCGACTACCCCGGCCTCTGCGACATCCTGCCGCTCACCCCGCTCCAGCAGGGCTTCCTGCTGTACACCGCCGCCGACCACCGCGGCCCCGATCCGTATCAGAGGCAGAGCCTGTTCGACCTGGACGGGCCGCTGGACACCGAGCGGCTGCGAAAGGCAGCGCACGCACTCCTGATGAGACACCCCAACCTGCGCGCCGGCTTCACCCACAGAGGCGTTCAGACCCCGGTGCAGGTGGTGCAGGAACAGGTGGAGGTGCCGTGGACGGTGCACGATCTGTCCCGGCTCGCACCAGCGGAGCAGGAGCGCCGGGAGGCGGAGATCCTCGCTGCGGACCGGGGCCGGCGGTTCGACCTGTCGACGCCCGTGCTGATGCGCTTCACCCTGCTGCGCCTTGGAACGGAACGGCATCGGCTGCTCGTCGGAGACCACCACATCCTGCTCGACGGCTGGTCGAACTCGCTGGTGTGGCAGGAGCTGTTCGCCCTGTACCGCGGCGAGCGGCTGCCGGCGGCGCCGCCCTTCCGTGACTACCTGGCGTGGCTCGCGTCGTGCGACCGTGATGCCGCGGTGTCGGCATGGCGAAGCTATCTGACGGACGTCGATGGCCCGACCAGGGTCCATGCCGCCAAGCCGACGCCGGACGTCTCGCTGCGCACCATGGGTGTCACGCTGACACCGGAGCTGACCGGTTCACTGCAGCACCGGTGCGCACAGGCCGGGATCACTCTCAACACGGCCCTCCAAACGGCGTGGGGCATCGCGCTCGGCCGTCTCACCGGGCGCGACGACGTGCTGTTCGGCAACACCGTCTCCGAACGGCCGGCTGAACTCGACGGCGTCGAGTCCATGGTCGGGCTGCTGCTCAACACCGTGCCGCTGCGCGTGCGTATCCAGTCGGGCGAATCCATCGGCACAACCATGGCTCGGGTGCAGGAATCGCAGCTGGACATACTCCCGCACCGCTCCCTCGAACTCACCGAAATCCAGCGACTGTTCGGGGCAGGCGAACTGTTCGACGCCTGTTACGTGTTCCAGAGCTACCCCGCAGATTCCCTCGAGGAGAGCGAGACCGCCGGACTGCAGGTGCGTGAACTGGTAGACGGTGCGGAGGGGCTTCCGCATTACCCGCTCGGCATCACGGTAACTCCGGGCCGACACATCCGATTCACCGTCGGATACCACCCTCATGTGTTCGACGACGACCAGATCAACGAGATCAAGGAATCCATCATCGGTACGCTCGAAACGATCGCGGCAGGGGAACACGGATGAAGAATTTCCTGACGATGGTTCGTGGACTCCCGTTCGCGATGAAGGTCCTGCTGGCCTCCGCTGCCGCGCGAAGCCTGAGCTCCTTCGCGATCCTGGCCTACATGCCCATCTACCTGTACGACACGGTGGGCATGGACGGTGCCACCATCGGCTATGTGATCGGTGGGAGCGTACTGGTCGGCACGCTGACGGGCGTTTACGGTGGCTATCTCGCGGACCGGTTCAGGAAAGTCGACCTGGTCATCGTGCTCGACGTCGCGCTCATACTGCTCTATCTCAGCCTGACGGTGTTCCACGATCCGGTCACCGTGACGGCCATCCTGTTGATGGCCAACGTCGCCTCCTGGTCGATGGGCGTCGCCGGCAGTGCCCTGCTCTCCGAACTGGTGCCATCCGAGAACCGCGTCAAGGTGTTTTCTCTACGCTATTCGTTGCAGAACATAGGTGCAGCAGTAGGTCCCTTCCTGGGCATTGCCGCGCTCGCGGCCGGACCCGGTGGGCCGTTCATTCTCAGCGTCACCGTCATTGGCGCCTCCTTGCTGCCTCTGATAATTTTCCGCCACCGGTTCGTGCCCGCCGGCAGTGGTACGACGGCACCGGCTGGGGCAGCAGAGCAGAGCACAGAAGAGCAGAGCGCAGACAAGCAGGACGAGGAAGAGACTCCCACGTTCCGTCAAGTGCTGAAGGTGATGGGGGCGGACCGGCGGCTGACTTACTTCACCATCGGCGGAATTCTCAGCATCGTGGTGTACGGACCGCTCCTGACCTTCATGTCGCAGTACCTCATCCTGGTGGAGGACCGCGACACCGCCTACAAGCTGGTCGCCTACATTTCCGCCGCCAACGCCATTACGGTCATCGGCGCCCAGTACGCCCTCGGCAGCCGCCTGAGGCAGGACAATCTCCTGAAGTGGCTGACCGTCGGGATCGGCGCCTTCGTTGTCGGGTTGGTCGCGATGTCGCTGTCCACGAATGCGGCCATCATCGTCATCGCTGTGGTGATCTTCAGCCTTGGCGAGGTCGTTCTGGTGCCCGCGGAGTTCACATTCATCGACTCCATCGCTCCCGACAACCTGCGCGGCAGCTATTTCGGCGCACAGAATCTCATCCATATCGGCATAGCTCTGGGGCCGATACTCTGCGGTTTTCTGCTCCAGCATTTCGTGCCAGCCGCAATGTTCTACGTCCTGATCGGCGTCGTGATCGCCAGCTGGTGGTTCTACGTCATCGGCTGCCGGGTCACGGCAGCCGATCGCGAACCGGTGCAGGTGGGCGCGGAATCAGTGAAGGTGGGGAATGAGAAATGAGCTTCGCGGAGATCACCCAGAAGACGTACTGCCCCTTCGCCAAGCCATCGAAGATGGGGCCGGGGATCACCATTCGGACCGATGACGTCGAGAATGAGCTGGCGCGGCACCGTGACATCATCTCGGACTTCTTCCGCACGGCCGCCGAGCGCTCACGCGACGGCATGATCATCACCTTCGAGGAGTCGACGCTCGGTATCACGCTGGACGCGCTGGTGGATCTCACTCGACGCTTCTACACCACGCTCACCCAGATGTTCTCAAGCGTATATATTCCCGATGATCCGCGGCCTGATGAACGCTGGTACGCGATGATCGAAGGTGAACTGTTCTTCCTGGTCTCGTTCGCCCCCTGCTACCCGGAGACATCACCGCGGTACACCTACGGCGATCAACGGACCTACTTTCTGCTGCAACCCGCCAGCACTTTCGATCGGCATGCCAAATTTATCGATCGGCAACGTACGGGGATCAATCGCGCTTTTGCCGCGGTCGGCAAACCGTACGATGCGCGACTGGCCAATGTGGAGAACGACATGTTCAAGGCCGTCATGCCGATCGACTCTCTCGGTGATCACATTCCATGGTGGGTCCCTGAGGGCAGCACAGCGTAAGAACAGCAGGATCGCCTCCTGCACGCCGGCCTTCAAAAGGCTGACAGCAAACATTCGACACCAGAAGCGAGGCGCCCATGAGTCAGTACCGCGGCATTCTGAACTACGACCTCTCCGCCGAAGAAATATCGTCCCTCGAGCAGTTGCTCGCCGACCCGAATGTGGCACAGTACGATCCCGGCGAGCAGACGTTCTATGACAACGCCTGGGAGCTGGTGTCGAAGGTACCGATCGGACTTCGTCGGTTCTTGGAGGAATTCCGACGCAATGACGCAGCTGCCGGCTTCCTGCTGCGCGGCTTCGGCGTCGACGACGACGCTGTCGGCCCGACACCCTGTAACTGGGCCGAGGCCGCCGCCGCCGGACGTACCCGCCGAGAAGAGCTCTTTCTCGCGTTGATGGGCCAGTGCCTCGGCGAAGTGTTCAGCTGGCCCACACTGCAGGCCGGACGAATGATCCAGAACGTGCTGCCCATCGCCGGCGAAGAAGGCGAGCAGAACGGACACGGCAGTGACGTGCTCCTCGAATGGCACACCGAGGACGCTTTTCATCCCTACCGCTGTGACTACCTGGCCCTCTTCGGCATCCGCAACCACGACCGGGTGCCGACGACGCTGGCTTCGGTCCAGGACGTGGAACTGTCGGCGGACACGCGACAGGTGCTGTCCGAACCGCGGTTCTACATCCTGCCCGACGACGAGCACCTGCGTCAGCTCGCTGTCCAGCGGCCCGATGACCCCGGACTGCTGCGGATGCGCGAGATGCGGGACAACCCCGAGCCCGTCGCCGTGCTCTTCGGTGCCGGGGACACTCCGTACCTGCGCATCGACCCGTTCTTCATGCGCTGCGTCGACGGCGACGCCGAAGCGGAAGTGGCGCTCAAGGAGCTGGTGACAGAGCTGGAGCGTGTGCAGCAGGACGTGGTGGTGGAAGCGGGCACCCTGCTGGTCGTCGACAACTACCTTGCCGTGCACGGTCGTCGCGCGTTCACGGCACGCTACGACGGAACCGACCGCTGGCTGCAGAAGGCGGTTGTCGCACGTGATCTCCGTAAGTCGCGGTCCGCGCGGGAGTCCGCCGCAGGACGCCTCCTGGGCTGATCCAGATGCTCGGGATCAGAGGCTCCATCCGTTCCCGGATGGAGCCTCTGTCGTGCCGCTTGCCCATCGTCCTGCGCGTCCGGGGGCTCTTCCGGCTCCGGCATTCAACGACCGGACATCAGCGCCCAGACGCTCAGGCCCAGCCCGCCGACCGAAATTCCCGCGTGGACCCCGCCCCGGAGCGCCCAGATCTTCACCCCTCCCGATGTGCGAAGGATTCCGTGCTGTGCCAGCAACCCGAAGCCGGCCGCGGCAGGCTTGGGCTGCCGCGGCCCGCCCGACGCCGTACACCGCAGACAAGTGATCCACCCGGCTCACCGGAGATTCATCCGGAAGCGGAACCGGTACCACTGGCAGACGGCGGGGAAGACCGATAGCGGCAGAAGCAGGCACCCAGTAGCCGGCCTGTTGACCCGATCGCCGTCATCAAGCGACGCGACGCAGTCGCGGCTTCCCGACGCTTCCGGACCGTCGGCCAGATCGAACCTGCTCTCGCGCTGCTGGAAGCCCACGGCTACCTCCGGGCCGAGGAGCGGGCGATCCACGCTCTCGATGGACGCGATGCGTCGTATGGGAGACGCGTTCATGCCCGCCCCGGAACCGGTGACTGGGACCAGAACCGATACCCCCGGCATCAGGGCAGCGCGCGACCGGCGTCGGCGTCGCGTCCGCCGAAACGAAGAAAGCCCAGCTCAGAGCGCATCTGAGCTGGGCTTTTCGTTGAGCCCCCTGTCGGATTCGAACCGACGACCTACGCATTACAAGTGCGTTGCTCTGGCCGGACTGAGCTAAGGAGGCAGCGGAAGCAGTGTAACCAACGCCGGGACCGGAACCCGCTCCATATTCGGGACCTTCGGACTGCTGACAGATCCGAAAACGCCAGGTAGCGTCACACCAGGCTCACTCAAGTGGACCAGACCACTCCCTTACTCGGATCGTCCGGCACGTTCCTGCCGGTGGAGGAGAAGATTCAGCATGGCCAGTGTCACGTTCGACAAGGCGTCCCGCGTCTACCCCGGCTCCACGAAGCCGGCCGTGGACCAGCTCGAGATCGACATCGAAGACGGTGAGTTCCTCGTCCTCGTCGGTCCTTCCGGTTGTGGCAAGTCGACCTCCCTGCGCATGCTCGCGGGTCTCGAGGACGTCAACGGCGGTGCGATCCGCATCGGTGACCGTGATGTCACGCACCTGCCCCCGAAGGACCGGGACATCGCCATGGTGTTCCAGAACTACGCGCTCTACCCGCACATGTCCGTCGCGGACAACATGGGCTTCGCGCTGAAGATCGCCGGGATCAACAAGACGGAGATCCGGGCGAAGGTCGAAGAGGCCGCCAAGATGCTGGACCTCACCGAGTACCTGGACCGCAAGCCGAAGGCGCTCTCCGGTGGTCAGCGTCAGCGTGTGGCCATGGGCCGCGCGATCGTGCGTGAGCCCCAGGTCTTCCTCATGGACGAGCCGCTGTCGAACCTCGACGCCAAGCTCCGTGTGTCGACCCGTACGCAGATCGCCTCGCTGCAGCGCCGCCTCGGCATCACCACGGTGTACGTGACCCACGACCAGGTCGAGGCCCTCACCATGGGCGACCGTGTCGCGGTCCTCAAGGACGGTCTGCTCCAGCAGGTCGACTCGCCGCGCAACATGTACGACCGCCCGGCGAACCTCTTCGTGGCCGGCTTCATCGGCTCCCCGGCGATGAACCTCGTCGAGGTCCCGATCACGGACGGCGGCGTCAAGTTCGGCAACAGCGTCGTCCCGGTCTCCCGTGCGGCACTCTCCGCCGCCGCGGACCGCGGCGACACGACCGTCACCGTCGGCATCCGCCCCGAGCACTTCGACATCCTCGAGCACGGCGGCGCCGCCGCGCAGACCCTCACCAAGGCTTCGGGCGACGCGCCGGCCGGCCTGGCCGTGTCGGTCAACGTGGTCGAGGAACTCGGCGCCGACGGCTTCGTCTACGGTGCCGCGCAGGTCGGTGGCCAGCACAAGGACCTGGTCGTCCGTGTCGGCGGCCGTGCCGTTCCGGAGAAGGGCACGGAGCTGCACGTCGTGCCGCGCCCGGACGAGCTGCACGTCTTCGCGACCTCGACCGGTGAGCGCCTCACCGACTGACGTCGTCCGAACCGTACGACGGCCCCGCACTCCCGAGTTCCGGCTCGGGGGTCGCGGGGCCGTTTGCGTGGCGTTGCGCGCCTGGGGGTTTCGGACGCGGGCAGCCCCAAATATCGTGGCACAGCGGTCATTTCACCCCGGTTCGTCAACCGGCGATTCGAAAGGCCACCTCGAACGACCCCCCGCAGGAGTGACGAAATGTCGCCACGTCATCACTGACCGCTACGCTCGCCTGCGTGACCCACACCGCGCGCCGAATCGGCCGAACCCTCGCTCTCGTACTGCCCGTCGTCATGGTCCTCTCCGGGACCCTCGCGGTCACCCGCGTGCAGTGGTCGGCGCACAACACCGAGTCGCAGCTGCTGACGGCCGCTTCCGAGACCGTGTCCAAGCGCGCCAAGGCGCGTGAGCCGCAGGATGTCCTGCGGGACAAGCTGCTCCGGGAACTGCGGGAGGAGGACCCGGGCGTCGCACTGACCGAGCTCCAGCGCACGGTGGAGGCGCGTCCGTCGCTGGCCACGCACTGCATGTCGATCGCGAAGGCGCTGGGCAAGGCGGCCGTAGACCAGTACGGACCGACGCGTGCGCACCGCTTCTCCCGTCCGGTCTGCGACACGTCGTTCGCTTCGGGCGTCGCCCAGTTCAGCTGAGCCGGGTGTGCGCGGGCACGGCATATCGTGCCTGGCATGCAAACGTTTCCGACGCAGGCCGTGATCCTGGCGGGTGGCCAGGGCTCGCGGCTGCGCCCGTACACCGATGACCGCCCCAAGCCGATGGTCGAGATCCCGGGGACCGGGACCCCGATCATCGGCCATCAGCTTTCCTGGCTGGCCGCCGAGGGTGTCACCGACGCCGTGATCTCGTGCGGCCATCTTGCCGATGTGCTGCAGGAGTGGCTGGACTCGGCCGATCTTCCGCTGCGTGTCACGACCGTCGTCGAGACCGAGCCTCTGGGCCGGGGCGGCGGTCTCAAGCATGCCGCGACACGGCTGCCCGACCCGTCGGAGCCGTGGTACGCGACGAACGGCGACATCTGGACGCGTTTCTCGTTGCGGGAGATGGCGGCGTTCCACGCCGAGCGGGATGCCACCGCCACGCTCGCGCTCGCCCGTCCGCGGATTCCGTGGGGTGCGGTGGAGACGGACGCGTTCGGGCACATCACGGACTTCATCGAGTCGCCGCCGTCGCCGTACCTGATCAATGCGGGCGTGTACGTGTTCGCGCCCGCGTTCACGTCCCTGCTGCCGGACCGGGGCGACCACGAGCGGACGACGTTCCCGCGGCTGGCCCGTGAACGGCTGCTGGCCGGCTTCCCGTTGCCGCACGGGGCGTACTGGCGGGCGATCGACACCGCGAAGGATCTGACGGAGGCGGCGAAGGAGCTGGGCGCCCACACGGGCGGCTAGACGGCACCGCGGACGTGCGCGAGGGCGGCCACCGGTTTCCGGTGGCCGCCCTCGCGGTGTGCGGTGGGGGTGTCAGCCGAGCAGGCCGCCGATGGGGTTCTGGCCGGCGCCTCCGCCTCCGGTGGAACCACCGCCGCCCGTGGAACCGCCGCCGCCGGAGCCGCCGCCCGTGGAACCGCCGGACCCGGACCCGGACCCGGAGCCGGAGCCGGAGCCGGAGCCGCCGGAGGAGGGGCCGGCGCTGCTGGCCGGGGGCTGCTCAGGGGTCGTCTCCCGGGCGGGCGGCTCCTGACCGGTGCCCTGGGTCTGGCTGGGCTGTCCGGTGTTCGCTCCGGTGGCCTGGCCGGACTCGCGGACGGAGTCCGCTCCCGGGGTGGATTCCTCGGCCGTCGGGCTGCTGGACCGGCTGGACGGGGAGGGTTCGGGGCGCCGCCCCTCAGGGGTACCGGAGGGCTGGCGCTTGCCGGTGGACTCCTCGGGGAGCGGGGATCCGGGGAGCTGGTTGTACGGGTTGGCGGGGCCGGGAACGGTGACGACCTCGGTGGAGCGGACCGCTCCGCCGAGCATGGAGCCGACGAGCAGTGTCATACCGACGACGACGGTGGCGACGACGGTGCCGCGGCGCAGGACACGGCGGCGGAGGTCCCAGATGTCGGAGCGGGGGCCGAGCTTGCGCCAGGCTTCCCCGGCGAGGCGTCCGTCGAGGGAGTAGACGGGGGCGCCGGCAATGACGAGGGGACTCCAGGCCGCCAGGAAGATGATGTCGGGCGCGTCGTACGCGGCGACGCTGCGCCAGCTGACCGTCACGAGGAGGGCTGCGGAGAGCAGGGCTCCGAAGGTGGCGGCGACGCGCTGCCAGAGGCCGAGGACGGTGAGGACGCCGGCGACGACCTGGAGGAAGGCGACGGAGAGTCCGGCGCCGACGGGGTGGGTGAGCGCGAAGTCGCGCAGCGGTTCGGCGAGGGCCCAGGGCTGCAGCGAGGTCAGCCACTTGACCATGGAGCCCCGGTCGCCGCCCTCGAAGTAGACGGGGTCGCAGAGCTTGCCCATGCCGGCGTAGATGGAGATGAAGCCGAGCAGGACGCGCAGGGGGAGCAGGACGACGCCGAGGTTCATGCGGCGGCCGGGGTAGTACGCGTGCCGGACGTTGTCGGCGGCGTGACGACGTTCCTGGGCGGTGTCGTCGGGTTCGTCGTCGAAGGGGTCGCGGGGCTCGTGGGGTCCCGTTTCGACGGGGTCGTAGGCGCCGACGGCCTGGCGCATGGGGGGCAGCAGCGGCCCCGTGCGGCCCGGTCCGGGCTGGGGTGCGATGAGTACGGGGTTGGGCTGGGTCTCGTCGAGGCGCGGGATGACCTGGGTGCCGAAGCCCACGTCCTCGCCGGCTCCGGTGCCGCCGCCGGACCTGGTACCGAGGTGGCCCGCGGTGGAGTTCCGTACGGCCTGCAGGAGTCCGGTCGCTCCTGGGTCACCCGGCTCCGACCTGCCGCTCCAGACGACGGGGGCCCGCCTGCGTCCGCCCGCGCCGCTCATGGCGGGGATCCGGGGCTGTGCGGTGGCCAAAGAGCGCAGGCGCGTGCGCTGGCCCGGGGCGAGCTGCACCCGGAAGCTGGCGTGGTTGACGATGACCTGCGCGGGGTCGCTGTCCACCTTGGTCATGCTCAGGGCGGCGGGCTGTTCGTCGAACCGCGGCGTTCTGGTGTCCACACTCATCTAACCGAGTGATGTGTGATTAGGACACTGCCTTGACGCGGCCGAAGTGTCCGAGACCCGTCAAGATCCAGCCATTCCTCGCCACCCAGGAACTTTTGTTCACCTTCCGTACGTCAACCAGCCCGGCCATCATGTGCGTTATCCGTAGTCGACTGGGGAGTCATGGGCGGGCAGCAGCTTACTTTCAAGGACCTGACGCGGTATCCGGTGATGGCCCAGGCCCTGGACAACCAGTGGCTGCCCGGCGATCTCGCCGCGGCGCGGCAGCGGGCGAACGCCGCGCCGGGCCGCTCCCCGGACGATGTGGACGCTTCCGCCGCCGAGTTGCGACGCGCGTTGGTGAACAGCGGCACCCTGGTGGTCAATCGGGCGTACTTCATCAACAACGAGGCGGTCTCGGCCAATTTCGCACCTGATGCCGATCCGGCCGAACGGCAGGCTTTCGTCCGCCTGCTGAACGGGAAGGCGCTCGTGCCCTTCCTGTACTCCGAGCGTGACCCCGCTGCCGAGTTCGCCTGGACACACGATCCGCAGGCTCACCGGTCCTGGGGACGGCTGCTCGCCGACGAGGCGGAGCCGGACCTGGTCCGCTTCGACTGGGACGATGCGGCGAACCGGGAGGCGACGGACACGGTCAACCACTTCTTCTCCAGCCAACTGCTGACGCTCCAGCGGCTCCGCGAGGAGCCGCTGAGGAAGAACCTGGGCATATCCCTCGCCCAGGCGCGGGCCATGAAGGAGGGCATCCTCACCGACATCCTCCTCTGGGCCGCGCGGCAGGATCTCTACTCGACGATCACGCGTGAGGCCGTGTACCGGGAGTTCCTGACCCGGCCGGGCACACAGGTGCACGAGGGTCTGCTGCGGGAGGGCGATCACATCGTGCCCGCCAAGCAGCTCATCGACCTCCTGTACACACTGGGTGTTCCGAAGGCGAGCGGCATCACCGCTCTGACGCCTCCGGGTTCGCCGCCGCGCTCGGCGTTGCAGGAGCTGCGTGACGACGTCCGCAGCCAGAACGACGACCCGGAGCAGATCGGTCTCCTGCTGCGCGATCTGTTCGCCGACGCCCTGCACCGGGCCGTGGACGGCCCCAACTCCTACGGTTCGCTGTCGCTGTCCGACATCACGCGGCTGCGCACCACGGAGGAGTGGAACGGTTATGTGAACGCCCTGGACTCGTTCGTCCTGGGCAGCTTCAGGGACGGACGGGTGCCCAGCCCCGAGGAGTTCCGTGCAGGTACGGGCGATGTCGCCAAGCTGCACCGCGGGATGCTGCGGACCGCGCGCGAGGTGAGCGGTACCCGTCAGGGTTTCCAGCGCGAGATGAAGGTGGCCCTCGTCCTCGAGTCCGCCGGTATCGCCCTGCAGGTGACGTCCGGGGAGGAGGTGTCGCTGCTCGCGGGCTCCCTCCAGATGGCGACGGCCGTCGCAGGCGCCCTGAGTGTCCGGCTGGAGTTCTTCGACCAGGGAGGCCGGGGCGCGCGCAAGGGTCTCGGGCATTCGCTGACATTGCCGTCGCTTCAGCTGGGCAATGTCAGAAGGGACTGGGAGAAGATCCTCAAGTCGTACGGGGGCCGGGTCGTGGAGACCGGGTCGGCGCCCCGGGGCGGCCAGGCGGATCAGCAGTCGCCGCATGTGTGAGGCGTGACGGGCTCGGAGGGAGCACGGCAGATGGGTGTCGAGCGGTACGAACGGCTGCGTGCGGAGCGTCCGGGGCTGTTCGCGAATCAGCCCGGCGGTATCGAGATCCTCACCGAGCCGGAAGCGGTCTCGGCGGCGGGCGGGGTGCTGTACGAGGACCGGTACGTCGTGCTGCTGCGCGATCCGGTGCGCTTCCCCGACGGCTCCACGGGTACGTACATCCGCTCGATCAGCCCCACACCGGAGCAGGGGTGTGTGGTGCTTCCGTTCCTCGACGGCCAGGTGGTGCTGGTCGAGCACTTCCGGCACTCGACGCGTTCCTGGCAGTGGGAGGTGCCGCGCGGTTTCGGCACGGCGGGCATGGAGCCCGGGGCGAACGCGGCGAAGGAACTGCGGGAGGAGATCGGTGCGGTGGCCCTGGAGATCGTTCCTCTGGGTGAACTTCACCCCGACACGGGGGTGACGGCCGACCGGGTGTCGCTCTTCGCGGCACGGATCGAGGCGCTGGGGCCGCTGGAGACGGCCGAGGGGATCCGCAGCTCCGTCACGGTGCCGTTCGCCGAGGCGGAGGCGATGGTGGCCGACGGGCGGATCACGGACGCCTTCACGATCGCGGTGCTGATGAGGGCGAGGCTGGCGGGCCTGACGGCGTGAGAGCCGTCAGACCCCTGGGACCGCCCGTACCGGGTCACGCGCGGCGGCGTGCGACCTCGTACAGGACGATGCCCGCGGCGACTCCGGCGTTCAGGGACTCGGCGCCGCCCGGCATCGAGATCCGGACCCGGTAGTCACAGGTCTCGCCGACGAGGCGGCCGAGGCCCTTGCCCTCGCTGCCGATGACGATGACGACGGGGCCCGCGAGGGCCTCGAGGTCCTCGACCGTGTGCTCGCCGTCCGCGGCGAGGCCGACGACGGTGATGCCGGCCTTCTGGTAGCCCTCGAGGGCGCGGGTCAGGTTGGTGACCCGGGAGACCGGGGTACGGGCGGCCGTGCCCGCGGAGGACTTCCAGGCACCGGCGGTCATACCGGCCGCGCGGCGCTCGGGGACGACGACGCCGTGGCCGCCGAACGCGTTGACCGAGCGGACGATCGCGCCGAGGTTGCGCGGGTCGGTGACGCCGTCGAGGGCGACGATCAGCGGCTCCTCGTTGTTGTCGTACGCGGCGGCGGTGAGGTCCTCGGGGTGCGCGTACTCGTACGGCGGGACCTGGAGGACGAGGCCCTGGTGGTTCAGGCCGTTCGTCATCCGGTCGAGCTCGGGGCGCGGGGCCTCCATGAGGTGGATGCCGCCGCGCTCACCGGCGAGCTGGATGGCCTCGCGGACCCGCTCGTCGTTGTCGATGTACTGCTGCACGTAGAGGGTGGTCGCGGGGACGCCGTCGCGCAGGGCCTCGAAGACCGGGTTGCGGCCGACGACCATCTCCGACGTGCCCTTGGCGCCACCGCGGCGCGGGGCGGGACGGCGGGCCGCGGCCTGCTTGGCCTGGGCGTTCGCCACCCGGTTCTTCTTGTGCCCCTTGCGGTCGGCGGCGGGCGGCGTGGGTCCCTTGCCTTCGAGACCCCGGCGTCGCTGACCACCGCTGCCGACCTGCATGCCCTTCTTGTTGGACGTGCGGCGGTTCCTGCGCTGGCTGTTCCCGGCCATGACCTACCTGTTTCGTTGCTTCAGAAAAAGTGTCTCAAGTGAAAGTGTGCCGCCCGGATGGCCGGGCGGCACATTTGTGCTGCTCACGCATGGTGCGAAGGGTGCCGCTCAGCGCGGGCCGAGGGTCCACCTGGGGCCGCTCGGGCTGTCCTCGATGACGAGGCCGGACTGGTTGAGCTGATCGCGGATGGCGTCGGCCGCGGGCCAGTCCTTGCGCTCGCGTGCCGCCTGCCGCTGGTCCAGGACGAGGCGCACGAGGGTGTCGACGACTCCGTGGAGGTCCTCGCCGCGGTCGCTCTCGCCCGCCCAGTGCGGGTCGAGGGGGTCCAGGCCGAGGACTCCGAGCATGGCGCGCACCTCGGCGAGGCGGGCTACCGCTGCTTCCTTGTCGTCGGCTGCGAGGGCGGAGTTGCCCTGGCGGACGGTGGTGTGGACGATCGCGAGCGCCTGCGGGACGCCCAGATCGTCGTCCATCGCCTCGGCGAACGCGGGCGGCACCTCGGCTGCCGGGGCGACCTCGCCGCCCGCCTTCTCGACGACGCGCTGTACGAAGCCCTCGATCCGCGCGAACGCGGACTCGGCCTCGCGCAGTGCTTCCTCGCTGTACTCGATCATGGAGCGGTAGTGCGGGGTCCCGAGGTAGTAACGCAGGACGATGGGGCGCCACTGCTTGACCATCTCGCTGACCAGCACGGAATTGCCGAGGGACTTCGACATCTTCTCGCCGGCCAGGGTGACCCAGCCGTTGTGCACCCAGTACTTCGCGAAGTCGTCGCCGAAGGCCTTGGCCTGGGCGATCTCGTTCTCGTGGTGCGGGAAGATCAGGTCGATGCCGCCGCCGTGGATGTCGAAGGCGCTGCCGAGGTACTTGTGCGCCATCGCGGAGCACTCCAGGTGCCACCCGGGGCGGCCGCGGCCCCAGGGGGTCTCCCAGCTGGGCTCTCCGGGCTTGACCGACTTCCACATGGCGAAGTCGCGCTGGTCGCGCTTGCCCGTCTCGCCTTCGCCGGACGGCTGGCGCAGGTCGTCCAGGTCCTGGTTGGAGAGCTCGAGGTATCCCTCGTACGAGCGCACGTCGAAGTAGACGTTGCCGTCGGCCTCGTAGGCGTGGCCGCGCTCGATGAGGCCGCGCATCATCTCGACCATCTCGGTGATGTGGCCGGTGGCGCGCGGTTCGTACGTGGGCGGGAGGCAGCCCAGGGCGTCGTAGCCGTCGTTGAACGCGCGCTCGTTCTCGTAGCCGATGGACCACCAGGGACGGCCCTGCTCGGCCGACTTCCTGATGATCTTGTCGTCGATGTCGGTGACATTCCGGATGAACGTCACGTCGTAGCCGCGGTATTCGAACCAGCGGCGCATGATGTCGAAGTTCAGTCCGGACCTGATGTGCCCGATGTGCGGGGCGGCCTGGACAGTCGCGCCACAGAGGTAGATCGAGACACAGCCCGCTGTGAGCGGGACGAAGTCACGGATCTGCCGGGCGTTGGTGTCATGCAGGCGAATAGTCACCTCTCAAGGGTAGTGGGCCCGCACCAGTGCCCAGCGCCCCCTGTGGCGACGTGTCACAACTAATCCCCGACGGTGGCCTCCGGAACCCCGGGAGCGGTCCGCGGGGCGGGTCCGGAGTGCCGGGGGCGTGCCTGCGGGGGCACTGCCCCCGACGCCGGCAGGAGCCCCGGGGGACCCGAGTCAGCCGGTGCGGTAGACGAGGGCCGTCGCGATGCCCGCGATGCCCTCGCCGCGGCCGGTGAAACCGAGCCCGTCGGAGGTCGCTGCGGACAGCGAGACCGGCGCGCCGACCGCTTCGGACAGCACCTTCTGCGCCTCGTCGCGACGCTTGCCGATCTTCGGGCGGAGGCCGACGACCTGCACGGCGACGTTCCCGATGCCGAAGCCCGCGGACCGCACGATCCGAGCCGCCTCGGTGAGGAGCGTGACACCGGAGGCTCCCGACCACTCGGGCCGGCCGGTGCCGAAGTGCTGTCCGAGATCGCCGAGCCCGGCCGCCGAGAAGAGGGCGTTGCACGCGGCGTGCGCGACGACGTCGGCGTCGGAGTGCCCGGCCAGCCCGGGCCCTTCGTCCTCCCAGAGGAGCCCCGCGCACCAGAGCTCACGGCCCTCCTCGAACGCGTGGATGTCCGTACCGATGCCGACGAGCGGGATCAGGGGCGCCGGCTGCTTCGCGGCTTCAGAATCCATCGTTCGCCCTCCTGCGTGCGAGAACGGCCTCGGCCAGGACGAGGTCCAGGGGCCTGGTCACCTTGAACGCCTCCTCGTGCCCGGGTACGACGACGACGGGCGCGCCGAGCTGCTCGACCATGCCCGCGTCGTCGGTGGCGCCGTCGCCGTCGACCCCCACGGTGCGGTGGGCCCGCACGAGCGTGTCCCGGTCGAAGCCCTGGGGCGTCTGGACGGCACGCAGCCTGGCGCGTACGGGGGTCGACAGAACCGGCTCGGGCTCACCCGGCGTGCCGGGTTCGACTTCCTTGACGGTGTCGGCGAGCGGCAGGGCCGGTACGACGGCGGGCGCCCCGTCCCGTACGGCTTCGATGACCGCGTCCACGGTGTCGACGGGCACGAGGGGCCTGGCGGCGTCGTGGACGAGCACGACGGAGATGTCGTCGGGGAGCGCGTCGAGTCCGATCCGCACGGACTCCTGACGTGTCGCACCGCCCGGGACGACCAGGTAGTCGGTGCGCTCGGGCAGGGCGTGCTCGTCGATGAGGTTCTTGACGACGGTCGCGCCGTCCGGCGGCGCGACCACGACGACGAGTGCGACCGCCCGTGATGCGGCCATGGCCCGTACGGCGTGGATCAGCATGGGTGTCCCGCCGAGACCGCGGAGCGCCTTGGGGGCCCCGGGGCCGAGCCGGACGCCGCGGCCGGCTGCGGGAATCACCGCTGCGGTGCGGGAGGGGCGCGGTTCAGCAGGCGTCGGTGACATCGATGACATCGGTTGTACTCCGAAGCTTCGGCAGGTTTGTTTCCACGGCCGACATGGGTATGGCCACAGCGAGCCGGGCGCGACGCCTTGACTTGACCGGGACCCTTCCGTGACCCCTGGTCGGGCAAGCCGCAGCGAGGGCTCCTCTGTGGTGCGGGGATGGCGCCAGTAGCGGATCCGACAGGATCCGAACATGCCGCAGCGCCCGACGACTTACCGTCAAGGACGGTTCGTCAGCGGGCACCGCGGCACATTCTTGCGACCGGTGTGATCCGGTTCAGGACGCGAGGACCTCGTCGAGCAGAGCCTCGGCCTTGTCCTCGTTCGTGTTCTCCGCGAGAGCGAGCTCGCTCACCAGAATCTGGCGGGCCTTGGCGAGCATGCGCTTCTCACCTGCGGAGAGTCCGCGCTCACGCTCACGACGCCACAGGTCGCGAACGACTTCGGCGACCTTGATGACATCGCCGGAGGCGAGCTTCTCGAGATTTGCCTTGTAGCGTCGGGACCAGTTCGTCGGCTCTTCGGCGTACGGCGCGCGCAGCACCTCGAAGACCCGGTCCAGCCCTTCCTGCCCGACTACGTCACGCACACCGACGAACTCCGCATTGTCCGCCGGCACACGAACAGTCAAGTCGCCCTGGGCGACCTTGAGCACCAAGTAGGTCTTGTCCACGCCTTTGATCTGGCGAGTTTCGATAGCCTCGATCAGCGCGGCCCCGTGATGGGGATAGACCACGGTGTCGCCAACCTTGAACGTCATGTGACAGGTACCCCTTCCGTGGCTATCCAGAGTAACACGAGAACCGCTTCTCCTGAATGGCGTTTTCGCAGGTCAGGGCATATCTCGGGGCTTGACAACAGCATCACGAACGTGCTGCGGAAGGCTTCCGGAAGGCGATATTCGCAGGTCGGAGCGGGCGCGCGGGCGAGCCGAAACGCGCGCGTCACACAGACCGGAAGCCCTCCGGAAGTGACTGAACGTCCCGTTTTGCCGGATTCTGGATGGTGATCTTTCCGCACCCCGTTCGGACGTCGATCACCCGTACGAGCCTTTGAGTCGATGGTCAATGAAATTGATCAACGGCCGGCCGCCGGGTGGATTATGCGCAAGGAATGCGCCGCCACCAGGGGAATTGATCACCGGCCGCCCGCTCGGCGATCACACGGGTTTTGTGAACGCCGTGCGAAACGGCGTGATCGCCGCGCGATCGCGAGCCGCGCCCGTGCCGTAGGGCCATAGGGGGCGGGTCGGGTGCGGGCCCGGGACGGTGGCTCGGTAACCTGAGCCCGCTGACACACACTTAGGGCGGCTTTACCCCGCTCGGCCTTCCTGTCCGCAGAGTCCGAAGTCCGCAGTCCGAACGTTCAAGGAGTTGCCGCCGCCGTGAGCCGCAGCCTTCGACACGGCGCCCTCGCCGCCACTGCCCTCGTGTTCTCGATCGCCTCGTTGTCCGCGTGCAGTGCGGGCAACAACGCGGAGACGCTCAAGGTCAGGCCGGACAACGCAGCCACCGCTGTCGACCACATCAAGATCCAGAACGTGAACGTCATCACCCAGCCCGGGCACGAGACGGAGGGACCGGCCGCCGTCACCGCCACGCTGTTCAACAACGGCCCCAGCAGCGAGGTCCTGGAAGCCATCACGCTGCCCGGCACCAGCGCCACCGTGGAACTGCTCCCCGCCAAGGGCAAGGGCCCCGTCGTGATCCCGTCCGGCGGGCGGGTCATCCTGGGCGGCAAGGGCAACGCCTCCGCCGTGGTCGAGGACGGCAGCCAGGCCGGGCAGGACGGCGCCGTACAGCAGGTCGTCTTCCAGTTCAGCAAGACCGGTGACATCGGGCTCGGCGCCACGATCGTCCCGGCGGCCGGCTTCTTCAAGGGCTTCGGCCCGAGCGCGGCGCCGTCGCCGACGCCCACCCCGAAGCCCTCGGAGGACGCCTCCGAGACGCCGGGCGAGGCGTCGGGCACCCCGACGGACGCCGCGTCGGAGGGGTCTTCGACCTCGGAGCCGGAGAGCGGCTCCGCCACGCCGACGGACGAGGCGTCCGCCGGCCACTGATCCACGCGTGGAAGGGGGCGTCTCCGGTCGGGAGACGCCCCCTTTTCATGAGGCTGACGATGCTGCTGCGGCTGCCCGTACGGCCGGACGCGTTACCGGCGTCAACGCTGCGCCACCGCGGTCACCGGTTTACGGCTCGAACTTGTAGCCCAGCCCCCGCACCGTCACCAGGTACCGCGGCGCCCCCGGGTCCGGCTCGATCTTGGCGCGGAGTCGCTTCACGTGGACGTCGAGGGTCTTGGTGTCGCCCACGTAGTCCGCACCCCAGACCCGGTCGATCAGCTGCATGCGCGTCAGGACGCGGCCGGCGTTGCGCAGCAGCATCTCCAGGAGGTCGAACTCCTTCAGCGGGAGGTCCACCTTGCCGCCGGAGACGGTGACGACGTGACGGTCCACGTCCATCCGCACCGGACCGGCCTCCAGGGCGGCCGGGGTGACCTCCTCCGGCTCCCCGCGACGGCGCAGGACCGCGCGGATGCGGGCCACCAGCTCCCGCGAGGAGAAGGGCTTGGTCACATAGTCGTCGGCTCCTATTTCCAGGCCCACGACCTTGTCGATCTCGCTGTCCTTCGCGGTGACCATGATCACCGGAACGTTGGACTTCACCCGCAGCTGCCGGCAGACCTCCGTACCGGGCAGCCCGGGCAGCATCAGGTCCAGCAGGACGAGGTCGGCACCGTTGCGCTCGAACTCGTCGAGGCCGTCGGGGCCGGTGGCCGCGATGGCTACCTCGAAGCCTTCCTTGCGAAGCATGTAGGACAGGGCGTCGCTGAAGGATTCCTCATCCTCGACGACAAGCACTCGGGTCACGGAAGAGCCTCCGGGGCAGGAAATGGTTCAAGAGTGTCGGTCTCGTACGGCCCCTCGTCGTCGACGGAGTGACCGTTGACGATGAGCGGTCCGCCGGTGGTGCGCTCACGTACGACGCCCGACTCGGGCAGTCGCAGGGTGAAGGTGGAGCCCTGGCCCTCAGAGCTCCAGACGGTGACCTCCCCGCCGTGCGAGGCGGCCACGTGCTTGACGATGGCGAGGCCGAGACCGGTGCCACCAGTGGCCCGGGAGCGGGCCGGGTCGACGCGGTAGAACCGCTCGAACACCCGCTCGCGGTCCTTCTCGGAGATGCCGATGCCCTGGTCGGTCACGGCTATCTCGATCAGATCCCCGCCGGGTGCGACCAGCTGCCGGGCAGCGATGCCGACGCGGGTGCGGGCGGGGCTGTAGTTGACGGCATTCTCCACGAGATTGCCGAGCGCGGCGGCGAGCTGTCCGCGGTTCCCCCAGACGAAGAGGTCCGCCGTACCGCCAGAGGCCATGGTGATCTGCTTGGAGCCCGCCTGCTGGCGGCACCGGTCGATGGCTTCGGCGACCAGTTCTTCCACCCGAACGGGTTCCGCGTCCTCGAGCGGATCGTCGTTCTGGACGCGGGAGAGGTCGATGAGCTCCTGTACGAGGTTGGTCAGCCGGGTCGCCTCGATCTGCATGCGCCCGGCGAACCGCTCCACCGCCTCCGGGTCGTCGGAAGCGTCCATGACCGCCTCGGAGAGCAGCGAGAGTGCGCCGGTCGGGGTCTTGAGCTCATGGCTGACGTTGGCCACGAAGTCGCGCCGTACCGCTTCTATGCGACGTGCTTCGGTGAGGTCCTCGACCAGCAGCAGTACCAGCCGGGAACCCAGCGGAGCGACCCGGGCGGAGACGGCGAGCGCCTCACCCCGACCTGTACCGCGCCGTGGAAGGTCCAGTTCGACCTGTCGTATCTCACCGTCGCGACGGGTGTCCCTGGCCATGTGGAGCATCGCCTCGACCGACAGGCGCCCGCCCCTGACCAGGCCCAGCGCATAAGCGGCGGAGCTGGCCTTGACGACGCTGTCGCTCTCGTCGAGCACGACGGCCGAGGAACTGAGCACGGAGAGGACCGTGTCCACCCCGGGGGGCAGCGCGGCGTTGCTGTCGGGCCGCAGGGACGTACGCGTGGGCTGTCTCTGCTCGCGTTCGCTCCAGCGGAACGCCAGCATCGCGATGACACCGGTGCACAACCCGGCTATCGCGGCAGCTGCGGCGACTGCCGCGTTCACGTCCATGCTTCAAGGTTATGCGGGTGCGTCGGGTCTCTCCCAGCCATCCGGGTGCCATCTCGAACACTCGTCGCCCAGAGTTCACCGAGGAGAAAGTGCCGGTTCACTTCGGGGGCCGGATCCCGACGCGTTGTGCCCCCACCGTGGGAGCGTGGGGGTCGGCCCAGAGACCCCGGCTCAGTAAGGATCTGGAGAGGGACTTCCATGCGCGACGCTTACCACGAGGAACTCGATTCGATCGGCGAAGGCCTGGTCGAGATGGCCCGGCTCGTCGGCTCGGCGATCGGCCGGGCGACGACGTCCATGCTCGACGCCGATCTCAAGCTCGCCGAGACTGTGATCGCCGCGGACCAGAAGGTCGACGACCTGCAGCACGATCTGGAGGCACGGGCCATCGCGCTGCTGGCACGCCAGCAGCCGGTCGCGACCGATCTGCGGATCGTGGTCACCTCGCTGCGGATGAGCGCGGACCTGGAGCGCTCGGGCGACCTGGCCCAGCACGTGGCCAAGCTGGCCCGGCTGCGCTTCCCGAATTCAGCCGTGCCGCACGACCTGCACGCCACCATCCTGGAGATGGGACAGCTCGCGCAGCGGCTGATGGCGAAGGCCGCCGAGGTCATCATCACGAAGGACGTCGACCTGGCCCTCCAGCTGGAGCAGGACGACGACGAGATGGACCTGCTGCACCGGACGCTGTTCCAGCACCTGATGGACGACCGCTGGAAGCACGGCATCGAGACGGCCGTCGACGTGACGCTGCTCGGCCGCTACTACGAGCGCTTCGCCGACCACGCCGTGTCGGTCGCCAAGCGCGTCGTCTACCTGGTGACGGGTGAGCACGCGGACGAAATCCAGACGGCCACCCCGGTGGAAGGGGCCTAGGAGCGCCGAACGCGCGCGGTCGCACGTTTGTCCCGGCGCGCGTGCGCCGTTGATGCGCCCGCCGGGGTGGGCATGCAATGGGGGCGGGGGCGGCACGCCATGCCGTATGCCCCCGTCGTGCACAGCTGTCGTACGAGGCCCAGGCAGCTGTCGTGCGCCGCCGAGTCGTACGCCCCGAGGAGGGACCATGGCCGATTCGCCCATGACCGAACCCCAGCAGGAGACCCCGACCGAAGTGGTGCAGCTGACCGTGCTCGGAGCCTGCGGCTGCGGCTCGGGCTGCGGATGCGGCTGTCAGTCCGGCGCGCCGTGCCAGTGCGGCGGCTGCTCCGGCTGACCGGGCAGATGGGACGTGCCCCGCGGCGACGTGTGTCGCCGCGGGGCATCGCCGCGCCCGCCTCCGATCGGACCGTCGGCCCCGGCCAGACCTCCCGCCCCCGGTCAGACCGCCGGCTCGGCGACCGCCCGCTCGGTGGCGAGGGGCGGCGCGGCCACCGGATCCGGCAGCTTCCGCATCAGCAGCCAGTAGCCGAACGCCGCCACGGTGCCCAGCAGCGCGCAGGTCACCCACAGCCAGTCCGCGCCGTAGTGGTCGATCACGAAGCCGGACATCAGCGGTGCGACGAGCGCCGCGGCGGACCAGGACAGCGTGTACATGCCCTGGTAGCGGCCCCTGCCGTGGGCCGGCGAGAGCTGGACGACGATGCCCGTCTGCGTCGGGGCGTTGACGATCTCGGCGAGGGTCCAGACGCACACCGTCAGCGCGTACACGCCGACCGACCCCGCGAAGGCGGTCAGCCCGAACCCGTACCCGGCGAGCACGGACGAGATGATCAGCAGACGGCGTGGGTCGCGGTGCTGGATGAACCGCGTGACCGGAATCTGCAGGACCACGATCAGCACGCCGTTGACGGCGATGGCCGTACCGAAGTCCGAGCTGGAGAACCCGTCCGCACCCATGGCCACCGGCAGCCCCAGGTGCCCCTGCTGGAAGATCAACGCGACCAGGAACGACAGCCCGACGACGCCCATGTAGCGTCCGTCGCGCAGGACCGTGATCAGCCGTACGTCGTCCGGGGCGCGGGTCCCCGCCACCCGGGGCGCCGCCTCGGGCCGGGATTCCGGCACCTTGAGGAAGACGACGACGGCGCAGACCAACGTCATGGCGGCCTCGCCCAGGAAGCCGGCCAGATAGCTGTACTCGGCGATGAAACCGGCCGCGGCCGAGGAGACGGCGAAGCCCAGGTTGATGGCCCAGTAGTTGAGCGAGAAGGCACGCACCCGGTCCTCGGGCCGGACGATGTCGGCCATCATCGCCTGCACGGCCGGCCGGGACGCGTTGCTGGCCATGCCCACCACGAAGGCCATGGCGGCGATCGCGGCCGGATGGACCATGAAGCCGAGCACGGCCACCGACGCCGCGGTCGAGAGCTGCGCGATCAGCATGGTGGGCCGGCGTCCCAGCCGGTCCGTCATCACCCCCGCCCCGAGCGAGGAGACGACTCCGCCGAGCCCGTGGAGGGCGGCGACCAGACCGGCGTACGAGGCCGAGTAGCCCCGGTCCAGGGTCAGGTAGAGCGCCATGAACGTGGCGACGAACGCCCCCAGGCGGTTGACCAGCGTGCTGATCCACAGCCACCAGAACTCCCTGGGGAGCCCGGCAACCGTCTCGTGTGCCGCCTTCCTGAGACCGGCGACGGACATAGGGCTCCCCCTGGAGACGTGCGAACGGATGCGAGCCGACAGGTGTAAGCGGCCCTATAGCAGTCCGAACATTACGAAGAGGGAGTCCCGAACCGCCACTCGATTGACGCCCATCGTCAAACGGCGCGGGCCCGCACCCCCCTTTGTCCGCCCTGTGACCGGGCGCGCGGAGGCCGCGCGGGTTCGATTACGCTCGGAGCCATGGCCGACGCACCGTACAAGCTGATCCTCCTCCGCCACGGCGAGAGCGAATGGAACGCCAAGAACCTGTTCACCGGCTGGGTGGACGTAGACCTCACCGACAAGGGCGAGAAGGAGGCGGTCCGCGGCGGTGAGCTGCTCAAGGACGCCGGCCTGCTCCCCGACGTCGTGCACACCTCCCTCCAGAAGCGCGCGATCCGCACCGCCCAGCTCGGGCTGGAAGCCGCGGACCGCCACTGGATCCCCGTCCACCGCTCCTGGCGCCTGAACGAGCGCCACTACGGCGCCCTCCAGGGCAAGGACAAGGCCCAGACGCTCGCCGAGTTCGGCGAGGAGCAGTTCATGCTGTGGCGCCGCTCTTACGACACCCCGCCGCCCGCCCTCGAGGACGGCACCGAGTTCTCGCAGAGCGACGACCCGCGCTACGCCTCCATCCCCTCGGAGCTGCGCCCGCGCACGGAGTGCCTCAAGGACGTCGTCGACCGCATGCTGCCGTACTGGTACGACGGCATCGTCCCGGACCTCCTCGACGGCAAGACCGTCCTGGTCGCCGCCCACGGCAACAGCCTGCGCGGCCTGGTGAAGCACCTGGACGGCATCTCCGACGACGCCATCTCGGGCCTCAACATCCCGACCGGCATCCCGCTCGCGTACGAGCTGGACGCCGACTTCAACCCGCTGAAGCCGGGCGGCACGTACCTCGACCCGGACGCGGCGAAGGCCGCGATCGAGGCCGTGAAGAACCAGGGCAAGAAGAAGTAAGCAGAGCTGAACTAGCCCCCCACCTGCGGGTTCTCCGCGCGGTGGGGGGCTTTTTCGGTGCGCTGGGCTGTCAGATGCTCGGCGGGCCGTCTCTCAGGGCTTGAGGTGGTCAGTTTCGGGCTGTTCCCTCATCTCTGCCCGCGCTCAGGCTTCGCGGAGGGCCGTGACTGCCGCCTCGGCGCCCTCTTGAGGCACGCCGACGAGAATCGCGGCGGGAACCTGCGTGGCCAGGACCTTGCTGCGCCAGAGGCTCAGCCCCGTCAGCCGACGCACCGCCCGTGCGACGTACAGCACACGGATAGCGGGGTCGGTGAGCACGACGTCATCGGGCACGTCGTCGCACACCAGCAAGAAATGGTCGTCCACCATGCCCCTCCCCAGTGGGCGGACCAGGGCAACAAGAAACAGGAACAGCCATCCTGTCCCTGGCCTGCGGCCGGGCCCCGGCTAGGACCGCTTCTCCGCGTCCATCGCGTGCGCCCGGCAGGCCAGGAACGGCTTTCCGCCCACGCCCATGACCTCCTGGCTCACCGGCTCGAAGCACGTGGAGCCGAGCTTCTCGTAACCCCACTTCCGTGAGCAGCCCGCCACCGTGCACCAGGAACTGTCGCCGCCTGCGCGGAGGGTGTTCCCGTGGTCCGGGCAGACGCCCCAGGGCACTCCGCACAGGCTCTCGGTTCCGGGAACGACATAGACGCGGGCGAAGCTGCCTGAGATCCTCTCCAGCGCCTCCCAGGCCCGGCGGATGTCCCCGGCCGCCTCCTCCAACTGGTAGGCGACATCGTGCGTCTCCGGAGCGGACCACAGCTGCAGGTAGGTGTCCTGTACCCGCCCCTGCACGGTGTGCAGTTCGCGCATCACCTCGTGGAGCTCGGCGGCGGTGGGTGCCTGCTGCTTGTCGGTCATGGGGCTGGATCCTCCTGGGTGTGCCGTGTCCACCGAGTCTCCCAACGACCACTGACGACCTGGGGCCTGCCCCCCGTCCTCGGCGCCGGTGGCCACGACAGCGAGAGATGCTCAGTCACGGCGAGGGGCGGGGTCGGCCGACTCCGGGTCTTCGTGGCCCAGTTCCGGCTCCAGGCCCTCCGCCACCTCGGTCCGGCCGAGGCCCGCGTCGGCGCGCCATGCCTCGAAGGACCAGCCGGTCACCGCCACCACGGCGAGCCCGAGCGTCCAGCCGCCGACCACATCGCTGAACCAGTGGACGCCCAGCGCGATGCGGGTGAAGCCGACACCCAGTACGGAGACGGCCGCGACGGCCCAGCACAGGGGGCGGAGGCCGGGGCGCACCAGGGGCAGGAGAACGAGCAGCAGGATCGCGAACGAGGTCGTGGCCGTCATCGCGTGGCCGGAGGGGAAGGAGAATCCGGGGGCGTGCGCCACCGGGTCCGGCAGGTCCGGCCTCGCCCGCTCGACGACCATCTTGACGAGCAGCCCCGTCAGCCCTCCCGCCACGGCGGTGAAGGCCGACCACGTGGCCAGGCGCCAGGCACGTCGGTACACCAGCCACAGGGTGAGCACCGCGACCGCCGCGCGCAGGGTCACCGGGTCCCACACCACGTCGGAGAAGAAGCGCAGGGTGCCGGTCCACGCCGGATGGTCGAGGGCGGTCCGGTTCAGCCACCTGGCCGCGCCCGCGTCGAGGCGCCGCAGCGGACCCCAGCCGCTCTCCACGAGGACGAACAGGAGGCCGAAGACGACTGCCGCGGCCGCGGCGACGGCCGCGGAACCGAACAGCCGGATCCCGAATCTGCGGTCGGCGTCCCGGCGGCTCCGTCGTCGGGCCAAGGCAGCGGGTCGGGCAGTCATTCAGGCTCCTGGGTCGGGTTGTACGGGACCGGGCCGCTTGGCCCGCACCGCCTCCAGCTGAGCGGCGAAGGAGAGGCCGAGGAAGAGCGCGATGGAGGTGAGGTAGGCCCAGAGCAGCAGGGACATGAAGGCCGTGAGCGGGCCGTACACGGTGTCGAACGAACCGCTGACCTCGAGGTAGAGGCTGAGCAGCCAGGTCAGGGTGGTCCAGAGCACCAGGTACACGGCGGCGCCGAAGGCCAGCCAGGTGTAGCCCGGCTGCCGGCGCCTCGGCGAACGGCGGAAGATCGCACTCGCCGAAATGACCACGAGGACCACCCCGGCCGGCCAGCGCAGCAGTTCGCATGCGGACCGGGCGCCGGCTCCGAGGTCGTACACCTCGACGACGGCCGGCACCAGGTCGCCTCCGGCGACCATGGTGACGAAGCCGATGCCGAGCGGGATTCCGGCGGTCAACGACATCACGAGCCCCCGCAGGTACTTCAGATGGAAGACCCGGTCCCGCTCGACCCCGTATATGCGGTTGGCACCGCGCTCTATCTGGCACATCGCCGTCGTGGTGTTGGTCAGGGAGAAGACCAGTCCGAACCACAGGGCGAGCTGGGCCCCCTCGTCGGCCGTCCGCCGACTGCGGTCCAGGGCGTCGTCGACCACCGCGGCGCTCGGCCCCGCCGTGATCCGGTGGATCGTCAGTTCCGCCACCCTGCCCAGATTTTCCGTGTGCAGGGCCGTCGACAGTCCGACGAAGGCGATGACCAGCGGCACCACGGCCAGCACGGTCTGCAGGGCGAGCGCCCGGGAGTGGCTGAAGCCGTCGGCGTACCGGAAGCGGACGAAGGAGTCGCGCAGCAGCGGCCATCGGCCGTAGCGCCGCAGGGCGGCCAGCGCCTCGTCGCCGGAGAGTTCGCTGCCGACCATGTCGCGGGTCTGCGGGACCCGGGTTGCGGTGCCCATCTCACTCCCCCCGCTCAGGCATGAGCACGGTCAGCGCGCCGGGCCTGACCTGCGCGGTGAGGCGCCTGCCCGGGGCCACGGGGTCGCCGTCCAGCTCGCGTGGCTGCGGTGCCTCGAAGCGGATGTCCGCGTGACGGAAGGTGAAGTACTCCACGGGCGACCGGCCTGTGTGGCCGATCTCCCCCTCCGGCCTGCGGCGTACCAGCGAGACGACGGCGCCCACCCAGCCCATCGGTCCGCGCGGGTCGAGGATCATGAGGTCGAGCACACCGTCGTCGGGCCGGGCCGCCGGGACCAGCGCGGCACCGCCCTGCACCTTGCCGGTGTTGGCGACGAGCACCATCCGGGCGGTGCGGCGCAGGGGCCGCGCTCCGTCGAGGCCGACCGTCAGGCGCATCCGGGGCGCGCGCAGTTCCCGCAGGCCCGCCACCACATAGGCGGGCCAGCCGAGCACGGCCTTGGCGCGGTCGCTGGTGCTCTCCAGCATCGCGGCGTCGAGCCCGGCCCCGGACATCACCGTGAAGTGCGCGGGCGCCATGCCGTCGCCCTCGATCCGCCCGAGGTCGATGCGGTGCGGAGCACCGCGCAGCGCGACGGCCAGCGCCTCCGCCGGTTTCACCGGGAGCCCCAGGTTGCGGGCGAGGAGGTTGCCCGTGCCGCAGGGCACCACCGCGAGCGGTATGCCCGTGCCGGCCAGCGCCTCCGCCGCTGCCCGGACCGTCCCGTCACCGCCGCAGACCACGACGAGTGACGCACCGTCCCGCACCGCACGCGCTGTCTGTCCCTCCCCCGTGTCGTCGGCCGTGGTCGGTACGAAGTCCGCCCCGTGGTGACCGTGGTCCTCGAGAACCCGTCGCAGGTCGGCACAGGCCGCCTCGTCGGTGACGGTGGGGTTGAAGACCACCGTGGTGCGGCCGGGAGCCTGCCCCGTCGACGCCCCGGCGGCCGGTGCCTTACGGGCCGCCGCGTCGGCAGGCGCGGGGGCGGGCACGTGCGGTCCGGTCAGCAGGGCGCGGCTGACGATGAAGAGGGACACTCCGCCGTTGAGCAGGCCGCCCGCGATGTCCGTCGGATGGTGCATCCCCCGGTACGCCCTGGCGATCCCCACCAGCAGCGGTACGAGGAGCAGCAGTACCGCCACGACTCTGCGCCACGGCCCCTTCGTCCGGTGCAGGACCAGGATCGCGATGCCGGCGTACAGGGCTGTCGCCGCACCGGTGTGTCCGGAGGTGTAACTGGAGGTGGGGGGCGAGGCGTCGAGCCGTTCGACGTCCGGCCGGGTGCGGTCCACGGCCCCGGTGATGACCAGGAAGACCAGGGACTGGAGCGAGACGGCGACCGCCAGGAAGAGCGCGTCCCGCCACCTGGGAAGCCGCGGGACCACGAGGAGGACGAGGCAGGCCAGGAGGGTGCCCGCGACGACCGTGGCCGTGTTGCCCGCCTCGGAGACGACGAGGGACACGGTGTCGAGGGCGCCGGTACGGGCACGCTCCAGCGCGTCCGTGACCTCGTCCTCGGACGTCAGTGGCCATACCCGGGCTGCGGGCCCGGTGATCAGGAGTCCGAACCCCACCATCAGGGCCGCCTGGCAGACCGCCGCCGAAGCGATGATTCCCGCGGCCCGGCCCATGCCCCCGGCGGTCTCCGGGGCAGGGAGCGAACGCTCCGTATCAGCCCGGAAAGGCCGGGACGGCCGGGAAAGCCGGGACGACTGGCCCGGCCGGGAAAGCCGGGACGACTGGCCCGGAACGTACTCGCCGACAGGGGGCGGCGTGGCGGACACGTGCCCGCCGGGGAGGGCGGTGCGTCTTTCCGGTGTGTCGGTCGGCATGGCGGCGTTCCCGTCGTCTCGGTGGCCCTCGGGCTCGGATGGAACCGGGGCTCACCCGGCGTTTCGCCGTGTTCCCCCTCCTCGTCCCTCCAGACCTGCCGACGGGGACCGCCTCTCTCCCTTCACGGCCCGGCGGCTGCCCCGGTCGCCGCAGCCGGGGGTCCGGTCGTGCGCTGCCGGAGCCGACGGGGTGTGACCGTCATGCGTCTGACCAGGGCTTCTGCTCCGCCCGGCAGTCGAATCGCGCGCGCCCGGGAGGATGAAGGGCCACCCGGGAGGACGGGGCGGCACGCACGGCAGAACGGCGTCGCAGCCGTCACTGCCGGGGCCCGCGTCCGGCCCATGGCTCCCTGCGACCGCGCCGTTATTGCCGTGTCCGGACGCGCAGAGCCTGGAGGGACCAGTCCAACACCGGAGCCAGACTTTCCGGGGCCGGCCAGCCGTTGACGACGGCAAGCAGCTGGAGGTACCGCTCCCTGCGGGGGTCGTTCACGCTCTCCAGCCGAGCCGCCAGCCGGCGGCGAAGCTCGATGTCGTCGGGGCGGGCGACCAGGTGCGCGTAGTGCGCCGCGAATGCCGCGACGATCGGATCGGCCTGGGGCGAGGCCGGGTCGATACCGGCGGCCAGAGCCGGTCCGGCCTGGTCGCGGACGGCTGCCGCAATGTCGCGGTGCGGGCCCGTCGTCCCGCCTCGGGCCTGCTCAGCCGCCTGGTACTCGACCATCCGCCGCAACACGGCGCGGAAATCCGGGTCCAGGGACATCTCAGCCAGCTCGACCCACGCCCGGACCTGCTCCGGCTCCGGGTTGCCGGGCAGTTCCGGGGTCATCGAGCGCATGGCCCCCGCGAATGCGGGAGCGGCGTCAGGACCGCCGAAGACGGCGTCGAGGAATTCGCCGATCAGACGACGGCGTTCCGCCTCGGAGAGCTGGGCCAGTCGGTGCATGAGTTCCGTCTCCTCTGGTGTGGACCCACGCTCGGCGACCGCCGTCAGCACCGCGCGCCGCAGGCGCAGGACACGGATCTGCACGGCCAGCGCTTCGGCGTGCGCCGCGGCGACCTCGGGAAGCGAGAGTTCGCGGTCCACGACCTTGCGGATCGTGGAAAGGTCCAGCCCCAGCTCGCGCAGGGTCCGCACGAGGTCCAGGCGTGCGACGGCATCGGTGTTGTAGAGGCGGTAGCCGGCCGGGCTACGGTCCGTCGGCGCCACGATTCCGCGATCGGAGTAGAACCGAACGGTCTTGACCGTGAGACCGGTCCGCCGAGCGAGCTCGCCGATCGGGTAAAGCGTGTCGTCCATGCCCCCCATGTTCGTGTCTCCCCCTACTGGAGACTCAAGTACGGGGGACCCACGTCCCGGTGGAGCGGGAGCGGTTCGAGGAGTACGGCGCGGATCAGCGGTTCGGGTGCCGGGCTCCCTGCCCGCGGGCCGGCCGCCCGCAGGGGGCCCGGTGCCGGCCCGTGCCGCACCGGCTAACGTGACGCCCGTGCCCGCCTGTTCGCAGGTGCCCAGGCAGCGTGGAACGGGTAGGCAGTGCACAGAGAGCAAGGAGATCGGGGAGAGCGATCATGAGCGAGTCTCTGAAGACCTTCGTCGGCGGTGCCGAGGTCGAGGTGCCCAACAGTATCCCCGACATCCGCGCCGCGCTGCCCGAGGACAGACGGGAGGAGTTCGACCTCGCGATCAACGGGGCCGGTGTCCACGAGATCCACGCCGTCATGCGGCACTGGATGCTGGAGTCCGTCCCCGATCCCGAGGCCGAGCGCATCCTCGTACGGCTGGCGCAGGACGAGGCCGAGAGGCGGAACGTCGCTTGAGTTTCCGCATCTCCTACGCGCCGCCGGCAGACGACACCCTGGCCAAGATGCGGGACGGCGACTTCTTCCGGGACGAGATGGCACGCACCCTGGCCAAGGATCCGTACGGGCACGGGTCGTCCGCCGTCAAACGGGAACACGACCGGCGCGAGGCGACGGTCGACGGGGCGATCGTCCTCTACTACGTCTCAGGATCCGTGCTGACGGTCACCGTGGTCAGACTCGTACCGTTCCTAAGCAGTGTCCAGGAGTGACATCTGGTGCCAGCTCCCAGAACTGCGCGCATCCCGAACGGTGTTGGATGCGCTGGGTTCACGCGTTCTTTGTTCCCCGATCCGGCGACGCGCATCGTGTGCACGCTCCGTGACCGGTGGACGGGTTCCGTCACGCCCTCGTGCGCCTGGTCCGGCCTGGGCGGTCCGATGCCCGCGACGATCACTCTGGTCGTCGCGGGGCGGTGCCGTCCGTCGCCGGATCGGGTACCCGAGGGCGCGCCTGCCGATCGCGATGCCAGCGGCATCGTGACGGGACATCTTTCGCTTGTTGCTGGTGAGGGGCTTCTTCCAGTGCTCATCGCCCCACATCGACGTGTACGCCGGATCGACCGCGCCGATCGACAGACCGTGCTCGGCCGCCATCGAGACGAGCCGGGCCTTGAGCTTGCCGGTGGGGATGCCGGAGAGGAGCTGCCTGAACCGCTTCTTGCGTCCGTGTTTCTCGCGGGTCTTCTCGGCCGTGAAGTCCAGGTTCTCCAGGCCGATGGCCTTCACGCCGTGCCGGTCGGTCCAGTGCAGCAGTCGGCTGATGGCGTGCCGGATCTGGGCGTCACGGTGTCCGGCGGTGCCGGACAGGTCGTAGAAGAACCGGCGCGGGTCGCCGACCGGGTTGCCCTGCGCGTCGAGCTGGTAGGCGGCGAAGTGGTCGGCGTTCGTGTCCACGCCGACGATGCCCTGAGCACGGGCACTCTCCAACGGCACGGTCCTGACCGTGGGCCGGGTCCACGACGCGGTCAGGGACCAGCGCCCGCGTTCCACGTCGAGGTGAATGCGGTAGGCCACGGCCCGGTTCGCTTCGATGCGGTCGCGCCACTCCTGGCCCCGGTGCTGGAAGGCGACCTTGGAGGCGAGGACGTACCGGCCGTGCCTGCTGTCGGCGAGGTGGGCGAGCGGTGCGGGCAGCTTGATGCTGACCTCGCCGTCCGGGGTGACGCGGATCGTCTCGTTGCCGAAGCGTTTGCCGGACTCACCGTCAGCGGCGAGGAACCACCGCTCGGTCGCCCAGCGTTGGCGCCACTCGTGCTCGGTGAGCTGTGCGGCCTCCAGGCCGTGACGGTTCTTGAGGAGCTTCCGGCCGCCGCGTACGACGTGCACGACACCGGCCTCCCACTCAGCGCGGGCCACGTCGAGGCGGTGTTGAAGGGTGGCCAGGCGGCGGGACTCGTGGAACCACTCGCCCTGGGGGCGGTAGCCGCCCGGAGCCCGCTTGGTACCTTTCTCACCGATCGGCTGCGACAGGCGGTGCATCGAAGTGCGCACGCCCGCTTCGAGGGACTGGATGTGAGCGAGCCGGCAGCGGCGGGACAGGGCCCACTGATCGTGGGTCGCCTTCGTGATCGCACCGGCCCAGCGGGACGACGACTCACTGGTCATGCCCTGCTTGCGGGCCGCCCACGACTGCGAGTTGTGGTCCAGGCCGTCAGGACAAGGACTTCCTCGCCGGGTACGCGTCCGTGACGGGCGGCCAGGTCGCGTTCACCGCGTCCGTACGGTTGCGGATCGCCCTCTACCGCAGCTACCTCTACCTGATCATGCTGACCGAGACGGTCCCCCGGGAGGCCCCGGCGGACACGCTGCAGTGGACGTGGACGGAGGTGGCGCCTCGGCTCGTGGCGGCACTGGAGGCAGTGGAGTCGGCGCCGCGCTCGCGGGAGTGAGCGCGGCGCCGGGTCGGCGGGGTCTCAGCGGGTCAGGGCGCGCTGGGCCTCGTACAGGTTGTGCGGGCGGACGGCCTCAGGAGTCCCGTACGCCTCAAGGCGGGTGTGCAGGTCGCCGGTGAAGTCGGGGACGTCGATCTGGTCGAACTCCGTCACCTCGCTGATGCCGACCGTCGCGCTGTACGGGGCGAGGCCGTCGATCCGCATGAGGCCCGCGCGGCCGTTGGTGACCCGGATGTTCCAGTGGGTGAACCGTGCGCCGAAGAGGGGGCCGGCGCCGGCGTCGCCGCCGTGGCGCCCGTTGTTGTCGACCGTGATGTCCGTACGGACGTTGGCGAACGGCATGCCCCGGTGGGAGTCGAACGTACCCATCTCCATCCGCCCGTTCGACCAGACGTTGTAGCTGGACAGGCCCTCGACGTTGATGCCGTGGAGCTGGGTCCCGGCGGGCGCCGGGACCGTGCGCTCCTCGACGGTGAAGTCCTCGATCAGGTTGTCGTGCGAGCCCTCACGGCAGTAGTACGGGTGGTGCGCGCCCCGGCCGGCGACCTTCGTACGGCGCAGCGTGCAGGCGGACGCGCCGATCAGCCCGAAGCCGTTGTCGACGTGGCGGACCGTGATGTCGTCCGCCCAGCAGTCGTAGGCGCACTGGAACGCGACGCCGTTGTACCCCTTGTCGAGCAGGTGCGGCGCCTGCGGGGTCTCGACCGCTTCGAGGGTGAGGCCCTCGACACCGGAGTTGCTGAGCGGGGTGGCGAGGGTGGTGAGACGGGGGTCCCACTCGGGACGCACGTCGAGCGGGAGGGGCCGCTCCAGGGTGACGTTCCGCCCGCGCACGGCGGTGATGCGCACCGGCCATTCGTAGGGGACGTACGAGGTCAGCTTCGTCTTGTCGTCCCAGACGTACGACGCGGCGCCCTCGCTGTCGCCCGCCATGTGCCGCAGGAGCGTGTGGCCGGCGTCGTCGGCGAGGCGGAGGAGGACCAGCCCGCCGGGCTTCAGGTGCCGTGCGGAGGAGACGGTGACCGTCCGGTCGCCGCGGCGGGCGGGGGCGACGGTGGTCAGGGTCTGCCACTCGTCGCGCTTGTTGCCGGTCCAGCCCTCGAAGGGCCAGGCCTTCGCCCTGATCGCGTCGGTGAGCGAGGTCCAGCGGTCCTCCGGGCAGAGCCAGATGAGGCCGCCGGCCCAGGACCAGCTGGACTTGTCGCCGCCGTAGCGGCTGCCGTAGGTGCCGATGAGCTCGGTGAGGTTCCTGGTCGCGTACAGCTTCGTCGCACCGCTGCCCGCGCCGCGCACCACGACGTTGCTGTGGGCGATGCGGATGATGTCGTCGATGCGGTACGTCCCTGCCGGGATGAGCACCGTGCCACCGCCACGCTCTCCGGCAGCGGCGATGGCACGGTTGATTGCGGGGGCGGCGTCGGCCGAGCCGTCCGGCCTGGCCCCGTACTTCAGGACGTCCGCGACGAAGGGGCGGGCGGCCCGGCGCGGCAGGTCGGAGCCCGAGCGGTAGCCGGCGCGGCCGATGAAGGGGATCTGGGGGTGGGTGAACGGGGCGGCGGTGAACTCCCGCCACAGGGGCGACGACCCCGGGGTCCGGGCCACTGAACCTGTCGCGCCTGCCGTTCCTCCCGCCCCTTCCGCACCGGCGCCGCTCGCCGCGCGTGCCGTGCCGGCCCCGTTCTCGGCCCGTGCCGTGCCCGCGCCGCCGAGCGCCCCCGTGGCGGCCGCTGCGGTGACGGCGACGGCGCTGCCGAGCAGCCGGCGTCTGCTGAGGTTCCCCATGAGCCCGAACCGCCTTTCAGATATATGAACGACGTTCACATCTGCGTCGGCGGTGAGCATGCCACGGGTCGACAGCGCAGCGGAAGATGCCTGCGCTGCCGAATTCTCGGGGGTCGAAGGTCAGTTGACCGGGCGCTGGGTCAGGTGGGTGAACGCGTCCAGATTCCGGGTGGATTCGCCCCGCTCGACCCGCCAGGCGTACTCCTTGCGGATCGCGCTCGCGAAGCCCAGTTCGAGGAGGGAGTTGAAGGCGCCGTCCGCCGCCTCGAGAACGGTTCCCAGCAGTCTGTCGAGCTCCTCGGGGGTCACCACCGAGAGCGGGAACTTGCCGACGAGGTAGACGTCGCCGAGCGGGTCGATCGCGTAACTCACCCCGAACAGGCGCAGATTGCGCTCCAGGAGCCAGCGGTGCACGGCCGCGTCGTTCTCGTCCGGGTGACGGACGACGAACGCGTTGAGGGAGAGGGAATGCTTGCCGACGCGCAGGGAGCAGGTCGTGGACAGCTTCCGGGTACCGGGCAGCTTCACGACGAAGGTGCCGGGCTCGGGGCTCTCCCACTCGAGCTCCGCGTCGTTCAGCGTCGCCTCGATGACCTGCGCCACTGCTGCTTCGTCGGATACGTCAGCCATGGTGCGAGCGTACGACAGAGGTACCGCGCACGAGACCTCAGCCGTGGTGCGTGCGCGCCCTGCGGCGGTGTTCGTGCATCGCCGCCGTGTACACGTCGGCGGTGGCCGAGGCGGCCGTGTCCCAGCCGAAGGACTGGGCGTGCGCGGCAGCCGCCGCGCCCATCCGGCTGACCAGCTCCGGGCTCTCGGCGAACCGGCCCAGCGCCTGTGCGTACGGGTCCGGGTCGTGGCCGGGGATCAGGAAGCCGCTCACCTCGTCCCGTACAGCCACCGGCAGACCGCCGACCGCCGCCGCGATCACCGGCGTACCGGAGGCCTGGGCCTCTATGGCGACGAGCCCGAACGACTCGCTGTACGAGGGCATGACCAGCACGGACGCCGCCCGGAACCAGTCGGCGAGCTCGTCCTGCCCGACCGGCGGGTGGAAGCGCACGACATCGGCGATACCGAGGCGCGCCGCCAGCTTCTGCAGTCCCTCCGGCTTCGCCAGCCCGCTGCCGCTGGGGCCGCCGACGACCGGCACGACGATGCTGGAGCGCAGCGAAGGCTGACGGTCCAGGAGTACGGCGACGGCGCGCAGCAGCACGTCAGGGGCCTTCAGCGGCTGGATGCGGCCGGCGAAGAGCGGGATCATGGCGTCCTGCGGCAGTCCGAGGCGGGCCCGCGCGGCGGCGCGGCCGTCGGCGGGACTGAAGCGGTCCAGGTTGACCCCGGGGTGGACGACGGCGACCGCGGCCGGGTCGGCCTCGTAGAAGCGGACGAGCTCGTCCGCTTCCTCCGCCGTGTTCGCGATGAGCCGGTCGGAGGCGTTCACGATCTGCGTCTCGCCGATGACCCGCGCGGCAGGCTCGGGGGTGTCGCCCTCGGCGAGCGCCGCGTTCTTGACCTTCGCCATGGTGTGCATGGCGTGGACGAGGGGAACGCCCCAGCGCTGGGCTGCGAGCCAGCCGACCTGGCCGGAGAGCCAGTAGTGCGAGTGGACGAGGTCGTAGTGGCCGGGACGCTGACCGGCCCAGGCCTGCATCACGCCGTGCGTGAAGGCGCAGAGCTGAGCGGGCAGCTCCTCCTTGGCCAGGCCCTCGTACGGCCCCGCGTCGACGTGCCTGACCAGGACGCCCGGTGCCAGTTCGACCGACGGGGGCAGGGCGCCCGTGGTGGCCCGGGTGAAGATCTCGACCTCGATATTGATCGCGGCGAGGCGCTTGGCCAGCTCCACGATGTACACGTTCATGCCGCCCGCGTCGCCGGTGCCCGGCTGGTGCAGCGGGGAGGTGTGCACGGAGAGCATCGCGACACGCCGGGGCTTGCGATGGCCGCCGGAGAAACCGCCGGGAAAGCGGATGCGGGGTGCCACACGGCTGTTGCCGAGCCGGGAGACGTACTGGCTCACGTGGGTCCGCTCCTCCTCGCTCGGGGCATCACGCGTCGGGGACACATGGACCCTTTCAAGGGTCAAAACAGCGGAATCAGGCCTTTCATTTCCACTTTGCCAAATCATTGCCATGCGATCGGCGCGAACCTGCCCGCCTTGCCCTCCACAAGCTCCCCCGCCTGCCCCGTGCGCGGCTTCGCATACGCTCGCTGTCATGCCCCAGCGCCCCATCGGCACCGCGACCCGCGGGACCACCAACCCCAACCGGCTGCGCCGCATGGACCGCTGGATCGCCGCCACCCACGGCCCCGCCCTGCGCCGCAGCGACTCACCCGTCGCGGTCGACCTCGGCTACGGCGCGGCCCCGTGGACCGCCGTCGAGCTCCTGGAACGGCTGCGCACCGCCGACCCGCGCACCACGGTCGCCGGCATCGAGATCGACCCGGAACGGGTGGCCGCGGCGAAACCGTACGAGCGCGAGGGCCTCACCTTCGTCCACGGCGGCTTCGAGATCCCGCTGCCCGGCCGGCCCGCCCTCATCCGGGCGGCGAACGTGCTGCGCCAGTACGACGAGGCGGAGGTCGGCGCGGTCTGGCAACGGCTGTGCGCACGGCTCGCCCCGGACGGACTGCTCGTCGAGGGCACCTGCGACGAGATCGGACGCAGGCACGTCTGGGTGGCCCTCGGCCCCGAGGGTCCCCGCACCGTCACCTTCGCGACGCGCCTGGGCTCCCTGGACCGCCCCTCGGACCTCGCCGAACGCCTCCCCAAGGCCCTGATCCACCGCAACGTGCCCGGCGAACCGGTGCACGCCTTCCTGCGGGACCTCGACCGGGCGTGGGCGGCCGCCGCCCCGTACGCCTCGCTGGGCGCGCGGCAGCGCTGGATCACGGCGGCGCGGGCGGTCTCCGCCGACTGGCCGCTGACGGACGGGGTACGGCGGTGGCGTCAGGGTGAAATCACGGTGCAGTGGTCCGCCCTGCGGCCCAACACGCGCTGAACGGACCCCGAAGGAGTGCCCGATCCGGCCACTTCGGGAACCCGGACGGAGCACCGTTCGTGTGAGTATCGGCGGGTGTCCACCCCGGTTGCCGCCTGCCTCTGTTGCTTTACGGGACGACATGGCACGATCGCGACGTCGCCGGAACGTTACTGACGGTAAGTCAGATGTCCGCCATCCGGCGGTCCGCACCTTTACTGCTTTCTGTCCGGAGGGGGAGCTCGTGAACCGACGCCACTGTGCCGCTGCCGCGATCACACTGGTCTGCGCGCTGGCTGTACTGGCCGCGCCGGTCCCGGCCATGGCCGCACCCGTGCCCGAGCCCTCCCCCACCGCCCCGGTGACGGCCCCCGCGAAGGGGCAGAAGACCCTCGAAGAGGTACGCGAGGAGATCGACACCCTGTACCGCAAGGCCGGGGCGGCCACGGACGCGTACAACCTCGCCGAGGAGCAGACGAAGAAGCAGTCCGGCGAGATCGTGAAGCTCGCCAAGGCCATCGCCGACGGCCAGGCACGGATCGCCGGCCTGAAGAGCCAGGCAGGCGCCCAGGCCCGCGAGCAGTACCGCAACGGCGGACTGCCGCCGGGCGCACAGCTCGTGCTCAGCAACGACCCGCGGCTCTTCCTCGACGGTGTGAACCAGGTCAGGCAGGGCCAGCAGGCGACCAAGAGCGTCCTCACCCAACTCAAGCGGACGCAGGAGGACTTGGAGACGTACACACAGGACGCGAGCATCAACTGGACGAAGCTCGAGTCCAACCGCGTCAAGCAGGCCAAGGCCAGGAAGAGCATCAACGCCCAGATCGCCGCGGCGAAGAAGCTCGAATCACAGCTGGAGAAGAAGGAGCAGGCCCGGCTCCTCGAACTCGAGCAGCAGGCGGCTTCCACGGCGCAGGCCGCCTGGCTCTCCTCCGGCGCGCTGAAGGACATCAACCGCGAGGCGAGCGCGAGCGGCAGGCAGGCCATCGCCTTCGCGACCGCCCAGATCGGCAAGCCGTACGTGTGGGGCGCCGAGGGCCCGGGTTCGTACGACTGCTCGGGACTGACCTCGCAGGCCTGGGCGGCGGCGAAGCGGCCGATCCCGCGGACCTCCCAGGAGCAGTGGCGGCTGCTGCCGCGCATCGCCATCCGCGACATGCGCCCCGGCGACCTGATCATCTACCACAGCGACGCCAGCCACGTCGGGATGTACGTCGGCGACGGCGCGATCGTCCACGCCCCGAGGCCCGGCCGCGACGTCACGCTGACCGGTGCCGGCTCCATGGCCATACTCGGCGTGGTCCGCCCCGACAAGTAGCCGACCGGGCGCAGGCCGCCCACCCCCCGCGGCGCGTGATGTTTGTCATGGCCCCCATGTCCGTTTCGCACACGCTCATCACGCCGGATCCGTGACAGGACGCGGCTTATGGCCGCGCATATGACAGCGGCCGATCTTCGAACGCCATTCCGTTCCCCTGCCGCGGACCGCTATCGTCCCGGTCTGGCGGGTCGTCGATCGTCGTCCCGCCGCGCCCTCGGGGGGAGGGAAGGAAACCCGAACCGATGCCCGTACCCGTACCGCAGCAACGCGCTGTTCCCGCTGCGGAGACCACCCATGGCGCCGACCTCACCCTCCTGGTGATCGAGGACGACCCTGCGGGCACCTTCACCGTCCCCGAGCTGCCGTCCGCCGCCGGGACCCGGGTCCGTGTCCGTACCGCCCGCAACCTCACCGAGGCCGGACGGCTCCTCACCGACGACGTCGACTGCATCCTGCTCGACCTCGACCTGGCCCTGCCCACCGGAGCACGCGCCGACGCCTCCGCGCACCCGGACGAGCTCGCCACCCTCAAGCACATCCTGCGCATCGCACCGCGCCACGCGGTCCTCGCCCTCACGGCGGAGAACGACGCGGAGCGGGCCGCCGAGGCCGTACGGGTCGGCGCCCAGGACTACCTCTTCCGCGGCGAGCTCGACGGGCGACTCCTCAGCCGTGCCATCCGGTACGCGGTGGAGCGCAAACGCGCGGACACCGCCCAGCACCAGCTGACCGAATCCCGGCTGCGCGCCCAGGAGAACGCCAGGCTGGAGCGCGGGCTGCTGCCCACTCCCCTGCTCCAGGGATCCGACCTGGGCTTCGCCGCCCTCTACCGGCCGGGGCGCAGCCGCGCCCTGCTCGGCGGGGACTTCTACGACACGGTCCGCACGCCTGACGGCACCGTCCACGCGATGATCGGCGACGTCTGCGGGCACGGCCCGGACGAGGCGGCGCTCGGCGTCGAGCTGCGCATCGCCTGGCGGGCGCTGACCCTGGCGGGACTCTGCGGCGACGAACTGCTCTCCACGCTGCAGCAGGTCCTGGAGCACGAACGGCAGAGCGAGGAGATCTTCGCGACGGTCTGCACCGTCGACATCGCGCCCGACGGCCGACGCGCGGGTCTCTGCCTCGCGGGGCACCCCGCACCGCTGATCGCACGCCAGGGACGGGCCGCGCACCTGCTCCCCTACGAGGACGGCGGCCCGGCACTCGGCCTGCTGCCGCACGCCCGCTGGCCACGACGGCAGGTGCAGCTGGGCGGCTCCTGGAGCCTGATGATGTACACCGACGGGCTGATCGAGGGGCGTGTCGGAGCCGAGGGAACCCAGCGGCTCGGCCAGGACGGCATGGTCGCGATGGTCAACGGCCACCTCGACCGGGGACTCGGCGGCGAGGCGCTGCTGAAAGCCGCGGTCACCCAGGTGCAGGAGCTGAACGGCGGCGAGCTCACCGACGACGTGGCGGTCCTGCTGCTCGACCGCGACGAGGCCCGGATACGCGGACGGGGCCGGAGCGCTGTGCGCTCCCGCCCCGGCTCGGCCACACCTGCGAGCGCTCAGCGCCCGCCGTTGTAGGGGCCGTACGGCCCGTCGCTGCTGGAACCGCCGCGGCCGCCACCGCCGCCCGTCACCGCCTTGATCGCCGGCCGGACGTCCACCATGAAGACGATGGACGCGATCACGCCAGCGATCTGCAGGAAGAGGATCGGGATGATCAGGTTCACGAAGACGGTGATACCGAGGATGATCAGCCAGAAGGACTTCTTCTGCTTGTCCGCCGCCCGGTAGGCGTCCTCCCGCGCGGTCGCGGCGAAGATCAGCGCGACCACGGCCAGGACGAGCATGGCCAGGTAGAGCATCTGAAGGAACGAGCCGAATGCTTCGAGCAGCATGGTGAGCACCGCCTAGTCAGTGGATGAGCGCCTCGCGGCCAAGGTACCGGGACAACGACCCGGCCACCCCCAAAGGTGCCCGGACCGTTCCCGCCGTCCCGGAACCGCTCCCGCTACTTGGCGGACGGCGGAGTGGTCTTCTTCGCCGCGGGCTTGCGCACGGGCGCAGGCTTCTTCACGGGCGCGGCCTTGGCCTCGGCGGGCTTCGGTGCGGCCTTCTTCGGGGCCGGAGGGGCCGGCTTCGCCTGAGGGGCGGCCGCCTCGGACTTCTGCTTCGGCACCGACTTCGGCTCCGCCTCGACGACGGCGGCGATCTCGACGATCTCCTCGGCCGCCTCGCCGCGCCACGTCCGCACGGTCTTCTCGCCGCGCTCGGCGACCTTCTCGTACGTCTCACGGGCACGCACCGCGTACTCGGCGGCCACGCCGACGCTCCGCAGAGCCAGGTCCTGGGCACTCTCGCCCAGCTTCTTCAGGTCGGTGTCCAGCGCCCCGATGACCTCGGTCACCTTCGCCTGAACGGTGGCCTGGGCCTCCTTGGCCTGCGTGGCCACCTTCTCCTGAACGGCCTTGGGGTCGGTGTTGCGTACGGCCTCGATCCGCTCGGGCGCCTCGGCCCGCAGCTGCTCGATCAGCGCCGGAACCTTGCGCGCCTGCTCGACGGCGAGGTCGGCCGTGCCGGCGGCGAAGTAGAAGGGGGTGCGGTCGGTGAGAGTCTTGCGCAGGTCATCGGTGATGGCCATGACTGTGGTCCTCCCGGATCATCGGAGTCAGTTCAGAGGTGTGTCTGCGTCACTGCCGCCGGCCGTGCGGGGGCCGCGGGCATTCGTACCGGCGCCGTTTCCGTCACCGGCACCGCTTTCCGCGTCGGCATCGATTCTGCTCCCCGCATCCGCAGCACCGTGTACCTCGGCGCCGGTGTCGGGCACGACGTCGAAACCGTTCTCCTTGCGGAAGGAGTCGTAGATCTGCAGCAGTACGTTCTTCTGCCGCTCGTTGATCGACGGATCGGCCAATATGACCGCTCGCGTCTCCAGCTCCTCCCGCTCCCGCTCGTCGAGGATCCCGGCCCGCACGTAGAGCGTCTCGGCAGAGATCCGCAGGGCCTTGGCGACCTGCTGCAGAACCTCGGCACTCGGCTTGCGCAGGCCGCGTTCGATCTGGCTGAGATACGGATTGGACACTCCGGCGGCGTCGGCGAGCTGCCGCAGGGAGAGCTGCGCGGTACGCCGCTGCTCACGCAGGTACTCGCCGAGATTGCCGACGTTGAGTGATGCCATGACTCGATACTGCAACACCCTTGCTAACTATTGCAAGCGCCTGCTTGCAAAAGTGTTCGGGGCCACGTGTGATCGGGCCTGCACCGTTCCGTCACGTCACCCCGCCACCAGGGCATGGAGACGGTGTCCGGGTGGGGAGGTACAGGTATGAGCTTCCGACTTGCGGCGTACGCCGTGTGCATCGAGAACGGACGGGTGCTGCTCGCCCACCACTTCTCAGGGAACTGGTCCCTTCCGGGCGGCAAGGTCGAGCACGGGGAGGATCCCTTCGACGCGGTCATCCGGGAGGTCGCCGAGGAGACCGGCTGCGACGCGGTGGCCGAACGCCTGCTGGGCGTGGACTCAAGGGTGATCCCGGCCGCCGAGCGCACCGACCCCGTCGGAACGGACCACCAGAACGTCGGCATCTTCTACCAGGTCCGCATCACCGGCGGCCGGCTCCGGCCCGAGCCGAACGGCGAGACGACCGAATCGGTCTGGACGCCGCTTGCCGACGTCGCCGGCCTGTACCGGTCCTCGCTGGTCGACATCGGCCTCGCCCTGGCGCAGACCCTGCCGGCGACGGGCCATGTCGCTCCCGTCCGCGCAGGCGGCCTGATCCGGCACTGAGGCCACCGCCGGCGTCTGCCCGGGCTTGGCGGCAGGCCGGAAGAGAGAAGATCCCGCCCTGACGCCCCGTCCTCTCCGGGCCTCGACCCGCGCTCAGCCGGCGGCGGCGCCGAACCACTTCGTCAGCCGGCCGAGCAGGTCCTGCTGATCCTCACCGACCCACGCCACGTGGCCGTCCGGCCTCAGCAGCACCGCGGGCACGTCGAGTTCCTCGCCGACGTCGACGACGTGGTCGACCCGGTCCGCCCAGCCCTCCACCGAGAGCCGGCCGGTCCGGTCGAGCAGCAGCCCGCGGCCGCCGCGCATCAGCTCGTAGAGGCGCCCCTGCTTCAGCTCCACGTCCCGCATCCGCCGGCCGAGCAGTTCGTGGCCCTCGCCGAAGTCGTAGCTGACGTCCACCGCGGTGATCATCCCGGTCACGTACCGGTTCACCTCCTCGAAGTCCATCAGCTTCGAGAACAGCTCCCGCAGCGCGGTCGCGCCCGCATCGGCCCCGAGGAGGGTGATCTGCGCACGGGTGTTGTCCAGCACGCGGGCCCCCACCGGATGCCGTTCGGCGTGATAGCTGTCCAACAGCCCTTCCGGGCCCCAGCCGTTGACCGCCGCGGCGAGCTTCCAGCCGAGGTTGAACGCGTCCTGCACACCGAGGTTGAGCCCCTGCCCGCCGGTCGGCGGATGGATGTGCGCCGCGTCGCCGGCCAGGAACGCCCGGCCGACCCGGTAGTGCTCGGCCTGCCGGGTGGCGTCGCCGAACCGGGACAGCCAGCGCGGTGAGTGCACACCGAAGTCCGTGCCCGCGAACGCCCGCAGCTGCTTCTTGAAGTCGTCGAGGCTCGGCTCGGCCGCACGGTCCTCGGCCACCCCGTCGGCGGGCACGACCACGCGGCACACCCCGTCCTGGTCGGGCGGGGCGATCCCGAAGCGCATTTGGGTCCTGTGCACTTCCGCGACGGCGGCGGCGATCGTCGCCCGATCGTCGGTCACCTCCATCTCCCCGAGCAGCGTCTCGACCTTGGCGGGCTCGCCGGGGAAGTCGACGCCGAGCAGCTTCCGCACCGCACTGCGGCCGCCGTCGCACCCGACGAGGTAGCGCGAGCGCAACCGCGTGCCGTCCGCCAGCTCGACGGTCACCCCGTCCTCGTCCTGACTCAGCCCGACTACCTCGCAGCCGCGGCGGATGTCCGTGCCGACGTCGAGGGCGTGCTCGTTGAGCAGCCGCTCGGTGACCGGTTGCGGGGTGGCGACACCGTAGGGGTGCGCCGTGTCCAGCAGCTCCGGCCACGGTTTCGTGATGCCTCCGAAGAGACCGCCGACCTGGAACTTCTCGCTGACCGCGAGGAACCGGTCCAGCAGACCGCGCTGATCCATCACCTCGACGCTGCGCGCGTGCAGGCCCTGCCCCCGGGACTGCCGGGTCTGCGCCGTCAACTTCTCCAGCACGACCACGTGCACGCCGTGCAGCCGCAACTCGGCGGCCAGCATCAGGCCGGTGGGTCCGCCGCCGACCACGATCACGTCAATCATTCAGAACGCCCATTCAGTTCGACTGGAGGAGAGGCACTTCGCGCATACCTGATTTCCGCAGGTCCTGGCCTTGGCCGGTCATTCTGCGGCAGCCCCCGGGCCTTGCCGCAAGCCCCCCGGTGCGCTATACGTTGAGAGTGGACAGGAGTGATCAGCCTCCTCCCACGGGGTGAAGACTTCCCCCGAACCCGATCCGAAGCCCCAGGCGTACTTGGCGTGCACGGGCATCGAACTGTCCTGCACACCTGTCCAGTTGATGGACTCGCCGCCCATCAGTCGGTCACGCCCCACGAACGAGGAGGTGGGGCCGGCACTGCCGGCCCCACCTCCTCGTTTCCGCGCGTCCCCGGTCAGGCGCCGACGTACTCCGCGAGGTGCTCGCCGGTGAGGGTGGAACCGTCGGCGACGAGGTCGGCCGGTGTGCCCTCGAAGACGATCTTGCCGCCGTCGTGGCCGGCGCCCGGGCCGAGGTCGATGATCCAGTCGGCATGCGCCATGACGGCCTGGTGGTGCTCGACGACGATCACCGACTTGCCGGAGTCCACCAGCCGGTCCAGCAGGCCGAGCAACTGCTCGACGTCGGCGAGGTGCAGGCCCGTGGTCGGCTCGTCGAGGACGTAGACGCCGCCCTTGTCGCCCATGTGGGTGGCCAGCTTGAGCCGCTGCCGCTCGCCGCCCGACAGCGTGGTGAGCGGCTGGCCGAGCGTGAGGTAGCCGAGACCGACGTCGGCGAGCCGCTCCAGGATCCTGTGCGCGGCAGGCGTCTGGGCCTCACCGGCGCCGAAGAACTTCTCGGCCTCGGTCACCGACATCGCGAGCACCTCGCTGATGTCGCGACCGCCGAGGTGGTAGTCGAGCACCGAGGCATCGAACCGCTTGCCCTCGCAGTCCTCGCAGGTGGTGGCGACGCCGGCCATCATCGCCAGGTCCGTGTAGATGACGCCGGCGCCGTTGCACGTGGGGCAGGCACCCTCGGAGTTGGCGCTGAACAGCGCCGGCTTCACGCCGTTCTCCTTGGCGAAGGCCTTGCGGATCGGCTCGAGCAGTCCGGTGTACGTCGCCGGATTGCTGCGCCTGGAGCCCTTGATCGGGGCCTGGTCGACCGCCACCACGCCCTCGTCCGCCGGGATCGAGCCGTGGACGAGCGAGCTCTTGCCGGAACCGGCGACACCCGTGATGACGGTGAGCACGCCGAGCGGGATGTCGACGTTCACGTTCCGCAGGTTGTTCGCCTTCGCACCGCGGATCTTCAGGGCACCGGTGGGCTTGCGCACCGTCTCCTTCACGGAGGCCCGGTCGTCGAGGTGGCGGCCGGTGACGGTGCCACTGGACCGCAGCCCTTCGAGGCTGCCCTCGTAGCAGACGGTGCCGCCCGCCGTACCGGCGCCGGGACCGAGGTCGACGACGTGGTCGGCGATCGCGATGGCCTCCGGCTTGTGCTCGACCACGAGCACGGTGTTGCCCTTGTCGCGCAGCTGCAGGAGCAGGCCGTTCATCCGCTGGATGTCGTGCGGGTGCAGCCCGATCGTCGGCTCGTCGAAGACGTACGTGATGTCCGTGAGCGAGGAGCCGAGGTGACGGATCATCTTCACGCGCTGCGCCTCGCCACCGGACAGCGTGCCCGCCGGCCGGTCGAGCGAGAGGTAGCCGAGACCGATCTCCACGAACGAGTCGAGGGTCTGCCGCAGCGCGAGGAGCAGCGGCGCCACCGACGGCTCCTCGATGCCGCGGACCCAGTCGGCCAGGTCCCTGATCTCCATGGCGCAGGCGTCGGCGATGCTCTTCCGCTTGATCTTCGACGAGCGGGCGCCCTCGTTGAGGCGGGTGCCGTCGCACTCGGGGCAGCTGCTGAAGGTGACCGCGCGCTCCACGAACGCCCTGATGTGCGGCTGCATCGCCTCCTTGTCCTTGGACAGGAAGGACTTCTGGATCTTGGGGATCAGCCCCTCGTAGGTGAGGTTGATGCCGTTGACCTTGACCTTGACCGGCTCCCGGTAGAGGAAGTCCTGCATCTCCTTCTTGGTGAACCTGCGGATCGGCTTGTGCGGGTCGAGGAAGCCGGACTGGGCGTAGAGCCCCACGGTCCACTGGCTGTCCGACTTCCAGCCGGGGATGGTGAACGCGCCCTCCGCGAGCGACTTGGAGTCGTCGTACAGCTGGGTGAGGTCGATGTCGGAGACCTTGCCCCGGCCCTCGCAGCGCGCGCACATGCCTCCGGTGATGCTGAAGCTGCGCCGCTCCTTCACGGTCTGCCCGGCGCGCTGCACCGTGACCGCGCCCGCGCCGCTGATCGAGGCGACGTTGAAGGAGAACGCCTTGGCCGAGCCGATGTAAGGCTTCCCGAGGCGGCTGAAGAGGATGCGCAGCATCGCGTTGGCGTCGGTGGCGGTGCCCACCGTGGAGCGCGGGTCGGACCCCATCCGCTGCTGGTCGACACTGATCGCGGTCGTCAGTCCGTCGAGTACGTCGACGTCGGGCCGCGCGAGGGTCGGCATGAAGCCCTGCACGAAGGTGCTGTACGTCTCGTTGATCAGCCGCTGCGACTCCGCGGCGATCGTGCCGAACACCAGGGAGCTCTTGCCGGATCCGGAGACACCGGTGAACACCGTCAACCGACGCTTCGGGATCTCGATGCTGACGTCCTGGAGGTTGTTCACGCGCGCGCCGTGCACGCGGATCAGGTCGTGGCTGTCGGCATCGTGCAGCGCGGGCGACTGCGTGTCCTTCTTCGTGGCCATGCTTATCGTCTCTCCATCTGTGAGGCGGGGCCGCCGGGTGGTCCCGGCCGGTGTCGCCCGGTTCGATCCGACCGGCTTCGAGCACGTACGTCCGGTTCTACATTCGTGGGAACTGTCGCGGCAACGGTCCGGCGTCGCTCATGCCTTGCGGGACTGGCTGAAGCGGATCATGTTCCCGGCCGGGTCGCGGAAGGCGCAGTCGCGGACGCCGTACGGCTGGTCGATCGGCTCCTGCAGCACCTCCCCGCCTGCTGTCCTGATGCTTTCGAAGGTGGCGTCGCAGTCGTCGGTGGAGAAGATCACGCCGCGCAGGTTGCCCTTGGCCAGCAGCTCGGCCATCGCCTGCTTGTCGGCCTCCGAGGCGTTGGGGTCGGCGAGCGGCGGCTCGAGGACGATCTCCACGCCGGGCTGCGTGGGCGAGCCGACGGTCACCCAGCGCATTCCCTCGAAGGCCACGTCCTTGCGTACCTCCAGGCCGAGGGCGTCGCGGTAGAAGGCGAGCGCCTTGTCGTGGTCGTCGACTGCGATGAAGCACTGCGAGAGGTTGATGTTCATGGCGTCGACGCTACGAGTCGGCGGCGGGATTCGCTTCTCCGTTCCTGACCGGTCTCGTGATGATCTTGGCGACGCACGCCGGGATCGCGGCGCCGGCCTCGTGGGGGCGTGCCCTGTAGGCACTGGGGCTCTCGCCGACCAGCTCGGTGAAGCGCGAGCTGAACGACCCCAGCGAGGTACATCCGACCGTGAAGCAGACGTCCGTGACGCTCAGATCGCCCCGCCGCAGCAGCGCCTTGGCCCGCTCGACACGGCGGGTCATCAGGTAGCTGTAGGGCGCCTCCCCGAAAGCGGCACGGAAGCTGCGGGAGAAGTGTCCGGGCGACATGAGGGCGACGTTCGCCAGTGCCGGAACGTCCAGCGGTTGCGCGTAGTCGCGGTCCATCATGTCCCGGACGCGGCGCAGCCGCACCAGGTCCTCCAGGGGGGTCATGCTCACCAGCATGGCACGGCGGATGTGCTCCGTCCCGGCGTTCGGCTCTCCTGGGCAGGGGTTCTGCCGACAGGCGATCCGCGGGTGCCGTTCCAGGTCCTGGATAGGCTGCGCCCATGAGTGAGGTCGTGCCGCTCCTGGTTCTCACGGGGGCACTCGCCGCGGTCCTGGGTTTCTTCACGTGGCTGGCGTCCCGTGTCCGTCGCCGCGGTGTCGCCGGCGCGGCGATCAGTGCCGCCATGGCCTCGTACGACGAGGCGTTCAGGGTGACCGCTCACGACGCCCACTACGAGATCCGGGCGCAGGCGGAGCGCAAGGTGCCGCTCCTGTCGCCCGACGAACCGTGGAGGCGCCGACGCGACGAGGGTCCGGGCGGGGCCGGTCCGCAGGCGTCACCGGTGCGGCCCCGCCGTCCGCGGCGCGGCATCCGTCGCCGCATCGGACGCCTGTGGCGCAGCCGCTGATCCGGACCCCTCGGAACCGGTGGGAAAACGACTCGAACGGGCCGGACCGAGCTCCTACGCTGCACTCATGCCCCATGGGAAGACCTCGTTCGTGTGCCTGCCCTGCCGGGCCTCGTACAAGCAGCCGTACGACAGGGACCGGGAGCGCGTCTGTCCGCGCTGCGCCGGGACGCTGATCCACGTCGGGTCCGCCTTCGCGCCGCCGCGACAGCGGGACATCGCGGCGTGGCGTGCGCTCTCGGTGCTCCTGAACGCGGGGATCCGCTTCCACAAGAGCTGCTGCGGCGGCCCTGGATACCGCCCGCGCACCCTGCGCGAGGTGAAGGAGCGGGTGGCCTACGCGGAGGCGAGCGGAGAGCCGTTCGCCCGCGCCCTTATTCGAGGCGCGATTCCCTAGCCGGCCGGACCCCGGACGACTAGTGCGTCTCTTCCGGACGATCCACCACGGAACGAATTGTTACGCTGGCTGACATGACCGCCATGACGCCCGCCCGCACCGCACCCGACCTCTCCTTCCTCCTCGACCACACCAGCCACGTCCTGCGGACCCGCATGGCCGCCGCCCTCGCCGAGATCGGGCTGACGGCACGGATGCACTGCGTCCTGGTCCACGCGCTGGAGGGGGAGCGCACCCAGATCCAGCTCGCCGAGATCGGCGACATGGACAAGACCACGATGGTGGTGACCGTGGACGCCCTGGAGAGCGCGGGGCTCGCCGAGCGGCGGCCGTCCAGCCGTGACCGGCGGGCCAGGATCATCGCCGTCACCGAGGAAGGCGCCCGGCTCGCGGAGCGGAGCCAGCAGATCGTCGACCAGGTGCACAAGGACGCCCTGTCGACCCTTCCCGACAGCGACCGCGTCGCGCTGCTGCGCGCCCTGAACCAGCTGGCCGAGGAGCACCTGGCCACCCCCGTCGAGAACCCCCGCCCGGTCCGGCGCGCGCGCCAGGGCCAGAGTTAGGCGCACCCAGTAGGGCCGTTAAATATAGTCTGCAACAAAACCATCTGCTACGGTCACTCCTGTCGACCCGTTCCGACAGGAGAAGACCGATGAATGTCACTGCGCCCCTTCCGCCGTGCGATACCGCCGGGCCCACCACCCGCACCCGCCGTCTGGCTCTCGGAGTGATCGCCTCCGGGATGCTGATGATGACCCTCGACGGCTCGATCGTGACCGTGGCGATGCCCGCCATCCAGCGCGACCTCGGATTCACCTCCGCCGGCCTCAGCTGGGTGGTCAACGCCTATCTGATCGGGTTCGGCAGCCTGCTCCTGCTGGCGGGCCGGCTCGGCGATCTGATCGGCCGCAAGCGCATGTTCGTCGCCGGGACCGTGGTCTTCACCGCGGCCTCCCTGCTGGCAGGCGCGGCAGTGACCCCCGGGATGCTGATCACCGCCCGGTTCCTGCAGGGGATCGGCAGCGCGATGGCCTCCGCCGTCGGCCTCGGCATCCTCGTGACCCTGTTCACCGAACAACGGGAACGCGCCAGGGCCATCGCCGTGTTCTCGTTCACCGGGGCGGCGGGAGCGTCGATCGGGCAGGTGCTCGGCGGCGGTCTCACCGACGCGCTCGCCTGGAACTGGATCTTCTTCATCAACCTGCCGATCGGCGTCGCGGCCCTCCTGATCGCCCGCCGCGTCCTGCCCTCCGACCGCGGCATCGGCCTCGCCGCCGGCGCCGACGTCCTGGGCGCGGCCCTCGTCACCGCAGGTCTGATGCTCGGTATCTACACCGTGGTCAAGGTCGAGGAGTACGGCTGGACCTCCGCGCCCACGCTCGGCCTCGGCGCACTCACCCTCGTACTCCTCGTCGGGTTCGTCGTCCGCCAGGGCACCGCCCGGACGCCGCTCATGCCCCTGCGGATCTTCCGGTCCCGCAGCGTGGCCGGAGCCAACCTGGTCCAGGTGCTCATGGTGGCCGCCCTCTTCTCGTTCCAGATCCTCGTCGCGCTGTTCCTGCAGAACGTGCTCGGTTACGGCGCCGCCGAGACCGGTCTCGCCATGCTTCCGGCCGCCGCCGTCATCGGAGCCGTATCGCTGGGCGTCTCGGCGAGGCTGAACGCCCGGTTCGGTGAACGCGCCGTCCTGCTGGCCGGGATTCTGCTGCTGATCGGCGCCCTCGGACTCCTCACCCGGGTTCCCGTACAGGCGCAGTACGTGACCGATCTCCTCCCCGTGATGCTCCTGGCCGCCGGTTTCGGGCTCGCCCTCCCGGCACTGACGGCGCTCGGCATGTCCGGCGCGGGGGACGACGACGCCGGGCTCGCCTCGGGCGTCTTCAACACCACGCAGCAGATCGGCATGGCCGTCGGCGTGGCGGTGCTGTCCACACTCGCGGCGGGCCGAAGTGAGCTGCTGCTGGCCGAAGGCCACAGCAGGGCCGACGCGCTGACCAGTGGTTACCAACTGGCCTTCGCCGTCGGTACGGGCCTGCTCGTCGCCGCCTTCGCCCTCGCACTCCTCGTCCTGCGCCCCACCTCCACCGCCGCCCGTCCCTGAAAGGTGAATTCCATGAACTCGGTCGAGACACCGAAGCCGAAGAGCGGGCCCGCGCCCCGCGTCCTCACCGACGAGGAGCTCTCCCGAATCCTGCAGGAGCAGCCGTTCGGCGTGCTCGCCGCCGTCCGCGCCACCGGGCACCCGCACCTGTCGACCGTGCTGTACCGCTGGAACAGCGAGGACCGCACGGTACGCGTCTCCACCACCGCCGACCGCCTGAAGGCGCGCATGCTGCGCCGGAATCCGCACGCCTCGCTGCACGTCCGGGGCGGCGACGACTGGTCGTTCGCGGTGGCCGAGGGCGAGGCGGAGGTGTCGCAGGAGTCGGTGATGGCCGGTGACGCGATCGGCCGTGAACTACTCTCCCTGACGCCGGGCTTCGACGACCCGGCGGACGAGGCCGCCTTCCTGGCCCAGGCCGTGGCGGAACGCCGCGTGGTGATCCGCCTCCGGGTCTCCCACCTGTACGGAACGGCCCTGGACATCCCCGCGGCGGAATGAGACCGGCCATGCAACTGCCCGGAAAGTACGTGCTGTTCGATATCGACGGCACCCTGATCGACGCGCTCGACAACCAGCGCGGGGTCTGGAGCGCATGGGCGCTGCGGCACGGCCTCGACCCCGACGAGGTCTACCGGACGGCGCTGCGCACGCGGCCCGTGGAGACCTTCGCCGAGGTCGCCCCGGACCGGGATCCGCGCGTCTGCCTGGACCTCCTGCACGAACTGGAGGACGAGGACGTCCGTACCGGCGACTACACCGCGTTCGACGGCGCCGCGGCACTGCTGGCCGCCCTGCCCGTCGGCTCCTGGGCCCTGGTCACGTCCAACTACGAGCACCGGGTCCGCGGCCGGTTCGCCCGTACGGGACTGCCGGTGCCCGAGGTGATCGTGGACGCCGCGTCGGTGCGGGAGGGCAAGCCGTCCCCGGTGCCGTACCTGCTGGCGGCCGAGCGGCTCGGCGCCCGGCCCGAAGACTGCCTGGTGATCGAGGACGCTCCGTCCGGGGTGCGGGCGGGCCTGCGGGCCGGGATGACGGTGTGGTCGGTCAACGCCCCGGCCGCCGGCAGCACGCAGGCGGGCCCGGCCGCCCCGGTCACGCAGCCCGGTCCGCACCGGCGCTTCGCCGCACTGGGCGATGCGGTACGCGACATCCTCGCGTTCGCCGCCGCTGCGCGGGAACCGGCCGACCGGCCCTGTGACGCGGTGCTGTGCGACCTCGACAACGTCATCCGCTTCTACGACACGACGCACCTGGCCTCGCTGGAACGGGCCGCGGGCCTCCCGGAAGGCACCACCGAGGACATCGCGTACGCCCCGGCGACCGACCTCCCGCTGCTCCTGGGCCGGATCTCCCCGGACGAGTGGGTCGAGGCCATCGTGTCCGGACTCGTCGGCCGGGTGGACGAGGCCCGGGCCCGTGAGCTGGGCCGGGCGCTCGCCCGGGCGCCGTTCCGGGCGGACGAGGAGGTCGTGGCCATGCTGCGACGGGTCAGGGCCCGGGTGCCGCTCGTCCTGGTCACCAACGCGACCCTCCGACTGGAGGACGACCTCGCCGCGTTGGGGATCGGCGACCTGGCCGACCACGTCGTCAGCAGCGCCGTGGAGGGGGTCGCGAAGCCCGACCCGGAGATCTACCGGATCGCCGCCGCACGCGCGGGGGTGCCACCGGACCGGTGCCTCGTGGTGGACGACCGCCAGGAGAACGTCGACGCGGCCGTCGCCCTCGGGATGACGGGAGTGCTCTTCCGCGAACCGGCGGATCTGCACGGCCCGTTCGGGTTCGCTCTCACCCCGGCGGAGGCGTGAGCGACGAGGGGCACCCCGTCAACGGCTGACCTGCTCCAGCCCCGTCCTCAGCTGGACGAAGGCGTTCTCGGCCGCCGCCACCGCGCCCCCGTACACCTGCCCGGCGCTCTCTCCGGCGTCGATCCGCCGCCAGTTCGCCTCGGCGAGGATCCGCAGGACGGCAACGATCTGCCCCGCCGCGAGCCGCGCCGGCATCCCGTTGCCCAGGGCGCGGGCGAGCGCCTTCTCGGAACGCCCCCGGTACGCGTGCAGCCGGGCGACGAGGGACGGGGTGCCGTACAGCAGCCGGTGGAACGCCAGCACCGCCGGGGTGTCGCAGAGCCCCGTCACCGGGTCGCGCCGGTCGAGACCGTCAAGGTGGTGGCGGCGCAGCGCGGCCAGGGGCGATTCGCCCGGGGTCCGGCCGGATACCACCCGGGCCGCCTCGTCCTCGTGCTCGGCGTACCGGTGCAGCACCAGGTCCTCCTTGGCCGGGAAGTACCGGAACAGCGTCGGCTTGGAGATGTCGGCCGCAGCCGCCACCTCGGCCACGGAGACCTTGCCGAAGCCCCGCTCCAGGAACATCTCGATCGCGGCATCGGAGACCGCCTCGCAGGTCAGCTGCTTCTTGCGCTCGCGCAGACCTGTGGGCACGAGCGCCACCGGGCCGGTCTTCTCTCCGCTCATGACCATGAAGCGTACGCCCCGGACCTCAACCGGACTTGATGTCCTGGCCCTCGGTGCGCTGCCGGTGGATCAGGGCCTCGGTCCCGTCGAGCAGCCGTGCGAGCCCGAACACGAACTCGTAGTCGGGGTCGTCCGGCTCGCTCATGACACCGCTGCCCATCAGCCGGGCGAGCGCGGGATGCCGTACGGGATCGACCAGCCGGCCCATGGTCCGCTCCCACCGCGCCATCACCTCGTCGGCGGGCACGCCCTTCGCCGCGACGGCCGCGGCGATATCGCTCATCAGCAGCGCCTCGTTCCGTACGAAACCGGAGACGAGGAGGATGGTGGAGATCTTGTCGCCCTCGCCCAGTCCGCTGTTCTCCAGCGCCTGGAGGCCCTGCTCCCACCAGGCCACCGAGTTCGGGCTGGCGGGCGGGCCCGAGATCGGCATGCGCAGCGCCCACAGGTTGCGGTGGAACATCTCCCGCTGGGCCCATGCCCACTGACCGATCGCCTCCCGCCAGCCCTCCCCCGCCTCCAGGGCGGGCAGCCGCGGGGGCTCGCCCATGGCCTCCTCCTGCATCAGGAGGTAGAGCTCCTCCTTCGCGGAGACGTACCGGTAGAGCGACATCGTGGACGCGCCGAGATCCTTGGCGACCCGCCCCATCGAGACGGCCGCGAGCCCTTCCGAGGCCGCCACGGCCACGGCCGCGGCGACGATGCGCTCCAGGGTCAGCCCGGGCTTCGGCCCCTTGACCGGGCGGTCCCGCAGACCCCAGGCGGCCTCGATGCTGGCCGGGAGGCCCGTGCCGCCCGATGCGCCGTTCTTCTCCGTCACCCGAAGCCGCCTCTCCCAGTCCTGCCTTGACCTTCATCCTAAGTTTGCGTAATGCTTACGCAGTAACGCGTATGCCATACGCAGAAGGGTGGACCCCCATGCCCGGCGCAATGATCGAGGCCCACGGCCTCACGAAGTCCTACGGAAGACCGGCCGCCCGGGTCCGCGTCCTGGACGGCATCGACCTCCAGGTCGCCCACGCCTCCGTCCTCGCACTGCTCGGCCCCAACGGCGCGGGCAAGACCACGGCCGTACGCATCCTCGCCACCCTCACCACCGCCGACTCCGGCACGGCACGCGTCGCCGGGTACGACGTCGTCGCCGACCGGAGCCGCGTGCGCCGCGCGATCAGCCTCACCGGGCAGTTCGCCTCCGTCGACGAGACCCAGACCGGCGAGGAGAACCTGCGGATGACGGCGAGACTGGCAGGCCTCTCCCGCAAACAGGCCAGGCAGCGGGCCGAGGAGCTCCTCGTCCGCTTCGACCTCAGCGAAGCCGCCCGCCGCCTCGCCCGCACGTACTCCGGGGGCATGCGGCGCCGCCTCGACCTCGCGGCGGGACTGGTCGGCTCGCCCGAGCCCGGCGTCTTCTTCCTCGACGAGCCCACCACGGGCCTCGACCCGCGCAGCCGCCGGGAGCTCTGGCAGGTCGTCGGCGACCTCGCGGGCCGGGGGGCCGCGGTGCTGCTCACCACCCAGTACCTGGAGGAGGCCGACAAGCTGGCCGACCGCATCGCCGTACTGGACAAGGGCCGGATCGTCGCCGAAGGCACCCCGGACACACTGAAGTCGCACACCTCCGGCCACCGCCTCGACGTGGTCCTCACCAGCCACGAGGCCTACCTCCGGCTCGCCACCGGCGCCGTCCACCACTCCCCCGGGACGCTGACCCTGGGCCTGCCCACCGACGGCACCGCAGCCCATGTCCGCGCACTGCTCGACGAGATCGACCCGCACCGCACGGAAGTGGACCGCTTCTCCGTGCACAGCGCGACCCTCGACGACGTGTTCCTGGCCCTCACCGCACAGACCACGGAGGCACCGGCCCATGTCTGACGCACCCGGAGTACTGACCCACGCCGCGGTCATGACCGGCCGCAGCCTGCGCATCAGCCGCCGCAACGTCGACGCCGTCATCACCTCGATGATGCTGCCGATCATGCTGATGCTGATCTTCGTCTACTTCTTCGGCGGCGCGATCGACACGGGCGCCGCCTACGACTCGTACGTCATGTACGTCGTCCCCGGAGTCCTGCTCCTGTGCGCGGGATTCGGCGCCTCCACCACGGCGGTCGCCGTGAGCGAGGACATGAAGGGCGGCATCATCGACCGCTTCCGCTCCCTGGACGTCGGCGGCACGCCGGTGCTCGCGGGGCACGTCGTGGCAAGCACCGTACGCAATGTGGTCTCCACCACCCTCGTCCTCGGCGTCGCCGTCCTGATCGGTTTCCGCCCGGCGGCCACCCCGGCCGGCTGGGCGGCCGTCGCCGCCGTGCTCCTCGCCTACATCACGGCGCTGTCCTGGATCTCGGCGGCCATCGGCCTCCTCGCCAGAACCCCGGAGGCGGCCGGCGGATTCACCTTCTTCATGTCGTTCCTGCCGTACCCCAGCAGCGCGTTCGTCCCGGTCGACAGCATGCCCGGCTGGCTCCACGGCTTCGCCGACCACCAGCCGATCACCCCGGCCGTCGAATCGCTGCGCGGCCTCCTGCTCAACCAGCCGGTGGGCAACACCCCGTGGATCGCGCTCGCGTGGGCGACGGGGATCCTGGTGCTGGCGGTGGGGCTCTCGGGGGTGCTGTTCAGGGTGCGGACGCGGTGACGGCGGGGCGCGACCCGAACCACTCCTCGTAGGCATCCATGACCTGCCGGCGCGTGAGGGCGGCCTGCGCCGCGAACAGCTGCTGCGCGGCCACCAACACCTGATGGACCTGCTCGGCCACACCTCGGAGCAGGTACCGGTTCGGGCCTGAGGTCCGGCACAGCCACCGCCCCTCAGAACACATCCGGGCACCACGGCCGCCGCGCCGTACGGAACACCGTCTCCGCCGTCGCCACGGCCCCCGCCCGGTTCTCCTCCACCTTGCCCAGCGCGGTGAGCCGCAGCGCCGACTCGTCGCCCAGGTACAGCGACGCCAGGTCCCGTACGTCCAGAGCGAGGTCGGCGCTCCGGGTCGTCGGGGTGCAGGAGGCACCGGACGGGGAGACGTCCAGCAGGAAACGGCCGCCCGCCGGCCCCGTCCCGTCGTGCACGTCCAGGACGAGCGTCTCCTCGGTCGCGTACGTGCGGGCCTCCAGGGCCCTGGGTACGTCCAGGAGACGCAGCCACAGCCAGTCCGCCTGCGTCACGGTGCGGGCCGCCCGGGGGTCCGGGAGGAGCAGGGGGAGCAGGTCGTCGGGGGCGCGGTGACCGGTGCGGACCGTGGTGATCCAGTCGATCGAGCAGACGTAGCTCCACAGGGCGCGTTCCGCCGCCGGGGTCACGGCGATCAGGCCGGAGACGGTGGCCTTGTTGAGCGGCTGCTTCGAGTCGCTCCATTCGGTGCCGGCGCGGTAGACGACCAGCCCGTCGACCTCGCCGTCCGCCGTGCGGTACACCCCGTAGAACGGCTCCGTCCACGCTTCGTGCGCCGGTACGCCGACGCCGGTGTGCCGCTCCCACCAGCGTTCGTCGCGGCTGATGACGCCCGGCTGCCGGGCCGCCAGACGGGCATGGAGCTCGGGGCCCAGCTTGCGTACGTCCGCGCCGTGGACGAGCGCGACGCTGCCGCCGTCCGCCTCGGAGAGCGCGGGCCGGTGCGGGTCCAGGCCCGCCCGGGGGACGTCGATCTCCCACTCGGTGGTCCAGGTCGCCGGTCCGAAGCCGTACCGCCCGTAGATCGGGTACTCGGCCGCGATGAGCGAGGCGACCACGTCGCCGCGCTCCTTCGCCGCCGCCAGGTCGGCGGCCATCATCCGGCGGAGCAGTCCGCGGCGGCGGTGCGTGGCCGTCACCGTCACGGCGGAGATCGCGTCGGCCCGCACCGTGGCGCCGCCCACGACGGTCAGCTCCTGGGCGAAGGAAAGGAAGGTGGCCACACAGCGCCCGTTGTCGAACACGCCCCGGACACGGGACAGATCGGTGTGCGCCAGACGCTCCGTGACCTCCTGCTCCGTGTCCGCGAGCGGCCGCAGGAACCCGTTGTTCACGGCGCGCAGCCAGTCGGGGTACTCGGACGCGGTGACGGTACGGAGTTCGGGGCTCATACCCACCACGCTAGGCAGACCGTGTCGGGAATGTCGCGCGGATTTCGGCCCTCTCGACGGGCCGCCCCTCAGAACGCCCCTCAGAACGCCGCGCGGATCCGGCCGACCTCCGCGGCACCGCCCAGAAGGGGTGCCCTGCCGATGCGGGACACCACCGGGGCGTCGACGCCGAGCATGTCCAGCGCGCGGGCCAGCACCGGGCCCAGCGCCCGCGTCGAACCGTCGTCGATCTTGAAGGCCATGGCCCTGCCGTCCGGGAGCGCCACCGCCTGGACCGCCTCGGCGCCCATCTTCGAGAGGGTTCCGGGCACTTCGCGCATCAGCCAGGTGTCCGGGCGACGCGTGCCGGCGACGAACTCCGGGTGCGCCCGCATCGCGTCGGCGACCCGTCGCTCCGCGGTGCCGGGCTCCGCCAGGACGAACGTGCGGAACGCGCGGGCCAGGCCCACCAGGCCGATCGCCATCAGCGGGGCCCCGCAGCCGTCCGTGCCGACCGCCGCGACCGGCTCGCCCGCCGCTTCCGCGACCACCTGGCCGACGAGCTGCTGCAGGGGATGCGCAGGGTCGAGGTACGTCGAGGTGTCCCAGCCGTTCTGTACGCAGACGGCGAGCATCGCCGCGTGCTTGCCGGAGCAGTTCATCGTGAGCGGCTCCCGCACCCGCCCGGCGGCGAGGTACGCCTCCGCCTCCACCGGGTCCAGCGGAAGGTCCGGCGGGGTCTGGAGGTCGTCCGGCTTCAGTCCGTGCTCGGCGAGCATCGTGCGGACGAGGTCGAGGTGGAAGTCCTCCCCCGAGTGGCTCGCGGCGGCCAGTGCCAGCCGCTCCCCCGACAGGTCCAGTCCGGCCCGCAGGATCGCGGCGGCCTGCATCGGCTTGTTGGAGGAGCGTGGGAAGACCGGGGCCGCAGGGTCTCCGAGCGCGTACTCGACACGTCCGTCGGCGGCCAGGACGACCAGCGATCCCCGGTGGTGGCCCTCGATGAAGCCGGACCGTACGACCTCGGCCAGGACCGGGAGCGCGGGGGACGCGGCGGGGGATATGGAGGTCATGGTGGCGGGTGGCCTTCCGGGGGCGGGGCGGGACCTGCCCCCGGAAGGGTCGCTTCAGGCGAGCAGATCGTCTACTTGTGCTTCTCCGTCACGGTACCTGCGGGCGATCTCCGCACTGCAATCGTCAACGGTGCGCTGGAGCCGGTGCCGGCGCCGGGAGACCTGCTGTTCGTAGCGGACGAGCCGTCCCATCGCGGTGAGCAGCTCTTCGTCCGTCCGGGCTTCGAGGTCGGACAGCTCGACCTCGGCGAGTGTGTCCGCGGCCAGCTGCCGGTACTCGTCGCTGCGCGGCGTGGTGAGGGTGACGTGCCGCGCCGAGGAGCGGTGGACGGACGGGGTGTCGGCGAGGATCTCCGAGAGCCGGTCCACCACCGGCGACTCCGGCCCGGAACGGCCGGCGAGCTCGGCGCGCAGGATGTCGATCCGGCCCTGGACCAGACGGCGTACGTAACTCAGGTCCGCCTCGTCGCGTTGCGCGTCACGGCGGAGCGTGCGCAGTTCCGGCAGCCTCAGTCCGCGGAACTCGGGCTGCGGACGCACCGAGGCGAGTCCTTCCCCGGCCCCGCCGCTCCCCGTCTGTCCCGGTACGGACACGGGTCCGGTCATCGTCGCGGGCAGCTGCGCGGGCAACGGGCCCTGTCCGGGCGACGCGCCGGTCCGCTGTACGGGCGGGCACACGGTACCGGCAGTACACGTCGGTACGACTCCGGGTGATGGCCCGGTTCCCTGTGTGGTCATGATGTTCCGTCCCCTCGACCGGTGCGTCGGCACACCGACATCGTGCATCGTGCCACTACGCACGGTGCTCACGCAGGTGCTCTGTACCCGTTCAGCCCAAGATAGGTTGGTCTGTATGCGTGCAGTGATACAGAGAGTGGACGGCGCGAGCGTCGCCGTCGCGGGGACCTCCGACGATCCGTCGGGGACGGGAACCGTCGGTGAGATCGTCGGCGAGGGACTGTGTGTGCTGGTGGGGGTCACTCACGGGGACACCGCGGAGAAGGCGGCGCAGCTCGCCCGCAAGCTCTGGACTCTGCGGATCCTGGAGGGCGAGAAGTCCTGCTCGGACGTGAATGCACCACTTTTGGTCATTTCGCAGTTCACCCTCTACGGGGACGCGAGGAAGGGCCGCAGGCCCACCTGGAACGCCGCCGCCCCCGGCGAGGTCGCCGAACCGCTGGTGGACGAGGTGGCGGCGCAGCTGCGCGCGCTCGGCGCCCAGGTGGAGACGGGCCGTTTCGGGGCGGACATGCGTGTCTCGCTCACGAACCACGGCCCGTTCACCGTCCTGATCGACGTGTAGCAGCGCGGGTGGACAGCCGCGCGTAGGGGGTCTACGGCTCGACGACCGTCTCCTGGGCCGCGGCGGTGTCACCCGCCATCAGTTCCGCGTCCACGGCCACGTTCCGCTTCACCAGTGCCAGGGCGATCGGGCCCAGCTCGTGATGGCGGGCCGACGTGGTGATGAAGCCGAGCTGACGGCCCTCCTCCCCGTCGGCGGCCAGCCGGACCGGCGTTCCGTGGCCGGGCAGGAACACCTCGCTGCCGTCCAGGTGCAGGAAGACGAGGCGGCGCGGCGGCTTCCCCAGGTTGTGGACACGGGCGACCGTCTCCTGCCCCCGGTAGCAGCCCTTCTGCAGGTGCACGGCGGTGCCGATCCAGCCCAGCTCGTGCGGGATGGTCCGGTGGTCGGTCTCGAAGCCGAGGCGCGGGCGGTGCGACTCGATGCGCAGCGCCTCGTACGCCAGGATGCCGACGGCGGGGCCGTTCCCGGCGGCGTACGTCTCCAGGTCGGCGCGCGGCAGGAAGAGGTCACGGCCGTGCGGCGTCTCCCGTACGGCGACGCCGTCCGGGACCTCGGCGATGGAACCGGCCGGCAGATGGACGACGGCGAAGTCCTCGGTGCGGTCGGCGACGTCGACCCGGTAGAAGAACTTCATCGACTCCAGGTAGGCGATCAGCTCGCCCTGCGTCTCCGGTTCGACGTGCATCCACACCGTCGTGCCGTCGTCGACGAGGTAGAGGGCGTGCTCGATGTGCCCGTTGGCGGAGAGGATCAGCGCCTCGGTCGCCTGGTTCGGCGCCAGGTCGCTGACGTGCTGGGTGAGCAGCAGGTGCAGCCAGGTCAGCCGGTCGTCGCCGGTGACCGTGACGACACCCCGGTGCGAGAGGTCGACGAGGCCGCGGCCGTCGGCAAGCGCGCGTTGCTCGCGGAACAGGTCACCGTAGTGCGCGGCGACACCTTCGTCGCGCCCTTCGGCGGGGACGGCGCCGGGCAGGGACAGCAAGGGGCTCTTCATGCGACCAGCGTACGACTCGGCTACGGCTCGCTACGGGGTGCCTCCGCCGGAGCGGCCCCCTCGGACCCGGCCTCCGCCCCGTTCGCCCCGTCCGCCGCCTTCGCCGCGCAGTCCTCGCACCGGCCGAAGATCGCGAAGTGCTTCATGTCGGTCTCGAAGCCGAACGCGCCGCGGAGCTTCGCGGTGAAGTCGGCGACCACGTCGACGTCGGCCTCGATGACGTTCGTACAGTCCCGGCAGACCAGGTGGATGTGGTGGTGGCGGTCGGCCAGGTGGTACGTCGGGGCCCCGTGCCCCAGATGCGCGTGGCTGACGAGCCCGAGCTCCTCCAGGAGCTCCAGGGTCCGGTAGACGGTGGAGATGTTCACGCCCGACGCGGTCCTGCGCACCTCGCAGAGGATGTCGTCGGGCGTCGCGTGCTCCAGCCGGTCGACCGCCTCCAGGACGAGCTGACGCTGCGGCGTCAGCCGGTAGCCACGCTGCCGAAGATCGGTCTTCCAGTCGGTGCTCACCACAGGCCCAGTGTAGGGCGGGGCCGGGCACCGGCACGTCTGTGCCGGAAAGCCGGTCAGCTCCTACTTGAAGAAGGCGATGCCGTCGTCCGGCAGGTCCCCGAGGCCCCTCGCCATCTCGGCGACCTCCTCCGGGGTGACGACCTTCTTCAGGTGTGCCGACATGTACGGCCGCAGCTCCACATCCGGGGTGGCCTTCTCGCCGACCCACATCAGGTCACTGTTCACATAGCCGTAGAGCCGCTTGCCACCGCTGTACGGGCCGGAGGCCGCGGTGCGGGCCACCGCGTCGGTGACCAGGTCGATCTGCGGCTTCTGCTTGGCCAGCTCGCCGTACCAGATCTCGACGATGCCCTGGTCGCGGACCATGACGATCTCGACCTTGCGGTCCTTGTCGACGCGCCAGTAGCCGGACTCGGTCTCCAGCGGCCTGACCTGCTTGCCGTCGGCGTCCAGCACCCAGGAGTGCGAGACGTACTCGAGGAAGTCCCGGCCGTCGTGGCTGAAGGTGACTTCCTGGCCGAAGTTGCACTTCTCGGCGCCGGGGAAGTCGGAGACGCCCGCACCCGCCCAGTTGCCGAGGAGGAAGGCCAGCGGCACGAGGTCCGGGTGGAGGTCGGACGGAATCTCGATCATGAGCGGCTCAGTCGATCTGTGAGGTGTGCGGGCAGGTGTTCGGCGAGGGTCAGCGCTGGCCCTGGTAGAGCTTCTTCACGGTCAGTACGGAGAAGGCGAGCACGCCGACGCAGACCAGGATCAGCAGGGCGGAGAAGAATGCCTCAAGCACGGGGAGCTCCTCGGGACTAACGACGTGACGGCGGTACAGGACCGGGCCCCCAGCCTAATGGGTGGGGGCCCGGCACGGCGGTCCGGGGTTTCCCCCGGGCGCGGTCAGCCCAGCAGCTGGTTCTGCAGGGCCACGGTCTGGTGGAACGGAACGGCCTCCGTACCCGCCGCGCCCTTTCGCGCGTGGACGACGAGGGCGACGGTGTCCCCGGCCAGGACGTACGCGTGGCGGACCTGCTCCGCGCCGTACGGCTTCGCCTCGGAGTACACGCGGGGCGTGGTGTACTCCACCCCGCCCGTACCCGGCCATTCGTCGTCGGTGGCGGCCTCGGTGAGCCCGGCGAGCGGCTGCGGGTACGACTCGTTCCCGAAGAGCTCGTCCTGGAACTCGGTGGAGTACGCGACCGAGTTGAACTGGAGCAGGTAGACGCGGGACGACGTGCCGTCCGGCATGGTCCAGCTGCGGGCCGCGATGTGCCGCAGGGCGGAGTCGTCCAGCCGCTGGGTGAGGTCCGCCCGGTCGTCCTTCGGGTACTCGGAGACGTACTGCGCGGTGGTGACCCAGCCGTCGGCCTTCTCGTCCACCTTCGCACCGGCCGGGGCCGGCAGGAGGAGGCGCCGCAGGTCGGCGTGGTGGACCTCCGCGGTGTTGGCGTCGCTGAACGGGCGGGGCGCGTCGGCCGGGAGCGCGGGCAGGGTCAGGCGGGGGTAGTCCCAGCGCCCGTCGCCCTCGGTGGCCAGTCCTGGTACGTCGGTGCGCTTCATCGACGTGATGCCCGCGGCCGTGCCCGCGCCGAGACCGCCGAGGACCAGCACGGCGGCGGTCCACCGCGCGACGGCCCGCAGCACCCGGCGCGGCGGCCGGGGCGGGGCGAGCGGGAGAGGCTGCTGCGCGAGGTCCTGCTGAGGTGCCTGCTGAGGTGCCTGCTGCGGAAGGTCCTGCGAGGGCGGGACCTGCGGCACCGGAGGCGGGGGCAGCGGGGGCAGCGGGGGGAGGTCCGCGGCGGGGGCGGGGGCGGCCTCGTCGGTCGGTTCCGCCGTCTTCTCGGTCATATGTACTCCCCCGGGGAGGTGATGTGCTCCAGCTGGTCCTTCAGCAGTTCGGCGACGGCGGCCTTGTCGAAGGGCTTGATGCCGGCCGCCGAGACGCTGATGACCAGCTCGCCCTCGTACGCCGTGCAGACCATGTTCTCGAGCTTGTCCTTGCTGTCCACGGGCATCAGGAAGCACGTGGCCTTGCGCGTCTGCCCCTTGATCTTCGGCCCGTCGCGGAAGATCCCGATGGCGTCGAAGAGCCCCTTCTTGAAGGTGTAGAGATCCCGGACGGCCTTCTTGTCCTTCATCCGCATGATCTGGGTGTCCACGACCAGGTCGTTGGACTCCGACACGTACGAACGGGCGGCGAAGCCCTGCACGCGGAGCTTGTCCACCCGCTTGTCGAGCTCCCGGCGCTGCTTGCCCGCGAGCCCACGGTTGGACTGCTTCATCGCGGCGGCGGCCTCCTTGCCGCTGACCTCGCCGTCGTTGCCGAGATCCTCGACATCGGGTCCGAGCCGGTAGCCGGCGGGAACGGGCAGCATCAACTTGCTGAGTTCGGTGTCGGCCCGGCCCCGGCCGGTGTCGGTTGCCGGGTCCTTGAGGGGCCCGTGATCGGCCACGTCCCAGACGGTCGTCTCCACGGTCCGGTCCGCGCCGTCGACCGTGATCGTCGTGTACGTGGCCGCGCCGCCGACGGCACCGATCACCAGGACGGCGGGAAGCGCGGTGAGAAGGATCCTGCGGACCTTCCCCGGTCGTGCAGGGGCGTCCTGGAGCGGAGGCGCGGCGGGCGCGGCGGGCGCGCCGGCAGCGGGCGGGAGGACGTCGTTCACAGGAGCTCCAGCTGTCGCTCGGCCAGCGTCCGGATGTCCCTCTTGCTGATCGGCTCGGTGTCGAACATATTGACCTCGATCATGATGTCGCCGCGGTGCATGACAGCCCTGGCGCGGTAGGACGGCATGTAGCCGGGCTCCCGGTCGACGGGGTACACGTAGTAGCGGCCGCTTCCGCTGCCCTTGACCGGGTCGCCGTCGTTGCCGGCGCCGTTCTCCTTCGAGGGCATGTACGAGCGCTGGCCGTCGGCGTACGACGACGCCTCGGCGAACTCCCCGGAGCGGAACTGGACGAGCCGCACGTTGGCCTGACGGTGCGCGCCCTTCTTCCAGGCGGCGGCCGCGATCCGGCGGACGTCGGACTCCAGGAGGTACTCGAGCTGGGAGTCCTCGTTCTTGTAGTCCCGCGCGTAATCGTCCACGCTCACCCAGCCGTCGATCAGCCAGTCCGTGTCCTTGTCGTCGCTCCAGCCGGCCGGCCGCTTCATGATCAGCTTGCGCAGATCGCCGTCCGTCCGCACCTGGCGGTCCTGCGAGGCGGGCAGGGGGGCCGGGACCTTGTCCGCGGGCAGCGACGTCGCCGGGTAGGCCAGCTCCGCCTGCGACAGCGCGGGCAGCGCCGTCGGGGGCCGCTCGGCCTGGACGCCGTAGCCGACAGCCGTGCCGCCCGCGATGCCCAGCAGCGCCGCCGCGGCGATCAGCAGGGTCGTACGCCCGCGCGGGCGTACGCGTACGGACAGGGCGGGCGCGGCGGGCGCGGCGGGCGCGGCGGGCGCGGCGGGCGCGGCGGGCGGGGCGAAAGGATCGGCGACGTCGGCGGGCACGGCGGCCAGGGCGGGTGCTGCGGGCGCTGCAGGGGATGCCCATTCGGCAGCCCCTGCGGGTCCTGCAGGCACTGCCGGTTCGGCAGGCACTGCGGGAACGGTGTCGTTCGCTTCCAAAAGGGTCCCCCCATAGAGACCTGAGGCGCAGGTTCCATTACCTGCGCACACAACTGACCCACAGGTCCCGGGGGAGGTTGCCCGCCCGACGATTACAGTTCGGTACATGTCGAAGAAGCTCGTGATCAAGGTGACCGCCGGGGCCGATTCAGCCGAGCGCTGCTCACAGGCCTTCACCGTGGCGGCCGTGGCCGTCGCCAGTGGGGTCGAGGTCTCGCTCTGGCTGACCGGCGAATCCGCCTGGTTCGCGCTGCCGGGTCGTGCCGCCGAGTTCGAACTGCCGCACGCCGCGCCGCTGCCCGATCTGATCGAGTCGATCATGGCCGGCGGCCGGATCACGCTCTGCACACAGTGCGCGGCCCGGCGCGACATCACGGAGAAGGACGTCCTGGAGGGCGTACGCATCGCGGGCGCCCAGGTGTTCGTGCAGGAGGCCATGGCGGACGGCACGCAGGCCCTCGTCTACTGATCCTCGTACGGAAGCACTGACTCGCGCGGAAGCGGTCCGCGCCGGGAGCGGGGCGCGGAGCGGCTCTACGGGCGGTGCTTCTTGTTGTCGAGTTCGTCCCACCACTCGTCCGACTTCGGATCACCGGAGGGATCGTCCCACCAACGGTCATCCGGCCCCCGCCGGTTGGCGACCATGGCCGCGACGGGCGGGATGACCATGGCGACCACGCACATGCCGACCGCCGCGGGGACGGACCAGAGGCGCACGAAGGCCCAGGCGGAGACGAAGAGGACGAGGCATCCGCCCATCAGCAGGAAGTAGGCGCGACGGCGTCGGGCGTACATGCCTCCAGCGTAGAACGGATCCGGCCGTCCGGCGGGAGCCCGGACGGCGCGAAGGGCCGCACCCCTGCTCAGGTGGCGTCCAACCCCCTGGGGTGCGGCCCTCCGGCCGGTCGTGAGCGTGAACTACACGGCGATGGCGACCTCGGCGAGGCCACCCGTCTGCGCCACGACCGTGCGGTCGGCGGTGCCGCCCGGGACCAGGGCGCGGAGCGTCCACGTGCCCTCGGCCGCGTAGAAGCGGAACTGTCCGGTCGCCGAGGTCGGAACCTCTGCGGTGAACTCACCGGTCGAGTCCAGCAGACGGACATAGCCGGTGACGGGCTCGCCGTCACGGGTCACGCTGCCCTGGATGGTCGTCTCGCCCGGCTTGATCGTCGAAGCGTCGGGGCCACCGGCCTGTGCTCCACACATGGTGTTCTGTCCTTCTGGTCGGGTGCTGATCAGGTCCTGCGGACTTACTTGTTGGCGCCGAGCTCGATCGGCACACCGACGAGGGAGCCGTACTCGGTCCACGAACCGTCGTAGTTCTTGACGTTCTCCTGGCCGAGCAGCTCGTGCAGCACGAACCAGGTGAGCGCGGAGCGCTCACCGATGCGGCAGTAGGCGATGGTGTCCTTGGACAGGTCCACCTGCTCGTCCTCGTAGAGCGCCTTGAGCTCGTCGTCCGAACGGAACGTGCCGTCGTCGTTGGCGTTCTTCGACCACGGGATGTTGCGGGCGCTCGGCACGTGGCCGGGGCGCTGCGACTGCTCCTGCGGGAGGTGCGCCGGGGCGAGCAGCTTGCCGCTGAACTCGTCGGGCGACCGCACGTCGACCAGGTTCAGGCTGCCGATGGCCTTCACGACGTCGTCGCGGTAGGCGCGGATCGACTCGTCCTGGGCCTTGGCCTTGTACTCGGTGGCCGGGCGCGTCGGGACGGCGTCGGTCAGGTCGCGGGAGTCGAGCTCCCACTTCTTGCGGCCGCCGTCGAGCAGCTTGACGTTCTCGTGGCCGTACAGCTTGAAGTACCAGTACGCGTACGAGGCGAACCAGTTGTTGTTGCCGCCGTAGAGGACGACGAGGGTGTCGTTCCCGATGCCCTTCTCGGACAGGAGCTTCTCGAAGCCGGCCTGGTCGACGAAGTCACGGCGGACCGGGTCCTGGAGGTCCTTCGTCCAGTCGATCCGGATCGCGTTCTTGATGTGGTTCTTCTCGTACGCCGAGGTGTCCTCGTCGACCTCGACGATGGCTACCTGCGGGTCGTCGATGTGGGCCTCGACCCAATCGGCGTCGACCAGAACGTCTGCGCGGCTCATGTGTTTCTCCTCCGGGGCAGTCTGCGGCGGGGTGGTGCGTGTGCGAAGTGCGAGGTGTACGCGCAGGTGCTGGGAGCGGACGCGTACGGGAAGGCACGGGGTTCGGCCCTGACGTCGTCGAAGGGCCGGGCGAAACGGGAGAACGTCCCGCTCAGAAAGTGCGACAGAGCATGGCGGCGACGCGGCACAGGTCTACTGCCCGCCGCTTCGTGAGGTCCGCCTGTCGCTTCATGTGTCCGATCGTAGGGAGGTACGGGCGGAGATGTCACCGTCGTGTCGGATGATGAGACACGATCGTCCGCGATGCGAGACGAGGTATCGATCAGCAGCGCGCCGGACGGGTGTACGGGCGGTTCGGGCCGCACAGTCATCTACGGGTCGGACGGGGCCGTCTCAGTATCTGGATCGGCCGTCACATCCGCCCGGGGTCCCCCTACCCCGCCCGCCCGCGGCTGTCCGCCGCTGTTCCAAGTGGGGCCGTCACCCGGCGAGTTCGACGTCCGAGCCCGTCACCGAGATCTTCAGGCCGTCCTCGGCCACCTCGATCTTCTCCAGCTTCAGCCCGGCAGGCAGACCGCCGATCTCGCGCTGAAAGTCGGTCTTCCTGCGGACCAGCTCCTCCAGACCGGGGATGCCCTCACCCGGTACCTCGTCCGCGCGCACCTTGACGGTGTCGCCGTCGACGAGGGTGACGGTGGAGAGGACGCTGCGCGAGACCGAACGGCCCAGCAGCGGGATCTCGACGGAGCCGGAGACCTTCACCTTGCCGTTGCCGCCGTACGCGACGGTGACACCGTTGTCCGCCGCCTCGGTGAGGTCCTCGTACGAGACGACGGCCGTCCCGGTCGCCCTGGAGGCCGTCGCACTGGTGTAGCCGGCGCCGAGCTTCACCTGGTGCAGCTGGGCCTCGATCTCACTGATCCGTATGGAACGCCCGCCCGCGCTGGTCCGTACGCCGCTGACCTTGACGTCGACCTGGTCGAGCTCCGATCCGGCGATCTGGGTCAGGAAGGGGAAGCCCTTGATGTCGACCTCGGTCGAACCGGTCTCCGCTCCGCCGAACGAGACCCGGTCAGCGGCCTCGGACTCCGCGAAGTGCACCGCCGCCCTGTCCAGGGCGACGAATATGCCACCCAGCACCACAGCCATGATCAGCAGTATTCGCAGTGCGCGCATGCTTGTTGCTCCCCCACTCCACCGTCCGGATCCCTCGTGTCCGTGAGCCTACTGCCGCTGCGCGGCGCGCCCGGAGTGATCGACGAGCGAGGGGCCCGGCCGGTCCCCCCGCCCGGGGACGGGAGGGGGGACATGAGCGGAATCAGGCGATCGCACGGCCGATCAGATAGACGGCGGGGGCCGCGGCGGTGAGCGGCAGCGCCACTCCGGCCGTCATGTGCACGAACTTCGAGGGGTAGTCGTAGCTCGCCACCCGCAGACCGATGAGCGCACAGCCGCCGGCCGCGAGCCCGAGGAACGCGCCCTGCGTGCCGATACCGGTCAGCCCGCCCACAGCGGCTCCGGCGCCCGCCGCGACGAGCAGCGCGACGACGACCGAGGCCGGGCCCGGCAGCGGAAGGGCCCTCACGAGCACGGCCACCGCGACCGCGATCGCGCCCACCGTCACCGCGTCCGGGGCCGCCGCGAGATGCCCGGCGGCCAGGACGGCGAGAGCGGCCGAGGCGACGGTGGCGGTCAGGCCGTACATCCGCTCGTCGGCCCCGGCATGACTGCGCAGCTGGAGTACGAGGGTGAGCAGCACCCACACGCCGAGCGTGCCGAGGATGGCCGCCGGGGCGTTGTCCCGGCCCGCCACGAGCAGGACGACGTCCGCGACGAACCCACCGGCGAACGCGAGCGCGATGCCCTGCCGGGCAGGCCACATGCCGTTGAGCCGGAACCAGCCGGCGGCTGTCACGGCCTGGAGCAGGACCAGCGGCACGAGCAGGGCGTAGGGCCCGATCGCGGCACCGAGCGCGATCAGGAGGCCGAGGCCCGCCGTGATGGCGGCGGGCTGCATCCCGGGCGCGATGATCGGCGAACGCCCCTCGGCGCGGGCCCGCTGGGCGTCGGTGACCCGGCTGTTGCCCAGCGTGGTGGGCGAGCTGTAGCCGGAGGCTCCCTGCACAGGGGCGCCCGTCGGGTCGGCCGGGGCCTCGGGGACGAACGGGACCTCGGGCGGCAGCGGGTACGAGCCCGAGGTGCTGCTCTGCGAGGCGAACTGCGAACCGGACTGCGGGGCCGGCTGCGGAACGGGCTGCGCGGCCGGCCGGTAGGCCGCCTGCTGCTGGTACGGGTCGGCGTGCGGCGCCTGGTACGCGGCCTGCTGCTCCGGCCGGATCGTCGGCTGGTACTGGGTGTCCCAGGTCTGGCCCTGCCACGTCTGGGTCGCGCCCTGGTCGGTGTGTCCGGGCGCGCCGCCCTGCGGGTTCACCGGCTCCTGGGGAACCACGGGCTGCTGCGGCGCCTGACCGGCCGGCCACGCGGAGCCGTCCGGAGCGACGCCGTACGGCAGGGAGTCGTAGGGGGCGGCGTCGTAGGACGCCTGGTCACCGTACGGCGCCTGCTGCCCGTACTGAGAGGGCTGCTGCCCGTACGGATACTGCTGATCACTGTTGCTCATGGTCTGCGGTTCACCCTCCTGCGAACGGCGGGAGCACCTCGACCGTGCCGCCCTCGGCAAGCCGTACGGTCTCATGGCCACGGGTCCCGACGGGGTTTCCGTCGATCAGGAACGAGCACCTCTGCAGTACCCGCGTCAGCTCGCCCGGGTGCCGCTCCCGCACCCCGTCGAGCGCCTCGGCCAGCGTCGCCGCCGCGTACGGCTCCTCCGCGGTTCCTGCGGCGGCCTTGGCCGCGGCCCAGTAGCGGATCGTCCCCGCTGCCATGGCGACACCCCTTTCCTCGTGCGTCAGCTCTCCATCATGAATCACGCCGCCGCCGTCCAGTCGGCGATACGGGTGAGCAAGCTCTCGTCCGCCGCGTTCTCCGCGTGCCCCATCCCGCGCTCCAGCCACAGCTCCGCCGTGCCCCGCGCGGCCTCGGCCAGCATCCGCGGGTGGTCGAGCGGGAAGTACGGGTCCTGGTCGCCGTGCACGATCAGCAGCGGGGCCGGTGCGATCAGCGGGACCGCCTCGACCGGGGAGAGCGGGATCGGGTCCCAGTCCCTGCGGTCGATCCGGGTGCGGAAGCCGTAGCGGCCGACGAACCTGCCGGCCGGGCGGGTGACCACCCAGTGCAGGCGCCGCATCGGAGCCGTACCCCGGTAGTACCAGCGGGCGGGGGCGCTCACGGAAACCACCGCGTCCGCGTGCGCTTCCGTGCGCCCTGCGTGCGCCCCAGTGCGCCGGACCACTCGTTCGGCTCCCGCCGTGGAACCCGTCCGGACCGGATCCGGTACGTCCTGCGCCGTATACAGAGCAGCGTGCCGAAGCACCACGGAACCACCCATCGAGAAGCCGACCGTAACGATCCGCCCGTGCCCCAGGGACCTCGCCCAGGCCACCGCGGCGGCCAGGTCCAGCACCTCGCGATCGCCCACCGTGGACCGCCCGCCGGACCTCCCGTGCCCCCGGAACGAGAACGTGATCACAGCCGCACGCTGGGCGAACACCTCGGCGGCGCGCCGTACGGCCGGCCGGTCGACGGAGCCGGTGAAGCCGTGCGCGACGACGATCGCCGTACCGGCGGAGCCCTCGTCGACGGCTGCCCCGGAACCTCGCGTACACGGCGTGTACACCGCCTCGATACGGACGCCGTCACCGGTCAGCAATGTCGTGCGCCGGGCGGTCGGCGTGATCGAGGGAACAAAAGAACTCATGAATCGACCCTCGGACACAGAACTCATGTGGGCTATTCTGCTGCGAAGAGGATCCGGGCAGAGTTGCCCCCGGGTCCTTTTGTGCTTTCCGCGCGTTGTTACGGAGACGTTTCAACAAGCTCAGCGGTCCCGGGGCTCGGGGCCGCACCGTAAAAACCGCATGACGGCCGCCGCAGGGCGATCGTCGTACGGGAGTACGAAGTAGTGCCGCATACTCCCCCGGGTCCACCCGGGAGTGCCCCTCTCGCAGGGAACGAGGAGGACCGACGTAATGGGCGAGCGAACCGTGCACGATCGACCGACGACCCAGGCAGGTGGGCGGCGATGAGTTCACTGCTGCTTCTGACGAATGCCCTTCAACCGTCGACGGAGGTGCTCCCCGCCCTCGGCCTTCTGCTGCACAGCGTGCGGGTCGCTCCCGCCGAGGGACCCGCTCTCGTCGACACCCCTGGTGCCGACGTCATCCTCATCGACGGCCGCCGAGACCTCCCTCAGGTGCGCTCGCTGTGCCAGCTGCTGCGGTCCACCGGACCCGGCTGTCCGCTGATCCTCGTCGTGACGGAGGGCGGCCTCGCGGCCGTCACCGCCGACTGGGGCATCGACGACGTCCTGCTGGACACCGCGGGCCCCGCGGAGGTCGAGGCCCGGCTGCGGCTGGCCACCGGCCGCCAGCAGATCACCGCCGACGACTCCCCGATGGAGATCCGCAACGGCGATCTGTCCGTCGACGAGGCGACCTACAGCGCCAAGCTGAAGGGCCGGGTCCTCGACCTGACCTTCAAGGAATTCGAACTGCTCAAGTACCTCGCGCAGCACCCGGGCCGGGTCTTCACCCGCGCCCAGCTGCTGCAGGAGGTCTGGGGCTACGACTACTTCGGAGGTACGCGCACGGTCGACGTCCACGTACGGCGGCTGCGCGCCAAGCTCGGCCCCGAGCACGAGGCGCTGATCGGCACCGTCCGCAACGTCGGCTACCGCTTCGTCGCACCGGAGAAGGTCGAACGGGGCGCCGAGGAGGCCAAGGCGAAGGCGGCAGCGAAACCGGTGGAGGACGACGTAACCCGTTCGGAGCAGTCCACGGAAGCCGGGATCACGGAAGAAGCCCCGGTCCGACCTGCCAAGCGGTAGGTCGATCCGCGTAGACTGCCGCGCGTGGCCAAGGTGACGCGGGACGATGTGGCGAGACTGGCGGGGACGTCGACCGCGGTCGTCAGCTACGTCATCAACAACGGACCCAGGCCGGTTGCCCCGGCCACGCGCGAGCGGGTACTCGCCGCGATCAAGGAGCTGGGGTACCGGCCCGACCGGGTCGCCCAGGCCATGGCCTCGCGGCGGACCGACCTCATAGGCATGATCGTGCCGGACGCACGCCAGCCCTTCTTCGCGGAGATGGCGCACGCAGTCGAACAGGCCGCCGCCGAGCGCGGGAAAATGGTGCTCGTCGGCAACTCCGACTACCGCGACGAGCGCGAGGTCCACTATCTGCGCGCCTTCCTCGGCATGCGGGTCTCCGGACTGATCCTCGTCAGCCAGGGCCCCAGCGAGCGGGCGGCGGCCGAGATAGAGGCCTGGGACGCCCGCGTCGTCCTCCTGCACGAGCGGCCCGAGGCGATCGACGACGTCGCGGTCGTCACGGACGACATCGGCGGCGCACAGCTCGCCACCCGCCACCTCCTGGAGCACGGAAACGCCTATGTGGCGTGCCTCGGCGGCATGGAGTCGACCCCGGTGGTCGGTGACCCGGTCGCCGACCACATCGAGGGCTGGCGCCGGGCGATGCACGAGTCGGGGCGGTCCACGGACGGCCGGCTCTTCCACGCCCCGTACAACCGCTACGACGCCTACCAGGTGGCTCTGAAGCTGCTCGCGGGCCCGGACAGGCCGCCGGCGATCTTCTGCTCGACGGACGACCAGGCGATCGGTGTGCTGCGGGCCGCACGCGAGCTCCGGATCGATGTGCCCGGGGAGCTCGCGGTCGCAGGCTTCGACGACGTGAAGGAGGCGGGCCTGACGGATCCGCCGCTGACGACCGTCTTCTCGGACCGTCCCGCGATGGCACGGGCGGCCGTGGACCTGGTCCTCGACGACTCCCTGCGGGTCTCGGGGTCCCGGCGCGAGCGTCTGAAGCAGTTCCCGTCGGCGCTCGTGGTGCGGCGCTCGTGCGGCTGCGGGGAACCGACGGTCGCGGCGCCGTAGCCGCACGCCCCTTATATGGGGCATACACGGTTCTGCCGGGCTTCTCAGGACGTACTCAGGTCCCTCTCATGTTCGCTGTCCACTCTCGTAGACATGACCGACAGCCACCGCCCGAGCGGCGAGTACCCGTACCCGACGTATCCCTCGTCCGGCAACGGCGAGGCGGCCTACCCGCCGCCGCCGGCGTACGAACCCACGCAGCAGAACGCCACGGAGCCCGGCCCCCACGCCTGGCCCGCCCCCGCCCCCGCTCCGGAGCCGGCCCAGGACCCGGCGCCGGCCCCGGAGCGCAGGGTCAAGCGGCCCCTCGCCCTCCTCGCGGCCGTGGCGATCGCCGCGGCGGCGATCGGCGGCGGCACCGCGACCCTCATCGGCGGGCTCGCGGACACCAGCACGAGCAGCACCGGCTCCGGCAGCGTCGTCAGCGGCACCAACGTCTCGCAGGGCAGCGCGGGCACCGTCTCCGGCGTGGCGGCGGCCGCGTCACCGGCGATCGTCGAGATCAGCGCGAGCTCCTCGGCGGGTGACGCCACCGGCTCCGGCGTCGTCATCACCTCGGACGGCGAGATCATCACCAACAACCACGTGATCTCGGGGGCCTCGCAGATCAAGGTGGCCCTCAGCACCGGCAGGACGTACACCGCCGACGTCGTCGGCACCGACGCCGACAAGGACCTGGCGCTCATCAAGCTCCAGGACGCGAGCGGGCTGAAGACCGCCTCCCTCGGCGACTCCTCCGCGGTGAAGGTCGGCGACCAGGTCGTGGCGATCGGCTCGCCCGAAGGCCTCACCGGCACGGTCACCAGCGGCATCGTCTCGGCACTGGACCGCGATGTCACGGTCGCCAAGGACGAAGACAGTTCCGGTCAGGAACAGCAGCAGCAACAGGGCGGCGGGAACTGGCCGTTCGAGTTCGGCGGGCAGCAGTTCAACGGCGACACGGGTACGTCCAAGACCACGTACAAGGCCCTCCAGACCGACGCCTCCCTCAACCCCGGCAACTCCGGCGGTGCGCTCATCAACATGAACGGCGAGATCATCGGCATCAACTCCGCGATGTACTCCCCCAGTTCTGCGAGCGGATCGGGCAGCTCGGCGGCGGGCAGCGTGGGCCTCGGCTTCGCCATCCCGGTCGACACCGTCAAGGCCGACCTGGACACCCTGCGGGCCGGCAACGGCTCCTGACGAGGAGGTCCGGAATGAGCCCCGGCACCGACACCGCGGCACCGGCTCGTCGGGCCCGGCCCTCCCCCTCGCCCTGGAAGCCGAATCGGCACCCCGCCCCGCCGAGGTCGCCACGGCCACCGCCACCGGCCGCGGGCGCCGTGCCGCGCGACGCCGTGCGACGGCCGTGCGAGGCTGAGAGCACAGCACACAGGAACCGTCACGTGAAGGAAGAGGACGAGGTGGCGATGAGCCCCGCCGAAGACGATCCGCAGCGCGTTCTGATCGTCGACGACGAGCCCGCCGTGCGCGAGGCCCTGCAGCGCAGCCTCGCCTTCGAGGGGTACGGCACCGAGGTCGCCGTGGACGGTTACGACGCCCTCGCCAAGGCGGAGTCGTACGCCCCCGACCTGATCGTCCTGGACATCCAGATGCCCCGCATGGACGGCCTCACCGCCGCCCGGCGCATCCGGGCCACCGGCACGACCACCCCCATCCTGATGCTCACCGCCCGCGACACCGTCGGCGACCGGGTCACCGGCCTCGACGCGGGCGCGGACGACTACCTCGTGAAGCCCTTCGAGCTGGACGAGCTCTTCGCCCGCATCCGGGCCCTGCTGCGCCGCAGCTCGTACGCGGTCGCGGCGGGCGGGGCGGTTCCCGACAACGACGTGCTGGCCTTCGCCGACCTCCGGATGGACCTGAACACCCGTGAGGTCACCCGGGGCACCCGCCGGGTCGAGCTGACCCGCACGGAGTTCACCCTGCTGGAGATGTTCCTGGCGCACCCCCGGCAGGTGCTGACCCGTGAGCAGATCCTCAAGGCCGTCTGGGGTTTCGACTTCGAACCCAGCTCCAACTCCTTGGACGTGTACGTGATGTACCTGCGCCGCAAGACCGAGGCGGGCGGCGAGCCCCGGCTCGTCCACACGGTGCGGGGCGTGGGGTACGCGCTGCGGTCCGGCGGCGGTGAGGCGTGACCGGCCTGCTCCGCCGCCTCCGCACGCTGCCGCTCCGCTCCCGCCTGGCCCTGCTGGTCGCCACGGCGGTCGCGGTGGCGGTCGCGGCGGTGGCCACTGCCTGCTGGTTCGTGACGCGTCAACAGCTGGAACAGCAGCTGGACACATCGTTGCGCAGTTCCAAGGTCGACCAGCCCTACCTCATGAACCTGTACGCGTACTGCAAGGGCGGCACCTCTCAGGAGCCGCCGCCCTTCACCGGTGTGACGGTTCAGCTCATCGACTCCCAGGGCACGGTCTGCGTCGCTCCCGGCACGTCGAAGTTGCCGGTGAGCGACGAGGACCTGGAGGTGACCGATCAGGATCGTCCCTACGCCCTGCACTCGGCGACGGCCGAGAACGGAACGGACATGCGGGTCTTCACCTCCCGACTGGAGGTGCGGGGCGGCCCCGGGGCGGAATCCGGGAGTCTCGCGGTCTCCATCGCCCGCCCCATGAGCGAGGTCACCGCGCCGCTCTCCACGCTGGCCTGGGTGCTGGTCCTCGTCGCCGGCATCGGTGTCGTCGGCGCCGGCGCGGCCGGGCTCTGGATCGCCCGTACCGGCCTGCGCCCCGTGGACGACCTCGCGCACGCCGTCGCGCACGTCGCCGAGACCGAGGACCTCACCGTCCGGATCCCGGTCGAGGGCGAGGACGAGATCGCCCGGCTCTCCCGCTCCTTCAACTCGATGACCAGCTCGCTGGCCACCTCGCGCGACCGCCAGTCCCAGCTCATCGCGGACGCCGGTCACGAGCTGCGCACCCCGCTCACCTCGCTCCGTACGAACATCGAGCTGCTCGCCCGGAGCGACGAGACCGGCCGGGCCATCCCGCCCGACGACCGCAAGGCCCTGATGTCCTCGGTGAAGGCCCAGATGACCGAGCTGGCCGCCCTCATCGGCGATCTCCAGGAGCTCTCCCGCCCGGACGCCGCCGAGCCCGGCCCCCTCCAGGTCGTCGCCCTGCACGACATCACCCGTGCCGCCCTGCAACGCGCCCGGCTGCGCGGCCCCGAGCTGACGTTCACCGCCGAGCTGGCCCCCTGGTACGTACGGGCCGAGCCGGCCGCGCTGGAGCGGGCGGTCGTCAACGTCCTGGACAACGCGGTGAAGTTCAGCCCGTCCGGCGGGACGATCGAGGTCGCCCTGCACCGCGGTGAGCTGACCGTGAGGGACCACGGCCCCGGCATCCCGGCCGAGGAACTCCCGCACGTCTTCGAACGCTTCTGGCGCTCCCCCTCGGCCCGCCAGCTCCCCGGCTCCGGCCTCGGACTGTCCATCGTGGCCCGCACGGTCCAGCAGGCGGGCGGCGAGATCATCCTGAGCCCCGCCTCCGGCGGCGAGGGCACGGTGGCCTCGATCCGTCTGCCCGGCGCACCGCAGCCGCCGCCGGAGCTGTGAGCGCGCCTCAGGCCGCCGGGTTGTGCCGGATCAGCGATTCGACCAGGCCGGAGCGGGTCGCCGGGTAGTCCAGCGGGACGATGCCGAGCCCGCTCCAGCCCGACGCCTCCGCCCCGTCGAGGAACGAGTGGACCTGCGGGTTGAGCCGGTCGGAGTTCCAGCGCGGCGGCATCAGGGCGGCGGTGCTCACGTAGTTCATGAACAGCTTGCCGGGCTGCAGCGCGGCCTTGCGGAACTGCGCCTCGATCTTGGGGTACTTGCCGAACGGCTCGGCCATGTAGTCGTCCTGGATGTCGAAGACCGCCGGGTCGGCGTACCGCACGCCCGGCAGCCCGCCGTTGTCGGCGAGCACCACGACCTTGCCCCGGGCCCCGCCGAGGTCCGGGAGCACGGGGTCCAGGCGCAGGAGCGGGCGCCATCCCTTGGCGTCGAGGTAGAGGTCGAAGATCCGCCGGAACGCGGCGTCGCTCTCCTGCGAGTACTCCTGCTTGACCCTCATCAGTACGGTCTCCGACGGCCGCTGGGCCAGGAAGTCCCGGCAGGCGCCGAGCACGTCGTCGAAATTCAGGTTCTGGTACGAGGCCCCGTGATGGATGGCGTACGCGTCGCCGCTGATCCGGCAGCGTATGTCGAGGAAGCGGACGCCGCTGTTGAGCTGCTCGGCGATCGTGGTGTTCTGGCATGCCGTCCAGGGGCCGCCGTAGCGCGCCCCCGAGTTGTGGGTTCCCGGGATCGTGAGGCGTCGCAGCGGGGTGGCGTCGGCGATGCCGCGCATCCAGTCCTGGGTACCGAGGGCCCGCTCGGCGGCTGCCCCGGCGGGCGCCGCCCCGACGATGACACCGGCGGTGGCGGCGAGGGCACCGGTGAGGAAGGTCCGGCGGCTGGCGGCGTAAGGGCTCATGCGGGAAGGCCTCCGTCGGCTGTGGGGGAGGCCTGAAATTATGTCGGGTACACCTCAATTCGGGAACAGGGCCTGCTCTCGGAACCACCGCCGGAAACGGCGGGAGCGGGGCGGTGGGCCCTTCCGGCCCACCGCCCCGCTCCCGTGCACTGCTGCTGACTACTGGACGACCGTGATCCGGTCCGTGGCCGGCGGGGCCAGCGGCGCGGTGGCCGTGGAGTGCGCCGCCAGGTAGGCGTTGAACAGGTCCAGGTCGGACGGGCCGACCAGCTTGTTCGTGCCCTGACCGAGGGCCGCGAAGCCGTCGCCGCCGCCCGCGAGGAACTCGTTCATCGCGACGCGGTACGTCTTCGCCGGGTCGATCGCCTCACCGTTCAGCAGGATCGAGGAGGCGACCACGCGGTCGGCGCCCGACTTGGTGAGGTCGAGCGTGTAGGTGAGGCCCTTCGAGACCTGGAGGATCTTCGGCGAGGCCGCGTTGGAGCCGCTGACCTGCTGCTGGAGCGCGGTGACGAGCTGCGCGCCGGTCAGGTCGACGACGTTCATCATGTTGGTGAACGGCTGGACTGTGAACGCCTCGCCGTACGTCACCACGCCGGCGCCCTCGCTGCCGGACGCCGCGTACACGAGGTCGGAGCGGATGCCGCCCGGGTTCATGAACGCGACGACCGCACCGCCCTTGTCCGCCGGGGCCAGGCCCTCCAGCTGGGCGTCCGCGATCACGTTGCCGAGCGGCTTCTCGGGGGCCGTGGAGCCGCGGCCGTTGATGTCGGCGGAGATGTAGCCCTGCGGGCGGTTGGAGATCGGCGCCGCGATGGTGTTCCAACGGGCGATCAGCGCCGTCATGTCCGTGGCCTTGGCCTGGTCCCGGGTGACGACGTGGTTCTGCGACTTCGCCGACTTCACCGACGTACGGACGATGTCCTTGGTCCGGCGGTCGTAGGTGAGCGTCGTGTCCGTGTAGACCTTGCCGAACGAGGAGGCCGAGGTGACCATGCGCGGGTTGCCCGCCGGGTCCGGGACGGTGCACGCGTACGCCTGGTGGGTGTGGCCCGTGACCAGGGCGTCGACCTTCGGCGTGATGCCCTTCGCGATGTCGACGATCGGCCCGGAGATGCCGTCGCCGGCGCCCGGGCTGTCGCAGTCGTAGTTGTACGAGGAGGAGGCCGGGGCCCCGCCCTCGTGGATCAGCGCGACGATGGACTTGACGCCCTGGCGGTCCAGTTCCTTGGCGTACTTGTTGACCGTCTCGATCTCGTCGTGGAACTTCAGACCCTTGACGCCGTTGGCCGTGACGATGTTCGGCGTGCCCTCAAGGGTCACCCCGATGAAGCCGATCCTGACGCCGTTCTTCTTCCAGACCGTGTACGGCTTGAGGATCGGCTTGCCGGTCTTCTCGGCCGTCACATTGGCCGCGAGGTACGGGAAGTCGGCGCCCTCGAACTTCTTGCCCTGCTCGTAGCAGCCCTCGACGGGGTGGCAGCCGCCGTTCTGCAGACGGGCCAGCTCGGTGGCTCCCTCGTCGAACTCGTGGTTGCCGACGGCCGTCACGTCGAGGTCGAGGCCGTTGAGCGCCTCGATCGTGGGCTCGTCGCGGAAGAGCCCGGAGAGCAGCGGGCTCGCGCCCACCATGTCGCCACCGGCCGCGGTGACGGAGTACGGGTGGCCCTTGCGCGCGGTGCGCAGCGAGGTCGCCAGGTACTCGACGCCACCGGCCGGGATCGACTTCACGGTGCCGTCGGCCTGCTTCTCGCTGACCGACCCGGCGGAACCGGCCGGCGGCTCCAGGTTGCCGTGCAGGTCGTTGAAGGAGAGCAACTGGACATCGACGGTACGGGTGTCGTGACCGTGGCCGTGGCCCCGGTCATGGGCGCCGGCCGGCATCGCGGCGACGAGCGCGCCGACGGTGGCCAGCCCGGCCGCGGCGGCGAGCACCCGCCTGGACGCGCGGTTCTTCTGCGGAGTCGCTGACATCGGTCCCCTTGTGAGTTCAGCGGGAGGTCGGTGAGTGTGACAGGTCTGGAGCCTGCTGCCGCAGCCTAGAGTCAACGCGCGTAGCGCGACAGAGTTACGGGGTTACGAGCTGGTTGCTTCCATGCCGGAAAGCGGCAGATCACCCATATCGCACATCGTCACTGACGGTGTATCACTGTCACGGTTCCTGCACAGCAGCGCCACAGGTCGATCAGTCCGTCCGCCCGGCACGAGGACTCAGCCACCGCAGCACGCCGCTTTCGCCCCGCCATATCCCTTGAAGTCACCCACCATTGCCCCTCGGTGCCCGTCCGGCCCTGCATACGGCGTGTCAGTGACGGCCCTTACAGTCTGCTCATGAGAAATTCGAAGGTTATGGTCGGTCTGGTCGCGGCCGGCCTGCTCACCGCCGGCTGCGGCTCCGACGGCAGCTCTTCCGCCTCCGGCGGAGACAAGGCACAGAAGGCCCTGCCGGTCGCTGTCGACGGCCCGCAGAAAGACGTACGCAAGCGTGGCGACGACAACATCAAGGTCACCCCGGCTCCCAAGCCCGGCGCACCGCTCACCGAGCAGGTGGAGCACAGGCTGCGCGAGGCCGTCCTCCTCGACGTGAAGGTGCCGGGCGAGACCAGTGCCACGTGCCCGGGCGGCGTGACCCAGAAGGCCGGGGCGGTCACCCAGTGCACCGTGACGTACGCGGGGGCCGAGATCCCCTACGAGGTGAAGATCAGCGACTCGTACACCAAGGGCAGCATGATCACCTCGTACACCACCACACCCCAAAAGGTCGTGCTGGTGGCGAAGGTCATGTACGACTTGCTCTACGAGCGGTACGGGGCCGAATCGGGGCGCGACGACGCCAGCAGACTCGCCTGTGAGGAGCTCCCCGTCGCGAAGGCGGTGGACTGGGAGTCCGACACCGGCTACACGTGCCAGTACTGGAACAAGCACGCCAACGGGGGCGACGGCGGCTACCGGACGCTGCGGATCACGACCGGCCCGGCCGGCTACAACACCCCCGGCTTCGAGGAAGTGGAAGCCGACTGACACCCACTCACGCGGTACCGGGCGGGGCACCCCTTCACGGGGCGGCCCCGTCAGTCACAACGGCCACGACCGGTCGCGACGGCATGGAACGCCCCACCCCTCCGTCGTACGCTCGTACCCATGACGACTGACGTACCCCTCCCCGCCCCCGGCCGTGCGATCGAGACCCTCGACGCGCTCACCTCCGAGCAGGCCGACGCCGTCCTGGCCCTCCTCGGCGAGGCGGCCGGCACCGACGGCAGGGAGGCGGTCTCCGAGCAGGGGCGGCTCCAGCTCCGGGGCGGGCACCGCGAGGGCGTCCGGCACTTCCTGCTCACCGCCGACGGGACGCTCGCCGGGTACGCGCAACTGGAGGACACCGACCCGGTGGAGGCCCCCGCCGCCGAGCTCGTCGTCCACCCCGCCCACCGCGGCCACGGGCACGGCCGGGCCCTCGGCGCCGCCCTCCTCGCTGCGACCGGGAAGCGGCTGCGGGTATGGGCGCACGGCGGCAAGTCGGCGGCCCGGCACCTCGCCCAGGTCCTCGGCCTCTCCCTCTTCCGGGAGCTGCGCCAGCTCCGCCGGCCCCTGGAGTCGATCGACATCCCCGAGCCGGCCCTGCCCCCGGGCGTCACCGTCCGCACCTTCGTGCCGGGCCAGGACGACACGGCCTGGCTCGCCGTCAACCACGCGGCCTTCGCCCACCACCCCGAGCAGGGCTCCCTCTCCCAGCGGGACCTGGACGACCGCAAGGCCTCGCCGTGGTTCGACCCGAAGGGCTTCTTCCTCGCCGAGCGGGACGGCGAGATCATCGGCTTCCACTGGACGAAGGTGCACGCCGAGGAGCAGCTCGGCGAGGTGTACGTCGTCGGCATCCTGCCCGAGGCCCAGGGCGGCGGCCTCGGCAAGGCGCTCACCGCGATCGGCCTGCGCCACCTCGCGGCGCAGGGACTGCCGAACGCGATGCTCTACGTCGACGCCGACAACCCGGCGGCCCTGTCGGTGTACGAGCGGATGGGCTTCGCCACGCACGAGGTCGACCTGATGTACCGCACGGAGTCCTGACACCCGGGCAGCACCCTCACGAGCCTTCGGGGCGGCGTCGCTTGACGCCGCCCCTTCTTTGCGACACCCTTTCACTACTCAATTAGTGAAAGGGTGGTGAAGATGGCAGAGTCCGCAGCGGTCGAGTACCGCATCGACCGGCGCAGCGGCGTCGCCACCTACCTGCAGATCGTGCAGCAGACCAAACAGGCCCTGCGTCTGGGCGTGCTGGAACCCGGCGACCGGCTGCCCACGGCCCGCGAGGTCGTCGAGGCGACAGCCATCAACCCCAACACCGTCCTGAAGGCCTACCGCGAACTCGAGCGCGAAGGCCTCGTCGAGGCCCGTCGCGGCCTCGGCACCTTCGTCCGCCGGACCCTCGGCAGCGCCGCGGCCGCGGGCGACGCACCACTGCGGGCCGAACTCGCCGACTGGGCCCGCAGAGCCCGCACCGCGGGACTGGACAAGGACGACGTGAGCGCTCTCTTCACCGCCGTACTGGACAGCACATTCAAGGGGGACCAGGACTCATGACAGGCGCCGCGATCGAGGCGACCGGCCTCGGTATGAAGTACGGGCGAAAGGCCGGGTGGGCGCTGCGCGACTGCACGTTCCGGCTGCCCGCCGGACGGGTGTGCGCCCTCGTCGGGCCCAACGGTGCCGGGAAATCCACCCTGCTCACCCTCGCGGCGGGCCTGCTCCGGCCCACCGAGGGAACGGTGCGGGTCCTCGGCTCCGCCACCCCCGCCGAGGCCCGGCCGCGCATCGCGTACGTGTCCCAGGACAAGCCCCTGTACCCGCAGTTCACCGTGGCCGACACCCTGTGGGCCGGCCGGGAGCTCAACCCCTCGACCTGGGACGGCGCGGCCGCCGAACGGATAGCCGGACCGCTCCCGCAGGACGCGAAGGTCCGCACGCTCTCCGGCGGGCAGCGCACCCGGCTCGCCCTCGCCCTCGCGCTGGGCAAGCGGCCCGAACTGATGCTGCTGGACGAGCCGATGGCCGACCTCGACCCGCTCGCCCGGCACCAGCTGATGGGCGTCCTGATGGCCGAGGCCGCCGAGCACGCCACCACCATCGTGATGTCGTCGCACATCCTCACCGAGCTGGAGGGCGCCTGCGACTACCTCCTGCTCGTCGACGGCGGCACGGTCCGGCTCGGCGGCGAGAGCGAGGACATCGTCGCCGCGCACGCCGTACTCACCGGCCAGGTCCGCGACCTCGCCCCGCACACCGTCGTCGAGTCCCGCACGACGGGGCGTCAGCTCACCGCACTCGTACGGAAGGAGGGCCCGGTGGACCTCGCCGCCTGGGACGTCACGGAGCCTTCGCTGGAGGAGCTCCTGCTGGCCCATCTCCGCTCGCCGGAGGCCCCGCCGCTGCTCACTCCGAGCGCGTGCGGCGGGCCGAGCAAGGCGGAGGCCGCCGCATGAGCACCCTCGCCCTCCTGCGCGGCCCCGCCCGCGTGGCCGTACGCCAGCACCGGCGCACCCTGCAGATCGCGGGTCTGGTCGCCGTGGCCGGAATCATCGTGCTGATCGGCTTCGCGCTGCGGACGTCCCACCTCATCGACACCTTCGCGGCGGGTACCTGCAAGGCCTCAGGCGTCCACGGCCCCGCGTGCGACCAGCGGATCGTGGACTTCAACGGGTCGATGTCCCTGTACAGCACCCTGCTCATGTACGCGCAACTGGCCCTGATGGTCCTTCCCGCGGCCGTGGGCGCGTTCTTCGCCGGTCCCGTGATCGCCAGGGAGCTGGAGAGCGGTACCTACCGCATGGCGTGGACCCAGTCCGTGACGCCCACCCGATGGCTGGCGGCCAAGCTCGCCGCACCCGCCGTGCTGCTCGTCACCGGTGTGACCGTACTGTCCGCCACCCTCTCCTGGGCACAGACGCGGACGGCCGACGCGTTCACGGTCGACTGGTTCGACGCCCCGGTCTTCGTCGCGACGCTGCCCGTGGTCCTCGGCTACACCCTGCTCGGCATCGCGGTGGGCGCGCTCACCGGCCTGCTGGTACGCCGCACCGTGGCCGCGATGTCGGTGGCCGCACTCGTCATGGGCACGGTGATGGCCACACTCGTGAGCCTCCGCAGCGGCCTCTGGCCCCAGGAGACCAGGATCAGCCCCACCGAGGGGAACTCAGGCGTTCCCGACACCGCGTGGGTCGTCGACGTCGGCCGTGTCACCAGCAGTGGTGAGCGGCTGCCGCTCGACGTGTGCTGGCCGCAGGCCGAGGAGGCCCGGGTGACCAGGTGTCTGGCCGAGCGCGACGTCACCGGCATGTTCGTCGACTACCACCCCGCCTCGCACCTCTGGCCCCTCCAGCTCGTCGAGACCGGCATCCTCCTCGCCCTCGCCGCCGTGGCCCTCGCACTCGCCTTCCGCGTACTGCGCCGCCGCCACGGCTGAGAGACCTCCCTGTCCGGGCCCGGGGGAGCCCGGACAGGGAGAACGCATACGGTGAACGGGGACACCCTCGCAGTCACACCGCTTCCTGCATGTCATGTCGCCGTTACCAGCCATTCAGACACGCTTGCGACCCTCACGGGATGCAGCCAGCTCTGCCCACCCCCCGCAACGGGAGCGACCCCGGTTCTCCGGCCTCTCCCGCATCTTCCGTGATCTTTAACGGCTCCGACGCGCCCCTGGAGCCGAAGGCACGGAAGAATAGGTCCATGAGCCAGCAGCCCAGCTCCGAGGTCCCCGTCCAGCCCGCCCAGCCGTCGGTCGGCTCCCTCGCCGCGCACCGGCCGAATGCCGTCGCCGGCTCGTCGTCCGCGCCCGCCGGTCTGTCCACAGCCGCTGACCTGGACCCCGATCTGGACAACGACGCCGACGCGTACGAGCCGGACACGGACGGTGACGAGCTGCCGCAGGGCCGGTTCCTCGACCGGGAGCGCAGTTGGCTCGCGTTCAACGAACGAGTGCTGGAACTGGCGGAGGATCCCGCCACGCCCCTCCTCGAACGGGCTAATTTCCTCGCCATCTTCGCCTCGAACCTGGACGAGTTCTTCATGGTCCGGGTGGCCGGGCTCAAGCGCCGCATCGCCACCGGCGTCGCCACCCGTTCCGCGTCCGGGCTCCAGCCCCGCGAGGTCCTCGACCTGATCTGGACCCGCTCGCGCGAGCTCATGGCCCGGCACGCCGCCTGCTACCAGCAGGACATCGCGCCCGCGCTCTCCGACGAGGGCATCCAGCTCATCCGCTGGCCCGAGCTGACCGAGAAGGAGCAGGCCCGCCTGTTCACCTTCTTCCGGCAGCGCGTCTTCCCCGTCCTGACCCCGCTGGCCGTCGACCCGGCGCACCCCTTCCCGTACATCTCCGGCCTCTCGCTCAACCTCGCCGTCGTCGTACGCAACCCGGTCAGCGGCCACCGCCACTTCGCCCGCGTCAAGGTGCCGCCGCTGCTCACCCGCTTCCTGGAGGCGTCGCCGCAGCGCTACGTCCCCATCGAGGACATCATCGCGGCCCACCTCGAAGAGCTCTTCCCCGGCATGGAGGTCCTCGCCCACCACATGTTCCGGGTCACCAGGAACGAGGACCTGGAGGTCGAGGAGGACGACGCCGAGAACCTCCTCCAGGCCCTGGAGAAGGAGCTCATGCGGCGCCGCTTCGGCCCGCCGGTCCGCCTGGAGGTCGAGGAGTCCATCGACCCGTACGTGCTGGACCTGCTCGTACGCGAGCTGAAGATCTCCGAGACCGAGCTCTACCCGCTGCCCGGCCCGCTCGACCTCACCGGACTGTTCGGCATAGCCTCCCTGGACCGGCCGGAACTGAAGTTCCCCAAGTTCATCGCGGGCACCCACCGCGATCTCGCCGAGGTCGAGTCCGCCTCCGCGCCCGACATCTTCGCCGCCCTGCGGGAACGCGACGTACTGCTGCACCACCCGTACGACTCGTTCTCCACGTCCGTCCAGGCCTTCCTGGAACAGGCGGCGGGCGACCCGGACGTCCTCGCGATCAAGCAGACCCTCTACCGGACCTCGGGCGACTCCCCGATAGTGGACGCCCTGATCGACGCCGCCGAGTCCGGCAAGCAGGTCCTCGTGCTCGTCGAGATCAAGGCCCGCTTCGACGAACAGGCCAACATCAAGTGGGCCCGCAAGCTGGAGGAGGCCGGCTGCCACGTCGTCTACGGCCTCGTCGGCCTCAAGACCCACTGCAAGCTGTCGCTCGTCGTACGCCAGGAGGGCGACACGCTGCGCCGCTACTCCCACGTCGGCACCGGCAACTACCACCCCAAGACCGCCAGGCTGTACGAGGACCTCGGCCTGCTCACCGCCGACCCGCAGGTCGGCGCGGACCTCTCCGACCTCTTCAACCGGCTCTCCGGCTACTCACGCCGCGAGACCTACCGCCGGCTGCTGGTCGCCCCGAAGTCCCTGCGTGACGGACTGATCGCCCGCATCAACAAGGAGATCACCCACCACCGCGCGGGCCGCTCCGCCTACGTCCGCATCAAGGTCAACTCGATGGTCGACGAAGCGATCATCGACGCCTGCTACCGGGCCGGGCAGGCCGGCGTGACGGTCGACATCTGGGTACGCGGCATCTGCGCGATCCGCCCCGGCGTCAGCGGGCTCTCCGAAAACGTCCGGGTCCGCTCGATACTGGGCCGCTTCCTCGAACACTCCCGGGTCTTCGCCTTCGGCAACGGCGGCGAGCCCGAAGTCTGGTTCGGCAGCGCCGACATGATGCACCGCAACCTCGACCGCCGGATCGAAGCACTGGTCCGGGTCACCGACCCCGCGCATCGCGCCGCCCTCTCGAGGCTCCTCGAGACAGGCATGTCCGACACCACGTCCTCCTGGCACCTGGGTCCCGACGGAAACTGGACCCGGCACGCCTCGGACGCGGACGGCCAGCCTCTGCGGCACGTACAAGAGATGCTCATCGACGCACGGAGGCGCCGGCGTGCGACGCCCTGACCACCTGACGACGACGCAGGCACCGGACCTCCCCGCCGAGGCCGTCCTCGCCCCCTACCTGCGGGAACAGGCCGCCGACTTCCTGCGGAGCCTGCGCCTGCACCGCGAGCACGGCGCCCCGACGGACGCCGGCACGCAAGGGGCCGAGAAGGCCGCCGGTTCGCTGCGCCGCTCCGCACGCCGCATCAGCGGCACACTGCACACCTTCCGGGGCGTGCTCGACCCGGTCTGGGCCGACCAGCTCCGCACGGAACTGGCCTGGCTCTCCGGCACGCTGGCCCGCGAACACGGGTACGCCACCCGGCTGGCCCGGCTGCTGGAGGCACTCCACCAGCTCTCGGGCGCCTCGCTTCCGGCAGCGCGGGCGGCAACCCCCGCAGCCGACGGTGACCCCGGCGACACCCGCGACAAGGAGCGAGCAGCGCTCGGCGTCGGTGCGGCGCGGGCCGGGGCCCTCCTCGAACGCCGGCTGACCCTCGCCAGGACCCGCGCCCACTCTGCGGCGCTCCAGGCGCTCGGCTCCTCCCGCTTCCACGCGGTCGCCGACGCCGTCGCGCTCCTCGCCTCCGAGGTCCCCCTGGCCCCCGCCGCCACGGCCCCGGCCGCCGACGTGCTGAACGGCCCCGCCGAGCGGGCCGAGCAGCGGATGCTCGGTGCGGTGGCCGCGCTGCCGCCCGACGAGACGACGGAGCCGTACAACGACGCGCAGGACGCGCTCTGGCACCAGGCCCGCCTGCTGCTGAGGCTGCACCGGTACGCCCACGAGGTGGTCCAGGGCGCCCCCGATCCGGTCCTGGCCGGGGCGGGGCACGCTCTCGACCTGCACCGGGACGCGGCGGAGGCCGCCGCAGCCGCGGCAGCCGCGGCCCGCACCCCGCGGATCGCCCCGGCGACGGCGTACGCCCTGGGGGTGCTCCACGCCGACCAGCGGCACGAGGTGGAGGCGGCCCGCAGCGTGTTCCGGGAGACCTGGCCGTACGCGACAGCTGCCGTGACGACATCGTGAGCCACCACCCCGGCAGCCCCGCCGACGGCCCCGTTCTGGCCGCGGGCTGCGTGCTGTGGCGCCGGTCCCCGTACGACGGAGGACTGGAGATCTGCCTGGTCCACCGGCCCCGCTACGACGACTGGTCCTACCCGAAGGGGAAGCTGAAGCGCGGCGAGACCGCGCTGGAGGGCGCCCTGCGCGAGGTCCTGGAGGAGACGGGCCACCACTGCACCCCGGGCCCCCGGCTGCCCACGTCCCGGTACCTGGTGAACGGGCGTCCGAAAGAGGTCACCTACTGGGCGGCCGAGGCGGCCGGCGGCACGTTCGTACCCAACGACGAGGTGGACCGGCTGATCTGGCTCTCGCCGACGGCCGCCCGCAACCGCCTCACCCGCCCCCGCGACCGCGATCAGCTGGACGCGTTCCTGGAGACGCCCACCGCCTGACGGCGAGCTGTCCGAGCTGCCCTCGGGCGGGGCCGCGCGTCCCGGCCCGGGGCACCGGTCCGGCGGCGAGGGCACCGCCCCGCCGGGCCTTCAGCACCGGAACCAGCCCGCCCGGCACGGTTCACCTTCCGTTCACTCTGCCCCGTAGGGCGCTTCACCTGTTCTGCCTAATTTCGGACGTACACGGTGCACGGCGCCAAGCCACGCACCATTCCTCATCGCACGCCGCCTCGCACCACCAGCCGCGGCGGCTCCTGGAAGGAACACCCCGAAAGTGAAGCTTCAGCGCAAGAACCGGCTTCGTGCCACCGCGCTCGGTGCCCTCGCCGTCTCCGGCGCCCTGGTCCTCACGGCGTGCGGTTCGGACGACAACACCGGTGCCGACGCGAACGGCGGCACCAAGACCAGCGCCGCCGCGTCGAACATCAAGTGTGACGGCGCCGAGGGCCAGCTGCGCGCCTCCGGGTCGAGCGCCCAGAAGAACGCCATGGACCTCTGGGTCAAGAACTACATGGCGGCCTGCTCGGGTGTGGAGGTCAACTACAACTCCTCCTCCTCCGGCGAGGGCATCGTGGCCTTCAACCAGGGCACCGTCGGCTTCGCCGGCTCGGACTCGGCCCTGAAGCCCGAAGAGGTCGCCGAGTCGAAGAAGATCTGCAAGACCGGCCAGGGCATCAACCTCCCCATGGTCGGCGGCCCCATCGCGATCGGCTTCCACGTCGAGGGCGTCGACAAGCTCACGCTGGACGCCCCCACGCTCGCCAAGATCTTCGACACCAAGATCAAGAAGTGGAACGACCCGGCGATCGCCAAGCTCAACGACGGCGTCAAGCTGCCCGACAAGGCCATCCAGCCCTTCCACCGCTCCGAGGACTCCGGCACCACGCAGAACCTCGGCAAGTACCTGAACGCCGCGGCCCCGAGTGACTGGAAGTACGAGGCCGAGAAGAAGTGGCCCGCGCCCGGTGGCCAGGCCGCCTCCGGCTCCTCCGGTGTCGCCACCCAGGTCAAGCAGGTCGACGGCTCCATCGGCTACTTCGAGCTCTCCTACGCCGCCTCGCAGGACATCACCACCGTGGACATCAACACCGGTGGCGCCGCCCCGGTCGAGGCCACCTCGGAGAACGCCTCCAAGGCCATCGCCGCAGCCAAGGTCAAGGGCACCGGCAAGGACCTGGCGCTCGACCTCGACTACACGACCAAGGCCGAGGGCGCGTACCCGCTGGTCCTGGTGACGTACGAGGTCGTCTGCGACACCGGCAACAAGGCCGAGACCCTCGGCACGGTCAAGTCCTTCCTGACCTACGCCGCCTCCGAGGACGGCCAGAAGGTCCTCTCCGAGGCCGGCTACGCGCCGATCCCCGCGGAGATCAACGCCAAGGTCCGCGAGACGGTCGCCGCCCTCTCGTAACCCGTACCGCGCACGACGGCGGGCCGGTCCGGCGCACTCCTCCGGACCGGCCCGCCACCAGCCCCATCCGGTGCACCGCCGCCAGGGGAGCCGCCGCTCCCCCACACAGACCGGAAAGACCATGGCTTCCACGACACCGCTCGACATCCCACCGGCTCCGCCGGCAACGCGCGGCCGCCCCAGGACCACCGGGCGCGCCGGCGACAAGATCTTCCTGGGCCTCTCGCGGGGCTCGGGCATCCTGCTGCTCGTGATCATGGCGTCGATCGCCGTGTTCCTCACCTACCGCGCCGTCATCGCGATATCGAAGGACGAGGGCAACTTCCTCACGACCCTCGACTGGAACCCGGCCGGCGACCCGCCGGTCTTCGGCATCGCGGTCCTCCTCTTCGGCACGGTCGTCAGCTCGATCATCGCGATGCTCATCGCGGTTCCGATCGCTGTCGGCATCGCCCTCTTCATCTCGCACTACGCGCCGCGCAGGCTGGCGGCGCCGATCGCCTACGTCATCGACCTGCTCGCCGCCGTGCCCAGCATCGTCTACGGCATCTGGGGCGCGCTCGTCCTCGTGCCGTACCTGGAGGGCCTGAACCTCTGGCTCGACCAGTTCTTCGGCTGGACGTACCTCTTCGAGAAGACCGAGATCGGCGTCGCCCGCTCGCTCTTCACCGTCGGCATCCTGCTCGCGATCATGATCCTGCCGATCGTGACCAGCGTCAGCCGCGAGGTCTTCCTCCAGGTCCCGAAGATGAACGAGGAAGCGGCCCTCGCACTCGGAGCCACCCGCTGGGAGGTCATCCGCCTCTCGGTACTGCCCTTCGGCCGCTCCGGGATCATCTCCGCCTCGATGCTGGGCCTGGGCCGGGCGCTCGGCGAGACGATGGCCGTCGCCACGGTCCTGTCGCCGAGCTTCCTCATCTCGCTGCACGTGCTCAATCCGGGCGGCGGGACCTTCGCGCAGAACATCGCGGCCAAGTTCGGCGAGGCCGACGAATTCGGGCGCGACGCCCTGATCGCCTCGGGCCTCGTCCTCTTCGTCCTCACCCTGCTGGTCAACGGCGCGGCCCGGCTCATCATCGCCCGCCGCAAGGAGTACTCGGGGGCCAACGCATGAGCCACGCCACCACCACCGACGTCCAGGACAAGCGTCCGCGGACCTCGCCGGACCACCGCAAGGGCAGCCTCAGCAGCCGCAGCCTCCCGCGGTGGGCGCCGCTCGGATTCGCCGCCGTCGCGATCGCGCTCGGCGTCGGCATCAGCGTCGCCGCCGGCTGGCACAGCCGGGTGCAGTGGGGCCTGATCTCCGCCCTGCTCTTCCTGGCCGTCTCCTACGTCGTGACCACCGCGGTCGAGAACAAGCGTCAGGCCAAGGACCGCCTCGCCACCAGCATCGTCTGGGTGTGCTTCGTCGTCGCCGTCGTCCCGCTCGCCTCGCTGCTGTGGACCACCATCAGCCGCGGCTCCGAGCGCCTCGACGGATACTTCCTGACCCACTCCATGGCCGGAGTCCTCGGCTCGGAGGACAGCGGCGGCGTCTACCACGCGCTGATCGGCACCCTGGAGCAGGTCGGCATCGCCACGGTGATCTCCGCCCCGCTCGGACTGCTGACCGCCGTCTACCTCGTCGAGTACGGCAAGGGCGCGCTCGCCAGGTCCGTGACCTTCTTCGTCGACGTGATGACCGGGATCCCGTCGATCGTCGCCGGTCTCTTCATCCTGTCGATCATGCTGATCGCGAACATCGAGCCGTCCGGCCTGATGGGCGCGCTGGCCCTGACGATCCTGATGATCCCGGTCGTGGTCCGCTCCACGGAGGAGATGCTCAAGCTCGTCCCGAACGAGCTCCGCGAGGCCTCCCTCGCCCTGGGCATCCCCAAGTGGCGCACCATCCTGAAGGTGGTCCTCCCCACAGCGATCGGCGGCATCACCACGGGCGTCATGCTCGCCATCGCACGTATCGCGGGAGAGACGGCACCGATCATCCTGCTCGTCTTCGGCAGCCAGCTGATCAACACGAACCCCTTCGAAGGCGCCCAGTCCTCGCTGCCGTTCTACATCTACGAGCAGTACAAGGTCGGCGAGGCCGCGTCCTACGACCGCGCCTGGGCCGCAGCCCTGGTCCTGATCGCCTTCGTCATGATCCTCAATCTGGCGGCGCGCGGTATCGCCCGCTGGAAGGCCCCGAAGACCGGTCGCTGACGCGGCCCCGCAGCGACCTCCGAAAGAAGCAGTGATTTCCATGGCCAAGCGAATCGACATCGGCGGACTCACCGCCTACTACGGCTCCCACAAGGCGATCGAGGACATCTCGATGACCGTGGAGCCCCGCTCCGTGACCGCCTTCATCGGCCCGTCCGGCTGCGGCAAGTCCACCTTCCTGCGCACCCTGAACCGCATGCACGAGGTCACCCCCGGCGGCCGCGTCGAGGGCAAGGTGCTGCTGGACGACGAGAACCTGTACGGCCCCGGGGTCGACCCGGTCACCGTGCGCCGCACCGTCGGCATGGTCTTCCAGCGCCCGAACCCGTTCCCGACCATGTCGATCTTCGACAACGTCGCCGCGGGCCTGAAGCTGAACGGCTCGTACCGCAAGAACCAGCTGTCGGACGTCGTCGAGAAGTCCCTGCGGGGCGCCAACCTCTGGAACGAGGTCAAGGACCGCCTGAACAAGCCCGGCTCCGGCCTCTCCGGCGGCCAGCAGCAGCGCCTGTGCATCGCCCGCGCCATCGCGGTCGAGCCGGACGTGCTGCTGATGGACGAGCCGTGCTCGGCGCTCGACCCGATCTCGACCCTCGCGATCGAGGACCTGGTCGGTGAGCTGAAGGAGCGCTTCACGATCGTCATCGTGACGCACAACATGCAGCAGGCGGCGCGCGTCTCGGACCGTACGGCGTTCTTCAACCTCTCCGCGGTGGGCAAGCCCGGCCGGCTGATCGAGATCGACGAGACGGAGCGGATCTTCTCCAACCCGTCGGTCCAGGCGACCGAGGACTACATCTCGGGCCGCTTCGGATAACCACAGACGGCCTTGGGGTGCTGCATGGCGGTGCCACCACAAGGCAAAGGGTCCGCCCCCGCTCCCGATCTTCCGATCGGAGCGGGGGCGGACCCATGCCACACGGTCACCCGGTACTCGCCGTCATCGCGGTTCGGCCCTCAGGCCGTCACCCGAAGAGCAGGGCCACGACGCCGTAGCTCAGCGCGGCGACCAGCGCCGCGGCCGGCATGGTGATGAACCATCCCAGGATGATGTTCTTGGCCACGCCCCACCGCACGGCGTTCACCCGCTTGGTGGCGCCCACACCCATGATCGCCGAGGTGATCACATGCGTCGTGGAGATCGGTGCGTGGAACAGGAACGCCGAGCCGAACATGATCGACGCACCCGTGGTCTCCGCCGCGAAGCCCTGCGGCGGGTCCAGCTCGATGATCTTCCGGCCGAGCGTACGCATGATGCGCCAGCCGCCCGCGTACGTACCGAGCGAGAGCATCAGCGCACAGGCGATCTTCACCCAGACCGGGATCTCGTCGTTGGGTCCCTCGACATCGGCGATGACCAGCGCCATCACGACGATGCCCATCGTCTTCTGCGCGTCCTGGAGGCCGTGCCCGAGCGCCATGCCCGCCGCCGAGACCGTCTGCGCGATACGGAAGCCGCGCTTGGCCTTGTGGGGGTTGGACTTCCGGAACATCCACATGATCGCGACCATCACCAGATAGCCCACGACCAGACCGATGATCGGCGAGAGGAACATCGGGATGACGATCTTGTCGAGGACGCCGTCCCAGTGCACCATCGTCCCGCCGGCCAACGCCGCGCCGACCATGCCGCCGAACAGGGCGTGCGAGGACGAGGACGGCAGACCGTAGTACCAGGTGATGAGGTTCCAGATGATCGCGCCGACCAGCGCCGCGAAGAGGATTCCCATCCCCTTCTGCCCCTCGGGCGTGGCGATGATCCCTTCGCTGACGGTCTTGGCGACCCCCTGGCCCAGGAAGGCACCGGCGAGGTTCATCACAGCGGCCATCGCCAGAGCCGCACGCGGGGTCAGCGCCCGGGTGGAGACCGAGGTGGCGATGGCGTTCGCCGAGTCGTGGAAGCCGTTCGTATACGTGAAGCCGAGCGCGACGCCGATGGTCACGATCAGCGCAAAGGTGTCCACGAGGTTCAGGACTCCTTGACCGCGATGGTCTCCACGGTGTTCGCAACGTGCTCGAACGCGTCAGCGGCCTCTTCCAGCACATCCACGATCTGCTTGAGCTTCAGCACTTCCATGGCGTCGTACTTGCCGTTGAAGAGCTGGGCGAGCAGCTTGCGGTGGATCTGGTCAGCCTGGTTCTCGAGACGGTTGACCTCGATCCAGTACTCGGTGAGGTTCTGCATGGTCCGCAGGCTCGGCATGGCCTCGGCGGTCAGCTCCGCAGCGCGGGCCAGCACCTCGATCTGCTGCTCGACACCCTTGGGGAGCTCGTCCACCTGGTACAGCACGACCAGGTCGACGGCCTCCTCCATGAAGTCCATGATGTCGTCGAGCGACGACGCGAGGTTGTAGATGTCCTCGCGGTCGAACGGCGTGATGAAGGAGGAGTTCAGCTGGTGGAAGATCGCGTGGGTGGCATCGTCCCCCGCGTGCTCCGCTGCCCGCATACGCTCCGCGATCTCGACTCGGGAGGCAGAATCCGCCCCGAGCAGTTCCATCAGGAGTTTCGAGCCCGTGACGATGTTGTCCGCGGATGCGGAAAACATGTCGTAGAAGCTCGTCTCCCTGGGGGTCAGACGAAAGCGCACGTGGGGTCCTCGGGGTGCTTTGGATTCGGTCAGGCTGATGCTAGGCGCATCATCCGGCCACGGCTAACCGGCGTTATTCAGTGTCGCGCATCGGGCACAGTGATCAGCACGGCCCCCCGGTCACGTTTCGGCTGGATTCGCTACGATATACCCGGCAGGGGTATACAGACTGGGCAGACAGGTCTACGGACGCAGAGCAAGAGGACAACGGAGGACCCCATGACCACGACCGAGGCCACCGAATCAGCCGACGCAGCCGGTACGGAAGAGGTCGTCACCGACCATGACCGCGGCATTCACGGCTACCACGACCAGAAGGACGAGCACCTGAAGCGGCTGCGCCGCATCGAGGGCCAGGTCCGTGGCCTGCAGCGCATGGTGGACGAGGACATCTACTGCATCGACATACTCACCCAGGTCTCGGCGTCCACGAAGGCCCTGCAGTCCTTCGCGCTCCAGCTGCTGGAGGAGCACCTGCGCCACTGCGTCGCCGATGCCGCGGTCAAGGGCGGCGCGGACGTCGACGCGAAGGTCGAGGAGGCCACGAAGGCGATCGCCCGCCTCCTGCGTACCTGAGGTGGCCGGAAACGTATGGACTCCGACGAGGTCCGTGAAATGCCCGACAGAGCCGGAGCCGGAGCTCATCCCCCGTGGGTGCACTGCCGAGGGATCGTCGGCGGCCGCTCGGCCAGGGCAGTCGTGACGTTGAGCACCTCGTCGATGCGGTCCGGACTCAGCCGGTCCTCACACGTGGCCGAAGCCGCGATCATGAGCTCGCCACACAGTTCGATCTCGGCGAGAGCCACACGGTCCTGAGCGTACGGAGCGCTGAGCGTCACCACCTGCGTCACCTCTCTCTGCCGTCGCCGACTCCTGGCGCACCGACTTCCTAGGGTAGGCAGCGCAACACCCACCGCGCATGGCACGGACGGACCATTTCAGCCCCCTCCCTACGGTGTTTCCGGGCCACCCCGCCCCTGTTGGACGCTGCCCGTGTAGATGTCCCCGGCGGGCGGAAGCTCCACGGTGACCGGTGCCCCGAACCCGTACAGCAGCATCGTCGACACCACCGACACCGCCGGCCCCTCCGAGGCGAAGCTGAAGCGGTGGCGCACCTTCCGCAACAGACCCTTGTCGTCGAGATACACGTCGAAGGGCACCGCGTCCGAGCTGAACCCTTTCGCCGCGGCCGTCAGCGCGCCGCGCGAGGACGGCGAAGCCGCTCCCGCCGCGCGCCCGATGTCCGAGGTCCCCCGGTAGTGACGGACCGCCACCCCGGCGAGCTCCGTCCTGCCGACGTACGTCACCTCTCCCGCACCGCGCAGGAGTTCGGCGGCGGCCATGGGATCGGTGACGCCACCGGTGACGAGATTGCCGTCCTCCAGAGCCGTCGTGTCGATCCTGACCCACTTGTCGTCGGGCACTCCGGCACCGCGGTTCTTCATGTACAGCGCCCCGGGCGCCAGCAGCTCGGTGATGGGCCGGTGCCCGTCCGCCCCTGCGGCGTCCTTGGGCAGTACGACCTTGATCCGGCCCAGCTGCCTGCGGAAGTCGTACACTCCCTGGCCCCGGATCGTCACCCGCGTTCCGCCAGCCGCGGCCTCCATCGACGTACGCGTCTCGGCGCTGCCCGCGCCGGTCAACCGGTCGGCGGCCCGCCGGACCACGGCCGCCGGGTTGCCGGCCGGTCCGCCGTCACCGGCCACGGACCGCTCCCCGGCCCCGTCACCGTCGCTCCTTCCGGAGCACCCGGTACTCACCGCCATCACACCCGCCACGACCAGGGCGCACACAGCCAGTGCCCCGCCTCCGCACCTGTGCTGCTGCACCACCATCGCCTGCCAACCCCCAACGACGTACCCCTGACCGAGCTCCCGCCCGCCTCGCCTAACGACCACCGGGGCGCCCCGTCACGCCACAAGGGCCCGCCCGGCGCTTCAGGAAGCCGATCGGCCCACTCGCAGACGTCGCCGGCCGGCCCCAGTACCGTGGACGCGTGTATGAGGACCCTCCGGACTCCGCCGTCCATGCCCCCGCCCCGGCACACACCACCACGACCGTCGAACGAGGCTCCTTCTGCCTGGCCCGCTGCACCTGCGGCTGGTCGGGACCGGCCAGACGCTCTCGCGACCGGGCCCGCACCGACGCCGAACACCACAGTGCCGCGCCGGGCCGCCGAGAGGCGCCCGGTCTCTGAGGAGTGCCGGCCGGGAGCTGTCGCCGGCTAGGGGGCGTCCGGCCGCCCGAGGATCTCGTCCAGCCGCCGCACGAAGGCGTCCGTGTCCGGGACTGTCTCCGGCAGGAGCTTCCCGAGAAGCGCCAGGTCCTCCCCCAATTCCCGGATCAGGCTCCGGGCGGGCGCACGGCCGAGCAGGGCGTCGAACAGTGCGGCGGCCCCGTCCGGGTCCGGCAGCGCGCACGTCATGACGAACAGGCACTCGTGCGCCCACGCGGCCCTCGGGCCCTCGCTCCCCGCTTCGGCGGCGGACACCCGGACAGCGCGCCGGAACTGCTCCGTGGCCGCCTCCTCGTCACCGGTCATGCGCAGCGCCACGGCGTGGAGACCCAGGTTCCAGCCGTCCTCGGAGTCGAGTTCGAGGGCCCGGACACAATCGGCGAGCGCCTCGTCGTGACGGCCCATGAGAAGGAGGACCTGGCCGCGGCCGTTGATGATCCATTCGGAGCGTGGGGCGATCCCGAGGGCTCGGGTGTAGTCGGCGAGCGCCTCCTCGTAACGCCCCATCGCCTGGTACGTCTGCGCGCGGCTGCCCAGGGCCCAGGCGTACTGGGGGCTGATGTCGAGGGCGCGCGTGTAGTCGACGAGTGCCTCGTCGAAACGGGCCAGTTCCCGGTACGTCTCCCCGCGGTTGGCGAGGGCCCACGCATAGTCGGGGTCGAGCTCGATCGCGCGGGTGTACTCGGCGAGCGCCTCCTCGTACCGGCCCATCACCTGGTACGTCTGCGCGCGGCTGCCCAGGGCCCAGCCGTAGTGAGGGTTGATGCCCAGGGCACGCGAGTACTCGCCGAGCGCCTCCTCGTAACGCCCCATCACCTGGTAGGTCAGCCCACGGCTGCCCAGGGCCCAGGTGTACCGGGGGTTGATGTCGAGGGCGCGCGAGAACTCGGCCAGGGCCTCGTCGAAACGCCCCATGCGCCGGTACGTCTCCGCGCGGCTGGCGACGGCCCACTCGTACCCCGGGTCGAGCTCGATCGCCCGGGTGCAGTCGGCGAGAGCCTCCTCGTGCCGGCCCATGGCCAGATATGTCTGCCCGCGGCTGGCGATGGCCCACTCGTAGTCGGGTTCGAGCTCGATCGCGCGGTTGCAGTCGGCCAGAGCCTCCTCGTACCGGCCCATGAGCCGGTACGTCTCACCGCGCGCGGCGTGGTTGCGCGCGGTGTCCGGCGCGAGGCCCAGGGCCGCGGCGCAGTCCGCCAGCGCGCTCTCGTGGTCGCCCACCGCCCGGTGCTCGCGGGAGCGGACGCGGTACGCCAGACTCCGTCCCTCCGTGGCCAGTTCGGTCGCGGCCAGCAGCAGCGTCAGCACGGCGACGCCTGCCGCGTCCTGCTCCCCTGCGACTTCCAGGCGCTGCCCCCAGGACGTGAGGACGGCGGCCCCGGTGTCCTCCCCGGCCTGGCCGAGGATCTGGGCCCAGCGACGCAGCGTCGCCACATCGAGATCGACGGCGTGAACCGCCTGGTGCAGGGCGTCCGGCAGCGCGGTACGCGGGTTCGCGCAGAGCCGGTGGTACGTCTCGTTGAGCCGGTGCTCGCGCCAGGCGGCGTCCTCCCAGTGCCCGTCGGCCTCGGTACCGAGATCGTCCTCCGCCGCCAGCCGCCACTGCTCGAACGTGTCGGCGAGGCGGGTGTGCGCCTGCTGCCACCGGGAAGGGGACCGGGTGCGCTGCAGGCGCAGCATCGCGGCGCGGACGACGTCGTGGTAGCGGCAGCGGCCCGCCTGCGAGGAGACGAAGGCCAGGCCGCGGAGCCACGGGTAACCGTCGGCGGCTGCTTCCGGAACGGCACAGCGGTAGATGTCCTCGTTCAACTGCAGAGGCAGCGCGCAGGCCAGCGCCGCCGCGCGGCGCTCCGCATCCGGTTCCCACCTCAGGAACCTCTCGACCGCCGTCTCGGACGGATCACCGATGCTGTCGCCGGTGCCCGGTTCGCTCCGGGCCAGCATGTCGACCAGCAGCGGAAGCCGCCCGGACAGGCGCAGGACCAGCTCGATGCTGGGCTCGTCGGCGACGCCGTGCGTGGCGAGGAGCGTACGGGCCTCCTCCTCGGTGAACACCTCCAGGCGCACCTCGGTGACCTGCCCCAGCCAGTCGCCCCAGACCCGGGCGTCCAGGCGCAGCTGCCCGGACAGCACGACCTGCACATTGACGGGAAGTCCCCCGTACTCCTCACCGAAGACGATGCTCCGCAACCAGGCGTCGAGCACCGGTCCGGTCCGCTCGTACACGTCGAAGAACAGCACCACCCGCTCGCACCGCTCGGCGACGTCCGCCAGGTCCTCCAGGAAGACCGGGGCGAGACTCGCCACCGGATTCATCACCAGCTGCACATCGTCATGGCTCCGCAGCCGCATGTTCAGCATGGTCCGCATCCGGTCGGCGCCCAGCGCCACCTGCTGCGGATCGACCGCCCCGACGAACGCCCCGACACCGGGCAGCATCCCCAGCCCGACCAGACCCACCTGCGCGGCCACCGTGCTCGACGGCGAGGCGGCAGAGGCGGGTACGGCCTGGGTCGCACCCGCCTCACCCTGCGCGGCCTGCGGAACGGGAGCCGCGTTCTCGGCCTGGTGCCGACGCTGACGGTAGGTCGCCAGCTGCTTGTCGAAACGCTTCAGCGGGTGCCCCTGCTGGCCCAGCCGGGCACTGACCGCCTCCATCGCCTCGAGCGCGTCGTGCACGTCGTCGTCGACGAACGCCGTGACCACCGAAGTCTGCTCGCGCGCCGCGGCCTCCCACTGCCGTACGAGGGTCGACTTGCCCACGCCGCCGTTGCCGCGCACATGGAACAGGAACGGAAAGTCGACCTCTTCCGGATCGCGGGCGAAGGTCTCGCGGAAGACCGCCAGTTCACCGCGGCGCCCCACGAACCCCGCACGCCCGTGCCGCCGATTGACTTCCTGCCGTGACGGCCGACGCCCAGCCACACCGCATCACCCCCGCACGGTGAACATGATGCCCCGTCAACACGCTTGCCGGAACCAGGTCAACGAGGGACGGCCGCAGAGGGACGCCCCCTGCGGGCACCTCTCTGCGGCCGTCGACACCACACCGCACTGCGCGGTCCCGCTACGCTGCGAGGTCCTTCTCGTCGGGCGAGGCGCCACGCCCCGAGCCGGGACGCGGCTCGGGAATCCCGCGCGACTCACCCAGGTCGTCGGCCGAGGAGGCCACCGGCCGGCGTGAGCGGACGAGCCACCCGACCGACCCGGAACGCGACACGGCCGTCACCAGCGGAGTCAGCAGCATCATCGCCAGCGGGGCCAGCAGCAGAGCCACCGAGGTGCCGAGAGCGAAGCCGCCGATCACATCGGTCGGGTAGTGCACGCCCATGTACACGCGGCAGAAGCCCTCCAGGAGCGCCAGCGCGATCGCCGCCAGGCCGAACTTCCGGTTGGCCACGAAGAGCCCCACCGCGATCGCCATAGCCATCGTCGCGTGGTCGCTCACGAAGGAGAAGTCGGTCTTGCCCGCCACCAGGACATCGAGTCCCTCGTGGTCGTAGAACGGACGCCGCCGCTCCACGAAACCCCGGATCGGGATGTTCACGAGCAAGGCGATTCCGGCCGCGAGGGGTGCCCACACGAGCCCGGCGACCGCCGTCACCGAATCGTCGGCCGTCCCACGTCGGCGCACGCTCCACCAGCACCACAGGACCGCCAGGACCATGCCGAGCATGATCCCGTATTCACCGACGAACTCCATGACCCGGTCGAACCAGGCAGGAGCGGCCTTCGCCAGCCCGTTGATGTCGTAGAGCAGGCTGACGTCGGGGTTCGACCCATCGAGTGCGAGTCCAGCCATCTGCTGCGGCCCCTTGCCTTGTCTGCTGCTGCGACGCACAGCGCTGTGCGTCGCCTTTCGGACCCCCGTGGTCGGTGCGATTCAGTACTGCGTGACGCCGTCGGCGCCGTGCCGCGTGACTGTCCTGGCCAGTGCCGCATGGTCAGTGCGCATGCTGTCCCAGTCCAGGGAACGGCCTGTTGGCTGCGTACGTTCCACTCTCCACCGAATGATCACCATGACGTTATCGAAGAGTGACTCATCGTCGCTGCTCAGGGCCTGGACCCTACGGAGAGTTCCGGCCACGGTCCGTCAGCCCTGCGGGAGAGCGGTCGGAAGAGCCGCCGCTCCGTCCTCTGTGACTCTCGTCGCACCGAAGTAGTCAGGAGTGTCGATCTTGTCGAACCGGATCACGGACCCGGTGAACGGCGCGTTGATCATGTACCCGCCTCCGACATAGAGCCCCACGTGCCGGATGGCCCGCGAGTTGTTCAGGTCGTCCGAGAAGAACACCAGGTCACCGGGGAGCAACTCGTCCCGCGAGGGATGCGGCCCGGCGTTGTACTGATCATTGGCCACCCGCGGCAGCTCGATGTCGACGGTCCGGTAGGCGGCCTGCGTCAGCCCCGAACAGTCGAACCGGCCACCCTGGGCCGCCGTTCCGTTGCCGCCCCAGAGGTAGGGCGTACCGAGCTTCTTCTGCGCGAAGTAGATCGCCCCGGCCGCCTGCTGCGACGGCGCGACCCGGCCCACGGGCCTGGCGAAACTCTTCTCCAGCGACCGGATGATTTTGACGTAATTCCGCGTCTCCGAGATCGCGGGAACCCCGCCGGCCCGGATCACCCGGTAGGCCCCGGCGTTGTAGGCGGCGAGCATGTTGTCGGTCGGATCGCCCGGCACCTTCTTGACGTACCCGGCGAGTTCGCAGTCGTACGAAGCGGCGGACGGAATCGCATCGGCCGGATCCCACACGTCCCGGTCCCCGTCGTTGTCACCGTCGACACCGTGCGCGGCCCAGGTGCCGGGGATGAACTGCGCGATGCCCTGCGCGGCGGCATGGCTCTGGGCGCGGGGGTTCCAGCCGCTCTCCTGGTACAGCTGGGCAGCCAGCAGGGCGGGGTTGATGGCCGGGCAGAGGTTGCCCCACTTCTCCACGAGCGGCTGATACCGCGCGGGTACGGCACCCTTGGCCAGCCCTACGGCACCGCCCGCCCCGGAGATACCGGCGGCGGCGGAGTACGTACCCACGACGAGCAGAGCGATGAAGCACAGGCCCAGCCCGATGCCGCCGCCGAGGAACACCCAGTATTTCCGCACCCCACAACCATCCCCCATTCGGGCGGGGTTCACGACGCGATTCGCTGGTGTGTACGGGTGGATGGGGGCATGAGGGGGCGTCAGGGGCGGTTACGGGGGGTCAGGGGGCGCCGGCGGACCAGAAGGCGGAGCGGATGTTGGGGCGGGGGATGTGCTCCATGCCCTCGTAGGTGGGCGCGGTCGGCTTGGTGGTGGACTCGGCGACGTCTGATTCCTGGACGCAGGGGCTGTCGACCTCGAAGAACACTTGCCCTTCGCCTCCGACGATCAGGCTGACGCCGAACCCGTCCTTTGTCTGAGCGAAGATTGCCGGCACTTCTAAATCATTGTTGATGGCCTTGATCCTGTACCCGCTCTTTCGCCAGGAGCGATCGACTACGCCTAGGAAGCTGCCTCGACGGTCCGCGGACACGATGGTCATGACTGCGCGCCTTCGGGTTACGTCACAGCTGCCAACACTAGTCGTATCGTGCGTCCACTTAACTTCTGGATCAATTTCCTCCAAGACGCCGTCCAGGATTTTGTCAGCTCGCTCAGCAGCTTCCTGCATGTCCATATCGATTCTCTCGCTCCCACCCAACGAGTGAGCACCTCTCGCGCACCCTGAAATCAAAACAAATGCAACGAGAGCGGCAACCATTCCATTAAATTTGCACACTACCGATACTCCTCAGCCTTGACTTTTTCGGATCGTCCCGCTGCAATCAGAGCAATATTGTGCGCTGACGCCGAATCTCTAGCCGGGTCGAAATACTGAGAATGCGCATCGATGGAGAACCCGCCGGCGCCAACAACATGAGGCCCGTCATCAACGTGAAAGCGCTTGGCGCCAAATGCCTCGCTTGCCGGGTCCTTGCCAAACCAGAGATCGTCATCTCCCTGGTCGGCAATATCTCCCACCACATAGGCGAAGGGTCCGGTCGCTGCACCAACGGCGGCCTGCTGTTTGGACGGCAACTTGGTCACGACATCATTCTCTGCCGCACCAACAAAGACGTGCCCCTTCCCCACCCCAAGATCCTCTGCGCGATCAACTCCGACCCCGGGACTTCCCACCAGAACAATGTCGTCGACTCCCGGGATTCCCCCATCGTGCTGCGTTGCTGCACCTACGGTTCGCGACCCGTACGAATGCCCAATCGCTGTGAAGTGAGGGTCCCCACTCTCATTCGTGGCAAGCATTCCACTCATGAACTCATTGAGAGACCTACCCCCTGCCTCCGCATTCTCCTCGCCTGAGACAGCCAAACTACGCAAACCGTCTGGCGCCTGCGGTGCGTCGTATCCAAGCCAGACGATTGCCGCACTGGAAGAATCGTGATACCGGGCCCCTTTGGCGGTATCAAGGGCACGCTTAAGATCATTCTTCGCGAAATCTTCATCCAGGGATGTATTCAACCCAGGCACATATGTCGATACGTTCCTAGCCGTATCCGGGTTGCCATACGAGACAATCGCCCTGCCGTTTCCCTCATCGCTGATTCCGAGCAGAAACATCGGTGGCTCCCCCGGCTTCGGAGCCGCCTGCAACTGCCGATCGATCTCCCGCAGCCCCGCCAGCTGCGTCACCGACCGGTCATCATCCCGCCCCTCCAGCTTCCCGATCAGCAGCTGCAGGTTGTCCCGGTTCGCCGCGTCCCTCACGACCGCCGGGATCCCGTCCAGGTTGCCGATCCGGTCCGGATACACCGCCAGGTACTCCTCGCGCTGTTCCTGCGTCAGGCCCGCCCACCAGGCGTGCCGTTCGGCCGGGGTCGCGTCATGCGGGATGCCGTTGCTCAGGTACGACCGCGCCGCGTCCCGGACCGCCGCCGCGTCCCCCGCCGCGTCCTTCCACGTCGCGGCCGGGACCTTCAGGCCCTCCTCGGCCTTCAGGCGTCGCAGGATCCCCGCGTACCGCCAGTCGATCTCGGCCGCCGCCCTCACCGCCCCCACCACCCGGTCCGCGATGTCCTGCGCCTTGGCCGTGTGGGGGTTGGGCGCGACCAGCCCTGATGGCGCGACCAGCCCCGGCAGCCCGCCCGACGACGCCGTACCGCCCCGGAGCGGCTTGCCGTCGATCAGTCCCTCGCCGGCCGCCGGGTACGTCACCGAACCGTCCGGATGCACCGTGAACTTCAGGCCGGCCGCATCGTCCAGCGCATCCGCCAGCACCCGCTGCTGCGCCCTCATCTCGTGGGCCAGGCTGTTCAGCGTCGTACGGAGCAGCCCGCACTCCGTGTACACGTACTGGAAGTTCCGGCTCAGTTGCCGCAGTCGCGCCACCGCCGAGTCCGCTGCTTCGCCCTGCTGCGTCTCGCGCAGCCCGTTCAGGAGCTGCTTGTCGATCCGGTCGCGCGCCGCGTCGGCCCGGTTGCTCGCGCGGCCCCAACCGTCGGCCGCCCCTTCCAGTTCGGCGCACTTCAGGTCCCGTAACGCCGCCCAGGTCAGTCCCCCCGTCTTCTTCACTGCGCCCCTGCCCTGCCTGCCGCCGGCGCGAAGGACGACCTCACGGCCTCGTTCGTCGCGCCCTGGATCCGTGCGACGGCCCGCAGTTTGCCCGCGAGGCTCGCGCACTCGCCCTGCGCCGCCGCGATCCGCCGCTCCCACGACGTCCGTACGGTGCCGAGTTCGGCCAGCGCCGACAGGTCACCGGCCCCCGCCGTCAGCCCTTGGTGCGCCAGCGCCAGCTCAGAGGGCACGGGACCCAGGTGCGTACGCAGCGCCTCCGCACCCCCCGCGGCCCGCAGCCACGGCCCGTCGCTGTGCCTCAACTGCTCCCGACCGCCACCACCACCACCCGGACCCACCGGTCCCCCCGGTTCACTCAGCCCCTGCACCCCAGCCACACCGCTCACCCCGCTCCTCGATCATGGAGCGGCACTGTGCCAAACCCGGCGTAGGCGACACGCCGGGCCAACCTCCGCCGGAGCCCCCCGCCCCGGCCCCCCAGGGGCACCACCACCCCGGCATTCACCCGAACGCGCGACGAGTCGATCCGGGAGTGCCATCCGGCCGCGGAACCAAGGTGATCCCCCGCAACGTCCACCACCGCGTCCCCAGGATCGCGCCGCAGCAAGAAGGACCGCACCATGACCGCAACCCGCTACCTCTACCTCGCCCGCCACGGCGAGGCGTCACCGGACGAGACCGAGCTGACGGCGAACGGGCGGCGTCAGGCGGCGCTTCTCGGCGAACGGCTCCGGGACAGCCCTCTTTCCGCGATCCATCACGGACCGCTTCCTCGCGCCGCGCAGACGGCCCGGCTGGTCCGCGACCAGCTCGACGACGTCCCCCTGTACGCCTGCGAGCCGGCCGGGGACTACCTCCCGTACCTCCCGCAGCGGGACGAGCTCCCGCCCGGGTCGGCGGACCGGCTCATGGCGTTCGTCGAGCAGTTCCCCGCCGAGGAGCGCGAGCACGGCCCGGAGCTGGCCCGCGCCGCGACGGCACGCTTCACCGGGCCCGTCGAGGGCGACGAGCCCCGCCATGAACTGGTCGTCACCCACGCGTTCCTGGCCGCCTGGTTCGTACGGGACGCCCTCGACGCCCCCGCCTGGCGCTGGATGGGCCTGAACCACTCCAACGCGGCGCTGACCGTGATCCGTTACACGCCCGGCCGGCCGGCTGCCGTGGTCATGGTGAACGACATGGGGCACCTTCCGGCCGACCTCCGCTGGACCGGCTTCCCGCCGGAGCTCCGCCTCTGACCCCGTTCGAGCTCGGCACAGCGGATGGTCGCCCCTCGGTCCCCCGGACGGATGGTTTATCGAGCCCTGTGTACCCAGCACGGGTGGGCGCACAGCGGAATTCGTGACCATGCACCACGTGACCTCCCTCCAGCGCAATGCATCGCGCACCCGCCGGTTGTTGCTGATGACCGCCGGACTCACCGCAGCCGCCCTCGTCTCGTCGCTGCCCGCCGGACCGCCGGCCCGGGCCGCCGCCCCCGCCCCTCCCGTACCGCCCCGGCCCACGACGGCCGCCGAGACCCGCACCGCCGCATGGCTGGACGCCCACGGGAAGGGCGCGGGGGCGGCCGATCGGTTCTTCCGGGACCTGCCCAAGGGAGGCGACCTGCACAATCACCTCTCCGGTGCGGTGCGGACCGAGTACCTCATCCAGCTCGCCGCCGACGACGGCCTCTGCATCGACACCACCCTGACCGCCGTCGCCCCACCGTGCGGCCCCGGCACCCGGCCGGCCGCAGACGCCCTCACGGATGCCGGGTTCCGGCAGGCCGTCATCCGCGCCTGGTCCATGCAGGACTTCCCGCAGGGAGAATCGGGGCACGACCACTTCTTCGCCACGTTCGGCAAGTTCGGTGCCGCGACGGCACACACGGGAAAGCTGCTGGCCGACGTGGCCGGCTCCGCCGCCGTACAGAACCAGTCGTACCTGGAAACCATGGTCACCCCCGTCGCGGCTGCCACGAGAGAGCTGGCTACCGACATCGGATGGGATCCGGACCTCGCCGCCCTGCACCGCGAACTGCTCGCCGGAGGCCGGCTGGACCGGCTCGTCACCGCCGCCGAGCAGGAGTCCGACACGGACGACGCCGAGTTCCGCGCGACCGCGCACTGTGGGAGCAGCCGCCCCGGTCCGGGCTGCCGGGTCACGGTGCGCAGGATCTTCCAGGTGCTGCGCGACAACCCTCCGGAGTACGTCTTCACCCAGATCGCCCTGGGACTGCGCCTGGCCGAACGCGACCCGCGCTTCCTCGCGGTGAACCTGGTCCAGCCGGAGGACGCCGAGATCTCCCTGCGCGACTACCGCCTCCACATGCGCATGCTGAACTACCTGCACACGGTCCACCCGCACGCCCACATCACCCTGCACGCCGGCGAACTGGTGCCCGGCCTGGTGAAGCCCGAAGACCTGACCTTCCACATCAATGACGCCGTACGCACAGGGCAGGCCGAGCGGATCGGGCACGGCGTCGACCTCGTACACGAGGACAACTGGCCTCGTCTCGCCCGTGAGATGGCCAGCCGGCAGATCGCCGTGGAAGTGCCGCTCACGAGCAACGCGCAGATCCTCCAGGTGGAGGGCGAGGAACACCCGTTCCCCGTCTACCGGGCCTTCGGAGTTCCGGTGGTGCTGGCCACTGACGATCCCGGTGTTTCACGCACCGACATCAGCCATGAGTACCGCCGCGCGGCGCGCACGTACGGGCTCGGCTATCCCGAACTGAAGGACCTGGTCCGGGCGTCTCTGGAGTACGCCTTCCTGCCGGGCCGCAGCCTGTGGCGACCCGACCCCGTCCGTCGGGGCTTCAGGCCGGTCGAGGAGTGCCGGGTCCTGGACTCGGCACGCTGCGAACGACTGCTCGTAACCAGCCCGAAGGCGCGGCTGGAGGCCCGCCAGGAGCGGTCCTTCCGGATGTTCGAGGCCCGGTACGGGGGCTGAAACACCCCGACTCGGGGCGGGGAGGCAGCCCCGGCACGCCTCACGCCCCGCATCCGACCCACAGCATCACCGGCCGGCCGCCCGCTGGTGAAAGAATCCGATGATGACCTCATCCTCAGAGACGATCGACGCGTCCGTGGCCGGCACCTGGAAGCTCGGTGACCTGACGGTCAACCGGATCGGCTTCGGCGCCATGCGCCTCCCGCAGAACGGGCCGGCCCTGGCACGCGGCGATTCCAGCGACCGGGGCCGGGCCATGCGTGTCCTGCGCCGTGCGGTCGAGCTCGGCGTGAACCACATCGACACCGCCGCCTTCTACTTCTCACCCCTGCGGTCCGCCAACGAACTCATCAACAGCGCGCTCGCCCCGTACACCGAAGATCTGGTCATCACGACGAAGGTCGGGCCCGGACGTGACCCCTCCGGTGCGTGGCTTTGGGCAGACCCGGACCAACTGCGCGGGCAGGTCGAGGAGAACCTGCGCCAGCTCGGCCGCGACCACCTCGACGTGGTGAACCTGCGCATCGCCCGCAGCCACACGTCCTCGTCCGTCGCCGAGCACTTCGGCGCACTGGCCGAGCTGCGTGAGGCCGGGCTGATCCGCCACCTGGGCATGTCCAACACCTCGCCGGAACAGCTCGCCGAGGCCCGGGCCATCGCACCCGTGGTCTGCGTACAGAACATGTACGGCATCGGCTCCCCGCCCGAGCACCACGCCCTTCTGCGCCACTGCGGGGAGCAGGGCATCGCGTTCGTGCCGTTCTACGCGATCGCCGGTGCCGGGCGCGAGGCGGGGGCCGGCACCGCCGCCGAGAGCGAAGCGGTGCTCACGGTCGCACGCAACCACGGCGCGACGCCGACCCAGGTGCGCCTGGCGTGGACCCTGCACCAGGGACCGCACGTGCTGGCCATCCCGGGCACCGGCAACCCCGACCACCTGACCGAGAACGTGGCCGCGGGTGCGCTGCAGCTGACGGCCGACGAGCTGGCCCTGCTCACCGTATGACCGGACAGATCCTCCGCTGGAACTTCTTCATCGGCGGCCATCTGAGCACATCCGTCCCCGTACGCCTCGTCGAACGCACGGTCGAGGGGCAGCTGGTGTGGCTGGAGACCGGCACCCCGATGTGGCGTACGGAGCTGCCCGGCCGCGCCCACCTCAGGGACATCCCCCCGCACGACCGTCCCGCCGGGGGCTACCCGGCGAAGGCCGACCGGTGGCCCCTGGGCAGCGCCCTCATCCACCAGCCGGCCGGGGCGGACCACGCGGTGTTCTGGTTCTTCGGGCGGCGGCAGAAGTTCCGCGGCTGGTACGTGAACCTCGAGCACCGCGTCCACCACGGCGAGGACATCGACGTCGCCGACCACGAACTCGACATCAACGTGGCGCCGGACCGCACCTGGCAATGGAAGGACGAGCGGTCGTTCGCCGAGAAGACGGGGCACCCCGCCTACTGGTCGGCCGACGAGGCGGCAGCGATCCGCGCCGAGGGCGAGAGGATGGCCGGGTTTGCCGAAGCGGGAGCCTTCCCGTTCGACGGTTCCTGGTGCGACTTCAGGCCGCCGAAGCACTGGACGACCCCGACCCTCGCCGCGGCCCCGACCCGGACCGTCCTGTGATCCTGCGGGAACCTCGAGCCCCTTCCCCGTACGTCACCTGATGAAGCGTCGGCCGAGAGCCACCGGCGCACTCACGGCTCTCGAACAGCGCATACGAACACTCCACAACCGGCGAACGCTGCAACCGCACCCGTAACCCATGGCCACCGTCGTTGCTAGCGGTCACATAGCGTGATACACAGAGTAACCATGCATATGCGCTCAGATCTCCGCACGAGCCGCAGGTCAGGGCGGCCACCCCGGTCAAACGTGCGAGATCCGGGTAAAGAGACACGGGAAGGCGTCGTGCTGAGCCGGATTCATCAGCGAAGATAGAGGGCGACCCGTGTCGTACGGCACGGGCGGCGAACTACCCATCAGGGGCGGTGACTTACATGATCCTGGCAGCTGAAAAGGGCGACATCACCACCATCATCGGCGGAATCGCCCCGAACTGGGGGCCGTTCGGGACCCTGGGCAACGAGGCACGCATCATGATCGAGGTGGTGATGGCGGTAGCCATCCTGCTCTGCCTCGGCATCGCGATCTGGGGTGCGGCGAAGCAGCGCATCGGTGCGACGGCCCTGCGCGACACGTTCAGCGCGGAACAGGGCAAGGGCCTGATCGTGGCGGGCCTCACCGGAGTCTTCATCATCGGCTCCCTCGGCACCCTGTTCACGATTGTGTACGGGATGGCCGTCTGACCTGCTCGCCGGCCTCCCTGCCCCCGGGCTGTCCCGCCCGCCCCACACCACCCGTCCGTCGTGCCCACCGGCAGAGGTTGCGTCCCCTGATGTCGAGTCACCACACCGCGCCCACGCGGGAACCAGCACAGCTACCGTCGTACTACGCGGAACTGCACACGGCTGAGGGGGCGTACGCGGCATGAGCCAGGGCGACGATCGCGGATACGGTGACGAACCGGGCGGCCGTACGGATGATGCGTACAGCACGCTCGGCGGCACGCGCCAGACCCGTACGCGGCTTCCCGGCGGTGACGAAGGCGACGGCTACGGACGCCGGCCCGCCCGGAACTCCCGCTCCCTGGTCATGATCGTGGGCGTGGTCGTCCTCCTCATCGCTGCTATCGCGTTTGCGAACCAGGGCGGGAACGGGGACGAAGGATCCGGCGGCAGCGGAAAGGAACCGGCCGCCGCCGGCACCGGACCCACGGCTGCGACGGGCACGAAGCCGGTACAGGGCAGGAACGGCACGATCGCGTCGGGCTTCGCGCATGACGAGCAGGGGGCGCAGAGCGCGGCGGCGAATTACGCGGTGGCGCTTGGGTCTGCGGGAATGTTCAACAAGGACAGCCGCCACAAAATCGTCGATGCGATCTACACCTCGAAAGCTTCGGCCAACCTGACAGGCCCTCAGGATGCGGCGTATTCAGCTGATTTCCTGGCCAAGCTGGGCTTGGACCCTGAAGGCAATGCGCCCCAGGGCAGCACATTTGTATCGCGGACGATCCCTGTAGGCACCAAGGTGACCAGCTATCGGGGAGACACAGCCACGGTCGAAGTCTGGTACACGGGCTTGATCGGTATGTCCGGGCAAGAATCAACGGACCCTGTGAGTACCTCATGGAAGACCTGGACCGCCGAGCTGGCCTGGGCCAATGGCGACTGGAAGATTGTGAGTGACACGCAGAAGGACGGTCCTGCGCCGGTCCCCGGTGATGTCGCTGCTTCCAGTTCGGACGAGATCAGCAAGGCCGTTGAGGAGTTCGGAGGCTTCACTTATGCCAGGTAGCCGTCCGCTTCGTATGCGCTCGCTCCTGTCCGTGGTGGCGGCGCTGCAGGCAGCTTCTGTACTCGTTGCAACCCGAGCTGCTGCCGCACCGTCCCCGACCCCCTCACCGAGCGAAAGCAACAGTCCCTGCGACCTTCTCATTGGCCCGGCCAAGGAATACTGCGTAGATGGCGACTCAGCCCGCGGGGGCCGCCGCGCTCCCACCGTCACCGACGACGCCCTCGACCCCCTCTCCTCCCTGGCCCGCGGCTGCGCCGACGCCGCGTCCTGGACCGTCGGCAAGCTCAGTGAGGCCGTGGAGGGCACCGCCACCGTCGACTTCACGAACCAGCGGTTCCTGCAGCAGTACGCCGTCGTCTTCGCGGCCTCCACCATCCTCACGCTCGTCCTGTGGCTCCTCGCCGTGGCCAAGCGCGCGATCCGCGGCGTTCCGCTGACCACCGCGATCTCCGAGGCCATCGGCTTCCTCTGGCTGACCGTCCTGGCCTCCGCGTTCACTCCGCTCATCCTCTACACCGTCGTCTCCGCGACCGACGGCGTGACGGAAGGCATCGCGACCGCCACCGGCGGCCAGACCGACGTCTTCTTCGGTTCGTTCGCCGAGGCGCTCAAGAAGGGGACCGACATCGGCGGCGGCCCGATCATGCTGATCGTCGTCTCGCTCGTGTCGATCCTCGCCGCCGGAATCCTGTGGCTGGAGCTCGTCATCCGGGCCGCCCTGCTCTACGTCGGAGCCCTGCTGGGCGTCGTCGTCTACGCCGGGCTCGTCGACAAGAACATGTGGGGCCACGTCCGCCGCTGGGCAGGCATCATGATCGCCGTGATCATGGTCAAGCCGGTCATCGTGATCGTGCTCGGCCTGGCCGGTGCGCTCTCCGAGGACGACGGCCCGAACGCCATGTCCGCGGTCGTGTCCGGGCTGGCCATCATCCTGCTGGCCATCTTCGCGTCCGCCATGATCTACCGCTTCGTCCCCGGTTTCGGCGACGAGATCCAGGGTGCACGTACCAACCGCAAGCAGGCCACCGACGGCTCCCAGGCCGCCGCGCTGATCAGCTCCCCGGCCGCGCTCGTCTCCCAGGGGATCAAGACCCACAGCGGACGCGGCGGCGAGGGCGGTGGTGGAGGCGGCGGTGCCCGCCCCTCCAACCCCGCCAGCGGCGGCGTGGCCGCGCACAGCTCCCGCGGTTCGGGGAGCGGGGTCGGCGGCGGATCTGTCCCCTCCGCCGCACCTCCGCCCCGCAGCGGGTCCGGGCCCACCTCCGGAACCCCCCACGGCAGCCGCTCCTCGCGAGGCGGCGGTTCAGGCAGCACAGGTAACACGAGCACAGGAGGTGGAGGGCGTTGACGACCCAGTCCCACACGATCGCGCCCCGCCGTACGTATCTCATCGGCCGCGCCAGGCCGAACGCGATCGTCGGCAAGAACCGTGAGACGGGCGAGATCGCGCTGATCATCGTCGGCGCGTTCCTCGGCATGATGAGCGGGCTCCTCGTCCCGGTCCTCTCCTTGCGGATCGTGGCCCTCATGGGCTTCCCCATGCTGGCCCTGGCAGTCGTGTACGTCCCCTTCAAGGGCCGCACGTTCTACAAGTGGTTCGAGATCAACCGCAGCTTCAAGCGCACCCTGCGCCGCGGTACGACCTACCGTTCCCCCGCCATGGAGGCGGGTGTCAGCGCAGACGGGCGTGAGGTGGAGATCGGCCCGCCGCCCGGCATCGGCCGGATCAGCTGGCTCGCCGCGCCGTTCGGGCCGGACGAGATCGCCGTGCTCCTGCACGCCGATCGCCGTACCGTCACCGCCGCGATCGAGATCGAGGGCCCCGGGGTCGGCCTGCGCGACAGCGAGGACCAGGAGGCCCTGGTCGACAGGTTCGGCACCCTGCTCAAGCATGTGGCCAACGGCGACGGCTTCGTGACCCGCATTCAGATGCTGGCCCGGACACTCCCCGCCGACCCCGACGCCCACGCGAAGGATGTCGCCCAGCGCGGCGACAAGGCCGCGCCCGGCTGGCTCCAGGAGTCCTACGACCAGCTCCAGTCGATGGTCTCCACCTCCAGCGAGCAGCACCGCGCCTACCTCGTCGCCTGCATGCACTACAGCCGCGATCTGGCCGCAGAGGCCAACGCCATGGCCCGTGCGGTCCGCCCCCAGGGCCGCCGCAAGCTCGACCGCGACGCCGGGCTCGCCGTCGTCATGGCACGCGAGCTCACGGACATCTGCGCACGTCTCGCCGAGGCGGACATCCGGGTGCGCCAGCCGCTCGGCCAGAGCCGGCTGGCCTCGCTCGTGCACTCGATGTACGACCCGGACCACCCGATGGACCACATCCAGGCCATGACGAAGCGCAACGCCTGGCCGGCCGAACTGGACGCGGTCGAACCCACGTTCCTCCAGGCCAAGACCCGTGAGTCGACGACCCGCGCCCCCTGGTGCCATGCCACGGCCTGGGTGAAGGAATGGCCGATGACGCCGGTCGGCGTCAACTTCCTGGCCCCCCTCCTCGTCCACACGCCCGACGTCATCCGTACGGTCGCGGTCTGCATGGACCTCGAGCCCACGGAGGTCGCCATCGAGCGGATGCTTACGGAGAAGACGAACGACGAGGCCGAGGCGAGCCGCCAGGCCAAGATGAACCGCACCGTCGACCCGCGCGACATCGCGGCGCACGGCCGGCTCGACCAGCGGGGTGAAGATCTGGCGAGCGGTGCGGCCGGGGTGAACCTGGTGGGGTACATCACCGTGTCGTCCCGGTCGCCCGAAGCCCTCGCCCGCGACAAGCGGACGATCCGGGCCTCGGCCGGCAAGTCGTACCTGAAGCTGGAGTGGTGCGACCGTGAACACCACCGCGCCTTCGTGAACACCTTGCCGTTCGCCACCGGCATCCGCCGCTGACCACCAACCGAGAGGCAGGGCAGTCACGCCATGCGAGACCCGCTGTCCGCGTTGTCGGATGCCTTCACCGCTTTCCTGTTCGGGAAGGTGGAGACGACCCGGCTGCCGGTCCGTACGTCGACGGGCCAGGCCCAGGCCGTCTACCTGCCGACCGCCGCGCCCGGCCTCGGCGACTCCGGCGTGATCATCGGGCGTGAGGTGTACTCCGGCAAGGGCTACATCTACGACCCCTTCCAGCTGTACGGCCAGCAGCTCCCCGCCCCGCACTGGCTGGTGCTCGGCGAGTCCGGCAACGGCAAGTCCGCGCTGGAGAAGACGTACGTCCTGCGCCAGCTCCGCTTCCGCGACCGCCAGGTCGTCGTCCTGGACGCCCAGGGCGAGGACGGTGTCGGCGAGTGGAACCTCATCGCCCAGGAGCTGGGCATAACCCCCATCCGGCTGGACCCGACCGCCGCGCTGAACGACGGGATCCGCCTCAACCCGCTCGACCCGTCGATCACCACGACCGGCCAGCTCGCCCTGCTCCGCACGATCATCGAAGTCGCCATGGGCCACGGCCTCGACGAGCGTTCCGGCTTCGCACTCAAGGTCGCCCACGCGTACGTGAACGAGACCATCACTGAGCGCCAGCCGGTCCTGATGGACATCGTGGAACAACTGCGCCATCCGAAGCCCGAGTCCGCCGAGGCGATGAACGTCGACATAGACGACGTACGGGCCTGGGGCCTGGACGTGGCCCTCGTCCTGGACCGGCTGGTCGACGGTGACCTGCGTGGCATGTTCGACGGCCCGACGACGATCGGCATCGACCTCGACGCACCGTTGATCGTCTTCGACCTCTCGCACATCGACCGCAACTCCATCGCGATGCCGATCCTGATGGCGATCGTCGGCGTCTGGCTGGAGCACACCTGGATCAGGCCCGACCGCAAGAAGCGCATCTTCCTGGTCGAAGAGGCCTGGCACATCATCAACTCGCCCTTCGTGGCACAGCTCTTCCAGCGCCTGCTGAAGTTCGGACGACGGCTCGGGCTGTCCTTCGTGGCGGTGGTCCACCACCTCAGCGATGTCGTCGACGGGGCCGCGGCGAAGGAAGCGGCGGCCATCCTGAAGATGGCCTCGACGCGGACGATCTACGCGCAGAAGGCCGACGAGGCCAGAGCGACGGGCAAGGTGATCGGCCTGCCCAGGTGGGCGGTCGAGATCATTCCGACGCTGACCCCGGGCATCGCCGTCTGGGACGTCAACGGCAACGTACAGGTCGTCAAACACCTGATCACCGAGGCGGAACGCCCCTTGGTGTTCACCGACCGTGCGATGACCGAGGGTTCGACGTCCGACATGCTCCCCGAGGACGTACGGGCCGCGGAGCTGGAGGCGGAGCAGCGGGCGGCGCGGATCGAGCACCAGCACCGGCTGAACGAGTCGTCCGAGTCAACGGTGGCATGACATGGCACGCCAGGCACCATCCCGTACGGAGCGCGGCGGCGAGGGACAGGGCGGCATCCCGGACGGCCTGCTGATCGGCCTCCTGGCCTTCCTTTCCGGGCTGACCGTGCTGGCCTGGACGGCCACGGGGCTGGCCGGTCTGTTCGCGCACGGGGCCTGGCCGACGGGCGTCACGTTCACGCGGACGCCGCCGGCCCTGCGCGCGCTGGCCCTCGAACCGCAGGACCTCCCGGCGGCCTGGCCCGGCACACCGGCGGGCGAGCTCTCCGGGTACGGCTTGTTCTGGGGCCTGTTCATAGGCGAACTGATGGTGCTGGTGGTCCTGACGGTGTTCGCCGTGGGGGTGGTGGCCCGCTGGCGGATGGTACGGAAGCGGAGGACCGCGGCGGCCGGCACGTACGAGCCCGAACGCGAGGCCGTTCGCCACGCGGAACCCGAGCCCGAGCCGGTCCGTCCCGTCGCACCGGCACCCGTGTTCGTCGAGGCGGCCCCCGCCCCCGTACGCGCGTACGAGCACGAGCCCGCTCCCGCGTCCGTCCCCTCGCCCCGCACACCCCTCCTCGTCTACGGCACCGCCGCCACCCGCCGCCCCACCGTCGTCCAGGCCATCCGGGAAGCCGACGGCCCGGCTCTCGTCATCACGTCCGACCCCACGGTCTGGGCCGAGACGAAGGACGCCCGCAGCAAGCTCGGCCCGGTCCTCGTCTACGACCCGGGCCATCTCTGCGACACCCCGGCCCGCCTCCACTGGACACCCACCGCCGGCTGCGAGGACCCCGCCACCGCAGCCGCCCGGGCCGCCGCCCTGCTCGCCCCGGTCCGCCCGTCGGCCAGGGCCGACAGCTCCATGGCCGACACCGCCGAAACGCTTCTGCAGTGCTGGCTGCACGCCGCGGCCGTGGACGGCCGCCCCTTCCGCCAGGTCCACCGCTGGGCCTCCGGAGGCAGCGCCCATGAACCGGTGCGCCTGCTCCGTACCCACCCCAGGGCCGCCTCCGGACTCGCCGGACTGCTGGAGTCGGCGCTCACCGCGTACCCCGAACGCCGCGAGAGCGCACAGGAACTGACCGTACGGGCCTTCGCGGCGCTCTCCTCGGTCCACATCCGCGAGGCATGCACACCCAACCGATCCGATTCGCTCGTACTGGAATCTTTTGCGCGTGAGGGGGGAACGCTCTTTGTGGTCGGCGAACCCATCGAGGATCCTCGCCACCGTCCCGGTGCGATGCCCCTGCTCACCGCACTCGCCTCACACGTGGTCGAGCACGGCCGCCGCATGGCCGCACGGTCAACCGACGGTCGGCTCGACCCACCAATGACCCTCGTCCTCGACGACGTCGCAGCCGTGGCTCCGCTTCCCCAGCTCCCGGAGCTGCTGTCGACCGGCGAGGACCAGGGGATGCCGACCCTGGTCCTGCTCCGCTCACAGGAACAGGGCCGGGCCCGCTGGACACAGGGACTGCAGCTCCCCGGCACCGGCATCCGCTGAGCCCGCCGCCTGAGGCCGCTGGGCCGCTAAGCCCGCTCGATCACGAACTCCATTTCGCGCGCGGCCGGATCGTCCGGCGCGGGCACGGTGCGCCCCGACGGCACGAAGCCGAACCTCCGGTAGAACGCCGCAGCCCGGGGGTTGTGCTCGTGGACGTACAGCCGCACCCGCTCGACACGGGGCGCGGACAGCGACCAGGCCCAGTCGACAGCCGCCCCGAACAACGCGTCGGCCACCCCGCCGCCCCGCGCCTCGGGCCGCACGAACACCCCGACCACGTGCGCCTGGTCGACCTCGGCAGCCTCCCCGAAGCGCACTTCCTGCGCGGGCCGCTCCACGAGCACCGACGCGGTACCCACCCACCGGCCGTCGGGGGCCTCGGCGACGAACTGCCGGACCTGCACACCGTCGGCGGCATCCGTCGTCCGCTGCTGCCAGAACGTGTCGGGCATGGCCAGCGCATGCTCGTACGTCTCCGCGAAGGCGACCGAAGCGACGGGATCCTGCAGGGCGGCCAGCCGGATCTCCCTGGCCAGGGGCCAGTCCTCGGCCCTCACCGCTCGTATGACGTGTTCCATCCGGCGATGGTGCCCCGCCGCATGCGTCCGGGCAAACGGGATACCACCGTCACCTCAGCCGTCCAGTGCGAAGGCGTTCTTGGCCCGCGTGACGGACTCCTCGGAGGCCGGGCCGCCGGGGTTCTCGGTGGCCAGGTCCTGGTTGAGGGTGACGAAGGGCCGCATCCGCTCCTCGTAACGGGCGTACGCGGCGGCATGGTCACCGTGCGCCCGGGCCAGACTGTCGGCCAGCACATGGGCGCCGACGAGAGCCAGGCTGGTTCCCTGCCCGGAGAGCGGGGAAGGGCAGTAGCCGGCGTCGCCGAGCAGGGCCACCCGGCCCCGCGACCAGTGGTCCATACGGATCTGCGCCATGGCGTCGCAGTAGAAGTCGGGCGCCTTTTGCGCGGCCTCGGCCAGGCGTGGCCCCTCCCACCGCAAGGACGCGAGCCTGTCCACCACGATGCGCCGGAGAGCGCCGGTGTCATGGGCGAGCGGACCGGACTCGAAGCCGAAGGCGATCCTGAGCTCGGAGTTGTCACGTACGGGCATGATGCCGAAACCCACGTCGCCGTCGCTCAGCCACATCTGCCAGTTGTCCAGGTCAAGGAAGTTGGCCGCGCTGAACACCGACAGATAGCTGCCCAGATGGTGCACGAAGCGTTCCTCAGGGCCGAAGGCCAGACGCCGTACCGCCGAGTGCAGACCGTCGGCACCGACCACGAGGTCGAAGCGACGGGACGGCCCGTGCGCGAAGCCGACCTGGACACCGGACCCGTCCTCGTCGAGCGCGGTGATGCTGTTGCCGAAGAGGTACTCGACGCCTTCCTGCGTGTGCGCGTGCACGAGCTCCACCAGGTCCTCGCGCAGCAACTCGATGTCGTCGCTGTCGAGCCGTCCGCTGCTGAAGGTCGCCTCCGTGGACCGGTCGACCTCCCGGCCCTCCGGGTCGAGGACCGACATCCCCCGCATGCGGGTACGGAGCTGCCTCGCCCGCTCCAGCAGGCCCATCCGCTCGACGACGTCGAGCGCGACACCCCGCACATCCACGGCCTGCCCGCCGGCGCGGGGACCCGTCCCGCGTTCGACGACGGTGACCCCGAAGCCGTGGCCACGCAGCCGGTGGGCGAGTGCCGGACCGGCGATGCCGCCGCCGGAAATCAGAACAGTCCGCATCAGAAGCTCCTCTCGTACGGTGTACGCACCGGAACGTACGCCGTACGCGCGATCGCTTCAACTGGGCTCATAACCCCTCTGTACTAGGGCAGTTGCCCATCGCTCCCCATCCTCGCTGCTACCCTCTGCACTAGTACAGGGGAGAGAGGTACGAGAGCGTGACGAAGCCCACAGCCGCGAGGGAGGAGCCGCCGTACCTGCGCATCGTCGCCGAGATCCGGCGGCGTATCCGCGACGGCGAACTCGCCCCCGGGGACCGGGTCCCCTCGACCCGTCAGATCGCCAAGGACTGGGGCGTCGCACTCGCCACCGCAACCAAGGCCCTGACCACCCTGCGCCTGGAGGGACTGGTCGAGGCCCGGCCGAGGACCGGCACGGTCGTCGCCGCGGCAGCTCCTCTCACACCGCCCCGCAGGCGTCCCGCAGCTGCCCCGTCCTCCTCGACGCCGGCCTCCTCCGCCCCGTCCGACGATCAGGAACTGACCCTCGAGCGCATCGTCCGCACCGCCGTCGCCATCGCCGACACCGAAGGGCTCCCCGCGCTCTCCATGCGCGGCATCGCGGCCCGGCTCGGAGTCGCCGCCATGACGCCCTACCGGTACGTGCCCAGCAAGGACGATCTGGTCCTGCTCATGGCCGACGCCGCATTCGGCGAGACGTTCTACCCCGCCGACGTTCCACAGGGCTGGCGTGCCCGAGCGGAACTCGGCGCGCGGACCCTGTGGGCCCTGCACCGCAAGCACCCGTGGCTGGCCCAGCTCGACTCCCTCACCCGCCCCCTGCTGGTGCCCAATCTGATGGTCCACGGCGAATGGTCCCTGAGCGCCCTCGACGGCCACGGCCTTGCGCCCACCCAGCTGTTCGACATCCACGTACTGCTCTACAGCCACGTCCAGGGCCTGGCGGTGCACCTCGAGCGGGAGGCGAACGCCGCGGCCACCACGGGCCAGTCGGAGGACCAGTGGATGGACAGCCGCGCCCCCACCCTCCAGGGCCTGGTGGACTCCGGCCGCTTCCCGACCTTCGCCAAGGTCGTCGGGGCCTTCGAGGACGGCTACGACCTGCGCCTCGACACACTCTTCGAACTCGGTCTCCAGGCCCTCCTCGACGGACTCACTCCCGTCATCGAAGGACAGTCCGGCCACCAGGAGTAACGCCCCGCCCCGGCCGCCCCGCGCGTCGTACCCCGGTACTACGCCGGCATCCGCGTCCCGCCCCCGGTCCGACGACCCACAGGCAGCCCGCTCCGTAGCGTCAGCCGCATGATCAGGGCATACGAACTCAGCAAACGCCACGGAGACACCACCGTCGTCCAGGACCTCGACTTCACGGTCCGGCCCGGCACCGTCACCGGCTTCCTCGGGCCCAACGGCGCCGGGAAGTCCACGACCATGCGCATGCTCCTCGGCCTGGACGCCCCCACCCGCGGCCGTTCAACGGTCGGCGGGCGCGCGTACGCCACCCACAGCGCGCCCCTCACCGAGGTCGGCGCCCTGCTGGAGACCCGATCCGTCCACCCCGGCAGGACCGCCTTCAACCACCTCATGGCGCTCGCCCACACCCACGGCATCCCGCGCCGCCGCGTCGAACACGTCCTCGACCTGGCCGGCCTGACCGCGGTCGCCCACAAACGCGTCAAGGGCTTCTCGCTCGGCATGGGCCAACGGCTCGGCATCGCCGCCGCACTCCTCGGCGACCCGGCCACCCTCATCCTGGACGAGCCCGTCAACGGCCTCGACCCGGAAGGCGTGCTCTGGATCCGCAACCTGCTCAAGTCCCTCGCCGTACAGGGCCGCACGGTGTTCGTCTCCTCGCACCTGATGAGCGAGACGGCCCTCACCGCAGACCACCTGGTCGTCATCGGACGCGGCCGGCTCCTCGCCGACACCACGGTCGCCGACTTCGTGGCCACGGCGGGCGGCGCCTCCGTCAAGGTCGTCACCCCACAGGCCCCGGCGCTGCGCGCACTCCTCGGGGGACCCGGCATCGACATCACCCCCACCACGGGCGCGGAACCCGGACACCTTGAGGTCCGCGGCACCGACGCGGCACACATCGGCCGCCTCGCCGCCGCACACTCCATCCCGCTGTACGAACTCACCCCGCACACCGCCTCCTTGGAGCAGGCCTTCATGGACCTCACCCAGGAGTCGGTCGAGTACCGGATCACCGCCCCCGAACCGACGGGAGTCCCCGCATGACCACCGCCCCCGCCACCACCCAGGCGTACCGCGTCACCCCGGCCCGGGTCCTGCGCTCCGAAACGCACAAGCTCCGGACCCTGCGCTCCAGCTGGATCACCCTGGGCTCCGCCGCCGCCCTCGTCCTGTCCGTCGGCATCATCATGGGCACGACCTACACGTCCGACGGCGGCGACTCGGACGTCGACACGGTCATCCTGGTCCTCTTCGGCTCCACACTCGGCACGCTCTGCACGGTGGTGCTCGGCATCCTGGTCACCGCGGGCGAGTACTCGACCGGCATGATCCGCGCCTCGCTCACCGCCGTACCCACCAGACTCCCCGTCCTGTGGGCCAAGGCGGCGGTCTTCAGCGTCACCGTCTTCACCGTCATGGCCGGCACCGCACTCATCACCTTCGCCGCAGCCCAGATCTTCCTCCACGACACCGACCAGGCCGCCTCCCTCACCGAACCGGCCGTGCTCGGCGCGGTGCTCGGCAACGCCGCCGGAACCACGTTCCTGAGCCTGATCGCCCTGGGGCTCGGCTCCCTGATCCGCTCGGTACCGGGCGCGATCGGCGCCTTCATCGGAGGCGTGATGGTCCTTCCGGAGGTCCTGACCATGCTCCCGTACGACGCGGTCGAAACCGCCGTCCGCTACTTCCCCACCCAGGCCGCAGGCGTCCTCGGCTCCTCCACCCCGCTCCCCGACGCCGCGCCCGTCGGCGGAGCGCTGCTCGCCCTCGTGCTGTGGTGCGCGGCAACCCTCGGAACGGCAACCCTGCTCCTACGACGCCGAGACGCATGACGCCCGTGAGACCGGAGGCGAGGATGTACGGGTGACGGACGACGACGACACGAACCGGCTCGCGGGCCCCACCCCGCTCACCGGGCACATCCAGCGCCTGCTCCAGCGCGTCCGCGCATACGACCGGCGCCGGCCCACCGTCTGGAACGGGCTGACGGCGGCGTTCTGGGTGCTCTTCGCCGTACTCGACATCTCTTCGGGCGGCTGGCGCACCGTAGCCGTCGACCCGGACGTGCCCGCGCCGCTGGTGCTCACGATGAGCGTCGCGTTCTCCGCCCCGCTGCTGTGGCGCCGCAGCCATCCTCTGGCCGTGCTCGTGTTCATGGCCCCGTTCTCCCTGGTCAACGTCTGGACGGGGGCGGTCATCCAGGCCGCTTTCCTCCAGGAGATCGTGGTGTTTAACATCGCGGTCCGGCTGCCGCTACGCGCCCTGGCCTGGTCGGGCGCCATCGTGATCACCCCGCTCGTGATCGCCTCGGGCCACTTCCCGGACGGCTGGGACCGGCTCTTCCTCCCGCATCTCTGGGCGTTCGCGTTCGCGGCCCTGCTCGGCATCGTGGTCCGTACGCGCAAGGAGTACACCGAGGCCCTCGTCGACCGCGCCAACCGCCTGGAACTCGAACGCGACCAGCAGGCCCGCCTCGCGGCAGCCGCCGAACGCACCCGGATCGCCCGGGAGATGCACGACATCATCGGCCACAACCTGTCCGTCATCACGGGCCTCGCCGACGGCGGCTCCTACGCCGCGGCCAAGAGCCCCGAACGGGCCGCCCAGGCCTTGGACGCCATCGGAACGACGAGCCGTCAGGCCCTCTCCGAACTCCGCCGACTGCTCGGCGTCCTGCGCGACCACCCCGCCGATGCCGACCGTACCCCGCAGCCCACCCTGGACGACATCGACGCCCTGCTCGCGGGAGTACGGCGAGCGGGCCTCCCGGTACGTCTTCACCGCCGCGGCACACCACCGCCCGAAGCACTCACCGCAGGGCGGCAGCTGACGGTCTACCGGGTGGTGCAGGAGGCCCTCACCAACACGCTGAAGCACGGCGCCACACACCCGGGCCTCGCGGCGGAGGTCACCCTGACCTACCGGGCGACGGAGCTGGAGGCCCTGATCACCGACAACGGAACCCCGCGACACGAACCCGTCCCGCCCGACGGCACCGCGCAGGGAATCACCGGGATGCGCGAACGCGCTTCCCTCTACGACGGCACACTCGAAGCGGGCCCGCCCACCACATCCGGCTGGCAGGTACGGCTCCGGCTCCCTCTGGAGGACTCCCCCTCGTGACGACCGTGCTCATCGCCGACGACCAGGCGATGCAACGCTTCGGCTTCCGCATGCTGCTGGAGAGCCAGGACGACATGACGGTCGTCGGCGAAGCCGCCAACGGCCACGAGGCCCTCCAACTCGTCGCCCGGCACCAGCCGGACGTCGCGCTGATGGACATACGAATGCCCCTGCTCGACGGCATCGAAGCCACCCGGCGCATCGTCAGGGCCGGCGCCCCCACCCGCATCCTGATCGTCACCACGTTCGACCTGGACCGGTACGCGTACGACGGGCTGCGCGCAGGCGCCAGCGGCTTCCTGGTCAAGGATGCCCTGCCGGAGGAACTCCTCTCCGGCATCCGTGCCGTGGCCGGCGGTGACGCGGTGGTCGCCCCGAGCCTGACCCGCCGGCTCCTGGACGCGTACGTACAGCATCTGCCGTCCGCCCCCGGCGGACCCGCCACCCAGGACCCGCGGATCGCCGCACTCACCGGGCGGGAAAGGGAAATCCTCACCGTCATCGGGCAGGGCTGGAGCAACACGGAGATCGCCGAACGCCTCCACCTCGCCGAATCGACCGTGAAGACGCACGTCTCGCGCATCCTCGCGAAGACGGGAGCGAGAGACCGCGTCCAGGCGGTCATCCTCGCCTACGACACGCACTTGGTGACCGCGGCCTGACCACCCGAAAGGGTTTTGAACGCAGGAAAGCCCCGTGCCACAAGGGCACGGGGCTTTCCCGGAATAATTGTTCGGCGGCGTCCTACTCTCCCACAGGGTCCCCCCTGCAGTACCATCGGCGCTGAAAGGCTTAGCTTCCGGGTTCGGAATGTAACCGGGCGTTTCCCTAACGCAATGACCACCGAAACACTATGAAATTAACCAACACCGGATGAAAACACGGCCGTTCGTTATTTCAGAACTAACACAGTGGACGCGAGCAACTGAGGACAAGCCCTCGGCCTATTAGTACCAGTCAGCTCCACCCGTTACCGGGCTTCCACATCTGGCCTATCAACCCAGTCGTCTACTGGGAGCCTTAACCACTCAAGGTGGTGGGAATACTCATCTCGAAGCAGGCTTCCCGCTTAGATGCTTTCAGCGGTTATCCTTTCCGAACGTAGCCAACCAGCCATGCCCTTGGCAGGACAACTGGCACACCAGAGGTTCGTCCGTCCCGGTCCTCTCGTACTAGGGACAGCCCTTCTCAATATTCCTACGCGCACAGCGGATAGGGACCGAACTGTCTCACGACGTTCTAAACCCAGCTCGCGTACCGCTTTAATGGGCGAACAGCCCAACCCTTGGGACCGACTCCAGCCCCAGGATGCGACGAGCCGACATCGAGGTGCCAAACCATCCCGTCGATATGGACTCTTGGGGAAGATCAGCCTGTTATCCCCGGGGTACCTTTTATCCGTTGAGCGACAGCGCTTCCACAAGCCACTGCCGGATCACTAGTCCCGACTTTCGTCCCTGCTCGACCCGTCGGTCTCACAGTCAAGCTCCCTTGTGCACTTACACTCAACACCTGATTGCCAACCAGGCTGAGGGAACCTTTGGGCGCCTCCGTTACTCTTTAGGAGGCAACCGCCCCAGTTAAACTACCCATCAGACACTGTCCCTGATCCGGATCACGGACCTAGGTTAGACATCCAGCACGACCAGAGTGGTATTTCAACGACGACTCCACAACCACTGGCGTGGCCGCTTCAAAGTCTCCCACCTATCCTACACAAGCCGAACCGAACACCAATATCAAACTATAGTAAAGGTCCCGGGGTCTTTCCGTCCTGCTGCGCGAAACGAGCATCTTTACTCGTAGTGCAATTTCACCGGGCCTATGGTTGAGACAGTCGAGAAGTCGTTACGCCATTCGTGCAGGTCGGAACTTACCCGACAAGGAATTTCGCTACCTTAGGATGGTTATAGTTACCACCGCCGTTTACTGGCGCTTAAGTTCTCAGCTTCGCACACCCGAAAGTGCACTAACCGGTCCCCTTAACGTTCCAGCACCGGGCAGGCGTCAGTCCGTATACATCGCCTTACGGCTTCGCACGGACCTGTGTTTTTAGTAAACAGTCGCTTCTCGCTGGTCTCTGCGGCCACCCCCAGCTCAGGAAGCAAGTTCCCTCACCAGTGATGGCCCCCCTTCTCCCGAAGTTACGGGGGCATTTTGCCGAGTTCCTTAACCATAGTTCACCCGAACGCCTCGGTATTCTCTACCTGACTACCTGAGTCGGTTTAGGGTACGGGCCGCCATGAAACTCGCTAGAGGCTTTTCTCGACAGCATAGGATCATCCACTTCACCACAATCGGCTCGGCATCAGGTCTCAGCCTTAATGTGTGACGGATTTACCTGCCACACGGCCTACACCCTTACCCCGGGACTACCACCGCCCGGGCTGGACTACCTTCCTGCGTCACCCCATCGCTTACCTAATACAAGTCTGGTTCATCGGCTCCACCACTACCCTCAACTCCGAAGAGATCGGGCCGGCTTCACGGACTTAGCATCGCCTGATTCAGTATTGGGCGTTTCAAAGCGGGTACCGGAATATCAACCGGTTGTCCATCGACTACGCCTGTCGGCCTCGCCTTAGGTCCCGACTTACCCTGGGCAGATCAGCTTGACCCAGGAACCCTTAGTCAATCGGCGCACACGTTTCTCACGTGTGTATCGCTACTCATGCCTGCATTCTCACTCGTGAACCGTCCACAACTCGCTTCCGCGGCTGCTTCACCCGGCACACGACGCTCCCCTACCCATCCCAGCCCCCGTTGGGGGTATGTGCTGGAATGACACGACTTCGGCGGTACGCTTGAGCCCCGCTACATTGTCGGCGCGGAATCACTTGACCAGTGAGCTATTACGCACTCTTTCAAGGGTGGCTGCTTCTAAGCCAACCTCCTGGTTGTCTCTGCGACTCCACATCCTTTCCCACTTAGCGTACGCTTAGGGGCCTTAGTCGATGCTCTGGGCTGTTTCCCTCTCGACCATGGAGCTTATCCCCCACAGTCTCACTGCCGTGCTCTCACTTACCGGCATTCGGAGTTTGGCTAAGGTCAGTAACCCGGTAGGGCCCATCGCCTATCCAGTGCTCTACCTCCGGCAAGAAACACACGACGCTGCACCTAAATGCATTTCGGGGAGAACCAGCTATCACGGAGTTTGATTGGCCTTTCACCCCTAACCACAGGTCATCCCCCAGGTTTTCAACCCTGGTGGGTTCGGTCCTCCACGAAGTCTTACCTCCGCTTCAACCTGCCCATGGCTAGATCACTCCGCTTCGGGTCTTGAGCGCGCTACTAAATCGCCCTATTCGGACTCGCTTTCGCTACGGCTTCCCCACACGGGTTAACCTCGCAACACACCGCAAACTCGCAGGCTCATTCTTCAAAAGGCACGCAGTCACGACTGCATGTGCAAGCACATACAGCGACGCTCCCACGGCTTGTAGGCACACGGTTTCAGGTACTATTTCACTCCGCTCCCGCGGTACTTTTCACCATTCCCTCACGGTACTATCCGCTATCGGTCACCAGGGAATATTTAGGCTTAGCGGGTGGTCCCGCCAGATTCACACGGGATTTCTCGGGCCCCGTGCTACTTGGGTGTCTCTTAAACGAGCCGTTGATGTTTCAGCTACGGGGGTCTTACCCTCTACGCCGGACCTTTCGCATGTCCTTCGCCTACACCAACGGTTTCTGACTCGTCTCACAGTCGGCAGACCATGAAAAAGAGATCCCACAACCCCGCATGCGCAACCCCTGCCGGGTATCACACGCATACGGTTTGGCCTCATCCAGTTTCGCTCGCCACTACTCCCGGAATCACGGTTGTTTTCTCTTCCTGCGGGTACTGAGATGTTTCACTTCCCCGCGTTCCCTCCACACTGCCTATGTGTTCAGCAGTGGGTGACAGCCCATGACGACTGCCGGGTTTCCCCATTCGGAAACCCCCGGATCAAAGCTTGGTTGACAGCTCCCCGGGGACTATCGTGGCCTCCCACGTCCTTCATCGGTTCCTGGTGCCAAGGCATCCACCGTGCGCCCTTAAAAACTTGGCCACAGATGCTCGCGTCCACTGTGCAGTTCTCAAACAACGACCAGCCACCCATCACCCCGCCCTCACAGGCGAGTTCACTGGGGCCGGCAACCGAAGATCCAGACTCAACGAGCCCGTACCTTCAGATACCCAACAGCGTGCCCGACCCGATCAACAAGTTCTTATTTTCCACGCCGAAGCAGTACTCATAACAACCAGCCAACCGTGCCGAATAGTCAACGTTCCACCCATGAGCAACCACCGTCGAACATTTGCCGACGAAATGGTCTCTGGATTCCCCGAAGAGAACCTAGATGCTCCTTAGAAAGGAGGTGATCCAGCCGCACCTTCCGGTACGGCTACCTTGTTACGACTTCGTCCCAATCGCCAGTCCCACCTTCGACAGCTCCCTCCCACAAGGGGTTGGGCCACCGGCTTCGGGTGTTACCGACTTTCGTGACGTGACGGGCGGTGTGTACAAGGCCCGGGAACGTATTCACCGCAGCAATGCTGATCTGCGATTACTAGCAACTCCGACTTCATGGGGTCGAGTTGCAGACCCCAATCCGAACTGAGACCGGCTTTTTGAGATTCGCTCCGCCTCGCGGCATCGCAGCTCATTGTACCGGCCATTGTAGCACGTGTGCAGCCCAAGACATAAGGGGCATGATGACTTGACGTCGTCCCCACCTTCCTCCGAGTTGACCCCGGCAGTCTCCTGTGAGTCCCCATCACCCCGAAGGGCATGCTGGCAACACAGAACAAGGGTTGCGCTCGTTGCGGGACTTAACCCAACATCTCACGACACGAGCTGACGACAGCCATGCACCACCTGTATACCGACCACAAGGGGGGCACCATCTCTGATGCTTTCCGGTATATGTCAAGCCTTGGTAAGGTTCTTCGCGTTGCGTCGAATTAAGCCACATGCTCCGCTGCTTGTGCGGGCCCCCGTCAATTCCTTTGAGTTTTAGCCTTGCGGCCGTACTCCCCAGGCGGGGAACTTAATGCGTTAGCTGCGGCACCGACGACGTGGAATGTCGCCAACACCTAGTTCCCAACGTTTACGGCGTGGACTACCAGGGTATCTAATCCTGTTCGCTCCCCACGCTTTCGCTCCTCAGCGTCAGTAATGGCCCAGAGATCCGCCTTCGCCACCGGTGTTCCTCCTGATATCTGCGCATTTCACCGCTACACCAGGAATTCCGATCTCCCCTACCACACTCTAGCTAGCCCGTATCGAATGCAGACTCGGGGTTAAGCCCCGAGCTTTCACATCCGACGTGACAAGCCGCCTACGAGCTCTTTACGCCCAATAATTCCGGACAACGCTCGCACCCTACGTATTACCGCGGCTGCTGGCACGTAGTTAGCCGGTGCTTCTTCTGCAGGTACCGTCACTTGCGCTTCTTCCCTGCTGAAAGAGGTTTACAACCCGAAGGCCGTCATCCCTCACGCGGCGTCGCTGCATCAGGCTTTCGCCCATTGTGCAATATTCCCCACTGCTGCCTCCCGTAGGAGTCTGGGCCGTGTCTCAGTCCCAGTGTGGCCGGTCGCCCTCTCAGGCCGGCTACCCGTCGTCGCCTTGGTAGGCCATTACCCCACCAACAAGCTGATAGGCCGCGGGCTCATCCTTCACCGCCGGAGCTTTTAACCCCGTCCCATGCAGGACAGAGTGTTATCCGGTATTAGACCCCGTTTCCAGGGCTTGTCCCAGAGTGAAGGGCAGATTGCCCACGTGTTACTCACCCGTTCGCCACTAATCCACCCCGAAGGGCTTCATCGTTCGACTTGCATGTGTTAAGCACGCCGCCAGCGTTCGTCCTGAGCCAGGATCAAACTCTCCATGAATGTTTTCCCGTAATCGGGAGAGCACCATAAAAGAGCGGGACAACCAACCGGAATAGGGCTGGTCATCCACAGCGTCCTCGCTGATGTTGCCTACCCGCCACATGGGCCAGTAGGACTTCAAAGGAACCACCAACCCACCGAAGTGGGCCGGGGTATCAACAAATTTGGCGTTGACTTTTGGCACGCTGTTGAGTTCTCAAGGAACGGACGCTTCCTTCGGTCCCGTTTCACCGGGGCCCTCCGGGCGCTTCCCTTCGTTCTTGCGTTTCCGACTCTATCAGACTCTTTCGTGTCCGATTCCCGGCCGAAGCGGGCCCCCTGCGAAGCAGGAGAATTGTTACTGCGCTTTCCAGTTCTTCGCTTTCGCGTTTCCCTTTCCGGCGAGTCCGACTCTATCAGATCCTTTCGGGCCTGATTCCCAGTCAGTGGGGCTTGTCTTCCCGGCTGTTGGGCCGTTCCGACGCTCAAACTCTAGCGGGTTTCCTCCGCGGCTCATAATCGAGCTTTCGAATTGAATTTCGGCATACCGAAATTCTCCCCGGCGGGAGATCGTGCTGAGTTTGGTTGCCGCATTCGCGGCGGGATCGGCTGCCTCGGGACCGTTCCGGCTCCGTGGCAACTCGGAGAACCTTACGGATCGGGGCGGAGCGTGTCAACCCCCTCCCCTGGGGGCCCGTCGGACCCATCAGTCCAGGTCGGTGAGCCGGCCGCCCGCGTCCGGCTGGGCGTGTTCCACACGGCGCAGGAGGCGGATCAGCATCTCGCCCAGGACCCCGCGCTCGTCTCCCGAGAGGTCCTGGAGAAGGTCCTCCTCGAAGTCGGTGGCCATCCGCATCGCCTCGAGCCACTTCGTCCGGCCCTCGTCGGTCAGCTCGACGATGACGCGCACCCTGTTGTTCTCGTCCCTGTCCCGGGTGACCAGGCCTTCGCCCGCCATCCGGTCGATTCGGTGGGTCATCGCGGCCGGTGTGAGACCGAGTCGCTTCGCCAGCTCGCCGGGGCCGAGCCGGTACGGGGCGCCGGCCAGGACGAGGGTCTTGAGGACCTCCCACTCGGCATTGCTGATGCCGAGGGCGGCGACCTGCCGGCCGTACGCGACGTTCATCCGGCGGTTCAGCCGGCCCAGCGCGGAGACGACCTGCTCGACCTGCGGGTCGAGGTCGCGGAATTCGCGCTGGTAGGCCGCGATCTGCTCGTCGAGGCTCGGCTCCTGGAGCTCGGGCTGCTCGGGGGTGTCAGACATGGCGGGCAGTATCGCACGCTCCCCATCGCCGTCGAAGTCCTTCTATGTGTAGCGTTAAGGTTCTAATTTTAGTGCTAAAGTCTACGAGTCTGTGTTCTTCAAGGTTCTTCGAAGTCTGAGGTAGGTGAGTGTGACCAGGGAGATGGGTGCAGCGCTGCGGCGGATCCAGGTGGGGAGCGCGCTGAGCGCGTTCGGCCTCGGGTTCACCGTTCCGTATCTGTACGTCTACGTGGCGCAGGTCCGGGATCTTGGCGCCGGTACGGCAGGTGTCGTTCTGGCTGTCTTCGCCATGGCAGCGTTGGGGGTTCTGCCGTTCACGGGGCGGGCCATCGACCGCCGCGGGCCGCTGCCCGTACTGATCGTCGCCGCCGGCCTGGCGGCCGTGGGTGCTGCCGCGCTGGGTGTGGCGGGCAGCGTGACGACCGCAGTGCTGTCGGCTGCCGTCCTCGGAGCCGGTACGGCGGTCATGCAGCCGGCACTCGCCACGATGCTGGTGTGGTGCTCGAGCACGACCACCCGTACCCGCGCCTTCGCCACACAGTTCTTCCTGCAGAACCTGGGCCTCGGCGTCGGCGGGCTGGTCGGCGGGCAGATCGTCGACGTCGACAAGCCGTCGAGCTTCACCCTGCTCTTCCTGATCGAGGCGGTCATGTTCGTCGTGCTCGCGGTGGTCGCGGCCACCGTGCGCATGCCCCGTACCCCGTCCATCTCCGGTGCCCGGCCCACCGACGGCTCCGCCCCCGGGTCCGGACTGCGGGTCCTGCTCTCCCACAGGGCCATGGTCCAGCTGTGTGTCCTCGGCTTCGTGCTCTTCTTCGCCTGCTACGGACAGTTCGAGTCCGGGCTCGCGGCCTACGGCACCGAGGCGGCCGGGATCGAACCGTCGACCCTGGGCATCGCGCTGGCCGCCAACACGGCCGTCATCGTCGTCGCACAGTTCGTCGTGCTCCGTCTGGTGGAGCGTCGGCGGCGCAGCCGGGTCATCGCGTGGGTCGGTCTGATCTGGGCGTTCGCCTGGATCGTGGCCGGATACGCGGGCCTGGGGCACGGCAGCCGGACCATGGCCACGGCCGCGATGGTCTCGACGTACGCCCTGTTCGGGCTCGGTGAGTCGATGCTGTCGCCGACGGTGGCGCCGCTCGTCGCCGACCTGGCGCCCGAGGCGATGGTCGGTCAGTACAACTCGGCGTTCGCCCTGGTGAAGCAGTTGGCCCTGGCGGTCGGACCGGCCGTGGGCGGGCCCATGGGGGCGACGCTGCACGGGCTGTACATCGTGACGTTCGTGCTGTTCTCGCTGGGCATCACCGTGCTGGCCCTGAGACTGGGCCGGCAACTCACTCCCGTACAGGACAAGCCGTCGCTCGTGGCGGTGCCGTCGCGGGTGGTGGCGGTGTCACTCCCGGAGGGCGGGCCGGTGACCGCTCCCGCGACCGCTCACTGAGGAAGCGCGAACTCGCACCAGACCGCTTTGCCGCCGCCCGGTGTGCGGCGGCTGCCCCAGGACGAGGCGATGCTCGCGACGATGGAGATGCCGCGTCCCGCCTCGTCCGCGGGTTCGGCTCTGCGGCGGCGCGGCAGGTGGTCGTCGCCGTCCGTCACCTCGATGATCAGGCGGCGGTCCGTGCGGCGCAGGCCCAGACGCATGGGCGGGGTGCCGTGCTGGAGCGAGTTCGCGACGAGTTCGCTCGCGGCGAGCACGCCCAGGTCGCAGAGTTCGACGGGGAACCGCCAGGAGGCCAGGACCCCGGTGGCGAAGGCGCGGGCCCGGGGAGCGGCTTCGACGCCGCCGAGCAGATCGAGCGAGGCGTTGTGGAACAACTCCGCGTTCGTCCCCGTGCGGGCGGGGTGCTGCACCACCAGGACCGCCACGTCGTCGTCGTGCTCGGCGGTCACCCCCAAGGAGCGGATCAGCCGGTCGCAGACCACCTGGGGCGACCCCTTGGCACCGGACAGCGCGCGCTCCAGGGAGGCGACGCCCTCGTCGATGTCCTCGCTGCGGCGCTCGACCAGGCCGTCGGTGTACAGCACGGCGGTGGAGCCGGGCGGCAGGGCGATCGTCCCCGAGGTATGAACCCAGCCGCCGGTGCCGAGCGGCGGGCCGGTCGGTTCTTCCGCGCGGTGCACCGTGCCGTCCTCGTCGCACACGAGGATCGGGAGGTGGCCGGCGGAGGCGTAGACGAGATGCCCCTCGTTGGGATCATGGACCGCGTAGACGCACGTGGCGATCTGGCTGGCGTCGATCTCGGACGCGATGACGTCGAGGAGCTGGAGCACCTCGTGCGGCGGCAGGTCCAGGCGTGCGTAGGCGCGGACCGCGGTGCGCAGCTGACCCATGACGGCGGCGGCACGGACCCCGCGCCCCATCACGTCGCCGATCACGAGAGCGGTGCGGCCCGCGCCGAGGGTGATGACGTCGTACCAGTCGCCGCCGACCGCCGCGTCCGTGCCACCCGGCTGGTACGTCGCGGCGATCCGCAGGTCGTCGGGCTGTTCGAGGTCCTGCGGGAGCAGGGAGCGCTGGAGTGTCACGGCGGTTTCGCGGTGGCGGCGTTCGCTCGCACGGAGCCGTTCCGCCGCTTCGGCGTGGTCGGTGACATCGGTGGCGTAGACGAGCACGCCCTCCTCACCCGGGGCGCTCTTCGTGTGCTCGGGATAGCCGGCGGCCACAGGTGTGCAGGTCACGGTGTACGAACTGCCGCCCTGGACCTTTCGGGACTTCACCGTGCGGGGCGTGCCGCTGCGCAGGACCTGGTCCATCAGGGGCAGCAGGCTGAGCTCGGTGAGCTCGGGCATGGCGTCCACGGCGCGCACGCCGCGGGGGCGGGGGCCGAATGTCGCCGTGTAGGCGTCGTTGACGTACGTGATGCGGTGCTCGGGGCCGTGCAGCAGCGCGACCGGGGCGGGGAGCCTGCCGAGGATGTCGCGGGCCGAGAGGGTTTCGTGAGCGGCGCCCGGGAGCGTGGCAGCGGGCGTTTCCGGTGTGTTGTCCGGCGGCGTGGGTGCGCTCTTCGGCCGGGCGGACTCGGCGCGGGCGGCGGGTACGGAACTGTGGTCGTCCCGCGCGGCGGTTCTACGCTGCGTTCCGGGAAGGCGGGCGCTCCAGCGCGTGAAGTTCACGGAATTTCTGGCCTCGTGTGTCGGTCTGGTCCGCTCGGGCGAGCTGCTTCTTCTACCGGTTTCTGTGCCGGTTCTTCTGCCGGTGCAGGGGCATCCGGGGCCGGACCCCCGGGAAGGCGCAGCCGGGCCTCTTCGTGCTGTCGATCGTCGCTTTCGGTCACTGTAGGTGACTGTCGGCCGGGTCACTCTGTGCAGGTGTGGGCCCACCTATGGTCACACGCCCAGTGTGACCGACCGTACTGACAGTTGTGGTTCGGCTGTCCGTCCGGTGGCTGAACTGCGGCCGTCGTACGGCGGCAGAACCGCTGTCCGCAGTGGTCGGAGGGCCCGGCCCCCGTGGGGCCGGGAGATCAACCGGATGTCTTCGGCGGACTGTCGTCCTTCGGCGGGTTGTCCTCGGGACGTGTCCGGTTTCCCTCGCTTCCGGGGTGCCCCGGGTGGGCGTGGCCGCCGGCCGCGAGGGCGAACTCGGCGCGTGGGTGTTCGAGCGAGCCGAGGGAGACGATCTCGCGTTTGAAGAGTCCGGCCAGGGTCCATTCGGCGAGGACGCGCGCCTTCCGGTTGAAGGTGGGCACCCGGCTGAGGTGGTACGTGCGGTGCATCAGCCAGGCCGGGTAGCCCTTGAGCTTGCGGCCGTAGACGTGGGCGACGCCTTTGTGCAGCCCCAGCGAGGCGACGGATCCGGCATAGGAGTGCCGGTAGTCCTTGACCGGTCGTCCGGCGAGCGTGGCGACGATGTTCTCGGCGAGGACCTTGGCCTGCCGTACCGCGTGCTGGGCGTTCGGCGCGGTCTCCCTGTCCGGCTCGGAGGAGGTGAGGTCGGGTACGGCCGCCGCGTCACCGGCGGCCCAGGCGTGCTCGACGCCCTCGACGGAGAGCGCGGCGGTACAGCGGAGCCGGCCGCGCCCGGTGAGGGGCAGGTCGGTGGCGGCGAGGAGCGGTGCGGGCTTGACGCCTGCCGTCCACACGAGCGTGCGGGTCGGGAAGCGGGAGCCGTCGCTGAGCACCGCGACCCGGCCCTCGCAACTGTCGAGACGGGTGTCGAGGCGTACGTCGATGTTGCGGCCCCGCAGTTCCCGGACGGCGTACTTCCCCATCGCCTCTCCGACCTCGGGCAGGATGCGGCCGGTGGCCTCGACCAGGATCCATTTCAGGTCCGCGGGCTTGATGTTGTGGTAGTACCGCGAGGTGTAGCGGGCCATGTCCTCGAGCTCGGCGAGCGCCTCGACGCCTGCGTAACCGCCTCCGACGAAGACGAACGTGAGGGCGGCGTCGCGGATGGCGGGGTCACGGGTGGCGGAGGCGATGTCCATCTGTTCGATGACGTGGTTGCGCAGGCCGATGGCCTCCTCGACAGTCTTGAAGCCGATGCCGAAGTCGGCGAGGCCGGGGACCGGCAGGGTGCGCGAGACGGATCCGGGCGCGACGACGACCTCGTCGTACGGGATCTCGACGGCGCCCGTGCCGTCCTCACCGGTGGCGAGGGTCGTCACGGTCGCGGTGCGCTTGGCGTGATCGATGCGCTCCGCCTCACCGATGACGATCGTGCAGTCCTTGAGGACCCGACGGAGCGGTACGACGACGTGCCGGGGTGAGATCGAGCCGGCCGCCGCCTCGGGCAGGAACGGCTGGTACGTCATGTAGGGCTCGGGCGTGACCACCACGATCTCGGCATCGCCGCTCTTCAGTCTCTGCCGCAGCTTCCGCTGGAGACGCAGAGCCGTGTACATCCCGACGTAGCCACCGCCTACGACGAGAATGCGCACACTTGGCCGGGTGCCGGGGGTCGTCCGCCGGGAATCTGGAGCCATCACCATCCCATGACGCAACGGAGTCCGGTGTTTGTCCACAGGCCCGACAAATTGTGTGACCGGAGGTCTTCGATCACCGGAGGGCGCCCGCGCGCCGGGCATTTCGACAAGCGTGCAGGTCAGGCAGGTCGGGAGAGCCTGGGAAGAGGGGGTGAATCAGGGGCCAACCGGTCCTTGCTCCGATCGGGGGGCGCTCCATGCGGAACTACCCCCTTCTGAATTGACCCGGGCTCAACTATGTTCGTACCCCGTCGGGGTGTCGGATTCGGACGATGATCCGCACAACGACTGACACGGCGGGGAAGTCTCCGGGGGGAGACGTCATAACCGGGGGAAGTTATGCACATTCAGGATTTGCATGGGCAGACCGCTGTCGCCTCTTCTACGGAGGGCCACGGGCGGCTGACTGCGGTAGGAGCGGTGGGAACGGTCGCTGCGGTGGGGAACACACCCCGCTCGGCGCCTCTCCGCGTGGACGCACAGCGCAATCTGGAACACGTCCTGCGCGCCGCACGTGAGGTGTTCGGCGAGCTGGGTTACGGCGCGCCGATGGAGGACGTGGCGCGGCGCGCCAGGGTCGGGGTCGGCACGGTCTACCGCCGGTTCCCGAGCAAGGACGTGCTGGTACGACGGATAGCCGAGGAGGAGACCTCCCGGCTGACCGATCAGGCGCGGACGGCTCTGGGGCAGGAGGAGGAGCCCTGGTCGGCGCTCTCCCGTTTCCTGCGGACCTCCGTGGCATCGGGTGCGGGGCGGCTGCTGCCTCCGCAGGTCCTGCGGGTCGGGGCCGACGCGGACGAGCACGGCACGGCCGGCCAGGGCGAGACGCGGGTCCCGCACCAGCGGCAGGGAGTGGGCCAGGCCGATCTCCGGGTGGTTCCACCGCGTCCGTCGGCCGAGGAGGAGTTCGACGACGACTCGGGTGCGGCCGAGCTGCTCGAGGTCGTGGGCAGGCTGGTCGACCGGGCGCGTGAGTCCGGTGAGCTGCGGGGCGATGTGACGGTGGCCGATGTGCTGCTGGTGATCGCCACGGCGGCTCCGGCCCTGCCGGATCCGGCTCAGCAGGCCGCGGCTTCGGCACGGCTGCTGGACATCCTGCTGGAGGGTCTCCGCTCCCGTCCCGCGTAGGCATACGGCCGGTGTCCGTCCAGCACTCCGTCCGGCGCCGGACGGACACCGGTACGCCCGCATCCGCACCCGACGACCGGGGGTAGCAGTCGTCGGCGCTTCCCCCCGGGGTGACGCCGCGGCCCCTGTTCAGCAAGAAAGCCCCGGACGAGTGGTTGACGGGGCTGAGGGTCCGTCGCGACGACGCCCTGTGGCACGCTTGCCCGGTATTCGGGTCCGAAGCGCATACGGGGGCTTCCGCGATGAGCGGTGACGGGCAGCAGGAAGAACCGTTCGACGATATCGCTGCCGCAGGCGGTGGCACGGAGACCGGTGTGCCGTCCGGTCACGTGCCGGGCCAGGCAGGCTCCGGAAACCGCGAGGACCGGCAAGGGCTCGCCGAGGGCGGCACTGTCCTGCCCGGTCCCTGGCCGGCACGGCCCGACGTCACCGCGGGCCCCGGGACGGATCTTTCTACAGGAATCGAAGCGGGGCACGCAGCGGGAGACGAAACCGTCACCGCTACGGAGACCGACGCGGCGTTCGCCGTGCCCCTGCAGCGTGAGGGCCGCGGCAGTTCCGCCGAACTCGCGCCGTCGGACGCCCAGTTGATCCAGGGCATGCGGACCGGCGACGACCGTGCGTACGAGGAGCTGTTCCGCCGGCACTCGGGAGCCGTACGCCGGTACGCCCGCACCTGCTGCCGCGACGCGCATACCGCCGACGACCTGACGGCCGAGGTGTTCGCACGGACACTTCAGGCGGTCCGCGGCGGGAAGGGACCGGAGGAAGCGGTCCGGGCGTACCTCATGACCGCTGTCCGCCATGTCGCCGCCGCCTGGACGAAGAGCGCGAAGCGGGAGCATCTCGTCGAGGACTTCGCGGTGTTCGCCGCACAGGCCACGCGTTCCTCCGAGCTCTCCGACGCCGACACCCTCGATCTCGGTGCCGATGTGATGGCCATGCACGAGGCGGACCGGTCGATGGCGATGCAGGCGTTCCGCAGCCTGCCGGAGCGCTGGCAGGCCGTGCTGTGGCACACCACCGTGGAGGAGGAGTCGCCGAGCGAGATCGCCCCGCTGTTCGGGCTGTCGGCCAATGCCACGGCGGTCCTGGCCGTCAGGGCACGCGAAGGGCTCAAGCAGGCCTATCTGCAGGCGCACGTGAGCGAGACCCTGACGTCCGGGGGAGACTGCGCGCAGTACGCCGACCGGCTCGGTGCCCATGCCCGGGGCGGCCTGCGGACCAGGGCCGAACGGGGGCTGCGCAAGCATCTCGACGCGTGCGCGAAGTGCCGTATCGCCGCAGGTGAACTGGCCCATGTGAACGCGGGGATTCCGGCACTGCTCCCGGTCGCCTTCATCGGCTGGTTCGCCGCCGGCTACGCGGTCAAGGCCGCCGGCATCGTGGCGGGCGGGGCAGCCGGTGCGGCCGGTGCCGGAGCCGCCGCGGCGGCGACGGGCAGCACGGCGTCCGGCGGCGCGGCCGGCGGTGCCGCGGCCGAAGGGCTCGGCGCGCCGGCGAAGGCAGGGATCGCTGCGGCGGTCGCCGTGGCGGCCGCGGCCGGACTGGTGTGGGCGCTCGTCGGTGACGACCGGCCCGCCCCGGAGACAGCGCCGCCGGCGAAACCGCCGGCGGCCGCTCCGGCGGTGCCCGCGCCAGCTCCCCCCTCGAAGCCGAAGCCTCCGGCACCGGCCGCACCGGCACCCGAAGCTCCCCCGGAGCCGACGCCCACGCCGAAGCCGGAACCCACACCCACGCCCACACCCACGCCGGAGCCGCCGCCCGCTCCGAAGCCCACACCCACTCCCGAGCCCGCCCCGCCGAAGCCGCCGGCACCGGAGCCTCCCCGGCCACCGGCTCCCGAGGTCTACCGGGTCAGCGAGTTGACGTACTCCGTCTTCGGCGACCACAGCGAGCCGGAGATCGTGCTGGGTGAGAGCCGGGGGGCGGTCTGGCAGCGTTCCGGGCTGTCGATCGGCTCCACGACGTACGCCCACGGGGTGACCGTCCACCCGCGCTCGTCCTTCACCGTCCGGCTGAACCGCGAGTGCAGCACCTACGAGGCGATGGCCGGTGTCGACGATCTGACCAAGTGGACCGGCGCCATGCGCTTCTCCGTGTTCAACGGCGACGGTGCCCGGTTGTGGCAGTCGCCGGTGATGCGGGGCGGTGACCCTGCCGTCGCCATGCGCGTCGGTATCGGCGGCCGGCGGACGATCCGGCTCGTCGTGGAGCCCACGGAGCCGTTCGGCGCGGCGGCACTGGCCGACTGGGCGAACTCGAGGATCAGCTGTCGCTGAGCTCCTCGGTGATGCCGGTCAGGAGTTCCACCGCCTCCTGCGGGGTCAGGGCGCTGCCTGCGGCGCGCTCCTCGTCGTACAGGAGAGGCCCCAGCTTCTCGCGCAGCTCCTCCAGCACCTCTGCCACCTCCGCCTCCTCCAGCACCGACCGCGGACCGCCGCCCCGCCAGGTGCGGGAGGCCGCGAGAAGGCGGGCCGCCGCCGCGTACTGTCCGAGCCGCGGCAGTGTGATGCCCGCCGCCTCCCCCAGATAGGCGGTGAACACGTTCGCGCAGCCGGCTTCGACGGCCATGCGGAGGCCGTCGGTGATGCCGCGCAGTCCGACGGCGGGCCCGCCTGACGGTTCGTACACGCTGATGCGGGCCGACAGGCACAGGAGGGCTGCCGCGAACTGCGGGGGCGGGCCGTAGACCTGCGCGCCGCGCGCCGAGTCGGCGAACCGCCGCGCCGCCGGGATCTCCCCGGCCGCCAGCGCGATCGAGGCCCGCAGGAAGTTCACGAAGGCGTGGGCGTCCAGCACGTGCTGCCGTTCGGCTTCGGCCTCCGCCTCGTCCAGTCCCTTCCTGGCCGCGTCCAGGTCACCGGTCAGGTAGTCGAGTTCGGCGAGGCGGCCGAGCAGGAACGGGGCCTCCGCATGGGCTCCGACCTCCCGTGCCAGCTCCAGCGCCTCCTGATAGGCGACGCGGGACTCGTCGTACCTCCCCCGCATCATTCCCGCCTCCGCGGCGGCGCTGGCGACCTGGGCGCGCAGGTAGCGGTCGCCGATGCGTCGGCTCAGTGTGCGCAGCTCGGCGAGGTCCTCGTCGATGCCGGTCATGCCGTGCGGTGCGTCGACGAGCATGTGGGTACGGAACATCAGGGTGACGCCGTACTCCCAGTCGCCGCCGTACTCACGGGTGTTGGCGACGGTCGCGTCGAAGTGCCCGCGCACGTCCTCCGTGAACTCGCCGCGCATGTACGAGGTCAGCGGCCAGAACAGCCCCGGGAAGCGGGCGGCCTGCGGGCCGCCGGATCCGAAGGCCTCGGTCACACACCTCACCAGTGCGTGGATCTCTTCGTCGTCCCGGGTCTCCGCGACTGCCTTGGTCTCCATCGTGAGGAAGAACCGCAGCATGTGCAGGTGCTTGCGGGGCCAGTAGCGGGGGTCGGCCGGATCGTCCGGGTCCTCGCCGAGTCCGGCGGCCCGGTCGGCCCAGGCCGCACCCTCGTTGCGGAAGTTGCGCAGCCACCAGAACCAGCCCATGTTCAGGACGAGTCGCAGCGCGTCCCGCTCGGAGGGTTCGGTGGCTACCGTGCGGTGCAGGGCCGCGCGGATGTTGTCGAGGTCCGCCTCCAGCCGGCTGATCCACGGGAGTTGTGCGCCGGAGCGGAGCAGGGAGTCGGCCTTCTCGGCCAGTGCGGCGAAGCACGCGGTGTGTGCCGCCGCCGCTGCGGCCCGTACGTCCGGTGTCTCGGCGGCGCGCTCGGAGGCGTACTCGTGGATGGTCTCCAGGAGGCGGTAGCGCATCTCGCCGGCGTCGGTGGGGGTCGCGACGACGAGGGACTTGTCGACGAGCGCACCGAGCAGGGACGCGGCGTCCGGGCTTCGGGTCACCGCCTCGGCGGCGCTCAGGTCCCAGCCGCCCGCGAAGACGGAGATCTGCCGCAGGACGGTGCGCTCGCCCTCCGAGAGGAGGTCCCACGACCAGTCCACGACCGCCCGCAGGGTCTGCTGACGGGGCAGAACGGTGCGGCTGCCGCTGGACAGCAGACGAAAGCGGTCGTCCAGGCGGTCCGCGATCTGGCGCGGCGTGAGCATTCTCAGCCGGGCGGCCGCCAGTTCGATGGCGAGCGGAAGCCCGTCGAGCCGCCGGCAGATCTCCGCGATGACCTGGGAGTCCTCGGCGTCCTTTCCTTCCGTCCCCTCGTCGGGACGGAAGTCGGGCCGCACCGCGCGGGCCCGTTCGGCGAAGAGGCGGTGGGCGGGGTGCGGGGGCAGCGGACCCACGGGGCGCACGGCCTCGCCCGGTACGCCGAGTGGTTCGCGGCTGGTGGCGAGGATGCGCAGCCGCGGGCAGTGCGTGAGGAGGGTCTCCGCGAGTGCCGCCGCCGCGTCGACGACGTGCTCGCAGTTGTCGAGCACGAGGAGGAACGGGCGGTTCCGCGACCGGTGGGAGAGGTGTTCGACGAGCCGTTCGGTGGGGTCCGCGGCCGCGGTGGGCCGGTCGTGGGCGCTGTCCCGCAGGAGGGTCGTCTCGCGCAGACCGAGTGCGGAGAGCACGGCTCCGGGTACTGCGGAGGGGTCGTCCAGCGGGGCGAGTTCGGCGATCCAGGCGCCCTGGCCCGCCGCGGACTCCTCGGCCAGCCTGGTCTTCCCCGAGCCGCCCGGGCCGGTGAGGGTGACGAGGCGGGCACGGGTCAGGTCGGCGCGGATCGCCAGGAGTTCCGGCTCCCGGCCGACGAAGGAGGTGAGCCTGGGACGGAGGTTGCCCTCCGGGGGGTGCGGGTGGGCCGGAGCTCCGAGGGCTGAGGGCCCCGCGTGGTCGAGGAGCTCCCGGTGCAGGGCGGTGAGTTCCGGTCCCGGGCCGGTGCCCAGGCCGTCCGCCAGGGCCCGGCGTGCCTCCTCGTACGCGACGAGCGCGTCGGCCTGTCTTCCCTCGGCGCGCAGGGCACGGAGCAGCTGCGCGTGCAGGGGCTCGTCGTAGGGGTGGGCGGCTGTGAGCTCTCTGAGCTCGGGTACGAGGCCTCTCGGAACTCCGCGCCGGAGATCGGCCTCGATGCGCTGCTGGATCGCCGCCATCCGGTCGGCCTCGGCCCGTATCCCGTGGTCGCGCTCGCGGAGGTCGGCGAGCGCGGGTCCGCGCCACAGGGCGAGCGCGGCGCGCAGGGTGCGGGCCGCGGACTCGGGGTCGCCGGAGTCGAGTTCGGCGGCTCCCTGGCGGGCCAGCCGCTCGAAGACGTACAGGTCGACGTCGTCGCGGCCGGCTTCGAGGCGATAGCCGCCGGGGGTGCCGGTGACGGCCGCCCGGCCCAGGGCGCGCCGCAGCCTGCCGACGAGGGCCTGGAGGGCGGCCGGCGCGTCGTTCGGGGGATCACCGGCCCATACGTCGTCGACGAGCGCGGCGACGGAGACGGGGCGGCCGGCGCGCAGGGCGAGAGCGGCGAGGAGGGCGCGCAGCCGCGTACCGCCTACGGGCAGCGGGTCGCCTTGCTCGTCGCGCGCCTCCGTGGCGCCCAGGATCAGGTACTGCACCGGCCCATTGTGCCGGTGCGGGTCTTCCGGAGCGCGGGGCTTTGTCCTCGAACGCCCGACGAGTCGGCCCGCGGCCCGGTCCGCGGGCAGTCCGAGGGCCCGACGTGCCGGGCCCTCGGTGCCTGGTCCGCGGCCGTCGTGCGGCGCCTCGGTCGCCGGTCCGCGGGCCCACGTGCGGCCCTCGGTTGCCGGTGTTACGGCTGGAGCGTCCTGCGGGACGGGACCACGCCGCCGGCGACTGCCCGTTGGCGCGGGGCCGCCGTGCCCGTCCAGCAGGTGCCCCGGCGGGTGACCAGGCGGCGGAGCCAGAGTTCCGTGGAGGCCAGGTCGGCCAGGCCGTCCAGGGGAAGCGGTTCGCCTTCGGACGCCGCACGCAGCGCCTTGCGTACGACGCGGGCCTCGATCAGGCCCGCGTCGGCGAGCAGGGGTGCGTCGAAGAGTGCGATCAGGTCCGGGAGAGCGGCGCGCAGGCCGAGGCGGCCCGCCGCGGCCGAGGTGGCCTGGGACGGGGTGCCCCAGCCGGGCGGCAGGTCGTGGATGCCCGCGCCCGCGAGCACCCTGCGCAGGATCGCGGCCCGGGCTCCCGGCTGGACGCGCAGCGATTCGGGCAGAGCCCTGGCCGCCCGTACGACCTGGTTGTCGAGGAACGGGGCGTGCAGCCGCTGGCTGCGGATCTCCGCGGCCTGTTCCAGGATCCGGTGGTCGGCCGCGTGCCGGGCCAGTGCCGCGCGGGCGCGGGCCTCTCCCGGGCGCTGCACCGACGTCGGTCGGATCGCCGCCTCCTGCAGCCGGACCGCTACTTCCGCGAGCGCCTCCCCGGTGAGCCAGCGTGCGGCCGGGCCCGGACGGGACCAGGCGAGGGAGGCGAGGGAGGCCTCTGCCGGGGTGTCGAGGTCGGGCGCGTAGCGGTTGGCGTCCGGCAGCAGGCCCGCTGCTGTTTCGAGGCCGGTGCGGTACGAGGTGCGGGCGAGCCGGCGGGCAGCGCGGTAGACGGTCAGCGGGACGAACAGGGAGTGCGCGGAGGGCCCTTCGGCCTTGGCGAGGGCCGCGACGGGGCGCAGCAGGTGGCGTCTGCGCCGGTCCATGAGCAGGTCGGCCAGGCGGGCCGGGTGGGCGTCGAGTACCTGCCGGGCGCCATGGCCGACGAAGTGGTCGGCGCTGCCCGCGGCAAGGCGGCGGCGGTGGCGCTCGGCAACGACGAGGGAGGGGGCGGGTTCGTCGGTGAGCGGGCCGCTGTCCAGTGCCGCGTAGGGCAGGGCCTCCTCGCCTGCCGCGACGACCACGTGGTGCAGGCGGGGGTTGGCGGCGATGACGCGGGCGCGTTCCAGCTCGTCCTCGCGGCCCTTCGTGGAGAGGTCGTTGAACGTGACCGCCAGCAGGCGCTCGCCGGCCCCGGTGCCGTGGCCGAGGACCGTGCCGGGCAGCCCGGGGAGTCCGGCGGCCAGCAGGGCGAGGGTGGCGGAGGCGCTGCCTCCGGAGAGGTCGGAGCCGATGCCGGGTACGGGCGCCCCGCGGGCGGCGCGGCGTTCGGCGGGTCCCATGCCGGGGACGGGTCCGGGGTCGGGCGGCATGGTCTCCGGGGCGTGGCGCGGGGCGGTCAGCCGGGCGCGTACGGCTTCGACGAGCGCGTCCCGTACGCCCTCGACGGCGCTGACCGGGTCGACCTGGGGCGCCGCAACGGCGAGGGACGCCACCGCTTCGTATCCCGTGATCTCGCGGGAGCCCTCCCGGAGGATGAGCGCGTGGCCCGGCGGGACCCGCTTCACTCCGGCGTACGGCGTGCCGTTGCCCAGGGCTTCCGGTGTCTCCGGACAGGCGAGCAGCGCGGCCAGGTGGCCGATGTCCAGCTGGGCCTCGATGAGGTCGGCCAGCGGAAGGGCGGCGGTCGCGTACGCGGTTCCGTCGGCCCAGGGCGTGTGGAAGACGGGGCGCGCTCCGGCGATGTCGCCGGCGACGGTGATGCGGCGGCCGATCTGGACGACGGCCGTGTAGCTGCCGGGCCAGGCGGTGAGATGGCGCAGCGCGCCGCCGCGGGCGGCGAGCAGTCCGACGCGGAGCTGCTCGTCGGTGGCCCCGCAGCAGCCGAGGACCGCGAGGCGGGTGGTGGGCGCGCCCTCCTGCGTCGCGACCTTGATGATGCGGATCTCGTCGGGGCGCCAGTCGCCGACGGCCCAGAGCGGATCCGGGTCGCCCCACAGGAGTTGGGAACCCACGGGGTGGACGGTTCGTCCCTCGCCGTGGTTGCCGACCGCACCTACGGTGCCGAAGCTCGCGGCGATACTGCTCCACCCCACCAACCAACGCATCGCCGCCTCCACAGGCTGTGGACGAACCGGCGTACCAGGACACGCGCACGCCGCTGCGGGACATGCTGCCACGACAAAGGCGCCCGGGAGGGGGTACGGACAGCGCACGCCGGAAGTGCATGCGCCCCTGGCAAAGGCCCGGCGGTGTCCGTGACAACCGAACCGGTGCTTCCGGGAGTTGTGGTGTCCGGCCCCGGAACCGGGCCGCGCCCCGGCCGCTCCGTAGAACGGATGGAATCCGGCCATAGCCGGACCGTTCCCCAACGCGTCGGCCGAGCGGCGTTATTCGGCCATTCTCTGATCGCGACACAACCGCGCGTTTCGCCTACGGGGGCCTCGCGGACGGTCCGGGATCACATCGGCCGGCGCATCCCCCCGGTGCGCCGGCCGACCTGTCGCGCCCCCCGACCGGCTGCCGTTCAACACACGGTCCGGGAGGTGTTCGCCACCTCCCGGACCGGTTCGCCGCCCGCGGGGATTGGGGCGGCGGTCTCCCCCAGCCCGCTGAGTCCAGTGCAGCGGGCCGACCCACGCAGCACCAATGGAAGCGCTCCCGTACCGGCCGGACCAGAGCGCACGGCCGGGCGCACGGCCACACACCAGGAGCACGGCGGACACCTCCGCGGCCGCGTCCCGGGCCCGCGCGGCGCGCCGCCCGCCCCCGGGCGCGCATCCGTCGCCGGGGCGGACAAGGACCGCCCAGTCCGCCCGCACGCACAACATTCCCGCCATACGGACGTCTGCCCCTTAACGGTAGGGATGCGGCGAACTACGCTGGGTTTACTGATGTTCTCGGCAGGGCGGCATATTCCACGGGGCTCGGCCAAATGCGTGTGCGGTCGGAGTGCCCGGGACCGTACCTGGGGAGAACACGGTACGAATGCCGCGCGCCTCACGGTGACGCGGCTGCCGTCTGTGTGTCGAGGGGTGGCGCATGTCCAGGGAGCAACGCGGGCCGAACGAGAAGCTCGGCACGGTTCTCGCCCTCGCGGGAATCAGTAACGCCGGGCTCGCCCGGCGGGTCAACGACCTCGGAGCGCAGCGCGGTCTGACTCTTCGCTACGACAAGACCTCGGTGGCCCGCTGGGTCGCCAAGGGCATGGTGCCGCAAGGTGCCGCGCCCCATCTCATCGCGGCGGCGATAGGGGCCAAACTCGGCCGCCCGGTGCCGCTGCACGAGATCGGGCTCGCGGACGCCGACCCGGCGCCGGAGGTCGGTCTGGCCTTCCCGCGCGATGTGGGCGAGGCGGTGCGGTCGGCGACGGATCTGTACCGGCTGGATCCGGCCGGGCGCAGGGGCGGCGGAATCTGGCAGTCGCTGGCGGGTTCCTTCGCCGTGAGCGCGTACGCGACGCCCGCGTCGCGATGGTTGATAACCCCCGCCGATCCGTCGGTCGCGCGGGACCCGACGGCGGCCGAGGCCGCGATCCTCGGCGCCCCGGGCGCACCCGGGGCGCAGGGCGGGGTGGCCGCCCAGCCGGGCCCGGACGCGTCGTCCGACGTGTCGCCCCTGCGCGTCGGCCACAGCGATGTGGCCAAGCTGCGCGAGGCTGCCCAGGACGCCCGCCGCTGGGACTCCAAGTACGGCGGAGGGGACTGGCGTTCCTCCATGGTCCCGGAGTGCTTACGGGTCGACGCCGCACCTCTGCTCCTCGGCTCGTACAGCGACGAGGTGGGCCGGGCCCTCTTCGGCGCATCGGCCGAGCTGACCCGGCTCGCGGGGTGGATGGCGTTCGACACCGGCCAGCAGGAGGCCGCGCAGCGCTACTACATCCAGGCACTGCGGCTCGCCCGGGCCGCCGCCGACGTACCGCTGGGCGGATACGTACTGGCGTCCATGTCCCTGCAGGCCACCTACCGCGGCTTCGCCGACGAGGGCGTGGACCTGGCGCAGGCGGCGGTCGAGCGCAACCGCGGTCTCGCCACCGCGCGGACCATGAGCTTCTTCCGTCTCGTGGAGGCCCGCGCCCATGCGAAGGCGGGCGACGCACCGGCTGCGGGGGCCGCGCTGAAGGCGGCGGAGAGCTGGCTTGAGCGTTCCCGGGCCGGCGATGCCGATCCGTCGTGGCTCGGTTTCTACTCGTACGACAGATTCGCCGCCGACGCCGCCGAGTGCTACCGCGACCTGAAGGCCCCGCGGCAGGTGCGGCGCTTCACGGAGCAGGCCCTGTCCAAGCCGACGGAGGAGTTCGTCCGCTCCCACGGGCTGCGGCTCGTCGTGTCGGCGGTCGCGGAGCTGGAGTCGGGAAACCTGGACGCGGCGTGCGCGGCCGGTACGCGGGCGGTGGAGGTGGCCGGGCGCATCTCCTCGGCGCGCACCACGGAGTACGTACGCGATCTGCTGCACCGCCTCGAACCGTACGGGGACGAGCCCCGTGTGGCCGAGCTCCGGGAACGGGCCCGGCCGCTTCTGGTGGCCCCGGCATAGGCGGAATGCCGTGACGCCCCGGTATGCCCGGACCGGGGGACGGCTGCGGGACCACGACTCGCCACGCCCCCGCCTCCCCTGGTTTGAGCCCGTTGTCAGTGGGTCAGTGCACTATCGGGGTGGGAGGTGGCGTGATGACGCACGCGGCGTACGACTGCGATGTGCTGGTGATCGGCGGCGGGATCGTCGGTCTGTCGACCGCGTACGCGCTCACGCGCACCGCGCCCGGCACCCGGGTCACCGTGCTGGAGAAGGAGTGGGGGCCCGCCCGCCACCAGACGGGACGCAACAGCGGGGTGATCCACAGCGGCATCTACTACCCCCCTGGCTCCCTCAAGGCACGCTACGCCGTGCGCGGCGCCGCGGAGATGGTCGACTTCTGTGCGCGTCACGGCATCACGCACGCCGTGACCGGAAAGCTGATCGTCGCGACCGACAGCGGCGAGCTGCCCCGCCTGCACGGCCTGGTCCAGCGAGGGCGGGAGCACGGACTGCCGGTCCGGGAGCTCGGCCCCGCCCAGATCGCGGAGTACGAGCCGCAGGTCCGCGGGCTCGCGGCGATCCGGGTCGGGACGACCGGGGTGTGCGACTTCGGGGCGGTGGCCGCACGGCTCGCGGCAGAGGTGAGCGTGGCGGGCGGGCAGGTCCGGCTCGGGGCGGAGGTCGTCGCCGTCGACCGGCGCCCCTGGGGTGTCGCCGTGCGGACGGCCGACGGGCAGGTGGTCCGCGCCCGGGTGCTGGTCAACTGCGCGGGGCTGCACAGCGACCGGGTGGCACGGCTCGCGGGCGACGACCCCGGGGTGCGGATCGTGCCGTTCCGCGGGGAGTACTACGAGCTGGCGAGGCCGGAGCTGGTGCGCGGCCTGGTCTACCCGGTGCCGGACCCGGCGTTCCCGTTCCTCGGGGTCCATCTGACCCGGGGCGCCGACGGCACGGTCCACGTCGGGCCGAACGCGGTGCCGGCACTGGCCCGTGAGGGGTACGGCTGGCCCGTCGTCCGCCCCCGTGAGCTGGCGTCCACCCTGAGCTGGCCGGGTTCCTGGCGGATCGCCCGGCAGCACTGGAGGTACGGGGCGGGCGAGGTGCGCAGATCCCTGTCGAGGAAGGCTTTCACCCGGGCTGTCCAGCGACTGCTGCCCGAGGTGACGGAGGACGATCTGCGGCCGTCCCCGGCCGGGGTCAGAGCTCAGGCGGTGCTGCGGGACGGCACGCTGGTGGACGACTTCCTGATCCGCGAGGCACCGCACACCGTGCACGTACTGAACGCGCCGTCGCCCGCCGCCACGGCTTCGCTGCCCATCGGGAGGGAGGTGGCGCGACGGGCCCTGCTGCGGGCACGCGCGACGGGATGGAAGCCGCCCGCCGTAGAATCCGGTCATTGTGTCTGAGCCTGTGAACCCCACCCCCGAGACGCCCGGCCTCCCCGCGGACGCGGATGCCGAGGCCCGGCGCGCAGCATCCTTCGAGCGGCAGCGCAGACTCCGTCAGGAGCCCCGCTTCCCCGGCGGACCCGCTGCCGACCCGGCAGGATCGCACCACGAGCGCCGCATCCGCAGCTTCCAGCCGCGCCGCAGCAGGGTCACCGCCGGCCAGGAGGACGCCCTCCAACGGCTGTGGCCGAAGTGGGGCCTGGACATCGACGGCCTCCGCGTCCTCGCCCTGCCCGAGCTGTTCGACGGCCTCCCGGTGGTCCTGGAGATCGGCTTCGGCATGGGCGAGGCCACCGCGCAGATGGCGGCCGACGACCCCGCCACCGGCATTCTGGCCGTCGATGTGCACACGCCGGGCCAGGGCAATCTGCTCGGTCTCGCCGACCGGGCAGGGCTGTCCAACATCCGGGTGGCCAACGGTGACGCGATCATCCTGTTGCGCGAGATGCTGGAGCCGCAGGCGCTGGACGGGCTCCGGGTGTACTTCCCCGACCCCTGGCCCAAGAAGCGGCACCACAAGCGCCGGCTGATCCAGCCCGAGTTCCTCGACCTGGTGGCACAGCGGACGAAGCCGGGCGCGGTGATCCACTGCGCGACGGACTGGGAGCCGTACGCGGAGCAGATGCTCGAAGTGCTGACGGCCCACCCCCTGTTCGAGAACACGCAGGCGGACGGCGGCTTCGCGCCACGGCCCGAGTTCCGGCCCCTGACCCGCTTCGAGGGGCAGGGCCTGGACAAGGGGCACGTCGTACGGGACGTGCTGTTCACCCGTCGCTGAGCCGGCGCGCGTACTGACGTGTTCCCGGCCGCCCCCCGATCGCCCGGGCCACCCGTGATCGCCCCGGCCGCCCCTGACGCCCCCATCGGCGCCGGTCGGCGCCGGTTGCTGCCGGGGGTCGCTGATCAGCCACTGAACGGTGCCGGGCGCTGCGCACCATGGCCAGGTGTCAGTCCCTCTCGTTAGGGTCATCGGGTGTCCGAGGGGTACGAGCAGCACCAGCAGCCGGCCGTCCCGGTTCTCGAGGAGCAGCGGCTCGACGAGTTCCTGGGCGCCGTCCCGGAGCGCGGCCAGTGGCGGTACCGGCCGCGTCGCGTCGGCATGGTGTGGCGCAGCAAGGCGTTCCGCGCCGGTGCGGTGATCGTCGTGCTCGCTCTGTGCGGCCTGCTGATCCTGTCCATGGTCCGCGAACAGACCGGCACCGAGGGTTTCCTGGTCGGGCTGGGACTGGCCGTCCTGCCCGTGCCGCTGCTCATGGCCGCGTTCCGCTGGCTCGACCGGGTCGAGCCGGGCCCCTGGCGCAATCTGCTGTTCGCCTTCGCCTGGGGAGCGTGCGCCGCCGCGCTGGTGGCGATCATCGCGAACACGTTCGCGACCCGGTGGATCGCCACGGCCACCGCCGACCCGGCGAGCGCCGACACCCTGGGGGCCACGGTGATCGCCCCGGTCGTGGAGGAGAGCGCCAAGGCCGCCGCCGTCCTGCTGATATTCCTGTTCCGCAGGCGGGAGTTCAGCGGTGTCGTGGACGGGATCGTGGTCGCCGGGTTCACCGCGACGGGGTTCGCCTTCACCGAGAACATCCTCTACCTGGGCAACGCCTTCGGCGAGGACCAGGAGCTGGGCACCACGGGCCTCGCGTCGGTGACGGCGGGGACCTTCTTCGTGCGGGTGGTGATGTCGCCGTTCGCGCACCCCTTGTTCACGGTGCTCACCGGTATCGGCTTCGGGGTCGCGGCAGTGGCCGCGCGGCGCCACCGGGTGCGCCGGATCCTGCTGCCGGTCCTCGGCCTGCTCCTCGCCATGGGCATGCACGCCCTGTGGAACGGCTCGTCGGCCTTCGGCCCGTACGGCTTCTACGCGGTGTACGGGGTGTTCATGGTGCCGGTCTTCGGCCTGGTGACCTGGCTGGCCGTCTGGACGCGCCAGCGCGAACTGCGCACCCTGGCCACCGAGCTGCCCGTCTACGCGGCGGCCGGCTGGCTGACTCCCGCCGAACCACTGTCACTCGCCTCGATGCGGGCCAGGGGCATGGCCCGCGACATGGCACGGCACTGGCACGGAACCTCCGACCGGGCCCGGGGCAAGGCCGCGGCACAGGCGGTCGCGGAGTACGAGGCGTTCGCGACCTCCCTGGCGGTGCTGCGCCGGAGAGCCCGCCGCGACACACCCGGTCCGGACTTCGCCGAGCGCGAGCAGGAGCTTCTGCACCACCTGTGGCAGCGCCGGGAGGTCGCCGGCCCCGCCCTCACGTACGCGGCCCACGCGACGGGCCGGTTCCGCGCCCTGCGCCCCATGGCCCCGGTCCCGTCCCCCCGCAGGTTCCCGCAGGAGCCCGCTCCGTATCCGCAACAGCAGCTCCCCGCACCGCACCGGCACTACGGCGGGTACAACCCGTATCTGCACGACGGCCACCGGCGGGACAGCCGCCCACCCCCCGCGTAGCCCGGCGGATGAGGTGTCAGGCGGATGCTTCGGTGAGGTCCGCGAGGTCCTTGTCCGTCAGCCGCAGGTCTGCCACCGCCACCAGTGCGGGCAGCTGCCCGACCGTGCGGGCGGACGCGATCGGCGCGGCGACGGTCGGCCGGGCGGCCAGCCAGGCCAGCGCGATCGTGGCGATCTCCGCGTCGTGCTCCTGGGCCACCCTGTCGAGCGCGGCGAGCACCTTGCGTCCGCGCTCCGACTCCAGGTGCCTGGCCGCGCCGTCGGCCCGTGCGCTCTCGACCGCTGTGCCGGACCGGTACTTACCGGTGAGGAAGCCGGAGGCCAGTGCGAAGTACGGGACGGCGGCGAGGCCCGCCTCGGCTGCCGTGTCCTGGAGCTCGCCCTCGTAGGTGTCGCGCGAGACGAGGTTGTAGTGCGGCTGCAGCGCGACATAGCGGGCGAGGCCCTCGCGCTCGGAGAACTCCAGGGAGGCCCGGAGCCGCTTGGGGCTGATGTTGGAGGCGGCGATCTCGCGCACCTTGCCTTCCTTCACCAGCTGGTCGAGCGCGGTGATGATCTCCTCCACGGGGACGGTCTCGTCGTCGAAGTGCGTGTAGTAGAGGTCGATGTGGTCGGTGCCGAGCCTGCGCAGCGAGGCCTCGGCGGCGCCCTTGATGGTCGCGCCGGCGAGCCCCTTGAACTCGGGGTGGGCGCCGACCTTGGTGGCGACGACGATGTCGGAGCGGTTGGAGCGCGACGCGAGCCACTTGCCGACGAGCGTCTCCGACTCGCCGCCCTCGTTGCCCGGGGCCCAGGCGGAGTACGAGTCGGCCGTGTCGATGAAGTTGCCGCCGGCCGCGGCGTACGCGTCCAGGACGGCGAAGGACCCGTCCTCATCGGCCGTCCAGCCGAAGACGTTGCCGCCGAGTGCGAGCGGGAAGATCTGGAGGCTCGAGGAACCGAGTGTGCGGAGTGAAGTCATACCTGGAACAAACCAGTCCGCTCAGGCGACTATTCCGATGGATGCGGACCACGGGCAGACCGGCAGCCCTGACGTCGGGGGGAGCGCCAGGGCCGCCGGAGTTCAGGTGGGCCGTCCGACGGGGTTCGGATGGGCCGTCCGCCCGCGCGAACGCTCGGCGGAGAACCGGCGAGGGCTCGGCGGACACACCGCGGAGCCCTCGGACCGGGAGAACTCAGATCGAGAGACCCTTGCTGCGCAGCCAGCTCATCGGGTCGATGCCCGAGCCGTCCGCGGTGTGGACCTCCAGGTGGAGGTGAGGGCCCGTCACATTGCCGGTGGCGCCGACGCGGCCGATGGTCTCACCGGTGGTGACCCGCTGGCCGGCGGTGACGTCCATCGAGGACTGGTGGCTGTACGAGACCTCCGTACCGTCGTCCAGCTCGATGACGGTGTGGTACCCGTACGAACCCGACCAGCCCGCCGACTTCACCGTGCCGCTGTGCACGGCCTTGATCGGGGTGCCCGTCGGCGCCGCGAAGTCGAGACCGGTGTGGTAGCCGGAGGACCACATCGAACCGGCCTGGCCGAAGGTCGAGGTGATCGTGTACGAGGAGGTCGGGAGCGCGTAACTGGCGGCGAGCTTGGCGAGGCGCTCGGCCTCTGCCTTCTTCTTCGCCGCGAGCTCCGCGGCCTTCTTCTCGGCGGCGGCCTTCGCCTCGGCCTCGCTCTGCTGCTTCGCGGCTGCGGCTGCGGCCGCTTCGGCTGCTGCCTTCTCCTCGGCGGCCTTGGCCTCGGCCTCGGCTCCGGCCTGCTGCTGCTCGGCCTGCTGGAGGATGCGGGCGCGCAGCGCCTCACCGGCGTTGCTCGTGCCCTGCTCGGCCTCGGCGGCCGTGATGCCGGCCGTGGTGAGCGGGGAGGCCACGGCGACCGTGCCGTTGTCCGCCGAGTCGTCCGACATGAACGCGCTCACACCGGGCAGGGACTTGGCGTCGGGGAGATTGTCCGCGATGGAATCGGGAAGAGAAATGGAGACCGGCGGCTTGCTCTGCGCAGTGGCCATGCCACCCGCGCCGACGGCCGCGATGACGCCGACACCGAGGACGGTGGAGCTACGGGCGAGGCCGCGCTGCTTGGCTACACGGTGCCTGCCGCGTACGGGACGGATGGACTCCTCGGTGGGGTTCCATTCCTCCCACGTCCTGTCCTCGTCACCGACGGTGTCGGACCTGAAGGGTGACGGGGCCTCGGGGGCAGGCTGATTGGACGCCACGTGGGCGCACTCCTTTCCTTCCTTCTCGCCTACCGGGTTAGCTGACGGGTTCGGAGCAGGAAGGTCTCCTACGGGCCCCTCTGCCTCTCACGAGACACAGGTGTCCGATTCACCCCATGTAGGTGGTTCCCCGGTTTCCTTGCGGAATTCGGCGCTCGCGCACGGTGCCGCCTCTTGCGACGACTGGGACAACCGCGCTGCGTTATCGAACGTTAATAGACACCCGGGTCCGATTCCAAGCTGTTCCCGTTGATCATTCACAGCTTCGACATGGACTTTCAGGGGATTAACGGTCCGAAACGGGCGAGTTGAGTATTCCCCGTCGGAGCACCAGTTTCTGACGTTGCGTCACATGTTATGCGGAGCGGTGTCCTTCGACTACGCACCGTGGCAACGACTCATCCATCGCCCCGCCCCACGATCTTCACAGTCGTCCGCCGCTCCGGCTGCCCCCGCGCGGGCCGGCCGACCGCGAGCAGCGCCATGTCGTCCACGGCGCGGCCCCCCGTGTGCAGCCGCACGTCGTCGGTGAGCGCCGAGAGCAGTTCGTCGGGCCCGGGGAAGATCCGGCCGCGCAGCCGGGCCGCCGGGTCGTAGAAGACCCCGTCGGCGTCCCGCGCCTCGGAGAGACCGTCCGTGAACACCAGGAGCGTCGCCCCGGCAGGCAGCTCCCACTCGTCCGACCGGTCCGGCCACACCCCCAGGTCCATCCCGATCGGCAGCGCGGGCACGGTCGGCGCGAGCACCTCGAGCGCCCCGTCCGCGTGCAGCAGGATCGGTTCGGGGTGACCACGGTTGACGATCCGCAACCTGCCCGAACCCGCCGGGATCTCGGCGAGCACCGCGGTGACGAACCCCTCCATGGAGTCGAGCCCGCCGCGTTGGGTCCCTTCCCGCGCCAGCGCCCTCTCCAGCCGCTGCGCCACACCCTCCAGCGACAGCTCCTGCTCGGCGGCCTCCCGGAACGCCCCGATCACCACGGCCACCGCCTCCACGGCGGCCAGCCCCTTGCCCCGTACGTCCCCGACGACCAGCCGCACCCCGTGCGGGGTGTCCGCGACGGCGAACAGGTCACCGCCGACGAACTCGTCCGCCTGCGCCGCCTCGTACCGCGCCGCGACCAGCAGCCCGCCGATCCGCTCGTCCGGCGTCGGGAGCACCGCGCGCATCGCGGTCTCCGCGATGACCCGGGCCGAGGCCAGCTGCTCGTTGCTGCGCCGGACGACGCCGTTGATCACGAGGGCGAGCACGGAAACGGTGACCAGGGTGAACAGCTCGGTGACCGGGGCGACGTCCGAGATCGTGTCGTCGTACAACCGGATGGCCAGGACCGTCAGGATCGCGGCCGCGGCCGTACGGATCGTGCTCGCCAGCGAGAAGAACGGCGCGGCGATCAGCGGGGCCGCCGCGAACAGGGGGATCGCACTGACCTCGGGCGGCGTATTGAGGTCGAAGACCACCCCGGCCGCGATCATCAGTGCGGGCAGCAGACGTACGAACTGCCGGGTGCGGGCACCTCCAGCAGCTCCGCCGCGCCACCTCTCCCGCTTCCCCACCTGTGCACTCCTGCCCGGTCCGCCCACGGCTGCGGACGGTACCGCGCTCCACCCAGGCTGGCCGGAGCCGCGCCGTGAGGCGACTCGTCGTCGGCCAAAGGGAGGAGCGCCGAGCGCCGCGCCCCCATGGTCAGTCGGAGAGCTTGCGCTGCGCGTAGATCGTCAGTGCATCCCGTACGAAGACGGCGGTGCCGTCTCCGTACCGATCGTAGTTCTTCCCGAAGCGGGGATCGGCGACGTACATGTCCCCGAGCCCGATCACGTACGACCGGGTGGCGGGCGTGGTCACCGACAGCCACTCGCAGTGCCGCCGCGCGATGTCCTGCACCGGCTCGTCGGACGGGTCCATGCCCGCCGCCCTGGCCTGCCCGTAGTCACGGGCGATGGCCTCGTGCGCGGCCTGGAAACTGTCGCGCTCCGCCCGGCTGAGCGAACGCCACCACCGGTCGCCCTTCTCGTACGCGTCCCGCCCCCAGCGCTCGGTGACCTCCTGCTCGTACACCGTGTGATCGAAGCCGTCGAACACTTCTTCGGCCATGAGTTCTCTTCCCTCCTCGGTCTTGTGGAGAGTGGTCCGCACCGAGGCGATCTGCCGCCCGATGCGCTCCCGCTCCTGCTCCAGCAGTCGCAGATGGGCCCGGAGCGCCACCGACGTGTCCCGCTGCCCCTCGAGTACGTCCTTGATGGCGGGCAGCGAGAGACCCAGCTCCCGCAGCAGCAGAATGCGCTGCAGCCGGACGAGGGCGTCCTGGTCGTAGTAGCGGTAGCCGTTGGACCCGATCCGGCTCGGCGCGAGGAGACCGAGATCTCCGTAGTGCCGGAGCGTGCGGCTCGTGGTGCCGGCTCTTCTGGCGATTTCCTGGATGGACCACTCCATGCCGAGAACGCTAGATCTTTACGTTGCGTCAAGGTCAAGCACGGCAGCCGCGGCATACGGAGGCATACGACAGAGGCCCGGATCCTCGAAAGGATCCGGGCCTCTGTCTTTCAGTAGCGGGGACAGGATTTGAACCTGCGACCTCTGGGTTATGAGCCCAGCGAGCTACCGAGCTGCTCCACCCCGCGTCGTTGTGAGTGCAACACTACGCCATCCGGGACGAGGTCCTGACCATTTACCGCTGCGCCCCCCGTACCGGCTCCACGGAGGCATCGGCCGCAGGCGGCAGGGTGCGTATGCCCCCGTGGCCACGGGTGGGCCGGAGTGCGCGACTCCACAAGCGGCGGGACGCTGGATCCATCAGTCCTGCGGTGTCCGCTTCCGCTTGCGACCGAGGTTGCCGGAGCGCCCGGCGCAAACCCGCACCGAAGGCCCGGCACAGGCGGACCGGGCGGGTGCGGCACACGCTTCGGCAAGGAGACGGTCATGGACGGCACCACACTCGAAACGATGCGGACCGAACTGCGCGGCCCCGTCATCGGCCCGGACGACCCGGAGTACACACAGTCCCGCACGATCTACAACGCCATGATCGACAGGAGACCGGCGGCCGTGGTCCGGTGTCACGACACGGCGGACGTCATGGCGGCCGTCGACTTCGTGCGCACGCACGGCCTCGAGGTGGCGGTGCTGGGCGGGGGACACAGCGGACCCGGTCTCTGCCTCGTCGACGACGCCGTCACGATCGACCTGTCGCCGATGCGCGGCGTACGCGTCGACCCGGCCACCCAGACCGCGCAGGTCGACGGCGGGGCGAAGCTGGGCGATCTCGACCACGCCGCCCACGCGTTCGGCCTCGGCACCCCGGCGGGCATCATGTCCACGACGGGTGTCGGGGGCCTCACCCTCGGCGGCGGACACGGCTACCTCACCCGCAAGTACGGCCTCACGGCGGACAATCTGGTGTCCGCGGACGTCGTCCTGGCCGACGGCGGCTTCGTCACGACGAACGCGAGCGAGAACGCGGACCTGTTCTGGGCGCTGCGCGGCGGCGGCGGGAACTTCGGCATCGTGACGTCGTTCGACTTCGAGCTGCACCCCGTGGACACCGTGGGGGTCGGCATCACCGTGTGGCCGCTGGACCTCCTCCCCGACGTCATGCGGTGGTACCGCGAGTTCCTGCCGCAGGCGCCCGACGACCTGTACGGCTTCTTCGCGTCGATGACCGTCCCGCCCGCGCCTCCGTTCCCGGAGGAGCTCCACGGACAGAAGGTGTGCGGCGTCGTCTGGTCCTCGACGGCGGACCCGGAGGCCCTGGGCGACACCCTCGCGGTCGTGAACGAACCGGGCAAGCCCGCCTTCCACTTCACGACGCCGATGCCCTACCCGGCGCTGCAGGCCATGTTCGACGAACTGATCCCCACGGGCCTCCAGTGGTACTGGCGCGGCGCCTTCTTCGACCGGATCACGGACGACGCCGTCGACGTGCACGCCAGGTACGCCGAAGCACTCCCCAGCGGCCTGTCGACCATGCACCTCTACCCCGTCGACGGGGCCGCGGGCCGTGTCGGGGCCGACGACACCGCATGGGCCTACCGCGACGCCGTGTGGTCCGGTGTCATCGCCGGCATCGATCCCGACCCGGACAGCGCGGAAGCGCTGCGGCAGTGGGCCGTGGACTACTGGGACGCGCTGCACCCGCATTCCATGGGCGGCGCGTACGTGAACTTCATCGGTGCGGGCGAGTCCCCGGACCGGGTCCGGGCGACCTACCGCGGCCACTACGACAGGCTCGCCGAGGTCAAGCAGGCCTACGACCCGCACAATCTCTTCCACGCAAACCAGAACATCGAGCCCAACCCGGGTCACTGACCCTCACACCGACCACGGCAATACAGAGGGAAAGCCGTGCTCCGAGGGTTACAGTCTGCATGCACCGCATGATGATCCGGCCGCCCCCGGAGCGGCGCGACACCGGAAGCGGCACATCGTCGTCGTACCGGTCGGGACCAGTCCGGCATCACACCATCGGCTCGGTCACGGGGCTCTCACCGCACACCTACGTACAGGACACTCCATGACCGACATGCCCGCACGCACGACGCAGCGGCACTCCAACGGCACGGCCGCGGACACGGGCGCGCAGCTCGCCGCCCCGGGCACGGCTGCTCCCCTGCCCTCTCCGCAGTACGCCGGCCTGTTCATCGAGCCCGATCTGCCGCCGCTCCTCGACGAACCCGAGTGAGCGACGGGCCGGGCGGTCCGAGGCGCCGGACGAGTAGCGGGCCCGGTGAGCGACGGCGCCGATGAGCGAAGGCGATGAGCAACGGGGCCGGCTGATCGGCAGGGCCCGATGAGCAAGGGCCCGAGTGACCGGCCGGGCCGTGTGGTCGTTGGAAGACCATGCGCATCCGAATCGCCGTCGTCGCCCTCGGAGCGGCCCTCCTGTTCGCCGCGTACCTGTCGAACATCCCCTCCGAGGCCGAGACCGAAGCGGCCTGTCAGCGTGCCCTCGACAACACGTCGACCGCCACTCTCCGGCCCGACATCTGCCTGGACGTGTCCGCCGACACCTACCGGACCTTCCTCCTGATGTACGCGTTGCGGGCGGAAGGCCTCGACTAGGGCCTGCCCACACGCGCCGCCAGGAAGTCCTCCCACGTCCGCGTGCCCGTATCGGCACCTTCGAGGGACAGGTTCCCGCCGGCACGGTGACGCCGGCTCGCGAGCCGCGCGCGCCGCCGGGTACAGGGGCGGGCCCCGGTACCGGACCCCGATCTCACGCGCCGGCGGGAGATCGTCGACGCCTTCTTCGCCACCGCCCGTGACGGCAACTTCGACGGCTCGTCGCGGTGTTGGACCCCGATGTCGTCCTGCGGTCCGACGGCGGAGGCGCGCAGGCCCGCCACACGGTCGTCCTCACCGGGGCGCACACCGTGGCCTCGCAGGCGCTCACCTTCGGCCGGCTGTCCCCGTTCGCACGGCCCGCGCCGGTCGACGGAGCGGCAGGGGTCGTGGTCGCCGCGCACGGGAAGCCGCTGTCGCTCGTGGGTCACCGTCACGGACGGCCGGATCGTCGCCACGACAACGCGATGAAGGTAAGTCGGCCTGGATCCGCCGTCAATGCACTGGACAAGAGGAGTTCCCGCAGGCCTCGCGCTCGCCGAGGAGGGCCAGTTGCGTACGCCACCGACGCTGCCGCTCGCCCGAGGCGCCGGGAAGGACGAAGCGCCCCGACCGGCCGAAGCCGATCGGGGTGCTGAGCAGCAGGCCGGAGGGGTTCCCTCGCCCTGCATCAGGTACGTCGTGCGGGAACAGCTACTTGAGGTGGACGAGGCCGTCAGTGGTGACGGCCGGGCGACCGCTCGTGCCGACGACGACGATCTTGATCGTGTGCTTGGCGGTCGTGGTCCAGGTCTTGGTCCAGATCGCGTCGCGGTACTTGGTGGTGGAGGACTTCAGGTCGACCGTGGCGGTCTTGACGCCGTCGACGTAGACGTACGCCTGGCCGGAGGTGGAGGCACGGGAGACCACCCAGGCCGCCGACTTGCCGGTGAAGGTCCAGGTCAGGCTCGCGTTCTTGGACGAGCTGGAGTAGGACCTGCCGCCGAGGTAGCTGGTGGAGGACTTGGTGGTCCAGGTGCCGGACCTGGCTGCGGTGGACTCCTGCAGGATCACCGGGGTGCCCGTGGCGGTGGCGGTGGCGCTGTTTCCGGCTCGGTCGTAGGCCGTCATGCTCCAGGCGGTGGCCACTGCGGACTTCGCGGTGTGGGCGGCGCTGTAGGTGGTCGGGCCGTACGTCCTGGCCACGGGGGCGGTCAGCCGGACCTCCTTCAGCGCGGCGCCGTCAGTTGCCTTCCAGCTCAGGGTGAGCGGGACGGAGGTGGTACTGACGGTGCCGGTGCGCAGGGAGAGGGAGGGCTTGGTGGTGAAGGTGGGGACGGTGGTATCCGCGACGACGGTCGCGGCCGCTGTCGTGGCGGTCATGCCGGACTGGTGGACCGCGCGGACGGCGACCTTGTGGCTGCCCACGGCGAGGGTCGCCTTGGCGGAAGTCGCGGTACCGGCCGCGGTGGCCGCCACCTTGCCGTCGACGAGCAGCTCGAACTTCGAGATCAGCGAAGCCGGTGTGGTGGCCGACCAGTTCACGGTGACCGCGGCCTTGGCGTAGTACGTCGTCCCGGACAGAACTGAACCGGTGACGGACGTGATCGCCAGACCCGTGACCGGGCCGGCGGCCCAGGAGCGGATGGTGCCGAGCTGGGTGTAGAGGGCGTTGCCGGGGCACTGGGTGTTGTAGCCGTCCCGATGACCGTGGATGACCGGGAAGGTCAACTGATCGCCCTTGGCCCAGGACTTGCCGAAGTAGTTACGGCCACTGTCGCCCGCGGTGAGTGTCGCCGTACCGGCGGGGTTCACGCCGTACTGGCCGAGCTTCCACGCCGCGATACGCGCCACCGAGACCGTCGCGGCCTGCGGCGGAGCGGCATCGGTGTAGGTGCCGAGTACGGAGATGCCGGTCGTCTCGGCGTTGAATCCGTAGGCGTGCGCGCCCATCACGGGCCTGTCGATGCCACCCTTGCGGCCCTCGTAGATCTGGCCGCACCTGTCGACGAGGAAGTTGTATCCGAGGTCTTTCCAGCCGAGCTGCTTCACGTGGTAGGCGTAGATACCGCGCACGACCGCCGGACCCTGCTCGCAGGTGTAGGTGTTGGACTCGGCGGTGTGGTGCACCACCACGGCCTTGACCTTCTCGCCGGGCAGATAGCCCGGCTCCTCCGGGCTGATCGACTCGTCCGCACCCCAGCCGGCGCGGGAGGTGACCGGCGGCTGCGGCGCGGTGGACGGCGGCGCGGGCGGCACCGTCACCGTCGGCGTGGGGCTCACGGTTTCGGAGGCCGAAGGCGACGGTGAGCCGCCGGGTGTTTCCGACGCGGCCGGCGGCTCGCTCACGGAAGGTTCGGTGGGCGGCTCGCTGCTCGCCGGAGCCGAGGGCTCGGTCGTGCTCTGCGTCGGCTCACCGGAGTCCGACGGCGAGTCGGTGGGCAACGGCTCATCGGTCTCCTCGACGGCGAACGCCGCAGGCGCCATGCCCGTGACCTTGCCGCTGCCGGGGTCGACCATGTCCAGACGCAGGCCCGCGGGGAGCCCCGAAGTCGACCCGCCCGAACGCACGCGAGCCTCGACACCGTCGGAGGGGCCGACCCAAGCCGGCTCGGTGCCGCCGCGTGCGGCACCGTTTTCGCCCTGACCACTGTTGCCGTCAAGGCGCAGCCAGCGCGACCACTGCCCCGACCCGACCGACCGCGTACGCACCTCCACCGCGCCAGGGACGTGCGCTGCCGGATCGGTCCACGTCACCCCCAGCATGCTGAACGGCTCCGCGTCCCGCTGCTCCAGGGTGGCGGACCGGCCGTCGTCGCTCGTTGCCAACTGCTCCGTGTCGGCTCGGGCCTTGACGGGTCCCGGCCTTCCATCCGGTTGGACACCATCGCCCGTACTGCCGGTGACTCCTTGGAAGACAAGCACTCCGGCCAGCCCCGCAACGGCCGTAGCCGCCGTCACCCCTATCCGACGCCGCTTCACGCAGCCCCACCCCCCGACTCTCCCCGGACCGCACCGATCTTCACACCCCGGCTCCTTGGGATCCGAGCCGCATGGAACCTACCGGTAGCGGACCACATCGAGCTTTGGCTATGAGTGGAACATTGACACCATCTTGGGAGATGTACGGAGATTCACTCCCCGACGGGGGAAGGTCAATTCATCAATGATGGGAACTTTCAGGGCAATTCACTATCAACAATATGAGCAAGATCACTCGATTGCTGCCGGGTGGCGCCCGTCGATCTTGCCACCACTTGCTGCGGTCGCGGCTCCTCTCCTCCTCATCGCGTTCGCCACAGCACCGCACATGCGGTGTCTCTGTGAAGGCGTCGGAGAAGAGGCAGACGTGACAGCGCCCGGAGGGACCGCCCGAGCGGGTGATCGTGAACGTCGGGTGGTGTCACGAGGTCGAGAAACGCGAAGAGCCCCGACCGGCCGAAGCCGATCGAGGCGCTAAGTAGCAGGTCAAAGGGGGTTTCCCCGCCCTGCATCGCGTAGGCCGTGTGGGACTCGAACCCACAACCAACGGATTAAAAGTCCGCTGCTCTGACCAATTGAGCTAACGGCCCCTGAGCGATCACCCCCCGAGCATAGCCCGCCCGGGCCCGGCAGCCGATCGGGTATCGGGTGCCGGGCCCTGTCGTGCTGCGGTCTGGGGGATCAGCCTCCCGTTTCCTCCGGAATCGCGGCCTTGTGGTCGGGACCGGACTGTTTGAGGAACCAGTGGCGGGCGGAGGCCAGCCACCAGGTGGCTGCGAAGCCGAGCACCACCAGTACGGCCAGCGGGGCGTAGTTGAAGGTCTCCCGGGTGACGGGGGACACCTGGGGCAGCATGAACAGCACCGTGATCACCGCGACCCAGGCCACCGCGACGATGCCGATGGGGCGGGACCAGCGGCCCAGGTGCCAGGGACCGGGGGTGAAGTCGTCGCCGCGCAGCAGGCGGAGCAGGGTCGGGATGACGTACGCGATGTAGAGGCCGATGACCGCGATGGACGTCACGGCGGCGTACGCGGTGACGTTGATCAGGTACGGCAGGCCGAGCACCAGGGCGCCGAGCGCCGCCAGCCAGACCGCCGCCACGGGGGTGCGGGTACGGGGACTGACCGTGTGCCAGACACGGGAGAAGGGCAGGGCCCCGTCGCGTGAGAAGGCGTAGATCATGCGGCTGTTGGCGGTGACCGAGGCCATGCCGCAGAACAGTTGGGCGCCGATGACGACGAGCAGCAGGAGCTTGCCGGTGGTGGCGCCGAGCGCGTCCAGGAGGATCTGGGCGGGCGGGGCGCCGGTCGGGGAGTTCAGGGCGCCGTCGTACGACTGGATGGCGAAGGTGAAGCCGAGCAGCAGCACGAAGCCGGCGATCCAGGAGGTCCAGATGGACTGGACGATGCCGCGCGGGCCCGCCACGGCCGCGTCGTGGGTCTCCTCCGTCATGTGGGCGGAGGCGTCGTACCCGGTGAAGGTGTACTGGGCCATCAGCAGGCCGATCATCACCACGTAGAAGCCGCTGCCCCAGCCGGTGTTGTCGACGAACTCGGTGAAGACGAACGACGCCGACCGGTGCGAGTCCGGTACGAAGGTGAGAGCGCCGACGATCACGGCGACACCGACGACGTGCCACCAGACGCTGATGTTGTTCAGTACGGCGACGATGCCGACGCCGAAGGTGTTCAGCAGTCCGTGCAGGATCAGGATCGCGGCGAACAGCAGGATCGTGCGGCCAGGCGTGATCTCGAAACCGAACTGGAGGTTCAGGTACGCCCCGAGGAAGGACGCCGCCCCGAAGTCGATCCCTGCGGTGACGGCGACCTGGCCGAGCACGTTGAACCAGCCGGCGAACCACGCCCATGCCGCCGCCGAGCGCGGTGGGGCGAGGCGGTGGGCCCAGAAGTACAGGCCGGCGGACGTCGGGTACGCCGAACAGATCTCCGCCATCGCCAGGCCGACGAACAGCGTCATCAGGCCGACGCCGACCCAGCCCCAGGTGATGACGGCCGGGCCGCCGGTGTTCATGCCGAACAGGTACAGCGTCAGGCAGCCGGAGAGCACGGAGATGATCGTGAACGAGACGGCGTAGTTGGAGAAGGCGGACATCCGGCGCGCGAGCACCTGGGTGTAGCCCAGCTGGGCCAGCCGCTCCTCGTCCGTGGTGGGGGCGGCGGGCCCCGATGGGACATCGGGTGGGGGCTTCGTGACTGCTGCTTCGTCGTTTGTCATGCCCCCAGCGATGCCCTCGCCGGGGGCACGGCATGCGCCCTTCGCCCCGCCCGTTGCCCGGCTAGAAGATCGTGGGATAGGTGTTCCAGCCCGGACCCACCTTGGCCCGCGCCGCGAACGTGCCCGTCCCCGTGCCCTTGTACCGCCAGAGCACCCCGGCCTTGTCCCTGGCGAACAGATCGTTCACGCCATCGCCCGTGACGTCACCGACCGCCGCGAGCGCGGTGTACTGCTGCCAGCCAGAGCTGATCCGCACCTTTGGGGCGACCCTGCCCTCGCCCGTTCCGGCATAGCGCCACAGCACCCCGGCCTTGTCGCGAACCAGCAGGTCACCGAAGCCGTCGCCGGTCAGATCGCCCGCTCCCACGACCGTGAGCCCGTTCCAGCCGACCCCGATCTGGGTACGGGCCTTCAGCCTGCCCTTGCCGTCGCCCGGGTACAGGAAGAGGTAGCCCGTGGACTGCTGGCGGGCCAGCAGGTCCGGGATCCTGTCGCCGTTGATGTCACCGGGCGCGAACAGGTCGTACGTCTTCCAGCCGACACCGATCTGCACGTACTCCCTGGGAAGGTCGTTGCCGTCGTCCCCACATGTGCCGTCCAGCCGCATCAGCGTGCCCCCGTCCTTCGCGGCCAGGTAGTCGTTGCACCCGTCACCGTCGAGGTCGCCCGTCGGAAGGATCCTCTTCGCGGCCGTGTCCTCGAAACCCCAGTAGGCGTTGAGCGGACCGACCGTGCCGGGGAGCTTTCCGCGGCGCTGCCCGAGCATGCCGTCCTCCACGGCGACGAAGAGATCGCCGAGCCCGTCCCGGCCGAAGTCCCGCCATGCGGCGGCGCCCCGGCTCAGGGCGACCTCGCCGCTGCGGACCAGCGCGGCACCGTGGCCGTCGGCCGGCTGCACGGTCAGTTTCCAGCCGTAGCGGCCGTTGACGGCAAGAGGGCCGCCGTCGGTGCGGCCGTCCCAGTTCGCCGAGAGCATGCCCCGCACCTCGCCCCCCGTGACCGTGCGAACCACCTTCCCGGTCCGCAGGTCCGTGAACACGGCCGCCCAGGAGGCTGCGGGCTTGGAGAGATTCGCCTCGTACATCCAGGGATGCTCCCGGCCGGGCTGGCCCGCCCAGGACTCCCCGCCGGCCGACAGCGGCTGGGTAGGTACCCCGGTCGGCACGATGTGCACCCGCTGCCCGGCGTCCACGTAGGCGAGGTGGCCGCCGTACTTGTCCACCGTCCACGCCACCCGCCGCTGCGGGTTCTCCGTCGCGGGCAGGTCCGCGACCACGCGAGTCACCGCCGCACCTGACGCCGCCGAGGACACCAGGTCGGTCAGCACCAGCTTTCCGGCCGCCTTGTCGTGGCGTACGAGATATCCGTCCCCAAGCAGGGCTTCTCCGACGGGTACGGCGATCGACTTCCCTGTCGTACGGTCGAGAATCCCGGCGCCGCCGGAGGGTCCGCACGTCCAGTACAACCAGCGTCCCAGTGCCTGGAGTTCGCTCGGTGCGCAGCCCGAGCCGAGGTCGACCGTCGCCGTCGTCGAGCCCGTGGCCAGGTCGTACGAGGTCACCGTGCCCGGCTTCGTCCCGGCGCTCCACAGCGTTCCGGCCCACAGGGCGGACGCCACGGGGCTCCGGGTCAGGATCTTCTGACCGCCCAACCGGTAGACGATCTGCTGGTTCGACGCGGCATGCGTATAGACGGCGTAGTCGCCGTCGGTGTCCGTGAGCGTTCCACCGGACAGCCCTGTGCGGACCGAACTCCCGCGTTCCCGTATCTCGTCGCCGGCGCCCGACTCCAGCCGGATCAGTACCACCGGCTTGCCGTCGCCGGTGCCGTGGATGGCGTGACAGTCGGGATCCTCGGGTCCGCATTCGCTCACGAACGAGATGGACGACCCGGACGCGGGTCCGTAGGAGGGGGTTCCCTGGACCGCGAGCTCTCGCTCCGTGCCATTACGGAGCGTTGTCGGACGGGTCACGGCGGTCAGCCTGCCCGCCGACAGGCCGATTCCCTCCAGGTCCATCGGCAGTGCGGCAAGGTCGATCACACGGGTCGGCTCGGGCACCCCGTCCTGACCCTCGACGATGCGGTACACCCCCCACGTGGTGTCCGACGCATAGCCGGTGGCTCCGCCGACGACCACAGCGGAACCGTCCTGGGCAGCCGCGATCTCCGTCCTGGCCTTAGCGAGCAGCTGACGTGAGGGACCGCCGTCGAGCGGTGTGGCCATCAGGGAGACGCTCCCCTTGTTGTGCAGCAGCCAGTCGCCGACGACAGCGAGGTGGTAGCCGCTGCGCTCGGTGGGCGCCGGTGCGGTGAGGACCCTCGGAGTGGCACCGATGTCGGACCGGGGAACCACGCTGATCGTCGAGTCGGCGCCGTACGAGTACCAGACCACGTACCGGGGCGTCAGAAGGTAACCGGGCGCGGTCCCCTGTATGCGGGCGGAGCTGCCGGCCATGTGCGCGGTTCCGAAGTCGACCATCGCCATCTTGGCGACCCCGTCGTGCACGTAGCGCAGCAGGACGCCGCTCTCGTCGCCTGTCGCGGCGGTCTGGGCCGCCCCCGCGTATCTGGCGCCCTCGGGGAGGCCGGTGACCGTACGGTCCCGCGTCGTCCCGTCGGCCCGTGTGTCGAGGAGGTGTGCCTCGGTGGCCGTCGTGCTGGTCGTCCCGTCGGCTTCCGTGGTCACCAGTTTCACGGCGACGACCGTGTGCCCGTAGACGCCGGCGAAGGTGAGCCCCTCGGGGATCGGCACGAACGTCGTGGTGCCCGCCACCATGTCGCGCAGCTCGACCTCGTCCGCCCACTGATAGGCGATCGTGTCGGTACCGGTCCCGTACACCTTCATGAGGATGCCACTGCCCGTCGGGCCCGCCGGAACGTGGGCACCGTCGGAGAAACGCGTCCAGCGATAGCCGGAATTGGCGGACGGGCGGTTGAAGACGCCCAGCTCCCCCACGGCGTCGGCCTCGCGGGCGCCGCCGGTGGCGACGAGGTTGAAGGGCTGCACGGAGCCGCGCAGCGTGGCCGGCACCACCACGGGGTCGGCCGCTGCGGCCGTCGCGGCCGGGACGGCGTTCTGTACCGCCCGCGGTGTGCCGGCAGCAGCCGCCGGCAGGCCCGCGGTGACGGAAAGTACGAGCGATGCGGCGATGACGCCGGAGCTGAGGGCACGGTGGGCCACTCGGGTTCCTCCCCTGGACTGATGAGCACGCAGGCATGGGGAAGAAGGAAAGCCGTCATCGGAACCGAACCGTTCCGGACGCACTCGGCCGCCCGGACCTGCCCCCGGCGCGTAGCCCCCCACGCGAGTGGACGGATCCTAACAGGATCTTCACAGAGCCGGCCGGGCCATTTCGAACCCGTTCAACGCCGCAGGGCCCGTACGACACCGGAGTGTCGTACGGGCCCTGCGGATCAGTCGGTCAGCGACGGTCAGCCGTTGCGCTTCCAGCGCGGCTTGTCGTCGCGGCGGCCGAAGGTACCGGTGCCGGTACCCGTGCCGGTGCCACCGCGGTGGCCGGCCGGACGGTCGGAGCCACCACCGGAGCGGAAGCCGCTCGAGGGACGGTCGTCGCGGCGGTCACGGTTGACCGGACGGTCGCTGCTGCCGGAGCGGAAACCGCCGGAGGGGCGGTCGTCACGACGGTCGCGGTTGAACGAGGGGCGGTCGTTGTCGCGGTTGAACGCCGGGCGGTCGTTGTCACGGTTGAACGCCGGGCGGTCGTTGTCACGACGCTCGAAGGAACGGCCGCCGCGGTCGTCACGACGCTCGCCGCCACCGGAGCGGAAACCGCCCGAGGGACGCTCGTCACGACGCTCGCGGAACGCCGGGCGGTCGTTGTCACGACGCTCGAAGGAACGGCCGCCACGGTCGTCACGACGCTCGCCGCCACCGGAGCGGAAACCGCCACCGGACGGACGGTCGTTGCTGCTGCGGAACGACGGGCGGTCGCTGTTGCCGCGGTAGCCGTTCGCGCCGGACGGGCGGCCACTGCGCTCGCCGACACGGTCGTTGCCACCGCGGTATCCACCGCGGTCGCCACCACGGTCGTCACGACGGCCGTAGTTGCCACGGTCGTCACGACGGTCCTCACGGGGCGCCGGCTGCTCCGGCACGGCCGCGGCGGCCAGCAGAGCGGCCTCCGCCTCGGCGGCGACCTCGGCCACCGCTGCCTCCGGGTCGTCCCCACGCTCGCGGGCGGCACGGGCGACCAGGCGGTCGGCCTCCTCGCGCAGCTCGACGGCACGGCGCTGGACGCGCTCCAGCTGCTTGGTGAGGTCGGCCGCCTCGCGCTCGGCCTGCTTGGCCGCGTTGTTCGCGGAGTCGGCCTGGACCTCGGTCAGCGAACGGGCACCGGTGATCTCGGCGACCTCCGGCTCGAAGACGCCCGCGCCCTGCACGATGTGACGCGAGGCGTCGACGCCCGCGTCCTCCATGAGGCGGAAGATCTGGCGACGCTGGTGCGGCAGCGCCAGCGAGACGACGACACCGGACTTGCCGGCACGGGCGGTACGGCCCGAGCGGTGCAGGTAGTCCTTGTGGTCGCCGGCCGGGTCGACGTTCAGGACGAGGTCGATGCCGTCGACGTGGATGCCTCGCGCGGCGACGTCGGTGGCGACGAGCGCGTTGACGAGGCCCTTCTTGAAGTCCTCGAGCACACGGGTACGGGCGCCCTGCGTCATACCGCCGTGCAGCGCGTCCGCCTTCACGCCGGACTCGATGAGCTGCTCGGCGATACGGTCCGCGCCCAGCTGGGTGCGGACGAAGATGATCGTGCGGCCCTTACGGGCGGCGATCGCGGAGGTGACCGGCGCCTTGTCCTTCGGCTTCACGACGAGGACGTGGTGCGACATGGTCGAGACGTTGCCCTGGGCGCTGTCGACCTCGTGGGTGACCGGGTTGCTCAGGTAGCGCTTGACGAGCGTGCCGATCTCGTTCTCCATGGTGGCGGAGAAGAGCATGCGCTGGCCGCCGCCGGGGATCTGGTCGAGCAGCTCGGTGACCTCGGGCAGGAAGCCCAGGTCGGACATCTGGTCGGCCTCGTCGAGGACCGCGACCTGGACGTTCGCCAGGGAGCAGGCACCGCGGTTGATGATGTCGCGCAGACGGCCCGGGGTGGCGACGAGGACGTCGACACCGCGCTCCAGCGCGTAGATCTGGTTGCTCATCGACGTGCCGCCGCAGACGACCTTCATCTTCAGGCCGAGGACGTCGCCGTAGGGCTGCAGTGCGTCGGCGACCTGCATCGCGAGCTCACGGGTCGGCGTGAGGATGATCGCGCGGGGCTTCTTCTTCTCGGTGTGACCGCCGGCCAGCGTGGCCAGGGTCGGCAGACCGAAGGAGAGCGTCTTGCCGGAGCCGGTACGGCCGCGGCCGAGGATGTCCTTGCCGGCCAGGGCGTCCGGGATGGTCGCCGCCTGGATCGGGAAGGGGGCGGTCACACCGTTCTGCGCGAGCTTGCGGACGATGCCGTCGGGCAGTCCGAGCGAGGCGAACGTGATGGTCGGCTCGGCGTCGGCGGCGTCCTCGACGACCTCCGCGGCCTCGTCGGAGAGCTCGGCGTCGGCGGCGGGGGCCTGGATCTCGGCGGGAGCGTCCACGACGGCCACTGCGGCCTCGGGAGCCGCGGCCACTACGGCCTCGGCGAGCTCCACGAGCTCGTTGTTCTCGACGTTCTCGGGCATGACGGTGTGGTCAGAACTGGAAATTGACATGCGAAATGCGAAACCTTCCGGAGTCTCGGCACGCGCCCGTAACTCCGTGTTTTCGCAATTTCGACCGCCTCAATGCGGTCCAGCCACGGCAAGGGAGAGTACGCGCCACACGGCGCTCTTCTGTGTCGGCGCCGGGCAATGGGATCAAACGATCTACTACCATACGCACCCTCCCCCACTTTGCGCAAGCCGGGCCCCCTCACACCGGCGCGACCTGCGGTGATACCTCCGGAGTGGGCCACACCTCCACCCGGTCGCGCGCACCCGTCGCATCGTTGCGGGAGTGCGCGGCGGGCGAACCGGAGGGCTCCTCCGGTGGCTGAGAGGGCTCCGGATCGGGAGCGGGCGGAGGCTCCTCCGGAATCACCGGCGGGGGCGGCGGTTCGCCGGGCCCCGGGGTGCTGGGCTCCGGGGTGGGCAGGTGCCCGCCCCCGGACGGCGCCGGGGTACCGGAACCGGGTACCGGACGGATATCCCCCGGGGTCGCCGACGGGGCTGCCCCGGAGGCACCCGGGGACGCCTTGCGGGCGGCGTGACGCTCGGACTGCGCCCCGGCGTGGCCGCCGCCGAGGCCGGCCCGGCCCGAGCCGGGCACGGTGTCACCGCCCGGTTCGGCCGACGCCCCCTTCTGGCCGGCCGGGCGCGACGGAGCCGGTTTCCCGGCGTCCTCACCGACGCTCATACAGCCGGTGGACGCGGCGATCGTCAGCGCGGTGACGGCTGCCCAACGGACAGGGGCGGACAACTGGCGCACGGGATGGCACCTCCGGGCGGGAGACTGCGGAGCAGGGACAGGTCGGGGGCGCTGTGTCCAACTCCCCCGACCCCGCCGGGGACACGCACGGACACAACACCCGCACACGGCCCGGGCGCTCCCGGGCCGGTCAGCTGCCGAAGCCCTCCGCGCCCGCGAAGCCGCCCGAGCCCCCCGCGAGTTCCGCCCCCAGGAACACGGCCCCGAGGCCCACCAGCAGGGACGCCACCACATTGGCCGCAGCCAGAAAGCCCCGGCCGGTCTCGGCCAGCCGCAGCGTCTCGTACGAGAAGGTCGAGTACGTCGTCAGCGCCCCACACAGCCCCGTACCCAGCAGGGCATACGTATGTGCGGATACGGCGGCCCCCGTCAGCACCCCGAGCAGCAGGCTGCCCGCGGCGTTGACGGCGAAGGTCCCCCACGGGAACACGTACGGCAGCCCCGCCCCGTGCCGGGCCTGCACCGCACGGTCCGTCAGATAGCGCAGCGGCGCACCGACGGCGCCTCCGACGACGACCAGCAGCCAGTTCACGAGGCCCGCCCGTCCACCAGGATCCGCGTGAGTGCGGACGCCCCCCACACCGCTCCGAGCGCCGCCGCGACCGTCGCCGTCGCGTACGCCGTCGCCACGAGCACCTCCTGACGCACCAGCAGCTTCGACACGTCGGCGGCGTACGTCGAGAAGGTGGTGAATCCGCCGAGCACCCCGACCCCGAGGAACGGCCGCACCAGCGGATGCGTGACCGTCCCCCGCTCGGCGACCAGCACCATCAGCACCCCGATCAGGGCACAGCCCGTCACATTGACGACGAAGACCGCCCAGGGGAACGCCCCCTCGTCAGCCGGCCAGGCCAGGGACGCCGCGTACCGGGCCGTGGCGCCCAGCGCGCCTCCCGCCGCGATCACCGCCGGGACCCGCCACCCGCCGGGTCCCTCGGTCTCCGCACGCTGCGCGGGTACGCAGAGGTCGACGTCCGGGTCGATGGCCGGTCGCCGGCCGGGTTCCTGTGCGCTCACCCGTAGCCCAACGCGTGCAGCCGCTCGTCGTCGATGCCGAAGTGGTGGGCGATCTCGTGGACCACCGTGATCTCGGTCTCGGCGACGACGTCCTCGCGCGACTCGCACATCCGCAGGGTCGGCCCGCGGTAGATGGTGATCCGGTCCGGCAGCACCCCCGCGTACCACTCACCGCGATCGGTGAGCGGCGTGCCCTCGTAGAGCCCCAGCAGATCGGGATCCCCGGGCTCCGGTTCGTCCTCGACGAACACCGCGACGTTGTCCATCAGCCGCATCAGCTCCGGCGGGACCCGGTCAAGAGCCAGACTCACCAGCTCTTCGAACTCCTCGCGCGTCATCTCCAGCACCCCGCCATTGTCACGTACGACCGGCCGTGGCGGGCAGGCCGCACCGGACCTGATCGGGCGGAGCGCACGGGTGGGCAGCCACCCGCCCGGGCCACCCCTCCCAGCGGGTCCGCATGTACGGCGCCCGATCGGGGCATACGGGCCCAATGGCCCGCGACCCGTTCCGCGCCGCAGTCGTCCGCATCCGGCACCACTACCGCGCCCGCTCCACCGCCCCCGTCAGCACGCTCGCCGCCGCCCCGCACCCGTACATGCGCGTGCTCGGCCTGCTCGCCGTCGTCGTGATGGGGGCCTGGCTGGGGCTGCTGATCGTCGGCAGCGTGCGTACGCCGGTGGGGCCCGTGGACACCACGATGACCCTGCGCCCCTCACTCAGCGGCGGCACCAAGATCAACGTGTCGCCGCTCGGCGCCCTGGAGCTGAACTCCCACGTCGCCCCGGTCCGCCTCGACGTCGATGTCGACCAGCTGGACCCGGAGCGCTCCCAGGCGCTGGTCAAGCACCCCGAGCGCCTCGCCGGCCTCCAGGACGAGGTCACAGGGGACGTCGCCGCCGGCACCCGGGAACTCGCCGTCCGCTCCTGCGTGGCCGTGGTCTCCGGTGCCACCGCGCTCGGCCTCGCCGTCTACCGCCGGCCGCGCCGCGCACTGGCCGCCGGAGGGCTCGCACTGGCGCTCCTGGCCGCGTCCGGCATCAGCGCGTACGCCACCTGGAATCCGAAGTCCGTCCTGGAGCCCAAGTTCTCCGGGCTGCTCTCCAGCGCCCCCTCGGTCGTCGGTGACGCCCGCTCGATCGTCACCGAATTCGACGTCTACCAGCAGGAACTGGCCCGGCTCGTCACCAACGTCACCAAGCTGTACGACGCCACGTCCACGCTCCCGGTGTACCAGCCGGACCCCGCCACCATCAGGGTCCTGCACGTCTCCGACGTGCATCTCAACCCCGCCTCCTGGCACATCATCGGCTCCCTGGTCGAGCAGTACGAGATCGACGTGATCATCGACTCGGGCGACACGATGGACCACGGCACCGCAGCCGAGAACGGCTTCCTGGACCCCGTCCGCGACCTCGGCGCGCCCTACGTGTGGGTGCGGGGCAACCACGACTCCACCGTCACCCAGGCCTACATGAAGGGCCTCGAGAACGTGCACGTCCTCGACGAGGGCAGCGCCGTGAACGTCGGCGGACTGCGGATCGCGGGCACCGGCGACCCTCAGTTCACCCCCGACCGCTCCCGCCCCACCGGCGGAAGGGCCGCCGAGGAGCTGGCAGGGATCCGGCTCGCCTCCGCGCTCCGCGACCAGCAGCGGGCGGGCACCCCGGTGGACATCGCGGTGGCCCACGACCCGAACGCGGCGCGGCAGACCGACGGCACCGTCCCCCTCGTGCTCGCCGGCCATGTGCACCACCGGGTGAACGAACTGCTGAAGTTCGGCACGCGGCTGAAGGTCGAGGGATCCACGGGCGGCGGCGGGCTGCGCGCCGTGCAGAACGAGAAGCCCGAGAAGGTGCGCGCCTCGGTGCTCTACCTGGACCGCGCGACCCGACACCTGCAGGCCTGGGACGAGATCACCCTGGGCGGTCTGGGCCTCACGACGGCCGAGGTCAGCCGCCATCTCCCGGAGGAGAACCTGGCCGATCCCTCGCCCTCCCCGACGGTCTCCAACACCTCCCCGTAAACCGTTTTGGCGATACCTCCCCGCATCCCATATGCTTCTCACGTCCCCGACGCGCTGGAAAGCGCGCAGGTGGGCCCTTAGCCCTCATCGTCTAGTGGCCCAGGACGCCGCCCTTTCAAGGCGGTAGCACGGGTTCGAATCCCGTTGGGGGCACGCTTTACTGTGTGCGAGACTTGTCTCGCACATTGCTTGGTCCTGTGGAGCAGTTTGGAGTGCTCGCCACCCTGTCAAGGTGGAGGCCGCGGGTTCAAATCCCGTCAGGACCGCTGCAGCCCGTATGAGCTGCGTGGCTGGGTAGCTCAGTTGGTACGAGCGATCGCCTGAAAAGCGATAGGTCGCCGGTTCGATCCCGGCCCCAGCCACCACCCGAAGGCCCCGTCCGATGGACGGGGCCTTCGCCGTTGTCAGGCCCTAGGCCACTTCCTCTTCCTTCCGTACGTTGCGCCGACGCCACGCCTGCGCCCCGAGGAACAGCAGCGCCACCGACGCCACGACTCCCAACGCCACTGCGTCGGGCACCCGCCGGCCGATGTTGCGGGCCCACTGCTCGACGGCGAACGAGTCGTCGACGTCCAGCAGTCCCGGCAGCGCGGTCGTCCCGTCGTACATGAGGAAGAGCACCCCGAGCCCGATGAAGAACAGGCCGGAGAGCAGGGACGTGCTGTGCAGTTCGAAGCGGCCTGCGCGCAGGGTCCGGCCGCGCAGCCAGGCCCGGCGGCCGAGGTCGAAGCGTTCCCAGAGCAGCGCGAGCACGAACAGCGGAACGGCCATGCCCAGCGCGTAGACGGCGAGCAGCAGCCCGCCGTAGACGGGGCTGCCGCTGACGGCCGCCACGGTGAGGACGCTGCCCAGGATCGGGCCCGCGCAGAAGCCGGCCAGCCCGTAGACCGCGCCGAGGGCGTAGACGGAGAGCGCGGTCGTGGGGCGGATCCGGCCGCTGAGGGCGGCGATCCGGCGGGAGGCGAAGCCCAGGCCCACGATCTGTGCGAGGCCGAGTCCGATGATCAGCCAGCCCGCGCCGAGGACCAGGGCGTCGCGGTGCCCGTAGAAGAGCCGTCCGGCGTACGAGCCGGCGGCGCCTAGCGGTACCAGGGTGGTGGCGAGGCCGGTGTAGAAGATGCCGGTGCGCGCCAGGAGCCGTGAGGCGGAGTCGACGGAGTAGGCGAAGAAGGCCGGGAGCAGCAGGGCGCTGCACGGGCTGACCAGGGCGAGCAGCCCGCCGAGCAGGGCCGCGAAGTATCCGATGTCCGGCGTCACTTCGCGGGGTCCCCGGCGCTGCCCACATTGGCGGCCTCGGCCGCTGCCGCTTCGATGGCCTGGGTGAAGACGGCCATCGGCTGGGCTCCGGCCACCGGGCGGCCGTTGATGAGGAACGACGGGGTGGACGTGGCGCCGATCCCGTACGCCTGTTCCTGGTCCTCGCCGACCGCGTCCGCGGCGGCCTTGCTGTCGGTGTCGCGTACGAAGCGGTCGAGGTCCTTGACGCCGGCCTGCTGGGCGAGGGCCTTGAGCCGGTCCTTGCCGAAGCCCTTCTCCTTGGCGCCCTCGGCGTACGCGGCCCGGTGGAAGGCCCAGAAGCGGTCCTGCTGTCCGGCCGCCCAGGAGGCGCGTGCGGCGGCCTCCGACTCCTTGCCGAAGATCGGGAAGTTGCGCCACTCGATGCGCAGGGTGCCGTCGGCGACGTACTTCTTGATCAGTACGGGTTCGGTGTCGCGGGCGAACTTCCCGCAGTAGCCGCACATGAAGTCGGCGTACTCGATGAGGACGACGGGGGCGTCGGTGCGGCCCTGGGCCAGCTTGTCGCCCGCGTCGCGCCGGGCGAGTTCCGCCAGCTCCGCGTACATGTCGGCGTCCGGTTCCGAGGTCGTGCCGACGGCTGTGGTGCCGGAGGCGGTGCCGTCGGGGGCGGTGGCCCGGTAGGAGACGAAGCCGAGCAGGCCTGCGGCGAGGACGACGGCGGCCCCGAAGGCGAGCGGCTTCCTGGATGTCTGGCGGGTGGGCGTGGGCATGCGGCACTCCGTGCTGGTGCGTGGGGGTTCTGCGGGAGAGGAAAGAAGGGGAGGCGGGTACGCCTACACCCTCAGCACGGAAAGCTCGACGGGTGTGGGTGTGGCGGGACCCGGACCGCGTACGGCGAGCCGCACCGGCAGCGGGACCCGGGCCCGGTCGGTGACGGCGGGCAGGCCCACCGCGGCGGGGCCGGGCGCCTGGTCGTGCGGAGCGCGGGTCCGGGCGGGGAGGACGGGGTCGGTGCCGCCGTGGTCCCGGCTCCCGTCGCAGCCCGGTATGCCCGTGTTCCCGGCGGCGGCCACGGCCGGGACGGTGCCCGTGCCGGCCGTGGCCGCCGCGGGTGCGCAGAGCAGCCCCAGTACGACCGCGAGCACTGCCGACAGGCAGCACCACCGCGCACGGGACATGGGACCGCCTCGGTCGAGGGAGGGATGATCAGTTGCCCGAAATGGTACGTGCTGTGATCCGGCGCGCCCTCTCGGTCACCTGCGCGACGCGATCGGCCACCGGCGTGCCGGAATCCGGGTGGGAGCCCGCCCCCGGGGGGCCCATGAGACGCGTTCGCGTGAAATGCGTTCGCCACTCTTCGCGCCCGGGTGAGATCCTGGGATCCGTATGTCTACTTCCTTTGCCGATCTCCAGTCCCAGCTCGGGCAGCTCTCGCTCCGCGACGCGCACCGGCTCGGCCGTCGTCTCGAGGGTGCCCGCCGCATCCGTAAGCCCGAGGACCGACAGTCCGTGCTGGACGAGATCGCGGCCGAGGCCGGAAAGGCAGCCGGGCGGCTCGCAGGACGCGCCGCCCGGATGCCGGTCCTGTCGTACCCGGAACAGCTCCCGGTCAGCCAGAAGAAGGACGAGATCCTGGAGGCGATACGCGACCACCAGGTCGTGATCGTCGCGGGTGAGACCGGCTCCGGCAAGACCACGCAGATTCCCAAGATCTGCATGGAGCTGGGGCGCGGCGTCCGGGGCATGATCGGGCACACCCAGCCCCGCCGGATCGCCGCCCGTACGGTCGCCGAGCGGATCGCCGACGAGCTGAAGACCCCGCTCGGCGAGGCCGTCGGCTGGAAGGTGCGCTTCACCGACCAGGTGAACCCGGACGCCACCTTCGTGAAGCTGATGACGGACGGCATCCTGCTGGCCGAGATCCAGACGGACCGCGAGCTCCTCGCGTACGACACGATCATCATCGACGAGGCCCACGAGCGGTCGCTGAACATCGACTTCCTGCTGGGCTATCTCGCCCGGCTGCTGCCCAAGCGCCCCGATCTGAAGGTCGTCATCACCTCGGCGACCATCGACCCGGAGCGCTTCGCCAAGCACTTCGGCGCGGCGCCGATCGTCGAGGTCAGCGGGCGTACGTACCCGGTCGAGGTGCGCTATCGCCCCCTCCTCGAGGAGGACAGCGAGGATGCCGACCGCGACCAGATCACCGCGATCTGCGACGCCGTCGACGAGCTCCATTCGGAGGCGCCCGGTGACGTCCTGGTCTTCCTCTCCGGCGAGCGGGAGATCCGTGACACCGCGGACGCGCTGAACAAGAGGAATCTCCGGCAGACCGAGGTGCTCCCTCTCTACGCTCGTCTGTCGCACGCCGAGCAGCACCGCGTGTTCCAGCGCCACACGGGCCGCAGGATCGTTCTGGCAACGAACGTCGCGGAGACGTCGCTGACCGTTCCCGGCATCAAGTACGTGATCGACCCGGGCAACGCCCGGATCTCCCGCTACAGCCACCGCACCAAGGTCCAGCGGCTGCCGATCGAGCGGGTCTCGCAGGCCAGCGCCAACCAGCGCAAGGGCCGCTGCGGCCGTACGTCGGACGGCATCTGCATCCGGCTGTACTCCGAGGACGACTTCCTGACCCGTCCGGAGTTCACCGACCCGGAGATCCTGCGCACCAACCTCGCCTCCGTCATCCTCCAGATGACCGCGGCCGGCCTGGGCGACATCGAGAAGTTCCCCTTCATCGACCCGCCGGACCACCGCAACATCCGCGACGGCATCCAGCTGCTCCAGGAACTGGGTGCGCTGGATCCGGAGGAGAAGGATCCGAAGAAGCGGCTCACCCCGCTGGGGCGCAAGCTCTCCCAGCTGCCGGTGGACCCGCGGCTGGCCCGCATGGTCATCGAGGCCGACACGAACGGCTGTGCCCGCGAGGTCATGGTGATCGCCGCGGCGCTCTCCATCCAGGACCCGCGCGAACGGCCCTCGGAGAAGCAGACGCAGGCCGACCAGCAGCACGCCCGCTTCAAGGACGAGACGTCCGACTTCCTGGCGTTCCTGAACCTGTGGCGCTACATCCGGGAGCAGCAGAAGGAGCGGGGCTCCTCCAGCTTCCGCCGGATGTGCAAGCAGGAGTACCTGAACTTCCTGCGCATCCGTGAGTGGCAGGACATCTACGCGCAGCTGCGTACGGTCGCCAAGCAGATGGGCGTCCAGATCAACGAGGAGGACGCGCCCGAGCAGTCGGTGCACACCTCGCTGCTGGCCGGCCTGCTGTCGCACATCGGGCTGAAGGACACCGAGAAGAACGAGTACCTCGGTGCCCGCAGCGCCAAGTTCGCGATCTTCCCGGGCTCGGCGCTCTTCAAGAAGCAGCCGCGCTTCGTGATGTCGGCGGAGCTGGTCGAGACGTCCCGGCTCTGGGCGCGGGTCAACGCCAAGGTCGAGCCGGAGTGGATCGAACCGCTCGCCCAGCACCTGCTGAAGCGCACCTACAGCGAGCCGCACTGGGAGAAGGACCAGGCGGCGGTGATGGCGTACGAGCGGGTGACGCTGTACGGAGTGCCGATCGTCGCCCAGCGCAAGATCAATTTCGGCCGTATCGACCAGGAGGCGTCCCGCGATCTGTTCATCCGGAACGCCCTGGTCGAGGGTGACTGGCGTACGCACCACCAGTTCTTCCACGACAATCGCAAACTGCTCGGCGAGGTAGAGGAGTTGGAGCACCGCGCCCGGCGCCGCGACATCCTCGTGGACGACGAGACGCTCTTCGATTTCTACGATCAGCGGATCCCGGAGCACATCGTCTCCGGCGCGCACTTCGACTCCTGGTGGAAGCACAAGCGCCGGGACGAGCCGGACGCCCTGGACTTCGAGCGTTCGATGCTCATCAACGAGAAGGCCGGCACCGTCACCAAGGACGACTACCCGGACTCCTGGCGACAGGGGAAGCTCAAGTTCCGGGTGACGTACCAGTTCGAGCCGGGCGCGGACGCCGACGGCGTGACCGTCCACATCCCGCTCCAGGTGCTCAACCAGGTCACCTCGGAGGGCTTCGACTGGCAGATCCCGGGGCTGCGGGAGGAAGTGGTCACCGAGCTGATCCGCTCGCTGCCCAAGCCGATCCGCCGGCACTACGTCCCCGCCCCGAACTACGCGGACAAGTTCCTGGACCGGGCCGTACCCCTGCAGGAGCCGCTGCCGTTCACCCTGGCCCGCGAGCTCCAGCGCATGGTCGGCGTCCCGGTCACGGCCGACGACTTCGACCTGTCCCGCATCCCGGACCACCTGAAGATCACCTTCCGGATCGTCGACGAACGGCGCCGCAAGGTCGCGGAGGACAAGGACCTGGAGGCGCTGCGGGTCCAGTTGCGCCCCAAGGCCCGCCAGGCCCTCTCCGAGGCCGCCGCGGCGACCGCGGGGCCCTCCGGTGAGTCCATCGAGCGTGCGGGCCTCACGGACTGGACGATCGGCACCCTGAACCGGACCTTCGAGACCCGGCGGGCCGGCCAGCCGGTCAAGGCGTACCCGGCGCTGGTCGACCAGGGCGCGACCGTTGCCGTACGGCTCTTCGACACCGAGGCCGAGCAGCAGCAGGCGATGTGGCGGGGCACCCGGCGGCTGATCCTGCTGAACATCCCGGTGAACCCCGCGAAGTTCGCCTCGGACACGCTCAGCAACCAGCAGAAGCTGGCCCTGTCCCGCAATCCGCACGGCTCGATCCAGGCGCTCTTCGACGACTGCGCGACGGCTGCCGCCGACCGGCTGATCGCCGCGCACGGCGGCCCCGCCTGGGACGAGGCGTCCTTCCGGAAGCTGTATGACAAGGTGCGCGCGGACCTCGTGGACCTGACCGTGCGCACGATCAAGCAGGTGCAGCAGATCCTCGCGGCCTGGCAGGCCTGCGAGCGCCGGCTGAAGGCCACGAACAGCCTGGTCCTGATCAACAACGTCACGGACGTACGGGACCACCTCGCCCGCCTCGTACCGCCCGGGTTCGTCACCATGACCGGGCTGCGCAGGCTGCCCGACCTGATGCGCTACCTGGTCGCCGAGGACCGCCGGCTGCAGCAGATGCCGACGAACGTCCAGCGCGACACCACGCGCATGGAGAAGGTCCATGAGATGCAGGACGAGTACGCCTGGCTGCTCGAACAGCTGCCGCAGGGACGGCCCGTGCCGCAGGACGTCCTGGACATCCGCTGGATGATCGAGGAGCTGCGGGTGAGCTACTTCGCGCACGCCCTGGGCACGGCACAGCCCGTCTCGGACAAGCGGATCGTGAAGGCGATCGACGCCGCGGCACCGTGAATCGGCCCGTTTCCGCGCCGTGACGGAGCCGCCACCACGGGTGAGTTCGACCTGGCCCTCCGACCTCCTGTACAGTCTGTTTTCGCAGCCAGCCGCAAGGCAGCCGCGAAAACCTGGTCCTGTGGAGCAGTTTGGAGTGCTCGCCACCCTGTCAAGGTGGAGGCCGCGGGTTCAAATCCCGTCAGGACCGCATATGACGAAAGCCCGGATCCTCTGGATCCGGGCTTTCGTGCGTCTTGACGTCGGCACCTGTCGCGGGTACCCCCATAGAACAGAGACTGCCCCTGTTTCCCTCGGTGCGGGGCGGTCCGGCCCACGGGGAGGTCGCACGCATGTCTGCGCCCGCGGCACGGCACGAGACCCGCGCGCTGCTGCGCGCCCATCTGGCGGCCGCATCCGGCTACCGGCACATCACCCGTCACTGCCCGATCTGTTATCGCCTGCTGCGGCTCGCCATGGAGCCCGTGACGGCCCCACAGGCGCCGCACCCGGACCCGGGGAGCGGCAATGCCCCCGAACCGACCGGCACGTCCGAGAACGCAGCCGAAGCCCCCGGAAGGAGCGCCGCACCGGCACCTCCGCCGCCCGCCCCACCGACGCCCGCAGGGGGTGCTCCGGGGGCCGGGGGGGGGGAACGAGGACCGACACGATGACGAAGGACCCCGCGCGCCCTGACCGTCGGCCGCCGACATCCGCCTCCGGGCCGTGAAAGGCCTTTAGTTGGCCGGGCGCGCGGTTGGCAAGACAGGGTCGGTGTGACGGGAGTCACCGAACGAGTTTTGAGAAGTGGGCACTTTACTCCCTTCCTACAACTAGCGAATTTAATATGTGCAATTGCACTGCGCATGAGGCACATCCCGGACCGTTCCGTCCGAGCTGCCCCACGACGTCCGGGACCCACCCGAACAGGCCCGAACAGGCTCGCCCACAGTCGTACGCCGGCCCCCGGAAACCGACTCGTCGGCCTGTTCGGGCATCGACGGGGCGTCAGGGGGGCAGACGGGCACAGGAGACGGACAGGGGGCGGGCAGGACGGCGGACGAGCCGGGGCGCGGGGATGCCGGGCAGGCGGGGCGGCTCCGCGGGCGCCGAGGGCCCGCAGGGCACAAAAAAGATCGCGCTGGACCCGGCGGAGTCCAGCGCGATCGAACGACGCACCCTTATTGCGCAGGTATGACGCCCGTTGGGGCAGGCGTCCGTCGTGTGGAGCTATAGGTGGGCACTGTGGGTTGGGGGACCCGGCAGTAGCCCTGTTATGGCTGCGGCGGCAGGGGTGTGTCAGGCCTCGCTGCGCTGCTGCGGAATACCCGCAAGCAGTGCGCGGACCTCTGCCTCGCGGTACCGGCGATGTCCACCGAGCGTGCGGATGGACGTGAGCTTGCCAGCCTTTGCCCACCGGGTGACCGTCTTCGGGTCCACGCGGAACATCGTGGCAACCTCAGCCGGGGTCAGCAGCGGCTCGGCATCAGGGGTGCGAGCGGTCATGAGCGGCCTCCTCGGGAGAACCGAACCATCTCGGTTCTTTCCTCTAAATTCTGCACCTTGACCCGCGTTGCCCGAAATGGCGGACGCGGGCCGAGTCGGTTATAGGACGAACGGCTTGTCCTCGGCACTACAACTACACCATCCGTCCAGCCACGTCGGCCAAACCGATGGAATTGCCCTCCCAGGTGTTCATCAGCGACGGAAGCCGATGGACCATGCCATAGCGGACAGTCACGCCCCAGTAACGATCAGTCACAGGGCGACCAGGAGTCATCAGAAGTCGTCAGACCCCCCATGAGCATGTAATGCCAAGTATTTCGCCCAAAGTTGGGCGAACAGAGTCCTCCCCGGACTCCTTGTCCTATTTTGGCATGAGGAGTAGGGAAGGGCGCAAGGGCCCCGTAAGTGCCGTCCGTCACCCTTGAGGCAAAGGCCCGGTTCGGGACGTAGGTCCTGGGCCTCCGGAGCGGCCTCCCACCTCGTGTGTCACACGCGTCACACAGGCTGCGGGTTCACGGCTCGTCAGTTCCCGTCAGGGCATCCCCGTTCACCTCCGCCCGGCACCCTCGGCATCCGCCTATGCCGGACACCTCACGGGATGTCTCTTCCCTTCCGATCACACCGCTATGCGACAGTTCGCGGGATTTCACACAACTTCGGAGTCGTCAGTTGGCGGACTGCCGGTCGCGGACCGCCCGCCACCGCTCGGCGAGACGTCCGTACGCGACACCGGCCGCGTCGCTGTCGCCGGCCTTCAGCGCCGCGATGCCCTCGGCCACATCCGCCGCCGACCGGTCGGCGGCGAGCTGCTCACGGGGCAGCGCGTGCACCAGGCCTCCGTAGTCCAGTTCCACCAGGGCGCGCGGATGGAACTCCTCGAGCCAGCGGCCCACATCCACCAGGCCCTCGGTCAGCGGCCCTTCGTCGACCGTCTCGCGCAGCGTCCTGAGCGCCCGCGCCAGCCGACGCCGCGCCTGCACCATCGGCGTGCGGTAGCGCAGCAGGGGCTGGGCACCGTCGGCGTCCGCCTCGACGTACTCGCGCTCCTCGTCGTCGAACAGGACGAACCAGCGCACCGGGACGTGCCACACCGTCGTCCGGATCCAGGGACGGGCGTCCGGGTTCCGCTCCGCCCACCGCTCGTAGTCCGCGATCGCCTGCCCCCGCACCACCGGGGGAAGCACCGCGTCCAGCACCGTGGCGGGAAACAGCCCCCCGAGCTCCTCCAGCGCCAGCCAGCCCCGCATCCGGGTCCGCCACGGACAGACGCAGACCGCCCCGTCCAGCTCCGCCACGAAGGCGTCCCCGCTCTCGTGCACGGGCACCCCCACCGGCGGGGTGGACACCAAGCCCGCCAGCGAGCGACGCAGTTCGTCCTGCGCCGTGGGGAGCACGGAACGCTGCGCGTAGCGCGCCCAGTGACTGCGTTCGGGCTCCCGGAAGGCGGCGAGCGGCTCGTACACCCGCAGGTAGGACGTGTAAGGGACGAGCACTGAAGACACCACCGACATGCAGCAAATCGTGTCACGCCGGTACTCCGCCAGGGGGTGATCCTCGGCACTGGAACAGATCTGCGTGTCCCGAGGACTTACGCTCTTGCCCAGTCGGACCGGCACGGCCGGTCCGACTGGGGCCCTCCCCACCTTCAGGAGGGTCTTCCGCCGCTTCGTACTTGGGAGTCACCACAGTGACCAATCTGACCGACGGCGTCCTGCACACCCTGTTCCACTCGGATCAGGGAGGCCACGAACAAGTCGTGATCTGCCAGGACCGTGACAGCGGCCTCAAGGCCGTCATCGCCCTCCACTCCACCGCCCTGGGTCCCGCCCTCGGCGGCACCCGCTTCTATCCGTACGCCTCCGAGGAGGAGGCCGTCGCGGATGCGCTGAACCTGTCGCGCGGCATGTCGTACAAGAACGCCATGGCCGGCCTGGACCACGGTGGCGGCAAGGCCGTCATCATCGGCGACCCGGAGACCGTCAAGTCCGAGGAACTGCTCCTGGCCTACGGCCGTTTCGTGGCCTCGCTCGGCGGGCGCTACGTGACCGCCTGTGATGTCGGCACGTACGTCGCCGACATGGACGTCGTCGCCCGGGAGTGCCGCTGGACCACCGGCCGCTCCCCCGAGAACGGCGGCGCCGGGGACTCCTCCGTCCTCACCGCGTTCGGTGTCTTCCAGGGCATGCGCGCCTCCGCCCAGCACCTGTGGGGCGACCCCACGCTGCGCGGCCGCAAGGTGGGCGTCGCGGGCGTCGGCAAGGTGGGTCACCACCTGGTCGAGCACCTGCTCAGCGACGGCGCCCAGGTCGTCATCACGGATGTACGCGAGGAGTCGGTACGCCGGATCACCGACCTGCACCCCGAGGTCTCCGTGGCCGCGGACACCGCCGCGCTGATCCGTACCGAGGGACTCGACATCTACGCCCCGTGCGCACTCGGCGGAGCGCTGAACGACGACACCGTGCCCGTCCTCACCGCCAAGGTGGTGTGCGGCGCGGCCAACAACCAGCTCGCGCACCCGGGTGTCGAGAAGGACCTCGCCGACCGCGCGATCCTGTACGCACCCGACTACGTGGTGAACGCCGGTGGCGTGATCCAGGTCGCCGATGAGCTCCACGGTTTCGACTTCGACCGGTGCAAGGCGAAGGCTTCAAAGATCTTCGACACCACGCTGGCCATATTCGCACGTGCGAAGGAGGACGGGATTCCGCCGGCCGCCGCGGCCGACAGGATCGCCGAGCAGCGCATGGCCGAGGCCCGTCGCCGCTGACGCTTCGCCCGATTCACCCGACGGCCATCGGCCCGTCATCGGCCTGTGCAGTGCCGGTGACGGGCCGGTGGCTGCCCGGTGCCCTGCCGGTACGCCGGACGGGGAGACAAGGCTCACGCCGGTCGGCGGGTCGGCCGTCCGCAAGAGGTTAAAATCGCGGTTGACCAGCGAGGACGGGCTCCTCGGTGGTCCTGTACCGAGGCACGTGATGCGGGCGGCGTACCGTATGGCCGAGGAAGCAGGTACGGTTAAAGCCACGGGCGCGGTCTCTCAGCCGAGAGTCCGTCCTGAAACATGAACGCGTGTCAAGACTCTGGGGCCGTCGAGCCCCGTCACCGAGGGGGTCGAGCCATGGGGCGCGGCCGGGCAAAGGCCAAGCAGACCAAGGTCGCCCGTCAGCTGAAGTACAGCAGCGGCGGGACTGACCTGTCGCGTCTGGCCAATGAGCTGGGCGCATCACCTTCGAGTCAGCCACCGAACGCTGAGCCGTTCGAGGACGACGACGAGGAAGATGACCCGTACGCACAGTACGCGGATCAGTACAACGACGACGAGGACGCGGACGAGGACGACCAGTCCGGTCCGTCGTCACAGCGCCGCGGCGCTTGACCTCGCGCTGACACATCAACCCGGTCCGGGCCTGCCCGGACCGGGTTCTGTGCTGTCCCGGTGCGGACGGGTGGGGCCGGCCCCGCCTCACGCCGGTCCGGAGTGTGCCGGACCGGCGTTCGTGGCGTTCTACCGTGCGTAGCTGCCGGTCAGTTCGGCGCCCGAGGTGTACGCGCCGCGGTCGGTGATCTCACCCGCGACCCAGGAGTCGACACCCCGGTCGGCCAGGGTCGTGAGCGCGGCGTCCACCGAGTCGGCGGGAACGATCGCGATCATGCCGACACCCATGTTGAGCGTCTTCTCGAGCTCCAGCTGTTCGACCTGTCCGGCCTTGCCGACCACGTCGAAGACGGCGCCGGGCGTCCACGTCGAACGGTCGACCGTGGCGTGCAGCGAGTCCGGGACGACCCGGGCCAGGTTGTTGGCCAGGCCGCCGCCGGTGACGTGGCTGAAGCCGTGCACCTCGGTCGTACGGGTCAGCGCCAGACAGTCCAGGGAGTAGATCCTGGTGGGCTCCAGGAGCTCCTCGCCGAGCGTCCGGCCGAACTCCTCGATCTCCCGGTCCAGGGCCCAGCCGGCCCGGTCGAAGACCACGTGGCGCACGAGCGAGTACCCGTTGGAGTGAAGACCCGACGACGCCATCGCGATCACGGCGTCACCCTTACGGATACGGTCCGGGCCCAGCAGCCGGTCGGCCTCCACCACACCCGTGCCCGCGCCCGCGACATCGAAGTCGTCGGGGCCGAGCAGACCCGGGTGCTCCGCGGTCTCGCCGCCGATCAGCGCGCAGCCTGCCAGGACGCAGCCTTCGGCGATGCCCTTCACGATGGCCGCGACACGCTCGGGGTGCACCTTGCCGACACAGATGTAGTCGGTCATGAAGAGCGGTTCGGCACCACAGACGACCAGGTCGTCCACGACCATGCCGACGAGGTCGTGGCCGATCGTGTCGTACACGCCCATCTGCCGGGCCAGATCGACCTTCGTGCCCACGCCGTCGGTGGCGGACGCGAGCAGCGGGCGCTCGTAGCGCTTGAGTGCCGAGGCGTCGAAGAGGCCGGCGAATCCGCCGATGCCCCCCAGGACCTCGGGGCGCTTCGTCTTCTTCACCCACTCCTTCATCAGCTCGACGGCGCGGTCACCGGCTTCGATGTCGACGCCCGCCGCCGCGTAGGAAGCACCTGTTGTCTCAGACATTGCCTGGGATCTTTCGTGTGGGAATACGGGGCTGGTGGGGAGGGAGCCGGTCGGTCCGGATCACGGACGACGCAGCGCGTCGGCCGCCGCGGTCGCGGCGGGGCCGGCCGCCAGCTCGGTCTCCAGCAGCTGCTTGCCGAGCAGCTCCGGGTCCGGGAGCTCCATCGGGTATTCACCGTCGAAGCAGGCGCGGCACAGGTTCGGCTTGTCGATCGTCGTCGCCTCGATCATCGCGTCGAGCGAGATGTACGAGAGCGAGTCGGCACCCATCGAGGTGGCGATCTCGTCGACGGACATGCCGTTGGCGATCAGTTCGGCGCGGGTCGCGAAGTCGATGCCGAAGAAGCAGGGCCACTTCACGGGCGGGGAGGAGATCCGGATGTGGATCTCGGCGGCGCCCGCCTCACGGAGCATCCGGACCAGAGCGCGCTGGGTGTTGCCGCGGACGATCGAGTCGTCGACGACCACCAGGCGCTTGCCCTTGATGACTTCCTTGAGCGGATTCAGCTTGAGGCGGATACCCAGCTGGCGAATGGTCTGGGACGGCTGGATGAAGGTCCGGCCGACGTAGGCGTTCTTGACCAGTCCGGCACCGAAGGGAATTCCGCTCGCCTCGGCGTAGCCGATGGCCGCGGGAGTGCCCGACTCCGGCGTCGCTATGACCAGATCGGCCTCGACAGGAGCCTCGGCCGCCAGCCTCCGGCCCATCTCGACCCGGGAGAGGTAGACGTTGCGCCCGGCGATGTCGGTGTCGGGGCGGGCCAGGTACACGTACTCGAAGACGCAGCCCTTGGGCTTCGCTTCTGCGAAGCGCGAGGTGCGCAGGCCGTTCTCGTCGATGGCGACGAGTTCGCCCGGCTCGATCTCGCGAACGAAGCTGGCACCGCAGATGTCGAGGGCGGCGGACTCGGAGGCCACCACCCAGCCACGCTCCAGGCGACCGAGCACCAGAGGGCGGATGCCCTGCGGGTCACGGGCTGCGTAGAGGGTGTGCTCGTCCATGAAGACGAGCGAGAAGGCGCCCTTGACCTCGGGGAGCACCTTTGCGGCGGCCTCCTCGATGGTGAGCGGCTTGCCGTCCTCATCCGTCTGGCCGGCGAGCAGCGCGGTCACCAGGTCGGTGTCGTTGGTCGCTGCCACCTGGGTGGCACGGCCGTCCTTGCGGGGAAGGTCGGCGACCATCTCGGCGAGCTGGGCCGTATTGACCAGGTTGCCGTTGTGACCCAGGGCGATCGAGCCGTGCGCGGTGGCACGGAACGTCGGCTGCGCGTTCTCCCACACCGAGGCACCGGTGGTGGAGTAGCGGGCATGACCGACCGCGATATGGCCCTGGAGGGAACCCAGAGACGTTTCGTCGAAGACCTGCGAGACCAGTCCCATGTCCTTGAAGACCAGGATCTGGGACCCGTTGCTCACTGCGATGCCCGCGGACTCCTGTCCACGGTGCTGCAGGGCATACAGTCCGAAATAGGTGAGCTTGGCGACCTCTTCGCCCGGAGCCCAGACACCGAAGACGCCGCAAGCGTCCTGGGGGCCTTTCTCTCCGGGGAGCAGGTCGTGGTTGAGTCGTCCATCACCACGAGGCACGGCACCGAGTGTAGGCGAGATCGACCACCGGTCCGAATTGGGGAAGCGCCGCACACGGCCTGCGGGAGCACCGCGGACGTGGCGGGAACGGGTTCCGACGGGCCGTTCCGGGTGACACCCAGTGATCACACGGAGTGATCACGGCCGGTACGCCGGAGAGCCTCTCCGTGGGCGGGGGGCAGTCGGCGCCCGGATGAGCGGCTGGTTACCGGCCGGTTCGGGCGGGCCGTCGAGAGGGCGGCGCACGGCCCTGTCGTGGCACTCGGTGAGCCGGGCCCCGGTGCCGGACGGGCATCGGCCGCCCACTCGTTTCGTGGTGAGCCTCACACTCGGGGGCCGCGGTCGAGGGGCCCGCGGGGCGATCCGAAGAGCCTGGAGCGGATCCGCACGAGGGCCAGGGGGCCTTCCCGATGCCACGTGACGTGCCCGGGCTGCGGCGGGGACGACGTCCCGAGGTCCGCGCGGCGGCGCGGGCGACGGCGAGGGTCCCTTCCGGGAGTCCACGTGCCGGCCCGGGCGGCACGTGGCCCCTCCTGTTCGCAGTGCGAGACCGGCGTCCGCAGTACGAGACCGGCGTTGACAGGCTCATGGCCCGTTGGCAGGCTCCTGCCTCATGCAGCCCTCCGGTGATCTTTCGGTCCCGCTTGTAGAGCGCCGCCACGTCGATCTGGGACGTGTCGCGAGCGCCATCTGTCGCTGCGCCTGAGCCTGCCGCACTTCCGGGCCTCGCGCCCCGGCCCCGTACTTCCGGGGCGCATGAGCCGAGCCCGCTCCTCCTCCCGCTTCTCCCTTTCTGCCCGCTCATGGCCGGGTGCGTTCCCGCACGCCCCCGCCCCTGACGGGACCCCCGTCGCGTTCGTCCACCTCGTGCGTCCTGTCCCGACCGGCGCCCGGGGCCCGCCCTGGAGACTTCATGCCCCCTCGCGATTCGAATACCAGTTCCCTTCGGCGATCCGCCTCACCACTGAGCCGTCGCGCCTTCACCACCGCGGTGGGCGCTACCGCCGCCACCGCGGCCGTCGGGGTGCAGGCCGCCTCACCGGCCGCGGCGGCTTCCGGGCCGGCTTCCGGCGACGCGGTGCGGGAGCAGCCGTTCCGTGCCGCCCGCGGCAAGCACTCGCGGCGGCCCAACATCCTGTTCATCCTCGGGGACGACCTCGGCTGGGCGGACCTCTCCTCGTACGGGGCCCCGCACATCCGGACTCCCCACCTGGACAGGCTCGGCCGCCAGGGGGTCCGGTTCACGGACGCGTACGCGGGGTCCGCCACCTGCTCCCCCACCCGGTTCAGCCTCTACACGGGGCGCTATCCGGGACGTACGAAGGGCGGACTCGCCGAGCCCATCGCGGACAGGTCCGTGGGCCTCGAACCGACGCACCCGACGCTCGCCTCGCTGCTGCGCGGCGCCGGCTACTCCACCGCGCTGATCGGCAAGTGGCACTGCGGCTATCTGCCCGACTACAGCCCGACCAGGTCCGGCTGGGACGAGTTCTTCGGCAATTTCGGCGGGGCGCTCGAGTACTACTCCAAGCTCGGGCTCGGCGGTGAGTACGACCTGTACGAGGGCGACGCCGAGTACAAGGACCTGCGCTACTACACCCGGATCCTGACGGAGCGCGCGAGCGAGTACGTCCAGCGGGACCACGACGCGCCCTGGCTCCTCAACCTGAACTTCACCACTCCGCACTGGCCGTGGATCGCGGACGGCGACACCGAGGAGAGCGCCGAGATCGTCCGGCGCATCAAGGCGGGCGACACCAGCGCGCTGTGGAACGCCGACGGCGGCTCGGTCCAGAAGTACACCGAGATGGTCGAGGACCTGGACCGCTCCGTCGGCGAGGTGCTGAAGGCCCTGAAGCGGTCCGGCCAGGAGGAGGACACCCTGGTCTTCTTCGCCAGTGACAACGGCGGCGAGCGCTTCTCCTACAACTGGCCGCTGTCCGGCAACAAGAGCTCGCTCCAGGAGGGCGGCATCCGTGTCCCCGCGGTGCTGCGCTGGCCCGCCCGGATCGACGCTCACCAGGTCAGCGACCTGCCCGTGTTCTCGCCCGACTGGACCGCGACGCTCCTGGAGCTGGGCGGCGCCCGGCCTGACCCCGCCTATCCGCTGGACGGCATCAGCCTCGCCGGGTACCTGCTGCGCGACGAGGAACCGAAGGAGCGCGACCTGTTCTGGCGGGTGCGCGGGGAGCGGGCGCTGCGCCGCGGTGACTGGAAGTACTACCGGGGGAAGGCCGGCACCGACCAGCTGTTCGAGCTGGCCGACGACCAGCGGGAACAGGCGAACCGGGCGGCGGCCGAGCCGGAGCTGCTGGCCGAACTGCGGGCGTCGTGGGAGAGGACGAACGCCGGTCTGCTCCCGTATCCGACGGGTTCCTGATCCCGCGGTTCGCTCGGGATCAGCCCTTGGCCGCCGGGGCCGACGCGCCGAGTCCCTTGCCGTTCTCCGCGGTGAGGGACAAGGTGCGGTGCCCGATCGTGTACGTCGTCTTCCCCTTGAGGACACCGAGCAGCGTGCGCTCCAGCTCCATCTCGGGCCCCGGGCACATCTTCCGCGTGGAGGAGAGCGGGCCGAAGGTGATCGAGGAACCGGTGACCTTCGCCCTGCCGTGGAAGGAGTTGCAGCCGAGGCTGCCTTCCACGGAGCCGTCCTTGCCGAAGGTGAGGTGTGCCCTGCCCTCCGTACCCGCGGGCAAGGAGGTGGCGGTGCTCCCGGATACCAGCCCGGTGACCTTCCAGGCGGTTCCGGTCAGCGGGGCCGAGGGCTGCGCGGTGAGGGCGATGGAGTCGCCCTCGGCCGTGGTCAAGGTCAGGGCCCTGTCGGCGCCCCGGCCCGTGACTGCCGCCTTGAGCTTGCCGCTGAAGGTGCGGCCCATCGCCTTCTCGAACTTCTGGAGATCCTCCTCGCAGCCCATCTCGGTGGTGGTGCCCTCCCCGACGGTGACCGTGTCGCCGTCGATGCGGACGTCCGCGGTGAAGCGGTTGCAGCCCAGATTGCCGCTCGCCCTGCCCTGGGAGTCGATCTCGACGTGGGCACCCGCTGGAGCAGCGGTCTTCTTCCCGCCGACGGTGAGGGAGGACACGCTCCAGTGGACACCGGTGACGGGCAGTTCGGTCCGTACGGTTCCGCTGCCGTCTCCGGATCCTGCTCCGGAGCCCGACTCCGTACCGCAGGCGGCAAGGGTGAGGACGGCCAGGACGCTGACAGCCATACGTTGTTTGTGCATGGCCATGGGACGGATCGCGTAGCCGATCCGGTTCCCCTCAGCCCATCAGTGGGAGCAGATGGGCCAGATCGGCCCGCTCACCACTGGCCCCGACCTGCGCATCGTGGAGCGCCCGCGCCCACTGGGTACGGCCGGTGGCGAGCCGGATCCAGGTGAGCGGATCCGTCTCCACGACATTGGGCGGGGTACCACGGGTGTGCTTGGGGCCACCGATGCACTGGACGACCGCGAACGGCGGGACGCGCACCTCGACGGACCCGCCGGGCGCCTTGTCGGCGAGTGCGTCGGCGAGCAGCCGCGTGCACGCGGCGAGCGCCTGACGGTCGTACGGGATGTCGAGGCCGGTCGCCCGGTGGAGGTCGTCCGTGTGCACGACGAGCTCGACGGTACGGGTGACCAGGAAGTCGCCCAGCCGCATGGTGCCCGCCCGGGTCGTCACCAGCCGCTCGGGCACCGCGGCGGGCACCAGCTCCCCGAACCTGGTGGCGGTCAGTTCGTACAGCGCGTCGAGGTCGGGCCATTCCTCGGCCAGTGCCCGGGTGGCGTCGGCGATCGCCCCGGCGCGCCCGGCCGTGGAGAGCGGCCACTCCAGCAGGGTGAGTCCGGGCTTCGGTCCGCCGGCCGGTTCGGGCAGCTCCAGGCTGTCGCTGACCCGTCCGAGGGCCATCGTCATGTGCGCGGCCAAGTCCCGTACGGTCCACTCGCCCAATCGGGCCGGCAGGGCCAGCTGTTCGGGCGCGAGACCGCGAACGGCTTCCCGCACGTGGCCGAACTGGGCCAGGACCGCGGTCAGGGTCCTGGAGTAGTCGTACGCGCGCATGCGCTTCTTGGCCGGTGGCATGGGAGCGAGACTAACCGGCGCCTGTGACAACGACCGCTGGTCGTTCTCGGATCAACTCCGGGCGAAGTCGGCCTTCTCGGGGAAGGTGACGCCGGTGCAGCCGCGGCGTTCGGTCGCTTCGTCGACGTATGCCCGGAACAGTGCTTCCAGCCGGTCGGCGACTATTCGGTCGTACGGGTAGGCCACCCACATCACGTGCACGGCGGGCCGGCCTCCGCAGACGGAGGACGCCCACCAGACGCCGCTGGAGTCGGTGCCCGCGGTGCCCGGGGCAAGCTCGGCCGGCCTGAGAGTCTCGTTGCTCAGAAGCCCTCGCGTCCCGTCTCCGACGTACGTCTCGGTCTTCACCCACCAGGGGGAGTACTTCAGTACGTCCTCCAGCTTCTGCGGGTCGTCCGCGGTCTTCGCGTAACCGGGGTAGATCCTCCGGGTCTCCTTCTCCCCGACCGCCAGCACGCAGGCGTCATGGTCGCCGGCCCTGCCCGCAGGGGCGGCCAGCGACCGGTCGGGGAGCTGCTCGCGGCCCTCCGCGGTCAGGAAGCGCCGGTACCAGGCGCAGGTGCCGCCCGTGCTCGCCGGGGCGCCGAGCTCCAGCTTCGGCTCGGCCAGTGTCGCGGGAAGCTCGGGGAGTTCCGCCGTGCACCCCGTCCGCCCGGCAGCCCGGACCGCCGCCTGACGCGCCAGGCCGGCGAGCGTGCGGCGGTCCTCGGACGTGACGGGCTCGTCGTACCGGGCGACGGCGGTCGCCTCCATGGAGGAGACCGCGCCCCCCTTCGCGCACAACGCCCGGGCCGTCACCTTGTACTCGTCGTAGTCGCCCAGGCGCCCGTCTCCGAGCGGGTGAGGGAGCGCGTGGCGCACCACGAGGGCCGGCTCGTCGGCCGTGTACCGGGAGCGGAAGGGCCGGTCGGACTCTTCGTCGATCTCGGTCTCGTCCTCCTCGGACTCCTCGGCGTCCGGGTCCGCCGCATGCCGGACGAGGGCCAGCGAGAAGTGCCCGTACGTCGTCCCCGGATCGCCGACCCGGTAGACGAGACAGCCGCTGGACCGCTCGTCGGTGTCGGCCTCGTGTTCGTCGGAGAGCTCGACCCGGTTGACGCCGCCGTTGAGCCCGAGGACGGGGTCGGGATCGATGAGACCGCCGCACGCCGCTGTGATGCGTTCACGGCTCTCGGACCGGTCGCGGAGGTCGATCAGCTCCAGGGCGAAGGCCCAGACACTGAGGCCGATGCCGGCCACGGCGAGCACGCACAGCAGCTTGTTGGAGGCGTTCCCCCAGGGCCCGCGGTCGGGCCATTCCCTTGCAGCACCGCCCTGTTGCGCACTTCCCCGCTCGTCCACCGTCGTCCCCCCGTACATCACAACGTGTAACGATCGCCAAGCTATCAGCCGCTGCTGACAGCCTCGTCCGCGACGAACGCCTCGCCGTTCGCCGGGATGCCGAGGCCCCGCCAGGTGAAGGGAACCCCGCGGCCCACATCGAGGTCCGGGTGGTCCATCAGCTGGAAGTGCACATGCGGTTCGGTCGAGTTGCCCGAATTCCCGCACAGGGCGAGCTGCTGTCCCACCCGTACGGTGTCCCCCGCCCTCACCTGGAGCGAGCCGCGCCGTAGATGGGCGTACACGGCGTACGTACCGTCGCCGACGTCGAGCACGATGTGGTTGCCGACGATCCTGCCCGCGCCGGCCATGTCGCGGACGGACGCCTCGACCAGCATCAGATAGGCGAGCGCCGGGCCGGAGTTCCGGCTGAGGTGGTCGCGCTGCCCGTCGCTCGCGTGCACCACGGTGCCGTCCGCCACCGCGAGGACCGGGGCGCCGAACGCGGGGAAGTCCTGGTTGCGGCGGACGACGGGCCACAGCCACCGGAACGGCGGGCGTACGGGGACGCCTTCACCCTCCGGGTCGGCCACGATGTCGATCGCGTACGTCTGTCCGTAGCCGTGCGTACCGTGGCTGGGCACCTTGTCCGCCGGACTGTTGAGCGCGGTCCACCGGCCCGTCACCGGCGGACCGACCTCCACCGGCGGGCCCGCCTTCGCCAGCTGCGCTGGGCTGCGACGGCCCACGGTCAGACCGATGACGACCGCCATGCCCGCGGGCACGAACGTCAGCCCGTAGGGGACGAGCGGATCCGCGAGGACGCTCACGAGCACCAGGGCGAGGAAGACGATCCAGCAGCAGCGGTAGAGGATCATCACTGCTTTGCGCACGGGCATGACGCTTCCCCTCATCAGGTGTGGTCCGGCGCCGGTCAGGGCCGGGCGGCCGTCAGGACCACCAGCAGCGGCACCACCCGGGCCGCCGGTACCTCGTAGCGCCCGCGCCCCGTCGTGTGCAGCCAGCCCGCGCCGGTCAGCAGGCGCAGGTGGTGGTAGATCTGACCGGTCGTGCCTGTCTCGGCCAGCTCGGCCAGCTCGGCAGCGGTACGCCGGCCGCCGAGGATCTCCCGGAGCAGCCGCAGTCGTACCGGATGGCCGAGCGCGGCCAGCGGTTCGGCGGCTTCCGCCCAGTCGGGGCGGTCCTCGTCCGAACCGAGGAGCCCTGCGGTGAGTGCGCCGTACTGCCACTCGTACCGCTCACCGGCCGGCAGCCGTACCGCGCCCGTGAACAGCACCCCGCCGGCGGCGGCGGCGTCCCCGAGCCGGCCGAGCTGGTCCTTCAGCCCGTCCAGCGCCCAGAAGTCGCCGTCGCCCAGACTCGGCGACCCGCCGCCGTCCGCAGCGCCCTCCAGCACCGTCAGTCGGCGCTCCAGCTCGGCGACACGCTCCTCAAGCTCCACAGCACACACCTTACGTAATTACGTAATAGTCATCAACGGGTCTCGGGCAGGAACACCGAAGCCCCCGTCCGGTCGACCCGGACGGGGGCTTCGGTACAGGCGGAACTCAGGCGAACAGACCCTCCAGGGTCCCCTCGTGCGCCGTACGCAGCTCGCTCAGCGGAATGCTGAACTCGCCCTGGATCTCGATCTCGTCGCCGTCCACGACACCGATCCGGGCCACGGGCAGACCCCGAGCACCGCACATGTCGTTGAAGCGGAGCTCCTCGCTGCGCGGAATCGAGACGATCGCGCGCCCCGCCGACTCCGAGAACAGGAAGGTGAACGCGTCCAGACCGTCCGGCACGACCAGCCGGGCACCCTTCCCTCCGCGCAGGCAGGACTCGGTGACCGCCTGGATCAGGCCGCCGTCGGAGAGGTCGTGCGCCGCGTCGATCATGCCGTCGCGGGAGGCCGAGATCAGGATCTCGCCGAGCAGCTTCTCGCGGCCCAGGTCGACCTTGGGCGGCATGCCGCCGAGGTGCTGGTGGATGACCTCGGACCAGGCCGAGCCGCCGAACTCCTCGGTCGTGTCGCCCAGCAGGTAGAGCAGCTGGCCCTCTTCTGCGAAGGCGACCGGCGTGCGCCGGGTGACGTCGTCGATCACACCGAGCACGGCCACGACCGGCGTCGGGTGGATCGCCGTCTCACCGGTCTGGTTGTACAGCGACACGTTGCCGCCGGTGACCGGGGTGCCGAGCTCCAGGCAGCCGTCCGCGAGACCACGGGTGGCCTCGGCGAACTGCCACATGACGTCCGGGTCCTCGGGGGAGCCGAAGTTCAGGCAGTCCGAGATGGCGAGCGGCTTGGCACCGGACGCGGCGACGTTGCGGTACGACTCCGCCAGCGCGAGCTGTGCGCCCGTGTAGGGGTCGAGCTTCGCGTACCGGCCGTTGCCGTCGGTCGCCATGGCCACACCCAGGTTCGACTCCTCGTCGATCCGGACCATGCCGGCGTCCTCGGGCATCGCGAGCACGGTGTTGCCCTGCACGAAGCGGTCGTACTGGTCGGTGATCCAGGACTTGGAGGCCTGGTTCGGGGAGCCGACCAGCTTGAGGACCTGCTCGCGCAGCTCCGCGCCGTCTCCCGGACGGGCCAGCTTGCCGGCGTCGTCCGCCTGCAGCGCGTCCTGCCAGGAGGGGCGGGCGAACGGCCGGTGGTACGTCGGGCCCTCGTGGGCCACGGACCGCGGCGGTACGTCCACGATCTGCTCGCCGTGCCAGAAGATCTCCAGCTGCGAGCCCTCGGTCACCTCACCGATGACGGTGGCGATGACGTCCCACTTCTCGCAGATCTCCATGAAGCGGTCCACGTGCTGCGGCTCGACGATCGCGCACATGCGCTCCTGCGACTCGCTCATGAGGATTTCCTCGGGCGAGAGGGAGGAGTCGCGCAGCGGCACGGTGTCCAGCTCGACGCGCATACCGCCGGAGCCCGCGGAGGCCAGCTCGCTCGTGGCGCAGGAGAGCCCGGCGCCGCCGAGGTCCTGGATGCCCGCGACGAGCTTCTCCTTGAAGATCTCCAGGGTGCACTCGATGAGGAGCTTCTCCTGGAACGGGTCGCCGACCTGGACGGCGGGGCGCTTGGTGGGCTTGGTGTCGTCGAAGGTCTCCGAGGCCAGCACGGAGACGCCGCCGATGCCGTCGCCGCCGGTGCGGGCGCCGTACAGGATCACCTTGTTGCCGGGGCCGGAGGCCTGGGCCAGGTGGATGTCCTCGTGCTTCATCACGCCGATGCAGCCGGCGTTGACGAGGGGGTTGCCCTGGTAGCAGGCGTCGAAGACGACCTCGCCACCGATGTTCGGCAGGCCCAGACAGTTCCCGTAGCCGCCGATGCCCGCGACGATGCCCGGCAGGACCCGCCGGGTGTCGGGGTGGTCGGCCGCACCGAAGCGCAGCGGGTCGACGACCGCGATCGGACGGGCGCCCATGGCGAGGATGTCGCGGACGATGCCGCCGACGCCGGTGGCAGCGCCCTGGTAGGGCTCGATGTACGAGGGGTGGTTGTGCGACTCGACCTTGAAGGTGACCGCGTAGCCCTGACCCACGTCGACCACACCGGCGTTCTCGCCGATGCCGACGAGCATCGCGTCGTTCTCGGGGATCTTCTCGCCGAACTGCTTGAGGTGGACCTTGCTGCTCTTGTAGGAGCAGTGCTCGGACCACATCACGGAGTACATGGCGAGCTCGGCGCCGGTGGGACGGCGGCCCAGGATCTCGCGGATCCGGGCGTACTCGTCCTCCTTGAGGCCGAGCTCCTTCCAGGGCTGCTCGGCGTCCGGGGTTTCGGCCGCGTGCTTGACCGTGTCCAGGCTCATGCGTTGACCAGCTTCTTGATGATCGAGGTGAAGAAACCGAGGCCGTCGGTGCCGCCGGTGCCGATCAGCGGCTCCACGGCGTGCTCCGGGTGCGGCATCAGACCGACGACGTTGCCCGCGGCGTTGGTGATGCCGGCGATGTCGCGCAGCGAACCGTTCGGGTTCAGGTCGGCGTAGCGGAACGCGACGCGACCCTCGGCCTCCAGCTCGTCGAGCGTGTGCTCGTCGGCGGTGTACCGGCCGTCCACGTTCTTCAGGGGTACGGAGATCTCCTGGCCGGCGCTGTAGTCCGAGGTCCAGGCGGTCTCCGCGTTCTCCACCCGCAGCTTCTGGTCGCGGCAGATGAAGTGGAGGTGGTTGTTGCGCAGCATCGCGCCGGGCAGCAGGTGCGCCTCGGTCAGGATCTGGAAGCCGTTGCAGATGCCGAGGACCGGCATACCGGCCTTCGCCTGCTCGATGACGGTCTCCATCACCGGCGAGAAGCGCGAGATGGCGCCCGCCCGCAGATAGTCGCCGTAACTGAATCCGCCCGCCAGGATGACCGCGTCGACCTGGTGGAGGTCCTTGTCCCGGTGCCAGAGCGAAACGGGTTCGGCGCCCGCGATCCGGACGGCCCGCAGGCTGTCCCGGTCATCGAGCGTGCCGGGGAAAGTGACGACTCCGATACGAGCAGTCACTTCGGCTCCTCGGACTTCTCGTCCGCCTCGATCTTGACGACGAAGTCCTCGATGACGGTGTTGGCGAGGAAGGTCTCGGCCATCTCGTTAATACGGGCGAGGGCGGCATCGTCGACCGGCCCCTCGACCTCGAGCTCGAAACGCTTTCCCTGACGTACGTCCGCGATTCCTTCGAAGCCGAGACGGGGCAGTGCGCGCTGCACAGCCTGTCCCTGCGGGTCGAGGATCTCCGGCTTGAGCATGACGTCGACTACGACGCGTGCCACTGGCACTCCCGGTGGTGTGGTGCGGCTGTGTCTCCGAGGGGTTCCCCAGATCCCCGCGGGTCCACTCAGCGTACCTGGCCAGAAATTCTACGCGGGTAGATATCGGATGGCCCGGATCACGCCGAGATATCGACCGCGACAACATGCAGGGAAAGCCCTGGGAAAAATCTTCACCCGGATTGCACGTGGACACGCTGGTGTAATTGGCTGGGCTTCACAATGCCGCTCCCACCGCTGTACAAATGATTACGGGGGAAAGCACCATTGCCCCGGAACAGTCGACACCAGTCGATCCGCATCCGCCTAGCAGCCGGAAGGCCCGGCATCAGCGCATGTCAGACGCGCCGATGCCGCAGGAAAGGACCGATATCCGTGGCTCAGCGCGTAGTGGTCACGCTCTCCGACGACATCGACGGGGGAGAAGCGGCGGAAACGGTCACCTTCGCCCTTGACGGGAAGTCGTACGAGATCGACCTCAATCCCGTCAACGCAAAAAAACTGCGGAAGGCGCTGGCCCCGTACATGTCGGCCGGCCGAAAGCAGACAAATGCCAGTAAGCATGGCAAGACCCCGGTGTCGTACCACCACACATCCCTCGCGCCCGACCCGGCGGCCGTGCGCGCCTGGGCCCGCTCGCACCGGATGGAGGTGCCGGCCCGCGGCCGGATCCCCAAGAAGGTCTACGAGGCGTTCCAGGCCGCCAGTTGAGAGTTACTTCCGGAACGTCCCGTTCCGGAACGATCTTCTCGGCTCCCCGGCGGAACACCCCGGGGAGCCGACTTGCACAACACCCCTGCAGGTCGGCTAGAGTCTGGAGCACGCCGAAGGGCAAGGCCGAAAGGCCGGGCCTCACGCAGCGTGCGGGTGTAGTTCAGTAGTAGAACATCCCCCTTCCAGGGGGAAGGCGCAGTGTGCAATTCCTGTCACCCGCTCTTCACTGCCTTGCCGGACCACTCCTGTGGATCAGGTACAGTAGTGACCGCTCCACCGGTGAAAGCCGAGTGGCAGCAATGCGGACGTAGCTCAGTTGGTAGAGCGCAACCTTGCCAAGGTTGAGGTCGCCAGTTCGAACCTGGTCGTCCGCTCTTGTTCAAAGGCCCCGATCGATATCGATCGGGGCCTTTGTCGTATCCATTGTCGACCCATGACGTTTGTCATGAGCAGTGATGACAGCGCGCACTGCTCGCCGCCCTGATCCGGCGGAAGTCTTGGGCCATGACCAGCGACGACTTTCTCCTCCCCGGCGCGGCCATCGAAGCGCGCGAGGTCCGGCGGTGTTACGCCGGCGGCTTCGAGGCCGTGAGCGGGATCTCCTTCTCCGTGGCGCGTGGCGAGCTCTTCGCCCTGCTCGGGACCAACGGCGCGGGAAAGACCTCCACCGTCGAGCTGCTGGAGGGACTGGCCCGCCCGGACAGCGGCACCGTGCGCGTACTCGGCCACGATCCGTACGGCGAGCGCGCGGCCGTCCGGCCCCGGACCGGAGTGATGCTCCAGGAGGGCGGCTTCCCGTCCGACCTGACGGTCACCGAGACCCTGCGGATGTGGGCGGGCTGCACGAGCGGAGCCAGGCCGCCCCGCGAGGTCCTCGACATGGTGGGCCTCGGTGGCCGGGCCGGCGTCCGGGTCAAGCAGCTCTCCGGCGGGGAGCGGCGCCGTCTCGACCTGGCACTGGCCCTGCTCGGGCGCCCGGAGGTCCTCTTCCTGGACGAGCCGACGACGGGGCTCGATGCCGAGGGACGGCGCGACACCTGGCGGCTGGTGCGGGAGCTGCGGGACGGCGGCACGACCGTCCTGCTGACCACGCACCACCTGGAGGAGGCCGAGGCGCTCGCCGACCGGCTGGCGATCATGCACCAGGGGCGGATCGTCACCTCGGGCACGATCGCCGAGGTGACGGCGGAACGTCCCGCCCGGATCCGCTGCGAGCTCCCCGAAGGGGTGACAGCGGCACAGCTCCCGCTGACGCTGCGGGCGGCGGCCGACGGCCGGCGCATCGACATCCGCACCCACGGTCTTCAGGAGTCCCTCCACGAACTGCTGGTCTGGGCCCGGGAGTCCGGCGTACCGCTGCACGGGCTCGATGCCCGTTCCGCCTCGCTCGAAGAGGCGTTCCTGGATATCGCGAACACGCACGCACAGGCGGAGAGGGTGGCGGCGCCATGACGAGCACCACGACGACGGGACGGCTGGGCGCCCTCGGGCGGGCCGAGCTGTCCGCACTGACGCGCACGGTGCAGACCGCCCAGCTCACCACGCTGCCGGTGTTCTTCGTGTCGATCCTGGGCTCCGGGCTCTTCGTACCGCTGGAGGTCCTCCCGGACCGTGCCGCTTCGCTGTGCGAACTGCTCCCGATGACAGGGGTGATGACGCTCGTGCGAGCCGGCTGGCTGGGCGACGGGGAGGCCTACGACCTGCTCGGGGCGGCGCTGACCGCACTGGCCTGGACGGTGTGCGGGGTGTTTGCTGTGCAGCGCCGGTTCCGCTGGGATCCGCGACGATGAGCCGGCCGCAGGACAGTGGGACACGGGCGGCGACACACGGGGACGGGAGCACCATGGCCAGGGAGAAATCGGGCGGGGACCCGCTGTGGGCGCGGCTGTCCGGACGGCGGGCGCTGCGGTCCGCCAGGACCGACACCGCGAAGGTCGAGCTCTACACACGCTTCACGTTCCACGCGATGGCCGGTGCCGAAGCCGGTGCGCTCGCCTTTCCGCAACTGTTCGCCGAACGGCAGCCCGCGGGTGTGTGGCTGTTCCTTCTCCTGCTCGCGCACTCGGTGGTCTGTGCCGTCCTCACCTCCAGGGCCCTCGACTGGCGGCTGGGCCGCAGGGAGCGTCCCGTATCGCTGATGGCGGCCACCGCCGCACTGTCCGGTGCGGGCGTCCTGGCCCTTCTCCTGCTGCTCGACACCGGGGCGATCACCAAGGAGGACGACTTCGGGCTGCTGATGATGGGGATCCCCGCCTTCGGCGTGGCGACCCTGGTGCTCGGTCTGCGGACGACGCGAGCGCGCGTGTACGCGGTGCTCGGCGCCCCGACGGCGACAGCCGTCGCCACGGCCGCGCTGGGGCTGGGCCTGCGGCAGACCTGGCTGAACTTCGTCGGGGTCGCGGCCGCCGGTTCGTTCCTCGCCCTCACCTACGTCTTCTCGGCCTGGCTCGTCGGCGTCGTCCGGGAACTCGACGCCTCGCACGAACTCCGGACCCGCCTCGCGGTCGCGGAGGAACGGCTCCGGTTCGGACGGGACATGCACGATGTGATGGGGCGCAACCTCGCCGTGATGGCGCTGAAGAGCGAGCTGGCGGTCCAACTGGCCGAGCGGGGAAGGCCGGAGGCCGTCTCGCAGATGGCCGAGGTGCAGCGGATCGCGCAGGAGTCGCAGCGCGAGGTCCGCGACGTCGTACGCGGCTACCGGGAGGCGGACCTGCGCATCGAACTGGAGGGGGCGCTGGGCGTGCTGAAGGCCGCGGGCATCGACTGCGAGATCCATGGGCTCGACGACGGTCCGATGCCACTCCCGCAGGACCTCCAGTCCGCGCTGGGGTGGGTGGTACGGGAGGCGACGACGAACGTACTGCGGCACGGCGATCCCCGGCGGTGCACCATCCGGCTCGCCACGACGGAGCCGTCCGGGGCGAGCGGTTCGCCCGGCGGTCCCCGGCCTCCTCGACCGGGAGAGGTGGTGCTGACGGTGCAGAACGACGGCGCACCCGAACCGGCCGGCGTCCGGGGTGAGGGAGGGGACGAGGACGGGACCGGGCCCGGTACGGGCATCGGCTCCCGGCCGGGGCCGCCCCGGACAGCGGGCGGTTCGCCGGCCGGCTCCGGCCTGGTGGGCCTGCGGGAACGGCTCGCCGCCCACGGCGGGACGCTGGAAGCGGGCCCGGTGCCGGGCGACGGCTGCTTCCGGCTGACCGCGCGGATGCCCCTGCCCGCTCCGGGCACGGACCACGACCGGGACTCCTCCGCCCCCGCAGGCTCCTCCGGTCCGGACGGGGTGGCCGCGTGATGACCGGACAACGACCGGCCCCCATCCGGGTCCTGCTGGCCGAGGACGAGCACCTGATCCGCGGCGCACTCGCCGCGCTGCTCGCCCTCGAGGACGACATCCTCCTGGTCGCCGAGGCCGCGACCGGACCCGAGGCGCTCGCGATGGCCATGGCGCACCGGCCGGACGTCGCGGTCCTGGACCTGGAGATGCCGGGCGCTGACGGTGTGAAGGTCGCCACATCCCTGCGCACCGGACTGCCCGGCTGCCGGACCATGATCGTGACGAGCCACGGCCGGCCCGGGCATCTGAAGCGGGCGCTCGCGGCGGGCGTCCGCGCCTTCGTCCCGAAGACGGTCAGCGCCCGCCGGCTGGCCGAGATCATTCGTACGGTGCACGCGGGAAACCGCTATGTGGACCCCGAGTTGGCCGCCGACGCCATCTCCGCCGGGGACTCCCCCCTGACCGCGCGCGAGGCCGAGGTGCTGGAACTCGCGGCGGACGGTGCGCCGGTCGCGGAGATCGCGGAGCGGGCGTCGCTGTCCCAGGGGACCGTGCGCAACTACCTGTCCTCTGCGGCGTCCAAAGTCGGTGCCGAGAACCGTCATACGGCGGTGCGTCTCGCACGGGAGCGCGGTTGGGTATAGTTGGCAGCGCGCCAAGGCGCATGCGAACGTAGCTCAGCTGGTAGAGCGCAACCTTGCCAAGGTTGAGGTCGCGAGTTCGAACCTCGTCGTTCGCTCCGTGCAAGAAGGCCCCGGTCCTCGTGACCGGGGCCTTCTGCTGTCACGACCAGCGGGTGCCGGTCAGGAGCTCGTACGCGTCCAGGTACTTCGCCCGGGTCGCGTCGACGATGTCCTGCGGCAGTGCCGGGGGCGGCTGCTCGCTGTGGCGGTCCCAGCCGGACGCCGCCGAGGTCAGCCAGTCACGCACGAACTGCTTGTCGTACGAGGGCTGCGCCTTGCCCGGCTTCCAGGTCGCGGCGGGCCAGAAGCGCGAGGAGTCCGGGGTCAGCACCTCGTCCGCGATGATCAGCTCCTCGCCGCCGTCCGCGGTGGGTGCGAAGCCGAATTCGAACTTCGTGTCCGCGAGGATGATGCCGCGCTCACGCGCGATGTCCCGTGCACGGCCGTACACGGCGAGCGTCGTCTGCCGCAGCGCGGCCGCCGTCTCGGCGCCGACCTCGCCGACGACCTCCTCGTACGACACGTTCTCGTCGTGGTCCCCGACCGCGGCCTTGGTGGCGGGCGTGAAGATCGGCGCCGGGAGTTCGGAACCGTCGACGAGCCCCTCGGGAAGCGCGAGCCCGCAGACCGTACGCGACGCGTTGTACTCGACCAGGCCGGACCCGGTCAGATAGCCGCGGGCGACGCACTCGACCGGGACCATCCGCAGCGACCTGCAGATCAGCGTGCGGCCGGCCCAGTCGGCGGGAGCTCCGGCGGGGAGCTCCGCGGACAGGACGTGATTCGGCACGAGGTCGGCGAACTGGTCGAACCACCACAGCGACAGCTGGGTGAGCACCCGACCCTTGTCCGGGATCTCGGTGGGCAGGACCCAGTCGTACGCGGACATACGGTCGCTGGCGACCATGACGAGGTCGCCCGCCTCGTTCCGGTACAGGTCGCGCACCTTGCCGGTGTGCAGGTGGGTGAGCCCCGGCACCTGCACGGGCTCGGGCTTTTCTACGAAACCGGACACGCTGCCTCCGCGTAGGTTGATCCAGGAGTCGCTCCGATTGTCCCGCATGCGAACGGGCCACGACGCCACGGGTCCGCCTCGGTCGTGGGCGCGGGCCGGAGACCCGCTCAGTCGCGCTTGCAGATCCGGTCGAGCAGGTTGGCCGTGGCCCGCTGGATACGGGTGTCCACATGGCCCGGGCGGTCCAGCGCCGGTGACCAGGCGAAGGTGCCCGACGCGAAGACGAGCGCGCCGGACGGGGCCCGGTACAGCGACGTCTCCTGATGCCGCGTGGCCCCGTCGCCGTCCCGGTAGGGGGAGTGCGCGAGCAGGATGCGGCTCTCGTGCTCCGGCAGCGACGTACGCGGGAAGTAGCGGTCGGCCTCGCCGGCGACCAGCCCGTCGATCTCGTCGCCCTCGGCCGCTCCGGTGGCCTCCCAGAGCCAGTGCTCGGCGTTGCGGACGACCAGCGGGTGGGCTTCGGGTACGCGGCCCGCGTACTGGATGCCGAGCAGCTGCTGTTCGGCGCGGTCGACCTCGCGCCACAGCGCGGACTTGCCCGGCCCGCTGCGCTTGCGGCAGGTCAGGAGGCGGTCGGGAACGCCCGACGGGGACGGGGAGAGACCGACCTGCCAGTACATGGTGTTCGCGGAGAGGAAGACGAGCGAGGTGCCGGTGTCGCGGGCACGCTCGGCGGTGCGGCGCATGGGCACCGACCAGTACTCGTCGTGGCCGGGGAAGACCAGGCCGCGGTAGCGGCTGGGGTCGACACGGCCGGCGTGCAGATCGCGGGCGTCGGCGTACGCGAGGTCGTAGCCGTAGCGCTCGGCCCAGCGGATGAAGTCGTAGGCGTGGCCGACGTGCAGGGGCAGTCCCGCGCCCGCGTAGGGGCGGTCGAAGGAGATCGTGCCGGCGGCGTCCTCCTCGCCCAGCAGCCGGCCCTGTTCGTCCCAGGCGTGATAGAGGCTGGCGCCGGTGCGGCCGTCCTCCGGGTAGAGGTTGTACGCCTGCCAGGTGATGTCCGGGAGCAGGAGCAGCAGATCCGCGGGGTGGTCGTCGCGGACCGTGAAGGGGATGTGGGAGCGGTAGCCGTCGGCGGTGGTGAGGACCGCGACGTACGCGCCGACCGACCAGTAACTGGGGATCTGCAGACGCCAGGAGAGCCACCAGTGGTGGCAGGAGACCGTGCGGTCGGCGGCGAGCGGGGCCGGCTGGACGATGCCGGACAGCCGCGGGCTCGTGGTGATCTTGGCGGCGCCGTCGCCCGCGTAGTGGCCGATGCGGTAGATGTCGACGGAGAACTGCTGGGGCGGGTCCACCGTGATGTGGAAGTCGATCGCCTCGCCGGGTGCCGCGGCGCCGGGTGACACGAAGCCCTTGATCTGACGGTGCACATCGTCGGCCGCCCGCGTGCCGCCACCGGCCCCGCCACGGCCCAGGTCGGGATCGGCGTACCAGGGGACGACCTGACCGGTGTCGTCGAAGTAGTTCTCGCTGCCGCGCAGCCACGGCAGCGGGCCCTGCCCGAAGGGGTCGCTCACCGCGTGCGCGAGGGCACCTGATTCCCATCGCCGGATCTGCTCGGCCCCCATGTCGCTCCCCTCCCTCATCCCCCGGACCACACTGGTGCGCCGGATGTCAGCGCCGGTCCCCAGCACATCACATAACGCATGCACTCCGTCACCGTTCGTCGCGAATTGACGTGAACGGAACGGAACCTTCCGGATGTTGGAGACGTGGGGGACACAGGAGACACATGGGTGTACTGGGGGACCGACGCGTATACAGACCTGCACCGGCGTTACGCGGGACCTCGCGTAACGAGGCGCCGTTCACACCAGCCGTACGGGCTTGTCGGTGCGGACTCCCACCCCGGAGAGCCACGAACGCAGAGGCTCCGCGTCGCCGTCCTCCACGAGGCTGAGGACGGGAGCACCCAGGTCCGACCTGCGTCCGCCGTCGACCAGCAGCGCCGGTCCGTCGAGCCAGTCGAGGCCGGGCACCGCCCCCGCCGTGTCCACGGCCGCGCAGCAGACCATCGCCACGACGTGGTCGGCCAGCAGCTCCGCACCCGTACGCGGCGGCTGGAGCGGGAAGAGCGGGAGCGGCACGGGGCCCCAGAGGTCGAGGGGGTCCGGATCCGCTCCGGCCTGCGCACCGTCCACCGGGCCGCCGCTCCGGGGCGGTGGCGCCGCCCCCGCCTCGTCGCGGGCCACGGCGGCACCGATCCCGGCGGCGAGCTCCTCGGCGTTCCCGCCGGGCGCGGCCAGGTGGTCGATGACTCGGGCCAGCGTCGGCACCGCGGTGCCGGCCGACTCGGCGGCCGGGGCGCGGTGCACGCCCGCGGACACGCTGGTGGACACGCCCAAGGAGTCGAGCACCCGGTGGAGCCGGGCAGCCTCCGTACGCCACTTCCGGTCGACGACCTCTTCCGGATACTGCTGCCAGTCGACCGGGGACCAGTCGGGGCCGCTCTCCGCGGGGCCGCCGTGGAAGAGCCGCGCGGCCAGCAGCGAAGCCGCTTCGTCGGCCACACCCGGCTCCTCCAGAAGATCGCAGGCCGGGCGCTCCCCGAGCCGGGAGGTGAAGCCCTCCGCCAGCCGGTCGCGCCGGGAGAGCTCGGTGAGCGCGGAGACGACACCGGCGTCCAGCCGGGAGGGCCAACGGCCCATCCGCCAGGCGGGCAGCGCGACCCGGGTCAGCAGGCGGTCCCAGCCCGCGTAGGCGAGGCCGACCTGCTCCTGGGCGACGATCCGCAGCCCGTAGTCCACCCCCTGGGCGCGCACCGAAGCGGCGGCGGCGACGCAGCGCTCCATCTCGGCCGCATGACCGCGACAACCGCGCAGCAGCAGCCTGGCGATCCAGCCGACGAAGGCGGCCGGCACCCTGCGCACGGCCCCCTGGCCGGGAACGGAGGCATCGGCGACCGCGGCATCGAGTCCGCGTACGAAACGGCGGGCAGCGGCTATGTCGGGGTGCGCGGACGGACCGGTCCCCGCGACGACCGGAGCCAGCACCGCCCGCAGCTCGGCGACCCGCATCCACCACAGGAAGGGCGAGCCGATCACCAGCACGGGAGCGGCGGGCACCCGTCGGCCGCGCCGGTCACGGGACAGCCCCTTGGCCAGGTCCGTGACCCCCTGCTGGGCGGCGGGGTGCGTACGGTCCTCCAGCCAGCTGTCGCAGTCCGGTGTCAGGGCTATGGCGGAGGGCGCCGGGACGTCGAGCCGGTCGGCCAGGTCGCGGACCAGCCGGTAGAGATCGGGGGCCGCCTCCTCGGTGAGCGGCACGGTCGGACTCACCGCGGGCCGCGCCCGCGCCACCGCGGCGGCGACCGCGACGGCGAGCAGCAGGACGACGACGGCGCAGACCGTCACCGCCCAGCGCACCGCGTCCCACGTACCGCCGCCGATGTGGCCCTGTGCGTTGGCGACGAGCAGCACGACGGCCGCAGCCGCGGGCAGGATGGCCACGGCCACGGCTCTGCTGCGGATACGCATCAGAGCCAGGGCACGGGCGCGCGCTGAATGCGCACCCAGCTCCTCAACCGAACCGGTACCGGACACGGCCTGACGTCACCCCCTCTGCCCCCGCGACGGTGTTGGTCACTCCCCCACTGTGGCACCCACCACTGACATCGCAATGCCGGTGGGCCAAGTGCCGGAACGCCTGCGCCGCACCCTAGTTGGGGCCTCGGCGGGCGTCATCCGGATAGCCCAGTCGTCACCCGATGGAATGGCTTTGGGCAAAGCTGCTGACGCGCCGGTGCACAAGGGTCCGCTGTGACGGGTGGCGCTCTGCCGGGACTCCTGGCGGTGCTTCCCCGAGGTGGCCGCACACACCTGTGCCCGGCCACCTCGGGGAAGTGGCCGGGCACAGAAGCACGTAGGAACGGACGGGGACCGGGACGGGACCGGGACGGCAGGGCCGTCGGGCCTCAGGCCTCCTCGGCAGCCTTGCGGGCGATGTCCGTACGGTGCTGGGAGCCGTCGAGCCGGATCCGGCCGAGGGCCTTGTAGGCGCGCTCACGGGCCGTCGAGAGGTCCGATCCGGTCGCCGTGACGGAGAGCACGCGCCCTCCGGCGCTGACGACCGCGTCGCCCTCCTGCCGGGTACCGGCGTGCAGGACGAACGCGTCCGGGGCATCCTTCGCCGCCACATCCGCGAGACCCTCGATCGGGTCACCCGTGCGGGGGGTGCCCGGGTAGTTGTGCGAGGCGATGACCACGGTGACGGCAGCGTCGTCGCGCCAGCTCAGCGGGGGTACGAGGTCCAGGGTGCCGTTCGCGGAACCGAGCAGGACACCGGCCAGCGGGGTCTTCAGCCGGGCCAGGACCACCTGGGTCTCCGGGTCGCCGAAACGGGCGTTGAACTCGATGACCCTTACTCCGCGCGAGGTGATCGCGAGGCCCGCGTACAACAGCCCGGAGAAGGGCGTACCGCGGCGGCGGAGCTCGTCGACGGTCGGCTGGAGGACGGTCTCCATGACCTCGTCGACCAGCTTCGGGTCGGCCCACGGGAGCGGGGAGTACGCGCCCATGCCACCGGTGTTCGGGCCCTCGTCGCCGTCCAGGGCGCGCTTGAAGTCCTGGGCGGGCTGCAGCGGCAGTACCGTGGTGCCGTCGGTGATCGCGAAGAGGCTCACCTCGGGGCCGTCGAGGAACTCCTCGATGACCACACGGTCGCAGGCCAGCGCGTGGGCGCGGGCCTCTTCGACGTCGTCGGTGACGACGACGCCCTTGCCTGCCGCGAGACCGTCGTCCTTGACGACGTACGGGGCTCCGAAGGCGTCGAGCGCCTCGTCGATCTCGGCAGCCGTCGTGCAGACGTAGCTGCGGGCGGTCGGGACGTTGGCACCGGCCATGACGTCCTTGGCGAACGCCTTGGAGCCCTCCAGCCGGGCCGCCTCGCGCGAGGGGCCGAAGCAGGGGATGCCGACCGCGCGCACGGCGTCGGCGACCCCGGCGACAAGCGGTGCCTCCGGGCCGACGACCACCAGCTCGGCGCCCAGCTCGGTGGCGAGGCGCGCGACGGCTTCGCCGTCGAGTGCGTCGACCGGGTGCAGTTCGGCCACCTCTGCGATTCCGGCGTTGCCGGGGGCGCAGTACAGAGCGGTGACATCGGGGTCGAGGGAGAGAGAGCGGCACAGGGCGTGTTCGCGGGCGCCGCCGCCGATGACGAGGACCTTCACGGGTGCAGCCTAACCGCCGGGGGCCGGGCGCCTCGACGGGCGCCGCTCCGTGGACACGGTCGGCGACAGGGGCCCCTACTCGTTGTTGAACTCCTCGACGACCGTGGCTCCCAGTTCGCGGACGATCAGATCGTGCCCGGAGAGCGCGGAGTCGACCAGGTCCGGATCGTCGGCCTCAGCCGTGTCGTCCTCGGGGGCGACCGAGCGAGGCGGCTCGGGCGCGGCCCTGGAGTACCCCTGCTCGGACTGCCCCGGCTGCCCCGACCGCTGAGGCGGGGACGAGGGCTGCTGGGCCGGCTGCGAGGACTGCTGGGCCGGAGCCGGACGGGACTCGTACGACTGCGACTGCGCCTGCGGGGCGGCCGGGGGCTGGTAGGGGGCGGCCGGAGGGCGGCCACCGCCGCCACCGGTCTGCGGGGGCATGCCTCCGCCACCTCCGCCACCCGACGGGTCGACGACGGCCTCGACCCGCCACTGGGCGTTGAACCGCTCGGCGAGAGCCTGCTTCAGCACCTCTTCGCTGCCGCTGCTCGCGAAGTTGTCCCGGGCGCCCGCGCTGAGGAAGCCGATCTGCAGCGTGGTGCCGTCGAATCCGGTGACCTGTGCGTTCTGGCTGAGCAGGATCCAGGTGAACCGGCGGCGGTTCTTCACGGCCTCCAGGATGTCCGGCCACATGTGCCGTACCTGGCCGACGCCCTGCGCCATGTCCTGTCCACCCGGCGCGGGTGCTGCCGGCGGCGCGACGGAGGCAGCCGGGGCGGGGGCGGAGGTTGGGGGGACCGTCTGCGGAGGCGGTGTCTGACCCGGCGCGGACGCGGTCGGCCAGCCCCCGGGACGACGTCCCGTCTCCGCTGCGGCGCCTCCGGCCGTTCCGGCTCCCGCGGCGGCGGGCCATGCCCCCGGCCGCTGACCGGCGGCCGGTGCTTCTGCCGGGGGCGCTTCCGCGGGTGCCTGGTGGACCGGCGGCGCGACAGCCGGAGCCTCCGGGACGGCGGGAGCGGCCGGGGCTGCGAAGGGTGCGGCTGCGGGGCCGCCGTCGGGTGCCTCGCCGCGTACCGCCGCACGGGCTGCGGCAGGCCCGCCGCCCGGCAGTCCGGCACCGGCCGGCGCATGGGCCTCCGGCCCGGGGACGTACCCCACGGCGGGACCCGTGCCGGCCGTCGCGAAGGACACGCCGCGCTCCAGCCGGTCCAGCCTGGCCTGGAGCGAACGCTCGTCGTCGAAGGCCGCGGGCAGCAGCACCCGGGCGCAGATCAGCTCCACCTGAAGCCGCGGGGAGGTCGCCCCGCGCATCTCCGTGAGCCCCTCGTTGACCAGGTCGGCGGCGCGGCTCAGCTCCGCGGCGCCGAAGACGGACGCCTGGGCCTGCATCCGCTCGACCACGTCGGCGGGCGCGTCGATGAGCCCCTTCTCGCCCGCGTCCGGCACGGCGGCCAGGATCACCAGGTCGCGCAGCCGCTCCAGCAGATCCGCGACGAAGCGCCGTGGGTCGTTGCCGCCCTCGATCACCCGGTCCACGACCTCGAAGGCCGCCGCCCCGTCGCCTGCGGCGAAGGCGTCCACGACGGAGTCCAGCAGGGACCCGTCCGTGTAGCCGAGCAGCGAGGTCGCCATGGCGTATGTCACACCGTCATCGCCCGCGCCGGCCAGCAACTGGTCCATGACCGACATCGAGTCGCGCACGGATCCCGCACCCGCGCGCACGACGAGGGGCAGCACACCGTCCTCGACGAAGCTGTTCTCCTTGCCGCACACCTCGGCGAGATAGCCACGCAGCGTCCCGGGCGGAACCAGCCGGAACGGGTAGTGGTGCGTACGCGACCGGATGGTGCCGATGACCTTCTCGGGCTCCGTGGTCGCGAAAATGAACTTGAGGTGCTCCGGAGGCTCCTCGACCACCTTCAGCAGGGCGTTGAACCCTGCCGGCGTGACCATGTGCGCCTCGTCGATGATGTAGATCTTGTACCGGCTCGCCGCGGGCCCGAAGAATGCCTTTTCCCGCAGGTCACGGGCATCGTCCACACCACCGTGGGACGCGGCGTCGATCTCGATCACATCGATCGAACCCGGTCCGTTGCGCGCGAGGTCCTGGCAGGACTGGCACTTTCCGCACGGCGTCGGCGTCGGACCCTGTTCGCAGTTCAGACAGCGGGCGAGGATGCGCGCGCTGGTCGTCTTTCCACATCCGCGCGGCCCGCTGAACAGGTACGCGTGATTGACCCGGTTGTTCCGCAGGGCCTGCTGCAAGGGGTCAGTGACATGCTCCTGACCGATGACCTCGGCGAAGGACTCGGGGCGATAGCGGCGGTAGAGCGCAAGGGACGACACACATACGAGGTTATCGGGGCGGACCGACAACCGGCCCCGCTCCGGGCACACCATCGGCGGGACACCACACCCCCGGGCACGCAAGGGCCCCCCACGCACCCGCCAGAGCCAACCTACCCTTGCTGCCTTCCGGCCCTGGGGGAGTTCAGTCAGATAGCGCCACGTGAGGGGCTGACGCCCACCTTAACCGATCCCCGCCCCCCGAAGTCCACCCACCCGGCCCCCGGGCCCACTCCGGGACCGCTCGGAACGATCTCCGGGGGAACGTGTTCGCGAGCACTCCCCAACGTCTTGTATTGTTTGCCGCGGAGGATTCGCCTAGTGGCCTAGGGCGCACGCTTGGAAAGCGTGTTGGGGGCAACCCCTCACGAGTTCGAATCTCGTATCCTCCGCCATTGCTCTCACCGGGCAATACGTCGAAGGCCCCCACCGCTTGCGGTGGGGGCCTTCGACGTTGCCTCAGCCCTCGTTGTCCTGGTCTGTGTCCACAGGGGCTGTTTCCGGGGCTCCCCAGATCGCGGCGCCGATCTTTCGGGCCCCTCCTTCAACAGATGGTCGGGGATGTGGAGGTACCGCGCCCGCATGCGCGCGGCCCCGCCCGGTTCCCATCCGATCAAGCGGGTCAATCAGCACGCCACCGCACTGCGTCGCCTCATGACAGACCTGTCGGCTCCCGAACTCAGCCAGTTGGTCATCCGCCTCACGGCCGACGTGCAGGGCGAGGCGTGCGAGACCACGGTTGTCAACTACTCCGCACTTCCCCCGTAGGCGCCGCCGGCCCTCGTGCTGCGATATCCGACGACCGGTCGCAGCATGGACCCATGGCAGCGGCGCCGATTGTCGTGCACCGGCCGTCCCCCACGGGCGGCCGACGGGTGACCGTGCGTCGCGCTGGACGAGACGAGATCCTCGGCCTGGCCCATTCGGATCGCGACTTCGTCGTGTTCCTCGAAGGCGCGGGAATCCTCGATCCGGCGCTGATCGTCGACGATCCAGTGTGGGTTGAGTGGCGCGGCGGCCACGCCCACGAGTGGGATGCAGCCTAAGCCGAGGTGAGGGCACCGTGGCATGCCCGTGCGCAGCGGACTTGGAAGCCGTTACGTCGCCGACGCAGTAGGACTTTCTCCACCTCATCAAGGCCCGCGCACGGCGCGGGCGCGCGACGCCTCTGCGGCGCGGCCTGCCTCCTGTTCTGCGCCCCGACCGGCCCCGCCCGGCGGCGCGCCAGTGGCAGCGGGCATGAATTGGGAGATCCCTGCTGTGGCTGGGGCGGCCGGCTCCCGTTACCAGGGCCCGAGGAGTCGGCTCGCTATTCGTTCACGACATTGAAGGCGGCGACCAGGAACCCTTCGCCGCATACCAGGACGGAGCATTCCGAATCCGGGGGGATGGTCCGCGTCCGGGCCGGGCGTGTCAGCCTTCGGGCATGCCACCGTCCGCTGTAGAGAATGGGCATGATTCTCAAGCATCCGTCCGACCGCGGAGGCTCGCGGAGCAAGCCGTTTGAGAGGCTGGCCGAGAATGCCTCACGGTTCACCAGTTCAGCAGCGTTCTTCGTGATCTGCCTGATCCTGGTCGCCGTGGCTGTCACGTTGCACGTGATCGGCGTGCCGATCACGTGGCTTCTGTTCGTGGGCGATGCAATGTCGGCGGTGACCCTGCTCCCGGTGGCGCTGCTGAAGAACTCCGAGCTGTGGGCCGAACGCGCCGTCCAGCGCAAGCTGGACGCCATCGCAGCAGCCGTGCTGGAAGGGCAGGAGGGCGGCGGCCCTGGAGAAGCCCACCCGAAGCTACGGTCCACCCTTGGCAGGGAAGAGAACTCCTGATGCGCCCGGTTCGGCACAGCCCTCATGGCCATGGGCCGCTTCTTCCTCTTCGGTACAGCCTGCCTCATGCTCGGTGCGCCGGGCGTCATCGGCCGCTCGGGAGCCGGGTCACGGGAGCTTCACCGGCTGCGCCCGACGGCGTCTCTGGGCGGCCGTAGCGCAGCCGGTATGACCGCCACCGACCGATCCATAGAGCTACGGATCCGAAGGCCTTAGATCACGGCACGGACAGCGACCTTCGGCCAGCATCCGCAGGGCAAGGGTCCCGCCACCGTTGCTCGTTGTCCTGTTTCTTTGTTCAGTTCGCTCGTGTCCACCGGGGTTCACCGCCCTGCGCCTGCCGCGAGAGGCTCGGTCGGACGTCGACGCGATCCGCCTGATCCACGACGAGATCGAGAGCCTCCTCCGCGGCCCGCACAGCGACAACCCCGCGTACCCGGCAACTCGCAGGGAGTCCGAGCCGGCGATACGTACCGTCGGCGCGACGGGCCGTCCGCGACGGGCCGCGGTCATCCCGCTTTCGGCGCGGACGTACGGGCGTAGTGTCCGGCGATCTCGTCGCTCGTCGTGAGCCACACGCCCGGGTGGTTCGCGACGTATTCCAGCGCCTGGTCCAGGTACTTGAGTCGAAACGCCTGGCCGGTGACGAATGGGTGCAGAGCCAGGGCCATGACCCGGCCGCTGTCGGCCGACTCGGCGTACAACTGGTCCAACTGGTCCTTGACGACCTGCACGAAGTCCGGGCCGCTGAGGGCGTGCGCCGTGAAGAGGCCCAGGTCGTTGAGTTCGAGCGAGTACGGCACGCTCAGCATGCCGGGCACGTTCAACCGGTACGGCTGGTCGTCGTTGGTCCAGTCCAGGACATAGTTCAGGCCGAGGTCGGCCAACAACGAGGGGGTGCGGAACGTCTCGGTGAGCGCCGGGCCCAGCCAGCCGCGCGGGCGCCGGCCGGTGGCCTTCTCGATCGTCTCGACGACGTGGGTCAGGTAGGCGCGTTCGTCGTCGGCCACATCGGTCTGCAGGGTCGAGTTGTTGCGCCCATGGGCCAACCAGGCCCAGTCCCGAGCCCGTCCGGCCTCGATGATCTGTGGGTAGTGGTCGACGACATCGGAGTTGAGCAGCACACTCGGCCGGACGCCGTGACGGTCGAAAGCCTCGATCATCCGCCAGATGCCCACGCGCGGCCCGTAGTCGCGCCAGCCGAAGTTCAGGGGGTCCGGCAGCAGACCCGCGGTGGCCTGGTTGATGCTCGTGGACGGCGTGCCGACGAGGAAGTGTTCGACGTTCAGGCCCACGTAGAAGGCGACGCGGGCGCCGTCGGGCCAGCGGATCGGCTCGCGCTCGACGATCGGGCTGTAGTCGTACAGTGCGTTGTCCATGGCGATCTCTCCTGTAGTCGGTGCTCGGCGTGAGCCGATGCGGTGGGGTGTCGTATGTCGGGCAGCACCGGCAGGAGGGGCGAGGCGGACAGTGTCGGTGTCCGTGACCTCGGTGTCCGTGTACATGATCATGTCCGTCCCTCCCATTCCTGGTGCGCCCTGCCGGTGATGACACGACTGTGCTCCCGAACGCTTCGGAGTCGCTGAGGGGTCGCTGGGGGTCCCCTTGGAGCGCTTACCGGCTCCGCTGGGTACGGTTGCCCGATGCGGTACGGAGTCTTGGGTCCACTGGTGGTGTGGGGTGCCGAGGGAGAGCAGGTCAAGGTCCCCGAGGCGGGGGTCCGCGCGCTGCTGGCCGACCTGCTGACGCATGAGGGGCGCACGGTCTCCGCCGACCGGCTCGTCGACGATCTGTGGGGCGACGACCCGCCCGCCAAACCCGCCAACGCGCTCCAGACCAGAATCTCCGTGCTGCGCCGAGCCCTGGGACGCGACCGCGTGGTGTACCAGGCACCCGGGTACCGACTGCTCCTGGACCGCGCCTGCACCGCCGACGCCGATCTGGACGCGCACCGCTTCGCGGCTCTGGTGGACCGCGCACGGGCCGAGACCGATCCCCGGGCGCGGGCCGGGACCCTCGCCGAAGCACTCGCCTTGTGGCGGGGACCGGCGTACGCCGATCTCGCGGACGAGGAGTTCGCCCGCCCCACCGCTCAGCGCCTGGAGGAACTGCGCCTGGTCGCCGTCGAAGAACACGCGCGCGCCCGTCTGGAATCGGGTGAGCACGCGGTGGTCGCGGCGGAACTCTCCGGCCTGGTTGCACGGCATCCGCTGCGTGAGCAGCTGCGCGCCGTGTACGTGCAAGCGCTGTACCGGGCCGGTCGGCAGAGTGAGGCACTCGCCTCGTACGCGGACCTGCGCGAATGCCTGGCCGACGAGCTGGGATTGGATCCCGGCCCCGAACTCTCCGCGCTGCACGCGGCGATCCTGCGCCAGGACGAATCGATACCTCCGTCCTCGCCCGCCGTCGCAACGGCGCCGTCGCACATCAGGACGCCGGAAGTGCGCCTGCCCGTGCCGCTGACCCCCCTGATCGGACGCGACGACGCCGTCGGCGCCGTCGGCGCGATGCTGGAGCGCGCTCGCCTGGTGACCTTGACCGGATCGGGCGGCGTGGGCAAGACGCGACTCGCCCTGGAGGCGGCGACCCGGTTCGCCAAGGAGGCGGCGAGACACGTTCCCGATGGTGTACGACTGGTCGAACTCGCCGGGCGCAGCGGAGGAGTGGCCGACCTCGCGCAGGTGCTCTGCGACGTGTTGGGGATCCGCGACGACGACACCGGACCTCTGAGCGATCGCTCGACCCCGGACCGGCTCGTGGCGACGCTGCGCGATCGGCGGGTCCTCCTGATTCTCGACAACTGCGAACACGTCGTCGAAGCCGCTGCCGAACTCGCGGGGCGACTCCTGGCCGGCGTGCCCGGGCTACGGGTACTGGCCACCAGCCGCGAGCCGTTGGCACTCGCCGGCGAAGAGGTGTTCCAGGTCGAGCCATTGCGCCGGAGCGACGCTGTTCGGTTGTTCGCCGAACGCGCCGCCGCGTCGGCCCCGAGCTTCTCCGCGGCGACGGCGACCGGCGAGACGTGGGCGCTGGTGGCAGAGGTCTGCCTGCGGCTGGACGGGATACCTCTTGCCCTCGAACTGGCCGCCACGCGCGTGCGTGCCTTGGGAATGGCCCAGTTGGCAGCTCGTCTGGACGACCGCTTCCGCCTGCTGAAGTCCGGAGCGCGCGGCACCCCCGCACGGCAGCAAACCCTCCGCGCCATGATCGACTGGAGCTGGGATCTGCTCCCTGGTCGCGAACGCATCGTCCTGGGCCGACTGGCGGTGCACCGGGGCGGATGCACTCTGGAAGCCGCCGAGGCGGTCTGCGCGGGGCCGGGAGTGGCCTCCGGAGAGGTCGTCGACCTGCTGACCCGCCTGGTCGAGAAGTCGCTGGTCGTCATGGTCGACGGCATCGGCACAGCAGCCCCCCGCTATCGCCTGCTCGAATCCGTCGCGGCCTACGCGAGCGAGCGACTGGCCGAGAGCGAGGACGTCGAGAGCGTCCGGGACCGACACCTGGAGTACTACGTCGGCCTCGCCGAATGCGCGCGACCGCGCCTGCGTGACGGTGGCCAACGCGAGTGGCTCGACCGCTTGGACGCCGAGTCCGCCAACCTGCACGCAGCGATCGGCGCAGCCGTACGCCACGCCTCGGTCGGCGCCCGAGACGGCACTGACCGGGCCGCGCGGCTCGGCTCGGCCCTGGCCTGGTGGTGGCTCCTGCGCGGCCGGCCGAACGAGGCCCGTCGTCATCTGTCCAGGATCCGGGACGTTGTCCCCACATCGGTCGAACTACGCCTACTGCACGATGCGTTCACCCTGCTGACCGGAGAGCGTCCGACTTCCCCGGCAGCTCCGGTCCCGGGTGCGGCCGACCCGGTGGTGGTGGACGCCTCAGCACTGTGGCTGTACGCGCACGGGCTGTTCCACGCGGGTGATCCGGCCGGCGCGGAGGCGGTCGACGAGCAGGCCCTGCTCCTCTTCGACGCCGACGGCGACCGGTGGGGCACGGCTGCGGGTCTCGCGCTACGCGCGATGTGCGCACTGCTGCGTGGTGATCTCGTCGCCGTACGCGAGGACGGCCTGCGCAGCGCCGAGCTCTTCCGTGCCCTCGGTGATCGCTGGGGTGAGGCCCAAACCGTGCAGCCGCTCGCCGTACTGGCCGAGATCAGGGGTGAGCACGCCGAGGCGACGCGCCGCCACCAGGAGGGCCTGCGGCTGGCCCGCGAGCTCGGCCTGGAGGCCGAGGTCTCCGCGCGCCTGTCGGGACTGGGCCGCTTGGCCCTGCTCGAACACGAGTGGGAGCGCGCCCGCACACTGCATGAACAAGCACGGCAATCAGCCGTCGCGCAGGGCTACAAATACGGCGAGATTCACGCGCTCATGGGTTTGGCGCTGGGAGCTCGGCGCTCGGGCGATCTCGACGCGGCCGAGGGGTATCTGGTGCATATGCGAGATGTCGAAGCATCCTCACCTGCCGGCCGGCACCTGATCGAGGCGGAGCTCGGCTTCGTCGGCGAACTGCGCAAGGACGCGGCCGACGCCCTGGCCCACCACCTGCGCGGCCTGGCCATCGCGCGCTCGCTGGGCGAACCGCGCGCGGTGGCCCTGTCCCTGGAGGGAATGGCCGGCGCAGCGTCGCTCGGATCCACAACGCCGGCGGCCGAGCGGGCAGCCCGGTTGCTCGGCGCCGCCGACGCGGCCCGGCGCAGTGTCGGTGCCCCGTTGCCGCCCGCCGAGCGCATCGACGTCGACCGCATCACCGCGGTCACGACGGCGACGCTCGGCCCGACGGCCTTCGCCGCCGCCTACGTCCGAGGCACCACGCACAACCCCGAGCAGGCAGCCCGACTCGCTGCCGAGACACCACTCACCTCTCCCTGAACCTCCACGCGCTCCCCGGCCCGGCGCCGCAGAGGGGGCACGAGACTTCCAGGACCGCGTCGTGCCCGGCACCATTGAGGGCTCGTCCTGTCCGGGCAGGGTCTTGTCGGGGGCAACCCCTCACGAGAGCTCCATGGGCCCCCTATTTTCGCTACGGCCGTTTCGTTTACCGCAGTGGGGGGGGCTTGCCGACAATTACGCAACACCCGTATCGACAACTTTCGGCGGGGGTGAGGCGGCCTTCGTCGAGGTCTTCTCCGAGGCGGCCCTGTTCGAGCAGGCCCTCCGGCCGGGGCCGCTCAGAGGGTGAGGGACAGCCCCCTGGTCACCCGCTCCGCCGATGCGAGCAGCTTCTCCCGTACCTGGCTGGTCCGGTACATCCGGTCCGACCGGAAGGAGATGCCGAGCGAGCCGACCTTGTCCCCGCTGTACACGGGCACCGCGATGCAGAGCGTGCCGAGGGAGTACTCCTCGCGGTCCATGACGACGGGGACGGGCAGCGAGGATTCGAGCTGTCGCACGAGCTCCTCCCGCCGCGTGATCGTGCGGGGCGTGAGATCGGCGAGGTCGTGCCTGGAGAGGTAGTCGCCGCGCGCCTCCTCGTCCAGCTCGCGCAGGACGCACTTGCCCAGTGCCGTGGCGTGGCCGGCGTCCTCGAATCCCACCCAGAGGTCGACCCTCGGCGTCTGCGGCCCGTCGACGATCTCCGCGACGCGGATCTCGCCCTCCTCGTAGAAGGTCAGGTAGGCGGCGGCCGACACATCGTCCCGCAGCGAGGCGAGTGCGGGGCGGACGCGCGTGAGCAGCTCCTCCGCGTTGCTTCCCGCCTTCGGTTCGAACAACTCGTCGCCCATGACGTACCCGTCGTCGTCCAGCTTCCTCAGGAAGCCGTCACGGGTGAGCGCGGGCAGCAGCTCGTGCGCGGTGGACAGCGGCAGCCCTGCCTCCCTCGCCAGCTGTTCCGCGGGGACACCGCCCTCGTGCGCTCCTGCCGCTTCCAGCAGGCGGAGGGCCTGCTGGACAGAGGCGACTGGCGTGGGGCCTACCTGATCACCCATTCCACCAGCTTGTACCCGGTACCGCCGCGCGGCAATATATCCCGGATCCGCCCGGTCCGGAACGCCGGGACGCGCGCCTCAGTCCTCACCCTCCAGGTTGCCTTCCGTCTCCAGGAAGACCTGGCGCAGCGCCTCGAGCACGGCCGGGTCGGGCTTCGCCCACATGCCCCGGGACTCGGCCTCCAGGAGGCGTTCCGCGATGCCGTGGAGGGCCCAGGGATTGGCCTGCTGGAGGAATTCGCGGTTGGTCGGATCCAGGACGTACGTCTCGGTGAGTTTGTCGTACATCCAGTCCGCGACCACGCCCGTCGTCGCGTCGTACCCGAACAGGTAGTCGACTGTGGCGGCGAGCTCGAAGGCGCCCTTGTAGCCGTGGCGGCGCATCGCCTCGATCCACTTCGGGTTGACCACCCGGGCGCGGAAGACCCGGGACGTCTCCTCGACGAGGGTGCGCGTGCGGACCGTCTCGGGTCGGGTCGAGTCGCCGATGTACGCCTCGGGGGCGGTGCCCTTCAGCGCGCGTACGGTCGCGACCATGCCGCCGTGGTACTGGAAGTAGTCGTCGGAGTCCGCGATGTCGTGCTCACGGGTGTCGGTGTTCTTCGCCGCGACCGCGATGCGCTTGTACGCGGTCTCCATCTCGTCCCGGGCCGGGCGCCCGTCGAGCTCACGGCCGTAGGCGTAGCCGCCCCACACCGTGTAGACCTCGGCGAGGTCGGCGTCGGTGCGCCAGTCGCGGGAGTCGATGAGCTGCAGCAGCCCGGCACCGTACGTTCCCGGCCGGGAACCGAAGATGCGGGTGGTGGCACGCCGCTCGTCGCCGTGTTCGGCCAGGTCGGCCTGGGTGTGGGCCCGTACGAAGTTCCGCTCGGCGGGCTCGTCGAGGGAGGCAGCCAGGCGCACCGCGTCGTCCAGCAGGCCGATGGTGCGCGGGAAGGCGTCCCGGAAGAAGCCGGAGATGCGCAGCGTGACGTCGATACGGGGACGGCCCAGCTCCTCGTACGGGATCGGCTCCAGGCCCGTGACGCGGCGCGAGGCGTCGTCCCAGACGGGGCGGACGCCGAGCAGGGCGAAGGCCTCGGCGATGTCGTCGCCCGCGGTGCGCATCGCGCTCGTGCCCCACAGGGACAGGCCGACGGAGGTGGGCCATTCGCCGTTGTCTGCGCGGTAGCGCTCCAGGAGCGAGTCCGCGAGGGCCTGGCCGGTCTCCCAGGCGAGACGGGACGGGACGGCCTTCGGGTCGACGGAGTAGAAGTTCCGGCCGGTCGGCAGGACGTTCACCAGACCGCGGAGCGGGGAACCGGACGGGCCCGCAGGGACGAACCCGCCGTTCAGCGCGTGGACGGTGTGGTCGAGCTCGTCGGTCGTGGCGGCGAGACGGGGCACGACCTCCTTGGCGGCGAAGTCGAGGATGTCGGCGACGGCGGACGGCTGTCCGGCGGCCACGCGGGCGACGGCGGCCGGATCCCAGGCCGCGTCCTCCATCGCCTGGACGAGGGTGCGGGCCTGCTCCTCGATCTCGTCGGCGGCGGTGCGCGTGGCCGCGGACTCGTCGAGGCCGAGCGCCTCGCGCAGACCGGGCAGCGAGGTCGTACCGCCCCAGATCTGGCGGGCGCGCAGGACGGCGAGGACGAGGTTGACGCGGTCCTTGCCGGCCGGGGCGCCGCCCAGGACGTGCAGCCCGTCTCGGATCTGGACGTCCTTGATCTCACAGAGCCAGCCGTCGAGATGCATGATGAACTCGTCGAAGCCCTCGTCCTCGGGCCGGTCCTGCAGCCCCAGGTCGTGATCGAGCTTCGCGGCCTGGATCAGTGTCCAGATCTGGGCGCGTACGGCCGGGAGCTTCGCCGGGTCCATCGCGGCGATCTGCGCGTGCTCGTCCAGGAGCTGTTCGAGGCGGGCGATGTCGCCGTAGCTGTCGGCGCGCGCCATCGGCGGTACGAGGTGGTCGACCAGGGTGGCGTGCACACGGCGCTTGGCCTGGGTGCCCTCGCCCGGGTCGTTCACCAGGAACGGGTAGACGAGCGGCAGATCACCCAGTGCGGCGTCGGGGCCGCAGGCGGCGGACAGGCCGGCGTTCTTGCCGGGCAGCCACTCCAGGTTGCCGTGCTTGCCGAGGTGGATCATCGCGTCGGCGCCGAAACCGTTGTCGTCCGCGGACGCGGCGATCCAGCGGTAGGCGGCCAGGTAGTGGTGCGAGGGCGGCAGATCGGGGTCGTGGTAGATCGCGATCGGGTTCTCGCCGAAGCCGCGCGGCGGCTGGATGAGGATCAGCAGGTTGCCGCGGCGCAGGGCGGCGAGCACGATGTCGCCCTCGGGGTTGCGGGACCGGTCGAGGAACATCTCGCCGGGGGCCGGGCCCCAGTGCCGCTCGACGGCCTCGCGGAGTTCGGCGGGCAGCGTGGCGAACCAGCGGCGGTAGTCGGCGGCGGGGATCCGGACCGGGTTGCGGGCCAGCTGCTCCTCGGTGAGCCACTCCTGGTCGTGGCCGCCGGCCTCGATCAGCGCGTAGATCAGCTCGTCGCCGTCGCCGGAGACCAGACCCGGGATCTCCTCCTCGGGCCCGAAGTCGTAGCCCTCGGCCCGGAGCCTGCGCAGCAGGGCGACGGCGCTTGCGGGGGTGTCGAGGCCGACCGCGTTGCCGATGCGGGAGTGCTTGGTCGGGTACGCGGACAGGACGAGGGCGATCCGCTTCTCGGCGGCCGGGATGTGGCGGAGCCGGGCGTGCCGTACGGCGATCCCGGCGACCCGTGCCGCGCGCTCGGTGTCGGCGACGTACGCGGGCAGGCCGTCCTCGTCGATCTCCTTGAAGGAGAACGGCACCGTGATCAGGCGGCCGTCGAACTCCGGCACCGCGATCTGGGTGGCGGCGTCCAGCGGGGAGACGCCCTCGTCGTTCTCCTCCCAGGCGGCGCGGGGGCTGGTGAGGCAGAGCGCCTGGAGCACCGGCACGTCGAGGCCGGTGAGGGCGCCCGCGTCCCAGGACTCGTCGTCGCCGCCCGCGGACGCGGTGGCCGGCTTGGTGCCGCCCGCGGCGAGGACGGTCGTCACGATGGCGTCGGCGGCACGGAGTTCGTCGATGAGCTCGGGCTCGGGGGTACGGAGCGAGGCGACGTACAGCGGGAGGGCGTGGGCCCCCGCGTCCTCGACGGCGGTGCAGAGCGCTTCGATGAACGCCGTGTTCCCGCTCATGTGGTGGGCGCGGTAGTAGAGCACCGCGACGGTGGGCCCGGTGACGCCCTCACGGGCCGTCCGCTCCAGCGGGCCCCAGGCGGGTGCGGGGGCGGGCGGCTCGAAGCCGTGACCGGTGAGCAGCACGGTGTCGGAGAGGAACCGGGCCAGCTGCTCCAGGTTGGCGGGGCCGCCGTGCGCGAGGTAGGCGTGCGCCTCGGCGGCGATGCCGATGGGGACGGTGGACGCGGCCATCAGCTGGGCGTCGGGCGCCTGTTCACCGGTCAGCACGACGACGGGGCGACCGGTCGCCAGCACCAGGTCGAGGCCGTCCTGCCAGGCCCGTACGCCCCCGAGGAGGCGTACGACGACGAGGTCCGTGCCGTCCAGCAGCTCCGGGAGTTCATCGAGGGAGAGCCGGGAGGGGTTGGCGTAGCGGTAGTTGACCGGGCCCGCGGATGCGCGGGCGCTGAGCAGGTCGGTGTCGGACGTCGACAGGAGCAGGATCATGCGGCGTCAGCCCTTCCTCGGGGTGTCCACGCCCCGGGCGGTGTCGGACGGCAGGAGTTCCTGACTCGCCCGGTCGTGGACCGGGCTCACAGTGGCGGGACCGCGCCGGAATCTCACCGGGCTTCCTCCCATGTCGCCGTCTGGCGATGGCGGGCCGAACGGACCGCCGCTAGGCATAGTAGGCGGCGGACGGCCGGGCGTGACGGGATGCCCCTGGACGGGACTTGTCCTGGTCGCACGACGGGCCGGTTTTCGCCCTGCGGCGGCCGGGACCGGGCAACGAACCCGGCACGGGCCCCGGACCGGTCGCGATTCCGGGTCCGGCCGGTGGGTGTCCTACAGGTCACAGTCACCGTAGGACTGTGCCGCGGTCACGGTCGGTATGCTCGCCGCCATGCCCCCATCCGCCCTCCCGCCCCGGTCTCCGGGCGGTGATGCCTGCCCCGGAACACTGCGTCTGCACCGGGCGGACGACGGTGCGCTGGCGCGGGTCCGGCTGCCCGGCGGCGTGCTGACGGTTGCGCGTGCGAACACCCTCGGAGAGGCCGCGGAGCGGCTGGGCGACGGTGAGTTGCACCTCACCTCGCGCGGCAACGTGCAGCTGCGCGGGCTCGCCCCGGACTGCGGTGCGGAGTTGGCCGGACTGCTGGGCAGGGCCGGGCTGCTGCCCTCCGAACGCCACGAGCGGATACGCAACATCGTCGCTTCCCCCCTCGCGGGACTCGACGGCCTCGGAGCCGCTGAGGTCGGAGTGTGGCTGGCCGGACTTGACCGCTTGCTGTGCGGAAGCGACCGTGCGGCCGCGCTCTCCGGCCGCTTCCTGTTCGCACTCGATGACGGCCGCGGTGATGTGGACGCCCTCGGCGCCGACCTCACCCTGCTGGCCCGTGACGACGGCGAAGCGATGCTGCGTGTCGGGGACACCGACGCCGTCCTGCGTATCCCGGCTTCCGAGGGACCCCGCGCCGCACTCCTGGCCGCCGAAGCGTTTCTGGACGCCGCCCCGGACACCGGTGCCTGGCGGGTCAAGGACCTGCCGTGCGGCGCCGCCGCACTGTCCGACGACGTCGTACGGCGGTTGAGGCGGACCGGTACCGCCGTGTCGGAGGACCGCCGCCCCCTCCCCCATGCGTCCCTCCCTCCTGCCCTCGGCCCCGTACGCGGCGGCCGCCGCGAGGTCGCGCTGTCCGTCGGCGTACCGCTGGGGCGCCTTGACCCGAACCAGTGGCGGCTGCTGTCGAGCGCCGGCGAACTGCGGCTCACCCCATGGCGCGGCGTCGTCGTCACCGGCGTCGCACCGGATCGAGCGGACGAACTGCTCGCCGCCCTCTCGGAGGCCGGTCTGATCACCGGACCCGGCTCGCCGTGGGCCGGGGTCGGGGCGTGCATCGGACGGCCCGGCTGTGCGAAGTCGCTGGCCGACGTGCGGGCCGAAGCGGGGGCCGCCGTCGGACCCGCGGGACGGCTGCCTGTGTACTGGTCCGGGTGCGAACGCCGCTGCGGCCATCCGCACGGGGAGTGGATCGACGTGGTCGCCACCCCGGACGGACACCGGATCTCCCATGTGACGGGGGACAGGTCGGACGCCACGGCGACGGTCCGGGACGACCCTGTCGCGCTGGCCGCCGCGGTGGCAGCGGCGCGAGGCTCTCGCACCTGACCGCGCATCACCTTGTTCACCTGTGTCTGGCCGCCGGCCACAAACCCGATGAAGAAAGCGACAGCACTGTGCATCAGTACGAGAAGGACGGACCGGCGATCTACCGCCAGTCCTTCGCCACCATCCGCGCGGAGGCGGATCTGGCAGGGCTGCCCGCCGATGTGAGCCAGGTCGCCGTCCGCATGATCCATGCCTGCGGCATGGTCGACCTCGTACGCGATCTCGCCTTCTCGCCGGATGCCGTGGCCGGCGCCCGCGCGGCGCTGCGGTCCGGTGCGCCCATCCTGTGCGACGTGGCCATGGTCGCCAGCGGTGTCACCCGCAAGCGGCTGCCGGCGGACAACGACGTGGTGTGCACCCTGTCCGACCCGGCCGTTCCGGAACTGGCCGCGAAGCTCGGCACCACCCGCAGCGCCGCCGCGCTGGAACTGTGGCGCGACCGCATGGAAGGGGCTGTCGTCGCCGTCGGCAACGCGCCCACCGCCCTCTTCCGGCTCCTGGAGATGATCGAGGAGGGCGCCCCGCGCCCCGCCGCCGTCATCGGTGTCCCGGTCGGCTTCATCGGCGCCGCCGAGTCCAAGGACGCGCTGGCCGCCCACCCGTCCCGCCTCGAGCACCTGATCGTGCGCGGCCGGCGCGGCGGCAGCGCCATGGCGGCGGCGGCCATCAACGCGATCGCCAGCGAGGAAGAGTGAGCGTGAGCGAGCACAGGAAGACCGGACGGCTGTACGGGGTGGGGCTCGGGCCCGGCGACCCGTCCCTGATGACCGTGCGCGCCGTGCAGGTCATCGCCGAGGCCGATGTCGTGGCGTACCACTCCGCCCGGCACGGCCGGTCCATCGCCCGTTCCATCGCGGCGCAGCACATCCGCGCCGACCACATCGAAGAGGCACTGGTCTACCCCGTCACGACGGAGACCACCGACCACCCCGGCGGCTACCGGGGCGCGCTGGACGAGTTCTACACCGAGGCCGCGGCCCGCCTCGCGGTCCATCTCGACGCGGGGCGCACCGTCGCCGTGCTCGCCGAGGGCGACCCGCTGTTCTACGGCTCGTACCAGCACATGCACAAGCGGCTCGCGGACCGCTACGCCACCGAGGTCGTCCCGGGCGTCACCTCGGTCAGTGCCGCCGCCGCCCGTCTCGGCACCCCGCTCGTCGAGGGCGAGGAGGTGCTGACGATCCTGCCGGGCACGCTGCCGGAGGAGGAGCTGACGGCACGTCTGGCGGCCACCGACTCGGCGGTGGTGATGAAACTGGGCCGCACGTTCCCTGCCGTGCGCCGTGCGTTCGAGGCGTCCGGGCGACTGGCCGAGGCGCGTTACGTCGAGCGCGCCACCATGGCCGGGGAGCGCACCGGCGATCTGGCGGACACCGACGCGGACTCGGTGCCGTACTTCGCGGTCGCGGTGCTGCCGAGCCGGATCGACGCACCCCGCCCCGAACGGGCCGCCGGCTCCGGCGAGGTCGTCGTGGTGGGTACCGGGCCGGCCGGCCCGCTGTGGCTGACGCCCGAGACCCGCGGGGCGCTGGCCGCCGCCGACGACATCGTCGGCTACACGACGTACCTGGACCGGGTGCCCGTACGTCCCGGGCAGCAGCGGCACGGCTCCGACAACAAGGTCGAGTCGGAACGGGCGGAGTTCGCCCTGGACCTGGCACGGCGCGGGCGGCGGGTGGCCGTCGTGTCGGGCGGTGACCCGGGGGTGTTCGCCATGGCCACGGCCGTACTGGAAGTGGCGTCCCAGGACGCGTACGCGGACCTGGCGGTACGGGTGCTGCCCGGCGTGACCGCGGCCAACGCCGCCGCCGCCCGCGCGGGTGCTCCGCTGGGACACGACTACGCCACCATCTCGCTCTCGGACCGGCTCAAGCCCTGGGAGGTCATCGCCGAGCGGCTGCGCGCGGCGGCCACGGCCGATCTGGTGATGGCGCTGTACAACCCCGGCTCACGCAGCCGTACCTGGCAGGTCGGCAAGGCCCGCGACCTGCTGCTGGAGCACCGCTCCCCGGACACGCCCGTGGTGCTCGGGCGCGATGTCGGCGGCCCGGCGGAGAGCGTGCGCACGGTGCGCCTCGCCGATCTCGATCCGGCCGAGGTCGACATGCGGACGATCCTGATCGTGGGGTCCTCGCAGACCCGGTGGGTGCGGCGGGGGGACGGCCGGCAGATCGTCTGGACGCCGCGCCGCTACCCGGAGGGCTGAACGCGGTCGCGGCGGGGACGGGCGGAGCCGGCCGCTGCCCGTCCGCTGTCGGACCCCCGTGCCACGATGGCGGACATGAGCACTCCCGAACGTCCCATGCCCCCTTTGGACGCCGGTGAGCGGGCCTCTCTGGAGAGCTGGCTCGACTTCTACCGCACCACGCTCGCCCAGAAGTGCGACGGCCTGACGGAGGACCAGCTCCGCCAGGCGACGGCGGCACCTTCGCCGATCACCCTGCTCGGACTCGTCCAGCACCTCGCGGAGGTCGAGCGGAACTGGTTCCGCCGGGTCCTGGCCCAGGAGGACGTGCCGCCGCTCTTCACCCCCGGGTCCGACCCCGAAGCCGCCGACGGCGGTTTCGACCTGACGGACGGAGCGACGTACGAGCAGGCGCTGACCGTCTGGCAGACCGAGATCGGCCGGGCGCGGGAGAACTGCGCCGCCCGCGCACTCGATGACACCAGCCCCTTCATGGGCGGGCAGGTCACCCTGCGCTGGATCTACACGCACATGGTCGGCGAGTACGCCCGCCACTGCGGGCACGCCGATCTCGTACGCGAACGGATCGACGGTCGTACGGGCGTCTGAGCCGGCATCGAGGCCCGCGATCGCCAGGCCCTCGCCGCCGTGCTCCCCGGCTAGAGCCGCTCGTTCGGATCATGCCGAGCTCGCGGGGTCACGCACGGGAGGTCACGCAGCCAGCCGACGGCTTCCAGGGGGGTCCCGGCGACCGGCACGCCCTCCGGTACCGGTGGCCGGCGGACGACGACCACCGGGATGCCCGCCTCGCGGGCCGCGGTGAGTTTGGGAGCGGTCGCCTCCCCGCCGCTGTCCTTCGTGACGAGGACGTCGACGCGATGGCGGCGGATCAGCTCCCGCTCCCCCTCCAGCGTGAACGGCCCCCGGTCCAGCAGCGTCTCCATCCGCGCCGGGTGCGGCGCCTCGGGAGCGTCCACCGAACGCATCAGGAACCAGAGCTCGTCCAGACCGGCGAATGCGGCGAGGCCCATCCGGCCCGTCGTGAGGAAGACCCTCCTGCCAAGTCCCGGGAGAAGGCCGGCCGCCTCCGCCAGCGAGCCGGCCGCATGCCACCGGTCGCCCTCCGAGGGCACCCAGCCGGGCCGGCGCAGCGCCAGCAGGGGAACATGGACTGCGGCGGCGGCCTCGGCCGCGTTGAAACTGATCTTCCCGGCGAAAGGATGGGTGGCGTCGATGACCGCATTTACTCGGTGCGCCCGGAGCCAGGCGGCCATGCCGTCGGCTCCGCCGAATCCACCGATGCGCACCTCGCCGGGCGGCAGTTTCGGGCGGCCGACGCGACCCGCGAGCGAGCTGGTCACCCGCGCCCCGGCGGGCAGTCCGTCCGCGGCCACCAGGGACTCCGCGAGCAGGCGGGCCTCCGTCGTGCCGCCGAGGACGAGTACGTGCAGAGGCATCGGATCGGTCCATCCATGAGCAGTGAGGCGCAGGGCGGGCGCACCGCCCAACTCAAGCACACCGGTCTGCGGCCCGGATGGACGACCGGCGCCTGTGCGACCGCCGCGGCCACCGCCGCGTACACCGCGCTGCTGACCGGCGAGTTCCCCGATCCCGTGGCCATCACCCTGCCCCGGGGGCAGACCCCGGCCTTCGCGCTCGCGGTGGAGGAGCTCGGCGACGGCTTTGCGACGGCGGGAGTGGTCAAGGACGCGGGCGACGACCCGGACGTGACGCACGGTGCGCTGGTGAGGGCCACCGTGCGGCCGCTCCCGCCGGGGACCGGAGTGGTCTTCCGGGCCGGGCCCGGCGTGGGGACGGTGACGCTCCCGGGGCTGCCGCTCGAAGTGGGGGAGCCCGCGATCAACCCAGTGCCCCGCCAGATGATGCGGGACCACATGGCGCGGGTGGCGGCCGAGCACGGCGGCACCGGCGACGTCGAGATCACGGTCTCGGTGGACGACGGCGAGGAGATCGCACGTTTCACGTGGAACATTCGCCTGGGCATCCTGGGCGGCCTCTCGATCCTGGGTACGACGGGCGTCGTGGTGCCGTACTCCTGCTCGGCCTGGATCGACTCGATCCGCCGCGGGGTGGACGTCGCACGAGCGGCCGGGCACACCCATGTGGCGGGGTGCACGGGCTCGACCTCGGAGAAGACGGTGGTGACCGAGTACGGGCTGCCGGAGATCGCCCTCCTGGACATGGGGGACTTCGTGGGGGCGGTACTCAAGTACGTGCGCCGGCATCCGGTGGAGCGGCTGACGGTCTGCGGCGGGTTCGCCAAGCTGTCCAAGCTCGCCGCGGGTCACCTGGACCTGCACTCGGGCCGCTCCCAGGTCGACAAGATCTTCCTGGCCGGGCTGGCACGGCAGGGCGGGGCGAGCGAGGCGCTGGCAGCCGAGATCGAGGTCGCCAACACCGGCCTGGCCGCGCTGCAGTTGTGCGCGGCGGCCGGTGTGCCGCTGGGCGACCTGGTGGCCGTGGCCGCGCGGGACCAGGCGCTGTCCGTGCTGCGGGGAGCACCCGTGGCGGTGGACGTGATCTGCATCGACCGCGCGGGGACGGTGGTGGGGCGGAGCGAGGTGAGGTGACCGGGGGCCGTCAGCCCGCGGTACTCGCCGAACAGGGTGGGTCAGCAGGTGTGGCGGTCCCGGGCAGGGGAGTAGAGGTGGCTGTCACGGAACTGCTCCGCTCCCAGCGTCCGACCCACCATGATCACCGCGGTCCGGATCACCCCCGCCGCCTTGACCTGCTCCGCGATGGAGTCCAGTGATCCGCGCAGGATGATCTCGTCCGGGCGCGAGGCCATGGCCACCACGGCCGCGGGGCAGTCGGCCCCGTAGTGCGGCAGCAGCTCGTCGACGACCCGGTCCACGTACCGCGCCGCGAGGTGCAGCACGATCAGCGCGCCGCTCCGGCCCAGCGTGGCCAGGTCCTCGCCCTCGGGCATCGCGGTCGCGCGCTGGGCGATCCGGGTGAGGATGACGGTCTGGCCGACCGTGGGCACCGTCAGCTCCCGCTTCAGCGCGGCGGCGGCCGCGGCGAACGCGGGCACCCCGGGCACCACGTCGTACGGCACGCCCGCCTCGTCGAGGCGCCGCATCTGCTCGTTGACCGCGCTGAAGACCGAGGGGTCGCCCGAGTGCAGCCGGGCGACGTCGTGACCGTCGGCGTGGGCGCGGACCAGTTCGGCGGTGATCTGGTCGATGTCCAGGTCGGCGGTGTCCACGAGCCGGGCGTCCGGCGGGCATTCGGCGAGCAGCTCGCGCGGCACCAGACTGCCCGCGTACAGGCAGACGGGACTGGCGGCGAGAACGCGCGCGCCGCGCACCGTGATCAGGTCTGCGGCGCCGGGGCCCGCGCCGATGAAGTGCACGGTCATCTGTTGTCTCCTGAGGCGTGTGAGTCGGGCGAGGCTTTGCGTACGGACCACTGCGTCACGGGCATCGCCTGGCGCCACCCGGTGAACCCGCCGACCGGCACCGCGTGTGCCACCGCGAGCCGCACCAGGTCGCCGCCGTGCAGCCGGTACCGCTCGGCGAGCAGCGCCTCCGACTCCAGCGTGACCGTGTTGGCGACCAGCCGGCCGCCCGGAGGCAACGCGTCCCAGCAGGCGTCGAGCAGGCCGGGCACGGTGAGCCCGCCTCCGATGAACACGGCGTCGGGGACGGGCAGTCCGGCGAGGACGCCCGGCGCCCGGCCGGTGACCACGCGCAGGGCGGGGACTCCGAGCCGGTCCGCGTTGCGGGCGATGCGCAGGGCGCGCACGGGGTCGCGCTCCACGGTCACCGCACGGCAGGACGGATGGGTCCGCAGCCATTCGACGGCGATCGATCCGGAGCCGCCGCCGATGTCCCAGAGGAATTCACCGGGGGCGGGCGCGAGTACGCCGAGCGTGGCGGCCCGTACATGGCGCTTCGTGAGCTGGCCGTCGTGTTCGTACGCCTCGTCGGGCAGGCCCGGTACGGCGCCGATGCGCAGGGCGTCCGGCGTGGAGCGGCACTCCACGGCGATGATGTTGAGGGGGTCGCCGGGCTCTCGCGCCCAGGTGTCCGCGGTGCCGTCCACACAGTCCTCGCGCTCGCCGCCGAGCTGTTCGAGCACCCGCATCCGGCTTGGCCCGAAGCCGTGTTCCCGCAGGAGTGCGGCCACGGCGGCCGGAGTGGCGGCGTCCGCGCTGAGGACGAGCAGCCGACGCCCGTCGTGCAGGGCGGCGGCCAGCCGGGCCGTGGGACGGCCCACCAGGGTGACGACCTCGGTGTCCTCCAGCGGCCAGCCGAGCCGGGCGCAGGCGTAGGAGGTCGACGACGGGTGCGGCAGGACGTGCAGCGCCCCTGGGCCGAGCTCCTCGGTGAGCGCCCGGCCGATGCCGTAGAACATGGGATCGCCGCTGGCCAGTACGGCGATCCGGCTCCCCTCATGGGCGGCGAACAGGCCGCGCACGGCGGGCCGCAGCGGCGACGGCCAGGGCACGCGCCGGCCCCCGCAGTCGGGCGGGAGCAGCCGCAACTGGCGCTCACCGCCGATCAGTACCTCGGCGTCCAGGAGCGCGGAGCGTGCCGTGTCCGGCAGGCCCGCCCATCCGTCGGCACCGATGCCCACCACGCTCACGACACGCGCGTCGGACGGGAGCTGCGGGGCGGGTGGTTCGGATGGTGCGGGGGACACGGCCGGTACCTCGGTGTTCGGGGGATGACGCTGCCGAACTCTACTGTCCGGTCCGGTCCGCGGCCCGGCCAGGTCGGACGACCGCCCACCGCGATCCCCCGGGGCGCCCGGGGGGCAGCCCCACCCCCAACCGGCCTGGTCACCCCATGCCGTTGGGGGCGCGGATCCACGAGTGTGGAGCGCGTCAGCACGGAGCATCCCCACCCGATGATGTCGAGGCCGCCATGACCACCAGCACCCTCCCGCGCACCACAGCACCGTCCACCGCCGACGCGCCCGTCGCGCGGGCCACGAGGACCGCACCCCCGACGGCGTTCCGGCGCGGCCCGTTCGCCGCCGCCACGTACCGGGAGATCGGTTACGCGCTGACCTCGCTGCCGATCGCCATCGGCGGATTCGTCCTCTCCGTGACCCTGTTCCCGCTCGGCGCCGGGCTCTCCCTCACGGTGCTCGGCCTGCCTGTCCTGGCCGCCCTGCTCGCCGCCGCACGCGGCCTCGGTGCCGCCGAGCGGCGACGGGCGGGCGCGCTGCTCGGCCTGGACGTCACAGGGCCGGCAGACATCCCCGCAGCGCAGCGGCCCGGCTGGTGGGCGGGCGTCCAGGCCCGGCTGACGGACCCGGCGGGCTGGAAGGCGCTGCTCTTCCAGGTCGTCATGTTTCCGTGGCGGGTGGCGAGCTTCTGCCTGACGCTGACCTTCCTGATCACCGGATGGACGGTCGCGCTCTACCCGCTGTACGCCTGGGTCTTCCCCCGGTACGTGGGCTGGTCCGGGTACCAGGTCTTCGACTACACCTCGGACGGCGTCCGCCACCAGTACTACCTCTCCTCCCCCCTGCAGATCGCCGCGGCCTCCCTCCTCGGCCTCGTGATCGTCTTCCTCACCCCGAAGCTCGTCCGCGCCCTCACGAACGTCGACCGCGCGGCGGTGCGCGCGCTGCTCGGCCGGAACCGGGCGCGGTAGGGCGCGGCGCGCCTGCCGCCGGGCCGCACCTGCTGGAGTGATTCCGGAAAACCCTCCGCGTGGTGTCGAGAACCCGTCCGCGGCTCCGACGTCCCCTGTGAGAGTTGCCCATGAGGGGCAGCACAGCCGCCGAGGGAGCGAATCATGAAGTACCTGGTGATGGTGCAGGGATCCCAGGCCGACTACGAGGCGATGCGCGGCAAGGCGTCCGCGAGCAGCCCGGCCTGGAACGAGCAGGACGTGAAGGCGATGTTCGCCTTCATGGAAGGAATCAACAACGACCTCGCCGAGTCCGGTGAGATGGTGGACGGCCAGGGACTGGTCGAGCCCGCGAAGACCCGTTTCGTGAGCGCGGGCGCCGACGGACAGCCGGTGATCTCCGACGGTCCGTACGGGGAGACCAAGGAGCTCCTGGCCGGGTACTGGGTGCTCGACTGCGAGAGCCTGGAGCGGGTGACCGAGATCGCGGCACGCATCGCGCTCTGTCCGCAGCCCGAGGGCGCTCCCGAGTACCCCGTGGTGATCCGCCCGATCGACTCGGGCGGTGCCTGAGGAACCTGGTCGGAGGTGACGAGTGGACCGTAGGACGACGGACGTCGAGGGCCTGCTGCGCCGGCACGCGCCGCAGGTCCTCGGCGCGCTCGTGCGCCGGTACGGACACTTCGACGCCGCCGAGGACGCCGTACAGGAAGCACTCCTCGCGGCGGCGCAGCAGTGGCCGGAGCAGGGGCTGCCGGACAACCCCCGCGGCTGGCTCATCAGGATCGCGTCCCGGCGACTGACCGACCAGCTGCGCAGCGACTCCGCCCGGCACCGGCGCGAGAGGACGGCGGCAGCGCTCACCCCGCGGGACGCGTTCACCGCCCCGCCGCCCGGGGAGAGCCGGGCGCCGTCCGAGGACGACACCCTCACCCTGCTCTTCCTGTGCTGCCACCCGGAGCTGACTCCCGCCGCTCAGGTCGCGCTCACCCTGCGCGCCGTCGGCGGCCTCACCACGGCCGAGATCGCCCGGGCCCACCTGGTGACCGAGGCGACGATGGCCCAGAGGATCAGCCGGGCCAAACAGAAGGTCCGGGGTGCACCGTTCCGCCAGCCTGGGCCCGCCGACCGCGATCTGCGGCTCGCCGCCGTGCTGCAGGTGCTCTATCTGATCTTCAACGAGGGGTACACGGCGACCTCCGGGAGCGACCTGCACCGCGCGGACCTCGCCCGCGAGGCGATCCGGCTGACGCGTTCCGTACGGGGGCTCCTGCCCAGGGAGGGCCGGGTGGCCGGCCTGCTGGCGCTGATGCTGCTCACCGAGGCCCGCAGCGCGGCCCGCAGCGGCCCGGACGGGCAGCTGATCCCGCTCGACGAGCAGGACCGCACCCGGTGGGACCGTGCCGCGATCGCGGAGGGCGCCGCCCTGGTGGAGCAGGCGCTGTCCGAGGGTCCCGCGGGGTCCTACCAGCTGCAGGCGGCGATCGCGGCACTGCACTGCGAGGCGGAGCGCGCCGAGGACACCGACTGGCCGCAGATCCTCGCGCTGTACGACATCCTCGTGGCCGGCGCCCCGGACCCCATGGCCGGGCTCGGCCGCGCGGTGGCCGTCGCCATGGTGCACGGCCCCCGGGCCGGGCTGGCGGAAGTGGACGCGCTGAGCGACCGGCTGGCCGGTAACCACCGGCTGGACGCCGTACGGGCCCACCTGCTGGAGAAGGCCGGAGACCGCGAGGGGGCACGGGCCGCCTACCGGCTGGCCGCCGACCGCACGCTCAGCGCACCGGAGGTCCGCTACCTGCAGATGCGCGCCGCACGCCTGCAGCCCTGAAGCCCAGCGGCCCGGCGCCCCGGCCCTCAGTCCCGGAGCTCCCGCTCCTCGAGCCAGGCCGCGAACGTCGTCGTGCCGGTCACGTCCGGCCGTTCCGTGGTCAGCGCACCGGACCGGACAGCCCTGCCCACCGCGCCCGGCAGCACCAACGGCACGATCCGCGCGCGGCTGCCCGTGACCGAACGCCACTGCCGGGCGAGGTCCCGGACATCGGCGGTCTCGGGTCCGGCCACCTCGACACGGGCCCGGAGCGCGGGCCCCCCGGCGGCATCGGCCACCGCCACGGCCACCGCCACGGCCACCTCCGCGGACGCCACGGTCCGCAGGGGCATCCCGGGCAGGACCAGCACTCCGAAGCGGGCCATCGGCGCGAACAGCCCGGCCACCAGCTCGTGGAACTGCGTCGCCCGCACCAGGGTCCAGTCCACCGGCCCCTCCTCCACCACCCGTTCCTGCGCGGCCTTCGCCCTTTAGTACCCGAAGGGGACGCGCTCGCAGCCGACGACGGAGACACATACGTGGTGGCGGACCCCGGCGGCCTCCTCTGCGGCCAGCAGGCGCCGCGACCCCTCGACGAGCGTCTGCGCCGCACCCTTCGGGGAGGTGCTGTTACTGGCGTCCACCACGACGTCACAACCTTCCAGCGCCCTGTCCAGGCCCTCCCCCGTGGTCAGGTCGACGCGGTACTCCTGCGAGCGACGGCTGAGCACCCGCACCCGGTGACCGCGCGAGCGCAGCGTGCCGACGATCCCCCGGCCCAGGGTCCCGGTCCGCCGGCGACGGCAATGGTCAGCTTCTCGTCGACGTTCATGCTCCGAGAACGGACGGCGCTCCGGGAAGGTGGCATCCCCCGCGCCCCGGAGGTCTCCGGGCTCCCCGCCCGGCCCGCTGGACTCGCCGATCCCCGCCGCTCTGGCGATCATCGTAGATATGACCAAGAGCAACGACGGCAAGGACTTCACGGTGCGGATCGCCCAGCAGTCCGACGCGGACGAGCTCCTCGGACGCAGTCCGCTCGCAGCCCTCGTCGGCATGCTGCTGGACCAGCAGGTCCCCATGGAGTGGGCGTTCACCGGCCCGTACACCCTGGCCGGGCGCATGGGCTCGGACGATCTGGACGCGCACGAGATCGCCGCCTACGACCCGGAGGCGTTCACGGAACTCTTCACCTCCAAACCCGCCCTGCACCGCTATCCCGGCTCCATGGCCAAGCGGGTGCAGCAACTGTGCCAGTTCCTGGTGGCGGAGTACGGCGGAGAGGCGAGCACCGTCTGGGAGGGCGCCGGTACGGGCGCCGAGCTGCTGGAACGCCTCAACGCGCTGCCCGGGTTCGGCACCCAGAAGGCGCAGATCTTCCTGGCTCTGCTCGGCAAGCGGTTCGACGTCCGCCCGACCGGATGGCGGGAGGCGGCAGGTCCGTACGGGGAGGCGGGCTCGCACCGCTCCGTCGCCGACATCACCGGACCCGACTCGCTCGCCGAGGTGCGTGCGTACAAGCAGGAAGCGAAGGCGGCGGCCAGAGCGGCGAAGGCGACGGGACGGGCCAAGTGATCACGAACGGGCCACACAAGCGATCACAACCGGCGCCTGCGGTTCACAGATGCCGGACCACTCGCTAGCTTTCACGCACATCCGTTCGCATCGGAAGGACTCCTGTGCACGCAACTCGTCGCAGAGCCATGGCGGTTGTGGCCGCCACCGCCCTGGCCACACCGCTCCTCCTCGCCGCTTCCCCGCACCAGGGCCACGCACCCCACGACCCGGCCAAGGACGCCGCCAAGCTGTCGCGGACCCTGGTCAAGAACTCGTCCGCGAAGGACGCCCACCGGCACCTGGAGCAGTTCCAGGCGATAGCCGACTCGGCGGACGGCCACCGCGCGGCCGGCTCGCCGGGCCACGACGCCTCCGCCGCCTACGTCTACCGGCAGCTCCAGAAGGCCGGTTACGAGGTCGGCTACCAGGCCTTCGACTTCGTCTACACCGAGACGCTGGCCGAGAAGCTCTCCGTGGTCTCACCCACGCCCCGTGACATCTCCATCAAGGCGATGACGTACACGAAGTCCACGAAGGAGGGCGGGGTCCGCGCGGCCCTCGTCGCCGTTCCGGTCGACGCCACCACCGGCTGCGAGGCGGCCGACTACGCCTCCGCGACCTTCACCGGCAAGATCGCGCTGATCAAGCGCGGCGGCTGCTCCTTCGCCGTGAAGCAGGCGGCGGCGGGTGTCGCGGGCGCGGCGGGCGCGGTGATCTACAACAACACCGAAGGCGTGCTCTCCGGCACCCTCGGGGACGTCGAGTCGGGGAAGATCCCCACCGGCGGACTCCTCCAGGCAGAGGGCGAGAAGCTCGTCGCGGACCTGGCCAAGGGCGAGGTGACGGTCGACTTCGAGATCCGTGAGTTCCAGGAGGAGCGCACCACCCGCAACGTCGTCGCGGAGACCCGCCGCGGGAACCCGGCGAAGACCGTCATGCTCGGCGCGCACCTCGACTCGGTCACCGACGGCCCCGGCATCAACGACAACGGATCCGGCTCGGCCGGACTCCTCGAAGTCGCCCTGGAACTCGCCAAGTCCCACAAGCAGCCCGCCAACAAGGTGCGGTTCGCCTGGTGGTCGGCGGAGGAGAACGGCCTGCTGGGCTCGGAGGCGTACGTCGCGAAGCTCTCCGAGGAGCAGCGCAAGCAGGTCGCGATGTACCTCAACTTCGACATGATCGCCTCGCCGAACGGTGTGCAGTTCGTCTTCGACGGCGACAACTCCGACAACGTCGGCGAGGGCCCCGGCCCCGAGGGTTCCGCCCAACTGGAGCGTGACATCAACCAGTTCCTGGACGGTAAGGCCAAGCCCCACACCGGCACGGACTTCACCGGACGTTCCGACTACGGGCCGTTCATCGAGGCCGGCATCCCGTCCGGCGGTACGGACACGGGCGCCGAGGGCATCAAGACGGCCGACCAGGCGAAGACGTTCGGCGGCACGGCCGGCGTCGCGTACGACCCGTGCTACCACGCGGCCTGTGACGACCTGGACAACATCGACATGGCGCACTTCGACACCAACATCGATGTGATCGCCAACGCCGTGGGCACCTACGCCTACGACCTGCGCTCCCTGACCCGCCCGGTCCCGTCGGCCCCCAGCACCGGTGAGCCCGGCAGCGGCGGCGGACTGCGCGAGGGACACGCGCACGGCGTCACCGAGTAATCCGGACCGCTCCCTCACGCCGCAGGCGGCGGGCTCCGCTCACCGCCTGCGGTGTGACGTGCCGAGGAGCGACCGCGAGATCTCCCGCCCGACCTGCGTCGTCCGGGTGCGGAGATGCCGGAGACGTCGCCCTTGATGTCGGCGAGGAAGACCGGCGCCCCGTTCGCCGACAGCTGCTCGGCGATCAGCTGGAGGGTCTTCGTCTTCCCGGTGCCCGTGGCGCCCGCCATGAGGCCGTGCCGGTTGAGCATGCCCGGAGGGATACGGATCCGCGCACCGGGAAGGGCCGCACCGTCCCGGATGAGCGCGCCGAGTTCGAGCGCGGCACCGGGAGACCGCGTACCCGGCGGCGATGTCCTGAGCCTGCTGCGGCAGTGCGCTCCCGCTCTCGCTCCCAGTCATGGCAGCCCCTGTTCCGGTTTCACCCTGTTCCTTGCGGTTTGGCAAGCATCGCGGTCCCGTCCCGTGGCTGCGCCCGGAGGTCCTTGCCCGGTAGGCTTTCCGTGTGATCTTCAAGCGCATCGGAAATGGGCGGCCATATCCTGACCACGGCCGGGAAAGCACCCGACAGTGGGCGGATGTCGCGCCGCGCCCGGTCCGCCTCGACCAGCTGGTGACCACCAAGGGACAGCTGGACCTCGAGACCCTGCTCGCCGAGGACTCCACGTTCTACGGCGACCTGTTCGCGCACGTCGTGAAGTGGCAGGGCGACCTCTACCTCGAGGACGGGCTGCACCGCGCCGTGCGCGCCGCGCTGCAGCAGCGCCAGGTGCTGCACGCACGCGTCCTCGAACTCGGCTGACCGCGCCACTCCCACCCGTGGCCCATTTCCGGCCTTTCGAGTGCTTTTATGCACATACGGGTGCCATCTGTTGATCGTTTAGTAGGCATCATCACCAGGTCGCACTACGCTGCGCCCATGAGCATGCTGACCCCTCCCGGCATGGGCGGAAAGTACCGCATCACGGGCAACACCTACCCGCGCATGCGCCGCCCCCGTCATCGCCGCAGGCTCGTCCTGTCGGCCGTCGCTGCCGTTGCGGCCCTCGGTCTGGCCGGATGGGGCACGCTACAGCTCATCGATGTCTTCACCGGTGGCGACGGACGGGCGAACGCGGCCGAGCGCACGAAGGCCTGCCCCTCGCCGACGGCTTCGGCACCCGCCAAGGCGCTCCCCAAGCCGGCCACCATCAAGGTCAACATCTACAACGCGACGCCGCGCAGCGGGCTCGCCAAGGCCGCCGCCGACGAACTGAAGAAGCGCGGCTTCACCATCGGCAAGGTGGGCAACGCCACGGCCGCGTACGACAAGAAGGTACCGGGCACCGCACTTCTGCTCGGCGCCCCGACGGCGGCCGACGGTTCCTTCCCGGTGCTCGGCACGCAGCTGCCCGGGGTCGTACAGAAGACCGACGCCCGCCGGACGGCGGACGTCGATCTGATCATCGGTACGAAGTTCAAGGCGTTCAGCACGCCCGCGGCGGCCGCCTCCGCGCTCACCGCCCTGACGAAGCCCGCCCCGGCTCCGTCCGCCTGCCGGTGACCGGCCGGCCCCGTCAGTCGACGGTGCCGTACATCCGGTCGCCGGCGTCGCCGAGCCCCGGCACGATGTAGCCGTTCTCGTTGAGCCGCTCGTCGACCGAGGCGGTGACCACCGTGACCGGCGCGCCGGCCAGCTCGCGCTCCATGACCTCGACGCCCTCGGGCGCCGCGAGCAGCACGACCGCGGTGACGTCGTCCGCGCCGCGCCTGATCAGTTCCCTGATGGCCGCGACGAGCGTGCCACCGGTGGCCAGCATCGGGTCCAGGACGTAGACCTGACGCCCTGAGAGGTCCTCGGGCATCCGCGTCGCGTACGTCTCCGCCTGGAGCGTCTCCTCGTTGCGGATCATGCCCAGGAAGCCGACCTCGGCGGTCGGGAGCAGCCGCACCATGCCGTCCAGCATGCCGAGACCGGCGCGCAGGATCGGCACGACCAGGGGTCGCGGGTACGACAGCTTCACGCCGGTCGTGGCGGTCACCGGGGTCTCGATGTCGACCTGCTCGGTCCGCACATCCCTGGTGGCCTCGTACGCGAGGAGGGTGACCAGCTCGTCGGCGAGCCGCCGGAAGGTCGGGGAGTCGGTGCGCTTGTCGCGCAGCGTGGTGAGTTTGTGCGCGACCAGCGGGTGGTCGACGACGTGGATCCGCATGCCGTCAACAGTAGCGGGGCCCCGGACGGGCTTCCCGCACGTCTGCACTGGCATCAAGCACCTGTTCGGGGGGAAGGTGGGGGCATACGGACCCAGGCTTGGGGTGGTGTGTCGATTGCCCGACGGGGAGCAGCGGAAACAGCGGCAGGCCGGACGCGACGCGCGCGACCTGCCCGACGTGCAGGAGAACGTGCCGGACGCGCAGGAGAGTGACGCGGCGCGCCGGAGGCGCCGGGTGCAGTTCCTCCGTGAGCTCCATGAGGCGAAGCAGCTCCGCGACCGGGTCCAACCCCGCCGCGCCCGCGCGGCCCGTATGCGCCAACAGATGCGGATGCGCACGTTCCGCTGGTGACCACCCGCCGTCCGGGCCTCCACACCCCTCCCTGGACGCCCGCGAGGAGACCGCCGCCGAGCAGGCACTCCCGGAACTCATGGCCGACGCAACGGTCGAAGACGTCTCGCTTCGCGCTCGTTTCTGCCACGATGCCGATTGGGCGGGGCCCAGAGCAGCCGGAAGACCGTCTGCCCTCCCGTCGGACCGATTCACCTATGACCAGTGGGAGAGTCACGGTGTACTTCGCCGCACTGCTCGCGCGCACCGAAGACGGGTGGGAAGCGAGCGATACAGAGCTCGACGATGTGGAAACCCTGTCCGACCTGACAGATCTGGCCCGAGAGGCCTCGGTGGACGAGGACACGGTCCTGGTCTACATCGAGCAGGAGGACGCCTGGTTCGGCGTCGTCCGGGTGGACGGTGAGGAGGACCCCCGTATCTACATCTCGGACGCGTCCACCGCCGCCCGCTCCTCGTACGGGGAGATCCTGCTCACCGATGAACTGCTCGGCCGCGAACCGGGGGCCGACGACGAGATCGCCGCACTCGAGGAACTCGTGGACCTCGACGGTACGGAGGACGGCGAACCGGACGAAGCCGAGGACAGCGCCGACGGCCGGGGCGGCGCCGCTGTCGCCGACCCCGGCCTGGACCACGACCCCGACGCCGTACCGGCGGGGCCACTCGGAGATCTCGGGGTCCTCGCCGACCTCGGGCTGTCCGAGAAGCAGTTGCTGACCCTGCGCACCGACGCGCTGGCGGAGATCGCGGACGCGCTCGGCGCGGCCGAGGTCCTGGAGACCGTCCGTTAGGGTCCGCGGGTGAACGCACCACCACCCCCGCCCTCCTCACCGCCTCCCTCCGATCCCGTACGGGACCCGTGGCAGGCACCCATGCGCCATGCCCTGGACGAGGCAGCGCAGGCGGCGCTGGCCGGCGATGTGCCGGTCGGCGCCGTTGTCCTGGGTCCGGACGGCGCCCTGCTCGCCACCGGCCACAACGAGCGCGAGGCGACGGGCGACCCGACCGCGCACGCCGAGGTCCTCGCGCTGCGCCGCGCCTCAGCCGCTCTCGGCGCCTGGCGGCTGACCGGCTGCACGCTGGTGGTCACCCTGGAGCCCTGCACCATGTGCGCGGGCGCCCTCGTGCAGTCCCGGATCGGCCGCGTGGTCTACGGGGCACGGGACGAGAAGGCCGGCGCCGCCGGTTCGCTCTGGGACGTCGTACGGGACCGTCGGCTCAACCACCGCCCCGAGGTGATCCACGGGGTGCTGGAGGACGCCTGTGCGGCCCAGCTGACAGCCTTCTTCCGCGAGCGCTGACCCTGTCGCGCACGCGCTCGGGCCGGGCGGCGGGAATCTGATTTCGAACCATGGCCCGGGATGGTCTAAGCTCTCTCTCGGTAGCGTGTCCGAGCGGCCGAAGGAGCTCGCCTCGAAAGCGAGTGTGGGGAAACTCACCGAGGGTTCAAATCCCTCCGCTACCGCTCTTACGAAGGGCCCGGCGCAGTGCGCCGGGCCCTTCGGGCGTTTCTCGCGCAGGACATGACCGTGGCCCCGGCTCGGAAGCCGGGGCCACAGTCATGTCGCGCATCAGGTTCGAGGTCGGGGGAAGCGGCATCGGGGGGACAAGCCGCTTCCCCCGGTGAGAACAGGGACCAGGGGCCCTCGCCGCGGTCAGGGGGGAAGTCTCGCGGTGTGGACCCCGGAAGGTCCTGTTCCTCGGCCCGCACGTTTCGGTTGCATCCGGCGGGCTCGCTTCCCATCCTGCCTCCCGGCAGAAGCCGCAGCCGGGGGCAAAGGGCCCGGATCGGAGGGTCCTTCGTCCTTAAAAGCCACATCAGTGATCGGAAACAGCCAGCGGATACGGCCAAACGTGCGGCTAGAATCACCCGACTGCACAGGTGATCGAAAGGGAGAGGCGGGGCTGTGGTGCAAGCGAAGAAGATCGCGCTCTACTTGATTGTGGTCTTCGTGCTGTACACGATCATCACGTCTCCCGCCCGGGCCGCCGACCTCGTCCAGGTCGGTTTCGAAGGCGTCTCGAGCGCCGCACAGGGCGTGGGGGATTTCATGTCCGAGCTCGTGAAGTAGGAGAACCCCCATGATCCGCCACCTGGTCCTGTTCAAGCTGAACGACGGCGTGGAACGGGACGATCCGCGGGTCGTCGCGGGCGTACAGGCCTTCCGCGCGCTCGAGGGAACGATCCCCGAGCTGGAGTTCTGGGAGTGCGCCTGGAACATCACCGACCGGCCGATCGCGTACGACTTCGCCATCAACTCGGCGGTCGCGGACGAGGACTCCCTGAAGCGCTACATCGAGCACCCGGCACATCAGGCGGCTGCCGGACAGTGGCGTGAATTCGCCACTTGGGTGATTGCCGACTACCCGTTCTGACGCGTTTCCCCCTTTCGGCCCTTCGAGCCCTTCACCTTTCAGGAGAGGGTCTTTTCGGCATGTTTAAACCGAATCGCGCTCAACACGACTCTTTGCGGTGCTTGCACACAGTGGACATGTCTTGTGATGCTATGACCGCTTTTGACGGATGAGTTGACCGTAGTTGACCGCAAAGGGGTGGCGACACCGTGCCGGCCAGTACAGCGCCTCAAGTCCCGCCCCAGAACGTCCAGACGGACGACATCCAGACCGAGACGCCCGATCCCTCAGCGCCCACCAGAACCCGGGGCGCGGACACCAGGGCGCTCACCCAGGTGCTGTTCGGCCGGCTCAAGGGCCTCGAACCGGGCACCTCGGAACACCGCAGGGTGCGCGCCGCCCTGATCGAGGCGAACCTGCCCCTCGTGCGGTACGCCGCGGCCCGCTTCCGCAGCCGCAACGAGCCGATGGAGGACGTCGTCCAGGTCGGCACCATCGGCCTCATCAACGCCATCGACCGCTTCGACCCGGAACGCGGCGTCCAGTTCCCGACGTTCGCCATGCCGACCGTGGTCGGGGAGATCAAGCGCTACTTCCGCGACAACGTGCGCACCGTGCACGTCCCGCGGCGACTGCACGAGCTCTGGGTCCAGGTCACCGGCGCCACCGAGGATCTGACGACCGCTCACGGCCGCTCACCCACGACCGGCGAGATCGCCGAGCGGCTGAAGATCTCCGAGGACGAGGTGCTCGCCTGCATCGAGGCGGGCCGCTCCTACCACGCGACCTCGCTGGAGGCCGCCCAGGAGGGCGACGGCCTGCCGGGGCTCCTGGACCGGCTCGGCTACGAGGATCCGGCCCTCGCCGGGGTCGAACACCGCGATCTGGTACGGCATCTGCTCGTCCAGCTGCCGGAGCGCGAGCAGCGGATCCTGCTGCTGCGCTACTACAACAACCTGACCCAGTCCCAGATCAGCGCCGAACTCGGTGTCTCCCAGATGCACGTGTCAAGGCTCCTGGCCAGAAGTTTTGCCCGCCTGAGATCCGCAAACAGGATCGAGGCGTAACCGGAACGGGTAGACCGTACGGAGACCGGTTCCAGCGGCGCAAAAGCCGTACACCCCCTGTTTCCAGGGCAGTTTTGGCGCTTACTTGTCGACATGTCACTACAGCGTGTTGCCGACATGTGACATTCTGCTGGAACCGCGTTTGCCGCAGCTCTACCGCCGGTATTCAGGTGGAGGCTGCGTTCCTCCGATGGTCGTGGCCACCGCGACCGTCCGCGACCTCAAGGGGGTGGCATGTCCGCAGAACAGGGCAGCTCGAAGGTGCTCACGCTCACGAAGAGCGCACCAGCACCTGCCGTGCTCACCAGCTCATCGGAAGCCATCGACACCCGCACTCTGTCCCGCTCCCTGTTCCTGCGGCTCGCCGCGCTGGGTCCCGCATCGGGTCCCGACGGAACGGACAGTCCGGAGCGGACCTATGTGCGGGACACACTCATCGAGCTCAACCTCCCGCTCGTGCGGTACGCGGCGGCGCGGTTCCGGAGCCGTAACGAACCCATGGAGGACATCGTCCAGGTCGGCACGATCGGCCTGATCAAGGCGATCGACCGGTTCGACTGCGAGCGGGGGGTGGAGTTCCCCACGTTCGCGATGCCGACCGTGGTGGGCGAGATCAAGCGCTTCTTCCGCGACACCTCGTGGTCGGTGCGGGTTCCGCGCCGGCTCCAGGAACTGCGGCTCGCGCTCACCAAGACCAGTGACGAGCTCGCGCAGAAGCTCGACCGCTCGCCGACCGTGCCCGAGCTCGCCAAGGCGCTCGGGGTCTCCGAGGAGGACGTGGTCGACGGGCTGGCCGTCGGCAACGCCTACACGGCCTCCTCGCTGGACTCCCCGTCCCCCGAGGACGACGGCGGCGAGGGCTCGCTGGCGGACCGCCTGGGCTACGAGGACGCGGCGCTGGAAGGCGTCGAGTACCGCGAGTCCCTGAAGCCGCTGCTGGCCAAACTCGCCCCGCGCGAGCGGCAGATCATCATGCTGCGCTTCTTCGCCAACATGACCCAGTCGCAGATCGGTGAGGAGGTCGGCATCTCGCAGATGCATGTCTCACGGCTGCTGACCCGGACGCTCACCCAGCTCAGGGAGGGGCTCATCGCGGACTGACCCGTACGGGTCGGTGATTGACGGCGCATCAGCCGGTCCGGCGCGCTACGACGCCGGACACGCGGCTCCGCCGGCCGCCGGGGCACCTTGTCCACCGCCTCGGCGGCCGCGGTGCGCCCGGCGCGGTCTGCGGTCGGGCTCGTTCCCGGCCGGCAAGGCGGCCGCCGGCCGGCAGCGGGCGCCGCACCGCGTGCGGACACGGCACGACGCCCCGGCCCTCCGGCGGGCATGCCGGGGAGCCGGGGCGTCACGCCGTGGGAAGTGACAGGGATGTGACCTGAGCAGGGTCCCCGTCCGCGGGGACCGCGGTCAGCCGAGCGCGAGCCAGGCGACCGCGCCGAGGACGACGACGACCGCGACGACGACCGCGATCACCCCGGCCTTGGGCCCGGAAGACGTCGCGGCAGGCTGCTGCCTGCGCTGCGGCTCGCCCTCGTCGACGAAGGCGCGGAACATCTGCGTGCTGCCCGCCGGGTCGTGAGTGCCCTCGGGGCCCGGCTGCGGGGCGTGGGGGTTGTGTGCCATGGCCCAGGACACTAGCGAACTCAGAGGTGCCGCCCAACCCCCGGGTCCACAGCGGATGCTGCCCGTCCAAGCCGTCCACGGCCTCTTCACGCGTCCACCGAAGCGCTCCGCACCGCCTCCACGGGCCCGTCCGGCCGCTTCCCGCGGAGATTTCGCCGCTTCCCGTGGAGTGCGGCCCCGCTCGCGCTCTGTGCCGCGGAACACATCCGGCGCCGCTCACCGGCCCTGCGCTGTGGGCTTGACCGGGAGCCTACGGAGGCTTTTGCCTTCCTTTACTTCTGCAAGGGTCTTTTCGTTTGCCTGTAGCAACCAACAGCTTCTATCGTTGCCCTAAGCAACAAGATGATCCCGGGAGAAAGCTGGAGGACCGGTGGCCGCACGGAGCCAGTACGAGGAACTGGCCCGCCAGCTCAGCGCCATCGGAGCCGTCAAGAGGGGCCTCGCCCGCATCCTGCCCGCAGAGTGCCCCGGCGGTTCGGCCGCCGTGCTGACCCTGCTGTCCCGGTACGGCGAGATGCGGATCACCAGGCTCACCGAACTTCTCGCCGTGAACATGTCGGTGACCAGCCGGCACGTGGCCCACGCCGTGGACAACGGCTGGATCGAACGGTTCCCGGACCCTGCGGACAAGCGGTCCCGCATCGTGCGGCTGACCCCCGCGGGCAACGACCTGCTGGGCGAACTGTCCAGGAGGACCACGGAAATGTTCGCCCACAACCTCCCCGACTGGTCCGACGAGGACGTCGGACAACTCAACACGTTGCTGTCCCGGCTGCGCGACAGCTTCTCCTGCCGCAGCCTCGTGGGCTGCGCCCCCGGAAAGCACAGCGGCGACTGCCGCACCGGGCACTCCGACGATTCGCACACCCGTACACCTGTGTAACAGAAGCAAAGACAAGGAACTCCATGGCTACGACCACACCGACCGGTGTGCGGGGCGGCCACGCCAAGCACGGGGCATCGGACGCCCCCGACGGCACGCCGATGACACACCGCCAGATCATGGAAGCGCTCACCGGGCTGCTGCTCGGCATGTTCGTCGCGATCCTGTCGTCGACCGTCGTCTCCAACGCCCTGCCGGAGATCATTTCCGACCTCGGCGGCGGCCAGAGCGCCTACACCTGGGTCGTCACGGCCTCCCTGCTGGCCATGACCGCGACCACCCCCCTGTGGGGCAAGCTCTCCGACCTGTTCAGCAAGAAGCTGCTGGTCCAGATAGCACTGATCATCTACGTGCTCGGCTCGGTCGTGGCCGGTCTGTCGACCAGCAGCGGCATGCTCATCGTCTGCCGTGTCGTGCAGGGCATCGGAGTCGGCGGTCTCTCCGCCCTCGCCCAGATCGTGATGGCCGCGATGATCTCCCCGCGCGAGCGCGGGCGCTACAGCGGCTACCTCGGCGCGGTCTTCGCCGTCGCCACCGTGGGCGGCCCGCTGCTCGGCGGTGTCATCACCGACACCAGCTGGATGGGCTGGCGCTGGTGCTTCTACGTGGGTGTGCCGTTCGCGGTCATCGCCCTGATCGTGCTGCAGAAGACCCTGAAGCTCCCGGTCGTCAAGCGCGAGGTCAAGGTCGACTGGTCGGGCGCGTTCTTCATCAGCGCCGCCGTCTCGCTGCTGCTGCTCTGGGTGACCTTCGCGGGCGACAAGTACGACTGGGTCTCGTGGCAGACCTACACGATGCTCGCGGGCTCGGTCCTGCTCACGCTGGTCTTCGTGTTCATCGAGTCCCGTGCCAGTGAGCCGATCATCCCGTTGCGTCTCTTCCGCAACCGGACCATCACCCTGGCCTCGATCGCCTCGCTGTTCGTCGGCATCGCGATGTTCGCGGGCACCGTCTTCTTCAGCCAGTACTTCCAGCTGGCGCGCGACAAGTCGCCGACCATGTCCGGCGTCATGACCATCCCGATGATCGCCGGGCTCTTCCTCTCGTCGACGGTCTCGGGCCAGGTCATCACCAAGACGGGCCGTTGGAAGGCCTGGCTGGTCGCCGGTGGCTTCCTCGTCACCGCGGGCCTCGGGATGCTGGGCACCATCCGGTACGACACCGAGTACTGGCACATCGCCGTCTTCATGTTCGTGATGGGCCTCGGCGTCGGCATGATGATGCAGAACCTGGTCCTCGCCACGCAGAACCAGGTCGCTCCCGCCGACCTCGGCGCGGCCAGCTCCGTCGTCACGTTCTTCCGTTCGCTCGGTGGCGCCATCGGCGTCTCCGCGCTGGGCGCCGTCATGGCCAACCGCGTCACCCACTACGTCAAGGACGGCCTGGCCGACCTCGGCCCCCAGGGCGCCGCGTTCGGCCACGGCGGCACCGGCGGCGGGGGGATCCCCGACCTGGACAAGCTCCCCGCGCCGTTCCGCACCGTCATGGAGGTCGCCTACGGCCACGGTGTCGCCGACGTCTTCCTGTACGCCGCCCCGGCCGCGCTCGTGGCGTTCATCGTGACGATCTTCATCAAGGAGGTCGCGCTGAAGACGAACGCCGGCAACGACAAGGTCCCGGCCGGCGACGGGGCACCCGCCGCGGAGGCCGCCGAAGCCACCACGGGCACCACCGCGCTCGTCGCCGAAGCAACGGCCGGGGTCACCTCGGTCGAGGCCCCGGACGCCCCGGTCGTGACCGCGCAGGGAACGCCCGTACGCGGAGTGGTGCGCGGCGCCGAGGGCGCGCCTGTCGCCCGGGCGGCCGTCACGCTGATCTCGCTGGGCGGCCGACAGCTGGGGCGCTCCGTCGCCCAGGCCGACGGCGGCTACGTACTGGACGCGCCGGGCTCCGGCAGTTACGTCCTGATCGCGTCCGCCGACGGCTTCCAGCCGCAGGCCTCCACCGTGGTCGTCGGCGAGGAGCCGCTCGCGTACGACATCCTGCTCGCCGGTACGAGCGGTCTCGCCGGGACCGTACGGACCTCCGAGGGCGGCAACCCGGTCCGGGGCGCGATGGTCGTCGTGACCGACGTGCGCGGCGACGTGCTGGCCACCGGCACCTCGGGCGACGCGGGCGACTTCACCTTCGGCGAGCTGATCCCCGGCACGGTGACCGTGGCCGTGACGGCCGCCGGCTTCCGCCCGCTGGCCCTGCCGGTGGAGATCGGCGGCCAGGGAGTCACCCGGGTCGACGCGGCACTGCGGGCCGGTGCGCTGGTCCAGGGTGTCGTACGGGCCGGCTCCGGCCGGGCCCCGCTGCCCGACGCCCGGGTCACCCTCATCGACGCGGCAGGCAACGTGGTCGCGGGCTCGACGACCGGGGAGGACGGGGCGTACGCCTTCACCGACCTGGACGCGGGCGAGTACTCGGTCATCGCGACCGGTTACCCGCCGGTGGCCACCGCACTGACCGTGACGGGTGCCGGAGTCGACGACCACGACATCGAGCTCGCCCACCCCGGCGAGTAGACACGGAAGATCCACAAAGACCCCTGGCGGAACAGCGCTTCGAGCGGAGAGGCTGTGCCCGCCGGCGGAAACGGGCCCCGTGGTGGGGACGGCAGGCAGGGGACGGCCTGCTGTCCCCGCCCCGGGGCCCGACTCATTGAGTCACTGAGCAACTGAGTGATGGAGCAAGGAGAGAGCACAGATGGGACTTCGCGCACAGGTACGGACGCGGGACGGCTGGGCGGTCCAGCACGCGGTCATCACGGTGACCGACATGACGGGCGCACAGGTGCTCCGGGCCGCCGCCGACGAGAACGGTTCCGTCCGCACCGACGACCGTCTGCAGGCCGGCGCGTACACGGTGATCGTCACAGCGGTCGGCTACGCACCCGCCGCCTCCACCGCCCTCGTCACGGCCAGTGGCCGGGTCGAGGCCGGCACCGTCGTGCTCACCCGGCAGGGCGGTGTGGAGCTGCCGCCGCCGGGCACCTGGTCGCTGGACCCGGTGCACTCCTCGGTGGCCGCGGTCGCGCAGCACCTGGGAATCTCCAGCGTGCACGGCCGGTTCACCGAATTCGGCGGCCGGATCGAGATCGCACAGGACGTCCAGCGCTCCCGGGTGGAGGCCTTCATCACCCCGGCCAGCATCGACACGGGCAACGGCATGCGCGACAAGCACCTGCGCTCGCCCGACTTCCTGGACGTGGAGCGGTTCCCGGAGATCACCTACCGCTCGCGCGCCCTGACCCCGGCGGGACCGGACCGCTGGACGGTCGACGGCGTGCTCACGATGCACGGCGTGGCCCGTGACGTCGACCTGGACCTCAGCTACCTCGGCACCGGCCCCGACCCGTGGGGCGGGGTGCGGGCGGCCTTCCACGCAACGGCCGAACTGCGCCGCGAGGACTTCGCCATGAACTACAACCAGGTGGTGCAGGCGGGCATCTCCGCGATCGGTACGACGCTGCGGGTGGAGCTGGACATCCAGGCCGTGCAGGGGGAATCCGTACCGGCATAGGGTTGCCGCATGGCACCGAACATCGCGACCAACACCACCGTGGAGCTCGCCGGACTGCTGGACTTCGTACGGCCGCGGCACCGGGCGATCCTGCTGACCACCCGGGCCGACGGCCGCCCCCAGGGCTCCCCGCTGACCTGCGGCGTCGACGACGCGGGCCGGATCGTCGTCTCGACCTACCCCGAACGGGCCAAGACCCGCAACGCCAAGCGGGACGAGCGGGTCAGCGTGATCGTCCTGTCGGACGAGTGGAACGGCCCGTGGGTGCAGATCGACGGCTCGGCCGAGGTGATCGACTCACCGGAGTCGGTCGAGCCGCTCGTCGAGTACTTCCGGAACATCTCCGGTGAGCACCCGGACTGGGACGAGTACCGGGCGGCGATGGTGAAGCAGGGGAAGTCCCTCATCCGGATCACCCCGGAGCGCTGGGGCCCGGTCGCCACCGGCGGTTTCCCCGCCCACCTGGCCACAGGCGGCTGACCCGTCCCATGATGCCGTCCCGACCGATGCCCCGCCCCGACCTGCTCGCGCGGGCCGAGCTCCTGGCCTCGCCCTCCCTCGACGCGTCCGTGGTCGGGGGGCTGGAGCGGATCACCGGGCGCCCGGCGGGACGCGCGTCCGGTACCGCGCCCGAGGGGCCGTTCCTGTACGCGGGTGACACGCTGCCCGGAACCCTGCGCACCGGACAGCTGCTGTGGTTCCACAGCGTCAACGCGGGTACGGACGCGCTGCTGGCCGCCGGACCGTGGCCCGAAGGGGCGCTGCTGACCCGGACAGTGGGCCGGATGGGTGAGCGGATCGCCCAGTACGTGCTGGCCTGGGTGCTCGCCGAATGCCAGTCCGTTCCGGAGCACACGGCACAGCACACCGAGGCCCGGTGGCGCCGCATCCCGTCCGAACTCGCCGCCGGTCAGACCGTCGTCGTCCACGGCACCGGGCGCATCGGCTCCGCCGTCGCCGGTCTGCTGAGGGCGTGTTCGCTGCGCACGGTGGGTGTCTGCCGCACGCCTCACGGCGTACCGCCGGGCTTCGACCGGGTGATCGCCGCCGGCGGGGACGAGGAGAAGGCTGTGTTGGCCGAAGCCCGGTGGGTGGTGTCCGCCCTCCCGCTGACGGCCGCCACGGAGCGGTTCTTCGACGGCGCACGGTTCACCGCGATGAAGGGCGCCTCCTTCGTGAACGTCGGCCGGGGCGCATGCGTGGACATGGCGGCACTGGAGGCCGCCCTGCGTGCCGGGACGGTGCGACGGGCCGTCCTCGACGTGCTGCCCGACGAGCCCGCGGGCCCCGACTACACCGCCTGGAAGCTGCCGCGCACGGTGATCACCTCGCACTCGGCGGGCATCACGGCCGACGAGGACGTCGTCACGGACTTCGCGGCCTGCTGGGAGGCGGTGGCCGGGGGGCGACGTCCCGCACTCGCCGTGGACACGGGGCGCGGTTACTGACGCCGCGGGGCTACCGGCGGACTGCCCGTTCGCACATCGCTTCGATGCCCGCGATCAGGAGGTCCAGCGCGAACACGAAGTCCCGCTCGCGCATCTCCTCGACGGTGTCCCCGCCGCGCGCGGCCATGATGGCTTCCGAGGTCTGCACGATGTGCCGGTGCTCCGGATGGGAGCGGATCGTGCCCATGGCCTGCCGGAAGTACGCGTCCTGGCTCAGCCCGGCCTGCGCCGAACGCTGCAGGAAATGGCCCTCGATGGTGCCGAACCCGTAGACGAACTGGAAGACGGCCGACATCGCACCCGACTGGTGTTCCAGGGGCAGCCCGGTGGCCCGGATGACGTCCTGGACCGCGTACGAGAACAGCATCGAGTGCGGGCCGATGTTCAGGAAGCTCCCGGCGAGTGCCGAGGCCCACGGGTGCGCCACCAGCATCCGCCGGTAGCTGGTGGCCAGTTCGCGCAGCCGCTCGCGCCAGCCCGTGTCCTCCCGGGGCGGCGCGATCTCCCCGAAGACGGTGTCCAGGGCCAGTTCCAGCAGGTCGTCCTTGGTGTCGACGTACCAGTAGAGGGACATCGCCGTGACGTCGAGATCGGCGGCGAGGCGGCGCATGGAGAACTTGGCGAGGCCCTCGGAGTCCAGCAGCCGTACGCTCGCCGCGGTGATCCTGTCCCGGTCGAGGCCGGCCGGCTGATCCGTCCTGCGGCCGCGCGAAGGGGTTCGCCGGTCCAGCCACACACTGATCCGTACAGGGTTGTTCGCACCGTCCGCCGCGGACCCCATGACGCACTCTCCTCGACTCGCGACGGTACGGACTGCCCAGTGTGTCCGTCTCAACGGGCTGCCGTACGGAGCGGATGACACCCCTCCGTACGGCACTCCGTCCGATGCTATGCCCGCTCCGGTGCCCGCTGCTCGGGCCGAGGGTCCTCGGCGGACACCGCCTCCTCCGCGCGCTCCGCCCGGCGCAGCAGTACGGCGGCCAGCAGGCCGCCCGCCAGAACCGCCACCGCGCCGACCAGCTGACTGGCCTCCAGGCCCGAGGCGAAGGCATCGGTGATCCGCTGCCGTTCCCCCTCGCCGTCGGCGGCGGCGAGCGCCGCAGGCAGGGAGGCCGCCCCGACGGCCGCCGGTACGAGAGCGGCGAACCGCGAGTTCAGCACGGCGCCGAGCACGGCGACCCCGAGCCCGTTGCCGAACTCGGCGAGCGTGCCGTTGACCCCGGCACCGACGCCCGCCTTCTCCGGCGGGATGGCGCTCATGATCGCGTTGGCCATGGCGGGCATGGCGAGCGCGATGCCGGCGCCCATGACGACCAGGCCGAGCAGCATGCCGCCGTACCCCTGGCGGCCGAGCAGGGCGATGGCCCCGAGCCCGGCGGCCAGCAGGCTCATCCCGGCGGCGATGGTGGCGGGCGTCCCCGTCCTCGGGACGAGGCGGGCGCCGAGCCCGGTGAGGTTGAGGGCCACCACGGTGAGTGCGAGCGGTGCCGTGCGCAGACCGGCCTCCAGCGGCCCGTACCCGAGGACGAACTGGAGGTGCTGGGTGAGCAGGAAGAGCGAACCGCCCATCCCGAAGGCGACAAGGATCGCCCCCGCGACCGCGCCGATGAACTTCTGGTTGCGGAAGAAGTGCATGTCCAGCATCGGGTACGGGATGTGGAGCTCCCACAGGACGAATCCGGTGAGCACGGCGACGCCCGTGAAGGCGGTCAGCAGGACCTGGCCGGAGCCCCAGCCGTGTTCCGGGCCGGAGATGATCGCGTACACGACGGCGGCCATGCCGATGGTGGAGAGCAGTGCGCCGAGCAGGTCAGGACGGTCGCCCCGGGGGTTCTTGGACTCGGGGACGAGCCGGACGACGGCGATCACGCCGATGACGGCCACCGGGATGTTGACCAGGAAGATCGCGCCCCACCAGAAGTGGTCGAGCATCACGCCGCCGACGAGCGGCCCGACGGCGAAGCCCAGGGAGTTGACGGTGGACCAGATGCCGATCGCCTTGACGCGCTCGGTGTCGTCGAAGATCTGCACGACGACGGCCAGGGTGGTGGTGATCAGCAGGGCGCCGCCGATGCCCATCCCCGCGCGGGCGGCGATCAGCTGCCCGGAGGACTGGGCGAGTCCGGCCACCAGCGAGCCGATACCGAACAGCACGAGGCCGGCGACGAGCATCTTCTTGCGGCCGTAGCGGTCGGAGGCGCTCCCCGCCGTGAGCAGCAGTCCGGACTGGACGAGCGAGTAGGCGTTGATCATCCACTGCACATCGGCGGTGGACGCGTTCAGCTCCGTGGTGAGGGAGGGGATCGCGACGTTCAGGACGGTGTTGTCGAGCAGCACGGTGAGCTGGGCGAGACAGATGACGCCGAGGATCAGCCAGCGCTGCGGATGGCCTCCCCGGGGGGCGAGATCGTTCTGCTCGGCGGCGGTCGCCGTCATGCGGGCTCCTGGATTCCGGTGCGCTTGTACGGTGTATGGGAGTGTGGCGTCGTACACCGTAAGGCATTTCCCGTACGGCGTACAACGTGTTTGCGCCGGGCGTCGGGGCGGGTAGCCCTGTCGACGCAGACCTGACAAGCGTCCGAGCGCGATCCGAGTGGAGTGACATGTACGTGCGTCGTCGTACGGTGGGCGTACTGATCGCTGCAGGCCTGTCGGTGGCCGCACTCGCGCCGCCCGCGGGGGCCGCCGAGGAGGGGCACGCGATCCCGCTCCGCGTCGCGACGTACAACATCCATGCCGGCGCGGGCATGGACGAGGTCTTCGACCTGGACCGGCAGACCGCCCAACTGCGCGCGCTGGACGCCGATGTGATCGGCCTCCAGGAAGTCGACGGCCACTGGGGTGCCCGGAGCGAGTGGCAGGACCTCGCGGGCGAGCTCGCCCGGCGGCTGCACATGCGGGTGTCGTTCGCGCCGATCTACAGCCTCGACCCGGTGACACCCGGTGAACCCCGGCGCGAGTACGGGGTTGCGGTGCTGTCCCGGTACCGGATCATCAGCGCCGAGAACCACGAGATCACGAGGCTCTCGACCCAGGACCCGAACCCGGTACCGGCGCCCGCGCCGGGCTTCGCCGAGGCCGTGCTGCGGGTCCAGGGGCTGCCCGTGCACGTGTACGTGACGCATCTGGACTACCGGCCCGACCCGTCCGTGCGCATCGCCCAGGTCGCCGACACCCGGCGCATCATGGCCGAGGACCGGGGCGCCCGGCAGATCCTCCTCGGCGACTTCAACGCGGAGCCGGACGCGCCGGAACTGGCACCGCTCTGGCAGGAGCTGACGGACGCCGATCCCGGGGCGCCGACCTTCCCGGCCGAGGATCCGGTGAAACGGATCGACTTCGTGGCGGTGTCGAAGTCCGGCGCCGGGGCCGTGCGGGTACGCGCAGGGGCGGTGGCCGAGACGCTCGCCTCGGACCACCGCCCTGTCGTCGCCGATCTCGAACTGCGGCGTCAGCTCCCGCCCGTCGGCTGAGTGAGGTCGTAGAAGGTCGCGCCGCCTGCCGTGACCTCCTTGAAGTTCTCCTCCACCCACGTCGAGATCTGGGACGAGGCACCGCTGCCACCCATGCCGCCACCGCCGCCCGAGCCGCTCGAGACGAAGTAGTGGATCTTCCCGTCCTCGACGTACTTCTCGAACTGCGCGAGCGTCGGGGACGGGTCGCTGCCGTTGAAGCCGCCGATCGCCATCACCGGGTCACCGGTGGCGAGCTGGTAGCTCGCGGCGTTCTGCGCACCGATGGCCGCCGCGGCCCAGGTGTAGTCGTCGGCGTTCTTCTCCAGGAGCTTCTCGGCCTCGGCGCCCACGGACGAACCGCCCAGCAGACCGCCCATGCCGCCACCGCCGCCCATGCCGCCTTCGCCCGTGGCACCGCCGGGCATTCCGCCCTGCAGGCTGCCGGTCCGCCCCTGCTGCTGCCCCTGACCCGGCTGCCCCTGGCCGGGCCGGCCACCGTCCGGGAAGCCGCCGCCCCGGGCGGTGCCCGGCGCCTGACCACCCTGCTGCGTGCCCTGCCCAGGAGGCGTCCCGCCACCGGGACCGCCACCGGTACCGTCGCCGCCACCGGGGCCGCCACCGGGGCCGCCACCGGGGCCGCCCATGCTCCCGCGCGCCGGCCCCGCGGTGACGATCGAGCCCTGGTGCCCGGTGTTCAGCGTGCTGATCGTGTACGCGGTCGGCCCGGCCAGCGACACGGCCAGGCCCAGCCCCACCGCGGTGAGGGCGAGTGCGCGCCCCAGCCGGGCGGCGAGCAGCAGACCCACCGCTCCCACGAGGCCGCCGATCAGGACGGCCCAGCGCAGCCACGGGAAGTAGTCCGGGGTCCGCCCCAGCAGGACGTACGACCAGAGGGCCGTCACCACGACGGTCCCGCCGAGCGCGGCTCCCGCCCACCACTTGGTCCGCTCCTCCCACAGGACGGTGGCGCCCATGCCGGCGAGCGCCGCGACGTAGGGCGCCAGGGCGACGGTGTAGTACTGGTGGAAGATCCCGGCCATGAAGCTGAAGACGAACGCCGTCATCAACAGCGAGCCGCCCCAGGCGAGGAACGCCGCACGGGCCGTGTCGGTCCGCTTCGCCCGCCAGGTCAGCCAGATGCCCGCGACCAGCAGGAGCAGAGCGGCAGGAAGCAGCCACGCGATCTGGCCGCCGATCTCGGAGTTGAACATCCGGCCGATGCCGGTCTCGCCCCAGCCGCCGCCCTGGCCGCCGCCTCCGCCACCGCCACCGCCCACACTGCCGGTCTCCTCGCCGTTGATCCGGCCGAGTCCGTTGTAGCCGAAGGTGAGTTCGAGGAAGGAGTCGTTCTGCGAGCCGCCGACGTAGGGGCGGGAGGAGGCGGGCCACAGTTCGACGATCGCCACCCACCAGCCGCCCGCGCCGGCCATGGCGAGGGCGGACAGACCCAGCTGGCCGAAGCGCCTGCGTACGGACACGGGCGCGAACACCGCGTACAGGACCGCCAGCGGCGGCAGGATCAGGAACGCCTGCAGGGTCTTCGACAGGAACGCGAGACCGACCGCGGCACCCGCCCACACCAGCCACTTCGTCCGGCCGCCCTCCAGGGCGCGCAGCACGCAGTACACGGTGACGGTCATCAGCAGCGCGAGCAGCGCGTCCGGGTTGTTGAAGCGGAACATCAGCGCGGCGACCGGCGTCAGGGCGAAGACCGCCATCGTGATCAGCCCGGCGGCGGCGCTGAACCTGCGGCGCACGGCCGCGTACAGGACACCGGCCGTGGCCACGCCCATCAACACCTGGGGCGCGAGGATCGCCCAGGAGTGGAGGCCGAAGATCCGTACCGACAGGGCCATCGGCCAGAGCGTGGCCGGGGGCTTGTCGACGGTGATGGCGTTCGCGGAGTCCAGCGAGCCGAAGAAGAACGCCTTCCAGCTCTGGCTGCCGGCCTGTACGGCGGCCGAGTAGAAGGAGTTCGCGTATCCGGAGGCGCTGAGATTCCACAGGTACGCGAGCGTGATCACCAGCAGCATGCCGAGGAAGGCGGGCCGTGCCCAGCGCGGATCCTCGGGCCTGCCCTGCCGGATGCGCCGCGCGAGCGGCGCCTTCGGGCGGCCGTGCCCCTGCCGTGCGGCCGACGCCGCCGGTGACGCGAACGGCCCGGGGGTGTCCGGCGGGGCCGGGAGGTGGTCGGGGTGCGTGGCGGTCATCGGACGTTCCTCAGTTCGTGTGCGGGAGCCTTGGGGGCGTCCTGGTGGTCCGTACGCCGGTCCGGGAAGACCCAGGCGCGGAAGAGCAGAAACCGCAGCACCGTCGCCGCGAGGTTGGCCGCGATCAGCACGGCGAGTTCCGTGCCGTGCGAGGGCGCTCCGGACGTCGTGCCCAGCGCGGCGAGCGAGCCGCTGGTGAGGGCGAGCCCGATGGCGAGGACGACGAGCCCCTGAGCCTGGTGGCGTACCGCGCCGCCCCGGCCGCGTACGCCGAAGGTGAGCCTCCGGTTCGCTGCCGTATTGGCGAGGGCGGACACCAGGAGTGCGGCCCCGTTGGCGAACTGCGGCCCGACGCCCTGCCGGAAGAGGGAGTACAGGACGAGGTAGAACAGCGTGGACAGCCCGCCCACGACACAGAAGCCGACCAACTGCCGCGCCAGGCCGCCCGGCACCCCGGGCAGGGCCCGGTCGCGCGGATCGTCCCCGAACGGCCGTGCCAGCCGGTCCAGCGGCAGCGCGCCGACGGCCAGCGCCCGGCCCACCCGCCAGACCCCTTTGAGGTCCTCGGTCGCCGTCCTCACGATGTGCACCGTGGAGTCCGGGTCGTCGACCCAGTCGACCGGCACCTCGTGGATGCGCAGCCCGGCCCGCTCGGCCAGCACCAGCATCTCGGTGTCGAAGAACCACCCGGTGTCCTCGACCATCGGCAGCAGCCGCTGCGCGACCTCACGCCGGATCGCCTTGAAACCGCACTGTGCGTCGCTGAACCGGGCGGCCAGCGAGGAGCGCAGGATGAGGTTGTAGGCCCGCGAGATGAACTCCCGCTTCGAGCCGCGCACCACGCGCGAACTGCGCGCGAGACGCGAACCGATGGCCAGGTCGGAGTGGCCGGAGATCAGCGGGGCGACCAGCGGCAGGAGGGCGTTGAGGTCCGTCGAGAGGTCGACGTCCATGTAGGCGAGGACCGGGGAGTCCGAGTGGGACCAGACGGTGTGCAGTGCCCGCCCCCGGCCCTTCTCCTCCAGCCGGTACGACCGCACCTCCGGGATCAGCGCCGCGAGCCGCGCCGCCACCTGGGGCGTGCGGTCGGTGCTCGCGTTGTCCGCGACGGTGATCCGGAAGCGGTACGGGAACGTTCGCGCCAGATGGTCGTGCAGGCGCAGCACACAGGTCTCGAGGTCCTTCTCCTCGTTGTGGACGGGGACCACCACGTCGAGTACGGGAGCACCGGCCGCGTCGACCGCTGCGGCCAGGAGATGCTCCCGGGCCGGCAAGGTGCTCCAAGGGGTGTCGGTTCGCATGACACGACACTCGCCAACCGCGCTGTCACACCCTTGTGGTGAGCCTGTGGTCCGGCTGTGAGCCGACGGCCGGGCCGCCCTCGTACACCGAGTCCGCGGGCAGATGGACGGCGAAGACCGTGTTCCCCGGCACCGACCGCACCTCGGCCCGGCCGCCGTGCGCGGCCACGACGGCCTGCACGATGGCGAGTCCCAGTCCCGTCGAGCCGGCGTTCCGGGAGCGCGAGGCGTCGCCGCGCGCGAACCTCTCGAAGACGTGCGGCTGCAGCCCGGCCGGGATGCCGGGCCCGTTGTCCTGGACCTCCAGCGTCACCCAGGGCAGGTCCCTGCGTGCTTCCCGTACGCGGACGGTGACCGTGGTCCCCGGCGGGGTGTGCGTACGGGCGTTCGCCAGAAGGTTGACCAGCACCTGCTGGATCCTGGTGGGATCGGCACGTACGGTCGCGGGCACCTCGGGCAGTTCCAGCCGCCAGTGGTGCGTGGGCCCCGCCATGCCCCCGGAACTCCTGCCCGCGTCGCCGGAACTCCTGCCCGCGACGCCCGCGTCGCTCACCGCGTCGACGACGAGCGGTGACAGATCGGTGCTCTCGTACGCGAGCGGCCGGCCCGCGTCGAGCCGGGCCAGGAGCAGCAGGTCCTCCACCATGCCCGTCATCCGTTCCGCCTCGGACTCGATGCGTCCCAGTGCGTGGCGGGTGTCGGGACCGGCGTACTCCGTCCCCCGCCGGGTGAGTTCGGCGTACCCGCGGATCGAGGCGAGCGGGGTCCGCAGCTCGTGGCTGGCGTCCGCGACGAACTGCCGCACCCGCATCTCGCTCTTCTGCCGCGCGTCGAGGGCCGAACCGACGTGGCCCAGCATCCGGTTGAGGGCCGAACCGACCTGGCCGACCTCCGTGCGCGGATCGGCCTCGGCGTCCGGAACCCGTTCGAGCAGGGCGACCTCACCGCTGTGCAGGGGAAGTTCGGAGACCCGGGTCGCGGTGGCCGCCACCCGGCGCAGCGGGCGCAGGGCGACGCCGACCATCGCGGCACCCGCGATTCCGGCGGCGACGAGGCCCGCCCCGGTGACACAGACCTCGACGAGGATCAGGGTGGTGAGAGCGCCGCTCACCTCGCCGGTGGGAATGCCGACGAGGACGGTCGAACCGCTTTCCTTGGGAACGGCCTTCACGCGGTAGCCGCCGAGACCGGGCAGCTCGACGTCGTGCACCGCGTCGTCCGCGGGTACACCGGCCGCTTCCAGGGCATCCCCCTGTGCGGCGGTCAGCGGCCCCGCCTTCTGCTGCGCGTCGAGCGTGCTGTCCTTCGTCGCGATCCGCGAGCCGGTGACGACCCCGTCCACGGAGACGGCACCGAACGTCTTGAAGGGCTGGCCGCCCATGCCGACGAAGTCGAGCGGATCCTTGTTCTGCAGCCCGCCCGGGACAGGCGCTCCGCCGGCCGGCGGACGGTCGTCGGCCCGCGTCGCGATGTCGGTCAGCTGGGCGTCCAGCTTTCCGTACATATAGCTGTGGAAGGCGATGGTGGTGACCGAGCCGATCACGGCGGCGACGACCGCGATGAGTGTCACCGCGTACACGACGAGCCGGGTGCGCAGGGTCCACGGCCGCCGCGCGCGGCGACGGTTCCTGCTCACGGGGCTACTCACCGGGCTTGATCAGGTATCCCGCCCCGCGCCGGGTGTGGATCATCGGGGTGCGGCCCGCGTCGATCTTCTTGCGGAGGTACGAGATGTACAGCTCGACGACGTTCGCCTGGCCGCCGAAGTCGTAGTTCCACACCCGGTCCAGGATCTGCGCCTTGCTCAGCACCCGGCGCGGATTGCGCATCAGGAACCGCAGCAGCTCGAACTCGGTGGCCGTCAGGTGGATCGGGTCCTCGCCCCGGCTCACCTCGTGGCTGTCCTCGTCCAGCACCAGATCCCCGACGACGAGCGTCGACTCGCTGCGGGCCGCGGTGGCCGTGCCCGAGCGGCGGATCAGACCGCGCAGCCGGGCCACGACCTCCTCCAGGCTGAACGGCTTGGTGACGTAGTCGTCGCCGCCCGCCGTCAGCCCGGCGATCCGGTCCTCCACCGAGTCACGCGCGGTCAGGAACAGCACCGGTACGTCGGAGTGCTCCCGCCGCAGCCGGCTGAGCACGGCGAGCCCGTCCATGTCGGGCAGCATCACATCGAGAACCACGGCGTCGGGGCGGAAGTCACGGGCCGTACGGACGGCGCCCGCGCCGTCCCCGGCGCTGCGCACGTCCCAGCCCTCGTACCGCAGGGCCATGGAGAGCAGTTCGGCCAAGGGGGCCTCGTCGTCCACGACCAGTACGCGGACGGGATTGCGGTCCGGCCTGAGCAGTTCGGTACGCCCCTGGGGCGAGGTCGTCGTCATGGCCCCAGCCTGTGAGACGGCCGTGAGAGAGGCCTTTCCCCTCCCTGTGAATTCCCTGAGAATGCCTCTTCTCAGGCGAACAGCGCGCTCGCGTTCCCGTGGCAGACGGCCCGCAGCCACGCATCGCCCAGCCCCAGCCGCTCCAGTGCGTGCAGCTGGTGGGCGTACGGATACGGAATGTTCGGGAAGTCCGTGCCCAGCAGGATCCGGTCCCCCAGATCCGCGAGCCGTCCGCGTTCCACGGCCGGGAAGGGCGTGAGGTCCTCGCTGAAGTCCGTGAACGCCATCGTCGTATCGAGCCGCACCCCCGGGTACACCGCCGCCAGTGCCAGGAACTCCGCGTACTCGGGCATCCCCATGTGCGCCACCACCAGTCGCAGCCGGGGATGGCGGGACAGCAGCCGTCCGACCGGCTCGGGCCCGGTGTGCGCGCCGGGCACCGGTCCGGACCCGCAGTGCATCACCACAGGGATCCCGGCCTCCGCCAACAGTCCCCAGACGGGCTCCAGCAGCGGGTCGTTCGGGTCGTACGCGCCGACCTGGACGTGCGACTTGAAGACCCGGGCCCCCGCCTCGACCGCCTCGCGCACATAGCCCTCCACGCCCTCCTCCGGGAAGAAGGTCGCGGTGTGCAGGCAGTCCGGCACCCTCCCCGCGAAGTCGGCCGCCCAGCCGTTGAGCCACGCCGCCATCCCGGCCTTGTGCGGGTAGAGCATCGAGGTGAACCGCAGCACCCCGAACGAGCGCAGGAGCGCGAGCCGTTCCTCCTCGTCGTGCCGGTAGGCGATCGGCCACTCGAGACCGGTCAGCGGGCCGGCCGAGTCGAAGTACGCCCACACCTTGCGGAGCACCTGCTCCGGCATGAAGTGCGTATGGACGTCGATGATCCCGGGCAGTCCGAGCCGCTCCCAGAACCGCACCACATCGTCACGGTCACTGTCGCCGCCGCTCATCCGCCCCGCCTTCCTCGTCGGTACCTCGCGACGATCTCAGAACAGCCCGTCCTGCACCCCACCGCCCCCCACGGCAACGACCGGCACGCTCAGCCCCGCCCGCGCGTCGGCCCCCACCAGCACCCAGCCGGTGATCAGCCGGGCGTCCAGGACGACGACCCCGTCCGCCGAGGTCGCCAGATACAGATCGGGCCCGGCCGCCGCCACCAGCCGCCCGGCCACCACGCCGCCGTCCACCAGGCCGGTCACCACCCGGGCCGCCGCCCCCACCGCGTCGAGCCCGAAGACCCCGGCGTGGTCGACGGCCTCGAACGGCAGTCGCTCCAGCGCCTCGGGCCACCCGCTCCCCTCAAGCTCGGCGGCACGCCCGTACAACACCTCGACCTCGGCGACCCGTTCCACCGCCTCCGGCAACTCGCCCCGCACGGCACGCTTGCGCGCGTACGGGATCCGGTCGGGCACCCCGAGCGCCGCGCGCAGCAGCTCCTCCGTACGCCGGGCGGCCATCAAGGGCCCGCGCCCCAGCCAGGTGAACACCACAGCGCCCTGTTCCCGGAGCCGCGCCGCGTCCCGGGACTCACGGGTGATCCCGACCTTGACCATCCCCGGCCCGAACCAGGCCAGGTAGACGCGGTACGTCCGCGGGTCGTCGGCGATCGTGTCGGCGGCCACCGAGTGCGCCCGGTCCAGCCGCGCACACTCCGGGCAGCGCGCCCCCGTACTCCGCGCGGACACCACAGCCATGACCGGACACGGGTTGCCGCGCGCCCCGGAACAGTGCCGCTCGCCCTCCGCCCGGAATCCGAGCTCCTTCCCGTACGCCAGAACGCTCTTCCGGCCACGGCCCGCCCCGTCACTCCGCCGCCACCCGAGCACGGGCCCGTCGTCGGGCCACCCCAGCCCGGTGCACTGCCAGCCCATTCGCCCACTCCCGGCTCTTCGTCAGCCCGACGGCCCGGCGGGATCGGTGGCGCACAGGCCGTACGCCCGCTCGATCTCCCCCACGTACTGCTCCAGATCGAAGCAGACCTCCTCGATCACCCCGCTGTCGAGGCCGGGGTACATCAGTTCGCTCCAGACCACCGTCGCACCACGCAGCCGCACCCGGATGTGGAGAGTCGGGTCGGACTCGGGACGCCCCTGCGACGACGCCACACCCACGCTGCGGGCGGCATCCGCCGGGTACAGCGGTCCGCCGGGCCGCAGGAGTTCGTCCGGACGCAGTCCCACGGCTCTGCTGTCGCTGCGCCCGACCACCTCGAGGCCGTCGACGAAGAGGTACGTGTGCACGGCGGTGCACGCGGGCGGTCCGGGGCACGTGCCGATGAGCAACGTGCTGGTCAGACCGCGGCTTCGACGATCCGGCGGCCCGGCCCGGAACACACCCGGGGACCTACGCGGCATCGGCCCTTCGCTGCATCATGCGCCGATCATATTCAGGTCACCGGCGGGCAGCACCGCTCGAGTGATGCGGTGGCCGCAGCCCATGGGCCGGCGAGCGCCCCGCGAGCTAGGATCCGGGCCATGGCTCTGACCATGAACGACGTGGACCGGTTCGAGGCATCCAGGCCCCGCCTGCAGGCCATCGCCTACCGCCTCCTCGGCTCCGCGAGCGACGCCGAGGACGCCGTGCAGGACACGTTCCTGCGCTGGCAGGCGGCCGACGTCGACCGCGTCGAGGTCCCCGAGGCCTGGCTGACGAAGGCCCTCACCAACCTGTGCCTCAACCAGCTCACCTCGGCCCGCGTCCGGCGCGAGACCTACGTGGGCGAGTGGCTGCCCGAGCCGCTGCTCGCCGGGGACCCGATGCTCGGCCCCGACGACACCGCCGAGCAGCGCGAATCGGTCTCGTACGCCGTCCTCGCCCTCATGGAGCGCCTCTCCCCCAACGAGCGGGTGGTGTACGTGCTGCGGGAGGCCTTCGGCTACCCGCACCGGGAGATCGCGGAGATCCTCGGCGTCACCGAGGCCGCCGCCCAGCAGACCTTCCACCGCGCCAGGAAGCACGTCGCGGACGGCAAGGCCCGCACCGAGATCGACGAGGCCGCGACCCGCCGGATCGTCGAGGAGTTCCTCGCCGCCGCCACCAGCGGCCGGACCGAGCCGCTCGTGCGGCTGCTCACCGAGGACGCCATCGCGATCGGCGACGGCGGCGGGAAGGTCCCGGCCCGGGCCAAGGCGTTCGAGGGCGCGCTCGCGGTCGCGAAGTTCATGCGGGGCCTGTTCAAGCCTGCCGAGGCCAAGCGCGCCATCGTGGGCGGCTCACCCGGGGTCTACGTCACGACCGCCAACGGGGCCCCCGCGATCGTGGCGGTCCTCGACGGCCGCGTCGTGGGCGTCATGTGCGTGGAGATCACAGCCGGGGGAATCGCCGCGTTCCGCAACCAGGTCAACCCCGACAAGCTCGAACGCGCGACCCGGCAGTGGGCGGCCACCGAGCACGGGGAACCCCTGTTCAACGCCTTCTGATCCCGATGTGAGCTGCTTCACATCCCCCTCCTGTCAGGAAACGGACGGCTGCCCGGTTCAGGTGGTGAACCCGCGCGAGACAGGAGCCAGGACATGCAGCACCGCATCATCGTCATCGGAGCCGGATACTCCGGAGCCATCGCCGCCGGGCGCCTCGCCAAGCGGCTGCACCGCGAGGACGTCGCCATCACCCTCGTCAACGCCGAGCCCGACTTCGTCGAGCGCGTGCGGATGCACCAGCTGGCGACCGGCCAGGACCTCAAGGCCCGTCCCTTCAGCGAAATGTTCGCGGGCACCGGCGTCGAGCTGAGGCTCGCGAGGGTCACGGGCGTCGACGTCGACCGCAGGACCGTCACCGTCATCGACCAGGGCGACGGGGGTGGCACCGAGGAACTGGACTACGACAGCCTCGTGTACGCCCTCGGCAGCGCCTGGAACAGCCGAGGCGTCCCCGGCACCGCCGAGCACGCCCACGAGATCGCCGGCCGCCCCGGAGCGCTCCGGCTGCGCGAGCGCCTGGCAGGCCTGGACGCCGGGCAGACCGTGGTCGTCGTCGGCGGCGGCCTCACCGGCCTGGAGGCCGCGACCGAGATCGCCGAGGCCCGCCCGGACCTCGACGTCGCCCTCACCGCCCGCGGCGAGCTCGGCGACTGGCTGTCGCCCAAGGGCCGCGACCACGTACGGAAGGTCTTCGACAAGCTCGGGATCACCGTCCACGAGCAGGCAGCCGTCACGGCCGTGGAGGCCGACCACGTCACGACCGCCGACGGAACGTCCGTCCCGGCCGCGGTCACCGTCTGGACCACCGGCTTCGCGGTCCACCCGATCGCCCGCGCCACCGCCCTGGAAGTCACCGACACCGGCCAGATCGTGGTCGACCGGACCATGCGCTCGGTCTCGCACCCGGACGTGTACGCCATCGGCGACGCGGCCATGGCGATGGGCCCCGGCGACAAGCCGCTGCGGATGTCGTGCGCCACGGGCACCCCCATGGCGTGGCAGGCCGCCGACGCCATCGCAGCGCGCCTGACCGGCGGGAAGACCCCGAACACGCCGCTGCGCTACTTCAACCAGTGCATCTCGCTGGGCCGCAGGGAAGGCCTGATCCAGTACGTCACCGCGGACGACCGCTCCGTCGGTGCGGCCCTGACCGGACGGCTCGCCGCCGTCTACAAGGAGCTGATCTGCAAGGGCGCGGCCTGGGGCGTCGCCAACCCACTGCTCGGGATGCCGGCCAGGCCCCGCCGCGTCGTGCGGGAGCGGACCCCGGAGGGCTCGCCCGCCGAGGCATCGGCCTGAAGGCGTCTGCGACCAGGCCGCCCGGTGCTCCCTCGAAGACCTGAGGAACGCACTCGACGAGGACGGCGGCGCGGCCCGCCCGTCCTCACGGCCGCGGTGGGCAGGGCCTCGACCACATGTGGATCGGCGCCGTCGACGGACTCCGCGTCAACCAGACCATCCACGACGTCGGGACCAGTGACGTCAGGACACGTAGGGCCGGCTGCTGACGCAGTCACGCCGAGGCCCCCCGGGACGACCCCGAGGGGCCTTCGGCCTGCTGTGCGTCCGGCGGGGTTCGGCAGGATGCGAACCCGCATCGAGTCTGACCGAACGACAGGTCCCGGTCCGGGCAGGTGGTCGCCCCGTGACTCCGATTGCCCGATCCGTGTCGCCCCGTGTCCTTCACCCTGACGGCCGCCGACGCCTCGCGCGTGTCCGGCCTCCGGGATGTGCTGGCAGCAAGCCAACCAGACACACCGGAGGCGCGCCATGCCGGACGACAGGTCAGCGGGTCCGGATGGGCAGGAGCCTGACGCTTCGGGCGCCGGCGGCGAACAGCCCGAGCTGGACGTACTGCGGTCACGGGTCGACGCGCTGGAGGCCGACAGGACCGCCCGGGCGCCCCACCACCGGTGGCGCTCCTTCTTCTCCGCGCTGCTCATCGTCATCGGCTGCATCCTCGCTCCGCATGCCGCTTTCGCTTCTTGGGCAGCGGACGTGGTGGGCGACAAGGACCGCTACGTGGACACGGTCACGCCGCTCGCTTCGGACCCCGCCATCCAGAATGCCGCGGCGAACAGGGTCACCGACGCGGTGATGCAGCACATCGACCTGCCGACCCTGCTCGAAGGCGTGGCACCCGCGGACCGGCCGCTGGCCCAGAAGGCACTCGGCAAACTCGGCGACTCGCTGGAGAGTGCTGTCCGCAGCTTCGTCCACGACAAGTCGGAGGAGGTCATCGCCTCCGAGACCTTCGAGACCATCTGGATCCAGGCCAACGAGCGCATCCATGTGGCCGTCGAGAAGGCCCTCACCGGCTCCGGCGGCGGCGCGGTGAAGATCAACGACAACTCGGTCTCCGTCGACCTCGGACCGGTCGTCGCACAGGTCAAGCAACGCCTCGTCGACGCAGGCATGACGGTGGCTTCGAAGATCCCGGAAGTGCACACCGACTTCACGGTGCTGCGCGTCGACAACATCGGCGACGTTAAGACGTACTTCCGGGTCCTGCAGATCGCCGGGTTCTGGCTGCCCGTGCTCTCGGTGGTCCTCATCGCGGCCGGAGTCCTGCTTTCCAGGCACCGCAGGCGCGTTCTCGTGACCGCGGCGCTCGGCTTCGCCTTCGCCGTGCTGATGCTCGGCCTGAGCCTGACCGTCTTCCGCGTGGCCTATCTGAACGCGCTGCCCGACAACGTCTCGCAGGCCGCCGCCGAGTCCGTCTACGACACGCTCACGCGCTACCTGCGCACCACGGTCCGCATGGCGGTGACGCTCGGCGTGGTGGTCGCCCTGGCCGCCTGGTTGAGCGGCCCCGGCCGCTCGGCGACCTTCGTACGGCAGTCGTGGCACTCCGGCATCGGGGCGGTCCGCTCCACCGCCGACCGCATGGGCATGCGCACGGGCCCGGTCGGACCGTTCCTGCGACGCCACCGCGCGTGGATCACCTGGATCCTGGTCGGCCTGGCGGTCCTGACGTACGTCCTGTGGAGCTACCCGACGGCGCTGGTCGTCCTCACCATCACACTGGTCTGGCTCTTCGCCACTGCCCTGGTGGAGTTCCTCGCGGACGGCCGCGAGGGCGAACACACCAGGGTGTCCGACTCGATGGGCGGTACGGGCTGACACGGTCGGCCCACCGCACTGCTGCACCTCACCGCTGTACGGGCAACGCGAGAGGCCCTCAGGATTTCTCCTGAGGGCCTCTGGCCTGCTGTGCACTCGGCAGGATTCGAACCTGCAACCTTCTGATCCGTAGGATCGGGCAGCGTGTTGGCCAAGGGCTCCAGCTACACCCGGCTTGATCGCTGATTGTCGTGATCAATGCTCTCAGTGTGCCGTCGTTGCCGTCAGGGTTGCCGTCATCCGCCGGATCGCCGTACCTCATCCCTTGATCCCGTGCACGGCTGGAGCCCCGGTCGAGATGACCGGGGCTCCAGCCGTGGTGTGCTGTTCGTGGCTCTACGAGGTGCACGCGCCCACCGGGCGCCTGCCTCAGCCGACTGTCACGGAGAATCCGTGGCCCATCAGGATCAGTCCAGCCACGATGACGCCCACCGTTACCAGGATGCTGATCAGGCGGGCCGTCCGGCGCTCCTCGCCTATGGCGTACCGGACAGTCCGCCACCACTCCCTATCGAGCTTCAAGCTCCTCACCTCTCCGTCTGTGCAGGTGAGTTGAGCATCGGCGACTCCTCGCAGCGATGATTCATGGCGGTACGCTGTGAGGCACAAAGAACCGTGGTGAATCGTGGTGAACCGAGCCCTCGACTCCACGACCGGGGGAGGGTCGCGTTGCCAGGATCAGCAAGCAGGCCTGTGGGTATCCCTGGCAACATTCCGCCTGGTCCTCTGCGTACATGGTTGGAGTGGCTGGCTGAACTACGGGTGCGGGCTGGAATGCCGTCCTTGTCTGAGGTGGCTCGCAAGGCGAGTCAGCGAGGAGACACCTGCAGCACTGCCACTGTCCGAAGGCTCTTGGTCGGTGAGACCACGAGCTACAGAGCGGCCCAAGCCCTGGCCTACGCCATGGCTGACATGGATAGGCGGCCTGTGGTCGGCAAGCCGTCGGATGACTGGGATGCGTTTGATGCAAAACTCAGCTCCCTCCTCTCGGAGGCGATTGAGAACAAGAGCGCAAGCCCGGTGGGTAAGGAAGCGAAACCTCTCGACAACGAACATGCCGTCCTCTTAGCGGCCACTCGGCTTACGGATAGTGAAAACCGCAAAACAGCACTACGAGCACTAGTCCAGAGATGGCCGCGCAGCCTGGAAACCAGAGACGCTCTGGTGCGCCTAGCCCAAGACGAGCAGAGTGAAATCCAGCTAGCTGCAATACACAGCCTGGCACTCGAATGGCCTGGTGACGTCACAGCGAGGCAATCACTCGTCAATGCACTCCAAGACGACAAGCAGCATGCCCAGATTGTCGCCATATGGGGACTCTCCGAAGGCTGGGCTGGCGACGTCGTGGTTCGCGACGCCTTGGCGGCCCTGACTCTCCACAGCTCTGCACAGGTCCGAGAACTTGCCACTGAGGGCCTGGCAGATGGGTGGGCCGGTGATACAACTGCCCGAGACGTCCTCTTACCTCTGACGCAAGACAGGGTTCAAACCGTTCGGGAGACAGCGGTTGAGGTATTGATGACCGGGTGGTCGGGCGACATTGCCGTCCGTGACGCTTTGCTCAATCTTCTGCGATCTGATATTTTCTCGGTACGAGAGACTGCCGCCGAAGCTCTGATTTCAGGCTGGGCAGATGACACTATCGTCGAAAATGCCCTACATCCCCTCTTGCACGACCCGGCCCCTACGGTGCGATGGGCCGCCGAGCGGGCCCTCTCTCGAAGCGAGAATGCTCCTGCTGCACCTCGATCGTCCTCCGCAAAATCTGCTTCGAGCGTGGACTCTAAAGGCTCAGGGGTTACTGACTGTGACGCTCGCCTTATCGCCGTTCGTCTCCCACGCGACTTCAGGACGGAGATGCCGCTTCATGCGATTTCAGCGCTACATCGAGGAATTGGACTCGACTCTCCCATAACCATCGTGTCGGGCGTCAACGGTAGCGGCAAGTCAATCCTGCTCGCCGCACTTGGCCTGCGCATCGGCTGCATCGGCCAGGAACAGAGGCGACGAATGAGATATCTTCCGCCTCTAGCCATCGAACTGTCAAGCAAACTTGAACTCCTCTGGCGCGAGCAACTCACACCCGAAGAGTGTCTCTACATGCCAAACGAGAACGAGAGACATCTACGCGATTTGTCAATTGACACGACGAGACATCGACTCGTCCTTATTGACAATTGGATGAGTTCCCTGAGTGCAGAAAGAAGAGAGCTGGAACTAGCCAGGCTTAGGCAGCACGCTGAAAGTGGCTGCCAGTTTGTAGTCGTGGCCAATCACGAGAACCTCAACCTCACAAACGAAAGAGTCATTCAGCTTGAAGGTCGCCGCATGCGCGATCAGATGCAGTTTCTAAAAAATAGCCGCAGTGCCCGAGGAGAAAAAGCGACCAGGTTTGGCGCGAGCAGGAATCCGTACTAGGCGATGCTCCATCGCCACAGGTTTTGGACTCAACCCAATGTCACGCGCGCCCTCCCTGCGGGCCTGTCGGCCACGCGTGACCAGCCACTACCTATCGTTACGGGCTCCAGATACCTGCCAGACCATCAGCCGAGGTAGGGCCTCTCTCGGCACTCTAGAAAGTGCCGTAGCCGTAGCTGCTGCGTGTGGTGCATGGGCAGCTTGGCTAGCTCATCCACCGGAACGAATCGCAGCTCCGTGGATTCGTGGGAGATCTCGAGTCGTCCACCAACCACCCGCGCGGTGAAACAGACATTGAACTGTCGACGCACCTCACCGTCCGTATAGGCGATCACGTGGCGCGGGTCGGTGTAAGTCCCGACAAGCCCAGTGATCTCCACGTCCAGGCCCGTTTCCTCTTTCACCTCACGGATGGCGGTCCCGGGCAGCGAGTCGGTCATCTCCATGCCGCCGCCGGGCAGCGCCCAGAGGTCGTTGTCCCGCCGGCGCTGGAGAAGGAAGCGTCCCTCGTCGTCAGTGACCACTGCGGATGTCGCGACGACCAAACTGTTGGGCTTGGGGGCATCCGGATCGTCGTAGTACTCGGTCCGTGCCATGGTCACCCTTCTCGGACTGGCGTCGCGGTCGCCCACACCGCGTCGAAGCTGTGGGCGTACGTGTCGAACATGCTGCCTGCCCTGCTCCGGCGCACGTGCCAGACGGGGGCGCTGTAGGCGTTCACGCCCCAGACATGAGCGTTGACCAGTGCCTGGTCATCGGCACGGTAGATCGAGTTGTAGAGCGTGGTCGCATGGGTCCGCACCTCAATGCCAGGTACCCCGACGAGGGGGCGATATCGGTTCGCCGTGCTCGGCGTGGTGGGACGAGGCGATGGAGCGGGCCGCCGCCTGATGGCCAAGCCGAGGAAGAACGCGAACAACGAGGGCACCATCTACCAGCGCAAGGACGGCCGTTGGGAAGGCAGTGCATACGTCCTTACGACAGACGGCATCTACAAGCGGCGCAGCGTCTACGGCAAGACCTGGGACGACGCGCACGAGAAACTCACCAAGCTCAAGGCCGACTCCCTGAGCGGTCTCCCGGTAGCCACCAGCAAGATGACGCTGAGCGAGTACCTGGCGTACTGGCTGGCGAACGTCGCCAAGGGCAAGGTCCCCGCCGGACGACATACGTCAACTACGAGTCCCTCGTCCGGAACTACGTCACGTCGGAGTTCGGCAAGAAGAAGCTGACCCGGCTGACCGCCCGAGACATCCGCGCCTTCCTCACCAAGACGGCGGCCACCTGCCAGTGCTGCGCCCAGGGCAAGGACAAGAACCGCCCGGAGCACAAGCGGCGCTGCTGCGCCCTCGGCAAGTGCTGCAAGAAGCTCCCGTCAGATCGGACCGTCCGCTTCCTGCTCGTGATCCTGCGTGCCGCTATCCAGCACGCCGTACGTGAGGACGAACTGCCGCGCAACGTGGCCCGAAACGTGGAGCTGAGTATGGGAACGAAGCGCGAGATCGAACCGCTCACGGCCAAGGAAGGGCGTCAGCTCCTGGCGGCGGCTCGGGAAAACCGCCTGTGGGCCGCGTACGAACTGGCGGTCCGCATCGGCCTTCGGCGCGGCGAGCTGCTGGGCCTGCGCTGGTCGGACCTGGATCTCTACGAAGGAGTGCTCACCGTCCGGCAGGCGCTCCAAAGGGTCGGCGGCGAACTGCTGATCGTCGCGCCGAAGACCCAGCGCTCGGCCCGTCGCGTGGCCCTGCCTGCTGAGTGCGTGACGGCGCTTCGTGCTCAGCGTGCCCAGCAGATCGCCGACAAGAAGGCAGCGGGGGACAACTGGAAGGAGACTGGCCACGATCTCGTCTTCACCACGAAGAACGGGACACCGATCGAGCCGCGCAACATGAACCGCTCCTTCGAGGCGCTGAGCGTCCGCGCTGGCGTCCGCAAGGTCCGCCTGCACGACCTGCGCCACACTTGCGCGTCGCTCCTCGACGAACAGGGCACCGACGCACGCATGATTATGGAAGTGCTCGGCCACAGTTCGATCCGCGTGACCATGGACATCTACACGTTCGTACGGCTCGACTCGCAGCGCTCGGCGTTCGATCGAGTGGGGGATGCCCTGCGGAAGGACGACGACACGAAGCCAGGTGCATAGACGGAGGCGCAGTCGAGGCTCTGACCGGAACCCATTGTGGCTCCGCACATTCCGGCGCTAAGACGGAGTCCCCGCCGCGTTGGCTGGGGCTCCGTCTTAGAACGGACTACCTGAGTCAGCCGCTGATCAGGTCGATGGTTTCGACCCGAGCGGACCGGATTCTGAGCGTCACGACGACGTCACCGTCGCTGTCGACCGCGTAGAAGTCGATGAAGTCGCCAACGGTCTTGAACCCGGAGGCTTCGACCTCGCGCTTCCCGCTGAAGTCCTTATTGATCACGTACTTGTCCATCGCGATCAGCCCTTCGACTTCTTCGGGTCACTGCCCGGCGGGACGGTGTTCTGCTCTCGCACCTGACCGTTCGTGCCCCGGATGCGCAGCTCTCCGCCACCGTCGTTGGCCAGGATCTCCTTGGCACGCGCGGCCGCCTCAGCCTGGGTCGGCAGAACGGCGCTGGCTCGTTCAGCCCCAGGCTTCGTCACTGCCCAGCCGTCGTCGCGCTTCGACACGTCCCGAATGTTGGGTTGCCCTGTCACGAAACATCCCTTTCCGAGATCGGACGCGCAGGACGGCCATCTTGGAGGAACCAATAGACGGCGATAGGGTCCGAAGGCGCGACCAACGCATCAGGCCCCATCCACGCGCCCAACCTCAAGTTGGGCCCCGGCTGGGGCCTGCTTTGGTTTGGCGGATCAAGTGAAGCACCCCAGACGACCCGTCAGCAAGCAAGGACACCCCAACATGTACTGCGAAACGGGGAGTCCGCTACAACATCTTGTGTTTCAGGCAAGAGCTCAACACCAGGATACCGGCGCCCACTGACAGTGAGGATGGCCCGACGGAGACGAAGGAACTCCGAAGCGACAACGGCCCTCACCTACGCAGACCCTCAATGATCCAGACTCACGGTCGGGGGCGCATGAGAGCCGGAGGCGGGCGGGCACACACCGGCCGGCCGCACACTCTCGGCTGGTCCACAAGAGATGCGTGCACTGACGACTCACGGGCGCACTGGTCGCGGCTAGAGACTGTTGCCGTCAAACACTGCCGTCAACGCAAAAGCCAGAGGCCCCGTGGATCACTCCACGGGGCCTCTGATCTGCTGTGCACTCGGCAGGATTCGAACCTGCAACCTTCTGATCCGTAGTCAGATGCTCTATCCGTTAAGCTACGAGTGCTTGGCGTTCCGGGCTTTTCTGCCTGGTCGGCGTTGCGGGAACAACATTACATGACCTGCGCCGTCACGCGAAATCCATTAGCCATACCGCTCCTGACCTGCGAAAACGCCGTCCTGGAGCAGGTCTGTGGCCCGCCCGCAGGACACCCCCGGCCAGCAGAACGACCGAAGCCCCGCACCAGAGGTACGGGGCTTCGGGATCTTGCGGAGGCGGAGGGATTTGAACCCTCGATGGGCTTTAAGACCCAAACCGCATTAGCAGTGCGGCGCCATAGACCGGACTAGGCGACGCCTCCAGCACACCCCGCGCGAGCGCGAGTGGTGCGTGCAGATGATGACACAGTCGAGCGTGCTGTCACCAATCGCCGCCTACGGTACTAGGCAGGCGGGCGGCGAGGCAAAGCGTCCGGCGGCGCGGCGATCCGGTCGGCCCCCCAGGAGTTGCGCAACGTGCGGACGCGCGGAGCGTTAGAGATGGCGAGGGCTCCGCCCTCTGTCCGCCACCGTCCTTCCGCCCGGCGCGCGCACCCACACGGCGTGCACCGGGAGCAGCCCGGCGCGCCCCTGGGTGCGCCAGAACTACAGGAGCCCCGCATGCTGCGCCGTCTCACGCTCACCGCCGTCGCGTCCTTCGCCGCACTGTCGGCCGCCGCGCCCGCCGCAACGGCCGTGACCCCTCTGCTGCCGCTGCCCCCGCTCCCCGTTCTCCAGGGTGACTGGACGGGTGGGCAGGACACGCGGAAAACCCGGCTCACGGTGACGGTCTCGGAGTCGGGCAATCGGACGGCCGACGGAACGTTCGAGCTGGAGTGCGACCCGGCCGGCGGCACCCACCCCACGGCTCAGCGCGCCTGCGACCTGCTGGCGGCGGCCGCGGAGTCGGGCGCCAACCCCTTCGTACCGACGGACCGGAACGCCATGTGTACGCAGCAGGCGGGCGGACCCGCCGCCGCCCGGGTCCAGGGGACCTGGCAGGGGCAGAACGTCGACGCGCGGTTCAGCCGGGCCAACGGCTGCGAGATCTCGCGCTGGAACAACCTTGTGCCGGTGCTCCCGTCCGCCAGATAACCGGCTCTGCGGGGCGTGTGCGACGCCTCCTGGCGGGCCAGCGGTGCGCGTCGTCGCACGTCACAGGGGGCGCGCGCGGTCACGACATGGACCACCGGCGTACACCGTGTGCACAGAACCTTGGTGAGAGCTCCCCCTCATCCGCCGCCCCATGTGCCCTCGGTGCCTTTAGACTCCTTTCGTGACAGCCTGAGGCCCGAGGGGCAGGATGGGGCCCGCTGTCGGCAAGGTGCGGTATTCAGGGAGGAAGCGTCTCGTGAGCAGCAGGCCATCCCGAGGCGCTGCTCGCCTCGCAGCCATACTCGACGCCCTCCCGGACGGGCTCCTGCTCGTCAACTGCAACGGCACGGTCGTCAACGCCAACACCATCGCCCTCGAGATGTTCGAGACCCCGGGCACCGCGCTCGTGGGGCGCGGACTGCTCGATCTGCTTCCGGAGTTCGACTCCAGGCTGATCCCGGGGTCGATGCGCAGGCCGGAGACTGCGGACGAGCAGGGCAGGACCAAGCCGACGCGGATGACCGCGCGCCGGACCGACGGCACCGACTACCCGGTCGAGGTCACCAGCGCGAGCCTCGACAGCGGCCAGGCCGGATACAACGACATCCACTCCAACTTCACCGGCGACGAGCTGCTCATGCTCGTCGTACGGGATCTTTCGGGCACCGTCGACACCGAGGCCGAGCTGGCCCGTTCACAGCGCCAGACCGAGATGATCCTGCGGGCCGCCTCCGAGGGCGTCGTCGGTACGGACACGGACGGCCGGGTCGTCCTCGTCAACCCCGCCGCCGCCCAGATCCTCGGCTTCCGCGCCAGCGACCTCGGCGGCAAGGAACTCCACCCGCTGATCCTGCACTCGCGCGCGGAGGGCGACCCCTTCCCTTACGAGGAGTCCCCGCTCGCCGACACGCTCAAATCCGGCCGCAAGCACCGGGTGCGCGGCCAGGTCCTCTGGTCCAAGAGCGGCGCGCAGGTGCCGGTCGACCTCACGACCGCGCCCGTGCGCGACGGGGACCAGCTGGTCGGCGCGGTGATGACATTCACCGACCGCAGGCCCTACGAGGAACTGACGGAACAGCACACGGACGAAATCACCGGGCTGACAGAACGGCACGCCGCCGAGGTCGCCGAGCTCACCGAGAGCCACCGTGCCGAGGTCGCCGGACTGACCGAACGCCACGCGGCCGAGCTGGCCGACCGGACCGAGCGCTACGCCTCCGAGCTGGAGGAACAGGCCGATCAGCTCTCCGAGCTGGGCGAGCGGCACACCCAGCTGACCGCGGTGCTCGGCGAATCCCTGCGCGGCCCGCTGGAGGAGCTGCGCGGTGAGCTCTCGATGCTCGCCGCCGATCCGGCGGGCCAGCTGTGGCCCGAGGCCAACCAGATCCTGCACCACCTCGCCGCGGGCTACGCCCGGATGACGACGCTCGTCGACAACGTGCTGAGCTACCAGCGTCTGGACGGCGGCGTGGAGGCGCTCGTCAAGCAGACCGTGCTGCTCGACTCGGTGGTGACGGCCGGTATCGACGGTGCGGTCGAGCTGATCGGCCCCGGCCGCGCGCAGTTCGCGGTGCACGCGCCGCCGATCGAGGCCGAGGTCGACCCGGGCCGGCTGGTCACGGCGCTCGCCCACCTCGTCGCGGACGTTGCGGGCGTCGACTCGACCGGCAAGGCCCGGCTCGTTCCGGGCGGCGGCTACGTCGACTCGACGGTGGTCGTGGCCGCGGCGCAGCGCGGTGACGTCGTACGGATCGAGGTGCGCGGGCCGTTCGCCGGGGGAGACCCCGTGCACGTGCCGATCGTGCGCGGGATCGTGCGGGCCCATGGCGGTGTGCTCCAGACGCATGAGATGCCCGGAATGAGCGGCAGTGCGTACGTCCTGGAGGTACCGCTCGGCGCGGGCTCCGGGACGCTGGCGCCCCCGCCTGTGCCCGCGCCTGTTCCTGTGCCCGAGGAGACTGTGCCGGAACCTGCCCCCCAGCCTGCGACCAGCGGTACGAGTGGCAGCCGGCGCAGGGCCCGGAGGGCGTCGACGGACGCGTTTCTGGAAAGCCCCGCGGACACGGCTGCCGAGGCCGGAGAGGCCGCGGCGGGCGAGCCGACGGGGCGGCGCAGGGCGCGTCGCGGACCGGCCGCGCCACAGGAGCAGCAGGAGCAGGAAGCGATCGCGCCCCAGCGGAGCGAGGGCTCCGGGCGCAGGCGCGGGCGGCCCAGCCCGGCGGAGACGGAGGCTCAGGCGGACCGGCCCCGCGAGGCGCTGGCTCTCCCGGCACCCTCACCTGCCTCCGCGGCTCCTCCGGCACCCTCCGAGGGCTCCGTGGTGACGGCGGCCGAGGGTGCGCAGGGCGGGGGCGGCCGGCCGCAGCGCGGGCAGACCGTGCCTCCGCAGGGTGTGCCGCAGGAGGCCCAGGGCAGACAGACGCGTCCCGGCGGCGGGAATCAGCGTGCCCTCCCGGCCCTCGCGTCGGCCGACGCCGGGGCCCAGCAGACCCAGCAGGGTCAGGCACAGGGACAAGCGGCACAGCAGACCGGTGGGCGACGGGCCCGGCGGGCGCTCTCGGCTGCGCCGGAGCACTCGGCTCCGGCCGAGCCCGCACAGCCGCGTACGGCGTTCGCGCTGCCTCCCGCCGATGCGGACCGGGTCCCGCCCGTCGCGCAGGGCCGGCCGTCCGGGCCGCTGCCCGAGCGCCACGACGCCGTACGGAGCACACCGGACGCGGACCACACACCGCCGCAGGCGCACCCCGCGCCGTCGGGTCGCCGCAGGGCGCGCGCCGCCGACGTGCAGGAGCAGCAGGGCGGGCCGGACCACTCCGTCGCCGGGCAGCCGCTGCCCGCCGTCCCCCCGCAGCCCGACTGGTCGCAGTCCGACACCTCGGGACAGGGCCTGGCCGCACTGGACGTGCAGGACGCCGTCGACGTCCCTGCCCAGGCTTCCGACGAATCCTGGGTGGGCCCGGACAGCACCACGCACACCACGGGCACCATCGCTGCTCCCCCCGCGGCCGGGGCTCCCTCCGGGCCCGGGGCCGCAGCCACGTCCGTACCGGCTCCGCATCCGGCAGCCGACGACGCGGACGACCCCGCGCCCGAGGCGCAGGGCCCTGCGGACGCCCCCGTGGCCGCGCAGGTCCCCGCACCGGACGCGCGGCGCCAGCCGCTGCCCGCCGAGGCGCCGTCGCCCGCGTCGTCGGACTCGACGCAGGGCCGCGCGTTCAGCGTGCGGACACTGGGCCAGGGGGTGCCGTTCGCGCAGCACCTCGCGCACCAGCAGAACCAGACGCTCGGCGGTGCCGGACGCCGCCGTAAGCTCGCCGCCCCTCCGGAGGCCGAGCACCCGGTGCTGCCCGCGGCGCCGCAGCCCGTCCCGTCACCTGTCGCTCCGGCCAGGCCCGGCTCCGCGGGTGCGCCGGCGGGTGCCGCACAGGGCGGCACCACCCAGGGCTCCGGCTCGGGTCAGCTGCTGTCCGCTCCCGCGGCCGAGGGGCGCTCGTACGCCATAGGCGCTCCCGACGAGGGCGCCGAAGGACCGGAGCCGCTGGACGGACCGGGTGGCGCGGTCGAGGTGGCCAACCGGCCCCAACCGCTCCACCTCGACGACGAGCTGCCCCCCGAGCCTCTGGACAACCCGCGGCGGCTGCTCGTCTGGCCCGCCCCGGACGTCTCCACCCAGCAGGCCCTCAGCGACCGCGGCTACCGTCCGGTGATCGTGCACTCCCGCGAGGAGGTCGACGCCCAGATCGCGGCGTTCCCCGCCGCGCTGTTCGTCGACCCGCTGACCGGTCCGATCACCCGTACGGCTCTGCAGTCGCTGCGCCAGGCGGCCGTGGCCGCGGAGGTTCCGGTGCTGGTGACGGCCGGTCTGGGGCAGGCGACCAGGGAGGCCGCGTACGGTGCCGACCCCGCCGTGCTCCTCAAGGCCCTCGCCCCGCGCGACAGTGATCAGCATCCGCCGCGGGTGCTGGTGATCGACGAGCACGAGGAGATCGCGCTGGCGCTCACGGAGACGCTGGAGCGCCGCGGCATGCAGGTCGCGAGGGCGTCGAGTGACAGCGAGGCGGTCGAGCTCGCCACGCGGATGCGGCCGAACCTGGTGGTGATGGACCTGATGCAGGTACGTCGCCGACGTGCCGGGATCATCGACTGGCTGCGCGCGAACGGCCAGTTGAACCGCACGCCGCTGGTCGTCTACACCTCCGGCATGGACGAGGCGGATCTGCCGCGGCTCGGTTCGGGCGAGACGGTGCTGTTCCTGGCCGAGCGCTCCACGAGCGACGAGGTGCAGTCCCGCATCGTGGATCTGCTGGCGAAGATAGGGACCAACTGACGGTCGGCCTCGGGAGAGACCGACGGACGCACGCGTACGACGAGGGCGGTACGGGAAGACCCGTACCGCCCTCGCCCGTGTCCAGCGGTTCGGCTCAGAGCTGGGTGACGTCCAGCTCGCCGTCCGCGTACTGCTTGCGGATCACCTTTTGTCGAACTTGCCCACGCTCGTCTTCGGCACCGCCGGAATGATCGACCAGCGCTCCGGCAGCTGCCACTTGGCGACGGACTGGGCGAGGAAGGTCCTGAGCGCCGCGTAGTCGGCCGTGGCACCCTCCTTCAGGACGACCGTCGCGAGCGGGCGCTCACCCCACTTGTCGTCGGGGACGGCGACGACCGCGGCCTCCGCCACATCGGGGTGCGCCATGATCGCGTTCTCCAGGTCGACGCTGGAGATCCACTCCCCGCCGGACTTGATGACGTCCTTGGCGCGGTCGGTGAGCGTGAGGAAGCCGTCGGCGCTGATCACACCGACGTCGCCGGTCTTCAGCCAGCCGTCCTCACTGAACTTGTCCTCGGGGCGCAGGTCCTCACCGTTCGCACCGCCGTAGTACGAGCCGGCGATCCAGGGGCCGCGGACTTCCAGTTCACCCGCGGACTCTCCGTCCCAGGGCAGGTGCTCGCCACCCGGGCCGACCAGACGCCCTTCGACCCCGGCCGGGAACCTGCCCTGGGTGACGCGGTACGGCCACTCCTCATCGGCGGTCAGTCCGGCGGGCGGGTTGGCCATGGTGCCGAGCGGTGAGGTCTCCGTCATTCCCCAGGCGTGGCAGAGGCGGACGCCCAGCTTGTCGTAGGCCTCCATCAGGGAGGGCGGACAGGCGGCGCCGCCGATGGTGACGTTCGCCATGGAGGTGAGGTCGCGCGGTTTCGCGGTGACCTCGGCCAGCAGGCCCTGCCAGATCGTGGGGACGGCGGCCGCGTGCGTCGGCCTCTCCTGCTCGATCATGTCGGCGAGCGGGGCCGGCTGGAGGAAGCGGTCGGGCATGAGCATGTTGACGCCGGTCATGAACGTCGCGTGCGGCAGCCCCCAGGCGTTCACGTGGAACTGGGGGACGACCACCAGGGTCGTGTCCTTGTCCGTCAGGCCCATCGACTCGGACATGTTGACCTGCATGGAGTGCAGGTAGACGGACCGGTGCGAGTAGACGACGCCCTTGGGGTCCCCGGTGGTCCCGGAGGTGTAGCACATGGCCGCGGCCTGGCGTTCGTCCAGCTCGGGCCAGTCGTACGTGGTGGGGCGGCCGGCGATCAGGTCCTCGTACTCGTGCACCCGTGGCGCGATTCCCTCGAGCCCGGAGCGGTCGCCCGGCCCGGCGACGACCACGTGCTCGATGGACGGCAGGCGGGGGAGCAGCGGTACGAGGAGCGGCAGCAGCGAACCGTTGACGAGAACGACCTTGTCGTCCGCGTGGTTGACGATCCACACCAGCTGCTCGGCCGGCAGCCTGAGGTTCAGCGTGTGCAGCACGGCGCCCATGGAGGGAATCGCGAGGTACGCCTCCACGTGCTCCGCGTTGTTCCACATGAGGGTGGCGACGCGCTGGTCGCCATCGATGCCGAGTTCGTCGCGCAGGGCGTGGGCCAGCTGTGTGGCGCGCCTGCCGATCTCGGCGAAACTGCGCCGTTGCGGCTCTGGTTCGCCGGTCCAGGTCGTGACCTGTGACTTCCCATGGATGGTCATCCCATGCGTCAGGATGCGGGTCACAGTCAGCGGTACGTCCTGCATGGTGCTCAGCACGGCGTCCTCCCGGTGGGCGCTACGCGGCAGTAAGGTTGCGCTGATTCTGCTCACATACCGCTTGGTATGTCACTACTCCCGGGAGTACGAATCGGTGTCGGTCGGCAGAATCGGGCCGTCACGGGCACGCGCCGGGGCTCACCGGACCGGATCGAGCCCCGGATCCTCGCGCAGCTTCCCGAGCGCACGGGACACGGCGCTCTTGACCGTGCCTATGGACACCCCGAGGACATCGGCCGTCTGGGCCTCGCTGAGGTCCTCGTAGTACCGGAGGACGACCATGGCCCGCTGGCGGTCCGGGAGCTTCATCACGGCACGCCACATCGCGTCGTGCAGCACCTGCTGCTCGGCCGGATCCGGCGCGGGAGCGGCCTCCTTCTCGGGCAGTTCCTCGCAGGCGAACTCGTCGACCTTGCGCTTGCGCCACTGAGAGGTGCGGGTGTTCACCAGGGCACGGCGGACGTATCCGTCGAGCGCCCGGTGGTCCTCGATCCGCTCCCAGGCGACGTACGTCTTGGCGAGAGCGGTCTGCAGCAGATCCTCGGCATCGCTCGGGTTCGCGGTGAGGGAGCGGGCGGTACGCAGCAGCACGGGGCCCCGTGCCCGTACGTACGACGAGAACGATGTGAAACGCGGGTGTCCGGCGGAAGCAGCGACTGCCCTGGAGGCGCCGGTGCAGACTGGCGTGGTCATGCCTCCACGCTAGGAGCGGGCACCGTCGAGGGGATCGGCCCCAGGTCCCGAAGCGGCGTCCGCCTCAGGTTGTAGGGGTGGGGCAGGCTCCACCTCCTGAAGGTGGAGGGACCACCGGCCTCCCTCAGGGTCCTCACCCCGAGGGAGGACCGCACGGGCGCCGCCCGGACAGGCGGACAGCGGTCTGCGGGGCGCACCGGAGTGCCGCCCCGCAGACCGCTGCTCAGCCGGCCGGGTGTCGACCCCCCGGCACCCTCGGCCGGGCGCTCACCAGAGCGGCGTGAAGTGGACCGCGACGATGTCCGTGGACTGGTCGATCGCGGTGAAGGCCGATCCGCTCACCTGGGCCGAATTGCTGTGGTTCGATGCGCCGGAGCCGACGGCCTGTTGCTGCGAGGTCGATGAATTGCCGGAGTTGTTCCCTCCGACTCCGGCGGACCCGATCGTCGCCACCGCCGCGTTCGATCCGTCGCTCGCGAACGATCCGTTGTCGGCGACCGCGACACCGCCGAACAGTGCGGCAGCGAGAGGCAGCGCGGCAACGGCGGCGAGGGCACGAGCGGTACGGGTGCTTGCCATGTCAATTTCCTCCAGGAACCGAAAGTACGGCTTGGTACGGCTGGTTCCGAAGCAGTTGGCCGACCACCTCGGTGCTGGTCACGACGTCGCGAGACGAAAGCTGCCCACCGAATCCATGGCGAACCACCCATGGTTCCTGATTCCCCCGCAAGCATGAGGAACACCCGATAAACCTCTCGCACACCCGCAAGTCGTCACACACCCCCACCCCGCGCCCGGCACAGGAAGAAGCGTTCCGCCACCCCACACGCCCTCCAATCCACTTCCCTTTTTCGAACATCTGTACGAACATAGAGGCATGGCCACCATCGACCGGCAGACCGCCACCCTGGCCCTGGCGCACGCGCTCTCCGCCGCCGAACGCGGGCTCCCCGTCTTCCCCCTGTCCGCGACCAAGCTCCCCGCACTGCGCTCCCCGCATCGCGGCGAGGACCCTCCCGTACGCTGCCGGGGTGCCTGCGGACTGCCCGGTCACGGCGTCCACGACGCCACGACCGACCCGGCCGCGGTGCGGGCACTCTTCGCCGCCGCGCCCCGGGCCGCCGGATACGGAATCGCCTGCGGACGGCCTCCCCACCGCCTCATCGGCATCGACCTCGACATCGACGGGACGCACGGCAACGACTCCGTGGCCGCACTCCAGCAGATCGCCCTCCAGCACCTGTTCACCATCCCGGCCACGGTGACGGTGCTTACTCCCAGCGGTGGCCGCCACCTGTGGCTGACGGGACCGTCCGGCACCACCGTGCCCAACTCCGCGAGCCGCCTCGCCCCCGGCATCGACGTCCGCGGCAGCGGTGGCTATCTGGTCGGACCCGGATCGGTCACCACCCACGGCAGGTACCGGCTCGCCCCCGGCACGGCCCACCTCTCACCCGCCCCGTGCCCGCGCGCCCTCCTGCGCCTGCTCACGCCCCCCGCGCGCCCCCACCACCCCACGAGCCGCCCTTCCCGTGCCGGCCAGGGTCAGGGCCTCGTCCAGTTCGTGCTCGCCGCCCACGAGGGCCAGCGCAACACCCGCCTCTTCTGGGCAGCGTGCCGCGCCTACGAACACGGCTTCGGCGACGCGCTCGCGGACGCCCTCACCGACGCCGCAGTCCGCACCGGTCTCTCCGAACAGGAGGCCCGCGCGGCGATCGCCTCGGCGGCCCGCCTGACATCGGAACGCCCTGAGGCCCTGTGAACCCCCCGCGCACCCGTATCTGCGCCCGGCAGACAGCGGACTGACGGCCGGTCACCGCACCCGACGCGCAACGCGAACAAGAACGGCCCCTGACCGATTCACCTGGTCAGGGGCCGTTCATCTGCGGTGGGTGTGGGATTTGAACCCACGGTGACATCGCTGCCACGACGGTTTTCAAGACCGTTCCCTTAGGCCGCTCGGGCAACCCACCCTCGCCCGCCCACCTGCAGCGGAGCGCCTACAGCGTACCGGGTCGCTGATCCTTCCGGGCAACACTGACCGGAGGGGGGTCGGCCACACGTGCCGGAGGGGGCGGGCCGACGTGCCGGAGGGGCCGCCGAGGATTTCGGCGGCCCCTCCCACGTGCAGCGTTCGGACAGTCCCGGCCGGTCAGCTGTCGCCCTTGCGCTCGCCCAGGACGAGTTCGGCCGTCGCCGTCTTGCCGTCGCGCTTGTAGGTGAGCGTGACCCTGTCGCCCGGCTTGTGGGTCCAGATCTCACCGATCAGGGTCGGTCCGCTCTCGACCACCGTGTCGTTGAACTTCGTGATCACGTCGCCGGCCTTCAACCCGGCTGTGGCCGCAGGCCCGTTCGGCGTGACGGCGGGAGTGCCTGCCGCGCCCTGGTCCGAGATCGTGGCGCCGCCGGTCTTCTCCTCCATCGTGACCGTCGCGCCGATCACCGGGTAGACCGGCTGCCCGGTCTTGATCAGTTGCTCGGCGACGTTCTTCGCCTGGTTGACCGGGATGGCGAAGCCGAGGCCGATGGAGCCCGCCTGGGACTGGCCCGCGCCGCCCCCGGTGGTCGACTGGATGGCGGAGTTGATGCCGATGACCGCACCGCCCGCGTCCAGGAGCGGACCGCCGGAGTTGCCCGGGTTGATCGAGGCGTCGGTCTGCAGGGCGCTCATGTACGAGTTCTTGTTGCTGGAACCGTCGCCGGAGGCGACAGGACGGTCCTTGGCGCTGATGATGCCGGTGGTGACCGTGTTGGACAGGCCGAACGGCGCGCCGATCGCGATGGTCGAATCGCCCACCGCGACCTTCTCGGAGTCACCGAGGGGCAGCGGAGTCAGTCCGTCCGGAGCGTTCTTCAGCTTCAGGACGGCCACGTCGTAGCCCTGTGCCCGGCCGACCACCTCGGCGTCGTACTTCTTGCCGTCGGAGAACGTCGCGGTCAGCTGTCCGTCGTCCGCCGCGGAGGCCACCACGTGGTTGTTCGTGAGGATGTGGCCCTCCTTGTCGTACACGAAGCCGGTGCCCGTGCCGCCCTCGCCGTCGCCGGACTGCGCGTCGATGGTGACCACGCTGGGCAGCGCGTTCGCCGCGACGCCCGCGACCGTGCCCGCATCGCGCTTGAAGTCCTTCGGACTGTTGGAGGCCGCCACCGTGGTCGATCCCGAGGAGGAACCGGAGTCGTTGCTGTCGGCGGCCCAGTAACCGAGGGCTCCGCCGACGCCGCCCGCGACGAGCGCCGCCGCCGCGACTGCCGCGATCAGACCGCTCGCGCGCCGCTTGCGGGGACCTTCGCCTTCGGGCTCCGCCGCGGCCGGGGCGCCCCACACCGGGGTGCCGCCACCGTCCGCGTACGACGGGACGGCCGGAGGAGGCGGCGGCCAGGAGGCCGGACCGGCGGGAGGCTGCTGCGACGGGGGCCCGTAGGGCTGCTGCGGCTGTTCGTGGTGCGTCATGGACGGCTCGGGGCCGGACCGGTGCGCGGCGTCAGCCGGAATCTGCGCCGTCGGCGTGTCCGCGGGAGGGGCCGGGGTGGCCCCGGATGCCGGCAGGCCGCCCGGCGGGGTGCCCTCAGGAGCGGCAGCCGGCACGGGAGGTGCGGACGGAACAGACGGTACGGACGGAACCGTGTTGCCCTCGTTGCCCTCGTTCTCGGTGCTCACAGCTCTTTACTCCTCGGTTCCACTCGGCATTCGGCAAGAGATCCGCTGTGCACGTGTCTGCGGTCAGCTTTTCCCACAGCACGTCAGGCCACTGTAAGCAGGACCTGTGCATCCGCACACCAATCTTTACATCAGGCAAAACGGTCCCCCGCGACAAGGTGCCCGCACCCGCCGCGTCACGGTGGCACCATGACGCGGTGACCCACGCACGGCAGCACAGCATGCCCCCTCCCATCCAGGTCATCGCCCATCGCGGAGCCTCGGACGATGCCCCCGAGCACACCCTGGCCGCCTACCGGAAGGCGATCGAGGACGGCGCCGACGCCCTGGAGTGCGACGTACGCCTCACCGCGGACGGACAGCTCGTCTGTGTGCACGACCGCAGGGTGAACCGCACCTCCAACGGGCGCGGCGCCGTCTCCGCCCTCGAACTCGCCGACCTCGCCGCACTCGACTTCGGTTCGTGGAAGGACCACGAGGAGTCCCCGGACTGGGATCCGGTGCCGGGGGAGCTCACCTCCGTACTCACGCTGGAACGGCTCCTCGAGCTGGTCAGTGAGGTGCGGGCCACCGGGCGGCCGCTCCAGCTGGCCATCGAGACCAAGCACCCCACCCGCTGGGCCGGGCAGGTGGAGGAACGCCTCCTCCTGCTGCTCAAGCAGTTCGGCCTGGACAAACCCCCGGCGGGCGGACCCTCCCCCGTACGCGTCATGAGCTTCTCCGCACGGTCCCTGTACCGCATCCGGGCGGCGGCGCCCACCCTGCCCACCGTCTTCCTGATGCAGTTCGTCTCGCCGCGGTTGCGCGACGGACGGCTTCCGGCCGGCGCACGGATCGCCGGTCCCGGGATGCGGATCGTACGCAGCCACCCCGGGTACATCGAACGCCTGCACCGGGCGGGCCACTCCGTGCACGTATGGACGGTGAACGAACCGGAGGACGTCGAGCTCTGCGTAAGCCTCGGCGTGGAAGCAATCATCACGAACCGCCCGAAGCAGGTTCTTTCGCAACTGGACCGCTTTTAACATCAGTTATAGGGGGTGCACCGGCGCATTCGCTCCGCAATCGATCGTTACGAGTGCATCACTGCCAGGGCTTTGGCCGGTTTCCGGTGAAGCCCAGGGGGGCATCCAATCCGTGGCGTGGGGCAAAGGAGGTCTCGGGGGTGACGTTGGTGGTGGCACAAGAGGTGCCCACGTCGTCGAGCATGGCCGTTCCTCATGGCCCTGCAGGCGTGGGGCAGGCACGGCACTGCATGCGTGAGCAGCTGCGCGGCAACGGGGTGTCGGACACGGTCGTCGACGACGCCGTATTGATCCTTTCCGAACTGCTCAGCAACGCCTGCCGCCACGGCAGGCCCCTGGGCCTGCACACGGAGGTCGGCGACGGCGACGTCCGCGCCGCATGGCGCGTCGACAGAGCGGGCGGCCTGACCGTCGAGGTCACGGACGGGGGCGGCCCGACCAGGCCGATTCCGGCCACCCCTTCGGTCACCGCGCGCGGCGGACGAGGGCTCAACATCATCAGCGCCCTCGCCCAGGAGTGGGGCGTACGGGACGACACCTCGGGCGAGGTCACCGTATGGGCCCTGGTCTCCGCGGATCACGGGCTCGGCCCGCTGGACGGAATGGACTTCGCCGACGCCTTCGACGCGTTCGACGACGCGGACTGAAGCGGCTCGGCAGGAGGGGCGCGGGCTCCGGCCGGCCGCACTCCGGGGCGGAACTGCCGTGACGGGCCCGGCGGCAGGTGTGACCCTGCGGTGGCGGGGGCGGCTAGGCTCGCGCCGGAGACCGCACCGTCACGATCGGGAGAACGCCCACCATGGCCAAGAAGCGCCCTCAGTCCAAGGCCGGGAAGCAGCAGCTCAAGGATGGTGAGATCCCGGTCGTCGGGGCCCGTGAGCCCTGCCCCTGCGGTTCGGGCCGCCGCTACAAGGCGTGTCACGGACGCGCCGCCGCCCAGGCCGTGACCGAGCTGGTCCAGCGCCCCTTCGAGGGACTTTCCGGAGAGTGCGACTGGATCGCCCTGCGCGAACTGGTGCCCGCCGCTACGGTCGAGCTGGCGCTGAAGGGCGGTCTGCCCGAGGGCGTACCGTCCGTGACGCTCGCGACCGTACTGCCGATGGCGTGGCCGGCTCTGCGCCGTGACGACGGTTCCGTCCTGCTCGCCCTGCAGAACGACACCTCATCCGGCGACCTCAGCCGCGACCTCGCCGACACCCTGCAGCGGGCGCTGGAGGCGGAGCCCGGTACGCCGGTCGCCGCCCGCCGTGTGTCCGCCGACGGTCCTCGGCTGCAGGACGTCCTCGACCCGAGCGCCCCGTTCGAGCCGGTTGTGCACTCGGGGTTCGAGTTCTGGGTCCCGGACGCGGAGAACGCCACCCCCGAGGTGTCGGCATCCCTGGAGCGCGCCAACGCCGCGGCGATCCCGACCACGCTGCTCTCAGGAGTGGACGCCGCGTACTGGTGCGAGACGCCGGAGAAGAACCACCTGCGCTGGGTCATGCCGCATCCGGAGGAGCAGCTCCTGGACGCGCTCGCGCGACTGCACGCGGCGGGTGCGTCCTCGCTCGGCGAGGGAACGAGGCTGGTCGGCTCGTTCCGGGCGCACGGGCTGATGGTCCCGGTCTGGGACCTGCCCTCCGCGATGGGCGCCGAGGAGTGCGAGAAGCCCGCGGCGAAGTTCGCGGAGCAGCTCGCCGAGGCTCTCGCGTCGGACGCCCCGCTCACGGGTGAGGAGCGGCGGGCACGTGGTGGGCTCACCAACCGCCAGGTGACGCTCAGCTGACAGTGACGGCGCCGCGGACGGTTCGGTGACCCCGGTCACAACTCGCCGTACTCGTAAGTAAATCGCTGTCCGAATAGGCGAGATCGAATTTGCTCACAGCAGATCTCTTGTTACCGTTCTGGAAGCCCGGTCGCTGGTGCATCCCCCGTCGCCAGCGGCCGGGCGTCCGCGTTTCCGGATAGGGCACGTGCCGGGCGCACGCCGGAGCACCGGCGGATCGGCCCTGCCACGGCACTCTGGCCGCGTCCGATGTCAGCGCCCCCTCCGCGCACTCCCTCCGCCGCCGGTTACACGCCTCGGCCGTTGCACGCGGAGGGGTTCCGATACGCACACCGAAGGTCCGGGAACACCGGCGCGCGCCGTCTTCCTTCAGGGCTACGGGTGATGACGGAGTGTTTGCTTTCGGACAGATGTCCGGCACCACAGAGGCGTCGTGCGCATGGGCGAGGGCTCAGCACGAGCATGTGCCCCCCTCGACTTCCGCCCGGACTTCCATCGCCGCACCGTTTCCGTGATCCTCTGCGGAAAGGTCATCAGAAAGTCTGCCATCAGCGCATTTTGCGCCCGGCACGGGATTCCATCGATTCGGGCCGGGGATTTCGGGGACGAATTGAGCTCGTCCCGTGCGGGCCCGTCCGGTTGTCCGCGCAGAACACGGGCGGACTCACACCCTTACGAGTGAGCCGCCCGTCGTTCATCGGTTACCCGCAGCCGACACCGGTTGGTCAGTACGCGAGCCGACTGCCGCCGTCGGGAGCGCTGTTGCTCGCCTCGACGAGTGCGTCCAGGACCGATTCCACGTCCGGGAGCCACGGCGCGGCAGGGCCGGCCAGCGGTGCCCGTTCCCAGCGCACCTGCCCCGTACCCACCTCGGACGGAGGAAGGATGAGGTAGCCGCCCTCACCGTGGAACCTCAGGGAGCTGGGCACCCAGTCCTTGGCGTGCAGCAGCTCTCCGAGCCGTTCCAGCGTGTACGGAGCGACCAGCAGCGACCAGCGGGTCGGCGTCGCCACCACCGGGCCGAGTCTCAGCCCCATGGCGTCGAGCGCGGTCAGCGCCCGGGCACCCGCCACGGCCGGCAGGCTCAGCGCGCAGGGCGCCTGGCCACCGGTGGCCAGCACGACGGGAGCGGCCGGCCGGTTGGTCCACCACCAGCGCACCATGCGCGCGTCGGTGGTCGCGGCGAGGAGACCGGGGTCGAAGGGATGTGCGCCAGGCACGGCGCACTCGGGATCGGGGCAGGCACACCCGCGGCCGCGCTCGCCGCGCACACCTGCCGTCGCCAGCCCCGCTCCGGGGAGGACGGGCCATTTCCAAGCGGTGGCACAGGTCAGCGCCGCGTCGAGCTGGGCGGGACTTGCCTTGCGCCGGGGCCGGTGCCTGCGTCGCCTTCCGAGGATCTCGCGCATGAGCGCTCGTTCCTTTCCGTTGAACGCCGAGGTCCACATCACACCACGTGTTCGTTACACCACGTGTGCGTCTCTTCGCTGTGCGTGCATGCCCACCGGGCTGCGGTACGGACCGGGCAGTCCGCGCCGAGCGTGAGCCGAGCCGAGCAGAGTGGAACCGAACAGAATGGAGCTGAGCCGAGTCGAACCGTGTGGAACCGAGCCGAGTCCAGTCAATACATCGCGCGGGCGGCGTGCGCGTCGCGCTTGCCGTCCCTTGTGCAAACCCCGCCACTCGCGGGCGGGGGTGCGGCCGTCACGGGTGAGGACGTCCGGGCGCGCTGTCGGGTTCCGGGGCGATCACAACTGCCCCTGGCCATCAACGGTTACGTACCCAGCATGCCCGGAATGACGCTCCCTCCGGCACTTCACCCCGAGGGCGCCCCCTGTCGAGCACACCCAGTCGACCGCAAATAGCTGCACGGGGGTGCATTTTTTGGCCAACTTAACAGACCCTTGGACACCACAAATATCGCAAGGACAATACTGGACATCACCTTACTTGTACGTGTACATGTGGATGCATTGATAGCGGCGCAGAATGACATGGGGGTTTGCGATGCTATTTGACCAAAAACACCAGTCGGAAAGCCGACGGCCATGAGCGCCCCACATCTTCCGAAAGTGGCTGGAATCGATCCCATGGTTCCTGTTTCAACGCACACTGCAGCACCCCTCAAGGCTGTACCCGCCGCACCGGGAGCGTTCATCCAGGACCGGCTGGCGGGCTGGGTCTCCGACCTCACGACGTTGCACGAACTCACCGAGCGGCTGGCGGGAACCAGCACCCTCGACACCGCCCTCCACGAATTGCTGGGCGCCGGAGCGGCTCTGGTAGGAGCCCGCCGCGGACTCCTGGTCCTCGAACCGGCCGACGGCGGCGGCCCGTCCGTCACCATCGGCCTCGGACTCGCCCACGCCGAACTCGGAACCATCGAGACCGTGCCGCGCAGCGCCACCTCCTACGGCCGCTTCCTCGACGGCCTCCCGGACACCGACACCCCCCTGGCCAGCCCCGACATCCTCGGCGACGACAGCATCGACCCCCGCTGCCGCGAAGTCGCCGCCACGCTCGGGTACGCCGCCAGCTACACCCTCCCGCTCGCCACCCGGACCTCCGGCCGGCTCGGCGTGGCCGTCTGGCTGTACGACGAGCCCGCCGAACCACTGGAACGCCAGTGCCACCTCGTCGGCCTGTACGCCCGCTACGCCACAGAGCACCTCGCCCGCCTCCTGGAACTGGAACGCGCCAGAGCGGACGCCGCGATCATCGCCGAGGAACTGCTCCCCACCAGGCTGCCCCGGGTACCCGGGGTACAGCTGGCCGCCCGCCACCGGACCGCCCCGAAGGGCGGCGGCGACTGGTACGACGCACTCCCCCTGCCGGACAACGCGCTCGGCCTGGCCGTCGGCTCGGTCAGCGGTTCCGGTCCCAGCGCCCTGGCCGCGATGGGCAGGCTCCGCGCCGGTCTGCGGGCCTACGCCGTCATGGAGGGCGAGGACCCCGTCGCCGTACTCTCCGACCTCGAACTCCTGCTGCGGCTGACCGAACCGGCGTGCGCCGCCACCGCGCTCTACGCCTACTGCGAACCCGAGCGCCGCACGATCCTGCTCGCCGGGGCCGGACACACCCCGCCGCTCGTCATCGGCGACCGGCGCACCGAGTTCGTGGAGACGACACTCTCCGCCCCCCTGGGCATGCTGGCCTGCTGGGAGGCGCCGAGCGTGGAGTTCACCCCCGCCCCCGGCGAGACCGTGCTGCTCTACACCGACGGGCTGCTGCGCCGCACCGGCGATCCCATGGACCGGGCGTTCGCACGACTGCACGCGGCGGCCGCCGGCGTACCGAAGGCGCTGCGTCACGACCCGGGAGCCGTCGCCGACCATGTTCTGCGGACCGTCCTGCCCGACGGCCTGGACCGGAGCGACGGCACCGAGGACGTGGTCCTGCTGGCCGCGCACTTCGACTGACGGCCGCACCGGACCGGTAAGAGGTCTTCCGGCCCTGGGCCCCCTTCCGTACGCCCGTACGATGGATGGGGTCCAGTGTCGTATAAGGAGAGACAAATCGTGTCTGAGGAGCTCACCCCGGAGACCCCGGAAGCCACCGAAGCAGAGCCGATCAAGCAGCGGAAGAACGGCCTGTACCCGGGCATTTCCGATGAGCTCGCCGAAAGCATGAAGTCCGGCTGGGCCGACACCGAGCTCCACGGCCTCGAGCCGATCGCCCAGGCCGAGCACACCGCCGCCCGCCGCGCCGCGCTCTCCGCGCGCTTCCCCGGCGAGCGGCTCGTCATTCCCGCGGGCAACCTGAAGACCCGCTCCAACGACACCGAGTACGCGTTCCGTCCCTCCACCGAGTACGCCTACCTCACCGGCGACCGGAACCAGGACGGCGTCCTGGTGCTCGAGCCGACCGGCTCCGGCGACACGGCCGGGCACGACGCGACGGTCTACCTGCTGCCCCGCTCCAACCGCGAGAACGGGGAGTTCTGGCTCGACGGCCAGGGCGAGCTCTGGGTCGGCCGCCGCCACTCCCTCGCCGAGGCCGAGCAGCTGCTGGGCATCCCCGCGAAGGACGTCCGTGAGCTCCCGGCCGCGCTGGCCGAGGCCACCGGTCCGGTGCGCAACGTCCGCGGCCACGACGCGGGCATCGAAAGCGCCCTGACCGACAAGGTCACCGCCGAACGCGACGAAGAGCTGCGTGTCTTCCTCTCCGAGGCCCGTCTGGTCAAGGACGCCTTCGAGGTCTCCGAGCTGCAGAAGGCCTGCGACGCCACGGCCCGCGGTTTCGAGGACGTCGTGAAGGTCCTCGACAAGGCCGAGGCGACCAGTGAGCGCTACATCGAGGGCACCTTCTTCCTCCGTGCCCGGGTCGAGGGCAACGACATCGGCTACGGCTCGATCTGCGCCGCCGGCCCGCACGCCACCACGCTGCACTGGGTCCGCAACGACGGAGCGGTCCGCTCCGGTGAGCTGCTGCTCCTGGACGCCGGCGTGGAGACCAACGAGCTCTACACCGCGGACGTGACACGGACGCTGCCGATCAACGGCACGTTCACCCCGCTGCAGCGCAAGATCTACGACGCCGTGTACGAGGCCCAGGAAGCGGGCATCGCGGCCGTCAAGCCCGGCGCCGCCTTCCGCGACTTCCACGACGCCGCGCAGCGCGTCCTCGCCGAGAAGCTCGTCGAGTGGGGCCTGCTGGGCGACCTGACCGTGGAGAAGGTCCTGGAGCTGGGCCTGCAGCGCCGCTGGACCCTGCACGGCACCGGCCACATGCTCGGCATGGACGTCCACGACTGCGCCGCCGCGCGCACCGAGTCGTACGTCAACGGCACCCTGGAGCCCGGCGTGTGCCTCACGGTCGAGCCCGGACTGTACTTCCAGGCCGACGACCTGACCGTGCCCGAGGAGTACCGGGGCATCGGCGTCCGGATCGAGGACGACATCCTCGTCACCGAGGACGGCAACCGGAATCTGTCCGACAAGCTGCCGCGCCGGGCCGACGAGGTCGAGGCGTGGATGGGCCGGCTCAAGGGCTGACACGGACGGGGCGCGGGGCCGCACCCCGTGGGCCGGGAGGGCGCGCTGCTCAGGACACCATGAGCAGCGCGCCCTCCCGCCATTTGAGAATCTTGTCGAAGCTCACGACCGCACCACGCCCCGGGCGGTTGCCGAAGTGGACGTGATCGGCGAGCTCCTCGATCAGGCCGAGTCCCCGGCCGCTCTCCGCCATGACGGACTGCGTTCCCGCCGGGTACCCGTCTGTGGAGCGCGCGGGCGACGGGTGACCCGCCGGGGGATGCCCTGCGGACGGCTGCGGATCCGGCGGAGACCCGGCGGACTGCTGCGCGGCGGTGCGAAGCGTGCGCCGGGCGGGGAAACCGGGCCCCGAGTCGGCGACTTCGATACGGCATTTCTCGCCGTCCAGATAGGCGGTGACCCGGTACTGGCCGGAACCACGTCCGGGCTGCTCGTCACCGGTGGGACCGAGGCCGGCGAAGTCGTCGGCGTCTGCCAGGTCGCCGCCGTGTTCCACGGCGTTCGCACAGGCTTCGCTGAGCGCGACCGACAGGTCGTAGGAGATGTCCGGGTCCACCCCCGCGGTCTCCATGGTGCCGAGCAGAAAACGACGGGCGAGCGGAACGCTCGCAGCTTCGCGCCGCAGATGGAGTGACCACCACATGCTCATGCTCCAGCCTCCTGGCTGCGGCTCGACATACCGATACGTATTGCCGCGCAGAGCACTTCGTAAGCACGGATCGGCTGTGACAGCGCTCATTCGGCGGATGCGAATGTTCCGTATACCGGTGTATGCCCGGCACCGGGGACGCCGATGAGCGCTCCTGAACAGGTGCAACACTCCCCGTTCACCCGCGATGCGGACAGTTGCCGACCTTCCGGACCTGCCGTACGGGAGCAGGGGGCGCAGTGCGATGATGTCCCGGCCATGTCTATGCCTGTCGCACGCGCCGGAGCCGGTCTGCGGCTTCTGAGGACCGCGGTGTTCACCGCGGTCTGCGTCGTGCTGGCCGCGGCAGGACACACGCTGGCCGCCGGTACGGCCGTGCCCGGGTGGACACTCCTCGCCGGATTCCTCGTAGTCTTCGCCGCCGCGGCACTGCTCGCCGGGCGCGAGCGGTCACTCCCGTCGATCACCGCCGCCCTCGCGACCGGACAGATCGCCCTGCACGTCCTCTTCGGACTGGGCCGCCATGTGCCCGGCCCCGCGACGGCGTCCGGGGACGACTCATTGATCCGGTTCGCCGCCGGGCTGGTCTGCGGTGCCGGGCCGGCACAGCTGAGCGCCGGTGAGGCCCACCGCATCGTCACCACTGCGGGCATCGACCCCGCGACCGTGACGCACGGACACACCCACCTCGCATCCGGCGGGGCTGCGGCCACGGACGCCGCTTCCGCGGCCGGCGCGGGCGCCCTGGTGCCGGGCCTCCTGCCGAGTCTGCCCATGTTCCTCGGGCACCTCCTCGCCGCACTCGCCACCGGTTGGCTCCTGCGGCGCGGCGAGGTCGCGCTCTTCCGGCTGGCAAGGCTCTCGGCGTTCGGCGGCCGGCAGCTGGCGGCCGGAACCAGGCTGCGGGCACTGCGGGCAGCCATGGCCCTCGTACGCACACTGCGTGCGGGACTTCCGGGGCGCCCCACGACCGGGCCGCTCCTTCCCCGTACCGCCGTGGACGCTCCGGCGCCCGCGACCGGGGATCCTCTGCAGCACATGGTGATCAGGCGCGGGCCTCCACCCGTATACGTACGCGCAGCCTGACGCGACTCCTCGCCCGGCCCCGGATCCCGAATCCCGAATCCCGTGACCGGGGGAGAGCTGTCGCGATGCCGTCGCGCACCCGCGTGCCGGACCACCTTTTCCCTTGTGCCTGTGGAGTGATCTCTGCCATGAACGTTTCACGCATCGCCGTCGCGGGCGGCGTCGCCGCGTCCACCGTCCTGCTGCTCGCCGGTACCGCCTCCGCGCACGTCAGCGTGCAGCCGCAGGGCGAAGCCGCCAAGGGCGGCTACGCCACCATCAACTTCAAGGTCCCCAACGAGCGCGCCAACGCCTCCACCACCAAGCTCGAGGTGAACTTCCCGGCCGACCACCCGCTGGCCTCCGTCAGCGCGCAGGCCCTGCCCGGCTGGAAGATCGAGATCACCAAGAGCAAGCTGGCCAAGCCGCTCGACGTACATGGCAAGAAGATCAACGAGGCCGTCTCCAAGGTCACCTGGACCGCCGACGGCACCGGGATCGCGCCCGGCTACTTCCAGCAGTTCCCGCTCTCGGTCGGACAGCTCCCCGAGGACGCCGACCAGCTGGTCTTCAAGGCCCTGCAGACGTACAGCAACAAGGAAGTCGTCCGCTGGATCGAGGAGCCCACCGCGGGTGGCGACGAGCCCGAGAGCCCGGCGCCCGTCCTCAAGCTGACCGCTGCCTCGGCCGACGCCCACGGTGCCGCCGCGGACGACAAGAGCAGCGACGCGGGCGCCGCGAAGTCCAAGGACACCACCGCGTCATCGAAGACCGCGTCCTCGTCCTCGACCTCCTCGTCCTCCGACAGCACCGCACGCGTTCTGGGCATCGCCGGCATCGTCATCGGCATCGCGGGCGTGGCGTTCGGCGTGCTCGCGGGCCGTCGCCGTAGCGCCTGACCCACCGGCCCCACCCGCACCACAGACCAGGAAACAGCTCTCCATGCGCAACAAGAAGACAGTGCCGGCCGCGGCGTTCGCCGCCGTGGCCGCACTGACCCTCTCGGCCTGCGGCAGTGGCGACGCGTCGGCGGACAAGTCCGTCGCCGACGTCTCCGTCGAGTCCGAGACGAAGGCTGCGACGGTGCTCGACCAGCCGTTCACCAAGCCCGACCTCGTCCTCACCGACACGCGCGGCAAGTCGTACGACCTCCGTGAGCAGACCAAGGGCAAGCCGACACTCATCTACTTCGGCTACACCAACTGCCCCGACGTATGCCCGCTGACCATGAGCAACATCGCACTCGCCAAGCGGGCCCTGCCCGAGGCCGACCGGGACAAGCTCCAGGTCGTCTTCGTCACCACGGATCCCGAACGGGACACCCCGGCGTCCCTGGGCAGCTGGCTCAGGGCCCAGGACCCCGCCTTCACCGGTCTCACCGGCGACTTCCCGACCATCCAGGCGGGAGCACGGCAGATCGGCATCGGCATCGACCCGCCGAAGAAGGAGAAGGACGGCACCGTCGTGTCGATGCACGGTGCCCAGGTCATCGCGTTCTCCCCGAAGACCGACAAGGGGTACGTGCTGTACGGCGAGGACACCACGGCCGACGACTACACCGAGGACCTCCCCGAGATCATCAGGGGGGAGAAGCCGTGACCCGCCGCACGGCTCTGGCCGGTGCCCTCGCCCTCACCACGGGGCTCGCACTGACGGGGTGCTCCTCGGAGAGCAAGCCAGAACTCGAGGTGACCGGTGCCTTCATGCCGCAGCCCGTCGGCGACATGGCGGCCGGCTTCCTCATCGTGAAGAACAACGGCGGTACCGACCGGCTCACCTCGGTGAGCAGCTCCCTCTCGGACCACGTCACCATCCACGAGACGAAGAAGCGGGCCATGCGGATGGCCTCCTCGTTCGAGGTTCCCGCCGGTGGCGAGCTCGACCTCGAACGCGGTGGCAGCCACATCATGTTCACGGACCTCAAGCAGCGGCCGAAGCAGGGCGAAACGGTCTCCCTGGAACTGCACTTCGAGACGGCCGACCCCATCACGGTCGACGTTCCCGTGAAGGAGACCACCTACAACCCGAAGAAGCAGTGAGGTACTGACACCCCATGACAGCCACCGCCCCGCCCTTCGGGCTCTCCCCGATACGACGGCCGCTCGCCGCGGTCGCGCTCCTCGCCGCGCTGATCAGCCTGCTGTTCGGCCTGGCGCTGGCAGGCGCGAGTCCCGCGTCCGCGCACGCCGCCCTCACCGGGAGCAACCCGCAGGACGGGTCGGTGGTCGCCACCGCCCCCAAGGAGGTCACGCTCACCTTCTCCGAGCAGATCGCCATGGGTGAGGGCTCGATCCGGGTCCTCGACCCGAGCGGGAAGCGGGTCGACACCGGAAGCCCCCGCGAGCTGCGGAACGGAACCGTGCAGTACGGCATCAACCTCCACGGCGGCCTGCCCGACGGCACCTACACCGTGGCCTGGCAAGCCGTCTCCGCGGACAGCCACCCGGTCTCCGGTGCCTTCACCTTCTCCGTCGGCGCCCCGTCGCAGACCACGGTCGCCCTGCCCTCCGACGAAGCCGGTGGCGGCCTCGTCGGGACGCTCTACGGAATCGCGCGCTACGCCGCCTACGCCGGATTCATCCTCCTCGCCGGCGGCTCCGCCTTCGTGCTCGCCTGCTGGCAGCGCGGGGCGGGCGCCCGGCCGCTGCAGCGTCTCGTCGTACGCGGCTGGGTCACACTCACCGCGGCCACCCTCGCCATGCTGCTCCTGCGCAGCCCCTACACCGGCTCCGGGAAGCTGGCGGACGCCTTCGACCTCGACGGTCTGCAGTCCGTGCTCGACACCAAACCGGGGGCGGCGCTCGTCTCCCGGCTGCTCCTCCTCGGCGCCTCCGCGCTCTTCATCGCGGTCCTGTTCGGGGCGTACGCCAAGCGCGAGGACGAGAAGGAGAAGCAGGACCTCACCTTCGGACTCGTCATCGGCGGAGCGGTCATCGCGGCCGGGATCGCAGGGACGTGGGCCCTGGCCGAACACGCCTCGACCGGCATCCAGCCAGGCATCGCCATGCCGGTCGACGTCCTGCACCTCCTCGCCGTCGCCGCCTGGCTCGGCGGGCTCGCCGCGCTGCTGGTCGCCCTGTACAGGACACCGGACATCACGAGCCGCGCGGTGCGGCGGTTCTCCCGCATGGCCTTCGGCAGCGTGCTCGTACTCACCGTGACCGGGCTGTACCAGTCCTGGCGGCAGCTGGGTTCGTGGTCCGCGCTGACCGACACCCGGTACGGGCAGCTGCTGCTCATCAAGGTGGCCCTGGTTGCCGTTCTCGTCGGCGTCGCGTGGATCTCACGGCGGTGGACCGGGCGGCTGGCCGGGGACGAGGCGCGGGCCGGAGACGAGGAGCCCGCGGCCGAGGCGGGGAGTTCCGTAGCCGACGGCGAGGCGGAACGTCCCGCGGCCGGGGGCACCGGAGAGGTGGACCCCGAGCGCGCCGTCCAACTCACCAGGCAGCGCGCCGCTCTGACTGCGACGAAGGAGAAGCGCGCCCGGGACGCCGATCCGGACCGATCCGGACTGCGCCGCTCGGTCATGGTGGAGACGGGCATCGCCGTGGTGCTGCTCGCGGTCACGACGATCCTGACATCCACCGAGCCCGGACGCACCGAGGAGGAGGCCGCCCGCAGCAGATCGGCGGTGGCCGCGCCTCTGACCGGCGGGCAGGTCAACCTGAGCCTGCCGTTCGACACGGGCGGCCGGAACGGCAAGGGGACCGTACGGCTGGACGTCACCCCCGGCGGGACCGGCGCCAACAACGTGCACATCTGGGTCGACGGGCCGGGCGACCGCCCGATGGATGTCCCCGAGGTGAAGCTCGCCTTCACTCTGGAGTCCAAGGACATCGGCCCTCTGCCGGTCGTCCCCGACCGCCTCACCACAGGACACTGGACGGCCGGCGGTGTGCAGATCCCGATGGCGGGCGACTGGAAGGTCACGGTGACCGTGCGCACGTCGGACATCGACCAGACGACCGTCGACAAGAACGTGAAGATCGGCTGAGCAGAGTGAGCAGGAACAAGAGCAAGAAGGGCGAACCCGGCGGTATCACCGATGGCGTCGGCATCTCCCGTCGGCGACTGATCGGCAGCGCCGGAGCAGCCGGGGCCACCGGCCTGGTGCTGGGCACGGCCGGAGGCGCCGGCGGATATGCGGCGACGAGCGACGACGAACCGGCCCCGCTGACCGCCCTCGGTTCGACCGAGGCGATGTTTCACGGGAAACATCAACCGGGGATCACCACTCCGCTTCAGTCCCGCGGACATCTGATCGCCTTCGATCTGGCGCCCGGCACGGGCCGCAAGGAAGCCGCCGCCCTGATGCGCCGGTGGTCGGCCGTGGCGCAGCTGCTGATGGCCGGCAAGCCGGCCGGGGGCGGCACCGGCCACGACACGGGGGTCGCCCTGGACGCCGGACCGTCCTCTCTTACGGTCACCTTCGGATTCGGCCGCACCTTCTTCGAACGCACGGACCTGATCGCCCGCCGGCCCGCCGCACTGGACCCCCTGCCGCCGTTCTCCTCCGACCACCTCGACGCCAAGCGGTCCAACGGTGACCTCTGGGTGCAGATCGGCGCCGATGACGCGCTCGTCGCCTTCCACGCGCTGCGCGCCCTTCAGAAGGAGGCCGGCACCACGGCCCGGGTGCGCTGGCAGATGAACGGCTTCAACCGCACTCCGGGAGCAACCGCCCGGCCGATGACCGCCCGAAACCTGATGGGCCAGATCGACGGGACAGGCAACCCGAAGCCGGAGGAGAGCGACTACGACCGGCGGATCTTCGTCCCGTCGGCAGACGCCCCGGGCACCTCGGGCACATCGGACGGCTCGTCTTCCTCCGCGTCTGCCCACGAATGGATGGCGGACGGCTCCTACGCGGTCGTACGGCGGATCAGAATGCTCCTGGATGACTGGGAAAAGCTCACGGTCGACCGGCAGGAACGGGTCATCGGGCGGCGCAAGGCGGACGGCGCACCTCTGAGCGGCGGCTCGGAGACCACCGAGATGGACCTGGAGAAGGCAGGCCGGGACGGCAGGCTGCTGATTCCCGCCAACGCCCACGCCCGGATCTCCTCCCCCGAGAAGAACGGCGGCGCCGCGATGCTGCGACGCCCGTTCTCGTACCACGACGGCATCTCCGCGGACGGCACTCCGGACGCCGGGCTGCTCTTCGTCTGCTGGCAGGCCGATCCGTTCAGGGGCTTCGTTCCGGTACAGCGCAAACTCGACCGCGGGGACGCGCTCTCACCGTTCATCCGGCACGAGGCCAGCGGCGTCTTCGCCGTTCCGGGCGGTACCGCGCCCGGCGAGTACGTGGGGCAGCGTCTGCTGGAAGGGTGAGTTCGCTCGGACCCTCCCGTACGGCCCATTAGGGTGACCGTATGTCAGCCACGCGCTACGCCTATCTCGGCCCCGAAGGCACCTTCACCGAGGTCGCCCTCCGTACCCTTCCGGAATCCGCCACCCGTGAGCTCGCCCCCATGCTCTCCGTACCGGCGGCACTGGACGCGGTACGCAACGGGGAAGCGGCGGCGGCACTCGTCCCCATCGAGAACTCCGTCGAGGGCGGGATCACCGCGACGCTGGACGAGCTGACCAGCGGCGCACCGCTGATGATCTACCGCGAGGTGCTGCTCTCCATCACCTTCGCGCTGCTGGTGCGCCCCGGGACCAAGCTGTCGGACATCAAGACCGTCACCGCTCACCCGGCCGCGCAGCCGCAGGTGCGCAACTGGATGGCGGCCCATCTGCCGAACGCGGTGTGGGAGTCCGCCGCCTCGAACGCGGACGGTGCCCGACTGGTCCAGGAGGGGCGTTACGACGCCGCCTTCGCCGGTGAGTTCGCCGCGTCGACCTACGGGCTGGAGCCACTGGTCACGGAGATCCACGACGCGGAGAACGCGCAGACGCGCTTCGTCCTGGTGGGCCGGCCCGCCAGGCCGTCGGCACCGACCGGTGCGGACAAGACGTCGGTCGTCATCTGGCTCGGCGACGACCACCCGGGCGCCCTGCTCGAACTGCTCCAGGAGTTCGCCGTGCGAGGCGTCAACCTCATGCTGATCCAGTCACGGCCGACGGGGGAGGGCATCGGGAACTACTGCTTCGCCGTGGACGCGGAAGGCCACATCGCGGACCGCCGGGTCGGGGAGGCCCTGATGGGGCTGAAGCGGATCTGCCCGAAGGTGCGGTTCCTGGGTTCGTATCCACGAGCCGGAGTGACGCCCGAGGACGTGCGCGCCCTGCGGCCCGGGACGTCCGACAGGGACTTCACCGAGGCTTCGGACTGGCTCGCACGCAGCCAGGACGGCCGGGCCTGACCGACCAAGGACGGCCATGCCCGACCAGCGAGGACAGGGCAGGAGCCGCAGGGCGGGAACAGGGGGCGGGGATGGACCCGCCGCACGTGGCCGACCGGTCCGATTTCGGATCTCATGCCCGGCGCAAAGTTATCCACAGGCATCTCGGCAACCTGGGGACAAGTCGACAGTGCAACACGACATGGTCGACAAATCACCCCAGTGAGCCCGGATCCCCCGCAGGCCCCCAGCCCCGCACCTGTCGGCCCAATTCCATTGATCAACTCCCCAGAGCAATCAATTCCCACCCGAATGAGTGCGCGAACCAGGTTTCGGAAGGAATCCATCCACCCTCATGCGGCATTCGGAACGATCTCTTCCGATGTCCACAGATCTTCTTCACAGCCTGTGGATAACTAAATGAGCCCGCGCACACCTGTGGACAAGACCCGGACCCACACCCCGTCAACTCCCGCCCGAAGCACCGCCGATGCGCCGGGACACGAAGGCACTTGCTCCACTTTCGGAGCAATCCGGCCCCTTTGTTGGCGACATTGGCGACATCGACGACATTGACGACCGCCCCTCGTGGCCCGCTCCGCGTTTCCCCGTCGAATGCCCGCCACAGTCCCGATGATTCTCCGCCAGGATTACCAATCCAGGCAATTCGGTCAAACTGACACACTCGTCGATATCGGTCGAGCTGCGGATCCCCACACCGGTAGCCTTGGGGGGTGATTGACCTTCGCCTGCTCCGTGAGGACCCCGACCGTGTTCGCGCCTCCCAGCGCGCCCGTGGAGAGGACGTCGCCCTCGTCGACGCCCTGCTCTCCGCCGACGAGCTGCGCAGGTCGTCCGGCGTCCGCTTCGACGAACTCCGTTCCGAGCAGAAGTCGCTCGGGAAGCTGATCCCCAAGGCAACACCCGAGGAGCGCACCGAACTCCTCAAGAAGGCCGATCAGCTGAAGGCCGAAGTCAGGGCGGCCGACGCCGCGCAGGACGAGGCCGACGCCGAGGCCAAGCGGCTGCTGCTCCTGCTCGGCAACATCGTCCACGAGGACGTGCCGGTGGGCGGCGAAGAGGACTTCGTCGTCCTGGAGACGCACGGCACGATCCGTGACTTCGGTGCGGAGGGCTTCGAGCCCAAGGACCACCTGGAGCTCGGCGAGTCGCTCGGGGCCATCGACATGGAGCGCGGCGCCAAGGTCTCGGGCTCGCGCTTCTACTACCTGACCGGGGTCGGCGCCCTGCTCGAACTCGCCCTGGTCAACGCGGCGATCGCACAGGCGACCGCGGCCGGCTTCATCCCGATGCTGACCCCCGCGCTGGTCCGGCCGCGCGCGATGGAGGGCACCGGCTTCCTCGGCCAGGCCGCGGAGAACGTGTACCACCTGGAGAAGGACGACTACTACCTGGTCGGCACCTCCGAGGTCCCTCTCGCGGCGTACCACATGGACGAGATCATCGACGCCGACAAGCTGCCCCTGCGGTACGCGGGCTTCTCGCCCTGCTTCCGCCGTGAGGCCGGTACGTACGGCAAGGACACCCGGGGCATCTTCCGCGTCCACCAGTTCGACAAGGTCGAGATGTTCTCGTACGTCGACCCCGAGGACGCCGAAGCCGAGCACCGCAGGCTCCTGGACTGGGAGAAGCAGTGGCTCACCGGCCTCGAGCTGCCCTTCCAGGTGATCGACGTCGCCACCGGCGACCTGGGTGCTTCGGCCTCCCGGAAGTTCGACTGCGAGGCCTGGATCCCGACCCAGGGCAAGTACCGGGAGCTGACCTCCGCGTCGAACTGCAACGGCTTCCAGGCCCGGCGCCTCTCCGTCCGCATGCGCGACGGAAAGAAGGTCCAGCCGCTGGCCACTCTGAACGGCACGCTCTGCGCCGTACCGCGCACGATCGTGGCCATCCTGGAGAACCACCAGCTGGCCGACGGTTCCGTACGGGTCCCGGAGGTGCTCCGTCCGTATCTGGGCGGGCGCGAGGTTCTGGAGCCGGTCTCCAAGTGAGCTTCCCCTACAAGCTCGTCGCCACCGATCTCGACGGCACGCTGCTGCGTGACGACGACACGGTCTCCGAGCGCACACGCGAGGCGCTGGCCGCGGCTACCGCGGCCGGCGCGGCGCACATCATCGTCACCGGACGCGCGGTCCCCTGGACCCGGCACATCCTGGACGACCTGGGCTACGAAGGCCTCGCGGTGTGCGGCCAGGGCGCGCAGGTCTACCACGCGGGCGAGCACAAGCTGCTGACCTCCCTGACCCTGGACCGGCAGCTCGCGGGTCTCGCCCTGTCGAAGATCGAGGCGGAGGTCGGCCCGCTCGCGCTGGCGGCGAGCCGTGACGGCCTCGACGGCGAGGTGCTGGTCGGGCCCGGCTACCGGGTGCAGGAAGGGCCGCTCCCCGCCCTGTTCGTGGACGACGCCGCCGAGATGTGGACCGCCCCCCTGAACAAGGTCTACATCCAGCACCCGGAGCTCAGTGACGACGCCCTGGCCAAGGCCGCGCGCAGCGCCGTCGGCAGCCTGGTGGACGTCGTCATGGCGGGCCCGGGTGTCGTGGAGATCCTTCCTCTCGGCCTCAGCAAGGCGACCGGGCTCTCGCTGGCCGCCCGCCGGCTGGGGCTGAAGGCCGCGGACACGCTGGCCTTCGGTGACATGCCGAACGACATCCCCATGTTCGGCTGGGCACAGCACGGTGTGGCCATGGCCAACGCGCACGACGACCTCAAGGCAGTGGCGCACGAGATCACGGCGTCGAACGAGCACGACGGCATCGCGGTGGTGCTCGAGGAGCTGCTCAGGACGGCCACGCGCGTGTAGGGGTTCCTGCGGCGGGGGTTCCTGCGGCGGGTCCGGTTCTGCTGCTGCTGCTCATGGTGGCGGAGGATGCGCGGATCGAACGCGCGCGGGGGCACGCCCCCGACGACGGCTTAGCAAGCCGCTGCCTTACCACTCGGCCAATCCTCCGGGAGGGTGGCCGCGCGATGCGCAGGGAAAGCCACCCCGGGGGCCCTGCCCAGCGGTTCACGCGCAGCTGATGCGTCAGCTACTGCGGTACCGGCTGCGGACCACCCCGCTGGGAACTCGACGGACTCGGACTCTCGGTCATCGCCGCGCTCCTCTCCCGGTCTTCATGGGCGCCCTGTTCGCGTGCGCCGTCCCCCTCACTGTGCCCGAGGGCGGCCGCCGGGGGCCACTCCTTTTCTCCGGCCCCCGGCGGCCGGCCTCCCCGGGCCGGATGTCAGCTGTGCCTGCTGCGGCTCAGGTCCTTGAGGTGCCGGGCGAAGTCGTCCATGCGGGCGTCCAGCCGGACGATGTCCTGGGAGACGTCGGTGAGCCGGAGGCTGATGGCCCCGACGACCTGGTGGGTGACGTCCAGCTTCCGGTCGAGGACATCGAGCCGGTGCGACATCCTGCTCAGTACAGGACCGAGCTCCTGAAGCGCGCTGCCGACGCCGACGAGGCAGCCCTCGACACGGGTGACCCGCTGGTCGAGCGAGGCGATGGACGCCCGGAGATCCTCCTCGGCGTCGAGCAGATAGGTCCGGACGCAGCGGGCGATGTCGCTGTCGCGAAGAAGCATGGCGACGTTGAGCACGGTCCTGCGGGTGTACAACGTGAGCTGCGTAGCCGCCTGTGGATAACTTCCACTCCCCTCGCCGCCCCATAGGGACACCATGTCCCTATGGAAGATGCGCAGCTCAGAACCCCGGAGGAGCCTGAGTCCGTTCTCCTCCACCTCAGCGCGATGGCGTTGCGTCACCTTCTTGATGACTTCTGTGGATACTTCGAAGTAACGAGCCACGTCATCTGTGCGGACGTGAATCCCGTCAGGGAGCATGACAAGGCTCTTGACCTTGTCGAGGGCGTCGACGCGCCCCATCCGCTCCACACGCAAGGCGTGCGATTCGAGCAGGGCTACTTCCGTGGGCATGGGCATGCCTTTCGTGCGCGGAAACGGCGAGGGACGGCCCTGTCCCCGGGCTGCGAGGGCGGAGGACGCTCACGGTTGCCACTCACTCGATGACCGGTACAGCGGGACACAGCCCCACCCGTGCCGGCATTCCCCTGATTCACGAAAGCTCGACGCCACAGATCCCAGTTGCCTCCACGCATCCAGGTCAACGAGCCGATAACCGTACAGTTACGCGTTCCACTGCCCGCTCACAGCACAACCCCCGCCCATCGGACGGGGGTTGCATGGCATACCAGGCGGGTGGAAGCGGTCTCACTCCTCGCCGGCGAGCTTCAGCGCCCGCAGCTTCTGCCCCGCGTACCACGTGGCCGCGATCGTGACGCCCGCCAGCAGCACCGTGGCGAGCGGCAGGCCGACGTCCGAGGTCACCAGGCCGTCGCCGGCGACCTTCTCGGCGACCGAGAGGGACCACTGCTGCACGCTGAGCGTCCTGGCCCCCGGTACCAGGCTGCCGAAGAGGGCTTCCCAGACCAGCGCGTAGACCAGACCGAAGACCACCGCGTGCCTGCTGACCGTGCCGAGCAGCAGGAACAGCGCGCTGTAGGCGATCGAGGCGACCAGCGCCGCGATCGTGTACGCCACGGCGATCTGCCCGCCGTTGCCGTTGAGGATCATGCCCGCGATGAAGGTCGGCAGCGCGGAGAAGAGCATCGTCACCGCGATGGCGACGATCAGCTTGGTGAAGATGATCGTGGGCCGCTTCACCGGCTTGGCCAGCAGATAGACGATCGAACCGTCGTCGATCTCCGGTCCGATGGCTCCGGTCCCGGCGATGACGCCGATCAGCGGCACCATCGTGGCGATGGCGAAACCACCGAGCACACCGGAGGCGACGTCGTCATCGGCCCCGGCGAACGCCCGTACCGCCACGGCGATGGCCACGAGCAGAACGGGCAGGATGAACAGGATGGCGGCCCGGCGCCGGCCGAGCAGGGCCCGGTAGGTGAGCCGGGCGACTGTGGGGTCGTACATGACGCTTCACAGCTCCTTTCAGGCCACTACTCAGGCCGCTACGAGATAGGAAAAGACCGATTCGAGGGACTCGTCGGACGGCGAAACGGTCAGCAGCCGGATGCCCTGTTCACGTGCCACCTTCGGCAGCAGCGTGGTGAAGCGCCCGAAGTCGACGGCCTGGATACGCAGGGCCTGCTCGCTCAGGTCGATCTCGATCCCCGCAGTCGACGGGTCGGCGATGAGCGCGGCAGCCAGTGCCCGGTCGTCGCTGGACCGCACGAGATAGCGGTGCGGCCGGTCCGTCATCAACCGGCGGATCTTGCGGAAGTCACCGGACGCGGCATGCCGCCCCGCCACGATGACCTCGATGTGCGAGGCGAGCTGCTCGACCTCCTCGAGGATGTGGGACGAGAAGAGAACCGTGCGCCCCTCCGCCCCCATCCGCCGCAGCAGCTCCATCAGTTGCATGCGTTGGCGCGGGTCCATGCCGTTGAACGGCTCGTCGAGGAGCAGCACCGAGGGCTCGTGGACCAGGGCGGACGCCATCTTCACGCGCTGGCGCATGCCCTTGCTGTACGTCGAGATCTTGCGGTCCTGCGCGTACTCCATCTCGACCGTGGCCAGCGCCTTGCGCGCCTCCGCGTCGCCGAGCCCGTGCAGCTCCGCGTTGGCGACGACGAACTCCCGGCCGGTCAGGAAGTCGTACATGCCTTCCCGCTCCGGCACGATCCCGATCGCCTTGTAGACCGCCTCGTTGCGCCAGATGGTCTTGCCGTCGAGCGTGACCTTGCCCGTCGACGGAGCGAGGAATCCCGCCATCATGTTGATCAGCGTGGACTTTCCGGCACCGTTGGGGCCCAACAGCCCGGTGACACCGGGCCCCACGGTCATGCTCACGTCGTTGACAGCGACCACGTTCCCGAACCAGCGCGACGTGTGGTCGATCTCGATGGTGGTCACAGCCCGACCCTCCGGTAGCGGCGCATCAGTACGGCGTACGAGCCGGCGACGAGCGCGAGTACAACGATCAGATAGGCCACCCCGGCACCGGCACCCGGGCCCACTCCGCCGGGGAAGTTGGTGGTGGCACCGAGGTACGCGGTCTGCACCCCGTCGATCAGCGTGATCGGGGAGAAGAGACCGAGCCAGGTGATGGCTCCCATGGAGTCCGTCGACCAGGCGATCGCCTGGACCGTGGAGACCGCACCGTAGGTGATGGTCAGAACGGCGATCACAGCGGCGACACCGAACCCGCGGCGCGGCGTCAGGGCGGCGACCACCAGTCCGATCCCGGCGAACAGCACGGACAGCAGCGCCACCGAGACCAGCCCCTGCCCGAACCCCGCGGTCTGGTCGGCGAAGTCGAACTTCGCGAGCAGCGCGCCCGCATAAAGAATGACGAGCGGCAGGCCGGTGAGGATGAGGAGGGCCGAAGCCATGGCCGCGAACTTGGCGACCACGTAGTCGACGCGCTCGATGGGCCGCGAGAAGTACAGCGGAACGCTCTTGAAACGAAGGTCCCTCGACACGGACTGCGGCGCCTGCGAGGCGATGAAGAGCCCGATCACCGCCTGCAGGTAGATCGCGAACGCCGTGTACTTGATGGGAAGTTTCGTCATGTTCGGCGTGGCGATCGCGACCGCGACGATGATCAGCGCCACCAGGCACATCACCCCGCACAGCAGCATCGGCAGCACCTTGGACTTCGCGGAGCGACCCAGCCCGAACGAGCCTCGCAGGGACTGGGAGTAGAGCGAACGGCGGGCGTAGGCCCGGCCCAGGCGGACCCCGTCGTAGGAGCGGTACCCGATGTTGTGGATCCGGGAGGTGTCGCTCCCGGTCACGGTCCCGGTCTCAGTGCTCATCGCGACCGCTCCCCTTCTGCTGTACGGCCCCGGCTGTCGCGGTCATGGCCTGCGGTGCCTCTTCGGTGCGGAAGACCTCGGCGATGTGGTGCCGCCGCTGTTCCATCCGGATGAGACCGAGTCCGAGTCCGGCGACGCTGTCGCGGACCAGGTCGTACGTCTCCTCGCCCGTCGCCTCGACCAGGAGGATGTGGCCCGCGCCGGGCAGCCCCTCCGAGTCGAGACCGTCCAGGCCGATGAGCTTGACCCCGGCTCCGGTGAGGCTCCGGCGCAGGGCGTCGGTGCCGTCCGGGTGGTCGTCGCTGTCGGTGACTTCGACCGCCAGGGTCGTCGTGATCTGGGTGAAGTCGCTGGTGGAGCTCGAACGCAGCAGAGCACCGCCGTCGATGACGACGACGTGGTCGCAGGTGCGCTCGAGTTCGCCCAGGAGGTGCGAGGTGACCAGCACCGAGATACCGAAGTCGGTGTGGACACGACGGATCAGACCGAGCATCTCGTCGCGGCCGACCGGGTCCAGACCGTTGGTCGGCTCGTCGAGGAGGACCAGCTGGGGGTCGTGGACCAGAGCCTGTGCCAGCTTCACCCGCTGCTTCATACCGGTCGAGTAGCCGCCGATGGGGCGGTAGCGCTCCTCGTACAGACCGACGTGGCGCAGCGTGTCGGCGGTGCGCTCGCGCGCTGCCGTCGGCGGCAGTCCGGACATCCGCGCCATGTGTACGACGAACTCGGTCGCCGATACGTCAGGGGGCAGGCAGTCGTGCTCGGGCATGTACCCGACCCGTTCCCGGATCGCGGCGCCACTGGTGGCGACGTCGAGCCCGAGCACCGCGGCCCGGCCCTCGGTGGCGGGGGACAGACCCAGCAGGATCTTGATCAATGTGGACTTGCCGGCTCCGTTGGCGCCCACCAGGCCGGTTACGCCCGGCCCGATGTCCAAGGAGAGCCGGTCAAGAGCGGTCACCCGGGGGAACCGCTTGCTCAGGCTTTCGGTCGCGATCACAGTCACGTCTTCGAAGGTAGTGGCGCGCACCACAGGAGTCGTCAGACCTGACGGTGGTATCCGCGTCCGACTCCAGGCGTACGGACCCGTAGGGGGGACCCCACGAGGGAGGAGCCGGGAGCCGCACACCGGCACAAGCCCGGACACACGGCCCCGTCGCCGTGCTCGTGCCGCCCTCACACCGTGCCCGTCCGTACGGCGTCCGCGTCCGCACCGGGTTGTCCACATCCCGTTGTCCACAGGCTCGGCGCACCCCCTTGACGCAGCCGCCGGGGATTGTCACATTCATCGGTGTCACGTTACGGGCACGTACCGCGACACCGCACAGACCAAGGGGGCTGCGTGAATCTGCAAGGCGCGCGCGAGCGCTGGGTTCGTACGGGCGGAGTCGAGCTGTGCGTCGCCGAGTTGGGCGACCCGACGCTGCCGACCATCGTCCTGGTGCACGGCTATCCGGACAGCAAGGAGGTCTGGTCGCAGGTCGCGCTGCGGCTGGCCGGGCACTGGCATGTCGTGCTGTACGACGTGCGGGGACATGGCCGGTCGACGGCGCCCAGACCCCTGCGCGGCGGCTTCACGCTGGAGAAGCTGACGGATGACTTCCTGGCCGTCGTGGACGCCGTGAGCCCGGACCGGCCGGTGCACGTGGTCGGCCACGACTGGGGTTCGGTCCAGGCCTGGGAGTTCGCCACGGTCGAGCGGACCAAGGGCCGGATCGCCTCGTTCACCTCGATGTCGGGCCCGTCCCTGGACCACTTCGGGCACTGGATCAAGCAGCGGGTGTCCCGCCCCACGCCACGCCGCCTCGGTCAGCTGCTCGGCCAGGGCGCCAAGTCCTGGTACGTGTACGCCCTGCACACGCCCGTCCTGCCCGAGCTCGCCTGGCGCGGGACGCTCGGCAAGCAGTGGCCGCGCATTCTTCGGCGGATGGAGAAGGTGCCCGCGGACGGCTATCCGACGTCCTCGCTTCCGAGGGACGCGTCACACGGGGCCTGGCTCTACCGCGACAACGTCCGGGCCCGCCTGCGCAGACCTCGCGCCGACGCGGTCGCCCATGTGCCCGTCCAGCTGATCACCCCGACCGGTGACATCTTCCTCTCGGCGACGCTCTACGACGAACTCGGCTCCTGGGCACCCCGATTGGTGCGTCGGTCCCTTCCTGCCAAGCACTGGGTGCCGCGTACGAGGCCGGATCAGCTGGCCGCCTGGATCAGCGACTTCGTCACCGCAGGCGAAGCGGCAGGCAAGGGTGGCGCGCCGGTGCCGGAGACCGTGGCGACCGGGGCACACGCGGACCGGTTCAGCGGGCGGTTGGTCCTGGTGACGGGCGCGGCCGGTGGCATCGGCCGCGCCACCGCTCTGGCGTTCGCGGCAGCGGGCGCGCGCGTGGTGGTCGTGGACCGCGACCCGGAGGGGGCAGCCCGGGCGGCACAGGAGGCCCTGCGGTCCGGTGCGCGGGACGCCTGGAGCGAGGTGGTGGACGTCGGCGACGAGCAGGCGATGGAGAAGCTCGCCGAGAAGGTCGCGGCGGAGTACGGAGTCGTCGACGTCCTGGTGAACAACGCCGGGATCGGACTGTCCGGTTCCTTCCTGGAGACCACGAGCCAGGACTGGCGGAACGTCCTCGACGTCAATCTGTGGGGTGTCATCCACGGCTGCCGGATCTTCGGCACGCAGATGGCCGCCCGCGGCCAGGGCGGCCATATCGTCAACATCGCCTCGGCAGCCGCCTACCAGCCGTCGAGGGCACTGCCCGCGTACAGCACCTCGAAGGCCGCCGTGCTGATGCTCAGCGAATGCCTCCGTGCGGAGCTGGCCGAGCAGTCGATCGGGGTCAGTGCGATATGCCCGGGCATCGTCAACACCGGCATCACCGGGACGGCTCGCTTCGCCGGGACGGATGCGGCTGAGGAGAGCCGCCTCCGGAAGCGCACGAGCCGCCTGTACGCGCTCCGCAACTACCCCCCGGAGAAGGTCGCCGACGCGATTCTCGGGGCCGTGGTGCACAACCGGGCCGTCGTGCCGGTGACGCCCGAGGCCCGCGGTTCCCGGCTGCTTTCGCGGATCAGCCCCGGAGTGCTGCGTGGGATCGCCCGGCTGAAGCCACCGCTGTGAGCGGGCCCCGACCGTCCGGAGCGCAGGGCCGGAACGCTCCGGCGAACCCGGCCGAAAGGGGCCCGGTAGTCCCGGAGTACCGGATCGAGGACCTGGCGCAGGCAAGTGGTGCGACCGTCCGTACGATCCGCGCCTACCAGGACCGCGGCCTGCTGCCTGCACCGGAGCGGCGCGGGCGGGCCAATGTGTACGGGGAGATACATCTGACCCGCCTCAGGCAGATCGCCGGCCTGCTGGACCGTGGCTACACCCTGACCAGCATCAGGGAGCTGCTGGACGCCTGGGACACGGGGCGCGGGCTCGGCGGAGTGCTCGGTCTGGTCGCCGAGGTGCAGGGCCCGTGGTCGGACGAGGAGGCCGGCCGGATCACGCGGGCGGAGCTGGAGGCGAGGTTCGGCGGGACGCCGGGCAGCGCGTCGGTCGAGGGTGCGGTGGCGGACGGGTTCGCCGAAGCGGTGGCGGACGCGGTTGCTCTCGGCGTACTCGAGCCCGCTCCGGAAAGCGTCGACGAGTTCCTGGTTCCGAGTCCTCAAGAGCTGTCCGTGGCAGTGGAGTTGCACGCTGCCGGGGTGCCTCTGTCCGCAATCTCCGGGCACCTGGGGGAACTCCGGCAGCAGGTCGAGCACATCGCGTCCCGTTTCCTGGAGTTCACCGCCGAACACGTCTTCGCCCGCTACGCGGGCCATCGAAGGCGAACCGACACGGACGCGGCGGAGGCTGCCTCGATGGTGCGCCGCCTGCGCCCGCTCGCCCGGCAGGTGGTGGATGCAGAACTGGCCCGCGCCATGGGCCGGTTGGCAGTACGCCATCTACAGAATCACCTCACCGCACCCGATGTCCCTGCGGAGAGCCCGGGATCGCGACCGGTGCTCATTCCGGCTTCGACAATGCAGGCGGTCCAAGACCTTGTTGGCCCGCAGGGCATCGCCGCCTTCGTAGCGGCGGCGGCTGAACGAGAGGTCCACGCCAGGGCATTGGATGCATTGACCTCATCTCATGTCAGAACAGGAGAGATTGGACAAAAGCCCTAATTGCCACGCTACTTGTCCACAGAACCGTCAAATACCCTGTGGATAACTTGAGTTGGCTGTGGACCAAACCTGAGCTCCCCCATGAGTGTCACGAACTCTGAGCGAAATCGGGGTGCGCCGGGACGAACGCTGCGGGCACTCTGACGGGATGGACGAACGACGCACCGTCAAGGTGTCCAAGTACCTGTCGAAACACCTGCGGCATCAGCCGGAACGGATCGGCATCACCCTCGACCCCTCCGGCTGGGTGCCGGTCGACGAACTGATGCGGGCCTGCGCCGCACACGGCTTCCCCGTCACCCGCGCGGAGCTCGACCATGTCGTCGCCGCCAACGACAAGCAACGTTTCGCCGTGGACGGCGACCGCATCCGGGCGAACCAGGGCCACACGGTCACGGTCGACCTCGGGCTGCCACCGGCCGAGCCACCGGCGTACCTCTACCACGGCACAGTGGGCCGGGCACTCGACGTGATCCGTACCGAAGGGCTGCGTCCCATGGCCCGCCACCACGTCCACCTCTCGCCCGACCGCGAGACGGCAACCCGCGTCGGCGCCCGGCGCGGGGTGCCTGTCATCCTCTCCGTGGACGCGGGCGCCATGCACCGGGAGGGCCACGTCTTTCACGTCAGTACCAACGGGGTGTGGCTCACCGACTCCGTGCCACCGCAGTTCCTGCGGCTGGGCGAGTGACTGGACGAGCGGGACCGCCGCCGGGTCCGGACGCCCTGCGCCCGCTCCGCCCCTGCCCCGCCCGGACTCGCGTCCGTGCCATCGCCCGCGCAGAGCTGTACCGACGCGGAGGACGCCACGCGCCGCCGTAGAGTCGGGTGCATGACGTCCTCACTCCGCCTGAGCACCGTGATCCTCCCCATCCGCCGCTGGCACGACGGCGGCCGGGCCCTGTGGGTCCGCGCCGAGGAACTGGGTTTCCACGCGGCGTACACCTACGACCATCTGGCATGGCGGACCTTCCGCGACGGCCCGTGGTTCGGCGCGGTCCCGACCCTGACGGCCGCTGCTGCCGCCACGGCGCGGCTGCGGCTGGGCACCCTGGTCACCTCGCCCAACTTCCGGCACCCGGTGACGCTCGCCAAGGACCTCATCACGCTGGACGACGTCTCCGACGGACGGATCACGCTCGGGATCGGCGCCGGCGGGAACGGCTTCGACGCCACGACGCTACGCAGGAGCGGCGAGGAGCCGTGGACGCCGCGGGAGCGCGCCGACCACTTCGAGGAGTTCGTGCCGCTCCTGGACCGGCTGCTGCGGGAGCCGTCGGTGACGCACGAGGGCCGGCTCTACTCCGCGAACGAGGCCCGGAACATCCCCGGCTGCGTACAGAGCCCCCGGCTGCCCTTCGCGATCGCCGCCACGGGACCTCGGGGACTGAAGCTCGCGGCTCGGTACGGACAGGCGTGGGTGACGACGGGCGATCCGAAGCTGTACGAGAGCGGCACCCCGGAGCAGTCCGTCGCGGCCATCCGCGGACAGGTCTCCAGGCTCGGCGCGGCCTGCGAGTCCGTGGGCCGGGATGTCTCGGAGCTGGACAAGGTACTGCTCACCGGGTTCACGCCGGACCGTCCGTTGTCGTCCTTCGACGCGTTCGTGGACTTCGCCGGTACGCATGCCGAGCTCGGCTTCACCGAGATCGTCGTGCACTGGCCGGTGCCTGACTCCGACTTCGCCGCCGACGAGAAGGTGTTCGAGCGGATCGCCACCGAGGGCCTGTCCCAGCTCGGCTGACCGTCCGGGCCCGCGTCGGGCGGCGCTACACCTCGTGCGACTGCGTGATCCCGCGCTCGGGCGACGATTCACGACCGAACAGCCGTCGGCATATACCCCTGACATGTTCCGCAGTTCAGGGGCGCGCCATCTCAGATGTGCGCCCCTCTGCCCGCCCGTGCAACTCCGTGCGGGAGGATGGGCAGGTGACTTCAGCTATCGACTCGCCTCTGCCTGCCGTGACCCGGCTGATCGCCACCGACCTGGACGGCACCCTGCTGCGTGACGACAAGACACTGTCGGACCGTACCGTCGCCGCCCTCGCGGCAGCCGAGGAGGCGGGGATCGAAGTCTTCTTCGTCACCGGGCGCCCCGCCCGCTGGATGGACGTCGTGACCGCCCATGTGCACGGCCACGGCATGGCGATCTGCGCGAACGGGGCCGCCGTCGCCGATCTGCACACGGACGGCCGGCTTATCGAGGTCCGCCCGCTGGAGCGCGACGTGGCCCTGGAGGTGGTTCATGTCCTGCGGGAGGCCGCACCGGGGGTCTCCTTCGCGGTCGAGCTGACCACGGGCATCCACTACGAACCTGCCTACCCGCCCTTCCACATGGACCCGGGGGCCACGGTCGCCGTCGCGGAGAAGCTGCTCCACGAGGAGGCGCCGGGCTCCGCCGCCCCGGTTCTGAAGGTCCTGGCCCACCACCCCGAACTGGCTCCGGACACCTTCCTCACGCTGGCCCGTGAGGCTGCGGGGGACCGGGCCTCGTTCACCCGCTCCAGTCCCACCGCCCTGCTGGAGATCAGCGGACTCGGGGTCTCCAAGGCCGGCACGCTCGCCGCGTGCTGTGCGCAGCGTGGCATCGACCGGGCCGAAGTGGTCGCCTTCGGGGACATGCCCAACGATGTCGAGATGCTGAGCTGGGCCGGCGCCTCGTTCGCGATGGGCAATGCCCACCCGGCCGCGGTGGCTGCCGCCTCCGGTGTGACCCTTTCCAACAACGAGGACGGTGTCGCGGTCGTCATCGAGCGAATCCTCGCCGCCCGCTGAACCCGTCCGCTGAACCTGCCCGTTGAACCCTCCCGCTGAACCCGCCCGTTGAACCCGCCCGTTGAACCCGCCTGCCGAGCCTGCCCGCTGACCCGGCCCAGCCGAGGCACCTGCCGGCCCCGCCCGCTCACGCTGCCCGCACAGGGCGCAGAGTCCGGCCGATGCCCCGGCATCGTCAGAGCGGGACCTCCCAGACCACCACCGCACCGCCACCGTCCTCCCCCGGTCCGAACCAGCTCGCTCCCCCCAGGGACTCCGCACGACGTGCGAGGTTGCGCAGTCCGCTGCGCCGCCCGCTGTCCGGGATACCCACCCCGTCGTCGACGACCGAGAGCCGCACCGCGTCCCGTCCGTCCGGGAGGGTCGCGGTCGCATCCACGCTCACCTCGACCTTGGAAGCACCGGCGTGCCGGAACGTGTTGGACAGCGCCTCGCGCAGCGCCGCGATGAGGTTCTTGCCCGCCAGTTCGCCGACCAGCGAATCGACGGGCCCGAGAAAGCGGTGCGTCGGCTTGAAGCCCAGGGGCACCGCCGCCATGTTGATCTCCCGCAGCACACGGGTCCGCAGTCCGGACGGTGCCTCGGCCGTTTCCTGCTGCAGCGCGAAGATGGCGGTACGGATCTCCTGGATGGTCACGTCCAGTTCGTCGACGGCCCGTCCGACGCCGTTCCGCACCGCGGGGACGGACGAGCGGCGCTGCGCACGCTCCAGCAACATCCCGGCGGCGAACAGGCGCTGAATGACGAGGTCGTGGAGGTCCCGGGCGATCCGGTCCCGGTCCTCGTACACCGCGAGCCGCTCCCGGTCGCGCTGGGCCTCGGCCATCTTCAGGGCGAGGGCTGCCTGCGCGGCGAACTGGGTGGCCAGCGTCCGCTCCGCCTGGGTGAACGGGCGGCCGCCCCGTTCCCGCGGGACGGCGAGCGCACCGAGCACCCGTCCGCCGCTGCGCAGCGGCAGCAGCATGTGCGGGCCGAACTGGTGGGACAGCCTGGTGATCATGCGGGGGTCGGTCGCCGCGTCATCCATGAAGACCGCCTCGCCCCTGAGGAGCGCCGCAACCACGGGGCTCCGGGCCGGAATGATCACTCCGAGCGAGGCGGACGGCTTGGTGCCGGCGACGGCGACGATTTCCAGGCCGCCCTCCTCGGCCGGCAGCAGGACGATTCCGGCGGCGGAATCGGCGAGACGGCGTGTCTGTTCGGCGACGACAGTCAGCGCGTCATCGGCGTCCCCACCCGAGAGCAGGGCCGTGGTGACGGCCACCGAACCCTCGATCCACCGTTCCCGCTGGCGCGCGGCCTCATACAACTGCGCGTGACCGATGGCGATCCCGGCCTCCGTGGCGAGCACCCCCACCATGTGCAGATCGTTGTCGTCGAAGTCGGCCCCGTCGTGCTTCTCCGCCACGTAGAGATTCCCGAAGATCTCGCCCTGGACGCGGATCGGTACCCCGAGGAAGGTCCGCATCCTGGGGTGGGCGGGCGGGAACCCGGTGAAGCGCGGGTCGGCAGATACGTCCGACAGCCTGATGGGAACCGGATCGCGGATCAGCGCGCCCAGGAGCCCGGTACGGCCATCGGGCAGGTGCCCGACGGCGTGAGCGATCTCTGCCGGGACCCCGTGGCTGATGAAGTCGGAGAGACCGTCACCCGATTCGTCGACCACGCCGATCGCCGCGTAGCGGGCGTGGGCGAGGTCGGCCGCGGTCTCGCAGATGCGCTCGAGTGTGGAATGGAGCTGCAGCCCGGTACCGAGGGAGCGCATGGCGTCCAGCAGCTGCGGAACACGGGCGGTCAGCTCCGTGCGGAGTCCCTGCAGGCTTTCGTCGGCCGGCGCCGAGGCATCGGGTGAGTCCTTCGCGTCCTGCTCAGGCATGAACCGAGCCTAGTTAGTCATGGTTAGTCCGGAAAGTCGGCCGCCGTCGCCACCGGTCACCCGTACCTCCACGGGCAGCGTCTCCCGCCGCCGTGCCTCCTCCAGCCGTTCCGGCTCCTGCTCGCGATCCAGCATCAGGCGCAACGGCCCGTCCTGGGCGGCCAGCGCGGCGTACGTCCCCTGCTGCACCACGCGGCCTCCGTCCAGCACCAGGACCTCGTCCACCGCGTCGAGTCCCGCCAGCCGATGGGTGATCAGCACGGTCGTACGTCCCTGAGTGGCGTCCAGCAGGTCGGCCGTCAGCGCATCCGCCGTGGCCACATCGAGGTGCTCTGCGGGCTCGTCGAGGACGAGAACGGGGAAGTCGGCAAGGAGTGCACGGGCCAGCGCGAGCCGCTGCCGCTGACCACCGGAGAGCCGGGCACCGTGTTCGCCCACCAGGGTGTCGAGGCCGTCCGGCAGCGACCGGGCCCAGTCCAGCAGCCGCGCCCGGGCGAGTGCGTCCCGCAGCTCGCCGTCCGTGGCGCCGGTGCGGGCGAGCCGGAGGTTCTCTCGGATGGAACTGTCGAAGACATGGGCATCCTGGGCACACAGCCCGACCAACGTCCGGACCGTGTCCCCGTCCAGCGCGGCCGCCTCGACGCCGCCGAGCCGGTACGTCCCCTCCCGTGCGTCCAGGAAACGGAGCAGGACCTGGGCGAGTGTCGTCTTTCCCGAGCCCGACGGCCCGACGACAGCCACCCGCTTTCCCGGGAGCAGCGTCAGGTCCACGGAGTGCAGGGCGTCCCTTTCGGCTCCCTCGTAGCGCGCCGACAACGCCCTTACGGAGAGCGGGAAGGGCGAGGCCGGCGCCTCGGCCGGCTCGGCGGGCTCGGCGGGCTCCTGGACCGGCAGGGAGGCGTCGAGCACCTCGTGGACCCGCTCGGCACTCTGCTTGACCCGCTGGCGGTACTGCACGGCGAGCGGCAGTCCCGTCACGGCCTCGAACGCCGCCAGCGGGGTGAGGACGACGACGGCGAGCTCCACGCCGGCCAGCCGTCCGTCGAACACCGCAGGAACAGCGACGAGTGCGGCACCGACGACGGTGAGCCCGCAGATCAGCGCGGAGAGTCCGCCGCCGAGCGCGGTCGCGGCCGCGGCGCGCGAGGCGATCCGGGTGAGTACACCGTCGGCCGCGCGCAACCGACGCATGCGGGAGGGCAGCGCACCGGCGACGGTCAGCTCCGGCGTCCCACCGAGGAGATCGGTGATCCGGGTAGCCAGCACGGCCCGGGCCGGAGCCAGTTGGCGCTCCGCGTGCCGGGCGCAGGCCCCGCTGACCAGCGGCACGCCCACGCCGGCGAGGAGCAGCCCGACGGCCAGAACGGCGCCGGCCTCCGGGAGAAGCCAGCCGGTGAAACCGACGGCCCCGGCGCCGACCGCGAGCGCGGTTCCCGCCGGCAGCAGCCAGCGCAGCCAGTAGTCCTGCAACGCGTCCACGTCGGAGACCAGCCGGGACAGCAGGTCGCCGCGCCGTGTCGTACGCAGGCCGGCCGGTGCGACGCGTTCGAGCCCTCGGTACACGGCGACCCTGAGCTCGGCGAGCATCCTGAGCACCGCGTCGTGGGACACCAGCCGCTCGGCATAGCGGAATACGGCCCGGCCGATACCGAAGGCCCTCGTCGCGGTGACGGCGACCATCAGATAGAGCACCGGGGGCTGCTCCGACGCACGCGAGATCAGCCAGCCGGAGACAGCCAGGAGGCCGACGGACGAGCCCACGGCGAGGCTGCCCAGCAGCAGCGCGAGGCCCAGTTTCCTGTGCTGGGCCCCGGCAGCCTCCCTGACCCTGGCGAGCACCCGGCCGCCGGTCCTCGGGGCGGTGTCCTTGAGCAGCCCGGGGTCGCCCGCGTGCATCGGCTCACCGGAAGCCCGAGCCTCCGGGTCATCAGGCCTGTCGGCCCCGTCCAGCCCGCTCGGGCCCGCCACCGCCGACCCTGCGATGCCGGCCCCGACCTGCCGCGGCTCCAGCACCACCACCCGGTCCGCCACCGAGAGCAGCGCGGGGCGGTGTACGACCAGCAGCACCGTGCGCCCCGCCGCCAGCCTCCGTACCGCGTCGACGATGCCCGCTTCCGTCTCGCCGTCCAGGCTCGCGGTCGGCTCGTCGAGCAGCAGCAGCGGCCGGTCGGCAAGGAACGCCCGCGCCAGTGCCAGCCGTTGGCACTGTCCCGCGGAGAGCCCGGCGCCGTCCTCACCCAGCAGTGTCCGCACACCGTCCGGCAGGTCGGCCACGAAGTCGTACGCACCCGCGTCCTTCAGCGCCGCCATGACCGCGTCGTCGTCGGCGTCCGGACGCGCCAACGTTACGTTCTCCGCGATCGTTCCGGCGAAAAGATGCGGGCGCTGCGGCACCCACGCGATCTGTTCGCGCCAGCGTTCGGGGGAGAGCTCGGACAGGTCGGTTCCGCCGACCCTCACCCGTCCCTCGCCGGGCACTGCGAACCCCAGCACCACGTTCAGGAGCGTGGACTTGCCCACCCCGCTGGGGCCGACCAGGGCGACGGTCTCCCCCGGCTCCACCACCAGGGACACGGCGTCCAGCGAGGGTTCGGTACGGCCCCGGTGCCGGACGGTCACATGCTCCAGTTCCAGCCGCAGCGAGGGCGGAACATCCTGGGCACCCACCGGCCGGAGTTCGGTCTCCAGCACCGCGAAGATCTCCTCGGCGGCCGAAAGCCCCTCTGCTGCGGCGTGGTACTGAGCACCCACTTGCCGGATCGGCAGAAAGGCCTCGGGCGCCAGGATGAGAACCACCAACCCGGTGTAGAGGTCGAGTTCCCCGTGAACCAGGCGCATCCCGACGGTCACGGCCACCAGCGCCACGGAGAGGGTCGCCAGCAGCTCCAGCGCGAAGGACGACAGGAAGGCGATCCGCAGCGTCTTCAGCGTGGCCACGCGGTACTGCGAGGTGATGGTGCGAATCGAGTCGGCCTGCGCCTTGGCGCGACCGAAGACCTTCAGTGTCGGCAGCCCCGCGACGACATCGAGGAAGTGCCCGGACAGCCGCGACAGCAGCCGCCACTGACGGTCCATGCGGGACTGGGTGGCCCAGCCGATGAGGATCATGAAGAGGGGGATGAGCGGCAGCGTCACCACGATGATCGCGGCCGAGACCCAGTCTTCCGTGACGATCCGGGCCAGGACCGCCACCGGCACCACGACCGCGAGTCCCAGCTGCGGGAGGTAGCGCGAGAAGTAGTCGTCGAGCGCGTCGACACCCCGGGTGGCGAGAGCCACGAGCGAACCGGTGCGCTGCCCGCTCAGCCAGTCCGGGCCCAGGGCTGCTGCCCGCTCCATGAGCCTGCCGCGCAGTTCGGACTTGACCGCGGCGCTCGCCCGGTACGCGGCCAGTTCGGTCAGCCAGGCAACCAGCGCCCGGCCCAGCGCGACCGCGCCGAGCAGCAGCAGCGGTGTGCGGAGTCCGGAAACGGTCAGCCCGTCCTCGAATCCGCCCACCACCACTTCGGCGACAAGCATGGCCTGGGCGATCACCAGGGCTGCGCCGACCAGTCCGAGTGCCACCACGGCCGCCAGGAACAGACGGGTGGCGTGGGCGTACCGAAGCAGACGCGGATCAATCGGTTTCACGTGAAACAGCTCCCCAGTGAGCTCATGCCAGTCCTTCGACGCGGCACTTGTTGACGCAGCGTCTGTGCCTTTCGGCTCTCGGTTCTCGGCCTTCGCCTGTCGCCTGTCGCCTGTCGCCTGTCGCCTGTCGCCTGTCGCCTGTCAGTGCGGATCGGCGATGTGCTGCGTGCCGATGCGCTTGCGGAACACCCAGTACGTCCAGCCCTGGTACAGGAGCACCACCGGAGTCGCGACAGCGGCACACCAGGTCATGATCTTGAGTGTGTACGGGGACGACGAAGCGTTGGTCACCGTCAGGTTCCAGGCGTCGTTCAGCGAGGACGGCATGACGTTCGGGAAGAGCGTCAGGAAGAGCATGGTGACCGCGGCCGCGATGGTCAGTCCGGAGAGCGCGAACGACCAGCCCTCCCGTCCCCTCGCGATGGCCCCGATCGCGCCGGTCAGTGAAACCGCGGCGACGATCAGCGCCCCCAGGCTCCAGCCGTCGCCGTTGTCCGCCTGGGTCCAGATGAGGAAGCCCAGGGCGAGTACCGCGGCGGCCGGACCCAGTCCGAGCGCCAGCCTGCGCGCCCGCTCCCGGATGTCCCCGACGGTCTTCAGCGCGGCGAACACGGCACCGTGGAAGGTGAAGAGGAACAGCGTGACCAGCCCGCCGAGGATCGCGTAAGGGTTGAGCAGGTCCCAGAGGTTGCCGACGTACTCCATGTCGGCGTCGATCTTCACGCCCCGGACGATGTTCCCGAAGGCCACACCCCAGAGCACCGACGGGATCAGGGAGGTCCAGAAGATCGCGTGCTCCCAGTTGGTCTGCCACCGTTCTTCCGGCCGCTTCGCCCGGTACTCGAAGGCCACACCGCGCACGATCAGGCAGACCAGGATGATCAGCAGCGGCAGGTAGAAGCCGGAGAACAGCGTGGCGTACCACTCGGGGAAGGCGGCGAAGGTCGCGCCGCCCGCGCTGAGCAGCCACACCTCGTTCCCGTCCCAGACAGGCCCGATCGTGTTGATCAGTACGCGCCGTTCCTTGCGGTCACGGGCGAGCAGCTTGGTCAGTACGCCGATTCCGAAGTCGAATCCCTCCAGGAAGAAGTACCCCGTCCACAGGACGGCGATGAGCACGAACCAGACGTCGTGGAGTTCCATCTCTCAGCTCCGCTGCTCTCAGTAGGAGAAGGCCATGGGCCTGTCGGCGTCCTGGTCATGGCCGCCGATCCTGGTGGGCGGATTGAGGTCGGCCTCCGTGAGCTCCGGCGGTCCGGCCTGGACGTACTTCAGGAGGAGCCTGACCTCGATCACGGCGAGCACCGCGTAGAGCGCCGTGAAGACGATCATGGAGGTGAGCACCTCCCCCTGCGAGACACCGGGGGAGACCGCGTCACGGGTCTGGAACACGCCGTACACCACCCAAGGCTGGCGGCCCATCTCCGTGAAGATCCAGCCCCAGGAGTTGGCGATCAGCGGGAAGAGCATGGTCCACAGGGCGACGATCCAGTAGAACCGGGTGAGCTTCGGGCTCAGTGCCTTGTTCTTGAAGAGCACCAGATGCGGCACCTCGTCCTCACCGGTCCGCAGGGCCGGGGGCAGCATGAACTTCTTCCGCGTCAGCCACAGCCCCAGCAGTCCGAGCCCGAAGGACGCCATGCCGAAGCCGATCATCCAGCGGAAGCTCCAGAAGGCCACGGGGATGTTCGGCCGGTAGTCACCCGGGCCGAACTTCTCCTGCTCCGCCTTGTTGATGTCGTTGATGCCGGGGACGTACGAGGTGAAGCTGTCGTCCGCGAGGAAGGACAGTATTCCGGGGATCGAGACCTCTACGGTGTTGTGCCCCTTGGCGACGTCGCCCACCGCGAAGAGCGAGAAGGGCGCACCGTGCTCCCCCTCCCACAGGGCTTCCGCCGCGGCCATCTTCATCGGCTGCTGCTTGAACATCACCTTGCCGAGCAGGTCACCGCTGACCGCGGTGAGCAGGCCCGCGACCACGACCGTGACCAGTCCGAGGCGCAACGATGTCCGCATCACCCGGATGTGCTTCTTGCGCGCGAGGTGGAAGGCGGAGATGCCGACCATGAACGCGCCGCCGACGAGGAACGCCGCCGTTATCGTGTGGAAGAACTGCGTGAGCGCGGTGTTCTGGGTGAGCACGTGCCAGAAGTCCGTGAGCTCGGCACGGCCCCGTTCCTCGTTGATCCGGTAGCCGACCGGGTGCTGCATCCAGGAGTTGGCCGCCAGGATGAAGAACGTCGAGAGGATCGTTCCGATGGAGACCATCCAGATGCAGGCGAGATGGATCTTCTTCGGCAGCTTGTCCCAGCCGAAGATCCACAGCCCGATGAAGGTGGACTCGAAGAAGAACGCGATCAGCGCCTCGAAGGCGAGCGGTGCACCGAAGACGTCACCGACGAACCGCGAGTAGTCGGACCAGTTCATGCCGAACTGGAATTCCTGGACGATGCCCGTGACCACACCCATGGCGATGTTGATCAGGAAGAGCTTGCCCCAGAACTTCGTGGCCCTGAGGTACTTCTCGTTGTCCGTGCGCACCCAGGCGGTCTGCAGGCCGGCCGTGAGGGCGGCGAGAGAGATCGTCAGTGGGACGAACAGGAAGTGGTAGACGGTGGTGATGCCGAACTGCCATCGCGCCAGAGTCTCTGGCGCCAGCGCTAGGTTCACGTCCTCTTCTCCTTGCGTCGCCGTGATCACAGCCGCAGCTCGCTCCGCCAATCCCACCGATCACGGGAGGAAACGGGGCGCGCTTGTGAACGCGTTCACATTCACAAGCAATTATGGCGCACACATCTTCGAAGCCATCGCGCGGGGGGGTGGTTTCCGGCCGACCGGACCGAGCCACCGATACCGGACACCGCGCCCATGTCCGTCCGGCCGCTCAGCACAATGGCCCCGGACCTCGTCGAACGAGGTCCGGGGCCACCGGCACGCAAGCGGTCGAGCCGCCCTCCTACTGCTCCTTGTGGAACGACTCCGCCACCTTCAGGAACACGTCGTTGGCCTCGGTCTCACCGATCGTGACCCGCACACCCTCACCCACGAACGGCCTGACCATCACACCTGCCCGCTCGCACGCCGCGGCGAAATCGAGCGTACGGTCCCCGAGCCGGAGCCAGACGAAGTTGGCCTGGGACTCGGGCACGGTCCAGCCCTGCTTCACCAGGCCCTCGTACACCCGGGTGCGCTCGCCGACCAGCGATCCGACCCGGCCCAACAGTTCGTCCTCGGCCCGCAGCGAGGCGACCGCGGCGTCCTGCGCGACCTGGCTGACCCCGAAGGGGACGGCGGTCTTGCGCAGTGCCGCCGCCACCGGCTCGTGCGCCACCGCGAAACCGACCCGCAGACCTGCCAGGCCGTACGCCTTGGAGAAGGTCCGCAGCACCGCCACGTTGGGCCTGTCCCGGTAGATCTCGATGCCGTCCGGCACGTCGGCGTCCCGGATGAACTCCTTGTACGCCTCGTCGAGCACCACCAGCACATCGCCGGGAACCCGGTCCAGGAAGCGCTCCAGCTCCGCCCTGCGCACCACGGTGCCGGTCGGATTGTTCGGGTTGCAGACGAAGATCATCCGGGTGCGGTCGGTGATCGCACCGGCCATCGCGTCGAGATCGTGCACCTCGCCGTCGGTGAGCGGCACCTTGACCGAGGTCGCGCCGCTGACCTGCGTGATGATCGGATACGCCTCGAAGGAACGCCAGGCGTAGATGACCTCGTCACCCGGGCCGGAAGTGGCCTGGAGCAGCTGCTGCGCCACGCCGACCGAGCCGGTACCGGTGGCCAGATGGGAGACCGGCACACCGAACCGGTCGGCCAGCTCGTTCATCAGGCCGGTGCAGGCCATGTCCGGGTACCGGTTGAAGTTCGCGGCGGCCCCGAGCGCGGACTCCATGACCCCCGGCAGCGGCGGATAGGGGTTCTCGTTGGAGGACAGCTTGAAAGCAACCGGTCCGTCGGCGGCCGCCGGCTTGCCCGGCACATAGGCAGGCACACCGTCCAGCTCGGCACGCAGCTTGGGGCTCGTCTCGCTCACCGCAGGTCCTCCTCGACCATCCGTACACATCAATACTGCTCACCTTAAGAGGATTCGACGTCCCTGCGAATGGCCGGACCCGGACAATCGTCCGCTGTGCCGGAAAGCACCGTCAATGCCCGGCGGCCCGACGAGCCTCCCCGGGGGGAGCGCCGCATCCCGTGGCGCGTGCCCGTGGCTCACTCCGTAGCGCGCATCACTCGAACAGGTGAGTTGAGACCTCTTCGAGACATGGACCAATTAGCAGGTCCATGCACACCGACACATGACACATTGGCCTCCAACCCGCCAACTCCCTTGAATTTCAAGGTATTTAATGCCTCATGATCATGCAGAAACGTGCCTGTCGACGTACGCATATGCGACCGGCCCAACCCGCCACCGGAGCCCTACTATCGGCTCGCCATGACAGCAGCAGGGAAGCACCAGGTGAGCCGGACAGAGACGCCCCGGCGCAGCGGCCGACAGGGACGGGCGGGGATCCGGGACGTAGCCGCCGCGGCCGGAGTCTCCATCACGACCGTCTCCGACGCGCTCAACGGCAAGGGCAGGCTCCCGGACGCCACCCGCCGACATGTCCGCGAGGTCGCCGAGCGGCTGGGCTACCGCCCGTCCGCCGCGGCCCGCACCCTCCGTACCGGCAGGTCGGGGCTCATCGGCCTCACCGTGACCACGTACGGGGACGAACCCTTCACCTTCACCGAGTTCGCCTACTTCGCGGAGATGGCCAGAGCCGCCACATCGGCGGCGCTCGCCCGCGGCTACGCCCTGGTCATCCTCCCCGCCACCTCGCGCCACGACGTCTGGTCGAACGTCGCCCTGGACGGCACCGTCGTCATCGACCCCTCCGACCAGGACCCGGTGGTCACCGAACTCGTGCGGCAGGGACTGCCCGTCGTGTCCGACGGCCGACCGGCGGGCACGCTGCCGGTCACCGCCTGGGTCGACAACGATCACCGGGCAGCCGTACTCGACCTCCTCGACCATCTCGCCGCCGCCGGAGCCCGCCGCATCGGGCTGCTGACCGGCACCACCACCGACACCTACACCCGCCTCTCCACCACCGCCTACCTCCACTGGTGCGAGCGGGTGGGCCAGGACCCGGTCTACGAGTCCTATCCGGCCCACGACCCCTGCGCGGGCGCCGTGGCCGCCGACCGGCTCCTCGCCCGCCCGGACCGGCCTGACGCCGTCTACGGGCTCTTCGACCCCAACGGAACCGATCTGCTCGCCGCCGCCCGCCGCTACGGCCTGCGGGTCCCCGAGGACCTGCTGGTGGTCTGCTGCAGCGAGTCCACCGTGTACACAGCGACCGATCCCCCCATCACGACGCTCTCGCTCAAGCCGCGCAGAATCGGCACGGCTGTCGTCCAGCTCCTCATCGACGCCATCGAAGGCGTCGAGCACGACGGACCGCTGGAACAGGTGATACCGACGGAACTCATCGTCCGGACGTCCTCGCAGCGGCGTCCGCCGCGCACCACGATCAGCCCTCCGCGCTCCCCCGCCGGGGACTGTTCGGATTAATCCGTACCAATCGGTCGGCGAACCAAGCGTGCACTCGGATTCACCACCCCTGGTGCGTCCCAGAGCACGATCCGCATTCCTATGATGGGCGCACGACACCGCGGACCACCTCTACCAGGCAGGGCCCGTCAGGTGTACGGCGGCGCGACGGTGGTGGAGGGGTCGATGACTCAGGGGGCCGGTCAGGAACCCGTGGTGCGGACAGCGACGTTGCGTGACTTCCGCGTACCGCCGTATGCGCAGGCACCTATGCCTTCGCCGTTGCCGCATCCCGGTAACGCCGTCATGGGCGACGAGCCGGAGGGGTACACCCCCACCGCGCGCGATCTCCCCGTGATCAACCGCGGCGACACCGTCCAGGTGCAGGCCGTTCCCCAGCCCCGGCCCGCCTCCGCCACGGGACGAGGTCCCCTCTACGTCGTCGGCGACGTCCACGGCTACCTGGACGAGCTCCTTGCCGCGCTCCGCGAGCAGGGCCTCATCGACTCCGAGGGCCGGTGGTCCGCCGGCAACGCCAGACTGTGGTTCCTCGGCGACTTCACCGACCGGGGACCGGACGGCATCGGCGTGATCGATCTCGTCATGCGGCTCTCCGCCGAGGCCGCGGCGGCCGGCGGGTACTGCAAGGCCCTCATGGGCAATCACGAGCTCCTTCTCCTCGGCGCCAAGAGGTTCGGCGACACCCCGGTGAACTCCGGTGCGGGTACGGCGACCTTCCAGGCGGCCTGGCTGCTCAACGGCGGCCAGAAGACCGACATGGAGCGGCTCCAGGACGTCCACCTGCAGTGGATGGCCCGCCTCGACGCGGTCGTCGAGGAGGACGGGCACCTGCTGATGCACTCCGACACGACGGCCTACCTCGACTACGGCTCCACCATCGAGGACGTCAACGACACGGTGCACGCCATTCTCACGCGTAACGACGCCGACGAGTGCTGGGACCTCTTCCGCAAGCTCACCAAGCGGTTCGCCTTCCGCGACGAGGGCGGTTCGCAGGCCGTTCGCGAGCTGATGTCCACGTACGGCGGGCAGCGCGTCGTGCATGGTCACAGCCCCATCCCGTACCTGCTCGGCGAGGTCGGATCCGAGGACGGCGAAGACAGCGCCCGCCCCGTGGTGGACGGTCCGCACGTGTACGCGGACGGGCTTGCCATCGCCATGGACGGCGGAGTGACCATGGCCGGAAAGCTACTGGTTGTCCAACTTCCTCTGAATGACTGACGGCCGTCGGGGAAGACGCACCCACGACCTGACAACGCCGACCACTGGGCCTATTTCCGGAAACCCCCTGTCAACCCGTGCCATGGTCGCTCTACCATCGGCGTATCAGTAGCAGGCTCTCCTCCGTTCCGCCCGATCGCCCGGCCCAGGCGGTCGATCAGGCCCTACGGAGCATCGGGGGATGCACATGAAAAGCGCTCCGCACCTGCTGGCCGAGGACCGACCCGAGTACGAGCGGATCCTTGCCGACTCTCTGCGCCATGCTCACGAACGCCCGGATCTGGACGGTGTGGGGGACCGGCTCAACGCGGAACAACTGCGGACGATGGCGCTGAACGCCACCGCTCTGATCACCGCAGCCGCCGCTACCGAGTACGAGCACTACGTGAAGGTCCGCGGCGAACTGCGCGGACCGGCCGATGCGTCGGCCCCCGAAACCGCCCTCGGGTCAGCCCTCGGACCGCCCCCTGACGAACCGGACGGGGAGGGTGCGGGAACCCTTGCCGTCATCGCCGCGCTGGCCCCCGTGCTCGCCGGCTCCGCCGCCCTCATATTCCTGCTGGTCGGCTATCTCCTGAAGGCGGTCAGCCCGGCCCTGGCGTTCGGCGGCACCCTGGTAGCCGCCGGATGGTTCTTCGCGGCGGTGGCCGCCGCGGCCATCCTGGTCGCCGCGGTCGGACTCCTCATCACCGCGCTGCGGAACGGAGCCACCGCGCTGCCGGCCATGGACGACGAGCAGGAGTTGCCCGAGGACGTGGCACGCGCCAGGGAGGCCTGGCGCCACGCACTGCTGGAGCGCGGCATCCTGCCCTTCCTGCGGGACGCCCTGGCCGACCCGACCGCGGGGCCGGCCTCACGGACCCCGCACCGCTCGGCGAACCGCATCCCGAAGATCGGCTACAGCAGACCGGACTTCTCCGGTCCGCAGGACGGCCCCTCGGCCGGACCTCGCCCCTCCTTCACCAGCCCCGACTTCACCAGTCCCGACTTCGGCGGCCCCGAACACCAGCCGGAGTGATCCGGCCGGTTCCCCGAACCGCGGGGGCTGTGCCGCGTCCGGGCACGGCGGAGGCCGGGGCAGCTCTGCTGCACCCGGCCTCCGCGTTGTTCAGTGTGCGGTGGTACTCCGACTCGGTCGGAGCGCCCCGTCAGACTCCCTGGGGAGCCAGCTTGGGGTTCGCACCGTACTCGTTGGCCTCGGGCGCACTGTCGAGGAAGGTGAAAACGAGCAGGGCGATGTTCACGAACGGGACGCAGCCGATCAGGACCCACCAGCCCGAACGGCCGGTGTCGTGCAGCCGACGGACGGTGACGGCCAGCGAGGGGATAAACAGGGCAATGAAGTAGATGAAGTACGGAATCTGGGTGTCGATGGCGACACCGATGCCGGCCAGTACCACGATGAAGATGGCGTGGAAGAGCGCGAACATCCAGTACTCCTTGCGGCGCGCACGACCGCTGAAGCCTGCGTAGTTCTTGAGGACGTTCAGGTACCAGCTCACTGTGTTTCCCTCCCCTGGCGCCCCCCGTCGGGGCGCACACTTTTTCGGCCAAGCACAGCGGAAGGTAAGGCACAGATAAGGAAATGGTCAAGCCAGGACGTACCCCTGCCGAAACGTACATAGACCTGCCACGTTTCCGTGTCCGTACCGTCTCCGAACGGCACCTGGAATCAGGCGATCAGAGGATCCATCATGTGAAACCAGCCATTGCTCATACTCTCCTGGTTCAATACGGACAATCTGATGAACAGCCAGACGGCACCGCCCCGGGCACGTAACGCCCAGGACAGCGCCGCCATTTCGTGCGATTTCCCCCGGTGTCAGTCCGCCAGCGGCAGGTACACCCTGTTGCCGCTCGCGGCGAACTCCTTGGACTTCTCCAGCATCCCCGCCTCGATCTCCTCCTCCGACGCGGAGGGGAGCAGGTCGGGGGCGAACTGCTCCGTGATGCTCCTGCTGATCTTCATCGAACAGAACTTCGGACCGCACATCGAGCAGAAGTGAGCCGTCTTGGCCGGCTCGGCCGGCAGCGTCTCGTCGTGGAACTCCCGTGCCGTGTCCGGGTCGAGCGCCAGGTTGAACTGGTCCTCCCAGCGGAATTCGAACCGGGCATCCGACAGCGCGTCGTCCCATTCCTGCGCCCCGGGGTGCCCCTTGGCGAGATCCGCAGCATGCGCGGCGATCTTGTAGGTGATGACGCCGGTCTTCACGTCGTCCCTGTTCGGCAGCCCCAGGTGCTCCTTGGGCGTGACGTAGCAGAGCATCGCCGTCCCCCACCAGGCGATCATCGCCGCACCGATGCCCGAGGTGATGTGGTCGTACGCCGGGGCGACATCGGTGGTCAGCGGGCCGAGCGTGTAGAACGGCGCCTCCTCGCAGATCTCCTGCTGGAGGTCGATGTTCTCCTTGATCTTGTGCATCGGGACGTGGCCCGGGCCCTCGATCATCGTCTGGACGCCGAACCGCTTGGCGACGGAGTTCAGTTCACCGAGCGTGCGCAGTTCGGCGAACTGCGCCTCGTCGTTGGCGTCGGCGATGGAACCGGGGCGCAGTCCGTCACCGAGCGAGTAGGTCACGTCGTAGGCCGCGAGGATCTCGCAGAGCTCCTCGAAGTGCTCGTAGAGGAACGACTCCTTGTGGTGCGCGAGGCACCAGGCCGCCATGATCGAGCCACCGCGGGAGACGATGCCGGTCTTGCGGCGTGCCGTCAGCGGGACGTACGGGAGCCGGACCCCGGCATGCACCGTCATGTAGTCGACGCCCTGTTCGGCCTGCTCGATGACGGTGTCCTTGTACATCTCCCAGGTCAGCTCCTCGGCCCGGCCGTCCACCTTCTCCAGTGCCTGGTAGAGCGGAACGGTGCCGATCGGCACGGGGGAGTTGCGCAGGACCCACTCGCGCGTGGTGTGGATGTTGCGGCCGGTGGACAGGTCCATGACCGTGTCGGCACCCCACTTGGTCGCCCAGGTCATCTTGTCCACCTCCTCCTCGATGGAGGAGGTGACCGCGGAGTTGCCGATGTTGGCGTTGACCTTCACCAGGAACCGCTTGCCGATGATCATCGGCTCGATCTCCGGGTGGTTGACGTTGGCCGGCAGCACGGCCCGCCCCGCCGCGATCTCCTCGCGCACCACCTCGGGCTCCACGTTCTCCCGGATCGCGACGTACTCCATCTCCGGAGTGATCTCGCCGCGGCGGGCATAGGCGAGCTGTGTGACCGGCTGCCCGTCGCGGCTGCGGCGGGGCTGACGGGGGCGGCCGGGAAAGACCGCGTCGAGGTTGCGCAGGCCGCCGCGCGGCGACGTGTGCTTGAGCCCGTCGTCCTCGGGACGCGCCGGGCGGCCCGCGTACTCCTCGGTGTCGCCGCGGGCGATGATCCAGTTCTCCCGCAGGGGCGCGAGCCCGCGACGGACATCGGTCTCGGTGGAGGGATCGGTGTACGGCCCCGACGTGTCGTAGAGCGTCACGTCCTTGCCGTTGGTGAGGTGCACCTGACGGACCGGCACCCGGAGGTCCGGGCGCGAGCCCTGGACGTACCCCTTGTGCCAGCCGATGGACTTCCCGGCCTCGCTGTTCGCCACGTCCTGCGCATTCTGGGCGTTCTGCTTCGAGGCAGGCGTGCGTGCGTCCGCTGTGGTCATGAGACCTACTCCCTACGCCGGCATTACCCGGTAACAGGTTCGGCGGTCGGCGCAGCGTGTCCCGTACGGATATACGGAGGTCAGCGCCCTCTCAGCCCGGTGCTCCGAGCTCCCGCGTGTGCAAAGGTGCCTCCACGCTAGCCTCCCTCCTGGCGTGCTGGCCAGAGGGCCTCTCCCGTTCTTGGGATGATCGCCCGGTGACGTCCTCCCCCAGCGCCCCCGAACCGCACGGCCCCCGGTCCGGCAGTACGCAGAGCCATGCACCGGGCCACAGCCACGGCCCCGCCGCGCCCGTGTCCAAGCATCTGCGCAAGGTCATCGCCGCGGTGCTGATCCCGTTCGCCGCCGCGGTCCTGGTCGGTCTCGTGGCCTTCTGGCCGGGCGGCGCGCCCTCCCACGAGCGCACGGGTGTCGGTTTCGACCGGCAGACCCAGCAGGGCAAGGTGGTGGAGATCGCCAGGGTGGACTGCGCGGACGTGAACGCCGCGCAGGTGCCGCCCACCGGCGACACCTCGACACCCTCGGGGCGTGAGGCGGTCAACGAGCAGTCGGGGCTGTGCAAGAAGGCCACGGTCGAGGTGACGACCGGCAAGGACAAGGGCCGTACGTTCGTCGAGATCATCCAGCCCGACGCGACCAGGCAACTGAGGGACGGTCAAGGGGTGGTTGTGGCGTACGCGCCCGACGCGCCCCGTGATCTGCAGTACTCGGTGACCGACGTGGCCCGTACGTTCCCGATGGCCCTGCTGGCCGGGATCTTCGCCCTCGCGGTGATCGTGGTGGGCAGGCTGCGCGGGCTGATGGCGCTGATCGCGCTCGCGGTCTCGTTCGCCGTACTGACGCTGTTCATCCTCCCGGCGATCCTGCAGGGTTCGAATCCGCTGGTCGTCGCGGTGATCGGGGCCAGCGCCATCATGCTGATCGCCCTGTACATGTGCCACGGGCTGACCGCGCGCACATCCGTGGCCGTCATCGGCACGCTCGTCTCGCTGCTGCTGATCGGGCTTCTGGGCTCGCTCTTCATCGGCTGGGCGAGCCTCAGCGGCAACACCGATGACAACACCGGCCTGATCCACGGGCTGTTCCCGAACATCGACATGAGTGGCCTGCTGCTGGCCGGTGTGATCATCGGCTCGCTCGGTGTGCTCGACGACGTGACCGTTACCCAGACGTCGGCGGTCTGGGAGCTGCACCAGGCCGATCCGACGATGGGCGTACGGCGGCTCTACCGGGCAGGCATCAGGATCGGGCGCGACCACATCGCCTCGGTCGTCAATACGCTGGTACTCGCTTACGCGGGCGCCGCGCTGCCCCTGCTGCTGCTCTTCTCGATCGCCCAGAGCAGCGTGGGAACGGTGGCAACGAGCGAACTGGTCGCGATGGAGATCGTCCGGACCCTGGTCGGATCGATCGGGCTGGTCGCCTCGGTGCCGGTGACGACGGTGCTCGCGGCCCTGGTGGTCTCCGCGGACCGCACGGGGCTCGGCGCGGAAGCCAGAGCTCCTGCCCCCGTACGGACCGGGAGGGGCCGACGCCGTAAGGCGTGAGCTCCGGGCATACGGGGCACCGGTGTTGCCTGTTCAGCGGGTGGTCCCTGTTCAGCCGGCGTTCTGTTCCTTGGCGAGGATGCGGCCCAGCGCCTCTTCCAGATTGCCGTCGAAGTCACCCAGCGTGTGCTCCTGTCCCAGTGGCACCAGCTTGTCCGTCCGGTCGAGAAATGCCACAAGAGGCGCCGTGCCGGCGCGGAAGAGCGCACGATCCGTGCCGACCTGGAGCCGGATGTGTACGTCCGAGAGACCCTCGGGCTCGGTCGGGCCGATGTGCACATCGCCGTCGCCGCTCGGGTTGTTGAGACCGTCGAGCAGCAGCTCACGGCCGAAGGCCCAGGTGACGGGGGCGTCACCTGGCAGGTGGAAGGTCATCCGGATCGCGTACGGATCGCCCACTTCGTACCGGAGCTCCACCGGAATACGGAACGAAAGCTCCTCGGAGACGAGGAAGCTCATCATGACCTCTGCTTGAACCGACTCGCGCATCGTTCAACCCCGCAGTAGATGAATCTGGCCAGGAATGATCCCCCATGGCCCTATTGACGCCATCGTGGTGCACGCGATAGCAGATCACAAGGAGTGATTTTTCAGATACTGATAGAGAACACGAACGAGCGCAAGAGACGGGTCATTTCACAGCGTAGTTGTTCGACTGCGGGGAGCAACCGTTCCTCTTGGTCCAGGGGTAGTGAAATGGCCATGGCCGCCACGGCAGTTCCCACAGTGATCGGGATGGCCGCACAGACCGTTCCCAGGGCATATTCCTGTCGTTCAACGACAGGTTCCATACGGTTCATCGATCTCATCCGGTCGAGAAACGCCGGACGATCTCTTACGGAGTAGCGCGTCAGTGGTTGCACTGGGTGACGGTCCAGATGGTCCTCGCGCGCCCTCTCGTCGAGTTGGCCCAACAGACACTGACCGAGAGCATGTGCATGGCCGGTCTCACGGAAGGCGGCCCACTCCTCGACGGCGGGACAGTCGGGCGTATCAGCCACCGCGACGAGTTCGATCTCCCCGTCGCGGTAGACAGCGCAGTACACGGGTGCGCCGATGACATCGGCCCAGTGTGCGAGCGATTCGATGATCACACCGCGACGAGGTGCGGGCGCCCGGCCTCCGACGAGGCGCTCGGCAGCGGCACCGAACAGGAAGACGCCGTTCTCCCTGCGGAGGTAGCCCTCGTGGGTGAGAGTGCGCAACAGGTGGTAGGCGGTGGGAAGGGGAAGCCCAGCTTCCCGCGCGAGCTGCTTCGCCGGCGCCCCTTCCCGATGGGTGCCCACAGCCTCCAGCAGTCTCAACGCCCGCTGAACCGAACCGATCAACGTCGGGACAGCGGTACTCGATGCCGTGGTCAAAGGTCACCCCCAGGCATGGTGACGGGCATTCAGCCCTCCCGCGGGGGCCGCCCCCACGGGCCCGCCGCGAGCCGGGGGTCCGGAGACCGGGCGGTCGCACAAACCACTGGTCAGGACGGTGACGGGCAGTCATTTCCCAGCCGACGGCAGCGGTCTGCCACTGTATCGGCACCGTCCGTCACGAGTGAGGTTTCATCCTGGACTTAACTCAGCTGGGCTAATCGCCGTATCTGCGGCCCGGCTCCCGTCCCTCACGCGCCGACTGCCCGGCACCGCCCCGCGTCCTGCCTACCAGTCGCTGCGGGAGGAAGATGCCATGAACTTCCGCACGACGAAGATCAGACCACCCACCAGGACGACGAAGACCAGCGCCTTGAACAGCAGGCCGATCACGAAGCCGACCACGCTGGCGATGAGGCCGCCGAACACGACGATCGCGATGAGAGGCACCGCGACCCACTTCACCCACCAGGGCATCCCCGCGAAAATCTCCCGCACCGCCATCGTCCTTACCTCGTCTCTGTGAGTTCCTGCTTCGATGCTAGAGGCGTGGGGGTGGCCGGTGGGGGCCCGGGAGCCCTTGAAGTCCCCTGACCGATCCCCTAGGGAACCCCGAGGTGCCGGCTCAGCTCTCCGGTGGAGAGAAGACCACCATCACCCTGAGGTCCTCGGTGATGTGGTGGAACTTGTGGGCCGTCCCGGCGGGGACGTACACGACGCTCCCCCTGCCCACCTGTGTGGTCTCCATGCCCACGGTGATCGCGGCGCGGCCGCTCACGACGAAGTAGACCTCGTCCTGATTGTGCGGCTTCTGGGGGTCGAGTTCGCCGGCATCCAATGCGTACAAGCCGACGGACATGTTGCGTTCCCGGACGAACTGCAGGTAGGCACCCTCGTTGGCGGCCCGCTCCGCCTCCAGCTCGTCCAGTCTGAATGCCTTCATCGCCTGTCCGCCCCTTGCATCTGTTCTCGTCAGTTCTGCCGGTGTCCGGCAGAGATCGTGTCTGCCACGATCAGACACATGAAGAATTTCGTAGTCAAGACGATCGCCAACGCGGGTGCACTGGCCGTGGCCATCTGGCTGCTCCAGGACATCACGCTCACCGGTGACGACACCGGGCGCGAGGTGCTCACCCTCATAGTGGTCGCGCTGCTCTTCGGCCTGGTCAACTTCGTCGTCAAGCCGGTCGTGCAGTTGCTCACGGTGCCCTTGTTCATCCTGACCCTCGGACTGATCACCCTGGTGGTCAATGCCCTGATGCTGATGCTGACCTCGTGGCTGGCCGGTGTCTTCGACCTGAGCTTCCATGTCGAAGGCTTCTGGACCGCTGTCCTCGGCGGCCTCATCATCTCGGTCGTGTCCTGGGCACTCAACGTCGTCCTGCCCGACAACGACTGATCGGCCCCTTACTGAAAGAGTGCGGACAGGACCGGTGTGGCACCGGGGAGAGAAACGAGGGAACAGATGAGCACCACGGGCGACGGGACACGCGCCGTACGAGCGGGACTGCCCGAGCCGGAGCAGTACGAACCCACGCTGCCCGGGCCCGTCTTCGCAGCCCACTTCCATCTGTCGGGCGAGCCCGTCGGCCCCTACACCTACGGCCGCGAGACGAACCCGACGTGGACGCATCTGGAGCGGGCCATCAGCGAGCTGGAAGCACCGGGGGAGAGGGCCGAGACCACTGTCTTCGCCTCCGGAATGGCGGCCGTCTCAGCCGTTCTGCTGTCCCAGGCCCGCACCGGGGACATCGTCGTGCTCCCTGATGACGGCTACCAGGCGCTCCCCCTGGTACGGGAGCAGCTGGAGGCATTCGGCGTCGAGGTACGGACCGCGCCGACTGCGGGCGACGCCCAGCTGGAGGTCCTCGAGGGGGCGAAACTCCTGTGGATCGAGACCCCGTCGAACCCGGGGCTCGATGTCTGCGACGTTCGCCGGCTCGTCACTGCGGCACACGCGGCGGGTGCTCTGGTCGCCGTCGACAACACGCTGGCCACCTCCCTCGGCCAGCGCCCCCTGGAACTGGGCGCGGACTTCTCCGTCGCCAGTGACACGAAAGGGCTGACCGGGCACGGCGACATCCTGCTCGGCCACGTGACCTGCCGGGATCCGCACCTGTCCGCAGGCGTACGGCGCTGGCGCAAGGTCGTCGGCGCGATTCCCGGCCCCATGGAGGCCTGGCTCGCGCACCGCTCCCTGGCCACGCTGCAGCTGCGGATCGACCGGCAGTGCACCACCGCCCTGGCCCTCGCGGAGGCGCTGGCCGAGCGGGTGGAGGTGACCGGGCTGCGCTACCCCGGGCTGCCCACCGACGCCTCCTACCCGAAGGCCGTGCGGCAGATGCGGCGCTTCGGCTCCGTGGTCTCGTTCACGCTGGCTGACAAGGAGACGGCCGAACGCTTCCTGGCCGGGCTGCGTCTGGTCGACGACGCGACGAGTTTCGGCGGCGTTCGCTCCACGGCCGAACGCCGGGCCCGGTGGGGCGGCGACGCTGTCCCGGAAGGCTTCATCCGTTTCTCGGTCGGGGCCGAGGATCCTGCCGACCTCCTGGCCGATGTGGAACGCGCGCTCGACGAGGCCGCTCGCTGACCACCTGCGGGACACGAACCGAAGGCACTTCGCGGTCCGGCAGGACCGGCCCAGGACAGGCGTCCCCGTCCACCTGGCCGGTCCTGCTCGGGACGGGTGGTCCGAGCCTCCCCCCTCTTGGCTCGGACCACCCCGGCTCCTTGCGCGAAGAACCGCTTGCACAAGGCTAATTGACTCTGCGTCAGTGTCCAATCACAGTAGCGACAGCTGCCTATCGACATATTTATAGTTGTGCGGGCCGGCTGTGCCGTTCCGGAGCGTCGCGAGGGTGGAGATGCAAGCCATGGACCTGGCCCTGTTACGCACATTCGTCACCGTGCACCGGGCCGGATCCTTCACCCGGGCCGCCGCGCTGCTCGGGCTGTCCCAGCCCGCTGTCACCTCGCAGATACGCACGCTGGAGCGCCAGCTCGGCCGCCCGCTCTTTCTGCGAGGGGCCCGCGGCGTCACCCCGACCACCATCGGCGACGAGCTCGCACACCGGGCTTCGCCCCATCTGGACGCACTGGTCGAGATCGCCGGGGCCGGACTCGACGAGGAGCCGGGGGTGCGCACCCTCCATCTGGCCGGTCCCCCGGAGTTCACCGCCGTACGCGCGCTTCCCGCGCTCACTCCGCTGATCTCCCAGGGTCTCGCGCTGCGCAGCACGTTCAACGGGAAGGCCGAGGACACGCTGGAAGGACTGGCCGCCGGACACCACGACCTGGCCGTCACGACCACTCGTCCGCGGGGAGGGCTGTTCACGTCGACGACCCTCTGCGACGAGGAGCACGTCCTGGTCGCGGCGCCGCGCTGGGCCGGGCGGCTGGGGCCCGGAACGCTGCGGCACAAGGGCTCGGTGGTCCTGGAGCAGCTTCCGGTGGTCGAGGTCCACGAGAGCCTCCCCCTGGTCTCCCGGTACTGGGCCGCCGTGTTCGACAGCAGACCCGCCGCTTCCGCCACGGTGATCGCGCCGGATCTGCGCGCGGTCCTGCAGTGTGCGGCCGCGGGCGCCGGTCTCGCCGTACTGCCCCGCTATCTCTGCGAGGACGCGCTGGAGCGGGGCGAAGTCGTGGCGCTGCTCGACCCGCCGGTGCCGCCGCTGCGGACGTACTTCCTCGCCGTGCGGACCGGCACACTGCCCCTCCCTCACATTGCGCGGGCGCACGAATGCCTGGTGCGTGCAGCCGTGGACTGGTGACCGGGCCTCCTTGAGGAGTTTCAGATCGCGTTTCATGGGCCACTCTCTTGCCATGACCGAACGTCCTGTGGTCAAGCGCACCGCACGCGCCGTCCTCCTCGACGGCGATGACCTCATCCTCATCAAGCGCACCAAACCTGGGGTGGATCCGTACTGGCTCACGCCCGGTGGCGGCGTCGAGCCCGAGGACGCCACCGTCGTCGACGCCCTGCACCGCGAGGTCGACGAAGAGCTCGGCGCCAAGATCGTCGATGTCGTGCCCTGCTTCGTCGATACCGTGGAACACATCGCGGGTGGCGGCGTCAAAGGTGTGAAGGTGCAGCACTTCTTCGTCTGCCGACTGGAATCCATGGATCCGTCACGACGGCACGGCCCTGAAATCGAGGACCCCTGCGGGGAGTACGAAATCGTGCGGGTGCCCTTCAGCCGGGTCGGAATCGCAGCTGTGCACCTGGTACCGCTGTCCTTGCGCCACTACCTGGACGGCAACATCGAGGGCGTACGGGCGATGCATGCGCCCGACCTGGGCTGAAAGGCTCCAGCGCGCCGGTCCCACGGCCGTTCGTACGCCGAGGCCAGTACATGCGGATACTCCCGCCGTCAGATGACCGCTCGCTCCACGCTTGACACCGTGTTTCACGTGAAACCACTCAAGCGCCCTGTTCGCCGGAGCCTCCTCGTCGCCCATGTCGCCGTTTCCGTGAGCTGGCTGGGCCTCACGGTCGGACTGCTGACCCTCGGCCTCGCCGCGTTCCTCACCGGTGACACCTCGATGGCGGAGGCGGCCACCCGTTCCATGAAGGTCTTCGGCGACTGGCTGGTCGTGCCGGTTGCCCTGCTCTCGCTCCTGAGCGGCCTCGTACTGTCACTCGGCACCCCGTGGGGCCTGGCGAGGCACCGCTGGGTCTGGACGAAGTTCTGGCTGACTCTGGTCACGGCAGGGCTGTCGATCTTCTCGCTCCGCCCCGGTATCGATGAGGCCGCCGCCCAGGGTGTCGCGGACGTCAATCTGGTCATCGCGCCCTCGGTGGCAACGGCCACCTACCTCTTCATCACCGCGATCTCGGTACTGAAGCCGTGGGGACCGACCCGGCGAGGTCGGCGTCTGCGTGCCTCAAAGAGCTGACGCGCGCCTCGAGGGCCCGCGATACGCGAGCCCCCGAGGGCGGTGTGGACAGCGTTGCCGGTGTTCGCGCGGCAGGAATCCTCAGACGAAGGACTCGGCTGCGACGGTCGCGAACCCATGGTCCTGCTCGGGGGCGCCGCCACCGACGCCGACGGCACCGATGAGCCGACCGTCGCGATGGACCGGGACACCGCCGGCGATGAAGAGCAGCGGGCGGTCGAGTGCGGTCGGCAGCGTGTGGAAGAGGCCGCCGGGCTGGACGGCGTCCACCAGGTCGGCCGTGGGGGTGTTCAGCTGGAGGGCGGTGTACGCCTTGCGAGTGCTGGTCTCTCCAGCGATGAGAACGGCCCGGTCGTCGCGACGGAAGGACAGCAGATGACCGCCCGCGTCCAGGACGGTGACAGCGACGTTCACGGCGACTGCCTCGGCAGCACGACGAGCGGTGTCCACGAGCGCTTCGGCGTCCTGGATGGTCAGCGGGGCGAAGGTGGCGGTGCTCATGGGGGACGACTCCTTGATGCGGGGGGGGTGCGGGGGTGCGGGGTGCTTCTGGATGTGGCGGGCGGCTGCGGTGCCGGGGCCGGTGGTGACAGCGGGTGTCAGTGCCTGCTGGGGGCGACGGCCACCGGCTCGGGGGCGTGCTCGGCAACGAGTCGGCCACGGGTGACCGTGCGGCGCTCGATTGCGCCGGAGACGATGGCGAGGACCAGCGCCGAGGCCGCGAGAACGGCGCCGACCCCGTTGGGTGCGGTGTATCCGAACCCGGCAGCGATGACCATCCCGCCGAGCCACGCCGACAGCGCGTTCCCGAGGTTGAAGGCTCCGATGTTCACGGCGGAGGCAAGGGTGGGAGCACCCGCGGCCTGATCGAGAACGCGCTTCTGGAGTGGCGGCACGGTCGCGAAGCCGAGCCCTCCGATGAGGACGATCGTGACGGCGGCAGCCGTCCTGTCGTGGGCGGTCAGTGTGAACAGCGCCAGGACCACGGCGAGGGCGCCGAGTGATACGTACAGCAGCGGCATCAGGTGGCGGTCGGCGAACTTGCCGCCGAGCAGATTGCCGCCGACCATGCCGAGTCCGAACAGGACCAGCAGCCAGGTGACGGAGGACGGCGAGTAGCCGGCGATCTCGGTCATCATCGGGGTGATGTAGGTGATCGCCGCGAAGACACCGCCGAAGCCCAGAACCGTCATCGCCATGGCGAGCAGCACCTGCACATTACGGAAGGCAGCCAGCTCGTGGCGGATCCTGACGCCCTCGGGCCTGGGCTGCTCGGGCACGAGCTTCGCCACGCCGAGAAGGCCGAGGACACCGAGTCCGGCAACGATGAAGAACGTGGTCCGCCAGCCGACACTCTGGCCGATGTGGGTGCCCAGGGGGACCCCGACGACGTTGGCGACGGTGAGCCCGGTGAACATCATGGCGATCGCGCCGGCCTTCTTCTCCGGAGCGACCAGGTCGGCGGCGACGACCGATCCGATACCGAAGAAGGCTCCGTGGGCGAGCGAGGCGATGACTCGTCCGGCGAGCATCACCCCGAAGACGGGGGCAAGTGCGGACACCACGTTGCCCACGACGAACAGGCCCATCAGCAGCATCAACATGCGTTTGCGGGTGACCCTGGTGCCCAGCACCGTCATCAGCGGAGCGCCGAGAACCACTCCCAGGGCGTAGCCCGTGACCAGAAGGCCTGCGGTGGGGATCGAGACCTGGAAGTCCGCCGCAACATCGGGGAGCAACCCCATGATCACGAACTCGGTGGTTCCGATACCGAATGCCCCAATGGCGAGGGCGAGGAGCGCGAGCGGCATGGGTTCACCTTCCCTGAAGATTGCGTCTGCGCCTTACGAGCGTCAACAATAATTGCTAGCGCGGGTTAATTGCAAACGCGGGCTATTGCGTATGTGCCCTATCCTGGGATGCACGCAGCTCCGCACGGAGGAGAGACACATGACCGCGACAGATCCCGCACTGACCGCCCTCTCCCAGGGCTGGTGCGCCCTCTCGCTGCTCCACGGCAAGATCGAGGCCCACATCGAGCGGGCCCTGCAGTCCCGCCACGGCCTCAGCGTGCGTGAGTACTCGCTGCTCGACGTCCTGAGCCGCCAGCACAGCGGCACGGGCGGCCATCTTCAGATGAAGCAGGTGTCCGACGCCGTCGTGCTGAGCCAGAGCGCCACCACCCGGCTGGTCACCCGTCTCGAGGACCGCGGCCTGCTGACCCGCTATCTCTGCGACACGGACCGGCGAGGCATCTACACCGATGTCACCGAAGCCGGCCTGGCGCTGCTCGACGAAGCCCGGCCGACCAATGACACCGCGCTGCGTGCCGCCCTGGACGAGGCTGCGAAGAACCCGGAGCTCGCCCCGCTGGTCAGGACCGTCGAAGCCCTCAAGGTCCCCGCCTGACCGGGTGAGTTGCGTAGTCTGCCGATCATGAGCGATATCGCAATACGTCCCGCTGTCCTCACCGACATCCCGGCCATCGTGGCCATGCTCGCCGACGACCCGCTCGGCGCGCAGCGCGAGTCACCGGACGACCTCGCCCCGTACGACTCCGCATTCCGGCGACTGGCCGACGACCCCCATCAGCATCTCGTCGTCGCCGTGCGCGAGGAGCGCGTCGTGGGGACGTTGCAACTCACCGTGGTCCCCGGCCTGTCGCGGCGTGGTTCGACCCGCTCGATCATCGAAGGCGTCCGCATCCACGCCGCTGAGCGCGGCAGCGGTCTCGGTACTCAGCTGATCCAGTGGGCGGTCGACGAATCCCGGCGTCAGAAGTGCCGGTTGGTGCAGCTGACGTCCGACGCCTCCCGTGAGGACGCCCATCGCTTCTACGAGCGGCTCGGCTTCACCGCGAGCCACGTGGGCTTCAAGCTCGCCCTCTGAACCGGATCGTCTCCACCCCAGGGGAGCCATGCATCGCATCGATGACAACCAGCGTCGGATCAGGCTCGGCAGACGGCATCTACTGGCCCCGTCCGTGCGGGCCGACTCCGCCGTGGCCGCTGCCGACGCCGTCGTAGCCCTCCACGCCACCGACGCCGCCACGGTCTTCCTCTCCGCGTGCGCCCGGCTGTCCGACGCGAGCGCAGGGGCAGTGGAGCGCGCACTCTACGAGGACGTCTCCCTGGTGCGACTGCTCTCCATGCGGAACACCCTGTTCACGATGTCGACGGACGTCGCGCCTGCCATCGACGCGTCCAATGCACGGGCCGTGGCGGCCAAGGAGCGCCGCACCCTGCTCAAGCACCTCCGGGAGGACGGCAACGGGCTGGACGAAGCCTGGCTCTCCGCGACCGAGCAGGAGACGCTCGCCGCTCTGACGGCGCGCGGCCACGCCTCGGGGAGCGAGCTCTCCGCCGCTGTACCGGCCCTGCGCACCAAGATCACTGTCTTCCCGGGCACGAAGCAGGAGGCGGTGCAGGGAGTCGCCTCCCGGGTCATCCGCGTCCTGGCCGCCGACGGACGCATCCGCCGGGGCCGCCCCCGTGGTTCCTGGACCTCCAGCCAGTTCCGTTGGACGCCCGCTGATCCCTGGCCCACATCCGCAGTCGCCGACGCACAGGCGGAGGTAACCCGGCGCTGGCTCCGCGCGTACGGTCCCGCGACCGAAGCCGACCTGAAGTGGTGGACGGGCTGGGGCCTCCGAGAGACGCGTAAGGCGCTGGCCGCCGCCGACGCGGAGGAAGTGCTCCTCGACAACGGGGCCTCCGGCTGGGTCGCGCCGGGCGACGTGGCTCCGGAACAGCCCCTGGAACCCTGGGCGGCACTACTGCCCAGCCTCGACCCGAGCGCCATGGGCTGGTCCGACCGCAGCTTCCACCTTGCGGCCGGCCACCGTCCGGCGCTCTTCGACCGGGCCGGAAACATCGGCCCCACCGTGTGGTGGAACGGCGAAATCGTGGGCGGCTGGGCTCAGCGAGCGGACGGCGAGCCGGTGTGGCGACTGCTGTCCGACGTCGGCCGGGACGCCTCGGGCCTCATCGAGACAGAGGCATCGCGGCTGTCGGCCTGGGTGGGCGAGGCTCGGATCACACCGCGCTTCCGTACCCCGCTGGAGCGCGAACTGACGGCCTGAGCCGCCTGTCGTCGGATTCGGTGTTCCACGTGAAACACCGAATCCGAAGCTCAGAGGGCAAGTCCTCGCCAGCCGCCCTCGGCCACCCCACCGGGCACCGCTGCCCCCTTGTCGTAGGGCTCCCGTGTGAAGGCGAACGATCCGAGGTCGAGATGATCCACGGTGCCGTCGTCGGCGCGCACGACCCGAAGCGTCTCCCCCGCGTAGTAACCGTTGAGGCCGGTCCACGTGCCGTCCGGACATGCGCGGAATCGGGCACTGCGTCCGGCACCGCGCAACGGCTGAAGCTCGACGCCGCGCTCCGCAGCCAGTTTCAGGACGTAGGCATGGGTGCCCCAGTACCAGGGGCCGGCCAGCGCCAGGAGCTCTTCGTCGACGTCGGGCAGCGGACGCCAAGGCTCCGGCATCCTCGGCTCCGCTTCGGCGACGATCTGCACCAGGTCCGCGGCGACCGTGCCCGTGAGCGGGCCGGAGGTGGCATTGGTGAGCACCACGGCGGCCACATCGTCCTCGACGCTGAACCACAGGGCGGCAAGAAAGCCCGGAAGCGAGCCCGAATGACCGAGGAGCGTCCGGTCCTCCCGTCGTACGGCCTGCAGGCCGAGGCCATACGTGCCTGCCCAGTCGCCCGCCTCGGGCGGAGCCGAGGGCGTGCGCATCTCCTCGACGGACGAGGCGCGGAGAACGCGGTCGTCCCCCCGCGCCAGGAAGGAGGCGAACCGGAGGAGGTCAGTGGTGGTCGACCAGAGCTGACCGGCCGGCGCCATCAGGCCGAGGTCCTCGGTCGGCTCAGGCAGCATGACATCTGCCCAGGGGTGGACCGCCCAGCCTCCCGCATGCGGGGCCCGCGGCTGCGGAGTCGTGCGGTCCATCCCCAGTGGTTCCAGGATCTCGCGGTGCAGTACCTCGGCCCAGGGAGCACCGCGCAGCGCCTCGACGAGGGAACCGAGCAGCGTGTAGCCGGGGTTGGAGTAGTGGTGGCTGCGCCCGGCCGGGTGCAGCTGCGGCCGCTCGCCCAGAACGTCGGCGAGCTCGGGCCTGACAGTCCCCGGTGTCCGCTCCCACCAAGGTGCGGGCGTTTCCGCGGCCAGACCTGCGCTGTGGCCCAGCAGTTGAAAGATGGTCGCCTTCCCCGCTCCTGTACCCGGGACGTGCTTCTCCAGCGGGTCGTCCAGATCGAGCAGGCCCTCGTCGCGCAGGCGTAGCACGAGCACAGCGGTGAACGTCTTGGTGATGGAGCCGATTCTGAACTGTGTATCGGCATCGGGGGCATGCCCGTCGACACAACTGCGCGAACCGTTCCAGGCGATCTGCCCGTCCCGCAGAACTGCTGCGACCACTGAGGGGGTACGCCCTTCGGACTGCGCGGTGGCAATGCGGTGGAGCAGTGCACGCCGGGTACTGGGGAGCAAGGCTTCGGGTGAGGTCATGGCACTAGGACTACCCGCACCGGCACCGCCGGGCGAATCCTTATCGCTGCACGGCCGACGCAGCCCCGGCGCACATGGCACCGGGGCGCACCGACGCGTCAGCGCTTGCGGCTGTACGTCCTCACCAGCGACCCGTTTTCGAAGGTGCGCACGCCTTCCAGGGTGAAGTCGGCAGTCGCGAAGTCCGATCCGAACATCGGCATTCCGGACCCGTACACCTGCGGATAGGTTTTGATGACGAGTTCGTCGACCTCATCGATCAACTCGCCCGCAAGGCTGGATCCCCCGCAGAGCCAGATGCCCAGTTCGCTCTCCTCCGCCTTGAGTTCCCTGATCCGCCCGACCAGGTCGTCGGCCACGAGCTCCACATTCGGATCGGGGGACTCCCGCAGAGTCCTGGAGGCAACCAACTCCCGCAGGTGGGAGTACGGGCTGGTGATCCCGGCGTCCACGGCCAGCTGGTAACTGCCCCGCCCCTGGATCACGGTGTCGAAGTGCTGGTTCTTGGCGTCCTTGAACCCCAGCGCCTCACGCCCCTGCGCCGAGATCGTCTCCGGATACTCGGACGTGAGGAATCCGAGGAACTCCTCACTGACGAAGGCCATCATCGATGCCGCGTCGCCGTTCGGATCGCCGATGAATCCGTCGATCGAGCACGCTACGAAGTAGGTGAGTTTTCGCATCTGATCCCCGTTCTGCACAAGCCTATTGGTCATGGAAGAGAAGCGGCTGCGGCCCGACTGCCCCACGGCGCAACCACTTCGACTAGAGTGCTTCACATGTAGTGGTAGCGCAAGCCTCTTTCCGAGGCAGACGGAGGGAGACGACTCATGGCCAGGAATCCGGAGCGCAGAACGGCGCTCGTCGACGCAGCCATCGACGTGCTGGCCCACGAAGGTGCCCGCGGACTCACCTTCCGTGCGGTGGATGCCCGGGCGGGGGTTCCCGTCGGCACGTCGTCCAACTACTTCGCGAGCCGGGACGACCTGTTCATGCAGGCGGGCTCGCGCATCAACCACCGCATGACACCGGACGCGGCCGAGGTCGAGCACGCGATGCGCCCTGAGCCCTCGCGCGAGCTGGTCACGTCACTCATGCGCTGGCTGGTCCAACGCATGACCGATGACCGCACCGGCTATCTGGCCATGCTCGAGCTCCGCCTCGAGGCCACACGCCGCCCGGCGCTGCGGGCCCGCCTGACCGAGACCGTACGCGCCGAGTTCGACCGGAACCGTAGCCTCTACCAGGACGCGGAACTGCCGGGCGACGCCCACACCTTCCTCGCGCTCCACCTGGCCATGACAGGCCTTCTTCTGGAGCACCTCACCCTGCCCGGCGTGCTCTCCGACACGACGCTCGACCACCTGGTGGACCTTGTGGTCACCGGTGTCGTGCCCGATCACCGCGCCTGAACACTTTCGCCGTAACGCTGTCCTTCAGCTCAGCAGCGCCTGTCGGGCGACGAGCCCGGAACGGATCAGCTCGAGCAGGCGGCCCACCCAGTTGCGCCCCCGGCCGTCGCGGGCGTCACGCCAGAAGGGGGAGTCCGAGTGGCCTGTGCAGCTGATCACGCTGTCCCCGGTGGAGAGGAGGATCTCGGCGAGGTCGGGGTGCTGGGTGAATTTCGCTTCCATCAAACCGCCCATGACGGCGAGTCGGATCCCGGGCCAGTCCGCTCTGCGCTCTGCCCGGCCTCCCCTGTCCTGCGCCTCCCGCCCGCTCGGCGCATCGCGGATCTGATCGTGTTCGGAAGCGTCGGCCGCTGACAGGGCCCAGTAGCCGTGGAGTACGGAGGAGTAGGTCTCCCCGGCGAAGACCACCGGCGCCGGGAACTCGTTGCGCAGCACGAACAGTCCGAGTACTTCCGGCCAGCCCTGCGGAAAGAGGGTTTCCTGCGAAGTGAAGGCCGCCTCGCCAGCCGTGACCGGATCGTCAGCATGCTGGACAGCCCGATGCTCCTCCTGCCGCGCGAACCCCTCCTCACCCTGGTTGAAGTAGTCCAGGACCTCCGCGTGCATCTCCGAGGTCACCACTGGACCGTCCTCCTCGACAGCGGCACCCACATCGGTCAACAGAATCCGCAGGGGACGGTCCTGACGGTCCATGTCACCGAGGACGTAGATACGGAGGTGGGGTGGAACCGCCAGGTACGCCTCTCGGAGCAGGACGCGGTTCGACTCACTCGGGTCCTGCTGGAACCGTCCGATCGCATCCCAGCAACGCCGTCCGGCCGTGGGTCGTCCGTTGAGCTCTTCGACCTTGTCGGCCACGTCGAGGAGGAAGCCCTCAGGGGTCACCGGCTCACCGGCTCTGGAGAGCCACTTCGACTGCTCTTCAGGACGCTTCGAAGCCCCCGGCTCCGTGACCGAGATCGCACCTGATGCCAACCGCTTCTCCAGGCCGCGCAGGTCGGTCCGCTCCTCGCACCTGACTGCCCCGTCCGCGTAGACGATCAGATCGTCCAGGAAGTACTCGTCGTTCCAAGGGCTCCGCAGCCAGACGTGGCACCAGACCCCTTCGATTCTCTCGCCGTCCACTGTCCGATACGTCGGCCCCCGCCATGTCATGCGTGCACGCCACCGTTCGAGAGAGACCACGGCCACGCAAACGGCCGGCCCTCGCAGGACTGACGATCACCCCAGGACGAGCGGGAGTCTCGCGGCCAGGTCGCCCAATTCAGCCTCCTCCGCGCCGGTCGGGGCACGCCGTCCGGTACCGACCAGCAGCGCGTCCTTGTCGGAGAACGACGCGGGGAACGCGGCCCGTGCAATCCGCTCCAGCATCTCGCGGGACCGGGCGAGCACTTCCGTGGGCGGTCCCGCCGTGTCCGGAAGGTGCGCGATCAGGTCGAGGTGGTGCAGCGTCCACTCCAGGACGTACGCGGAGAGGTAGTCGCCTGCGGTGAGGACCTCGTCGCGGGTGCCGACCCGGAGGTCCGGGTCGGCACGTTCGGCGGCGCGGCCGGCGGTGGCGCCGATGACGTCGAGGTGGATTTGAGCAGCCGAGGGTCCTCGTGGGCGACGGCCAGCCGTACGGTGAGCGCGTCCAGCGGGTCATCGCCGGTCGGAGGCGTTCCGGCGACGTCCCAGTGGGTCACCGCGTCGCGGGTCGGTTCCTCTTCGGCGGGGGTCACGAAGGTGATCAGGACGTCCTGGGCGTCGATGACCAGATGGCACACCAGGTCCCGCACGAGCCGGCCCGCACCGCCGGAGGGCTGTACGAAGTCCTCGTCCGGAAGTTCGGCGACCGCCGTGCGCAACTCCTCCCATGAGCGTGAGAAGAGATCCACGTCGGCACGGCAGCGCGGCGGTGCGACGGCGGACAAGCACGTGCGGACAGGGCCGCGGCAGCTGCATGGCTACTCGAACAGTCCGTCGGGAGCGACGGGCTTCTTCCCGGAACGAGTCGTGAGTCGCCACCGTCGAGCGCGCAGGCCCGATGGGACGCTGGGTGGACCGGAAGGTCCACATCGGGAGGGGACAGCCGTGCGACCGGACGAAATCACCGAGGCTCTGAACCGACCGATCGGCCAGGAACCGCCGGCCCGCGACCTGACCCGCCGGCCTGCGTCGCCAAGGACGGCACACCCCGAAACGTTCCGATCGGGTTCACCTGGAACGAGGCCTAGCCGGATGTCGTCGACGGCATCCCGGACGAGTATCCCGAGGCGAGCGGCACCTACCGGATGACGCCCGAGCAGCGGGCCGACCGGGAGGCCGAGGTGCGTTCGCTCTACGCCGGCATAGGCCGGATCGTCGTGACCCCGACGTGGGCGAAGCTGATCGACTTCGAGACGACTCTGCCGAGCGCGGTCGAGGAGCGGGTCCGGCAGCGGGACGAGCGACGGCGCGCCTGAGCGCCACGTGGACGACCGCGTCGGGTGGATCAGCCGCGTCAGGTGGATCGCCCGCGCCTCGACCCCACTGCGGGTGCGCGGAGTCGTCGAATGCCGCGGCGTCGACGGCTTCGACGTCCACATCCGAAATCCGCGAGGAAATTTCGTCGTGGGATGTCGAGAACCCGCGCACGGCTCCGTCCCTGGAGCGAACACGGCCACAATGGGCCGTACGTCACCGAGGAGAACATGATGGCCAAGTACCTGCTGCTCAAGCACTACCGAGGCGCGCCGGCAGCGGTCAACGACGTGCCGATGGACCAGTGGGAGCCGGAGGAGGTATCGGCCCACATCCAGTACATGCGTGACTTCGCCGCTCGGCTCGAAGGCACCGGCGAGTTCGTCGACGCCCAGGCGCTCTCCCCGGAGGGCACGTTCGTCCGCTACGACGGCGAGGGGCGTCCCCCGGTCACCGACGGACCGTTCGCGGAGACCAAGGACCTGATCGCCGGCTGGATGGTGATCGACGTCGAGACCTACGAGCGGGCGCTCGAACTGGCCGGAGAGTTGTCCGCGGCGCCGGGTGCGAGTGGGAAGCCGATCCACGAGTGGCTCGAGTTGCGCCCGTTCTACGCCGAGCTGCCCACGACCACCGAGTGAACGAGTCGCTGCTCCGGGAGCTCGTGCCCTCGGTGATCGGTGTCCTCGTCCGCCGCGGAGCCGACTTCGCGGCGGCCGAGGACGCCGTGCAGGACGCCTTGGTCGAGGCCGTGCGCGTGTGGCCGGACGACCCGCCGCGGGACCCCAAGGGCTGGCTGGTCACCGTGGCCTGGCGCAAGTTCCTCGACGCCGCGCGCTCCGATGCCTCCCGACGGCATCGCGAAGTACGCGTCGAGTGCGAGCCCGCGCCCGGGCCGAGCGAGGCGGTGGACGACCCGCTCCAGCTGTACTTCCTGTGCGCGCACCCGTCCCTGACACCGGCCTCGGCCGTCGCGCTCACGCTCCGGGCGGTCGGCGGTCTGACCACGCGCCAGATCGCGCAGGCCTACCTCGTGCCGGAGGCGACCATGGCCCAGCGGATCAGCAGGGCCAAGCGGACCGTCTCCGGCGTCCGGTTCGATCAGCCCGGTGACGTCGCCACGGTGCTGCGCGTCCTCTACCTGGTCTTCAACGAGGGCTATTCAGGCGACATCGACCTCGCCGCCGAAGCGATCCGGCTCACGCGCCAACTCGCGGCCGGGACCAGCCATGAGGAGGTCGCGGGCCTGCTCGCGCTCATGCTGCTCCACCACGCACGGCGCCCGGCGCGGACCGGCCCCGACGGCCGGCTCGTGCCCCTTGCCGAGCAGGACCGCAGCATGTGGGACACCCGCTTGATCGCCGAGGGCGTCGACGTGCTCCAGACGGCCCTCGCCCGCGACCGCCTGGGCGAGTTCCAGGCCCAGGCCGCCGTCGCCGCGCTCCACGCCGACGCCCGGACCGCCGAGGAGACCGACTGGGTGCAGATCGTCGAGTGGTACGACGAACTGGTGCGCCTCACCGACAGCCCGGTGGCCCGCCTCAACCGGGCTGTCGCGGTCGGCGAGGCCGACGGCCCGCGTGCCGGCCTGGCAGCCCTGGCGGGGCTCGACCCCGCCCTGCCCCGCCACACCGCCGTGGTGGCGTACCTGCACGAGCGTGACGGTGACCCGGTGACCGCAGCACGGCTCTACGCCGAAGCCGCCCGATCGGCGCCCAGCCTCCCCGAGCGCGACCACCTCACTCGACAGGCCGCACGGCTCAACTCCCGACTGCGCAGGTGATGGAGACCTGCGGAGGTTCGGGATCTCGGGCTCGACTCAAAGGGCGACGCTGCGACCTGCGACTTCTTCTGCCGTCGGCCATGCGCGCGAGCGTCCGCCGTCAGGAATGGCTCGCCCACCACGGTCGCCGGGGGCGTCCCCGTGAATGGGACGCTTCCGGCCGCCCTACGCTCCCGGCCCACGCGGGGTACCGCGGGAGCTCCACGCCACACCCGACGATCGGCTGCACGAGCACGTCGAAGTGCCCAGCAGCCAGACTTCCCCGCTTCATGATCGCTCGGGCCGCCGTGGAGATCGCGGCCAGGGCGTCTGAGTGCAGCCCGGCCAGGTGCGCGTCGAGCTCGGTGGCGCGAGGGAGAAGGGCGGTGCGGATCCGGTGGTCGAGTACGAAGTTCTCGGCGGCGGACGGCACCGCCGCCCGGCTCGCCTCCTTACCTCCTTCGGCGCGGAGGCCGACCATCCGATCGAACGGCGACGCGAGCGCTTCCGGCGACGGGGCGGTGGACGCTTCGACGAACCGCTCGGTCACGGCATCCAGCATGCGACCTCATCGAGTCGGCGATTCCGCGACGAGCAGTCGGGCCGCGAATTCCGAGTCCCCCACAAGGGTGACTCAGGTCTGCGCCATGTCCACGAAACGCGAGTAGTGGCCCTGGAAGGCCACGGTGATCGTCGCCGTCGGACCGTTACGGTGCTTGGCCACGATCAGGTCCGCCTCGCCCGCACGGGGCGACTCCTTCTCGTACGCGTCCTCGCGGTGCAGCAGGATCACCATGTCGGCGTCCTGCTCGATGGAACCGGACTCACGGAGGTCGGAGACCATCGGCTTCTTGTCCGTACGCTGCTCGGGGCCACGGTTCAGCTGGGAGAGCGCGATGACCGGAAGCTCCAGCTCCTTGGCGAGGAGCTTGAGGTTTCGGGACATGTCCGAGACCTCCTGCTGACGGCTCTCGGCACGCTTGGCACCGCCGGACTGCATCAGCTGCAGGTAGTCGATGACGACGAGCTTGAGGCCGTTTCGCTGCTTCAGACGACGGCATTTCGCCCGGATCTCCATCATCGAGAGGTTCGGCGAATCGTCGATGTAGAGCGGAGCTGCCGAAACGTCCGGCATCCGCCGGGCCAGCCTCGTCCAGTCCTCGTCGGTCATCGTGCCGGAGCGCATGTGATGGAGCGCCACCCGCGCTTCGGCGGACAGCAGGCGCATCGCGATCTCGTTGCGCCCCATTTCCAGGGAGAAGATCACGCTCGGCAGATTGCTCTTGATCGAGCATGCGCGGGCGAAGTCCAGGGCAAGCGTGGACTTTCCCATGGCGGGACGCGCCGCGATGACGATCATCTGGCCGGGGTGCAGGCCGTTCGTCAGGGAGTCCAGATCGGTGAATCCTGTCGGCACACCGGTCATCTCGCCGCTGCGTGACCCGATCGCCTCGATCTCGTCGAGGGCACCCTCCATGATGTCGCCGAGCGGCAGGTAGTCCTCGCTGGTGCGCTGCTCGGTGACGGCGTAGATCTCGGCCTGGGCGGAGTTGACGATCTCGTCGACGTCTCCGTCGGCGGCGTATCCCATCTGCGTGATCTTCGTACCCGCCTCGACGAGACGCCGGAGCACGGCCCGCTCGTGGACGATCTCCGCGTAGTACGAGGCGTTGGCGGCCGTCGGCACGGACTGGACCAGGGTGTGCAGATACGGGGCTCCGCCGACCTTGGTGATCTCGCCGCGCTTGACCAGCTCGGCCGCCACGGTGATCGGGTCGGCCGGCTCGCCCTTGGCGTAGAGGTCGAGGATCGCCGTGTAGACGGTTTCGTGGGCCGGACGGTAGAAGTCGTGGCCCTTGATGATCTCCACGACGTCGGCGATGGCGTCCTTGGACAGCAGCATGCCGCCGAGCACGGACTGCTCCGCGTCGAGGTCCTGCGGAGGCACACGCTCGAACCCGGACGAGCCACCGTCCCAGCCGCTCTCGCGCCCCCGGTCGTGCTGCTCGTCCCGCCCCTTGCCCTCACCGCGGCGCTGACGGGAAACGGGCAGGCGGTCGCTGGGACCGACATCGGCCCAGGGATCGTCCAAAGGCTCGGGAATGCTCACCGGGCCACCTCCTCCCGTCCGCTTCGCGGACCTAGCCATGCCACTCTTTCTTACGGCACGGCACCGACAAACAAGACGCCCGACTCCGGTTCCGGCGCGTCAAGTTCTGCGGACTTCCAAGCCGGAACGGAGTGCGGGCGCCGCCCAACGGTAGGCCGGTCCGCACCGTCAGCCAATCTGGTTATCCACAGGGCATGTGGACGACGGACCAGATGCTGTGGAGAACTCCACGGAACCTGTGCACGGACCGGGGGACAGCACTGTGGACAAACTCATACCGGCACCACCAAGGAGGCCCTGACCTGCACTTTCTCCATCCACCGGCTGTGGGGGAGAAAAACTTTTCTTCTCAGCGCAAGATCACTGCAAACCACGCACCAGAGAACCCCGAACTCGATCGAAAGTAAGGACCACTATCGCATTGCATCTCTTACCTGTGGAAGATTAGATTAGCCCCCATGACCCAGGCCCCCACGACCCGTCGATCCAGTCGCCGCCGGCACGACCGCGAGATCATCGCACTGGCCGTTCCGGCCTTCGGCGCGCTCGTTGCCGAGCCCCTCTTCGTCATCGTCGACAGCGCCATCGTCGGCCACCTCGGCACCTCCCAGCTGGCCGGCCTGGGAGTCGCCGCAGCCCTGCTGACGACTGCCGTCAGCATCTTCGTCTTCCTCGCATACGCCACCACCGCGGCGGTCGCCCGCCGGGTCGGTGCGGGAGATCTGCCCTCCGCGATCCGCCAGGGCATGGACGGCATCTGGCTCGCCCTGCTGCTCGGCGCCGTCGTCGTCGCCGTTACGCTCCCGTCAGCCCCCTGGCTGGTCGAGGCTTTCGGGGCATCGGACACCGCCGCGCCTCACGCCACCACATATCTGCGGATCTCCAGCCTCGGGATTCCGGCCATGCTCGTCGTGCTCGCCGCGACCGGCGTCCTACGCGGCCTGCAGGACACCCGCACGCCGCTCTACGTCGCCATCGGCGGGTTCACCGCCAACGGCGCACTCAACGTGGTCCTGGTCTACGGAGCAGGCCTCGGGATCGCCGGCTCCGCCTGGGGAACTGTGATCGCCCAGGTGGGAATGGCTCTCGCCTATCTGATCGTCGTGGTGCGCGGTGCCCGTCGGCACGGCGCCTCCCTGCGCCCCGACGCCGCGGGCATCAGGGCCAGCGCACAGGCGGGTGTCCCCCTGCTGGTCCGTACGCTCTCTCTGCGCTCGGTCCTGATGATCGCCACTGCCGTCGCCGCCCGGCTGGGCGACACGGACATCGCCGCGCACCAGATCATCCTCTCGCTCTGGAGCCTCACGGCCTTTGCGCTCGACGCCATCGCCATCGCGGGTCAGGCCATCATCGGCCGCTACCTGGGAGCGAACGACGCGAAGGGCGCACGGGAGGCCTGCCGTCGAATGGTCCAGTGGGGTATCGCGTCCGGGGTGGTCCTGGGGGTACTGATCGTGCTGGCACGCCCCCTGTTCATCCCGCTCTTCACCGGTGACGATTCCGTACAGGACACCCTGCTGCCCGCCCTGCTGGTCCTGGCGGTCTCCCAGCCGATCGCCGGCGTGGTCTTCGTCCTGGACGGAGTGCTGATGGGGGCAGGCGACGGCCGGTATCTGGCCTGGGCCATGCTCCTGACCCTGGCCGTCTTCGCTCCGATCGCCCTCCTGGTCCCCACCTTCGGAGGAGGCCTCACGGCTCTCTGGTGGGCGATGACCCTGATGATGACGGTCCGGCTGGTGACACTCTGGATCCGGACCCGCTCGGGCCGGTGGATCGTTACCGGCGCCACTCGCTGAGCTGGACCGGGCCTGAGGCGCAGGAACCCGGGGCAGCCTTACTCCGCCCGGTTCCGTCGATGGCCGCCCCTTGCTGTTTCACGTGAAACGACGAAGGGCCGCACCCCCAGGGTGCGGCCCTTCACCTAGCTCAGCTGAGCTGTGCCCTTAGGCAGCAACGACCTCGATACCGAGCTTCGCGGCAACCTCGGGGTGCAGACGGACGGACACCTGGTATCCGCCGAGCGTCTTGATCGGCGAGCCGAGCTCGACGCGACGCTTGTCGACGTCCGGACCACCGGCAGACTTGATCGCCGTGGCGATGTCGGCCGGGGTGACGGAGCCGAAGAGACGGCCGGCGTCGCCGGAGCGAACAGCCAGACGGACCTTCACGGCCTCGAGCTTGGCCTTGATCTCGTTGGCCTGCTCGATCGTCGAGATCTCGTGGATCTTGCGGGCGCGGCGGATCTGCGCCACGTCCTTCTCGCCGCCCTTGGTCCAGCGGATGGCAAAGCCCCGCGGAACCAGGTAGTTACGGGCGTACCCGTCCTTGACGTCCACGACGTCGCCGGCAGCACCGAGGCCAGTGACCTCGTGGGTGAGGATGATCTTCATGATTCGGTCACCCTTCCCTTATCGCGCGGTGGACGTGTAGGGCAGCAGCGCCATCTCACGGCTGTTCTTGACTGCCGTGGCGACGTCACGCTGGTGCTGAGTGCAGTTGCCGGTGACGCGGCGGGCACGGATCTTGCCACGGTCGGAAATGAACTTCCGCAGCATGTTCGTGTCCTTGTAGTCCACGTACTGGGTCTTGTCCTTGCAGAATGCGCAGACCTTCTTCTTAGGCTTGCGCACAGGCGGCTTCGCCATTGTGTTTCTCCTGTGTGATCAAGAAGTGGGGGTACGAGCAGCCCTAGAAGGGAGGCTCGTCCGAGTAGCCGCCGCCGGAACCACCGGAGCCGCCGGAGCCGCCGGAGCTTCCGCCCCAGCCACCCCCGCCGCCCTGCTGGCCCCCGGCCGACTGGCCGCCGGCCGGCGCGCTGGTGGCCCACGGGTCGTCGGCGGGAGCACCGCCGCCACCCTGCTGGCCGCTGCCACCGGAACCGCCGCCCCAGTTGCCGCCGCCCTGCTGGCCACCGCCGCCGTATCCACCCTGGCCACCGCCCTGACCACCGCGACCAGTGGTCTTGGTGACCTTGGCCGTGGCGCTCTTGAGACTGGGGCCGACTTCCTCGACGTCCAGCTCGTAGACCGTGCGCTTGACGCCCTCACGGTCCTCGTAGGACCGCTGCTTCAACCGGCCCTGCACGACGACGCGCATGCCTCGCTGGAGCGACTCCGCGACGTTCTCCGCCGCCTGACGCCAGACCGAGCAGGTGAGGAACAGGCCTTCGCCGTCCTTCCACTCATTGGTCTGCCGGTCGAAGATGCGGGGAGTGGACGCGACACGGAACTTCGCGACCGCCGCACCGGACGGGGTGAAGCGCAGCTCGGGGTCGTCGACGAGATTGCCGACGACCGTGATGACGGTCTCGCCTGCCATGGGTGAACCTCTCGGCGGGGATTGCTTCTGGCTGCTTGCTGCTACTCGAACCCGATGACCACTGAGCTAGAAGCTCAGTGGGTCTCGGGACGGAGGACCTTGGTCCGGAGGACCGACTCGTTCAGGTTCATCTGTCGGTCGAGCTCCTTGACGACTGCGGGCTCGGCCTGCAGGTCGATGACCGAGTAGATGCCCTCAGGCTTCTTCTTGATCTCGTAAGAGAGACGACGACGGCCCCAGGTGTCGACCTTCTCAACCTTTCCGTTGCCCTCACGGACAACGGAGAGGAAGTTCTCGATCAACGGGGAGACTGCTCGCTCCTCGAGATCGGGGTCGAGGATGACCATCACCTCGTAGTGACGCATGTGGAACCCACCTCCTTTGGACTCAGCGGCCACGGTCGTTCCGTGGCAGGAGGGTCGTGATGCGTAAGCAACAGTGTCTCCGAGTAAAACAGCCGCCACTGACAACGCCCATCGTCGAAATCCGAGGGGGGCTGCTGTGCTGGCTCAGGGCAGACACCGGTGCAGACCGTACAGACTACCCGCAGACAGGCTTCCGGTTGAAATCCGGTGCCGAGGAGACGCAATCTGTACACATCGGTTGTGAGCGGCGCTACAGTGCACCGCCTTCCGGCCAGGAGGTTCTCCATGGCACAGACAATGCGACCCCGTCCCCGCCCGCCCGTTTCCCTCTTCGCCACGGACGGCAGACCCCATCCCCTCCAGGACACCCTGGTGGCGGTGACTCTGGTCCTCGGCGCTCTCGCCTTCGTGACGGCGATGTTCCACAACCTGCATCTGATCAGCTCGTGGGCCGGGCTGATCGGGATCCTGACCGGCGCATACGGACAGTACGTCTCGGTGACCACGCGTGAGCGGTTCCCGTTGATCCTGGGGCTGGGCGCATCCGCGATCGGGTTCTTCCTCGGCATGGCCCATGGCGGCCTCTTCGGCGGCGTGATCAGCTGAGGGTGCCCCCCGGGCGCCGTTCCCGGTCGCCCGGGGTCCAGACGGGGCACTCCTCGGTCACAGTAGGCTTCGGCGCGAGAGCCGGAGCCCCTGACCGATGGGGACACACCTGCCGAGGAGCGCCCCGCATGAGCCTGACCCTGAGGACCATCAGCCGAGAGCAGCATCTGGCGTACGTCCAGAACCTGCCTTCGGCCAGTCACTGCCAGGTCCCGGCGTGGGCGGATGTGAAAACCGAATGGCGCTCGGAGAACCTGGGATGGTTCGACAAGAACGGCGAGATGGTCGGCGCCGGCCTCGTGCTGTACCGCCAGCTGCCCAAGATCAAGCGCTATCTGGCGTACCTTCCCGAAGGCCCGGTCATCAACTGGTACGCCCCGAACCTGGACGACTGGCTCCAGCCGATGCTCGCCCATCTGAAGCAGCAGGGCGCCTTCTCCGTGAAGATGGGCCCGCCCGTCGTCATCCGGCGCTGGGACTCGGCCGCCATCAAGTCCGGTATCCAGGATCCGGACGTCAAGCGCCTGCGTGATGTCGAGGCCACCCACATCGAGCCCCGTGCCTTCGAGGTCTCGGACCGTCTGCGCAAGATGGGCTGGCAGCAGGGCGAGGACGGCGGCGCCGGCTTCGGTGACGTCCAGCCCCGCTACGTCTTCCAGGTACCCCTGGCCAACCGCTCCCTGGAAGATGTCCTCAAGGGCTTCAACCAGCTCTGGCGGCGCAACATCAAGAAGGCCGACAAGGCAGGCGTCGAAGTCGTCCAGGGAGGCTACGAGGACCTCGCCGAGTGGCAGAGGCTGTACGAGATCACGGCAGTGCGTGACCACTTCCGGCCGCGCCCCCTGTCGTACTTCCAGCGCATGTGGACGGTGCTCAACTCCGAGGACCCGAACCGCATGCGGCTCTACTTCGCCCGGCACAACGGCGTCAACCTCTCCGCCGCCACGATGCTCGTGGTCGGCGGGCACGTCTGGTACTCCTACGGCGCGTCCGACAACATCGGCCGTGAGGTCCGGCCCTCGAACGCGATGCAGTGGCGGATGCTCCGCGACTCCTACGCGATGGGCGCGACCGTGTACGACCTGCGCGGCATCAGCGACTCGCTGGACGAGACCGACCACCTCTTCGGCCTCATCCAGTTCAAGGTCGGCACCGGCGGCGAGGCCGTCGAGTACGTCGGCGAGTGGGACTTCCCCCTCAACAAGCTGCTGCACAAGGCACTCGATATGTACATGTCGCGCCGCTGACACTGCCCGAAGGCACTTCACTAAGCTCCGCATACCTCTGATACACCGCAGCCACCAGAAAGGTTCCGGGCCGGCCATGGCGCTCTCCCTCTACGTCGACACCGCGCGCTGGCGGGCGCACCAGAAGTCCGTGCTCGACCAGTTCCCCGGTCTCGTTCCTGTCTGCAAGGGCAATGGCTACGGCTTCGGCCACGAACGGCTCGCCGACGAGGCGATCCGTTTCGGTTCCGACACGCTTGCTGTCGGAACCACGTACGAAGCCGCCCGCATCAAGGACTGGTTCAGCGGCGACCTGCTCGTCCTCACGCCCTTCAGGCGGGGCGAGGAGCCCGTACCGCTGCCCGACCGTGTCATCCGTTCGGTCTCGTCGGTGGACGGTGTGCACGCCTTGGTGGGCGCACGGGTCGTGATCGAGTGCATGAGCTCGATGAAGCGCCACGGTGTGAAGGAGGAGGAGCTGGGGCAGCTGCACGCGGCCATCGAGGACGTACGTCTCGAGGGCTTCGCCCTGCACCTCCCGCTGGACCGCACGGACGGTTCGGACGCGGTCGAGGAGGTCATCGGCTGGATGGACCGCCTGCGCGCGGCCCGGCTGCCTCTGCACACCATGTTCGTCAGCCACCTGCGGGCCGAGGAACTGGCGCGGCTGCAGCAGCAGTTCCCGCAGACCCGCTTCCGCGCACGCATCGGCACGCGCCTCTGGCTCGGGGACCACGAGGCGACGGAGTACCGCGGCGCCGTGCTCGACGTCACGCGCGTCGTCAAGGGGGACCGGTTCGGCTACCGCCAGCAGAAGGCCGCCTCGGACGGCTGGCTGGTGGTCGTTGCCGGGGGTACGTCCCACGGCGTCGGTCTGGAGGCCCCCAAGGCCCTTCACGGTGTGATGCCGCGCGCGAAGGGTGTCGCCCGGGCCGGGCTGGCCACGGTCAACCGCAATCTGTCGCCGTTCGTGTGGGCGGGCAAGCAGCGCTGGTTCGCCGAACCGCCGCACATGCAGGTGTCCATCCTGTTCGTGCCTTCGGACGCCCAGGAGCCGAAGGTCGGTGACGAACTGGTGGCCCACCTGCGCCACACGACCACCCAGTTCGACCGCCTCGTGGACCGCTAGGCCCTTCGCCCGAACCCAGGCCACGCGGGGTCCGGCAGCCCCTCAGTCGGCCGCTCCGCCCGTCGTGCCCCACTCCACCCGCGGTCCTTCGACCGCGGGTGCCGCGTGCCGTCCGTGGTGGTGCACCGCCCGCCCGAACGCGACCGCGTCCGGAGCCCCGTCGAGCACCCCGCCCGACGGGTCGTCCGACCCGTCGCGCCGCACGGTGTCCCGCTCCGGCAGGAGGATGTCGCGGACCACAAGGGCGCACAGGTACAGCGTTCCGAGGAGATGCAGGGCGATCGCGACCTGATAGCCCTCCTGCGGCAGCCCCTGGTGCTTGTCGCCGCTCGTCGTGTACGCGAGGTACAGCCAGATCCCCAGGAAGTACATGACTTCGCACGCCTGCCAGACGAGGAAGTCCCGCCACCGCGGCCTGGCCAGCACGGCCAGCGGGATCAGCCAGAGCACGTACTGCGGTGAGTAGACCTTGTTCGTCAGGATGAAGGCGGCCACCACAAGGAACGCGAGCTGAGCGAACCGGGGCCTGCGCCGAGCGGTCAGCGCCAGCCCCGCGATCCCCGCGCACAGCACGATCATCAGCAGCACCGAAGCCGTGTTCACGGTGTCCACGTCGATGGGCCTGCCGGTGCGCTGGGTGATGATCAGCCAGAACGAGCCGTAGTCGATCTGCCGTTCCTGGCTGAACGTGTAGAACTTCTTCCACCCCTCGGGGGCGTACGCCATGACGGGCAGGTTCACCAGCAGCCAGGCCGCCGCCGCGCCGAGCATCGCCGACCCGCACTCGCGCCATTTCCCGGCCCGCCAGCACAGCACGAGGAGCGGCCCCAGAAGCAGCACGGGATAGAGCTTGGCGGCCGTCGCCAGGCCGATGAGGATACCGAAGGCAAGTGCCCGTCCACGGGACCACATGAGCATGGCGGCGGCCGTCAGTGCCACGGCGAGCAGATCCCAGTTGATCGTCGCAGTGAGGGCGAGTGCCGGTGCGAGGGCGACCAGCAGGCCGTCCCACGGTCGTCGCCGGTGCGTCCGCGCCACGCACACGACCATGATCACGGCGCAGATCATCAGCATGCCCGCGTTGACCATCCAGTACATCTGCTCGCGCTGCTGCACGGGATCGCCGGCGGGCGTCAACGTCAGCCAGGACGCGACCTGCATGAACAGGCCCGTGAGGACGGGGTACTCGAGGTACTCCATGTCGCCGCTGAGCCGGTCGAAGTACGGCACGAGGCCCTCGGCGAAGCCGCGTCCGAGATAGAGGTGCGGGATGTCGGAGTAGCACGCGTGCGTGTACTGCGAGCTGGTTCCGCGGAACCAGGCCCAGTCGTAGCAGGGCAGCTTCTGCACCATGCCGAGCGCGAACATTCCGATCGCCACGAGCGCGATGACGCGGACCGGCGTGAGCGGCCCGGCACCGAGCCGTGCCCAGCGGCCCACCGGTCCACCGATCAGCTCGCTGCCCGCCGCGGCGATCTCGTCCTGTTGCGTGGGCCGAACGACGGGCCGCTCCTGGTGCACGCTCGTGTCTTCTGCGCTTGGCATGCCGCACATCCTGCCGTACGGCGCTGTGGGCGGGGGTGTGCCGCCCACAGGACGCGGAGAGGGCCGCCGGCACCTGGCAGGTGCGGGCGGCCCTCGTCACGCTTCTCCGACGGTCACTCGTCGGGGGTCCGGCGAGCGGTGGGCGCTATCCGCCGCCGCCGAAGAACCCGCCGGCCGCGTTGTTCCCGTTCCCGTTGCCGTTCGTACCGTCCGTCGTTCCGTCGGTCGTACCGGTATCGGTCCCGCCGTCGGTCGTACCGGTATTGGCACTGCCGTCGGTCGTTCCCGTGTTGTCCCCGCCATCGGTGGTGCCGGTGTCGGTGCCACCGTTGTTGCAGTCCCAGTCGAACGTTCCGCACGACTTGCTGGGTGTGGGGGACGGCGAGGACGGGGTGGGCGACGGCTCCGTCGACGGTTCACTGGACGGCGTCTGCGAAGGCGTCGGGCTGGGCGTCGGCGAGGGACTCGGGGCACCGCCGCCGTAGAGCGTCTCGCCGTACGGCTGCGGCTCGGGGAAGTTCTTGACCTCTTCGCCCTCCATCGCCACTGCCATGTAGTCGTGCCAGATCTGCGCGGGGAACGAGGCGCCGTGGATCTTCTCCTCACCGCCCGTGCCGAACATCTTCAGGAACTCGCGGTTCTTGTTCTTCTCGTCGTCGTCCATCCGGAACATGCTCACCGCGGTCGACAGCTGCGGGGTGTAGCCGACGAACCAGGCCGACTTGTTGCCGTCCGTGGTTCCCGTCTTCCCTGCCACGTCCCGGCCGGGGAGCTGGGCAGGTGTTCCCGTCCCCTTCTCGACGACGTTCTTCAGGACGTCGGTGACGTTGTCGGCGACGATGCTGGGGAAGGCCGGCTTGGACACCGTCTCGTGCTGGTAGATGACCTCGCCCTTGAGCTTGACCTCGGTGACCGAGAAGGGATCGCGCTGCTGGCCACTGGTGGCGAAGGTGGCGTACGCGCCGGCCATCCGGATGGCGCTCGGGGAGGACGTGCCAATGGAGTACGAGGGGACCTTCGCGTCCGCCATGTAGTCGTCGTCACGCAGCCCCGCGGCGAGCGCGGCCTCCTTCACCTTGTCCGTGCCGACATCCATGCCGAGCTGCACATAGGGGGAGTTGGCGGACTCCTGCATGGCGGTTCGCAGGTCGATGGGGCCGTAGTTGTGCTGTCCGTCGTTGGTCTGGAGCCACTCACCGCCCTTCGCGTTCCGCCAGATCTCGCCGTTGTACTTCTTGATCTTCAGCTTGTTGTCGCCGTTGTAGACGCTCTTGGGCGAAACCGGAGTGCGTTCCGAGGCACTCTGTTCAGCACTGAGTTCCGGGTCACGCTTCCCGTACTCCATCGCCGCTGCCAGAACGAACGGCTTGAACGTCGAACCGACCTGAGCACCCGTCACATCGGCGTTGTTGGTGTAGTGCTTCGTCGCGTCCTGACCGCCATAGGTGGCGACGATCGCACCCGTCTTGGTGTCCACCGACGCGCCGCCGAACTGGACGTGCGAGTCCAGCTCCGGACGCGCCTTCTCGTCGATCTTGTCGGCGTACACCTTCTTGATCGACTTCTCGAGCTGCTTGACCTTCTTCTGGTTGAAGGTCGTGTGGATCTCGTACCCACCCTGCGCCAGCTGCCGCTCGGTGATGCCCCGGTCGTTGTTCGCGAGGAAGTACTTCGTTGCGAGGTCCACCAGGTAACCCGTCTGGCCGCCCAGCTTCGCGTCCTTCCTCGGCTTGTTCGGCATGGGGAACGTCGTGTACTTGGCACGTTCCGCCTTACTCATCCGGCCGTCCTTGACCTCCTCGTCGAGGATCCACTTCCAGCGCAGAATCGCGCGCTCGGTGTTCTTCGCCTTGGTGGCCTGCTCCGGGTCGATATCGGGAGCACCCTCCGGGTCGAAGTAGGTGGCCCCCTTGAGCAGGGTCGCCAGGAAGGCGCATTCGCTCGGGTCCAGATCCGTGGCGTCCTTGTCGTAGTACGCGCGTGCCGCCGCCTGGAGCCCCGACGCACCCCGGCCGTAGTAGGAGACGTTGAGGTACCCCTCCATGACCTTCTTCTTGCTCTCCGTCTCGCCGACCTTGAGCGTGATGAAGAGTTCCTTGACCTTCCGGCTCAGGGTCTGGTCCTGAGAGAGCATGGAGTTCTTCACGTACTGCTGGGTGATCGTCGATCCGCCCTGGGTCTCGCCTCCCCGGGCCATGTTGTAGACAGCGCGTCCGATACCCATGGGGTCGATGCCCCTGTCCGTCTCGAACGACTTGTTCTCCGCGGAGATGACGGCGTTACGCATCGCCACGGGGATCTGCGCGTAACCGATCGACTGGCGGTTGACGGAACCGCCTGTGGCGACCATCGGGGTTTCGTCGTCCCAGTAGTAGACGTTGTTCTGCGCCGTGGCGGTGGCTTGCATGTTCGGCGGTACCACCAGCGCGTACGCGATGCCGGCCGCGCCCATCATGAGGCCGAGGAAGCTCAGGCACAGGCCGGAGACGAGCTTCCACGACGGCACCCAGCGGCGTGCGCCGTACTTTCCGGCCCGCGGGTAGTCGATGAGGCGCTTCTTGCCGGAACGGGCGTCGGCCCGGCCCCGGCCACGGCCTTCGTGACCACCGGTGTCGCCGGCTTCACGTCGTCTCCCACCGCCGCCACGCTGGGCGGCGCGACGGGCCTCGGCCCGGCCACCGTAGGAGGCTTCCTCGCCGTAGGCGTCGGAAGGTGATGCTGAAGTTGCTCTGCGTGACGACTCCGTGCGGCGTCCGGCAGGCTGTTGGGCGGCTCGTCTGGCCGCGGCACGCCCTCCACCTTGCGGTTGCGGCGTTTTGCGACGGTGCTCGCTCATCGAACGACTACTCCTCGGGCAGGCAAGAGCGCCTGGAAGCGGCAGTTGAGATCCGGTCCCCCCGAATTACGGACGAGCCCTGCGGAAGGCTCATCCGCAGTACATCCGGCAGTCCGCGATGACTGACGCATGGCGGCGTCACACGGTTCCCGGTGGTCTGCATGCCGCACAGACTACGCAGGGTCAAAAACCCCCTAGAGCCGAACTTCACCCCAAATAACGCAAGTCACTCCCTAGGAATTGTCGATGTGACGCCGCTCACGAACCCTCCCCTTGTCGAACACCACGCGCCGATCTATCGTGCTGATGTATCGAGTCGATACATCAGCACGGCATAAGGTGGGCCCAAGGGCTCCGCGGGAGCACTCGGAGAAGGAGGAGGCGAAGGTGAGCAGACGCTCAGGCATCCTCGAATTCGCCGTACTCGGCCTGCTCCGCGAGTCCCCGATGCACGGGTACGAGCTGCGCAAGCGCCTCAACACGTCGTTGGGTGTCTTCCGCGCCTTCAGCTACGGCACGCTCTACCCCTGCCTCAAGACGCTGGTTGCCAGCGGCTGGTTGATCGAGGAGCCGGGAACCACTCCGGATCTTCCGCCGGTCGCCGGCCGTGGGGTCGCTCCCACGTCCTCGCTCACGGGTCGCCGCGCCAAAATCGTCTACCGGTTGACGGCAGAAGGTAAGGAGCACTTCGAGGAGCTGCTCTCGCACACCGGCCCGGACTCGTGGGAGGACGAGCACTTCGCCGCTCGCTTCGCCTTCTTCGGACAGACGGAGCGCGATGTACGGATGCGCGTGCTCGAAGGACGCCGCAGCAGGCTCGAGGAACGCCTCGAGAAGATGCGCGCCTCCCTTGCCCGCACCCGCGAACGACTCGACGACTACACACTTGAGCTGCAGCGACACGGCATGGAATCCGTGGAGCGCGAAGTGCGCTGGCTGAACGAGCTCATCGAGAGCGAGCGGTCGGGACGGGATCAGCGACGATCCTCGCCCGAGGGCTCCGCTCAGCACGACACATCAGGAGAGACGGGCGGCCTGCCCCGGCACCGGGACAACACCCGGCCGGATCCGTCCGACGACACCAAGTGAAGCCTCCGCAGATCCGCAAGGTTCCACGGGGAACACCGAGAACACAGGGAGCAATCGGCATGGGTTCGGTTCGCGTAGCCATCGTCGGCGTGGGCAACTGCGCCGCCTCGCTGGTGCAGGGCGTCGAGTACTACAAGGACGCCGATCCGGCCGGCAAGGTGCCCGGCCTGATGCACGTTCAGTTCGGCGAGTACCACGTGAGCGACGTCGAGTTCGTCGCCGCCTTCGACGTCGACACGAAGAAGGTCGGCCTCGACCTCGCGGACGCCATCGGCGCCAGCGAGAACAACACCATCAAGATCGCCGACGTGCCGAACACCGGCGTGACGGTTCAGCGTGGCCACACCCACGACGGTCTGGGCAAGTACTACCGCGAGACGATCGAGGAGTCCGCCGAGGCCCCGGTCGACATCGTCCAGATCCTCAAGGACAAGCAGGTCGACGTCCTCGTCTGCTACCTGCCCGTCGGTTCCGAGGTTGCTGCGAAGTTCTACGCGCAGTGCGCCATCGACGCCAAGGTCGCGTTCGTCAACGCTCTCCCGGTGTTCATCGCCGGCACCAAGGAGTGGGCGGACAAGTTCACCGAGGCCGGTGTCCCGATCGTCGGCGACGACATCAAGTCCCAGGTCGGCGCCACCATCACGCACCGCGTGATGGCGAAGCTGTTCGAGGACCGGGGCGTCGTCCTGGACCGCACGATGCAGCTGAACGTCGGCGGCAACATGGACTTCAAGAACATGCTCGAGCGTGAGCGCCTCGAGTCCAAGAAGATCTCGAAGACGCAGGCCGTCACCTCGCAGATCCGTGACCGCGAGCTCGGTGCGGACAACGTCCACATCGGCCCCTCGGACTACGTGGCTTGGCTGGACGACCGCAAGTGGGCGTACGTGCGCCTCGAGGGTCGTGCCTTCGGTGACGTTCCGCTGAACCTGGAGTACAAGCTCGAGGTCTGGGACTCCCCGAACTCCGCCGGTGTCATCATCGACGCCGTGCGCGCAGCGAAGATCGCCCTGGACCGCGGCATCGGTGGCCCGATCCTCTCGGCTTCCTCGTACTTCATGAAGTCCCCGCCGGTCCAGTACTTCGACGACGAGGCCCGCGAGAACGTCGAGAAGTTCATCAGCGGCGACATCGAGCGCTGATCCGGCCGACCACGGCTGCAGCCTCACCAGGGTGACGAGCGGAAACGCTCCGTCCCCTCCACACGTTGGGGGTCCCCGGGCAATCCGCCCGGGGACCCCCAACGTGTGTGACCCTTGCCCACATGCCTGTCGTGCGTGATCTACGCATACTCCTGCGCTTTCGGAACTTCCGTCACCTTCTCGCCGTGCGGCTTCTCTCGCAGTCGGCTGACGGCGTCTACCAGGTCGCGCTCGCCACGTACGTCGTCTTCTCCCCGGAGGGTCAGACAACGCCGGGCGCCATCGCGTCCGCCATGGCTGTGCTGCTGCTGCCGTACTCCTTGATCGGCCCGTTCGCCGGCGTCCTGCTGGACCGCTGGCCGCGCCGACAGGTGTTCCTGTACGGAAATCTGCTGCGGGCCGCCCTCGCCTGCTGCACAGCCCTGCTGCTCCTGAGCTCCGTACCCGCGTGGGCGTTCTACGCTTCCGCCCTCTGCGTCACCGCGGTCAACCGCTTCGTCCTGGCCGGGCTGTCAGCGGCTCTCCCACGCGTGGTAGACACCGACCGGCTCGTCGTCGCCAACTCCCTCTCCCCGACGGCCGGAACGCTGGCCGCGACGGCCGGTGGAGGGCTCGCCCTGGCCATGCAAGTCCTGACAGACGGGTCCGACGCCGCCGTGGTCATGCTGGGGGCGATCCTCTACCTCCTCTCGGCCCTGACCTCCCTGACCCTGCCCCGAGGCCTCCTGGGTCCGGATGAGGACCTGCACCACGTGCGGCTACGGGAAGCGCTCACCACGACCGCACGTGGCCTCGTCTCCGGGTTGCGCCATCTGGCCGAGCGGAAGGACGCCGCACGGGCTCTGGCCGCCATAACGGTGATCCGCTTCTGCTACGGGGCCCTGACGGTGATGGTGCTGATGCTGTGCCGCTACGCGTGGTCCGACAGCGAGTCCGACGGACTGACGCTGCTCGGCTTCGCGCTGGGAGCCTCCGCTGCGGGGTACTTCGTGGCCGCGGCGATCACACCGTGGGCCGTGGGGCGCCTCGGCCGGTACGGCTGGATGGCGGTGTGCGCGGGTACGGCAGCCCTCCTGGAGCCGGCGCTGGGGTTGTCGTTCGCACCCACTCCCATGCTGGCGGCAGCGTTCGTCCTCGGACTCGTGACACAGGGAACAAAGATCGCAACGGACACCGAAGTCCAGACGTCGGTCGACGATTCATTCCGCGGCAGGATCTTCTCGCTCTACGACGTGCTGTTCAACGTTGCCTTCGTCGCTGCCGCGGCACTGTCCGCCCTCGCGCTTCCGGCTGATGGTCGGTCCGTTGTCGTAGTGATCGTCGTGGCCGTGCTCTACGCCCTGGTCTCAGTAGCGATGTTCCGCCGGCGGCACGTCAGCCTGGCGCTCCAGCGCGCCCGCCTCAAAGAGTGAGGGCGTTGTTTCACGTGAAACCACGTGAAACAACGCCCTCACTGGATCCCGCTCCCGAATCGCGCGTCGTGTTTCACGTGAAACATGACGCCCACCCGGCATCAGTCCTGAGCGGCCCACCACTCCTTGAGGGCTGCGACGGCAGCATCGTGTTCCATCGGCCCGTTCTCCAGCCGCAACTCGAGCAGGAATGCATAGGCCTTACCGATCACAGGCCCGGGTGCGACCCCAAGGATCTGCATGATCTCGTTGCCGTCCAGGTCGGGCCGGATCGCGTCCAGCTCCTCCTGGCTCTGCAGCTCCTCAATGCGCGCCTCGAGCCCGTCATAAGTTCGCGACAGCGCATTGGCTTTGCGCTTGTTGCGCGTCGTGCAGTCCGAGCGGGTCAGCTTGTGCAACCGGTCCAAGAGCGGTCCCGCATCCCGCACGTACCTGCGCACGGCGGAATCGGTCCACTCACCGTCGCCGTAGCCGTGGAAGCGCAGATGCAGCTCCACGAGCTTCGACACGTCCTTGACCATGTCGTTGGAGTACTTCAGCTCGGTCATCCGCTTTTTCGCCATCTTGGCGCCCACCACCTCGTGGTGGTGGAAGGAGACACGGCCGTCCTTCTCGAAGCGCCGCGTCCTCGGCTTGCCGACGTCGTGGAGCAGGGCCGCGAGCCGGAGCACGAGATCCGGCCCGTCCTCCTCCAGATCGATGGCCTGTTCCAGGACGGTCAGGGAGTGCTCGTAGACGTCCTTGTGACGGTGATGCTCATCACTTTCCAGTCGCAGGGCGGGGAGCTCGGGAAGCACCCGGTCCGCCAGACCGGTATCCACCAGCAGCCCCAGCCCTTTGCGGGGGTGCCCGGACAGCAGCAACTTGTTGAGCTCCTCACGGACCCGCTCGGCCGAGACGATCTCAATACGTCCGGCCATGTCGGTCATCGCCGTGACGACCTCAGGGGCGACCTCGAAGTCCAGCTGCGCGGCAAAGCGAGCGGCACGCAGCATCCGCAGCGGATCATCGGAGAAAGAGGCCTCAGGGGTGCCCGGTGTGCGCAGCACGCGCTCGGCCAGATCATCGAGACCTCCGTGGGGGTCGATGAACTCCTTCTGCGGCAGAGCGACAGCCATGGCGTTGACCGTGAAGTCACGTCGCACGAGGTCTTCCTCGATGGAGTCGCCGTAGGAGACCTCGGGCTTGCGGGAAGTCCTGTCGTACGCCTCCGACCGATACGTCGTGACCTCGATCTGGTAGCCGTCCTTCTGCGATCCGACCGTGCCGAACGCGATTCCGACCTCCCACACGGAGTCTGCCCACGGACGGACAATCTTGAGTACGTCCTCCGGCCGGGCATCGGTCGTGAAGTCCAGATCGTTCCCGAGCCGGCCGAGCAATGCATCGCGGACCGACCCTCCGACCAGGGCGAGGCCGAATCCGGCTTCCTGGAATCGGCGGGCGAGGTCGTCGGCGACCGGGGACACCCGCAGCAGTTCACTCACTGCGCGGTGCTGCACCTGGCTCAGTGCACTGGGGCTGTCTTCGTTGGCGTTCGGCACAACAGAAAAGGGTACGTGCACCGACCGGCCCCGGCGTCATCGTTTACGAGGGCCCTGCGAGACTCTCCGATCATGTGGCGCAGTCCCCGGCACTCAGCCATCGGGCACATCGTTACCATGCGGGGACGCAGAGACCGGCAAGACCGACACCAGCTGACGACTAAGAGGGACGGGTACGCGTGGCCGAGGCGGCAGACATCCAGGGGACAAATCCCTCCCCTGCCCGCCGGTGGCTCCGGCGCACAGCCTCCTTGATCGTCGGGGCGCCGTTGCTCGCCGGGCTCCTGACGGGTCCGGCAGCGCCCGCAGCGCAGGCCGAGGGGATCGCCAAGGCCCCGACAGGCTCACGCACCATCGATGTGTCTCTGGACACGCTCAGCCCCAGCGCACCGGTCGAGGGGGACACCCTCACGGTTTCCGGCACCCTGACCAACAAGGGCAAGAAAGCGGTCACCGAAGCCGAGGTCGACCTCCGCGTGGGGCCGACGCTCTCCGGCCGGTCCGCAATCGATGACGCCACCAAGCGCACGGGATACCTACCGGGCAGCGACCCGGCCAGGCTCGGCGGTAAGTACACGCTGAAGATCCCGAGGCTTGCTTCCGGCGTCAGCCAGGACTTCACCCTCGCTGTTCCCGTCGACAAGCTGGGCCTCGACGCGGAAGGCGTCTATCAGCTCGGCGTCTCCGTCACGGGCCGGACTGCCGATGCGGGCTACGACCAGGTGCTCGGCATTCAGCGGACCTTCCTGCCCTGGCAGCCCGAGGACGCCGACAACAAGACCGACCTGACCTTCCTCTGGCCGCTGATCGCCTCGGCACACGTCACCGCCGAGACGGGCTCCGACGAACAGCAGACCCCTGTCTTCGCCAACAACAAACTCGCCCAGGAGCTCGCTCCCGGTGGCCGACTGGAGCAGCTGGTGTCGCTGGGCAGTCAGCTTCCGGTGACCTGGGTGATCGACCCGGACCTGCTGGCCTCCGTCGACGCGATGACAAGGAACTATCGCGTCAGGGTCGGAGACACCACCGTCGCGGGGACGAATCAGGCCATCGCCAAGCAGTGGCTCACCGCACTGGAAGCGGCCGTCAAGGACGGCAAGGTAGTGGCCCTGCCGTTCGCCGACCCCGACCTTGCCTCCATCGCCCACCGCGGCAAGAACGTCTCGGGCACGCTCAGCCACCTGCAGACGGCAACCGAAGTAGCGGGACCCACGGTCGAGACCATCCTCCACGTGAAACCGTCCACCGACTTCGCCTGGCCGGTGGACGGTGCGATCGATCCCTCGATCGTCGACGTCGCCACCTCTGCCGGCGCCCACAAGGTGATCGCCCGCAGCGACAGCCTCGAGGAAACCGGCGGTCTGCCGTACACGCCGACAGCCGCCCGGCCGATCGGGGGCGGCACCACCGCGGTCGTTGCCGACTACCGGCTGTCCACCGCCTTCAGGGACAGCATGGCCAGGGCCGGTGACTCGACGCTCGCTGTGCAGAAGTTCCTGGCCCACACACTCGCGCTGACCGAGCAGGCCCCGAACAAACCGCGCAGCATCGTCGTCGCACCGCAGCGGACGCCCACGGCGACGCAGGCACAAGCCATGGCCGCTGCCCTGCGCGCCCTCTCGGACGAGCACTGGACGCAGCCCGTCGACCTGGTGGCGGCGGCCGAGGAGAAGCCCGACACCCAGGCCACCACGAAGGTGCCGAGGGCCTCCCAGTACCCGAAGAAGCTCCGCAGCCAGGAGCTGCCCACCCAGGCTTTCCAGGACATCAGGACGACACAGGACTCGCTGAACAGCTTCCAGGTCATCCTCACGGCGCCCGACCGGGTGGTGACACCCTTCGGCAACGCGATCAACCGCTCCGTCTCCACATCGTGGCGCGGCAGGCCTCTGGAAGCGCAGCAGTACCGTGACGCGGTCCGCACCTACCTGCAGAGCCTCACCAACGAAGTGCAGCTCATCGCGAAGTCCGACGTCACCCTGTCGGGCCGCAGCGCAACGATCCCTGTCACCGTGCAGAACAAGCTCGTGCAGGGTGTGGACAACCTCGTGCTCCGCCTGACGTCGGGCAACTCGACACGGCTCAAGCTCAATGACGGCGCAGCTGTGGCCGAGCAGCCGATCAAGATCGCGGGCGGGCACAGCCAGTCCGTGAAATTCGACGCATCGGCCAATGCCAACGGACAGGCACAGGTCACCGCACGGCTCTTCACCAAGGACAACACACCGTACGGCGAGGAGATGACCTTCACCGTGAAGGTCTCCGAAGTCACACCGACGGTACTCCTCGTGATCGCCGGCGGACTGCTCCTGCTCGTCCTGGCAGGTATCAGGATGTACACGCACCGCAAGCGCGCCGTCGCGAACGGCGCAGCGGGGAACGGCGGCGGCGAACCCGAGCAGCCGAGTGACCCGACCCCGGACACCGGTCCGGAAAGCGGGGACCCGTCGGGAACGGGTGAGAAAGTGGACCGTTGAGCGATGTCTGTCGGGGCCGGTCGGCCGGGGACGATGAGGTGGGGTTTCGATGAACGCGCCGTACGACGGTGACCGCGCCCAGGGCGCGGGCGGAGCTGGATCATCCGGCGGGCCGCCGGTGCCGTCGGACGCAGGTCAGGACGGGGGCACACCGGACCCCTACCTGCAGCATGCCTACGACCACGATCCCTACCGGTCTCAGGACCTCGCCGCCCAGGATCCGGTGGCCGAAGCCCTCTACGACCGCGCTGCCCACCCTCCGCCGCCCCCTGGCACCTACCAGGAGCCGCACCCGCTCTACCAGCAGCCTCCCTCGGCTCAGTACGCCCCCGACCCCCGCATCTGGGCCCAGACTCCGCCACCGGAGCCTGCAGGTCCTTCGCGGCACCTGCCGTACGGAGACAACGCGGCGACCACCCAGTACGTAGGAGTGGACGACCTGGTGACACAGGCATCCGACGGCCGCGAGGAGCCGGACGCCTTCGCGCATCTCTTCCGCGACCAGGAGGGATCCGGACGGCCCCAGGGCCCCGCAGCCGAGCCGGAGGCCGCTCCGGCTCCCGTCCCGCCGAAATCCGGCGGCCGTGCCTCCGGGATACTGAAGTCCAGCGCGCTGATGGCGGCCGGCACCCTGGTTTCCAGGCTCACCGGCTTCGTACGCAGTCTGGTGATCACCGCCGCGCTCGGTGCGGCAATGCTCGGCGACAGCTTCACCATCGCGTACACCCTGCCGACGATGATCTACATCCTCACCGTCGGCGGGGGCCTCAACTCGGTCTTCGTACCCCAGCTCGTCCGGTCCATGAAGGACGACGAGGACGGCGGCGAGGCTTATGCCAACCGCCTGCTGACACTGGTCATGGTGGCATTGGGCCTGATTGTCCTGGTGGCGGTATTCGCCGCTCCCCAGCTGATCCACCTGATGTCGAGCACCATCGCGAACGAACCGGCGGCAAACAACGTTGCCGTGACCTTCGCCCGCTACTGCCTGCCGACCATCTTCTTCATGGGTGTCCATGTGGTCATGGGCCAGATCCTCAACGCCCGGGGCAAGTTCGGCGCGATGATGTGGACCCCGGTCCTCAACAACATCGTCATGATCTTCACCTTCGGCCTCTTCATCTGGGTCTACGGCACGTCCGGCGAATCCCTGATGGGCGTCGAGACGATCCCGCCGGAGGGCGTCCGGCTGCTGGGCATCGGAACGCTGCTCGGCCTCGTCGTCCAGGCCCTGGCCATGATTCCGTACCTCCGCGAGGCAGGCTTCCGCTTCCGCCCCCGCTTCGACTGGAAGGGGCACGGGCTCGGAAAAACGATCAAGCTCGCCAAGTGGACCGTCCTGTTCGTGCTGGCCAATCAGGCCGGCGTTCTGGTCGTCACCCAGCTGGCAACTGCGGCGGGCAACCTCGCCGACAAGGACGGCACGGGCTTCCTCGCCTACTCCAATGCCCAGCTCATCTGGGGCATGCCGCAGGCGATCATCACCGTCTCGGTCATGGCCGCTCTGCTGCCGCGTATCTCTCGCGCCGCCCATGACAACGATCCCGGGGCCGTCCGCGACGACATCTCCCAGGGGCTGCGCAACTCGGCCGTAGCGATCGTGCCCGTCGCCTTCACGTTCCTCGCGCTCGGTCTGCCCATGTGCACCCTGCTGTACGCATCCAGCGGCACCGAGGCTGCGCGGTCCATGGGCTTCATCCTGATGGCGTTCGCCCTCGGACTCATCCCGTACTCCGTGCAGTACGTCGTACTGCGCGGCTTCTACGCGTACGAGGACACCCGCACGCCTTTCTACAACACGGTCATCGTCGCGGCGGTCAACGCCGCGGCTTCCGCCCTCTGCTACGTAGTCCTTCCTGCCCAATGGGCAGTCGTCGGCATGGCCGCCTCCTACGGCCTGGCTTACGCCGTCGGCGTCGGCATCGCCTGGCGACGACTGCGCAACCGGCTCGGAGGAGATCTCGACGGCGCCCGCATCGTGCGCACCTACGCCCGTCTGTGCCTGGCCGCGATCCCTGCGGCCATCGTCGGCGGCGGAGTGGGCTTCGCCCTTCTGGGGGCTCTCGGGGACGGCGCCGGCGGCTCCGTGGTGGCCCTGGTCTGCGGCAGCGTCGTCCTGCTGGGCATTTTCTTCGTCGCTGCGAAAAAGATGCGCATTGAAGAGCTCAACGGCATGGTCGGCATGGTCCGGGGACGGCTCGGGCGCTAAAGAGGGCTCTGATCCGCACAACCATCGCCGGACACCGCGTGTCGTGCATAGCGCCGGAGTGTGGGCACAATTGGCGGGACTGTGCAGTGCTGGCTGGCATCGCGCAACGAATGGGGAGGCAGGAACGACGGTGGCGGAACGTAGCACGGCTGCTGTCGACGTGGCCGACAACGGCGGCGACGAGCCGCTGGCCGCCAAGGCGGACGAGGCCACGACCGACGGGACGGAACAAGCCGAGGACACGGCGGGCGCTGGCCCGAAGAGCGCGGACGGCGGGCAGGAGAAAGCGGATACCGTTCCGGCGACGCCCGATCTGCACAGCGGTCACAAGCTCGCCAAGCGCTATCGGCTCGAAGAGTGCGTCACCCGTCTGGACGGATTCAGCAGCTGGCGGGCCGTCGACGAGAAACTTCGCCGCGCGGTGGGCGTCCATCTGCTCCCCGCCGACCATCCCCGCGCACGCTCGGTGCTGGCTGCCGCCCGCTCCTCGGCGCTGCTGGGAGACCCGCGCTTCGTGCAGGTCCTGGACGCCGTGGAAGAGGACGACCTCGTCTACGTCGTCCATGAGTGGCTCCCTGACGCCACCGAACTCACGGCACTGCTCGCTTCAGGACCTCTGGAAGCCCACGACGCGTACCAACTCGTGAGCCAGGTCTCCCAGGCCATGGCCGCCGCCCACCGGGAAGGGCTCGCGCACCTGCGGCTCACCCCGGGTGCGGTGCTGCGCAGCTCGACCGGGCAGTACCGGATCCGTGGCCTCGCTGTGAACGCGGCCCTGCGAGGCATCTCCGCCGACCAACCGCTGCGCACGGACACGGAGGCCATCGGCGCACTGCTCTATGCCGCGCTGACCCGCCGCTGGCCCTACGAGAGCGATGCCTATGGTCTCTCGGGGCTTCCCAAGGGCGTGGGGCTGATTCCCCCGGACCAGGTACGGGCCGGCGTCCATCGCGGCCTCTCGGAGCTCGCCATGCGCGCGCTCGCCAACGACGGCGCCACGGCCTCACGCCAGGAACAGCCGTGCACCACACCGGACGAGCTCGCCAAGGCTGTTGCGGCCATGCCGCGCATCCTTCCCCCGGAGCCCGTATTCACCGGGCCGCCCGAGTACCAGCGGACCACCTACCAGCAAGGCACGTACGGGCGCCCGTCGGCGCATCCGAACCAGGTCACGCAGCCCGTCATCGCTGCGCCGCCACCCCCGCTGCAGAGTCGTACCGGCAAGGCGCTCAAATGGGCCGTGTCCGCGCTGCTCATCGCCGCACTGGGCCTCGGAAGCTGGCAGCTGGCCGAAACCGTCCTCGACCGAGGCAAGGACTCCGACGAGCCCGCCAACACACAGACCACCGAGAACGAGGGCGACGACAACAACACCGTCGAGCTCAGCAAGCCGGTCACCATCGCCGGCGCCCAGGACTACGATCCGCTCGGCGGGGACGGCTCCGAGAAGCCCGCAACCATAAGAAACGTCCACGACAAGGACACTGGCTCGTACTGGTCCACGGACGGCTACTACACCGCCGACTTCGGGAAACTGAAGGAGGGTGTCGGAGTCGTTCTCGACCTGGGTAAGGTCCAGCAGGTCGGAACCGTCGACGTGTCCTTCCTCGGTGGCAGCACCTCGGTCGAGTTGAGAACGGCAGACGGATCGTCCGTTCCTCAGCTGCCCGGTGGCTTCACCGAGGCCGCGAAGGGATCCGGAACAAAGGTGTCCCTCAAGCCCGACAAGCCGGTGCAGGCGCGGTACGTTCTGGTCTGGCTGACCAAACTGCCGCTGGGTGACGACGGCCGCTACAGGGGCAAGGTCTCGGATATCAAGATCACCAGCTGACGGCATCAGGGGAGGGGGCTCACCGTTGAACGACGCCAGATTCGCCGACACCAGCGACCAGGATCTCCTGGCGCAGCATGTCGCAGGCGAACCGTACGCCTTCGGTGAGCTCGTGCGACGACACCGTGACCGGCTCTGGGCCGTGGCGCTCCGCACGCTCGGCGACCGCGAGGAAGCTGCTGACGCGGTACAGGACGCCCTCATCTCCGCATTCCGGGCCGCCCACACCTTTCGCGGCCAGTCGGCCGTCACGACCTGGCTCCACCGGATCACCGTGAACGCTTGCCTCGACCGTGCGCGCAAGGCCGCCTCGCGCAAGACGGCGCCGGTCGATGACGCGGAGCGGCTCGATCAGCTTCTGGAACCGCACGAATCTGCCGAAGCTCCAGCCGAAAGGCAGGACCTTCACCGCGAACTCCTGGCAGCGCTGTCCACTCTCCCCACAGAACAACGGGCGGCGCTCGTGCTCGTTGATATGCAGGCCTATCCCGTCGCCGAGGCCGCTCGCATCCTCGACGTACCGACCGGCACCGTGAAGAGCCGCTGCGCGCGGGGACGAGCAAGACTGCTCCCTCTCCTCACCCATCTACGCAGCAACAGCGGGGACGACGTCATGGAAAGGAACCGGACGCAGGGGACATCCGTCCCACCTGCGTCGGGACCAAGAGATGCGGGATCAAGCGATCCCGCCGCGGTGAAGGGCGGAGGTGGGCACGCATGACATCCACAGCCGAAGCAGCTCAGCACCCGGACGTCGAAGAGATTTCCGACCTCACCGAAGGGCTCCTCTCCCCCTCCCGCGCGGCAGATGTCCGCCGTCACATCGACGCGTGCCCGCAGTGCGGCGACATCCACGCCTCGCTGGAAGAGATCCGCTCGCTGCTCGGAACCCTGCCCGTCGACCAGCAGATGCCCGAGGACGTTGCGGCCCGGATCGATGCGGCGTTGGCCTCCGAAAGCCTCGCGCAAGCCGATGCGTCTTCCGGAGCTACCGGTCCTGTTTCACGTGAAACATACGAGCAGCCTGCGGAGCCCACCGTCGTGGACCGCCCGTCAGGCCGTCCCCGGGGTGCCACCGGCCCCGGTCGGCGTCCGGCGCGTCGCCGTCGCCGCACGGTCATTCTCGGAACCGCCTTCGGAGCCGCAGTCGTCGGCATGGGCGCCTTCCTGTTGCAGTCGGTCCAACCGGCCCAGAACTCCGCCGACAGGGCATCCAGCGCCGCCGAGGACAGCGGGCGGAACTTCTCCATGGACACGCTCGAAGGCCAGGTCCACCAGCTTCTCAGCGAAGCGGATGGATCGAAGACCGCAGAGACCGGCGAGACCAAGCCATCCGTCGACACCAAGTCATCCCCGCAGAACATGTCCCCCGACACCGGGACGCCCAGGAATCCACTGCGCACGCCCGTCGTCGACGTTCCCGCCTGCGTACAGCGGGGCACCGGCCGTAACGCCGCGGCGCTGGCGGTGGAGCAGGGCAGCTACCAGGGCACGGCGGCGTTTCTCGTCGTCCTGCCCCACGCGACCGACTCGAGCCGTGTACAGGCCTATGTGGTCGACGCAGCGTGCGTCGGGACCGCTCCTGCCTCAAAGGGTCGGCTGCTGCTCACTCACTCCTACGCACGCCCCTGAGCGCCGTGGCGGGAGTTGCTCCGGCATAGCGGGAATGCATGCCCCGTAGGATCCGTTGGGTGGGGTGAGAGTCGTGGAACCGACCCCAGTAGGCAGTGGCAGTCTGCAGAGACGAGGAAGAAACCCGTGAGCGACGTCCGTAATGTGATCATCATCGGCTCTGGGCCGGCTGGTTACACCGCCGCCCTGTATACCGCTCGCGCGTCGCTGAAGCCGCTGGTGTTCGAGGGTGCCGTCACTGCGGGCGGAGCACTCATGAACACCACCGACGTGGAGAACTTCCCGGGCTTCCAGGACGGCATCATGGGCCCCGAGCTCATGGACAACATGCGCGCCCAGGCCGAACGCTTCGGCGCTGAGCTGATCCCCGACGATGTAATCTCCGTCGACCTCTCCGGCGACGTCAAGACGGTCACCGACACCGCGGGCACGGTCCACCGCGCCAAGGCAGTCATCGTCACCACAGGATCCCAGCACCGCAAGCTCGGTCTGCCCAACGAGGACGCGCTTTCCGGACGTGGCGTCTCCTGGTGTGCCACCTGCGACGGCTTCTTCTTCAAGGACCAGGACATCGCCGTGGTCGGCGGTGGCGACACCGCGATGGAGGAGGCGACCTTCCTCTCCAGGTTCGCGAAGTCCGTCACGATCGTTCACCGTCGCGACACCCTCCGTGCCTCCAAGGCCATGCAGGAGCGCGCCTTCGCCGACCCGAAGATCAAGTTCGCCTGGGACAGCGAGGTCGCCACGGTTCACGGCGAGCAGAAGCTCTCCGGTCTGACCCTGCGCAACACCAAGACCGGCGAAACGTCCGAGCTCCCGGTGACCGGCCTGTTCATCGCGGTCGGCCATGACCCGCGCACGGAACTCTTCAAGGGCCAGCTCGACCTCGACGACGAGGGCTACCTCAAGGTCGAAGCACCCTCCACGCGCACCAACCTGTCCGGTGTCTTCGGCGCGGGAGATGTCGTCGACCACACCTACCGACAGGCCATCACTGCCGCTGGGACCGGCTGCGCCGCCGCTCTCGACGCCGAGCGCTTCCTCTCGGCCCTGGCCGACGAGAAGCTCGCCGAGCCGGAGAAGACCCCCGCAGTCTGACCGACGCCTCACCTCACCCCCACACCCCGCGAAGTTAAGGAGGCCGCCGTGGCCGGCGCCCTGAAGAACGTGACCGACGACTCCTTCGACGAAGACGTCCTGAAGAACGAGAAGCCTGTACTGGTGGACTTCTGGGCTGCCTGGTGCGGCCCGTGCCGCCAGATCGCCCCTTCGCTGGAGGCCATCGCAGCTGAGCACGGCGACCAGATCGAGATCGTCAAACTCAACATCGACGAGAACCCCGCCACCGCAGCGAAGTACGGCGTGATGTCCATCCCGACGCTCAACGTCTATCAGGGCGGCGAGGTCGCCAAGACCATCGTCGGCGCCAAGCCGAAGGCCGCGATCCTTCGCGACCTCGAAAGCTTCATCGGCGAGTAGTACCAACGACCCGCACTTGTTTCACGTGAAACGGGCCCACCCTTCGGGGTGGGCCCGTTCTGCATACTCCACGACATCCGTCGGGGATCATCACCCTTGCCGACCGAAGTCGACCACGGTTACAGCGGCCGTAGAGCCGGCTCCTTCTGAACCGCCCCCAGCAATCTGTCCAGCGCCAACTCGACGTCCTCCTTCCAGGAGAGCGTCGTACGCAGCTCCAGCCTCAGCCGCGGATGCGTCGGATGAGGTCGCACCGTCTTGAAGCCGACAGCGAGCAGGTGTTCCGCCGGCAGCACACAAGCGGGCTCCTTCCAGCGGGCATCGCCGAAGGCCTCGATCGCTTTGAAGCCCCGTCGCAGCAGATCCTTGGCAACCGTCTGGACCATGACCCGACCCAGCCCTTGGCCCTGGAATTCCGGCATGATCAACGCAGTCATGAGCTGTGCCGCGTCAGGGGAGACAGGGCTGGTCGGAAACGCCATCGACCCCGGGACATACGCAGGGGGCGCATAGAGAACGAAGCCGACCGGCACTTCGTCCACGTAGACGACCCGCCCGCAGGAACCCCACTCGAGCAGCACGGCGGAGATCCAGGCTTCCTTTTCCAGTTCAGGCTTTCCCGCCTTTACCGCAGCTTCCCCGCTGACCGGATCAAGTTCCCAGAAGACACACGAGCGGCAACGCCTGGGGAGATCCGGAAGGTTGTCCAGTGTGAGCGGTACAAGCCGACGCCCCATGAAGGCGGTCCCTCACTTTCTTCGCCCGCCGCATCACGTGCGGCTGCCAGCGCACTCCGTTCTTGGAAGAGGCTGCCGACAAACCCTCCGACAGCACCAAGCCCCAACCCGACTGTCACCAGGTGGCTGCGATTCACTGATCGCACTGCCCCCGCCTCCTCTGAGGTGGATCACGGTGGATACGCCATACCAGAACGAATCGTATCCACCCAGACGTGATGCGGATACCGAGAGCGAGCAAAGGGGCGGTCTGGGTTCCGAGAACTTCCGGAAAACAGACTGCCCCTCAAGCCTTCTTCAGGACTCAGCCCTCGTCGTTCTCTGCCGGCTCTTCGGAGAGATTCCGATCCAGCACACGTCCCTCACCAGGAGCGAGACTGCCGAGAATGCGGTCCAGATCCTCCATCGAGGCAAACTCGACGACGATCTTCCCCTTCTTCTGGCCCAGGTCGACCTTCACTCGCGTCTCGAAACGGTCCGAGAGCCGCGACGCCAGATCGGTGAGTGCCGGCGAGAGCCGCGTGCCGGCACGAGGCCCCTTCGGCTTGGCAGAACTCGTGGGCTCGGAACCAAGGAGATTCACGATCTCCTCGACCGCACGAACCGACAGCCCTTCAGCCACGATCCGGTGAGCCAACCGGTCCTGCTCATCGGAGTCGTCCACCGAGAGAAGCGCCCGCGCATGCCCGGCCGAGATGACACCTGCGGCCACCCGGCGCTGGACCGGGGGCGAGAGACGGAGCAGACGCAGGGTGTTGGACACCTGCGGACGTGACCGCCCGATCCGGTCCGCGAGCTGGTCGTGCGTGCACTTGAAGTCCTTCAGCAGCTGGTCGTACGCCGCTGCCTCCTCCAAAGGGTTCAGCTGAGCCCGGTGAAGGTTCTCCAGGAGCGCGTCGAGGAGCAGCTTCTCGTCGTCGGTGGCCCGGACGATCGCCGGGATCCGTTCCAGACCCGCCTCACCGCAGGCCCTCCACCGACGCTCGCCCATGATGAGCTCGTACCGGCCGTCCGCCACCGCACGCACGACGACGGGCTGCAGGAGACCGACCTCCTTGATGGAGGTCACCAGCTCGGCCAGAGCGTCCTCGTCGAATACCTCACGAGGCTGCCTCGGGTTCGGCGTGATCGAGTCCAGAGGAACTTCGGCGAAGTACGCACCGGCAGACGCAGCGGACCCCGGAACAGTCTCCCCTTCCGAAACCGGACCACTCGGCTCCGGCACCATCGGGCCAGAAGGCAGCGCAGTCACCTTCGCCGCGGCCACCCCCCGCTCGGCCGTCATCACCGGGAGCGCACCTCCCTGACCCGCCCCACCCCCGGGAGACGCCACCTGCTTCTCCTGCGGAGCTGCGGGGATCAGAGCACCGAGCCCACGCCCCAACCCTCTACGACGCTCACTCACCGCATGCCCTCCGAATTGCTCTGCTGGCTGTTCTGGCTGCCCGTATGGGCATGCTCGGCCTCGTAATGCATCCCCACGCCCCTCAAGGCGATCTCTCGGGCAGCCTCGAGATAGGAAAGGGACCCACTGGATCCCGGATCATAGGTCAGCACGGTCTGCCCGTAACTCGGAGCTTCCGAGATGCGAACCGAACGCGGAATGCTCGTCCGCAGCACCTCCTTACCGAAGTGGCTACGGACCTCCTCCGCCACCTGCGAGGCAAGCCTGGTCCTGCCGTCGTACATGGTCAGCAGGATCGTCGACACATGAAGATCCGGGTTGAGGTGCCCCCGTACGAGGTCAACATTTCGCAGCAACTGCCCGAGGCCCTCCAGCGCGTAGTACTCGCACTGAATGGGAATGAGCACCTCGGCTCCGGCAACGAGCGCGTTGACCGTCAGCAGCCCGAGCGAAGGCGGGCAGTCGATGAGGATGTAGTCCAACGGCTGCTCGTACGCCTGGATCGCCCGCTGCAGTCGACTCTCCCGTGCCACCAGTGACACCAGCTCGATCTCCGCACCGGCGAGATCGATGGTGGCCGGGGCACAGAAGAGACCTTCGACGTCCGGGACGGGCTGAACCACTTCGGAGAGCGGCATGCTCTCCACCAGGACGTCATAGATGGAGGGAACTTCGGCGTGATGGTCGATCCCCAGAGCCGTGGAGGCATTGCCCTGCGGGTCGAGGTCCACCACCAGGACACGGGCGCCATGGAGCGCGAGCGAAGCAGCAAGGTTGACCGTCGAGGTCGTCTTACCCACTCCGCCCTTCTGGTTGGCAACCACCATGACGCGCGTCTGGTCAGGGCGGGGCAGACCCTCGCCGGCGCGGCCGAGGGCCTCGACCGCCAGCTGGGCTGCACGACCGATGGGTGTGTCGTCCATGGGCGGCAGTGTTTCACGTGAAACACCATCCCCCGCGGACTCGGTTCGGGGACCGGGGACCGGATCGGTCATCGGTCCCGCGATGTTGGCGTCGGACCGCAAGGATTCACTCTCCTCGACTTCAGGCTCGCAATGAACAGAGCCTGCCATGCTTTCGGGGTCGTGAACCAGCGAGGCCGACTGTTCTGTGGATGAATCCACTTCTGTGGACAACTCGGTAGCCCGTACGGGCTTGCGGTCGCGCGGTGTGGCAGCCGCACGACCGCGGTCGATAATTCCCTGCAGCAGAGAGCGACGTTTCACGTGAAACACGATGCCTGCGCAGCGCAGCAGCGGACTCCCGACACTCCGCAGCAATCGCATATCACTGCTTTCGCGGAGCATCACCAATAAATAGCCCACATGCCAAAAACCGACCTAAACCGCCCGTCGCGGCAATGGTCCCGACGCGGTTCAGCGGCGTCGACGCACCCTGCCCGCCCTCGCCGCCTTGGCCCGCTTTGCGGCGAACCTCACACCGCCCGGGCTCTCCCCGACGACCACACGCACCACCGTGGACAACGGATCAACGACGCCTTCACCGGCATACAACACCTCGGTCTCCACCACGCCGAGCTTGCTCAGGGCAGCACGAGCCCCCTGGATCTCCTCCTCGGCCGTGCCTCCCTTGAGCGCCAGCATCTCCCCGTAGGGACGCAGCAGGGGCACACCCCAGCCGGCAAGGCGGTCCAGGGGAGCCACAGCTCGGGCGGTCACCACATGTACAGGCTGCAGCGTCCCGAGCACTTCCTCGGCCCGGCCGCGGACGACCGTCACATGATCCAGGCGCAGCAGCTCGACGACCTCCTGAAGGAAGTTGGTCCGCCTCAGAAGCGGCTCGAGCAACGTGATCTTCAGATCAGGGCGCACCAGAGCCAGCGGAATGCCGGGAAGCCCCGCCCCGGACCCCACGTCGCACACCGTGACGCCCTCCGGAACCACCTCGGAGAGCACCGCGCAGTTCAGCAGGTGGCGCTCCCACAGACGCGGAACCTCGCGAGGCCCGATCAGACCCCGCTTGACCCCCGCGTCCGCAAGCAGCTCCGCGTACCGGACAGCCTCTGGGAGGAACTCACCGAATACCGCCTGCGCCTCCATGGGCGCCTGAGGGAGTTCTGCTGCCTCCGTCACGGGGACCGTCCTTCCGTACCGCACTATCGCACTGTGGGTGGCTGACTATCAGGCTGACAAAGATCGGCCCCGCCTGCGAACAGACGGGGCCGACAGTACAAGGATCCCTCAGGCAGGGAGTACGACGACGAAGCGCTGCGGCTCCTCGCCCTCGGACTCACTGCGCAGACCTGCGGCCGCGATCGCGTCGTGCACGACCTTGCGCTCGAAGGGCGTCATCGGATCCAGTTTCACCGGTTCACCGGAGCTCTTGACCTCATCTGCGGCCTTGGCACCCAGAGCGGCAAGAACTTCCCGCTTCTTGGCACGGAAGCCGGCAATGTCCAGCATCAGACGGCTACGGTCACCGGTCTCCCGGTGAACAGCCAGGCGCGTCAGCTCCTGAAGCGCCTCCAGCACCTCACCGTCGCGGCCCACAAGCTTCTGCAGTTCGCGCGCCGAGTCGCTGATGATCGAAACCGCAGCCCGGTCCGCCTCGACATCCATGTCGATGTCGCCGTCGAGGTCGGCGATGTCGAGCAGACCTTCGAGATAGTCGGCCGCGATCTCCCCTTCCTGCTCCAGGCGGGTCAGAGTGTCGCTGCCCTCAGCGGCCGTGGTGGTGGTGCCTTCCGTCACGGATGGACTCCTTCTTACTTCTTGGACGGGTGCTTGGGCCGCTGCGGGCCCTTGCGCTGTCCGGACTTGGCTTGGCGTGAGGAGCCGGACGCGGGCTTGCCCGCCGGCTTCGGCTTGTCGTCCTGCTTCTCGAGCGACGTCTTGGGTTCCGGCTCGTCGGAACCGGAGTCCTTGGCCGCACCCGGATGCGTGGCAGCAGTCTGGCGCTTCGCCTTCGTCTGCCGCTTGGGCTGCTGCCGCTTCGCCGCGGCCCCGCCCTCGGCTTCGGCAACGGCGGTTTCGCTCTTCGTCACCGTCCCGTCCTCCTGAGCCGCGAGACCCAGCTTCGCCAGACCGGTGATGAACTTGCGCTCGATGTCGTTGCGGTCAGGACCCTTGACGACGATCCGCTTCACGGTGTTGCGCCTCGTCCTGCCGCGCACCTGACCATGAGCGGTCACGTTCTTCAGCAGACGGCCCAGGTACTGGTCCTGCGCCTTGCTGCCCGGCGTCGGGTTCTGGTTGATCACGTACATCTGCTGACCCATGGTCCAGACGTTGGTGGTCAGCCAGTACACGAGGACACCGACGGGGAAGTTGATACCCATGACGGCGAAGATCAGCGGGAAGATGTACATCAGCATCTTCTGCTGCTGCATGTACGGGGTCTTCACCGTCAGGTCGACGTTCTTCGTCATCAGCTGGCGCTGCGTGAAGAACTGCGACGCCGACATCATCACGATCATGATTGCGGTGACGACCCGTACATCGGTCAGCGAGGCGCCGAGCGCCGCGACCTCCGACGCGCTGTCGGTGAACGTCGAAGCCAGCGGAGCGCCGAAGATGTGTGCCTGCCGGGCACTGTCCAGCAGCGGCTGGTTGATGACACCGATCGTCTTGCCCGAGGCGATGGACGACAGCACGTGGTAAAGGGCGAAGAAGAACGGCGACTGCGCCAGGATGGGCAAGCACGAGGAGAGCGGGTTGGTACCCGTCTCCTTGTACAGCTTCATCATCTCTTCGGACTGACGCTGCTTGTCGTTCTTGTAGCGCTCCTGGATCGCCTTCATCTTCGGCTGGAGCACCTGCATGTTCCGGGTCGACTTGATCTGCTTAACAAAAAGCGGGATCAGACAGATCCGGATCAGAACCACCAGAGACACGATGGACAGGCCCCAGGCCCAGCCCGTGTCGTCTCCGAAGAGCGCCCCGTACAACTTGTGGAACTGGACGATGACCCACGAAACAGGTGTGGTGATAAAGCTGAACAGACTGGCAATCGTGTCCACTAATCAGGCTCCTTGAGCTTTGGGCGAGGTCTCTGTGGCCGGGCTCAGGGGTTCGGAGACCGACCCCCCGGAAGGCACATCGGCGGCGGAGTCCCCGCCCTTGCCACCACGCACATGGCTGCGCAGCAGTTCGTGCCAACGCGGACGTTTGCGTGGCGGTACGTGATCCACGCCGCCGGGTGACCACGGATTGCAACGGAGGATGCGCCATGCCGTCAGCGCGATCCCCTTGATCGCACCGTGCCGGTCGATCGCCGTATATCCATAGTGGGAACACGACGGGTAGTAGCGGCAGACAGGCCCGAGGAGTGGGCTGATCGTCCACTGATACAACTTGATGAGAGCCAGCAGCGGGTACTTCATCGCGCGCCCCCTCCCAGCAGCCGCTCCAGAGCGGCGTCCAGGTCTCGGGCCAGCTGTGCATGGTCGGCGTCACCCGATCCGGGCAGCGCTCGTACGACAACAAGGCTACCGGGGGGCAGCTGAGCCAGCCGATCGCGGACCAGATGGCGAAGCCTCCGCTTCACCGCGGTGCGCACGACCGCTCCACCCACGGCTTTGCTGACAACGAAACCCGCACGCGGCGGGGAAGCACTCTCCCCAGTCACGTGCGGGTCCGTGGCACCGCTGCGTAGATGTACGACGAGTAGCGGGCGTCCGGCCCGACGTCCTCGGCGTACCGCGGTCGCGAAGTCCTCGCGCCGCCTCAGCCGATTCTCGGTAGGCAGCACGTCATGACCTGGCCGCGATCAGGCGGACAGGTTGGTGCGACCCTTGCCACGGCGGTTCGCGAGAATCGCGCGGCCGGCACGGGTACGCATGCGAAGCCGGAAGCCGTGGGTCTTGGCGCGACGACGGTTGTTCGGCTGGAAGGTGCGCTTGCTCACTCGGGGGCTCCAGAAATGATTCGTGTGTTGGCGGGACATCGCCTGGCTGTCACCGTGCGCCCACGAGGAACTCGCGTAAACGCCTTAGTGCACCGCTTCACAATCACAGATCGTGATCTTTGCCCATCGGAGGCAGGCGGCAGCAGCCATCGACAACTCGACCTGGTCACGGTACGCGCGGCTACGCCATCCGGTCAAACCGGCTCCGCGGCACCCCTTGTCTATACACAGCCTGTGGACAACAACTTGAACCGTGCGGGTCGCCCTGACTACCGTGGCTGAACTCCGGTTCCTTTCCTTCCCACCTGCCGGGCCTCACCCGACCCGACCCATCCCGTCCCGAGAACCACACATTCGTGGGACATGCGAGAGAGCGTGCCTTGTGGCTGACGTACCTGCCGATCTTGCCGCAGTGTGGCCACGAGTGCTGGAACAACTCCTCGGGGAGGGCCAGCAGGGCATCGAGCCGAAGGACAAGCAGTGGATCGAGCGCTGCCAGCCGCTGGCACTCGTCGCCGACACCGCACTGCTGGCCGTACCCAACGAATGGGGCAAGCGCGTCCTGGAGGGCCGGCTCGCGCCGCTCATCAGCGAGACGCTCACCCGTGAGTGCGGCCGGCCGATCCGGATCGCCATCACCGTCGACGATTCCGCGGCCGAACCCTCCGGCCCGCCCGCACCCCCGATGCACCAGTCGCACCAAGGCCAGCAGTCCCACCGCTACCAAGGGCCACAGCGCGACGACCCCTCGCACAACGACGGGTACGACAACTACGGCCACCGTCCCTCCGACGACGGCATGCCGACAGCCCGTCCCGCGTACCCGGACTACCAGCAGCAGCGCCCGGAACCCGGCGCCTGGCCCCGCTCCCAGGAGGACCTCTCCTGGCAGCAGCCCCGGCACGGCGGGTACCAGGACCGCGATCCGTACGCGAGCCCCCGGCCCCAGCAGCCTCAGCACGACTACCGGCCGCAGCCGCCCGAGCGTCAGGGTTACGAACAGCAGCGGGACGCGCGCGACCGCCATGATCTTCAGGACCAGCAGCCCCAGCACCGTCAGGGCGGACCCGGCCCCGGACGTACCGGTGGCGGCGGCCCCGGCCCCATGGGTGCCCAGCCCGCACCCGCACCCGGTCCCGGTGAGCCGCACGCCAGGCTGAATCCCAAGTACCTCTTCGACACCTTCGTCATCGGCGCTTCCAACCGCTTCGCGCACGCGGCGGCGGTAGCCGTGGCCGAGGCCCCGGCGAAGGCGTACAACCCCCTCTTCATCTACGGGGAGTCGGGGCTCGGCAAGACCCACCTGCTCCATGCCATCGGGCACTACGCGCGGAGCCTCTACCCGGGTACCCGGGTGCGGTACGTGAGCTCCGAGGAGTTCACCAACGAGTTCATCAACTCGATCCGCGACGGAAAGGGCGACACGTTCCGCAAGCGGTACCGCGACGTGGACATCCTTCTGGTCGACGACATCCAGTTCCTGGCGAGCAAGGAGTCGACCCAGGAGGAGTTCTTCCACACCTTCAATACGCTCCACAACGCCAACAAGCAGATCGTGCTGTCCTCGGACCGGCCGCCGAAGCAGCTGGTGACGCTCGAGGACCGGCTGCGCAACCGCTTCGAGTGGGGCCTCACCACCGACGTGCAGCCGCCCGAACTGGAGACGCGTATCGCGATCCTCCGCAAGAAGGCGGTCCAGGAGCAGCTCAACGCACCCCCGGAGGTCCTCGAGTTCATCGCTTCCCGCATCTCGCGCAACATTCGCGAGCTCGAGGGGGCGCTGATCCGTGTGACCGCCTTCGCCAGCCTCAACCGGCAGCCGGTGGATCTCGGCCTGACCGAGATCGTCCTCAAGGACCTCATCCCGGGCGGCGAGGACTCGGCGCCCGAGATCACCGCTCCGGCCATCATGGCGGCCACCGCCGACTACTTCGGTCTCACGGTGGAGGATCTCTGCGGATCCTCCCGCAGTCGCGTGCTGGTGACGGCGCGCCAGATCGCCATGTATCTGTGCCGCGAGCTGACGGACCTCTCGCTGCCCAAGATCGGCGCCCAGTTCGGCGGACGCGACCACACGACGGTGATGCACGCCGACCGGAAGATCCGCGCGCTCATGGCGGAGCGGCGTTCCATCTACAACCAGGTCACCGAGCTCACCAACCGCATCAAGAACGGCTGACGAGCCCGGCCCGCCGCAGCGATCCCGGGGCGCCCCGCAAGGACCACAAGGAGTCCTCGCGGGGCGCCTTTCGTCATGTCCGGAAGCGGGACCGCGGCTGCCGTACGAGGGCGCCTGACCGACAGGGGCTTTCGGAGCCGGACCGCAGAGCTCGCCAGAAGGCTGCGAAACGCCTCCCTGAGACCGTCGGAAGGGACAGAAATGCCTCCGCGGAGGCCCTCCCGGACGTCCGCCGGGCCCGCGCGCACCCCGCTCCGAGCCGGGCCGCACCCTCACGAAGCGCTCCGCGTGTTCGAATACGGTCCGCGAACAGGCCCTTCTCCACAGGTCGATGAGGAAATGGGCATCCACAGCCTGGGGACTGTGAAGTTGTCCAGATTGCATCCACAGGGCGCGCTGCCGATACTCCATCAGGCCAGGTCACATGCCTGGGGATTTGTGTTCAACGATGATCCACAGCCTGTGGACAGATTTTTCGTCCACAGGGGACCGATGATGTTGTCCACCGTCGGCCCACAGGCTGGGCCATGTTGTCCCCAGCTTCTCCACACCCCTGTCCACTGTTCGGCAACCCAACACCCGCTTTCACTGCCGAGAGTGAAAGGCGTCACACCAAGGACCTCGGTTGGGCTGTGGGGAACCTGGGTAAAGCTGGGGACAGCCCTGGGGAGAAGTCGCCCCCACCTGTGCATCGGGTGTGCAGAACTTTCGGGTGTCCACAGAAACCCCAAGTTGTCCACCGGTGCCGCCCACAGGGTCGGTGGACAAAAAATGGGCACTGACCTGCGGAAACGACGTTATCCACGGTTTCCACAGGCCCTACTACTACTGCCACTCAGAGTTAGCCAGGAATCCGCTTCGAAGTGGGGCCTGTGCACAACTTGGGCCGGGAGCTCCGAGGACCGCTTGTCGCGACTTGACCCCGAGCAGCAACGAGTGTCGGTGCCGTACGTCAGACTGGACCCCGGCGTCCTCCCCTCAGCCCTTCGGCAGGGAGACCCCGAATCAGACGACGAAGGCCAGCAGGGCGAGCGAGCAACAGCAGGAGGCGGTTCCGGTGAAGATCCGGGTGGAGCGCGATGTACTCGCGGAGGCGGTGGCCTGGGTGGCCCGCAGCCTCCCGGCCCGTCCGCCGGCGCCCGTTCTTGCGGGCCTTCTGCTGAAGGCCGGTGACGGCGCCCTCAGCTTCTCGAGCTTCGACTACGAGGTCTCGGCCAAGGTCTCGGTGGACGCCGAGATCGAGGAGGAAGGCACGGTGCTCGTCTCCGGCCGGCTCCTCGCCGACATCTGCCGCGCCCTTCCGAACCGGCCGGTGGAGATTTCCACCGACGGTGTGCGGGCCACCGTGGCGTGCGGGTCCTCGCGATTCACCCTCCACACCCTGCCTGTGGAGGAGTACCCGGCACTGCCGCAGATGCCGACCGCGACCGGCACCGTCCCGGGTGAGGTCTTCGCCTCGGCGGCGGCCCAGGTCGCCATCGCTGCCGGCCGTGACGACACGCTGCCCGTCCTCACGGGCGTCCGGATCGAGATCGAGGGCGACACCGTCACCCTCGCCTCGACCGACCGCTACCGCTTCGCGGTCCGTGAGTTCCTGTGGAAGCCGGAGAACCCGGACGCCTCTGCCGTCGCCCTGGTGCCCGCGAAGACGCTCCTGGACACCGCCAAGGCGCTGACCAGCGGCGACACGGTGACGCTGGCGCTGTCGAGCTCGGGTGCCGGTGAAGGCCTCATCGGTTTCGAGGGCGCGGGCCGTCGCACGACGACGCGGCTCCTCGAGGGCGACCTGCCGAAGTACCGGACTCTCTTCCCCACCGAGTTCAACTCGGTCGCGGTCATCGAGACCGCCCCGTTCGTGGAGGCCGTCAAGCGTGTGGCCCTCGTCGCCGAGCGGAACACTCCGGTGCGGCTCAGCTTCGAGCAGGGTGTGCTGATCCTGGAGGCGGGTTCCAGCGACGACGCACAGGCTGTGGAGCGCGTCGACGCCGTGCTCGAGGGTGACGACATCTCGATCGCCTTCAACCCGACGTTCCTGCTGGACGGGCTCAGCGCGATCGACTCCCCGGTCGCCCAGCTCTCCTTCACGACGTCCACCAAGCCCGCCCTGCTCAGCGGCCGCCCCGCCGTCGATGCCGAGGCGGACGACGCGTACAAGTACCTGATCATGCCGGTCCGCCTCTCCGGCTGATCCGGCGATCGTTCCTGTCACGGCAGCTTCCGGAGGGCACGCTCAGCGCCGAGCAGGCCCTCCGCGCTGCTCCCAGGCCGGGCGTAGGCTCGGTCCCGGGTACGAATCGGCACAACGCTTAAGGAATCTCTGATGGAGCTCGGTCTCGTCGGCCTCGGCAAGATGGGCGGCAACATGCGCGAGCGCATCCGCCGCGCAGGCCACACCGTCATCGGTTACGACCGCAACCCGGACGTCGCCGATGTCCACAGCCTCGAAGAGCTTGTGGGCAAGCTCAAGGGTCCGCGCGTCGTGTGGGTGATGGTTCCGGCGGGTGCCGCGACCCAGTCCACCATCGATGAGCTGGCCGAGCTGCTGTCCCCGGGCGACATCGTCGTGGACGGCGGAAACTCCCGCTGGACCGATGACGAGAAGCACGCCGTGGAGCTGGGAATCAAGGGCATCGGCTTCGTCGACTGCGGTGTCTCCGGTGGCGTCTGGGGCCTCGAGAACGGCTACGCCCTGATGTACGGCGGCGACGCCGAGAACGTGGCGAAGGTCCAGCCGGTCTTCGACGCGCTCAAGCCCGAGGGCGACTTCGGCTCCGTCCACGCGGGCAAGGTCGGTGCCGGCCACTTCGCGAAGATGGTTCACAACGGCATCGAGTACGCCATGATGCAGGCCTATGCCGAGGGCTGGGAGCTGCTGGAGAAGGTCGACTCCGTCACGGACGTGCGTGAGGTCTTCCGCTCCTGGCAGGAGGGCACGGTCATCCGTTCCTGGCTGCTCGACCTGGCGGTCAACGCACTGGACGACGACGAGCACCTCGACAAGCTCCGTGGTTTCGCCGCCGACTCCGGTGAGGGCCGGTGGACGGTAGAGGCCGCCATCGACAACGCGGTGCCGCTGCCCGCGATCACGGCGTCCCTGTTCGCCCGGTTCGCCTCGCGGCAGGACGACTCCCCGCAGATGAAGATGATCGCCGCGCTGCGCAACCAGTTCGGCGGGCACGCGGTCGAGAACAAGAAGTAGTAGTACGCAGCACGGCAGAACACAGAGCACGAAGTCGGAAAGGTCGGCGACCATGCACGTCACGCATCTCTCGCTGGCCGACTTCCGCTCGTACGCCCGGGTCGAGGTTCCTCTCGACCCGGGCGTCACCGCGTTCGTGGGGGCCAACGGTCAGGGCAAGACCAATCTGGTGGAGGCCGTCGGCTATCTCTCGACGCTCGGTAGCCATCGGGTGTCGTCCGATGCCCCCCTGGTGCGGATGGGTGCGGAGCGTGCCGTCGTCCGGGCCGCGGTCACTCAGGGCGAGCGGTCACAGCTGATTGAGCTCGAGCTCAATCCGGGCCGTGCGAATCGCGCCCGCATCAACCGGTCGTCGCAGGTCAGGCCCCGTGACGTGCTGGGGATAGTGCGGACCGTGCTGTTCGCTCCCGAGGATCTGGCCCTGGTGAAGGGCGACCCGGGTGAGCGTCGGCGCTTCTTGGACGAGCTGATCACGGCGCGTTCGCCGCGCATGGCGGGTGTCCGGTCCGACTACGAGCGCGTGCTGAAGCAGCGCAACACCCTGCTGAAGTCCGCGGCGATGGCCCGCAGGCACGGTGGCCGGTCGATGGATCTGTCCACGCTGGACGTGTGGGACCAGCATCTGGGCCAGGTCGGGGCCGAGTTGCTTGCCCAGCGCCTGGACCTGATCGCGACGCTGCAGCCGCTCGCGGACAAGGCGTACGCGGACGTGGCGCCCGGCGGTGGTCCGGTGACCCTGGAGTACCGCAGCTCGGTCGGTGCCGACGTGGAGCCCGCGCGCACCCGTGAGCAGTTGTACGAGCAGGTGATGGCGGCGCTCGTCCAGGCCCGCAAGCAGGAGATCGAGCGAGGCGTGACGCTGGTCGGTCCGCATCGTGACGACCTGGTGCTGGGGCTGCGCGGGATGCCGGCGAAGGGGTATGCGAGCCACGGGGAGTCCTGGTCGTACGCGCTGGCGCTGCGGCTGGCCTCGTACGACCTGCTGCGCTCCGAGGGCAATGAGCCGGTGCTCGTGCTGGACGACGTGTTCGCCGAGCTCGACGCGCGGCGTCGTGAACGCCTGGCGGAACTGGTGGCCCCGGGCGAGCAGGTGCTGGTCACGGCGGCGGTCGACGACGACGTCCCGGGTGTGCTGGCGGGTGCCCGGTACGCGGTGTCCGCGGGTGAGGTGGAGCGGCTGTGAGCGGCCGGGCAGAGAACGGCGGGCGGGCGTTGCCGGATCCGGTGAGCGGTGCGGCGGCGAAGCAGCCCGAGGTGTCGGGTGTCGATCTGGCACGGGTGGCGCTGCGTGCGGCGAAGGAGCAGGCCCGCGCCCGCGGTGATGCGGCGCAGCAGAAGAAGCAGGCCAGGCGTGGTGGTGGGCTGAGGTCGGGCGCACGGTCCGACGGCCGTGATCCGTTGGCTCTGGGGTCTGCGATCAACCGGTTGATCACTGAGCGGGGCTGGGAGACTCCTGCGGCTGTGGGCGGTGTGATGGGGCGGTGGACGCAGATCGTGGGTGACGATCTGGCCAATCACTGTGTTCCGCTGCGGTACGACGAGGATCCGGCCGAGCGGGTGCTGACGGTGCAGTGCGATTCGACGGCGTGGGCGACGCAGCTACGGCTGCTGGCGCCGCAGCTGGTGGCCAGGCTGAACACGGATCTGGGCCATGGCACGGTGAGAATGATCAAGGTGCTGGGGCCTGGTGGTCCGCAGCGCAAATTCGGTCCGCTGCGGGCACCAGGGAGCACGGGCCCGGGGGACACGTACGGCTGAGCAGGCATTTTCCTGCTCCGGGTTCCTCCGGTCACGGCCGACGCCGGGGTTTCGCGAGGGGCGGACCGCCCTCTTCGGTGCCGTTGCGTGGGTTGTCCTTGTCCACCTGAATGAACGGTTGTGCGGTGATTCGCCCCGGGCGGCGAGTGTGAGGCGTCCCTCACCGTAGTGGGAGGTTGACAGGCCGAAGCGCTCAATGCCCGCGTGAGCCTCTCAGAGCCCCTTCCTGAATATGGGGAGTCGGCGGGCGCTCATTCAGGGCGGCACATGCGGACTCAGGTACCGGCAAACCCCCATTCATGTCGGCGCTACCGGTAGACTGGTGGACAATCCCGCTTCCGTGCGGGAGTCGTCGATACAAGCCGAACGACGCAGCCGCTCCCGCCTGTCCGGAGAACGGCCTGTGCTGTGCCAGAAAGGGCGCTTCGTGGCCGATTCCGGCAACCCCAACGAGAACAACCCGTCCACAGCCGGTGCGCACGGCGAGGTCACCGCCTCGTACGACGCCAGCGCGATCACGGTCCTCGAGGGCCTGGACGCGGTCCGCAAGCGACCTGGTATGTACATCGGTTCAACCGGTGAGCGCGGTCTCCACCACCTCGTGCAAGAGGTCGTCGACAACTCGGTCGACGAAGCGATGGCCGGGCACGCGGACACCATCGATGTCACGATCCTCGCGGACGGCGGGGTGCGCGTGATCGACAACGGCCGAGGCATCCCGGTCGGCATCGTGCCGTCCGAAGGGAAGCCGGCCGTCGAGGTCGTGCTGACCGTCCTGCACGCGGGCGGCAAGTTCGGCGGCGGCGGTTACGCCGTCTCCGGCGGTCTGCACGGCGTCGGCGTCTCCGTCGTCAACGCCCTGTCCACGCGGGTCGCCGTCGAGGTCCGGACGGACGGCTTCCGCTGGACCCAGGACTACAAGCTCGGTGTCCCGACCGCCCCGCTGGCCAAGCACGAGGCCACCGAGGAGTGCGGCACGTCGGTCACCTTCTGGGCCGACGGGGACATCTTCGAGACCACCGAGTACAGCTTCGAGACCCTCTCGCGCCGCTTCCAGGAGATGGCGTTCCTCAACAAGGGCCTCACCCTCAAACTCACCGACGAGCGTGAGTCGGCGAAGGCGACGGCGGGCGCGGACAGCGCGGACGCGGTCGAGCCCGCCGAGGAGGACGTCGCCCGCTCGGTCACGTACCACTACGAAAACGGCATCGTCGATTTCGTGAAGTACCTGAACTCCCGCAAGGGCGACGTCATTCACCAGTCGGTGATCGACATCGAGGCCGAGGACAAGGAGCGACTCCTCTCGGCCGAGATCGCGATGCAGTGGAACACGCAGTACACGGAGGGGGTCTACTCCTTCGCCAACGCGATCCACACGCACGAGGGCGGTACGCACGAGGAGGGCTTCCGTGCGGCGCTGACCTCTCTGGTCAACCGGTACGCGCGCGACAAGAAGCTGTTGCGCGAGAAGGACGACAACCTCACGGGTGAGGACGTCCGCGAGGGTCTGACCGCGATCATCTCGGTGAAGCTCGGAGAGCCGCAGTTCGAGGGCCAGACGAAGACCAAGCTGGGCAACACGGAGGCCAAGACCTTCGTGCAGAAGGTCGTCCACGAGCAGCTGACGGACTGGTTCGACCGGAATCCGAACGAGGCCGCGGACATCATCCGCAAGGGCATCGCGGCGTCGACGGCGCGCGTCGCGGCTCGCAAGGCGCGCGACCTGACCCGCCGTAAGGGGCTGCTGGAGAGCGCCTCGCTGCCGGGCAAGCTGAGCGACTGCCAGTCGAACGACCCCACCAAGTGCGAGATCTTCATCGTCGAGGGTGACTCCGCCGGCGGCTCGGCGAAGTCGGGCCGTAACCCGATGTACCAGGCGATCCTGCCCATCCGAGGCAAGATCCTGAACGTCGAGAAGGCCAGGATCGACAAGATCCTGCAGAACACCGAGGTCCAGGCGCTGATCTCGGCCTTCGGTACCGGGGTCCACGAGGACTTCGACATCGAGAAGCTCCGCTATCACAAGATCATTCTGATGGCGGACGCCGACGTCGACGGCCAGCACATCAACACCCTGCTGCTGACCTTCCTGTTCCGGTTCATGCGGCCGCTGGTCGAGTCCGGGCACGTGTACCTCTCCCGTCCGCCGCTCTACAAGATCAAGTGGGGCCGGGACGACTTCGAGTACGCGTACTCCGACCGTGAGCGTGACGCTCTGGTGGAGCTCGGCAAGCAGAACGGCAAGCGGATCAAGGAAGACTCGATCCAGCGCTTCAAGGGCCTCGGCGAGATGAACGCCGAGGAGCTGCGCATCACGACGATGGACCAGGACCACCGGGTGCTCGGCCAGGTCACGCTGGACGACGCGGCGCAGGCCGACGACCTGTTCTCGGTGCTGATGGGTGAGGACGTCGAGGCGCGGCGCTCGTTCATCCAGCGCAACGCCAAGGACGTCCGCTTCCTCGACATCTGAGTCGGCCGTACAAGCAAGCCGCAGCTCGAAAGGACTTTGACCAGCAATGGCCGACGAGAACACCCCTGTGACACCTGAAGAGGTACCCGCGGTCGCGGGCGTGGGCATGCGTGTCGAGCCCGTGGGGCTCGAGACGGAGATGCAGCGCTCCTACCTCGACTACGCGATGTCCGTCATCGTGTCGCGTGCGCTGCCCGACGTGAGGGACGGTCTGAAGCCCGTCCACCGCCGGGTGCTGTACGCGATGTACGACGGTGGCTACCGGCCCGAGAAGGGCTTCTACAAGTGCGCCCGTGTCGTCGGTGACGTCATGGGTACGTACCACCCGCACGGCGACTCCTCGATCTACGACGCGCTCGTGCGACTGGCGCAGCACTGGTCGATGCGCATGCCGCTCGTGGACTCCAACGGCAACTTCGGTTCTCCGGGCAACGACCCGGCCGCGGCGATGCGGTACACCGAGTGCAAGATGATGCCGCTGTCCATGGAGATGGTCCGGGACATCGACGAGGAGACCGTCGATTTCAAGGACAACTACGACGGCCGCAACCAGGAGCCGGTGGTTCTCCCGGCGCGCTTCCCGAACCTGCTGATCAACGGTTCGGCGGGCATCGCGGTCGGTATGGCCACCAACATCCCGCCGCACAACCTCCGCGAGGTCGCGGCCGGTGCGCAGTGGTACCTGGAGCACCCGGAGGCTTCGCACGAGGAGCTCCTGGACGCGCTGCTCGAGCGCATCAAGGGCCCGGACTTCCCGACGGGCGCGCTCGTCGTGGGCCGCAAGGGCATCGAGGACGCGTACCGCACGGGCCGTGGCTCCATCACGATGCGTGCGGTCGTGGCGGTCGAGGAGATCCAGGGCCGTCAGTGCCTGGTGGTCACGGAGCTTCCGTACCAGACCAACCCCGACAACCTCGCACAGAAGATCGCCGACCTGGTGAAGGACGGCAAGGTCGGAGGCATCGCGGACGTCCGTGACGAGACGTCCTCGCGCACCGGCCAGCGTCTGGTGGTCGTGCTGAAGCGTGACGCGGTCGCCAAGGTCGTGCTGAACAACCTGTACAAGCACACCGATCTGCAGACGAACTTCGGTGCGAACATGCTGGCGCTCGTCGACGGCGTGCCCCGCACCCTGTCGATCGACGCGTTCATCCGGCACTGGGTGACGCACCAGATCGAGGTCATCGTCCGGCGTACGAAGTTCCGCCTGCGCAAGGCGGAGGAGCGGGCGCACATCCTGCGCGGTCTGCTCAAGGCGCTGGACGCGATCGACGAGGTCATCGCACTCATCCGGCGCAGCAACACGGTGGAGATCGCGCGCGAGGGCCTGATGGGCCTGCTGGAGATCGACGAGATCCAGGCGAACGCGATCCTGGAGATGCAGCTGCGCCGGCTGGCCGCGCTGGAGCACCAGAAGATCACCGCCGAGCACGACGAGCTCCAGGCGAAGATCAACGAGTACAACGCGATCCTGGTGTCGCCCGAGCGGCAGCGTCAGATCGTCAGCGAGGAGCTGGCGGCGATCGTCGAGAAGTTCGGCGACGACCGGCGTTCCAAGCTGGTGCCCTTCGACGGTGACATGTCCATCGAGGACCTGATCGCCGAGGAGGACATCGTCGTCACGATCTCCCGCGGCGGCTATGTGAAGCGCACGAAGACGGACGACTACCGTTCGCAGAAGCGCGGCGGCAAGGGTGTGCGCGGGACGAAGCTCAAGGAAGACGACATCGTCGACCACTTCTTCGTGTCGACGACGCACCACTGGCTGCTGTTCTTCACGAACAAGGGCCGGGTGTACCGGGCGAAGGCGTACGAGCTGCCGGATGCCGGGCGGGACGCGCGTGGTCAGCACGTGGCGAACCTGCTGGCGTTCCAGCCGGACGAGCAGATCGCGCAGATCCTGGCGATCCGTGACTACGAGGCGGCGCCCTATCTGATCCTGGCCACGAAGGGCGGCCTGGTGAAGAAGACGTCGCTGAAGGACTACGACTCGCCGCGTTCCGGTGGTGTCATCGCCATCAACCTCCGTGAGACGGAGAGCGGTGCGGACGATGAGCTGATCGGTGCGGAGCTGGTGTCGGCCGAGGACGATCTGCTGCTCATCAGCAGGAAGGCCCAGTCGATCAGGTTCACTGCGACGGACGATGCGCTGCGCCCGATGGGCCGTGCCACTTCGGGTGTCAAGGGCATGAGTTTCCGCGCAGGCGACGAACTGCTCTCGATGAATGTTGTCCGGCCCGGTACGTTCGTGTTCACTGCGACCGATGGTGGTTACGCGAAGCGGACCGCTGTCGACGAGTACCGCGTCCAGGGCCGTGGTGGTCTTGGTATCAAGGCCGCCAAGATCGTGGAGGACCGGGGATCGCTCGTCGGGGCGCTGGTGGTGGAGGAGACGGACGAGATCCTCGCCATCACGCTCGGCGGTGGTGTGATTCGTACGCGAGTCAATGAAGTCAGGGAGACGGGCCGTGACACCATGGGCGTCCAACTGATCAATCTGGGCAAGCGCGATGCCGTCGTCGGTATCGCGCGCAACGCCGAGGCCGGTCGTGAGGCCGAAGAGGTCGACGGGACCGATGAGGCTGAAGGCAACACGGTCGAGGCCCATGCCGAGAGCGTGGTTGAGGGCACTGTCGAGGGCACGGAGCCCTCGGCCGGGGAGCACGAGGAGTAGAGCGTGAGTGGAGCCACGGGCGCCGGTTCGGCCTCTTCCGGAGCTGGAGCGAGCGGTGCCCGTGGCCCTGCCACGGACTCCCAAGGGGGAACAGTGACGGACACTCGGGGACCTCAGCCCCAGTACGAGGGGTACGCGACCGGGCCGTTGCCCGGTGAGCGCGAGCCCGCACCGGGCCGGGCGGGGCCCTATCACCCGCCGCAGGCGTACCCGTCCCCCGCGGGCGGTACGCAGGGTGGCGGCACACAGGGCGGAGCGCAGGGCGTGGGCGGCGTACAGGCGACGCGTCGGCCCCGGACCGGGGCTCGGACCACTCCGCGTACCCGTAAGGCGCGCCTGCGGGTGGCCAAGGCCGATCCGTGGTCGGTGATGAAAGTCAGCTTCCTGCTGTCCATCGCGCTGGGGATCTGCACGGTGGTGGCGTCGGCGGTCCTGTGGATGGTGATGGACGCCATGGGCGTCTTCTCCACCGTGGGCGGCACGATCAGTGAAGCCACCGGCTCGAACGAGAGCAACGGCTTCGATCTGCAGTCGTTCCTGTCGCTGCCGCGCGTCCTCGTCTTCACCTCGGTCATCGCGGTGATCGATGTGGTGCTGGCCACTGCGCTGGCGACGCTGGGTGCCTTCATCTACAACTTGTCGGCCGGCTTCGTGGGTGGTGTGGAGCTCACTCTGGCCGAGGACGAGTAGGGCGCCGGGTATCGATTTTGGGACTGGCCCCGACGTGCGCTAATCTTCAGAAGTCAGCGCACAGCGCGGCGGGGCTATAGCTCAGTTGGTTAGAGCGCATCCCTGATAAGGATGAGGCCACAGGTTCAAATCCTGTTAGCCCCACAGGCAAGAAGGCCCCCGGTCCTCACGGACCGGGGGCCTTCTGCGTTTCCGTTGCCCGGCCGGATCGGACGTCTTCCGGGTTCCGGTCTTCCATGGAGGGCCGCTGTTCTCGGACCGGGCTCCGGGGGTGTGTTCTGCCGGCCCCTGCGGTCGTTGCTCAGGGGGGTGCGGCTCCTGGTGGGTCGTTGCTGCCGGGTTCAGGTGGCTGCGGGGGGTTCGGGCGGGGAGTGCCTGTCCTGGGTGTGTACGTGCGGACGGGCGCCGCTCAGGGGCGCGCGCACGGGAAAGGCCCCCGTCCGGTGTGAACCGGACCAGGGGCCCTGTGTGTCGTCTGAGGCGCTCTCAGGGCGGTAGCGGGGACGAGTCCCCGGCAGGTGTGCCGCCGTGGGTGGAGCGGGTGCTGTTGGTTGCGTGCGCGGCTTCCGTGGTGTCCGAGGACAGCTGGCGGGTGGCCGGTGAGGAACCGTGGGCCTCGGCGCGGATGCGCTGCTTCATCGTGGGTGGCAGCGCCCTGTCACGCGGAAGGGTCCATCGCACCGACGGGGTGGTCGCGGTTGCCGCGGTCGCACCCGTGTGCTTCTGGGTCGTGGTCGTGGGCTCCGCGGCTTCGGCCTGCGCCGCCGTGGCCTGCGCTGTGGCGAGGCCCAGCGAGGCGAGGAGTGCGAAGAAGGCGGTGATGAAGGCGGTCCAGATGCTCTTGACCCTGAAGGTGCTCATGGCCCCTCGCTTTCAGGTGGTCCGGTTTGCTTACCTTCCTGATGATGTGGATGTGGCTGCCGAATCCCTGGACCGACGCCCCCGCTGCGCCGATCTTCTGATGAACACCACTCTTATGGTTCAACCGGTCCGTAGATGTTGGTTCCGGGGGTGGTGAGCGGCCGGGAAGATCCCCGGGCGAGTGCCGGGAACGGTGCGGCGGTTGGGTTCCAGGGAGGTCACCGATCGGTATCGGCCGGTGTGTATAGTCGGGCGGCAGAAGTCCCTTACGTCAAGGAAAGACGAGGTCGCGCGGTGAAGAAGCTTCTCCTGGTCGCACTGGCTGCCATCGGCGGGCTCCTCGTGTACCGCCAGATCCAGGCGGATCGCGCCGAGCAGGATCTGTGGACGGAGGCGACCGACTCCGTGCCCGCAGGTTCGGGTGTGTGAGACGGAACAGCCTGCTGTGGGCCCCGGTCGCTGAGCGACCGGGGCTCCTTGCTGTCCGGACCCCGCTGTTGCGGGACCGTGACACCTGTGCACGTGAATTCACCTAAGCAAATCAATAGGTTGCGAGAGCAAAGCAACCGGGGTTTCAGGTGGATATCAGGTCGAGGGGGCTTCCATGGGACACGGACGAGGGCGGGAACCCGTCGCCGTACGGCTACGGCAGGGGCACTGGCCTTACGGGGTGCTGCTCGCACTCGCGGCGGGCGGACTGCCCGCCGCGGCTTCCGTACCCGCAGGGCCGGGCGCCTCGGACGCTCAGAACGGCTCGAGCAGCCTGGTGATGGTGCTCGACTCCTCCGGCTCCATGGGCGACGACGACGGCACGGGCAGGACCCGGATGGAGAGCGCCCGTGCGGCCGTGGGCACAGTCGTCGATGCGCTGCCCGACGGCTATCCGGCCGCCTTCGGGTGTACGGCGCAGACCGGCCCCGGGGCTGTACCGACACCCGCCTCGTACGACCGGTGCAGAAGCTCGACAGGGCCGCCATGAAGAGCGCCGTGGCAGGTGTGCGGCCCAGAGGGGACACCCCCATCGGGCTTTCCCTGCAGAAGGCCGCGGAGGACCTGCCCGAACCCCGGAACGGTGCCGTCGGGACGCGCACGATCCTCCTGGTCTCCGACGGTGAGGACAACTGCGGAACGCCTCAGCCGTGCGAGGTCGCCGAACAGCTCGGCAAGGAGGGGGTCGGGCTGCGGGTCGACACGGTGGGCTTCCAGGTGAAGGGGACGGCCCGCAAGCAGCTCGAGTGCATCGCGGAGGCGGGCAACGGGCGCTACTACGACGCACCCGATGCCGAGGCGCTCGCCAGGCAACTGCAGCGCTCGGCGCAGCTCTCCTCGGACGGCTATCGGTTGAAGGGTGAGCGGGTCGAAGGAGCGACGACCGCGGACAAGGCCCCTGCGATCGCTCCGGGGCAGTATCTGGACACCAGCGGACCGGGCGAGAAGCGGTACTACGCGGTCGACCTCGACGCGGTGTCCACGGCCGATTTCTCGGTGACCGCCGTTCCCCGGCCCGGTGCGGCCGTCGACAGCTTCGACGCCTTGACTACCGGCGTCGCCCGCGGCGCAGACGACTCCCTCTGCGGGACGAACACCGCGCACTTCTTCCAGAAGGAGGGGCGACTCCCCTGACCTCGGCTGTCTCCCGGATCCGTTCCGAGGGCGGCAGCCGCAGCCGCGACGACGCGGGCCGCTACTGGCTGGTGGTCGCACGGCAGAGCAGGAAGGGATCAGATGCCGCCCGTTGGCCCCTGGAGCTGCTGTACGGGGTGGAGGCACCACCGGCCGACGGGGTCACCCCGGCCCAGTCCCGGCCGGAGTACGGGGACGGCGGGAGGGAGGCCGCACTGCCCTCGGGGGATCCGCGTGAGGTCCGTGGAGGAAGCGGATTCAACGACGCCAGGGAGCTCGGCCAGGGGGTGTGGCGGGACCGGATCCTGTCTTCGCAGACCCTTTGGTACAAGGTTCCGGCCGGCTGGGGCCAGCAGGTGCGCCACGACGTGGAGTTCGCGAACGAGCCGACCGTGGAGGGCGGTTCCTCCACGTACTCCTACGGCGGGACGCAGCTGTTCACTCCGGCCAGGTTCCCGGTCGGCGGCAGTGGTGAGTTCAGCTCCACGGCGATGTACAACGGGAGGCCCGCCGCGATCAGGATGGGGTCGGTCCCGGTCGCCTGGACCAACCGCTACGAGTCCCGGTCCGCGGTCCAGCCGGTACACGCCGGAGGCGACTTCTACGTCGCGGTGACCCTGGGGGCGAAGGCCGCGCAGATCGCCGACAACCCCAGGATCGGCGTGGTGCTGCGCGTGACGGTCCTCGGTGACGCGCTCGCGGGCCCCCAGCACGGAGCCCCCGTGTCGACGAGGGAGACCGGTGACACGAAGGCGGACGATGGCGGCAAATCGACTGTGGCCGCAGACAGCAGTGGTTCGGGCGGGGCAGGATGGACCGGCATCGCGACCGCTGCAGGGGCGGGTGCCGTGGTCGCTCTGATCGCGGGGCTCGTCTTCGTGCGCAGTCGTCGCAGGCCGGGCCGGCGGACGACAAGGGGAAGTGCGTGAACAGGCAGCGCAACAGGGGCCGGGTGATCCTGGCATCGATCGCGGCTGTGTGCGCCGCGGTGGTGCTGCCGGGACAGGCACACGCAGCCGACGGTCCCGGCTCGTACGCCTTCGACCCTGCGGCAGCAACGGTCAAGGGCACGGAGACGAACGCCGAGGCGGCGGAACTGAAGCCGGGTTCGGTCTACAGGAGTTCGATTCAGCGGGGCCAGAAGCTCTACTACCGCCTCGAACTCGACACGAAGACCAACGCGTACGTCTCCGCGGTCGTCGTGCCGAGGAAGGCCGGCAAGGTCGCCTACGGGGACGGCATCACGGTCAGCATCAGGAATCTCGACGACACCCGGTGCAGTTCCGAGGACGCGATCTTCGAATCGGCGGAGTTCCCGCGTCCGATTGCCGCCTACGCCCATCGGACCGTGGAGGACAGCGACGACCCGTGCAGCGCGGCCGGCACCTACAACGTGCTGATCGAGCGTGAGAGCAAGGCGACATCCGCCTCGGACGAGTGGGACCTGGAGCTGCGGTACGACGCGGAGCCGGCGCTGAAGGACGCCGGCTCGCTGCCGACCGAGGCGCCGGAGAACTGGTCGTCAGCCTCGCCCGCTCCACCCGCCGGGAAGCAGGAGCGGGCCGGTGGCAGCAGCTACTACGACGCCACCAGTGTGACGTCCGGCGAGTGGGTGGACAGCATCAAGCCCGGACAGACCCGCTTCTACCGTGTACCGGTCGACTGGGGTCAGCGGATCTTCGCCTCGGCCTCGCTCAGCAACAACAACGCCTCGACCGAGTACCTCGGCAACGCCTTGGCGCTGTCGCTGGACAATCCGGCGCGCGGCCATGTCGACGACGCGACGCTGTCCTACTCCGGGGTGCCCGTCTCGGGTGCTCTGGACCCCCTGCCGGCCGTCGCGTACGAGAATCGCTACGCCTCGAGTTCGAAGGTCGCAGCCATGCGGTTCGCGGGCTGGTACTACCTGTCGGTGACGCTCACCCCGGAGGCGGCCGAGTACTACGGGGACAAGGGGATCGGACTGACGCTCAGGATCAACGTGCGTGACGAGGCCGGTCCGACGCCCTACAAGGGGGACGCAGGGATCTTCGGCGTCACCGAAGAGGACAAGGACATGGCCGAGACCGGGCAGAGCGCGCCCCAGGCCCGCGAGAGCGACACCATGAAGATGGTGGCCGCGGCGGGGATCGGCACGGGCTCCGTGCTGGTGCTCGGGCTCGGGGCGTGGACGCTGATGGCCAGGCGCCGAGCCGAACCGGCCGCTGTGCCGCCGGTTGCGGGCGGGCAGCCGCCGTTCGGCGGACCGCCCCGAGCCTGGTAGGCGCTCGGGCGGGCCCGACCGTCAGGTCTGGGTCAGCGCCCAGATGCCCACCGCGAAACAGATCAGAGCGACGAGCAGCACCGGGACCGCCACCTTCGGGGGCGGTCCCGGGCGCGTTCGGGGAGCGTGCGGGACGTTCCCGTGAACGGGGTGCCCGGTGGCGGGGGCGGGCGGGACAACTGCCGTGCCCGGGTGCGGAACCTGAGGGTGCTGGGCGGTGTATGCACGAGTAGGAAATGAATCGTGCTGCACCGCTGCTGTCGGGGCCTGGGCGAAGTCCGGTGCGGAAGCGGAGGAAGGGGAGGCCGCGTGCGCCGGGAACGGGGTGGGGGGTGTGTTCGGCTGCGCCTGCTGAGGGGGCGGGGCGAGGTGGAAGCTGCCCGTCTCCGACATCGAGGCGTGCGGCTGGGCGTAGGGCTGCTGTACGGGGGCCTGCTGTGCCTGATGAGGCATCTGCTGCCCGCCCGTGGGGCCCTGCGCGGGCGTCCGGAGGCCGTTTGCGGGGGCCTGGGCGCGCTGGGAGCCGTTGACGGGCCCGTCGGGGCCGAATCCGGTCGGCAGGGGGCCGATCTGGTCGAAGACTTCCACCGGCTCGTTGTCCGTGTCGTTCTCCGGCAGCATCTCGACCGCCGCAGCCAGGGCCTTGCGGGCACCCGTGGCGGTCCGGAAGCGGGCCTGGGGATCGGGCTGCAGCAGACCGGCCAGGACCTGCCACAAGGGCTCGGGGATGCCCTGGGGCGCGCCTGGGGTGCCGTGTGCGGCGAAGTGCTCGATGAGCGCCTGGGCGTCGGGCTTCTGCCCCTGCAGCAGGTAGAGCGCGACCAGACCGACGGCGAACAGGTCCGCGGGGAAGTCGGGCTCTGCTCCCATCATCTGTTCCGGCGCGAAGTAACCAGGCGTGCCGACCACATAGTTGGTCTCGGTCAGGCGCGGCTCGCCCTTGCGCATGGAGATACCGAAGTCGGAGAGCCGCAGATGCGGCCGACCGGTTCCGGTGGCCTCCATCAGGATGTTGGCCGGCTTGATGTCGCGGTGCACGACGCCCTCGGCATGCACCGTCGACAGCCCGGACAGCAACTGGTCGAGGAGGAGGCAGACGAAGCGCGGGGGCAGCGGGCCGTAGTCGCCGATGACATGGGCCAGCGATCCGCCGCTGACCAGGTCCATGGTGAACAGGACCTTGTCGTCGTCGGCGGCCCAGCTCGCGGGGGCGAGGACATGAGGGTGCTCGATCCGCAGTGCCTGCTCACGGACGAAGCGCAGCAGCGTGTGCGCGTCGCTCTGCTGCAGGACCTTGGCCGCCACATACCTGCGGCGCCGGTGGTCCCAGGCGCGCCAGACGGCGCCGACCCCACCACGTCCGATCGGATCGATCAGTTCGTACCGACCAGCGAAGACCTCACCCATTGTCCTGCGCCCGCTCCCCGTTCCGGTTTCGGCTGTGTCCCGGGCCGTCGGGATCATGCCAGGGCCCCGTCGAGCGGGACCCTGCTCCCCGGGCCTCAGGGTCTGTCTAGCTCTGGTGGCCTTCGTAGTGCGCGACCGCGTCGGCGGTGCGCCCTGCTCCGTACACCCTGAGGAACTCTGCCAGTTCGGGGTGGGTCGGGGCGAGGGAGTCCGCGGCGTCGATGATGTCGCCGGCCGCGGCGACGGACCGCAGCAGCGACTGGATCTCGCGGACCACGCGGCGGACGGTGGGTGCCCCTCCGGTGGTCGTGGTCTGGCCGGTGTTGGTCAGGACGGAGCCGCCCTGGGACTTCTTGATCTCTTCCATCCGGTCGGTGGCCTCTCCCGCGCTGACGCTGCCGTCGGCGACCTGACTGGCGAGTTCCTGCAAGGCTTGGACGCGCTGGACGACCGCGGGGTTGCCGATCTTGGCCCGCTGGCCGCTCATCAGCTGGGAGAGCATGGGGGCGGACAGCCCGAGCACCGCGGCGAGCCGGGCCTGGTTCAGGCCCAGATCATCGATCAGCCTGCGGAAGAGCGCCCCCAGCGGCTCTCCGTACCAGCTGCGCTGGAGCTCCCGGGCTCTAGCCGTTGCCTCTTGCTGCGCGGCGTCCATTGCGTCTCCCCTTCGCTGCGGCTTCGCTGCTGCGAACCTCGTCGTGCATCTTACGGAGAGCGGTTGCAGACCGGGAGTCCCAATCCTTTTGCAAGATTCAGGGGGTCACCCGGTACTCTGTTCTGCGGCGGACGTCGTGACACGCAAGTGTCCGGTGCTGTCCCCTTTCCGGGGCCTTAGCTCAGTTGGTAGAGCGCTGCCTTTGCAAGGCAGATGTCAGGAGTTCGAATCTCCTAGGCTCCACAGTCAAATGCCCCCTGACCTGCGGTAACGCAGGACGGGGGGCATTTTCGTGCTCATCGGTGGGGCCGGCGGAGCCCGAGGGGCGTTGCGTGCCCGATGGCTGCCGACGAGGCGGTGGCATTCACAGCGTGTGGGGCGCCCTTCGGCCGCGTGGTTCTTCGATCGCTGTGATCTCCGGCTCAGTGCCCGGCTCGTACCGGGGGGCCGAAGAATCCGGCGCCGCCGGTGACGTACGGCTGGGTGCTGTCGATGTCCCGGGGCCGAGAGCCCTCAGCCGATCGAGGCGTCCACGCCTTGGGGACCCGTACACCGCACTTAGCAGAGGGGCGCCGAAGACCTCACGGTCTTCGGCGCCCCTCTCGCGCCGGGTGTTGCGCGTGTACTCAGCGGCGGTCGTCGCGGTCGGTGCCGTCCGCAGTCTCCGAGCCGGCTTCGTCGTCGTCCTGCTTGGCCCTGACCTCCGGGTCGAGTACCGCCCCGCCGCTGCCGTCGACCGATGTCAGCGGGGTGCGGTCGTCAGGAACCTCGGTGGCGACCGGCGGCTCGACCAGCCAGTCGGGGTTGGCCTGCTTGTCCCACCACTTCCAGGCGGCGAAAGCGCCGCCCGCCAGAGCGCCCAGCACAAGGAGTCCCTTGGCCACCCGGCCGGTCCTGGCCCGTCGCTCGCGCTTCCTGACGAGCTTCTGGATCTCCTTGGCCGTCACCTGGCCGCGCAGCGCTGCGAGCGCGGCGGCGCTGCGGGCCGTGGCCTCCTCGGCGACGGGCTGGGCCACGGCGACCGCGTGCTCGACCCGCGGAACGGTGTAGTCGGCTGCGCTGCGGGCCGCCTTGCGGGTCCGGACGGCCGCGCGGTGTGCGGCATCGTCGACCTTGGGGGGCACGTGGGTCAGCGCCTGTTCGATACGTGGTGCCAGATACGCGTCGTACTGGACACGGGCTTGCGCGGCTGCCTTCGACATCTTGGGCGCGAGCAGTGCGCGAGCCTCCTGCGCGTAGTGCGCGGCCTGTTCCTTGGCCGTGTCGGCGTAGGGCGCCACCACTTCCGCGGCGTGCTGCGCGCTGTCCTTCGCCGAGTAGGTTGCGGCGCGCACGCTGTCGATGCGGGTCACGGGATCCTCCTCCTTGGTGGCGGGTAGGTACTCCGCCTATCCACCCATTTCGAAATCATGCCTGCTGGGGCCGTCCGCGCCATGCGGGACGGGCATCCGGGTCATGAGGGGCACTCTCGGTCAATGCGGTGCAAGGGGAGCGTGCCGACGACAATGCCACGGTTCGCGCCAGTGCGCGTCGCGTCGTCGCGCACTTGGCCGCATTTATCCCGCCGGAGGATTTTGAAGGGTGCCCGGAAGGCGGGCAACAAGGTGAGTGCGGCGGGCTACCGGGGCGGCGACCGGGCGGCGGAGGGGGTGCTCCGTGCGAGTATCGGTGGTCGTCAGCGAAGACTTACGGAAGGCAGATCGTGGCCGAGCAGCTTTACGCCACCTTGAAGACCAGCCAAGGCGACATCGAGATCCGGCTCCTGCCGAACCACGCGCCCAAGACGGTCAAGAACTTCGTCGAGCTCGCCACGGGCGAGCGCGAGTGGACGAACCCGTCGACCGGTCAGAAGTCGACGGACAGGCTGTACGACGGCACCGTTTTCCACCGTGTCATCAGCGGATTCATGATTCAGGGCGGCGACCCGCTGGGCAACGGCACGGGCGGCCCGGGGTACGAGTTCGGCGACGAGTTCCACCCGGACCTCGGCTTCAACAAGTCCTACCTGCTGGCGATGGCCAACGCGGGCCCGGGTACCAACGGTTCGCAGTTCTTCCTGACGGTGTCGCCCACCGCATGGCTGACGGGCAAGCACACCATCTTCGGTGAGGTCGTGGACGAGGCCGGCAAGAAGGTCGTGGACGCCATCGCGGCGGCTCCGACCAACCCGCGCACCGATCGTCCGCTGAAGGACGTGGTGATCGAGTCGGTCGTCATCGAGACCCGCTGACCACAGCCCGCCGACGGCCGCCGCCACGCGAGGGCACCCGGAAACGCTGCGGGACCCTGCGGGAGACCTTGTGGGATCCCGTAGGAACCCGTGGGTCCCGTGTGGGGAACCAACCGCCCTGCTTGTCCGTACTGTTGCATAACGGGCGAGCGGGGCGGTGGCATGTGCGCCGCCTCCACGGACGAGGACCGAAGGGGCCATGACCGATGGAGCAGCAGCCGCCAGAAGGCCAGGACCCGTCAGCGGGCACGGAGGGCCCACTCACGTGCTACCGGCACCCGGGCAGGGAGACGGGGATCCGCTGCGTACGGTGCGAGCGGCCCATCTGTACCGAGTGCATGATCAGCGCCTCGGTCGGCTTCCAGTGCCCGGAGTGCGTCCGTGAGGGATCAGGTACGGGACACCACCCGGCGGCGAACCGTCCGCGCACCCTGGCGGGGGGAGCTGTCGCGGAGGACCCCCGGCTGATCACCAAGATCCTGCTCGGGATCAATCTCGCGCTGTTCGTCGCCGTATGGGTCACCGGCAGGTCCTGGCTGGTCGACGATCTCCTGCTGTTCGGCCGTGCCTATTCGGGCGACGCGGGGGCCGGCGTCGAGGGGGTTGCCGAGGGGCAGTGGTACCGCCTGGCGACATCGATGTTCCTGCACCAGGAGGTGTGGCACCTCGCCTTCAACATGCTGGGCCTGTGGTGGCTCGGCGGGCCGCTGGAAGAAGCGCTCGGCCGCGCCCGCTACCTCACCCTCTACCTGCTCTCCGGCCTTGCGGGCAGCGCGCTCACCTACTGGATCTCCGATCCCGCGCAGGGTTCGCTCGGGGCTTCCGGTGCCATCTTCGGGCTGCTCGGTGCCACTGCCGTGCTGATGCGCCGGCTGAACTACGACATGCGGCCGGTGATCGCGCTCCTCGTGGTGAACCTGATCTTCACCTTCAACCCGTGGGGCGGTATCGCCTGGCAGGCACACGTCGGCGGACTGGTCGCCGGCACGCTGATCGCGATCGCCATGGTGCACGCACCGCGTGAACGCCGGAATCTCGTGCAGTACGGAGCCTGTGCGCTGGTCCTGGTGGCGGTCGTCGGGATCGTCCTCGCCAGGACGGCAGCGCTCAGCTGAGCGGAATCAGGTGTTCAGGTGCTGAGTCTGGGGCTGAGTTGTCCACAGAGTGTGCCGGATCTTGTGCATGACGTGGGGAACAGGTGTGCCCCTTGTCACTGAACTGGGTTTCTCCAGTCAGGACAAGGGGCGTACCCTCCCGCGATGCGAGAGTGTGCAGTCACACCGGCGTCAACTTCGACGGAGGTTATCCACAGATCGTCTGACCTTTTCCCCCACCTGTGGATAACTCTGTGGGTAACTTCAGGGCAGGGCTACTACTTCCACTGGGTGGAGACGCCGAAGCCGCCGGCGATGAAGCCGAAGCCGACCACGATGTTCCAGTTGCCCAGGGCGTCGATCGGCAGGTCACCCTCGGTGACGTAGAAGACCACGATCCAGGCCAACCCGATCAGGAAGAGCGCCAGCATGACCGGCGCCACCCAACTGCGGTTGGTCAGCTTTATGTTGGTTGCCTGCTTCGCCGGGGGAGGCGTGAAGTCGGCCTTCTTGCGGATACGTGACTTCGGCACGAGGGGCTCTCCTGTCGATGCGCTGCGTGACCGCGCAGGGATCTGTGGCTGGCGCCGGGGGCGCAAGGGGGAATGCTGCCTCCCCGGGGCGTCCGTTAGCGTAGTGCTTCCGTGGCGCCTAAGGAGATAAGGGTACGTTGAGCAATTCTGCCGACTCTCCTCGATCGCCGGTCCGGCGCGTGTCCCGATGGCCGGCCCGGGGGCTCACTGCTGCCGTTTTCGCCCTGGCAGGACTGATTTTCGTCACCAGTGCAAACACGGCCAAGGGTACCGATATCCGCACGGACTCCTCGCTGCTGAAGCTCTCCGACCTCATCCAGCAGCGCAGCGAGCACAACGCCGAGCTGGACGAATCGACCGCCTCCGTGCGTGCGGACATCGACGCGCTCGCCCAGCGTGATGACGGGAGCACCAGGGCGCAGGACGCCGAGCTCGCCGCCCTGGAGCGGGCCGCCGGCACCAAGAAGCTTACCGGCGCGGCCATCGGCGTCACCCTGAACGACGCCCCGCCGAACGCCACGGCCAACCCCGGCTACCCCGAGCCGCAACCCAATGACCTGGTCATTCACCAGCAGGACCTGCAGGCTGTGGTCAACGCGCTCTGGGAGGGCGGAGCCCGCGGTATCCAGGTGATGGACCAGCGGCTGATCTCGACGAGCGCGGTCCGCTGCGTCGGCAACACGCTGATCCTGCAGGGCAGGGTCTACTCGCCGCCGTACAAGGTCACGGCCGTGGGCGACCAGGACAAGCTCAGGCAGGCGCTCGACGACTCCCCGGCGATCCAGAACTACCAGCTGTACGTGAAGGCGTACGGCCTGGGCTGGAAGGTCGAGGAGCACGACCGGACGACCCTTCCCGGCTACTCGGGCACGATCGATCTCCACTACGCACAGCCTGTGGAGTGACCACCCGCCCCACCTGCCCCGAGTGCCTCCGGACGCGGCGCCGCACAGCCTGTGACGGACAGTGAGCCGAAAGCTTTCCACAGCTGACCCCCGCCTGTGCCCGGGCCCTTTAGTCTGGTGCCGTACCGAATGGAGGCGACAGCATGTACGGCTGGATCTGGCGGCATCTGCCGGGCAACACATGGGTGCGGGGCTTCATCTCGCTCGTGCTCGTCCTGGCCGCTGTCTACGCGCTCTTCCAGTACGTCTTCCCCTGGGCGGAGCCTCTGCTCCCGTTCGGTGATGTGACGGTGGACGGCGACAGCACCGGCGGAGCGGGGACCGGTCAGTGAGCGCACGCATTCTCGTCGTCGACAACTACGACAGCTTCGTCTTCAACCTCGTCCAGTACCTCTACCAGCTCGGTGCCGAGTGCGAGGTCGTGCGCAACGACGAGGTGACCACGGGGCACGCACAGGACGGCTTCGACGGTGTCCTGCTGTCTCCCGGCCCCGGCACGCCGGAACAGGCTGGCATCTGCATCGACATGGTGCATCACTGCGCGCGGAGCGGCGTTCCGGTCTTCGGCGTCTGCCTGGGGATGCAGTCGATGGCGGTCGCGTACGGAGGCGTGGTGGACCGCGCGCCTGAGCTGCTGCACGGCAAGACCTCTCCCGTGATCCACGAGGGCAAGGGAGTCTTCGCCGGGCTGCCCTCGCCCTTCACCGCGACGCGCTACCACTCGCTCGCCGCGGAACCGGAGACCGTTCCGCCCGAGCTCGAGGTCACGGCGCGCACCGCCGACGGCATCATCATGGGGCTGCGTCACCGCGAACTGGCGGTGGAGGGTGTGCAGTTCCACCCGGAGTCGGTGCTGACGGAACACGGTCACCTGATGCTCGCCAACTGGCTGGAGCAGTGCGGCGATGCGGGGGCGGTCGCGAGGTCGGCGGGGCTCGCCCCGGTGGTGGGCAAGGCCGTCGCGTGACCCCACTCCGCCCCGAACCCGATGCCGGGCAGGAAGGCCCGTACACGCAGGGAGCGTACGAGGGCGACGGCATGTTCGAGGCGGCGGTGGACAGGCTTGCCGACCCGTTGAACGACCCGCTCCCGGGGCAGCACGCGTCGCCCTGGTTCCGGACGGAGGGCGTTCCGGCGGGCGGTGGTATTCGGCAGGAGCCCTCGGAAGAGGCCCAGCAGGCGTCTCAGCAGCCCCAGCAGCCCCCGAGGGAGCGGCATGACCCCGAGGGGTATCAACGGCACTGGTACGGGCGGCAGGGGCCGCGGGAACCGGCTCCGCAGCCGGTTCCCGCCCCGCGCGAGGCCGTGATCCCCGATCCCGAGCCGCCCGCACAGGTCCGCGCCCCCGTTCCCCCGGTTCGGAACGACGAGACCGTCGCCCTGCGGACAGTCGATACCCGGCGCGCGGAGCGGACGGCCGAGGACGACGAGCCGACGGCCGGGGCAGTGGCGGAGCCTCCCGCGACGGGAGGGCGGGCCGAGCGCCGGAGGGCGGCCAAGGGGCGAGGAAGACGGCGCGGAGAACCCGTGCCCGCGGCGGAAGGGGGTACGGCGAAGCCGGCCGTCCCGATGTCGCGGCTGGAGGCCCGGCGCGCGGCTCGTGCGGCCAAGGACAGCCCGGCTGTCGTCGCCAGCAGGGTCGTCGGCGAAGTGTTCATCACCTTCGGTGTGCTGATGCTCCTGTTCGTCACCTATCAGCTGTGGTGGACCAACATCAGGGCCGACCAGATCGCCGGCCGGGAGACGAACAAGATCCAGGACGAATGGGCGAACGGCGAGCGCACACCGGGCGCGTTCGAGCCCGGCAAGGGCTTTGCCATCATGCACATCCCGAAGCTGGACGTGGTCGCCCCGATCGCCGAGGGCATCAGCAAGGACAAGGTTCTCGACCGGGGCATGATCGGTCACTACGGCGAGGGCAAGCTGAAGACCGCGATGCCGTCGGCGAAGCGGGGGAACTTCGCGGTGGCGGGCCACCGCAACACCCATGGCGAACCGTTTCGCTACATCAACAAGCTGAAGCCGGGCGACCCGATCGTGGTCGAGACGCAGGACGCGTACTACACCTACGAGATGTTCAGCATCCTTCCCCAGACGTCTCCGTCCAACGTCTCGGTGATCGGCGAGGTGCCTCCGGGGTCCGGCTTCACCGGCCCGGGCAGGTACATCACGCTGACGACGTGCACACCGGAATTCACGAGTACGTACCGAATGATCGTGTGGGGCAAGATGGTCGAGGAACGACCGCGCAGCAAGGGCAAGCCCGACGCGCTCGTCGGCTGAACATCATCACGACAGGGACGGATGCGGTGGCAGCGAGGACCGAGCACGAGGAGCGGGCCGACGGGTCGGCGCCACCGGTGCGACGCAGCAGTACCCGCCATCCCGTCGCGGCGGCCGTCAGCGTCTTCGGTGAACTGCTGATCACCGCCGGCCTGGTGCTGGGGCTCTTCGTCGTCTACTCGCTGTGGTGGACCAACGTGCTCGCCGACCGCGAGGCCGACAAACAGGGCAACACCATCCGCGACCGCTGGGCGGGCGGGCCCGGAGCCCTGGACACCGGGGACGGGATCGGTTTCCTCCACGTGCCCGCGATGAAGAACGGCGAGGTGCTGGTCAAGAAGGGCACCGACCCCAAGACCCTCAACAACGGCATCGCCGGCTACTACACGGACCCGGTGAAGTCGGCGCTGCCCACGGACGAGCAGGGCAACTTCACGCTGGCCGCGCACCGGGACGGGCACGGCGCCAAGTTCCACAACATAGACAAGGTGAAGAAGGGCGACGCGGTCGTCTTCGAGACCAAGGACACCTGGTACGTCTACAAGGTCTTCGCGGAGCTTCCCGAGACGTCGAAGTTCAACGTCGACGCGATCGCACCGGTGCCGAAGGAGTCCGGCGTGAAGAAGCCCGGCCGCTACATCACGCTGACCACGTGCACACCGGTCTACACGTCGAAGTACCGCTACATCGTGTGGGGCGAACTGGTGCGGACCGAGAAGGTCGACCGGGACAGGACGAAGCCGGCGGAGTTGCGCTGAGGTGAGCGAGGTCCTTCGAGGACCTCGCTCACCCAGGACGAACCGGGCCCGAAGCCGCAACCAGACCTTGCGACTTCGGGCTTCGGCGTCCTTGGACCTCAGCGCGGAACCTGCAGCCTCGCGCCGGCGCTCCAGACCCGCGGTAGATGACAGGCCCTCTCGAAGAGGCCCAGTCTTACCGGGTGCACAGCAAAGGGCCCCGCGCACCTCGAGGTGAGCGGGGCCCGATGGTGGTGCCGTGGCCCGCGGGTCAGTCCGCCGAGCCGGACGGGCCGCCGAAGATGTTGCCGTCTCCGCCGCCGTCCCCGCCGATAGTCGTGAGAGTTACGGTCTGGCCCTTGGGGACCTGAGCGTTGGCCCCAGGTTCGGCCTTCACCACCAGGGCGTTCGGCTTGTCCGACGAGTTCGGGGCGAGGGCGACCACGAGGCCCAGGCTTTCGAGCGTGGCCTTCGCCTGCTGGTATCGCTGGCCGACGATGTCACCCGGGATGGTGACCTGCTCCGGCTGTGCGGGGCCCTTGGAGACCTTCAGAACGATCTGGACGTCCTTGGCCTGCTTGCTGTTCGCCTCCGGAGTCTGCTCGACTACAACGCCCAGGGGCTCCTGGGAGTCGACGTCGGTCCTGGAGACGTTGGCGAAGCCCACGCCCTTCAGCTGCGCCTCGGCGTCCGTGAACTGCCTGCCGACCACGGACGGCAAATCCTGCGTGGCCTTCTTGGCCACGGTGATCGTGACCTCGGACTCCTTCTCGGCCTTCGTGCCGCCCTCGGGGTCCTGCTTGGTGACCGTGCCCGCGGTCGCCTCGGACTCGACCGCCTTGACGGTCACCGTGAAGCCCTTGTCCTCCAGCTCCTTGCGGGCGGTCTCCTCGGTCTTCTCGACGACGCTGGGGACCTCGACCTTCGGAGCACCGGTGGAAACGACGACGGTGACGGTGTCGCCGACCTCCAGCGTGCCGTCCTGCGGGGACTGGCTGCAGATCTTGCCCTTTTCCTGGTCCTCGCAGGGTTCCTTCGCTCCGACCTTGAGGACGAGCTCGGAATTCTCCGCGAGTTTCTGCGCGTCCGCCAGCGTCGAGCCGACCATGTTCGGGACGTCGGCCTTGCCGCTGCCCCCGTCGGTGGAGCTGAAGACCTCACGGCCGATGAGGATCGCCCCGATGAGCACCAGGATGCCTGCGACGACCAGCAGGATCGTCGAGGTGTTGCTCTTCTTCTGGCGTCGGCGGTCGGGGCGGTCGTCGTAGCCGTAGCCGCCGTCGTCCGGGTTGACCGGAGGCAGCATGGACGTCTGGGCGCCGCCCGGGTCCGTCTGGCGCAGGGCCGTGGTGGGCTGGTCGTTGCCGTAGGCGTCGTAGCCGCCGTAGCCCGCCGCGCCCATCGCCGCCGTGGCCGCGACCGGCTGGCCGTCGAGGCAGGCCTCGATGTCGGCGCGCATCTCGTCGGCCGACTGGTAGCGGTAGTCGGGGTCCTTGGTGAGGGCCTTCAACACGATCGCGTCCATCTCGGGCGTGATCTCGGAGTCGAAGTTGCTCGGCGGCTGCGGCTCTTCCCGTACGTGCTGGTAGGCAACCGCGACGGGCGAGTCCCCGATGAACGGGGGCCGGACCGCCAGGAGTTCGTAGAGCAGGCAGCCGGTGGAGTACAGGTCGGAGCGTGCGTCGACCTGCTCGCCCTTGGCCTGTTCAGGGGAGAGGTACTGGGCGGTGCCGATGACCGCCGCGGTCTGGGTCATCGTCATGCCGGAGTCGCCCATGGCGCGGGCGATGCCGAAGTCCATGACCTTGACCTGGCCGGTGCGCGTCAGCATGACGTTCGCCGGCTTGATGTCGCGGTGGACGATCTGGGCACGGTGCGAGTACTCCAGGGCCTGGAGGATCCCGACCGTCATTTCGAGAGTGCGTTCGGGCAGCAGCTTGCGGCCGGAGTGCAGAAGTTCTCTGAGGGTCGACCCGTCGACGTACTCCATCACGATGTACGGGATGGAGACCCCGTCGACGTAGTCCTCGCCGGTGTCGTAGACAGCGACGATCGCGGGGTGGTTGAGCGAGGCGGCCGACTGGGCCTCACGGCGGAACCGGGCCTGGAAGGACGGGTCGCGGGCGAGATCCGCCCGCAGCGTCTTCACGGCGACGGTGCGGCCGAGCCGGGTGTCGTGCGCGAGGTAGACCTCGGCCATGCCACCACGGCCGAGCACCGAGCCCAGCTCGTACCGGCCGCCGAGGCGACGCGGCTCTTCCATAACTGATCCAGCCCTCTCCGTCAGTCCCGACCGCACCCGTGTGTGGTCCGGCGGTGCGCTGTTCGCGCATACGCTACCGGGCACTCCCGGCGTGATCAGCCCGCACCCGTCACCTGATATCCGACCGGTATCCCAATGTGCTGATGTTGACGGATGCTGTGACGGGTCTCACTACTTTCCGTCCAGAACCGCCTGCATCACACTCTTGGCGATCGGGGCGGCCAGGCCGCCGCCGGAGATGTCGTCGCGGTTGGCGTTGCCGTCCTCGACGACCACGGCGACGGCAACGGGTGAGCCGCTGTCGGTCTTGGCGTACGAGATGAACCAGGCGTAGGGCTTCTCGCTGTTGTTCAGCCCGTGCTGCGCGGTTCCGGTCTTGCCACCGACTGTGACGCCGTCGATCTGCGCGTTGGTTCCCGTGCCGTTCTTGACCACGGTCTCCATCATCTGCTGCAGCTTCTGGGCGTTCTCACCCGAGAGCGGCTGGCTGAGCTGCTCCTTCTCGTGGGTGTAGACGGGGTCCAGGTTGGGGGCCTGGCGCTGGGCGACCATGTACGGCTGCATGAGCTTGCCGTCATTGGCGATCGCGGACGCCACCATCGCCATCTGGAGCGGTGTGGTGCGGTTGGACGCCTGGCCGATGCCCGCCATGGCGTTCTGCGGCCGGTTGTCCTTCGGGTAGATGCTGGCGTCGGCGCGGACGGGAGTGAAGACTTCCTCGTTGAAGCCGAACTTGTCGGCCTGCTCGATCATCTTGTCGTTGCCGAGGTCGTCGCTCATCTTGCCGAAGACGGTGTTGCAGGACCAGCGCAGTGCCTCCCGGAGCGAGGCGTTCTTGCAGGGGATGTTCCCCTCGTTCTGCAGCAGGTTGGTCGACTGCGGGAGCCGCCAGGGCAGCGGGGAGTCCGTCTTCGCGTCGATGTCGGTGTAGAGGCCGTTCTCCAGCGCCGCGGCGGCCGTGACGACCTTGAACGTCGAGCCGGGCGGGTAGGTCTCCCGCAGGGCCCGGTTCAGCATCGGCTTGTCCTTGTCCTTCAGGAGCTTCTGCCGGGCGTCCGAGTCCTTGAGGCTGTTGCCCGCGAAGACCGAGGGGTCGTACGAGGGGGTGCTGGCCAGGGCCAGGATGGCGCCGGTCTGCGGGTCGAGCGCGGCGACGGCGCCCTTCCTGCTGCCGAGCCCTTCGAAGGCGGCCTTCTGGGCGGCGCCGTTCAGGGTGGTGACGATGTTCCCGCCGGTCTTCTTGTCGCCGGTGAACATCGAGAGCGTCCGGTCGAAGAACAACTGGTCGTCGTTGCCGGTGAGGATGCCGTCCTCGAGGCTCTCAAGCTGGGAAGCGTCGAAGGCCTGCGAGGAGTACCCGGTGACGGGCGCCCACATGGGGCCGTTCTTCCAGACCCGCTTGTACTTGAAGTCGCTTCCGGTGGTCTCGACGGAGCCGGTGACAGGCTCCCCGTCGACGATGATGTTGCCGCGCTCGTGGGCGTAGCGCTCGATCTGGACGCGGCGGTTGTGCTCGTTGGAGTTGAGCTCGTCGGCGCGGACGTACTGGAGGTAGTTGGTACGGATCAGCAGGGCCAGGACGAGGATGCCGCAGAAGATGGCGATCCGGCGGAGGGGCTTGTTCACGGTCGGACCACCTGGGTCATCTCGGCGTCCGGGGATGGTGCGGGGGCCGGCGCCGGACGGCGTGCGGTGTCGCTGATTCTGATCAGGATGCCGATCAGGGCCCAGTTGGCGATGACGGACGAACCACCGGCCGCGAGGAACGGCATGGTCATACCGGTCAGCGGGATGAGACCCATGACACCACCGGCGACGACGAAGACCTGGATGGCGAATGCACCGGAGAGGCCGATCGCCAGGAGCTTGCCGAAGGGGTCGCGGGCGGCGAGCGCCGTGCGGACTCCGCGTTCGACGATCAGGCCGTAGAGGAGCAGGACGGCCATCATTCCGGCCAGGCCAAGCTCTTCGCCGACCGTGGAAAGGATGAAGTCCGCGTTCGCGGCGAATCCGATCAGGTCGGAGTTTCCCTGACCCCAGCCAGTGCCGAGGGTTCCGCCGGAACCGAAGGACATGAGGGACTGAGCGATCTGGTCACTCTGCTGCAGGGTCTTGTCGGAGAAGGGGTCGAGCCATGCGTTGACGCGCTGCTGGACATGCGGCTCGAAGGTTGCGACGCCAACGGCGCCGACCGCGGACATCAGCAGGCCGAAAACGATCCAGCTGGTCCGCTCCGTCGCCACGTACAGCATGATCACGAAAAGACCGAAGAACAGCAGCGATGTACCGAGGTCTGTCTCGAAGACCAGGATCAGGATGGACAGTCCCCAGATGACGAGGATCGGTCCGAGGTCACGGCCGCGTGGCAGGTAGATCCCCATGAAACGGCGGCTGGCCAGGGCCAGGGCATCGCGCTTCACCATCAGGTAGCCGGAGAAGAAGACCGCGATGATGATCTTTACGAACTCACCGGGCTGGATGGAGAAGGGGCCGAGGCTGACCCAGATCTTGGCACCGTTCACGGCGGGAAAGAACATGGGCAGGATCAGTAGCACCAGCGCTACGACCATGGAGATGTACGTGTACCGCTGAAGGATCCGGTGGTCCTTCAGTACGAGTAGTACAGCAACGAACAGGATGACCCCGATAGCCGAGTACATCAACTGCTTGGGGGCGTCCGGGCTGAAGGATCCGAACAGCGTCTCGGCCCGCTGGATCAGCCGCGGCGACTGGTCGAGACGCCAGATCAACACCAGGCCGAGTCCGTTGAGGAGAATGGCCAGGGGCAGCAGAAGCGGATCCGAATACGGAGCGAATTTGCGGACCACGAGGTGGGCGACGCCACCGAGCAGAATCAGCCCGAGTCCGTATCCGAGCATGCCGGAGGGCAGCGTGCCGTCCATGGCAAGCCCCACGTTGGCGTACGCGAACACCGAGATGGCGATCGCGAAGACGATCAGCGCCAGTTCGGTGTTGCGGCGGCTCGGCGCATCGATCGCGCCGATGGTGGTGGTGTTGGTGACAACGCTCATGGTGCTGAAGGCCCCCTACGGCTTTACTGCTTACCGCACTGCGGGACCAGCTTCTTCTCTTCCTCCGAGAGGCTGGGGCCGGGAGTGGGAGTCGCGGTCGTCTTGGTCCCCTTGGCGGAGGATGTGGCGGAAGTCCTGGCGGCGGGGGCACCGGCGGTGCCGCCTGCCTCGCCCTGGCCGGTGGCGGCATTGCTGTCCGCCTCGGCTGCGCGGCGTTGAGCGTCCTTCTTGCAGGCGGAGGCCTGCGCTTCGAGTTCACTGACCTTCTTGCGGGCATCGGCGAGGTTGCCCTCGGCAATGGTCGCCTCGACCTGCTTGCGCTGGTAGGGCGGGAGGTACTTCAGTTCGATCTTGGTGCTCTCCTCGACCTTCGAGAGCGAGACCCAGGCGAGGTCCTGGCTGATGCCGCGGAACAGTGCGACGTTCTCGTCCTTGGCGCCCACGTAGAACTGGGTCTGGGTCCACCGGTAACCGCCGTACACGCCGCCGCCGATGACGGCCAGCGCGAGGACGATGTAGAAGGACCGCTTCAGCCACTTGCGGCCGCTGCGGGGCTTGACGAAGTCGTCGTCGCTGTACGGGTTGAAGGCGTCGTCCGGACCGGATCCGTAGCCCATGTCGTCACCGCTGCCGGGCGGGCCGAAGCCTCCGGAGGGCGGCGGGACGGGCCGGCCGAGACCGGCCGCGCGTCCTGCGGGCGTTTCCATGGCCCGGCTGTCGCCCTGCTGGGCGGCCTGGTTCTCGGCGACCGCGCCGACGATGACCGGGGTGTCGTTGAGCTGCCCGGCCAGGGTGTCGTTGCTGTCGACGTCCAGGACGTCGGCGACGATGCAGGTGATGTTGTCGGGGCCACCGCCGCGCAGGGCGAGCTGGATGAGCTCCTGAATGGTCTCCTGAGGGCCCTGGTAGCTGGCCAGGGTCTCTTCCATCGTCTGGTGGGAGACGACGCCGGAGAGCCCGTCCGAGCAGATCAGGTAGCGGTCACCGGCACGGACCTCACGGATGGAGAGGTCGGGCTCGACGTGGTCGCCGCTGCCCAGGGCCCGCATCAGCAAGGAGCGCTGCGGGTGGGTGGTGGCCTCTTCCTCGGTGATCCTGCCCTCGTCGACGAGACGCTGCACCCAGGTGTGGTCCTGGGTGATCTGCGTCAGGACACCGTCGCGCAGCAGGTAGGCGCGGGAGTCGCCGACGTGGACGAGACCCAGGCGCTGGCCCGTCCAGAGCAGGGCTGTGAGCGTCGTGCCCATGCCCTCCAGCTGGGGGTCCTCCTCGACCATGACACGCAGTTGGTCGTTGGCCCGCTGGACCGCCGTACCGAGCGAGGTGAGGATGTCGGAGCCCGGTACGTCGTCGTCGAGCTGGACGAGCGTGGAGATCACCTCTGAGCTGGCGACCTCACCGGCCGCCTGGCCGCCCATGCCGTCGGCGATGGCGAGAAGGCGGGGACCGGCGTAGCCGGAGTCCTCGTTCCCTTCCCGGATCATGCCCTTGTGCGATCCGGCGGCGAAGCGCAGCGACAAGCTCATGCGCACCTCGCCCGTCGGTTCGGGGTACAGCCGGTCTCGAGCCACACTGCCCACCCTCCGGTCGGGAGCCGGGCCGGGTCCGTTGTCAGGACCGCCGCGGCTCGCTCGCTCCGCTCGCTCATTGTCGTACTACTTCCGCAGCTCGATGACGGTCTTGCCGATGCGGATCGGCGCGCCCAGCGGAACAGGTGTCGGGGTGGTGAGCCGGGTCCGGTCGAGATAGGTGCCGTTGGTGGACCCTAGATCCTCGACGATCCACTGGCCGTCACGGTCCGGGTAGATCCTGGCATGCCTGCTGGACGCGTAGTCGTCGTCCAGCACGATCGTTGAGTCGTGCGCCCGGCCCAGGCTGATGGTCTGGCCCTGGAGCGCGACGGTGGTGCCGGTCAGCGTGCCTTCGGAGACGACCAGCTTGGTGGGTGCCCCGCGCCGCTGGCGACCGGGCTGCTGGCGCTGCTGAGGCGGCGCTGCCTGCTGTTGGCGAGCCTGCTGCGGGCGCGCGTCGGCTGCAGTGCGGCGTGAGCCGCGCTGCGTGACGCGCGTTCCGAACAGGTCGCTGCGAATGACCTGGACGGCCACGATTACGAATAGCCACAGAACAGCTAGGAAACCTAGCCGCATGACCGTCAGGGTCAGCTCTGACATTGCCCCCGCTTCACCCTTCGGCTTGCCGGTAAACGATGGTGGTGCTGCCCACGACGATCCGCGAGCCGTCGCGGAGCGTAGCGCGGGTGGTGTGCTGCCCGTCTACCACGATGCCGTTGGTAGACCCGAGATCCTGGATCGTCGAGGGCGTTCCGGTCCGGATCTCACAGTGCCGGCGCGATACGCCGGGGTCGTCGATCCGCACGTCGGCGTCGGTGCTTCGTCCCATCACCAACGTCGGGCGGGAGATCTGATGGCGGTTGCCGTTGATCTCGATCCAGCGCCGCACCTGCGCGTCGGGCGCGGGCCCGGACGCGGTCGGCGGGCGCCAGTCGCTGGAAGGGCCTCCCTGGCGCCCGGAGCCCGGCGGCGGAGCCGCGGGCATGGGCGGTGGGGAGGTCGGGGGGTAGCCGTAGCCGCCCGGCGCCTGGGGAGCCGCGGGACGGTTCGGCTGGGCGTGGGGTGCGGGCCCGCCCTGCTGGCCCTGCTGTGACGAACTCGACGCCAGGGTCCGGCTGCGTACCCGGTAGAGCCCCGTGTCGAGGTCGTCCGCCTTCTCCAGATGGACCTTGATGGGTCCCATGAAGGTGTATCGCTGCTGCTTGGCGTAGTCCCTGACCAGGCCGGACAGCTCGTCGCCGAGCTGACCCGAGTACGGGCTGAGCCGCTCGTAGTCGGGGGTGCTGAGCTCGACGATGAAGTCGTTGGGCACGACCGTCCGCTCGCGGTTCCAGATCTGTGCGTTGTTGTCGCACTCGCGCTGGAGGGCTCCCGCGATCTCGACCGGCTGCACCTCGGACTTGAAGACCTTGGCGAAGGTGCCATTGACCAGACCTTCGAGACGCTGCTCGAAACGCTTCATGACTCCCATGGGGCACCTCCTCCGGTGTCGTCGTCCCTGTACTGCTTACTGATCGTATCCACGCGTCGGGAAATCGGCTGGTTCCCCTTGTCTGCACAGTGGATGAGTGTCACCTCTCACACGGATCGTAGAGGTGGACTCCTGACAGTGTCCCGCACTCCGGGTGCACTCAGGAGGAGTGGGGGCGTCGGCCCCGCGTTCCCGGTTCCCTCCGTGCGTCCGATGAAACAACGGATGTGAATCCACCCTGTCCAGCGTGCTAATCTTCCGGATGTCGCCAGGCGCTCGCACCACTCGGTGGGAGAGTCTGAAAACACCACTCATGCGCGAGTGGCGGAACGGCAGACGCGCTGGCTTCAGGTGCCAGTGTCCTTAGGGACGTGGGGGTTCAAATCCCCCCTCGCGCACAACGGGCAGTTGCTTGCAGCTGCTGGGTTGGTTCGAACAGAACCCCCGCTCAGGAGAAATCCGGAGCGGGGGTTCTTCGTTGTCCGGGGCCACTGGCGTGTTCGGAGCCCTTGTGCGGTGCGGCTCCCCGGCCCGGCTGCCGATCCACCGGCCGGTTCCAATTCCCTCCGCACGGCTAGCGTGGTCCGCGTGAAATCCACCCTCGTCGGCTCGGTCCTGCTGTGGGCGGCACTCAACGTTCCGGTCGTCGCACTGGTCCCCGGATCGGGACTCGACGGGAGCCGGCGGTGGGAGACCCTCCTCGGTGCCGTCGCCGTCGGTATCGCTGTCGCGGTGCGGCGTACGCGGCCGCTGGTGTCCCTGGCCCTGTGCGTGGGGCTGTGGTGGACTCTCGCGCTCCTGCTCGACGATGTCGACTCCGTTGCCGTCATGACCCGCCTTCCGGCCGTGTGTGTCATGAGTTACGCCGTGGGACGACAGCAGGTTGACCGGCGGGCGGCGCTGCGGGTGCTGGGGCCGGTGGGTGTCGCGGCTTTGGCCGGCGGTGTCCGGTCGGGGCTGACGGTGCCCATGTGGGCGGTGACGGCGTCGGGGCTGATCTTCGCCGGACTGCTCCCCTGGCTGCTGGGCCGGTAAGCACGCCAGAGACACGAGCTTCAGGTGGCCGGCTGGGAACATGCCAGGCAGCTGGAGCTCCAGCAGCGCGCAAGGGTCGAGCAGGCACGGCTGCGGGAGCGGGCCCGTATCGCGGAGGACATGCACGATTCCCTGGGGCATGAGCTGAATCTGATCGCTCTGCGGGCCGGGGCTCTGCAGATCGCTCGGGACCTGGGGGACCACCATCGGGAGACGGCGGCAGGCCTCCGCGCGGGTGCGGCCGAGGCGATGGAGCGGTTGCGGGACATCATCGGAGTCCTGCGCGAGGAGGGGGCGCCGGCGCCGTTGGAGCCTTCGCCTTCCGGTGTGGGGGTGCTGGTGGACCGGGCACGTGCCTCCGGCGCGGGTGTGGAGCTCCGGTGCACAGGAGAAGCCGGCGAACTGCCAGGCATGACGGACAAGGCTGTGTACCGGGTGGTGCAGGAGTCGTTGACCAATGTGATGAAGCACGCTCCCGGGGCGGCGGTGACCGTGAGGCTGGATCACACCCCGCTCGACGTCACCGTGGCCGTACGCAACGGCCCGCCGGTCCGGGACCCGCTGGAGAACCGCGCGCGGGGTGGTCGCGGGCTGATAGGGCTGCAGGAGCGGACCCGGCTGGCGGGCGGTGAATTCTGGGCGGGTGCGCTGCCTGACGGTGGGTTCGAGGTGACTGCGCGGCTCCCGCGCGTGCCGGGCCGGGCCGGCGCCAGGGCGGCGGGCAGTGTCCCGGAGGCAATTCCTGCGGGGGTGCTGCCCGCTGGAGGAGAGCCCGCTGGGCGCATCGCCGGTCGGTTCGGGTCAGGGAGCGGCTTTGGGCGGCCTCATGCCTGCCACCGTGGGGCTGCGGCGGCGTTTCGTCGTTGCGGTCGGCCTTCCGCTCGGTCTGTTCGCCTGCCTTGCCGTCGCGATGCTGGGCTATTACGCGTACGGGGCGGCTTCGTCGGTGCTTCCGCCGTCCGCGTACGCGCACTTGGAGACCGGTGCACCTGCGGATGCGGTCAGTCGGTTGCTTCCGGCCAGGGAAATGAGCGACGCCCCTTCCGAGCACCGGCCCGAGCCGTCGGGAGCCACCTGCAGTTACTACAGGGCCAGTGCCGATCTGTTCGTCACCGTCGACGTGTACCGACTGTGCTTCGCCCACGACCGGCTGGTCGACAAGACCGAATTGACGGCCGCATCGCGCCTCCAGGCGGATCGCGACTGACGTCCGAGGGGATGCCGAAGGTCGTTCTACGGCATGACGAAAGTGGGGGTGACTGCTTATGTCCGCGGGATGTGGCCGTACCCGGCCGGAACCTACGTTCCAGATGACATGGAGACGCGGGAATCGGCGTACGGGGAGCGGCACCGAGTATGTACGACAACGTGGTTCAGCCGGAAAGTATGGTCCGCTCGGCGAAGGCGGGTCCGGAGTACGGGGTCGGCGTGTACCGCGACATCACGGAATGGGCCGCCGACACGCCTGGGTGGGCGCAGGGGCTGGGTGAATTGGTCACCGAGGGCGGAATTCTCGTGTTCGTCGTTCTCTTCGTGATCCATTGGTGGAGGGCCCGCACGCGCGACAACAGAGCAATGGCTCACGCTCTGCTCGCCCCGCTCGTTGTCGCCGTGGTCTACATCGTCAGCGAGATCGTCAAAGTCCGGCTTCATGAGGAGCGTCCCTGCCGGGACATCCCCGGCGTCGGACCGATCGTCTCGTGCCCGGAGCCGGGCGACTGGTCCTTTCCCAGCAACCACGCGGTCATCGCTGCGGCGTCGGCCATGACTCTGCTGCTCACCTGGCGCCTGGTCGGTCTGCTGGTCCTGCCCCTGGCGGTGCTGATCGCGCTGTCCCGCGTCTACGTGGGCGTCCACTATCTGCACGATGTGGCGGCGGGTCTGCTGCTCGGAGCGCTGGTTGCCCCGCTGCTGCTGGGGATTCTGGCGGTGCCCGGCAGCTGGGCAGTGGGCCGTCTCCGGGGGCAGAGAGGGCTGGTGCCCGTCCTCGGGTGCTGAACGGTCTTCTGCCGGCGTTGGGGCGGCTGCCCCGATTCAGGCGCCGCCGCCGATCAGCCCAACCTCGTAGGCGACGATCGCGGCGTGGACGCGGTTGCGTACGCCCAGCGTGGAGAAGACCGATCCCACGTAGCTCTTGACCGTGCCCTCCACGACGTGGAGCCGCTGCCCTATCTCCGCATTGGACAGCCCGCTGCCGAGCAGGACGAGCACCTGCCGTTCCCGTTCGGTCAGCGCGTCCACCCTCGCGCGCAGCGCGGTGCTGCGCTCGTCGGCCTGTGTGCCGGCGCCTCGGTTCAATTCGGCGATGAGGTGCTGTGCGACCTTCACAGAGAGATGGGAGGCGCCGGCTGCGGCAGTGTGCACGCCCGCGAGCAACTCGCGTGGGTCCCCCGACTTGAGCATGAAGCCGCTGGCCCCACCGCTGAGCGCCCTGCTGACGTATGCGTCTTCGGAGAATGTCGTCAGGACGAGGACGGAAATTCCGGTGGAGGCGCGCCTGATTTCCTCCGTTGCCGCGAGTCCGTCCATGACCGGCATGCGGATGTCCATGAGGACGACATCGGGGCGGTGTTCAAGGGCAAGCGCCACAGCTTCACGGCCGTCGGAGGCTTCGGCCACGACTTCGATCTCGGGGTCCCCGGAGAGGATGGCGCGGATTCCGGCGCGGATCATCGCCTCGTCGTCGGCCAGAACGATTCGGATGGTGGGGAGGCTGTCTCCGCTTCCCGCTCTGTGATGAATAAGGGCCAGCGGCTGACCGTAACGGGGATGGCGGCTGGATGCGGCCGTTGTTTCACGTGAAACGTCGGATCCGCACTGCGCGGGAGTCGTACAGAAGTGGTGTGGGCGTCCCTCCAGGAGCTGTGAGAAGGCGAAAACAGGGCCACGGAGCGTTGGTCTGCTCCGTGGCTTCGGTCGTGCTACCCGGTTGCTCCGGATGTTTCCGAACGCTCAAGCGGCGAGACGTGCCGCTAGGGCCTTGGCCTTCTCTGTGGCGTCGTTGAATGCCTGGGTGCGGGAGGCCTCGGCGAGCGGAATGAGTTCGGCCATCTCGGGATTCGAGTGTGCCAGCGTCAACTCCGGCACGATGAAGTCGACTTCGACGCCGAACATGCCGGTCAGTACCTTCTCCAGGTAATTCTGGACGAACTCGAAGCCCTCGCGAGGAGTGCCGGGTGCGTATGAACCGCCGCGACTGGCGACGACGGTGACAGGGGCGCCGGTGACCGGGCTGTCGGCGCCGATGTTGTGTCCGACGATGATCACCTGATCCAGCCACGCCTTCAAGGTCGACGGGATCGAGAAGTTGTACATCGGAGCGCCGATCAGCACGGCGTCCGCGCCGGCCAGCTCAGCGGCCAGCTTGCTGCGCAGCGCGTCGTCGGCGCCGGCGGAAACGGCCGTGGCATCCAGGTGGGGCAGGGGGTCGGCGGCGAGATCGCGGTACACGACCTGGCCGTCGGGGTGCTGCTCGCGCCAGGCCTCGACGAATGCGGCGGTGATCGCGCGAGACGCGGAGTCCTGGGGGAAGACAGCGGAGTCGAGGTGCAGAAGCGTGGCCATGGGGATCTCCACAGGGAGTCGGGTGGGCGGGGAACGGTTCCGGGTCACGGGCGCGCCGTGGGAGGCGCCGAATCGCATCGGTATTTTCGTACGTACCTATTGATAACATAGTCGCTTACTTTTCATAAGTCCCTCACGGTGGCGCAGTACTCTGGAGCCATGGCAGATCACGACGCACAGGCCTGTCGGCGGGTGGATGTGGGCATCAGCCGCGTCTTCGAGCTGTTCGGCAAGCGATGGACGGGCCCGATCGTCTCGGTGCTGATGCAGCAGCCGGTGCACTTCGCGGATCTGCGACGGGCGATCCCGGGCATCAGCGAGCGCATGCTCTCGGACCGGCTCTCCGAGCTGGGGGCTGCGGGTCTCGTTGTGCGCGAGGTCGACGAAGGGCCCCCGCTCCGCGTCTCCTACCGCTTGACGGAGGCCGGTGCCGCGATGGGGCCGGCGCTCAAGGAGCTGGGGCGGTGGGCCGATACGTATCTGATCGATTCGGGCGGCTGCTGACCTGCCGCCGAGTGGGCCGGCGGTGCACGTGGCCACCTGACGAGTGGACCGGCGGGTGTGCCTGATCGCTTACGGGCGAGCCCGGCGGTGCGGGCGGACGTCTACCGGGTGGTGTCGTCGTCGCCGGACGTGTTGTAGCGCAGCAGGTACTCCGCGAATCGGGCCAGATCGTCCGCAGTCCACTCGGAAAGGCGCTCCCGGTAGGCCGCGCGGCGGCTGGCCTGGGTGGAGGCGAGCGCCTGCGTGCCTGTCGCGGTGGGGTGCAGTACCTGGATGCGGTGATCGTCCGGATCCGGATGGCGCTCGACCAGGCCGAGCTTCTCCAGGGTGGCGACCTGTCTGCTGACCGTGGACTTGTCCAGCATGTAGTGCGCCGCCAGGTCGGTGGCACGGCAGCCGTGCCGGTGGTCGATGTGGGCGAGCAGCGTGTACGAGACGAGGGGCAGCTCCGGGTGGAGGCGTGCGGCGGCTGCGCGTGCACGGCGTGCGAAGGCCGTCAGTTCGCGCTGGATGACATCCAGCGACTCTTCGCGTTTCCGGGGGGCGCCTGCCACGGGGTCACCTTTCTCGAAATCTAATTGTATGCTACAACGAATTAGAGGTTGTAAAAGCCAACGATTGGAGACTGCTCGAATGTCCGCGGGTCCGAGTGCGCCGTCCGGCTCCACTGCCGGAGCGCTGCGTCATGTGCTCAGTCATCTCGTTACGCCGCTGCTGATGTGCGTCGGCATGGGGCTCGCTTACCTGGGTGCCTTTCACGCTCCGGAACCGCACGACCTGAGGGTGGACGTCGTCGGCTCGGGAACGAGTGCCCACGTGCTGGCGCAGACCTTGCAGGACAGGGGTGACGGTGCGTTGAGTGTGCGTACGGTAGCCGACCGCGACACAGCGGTGAACCACCTGCGGACACAGCAGAGCTACGGTGCCTTCCTGCCGGGGAGCAGCCCCGAACTGATTGTGGCCACCGCCTCGTCGGAAACCAGCGCGACGGTGGTGCAGAAGGTCTTCACCGGCGTCGCCGCCGAACAGGGGGCGCCCCTCAAGGTGACGAACGTCGAGCCGACCGCGGACGGCGATCCGACCGGCCAGGGGATCTTCTTCCTTCTGGTGGCCGTCAGTATCGGGTCGTACGCGTCGGTCGCGGTGATCGGCGGCGCGGGCGCGGTGCTGGCTCTGCGGATCAGGGCCGCGCTCGCCGTCGGCGCCTCGCTCGTTGTGAGCGCGATCGGTGCGGTGTTCGCAGGGCCGCTGTTCGGCCTCGTGGACCATGGGCTCGGCGGGCTCTGGGCCATGGCGTGGCTCTATTCGGCGGGGATACTGCTGATCGGCGTCGGGCTGCACACCTTCCTCAAGCGGTGGACCACGCTCGGCGTGATGGTGCTCTTCGTCATGCTCAACTTCACCAGTTCGGGCGGCATCTTCCGGCCGGAGCTCCAGCCGGGATTCTTCGGCTCGCTCCATGCCTTCTGGAACGGTGCGGGCTTCGTCGAAGGTGTGCGCAGCCACGTGTACTTCGGCGGCCACGCGCTGGGCGGCCACGTACTGGTGCTCGCGGTGTGGTTCGTGGCGGGACTGGCCGCCATGGGTGTGGCCGGTAGGGCCGAGTCGAAGGGGCGTCGCGCGGCTGCCGAGCGGTCCCCCGCCGAAGCGCTTGCCGCGCCGGGGGCGGGGGCCGAGGAGGAGATGGAAGAGGCGGTCACGGTCTGATCCGTTCGCGGCGCCCTGGAGTTGTCCACAGGCCGGTTCCCGGAGTTGTCCACAGGGGCAGACGGCCGTCGCGGGACAGCGGTACCGTCGTCCGCAGTTGATGTTGGACGAAACGGGTCGACGAGGCGGGGGAGGCGGCGCTCCATGAGTGAAGTCGATGCGACGGTGCCGGTACAGCGGGCGGCAGCGGTAGATGCGCGCATTCCGGTCGTGCCCGGGTTTGCGCAGCGCGTGGTCGCAGGTGCGTCGGACGGGGGATCTCCGAAGGCGGCGGGCAAGGCGCTGCGGGCCACGGTTCCGCGGGCCTCGCACAGCTCCCTGGTCCTTCCTGCCGGCCGGCCCGACGCGGTGCAGGCGGTCGAGGAGTCGAACCGCGGCAGGGTGCCCGGACTCACGCCGATCCGAGTGGGGCGAATGGCTGCTACGCCATTCGCTTTCATGCGCGGCTCGGCCGGGCTGATGGCCCACGACCTCATGGGTACGCCGGTCACCGGTGTGGGCGCACAGCTCTGCGGCGACGCGCATGCGGCCAACTTCGGTCTGTACGGCGATGCCCGCGGCAGCCTCGTCATCGATCTGAACGACTTCGACGAGACCGTCTTCGGTCCGTGGGAGTGGGACCTCAAGCGGCTCGCCACCTCGCTGGTGCTCGCGGGCCGCGAAGCCGGAGCGGACGAGGACACCTGCCGTCAGGGTGCGTACGACACGGTGGGTGCCTACCGTCGCACGATGCGCCTGCTTGCCGCGCTGCCCGCACTCGACGCCTGGAACGCCATCGCGGACGAGGAGCTCGTCTCCCACACCGATGCACGGGACCTGCTCGGGACACTGGAGCGGGTCTCGGCGAAGGCCCGGAACAACACGAGTGCCCGCTTCGCCGCCAGGTCCACGGAGGACTCCGAGGACGGCGGACGGCGCTTCGTCGACGCACTACCTGTGCTGCGCCGGGTGCCGGACGCGGAGGCCGCGGCGGTCGCGGCGGGTCTGCGCGGTTACCTCGGCACGATTTCGGAGGACCGTGTTCCGCTGCTTGCCCGGTACGCGATCCACGATGTGGCGTTCCGAGTGGTGGGTACGGGAAGCGTGGGCACCCGGTCGTACGTGGTGCTGCTGCTCGATCACCGGGGCGAGCCGCTGGTCCTGCAGGTGAAGGAGGCCCGCCCCTCCGCCTTGGCGCCTTATCTCCCGCAGGCCGGCTTCGATGTGCCGGACGTGGTGCACGAGGGGCACCGGGTGGTGCTCGGGCAGAAGCGGATGCAGGTCGTCAGCGACATACTGCTCGGCTGGGCAGAGGTCGACGGCAGGCCCTTCCAGGTACGGCAGTTCAGGAACCGCAAGGGGAGCGTGGACCCGGCCGCCCTCGCCGCGGACCAGGTCGACGACTACGGACGGATGACGGGCGCGCTGTTGGCCAGGGCCCACGCGCACAGTGCCGATCCCCGTCTGCTTGCGGGCTACTGCGGGAAGAATGCCGAGCTGGACGAGGCGGTAGCCGATTTCGCTGTGACGTATGCGGACAGGACCGAGGCGGACCACGCCGAGCTCGTACGGGCCGTCGGAGCCGGGCGGATAGCCGCCGAGCTCGGCGTATGAGGGGCTTGCGGGCGACCGCGGGTCCTCGGTGTGCGGGCCGTGGCCATACGCTGGACGGGTGACCGACGAAGCCGCCGGGGTGCCGACCACCCGGAACGACGAAGACCGGCAGAACCACGACCGGCAGGACGAGCCGAATGCCGCTCCCGACACGTCGCAGGGTGGCCTGCAGGGTGATGCGTACGACGCACCGCAGGCCGATCTGCACGGTGCAGGTGCGGCCGACTCCGGTGCGGCCGGGTTCGGCGCTGCTGACTCCGGCGCTGCTGACTCCGGTACGGCCGGTGACGCGACCAGTGGCGGTGCGGCAGGTTCCGCGGCGGATGCAGCCGGTGCGCCCCGGCCCGAGGAGCGGCTTGCGAAAGCCGTCCGGGTGGCCGAGCAGGCGTTGATCGAATTCGAGATCGCGGTGGAGACCTTCCGGGTGGAGGTAGAGAACTTCTCCCGGCTGCATCACCAGAAGCTCGGCCCGATGTACGCGCGACTGGACGAGCTCGACGCGCAGATCGCGGAGGCGCGGGCCGCGAAGTCCGGTGATCCTGAGGATCTGCGCAAGGCACAGGAGGCCCGGGCGATCGTCATGCCGATGCCTGGGGTCGACGAGCTGTTCCACGACTGGATGGACTCCGACGGTCTTTCACCCGAGGCCGCGGCCATGCTCACGGAGCAGCCCGTTCGGCCTCCGAAGCGGGTCAGGCCCAGCGAGGAGGCGCGCAGGCTCTATCGCGAGCTGGCCCGCAAGGCGCACCCGGACCTGGCACCGGACGAGACGGAGCGGGAACGCCGCGATGAGTTCATCGCCCGCGTCAACGCTGCCTACGGCCGTGGAGACGTGGACCTGCTGAAGGAGCTGGCCAGGGAATGGACGGCGGGCCCGGTGGCACCGGAGCTCCGGCTCAGCGAGAGCGAGGAGCTCTACGCCCGGCTGGATTGGCTCAGCAGGCGCAAGGAGCTGCTCACGGTTCTTGCCAGAGAGCTGGAGGACAGCGCGATCGGTTCGATGCTGCGGATGGCTCCGGAGGACCCCGACCGGCTTCTCGACGACATCGGCGAGAAGCTGCTGGGCGAGGTGTCCCAGCGTGAGGCCGAGCTGGCGGGCCTGGTGGAGTAGCGTTTCCGGTGACTCAGCCGCGTACGTACGAGAGAAGGCATGACCCATGAATTTCGCCCAACTGCCCTCTGTGGACGTCGCGGCAGTGCCGTCGGACGGCTTCGTGCTGGACGTCCGGGAGAACGACGAATGGTCGGCCGGGCATGTCGAGGGTGCGCTGCACATTCCCATGAGTGACTTCGTCGGCCGGTTCGGTGAGCTGACCGCGGCGGCCGAGGACGGGCGGCGCGTGCATGTGATGTGCCGGGTGGGCGGCCGGTCCGCACAGGTCACCCAGTACTTGGTGCAGCAGGGGATCGACGCGGTGAACATCGACGGCGGAATGCTCGCCTGGGACGGCGCGGGGCGCCCGATGGTCACCGACAACGGCAGTGCGGCCTTCGTTCTCTGAGGCTCCCTTCTCCGACGTTCCTGAACGTCCTCCAGTTGATTGTGAACGAGGACCGAGCAGCCGGTGGGCTGCTCGGTCCTCGTCCACGTTCTGGCTGTGACGGCTCTGGAACGCGGTGGTTCGGGCTGCTGCGGTTCAGCGGGCAGATGGTTCAGTGGGGCATACGGGTCGGTGGGGCAGAGCCTCAGCGGTCGAAGTCGAGCTCGACCTCCGGGGTGAGCGGGTGCGACTGGCAGGCCAGCACGAACCCCGCCCCGGTCTCCTCCGGCTCCAGCGCGAAATTGCGGTCCATCCGCACTTCGCCCGAGACCAGGAAGGCCCGGCACGTTCCGCAGACTCCGCCCTTGCAGGCATAGGGGGCGTCCGAGCGGCTCCGCAGGACCGTCTCCAGCAGGGATTCGCCGTCCTGCACGGGCCAGCTGCCCGAGCGGCCGTCGAGGGTCGCTGTGAGCGTGCTGTCCGCCGGTACGGCGGCCCGGGCAACGGACGGTGATGTTGTTCCCTCGTCGGCGACGTGGAAGATCTCCTGGTGGATACGGGCCCGATCGACGCCGAGCTCTCGCAGCGCACCTTCCGCTCCACGGACCAGGCCGAACGGCCCGCACAGGAACCAGCCGTCCACGTCGGGCACCGACAGGATCGCGGGCAGCAGCCCGATGAGCCGCTCGCGGTCCAGTCGGCCGGAGGGGAGCCCGGCCGCCTGCTCCTCCCGGGACAGCGCCGTCACCAGGTGGAACCTGTCCGGATAGCGGTCCTTGAGCTCGGCCACCTCGTCCAGGAACATCGTGGAGGCAGCCGTACGGTCACTGCGGATCAGGCAGAAGCGGGCCGCGGGTTCCCTCGCCAGCAGCGTCGCCGCGATCGACAGCACCGGTGTGATGCCGCTGCCGCCGACGATCGCCGCGAAGTGGCCGGGGCGCGGGTCGAGCACGAAGCGGCCCATCGGGGCCATCGCTTCCACCTGGTCCCCGACGGCCAGTTCCTTGAGCGCGTACGTGGAGAAGACACCGCCGTCGACCATGCGGATGCCCACCCGGAGCACCGGGTCGCCGGGCTCCTGGACGGCCGGTGCGCAGATCGAGTACGACCGGCGGATCTCCTCGCCGCCGGCGCTGTAGCGCACGTTGAGGTGCTGGCCGGGGCTGTGGCGGAAGGTCTCGCGCAGCTCGGGCGGCACGGCGAAGGTGACAGCCACCGCATCGTCCGTGATCCGTTCGATGGCGCTGACCCGGAGCGGATGGAACATCTACAACTCCTTGAAGTGGTCGAACGGTTCGCGGCAGTCGACGCAGCGGCGCAGTGCCTTGCACGCGGTGGAGGAGAAGCGGCTCAGCAACTCCGTGTCGGTGGAACCGCAGTGCGGGCAGCGCACCGCGAGGGTCAGCGGCACCGGTCCGCCCCGCACGCCTCCGGGACGGGGCGGCGCAATGCCGAACTCGGCGAGCTTGCGCCGGCCCTCGTCGCTGATGTCGTCCGTCGACCAGGCCGGAGCGAGGACGGTCACCACGGAGACGTCGGCCACGCCGTGATCGTGAAGCACCCGCTGGATGTCGGCGGACATGGCTTCGATCGCCGGGCAGCCGGTATACGTCGGAGTGAGACGCACGGTGACGCTGTCGGGGCCGTGCACCTGCACACCGCGGAGCACACCGAGCTCGTCCAGGGTGATGACCGGCAGCTCGGGGTCGGGCACGGAGCCCGCGAGCCGGTGGAGCTCCGCTTCCAGGAGGGTCTCGGTCACCATGACGCCCCCGGGTGGCTGCGGTGCAGGTGCTGCATTTCGGCGAGCATCCGCCCGAACGGCTCGGTGTGCAGACCTTGCCGGCCCGCCCCTGCCGTCCATGCTCCGGACCGCGGGCCGGACGGGAGCGTCAGCGTGGCTCGCTCGACGACGGAGGTGACAGCAGTCAGCCAGCTGTTCTGCAACGCCTCCCAGTCGGCGTCGACCCCCTCGACGGGCTGGAACAGCTCGCCGGTGAACCGCCACAGCGTGTCCAGGCCGCGCTGCATGCGCTCGTGGCTCTCCGCGGTGCCGTCGCCGAGCCGCAGGACCCACTGCTCCGCGTGGTCGCGGTGGTAGGCGACCTCCTTGACGGCCTTCGCCGCGAGGTCCGCGAACTCGCCCCCGCCCGCGGCCAGCTGCTCGTGGAGCAGGTGCTGGTAGACGGAGAAGTAGAGCTGGCGGGCGATGGTGTGGGCGAAGTCGCCGTTCGGCTGCTCGACCAGCTGGAGGTTGCGGAAGGAGCGCTCCTCGCGGAGAAAGGCCAGCTCGTCTTCGTCGCCGACGAACGAGAGCAGCAGTCTGGCCTGCCCCAGCAGGTCCAGGGCGATGTTGGCCAGGGCCACTTCCTCCTCCAGAACGGGGGCATGCCCCGCCCACTCCCCCAGCCGGTGCGAGAGCACCAGCGCGTCGTCGCCGAGTGCGAGGGCCGCGGTCACAGGTGCTTCACCCCTTCGGGGATCTCGTAGAACGTGGGGTGGCGGTAGGGCTTGTCCCCGGCGGGCTCGAAGAACGAGTCCTTCTCGTCCGGCGAGGAAGCGGTGATCTCGGTCGAGGGAACGACCCAGATGGAGACGCCTTCCGAGCGGCGTGTGTACAGATCGCGTGCGTTGCGCAGGGCCATCTCCGCGTCGGGCGCGTGCAGGCTGCCTGCGTGGGTGTGGGAGAGCCCGCGCCGTGAGCGCACGAACACCTCCCACAGCGGCCAGTCGGTCGAACTGCTCATGCTGTTGCCTCCCCGGGCTCTGCGCTTGCTCCGGATGCCCCGGGCTTTGCTGAGTGCTTGTCTGCGTATGCCGCTGCCGCGTCCCGGACCCAGGCGCCCTCTTCGTGGGCTGTGCGGCGCTGGGCGAGCCGTTCTTCGTTGCAGGGGCCGTTGCCCTTGAGGACCTCCTGGAACTCCGTCCAGTCGATCGCTCCGTAGTCGTGCTGGCCGAGCTCCTCGTTCCACCGGATGTCGGGGTCCGGGAGGGTGAGGCCCAGCGCTTGCGCCTGCGGGACGCAGATGTCGACGAAGCGCCGGCGCAGCTCGTCGTTGGAGTGCCGCTTGATCTTCCAGGCCATCGACTGTTCCGAGTGCGCCGATGCGTCATCGGGCGGGCCGAACATCATCAGCGACGGCCACCACCATCGGTTCACGGCGTCCTGAGCCATCTCGTGCTGGGCGGCGGTGCCTCGGCTGAGGGCGAGGAGGAGCTCGTAACCCTGGCGCTGGTGGAAGGACTCCTCCTTGCAGATCCGGACCATCGCCCGTGCATAGGGGCCGTAGGAGCAGCGGCACAGCGGCACCTGGTTGGTGATTGCGGCGCCGTCGACCAGCCAGCCGATCGCACCGACGTCCGCCCAGGTCAGCGTCGGGTAGTTGAAGATCGACGAATAGCGCTGGCGGCCCGCATGGAGCTTGTCGAGCAGCTCCTCGCGGCTGGTGCCGAGCGTCTCGGCGGCGCTGTACAGATACAGCCCGTGCCCCGCCTCGTCCTGCACCTTCGCCATCAGGATCGCCTTGCGGCGCAGCGAGGGCGCGCGGGTGATCCAGTTGGCCTCGGGCTGCATGCCGATGATTTCGGAGTGCGCGTGCTGGGCCATCTGGCGGACGAGTGAAGCCCTGTAGGCGTCCGGCATCCAGTCCCGCGGCTCGATCCGGTCGTCGGCTGCCACCGCGGCGTCGAATGCCGCGGTGCGCGCCGCGTCCGCCGTGCCTGCCGTCCCCTGCGTCGTCTGGTCCGCAGTCACTGCCGCCATCCCGCACTCCCTACCGACCGATCGTTCGGTTCATTGACTTCAATGGTGAGTCGGAGGCCCGTAGGGTGTCAACCCTGTGGATAACTGAGTGGTGATCGATGGTGATCGGGGCGGGATGGATTCGGACCACGGTGGGCACGCCGGAAGCGAGAAGAAGCTCGCCTGGCCGGAGGTGGTGAGTCATCGGGAAGCCGGTCCGGACGGGGAGCCGCACGCTGCAGCCCCGCACCCCGACAGCGAGGACGAAGACGCGGGTGCCGGGTCGGCGGAGATACCCGGCACCGGGGCAGGTCGTCGGCCGGACACGGCAATGGATGCCGCACCCGGTGCAGCTCCCGCACCCGGCACCGCGCCCGCCCTCGCACCCGGCGCGGATCCCGGCCCGGCACCCGGCACCGCCCCCGCAGTCGGTGCGGATCCCGGGCAGCCTCGCCGTCCGAGCGCCGGAATAGCCGCGCTCTCGCTTCCGTACCAGGTCACCGCAGCGCTGGCGCTGTCGGTCATCGGGCTGCTGGCCGTCGGACACCTGGCCATGGTGTTCCTGCACGTCGCACCGTCCAACACGCTGACGAAGCAGCACGGCGAATCGGTCGATGCCTGGGTCTACCCGGAGTTCGAGCAGAACTGGAAGCTGTTCGCCCCCAATCCGCTCCAGCAGAATGTCGCCGTGCAGGTACGGGCCGAGATCGCCGGCGATGACGGCCGACGCACCACGCGCTGGATGAGTCTCTCCGGCGAGGACGGCGAGGCGATACGCGGAAACCCCCTCCCCAGCCACGTCGACCAGAACGAGCTCCGCCGTGCCTGGGACTTCTACGTGGGCTCCCACGACAACGAGAACCGCCCCAACGGTCTGCGGGGCGAGCTCTCCGAGCGCTACATCCGCCGGATCGTGATGCTGCGTCTCATCGACCACAACTACGCGGGGACGGTCGAACGCATCCAGGTGCGATCCGCCGTGCGTTCTGTCGGGGTGCCGCCGTGGAGCGAAGAGAAGATCAACACCAAGCCGAACTACCGGGTGCTCCCATGGTGGACGGTCACCTCTGACGATCTCCCCGAGTCGGCCGCGGCCGCCCGGGCAGCACAGGCCGAGGAGGCGGAGAAGTGAGCGCACCCACCTCTCGGACCCGGAAGAACGTACGGAATTCCGACCGTCTCGCCCGTGGCATCCAGCGCGTCACCGCGTCGCCCGTCGGCGCGTACCAGAGCGCCGTCGTCCGGATCGGTGTCTCCGCCACATATCTGCTGTTCCTGCTGCGTGAACTGCCGCACCGCCATGAGCTGTACGGCCCCGACGGCCCCTGGCGCTGGGACATGGCGCGTCAGCTCATCCACAGCAACGAAGCCTTCACCGTCCTCATGTGGTCCGACAGCTCGCTCTGGTTCGAGATCGTGTACGCGCTCACGCTGCTGTCGGCCGCGCTCCTGATGATCGGGTGGCGCACCCGCGTCACGTCCGTCCTTTTCATGGTCGGGGTCCTCTCGCTGCAGAACCGCAGCATCTTCATGGGCGACGGCGGCGACAACGTCATCCACCTGTTGGCCGTCTACCTGGTGCTCACGCGCTGTGCGCGTGTCTGGTCGCTGGATGCGCGCCGGGCGGGACTGAACGCCGCCCGTTCCGCGGAGGGCCGCGCTCCGGTCCGGGACGTGGCGGGGCCGCTCCTCTGGGCAGCGGCCGGTCCCGTCCTGCTCGTGGCCACGCTGATGGGTGGACTCGGCGGCACGTGGTGGCTGAAGTCACTCCTGTGGGTGCTGTGGCTGGGGAACGCCGTCTGGTGGCTCGTGAACCGCAACGCACCTGACCGTGAGCTGCACACGCTGCTCGACGTCGTGGCCAACCTCGCCCACGGCGCCGCCCTCGTCGTGATCATGGCCGAGGTCTGCCTGATCTACGCGACCGCCGGCTGGTACAAGATCCAGGGATCGCGCTGGCAGGACGGCACCGCGCTCTACTACCCGCTCAAGCTCGACTACTTCACGCCGTGGCCGGGGCTGTCCGGTCTTCTCGCGTCCAGCGCCCTGGCCGTCATGGTGCTGACGTACGCCACGGTCATCGTGCAGGTCGCCTTCCCCTTCACGTTGTTCAACCGCCGGGTCAAGAACGTCCTGCTGGTCGTCATGATCGGTGAGCACGCCGGCATCGCCGTCCTGCTGGGCCTGCCGTTCTTCTCGATGGCGATGATCGCCGCGGACGCCGTCTTCCTGCCGACCGTCTTCCTGGTGTGGCTGGGAGCCAGGGTGACGCGCGGCCGGCAGCGGCTGTTCTCCCGCCCGGCGGGCACGCCCGTGCTGCCCGGGCAGCGGCAGCCGGGCGGTCAGGAGCAGGAGGCACCGCAGCACGGCGGTGGCGGTGGCCATACGCTCGTCGGGTGAGCAGCGAGACCGGTAGTACACAAGAGCCCCCGGCGACCACGGCGCCCGATCCGTCCGCCGAGCCGATCCAGTACGACGACGGCTACGGCACGGAGATCGGCGTCGGCCCCCATCCGCTGCCCTGGCCCGAGGGGGAGCGCTACGACCCCGAGCTGCTCGCCCACGGGGACAGGCGCAACGTGGGCGACTCCTACCGGTACTGGACGAGGGAGGCGATCGTCGCCGATCTCGATCTGCGACGGCACGACTTCCACGTCGCGGTGGAGAACTGGGGGCACGACTTCAACATCGGTTCTGTGGTGCGCACCGCCAACGCTTTCCTCGCCAAGGAGATCCACATCGTGGGCCGGCGGCGCTGGAACCGGCGGGGGGCGATGGTCACCGACCGCTACCAGCATGTGCGGCACCATCCCGACACCGCGGACCTGACCGCCTGGGCGTCGGCCGAGGGGCTGCCGATCATCGGGATCGACAATCTTCCCGGGGCCGTGCCTCTGGAGCGTACGGAGCTGCCGCGAAGGTGCGTGCTGTTGTTCGGGCAGGAAGGGCCCGGGCTGACGGAGGACGCGCGCAAGCACGCGTCGATGGTGTGCTCGATCGCGCAGTTCGGCTCGACACGGTCGATCAACGCCGGTGCGGCAGCGGCCATCGCGATGCACGCGTGGGTGCAGCGGTACGCGGACATCCCGGACCCGCGGGTCCAGTAGCCGGTGGAGCGGGGCGCACGCTGTGCTCGCCTCGCTCCACCGGACTCCGGGGGCGCCGGACAGCCGACACCGGCCGTCGGTGGATCCCTACGCCTGGCGGCGGACCTCCACCACCCGGAAACGGTTGGAGACGAAGGCTCCGTCGCACAGCGCCGCATTGGCTGCCGGGTTGCCGCCCGAACCGTGGAAGTCGGAGAACGCCGCGGTCTGGTTGACGTACACCCCGCCCGTCAGATTCAGCGAGAGCTGGGCGGATTCGTCGAGGCAGACGTCCTCCACCGCGCGCTCCACGTCCGGGGACGTGGTGTACGCGCCGACCGTCATCGCGCCCTTCTCCCGAATGGTGCGGCGCAGGAGCTCCAGAGCGCCGGTGGTCGAGTCGACCGCGACCGCGAAGGACACGGGGCCGAAGCACTCCGAGAGGTAGGCCGCCCCCTCGTCCGGCTTGGTCCCGTCGAGCTTGACGATGACCGGTGTCCGGACCACCGCGTCGGGGAAGTCGGGATTGGCCACGGTGCGCGAGGCGAGGGCGACGTCACCCAGTGACGCTGCCGCCTCCAGGCGGGCCTTGACGTCGGGATTCACCAGGGCGCCGAGCAGCCCGTTGGCCCGGGCGTCGTCACCGAGGAGCCCGTTGACGGCTTCCGCGATGTCCGCGACCACGTCCTCGTACGACTTGGCGCCCGCGTCGGTCGTGATGCCGTCCCGTGGGATGAGCAGGTTCTGCGGGGTGGTGCACATCTGGCCGCTGTAGAGCGAGAGCGAGAAGGCCAGGTTGGCGAGCATGCCCCGGTAGTTGTCGGTGGAGTCGACGACGATCGTGTTGACGCCGGCCTTCTCCGTGTAGACCTGGGCCTGCCTGGCGTTGGCCTCCAGCCAGTCGCCGAAGGCGGAGGAGCCCGTGTAGTCGATGATCTTGATCTCGGGGCGTAGCGCGAGGGCCTTGGCGATGCCCTCACCCTGCCGCTCGGCCGCCAGCGCGATCAAGTTCGGGTCGAAGCCTGCCTCGGACAGCACCTCGCGTGCCAGCTGGACGGTCAGCGCGAGCGGCAGGACCGCCCCGGGGTGCGGCTTGACCAGGACGGGGTTACCGGTCGCCAGCGAGGCGAACAGGCCCGGGTAGCCGTTCCACGTGGGGAACGTGTTGCAGCCGATCAGCAGCGAGATGCCGCGGCCGGCTGCCGTGTACGACTTGTGCAGCTGGAGCGGGTCACGCTTGCCCTGGGGCTTGGACCAGTCGGCGGTCAGGGGCGTGCGGATCTGCTCCGCGTACGCGTAGGCCACCGCTTCCAGGCCGCGGTCCTGGGCGTGCGGGCCGCCCGCCTGGAACGCCATCATGAAAGCCTGCCCGCTCGTGTGCATCACGGCGTGGGCGAGCTCGTGGGTGCGGGCGCTGATCCGGGCGAGGATCTCCAGGCAGACCAGGGCCCTGGTCTCCGGTCCGGCCGCCCGCCAGGCGCCTGACCCGGCGGTCATCGCCGGGAGCAGCACGTCCGGATCGGCGTGCGGATACTCGACGCCGAGCTCCGGCCCGTAGGGCGAGACCTCCCCGCCGGTCCAGCCGTCGGTCCCGGGCTGGCCGAGATCGAGTTTGGTGTTCAGCACCGCGTCGAACGCGGCCTTTCCCTCGGCCGCGCCCAGGCTGCCGGGGAGGCCGCCCTCGCCATAGGCCTTCGGGTGCTCGGGGTGCGGGGACCAGTAGGCGCGCGTACGGATCGCGTCGAGGGCCTGGTCGAGCGTAGGGCGGTGGGTCTCGGACAGCTTCTCGGTGGAAAGCTCGGCGGCCATGACGGACCAACTCCTCGTCGAGCTGGGCAGGGATGTGCGGACGGAGTTAGAGTAACCGAACGATCGGTCGGGACAAGGGGCCCCAAGAAACCTGTGGACAACTCATGGGGGAGGATCGCGGTCATGACCACGGCCAAGCGGGACACGTACACCCCGGAGACCCTCCTCACCGTTGCCGTCCGTGTCTTCAACGAGCGCGGTTACGACGGCACGTCCATGGAGCATCTCTCCAAGGCGGCGGGCATCTCCAAATCGTCGATCTACCACCATGTGACCGGCAAGGAAGAGCTGCTGCGGCGCGCGGTGAGCCGGGCGCTCGACGGGCTGTTCGGGATTCTCGAGGAGCCGGGCGCTACGCGGGGGCGGGCGATCGAGCGGGTCGAGTACGTGACGCGCCGCACCGTCGAGGTGCTGATGGACGAATTGCCGTACGTCACGCTGCTGCTGCGCGTGCGCGGCAACACCGCGACCGAGCGCCTGGCCCTGGAGCGGCGGCGCGAGTTCGACCAGCGGGTGTCGGAACTGCTCAAGGCCGCCGTGGCGGACGGCGACCTGCGCGCCGACGTGGACATACGCATGGCCACACGGCTGCTCTTCGGGATGGTGAACTCCCTGGTCGAGTGGTACCGCCCGCAGCCGGGTGGCTCGGCCGAGAGGGAGCAGCTGGCCGACACCGTCGTCCAGCTGGCCTTCGAGGGGATGCGGGCCAGCCGCTGATCCGGCCCGGTCCGAACGCGAAGCCCTAGGTGAGCTCTGCCGTGCGGTCCGGGCGGGGGCCCAGGTCGGTCTCCTCGAACACCAGCAGGGTGCGGGTGGAGAGCACCTCGGGTATGGCCTGGATCCTGGTCAGGACCAGTTCGCGCAGTGCCCGGTTGTCCGGGGTGTGGACCAGGAGCAGGACATCGAAGTCGCCGCTGACCAGGGCGATGTGGGTGGCTCCCGGTAGGGCCTGGAGCTGTTCGCGCACGGTGCGCCAGGAGTTCTGGACGATCTTGAGTGTGATGTACGCGGAGGCGCCCTGCCCCGCCCGCTCGTGATTCACCCGTGCGCTGAAGCCGCGGATGACTCCGTCCTCGACGAGGCGGTTGATCCGTGCGTAGGCGTTGGCCCGCGATACGTGGACGCGTTCGGCGACAGCCCGTACCGAGGCGCGGCCGTCCGTCTGCAGGATGCGGAGGATGTCGCGGTCGACGGAGTCCAGCGGCCGCGCGGGCGGAACCTGGCCGGGGCCCTCGCCCTTGTCGGCCATTTGTTCAGCTGCCATCTGCCCGTGCCTCCCTGCTGTGGACGACCTGTCTCTATCCCAGGCTGTGGAGAACCGTTTGTCCACAGGCTGACGGTGCCTGTAGCCAAAATGCGCCCACGACCGAACAATCGGTAGGTGAGGCACACCACTCCCATGCCTCGCCTATTCCTTGACATTCCTGAAGATTTCGAACACCCCTCGATGTATCTCGATGCCAGGAGGTGCTTGTCATGACGGTCCAAGAGCTGCCCGGCGCAGCCGCCTACAGGCCCACGCCGCCCCCGGCCTGGAAGCCGCTCACCGACCCCGCGCCGCTGCTCCCGGACCCCGAGCCGTACCGCGTGCTCGGTACGGACGCCGCGGCCGACGTCGACCCCGAGCTGCTGCTGCGGCTCTACGGGGAGCTGGTGCGAGGCCGCCGGTACAACACGCAGGCGACCGCCCTGACCAAGCAGGGCAGGCTCGCGGTGTATCCGTCGAGCACCGGTCAGGAGGCGTGCGAGATCGCGGCGGCGCTCGTGCTGGAGGAGCGCGACTGGCTGTTTCCCAGCTACCGGGACACTCTCGCCGCCGTGGCGCGCGGTCTCGACCCGGTGGAGGCGCTGACGCTGCTGCGGGGAGACCGGCACACCGGTTACGACCCGCGTGAGCACCGCATCGCCCCGCTGTGCACCCCCCTGGCCACCCAGTTGCCGCATGCCGTGGGTCTGGCCCACGCGGCGCGGCTCAAGGGCGACGACGTGGTGGCACTCGCCATGGTCGGTGACGGCGGGACGAGCGAGGGCGATTTCCACGAGGCGCTCAATTTCGCGGCCGTGTGGCGTGCCCCGGTGGTCTTCCTCGTGCAGAACAACGGCTTTGCCATCTCCGTGCCGCTGGCCAAGCAGACGGCGGCACCGTCCCTGGCCCACAAGGCTGTGGGGTACGGCATGCCGGGCCGCCTGGTCGACGGAAACGACGCGGCGGCCGTGCACCAGGTGCTCGGCGAGGCGGTGGCCCGGGCCAGGCGTGGTGAGGGGCCGACGCTGGTCGAGGCCGTCACGTACCGCATGGAAGCCCATACGAACGCCGACGACGCCACCCGGTACCGCGTTGACAGCGAGGTGGAGGCGTGGCGTGCGCACGATCCGATCCGGCTGCTGGAGCGGGAGCTGACCGGTCGCGGGCTGCTGGACGAGGACGGCATCGGGACGGTGCGGGAGGCGGCGGAACGCATGGCGGCGGGGTTGCGCGACCAGATGAACGCTGATCCGGTGCTCGATCCGATGGACCTGTTCTCCCATGTCTACGAGGAACAGACCGAGCAGTTGCGTGAGCAGGCGGCCCGGTTGAGGGTCGAGTTGGACGCCGAGCACGGCGAGAGCGGCGCGGAGGAAGGTCGATGACGACTGTGGCGGCGACGGCCGGCGAGCGGGCGGGCACGGCCAAGCCGGCCACCATGGCGCAGGCGCTCGGTCGTGCGCTGCGCGACTCGATGGCCGAGGACCCGACCGTCCACGTGCTCGGTGAGGACGTCGGCACACTCGGCGGTGTCTTCCGCGTCACGGACGGTCTGGCGAAGGAGTTCGGCGACGACCGCTGTACGGATACGCCGCTGGCCGAGGCGGGAATCCTCGGCGCGGCGGTCGGTATGGCGATGTACGGGCTGCGGCCCGTCGTCGAGATGCAGTTCGACGCGTTCGCCTATCCGGCGTTCGAGCAGCTGATCAGCCATGTCGCGAAGATGAGGAACCGGACCCGGGGCGCCATGCCGCTGCCGATCACGGTCCGGGTGCCGTACGGCGGCGGGATCGGCGGGGTCGAGCACCACAGCGACTCCTCTGAGGCGTACTACATGGCGACGCCCGGTCTGCACGTCGTCATGCCGGCCACGGTCGAGGACGCGTACGGGCTGCTGAGGGAATCGATCGCCTCCGACGACCCGGTGGTCTTCCTGGAGCCGAAGAGGCTCTACTGGTCGAAGGCGGCGTGGTCGCCGGATGCGCCTGCCGTGGTCGAGCCGATCGGGCGGGCCGTTGTCCGCCGCTCGGGGCGCAGCGCGACCTTGATCACGTACGGGCCGTCGCTGCCGGTGTGCATGGAGGCGGCGGAGGCCGCCACGGCCGAGGGCTGGGATCTCGAGGTCGTGGACCTGCGTTCGCTCGTGCCGTTCGACGACGAGACGGTCGCGGCTTCGGTGCGGCGTACGGGCCGTGCGGTGGTCGTCCACGAGTCCTCCGGCTTCGGCGGTCCGGGCGGAGAGATCGCCGCCCGGGTCACCGAGCGGTGCTTCCACCATCTGGAAGCGCCGGTGCTGCGGGTGGCCGGGTTCGACATCCCGTATCCGCCCCCGATGCAGGAGCGCCACCATCTGCCGGGCGTGGACCGGGTGCTCGACGCGGTGGCCCGTCTTCAGTGGGAGGCGGACAACTGATGCCGCAGGTGCTCGAATTCAAGCTGCCCGATCTCGGTGAGGGGCTGACCGAGGCGGAGATCGTGCGCTGGCTGGTGGAGGTCGGCGATGTCGTCGCCATCGACCAGCCGGTCGTCGAGGTCGAGACGGCCAAGGCGATGGTGGAGGTGCCCTGCCCCTACGGGGGTGTGGTGACGGCGAGGTTCGGCGAGGAGGGTGCCGAACTTCCGGTCGGCGCACCGCTGCTGACGGTGGCTGTCGGGTCCCAGGAGCCGGTGACGGGACAGGGACCGGTTTCCGGTTCCTCGTCCGGATCTCGTGCCGCGACGGAGACGGGGCCGACGTCCGGCAGCGACTCTGGGTCCGGCAACGTGCTCGTGGGCTACGGCACGGGCGCACCTGCTGCGCGCCGCCGCCGGGTTCGGCCCGAGTCGTTCACGGGGACGGCCACGGCTCCGGGCGCGCCCACGGCTCCGCTTCCGGCCACGGCTCCGGCTCCGGTTCCGGTTCTGCCTGCGGTTCCTGCCGCGGAGGAGGCGCCGGGGCCCGTCGCGGTCATCTCTCCTCTCGTTCGGAAGCTCGCACGGCAGCACGGTCTCGATCTCCGGCTGGTGGCGGGTTCCGGGCGCGACGGGCTGATCCTGCGTGCTGATGTCGAATCCGCGATCAGGGTTGCGGAGGAGGAGCAGGTTGCCTCTGTGGTTCCGGCGTCTCGTCCGGTGGCCGCTTCGGCGTCCCGTTCGGCGGGTGAGCGGATTGCGTTGCGCGGGGTGCGCGGCGCTGTTGCCGACAAGCTGGCGCGCAGTAGGCGCGAGATTCCCGATGCCACGTGCTGGGTCGACGCCGATGCCACCGAGTTGATGGCGGCGAGGGCCGCGATGAACAAGGCCGGTGGTCCCACCGCGCCCAAGGTGTCGGTGCTCGCTCTGCTGGCGCGTATCTGCACAGCCGCTCTGGCCCGGTTCCCCGAGCTCAACTCGACTGTGGACACCGAGGCCCGTGAGATCGTCCGGCTGTCCGAGGTCCATCTGGGTTTCGCGGCCCAGACCGAGCGGGGGCTCGTCGTCCCGGTCGTCCGGGACGCGCACTCCCGGAATGTGGAGTCGGTCGGCGCGGAGATCGCCCGGCTGACCGAGGTGGCCCGGACGGGGAAGCTGACCCCGGCGGATCTGACCGGTGGGACGTTCACGCTGAACAACTACGGGGTGTTCGGCGTGGACGGGTCGACGCCGATCATCAACCACCCCGAAGCGGCCATGCTCGGGGTCGGCCGGATCGTGGCCAAGCCGTGGGTGCACGAGGGTGAGCTGGCGGTTCGCCAGGTCGTCCAGCTCTCGCTCACGTTCGACCACCGGGTCTGCGACGGCGGGACGGCGGGCGGATTCCTGCGGTACGTGGCCGATTGTGTGGAGCAGCCGGCGGTTCTGCTGCGCACGCTGTAGCCGGACGCGGGCTCCCCCGCGGGATCGGTGGGGCGGGGTGGCACTCATACTCGGAGCATGACCGTGTATGACGCCATCGTTCTTGCCGGAGGGGCCGCGAAACGGCTCGGGGGAGCCGACAAGCCAGGGGTCCGGGTGGGCGGCCGCGCGCTGCTCGACCGGGTGCTCGGCGTCTGCGCCGACGCCGGGGCCACCGTAGTGGTGGGCGGGCGAAGGCCTACCGCGCGTCCGGTCACCTGGACGCGCGAAGTACCACCGGGTGGCGGGCCGTTGGCCGCGCTCGGTGCAGGGATGCGGCACACGTCCGCGGAGAGCGTTCTGGTGCTCTCCGCGGATCTGCCGTTCCTGGGGGAGGCAACCGTCAGTTCGTTGCTGGCCGCTGTCGCGACAGGAGCTCACGAAGGCGCCCTGTGCACCGACCCGGACGGGCGGGACCAGCCGCTGGTCGCGGTATACCGAGCCGAGCCGTTGCGCCGTGAGCTCGCACTTCTCGCCACCGAGCACGGCAGCCTCGCCGGGCTGCCACTGCGGCTTCTGACCGGCGAACTGGACCTGGTGCGGGTCGAAGCCGGTCCCCTGGCCTCGTTCGACTGCGACACCTGGGAAGACATTGCTGCCGCCAGGGCGCGTATCAGGGAGCATGGGACCGTGCTGGATGAATGGATCAACGCAGTCAAGGACGAACTGGGCATCGAACTCGACGTCGACACCGGCGTTCTGCTCGACCTCGCCCGTGATGCCGCCCATGGCGTCGCCAGACCTGCCGCGCCTCTGACCACCTTCTTGGTGGGGTACGCGGCGGCGAAGGCGAGCAGCGGCGCGAGCCCGGAAGCCGCGGCCGAAGCGGTGGCGGAAGCCGCCAGGAAGGCCACCGCGCTCGCCCTCCGGTGGGAGGAAGAGGCGGGGAGCGGTAACGGGGCCGGCAACCCATGACGGCACTCGGAGGCGACGACGAGGGCTCTTTGCCGTCCGGACGTACGGGCAGCGGGTCCGGGACCCCGGCCCCGAATGTGGGCCGGGCTTCGTCGATGTCGGTGGAGGAGGTGTCGGCGGAGGAGGCGCGGGCCGCTGAAGAAGAGCGCGCCGTCGAGCAGGCCCTGGCACTCGTCGGGTGCCGGCCACAGGCTGCGCACCCGGCACCGGATCCCGCCCACTCGGCCGGCCTGTCCTCCTCGCCGGAGCCGTCCTCGCCGCCGGACTCGGCGAACGCGGAGTCCTCCGCCTCCCAGTCCTCCAGAGACCAGCCCTCCCGACCTCGGTCCCACAGCGACACACCCCCGGACTCCCCGGACTCCCCGAGTCGCTCCGGGGGGCCGTCCCCCGCGCGCGTCTCGCCCTCCGCCCAAGCCCGCCGCACGCGCGCCCACAGCACCCCCTGGTCCGAAGCGCGCGCTCTGGCTGAGCGCCTCGGCCGTGCCGCACCCCTAGCCGCCCATCGGCTTCCCCTGGACCGGGCGCTCGGCCACGTCCTGGCCGAGGCGGTTGTGGCGCTCACCGATCTCCCGTCCTTCGACACGTCCGCAATGGATGGATGGGCCGTTGCCGGACCGGGCCCGTGGACCGTACGTGCGGGTGAAGGGCTGCTCGCCGGACGCAGCGCGCCGGCGCCGCTTCCCGACGGTGAAGCGGTACGGATTGCCACCGGGGCCCGTATTCCGGTGGACGCCACCGCGGTCATCCGCAGCGAACACGCCCGCAGCGACGAGGCCAAGGGGCTGCTCCACGCGACGCGCAAGGTCGTCCCCGGGCAGGACATCAGGCCCCGCGGTCAGGAGTGCCGCTCCGGCGATCAGCTCCTGCCCGTCGGCACCCTGGTCACCCCTCCTGTGCTGGGCCTGGCAGCCGCTGCGGGTTACGACGCCCTCGTTGCCGTACCCCGGCCCCGGGTGGACGTGTTCGTTCTCGGCGACGAGCTCCTCACCGCCGGACTTCCGCACGACGGGCTGATCCGGGACGCACTCGGCCCCATGCTCGAGCCCTGGCTCCGGGCCCTGGGGGCCGATGTGACTGCCCCTCAACGCCTGGGCGATGACGCGAAGGCGCTCCGGCATGCCCTCACCACCTCGGATGCCGATCTGATCCTCACCACAGGTGGCACCGCCGCCGGGCCGGTCGACCACGTCCACCCGGTTCTGGCCGAGACGGGGGCCGAGCTGCTGGTCGACGGGGTGGCCGTGCGCCCGGGGCACCCCATGCTCCTTGCCCGGCAGGCCGACGGCGGCCCCTATGTGGTCGGGCTGCCCGGCAATCCACTCGCCGCCGTTTCCGGACTGCTCACCCTGGCCGAGCCTTTGCTTCGGGGGATCGCCGGACGAGCCCCTCAGGATCCGTACCGGGCGACAGTGCGGGACGAAGTGCACGGGCATCCGCACGACACCCGGCTCGTCCCGGTGGTCCATCGTGCGGACAGTGCGGGCGGCACGGACCACGTCGTTCCCCTGCATTACAACGGACCTGCGATGTTGCGCGGGGTCGCCGCTGCTGACGGACTGGCCGTTGTGCCGCCCGGCGGGGTACGGTCCGGCACCGAGGTGGAGATCCTCGATCTACCGTGGGCCTCGGCGACGCCGTGGACGGAAGGGTGTTTCACGTGAAACTTCCGGGCCAGGACGCGATGGCCAGGCGGGCGGACGAGCATGTCGTCCCCACTCGGGTGCTCCTGCCCCGACGGGTCGTCGACAGGCCGTTGCGCCAGGTCGCCAAGCGACTGGCGATGGCGCTGACGGTGCTGGCCACCACGGTCTTCATCGTCTGGATCGACCGAGACGGGTACCACGACAACGCCGACGGGAAGGTCGATTTCCTCGACGCCGTCTACTACGCGACGGTGACGCTGTCGACGACCGGATACGGCGACATCGTCCCCTACAGCCCGACTGCCCGACTGGTCAATGTGCTGCTCGTGACGCCGTTGCGCGTGCTCTTTCTGATCATCCTGGTCGGCACCACCCTCGAGGTCCTGACGGAGCGGACCCGGGAGGACTTCCGGCTGAACCGTTGGAGAACCAACTTGCGTGAACACACAGTTGTCGTCGGTTTCGGTACCAAGGGCCGCTCGGCAATCCAGACGCTCTGTGCCACGGGTCTCAAGAAGGACCAGATCGTCATCGTCGATCCGGCCGGCAAGGTGATCGAAGCGGCCAATGCCGAAGGCTTCGTCGGAGTGCTGGGCGATGCGACACGCAGCGATGTACTGCTGCGGGCGGAGGTCCAGAAAGCGCGTCAGATCATCATCGCCACTCAACGCGACGACACGGCGGTCCTTGTTGCGCTGACCGCACGTCAGCTCAACCGGGGCGCGAAAATCGTTGCCGCTGTGCGCGAGGAGGAGAACGCGCCTCTGCTGCGTCAGTCGGGCGCCGACGCCGTGATCACCAGCGCGAGCGCGGCGGGCCGTCTCTTGGGGCTCTCTGTGCTCAGCCCCAGCGCGGGCACGGTGATGGAGGATCTCATTCAGCAGGGAAGTGGTCTCGATCTCGTCGAACGGCCGGTGATAAAGGCCGAGGTGGGCAAGAGCGTCCGGGAGACCGACGACCTCGTGGTGAGTGTGCTGCGTGGCCACAGACTGCTCGGTTACGACGATCCGGCGGCCAGCCCTCTGCAGTTGACGGACCGGGTGATCACGATCGTGCGCGCCACCCCGCTTCACACGCCGCACTTGAACCATCCGCCGCAGTCCAACCAGCGCCACTAGGTCTCTTCCCCCGGGACGGTGCGTGTGCGTGTGCCGCGTTCGCCGGGCGGAGCGGAGTAGCCTCGCGGCCATGCATGCGATCACGATCCCCGAACCCGGTGGCCCCGAGGCGCTCGTATGGGCCGAGGTCCCCGATCCCGTACCAGGCGAGGGCGAGGTCCTCGTCGAGGTGGTGGCCAGCGCCGTCAACCGGGCCGACGTCCTGCAACGGCAGGGTTTCTACAACCCCCCGGCCGACGCCTCCCCTTACCCCGGTCTGGAGTGCGCGGGCCGTGTCGCCGCCCTGGGTCCGGGCGTGACCGGCTGGTCGGTGGGCGACGAAGTGTGCGGGCTGCTGTCGGGCGGTGGCTACGCGGAGAAGGTCGCCGTGCCGATCGGGCAGCTGTTGCCCGTGCCCGAGGGTGTGGACCTGGCGACGGCTGCCGCGCTGCCCGAGGTGACCGCCACGGTCTGGTCGAACGTCTTCATGGTCGCCCATCTGCGCCCCGGCGAGACGTTGCTGGTCCACGGCGGGTCCAGTGGGATCGGCACGATGGCGATCCAGCTCGCGAAGGCCGTCGGCGCGCGCGTCGCAGTGACCGCGGGCGGGGCGGAGAAGCTGGCACGCTGTCAGGAGCTCGGCGCCGACATCCTCATCGACTACCGCGAGCAGGATTTCGTCGAGGAACTGCGCAAGGCGACGGACGGTACGGGTGCCGACGTCATTCTCGACATCGTCGGGGCCAAGTACCTGGACCGGAACGTGCGTGCCCTGGCCGTCAACGGCAGGCTGGCGATCATCGGGCTCCAGGGGGGCGTCAAGGGCGAGCTGAATCTCGGCGCCCTGCTGAGCAAGCGTGCTGCCGTCACGGCCACCTCTCTGCGCGGTCGTCCGCTCGCGGAGAAGGCCGCGATCGTCGCAGCCGTACGGGAACATGTCTGGCCGCTGATCGGTGAGGGTGTCGTCCGGCCGGTCGTGGACCGCACGGTGCCGATGGCGGACGCTGCGGAGGCCCATCGGGTGCTGGAGTCGAGCGCGCACATCGGCAAGGTCCTCCTGCTCGCACCGGGCGCCTGACGCCGAGCAGCAGCCAAAGCGGGGCGCCGAGCACCGGGCACGGGGCGCCGAGCACCGGGCACCGAGCACCGGGCACGGACGCTGAGCACCGGGCACGGACGCTGAGCACTGAGCCCAAACGCCGCGCGCAGCACCCAGGCACCACCGCCTACGCGCAGGGGCCCGGCACACACAGCGTGTGCCGGGCCCCTGCGCGTACCGCGTTCTGCGGCCTGAGGTCGGATGACGAAGGCAAGGCCTACAGATACGGGCCGGATCGGGCCGGTCCGTGCGGGTCCATGCCGCCTTCCTCGTCCTCGTGGCCCACGCCAGGAGGGAGGGCGCGACGCATCTGTTCCAGCTGCGCACGGGCTGCCATCTGCTGGGCGAACAGGGCCGTCTGGATGCCGTGGAACAGGCCCTCCAGCCAGCCCACCAACTGGGCCTGCGCAATCCTCAGCTCGGCCTCGGAAGGGACCGACTCCTCGGTGAACGGCAGCGAGAGCCTTTCCAGCTCCTCCACCAACTCCGGCGCCAGCCCGTCCTCGAGCTCCTTCACCGAGCTCGAGTGGATCTCCTTGAGCCGGACCCTGCTCGCCTCGTCCAGAGGAGCCGCCCTGACCTCCTCAAGGAGCTGCTTGATCATGCTGCCGATGCGCATGACCTTCGCGGGCTGTTCGACCATCTCCGTCACCGGGACCTCGCGCGACTCGTCGTCACTGCCACCGCCGCCGATAGCCATTCCGTCCTGTCCCACCACAAGGACTTGAGGGTGCTCCTGCGACCGGTCATTCCTCGGCATCTCCATGCCGCCATTGTCTCGTATACCTGCTCCACATCACGGTGGTGCCCCCGGAAAGGGATGATCCACCCTTTCCGGGGGCACCGGAACAGCCGGTCAGCGGGCATTCACCCCGCGCGGCGGGCCAGTTTCAGCCGCGACCCGGCGAACGCGGCAGCGAGCAGCCCGGCCAGGACGGGCACGACCAGGGCCAGCAGCCCGATGGTCTCCCACGGCAGCACGATCGGCGTGTACGCGGAGTCCATGGGCTCCTTGCGCATGGCCGCCATCGCCTCGCGCAGATCGATCAGACGCAGCGACACCGCGGGCACGACACCGGCCACCGTGCCGAGCAGCACACCCGTGAGCGCGACCACCAGACACTGGAAGCCGGAGAGTGAACGCCGTACGCCCGGGGGCGCGCCCACCGCGCTGAGCGTGGTGAGGTCGGCCTCCGCGTCGGCCTTGGCCAGGCCGGTCGTGATGGCGGCGGCGCCCAGGGTCACCACGCCCGCGAACAGGGCGAGGATCAGCAGGATCACATCCTCGTCCCGGGATTCCGCTCCGGCCCCGTTCCCCGTCTGGAGGTAGGCGGAGCCCCCGGTCTGTGCGAACGCTGCCTGTACCGCCTGTTGTTCGGCGTCCGTCGGGGTGTGCGTGACGGTGTAGATGCTGCCGTAGTCCTGGGTGTGCAGTCCCAGCCGGTCCGCGGTCTCCTGCGGCAGGATCATGCGGATTCCGGGAGTGGCGGCGTATTTCCCGGGCGCGACGTACACCTTGATCCGGTCCGTGGTGGTCCTGGCCTTGCCCGGGTGCAGCTGGCGGTTCGCGGTGTCGCGCTCGTTGTACGTGTGCACGGCCTTCAGGGCGATCCGGCCGTTCTCCGCGTACGCAGGGTTGAGCAGAACGGGCGTGCCGTCCGCCAGTGCCCTGGCCGCCTCGGGGTCGTCGAGTTTCACGTACGAGGTCAGTACGGAAGCGTCTCCCACGACGATCTTGGCGATGCCCGAATCGAACGAGTACGCCTGGCGGTACTCGTCGACGCAGGCGGGGGAGCCCATCAGTTTCTTGTGGGCGTCGGCCGAGAGCCCTTCGGCGAGTTTCCTGGCTCCCGCTCCCTGAAGTGGGCAGCTGTGGCCCTTGCCGGTCGGCTTGACCAGCTCGAGTGTGCCGCAGCCGTTCTCCTCCTCGTAGTAGACGGAGCAGTCGGAGCCGGCCCAGACACGTCCGAAGTCGGCACGGCCGCCGCTGACGGCCAGGTTCCGCTCGACGGCGGCACGGGCCAGGGGGAGCTGATCGCCCTCCGTCGGCGGTGAGCCCACGAGCGCCGCTGTGCCGGGCGTGAGCATGGGTATGTGGTCGTACTCGTGCTCAGCCATCACGCTGGCCGTGTACGTGGCGATGGCCACGGTGCCCGCGACGGCGGCCATCACGGCGGCGACCGCAGGTGCGGTGCGGCCCCGGTTGCGGGCCGCGTCGCGCAGCGCCATCCGCGGGGAGAGCGGGAGCCGTGAGCCGAGCCGGCCCAGGAAGCCGACGATCACGGGGATGCAGGCGAGCACGCCGAGTTCGGCGACGACCGAGCCGCCGGCGACCAGTTCCGTGTTGCCCGTGGTGCCGCCGAAGACGGCGACAGCGATGCCGCCCGCCAGTGCCACACAGCCCACCGCGGGCAGGACGCGTGAGCTCCGGCGTGTTCCGCGGCGGCCCGTGAGGGATTCCAGCACCGACTGGCGGCCGGCCACGATCGCCGGGGCCAGCGCCGCCAGGATCCCGGTGACGAGGCCGATCACGGCGATCGCCAGCAGTTCCGAGGGGCGGATCTCGAGTTCGCCGAAGCGGTTCTCGGTCCAGCCCTCGATCAACGGGCGGAACAGGACGGTCAGCCCGAGACCGGCGGCGACACCGGCCACGGCGCCGAATCCGCCGAGCACCACGCCCCCGGCCAGCACCACCGCCCGTACCTGGCTCCGGTCACCTCCGCAGGTGCCGACGAGGCCGAGCTGCCTGCGCGAGCGGCGCGCACCGACCGCGAAGGCGGGGCCCGCCAGCAGGACGACCTCCAGGACGGCCATGGCGACAACGGTCACCACTGCCGTGCTCAGCTCTGCCGAGCCTTCCGGGAAGCCGCTTCCGGCCCGTGCGGCCAGCGGCACCTCGGAGTCCGGCGGCGGGTCGAGGGCCACCTGGCGGGACAGCACCAGGACGCCCTTCTTGTTGGCCGCGAGTACGTCCGACCAGGTGATACCGGCGCCGGGCGCACCCTGGACCAGCCACTTCGTGTCTCCGGGGTTGGGCGGAACGATCTTGTCGTCCTGGGCGGCCGCGGCCTTCCAGGGTGCGACGACCGCACCCGGGTCGGCGTACAGCGTGCTCGCGCCGAGCTCGCTGTGCAGTTCGACGCTTCCGGTGATCGTGTACGTCTGCTGGGGACCGCTCAGCGTCGTACGGGAGCCGATGGTCAGCCCGGTCGACTCGAGGAAGTGCTCTGTCGCGACGACCTCGTCCTTGCCTTCCGGGTACGTACCTTCGACCAGGTCGAGCTTGCCGCGGACCGCCGGGTCGGAGGTGCGCAGCTCCACGATCTCGATGTTGGCGATGCCGTGCCGGGTGGTGACCGTGGCGGGCACGGACTGCTCCGTGACGTACCGCGAGCCCTTCGGGAAGGCACTCGGTACGTCGACCGGCTTCGCGGTGCCGCTGTCCGGCTGCGGCGCGCCGGGCGGAACGTCGTAGGTCCTGAGGTCGGGCAGCTGCTCGACCTGGACGGGCCCGATGCCCGCCGAGCTGAACACGGCGTCCGCCGACCCCATCGCGGCGGTCAGCTTCTCGGCGGCGGTCGGCGTGGAGCTGCGGTACGTGACGTCGGCGGCGGTCACACCGAGGACCGGCAGGGCGATCATCGCGACGACGAGTGTGCTGCGGCCCTTGGACCGCAGGGCGTCGCGCCGGGCGATGCGGAGGGCGGCGCGCCACCCGGTGAAGAGCCTCACCTGGCACCCTCTGCGGTGAGCAGCGAGTCGGCGCCGGACGACAGGGTCTGGTCGACGATCGATCCGTCCCTGAGGAAGACGACGCGGTCGGCCCAGGCCGCGTACCGCGGCTCGTGCGTCACCATCACGCCGGCCGCTCCCTCGTCGCAGCGGTTGCGCAGCAGGGCGAGGACCGCTTCGCCGGTCTCGGAGTCGAGGGCCCCGGTGGGCTCGTCGGCGAGGACGAGGCGGCGGTCGCCCACGAGTGCGCGGGCGATGGCGACACGCTGCTGCTGGCCGCCGGACATCTCGTCCGGGAAGCGGTCGGCGATCTCGGTGAGGTGCATCTCCTCCAGTGAGGCGAGGGCCTCCTTGCGCGCCTTGCGGACGGATATGCCGTCGAGCTCACGGGGCAGGGCGATGTTCTCCGCGGCGGTGAGAGCGGGGATCAGGTTGTAGTCCTGGAACACGTACCCGACGCTGCGCCGGCGCAGGGCGGCGACGCCCTTGCGGCCGAGCGTGGAGATGTCCTGGCCCTCGATGACGACCTGGCCGCTGCTCGCGGCGTCGAGACCGCCGGCCAGGGTCAGCAGGGTGGACTTGCCGGAGCCGGACGGGCCCATCACGGCGACGAGCTCGCCCGCGTGCACGGAGAGGTTGATGCCGCGCAGGGCGTGCACCTCCGCGATGCCGGAGCCGTGGGTACGGGTCAGCGCCCTCAGTTCGAGGACGGGGGCGTCCACGGGGAGGCCGGAGGACGGGAAGGGTGCGGACGAGGACATGGTGGTTGGTTCCCCCTAGGAACGACGTGCGGAAGGTCGGGGCGGGCCGGATCGGTGTGTGGGCGGCGGTCTGTCACGGCCGGCGCGCCACACCGGCCCGGCGCAGGCGGTCAGCTGTCCGTCGGTCAGCGGCGGGTGCCGCGGAGCCGGGAGGCCGCTGTGCGGGCGCTTCCGCGACCGGTGGCCGCGGTGGACCCCGGCCCGGCAGCGGGTTCGGTGGCGGCGGCTTCGGCGAGGCGGACGAGGCGGGACTCGCAGTGGTCCAGCCAACGGGCCTCGGCCTCGGCCTGGAAGATCAGCTGCTCCACCACGAGGAGCCAGGCGACCTCGTCGCGGTCGGCGGGGACGTCCGCGAGTGCCTGCGCCTTCAGCCGCGTGTAGTCCTGCATGGCCTTCACGGTGTGGCTGCGCTGGGACTGGATGACGGCCCGGATGTCGACGCCGGGCGCCCCGACCGCCATCGCGAGCTTGATGGCCAGCTCGTCCCGGGGCGGGTTGCTGCGGTCGACCGGGGTCTCGAACCAGTTCCGCAGCTCGGTGCGGCCGTCGTCGGTGATCGAGTACAACGCGTGGCCCGCGTCGTCCTCACCGTCCTGGGCGACCATGCCGTCGCGTTCGAGCCGGCTGAGGGTCGTGTAGACCTGGCCGACGTTCAGCGGCCAGGTGGAGCCGGTGCGGGACTCGAATTCGGTACGGAGCTGGGAGCCGTACCGAGGCCCTCGCTCCAGGAGGGCAAGCAGCCCGTGGCGGATCGACATACTGAGTATGTATACCGAGTATGTTGCGAAGCGCAAGCCCCTCGCCGGTCAGTTCGCGCGGCGCAACCGGAATCCCAGGAACCCCAGACCCAGTCCGACCAGGGCGATTCCCACACCCAGTGACACCTGCTGCACCTGTCGTACGACGGGCTCGTCGAGTGCCTGCCGTGTGGTCCGGCCGCGCTCCGGGAACGCCTCGGGCGGAGGTGTGGTCGCAGGCACGGGATCCGCCTCCGGCGGGACCTCGTCGGCGGAGGCCGAGGCGTCCGCGAGCTCCATGGGCGACAGCGACCGCCCGGGCCGCGCACGGCCCTCTCCGGCCTGCCTCCCGGCCATGGGCGTTTCTGTGTGCTCGGAGGAGTAGGAGCGGGGCAGGGCAGGTGGAAGGTCTACCGAGAGGGCAGGACGGGAGTTGCTGGATCGCGAAGGCTCGTCACAGGTCTGTGCGTGTCTACCCGGAAAGGTGTTTCGGTAGGCAGGAATCGACTTTCCGGGGGCCTCGCACCTGTGAGAGGCGCTATCGGCGTACGCTCCGCTTGCGAAGCTCAGGTGCGCTCCGAGGCTGACGGTGATGCATGCCAGGACGACGCCTGATCGCAATGGAATCCATGTCAGCTCCATGGGGCAAGAGTCGCACGAGGGGGCGGGCGCGGCATCTCGTCCATCAAGCAGTCGGCCAGGCGTACGCTGTACGCCCGGCCGAATGCTTGATGCGGAATCAATGACTATTTGTAGGCGTTGAGCTTCCATGCGCTATAGGCGCAGTTGAGGATGTCATCGCCCTCACCCCGGATTACCTGAAGTCGTACGTGGGTGATGCCCTGGGGGTCGCTGAGAGTGGTGGTCCACTCCGGCTGGGCCCCCTTTCCGCCGTAGTTGTACCGCCATGCCCAGTTGGCGACGCTGTTGTCGCTCGCTTCGTGTTGAGCCGAAGGCGGGCGTGGTGGTCATCGGCCAATAGGTCGCCCGATGGGAACGCACTTCACTGAGGTACGTCTTGCTTGCCTTATGCAAGCGTCACCTTGGGCGCCGGTGGTCTCGGCGGACAGCACTGCCCCGTATGCGGCTGACGCCGATGACGTCGTGGCAACAGTCAAGAATGCGGCCGATGCTGCAAGGAACAGCATGGATTTGCCTCGAAGGCGCATTCCCCCCATGGTTGATTTCTTGCAGAGGGAGTACTAGTTCCTTGACAGATCATGTTCAAGGCCGCTGATTCCGGACATCGTCAGGCGGGGTCGCCCGTGGAGACCTTCAGTTCGAAGTGGGCACCGCGCTCCGGCACAGCCGTACCGGGCGAGGGGAACTGCCCCACGACCTGGCCTTCGGCGTACGTGTTGCCCGGCTCACTGATTTCCTTGATCGTCCAGCCTGCGGCCAGAGCGCAATCCTTCGCCGAAAGGATGTCCTTGTAGACGAACTTCGGCGCCTGGACCTTCGTCGGGTCGTCCGTGTCCTCTGTGGCGTCCGTGCAGTCTTCCGTGTCCATCGTCCGGTTCCGCTCCGGCGGCCTGTGCTCGCCCGCCACCGTCGACTCGCTGGTGTCCGGGTCGCCGCCCTTGCCGTTGTCCGGGTCGTCCTTCATGTTCAGGAAGGTGACCAGGCCGCCGATCGCGAGCAGGGCGACCACGATCGAGCCCACGACGACCGGCATGTTGCGCTTGGAGCCGCCGCCGTTGACGGCGGTGGAGGACTGCGGGGACAGCGTGTACGGGGGCGGCGTCTGGTGGGCCAGGGGCGCGTGGGTGCCGTACGGCTGGGGAGCCTGTGGGTAGCCGTAACCCGCAGTGGGTGCGGGGGTCGCCGGGCCGTACGGGCCGGGCTGGTGGTGCTGGTGGGTCTGCGGCTGGTACGGGGTCTGCACGCTGTGCGGTGCGGGTGTGGTCTGGTCGACGGGCGGGAAGACCGCCGAGCCGACGCCCGAGCCGCTGTTCGCCGGGGCGCTGCCACCGATGATCACGGGAGCGCCCGCATGGCCGCCGGCGCTCAGGACGCGGACGACCTCGTCCTGCATCGCGGCAGCACTGGGGAAGCGCTCGTTCGGGTTCTTCTTCAGCGCGCGGGCGACGAGCGCGTCCATCGCGGGAGTGATCGACCGGTTGATGCTGGACGGCGCGACCGGCTCCTCCTGCACATGCGCGTAGGCGATGGCGAGAGGGGAGTCCGCTTCGAACGGGATCCGGCCGGTGAGCAGCTGGAAGAGCATGATGCCGACCGAGTAGAGGTCGGACCTGGCGTCCACGCCGCGGCCGAGGGCCTGCTCGGGCGAGAGGTACTGGGGCGTACCGACGACCATGCCGGTCTGGGTCATCGAGGTGACGCCCGACTGCATGGCGCGGGCGATGCCGAAGTCCATGACCTTGACGACGCCGCGCTTGGTCATCATCACGTTGCCGGGCTTGATGTCGCGGTGGACCAGGCCCATCTCGTGGCTGGTCTCCAGCGCGGCGAGCACGTCGGCCGTCACCTTGAGCGCCTTGTCGGCGGGCATGGCGCCGTAGTTCTGGATGTCCGCCTGGAGGACGGAGCCGAGCGGCTGCCCCTCGACGTACTCCATGACGATGTACGGCATCAGCGCACCGCCGAGCTCGTCCTCGCCCGTGTCGAACACCGAGACGATGTTGGTGTGCTGCAGCTTGGCGACGGCCTGCGCCTCGCGCCGGAACCGCTCGCGGAAGGACTGCTCGCGCCCCAGCTCCGTGTGCAGCGTCTTGATCGCGACCTGCCGGTCGAGGGCGGCGTCGTACGCGAGGTAGACGGACGCCATCCCGCCTTCGCCGAGAAGGTCGCGCAGCTGGTAGCGGCCGCCGGCCACGGAACCGCCCGCGTAGCGACCCTGTGCACCGTGTGCGCCGTCCTGGCTCATGACTTGCATCCCCCTCGGCGCCCACGGACGCGTGATCCCTATTACGGGCCAAGTCTGCCCGAGGGGTCCGACACGTCAAGCCAGGTGCCCGTTCCGTGACCCTACGCACAAGAAGCGTCTCGGAAGCGTTACAGGAACCGCATGGAATTTGCGTGAGCGGCGCGCCAGCCGATTGGATGACCCGTCCCTCTCGGAACCGGTGTGTCCGGCAGAGGCTGTAGCGTGACGTGGCAATGCAGCAAGGCACCGTGAGAACGCGCAGAAGCGCGGACAGATACGACGGCGAGGACTGATGGCACCCGAACCCGAAGCAAACGGCGGCGGATTCTCGGATGGCACCGACTCCGGGATCGTCGGCGGCGTGGTCGGGGACGGCCGTTACCGCATGACCCACCGGCTGGGACGCGGCGGTATGGCCGAGGTCTTCGCCGCGGAGGACGTGCGTCTGGGACGCACGGTCGCGGTGAAACTGCTCCGTTCCGATCTCGCCGAGGACCCGGTCTCCAAGGCCCGCTTCACACGCGAGGCGCAGTCGGTCGCGGGCCTCAACCACCATGCGATCGTCGCCGTGTACGACTCCGGCGAGGACGTCGTGGCCGGCGCGACCGTCCCGTACATCGTCATGGAGCTCGTCGAGGGCCGCACGATCCGCGACCTCCTGCTCAACGCCGAGGCCCCGCCCCCCGAGCAGGCGCTGATCATCGTCTCGGGTGTGCTGGAGGCGCTCGCGTACTCCCACCAGCACGGCATCGTGCACCGGGACATCAAGCCCGCGAACGTGATCATCACGCATTCCGGCGCGGTCAAGGTGATGGACTTCGGCATCGCGCGTGCGCTGCACGGCGCCCAGTCGACGATGACCCAGACGGGCATGGTCATGGGCACGCCTCAGTACCTCTCCCCCGAACAGGCGCTCGGCAAGGCGGTCGACCACCGTTCCGACCTGTACGCCACCGGCTGCCTGCTCTACGAACTTCTCGCCCTGCGCCCGCCGTTCACCGGTGAGACCCCTCTCTCCGTCGTGTACCAGCACGTCCAGGACATTCCGGTGCCGCCCTCCGAGGTATCGGACGGCGTGCCGCCGGAGCTGGACGGCCTCGTCATGCGCTCGCTCGCGAAGGACCCGGACGACCGGTTCCAGAGCGCCGAGGAGATGCGCGGCCTGGTCCAGTACAGCCTGCAGATGCTCCAGGTCCAGGGCGGCCACACGGGCACCTGGAACACCGGCCCGGTCGTGATGCACGAAGGCGGCCACACCGCGCCGATGAACATCGGCGGCGGTACGGCGGCGATGGGTCACCCGATGCACGGGGACACCTCGCAGGGCCCGATCCTGCCGCCCATGAACCCCGATGACGGGGCGTACGCCGGCGGGCACCACAACGGTGGTGGGCGCGGCAAGATGTGGCTCTTCGTCCTGCTGGCCCTGATCGCGATCGGCGCGGGTGTCGCGTTCGCCGTCAACGCGGCGAACGACGCGAACAACAAGAAGACACCGACCAACCCGTCGACCTCGGTGTCCCCGTCCGAGTCGGAGGCCTCCCCGGAGCCGACCGACGAGGAGACGGAGGAGACCCAGGAACCGGACGACTCCACGGGCGGCCAGACCTGGCCCACCAAGGACCCGACGTGGACCCCGTCCACCGAGCCGACCGAGCCGACTCAGGAGCCGTCGGAGACCCCGACGTCGCCGGACCCGGGGACGAGCGACGGCACCACGACGACGGACGGTGGAACGGGCGACGACGACGGCGGCACCGACGACGGCGGAACCGGAACAGACACCGGAGCGACTACGACGGGGACCACGGACGGAAGCACCGCTGGTACCCCGGGTGGTGCTGCCGCGGGCGATCCCGCCGGAGGCGCCACCGGGTAGGCGCCGTGGGGGGCCCTCAGCCCGTGAAGGCCCCGCACACCGCCTCGTACTCCCGCGTCCACCACACCGCCAGGGCCGACACCGCAGGAAACTGCGGGTCGGCCCTTCGGTCGTGCAGGCGGTAGCGCCAGCGCAGTATCCAGAAGTCGTTCAGCCGCTCCCACCACACGCGGTGCACCGCCGCCGCCAGTTCGGCCGCTCCGGCGCCGGCCGACCGCCGGTAGGCGCGCGCGTAGGCCCGGACCTTCTCCAGGTCCAGTTCCCCGTCCGGCCGGACGAAGAAGATCGCCGCGGCCCGCACGGCCTCCTCGGCACGGGGCTGCACGCCCAGCCGGTCCCAGTCCACGATCGCGACGGGGTCCGCACCCCGGTAGAGCAGATTCAGCGGATGGAAGTCGCCGTGCACCCAGCCCCTGGCGGGCCCCGCCGGGGTGGGCGGGCGGCGGTGCGCGTGTTGTTCCAGCAGGGCGCGGCGTTCGACGAGACGGTGTACGGCGAGTTCGTCGAAGGCGTCCCGGGGGCCCATGCCGCGCGCGGCCGCCAGCAGGTCGTCGATCAGCGCGAACGTATCGGCGGGATCAGGGCTCTGCCCTCCTGCCGGAGGCGGCGGATCCGCCTCCATGACCTGCTCCAGATGCGTGTGTACGGCCCCGAGGAGGGCCCCGAGCCGTTGTGACTGGGCGGTCGTCAGCTGGGCGCCGTCCCGGTGGAGACCGTCCACCCAGGGGTGCAGGGCATAGTGCTGACCGTCGATCACCGTGACGGTGTCACCCTCCGTGTCCGCGAGGGGCGGGGCGACCGGTACCCCCAGGGAGTGGAGCTGCTGGGTCGCCCGGTGCTGCCTGACGATCGTGGCGTGGTCGCCGCTGGCGTCGTCGAGGTGGTGCTTGTCCAGGTGGTGCTTGAGGAAGTACGCACCGCGGGCGGTGGAGATCCGGTAGCCGTGGTTGAGCAGGCCTTTGGTGAGCGGCTCGCAGGTGAGGGGCTCACCGGCGTCCGGATAGCGGCGCAGCACCTCGCCGACCGGCGGAACAGGTGGGAGGGTCACAGATGAGCGCAGCACTCGCCACATGTTAGGTGACGCTGAGTGGCTGATTTCACTGACTTGCGTCGAAGCTCAGAGTGTGCATCTGGACGACGTGCGGATCGAGCCGGAGAAACACCGGATCAAAGGTCTCGCCGTTCACCTCGGCGGGGCCGGCTCCGAAGAGTTCCCGCTGGTCAGCGGTCGGGTGCACGAGCTCGGCGAGGCCGGTGAACTGGACCGACCACAGGTCCTCCGCACCGTCGGACGCGCTGTCCGTCCTGGAGTTGAAGTTGTCCGCCCCGTAGGCGATGACGCTTCCGTCGCAGGACTCGTGATGGCCGAGCCCTCTGTGCATCCGCAGGACGACACGGCCCTCGATCACCAGGTGACGGGCCACGGCCAGGAAGGGCAGGGCGCGCATGCTGGTGGCCAGCCGGCCGTAGTGGACGCTGCCGAGCAGTTCGATGGCGCGCAGTTCGTCGGAGGGGTGGGGAGGGGGCATGCGCTCCACTCTCCGGCATCTTGTAGGGGCCGGGTAAGAGTCGGCCGCCCCGGTCGTGCCGGGACCAAAGTCCCGGCAGCGCGACTCAGCGCTTCTCGGCCTGGAGCCGGGCCACGTACGCCGCGGCCTGCGAGCGCCGCTCCATGCCCAGTTTGGCGAGGAGGCTGGAGACGTAGTTCTTGATGGTCTTCTCGGCCAGGTGCAGCCGCTCGCCGATGACCCGGTTCGTCAGCCCCTCGCCGATCAGGTCGAGAATCCTGCGCTCCTGGTCGGTCAGGCCGGAGAGCCGGTCGTCGCCCTTGCCGTCCTTTCCTTCGCGCAGCCGCTCCAGGACCCGCGCGGTGGCCGCAGGGTCCAGCAGCGATTTCCCGGCCGCGACATCCCGTACGGCATTCAGCAGTTCGTTGCCGCGGATCGCCTTGAGCACGTATCCGGAGGCGCCGGCCATGATCGCGTCGAAGAGGGCCTCGTCATCGGCGTACGAAGTGAGCATCAGGCATTTGATCGACTCGTCCTTCGAGCGGACCTCGCGGCAGACCTCGACCCCGCTGCCGTCCGGCAGCCGTACGTCCAGGACGGCGACATCCGGCCGTGTCGCCGGGATGCGTACGAGCGCGTCGGCGGCCGTGGAGGCCTCGCCGACGACCTCGATGTCCTCCTCGACGGAGAGCAACTCGTGAACTCCGCGCCGGACCACCTCGTGGTCGTCCAGCAGAAATACGGTGATTTTTCCATCTTCGGGCACAATCGCAGTCTCACACATTCCCTTCCTGTATGCCCTTCCCTGGCGGTGTCGACCGGGATAACGTGCCGTTGTTCCGGCGGCCTGCAAGGCTGTTGCCAGTGCTGTGACCAGCACGACTTCGCGATTTTTTCGATTTACTTGGAAATCCAAGCAAAATCGCAGGTCACAAGGTGTTTCGCAGTTATGCGGTGCACTGGGTAACGTGCCTATGACAGGGCGCTCGCCGGGGCACCTGTCACGCCTGTTCCCGGCCGAGCGGCACCCACCCCGTGCACGGGTCCGGACACAGGCGAGCCGCACTGGCTTCCCGGCCATCCCGGGGGCCGGACCGACGGAGGAGCACGCACGTGACCGTGGAAAGCACTGCCGCGCGCAAACCGCGACGCGCCAGCAAGCGGACCAGCGCCGCGAAGACACCACAGGCTTCCGAGCCCCAGCTGGTACAGCTGCTGACGCCCGAGGGCGAGCGCGTCGAGCACCCGGACTTCGAGATCGACCTGAGCGCCGAGGAGCTGCGCGGTCTGTACCGCGACATGGTTCTGACCCGCCGTTTCGACGCCGAGGCGACCTCGCTGCAGCGCCAGGGCGAGCTGGGCCTGTGGGCCTCGCTGCTGGGCCAGGAAGCCGCGCAGATCGGCTCCGGCCGGGCCCTGCGCGACGACGACTACGTCTTCCCGACCTACCGGGAGCACGGTGTCGCCTGGTGCCGGGGGGTCGACCCGACCAATCTGCTCGGGATGTTCCGCGGTGTGAACCACGGTGGCTGGGACCCGACGACCAACAACTTCCACCTCTACACGATCGTCATCGGCTCGCAGACCCTGCACGCCACCGGCTACGCCATGGGCGTCGCCAAGGACGGCGCGGACTCGGCCGTGATCGCGTACTTCGGTGACGGCGCCTCCAGCCAGGGCGATGTCGCGGAGGCCTTCACCTTCTCCGCCGTCTACAACGCCCCCGTGGTGTTCTTCTGCCAGAACAACCAGTGGGCGATCTCCGAGCCCACCGAGAAGCAGACCCGAGTGCCGCTCTACCAGCGCGCACAGGGCTTCGGCTTCCCTGGTGTCCGGGTCGACGGCAACGACGTGCTGGCCTGTCTGGCGGTCACCAGGTCGGCGCTGGAGCGTGCCCGCCGGGGCGAGGGTCCCACCCTCGTCGAGGCGTTCACCTACCGGATGGGCGCCCACACCACCTCCGACGACCCGACCAAGTACCGGGCGGACGAGGAGCGGGTGGCATGGGAGGCCAAGGACCCGATCCTGCGGTTGCGCACCTACCTGGAGAACCAGGGCCTCGCCGACGCGGAGTACTTCGCCGCGCTGGAGGAGGAGAGCGAGACCCTCGGCAAGCGGGTGCGCGAAGTGGTACGGGCCATGCCCGACCCGGACCGGCTGGCGATCTTCGACCACGCCTACGCCGACGGCAGCCCGCTCGTCGACGAGGAGCGCGCACAGTTCGCCGCCTACCAGGCATCGTTCGCCGAGGAGGGCAACTAGCCATGGCCGTTGAGAAGATGTCCATCGCGAAGGCGCTCAACGAGTCGCTGCGCAAGGCACTGGAGACCGACCCCAAGGTCCTCATCATGGGTGAGGACGTCGGCAAGCTGGGCGGGGTCTTCCGCATCACGGACGGGCTCCAGAAGGACTTCGGCGAGGACCGGGTCATCGACACCCCGCTCGCCGAGTCCGGCATCGTCGGTACGGCGATCGGTCTGGCCCTGCGCGGATACCGCCCGGTCGTCGAGATCCAGTTCGACGGCTTCGTCTTCCCCGCGTACGACCAGATCGTCACGCAGCTCGCCAAGATGCACGCCCGTGCGCTCGGCAAGATCAAGATGCCGGTCGTCGTCCGTATCCCGTACGGCGGCGGCATCGGTGCCGTCGAGCACCACAGCGAGTCGCCCGAGGCCCTGTTCGCGCACGTCGCGGGCCTGAAGGTCGTCTCGCCGTCCAACGCGAGCGATGCCTACTGGATGATGCAGCAGGCCGTGCAGAGCGACGACCCGATCATTTTCTTCGAGCCGAAGCGGCGTTACTGGGACAAGGGAGAACTCGACACCGAGTCCATCCCCGGCCCGCTGCACAAGGCCGCCGTGGCACGTGAGGGCTCCGACCTCACGCTCGCCGCGTACGGCCCGATGGTGAAGGTCTGCCTGGAGGCGGCCGCCGCCGCGCAGGAGGAGGGCAAGTCGCTGGAGGTCCTGGACCTGCGGTCGATGTCCCCGATCGACTTCGACGCCGTCCAGACGTCGGTCGAGAAGACCGGCCGGCTCGTGGTGGTCCACGAGGCGCCTGTGTTCTACGGCTCCGGGGCCGAGATCGCCGCCCGGATCACCGAGCGCTGCTTCTACCACCTGGAAGCACCGGTACTGAGGGTCGGCGGCTATCACGTCCCCTACCCGCCGGCCCGGCTCGAGGACGAGTACCTGCCGGGTCTCGACCGGGTGCTCGACGCCGTCGACCGCTCGCTGGCGTACTGAGGAGAGGGATCGTGACGACGATGACCGAAACGTCTGCTCGTTTCCGCGAGTTCAAGATGCCGGATGTGGGCGAAGGACTGACCGAGGCGGAAATCCTCAAGTGGTTCGTCCAGCCCGGCGACACCGTCACCGACGGACAGGTGGTGTGCGAGGTCGAGACGGCGAAGGCCGCCGTGGAACTGCCGATTCCGTTCGACGGGGTGGTGCACGAGCTGCGCTTCCCCGAGGGCACGACCGTCGATGTCGGCGAGGTGATCATCGCGGTGGACGTGGCACCCGGCAGCGCTGACGTCCCCGCCGTTCCGGAAGCCGCTCCCGCGGCCGCTCCGGAGCCCGTGGCCAAGGCGGACCCGGAGGCACCCAAGGGCCGTCAGCCGGTGCTCGTCGGTTACGGCGTGGCCGAGGCCTCCACCAAGCGCCGCGCCCGCAAGGGCGTCGAGGTCCCGGGTCCGGCCGCGGCCGCGATCCAGGCCGAGATCAACGGCCACCATGCCGTGGTCCCGGAGACCCGGCCGCTCGCCAAGCCGCCGGTGCGCAAGCTCGCCAAGGACCTGGGCATCGACCTCGCCACGGTCACACCGACCGGTGAGGGCGGCGTCATCACGCGCGAGGACGTCCACGCGGCGGCCGCGCCCGCTGCTGCCGAGGTCCCTGCCGCACCGGCGCCGGTGGTCGCTCCGGCCGCTCCCGCCGCTCCCGCGGTGGCGACGGTCCAGGGTGCCCGGGAGACCCGTATCCCGGTCAAGGGCGTACGGAAGGCCATCGCGCAGGCCATGGTCGGCAGCGCCTTCACGGCTCCGCACGTCACCGAGTTCGTGACGGTCGACGTGACCCGCACGATGAAGCTGGTCGCGGAGCTCAAGGAGGACAAGGACCTCGCGGGAGTCCGGGTCAACCCGCTCCTGATCATCGCCAAGGCGCTCCTGGTCGCGATCAAGCGCAACCCGGACGTCAACGCGGCCTGGGACGAGGCCAACCAGGAGATCGTGCAGAAGCACTACGTCAACCTGGGTATCGCCGCGGCCACCCCGCGCGGACTGATCGTGCCGAACATCAAGGACGCGCACGACAAGACCCTTCCGCAGCTTGCCGCGGCACTGGGCGAGCTGGTCTCCACGGCGCGCGAGGGCAGGACGTCCCCGGCGGCCATGGCGGGCGGCACGGTGACCATCACGAACGTCGGCGTCTTCGGCGTCGACACGGGTACGCCGATCCTGAACCCGGGTGAGTCCGCGATCCTGGCGGTCGGCTCGATCAAGCCGCAGCCGTGGGTCCACAAGGGCAAGGTGAAGCCCCGCCAGGTGACCACGCTGGCACTGTCGTTCGACCACCGGCTGGTCGACGGCGAGCTCGGCTCGAAGGTGCTCGCGGACGTCGCGGCGATCCTGGAACAGCCCAAGCGCCTGATCACCTGGGCCTAGCGAGCCTGTTCCACAGACGGAGAGAGGGGCCTCCCGCATCGCGCGGGAGGCCCCTCTCTCCGTCTGCCGTGGCCGGGGCTACTTCTTGAAGCCGTAGTCCAGGAGCTTCGTCGCGTCCGCGGTCCGGGTGGTCGAGGACGTCGACGTGAGAACGGTGCCGATGACGGTCCTGCCGTTACGGGTCGCGGCGAAGACCAGGCAGTACTTGGCCGTCGGGCCCGAGCCGGTCTTCACACCGATGGCACCGGTGTAGCTGCCGAGCAGGGCGTTGGTGTTGGACCACGACATGTAGCGGTAGCCGCCGGTCTTCGTCGTGACCTTCTGCTTCGTCGACTTCGTCTTCACGATGGCGCGGAACGTGGAGTTCTTCATCGCGCCGCTGGCGATCGTCGTCAGATCGCGGGGCGTCGAGTAGTTCGAGCCGCTGCTGATGCCGTCGAACGAGTCGAAGTGCGTGTTCTTCAGGCCGAGAGCCTTCGCATCGGCGTTCATCTTGCCGATGAAGGACTTGACCCGTGCCGCGCGGGTGGTGCCGGTGCCGAACTTGTCCGCCAGGGCGTACGCCGCGTCGCAGCCGGACGGCAGCATCAGCCCGTAGAGGAGCTGGCGGACCGTCACCTTGTCGCCGACGATCAGCCGGGCCGACGAGGCGGTCTTGGAGACGATGTAGTCGCTGTAGGCCTTCTGGATCGTGACCTTGGTGTCCAGGTTCAGGTTCTTCTGGCTCAGCACGACCTTGGCGGTCATTATCTTCGTGGTGGAGCCGGTGGAGCGGCGTATGTCCGCGCTCTTGCTGTAGAGCGCCCTCGCGGTGCCGTTGTCCATCACGAAGCCGCCCTTGGCGGCGATCGTGGGCGTGGGCGGAGTCGCCGCCTGTGCCGTGGAGGCGAACGCGCTGCCGGTGAGGACAGCGCCCGCGGTGAAGACCACGGTGGCGGCAACGGTTGCGCGATTTATGCCCTTAAGACCAAGTTTCAAGTCAAACGCTCCAAATACCGCTGAATTGCGGCTACATGAGAGTGCCGCTCGAAGGTGAGACTCCTGAGAGTCGCGAATGGATGTGCCCCCGCGCGGGTGAATTCGGCCGCCCGGCCGACGGGCCGTGCGGCTCCGGGGTGTGTCCCGCATGGTGGACGACGTCTGGCATGGGTACATGTTGTATCTATGCTGTGTGCATGCCTGCCGCACCCCCTGCCCCCGCCAAGCAGCCCCCCGCCAAGCAGCCCCCCGCCAAGCAGCCCCCCGCCGCCGAGCGTGTGTACACACACATCAAGAAGGCGGTCCTGGACCGCCGTTACGAGGGCGGCACCCTCCTCACGGAGGGCGACCTGGCGGAGGCCGTGGGCGTATCCCGTACCCCCGTGCGGGAGGCACTGCTGCGCCTCGAGGTCGAAGGGCTGATCAAGCTCTACCCGAAGAAGGGCGCCCTGGTGCTCGCCGTGTCCGCGCAGGAGATCGCGGACGTCGTGGAGACCCGGCTGCTCGTCGAGGAGTTCGCCGCCCGCAAGGCCGTCCCCGCCCCGGCACAGCTGATCGCCCGGCTCGAACAGCTGCTGGAGGAACAACGGCAGCTGGCCGAGGAGGGGGATCTGTCTGCCGTATCGGTGAAGGACCGCTGTTTCCACGCCGAGATCGTGCGGAACGCGGGCAACGAGATCCTCTCGCGTCTCTACGACCAGCTGCGTGACCGGCAACTGCGGATGGGCGTCGCCGTGATGGAGGCGCATCCCGGCAGGATCGCCGCCAACATCACCGAGCACGGCGAGCTGCTGGACGCCATCAGGGCCGGTGACGCGGAAGGCGCCGCGCAGGTCGTGCGTCGCCACGTCAGCCGGGTCAAGGTGCTGGTCAGGGGTGATGACCGGTGACGTCGGGTGTCCCCACCCTCTCCCTGCCGGGCGATCCGCCCGGCGGCCGGCGTGCCGCCCGGATCTGGGGCATCGGGGTGGCCGTCTACTTCGTGGCCATCATCTTCCGTACGAGCCTGGGCGTCGCCGGGCTCGACGCCGCCGACCGTTTCGACGTCAACGCTTCGGCGCTGTCGACGTTCTCCATCCTCCAGCTGCTCGTCTACGCGGGCATGCAGATACCGGTCGGCCTGATGGTCGACCGGCTCGGCACCAAGAAGGTCCTCACCATCGGGGCGGTGCTCTTCACCCTGGGACAGCTCGGCTTCGCGCTCTCCCCCTCGTACGGAATGGCGCTCGCCTCCCGTGCCCTGCTCGGCTGCGGCGACGCCATGACGTTCATCAGCGTGCTGCGCCTCGGTGCCCGCTGGTTCCCCGCCCGGCGCGGGCCGCTGATCGGCCAGGTCGCCGCGCTGTTCGGCATGGCGGGCAACCTCGTCTCGACCCTCTTCATCGCGCGCGCGCTGCACGGGTTCGGCTGGACCACCACCTTCGTGGGCAGTTCGCTCGCCGGCGTGGTGGTGCTGGTCGTGCTGATGCTCTACCTGAAGGACCACCCCGAGGGCCACGAACCGCCGCCCGCCGAACACGCGGGCGCCGCCTACGTGCGCCGGCAGATCGCCGCCGCGTGGCGGGAACCGGGCACCCGGCTCGGCATGTGGGTGCACTTCACCACGCAGTTCCCCGCGATGGTCTTCCTGCTGCTGTGGGGCATGCCCTTCCTGGTGGAGGCGCAGGGGCTGAGCAGGGGAACCGCCGGTGAACTGCTCACCCTGGTGGTGCTCTCCAACATGGGGGTGGGGCTCGTGTACGGGCAGATCATCGCCCGTCACCATGCGGCGCGCGCCCCGCTGGCCCTCGGTACCGTCGCGGTGACCGCGCTGCTCTGGGCGGCCACGATCCTCCACCCCGGTGACCACGCCCCGATGTGGCTATTGGTCACCCTGTGCGTGGTGCTGGGCTCCTGCGGACCCGCGTCGATGATCGGCTTCGACTTCGCCCGGCCCGCCAATCCGCCGGAGCGCCAGGGCACCGCGTCGGGCATCGTCAACATGGGCGGCTTCGTCGCCTCGATGATCACGCTGTTCGCGGTCGGCGTGCTGCTGGACGCGACGGGTGACAACTACCGCGTAGCGTTCGCCTCGGTCCTCGTCCTGGAGGCGCTCGGGGTGCTGCAGATCCTGCGGCTGCACGCGAGTGCCACGCACAGGGAGCGCGACCATCACGTGGTCAGCCGGGTGGAAGCCGTGCACGTACCCGCGTGACCGCGCCCCGGCGGCGCGTCCGTCGCTGTCCTTCGAGGGACGGGCGCCGCCGGTCACTTCACCCCGGCACGAGGCCCCGTCGGGTGCCGCGACGGCGCACTACGACGACACGACGAAGTTCCGCAGGATGCTCGCCGCCAGGTCCTGGTCGCCGTCGACCTTGATCCGGTCCTCGACCGCCTGCGGGCGCACCCGGCCGCAAGCCAGGCGGTAGTACGTCTCCCAGTCCATCCCCAGGGTCGCCGCGGGGCCCAGTGACGGCGCACCGTCGACCGAACCGCGTCCGTCCCCGTCGACGCGGACCGTGCGCAGGAACTCCACGGGGCCGTGCACGTCGAACACCACCGCCGAATTGGGCGGCGCCCCCGCGTCCTTGGCGACCACATCGGGCAGCGCGGCCAGGAGGGTGTCCCGGGTGATCAGGGCGCCGGGGGAGTCCATGTTCCCCGGCTGTCCCAGCGTCGCACGCAGGTCCTGCTCGTGGACCCAGACGTCGAAGGCCCGCATGTGCAGTGCCAGTTCCAGCGTCTGTTCGGCGCCCAGGGGAGCCCGCACCATCGTCTCGGGCGCCCGGGTCTCGTTGCGCAGCTGACGCATCCGACGGATGAGCGTGTACTCCAGCTCGGAGGTCATCTCCGGCGCGGTGTGGTGGCGCCGTACGTCGACCTGCATCTCCATGTACCGCTGGTGGTCGTTCTGCACGTGGTAGAGGTCGCGCGGCAGTGTGTGGATCGGGCGCGGATCGCCGAGCTGCTCGCACTCCATGCCGATGACGTGCGAGACGATGTCGCGCACCGACCAGCCCGGGCAGGGTGTGCGGCGGTTCCACTCCCCCTCGGCGAGCGGCTTCACCAGCTCGGCTATCGACTCGACGGATTGGGTCCAGGCATCGGCGTAGGTCTGGAGGCTGGGATGGACGGTCACGGGACCCCTCGTGCGGTTCTGCGGTGCATGGGCTGGAGTGCAGGGAGTGCTGGCGGCTGGCCGGCACTGACGGCGCTGTCTGCGGGCTGCGTGGGAGGTTCGCTCGCTAAGTTACGCTGCGAGCAGGCACCCCGGCAGTGCTTTCGTGTGACGATCGTAGGCCCGTGTTGACGGCTCGAATGCCAGGACGGTGGTAGTGTGCGCGCCTCCCTCATCCAGATCGCAGTAGACCCGGACGAATCAGTCAATTCCCGTAGGGAGCGAGCAGCTTCGCTGGTCGTGGCCCAGGGAGATGCGGATCTGGTGCTCCTGCCCGAGCTCTGGCCGGTCGGCGCCTTCGCCTACACCGCTTTCGCCGACGAGGCCGAACCGCTCCAGGGGCCCACCCATGACGTGATGGCGAAGGCCGCGGCCGAGGCCGGGGTCTGGCTTCACGCGGGCTCCTTCGTCGAGCGGGCCGATGACGGGACCCTCTACAACACCTCGCTGGTCTTCTCGCCCCAGGGCGAGCGGGCAGCCGCCTACCGCAAGATCCACCGCTTCGGCTTCGACAAGGGCGAGGCGGTGATGATGGGCGCCGGCGAGGAGCTCGTCACGGTCGCCCTGCCGCAGACCACTCTCGGTCTTGCCACGTGCTACGACCTGCGCTTCCCGGAGATGTTCCGGGGCCTGGTCGACGCGGGTGCCGACACTCTGGTCGTCGCGGCCGGCTGGCCGGAGCGCCGCCGCTCGCACTGGACGCTGCTGGCGCAGGCGCGGGCCGTCGAGAACCAGGCGTACGTCCTGGCCGTCGGCACGGCGGGAACCCACGCCGGGGTCGAGCAGGCCGGGCACAGCATCGTCGTCGATCCGTGGGGCGAGGTGCTCGCCGAGGCAGGGGCCTCGGAGGAGGTGCTCACCGTGGAGTTCGACCCGGCGAAGACGGCCACCACGCGGGAGCAGTTCCCGGCACTCAAGGACCGGCGCCTGGGTCTCGCTCCGCCGCGCTGACGTTCGGGAGTTACGGCGTACCGGCCGAGCGGGCGTTTCACGTGAAACAGCCTGCCCGGCTGTCAGCCGTCACCGAGCTCCTTGTCGTGTTCCTTGTCCGCCAGGACGATCACGCACACCGCCACCGCGATGAGCAGCGACGTGTCGGCGTCCTCGCGCACGATGTCGATGCCGTACGTGTCCCGGACGGTGAGCCACCGCCGCGAGATCTGGGCGAGCAGTTCGCCGTCGTAGTCCACGGCGAATTCGCGGTCCAGGATCTTGCCGCTGACGTCGAGTTCGGTGCCGTCCACCAAGGTCACCCGGTAGTGGTTGCGCAGCAGCGAGAGCCGCTTGCGCCTGACCTTGGCGAGCTCCTCCCCGTTCCGTTGGATGATCATGGTGTCGCGCAGGCTGAGCAGCTTCTGACGGAACTCGACCAGCACCAGGCCGTCCGCGTCCTTGAGCTCGAAGGTGTCGCGGACCCGCATGGCCTTGCCGTCGACGAGGAAGAGCTTGCGCCCGTCCGTGTCCTCGATCCAGTAGTCGTCGCCGACGGCGAACAGACGCTCACGTACGAGAAGTCTCATGGATCACAGGTTCCCCGACGCCCCACCGGAATGCGCGCAGGCCGAGGTGATGTTGACTGTTGTCATGACTGCACGTGCACGCGTTCGCGCCCCCGAACTGATCGGCAAGGGCGGCTGGCTCAATACAGGCGACCAGCAGTACACCCTCGCTGATCTGCGAGGACGCATTGTGATCCTGGATTTCTGGACCTTCTGCTGTGTGAACTGTCTGCATGTCCTGGACGAGCTGCGCGAGCTGGAGGAGAAGCACCGCGACACCGTGGTGATCATCGGGGTCCACTCACCGAAGTTCGTGCACGAAGCGGAGCACCAGGCCGTCGTCGACGCGGTCGAGCGCTACGAGGTGCACCACCCCGTACTCGACGACCCCGAGCTCGCCACCTGGAAGCAGTACGCCGTGCGGGCCTGGCCGACGCTCGTCGTCGTCGACCCCGAGGGTTACGTCGTCGCTCAGCACGCGGGCGAGGGGCATGCTCACGCGATCGAGAAGCTCGTCGAGGAACTGGAGGCCGAGCACGCGGAGAAGGGCACGCTGCGCCGCGGCGAGGGCCCGTACGTGGCGCCCGAGCCCGTCGCCACGCATCTGCGTTTCCCGGGCAAGGCGCTGCTGCTGTCCGACGGTGGCTTTCTCGTCTCCGACACCACCCGACACCGTCTGGTCGAGCTCGACGCGGACGGTGAGACGGTCCGCAGGCACTTCGGTGCCGGTGAGCGCGGGCTCGTGGACGGCGGGCCGGACGAGGTCCGGTTCAGCGAGCCGCAGGGGCTCGCGGTCCTGCCCGACGGCCGGATCGCGGTCGCGGACACGGTGAACCACGCGATCCGTGCGCTCGACCTCACGACCGGGCTCACGACCACACTCGCCGGAACGGGCCGTCAGTGGTGGCAGGGCTCCGCCACCAGCGGTCCGGCCCGGGACGTGGACCTCTCCTCGCCGTGGGACATCGCCTGGTTCGGTGACCGGCTGTGGATCGCCATGGCCGGGGTGCACCAGCTGTGGACGTACGACCCGGCCGGGGGCACGGTGCGGGTCGTCGCAGGGACGACCAACGAGGGGCTGGTGGACGGACCCGGCGCCGAGGCGTGGTTCGCGCAGCCGTCCGGTCTCGCCGCGGCCGAGGACCGGCTGTGGGTCGCCGACTCGGAGACGTCCTCGCTGCGCTACGTCGACCGGGAGGGTGCCGTGCACACCGCGGTCGGCACCGGACTCTTCGACTTCGGCCACCGCGACGGCCCGGCCGGCCAGGCCCTGTTCCAGCACCCGCTGGGCGTCACGGCCCTGCCCGACGGCTCCGTCGCCGTCAGCGACACGTACAACCACGCCCTGAGGCGTTACGACCCCGAGAGCGGTGAGGTCACCACGCTCGCCACGGACCTGCGTGAGCCGAGTGACGCCGTGCTCGTCGACGGCGATCTGGTCGTCGTCGAGTCGGCCCGGCACCGGCTGACCCGGCTGCGGCTGCCCGACGAGGCGGTACGCGTTGCCGACCAGGCGCACCGTACCAAGCGCGCCGCCACCGAGATCGCCGGCGGAACGTTGCGGCTGGACGTGGTCTTCCAGGCACCCGCGGGCCAGAAGCTGGACACCCGGTACGGTCCCTCGACCCGGCTGCTCGTCTCCTCGGCCCCGCCGGAACTGCTTGCGGAGGGTTCGGGGCCGGGTACGGACCTGGGCCGTGACCTGGTCCTGGCGGACGGTGTCACCGAGGGCGTCCTGCATGTCTCCGCGATGGCGGCGTCCTGCGACGACGACCCGGAGAACGAGTACCCGGCCTGCCATGTGCACCAGCAGGACTGGGGTGTGCCCGTCCGCGTCACCGCCGACGGGGTGTCCCGGCTCCCGCTGGTGCTGGCCGGCATGGACGACCGGGGCTGAGGAACCGGAAGCCGTCGGCGCCGTCGCGCAGCCCGTGGCGCCGGGCTGCGCGACGGCGCCGCATCGGCCGTTCCCCGAACCGCCGGGGGGCCGACGGGGTCCGCGGCGCGCCTCGCCCCGGGGGGCCGGTTCCACCCCGTACGACGCCGCGTCCGCGCCCTCGGGTCACTGGTAGCGGCGCTCGTCCTCCGACACGACCGTGGTGGTGGGCGGCACGACCATGCGGCGACGACGCGCGATGCTCATGTAGACGAAGACCCCGACGAGCCCGACCAGCATCATGATCCAGCCGACCAGGTCGACGTTGACCGTCTCCAGCTTCCAGTCGGTGGCGAAAGCGAGAATCGCCCCGGCACCGATCAGGAGAATGCATCCTCCGAGTCCCATGATTTCCGCCTCCTCGACGACCCGGTGAATCCGGGCCGGTGTACCGGTCGCGTACCCGGCCCGGCAACAACCATGTCCCGGTGACCTGTGGAGGAGGCGGAGGGTCAGCCGGCCAGGAACGCCGCCAGGGCGTTCGCCAGCAGGTAGGGGTCGTCGGCGCCGCACAGTTCGCGGGCGCTGTGCATCGACAGGATCGCGACGCCGACGTCGACGGTCTGGATGCCGTGCCGGGCGGCGGTGATCGGACCGATCGTCGTACCGCAGGGCATCGCGTTGTTGGAGACGAACGTCTGCCACTGCACGCCCGCCTTCTCGCACGCCGCCGCGAACACGGCCCGGCCGCTGCCGTCCGTCGCGTACCGCATGTTGACGTTGACCTTGAGGATCGGGCCGCCGTTGACCACCGGGTGGTGCGTCGGGTCGTGGCGCTCGCCGTAGTTGGGGTGGATGGCGTGACCGGTGTCGGAGGAGAGGCAGACGGTTCCGGCGAACGCCCTGGCGCGGTCCTCGTAACTGCCGCCGCGGGCGAACACGGAGCGCTCCAGGACCGCGCCGAGCAGCGGGCCGTCCGCGCCGGTGTCGGACTGGGAGCCGTTCTCCTCGTGGTCGAAGGCGGCCAGCACGGGGATGAACGGGATCTCGTCGTCGCTCTGCCCGGCCACGGCGGCCAGCGCGGCCGTCGCGGCGTGCACGGAGAGCAGGTTGTCCATGCGGGGTCCGGCCACCAGCTCGCGGTCGCGGCCCAGGTAGGCGGGCGCCTCGACGGCGTGCGGCATCAGGTCCCACCCGGTGACGTCGTCGGCTTCGACGCCGGCCTCCTCGGCGACGAAGCGGATGAGATCGCCCTCCTGGACCTCACCGAGCCCCCAGATCGGCTGCATGTGCTTCTGGCGGTCGAGCTTGAGCCCTTCCGTGTTGGCCGACCGGTCCAGGTGCACGGCCAGCTGCGGCACGCGCAGCAGCGGGCGGTCGATGTTGACCAGCCGGTGCGTACCGTCGCGGAGCGAGATCCGGCCGGCGAGGCCCAGGTCGCGGTCGAGCCAGGTGTTGAGGAGCGTTCCGCCGTAGATCTCGACGGCGATCTGCCGCCAGCCGTAGGACCCGGTGTCGGGCATCGGCTTGACCCGCAGATTGGGGGAGTCGGTGTGCGCTCCCGCGATCCGGAACGGGGTGTTGGCCGTGGCCCCCTCCGGCACGTACCAGGCCACGATCGCCCCGCCGCGCAGGACGTACTTCCCGCCCGTGGTGGCGTCCCATTCCGCGGTCTCCTCGACCTGCCGGAAACCCGCCTTCTCCAGCCGGGCCGCGGCGGCCGCCACGGCGTGGTACGGGGAGGGGCCGGCCATCAGGAAGGCCATCAGGTCGTCGGTGTGACCGCGGTCGAAGCGGAGGGGAGAACTCATGCTCTTCACTTTAACGACGGCTGAAGGGGAGCATCCGCCGCGTCGGACGAGGGCCGCGGCCCGTCGTCCGGAAAAGGCCCCCGCCCGTGCGCAGGACCCGGGTGCCGATCATGGCGACGGCCCGCCCCGGGTACCCGGGGCGGGCCGTCTGTGCCGAAGGGCGAACGGAGGACCTTAGAACGCGGCCTCGTCCAGCTCCATCAGCGAGTTGTCCACGGCCTCGGCGAGCGCGCGCTCGGCCGAGACACCCGGCAGGACGTTCGCGGCGAAGAACTTCGCGGCGGCGATCTTGCCCTGGTAGAAGGCGACGTCCTTCGGGGAGGCGCTCGGCAGCTTCTCGGCAGCCACGGCCGCACCCTTCAGCAGCAGGTAGCCGACGACGACGTCGCCGGAGGCCATGAGCAGACGGGTGGTGTTGAGGCCGACCTTGTAGATGTTCTTGACGTCCTCGCCGGTCGCGGTGAGGTCGGTGATCATCGTGCCGACGATCGCCTCGAGGTCCACGACGGCCTTGGCGAGGTTGTCCAGCGCGCCGGACAGCTCCTCGTTGTCCTGAGCACCCGCGAGGAACTTCTTGATCTCCTCGGAGAGGGTGTTCAGCGAGGCGCCCTGGTCGCGGACGATCTTCCGGAAGAAGAAGTCCTGGCCCTGGATCGCCGTCGTGCCCTCGTACAGGGTGTCGATCTTGGCGTCACGGATGTACTGCTCGACCGGGTACTCCTGGAGGTAGCCGGAGCCGCCGAAGGTCTGGAGCGACTGCGCGAGCTGCTCGTAGGACTTCTCGGAGCCGTAGCCCTTCACGATCGGGAGCAGCAGGTCGTTGAGGCCGTTCAGCGCCGTGGCGTCCTCGCCCGCGGCCTCCTGCACCTGGATCGCGTCCTGGACGGAGGCGGTGTACAGCACGAGGGAGCGCATGCCCTCCGCGTACGCCTTCTGCGTCATGAGGGAGCGGCGCACGTCGGGGTGGTGCGTGATGGTGACCTTGGGGGCCGTCTTGTCCATGAACTGCGACAGGTCGGTGCCTTGGACGCGCTCCTTGGCGTACTCCAGCGCGTTGAGGTAGCCGGTCGACAGGGCGGCGATGGCCTTCGTGCCGACCATCATGCGGGCGAACTCGATGATGCGGAACATCTGGCGGATGCCCTCGTGCTTGTCACCGATGAGCCAGCCCTTCGCGGGGTGCTGGTCGCCGAAGGTCATCTCGCAGGTGTTGGACGCCTTGAGGCCCATCTTGTGCTCGACGTTCGTCGCGTAGACGCCGTTGCGCGCACCGAGCTCACCGGTGGTCCAGTCGAACTCGAACTTGGGGACCAGGAAGAGGGAGAGACCCTTGGTGCCCGGGCCCGCGCCCTCGGGGCGTGCCAGCACGTAGTGGAGGATGTTCTCGGACATGTCGTGCTCGCCCGAGGTGATGAAGCGCTTCACACCCTCGATGTGCCAGGAGCCGTCCTCCTGCTCGACGGCCTTGGTGCGGCCGGCGCCCACGTCCGAGCCGGCGTCCGGCTCGGTCAGCACCATCGTCGAGCCCCACTGCTTCTCGACGGCGATCTCCGCGACCTTCTTCTGCGCCTCGTTGCCCTCGTCGAAGAGGATGCCGGCGAACGCCGGGCCGGACGAGTACATCCATACGGCCGGGTTGGAACCGAGCAGCAGCTCCGCGTAACCCCAGATCAGGGAGCGGGGGGAGGTGGTGCCGCCGATCTCCTCGGGAAGGCCCAGGCGCCAGTACTCGGAGTCCATGAAGGCCTGGTACGACTTCTTGAAGGTGTCGGGGACCGGCGCGGTGTTGGTCTCCGGGTCGAAGACCGGCGGGTTGCGGTCGGCGTCGGCGTAGGAGTCGGCGAGCTCGTTCTCCGCGAGCCGGGTGATCTCGTCAAGGATGGTCTTCGCCGTGTCGACGTCCATCTCCGCGAACGGGCCGGTGCCGTACAGCTTGTCGCGCCCGAGGACCTCGAAGAGGTTGAACTCGATGTCGCGGAGATTCGACTTGTAATGCCCCATGGGAAGGCTCCGTAATCAATAGCAGTGGCGCGCAGCGCCCCGTGGAGGAGTGAGGATCGGGCGACGGGCGGACGTGGGTATATCAGCTGACCTCTCCGATGATGCTACCCGTCAGTAATAAGACGCAACCCCTCAAGGCTCGATGTGTCCGATTACTCTTTGCGGCATGTATGGCTACGACCAGAACCCGGGTGCACAGCAGCAGATGGGTGGCGGCTACGGCGAGCAGCCGCTGTATCCCGAACCCTCGCCGCCCTCCCTGGCTGACGCGGTACGGGCCTTCACGACCGGCTCCCTGTCGGCGGAGGACTTCCAGCAGATCTTCGCGACCTCGAAGGTCTACTGCCCACGCGGCGACAATCCGGGATTCCTCGCCCTCCACAACACCCAGCAGCCGGTGATCCCCATGTTCACCACGCTCAAGGAGCTGCGGCGTTATGCGGGCAAGGAGTCCAAGTACTTCGTGATCACCGGGGCCGAGGTGATCGACCTGCTGCCGACCGGCTACGGCTTCGTCCTGGACATGGAGGGCGAGCATCGCATGGTCTTCGACGCCAAGGCGGTGGAGCAGATGGTCGACTTCGCCATGCGCCGCATGTACGGCTGAGGGCGGCGCGGCTCAAGGCCTTCGCCGCTGCGCGGACGCCGATCGCGGGACCCGGGGAGGGGCCCGTACCGACTGGGTACGGGCCCCTTCGCGCGGTCCGGGGCCGGGCGGGAATGGATGTCGCCTTGCTAGATGTTCACCATTCAACTAAATTGAATGCAGAAGACCCTCCGGAGGTGGCTCCCATGCCCGCAGTGACCGTCGAAAACCCGCTGACCCTGCCCAAGGTCGCCGCCCCGGCCGATGCCGTGGCCCGCCCCGTGCTGACCGTCACGACCGCGCCGAGCGGCTTCGAGGGTGAGGGCTTCCCGGTGCGGCGCGCCTTCGCCGGGATCAACTACCGGCACCTCGACCCGTTCATCATGATGGACCAGATGGGTGAGGTGGAGTACGCCGCCGGCGAGCCCAAGGGCACTCCCTGGCACCCGCACCGCGGCTTCGAGACCGTCACCTACCTCATCGACGGATCCTTCGTCCACCAGGACAGCAACGGTGGCGGCGGCACCATCGAGAACGGCGACACCCAGTGGATGACGGCGGGCTCCGGTCTGCTGCACATCGAGGCCCCGCCGGAGTCCCTCGTCGTGTCCGGCGGCCTCTTCCACGGCCTCCAGCTCTGGGTGAACCTGCCGAAGGCCGACAAGATGATGGCCCCGCGCTACCAGGACATCCGCGGTGGTCAGGTCCAGCTCCTCGCCTCCCCGGACGGCGGCGCGCTCCTGCGCGTCATCGCCGGTGACCTGGACGGCCACGAGGGCCCGGGGATCACGCACACCCCGATCACCATGGTCCACGCGACGGTGCGGCCGGGCGCCGAGGTGACCCTGCCGTGGCGCGAGGACTTCAACGGCCTCGCGTACGTACTGGCCGGACGCGGGACCGTCGGCCAGGAGCGCGGCCCGGTCCGCATGGGGCAGACCGCCGTGTTCGGTACGGGGTCCTCGCTGACCGTCCGCGCCGACGAGGCGCAGGACGGCAACACCCCGGACCTGGAGGTCGTGCTGCTCGGCGGCCGTCCCATCCGTGAGCCGATGGCGCACTACGGGCCGTTCGTGATGAACACCCAGGACGAGCTCAGGCAGGCATTCGACGACTTCCAGGCGGGCCGCCTCGGTACGGTGCCCGCCGTCCACGGCATGTGACCGCACCGCACGGAGTGTGGGTGACGGACCGTCACCCGTACGCCCGTGCGGGCGGGACACCGTGTCTGCCCCGTGATCGGGTGGGAGCGTGCCTACCCGGAAGCCCCTCCTGCCCGACATCGCGCGGCGGACGGCCGCCTGGTGCGGCGTGCTGCTCCTGGCCGCCGGTGTCGCGGCAGTGGCGATCTGGCTGGTCGTCGTGCTCAAGACGGCGGTCACCCCGGTCCTGCTCGCCCTGCTCGGCACGGCACTGCTGGGGCCGGTCCACCGCTGGCTGACCGCCCGCAGGGTGAACAGGTCGCTGGCCGCCGGGCTCACCTGCGTGGCACTCGTCGGGGTGGTCGGCGGCGCCGGGTACATCGTCGTCACGGTGCTCGTCGACACGGGTCCGCAGATCGTCGACTCGCTGAAGGACACCGCGCAGTGGGTCGTCGGCCACCTCGACATCGAAGGCGTCGCCGACGTGGACGACCTCGCCGACAACGCCAAGAGCCTCGTCGAGAAGTTCGGTGCGAGCGCCGCGGGCGGACTGCTCAGCGGGATCAGCCTGATCGGCTCGCTCGTCACCACCAGCGTCCTGGCGCTGCTGCTGACCTTCTTCTTCCTGCGTGACTCCGACCGGGCCGCGGGCCTCGCCCACAGCCTCGCCCCGCGCGGTACCGGTGCCCTGGTGGAGGCCATGGGGCGCAGGGCCTTCGAGGCCGTCGAAGGCTTCATGCGCGGAACCACGCTCATCGCCCTCATCGATGCCCTGTGCATCACGGTGGGCCTGCTGATCCTGCGGGTGCCCGGCGCGGCAGGGTTGGGGGCGCTGGTCTTCGTGGGCGCCTACATCCCGTATCTGGGTGCCTTCCTCTCCGGTGCGGTCGCGGTGCTGGTGGCGCTCGCCGACCGGGGGTTCGTGATCGCGCTCTGGGCGCTCGGGGTGGTGCTCGCCGTCCAGGTGCTGGAGGGCCATGTCCTGCAGCCGGCCATCCAGAGCCGCACGGTCCAGATGCACCCCGCCATGATCATGATCGCTCTGACCGCGGGCGCGAGCGTCGCGGGCCTCCTGGGCATGCTGCTCGCGGTGCCGCTCTGCGCGGCGGTGTTCGGCGTGATCGGTGAGCTGCGCAAGGGCTACGAGGCACCTGAACCCTCATGACCGCCTCACCACCGAGACCCGCGCGCTTCAGGACTCCGGTGGTTCCGTCGACTCGCACAGCTCGAACCAGATCGACTTCCCCTCCCCCCGCGGATCCACCCCCCACGTGTCGGCGAGCATCTCCATCAGGACCAGCCCCCGCCCGCTGGACGCCATCTCGCCGGGGCGTCGCTTGTGCGGGAGCTCGTCGCTGGCGTCGGCCACCTCGACGCGCAGCAGCCGGTCGCCCTGTTCCCCGCTCACCTCGGCGACGAGCAGGGCGTCCCCGTCCGTGTGGACGAGGACGTTCGTCGACATCTCCGAGACCAGCAGTTCCGCCGCGTCGATCTGCTCCCCGTCGGACCAGTCGTGCAGCAGCTCACGCACCTGCTGCCGGGCGGCGGCGATGCGCTCGGGCTCGGCCTGGGCGATGGTCATCGCCGAGCGGCGCCCCGGTGCCGTGAGGGTCGTCGCGCCCTCCCGGCGCAGCACGAGCACCGCGATGTCGTCCTCGCGGCGGTCCACCAGGGGCCCGGTCGTGTGGTGCGAGCCCGGGCCGTGCACCGCCTGTACCAGGGAGTCGGCGAGCTCCTCCAGGTCCTCGGTGGGCTCCTCCAGGATCGGCCTGAGCCTGGTCCAGCCGGTGGCCATGTCGTGCCCGCCGGTCTCGATGAGCCCGTCCGTGCACAGCATGATCGTTTCGCCCGGTTCCAGGACGACACGGGTCGTCGGATAGTCCGCGTCCTTCTCGATGCCCAGCGGCAGACCTCCGGCGGTCTGACGGATCACGGCGGTGCCGTCGACGTTGATCACGACCGGGTCGGGATGGCCGGCCCGGGCGATGTCGAGGGTGCCGGTGTCCGGATCGGCCTCCGCGTACAGACAGGTGGCGAAGCGTGCAGCGGTGGCCTCGTCCTCCTCTGCCGCGCCGTCGTACTCCTCGGTGAGCCCGGACAGGAAGCGCGACGCCCGGGAGAGCACGGCGTCGGGGCGGTGCCCCTCGGAGGCGTAGGCCCGCAGGGCGATCCGCAACTGGCCCATCAGCCCCGCGGCCCGTACGTCGTGGCCCTGGACATCACCGATGACGAGGGCGATACGGCCGTTGGGGAGCGGAATCATGTCGTACCAGTCGCCGCCGACCTGGAGCCCGCCGCCGGTCGGGACGTAGCGGGCGGCCACCGTCAGGCCGGGGACCCCCGGGCCGAGGGACGGCATCATCGCCTTCTGCAGCCCCAGCGACAGCTCGCGCTCCGTCTCGGCCGCCCCGGCGCGGGCCAGCGCCTGTGCCAGCATCTTGGCCACGGTCGTCAGCACGGCCCGCTCGTCCGGCGAGAAGGCCACACTGTGCCGGAACGCGGCCATCCAGGCGCCCATGGTGTGCCCCGACGCGATCAGCGGCACGAAGGCCCAGGAGCGGCGTCCGAAGCCGCGGGCGAGCGGCCAGGTGGTCGGGAAGCGCTTCCGGTACTCCTCGGGCGTGGGGAGGTAGATGGCCTGCCCCGTCCGCACCACCTCGGCGGCCGGATAGTCGGTCTCCAGCGGCATGTCCGTGAAGGGCTTCTCGTCGCCCATGTTGTGCCCGTGGTGGCCGACGACGGTCAGGCGCTCGCCAGAGATGCCGAAGACGGCCAGCCCGTCCGGTGAGAACCCGGGCATGGACAGCGACCCGGCGACCCGCAGGACCTCCTCGGTGGACCCGGCCTCCGCCAGCGCGCGCCCCGCGTCCAGCAGGAAGGCCTCGCGCGAGCGGCGCCAGTCCCCGGTGATCGGGCTGAGCGCGGCCAGGACTCCCGCCGACGGTTCGGAGACCTCCTGGAGGATGCCCATCAGCACGTACTCGAAGCGGCCCGGACTCTTGACGGGAACGGGCTTCGAGCGGCTGCGTACGGTACGGAGCACCGTGCCCTGCTCGTCCACGATCCGCAGTCTGGCCTCGGCCACGGTGTCCTCGGCGATCGCGAAGTTCACCACCCCGTCGATCTCGTTCCAGTCGGCCGGATGGAAGCGGGGGCGTACCTCCTCCGAGGGGTAGACCGAGGCCTCGGCAGGCAGACCGAGCAGCCGGGCCGCCTCCGCGTCGAGCGTGACGGTGCCGGCGGAGCTGTCCCAGCTCCACAGACCGGTCACGATCGCAGCCAGGATCTCCTCGGTGCGCATTGCCCCACTTTATGAAGATGTTCTCCACGGACGCCACCGAGGGACGGCCGCCCGACGGCCGTCCGCGCAGGGTCACCGGCTGCGTCCCGTGCGGCCCGGGAGGCCGTGCGGGATCAATGTCAATGAAGTGGTGCGCCTACGGGCGGTAGCCTGGGGTGTCAATCCACCCCGACCGCGAAGACTGGATGAACGACGATGCATCGGTACAGGTCCCACACCTGCGGCGAGCTCCGCGCCTCTGACGTCGGCACCGACGTCCGGCTGAGCGGCTGGCTGCACAATCGCCGAGACCTGGGTGGCATCCTCTTCATCGATCTGCGCGACCACTACGGTCTGGTGCAGCTCGTCGCCCGCCCCGGCACCCCCGGCAACGACGCCCTGTCGAAGCTGACCAAGGAGACGGTCGTCCGGATCGACGGCAAGGTCTCCGCGCGCGGCGCCGACAACGTCAACCCGGAGCTCCCGACCGGCGAGATCGAGATCGAGGTCACCGAGGTCGAGGTGCTGGGCGAGGCCGCCCCGCTGCCCTTCACGATCAACACCGAGGACGGGGTCAACGAGGAGCGGCGCCTGGAGTACCGCTTCCTCGACCTGCGCCGTGAGCGCATGCACCGCAACATCATGCTGCGCTCGTCCGTGATCGCCTCCATCCGCTCCAAGATGGTGGCCCTCGGCTTCAACGAGATGGCGACCCCGATCCTCGCCGCGACGTCCCCCGAGGGCGCCCGCGACTTCGTGGTCCCGTCCCGTCTGAACCCGGGCAAGTTCTACGCCCTTCCGCAGGCGCCGCAGCAGTTCAAGCAGCTGCTGATGATCTCCGGCTTCGACCGCTACTTCCAGATCGCACCGTGCTTCCGCGACGAGGACGCCCGCGCCGACCGTTCGCCCGGCGAGTTCTACCAGCTCGACGTCGAGATGTCGTTCGTCGAGCAGGAGGACGTCTTCCAGCCGATCGAGAAGCTCATGACCGAGCTCTTCGAGGAGTTCGGCAACGGCCGCCCCGTCACCTCGCCGTTCCCGCGCATCCCGTTCCGCGAGTCGATGCTGAAGTACGGCAACGACAAGCCTGACCTGCGTGCCCAGCTGGAACTCGTCGACATCTCCGACATCTTCGCGGACTCGGAGTTCAAGGCCTTCGCCGGCAAGCACGTCCGCGCCCTCCCGGTGCCGGACACCGCGGGCCAGTCCCGCAAGTTCTTCGACGGCCTCGGTGCGTACGCGGTCGAGCACGGCGCCAAGGGCCTCGCCTGGGTCCGCGTCGGCGAGGACGGCACGCTGGCGGGCCCGATCGCCAAGTTCCTCACCGAGACGGACGTCAAGACCCTCACCGAGCGTCTGTCCCTCGTCCCCGGCCACGCCGTCTTCTTCGGCGCGGGCGAGTTCGACGAGGTTTCCAAGATCATGTCCGTCGTCCGCGTCGAGGCCGCCAAGCGCGCCGGCCACTTCGAGGAGGGCGTCTTCCGCTTCTGCTGGATCGTCGACTTCCCGATGTACGAGAAGGACGAGGAGACCGGCAAGATCGACTTCTCCCACAACCCGTTCTCCATGCCCCAGGGCGGCATGAAGGACCTGGAGGAGAAGGACCCGCTCGACATCCTGGCGTGGCAGTACGACATCGTCTGCAACGGCATCGAGCTGTCCTCCGGCGCCATCCGTAACCACGAGCCCGAGGTCATGCTGAAGGCCTTCGGCATCGCCGGGTACGAGGCGGAGACCGTCGAGAGGGAGTTCGCGGGCATGCTGCGCGCGTTCCGCCTCGGCGCCCCGCCGCACGGTGGCATCGCCCCGGGCGTCGACCGCATCGTGATGCTGCTGGCCGACGAGCCCAACATCCGGGAGACGATCGCCTTCCCGCTCAACGGCAACGCCCAGGACCTGATGATGGGCGCCCCGAGCGAGCTGGACGAGACCCGCCTGCGCGAGCTGAACATCCAGCTCCGCAAGCCTGTCGCGTCGGCCAAGGAGAAGGCGGAGGCCAAGGACTCGGTGGCCAGGGACACCGGCGCGAAGTAAGCGTCAGCGGTTCCGCTTCGGTTCCACGTGAAACAGTCCCCGGCCGCTCCGGCCGGGGACTGTTTTCGTGCGCGCACGGGATACGCACAGGAACGCACAGCCTGCGCTCACGTCCCTGCCAGCTGGACTGCCTAGCCTCACCCCTCATGACAGAGAATCAGGGACCCGCACACACAAAGGATCTGACCCGCCGACGCGTGATCCTCGCAGGTGGTGCGGCCATAGCCGCCGCAGGCATCGGTGCCGGAGCCGTCGCGACTGCCTCGGCCGGCGAGGAGAAGAGCGGCAACAGCAAGAAGTCCGGTGAGGGCGAGGAGTGCTACCGGCTGACCTCGGAGACCACCGAGGGCCCGTACTACATCGACGCCGACAAGATCCGGAGGGACATCACGGAGGACAAGGAGGGCATCCCGCTGACCCTCCGGCTCAAGGTGATCGACTCCGACACCTGCAAGCCGCTGAAGCGGGCCGCCGTCGACATCTGGCACTGCGACGCGCTGGGGATCTACTCCGGTTACGAGAGCATGAGCCAGGGCGGCCCCGGCGGTGGCGGGACCCCGCCGAGCGGCGCCCCCACGGACGCGCCGACCGATGCCCCGACCGACGCGCCCACGGGCGCACCGACCGGCACTCCCCCGTCCGGCGGCCCCGGCGGCGGCGGTGGGCACAGCGAACCCACCGACGACGAGCGGTACCTGCGGGGCACACAGCTCACGGACAAGCACGGGTACGTGGAGTTCACGACGGTCTTCCCCGGCTGGTATCAGGGCCGTGCCGTGCACATCCACACGAAGGTGCACGTCGGCGGGAAGATGACCGACGCCGGGTACGAGGGCGGGCACACCTGCCACACCGGCCAGTTCTTCTTCGCCGAGTCCGCGGTCCTCGACGCGGCCAGGATCGAGCCGTACTCGACCAGCACCACCACCCGCACGACGCTGACCGAGGACACCATCTACGACCAGAGCGGTGTCACGGGCGGGCTGCTCAAGCTCACGTACGGCAAGGGCCGCATGGCGCGCGGTGTGACCGGCTCGATCACGATGGGCGTCGACCCGGACGAGACCAACGACGGCACCGGTCTCTGAGGTTCTCCGTCACCTTGAGGAGGGCCTGGAACCCCACGGTTCCGGCCCTTCTCCCCGCGCACGGACAACTGCGCGGAACTCGCCCCGCCCCGGGTGCATGGAACCCGTACAGCCGGATGGCCCCGGTTCCGATTCGACGCCGCGGGGCCCGGCAATGACTGGCACCGAAGAAGACCGACCGCCCGTCATAGAGGAGCTCCGCACCGTGTCCCTCCTGCGCCGCCCGTATGCCCTTCTCGTCGCTCTGTTCCTGCTGGTCATCGGCTGCTCCGCCGGTGCGGTGCAGACCTCGGCGCCCCGTGGTGCCGCCGGTCCCGAGTCCGCGGCATCCCTCTCCCCCTCTCCCGAGCCCGTCCGCCCCCGGGAGATTCCGGGGCTGGGCCCGGACACCCGGGCGCAGATTCCGGACTCGGCCCGGCAGGCCGTCGTGGTGACCGGTGAGGGACCCGACGCCAACCGCTCCACGGCCGTGCTCTACACCCGCGACGGCCCCGCTCTCGGCTGGAGACCGGAAGCAGGGCCCTGGCCCGCCCACAACGGTAGGGAGGGCTGGACGGACGTCCACAAGGCTGACGACCTCAGATCACCCATCGGCGTCTTCAGCCTCACCGACGCGGGCGGCCGCCTCGCCGATCCCGGTGCGCTGCTTCCGTACGACGAGCAGCCGCGCTTCGCGGTGAGCGGCGAGGGCTTCTTCGGGGAGTCCCTGGAAGGGTCCTTCGACTATGTCGTCGCCATCAACTACAACCGGATCCCCGGGGTGACCCCCTTGGACCGCACCCGGCCGCTCGGCGAGGAGAGGGGCGGCGGCATCTGGATCCACGTGGACCACGGCGGCCCGACGCAGGGCTGTGTCTCGCTTCCCGAGGAACGGATGAGGGAGCTCCTGCTCGTCCTGGACCCGGTGAAGTACCCCGTGATCGTGATGGGGGACGCCGCTGCGCTGGGGGTGTGAGCACGGTACGCACGGAGCCCGGGACCGATGGCCGGTCCCGGGCTCCTCCGCTGCCTGCGTAAGGTCGCGTACTCTTAGGCGGGCTTCTCCTCCAGGCGCGGGAACAGCACCGCGCCCTTCGTCACCGTCGTCCCCACGGACAGCTGTCCCCAGCGGCCCGCGTCCTGCACCCGCTGATCGCTCAGGGCGCCCAGCGACGCCTCGGCGCCGAGGGACTCCCACAGCTTCTGCGAGGTGTCCGGCATCACGGCATTGAGCAGGACCGCGACACCGCGCAGCGACTCGGCCGCCGTGTACAGGATGGTCGCGAGCCGGGCCTGGCCCTCCGGCGACTCGTCCTTGGCGACCTTCCACGGCTCCTGCTCCGTGATGTAGCCGTTGACCTGCTTCACGAAGTCGAAGATCGCCAGGATGCCGCCCTGGAAGTCCAGCTCCTCGCCGATCTTCAGGTCGGCCGTGGCGACGGCCTGCGCGAGGCCCTCCTGGACCGCCCGCTCGGCGTCACCGGAGGCCGTGGCCTCCGGGAGCGCGCCGCCGAAGTACTTGCCGACCATGGCCGCGACCCGCGAGGCGAGGTTGCCGTAGTCGTTGGCGAGCTCCGAGGTGTAGCGGGCGCTGAAGTCCTCCCAGGAGAACGAGCCGTCGCTGCCGTACGCGATGGCCCGCAGGAAGTACCAGCGGTACGCGTCCACGCCGAAGTGCGAGGTCAGGTCCTGCGGCTTGATGCCCGTCAGGTTCGACTTGGACATCTTCTCGCCGCCGACCATCAGCCAGCCGTTCGCGACGACCTTGCCGGGGAGCGGCAGCCCCTGCGCCATCAGCATCGCCGGCCAGATGACCGAGTGGAAGCGCAGGATGTCCTTGCCGATCAGGTGCACGTTCGCCGGGAACGTGCCGTCGAACTTCTCCTGGTTGGAGCCGTAGCCGACCGCCGTCGCGTAGTTGAGCAGCGCGTCGATCCACACGTAGATGACGTGCTTCGGGTCCCACGGCACCGGGACGCCCCAGTCGAACGTGGAGCGCGAGATCGACAGGTCCTGCAGACCCTGCTTGACGAAGTTCATGATCTCGTTGCGCGCGGACTCGGGCTGGATGAAGCCCGGGTTGGCCGCGTAGAACTCCATGAGCTTCGGGCCGTACTCGCTCAGCTTGAAGAAGTAGTTCTCCTCCTTGAGGAGCTCCACCGGCTTCTTGTGGATCGGGCACAGCTTCGTGCCGTCCTCGGACTCGATCAGGTCGCCGGGGAGCTTGTACTCCTCGCAGCCCACGCAGTACGGGCCTTCGTACCCGCCCTTGTAGATCTGGTCCTTGTCGTACAGGTCCTGCACGAACTCCTGCACACGGTCGGTGTGCCGCTTCTCCGTCGTACGGATGAAGTCGTCGTTCGCGATGTTGAGGTGCTCCCAGAGGGGCTTCCAGGCCTCCTCGACGAGCTTGTCGCACCAGGCCTGGGGCGTGACGTTGTTCGCCTCGGCCGTGCGCATGATCTTCTGACCGTGCTCGTCCGTGCCGGTGAGGTACCACACCTTCTCGCCGCGCTGGCGGTGCCAGCGCGTGAGCACGTCGCCCGCGACGGTCGTATAGGCGTGCCCCAGGTGAGGAGCGTCGTTGACGTAGTAAATGGGGGTCGATACGTAGAAACTCTTCACGCCGTCGCCCCCTTGCTTCTCGGATCCAGTGGCCGCCATGGTCGAAATCCTAACGGTCCGTGGGAGCTCCACTCACATCGATAAATGCGGCCCGGCACTCGGAGAGCTTTGCGAGACATTCCTTCCCGTACCAAAGACGCATCCTGGGAGGAGTGGGCACGCGTGCACGAGGCGGGAGGATCCTGATGCTCACCGCCTCGGGGACCATGGAGGACCGGGTGGAAGGGCTCGGGCTCGGGACTCGGCCTATCGCTCGTACGTTCTCTTGCGGTGGCTCACGGCGGTACGGTCACGGCGGTACCCGGCCCGGGGGCGGGTTCGCCGTGACCGTACCGCCGCCGGTGGATCAGTCCCCGGCGACGATTCCGCGGGCGGCTGCCCAGGCGGGAAGCCCGGCGAGCACCTCGCGGTAGAACGTCGCGTCGGGCACCTCGCGCGGGGCCGGACCGGCGTGGAAGAAGCCGGCGTTCTCGACGTCCAGCCTGCGCAGGAAGTCGAAGCCCTTCGCGTCCTCGTCGCCGAAGGCGACGAACTGGAAGAACAGCGGCAGTCGTGCCGCGTCCGCCAGCGCCTGCTTCGCGGCCTGCTTGGCGTCCGGGGCGCCGTCCGTCTGGAAGATCACCAGCGCGGGCCCGGTGGCCTCGGACTTCTCGTAGTGCGTGACGATCTCCTCGACGGCCCGGTGGTAGTTGGTACGTCCCAGGCGTCCGAGACCCGCGTGCAGCTCGTCGATCCGGCCCTCGTGGGCGGTGAGGTCGATCGCGCCGGTGCCGTCGATGTCGGTCGAGAAGAAGACGACGGGCACGGTGGCGTTCTCGTCCAGGTGCGCGGCGAGTGCCAGGGTGCGGTCGCCCAGGTGCTGCGCGCTGCCGTCCTTGTAGAACGACCGCATCGACCCGGACCGGTCGAGCACCAGGTAGACGTTCGCCCGGAGGGCGGTGAGCCCGTGCGCCTCGAGCGCGGCCTGCGCCGCCTTGTACGGGGCGACGAGTTCGGGCGCGGCGGCCTTGATCCGGGCGAGGGTGACGGCGGGCTTACCGCCGACAGCGGGGGCCGGGGCGGCTGCGGGGGCCTCGACGATCTCGACGACCGGCTCGGCCTCGACGACGGGCTCGGCCTCGACGACCGGCTCAGGGGCGGCCTCGACCTCAGCGGCCTCGACGACCGGCTCGATCTCGACGACCGGCTCGGCCTCGACGACGGTCTCCGCCTCGACGACCTCGGCGACCGGCTCGGCTGCGGGGGCCTCGACGATCTCGACGACCGGCTCGGCCTCGACGACGGGCTCGGCCTCGACGACCGGCTCAGGGGCGGCCTCGACCTCAGCGGCCTCGACGACCGGCTCGATCTCGACGACCGGCTCGGCCTCGACGACCTCGACGACAGGTTCGGGCACGATGGCCGACTCGGTGACCGGGGCCTCGTGGGCGGCCTCGACCTCAGCGGCTTCGGCGACCGGCTCAGGGGATGCCTCGGCCTCGACGGCCTCGACGACCGGCTCGGCTTCGACGACCGTCTCGGCGGGCTCGGCGACCACGACGGGCGCCTGCTCCGGCTCCGCGTCGATGTCGATCGTGATCGGCGCCGGGTCAGCCGGCTCGTCCGCAACGGTCTTGGTCTCCGCGACGGTCGCGGTTGCCGCAGCCGGCTTGGCGTCGGGAGCCGACCCCTGTGCCGGAACCGTCGGCGTGGGCCCGGAAGCTGAGGTGGATGTGGTGGTGGCCGCCTTGTCGAAGGCCTCCGCCACCAGGTCCGTTGCCAGTCCGTTCTCCCGGTCCGCGGTGGACCGCGTGGAAGAGGAGGAGGCCGGTGCCGGTACCGAGGCCTTCGCGGGCTCGGCCGCCGAAGTGGTGGTCTCCGGCTCCGGCTCCGTGGGCTGGGTGCGCCCGGCCTGGGGCGGGACGGTGGCCGTGACCGGCTCGTCCTGCTCCGTGCGGCCGAACACCTTGCGCAGCAAGCTCCGAATGCCCATGGGCGAGGCCTTTCGCATGAGTTGGTGGCGATAAATGTCCGTACTGCGGGAATTGATCCCTGGCCAGGGCGGATACGTAAGGTTAGCGGCCGGATCCGGCCGTTCGGTGGCGCGGCCCGCCCCTGTGTCAACCGAGCTCCAACCGAACTCCAATTGAGCCCTGAGACCAGCGGTGGCCAGGACTTCACCCCTCGTTCACCGGCTGTCCCTCGTACCGCGTGGATGCACACCTACCGTCACGCAGGACACAGACGGAGGGACGAACAACGTGCGCAATCTGCTGCCGCTCATCGGCTCGCACCAGGGCGGGCGCTCTGCGCTGACGTGCCGCTACCGCTGCGGTGACGCCTGTTTCCAGGAGATACCGAACACCAGCGGAAACGAGTACGCCGGCGACATCATCGCCGGTGCCCTGTCGCGCCGGTCGATGATGCGCGCCGCCGCGGTGGTGACCGTCGCCGCTGCCGCCGGAACCGCCGCTCTCACCGGCCCGGGCGCCCCGCGCGCCGAGGCCGCCGCGCTCGCGGGCCACGGCCACACGCCGAAGCCCCCGCACCAGAACACCCCTTCGGGCGCCCGCGGCCTGCGCTTCGCGCCCGTGGCACCGAACAAGAACGACAAGGTGACCGTCCCGGACGGCTACAGCCAGAACGTGGTGATCCGCTGGGGCGAGCCGATCCTGCGCGGCGCCCCCGCCTTCGACCCGGAGAAGCAGTCGGCGAAGGCACAGGCGGGCCAGTTCGGCTACAACAACGACTTCCTCTCCCTGCTCCCGCTCCCCGGCGAGCGGGGCCGCCAGGTACTGGTCGCCAACCACGAGTACACGGACGAGATCCTGATGTTCCGTGGGTACGATCCGGCCAACCCGACCCGTGAGCAGGTCGAGATCGCCTGGGCCGCGCACGGACTCTCCGTGGTCGTCGTCCAGGAGGAGAGCCGCACCGGCAGGCTCGGCCCGGTCAGCCGTCACCCGCTGAACCGCCGCCTCACCGCGACCAGCGAGTTCAGGGTCACCGGCCCGGCCGCGGGCAGCCCTCTGCTCCGTACCTCCGTCGACCCCACCGGCCGCAAGGTCCTCGGCACGCTCAACAACTGTGCGGGCGGCACCACCCCGTGGGGTACGACGCTGCACGGCGAGGAGAACTTCAACCAGTACTTCGCCAACGGCTCCAGCGACACGGACAAGCGCTACGGCATGGCGGCGAGCGCCACCGAGCGCAAGTGGGAGCGTTTCGACAAGCGCTTCGACCTGGCCCGGGAGCCCAACGAGGCGCACCGCTTCGGCTGGGTCGTCGAGCTCGACCCGTACGACCCCGACTCCGTCCCGCGCAAGCGGACCGCGCTCGGCCGCTTCAAGCACGAGGCGGCGCAGCCCCGGCTGACCGCCGACGGCCGCCCCGTCGTCTACATGGGCGACGACGAGCGCTTCGACTACTTCTACAAGTTCGTCTCCAGCAAGAAGATGAAGAAGGGGAACTCGCGTGCCGCGCGCGAGCACAACCTCACCCTGCTGGACGAGGGCACGCTGTACGTCGCCAAGCTGACCGGTGACTCTCCGGCCGCGGAGTTCGACGGCACGGGCAAGCTGCCCTCCGACGGCGAGTTCGACGGCAGCGGCGTCTGGATCCCGCTCGCCACGGGCAGCACCTCGCACGTGCCCGGCATGACCGCCGAGGAGGTGTACGTCTTCACGCGCCTGGCCGGTGACAAGGTCGGAGCCACGAAGATGGACCGCCCCGAGGACGTCGAGCCGTCGCCGCGTACCGGCCGTGTCTACATCGCTCTCACCAACAACACCGACCGCGGCAAGGCGGGCAAGCCCGGTGCGGACGAGGCCAACCCGCGCAACGCCAACAAGCACGGCCAGATCCTGGAGCTCGCGGAGAACTGGGACGACCCGGCGGGGGACGGTTTCGCCTGGCGGCTCTTCCTCGTCGCGGGTGACCCGAACGACCCGTCGACGTACTTCGCGGGCTTCCCCAAGGAGAAGGTCAGCCCCATCTCCTGCCCGGACAACGTGGCCTTCGACGACCACGGCAACCTGTGGATCTCCACGGACGGCGCCCAGCTCGGCTCGCACGACGGCCTGTTCGGTGTCGCGACGCAGGGCGAACGGCGGGGTGAGCTCAAGCAGTTCCTGACCGTGCCGTCCGGCGCCGAGACCTGCGGTCCGGTGATCCAGGACCGCCGGGTCCTGGTGGCCGTGCAGCACCCGGGCGAGATCGACGGCGCGTCCGTCGAGAAGCCGGCGAGCACCTGGCCGGACGGACCCGGCCGGATCGTCCGTCCGTCCGTCGTCGCCGTCTGGCGCAAGGACGGCAGCGACATCGGCGTCTGAACCGCCCCGATTCCCCTGCCGCTTTCGGTAGACATCAGGCCTGTGCCCATGCGGTGCAGGGTGCAAGCGTGAGATGCACGGCTACAACATGGCCGAGGTCATCGGCGACTTCGGTTCCTGACCCCGTCCGGGGCGCCTCACCGCACTAGAGTCGGTTGCATGGTTTCCGGTGAGGCGCCGCAGGCGGAGGGAAGTGTCCGGGTCGACGTCTGGATCTGGTCGGTCCGGCTGACGAAGACCCGGTCGCAGGCCGCTGCCGCCTGCCGGGCAGGGCATGTGCGGGTCAACGGCGAGCGGGCCAAGCCCGCCCAGGCGCTGAACGCGGGCGACGAGGTACGGCTGCGGCACGCGGGCCGGGACCGGATCGTGGTCGTCTCCAAGATCGTGAAGAAGCGTGTCGGGCCGCCGGTCGCCGCCGACTGCTTCGTCGACAACAGCCCGCCCCCGCCGCCGCGCGAGGCCGCGATCCAGGTCCCGGTCCGCGACCGCGGCGCGGGACGCCCGACCAAGCGCGACCGCCGGGAGATGGAACGCCTCCAGGAGCGGGGACCCGGCCCGTCCTAGGGCTTCTCGTCGAAGGACCGGCTTCACAGGACGAAGACGGTCTTTCCGCGCGCACCGCCCGTGCGGTTCTGGGCGAGCGCCTGCGGGGCCTTCTCCAGAGGGAGTTCGGCGTCCACCGGCACGGCCAGCTCGCCCTGCACCGCGCGGGCGGCCAGTGATTCGAGCAGTTCCGCCGCGGGGGCGAGCCGGAAGTCGACCCGCGCGACGCCGGGCGGGCCCGCGACCCCCCGGGTGGTGACGGCGACACCGCCGTCGCGCACCAGCGCGGCATGCGCGGCGAAGTCGTCCGGGTCGGTGGAGACCAGGTCGACGAGCGCGTCGACACCGTTCGGGTACACGTCCCGTACCGCTGCGGCCAGCTCACCGGGACCGAGGGTCGTGTCGACCGCGGCGGCGGCGCCGAACGCCCGCATCCGCTTCTCCTCGTCGCCCCGTACCGCGGCGACGACCCCGATCCCCCGGGCGGCGGCGAGCTGGGTCAGGAAGGTGCCGACGCCGCCCGCCGCGCCGATGATCAGCAGACTCCGGCCGCTGCGGACCGCCGTGCCCCCCAGAATCTGCGCGGCGGCCGTCCCGGCGGACGGGAGAGCCGCCGCGATCTGGAGCGGCAGGTCGCGCGGCACCAGGGCGATCGGGGAGTCCTGCGGCACGGACACGTACTCGGCGTACGCCCCGCAGCGCCCGACCGGGGGCGCGGTCACCCGGCCGAAGACGGCGTCACCCACCCGGAAGCGGTTGTCGCCGCTGCCGATCATGTCCACCCGGCCCGCGAAGTCGACTCCGACGATCAGCGGGAAGGTATGGGGAGCAACCCCGTCCAGGGCGCCGTCCGCGGTCTGCCAGTCGAGCGGGTTGAGCGCCGCGTACTCGATCTTCACCCGTACGTCGCCCGCATCGGGATCGGGCTTCGGCACGTCGACGAGACAGGGCTCCGCACAGAACGCGCTGACAGCGATGGCTCGCATACGGCAGACCTCTCAGTCGCCCCCCTGCTCTCACGGGTCCCACTTTCGCCCGGCCCACGTGCCCGCGCATGTCGGAGGCCGGCGGGCCGGAGCCACCCTCCTACGTCCCGGCGTTCCGTCCGGCGCCCCGCCGCGCCGACACGTACCGTCCCACCAGTCCGCCGACCACCAGGACCGCGCCCACCACGATCACGATCCACACGGTCGTCCGCAGCGAAGCGGTCAGCGCGTCGTACACGGCCGCGGCACCGCCCCGGTCGCTGCCCGGCACCTCGTCCAGCACCCGGTCGCGGCCCACCGCGACCAGGATGCGCAGCACGATCGCGCCGAGCACGAGCCCGCCGCCCACCATGGCGGCGGTGCCCAGCCCGGCCCGCACACCTCCCCGTACGAGCGCGAGACCCAACACCAGGACGAGGAGCACCACCGTCCCCACGGCCGGCCAGACGCCGCACCGGCGCAGCCACTGGAAGGAGCTCCGCAGGTCGTCCGCCCGGTCGGCCGAGAGCACCGTGATCGCGGTGCTCCCGACCGGGATCTGGTCGGCGAACGGCACTCCGGAGTTCAGCAGTTCCCCTTTGACCTGCTCGATCACCGGCGCCAGATCGATGATCACCGGCTGCCCGCTGTCACCGTGCAGCGCGGCGGTCACGGCGTGGTGCGCCGTCCGGTTCGCGGTGTCCCAGGCCCGCTGGAAGGACTCGGTGGTGGTGAACGACTGCACGGTCTCGTGCAGGAACTGCTCCAGGGTCTCCTGGAGCGGGCCGAGGTCGATGTTCTTCATCGCCTCGTCGGTGACCAGGGTGGCGACGGTGTTCTGGACATCGGGGTCGGAGGCCAGCGGGGAGACGGCGGCCAGGTACCGGTCGGTGTCGTCGATCTCCAGGTCGACCCACGCGGAGAGCGCGCTCACCGGCACCAGCACGGCAAGCAGGACCAGCAGTACTGCCGACAGAGCCGCTGAGATGTAGGTCCGCACACCACCCAGACAATCCCGTGCGGGGCCGAGGCGCTCCGGGCCGTAGCCCATTCGAGTTGCCGGTCGGCGCGGTCGGGTGTGCCCTGGAGTGACGGAGGACGGGGGCGAGGGAAGGAGCTGTCCGCCATGGCCACTCACGCAACGATGCCGACGCGCCGACGCATGCATGCCCGCACACCGGCACGGCGGACGCACAGCGCGCTCGCCTGGGCGCTGCCCCTCACGCTTGGCGTGATCCTGGGTTTCTGGGCCTTCTTCATCCGGCGCGACGGCGGGGCGACCACCGGCGGGCAGATCTGGCTCGGTGTCGTGTCAGGAGTGGCCTTCGCCGCGCTGTGTTTCGTGCTGGGCAGGGTCGGGCCCGCCCTGCCGAGGGAGCTGCGGGCGGCAGCGTACGGCGCGCTGACCGGCATCGCGATCGGCTTCCTCTACAGCCTCAACGGCAACAGCGTGTTCTCGTCGAGCGTGCTGGGGCTGGTCGTCGGTGCAGGGATGTTCTGCTCCGCCTTCTACCTCTACTACACGCGGGAGGACTGAGCGCCGGGTCCCTCCCGGGCCGGTGCGTGGCCGCCAGATCGGATCTGGCGGCCACGCTTTTCCTTCTGACGTACCCCGCGGCGTCGTGCTCCCGTGCCATCGTGGCCCTGCCCCCCGACCTCCTCCCGGTAATCCCGGCAATCCCGACAAGGAAGGGACCATGAGTACTGAACTGGCCATCGAGACAACGGGGCTGGTGAAGATCTTCGGCGACAACCGTGCCGTGGACGGCATCGATCTCGCCGTTCCCACCGGCACCGTCTACGGCGTCCTCGGACCCAACGGTGCCGGGAAGACCACCGTCGTAAGGATGCTGGCGACGCTGCTGCGCCCGGACGAGGGCCAGGCACGGGTCTTCGGCCACGACGTCGTGAAGGACGCCGACGCGGTCCGCAGCCGGGTCAGCCTCACCGGGCAGTACGCCTCGGTCGACGAGGACCTGACCGGTACGGAGAACCTGGTGCTGCTGGGCCGGCTGCTCGGGCACTCCAAGCCCGCGGCCCGGACCAGGGCGGCGCAGCTGCTGGAGGCCTTCGGGCTGAGCGAGGCGGCGGGCAAGCAGGTGAAGAACTACTCGGGCGGCATGCGGCGCCGCATCGACATCGCCGCGTCCATTCTGAACACCCCGGACCTGCTCTTCCTCGACGAGCCGACGACCGGGCTCGACCCGCGCAGCCGCAATCAGGTGTGGGACATCGTGCGGGCGGTCGTCGCCCAGGGCACGACGGTCATGCTGACCACGCAGTACCTGGACGAGGCCGACCAGTTGGCCTCGCGCATCGCGGTCATCGACCACGGCAAGGTGATCGCCGAGGGCACGAAGGGCGAGCTCAAGGCATCCGTCGGCTCCGGCTCGGTGCATCTGCGCCTGCGGGACCCCGCCCAGCGGCCCGAGGCGGAGCGGGTGCTCGCGCTGGAGCTGGACGCCACGGTCCAGCTGGACCCGGACCCGGTGGCGCTGACGGCCACGGTCAACGGCCACGGCACGGAGAAGGGCGCGGCGGAACGGGCCGCGCGGGCGCTCGCCGAGCTGGCCAGGTGCGGCATCCACGTGGACAACTTCGCGCTCGGGCAGCCCAGCCTCGACGAGGTCTTTCTCGCGCTCACGGACAAGAAGGGGATGTCGGCGTGAGTACCGCACCGGCCAAGACCCAGACGGAAGACTTCGAGCTCGCCGCGCCGGACGCCGAGACGCTCGCCTCCCTGCTGGTCGGCCAGGAGCGGCCGCCCAGGCCCAGTGCTCTGTCGGCGTCCTTCACCTTCGGCTGGCGGGCGATGCTGAAGATCAAGCACGTGCCTGAGCAGCTGTTCGATGTCACGGCGTTCCCGATCATGATGGTGCTGATGTACACGTACCTCTTCGGAGGAGCGCTGGCCGGTTCCACCGAGGCGTACATCCAGTTCCTGCTGCCCGGCATCCTGGTGATGAGCGTCGTGATGATCACGATGTACACGGGTGTCTCGGTGAACACCGACATCACCAAGGGCGTCTTCGACCGCTTCCGTACGCTGCCGATCTGGCGGCCCGCGCCGATGGTCGGCTATCTGCTCGGCGACGTCCTGCGCTATGTGCTGGCCTCGGCGGTCATGCTCGCCGTCGGCATGATCATCGGCTACCGGCCGGACGGCGGGATGCCGGGAGTGCTGGCGGGCGTGGCCCTGCTGCTGGTGTTCTCGTTCGCGTTCTCCTGGATCTGGACGATGTTCGGGCTGCTGCTGCGCACCGAGAAGTCGGTGATGGGCGTCAGCATGATGGTGATCTTCCCGCTGACGTTCCTGAGCAACGTGTTCGTCGACCCGAAGACCATGCCCGGCTGGCTGCAGGCCTTCGTGAACAACAGCCCGGTCACCCATGTGGCCACGGCGGTCAGGGAGCTCATGGCCGGCAACTGGCCGGCGACGGACATCGCCTGGTCGCTGGGCTGGTCGGCCCTGTTCGTGGTGGTGTTCGGCACGGTGACGATGCGGCTCTACAACCGGAAGTGACTTCGGCCGTTGACCCTCCCGGTGGGGGAAGCTCCAGCATCGGCGGGACCGGACGAACCCCGTCCGGTACGAGGAGGTCGTGCGTGGAACGCGAGAGCCGGGTGGCCGGGGACGGTACGGGGCTGGTGACGATCGGGGACTTCGCCCGGCTGTCACGGCTCTCCGCGAAGGCCCTGCGCCGCTATGACGAGCTGGGCCTGCTCCGGCCCGCCCTGGTCGATCCGGTGAACGGTTACCGGTACTACGACCGGGCGCAGGCCGGGACGGCCCGGCTGGTCGCGTGGCTGCGCCGGATCGGGATGCCGCTCGCCCGGATCGCGGAGGTGGTCACGCTCGACGAGGGCGCGGCTGCCGCGGACATCCGCGCCTACCGGGCGCAGGTGGAGGCCGAAACCGCGGCCCGGCGGGAGCTGGCGGCTTTCCTCGTCGACCATCTGTCAGCGAAGGGGAACGTCGGGATGCCGAACGGCAACGAGTCCGGAAGCGGGCCGGGAACACTCGGGATCAGGTACGCGGCACTCGCCCACCCGGGTGCGGTGCGGGAGTCCCAGCAGGACACGGCGTACGCGGGAGCCAGGCTGCTCGCCGTGGCCGACGGCTTCGGGGAGGGCGGTGCCGGAGCGAGTGCGGCGGCGATCGACGCGCTGAAGCCTGCGGCACGGGGGGCGGTGGACTCCGCCGACCTGCTCGGCACGCTCCAGGACGCGGCGGACCGCGCCTCGCAGGCCGTACGGGCGGCGGTGGCGGGCGGTGCGGCTCCGGCGGAGTCGGGGACCACGCTCACCGCGCTGATGTGGACGGGCTCCCGGCTGGGGCTGGTGCACATCGGGGACTCGCGGGCCTACGTGCTGCGGGGCGGGGAGCTGTTCCACATCACGCACGACGACACCCTGGTTCAGTCGATGATCGACGACGGGTCGCTGACCGAGGACGAGGCGGCCTCGCATCCGCAGCGTGCGCTGCTGCTCAAGGCGCTGGTCGGTGCCCCGGGCGAGGACGGGGCCCGGCCGGATGTGCGGCTGCACGACACCTTGCCCGGCGACCGCTACCTGCTCTGCTCGGACGGTCTGTCCGCGGTCGTGGACGAGGCGGAGGTGAGCCGCGCGGTCATCGCGGCGGACGGCCCGGACGCGGCCGTGCGCGATCTGGTCGCCCTGGCCGGTGACGCGGGAGGTCCCGACAACGTGGCCTGCGTCGTGGCCGACATCGTCGCGCTCTGACGTCGGAGCCGTGCTCGTCATGTCGCACCCCCTGCGGGCCGGGACCAGACTGGAAGACAGGGACAGGGACCTGCCCTGAGAAGCCCTGGAGGAGCCATGACGGCCACGACAAGGAACGAGACGCCCGTTGCCTTCGAAGGCGAGGGGGCGGAACTGCGGATGAAGGAGATCGGGGGAGACCTGACGGTCGCCTTCGTCCGGTTTCCCAAGGGCACGGACATGCGCCCGGCGCTCAAGGGCCTGCCGGACGACCTGTGCCCCTGCAACCACTGGGGCTATCTCCTCAAGGGCCGGCTGAAGATGTGGACAGGTGCCGACTCGGAGTCGTACGAGATCTACGAGGAGGGGCAGGCGTACTACTGGCCTCCCGGCCACGCCCCGGAGGCGCTCGAGGACTGCGAGTACGTGGACTTCTCGCCCACCGAGGAGTTCGCCCGGGTGCTCGAACACGTCAATTCCCAGGGCTGAAACCGTCCGGCCGTGAAAGGGGCGGGCCACCGCGTGGGCGGCCCGCCCGTGAGCCGGATCAGGAGGAGGTCCTAGTCGCGGACGACGGTGACCGGGCAGGGGGCGTGCTGTACGACGTGGAGGCTGACCGAGCCGAGCAGCGTCGCCTTGAAGCCGCTGTAGCCGCGGGCGCCGACGACCAGCAGATTCGCGCCCGCGGCCCGGTCGAGCAGGGACTGCGCGGGGTTCCCGATCACGACGACCTTGCTGACCGATGCCGCGCCTTCGGCGCCGAGGGCCTCCTCCAGTGCCTCGGTGAGGGCCACGATCGCCACGGCCTGCGGGTCGAAGTCCTCCGGCAGGCCCGGCATCATGGACGCCCAGCTGGACGCGGGGTACTCCCAGCTGTTGACCGCCTCGACCGTGTCCCCGGTCAGTTCTGCCTGGCGCACGGCCCAGCGCAGCGCCTTGATCGACGCATCCGAGCCGTCCACGCCGACGACGATCCTGCCCATGTCTGCCTCCCGTTCGGTCCGATCACTCCTGGCCTGCTTCTCACCATGCCTCTATTCGTGACAACTCTAACCAGAACGGGCATCAGGGGTCTGTGGGTCGACGGCAGGCCTCAAGGTGTTCCGTTCAGGTGGTGCGCAGTTCGGCGAGCTGCTGCTCGAACGGCACGACGGCGTCCTCGCCGTCGTCGAGGGTGAGCGACCGGGACGCCCCGGAGACCGTCCGCCCCATGACCGCGGAGGCGAGTTCACCGCCCGCGCGCCGGATCCGGGAGGGCAGCCCCTCGGTGTACTCGTCGCCGGACGAGCCCCAGTCCTCGGACGCCGCGTATACGGACGTCGGCAGGACGACCGCCCGCAGGTAGGTGAAGAGCGGGCGCATCGCGTGCTCGAGGACCAGCGAGTGCCGGGCTGTACCGCCGGTCGCCGCGACGACGACGGGCTTGCCGGTCAGGGCGGTGTTGTCGATCAGGTCGAAGAAGGACTTGAACAGTCCGCTGTACGAGGCGGTGAACACGGGTGACACGGCGATCAGCCCGTCCGCCCCGGTCACCGCGTCGGTCGCCGCCTTGAGCCCCTTCGGCGGGAAGCCGGTGACGAGGTGGTTCGCGATGTCGACGGCGAGGTCGCGCAGCTCGATGACCTGTACGTCGACCCTGCGGTCCTGGCCGGACGCCAGCTGCTCACGGGCGGCGTCGGCCAGCCGGTCCGCCAGCAGTCGGGTGGACGAGGGGCTGCTCAGCCCGGCGGCGACGGCGACGATCTTCAGGGGGGCGGTGGTGAACACGGTGGTCAGGCCTCCTTCTGGGTGGCGCGGGCGGCGGTGACCGCCGGGTGGACGGGTGCGTCCGGCACGCCGGCCGGGCGCAGGGCGGCGAACTCCTTGCGCAGCACGGGCACGACCTCCTCGCCGAGGATGTCGAGCTGCTCCAGGACCGTCTTGAGCGGCAGTCCCGCGTGGTCCATCAGGAACAGCTGGCGCTGGTAGTCGCCGACGTGCTCGCGGAAGGACAGGGTCCGCTCGATGACCTCCTGCGGGGAGCCGACGGTCAGCGGGGTCTGCTCCGTGAAGTCCTCCAGGGAGGGCCCGTGGCCGTAGACCGGTGCGTTGTCGAAGTACGGGCGGAACTCCCGTACCGCGTCCTGCGAGTTCTTGCGCATGAACACCTGGCCGCCGAGGCCCACGATGGCCTGCTCGGCGGTGCCGTGTCCGTAGTGGGCGTAGCGCCGGCGGTAGAGGTCCACCATCTTCTCGGTGTGCTCCAGGGGCCAGAAGATGTTGTTGTGGAAGAACCCGTCGCCGTAGTAGGCGGCCTGCTCGGCGATCTCCGGGGAGCGGATCGAGCCGTGCCAGACGAACGGCGGGACGCCGTCCAGCGGGCGCGGGGTCGCGGTGAAGGACTGGAGCGGCGTACGGAACTTGCCCTCCCAGTCGACGACGTCCTCGCGCCACAGCTTGTGCAGCAGGGCGTAGTTCTCGATCGCGAGCGGGATGCCCTGGCGGATGTCCTTGCCGAACCAGGGGTAGACGGGGCCGGTGTTGCCGCGGCCCATCATCAGGTCGACGCGGCCGTCCGCGAGGTGCTGGAGCGTGGCGTAGTCCTCCGCGATCTTCACCGGGTCATTGGTGGTGATCAGGGTCGTGGACGTGGACAGGATCAGCTTCTCGGTGCGGGCGGCGATGTAGCCGAGCGTGGTCGTCGGCGAGGACGGGACGAACGGCGGGTTGTGGTGCTCGCCGGTGGCGAAGACGTCCAGGCCCACTTCCTCGGCCTTGAGCGCGATCGCGAGCGTCGCCTTGATCCGCTCGTTCTCGCTCGGCGTCGTACCGGTCGTGGGGTCGGTGGTGACGTCCCCGACGGTGAAGATCCCGAACTGCATGGCGCCCGCCTCCAGCTAATGGTTGAACATTGAACTAAGTGAACACACCCTACAACGGGAGACCCCGCCCCCCTATTCCGCGGGCTCCGAGCCGCCCGGGGCTGCGTACCCTGGAGCCGGGCCTGGCGCGGTGACGGAGCGGAAAGAGGTGGGTCATGAGCGAGAGCGAGAGCTGGAAGGAGCGCGGTGTCGTCCTGCGCGTCTTCGTCTACGTCTTCGCGACGCACCTCTTCGCCGGGTTCATCATGCTGCTCTTCCACGTGGGCGGCCACGCGGACAAGTGACTACAGTGGGCGCATGACCTCCGTCCCGTGCCTGAACCGGTGGCGCTCCTCCTAGGAGCGGCCACCTTCATCTGCACGGAACCAGGGCCGTTCGACATGGACGGCCCTTTTTTGCTGCCCCGATGTCCGTCGGCGGGCCGTCCTCCACGCATACGCGATCAGCGAGGAGAGCCACGTGACCGTCACAGACCTGCCGCCCGCCGGCCCCGCAGCACCCGCCCTGCGCCGCAGCGCCGAGCTGGAGGAACAGCTCGCGCAGGACCCGGGCCGATTCCGGGTCCTCACCGGTGACCGGCCCACCGGAGCCCTTCACCTCGGGCACTACTTCGGCACCCTCCACAACCGGGTGCGCCTCCAGGACCTCGGCGTGGACGTCTTCGTCCTGATCGCCGACTACCAGGTCCTCACCGACCGGGACGTCGCCGAGCGGCTCACCGAGCATGTGGAGGGGCTGCTGCTGGACTACCTGGCCATCGGGATCGACCCTGCCCGGACGACGGTCTTCAACCACAGCGCCGTACCGGCCCTCAACCAGCTCCTCCTGCCGTTCCTCTCCCTCGTCTCCGTCGCCGAGCTCGGCCGCAACCCCACCGTGAAGGACGAGATCGCGCACTCCAGGCAGTCCGCGGTCAGCGGGCTCATGTACACCTACCCGGTACACCAGGCCGCCGACATCCTGTTCTGCAAGGGCAACCTCGTACCCGTCGGGCTGGACCAGCTGCCCCACCTGGAGATCACCCGCACGGTGGCCCGCCGCTTCAACGAGCGGTACGGGAACGTCTTCCCGGAACCCGACGCGCTGCTGTCCGCCGCGCCCCTGCTGCTCGGCACCGACGGCACCAAGATGAGCAAGAGCCGGAACAACTCCGTCGCCCTCGGCGCGGACGCCGACGAGACGGCCCGGCTGATCAAGGGCGCTACCACCGACGCCGAGCGGCACATCACGTACGAGCCCGAACGGCGGCCCGGGGTGTCCGGCCTGGTGCTGCTGGCCGCGCTCTGCCTCGGGCGCGACCCGCACGACGTCGCCGAGGAGATCGGGAACGGCGGCGGTGCCGCGCTCAAGCGGACCGTGACGGACGCGGTCAACGCGACGATGGCCCCGATCCGGGCCCGCCGGGCGGAGTACGCGCGGGACATGACGTACGTGCGGTCGGTACTGCGCGCGGGCAACGAGCGGGCGAACGCGATCGCCGAGGCGACGCTCGACGAGGTGCGCGACGCGATGGGCACGCCCCGCTAGCCGCGCCGGCCCGTGGCCGAGCCTCGTCGACGGGTCACAGACGGTTCATCGAGCGCTGCCTGCGCAGCAGTTCCGCCAGCCCGCGCCGGGTCGCCGCGATCACCACCCGGTCCTCCGCCCGCAGCACATAGCCCGGATGCAGGTTCCAGACCAGGCCGGCCGGCCGGTCCGTCGCGTCGGGGCCGAAGGCGAGATCGGGGCGGCGGTCGGCCGGCGGGGTGGCGTCCAGGGCCAGGACGCGCCAGGAACCCGGGCGGAACGCCTGCTCGACGGTGTGGCCCTCCAGCTGCGGATGGCCCCTCACCTCCAGGGCGGCGAACAGCATGACCTTGCGTTCGACCGGGACCGCGCCCAGGATCTGGCGGCCCATCATGGCGACCGCGAACGACGGGGCGGCCAGGTGGGAGACGGAGCGGGAGCGGGTCAGGGCCTGCGGGTGGGCGGTGCGCAGCGTCCGGTAGACGGCGGTGGCGAACTCGTCGTCGTACAGGCGCAGCGCCACCCGCAGGTCCGGCTTCACCGAACGCGCGTACAGGGCGGCTTCGAGGTTCGTCGTGTCGACGCTGGTCAGGGCCAGCAGGGCGTGGGCCCGGCGGATCTTGGCCGCCTCCAGGACGCCCTCCTGGGTGACATCGCCGACGACCGTCGGGATGTGCATGCTGCGGGCCAGCGGGATGCCGCGCGCCTCCGGGTCCTCCTCGACGACGACGACGGGGATGTCCAGCTCCCGCAGCCGCACGAGGACCCTCGTACCGATCTTGCCGAGCCCGAGGAGTACGACATGGCCGGACAGGCCGCGCGGGGGCCGGCGCAGCGCGGACGCGGTGCGCAGCGAGCCGAACGCCTCCAGGACGGCGGCGACCAGCAGCGGCAGGAGGAGGAGTCCGGCCGTTCCGGAGAGGAGCTGGATGATCTGGCGGGACGCCGGGTCCTTGTCCCCGTCCGCCGGGTCACCCATCGCGAGCAGGTCGAGCAGGGTCAGGTAGGCGGCGTGTACGGGGCTGTCGCCGGTCGTGACGACCGAGGCGACGGCCAGGGCCACGACGGCCGTCGCGACGCCCGCTGCCGACCAGCGCAGCCGGCGCGAGAAGATGTGGCCGAGCGGGGCGCCCCTGCCGCCCATCCGGGTGGGCGTGCGGTCGGGTCCCGCCTGGCTGATCGCTTCCAGGACGACCGTGCCCCGGCCGGTGGCCGCGGCCACCGTCGCATGGTCGGGCAGGAGCTGGGGGCCTTCCTCGCCGCTGCTGTCGGAGCCCTCGGTGCCCGCGGGGTCATGGGTGGTGGAGGAGAGCAGGGCCAGCGTGCACAGGCCCGGGTCGGCGAGCTCGCCCTGCCGGGGCGGGGTGCGCTCGGCGGCGCGCAGGAGCAGGCCCTCGGCCTGGATGACCTTGCTGCTGCCCGTCAGTGCGGTGGCGGCCAGGGCGGGGGCGGCGGTGTCGGCGTCGGACAGGACGGTCGTGGAGGCGTCCAGGGCGGCCGGGTCGAGCCCCGGCATCGCGACGGCGGCCGCCTGGTCGAGCAGGGTCTCCAGGTGCTGGCCGAGCTTGCGGTTGTAGAGCCGGATGACCAGCCGCAGGCGCGGGTTGAGGCGGCGGGCCGTCAGAGCGGCCCGGATGTTGCGCTCGTCGTCGTCGTAGACCAGCGCGAGCGCGGCGGCCCGGTCGACTCCCGCCTCTTCCAGTACGTCGTCGGAGGGCTCGTGCGCCTCGATGATGCGTACGGCCTCGACCCCGGCGTTGGTGTCGCCGTCACCGGCCCCGCCCGCCCCGCCGCTGCGGTTCATCGCCGCCGACATGCGGCCGAACAAGGCTGCCGCCCGCGCGCGTTGGGTCAACGGCAGATCGGGGCGGCCGGTGTCGCGGCCCGGCGGGAGCAACAGGGTGACCCGCTCCCCGTACACATAGCGCAGCTCCACGGCCAGGCGCCGGGCGAGCGTGTCGTCGCCGCAGACCACCATGTGGCCGCTCGTGGTGGGTCGTTGGGGCTGCTGAGGAAGGGGAGGCACGAAACCCAGCATGCCTTGTCCTCTCCCGAATCTCGATCATCAGCTTTCGCTCACCGTGGTGAGCGGGCAGCGGCCGGTCAGCCGGCCTTGCGCGGCAGCGTTCGCGGGGCGAGCGCGGCGTCGTACGCCGAGACCCGGAAGAACTCGCCCTCGGCGTCGTACGCGTGGAGGAGCCCCGTACTGCCTGCCGCGAGCACCTCGCCGGGACCGGACGACGGCACCGGCTGCCGGACCTGCACGATCGTGGTCGAGCCGTCGGCCGCCGAAACCTCCGCCTGCCCGAAGTCGGCACCGACGGACCCCGTGCGGATCGTGCAGACCTGCCCCAGGAAGTCCTGCCGCGATGGAGGAGGTTCCGCCGGGAAGTACCGGCGGAAGTGGCGTACGAGCATGCGGACGACCCCCCAGGCGAGCAGCAGCGCCCCCGCAAGGACGGCGACATGGAGCAGGGAGCGGGCGGTGCCGGTGACACCGCTGCGCTGTACCAGGACCGAACCCGTGAGGCCGGTGAACCAGGCGATGACGACGGCGAGCGATGCGGACACGGCGACCGGTACCCCGCCGACGCCTGCCGCGTCGGCGTCGAGGTCGCTGTCGAAGGAGTCCGTTCCGGTGGCCCCGACCAGCACCAGCAGCCAGAAGCAGACGACGACGACCAGGGCGGCTCCGAGGACGACGGCCGGAAAGGTCAGTGCCGCGGAAAGAATTTCGGTCATCCGGTTCACCCCCTGCGACGCTGCGCGCCTCTGTCGGCCAGGGAGGGGCGGGGTACGACGGGGCCCCGGCGCCGCGACACCGCGAACGGCACCGCAGCAGCCGGGTCTTCTCCCCGTGTCCCCCGTGTTTCCCCCGCAACCCCGTGCTTCCCCCGTGTGTTGCTGAACAGATCGTGCCGGTCGGGGCCCTTTCCCCGCATTGCCGGAATCCGGCAGTCTTTACGAGATCCTGATGCCGGGCACCGGCACCCGGCCGTGTGCGTTGGAGGGGTGTCGGCGCCGGTCGGCGCCGTGACGCAGGGGAACGCAGGAGGAGTGAGCCGTGGCAGAGCCGGAGATCCCCGAGGAGTTCCTGGGGGACCACGCCCGCGTGCTGGGCGAGATCGCGGACACCGGCCGCCGACTCACCCGTGACGAGCTGGAGGCCCGCCGGGCGCTGGGCCGTGAGGCGGCGGAGGCCGGGTACCAGCTGCGCGCCCTGGTGAATCTGCATCTGGCGGCCACCCGCACCGCGTGGCCGCGCACCGCGATCGGGTCCGGTGCGGTCACCGATGCCGTGCTGGCCGCGGTGGAACAGGCGGTCGACGCCTTCGCGGAGGGCTTCGAGCGGGCGCAGCGGCTCACCGTACGGCGCGAGGAAGCTGCGCGGCGGGAGTTCATCGACGACCTGCTGTACGGGCGCAGCGACCTGGGCAGGCTCGCGGAGCGCGCCACGCGCTTCGGGCTGCGGCTCTCGCGGGCGCACGCCGTCGCCGTGGCGACGGGGCCGGAGGCGTACACCGAGACCGACGCCGTGTCCCGGAGTGTGGAGACGGCGCTGCTCACCCGCTTCAGCGGCCGGAAGATCCTGCTCACCACGAAGGACGGGCGCCTCGTCTGCATCGCCCCCGGCAGTCAGCCGGACGTCCTGAGGTACTTCGCCAAGCAGGCGCACGCCGCGACGGACGGCGGCCAGGTCGCGGTCGGGCGCGCGCACCGGGGTCCCGGCGGCGTCGTCCACTCGTACGACGAGGCGCTCGAGGCCCTCGATCTGGCGCAGCGGATGGGGCTCGACGAGCCGGTGCTGTACGCCACGGACCTGTTGGTCTACCCGGTGCTGACGCGGGACCGGCAGGCGATGGCCGACCTGGTGCGCAGCGAGCTCGGCCCGCTCCAGGAGGCACGGGGCGGCGCGGAACCGCTGCTGCGGACGCTGTCCGTGTATTTCGACGCGGGATGTGTCGCCGCCGAGACGGCCCGCCGGCTGGCGCTGAGCGTGCGCGCCCTGACGTACCGGCTTGAGCGCATACACCAGTTGACCGGTTCCGATCCGTCCGATCCGATGCACCGCTACACGCTTCAGACCGCGGTGATCGGGGCCCGGCTGCTGGACTGGCCGGCGAAGGAGCTCTGAGGCGGCGAGGGTGGCCCTGTCCCCCGGGGGTGCCCCGCGGATCAGGGCCACGGGGCACCCCCGCTCCCCGTCTCAGTCGGCGTCGCGCCCTGCGTGCTCCGGGGTGAGGTCGTCGTGCGAGGGCATGGGCCCGCTGCTCGCCACGACCGGTGCCGGCCGCTTCGCCTTGCCGGCCAGCTTCGCCTGAAGCAGGGAGGCGACCGGTTCGGTCCAGCGGGCGGTGAGCGGTCCGACGATCACCAGGATCAGCACGTACGCGGTGGCGATGGGCCCGATCCGCGGTTCCGTCGCCACGGCCAGACCGGCGATGACGATCGAGAACTCGCCGCGCGCGACCAGCGTGCCCCCCGCGCGCCAACGGCCCCGCGGACCGATTCCGGCGCGCCGCGACGCGTACCAGCCGGTGCCGATCTTGGTGAAGACCGTGACGATCGCCAGCAGGGCCGCCGGAAGCAGCACGGGAGGGATGTCCGCCGGATCGGTGGACAGACCGAAGAACACGAAGAAGACGGCGGCGAACAGGTCGCGCAGCGGCGTCAGCAGCTTGCGCGCACCCTCGGCGACCTCGCCCGACAGGGCGATACCCACGAGGAAGGCGCCGACGGCCGCGGACACCTGCAACTGCTGCGCCACACCGGCCACCAGGACCGTGAGCCCGAGGACGACGAGCAGCAGCATCTCCGGATTGTCGGAGGACACCGCACGGCTGATGAGCCGCCCGTGCCGCAGCGCCAGGTACAGCACGAACCCGACGGTCCCGAGTGCGATCAGCAGGGCGATGCTGCCACCTGCCAGACCGACCCCGGCCAGCATCGCCGTGAGCAGCGGCAGATAGACGGCCATGGCGAGGTCCTCGATGACGAGGACACCGAGGATGACGGGCGTCTCGCGGTTACCGAGGCGCCCCATGTCGGTCATCACCTTGGCGATCACCCCTGACGACGAGATCCAGGTGACCCCGGCCAGCGCGACGGCCCCCACGGGTCCCCACCCGAGCATCAGACCGGCGATCGCCCCGGGCGTCGCGTTGAGCACGAAGTCGACGGCCCCGGACGGGTACTGAGTCTTGAGGCTGGTGACGAGTTCGGACGCGCTGTACTCGAGCCCGAGCAGGAGCAGCAGCAGGATGACGCCTATCTCCGCCCCGATGGCGGTGAACTCCTCACTGGCGCCGAGCGGCAGCAGGCCGCCTTCCCCGAAGGCCAGCCCGGCCAGCAGATAGAGCGGAATCGGCGAGAGGCCCATCCGCCCGGCGAAGCGGCCGATGATGCCGAGCCCGAGAATGACGGAGCCGAGCTCTATGAGCAGTGCGGTCGTGTCGTGCACGGTCAGCCCTCCGCAATGATCTCGGAGAGCGTGTCGACGCCCTCACGGGTGCCTACGACGACGAGCGTGTCCCCGATGGCCAGCCGGAAGTCCGGGCCGGGCGACGGATGCGCACTGTGGGTGCGCAGGACGGCCACGATCGACGCGCCCGTCCGGGTCCGCGCCCTGGTCTCTCCGAGCACCCGCCCGCCGTACGGGGAGCGGGTCCCGAGCGGAATGTGCTCGGTGACGAGATCTATTCCCTCGGTCCGTACGGCGTCGATCGGCGCGGCATCGATCAGATGCGCGAGCCCGGTGGCCTCAGCGGTGGTCAGGGGCACGGAGAGCAGGCACGCATCAGGATCGTCCTTGTCGTAGAACCCGAGGAAGCGCCGCCCGTCGAGGTGTACGACCACGGAGATGTGCTGTCCGGACTCGGTGGTGTAGTCGTACTGGACGCCGACTCCTGGCAGCGATGTTCGGTGGGTTCCCATGGCTTCCTCCCGAGGAGCGCGGCGGTTCGGCGATGCGTCTTGGTGATCCTTTTAGCTTTCCATTACCTTATCCGGCGACGAAAACCGGCCATGTGGCAGCAGGTGGGGCGCTGTCGGAGCGGCGTGATAGATCTCCGGGCATGGCTGACTTCAAGGACTTCAACTTCAAGCTGCTGGTCATCGAGAAGCTCATGTACGTGGACAGAACACTCGTACCGGCGTACAGCATCGACGAGCGGATGCGCGCCAGAGGCATCGAGGACGTGCAGATCCACGTGTTCGACAACGACCTGGCGTTCACGGTGCTCGACGAGTCCCGCGCCTTCTTCGAGGAGCTGGAGATCAGCGACGAGCTGCTCGCGAGCGTGGACACGCTGCTCATCGACGGCGGGCACCAGGTGTACGGCGAGTGCTCCCCGGTCTGGGACGGCGAGGACGACCTGTTCGACGTCCGGTCGCTCGACGACCTGGCCCTGCTGCCGAACCTCGAGCGCATCACCTGCATAGCCGAGCTGCGGGTCCCCGGCGCACCGGAGATCCTCGCGGCCCGTGGGATCGCCGTGGACTGACGCCGTGCTCCCCGCCGATTGAAAGGGCCCGGCGGTGAAGGATCGCCGCCGGGCCCGAGGGAGCGGGGGTGCGTCAGTCCGTGACCTCGATCTTGTTGTTCGTGTGCTGGGGGGCGGCCGGCGCCGGCACGGACCCCGAGCCGCCGACCTTGCCCTTCAGGTTCTGCAGCAGCGCGCCCAGGTCGACGCCCGTGGTCGAGCTCAGCAGTTCCATGCCCTGGGCCACGTTGTCCGTGACCGTGCGGGACAGCTGGCTGGCGCCGTCCGTCGAGATGACCGTCAGCTTGTCGATTGCGCTGAGCGGCTCGGCCGCCTTGGCGACGACCTGCGGGAGCACCTCGACCAGCATCTGGAGCACGGCCGCGTCGCCGTACCGGGCGAAGGCGTCGGCCTTCTTCTGCATGGCCTCGGCCTCGGCGGAGCCCTTGGCGGCGATGGCGGCGGCCTCGGCCTCGCCCTCGATGCGTACGGCGTCGGCGAGGGCCGAGCGGTGGAGCTTCTCACCCTGACCGGTCAGGCGGGAGCGCTCCGCGTCGGCTTCGGCCTCCTTGACCTGGGCGATGCGGCGAGCCTCGGCCTCCTGCTCCGCCCGGTAGCGGGCGGCGTCGGCGGGCTTGCGGACCTTGGTGTCGAGCTCGCGGTCGGTCAGGGCCGCCTGGCGCTGGGCGACCTTCTCCTGCTCGGCGAGGACCTCCTGCTGGCGGGCCGCCTCGGCGAGGGGGCCGGCGGCGTCGGCCTTGGCGGTGGCGGCTGCCGTCTCGGCCTTGATCTCGGCCTGCTTGAGGTAGAACGTCCGCTCGGCGATGGCGATCTCCTCGGCCGCCTTCAGCCGGGCCTGCTCCGAGGCGCGCCGGGCGATGGCCTCGGCGATGTCGGCCTCCTGCTTGGCGCGGGCGGCCTCGGGGCGTCCGAGGTCCTCCAGGTAGGAACCCTCGGTGGTGATGTCCTGGATCTGGAAGGCGTCCAGGATCAGGCCCTGGCCGGAGAGGCTGGCCTCGGCCTCCTCGGCGACCTGGCCGGCGAAGGCGGCGCGGTCGCGGATGATGTCCTCGACCGACATCCGGCCGACGATCGCACGCAGGGCACCGGAGAGCACTTCCTGGGTGAAGCCGACGATGCCGTTCTGCTGCTGGAGGAAGCGCTGGGCGGCGGCGCGGATCGCGTCCTCGCTGCCGCCGACCTTGACGATCGCGACGCCTTCGAGGTTGGACTTCACGCCGCGCAGGGTGACGGCTCCGCGTACGGCGACGGGGATGTGCCGGCTGGAGAGGTCCAGGGTGAACTTCTGCTGGACGAACGGCACGACGAAGACACCGCCGCCGACGACGACCTTCTGGCCGCTGTTGTCGATGCTGGTACGGCCGGTCACCGGGTCGGTCGACTTCTTGCCGCGGCGGCCCGTGATGATGAAGGCCTGGCTGGGTCCCGCGACCTTGTAGCGGGTGATGACCGCGAGGCCGAGGAGCACGACGAGAACGACTATGCCGAAGACGGCGATCACTACTGGACTCATGAGAAGGATCCCCCCTGCCCCCCGACGGGGTGGCAGCTCGTTCAGCTGGTGGACAGACGTGTGGCGAGGCGGCGGTCAGCGCTCGACGGGGCGGACCGTGACCGAGGTGGTCGAGAGGGTGGCCTCCACCCAGATCTCGGCGCCTCGTTCGACCGGTACCTCGCTCTTCGCGGAGAACTTCACGGTCTGGCCCGCGAGTCGCAGCAGGACCTCGCCGTAGCCGTCGGCCGGGATCGGGGTCACGACGGATCCGGAGGTGCCCACGAGGTCCTCGCCGCGCGGTGTGGCCGTGGTCTGATCCCGCATCAGGGCCCTGCTCAGCCTCCAGGTCAGCCAGGCTGCGACGAGCCCCGCCGCGGCACCGGCGGCGAGGGCCACCGGGGTGCCCGCGCCGGTGGTGCCGAGGACGATCGCGCCACCGAAGCCGAGCATGGAGACGAAGCCGGCGATGACGGGCAGGGAGAGCAGGCCGTCGAAGAAGCCGTTCAGCAGCCCGCCCAGCGCGTCGCCGAGGAGCCCTTCGAGGATCCCGTCGAAGATCAGGGAGAGCGTGAGAAGAGCGATTCCCGCAATGCCGAGACCGAGAAATATGGTCACGTGATCACTCCCCCGGCTTTCGATTTCCCCCGAAATGTTTCCGTCGAACTGGCTGAATGATCCCATACACCACCGGCCAGGGATACTGCCGGAGTCCGGCAGTCTTTACGCGGTTTTGATGCCGGAAAGGTGCCCGGCGAGCGTGTCCAGCGACTGGAACGTGGCGCCGAGCAGGGCGACATGCTTCCAGCGCAGTACACCGTCGGGCCCGATCAGGAACACGGAACGCCGTACTCCGATGCCCGGCGCCGCGACCCCGTACGCCCGGGCGATGTCCCGTCCCGTGTCGGCCAGGAGCGGCATGCGCAACTGGTGGGTGCGGGCGAAGGACTCGTGACTGTCCACACCCTGTGGACTGATTCCCCAGACCTCGGCGTCGAGGCCCTCGAAGGTCTCGAGGCCGGAGGAGTAGGAGCAGAGCTGCTTGGTGCAGACGGCCGTGTTGTCGCCGGGGTAGAAGGCGAGGACGACAGCCCGGCCGCGTGCGGCGGAGAGCGTGTAGTCGCGCCGCTCGAAGGTGTCCTCGGCCAGTATTCCGCCGGGAAGCGTGAAGTCCTGGACGTTCTGGCCGATTTGGGGTCCTGATGCCATGACGGCAACTCCTTCGGTCCGGTGCGTGAGTGGGTCCGTGCCTCGTGCAGTGAACGGTACTTTCCACGTATCGACACGTTCGACCCATCCTCGCGCCGCCCGGCACCGAATATGGGAGGAGTGGGCGGGCACGGGCTCCGCACCCCGACCCGGAGGTACGCGTGGCCGAACGACCGCCGTCCGCAGCCGTGCTCGTCCTGCACGGCGGGTACGAGACGGGTCTGGCGCCGCCCCCGCTCGGCGTCATGAACCTGCCCGGCCTGCGGATGCTCCCGATCGCCCGCGCCGTCGCCCGGGCCGTCCGCCCCGCCGCCGGTGTACGCGTCCGCCGGGTGCGCTACACCCACCGCGGCTGGAACGGCGCCCGCCAGGACCCGATGCGCGACGTCGTGCGGGAGCTGGACGCCCTGCGGCGCGAGGCGGGCGACATCCCCGTGGTCCTCCTGGGCCACTCCATGGGTGCGCGTGCCGCTCTGCACGCCGCCGGCCACCCGCTGGTCCGCTCGGTGGTGGGCCTCGCCCCGTGGTGCCCGCCGGGGGATCCGGTCACGCAGCTCGCGGGGCGTGACGTCGTCCTGCTCCACAGCACCCGGGACCGCGTGACGAGCCCTCAGGCCACCCAGTCCCTCACGGCCCGGGCCCGCCGTGCGGGTGCCCGCACCTGCCTGGTCACCATCCGGGACAGCGACCACGCGATGCTCCGGCGCGCACCGTCCTGGCACCGCCTGACGGCCGATCTGGTCAGGGGGGTGCTGGGAATCGGGCCGCTTCCCGACGCGGTCACCGCCGCGCTGGAACTGCCGGTGGACGCATCGGCGGCCGACGGGACCATGGCGCTGGACAGTCTCCCCGCCGGACCCGGCCGGCGGCCGGTACGGGGAATGCCGCGCACCTGAGAACAGCCATCAGGCGAAGCGTGCGGGACGGCGCAGGCCCTGGTTCCGGCGCCCGTTGTCGGTGGCGGGTGCGAGGATCGGCGCCATGGAACCTCTGCTCCTCGCCGACATCGAAGCCGCCATCCGCAGCAGTTGGGACGCGGACACGACCACGCCCGAGCACCGGCCCCGGTGGGACCCGGACAACCCGGCGCGGGACCAGTGCGGGGTCACCGCCCTCGTGGTCAACGACCTGCTCGGCGGCGAGCTGATCAGGGGCGAGGTGTCGGTCGACGGAGAGCAGGTCGACTTCCACTGGTGGAACAGGCTGGGCCTGGGCATCGAGATCGACCTCACCCGGGAGCAGTTCGGACCGCACGAGGTCGTCACCGGGGGCACGGTGATCGACCGGCCGGCGGAGATCGTACGGCTCCGCGAGGAGTACGAGACGCTGCGCGGCCGGGTGCTGGAGCGGCTGCGCGGGCGGATACGGGTGGGTTCCGGCCGGTCGGTGTGATCGGTCAGCCGAGTTCGAGGCTGGTGATGCCGTACAGGCCCGCCCGGTCTGTTTCCGGTACCGGCCCGGCGTACATGCGGGCCGTGCCGAACGACGGGGCCAGGCCGAGCTGTTCCGCGAGGCGTACGGCCGCCGGGTTGATGTCGGGGACGTCGATCGCGACGGCGGTGTCCTGAGCGGTTGCCGTGAGCGCGCTCACGAGGGCGCCGGCCACCTCGGGGGAGTCGGCGTGGAGCGGCCCGATGCGCGAGGCGGCCCGGCAGGCGCGCAGCACGGCGAAGCCCACGAGTGAACCGTCGCGGATCGCGGCGAGCGCCGTGCGCCGGGGCGCAGTGATCCAGGAGGCCAGGAAACTGTCGCGCGCTTCGGGGAAGAAGCGCCGGTCGTACGTGCTGAGCAGGCCGAAGGGGAGCGTCCGGGCGTCGACGAGTGTGACACCGGCAGGCGGTGCGACGTCCGGGGGCACCACTCCTTCGTAACGCGCGTTGCTCCAGGCTGTGTGGAATCCGGACCTGCGGTAGTTGTCCTGCTGAGCGGGTACGCCGTCGAGCCCGACGCTGCGCCCGGAGAGCCGGGCCAGGCCGGCGCGCCAGACCTGGGTCCCGTACCCCCGGCCACGCAGCGACGGCCGGGTCAGGTAGAAGCCGAGAAAGCCGAAGCAGGCGCCGTAGCGCACGACGGAGACTGACGTGACGGGCTCGCCGTCGAGCCGGCCGATCAGGAAGCCGCACGGATCGGCGGCGAAGAAGGCCCGGTCGTCGGTGAGGCCGGGGTTCCAGCCCTCGTCATGGGCCCAGTCCCCCAGCATTCCGACGTCATCGGCGCTCGCGGTGGTGATCTCGAATGTCGGCACGGATCACATGTACCCGGTACGGGACCCGTTGGCTCGGACGAGGAGGAAGAACGCCGCGGTCGCCGCACCGACGAACGCCCCCGCGGCCGTCTGCGCCACCGAGTGGTAGCGCAGCGCCACCCGCGACCAGCACACGGCGACCGCCGGTACGCAGGCGGTCAGCCACCACGGGGAGTGCACCACGCAGAGCAGGGCCACCACGGCCGAGGCGACCGCCGAGTCCACCGAGATCTTCCAGACCGTGTTGACGGCCAGCAGTACGGTCGTCATGGCCCACAGGGAGATCATCGCGATCAGGATGCCCGTGGGGGCACCGCCGAGGACCATGATCAGCGAACCGGCGCCGAGGGAGCCGAGGATCACGAGGAAGATGGGCGCACGCTGGGTCCGGTCCACGACATGGCGGTCGCCCCAGGTGCCGCGGCTGCGCTCCCACTCCACGTACCCGGCGGGGACGAGTCCGGCACAGAGCGCGCCGAGGAGGCCCCAGGGCAGCCCGGTCCAGTCACCGGCGGACGCGAGTCCGATGGCGAGCATGCCGGCGAGCAGGACGTTGCGGGGCTGGAGGACGTCCGTGACCGTGCGGGCCGCCGTCGTGGTCCTGCTGGTGGTGCTCATGCCGTGTTCTCCGGGGCTCCGCGGGCTCCGCCGGCAACCGTGATGCCGGTGGCCGGGCGTGACTGTAGCCCTTCACGACGGGGGATGCGTGAAGGGCTACTCCTTCAGTATGACCGCTGGCAGGTCGGCGGACAACTGACCGGCCGGTCAGTCGCGTTGGGGCATTCGAGGGAATCCTCGCAGCGCCCCGGGAGCGGTCCGGGCGGCGCCACGGTGCGGGTGAGGCGCCACGAAGCGGGGAAATCTATTCCAGTGGTGATAGACATGATCTACCCGTACACCTAGGGTTTCTTATGCAGCCGGGCCATATCAGTGGGTCGGCGCGCAGCAGATGAGGTACAGATGCCCCCGGAGACCCCCTCGCACGGCACGGATCGTTTCGCCGACGACGACTACCCCGCGTACACGATGGGGCGGGCCGCGGAGATGATCGGTGCGACACCGGGTTTCCTCAGGGCCATCGGCGAGGCCCGCCTGATCACGCCCCTGCGCTCGGAGGGCGGCCACCGCCGCTACTCCCGCTACCAGCTGCGTATCGCCGCCCGCGCTCGCGAGCTGGTGGACGGCGGCACCCCGATCGACGCCGCCTGCCGCATCGTCATCCTGGAGGACCAGCTCGAGGAGGCCCTGCGCCTCAACGAGGAACTGCGGAGGCCCGTGGTGGGCGGGAACGCCGCCGATTCCTGACCGGCGGGCAGGTGTATATCTGTTTTCGCCAGCACAGAAATACGCGCAATGAGCGGTGAAGGTTTATACCGTGCGCAGTGGAGTGGTGCCGGAGTGATATGGCGTACAGCCCGCACCTGCCCAAATCGTGCTACTGTTGATCTCAGTTGCAGTTGTGGTTCCCAAAACTTCAAGTGCTCTCGCCGGTTCACTCGGGTGGGTGCACTTTTGTATTTCCGGTTTCTTCCGGACGGGGCAATCATTTGCGGCGACGTGGCTCGCACAGTGCGGGACACGGGCAACGCCCCGAAGGAGATATGACATGGCTACTGGCACCGTGAAGTGGTTCAACGCGGAAAAGGGTTTCGGCTTCATCGAGCAGGAGGGTGGCGGCGCTGACGTCTTCGCCCACTACTCGAACATCGCCGCCCAGGGCTTCCGCGAGCTGCAGGAAGGCCAGAAGGTGAACTTCGACGTCACGCAGGGCCAGAAGGGCCCGCAGGCGGAGAACATCACCCCCGCCTGATCACCTCAGGCGTATGGCGCAGCTGGGGCCCGCACCTTGGGGTGCGGGCCCCAGCTCGTTGTTGTTTCCCGGCACTGTGACCCCGGCGTCGTCGCCGCGGTAGGCCCAGTACGTGAATTTCTGGTGCACACGGGTCGTGCCGGAGCAGTCCCCTTTGCAGTCATGCCGAAGCGCCGCGTACAGCTGATTAACGGCGGACGGGCTTCGTTCTTCATCATTTCATCGGCTCGTTCTTGCGATTCTTGGCGCCGTACTTGGCTGCAGCCGCCCGGAAAAAGAATCCCTCGATACGTGCCATTCGAGGGAAGGGTTCTCCATTGAACCGCGATCGCACAGCTCGCACGAACGACCGATTTTCTCGCACCCGCTCCGGCGGGTCCCAGAGCGGCCGCACGGCCAACGGATTCCGCTCGGCGGCATCCAGCCGGCAGGGTGGCTCCGGCTCCCAGGGCCGCTCCGGCGGCGGACGCTCCGGAGGCTACGGCCGCCGGTCCTCCTCCGTCTCGGGTGAGTTCGCCCTTCCGGTGACCATCACCCCGGCGCTTCCCGCCGCCGAGACGTTCGGCGACCTGGACATGCCCGCGCCCCTGCTGGCGGCGCTCGGCTCCGAGGGCATGACGGTGCCGTTCCCCATCCAGGCGGCGACCCTGCCGAACTCGCTCGCCGGGCGTGACGTCCTCGGCCGCGGCCGCACCGGGTCGGGCAAGACGCTCGCCTTCGGCCTCGCCCTGCTGGCCCGTACCGCGGGCAACCGCGCCGACGCGCGCCGCCCGCTGGCCCTGGTCCTCGTTCCCACCCGGGAGCTGGCCCAGCAGGTCACCGACGCGCTGACCCCGTACGCACGCTCCCTCAAGCTCCGGCTGGCCACGGTCGTCGGCGGTATGTCGATCGGCCGCCAGGCCAGCGCCCTGCGTGGCGGTGCCGAAGTCGTCGTGGCGACCCCGGGCCGGCTGAAGGACCTCATCGAGCGCGGCGACTGCAAGCTCGACCGCGTCGCCATCACCGTCCTCGACGAGGCCGACCAGATGGCCGACATGGGCTTCATGCCCCAGGTCACCGAGCTGCTCGACCAGGTGAACCCCGAGGGCCAGCGGATGCTGTTCTCGGCCACCCTCGACCGCAACGTGGACCTCCTGGTCCGCCGCTACCTGCACGACCCGGTCGTCCACTCGGTCGACCCCGCGGCCGGTGCGGTGACGACGATGGAGCACCACGTGCTCTACGTACAGGGCTCCGACAAGTACGCCACGACCACCGAGATCGCGGCCCGCGAGGGCCGGGTGATCATGTTCCTGGACACCAAGCACGCGGTGGACAAGCTCACCGACCACCTGCTGAACAGCGGTGTACGGGCTGCCGCCCTGCACGGCGGCAAGTCGCAGCCGCAGCGCACCCGCACCCTGGACCGGTTCAAGACCGGCCACGTCACGGTGCTGGTCGCCACGAACGTCGCGGCACGCGGCATCCACGTCGACAACCTCGACCTCGTCGTCAACGTGGACCCGCCGAGCGACCACAAGGACTACCTGCACCGCGGTGGCCGTACCGCCCGTGCCGGGGAGTCCGGCAGTGTCGTCACGCTGGTGCTGCCCAACCAGCGCCGCGAGATGACCCGTCTGATGGCCGATGCGGGAATCACCCCGCAGGTCGCCCAGGTCCGCTCCGGCGAGGCCGAGCTCAGCCGCATCACCGGGGCGCAGGCGCCCTCGGGCGTCCCCGTGACCATCTCCGCGCCGCTGACGGAGCGGGGCAAGGGCAACGGCTCCTCCTCGCGCCGGCGCGGCAGCAGGCCCCCGCAGGGCCGCCGCTCCAACACCAGCACCGCGAACCCCGAGGCGCGTGCGGCTGCCGCGCTGCGTCGGTCCGACCGGGCCGCCTAGACCGGACCGTCAGTCCCTTCCCGGCTTTCTCTTCGACCCTGTTGAGGCACTATGCGCTGTGTCATCGCCCGCTTCCCCTTCGATCTGTTCAAGAACGAGGTGGAGGATTCGATGAAGGGCATCAAGCCCGAACCCGTCACCGGTGACGCGGTGGTCATCAGCCGCCGCGTCTACCCCGTCAAGCAGGTGGGGGAAGTGATCACCCGGCAGGACCGCCGCGACTTCAGCGCCGCCGAGGTGACCAGGGCGCTGGCGCGCCTGGGCTTCACCTGCCGTCCGGCCGAGGTGCCCGCCCCCGCGGTGCCCCTCACCGCGCTGGAGAACGCGTCCGCCATGCTCGGAACGCCCGGCAACGTCTGAACCGGCCCGTCCGGTGAGAACCGCACCCCCTGGGCCCGTCCGGGCCCAGGGGGTGCGGTGCGTCAGGAGGCCGCCGGATCCGGGTTCCGCTTCTTCGCCCAGTCGAGCCGGGGCTCCACCACGTACCGGAAGACCCGCCGTACGGGCGGGCTGCACAGCAGCGTGACGACGGCCGCAGCGGCGAGTGACACCGCGATCCGGCCCGGCGGGGTGGAGACGACGTCGGCTTCGAAGAGGTCGAGGTGGATGGCCCCCTTGATGACGAAGCCGTGCAGCAGGTAGCCGTACAGCGTGCCCGCGCCGAGCGCCGTCATCCACAGCCGGCGGCTCGGCACCCAGGCCAGGAAGCAGGCGCTGAGCACGACGGCGCAGCCGAACAGGAGCAGGGTCACCGGAGCACCCGTCCAGGCGGGCGAGCCGAGCTGCTCGGCGCCGTACCGCCGGAAGAACCACGAGGTCGTCGTGCGCGGGACAGCCCAGTACGCCGCGGCCAGGGCGATCAGGCAGACCGGCACGGAGGCGATCCGCACGGCGCGGCTGCGCACCAGGTCGAAGTGCGCGGGCCGGAGCCGCAGGCCGAGTACGTAGAACGGCAGGAACTGCAGGACGCGCTGGAGCTGCAGATCACCGCCGATGTTGCTGGTCACCGCCCCCATGGCCGCGACGGCCAGGGACAACGCCAGGGGCCACCGGACCGTCTGCCAGATCGGCGTGGTGAGACGCCACAGGAACAGCGCGGGCAGGAACCACAGCAGCCAGTACGGCGTGAGGGGGCTCAGCGGGAAGTCCGGGGTCCCCGTGAGGCGCTCGAACAGTGTGTACGCGATCTCGAAGACCGCGTAGGGCACGACCAGGCTGGTGACGAGCTTCCACACCCGCTCGGGACGCAGGTCGAAGCTGCGGGAGAAGTAGCCGGCGATCATGATGAAGACCGGCATGTGGAAGGTGTAGACGAAGGTGTAGAGCGTCTCGACCAGGCGGCCGCTCCCGGGCATCGGCTCCCACGCGTGCCCCATCGCCACGAGGACGATCGCCAGGTACTTCGCGTTGTCGAAGTACGGATCGCGGCCGGCCCGGGGCGCGGCCGGGGGCGTGGCCCCCGGGGAGGCCGGGCCCGGAGTCAGTGAGGTCAAGGACGGCATCCGGCCACCCTAATCACCCGCGCAACCGCCCCGGGCCACGTGCCGATGCCCGTCAGGGGACCAGGATCACCTTGCCGGTCGTCCTGCGTGCCAGCAGGTCCTCGTGGGCGCGGCCGGCCTCGGCGAGCGGGTAGCTGCCGCCGGCCACGGGCCTGAGCCGTCCCGCGGCGGCGAGGGCGAAGAGTTCCTTGACCGGCCCGGAGACGGCGCCGTGCACCGCCAGGGTGGGACGCAGCCAGAATCCGACCACGGAGGCGTTGAGCCGGCCGAGCCTGGCGGGGTCCACCGGGGTGAAGCCGGTGCGGGACGCGTTGCCGTAGGTCACCAGGCGGCCGAAGGACGCCAGCGAGGCCAGTGCCTGGTCGAAGAGTTCGCCACCGGCGGCGTCCAGGACGACGTCCGCCTTCTCCTGGAGGGGGTAGCTGATCACCGCGTCCGCGCCGAGGTCCAGCACGAGCCGCTCCTTGGCCGGGGAGGAGACCTGGGCGAGCACCCGGCCCGCGCCGAACTCCTTGGCCAGCTGGACGGCGAGGCTGCCCACACCGCCCGCGGCGGAGTGGACGACGACGGTCTCGCCGGTACGCAGCCGGGCCGAGGTGCGCAGCAGATGCCAGGCCGTGAGTCCCTGCACGAGCAGGGCGAGTGCCTCGGCGGCGCCCAGCCCCTCGGGCATGTCCAGCACGGCGGACTCCTTGGCGACCACTTGCTCCGCGTACCCGCGCGAAACCCGGGCCAGGACCCGCCTGCCGTCCGGAGTACGGCCGACGACCTCGCTGCCCGGTACGTACGGAAGGGCGTCGGCCGTCAGGTAGGAGCCGTCCACCTGGTGGGTGTCCGCGAAATTCACCCCGGCGGCCTCGACGGTGATCAGCACCTCGCCGGGGCCCGGTACGGGGGTGGCCAGCTGGGTGGGCCGGAGGACTTCGGGACCGCCGAAGCGGTCGAACTGGATGGCGAGCATGTCGCACGGTATCGCGGTGGACCGGCGGGGCGGGGCGTCAGGGAAGCGGCTTTCAGCCACCTTCGGAGGACGGGACAGAAAACGGAACATCCGGTTTGTTAGAGTGGTCACTCTGAGTGGCTTCCTGATTGCGCCGCATGGGCAGCCGCTCCGCAACCATCGGAACCCCGTACTCACCGGAGCGCCAGGATGGCCAAGCAGGACCGCGCGGTACGCACGCGGCAGGAGCTGATCCGGTCGGCGGCCGAGGCCTTCGACCGGAGTGGGTTCGCTCCGTCGTCACTCACGGAGATCAGTGTCGGAGCCGGAGTCAGCAGCGGTGCGCTGCACTTCCACTTCGGCAGCAAGCGCGCGCTGGGCGCCGCCGTCGAGTCCGAGGCGGCCCGGATCCTCCAGGACATCCTCGCTCCGCACCCCTGCGAACGGCCCGCTTCGTTGCGGAATCTGGTCGACACCTCGCACGTCCTGGCCCGCCGGCTCGCCGAGGACGTCGTGCTGCGCGCCGGCTTCGGCCTCGCCGGGGACGCCGCCTGGCAGGAGGACGTCGCGCTGTGGAGGGTGTGGCACACCTGGGTCCGCTCCATGCTGACCCGCGCCCGCGCCGAAGGCGTCCTGGCGGCGGACGTCCTCATCGACGACCTGGCGTCCGCCGTGACCGCGGTGGTGGTGGGAGCGCAGGCCCTGGGCCGCGCGGACGCGGACTGGTCGCCGCGGCAGGCCGTCGACCGGTTCTGGAATCTGCTGCTGCCGCGGATCGGCACGGCCATGGTCCGGCCCTGACATGCCTGCGAGACTGCGGCCATGAGCGATCTCCTGAACGGCAAAGTCGTCCTCATCACCGGGGCGAGCAGTGGTATCGGCGCAGCCGCGGCACGCGTCTTCTCCCAGGAAGGCGCGACGGTGGTGCTCGCCGCGCGCAGAGAGGACCGGCTGGCCGCGTTGGCATCCGAATTGCGGGACAAAGGCGGCCAGGCGGCCCATGTCGTCTGTGATGTCACGGTGGCCGAGGACGCTGCCAGAGCAGTCGACTTCACGGTGAACACCTTCGGGCGCCTCGATTCCGCATTCAACAATGCGGGGCTCGGCGGCGACCGGACTCCGCTGCATCTGATGGGCGATGACGTCTACGACGCCGTCATGGACACGAATGTGCGGGGCGTCTGGAACTGTCTGCGCTACGAAATAGCTGCCATGCTGACGAACGGCGGGGCCTGCTCCATCGTGAACAACAGCAGTGTGGGCGGCCTGGTGGCCATTCCCGCCGCCGCACCGTACATAGCGGCCAAGCACGCGGTCGTCGGGCTCACCCGGGCCGCGGCCGACGAATACGCCAAGCAGGGAATCCGGGTCAACGCCGTGGCCCCCGGTACGACGCGCAGCGAGATCACCGCCGACTGGTTCGGGCGCAACCCGGGTCTGGAGGAGATGGTCAACGGCGCCACACCGCAGGGCCGTACGGCCGAGCCGGAGGAGATCGCGAACGCGGTCGCCTGGCTGCTCAGCGACCGCTGCCCGTTCCTCACGGGCACGGTCCTGCCGGTGGACGGCGGCTTCATCAACCAGTGAGCCGACGGCCTTCGGGCCTGTCAGCCGCACGGCCCGCTCAGCCGGCCCCGGAACACGGTCTGCCCGTCCTGCGTCCCCGTGACCAGAACGGCGGACTGCCCGGGGCCGGGGGCGGGTACGACCTCCGCCTCGATCCAGCAGGGCCGGTCGAACTCGACGTACCGCACGAAGGCACTGGCGACGGCGGTGGGTTCGAAGGGGAGGGGGTGCAGCACGGCCTGCGCGGCCTGGTGGGCAGCTTCCGTGAGGACGAGCCCGGGTACGTGGTCGACCGGGTGGTCGTACAGGAGGAAGTTCTCGGTGTCGTTGCGCAGTTGCCATTGGTCCGGCCGCTCGCCCGGTGCCAGGACCACATCCGTGCCGCTCGTCCGGCCGACGGTCCCGGGGTCTATCGGCGCGGGCAGGGGCCATTCGCTCCAGCCTGCCGTGGGGTTCTCGCCGCGAAGTCGGCGATAGGCGGCAGGAGATATCCAGCCGAACTCCGAATCGGCCCGCGCCACCACGGTGTTGTCCTGGAAGAGTTGTACATCCATCCCCAGGGAACTTACGGCCCGTCTGTTCTTCCTCGGTTCCGAGACGGAGATCTTGACACCGAGGGCGGACGGCCGGCCGGAGGGTACCCGGAATCCCGGGACGACCGTGAAGTCGAAGTAGTGCAGCAGGGTTTGATGCGACAGCGGAACGCCGTACGCTGCATGCGCTATGGCCAGGCCGCTCTGCCGGATGGTCTGCGTGAGTACCCGGGGGTCATAGCGCAGTCCGTCATCGGGAGAGGGCCACCGGGCGGTGAGCGAGAACTCGCCGTCTGCGAGGCGTCGCCATCCGGTGACGAAAACCGTGGCATCGCGGCCCAGGTGGACGTGTTCCTTGGGTACCCCGACCCGTACGTCGACGTGTGGCGGATGCGGGAAAGCAGGTACTTCTGGCACGGTCCCCCCGGACTCTTGCGCAAAGCGGGCCCCCGGCGCTGATATGATACCGGTTCACCGGTATTTTTCGACGGAGCGCAACGTCAAGTCAAGGGGAGCGCGAGTTGGCAAGACAGCAACGGGCGATCCGGACGCGCAGAGTCTTCCTCGAGGCCGCTGCCGAGGTCTTCGACGAGCACGGTTACGACGCCGCGACGATCGCCGCCATCCTCGAACGGGCAGGTCTCACGAGGGGCGCGCTGTACTTCCACTTCACCTCGAAGGAAGAGCTGGCCCGCGGCGTCCTCGAAGAGGCGGTGACCGCGGAGGGCGTCACACCCCAGACGTTCAAGCTGCAGGAATGGGTGGACACGGCGCTTCTGCTCGCCTATCGGCTGCCCAGAGAACCCATGCTCAGCGCGTCGATCCGGCTGTCCGTCGACCCTCGGGCGCGTGGTCTGTTCGGCACCCGCTGGCCGGACTGGATCGCCCTGGGCAGTGAGATGCTCGTCGAGGCCAAGGAGCGGGGCGAGCTGCTTCCGCACGTCGATCCGGTCATGACGTCGCGGCTGTTCGTCGGGGCATGGACCGGGGTCCAGCTGGTGACCGAGTCGATGGCGGAGCCACCCGATCTGGTCGCCGAGATCTCCGCCCTCTTCGAGCTCATCCTTCCCAACAACGCCGTTCCCGGTGTGCTGGCCCGGCTGGACATCTCCCCGCACCGGGCGCAGCGTCTCCTCGAGGAGAGCAGGACGGCCGCCGCGTCCTGACCAGGCGTTCCGGCTTCACCCGACTGGGTGCCGCGCGACTGCGAAGTGGCTGGTCAGGGGGCAGGGTGGCCCTATGTGGCTTCGTCGAACAGCCCTGGGCGCCATGGTGGTGCCGCTGACCGTCCTGGTGTTCCGGGATGCGCCGGTGCGGCTTGTCGCGCCCGAGCCGACCACCGCCAAGCCCGAGACGCCGCCCGCCGCGGCCCCGCAGCCGACGATCGTCAGCCGGACAGCCTGGCACGCGGACGAGAGCCTGGTCAAGGAGCACGCCACGTACACGGGTGCGGTCAACGCGGTCTTCGTCCACCACACCAACCACACCAATTACTACGACTGCGCCGATGCCCCCAGGATGCTCCGGGCGATGGAGGAGGACCATGTCTCAGGCGAGGGCTGGGACGACATCGGCTACAACTTCGTCGTCGACCGCTGCGGGACCATTTACGAGGGCAGGGCCGGCGGAGTCGGACGGTCCGTACGCGGCGCGCACACCACGGGCTTCAACGCCCACAGCGTAGGGATCGCGGCCCTGGGGAACTTCGGGCCCGGGGTGCCGGTACCGCTGGCTCTCATCGAGGGGATCGCGAAGGTGGGCGCGTGGAAGCTGCGCAGGGGCATCGACCCGATGGGCACCGTACGGATGGTCTCGACGAACGACGAGAGCCTGTACGAGCGGGGTGAGGTGGTCCGCCTCCACGCCGTGTCCGGCCACCGGGACACCTACCAGACCAGCTGCCCCGGCGAGGAGCTGTACGCGCAACTGCCCGCGATTCGCGAGGAGATGGCCAGGCTGCGGGCACCGCGCGCGTGATGCCCGGTCCCCGCGTCCCGATCCGATCCGTACGAGGTACCCCTAGCGCGCCACGAACTGCGTCAGGATCGCCTGCACTTCGTAGATGTCGACGCCCTTGGTGAAGGTCTTCTGGATCGGCACGGAGGTGCCGGAGACCCAGATCTTGAGCTCGGCGTCGAGGTCGAACGTGCCGGCCGTCTCCACCGCGAAGTGCGTGATGCTGCGGTACGGGACGGAGTGGTACTCGACCTTCTTGCCCGTGATCCCCTGCTTGTCGACGAGGAGCAGCCTGCGGTCGGTGAACAGAATCGTGTCGCGGATCAGCAGGTACGCGGCGTGTATCTGCTCGCCCTGGCCGAGCAGCCGTGCGTAGTCCCGCTGTGCCGCGGCCGGGTCGACCGTGTGAGCGTTGCCGAACAGTGCCATGCGAAAGCCTCCACCCGAGTGAATGTGCGGGCGTTGAACGCGTCGAAGCCCATCAAAAAGTATATCGGCGGCTTATCTGTACGTGCCCTTGAAAGCTTTCGGAGCACAGCGGAGGAATACCGTCATGCCGGCATCACCCCTCGCCAAGCGGCCCGTCGAATCGGCGCTCGCCCTTCTGCTGATTCTGCTGAGCGTGCTGGGCCTGGCGGGCCGCAGCGCCGCCGAGACGCCGGCGGCCCGGGTCGCCCCGGCCCAGGCAGCCCCCGCCCAGGCGGTCACCGTCCGGGCAGCCACCGTGCAGACTTTCGCCGCTCCGGCCTTCGTCACGGGCACCGACTGGGACCGCATCGCCGAGTGCGAGAGCAACGGCCGATGGAACATCAACACCGGCAACGGCTACCACGGGGGCCTGCAGTTCGCACCCTCGACCTGGCGGGCGTACGGGGGCGGGCAGTACGCGCCGCGCGCCGACCTCGCCTCCCGGTCCGAACAGATCGCCGTCGGTGAACGCGTCGCCCGTTCGCAGGGGCTGTCCGCCTGGCCCACCTGCGGACGCCTCGGCGCCAACCGGTCGTCGACTCCGCAGTCCGGCAGCACCGCCCAGCGGAACGAGACGGCGCAGGCCACCCCGAACCGGCAGTCGAGCGGCAGTTCGAGCAACTCGCAGAGCCATTCCCCCAAGGCGTCCGAAGCCCATGAAGCCGGCGGAGCCACCGAAACCGTGGAGGCCGCTGAGGCCGTCGACTCCCACGATCTCGCCGGTGAGCGGAGCTACGTCGTCGAGCCGGGTGACTGCCTCTCCGTCATCGCCGAGCGTGCGGACGTACCCGGTGGCACCGACGCGCTGTACGCGATCAACAGCGACATGCTCGACGAGGGACCGGACCTCATCTACCCCGGTCAGCGTCTCCGGCTGACCATCTGAGCCAGGCATGCCCGGCTCGTGGTGCGGGTCATCGGCCGGAGACGGCAGTGTCCCCGTGGGTACGGGCGGCCCTACCCGAACTCGCTGCCCCGGTCTCCTCCGCCTCGGCCACGTACGCCGTGCACTCGGGATTCCGGCACGGACCCGGACCCCATACGGGGACGAAGATTCCGAGAGTCTTGTGTCGCTTCAGCTCCGTCTCGACGTGGTGCTTGCAGGCCGGACACGCGTGCTCCGCCTGTCGTTCGTGCTTGCGCTCGATTCTGGCCATGCTTTTACGGTAGCCCTACAGCGGACAAGTCGAAACTTTTCCGTAGTTTTTACTTCAATCTTCCGGAGTGCTTGTCCCCTTCTGAGGCCCGTACAGCTGAATCAGCCGCTCACGGGTTCCGTACAGCCGCTCCGCGACCGTCTCGGCGACGTACTTGTACACCGCACGGCCCAGTTCCGCGTCGCCCTCGCACAGGGCACGGACGGCTGCCGCGTCGAACTCCACCGCCCGTCCCGCATGAACGACATGCGCGCCCATGTGCCACACATGGGGAGGAAAGAGCCACGACCAGCCGAGGAGGTCGTCCCGGCCCAACGTCTCGACGACCGCCGCACGCCGCCCGGGCACCCGGAGGTCGATCTCGACCCGGCCGGACCGGATGATCCAGAAGCGGTCGGCCCGACGGCCCTCTTCGAAGACGCGTGCGTCCAGCACCAGGGGAACCTCGTGCGACGCCCCGGCGAGCAGGCGAGCCCGGCTCTCGGACGGGAGCGCGTCCAGCAGACTCCTGGTCTTCGGCATGAGGGCCTCGCTCCTGTGAGACGTCATGACGGCCGCGAGGCCACCAGTACGCCGATCCTGTCGATGCGGTGTTCGGGATTGTCCCTGTCGTCCCGCCAGAAGTTGCCCGCCGCGTTGTCCTCGGGCGTGGCGCAGGTGGAGAGCGTGATCATCGCCTTCGTCGGGTTCTCCCCCGGGGAACCGGGAACCTCGGCACGCTGCTCGGCGAGGGAGCGCTCGGACCGGAAGGAGGTCGTCCTGGACTCGGTGATCCGGTACTCGTACACCGTGCCACCCTCCGTGACGAAGACGGAGTCGCCCTTGCCCACGGACGGGAGCTCGCGCAGGGGGCCGCCCGCGGAGAGCCGGTGAGCCGTCACGAGATAGTTGCCGACCTCGCCCGGGCCCACGCCGCCGTCCTTGCCGTACGGGCTGGCCGCGACGCCGCGGTTCTGGATGCGGGTCCCCGGCCAGTCGTCCGTCGTCCCCTCGTACGGGACCACACGCAGAGCGGTGAGGCCGATCGACGGGATGGAGAGCGTCGCGGTCTCGGTCCGCGGATCGGTGCGGTCGGCCGGTGGCTGCGCCGGGGCTGTGGTCGGTGCCGGTGCGGCCGGCGCTGCGGCCAGGACGGGGGCCGGTGCTGTGGCCTGTCCGGCCGTCGCTGCCGAGCAGCCTGCGGCCAGGGCCACGAGTACCGCGCCCGCGAGCGCCCGGGGAACTCTTCGGAGACTGTGCATGGGGAGATCCGGATCGGTTGTCGGCAGGTGCCGGAGCGGACCGCGGTCCACGACCCGCTCCTCCCAGTACACCACCGCTTCCCGGTCGGGCGCTCCTGCCGGGTCCCGCTCAGCCGGGCTCCGGGGCCGCGAGCAGGTCGCGCACCTCCTCCGCGGTCGTCTCCCGGAGCTCTTCCCCGACGAGCAGCCAGCGGGTGATGCCGACCGATTCCAGGAAGGCCAGATCGTGGCCGGCGATCACGAGCGCTCCCTCGTAGGCGTCGAGCGCGCTCGACAGCTGCCGCACGCTTGCCATGTCCAGGTTGTTGGTCGGCTCGTCGAGCATCAGCAGCTGAGGGGCGGGCGAGGCGAGCATCGTCGCCGCGAGCGCGGCACGGAAGCGTTCGCCGCCCGAGAGTGTGCCCGCCGGCTGTTCGGCGCGCGCCCCCTTGAAGAGGAACCGTGCGAGCTGGGCGCGGATGTGGTTGTCGGTGATCCCCGGAGCCAGCCGGGCCACGTTCGCCGCGACGCTCAGCTCGTCGTCGAGCACATCGAGGCGCTGGGGGAGGAAGCGCAGCGGTACGAAGGTCCTGACCTCGCCCGACAGCGGTGCGAGCTCCCCGGTGAGGGTCCGAAGCAGCGTCGTCTTGCCCGCGCCGTTGCGTCCGACCAGGGCGATGCGTTCGGGCCCCTTCAGCTGGAGCTCGCCGTCGCGCAGCGCGCCGAACCGCGGGTGCAGCCCGCGCAGGCTCAGGACGGTGCGGCCCACGGGGACGGCGGTGTGGGGGAGGCTCACCCGGATCTCGGCGTCGTCTCGGATGGCGTCCGCGGCCTCGTCGAGCCGCTCGCGGGCCTCCTGCAGGCGGTCCTCGTGGAGGCCGCGCAGCTTGCCCGCCGACTCCTGCGCGGACCGCTTGTGTGCCCCGGCGACGATGCGCGGGGCCCGCCGCTCGGCGTCCATCTTCTTGTTGTGGCGCTGCCGGCGGGCCACCTTGATCCGGGTCTCCTCCAGCTCGCGCTTCTGACGGCGCACGTCCGACTCGGCGGACCGCAGCATGCGTCCCGCCGCTTCCTGCTGGGTGGCCACCGCCTCCTCGTAGTCGGACCAGCCGCCTCCGTACCAGCTCACGGATCCGGACCGCAGCTCGGCGATGCGGTCGACACGTTCCAGCAGGTCGCGGTCGTGGCTGACCACGACGAGCACGCCGGAGCGCCAGGACTCGACGGCTTCGTAGAGCCTGCGGCGCGCGAACAGGTCGAGGTTGTTGGTCGGTTCGTCGAGCAGCAGGACGTCGGGGCGCTCCAGCAGCAGGGCTGCCAGGCGCAGCAGTACGGTCTCGCCTCCGGACAGCTCCCCGACCGTGCGGTCGAGGTCGATGCCGCCGAGTCCGAGCGAGCCCAGGGTCGCCAGGGCCCGTTCCTCGACGTCCCAGTCGTCGCCGACGGCCTCGAAGTGCTCATCGGCGACGTCGCCGGACTCGATGGCGCGCAGCGCCGCGCGCCGCTCGGCGACGCCGAGGGCCGCGTCCACGCGTAGCCCCGTGTCGAGGGTGAGGTTCTGCGGAAGGTAGGCGAGGCTGCCCCCCACCGTCACCGAGCCCTGGGCGGGGCGCAGCCGTCCGGCCAGCAGACGCAGCAGGGTGGACTTGCCGGAGCCGTTGCCGCCGATGAGGCCGGTGCGGCCCCGGCCGATGCTGAGGGAGAGCCCGTCGAGGACCTCCGTGCCGTCGGGCCAGCGGAAGGACAGGGCCGAGCAGGTGAGGGAAGCCGTGGGCGTGAGGGGGTGGGACATGGTGATCCTCGCAGTCGCAAGCACAGGAACAGGGGCTTCGTATGCGAGCACCACGCGGCGACCGGGCCATGGGAAGAGGGGTGCGGTCCTCCGGAGTGCGGGGGACGGCTCATGCACCGAGGTCGCATCCACGCGGGGTCACGGGGCGGCAGGAAAGCCGACGGCAGCGTGACGGGGCTACGGCGAAGAGCCGTACCGCGCGATGATCGCGAACCTCAGATGCGCAACGTCCACCTCTATCGGAGACAACAGGACCCGACGACTGTAGCGCAACGGGGCAGGGGCCCGCCGGTGCGCGGGGATGCCCGGTCCCGGCAGCGGGGACGTCCTGCCGGGACCGGGACGTTGTCACGCCCTGGAGCAGACGAATCCGTTCAGCGCGAAGGAAGCGGGCTGCCCGGTGTTACCCGTGTGGCTCGCCTGGAGGCCGATCTGGACCGAGCCGCCGGGGGCGATGGTGCCGTTGTACGCGACGTTCCTGGCCGTCACCGCACCGCTGGTCGGGCTGTACGTCGCTCCCCAGCCGGAGGTGATGGTCTGGCCCGCGGGCAGGGTGAAGGCGAGCGACCAGCTGCCGATCGCCGCGGCGGAGGTGTTGGTGAGGGTGAGGGTCGCGGTCAGGCCGGTGTTCCAGGCGCTGGTCGTGTAGCCCACCCGGCAGGCACCCGGCTCCGGGTCGGGGCCGGGGTCGGGCGGGGTGGTCGTGGTGCCGTCCAGTCCGAAGAACGTCAGGGCCCGGGCCGCCATGCCGCCGGTCGGCAGGGAGTGGCCGACGCCCTGGATGCTGATGGCCTCCACGGGGGCCTGATTGCCGGTGGCGCCGTAACGGGTGCGGGTCCAGCCGGACTGCGGGGTGTCGGTGGCCGCGGGGGTGCGGCTCACGCCGTGGACATCGGTCCACTGGTCGATCTGCTCGTTGAAGTTCGGGTAGCGCAGCGTGCTGTCCTCGGTGCCGTGCCAGATCTGCATCCGGGGCCGGGCACCGCTGTATCCGGGATGCGCCGCACGCACCAGGTCGCCCCACGCCTGCGGCGTCCTGTCGACCGTGCCGTTGGCGCAGGCGCTGTTCCAGCCCGATCCGTCGGTGGTGGCGAAGCAGGAGTGCGGTACGCCCATGAAGGCGGCCCCCGCCTTGAAGACATCGGGGTAGTTGCCCAGCAGGACGTTGGTCATCATGGCGCCCGAGGATGCTCCGGTGACGTAGATCCGGCCTGAGTCGGCGCCGTACCGCTGCTGGACGTACGAGACCATGGACCTGATGCCCACGGGGTCGCTGCCCCCGTCACGTCTGAGGGCCTGCGGCGAGGAGACGTCGAAGCAGTTGCCGCTCCTGGTCGCCGAGGGGTACACGACGATGAACCCGTACCGGTCGGCGAGCGAGGCGAACTCCGTGCCCGAGTGGAACGCCGGGCCCGATCCTGTGCAGTAGTGCACCGCCACCAGGACGGCCGGCCGCTGCTGGACGGTGTCCGGCACGTACACGTGCATCCTCAGACCGCTCGGGTTGCTGCCGAAGGAGGTCACCTCCGTCAGCGAAGCGGCGGACGCCGGGGGTGCGACAGCGAGGAGGAGCGCCGACACGAGGGGTAGGACACCCGCGAGGAGGACTGTCAGCAGCGCTCTCACCGATCGCCTTCCGGCCTCCGGTGCGTGCAGGGATCTGTTGGTCATGTGACTGTCCTTTCTAGACTGCCGGTTGTGAAGGGACTGCTGTGAAGGGACTGTTGCTGCGGCTGTCGGCGCTCGACGCGGACGCCGCCACCGCCGTGCGCGTGATCGCCCACTTCGAGGCGCTGCTGGGCGGCGGCCCGGATCCGGTGTCCCTGACGCGGTCGACCGCGGGCCTGGCCGGCTGTGCGGCGGGCCTCGAGCTGCCCGACGGGCGGGCGTCACGGTTCGGACCGGACGGCCTCGCCCTGCCGGGCGTACCCGCGCGGGTCTCCGGCCGGGTGCGGTGGGAGCCGTCCGGCAGTGTCTGGCTGGAACGGCAGGGAGTGCCGGGGCCGTTCGACGAGCTGGTCCTGGAGTGGATGGCCATCACCGCACGGGTGCTCGCGGGCCGCCCCTGGCAGCCCCGGGTGCCGACCGCGGCCGATCCGGCCCTGGTGGAACTGGTGCTGTCCGGGCGCGAGGACGCCACGGACCGGATCCGCGCGCTGCGGCTGCTGGGCCTCGCCCCCGACGTGCCGCTGCGGGTGGTCGCGGTGACCGGCCGGCCGGGGGCGGACGCCGGGCTGGAGGCGGTTGCGCTGCTGGGGCGGGGTGCCGTGCGGGGCACGGTCCGGGTGGCGCGGGCCGGTGCGCTGGGGGCGGTGCTGGTGCAGAGTCCGGACGCCGCCGGACCCGGTTCCCGTACGGCGTCGACGACCGTGGAACTACGGTCGGCCCTGCACGAACGGGGCCGTGAGCGGGGGACGGCCAACCGTCCCGCGCACGCGGTACGGGTGGGGGTCGGCGGGTCCGCCGCCCCGCTGGACGCGCGGCTCTCGTGGGAACAGGCGCGTTCCGCCCTGCGGTTCGCCGTGGCGGGCACCCCCGAGGAGTCGGTGGCGGACCACGGTGAACTCGGCCCGGTCGCGCTGCTGGCGGACATCCCTGTGGAGCGGCTGCGTGCCCAAGAGGACGTACGGCGCCTGACGAAGCTGGCCTGCGGCGAGGCGACGGGACAGGGCGGCGACCTCCTGGCTGCGCTGGCCGCGTTCTGCCGTACCGGCTCGCTGCGGCAGGCCGCCGTGGAACTCCACCTGCACCACAGCTCGGTGGCCGCCCGGCTGGCACACGTCGAGAAGGAACTCGGCCTCCGGCTGCGTGACCCGCGGGACCGCTTCGGCGCCCAACTCGCCCTGTACGCATGGCGGCTGGCGCGGTCCGACAACGGCGCCGACGGCGAGGAGAGCGACGGCACGGGCGGATGAGCGCGCACCGGCCTACCGCCCCAGCGCCGTGCGGAGCACAGCGACCGCCTCGGCGGTCGCGTTCCGTATGACGGCGGCGTGCTCCACGGCCCATGCCCCGTGGAAGGTGCCGGGGAACAGCCGCAGCTCTGCGGGTACGCCGGCGGCCCGGAGCGCGCGGGCGTAGTCGGCGCCCTCGTCCCGCAGCGGGTCGAACTCCATCACCGACACATAGGCGGGCGGCAGCCCTGACAGGGCGGCGGCCCCGGCACGGGCCGGTGCCGCGTACGGGGAGACGCCCGCCGTGCCCCGTACCCCTTCTCCCAGGTAGGCCTCCCAGCTCAGGCGGGCGCTGCGCCGGTTCCATACGGGGGTGTCGGTGAACTGCCGTGCGCTCGACGTCTCCAGCCGGTCGTCGAGCGCGGGGCTGCACAGATGCTGGAAACAGACGGCGGGCCCTCCGCGGTCCCGGGCGAGCAGGGTGAGGGCGGCGGCGAGACCCGCTCCGGCGCTGTCGCCCCACAGGGCGATCCGGTCGGCCCGGACCTCCAGCTCCACGGCGTTCGCCGCGAGCCCGGCGAGTCCGGCGTAGCAGTCCTCCAGCGGTGCGGGGAAGGGGTGTTCGGGGGCGAGCCGGTAGTCGACGGAGACCACGAGTGCCGTCAGTTCCCGGCAGAGCAGCAGATTCCAGTCGTGGTCGACGTCCGGCGAGCCCAGGACGAAGCCTCCGCCGTGGATGCTGTAGACGGCGGGCAGCGGCCCCTGCGCGGACCGGGGCCGGTACAGCCGCAGTGCGACGTCCGGCGCACGGTCGGGGCCGGGGACGGTGACCTCCCGGACGTCCACCCCCGCCGTGTCCGCCCCCGTGAGGGACGCGGTCAGTTGTCGGGCCTGCGCGGCCCTGGCGGCGCTCACGTCCGTGATGTCGACCTCGGGCATCATCGTGAGTGCGGCGGCCAGTTCCGGATCGAAACGGTGGTGCGAGAGCATGCCCCTCCTCCGGTCCGGGCCGCGGGCGGCGGCGTCGTGAGTGAGACGGTGTCACGGTGCGTTCCCCCAGGTCATCCGACATGTGTCGGGTCAATGGCCGTACTCGTCCGACAGGTGTGCGTCTTCGCTGCCGTACTCGGCCCGCACGGTGCCCCGAATGCCCGCGATTACTGGCCGCGACCAGCGAAAACGCGTACACAGTAAGGGAATTGGGCCCTCTTGACGCCGACCGGGTGCCTTCTCTACCGTCTGCTCGCCCGATCGTCGGACCGCCCGAAACTTTCGTGTCCGGCGATGCGTGACACCTCCGAGAGGGACCAGCGTTGACCACTTTCCGTACCCGTGTCCGCATCCGCCTGCGCCGCCGTGTGACGCCCCTGCTGCTCTCCGGGGGACTGTGCCTGGCCGCGCTCACCGCGACGGGCCCGGCGTACGCCGGGCAGCAGGCGGGCACCGGGATCGTCGAGTCCACCCGGCACGGTGGCAAGGCCGTCGCCCTGACGTTCGACGACGGCCCGAACCCCACCGACACCCCGCGGCTGCTGAAAGTGCTGCGCAAGCACCACGTCAAGGCGGTGTTCTGCCTGTGGGGCGATCACGTCAAGGAGCACCCCGAACTGGTGCGCGCGATCGTCGCGGGCGGCCACACGCTGTGCAACCACACGATGCACCACGACGACATGGCGGCCTGGCCGACCGAGGACATCCGCGCGGACCTGGAGCGGACCAACGCCGAGATCCGCCGTGCCGCACCCGGTGCGCGCATTCCTTATTTCCGTGCGCCGTACGGGAGTTGGGGGCAGACCCCGCGGGTGGCGGCTGACCTGGGGATGCAGCCGCTGGGCTGGCGGCTGGCGATCGGGGACTGGGAGCCGCCGGGCACCGACGAGCTGGTCCGCCGCATCGAGGAGGGCGTCACCCCCGGGGCCGTGGTGCTGCTCCACGACGGTGGCGGCGACCGCAGCCGGACCGTCGAGGCCGTCGACCGGATCGTTCCCGCGCTGCGGGCCGCCCACTGGCGCTTCGACAAGCCCGCCCGCAGAGCCTGAAGCGGCTCCAAGCAGCTCCCCGCGCAGCCTCACACCTCTTCAGGAGATCCGCATGAGAGCACGATCCGAAGGTTCCGGGGTCCGACGCGCGGGCCGCCATCTGGTGGCCGTACTCACGGGAGCCATGCTCCTGGCCACGGCGCCGGCCACGTCCGCCGAACCCACCGCGGGCCCCTCCGTCCGGCAGGCGTCCCACCGGGCCGCCGACGCCGCATGGACCGGCACCTGGGCCACCACGCCCACGGAGACGCCTGCCTCGGACACCACCGCGTTCGAGGACGAGACCATCCGGCAGACCGTCCGCACCAGCATCGGCGGCGACCGGGTGCGGATCCGGCTGTCGAACGAGTTCGGCAGCGGGCCCCTGGTCATCGGTGAGGCACACGTCGCCCGCCGGGCCGCCGAGGGACCGGCCTCCCGCACCGACCCGCGCACCGACCGCCCGCTCACCTTCGGCGGCCGTACCTCCGTGACGATCCCCGCGGGCGCCCCCGCGCTCAGCGACCCTGTCTCCCTGCGGGTGCCCGCCGGCTCCGATCTGGTGGTGAGCATCCATCTGCCCGAGCGCACCCCGGGCTCGACGCTCCACGCGTTCGCCCTCCAGCACAACTACGTCGCCGCGGGAAACGTCACCGGGCGCAGCGACATCGAAGCGACCGCCACCATCGACCGCTGGTACTTCCTGACCGGAGTGAGCGTGAGCACCGGCCGTTCCGCACGCTCCTCGGCCGTCGTCGCGTTCGGCGACTCCATCACGGACGGCGCCGGGACCGGCGTGGACGCCAACCGCCGCTGGCCCGACTTCCTGGCCGGGCGACTGAACGCCGCATACGGTCCGCATGCCGTGGGCGTGCTCAACCAGGGCATCAGCGGCAACCGCCTCCTGCACGACCCCAACCCCCCGGCCGGATCCGCGGCGGAGAACTTCGCGGCGTACTTCGGCCGGAGCGCCCTGCGCCGCTTCGACCGCGACGTCGCCTCCCAGGCCGGAGCCGAACACCTCGTCGTGCTCCTCGGCGTGAACGACCTCGGCCATCCCGGAACGGTGGCACCCGAGTCCGAGAGGGTCACCGCGGCCGACATCGTCGACGCCCACCGCCAGATCATCGCCCGCGCGCACGACCGGGGTCTCAAGGCGTACGGCGGCACGATCCTGCCGTTCAAGAACGACACCCTCGGCTTCCACAGTCCGGAGAACGAGGCCGCCCGGCAGTCCGTGAACCACTGGATCCGTACGAGCGGTGCGTACGACGCTGTGATCGACTTCGACAGGGCCCTGCGCGACCCGTCGGACCCGGAACGCCTCCTGGCGCGCTACGACAGCGGCGACCACCTGCACCCCAACGACGCCGGAGCGGAGGCGATGGCCCGGGCCGTCCCTCTCCACCTGCTGCGCTGAGGCCTCTCGGGAGCCGGCGAGCGGCGGGCCCGACCCCGGTCCCTCAGGGGGTGACGACGGCGAAGTCGGGGTCGGGATCGTCCAGGACGGAGAGGATGGTCACGAGCACACCGGGGTCGCCGGTGTGCTCGATTCCGTCGAGCCCCTTGCCGCCGAGGAGCTGCATGAGCTGTGGCTTGGTGAGGGTGAGGGTGAGATCCGCGCCGTCGCCGGGCTGTGAGGTGCGGGAGTGGATCAGGACACCGTTGTGCAGGGTCATGCGGTACGCCTCACCGAGGTCGGTGAACTGCCAGTGCACCGTGAATGAGTGGTCCCACGCCTCGGGGCCGTTGACCCGGACGGCGAGGGAGTCGAAGAGCTGCTCCACGGACAGGGCGGTGGCCATGGTGCCGGCCGTGATGACGGTCGGTGTGATGCCGTGGCGCAGCTCGGCGGCCCCCGTGAGGTAGCAGTTGCGCCAGGTCGCGCACTCGGCGCCGTACGCGAGCTGCTCGTACACCTGCGCCAGGAGGTCCTTGGCGTCGGTGCTGTCCGGAGCCGCGAACACGGCGTGCTTGAGCAGCTGGGCGGCGAAGCGCAGATCCCCTTCGGCGACGTACGCGCGCGCTTTGGCGAGTACCGCTTCGAGACCGCCGATGCAGTCCACGTACCGCTGCGCGTTCTCGGTGGGCGGGTGCTCCCAGAGCGATGAGGGATGCCCGTCGTACCAGCCCATGTACCGCTGGAAGATCGCCTTGATGTTGTGGTTGACGGAACCGTAGTAGCCGCGGGCGTGCCAGGCGCGTGCCAGCACCGGCGGGAGTTCGAGCACCTCGGCGATCTCGGTGCCGGTGTACCCCTGGTTGGCGAGGCGCAGGGTCTGGTCGTGCAGGTATCCGTACAGATCGCGCTGCTCGGCGAGGAAGGCCCGGATGCGCTCCTTGCCCCAGGTGGGCCAGTGGTGGGAGGCGAAGAGCACGTCGGCATCGTGCGCGAACAGCTCGCGGGCCTCGTTGAGATAGCGGGACCAGATGCGGGCGTCCCGTACGAGTGCACCGCGCAGCGTCAGGATGTTGTGGAGGTTGTGGGTCGCGTTCTCCGCCATGCACAGGGCGCGCCGCTCGGGGATGAGGAAGTTCATCTCCGAGGGTGCCTCGGTGCCGGGCGTCATCTGGAAGCGGAGGAGGACCCCGTCGAGGGTCAGCTCCTGGCCGGTGTGCTTGATCTCGATCGTGGGCGCGAGGAGCCCGGGCAGGCCGGTGGACGCGGTGAAACCGAGGCCCATGCCGATCAGGCCCTCGGGGTCGCGGTCGAGGTTGGAGCCCGCGTAGTAGGCGCCGCGCCGCAGCATGGCCGTTCCGGCGTAGACGTTCTCCGCGACCGAGCTGTCCATGAAGCCTTCGGGAGCCACGACGGGGACGTCGTCGCCGACGCCGACGACGCCGTGGACGCCGCCGAAGTGGTCGAGGTGGGAGTGCGTGAACAGAACGGCGGTGACGGGCCGTTCACCGCGGTGCTCCCGGTAGAGGGCGAGCGCGGCGGCTGCCGTCTCCTGGGACACCAGCGGGTCCACGACGATCACGCCGCGGTCGCCCTCGATGAGCGTCATGTTCGACAGGTCGAATCCGCGGACCTGGAACACCCCGTCGGTCACCTCGTAGAGGCCGGCGCGGGCGCACAGCTGGGACTGCCGCCACAGGCTCGAATTCGCCGTACCGGGGCAGTCGCCGTCCAGGAAGGCGGTGCTCTCGAAGCTCCACACCACTGTGCCGTCGGCCGCGGTGATCGTCCCGGCCGCGGGGGGTGCGACCAGTCCTCGGTCGGCATCCTCGAAGTCGGTCCGGTCCTCGAAATCGGGGGTGACGTCGACACTGGTCACGCGGGCCTCCAGGGGTTGGCACTGTGTCCATCCTGGGGGCGCGGCAGTGGCCGTGCCGGGAGATGTGGGCCGTCCGGGTACTCAGCGGTTCGGCACTATCGATGCCGCAGCCGTCACGGAGAGCGGTTCACGTCGCGGACCAGAGACTGCGGTAGAACGCGGTCCGGTACGGGTCGGGGGTGATTCCGTAGGCGTCGAGGAGGGTGTCCTCCCAGCCGGGCCCGTAATTGTGCTCGGTGTTCCAGGTGGCAACGGCCAGGTCCGCCCAGCGGTCGGCGACACCGAGGGCCCCCATGTCGACGTGAGCGGACCAGGTTCCGTCCTCGTGGAGCAGCGTGTTCGGTGCGCACGGGTCGCCGTGGCACACGACGAGGCGGTCGACGGGCGGGGGCACGGACAGGTCCGCGGGCACCTGGACGCCTGCGCGGCGGGCGCGCGTCAGGCGGTCCTCGACGGACCAACCGAAGGGGCAGTCGGACACGGGCAGCCGCTCGTGCAGGGCCCGCAGCCCGGTACCCAGCGCGCGCACGGCCGTGCCGGGATCCGCCTTCCAGCGGGGCTCGACGGCGTTCTCGCCGGGAAGCCCGTGGGTGACGAGCCAGGCACCGTCCCGGTCGGCTCCGTACTCGCGCACGCGGGGCACGGGCGTGAACCGGCGGGCCCACCGCAGACGCTCCGCCTCGGCGGTCAGGTCCAGCCCGGAGCCTGCCGGAGCCCACTTGGCGAAGAGCCGGCCGTCCCCGTCGCCGATGCGGAAGGTCAGGCCGCCCAACTCGTTCTGCCACACGGGCAGCAGGGGCTGATCCCCGGCCAGGCCGACGATGCGCGCAGGTACCCGCACGGGGGAGGGCGGCGGTCCGGAAAAGGCCATGGCCCCATGGTCTCCTCCACGGCGCGGCCCGAGCGAGTGGTTTTCCGGGAGCGGCGTGAGCGTGGTTCCCTCACCGGTGCGGGGGCTGTGACCCGTCCGCGCTCCGGGCTCCGAGGAGGTGCTCCCTGCCCCAGGCGCCCAGGGGGCCGAGCGCCTCGTTCAGGGAGATGCCGAGCGGGGTGAGGCCGTAGGTGACGCGGCGTACCGCTCCCTCGAGCGACTCCTCCCGGAAGACGATGCCGTCGGCCTGCAACTCCCGCAGGTGCGAGGTGAGGACCTTGTCGGTGACGCCCGGTATGCCGCGCCCCAACTCACCGAACCGGCAGGGCCCTTGGTCCAGCACCCACAGGATGAGCACCTTCCACTTGCCGCCGACCACGTCGATCGCCGCGTCGATGCCGCACACGTACGTGTCCCGCCTGGTCATCCGCTCACCTTAAGGTAACCACCCACAAAAGAGTGCGTACTTGATCATGATTCGGGTGCATAGCAGCCTGATCGCCATGGACACCCACACCACTCCCAGGACCTCCGTCACCCTCCTCGGCCTCGGCGACATGGGCACCGCGCTCGCCCGTGCCTGGCTCACCGCGGGACACCCGCTGACCGTCTGGAACCGCACCCCGGAGAAAGCCGGGCCACTGGCGGGCGAGGGTGCGCGGGTGGCGGCGACCCCGGCCGAGGCGGTCGCGTCGGCAACAGGCCCCGTCATCCTCTGCCTGCTGGACGACGCCTCGGTCGAAGAGGCCCTGGACGGCGTCGACCTGACCGGCAAGGACGTGGTCGACCTGACCACGAGCACCCCCGCCGGGGCCCGGCGACGTGCCCGCCGGACCGAGGAGCGAGGGGCCCGTTTCCTGGACGGCGGGATCATGGCCGTACCCCCGATGATCGGGCGGCCGGAGACCGGCGGCTACATCCTCTACAGCGGCGACCGCGCGCTGTTCGAACGTCACCGCGGGGCACTGGAGGCTCCCGCCGGCGTGAAGTTCGTCGGTGAGGACCCCGGTCACGCGGCGCTGCACGACATCGCGCTGCTCAGCGCGATGACCGGCATGCTCGCGGGTGTCACCCACGCCTTCGCCCTGGTGGGCGCCGAGAAGGACCTCGACCGGGCCGGATTCGCGGCCCTGCTCGCGGACTGGCTGGGCGCCATGTCCGGCACGACCCACGAGATGGCCGCCCAGCTGGAGAGCGGCGACTACACGGAGGGCGTCACCTCCAACCTCGCCATGATGGCGGCGGGCAACGATGCGCTCCTGGCCACGGCGGAGGGCCAGTCGGTCGATCCCCGGCTCCTCACCCCGTACATGGAGCTGATGCGCCGACGGGTGGCCCAGGGGCACGGAGACGAAGGACTGGCGGGCATGGTCGGCCTGCTGAGAGGCGAGTGAGATTCACGCGCCCTTCGCGGCGTCGCGTCCGACGGGAGCACGTTCCTCCGCGCAACGCATTCCGAAAGAATTCGAAACTTTCGGAAATGAAGATCTTTGATTCCGCGTCTTCAATTACATCCTGCGCGGCCGCCGTGAAATCGATGGCCGTCATAGTGCCTATGACCAGGCAATACGATCACCATACGTACTCCTCGGCCGATCGACTGTTTCGTAACTCATGCCGAAACTATTGACAGTTGACGAGGTCAGATCAACACTGAGCGCCGTCGGCAGACCCCAATCGCTGTCGATCCGGGTCCACCACGACCCGTCACCGGGGCCGGGCCGCCGAACGCACCACGACCGGGCCCGTGTTCGGCCGGGCTGCGCGACACCGACGCGCATGCGCCGTCGTCGCCCGTTCACCGGCACCTCCGCTCCGTGAGTGGTGTCGCGCTGCCTGGCCCCAACGGCCTTACGAGGACGAGGAGGAAGTACGCACATGAACGACGCACCCGCACATGCGACGAGCCGCGCAAGCGGCCGCACCAGGTCATTCGGCCGCTTCAGGCTTTTCATCCGCAGTGCCTTCGCCATGGCGATGGCCTGCGTGGCCGCAATCGCGCTGCCCGGCACCGCCAGTGCCGACACGGTCATCAACTCGAATCAGACCGGAACGAACAACGGCTACTACTACTCGTTCTGGACGGACAGCGCCGGTACGGTCTCGATGAACCTGGGATCCGGCGGCACCTACGGCACCTCGTGGAGCAACACCGGGAACTTCGTGGCCGGTAAGGGCTGGAGCACCGGTGGGCGCCGGAGCGTGACCTACTCGGGCACCTTCAACCCGTCCGGCAACGCGTACCTGACGCTCTACGGCTGGTCGACGAACCCGCTCGTCGAGTACTACATCGTCGACAACTGGGGCACCTACCGGCCCACGGGAACGTTCAAGGGCACGGTCTCCAGCGACGGCGGAACGTACGACATCTACGAGACGACGCGGACCAACGCCCCCTCCATCGAAGGAACCAAGACGTTCAAGCAGTTCTGGAGCGTGAGACAGGCGAAGAGAACCGGTGGAACCATCACCACCGGTAACCACTTCGACGCCTGGGCCCAGAAGGGGATGAACCTGGGCACCTTCAACTACATGATCATGGCCACCGAGGGCTACCAGAGCAGCGGGAGCTCCAACATCACGCTGGGCAGCTCCTCCGGCGGCGGCGGTGGCGGAGGTGGTGGCGGAGGTGGCTGCACCGCCACCCTGTCCGCAGGCGACAAGTGGAGCGACCGGTACAACCTCAACGTCGCGGTCTCCGGCTCCAGCAACTGGACGGTGACGATGAACGTCCCGTCCCCCCAGAAGGTCCTCGCCACCTGGAACACGACCGCCAGCTACCCGAGCGCCCAGGTGCTGACTGCCAAACCCAACGGCAGCGGCAACAACTTCGGGGTCACCCTCCAGGCCAACGGATCCTGGACCTGGCCGTCGGTCTCCTGCAGCGCCGGCTGACCTTCCGCAGAGCACGCCCGTGACGCACCAGCGGGGCGGCGGCACCCGGCCGCCGCCCCGATCGGCGCAGGTGGCCGACGATCCGGCAGACTGACGGCATGCGTATGGCCTGGATTGTGACGACGGTGCTGTTCGTGCTCAGTTCCGCCTCCGCGGTCAACTTCGCACTCAAAGCTCGCTGGTGGGCGGCCGTCGGGGTATTTCTGCCGTCCGTCGGCCTGGCGGCCGTACTGCTCGGCGGAGTGGTACGGCAGAGCATGTCCCTCTTCTGGCTGGGATGCCTGCTCGTCGTGGCCGGCCTCGGAGCGGAGGTTCTGGACCAGCGGCGAACGCGAACCGCGGCGAAGTAGCGGCGGTCACCGCCGGGAGGCCGCGATCCGGTCGAGGACATCCGTGTAGAGCGACCGTCTGTCGGGGCGGGCGTGGTCGGCGGCACGCCGGAGAGCGGGGATCGCCGAGGTGCCCATGTCGACGAGCCCCTCGGCCGCCTGCGGTCAGCTTCGGCCACGACCTTGCCGGCCAGGACCGGACCCTCGACCTGCGCGCCGGCCCGCTGAACGGACGGCGGGCCGGTGCCGACCCGGCGCGCCCGGCCTTCATCGACGGGCTTCCGCCTCCGCGTAGCGGCTGGTGGGACGCGGCAGGCCCAGGTGACCGCGCAGGGTCGTGGCGTCGTAGGCCGTACGGAACACGCCGCGCCGCTGCAGTTCCGGGACCAGACCGCGGGTGATCGCGGTGAGGTCGTGCGGCAGCGTGCCGGGCCGCAGCCGGAAGCCGTCGAGGCCTGCGGTGCGCCGGTCGAGCAGCAGGTCGGCGAGCTCGCCGGGCGTCCCGGCGAAGATCTCGGCGTCGGAGGCGAGTGCGGCGCCGGCCAGTTCGTCCAGGCGGGCCTTGCGGCGTGCGGCCGCGCCCGGCTCCCCGTCAAGGAAGACCAGGAGCTCCGCGAACCTCCGCAGGGGCCGGTCCCGGATGTCCCTGCCGGTGCGCTGCACGGCCTCGTCGATCTGCGCGAGGATCGCCGTGGTGCCCGCACGGTCGTGCGGGGTGACGTGGACCAGGTCGGAGCCGAGTGCCGCGAACTCGTACGGGGTGGAGGCGTGCGCGAGGCTCACCACCAGGGGTTGCCCCTGCGGGGACCGCGGCGTGATCGAGGGGCCCTTCACGCTGAACCGCGTTCCCCGGAAGTCGATGTGGTGCACCTTGTCGCGGTCGATGAAGCGGCCGGTGGCCGCGTCCCGTATCTCCGCGTCGTCCTCCCAGCTGTCCCACAGCCGCCGTGCGGACTCCACCACCTCGGCGCCCTCCGCGAAGAGTTCACGCAGTCGCGCGGCGATCAGCTCGGGGTCGCGTACGTCGTCGTCGGTGAGCTGAGGTGTGGTGCGGCGGCCGAAGTGGGAGGCGTCGGCGGCGCGCGAGGATATCTGCGGGCGCCAGCCGGCACGGCCCCTGCTCGCGTGGTCGAGCGTGGCGATGCCGATGGCGAGGTGGAACGGTTCGGTGTGCGTGACGTTCGTCGTCGGGACCAGGCCGATGCGCTGGGTGAGGGGGGCCAGGTGGGCGGCGAGCAGCACCGCGTCCACGCTGCCCCTGACCTGGTCGGTGCGGTCGTCCGGCAGGTGGAAGGCCGCGGTCTGCAGTCCGAGGGCGTCCTCGAAGGTGACGAAGTCCAGCAGTCCGCTCTCGGCCTCGGCGACCAGGCCGGCCCAGTACGCGGCCGTGAGCAGCTCACCGGGCCGGGCGTCCGCCGCCCGCCAGGCGGCCGGGTGCCACCCCGCGCCGTCGAGGGCGACGGCGAGGTGGAGCGGGGTGCTGCCGGTCGTGCCGGTCACGAGGCCTCCTTCTCGTTGTCCACGGAAGCCTCGTTGTCCAGGGGCTTCCGGTCCACGGGTGTCCGGTCCACGGGTGTCCGGTCCACGCGCCGTTCGGGGCGGGCTGGGGTGCTCAGGCCCAGGTGGTCCCGGAGCGTCGTCCCCGCGTAGTCCTCGCGGAACACGCCCTTCTCCTGGAGCAGCGGCACCACCCGGTCCACCAGGTCGTCGAGCCCGCCGGGCGTCAGATGGGGGACGAGGACGAAGCCGTCGGCGCCTTCGGTCTGGACGAAGTGGTCGATGGCGTCGGCGACGGTCCGCGGGCTGCCGACGAACGTCTGGCGGCCACCGACCTCGATGACCAGTTCGCGGATGCTCAAGTTCCGTTCCTCGGCGAGCTTCCGCCACTGCCGGGCCGTCTCGGCACGGCCCTTGCGGAACACCGAGTGCCCCCTCAGGAAATGGGCGTCGTCCTCGGGCTCGATGCCGGGCAGGGGCCCGTCCGGGTCGTACCCCGACAGGTCGCGGCCCCAGACCGCCTCCAGGTGGGCGATCGCGGTCTGCGGGCTCACCAGGTCGCGGCTGACCTCGGCGGCGTACGCGACGGCCTCCTCGTCGGTGTCGGCGACGACGGCGTTGGCGGTGGGCATGATCTTCAGCTCGTCCGGGGTACGCCCGTACCGGGCCAGGCGCCGCTTCACATCCCGGTAGAAGTCACGGGCAGCATCGAGCTGGTTGTGCTTGCTGAAGATCACGTCGGCGTCGGACGCGGCGAACTCGCGGCCCGAGTCGGACTCGCCCGACTGGATGATCACGGGGTGTCCCTGCGGACCGGGCGGTGTCGTGAACCGGCCGGAGATGTCGAAGTGTTCCCCGTGATGGGCGAACCGGCCGGCCCCGGGCCGTACGAACTCTCCCGAAGCCGTGTCGGCGCGAAGGTCACCTTCCGCCCAGCTGTTCCACAACTCACGTGTGGTGGCGAGGAATTCGGCTGCCCGGGTGTAGCGGTCCGCCTCGTCGAGGAAGCCGCCGCGGCGGAAGTTCTCGCCGGTGAAGGCGTCGTGACTGGTGACCACGTTCCAGGCCGACCGCCCGCCGCTGAGGTGGTCGAGCGTCGCGAGCCGGCGCGCCACCTCGTACGGCTCGTTGAAGGTGGCGTTCACGGTTGCGGCGAGGCCGAGGTGCGTGGTGACGGCGGCCAGCGCGCTGAGCACGGTCAGGTTCTCCGGGCGCCCCGCGATGTCCAGGTCGTAGACCTGCCCCTTGTGCTCGCGCAGCCGCAGCCCCTCGGCGAGGAAGAAGAAGTCGAACTTGCCGCGTTCGACGGTCTGCGCGAGCCGGATGAAGGAGTCGACGGAGATCTGGCTCCCGGACCGGGGGTCCGACCAGACGGTCACGTTGTGGATGCCGGGCAGCTGCGCGGCGAGGTGCACCTGCTTCTTTCCGGTGACGGGCACGGTGCGGTCTCCTCCTGCGAAGGTCCGGCTGTGGGTGGGGCCCACCGAGCGTGCACGGGCCGGGGGCGGCGTGGACAGGTCGACGGGCCTTACTTCATGAGCTGTTCACGCCGTCGGGACGGCCGAGGGCGTCGCGGCCGACGTGGCGAAAGCAGGTGTGCCGCCCCGTCTCGCACGATGGTGATCCGCCCGGTCACGGTGCGCGGCGGCGGACCGGAGGAACAGCGACGGGATGAGGGAGGACTGGCCCCGCACGTGGCGGATCAGCTCGGCTCGGGGCCGGCGTCCTGGGACACCTGGCGCCTGGAGGGAAAGCCAGCGCCGCGTGCGTGGAGGACGACCGCGATCACCGGCAGGAGGAGCAGCAGGACGGTCCAGGGGAAGGATTCGCTGCCGGCCACGTCGAGCAGGATGCCGCCGATGATGCCGCCGCCCGCCATGGCGACGTTCCAGAGGGTGACGAGCATGGCCTGGGCCGCGTCGGCGGATTCGCCGCCCGCGTCGCCGACCGCGGTCTGCAGCAGGGTGGGCACCCCGCCCCAGCCCAGGCCCCACAGGACGGCCGCGACGTACACGAGGGCGGTCGCGTCGGAGACGAGGGCCAGGAGTGCGGCGGCGACGGCGACCAGCAGGGCGCCGGCGATCGTGAGGCTGCGCAGCCGGTGCTGGATCTGGGCGCCGACGATCCAGATGCTCGCCAGCGACGCGGCGCCGAAGACCAGGAGGACCAGGCCCGTGCTGTCGTCCAGGCCCAGGTCGTCGAGGAACGCGGCGATGTACGCGTACAGGATGGTGTGGGCCAGCACGAAGACGAGCGTGACGAACAGGACCGGGGTGACGCCGGGGATGCGCAGGGTCCGCAGCATCTTCGGCCGCTCGCCGCGTTCCTGCCCCGGGTGGTCCGGCACGGCCGCGGAGATCCACAGCAGGAGCACCACCGTGAGTGCCGTCATCGAGAGGAACGCCACGCGCCAGCCGAGTGCCTCGCCGAGGAAGGTTCCGGCGGGTACGCCGATGGAGAGCGCGACGGGAATGCCCGCCATGGCGACGGCGATCGCCCTGCCCTGCAGATGCACGGGCGCGAGACGCCGCGCGTAGCCGGCGAGCAGGGCCCAGGCCAGACCGGCCGCGACACCCGCGACGAACCGGGCCGCCATCGTCAGCTCGTAGACGGACGACACCGCTGTGACGGTGTTGGCCAGGGCGAATCCGGCCATGGCGGTGAGCAGGAGCCCCTTGCGCCGCCGGCCCGCGGTGGCCGCGGTCAGCGGGATCGCGGTCAGGGCGGTGCCGATCGCGTAGATCGTCACGGTCTGGCCGGCCGCGGACCCGCTCACCCGGAGGTCGTCGCTCATCGCGGTGAGCAGGCCTGCGGGGAGCGTCTCGGTGAGGCAGGTGATGAAGACGGCGGTGGCGAGGGCGAGCAGGGCCAGGAGCGGGAGCTTCCGCTGCTCCTGGCCGCCGCTCCTCGTTGCCGGTGCCGCGGCGGAATCGGCCGCGGTGTCGGGCACGGTGCTCATGAGGTGGACTCCGGATCTCGTGGGGGAATCTGGGAATCTGGGGACGTGGTGCTCCGGGTCACGGCGGGCCGAGGCCGCCGTCGACGGGGAGCCGGGCGCCGTCGTGAACGTCGCCTCCGTGGCCAGGAAGAGCGCGGCACGGGCCACCTCCTCGGCGGCGCCGGGACGGCCCATCGGCGGCAGGGGGGCGGTGCCGGCGCCCGGCGCCGCGATACAGCCCGGGGCCACCGCGTTGACGCGGACGCCGCGCGGGACGAGCTCGGCGGCGAGCGCCGTGACGGGGGACGGGGGACGGGGGACGGGGCCGGGGCGGTGAGCACGATCACGCCACCGTCACCGAGCTGCCGCAGCAGCGGCAGCACGGTGGGTACCGCGTCGGCGAAGAGCAGATCGATGGCACCGTCGGGGCCGAGACCGGCCTCGACGGCGTCCGGGGCCAGGACGCGGGCGGCGGAGCCGAGTTCGGAGCCCGCGTGGACGCGGTCCTGGGCGGTGCGGGCGGTCAGCAGGACCGTCGCACCGCCTTCCACGAGGCGCTTGGCGATGGCCAGGCCGATGCCGGTGTCCTCACCGACGACCAGGGCCTTCCTGCTCGCGGACTTGGTCACGGCTGCCGCTCCCTCCCGGGCTGTCGTCTCCTGCCGGTGCGTGGCACCGCCCGGTGGGTACGACTGTGCGCCGTGGCGCTTCGGGGAACCTTCGGAAGCGCTGACGGTCCGGCCGGCGAACCGCTCCGGCGAGGGATCCCGGCGGCTCCGGGACGCAGACCACCGGACATGTACGGTGGCGCGTATGCGGTTTGGGGTGCTCGGACCACTGGTGGTGTGGGACGACGAGGGACAGGAAGTCAAGGTCCCCGAGGTCAAGGTCCGGGCGCTGCTCGCGGATCTGCTCGCACGCGACGGGGGCCCCGTCTCCGCGGACCGTCTCATCCACGACCTCTGGGGAGACGAGCCGCCGGGCAAGCCCTCGGGTGCGCTGCAGGCCAAGGTGTCCCAGCTGCGCCGGGTCATCGGACGGGACCGGGTGGTGCGGCAGCCGCCGGGCTACCGCCTTCGGCTCGGCGACGGTCCCGAGGAGGTGGACGCCGCACGGTTCCGCGCCCTCGTGACCCGGGCCCGCCCGCTGCGGGACCCGCGCGCCCGTGCCGCACTGCTCACCGAGGCCCTGCAGCTGTGGCGGGGACCGGCGTACGCGGACTTCGCGGACGAGGAGTTCGTACGGGGGGCGACGCGGCGCCTCGCGGAGCAGCGGCTGACCGTGCTGGAGGAGCAGGCGGAGGCCCGCCTGGAGGCCGGCGACCATGTGCTCCTGGACGGGGAGCTCGCCGACCTCGTGTCGCAGTACCCGCTGAGGGAGCGGCTGCGCGCCGTACAGATGCGGGCGCTGTACGCGGCCGGCCGCCAGAGCGAGGCCCTCGCCTCGTACGACGACCTGAGGGCCCGGCTCGCCGGGGAGCTGGGGGTCGACCCCGGCCCCGAGCTCGGCGCACTGCGCCAGGCGGTGCTCCGGCAGGACCCGGTGCTGATCCCCGGGCCGACGGCAGCGGGTACCGCCGACGTCGTCCCCGCAAGGGCGGCGCACCTGCCCACGGCGGGCGCGCACGCGCACGCGAACCTTCCCGTCCCCCTCACCCCCCTGATCGGACGCCGCCGATCCCTCGCCCACCTGTCCCAGCTCCTCGGACAGGCCAGGCTGGTGACCCTCACCGGTCCCGGTGGCGTCGGCAAGACGCGCCTGGCGGTGGCGGCCGCCACCGCCGAACGGGACAGCGCACAGGCCGGTGAACTCCCCGACGGGATCTGGCTCGTCGAGTTCGCCGGCGTCCGCGCCGGCACGCCCGCCGACCTCGCCCAGGTCGTCGCCGCAACCCTCGGCATCCGGGACGACGCCCCCTCCGCCCTGCCGGGCACCGGCACCGGCACCCCCTCCCCGCCGCACCGCCTGGCCGCCGCCCTCCGGGACCGCCGCACCCTGCTCGTCCTGGACAACTGCGAGCACGTCGTCGACGCCGCAGCCGAACTCGCCGAACTCCTCCTGCGCACCGCCCCAGGCCTGCGCGTCCTGGCCACCGGCCAGGAGCCGCTCGGCCTGGCGGGCGAGGCGGTGTTCCTGGTCAAGCCCCTCCCGACCGCGGACGCCGTCCAGTTGTTCATGGAGCGCGCCGCCGCTTCCGCGCCCGGCTTCCCGCGCGAACCGGACGCGTCGGAGCGCGAGGCCGTCGCCGGGATCTGCCGCCGGCTCGACGGCATCCCGCTCGCCCTCGAACTCGCCGCCACCCGCGTACACGTCCTGGGCGTACGGGAACTGGCGGCCCGTCTGAGCGACCGTTTCCGGGTCCTGACCTCCGGGCAGCGCGGCGCCCCCGCGCGTCAGCAGACCCTGCGGGCGGTGATCGACTGGAGCTGGGAGCTGCTCAGCGCGCCCGAGCGCATCGTCCTGCGCCGCCTCGCCGTGCACAGCGACGGCTGCGACCTGGACGCCGCCGAAGCGGTGTGCGCGGGCGACGGCGTGGGCCGGGACGACGTGCTCGACCTCGTCACGCGGCTCGTCGACCGGTCCCTCGTCGTCGTGGTGGACGGGCCCACGGGGCCCCGCTACCGGCTCATGGAGTCGGTCGCCGCGTACGCGACGGAGCGGCTGCACGAGATGGAGGACCTCGGCGCCGTACGCGACCGCCATCTGCGCCACCACCTCGCGCTCGCCGAACGCGCCGAACCCCAGCTGCGCGGCGCGGGGCAGCGGTCCTGGCTGGCCCGCCTGGACGCCGAGGCCGGCAACCTGCGCGTGGCACTCCGCGAGGCGGTGCGCCGCGCCGGCGCGGGCGAGGCGGACGAGGCGGTGCGGCTCGCCACCGCACTGGCCTGGTGGTGGCTCCTGCGCGGCCGCCTCACCGAAGCACGCCGCAGCCTGCGGTCCGTCCTGGCCGCCGTCCCCGAGCCGACCGCGGCCACCACCGGGGTCCCTGAACTCGCGCTCCTCCACACCGCGTTCGCGCTCCTCACCGGCGATCATGAGGCCGCCACCCGCACAGGTGGCGCCGCTGCCACCGGGAGTGCCGACGCCATCGGGGACCCCGAGCGTCGCGCCCGTGCGCTGTGGCTGTGTGCGTACGGCCTGTTCAGCGCGGGCGACACAGCCGGTGGCGACGAGCTGAACACCCGCGCCCTCACTCTGTTCACCGACGCGGGCGACCGGTGGGGCACCGCGGCCGCGCTCGGCCTGCGGGCGACACTCGCGCTGGTCCGCGGCGACCTCGCCGGGCTCGGCCGCGACGGGCTGCGCAGTGCCACGATCCTCCGCGAACTGGGAGACCGCTGGGGCGAGTTGCAGACCGTGTCGCCCCTTTCCTCGCTCGCCGAGATCAAGGGCGAGTACGAGGACGCGGCGCGCCGCCAGCACGAAGGTCTACGGATGGCACGGGAGCTGGGACTGGAGGCGGAGGTCTCGGCGCGGCTCTCCGGTCTGGGCCGGCTGGCACTGCTCGCCCACGACTGGGAACGGGCCCGCGACCTGCACGAACAGGCTCGCCGCATCGCCGCCGAACAGGGCTACACGTACGGCGAGATCCACTCCGGGATGGGCCTGGCCCTCGGCGCGCGCCGCTCCGGCGAGCTCGATGCCGCCGAGGCGCACCTGCTGCACCTGCGTGACGGCTACGCCGATGTGTCGTCCGAGGCGGGCGACCACCTGGTCCTCGCGGAGCTCGGGTTCGTCGCCGAGCTCCGGGGCGACGCGCGCCGGGCCGCGGTCCACCACCTGCGCGGCCTGGACACCGCCCGTTCCCTCGCCGAGCCGCGCGCCCTCGCCCTCTCCCTGGAGGGGCTGGCGGGCGCGGCCGCCCTGCACGGCGAGGAGTCCGCCGACTGCTCGGCCGTACTCCTCGGCGCCGCTGCGGCGGCCCGCCGCCGCGCGGGAGCGCCGCTCCCACCCGCCGAACGCGCCGACGTCGACCGCATCACGTCCTCGGCACGAGCCGCCCTGGGCGCCTCCGCCTTCACGGAGTCGTTCGACCACGGCGCCCGGCTGGGCGTCGAGGAGGCGGTGCTCCACGTCCGGGATGTTCTCGACCGGATCGCGGGATCACCGGATACGTGTCCGTGACGGACGCCCCCGTCAGGCCTTCCTCCACCGCGTGGAAGTAGCACACGCCCTCCCGGTGCGACCGTGATCCGCCTCCGCCCGCGACCTTCATGCCTCCCCAGCGCATCGTTCCCGTCCCGACCCGGCGGCCGTGTCGGTCAACGGCCCTGCGGAAGGCTTGGGTTGACGGCCCGTACGGCCGGAATGCGGACGACCCTACGGCCTCTTCCGCGCAGGTGACCCCGCCGATGCGCGAGTAACTGCCGGCGGCCGTCCCGCGAACGCCCGGCGGCCGGAAGGTTCCCCGCAATGTATTGACGCCCTGGCCGATTGCTCCTAACGTCCGTGAGCGCTTGTTCGTAAATTTTATCGAAACTTTCGAAAAAGCCGACCGGAATGAGAGTCCTCCGATGAGATACCTCCGCTTCGCCACCGCCGCCCTCGCCACCGCAGCCCTGTCGCTGCCACTGGCGGCGAGCACGGCCACGGCCGACCCGTCCTCCGGCCACCGGGACGCGCACCACTCCCACGCCACGTCCGACACGCTGCGCAGGGCCGCTCCCGACGGGTTCTTCGTGGGCACCGCCGTGGCAGGCGGCGGCCACCACCTCGAGCAGGACTACCCGGACCCCTTCACCTCGGACAAGAAGTACCGGAAGGCCATGGGGCAGCAGTTCAGCTCGCTCTCCCCCGAGAACCAGATGAAGTGGGAGTACATCCACCCCGAGCAGAACCGCTACGACTTCGGGATGGCCGACGCCATCGTCGACTTCGCCGACCGCAACAACCAGGTCGTGCGCGGGCACACGCTGCTCTGGCACAGCCAGAACCCGGCATGGCTCGAGGAGGGCGACTTCTCCGACAAGGAGCTGCGCGCCATCCTGCGCAAGCACATCACCACCGTCGTCGGCCGCTACGCGGGCCGGATCCAGCAGTGGGACGTGGCGAACGAGATCTTCGACGGCGAGGGCAAGCTGCGCACCGAGGAGAACATCTGGATCCGCGAGCTCGGTCCGGGCATCATCGCCGACGCCTTCCGATGGGCGCACGAGGCCGACCCCGAGGCGAAGCTCTTCTTCAACGACTACGGCGTCGAGGACGTCAACGCCAAGAGCGACGCGTACTACGCACTCGTCAAGGACCTGCTCAAGCAGCGGGTACCCGTGGACGGTTTCTCCTCGCAGGCGCACCTGAGCACGCGCTACGGCTTCCCGGGCGGCCTCGAGGAGAGCCTGCGCCGGTTCGACGAGCTCGGCCTCGAGACGGCCATCACCGAGCTGGACGTGCGCATGGACCTGCCGGAGGGCGGCGAGCCCACCGAGGCACAGCTGCAGCAGCAGGCCGACTACTACCAGCAGGCCCTGTCGGCGTGCCTGGCCGTGAAGGACTGCAACTCCTTCACGATCTGGGGCTTCACCGACAAGTACTCCTGGGTCCCGGTGTTCTTCGCGGGAGAGGGCTCCGCGACGGTCATGACGGACGACCTCGCCCCCAAGCCCGCCTTCTTCGCCCTGCGGTCCACCTTGAAGGAGGCGCGGAAGCACTGAGCGCTCCCGACGCCGGCGACATGGGCGGTCCACCCGGCCCCGTGAAGGCCCTCCGGCCTACGGCGTGCGGGTGAAGGACCGGCGGTAGGAGCGGGGCGGCACTCCCCGGCGCCGCACGAACTGTGAGCGCAGGACGGCCGCGCTCCCGAAGCCGACCAGGCGGGCGATCTCCTCGACGGGGAGGTCCGTGGTCTCCAGGAGCTCCTCGGCCCGGCTGAGCCGCAGGCCGAGGAGCCAGGCGTGCGGGGTGGTGCCCGTCGAGGCGGCGAACCGGCGGGCGAAGGAGCGTCTGCTCATCAGGCACCTGCGGGCCAGTTCCGCCACCGGAAGCGACTCGTGGAGGTGCTCGCGGGCCCAGGCGAGCACCTCGGCGAGCCGGTCGTCGTGGCAGTCCTCCGGGGCGGGGGCGGTCAGGTACTGGGCCTGTCCGCCGTCGCGGTGGGAGGGCAGGACCAGGTCCCGGGCGATGGCGTTGGCCGTGGTGGCGCCGTACTCCCGCCGCAGGAGGTGCAGGCACAGGTCGAAACCGGCGGCGGCTCCCGCCCCCGTGACGATCCGGCCCTCGTCGATGTACAGGGCGTCGGGCTCGACGGTGACGTCCGGGTGGCGGTCGGCCAGCAGGCCGGTGAACCGCCAGTGGGTGGTGGCGCGAAGCCCGTCGAGCAGCCCGGCCGCCGCGAGTGCGAAAGCGCCGACGCAGTGTCCGGCGACGAGCGCGCCGCGCTCATGTGCGGAGGTCAGCGCATCGAGCACAGCGGGTCCCGGCGGTGTACGGAAGTCCGCCCAGGGAAGGGCGATCACCAGGTCGGCCGAGGCCAGCCGGTCCAGGCCGTGCTCGACGACGATCGGGAGCCCGACATCGGTGCGGATCCGTCCGGGCAGGTCGGTGCACAGGGCGAAGTCGAAGCGCGGCAGGTCCTGGCCCCGCGCGTCGAACACTTCGGAGGCGATACCGGCTCCGAGCATCCCGACACCGGGCGGGGCGTAGGCGGCGACGGTCACGAAGGGCGGCATGCGGGCAGTCTGGCACGATTCACGCGATCAGTGGCAGCACGGCCACTCGTGAAGAAGGGTGCTGCCACGAAGACTTGGGGCCATGACAGACGCACCGCTCGGCCGCAGCGCCACGTACGAGATCCTGACCACCGGCTACACCCTCTCCACCGGACCCGGGGTGGCCGCCACCGTCTCCTACATCAGTGACGGGGGACTCCGTGTGATCGTCGACCCGGGCATGGTGGCCGGCCGTGAACGGATCCTCGGGCCGCTCGCTGAGTCGGGGATCGGGCCCGACGACATCACCGACGTGGTGCTCAGCCACCACCACCCGGACAACACCATGAACGTCGGCCTCTTCGGCCGGGCCCGCGTCCACGACCACAAGGCGATCTACCTCGACGACCAGTGGACCGACCGCGACGCCGAGGGTTACGAACTGACCCCCTCGCTCAGGCTGATCCGCACCCCGGGTCACAGCCGCGAGGACATCACCCTGCTGGCAGGTACGGACTCGGGTGTCGTGGCCTTCGTCGGAGACCTGTGGTGGCGCCCCAACGGCCCGGTGGACGACCCGGTCGCCCCGGACCAGGACATGCTGCTGGCGTCCCGGCTCCGGGTGCTCGCCGCCGCCGACCTGATCGTGCCCGGCCACGGCCCCGCGTTCCCCGCCGACGACACCGCACCGCGCTGACCGCGAACGGGTTCGTCCGTGCCGGGAGGGATGCTTTTACCTCTGTTCAGAGGCGCGATGCCGTTCATGGAGCCGTCCCAGGACTTCCTCGAGGCGGGTTCGGCCGAGATCTTGGAATACACCAACACCGACCACGATCCGGGACCTGGCGGGTGAAGGACACCGGTAGGGCCCGTCCGGCGGGTCGCGTACGGCCGGACAGGCCCCCGGGGCTCAGCGCTTGAGCGTGAAGGTGAAGTCGCCCGAGAGCTTGCCGCTCAGGCGGACTGCCGACACGAGGTTCCCCTCGGTGAGCAGTCTCCCGGCCTCGGCTCGCGAAAGGCCGAAGCCTTCGGCGATCAGTCGCACCGGCCGCACGGGTATCCGCGCCGCAAAGCGGACCGAGACCTCGATCCCCTCACCCTCCGGCTGGTCCGGCTGATGCGGCGCGCCGCTGTCGAGGCGCCAGGCGTCGTCCCAGTCGAGGGCGATGCGATTGCGGCGCCGTACGACCGGGTCCTGGAGCAGTTCGGCCGCCAGGCCGGGGTCGTTGTCGTGCAGCAGGTTCAGGAACTCCGGGCGCACGGACCGTACGTGCGTCCGCTCCAGGACAGTGAGCTTGGTGGTGTCCCCGCATTCCGTGCACAGGGCGAGGAGCCAGGCGTCGAGGAGCTTGTGGTTCGCGTTGACGCGGAATCTGCCGTCCGCCCGGAAGCGCCCGGAGGCGCACCTGTGGCAACGGCGGAGGACTATCGGCAGGCAGGTGGGCGCAACCACCCAGGTTCTGGACACAGAAGTACACCGGTTCAGTGAGAGGACCGCAGCGAAAAGGAGCACGGCGCACAGGTGCGACGCGCGACGGATCAGCGCTCGGGGGGTCTCACTTGGTGTACAACGGCACGTCCTTGACGGGGCGACTGCGGGCGCAAGGACGGTATCGGCGCACGGGGACGCGGCTCCACCGATTTTCGGGGCGGGCGGCGATGCCCCGCGGAGGGCGCCCGCACCACTCGGGGCGCCTCGCGCGGTGGGGGAGCCCGGCGGCTACCGCGGCGGGTTGAGCTTGCGGAAGTACGTCCAGCTGGTCTCGTTCGGCTCGCTCCGCTTCTCCGGCGCCCGGGCGAACTCCGGATGCCGGTCGGCGATGTGGGCACGGGGCGCCCCGCACGGGTGGGTCGCGCGGGGTCGGGGGAGACGTCAGGCGTCGGGCGTCGAGATCCTGAGGGTTCGAGCCGCGCACGGGATGAGCGCACACCAAGGGCTAGGGTCGCCAGGTGAGCCGAATCGAGCGGAAGGCCGAGGGCGCGGGGCCGTTCACGACCCGGCTGACCTGGCGCCTCAGCGACGGGGGCACCGCTGTCTGGGAGTCGCGACCGGCACGCAAGCGCGGCCTGCTCACGGTGCGGGCCGCAGGCGAGTCGACGAAGCCCCGTTCCCGTAGGACGGACAGCGCATCGGCCGCCCGTCTGGGCAGGCTGAACGCCGTTGCGGCGGGTGCGTTCACGGCCGGTGGGTGCCTGTTCGCCTCCGGGGCCGCGGTGGGTCAGTTCGGCACGGGCGGCGTGACGAGTGCCTGGATCTACTTCGCCGGCGGCCTGTTCTTCAACGCGGGCGGCTACGTGTCACTTCTCCAGGCGGTCAACGCTCCCCGTCAGGACAGCGGAACCGGGGCGCTTGCCGCACGGCGCTGGAGATGGTGGAGCTACGAGCCCGGCCGGATCGACTGGCTGAGCACCTTCCTGCTGTTCGCGGGGACGCTCGTGTTCGGGATCAACCTGCTGAGCTCCCTGTTGCAGGGGCTTTCCGTGCAGCAGGCGAACAGGCTGGTCTGGGCCCCTGACATGGTCGGGTGCATCCTGTTCCTCCTCTCGGGGCACCTTGCCCTGGCCGAGATCTGCCACGGCCGACCGGGCGTCCGACCGCACGACCTCGGCTGGTGGATCGTCGCCGTCAACCAGCTCGGGTCCGTGCTCTTCCTGGCAGCGGCACTGGCGGACTTCACCCGCCCCGCGACGGGAGACGTCGTGAACGTCGACATCACCAACTGGGGCACCCTCACGGGAGCACTCTGCTTCGCCGTCGGAGGGGTGCTCCAGTTCTTCGAGCGCCCCTGATCCCCGACGAGTGCCTCACCACGCCTCCGTGTCGTCGGCCGTATCCGCCGCGGGCGCCGGCCGTGCCGTCCCGCCGGCCTTCGACCGCATCCGCATCGCGAGCAGCGGAAGCACGAGTACGGAGAACATCCCGGCGCCGACGAGCGACGCCGCCTCGTCCGAGCCGAGGAGGTCCTGATCGACGCCGATGGTCGTGATGGCGACGACCAGCGGCAGGCACGTCGAGGCGAACAGCGAAAGGGCCACCCGGTCCGTGCGGCCGAGATCCTTCGGGGCGAGCACGTACACCGGGCCGCCGCGCACCAGCAGGACCAGCAGCAGGAAGACGGGCACCAGCAGCAGCGCTTCCGGGTCGTGCAGCAGAGCGTTGAGGTCGAACTCGATGCCGGTGACCACGTAGAACAGGGGTACGAGGAAGCCGAAGCCCATCGCCTCCACCTTGCCGAGGACCTCCCCGCTGCTCCCGGGTGCCGCACGGTGCAGTACGAGGCGGGTGAGGACGCCGGCCGCGAAGGCGCCCAGCAGCACGTCCAGGCCGAAGACCTCGGCGAGGCCCAGCATGCAGGCGAGCAGCAGCATGACGAACCGGACCGCGAACTGGCCGCTGCTGTGCAGGGTCCGTTCGGTCAGCCGGGCGAACCAGGCCGGCTTGGGACGCAGCGCCCAGAACACCGCGCCGGCCGTGATCGCCCCGAACGCGGCCAGCAGGGCCGCCGACTCGGCCGGCCGGCGTCCGCTGAGCAGCAGCGCCACGGCGACGACCGGGCCGAACTCGCCGACGGCCCCGAACGCCGACATGACCGTTCCGAACCGGCCGCGCAGTTCCCCCCTGTCCCGCAGCATCGGCAGGACGGTGCCGAGCGCCGTGCTGGTGAGCGCGGTGCCGATGACGAACGCCTCGAAGATGTCACCGCCGCTGATGAGGACGGCCACTGCGATGCCGAGGGCGAGAGAGACCAGCCAGGACCACAGGGAACGGCGCAGGGTGTCACCGCGCACCGCCGCGAAGTCGATCTCGTACCCGGCGAGGAAGATCAGCATGGCCAGGCCGAGGTCGGCGAGTGTGTCGACGACGTCGCCGGGGTGGGCCCAGCCCAGGACATCGGGGCCCATGAGGATGCCGAGGGTGATCTCGAAGATCACCAGGGGGACGCGGATCCACCTGCCCGTGGCGTGCACGAGGACGGGTGCCAGGACGGCAGCTGCCATGATCAAGACGAGCGTGCCCGGGTGGGTCATGACGCGCCGCCGTGTCGCGGGCTCACGGCGTGAGGACGGCGAAGCCGGGGCGGGGAGTGGCTTCCGCGATCGACGGCCCCGCGGGCTTCGATTCTGAGGGGGACATCGTCTCTCCCTTGTCCACGGGGTGCCGGAAGCCGGTGGCGCACCGTCGCGCACGCCCAGTGCCACTCTCGCCCCCGTGGCAGGAGAGAACTACCGGGTGTGGGCCGTCAGGGGGAACGACCTGCTCACCGGCGCCGGCATCCGTGGGGCCGTCGGCCGTGTCACACGCGTGTGGTGTGCTCGTCCAGGACGGCCCGCAGCCGGTCGATGCCCCCGGCCTCCTGCACGGCCCGCTTGGGCAGGACGTCCAGGCACATGATGTTGGGGTCCCGGCTGAGCAGGACGAAGTGGCCGGCCGTCTCCCGGTAGCCCTGGAAGAGGGACCACTTCTGGACCAGGGTGCTGTGGTCGTTGCGGCAGGTGATCCCGTCCGGGGACACGGTGGCGCGGTACTCGCCCTGCCATCCGACGAGCCGCTGCACGTGGGCGGCCTGCAGCCGCGGGTACCCCCACACGACCAGCAGGACGAACAGGAACAGAACCGTCGAGACCACGTCGATGTTCCCGCGGCCCACAAGGGAGAGCAGCCACTGCCCTGCCCACAGTGCGAGGAACACCCACCGCAGGACAAGGCCGGTCCGCTTGATCCGCTCGCGGACCCGCAGGCCGACCAGTGTGTCGGCAGCCTGTGGCACGTACGCCAACTGGACTGCGGTCCGTCCGTCCCACACGCCGTCAGAGGCTGCCGCGCTGTTGTCGGTTCCTTCGGTGCCGCTGCCCTCGGCCATGATTCCTCCCCCGTACGAAGATCCGCGGATATTACCGTCCGGCCGTTTCCGGCCCTCGGCGGACAGGGCGGGCCCGGCAGGTCCGGGCCCGCCGCTGGGTCAGGACCTGACGAGAGTGACGTCGGTGCTCTGGAAGGCGGAGACGCTCACCGGGTAGTCACGGTCGTCCGCCCCGGCCAGTCCCCGGAGCACGGCGGCGCCGGGCTGGAAGGAGGCGGTGGGGTCGATGTTGCTGGGGAAGGACGTGGTCCACGGAACCGGGGCGCCGGGCTCGCAGACAACGATCAGGCCCTCGTGGGAGCCGGTCGCCGTCGCGCGCTTCTGCGTCTGGTAGGCGCTGACGTTGATGCTGATGCGGGCCGGCTTGTTGCAGGTGGCCGTGCCGCCGACGGTGATCTCACCGGTGCGGGTGGCCACGGTGCCCGTGGTGTCCAGCTGAACGCCGATGGCGAGTTCCGCGGGGGGCTCGGGCATCCGGGCGTGGAGTTCCCCGCGCACGGGCAGGGTGGATCCGCTGCAGTACCGCTCGAAGGTGGCGTCGACCTCACGGATGTAGCCGTGGGGACCGTAGACGATGTGCGAGACGGTGAAGGAGCCGGTGCCGCTCTCGCAGTACCTGTCGGTCACGCTGAACTGCAGCTTGGGGTCCTCCGGCTGGGCCTCGGGCCAACTGAGGGCGTTGGAATAGGTGGTGCCGGCGGTCAGCTTCTGGCCGTACGGGGCGGACATGGACAGGGCCCAGCGCTCGCCCTCGGGCGTGACGACCGTCGCGCCCACCGCGGACTCGGAGGTCGGCCCGGAGATGTCGAACATCTCCGTCGTCTCAGGGGTGTAGGCGTAGGACTGTCCGCCGGAAACGTACTCGCCCGGCTCGCCACTGAAGCTGAGCGATCCCGTCACCGCTTCATGGGCCTGCGCCGTGCCTGCGAGAGGGGCCACCGTCACCGCCAGTGCGAAAGCCGCGGTGAGTACGGTCGCCGTGCGGGCAACGCTGCGAACCAGCGCGTTGCTTCTCATCATGATGCTCCCTCGTAGGAACCCGCCACATGGGCGGTCTGTCGTACCCAGCGCATCCCGTCCGTGAAACGTCACAGGCAGGGCCGCCAACCCGAGTGCCACCCGCGGGCGGTGACGTTTCCTCAGTGACGCTTCTTCGTCTCCCAGCGCAGAGATTGAGGGGGCAGGTCCAACGGGGTGCCGGTACGGAGAGGAAAGTGTGGGGGCGTACGACGCGGAGCTCGGTGCTGCGGTTGAGCGAGCTCAGCAGGGGGACGAGGAAGGGTTCGCGATCGCGTACCGGCTGGTGCAGCCGGGCCTGATCGGCTATGTCCGGGGGCTGGTCGGCGACGACGCCGAGGACGTGGCGTCCGAGGCCTGGCTGGAGATCTCGCGCGACCTGGGCCGCTTCCGCGGCGACGGGGCGGGTTTCCGGGGGTGGACGGCGACGATCGCCCGTCACCGCGCTCTGGACCATCTGCGCAGGCAGAAACGGCGACCGCGCACCTCACTGCTGGAACAGGACATGCTGGAGATGCCGGGCCGACACGACACGGCCGCCGCTGCCCTCGAGAGTCTCTCCACGGAGCAGGCTCTCGGACTGATCGGCAGCTTGCCGCGCGATCAGGCGGAGGCCGTACTGCTGCGCGTGGTCGTCGGGCTCGACGGTCCGGCGACCGCGCGGGTGCTGGGCAAGCGCGCCGGGGCAGTTCGCACCGCGGTGTACCGAGGACTGAAGGGACTGGCGGAGCAACTCACCAGGGCCGGAGCAGGTGGTGTGACGCCTGGGGCACGGCGCACGCTGAAGGATGAGACATGAACCCCGAACGGGAAGATCCCCGGCCTCCTGAGCTGGAGGCGCTGCTCGACGCGGCCGGCCGCCCCGGCGCCATCGGCCCGGCCGCCGAGGAGATGGCGCTCCGTGCGTTCCGTACGGCGCGTGAGAACGGCGTGCACACGGCACCGCTGCGATGGCGGCGCCGACGGGACGACTGGCGGCCCGCCGACGAGCGCCGCCGGCCACGGTCGCTGAAGGTGCTGCTGGCGGGTGTTGTCACGGCTGTGGCGCTGGGCGGGGTCGCGGTGGCGGCGGGGGTCGTCCCGTCGCCGTTCGGCGGTGACACGGAGCCGGAGCCGGGGCACAGCGCGCCCACGCCACCCGGCGCGGGCGAGGAGCCGGCCGGCGACGGGAGCGGGGGGCGGGCACCACAGCGTCCGGCGATACCCTCCCCGTCGGCATCGCACCAGCCCTCGAGGGAACGCCCGGGCAGTGCGCGGGACATCGCCGCGCACTGCCGTGTCTACCTGGCGGCAGTGGAGGGGCGGGGCAAGGCGCCCGAGGACGCGGCGACGACCCGGCTCGAGGAGGCGGCGGGCAGCCGGAAGGCCGTACCGGGCTACTGCGCGCGGTTGTTGGAGGGCGAGCAGGACAGGAGCGGGGCGAAGGAAGCCGAGAAGAGTCCGGCGCATCCCGCAAAGCCGGGGACGAAGAACCTGCCGGTACCGGCAGGCCCCGGTGCGGCACGGGACTCCGGACCAGGGTGACGGGTCTCAAGCACCGCGGATGACGGTCGGTGACCCGCCCCCCCACCGGCGACCGGTCCGTCCGGTCCTGGAGCTCGACGTGGCTGCCGGCCCGCCGGGCACCCCCACCCGGCCGGGCCGTTGCGTCCCTCGTCTGTCGCGGAACTCCTGTGTTTGTCGCCGGCCCTCTGTGGATTCGTCCTCGCTCGGTAACAGAGCGGCTCGCCCGGGCGTTCGTATGTCTTCATGGGTGCACGGCAGGGCGGGGACGACAAAGGGGCGGGCGGACATGGCGAAGCACAAGGGGAGGGGATGGCACGGCCGGCTTCTCGCGGCGGGGCTCGGGGTGACGGCGGTGGCCGCTGCCACTTCGGTGTGGACCGCACAGGCCGACACCACCGGCGCGCGTCAGCCGGAAGAGAGTGTCTCGGTGCCGGACGTCCGGCCGGTCGCGGTGGACATCGCGCACGCGTCGGACCGCGGCGCCCGGGGCGTCAACATCACCATCGACGACGGACCGGACCCGGTCTGGACGCCGCAGGTGCTGCAACTGCTCAAGGACAGCGGTGTGAAGGCCACGTTCTGCATGGTGGGCACGCAGGCCCAGGCGCACCCGGACCTGGTCAAGGCGGTCGTGGCGGACGGGCACCGGCTGTGCAACCACACCGTCTCGCACGACACCACCATGGACAAGAAGTCCGAGGCCTACCAGTCCCAGCAGATCCTGGATGCCGAACGCATGATCACCAAGGCGTCCGGGGGCGTCCGCCCGCAGTACTACCGGGCCCCGGGCGGCGCGTTCACCCCGTACAGCCGACAGCTTGCCGCGTCCCGGGGCATGCGCCCGTTGGGCTGGAACGTCGACACCAAGGACTTCGAGCACCCCGGTGTGGACGCCATGGTCGCCACCGTCAAGAACGAGATCACCAACGGGCCGACCGTCCTCTTCCACGACGCGGGAGGGGAACGCTCGGAGACCGTTGCCGCTCTGCGCGAGATCCTGCCCTGGCTGAATCAGCAGGGCTACTCCTTCGGCTTCCCCGTGCGGTGAGTGGGGCCTTCGTCAGTCGGTCCGCGCTTCGCAGAGGAAGTCATCGTCCACCCCGAGCTGCGGAATTCCCGTGAGAGTAGCGGACAGGACCAGGTCATCCGATGGGCTGAGGGCTTTCCATCAGGTGCTTCCAACTCCGCGTGGACATACCCGCCTCGGCTCACGCAGGTCCACTCCGGGGCGGCGCCGGGCCGGGCTCGCCGGGCGACCTGCGCGGGCCGGCAGGGACGGATGCCGTGAAGTGCCGGTTGCCCCCGGCGGGAGGCCCCTGCCCGAGCGCGTTTACTCTCCTCGGATGGACGACGTCACCTGCTTCTGCCTCCTCTGCGCCCCGACGGAATGGGGCGGCCCCGTGTCGGAGGAGCGCGACAGCCGCACCGCCAAGAGCGTCGTGGACTTCGGGTGGCACGTCATGGGCGTGGCCGGCGATGACGCTCCCGGCGACTGGGGGTACTCCATCGGTCTGTGGCACACACTGCGCAGTCCCGAGGTGAGCGTGTTCGGTCTGCCTTCGCAGACCGCGATGAGCGTGGTGAACGCCGCCGGGGCAGCGATACGTGACGGCGCCCCACTCGAGCCCGACCAGCGCAGGGGCGACGTGCTGAACGGCTACGACGTGGCCGTCCGGCCCGTGCATTCGAGCTGGTACCAGGACTTCTTCGGCGCAGGCATCGACTTCTACCAGAGGCCGCCACTGCCCGTCACGCAGCTGTTCTGGCCGGACAGAGCCGGGCGGTTCCCTTGGGAAGAGGGAGCGGACGAGCGCTGCCGCACGGGGCAACCCCTGCTCTGGATTCCCAAGGACGAGACCACCGGCCCGTGGACCGACATCACGTGAGGTCGGTGGGGGCACGGACGCCGCACGCCGCTACATCCATTCTGCCCAGCCGAAGGTGAACCTGTACGCGGCGCGTACGGCGCCCCACCCGCCGCCACCGGCGACGAGGACCACGACCAGGGCGACGACGAACAGCGCCGCAAAGGATCCCGCGATGATCATCCCCGCTCCCGGTGAACAGGCCACCCCCACGACGACGCTTGCGACGATCGTGATCGCCAAGCCCGAGTGGGCCACGGGCAGTTCTGCGCGACACAGCTTCCGCGTCCTAGCCCGGGATGCCTGCAAGTCCGCGTTGTAGCGATCTCCTGCCGCATCAGGGTCGGCGTTCGGCCCTTCCGGCCATTGCTGTTCCACGCGAGCATTCTCCCCTCCCCCACGTTTCGCGGGACGCATGGCTCGACCGAGCCGACTCCTGTCAGGTGCGGGACGGCCTCCCGGCGCAGTTGAGTTCGCTCAGACAGGATGAGTCCATGCCGAATCGATCTGTCCTGGTCTACGACGGTGACTGCGCCTTCTGCACGACCTCGGTGAACTACCTCATACGGCGATTGCGACCGGACTGCACCGTCACGCCGTGGCAGTTCGCGGATCTGGAAGCTCTCGGCGTCACCCAGCAGCGAGCCGAACGCGAGCTGCTGTACGTCTCGCCGGTCGGCACCGTGTACGGCGGCGCTCAGGCCGTCGCCAAACTTGCGTTGCGTGCCGGTGGTGTCTGGGCCTGGCTGGGCGGCTTGCTGACCCTGCCCCCGGTGAGCTGGATCGCCCACGGTCTCTACCGGCTCGTCGCCACCAACCGTGACCGTCTGCCCGGTGGTACGCCGGCCTGCGCATTGCCGGCGGACCGCAGGCCCGGCACGCAGTCTGTCGGATGAGAGCGACCTCTTGTGGGGGATTCAGGGCCGGTCTGCTTCGACACCGCCCTCTCGCACCCTTGCGCGGTGCGGCCCGCGTCCCGCCGCCGTGCCGCGCTCACGTGCCACCTCGGGCTGCAGCGGCGGGCTCGTGAGTTCTCCGCGGACCGTGGCTCGACCGCGGCTGTCCGCCCCGAAGGGCACCGGAAGCCGTGCGGATTCCCAAGGGCTGGTCGTGGCGGCCGGCCCGGCGGCGGGCGGTGGCCGCCGGAAGCGACGACACGCGCCCGTAGCAGCCTCGCCGCCGCAGGGCGCCGTGGAAGGATCGCGGCGAGCCGGACGGCCGACCGGACCGGCTCGGGAACTCGGAACGTGGGAGAAGAGATGTCCCTTCCGGACCCGGGACGGGAGACCGACGCCGCGGCGGCCATCGGCTTCGACCTCGGCGAGTGCATCCAGGAGCCCATCCACCTGCTGGGCAGGATCCAGTCCCACGGCACCCTGCTGGCGGTGGATGCCGCTACCGGCACCGTGGACACCGCAGCCCTGAACACCGGTCGTCTGCTGGGGATCGCGGCCGAGGAGTTGGTCGGGGGTCCCATCACGCGGGTGCTGTCCCCCGAGCAGTGGGCCGAGGCGCTCGAGGTCGGCGCTCACCACACGGCGGCAAGTCTGGTTCTCCCTGTCTCCATCGATGTGGCGGGCGTCCCTCGGATGTTCGACGTGACCGCGCACCGGCAGGGGCCCCTCCTCGTCCTGGAGTGCGAGCCGCGCGTCGTCGCGGCGCCGCACTTCGCACACTTCTACCAGGGGGTCCGGCGAGCTCTGACGCGTCTGCGGTCCTCTACGACAGCGGTTGAGTGCTGCCAGGCGGCCGCCCATGAGATCCGTGCGCTGACCGGCTTCGACCGGGTGGTCGCCTACCGCTTCGACGGCGAGAACGGGCCAGGAGAGGTGGTTGCGGAGGAACTCACCGCCGGCCACGAGCCCTGGCTGGGGCTGTGGTTCCCCGCCAGCGACATCCCGCCCCAGGCGAGACGGCTGTACCGCGACAACTGGATCCGGACGATCGCCGACGTGGACGACGCCAGTGTGGGCCTGAACCCTCCGTTCCGAGCCGATTCGAGCCTGCCACTGGATCTGTCGGACGCCGTACTGCGCACGGTGTCCGGCTTCCACCTGGAGTACCTGCGGAACATCGGTGTGAAGTCGTCGATGTCGGTGAGCGTCCTCCGGGAGGGCGAGCTCTGGGGGCTGATCGCCTGTCATGGTTACGCCGCCGTCACCGTCCCTCCGGAACTGCGGGCAGCGTGTGAGTTCTTCGGCGTGGCCTTCTCCCTCCAGCTTGCCGTCATCGAGGAACGAGAGCAGGCCGAGGCGCTCACCGCATCCCGGGAGCGTCTTGGTCAGATCATTTCCCGGGTGACGTCTGACCTGGAGGACTCGCTGCTGGCAGGTGACGACGCCCTCCGAACACTGCTGGACGCCGATGGCGCAGTGCTCTGCCGAGGCGGCCGCAGCGTCATGAGCGGGATGAGTGTTCCGCCCGCTCTTCTGGAGACCCTCCAGGCCCGCGCGGCAGGACCGGCACCCGGCACGATCTGGAGTACGGACCGCCTCTCCGAAGAACCGGACCGTCCCGTCGACGTGCCGGAAGGCGGTCCTGCGGGGGTTCTGATGGTGACGCTCAGCCACGCGGGTGACTTCCTCGCCTGGTTCCGCAGGGCCCGTCCGACCGCCCGCCAATGGGCCGCCGACCCTTCGAGGCCCGTCCAGGTCGGACCGCGAGGTGAACGGCTCACCCCTCGCGGCTCAGGTGCCGTCTTCCGCGCGGTGGTACGCGGACAGAGCCTGCCCTGGACGCCGACCGACCGTGCCACCGCGCAGGAACTCTGGCGCACGCTGACAGGCCTCGTACTCCGGCACGAGGCGGAACTGGCAGCGTTGAACGAACAGCTGCGCATCACCAACTCCGACCTCGACTCATTCGCCCATGTGGCAGCTCACGACCTCAAGGAACCGCTACGAGGCATCTCCAACGCCGCGACCTTCGCCATCGAGGATGCCGCGGCGGAGCTCGATGCGACCACCTTGCGACGGATGCTCACCGTGCGGCGACTGGCCGGCCGGATGGACGACCTGCTCAACTCGCTGCTGCACTTCGCCCGGCTGGGCCGAGGCGGACTGCATCGCACGCGTGTTCCACTGGACCGGGTGCTGGACTCCGCACTCGACGTGGCGGGGGAACGCCTGGCCGAGGCCCACGTCCGGGTCATCAGAAATGATCTGCCCGAGGTGTACGCCGACGAGAACCGGCTCTACGAAGTCCTGGTCAACCTCCTGGTGAATGCGGCCAAGTACGCTGCGCACCGGGACGATCGCACGGTCGAGGTCCTGGTCGACACGCTCCGCCCACCGGCAGGAGGGCACCCGCAGCAGACTGTCGTGGTCCGGGACAACGGCATCGGCATCCCGTCCGACCGGCAGCGCGAGGTGTTCGAGCTGTTTCGCAGGCTGCACGGGGAGGGTGAGCACGGTGGCGGCACCGGCGTGGGGCTCGCGATCGTCAAGCGGATCGTCGAGCGGCACGGCGGCGAGCTGTGGCTCGACAGCGAACCGGGCCGCGGGACGGCCTTCTTCTTCACCCTGGGTCAGGAGGGAGGCTGAGCGGCAGGGCCCTCGTCCCCGCCCGTAGCCCTTCTCTGCCAGTAGTCGACCGCCCCCTTCAGCACCGTGCGGAAAAGTTCGAAGTTGACCGGCTTGTAGATGTAACTGTCGGCGCCGGCCGCGTAGGTCGTGTCCACCTCGTCCGGTCCGGTGGACGACGTGAAGGCCACCACCGCCACGTCGTTCAGTTCGGGCCAGGAGCGGATCGATCGCAGCACCGCTCCTCCACTGAGACCAGGCAGGTTCAGGTCCAAGAGGACGAGCCCCGGCCGGCGTGCGGCTTCCAGCAAACGCTCGACGAATCCGGTCCCCCGGTCGGTGAATTCCAGGGTCAGACCCGGGTGGGTGCGACCGAGCGCCCGCGCAATGGCCTCGGCGTCCTCCGCCGAGTCCTCGACCACCCAGACAAGCTCGTGATCGATCCTGTGCTCCCCGGCAGGCCCGCTCATCCGATCGCCTCCGCCCGTGCGGCGAGCACGGCGATGTCGTCGGCGCCCGTCGCGCGGAATTCCACGACAGCCTCTGCCAGGCGCTCGGCGAACCCCAGGGCCTCACCGGCGCCCGTCTGCGCCACCGCGTTCCGCAGACGTGACTCGAAGAACGTCCCGTCAGCCGCTCTCGCCTCGGTCACCCCGTCGGTGAACATCACCAGCGTGTCGCCCGGTGCCACGTGCGTCGACCCGGATCCGTACTCGATGTCCTCCAGCACACCCAGCAGATCCCCGTGGGCCGGGAGCTCCTCCACGGTGCCGTCCTCACGTCGTATCAGCGGTGCCGGATGGCCGGCACTCCAATAGCGCAGACAGAATCCCTCTTCGTCGGGCACCAGAACCGCCAGGAGCGCTGTCACGAAACGGGACGTGCCCTCCCTGGACAGAGCCTGGTTCAACCGTTCCAACGCGTGCTCGGGCGTACTGCCGTCCTCGAGAAGAGTGCGCAGGGTATGGCGGGCCAGCCCCGTGAGTGCCGCCGCCTCCGCCCCGCGACCGCAGACGTCACCGATGAGGAGGGTCACACCTCCCTGCGCACTCGGGACGGCGTCGTAGAAGTCACCGCCCACATCGAGCGAGACGTCGCCGACCTCGTACGCCGAACTCAGCGTGAGCCCCGGAATCTGCGGCAGTCTGCTCGGGAGCAGATGCCTCTGGAGAGACCACGTTGCGTCGCCGCTGTTCGTACAGGGCGCTGCTGTCGATGGCCAGCGCGGCCCGGTCGGCGAGATTCGCGAGGAACCGCGAGGCCCCCTCGGCGATGACCGCCTGGTGGTAGAGGAATGTCAGGGTGCCCAGGGCCCGGCCCCGAGCCTTGAGCGGATTCACACTGAGCGCATACACGGCACCGCCCGCCCCGGACGAGGCGGACCCGAAGGGCCCCCCTTCCAGCCCGTTACCTTTCAGTACGAGCCCCTGGCCGCCGGCGAGTACGCGCTGCAGCACATCCGTCAGCCAGGGGTCCTCGGCCGCAACCCTGCCGAGCCACTGCTGTTCGCCCGCATCCACATGTGCGTAGGACACGAGTGTCAGTCCCTCGGGAAGGCACAGATGCAGGGCGCACCCCTCGGCGACGGCGGGAACAGCCGTGCGGGCCACCCGCCGCACGGTCCTCTCCACATCAAGGCTCGAATCCATCTGCAACGACGCCTCCGCCAGGAAGGCGTCACTCACCTGACGCATCTCGCCGTCGCGTCGCGCCATGATGCGCCTGTCCGAGACCATGGCGACCTCGGCCACCTGCTTCAGCCGGGTCCGCAGCGTCGCATCGACTGCGTCCGAGTCCGCGGTGCCGACCATGAACGACGCCCAGCCGTCCTGCCCCAGCGGCACGGCACACTCGGCCACGCTCCGCGCGCCCGCTGCGGCCAGAACCCGGACGTGCGGCATGGCGGCGTCGAGCCTCGACACCCCGTGAACCGTGACGGTCGGATCGCCGTCCGGGGCCCCGGCAGCACCCGATTCGCCGAAGTCCTGTTCGAGTTCCACGAGCGATGGCGTCGTCTCCGCCGGAGTGACGCTACGCATGTAGTGCAGCAGCCCGCCGCTCCAGCGGGTGCCCACGACGGCCAGCACACCGGGCATGCGGAGCAGCATGCCGTAGAGGGAATCGGCCAGCCCTGTCACATCCTGCGCCGTGTCGGCAACACGCCAGAGCTCATGCAGACGGCCCGACCACCATCCGTCATCTGCCTGACGGGAAGCCCTGATCTCGTGCTGCTCCACCGCTGAATCCGCCGTTCCGTGTCACCACCACCGTCGGCCCCGGCCCGTCAGGGAAACGCTATGCCACCCCGCGGCTGAGCGCCTCCAGGCGCGGTCCCGGGCGGCGGCGCTCCGCACGAGACGCGCGAGGCTGACCGCGAGGCGCTGATCCACCAGCACCCCGACCCCGAGAGACAGCTGGAGGTCGCCGACAGAGGCGCTGGTCGGAGTACGTGTCCTCGGCTGGGATGGTGCGCCCGTACCCCTCGGTAGTCGAGGCTGACTATCTCTCTGCCTAGTGCATGGAAATCTATGGCGGCGGGAGTAGACATTGGGTGGTGGGGTGGTTATGGTTTCTCTCGTAGCCGAGATCGAGCAAGGCCCGGCAGAGATGAACTGCCAGGCAGTACAGGTAGTTGCAGTGCGCAGGACGGTGCGGTGGTGGAGTTTCGAAGCCAGGGTTGTTGCAGGACGGCGACGGGACTGACGACCGGACCGGGGGGCCCGCAGTGATCAGGGGCCGCCGTGAGTAGTACCGCAGTTGCAGTGCGCAGCACACAGCAGTGAATCAGTGAGCAGCACCTCGGTGAAGGCGTCGGCTGCGGACGCGCGTGCCGGGAGGTTCGGCAGTGGGGTTCCAAGCCGGAGCAGATGCAGGACGGGCGACGGGGCTGGCTGTCGAAGAGCGGCTGTGTTCGAGGCCGCGAGCAGTTCGCAGTACCAGCAGTACGCAGGTCTCGTTCGATAAGTAGTTCATCCAGAGGGAAAGAACGGAGGAGCCAGGCGCCATCAGGATCGCCCGGGCGGAGTGACTGGGCCCGGGTACCGCAGGACATCGATAGTGAGGTGGTCTCCGGTCAAGCAACCGCGATCCCCGCGTTCCCGACAGCATCTCGGTCGGGTCTGCGGAAACAGAGGGCCGGCGCAGTATCAGGGCCGGCAGATGGTGTAGCAGTTCCTTCGGGGCCCTGGTGCCAGTACGGCACCAGGGCCCCTCCACTGGTTCCACAGAGAGGTGCGATGACAGCAGGCGACTTGTTCGGTCGTCTCGATGACGACGACTACCCCGCCTACACCATGGGCCGGGCCGCTGAGATGCTCGGCACCACCCAGAGCTTCCTCCGCGCCATCGGAGAGGCCCGCCTGATCACCCCGCTCCGCTCCGCGGGCGGCCACCGCCGCTACTCCCGATACCAGCTGCGCATCGCCGCCCGAGCCCGGGAACTCGTCGACCAGGGCACCCCCATCGAGGCCGCCTGCCGCATCGTCATCCTCGAAGACCAGCTCGAAGAAGCCCAGCGCATCAACGCCGAACACCGCCGCGCCGCCGAAGCGGTGGACTCACCGTCCGTGGGGTGAACGGGCGCTCCGCGACCTCGCGCCGCCATCCTCGGCGCGCCGAGGAGCCCTGCGGACCAGCCCTGTACGGCGACCGACTCAGGTCAAGCCGAGGGCGCGGCACCCCTGAACGGTCCAGACAGCAAGGAAGCCCTGGGCCGCTTGCCGGTCCGTAGCTCTGGCCGGATCGGTCAGGCAGGGTCGCCACGGCCGCTGCGAGATGGCTTGCGTTCCGCGGTCCTCGCGAGATCAGTCGCGCCCGACTGGTCGGTGCCATCTCGCGGAACACGGTTTGCCGGCGGCCTGGTCACCCTCGTGCGCACCGCCGCGCGAAGGCCGACGAAAAGCCTTCTGGTGTGAATCTGGTGCGCGACCCCTGAGCTGGTCCGGACGACAAAGAAGCCCCCGGCCGCTGGTCTGGGGCTTTTCCATGGAGCGGGTGACGAGAATCGAACTCGCGCTCTGAGCTTGGGAATCAGCGGTTCTTGGGCCGCAGGAGAGGCCCTGCTGCGCTTTTGCGTCGGTCGGGGTGGATGGTCGCGGTCTGTGGAAGCCGTACCTGACCGCTGTTGTCCGCTCTGCTGGGTACGGATGGGGCACGAGGGCCGAAAGCGCAACGGTCCAGCCAAGGCGAGTGCTCCGGATGGGCCGACCGGTCAAAGGGGGATGATGCGGACCTGGTTTCCGCAGAGTTTGGTCATGTCGTCGCTGTCGGAGGTCAGGAGGGCAACCGGTTTCGGTTGGCGCAGTGCTACCTCGGCGACTGTGGCGTCGATGGCGTACCTGTGTCCATGCAGTCCAGCGGCTTTGAGGAGTTCCGCTGCCGCTTTCGCCGCATGTTCGGTGACCGGCTCCACCTTGACACGGGACAGGGCCCAGTTTAGGCGAGGCATGTTCGTGCGGGAGTGGGTGACTTCCACGATGGTGTTGGCCCCGATCAACAGGTCGGTTCCCATGTCGTGGAAGACCTGCAGCATGGCGAGGAGCTTGCGGTCCTGCGCGACCCACGCGGACAGTCCTTCCGAGTCCAGGACGACGGTCTCGATGCGCTCGCTCACGCGGCGTCCGCGCTCTTGGCGGAGCCATCGCCGCCGAAGATCTTCGAGCGGGCCTCGGCGAGCTCCTCGGAGCTGAAGGGACCGTGCTCCTCTTCATGGCGGCGGAGATCGTCGCCCAAGAGCTGGTGTCGGATCTGGCGGGCTACGGCTTCGGCCACGTAGCCGGAGACGTTGTCCGTGAGCTTGCGGAGCTCCGCCACCTGGTCGCTGGGGAGCGTGACGGTGATGCGAGTCGTTGAGGACATGAGCTAAGCATACTGGAGTATGCACGGTTGGCTCGGGTCTCCGCATCCGGCCTCGACAGTCAAGGTTGCTTGATGCCGGGGGCTTGTGGCGCAGCGGCGGCATGTGTGACGTCCCTCCTGTGCGCAGCAGGCTCGGCCGACCCGGGGCGTTCGCCAGAGCGTTGCGGAACTGGAGTACAGAAGCGAGCCGGAAAGTATCGGCAGGTTGGCTTGAATCTCGCGGCCTTCTTGCCGCAGAACAGAGACGGTTCGCGCCTACCTGGGGCATAATCTTCCCACTGGCAACAGCGCGGGCTCCCTGCATACACCGCCCCGAGGGGCATGAATTGAGGGAGTCCACAATGGAACCGATTTCTCTTCTGATCTTTACAATCATTCTCATGATTGTAAAGATCAAGAGTTAATCGCGGCCGGGGGTAGGGGCCCTTCGGGGCCCCTATTTTATTTTCCGAACACGTCGCTGAACCCTGACATTACAGCACCGGCTGCGGCGGCGACAGCAATAGGGATGCCGATTGCTGCGATCTTCTCGGCGGCAGATAGGTGGTGCCACCATCCTCCGGATGAAATATTGGAGCTTACTTGCAGGCGCGCCCGCAGCGCCCTCCGTTTCAAAAGGGGAATTATGGCTCCCGCAAGACCCAGCGTCATTAGGGTGGCGAATATTGCATTGACGAGCGGCGCATCTTCCTGAACCCTTTTCGCTTTATCAAGGCACTCGGAAACCGTATCTGGGCCGGACTCGGCTATTACGAAGAAAGTGCCAATTATCAGAAAAACGAAAATGAAACCAAATGAGATCTTGGCTTCATACTTAGGCGACTTTTTAACCGCCCCTCTCCGGGTGAGAAAATTTTCGATCCTCGCCGACTGGCCGTAGGCCCAGACGGCATCAGATCCAGATACGTCGTACTCGGTTCTGTCGGTGGCGATTTTTATCGAGACAGTCCTCTCCCTTCCTGGGCTCTCTGCTTTCAGTTCTAGGTTCGTCCAGTCGTCGCCAGATTCTGTCGATTGAGATTGAACCGTAGTGACGAGGCTGGAGATCGTTGTCTCCCAGAACCTTGTGCTCCCGGAGACCGTCGAAACTTCTATGGTTGGCGAATCGATTCCTTCACACGCCATGTTGAACATGCGCTCAAGGTCATCGCGGCCGAGCCTGCATTGGTAGAACACCTTGCGGAGGTCGGTCTGCTGGTTGGGGGTAGCTGCCATAGCAGGATGATGCCGTGCGGGAGGCTGGTTGCGCTCGGGTTTGAGCAAGGTGCCGCAGGTTAAGGAGCCAGCACCGTGGTTGAACCAGGTGCGCCTTGCCTAACGTTGGGTTGGCAGGTGGGGGAAGCTCGTGCTTGGCTTCCCTGCTCATCCGTCTGATCGCTTAACCCGTCATGCAGCCCGGGGCCTTCGTCTCCAGTTCATCGAGGCCGCCCCGAGGCTGAAGAAAGCGATTTGCCGCACGTGGCCCGGAACGCTCCGTCGCCGGATAGTCCGCCTCCGAACTCCGGCAACACGAACACTACTTATGTGTCGACCGTTCCTGCTTCCTGAGAACCGCCTAGATATGCCCGAGGTGGCCCTGGTGTCTTGCCGAAATCTGGCGGCCAAATCTGATGCGGGCAAGCAGGCGTTGCTCTTATCCACCTTTCTCCGCACTAACCTTCGACGTCACCTGGACCAGGGACTGTCCGATGGGTCGTGTGACGCTCCTGCTGGGCACTCGTTCCGTGGGACATGGGGGCGCGGAGATCTTTCGGATGAAGAGTGGGCTCGGCTGGAGCCGCACTTGCCGGCGAATCACGGGCGGGGTGGACGCTGGCAAGGCCACCGTCGGGTAATTAACGGGATTCTGTTCCGGCAGCGGACCGGCCTCCCCTGGCGGGACCTGCCTCCTTGCTTCGGTAGTTGGAAGACGGTCCACGACCGTCATCGCAGGTGGTCGGCGGACGGCACGTGGGAGAGAATCCTGCGGGCCGTCCAGGCGGACGCCGATGCCGAGGGCCGGATCGACTGGCGCATGGTCAGCGTCGATTCCACGACCTGCCGCGCTCATCAGCACGCGGCTGGCGCCTCCACCCGTGCCCCGAAGATCCCGGGTCGGTGCAGGAGCCCGGAGCGTCATCGTCCCGATGAGGCCCTGGGGCGCTCGCGAGGCGGGCTCACAAGCAAGATCCACCTTGGCGGGGAAGGCGGGTGTCGCCCGCTCGCGTTTGTCATCACGCCCGGCCAGTGGGGGGACGGACCGCAGATGATTCCCGTCTTGGAAGAGATCCGCGTGCCCCGGCAGGCTGGTTGACGACCGCGAACCCGGCCCGACCATGTCGGAGGCGATAAGGCGTACTCGTCACGCCGCAACCGGCGTCACCTGCGCAGACGTCAGATCAAGCACACGATCCCCGAGCCGAGAGACCAGCGGGCCAACCGTCGGCGCCGCGGCAGCCAAGGCGGCCGGCCGACCGGGTTCGACAAGGCGGTCTACCGCCGCCGCAACGAAGTCGAGCGGACTCAACCGGCTCAAGAACTTCCGAGCCGTCGCCACGCGCTTCGACAAGCGGGCGTACGTCTTCCACGGAACGGTTACCGTGGCGGCGATCCGCCTATGGCTGCGTCCGGAGTGAAGCGCCCGTTCAGAGGTCCTTGGCGCCCGGGTAATAGTGGCGCAGTTCGCTGAGTACGCGCTCGTCGACAGCCCTGACGTCCCAGGAAGAACTGTCGAATTCGGTCAGAACGAGCACCAGCTTGTCCTCGGCGAAACCACGTGCCTCGGCGTCGATCAACTGGAGGAAGGGGGTCGTCAGCGACAACAGGGTCAACGTGTTCATGCCTGCGTCGGCGGACCGTCTCTCCATCTCGACACAGCGGGGATCGACGATCTCGTCGAACTCGACGCGCCAGGTCAGGTCCAGGCCGAAGCTGCCGAGGCGAACCAGTAGCTCAGCCAGCGTCACGTAGTGCTTTCCGTGCCAGGCAGGAAACGTGATCCCCTTCATCCCCGCCTCTGTTTCAGCTGTATCGCGTGCCATGCGGCCCCCTTCGTTCAGCGAACAGTAGGCCACGTCCCTGATCAGCTCATATGACCCATCGGACAGGCCCTAGTGGGTGGAGAAGGGGTCGAAGGGGCTGCCACCCGATCCGGGGCCACCCTCAAGGACGCGATGGTCTACCAGCGATCCGTCCTTGAGCGACAACAGGAGCTAGCCGGCGGCCTGGACGACCTCGTGCGCGCCGCCCGTGCGAAGGCCAAGGACAAGCCTTCTGGTGCGGATCTGGTGCGCGACGCCTGTACAGCTTCGGTGAGCCCTCTGATTACCCTGTTTACCGCCTCTACTGGCACGTTGTGGCACGGGCCTCTGAGTGGAGGGCCAGGAGGCAACGGGCAACGGACGCGCAACTTTCCTTCTGCCTGCCTCGGTGACTTCGAGCCTGAGCCGCACGGGTTGACCGTTCCTCGCCGTAGACGCAGCCGGTGAAGCGATGTCGTCCTCCACGGCGCCGCGTTCACCGACAGCCAGTCCGACGCAGGGCGAGTGCCGACTGCCCCCCGTATGCCCGAAACGTGGCCTCGTCGTCACGATTCTCTTCGCGGTCGTCCCCTTCTTGGAGCGGGGGGCCTCCAGCCGGTGATCTCTGCTTGCGAGGTTCCGAGGCGTACCACGTGTCGACGGAAGGCTTCTTCGTACTCCTGGGAGGATCCCGATGGCTCGGTGGGGCCGAGGTCTGGTTCGGTCCGCTGTACTCGGCGCAAGACATCTTGTAGAGCTGTGAGAAGCGGAAACACTGATTCGAATCCACCGGCATCGGCATGTGCGCCGGATTCGACCAGATCGAGCAGCACTCGGGCGGTTTCATGGGCGTCCCATCCCGCCCACCCCAGGACTGTGGTCGAGGACAGAGTGGAGGAGGTCGGTAGGTAGGACGTGAAACGTTCATTGGGTACGTCGTACTTGCCGCGTTGTTGCCAGTAGGAGGGTTTGACGAAGTCCGCAGACGTGTAGCGAGGCGGTACGACGAGGGTGTCGTCGATCTGTTCCTGCCGGTCGGCTGTCCCGTCTTGTCCCTGTCCCGACGCCCATTGGCGCTCCCACGCAGTTTCCCAGCCGCTCCGCTTCACCAGGCCGGACTCCTTGTACCGCAGGGGAGGCGCCGCAGGCACGTGTGTGTCACTGAGCAGGCCCTGCAGTACGTCCAAAACCCGCGTACCGGGTGAGTAACGTGCTGCGAGCATGACGAACTCCGTATCGTCTGCTAGCAACTTGGCCAACTGATCCACGGTGCGGGCGACTGGGCGGCGTACTCCGTCCTTCGTCTCGAACCATAGGTCTGACCCCTCGCAACGATCGAGCATCCGACCCCGCAGTCCGGCTTGGAGGAGTTGGTGCCAACCGGGAGTCCACCAACGGCGTTTGTGCTCCGGTTGTTCCAATAGCCCCAGGGAAGCGTGCTGTTCGATGGCTTCGATGCGGGCTTGTACGAGGTCCCGATACGCGGGCGGCCAACGCTTGGGGACTTCCGTGATGGGAATCGCTCCGTGACGGTCGAACCACGTCGTGGACACCAGGCCCTCTTGGGCCTTACGGGCCAGAACGATCTCGAACGCTCGCTCGCCCACCATGAGCGGCGGTGGTCCATCCAGCGGAGAGGCCAATTCGCAGTCGTCGGGGAGCAATCCGTACGCCTTGTACACCTGCCAGTCGAGCTCCTCCTGTACGGCCACCATCCGAGAACGGGTCGAGGCCCAGCGGTATTCGGCGGAGTCGAGGAATTCTTGGTCGAGGGGTATGCGCGTATCGGCGATCGATGATGTCAGCTCTGTGAGGCTGGTCGCCATCGCATCGAGCGACGCGGCCCGTTCGAGGGGGAGGTGAGCGGGCAGAGGCAGGTCGCGCAGACGCGTCGAGGTGAACTCAAAGATCTTTTCCCACACCTCGCCGCCCCGGAGCTGGCCGATTCTCGACTCTCCCTTGCTTTGGCTCATTTGCTTGAGCCAAAAGCAAGCAGCCGAGCTGTTGAGCACACCGAGCAATCGGAGGTGGTCGACTTCCGAAGATGCGGGCGAAAGCTTCAGTACGGGCGCCGAGTTCAGCGGGACCAGAGGCTCTCTGAGCAGACTGAAATGAGGGTGGGTCGCTACCCAGGGGAAGGCGATCGACCAAGAATGTACGTTTCGGTTCGAGGCGACCTGGTGCCAGTCGTACCAGGGCGCGGTGGAGTCCTTGATGCCGGGGCGCTCGACCAGCACCGGCCAATAGGGTCGCAGACGTCGGTGATGACCGGGGAAATGCGACAGATCAACGGCCTTGGGCCGGTCGGAGTTCTCATCCCACGCGCGGGGGAAGAACGCCGCGTATTCGCTGCGTACGGACCAGTCGCGAATGCCGGACCCGGTCAGGACCTGCACACAGGCTCCCTGCTCGGCCCGGGATCGTTGGAACGACTGGCGCGGAGCGCAGAAGATGTCATCGGAGCCCGTAGCGGCTTGATAGCCGATCCGGGCAACGCGTTCACCGAGCCGTTCCCCCTGCTCCATTCGACGCAGCAAATCTCCACTGGTCGGGTCTGTCAGGCTCCAGGGAAAATGGGTCAGCTCGCTTCGCTGCTGGAAGAAGGACTGGGCCCAGCGATCTTCGGCGGCAACGGACCTGTCTGACATGGCGCGCAGAGATTTCCATACGAGGCCGTCGCGCGCCGACATCGGAACCGCGGGCTCTCCCTCCTTGCCGACCACCAAGTACACAGGCTGCTGCGGGTCCGGTTCGTGATTGCGCCCGGTGAGCACGACGGTCGGTGTGCCGTGCCCGGGAATATAGGCGCCAGAGGTGTCGATGATCCGGGAGACTTCGACTCTCGACAACACCTGCTCGATGAGGGGGCGGCCGAACTCTCGTTTCATGAAGGAGTTGGCCGTCAGTAGACCCACGTACCCGCTGTTCCTGCCTTCCGCCGCGAGTCCGAAGGCCCGCTCGATGAAGGGCGCGGTGAGGGCGTACTTGCCTCTGCAACTCACGTAGGCATCGTGGTACACAGTGGAGAGCGACTTGTCCTTGACCGTGAGGTACGAGGGATTCGACACCACAGCGTGATAGGAAGCGCGGCCGAGCAGGTCGTGCCGGCGCGAGTAGTCGGAGAACTCCCCCCTCGGGGGCATCGCGGAGGGTTCCTCCAGTGCGAGTTCCCCCACATGCGGAGCCCCCCGACCACGGAGCAGGGAGTCCCCCACCGCAACGACCACGGGTACGTCGGGGACCGCGCTCAGACGTCGTTCACCGGTGGCGTTCATGGCCGCTACTAGCAGGCGGAAGCGCGCGATGCTCACCGCACACGGGTTGATGTCCACGCCGTGGACGGACCGCAGTGCTCGGGCAGCCCGCTGCCAGGGGCTCATGCCGGGCTCGGCGTCGGTCCACAGTCGGAAGAGACGGCTGAAGAGGCCCAGCAGGAAGGTGCCTGATCCGCAGGCGGGGTCGACGGCCCGGAACCCTGGCAGACCGGACTCCGCGACCGCCGGTTCGACTGTGAGATCAAGGATCATGTCGGCCACGAAGTCCGGCGTCGCGACCAGTCCGTACGACTTCGTTGCCTGCTCGTCGAGGGCGTAGTAAAGGTCCCGCAGGAATCCTGTGTCGCGCGCCGCATCCGTGAAGTCGTGCTCAAGGGAGCCGTCAGGGGACCTGCGGAGCCAGAACGTCCGGAGCGTTCGAAGAACCCGACTGCTGGGCGTGATCTTCCACATGGGGTTGCTGTGTGGGCTGAGCACCTGCCCCATGACGGGCAGAGAGCGAACCCGGGCGAGCACGTCGAACACAGCCTCCCGGGAACGTTCATCCGAGAGGGGCGAACCGTCCTGCGGTTCCTCAACGGCCAGAAGACCGGAAGCGTCGAGCATTCCGTTGTCCTCGCAGAACCTGGTCATCGTCAGGGCTAGGAGCCAGGAGGCAGCTGCTCGGCCGATCTGCTCGTCCCTCCATGAGCCCCAGGTCGCGGACGTCGTCCGTTCTTCCCTGGCACGTGCGTAGTCGCTCTCAAGGACAGCGGCGGCGGCGCTCTCCTGCGCGCGTTCCCGCAGATCACTCCTCAGGCCCACCATCAGCCCTCGCAGGTCTCGGCAGAGGAGCTCGCTGGAGATCACTGTCAGCTTCCCGTTCAGTCGGCCCACGGCCGCTTCCCCTGGGGGCCGACCCGTTGCGGCGAGATTACCAGCGAGAGGTCGGCATAAATACTTGAGAGTGTTAGATAGACCTTCTAGGCTCATGGTGCGGTGGTCGACCGGTTGCCGCGCTGGACTGAGTGATGTGTGGCGAGCGGGCGGGTGTGCCCGGGGTGGGCGGTGCGCCGGCGGGCGCACCGCGTCCTCCTCCTGCCGGGTCGACTTTGAGGGAGAGGTACTTCCATGAGTGGTGAGAGTTCGGGCATGAGGCGGCATTGGCTTGCGTTAGTCGGCCTGTGTGCCGCCCTCGGTGCCGTCGTCGCGTTCGCGGTCTTCCGGGAGCTGAGGGTGGGGGCGGCGGATTCACTGGCGGCCGGGGGCGGGACCTTCGTCGGGGTCGGGACTCTGGGCCTGGCGGTGTGCATGTACCTCTCCGTGCGAGAAGACAAAACTTAGGAGTACAGTCCATAGGAGTTCATTCCTAAGGAGTGCCTCGTGTTCAGTCCCACGCGCCCGACCAAGCCGACCCATGTCTTCGACCGGAGCGTCGAGTGGGACGCTCTCGCCGCCTTCGTGAGCCGGCCGCTGCCGCACGCCATGCTCGGGATCGTCAGCGGCAGGCGGCGGATGGGCAAGACCTACTTGCTGCGCGCTCTGGTCGAGCAGCAGGGGGGCTTCTATTTCGGAGCAACGGCGGCGACGGAGACGGAATCCCTGCGCCAGTTTGCTGCGGCTCTTGCCGATCATGTGGGGTCGCCGGTTCCCTTCTCCTTTGCCACCTGGGACGACGCGATCTCCTACCTGTTCGGGCTGGCCTCGCCGCGAAGTTCTCAGGCGCCACTACTTGTGGTCATTGATGAATTTCCGTACTTGGCGAAGACCGCTCCGGAGCTGCCGTCGATAATCCAGCGGGAGGTCGACCGGTTCCAGGTTGAGCAGAGCCGGATGCGGCTTCTCCTGTGCGGGTCGGCGATGTCCGTCATGGGCGGACTGTTGGCGAGTACTGCACCCTTGCGGGGGCGGGCTCAACTGGAGCTTGTCGTAAGGCCCTTCGCGTACCGGGCGGCGGCTGAATTCTGGGGGGTCGCTGACGACCCCGCGCTCGCTGCCCGTCTCCATGCCGTGGTCGGAGGCACACCTGCGTACCGTCGGCAGTTCCTTGCGGACGACGTCCCCACCGGGCTGGAGGAGTTCGACGACTGGATCTGCCGTACGGTCCTCTCGCCCTTCAGTCCTCTCTTCCGGGAAGCCCGGTACCTGCTTGCCGAGGAAGCGGACATCCGGGACACGGCCTTGTACCACTCGGTCCTTGCCGCGGTGGCCCAGGGGAATTCCACCCGGGGAGGGATCGCGGGGTACATCGGCCGTAAGTCGGTGGACATCTCTCACCCCCTTCACGTCCTGGAGGACAGTCACCTCCTGGCGCGGGAAGCGGACGTCTTTCGGGCCGGGAAGTCCCAGTACAGAATCACCGAGCCGCTGATCAATTTCTACGAGGCGGTCATGCGGCCCGCCTGGGCACGGCTGGAAAGCGGACAGGCGCGAGAGGTGTGGGCGCAGTCCGCGGAACGCTTCGCGGCGCAGGTGGCCGGACCGCACTTCGAGACGGTGTGCCGTGAGTACATCCTCGGGCCGGGCCGGGCCCTGCTCCGCTCCTCCCTGGGGGAGGTTGGCGGTGGCGTGGTGACGGACCCCGTGGCGCGGCGGCAGACGCAGATCGACGTAGCCGTGGTGGAACCCGGGTCCGGGGGCAGCAAGCAGGCGGTCCACCTGCTCGGAGAGGCGAAATGGGGCACCGTCATGGGGCTGAGTCACCTGGAGAGGCTGGCTCGGGCACGGGAAGTACTCACCGCACGAGGCATGGACACCAGTCGATGTCAGCTGGCCTGCTTCAGCGCAGCCGGCTTCAGCGACTCGTTGCGACGTGAGATGTCACGCGGAGCACAGGGCGAGGACGGCGTGCTGCTCCTCGGTCTCGACGAGCTTTACGGAGCGGCGTTCCGTGCACGGCTCCATTGATCGAGCGTCAGGCACGGAGCGGGCATGCGATGCCTGATCCGGTCCAGACAACAACGAAGCCCCAGGTCCCTGACCTGGGGCTCTTTCATGGAGCGGGTGACGAGAATCGAACTCGCGCTCTGAGCTTGGGAATCACCCGGCACTTGGCGCCTGACAGGTAACCTGACCTGCGAGAACGGGCGCCGACGGCATCCCTCCGGGTGCCTCGACTCGGCCTTGGTGACCGTGGTTGACCGCCCCTACTGGCACGTTGTGGCACGGCCGTCGGCTCCACCTGAGTTCCGCCTGGCTTGACTCCCGTCGGATCTGGATGGGCCGGTCCGGGACTCCTGATGATGAGGCGTGCTCCGGGCGCTGAACCGCTCAGATGCCGTTCATTCAGCAAGGGGGCGACTCAGGTCGCGCCGTCGTCGGCGGTTCGGGCAGGGGCTCTCCGGCGCAAAGGGTGTCGCTCGTTCGAGGGCGAGGTGACGTTTCCGCTGTTCAGGGCAGTACGTGGCGTGGGACCTGATTCCGGTGCCCCCTATGCGTCGGGGCTCTCCCCTTTCCACCCGGAGGTGTCCGTCCGTGGTCCTTGTGATCGTCGTCGCCGTACTTGCCCTGCTCGCCGGCCTCGCCGCCAACCGCTACCTGCGTCCACGCCTCCTCAGCGAGGACGACGACACGGGCATGGCCGTGAAGGACCTGGTCGGTCCTCTGCTGACGCTGACCGTGCTGCTGCTGGCGTTCGTCCTCGTCACCGCCAACGGTTCGTACGGCAAGGCCGAGGTCGCCTCACGAGGCGAGGCCCGGGCCGTCGACCAGATGGTCGAGGCCGCAGAGTACGCGCCCGAGGCGCAGCGCGCCGAGATCCAGGCGGACGCGGTCTGCTACACCCGTGCCGTACGCGTCCAGGAGTGGCCTGCGATGTCCGACGGCAAGGGCGCGGCGGCTCCCAGCGTCTGGGCCACGGATTTCCGGCGGGTCTTTCGTGAGGTGGAGGGCAAGCCGGTCTTCAGCATGCTGGTGGCTGCGGACAACAATCGCTCGGCGGAACGCGAGGAGCGTCTCACCCAGGCCACCGCGAGCATCCCCAGCGCGATCCTCTGGTTCCTGCTCGCGACCCTGGTGATCACCGTGATGGCGTTGGGCGTCTGCCTGCCCCGCCGCAACAACCGCGGGCAGCTCATCACCCTCACGGTCATCACCGCGCTCCTCACTACCACTTTGTGCATCATCCGTGACGTCGACCGGCCCTTCGGTGGCATTATCGACGTCCGGCCCACCGCGATCGCCGAGGCCGAGCGCCAGGCCAGCCGCGATTTCCTCGCTCGCCACACGGCCGCCGACCTGCCCTGCGACGACCAGGGCAACCGCCGGACCGCCTGACGCGCGGACCGGCGCCGACCAGCGCGTATACGGCGAGCTTTGCCTTCCACGTGCGGGGCATGCGGTGACCGCGGGGTCGTACGCCTCAACGGGATCCAGCGGTTCGGTACTGTGACCGCGCCGAACCGCCTCGCGAGCTGGCGACGCATGACGGGCGGATCCTGCACACGAGGACGTGGGGTCACACCTTGCGCAACCAACTCGACTTCCCCGAAGGGGATTCCGGTCCACCGTGCTTGACGGCCGGCCCCCGGACCGGGGAGCGCCAGAGGTGCTGAAGGAAGCGCTTCCCGCGGCCCCGGTGTACTTGCTGGTCCACCGGGTGGGCCTCCGCAGAGGAGATGGTGGCCGAGCTGACCAAAGAGGACGCGGTGGCCGGCTCCACCAGTACTGGACCGCAGGAACCTAGGCGAAGGCGGGCAACGGACAACTCGTCACGCTTGTCCAGGGCAGAGGCACAGTTGGCGCACCGGCCTTCGGGTTGGAAACCCTGGCCTCGCGGTCGAGACAACAAAGAAGCCCCGGGCCGTTGGCCTGGGGCTTTCGGTTCGAGCTGTGGAGCGGGTGACGAGAATCGAACTCGCGCTCTGAGCTTGGGAATCTGCGGTTCTTGGGCTGCCAGAGGGGGTCTGAACTGTGGTTTTGTAGCGGCCAGGTGGATGAGCCCGTGCCTCTGAGAGCCGCATCTGACCGCTGTTGTCCGCTCTGCTGGGCATGGATGGGGCACGTCGACGCGGGTCATCAGTCTGAGGTTCTGTGCTGGAGCGGGTGACGGAAAACGGAACGGGAGCCACCTGTGCTGCAGACGCTCCGGTGGCGCAGACGTCAGGCCCAGAAGGCTTCGGTGACGACGATCTGTGGGTCGGCGTGCCGGCGCATGAAGGTGTAGAGGAGCCAGCCGCGTCCGCCGGCCAGGTCCACGATGTGGGGGCCGCCGGGGCTTGTAGAGGCCAGAGGTCGAACGGTCATCCAGTGCGGGAGCGAGGAATCTGCGTCGATCCCCCGGAAGTACGGGTCTTCGGCGGTGATCAGTTCCGCACGGGCACTCATGACCAGGTCACTGCCTTCGGCGGGCATGTTCTGGAAGTCGTGCTGCGCCTGCTTCGTCCAGTCCATTTGCCAAGGCGGCCGGAGTGGTTCGTCGATCACTCCCCGGGCTTCCTTTCAGCGGCTTCGTGCCGGAGGCGGCTGTACTCCTCCAGAAGCCGGATGGACTCCTCGGGGTCCTCGGACTTGGCGGCGCGGGCTTCGAGGTCGCGAAGGTGCGAGTCGAGGACGGGATTCCGGGCGATGGCGTACTGCGTCCACCACAGGCGCATGAAGGCGGGCACGGGCGTGATGTTGAAGGCGTCGCCGATGACGCGCTTCCAGTGCGCCTCAAAGTCCGGGAGGAGGTGCGGAGTGTGTTCCTGAATCGCCAACCGAAGTGCTTGAGGCGTGTGTTCGGGCATGGGTGGCAACCGCAGGGGTTCCCCCTCGTACCCATCGAAGTGGAGTGCGTGGGCGGGCATGGTTGGTGCTCCTTGGTGTGGAGGGTGGGTCAGGCCGCCTCGCGTCGGTCCTCGTTCGACTCGTGCCCGCGGGCCATCTGCTCGAACCATTCGGTCGGCACCAGGTAGGCGACCGTCTTTCCCTTGCGGGTAATGGCGGCGGCCTCGCCGGCGATCCGGGTCCGGTCCAGGATCTCGCCCATCCCCTTGCGCAGGTCGATGGTTGTGTACGTCTTCGTCTCCATACGCTGAAGCATATAGCAACTATCATAGTTGACATACATGCCCGTGGGGTGCGACGGCTGGAGGAAGCGCGGGCACGTCGGGTGCAGAGCGGGCTCGGGGTGCCTGATCGGGCTTGTGGCAACAAAGAAGCCCCGGCCTCTGGCCTGGGGCTTTTTCATGGAGCGGGTGACGAGAATCGAACTCGCGCTCTGAGCTTGGGAAGCTCATGTTCTACCATTAAACTACACCCGCGAAGCGCGCCGATGATCGGCAGTGCATCGCCGCACACTCTACCTCATGGCAGGCCCCCGGCGTGTTCGCCGCGAGGTCTGTCCGGCGTTTCGCCGCCGGGATGCGGGTGCGGGGAGCGGGAGTTGGGGGCGTAGCGTGGGTGGGCGGAGTGCCGCCTGGAGTGGCGTCCTGTTCATCCCCTAATGTGGCGGTCTCGTCCAAGGCTTGTTGGGGAAGGGACTTGATGGAGTCGATGGAGCGCACCGTCGTCCGCTGTGCCGAAGGGCACGTTTTTGCTACCTCGTCGTTCCCGATGCAGCAGCTCGGGTCCGACCGGATCGGTCCCGGGCGGCTCATCCGCTGCCCGCGCTGCGCCCGGTTGAGGCAGGCCGTTCCTGTGGTGCTCGGGGAGCGGTAGCGGCGGCGGGGAGCGGTGGGGCAGGCGCGCGGGGCGGTCCGGTTGGGGCGGGCCCGCGCGTTCTGCGTATCCTCGGTGCGTGCTTCTCTCAGATAAGGACCTCCGGGCCGAGATCGATGCAGGGCGGGTTCGCATTGATCCGTTCGACGCTTCGATGGTGCAGCCCTCGAGCATCGATGTGCGGCTGGACCGCTACTTCCGGGTGTTCGAGAACCACCGCTATCCGCATATCGATCCAGCGGTCGAGCAGGTGGACCTGACGCGTACGGTCGAGCCGGAGGGTGACGAGGCGTTCATCCTTCACCCGGGCGAATTCGTACTGGCGTCGACGTACGAGGTCATCTCGCTCCCCGACGATCTCGCGTCGCGGCTGGAGGGGAAGAGCTCCCTGGGGCGCCTCGGGCTGGTGACGCATTCGACGGCCGGCTTCATCGACCCCGGGTTTTCGGGGCACGTGACCCTGGAGCTCTCGAATCTGGCGACGCTGCCGATAAAGCTCTGGCCGGGGATGAAGATCGGGCAGCTGTGCATGTTCCGGCTGACTTCGCCGTCCGAGTTCCCCTACGGTTCCGAGCGGTACGGGTCGCGCTACCAGGGGCAGCGGGGACCGACGGCATCGCGTTCGTACATGAACTTCCATCGGACCCAGGTGTGATGCGGCGTGGCTGACGGGGCGCGGGAGAATCTGACGTACGAGGCTTTCGGGCTCGCCGTGCGTGAGCTGGCGCAGGCGGTTGCCGACGACGGGTACGAGCCGGATGTCGTGCTGAGCATCGCGCGCGGCGGGGTCTTTGTCGCGGGTGGCCTGGCGTACGCGCTGGACTGCAAGAACATCCACCTGGTGAACGTGGAGTTCTACACCGGGGTCGGGACGACCCTGGACATGCCCGTCATGCTGGCGCCCGTGCCGAACGCCATCGATTTCACGCGGAAGAAAGTCCTCATCGCCGACGACGTGGCGGACACGGGCAAGACGCTGAAGCTGGTGCGCGACTTCTGTATCGACCATGTGGCCGAGGTGCGCAGCGCGGTCATCTACGAGAAGCCGCAGTCGCTCGTGAAATGCGAGTACGTGTGGAAGAAGACCGATCAGTGGATCAACTTCCCGTGGAGTGTCGAGAAGCCCGTCGTGCGCCGCACCGGGCAGGTTCTCGACTCGTAGACCCGCGGGCGGACGTGGGAAGGGCCCCGGTGCTGAGCACCGGGGCCCTTCCGCGTGTCGTCCGGGTCAGATCGTGCCGAGCTTGATGATCGACAGCAGGGCGATCAGCTGGATCGCGGAGGCGCCCAGGGCCTTCGGCCACGGCAGGTCGTGCGACTTGCTCACCATGGAGGTGAACAGCGCTCCGGCCGCCAGCCAGGTCAGCCAGCCGACGATCTGCACCAGGGAGTTCTCGCCGCCCAGGAACAGGGCGAAGACGAGGCGGGGGGCGTCCGTGATCGACATGATCAGCATGGACAGGCCCACGGTCGGCTGCCAGGAGCCCGTGCCGCCGAGCTGGCGGGCCAGGGTGTGGGTGACCGCGCCGAGGACCAGACCGCCGATGACGAAGCCGATGCCCGTGATCACGACGTACGGGACGGCCGTGGAGACCTCCGCGTGGATCGCCTCGTCGCGGGCCTGGTCGAAGCCGAAGAGCGCGAGCAGGCCGTACACGAACGTGACGACGAGCGCGGGGCCCCAGACCGGGTAGTCGCGCATCTGCCAGAACGTCGGGCCCGGACGCATCACGACACCGCTCAGCAGCTGCTTCCAGTGCAGGCGCGGGCCTGCGGGCTGGGCGGGGGCCTGGCCGGCTGCGTACGTGTTCCCGTCGCCGTACGGGTCCTCGTTGATGCTGAAGGCCTGCGTGTGGCCAGGGGCGTTGGCGTACGGGTCCTGCTGGGGTGGCTGGTGGTACGGGTCGCCGAAGTACTCGGGTTCGCCGTGTCCGCCACCCTGCACGTGTCCGCCCCCCTGCCCGTGTCCGCCCCCCTGCCCGTGTCCGTTGCCGCCGTGCCCGCCGCCGTACGGTGCGCCGTTGCCGCCTGCCGGAGGCCACGACTGCCGGCCGTACGGCTGCGGTGGTGCCTGCGTGCCGTACGGCTGTTGCTGCTGCGGGTGTTGTTGCGGTGTGCGGTTGTCCCGGCCGCGTCCGATCCTGAATCCAGCCACGTATCGAACGTACCTGGTCCGTACGGGCGCGGTGCGGTGGCCAGGGGAACACGGGTGCCATTGCGGCCTACCTGTGACATCCCCTAGGGGAACCCCGGGGGGTCTGCCGCAGGGGCTCAGCGCAGGAACAGGGCCGTGGAGAAGCTGATCCCGGGGTGGTCGGGAGTGGTGGCCGGGTACAGGGCGATCAGGTCCGCCTCCTCGCCCCGGTGCGTACGGACCACGGTGTCCCGCTTCCTGTCACCGTCGAAGTCCGCGTAGCGGAGCAGTGCCGTCTCCGTGGGCGTGGACGAACCGGAGCCGCGGACGGGCGCCGTCGGGATGCCGTTCGGCGGGGCCTCGAAGCGGTACGTGCCGCCGGGGCGGGTCGGGCCGTTCGGGGTGCCGAGCAGCAGGGTGCCCCTGGCCGCCTCGCCGGGCCCGTGGGGCTTGGGGGAGTGGACGAGGTCGTCGTAGCCGTCGCCGTTCGTGTCGGCCTTGGGTGCGGGGGCGAAGAGGTACGGTCCGCCGCCGGGGAGGGACTCGGCACGGCGCGGCGCACCGGCGCGGGTGAAGGGGCCGCGGAGGTCGCTGACCCTGCCCTCGCCCGCCGTCACGACGAGGTCGGTGTGCTCGTCCCCGTCGAAGTCGCCGCAGACGGGGTGGTCGGGCCACTCGTTGCCGTACCTGGCCGTGTCCGGGATGCGGAGGGTGACGGCCCTGCCGGTCAGGCCTCCGGGCGAGCCGAAGAGGACCTGCAGCGGCACGGGAGGGCGGCCGATGCCGTCGTACGGGGGATCCGTGGCCACGATCAGGTCGGTGAAGCCGTCCTCGTCGAGGTCGCACGCCGTCTGGGCGTCGAACGCCGCGGGGAGGGTGTCACCGAACTTCGCCGCGTGGGTGCGGGCGCTCAGCAGCTGGCGGGTGCCGGGTTCGAGGGCGCGGCCGGCGGAGCCGTACACGATGCCGATGCCGGCGTCGTCGCCGTGGCTGTCCTCGGGTGCCTTCACCAGGTCGTCGATGACGAGGTCCCGGTGGCCGTCCCCGTTGAAGTCGTCGGCTGTACGGCTGCCGCCGCCGCGTGGGACGGGCAGTCGCGGGGTGTCCGCCCGGCCGGCGAGGGCCTCGGGCGGGGCGTCGCCGTTCTTGCCCGTCGGGGCGGCGGACGCCGAGGAGGGGGCATGCGCCTCGGAGGGGCCCGAGCAGGCCGACAGCAGGAGCATGCCGACGCAGGCCGCCGCGAGCGGTGCTGCCGTCGCGGCCTTCGCCGTTGCGATCCGTATCCGCACGGGGGCACCTCATCCGTCTCGTACGTCTCTGTGGGTTCTGTGCGACCCACATGATGCATGAAACGGCGGAAGCGGTCGGTCCTGCCCCCGAGGCAGGTCCGGCCGCTTCCGCCGCGCGACAGCGTGTGTTACTTCACCGGCTCGGGTTCCGGCTGGTCCGCCGTCTCCGTGTCGTCCGCCGGGTCGGCGGGGGTCTTCACCGACTCCAGGAGGAGCTGCGAGACGTCGACCACCTGGATCGACTCCTTCGCCTTGCCGTCGTTCTTCTTGCCGTTGACCGAGTCGGTCAGCATGACGAGGCAGAACGGGCAGGCCGTGGAGACGATGTCCGGGTTGAGGGAGAGGGCTTCGTCGACGCGCTCGTTGTTGATGCGCTTGCCGATCCGCTCCTCCATCCACATCCGGGCACCACCGGCGCCGCAGCAGAAGCCGCGCTCCTTGTGGCGGTGCATCTCCTCGTTCCGCAGACCCGGGACCTTCGCGATGATCTCGCGCGGGGGCGTGTAGATCTTGTTGTGACGGCCCAGGTAGCAGGGGTCGTGGTACGTGATCAGACCCTCGACCGGCGTCACCGGGATCAGCTTGCCCTCGTCCACCAGGTGCTGGAGCAGCTGCGTGTGGTGGATGACCTCGTACTCGCCGCCGAGCTGCGGGTACTCGTTCGCGATGGTGTTGAAGCAGTGCGGGCAGGTCGCGACGATCTTCTTCGCCGACTTCGCCTTCTTGGTCGAGTCGTCCTCGTCGTCCTCGCCGAACGCCATGTTCAGCATCGCGACGTTCTCCTGGCCGAGCTGCTGGAACAGCGGCTCGTTGCCGAGGCGGCGGGCCGAGTCACCGGTGCACTTCTCGTCGCCGCCCATGATCGCGAACTTGACGCCCGCGATGTGGAGGAGCTCCGCGAAGGCCTTCGTCGTCTTCTTGGCCCGGTCCTCGAGGGCGCCCGCGCAGCCGACCCAGTACAGGTAGTCGATCTCGCTGAGGTCCTCGACGTCCTTGCCGACGATCGGGACCTCGAAGTCGACCTCCTTGGTCCACTCGACACGCTGCTTCTTGGCGAGCCCCCAGGGGTTGCCCTTCTTCTCCAGGTTCTTGAGCATCGTGCCCGCCTCGGACGGGAAGGCGGACTCGATCATCACCTGGTAGCGGCGCATGTCGACGATGTGGTCGATGTGCTCGATGTCGACCGGGCACTGCTCCACGCACGCACCGCAGGTGGTGCAGGACCAGAGCACGTCCGGGTCGATGACGCCGTTCTCCTCGGCGGTGCCGATGAGGGGGCGCTCGGCCTCCGCGAGGGCGGCCGCGGGAACGTCCTTGAGCTGCTCCTCGGTGGCCTTCTCGTTGCCCTCCATGTCCTTGCCGCCGCCGGCCAGCAGGTACGGGGCCTTGGCGTGCGCGTGGTCGCGCAGGGACATGATCAGGAGCTTCGGGGAGAGCGGCTTGCCCGTGTTCCAGGCGGGGCACTGCGACTGGCAGCGACCGCACTCGGTGCACGTGGAGAAGTCGAGGATGCCCTTCCAGGAGAACTGCTCGACCTGGGAGACACCGAAGACGTCGTCCTCGCCCGGGTCCTCGAAGTCGATCTCCTTGCCGCCCGAGGTCATCGGCAGGAGCGCGCCGAGCGCGACCGCGCCGTCGGCGTTCCGCTTGAACCAGATGTTCGGGAAGCCGAGGAAGCGGTGCCAGGCGACACCCATGTTGGTGTTGAGCGAGACCGTGATCATCCAGGTGAAGGACGTGACGATCTTGAGTGCCGCGACGGCGTAGGTGATGTACTGGAGCGTGCCGATGCTCAGCCCGTCGAAGGCGGCGACCAGCGGGTACGAGGCGAAGAAGCCGGGCTCCCAGCTGGTCACGTGGTGCTGGGCACCCTCCAGGCCGCGCAGCGTCATGATGCAGAGGCCGACGATGAGGATGACGGCCTCGACGAAGTACGCCTGGCCGGTCTTCGAGCCCGCGAAGCGGGACTTGCGGCCCGCGTTGCCCGGCCTGCTGAGCTGGCGGATCACGATCAGGGTCACGATGCCGAGGACCGTCATCAGACCGAGGAACTCGGTGAAGATCTCGTACGGCAGCCAGTCGCCGATGAACGGGATCAGCCAGTCGGCCTGGAAGAGCTGGCCGAAGGCGTTGACGATCGTGAGCAGCAGCGAGAAGAAGCCCACCGCCACGAACCAGTGCGCGAAGCCGACGATGCCCCAGCGGTTCATACGGGTGTGGCCGAGGAATTCCTTGACCAGCGTGATGGTGCGCTGCGTGGGATCACCCGTGCGGGTGCCCGCGGGCACGGGCTGACCGAGTCGCACATAGCGGTAGATCTGCGCGATGGCGCGGCCGAAGAGTGCGACGGCCACCACCGTGATGACCAGCGACACGATGATCGCGGCGAGTTGCATTTTGGGGGCTCCTCGGGCCTGCGAGGGTAGGATACTAAGCGGTAACTTAATGATTCTGTGCTGACACTATCCACTTATTCCGCCGTGCTGTAGCTGGGCAGGCGGTGATTTGTGTCGCTCAGGTGAGCCTTCCTCCGCCGGGCGGGCCCGTGGAGTGCGGTGCGCAGCTGGATGCGTGCGGTCTGAGCCAGGATCACCAGGTCGAGTCCTGTCCCATGATGCTCGGCGTAGTACGCGTCCAGGAGGGCGGGTTCGTCCCAGGGCATTCCGGAGCGGGCGCGCACCTGTGCCAGGCCGGTCAGACCCGGCCGCAGCTCCTGCCGCCAGTCGCGGCCCCCCGGTCCTCCGGCCGCCGGGTCGCCGGGTGCGAGGGGTGCCGGACCGACCAGGGAGAGTTCCCCGCGTACGACGTGCGGCAGTCGGGACAGCAGGTCGAGGCGGAGCCGGCGGGTGCGCAGGGAGCGCAGTTCGAAGGGCCGGCCGCCGAGGCCGGTCCGGATGTCGCGTCTCAGTACGCCTCCGGGCCGGCGGCCCGGCCGGAGCGCGAGGGCGAGGCCGCCCAGGGCGAGGGCGGGGGAGGCCAGTGCCAGCAGGACCGAGCCGAGCACCAGGTCCAGGCTCCGCTTGGCGGTCATGGCCGCCAGCTGTGCCGCCGTGAACCGGGCAGCGCGGGCCGCCGCCCGTGCCGCCGCGGCTGTGGCGGGGTGCGTCGTCCTTCGTACCGCAGTCTGCTTCGCGTTCTGCATCGCACCTGCCCGGAATCCGTGACGTGCCCTTATGACCGTCTCGCTGCATTTTGTGACAGAACGATCCCATGATGCGATGGTGGGGCGGAGGTGCTTGGCGTAGCAAGAGTGCCGGGTGTCGCGCGTGGCGTCGGCGCCGCGTTCATGTGTGCATCAGATAAAAACCACAGGTGGTAGTGGGTCTGAGCACCTTAGTTGAGTCCAGGTGACTCAGGTCCTTTGACTCGGAGGCGGGTGTCATGCATCCTTGAGTCAGATCCACTCAAGTAGTCAGTTGGAGGAATCGAAATGGCACGTGCGGTCGGCATCGACCTGGGTACGACTAATTCCGTCGTCAGCGTTCTCGAAGGCGGCGAGCCCACCGTCATCACCAACGCCGAAGGCGCCAGGACCACGCCGTCCGTCGTCGCTTTCGCGAAGAACGGCGAGGTGCTCGTCGGCGAGGTGGCCAAGCGCCAGGCAGTCACGAACGTCGACAGGACGATCCGTTCGGTCAAGCGCCACATGGGCACTGACTGGAAGATCGAGATCGACGGCAAGGGCTTCAACCCGCAGCAGATGAGCGCCTTCATCCTGCAGAAGCTCAAGCGTGACGCCGAGGCATACCTGGGCGAGAAGGTGGCCGACGCTGTCATCACCGTCCCGGCGTACTTCAACGACTCCGAGCGCCAGGCGACGAAGGAGGCCGGCGAGATCGCGGGCCTGAACGTCCTGCGCATCGTCAACGAGCCGACGGCCGCCGCGCTGGCGTACGGGCTCGACAAGGACGACCAGACGATCCTCGTCTTCGACCTCGGTGGCGGCACCTTCGACGTGTCCCTCCTGGAGATCGGCGACGGCGTCGTCGAGGTGAAGGCCACCAACGGTGACAACCACCTCGGTGGTGACGACTGGGACCAGCGTGTCGTCGACTACCTGGTGAAGCAGTTCGCCAACGGGCACGGCGTGGACCTGTCCAAGGACAAGATGGCTCTCCAGCGTCTCCGCGAAGCTGCGGAGAAGGCGAAGATCGAGCTCTCGTCCTCGACCGAGACCACGATCAACCTGCCCTACATCACCGCTTCGGCCGAGGGCCCGCTGCACCTGGACGAGAAGCTCACGCGCTCGCAGTTCCAGCAGCTCACCGCTGACCTCCTGGACCGCTGCAAGAACCCGTTCCAGAACGTCATCAAGGACGCGGGCATCCAGCTCTCCGAGATCGACCACGTCGTTCTCGTCGGTGGCTCGACCCGTATGCCGGCCGTCGCCGAGCTCGTCAAGGAGCTCACGGGCGGTCAGGACGCCAACAAGGGTGTGAACCCGGACGAGGTCGTCGCCATCGGCGCCTCGCTCCAGGCCGGTGTCCTCAAGGGCGAGGTCAAGGACGTCCTGCTCCTCGACGTGACCCCGCTGTCCCTCGGTATCGAGACCAAGGGAGGGATCATGACCAAGCTCATCGAGCGCAACACCACGATCCCGACCAAGCGTTCCGAGATCTTCACGACGGCCGAGGACAACCAGCCGTCCGTGCAGATCCAGGTCTACCAGGGTGAGCGCGAGATCGCGGCGTACAACAAGAAGCTCGGCATGTTCGAGCTGACCGGCCTGCCGCCGGCCCCGCGTGGCGTCCCGCAGATCGAGGTCGCGTTCGACATCGACGCGAACGGCATCATGCACGTCGCCGCGAAGGACCTCGGCACCGGCAAGGAGCAGAAGATGACCGTCACCGGTGGCTCCTCGCTGCCGAAGGACGAGGTCAACCGGATGCGCGAAGAGGCCGAGCAGTACGCGGACGAGGACCACCGTCGTCGCGAGGCCGCCGAGTCGCGCAACCAGGGCGAGCAGCTCGTCTACCAGACGGAGAAGTTCCTCAAGGACAACGAGGACAAGGTCCCCGGTGACGTGAAGACGGAGGTGGAGACCGCGCTCACCGAGCTGAAGGAGAAGCTCAAGGGCGAGGACACCGCCGAGATCCGTACCGCCACCGAGAAGGTCGCGGCCGTCTCCCAGAAGCTGGGCCAGGCGATGTACGCCAACGCCCAGGCCGAGGGTGCGACGCCCGGCGCCGACACCCCGGGTGACGACAGCGCCAAGGCCGACGACGATGTCGTCGACGCCGAGATCGTGGACGACGAGAAGGACAACAAGGGCGGTGCGGCGTGACCGAGGAGACTCCGGGCTTCGACGAGAAGCCCGACGTCCCCTCCGGCGCCAACTCCGACGACGTCGAGCCGAAGGCCGCCGCCACCCCCTCCACCGAGGAGGCGGCGGCCCCGGCCGGGGACGTACAGCAGACAGCGGCCCTGACGGCGCAGCTGGACCAGGTCCGTACGGCGCTCAGTGAGCGCACGGCCGACCTCCAGCGGCTCCAGGCCGAGTACCAGAACTACCGCCGGCGGGTCGAGCGCGACCGGGTGCAGGTCAAGGAGGTCGCAGTCGCGGGCCTTCTGTCCGAGCTCCTGCCCGTGCTGGACGACGTCGGCCGCGCACGGGAGCACGGCGAGCTGGTCGGCGGCTTCAAGTCGGTGGCCGAATCGCTGGAGACGGTCGTCGCGAAGCTGGGCCTGCACCAGTTCGGCAAGGAGGGCGAGCCCTTCGACCCGACGATCCACGAGGCCTTGATGCACTCGTACGCGCCGGACGTCACCGAGACGACCTGCGTGGCGATCCTGCAGCCGGGGTACCGCATCGGGGAGCGCACCATCCGCCCCGCGCGGGTGGCCGTGGCCGAGCCGCAGCCGGGCGCCACGCCCGCGGCGGCGAAGGAAGAGAAGGCAGACGACGAGGAGAGCGGTGGAACCGAAGAGGTCTGACGTCCAGTCCGACCACTGCGGTGAACACCGACGGGGCGTGCGGCCGGCCACAAGGCCGGCCGCACGGCCCATCGTCCGGAAGGAGGGACGTCGATGAGCACGAAGGACTTCGTCGAGAAGGACTACTACAAGGTCCTCGGCGTCCCCAAGGACGCCACCGACGCCGAGGTCAAGAAGGCGTACCGGAAGCTCGCCCGCGAGTTCCACCCGGACGCCAACAAGGGCGACGCCAAGGCGGAGGAGCGCTTCAAGGAGATCTCCGAGGCGAACGACGTCCTCGGTGACCCCAAGAAGCGCAAGGAGTACGACGAGGCGCGCGCCCTCTTCGGCAACGGAGGCTTCCGGGCGGGTCCCGGCGGTGCGGGCGGCAACTTCAACTTCGACCTGGGGGACCTCTTCGGGGGTGCCCCGGGTGCGGGCCAGGGCGGCGGTGCCGGCGGGTTCGGCGGTGGTGGCGGCGGCCTGGGCGACGTCTTCGGCGGACTGTTCAACCGGGGCGGCGCGGGCACCCGTGTCCAGCCGCGCCGCGGCCAGGACATCGAGTCCGAGGTGACGCTCAGCTTCACCGAGGCCGTCGACGGGGCCACGGTCCCGCTGCGGATGTCCAGCCAGGCGCCCTGCAAGGCGTGTTCGGGCACGGGCGACAGGAACGGCACCCCGAGGGTCTGTCCGACCTGCGTCGGCACCGGTCAGGTGTCACGCGGCAGCGGCGGCGGATTCTCGCTCACCGATCCCTGTGTGGACTGCAAGGGCCGGGGCCTCATCGCCCAGGACCCCTGCGAGGTCTGCAAGGGCAGCGGCCGGGCGAAGTCGGCCCGCACCATGCAGGTGCGGATCCCGGCGGGCGTGCTGGACGGCCAGCGGATCCGGCTGCGCGGCAAGGGCAGCCCGGGCGAGCGCGGCGGCCCGGCAGGCGACCTCTACGTCGTCGTCCATGTCGACGCCCACCCGGTCTTCGGCCGCAAGGGCGACAACCTCACCGTCACCGTGCCCGTCACCTTCGCGGAGGCGGCACTCGGCGGCGAGGTGAAGGTCCCCACGCTCGGCGGACCTCCGGTCACCCTGAAACTCCCGGCCGGTACCCCCAACGGGCGTACGATGCGGGCCCGCGGCAAGGGAGCCGTGCGCAAGGACGGCACCCGTGGCGACCTCCTGGTCACCGTCGAGGTGTCCGTGCCCAAGGATCTCGGCGCGGAGGCTCAGGAAGCGCTGGAGGCCTACCGGAAGGCGACCGCGGGGGAGGACCCGCGGGCGGAGCTGTTCCAGGCTGCGAAGGGAGCTTGAGATGGACGGCCGTCGGCGCAATCCGTACCAGCTGACCGATGAATCACCGGTGTACGTGATCTCGATCGCGGCCCAGCTCTCGGGATTGCATCCGCAGACGCTGCGCCAGTACGACCGCCTCGGCCTGGTCTCGCCGGACCGTACGGCCGGACGCGGCAGGCGCTACTCGGCCCGCGACATCGAACTGCTGCGCACGGTGCAGCAGCTGTCGCAGGACGAGGGCATCAACCTGGCGGGCATCAAGCGCATCATCGAGCTGGAGAACCAGGTCGCCGCGCTCCAGCAGCGCGTCGCCGAGCTCTCCGCGGCGGTGGACGGTGCGGCGGTGGCCATGCAGCAGCGCGAGGCCCAGGTGCACGCCTCGTACCGGCGCGACCTGGTGCCGTACCAGGACGTGCAGCAGACCAGCGCGCTGGTCGTCTGGCGGCCCAAGAGGCCGAAGGACTGAGACCGGCTGCGGAGGCCCGCCCCCGGGGCGTCATGACCCGTTCATGACCCCGGGGGCGGGCCTCTGTGCTGTCCCGGTGCCGGCCTCGGCGATGCCGGACCGGACGATGAGCGCCCCCAGGTGGGTCCGGCTGCGGGCATTGAGCGTCTGCATGAGCTTGGAGATGTGGGAGCGGCAGGTGCGGACGCTGATGCCCAGCTTGCGTGCGACCACGTCGTCGACGTGGCCCTCGGTCAGCAGCCGGGCGATGCTCTGCTGGACGGCGGTGACGGGGGCGCCCGGGACGGTTGCCGGGAGCTGCTGGGTGAGGGGGGTGGCCTGCGCCCAGAGGACCTCGTAGACCTGGGTGAGATAGGTGACGAGGGCGGGATGGCGGATTTCCAGTGCCGTCTCACGCGTGGGAGTGGCGGGGATGTAGGCCACGGCGCGGTCGAAGATGATGAGCCGTTCGACGCTCTGCTCGACGGTCCGCACCTGGAGGCGGTCGGACGGTATTTCCGCCACGTAGTCCTTGAGCCCGGGGCTGTACCGTGCGGGGTGCTGGTAGAGGTGCCTCAGACGGGCTCCCGAGGCGATCGCGGAGCGGGCGTTCTCCAGCCCCTGCCGCATGTTGTGTGTGAGCCTGTTGGCCCCCGGCTGCGCCGTCAGGACCTCCTCCTTGGCATGGGTGGAGGCCTCCCGGAGCACGGAGACGATCAGCGACCGTCCTTCGAGCACGGTGATCGCGTGGTTGGGGTCCTCATCGGCGACGGCCATCAGCGGCGCAAGCGCCCCTGACAGCGCGGAGGTCAGACGTATCCGCTCGTCTATCTCCCTGGTGATGGGCTGCAGCAGGTGGGCCAGAGCGGCGGACGGCGGGACGGGACGAAGCCACGCGTCGTCGTCCGGGTCGGGCTGGACGAGGGCCATCTCCAGCAGGCACGGAGCGGAGTCCAGGTCGGCGCGGGGGAGACGTCCCGCGCGCAGCGCTTCCTCGTACAGGCGTATCGCCGGGTCGCACAGTTCTCGATTCCCATGCGCATGGGTCGGGTTTGCCTTTTCCGCGTCGATTTGGGGGCCCTCATTTTTTTGCACTGCAACAAGATGACGGTGGCGGAAGCCTGGATCCGGGGGAATCGTGGTGCGCCAGGAGCGGTCACTCCTGATCCAGGATCCCTGACTGTGCGATCAGATAGCCGAGTTGGGCGCGACTGTTGCTGCCGAGCGCGGCGTTCAGTTTGGCCACATGTGCGCGGCAGGTGCGGACATTCATGCCGAGACGGCGCGCGATCGAGTCGTCGACGTGTCCCTCGACGAGGAGTTGGGCTATCGCATGCTGAACTCCGCTGATGCCGAGGGTTGTCGGGTTGTACTTGACTTCCTCCAGCAGGGGAGCGGCTCGGGTCCAGAGTTGTTCGAAGACCTTGGCGAGGTACTCGACCAGTCCCGTATGCCGCAGTTCCAGAGCGACTTGGCGGTCGTCCGTGGCCGGGATGAAGGCGACCGTGCGGTCGAAGATGATCAGGCGCTCGATGAGTTCCTCGAGCGTGCGGATTTCCACGTTGTCGTCCGCAATACGTTCGGCGTACGCCAGTGTGCTGGGGCTGTGCCGCACGGTGTGCTGGTAGAGCGTGCGGATGCGTACGCCGCGGTCCACGACGGACAGGCCCCGTTCCAGGGCCTCGATGAGGCGGTCCTCGCTCCGGCCGCCTCCCGGCTGGACGGTCAGGACCTCCGTTCGGCACTCGGCCGTGGCGAGGTCCAGCGCCGCGTTGATCCGGTTGGCGCCTTCAAGGACCGTGATCGCGTGGGTGGTCGGCGGGTCCTGGGCGCTGATGTCCATGTAGGGCTCGAAGGACTCGGTGAGCAGGACGGAGCGCCGGCGGCGTTCCAGGATCTCGCGTTCGAGCGGGTGCAGGTGTTTGGCCAGTGCGGCGGACGGGGGTACCGGCCGGAGCCAGTCCGCGTCGTCGGGATCGGGGTGCACTAGGGCGAAGTCGATCAGACACGGGGCGGCTGCCGCCTCGGCGCGGGCGATGCGCCCGGAGCGCAATGCGCTGGCGTAAAGGCGCCCACCTTCTTCGCACAGTTCGGTGATCCCGTGAGGATGTGTCGGCTTTGTGTAGCTTGTGGTCATATCTCCACCCCCCAGGTTCCTGAACATGCAGGAACATGATGCATCGACTCAGTGGTGTTCGAGTGCCTGGGTGAGACATCGTCTTAAGTGCGGGGGAGAAGAATCCACAAGTGAGGACGAAGCCGACTATGTATAAGCGAATGCTTCGCTCGGCGCTTGCCGCCTCGTTCGTTGCAGCCTTGGGCATTGGACTGGCGGGCGGGGGCGACATCGCATGGGGCGGGGAGGCCGTCGCGGCATCGGGCGACATCGCCTGGGGTGCCGAGGCCGCGCCCGCATCGGGTGACATCGCCTGGGGCGCTCCGGCAGCGTCGGCGCCAGGTGACATCGCCTGGGGTGCCGAGGCCGCGCCCGCATCGGGTGACATCGCCTGGGGCGCTCCGGCGGCGTCGGTACCAGGTGACATCGCCTGGTCCGCTCCGGCCCTTACCGGCGCATGACCACCCCACCGGACGACCGCACCTTCCGGCGGGAGATGGCCACGGCCTATCGGTCAGGGTGGCACTTCATCGATCTGCTCACGGCGCTCACCGGCCATGGCGATTCGTTGATGGTCACCCTGTTCGGAGAGCCGATCGTCGTGGTGATGGAAACGGACGACGACGTCCGCGCCTATCGCTGTCTGCGCCGGCCCCGCGGAGCGCCGCAACCGGTTCGCTGTGCCGTGAGGTACGGCATGATTTTCGTCAATCTCGATCAGCGGGACCACGAGCTGTTCGAACAAGAAGCCATCTCCGCCACCCCCCGCAGTGCCTGAACGATTCCCCCGTCGTTCCATGTCGTTCAGGCGCTTCCCCCACACAACGGCGCCATCGTGACCTGAACACGATGGCGCCGTTGTGCTGCCCGGATGGATTTCTCAGCCTCTGCCGAGCGCCCGGTCCACGGCGATCTCGATGACGACCCGTTCCGGGTTGTGCGCCGGAGTGCGCTCGTACCGCTGCGCGTAACGGCGTACCGCGTCCGCCACCTGCCCGGACTCCGTGCGGACCGTCGCGAGGCCCTCCAGGGTCGCCCAGCGGCGTCCCTGCATCTGGCAGACCGCGACCCGTGCGCCCTGGGGGCCCGCCGCCAGGACGTGGGCGACCTTCCGGCTGTTCCCGCTGGTGATGACACGTGCCAGCCGAGTCTCCGGGTCGTACGTCACGCCGACCGGCACCACATGCGGGGTGCCGTCAGGGCGGAGCGTCGTCAAGGTGCACACATGGCGCTCCCGCCAGAAGGCGAGGTACTCGGGGCCGAGGTTGCGAACGTCAGGCATGGGGTCAGCCTAGAGAGAACGGCCCCCACACCCGCACCCGGTCAGGCTTGAGTGGAATAGACTCAACTTTGTACCCGTTATTCGAGTCATACTTCAGTGAAGCCGAGAAGCACCAGCACAAGGAGGAGACAACGCCCGTGGACGCCGAGCTGACCAACAGGAGCCGGGACGCCCTCAACGCGGCCACCAGCAGGGCCGTCAAGGACGGGCACCCCGACCTCACCCCGGGGCATCTGCTGCTTGCACTGCTCGCGGGCGAGGACAACGCGAACATCACCGACCTGCTGGCCGCGGCCGACGCCGACCAGGTGGTCGTGCGTGCCGAGACGGAGCGGCTTCTCGGCGCGCTGCCCAGCGTCACCGGATCCACCGTCGCCCCGCCGCAGCCCAACCGTGAGCTGCTCGCCGTCATCTCCGACGCCGCACAGAGGGCGAAGGAACTGGGCGACGACTACCTCTCCACAGAGCACCTGCTGATCGGTATCGCGGCCAAGGGCGGCCGCGCCGGTGAGATCCTCACTCAGCAGGGAGCCAGTGCGAAGAAGCTGCTGGACGCATTCGAGAAGAGCAGGGGAGGGCGCCGGGTGACCACACCCGACCCGGAGGGCCAGTACAAGGCCCTGGAGAAGTTCGGCACCGACTTCACGGCCGCCGCGCGCGAGGGCAGGCTCGACCCCGTCATCGGACGTGACCAGGAGATCCGCCGTGTCGTCCAGGTGCTGTCCCGCCGCACGAAGAACAACCCCGTGCTCATCGGGGAGCCCGGTGTCGGCAAGACCGCCGTCGTCGAAGGGCTCGCCCAGCGGATCATCAAGGGGGACGTCCCCGAGTCGCTGAAGAACAAGCGGCTCGTCTCCCTCGACCTCGGCGCGATGGTCGCGGGTGCGAAGTACCGGGGCGAGTTCGAGGAACGCCTCAAGACCGTCCTCTCCGAGATCAAGGAGAGCGACGGCCAGATCATCACCTTCATCGACGAGCTGCACACCGTCGTCGGCGCGGGTGCCGGCGGCGACTCCTCGATGGACGCGGGCAACATGCTCAAGCCGATGCTCGCCCGGGGTGAGCTCCGCATGGTCGGCGCCACCACGCTGGACGAGTACCGCGAGCGCATCGAGAAGGACCCCGCCCTGGAGCGCCGCTTCCAGCAGGTCCTGGTCGCCGAGCCGTCCGTCGAGGACACGATCGCGATCCTGCGCGGCCTCAAGGGCAGGTACGAGGCGCACCACAAGGTCCAGATCGCGGACTCCTCGCTGGTCGCCGCCGCGACCCTCTCCGACCGCTACATCACTTCCCGCTTCCTCCCCGACAAGGCCATCGACCTCGTCGACGAGGCCGCCTCCCGACTCCGTATGGAGATCGACTCCTCCCCCCTGGAGATCGACGAGCTCCAGCGGGCCGTCGACCGCCTGCACATGGAGGAGCTCGCCCTCAAGAACGAGACCGACGCGGGCTCCAAGCAGCGCCTGGAGAAGCTCCGCCGCGATCTCGCCGACAAGGAGGAGGAGCTGCGGGGCCTGACCGCCCGCTGGGAGAAGGAGAAGCAGGGGCTCAACCGCGTCGGTGAGCTGAAGGAGCGCCTGGACGAACTGCGCGGCCAGGCCGAACGCGCCCAGCGCGACGGCGACTTCGACACCGCGTCCAAGCTGCTGTACGGGGAGATCCCCGGCCTGGAGCGCGAACTGGCCGAAGCGGCCGAGGCCGAGCAGGAAGCCGCCCAGGACACCATGGTCAAGGAGGAGGTCGGACCGGACGACATCGCGGACGTCGTCGGGGCGTGGACGGGCATCCCGGCCGGACGCCTCCTGGAGGGCGAGACCCAGAAGCTCCTGCGCATGGAGGACGAGCTGGGCCGCAGGCTCATCGGCCAGACCGAGGCCGTGCGCTCCGTGGCGGACGCGGTACGCCGCACCCGCGCCGGGATCGCCGACCCCGACCGGCCCACCGGCTCGTTCCTCTTCCTCGGCCCGACCGGCGTCGGCAAGACCGAGTTGGCCAAGGCGCTCGCGGACTTCCTGTTCGACGACGAACGGGCCATGATCCGCATCGACATGAGCGAGTACGGCGAGAAGCACAGTGTCGCCCGGCTCGTCGGCGCCCCGCCCGGCTATGTCGGCTACGAGGAGGGCGGCCAGCTCACGGAGGCCGTCCGCCGCCGCCCGTACAGCGTCGTCCTGCTCGACGAGGTGGAGAAGGCGCACCCCGAGGTCTTCGACATCCTGCTGCAGGTGCTCGACGACGGCCGGCTCACCGACGGGCAGGGCAGGACGGTGGACTTCCGCAACACCATCCTGATCCTCACGTCGAACCTCGGCAGTCAGTTCCTGGTCGACCCCCTGACCAAGCCGGACGTGAAGAAGCAGCAGGTCATGGATGTCGTACGGGCGTCCTTCAAGCCGGAGTTCCTCAACCGGCTCGATGACCTGGTGGTCTTCTCCGCCCTGTCCGGTGACGAGCTCGCCCACATCGCGGGTCTCCAGGTGGGCCGCCTCGCGGGCCGGCTGGCCGACCGCCGGATCACCCTCGACGTGACCCCGGACGCCCTGGCCTGGCTGGCCGAGGAGGGCAACGACCCGGCGTACGGCGCCCGGCCGCTGCGCCGGCTGATCCAGACGGCGATCGGCGACCGGCTCGCGAAGGAGATCCTCGCGGGCGAGGTCAAGGACGGGGACACCGTGCGGGTGGACCGGGCCGGGGACGGGCTGCTCGTGGGGGCCGTTCCCCCGGAGAATCCCAGGTAGACCACTCCTCGTGCCCCCGGCCCGCGGACCCTGCGTCCGGGCCGGGGGCACGTGCGTGTGCGGCGTCGTTTGCATTGATACGTGCATCCGACACCCTTGATAGATGAAGTGCCCTGGTCGTGCGCCCGAGAAGTAAGTCGGGGCGTACCGGCGGTTGCCCACTAAATCGAGCCGAAAATTTCCGTTCCGTGGCCGGATGAACGGGCGCGGCGTGCTGCCCCGGCTGTTCTCCGGGCGAGAGCGGTGCATATCCGTATCCCGATCGCACTACGGTCAACGGCCAGGCAACAGGCCGGTTTCCGCTCAATAACAGGACACTTTGGACCACCTTTCATGATCTGCCGGAGGGGTATATGCGGAATTCGGCAGCCGGTATGGTACGCGCATGACGGAGCGCATACCTGATGAGATAAGCCCGGAGTCGAAGGATTGCAAAAGTGACAATCTCATTCGCCTCAGCGAATTTCGCACTCTTTGGGCGGCTTATGCTCAGTCGGTCCTCGGTGACCAGCTGGCGCGGGTGGCGTTGTCGCTGCTGGTCTTCGAACGAACCGAGTCGGCCGGCTGGACCGCGGCGACGTACGCCCTGACCACCCTGCCTGCCCTGCTGTCCGGGGTTCTGCTGTCGGGCCTCGCCGACCGCTTCCCCCGGCGGACCGTCATGGTCGGCTGCGACCTGGTGCGCGCCGCCCTGGTCGGGCTGATGGCCCTGCCGGGAACGCCGCTGCCCCTGCTGGCCGGACTGCTGGTGCTGGCGCAGCTGGCCGAGGCGCCCTTCGGTGCCGCCCAGGGCGCTCTGCTGCCGACCGTGCTCGGCGAGCGGAGGTACGAGCGTGGCCAGCGGGTCATGCTGATCACCCACCAGGCCGGGCAGCTGGTCGGCTTCGCAGGTGGCGGTGTGCTCGTCGTATGGCTGGGCAGCCACCTCTCCCTGGGGCTGAACGCGGCCTCGTTCCTGCTCTCCGCGTCCCTTATCAGGTTCGGTGTGAAGGCACGGCCGATCGCGAGCGACGACGTGCGTCAGAAGAGACTTCACATGCAGGTCAGGAGTGGGGCGGCGCTGATCTGGGCGGACCCCAGGCTGCGGGCGCTGGTCGCCCTGGGATGGCTGGCGGGCTTCATCGTGCTGCCGGAGGGACTGGCCGCCCCGTTCGCGGACGAGGCCGGCGGGGGCGGCGCCTCCGTCGGGCTCCTGCTCGCCGCGCATCCGGCGGGAATGGTGCTGGGCGCGGCCCTGCTCGGGCGGGCGAGCGTCGGGGACGAGTGGCGCCGCCGGCTCCTCGGGCCACTGGCGGTCGGCGCGAATCTGCCGCTGCTCCTGTACTGGACGGGCCCCGGTGTCGCCGTTGCCGTGTTGCTGCTGATGGCCTCGGGAGTGTGCTCGGCCTACCAGATCACCGCCGGAGCCACCTTCGTCCTGCTCACCCCGGCCTGCCAGCGCGGCCAGGTACTGGGGCTCGCCAGGTCGGGGCTGACCGCCATGCAGGGGATCGGCGTCGCGGCGGGCGGTCTGGCGGCGGAGCTGTCCGGATCGTCCTCGGACACGATCGGCGGGGCGGGACTTCTCGGGACTCTGTGCGCGATCCTGGTCGCCGTCGCCTGGTCGCGGGCACGGAGGACCGGCGCAGGGACGATTCCCCTGAGGGCGTAGGACTACTGGCCGCCGATCGCGGCTAGGGTCGATGGCAGGAAAACCCACGAGCGATCCACAGGAGTACCCAGCGATGTCTATCGACCCGTCCTCGATTCCCAACTTCGGGGGCCAGCCCGAGCCGCAGGCGGCAGGACCCGAGGGGCCCGTCGTCCCTGACCAGGACCTCGTCAAGCAGCTTCTCGAGCAGATGGAGCTGAAGTACGTCGTCGATGACGAGGGCGACCTCGCAGCGCCGTGGGAAGAGTTCCGCACGTACTTCATGTTCCGCGGCGAGGAGGAGCAGCAGGTCTTCTCGGTCCGTACGTTCTACGACCGCCCCCACCCCGTCGACCAGCGTGCCGTCCTTCTCGACGCGATCGACGACTGGAACCGCCGCACCCTGTGGCCCAAGGTCTACACGCACGCCCACGAGGGCGAGGAGGGCGCTGCAGCCTCCGTGCGACTGATCGGTGAGGCGCAGATGCTCATCGGCACCGGCGTCAGCCTGGAGCACTTCGTCTCCTCGACGGTCAGCTGGGTGCGGGCCTCCATCGAGTTCGACAAGTGGCTCGTGGAGCGCCTGGGCCTGGAGCCCGCCGAGGAGAAGACCGCGGGCGAGGACTCTCCGGAGGCCTGATCCGGCGCCGGTGCGACAGCCCGGCCGGGGGCGGCGGTCATCGCGACCGCGCCCCCGGGCCGGGCTTCCTCATGTCCGGGCTCTCCGCGTCCGGGGGATCAGCCCGTGCCACTCCGCGTCCGGGGGATCAGCCCGTGCCGAGGCTCTTCAGCCGGGTGACCGCTTCCGCGAGTACCTCCGTGCGCTTGCAGAACGCGAAGCGCACGAAGGGCGCGCCCTGCTCGCGGTGGTCGTAGAACACCGCGTTGGGGATGGCGACGACGCCGCACCGCTCCGGCAGCGCCCGGCAGAACGCGAAGCCGTCCTGCCCATCGCCGAGCGGCCGGATGTCGGTGGTGACGAAGTACGTTCCGGCGGGCCGGTAGACCTCGAAGCCGGCTTCGGTGAGGCCGCTGCTCAGCAGGTCGCGCTTGGCGCGCAGGTCCGCGCGCAGTCCGTCGAAGTAGCTGTCGGGCAGGCGCAGTGCCTCGGCGACCGCGTACTGGAAGGGCCCGGCCGGCACGTACGTCAGGAACTGCTTGGCGGACCGGACCGCGGTGACCAGGGCGGGGCTCGCGGTGATCCAGGCCACCCCTTGTTCCTACACTCATTCGCGTGTCAGGCAACGAGCCCACCAGGGGCGACTCCAGCACGGCCGGGGAGCTGGCCGCTGTTCGTGTCCCGCGATGCGTGATCGCAAAGATATCCGCGCTCCCCTCGCGCTCTCCTGGTCGGCGGTCCGTGGCGCTCCGGCCCGAAGAACGCCCTGGGCCGTGGCGGCGGGAGAACCTGTCCGGACCGATCTCGCGGCCCTTCCGCTCACACAGCCGTACCGCACGGCACCTACAGGCTTGCATCTGGGCCGAACGACGGCCCCACCAGTTGCCACACCGCGGGCTGGCCGGTTCAATCGGATCCGTGGGCCGGAACCCCGATTGGCTGCGGAACCCGGGTCAGTGCGGGAGTACCTTTCACACGGCCGGTGGGACGAACTGCCTCGTGGCGGTGGCGGCCAGCCGGGAGAACAGGGTGCCGGAGAATCCGAACAGAAGAGCGAAGGTGAGGGCCAGCGGCTGATCGGGGGCGTCCCAGGAGTTGTCGAGGAATACCTGTCCGAGAAGGTTGAGGTCGGGGTCGGCAAGCAGGCGGACCAGCAGGAGACCTCCCACTGCGGCGAGCGCGCCGCCGACGGGGGCCAGTACCAGCACCCCCCACGACCTGGGGCGTTCGGGCTGCGGTCGCAGGACCCCGATGACTGGCGACAGGAATCCGCCCAAGGCGCCCAGCAGCATAGTGAGCTGGTGGTCGAGCGTCATCCCCAGGGCGAGGAGCATGCCGACACCCGTCGTGGCCAGCCAGAGAGCGATGCGTTGCTGCTCGAATTCAGCGTCGGTCGCGGCGTCTTCGCGCGCGTGGAGACGCTCATAGGAGCCGATGAGCAGAGCACGTGCCTCCGGCCCGGAGCCGGGAGCCACGGCCAGCGTGGCGGCGAGTTCCCCATCGTCCTGACGCTTGGAGGCCGCGAGTTCCAGATGCAGGGACCGCATAAGAATGCCTGTCTCGTCGTCGTTCTCCAGCCGGAGCAACCGACGTTCGGCGGTGTGCAGGACCCGCCAGGCGGAGGCGAGTTTGGACAGTGGGATGGCGACGACACCGGCGCGCGGCAGCAGCCTCCAGACCACCGTGCCGTGCTTCTCCAGATCGTCCAGGCGTCGCGCCACCGCCGTGCACGTCGTCTTCGTCGTCGGGTCGCCGTCGCCCGCGGCGAGGATCTCGATGCGGGCCCGGCAGTCGCGTATCCGGCCGAGCAGGTCTCGGTACCGCGGGGCCGCGATCAGGCCCCGGCTGGTGACGAAGACGACTCCCAGATAGATGGCGCAGGCTGCCGCCAACGCCTGGTTGCCGCTCTCCGCCGCTGCGTCCAGCACTCGTGCCCTTCTTTCCCTCTGCTGTCGTTTTCCTCTGCTGTCGGCCGACCCCCTGTCAGTGGGCCGACCGGATCTCCCGGAGCGCGGGCAGGTTGATGATCACCAGACCCTCTGTGCAGGCGATCGCCACTCGGCCGTCCCACACGGAGAGTCCCCGCACCGCCACGCCGATGGGTACCACCAGGGAAGGCGCCGAGCCCAGCGGGTCCCAGACGCGTAGGTTCCCGTCTCGGCTACCGCTGATCAACCGGGGGCCTTCGGGGCCGTCGCCCGCCCAGGCGATCGCCGTGACGGGCAGGGAATGCCCCCTCAGGAGATGTTCTTCGGCACCGGTGGCGGCATCCATGACCCGGATGGCCCCGTCCCTGCCGCCGACGGCGATCAGGCTTCGGCCCTTCGCCTCGAACGCGCGGAGCGACTCGACTCCGGAGGGGAGGTGGAAGGGACCGGCCCGCGGGGTCCTGCCGTGCGCGTCCCACACGCGCAGCGTCCTTCCGCGGTCGGCCGTGACGAGCATGATTCTCTTGCCGACCGGTTCCCGGAACCACGCCATGGCCGTGATGGGCTTGTCGTGGTCGGGGCTGAACTCGGGACCGAAGGTGGTGCGGGCCACGGCGTCCCACAACCGGACCTTGCGTCCGTATGCGCCGGCCAGCAGGGCCCGCCTCTTGCCCGGGCCGGGGAAGGAGACCAGCGCGGTCAGTCCGGGCTTGGCTTCGATGCGGCCGCGTCCGCCGGGCGAGGCGGGGTCCGGATTCCAGACGTAGATGTTCCCGTCGGCGCACGCGGTGGCGAGCGACTGTGCCGGGCCACCCGTCTGGACTGCCGTCACCGATCGGACCGTGCGAGGGTGATCCAGGGTTCTCGACGGCCCGGACCGGGCCGGGTCCCACAGCCGGGCGGTCTTGTCGCTGCTGGCCGTCGCGAAGCTGATCCGGTTTCTCCCCGACCGGTACCAGGTCACTGCGTGGACGGAACCGCTGTGCCGCTGCGTGCTGTCGTACCAGACCGCGCGGTGGACAGGATCCCAGGTCTTCACTCTGCCGTCCTGCCCCGCCGTGGCGAGCATCGTCCGATGCCCGGGGCCCGTGAACACGCGCAGGGAACGAATCCCGTTGCGGTGTCCCGTGGCCCATGGTTCCCCGACCTGTCCTGCCCTGTGGGGGTCCCACAGGCGCAGGGTGTTGTCGTCGCCGACCGAGGCCAGCATGGTCCGGTCGTCCGGCCCGGCCAACACCGCGAGGTCATTGACCCGCCCGGTGTGCCCGGTGAGATCCGGCCGCGTCCGGACGCCTGTGGCGGGATCCCAGATCCGTACGGTCCCGTCCTCGCCGCACGAGGCGAGCAACGGCCGGCCACCGGGGCCCGCGAAGTCCCTGATCGTCGAGATACGACGGTGGCCCGTCGGCCACTCGCGCAAGGGCTCGTCCGCCGACTCTGTAAAGGGATCCCAGATCCGGATGTGGTCCCGGTGCGCGGTGACCAGCAGGGTTCGCGGGCTTCGTCCCGGTGCGGCCGGCTCGGTGTACGTCGTCATCGCTCGTACCCAGCGCCGTTCCGGCGACCCCTGGTAGCGGGAGCGACCCGCCCGCTCCCCGGGCACCGTGCTGAGCATCCGAAAGGGCTCGCGGGTCTCGGGGTCCCAGGGGTCCCAGAGGCGTACGACGCCGTCATCGCCGCCGGAGGCCAGTAGCACCCGTTCGCCGTCGGCCAGGGCGGTCATCGAGCGAACTCCGCCCGGGTGTTCGAGCGGAGGCAGTACCTTGGCCTGCATTCCCCGGACACGCCACAGGCGGATCTCGTCTCCGCGTCCGCCGACGGCCAGCAGAGTCTGCCCGCCCGGTCCGGTGAGCGGCAGGACGGCCCGTACCTCCTTGCCTCGCGGGCCGGGCAACATGTGGACGCGTTCCCCGGTGGGTCTCCAGACGCGTACGGCGCCTTCCGCGTCCCCGGCGGCCAGCAGATCGACGCCGTGGCGGTGGGGGTACACGGCCAGCGCGTTGAGCCCCGTACGGGCGCGACCTTCCATCGTGGTGTGCGGATCCTGCCGCCGCAGCCATGCCCGGTGCACGGTCCACGCCTGCGGTTCGAGGACCGCGGGGCGAGGCTCCGGGAACTCGACGGTCCCGGCCTGTCGGGCCATGGAGATCTCACGAATGCCTCGTCGGTCGCGGGGTTGCGCGTGCACCAGTTGGTGCCGCGCGCCGATGATGCCGGTGATCTCCTCGGGCGCGTGATCGCTGCCCAGGAGGCTGCGTACCGCGTCGGTGCCGAGCGCCCGCGCGTCCAGTTGGTCCAGTACGTCGGTACGTGCCGCCAGCAGGCGCCAGCCCTCCATGCCTGCCGCGACGGCATGGCCGGACAGGTACCGGGACAGGTAGGGGTGCAGCGGTTCGACGGAAAAGGCCGGAACCCCGTCCAGCAGGGCGCGGACGATTCGGGTGTGCCCCGCATGGACCGACGTACCGCCCCTCTCGCTGAGGAAGTGCTCCCGGAAGGTGTGGTGGGCCAGCCGGTACACGGTCACGCCGTGGTCGTCGTCGAGGCTGACATACGGGGCGGCCGCCCGGGTGAAGTTCTTCAACTCCGCTCGGTCCGGCGCCGGTCCACCGGTGAGCGCCGCGACCACGGTGGCCCAGGTGGCGCCCGTGGGCGGCAGGCCCGCGCCCTGGGCGTAGGCCAGTGCGCGCAGCATGTCCTCATGGGCGGGTTCCGTGTCCCGCAGGCGCTCGACAGCCGCCGCGAACAGCCGCCGGGGATCCGCCTCGCTCAGCAGTCGCTTCAGTTGTTCCGTCTGCTGTTCCGTCTCCTCCGTGACGTTTCCGTCGGAGCGCTTGTGGCGGTGGGCGAGGATCTCGTGGACGGCGAGGCGAGCGACGAGGAAGCTCCAGTCGCTCCGCTGGATCGTTCTGCTGATCCAGCTGCCGAGACCCGGCGGGTCTTCACCGGGGGTGGCCGCCAGCCGGTCCCTGACATACCCCTCGACGTTGTCGCGCTCGGCGGTGAGTGTGACCCTGCGGGGGCCGACGTCCGGAAACACGCCGTCTGAGGACGGGGGGTCGACGCCGAGGGCCTCCAGGATGTGGGGGGCGGGCCCGGGGGGTTCGGTGCCGGAACTGTACGAGGGGCCGTCCACGCCGCCTTCCTCCGCGGCGGTGGACGACCGCGTCGGGGCATGGTCTTCCTCCGCGGTGGACGGCCGGGTCCCGACGAGCAGTCGTACGTCGGGCAGGGCGGCGAGTTCACGCAGCACACCGTCGGCCAGGGACAGCGGGTCCTGCGCCTCGTCCAGGCCGTCCAGCAGCAGGGTGAGCTCACGCCGGCTGCTTCGCACCCGGCCCATGAGCCACTGCGCGGGCTGTCGCAGGTCACGCGGGGACGGGGCACCGCCCAGCCGGCAGGCGTCGGCGATCGCCGTCACGGCGGCGGCTGTGCTCAGGTTGCGCAGCGTGAGCGCCGCGGTGAAGACGTGGTCCTCGGGGCGTTCGTCCGCTGGGGCGCTGACGACCAGATCGGCGGTGTCCAGCGCCTCGCGCAGTGCGGGCTGGGACTGTACCAACAGGTGGCCGAGGAAGGCCGATTTGCCCGCGCCGGGCTGTCCGGTGACGACGAGCATGCCCTGCCTGCTCTCCCGCAGCCAGTCCACGACCTCGCGTCGTTCGTTGTGGTGGCCTCTGAAGTGCCATGTCACGTCGCCGTATTGGGCGTCGCGAGCGTGCCGCGCCCGCTCGGTGAATGCCTTGACCCGGTCCGGAGCGAGCCCGCGCAGTGCCGCGTCGAGTTCGTCCATCATGTCGAGGGGCCCGCGCACGGGCAGCCAGGGGCCACGGCGGACGAGCAGCGCCTGCTTGGTCAGCGGCGACGCTTCCGTGTAGTAACTGCCCGGCAGGAGCTCCTTCAGCGCCGCCGCCAGGTCCCGTATGTGGATCTCCTTGCCGCGGAGGTCGAATTCCACCGCCTGCCGCAGGGCGGTACCGAATCTCCCGAGGCGGGTTGGGCCGCTGCCCGACACGCCGAACAGCAGCACGCCGTGTGTGTTCCGGGTCGTCGGGACTGTTCGGGCCGGCAGCTCTCTACCGGTCTGGTTGACGAACTCCCTGGAGTGGCAGGTGTCGATGACCGCGAAGGTCCAGAAATCCCTGGAAGGTTCATGCCCACGGGCGCGCAGGGCTCCGGCCACGTTGAAGGGGTGTAGGAAGGCGGCCTCGTCTCTGGTCAGCAGCCGGGGGCCGTCGGCCTGCTCGCCGTGGCCGATCCAGTACAGGACGGTGTCGCGGCCGTCACGGCTCCCGGACCAGTCCTCCAGACGCTTGGCCACCGCCGCGTAGCCACGATCCCGCATGCCCACGCCCCAGTCGTCGCCCTCCACTCCGAACCTGCCGAACAGCTCCTGGACCCGAGCGAGTTCGTCTTTCGCATCCGGGAGGTTCTCGTAGCCCTCCCGCGTGTACTCTCCGATCGCGAAGGAGAGCATGCCGGGCGGCTGCGGTCGCTCAGTCATCGAGTCGCGGGTCGATCGCGAGGACGAGCTGACTGATCGGTGCCGCGCCACCGGGTGGCTGGAACGTCACGCGGTGCAGGCCGGGACGGTCCAGCGTGATGGGCGCGTGCCGTTCACCGTCACGTGACTCGAGCGAGAACCGCTGTTTCCACAGGGTGCGTGCTCCGACCGCCTCGACGTCGCAGAAGGCCGAGCGGGCCGGGACGTCCCTTCCGACGACGACCGCGGGCCATTCCTCATTGGGGACGACAGCGCCGTCCGGAGTGTCGAGCCCGAACGGTGTCTCGTCGCCGCCGAGATAGGGCTGGGTGGTGCTGAGATCTCCCTCCCGCACGACCTCCGCCACCCAGCTGACGATGTCGTCCGCGCTGCCCAGATTGGAATGCGACTGGAACGGGTAGCCCGCTGGACGCACATTCGGTACCTTCGCGGCGCAGAGCGGGACCGTGCCGTCGCCCCACTCGTTCTCGGCAGGGCCCTTTCCCCGCGGTGTCGTGAAGAGCTGTTCGACGACACCGCCCTCGACACGCAGGCTCTGCACGGTGGGCTGGGCGGAGCCGACCAGCAGCTGATGGTCGTCGGAGAGGCGGGGACTGTCCGACAGCGGGCGTTGCCGCTCCTCCCACGCCTTGGCCTGCGCCGGACAACCACCGAGTCGGACGACGTCTTTGGCTGTGATACGGCGCGCGGTATCTCCCTCGACCAGGCAGCGGTAGGTGGGCAGCAGGTCGTAGATCCCGGGGAGGGTGACCGCGAGGGCGCGTAGACCGTCGTCGGCGTAGCGTCTGAACACCGCCGAGGCCGGGCGTTTCGCGGGCAGCAACGGGACGCCCAGACGGGACGTCAGTCTTCCGGAGTTCAGCAGGGCCGCGGCCTTCGGGGTGCCGTAGAAGGGCGTTCCCAGGGTGACACAGGCGCGGACGAGGGCTTTCACGTCCGGGTCCAGCAGCATGTGGCGTACCAGCAGTCCGCCCATGGAGTGCGCCACCAGGACGAGCTTCGCTGGCTCCTGCTCCGTCGCGTGCCGGCGCATGGCCCTGTCGTGAGCCTCGGTCGCACGCCACCTCTTCAGATGCGCCTGGGCGTCCTTGGCGAGCAGACCCGCGTTGTAGGCCACAGGAAGCCGCCAGTCATACGGGAATTCCCGCACGGCGCGCTTGTCCGCGACGGCGCTGAGGATCGCGTGTTTGAGGTTGTCGTAGCGTTCGATACCGCGGAAAAGGGGGAACCAGGTCGCGAAATCGAGGAGTTTGGTGGCCTTGACGCGACCGTAGTGGCCCTCCTGTTCCTCCTTCGTCAGCCGGAGTCGGCGCAGGGCCGACCCGCTGTACCAGGACTTGGCGACAGTCGTGTCCCCCCAGATCCGTGTGCCGGGCGCATCGCTTTCCTCGAGCACACTGCCCATAATCCCGGGAATGATGATGACGGCGTCGTGAGTGTGGTACCCAAGTCGCGGATTACCTCTGATGCCCGACATGACACTCATGACGACAGACGATAATCGGCACTGCAACATCTTGAGCCCGATTGATCGAATCGTAGGCAGATGGCATCCGCCCCTCGCGGCATGCGGGTCGTGCCGGCCCTGGAGCGAGGAGGCCAACTGGCTTCAGCGCAGACAAGGCCCATCGCTATCGGTGACGACCGACAGTCACCGATAGCGACCGCCATCATGCGCGACGGAGGAGTGCGTGGCTCAGGCCGCCAGGCGTCGCAGCCGACGGACTGCCTCGTGGAGGACGTCGACCTTCTCGCAGAAGGTGAAGTGGACCTGGCTTCGACCCGCGGCGGGGTCGTCGTAGAAGACCGAGTTGGGGATGGCGACGACGCCACAGCGTTCGGGGAGCGCGCGGCAGAAGGCGTAGGCGTCCTTCTCGCCGAAGGGGGTGATGTCAGTGGTGATGAAATAAGTGCCCTGGGGCTGGTAGACCTCGAACCCGGCGGACCGCAGGCCATCGCCCAGCAGGTCCCGCTTGGCGAGCATGTCCGCCCGGAAGGCATCGAAGTACGTGTCGGGCAGGGCGAGCGCCTCCGCTACCGCGTACTGGAACGGCCCGGACGCCACGTACGTCAGGAATTGTTTGGCCGAGCGGACGGCCGTGACCAGGTCCGATTTCGATGTGATCCAGGCCACTCCGTGTTCATGCACCTATTTGTTTCCTGGCCCCGCGTCGGGCCAGGTCGGCCCGGGTGAACTCGTTGTCGGCGCAGCAGCAGCAGCAGCAGCTTCGACGGGGGCGGGTCCTGTCGCAGGAGTGGGACTTTCAGCTGCTACCCGCCTCGCGCGATAGAAATCAGAGCGCAATCAGAGTACAGTCTGAGTATGAGCATCGCACCCTTGGCATTCGAATCGGAGTCTGTCTCGTTCACCGATCTGTCACGGAACCCGAAGGCTGTCGCGGCCAGGGCCGCAGCCCTGGGACGCCTGCGTGTCACGCACCGAGACGCGCCCGACATGGTGCTGACCACGGCTATATACGCAGAGCGTGCCGAGGAGAACCTGACCACGGCGTCCCGGCTGTTCCTTGCTTTGTTGAAGCAGGACGACGGTGCCAAGTCGCTTTTGCTCGCACTGCCCGAGGTGTTCCCGTGGGTGCGTCACCTGGACGCTGAGGAAGTCCGGGAATTCACTGTCGAGCTTCTGGAAGCGCTGTCCGACGCCGCTGAACTGGGCGCCAGGGAGGCTGTGCACCGAGCGATCGTCTCGTGGCGGGCCACCGCCCGCATCAACGCCGACCCTGACCAGCTCAGGGAAGCGCTCCGTCCGCTTGGTGACGTCGACCTCGGTCCGGTCGAGGTGCACGGGTGAGCCCGAAGAAAGGCGATCGCGTCAGCGTCCCTCCGCTGAGCGGCTGGAACGTCATCCACGGGACGACGGAGGCCGCGACCGGTTGGGAGGAGCTGTGCCGGGTGGCGTTGCCGAACGCGCATCGCTGCCTGGAAGCCCTTCGCGCAGACCCGCTGTCGCGGGCCAACTGGAACCGCCAGCACCAGCTCCGAGGCAGACACGCCACCAGGGAATGGAAGGGCTCTGAGCTGGAGCAGTGGGAGTACGAAATCACCAGCGGCGGCAGGGTCCGCTACCTGGTCAGCCCGGCCACCTCGACTGTGATCCTTGTGTACGCCTCCCCGCGACACCCGAAGGACACCGAATAGCCTGCGGCGCTTCGCTCGTGCAGAAGGCAGAGCGAACCGGGGCGTGGGCTGCGATGGGGACTTGCGGTGCTGGTGGCGGGCCGACTGGAGTCTGCGGACGGCCGTGCCAAGGACGACCGACCCCGTGGGCGGCGGTCAGTGCGCGAACGCCTTGCGGAGCCGTTCCGCCGCGTCCGCCAGTACCTCGACGCGTTTGCAGAACGCGAACCGGACGTATGGTGCGCCGGCCTCTCTGTGGTCGTAGAAGACGGCGTTGGGGATGGCGACGACACCCGCCCGCTCAGGCAGGGCGCGGCAGAAGGCGAGGCCGTCGCTCTCGCCGAGGGGCCGGATGTCGGCTGTGGCGAAGTAGGTGCCGGTCGGCCGGAAGACCGTGAAGCCGGCGTCGGTGAGGCCGGCGCTGAGCAGGTCCCGCTTCGCGCGCAGGTCGTCGCGGAAGGCCGTGAAGTAGGCGTCGGGCAGGCGCAGGGCCTCGGCGACCGCGTACTGGAAGGGCCCGGCCGACACGTACGTCAGGAACTGCTTGGCGGACCGGACCGCCGTGACCAGGTCCGGTGTCGATGTGATCCAGCCGACCTTCCAGCCGGTGAACGAGAACGTCTTTCCCGCACTGCTGATGGTGACCGTGCGCTCGCGCATGCCGGGGAAGGAGGCGAGCGGGATGTGCTCACCCTCGAAGACCAGGTGCTCGTAGACCTCGTCCGTGACGACGAGGAGGTCGCGCTCGCACGCGAGCTCGGCGACGGCGGCCAGCTCCTCGCGCGTCAGGACGGTGCCGGTGGGGTTGTGCGGGGTGTTGAGCAGGATCAGCCGGGTGCGGGGGGTCACGGCGGCGCGGAGTTCGTCGAGGTCGAGCCGGTAGGCGCCCTCGTGGGGGTGGAGCGTGACGGGGACGCGGGTACCGCCCGCCATGGCGATGCAGGCGGCGTACGAGTCGTAGTACGGCTCCAGCGCGACGACCTCGTCGCCGGGCTCCAGGAGGGCCAGCAGGGCAGCGGCGATGGCCTCGGTGGCGCCCGCCGTGACGAGCACCTCGGTGTCGGGGTCGTACGCCAGTCCGTATCGCCGCTGCTGGTGCTCCGTGATCGCGGAGCGCAGTTCGGGGACGCCGGGACCCGGTGGGTACTGGTTGCCGTGGCCGGCGCGCAGCGCCCGGACCGCGGCCTCACGGATCTCCTCGGGGCCGTCGGTGTCGGGGAAGCCCTGGCCGAGATTGATCGATCCGGTCCGTAGGGCCAGCGCGGACATCTCCGCGAAGATCGTCGTGCCGAAGTCGGCGAGGCGGCGGTTGAGCAGCGGTCGTCCCTGTGTCATGGCGCCATCTTGTGCCGAAGCTCTGGAGTTGCTCAAGTCTGCTTTGGCCGCGGCGTCCCAGGGGCATCCCCCTCACACGCAGGAAGCGGGGGGACCTCGCTTCGGGGGATGGAAGGGCGTGAGGTCATGGGAATGTTCGTCGCGGTACTGGTCGTGCTCGGGGTGCTGGCGAGCGTCGTCGGGCTCCTGGCGAGGGTGGGGACCCGGCAGAAGTCGTACGCCGGGCGCGTCCGGCGCGGCCGGGGCGGCCGGGGCGGAAGCGGTGGTGACGCCGGGGGCGGCGGCGGTACGAGCTGGTACGCGGGCGGCGAAACCGGCAACGTGTCCTGCGGCAGCGGCGGTAGCAGCGGTGGCGGAGGCGGCGGCCATTCGGGCGGCCACTCGTGCGGCGGAGGTTCGTCGTGCGGTGGCGGGGGTGGCTGCGGCGGAGGCAGCTGACACGGGGCAGCTGGTCCGCGGACGGGTGCGGTGCCCGCGAGGTGCCCGGTGGGTGAACTCCCGCCGGGCACCTTTTCGTTGGGCTTTTCTGGAACAGATGAACCGTGCTGCCCCCGAGGGGATGGAAACCACGTCAAGTTGGGTAAAAACGCTGTGAGTGTGGCGTACTTCATGATTCCCTCGCTGTAGGGAACATTCAGCCATCGGACCCTGATCGGGCCGGTTCAGGCGTTCCCCCTCCCCTAGGTGCGCCGACGGACCGGGGGCACCTCCTGTCCGTGCGTCCATGTGTGTTTTGCGGAGCCGACCCATGCTCACGACCCTCCAGACCGCCTATTCCGATACCCGTGCCGCTGATCTGGCCTGGGCGCTGGGACGCGAGCCACTGCCGGCCCTTGCCGTCCTGGACCTCCAACTGCCCTGTGCCAAGCTGCAGATGAGGCTGCTCGGCGCCTCCCACCAGGTACTCCTGGAGGAGGAGCGCGGTACCTGTTCCGAGACCGTTGCCTGTATTCCGGGCAGCAGCACGCCCCTGCCGCTCGGCGTCGCCAAGCGGACGGGTGAGTGGGAGTACGAGTTCGCGGCGCGCGTGGAGACTCTCTCGGAGGGCTCGTTCGCGGGGCGCGCACAGGAGTTGCTCGCGCTGGTGACCGACCATCCGCTCGGCCTTGCGGGGACGTTTCCCGGCAGCCCGTACGCCTTCACGGCCATGCTCGCGCAGTACTCGGAGGGCCAGGTGAGGTGGCGCACCTGGCACGCGTACCCGCAGGAGGGGCAGTTGGTGGTGACCCGGACCCGGGTGGGTGTGCGGATGCCCGCGCCGGCGCCGTGAGCGGGCGTGGTGCCGGTCCGCGCAGGTGCGGGGCCGGGACCGGCGCCGGTCCGCGCGGGTGCGGGGCGCATTCGACGTGCTTCCGGAGTGCCTCACTTGCACCCTTGTGGGTGACAAGCGGCGACGTCGCCGTAACGTAGCGTTCGCCCCATGATCGACCAGCAGGTGTCGCTGCGAGGGGGCGCGGCGCGGCTTCCCGTCCGGCCGAGGACCGGCCGTTTCCTCGTGCTGGCCGTGGTCTTCATCTGTGCCGCCTGTGGACTGGTGTACGAGCTCGAACTGGTCGCACTGGCCTCCTACTTGATCGGTGACTCGGTCACCCAGGCCTCCGTCGTGCTGTCCGTGATGGTGTTCGCGATGGGCATCGGCTCGCTTCTCGCGAAACGTTTACGCAGCCGCGCCGCCGTCGGGTTCGGGCTGATCGAGGCCGCCCTCGCGCTGGTCGGCGGATCGTCGGCCCTGGTGCTGTACGCGTCGTTCGCCTGGCTCGGGGAGTCGCGCTACGCGCTCGTGGGGTTCTCGATGGCGATCGGGATCCTGATCGGAGCGGAGATCCCGCTGCTGATGACGCTGATCCAGCGGGTCGACCGGCAGGACGCGGGCGGGGCCGTCGCCGACCTCTTCGCCGCCGACTACGTGGGCGCGCTGGTCGGCGGGCTCGCGTTTCCGTTCCTGCTGCTGCCGATGATGGGACAGCTCACCGGGGCGCTGTTCACCGGCTCCGTCAACGCGGCGGCGGGCGGTGCGCTGGTGCTGTGGGTGTTCCGGCGGGACCTCGGCACCCGCGAGCGCTGGCTGCTGATCGCCGCCAACGCCGTGGTGATCACCGTGCTGGCCACGACCGCGGTCCTGGTCGACGACTTCGAGAGGGCGGCGCGGAGCGCGGTGTACGGGGACGAGGTGCGGGTCGCCGTGCGGACCGAGGTGCAGGAGGTCGTCCTCACCGGAGCGGGCCGGGGCTCGCTCGACCTCTATCTGGACGGCCGGCTGAGGGTCAGCTCGCGCGACGAGTACCGCTACCACGAGGCACTGGTGCACCCGGTGATGAGGGGCAGGCACGGGCGGGTGCTGATCCTCGGCGGGGGCGACGGGCTGGCCGCCCGCGAGGTGCTGCGCTATCCCGACGTCGAGTCCGTCGTGGTGGTCGAGCTCGACCCGGCCGTCACCCGGTTGGCCCGTACGGACCCTGCGCTTTCCGGGCTGAACGGGCACGCGTACCGGGATCCGAGGCTGACAGCGGCCGACGGGGACGCGTTCAACTGGCTGCGGGCCACGGACGACCGCTACGACGTGGTGATCTCGGATCTGCCCGACCCGGGCATCACGGCCGGTACGAAGTTCTACTCGGCGGAGTTCTACGGCCTGGTCGAGGAGGCCCTGGAGCCGGGCGGCCGGCTGGTGGTGCACGCGGGGCCGCTGGGCAGCAGGCCGGAGACGTTCTGGACGGTGGAGGCGTCGATGAGGGCGGGCGGCCTGGCGACCCGCCCGTACCGCATCGAGGGCAGGCGCACCGGGTTCGCCGCGGGTCCGGACCGGCCCACGGGCGGGTCGCAGGCGCCGCACGACTGGGGGTTCGTGCTCGCTGCTCCGCGTGCGGTGGGCCCTCTGGGCCTCGACGGGCGGGTGCCGGGGCTGCGCTCCTTGGGGGAACGGGAGCTGCCGGCGGCCGAGCGCTCGGCGGAGCGGGTGCGGTTGAGGGGCGCGAGCGCGTCGACGCTGGTGCATCCGCGTTACTGGGAGGAACCGTGAGTGGGGCGAGGTGCTGTGGACCTCACGGTGTACGGGGTGTGGAAGCGCTGACGGGACGGCCCCGGCTGGGTAGGCTCGGTCGGTATGGAGCATGAGGTGTTCGTTCCGGTTCCGGTCGCGTCCCTTCGTCGGACGCTGGGTGACCCCGCCCGTGTGGCGCGCTGTGTCCCCGGCCTCCAGCAGGACGCCGATGTGTCGGCGGGGCCCCTGACCGGCCGACTGAAGATCCGGATCGACGGCCACACGATCACGTACCGGGGAGCGCTGACGATCACAGGCCGGGGTGACGACGCATTCCTCGTGTCCGGGGAGGGCGTGGAGGCCCGGGGCGGGGGCTCGGCAAAGCTGTCCCTGACCGTCGGACTCACCCGGACCGACGGCGGCACGACGGTCGCCTTCGGCGGGTCGGCGAGCGGCGAGGGCCGCATCGTGGAGCTGGAGGAGGCGGCGGCGCTCGCCGCGGCGCAGCGGCTGCTGGACCGCTTCACGCAGCAGTTGGTGACGGAGTCCCTGGCTGCCCGGGATACGCAGGAGACCGCTCCCGGAACTGCGCCCGCTCCCGGAACTGCGCCCGGTCCCGGCCAGGCGTCCGGGGACCCGGACGACGCATCGCAGCCCGAGCCGTCGCAGCCCGAGTCTTCTGCCACCGAGGCTTCTGCCTTTGATGCGTCCGACTCCGAGCTGTCGGACTCCGAGCCGTCCGAGCCTTCGGCCTCCGGCGAGGTGCGCGACAAGGGCTCGGTGTTCGATTCCCCCGTGCCGCCGCCCTCGCTCGATCCTGCGGCAGAGTTGGAGTTCACCGTGCCGGACGGACCGCCTGCCGAGGCCGCACACGCCCGGCGCACCATGATCGGTCGGAGTACGGAGGAGGTCGACCACGCTCCGCCGCGCGGCCGGTACGCCCCCGTGCCCTCGCAGGACGACATGACCGCCGGCGTCACGCTGCGCTGGATCGCTCCCGCGGCCGCTCTCGTGATCGCCTCCGCCGTGGTCGTGGGCCGGGCCCTGCGGCGTCGGCGGTAACCGCTGTCCCGGTGCTCGGACCGCGCGATGCGCCGCATCCGACGCCGTGCGCCGATCCACCGGGGACGGCGGGACAGGCCCTGGCCGCGCCAGTAGTGTTCTGGGGTGAGCAGAGCTGCGAAGGACGTCCGGCTGACCGCCGGCGACGCCGAGTTGACCGTTGACCCCGTCCATGGCTGCCGGATCCGCAGCCTGCGGATCGGTGGCACCGAACTGCTGCGCCAGGGCGAGCGGTACGGCTGCTTCCCGATGGTGCCGTGGTGCGGCCGCACCGAGAACGGCCTTTTCCGCAACGGCAGCGAGCTGCACCGGTTGCCGCTGAACCCCCCGCCGCACGCGATGCACGGCACCGGCCGCGACACCGACTGGCAGCCCGCCCGGCAGGACGAGGCGGAGGCGGCCTTCTTCTACGACCTGGCCGACCCGTGGCCGTACGAGGGACGGGTGACGCAGTCCTTCGAACTGACCGAGGACGCGCTGACGCTCCGCATGGGTGTCGAGACCTACGGGAATTCCTTCCCGGCACAGGCGGGCTGGCACCCCTGGTTCCTCCGCAACACCGGCGGTCAGGACGTGCGGATCGACTTCGACGCCGCCTGGCAGGAGGAGCGTGGCGACAACCACCTGCCGACCGGCCGCCGGATCGACCCCCTCCCCGGCCCCTGGGACGACTGCTTCGGGATGCCCGAGGGCGTCGATGTGAAGCTCACCTGGCCCGAACAGCTGGAGCTGACGGTGAAGAGCCGGGACGAGTGGGTGGTGATCTACGACGAGCAGCCCGAGGCCGTGTGTGTGGAGCCGCAGTCGGGCCCGCCGAACGGGCTGAACACCATGCCCCGGCTGGTCACCCCGATCGACCCGCTCGAGATCGTGACGACCTGGAGCTGGGTGCGGCTCTGAGACGTGGCCGCGGCGCGGCCACGTCAGCGCTTACCCTCGTGAGCATGACTGACGTACGCGCTGAGCTGCTCCAGCAGATCAAGGACAAGGCCGTGGTGCACGGCAAAGTGACCCTCTCCTCGGGTCTGGAAGCCGACTGGTACATCGACCTGCGCCGGATCACGCTGGACGGCAAGGCCGCGCCGCTGGTCGGCCAGGTGATGCTCGATGCCACCGCCGAGCTGGACTACGACTGCGTCGGCGGTCTGACGCTGGGCGCCGACCCGGTGGCCACCTCGATGCTGCACGCCTCCGCGGCGCGCGGGAAGAGCCTCGACGCGTTCGTCGTCCGCAAGGCGCAGAAGGCGCACGGGATGCAGCGCCGGATCGAGGGCACGGACGTCAAGGGCCGCCGCTGCCTCGTGGTCGAGGACACCTCGACCACCGGTGGTTCCCCGCTGACCGCGGTCGAGGCGGTGCGCGAAGCCGGCGGTGAGGTCGTCGCCGTCGCCGTGATCGTGGAGCGGGGTGCCGCTCCGGCGATCGCCGAGGCCGGTCTGCCTTACGTCAACGCCTACGGGGTCGCGGACCTCGACCTGGCCTGACCTGCACGTTTCCTGAAGGGCGGCCGGTTTCACGTGAAACCGGCCGCCCTTCGCGTACGCCCGTAAAGATGCTCCGGCCACGGGCCGGGTGGAGCCGGGGCGAGAGTCTGGAAAGATGGGGGCGACGATGACGTCGCCCCCAGGTCAGGGACCAGCACTGCACACCCGCACATCCCAAGGAGCGGACAGATGCCCATCGCAACCCCCGAGGTCTACGCCGAGATGCTCGACCGGGCGAAGGCAGGCAAGTTCGCCTACCCGGCCATCAATGTGACGTCGACCCAGACCCTGCACGCTGCGCTGCGCGGCTTCGCGGAGGCGGAGAGCGACGGCATCGTCCAGATCTCCACCGGTGGGGCTGAATTCCTGGGCGGCCAGCACAACAAGGACATGGTGACGGGCGCCGTAGCCCTGGCCGAGTTCGCGCACATCGTCGCCGCCAAGTACGACATCACGGTCGCCCTGCACACCGACCACTGCCCCAAGGACAAGCTGGACACGTACGTCCGTCCGCTGATCGAGGTCTCCGCGGAGCGCGTCGCCAAGGGCCTGAACCCGCTCTTCCAGTCCCACATGTGGGACGGTTCGGCCGAGACCCTCGCCGACAACCTGGCCATCGGCCAGGAGCTGCTCGCCAAGGCCGCCGCCGCCAAGATCATCCTTGAGGTCGAGATCACCCCGACCGGTGGCGAGGAGGACGGCGTCACGCACGAGATCAACGACGAGCTGTACACGACCGTCGACGACGCCCTGCGTACCGCCGAGGCCCTCGGTCTGGGCGAGAAGGGCCGCTACCTGCTGGCAGCGTCCTTCGGCAACGTCCACGGCGTCTACAAGCCGGGCAACGTCGTCCTGCGTCCCGAGCTCCTCAAGGACCTCCAGGAGGGCGTCGGCGCCAAGTACGGCAAGGCCGCGGGCAGCCAGCCGTTCGACTTCGTCTTCCACGGCGGCTCCGGCTCCACGGCCGAGGAGATCGCCACCGCGCTGGAGAACGGCGTCGTGAAGATGAACCTCGACACCGACACGCAGTACGCCTTCACCCGCCCGATCGTGGACCACATGTTCCGCAACTACGACGGCGTGCTGAAGGTCGACGGCGAGGTCGGCAACAAGAAGGTCTACGACCCGCGCAGCTGGGGCAAGTCCGCCGAGGCGGGCATGGCCGTGCGTGTCACGCAGGCCTGTGCCGACCTGCGTTCCACGGGCACCAAGCTGAAGTAAGTACGTCACGGACGCACCGGGCCCGGCCCCCCTTTCCTGGGGGTGCCGGGCCCGTTCCGTGTCCGGCCGAACCATGAGGAATCCGCTGTGAGTACGCCTGCGCGCTACGACTTCGACACCGTCATCGACCGCCGGGGCACCTGGTGCGTCCAGTGGGACGGGGTCGCCGACCGGTTCGGGGTGGACGGGCTGCTGCCGTTCACGATCTCCGACATGGACTTCGAGACCGCGCCCGAGGTGCTGGTCGCGCTGCGCGCCCGGCTCGACCACGGGGTGCTCGGCTACACGACCTGGCAGCAGGACGACTTCCGGTCGGCGATCGCGCACTGGTACGCGACCCGGTACGGCACGGAGCTCGACACCGGCCGGCTCGTCTACGGGCCGTCCGTGCTCAGCCAGCTCTCCCAGCTGCTCCAGATGTGGACGGGCGAGGGGGACGGCGTGGTCGTCCACACCCCCACCTACGACGGCTTCCGTAAGGCGATCACCGGGCTCGGACGGGAGCTGCGGGGGGTGCCGGTGGGGGACACCGAGGCGCTCGAGCATGAGCTGGGGCGGGCCGACGCGAAGGTGCTCGTGCTGTGCTCCCCGCACAACCCGACGGGGCGGGTGTGGACGGAGGCCGAGCTGCGGGAGACGGCGGCACTCGCCCGGCGCCACGGGGTCGCGGTGATCAGCGACGAGATCCACGCGGATTTCGTGCACGACGGACACCTGCACGTGCCGTGGACACGGGTGGCCGGTGACGGGCGCTGGGCGGTGATCAGCTCGGCGTCGAAGTCGTTCAACTTCCCGGCGCTGACGGGTTCGTACGGGATCATCGGCGATCCGGCGGACCGGACGGAGTACCTGCGGCGCATGGAGACGGCGGAGGGGCTCGCCTCACCGGCCGTGCTGTCGCTGACGGCGCACATCGCCGCGTACCGGGAGGGCGGGGCGTGGCTGGACGCGGTACGGGAGTACGTCGCCGGGAATCTCGCGCTGATCGCGGAGCGGCTGAACGGGGCGTTCCCCGAGCTCGGGTGGGAGCCGCCCCGGGCGGGCTATCTGGCCTGGATCGATCTGCGCCCACTGGGTGTGGACGACGAGGCGCTGCAGCGGGTGCTGATCGAGCGGGAGAAGGTCGCGATCATGCCGGGCGCGGTGTACGGGGCGCCGGGGTTCCTCCGGCTGAACGCGGGGTGCCCGCGGAGCAAGGTGGAGACCGGGGTGGCGGCGCTGGTGCGGGCTGTGCGGGCGGTTCGGTAGAGGATGAGCCGCTGGGTGGGCTCCTCGACCGCCCGAGGGGCTTGGAGGTGCTCCCGAGCGTCCGGCGGGCGATGCTGCTCGTATGACAGACGCGGCCGACGGCGCAATCCGGGTTGCCTCGCCCGCGGGGCGGTGGATCGTCCTGACGACCGTCCTCGGGTCGAGCATGGCCCTGCTCGACTCCACGGTCATCAACGTCGCTCTTCCCCGGATCGGCGAGGACCTCGACACCGACCTCGCCGCCCTCCAGTGGACCGTCAACGCCTACATGCTCACGCTGGCCGGGCTGATCCTGCTCGGCGGTGCGCTCGGGGACAGGTTCGGCAGGCGGCGGGTCTTCGTGATCGGCGTCGTCTGGTTCGCCGTGGCCTCGCTGCTCTGCGGTCTGGCGCCGAACGCGGCCGTCCTGATCGCGTCGCGAGCCCTCCAGGGCGTCGGAGGCGCCCTGCTCACCCCCGGTTCGCTGGCGCTCATCCAGGCGAGTTTCCATCCCGACGACCGGGCCCGCGCCGTGGGGCTGTGGTCGGGGCTCGGCGGGGTCGGTGCCGCGGTCGGGCCGTTCGTCGGGGGCTGGCTCGTGGACGGGCCCGGCTGGCGCTGGGTGTTCCTGCTCAACCTCCCGCTCGCCGCCGTCTGCCTGCCCGTCGCCCTGCGCCACGTACCGGAGTCCCGGGACCCCGCGGCCCACGGCCGTTTCGACGTGCTCGGAGCCGCGCTCGCGGCCCTGGCGCTCGCTCTGGTCACCTATGCGCTGATCGAGGTTCCGGTGCAGGGCGCGTCCGCAGCGGTCGTCGGTGCGGCGATCGGCGGGGTGCTGCTCGGGGTGGCGTTCGTCCAGGTGGAACGCCACCGGGCCGACCCCATGGTGCCGCCGTCGATCTTCGCGTCCCGGCAGTTCACCGCCGTCAACATCGTGACGTTCTGTGTGTACGCGGCTCTCGGCGGCTTCTTCTTCCTCTCCGCGATCCAGCTCCAGGTCGTCGCCGGCTACTCGGCGCTCGGCGCGGGCACGGCGCTCCTGCCGACCACCGTGCTCATGCTGCTCTTCTCCGCGTCCGCCGGTGACCTCGGCCGGCGCATCGGGCCACGGATCCCGCTCACGGTCGGCCCCCTGCTGGCGGCGGCCGGGATGCTGCTGTTTCTGCGGGTCGGCCCGGGCGCCTCGCTCTCCTCGTACGTCCAGGACGTCCTGCCGGCCGTCCTGGTGCTGGGCATCGGCATGGTCGTCCTGGTGGCGCCGCTCACCGCGACCGTCCTGGCAGCCGTCGACACGGGTCGGGCCGGGCTGGCCAGCGGGATCAACAACGCGGCGGCGCGGGCGGCCGGACTGCTCGCCGTCGCCGCGCTGCCGCTGCTCGCCGGGATGGGCCCGGAGGCGTACCGCGACGCCGGGGAGTTCGCCGCGACCTTCCGCCGGGCGATGCCGATGTGCGCCGGGCTCCTGGTGGCGGGGTCGGTGATCGCCTGGTCGACGGTGCGGACGACCCCGGAGGCGGCACGCGGGTGCCGGCCCGAATGCACGACGCACTGCGGGGTCACGGCCCCGCCCCTGGAACCGGAACGGCAGACGGCGCGACGGGAGGGCGGAACGTAGTCGCCCGGGTGTCCACGACGCGGGCGGAGCCAGGCACACTTGAACCATGTCCATCCACGAGAACCTGCTCGGGGGCCCCGCCCCGACCCACCTGCCCGACGACCCGGAGCCGCGCGAGCTCCTCGCCGGCGGCGCCGCACCCGCCGATGTCGCGGCGAAGTACCCCACGTCCTCGCTGGCCTGGGCCCAGCTCGCCGACGAGGCGTACGAGGGCGGCCGGGTCATCGAGTCGTACGCGTACGCCCGTACCGGCTACCACCGTGGTCTCGACGCGCTGCGCCGGGCGGGCTGGAAGGGCCACGGCCCCGTCCCGTTCGAGCACGAGCCGAACCGCGGCTTCCTGCGCGCCCTGCACGCCCTCGCGCGTGCCGCGCAGTCGATCGGCGAGCAGGAGGAGTACGAGCGCTGCTCGTCGTTCCTCCGCGACTCCTCGCAGACCGCAGCCGACACCCTGGGCTGAGCCCCGTCCGCACCCGCAGGGCCCCGCAGGCGGCACCCTCGCCTGCGGGGCCCGACGCGTCCCGCGCCGCTCCGGTTTAGGATGCGAACAGGGGACCGGAGCTCCACCACCTCAGAGGAAGGGGCGGACCGCTACCCGGAAGCTCGTGTCGAGGAGACAGAAATGTCGACGATCAACCCCGACCCCGAAGCCACCGGTGCGGACACCCCGCACCTGGACTTCGCGGGAACGACTCCGTACGAGGACTATGTCCAGGCGGATGTCCTGACCCACCTCCAGCACCTTCGCTCGGACGATCCCGGCGAGATGGTCTTCCTGGTCACCACCCAGGTCATGGAGCTGTGGTTCACGGTCATCGTCCATGAGTGGGAGACCGCGACCCGTGCCCTGCGCGAGGACCGCATACCCGTCGCACGCGACGCGCTGAAGCGCTCGCTCCGGGAGCTCGAGGCGCTGAACGCCTCCTGGAAGCCGCTGGCAGGCCTCACCCCCGCCCAGTTCAACTCCTACCGGGGCTCCCTCGGCGAGGGCTCCGGTTTCCAGTCGGCGATGTACCGGCGGATGGAGTTCCTGCTGGGTGACAAGTCCGCGTCCATGCTCGTGCCGCACCGGGGCGCTCCCCGTGTCCACGCCGAGCTGGAGAAGGCGCTCCACGAGCCGGGCCTGTACGACGAGACGCTCGCCCTGCTCGCCCGGCGCGGTCACGCGGTGCCGCAGTCGGTGCTCGACCGTGACCTGTCGCGGAAGTACGAGCCGTCCCCCGTGGTCGAGGCGATCTGGGCGGAGATCTACGCCGGTCCCGACCAGAACGACGAGCTCGTGCGGCTCGGCGAGGTGCTGACCGACGTCGGCGAGCTGGTGTGGCGCTGGCGCAACGACCACCTGGTCGCCACCCGGCGTGCGATGGGTTCGAAGACCGGCACCGGAGGGTCGGCCGGGGTCGCCTGGCTGGAGAAGCGGGCCACGAAGAACGTCTTCCCCGAGCTGTGGACGGCGCGCAGCCATGTCTGACCTCTACGAGCGCGCACAGGCGCTCGACGCCGCCGACGAGCTCGCCGGCCGCCGCGAGCTGTTCAGCCTCGACGACACCGTCTACCTCGACGGGAACTCGCTGGGCGCACTGCCCCGCCACGTCCCCGCCCGCCTGCAGGACGTCATCACCCGGGAGTGGGGCTCCCTGCGCATCCGCTCCTGGGACGAGAGCGGCTGGTGGACCGCTCCCGAGCGGATCGGCGACCGGATCGCCCCGCTGGTCGGGGCCGCCGCCGGGCAGATCGTGGTGGGCGACTCCACCAGCGTGAACGTCTTCAAGGCTGTGGTCGCCGCGAGCCGTCTGGCCGCCGACGGCCGCGACGAGATCCTGGTCGACGCGACGACGTTCCCGACGGACGGGTACATCGCCGAGTCCGCGGCCCGGATGACGGGCCACCGCATCGTCCCGGTCTCCCCGGCCGACGTGCCGGCAGCACTCGGTCCCCGTACGGCGGTCGTCCTGCTCAACCACGTCGACTACCGCACGGGCAGGCTCCACGACCTGCCGGGCCTCACCGCCGCCGTCCACGCGGCGGGCGCCCTCGCGGTCTGGGACCTGTGCCACAGCGCGGGCGCCCTGCCGGTCGGCCTCGACGCGCACGGGGTGGACCTGGCCATCGGCTGCACGTACAAGTACCTGAACGGCGGCCCCGGTTCGCCCGCCTACCTGTACGTCGCCGAACGCCACCAGGCGGCCTTCGACTCGCCCCTGCCCGGCTGGACCTCGCACGCCGACCCCTTCGGGATGACCCCCGAGTACACCCCGGCGGACGGTTCCGTGCGGGGCCGGGTCGGTACCCCGGACGTCCTCTCGATGCTGGCGTTCGAAGCGGCGCTGGACGTGTGGGAGGGCGTCACGGTCGAGGCCGTGCGGGCCAAGTCCCTCGCCCTGACGGACTTCTTCCTGGAGTGCGTCGCCGCGTACGTCCCCGAGGGCCGGGTCGTCCCGGTCACCCCGGTCGCCCACGCCGAGCGCGGGAGTCAGGTCTCGCTGCGCTGCGAGAACGCGGACGACACCGAACCGGTGATGCGCGCGCTCATCGAACGCGGCGTGGTCGGCGATCTGCGCCGCCCGGACGTGCTGCGGTTCGGCTTCACCCCGCTGTACGTCGGCTTCGCGGACGCCGAGCGCGCCGCGCGGATCCTGGCGGAGGTCCTGGCCGCCTAGGGCCTCGCGTTCCGTACGGGTCCGGTCCTCGAGGACCGGACCCGTACGGGCCTGCTGCCGGTCCGCCGGCGGCCCGCCGTACTGATACCGTCCCCGCAGGTCAGTCCAGTTGGGCATATGCGTAGGACGGTTGGAGCAGCATGTCGGATTCTGCCGCGCGTGATCGTGACGCCGCCGAGACCGAGTCGGCGTTCGCGCATCCGGTGGTCGCCCCCGATCGGTCCGCGGCCTATGGCAGCCATCCCGACCAGGTGATCGACTTCTTCGCTCCGCGCGACGGCCGGACCGGGGCTCCGCTCGTGGTCGTCCTGCACGGAGGGGCCTGGCGCGCCCCGTACGACCGGCATCATGTGTCGCCGTTCGCGGACTTCCTGGCCCGGCGCGGGTTCGCCGTCGCCAGCGTCGAGTACCGGCGCGGCAGCGAGATCCCGCAGCAGGCGGGGGCGGGTCCGGTCGCGGGGCGCTGGCCCGAGACGTTCGACGACGTGGCCGCAGCGATGGACGCCCTGCCGGTGCTCGCCGCCCGGGAGCTGCCGCAGGCCGACATACGGCGGACCGTGGTCACCGGGCACTCGGCGGGCGGACAGCTGGCCCTGTGGGCCGCCGCCCGGCACGTGCTTCCGCTCGGTTCGCCGTGGCGGCTGCCCGCGCCGCCGCCCCTGCGCGGAGTGGTCGCGCTGGCGCCGATCGGTGACTTCACGAGCGCCGTCGAGCTGGACGTCTGCTCCGGTGCTGTGCGCCAACTCCTCGGTAAAGAAGTGGACTTCGAGGAGCGCGGGTTGCACGTCGATCCGGCCGAGCTGCTCCCGACCGGGATCGCGACCGCCGTCGTCCAGGGCGTCGACGACCTCACCGTGCCGCAGGCGGTCACGGAGGCGTTCGTGGACGCGGCGGCGAAGGCGGGGGAGATGGTCGGGCTGACGCTGCTGGACGCGGTCGGGCACTTTCCGCTGATCGACCCGTCGGCCGACGCGTGCGCGGTGGTGGCGGAGGAGATCGCCCAGCTGGCCTGGTAGTACTTGCGACGGACGGCCCAGGATCCGCATCACTGCTGACGACCCCGGCCGCGGTGGCGCCTACCTTGGTGAGCGTGACCGAGACGAAGACCAGAAGCCCCGAGCTCCGGCTGGCCGCAGGGGCGATAGACGGCCTGCGGCAGGACCTCTTCCACGACGTTTTCGACTACCGTCCGCTGGACCCGCTGGGCACCGGCGGCCCGGTGATCAAGAGGCTGCCCAGGGCGATCCGGAAGCGGGCGGTCTGGACGCCGCACGCGGTGGTCGGCGTGGTCGCGCTGATCTCGCTGCTGGCCGGAGTGTTCGAGGCGAACACCTACTCGGTGTTCGGGATGGCGACGCTCATCGCCGGTGTGGTGCCCTCCGCAGCCCTGATGATGACGCTGGTCCGCCCCGTTCTCGCGTTCTGGGTGTCGCTCGCGACCACCCCGCTGGTGGCCGTCGTCGGCCACGGGGACTGGCCGTGGGGGCCGAACGCCTTCGCCTGCCACCTGGGTGTGCTGATCGTCGTCGCGGCGAGGACCCGGCCGCGTACGGCCGCGTGGATGTGGCTGATCACCCTGGTCGCCGGGTCCTTTCTGGAGAACTTCGGAAGCGGTTACTCGCCCACCACCGGGCCCATGGCCGTCGCCTCCGCCTTCGCCCTGCTCCTCGTCACCGTGGTGCAGGTACGCCGTGACGCCGAGCGAGAGGTGACCGTGCAGCGCACCGTCACCGCCGTCGAGCGCGACCGGCGCACGCTCCTGGAGGAGCGCACCACCATCGCCCGTGAGCTGCACGACGTCGTCGCCCACCACATGTCCGTCGTCGCGATCCAGGCCGAGGCCGCCCCCTACCGTGTGGAGAACCCGCCGCCCGAGCTGGAGCAGGCCTTCGTCACGATCCGGGAGAACGCGGTCGCCGCGCTCACCGAGCTGCGCCGCGTCCTCGGTGTCGTACGGGCCGACGACTACGAGGCGCCGGACGCCCCTCAGCCCACCCTGGCCGAGACCGACCGGCTGCTGGCCAATGTGCGGGAAGCGGGCCTGGAGACGGAGAAGACGGTCACCGGCGCGGTGCGCGAGCTTCCGCCGGGCGTCGAACTGTCGGCGTACCGGATCATCCAGGAGGCCCTGAGCAACACCCTCCGCCACGCTCCCGGCGCCACGGCCAAGGTGGAGATCGGGTACGTGCTCGGCGGGCTCGGGCTGCGGGTCGTCAACGGGCCTGCGACGGGGCTGGTCAAGCCGTCGCCCGGGGCCGGGCACGGGATCACGGGGATGCGGGAGCGGGTCGCGATGCTGAACGGCGAGATGACGGCCGAGGCCACGGGGGACGGCGGCTACGAGGTCGCCGTGTTCCTGCCGGTGGCGGCCGGGCGGACAGCTGCCGGGGAGGGTGGGGACGCGTGAACGACTCCACCATCCGGGTGCTGATCGTCGACGACCAGATGATGGTCCGCGAGGGCTTCTCCGTGCTGCTCAACGCGATGCCCGGCATCGAGGTCGTCGGCGAGGCCGTCGACGGCCGGCAGGCCGTGTCGCAGGTCGCGGCCCTGCGCCCCGACGTGGTGCTGATGGACATCCGGATGCCGGAGCTCAACGGCATCGAGGCCACCCGCGAGATCGTCGCCGCCGACGCGGACGCCAAGGTGCTCGTCCTGACCACGTTCGACCTGGACGAGTACGTGTACCAGGCGCTGCGCGCAGGGGCCTCGGGATTCCTGCTCAAGGACGCCTCCGCCCGCCAGCTCGCCGACGGGGTACGGGTGGTGGCGTCGGGCGAGGCACTGCTCGCGCCGACCGTGACCAGGCGGCTCATCAAGGAGTTCTCGAAGCTGGCCGAAGCACCCCGGCCGCCCGCCATGGCCAGGATCGGCGACCTCACCGAGCGCGAGACGGAGGTGCTCGTGCTGATCGCCCAGGGGCTGTCGAATCTGGAGATCGCCTCGCACCTGGTGGTCGCCGAGTCCACGATCAAGACGCATGTGAGCCGCATCCTGGTGAAGCTGGGGCTCAGGGACAGGACCCAGGCGGCCGTGTTCGCGTACGAGGCGAGGCTGGTCACACCCGGATAGCGTCGGGCTCATGCATGTGTCCTTCGACCCCTGGTCGCCGGCGTTCGTCGCCGATCCGTACCCCGCCTACGCCGCGCTGCGCGCCACCGGCCGGGCGCACTACTTCGAGCCGACCCGGCAGTGGCTGATCCCGCACTACTCCGATGTGTCGGGACTGCTGCGCGACCGGCGCCTCGGCCGGACGTATCTGCACCGCTTCACCCACGACGAGTTCGGCCTCGACGCCCCGCCCGCCGCCCACGAGCCCTTCCACACGCTCAACGGGCAGGGGATCCTCGATCTGGAGGCCCCCGACCACACCCGGATCAGACGGCTGGTCGCCAAGGCCTTCACGCCCCGCACGGTCGAGATGCTCGCCCCCGTGGTGGAGCGGATGGCCGCCGGGCTCGTCGAGGAGTTCACCGCGGCGGGCGGCGGCGATCTGCTCACCGCGGTCGCCGAGCCGCTGCCCGTGGCGGTCATCGCCGAGATGCTCGGCATCCCGGAGTCCGACCGGGGGCTGCTGCGCCCCTGGTCGGCGGCGATCTGCGGGATGTTCGAGCTGAACCCGCCGGAGGACAGGGCACGGGCCGCCGTTCAGGCGTCGGTCGAGTTCTCCGCGTATCTGCGCGGGCTGATCGACGAGCGGCGCGGGGACCCCGGTACGGACCTGATCACCGCGCTCATCGCCGCCCACGACGAGGAGGAGCGGCTGACCGAGCAGGAGATCATCTCCACCTGCGTGCTGCTGCTCAACGCGGGCCACGAGGCGACGGTCAACGCCACCGCGAACGGCTGGTGGACGCTCTTCCAGCACCCGGAGAAGCTGGCCTCCCTGCGCGGCGACCACAGTCTGCTGCCGACCGCGGTGGAGGAACTCCTGAGGTACGACACCCCGGTGCCCATGTTCGCGCGCTGGGTCCTGGACGACATCGAGATCGACGGCACCGTCATCCCGCGCGGCTCGCAGGTCGCGCTGCTGTTCGGCTCGGCGAACAGGGATCCGGAACGCTTCGCCGAGGCCGGGACGCTGGACCTGTCCCGGGAGGACAACCCGCACATCGCGTTCGGGGCGGGCATCCACTACTGCCTGGGTGCACCGCTGGCCCGCCTGGAACTGGCGGCTTCGTTCGGTGAGTTGCTGCGCAGGGCGCCCGGTATGCGGCTGTCGGAGGAACCGGAGTGGAAGCCGGGGTACGTGATCCGGGGGCTGCGGGAGCTTTTGGTGGAGATCTGAGGAGGGGGCCCGGAGAGCCGGGCCCTCGTCCCGCTACGTGGACTCTCAGGGAAGGGGCGCGCTCCCTGGGCGAGGACACACCTGGGGGCGGAGCTGGTCGGTGTGATGGACCGGTGGCGAGGGAGCCGCGGGGCGTCGGGCGGGAACTGACCCCGGGGAACGGCCCCGGGCGGTCGGCGCACACCCACGCGCGGGTCAGCGCGCCGTCGGACCGGCGGGGCCACCGGACCGGCGGGGCCACCGGACCGGTGTCCGGCAGCCCCTGCGCCTGTCACGTCACCTGCCCGGATCCGTCGCCGGCGGAAGTATCAGCCCCCACGCCCCCGCCCGCACCGTCCACGTCCGGGTCCGGACCGGGCCCGCGACCTGTACGTCCGCGCGGTAGCGGAAGTCCGGGCCGGAGACCGTGACCGCCTTGGCCTCCACCGTGACCGTCTCCCCGGACGTCGTGTGGATCACCACGTCCGCGAGGCCCCCGTCGCCCTGCGTGGTCACCGACACGCCCTCGACCGGCCGGTCCAGATCGTTCAGCAGGACCCCGTCCGCCTCCACGCGCAGCCGGTGAGCGCGCGGTGGGGACGAGGGCGGGGCCGGGCGGACCAGGGCCGCCATCAGGCTCCGGCAGGTGTCCCAGACCGCCGTGACACCCGTGTGGGGCGCCTCGGGGCCCGGCGCCGGGCTCAGCGCGGGGATGCGCAGATCGCCCAGCACGACGCCGTCGCTGTCGTCGACCAGGAGGTCCAGCCGACGGGCTGCCCCCTCGAGCGCCGCGCGGGCAGCGGCCACGGCGCCCCGGGGCACGCCCAGCGCATGGGCGAGTTCCAGCGTGTGCGGCGCGCCGATGGGGATCAGGGAGAGCGCACTTTCGGCCAGCTCCCGTTCCCGGTGGAGCTGGGCCACGGCGCGCAGCAGCGCGTGGTCGTCACCGACGACCACGGGCCGCCGTCCGCCCCGCCGGGACAGGGCCCGGGCGAACTCCTCCGGACTGTCCGGGAGGCACATCTTGGCGTGCGAACCCGCGCTCAGCACGTCCTTCGCGATACGCACGGACTCGCCGTCGAACCGGCGGGCAAGGGGGTCGATGAGTACCAGTAGCTGGTGGTCGCCGTCGCCGGGGGGCTCTGCAGCCGACACCTCGGTCCTTCCTCGGGTAGCATCTTGGTGCAAGAGCCCCTTGCGCTATTGCGCCAGGGGCTTCGTCTATTCCGGGGCACCCGGTTCGACGGCTCAGGCTTTGCCGCACATCGTCGTGCGGCAGGTACGACCTTTACGTACGCCCCCTGACCTTGGACATGCCCCGCCCGGAAGGGGTGTACGCCTGTGCCCGCACTTGTGCTGCTCGGTGCTCAGTGGGGTGACGAGGGCAAGGGGAAGGCCACCGACCTCCTCGGTGGATCCGTGGACTATGTGGTGCGCTACCAAGGTGGCAACAATGCCGGCCACACGGTCGTCGTCGGCGACCAGAAGTACGCACTGCATCTCCTCCCCTCCGGAATCCTGTCGCCGAGCTGTACGCCGGTGATCGGTAACGGTGTCGTGATCGACCCGGCGGTCCTGCTCTCCGAGCTGAGCGGTCTGAACGAGCGAGGCGTCGACACGTCCAAGCTTCTGATCAGCGGCAATGCTCATTTGATCACCTCGTATCACACCACGGTCGACAAGGTGACGGAACGCTTCCTCGGCTCCCGCAAGATCGGTACCACCGGTCGCGGAATCGGACCCACGTACGCGGACAAGATCAACCGCGTCGGCATCCGGGTCCAGGACCTCTACGACGAGTCGATCCTCGTCCAGAAGGTCGAAGCCGCTCTCGACTTCAAGAACCAGATCCTCGCCAAGCTCTACAACCGGCGCGCGATCGAATCCGGCAAGATCGTGGAGGAGCTGCTCACCTACGCGGAGCAGATCAAGCCGTACGTCGCCGACACGACGCTCATCCTGAACAACGCCATCGACGAGGGCAAGGTCGTCCTGTTCGAGGGCGGCCAGGGCACTCTGCTGGACGTCGACCACGGCACGTATCCCTTCGTCACCTCGTCGAACCCGACGGCGGGCGGTGCCTGCACCGGTTCCGGCGTGGGCCCGACGAAGATCAGCCGGGTCATCGGCATCCTCAAGGCGTACACCACGCGCGTCGGTGCCGGACCCTTCCCGACCGAACTTCTCGACGAGGACGGCGAGGCACTGCGTCGTATCGGCGGCGAACGCGGTGTCACCACCGGCCGTGACCGCCGCTGCGGCTGGTTCGACGCCCCGATCGCGCGGTACGCGACCCGGGTCAACGGCCTCACGGACTTCTTCCTCACCAAGCTGGACGTGCTGACCGGCTGGGAGCAGATCCCGGTGTGCGTGGCGTACGAGATCGACGGCAAGCGCGTCGAGGAGCTCCCGTACAACCAGAGCGACTTCCACCACGCGAAGCCGATCTACGAGATGCTGCCGGGCTGGTCCGAGGACATCACGAAGGCCAAGACCTTCGACGACCTGCCGAAGAACGCGCGGGACTACGTGAAGGCGCTGGAGGAGATGTCCGGCGCTCCGATCTCCGCGATCGGTGTCGGCCCCGGCCGCACCGAGACGATCGAGATCAACTCCTTCCTGTAGGAGTCGTCCAGGAGTCGCCGTGACGGCGGCCGTCCCTGCCTCGGCAGGAGCGGCCGCCGTCACGCGTTCCCGCCCGGGTGCGGAGGGTTCAGCCCGCGGCGCACACCTGCATCCCCTTGGGCATGGCGCACGGCAGGTGGCCGTGGTTGAGCATGATCCCCTGGCCGCCGCCGCGGCTCAGATAGTCGAGGAAGCCGGCGGCGGGCGAGCCGGCGGGCGGGCGGCCGTAGGTGTAGGCGTACTCGATCTCGCGGAACGGGTACGTGGAGGCGTCGATGTCGTCGATGGACGGGGTGGTGCCGTCGATGGCCAGCTGGTGCAGCCCCTTCAGGTCCTCGCCCTTGCGCAGTTCGCTGTAGCCGATCGCGCCCTCGACCGAGGCGACCTGGTCCAGGACCTCCTGGGTGCCGTTGAGCTCGCAGCGGACGTAGGGGACCGACGGGTCGTCCTTGGTGGTGCAGTCGCGGGAGGAGAAGGTGGGTTCGCTGCCCCCCAGCACCCGGCGCCCGAACACCTCGCGCGTGCCGGAGTCGGCGTCCCGGCTGATCAGCTTGATCGTCAGGTCGGGCCCGCCCGCCTCGTTCCAGTTGGTGATCTCGCCGCGGTAGATCCTCCGGACGGTGTCGAGGCTCAGGTTCCGGACCCGGACGTGATCGTTGACGACGAGGTGGAAGAGCGAGACGCCGACGGGGGTCTCGCTGAGCTCCGTGTACGCGGCGGGCTTCACGCCGTCGGAGAAGGCGACGACCGTGTCACCGGGCCGGGACTTCGCCTCGCCGGCGAGCCTGCGCAGGCCCTCGGCGCTGCCGCGCGCCTTCACCTCGATGCGGACGCCCTCGCACTTCGACTCGAGCTGCTCCTCCACCGCCTCCAGGACCGGACCGAACGCCGTGGAGCCGGTGACCGTCAGACGGCCCGGGGCGCACTCGATCGGCGGCGGCGGGGCGTTCCGTACGAGGATGATCGAGGCGAGCGTGACGACGCAGACCGTCAGGGCCACCGTGATGATCCGTGCGGAGCGGCTGAAGACGGGGGGCTTCTCGTCCGGCCGGAGTGCCTGGTTCGGGGTCACCTCGCCGTCCCGGATGCCGCCGGTGACCCTGATCGGGCTGCCCACGTGCGAGCCGGTGAGCAGGACCAGGAGCTTGAAGTGCTCGTTGCGGTTGAGCGGGACGCGCGGCAGCCGGATGAGGGACCCGGTGTGCCGCAGCCCGGCAGCCGGTGTGAAGTGGTCCATGAGGTGGTCGGCACCCGGGGAGTGCGTCACGGCGACGCCGCGGACGGTACGGCCGGTGAACTCCGCCGTGAGGCCGTGGAGCTGTTCGCCGCGCCCGGTGTAGTCGTCGTCGGCGATCGACTGCGAGCCGTCGTTCTCGACGCGGAGCAGTACGAGGGTGGCGTCGGCCATGTCCGGGGTCTCGCTGAAGAGCCCGAGCCGTACGTTGGCCCGGCCCTGGCTGACACCGCTGCCTATCGGGGTGTCCATCTGGACGCGGTAGCCGATGCGTTTGCGGCGCGGTACGCGGCGTTCGTACCAGAGCACGCCCGCGGAGGTCGCCACGCCCATCGCGGCGGTGAGGACGGCGATGACGTTCTCGGGGTCGAACCACGCCATGGTTGCCTGCGCTCCCTCGTGGGTGCGGTGTGCCGGTTCGCGTCACCGTACGGTCCCGGCCAGGGCGGTGGGCGGGTGGCCGGATTCCTTCCGATGAAGTTCGCCTCGTGTTCAACCTGCGTGAATTCCGGGGCGGTTGGCCGGGCTGTTCGTGCTGGGGCCAATCCTGGTCTAGACCTTGACAGGTCCAGACCATCGGCGGTTGAGTGTCGGTCACCCCCATGGCGGCGCACGCTCATCGCCGCGCCGCGCCGAAGGAGTGATCACGTGATCAAACGTGTCATGAGCCTGCTGACCGCGTTGTGCGCGGTCGTCGCGGCCCTCGTCTTTCTCCCCGCCGCCACTGCCTCGGCTGCTACGTGCGCCCCGGCCTGGAACTCCTCGTCCGTCTACTGGGGCGGCGGAACGGCCTCGTACAACGGGCGCAACTGGCTGGCGAAGTGGTGGACCCAGAACGAGAGGCCCGGCACCGTCGACGTCTGGGCCGACCAGGGCAGCTGCGGCGGCGGTACGGACCCGGGCGGTCCGAACCCCTCCGGATTCGTCGTCAGCGAGGCCCAGTTCAACCAGATGTTCCCGGGCCGGAACTCCTTCTACACCTACAGCGGCCTGACGGCGGCGCTGAGCGCCTACCCGGGCTTCGCCAACACCGGCAGCGACACCGTGAAGAAGCAGGAGGCGGCGGCGTTCCTCGCCAACGTCAGCCACGAGACCGGCGGACTGGTCCACATCGTGGAGCAGAACACGGCGAACTACCCCCACTACTGCGACACCAGCCAGTCCTACGGCTGCCCCGCGGGTCAGGCCGCCTACTACGGCCGCGGCCCGATCCAGCTCAGCTGGAACTTCAACTACAAGGCAGCCGGTGACGCGCTCGGCATCGACCTGCTCGGCAACCCGTGGCAGGTGGAGCAGAACGCCTCCATCGCCTGGAAGACCGGTCTCTGGTACTGGAACACCCAGAGCGGCCCCGGCACGATGACGCCCCACAACGCCATCGTCAACGGCCGCGGATTCGGCGAGACGATCCGCTCGATCAACGGCAGCATCGAGTGCAACGGCGGCAACCCCGCCCAGGTCCAGAGCCGCATCAACAAGTACCAGGCGTTCGTCCAGATCCTCGGCACGACCCCCGGCGGCAACCTGAGCTGCTGACGTCCGTTGCCCCCACCCGGACGGGGGGCGTGCCCGGCCACGGCCGGGTACGCCCCCCGATTCGGTTTCCGGGGCGCGCGGTTGGCAGGATCACGCACCATGACAACGGACAGCAGCACACCGCCCGCGAGCACCGGGGCCCGGCTCGCCCTGATCGACAGCGTCCTCGCCCTGCCCTTCCCCGCGGGGGAGGAGAGCGAGGACAGCGGCGTACGCAGCAGCGGCCCCGGGCACCACCTTCTGATCCTGCGGGCGAGCCAGGACTTCTGGGACGACCGTTCCCCTGAGCTCGTCGAACCGGCCGAGCAGGAGATCGAAGCCGAATTCAGTGCTGTCGCCACCGCGTTGACGGAGCGGTGGGGCGAGCCGGAGACCGTTGACCTGTGGCCGTACCTGGACCTGGGCGGTCCGGCCCCGGAGCCGATGGGACAGCTCTGCAACCTGGCGGGCAGCATGCAGGTCTGGCGCCTTGTGCCGGGGGAGCCGGAGGGCGGGCAGGACGGTGAGCGCCTTCGCGGGCGGTGGCTGGGCCTGACCGTGGGGCAGGCCGACCCCGAGTTCCCCGTCTGGCTGCTCGCCGCCGTGGGCGAGACCGCGACACTGCCCGCGTAAGGGGCGGGCGGAGTCAGAGCAGCGCCGGCTTCACGGACATCAGCAGGTGCTGGTGATGCAGGGTGCCCTCGCAGCCCGTGACCAACGCGCGCTGGCCGGGCCCCATCAGGTTCAACCGGACCGTCGGCTCCTCCAAGGAGGACAGGGCGTCCAGGAGGTACGCGGGATTGAAGGCGACCGTCATCTCCTCGGCGCCCTCCAGCGTGGCAGGCAGCCGCTGAGAAGCCACGTCGTCCTCGTAACCCGCCTGCAGCAGCACCGAACCGTGCGGTGCCGAGAAGGTCATCTGCAGCGGGCTGCCGCCGTCCGCCACGACGGAGACGCGCTTCACCGCCTCCACCAGCCGGACGCGGTCCGTCACCGCCGTCGCGGGGTCCGCCAGCGCGAACAGCTTGTCGTGGCGCGGCAGCCGGCCGTCCAGCAGGCGCACCGTCGTACGCATCCCGGCGTGCTCGAAGCCGATCGAACCCGTGTCCACGGCAACGCTGACCAGGCCCGACCGGCCCATCGACCGGGCGATCTCGGTCAGTCGGCGGGCCGACACCACGACATCGGCGGCGACATCGGGCGCCGTCGCCTTCCAGGGCAGGGTGCGCACCGCGAAGCGGTACCGGTCAGTGGCCGCCAGGGTCATCGTGGAGCCGTCGAGCCCGAGCCGGATCCCGGTGAGCGTCGGCAGGGTGTCGTCCCGCCCCGCGGCCACCGTCACCTGGGCGACGGCCGCGGCGAACGCGGCGGCGTCCACCGCGCCGCGGACCTCGGGCAGCGGCGGCAGCGCGGGATAGTCGTCGAGCGGCAGCAGCGAGAGCCCGAACCGCGCGCCGTCCCCGGTCACCGTGAACCGTGAGCCCTCCACCGCGCACTCCACGGGTCCGTCGGGGAGCACCTTGCAGATGTCGAGCAGCCGCCGGCCCATGACCAGCACCTTCCCGGTCCGAACGGTCCGAGCCTCCACCTCGATGCGTGCGGAGGCCTCGAAGTCCAGCCCGCAGACGCTCAGCCGGCCGTCGGACACTTCGAGAAGCAGGCCGCCCAGAACGGGCACGGGTGACCGCGTCGGCAGCACCCGGGCCGCCCAGGTCACGGCATCGGCCAGTGCGCCGCGCTCGATGCTGAACTCCATGGCAGGGGCCTCTCGTCCGGTGTACGACACGGTCGAGAAACACGGTAGGCGCCGCCACTGACAATCACCGGTGGACGACGACAGCGACCACCCCCGTGGGCCGCTGCCGCCACGCCTGCCGGCGTCCCCCGGATCCGGGACGCCATGACGTCCCCCGACGTCCCCCGGACGTCCCGGAACACCTCTCGGACTCTATGCGGGCGGGGCAGTTGGACGAGAGCTTCAATTCGCACGGTGAGGGTCTCGCGGGGGTATCAGACCGCACAGCCGAACCGGTACTCTGCACTCCGGTTTTCGGGTACGAGCGGGGGATGTGTGCGCGGGTGGGAACGGGCCGACGACGTCCTGCGGATGTACAGGCTCGCCCGGACAGGCGGATCGGCGGAACTGCTGCGCTGGCTGGCGCACCGCGCCGAGGGCTGGGCCGGACTGCTCGACGGTGACGGCACGGTGCTCCAGGCCGCGGCCGGGACCCCCGGGCAACCCGGCCAGGAGGCCGCCGCCCTCGCCGCCGAGGCCGCCCAGGAGCTGAAGTCCCGCGATGCGCGCGCCTATTCGCTCGACGCGGACCGGTACACCGTGCTGGTGCTCCCCCTCGACGGACAGCCGGAGTACCGCGCCCCGGTTCTCGCCGTCGCCGCCCCCCGGCCGCTGCCCGCCGGGCTGTCCGTGCTGCTCGCCGACGCGCTGATGCCCCTGACACTGGCCTGGGCGGCACAGACCCTCGAACGCAGGCGGCGCCGGGTCGACCTCGCGGAGTCCCGGGGCCGCGAGGCGGTCCTGCACCTGCTCATGACCGGGCAGCTGTCCATCGCCCACCAGGTGGCAGGGGCGCTGCGGCCGAAGCTCCCCGATCCCGTGCGGGTCTGTGTCGTCGAGTGTTCGGAGGGACAGCGCGACGAGGTGGCGCGCGTCTGCGCCGACGGCTCCGGCGGCAGGACGTGGATCGTCCGGTGCCCCGTGTACGCACGTCATCTGATCCTCGTCATGCCGGCGGTCCCGGAAACGGACGCGGCACCGGAGGGCGGGACGCCGAGGGACGGTGCCGCACTGGACCGGACGGTCGCGGAGCTGGTGGGTGACTGCGTCGTGGGCGTCAGCGAGGAAGTGCAGCTGTCCGACACGGCGACGGGGTACCGGCAGGCCTTCCACGCCCTGGCCGTGGCCCGCGGACTCCCCGGCCGGCACGCCCGGTTCGGCTCCTCCCCGGAACCCGCCCTGGTCGTGGGCAGCGCGGGAGCACAGTGGGCCGACGCGCTGCTCGCGCCGCTGCTCGCCTATCTGCCGCGCCGCTCGCAGGACCCCGGGAGCCAGGAACTGGCGGCGACCCTCGCTTCCTGGCTGGCGTTCTCCTCGCACGCCACCCAGCACCTGAAGATCCACCGCAACACCCTCGCCGCCCGGCTCAAGCTGATCGGCGAGCTGCTCGGCCTGGACCTGAACCGGGTCGCGGACCAGGCGGCCCTCGCTCTGGCGCTCAGCATCAGGGCGACCCCCGCGATCGTCCGGCCCGGCCGCCCGGGTGCGCGTCCTGACGGGGCGGCCGGGAACCTCGAAGAGATCCTGCGCGGCCCCGGCATCCAGGACTGGGCGTCCCAGCAGCTGCGCCTCCTCGACCCGGCCGGCCCCACGGCCGAGGAGACCCTGCGCACCTGGCTGCGGTGCGAGGCCCAACTGGGCCACACCGCAGCGGAGTTGGGCATCTCCGTACCTGGGGCACGCAAGCGCCTGACCCGGCTCGAATCCGTGATCGGCCGCTCGCTGCTCCAGACCCCGAGCGCGCGCTACGACCTGTGGCTGGCGTTCAGGGCCGCGGACCTGACGGCGGGTGAGCCGGACCGGACAGGTCCCGGGTCCGGCCCGTGATCAGCCCGTCCTCGTGTACGTGAGGCTCTCGCCGGTGTCCGTGATCTCGCGGCGCAGGGTGCCGTCGGGCAGCAGGGTCAGGACAGTGGGCTTGCCCGGGGTGCACGACGCCATCGGTTCGCCGACCGTGACCGTGGACGGACCGATGCTGACCGGGGAGCCTGAGGAGGGCTCGCTCCGGAGGGGCGCCTGGAAGACGCAGTGGTACGAGCCTCCGGTGTCGAGCGGACCCTCGGCGGTGAGGGACAGCACGGTGTCGCCCACCTCGCCCTGCTGGATGACGAGTTGGCGGGTGGACTGTCCCGAAGCGCTGTCGATGGTGCCCGACCAGGTGCCCAGGTAGCCGGTGGGGACGGCGCCCTCGCCGCTCTTCTCGTCCGCCGAGGGGCTGGGGGACGGCGCCGAGGGCGACGGGGAGGCGGACCGGGACGAGGTGGGCTCGGGGTCCGGGGAGCTTGAGGTGTGCCCGCCGTCGTCCTTCATGAACGCGAACACCGACCAGCCCACTCCGACCGCGACGAGCAGGGCGACCGCGACCAGCAGCACGGTCGAACCCGCGGAGCGGCGGCGCTCCGGTTCGGGGGCGGGAGGGGGCGCGAGGAAGTGGGGCGGGCCGTACGGGGGAGTCGCGCCGTACGTGGGGGTGGGTCCGTACCCCTGGGCGGCCTGCTGCGGATGGCCGTACCCCGGGGCGGCCTGCTGCGGGTAGCCGTAGGCCGGGGGCAGGGGCGTCTGCGGCTGCGGTGGTCCGGGCGGGCCGACCATGGTGGGCTGCGTGTGCACGGGGTGGTTGGGCGGCGCCTGGAATGCCTGACCGGGTGGCAGTCGGGGTGCCTGCACCTGGGCGGGCGGCAGTTGCGGTGTCCGACCGGGTGCCGGCCGAGGCGGCTGTACCTGGCCGGGCGGCAGCTGGGGTGTGGGCGGGGTGGCCGGGGGTACCGGAGGCACCGGGCCTGAGTGGGACGGTGCGGGGCCCTCTTCCGGGTCCTCGGAATCGAGCAGCTCCACCGCGTGCCTGCCGAGTTGGGCGATCAGGGCGCCGGGCAGCCACGGTTCCCCGGTCTCGGGACCGCCCAGGCGCTCCAGGACGCTGTCGGTGGAGGGCCGCGCCGCCGGGTCCTTGGCCAGGCAGTCCTGGATGAGTTCGACCAGGTCCGCGGGGACTCCGGTGAGGTCCGGGGCATCCTGCGCGATCCGGAACATCAAGGCGTGGACCCCGCTGTCCGCTCCGCCGAACGGAAGCCTGCCGGTGGACGCGTAAGCGAGCACGGAGCCGAGGCAGAACACGTCGCACGCCGCGGTCACGCGCTCGCCCCGCACCTGTTCGGGCGCCATGAAGCCCGGGGAGCCGATCAGCGCGCCCGTGCGGGTCAGGCCGCCGTCGGCGACGGTGTCCAGCGCACGGGCGATGCCGAAGTCGATGACCCGCGGACCGTCGATCGTCATCAGGACGTTGGAGGGCTTCAGGTCGCGGTGGATCAGCCCGGCTCGGTGGATGTCCTGGAGAGCGCTCGCGAGCCCGGCGCCCAGGATGCGGACGGTACGCGCGGGGAGCGGACCGTACGCCCCCGACGCGGCCACCGGGGCGCCCGGCACGCCGGAGACGGTGCGCTGGAGCGACGGGCCGGCGACATAACCGGTGGCGACCCACGGCACCGGCGCGTCGATGTCGGCGTCGAGCACCGGCGCGGTCCAGGCGCCGCCGACGCGGCGGCCGGCCAGCACCTCCTGCCGGAAGCGGTCGCGGAACTGCTGCACCTCGGCGAGGTCGGGCCGGACCAGCTTGATGGCGACGGTACGGCCCCGCTCGGAGCGCGCCAGGTACACCTGCCCCATGCCGCCGGCGCCGAGGCGTCCCAGCAGCCGGTAGGCGCCGATGCGTTGCGGATCGCCGGAGCCCAGCTTCTCCATGGTGCGCTTCCTCCCCCGGTCGGTCATGGCAGACCGTGCTTGAGGATAGCTGCGCCCCCCATCCCCTTGCCCAGTTCCCGTTCCGGCCTCAGCCCTCCGGCAGGGGTGTCGCCGACCCGGAGTCCACCGCAGCCAGCGCCTCCGACAGCCGCTCCAGCACCCGTACGGTCTGCGCGAACTCCTCCTCGCCCAACTCCGCGGCCAGCCGTCCGGCGAACTCCGCGTGAGCGGGGCCGATCCGGCTCACCGCCGCGCGCCCCTCCTCGGTGGGCCGGACGAGCTTGGCCCGCCGGTGGGCCGGATTCGGCACGTACTCCGCGAGGCCCCTGGCCACCAGCAGATCCGCGATCCGCTGCACGCTCTGCCGGGTGATCCCCATCGACCGGGCGATCCCCGACACGGGGAGCGGCTCGCCGAGGACCGCACCGAGGACCTGCCACCATGCCGCTGTGAGTCCGGACGGCTTCGCCAGCTCCTCCGCCACGGACAGGAACTGCCCGTTGAGCCTGAACACCCCGATGGCCGTCCGGCTGAACCGGTCCTGGTTCTCGCTGCTCATCCCTGGAGCACCTCGTACGCGCTCGCGTCGGAGTCGTGGAACAGCCGGTACCAGGCGTCCAGCTTCTTCGGCTCGTACACCCCGAGCAGTCCGAAGATCTCGCGGGCGAAGGCCACGGGCTCGGTCGGCCCTGCCGTGACGAGCGCGCCGTGCGAGGCACCGCCGGCATCCGTCACCGCGTCGGCGTCGATGTAGTGCGGGCCGCCCGCGTACCCGGTCGCCGCCAGGTAGAAGGAGACGGCACCCGTGTGGGCCCGGTCGTCGAGCAGACCCTCGCGGGCCAGCCCCGCCGTCGCCCCGCAGATCGCCGCAACGGGAACCCCCGCGTCCAGGAAGGCGCGGGCCGTGCGCGCGAAGGGGGCGAGGCTGTCGCCGGTGTCCCAGAGGGCGGCGCCGCCGAGGATGAGCAGGGTGCTGTCCTCGGGGCGCAGGTCGTCGAGCGCGAGGTCGGGCAGGACGCGCATGCCGCCCATGGTGGTGACCGGGTCGGTGGTGGCTCCGACGGTGCGCACGGTGTGGCCGTTCTGGGTGAGGTGGGCCGTGGCGAAGCCCGGCTCCCAGTCGGCGAGCGTGTCGTAGACGGCGAGGTGGACGGTCGTGCTGGTCATGGTGACCTCCGAAAGGGGATGTGGACCCTCGTGGAACTCTTATGACAGAAGACTGTCATGACGACAGCATGTTGTCAATTGTTGGGAGTGGGGTCTCGGTTCCGGTCTCGAGGGCCGGTTTCGGAGTCCTGGTTCGGAGTCCCGGTTCGGAGTCCGCCCCGAGGTTCGGGTGAGGACCCGACATCCTGCCGAGCCGGGCGCTCCACGCCATACACAGTGGCCATGGAGCACCGCCCCTGCGCCGACCTACCCTCGCCGTATGACCCCTCATGCCTCTCGCGCCCCGTACGTCGACTCCGCCGCCGGTGCGGCCGTGAAGGCCGCCGACCGCGCGCACGTCTTCCATTCCTGGTCCGCCCAGGGCCTGATCGACCCGCTCGCCGTCGCCGGCGCCGAGGGGGCGTACTTCTGGGACTACGACGGAAACCGCTACCTGGACTTCACCAGCGGCCTCGTCTTCACCAACATCGGCTACCAGCACCCCGTCGTCGTCGCCGCGATCCAGGAGCAGGCGGCCAAGCTCACCACCTTCGCCCCCGCGTTCGCCGTCGAGTCGCGCTCCGAGGCTGCACGCCTCATCGCCGAGCGCACCCCCGGCGACCTGGACAAGATCTTCTTCACCAACGGCGGCGCCGAGGCCGTCGAGAACGCCGTCCGCATGGCCCGGCTGCACACCGGCCGTACGAAGGTGCTCTCCGCCTACCGCTCGTACCACGGCGCCACCTCCACCGCGATCAACCTGACCGGCGATCCGCGCCGCTGGGCGTCCGACAACGGCTCGGCGGGTGTCGTCCGCTTCTGGGCGCCGTTCCTCTACCGCTCGCCCTTCTACGCGCAGACCGAGGCGGAGGAGTGCGCCCGCGCGCTGCAGCACCTGGAGGACACCCTCGCCTTCGAGGGTCCGGCGACCGTCGCCGCGGTCATCCTGGAGACCATCCCCGGCACGGCGGGCATCATGACGCCGCCGCCCGGCTACCTCGCGGGCGTCCGTGAGATCTGCGACCGGTACGGGATCGTCTTCGTCCTCGACGAGGTGATGGCCGGCTTCGGGCGCACCGGCAGGTGGTTCGCAGCCGACCACTACGACGTCGTGCCGGACCTGATGACGTTCGCGAAGGGCGTCAACTCCGGATACGTACCGCTCGGTGGCGTCGCGATCAGCGCCGAGATCGCCGCCACCTTCGAGACGCGGCCCTACCCCGGCGGACTCACCTACTCCGGTCACCCCCTGGCCTGTGCGGCGGCCGTCGCGACGATCAAGGTCATGGAGGACGAGAAGGTCATCGAGAACGCCGCACACCTCGGTGAGCACGTCCTCGGCCCCGGTCTGCGCGAGCTCGCCGAACGCCACCCGTCGGTCGGCGACGTCCGCGGTCTCGGCGCCTTCTGGGCGCTGGAACTGGTCCGCAACAAGGAGACACGCGAACCGCTGGTTCCGTACAACGCGACCGGCGAGGCCAACGCCCCCATGGCCGCTTTCGGCGCGGCCTGCAAGAAGAACGGCCTGTGGCCCTTCATCAACATGAACCGCACCCACGCGGTCCCTGCCTGCAACGTCACCGAGGCCGAGGCGAAGGAAGGCCTCGCCGCCCTGGACGCGGCCCTCGCGGTCGCCGACGAGCACACCGTCTGACCAGGTGCGCGCGCAGTCGGGAACGCCCCCACCGGCCGAGCACACATGTAGGAGACACCGAACGGGACGCCGCCCCCGTGCCCGGATCCGGGCACGGGACCTGGCTTAAGGTGACCGGAGTCGAGAACCGGGAGGGGGCGCCATGTGTGCGAGCGGAGGTGTCACCCGCAGTACGCTGCGGCAGCAGATCACCGACGCGCTGCGTGACGAGGTGCTTGCGGGGCGTCTCCAGCCGGGGCTGGAGTTCACCGTCAAGCAGATCGCCGAGCAGTACGGAGTGTCAGCGACGCCCGTCCGCGAGGCGCTCTTCGACCTCTCCGCGCAGGGGCTGCTCGAATCCGATCAGCACCGGGGCTTCCGGGTGCGCCAGTTCACCGTCGCCGACTACCGCTCGATGGTGGAGGCGCGCGCCCTCGTCATAGACGGCGTGTTCCGGAAGATCTTCGACGGTACGGGCTCGGCGCCGGAGGTCCTGGGCGCCCACCGTGACGCCCTGGTCTCCGTACGCCGCCGGGCCGAGGAGGCCGCACGGGCGGCGCGCTACGGCGACCTCGACATCCTCATCGGATACGACCTGCGGTTCTGGCGGGAGCTGGGCACGGTCGTCGGGAACACGTACATCACCGACTTCCTGCACCGGCTGCGCGTGCAGGCGTGGGTCTTCGCCGTCCCGTACCTGCGGGGCGACACCGATGTGCGGGACTGGTTGTGGAACGGCCACCAGGCCCTGGTGGAGGCGATCATCGCCGCGGACGGCGACGAGGTGCGCGCGATCCTCGACGGCTACTACGCGCACGGGCTGAAGTGGGCGGACCGGTTGGCCGCGGACAATCCCCCGCACCCGGGCCGGGGCTGACCCGGGCACTGTGCGCGGGGTTCCGGCCGCATTACGCTGTTCCGACCATCGCAAGAACCCGTTGGAGAGCGAGACTTCGTGGCCTGTGACCTGTGGCTGGTTCCCCTCGTCGATGTGCTGTGCCACAGCCCCGACAATCCGTTCGCCGAAGAGATCGCCATCTACGACAAGGCGCTGAGCGAGGCGGGGCTTCCCCCCGTTCCCGTCTACGCCTACATGCCCGGCCTCACGGGGGACGTCGCCCCGGTCGCCGGCTTCGACTACGACGCACTCCACTTCCTGCGGCGCGCGTATCTGCTCCAGCTGAGCGGGCTCGCCGTCACCCCCGTCGATGAACTGGGCGGGGACTACGAGCAGTTGCTGGAGATGTTCGAGCAGAGCGCACAGCAGTCGCACCTGGTCTGGCACTACGACCACGCCGGGGCGTACGTCCCGGTCGACTTCCCCGCTCCGCTCTCCGACGACCAGCTGCTGGAGGGCGGTGGCCCGCTGGGTTCCTCGCACGGGCTGCTGAGGGAACTGGAGTTCGTCGGCCCGTCCATCGGCATCGACCCGGCGAATCCGCCGGCCGCACCGCTCCCGCCCGCCGGTCCGACCTCGTTGGAGGAGCCGGCCGGCCCGATTCCGTACGACGAGAGTCCGTTCGCGCGCGAGCGGCACGTCTGGCTGGGGCTGCACGCGGCGGCGACCCGCAGCCTCGCGCAGGGCTCGATGATCATCTTCAGCTGACCGGCTGACCGGCTGACCGGCTGACCGTGAGCCGCTCCGCCGGCCCCCGGAGCCGCTCCGGAAGTCCGGTGGAGCGGCTCCCCATGGTCGTCCGGCCGCCGCGCGGGCAGGGTTCAGCGGGGCGGCTCGGGCGGTCGCTGGCGCGGCATGTTCGGCCGGGTCACCGAGGGCATGGTGAGGCGCCCATGCGGTGCCCCCTGCTCAGGGCGCGGGCCCGCCCCGCCCGAGACCAGCGACTGCATCCCCATGGGCGCGGGACCCGCCCGGAACTCCACCATCCAGTCCGCCGTCTCCATGCGCACCAGCTCGGTGACGTCCTCCGAGAACCGTCGCAGGACGCCCAGGCACCGCTCCGCGGCCTCACTGGCCGTTCCCTCGGTGGGCCCGAGCATCTCCCGTACGCACTCCGAGGCCCAGTCGAACTGGAGCACCTGCAGGCGCCGCTGCACGGCCTGTGCCGTCGCGAGGTTCCTTATCCATCCCGAGGTCAGTCCGAAGTACCGGTCGCACGCCATGCACGCGGCGCCCAGCAGCAGCGACAGATAGCCCCAGCCGGCCGACCCGGTCAGCTCCCCGGTCAGATCGAGCAGCGGGAGGGCGGCGCCCGCGACCACCCCGGCCGTCGTGCCGAACCGCAGGAGCCTGGCGGCGCGGCGCTTGCGGATCCGGTCACGCAGGTACCAGTCGGCGGTGTCCAGGGCGCCCGCCTCGACCCAGCGGTAGAGCTCGTCGAGCCGTTCCGCGGGTTCGCCCCAGTCGCCGAGGGGGAAGGCGCGGCCGGTCAGGTCCCGGGAACCCGCACCGTAGCGCGAACCGGACGGCTCAGTTCCGGTATCTGCACCGGATCCGCCGGACTCCTTGCGGTGCGGCCCCTCGGGCTGCATCTCCGGCTGACTCACCGGGGCACTCCTCTGCACTCTGCGTTCGGCGCGTATCGGCGCATGACTACGCGGATCGGCACGGTTCCGGACACGGTCGGGGCGGACTCCGGCATATGACGGGGGCCCCGCTCGTGTAACTCTGCGTTACCTGTGATGTGCGTGTGCGTACGGATACGCATGCCCTTCCTACCGCCGAATGGTGGGGCATGGGGTCGAAATCGCGGGATTCCCGCGTGCACACGGCCTCTGGTCAGGTATAGGAGTGCGGCAGGCCATTTCCGGAACTCACTCGAAAGAGTTGGTCCCCGACGGGTGGGGCGCTGCGTCCGGGGAGCACGTAGGCTCGGCGTACCGAAACAATTCGTCGTCGAAATGCCAGGAGTGACAGTGATTCCCGGTGGTGGCCAGCCCAATATGCAGCAGCTGCTCCAGCAGGCCCAGAAGATGCAGCAGGATCTCGCGGAGGCCCAGGAGGAGCTGGCGAGGACCGAGGTCGAGGGGCAGGCGGGCGGCGGTCTGGTGAAGGCCACCGTGACCGGGTCCGGCGAGCTCCGCGCCCTGGTGATCGACCCCAAGGCGGTGGACCCGGAGGACACGGAGACACTCGCGGACCTGGTGGTGGCCGCGGTGCAGGCGGCGAACGAGAACGCCCAGCAGCTCCAGCAGCAGAAGCTGGGCCCGCTGGCGCAGGGCCTGGGCGGCATGCCCGGTCTCCCCTTCTGACCTCCACGCGGGACCTGGGGCTACCCGGGTGTACGGGCTACGGTACGAGCACGAATAGGGAAAGGCTTTTCCGTTGTACGAAGGCGTGGTTCAGGAGCTCATCGACGAACTGGGCAGGCTGCCCGGCGTCGGCCCCAAGAGCGCGCAGCGGATCGCCTTCCACATCCTGCAGGCGGAGCCCACCGACGTACGCCGTCTCGCCCATGCCCTCCTCGAGGTCAAGGACAAGGTCCGCTTCTGCGAGATCTGCGGCAACGTCGCCCAGCAGGAGCAGTGCGGGATCTGCCGGGACGCGCGCCGCGACCGCACGGTCATCTGCGTGGTCGAGGAGCCCAAGGACGTCGTCGCGATCGAGCGGACCCGTGAGTTCCGGGGCCGGTATCACGTCCTCGGGGGCGCGATCAGCCCGATCGAGGGTGTCGGCCCCGACGATCTGCGCATCCGGGAGTTGCTGGCCCGGCTCGCGGACGGCTCCATCACGGAGCTGATCCTGGCGACGGACCCCAACCTGGAGGGCGAGGCCACCGCGACGTACCTGGCGCGGATGGTCAAGCCGATGGGCCTGCGGGTGACGCGGCTGGCCAGCGGCCTGCCGGTGGGCGGCGACCTGGAGTACGCGGACGAGGTCACCCTCGGCCGCGCGTTCGAGGGGAGGCGGCTGCTCGATGTCTGACGGCGGTTTTACGTACGGCGACGCTATGTTCTACCCACCGTTCGCGACCGTGCCCACGGGAGGTCTCCTCGATGTCTGACGCCACGCTGAACTCCGTCACGCAGGACCCGGACGACTTCGCCGTCCAGATCGCGGACCAGATCAAGACGTTCATCGTCGCGGTCACCGAGGTGTCCAAGGCCGAGGAGCCGGAGGCGGCCGTCCCCGTCCTGCTCCTCCAGGTCTCCCAGCTCCTGCTGGCGGGCGGCAGGCTCGGCGCGTACGAGGACATCCTCCCGGACGAGCGCTACGAGCCGGATCTCGGCCCCGAACCGGACGCCGACGGCCTGCGCGAGCGCTTCGCGGCCCTCCTGGAGCCGATCGACATCTACTCCGAGGTCTTCGACCCGTACGAGCCCCGTAAGTCGCCCGTCCCGCACCGCATCTCCGACGACCTGGCCGACCTGGTCACGGACCTCGGCCACGGCCTGGCCCACTACGAGGCGGACCGTACTGCCGAGGCCATGTGGTGGTGGCAGTTCTCGTACTTCTCCAACTGGGGCTCCACCGCGTCGGCGACCTTGCGCGCCCTCCAGTCCCTGATCGCCCACATCCGGCTGAACCAGCCCCTCCAGGAGCTCGACGGCCTGGACACGGACCAGGACCCGGGCGAGGACGACCTGGCCGAGGAGGCGGGCCGTGTGATGGCGGAGGAGATCGCGGGACCACTGGGGCTGCGGCCGGTCAAGTGACGCCGGGCCACTCCTGTGGCCTGGGACACAAACAGGCGTGCCGGGCAGGGCACGTGGGCAGCAGACGGATACGAGCAGTCCGGAGCGACACGCCGGACCATCTGGTGGGCGGGACATCTCACCATCTGGTAAGAGCGGGTCGATTCCGGACTGCTCGTTAAACTGAGCCGACCGCAACATTATTGAGCGAGGAGCGCACGTGGGCCTTGTCGTGCAGAAGTACGGAGGCTCCTCCGTAGCCGATGCCGAGGGCATCAAGCGCGTCGCCAAGCGAGTCGTCGATGCCAAGAAGAACGGCAACCAGGTGGTTGTCGTGGTGTCCGCGATGGGCGACACGACGGACGAGTTGATCGATCTCGCCGAGCAGGTATCCCCGATGCCTGCCGGGCGTGAGTTCGACATGCTGCTGACCGCCGGAGAGCGGATCTCCATGGCCCTGCTGGCCATGGCGATCAAGAACCTGGGCCACGAGGCCCAGTCGTTCACGGGCAGCCAGGCCGGCGTCATCACCGACTCGGTCCACAACAAAGCGCGCATCATCGATGTCACGCCGGGCCGCATCAGGACCTCGATCGACGAGGGCAACATCGCCATCGTCGCCGGGTTCCAGGGCGTGAGCCAGGAGGGCAAGAACATCACCACCCTCGGCCGCGGCGGGTCCGACACCACCGCTGTCGCGCTGGCCGCAGCGCTGGACGCCGAGGTCTGTGAGATCTACACCGATGTGGACGGTGTCTTCACCGCCGACCCCCGTGTCGTGAAGAAGGCCCAGAAGATCGACTGGATCTCCTTCGAGGACATGCTGGAGCTGGCCGCGTCCGGCTCCAAGGTGCTGCTGCACCGCTGCGTCGAGTACGCACGCCGTTACAACATCCCGATCCATGTGCGCTCGTCCTTCTCCGGACTGCGCGGCACCTGGGTCAGCAACGAGCCGCAAGGGGACCAGCAGGTGGAGCACGCCATCATCTCCGGAGTCGCCCACGACGTCTCCGAGGCCAAGGTCACGGTCGTCGGCGTGCCGGACAAGCCCGGCGAGGCCGCGGCGATCTTCCGTGCGATCGCGGACGCCGAGATCAACATGGACATGGTCGTCCAGAACGTCTCCGCCGCGTCGACCGGTCTGACCGACATCACCTTCACGCTGCCCAAGGCGGAGGGCCGCAAGGCCATCGACGCCCTGGAGCGCAGCCGGGCGGGCATCGGCTTCGAGTCGCTGCGCTACGACGACCAGATCGCCAAGATCTCCCTGGTCGGCGCCGGTATGAAGACCAACCCGGGCGTCACCGCGCTGTTCTTCGAGGCGCTGTCCGACGTCGGCGTGAACATCGAGCTGATCTCGACGTCCGAGATCCGCATCTCGGTGGTCACCCGGGTCGACGACGTCAACGAGGCCGTGCGCGCCGTGCACACCGCCTTCGGTCTCGACAGCGACTCCGACGAGGCTGTCGTGTACGGGGGCACCGGCCGATGACGCAGCGCCGCCCTTCGCTCGCGGTCGTAGGCGCGACCGGGGCGATCGGTGGCGTCATGCTCCAGATCCTCTCCGAGCACGCGGATGTCTGGGGCGAGGTGAAGCTGATCGCCTCTCCGCGTTCGGCCGGCCGCAAGCTGGTCGTACGCGGCGAGGAGACGGAGGTCCTCGCGCTCCGCGAGGACGTGTTCGACGGGGTGGACGTGGCCCTGTTCCTCGTGCCGGACGAGGTGTCCGCGCAGTGGGGCCCGATCGCCGCGTCGAAGGGTGCCGTGGTCATCGACGACTCGGCGGCGTTCCGTCTGGACGACGACGTGCCCGTGGTCGTCCCCGAGATCAACCCGCATGCCGCGCGGCTGAGGCCGCGCGGCATCGTCGCGTCCCCGAACTGCACGACGCTGTCGCTGATCGTCGCGGTCGGCGCGCTGCATGCCGAGTTCGGGCTGCGGGAGCTGATCGTCTCGTCCTACCAGGCGGTGAGCGGCGCGGGCCGCGACGGCGTCGCCGCGCTCCGGGAGCAGCTGTCGCTGGTGGCCGGCACGGAGCTGGGCACCCGTCCCGGCGACGTACGCCGGGCGCTGGGCGACGGGGAGAAGAGCCCCTTCGCGGCCCCTGTCGCGCTGAACGTGGTGCCGTGGGCGGGCACCGACGCCGGGGGCGGCTGGTCGTCCGAGGAGCTCGCGATCCGCCGGGAGTGCCGCAAGGTCCTGGGCCTGCCGGAACTGAAGGTCACGGCGACCTGCGTGTACGTCCCCGTCATCGCGACGCACTCCATGTCCGTCCACGCGCGCTTCGAGAGCGAGGTGGCGGTGGACCGGGCGCACGAGATCCTGGCGACCGCGCCCGGAGTGGTGCTCTTCGACAGTCCTGCGGCCGGCGACTTTCCCACGCCGTCCGATGTAGTGGGCACCGACCCGACCTGGGTGGGGCGGGTGCGGCAGTCGATGGACGATCCACGGGCCGTCGAGATGTTCCTCTGCGGAGACAACCTCCGAAAAGGTGCGGCTCTCAACGTGGCGCAGATCGCCGAAGCCGTGGCCAAGGAATTCCCTCGGGTCTGAGCGAACCCGTTTTGTAGGATCTGTGTACGCCCTGTGACCAACTTGCTGGTCTGAACCTCTTGAGCTGGGGCATTGCCATATCCGACGATGATCTCCTGGCCCCCTGCAACCGCTAGCCGGATGCGGCGCGTCTATGCCGTCACTTCTTGCGTGGCTGGATGCGTTTTCGGGGCATTTGGGGAAGAGCAGGTACGAATGAGGGCATGTCGCACAGCATCGAACGCGGTGCCGTTGGCGTACAACCCTGACGGGGGGAAGCGTGTCCAACTGGCGTGGCAGAGGTTCTCGACATCACAGTGGTGGGCCCGTTGCGCGGCGCTTCGATGCGCCCGCTCCGGCGGCCCCGCGCAGCCGGCGGTATGCCGGTGATTGCGCCCATGCCCGCTGCGCGACCCACCGCGCTGCCTTCGCAGCGCGAGGGCGCTGACGAGACCGTGGCGGCAGGAACCACGGTCGACCATCTCACCGAGACCTATCGCGCTCACTACCGTTCGCTGCTGGGCCTCGCGGCCCTCCTGCTGGACGACACCGCGTCCTGCGAGGACGTGGTGCAGGAGGCGTTCATCCGCGTGCACTCGGCGCGCAACCGGGTGCGCGATCCGGAGAAGACGCTCGCGTACCTCCGGCAGACGGTGGTCAACCTCTCCCGGTCCGCGCTGCGCCGCCGCATCCTCGGGCTGAAGCTGCTGTCGAAGCCGATGCCGGACATGGCGAGCGCCGAGGAGGGGGCTTACGACCAGCTGGAGCGCGATGCGCTGATCAAGGCGATGAAGGGGCTGCAGCGCCGCCAGCGCGAGGTGCTGGTGCTGCGCTACTTCTCGGACATGACGGAGGCCCAGGTCGCGGAGACGCTGGGTATATCGCTCGGTTCGGTGAAGGCGTACGGCTCCCGGGGAATTGCGGCACTGCGCGTCGTGATGGAGGCGCAGGCATGAGCGGACCCGAGCACAGGCACGACGATGACCGGACTGGAAACGGAATTGTGAACCACGGGCCGGAGAAGACCCCGAACACCGAGCCGGAGCACAGCGGCCAGGGGGCGCAGGGAAAGAACGTGGTCGCGGGCGAGGGCGTGGCAGCCTCCGGCGGGACCGACACGAAGGACGGGACCGACACGAAGGACGGGGCTGACGCCTCGGACGCAGCCGATACCACCGGCGGGTCCGGTAGGGCGGCCGCCTCGGACGGGGCCGGCGCCTCGGGCGGGGCCGAAAGGGCCGACGCGGCCGATGCCGGTGCGTCCGGCGGGGGTGGCACGCTGACCGAGCTCTTCGGGAGCAGCCGCGGCGGTTCGGACTTGGACGAGGTCGCGCTGCGCCGCATGCTCCACGGCGCGGTCCGGAGCCTCGAACCCCCGGACGGCGCGCTCGCCCATCTGCACCGTGCGGTGCCCGCCAGGCGCGCCAAGCGGCGTCAGGCCGTGGTGGGCGCGGCGGCTGCGGCGCTGCTGATCGGTACGGCGGTGCCCGCATTCGTCCATGTGGCGAATTCGGACGGCTCGAACAGCGCCAATACGGCGATCGCCGGTCACGGCCAGCAGACCCAGGGCGGCAACGGCGACGATTCCGGTGCCGGGTCCGACGGCGATCCGAACGCCGACCCCGCCGATCAGCAGATCGAGGGCAGCGACGGCGAAGCCGGCAATTCCACGGCGCCGTCGCAGGACGAGGGCTCGGACACCGAGGGAAGCGGGACGGGCATCGACGACCTGCCGCGTTCCGACGTGGCGGCCCTGCCGGCCTGCGAACCCAGCCAGCTCCACGTCGTCTCCGCCCAGTCGGGCGAAGCGGACGCGGACGGCAAGGTGTACGGCACCTTCAGGATTGCCAACGCGTCCGACGAGGGCTGTTCCGTGACCAGCAACGGCACGGTCGGCTTCCAGGCGGCGGGTGCCGCCGACCCGCAGAAGATCGAGGTCGTGCAGCACGCCGCGGGTGACCCTGCGGCCGGGCTGCCCGATCCGTCGCTGGAGCCGGGCACGGTGCTGCTGAAGCCGACGATGGCGTACGAGGTGCAGTTCGCCTGGGTGCCGACGGAGGCCTGCCCGACCACCGGCGGCTCGCCCAGCCCGACGCCCACCGAGGGCGACGGAGGCGGTGGTGCCGCCGGAGCGGGGACGACGGCGGACATGGCACCGCAGTTCGGCAGTGCGGACGAGGGCCCGGCGGACGGCAGTGTCGCGGTGACGCACACCCCGGAGGTGGGAGCGCCGACGGCGGAGACCACGATCTCAAACGCCTGCGCGGGCAAGATCTACCGCACGGGCGTACTGAACGCCTCGTAGCCCGCACGACAGAACGACGGCACGTACGTCGAGAGGCCCGCCGGACAGGAACCGGCGGGCTCTCGCGTACCTCCTGCACCCGTACTCTCAGTCGGCGTCGGCCGCGAGTCCCAGCTCCACGTCGCGCGCGGCCTCCGCCTCGCGGCGCACCAGCCTGAACCACATGAACAGGACGAAGCCGCCGAAGACGAACCACTCGCCCGTGTAGCCGAGGTTCTGGAAGGCCTTCAGGTCGAGCCCGCTGCCCTGCGCGGCCACGGCGGGCACGGGCTTCATCGAACCGCCCGATCCACCCGCCTCGGGCTCGGGCAGGGTCACCCAGGCGTCGTACACGTCGTACGGGACGAGGTTCACCAGGGACGCGGCGCTGATCATGCCGAGCTGGCCCTCGGGGAGCCCGCCGCTGGTGCTCACGCCGTCGCTGCCGGTGTTCTCGGAGGCCTGCAGATCGCCGGTCACGGTGACCTCGCCGGCCGGAGCCGCGGGCACGTCCGCGCGACCCGCGGTGCCGGGCAGCCAGCCCCGTACGACCGGGAGGGCCTTGCCGCTGTCGGTACGCAGCAGATTCAGCACGTAGAAGCCGTCACGGTCGTCGAGCTTGCGCCCGGGGACCAGGAACTGGTCGGCGTACGTCCCGGTCGTGACGGCGGGCCGGCCGGAGGTCTCCTGGTCCACGGGGAGCAGCTCGGCGAGCGGCTTCGCGGTCCGGGTGCCCGGATCGGGCTGCTTCTCGGCCTCCTCGTGCGACTGCACGCGGTCCTCGAAGCGGCCGAGCTGCCAGGTGCCCATGAACACGCAGAAAGGGATGGCCAGCACGACGAAGAGGTTGATCCCCCACCATCGCGGGGTCAGCAGGAACCGGTACACCCCTCCACGGTACGGTTCCCCGCTCCGGGAACCCGGAGCGGGGTGCCCCATTTATTCGCGTCCTACCCCTGCGGGGCTGCTGCCCCTCTCAGTTGCCCGCCCTGGCTGCCCGTCTCAGCTGCGCGTCCGAGTTGACTGTCCGAGTTGACTGTCTCCCCGGTCCGCTTCAGCTGTCCGTTCCGGCGGCCTGCCCCAGATGCCTCAGCGCGAAATCGAGCTCCAGCCGGACCTGCTTGATCCGCTCCTCCACGACGAGCGAGCCGTGCCCCGCGTCGTACCGGTACACCTCGTGGACGGCGCCGCGCGCGGCGAGGCGGTCCACGTAGTTCTCCACCTGACGGATGGGGCAGCGCGGGTCGTTGACCCCCGCCGAGATGTAGACCGGGGCACGCACGGCATCCACGTACGTCAGTGGGGACGAGGCCTCGAACCGCTCCGGCACCTCCTCCGGTGTCCCGCCCAGCAGCGTGCGGTCCATCGCCTTCAGGGCCTCCATCTCGTCGTGGTACGCGGTGACGTAGTCGGCGACCGGGACCGCCGCCAGCCCCAGCGCCCAGGAGTCCGGCTGCGTGCCGAGCCCGAGCAGCGTCAGATAACCGCCCCACGAGCCGCCGGCGAGGACCAGCCGCGCAGGGTCCGCGAGCCCCGACTTCACCGCCCAGTCCCGGACCGCCGCGATGTCCTCCAGCTCGATCAGCCCGACCCGGTGCTTGAGCGCGTCCGTCCAGGCGCGCCCGTAACCGGTCGACCCGCGGTAGTTGACCCGCACGACGGCGAAACCGTGGTCCACCCAGGCGGCCGGACCGGACGCGAACGCGTCGCTGTCGTGCCAGGTGGGCCCGCCGTGTATCTCGAAGATGGTGGGGAACGGTCCGTCACCGGTGGCGGGCGTCTGCACCAGGGCGTGGATGCGGCCTCCGGGCCCGTCCACCCAGGCGTCCCGCACGGGCACGGAGGCCGGAGCCTTCGCGCCGGGCGGATCGAGGACGACCGCGCCCGTCGTGGCCCGTACGACGGGCGGCTGCGCGGCCGACGACCACAGATACTCCACCGTGCCGTCGGGGCGGGCCGTGGCGCCCGACACCGTACCGGCGGGGGTCTCGACGCGCACCGGGCCCTTCGCGCCCGGCTCGTACCTCCACAGCTCGCTGCGCGCCTCGAAGCCGTGCTCGATCAGCAGCGCGGACCCGTCCGGATACCACTCGGCACCCACGTCGCCGGGCAGATCGACCGGCAGATCCGTCTCCGTCCCGGCCACCGGATCCCAGATCATCGGCTCCCAGCGGCCACGGCGCTGATGCCCGACGAGCAGCCGGGGGTCGCCTGCCACGGGGGCGAAGCCCAGCACCGACAGGCCGAGCTCCTTCGTGCCGCCCTCGGTGTCGTCCAGCTCGGCGACCGTCGAACCGTCCGGCCGCACGACCCGCAGTGCGGAGTGCATCGCGTCCCCGTGCTCGGTGTGCTCGATGGCGATCAGGCTGCCGTCGTGCGACAGGTCTCCGACTCCGGCGGACTCCCGGTGCCGGTAGATGACGGCAGGCTCGGACCCCGGACGCACGAGGTGAACGGTCGTGCCGTCCTCGTCCGTAGACCGGCCGACCACCGCTGTCCCGTCCCGTCCGATCGCGAGACCGGCAGGGTAGGAGGGCTCCAGACCGGGCGCGGCCGGCTCGTCCGCACCGCCGCCGAAGGGCTGCCGCATCCACACGCCGAACTCGTCGCCGTCGGTGTCGGCGAACCACCAGACGGCCTCGCCGTCCGGCGTCAGCACGCCGTCGGTCGTCCCGTTGGGCCGGTCCGTGACCTGGCGCTGCTCCCCGGTCGCCCGGTCCCATGCGTACAGCTCGTACGTGCCGGTCGCGTTGGAGACGAAGAGCGAGCGGTCGGGAGCGTCCTCCGCCCAGTCGGGCAGGGACACGCGGGCGGCGCGGAATCGCTGCTCCCACTCAGGTACGGACGCGTCGTTCTGTGTGTCGCTCATGGCCCCATCCAACCCGATTCGGCTGCGGAGCCCGGCAGCCTGTGGATAACTGTTCGCACGCACCCCCAGCCTGTGGGTAACTTTTCCGGCATGTATGCACCGACGCCTGACGACTGGCACGAAGCGAACCGTGCGCGCTGGGACGAACGCGTGGCCATTCACGCCGCCGGCGACTTCTACGACCTCGATGCCTTCCGTGCGGGCAAGGACGCCCTGCGCGACTTCGAGCTTGCCGAGGTCGGAGATGTCACCGGCCGGACGCTGCTGCATCTGCAGTGCCACATCGGTCTCGACACCCTGTCCTGGGCCCGCCACGGTGCCGCGCACGTCGTCGGCCTCGACTTCTCCGAACCCGCCGTCGAGACGGCCCGCGGGCTGGCCCGTTCGCTGGGGCTGGCGCCGGAGCGAGCGGCGTTCGTGGCCGCCGACGTGTACGACGCGGCGCAGGCCGTGCCCGACTCCTCGTACGACATCGTCTACACCGGGCTCGGCGCGCTGAACTGGCTGCCGGACGTGGACCGTTGGGCGGAGATCGCCGCCTCGCTGGTCGCGCCGGGCGGATTTCTCTACCTCGCGGAGTTCCATCCGCTGACCGACAGCCTCGACGACGAGACCGGCTCGGCGATCACGTACGACTACTTCAGCCGTGATCCCTGGGTGGACGAGACGCCGGGCACCTACGCCGACTTCGACGCCGAGACCGTCCACAACCGCAGCGTCGAATGGCAGCACCCGGTCGGCGAGGTGGTTACGGCGCTGGCGGCGGCCGGGCTGCGGATCGACTTCCTGCACGAGCACGATGCCTCACTCTTCGCGCGCTTCCCGGTGTTGAAGCGGCACGCGGACGGCTACTACCGATTCGCGGCGGACCGTCCGCGCATCCCGATGATGTACTCGGTCAAGGCATCGCGCCCGGTCAGCGGCTGACCGGGCCGGACCTCCGGCCGATTGTCAGTGGCGGGGGCCACACTCGTACCCATGACTGACACGGCTGGCACGACTGACAGGACGGGCGCGGCGGACGGGGTCGGAAGCGGCTCCGGCGGGGCTGTCGGAACGGCCGAGGTGCGGCGCGCGGTGGAGGCGTACTGGGCCGCGGCCGACGCCCGTAACTGGGACGCCTTCGCCGCGACGCTCGCCGACGACGTGGTCTACGACCTGCCGCAGAGCCGTGAGCGGATCCGCGGCAAGGAGCGGTACGTCGCGTTCAACCGGGACTATCCGGGGGACTGGCACGTACGGATCGAGCGGATCGTGGCCGACGGGGAGGGGCTGCAGGCCGCCGCCCGGACGCTGGTCACGGATGGTCCCGACCGGATGCACGCCATCCACTTCTTCACGTTCGACGCCCAGGGGCTGATCACCGCGGTCACGGACTTCTGGCCCGAATCCTACGAGCCCCCGGCAGGCCGGGAGCACCTCGTCGAGCGGTACTGAACCACCCCCGCCCCTCCTGCCGGCCGAACCGCGGCTGCTTACGACGCCGCGACCGGCCCGGCCCGGTCCCAGCCGGGGGCGCGGACGTCCACGGTGAGGGTGTTCATGGCGACTTCCTCGCCACAGATGCGGCAGACCCATGCGGCATCGAGGTCGTGCGCGGACTCCTCGGCGTTCGCCGTGTGGGGATCGTGGACCACGACCACCGGCGGCTCCTCGTTGACCCAGCGGTCGCCCCAGTCCAGCAGGGCCCGGATCACCGGAGCGAGATCCCGGCCGGATGGCGTCAGGTGGTACTCGTAGCGCGGCGGGCGCTCGTTGTAGGGCCGCCGCTCGATCACCCCCGCCTCCTCCAGCGTGCGCAGCCGGGCGGCGAGCCGGTCGCGGGGCGCACCGGTGTTGCGGGCGATCGCCTCGAACCGGTGGTTGCCGAAGAAGATCTCGCGCACCGCGAGCAGCGCCCATTTCTCACCCACCACCTGGAGTGTGGCGGCGGCGGAACAGGGCCGCCCGGGCGGCGCGGCGGCAGGGCGGGGCGCAGCCGGGCGGGCTGCAGCCGGGTCGGCCGGGTGGTTGGCGGCAGGACTTTCCGAGGCACTCATCCCTACTAGGTTGCCATCTCAAACTCACTGGCGCTAGCTTGCCGTCATGACAGTTGGAGAATCAAACCCATCTGCTTCCCCGCAACCCCCGGCGCACCAGGACCCCGCATCCCCCGCATCCCCCGCACCCACTGCCTCCCGTGCTTCTCGCGGCTCCGTCTGGATCGTCTCGGCCGGAGTCTTCGTCGTGAACCTCGATCTGTTCATCGTCAACGTGGCGGTCCCCGCGCTGGGCGACTCCTTCGAAGGCAGTTCGCTCTCCTCGCTCTCGTGGGTACTCAACGCGTACGCGATCGTTTTCGCCGCCCTGCTCGTCGTCGCGGGCAGGCTGGCCGACCGGTACGGCCACCGCCGTGGCTTTCTGCTGGGCCTGGCGGTCTTCACGGTCGCTTCCGCGCTCTGTGCCCTCGCGCCCGACGTCGGCTGGCTGGTAGCTGCCCGGGTTCTCCAGGCCGCCGGTGCCGCGGCCCTGATGCCGACGTCGCTCGCCCTGCTTCTCGTGGGCACCCCGCCGGAGCGCCGCCCGCAGGCCATTCGCGGCTGGGCGGCGATCGGCGGGATAGCCGCCGGCCTCGGCCCGGTCGTCGGCGGGCTGCTCGTCGAGGCCGACTGGCGCTGGGTGTTCCTGGTCAACGTGCCGGTCGGTGTGGTCGGTCTGGTCGCCGGAGCCAGGCTGCTGCCCGACACCCGCCCGGACCGTGAGGGCCGTCTCCCGGACCTCGCGGGCGCCGTGCTCCTCACCCTCGCGATCGGCGCCCTGGCGCTCGGACTGGTCAAGGCGAATGCCTGGGGCTGGAGTTCGCCCGGCGTCGTCGTCGCACTCCTCGCGACGGTCGTCCTCACCGCGGCATTTCTGCTGCGCTCCGCCCGGCACGCGGCTCCCGTGATCGAACTTCCCCTGCTGCGTACCCCCGCCTTCGCCGCCGCCACGCTCACGGCCCTGCTCTTCACGGTCGCCTTCGCGGCGATGCTGCTCACCTCGGTGCTCTGGTGTCAGCAGGTGTGGGGGTACTCGGCGATCCGCACGGGCCTGGCGATCGCCCCCGGGCCCCTGGTCGTTCCGCTGCTCGCCGTCACGTCAGGACCCGTCGTGCGCCGCCTGGGCACCGGCCGGACGGCCGCTTTCGGCTGCCTGTTGTTCGGGGCGGGACTGGCCTGGTGGGCCACGGCGCTCTCCACCGACCCCCGGTACGCAACCGGTTTCCTCCCCGGCGTGCTGATCACCGGCATCGGGGTCGGCTTCGCGCTCCCCACCCTGGTCGGCGCCGCAGCCGCAGCCCTGCCGCCCACCCGCTTCGCCACCGGCTCGGCCGTCACCACCATGGCCCGCCAGACCGGTGCCGTCCTGGGTGTGGCCCTGATGGTCACCCTGCTCGGCACCCCCGCCGCCTCCGAAGCGGCCCTGGCCGGGTTCCGCCAGGGCTGGTGGGTGGCGGTCGCCACCGCCGTACTCGCAGCCGCCGTGGCGCTGACGCTGCCCCGCCCCGCGCGGGAAGCGCGCCGCGCCTGAGCTCCTCCTCACCCGACAGCAGGCGGCGGCACCACCGGAACGGACGAACCCGGTGGTGCCGCCGCCTGCGTGAGGTGTCTCTACGCGCGTTACGCGACAGAGCGGAAGGCGGGCAGATACCCGTTCGACTGCCCGATCGCCTTGGGGTGGTAGGAGTTGGAGATCGGAATCGACACGCTGTGGATCCAGGCGTCACCCGAGCAGAGCTCGTGGCCCGTGAACTCGTCCACCACACTGGAGAAGGTGAACCCGGCGTCCGCCGCCCGTTTGGCGAGCACTCCGTTCAGGACGTTGGACGCGTTGTTGATCGCCCCGCGCTCGGTCTCGGTGAGCCCGGCGATGCAGCTGCCCGAGAGCTTGTAGAAGCGCGGGTAGCCGAGCACGACCACCTGCGCCTGCGGTGCCCTTGAACGGATGTTTCCGTAGAGCGAGTTGAGGCTCGCAGGCAGCGAGTTCTCCATCTGCGAGACCGCCGTGTTCACGCGGCTCACACACGTTGCCTCGCTCTGCAGCACACAGGTCTGCATCACATCCGCGAACCCGACGTCGTTGCCGCCGGCCGTGACACTGACCAGCGTGGTCGATGAACTCAGCGCGCTCAGCTGACCGCTGGAGACAGAGCCCGTCGTCGCACCCGAGCAGGCGACGAACTTGAACGACGACGGAGCGTTCGCGGCCGCCCAGAGGGACGGGTAGGCCTTGGTGCTGCGCATGCAGCCACCGCTTTCCGAGGTGTAGTTCCCGGCACCGACACCTGAGGAGTAGGAGTCACCGAGAGCTACGTAGTTGTCGCCGGCGGCGGACGCGGGCTGTGCCATGCCGAGTGCGGCCACGGCGGCGATGGCGAGGGTGGATGCGGAGGCCCAGAAGGTGCGTACTGACATGACTGCCAGCCCTTCGAAGTGTGGGGGATGGGTGGGGAGTTCGTGGGGCGAGCACGTTTGTAGCAGCTCCCGGTACCCGCCGGTAATGGCGCTGCAGGAAGTCGTCTGATATGCCCGAATGATCGTTCGGGAGTCGATGCTCCGCGCGTAGATAAACCTTCAACGGGCCCTCAGATAGGTGAAGTTGTGGATCATCTGCGCCACTCCCGTGACTCCTCTGCGTCACCACGAGACGTGCGGTCCGCGCCCGCCCGGAGCCCGTGTGCCGTGCGAACCCGCCTTCACAACTGCTGTCACGCCCCGACCGCGACTGCCCTCACACCCCGAACACGACCGCGGCCGCCAGGAGCACCTGGCGGCCGCGGTTCGTGTGGTGTGCGGGTCTGTCTACAGCGTGCGTTCCAGTCGGTCCGCCATCAGCCTGCTGAAGCGCGAGGGATCGCTCAGTTCGCCACCGTCCGACAGGAGGGCGAGCCCGTGGACGAGCTCGGCCGCCTCGGCCAGCTCCGTACCGGCCTCCGCGCCGTCGCCCTGTTCGGCGTGCGCCTTCTTCAGCCCGCTGATCAGCGGGTGGGAGGGATTGAGCTCGAGGATCCGCTTGATGTGCGGAACCTCCTGGCCCATGGCGCGGTACATGTTCTCCAGGGCCGGGGTGGCATCGTGCGTGTCCGAGACGATGCAGGCCGGTGAGACGGTGAGCCGCGAGGAGAGCCGGACCTCCTTCACGTTCTCGCCCAGCTGCTCGGTCATCCAGGTCAGCAGACCGGCGTAGTCCTGCTGCTGCTTCTCGCGCTCGGCCTCGACCTGCTTCTTCTCCTCGTCGGTGTCGAGGTCGACCTCGCCCTTCGCGATCGACTGCAACTGCTTGCCGTCGAACGCGGGCACGGACTGGACCCAGACCTCGTCGACCGGATCCGTCAGGAGGAGGACCTCGAAGCCCTTGGCGCGGAAGGCCTCCATGTGGGGCGAGCTCTCCATGGCCGCGCGTGATTCGCCCGTCATGTAGAAGATCTGCTCCTGACCCTCCTTCATGCGCTCCACGTACGAGCGCAGCGTGGTCAGTCCCTCCTCGTCCTGGGTCGAGGCGAACGAGGAGATCTCCAGGATCGTGTCCTGGTTCTCGAAGTCCTGGAGCAGGCCCTCCTTGAGAACCCGGCCGAATTCCTTCCAGAGCGTCCCGTACTTCTCCGGGGCGGCGGACATCATGTCCTTCACCGTCGAGAGCACCTTCTTGACCAGCCGGCGGCGCATCAGCTCGATCTGGCGGTCCTGCTGAAGGATTTCACGCGACACGTTGAGCGACAGGTCCTGCGCGTCGACGACGCCCTTCACGAAGCGGAGGTACGTCGGCATGAGCGCTTCGCAGTCGTCCATGATGAACACGCGCTTGACGTAGAGCTGAACCCCGCGCTTGTGCCCCTGCATGAACAGGTCCTGCGGTGCGTGGGACGGCAGGAAGAGCAGTGCCTGATATTCGAAAGTGCCCTCCGCCTGCATGCGGATGGTCTCGAGCGGGTCGGTCCAGTCGTGACTGATGTGCTTGTACAGCTCGCTGTACTCTTCATCGGTCACGGAGTTCTTCGACCGTGCCCACAGCGCCTTCATCGAGTTGACCGTCTCGATCTCGGGCGCTGCTCCGTCCTCGCCCGCCGTCGCGGCGGCCATGCGGATGGGCCAGGTGATGAAGTCCGAGTACCGCTTGACGATCTCCCTGAGCTTCCAGGGCGACGTGTAGTCGAAGAGCTGGTCCTCGGTGTCCTCGGGCTTGAGCCGCAGAGTGACCGCGGTGCCCTGCGGGGCGTCGTCGACGGACTCGACGGTGTACGTGCCCTCACCGCTGGACGTCCAGCGCGTGCCCTGGCTCTCACCCGCGCGCCGGGTGAGGAGCGTGACCTCGTCGGCCACCATGAAACTCGAATAGAAACCGACACCGAACTGCCCGATGAGTTCCTCGGACGTTGCGGAGTCCTTGGCCTCCTTCAACTCCTGCAGGAATTTCGCCGTCCCGGAGTTCGCGATCGTTCCGATCAGCTGCACGACCTCGTCGTGCGACATTCCGATTCCGTTGTCGCGCACGGTCAGTGTGCGCTGCTCCTTATCTGCCTCGACGGCGATATGGAGGTCGGAGGAGTCCGCCTTGAGTGTGTCGTCACGGAGAGTTCCAAGGCGCAGTTTGTCGAGTGCGTCCGAGGAATTGGAGATGAGCTCCCGCAGAAAGACGTCCTTGTTCGAGTAGATCGAATGGATCATCATCTGCAGGAGCTGACGCGCTTCTACCTGGAACTCGAATGTCTCGGCCGGCATGGGTGCGGGTTCCCTTTCTGGGGTAAGTCATCTGAGCCGAGACATATCGTAGCCAGCCCCCGCGGTGCCCATGTGCCGCATCCCGGATGCGTTCGGTGGGTCAGGGCCCGGGGGTTGAGGCGCCCGGCCCGTTCCGTCAAGCAGCGTACGCACAGGGGGCGATGGGGCTCACGGGCCGGTGGCGCAGTTGCCGCACGGGCTCTTGTCGCGTGCTGCCGCTCGGGCGCGGCCGGTCGTCCCGACCTTGTGGTCGATGCCGGCCGTCCTCCGTCCGGCCTTGATGCCGGGGCAGTCCTCCTCGAGGTGCCACCGTGTCGCCCGAAGCCGCGACGTGGACGTGCTCGTCGAAGGGCCCGCCGTGGGCCTCGTCGAACCAGTTGATGAACTCGTAGACCGTGCCGATCAGGGCGAAGTACGTGATGGGGTTGCGAGCCCCCTCGACGGGGGACGGTTTCCCGACGAAGGCGTCGTACACAGGGTCCGTCGTACACAGGGTCTTCCCCCGCCTTGAGGCCAGTGCCCTCGATGGCCCGGCGGGCGGGCCCGGCCGGGGTGATCGCCTCGATCCGGATGGCCTGGCGGACGATGCCGTGGGTGCTGAACAGTGCGTAGTGCTCCTGGTCGGCGCGGGCGCCGAGGACCCAGCAGCCGCGCCCTGCCTCGTACAGGTCCGGCCCCGTGACCCGGCAGACTGGGGCGCATGGGCGATGCGCGAGTGGTTTCAGAGACGGCAGGAGACACCGGCGCACCGGTGATCCTCGGCAACGAGCCCGGTTCGTTCGCCCGGAGGGTGCTGGCCGACCGCCATCCGGCGCTGATCCAGCAGGTGCGCGAGGCGTTTCCGTACGGTCCCCGGCAGCACCGAGCGCTCGACGCGCTGCTGGACGAGATCACGCACGGCGTCGTGGAGCCGCTCGACGCCGCGGCACCGGACCACGGAATCTGGCAGGACTGGGGGCGTGAGCACTTCGGGCAGCCGTGGTTCGACGCCCCGTTCCTCTGGGCCGAGAGCTACTTCTACCGCAGACTCCTCGCGGCCATCGAGTACTTCGACGAAGGGCCGTGGCAGGGCATCGACCCCTTCGCTCCCTTCAAGCTGGCGGAACTGAACGGCAGCACGGTCGACGACGAACTCCGCTCCCTGGACCGGCTCGCCGACGCCCCGGCCGACGAGCGGGCGACGGCTCTGCTGCACGCCTCGCTCTGGGGCAACCGCGCCGATCTCGGCTTCCGGGTGGCGGCGGACGAACCGCTGGGAGACGCGGACCCCGGGCTGGTGGCCGATGACAGCGCCCTGCTGTGGGCGCTCCTCCCCGTGGGCGCTCCGGCGACTGTCTCCGTAGTGGCGGACAATGCCGGCCGGGAGCTGATCCCGGACCTGATCCTGATCGACCACCTGCTGACGCAAGGTCGTGCGGAGCGTGCCGTGCTGCACGTGAAGCCCGGCCCGTACTACGTCTCCGACGCGACGACCACCGACGTCGTCGATTCCCTGCGCCGCATCGTCCGGGCACCCGGTGCTGCGGGCGGGATCGGCCGACGTCTCTGGGAGGCGATGGGGGAGGGGCGCCTGGAGGTGCGCGCCCATGCGTTCTTCTGCGCGCCACTGCCGTACGAGGAGACGCCCGAGGACCTGCGGAAGGAATGGGGGGCCGGAGCGCTCACGATCCTGAAGGGCGACCTCAACTACCGGCGCCTCGTGGGTGACCGGCTGTGGGACCCGAGGACGCCCTTCGCGGAGCGTACGGCGTACTTCCCCGGGCCCGTGGCCGCACTGCGCACGTTGAAGTCCGACGTCGTCGTCGGGCTGGAGCCGCGGACGCTGAGTGCGCTCGACGCATCGGGCGGGGCCTGGCGCACCAGCGGTACGCACGCCCTGATCCAGGCACGCGGCGAGGGAGGCTCCTAGGGCTGCTGCGGTGTCTCCACGAGGCGGTCGACCAGGTCGTGCCAGGCCTGCTCCAACTGGTCGAGCGTGATGCCGCGTTCGCGGGTCAGGTAGTGGACGAGGGCGGTGTCGACCGATCCCAGCAGGGTGTGTGCGAGGAGCTCCGGGTTGCCGACCACGTCCGACTGGCGAAGCAGCATGGTGATGTGGCTCAGACGCAGACGGTTGGCCGGGACGGCGTAGGCGCGCAGCGGATCGGTGCGGGAGGCCAGGATCAGCTCATGGTGACCTCGTTCGTGGCGCATGACGGCGGGGCCGAAGGCATGCAGCCGCTCCGCTGCGGGGGCGCCCGGGCCCATGGGCGGCGGTCCTGAGAGGAAGGCGGCCTGGAGCAGCCCCTCGCGATGGTCGAGGAGCGCGAGGAGGAGTCCGGTGCGGTCGCCGAAGCGCCGGAAGACGGTGCCCTTGCCCACGCCCGCGGCATTGGCCACCGATTCCATGGTGAGGTTCGCCGCGCCGCACCCGGTCAGCAGGCGGGAGGCGGCGTCCAGCAGACGCGTGCGGTTGCGCGCCGCGTCCGCCCGCAGCTGCTCCGGCGGCTCACCGGCCGGCGCGAGCGGGAGATGTGTCCGCTCCTCGTCGGGTTGGGACGGCCTGGAGGGCGGAGGGACGGGACCGGTCATGTCTTCAGCGTAACGCCGGGAAGAAGAAGTGGACCGCGGCCCGTTTAGGTGGTACAACTTTAAACGGACCGTGGTCCGTTTGCCTCGCAGTCTCCGTCTCCCAGGAGTTCCCCATGTCTGTACGCATCCTCGCCCTCGTCGGCAGCCTCCGCGCCGGCTCCCACAACCGCCAGCTCGCCGAGGCCGCCGTCAAGCACGCGCCCACGGGCACCGACATCGAGCTGTTCGAGGGCCTCGCCGAGGTGCCCTTCTACAACGAGGACATCGACGTCGAGGGCAGCGTCCCCGCCGCCGCCGCCCGACTGCGTGAGGCAGCCGGCCGGGCCGACGCCTTCCTGCTGTTCTCGCCGGAGTACAACGGCACCATGCCGGCCGTCCTGAAGAACGCGATCGACTGGCTGTCGCGCCCGTACGGTGCGGGCGCCCTGACCGGTAAGCCGGCCGCCGTGGTCGGTACCGCCTTCGGCCAGTTCGGCGGCGTCTGGGCCCAGGACGAGGCCCGCAAGGCAGTCGGCATCGCGGGCGGCGCCGTCCTCGAGGACGCCAAGCTGTCCATCCCCGGCTCCGTGACCCGCTTCGCCGAGATCCACCCGGCCGACGACGCCGAGGTCGTCACCTCGCTGACCGAGGTCATCCGCCAGGTGACCGAGCAGACTGCCGCCGCGGCTGCCTGACGCAGCTCACCCCGACGGCGGCACGCCGAGGATGCCGCGCCGCCGCCCGGCCGTGCACACGTCACTGCGCCGCCCGCGTCCGCGCCGGGCGGCGCAGCTCTGCGGTGTCCGTCGGCCGGCTGTCGTACGGTGCTTCATCCGGCGCAGGGCTAAGACGCGAGGGGCTGCGCCGTGAAGGCGTCCACGTGCTCCGCAGCCCACTGGGTGAACGTGCGGGCCGGGTGTCCTGTGACCTTCTCGACCGTGTCGACGACCGTACGGCCCACCTCCGGAGTGTTCCCGTACGCCTCGAGCAGGAAGCCGATGACCTCCTCCGGGTGGCCCGCTGCCCGCCATTGCGCCACTGCCTCCTCCTCGGTCAGCTCGACCAGGGCGATCTCCCCGCCCCGGGCGGCGGCGATCGTTGCCACCTTGTCGCCGACGGTCAGCAGCTCGGGGCCGGTGAGCACGTACTCCTGGCCTCCGTGTCCCTCCTCCGTGAGGGCGACCGCGGCGACGGAGCCGATGTCGCCCTCGTGGACCATGGCGCTGAGCCGGGACACGAACGGCTCGCGAACCTCGCCCGAGGCCGCGATCCCGCCCGCCCACTCCAGGGCGTTGGCCATGAACTCGACCGGCATGAGCACCGTCCAGTCCACATCGTCGTCGGCACGCACGGTGTCCTCCAGCGGCGACGACCCGCCACCGTGCAGCACGGTGACCCGGCGCACTCCGGCCGTGCGCGCCAGCTCCATGATCCGCGGGCCTGTCTCCAGCGGAGTGAAGTAGGCGCCGAAGGTGATCAGGTGGAGGCCGGTGACGCCGTCCAGCGCCGGGATCAGACTGTCGGGGTCGGTCAGGTCGCCCTGGACGACCTCGACGCCGGCCGGGAAGGCGGCTTTCGACGCATCCCGGGTGAGGGCGCGGACCGCGTGGCCGCGGGAGACCAGTTCGGCGACGACCTGGCGGCCGACAGTTCCGGTTGCGCCGGTGACGAGAATCTTCTGCGTCTGTGTCATGGCACGACCCTAGGAAGGAATTAGGTCAGATGCTGTCCGCAAGGCCCGTCTGTCGCGTACGAGGCGGTGATTTCTGCACAGGAGGAGTGCGACTGACGCGCAACCCGGCGGCAGGCTTCCCTGGTTAAGGCCCACCAGGGTCTAGCCGATGAGGGTCTCCTTCGGCCGGACAACGCAGAACTCGTTCCCCTCCGGATCCGCCAGTACGGTCCACGACTCGCTGCCGCTCTGCCCGACGTCCACCCTGCGGGCGCCGAGTGCCAGGACGCGCTCGATCTCCGCCTCCCGGTCCTTCGCACCGCTGGTCAGATCCAGGTGCAGACGGTTCTTGACGACCTTGCGGTCCGCCACCGGCATGAAGCAGATGCCCACCGGGGCGGACTCGTCCGCCCCGATCACGACCTCCCGCTCCCGCTCGGACAGGATGCGCCAGCCCAGCACCTCGGCCCAGAACCGGGCCAGGGCGGGCAGGTCGTGGGCGTCGATGACGAGGTGATGCAGCGAGAGGGGCATGTCGGCCAGTGTGCCTTGTGATGGACCGGGTACGTCTTCCCGAACGGCGCCTGGAATGCAGGTGCTTGGGTCACAGCCCCGCGGCCGAGCGGACCCGCTGGAGCGCTGTCGCGGGGTCTGCCGCTCGTGTGACCGACCGCCCTACGACGATGTACGAGGCACCTGCGGCGATGGCGGTACGCGGTGTACCGGGGCGGGCATGCCCGCCCCGGGACTCACCGGGCAGCGTGACTCCCGGGGTGACGATGAGGGAGTCGGGGCCCAGCATGCCGCGCAACGGCGCGATCTCCTGCGGCGATGCGATCACGCCATGGCATCCGGCCTTCTCCGCCAGCCCCGCCAGGCGCAGCACCTGCTCCTCGGCAGAGTTGCCGATTCCGATGTCGGCGAGGTCGGTGCCGGTCATGCTGGTGACGACGGTCAGGGCCAGGACACGCAGGCGTGGAAAGTCTCGGGCCGCGGCCACCGCAGCGGCCATGATGCCGGTGCCGCCCATGCTGTGGACCGTCACCATCGACGCGCCCAGCGCACCTGCGGCACGGACCGCCCCGGCAACGGAGTTCGGTATCTCGAAGAGCTTCAGGTCCAGGAACACCTCATGGCCCTGTGCGGCAAGGCGCCTGACGAGGTCGGGGCCCGCCGCCGTGAGCAACTCCAGCCCGACCTTGTAGAAACGGCATTCGTCACCGAGCCGGTCGACGACCGCTTCAGCAGCTCGGCGACTGTCGAAATCCAGGGCAACGATGATCGGACCGGTTCGTTCCACGGAGCCATTCTCGTGCAGGGCACGCGGGCCGCGAACAGGGCCTGTGCTGCGTGCTACGGGCCCTTCGTACCGCACTCCGAATCGCCCGTGTCACAACGACGGGCCCGACACCGTTCGGTGTCGGGCCCGTGGTGCGGTCAACGTGCGGGCCGGGGTGCCTGGTCGGCACCCCCGCTCATGCGTCAGGCGTGGGAGCCGGCCCTGCGGCGGCGTGCGACGAACACGGCGCCCGCGCCGATCGCCAGGGCCGCGCCGCTCGCGAGGGCGAGCTGCGACGTCGCGGAGGACGAGCCCGTCGCGGCGAGGCTGCCGTTCACGGGACTGGCCGACGCGCCGCTCTGCGGCGTGAGGTCCGGGGTCGTCGTGGGCTTGGCGTCGTCGACCTTGCCGGGCTTGGTGCCGGCGGCGGCGATCAGGAACTCGTAGCCCTCGAGGTCCGGGGTCCCGCCGCAGGTGCCGTTGTCGTTGAAGTAGTCACCGGCGACGAAGGTGACGCCGTTGCCCGCGGGGGCCGAGGCGTCGATCGTGAGGCGCATCTTCACGTCGGCGTGCGCGCCGGCCTTCAGCGGGCTGATGGCGTCCATGTAGTGCTCGTTGTCGACGGTCTCCCACTTCGAGGAGGAGGCGGACGACCACTGCAGGTGCACCAGGTCGTCGATGTCGTTGAAGCCGCTCTTGTCGGTCGCGTGGACGTAGGCGAAGGGAAGCACCTCGTCCATCGTCTTCTTGGTGCCGTTGGTCACCCGGAGCTTGAAGTTGACCTTCGTGCCGGCGACGACTGTGGACGGCAGACCGGTGACGACCGTGGTGAGCTTGGCCTCGGGGACGCAGTCCTCGCCCTCCTCGCCTTCCTCTTCCTTCGCCTTGGCCAGCGCCTCGTCGGCGGCCTTCTTGTCGGCGAGCGCCTTCTTGGTCGCCTTCTGCGCCGTGTCGAGCGCCCGGACCGCGGCGACCCGCGCGTCGTCGCGCGCGTCCCAGGCCTCCACGACCTCGGCGTCGGCGGCGGCCTTGGCCACACCGGCTGCCGCTGCTGCGGCCTCCGCCTCGGTGAGAGCCGTCGCCGCGGCGGTCTTCTCCTCCTCGGTGGCCGTCTCCGGAAGGGCGTCGACGGCCGCCTTGGCGTCGACGACCGCCTGGTCGGCGGCGGTCTTCGCGGTGGCGGCCTCCGCAGCCGCCTGCTCGGCGGCCTTGGCGGCCACGGTCAGGGGAAACGTGTCGGAGATGGTCGCTTCCAGAGCTTCCGTGGCCGCGCTCTCGGCCGCCACGGCGGCGTCGTACACCGCCTGCGCTGCTGCTGCGGCCTTCTCCAACTCCGCGATGGAGGGCTTCTCCTGCGTCTGCGAAGCCGGCTTGTCGTCGGCGAATGCGGGGCTGACCGACAGCAGGAGGGCAGGTGTGGTCACTGCGGCGGCAACGGCTGTGGCAAGAATCCGGCGAATCTTCACAAGAGCCCTTCGGGGTCCGAAAAAAGAAAGAAGGGGTCGCAGCGGAATGGGACACGCAGATGCGACTTGAGGTGATCGTATGGCCGCGACAACGATCACTCATCACGATTTCTTCACCCGTTCCGGCTGGTACCGCAGCACCGGGACAGACAGAAAAGGCGAAAGGGTGCAGTTGCTTTCACCGCGTACGCTTTCGCTGTGAGGAACGCCACATGGCCCTGGAAGCGTCGTCCCACGACCTCCCCGGCGCCGCCCCCGCAGTGGGGGTGGTCCGAGAGCGACGCTACGAAGCGACCGTCCTCGTCGCTGCGGTCGACGGATGGCTGTGACCAACTGCTGCGGAGCATCCGGCCGTTGCGTGTCGGAGCGTCAAGAGGACATCGCTGCGCGGTCGGCCTCGCTGCGGAGAACACAGAACTCGTTGCCCTCGGGGTCCGCGAGGACGGCCCAGCCGGCACCGTCGGGTTCCCGGCGATCGTCGACGAGGGTGGCCCCGAGCTTCAACAGCCGCTCGACCTCTTCCTCGCGCGTGGTCTCCGGACGCAGGCACAGGTGGAACCTGTTCTTGATCGTCTTCGGCTCCGGCACCTGGTTGAAGTGCAGCAGCGGACCCTCGGGCAGCATCACCTCGGTCTCCGGAGAGCCTGGCTTGTCATCCTGATGCAGCGGACAACCGAGCGCCTCACTCCAGAACCGCGCCAGCTCATAGGCGTCCGCACAGTCGATCGCCACGTTCTGCACTACCGAAACCATGCGCGAGATCCTGCCTGACGCACCGCTCGGTCCGCTACCGAGTAGCGGCAAGACGGCACCAGCCCACTTTCGTCGTGCCCTCGGTCCGCCGCGGACGCACCGGCGGGCAGCGCGGCTATTACGCCCAAGTGCGGTGGCGTTGCCGTGCGGTGAGGAACTCAGCCGCCGAGCAGTTCGGCAGGAGCGATCGCCACGACAGCGGAGCAGATCCACGGCTTTCTGGGGTTCCGCCCACGGGTCTGACGGTCCAGTTCCCACACGAGAACCACGAGGCAATACAGGTACAGAGGGCCCGGCACGAGGGAGGCGACGTTGTGCACAGGGCCTCCCGTGTCCTGAAGCGGGCGAGCAGGTTATCCCTTGGGTGCGGTCACGCGGATGGGGGCCTCGCCAAGCTCGCTGCGGCCGGTCTGGCCCCGCTCTTCGACGGCATCTGCGTCTCGGGTGAGCTAGGGGTGCGGAAGCCGGAGCGCCGTCTCTTCGAGGCTGCGGCGGCGGAGTGCGGTGCGTCGCTCAGCGCTGGCGGGTGGATGGGCGGCGACAACCCCGAGACGGACATGGGTGGGGCGAGGGCAGCGGGGCCGGCGGACACTCTGGGTGGCCAATGGTCGTGAATGGGCCGATGGCCTCCGAGAGCCCGACGTCAAGGTGCCGGGCATCGCGGAGGCCACCGAGGTACTGCAAGGCAAAACGGTCTAGCTAGACGCGGTCCTGGAAGAGGCAGGTCCACACGAACGTGCCCGCGACGCTGCCGTCGGCGCGCACCGCTTCCAGCGTGTAGAAGTACGTGTTCGCCTTCGTCGCCGTGCTGTCTGCCCACGACCGGGTGTCCGCCGGCAGCAGCCCGGCATGCTGGGGCTCGTACTTCTCGGTCGCCGGATTCCACCGGCTCACGCGGTAGCCGGTGACCGTGTCGCAGAGCGCAGTATTGGTGCACTGCCAGTTGACGGCCAGGGCGGGCGGGGAATGGACCTGCGAGTTGTGGCTCACGCTGCCGAGGTCCCAGTCCCGGGTGACCGTCACGGACGGTCGGACGTCGAGCTCGGTGGCGTCGATGACGGTGACCTTCGGGTCGCTCGGGTGCAGCGTGTTGCCCCAGCGGTCCCGGGCGGTCACCGCGTACACGCCCGTCTCGCCGTCCGGTAGGTCGCCGCAGAGGGTCGCGAGCGGGTCGCTCTGGCCGTCCCAGCAGGTGTACGGGCCGAGCCACTTGACCGTGCCGTCGGCCTGCCGCTCGCCGGTCCACACCCAGTAGTTCTCCAGGTCGTCCTCGGTCGAGGCGGCCCAGCTCACCACCATGCCGTCGCCGCGCGGCGTCACCTTCACGCCGGTGACCGGCCCGGGCGCCACGTTGTCGCCGGTGCGGACGACGAGCGGCGCGGAGTGCGCCGACTCGTTGCCGTCCGGGTCCACCGCCGTGACGGCGTACGTCACGTACGTGCCGTCCGGCGCGGTCAGGTCGCGGCAGATGCCGCCGGTGCTGGTCTCGTCGCTGTTCTCATCGGAGCAGGTCACCTTGGTGGCCGTGGCCGGGTCGAAGGTCTTGCCCAGCGAGCGGTACACGCGGTAGTGCCCGCCGTTGTCGAAGTCCTCGATCCAGCGGACACCGCCCTGCTTCCAGTACACGTCGGTGTAGCCACGGACGTCGGCGCCGAGGCCGGTAGGGGCATCCGGCGGCGTACGGTCGACGCCGTCGCCGGTGACCGTGGCGTACGCCCCCGGGTTGCCGGCCGCGTCGATACCGCGGACGCGGTAGTACCGGTTCGCGTTCGGGGGCGCGTCGGTGCGGTACGACGTCGTGGTCGTCGTGCCGAGCAGCGCGAACGGGCCGGTGGCCTCGGACGAGGCGTACACCTCGTACTTCGCTGCGTCGGCGACGGCCTGCCAGTTCAGGGCGGCCCACCATGCGTCGCTGACGACCGTGAGACCGGTCGGGGCCACCGGGCCCGTGCGGTCCACGGTCGTCGCCGTCACGTCCGGGCTGCCGGTGGACTCGCGGCCCGCCTTGTCGACGGCACGGACCTCGTACAGGAAGGTCTGGCCGGTCGCGGGCGGCGCGTCGACGAAGGACGGGGAGGTGAGCAGCGACGTGCCGCTGACCTTCGCCCAGCTCGTGGCGCTCAGCCGGCGGTACACGCGGTACCCGGCGAGGTCCATCTCCTTGTTCGCCGCCCAGCGCAGGGTCGTCTTGGCGGTGTCCCGGTTGTACGCGGCGGTAAGGCCGGCCGGGGCGAGCGGCTTGACCCTGTCGACGGCGGACTCGGTGCGCGGGGCGTACGTGAAGGCGGCGTTGGCGACGCCGGTCCAGGCGACGTAGTCCACGCGGATCGTGTGCTTACCGGCCGACAGGCTCAGGTCGACAGTTTTGCGGGCGGTGGTGGAGACGTTCTTCCACAGGTCGACCTTCCGTTCGCCGTCGACGTAGACACGCATGCCGTCCTGCGTGGCGGCGGAGAGCCGGAAGGGGCCGCCGGAGCCGAAGTCCCGGGTGAGGGACCAGCGGGCGGAGAAGTTGTCCTTGGGCAGCGTGACGCCGGCCGGGTCGCCGTACCCGTAGTTCTCGCTGATGGCGGTGTCGCAGGCGGTGAGCTTCGGCGTGCCGCTGAAGGTGGAGTTGCCGAAGTACTGCGCCTTCCAGACGGGAGAGGCGCAGGTGACCGCCGCGGAGGCGGGGGAGGCGGTGATCAGGCCGCCGGTGGTGGCGAGCGCGGCCGTCGCGGCCAGCGCGGACAGCCGGGTACGAGTCATCACAGAGAGTGGGGCCCCTTCTGGACCAAGGGAAAGCACGTGAAACGGGTGACGCCTGTGTGACTCATGAGGCGAGGGCAGGGTTGCCCCGCCCGCTCACCTTTTTGACGGACGTTCGCCACGCGTCGGCCGTACCGGTGGACGTCAGCCGTAGCGGCGCGGCGCGCATGTTCCCGTACGGCAACCGCTCGGCCATCGGATGGATCGACTTGCGCCGGCCACATCGCTCCGCCATGCCCCCGACCAGGCAAGATCAGCAGACCTCACGAAGCACTACTAGGTGCGCTCGCCGTGCAACCGACCCCTCCGCTACAAAAATCATGCCGCTGACCTGCGATGTAGCGGTGTAGCGGATGTAGCGGACCTCTGGGACCAAGGGACGTCGAACCCCGGGAGAGCCGTGACCTCAACAACTGTTCAGACGACCCCCACCTGCCGGCTGCTCCGGGTGGATGCTGCTGCGCTCGTGCTCGGCTTCGCGCGCGCCACAGCCTTCGAGGAGATCCGACGGGGGCGACTCCGCACCGTCAAGGTCGGTCGTCGCCTCATCCCGACCGAGTACATCGAGGAGTACATCGAGCTCCTCAAGACCGAATCCGCAGCCTAGAGCTCAGCACTTTCCGGAGGCCGCGCCACGTTGGCGCGGCCTCACCCTTGAAAGGAACAACCGGAGTGACGACGAATCCGAAGCCTGCGCGTAGGGCCGGGCACGGTGAAGACACGATCTATTGGGATGGTGCGAAGAACCGGTTCGTGGGCGCAGTCTCGCTCGGCTATCCACCGGACGGTGGGCGTCTGCGGCCCAAGGTGTACGGCAAGACCAAGACTGAGGTACGAGGGAAGATCCGTGACCTGAAGAAGGAAGTCGAGGCTGGCGCACGTACACCCGCGAACTACACGGTCGCCAACGCCGTCAACGACTGGCTTGAGCGCGGGCTGAAAGGGCGCGACGAGCAGACAGTGGGCAAGAACCGCACGCTCGCGACCAAGCACCTGATCCCATTCGTTGGCCGCGCAAAGCTGAAGATCTCAGCGTCGATGATGTGGACGACTGGCTGACGGGCCGGGCCGACGAGCTGTCCACCAGAACTCTCAGGGACGTCCTCGCCGTCCTGCGCCGATCGATCGAGCATGCGCAGCGACGAGACAAGGCGGTGCGCAACGTAGCCGCACTCGTCACCGTGCCTGAGGGGCGACCGGGCCGACCGAGTAAGGCGCTGAACCTGGACCAGGCCAAGGCGGTGCTGGTTGCCGCACGTGGCTCGCGGCTGTACGCCTACCTTGTGCTCTCGCTTCTGAGCGGGGTCCGCACGGAGGAAGCGCGCCCTCTCACCTGGGACCACGTCTACCTTGCCACCGAAAGCGAGGTCCCCCCGCACGTCCCGGTGTGGCGATCCGTTCGACGCCACGGGGAGACCAAGACCAGGAAAAGCCGGCGGACGAATGCCCTCCCGCGGCAGGTGGTGGAGGTTCTCGAAGAGCACCTGCATTGGCAGAAGCCGGAGCGGGCATCCCACGGGGTCGAGTGGACCCTGGCGGGCCGCGTCTTCACGACGCGAAGCGGCGAGCCCCTCGACGCCGCCAATGTGCGCCGTGACTTCCGGGCCATCGTGAAGAAGGCGGGTCTTGCGCCGGAGTGGACACCCAGGGAGCTTCGGCACAGCTTCGTGTCGTTGCTCTCCGATCACGGCATTCCGCTGGAACGGATCGCCATGTTGGTAGGGCACAGCAGTCAGGCGACGACGGAGGCCGTCTACCGCAAACAGCTCCGCCCAGTGATCACGCAGGGGGCCGAGGCGATGGATGAGATTTTCGACTTCGAAGCCCGGCGCCCGCGTGGTGAGGCTTGATTGACAGCCCTTGGCCCCCGGTTTGGCCCCCCAGATACGACAGAGGGCCGGTACTGAAATCAGTACCGGCCCTCTGACCTGCTACTTAGCTGTCGGGGTGGCGGGATTTGAACCCACGACCTCTTCGTCCCGAACGAAGCGCGCTGCCAAGCTGCGCTACACCCCGATGCCCACCGGTTGCCCGGCGACATCGATTACTTTAGCCCACCGGTGCCCGGAGGCGAAATCCGGTTTTGTCTCGGTCGGCGCGAGGCCGCCGTGAGTGCCCGGTCACCCTCAGTCGCGGGGCGTCAGTGTCAGCAGGGTCGCCTCCGGCGGGCAGGCGAAGCGGACCGGGGTGTAGCGGTTCGTGCCGCAGCCGGCCGATACGTGGAGGTAGGCGCGCTTGTCGCCGACCGTGTGGCTGGAGAGGCCCTTCACCCGGTCCGTGTCCAGGTCGCAGTTGGTGACGAGGGCGCCGTAGAAGGGGATGCAGAGCTGGCCCCCATGGGTGTGGCCCGCCAGGATCAGGGGGTAGCCGTCTGCGGTGAAGGCGTCCAGGGAGCGCAGGTACGGGGCATGGACCACCCCGATCGACAGGTCGGCGCCCGTTGCGGGGCCGCCGGAGACCTCGGCGTAGCGGTCCCGCTTGATGTGCGGGTCGTCCAGGCCGGTGAACCCGAGCTCGAGGCCGTCCAGCTTGAGGTGTCCGCGGGTGTTGGACAGGTCGAGCCAGCCCGCCGCGTCGAAGGCGTCCCTCATCGGTTCCCACGGGTTGTGGACAACGCCCACCGCCGGGGCGTTTCCGTTGAGGCCGTGCTTGCCCTGCATCTTCTCCAGGAGATAGAGGGCCGGGTTGCGGAGCTTGGGGCCGTAGTAGTCGTTCGAGCCGAAGACGTACACCCCGGGGAACTCCATCAGCGGACCGAGTGCGTCGAGCAGCTCGGGCACCGCCTCGGGATCGGAGAGGTTGTCGCCGGTGTTCACCACGAAGTCCGGGCGCAGGCCGGCCAGCGACTGCAGCCAGGCGCGCTTCTTGCGCTGACCGCTCACCATGTGGATGTCGGAGACCTGGAGCACGCGCAACGGCCGTGCTCCTTGCGGGAGTACGGGGATCGCGATCCGTCGCAGGCGGAACGAGCGGGCCTCGAATCCGGCGGCGTACACGAGGCCGGCGGCACCGACCGCTGCGCCGACTGCCGTGACTTTCAGGGGTACTCCGTAGCGTGCGCGCATGCGCCCATCGTCGCAGACACGGTGCGGCGAGAGGAAAACCGGCGGGCGGCAGGTGCCCCGTACCTGTCACAATCGCCGCATGACCACGCTCAAGTCCAAGCTCAAGGAAGACCTCACCACGGCCATGAAGGCGCGTGACGAGCTCACCTCGTCCACCCTCCGGCTCACCCTCACCGCGATCACCAAGGAAGAGGTCAGCGGCAAGACGTCGCGCGAGCTCTCCGACGACGAGGTGCAGAAGGTGATCGCCAAGGAGGCGAAGAAGCGCCGCGAGGCGGCCGAGGCCTTCGCGCAGGGCGGCCGGACGGAGTCGGCCGAGCGGGAGAAGGCGGAGGGTGAGCTGCTCGACGCGTACCTCCCCAAGCAGCTCACGGACGAGGAGCTGACGGGCATCGTCGCCGCCGCGGTCGAGGAGGCGAAGGCTGCCGGCGCCGAGGGGCCGCGCGCGATGGGTGCCGTCATGAAGATCGTGAACCCGAAGGTGACGGGGCTCGCCGAGGGCGGCCGGGTCGCCGCCACGGTGAAGAAGCTCCTCGCGGGCTGAGAGCCGGCGAGGCGTACGGAGTGACGAAGGAGGGCGCCCCCCGGTCCGGGGGGCGCCCTCCTCCATGTCTGTGCCCGCCCCGAAGGGTCAGGGACCGTTGCCGCCGCCGCGCGTGCCACCGTCGTTTCCGCCGATGATGTCCGGCGGGAAGGTGATGCCGCCGATCGGGTCGTCGGTTCCCGGCTTGTCGTCGTCGTCCTCGCGGTCCCGGCCCTTGTCCCTGTCCTTGTCCTTGTCCTCCTTCGGCTTGGCACGCGGCACCGAGATCGGGTTGAAGGACGGGGTCTCCGACGCGCTCAGCGCACCGGTCATCGCGATCTTCCAGATGGGACCGGGAAGACAGCCGCCGCAGACCTTGTCGTAGTACTGACCACCGATGGTGATGTTGTACATCTTGGTGGTCTTCTCGCCGATGTCGTCGCCGACCCACACCGCCGTCGAGAGGTTCGGGGTGTAGCCGACGAACCAGGCGTCCAGGCGGTCGTTGGTCGTACCCGTCTTGCCGGCGTTGTCGCGGTCGGTGAGACCGGCCAGCGTGCCGGTGCCGTCCTCGACCACGCCCTTGAGCATCTGGCTGATGGTGTCCGCCGTCGGCTCACTCATCGCCCGGGAGCACTCGGACTTCGGTACGTCGATCTTCTTGCCGTCGGGGTCGATGATCGCCTCGATGGCGATCGGCGAGCAGTACTTGCCCCGGTTGGCGAACGTGGCGTACACGGAGGCCATCGACAGCGGGGTGCTCACCTCGCCGCCGAGGGTGATCGAGGCGTGCTCCTCGATCTCCTTGCCGTCGCCCCGCTCGTAGCCGACCTTCTTGGCCATCTCGACCGTCTCGCACAGACCGGCCTTCTGCTCCAGCAGGGCGAAGTAGGTGTTGATGGACTTGCCGAGCGCACCCGTCATGTCCCAGGAGCCCTTCTCGGACTCCATCTCGTTCTGCAGGTCCCAGTTGCCGCCGCCGGCGGGGGCACCCGAGCAGGTGCGGTACGAGTCCTGCGGCAGCGAGAGCTTCCAGTCGGTGGAGAAGCTCTGAGCGGGGCTGATGCCCTTCTCCAGAGCCGCTGCGGCGGTGATCGGCTTGAAGGTCGAACCGACCTGGAAGCCGTAGGTGCTGCCGCCCATCTTGTTGCTGACGCCGAGGTTGAGCATCGTCTGGTGCTTCTTCTGGTCCAGGCCGTACGGGCGCGACTGGGCCATCGAGAGGATCTTGCCGCTGCCGGGCTGGACCTGCACCACCGAGGCGGCGACCTTGTCGTCCTTGTTCACCTTCGAGGTCGCTGCCTCGTTGGCGGCCCGCTGCGCCTTCGGGTCGAGTGTGGTCTTGACCGTCAGACCACCGAGGTTCCAGAGCTTGGCCCGCTCCTCGCCGGTCTTCCCGAAGGCGGGGTCGTTGAGGACGATCTGGCGCACGTAGTTGCAGAAGAAGCCGGAACCGGCGACGGCCGTGATGCAGCCGTTCTTCGGCTTGCTGACGTTCAGCTTGATCGGGTTGGCGATGGCCTTGTCGGCTTCGTCCGGCGAGATGTCCCCGACGGCCGCCATGCGCTGCAGGACGATGTTGCGACGCTTGGTCGCTTCCTCGGTGTCGTTGACCGGGTCGTACCGGGTCGGCGACTGGACGAGACCGGCGAGCAGCGCGGCCTCCTCCACCTTCAGGTCCTTCGCGTGCTTGGAGAAGTACCGCTGGGAGGCGGCCTCGACGCCGTAGGCCTGCTGCCCGAAGAAGGTGATGTTGAGATAGTTCTCCAGGATCTTCTTCTTGCCGAGCTCTTCCTCGACCTGGATCGCGTACTTCAGCTCACGGACCTTGCGGCCCAGGGTCTGCTGGGTTGCCTGCGCGACCTTGTCCGGGTCGTCGCCCGCCTCCTCGACGAAGACGTTCTTCACGTACTGCTGGGTGAGGGTCGAGGCGCCCTGCGCGGCACCGCCGGCCTGCACGTTGCGGTTCATCGCACGCAGGATGCCCTTGAGGTCGACGGCCCCGTGCTCGTAGAAGCGCGAGTCCTCGATCGCGATGATCGCGTCCTGCATGTACGGGGAGATGTCCTTGAGCGGGACGACGGTCCGGTCGCGGGAGTAGTCGGTCGCGATGAGACCGCCCTCGCTGTCCAGGATCGTGGTCCGCTGGCTCAGCGGCGGAGTCTTGAGGTTGGAGGGGATCTCGTCGAATCCCTCGACCGTCCCCTTGGCTGCGAGGCCCAGCGCTCCGGCGGCCGGCAGAGCGATGCCTGCCAGCACAGCTCCGGACAGCGCGGCGACACCGAGGAACTTGGCGGCCTGCTGGGTCGTGGTGAGACCCCCGCCTGAGCGCTTCTTTGGCATGAGGGCAGCCTAATCCGAAGTTGGCGGCGTTCCGCGGGGGCGGGGGGTCCTCGGAGCGTTCGAGTACCAGACCGTGACATCCGTGCGTGGCCGCAAGCCGAGGCCCCGACGTGGATGGGTGCGCGGCAGTGGCGCCCGGGGTGGTAGTCGGCACGTGGGTTCCGGACGGACGTCCGACGCCGGCCCGGTCCCGGCGTCGCGTGAGGTGACGGTGGCTGCCTGACCAGTGGAGACGCCTTGCCCGTCGCGAGGGGAGCAACCGATCATTCGCCCATGAGACCCGAAGTGCGTGCGTTCGTCGCCGACGGCCCTGCCCGACCGGGACGCGAGCGAGGAAGAGATCGACAGACGCGACCGGCCGCTTCGTTCGATTGCCGGGCCGGTCACGGGAGAGGAAGCGAAGGCCCTCGTCCCCTGTTTTCGGACCGGACGACTGCTACGGCGTCGCCTGGACGCTCCTGCACCTCATCGAGACGGGGCCCGCCCCGGTTCTGGCCACTGCACCAGGACCGGACGCCAACGAGTGGCACCAGCGGCTCTACGACCGCGCCGTGTTCGGAGGGCTCATCCCGCGGACCTGACAGCACAGCAACGTGCGCTGTCTACGTTCTCATTCGCCGGACACGCATACAGGCCTTGGCCTAAGCTGCTCTCAACTGTCACAGCAGTCCGGTTTTGCAGCAACCCCCCTGCACGGCCCAGCGCAACTCAGCCACATGCCGAGGCGTTCCCGAATTCGCCTCGTGTGTCACCGAATGTCCGTTGCGATTTGGGTTTACTGTCCCAGTTCTTCCGGGATGGTCCCGTATGTCCTCACCTCACTCCCCTGGGTGATCTGCCGCGTACGCATAGTCCGTTCGGGCCATTCAAGATTGGGCCCGAAGGGGGTGTTGTGCTGTCGCCTGCTTCCGTAACGTCCTCAACTGGCAGCGGTGAATATGCCGCTACCGCCGTGGGGGAGCCTCGATTCGGGAGAGGACGGCGCCGGCATGGGCTGGGTAACCGACTGGAGTGCGCAGGCAGCCTGCCGCACTACCGATCCGGATGAACTGTTCGTACAAGGGGCAGCGCAGAACAGGGCCAAGGCGGTGTGCACCGGTTGCCCGGTGCGGACCGAGTGCCTGGCTGATGCGCTGGACAATCGCGTCGAATTCGGCGTATGGGGCGGAATGACGGAGCGGGAGCGCCGCGCACTGCTGCGCCGACGGCCCACAGTCACGTCCTGGCGTCGTCTGCTGGAGACCGCACGCAGTGAGTACGAGCGGTCCACGGGCTTGCTGCCCGCGGCGGTCGGCCTGGAGGACGACGAACTGCACGAGACGTACGCAGCCGTCGGGTAGACCCGTGCGCGGGGCGGCCCCGTGAGGGGAGCCCGGCGGCGGTCCTACGCAGCTCCGGCCGGAGCGGGAACGGAACCGGCCGCGAGCCGTTCCCCGATGGTCCGAAGGCCTGAGAGGTCGTGCACATCACCAGGCAGTGCGGCCACCTCGGCCATCGGGACCTCGGGGTGCAGCGCGGTGAAGTGGTCGCGTGTGTGCTGTTCGCGCGCGACGACCTGCATCCGCTCAGCATGCAGTCGCAACAGACCTGCGGTCAGCTGCTCGACGGAAACGGTGTCGGCGATGGAGGCGTCGTCCTCCTCCGTGTGCTCGGGCTCCTTGGACTGGGCATGCGGCTTCGCGCCATGCTGCTTCTGGTCGTGCGGCTCCTGCGGCTTTTGGTCGTGCGGCTCCTGATCGTGCGACGTGGGCTCGTTCCGCTCGGGGGAGAGCGGTGACTCGGAGGCTTCGGGAGAGGTGACAGCCGCCGGGCCCGCCAGGTCACAAAGGCCAGCCTTCCCGGCCGTCTGATCCACAATGCCGACGCCATCAAGATTTTCCGCGGCGGCCAGAGCCCGCTCCGCGGAGAGCCGCGCGGCCTCGCTGCCGTGCACCCGGTTGAGCACCAGACCGGCCAGCGGCATCTCCTCCGCGGCCAGCCGTTCCACGAAGTACGCGGCCTCGCGCAGCGCGTCCCGCTCGGGCGTCGCCACGACGAGGAACGCCGTGCCGGGGGCCTGGAGCAGCTTGTACGTGGCATCGGCTCGGGTACGGAATCCGCCGAACATGGAGTCCATCGCCGCGACGAAGGTCTGGACGTCCCGGAGGAACTGTCCGCCGAGCAGCTTGCCGAGCGTCCCCGTCATCATCGACATGCCGACATTGAGAAACTTCATCCCGGCCCGCCCGCCGATCTTCGCGGGGGCGATCAGCAGCCGGATGAACTTTCCGTCCAGGAACGAGCCGAGACGTTTCGGCGCGTCCAGGAAGTCCAGTGCGGACCGGGACGGCGGGGTGTCGACGACGATCAGGTCCCACTCGTCGCGCGCCCTCAGCTGCCCGAGCTTCTCCATCGCCATGTACTCCTGCGTGCCCGCGAAACCGGCCGACAGGGACTGGTAGAAGGGGTTCTCCAGGATCGCGCGGGCCCGCTCGGCGTCCGTGTGCGCCTCGACGGTCTCGTCGAAGGTGCGCTTCATGTCGAGCATCATGGCGTGCAGTTCGCCGTCCCCGCCGATGCCCTCGACCCGGCGCGGGATGTTGTCGAGCTGGTCGATGCCCATGGACTGGGCGAGCCGACGGGCCGGGTCGATGGTGAGGACGACGACCTTGCGTCCGCGCTCGGCCGCCCGTACACCGAGCGCCGCGGCGGTCGTCGTCTTGCCGACGCCGCCCGAGCCGCAGCACACGACGATCCGGATGCCCGGGTCGTCAAGGAGCGCGTCGGTGTCCAGCCCCGGTGCGATGTCCGTGCCAAGCGTCATGAACCCACCCCTTGTCCGGGGCGCCGCGCGCCCCTTGCGGGCCCCTGCCCCGCAGCGTCCACCGACTCGTCGCCCACACCCTGTTTACGGAATTCCGCCGCCAGTTCGTACAGCGCGGAGGGGCTCACCCCTTCGCCCATCAGTGGCAGTTCGGCGGTGGGGAGCCCCAGCCCGGCAAGCACCGCGCGTTGTTCGCGCTCCAGGCCCACCCGCTGGGCGTGCTCGGCGGCCTGTGCGACCAGTGGCCGTACGAGCCCGGCGGAACCGGTCACGCCCGCCCTGGTCAGCGTCTTCGCGATCTCCTTGCGGCGGCCCCCCGACGCAGTGCGCAGCGCGTCCTCGTCCAGCAGGTGGGGGCGCACCATGTTCACCACGACCCGCCCCACGGGCAGTTCGGCGGCCCGGAGCTCCGCGATGCCGTCCGCGGTCTCCTGGACCGGCATCTCCTCCAGGAGCGTCACCAGGTGGACGGCGGTCTCGGGAGACTTCAGGACCCGCATCACGGCCTGCGCCTGATTGTGTATCGGACCGATCCGCGCCAGCCCCGCCACCTCGTCGTTCACGTTGAGGAAGCGGGTGATGCGGCCCGTGGGCGGCGCGTCCATGATCACGTAGTCGTAGATGTACCTGCCCTGCTTGTCCTTGCGGCGCACGGCCTCACAGGCCTTACCGGTCAGCAGGACGTCCCGGACGCCGGGCGCGATGGTGGTGGCGAAGTCGATCGCACCGAGCTTCTTCAGCGCCCGGCCGGCACCGCCCAGCTTGTAGAACATCTGGAGGTAGTCGAGCAGGGCCCGCTCGGCGTCGATCGCCAGCGCATGGACCTCCCCGCCGCCGGGCGCCACGGCGATCTTGCGTTCCTCGTACGGGAGGGCCTCGGACTCGAAGAGCTGGGCGATGCCCTGTCTGCCCTCGACCTCGACGAGGAGGGTGCGCCTGCCCTCGGTCGCGAGGGCGAGCGCGAGTGCGGCGGCGACCGTGGTCTTACCGGTCCCGCCCTTGCCGCTGACGACCTGGAACCTGCTCACGTCTTCGAGCCTAACCAGTCGGCAGGCAGGCTACGCACGAGGCCGCCTGTGCCAGGCATTACAGTCGGCTCATGACCAAGTGGGAATACGCGACCGTGCCCCTTCTCGTGCACGCGACCAAGCAGATTCTGGACACCTGGGGCGAGGACGGCTGGGAGCTGGTCCAGGTCGTTCCCGGCCCGAACAACCCCGAGCAGCTCGTGGCCTACCTGAAGCGGGAGAAGCCGTAGTGGCGGGCGCCGTCGAGGCGAAACTCGCCGAGCTCGGCCTGACGCTCCCGGGCGTCGTCCCGCCGCTGGCCTCGTACCAGCCGGCCGTGCAGTCCGGGGTGTACGTGTACACCTCCGGCCAGCTGCCGATGGTGGACGGCAAACTCGCGGTGACCGGCAAGGTCGGCGCCGAGGTGACGCCGGACGAGGCCAAGGAGCTTGCGAAGACCTGTGCGCTCAACGCCCTCGCGGCCGTGAAGTCCGTCGCCGGGGACCTGGACCGGATCGCCCGGGTCGTGAAGGTCGTCGGCTTCGTCGCCTCGGCCAGCGACTTCACCGGGCAGCCGGGCGTGGTCAACGGCGCGAGTGAGCTGTTGGGCGCGGTCCTGGGCGACAAGGGAGTGCATGCGCGGAGCGCCGTGGGCGTCGCCGTACTGCCCCTGGACGCACCGGTGGAGATCGAGGTCCAGGTCGAGCTCGTCGAGGCCTGAGCCGCACCCTCACCGTCCCTGGCATCCCGCCCGGTCCCTGTGACCGGGCGGGATGCTGCGTGTAAGGGGCAGTTACGGAGCCGGGGAGCCCTCGAACATCGGCGCGGTTCCGGATAGCCTCCGGCCATGCCCAATGGTCAGTGGTACCCACCGGAATGGCCCGCACGGATCAGGGCCCTCGCCAGCGGCGACCTGACGGCCGTGGACCCCAGGCGTGCGGCCACCGTGATGCTGCTGCGGGACGGCCCGCCCGGGACGGCCACCGCCGGTCCGGCCGTCCACATGCTGCGCCGGCGTACGTCCATGGCCTTTGCCGGGGGTGCGTACGCCTATCCGGGTGGCGGGGTCGACCCGCGCGACGACGACCACCTCGTGGCATGGGCGGGACCGTCCCTGGAGCACTGGGCCGAACGGCTGGGCGTGGAGACGGTCACCGAGGCGCAGGCCGTCGTCTGTGCGGCGGTGCGCGAGACGTACGAGGAGGCGGGCGTCCTGCTGGCAGGGCCCACCGCCGACACCGTCGTGAGCGACACCACGGGTGCCGACTGGGAGGCCGACCGCGAGGCACTGGTGGCCCGTGAGCTGTCGTTCGCCGCCTTCCTCGACCGGCGGGGGCTGGTCCTGCGCTCCGACCTGTTGGGCGCGTGGGCGCGCTGGATCACCCCGGAGTTCGAACCGCGCCGGTACGACACCTGGTTCTTCGTGGCCGCGCTCCCGGAGGGCCAGCGCACCCGGAACGCGTCCACCGAGGCCGACCGGACGGTGTGGATCCGTCCGGGCGAGGCCGCCGACGGCTACGACAAGGGCGAACTGCTGATGATGCCGCCGACCGTGGCCACGCTGCGGGCGCTGAGACCGTACGGGACGGCCGCAGAGGCGCTGAAGGCAGCGGATTCCCAGGACCTGACTCCTGTGCTCGCACAGGCCCGTATGGAGGGTGACGCGTTGGTGCTGAGCTGGCCGGGGCACGAGGAGTTCACCAAACTCATCCCGACCGGCGACGCCGGAGGCGATTCCGCATGAGCGACGCGGCAGCGCTGCCCGGACAGCCCCGCGGCGGCGTCCTCTCCGGGCCCGCCACCGCCCGTACGATCAACGTCCTCGCGCCGAACGCATCGGCGATGACTCTGGACGGAACCAACACCTGGGTCGTCGCGGAGCCGGATTCCGACCTCGCGGTCGTCATCGACCCGGGTCCCCTCGACGAGGAACATCTACGGGCCGTCATCGACACCGCGGAGAAGTCCGGGCGGCGCGTCGGCCTCACGCTGCTCACGCACGGCCATCCCGACCACGCCGAGGGTGCGGCACGCTTCGCCGAGCTCACCCGTACCAAGGTGCGGGCCCTGGACGCGGCGCTGCGCCTGGGCGACGAAGGGCTGACGGCGGGCGACGTGATCACCACCGGTGGGCTCGAACTCCGGGTCGTGCCCACCCCGGGGCACACCGCGGACTCGCTCTCCTTCCACCTGCCCGCCGACCGTGCGGTGCTGACGGGCGACACGATTCTCGGGCGTGGCACGACAGTCGTCGCGCACCCGGACGGCCGGCTCGGCGACTACCTCGACACGCTGCGGAGACTGCGCTCGCTGACGGTCGACGACGGCGTGCACACGGTGCTCCCGGGACACGGCCCTGTGCTGGAGGACGCCCAGGGGGCGGTCGAGTTCTACCTCGCTCACAGGGCACACCGGCTGGCCCAGGTGGAGACGGCCGTGGAAGCGGGTCACCGGACACCGGCGGAGGTGGTGGCGGCGGTGTACGCGGACGTGGACCGTTCCCTGTGGCCAGCCGCGGAGCTGTCGGTGCTTGCCCAGCTGGAGTACCTGGGGGAACACGGGCTTATCTGAGGGGCGCTCGTTCAGGTCGCGTTAGGTTGTGTGTGTGAACCAGGACAACCCGGAGCCCCTCAGCGAGATCCGCATCGCCGAAGAGCGGGTTGTCTACGAGAACAGTTACGGGCGGCTCTACGACGACAAGGTGGTCTTCGAGCCGCGAGGCGTACGGGGCACGTACGTGCGCTGGCAGTGGCGGGCCCCGTACTCGGTCGCGGTGCTTCCCATCATCGGCGGGCGTCACGCGCTCCTGGTGGAGGTCTACCGGCACTCCGCGCGCGCAGTGTCGGCCGAGGCGGTCATGGGGTTCGGGGACGCAGAGCTGGACCCTGAGGCCGTGGCCGGCAAGGAGCTTGCCCAGGAACTCGGCCTCGTTGTGCCCGGGGAGCTGTGGCCGACTGGGGTGGTGCATCCGGACCCGGCGTTCGCGGCACACCCCCACCACTGCTTCATCGCGTGGCTGGACGACACTGAGGGTGGGGTGAGCCCGGCCCCCGAGCCGTCCGAGGTCATCGTCGGGACGCGTTCGGTCGATCTGCTCACCGCCCGGCCGGACTTTCAGGACCATGTACGGGACGCGGTGACCCTTGTGTTGCTGCACCAAGCCAGGGACTACATCCTCGGGAGGGCCGAAGCGCGTGATCGACTCGGTGGGGCAGCTTTATGCGACGGAGGCCGACCCGGACGGCCGGCTGGCCCCTGACACAGGCGAACCGGAGAGTTCCTTATGGCAGTTGAGGGGTTACCTGATACGCCACGCGCTGTTCCGTGGACCGTTGCTCGTCGGCGACTCGCAGATCAACAACAACCCTCACCTCAGAGAGCTGCTCTGGCCCGACAGGGAACGGAATTTTCCCGTCCTCCGCGATCTGTCTGTGCTGCTCGAGGACGGGCATCTGACGCCGGTCGTGCGCCAGGGGCGTGCGTCCCTCACGGAGATCCACGCCCTCCAGCGGGAGCGGGGGGTCGAAGGTCTCCCTCCGGCCGGATACGTGGAGTACCTCGACGCCAACCGGCATGATTTCGGGCGTGGATACGATGTGGGGCTGCTCGCTCAGCAGTTCCGTACCCAACTGCTACTCCAGTTCTCGCCGGCCAACGTCCACTGCGCGCTCGCGCCACGCGAGCGCGCGCTCGTGACCAAGTGGATCAGTGACCAAGAGGTGGTGTACTTCGACGGGCTGCGGGCGTGGGCGACCCTGAGTCGCGACGAGGGAGCGCTTAGCCAGGCTGACTGGGACGCGATCGATGACACGGCGGCGGTCTGCTACCGCTACAACGTGCCGCTGGCGCTAGGTCTCGCGACCGACTATCCGCAGGCGCGAGACCTGCGTTGGGGAATGATCGACCTGCCGCTGGGCGGGGGACTCCCGAGGCAGAGGGAGGGAGATCACGATCGGGCATCCGAGAACTTCGAGCTTCCCTTCCTGGCACTGAGCCTGGACCGGTGCGCGAGGATCCCGGCTCGGCTTGTGACGCTCCTGAAGGGTGAGCCCGCGCACTACCGTCTCCGCAAGGCCGTTTCTGCGTACGAGGCCGGGCAGCCGATCGACAGTGCCGGGCTGGCCGGAGAGTTCGAGGGCTTCATCCGTCTCGTAGGGGAGCTGCTGCGCGAGGAGGGGCACGTCGAGGCGGCGGATACCCGGAACACACGTATGGTCCTGCGCGTCGAGCGGGGCGCGGCGCTAGGCCGGTTCACGCTGCTGCCCACGCTCGACGGCCGCCGGTCCGCCGATGGCCAGGGCTACGGGAGTACGGCCTACGGGACGACGTCGGCGGCGATGGCGTCGAGTGAGTCCCTGGGGGTCTTCCAGGGCTTGACGGCCGCCCGCCACGCCCCGCCGGCTCAGTCCGGGAGTTCCTGAGGCCGGAACAGGGGCCCGTACAGCGCCCCCTGGCTCTCTTCGTCGAGCAGTTGCGCCAGGGGTACGCAGAGGGCGTCCGGCTGCCCGGCGGGGGCGGTGCGCACAAGCGCAGCCAGGGACGCGAGGGTCTCCGGGTGCTCTGCCCCGAGCGTGCGCCGGAAGATGGAGACCGCGCTCAGCAGGTGCTCGACTGCCTCCCGGTGCCGTTCGTGTTCGGGCAGGAGGGCTCCGAGCACGCTGCGGGCGGCTGCCTCGTAAGGGTGGTGGTTGCCGAGGGCCGCACGCCCGTTGACGCAGTCGTGCACCACGATCTCGCACAGCGAGACCGCCTGGGTACGGGCCTGGAGCCGTACATGATCCGAATCGAGCAGAGCCTGGTCGCACAGGGAGAGTGAGGCGCCGAGCAGGCCCAGAGCGAGGGTGACCGGGTGGTGCTGCCGCTTCGCCCGGCTCCTCTCCCACAGCCCCAACGCCACTTCGCGCTGCGCCCGCGCCTCCTTGCGATCGCCCGCGTGCACTGCAAGGTAGGTGAGCTGCTCGGCGGTGGTCGCGCGCAGCAGTGCGGTGTACCGATGCCCGTCGCCAAAGACCGTCTCGAAGTCTCTCCGCAGCGCCACGTACTCACCCGGGCCCGGCGGCTGCGCACCCGACAGCACCGCTCTGACCCGCACCAATTCGAGCTCCGTCCGGAGCCGCGCGGGGTGCTGGGGCCCGAAGACGCCGCGTACCACGGGCAGTAATCGGCCAAGTGCGTCGTACGCAGTGTGGGAATGCCCCCGCTCCGCCATCGAGCGGGCCCAGCCGAGCCTGGCGAGCAACTGGTCCGGCCTGCTCTCGTCGCCGGGGGAGCCGAGCAGCACCGTCTCGTAGCCGCACACGGCGTTCCGGTGGTTCCCGAGTTCCGCCTCCCGGTCGGCAAGCCGTCGCATCGTGAGCAGGGTGAAGGGCGCTTCGGGGCCGAGCTCCTCGCGTGCCGCACGCAGTAGATCCGAGGTGAGCTGCCGCGCCTTGCGCAGCAGACCAGCCTCCGCAGCCCAGTACGCGGCCGCCTGGCGCGCGGCCCAGAGTCCGGGGCCTTCGGGGCAGCGCCGCGTGAGTTCGTCCGCCAGCTCCACTGCGCCCTCGGGGTCGTCGTTCCTGCCCGCCGTGCGCATCCGCTCGACGAGCTGGTGGGCGGCCGACCCGACATTGCCCCAGAACACGGTCGGTAGGACGCCGGGGAAGCCGTACGGCAGCCCGAGAGCGTCGCCCTCCCAGGTGGCGTCCTGGCTCTCCAGCCGCAGCTCGCTCCCGGGGCCCACCGCGGCCCAGCGCCGATGCCACCACCCGCGATCGTTCCAGCTGGCGGGAAGCACGGCACCCGCCGTTTCGATCGCGCGGACGCAGACGACGACGAACGTTTCGAGCTGCCGCTCGCTCCCGGAGCCTGCGAGGAACCGGCTGAAGGTCGGCTTGGAGTAGGGCAGCAATTCAGGGTGGGCGAGGGCTGCTTTCACGGATCCGGCGGCGAGTTGCTCGAAGCTGAGCCGGCTCAGCTTTCTGAGTGTGCGGAGGTCTCGCAGGAGCGCGCTGTACGAGTCGTAAGCCGGAGGTGGCGTGGGCGGGCTGAGACGTCTCACTTCGTTCCCTCCTGGTTCAAATGATCAAGAAATGAGGGGAGTTGCGGATTTAGTCGTACCAAGGAGGTGATGGCTCATGAGGGCAAATTGGGCAGAAGAGATCGGACGGGTACTGAGTGAGGGGCTGCGCAGCTGGCGCGCTACGGCGCGGCTGAGTGTGGTGGCGACGGTGGTTGTGGTGGATTCGTCGCTGATGGAGTGGTTGTTGGGCCTCTGAGAACGCACGGAAGGGCCCTCGATCCGGGTTCACCGGATCGAGGGCCCTTCCGTATGCCTTTATGTCACCGGATCAACGCGAACGCTTCGCCAGCCGCTCCACGTCCAGCAGGATCACGGCACGTGCCTCGAGGCGCAGCCAGCCGCGGCCCGCGAAGTCCGCGAGTGCCTTGTTGACCGTCTCGCGGGAGGCGCCGACCAGCTGGGCCAGCTCTTCCTGGGTCAGGTCGTGTACGACGTGAATGCCCTCCTCCGACTGGACGCCGAAACGGCGCGACAGGTCGAGGAGCGCGCGGGCGACACGGCCCGGCACATCGGAGAAGACCAGGTCGGACATCTGGTCGTTGGTCTTGCGCAGCCTGCGGGCGACGGCGCGCAGCAGCGCGGTGGCCACCTCGGGGCGCGCGTTCAGCCAGGGCTGGAGGTCGCCGTGGCCGAGGCCGAGCAGCTTGACCTCGGTGAGCGCGGTCGCCGTGGCGGTGCGCGGGCCCGGGTCGAAGAGCGACAGCTCTCCGATCAGCTCGCCGGGGCCGAGGACGGCCAGCATGTTCTCGCGTCCGTCGGGGGAGGTGCGGTGGAGCTTCACCTTGCCCTCGGTGACCACATACAGGCGGTCGCCCGGGTCGCCCTCGTGGAACAGCGCGTCACCGCGCGCGAGGGTCACCTCACTCATCGAGGCGCGGAGCTCCGCGGCCTGCTCATCATCGAGCGCCGCGAAAAGCGGGGCGCGCCGCAGAACGTCGTCCACGAGTTCTCTCCTTGTCGGCCTGTTCAGGGAACCGTGGTCCCCATGATGCCGGACGGTAAAACAGTGCGATCAATCACAAACTAGTTTGACGCACGGGCGTGCCGGACCCTACGGCAGGGGGCCGATTGGGCGTGGATGGCCGGTGACCGGGGCGGATGTCGGTGCCTGGCTCTAGGCTGGCCGAGTGTCCGGAAAGCCGGTGAGAGCGCAGGCCAAGGGGGCTGATGGGGTGTCGGAGGACAAGAATTCCGCTGTGGGCGAACAGCCCGTGCGGGGTCGGAAAAATGCCGTAAAACGCCCGACCGGGGCGTCGTCGGCAGCGAAGAGGACGGCGAAACCGGAATCGCACCTCGCGATGGTCCGCCGTGCCCGCAGGATCAACCGCGAACTGGCCGAGCTCTATCCGTACGCCCATCCCGAGCTGGATTTCCGCAACCCCTTCGAGCTCCTGGTGGCCACGGTGCTCTCCGCCCAGACCACCGACCTGAGGGTCAACCAGACGACTCCCGCACTCTTCGCCGCCTGTCCGACGCCCGAGGACATGGCTGCCGCCGCACCCGAGGAGCTCGAGGAGATCATTCGGCCGACCGGCTTCTTCCGCGCCAAGGCGCGGTCCCTGATCGGCCTTTCGGCGGCCCTCAGGGACGACTTCGGCGGCGAGGTCCCCGGCCGCCTCGCCGATCTCGTGAAGCTGCCCGGCGTCGGCCGCAAGACGGCCAACGTCGTCCTCGGCAACGCCTTCGGGGTACCGGGCATCACGGTCGACACCCACTTCGGCCGACTGGTCCGCCGCTGGAAGTGGACGGAGCAGGAGGACCCGGAGAAGGTCGAGGCGGAGATCGCGGCGATCTTCCCGAAGGGCGAGTGGACGATGCTCTCGCACCGCGTGGTCTTCCACGGCCGCCGCATCTGCCACTCCCGCAAGCCCGCCTGCGGCGCCTGTCCGATCGCCCCGCTCTGTCCCTCGTACGGTGAGGGCGAGACCGACCCGGAGAAGGCCAGGAAGCTCCTCAAGTACGAGATGGGCGGATATCCCGGCCAGCGCCTCAGCCCGCCCCCGGACTACCCGGGCATGCCCGCGCCACCCCTGGGAGCCGGGTGACGGTCACCGTCCCCGCAGGCGTGCCCCGGCCGCACGCGGAACGAAATGGCCGACGACAGGCGTTGCAACGACGGGGGTGCCCATGACGCACGCACAGAGCACACGGGCCGCACGGAACGCGGCCACGACACAGGCGGCCACGACGCGGACGGACGCGTCGCAGACAGGTGCGCCCCACGACAGCGCGGTCACCGTCACCACTGAAGGGCTGCCCGGCTGGCTGGACCCCGTCGCGAGCGCGGCGCGGAGCGTCCAGGCCCAGCAGCTCAGCCGGTTTCTGCCGCCCGAGAGCGGAGCCGGCCGCCAGTCGGCCGTCCTGATCCTCTTCGGGGAGGGAGAGCGCGGCCCCGAGCTGCTCCTGATGGAGCGCTCCGGATCCTTGCGCTCCCATCCAGGCCAGCCGTCCTTCCCCGGGGGCTCCCTCGACCCGGAGGACGGCGACCAGGCGACCACAGGCCCTCTCAGGGCGGCGCTGCGGGAGGCCGAGGAGGAGACGGGCCTCGATCCGAGCGGTGTCCAGATCTTCGGTGTCCTGCCCCGTCTCTACATTCCGGTGAGCAGCTTCGTGGTCACGCCCGTCCTCGGCTGGTGGCGGACGCCGAGCCCCGTCGGCGTGGTCGACCCGGCAGAGACCGCCCGCGTCTTCACCGTCCCCGTGGCGGATCTCACGGATCCGGCCAACCGGGCCACGGCCGTGCATCCGAGCGGCCACCGAGGTCCGGCATTTCTGGTCGAATCAGCCCTGGTCTGGGGATTCACAGCCGGTGTGATCGACCGGATTCTGCACTACGCGGGGTGGGAACGCCCCTGGGACAGGGCCAAGCAGGTGCCGCTCGACTGGCGCGCATGACAGGCTGACTCCCGTGCTGCGCTGTTCCGGGCCTGGCCCGGACCCCGTCGAACCGGACGGGCCAGGTGACGAATCTGCGAGGCTATAGACGGTGAATGTGCTGGACATCCTGCTGCTGCTCGGCGCCGTGTGGTTCGCGGTCATCGGATACCGCCAGGGTTTCGTCGTCGGCATTCTGTCCGTGATCGGCTTTCTGGGCGGCGGTCTCGTCGCCGTCTACCTGCTGCCGGTCATCTGGGACCAGGTGACCGACGGGTCGGAAGTCTCCTCCACAGCTGCCATCGTCGCGGTCGTGATCGTGATCGTGTGCGCCTCTGTCGGACAGGCGTTCACCACCCACCTCGGCAACAAGCTCCGCCGGTACATCACGTGGTCGCCCGCGCGCGCCCTGGACGCCACGGGCGGCTCGCTGGTCAACGTGGTGGCCATGCTGCTGGTCGCCTGGCTGATCGGCTCCGCACTCGCAGGCACGTCACTGCCGACCCTGGGCAAGGAGGTCCGCAGTTCCTCGGTCCTGCTCGGAGTCTCCCGGGTGATGCCCGACGAGGCCTCCAACTGGTTCACGGACTTCTCCTCGGTCCTGGCCCAGAACGGCTTCCCGCAGGTCTTCAGTCCCTTCGCCAATGAGCCGATCACCGAGGTCAAGGCCCCGGACCCGGCGCTTGCGGGCAGCCCCGTCGCCGCCCGCGCCAAGAAGTCCATCGTCAAGGTCGTCGGCACGGCGCCGGGCTGCGCCAAGGTCCTGGAGGGCACCGGCTTCGTCTTCTCGAACCGCCGCGTGATGACCAACGCCCATGTGGTCGGGGGCGTGGACGAGCCGACCGTGCAGATCGGCGGCGAAGGCCGGCTGTACGACGCGAAGGTCGTTCTCTACGACTGGCAGCGCGACATCGCCGTACTGGACGTCCCGGACCTCGACGCGGAGCCGCTGCGCTTCACCGACACCCGGAGCGACGCGGAGAGCGGCGACGACGCCATCGTCGCCGGCTTCCCGGAGAACGGCGCCTACGACGTACGCTCCGCCCGTATCCGGGGCCGCATCGACGCCGACGGCCCGGACATCTACCACCGGGGCACCGTGCGGCGCGATGTGTACTCCCTGTTCGCGACCGTGCGTCAGGGCAACTCCGGCGGCCCGCTGCTCACTCCTGACGGCAAGGTCTACGGAGTGGTGTTCGCCAAATCGCTCGACGACCCGGACACGGGCTACGCGCTGACGGCCGACGAGATCCGCGACGACATCGAGCTCGGCAAGGCTGCCAATCAGCAGGTCGACAGTCAGAGCTGCGCGCTCTGACCAGGAAGTGACGCGACACCCGGCGCGTCCGCGAGGCAGGCGCGCCGGGTACGTCGTCAGGCACAGCCCGCCCGGCGTCTACGCCGCGGTGCGTCGGACGAGTGCTGTGTCATCCACGGGGATGCCGCAGCCGCGCCGAGACCCAACGGGCCCGGCGATGCAGAATGCGCGGAATGCCCAGCCGGAGATCATGGAAATCACTCACATCGTGCACCCGGCTCGGAGAGCCGCCCCCCTCATGAGCGCTCGGACCAGCAGGAGCGGTCGAGCGGCGGTTGCGTGCTGCGTCACTGAAGTCGCGCGTCCAGCCCATACCCCGACGTCTGCCCGTGACCCAAGGTCGGTAATCGCGTGGGAGTCAGCCAATTGGCTTATGCGGCAGGCAATTGGCTGTTCGTCGTACACGTGTGCCCGTCGGCTACCGGTCGGGCTCGGGATCCTTGAGCCAGTTGATGAGTTCGGTCGAGAACGCGACCGGATCCTCCTCGTGGGGGAAGTGCCCCAGACCGTCGAAAAGTCGCCAACGGTACGGCGCTTCGACGTACTCGCCGGATCCCGCGGAGCTACGTGTACGGATCGCCGGATCGAGTGAACCGTGCAGGTGCAGCGTCGGTACGCGCACAGGGCGCTTCATCCGCCGGTTGAACTGGACGCCGTCCGGACGGGCCAGTGAACGCACCATCCAGCGGTAGGGCTCGATCGCGCAGTGAGCCGTCGAAGGGATGCACATGGCGCGGCGGTAGACGTCCACCGTCTTGTCGTCGGGAAAGTCCGGGGTCCGCGGACCGGACCAGTCACGGATCAGCCGTGCGACCAACGCCGCTTCGTCCGCGACGAGCTGACGCTCCGGCACCCACGGCCGCTGGAAACCCCAGATGTGCGAGCCGGCCTTGGACTGCGCGAAGTCGGAGAGCATCGAGGACCGCCACCGGCGCGGATGCGGCATCGACGACACCACGAGACGTCGTACGAGCTTGGGACGCATCACCGCGGCCGTCCAGGCGAGATAGCCGCCCATGTCATGTCCGACCAGCGCCGCGTCCGGCTCGCCGAGCGAGCGGATCACACCGGTCACGTCGAGTGCCAGGTTGGCCGGGTCGTAGCCCCGGGGCGTACGGTCGCTGCCGCCCACCCCGCGCAGGTCCATCGCGACCGCCCGGTAACCGGCGTCGGCGAGCGCTGTCAGTTGATGGCGCCACGTCCACCAGAACTGCGGGAAGCCGTGCAGCAGCAGCACGAGCGGCCCGTCGCCGAGCTCGGCGATATGGAAGCGTGCACCGTTGGCCGCCACATCGCGGTGGGTCCAGGGACCGTCGAGACGTACGGGACCGCCGGAACCGGCAGCCGGTCCCAACGGCCCCACTGGGCCGTATGGGCCGGATGCGCTGAAATCGGGGTCGGTCATGTCGACGAGCGTGCCACAGCGGTCGCCCCGTCCTGGACCGGGCGGCTCTCGATGGCCTTGTCCGCGAGCGTGCTGCCCGGCGCCCGGCCGATCGCACCGACGGGTTCGACGGGACGGGGATGCGGCTTGACGCCCTGCAGGACCGCCGCGGTCTGCTTGGCCGAAGCGATGGACTTCTCCGGCGGCTTGACCTTCTTGAACTTGGCGAGGCCGAAGAGGGCGAGAAGGATCCCCAGCAGAATGAACGCGCCGCCCACGATCAGGAACGACCAGGCGAGCCCCAGCCCCAGATTGTGGATCCCGTAGGCCGCCGCGAAGCTGAGCACGGGGATCGCGAACAGGATCAGCACGCCCGTGACGATGAACGCCACGCTGCCGATCACGCCCCGCTTGACGTCCTGACGTACCTCGGCCTTGGCCAGGGCGATCTCGTCGTGCACCAGCGCGGACATCTCGGCCGTCGCGGAAGCGAACAGCTGTCCGAGACTACGGTCGGTGCTGCCCGCGTAGTTGCCGGGGTCGCTCATCCCTGACTTCCTCTCCTCTTCAGTACATCCGATGTCAGATCATGCCGGACTGTCCGGCTTGCTGCTCGCTGCCCCCGCCTGTTCGGCAAGGCGACGGTGCTCGGCGGCCTTCCTCTCGTGGATCGCAGCCATCCGCAGGTGGTACTCGGGGTCCTCCTGCTCGTAGATGTCGGGCACTCCCGATTCGTCCTCGTCGAGCTCCTCAGCCTCGTACAGGGCCCTGTATCTGCGTACCCGGACTTTCAGCAGTACACCGGAGAGTACGGCGGCAATGAGGGAACCGAGGAGGACCGCGGCCTTGACCTCGTTGATCATGTCCTCGTCGCCTGCGAAGGCGAGCTCCCCGATGAGCAGCGAGACGGTGAAGCCGATCCCGGCGAGCGCGGCGACGGCGAGCACATCCGCCCAGGCCAGGTCCTTGTTCAGCTCCGCCTTGGTGAAGCGGGCGACGAGCCAGGTGCCGCCGAAGATGCCGATCGTCTTGCCGACGACCAGACCGAGGACCACGCCGAGCGTTTCGGGCCGGGTGAACACACCTGCCAGGGCATCGCCCTTGAGGGTGACACCGGCCGAGAACAGTGCGAACACCGGCACGGCGAACCCGGCGGAAAGGGGGCGCACCAGGTGCTCGATGTGTTCGCCGGGGGACTGCGACTCGCCTTCGCGCTTGGTGCAACGGAGCATGAGGCCCATGGCGACACCGGCGATCGTGGCGTGGATGCCGCTGTTGTACATCAGCCCCCAGATCACCAGGGCGAGCGGCAGGTAGACATACCAGCCCCGGACTTCCACGCGCTGGAGGATGTAGAAGACGGCCAGACCGGCGAAGGCCCCCGCGAGGGCGAGGAAGTCGATGTTCTCGGTGAAGAAGATCGCGATGATCAGGATCGCGAACAGGTCGTCGACCACGGCGAGCGTGAGCAGGAACGCGCGCAGAGCCGCCGGCAGTGTGGTGCCGATGACCGCGAGCACCGCCAGTGCGAACGCGATGTCGGTGGCGGTGGGCACCGCCCAGCCGGCGGTGGAGCCTCTCCCGAACACGGCGGCCAGGGTGTAGACGATGGCGGGAACGGCCATGCCGCACAGCGCGGCGGCCACGGGCAGGGCCGCTGCCCGTGGGTCGCGCAGTTCGCCCGCGACCAGTTCGCGCTTGAGTTCCACGCCGGCGACGAAGAAGAAGATGGCGAGGAGTCCGTCGGCCGCCCAGTGGGACACGGAGAGATCGAGCCCCAGCGATTCGGGGCCGAAGTGGAAGTCGCTGACGGCCTCGTAGCTGGAACCGAGGGTGTTCGCCCAGATCAGCGCGCTGACGGCGGCTACCAGCAGGATGACGCCGCCGACCGTCTCGGCTCGCAAGGCCTCGGCGACGTAGTTCCTCTCGGGTAGGGAGAGGCGGCCGAGCAGCGTACGGCGGGGGGACGGGGGTACAGGCGCGGCCACGAGGGGAGACCTCCGGGTCGGGTACGGCAGCGATGGCATGGCAGATGCACGTGCCGACCAGACTTCCCGGCGCCCCTGTGAAGATTTGATATGAGGTTGTCGACCTGCTCCATTGACGAAGGGGTCGCGGTCGTCACTGTACCCGGGGCGCCGATGGACGTATCCAGTGCTCGTCGTCCATCGACGTCCATCGAAGCGCATCTTCGCCCCTGGACGCGCGAAGGGGCACCCGGCGCGTTGCCGGATGCCCCTCGGAGCCGTACGAAAGAACCGGACCGGCTCAGTCCTCCGTGGACGCCGTCGGCAGTTGTGTCTGGATGAGGTCCATGACCGAGGAGTCGGTGAGCGTGGTGACATCGCCGAGCTCACGGTTCTCGGCGACGTCTCGCAGGAGCCGGCGCATGATCTTGCCGGAGCGGGTCTTCGGCAGCTCGGCGACCGGCAGGACCCGCTTGGGCTTGGCGATCGGGCCGAGCGTGGTGCCGACGTGGTTGCGCAGTTCGGCGACGAGCTTCTCGGAAGCGGTGGCCGTGCCGCGCAGGATCACGAACGCGACGATGGCCTGCCCGGTCGTCTCGTCGTTGGCGCCGACCACGGCCGCTTCGGCGACCGAGGGGTGCGACACGAGAGCCGACTCGACCTCGGTGGTCGAGATGTTGTGCCCGGACACGAGCATCACGTCATCGACCCGGCCGAGCAGCCAGATGTCACCGTCGTCATCCTTCTTGGCACCGTCGCCCGCGAAGTACTTGCCCTCGAAGCGTGACCAGTAGGTGTCGATGAAGCGCTGGTCGTCGCCCCAGATGGTGCGGAGCATCGACGGCCACGGCTCGGTGAGGACGAGGTAGCCGCCCCCGCCGTCCGGTACCTCGCGGGCCTCGTCGTCGACGACGGTGGCCGAGATGCCGGGCAGCGCGCGCTGGGCGGAGCCGGGCTTGGTCGCCGTGACCCCGGGAAGCGGCGAGATCATCATCGCGCCGGTCTCGGTCTGCCACCAGGTGTCCACGATCGGACAGGCGTCGGCACCGATGTGCTTGCGGTACCACATCCACGCCTCGGGGTTGATCGGTTCACCGACCGAACCGAGGACACGCAGCGACGACAGGTCGAACTTGGCGGGGATGTCGTCCCCCCACTTCATGAACGTACGGATCGCGGTCGGCGCGGTGTAGAGGATCGTGACGCCGTACTTCTGGACGATCTCCCAGAAGCGCCCCTGGTGCGGGGTGTCGGGCGTGCCCTCGTACATGACCTGGGTCGCACCGTTGGCCAGCGGGCCGTAGACGATGTACGAGTGTCCGGTGACCCAGCCGATGTCGGCGGTGCACCAGTACACATCCGTCTCGGGCTTGAGGTCGAAGACCGCGTGGTGCGTGTACGCCGCCTGCGTGAGGTATCCGCCCGAGGTGTGCAGGATCCCCTTCGGCTTACCCGTCGTACCCGAGGTGTAGAGGATGAAGAGCGGGTGCTCCGCCTCGAAGGCGTCGGGGGTGTGCTCGACGGACTGCCGGCCGGTGATCTCGTGCCACCAGACGTCCCGGCCCTCGGTCCAGGCGGTGTCCTGCCCGGTGCGGCGGACCACGAGGACGTGCTCGACGCTGTCGAAACGGGAGACGGCGTCGTCCACGGCGGGCTTGAGCGCGGTCGGCTTCCCACGGCGGTAGCCACCGTCGGCGGTGATGACGACCTTGGCGTCCGCATCCTGGATGCGGGCCGCGATGGCGTCGGCGGAGAAACCGCCGAAGACGACCGAGTGGGCTGCGCCGATGCGGGCGCAGGCCAGCATCGCGACGGCTGCCTCGGGGATCATCGGCAGATAGACGGCGACCCGGTCGCCCTTGCCGACACCGAGTTCGGTGAGGGCGTTGGCGGCGCGGGAGACCTCGTCCTTCAGCTCCGCGTAGGTGATCGCACGCGTGTCTCCGGGCTCGCCCTCGAAGTGGATGGCGACCCGGTCGCCGTTGCCTGCTTCGACGTGGCGGTCCACGCAGTTGTACGCGACGTTGAGCTTGCCGTCCGCGAACCACTTCGCGAAGGGCGGGTTGCTCCAGTCGAGCGTTTCGGTCGGCTCGGTGGCCCAGGTCAGGCGGCGGGCCTGCTCGGCCCAGAAGCCCAGCCGGTCCGCATCGGCCTGCTCGTACGCCTCCACTGTCACGTTGGCGTTCGCGGCCAGATCGGCAGGCGGTTCGAACCGCCGCTCCTCCTTGAGCAGATTGGCCAGGCTTTCGTTGCTCACGACATCTCCCATTCCCAGGGTGTCCGTTGTGTCCGGGGGACAGCTCATCAGGCCGCAGGCCAGGTGACAAGTGTCTGCCGGGAATTGGTTTAGACCTGTGTTTCGTGTATGGGGGCACACGCCCCGCTTCCACAGGTGGTTTGCGCACTGTGGAAGCGGGGCCACAACGTCTCACGGACCTGGGACACGTGTGGTTCAGGCGTCGACCGCTGTGCCGGGTACTGCGTGGGCAGCTCGAACAGGAGGACCGCAGGGTTGAGGGGTGGGCTCAGGGGCGAGTTCAGCGGTGAGCTCAGGGCCGGACCCCCGGCTGGGGTCCCAGCTGGGCTCCGTGCCGGGATCCGGGCCGGGTGCGACGCGGGCGAAGACCTCGTCCGGGCCGGTGCCGGAACTTTCCCCCTCGGTCAGCAAGTACGCCTGCGCCTCGCCGACGTGGAAATACATGCCGTGGAGCTGCAAGGTGCCCGCGGCGAGGCGCCGCGCGACCGATTCATGGGCCCGCAGATGGTCCAACTGCTGGACCACATTGGTCAGGCAGAGCTGCTCCACCTCATCGGCGGGCAGTCGACCGGAGATACGTGCCCAGGTGTGGTGGCGGGACTTCATGCGATCGAGGCTCGGCAGGCCGTGCCGCAGCCAACGCCACAGGGGGGTCTTGGGAGCATCCGGCGCGCCCCCGAGGAGAGCCTGCATGGCGCCGCATCCGGAGTGACCGCAGATGGTGATCGACTCGACCTTCAGCACATCCACCGCGTACTCGATCGCGGCAGCCACGGAGTCGTCGCTGCTCTCGCCCTCCGTGTCCGGCAGCGGAACAAGATTGCCGACGTTCCTCACGGTGAAGAGGTCCCCCGGACCGCTTGATGTGATCATGCTTGTCACCAGGCGGGAATCGGCGCAGGTAATGAACAGCTGGGAGGGCCGCTGGCCTTCGGCGGCCAGCCGGGCCAGCTCTTCGCGAACCAATGGGGCCGTGGTGCGCTGAAAGGAGCTGAGGCCCCTGAGCAGCCAATGGGCACCGCGCCGGTCGGTCGTGGGTGCATTCGAGGCGGGGGCAGCCGAGTCGGGGGTCGCCCCGGAGGCGGTCGCCGCGGAGGCCGCGCTCTCGATGGCGTGCTCGGACCGGTCGTGGCAGTGGTGGTTGCGCCACGGGGTCCATGGGCGGCAGCAGGAATGGGCCGCCGACGCAGGCTCCCCGATCCGGCCCCCGGACCGCCCTGTGAAGACGATCCGGCCGCCCAGCGCGATCTGACTGGTACGCCACTCCTGGATCGTCTCGTACGCCGCATGGTCCATGAAGAAGCCGTCCAACTCGACGATCGCGTCAGCCCCATGAGGGAGCCGCCCGAGCGTCCTGCTGAGCCTGGGAACGGCCAGGAAGGTCAGCTGCCCCCGGACAGTCACCACATACCTGCCCTCCTGCTCCGACACGGTGATCCTGGTGCGGGCCAGCCGGTGCAGGGCGATGACCACGGCCACGGCGATTCCGATCGCCACGCCCTTGAGGACGCCGGCCAGGATCACCCCGGTGATCGTGGCTCCGTACACCGGGAATTCGCGGTGCTTATGAACATTGCGGATGTGAGCGAAGCTGACCATCTGGATGCCGACCACCATCACCAGGGCGCCGAGGGCGGCCAGTGGGATCCGTTCGAGAGCTGCGACCAGCAGGATGGCGGCGAGCAGCACCCAGAAGCCGTGCAGCACTGTGGCGGATCGCCCCGTCGCCCCCGCCCGTACATTCGCCGAGCTGCGCACCGCGCCCCCGGACACGGGGAGCCCGCCGAACATTCCCGCCAGCGCGTTGGCGATGCCCTGGGCGCGCAGCTCGCGGTCGAGATCGGAGCGTTTTACGGGTGTGGCCGGTGTCGTGCCGTGCTTGGGCGGGGCGGCTGCACGGTCGGCCGCCAGTTTGTCCACGGCGACTGCGGAGAGCAGGGATTCCAGGCTGGCAACCAGCATGACCGTGAGGACTGCGGTGGCCAGGGCGGCGGCAGACCCCTGCGGCAGTTCGGGCAGTGCGTGCGAGCTCCAGGACGGCAGGTCGACCCGGGCGATTCCGGGAGTGGCCACGGCGGCTACGGCCGTCGCGATCGCCACGGCGGCGAGTGCTGCCGGAATCCTGCCCACCATGAGCCCGACGCGTCCAGGTAGTCGTGGCCACAGGACAAGCAGAGCGATGGTCAGTCCGCCGATGAAGGGTGCGGCCGGGCTGACATGTGTCAACTGCGCAGGCAACGCAAGGGCGTTGTCGAGGACGGAACTCTGCGGTGTGCTGCCGAGCACGATGTGCAGCTGGGCGAGCGCGATGGCCACACCGATGCCGGCGAGAGTGCCGTGGACGATGGCGGGGCTGACAGCCAGCGCACTGCGGGCGGCTCTCAGGGAGCCCAGCAGGATTTGCAGGAGCCCCGCGCCGATGGTGATCGCGCAGGTGGTTCGCCAGCCGTAGATCTGGATCAGCTCGGCTGTGACCACGGTCAGTCCGGCGGACGGGCCGCTGATCTGGAGGGGAGCGCCGCCGAGCAGTCCGGCGACGATGCCGCCGATGGCCGCGGAGACCAGTCCGGCCTCGAGCGGAGCGTCCATGGCGACGGCGAGGCCGAGCGACATGGGGACGGCGATCAGAAAGACAGTGATCGATGCGGACAGATTGGCGCCCGAGATGCGGAAACGACGGCCTCGGGGCGGTGGTGGGGGGCTGTGAGTTCGCTTGATCCCCGAGGCTCGGGGCGGGCGCGAACTGGGGGATGGGTGGTCGTTGCGGGTGGGGACGCAGGCAGACATGTTCCCGTCTCCTCCGGGGCAGCGCGGTCGCGGAAAGTGATGACGCGGCCGTGGGTCACGGCGTGCAGCGGCGGGATTTCTCAACTCTCAGTAAACGGATCGTAATGGAGAGTAAAGAACTGTGTCCATGCTTTCGATCACATAGCCCATTGAGTCACTCATTCAAGTGAATAAGCAGCTTTTCATCCGGCTTGTCGTACTGATTCCCGCAGGGCTGCGTGCGACGTTGACGGCGCCGTGTGGCACTTCAACGCACGACTTCTGCAAGGAAGAGGGTGGACGGAATGATGGCCGCCACGAAGAGGATCGCCCTGGGCGCCGTAGCCACTGCATTGATCGCCGGCCTGGCGGGCTGCTCGGGTGCCGGAGCCGGTGGTGCCGGTTCCGGCACCGGGAGGAAGTCAGGCGCCGACGCGGAGGAGCACTCCCCGGCGGCAGCGCCCAAGGGTGCGGTCAAGGTCATCGGTGACGGCTCGACGGCCTACACCGGAGCTCAGCCGAAACTCCCCGTGGCGAAGCGCCTGAAGGCAGGCCAGAAGCCACCGCAGTTCGTCGTGTTCTCCTGGGACGGCGCGGGGGAGGACAGCCAGAAGCTCTTCTCGCACTTCCGCAGTGTCGCGAAGAAGTACAACGCGAAGATGACGTACTTCCTCAGCGGCGTGTATCTGCTGCCGGAGGAGAAGAAGGCCCTCTACGACCCGCCGCAGCACTCGGCCGGCCGATCCGACATCGGCTTCAACGACACGGAGGGCATCCGCGCCACGCTGGACGAACTGCGTGCCGCCTGGCTCGACGGCAACGAGATCGGCACCCACTTCAACGGGCACTTCTGCGGCCCGGACGGTGGTGTGGGCACCTGGTCGGTCGAGGAGTGGAAGAGCGAGATCAGCCAGGCGAAGTCCTTCGTCAAGAACTGGAAGACCAACGCCCCGCTGCTCAAGACCGAAGCCCCGTTGCCCTTCGACTACGACAAGGAACTTGTCGGCGCGCGCACGCCCTGCCTCGAAGGGCAGAAGAACATGGTCGCAGCGGCCCGGACGATGGGATTCCGCTATGACTCGAGCGGCGTAGGCAACCAGGTCTGGCCCGCGAAGAAGGACGGCCTCTGGGATCTCCCGCTCCAGCTCGTGCCGGTGCCCGGCCGCGCATTCGAGACCCTCTCGATGGACTACAACTTCATGTTCAACCAGTCCGGCACGACGCAGGGGGACCCGAACCAGCACGCGTACTGGGGAAACCAGATGCGGGACGGTCTGCTTCAGGCCTTCGATCGCTCGTACAACGGCAACCGGGCACCTCTGATCATCGGCAATCACTTCGAGTCCTGGAACGGTGGCACCTATATGCGTGCCATCGAGGAGACGATCAAGACCGTCTGCACCCAGCAGGACGTGCGGTGTGTCTCCTTCCGTCAGCTTGCAGACTGGCTGGATGCGCAGGACCCGGCGACGCTGTCCAGGCTGGGAACGCTGAAGGTCGGGCAGGAGCCGAAGCAGGGATGGATGTCCTTCCTCGGAGGGGCCGCTCCGAGGGAGGACGCCGGCAGCCCCGTACCGGCCGGGCCTGCCGGCCGGTCGGCAGGCAAGGGCGCCGACGGAAGCGCGGGGTAGGGACTCTCGTCCGGAGCATGATCGGCCGGTCGACCGACCCGTCGGCGGACCGCGGGCCGCCGACCGGGTCCCGGGTTCGTCGGCCGGCCAGCGGGATGCCTCCGCCGGTTGGCAGGACGGCTGGGCGGCGTTCAGGCCGGCTGGGCGGCGCCCACGTCCGTGAAGCGTTCCTTCAGTACAAAGGCGGGGTCGACCTGGGCAGCCAGGTCGGCACCCGTCTTCTCGTTGCCCCAGCTCTCCGCGTTCTTCAGGTGGAAGTGCACCATCTGGCGGGTGTAGCGCTCCCAGTCGCGCTGTTCGTACGAGTCCTCCGCGGCGTTCTGCAGGGCCTGCAGGGCCATCCGGTTGTCGGCCTCCAGCAGATCGAACGGAGCCGGCCTGCCTTTCTCCATGGTCCGCACCCAGTTGGACTGCCCGATGCCGACCAGCAGGTCGTCGCCGACCTCCGCACGCAGGAACTCGAGATCGTCCTCACCCTGCACCTTGTTGCCGACGACCTTCAGGGCGACGCCGAAGTCCCGTGCGTACTCCTTGTACTGGCGATACACGGAGACTCCCTTCCGGGTCGGCTCGGCCACCAGGAATGTCATGTCGAAGCGCGTGAACATCCCGGACGCGAACGAGTCCGACCCTGCCGTCATATCGACCACTACGTATTCGTCCGGACCGTCGACCAGATGGTTGAGGCACAGCTCGACCGCTCCGACCTTGGAGTGGTAGCAAGCCACCCCGAGGTCGGACTCGGTGAACGGGCCGGTGGCCATCAGCCGGATGTCCCCGTCGTCGAGCCTCACCGTCCGTGCGCAGGCTGCGTAGACGGGGTTGTCCTCGCGGACCCGCAGCAGCCGTGAGCCTTCGCCCGGTGGCGTCGTTTTGATCATCGTCTCGGCAGACGCGATGCGCGGGTTGCTGCCGCGCAGGTAGTCCTTGATGAGAGGCAGCTGCGCTCCCATGGCGGGCAGGGCGGCAGCTTCCGTCTCGTCCAGGCCGAGCGCGGCCCCGAGATGCTGGTTGATGTCGGCGTCCACCGCGACGACGTGAGCTTCATTGGCAGCGAGGTGGCGGATGAAGAGCGAGGACAGCGTGGTCTTGCCGCTGCCGCCCTTCCCCACGAAAGCGATCTTCATGTTCACCTAGGGTAGCGGTCTTGTTGCTCAATGCAGTCAAAGTTCGTGAAGAAGGCCACTCCGGGGAAGGATCCGTGCGAGGGGCGCGTAGCCTCGCTACTTATGAGTACGACTGCCTCAGACCCGCTCGCCGCCCTGGGCGCCCTGCCGGGCGTCGCCGATGCGGTGGACGCCGTACGCAAGTCCGTTGACAGGGTGTACGGCCACCGTGTCATGCGGCGTCGCAGTAATGAGGTCACCGCGGAGGCGGCCCTGCGGGGTGCGCGTGGCTCGGCGGCGCTCTCGGGTGCCGACTGGAATCTCGAGGAGGTGCGCCGGCGTACGGACTTCAGCGGCGAGGACGAGGCGCGCACGATCGGGGCCGCTTTGAGGCTGACCGCGGAGGCGGGGCAGTTGCTCTCCATCTGGCGGCAGTCGCCTCTGCGGGTCCTGGCGCGGCTGCACCTGGTCGCGGCCGGCGGGGCGACTCGTGACGATGCCGTCGGGCGCCCTCGGCTGTCGGGTGAGCCGGTGGACGAGCCGCTCATCGAAGCGCCTGTTCCGGACGCAGAGGAAGTCGCCGGGCGTCTGGAGGGACTGTCCCAGCTGATCATCGCCGGGAGTGAGGCGCCTGCGCTGGTGACGGCGTCGATCGTGCACGGTGAACTGCTGGCGCTGCGCCCCTTCGGCTCGCACAACGGCTTGGTGGCCCGCACCGCTGAACGGATCGTGCTGATCGGGAGCGGGCTCGACCCGAAGTCGATCTGCCCCGCCGAAGTGGGTCATGCGGAGCAGGGGCGGGCGGCGTACGTCGCGGGCTTCGAGGGCTATCTCTCCGGGAAGCCGGATGGCATGGCTGCCTGGATCGCGCACTGTGGGCGCTCGGTGGAGCTTGGCACCAGAGAGTCGACGGCCGTGTGTGAAGCGCTGCAGCGAGGCGCTGCGTAAGGCGCCGGTGGCCGGCGGACGCGCCTTGGTGCGGTGCCGGAAAAGGGTTGCGGCGGTACCGATTCCGGTACCGCCGCTGGCATGTCCGCCCAGTTACCAAGCGTCCTCGATATATGCCCATCAGGTCGGGTACTTTGCCCGTCACCTGGTGCGGCTGGCCCGTAATCGACGGGTCGACGTCGCGTGGGTACCCGGCTTTCATGCGCGGTCCGTGGGGCCAAACTCTGCGTTCGAAGGTCATCCTCTCGGATGTCCTTGGTCTCGCGGGCCGTTGAGTCCTTTGTACTCCAGGACCGGGAGTAGCGGAAGTCCTGGCTGCACTTCTTTACTTTTAGGTTCAAATAAGGGTGAGTCGGACACTGTCCGGTTGTGGCTGCGAAGCCGTCGTGCGGCTCCTTCCGGCGTCCGGCCGGGTGCTGTCGTCAGGTGGTGACTGAGGCGGCGCGGCGGCGGATGGTGTACCAGACCAGTCCCGCTGTGAGGGCGGCGGCTCCGACTGCTGCGGCGGCCATGAGGGCCGGGCGCGGCGGCATCGAGAACGCGGGCAGTCGTTGCTTGAGGCGGACCGGTCGGTCGAAGACGAGAATCGGCCATTCCCGGAGGATGGCCTCGCGCCTCAGTGCTCGGTCCGGGTTGACCGCGTGGGGGTGGCCGACGGACTCCAGCATCGGTACGTCGGTGGCGGAGTCGCTGTAGGCGTAGCAGCGCGAAAGGTCGTATCCCTCCGATGCGGCGAGCTCCTTGACGGCCTCGGCCTTCGTCGGTCCGTAGGCGTAGTACTCGACCTCGCCGGTGAAGCAGCCGTCGTCGCCGACCACCATCCGGGTCGCTACGACACGATCGGCGCCGAGCAACTCGCCGATCGGTTCGACGACTTCGGCGCCCGAGGTCGACACGATGACCACGTCCCGCCCGGCTGTGTGGTGTTCCTCGATGAGGGTTGCCGCCTCGTCGTAGATGATCGGGTCGATCAGATCGTGAAGAGTCTCGGCGACGATCTCCTTGACCTGCTGGACGTTCCATCCCTTGCAGAGCGCTGAGAGATATTCGCGCATCCGCTCCATCTGGTCGTGATCGGCGCCACCGGCAAGGAAGACGAACTGTGTGTACGCGGTGCGCAGTACGGCACGGCGGTTGATCAGCCCGCCTTGGTAGAAGGACTTGCTGAAGGTCAGCGTCGATGACTTCGCAATGACCGTCTTGTCCAGGTCAAAGAAGGCTGCTGTGCGCGGCGAGAAGCAGTTTTCCACAAAGGTGAGCATAGGGGCCCACCATTCGGCGTAAACTCCGGCGGGTGGGTTTGCCTGAGAAGCCTCTCGGGTACACCATGGAAGTCACGGATCGTTCGCGACCGTGCTAACCCGGTCCGGCTCCTCCCCCCCCGAGTCGGCCGTGGGGACGACCCCCGCTCTCCCCCCCGGCGGGGGTCGTCGCATGTCCGGACGCAATTTTGCCGCCCGGAATCAAGCCTTCCCCCCTCTTCGCGCCTGTGTGGGCCCGGGCTCTGTCGCGGGCTCACGCAAGCATGTGTCGTCACGCTGTGTAGTGGAAGGGCTGCGCTGTGAAAGTCGCCGGTATGAGCTACCGAGATATTCACAATGCTGAAGTTGTCCACAGTTTTCGAGCAAGATCCACATCTTTTTCCGAGGCGCTGCATGTTGATTCCACCCGCGAAGTCCGCGGGTTCCGGAATCGCGCTTCTCGGATCGGTCCGAGATCGCCGCGAACCGTACTGAAGGGGCAGTGAGAAGGGGGCGGAGATCGTGGCTGGATCCCTCGCACAAGAAGGTCTGCCGATCGATGACGAGCGGCGGGGCGGACCGTTGATCGTGACCGAGGACGTGGAGTTGCTGGACGATCTGCTGAGGCTGTGCGCGGCTGCCGGGGCGGTGCCGGAAGTTCATCAGGGTCCCCTCGGACGGAGGGGTGGCTGGGAACAGGCTCCGATGGTCCTGGTGGGCGATGACGCGGTCCTTCGGTGTCGCGGGGCGGCCCGTAGGAGGGGGGTGATGCTCGTCGGGCGGGACCAGGACGACCCGGGCGTGTGGCGCCGGGCAGTGGAGATCGGGGCCGAATATGTGCTGCGGCTTCCTGATTCCGAGGGCTGGCTCGTCGACCAGATCGCCAATGCGGCGGAAGGTGTGGGCCGTCCCGCGCTCACTGTCGGAGTGATGGGCGGAAGGGGCGGCTCCGGCGCGTCCACGCTGGCCTGCGCGCTCGCGGTGACGGCAGCCAGGTCGGGCAGGCGAACGATGCTGATCGACGGCGACCCCTTGGGCGGCGGCATCGACGTACTGCTCGGGGGCGAAGGAAACGACGGAATGCGATGGCCGGATTTCGCCCGTTCCAAAGGCAGGGTCGGCAGCGGCGCACTTGAAGAGTCCTTGCCCGCGTTGCACGGTCTGCGCGTGCTCAGTTGGGGGCGGGACGACGAGGTCGTCATCCCGCCGCAGGCCATGCAAGCGGTGCTCGCGGCCGCACGCCGGCTCGGCGGGGTGGTCGTCGTGGACCTGCCGCGCAGGGTCGACGAAAGCGTTGCCGAGGCGCTTGCGCAGTTGGACCTCGGGCTGCTGGTGGTGCCTGGAGAACTCAGGGCGGTTGCGGCAGCCAAACGCGTCGCGTCGACGGCCGGAATGGTGCTGGAGGACCTTCGGGTCGTCGCGCGGGGACCTTATGCGGCAGGGCTCGACGAGCAATGGGTGGCTCACGCGCTGGGCCTTCCCCTCGTCGGAGATCTGCCCCGGGAAACCGGGCTGTCGGCGTCACAGGACGGTGGCAGGCCGCCGGGGTCCGATCCCCGCGGTCCGCTGGCCGGGTTCTGTACGGCGTTCTGGGATCTGGCGGACGCCCCGGGCAGCGGGGGCGGCCTTGTCGCAGGGCGTTCCGGGGGAGGCGTGTCATGACGGAGGCCCTGCTCGACGCGGTTCGCCAACGCCTTGCCCGCAGCGGCGAGGCGCCGACCCCGGCCGGCGTGGCGGCCGCCCTCAGGGCACAGGGCCGCCTGCTCGGCGATGCGGAAGTGCTGGGGGCAGCAGAGGAGTTGCGCGGCGAGCTGGTCGGTACGGGGGTGCTGGAGACTTTATTGGCAGACCCGGCGGTGACCGACGTACTGGTGTCCGCGCCGGACCGGGTGTGGGTGGACCGGGGACGCGGACTCGAGCTGACCGGGGTCACCTTTCCGGATGCGGCAGCCGTCCGGAGACTGGCGCAGAGGCTCGCCGCTGTGGCAGGGCGTCGACTGGATGACGCTCGGCCGTGGGTGGACGCGAGGCTGCCCGACGGCACCCGGATGCATGCGGTGCTGCCGCCGGTGTCGGTGGGCTCGACATGCCTTTCGCTGCGGGTGGTTCGGCCCCGGGCCTTCGCTCTGGCGGAGCTTGTCGGGGCGGGCACGGTCCCGCCCCGAGGCGACCGGTTCCTGAGGGCGCTGGTCGAGGCGAGGGTCTCGTACCTGATCAGCGGAGGAACCGGTGCGGGCAAGACGACCTTGTTGTCGAGCCTGCTGGGCGCGGTCGGGGAGCAGGAACGCATCGTGCTCGCCGAGGATTCGGCGGAACTGCGCCCGGATCACCCGCACGTCGTGCGCCTGGAGTCGCGCCCCGCCAATCAGGAAGGGGCGGGGCAGGTGACGCTGCGGGACCTGGTCCGCCAGGCGTTGCGCATGCGCCCCGACCGGCTGGTGGTGGGAGAGGTGCGAGGCGCCGAGGTGACGGAACTGCTGGCCGCGTTGAACACAGGACACGAAGGTGGATGCGGCACGGTGCACGCCAACGCTGCGGAGCACGTCCCGGCCCGCTTGGAAGCACTGGGGACTGCCGCCGGGCTCGACCGGGCGGCGCTGCACAGTCAGTTGGCTGCCGCACTGTCCGTGGTGCTCCATCTCGTACGGGACCGAGCGGGGCAGCGGAAGCTCGCCGAAGTGCACGTGCTGGAGCGGGATCCGGCAGGGCTCGTGGTCACGGTACCCGCGCTGCGCTGGGGCGCTGATGGATTCGTCCGGGACCGCGGCTGGGAGCAGCTCGGGTCGCTGGTCGGGGGTGCGCTGTGAGAAATGCCGCTCCGGACTCCCTGATGCAGGCGTTGGCATTGGTCATGGCAGTCTGCGCGGGCCTGGCAGGCGGGTTGACGGTGTTACGGGATCCGGGCGTGCGGCGGGCGCGGTTGTTGTTCGGGACAGGAGGCCCTCATCGGCAGGAGTTCCGGGCCGTTTGGGCCGTGGCCCGGACGCACTTCAACACGCGACGTGAGTGGCTGAGTGCCCCTGTAGCGGTGTTTCTCGCGGTACTTGGCGAGTCGGCGCTGCCCCTGCTCGCGGGGGTCGTGGCGGTGCCTCTGGTGCGGCGATGGCTGCGCCTGCGGGCGTTGCGGGGTGAGCGGGAGCGGGCAGCCGAAGCGGTGGCGGCACTCTGCGGGGCTGTGGTGGGTGAGCTGCGGGCAGGGCGGGAGCCGGGGCAGGCTTTACTCGCTGCCGGGCGGAACGCGGGTGCTTTGGGCACGGCCGAGGCCGCGGTGCTGGCGGCTGCACGGTTCGGTGGCGATGTGCCGGACGCATTGCGTCAGGCGTCGGCCGGACCGGGCCTGGACGGGCTCGCGGGGGTGGCGGCCTGCTGGCGGGTGGCGGTCGACGGCGGGGCAGGTCTCGCCGCCGGTCTGGACCGCGTGGAAGGGGCCCTGAGGGCCGAGCGTCGTCGGCGGGAGGAGCTACGGGCGCAGCTGGCGGGCGCGTGGTCGACGGTTGTGGTGCTGGCCTTGCTGCCGGTGGTGGGCCTGGGGTTGGGGGCGGCGCTCGGTGCGGACCCGCTGAGGGTGCTGCTCCACAGTCCGGGAGGACTGGCCTGCCTGGTGGCAGGCGGCCTGCTGGAGGCGGCGGGGCTGTTCTGGGCGGGGCGGATCGTCCGGGCCGGGGAGGCGCCGTGAGCGGTCTCCCCGAGGAGGCTCACCGGCTCGGTGTGCCCGGAGCGGTTCTGGGCGCGGCTGTGTATGTGGCCCTGGCCCTTGCCGGAAGGCGGCGGGAGCGGGCGACACGCGGACGGGGTGTGTTGTTGTTGGCCGTCTGCTCCGGAAGTCCGCGGCGTGTGTGGCGGTTCCGGCGAGTGAGGGGCAGGAGCCGTGCCCAGCGGTGGGCAATGCTCCTGGGCGTCTGGGCGACCGGCTGGTTCCTCGTCGGCGGGCCGGCAGGCTGGGGGACCGGTCTGGCCGCGGCGTTCGGGGTGTGGCGCTGGCAGCGATCCGCGCAAGGCCGGGAGACCGGTGCCCGGGAAGCGGCGGAGGTCGCAGTAGTGACCAGGCAATTGCCTCTGGCTGCAGATCTGTTGGCGGCCTGCATCTCGGCGGGTGCCGGTCCGCGGGAGGCCGCGGAGGCTGTGGGGGAATCCATAGGCGGTCCGGTCGGCGACCGGCTGGCCCGTGCGGCGGCTGAGATCCGGCTCGGGGGCGAACCAGCCGATGCGTGGGGGCGGTTCGGAGCGATACAGGGCGCCGGTCCGCTGGCCCGCTGTCTGGAACGGGCCGGGGCGACGGGGGCTCCGGCAGCGGAGTCGGTCTCCCGGCTGGCCGACGAGATGCGTGCCGAGCGGGCGAGTGCCGCCGTGGCACGTGCGCAGCGTGCGGGCGTGTTGATCACTGCACCCGTCGGGCTCTGCTTCCTGCCCGCCTTTCTGGCGGTCGGGGTGGCGCCGGTGGTGATCGGGCTTGCGACGGGCCTGTTGCACGGCAACTGACAGAAATCGCGGGTGCCCGTTCGGGCACCCGCTCTGAACCAATTCGAAGATCAACGGGGGCCGAGATGGCAAAGAACGTCATGGGACGAGCAGTGAGCGCGGTGCGCCGTGTGTGGATGGACAGGTTTGTCCGATCCCGCCGACAGGACCGAGGGATGACTACGTCCGAGTACGCGGTGGGAACCATCGCGGCCTGTGCGTTCGCGGCGGTGCTCTACAAGGTGGTCACCAGCGGGCCTGTTCTGTCGGCGATGCAGTCGCTGGTCAAGGACGCGCTCGATGCGAAGTTCTGAGACGGCACGGGGGGCAAGTCGACCCAGGGACCGGGACCGGGGCCGGAATCGGGATCGGGGCGCTGTGACGGCGGAGGCTGCGATGGCCATCCCCGTGCTGGTGGCGTTCGCCCTGGCTCTGGTGTGGGCACTGGTTGCGGCGGCGGACCAGATCCGATGTGTGGACGCCGCACGGGCCGGGGCGCGTGCGGCGGCGCGTTCGGAGCCGGAGGCGGCAGTGCTCTCTGCGGCGCGGGAGGCGGCGCCGGGCAGGGCGCGGGTCGCTGTGCAGCGGACCGGGGAGCTGTGGCGAGTCCGGGTGGAGGCCCCGACGCCAGGACCGGGGCCGCTTGCCCTGACGTTGAGCGCAGTGGCGGTTGCGTCGGCCGAGGACCTGGTGGGGGCCGAGCCGGTGGGAGCGGAGTGGTGAATAGGGGCAGAGTCGTGAAGGGGGTCGGGAAGAGCCATGAGCCGGGGAAGAGGGCCAGGCCGGGAGACCAAGGGCTGGCGACGGTGTGGGTTGCCATGACGACGGCGACGCTGTGCGCGGCGTTCGCGGTGGTGCTTGCGCTGGGGCAGGCCGTGGCTGCCCGCCACAAGGCGGCCGGTGCGGCGGACCTGGCGGCCCTCGCTGCGGCAGATCGCGCGCTGAGTGGCGCATCGGACGCATGCGGGGCGGCGAGGCGTGTAGCGGGCGCACAGGGGGCGGAGGTGGTGCGGTGCGCGATCCTGGGCGAGATTGCCGATGTGACGGCCCGCGCGCGCTTCGGCCCGTATACGCCGCAGGTCAGGTCCCGAGCGGGGCCACCGGTGACCGGGCCGTCCAGCTCGCCGTCGCTGTCCGCCTCGCCGCCGGCGCCACCACCGCTGTCCGCCACGCCACTGCCGTACGACCAGCCCTTCGCCGCCGCCCGCCACGCCGACGTCGGCCGGGGAAATGAAGCCGACTGGGTCTGGGACACCTGCCCGCTCTGCGGCGCCGGCCGGGGCTTGCTGTACCGACCGGGGCCTGCCGCACCGGCTCGGCCTCGTCCCACCGGCCTAGGACCCCGCCCCGGGCCCTCACCGGCCCGGGGTACCAGTCTCCCGGCAACCCGGCACCGCCCCGGCCCTCATCAGCCAGGGACAGCTGTCCTGCAGCCCGGCACCGGCGCAGGACATCGGCCGGGCCGGCCCTGCAGACCTGCTTGCTACTGCCCCGCGACGCCGGCTCTGCCCCGCGACGCCGGTCCGGACAGCCGCGCGGGTGTCTAGCCTTCGGCGGGGTTCGTCTCGTGACGGTCCTCTCCGGGGTCCGGGGGCGCGGTTCTGAGGAGTTCGGTGAGCAGGCGAACGGCGCCCCGTTTGTGCAGCGGTTCGTTGCCGTTGCCGCACTTGGGGGACTGGATACAGGAGGGGCAGCCCGCCTCGCACTCGCAGGAAGCGATGGCCTGTCGGGTCGCCGTCAGCCACGTGCGAGCGGTGTGGAAGGCCCGTTCGGCGAATCCGGCGCCGCCCGGGTGGCCGTCGTACACGAAGACGGTCGGGAGCAGCGTGTCCGGGTGAAGCGGCACGGAGACACCGCCGATGTCCCAGCGGTCGCAGGTGGCGAAGAGCGGCAGCATCCCGATCGAAGCGTGTTCGGCGGCGTGCAGGGCGCCACCGAGGATCTCGGGATTGATCCTGGCCGCGTCGAGTTGATCCTCGGTGACCGTCCACCACACGGCACGGGTGCGCAGGGTGCGCGGTGGCAGGTCGAGCTTCGTCTCGCCGAGGACCTCTCCCGTGATCACCCTGCGACGCAGGAAGGAGACGACCTGGTTGGTGACCTCGACCGAGCCGAAGCAGAGTCGTCCGTCGCCCCACGGGATCTCGGTGTCGGTCTCCAGCACGGCGATGGCGGTGGTGTCGCGGGCGGTGGTCGAGTACGGCGGGACGGCTTCCTCGACGAGGGCCACCGAGTCCTCCAGATCCAGTTTCCGGACCAGGTAGGTGCGGCCTTGGTGGAGGTGGACGGCGCCCTCGTGGACCGCGGTGTGTGCGGCCGATTCGTCGACAGTGCCCAACAGCCGGCCGGTCCCTTCCTCGACGATCTGGACAGGGCGACCTCCGCCGCCGCGGATGTCCGTGAGGTCGGCGGCCCGTTCGCGCCGGGTCCAGTGCCAGCCCGCCGCCCGTCTGCGCAGCAGCTTCGCCGCCTCCAGCTGCGGCAGCAGGTCGGGAACCGCGGGGCCGAAGAGGGCGATGTCGGCTTCGGTGAGCGGGAGCTCCGAGGCCGCGGCACACAGGTGCGGGGCGAGGACGTACGGATTGTCCGGGTCGAGGACCGTCGATTCCACCGGCTGCTGGAACAGGGCCTCGGGGTGATGGACGAGAAAAGTGTCCAGCGGGTCGTCCCTGGCGACGAGGATGGCCAGAGCGCCCTGGCCGGCGCGTCCGGCGCGCCCGGCCTGTTGCCAAAGGGACGCCCTGGTGCCCGGATATCCGGCGATGACGACGGCATCCAGGCCCGAGACGTCGATGCCGAGCTCCAGGGCCGTTGTGGCGGCCAGTCCGAGCAGCTCCCCGGAGTGCAGGGCGCGCTCCAGGGCGCGGCGCTCCTCGGGCAGGTAGCCGCCGCGGTAGGCGGCGATTCGCTTCGGCAGGGAGCGGTCCACCTCGGCCAGGCGTTCCTTGGCGATGACGGAGATGAGCTCGGCGCCGCGCCGGGAGCGTACGAACGCAACCGAGCGGACTCCCTGGAGGGTCAGATCGGTCAGGATCTCGGCGGTCTCGGCCGTGGCGGTACGGCGCACGGGAGCCCCCTTCTCGCCGTGCAGCTCCGTCAGCGGCGGCTCCCACAGGGCGAAGACCGTCTCGCCACGGGGCGAGGCGTCGTCGGCGACCTCCTTGACGGGCAGGCCCGTGAGGCGGCCCGCAGCGACCGAGGGCTGGGCCGCGGTGGCGGAGGCGAGGAGGAAGACCGGATCGGAGCCGTAGCGGGCACACAGACGGCGCAGACGGCGTAGTACCTGGGCGACGTGGGACCCGAACACGCCCCGGTAGGTGTGGCATTCGTCGATGACGACGAAACGCAGGGCGCGCAGGAAGGAGGCCCAGCGGGGGTGGGAGGGAAGTATTCCGCGGTGCAGCATGTCGGGGTTCGTCAGGACGTAGTTGGCGTACTGGCGCACCCATTCGCGTTCTTCGACCGGCGTGTCTCCGTCGTAGACGGCCGGGCGGACCGCGGTGCCGAGCGGTGCGGCCAGCGCCTTCACCGAGCGCCGCTGGTCGGCGGCGAGGGCCTTGGTGGGCGCGAGGTACAGGGCGGTGCTGCCTCGGCCGTTCGGGGCATGTGAGCCGTCGAGGAGGGTGCTCAGGACCGGGGCGAGGTAGGCGAGGGACTTGCCGGACGCGGTTCCGGTGGCGATCACGACGGATTCGCCGTCGAGGGCGTACTCGGCGGCGGCGGCCTGGTGCGCCCACGGATGGTCGATTCCGGCCCGGGCAATTGCCGCGACCACTTCTGGCCGGATGCGATCCGGCCAGATGGCATGGGTTCCCGTGCGCGGGGGCAAGTGCTCCGTATGAGTGATGCGCGCAGCCCGGCCCGCCCCTGCGGCGAGCCGGTCGAGGACCATGTCGGGAGAGGGGCGGGAACCCCTGCTCTCCGGCGGTCGACTGGGACGGTGATTCTTGGCCATCGGCATCGAGTGTGTCACTGGCGTGACGGACAATGGTCCCAAGGCGTCGTGCATGGCTGCTGGTAAGTGATTGAATGCCATCGCGGCTGGCGATCCGTCCCCTGGCCTCCGTCGGGGAGACCGAGGGGCGACCGCTCGATAGCAAGGTGCTGGAGGATCCGTGGACCTGTCCCTGTCGACTCGCAATGTGTCCGGCCCTGGTGGCGACCGTACGGTCGTCGAGGTCGGTGGCGAGATTGATGTGTATACCGCGCCCAAGCTGCGCGAGCAGTTGGTCGAGTTGGTGAATGACGGCAGCTACCACCTGGTTGTCGACATGGAAGGTGTCGATTTCCTCGACTCCACCGGCCTCGGCGTGCTCGTGGGCGGCTTGAAGCGTGTCCGGGCCCATGAGGGCTCGCTGCGACTGGTGTGCAACCAGGAGCGCATTCTCAAGATCTTCCGGATCACCGGTCTGACCAAGGTGTTTCCCATTCACACCACGGTCGACGAGGCTGTCGCGGCCACCGACTGACGTCGGTGCAGGCCGGCCGTTCTTCGGCCGGTCGGCAGGTTGTGACAGGCCGGCAGGCGGCAGCAGACAGGCCGCCAGGAGCAGGCGGTCGACCCCTTTGGTCGACTGTCGGCTTCGTCGGTTTCCGGTGGAGAGTTGAGAGCAGGGGTACCGGGCGCCACGCCCGGGCCCCTGAGAAGCACGCCCGTACGTTTGAGGGGGATGGCATGCCAACCGTTGAACTCCGCTTCAGCGCTCAGCCCGAACACGTCAGGACGGCCCGCCTCGTGGCAGCCGCCGTGGCACGCAGGGCCGGCGTGGACGAGGCGGTGCTCGACGAGGTCAGACTCGCCGTCGGCGAGGCGTGCAGTCGCGCTGTCGGGTTGCACCGCAGCCATGACATCTCCGCTCCGGTCACCGTCGTGCTGACCGAGGAGGAGAAGGCGTTCTCCATCGAGGTCGGCGACGGAGTCCCCGGCCCCGGCAGTGACACCTCACCGGCGGGAGCGAACGGCGGCGGAGCCGGGGGACTCGACGAGCCGGATGCCGATGTCGAGGACGAAATGGGTCTCGCCGTCATCAGCGGGCTGGTCGACGACGTGGAAGTCCGTTCGGGCACGGACGGCGGAGTGATCCGTATGACGTGGCCGACCGCGTCGGCGGTCGTGCTTCCCTGAGGGGGAGCCGCGTCCTCTGCGAGACGTGTGATCACGAATTTCGGGCCCTGCTGAGCAGGGCCTTTTTCATGTGCGCTTGATCGATGATCTATGAATTTCGGACGGGTGCCATGCGACTGTCCCATTACTGCATTCGGGTGAAATCCCGGAAGAGATCATTTGTCATTGGGTGGGCGCTAGTCGATTTCATTGACCACCCACTGTTTTGATCCGGTTCTGCTCCCTACAATCCGTCCACGTCTTGAGCGCTGAGCGTCAAGGAGGACGTATGGCGGAGTTCTTCAACACCCCACTCGCAGAACTGACGCACGTTTCCGTACCTTCCGGCCGGCCCACCTCACTCGCAGCCGCAGTACTCACCGATGACAACCGGCTGATCGTCGTCGTCATCGCGGTCGTCGCCCTCGCCGCGCTGGTCGTGGCCCAGCTGCTGGTTCGCCAGGTCCTGGCGGCCGGTGAGGGCACCGACCGGATGAAGGAGATCGCGGCGGCCGTCCAGGAGGGCGCGAACGCCTATCTGGCCCGGCAACTGCGTACCGTCGGCATCTTTGCCGTCGTCGTGTTCTTCCTGCTTCTGTTGCTGCCGGCCGACAACTGGTCACAGCGTGCAGGCCGCTCGTTGTTCTTCCTGGTGGGGGCGCTTTTCTCGGCGGCCACCGGATACATCGGCATGCGGCTCGCCGTGCGCAGCAATGTGCGTGTCGCCGCTGCCGCGCGTGAGGCGACTCCGGCGGAGGGTGAACCGGAAAAGGATCTCACCGTTGTCTCGCACAAAGCGATGAAGATCGCTTTCCGTACGGGCGGTGTGGTCGGCATGATCACGGTGGGCCTCGGTCTGCTCGGCGCCTCCTGCGTCGTCCTCGTCTACGCCGCCGACGCGCCCAAGGTGCTGGAGGGATTCGGCCTCGGGGCGGCGCTGATCGCCATGTTCATGAGGGTCGGCGGTGGCATCTTCACCAAGGCCGCCGACGTGGGTGCCGACCTCGTGGGCAAGGTGGAGCAGGGCATTCCCGAGGACGATCCGCGCAACGCCGCCACCATCGCGGACAACGTGGGCGACAACGTCGGTGACTGCGCGGGGATGGCCGCCGACCTCTTCGAGTCGTACGCGGTGACGCTCGTCGCCGCACTCATCCTCGGCAAGGCGGCCTTCGGCGATGCCGGGCTGGCCTTTCCGCTGATCGTTCCGGCGATCGGCGTGGTGACTGCGATGATCGGGATCTTCGCTGTCGCCCCGCGGCGAGCCGACCGCAGCGGGATGACGGCCATCAACCGCGGATTCTTCATCTCTGCGGTGATCTCACTGGTCCTGGTCGCGGTGGCGGTCTTCGTGTACCTGCCGTCGTCGTACGCGGACCTGGACGGGGTCACCGACAGCGCGATCACCTCGCACGGCGGCGACCCGCGGGTCTTCGCTCTGGTCGCGGTCGCCATCGGCATCGTTCTCGCCGCACTGATCCAGCAGCTCACGGGGTACTTCACCGAGACCAACCGCCGCCCTGTCCGGGACATCGGGAAGTCGTCCCTGACCGGCCCGGCGACCGTGATTCTCGCCGGCATCTCCATCGGCCTGGAGTCTGCCGTCTACACCGCGCTCCTGATCGGTCTCGGTGTCTACGGGGCGTTCCTTCTCGGTGGGACATCGATCATGCTGGCGCTCTTCGCCGTGGCCCTCGCAGGGACCGGCCTCCTCACCACCGTGGGTGTCATCGTGGCGATGGACACCTTCGGCCCGGTCTCCGACAACGCTCAGGGCATCGCCGAGATGTCGGGCGACGTCACCGGCGCCGGGGCCCAGGTCCTCACCGACCTGGACGCCGTCGGCAACACCACCAAGGCCATCACCAAGGGCATCGCGATCGCCACCGCGGTGCTGGCGGCTTCGGCGCTCTTCGGCTCGTACCGCGACGCGATCGCGACGGCGGTCGACGACGTCGGGGCCCGGGCGGGGGAGTTGGGGCTGAGCCTGGACATCTCCCAGCCCAACAACCTGGTCGGTCTGATCCTTGGCGCCGCTGTCGTGTTCCTGTTCTCGGGGTTGGCCATCAACGCGGTCTCCCGTTCCGCTGGGGCCGTGGTCTACGAGGTGCGGCGCCAGTTCCGCGAGCATCCCGGGATCATGGACTACACGGAGAAGCCGGAGTACGGGCGCGTCGTCGACATCTGCACCAAGGACGCGCTGCGCGAGCTGGCCACCCCCGGGCTTCTCGCGGTCCTGGCACCGATCGCGGTCGGGTTCACCCTGGGTGTCGGCGCGCTCGGCTCGTATCTCGCGGGAGCGATCGCCACCGGAACCCTGATGGCGGTCTTCCTCGCCAACTCCGGCGGGGCGTGGGACAACGCCAAGAAGCTTGTCGAGGACGGCAACCACGGCGGAAAGGGCAGTGAGGCCCATGCCGCGACGGTGATCGGTGACACGGTCGGTGACCCGTTCAAGGACACGGCGGGCCCGGCGATCAACCCGCTCCTCAAGGTGATGAACCTGGTGGCGCTCCTCATCGCCCCTGCGGTGGTGCAGTTCAGCTACGGCGATGACGCGAGTGCGGGAGTACGAGCGGTGGTGGCGGTGTTCGCCATCGTTGTCATCATCGGTGCGGTCTATGTCTCCAAGCGGCGCGGGATCGCCATGGGGGACGACGACGGATCTGACGGCGACGGCGGCCGTCCCGCCAAGTCCACTGATCCTGCCGCTGTTTCGTGAGCGGCGCGGAGCAGGGCGAGTGACCGCGTAGGTAGCACCTGGTCAGTGCATGGGCGGACGGCCCATTCTGATGTGCCGTCCGCCCTTCTCCGTGTCCGGATACTCCACTCGAGCGAGGGAGTGTCCGCACGAGTGGCCGAGCGTTCAGGTGAGTTGTATCTCCCTCATTCCCCTTGGTGCAAATGGCTGCAAAAGCACGTACATCGGATGCCCGGCGCCAGAATGTCGCCCACTTGGCGTGTAAGTTCCGGGGCCGAGAGCCTTGGAAGGGACCCAATCCGGTGAACAAGAAGCTTGCAGCCGCACTGTCCGGCGGTGCGGTACTCGTACTGACGCTGTCGGGCTGTAGCGATGACGGCGACGACAAGGTGAACGACTGGGCGAAGAAGGTCTGCGACCAGGTCCAGCCGCAGCTGCAGAAGATCGCGAACGCCAATGCCGCGATCCAGCAGCAGACGGCGGACAACAGCAAGCCCGCCGACGTCCAGAAGACCGACTCGGCCGCCTTCCAGCAGATCTCGCAGGCGTACAAGGCGCTGGGCACAGCTGTGGAGTCCGCGGGCCCGCCGCCCGTGGACGACGGCGAGACCACGCAGCAGGAGGCTGTGAAGGAGCTCAACGCCTCCTCCGTGGCCTACGCGAGCCTGAAGACGAAGGTCGACGCGCTCGACACGGAGGACCAGGCGAAATTCGCCGACGGCCTCAAGGGCATCGCCGACGAGCTGAACAAGATCAGCACCAATGGCGACCAGGCTCTGAAGAAGCTCCAGTCCGGCGAGGTCGGTTCCGCGATGGCGGAGCAGAAGGGCTGTCAGAAGCCGACGGCCTCCGCCCCGCCCGCGGCCGCTCCGTCCGCATCGGCAGCGAAGCCTGCCTCGCCCTCGGCATCGAAGTCGGCCTCGCCCTCCGCCTCGGCGAGCAAGAAGTCGTAGCGGAGCGGGAAGCAGAGCAAGAGCAGAGAAGAAGGCCGTGGCCGAGCGAGGATTCGGCTACGGGCGAGGGGCGTGCCGCGGACGGGAACCCGCCGCCGGACGCCGTTCGCAGCGGTCCGGTCACCCCTCGTGGGTGCCGGGCCGCTGCCGTTGTGGGCGGGAGCGGACACAATGGGCGGGTGAGTACGACCAGCCTTCCCGCATCCGCCCGCACCCCCCGGCTCCGCGAGGCCCTGATTTCCGCGGCCTTCACCGCCGACGGCCTCCTGGAGCGGCTCGGCGCGCCCGCCTACGCCGCGCTCGCCCGCAGCGAGACCGTCCCGGCGCTCCGGGCCACCCGCGGGGATTCGCCGCTCGACACGCTCGTGCGGCTGTTCCTTCTGCAGAGCCCCGTCCCGGCCGCCCGGGCAGCCGCAGCGCTCCCGCTGGAGGAGTGCGTGGAGGACGGCTGGGTGGTCCGTGAGGGAGACCTCGTCACAGCGACCGTCGACGTCCGGCCGTACGGCGGACCCGAGGGCGAGGACTGGTTCATCGTCTCCGACCTCGGATGTGCTGTCGGCGGTGCGGGCGGGATCGGCTCGCACGAGGAGGGAGTCGTCCTCGGAGTCGGCGGGGCGTCCACCACGCTCGCCGGGATCACCGTGCGCAGGCCCGTCGCCTCCGCCCTCGATCTCGGTGCGGGGTCCGGCATCCAGGCGCTCCACGCCGCCCAGCACGCCACCCGGGTCACGGCCACGGACCTCAATCCCCGCGCCCTGGAATTCACTCGGCTCACCCTCGCCCTGTCAGGTGCCGCTCCGGCCGATCTGCGTGTGGGCTCCCTGTACGAGCCGGTCGGCACGCGGACGTACGACCTGATCGTCTCGAACCCGCCCTTTGTCATCTCGCCCGGCGCCCGGCTGACGTACCGCGACGGCGGCATGGGCGGCGACGACCTGTGCAGGACGCTGGTGCAGCAGGCCGGCGACCGTCTGAACGAGGGGGGTTACGCGCAGTTCCTCGCCAACTGGCAGCACGTGGAGGGCGAGGAGTGGCAGGACCGGCTGCGCACCTGGGTGCCGCAGGGCTGCGACGCCTGGATCGTGCAGCGTGAGGTGCAGGACATCACGCAGTACGCCGAGCTCTGGCTGCGCGACAGCGGCGACCACCGCACGGAACCCACCGCCTACGCCGAGCGGTACGAGGCCTGGCTGGACGAGTTCGATGCCCGCAGCACCAAGGCCGTCGGGTTCGGATGGATCACGCTCAGGAAGTCCGCTGCCGCAGCTGCGGGCGATCCGTCGGTCGTGATCGAGGAGTGGCCGCATTCCGTGGAGCAGCCCCTCGGACCGGCCGTCGAGGCCCATTTCGTCCGGCAGGACTATCTGCGTGAGCATGACGACGCCGCACTGCTGGCGGCGCATTTCACCCTCTCCGCCGAGGTGGTGCAGGAGCAGGTCGGCCTGCCGGGCGCCGAGGACCCCGAGCATGTGGTGCTGCGTCAGAACCGCGGGATGCGGCGGGCCACCAAGGTCGATGCGGTCGGGGCCGGGTTCGCGGGCGTGTGCGACGGCTCGCTTCCGGCGGGCAGGATCCTGGACGCCATCGCCCAGCTCATGGCCGAGGACCCGGTGCTGCTGCGCGACCGCACCCCGCAGGCGATCCGGCTGTTGGTGGAGGAGGGCTTCCTGGAGCCGGTGAGGGGCGGCGCGTGAGCGCGGTGGCGGACGCCCCGTGATCCGGATCGAGCTGGACGAGGCGGGCACACCGTCGCGGATCTGCCCACCGGCGGCGCCACCGTGCTGCTGAGCGTCGCTTCCGGCACCGCGATCGGGTGCGCTCATGTCCCCCGTCGCGAGCGTGCCGTCGGCGAGCCCGACCCGGTACATGACCGGGGCCGACGGGTTGCGCGACCGACAGCGGTGAGTGCGGGAGCACGACCAGGGAACGACGCTCGGGATGGTGGGACTGCTGCTCGCGGCGCCCATGTTCTGCCGCGCAACGCCGACGCGCTCGCCAACCCCCTTCATCGGGCGGCAGCTCACCGACGCGGACGACCGGTTACTTCTGCTCGGCAACGCCGTGATCGCTCCTCCACAGCATGCGCCTCCCGCGGCGGGTGGCCATCGCCGATGAGAGCCGGCACGGCACCCCGGGACGCTCCTTCTCAGTCCCCGACCCCGCGCTCCGCTCTGATGCGACCCCGCCCTTCCGTATGACTCAACGGCCTTCTGATCAGCGTCTTCACACGCACCGCCGTCTCGCTCCTGCTCGGTCCACGGATTCCGCTCGGGGTGGTGCCGGACCCGGCCACCGTCCTGCTCGTCGCGTCCGTGGGCTTCTCCGCGTTCGGACCGGCCCCGGGGTCGCACGGGCTCCGATTGCCGGATGTCTTCCTTGCGTCGAATGTGGCCGGATCCGTACTGCTCCTGCTGACTGCGGGCGTCGGGCCGGACCGCGGGCTCCTCGGGGCGGGTTGTGCGCTGCTTGCGGCGGCTCCGCACGCCGCATTCGACCGCGGGAGCCGGCGCCGCGCGACTCTCGACGTGAGGCGAATCGCCTCGGAGCGTGCTGTTCACCCGGGGTTCGCATCGGCGACGCCCCGGCGTGGCACCGTCCCCTCAGCGCATAGCTGCTACCTGGTAGCCGTGCGACAGCCGATGCGACGAGTTTGAGGGGTACGGGAGTGGAGAACGTCACAGCGGTCTTCGCCGGATCGGCATTCGCGCTGTTCGGCGCCGCCCTCCTGATCTGGACCGGGGCGCGCACCATCCACCGTGCGCCGGTGGCGCACGGTGTGAGCCCCGTCGCCTCCACCGCTCTCGCCACGCTCTTCGGCGTACTCTTCCTCGTCCTCGGCGTGTGGTGCTTCACCCGCATCTGATCCAGGCTGCCGGCGGGTCGACTCACCGGCCCTGCCACCACCTCGCAGGCACCCCGAAACCCGCAGGGCGACGGTGCTGCGAAGCGCGGACCGGGCAGTCCGGGCGGCAGGAATGGCGGAAGTCGGGTTACCGTTCGAGTGGCCGTTGCGGGCTTTTGCCGTTTGACACGGGGGCGGGTTGTACCGTCACACTCCGCAGCGACAGCACCGCGGGCAGCGTCGTTGCGCTGCCCGGATGCCCCACGAGTGCCGACCGGAGAGAAGAGCGAAGTTGTCCCCGACCAGCGAGACCGCAGGCCGCCGACTCGTCATTGTCGAGTCGCCTGCCAAGGCGAAGACGATCAAGGGCTATCTCGGCCCCGGATACGTCGTCGAGGCGAGCGTCGGGCACATCCGCGACCTGCCGAACGGCGCCGCCGAGGTGCCGGACGAGTACACCGGTGAGGTCCGCCGCCTCGGCGTGGACGTCGAAAACGACTTCCAGCCGATCTACGTCGTCAATGCTGACAAGAAAGCCCAGGTCAGGAAGCTCAAGCAGCTCCTTGCCGAATCCGACGAACTCTTCCTCGCCACCGATGAGGACCGCGAGGGCGAAGCCATCGCGTGGCACCTGCAGGAAGTGCTCAAGCCCAAGGTCCCGGTCCACCGGATGGTCTTCCACGAGATCACCAAGGACGCGATCCGGGCAGCCGTCGCCAACCCGCGCGAGCTCAACCAGCGGATGGTCGACGCCCAGGAGACCCGCCGTATCCTCGACCGCCTCTACGGCTACGAGGTCTCGCCGGTCCTGTGGAAGAAGGTCATGCCGCGGCTCTCCGCGGGCCGTGTCCAGTCCGTTGCCACCCGCCTCGTCGTCGAGCGGGAGCGCGAGCGCATCGCCTTCCGTTCCGCCGAGTACTGGGACCTCACCGGCACCTTCGCCACCGGCCGCACCGGTGACGCGTCCGACCCGTCGACGCTGACCGCGCGCCTCAGCGCGGTCGACGGGCGCCGTATCGCCCAGGGCCGTGACTTCGGCCCCGACGGACAGCTCAAGCAGGGCTCCGCCCAGACGTTGCACCTGGACGAGACGAACGCCCGGGCCCTGGCCGCCGCGCTCGCCGACTCCACGTTCGCCGTACGGTCCGTCGAGTCGAAGCCGTACCGTCGCTCGCCGTACGCGCCCTTCCGCACCACGACCCTCCAGCAGGAGGCGAGCAGGAAGCTGGGCTTCGGGGCCAAGGCCACGATGCAGGTGGCGCAGAAGCTGTACGAGAACGGCTTCATCACCTATATGCGTACGGACTCCACGACCCTCTCGGACACCGCGATCTCCGCGGCCCGGGCGCAGGTCACGCAGCTGTACGGGGCGAACTACCTCCCGGACAAGCCCCGCGTCTACGCCGGTAAGGTCAAGAACGCCCAGGAGGCGCACGAGGCGATCCGCCCGTCCGGGGACCGTTTCCGCACCCCGGCCGAGACCGGCCTCACCGGCGACCAGTTCCGGCTGTACGAGCTGATCTGGAAGCGGACCGTCGCATCCCAGATGAAGGACGCCGTCGGTAACTCCGTCACCGTCAAGATCGGCGGCCGGGCGAGCGACGGCCGGGACGCCGAGTTCTCCGCGTCCGGCAAGACGATCACCTTCCACGGCTTCATGAAGGCGTACGTCGAAGGCGCTGACGACCCGAACGCCGAGCTCGACGACCGAGAGCGGCGCCTGCCGCAGGTCGCCGAGGGCGACGCGCTGACCGCCGACGAGGTCACGGTCGACGGCCACGCCACCAAGCCGCCGGCCCGCTACACCGAGGCATCGCTGGTCAAGGAGCTCGAAGAGCGCGAGATCGGCCGCCCGTCGACGTACGCCTCGATCATCGGGACCATCCTGGACCGCGGCTACGTGTTCAAGAAGGGCACGGCCCTTGTGCCGTCGTTCCTCTCGTTCGCCGTGGTCAACCTGCTGGAGAAGCACTTCGGCCGGCTCGTCGACTACGACTTCACCGCACGCATGGAGGACGACCTCGACCGCATCGCGCGGGGCGAGGCCCAGTCCGTGCCGTGGCTGCGGCGCTTCTACTTCGGCGCCGGTGCCGAGGGTGCGGCCGGTGCGGGGGCGGCCTCCGACGCGGGCAACGGCGACGGCGACCACCTCGGCGGCCTGAAGGAGCTCGTCACCGACCTCGGTGCGATCGACGCCAGGGAGATCTCCTCGTTCCCCGTCGGCAACGACATCAAGCTCCGGGTCGGCAGGTACGGCCCGTACATCGAGCGGGGCGAGAAGGACTCCGAGGGGCACCAGCGCGCAGACGTGCAGGAGGATCTGGCACCCGACGAGCTGTCCGTGGAGTACGCGGAGGAGTTGCTGGCCAAGCCGAGCGGCGACTTCGAGCTCGGTGCGGATCCGGTGACCGGCAACCAGATCATCGCCAAGGACGGGCGCTACGGCCCGTACGTCACCGAGGTGCTGCCCGAGGGCACCCCGAAGACCGGCAAGAACGCGGTGAAGCCGCGGACCGCCTCCCTCTTCAAGTCCATGTCGCTGGACACGGTGACGCTGGCCGACGCGCTCAAGCTGATGTCGCTGCCCCGGGTCGTCGGCGAGGACGCCGAAGGCGTGGAGATCACCGCGCAGAACGGCCGCTACGGTCCGTACCTCAAGAAGGGGACGGACTCGCGCTCGCTCACGTCCGAGGACCAGCTCTTCGACATCACGCTCGACGAGGCCCTCGCGATCTACGCCCAGCCGAAGCAGCGCGGGCGGGCCGCCGCCAAGCCGCCGCTGAAGGAACTGGGCACGGACCCGGTGAGCGGTGCTCCGGTCGTCGTCAAGGACGGGCGCTTCGGCGCGTACGTCACCGACGGCGAGACGAACGCGACGCTGCGGACCGACGACAGCGTCGAGGACATCACGCCGGAGCGCGGCTACGAGCTCCTCGCGGAGAAGCGCGCCAAGGGACCCGCCAAGAAGAAGACGGCGAAGAAGGCCCCGGCCAAGAAGGCGCCCGCGAAGAAGGCGACGGCGGCGAAGGCGACGGCCGCGAAGAAGACGACCGCTACGAAGAAGACGACGGCGAAGAAGGCCACGGCGAAGAAGGCCCCGGCCAAGAAGACCGCCCCCGCGTCGTCGTCCTCGGAGGACTGATTCGCGCTGCCTGAACCCCAGGGGCTGGATCTCCAGCCCCTGGGGTTCAGGCAGATCGTGCTGTGGAGGGTCCGGGCGGTGGGCGAGCCCACCGTGAGTCAGGCCCACCGCCGGCGGGGTCCACCGCGAGCGCCCGGCCCGCGGTCGGCGGCCGTATGTTCGGACGCGGCCCCCGAGCACCGCACCGCTCCCGATAGGCTGGGCGGATGACGCGAGCCGAGCAGCTACCGGTCGTGAGCCCCACCTCCGACACACTTGCCGCAGACTCACGCGAGCGCGCCGTACGAGCCCTTTTGGGTGTTCCCCCGCTCAGGCGGTTGTGGAGTGCCCAGCTCGTCGGCAGTATCGGCGATTCACTCGCCGTTCTTGTGCTTGTGCTGTTGTCGCTGCAGGCGGCGGTCCTTGAGGGCTCATTCGGCGCCGGATACCGCGGGGCGGCCTTTGCCGTCGCCGCCGTGTTCGGTGCCCGGATTATTTCCACCGTGCTCTTCGGAGCCGTACTCCTGGGGCCGCTGACGGCGCTCACGGCGCCCGGCGGTCCGGTGGACCGCCGCTGGCTGATGATCGGGGCGGACGGGCTGCGGCTCGCGCTGCTGGTCGTCGCGCCGCTGTGGATCGACTGGATGCCGGACAAGGCGCTCATGATGATCCTGATCACCGTCTTCGTGACCGGTGTGGGAGAGCGTCTGTGGACGGTGGCGAAGGAGAGCGCGGCCCCCGCACTGCTTCCCGCGCCGCCCCCCGAGGGCGCCACGGTGCGACCCCTGCCCGACCACCTCGACGCACTGCGCAGCCTCTCCCTGCGGACGGACTTCCTCGCGATCCCCGCGGCCGCGGCCGTCCTCGTGGTCGCGACGCTGGTCGGCAATCTGCTCGGGTCAGGGCTCGACTGGTTCTCCTTCCACCAGGCCGCCCTCGGCTCGTACGTCGCTGCGGGCCTCTTCTCGGCCTCGATCTCGACCCTGTACTTCCTCGAACTGCCGGGCATTCCGACGCCCCGCCCGCGCTCCCCGCTGGAGGGCCTGCGCAGGCCGACCACCGGAACGGGGCCGGACAAGGGCCGCACGGGCACGGCGCCGCTCGTCGTCGCCGCATGCGCCGCGGTCGCCGGGGCCATCTCCGCCGCGGCGGCCGTCTCCGTACTGCACGCGGCAGACCTGGGCGGCGGCCCCGCCACCTTCGCGCTGCTGATCCTCGTCCTGACCGGCGGCACCGCCCTCGGAATCCGTACCGCGCAGAAGGTGCTGCCCGCCCTGTCGCGGCGCAGGCTGCTGGCCCTGTCCACGGCCGTCACCGGCATCGCGCTCCTCGCGCTCGGCCTCGTGCCGGACACGGCGACCGGGCTGCTGATCGCCCTGCTCGCCGGCTACTCGGCGGGTGTCGCCGCGCACGTCGGGCACGTCGTCGTCGAGCAGGAGACCGAGGAGTTCCGGCAGGCCAGGAGCACCGAGCACCTCCAGGCCGTCGTCCGGGTGCTGGTCGCGCTCGGCGCGGTGGGCGGCCCGCTGCTCGCCGCAGCCATCGGCCGGCACCGGCTGGGCTCCGGCGACTTCGTCTTCGCCCACGGCGGAGCCGCGTTCGCGCTGATGCTCATCGGCGCCCTGCTGCTGCCCGTGGCCGTGATCGTCCTCGCCAAGACGGACGACCGCGCCGGGGTGCCGCTCCGCCGTGATCTGCGGGAGGCGCTGCGTGGCGGCGACCTCGCGGTCGCGCCCGCCGCGAGCGGCTTCTTCCTCGCTCTGGAGGGCGGCGACGGGGCCGGGAAGTCGACTCAGGTCGAAGCGCTCGCCGAGTGGATCCGGGCCAAGGGCCACGAGGTCGTCGTGACGCGCGAGCCGGGGGCCACCCCGGTCGGCAAGCGGCTGCGTTCGATCCTGCTCGACGTGTCGTCGGCCGGACTGTCGAACCGGGCAGAAGCCCTGCTGTACGCCGCAGACCGCGCCGAGCACGTCGACTCGGTCGTCCGCCCGGCGCTCGAGCGCGGCGCGATCGTCATCTCGGACCGCTACATCGACTCGTCCGTCGCCTACCAGGGCGCGGGCCGCGACCTCTCCCCGACCGAGATCGCCCGGATCTCGCGGTGGGCGACGAGTGGTCTCGTACCGCATCTGACGGTGCTCCTGGACGTCGCCCCGGAGACCGCGCGGGAACGTTTCACGGAGGCGCCGGACCGGCTGGAGTCCGAGCCGGCCGAGTTCCACAACCGGGTACGGTCCGGCTTCCTCACCCTTGCCGCGGCCGACCCGTCCCGGTACCTGGTGGTGGACGCCGGCCAGGAGCCGGAGACGATCACCACCGTCGTACGCCACCGGCTCGACCAGCTCCTCCCGCTCTCCGAGGCCGAGGTCAGGGCTCAGGAGGAAGCGCGCAGGGCGGCCGAGGAGGAGGCCAGGCGCAGGGCCGAGGAAGAGGCCGCCCGTCAGGCGGAGGAGGAGCGGCTGGAGCGCGAGCGGCAGGCGCAGCTCGCCAAGCTCCGCGCCGAGGAGGAGGAGCGCAGGCGCCGCGAGGAGGAGGACGCGCGGGAGCGCGAGGCCGAGCGGCAGGCCGAGGAAGCCCGTCGGCGCGCCGAGGATGCCCGTCGCCGTGCCGAGGAGGAGCGGTCCCGTCTTGAAGCCGAGGAGCGGGTGCGCGAGGCCGAGCAGGCGCGGCTCAGCAGGCAGGCCCAGGAGGAGGCCAGGCTGCGCCAGGAGGCGGAGGAACTGCGCCTAGAGAAGCAGCGCAAGGCGGAGGAGGCGCTGGTACGGGCCGAGGAGGCCCGCCGCCGTGCCGAGGCCGAGGCTGCCGCCCGTGCGGAGGCCGAGGCTGCCCGGGCCGAGGCGGACGAGGCCGCGAGGAAGCGGTCCGCGCCGTCCGCACCGGACAACGAGCTCACGGTTCCGACACCGGTCGTGAATCCGAACGAGATCACGCAGCCGGTCCCGCTCGCCCAGCCGTCGGACCGCCCGGCAGACCGTCCGGCCCGTCCGGCCCGTGACGCGGACGAGACCGCTGTCCTGCCGCCCGTGCGGGACGAGGACCCGGCGGACCGGGTGCCGCCGGGTGTCTTCCGTGACGAGCGCCGTGCCTCGTCCGGCGAGAACGAGAACGAGCGCACCCGCGAACTGCCCCAGGTCAGCGACGACCCGCAGGCCGGGCGTGGTGCCCAGGGCCGTACGGGCGCCAAGAAGCGTCCTCGTTCCGACTGGGCGGAGGAGACGCCGCTCGACGATCTGCCGTCGCTCGCCGACGAACTGCTCGGCGGCCAGGACGACGACCCGGGCACCTCCGGGCGGGACGGCCGCCGGCCGCGCCGCTGACGGGAGGGCGGGGCCGAAGCCCGGAACCGCGAGACCGTGAAGCCCGGGAGCCGGGGAGCCGTCCGGCGCCCGGGCGCCGAGTCGTCCGGGCCCCGGAGCCGTCAATGCACGGAAGCCGGAAAGTCAGGATTGTCGGACCCTTCCCGCACAATGGGAATCCGGCTTTCCCAGCACCACACCACCGGAAGGGCGGTGACCCATGACCGTATGGGACGACCTGGTCGGACAGGACCGAGTGCAGGAGCAGCTCGGTGCCGCCGCCCGGGACGCCGATGCGCTGGTCACCGCCAATTCCGCGGGGGAGCCGGTGCCCCCGGGGTCGAGGATGACCCACGCCTGGCTGTTCACCGGGCCGCCGGGCTCGGGACGGTCCACCGCCGCCCGTGCCTTCGCCGCCGCGCTCCAGTGCACCAGCCCGGACCGGGCGCTGGGCGGGGCACCGGGCTGCGGGTTCTGCGACGGCTGCCACACCTCGCTGATCGGTACGCACGCGGACGTGGACGTGATCCGCACGGACCTGCTCTCGATCGGCGTGAAGGAGACCCGTGAGCTGGTCCGTCGCGCCCAGCTCTCCCCGGCCGTCGGCCGCTGGCAGGTCATCGTCATGGAGGACGCGGACCGCCTCACCGAAGGCGCGGGCAACGTCCTGCTGAAAGCGGTGGAGGAGCCCGCACCCCGCACGGTATGGCTGCTCTGCGCGCCCTCGCTCGAGGACGTGCTGCCCACGATCCGTTCCCGCTGCCGCCACCTCACACTTCGTACGCCCCCGGTCGAGGCCGTCGCCGATGTGCTGATCCGGCGCGACGGCATCGACCCCGAGCGGGCCGCCGCGGCAGCCCGTGCCACGCAGGGCCACATCGGCCGGGCGCGACGCCTCGCGACGGACGAGCGGGCCCGTGCCCGCCGCGCCGCCGTTCTCAAGCTCCCGCTCCGCGTCCATGACGTCGGCGGCTGCCTCAAAGCGGCCCAGGAGCTGATCGACACGGCCACCGACGACGCCAAGCAGGTGGCCGAGGAGGTCGACGTCAAGGAGACCGAGGACATGAAGGCCGCGCTCGGCGGCGTCGCCGGGGGCCGGATGCCCCGTGGCACGGCGGGGGTGATGAAGGAGCTGGAGGACAAGCAGAAGCGCCGCAAGACGCGTACACAGCGGGACAGCCTCGATCTCGCGCTCACCGACCTCACCGGCTTCTACCGCGATGTCCTGGCGCTCCAGCTCGGTTCGCAGATCGCCCTCTCCAACACCGATGTGCGGGACGCCCTCGAGCGGATCGCCGAGTCCTCGGGCCCCGAGCGCACCCTGCGCCGGATAGAGGCCGTGCTCGCCTGTCGCCAGGCCCTGGACCGTAACGTGGCGCCGCTGCTCGCGGTGGAGGCGATGACGATGGCGCTGCGGGCCGGCTGATACCCGCGGACAGCCTGGAGGGTGCGTGAATTCACCCGTATGAGTAGGGAATCGGTTGAGTCATCACCCGGCGGCTACGCTCCGGGGATGGACACCAGGCGCCTGCTCCGCATCTTCGCCACTGCGCTCGGCACTGCCGGCCTCCTCGTCTCCGGCTGCAGCAGCGGAAGTTCGGCGCCCAGTGCGTCGGCCACCGGTTCGGCTGTCCCGGAGGACCTCCAGCCGCACTACGGGCAGAAGCTGCGCTGGCGGGACTGCGGGGTGGAGGGCTTCCAGTGCACCACGATGAAGGCGCCGCTGGACTACGAGAAGCCCGATGGCGGAGACATCAAGCTGGCCGTCTCCCGGAAGAAGGCCACCGGACCCGGCAAGCGGATCGGATCGCTCCTGGTGAATCCGGGCGGCCCCGGCGGCTCGGCCGTCGACTACCTCCAGGGGTACGCGGCCATCGGCTACCCGGCCCCGGTCCGCGCCCGGTACGACATGGTCGCGATCGACCCGCGCGGGGTGGCCCGCAGTGAGCCGGTCACGTGCCTGACGGGCAAGGAGATGGACGCGTACACGCAGGTGGACCAGACTCCCGACGACGCCGCCGAGATTGCAAAGGTGGACAAAACCTTCGACGCGTTCGCGGACGGCTGCGAGAAGAACTCCGGCGAGGTCCTCCCGCATGTCTCCACCGTCGAGACGGCGCGCGACATGGACATCCTGCGCTCCCTGCTCGGCGACGAGAAGCTGAACTACGTGGGCGCCTCGTACGGCACGTTCCTGGGCGCGACCTACGCGGAGCTGTACCCCGACCGGGTGGGCCGCCTCGTCCTGGACGGGGCGATGGATCCCGCGCTCCCCGCGGCCGACATCAACCGCGACCAGACCGCCGGCTTCGAGGCGGCGTTCCAGTCCTTCGCCGCCGACTGCGTGAAGCAGCCGGACTGCCCCCTCGGCACCACGTCCGCAGCGGACGCGGCGACCGCCCTGAAGAAGCTCTTCGCCGACCTGGACGCGAATCCCGTGCCGACCGGTGAGACCCGGCAGCTGGGCGAGTCCCTGGCGACCACCGGTGTGATCGCCGCGATGTACGACGAGGCTGCCTGGCCGCAACTCCGCGAGGCCCTCGCCGGGGCCCAGCACGGTGACGGCTCCGGGCTCCTCGCCCTGGCCGACAGCTATTACGAGCGCGATCCGAGTGGCACGTACGCGAATCTGATGTTCGCCAACGCCGCAGTGAACTGCCTCGACCTGCCCCCCGCCTTCTCCGGTCCCGGCGCCGTCGAGGAAGCCCTCCCCGCCTTCGAGAAGGCCTCCCCGGTCTTCGGCAGGGGCTTCGCCTGGGCCGCCCTGAACTGCGGTTCCTGGCCGGTCGACGCCACCGGTGCCCCGCACCGCATCGAGGCGAAGGGGGCCGCCCCGATCGTTGTGGTCGGCACCACACGCGACCCCGCCACCCCCTACAAGTGGGCCGAGGGCCTCGCGGACCAGCTCTCCTCCGCGACCCTGCTGACCTACGACGGCGACGGGCACACGGCGTACGGCCGGGGAAGCGACTGCATCGACACGGCGATCAACACGTACCTGCTCGAAGGCACCCCGCCCAAGGACGGCAAGAAGTGCTCCTGACCTGCGGACGAGGCCGCGGGGGCGGGCGGTGCGGAGCACCCTTCGAAACTGTGTAGACTTGGCGTCGCTGCTGACCGCACCATGGTGCGACAGAGCGGTGCCGCCTTAGCTCAGTTGGCCAGAGCAACGCACTCGTAATGCGTAGGTCTCGGGTTCGAATCCCGAAGGCGGCTCTGTAGAAGCCTCAGGACTCACTCGCCGTGACCTGGGGCTTTTGCTTTTGCTGGATGCGGCGACGTCTCCGGGCGCGGACGTCCGAAAGCCCCAGGTCCCGCTGTGGCCTGGGGCTTTCCGTGCGCCGGGCAGGCGCGGACACCGGTCGCCGTCCCGGAACGGCGCCAGCCGGCTAGAACGGTGTCAGCGTCAGCCGTGCCCCCGTAGGTGCGGTGTCCTGGATGTACGAGGCGAAGTCGGCCACGTCGTCGAAGGCGAAGCCGTACGCCTTGCCGTCCTGCGTTGCCGCGTGGATGGCCGCCGAGTAGTGGTTGGTCAGCGGCGAGGACCGGTAGAAGGCGGCCGGGTCCGTGGTGGGCTGGGACGGGTTGCTGATCAGGGTGGAGCGGTTGAAGCCCGCGCCGAGAACGGCGGCGACGGGGCCGGTGGTGCCGTCGTTGGGGGCGGCCAGGTTGCCGTCGCAGAAGAGCACGTCGCGGGTGGTCGGCCGGCTGAAGGAGACCGATGCCGGGCCGCCGAAGACGAACTTGTCGCCGCGGACCCGGCCGGTGAAGACTCCCGCGTTGGTGGTCACGGTGAGGTCCTTGCCCGTGTAGGTGCTCCACACCTCGTCGATGTACGGGGCGAAGTAGTCCTTGGCGAAGATCCCCGCGTCCAGACCGTGTCCGGGGGCGATGATGCGCCGGTCGGCCACCACCAGGGGCGCGAACTCGGGGATCGCGCTGACAGCGGCGAAGGCCCGTTCGCGTCCGCCGTCGCGCAGGGTGCCGGTCGTCTGGTCCTTGGCGCCGGTCAGACCGATGCTCATGGGGACGCTGAACATGTCGACCATGGTGGTGTTGCAGAACATCCCGGAGGAGTTGTACGTGAACTCCGCGCAGTCGTGCAGCACGGAGTAGTTGGGGTCGGAGGTCACCCAGCCCGCGGGGTACTGGAGGGCGGCGTTGCCGTTGCCGTCCGCCACCGCCTTGAACTTCAGCCGGTCGCCCAGGGCGACGTAGATGCGGCCGGACATGTACGGCAGCGACAGCTTCGTCTCGCCGCTGCCGGACAGGGCGATGGCGTAGTCGGTGAAGCCGTCCGCGCCGTTGTCCGAGAGGGATATCGGAGCCAGGGTGCCCTCGGGCGTGACCCGGACCTGCTTGCCGTCCTGGTTGCCCACGATGTAGACGAACACCGAGGAGTTGGCGAACGAACCGGAGTTGTTGACGATCGTCAGCGGGAGCGCGCCGCCGGCCGCGGCCTTCTCACCGCTGCCGGCCGAGTCGTCGGAGTCGACCGTGGCGAGGGCGTGCGGGGCGATCACGGCGATGGCGGGGACGGCCACAGCGGCTCCGGCAAGAGCGGTGAGCAGCTTGCGGCGGGAGACGTTGCGCTGGTGGCGGGGGGTCATGTGAGGGTTCTCGCCTTCGTGCGGGTGCGTGTGGGGAGCTGTGTGGGGGCCCGGCCCCCGAGGGGTGTGCGGGGGCCGGGCCTCCTAGGGGGGATGCGGGGCAGCCGGGACTCCGAGGGTCAGCCGACGGTCCACTTCTGGTTGGCTGCCCCGGTGCACGTCCAGATCTGGAGCCGGGTGCCGTCGGCCGAGGAACCGCCCTTGGCGTCGAGGCACTTGTTCGCCCCGGTGTTCGTCAGGTCGCCGGCCTGGGTGTGGACCCACTTCTGGGCCCCGGTGCCGTTGCACGTGTAGAGCTGGACGACCGCACCGTCCGCGGTGGAACCACCCTGTACATCAAGGCACTTGCCCAGCGCGCGCACCGTTCCGTCCGTGCCCAGGGTCCACTTCTGGGCGTCGACGCCGTTGCAGCCGTGCAGCTGGATCGGGGTGCCGTCGGCGTTCGAGGCGCCCGCGACGTCGACGCACATGCCGCCGATGCCCTTGATCGGGCCGGTCCTGCCCGTGCCGCCGCCGGAACCGTCGGAGGCGGAGACCCGTACGTAGTCGACGGTCATGGTCTGCGGGAAGGCGGTGGAACCGTCCGGGCTGCCGGGCCAGTTACCGCCGACGGCCAGGTTCAGAATGATGAAGAAGGGGTGGTCGAACACCCACTTCTTGCCGTTCACATCGGCGGGCGTGCGGGTCTGGTAGGTCTGACCGTCCACCGACCAGACGACGGCGTTCGGGCTCCAGTCGACCGCGAAGGTGTGGAAGTCGTCGGCGAACGCCTTGCCGCCGGGCAGGCTGTACGAGGCGCCGACGCCGGCACCGCCGGAGTAGCCGGGGCCGTGGATGGTGCCGTGGACGGTGTTGGGCTCGTAGCCGACGTTCTCCATGATGTCGATCTCGCCGCTGTTCGGCCATCCCGCACTGCCGAGGTCGTCGCCGAGCATCCAGAAGGCCGGCCAGATGCCCTGACCGCGCGGGATCTTGATCCGGGCCTCGTAGCGGCCGTACGCCTGCGTGAAGGTCCTCGCCGTGTTCAGGCGGGCTGAGGTGTACTGGCAGGCCCCGTACCAGCACTGGAGGCCGGATCCGCTGCTCTTGCGAGCGGTGATGACCAGGTTCCCGTTGCCGTCCAGGGACGCGTTCTGGGTGCTGTTGGTGTAGTACTGCAGTTCGTTGTTGCCGTTGCCCGAACCTCCGGTCTCCAGGGTCCACTTCGAGGCGTCCGGCGCGCTGCCCGCGGCGCCGTTGAACTCGTCGGCCCACGTCTGCGCGGCGGCGGAGGCGGCGTTGGCCCGCGTGGCGGCGGGCCCGGTCGTGGTGATGAGGAGTGCGGCCGATAGTGCGGCGGAGAGCAGGAGGACCAGTCCGCCTAGTGACCATCTGCGTGAGCGGTGAGCGGCCATGGGCTACGTACCTTTTCTGTGGGGAAGAGCAGGACGCGGAGCCGGCGGGGGACATGCGGAAGCGCGTGCGGGAGCACTCTGAGAGCGCTCTCGTCCTGCGGTGTTCGCCGCCGACGGAGCCTGATGGTACGCAGATGCCTCGGCTCGGCCAACTGTGGTTTCAACGATGAAATCGCCCTGACCTGCTATTACTTGAGAGGGCGTCATGAAGCCGGGATCGCTTAAGGCGCTTTTAATTCGGTCTTAAGTCCGAAGGGCCGGTTAGCCTCCTCTGGATGGGCTTCACCAACTTCGCACGCAAGGTCCGCGACTCCTCCCTGCCGTACGGGCACCGGGTGGTCTCGCTCCGCTCCTGCGTGCAGCTGTACCGGCCGATCGGGTTCGAGGCGACGGTGAGCTATCTCGCGCACAAGGCCGGCCCCTTCCGCACGGACGAGGATTCCCTGCTGCGCGCTCTGGGCGTGATCGAGGCCAGCAGGGCCGCGTGGCAGCTGGAGTTGAAGGCGTACGCGGAGGAGAGGGCAGAGGCGAAACGGCGCGGGCTCCGCACCCCGGGCCCCCGCGAGGGCAATCCGAACAGTCCGGAGTACTGGTACGGCGCGCGGCGCGAAGCGGCGCTGCACGCCGTGGGCCACTGGCGCGTACGGCTGAGGGACGCGGGGCTCACCGACGAGCTGGGCCGCGCCGTGGATCTCTGTGCCGCCGACTGCCTGGAGGCGCACGGGGCCGCGGGAGAGCGGGAGCGGGCCCGCCTGGCAGCCTGCGCCGACGCACTGGAGCGGGGTATGGGGCCGCCCGCCCACCGGGATGACGCGGCCACGTATTTTCGTCACCGGGATCTGTTGCGCGTGGTGAGGCTGATACGCATGGCGGACGAGAACTGACGACGGACGACCAGGGGGAGAACGGGCATGACCGAAGACGCGGGGACGGCCGAGGACGCCGGAAGCCTGCTGGGGCCACTCGTCGGCGCCGACTGGCTCGCGGCACGGATCGCGGGTGCGGGCCTCGTGGTCCTCGACGCCTCGGTGGGTGCGCACCGCGAGGCCGGGTGGCGGATCCCCGGGGCGCGGCGCTTCGATATCGACGGGGCGATGTCCGACGGCGCCGGGTCGTTGCCGCACACGATGCCCGGTGCCCGCCGCTTCACCGAGGAGATGCGCGCTCTGGGGGTCGACGGCACGGACACCGTAGTCGTCTACGACGCTGCCGGGATCTACTCCAGTGCCCGCGCCTGGTGGATGCTGCGGGCCATGGGCTTCGACCGGGTCGCCGTGCTCGACGGTGGCCTGCCCGCATGGACTGCGGCCGGGCTGCCTGTGGAGAAGGCGGAGGAGGGTGGGGCGGAGGGGCGTGCACCCGCAGGCGCCGAGCCTGCCGGTGACTTCACCGCCCGCCCGCGCGACGGAATGCTGGTCGGCAGTGGTGCGGTGGTGGCCGCCCTGGCGGACCCGCGTTCCGCCGTCCTCGACGCGCGTTCCCGGGAGCGGTTCGCCGGTACGGGGGCCGAGCCGCGGCCGGGGCTCCGGCCGGGCCATATGCCGGGGGCGCTGAACCTGCCGTTCGGGGAGATCCAGCGCGACGGCCGGATGCTTCCGGCCGACGAACTGCGTGCCTGCTTCGGCGCGTTGGCGGGGGAGCGGGAGCGCCTGGTCGTCAGTTGCGGATCGGGCGTCACCGCCTGTGTCCTGGCGCTGGGCGCCGAACTCGCCGGATACCGCGCGGTGTCCGTGTACGACGGTTCGTGGAGCGAGTGGGGCCGGCCGTCGGAACTGCCGGTCGTGACGGGCGAGTAGAGCGGTTCTGCCGGGGCGCCGAGGGTGCGGAATGAGTGCCGTGGACCGCGCGGCTGAGTACCTGCGCGCATGCTGCGGCCGGGCTGCCTCCCGGAGGGTGGAAGCACGTACTCCGCAGCGCTGAAAGGCAGCCGCGCATGTTCCCCGCACTCCCCGCCCGCGCCCCCGTCCCGCCCGCGGCGCGCCCCCGCCCCGCATCCACCCGGCAGGTCGTCCTGGTCGCTCTGATCTGGTGCGTACCCCTCGCCGCCCTGGGCGTCCTGGGCTTCCTGGTCCTTCTGGCGGCGCTCTGGGGCGCTGCCTCCGGTGAGTCCCCCACGTCGTTCCTGCTGGGTGCGGCCGGTGTGTTCGCCGCGGGGGCTGCCCTACTGACCGGCCTGTACCGCTCCCCTCCGCTGCGCCGTATGACCCCGATGGGCCGGCTGGCCCTGCTCGGCGCGGTGGTGTGGCCGTTCCCGGTGATCACCCTGGTGTACGCGCTCAACAGCTGAACCGTCACCGGGTCACTCGCGGGCGCCCGCCGTCCCGACCGGCCGGGTGCGCATCGCGGCGAGCGCGGGCAGAACGGCGGAGACCGTCGCCAGTACGGCGCTCGCGGCCGCCACCGCTCCCAGGCCCGCCCAGGGCACGATCACCGAGGAGCTCACGGAGAGCAGTTCCAGTGCGCCCTTGACGCCCAGCAGGTTCAGCCCGGCCACCGCGCCGCCCAGGACAGTGCCCACCGCCACCACCATCAGCGCCTCGGCCGCGACCAGTCCGACGACCTGTGCCTTCGTGGCGCCGGTCAGGCGGAGCACCGCCAGATCGCGAATCCGGTCGGAGGTGGCCATGACCAGGGTGTTCGCCAGGGCGATGCCCGTGTACAGAAGGGCGATACCCAGGATCAGCAGCAGGCCCGCACGGGTGTTGCCGCTGGATCCCGGGTAGTGCGCGGCCATCCAGGCGTCCTTCGTGAGGACCGGGGTGCCGGTGGCCCGGCCGGTCTGCCCGAGCTGGGCGCCGACAGCAGAACGGTTCGCTCCGGCACGGAGCGTGATGTCGATCCGGTCGACGGCTGCGCCCGCCGCGTTCTTCGGGGTCACGTACACGCCGTTGCTCCCCGTGCCGACCCGCAGCACCGCCGCGATGCGCAGCGACACCTTCCTGCCGTCGCCCAGCCAGACGCTCACCCGGTCGCCGACGGTGCGGGTCGCCCATTCCTCGTTGACGACGATGGAGGCGTCATCGAGGTCGCCGACGCGGCCGGAGACGACGGGGAGGTGAGCGGTCGCGGCCAGGTCGGCCGGATCGACCGCCCGGGCGTCCGACCTGATGAGGGCGGTGCCCTCCTCCAGGACGGTGACGGACGTGGAACGGGAGGCGCTGCTCACGGTTTCGGGGATGCTCCGTACCCGCTGCGCGAAGCGCGGATCCAGCGGGCCGTCCCCGCCGGCCACGTAGTCCGCCCGGGTCTGCTCCGCCGTCTCGGTGGCCTTGGCCTCGTTGATCGTGGCCACGGTGCCCAGCAGCGAGGCGGCCAGGGCGACGGTGACGAGGACGGGTGCGGCAACCGCCGCGGTGCGGCGGATCGAGGTGGAGGCGTTCTGCCGGGCGAGCATGCCCGTGGCGCCGGGGAGCCGGGCGGGCAGCCAGGTGAGCAGGCGTGTCAGCGGGCGCAGAATCAGGGGGGCGAGCAGGGCGGAGCCCACGATGAGCCACAGCGGCTGCAGGATGTACGTCTTCCGCTTCAGTACGTCCCCCGGGTCGGTCAGCAGGGACCAGAAGAGCAGTCCCAGGCCGGTCAGCAGGACTGCCGCCCCCAGCAGCAGGCGGCTCGGCGGCATCGGCCCGCTGTCCACAGCGGATTCGCGGAGTGCCTCCACGGGCCGGATCCGCCCTGCCCGGTGCGAGGAGACGACCACTCCGGCGAGTGCCACGCCGAGGCCTGTCCAGAAGGCGGTGTGCAGCGGCCAGTTCGCGTCCCCGATGGCGAACCACGCGGGGGCGAGACCCTCGTCGACGAGCCACGCCGCCAGCCGCGGCGCGGCTGCTTCGCCCAGCAGACAGCCGGCGGCGGCGGCCAGGACACCGATCACGCAGGCTTCGGCGACGACCACGCGCCGCACCTGCCCCGGGGTGGCTCCTGCGGTGCGGAGCAGCCCGAACTCCCTCCTGCGCTGGGCCACCGTGAAGGAGAACGTCGAAGCGACGACGAAGACCGAGACGAAGCCGGTGATGCCGGCCGCTGTTCCGAGCATCGCGTTGACGGCGGTCAGCGCCTCGCTGTCCCGGTCGGGATCGGGGTCTGCCCGGCGCCGGTCGTCGCCGGTGAGGACGCTCATACCGGCAACGGACCCGGTCAGCGCACGTACGGCGTCGGCGTCGGCGTGCACCACCACGGCGTCGACGTCCGGGTGGATACGGGCGGCCTCGGCATCGCTGAAGAACACCGCGGTCTCGAAGCCCGCGTCCGCCACCGTGCCGACAACCGTCCGTACCCGGGTGTGCCCCGGCGCGGTGACCCGGACGCGGTCACCGATGCGCGGGACCGGGGCGCCGCCCGCCGTCACGACGATCTCGTCGGCCGTCCGGGGAGCACGGCCCGCGGTAAGGCGGTACGGGGTGGCGGCGGCGATGGACCACGGGTGGCCGGTCAGGCTCTTCCCGGCGAGCCGCACCGGGAAGGTCCGGTCCTCGGTCGTACGGCCCAGACCGGTGAGCGCGGCGGCGAGACCACCCGGTACGGGCCGGGGGTCGGAGAGCCGGGCGGTACGGTCCCCGACGGGCGTGGCGACCCGCAGGGTCTCCGAGGCGCGCACCACCACGGGGGCGGCCGCGAACCGTTCCGGGGAGCGCTCGGGGGCGTCGAAGGTGGCGGCCAGCGCCAGGCCCGTCATGGCGATCAGCCCGACGCCCAGGGCGAGTGCGACGAAGGAACCGACGAACGTGACCCAGCGGGCGCGCATCGAGCACAGTGCCAGGGTCAGCACGGGACCACCGCCAGGGCGGTCATGCGGGCGGCGACCTGTTCGGCCGACGGGTCGTCCAGCTCGTCCCGTACGGAGCCGTCGGCCAGGAACACCACCCGGTCCGCGTAGGAGGCGGCCACCGGATCGTGCGTCACCATGATCACGGTCTGGCCGCCGTCGGCCATGGCCCGCAGCAGCGTCAGGACCTCGCGGCCGGTCTGTGAGTCGAGCGCTCCCGTCGGCTCGTCGGCGAAGAGCACCTCGGGGCGGGTGACCAACGCCCTGGCCAGGGCGACGCGTTGTTGCTGCCCGCCGGACAGTTCGCCGGGCCGGTGCCGCGCCCGGTCGCCCAGGCCGACCCGTTCCAGGACGGCGCGCACCTCGGTCCGTGCGGCCCTGCGGCCCGCCAGCCGGAGCGGGAGCGCCACATTCTGCTCCGCGGTGAGCGCGGGCAGCAGATTGAAGGCCTGGAAGACGAAGCCGATCCGCTCGCGGCGCAGCAGTGTCAGTTTCCGCTCGCTCAGTCCGGTCAGGTCCGTGTCCCCCAGGAACACCCGGCCTGCCGTCGGACGGTCGAGTCCGGCCGTGCACTGGAGCAGTGTCGACTTCCCGGAGCCGGACGGGCCCATGATCGCGGTGAAGGAGCCACGGGGGATGGTCAGGCTGACCGCGTCGAGGGCGGTGACCGCCTCGGAAGGCTTTCCGAAGGACCGGGTGACCGAGTCGAGCCGGACGGCAGTTGGCTGGTTCTTCATGCTTCGAGTCAACCGGCGGAGCCCGGCGTACACATCGCAGCAAGGAGGAGTCTGCGGGGTGGAGCCAGCTCCACCTCCGGCCCCCTGCCAGGCGGGTGGTGGCGCCCGGCCCGCGCTGTCTACCGTGCGCTCATGAGCTCCCTCACTCTCCGGCAGGCCCTTCGGCGGCCCCGCTACCTTCTGGGCAGCCGGCCCTGGCGCGCGGCGCTCTACCTGCTGAGCAGCGTTCCGATCGGTGCCGGCCTCCTCGTGTCGGTGGTGCTGCTGACCGTGGTGGGCAGCGCGCTGACCCTCGTACTCGTCGGCATCCTGCTCCTGGTGATGCTCGCCCTCATCGGCATTCCGGTGGGCGCGGTTGAACGGCGCAGGCTGCGGCTGATCGACCCCGTTCCCCTCGGCGATCCGCACCGGGCGCCCGAGCGCACCGGTCTGGCGGCCTGGCTGCGCACCCGGCTCCGGGAGCAGGCCACCTGGCGGGAGTTCGGGTACGTGCTGCTGTTCGCCTTCGTGCTGTGGCCCCTGGAGGGCCTGGTGGCAGGTACCGTACTGGTCGTCTGCGGCGGGCTGTTGGCGACGCCCCTCGTCATGGCCACCGTCACCGGCGGGGAGGAGGTACGGGTCTTGAAGCTCTGGCTGGCCGACTCGTATCCGCAGGCGTTCGCGCTGGCGCTCCTCGGGCTGGTGCTGCTGCCGCTGTTCGCCTACCCGCTGGGGTGGGCGGCCGTGGCGCGCGCCGCGCTGACCCGGGCCCTGCTGTCCGCGGGGCCGGGCGGGCTCGACAGCCGGCTGGAGGAGCTGGGGCGCTCCCGGATGCGGCTCGTCGACGCCTTCGAGGCGGAGCGCCGCCGGATCGAACGCGATCTGCACGACGGTGCCCAGCAGCGGCTCGTCGCCCTCTCGATGACGCTCGGCCTGGCCAGGCTCGAAGCTCCCGCCGAGCCGCTGGGCAGCCTGCTGGCCAAGGCGCACGAGGAAGCAGGGGTGGCCCTCGTGGAGATCAGGGAACTCATCCGGGGCATCCACCCCCAGGTGCTCACCGACCGGGGCCTGGCCGCCGCGGTCGAGGACATCGCCGACCGCTCGGCCGTGCCGGTCGATATGGACTTCGAGATTCCGGGCAGGCTTCCGCAACCGGTGGAGACCGCCGTGTACTTCGCGGTCTGCGAGGCGCTGGCGAACGTCGCCAAGCACAGCGGGGCGAGCCGGGCACAGGTGACGGGCCGGACCGACGGCGAAAGGCTGACCGTCGAGGTCAGGGACGACGGAACCGGCGGGGCCGGGACCGCGGGGGGCAGCGGCCTTCAGGGCGTGGCCGACCGCATCTCCGTGGTGGGTGGTCAGCTGCTGATCTCCAGCCCGCCCGGCGGGCCGACGGTGTTCCGGCTGGACGTCCCCTGCTCCCCCGCCCACCTGGTCGATTGAGGGTCTGATGCTGCGTATCGTGCTGGCCGAGGACAGTGTGCTCCTGAGGGAGGGCCTCATCGGCCTGCTGGAGAGGTTCGGCCATCAGGTGGTGGCGGGTGTCGGCAGCGCCGACGAGCTCACCGAGGCCGTCGCGGCGCACACCCCGGACATCGTGGTGACGGACGTGCGGATGCCGCCGGGCTTCACCGACGAGGGGCTCCGGGCCGCGGTCTCCCTGCGGGAGAGCCGCCCGCAGCTGCCCGTCCTCGTCCTCAGCCAGTACGTCCAGCGGGCCTACGCCGAGGAGCTGCTCGACTCCTGCGACGGCCGGGGCGTGGGCTATCTGCTGAAGGAACGCGTCGGGAACGTCGAGGAGTTCGTCGACGCCCTCCAGCGGGTCGCGGACGGCGGCACCGTCGTCGACCCGGAGGTGGTGCGGCAGTTGCTCAGGCACCGCCGCGACCCGCTGTCCAGGCTCACCGCGCGGGAGCAGGAGGTGCTGGCCCTGATGGCCGAGGGCCGGTCGAACGCCTCGGTCGCCGAGGCGCTGACCGTCAGCGAGGGCACGGTCAGCAAGCACTTCGGCTCGATCCTGACGAAGCTGGACCTCTCGCTGACGGACGCGACGAACCGCCGGGTGCTGGCCGTGCTGGCCTATCTCCGGGACAGCCCTTAGAACCGCTCGTTCCGGACCCCGGCGACGACGGGCAGCCGGCGCCCCGTCAGCCCGCGAGCTCCGAGACCAGTTCGGCCGCCTCGTCCAGCACCGCCGACTCCCGCGCGGTGAGCCGAGGATCCGCCGCTCGCCGTGCGGTGGCACGGGCCAGGGCGCCTGAGGGGACACCGCCGTCGTCCGCGAGCCGGGCGAGCATCGTCGCGAGCAGGACCCGGACGCGGTCACCGGCGGCGAACGACGGGTCGAGCGACACCTGGGCCAGGATCAGCGAGGACATCGCCCGGTCCAGGGCGGGCGGCCCCTCGCAGGCCGTGCTCCAGTCGATCACCACGGCGCCCTGCGGAGTCAGCATCACGTTCTCCGGATGCAGATCCAGGTGGAGGATCCGGTCCTCGGGGTCCTGGGAGAGCCGTGGCGGGATCGCGTGCAGGTCCCGCAGGAGCCGTGCCAGCAGCTCGCCCCCCTCGGCCTCGGTGAGCGTGCCCGCCAGCAGCGCCTCGGCCATGGTCGGGCCGGTCAGCCGCTGCAGCACCAGATCCGTGGACAGCGCCGGGTCGGACGGCGGACCGATGCGCGGGACCGGGAACCCGGAGGCCGACAGGTACGACATCACCGCCAGTTCCGCGGTGGCGTCGGCGCCGTCACGGTAGCGGCGCAGGACCCAGGACTCGTCGAGTGCGTACACATCGGCGGTGTGTCCTGAGCCCAGCAGATGGCCTATGTGCATGAGGGAAACCTACCCGGGCAGCCGCGTGAGTCACCAGCGCATACGGACGTCCTCGGCCCAGCCGAGCAGCTGCGTCACGGCGATCTCGGTGCCGTCGTCGGTCCGGACCCGGCCGTCGTAGTGGCCGAAGCACTGGTCGGTGCGGTTGGCGATCAGTCCGACGTCCGTGTGGGTGGAACGGTTGTGGAACGGGGTGAAGGTCAGATCGACCTGGCGGGACGCCGCCGTACGGACGGTCCACGGGGCGAGGGGATCGGAGGCGGACCAGCGCCAGTCCAGCTCCTCGCCGATCTTGGTGAGCCGGCCGTCCACGCACAGGCCGTTCTCGGTGGAAACCGTCCCCGCCGTCCAGCGGCCGCCGAACTGGAGGCCCAGCGTGCGCCCGTCCGTACGGCCGGAGGCGGCACCCCAGTTCCAGTCGACCGCGCGCGGCCAGCGCCCCCGGCCGTGGTCCAGGACGGCCCAGGTGTCGTTGTCGGCCGCGTTCTTCGTCCGGGAGGCGCCGAACTCCAGGATCTCGGTGCCGATTCGGACCCGGCCCGTGGCGGGGAGCGCGGTGTGCTTGGAGGTGTACTGGAAGCGCTGTTCGCTCCACGGCACGACGACGGAGAGCGATTCGTGTCCCGCCGGGCGCGAGACGAGGATGTCGGCCTCCAGCGGCAGCCGGTCGCGGGTCAGGCAGCGGGCCCGCAGCCGGGTGCCGGCGTTCTCGTCGCGGATCTCGATCCGTACCTTGCCGCCGCTCGGCCGGGCGGGTCCGACGACCACGTCCTCGGAGCCCGGCGCCCCCGCGACGGTGTCCGGCAGATGGACGCCACGGCCGGCGGGGACGATCGAGGAACACTCGAACTCGCGGCCCCGGGGCCCGTACTCGAGGACGTAGACCGCGTTCAGTGCCAGGAAGTCCAGGTCGCTCACGGTCAGCGCCACCAGATGGGTGGGCGTGGTCACGCACCAGTACTCCCACCGCTTGGTCCGGCCCCAGCCGCGCAGATTGGCCCGGTGCAGCGGCTGCCTGGACCAGCCGACCGCTGCGGGATTCAGTTTGCCGTCGGGCAGGCAGAGGTCGACGGGCTCGGTGATCTCGTGCTCGTGCGTCGCCATGGGCGGAGCCTATAGCGGGCGCCGGACCGTACTCCGGTACGGCTCGGGACGCGTCCGGGTACGGCCCGGGACGTGTCCGCGTACGGCTCCGAGCACGTCCGGGTACGGCTCGGGACGCGCTCGCGGGCACCCCATAACGCGAAGGGAGGGGGCGGACGGGATCTCCTCGGGGGACGTGTGGCGCGGCTACGTTTCCGACAGTTCCCCACCCCCACAGTGCCCTGTACCCGAGGGCTCGACATCCCTTACCCCAAGGAGAGTTACGTGGAGAGAACCATGCTCCGCAGACGCGCCCTCGCCGCAGGTACCGCCGCCCTGGCGGTGGGCGCGCTCGCCCTCGCAGGGCTGACCGGTGTCGCTTCGGCGGACCCGGCCGGCGCCACCGCCCCGGCCGCGGCGCCCGGCACGCTCCCGCCCGGACTGATCAAGGCTTTGCAGCGCGACCTCGGCCTCGACGCCCAGGAGGCAGCCGCCCGGACAGGCAACGAGTACCGGGCGGCGGTCATCGCCTCGGGGCTGGAGAAGTCCCTCGGCGCCAGCTTCGCCGGAGCACGGGTGAGCGGTGACGGCGCGGCTCTCACCGTCGCCACCACCGACGCCTCCGAAGCCGCCCGGATCACCGGGGTCGGCGCCGATGCCGAAGTCGTCGGCCACAGCCTGGACCGGCTCGAAGCCGCCAAGGCCGCCCTCGACAAGGCGGCTCGTCACACCACCCCCGAGGGCGTGCCGTCCTGGTACGTCGACATGCGCACCAACCGGGTCGTCGTCAACGCGGCGGACACCTCCGCGGCGGACACCTTCCTCGCCGCCGCAGGGGTCTCCCGTTCGGTGGTGAAGGTCAACCGGTCCGGCGAGCAGCCCCGCGCCCTCGCGGACCTGCGCGGCGGCGACGCGTACTACATGAACGGCTCGGGCCGCTGTTCCATAGGCTTCCCGGTCAGGCGCGGCACGCAGAACGGTTTCGTCACCGCCGGACACTGCGGCAGGGCCGGAACAACGACCAACGGCGTCAACCAGCAGGCCCAGGGCTCCTTCCAGGCCTCCACCTTCCCCGGCCGGGACTACGCCTGGGTCGCCACCAACGCCAACTGGACCCCGCGCGCCCTGGTCAACGGATACGGCCGGGGAGACGTGACCGTCGCCGGTTCCACCGAGATGCTCGAAGGCTCCTCGGTCTGCCGCTCCGGATCGACGACCGGCTGGCACTGCGGCACGATCCAGCAGCGCAACACCAGCGTCACCTACCCCGAGGGGACCATCTCCCCGGTGACGCGGACCAGCGTGTGCGCCGAACCCGGCGACTCCGGCGGCTCGTTCATCTCCGGCAGCCAGGCCCAGGGGGTCACGTCCGGCGGCTCGGGCAACTGCTCCTCGGGCGGTACGACGTACTTCCAGCCGGTCAACGCCGCGCTCCAGGTCTACGGGCTGACCCTGATGACCAGCGGTACGCCGACGGACCCGCCCACCGACCCGACGGACCCGCCGACCGAGCCGGGCGGCACCTGGGCGGCGGGCACGACCTACGCGGCCGGTGCCACGGTCACGTACGGCGGCGTCGGCTACCGCTGTCTGCAGGGCCACCAGGCCCAGGCCGGCTGGCAGCCGCCGAACGTGCCCGCCCTCTGGCAGCGCCTCTGATCCGGCGCGCACCGCACCCGGCCTCCCGCCTTTCCCGTTCCGCTTCTCCGTTCCGAGGAACTCCGAGGACTCAGCCATGACTCCAGAAGCCCCCGACGGCACACCCGGCGACCGCCGGATCAGCCGCAAGAGCCTCCTGAAAGCGGCCGTCGCCGCGAGCGCGGCCCCACTGATCGCGGGCGGCGGTGTCGCTCTCGCCCGTGACACGGGTCCCGTGGGGAGCCCTTTGGCCCCCACTCCGGCCTGCGACGACGGGGACGATCCGACCCCGCCGCAAATGGAGGGCCCGTACTTCAAGCCCGCCTCACCGCTGCGTACCGTCCTGGTGACCCCGGGCACCGCGGGTATCCCGCTCACGGTGAGCGGATACGTCTTCGGCCGGGCCTGCAGGCCGGTCGCCGGAGTGCTGCTCGACTTCTGGCAGGCCGACGCCAACGGGGCGTACGACATGCGGGGATTCGCCTTCCGTGGGCACCAGTTCACCGGTGCGGACGGCTCCTTCACGCTCACCACCGTGGTGGCGGGCCTGTATCCGGGGCGTACCCGGCACATCCACGTGAAGGCCCAGGCACCCGGCCGACCAGTGCTGACCACCCAGCTGTACTTCCCCGGTGAGCCACGCAACGCCACGGACGCCCTCTACGATCCGGCGCTGCTGATGAACGTCCGTACCGTCGGATCCGGGAGACAGGGCACGTTCGACTTCGTACTCGATGTCGCTCAGCAGCCGGATCCGACCGATCCGCCGACGGACCCGCCGACCGGCTCCCCGGGCGGCACGTGGGCGGCCGGGACCTCCTACCGTGCCGGGGACCGCGTCACGTACGACGGTGTGGCCTATCGCTGCCTCCAGGCACACTCGGCCATGGCCGGGTGGGAACCGCCGCGGGTCCCCGCGCTGTGGGAACGCGGGTAGATACGCGGCAGAGGCCAGGACCGGGATCCCGGTCCTGGCCGTCCGGCTCCCCGCACACCGATAACAGCCAACGGCCCGGCAGGAACGGCCCCTACTTGGCGTCGGAGTACCGCTCGACGACAGCCGTCGTGAACGGGAACCGCACGGGCGTCTCACCGAACGCGATCCGTCCGGCCAGCTCTCCGGCCGCCCGGATCGCGTCCACCACCCCGGGCGCCTCGTCGGCAGGACAGTGCACGATCACCTCGTCGTGCTGGAAGAACACCAGCTCGGCGCGCATGCGACCGGCGGCAAGCGTCTGCCGCAGCGCCGACAGGAGCAGCAGCGCCCAGTCCGCGGCGCTGCCCTGGACGACGAAGTTGCGCGTGAAGCGGCCACGGGCCCGGGTGTTCGACGACGCGTACCCCGGGACGAACCCGTACTCCCCGGTGCTCTCCCCGGCCGACGGGTCCTCGCTCTCCTGCGGGATGCCCGCCTCCTCGTCCTCACCCGCCCCCGCCGCCGGCGGGCTTGTCCGGCCCAGCCACGTACGGACGAGGCGGCCCTCCTCGCCCGCCTTCGCGGCGTCGTCGACATAGGCGACGGCGAGCGGGAACCGCCGCCTCAGCGCCGCCAGGTTCTTGAGGCCGTCGCCGGAGGTCTGACCGTAGACGGCGCTCAGCAGCGCGAGCTTGGCGTGTTCGCGGTCGCCCTGGAACGCCCGGTCGGACAGGGCCTTGTAGAGGTCGCCGTCGTGGCCGGCCACCTCCATCAGCCCCGGGTCGCGGGAGATCGCGGCCAGCACCCGCGGCTCCATCTGATCGGCGTCCGCCACGACCAGGCGCCAGCCCTCGTCGGCGACGACCGCCTGCCGTATCACCTTGGGGATCTGCAGGGCCCCGCCGCCGTTGGTCGTCCAGCGCCCGCTGACGGTGCCGCCCGGCTGGTACTCGGGGCGGAAGCGGCCCTCGCGGACCCAGTCCTGGAGCCAGCTCCAGCCGTGGGCCGTCCAGATGCGGTACAGCTTCTTGTACTGGATCAGCGGCTCGACCGCCGGGTGGTCCAGCTCCTCGAGCTCCCAGCGCCGGGTCGACTTCACCTTGATCCCGGCCTGCGCGAAGGCCTTCACCACATCGGCGGGCAGATCGGGGCGCACCCGTCTGCCGAACGCGGCCGACACCTCCTCCGCCAGCTCGGCCAGCCTGCGGGGCTCGCCACCGCCCGCGTAGCGCTCGCCCAGCAGGCCGTGGAGCACCTCCCGGTGCACGTCGGCCCGCCAGGGGAGCCCGGACCGGTTCATCTCGGCGGCGACCAGCATGCCGGCCGACTCGGAGGCCGTGAGCAGCCGCATCCTGTCGGGATGCTCCGTGGCGTCGTGGCGGCGCAGCTGCTCCGCGTACACCCGGAGCAGCGCATCGAACGGCACGTCCGTGCCGGACTTCGGCTCGAAGAGGGAGGACTGGGAACCGGGTTCCGCGGAGCGGGCGGGCGGGTCCGGCGGCACCGCGGCATTCCGCAGCCGGGCCCAGGCGGCCGCGGCGGAGCGGGGTTCCCCGAGCCGCCCCTCGTGGCCGAGCAGGAGCAGCTCGGCACACTCCATGTCGTAACAGCGCTCGACGCGCACGCCCGCCGCGAGCAGCCTGGGGTAGATCTCCGCGGTCGAGCGCCAGACCCAGCGGAACACCTGGGGGCGGGAGCGGACGGACTCGACGAGGTCGGGCTCGGACACGACCGGTCCGGCGGGCAGGCCGTCGCGCGCCAGCGGCACCAGGAGTGCGGCGCCCCCCTCCGCGGTGGCCAGAGCCCAACGTTCGGTCATGGTCCGAGTCTGGCACCCGGCACTGACATCGACGCGGGTGCGGCGGGCCCGGCTCGCCGGGCGGGCGCGCGGGGCAGCCGCGAGGATCGGTGAGGGACGCGCTGCGTGTCCCGGTGCGCGGCGAAGTGCGGAGGAGACAGGTGATGGAAGCGATCGTGTACGAGGAGTTCGGCGGCCCGGAGGTACTGCGCCTCGTCCGGACCGACGACGTCCACGCAGGACCCGGGCAGATCCGGGTGACGGTCAGGGCCGCCGGGGTCAACCCGGTGGACTACAAGATCCGCAACGGCTGGATGGAGGCGGCCTTCCCCACCCCGCTGCCCGCCACACCCGGCAGTGAGTTCGCCGGAGTCGTCGACGAGACGGGTGAGGGCGTCACGGGGTTCTCGGCCGGTGACGAGGTCCTCGGCCGGAGCGCCACCGGCGCGTACGCCGCCCACGCCCTGGCCGATGCGGACGCCGTCGCGCTCAAGCCGGAGGGGCTGGGCTGGGAGGAGGCCGCGGCCCTGCCGGTGGCGACAGCGACCGCGGCCCGGGTGCTGGACGAGCTCGCGGTGACCGAGGGCGACACCCTGCTGGTGCACGGAGCGGCCGGCGCGGTGGGCTCCGCCGGGGTCCAGCTGGCCGCGTCCCGGGGCGCCACGGTCATCGGGACGGCATCGCCCGCCAATCACGACTACCTGCGGGTGCTCGGCGCGATTCCGGTGGAGTACGGGGACGGGCTCGTGGAACGGGTCCGCGCGGTGGCGCCGCAGGGAGTCGACGCGGTGTTCGACGCCGCGGGCAAGGGCGCGCTGGCGGACTCGGTCGAGCTGCGCGGCGGCAGGGCCGAACGGATCGTCACCATCGCCGACGCGGACGCTGCGCAGTACGGCGTGGCCTTCTCCGCGGGCGGCGGGCACCATCCGGACGAGGCCGAACGGCTCGCGGAGTACGCGGCGCTGGCCGCGGTCGGCGAACTGCGGATTCCGGTCGCGCAGACGTTCGCGCTCCGTGATGCGGCGAGGGCGCACGAGCTGAGCGAGGCGGGGCACGTACGCGGAAAGCTCGTGCTCCTCCCCGGGGCGCACCGATAGGCACGGCGCCCGGCCCGACCGGCCCCGGCCGCCCCGTCCCGCCTACCCTGACCTGATGGAATCGGTGATCGACCAGGCATGCGCGGCAGCCCTCTACTCGGACGGTGACGCCGGCCTCGACACCGGGGCCTCCCTCCTCGCCGCCGATCCGTCGGCCGACGACGCGCTGCACCTGCGCGGCGAGGAATTCCTGCGGCGCGCCTGGTCGCGCGGCTGGCAGCCCGCCGATGTCGTACGGATCGTCCGGCGCGAGCTGGACGAGTCCGGGGCCGGGCTCGCCGCCGCGCTGATCACCGCCGAGACGGCGCGCTACGGACAGCTCCCCCCGCGCTGGGCGGACCAGCTCGCCGGGCTGCCCGCCCCGGCGCCGCGCAACCGGCCCGACCGCTTCACGTACGCCTCCGGGCTGCTGGAGCTGTACCGCCTCCTCCTGCGGCTGCCGGTGATCGAGCCGGTGGGCCCGCCGCCCGGTACCGCTGCCGACGACCTCCACCGGCCACCCGCCCACGGCGAACCCCGGATGCTCACCCGGATCCGTGCCCTGCTCGCCAAGGCGGAGGCGACCGGCTTCCCGGAGGAGGCGGAGGCACTCACCACCAAGGCGCAGGAACTGATGGCCCGGCACAGCATCGACGAGGCCCTGCTCGCCGCCCGTACCCACGGCTCCGGTACGCCGGGAGCCTGCCGGATCGGGGTCGATGCCCCGTACGAGAGCGCGAAGGCGATCCTGCTCGACTCGGTCGCCTCCGCGAACCGCTGCCGGGCCGTGTGGAACAGCGATCTCGGCTTCACCACGGTCGTCGGCTTCGAGCCCGACCTGGAAGCCGTGGAGCTGCTCTTCACCTCCTTGCTGGTGCAGGGCACGGCCGCGATGACGAAGGCGGAGGCCGGGCAGAGGGCCGGCGGGCGCAAGCGGACCAAGACCTTCCGGCAGTCCTTCCTGATGGCGTACGCCCAGCGTCTGGGCAGCCGGCTCGCCGACGACACCGCACGCGTCACGGCGGCGGCCGACGCCGGCAGCCGAGCGGCGGGGGAGGATGGCGACGTCCCCGGCGGTGGTCTGCTGCCCGTGCTCGCGGCCCGGGACGTCGCGGTGACGGACGCCGCGGAGCGGATGTTCCCGCGGACGACCACCGCCCGGGTGCGCGGCGCGACGGATGCCGAGGGCTGGACCCACGGCACAGCCGCCGCGGACCGGGCCAGGATGGGCGGCAGAAGGCCGGAAATCGACAGTTAGCGCCGAGCGAGCGGCATAAGTCGGGCTTGTGGGGGAATGCGGTTAGGCTCGCCCTCATGAGCTGGCTCCGGGCGCTGAAGGAGACCGCTCGCTCGGGGCTGAGCATCGAGCGGCAGCGTCTCGAACCGCTGATCGCTCTTCGCGGTGCCGCGGGCCTCGCCCTCGTCGTCGGGCTGTCCCTCGCTTTTTTCGGCCCGGCGATCGCGGCCAGTTCCGCCTTCGGGGCCTTCCAGGCGGGGATCGCCACCTTCGAGCGCAGCTGGCGCCCCCGGCCCGTGCTCGCCCTGATCTCCGGCAGCAGCCTGGCCGTGTCGACGTTCGTCGGCTACGTCAGCATCACCCAGCCCGTCGTGTTCCTGGCCCTGCTGGCGCTCTGGACGTTCGCCGCGGGGATGACCTGGGCCGTGGGCCCCACGGCCGGCATTCTCGCGGGATCCAACGTCGCGATCATGCTCGTCACGATCACCCTTCCCGGCTCCGTCGCCGAAGCCGCCGCGCACGCCGCGATGATGGCGTTCGGGGGGCTGGTCCAGGCGGCCCTGATCGTGCTGTTCCCGGTACGCAGATGGGGCGCCCAGCGCGACGCGCTCGCCGACGCCCTCGCCGCCGAGGCCGACTACGCCCGCAGGCTGCGCCACGACCCGGTCGCGCCCTTCGACCCCGTACCGCTGATGACCGCCCGCAGCGCCGCCGCCATCACCCCCCGTGAGGCCCGCCGGCTCCCCGTCGAACTGCACGGCGCCCGAGGCGTCGCCGAACGGCTGCGGCCGGTCCTCGCCTCACTGGCGGACCCGGCACTGGGAGTGCCCGGCGACGGGCTGGAGCGGGTCTGGGTGCGGGAGCTGCTCGGCGCCGCCGGATCCGTACTGGACGCGGCGGCCCACGCGGTCCGGCACGGAGAACCGGTCCACCTCGCCGCCACCGACCTGGGGGTTCTCGGGACCCCCGACAACGAGGTGATCCTGGCAGGGCCTCCGCGCCGCGCCGCCGACCGGCTCGACGCACTGCTCTCGGACGTCATCGAGATCGCCGAGGGCGCCGGCACCCGCGAACCGGCCGGGCACGCCGCGGACACCCGGCGCCGCCAGAGCCTGCTGCGGCTCGTCCCGGTGGCGCTGACGGCGATGCGGAGCGAGCTGCGCAGGGAGTCGCCGATCCTGCGGCACGCCGTCAGACTCTCGGCGGTCGCCACCCTCGGCTTCCTGCTGGGCGCCGCACTGCCCTACGGGCACGGCTACTGGGCTCCGATGGCAGCGGTGATGGCGATGCGCCCGGACTTCTCGCAGACCTACTCACGGTCCGTCGCCCGGTTCGGCGGCACCGTCGTCGGCGTGGCCCTCGCCACCGGCCTCGTGCAGGCGGTCGAACCGGGCGTGACGCTCGCCGCCGTCCTCGCGGTGACGTGCGCGTGGCTGATGTACCTGCTGATGCGCAGCGGGTACGCGGTCGCCCAGGCCTGCGTCTCCGCCTATGTCGTCTTCCTGCTCGGAATGGCGGGGGAGGACTGGTCGCAGACCGTCACCGAACGGGTGGTCCTCACGCTCGCGGGAGGCATGCTCGCGATGGTCTCGTACGCCGTCTACCCGGCCTGGGAGACCCCGAGGCTGCGCAACCGGCTCGCCCGCTGGCTGATCACGGACGCGCGGTACGCGGCGACGGTCCTCGACGGGTACGCCGATCCGGAGGCCCGGACCGACACCGATGTGCGCAAGGCACTGCTCGCCACCCGTGAGGCGCGCGTCGCGTGGCAGGAGGCGCTGGCGACCGCCCGGCACGAACCCGTACGCCACCGCGGCATCTCACGCCTCTCGGCCGACGAGGCCCAGCACGCGCTCGCGCAGTTCGGCCGGGTCGCGATGCTGCTGGAGGCCCATCTGCCCCCCGGCACGGCCTTGCCTGTGCCGGGGGCGGCGGACCTGGCGGCCACGCTGCGGCGGGTCAGCGAACAGGGCGCGAAGGCGGTGCGGGAGCGCCGTGTGCCGGACTGGGAACCGGTGCGCCAGGTGCTCGCGGGCTGGGACAGGCCGGAGGGCCACCCGGAGGCGGTGCCCCCGCCCAACGCCTTCGTGCGCAGCGGAGCTGCCATGTTGCTCGACGCCCTGGAGGAGTTCGCGCGGGGCCTGGACCTCCCCAAGGGCAAGCGCAGGGTGTGAGAGCCGGCCGGGCGACGTCCGACCGGGCGACCGAAGGCCGCCCGGCGGAATCCGGGGCCGGCGGTGCGTCAGGGGGCGGGGACGTCCGGCAGGCCGGTCGGCAGCTTGCCGGGATCGGTCTTCGTCAGGGTGTCCTTGGCTCCGGCGTCCCAGGAGACGACGAGCGTCTTGCCGTCGTTGGACTCGATGGACCCCATGGTGCGGTCCTTGTTCCCGTCGGTGCACGTCAGCGCGAGCATCACCTCGCCCATGTCCTTCACATCGCCCTGGCAGACGTGCTGGTCGGCGACGAGCGCCACCTTGCCCGAGGCGACGGACAGGGCGACGGCCTTGCCGTCGGACAGACCCGCCCACGTGCCGTCCAGCGCCGCCGCTTCCGCGCCCGGGGTGCCGCTGTCCTCGCTGCCGGTGCCGGGTGTCGCGCTCTGCCCGGCATCCGATCCGGTGCCGGAATCCTTCCCCTTGCCGCTGTCGTCCCCGCTGCCGCACGCGGTCAGCGTGAGAGCGGCGACGAGGCCTGCGGCGAGGACTGCGCCGGAACGTACGAGCCTGTCCATGTGAAGATCCCCCTTGTTGATTCGCGGGCAAAAGTCCGCGCCAAGCTACCAGGGGAGAACGGAACAACTTCCGGAAGAGGGAGCCGAATAGGCGTGCCGTTCGTCTCTCTCTCAGCAGGGGCACGCCGGCCGGCCGGGAAAGCTGTAATCGCGCGCATACCCCCCGTGCACGTGCATCTGCTCATGCATTGGCATATGAACACAGCTATGATCCGAGCTAGTTGACACTTGCACCTTGCAACTCGGGGAGCGTCCTGTGCACCACGTGTACAACGGCATGGCGGCCACAGAGCTTCGCGGAGTCGTCTGGCAGAAGAGCAGACACAGCAACTCCCAGGGGTCCTGTGTGGAGTTCGCGAAACTGCCCGGCGGGAATGTGGCGATGCGCAACTCGCGCCACCCCGACGGGCCCGCCCTCGTCTATACGCCGGCCGAGATAGAGGCGCTGCTGCTGGGCGTCAAGGACGGGGAGTTCGACCATCTGGCGACGGGCGGCTGAAAGAACCAGCTGCGCCGCCCTGCCTACACGCTGTCGGAAATTGCCTCGGCCGGTACCGCGCTGCCGAGGAGTGGGCACTCCGGAGCCGCACCCTCCGCCGCGGTCCTGTCCGACAGGCGGAACAGTGCCCAGACCACCTTGCCGCGGTGCGCGCCGGCCGTCTGCTGCTCGCCGCCCAGTACGGGGGAGGGGTGCCAGCCCCAGCCGTCGCTGAACGACTCCACCAGGAAGAGACCCCGGCCCGATTCGGCCGAGTCGGCGGCCTCGCCCGCCACCGGGCTCTTGTCGCTGGGATCGCGCACCGCGCACACCAGTCGTGAGGTCCAGCGCATGAGATGCAGCCGCACGGACGTGTCCTGGCGCTCACACGCGAGGTCGGCGGGAAGGGCGTGCCGCAGCGCGTTGGTGACCAGTTCGGAGACGACCAGGGCGACATCGTCGAAGCGGTCGCCGAGATCCCACGAAGTCAGAGTCGTACGGGTGAACTTCCTCGCGCCGCCCACCGCCTCGAACCGGGCCGGCAGCGCGCAGGAGGCCGAGCCCGCGACCGCCGAGGGGTCGATGGGTGGAAGCCCCTGCCGTAACGGCTCGAGCATCGTCGATCCATTCGTCCCCATGCGAGGCACTCCCGGGATTCGCGGCTGTAGCGGCACTGCTGGTTGCAGCGGTACTGCGGGGTACAGCGGCACAACACGAACGAGCACGCAGGTGCGCGAGGACCATGGTTCCGAATGCGCACGGCAGATGCAAGGGCAGATGCACGTGCACGCGCCGGACCTGCCCGGTAGCGTGCCGGTTCTGACTCATTTCTTCCGGCATCAAGTTTCGGAGCTTTCCGGAACTCTTGCCATTTCCGTAATCGAATGAGTACGGGCTGAAGCGTTTTGGTGGCAGAATCCGGCTCCGGGGTTCGGGGGGACCCCGGAGTCCGGGAAGCGATGGGGAGGGTTGGACCAGTGCCGGCAGGCGAGTCGAGTGGATCTGTGGTGCGGCGCATCCTGCTGGGCTCACAGCTCAGGCGCCTGCGCGAGTCGCGCGGCATCACCCGTGAGGCGGCCGGCTACTCCATCCGCGCCTCCGAATCGAAGATCAGCCGCATGGAGTTGGGACGGGTGAGCTTCAAGGCCAGGGACGTCGAGGACCTGCTCACGCTGTACGGAGTCACGGACGAGGCGGAGCGGGACTCCCTCCTCGGCCTGGCCCGTGAGGCCAACGTGGCGGGCTGGTGGCACAGTTACGGAGATGTGCTGCCCGGCTGGTTCCAGACGTATATCGGTCTGGAGGGGGCGGCCTCGCTCATCCGGATCTACGAAGTCCAGTTCGTCCACGGCCTGTTGCAGACCGAGGCGTACGCCCACGCCGTCGTCACGCGCGGCATGCGCGGCGCTCCCGCGGCGGAGATCGACCGCCGGGTCGCGCTGCGGCTGGCGCGTCAGAAGGCACTCGTCTCCGAGCGGGCGCCCCGCTTCCACGCCGTGCTCGACGAGGCGGCGCTGCGCCGTCCTTACGGGGAGCGCGACGTGATGCGTGCCCAGTTGCGGCATCTGATCGACATGTCGGAACAGCCGAACATCACGCTCCAGGTGATGCCTTTCAGTTTCGGAGGCCATGCGGGCGAGAGCGGCGCATTCACCATGCTGAGCTTTCCGGAATCCGATCTGTCGGACATTGTCTACTTGGAGCAGCTGACAAGTGCGCTCTATCTGGACAAGGCCGAGGAAGTCGCCCAGTACGAAAAGGCCATGGCCCGGCTCCACGAGGAGAGCCCGGGGCCCGAAGAGAGTCGGGATCTCCTTCGCGGACTCCTTCAACTGACGTGATTCGCACGTACGATGAGCTACCGACAGGAGTCTGCGCCTGCAGTAAGGGATTGCATGTCCTTCTTCAATGAACTGGCCCACCAGTACATCGACGGCGAGTGGCTGACCGGAAGCGGCTCGTGGGACATCATTGATTTCAATCCTTACAACGGCGAAAAGCTCGGTGCCATCACGGTGGCCACCGCGGCGGAGGTCGACCGGGCCTACCGGGCTGCCGAGCGCGCCCAGACCGAGTGGGCGGCGGCCATGGCGTACGACCGCAGGGCCGTTCTCGAAAACGCCGTACGCCTGGTGGGCGAGCGCCGCAACGACATCGTCGAGGCGATCATCGACGAGCTCGGCGGCACGCGGTTCAAGGCCGAGTACGAGGTCGATGCAGCCCATGAGTTCCTGCGCGAGGCGGTCCGGCAGACGCTCCGCCCCTCGGCGAGGCTGCTGCCCTCGGTCGCCGACAGCAAGGAGAACCGGGTCTACCGGCTGCCCGTCGGTGTCATAGGCGTGATCAGTGCCTTCAATTTCCCCTTCCTGGTGACGATGAAGACGGTCGCCCCCGCTCTCGCGCTCGGCAACGCGGTGGTGGTGAAGCCCCACCAGAACGCCCCGATCGTCGGCGGAGGACTGGTCGCCAAGATCTTCGAGGACGCCGGGCTGCCGGGCGGGCTGCTCAACGTCGTGATCACCGACAGTGCGGAGATCGGCGACGCGTTCATCGAGCACCCCGTACCCAAGGTGATCTCGTTCTCCGGCTCGGACCGGGTGGGGCGCCATGTCGCGGCCACCGCCGCCGGGCTCTTCAAGAAGACCATCCTCGAACTGAGCGGCAACAGCGCCCTGGTGGTGCTGGAGGACGCGGACGTCGACCACGCGGTCCGGGCGGCCGTCTTCAGCCGCTTCCTGTACCAGGGGCAGGTCAGCATGGCCGCCAACCGCATCCTGGTCGACCGGTCGGTCGAGGCGGAGTTCACCGAGCGGTTCACCGCGGCGGTCGCCGCGCTCACGACAGGCGACCCGCACGACCCGGACACCCGGATAGGTCCGGTCATCAGTGAGTTCCAGGCCGACGCGCTCAGGACGCTGGTCGACGAGGCGATCGCGGCGGGAGCGACCGCGCTCGTACGGGGCCGTACCCGCGGCAGTCTCGTCGAGCCCACCGTGCTGTCCGGCCTGCCGGACGACTCGCCGCTGCTCGAGCAGGAGATATTCGGCCCGGTCGCACTTATCGTGCCGTTCGACGGCGAGGACGAGGCCGTACGGATCGTCAACGACAGCCCCTACGCGCTGAGCGGCGCGGTGCACACGGCGGACGCGGAGCGCGGGGTGCGGTTCGCCCGGCGCATCAGGAGCGGGATGTTCCATGTCAACGACGCCACCGTGCAGGATGATCCGCTGGTCGCGTTCGGCTGCGAGAAGATGTCCGGCATGGGGCGGCTGAACGGGGAGGCCGCGGTGGAGGCCTTCACCACCCAGAGGTGGATCTCGATCCAGCACGGGCGAACGGCTTTTCCTTTCTGACACCCGCGGGTTGGGGGCGGAGGCCGGCCTGATGGGTCCGTACGTTGAGAGGGTAGGCAATACCGTCACGTACCACCGAAGGCAGGCATCATGGTCACCCATGTTCCCTCAGAGGCCCCCGGCGACGAGCGCGGTGCGCTCCTGGCCTTCGTCGAGGCGCAGCGCGGTGCTATCCGGCGCTCCGTGCTGGGGCTCACCGAGGAGCAGGCGGCAAGTCGGCCCAGCGCCAGTGAGCTCTCCCTGTCCGGGCTGGTCAAGCACGTGGCCGAGACGGAGCTGAACTGGCTGCGGATGGCCCAGCAGCTGCCGAACGAGAGGCAGCGCGACGCGGAGACCTGGGCCGACAGTTTCCGCCTCGTCGGTGACGAGACGGTTCCCCAGGTGGTCGCGTTCTGGGCGGAGGTCGCCGCGGAGACCGAGGCCTTCATCCACGGGGTCGACAGCATGAACGACACCTTCCCGCTCCCCGAGGCGCCCTGGTACCCGAAGGACGAGCGCTGCTCCATGCGCTGGCTGCTGGTCCATCTCGTCGAGGAGACCGCACGCCATGCGGGGCACGCCGACATCATCCGCGAATCGCTGGACGGCAGGAGCGCCCTCCAGCTGGTCGCGGAGGAAGCGGGCTACCCTAGTCAAAGTTGAATACAAGGGGTGGGTGGTATGTCCGCGATCCGGCTGCTGGTCCTCGGTGCCGTACGTCAGCACGGCCGCGCGCACGGCTATCAGGTCCGCAACGACCTCGAGTACTGGGGCGCGCACGAGTGGTCCAGTGCCAAGCCGGGCTCGATCTACCACGCGCTGAAGCAGATGGCGAAGCAGGGCCTGCTCCTCGCGCACGAGACCGCCCCCTCCACGGCCGGCGGCCCGCCCCGTACCGAGTACGAGATCACCGAGCGGGGCACCGAGGAGTTCCTTTCCCTGCTGCGCGCGTCGCTCACTTCGTACGACCAGAACATGGACGTGCTCTCGGCGGGCATCGGCTTCATCGTCGACCTCGAGCGGTCCGAGGCGGTGGCCCTGCTCCGTGAGCGCATCGCCGCCATCGAAGGCTGGCGGGCCTCGGTCACGGAGTACTACACGCCGTCGGACGGCCCCGAGTCGCTCGGGCACATCGGCGAGATCATGCGTATGTGGGTCCACTCGGCGGACGCGGGTGCCGAGTGGACCCGCGGTCTGATCGAGCGGATCGAGGGCGGGGCGTACACCTTCGCGGGTGAGGGGGAACCCTTCGTCGGGGTGCTGTCCGAGGGTCAGGAGAACCCGTTCGCGACAGGGATCCCTGATCCGGGCGACGCCGTCTAGTCAAGTTTGACGAATGCTGCCGGATGGCTTACCTTCGACGAGCTAGTCAAGTTTGACTACGTGATCCGGAGGGCTGGTGGGATCGTGAGCGACGCGATCGTCGTCGAAGGACTTCACAAGCGGTACGGGGCCAAGCAGGCCCTGGACGGACTGGACCTCATCGTCCGCAGGGGCGCCGTGCACGGAGTGCTCGGCCCCAACGGGGCGGGCAAGACCACCGCCGTACGCATCCTGTCGACCCTGCTGAGGCCCGATGAGGGCCGGGCCGAGGTGGCGGGGTTCGACGTGCGGGACAAGGCCGCCGAGATCCGCCGGAGGATCGGGCTGCTCGGGCAGAACGCGGCTGTCGACGAGGAGCTGGGCGGCCGGCAGAACCTGGAGATGTTCGGCCGGCTCTACCACCTGGGCGCACGCCGCGCGGGCGTGCGGGCCGACGAGCTCCTCGAGCGGTTCGGGCTCGCGGACACCGGACGCAAGGCGGTCAAGCAGTTCAGCGGAGGAATGCGCCGCCGCCTCGACCTGGCCGCGTCGCTGATCACGGATCCGGAGGTGCTCTTCCTGGACGAGCCCACGACCGGACTCGACCCGCGCGGCCGGACCGAGGTGTGGAGTGCCGTGCGCTCACTGGCCGCGGGCGGCACGACCGTACTGCTGACGACGCAGTACCTGGAGGAGGCGGACCAGCTGGCGGACCGGATCTCGGTGATCGACAAGGGCAGGGCCATCGCGGAAGGGACGGCCGACCAGCTCAAGGCGATGGTCGGCGGCGACCGCATCGATGTGGTCGTCCACGACGCGGCCCGGCTCGGTGCCGCCGCGCGACTCCTGGGCGAGGGCGTGAGCGTGGACGCGGACCGGCGGCTGCTCAGCGCCCCGGCTCCGGACCGGATGGCGACCCTGGCCCGGACGGTACGGGCACTGGAGGGGGCGGGCATCGAGGCGGAGGACATCGCGGTGCGCCGCCCCACGCTGGACGAGGTGTTCCTGTCCCTGACCGGGACGGACGAAGCGGTGCACATGGCAACGGAAGCGGCGGTGGCGGTATGAGTACGGCAGCGGCGGGAGCGGGTGGCATCGGCTGGGCGCTGGCCGACTCCTGGACGATGACCCGGCGCGAACTGGCGCACTGGGCACGGCAGCCGGTGCAGATGGTCGTCGGCCTGGTCTTCCCGGTGATGCTGCTCCTGATGTTCAACTACCTGGTCGGTGGAGGCCAGGGCGTCAACGGGGACAACACCGAGTTCCTGGTGCCCGGCATGCTCGCGCTCACCATGGCCTTCGGCCTGGAGGGGACGATGCTCGCCGTCACCCAGGACCTCAACAAGGGGGTCGTCGACCGGTTCCGTTCCATGCCGATGGTCTCCGGCACGATCCTGGTCGGACGGAGCGTCGCGGACATGCTCCAGTCGGTGGCCGCGCTCGCCGTGATGATCGGTGTGGGATACGCGGTCGGCTGGCGCTGGCACAACGGGCCGGCCGCCGCACTGGGAGCGGTGGGGCTGCTGCTGCTCCTGCGGTTCGCGATGCTGTGGATCGGCATCCACCTGGCGATGGTCGCGGGGAAACCGGAGATGGTGCAGGCGGTGCAGATCCTGGTCTGGCCGATCGGTTTCCTCTCCAACGTCTTCGCGTCGCCGGAGTCGATGCCGGGCTGGCTGGGCGCGGCCGTCGAGTGGAACCCGATGTCGGCCACGGCGACGGCCGTGCGCGACCTGTTCGGCAACCCGGGCGGGGCCGGGGGATCCTGGGCTGCCGAACACGCCGAACTGCTCGCGGTGGCCTGGCCGGTGGCTCTGACGGCCCTGTTCTTCCCGCTGGCCGTACGGAAGTTCGCCCGGCTCAGTCGCTGACCTGCGCAGTCCTCAGTGGTGGAAACCGGTCTGCGGTCCGTGCTTGCGGCTCAACGGGCCCGACTGGCTGCGTAGTTCGGGAAGGAGTCTGCGCATGTCCTCGATGAGCAGCTCCGCGAGGTCCGAGGAGAATCCGTTGCGGCACACCACCCGCAGTACCGACAGGTCCTGGCGGTTGGCGGGGAAGGTGTACGCGGGCACCAGCCAGCCGTGCTCACGCAGCCGTCTCGACACGTCGAAGACGTCGTACGCTTCCACGTCGGACTCCGTCGTCAGGGCGAACACAGGAAGTTCGTCGCCCCGGGTGAGGAGCCGGAAGTCGCCCAGCGCCTCGAACTCCTCGGCCAGCCCGCGTGCCACATCCCGGGACGCCTGCTGAACCGCCCGGTATCCCTCCCGGCCCAGCCGCAGGAACGAGTAGTACTGCGCCACCACCTGCGCGCCGGGCCGGGAGAAGTTCAGGGCGAACGTCGGCATGTCGCCGCCCAGGTAGTTGACCCGGAAGACGAGGTCCTCGGGCAGTTCGGTCGGCGAGCGCCACAGGGCCCAGCCGACCCCTGGGTAGACCAGGCCGTATTTGTGCCCGGAGGTGTTGATCGAGGAGACCCGGGGCAGCCGGAAGTCCCACACCAGGTCCTCGTCGAGGAAGGGGGCCACCATCCCGCCCGAGGCCCCGTCCACATGGACGGGGATGTCGAGCCCGGTGCGCTCCTGGAGATCGTCCAGCGCGGCGCAGAGTTCGGCGATCGGCTCGTACGAACCGTCGAACGTCGAGCCGAGGATGCCGACCACGCCGATGGTGTTCTCGTCGCAGAGATCGGCGGCCGCCTGCGGGTCCAGATGGAAGCGCTCGCCGTCCATGGGGACCTGGCGGGGCTCGACCTCCCAGAACGTACAGAATTTGTCCCAGCAGACCTGCACATTGACGCCCATCACCAGATTGGGGCGTGCGGTCGCGGGATAGCGGTCCTTGTTCCTTGCTGCCCAGCGCCGCTTGAGCGCCATCCCGGCCAGCATGCAGGCCTCGCTGGAACCGGTGGTCGAGCAGCCGACGGCGGTCTCCGGATCCGGGGCGTGCCAGAGATTGGCGAGCATCGCCACACAGCGCCGTTCCAGTTCGGCGGTGCGGGGGTACTCGTCCTTGTCGATCATGTTCTTGTCGCGGCACTCGCCCATCAGCACATCGGCCTGGGGCTCCATCCAGGTGGTGACGAACGTGGCGAGGTTCAGCCGTGAGTTGCCGTCGAGCATCAGCTCGTCGTGGACGAGCCGGTAGGCGGTCGAAGGCGGCAGCGGACCGTCAGGCAGCTGGTGCGTGGGCGGCGCGGTGGCCATCGGTGCGGTCGGGTCCGCCTCCCCGAAGAAGGGGTTGAGGGCGAGTCTGCGCTGCTCGTCGGACGGGGCCTTGCCGTGGGAACCCTTGTGGAGAGCCATCTGCGGAAATCCCTCTCAGTTCTCGGCCGCGAGTCCGGCCTTGATGGCACGGGTGAACTTCACGACGCGTTCGGCCTGGACCCTGGCCGCGGTCAGGGTCTGCTCACCGACCGGGATGTCGCCCTGCCCCGCGACGTGCGAGGTGCCGTACGGATTGCCGTCGACGAATTTCGACGGGTCCGTGTAGCCGGGGGTGACGAGGATGCCGCCGAAGTGGTGGACCGTGTTGTAGAGCGCCAGCAGCGTGGACTCCTGGCCTCCGTGGGTCGTACTGGTGGAGGTGAAGCCGCTGTAGACCTTGTCGGCGAGCTTTCCCGCCTGCCAGAGGCCGCCCAGGGTGTCGAGGAACTGCTTGAGCTGGGCGGTGACGTTGCCGTACCGGGTGGGTGTGCCGAGGATCACCGCGTCCGCCCAGACCATGTCGTCCGGAGAGACCTCGGGGATGTCCGCCGTCGCCTTGGCGTTCGCGGCCCACGCCGGGTTGGAGTCGACGGCGGCCTGCGGGGCGAGCTCGGCGGCTCTGCGCAGCCGTACCTCGGCGCCGGCGTTCTCGGCGTCCTTCGCGATGGCCTTGGCGATCGCGGCGACGGTGCCGGTCGAGGAGTAGTAGACGACGGCGACGTTGACCGACGTGGGCATGCGGGAACCTCCGGGAAGCAGGTCGGGGGAGTGCGGGGCGGCCGGTCAGGTTTCGCTGATCACGGCCGCGGTTCCGTAGGCGCAGACCTCCGTGCCCACGTCGGCCGCCTCGCTCACGTCGAAGCGCATCATCAGCACCGCGTTGGCGCCGCGTGCCTTCGCCTGCTCGACGAGCCGTTCCATCGCCTGGTTGCGGGTCTCGACCAGGGTCTTGGTCAGCCCTTTCAGCTCGCCGCCGATCATCGACTTCAGCCCCGCGCCGATCTGGCTGCCGAGATGGCGGGAGCGGACGGTGAGTCCGAAGACCTCGCCGATGACTTGCGTCACCTGGTAGCCGGGTACGTCATTCGTAGTGACGACGAGCACGTCCGCCCGAGCCGCCTGTCCGCCGCCGTAGTCCTCAATGCCCATGGGGTGGCACCTCCATAGGACAGCTTTGCCCCGATTCGTACCGCACGCATCCCTGCTTACGCCACTGGAACCCAGAGGCGCCCCGCAGCGTTGGTAGCTTTGGAACGGCCACGCAGCCGCCATCGATCGATCCTGGAGCCCGGACCCTTGAATACGCTTGCGCTCGGCCCGAGCTGGCTGGACCCGGATTACCTGCTCAACACGTTCGGGCTTCCCGGCCTCCTGCTCATCGTCTTCGCCGAGTCCGGGCTGCTGATCGGCTTCTTCCTGCCGGGTGACTCCCTGCTGTTCACCACGGGTCTGCTGGTGACCACCGGCGACCTGAAGTACCCGCTCTGGCTGGTCTGCACCCTGGTCGCCCTGGCGGCGATCATCGGGGACCAGGTCGGCTACCTCTTCGGCCGCAAGGTGGGTCCGGCCCTCTTCAGGCGCCCGGACTCCCGTCTCTTCAAACAGGAGAACGTGGAGAAGGCCCACGAGTTCTTCGAGAAGTACGGACCGAAGTCGCTGGTGCTGGCCCGCTTCGTCCCCGTCGTCCGGACCTTCACGCCGATCATCGCCGGTGTGAGCCGGATGAACTACCGCTCGTTCATCACGTTCAACATCATCGGCGGCATCCTCTGGGGCGTCGGGGTCACGGTGCTCGGCGCCGCCCTCGGCAAGATCGACTTCGTGCACGAGCACATCGAGCTGATCCTCATCCTGATCGTGCTGATCTCGGTGGTGCCGATCGCGATCGAGTTCCTGCGCGCCCGCAGCAGGTCCAAGAAGGAGGCCGCGGCGGAGGCCCGGCGCGAGGACCGGGGCGAGGGCCGGGGCCCCTCCGGTGACGGCCCCGGCGCGGGCCCTTACGACAACGGTCCGTACGGCGGACCGGACAGCGGCCCCTACAACGGCGGCCCCGGTGCGGGTCCGTACAGCGGCCCGGGCAACGGTCCGTACAACGGTGGCCCGGGTGCTGGTCCGTACGACAACGGTCCGGGCAACGGACAGGGCAACGGGCAGGGTGGCGCTTCCGGCCAGCGCGGGCGGCACGCCAGGCGCTGAACCGTGCGTCCGGCGAGGCACACGGCGCCCTGATCCCGCTACGGGACGGGCGCCGTTCGCGTGTCAGAAGCCGCGGGTCCGCTTGGCCGCCCGGCGGGTCGGGCCCTCGACCGCTCCCGGTACCCGCATGAACAGCCGGGAGATCTCGCCCCCGAGATTCACCCCGATGGCGATGGCCAGCGCCGTCGCCACCGCGGTGGAGAGCGAGGCGAGGCCGGTGTCCAGCTCGTTCTGGGCCACACCCAGCAGACCGAAGTACGTCGCGGAGCCCGGCAGCAGCGGGCCGATCGCCGCAGTGATGAACGGCAGCGACGACGTGTACCGGTAGCGGGAGAACAACTGGCCGAACAGCCCCACCAGACCGGCCGCCACCGCCGTCGCCGCCACCGGTGAGATGCCGCCGGTACGGGCCATCGCCCCGTAGATGATCCAGGCCACGCCACCGTTGAGGGTCACGGCGAGCACGGTCGACCGCTCCTGCTGGAGCAGGATGGCGAAGGCCAGGCTGAGGGCCATCGAGGCCAGGATCTGCAGCACCGGCCGGTCGTTGGGCACGAACTGTGCTTCCGGGTTCAGCTCGGCACCGAGCTGGACACCCAGATAGAGCATCAGCAACACACCGGCGACGATGCCGATGAAGAAGTACATGACTTCGAGCAGCCGGGCACCCGCGGTGATGTAGTAGCCGGTCAGGCCGTCCTGCACTCCCGCCACCAGGGCGCGCCCCGGGAGCAGTGCGAACAGCCCACCGGTGATCACCGCGGACGGGCGGACATCGGTCGAATGGGTGAGGGTCAGCGCGATACCCATCGCGGCGGGCGGCATGGCGGCGGCCATGAACTGGTAGAACTCGGGCAGCCCGCGGCCGGCGCAGAGCCAGGCCAGCCGGTCCCCGAGCATCGCGCCGGCCGCTGCCACGATGAAGACCAGCACACCACCGCCGACCAGCACCGATGCCGAACCGGCGAGCAGGCCGGCCGAGGCTGTCAGCACCCAGCCCGAGTACGGGTGCCGGTTACGGCGGATCTCGGCGAGGCGCCGGTAGGCCTCCTCCAGCGAGACCTCGACGTGTTCCGTGGTGGTGATGTCGTCGATCAGCTGGAAGACGGCGGCCAGCCGGGTGTAGTCGGTACCCCGGCGGCGTACGGTACGGCTCGCCGTCACGGGGTCCTCGACCAGAGACGGCTGGTGCGAGATGGACAGCAGGGTGAAGGTGACCGTCGGCTCGCACCGGTCGAGACCGTACGAGCGCGTCACCGCGAACATGGCCGCCTCGACGTCCTCGGCACCCTCGCCGCCCGCGAGCAGCAGCTCCCCGATACGCAGCGTCAGGTCGAGCACTCGGGGGACCGCGGGCCCCGAATCGTCGGTCCTCTGCACGCTCTCGGGTGCCGGACGCTCGGTCACGGGCATCCGCAGCATCGTGCGCATCCGGTCCTGCCAAGGGGCTTCCTTGGTCAGCCGGACCATGGGAATGCCGTGCGCCGGAGTGAAGGCGGGCGGCTGATGCTGCGCGTTGTACCCGCTCGGCGGGACGAAGGCGGAGCTCAGGGCCTCGGCGGCCGCGCTCCCGCCCTGGCCGGAACCGGAACCCTGGCCCGTTCCCTGGGGCGCCGACGGATCGGTGTGCAGACCGGCCGGAAGGGCGAATTCCGATGTGGGGTGGTCGTCCTCCGACGGGGGCGATGGCTGCTCCACCCCGGCAGGTGGGACGAAGGCGCTGTGCGCCTCGTCGGACTGGGGCTTCTGGTCCTCCGGACCGCCCTGTTCCGCCACCACTCGACCTCGTTCCTCCTCGGCTGCGCGTGTCCCCGGCTGCGCTTCTGCCCAGTATGGGCACGGACATGGGCCGTCACGTGAAAGGGCGGCGCACCGGTGAAAGGTGCGCCGCCCATTCCTCGTACGGTCAGCTGGGCCGATCGGCCCGATGCGCCGCGATCCGTTCGGCTCCGCCCGGAAGCGGAACCGGAAGGATCACGTCAGTGCGCGCCGCCCTGCGCCTCGAGGCGCTTGTAGGAGGCCTCGATCTCGGCCTCGGCCTCGGTGCGGCCGACCCAGTCGGCGCCCTCGACGGACTTGCCGGGCTCAAGGTCCTTGTAGACCTCGAAGAAGTGCTGGATCTCCAGGCGGTCGAACTCCGACACGTGGTGGATGTCGCGCAGGTGCTCCACCCGGGGGTCGGACGCCGGGACGCACAGCAGCTTGTCGTCGCCGCCGGCCTCGTCGGTCATCCGGAACATGCCGATCGCGCGGCACTTGATGAGGCAGCCCGGGAAGGTCGGCTCCTCCAGGATGACCAGCGCGTCCAGCGGGTCGCCGTCCTCGCCGAGGGTGTTCTCGACGAAACCGTAGTCCGCCGGGTAGCTGGTCGAGGTGAAGAGTCGACGGTCCAGGCGGATCCGGCCGGTCTCGTGATCCACCTCGTACTTGTTCCGCGAACCCTTCGGGATCTCGATAACGACGTCGAACTCCACGGGTGGCTCCTCCATGATCAACACATACGACTGGTGGTTAAGTGTCCCTCACGCAGACGAGTGCTCGCGAAAGGGGCTGGTCAACGGTGGCCGAGCCGGTGGAAAGACCGTCGAACGAACCGTTGAACAGGTGGGACAAGTGGAAAGACTCGAAGTACGTGAAGCGCGGGAACGGGCCGAACGAATGGCGGTTCGTCGCAGGCTCCGCGGTGCTCGGCCTGGTGGTCGCCGCCGGTGCCGTGCTGGCCGCCGGTCCCTGGGACTCCGGTCAGCGTAAGGCCGAGCAGGACCGGGCGGTCGCCCAGGAGCGCGCAGGTGGCGCACATCACGGGCGGGCCGAGCCCACCGCGCCGGAGCCCGCACCCAGCGCCGTTGCCGTACTCGCCTCCCTGGGGGCCACGGCCGGGCTGACGGCCCCGGCGGGCGCGAGCGGTCTGAAGGCCGCCCTCACGCCCCTTCTGAACGCGCCCGCGCTCGGCACCGTGCGCACCGCGGTCGTCGTCGACACGGCCACCGGCGAGCAGCTGTACGCGCGCGGCGCGGCCACCCCCATGACCCCCGCCTCCACCGTGAAGATCGCTTCCACCGTCGCCGCGCTCTCCGCCCTCGGGCCGGGCCACCGCATCGCGACGACGGTCCGGGTGTCCGCGGACTCCCGCACGGTCACCCTCGTCGGCGGCGGCGACCCCACCCTCGACGAGGCCGCGCTGCGCGACCTTGCCGCCGACACCGCGCACGCCCTGCGTGACGGCGGCACCACGGCCGTCGAGCTGAAGTACGACACGTCCCGCTACTCGGGCCCCGCTCTGCACCCCATCGGCCCCAACGAGAACATCGCGCCCGTCAGCGCGCTCATGGTCGACGAGGGCCGGCTCGACGGCAGCGACCGCGGCCCCGCCCCCCGTACCGGCGACCCGGCCGGTGACGCCGCCCGCACCTTCGCGGACCTGCTCGACGAGGCCGGTGTCGCCACGGGGTCCGCCCCCTCCTCCGGGCGGGCCGGATCCGGGTCCAGGACCGTGGCCACACACCTCTCGGAGCCGCTCTCCGCCCTCGTCGAACGGGCGCTGACCAACAGCGACAACGACATCGCCGAGGCCCTCGTCCGCCAGACCGCTCTCAAGGCGGGCCGGCCGGCATCCTTCGCCGGAGGCAGGCGGGCCGTCACCGACCGGCTGAAGAAACTGGGCCTGCCGCTGGCCGGCGCGAATCTCGCCGACGGCAGCGGCCTGAACCGCGGTGACAAGGTGACGGCCGGCCTGCTCGCGGCCCTGGTGGCCCTCGCCGCCGACCCGGAGCACCCCGAACTCAGGCCCGCCCTCACCGGTCTGCCGGTCGCCGGCTTCACCGGAACGCTCGGCAGCCGCTACCCCGCGACCTCCCGCGGCACCGGCCTGATCCGGGCCAAGACGGGCACGCTCACGGGGGTGAACGCCCTCGCGGGAACCGCGGTCGACGCACAGGGCAGGCTGCTCGCCTTCGCCTTCCTGGCATCGGGCACCACATCCCCGCGCGAGGCGGAATCCTCTCTCGACGCCCTTGCCACCACCCTCACCAAAGGCACCCGATGAGCGGCTGACACCCCACCACCGGGGGGCCGTCTCACGTACGGTTGACGCATGACGAGCATCGGTGGTGCCGAGATGGTCGACTGGAATCTCGCGGTCGCGACCGCGACCCGGCTTGTACGGCCGGGTCCCGAGATCAGTCGCGAGGAGGCCCGCGCCGTCGTCGCGGAACTCCGCCGACATGCCAAGGCGTCGGAGGAGCACGTCCGTTCGTTCACCCGGATGATCCCGGAGGGGCACGAACCCGAGGACACCCCGGTCCTGGTCGTCGACCGGGCGGGCTGGATCAGGGCCAACGTCGCCGGCTTCCGTGAACTGCTGCGTCCCCTGCTGGGGAAGATGCAGGAAAGGCGTGGCAACGGCCCCGGCGGTGCCGTGCTCGGCGCGGTCGGCGGCAAGGTGACCGGTGTCGAACTCGGCATGCTGCTGTCCTTCCTCGCCTCCCGGGTGCTGGGCCAGTACGAGACCTTCGCGCCCGCCACCCGCGAGCTGCCCGCCGCCACCAAGGGCGGCGGCAGGCTGCTGCTCGTGGCCCCCAACATCGTCCACGTCGAACGCGAACTCGATGTCGACCCGCACGACTTCAGGCTCTGGGTGGCTCTCCACGAGGAGACCCACCGCACCCAGTTCACCGGGGTGCCCTGGCTCCGCGATCATCTGCAGGGCGAAATCCAGTCGTTCCTCGACGAGACCGACATCGATCCGATGACCGTTCTGGAGCGCCTCCGTGAGGCCGCCCAGTCCTTCTCGGGCAGCAGCCGCCCCGAGGGCGAGCAGGGGGAGGACGACGGCGGGCGCAGCCTCGTCGAGATCGTCCAGACGCCCGCCCAGCGCGAGATCCTCGGTCGCCTCACCGCGGTGATGTCCCTGCTCGAAGGCCACGCGGACTTCGTGATGGACGGGGTGGGACCCGAAGTGGTGGGTTCCGTCGCGGAGATCCGGGAGAAGTTCCAGCAGCGCAGGGCGCGCGGTGCGAGCCGTCTGGACCTGGCGCTGCGCAAGCTCCTGGGCCTCGACGCCAAGCTGCGGCAGTACCGCGACGGCGAGAAGTTCGTCCGGGCCGTGGTCGACGAGGTCGGTATGGACGGTTTCAATCGCGTCTGGACCTCGCCCAACACCCTCCCCACCAAGGCGGAGATCGCCAAGCCGGCGGACTGGGTCGCGAGAGTGCACCGTAAGGCAGATTCGTGATCATGGCCCGCCGGATGGCACCGGATTGCCCCTCCAATCACCCATCCGAGGGACCATAGGGGCATGGGAAGGCGTGCAATGCTCGATGGACAGCTTGGCTCTGTCACCATCGACGCACTCTGAGTAACGGGATCCTTCGTCCCGGCACTCCGAGGCACCCTCCCAGAACCTCACCGAAGGGCACCGGACATGGGTCCCCATCCTGCGGTCGCGGCGATACGCCTGGCGGTCCGCCGCGTACTCCACGACGTCGTCACCGACTACAACCGCCACATCGAACAGGCCGGCCGTACCGAGTTCGCGGAAGCCGGAGCCGGTCCGCGACGGGCCGCCCTTCCCGAACGGCCCGATACCCCGCTGGTGCTCGTCGCATGCTCCGGGGGCGCCGATTCGATGGCGCTCGCCTCCGCCCTCGCCTTCGAGTCGCGCAAGCTGCCCGTCAGGGCCGGGGGCATCACCGTCGACCACAACCTCCAGCCGGGCTCCGGGCTCCGCGCCACCGAGGTCGTCACCCGCCTCGCCGAGATGCAGCTCGACCCGGTCGAGGCCGTCGCCGTCCACGTCGGCCGCGACGGCGGGCCCGAAGCCGCCGCCCGTGAAGCCCGCTACGCCGCACTGGACGACGCCGCAGAGCGCCACGGCGCCGCCGCCGTCCTCCTCGGCCACACCCGCGACGACCAGGCCGAGACCGTCCTCCTCGGCCTCGCCCGTGGATCCGGCATCCGGTCGCTCTCCGGAATGGCCGCAGCGTCGGGCCCCGCGGGCCGCTACCGCCGGCCCTTCCTCCAGCTCGACCGGCAGACCGCCCGAAAGGCCTGCCTGGTCCAGTCGATCCCCGTCTGGGACGACCCCCACAACGTCGACCCCGCCTACACCCGCTCCCGGCTGCGCCACGAGGGTCTGCCCGCTCTGGAGAAGGCGCTGGGCAAAGGCGTGGTCGAAGCCCTCGCCCGTACGGCGCAGCTCTCCCGCGACGATGCCGACGCCCTCGACACCTGGGCGGCCGAGGCCGACCGCTCGGTGCGCGACGACGACGGACGCCTGGAGTGCGCCAAGCTCTCCGTCCTGCCGCCCGCGGTGCGCCGCCGGGTGCTGCGCCGAGCCGTGATCGACGCCGGATCCCCGGCCGGTTCGCTCTTCGCCCGCCACATCGAGGAGGTCGACCGGCTCATCACCGGCTGGCGCGGCCAGGGGGCCATCAACCTGCCCGGCCGCATCGAAGCGCTGCGGCAGGGTGGCAGACTGGTGATTCGGCAGAGCTGAAGCGCAAGCGGCTGAAGTGCAGGCGAGACGGCCGGTCCGGCCCGGGGAACAGCCCGGGTCCGGAAGGCAAAGAAAGAGACGCGGGTGAACGAGAAGGACATGGGCACCGACCTTCAGTCGGTGCTCCTCACCAAGGAAGAGATCGACGCGAAGCTCGTCGAGCTGGCCGCGAAGATCGACGCGGAGTACGCGGGCAAGGACCTGCTCATCGTCGGCGTGCTCAAGGGCGCGGTGATGGTGATGGCGGACCTGGCGCGCGCGCTGTCCACCCCGATCACCATGGACTGGATGGCCGTCTCCTCGTACGGAGCCGGCACGCAGTCCTCGGGCGTCGTCCGGATCCTCAAGGACCTCGACACCGACATCAAGGGCAAGCACGTCCTGATCGTCGAGGACATCATCGACTCCGGCCTGACGCTGTCCTGGCTGCTGACCAACCTCGGCTCGCGCGAACCGGCGAGCCTGGAGGTCTGCACCCTGCTCCGCAAGCCGGACGCCGCGAAGGTCGCGATCGACGTGAAGTGGGTCGGCTTCGACATCCCGAACGAGTTCGTCGTCGGCTACGGGCTGGACTACGCGGAGAAATACCGCAACCTCCCCTTCGTCGGCACGCTCGCCCCGCACGTCTACGGCGGCTGAGTCCCCGTCCGGACGCGGCGGACGGACGGGTGTGCCGCCCCGGCGTACGGAAGCGGCGTAAGGACCCGTCGCACGGACGAGGCGCGGGGACCCGGCCGAACCCGGCCGAACTCTGGGGAACCCTCGTCGCTTTCCCGCCGTTGGAGCCTTCGAAGGCCGGTTTGTCGGACGTCCCCTGCAGTCGCGGGTGACAATGCTGGGGTACCGTCCGAAGAACAGTCTTTTCTCACAGCAGCATTCACCTACGGGCAGGAGGGACGGGGCGTCTTCGCTCCGTATGGATGGACGTGAAGCGATACTTCCGTGGGCCGGTCATGTGGATCGTGCTGGCCGTCCTCGCCGTGGTCGTGTTGATGCAGGTCGTCGGCTCGTCCGGCGGCTACGAGACGGTGGACACCGGCAAGGTGATCCAGGCGATCAGCAAGGACCAGGTGGAGCAGGCCAAGCTGACCACCGGTGACGAACAGATTCTCAAGATCGAGCTGAAGGACGGCCAGAAGCTCCAGGGCGAGTCCGGCAGCAAGTTCCAGGCGAGCTATATCGGCAACCAGGGCGTCGAGCTGGCCGACACGCTGCAGCAGAAGTTCGAGAGCGGTGACATCGAGAAGGGTTACACCGTCTCGCCGTCGAAGCAGTCCCCGTTCGTCTCGATCCTTCTCTCGCTGCTGCCCTTCGTCCTGATCGTCGTCGTCTTCCTGTTTCTGATGAATCAGATGCAGGGCGGCGGTTCCAAGGTCATGCAGTTCGGCAAGTCCAAGGCCAAGCTCATCACCAAGGACACGCCGAAGACGACCTTCGCCGATGTGGCGGGGTCGGACGAGGCCGTCGAAGAACTGTACGAAATCAAGGAATTCCTCCAGGAGCCGGCGAAGTTCCAGGCCGTCGGCGCCAAGATCCCCAAGGGCGTCCTGCTGTACGGGCCGCCCGGTACGGGCAAGACGCTGCTCGCTCGCGCAGTCGCGGGCGAGGCCGGCGTGCCGTTCTACTCGATCTCGGGTTCCGACTTCGTCGAGATGTTCGTCGGTGTCGGTGCCTCCCGAGTGCGTGACCTCTTCGAGCAGGCCAAGGCGAACGCTCCGGCGATCGTCTTCGTCGACGAGATCGACGCTGTCGGCCGCCACCGCGGTGCCGGCATGGGCGGCGGGCACGACGAGCGCGAGCAGACGCTCAACCAGCTGCTCGTCGAGATGGACGGCTTCGACGTGAAGGGCGGCGTCATCCTGATCGCCGCCACGAACCGGCCGGACATCCTGGACCCGGCGCTGCTGCGCCCGGGACGGTTCGACCGGCAGATCGCCGTCGACCGGCCGGACATGCAGGGCCGCCTCGAGATCCTCAAGGTGCACCAGAAGGGCAAGCCGGTCGCGCCCGACGTCGACCTCAACGCGGTCGCCCGTCGTACGCCCGGCTTCACCGGTGCCGATCTGTCGAACGTGCTGAACGAAGCGGCGCTCCTCACGGCGCGCAGCAACAAGAAGCTGATCGACAACGAGATGCTCGACGAGGCCATCGACCGCGTCGTGGCGGGTCCGCAGAAGCGGACCCGGATCATGTCCGAGAAGGAAAAGAAGATCACCGCGTACCACGAGGGCGGCCACGCCCTGGTTGCGGCGGCTTCCCCCCAGTCGGACCCGGTCCACAAGATCACGATTCTCTCCCGCGGCCGCGCCCTCGGTTACACGATGGTGCTCCCGGAAGAGGACAAGTACTCCACGACGCGCAACGAGATGCTCGACCAGCTGGCTTACATGCTGGGCGGGCGCGCGGCCGAGGAGCTGGTCTTCCACGACCCGACCACCGGCGCTGCGAACGACATCGAGAAGGCCACTGCCACGGCCCGCGCGATGGTCACGCAGTACGGCATGACGGAGCGTCTCGGCGCGATCAAGTTCGGCGGCGACAACACCGAGCCCTTCGTGGGCCGGGAGATGGGCCACCAGCGTGACTACTCGGAAGAGGTCGCGGCGCTCGTCGACGAAGAGGTCAAGAAGCTCATTGAGACCGCGCACAACGACGCGTGGGAGATTCTCGTAGAGAATCGCGACATCCTCGACGCACTGGTTCTTGAGCTTCTCGAGAAGGAGACGCTCGGCAAGGACCAGATCGCCGAGATCTTCGCCCCGATCGTGAGGCGTCCGGCCCGCCCGGCGTGGACCGGTTCCGCCCGGCGCACCCCGTCGACGCGTCCGCCGGTCCTGTCTCCCAAGGAGCTGGCACTGACCAACGGCACGAGCACTGCCAACGGTTCGGCCACCCCGCCGGAGATCGCTCCGAAGGACATCACGTCGAAGGACCTCGGCACCTCCACGGAAGCGGTTCCGGAGGAGCGTCCCGAGAGCTAGTACCCCTGTCCGACCCGGTGTGGCCCCTGTCACGGACGCACCACCAGGCCCGGAATGGAAGCCGCGCCCCCCAGGTTCTAGCCTGTGGGGGCGCGGCTTTTCCGCATGCCTGCGACATGGCCGGGCCAACCTGCGATGTCGGGGCGACCATGCGCTTGCGACAGCACAGAGGAACGAGGCACAGATGACCGACCCGGTGACGCTGGACGGGCAGGGCTCGATCGGCGTTTTCGACGAGAAGCGGGCCGAGTCCGCCGTACGTGAGCTCCTCATCGCGGTCGGGGAGGACCCTGACCGCGAAGGGCTGCGCGAGACACCGGGCCGGGTGGCGCGCGCGTACAAGGAGATATTCGCCGGGCTCCACCAGGAGCCCGAGGACGTCCTGACGACGACGTTCGACCTCGGTCACGACGAGATGGTGCTGGTCAAGGACATCGAGGTGTTCAGCACCTGTGAGCACCACCTGGTGCCCTTCCGCGGCGTCGCCCACGTCGGGTACATCCCGGCGACCAGCGGCAAGATCACGGGGCTGTCCAAGCTGGCCCGGCTCGTCGATGTCTATGCCCGGCGTCCGCAGGTCCAGGAGCGGCTCACCACGCAGATCGCCGATTCCCTGATGGCGATCCTGGAGCCGCGCGGGGTCATCGTGGTCGTCGAGTGCGAGCACATGTGCATGTCGATGCGGGGCATCCGCAAGCCCGGCGCCAAGACGATCACGTCGGCGGTCCGCGGCCAACTGCGGGATCCGGCGACGCGTGCGGAGGCGATGAGCCTCGTCATGGCGCGCTGAGCCCGACGGGCGGGGCGGCTCCGCGATGAGTTCGCGGCCTGGGCGGAGTCGACAGGAGTGGAGGCGGCCGGAGGGCCGGATCCACAGCGAGAGGACGCCCCATGTCATTCACACATGTGCTCGCCGTAGCGCCGGTGATGGCCATCGAGCCGGCGGTCGAGTGGTACGAGCGGCTGCTGGGCCGGCCGGCCGACACCAGGCCGATGGACGGGCTGGCCGACTGGCACATCTCGGCGGACGCCTGGCTCCAGGTCTTCCAGTCGCCCGAGCATGCCGGCGGGTCGCTGGTGAACCTCGTCGTCGACGATCTGGACAAGGCGCTGTCGGACCTCGCCGACCGCGGAATCACCTCGGGAGAGGTGCGGCCGGGTTCCGGGAGTGTGCGGTTCTCGGCGGTCCACGACCCCGACGGTAACCGGATCACCCTCATCGAGAACCCGGTGACCAGGATCCCTTAGCCCGGCGCCGTCGCACCGCTGCGGCAGCACGGCTGCCGCAGCCGGGCTTCCGCGGCGCCCCGCGCCGCAGTGCGGGTCTCCGAGGCCTGTAGAAGCCCGTCAGGCGGCTGCGGTCTTCTTGCTGTCGTCCCCGTCCTCCGGGAGCTTGCAGACGCGCTCCAGGAAGACGGCGGCAGCGACCACGGCCACGCCGGCCAGGACCGCGAAGCCTGCGTAGATGGCCTGGTCGCGGCGGGGCGGTACGTCGAGGGAGCCGAGCAGGAAGACGCCCACGCCGCCGTACAGCCCGCAGACCAGGGCGGCCACGAGGGCGCTCGCCTGTCCGAAGACCACCGCGCGTGCCGCCATGAGGGGCTCGACGCCCTTCGCTCCGGGGCGGCGCTCCCGCTGCGCGCGCAGGCGCGCACGGATCGACAGAGCCGTGGCGAGCAGGACGACAGCGATCACCGCGAGCACGATGGGTGCGGCGAGGGGCACGCTCGGCAAGGTCCCCAGGGCGTCCCAGAGACGGGCAGCGCCCCAGGACAGCACGCCGGCTCCGGCGAAGAGTCCGGCCAGTAGCCCGAGCCGTAGTTGCTTCACCGAGAGTGCCGCCCTTCGCCGCCGTTGTCCGTGTCGGACACCTGTACCGGATGTCCCTGTGCGTTGAGCCTAACGACTACTCGGGCAGCCGGAGTTCCAGGTCGGCCCGGGGAAGCACACTGTCGCGTCCGACACCGGCCAGCAGATCGGCGACCGGGCCGGAGCCGGGCAGTTGGGCGTCGGGATCCACGTCGTGCCAGGGGGCGAGCACGAACGCCCGCTCGTGGGCGCGCGGGTGGGGGAGGGTGAGCAGCGGGTCGTCGGACACCACATCGGCGTACGCCACGATGTCGACGTCGATGGTGCGCGGCCCCCAGCGCTCCTCGCGGACCCGGTCGAAGGCCTCTTCGATGGCCTGGCCGCGCTCCAGCAGGGAGGACGGGGGCAGCGTGGTCTTCACGACGATCACCGCGTTGAAGTACGACGGCTGGGAGCCGGGGTCCACACCCCAGGGCTCCGTCTCGTACACGGGGGAGACCGCCTTGACCCGCAGGCCGGGGGTGTCCTCCAGGGCGTCGATGGCGCCCTGGAGCGTCTCCAGCCGGTTACCGAGGTTGGAGCCCAGCGAGATCACGGCCCGTTGGGGATTGGAGAGGGTGATGTCCGCCGCGTCCACCTGCTCGACCACGGCGGCGGGAACCGGCTGGACGGTCGGATCGCTCTGCCCCTCGGTGGAAAATGCAGTCACGTTCGGCTCCGGGTGATGGTGATGGTCACGTCGTCGAAGGGCACGGTGATCGGGGCGTCCGGCTTGTGGACGACGACCTCGACCTCCTGGACCCCGTCGTGCTTGAGGCACTGCTGCGCGATGCGTTCAGCGAGGGTCTCGATCAGGTCGACCGGCTCACCCTTGACGATGTCGACGACCTCTTCCGCGACGACGCCGTAGTGCACGGTCTTGGTCAGGTCGTCGGCGGCTGCCGCGGGACGGGTGTCGAGGCCCAGCACCAGGTCCACGATGAAGGTCTGCCCCTCTTCCCGTTCCCGGGGGAAGACGCCGTGGTGCCCACGGGCCTTGAGGCCGCGCAGCGCGACACGATCCACGCGAATCACTCCTGCTGTTGTTGGTCGTAGGGGCACCCGGCCGCGTGCGGGCGGCACGGTGCCTTCTTTCGAATCTACCTGCGAGCACGGACAGCGCCCGCCCGCGCGGGGATGCGGGCCGAACCGCACGGACGTCGGTAGCCGCGTATACCCCGAAATCCGGGGGCTCAATCAACTGAAGAAGATCCACCCGCTCAGGAGGACGACTCCTCGTCGTCCTCCTCGCCGGTTTCGGCCAGCACCGGCGATCCGTGGTGTGACCAGAGCTTCCAGCCGTCCGGCGTGCGCCGGAACACGTTGGTGGCGACGACGAGCTGGCCGACGAGCGGTCCGAGCGAGTTGCCCTCCTCGGCCGGGCCGCCGCTGAGAATGTTCTCGGTGCAGGTCACCAGAGCCGTGTCGCCGGTCATCGCGACCCCGACGTCGGTCAGGAAGAACTGGATGTACTCGGTGTTCGCCATGATCAGCGCGTAGCTGCGCAGCACCTCGCCGCGGCCGGTGAGCACCGGCCAGCCCGGGTGGACGCAGGAGATGGTGAGGTCCTCGCCCGGCAGCCAGAGGGCGGAGAGCTCGTCGAAGTCGCCTCGCTCCATCGCCTCGTAGAACGCGGTATTGGCCTGCTCGACGGACTCGATGTCGGCGGCGGCCTCTTCGTGATCCTCGCGCGGGTCGGTCACGCCGCCCCCTCGACGGCACGGGCGACGCGTACGGCGTCGGCCGTGGCGCGCACCTCGTGCACCCGGACCGCCCATGCCCCCGCACGGGCGGAGAGGGCGGAGATCGCGGCCGTGGCGGCGTCGCGCTCGCGGGCGGGCGGTGGGGCGGCGCCCTCGCCGGCCAGGACGTGCCCGAGGAAGCGTTTGCGGGAGGCGGCGACGAGCACCGGCCGGCCCAGGTCGCGCAGCTCACCGAGGTGCGCCATGAGCGCGAGGTCGTGGGAGGCGTCCTTGGCGAAGCCGAGGCCGGGGTCGATCACCAGCTTCTCCGGGGCGACGCCGCCCGCGATCACGGCGTCCATGCGCGTGCGCAGTTCCGCGATCACTTCGGCGACGACGTCCTCGTACACCGCCCTGCTGTTCATCGACTCGCTGAAACCGCGCCAGTGCATGACGACGAAGGGCACACCGGCCCCGGCGACGACCGGGACCATGTCGGGGTCGGCGAGGCCGCCGCTCACATCGTTGACGAGGGCCGCGCCGGCGGCGACGGCCTGCTCGGCGACGCGGGCCCGCATGGTGTCCACGGAGATCGTGACGCCCTCGGAGGCCAGCTCCCGCACGACGGGGATCACCCGCCGGAGCTCCTCCGACTCGTCCACCCGGCTCGCGCCGGGGCGGGTCGACTCACCGCCGACGTCGATCAGGTCGGCACCCTCGGCCACCAGGTCGAGGCCGTGCTTGATCGCGGCTGTGGTGTCGAACCAGTGGCCCCCGTCGGAGAAGGAATCGGGCGTCACGTTGACGACACCCATGACCGCGCAGCGGTCCCACTCCGGCAGTCCCTGCACTGTGCCCCGTCCTCGCAACGTACTCATACGACCAGCCTAGGCCCGGGAACGGGTCCGTCAGGCCGCGCGGACGCCGCGCTCCGCGCCCTGCGCGGGCCGGTGGCCGCAGGGGCGGGGGCGGCGGGCGCGGAACGGGCGGGGCAGCGCGAGGCTCACGAAGCCCTCGGCCTGCAGGGCGGCGAGACCGATCCGGGGCAGGTCACGGCTGGTGCGGAAGACCACGAAACGGGGCTCCCAGCGGGGCTGGAACTTCGCGTTGAACCTGTACAGCGATTCGATCTGGAACCAGCGTGACAGGAAGATCAACAGCCCGCGCCAGCAGCGCAGCACAGGCCCTGCGCCCAGCCGCTCGCCCCGTGCGAGGGCGGAGCGGAACATGGCGAAGTTCAGCGAGACGCGTGCGACGGACAGCCGGGGGGCGGCCTGCAGGGAGGCGACGATCAGGAGTTCGTTCATGCCGGGGTCGGCCGAGCGGTCGCGTCGCATCAGCTCCAGGGAGAGGCCGTCCCCGCCCCACGGCACGAAGTGGAGCACCGCCTTCAGATCGCCGTACGGCGATTCCTCCGCACCGGTTTCGGCCAGATGGGCGGTGGCGATGACGCAGTCGCCGTCCGCCCGGTCGCCGATCCGGCCCAGTGCCATGGAGAAGCCGCGCTCCGTGTCGGTGCCGCGCCAGTCGGCGGCAGCCCCGCGGATGCGGTCGAGCTCGGTGTCACCGATGTCGCGGACGCGCCGGACGCGGGTCTCGTAACCGTTGCGCTCGATGCGTTTCACCATCTGGCGTACGTTGCGCATCGCACGCCCGGCGAGGGAGAAATCCGCGACATCCACCACCGCCTCGTCGCCGAGCTCAAGAGCGCTCAGCCCGGTCTCCCGGGTCCACACCTCGCCGCCCGTCTCACTGCATCCCATCACCGCCGGGGTCCATGAATGCGCCCGGGCCTCGTCCATGAAGCGCTCGATGGCCCCCGGCCAGGCCTCCACGTCGCCGATCGGATCGCCTCCGGCGAGCATCACCCCGGACACCACGCGGTAGCAGACGGCGGCCTTGCCGCTGGGGGAGAACACGACGCCCTTGTCGCGGCGGAGCGCGAAGTGCCCCAGCGAGTCGCGGCGTCCGTGCTTGGCCAGCAGGGCGCGCAGCCGTGCCTCGTCGTCCTCGGTGAGGCGGGCGGCCGGGTGTTCGGGACGGAAGGCGAAGTAGATCGTGGTGACGGCGGTCAGCAGACCGAGAGCGCCCAGGGAGTACGCCACCGTCCAGGAGGTCGCCCCGGCGTAGTCCACGGGCCCCTCCAGACCGAAGAGGCCGTAGAGCACGTGCTGGAGCCGGTCGGCGATGGACGGGTTCCCCACGACCCGGCCGGGGTGCACGCTGACGACGACCAGGCCGAGCGCGAGCGAACCCGCACCGAGGAGGACGAAGTTGGCCAGCGCCCTCCAGCGGCTCCTCGGGTCGGGGAGGGCGGCGAACTGGCTCCGGTGCCGTACCAGCAGGAAGCACAGCGCGAGGGAGACGAGCACCCCGATCAGGGAGTGGCGGTAGACGAACTGCGCCACCGCGCCCGCGGGCAGCAGGACGACGGCGGCCCGCCAGGCGCGCCGCTTGTGCCGTTTGATGCCGTGTGCGAGCAGGAGCAGCAGGACGCCCGAGCTGAGCGAGAGCGCCGCGGCGAACGGTCCGAGGGCGCCGGGGAGCACCTCGGCGAAGGTGTGCATCCGGCTGTGCCGGAACCGCGGGAAGACCCCGGCGGCGACATCGATCAGTCCGACCGCCGCGCAGGCGCTTCCCACCAGTGCCGGTACGGACGCGGGTCGCGGTCCGCGCAGGAACCTGCGCCCGCGTGCCGTATACGGAACCGTTCCTGATTTATCCCCATCTACCGTGACAGACATCATTTCCCGTGGCTCCGCGAGAGATTCCTGAGTCCGTCGGCCGAAGCCCCTACGGACGATGTGCGCCCTCTAGGACGACGCTTCCGCGGAGTGGGTTCATCCCCTTTCCGGAAATTTCCCGCACAGAAAGCCCACCTTCACTCATGGGTCTCACCAGCAACGCCGTTCTGGTTGTGGCGGTATCACTGGCCGTCGGACTGTTCGCGGCCACGATCCGGCTCTGGCCCCGGCTCGCCGCCCGCACGGCCTCCGCGGTGGCGGGCCGGATCGGACTGCTGCTGGCGACCCAGCTGGCCCTTTTCGTCTCGGCCGGTCTCCTGGCCAACAACTCCTTCCTCTTCTACGGCTCCTGGGCCGATCTGTTCGGGCAGAAGCAGGACCTGGGAACGGTCACCGACCACGGCGCCGGCGAGCCCGCGGCCGGGAGCGTGACCCGGGTCGGCACCCAGCGGCCCGATGTGCCGGGAGGCGGCAGGCCCGCGGTGGCGGGCCGGATCGACAAGGTCGTCGTCTCCGGGCGGGCTTCGCGGATCGACAGTCCGGCGTACGTCTATCTGCCCCCGGAGTACTTCCAGCCGGCGCACGCCCGGCGGACCTTCCCCGCGGTCGTCGTGCTGACCGGCTACCCGGGCACCGCCGAGAACCTGGTCGAGGGCCTGCGCTACCCGCGGACCGCTCATGAACGGGTCAGGGCGGGCAGGGCGCAGCCGATGGTCCTGGTGATGCTGCGGCCGACGGTGGCACCGCCCCGGGACACCGAGTGCGTGGACATCGCGGGCGGCCCGCAGACCGAGACCTTCTTCGCCGAGGACCTGCCGCAGGCGGTCTCCCGGGCGTACCGGGTCGGCAGCCGCGCCCGCAACTGGGGTGTCATCGGCAACTCGACCGGGGGCTACTGCGCGCTGAAGCTCGGCCTGCACCACCCGGAGCGCTTCGCCGCGAGTGCCGGGCTGTCGGCCTACTACAGGGCGGCCGAGGACCCGACGACCGGGGACCTCTTCCACGGCGACCGGAAGGCGCGCAACCGAGCCGATCTGCTGTGGAGCCTGGATCACCGGGTGCCGGCCGCCTCGTCCTTCCTGGTCACGACGTCCCGGCAGGGCGAGGGGAACCTGCGGGGCACCCGGGAGTTCATCGACCGGGTGAAGGCCCCCGCCAGGGTGTCCTCGATCGTGCTCGACAGCGGCGGCCACAACTTCAACACCTGGCGGCGGGAGATCCCTCCGGCCCTGGAGTGGATGAGCGGCCGGCTCAGCGCGACCTGACCCCGGCGCTCCCGGCTCCGCACGGGGCCGCGGCCCCGCGGTTCACGGTGAAGCGACCGTCGCGACGGTCTCCACCGCGACCTCGGCACGCGGAAGGTCCTGGGCATCCGCGTCGATCGAGCGGCGCAGCGCCTCGTGGAGGCGGGCCGGAGTGAGAACGCCCAGGAAGCGGCCGGTGCTCTCCTTGTCGATGACCGCGATCCAGCCCGCGTCGTGCTGGAGCATGGTGGCGAATGCCTGCTTGAGCGGGGCGCCGAGCGGAAGCCAGGCCTCCATGCGGCGGGCGTGCTCGCGGACCGTCCCCGCCGCGTCGGCCGGCGCGACGGCGCCCGCGGGGATCCAGCCGTGCAGGTTGTCCGCGCCGTCCAGCACGACCGCCCAGCGGGCACCCTCGGCCCGCAGCCGTGCGGTCGCCTTCGCCAGCGGATCGTCGAGATGGACGACCGGCGGCTGATCCAGGTCGCTCTCCTCGATGGGGGTGACCGAGAGCCGTTTCAGACCGCGGTCCGCCCCGACGAAGTCCGCGACGTACGGCGTCGCGGGTGCCCCGAGCACGGTGGCCGGCGGGTCGAACTGCTCGATACGGCCCTGCCCGTACACGGCGATGCGGTCGCCGAGCCGGACGGCCTCCTCGATGTCGTGCGTGACGAACAGCACGGTCTTGCGTACCTGTGCCTGCAGTTTCAGGAATTCGTTCTGGAGCCTTTCCCGTACGACGGGGTCGACCGCGCCGAATGGTTCGTCCATCAGCAGAACCGGCGGGTCGGCTGCCAGCGCCCGGGCCACACCGACCCGTTGGCGCTGACCCCCGGACAGTTGCTCGGGATAGCGCCCGCCATGAACGGAAGGATCGAGTCCGACGAGATCGAGGAGTTCGGCGGCCCGCTCCCGCGCCTTTCCCCGGTTCCAGCCGAGGAGATGGGGGACGGTTGCCGTGTTCTCCAGGACCGTCCTGTGCGGAAAGAGCCCGACCTGCTGGATCACATAGCCGATGCGGCGGCGCAGTTGTACCGGGTCGATGGTGGATATGTCGTCCCCGTCGAGGAATATCCGGCCCTCTGTCGGTTCGATCAGACGGTTCACCATCTTCATCGTGGTCGTCTTGCCGCAGCCGGAAGGTCCGACGAGCGTGACCAGTTCACCCTCGGCGACCTCGAAGGAAAGGTCGTCGACGGCGGTGGTGCCGTCCGCGTACCGCTTGGTGACGTGCTCGAAACGGATCATGACTCCCCATTGTGACGCGGGTTCTGTGAAGGACATGTTGCTGGAATACGACAGCCTCGGCGATTGTCGGTGCTCGGGGATAGGGTCGCCAGAGATCGAGTCCACGGCGGCACACGGGAGGTGGGGGACGGATGGCCGAGCAGAACTGCCTGGTGGCGAACGACTGGATCTGCGGCGAGTATCTGCGCTCCCGTAGCCAGGAGTTGACCGACGCGACCGTCCAGCACATCTGGATCACGGTGGCATCGGTGCTGATCGGCCTCGTGGTCGCATTTCCGCTCGCGCTTCTCGCACGCCGCGGCCGGCATTTCGCCGGACCGGTGCTCGGCCTGACCACGGTGCTCTACACGGTGCCGTCGCTGGCGATGTTCTCGCTGCTGCTGCCGCTGTTCGGGCTGTCCGCAGCCCTCGTCGTCACCGGCCTGGTGCTCTATTCGCTGACCATTCTCGTACGGAACATCCTGGCCGGGCTCGAGGCCGTGCCCCAGGAGGCGAAGGAAGCGGCGCAGGGCATGGGCTACGGCCCCGGCCGGCTCCTGTGGGAAGTGGAACTCCCCCTCGCGCTGCCCGCGTTGATGGCCGGTCTGCGGATCGCCACGGTGTCGACGGTCGCGCTGACCACGGTGGGGTCCCTCGTCGGCAAGGGCGGCCTCGGCAATCTCATCGAGGACGCGCTGCCCAGCTTCTTCAAGGCCCAGGTGCTCACGGCCTCCGTGCTCTGCGTGCTGCTCGCGGTGGCTGCGGACCTGCTGCTGCTCGGCCTGCAACGCCTGCTCACCCCATGGACCCGTGTACGGACGCCCGCCACGGCGGCGACCGTGCCCGCGGGCATCGCGAAGACGGAGGCGGGCTGACCCGTGGGAGTCATCGGGGACGCCTGGACCTGGCTCGTCACCGGAGCCAACTGGTCCGGGGAGAACGGGGCGACGCACCGGCTGGGCGAGCACCTGTACGTGAGCGGTGTGGCCCTGGTGGCCGCCTGCGCCATCGCTCTGCCGATCGCGCTGTACCTGGGGCACCTGGGCAAGGGGGGTGCGCTCGCGGTCAACATCTCCAACGTGGGCCGGGCGATCCCCGTGTTCGCCGTCCTCGCCCTCTTCATGATGACGCCACTGCGCAACTCCGGCTATGTCCCCACCATCATCGCGCTGGTGCTGTTCGCCGTGCCGCCCCTGCTGACCAACGCCTATGTCGGGATGAGGGAAGTGGACCGGTCGGTGATCGAGGCCGCCCGGGGCATGGGCATGTCCGGGGTGCAGCTCTTCGCGCGGGTCGAGCTCCCGCTGGCCTACCCGATGATCATGACCGGTCTGCGGTCCGCGGCGGTCCAGGTGGTCGCCACCGCCTCGATCGCGGCCATGGTCGGCCTGGGCGGCCTGGGCCGGATCATCACCGCAGGATTCAACACCTACGACACGGCGCAGGTATTCGCGGGCGCCGTACTCGTCGCCCTGCTTGCCCTGGTGGTGGAGGGGGTACTCGTGGCGCTGGACCGGCTGCTGTCGCCCCTGCGCCGCCGCCGGACGGCATGAACGCGCGTTTTTCGGACTGTGCACACCCCTTTCGCGGATGGAGAACAACATGAGCAGGACCTCGCGCATAGCGAGTGCGGTCATCGGAGTGGTCGCGCTGGCCGGGTCGCTCGTCGCGTGCGGCGGCGACAGCCTGGAGAAGGAGAAGAGCGGCTCGGACAGTGCGGCGGGCGCGGACTCCAAGAAGGGCTCGCTCGTCGTGGGCGCCGCTTCCTTCACCGAGTCCAAGGTGCTCGCCGAGCTGTACGCACAGCTCCTGGGCGATGCCGGGTACAGCACCTCGATCACCACGGTGAAGAACCGTGAACTGTACGAACCTTCGCTGGAGAAGGGCGAGATCGACGTCGTCCCGGAATACGCGGCGACCATCGCCGAATTCCTCAATGCCAAGGTCAACGGTGCGGCGGCGGCGGAGAAGAAGCCCGTCGCATCCGGGGACGCGGCGGCGACCGTCGCAGCCCTGGAGAAGCTCGCCGGCCCGCTCGGGCTCAAGGTACTCCCGGTCGGCAAGGCGGTCGATCAGAACGCCTTCGCGGTGTCGAAGGAATTCGCCGAGAAGAACAAGCTCACGACGCTTTCCGACCTCGGCCGGTCGAAGATCAAGGTGAAGATCGCAGCGGGCGACGAGTGCGAGATCCGCCCGTTCTGCGCACCGGGACTGAAGAAGACGTACGGCATCGACGTCACCGGGATCGACCCCAAGGGAGTCGGGACCCCGCAGTCCAAGCAGGCGGTCAAGGACGGCAAGGACCAGCTTGTCCTCACGACCACCACGGACGCGGTGCTGGACGCGTACGGGCTGGTTTTCCTGGAGGACGACAAGAAGCTCCAGAACGCCGACAACGTCCTGCCGGTGCTCAACGCCAAGGACGCGGGTGCTCCGGAGATCGCCGCGGCGCTCGGGAAGCTCACCGATGTCCTCACCACGGAGGACCTCGCCGAACTGAACCGCAAGGTCGACGCGGAGCGCGCCAAGCCCGCCGATGCGGCCAAGGAGTATCTGCAGTCGAAGGGTCTGATCAAGAAGTAGACGGCCGCGGAACAGTCATTTGAGGGGCCGCAAGGTAACCGGGCGGGAACAGATTGCCGGGCGGCCTCCCAAGTGACCCGTGCGCACGGTAAATTTCGGGCCATGCCACGTGGACGTCACCGCCATTCGCCACCCCTCCACAAAATCCTGCCGCCTTCCGTGGTGGCCGGAGCGTCGGTCGTCTGCGCCGCCGGAGCCTGGCTCCTCGCGGATCCCGTGGCGCTGCGCGTCCTGGTGGCCGCGACAGCGGGCGCCGCGCTCAGCGGCGCCTATCTGATGCGCAGCTGGGACCGGGCGGCAGGGTTGCGCGTCGCGGAGCTGAACCGGGCCCGCGTCAGCGACGAGTGGAAGACCGAGGAGCGCATAGCCGAACTCGAGGCCGACCTCGAGGAATCACGGGAACTGCGCCTCCGCCTGGAGACGAAACTGCGCCGCAAGCGGGTGGAGCTGGCCGGCCTGCGGGGCGAACACGCCGCGCTGCTGCGCCGGTACGCGAACGCCGAGACGGAGCGGGCCGGTGCCCTGGAGGGCCGCAGGCAGCTTGCCATCGAAGCGGCGGCGATACCCCGCGAGCTTCCCACGGCCCGGTCGACCCCGACCCCGGCCGCCTATCTGCGCGCCGCCCAGGCCCTGCAGGAACTGACGCGCAACGCCGCGCTCCAGGAGGCCCGCCGCACGGCCGAGCTGGCCAGGCAGCGCGACCTGGCCGAGCGTGCGGCGGAGCGGGACTCGGAGGGCGAGGGCCCGAAGGGGAAGCACGCGGCGGCCGCCGGAGCGGGTGACCAGCACCGCCGCCCCTCGGCCGCCCTCCCCGCACCTCAGCTTCCGTCCGCGCCCGTGCGTGCGCCGCGCTCCGTACCCGTCGCTTCGGCCGTCGTCCCGTACGCGGGCGGGCGGCGCCACCTCGTCCCGCAGGGCAGCTTCGACTTCTTCGGTACGCAGAAGGCCAACGCCGCGATCGAGTCCGTGCAGAACGAGGACCTCGCGGACGTCGTGGGCGAGGAGGCCCTGGCCGCGCACCGTACGCGCACCGCCGAGAACCGGGCCGTCGGAAAGGTCATCGACCTGACTGCGCACGACGAGACCGAACAGCTGGACGTCGTCCGGCTGCGCAGCGCGATCTCCTCGTAGCCGTAGCCGTAGCGGGCAGGGCGGCGGGTGGCCGCCCGTCGGCTACTTGTCGATGTCGCCGACGACGAAGAAGAGCGACCCCAGGATCGCGACCATGTCGGCGACGAGGGTCCCGGGCAGCAGCTCGGTGAGTGCCTGGATGTTGTTGAACGAGGCGGAGCGGAGCTTCAGCCGGTACGGGGTCTTCTCGCCCTTGGACACCAGGTAGTAGCCGTTGATGCCGAGCGGGTTCTCGGTCCACGCGTAGGTGTGCCCCTCGGGCGCCTTCAGGACCTTGGGCAACCGCTGGTTGATGGGCCCGGGCGCCAGGTCCGCCATCCGGTCCAGGCAGGCGTCCGCCAGGTCCAGTGCGTTGTGCGTCTGCTCCAGGAGGCACTCGAAGCGCGCCAGGCAGTCGCCCTCGGTCCGTGTGACGACCTTGAGGGTGTCCTGCAGCTCCCCGTACGCGAGGTAGGGCTCGTCGCGCCGCAGATCGAAGTCGACCCCGGACGCGCGGGCGATCGGGCCGGAGACCCCGTAGGCGTGCACGGCCTCGGCGGACAGCACGCCCACTCCTCTGGTGCGGCCCCGGAAGATCTCGTTGCCGAGCACCAGCCGGTCGTACACGTCCATCCGGGAGCGGACCGAGGCGACGGCGTCCCTGGCCCGGCCCAGCCAGCCCGCGGGAAGGTCCTCCTTGAGGCCGCCGACCCGGTTGAACATGTAGTGCATCCGGCCGCCGGAGACCTCCTCCATCACGGCCTGGAGCTCCTCGCGCTCCCGGAACGCGTAGAAGACCGGGGTGATCCCGCCGAGTTCGAGGGGGTAGGAGCCCAGGAACATCAGGTGGTTCAGTACCCGGTTCAGTTCGGCCAGCAGCGTCCTCGTCCAGACGGCGCGCTCCGGGACCTCCATGCCCAGCATGCGCTCGACGGCCATCACGACACCGAGCTCGTTGGAGAAGGCCGACAGCCAGTCGTGGCGGTTGGCGAGCATGATGATCTGCCGGTAGTCGCGGGCCTCGAAGAGCTTCTCCGCGCCGCGGTGCATGTAGCCGATGACGGGTTCGGCGTGCTGGATCCGTTCACCGTCCAGGACGAGCCTCAGCCGGAGCACACCGTGCGTGGAGGGGTGCTGCGGACCGATGTTGAGCACCATGTCGGTGCTCTCTGCCGCGCCGCCGATGCCGACCGTCGTCTCCGTCATGCGGGACAGTATCCCCCTTCCCCTTCCGGGGGCCCGGCCCCAGGTCCCTCAGACCGGCCGGGGTACGGGGCGAAGCCCCGGCGCCGTCCGCTGCCGCAGCCACCCGAAGTCGCCGAGCCCGCCCCGCGCGGTGAGTTCAGCGGCCTCGCCGGCCGCCGCGAGTGCCCGTACATAGCCGGCCGGATCCGTCGACGCCCGTGCGAGCGGCGGACGTTCGCCGCTGATGTCCAGCTCCTTCAGCGCCGTCCGCTGATCCAGCAGTTCGGCCACCGCGCCGTCGGCTGCCGCCGCCGCCTCCGCGCACGCGTCCAGCGCCACGTGCGAGGTCAGGTCGCAGCTCCCGTCGGGCACGGGCCGCACCTCGCGGCCGGACCGGAAGCCGGTCAGTGTTCCGAACGGCGGCCTCGCCCCCCGTACATGCGCGTAGTCCACCGCCACCGCGACCCCCTCGGCCATCGAGGCGACCGCCCGGGTCCAGGCCTCGTCGCGCGGCCGGCCGATCTCCGCACGGGCACCCGGCACGGTCAGCGGCCACCAGCGGGCCAGCCACTCCGCGTCCGCCCCGGTCACCGGATCGCCCAGCCGCTCCGTGCCGTCGGCCCGGACGAGGACGTAGCGGGCCCTTCCGCCGGCGTCGGCCTCGGCGATGTCCGCCGGGACGTTGTCCAGCCATTCGTTGGCGAACAGCAGCCCCTTCGTGCCCTGCGGCAGCTCGGCGCTCCACTCGATGCCCGGGTCCAGGCCCGCCGGCCGTGGGGCGAGCTCCACGGCATGGGCCCGTACGACGAGTCCCGGGCCTGCGGCCCCTGACCGCAGTGCCCTCAGCACACCGGTCAGCAGCTCACCCCGGCCCGCTCCCACATCCACCAGGTCCACAGAATCCGTTCCCAGCTCGCGCGCCGTGCCGACGAGCAGCCGGGCGACGGCGGAGGCGAACAGCGGGGATGCGTGCACCGACGTGCGGAAATGGCCCGCCGGCCCCTCGGGGCGCCGGTAGAAGCCCCCGTCCCCGTACAAAGCGGTCTCCGCCGCTTCCCGCCATCCGCACCAGTCATCCGTCACGTAGGCAAGTCTCCACCTTGGGGAGTACGGTCCCAGGACCTGGATCGGCCCTTCGGCTGACCCGTGTACCGATCACCTGTACCTACGCTGGGTTACGTGCAGCGCCTCTACGATTTCATCCGCAGACACCCGACGGGCGTCGACACCTTCTGGGCTGTCTTCCTCCTCGGGCTCTCCGGCATGTCCATCGTGGCCGAGCAGACCGGTGACGGCAGCGAGCGCGTCGCGGGCGTACCGATCGCGGTCGGACTGTGCACCGTGGTCGCGCTGCGCCGCCGCGCACCGGAGAAGATGCTGCTGCTCACGATCGTGATGGGCATCGCACAGCTGCTGCTCGACGTGCGTCCGGGAGTCGCGGACTTCGCCATGCTGGTGATCATCTACACCGTGTCCACCGTGGGGGAGCGCTGGGCCTCCCGGCTCGCCCTGGCGTGCAGTCTCGGCGCCGCGGGGCTCTCGCAGCTGCGCTGGCCGGAGGATTCCCCGTCGGGCAACTGGGTGCAGTCGGCCTTCGTCGTCGTCGTCCTGACCGTGCCGTTCGTCCTCGCCTGGGTGCTCGGCGACTCGATGCGTACCCGGCGGGCCTACTTCAGTCAGCTGGAGGAGCGCGCCGCCCGGCTGGAGCGCGAGCGCGAGGCGCAGTCGAAGGTCGCCGTGGCCGCGGAACGGGCCCGCATCGCCCGGGAGCTGCACGATGTCGTCGCACACAACGTCTCGGTGATGGTGGTTCAGGCCGACGGCGCCGCCTATGTCATGGACGCCGCTCCCGACCAGGCCCGGCAGGCACTGGAGACCATTTCCAGCACCGGCCGTCAGGCCCTCGCCGAGATGCGGCGGCTGCTCGGGGTCCTGCGTACCGGCGACACCCGGGAGAGCGGCGAGTACGTGCCCCAGCCAGACGTCGAGCAGATCGAGGACCTGGTCGAACAGGTGAGGCGGACGGGCCTCACGGTGGACTTCAAGATCGAGGGCACTCCGCGTCCGCTGCCGACCGGCGTCGAGCTGACCGCGTACCGGATCGTCCAGGAGGCCCTCACCAACACCCGCAAGCACGGCGGCCCGGACGCCGGGGCCAGCGTGCGGCTGGTCTACTTCGACGACGGCCTCGGGCTGCTGGTCGAGGACGACGGCCGGGGTGCCGCGCACGAGCTGTACGAGGACGGCGGGGCCGACGGCGCCGGACACGGAATGATCGGTATGCGGGAGCGGGTCGGCATGGTCGGCGGCACGCTGGACGCGGGACCGCGCCCGGGCGGCGGCTTCCGGATCAGCGCACTGCTCCCGCTCAAGCCCGCCAACCAGTGACACAAGGACAGGACCCTCATGACGATCCGCGTAATGCTCGTCGACGACCAGATGCTGCTGCGCACGGGCTTCCGGATGGTGCTCGCCGCCCAGCCGGACATGGAGGTCGTCGCCGAGGCGGGTGACGGGGCGGAGGCGATCGAGGTCCTGCGGTCCACCACCGTCGACGTGGTGCTGATGGACGTGCGCATGCCGCGGCTGGACGGGGTCGAGGCGACCCGGCGCATCTGCGCGCAGACCGATCCGCCCAAGGTCCTCATCCTGACCACGTTCGACCTGGACGAGTACGCGTTCTCCGGCCTGAAGGCGGGAGCGAGCGGCTTCATGCTCAAGGACGTGCCGCCCGGCGAACTGCTCGCGGCGATCCGGTCCGTGCACAGCGGTGACGCCGTGGTCGCCCCGTCCACCACCCGCAGGCTCCTCGACCAGTTCTCCCCGATGCTGCCCAGCAGCGGCAAGGAGCCGCAGCACAAGCACATCGAGAAGCTGACCGAGCGCGAGCGGGAAGTGATGATGCTGGTCGCCCAGGGGCTGTCGAACGGCGAGATCGCGGCCCGTCTGGTGCTGTCCGAGGCGACGGTGAAGACCCACGTGGGCCGCATCCTCACCAAGCTGAGCCTGCGCGACCGCGTCCAGGTGGTCGTCCTCGCGTACGAGACGGGCCTGGTCAGGGCAGGCGGCGGGTCGGGCGCCTGAGCGGCGCGCTACCGCAGCACGCCTTCCAGGAAGTCGCTGCCGAGCCGTGCCACCACGGTCAGGTCCAGCGCGTGCAGTACGTACCGGCCGCGCCTGCGCGTGGTGATCAGACCGGCCTTCTTGAGCACCGCCAGGTGCCGGGAGACCTCGGGCGCCGTGATGCCGTGCGCGTCGGCGAGTTCGCCGGTGGTGTACGGGGAACGGGCGAGGTTGCGGCACAGGCGCATCCGCATCGGATGGGCCAGGGCCCCCATCCGCAGCTGGAGCAGCTCCACGGAGGCGGGGGAGGGCAGCTCGGGGCGGTGCACCGGGTAGTGGATCACCGGCCGCCAGCCCGGGGCGTGGAGCACCATCAGATGGGGCCAGCCGAAGCTGGTCGGGATGAGGGTGAGCCCCGTCCCGACGGCCGGGTCGGCGGCGTTCGTCCGGCCGACGGTCAGCTTGTCGACGATCAGCCTGCTCGCGTCCTCGTCGAGCGACAGGGCGGGCGAGACCGCGCGGAACACCTCGTCGAGGCCCTTGTGCCGCAGCAGCTCGGTCTTGTGCCGTGCGTCGGCGGCCAGCTGGACCTGGACCCGCTGCCAGGTGTCCGCGAAGAAGGCCTGGTCGCAGTCCTCGAAGAGGCGGCGCACCCAGGTGCGTACGGAGCCGGGTGCGGCGAGCAGCTGCTGGGTGAACTCCAACTGCTGGGGCCCCCTGGCCGATGCCATGTCCAGCGCGCGGGCCCGCATCGTGGCGCTGGAGAGCGGGGACGGCGCGCCCGTCCCGTACAGGCTCGCGCACGTGAACTCCAGGGCCGCGGAGACGAACCGCTCGTCATCCATCCTGTCGAGGATGTCCAGGTCCTCGGCCAGGCTCGAACCGGTCCGGCCGTCGCCGCCACGGACACCGGCGAACGGGAGGAAGACGTCGGAGAAGGTGTTGCGCCAGAGGAATTCGGCCTCGTGCAGCCGGTCGGCGAGGTCGGGCTCGAGAGCCGCGGAGGTCGCCGTCGCCCAGCCGTGGTGGCCCGGATGGTGCCCGGGCTCGGAGAGCGCGTGCAGGGCGAGCCCCAGCTCGGCGAGGGGTGAGGTCTCGAAATGGATGTGTTCGGAGGGCAGGCCCGCGATGTCTATGTGCACGCTCACCCGTCCATAGTGCGGGGTACGCGGACGGAGCGGGGCGCCGGTTGACTGGGGCCGTCAATCGGCACGCGGAGTGCCGGGAACGGGTTCACGCTGGATGCATGGACATCGTTCAGCAGCACATGCTCGACAGCTATCGTGCGGCGCAGCACGGTGAGGCCCCGCCCCCGCCGCCCGGGCGCCATGACCGGGAGGTCCTGCGGGAACTGCGCAGACGCTTCCACGCCTGGACCGCGGGACAGAACAGGCGAGGCGCCTGAGGAGTGCCCCGTCGGCGATCGAGGAGAGCCCGGCCGCGGCGGACCGGGCCGTCCACGCCCTACCCCAGCCGCCGCACGAACTCCGCCACCGCCTCCCGCACGTCCCCCGCCGTCCACTCCAGCCCCGGCGCGGCCACCGTGACCTCGGTGTACGAGACCCCGGGCGGCCCCGCGGGGCCCGCCAGCCACCGGCGGAACAACGTCACTCCCGTCTCCTCGGCCTGCCGCACCGAGGCCTCGTCCAGCTCCTGTGTCCCGTACGGCAGCCACACCTGGAACTGGTGGGTGTGCGGCGGTTCCGGATGCACCCGGAACCAGGGCGCCGCACTGTCCGCGAAACCCCCGGCCAGAGCCCCTGCGACGACCTTCGCGTGCGCCACGTACTCGGGCAGCCTCGGCAGCTCCCGCTCCAGACCCAGCAGCGCGGAGAGCGCCGCCGGGTACTGCTGGAAGACCTGGCCGCCGTACCGGTGGCGCCAGGTCCGGGCCTCGTCGACCAGCGATTCGGGGCCGGCGAGCACCGCCCCGGACAATCCGTCCAGGGACTTGTAGAACGACACGTACACGCTGTCGGCGAGCGCCGCGATCTCCGGCAGACCGCGCCCGAAGTGGGGTCCGCACTCCCACAGCCGGGCTCCGTCCAGATGCACGACCGCGTCCCGCTCCCGCGCGGCGGCCACGAGTGCCTCCAGCTCCTCCCAGGAGGGCAGGACGAAACCGGCGTCGCGCAGCGGGAGCTCCAGCATGAGAGTGCCGAAAGGCTCGGGGAAGTCCCGGATCTCGTCCGCCGTGGGCAGCCGGGGTGCGGACGTGGGATGCACCGTGCGCAGCCCGCTCACGGAGGTGAGGGCGCCCCCCTCGTGCATCTCGGGGTGGGAGAGCGGATGGAGCGCCACGACCGGATTCCCCGTACGCCCCGCCCAGCAGCGCAGGGCGACCTGCTGGGCCATCGTCCCGGTCGGCAAGAACACCGCGGACTCCATGCCCAGCAGATCCGCGGTACGGCGCTCCACCTCGGCGACGACCCCGTCGCCGTACACATCCGTCCACTCGTCCAGGTCGTGGACCGACCCCGCGTCGGCGGCCAGCGCGGCCAGCCGCTCGCCCAGGGTGTGGTCGGCGGACGCCCGGGCGAGCACCCTTCCGGACCGCTTCCACGCGGTCAGCCTGCGGTGCCGCTGCTTCTGCTCATCGGTGACTGCCATGGGACGATCATCACCCGGACCGCTGACACAGCCCACCCCGTTTTCGGTTGCGGCCCAGAGTTACCCACAGGCTGTGGACAGCCGGGGGGTGTGGCGAAACGCTGGCGTAGCATGCAGAGAAATCGTCCGGTACCCCCCGCGGACTGGAACGGAAGGCCATCGCCGCGTGAACGCATCTGTTTCCAAGGAATCCCTCGACGCGAGGGACCGCCCCGCCCGTCTCACCGTCGGCGTCGTCGGTGCGGGACGGGTCGGCCCCGCCCTCGCCGCCTCGCTGCAGCTCGCCGGGCACCGCCCCGTCGCGGTCTCGGGCGTCTCCGACGCATCCGTGCGCCGGGCCGCCGCCCTGCTCCCCGACGTACCCCTCGTCACGCCGGCCGAGGTCCTCGCGCGCGCCGAGCTCGTGCTGCTGACGGTCCCCGACGACGCGCTGCCCCGCCTGGTCGAAGGCCTCGCGGAGACCGGTGCCGTGCGGCCCGGCCAGCTGATCGTCCACACGTCCGGGAGGTACGGGACGAAGGTGCTCGACCCCGCACTGCGCGCGGGGGCGCTCCCGCTCGCGCTGCATCCGGCCATGACCTTCACCGGCAGCTCCGTCGACGTCCAGCGGCTGGCCGGCTGCTCCTTCGGGGTCACCGCCCCCGAGGAGCTCAGGCTCGCCGCCGAGGCGCTCGTCATCGAGATGGGCGGTGAGCCCGAATGGATCGCGGAGGAGTCCCGTCCGCTCTATCACGCGGCGCTCGCCCTCGGGGCGAACCACCTGGTCACCCTGGTCGCCCAGTCCATGGAGCTGCTGCAGAAGGCCGGAGTGTCCGCACCCGACCGGATGCTCGGCCCGCTGCTCGGCGCCGCCCTCGACAACGCCCTGCGCTCCGGCGACGCCGCGCTGACCGGGCCCGTGGCCCGGGGCGACGCGGGCACGGTGGCTGCGCACATCGCCGAACTGCGCAGGCACGCCCCGCAGGCGGTGGCCGGATATCTCGCGATGGCCCGCACCACGGCGGACCGGGCGCTGGCCCACGGTCTGCTCAAGCCGGAGTTCGCGGAGGACCTCCTCGATGTCCTGTCGGACAGCGCGAACACCACCCCTGGCGTGAGCGGAACAAACGGCACGGACGGCACGGACGAGACCGGGCCGGGGGAGGGACGATGAGCACCGCACCCGCCACGCTTCTGCGCACCGCCGCGGAACTGGACGCCCTGCACCGGCCGGCCGGTGCCCAGCGCGCCGTCGTCATGACGATGGGCGCGCTCCACGACGGCCACGCCACCCTGATCCGTACGGCGCGGGCCGCCGCGGGACCCGGTGGGCAGGTCGTCGTCACCGTGTTCGTCAACCCGCTCCAGTTCGGTGAGGCCGCCGATCTCGACCGCTACCCCCGCACCCTGGACGCCGACCTCGCCATTGCCGCGGCGGCCGGTGCGGACGCCGTCTTCGCGCCCTCCGTCGACGAGGTGTACCCGGGCGGTGACCCCCAGGTCCGGATCACCGCCGGCCCCATGGGCGCGCGTCTCGAAGGCGCCTCGCGCCCCGGGCACTTCGACGGCATGCTCACCGTCGTCGCCAAGCTCCTCCACCTCACCCGGCCCGACGCGGCGTTCTACGGGCAGAAGGACGCCCAGCAGCTGGCGCTCATCCGCCGCATGGTGCGCGACCTCAACTTCGGAGTCGACATCGTCGCCGTGCCCACGGTCCGCGATCCCGACGGCCTCGCGCTCTCCAGCCGCAACCGCTTCCTCTCCGCCGACGAACGCCGCACCGCATCGGCCCTCCCCAGGGCCCTGTTCGCGGCCCGCGACCGGCTGGCCGCCCAGCAGGCGTTGCACGCCCGCGCACAGACCGTCCCCGAGCGGGAGGGCCGGGCCGCGGCGCTCACGAAGCTCGGAGAGGCCCGTGCGGCCGCCGACACCCAGGCCGTGGCGCTGGCCAGGCCGACGGTCGGACCGGCCGCGGTACGGGCAGCGGCCCAGGCCGTCCTCGCCGAGGCGGCCGAGGACGCGGTGCCGCTCGAGCTGGACTACCTGGCGCTCGTGGACCCGGCCGACTTCACCGAGATCCCCGACGACCGCGACAGCGGCGAGGCGATCCTCGCCGTCGCGGCACGGGTGGGTGCCACCCGTCTGATCGACAACATCCCGCTGACCCTCGGAGCCCTGACGTGACCGGAATACGGCTGACCGCCCCCGCCCCCGGCTGGGCCATCGACGCGGACGTCGTCGTGGTCGGCTCCGGCGTGGCCGGTCTCACCACCGCCCTGCGCTGTGCCGCGGCCGGTCTCGCCACCGTCGTCGTCACCAAGGCCCGCCTCGACGACGGCTCCACCCGCTGGGCGCAGGGTGGCATCGCCGCGGCTCTCGGCGAGGGCGACACCCCCGAGCAGCACCTCGACGACACCCTGGTCGCCGGCGCGGGCCTGTGCGACGAGACGGCGGTGCGGACCCTGGTGACCGAGGGCCCCGACGCCGTACGCCGGCTGATCGAAACCGGCGCGCACTTCGACACCACCGACACCGGTGCCATCGCCCTGACCCGCGAGGGCGGCCACCACCGGCGCCGCATCGCGCACGCGGGCGGAGACGCCACGGGCGCCGAGATCTCCCGCGCCCTGGTCGAAGCGGTCCGCTCGGCAGCCCTGCACACCGTCGAGAACGCCCTGGTCCTCGACCTCCTCACCGATGCCGAAGGCCGTACCGCAGGCGTCACCCTGCACGTCATGGGCGAGGGTCAGCACGACGGAGTCGGCGCGGTCCGCGCTCCTGCGGTGGTCCTCGCGACCGGCGGCATGGGCCAGGTCTTCTCGGCCACCACCAATCCGCCGGTCTCCACCGGCGACGGGGTGGCCCTCGCTCTGCGCGCGGGCGCGGAGGTCTCCGACCTCGAGTTCGTCCAGTTCCACCCGACCGTCCTGTTTCTCGGCTCCGACTCCGAGGGCCAGCAGCCGCTGGTGTCGGAAGCGGTACGGGGCGAGGGCGCCCATCTCGTCGACGCCTCCGGCACGCGCTTCATGCTGGGGCAGCACGAGCTGGCCGAGCTGGCCCCGCGCGACATCGTCGCCAAGGCCATCACCCGCCAGATGCACCTCCTGGGCACCGAGCACATGTATCTCGACGCGCGTCACTTCGGCGCCGAGATGTGGGAGCAGCGCTTCCCGACGATTCTGGCCGCCTGCCGGGCCCACGGCATCGACCCGGTGACGGAGCCGATCCCGGTGGCCCCGGCCGCGCACTACGCGTCGGGCGGCGTCCGCACCGACCTCCGGGGCCGTACGACGGTTCCCGGCCTGTACGCCTGCGGAGAGGTCGCCTGCACGGGAGTGCACGGCGCGAACCGGCTCGCGTCCAACTCCCTCCTGGAGGGCCTGGTCTTCGCCGAACGCATCGCGGCGGACATCGTGACGGCCCGGCCCCGGGACCCGGCCGAGGACCCGGCCCAGGCCGTGTCCGGTGAACAGGGCGGTGGCAGGGACCGGGATCAGGACCTGGCGCAGCCGGCCGGGACCGGGGCAGCCGTCCCCGGCGCCCACCGGCCCGCGTCGGAGCCCGCCCCGCTGCTCACCGCCGAGTCCCGGACGGAGATCCAGCGGATCATGACGAGGGGCGCCGGAGTCATCCGCTCCGCCGACAGCCTCGCCCGCGCGGCCGAGGAGCTGGATTCCCTCCAGCGGACCGCAGCCACCGCGGCGGATACCGCAGCGACCGGCGCCAAGGACGCCGTACCCGGCGTCGAGGCGTGGGAGGCCACCAACCTGCTCCTGGTCTCGCGGGTTCTGGTCGCCGCCGCCCGGGAGCGCGAGGAGACCCGCGGCTGCCACTGGCGCGAGGACCGGCCCGACCGGGACGACGCGGACTGGCGCCGTCACCTCGTCGTCCGGATCGCCCCGGACCGGCGGCTCGTCGTCCGTCGTACGGACAGCGCCGCATTCCCGCCCGTACGCCCCGAGGATTCAGCAGACTGAGCGGCGACAGCACGACGCCGCCCGGATTGCGCAGATACACCGAGCAGTACCCCGAACCACCCGCCGACGCCCCCGAGGAGCCGTAACCGTGAGCACGCCCGAAGAGAACCCGCGCCCGACACCCGTGGACGTACCGCTGATCCACATCGGCGCGCCCGCCGCGTCCGGGGGCGGCTGCGGCGACGGCTGCGGCTGCGACGACGGCTACGACCCGGACGGTCTGGAGTGCGGGCTCGACCCCGCTCTGGCCCAGTTGCTCGCCGACGCGGGCCTGGACCCCGTCCAGGTGGAGGACATCGCGCATGTCGCGATCGAGGAGGACCTCGACGGCGGGGTGGACGTCACGACCGTGGCGACCGTCTCCGAGGAGGCCGTGGCCACCGGTGACTTCACCGCCCGCGAGGCAGGTGTCGTCGCAGGTCTGCGCGTTGCCGAGGCCGTCCTGTCCATCGTCTGCACGGACGAGTTCGAGGTCGAGCGCCACGTCGAGGACGGCGACCGCGTCGTGCCCGGACAGAAGCTGCTCACCGTCACCACCCGCACCCGTGACCTGCTCACCGGCGAGCGCAGCGCGCTCAACCTGCTGTGCAGGCTCTCCGGGATCGCGACCGCGACCCGGGCCTGGGCCGATGTGCTCGAAGGCACGAAGACCAAGGTCCGCGACACCCGCAAGACGACTCCCGGACTCCGCGCCCTGGAGAAGTACGCGGTCCGCTGCGGCGGCGGGGTCAACCACCGCATGTCGCTCGTGGACGCGGCCCTCGTCAAGGACAACCACGTCATCGCGGCCGGCGGTGTCGCCGAGGCGTTCAAGCGGGTCAGGGAGGCGTTCCCCGAGCTCGCCATCGAGGTCGAGGTCGACACGCTGGAGCAGGTCACCGAGGTGCTCGACGCGGGTGCCGACCTGATCCTGCTGGACAACTTCACCCCGTCGGCGACCGCGGAGGCGGTCGCCCTCGTCGGCGGCCGTGCGGTGCTGGAGTCCTCGGGCCGGCTCGCCCTCGGCTCCGCCCGCGCCTACGCGGAGGCGGGCGTCGACTACCTTGCCGTCGGCGCGCTCACGCACTCCTCGCCGATCCTCGACATCGGCCTGGACTTCCGTGACACCGAGGTACCCACCGACGGGGCCGGCGCCTGATGCTGCTCACCATCGACGTCGGCAACTCCCACACGGTCCTCGGCCTCTTCGACGGCGAGGAGATCGTCGAGCACTGGCGGATCTCCACCGACGCCCGCCGCACCGCCGACGAGCTCGCCGTGCTGCTCCAGGGGCTGATGGGCATGCACCCGCTGCTCGGCGTGGAGCTGGGCGACGGGATCGAGGGCATCGCGATCTGCTCGACGGTGCCCGCCGTTCTGCACGAACTGCGCGAGGTCACCCGCCGCTACTACGGCGATGTCCCCGCGGTCCTCGTGGAGCCGGGGGTCAAGACGGGTGTGCCCGTACTGACGGACAACCCGAAGGAGGTCGGCGCCGACCGCATCGTCAACGCCGTCGCCGCCGTCGAGCTCTACGGCGGTCCGGCGATCGTCGTCGACCTCGGTACGGCCACCACCTTCGACGCGGTGTCCGCCCGCGGTGAGTACACGGGCGGTGTGATCGCACCCGGTATCGAGATCTCGGTGGAGGCGCTCGGGGTCAAGGGCGCCCAGCTCCGCAAGATCGAGCTGGCCAGGCCGCGCAGCGTGATCGGGAAGAACACCGTCGAAGCGATGCAGTCCGGCATCGTGTACGGCTTCGCGGGCCAGATCGACGGCGTCGTCGAGCGCATGAAGAAGGAGCTGGCGGCCGACCCCGACGACGTCACCGTCATCGCGACCGGCGGCCTTGCTCCGATGGTGTTGGGGGAGTCCTCGGTCATCGACGAGCACGAACCCTGGCTCACGCTCATCGGCCTTCGTCTCGTGTACGAGCGCAACATCGCCCGGATGTAGGGCGCGCCCGCGGTCACCTGCGGGAACGACCCGGCGGCGCCTCGGAGGACGGCGCGCCGCCGGGCGGCCAGTTAAGCGGATTTTGTCCATTTAGCACGTATTGTCGCGTCATGCCCACGCCCTACGGATCACGCGGCGGCATGGCGTTCAGTGCGGACGAGCTGCGGGTGCTCCGACGTGCTCTCGCCCATGCCCTCCACCCCACGTCCCTGCCGGAAGACGACGTCCAGGACTGCCTGCGGCTCGCCGGCGCGGTGGACGAGGCGGTGAGCGAGGCAGGCAGACTGCGCGCGTTCCTCCTCGCCGATCTCGCCCGGTACCGCGACGCGCTCCCCGGCTCCCTCGGTGGCTACCTGGAGCTCCTGCAGGACGCCCTCGCTGCCGGCTACGACCCCCGTCCCGACGATCTGGCGGCCCTGCGCGCACTTCGTGCCGGACCGGTCGCGGCGGCGCTCCTGGAGCGCTGTCAGGTGCTCGCGGAACGCTCGGTGCGGGCCCGCCTCGCCGGACGCGCCGCGCCCATGACGACGCCCGCGCCGCGCAGTCGGCTGCTCGCCCTGCCCGGCGGCCTCGCGGCGGCCAAGGAGCCCGAGCGCCCCAAGACCCCGGCCCGGCCCGCGACGCCGGCCCGCCCCGCGGCGCCCGGTGAGCGCCCCATGCCCAAGCCGTCCGAGGTCTTCCCGCCCCGGCGCCGCCCGGCGCCCGCACCCCCGGCCGAGGAACGCGCCGTGTCCTAGGCCTTCCGTCAGGACTGCGCCGGCCCCCGCGGGCCGGCGCAATCCGAACGAAAGGCCCTGGGGGTGCCCGGGAGAGACCGGAATGCCGGGCTCGCTACCCTGGACGGCATGGACTACGTATCCGCGCTCGTGCCCCCCGTGGTGATGGCCGCCTTCTTCATCGGTCTTGTCGTGACGATCGTCAAGAGCCAGGGCGGTCCGAACAAGGCCAAGGAGGACGCGGCCGTGGATGCCGCGGCCGCCCGCGCCGAATCGCTGCAGCAGGCCCCGCGGGCCGACGGCGTCTGATCCGGACCAGGCCGAGAAGGGCGTACGGCTCCCGAGGAGCTGTGCGCCCTTTTGCCGTCTCGATAAAATGGCCTATTCCAGACATCTAGCACTAAGGTGACGCTGTGCCTCGCCAATTGGGAGAGCTGGAAGACGCCGTGATGACACGGGTCTGGCAATGGAACCGTCCGGTCACCGTGCGGGAAGTTCTCGAGGACCTTCAGCAGGAGAGGTCCATCGCATACACGACCGTGATGACGGTAATGGACAATCTCCATCAGAAGGGCTGGGTGCGCCGAGAAGTCGATGGCCGGGCATATCGATATACGGCGGTCTCCACCCGGGCCGCGTACTCGGCCGCACTGATGAACGAAGCGTGGTCCCTCAGTGACAACCCGGCCGCCGCTCTGGTCGCCTTCTTCGGCATGATGTCCGCCGAGCAGCGCGAGGCTCTCCAGGATGCGGTGCGCATGGTCTCGCCGGTCTTCCCCGACCCCTCCGCAACCCCGCCCGATGACGCGGTCCCGGCCGATGAAGCACCACCGGAGATCGGGCGATAGCGTCGGGGCATGTCCTCAGAGCTGCCGCAAACCGAGCCGCAAACCGAGCCGCATACAGTTTTTCCTACCGACCCGTCGGTAGGGAAACTCGCCATCACCGTCCGTCGTGCCAGGACCAGCGATGTGGCATCCGTCCGCGGCCTGCTCGACGGCTACGTCGCCGAAGGCATCCTGCTCGACAAAGCGACGGTCACGCTTTACGAGGACATCCAGGAGTTCTGGGTCGCCGAACGTGATGAGGACGCCCGCGTCATCGGCTGCGGTGCACTCCACGTGATGTGGGAAGACCTCGCCGAAGTGCGTACTCTCGCCGTCGACCACGGCATCAGGGGCGCCGGAGTAGGTCACCAAGTTCTGGACAAGCTCTTGCAGACCGCACGCTGGCTCGGCGTGCGCCGGGTTTTCTGTCTCACCTTCGAAGTCGACTTCTTCGCGAAGCACGGCTTCACCGAGATCGGTGAGACGCCGGTCGACGGAGATGTCTACAGCGAGCTGCTGCGTTCCTATGACGAGGGTGTCGCCGAGTTCCTCGGTCTCGAACGAGTGAAGCCGAACACCTTGGGCAACAGTCGGATGCTTCTGCACCTGTGACCGGGACTAGACGTCGGAACCCTATGTCCGAATCGCGCACGTTTCCCGTGTTCTTGTGCTACTGAACGTCTCCCAGGGGTTTGTGTTTTCCGGGGAAAAGCGGTTTCCTTTCCGCGTACTGCATTTTCGATGAAAGGAAATCCGGTGGCACAGAAGGTTCAGGTCCTTCTTGTTGATGACCTCGACGGTGGCGAGGCGGACGAGACCGTCACGTTCGCTCTTGATGGCAAGACGTACGAGATCGACCTCACGACGAGCAACGCGGACAAGCTCCGTGGTCTTCTCGAGCCCTACGCCCGGAGTGGCCGTCGCACGGGTGGTCGCGCAGCGACCGGCCGCGGCAAGGGCCGCGCCGTTACGGGTGGCAACAAGGACACTGCGGAGATCCGTAAGTGGGCCCGCGAGAACGGCCACAATGTGAATGACCGCGGCCGCGTTCCCGCCGAGATCCGCGAGGCTTACGAGAAGGCCAACGGCTGACCTGTCGGCCGATGGGTCAACAGGTGCGTCCGGGCACGCGTGAGCCGGACCCGGTGGCATTCCGTCGCTGCCGCGTCCACCAGTCGTACGAGATCGGGAGCATCCCCACCCCTGCTCCCGAGGCCGGCCAGAGCGGGGAGCCGCGGCTCCACCTCCTGGCGCGGTTCGGGGGGCCGCAGCCAGAACGCGGCCCCCGGCGAGCCCCCCGCCCCACTGGGCGGCGCAGGGGCGTCGATGTGTCCGCCCGTTCCGATGGCGGCCAGGTCGAGAGCGATACCGCTCCACTCCAGCCAGTCGAGCAGCCCCGGCAACTCGTCGGCGGTCCCGGCGGCCACCAGCAGCCGCATCCGCTGCCCGGCCAGCGCCACGGGGCCGGTGCGCCCCACCCGGCGCAGTGCCGCGTGACCCGCCGCGGCAGGCAGCTCCAGCACGTCGAAACGCAGCCCGGTCAGCAACCGCACGGGTGCTGTTCCCTCCGTGGCCCAGTCGAGCTCCGTCGCGTACCACCGTGCGCAGGCGTCGGCTTCGGGCGACGAGCGGGGGGGCGGGACGATGGGAGCCATGACCGATGAACCGCCGAACCGGGCCCCAGGTTACGCACAGTTCATGATCGACTGCTCTTCGTGTCCGCGATGGGGGCGTACGGGAGCATTCGGCAGCGTGAAGTTGTTCGCCCGTAGCGGAGGGAACGGGGGTGCGCCGCATGGACTGTCAGTGAGTGCGGGTAAGACATCCCTAGTGAGAAGGGGCGACACGCAGGCAAAAACGTCTCACGTTCGCCATCGGCGTACTGGCGAAAGGGCTATCTGCCTGGCCTGCGGGAACATCGTCTCGCACCATCGGGTTGGAGCAGTTGTCGGCGTTCGGGGCAGGAGGCCATCGACGGGTGTCGGCAGTTGAAATGAGCGGTCCCCGCTTGCGGGACTAAGCTGCGGAAGGACAGGGAGGGGACCTACCCCTTACTGCCTGACCGCTCTGAGGAGCGATTAACGATGTTCGAGAGGTTCACCGACCGCGCGCGGCGGGTTGTCGTCCTGGCTCAGGAAGAAGCCCGGATGCTCAACCACAACTACATCGGCACCGAGCACATCCTCCTGGGCCTGATCCACGAGGGTGAGGGTGTCGCCGCTAAGGCCCTGGAGAGCCTCGGGATTTCGCTCGAGGCGGTCCGCCAGCAGGTGGAGGAGATCATCGGTCAGGGCCAGCAGGCCCCGTCCGGGCACATCCCCTTCACTCCCCGGGCGAAGAAGGTCCTGGAGCTCTCGCTCCGCGAGGCCCTCCAGCTCGGCCACAACTACATCGGCACCGAGCACATCCTGCTCGGCCTGATCCGTGAGGGCGAGGGCGTCGCAGCCCAGGTCCTCGTGAAGCTGGGCGCCGACCTGAACCGGGTTCGGCAGCAGGTCATCCAGCTGCTCTCCGGGTACTCGGGAGGCAAGGAGGCGGCCACTGCAGGCGGCCCCGCGGAGGGCACGCCCTCCACGTCCCTGGTGCTCGACCAGTTCGGCCGGAACCTCACCCAGGCCGCTCGTGAGTCCAAGCTCGACCCGGTCATCGGGCGCGAGAAGGAGATCGAGCGGGTCATGCAGGTGCTGTCCCGCCGGACCAAGAACAACCCGGTCCTCATCGGCGAGCCCGGCGTCGGCAAGACGGCGGTCGTCGAGGGCCTGGCGCAGGCCATCGTCAAGGGCGAGGTGCCCGAGACCCTCAAGGACAAGCACCTCTACACCCTCGACCTCGGTGCGCTGGTCGCAGGCTCCCGCTACCGCGGTGACTTCGAGGAGCGCCTGAAGAAGGTCCTCAAGGAGATCCGCACCCGCGGCGACATCATCCTGTTCATCGACGAGCTCCACACCCTGGTGGGTGCGGGCGCCGCCGAGGGCGCGATCGACGCGGCGAGCATCCTCAAGCCCATGCTGGCGCGAGGCGAGCTCCAGACCATCGGTGCGACCACGCTCGACGAGTACCGCAAGCACCTGGAGAAGGACGCCGCTCTTGAGCGCCGCTTCCAGCCCATCCAGGTCGCGGAGCCGTCGCTGCCGCACACCATCGAGATCCTCAAGGGTCTGCGCGACCGTTACGAGGCTCACCACAGGGTGTCCATCACGGACGAGGCGCTGGTGCAGGCCGCCACCCTGGCCGACCGCTACATCTCGGACCGCTTCCTGCCGGACAAGGCGATCGACCTGATCGACGAGGCCGGTTCCCGGATGCGCATCCGCCGGATGACCGCGCCGCCGGACCTCCGCGAGTTCGACGAGAAGATCGCGGGAGTGCGCCGCGACAAGGAGTCGGCGATCGACTCCCAGGACTTCGAGAAGGCAGCGTCCCTCCGGGACAAGGAGAAGCAGCTGCTGGCGGCGAAGGCCAAGCGGGAGAAGGAGTGGAAGGCCGGCGACATGGATGTCGTCGCCGAGGTCGACGGCGAGCTCATCGCCGAAGTCCTGGCCACCGCCACCGGTATCCCGGTCTTCAAGCTGACGGAGGAGGAGTCCTCGCGTCTGCTGCGCATGGAGGACGAGCTCCACAAGCGCGTCATCGGCCAGAAGGACGCCATCAAGGCCCTCTCGCAGGCGATCCGCCGTACGCGAGCAGGTCTGAAGGACCCGAAGCGCCCCGGTGGCTCGTTCATCTTCGCCGGCCCGTCCGGTGTCGGTAAGACCGAGCTCTCCAAGACGCTCGCCGAATTCCTCTTCGGTGACGAGGACGCGCTGATCTCCCTCGACATGTCGGAGTTCAGCGAGAAGCACACGGTTTCCCGCCTCTTCGGTTCGCCCCCCGGTTACGTGGGTTACGAGGAGGGCGGCCAGCTCACCGAGAAGGTGCGCCGCAAGCCGTTCTCCGTCGTTCTCTTCGACGAGGTCGAGAAGGCCCACCCCGATATCTTCAATTCCCTGCTCCAGATTCTGGAAGACGGTCGTCTGACCGACTCCCAGGGCCGGGTCGTGGACTTCAAGAACACGGTCATCATCATGACGACCAACCTCGGGACCCGGGACATCTCCAAGGGCTTCAACCTGGGCTTCGCCGCCCAGGGCGACGTGAAGACGAACTACGAGCGGATGAAGGTCAAGGTCAACGAAGAGCTCAAGCAGCACTTCCGGCCCGAGTTCCTCAACCGTGTCGACGACACGGTCGTCTTCCACCAGCTGACCGAGGAGGACATCATCCAGATCGTCGATCTCATGATCGACAAGGTGGATGAGCGCCTCAAGGACCGCGACATGGGTCTCGAGCTCAGCCCGAACGCCAAGTCGCTGCTGGCGAAGAAGGGCTACGACCCCGTGATGGGCGCCCGGCCGCTGCGCCGGACGATCCAGCGCGAGATCGAGGACATCCTCTCCGAGAAGATCCTCTTCGGAGAGCTGCGCCCCGGTCACATCGTCGTCGTGGACACCGAGGGTGAGGGGGACGAGAAGAAGTTCTCGTTCCGTGGTGAGGAGAAGTCGGCACTGCCCGACGTCCCGCCGATCGAGCAGGCGGCCGGTGGCGCCGGCCCGAACCTGACGAAGGAAGCGTAAGGGCGCGTAGCGCCTGAGCACGTAGAAGGGGCTGCCCCCGACCGGTCAACGGTCGGGGGCAGCCCTTTTCTGTGTGCCGCTGCGCGGTTCGGCGTGTGGCCACAGGGCCGGGACGGCGGGGTTCGGCGGGCCGTGCGCGCGTCGGGCCGGCCCATGCGGGCGTGAGGCGGGCCCTTGGGTACGTGGGGGTGCGCCGGGCCAGGTGTGGCTCCACCCCCGGGCGCATGTACTCCCGCCGGGGGCCAGGACAGGGTCCGGCCCAAGGGCGGTGGGCGATGGGCGGCCCCCCCGCTCTTGGGCCGGGCGGCCGGGCACCGCGGGTGTCGGGTGAACGTTCCCGGCGCGGTGGTTGGCCGGACACCGAGGGTCCTGGGCGGCCGGGCCGTGGGCGAGGGGCACCGTTCCCACGTGCCGGGCCGGCTCCCGAGGTGCTGACTGGGCTCATCCCCGGGAGGCCTGCGGGTGGCTCCCGGGTACGGGGTGGCTCTTCCTCGTATGGAGGGCGGCCGTTCCCCGGGGCAGGGCAGCAGGAGGGGGTCGGTGGCCCTTCCCTGCGTGGCGGGGGCCGGGCTGCGGGTGGCTCCTCCCCGCGTGGCGGGGCCGGGCCTCGGATGTTGAGCGCCGTTCCCCGCGCAGCGGCCGCCCCGTCCCAGGGTTCCTGGCCCTGAAACGCGGCCGGGACCCCTCAGAAAGCCCTCGCGGTACCCCGCCGCGAAGGTCCCGAAACGGAAGGCCGAAGGTCCCACCGGCGGTGACAAGGGGCACAGCCGATTTGGGCCTACTAGGAGCGGTAGGAGCAAAGTCCTTGATCGCTCAAGGGACCTTCGTCCCTCGAGCGCCCGGGACCTTCGGCGGCGGAGGCGAATCTGCCCGTAGCACCGCCCAATGTCCGCAAAGAGGCCTTTGGGACTGGGCTTAAACCTGATCTCAGATCATGATTTCAGCATATTTAGGTCGGTTTGCTCGGGCACGCTCGGGCGGGTCGCGAGGCGATTTCCGCAGGGCCTGTCTACGGCTTTTCTTCGTAGATGGGGGGTTTGAGTGTTGTGGGCGATCCGGGTTACCAAGGTGAGGCAAGCCCGGTCCGAGTGCCGGGTCCCAGCACCCCGGAGGTTCTCCCCGTATGTCGAAGCGCGTTACGTTCCAGCACTCCCGCCGCCCGTCCATGTCCCGCGTCAGTGGCGCCGTCGTGGCCGCAGGCCTGGGTGCGTCGATGGTGTTCGGTGCGGGCGCGGCGTTCGCGTCCGGTACGACGGGCACTGCGGGCACCGCGGCTCTCGCCGGTGCGGCCACGGCCCAGTCCGTCGCCCAGCAGGCGACCGCCCAGGGCAAGGTCGCCGAGGCAGCCAAGAAGGCTTCGGCCGAGAAGAAGGCCGACAAGAAGGCCGCGGCCAAGAAGCAGGCCGCGGCTGCGAAGAAGAAGGCTGCGTCGTGGGAGGCCCCGGTCAACCACTACGTGCTGAGCGCGACCTACGGCACCGGCGGCGACCGCTGGGCCAGCAAGCACTCCGGCCAGGACTTCGCGGTGCCGATCGGCACCAAGGTCGAGGCCGCGCACTCCGGCCGGGTCGTCAAGGCCGGCCCGAACGGCGGCGGCGACGGTCCCGCGTACGGCAACGCCATCGTGATCAAGCACTCCAACGGCAAGTACTCGCAGTACGCGCACCTCTCCAAGATCGAGGTGAACGTCGGCGACCGCGTGAAGACCGGCGAGAAGATCGCCCTTTCCGGTAACACCGGGAACTCCAGCGGCCCGCACCTGCACTTCGAGATCCGGACGACCCCGAACTACGGTTCGGCGATCAACCCGGTCTCCTACCTGAAGGGCGAGCACGTCCACATCTGATGGAGTGCCCGCGATGCCGGTAGCGGCTAAGCGGCAGGGCCCGGGTCATGGGCCTTGGTCACCAGTTCGATGGCGACCTCGAGAGCAGCCTTGCGCTTCTCCTCGGGGTCGCCTTCGGCGTCTCTGAGGGCGAGCATCCCCGCGTGCATCGCGAAGAGTGCGGTGAAGCAGCGCACCTGGTCGGTGAGCGGGGCGTCGGGTTCCTTGATCAGGTCCACCAGGGCGATGACCCGGTGCTTGATCGTGTGGCCGATGCTCAGATCGCGCACGGTCGCCTGGTTCTCCTGCATGAAGCGGAAGAGCGGGGCGGCGCGGTTGAGCGCCTCGCTGTAGCGGACCAGGATCTCCTTCTTCGTCTCCAGGGTGCGCGGCTGTTCCTTGCCCCAGGCGAGAAGCTCCTCGACGGGCTGGTTCAGGTCCTCGAAGATGCTGTTGAGGATGTCTTCCTTGGTCTTGAAGTGGTAGTACAGCGCCGCCTTGGTGACGTCCAGCTGCTCGGCGATCTCACGGAGAGAGGTCTTCTCGTATCCCTGTTCGGCGAACAGGTCGAGGGCCACGTCCTGGATGCGCTGCCGGGTGTTGCCCCGGCGCGGCTGCGGCCTGCTGCCCATGCGACTCTCCCAAGAACTTACTTGACGCCCGGCTAGTTAGGGGTCTACTTTTCCTCAGTGTAGCCAACTAGCCGGGCGGCAAGTAAGTGCCGGCCCCGGTGGCGGACCGGACAGCAGGGGATCAGGGGAGTACGGGACATGGCGGATCTGAAGAAAGCGGCGTCGGGCGGGAAAGCGGAACCACAGCCACGCAGCGTCCGGGTGGTCGTTCTCGCCCTGATGATCGCGATGCTGCTGGCCATGCTCGACAACCTGATCGTCGGCACCGCGATGCCGACGATCGTCGGCGACCTGGGCGGCATGGAACATCTGGCCTGGGTGGTCACGGCCTACACGCTGGCCACGGCGGCCTCCACGCCCATCTGGGGCAAGCTCGGCGACATGTACGGACGCAAGGGCATCTTCCTGACGTCCATCGTGATCTTCCTGATCGGCTCGGTGCTGAGCGGAATGGCCCAGGACATGGGCCAGCTCATCGGGTTCCGGGCGATCCAGGGCCTCGGCGCCGGCGGTCTGATGGTCGGTGTCATGGCGATCATCGGCGATCTGGTGCCGCCCCGGGAGCGAGGCAAGTACCAGGGCATGATGGCGGGCGTGATGGCGATCGCCATGATCGGCGGGCCGCTCGTCGGCGGCACCATCACCGACCACCTCGGCTGGCGCTGGAGCTTCTACATCAACCTGCCGCTGGGCGCGGTCGCGCTGGCCATGGTCACCACGGTGCTGCACCTGCCAAAGAAGGAGCGCACGAAGGCGAAGGTCGACTACCTGGGCGCCGCGCTGCTCACCGTCGGCATCACCGCGATCGTGCTGGTCACCACCTGGGGCGGTTCGGAGTACGCCTGGGGCTCGGCCGTGATCATGGAGCTCATCGCCCTCGGCGTGGCCTCCCTCGTCGGCTTCGTCTTCGTCGAGACGAAGGCGGCGGAGCCGATCATCCCGTTGCACATCTTCCGCAACCGCAACTTCACGCTCATGTCGATCGTCGGATTCGTCGCCGGCTTCGTGATGTTCGGTGCGGTGCTCTTCCTGCCGCTGTTCCAGCAGTCGGTGCAGGGGGCCTCCGCGACCAACTCCGGACTGCTGCTCCTGCCGATGCTGATCGCGATGATGATCGTCTCGCTGATCGCCGGCCGCGTCACCACCAGCACCGGCAAGTACAAGGTGTTCCCGATCGTGGGCAGCATCCTGATGGTCGCGGGCCTGTTCCTCCTCTCCACCATGGACACCGGCACCACGCGCTTCACCTCCGGTGTCTACATGGCGGTCCTCGGTGCCGGCATGGGCTTCCTGATGCAGATCACCATGCTCGTCGCGCAGAACAGCGTCGAGCTCAAGGACATGGGCGTCGCCTCCTCCGCGACCACCCTCTTCCGCACGCTCGGCAGCTCCTTCGGAGTCGCGATCATGGGTGCCCTGTTCACCGGGCGGGTCCAGGACGAGATGGCGGCGCGCGGCGGCGGGGGAGCCACCGAGAAGTCCGCCCAGCTGGACGCGGCGAGCCTGGCGAAGCTGCCGGTCCAGATGCGTGAGGCGTACGAGTTCGCGGTGTCCTCGGGAACGCACATCGCCTTCCTGCTCGGCGGCTCGATCGCGGTGCTGGCCCTGCTGGCGGCGCTGTTCGTCAAGGAGGTCCCGCTGCGGGGTACCGAGAAGCCGGAGGCTGCTCCCGTCGACGACGCGGCACCGCCGCAGACGTCGGCGGCCAAGGAGTCGCAGACCGTCTGAGCAGCTGTACGGCGTGTGGGCCCCGGAGGCGTGACGCCTCCGGGGCCCACACGCGTCCGGGACGGCGGCCCCCCGTCAGTCCTGTGTCTGCTGCCCGGACTGCTGCAGGACCGGGAAGCTCCCCGTGTTCGTCGGCGCGTGTTCGGGCAGCCACAGCACGGCGACGGCCCCGCCCGCACCTTGCGCCGCCCCGGCGGGCGCCGCGTTGCGGAAGGTCAGCCGGGCGCCGAGGACCCGCGCCTGTCCGGCGGCGATCGTCAGGCCCAGCCCGTGCCCGCGGCCGGCCCGGTCACTGCTGCCGGTACGGAACCGGCTCGGCCCGTCCCGCAGCAGCGCCTCCGGGAAACCGGGCCCGTGATCGCGGACCCGCAGGACCCTGCCCTCGACGGTGACCTCGACCGGGCCCGCCCCGTGCTTGGCGGCGTTCCCCAGCAGATTGCCCAGGATGCGTTCCAGCCGCCGCGGATCCGTGGACACCCAGGACTCGTGCACCACCTGGACCGTGATCCCCGGATCCAGCAGGGCGACCCGGCGGCTCACGAACTCGCCGAGCGGCAGTTCCTGCAGCTCGGCCCGTTCAGAGGCGCTGTCCAGCCGGGCAACCTCCAGCACGTCCTCGACCAGGGTCCGCATCGCCTGGGCCCGGTCCCGTACGAGCTCGGTCGGGCGACCCGGCGGCAGCAGTTCGGCTGCCGTGAGCAGTCCCGTCACCGGGGTGCGCAGCTCATGGGCGATGTCCGCCGTGACCCGGCGTTCCGCTTCGATCCGTTCGTTCAGGGCGTCCGTGAGGGCGTCGACCGCGCGGGCCAGTTCATCGGTCTCGTCCCGTACGACGCCGCCGACCGCCTCCCGTACCCGTACATCCGTGTTGCCCTGGGCCACCTTGCCCGCCGCTGCCGCGGCCTTGCGCAGTCTGCGTGAGAGCTGGCCGCCGATGAGCACCCCCAGGGCGCACCCGCCGAAGACGACCGAGACGGAGCCGATGACGAGGGCGCGGTCGAGGTCGCCCATGATCGTGGCGTTGCGATCGGCGAAGCGGGTGTGCAGCGAGAGGACGTCACCGTTGGCCAGCGGTACGGCGGCCCAGACGTCCGGTACTCCTCCCGCGTACTCGTCGACGTGGGTGGCGCGCCGGTTGTTCCGGACCTGGTCCCGCAGGCTGGAGGGCATCGCGGGGTCGTTGAGTTTGGCGCCGAACTTGGGCGACGGCTTCTGTGTGTTCGACGCCTCGTACAGCCGCTGGGCGAACAGCAGCCGTTCCAGCTGTACCTCGCGGGCGTTCTCCAGCATCGAGACGCGCGCGGCGTTGTGGACGACGAGACTCAGGGCCACCGCGATGAGCGCGCCGACAGCGGCGATCGCGATGCTGATCTTCCAGCGGACACCGGTCCGCAGAGCGAGCCGCTTCATGCGCGGAACTTGTAGCCGAAGCCGCGGACCGTCTCGATCCTGTCCTGCCCGATCTTGGTGCGCAGCCGCTGCACATGGACGTCCACGACCCGTGTGTCGCCGCCCCAGCCGTAGTCCCAGACCCGCTCCAGGAGCTTGTCCCGGGACAGCACGGTGCCGGGCGCGGAGGAGAACTCCAGCAGCAGCCGCATCTCGGTCGGCGTCAGGCCCACCTGCGCGCCGCCTCGGCGTACTTCCATGCCTTCGGTGTCGATCTCCAGATCACCGAAGACCAGCGCCCCGCCCGTGCCGTGCGACGGCTCGGCAGCCGTTGCGCCGCCCAGTCCGCCCGAGGCGTGGCCGAACCGGCGCAGTACGGCGCGGATCCGGGCGACCAGCACCGCCCCGTCGAAGGGTTTGGTGACGTAGTCGTCGGCCCCGGCCTCCAGGCCGAGGACCACATCGATCGAGTCGGCCCGCGCGGACAGCATGATCACGGGCACGGTCGACTCGTCGCGGATGCGGCGGCACAGGCTCACCCCGTCCAGCCCCGGCACCATCACATCGAGCAGCGCGATGTCCGGCCGGTCCGCCCGGAAGGCCTCCAGGCCCAGCAGACCGTCGGGCATCGCGGTGACCGTGAATCCGACCCGCTCCAGTGCGAGCTGGGTGGCCTCGCGGATGACGTCGTCGTCCTCGACGAACAGGACATGGGTCTCGGCCATGCGGGCTCTCAGTTCTGCGTCGTCGGCGGGGCGGGAAGTTCTCCGTCCCCGTTGCCGACGGCCCGGTTGAAGTCGTTGTGCACCCGGTCGGTCTCGGTGAACCGGCCGGCCGACCAGCGGTAGGTGATCACGTCCTCGCCCGACGGGTAGGCGACCGCGTCCTTCGAGCCGTACACCTGGGTCGTCACCACCAGGTCACCGCGGTCGATGGTGCCGTAGACCGCGGGTATCTCGGCGGAGAAGACGTTCTCGTACGTACCGTCCGGGCGCTGCCGGTAGACGTAGGTGCCGACCCCCACCGAATCGCCGCAGGTCATCACGTTGACCACGACGTCGGGTGCGGGACCGTCGGTGAGCGAGCCGTACGAGGTGTCCACCGGGTACTCGTCACCGGTGCAGGGCCTCAGATCGCTGCTGATCCGCCGGCTCACCTCGGGGTCGCGCTTGACCAGCCGCACGGCGTCGACCGGTGCGGCGGCCTTCGCCGTGCCGGTGGGCAGCACGTTCGAGGGCGTCACCTGAGCCACCGGTTGGGTGCCCGCGGGCCCTTCGTCCCGCGTGCCCGTGCCGCCGGTGGAACAGCCGGCGCAGAACAGCCCGAAGGCGGCGAGCCCGGCCATGGCCGTACCTCCCGCCGCCAGACCGGCCCGGAGCCCATGGCCCCGGCCGGCCGCCGTACCGCTGCCTGTCAGGCCGCGCACCGCTCCCGCCCCCGCTCGTCATGACGCCTGTCCGGCTGCGCCGGTATCCGCACCGGTGTTCCCTCGGCCTCGCGGCTCCGGGCGGCCCGGTCCTCCAGCTCCTGGCGCAGTCTGGCCAGGGCGCGGTGCAGCGTGCTCTTCACCGTACCGGCCGACATGCCGAGCGCCGCGGCCGTCTCCTCGGTGCTCATCTGCTCCCAGTGTCGCAGTACGACGACGCTGCGCTGCTTGGGAGCCAGGACACCCAGGACGTCGATGAGCAGAGCACGGTCGGCACGCTGCTCGGAACCGTCTTCGACGCTCGCGTCGGGGAGCTGCTCGGTGGGCACCTCGTCGAGCTTCCGGGCCCGCCACCACTCCGTACGCGTATTGATCATGACGCGGCGCAGATAGGCGTCGGCGAGCGACTTGTCGGCGATCCCGTCCCACCGGCCGAGGGTGCGGACCAGGGCGGTCTGCAGCAGGTCCTGCGCATCCACCGGGTCCGGAACCAGCCGGCGGGCACTGCGCAGCAGTGCGTCCTGCCTGGTGCGCACGTACTCCTCGAATTCGAGCACCTCGCCCTGCGCCATAACAACCGCCTCCGTCCCCGTGAATCCCCGTGGTACCGCTGGTCAGCAGGTCATCCCGTTCGCTGACGTCGCAGACGCTACGGAGGCGTTGTCACGAGGGTGTGCGGAGGAGCCGTACGCGGACGCACGGCTGTCCATCGGTTGTGTAACAGCCGCTGGACAGCCCGGTCCGCCGGTGGGGGTCAGGTCAGGGGCAGCCGGTACTGGCCGCCCGGCAGGGGTTCGACGAGTCCGTCGGCGACGAGTCCGTCGAGGGCCCGCGCGCGCTGCACCGGTTCCTCCCACACCGCGTCCAGCGCGGACTGCGGCACAGGCGTCACCGCCTCACGCAGAACGGCGAGCAGCCGGCCCCGTACCTGCCGGTCCGTACCGGCGTAGGTCTGCCCGCGGCGTGGCGGTCCCTGGTGCGCGGGCTTGCCGGCCAGCCGCCAGGCGCACTGTCCGGCGATCGGGCAGCGCGTGCAGTCCTCGTTCTTCGCGGTGCACACGAGTGCGCCGAGTTCCATCGTGGCCGCGGCCCAGCGGGCCGCGCGCTCGTCCTCCTCGGGGAGCAGTGCGCGGGCGAGCTTGCGCTCGGCCGCCGTGGTCGCGTTCGGCGGGTACTGGATGCCGGAGGCAACGCGGGCGAACACCCGGCGGACGTTCGTGTCGAGCACGGCATGACGCTGCCCGTACGCGAACGAGGCCACGGCCGCAGCCGTGTACTCGCCGATCCCGGGCAGCGCGAGCAGCTGGTTGTGCTCGCTGGGTACGTCGCCGCCATGGCGTTCCGTTATCGCCTGCGCGGCCCCGTGCAGGCGCAGGGCACGTCGCGGGTAGCCGAGCCGGCCCCAGGCGCGGACCGCTTCACCCGGCGCGTCGGCGGCCAGGTCGGCGGGGCGCGGCCAGCGGGCCATCCATTGCTCGTACACCGGGAGGACCCGGTTCACGGGAGTCTGCTGCAGCATGAACTCGCTCACCATCACACCCCAGGCGCCCGCTTCGGGGCGGCGCCAGGGCAGATCGCGGGCGTGCTGCTCGAACCACCCGATGACGGGGGTGTGGAGGGAGGCGGGGGGCGTGTGTGTCGAAGTCGTGGCAGTCATCGCACCTACGATCCTGGCACGGAAGGCAGGACATGGGGCACGGCCACGGGGGTGTCGGCCCGGCCGAGGGCTCAGGGAGTGATAACGCCACCCGTTCTGACCCTTCTCGTCCTTCCGGAGCCTTCGTGGACGTCCCTGGATGCTTCCGCGCGGCACAAAGTGGCCGGAAGTGGCCGGGAAACGGCCCCTGCGTGATGATGATCCGGAAAACTTGAGGATCAGAGCGGCGGGTGGGGCCGGAGTCGGCCTGGATCTCTCGTACAGTTTGCGCCGTGGGATCTATGCGCAATCCGGTCGGGCCGCTTCCCTCCAGCATCTACTGGCGGCGGAGGGCAGTTGCGGCGATGGTGATCGCGCTGCTCGCGGCACTGGTCGCATGGGCCGTCACCTCGGGTGGCGGCGGCGGGACGAAGGACGACGCGAAGCCCGGCGACTCGGATCCGGCCCCTTCCATCACCCCGGGACCCTCCGGATCAGGACCGGCAATCAGCCAACAGCCGGGCGGACGCGACGAGTCGGACTCCGGTGGGAGCGGGGACGGTGCCGCCGACGCGGGCTCCGACGGAAGCAACGGTGACGGCGGCACGGGTGGCGACGCCGGATCGGGCGCGGGCGGGTCCGACGGCTCGGCGGCGGCCGGCACGGGAACGGACGGCGGCGGGACCACGGGCGAACAGGTGCCGGCCGGCTCCTCGCTACCCAACTGTGCACCCTCCGTGCTGCAGTTGAGTCTCCGTACGGAGAACAGCTACGGCCCCGACGACAAGCCCAGGTTCCGGCTGACCGCCAAGAACACCTCCAGCAGCGACTGCAAGGCCGACTTCGGGCCGAAGAGCGCGGTGCTCACCGTCACCGAGGCCGGCGGCAACGACGAACAGGTGTGGTCCTCCAAGGACTGCCCGTCGGGCGGCGCGGTGTTCCTGAAGGTCCCGGCAGGGGCGACCGTCGTTCACACCGTGGAATGGGACCGGAAGAAGAGCGCGCCCCTGTGCGCGACTCCGCCCCCCGGCAAGGCCGCCCCCGGTACGTATCTGCTCGAGGCGAAGGCGCCGGGCGAGCCGCTGCAGCGCGCCTCGTTCGTCCTCGCCAAGGACTGACGCCAGGACCGGTGCCCGTCCGGCAGGGAACGGATCGGGCCACCCCGGCCGCCCGGTCCGGGTGACCGCTCCGCGCGCCTGGGGTCCGACTGCCTCGGGCTCCCGTACGTTCGGGTCCGAACTAGACGTACCGCTCCAGGATCGAGGACTCCGCCAGTCGCGAGAGCCCTTCCCGTACGCTCCGGGCCCGCGCCTCGCCGACCCCGTCCACCGCCTGGAGGTCGTCGACGCTCGCGGCGAGCAGCTTCTGCAGGCCGCCGAAGTGCTCCACCAGCCGCTCGATGATCGCCCCCGGCAGCCGCGGCACCTTCGCCAGCAGCCTGAAGCCCCGCGGCGAGACCGCGGAGTCCAGCGTCTCGGGCGAACCGCTGTAGCCCAGCGCCCGCGCCACCACCGGAAGTTCGAGCAGCTCCGTGTGCGAGAGCGCGTCCAGCTCGGTCAGCGCCTCCGCGACCGTACGGGACCGCTTCGCGGTCGGTTCGGGCACGTAGTCCCGTACGACCAGCTCCCGCTCGGGTTCCACGCCCGCGATCAACTCGTCCAGCTGGAGCGACAGGAGCCTGCCGTCGGTGCCCAGCTCCACCACGTACTCGGCGATCTCGGTGGCGATCCTGCGCACCATTTCCAGCCGCTGCGCGACCGCCGTCACGTCCCGGACGGTCACCAGGTCCTCGATCTCCAGCGCGGAGAGCGTCCCGGCGACCTCGTCGAGCCGGAGCTTGTACCGCTCCAGCGTGGCGAGCGCCTGGTTGGCACGGGACAGGATCGCGGAGGACTCCTCCAGGACCCTTCGCTCCCCGTCCACGTACAGCGCGATGAGGTGCATCGACTGGGAGACCGAGACGACCGGGTACACGCACGCTTTGGAGACCCGGTCCGCCGTGCGGTGGCGGGTGCCGGTCTCCTCGGTGGGGATGGAGGCGTCCGGGACCAGCTGTACTCCGGCCCGAAGGATCTTGGTCATGTCCTTGTCGAGGATCAGGGCGCCGTCCAGCTTGGCCAGCTCGCGCAGCCGCGTCGCGGTGAACTCGACATCCAGCACGAACCCACCGGTACACATGGATTCGACGGTTTTGTCCATGCCGAGGACGATCAGCCCGCCGGTGTTGCCACGGAGAATGCGCTCCAGGCCGTCCCGCAGGGCCATACCGGGCGCCACTGCGCTCAACGAGGCGCGCATCAGCGCCTCGTTGCCGGTGCCTTGGCCGGACTTTCCGGGCGATGCTGCCCGGTCGTTGGCTGCCACTGCACTCCTCCGGTCACGGGTTTGCGGTGCCCTTGCGTCCCTCATGCCGTTCGTACGGGCGGGCGAGACCAGGGCAAAGTCTACCGGCGTGCGCCGTCCTCCTGTGGTCCGTCCGAGCGAGACCTGCGCGGAAGGACTCTCAGAGCATCACCCATGTCGGCGACTTCCGTGACCTTCATACCGGCGGGGACCTGCCCCGGGTCCCTCGGGACCAGGGCGTGCTTGAACCCGAGACGGTACGCCTCGGCGAGCCTGCGCTGGACCCCCGTAACCCTTCTGACCTCCCCGGCGAGGCCCACTTCGCCGATCGCGACGAGGTTCTTCGGGAGGGGGGTGTCGCTCGCAGCGCTGGCCAGGGCCAGCGCGATCGCGAGGTCCGCGGCGGGCTCGGTGAGCTTCACGCCGCCGACCGTCGCGCTGTAGATGTCACGCTTGCCGAGTGCGCTGATTCTGCCGCGCTGCTCGAGAACCGCCAGCATCATCGAGACGCGGGAGGTCTCCAGGCCCGAGGTCGTGCGCCGGGGCGAGGGGATCTGCGAATCGACGGTCAGCGCCTGGACCTCCGCGACGAGAGGGCGCTTGCCCTCCAGGGTGACGGTCAGGCAGGTGCCGGGAACCGGCTCGTCGCGCCGGGTGAGGAAGAGGCCGGAAGGATCGGCGAGTCCGGTGATGCCCTCGTCGTGCAGCTCGAAGCAGCCGACCTCGTCCGTGGCCCCGTACCTGTTCTTGACGCCCCGTACCAGACGGAGGCGGGCGTGCCGGTCGCCCTCGAAGGACAGCACGACATCGACGAGGTGCTCCAGGAGCCGCGGCCCCGCGATCGCGCCGTCCTTGGTGACATGGCCGACCAGGAGCGTCGACATGCCGCGCTCCTTCGAGGCCCGGATGAGGGCGCCCGCGACCTCTCGGACCTGCGCCATGCCGCCGGGTGCGCCCTCGATCTCCGGCGAGGCGACGGTCTGTACGGAGTCGAGGACGAGGAGGGACGGCTTGACCGCGTCCAGATGGCCGAGAACAGCCGACAGGTCGGTCTCCGCAGCCAGGTACAGGTGGTCGTTGATCGCCCTGATCCGGTCGGCCCGCATCCGCACCTGGCTCGCGGACTCCTCCGCCGTGACGTACAGCGTGCGGTGTTCGTCGCTCGCGGCCTTCGCCGCCACGTCCAGCAGCAGCGTCGACTTCCCGACGCCCGGTTCGCCCGCGAGCAGCACGACGGCCCCCGGCACGAGCCCGCCTCCGAGCACCCGGTCCAGCTCACTCACCCCGGTCGAGCGCGCCGTGGCCTGGCGGCTGTCGACCTGCCCGATGGGCACGGCGGCGGTGGAGACGCGGCCCGCGGCCGTGGTGCGCACGGCAGGGGCGCCGCCGAACTCCTCGACCGTCCCCCAGGCCTGGCATTCGGGGCAGCGGCCGAGCCACTTGGCGGTCGTCCAGCCGCATTCGGTGCAGCGGTAGGACGGCCGGTCCTTCGCGGATTTCGTACGGGCAGCCATGGCGTCACCGTATAGGGGTGGTCCGACAGTGCCGACCAGCCGACCGGAGTCACGGGTGACGAACATGTGCGCGATGCGGTATTTCCATCGGAATACGGGATTACCGTCCCCTTTGGGGGGATACATTCACCCGTAAGGATTAAATGTGCGGAAGGGGCGCCAAGGGCGCACCTTCGTCTGCCTACGGTCGCCAGGTGACGAGCAGCAGGCTGGAGACACCCGTACACACCACCGGCGCACCCCGGGCGCACCGCCGCGGGCCCCGCCCGGCGGCGCAGCGAACGGCCGCACGTTACGAGCCGTATCTCGACGGCCTGTTCACCTACTGCCTCTCCGTGCTGTGCGACCACGAGGCGGCCACCGAGGCGCTCGGCGGCGTCCTCGCGATCGCGGAGCGTCAGGAGGGCCGGTGTCCCGCGACCGAGGAGGAACGTAAATCCTGGCTGTACGCCCTGGCCAGGTGGATGTGCCTGCGCACGCTCACGGAGCAGAAGCGGGGCCGCCAGGCCCACCGCCGGAGGGCCACCCAGCCGCCCCCGTCACCCGCCTCCGGCACCACCCCGGAGGAAGCGGTCGCCCCGGGTCACGCGGAGTCCCCCGCCACCGAAGCACGCCGGCGTGAACTCGCCCAGCTCGCCTGGCCGGAGGCCGCGGGCACCACCCCCGAACAGCGCGAGGCGCTGGAGCTCGCCGTTCGTCACCGGCTCACCCCGCGGGCGGTGGCCGCCGTCCTCGGCCTGGAACCCGCGACCGCCCGGGAGCTCCTGGCCGCCGCGGCCTGCGAGGTGGAGCGCACCCGCGCCGCACTCGCGGTCGTCGAGACGGGGAACTGCCCCACCGTCGCCCGGCTCACCGGCACCCACCGGGTCCTGCTCTCCGCGGCCCTGCGCCGCGAGCTCGTCCGGCACGTCGACGACTGTCCCCGGTGCCGCGGCGCCGCCGAACGGGCGGGGGCCGCAGGACCGTGGCCCGGCGCGACCGTCGTCCCGGCCACCGCGCTGACGGTCCTGGAGGCGCCGCGCCCCTCGGTGCGCGTCGCCCTGGTCCACGCGAGGCGGTCCCGGTCGGGCACCCCGCGCTTCGGCCGGACGGGCTTCCCCCTCGACCCGAAGGACCATGCCGCGCGCCGGGACCGGCTGCGTGCCCGGGTCGTGACGACGACGGTCGTGGCGACGGTCGTCGCCGCCCCGGTCATCGCCCTGTGGGCCGCCTACCGGGGCGCACCGCTGACCGGCGAGGGCCGCGACGGTTCCTCGGTGACCGCGACGGAGGTGGACGGGGGAGCCGGGCTCGAAGGCGATCCGTACGACCACTACGAGAACGCGGGCAACGCCCGTCCCGACGCCGACGGCCGTTTCACCGACGCGGGCCGGAGGCCGGACGTCTCGGCCGAGGTGATCAGTGCCGGCGGCGGCAGGCACGGACCCGGGGCGCTCAGGGTCGCGGCCCGTTCGTCCGGCGGCCGTACGACGATCACCCTGACCGCGACCGGCACCGAAGCCGTCGCCTGGTCGGCCCGGGCGGACGTGCCGTGGCTGTACCTCAGCCGCTCCTCCGGCACGATCGCTCCGGGCCGGAGCGTCACCGTCCACGCCCTCGTGAACCACGCGGCGGAACCGGCGGGAGCGTGGAGCGCGCGCATCGTGCTCGCCCCGTCGGGTGCCGTGGTCGCGATCAACGGGTACGGTGCCACGGTGCCGCCACCGGGAAGCCCGGACCCGGATCCGCCCTCCGGCTCCCCCGAGCCGTCGCCGTCCTCGCCGTCGCCCGACCCGACCCCGGACCCCACGGATCCGACGCCCGGCCCTTCGGATCCGACCCCGGACCCCACGGACTCCCCGGATCCGACGCCGCCCGCCACCGACCCTCCGTCGCCCACACCCGGCCCGTCCGGTGCGACCACGGACCCGGGGGGCAGTCCCGAGCCGACGGACTGACGGACAGCACACGGCCCGGTGGGCGGCGGAACGTTTGTCCTCCGCGCATCGGGCCGCGATCACCGCAGGCCGGAGCCGCGCGGCCGGATCACGCGCCTCCGGGGCGGATCGGCCGGATCAGACCCCGATCAGACCGGATCAGCCGGATGCGGTGCCATCGGCAGCAGCGACGACAGCCGCTCCTCGCACAGCTCGACCAGCCGCTCGTACGCCTGCTCGCCCATCAGCTCGACGAGCTCCGGACGGTAGGTCACGTAGACCGGATCCCCGGCCCCGTGCGCCGACGTCGCCGAGGTGCACCACCAGTGCAGATCGTGGCCGCCCGGCCCCCAGCCCCGACGGTCGTACTCCCCGATCGAGACCTGGAGCACGCGCGTGTCGTCGGGCCGGTCGATCCAGTCGTAGGTACGCCGGACCGGCAGCTGCCAGCACACGTCGGGCTTCGTCTCCAGCGGCTCCTTGCCCTCCCGCAGCGCCAGGATGTGCAGCGAGCAGCCCGCGCCGCCCGCGAACCCGGGACGGTTCTGGAAGATGCAGGAGCCCTCCCAGCGCCGCGTCTGGCGTTCGCCGTCCTCGTCGACGCCGACCCAGCCCGACTCCGTGCCGACGTCGTGGAACTGCCACAGGTCGGGAGTGAGCCGGTCGACGTGACCGGCCACCCGCTTCTCGTCGTCCTCGTCCGAGAAGTGCGCGCCCAGCGTGCAGCACCCGTCGTCCGCACGGCCCGCCTGGATGCCCTGGCAGCCGCTGCCGAAGATGCAGGTCCACCTGGACGTCAGCCAGGTCAGATCGCAACGGAAGACCTGCTCGTCGTCGGCGGGGTCGGGAAACTCGACCCAGGCCCGCGCGAAGTCGAGCCCCTTCTCATCGGGCCCGCCGGGCCCCTTTGCTTCCGGCTGCTGCATCTCCCGCTTCATCTTCTGCTTCTTCGTGACTTTGTCCGGCTTCGCCTTTTTCGTCTTTGGCACGGGCCAAGAGTAAGACCGACCGGAGCAGTAGCGTTCCGGGTATGAGACTCGGAGTCCTCGACGTGGGGTCGAACACGGTTCATCTGCTGGTGGTCGACGCGCACCCCGGCGCCCGCCCGCTGCCCGCACACTCGCACAAGGCGGAGCTGCGGCTGGCCGAACTCCTCGACATGGACGGGGCGATCGGCCCCGAGGGCGTCGACCGGCTCGTGTCGACGGTCACCGACGCGCTGCGGGCCGCCGAGGACAAGGGCTGCGAGGACGTACTCGCGTTCGCCACGTCCGCCGTGCGCGAGGCGAGCAACGCGGACCAGGTACTGGCCCGGGTGCGGGAGGAGACGGGCATCGCCCTCGCCGTACTCAGCGGTGAGGAGGAGGCCCGGCTGACCTTCCTGGCCGCCCGCCGCTGGTTCGGCTGGTCGGCGGGGAAGCTGCTGGTGCTGGACATCGGCGGCGGTTCGCTGGAGGTCGGGTACGGGATGGACGAGGAGCCCGACGCCGCCGTCTCGCTGCCCCTCGGCGCCGGGCGCCTCACCGCGAGCTGGCTGCCCGGGGATCCGCCGGCCGCGACGGACGTACGGATGCTGCGCCGCCACGTCCGGGCAGGCATCGCCCGTACGGTCGGCGAGTTCACCCGGCTGGGCCCGCCGGATCACGTCGTCGGGACCTCCAAGACCTTCAAGCAGCTCGCCAGGATAGCGGGCGCGGCGCGCTCCGCCGAGGGCCTGTACGTACAGCGCGTCCTCACACGCAAGGCGCTGGAGGAGTGGGTGCCGAAGCTGGCGGCGATGACCGTCGAGCAGCGGGGGCACCTGCCCGGGGTGGCCGAGGGGAGAGCGGCACAGCTGCTGGCAGGGGCGCTGGTCGCCGAAGGGGCCATGGACCTGTTCGGGGTCGAGGAGCTGGAGATCTGCCCCTGGGCGCTGCGCGAAGGAGTCATCCTGCGCCGCCTGGACCACCTTCCGACCGGCCAGGTGGCACTCGACTGATCCCCGGCCCGGCGGTCATGGCCCTTCTCACTTTCAGCCGGGGTCCCTCTTGGACGCGCACCGCTGCCCGTACCCTGTCTCCGTGGCAGAACCAGTGGTGCGCATCCCGGATGCGAAGGTCGCCCTGTCGACGGCTTCGGTCTATCCGGAGTCGACGGCGACGGCCTTCGAGATCGCCGCGCGCCTGGGCTACGACGGTGTCGAGGTCATGGTCTGGACCGATCCGGTCAGTCAGGACATCGAGGCGCTGAAGCGGCTGTCGGACTACCACCAGGTCCCGATCCTCGCCGTGCACGCGCCCTGTCTGCTGATCACGCAGCGGGTCTGGTCCACCGACCCGTGGGTCAAGCTCCAGCGGGCCAGAGCGGCGGCGGAGAAGCTCGGTGCGTCGACGGTGGTGGTGCACCCGCCGTTCCGTTGGCAGCGCAACTACGCACGCGACTTCGTCAGCGGAATCTGGCGCATGGCGGACGAGACCGATGTGCGGTTCGCGGTGGAGAACATGTACCCGTGGCGCTACCGGGACCGCGAGATGCTCGCGTACGCCCCCGACTGGGACGTCACCCAGGACGACTACCGGCACTTCACCGTGGACCTCTCTCACACCGCGACCGCACGGACCGACAGCATGGCGATGGTGGACCGGATGGGCGACCGCCTCGCCCACGTCCACCTCGCCGACGGCAAGGGTTCCGCCAAGGACGAGCACCTGGTGCCCGGCCGGGGCGACCAGCCCTGCGCGGAACTGCTGGAGCGCCTCGCCCGTACCGCTTTCGACGGTCACGTCGTCATCGAGGTCAACACGCGCCGCGCCATGTCAGCGGCCGAACGCGAGGCCGACCTCGCGGAGGCGCTCGCCTTCACCCGGCTCCACCTGGCGTCCTCCGCGCAGGCACCCCGCTCATGACTCCGGGCGCGGACGGACCGGCTCCCCGCCGCCGGGGCCGCCCCTCCCGTACGGCGAAGACCGCCGGCCCCGACGCCAGGACGCGGATCCTCGAGGCGGCGCGTGCCGAATTCGCCGAGCGCGGCTACGACAAGGCCTCGATGCGCGGCATCGCCAAGGCGGCGGGCGTCGACGCGGCCCTCGTCCACCACTACTTCGGTACGAAGGACGAGGTCTTCGCGGCGGCCATCGAGGTCTCCTTCGAGCCCGCGCTCGTCATCCCCGAGATCCTCGGCGGCCCCATGGACGGCGTCGGCGAGCGGCTGGCCCGGTACTTCATCGGAGTCTGGGAGAACCCGGTGTCCCGCGCGCCGATGCTGGCGATCCTGCGCTCCGCGCTCACGCACGAGGCGGCCGCGAAGGTCCTGCGCGGCTTCGTGCTGCGACGGCTGCTGGAGCGGATCGCGGGGGACCTGGACGTACCCGACCCGACCTTCCGTGCCGAACTGGCCGCCTCGCACATGATCGGGATCGCGATCCTGCGCTATGTGATCCAGGCGGAGCCACTGGCGTCGGCGGACCCGGAGAAGATCATCGCCATGGTCGCCCCGACGCTCCAGCGCTACCTCACGGGGCAGGACATCCCGTAGGGCGGGGCGGGTGCCGCACCTGCCCGGACACTGGGCACCGCGTCCCGGAATCCGGACTCGCTGTCCAGATCCTGGAGCGGGGCGTACGCTCGGAGACATTCCTTATCTGTCGAAGGAGCGATCGGCGATGCCCCATCTGAGGTCCCGCACTGTCACCCACGGCCGCAACATGGCGGGCGCCCGCGCCCTTATGCGGGCGTCCGGCGTAGCCAGTGAGGACATCGGCAAGCCGATCATCGCGGTCGCCAACTCCTTCACCGAGTTCGTCCCCGGTCACACCCACCTCGCCCCCGTCGGCCGGATCGTCTCCGAGGCGATCCAGGCCGCAGGCGCGGTGCCCCGCGAGTTCAACACGATCGCGGTGGACGACGGCATCGCGATGGGCCACGGCGGCATGCTCTACAGCCTGCCCTCCCGCGACCTCATCGCGGACAGCGTCGAGTACATGGTCGAGGCCCACTGCGCCGACGCGCTGATCTGCATCTCCAACTGCGACAAGATCACCCCCGGCATGCTGATGGCGGCCCTCCGCCTCAACATCCCCACGATCTTCGTCTCCGGCGGCCCGATGGAGGCCGGCAAGGCCACCCTCGTCGACGGCACCGTCCGCAGCCTCGACCTGGTCGACGCGATCTCCGACGCGGTGAACGACAAGATCTCGGACGAGGACATCCTCCGCATCGAGGAGAACGCCTGTCCGACCTGTGGCAGTTGTTCCGGCATGTTCACCGCCAACTCGATGAACTGCCTCGCCGAGGCGATCGGCCTGGCCCTGCCCGGCAACGGCTCGGTCCTCGCCACGCACACCGCCCGCAAGGCGCTGTACGTGGACGCCGGCCGCACGATCGTCGAGATCACCAAGCGCCACTACGAGCAGGACGACGAGACGGTCCTCCCGCGGAACATCGCCTCGCGAGCGGCCTTCGAGAACGCCATGGCCCTGGACATCGCCATGGGCGGCTCCACCAACACGATCCTGCACCTGCTGGCCGCCGCCCAGGAGGCCGAGCTCGACTTCGGCCTCCCGGAGATGGACGCGATCTCGCGCCGCGTGCCCTGCCTCGCGAAGGTCGCGCCGAACGTCGCGCCCGGCGGCACGTACTACATGGAGGACATCCACCGGGCCGGCGGCATCCCCGCCATCCTCGGAGAGCTCTACCGCGGCGGCCTCCTCAACGAGGACGTCCACTCCGTCCACTCCGACTCCCTCGCGGACTGGCTGAAGTCCTGGGACGTGCGGGGCGGCTCCCCGTCCCCCGACGCGATCGAGCTGTGGCACGCGGCCCCCGGCTGCGTCCGCTCCGCGACCGCCTTCTCGCAGTCCGAGCGGTGGGACACCCTCGACCTCGACGCCGAGGGCGGCTGCATCCGATCCGTGGAGCACGCGTACTCGAAGGACGGCGGCCTCGCGGTCCTCAGGGGCAACCTCGCGGTCGACGGATGTGTCGTCAAGACAGCCGGTGTGGACGAATCGATCTGGACCTTCGAGGGCCCGGCCGTGGTCTGCGAGTCCCAGGACGACGCGGTGGACAAGATCCTCCGCAAGGAGATCACGCACGGCGACGTCGTCGTCATCCGCTACGAGGGCCCGCGCGGCGGACCCGGCATGCAGGAGATGCTCTACCCGACGTCGTTCCTGAAGGGGCGCGGCCTCGGCAAGACCTGCGCCCTCGTCACCGACGGCCGCTTCTCCGGCGGTACGTCGGGCCTGTCCATCGGGCACGCCTCGCCGGAGGCGGCGTCCGGCGGCACGATCGCGCTCGTCGAGGACGGCGACCGGATCAGGATCGACATCCCGAACCGTTCGATCGAGCTCCTCGTCCCCGACGCCGAGCTGGCCACCCGCCGAGCGGCCCTGAACGGCGTGTACGCGCCGAAGAACCGCGACCGCAAGGTCTCGGCGGCGCTGCGGGCCTACGCGGCCATGGCGACGAGCGCGGACCGCGGTGCCGTCCGCGACGTCTCCAAGCTCGGCTGACACCACCGCACGGCCGACCCCGCCCCCGGTATCACCAGAGGGCGGGGTCGTTCGCGTCCACGGCGAAAACGGAACCGTCCGGGGAGGTTCCGTACACGGCCGTGCCGAGGACCACCGGAGCGGGCAGCGACGAGGCGTGGCTGAGTTTCCCCGCCCTCAGCCGTGGACGGGTCTGTCCGAGCAGCGTGCCGTGTTCCGTGTCGACGGCGAGCAGCCGCCCGTCGGCCGCGGAGAAGTACAGCCGGTCGCCCTCTCCGAGGACGGGTGAGGACGTGAGCCCGACGGCCGTCTCCAGGCGCCACCGTTCCGCCTTCCCGCTGCCCGGCCGGATCCCGACGGCCAGCAGTGTGCCGCCGCGTTCCAGCAGATACGCGGTGTCGCCGTCGAGCACGACCTCCGGTTCGTTCACCCGGAAGGGCAGCGTCGTCCGTGTGGCACTCCGCCGCACCGGGTCGTAGCGCACCAGCCCGGTGGTCTGGGCGCTCTCGTTCATGGACGTGAGGACGAGCACCCCGTCGGATGCCCCGGCCGGGGTGAGTGTCCCGTCCAGCCGGCGCTGCCAGGCGGTGCGCCCGGTCTCCGCCTCGAGCGCCGTGACGAGCGTGGTGGTCCCGTGCGCCGAGTTCTCGAAGACGTACGCGAGGCCCGTCCCGCTCTCGTACAGCGCGTAGCCCGGCTGCCGGTGGCCGGCGACGGTGTGCCGCCAGCGCGACGCGCCGGTCGTGGCGTCGAGGCCCTGCGCGGTGCCGTCCCGCCCGACCATCAGGAGCGTGTCACCGGCGGGGAAGGGGACGTCGAGGTACGCGGAGAGGTCCGCGTCCCAGAGAGCTGTGCCACGGCCGGGGTCATGGGCCCGCAGGGTTCCGCCCGGCACGGCGGTGTACGCCGGTCCGGCGGCCGCCGCTCCCAGTTCGGGGGCCTCCGGCGAGGCGTCCCGGTGAGACCAGATCAACCGGCCGTCCGACGGGTCCAGCCGCGCCGTGCCGAAGCCCGCGGCCACGCAGTACAGGGCGGCGTCCGCGCCCGTCCCCGAGGGGGAGCACGAGGGCGTCGAGCCCTGCGAGGAAGGCAGCGGTGTCTGCCACGGTACGAAAGCCGGCGCGCTCTTCTTCTTCCCCTCGGCCTCGTGCGTGGCCTGGGTCCCGGAACCGTCCCATGCGCCGGACGCCCACACGCAGCCGGCGACCAGAGCGAGCACTCCCCCGGCCACCGCGAGCCGCCGCCCCGTCCGCCGCCCGCGCCTCGCCACGGCAGGCGGCTCCGCCGCCCGTATGTGGGTCGCCGTCTCCTGTGCGGGTTCCCGCGCGCCGGACCCCGCCACGGACCTGACGGAGGGCGGACGCCGCTGTGCCGGTACGAACGCCGTGGCCTCGTACGACGGGGGGTGCAGCGCCGCCATGATCTCGTCCGGGGTGGGACGCTCCGCGGGATCCTTCGCCAGGCACCGCCCGACGAGCGGAGCCAGATCGGCGGGCACCCCGGCCAGATCGGCCTCGTCGTGCACCACCTGATAGGCCACGATGTACGGGCTGTCCGAGTCGAAGGGCCCCCGGCCGGTCGCCGCGTGGACCAGCACCGCGCCCAGCGCGAACACATCCGCGGCGGGGCCGACCTCGCGCGGCCTCTGGAACTGCTCGGGCGCCATGTACGGGGGCGAGCCGATCAGCTTTCCCGTCTCGGTGCGCAGATCACTGTCGTAGGGCCGGGAGATCCCGAAGTCGATGACCTTGGGGCCGGAGTCGGGGAGCATCACGTTGCTCGGCTTGAGATCGCGGTGAATGACCCCGGCCCGGTGGATGTCACGCAGCGCCTCGGCCAGCCCCGCCGTGAGCCTGCGCAGCGCGGCCGGGCTCATCGGCCCGTTCCGCTTCACCTGCGCGGAGAGCGTCGGGCCGGGCACGTAGAGAGTGGCCATCCAGGGCAGTTCGGCTGCCGGGTCGGCGTCCACGACCGGCGCGGTGAACGCGCCGCTGACCCGGCGGGCAGCCGCGACCTCCTGCCGGAAACGTGCCCGGAACTCGGGGTCCGCCGCATGCTGGCGGTGCACCACCTTGACCGCGAGCTGCAGCCCGGAGGCGGAGCGCGCCAGGTGCACCACACCCATGCCGCCCGCACCGAGACATGCCTCGAGCCGGTACCGCCCGGCGTACTCAGGTTGTTCCGCTTCCGGATGCGATCCGGTACCTCGCAGCGGCGGCACCGCCCACCCCCGTGTGTTCGTCCGCAAGCGCGACGCACGGAGCCTAGTCGATGGTGAGTGCGAGAGGGGTGGGGCTTGTTAGCCTGCGCGTCGTACGCATCGTTTTCAACGGGGGAGGCCCTCATGGGCGTTGGAGAGAACACCGGCATCACCGACAGTGCGGCGGCGGACGACCAGGGGGTGACGACGCTCGCCGCGAGCGTCGTCAGATATCCCATCGCTCCGGGCTACCGCGTCAACGTCCGCAAGGGTCCCGGCACGCAGTACGGGATCGTCAGGACGCTGCCGTACGGGATGAGCGTCCCGGTCTACTGCCAGAAGCCGGGGGAGTGGATCAGCGGCCCGTACGGCACGACGAACCTCTGGGACAACATCGCCAGCGGCGAGTTCGTGTCCGACGCGTACGTGCACACGGGCAGTGACGGCTACATCGCCCCGCGCTGCGACTGACACGCACAGCGCTCGCCCGGGGATAATCGATTCCGTGAGCGAGAACAGCGAAGCATCCGGCACGCCCTCAGGCAGCACGACGTCCGGCGGCAGCACGCCGGGACCGCAGCCCGAGCCCCTTCGTTTCTTCGGTACGACCTGGGTCGACCACGACGGTGGCTACGGGCTGCGGCGGGCCGGCGCGGCCGTCGGCTCGCTCGCGGCAGCCGTCGCCTCGTGCTTCGTCCTGCGCTTCGCCTACGAGGGCCTGGAGATCGCCGAGGTCGGCAGCCTCGTGGGCATGCTCGTGGTCCTGATGTTCGCGGTGTGCAGCGCCATCGCCTTCCGCAGGACCTGGGACGGGTTCAGCCGCCGTCCCGCCGACCCGTCCCGTGAGGACAGCCTGCGCGGCCTCAAGTCCATCGGCTTCATCGGCTCGCTCCTCGCGTACTTCTTCCGCTCGCTCCTGGAGGCGCCGGGCGAGAAGCTCCGGCGCACGGAGTACGAGACGGCGCTCGCCCAGTACGTGAAGCGCCGCTCGACCCGCACGGGCAACCCGGCGGCCCGCAGGAGCGCCAAGGGCAAGCGCACCGGGCGGAAGTAGCGCCCGCGGAAACCGCTCCCGCGTACGCCGGGGCAGAGGCACGATGAACCCATGTCCTCCGCCCGAGCCCTCTCGTTCGACCGTGCCGCCGCCCAGTATGCGGCGGCCCGCCCCGACTACCCGCCCGCGCTCTTCGACGCCGTCGAGGAGCTGGCGGGGCGTCCTCTGCGGGGCGCCCGCACCGTCGACGTCGGCGCCGGAACGGGCATCGCCACCCGGCTGCTCCATGCCCGGGGCGCCAGGGTCACGGCCGTGGAGCCGGGCCCCGGAATGGCTGCCGAACTGCACCGGACGCTTCCGTCCGTACCGATCGTGCGGGGCGACGGCAACCGTCTCCCTCTGGCCACCGCGTCGGCCGACCTGATCACCTACGCACAGTCGTGGCACTGGACGGACCAGGAACGCTCGATGCCCGAGGCGTTCCGCGTCCTGCGTCCCGGAGGCGCACTGGCGCTGTGGTGGAACGTCTCCGACCACGCCGTCCCGTGGATCGCGGGCCAGGACACCCGTCTGCGTCGCCACCTCGGCGCCGACGACAGCGCGCACGGCTCGTCGCCGGCGTCCCCGGTCCCCGGCAGCCGCTTCCGGGAGCTGCCCAGGCCGGCCGGCAGCACCTTCGCGCAGCGCCTGCTCCCCTGGTCCCGGAAGGTGCCGGTCGACACCCACCTCGCCAACCTCGCCAGCCATTCCGCGTTCCTCGTGCTCGGCACGGCGGGCGAGGAGGCAACCCGCCGTTTCCTCGCCGCGGAGCGGGGCCACCTCGCAGGGCTCTTCCCGGACGGCACGGTCGAGGAGCGCTATGTCGCCGACCTCATCGTGGCGATCAGCTGACCGTGCCGGTCTCCTGGTCCCGCCGTGCATCGTGGGCCTCGGCCCATCCCTCCAGAGCGGCCGCACACGCGTGGTCGGTGTGCCGGAGCCCGGCCAGATCCAGCTCCACAACCCGGTCGCGCGGCAGGGCGTCCAGGGCGTCCAGCAGTTTCGGAAGCCGCAGGAACGTGGCAGTGCCCGCCACCCGGACCCGCAGCACACCACCGACGCCCTCCTCCATCTCCACATGTACATGGCTGATGTCCCAGGCGGTCTTGGCGACGGCCAGCACCAGTCCGACCACGACCCCCTCGAACAGGCTTGTCGCCACGATCGTCCCGGCCGTCACCCCCAGCACCACCGCCTCACCACGGTGCTCACGCCACAGCGGCACCAGTGTCCGTACGGGAATGAGCTTGTAGCCGGCGTGGACGAGTACGCCCGCCAGGGCCGCCACCGGAATGATCCCCAGCGCGATGGGCAGGGCCGCGGCGAAGAGCAGCAGCCACACACCGTGCAGGATCCGGGATGCCTTCGTCCGCGCGCCGGCCTGCACATTGGCGGCGCTGCGCACGATCACGGCGGTCATCGGCAGGGCGCCCAGCACTCCGCACACCGCGTTGCCCGCGCCCTGCGCGATCAGCTCCTTGTCGTAGTCCGTCCGCTTCCCGTTGTGCAGCCGGTCCACCGCCGCCGCGCTGAACAGTGACTCCGCCGAGGCGATCAGGGCGAACGCGAGGACGGTGCCGAGGACCCCGGCTTCGAGAAGCCGCGCCCACTCGGCGATCCCCGGCGGCTGTACGGCGTCGAGCAGGCCGTTCACCTCCAGCCGGTGCACCGGCAGACCGAACACCGCGGTGGCCCCGGCCGCGAGTCCCACCGCCACCAGCGGCGCGGGCACCACACGCGCCGCCCGCCGCCACTTCGGCCAGAGCGTCAGTACGACGACGGTCCCCACCCCCAGCGCGACGGCCGGACCGGACACCCCCTCGCCGAGCAGGAGGCCGGGCAGCCCGGCGATCTTCTGCCCCATGGAGCCCGGAGCCGTCGCGTCGGCGAGCACGTACACCTGACCGGAGATCAGGACCAGTCCGATCCCGGCGAGCATCCCGTGCACCACGGCGACGGACACGGCACGGAACCACCGTCCGAGCCGCATGACGCCCAGGGCCACCTGCAGTGCGCCTGCGGTGAGGACCAGCACCCCGAGGGCGCCGATCCCGTAGAGCGCGACCGCCTCGTACACCAGCACGGTCAGCCCGGCCGCGGGACCGCTGACCTGCAGGCTGCTGCCCGGGAGCAGCCCCGCGACGATTCCTCCGACGATCCCGGTGATCAGTCCGAGCTCGGCCGGCACGCCCGAGGCGACGGCCACGCCGACGCACAGGGGCAGGGCAACGAGAAAGACGACGAGTGAAGCGGTGAAGTCGGCGCGAGAGACCGGGATGCCACGCAAGAGAAGGTGCCTCCGTCGGCAGTGTGCGGTGAGAAGCATGGGCGCAGTACGGGATGGAACAGAGCGGAACGGGGTGGAACGGGAGGGGACCACTCATACCGATCACGCCCCGGGCCGACTGCGCCCGACGCCACGCCGATCCCTTGACGCGGGACCTCCGACGGGACGAAAATTCATCACATGATGAATTCTCCGTACGGTGCGGGAGCCGGGCGCGCGCCCACAGCCGCACCCGCCGCAGCAGCCGCCGTCGAAGCCCGCGCCCTCACCGTCGAACGAGGCGACCGCACCGTCCTCCGAAGCCTCGACTTCGCCGTCGAGCCCGGCCGGATCACCGGACTCCTCGGCCCCTCGGGCTGCGGGAAATCCACACTCATGCGCTCCGTCGTCGGCACCCAGGCCAAGGTCGCCGGCACCCTCGACGTCCTCGGCCGCCCCGCGGGGCACCCCGCACTGCGCCCCCGCATCGGCTACGTCACCCAGGCCCCGTCCGTCTACACCGACCTCACCGTCCGGCAGAACCTGGACTACTTCGCGGCCGTCCTCCGGCCGGGACGCAGCCACCGGGACGCCCGCGGGGAAGCCGTCACCCGCGCGATCCAGGACGTCGACCTCACCACCCACGCCGACGCCCTGGCCGGGAACCTCTCCGGTGGCCAGCTCAGCCGCGTCTCCCTCGCGGTCGCCCTGCTCGGCACACCCGAACTCCTGGTCCTCGACGAACCGACCGTGGGTCTCGACCCCGTACTCCGCCGGGACCTCTGGAACCTCTTCCACACCCTCGCCGCCGACCGGGGCACCACGATCCTCGTCTCCTCCCACGTCATGGACGAGGCCGAGCGCTGCCACCGGCTGCTGCTCATGCGCGCGGGCGAGATCCTCGCCTCCGACACCCCCGAAGGCCTGCGCACCCGCACCGGCTGCGCCACCGTCGAGGAGGCCTTCCTCCACCTCGTGGACGAGGCCGCCACCGCCACCCGCCAGGAGACGACCCGATGAGCACCACAGCCCCAGCGCCCACCCCTCAGCTACTGAGCCCCGCCCGCACCCTGGCCACCGCCGCCCGCGTCCTGCGCCAGCTCCGGCACGATCCCCGCACCATCGCGCTGCTGCTGATCGTCCCGGTCCTGATGATCACGCTGCTGCGCTACGTCTTCGACGGCAGCCCGCAGACCTTCGACGCCATCGGCGCCTCGCTGCTCGGCATCTTCCCGCTCATCACGATGTTCCTGGTGACCTCGATCGCCACGCTGCGCGAACGCACATCGGGCACCCTCGAACGTCTCCTCGCGATGCCCCTGGGCAAGGGAGACCTGATCGCCGGCTACGCACTCGCCTTCGGCGCGGTCGCCGTCGTCCAGTCCCTGCTGGCCACGGCACTCTCCGTGTGGGTGCTCGGCCTGGACGTCGTCGGATCGCCCTGGCTGCTGCTCCTGGTCGCCCTGCTCGACGCGCTGCTCGGCACGGCGCTCGGCCTGTTCGTCTCGGCCTTCGCCGCCTCCGAGTTCCAGGCGGTCCAGTTCATGCCGGCCGTGATCTTCCCCCAGCTGCTCCTGTGCGGACTGTTCACCCCGCGCGACCAGATGCACCCCGTCCTGGAAGCCGTCTCGAACGTCATGCCGATGTCGTACGCCGTCGACGGGATGAACGAGGTCCTCACCCACACCGACATCACCGCCGACTTCTTCCGCGACATCGTGATCGTCGCGGGCTGCGCCCTGCTCGTCCTCTGCCTGGGCGCGGCCACCCTCCGGCGCCGCACCACCTGAGTCCCCGAGCTCTCGGCTTCGCTCGAGCAGGGGAGACCCCATCGCGTCGACTCCTTCCTCCGCCTTGCAGCTGCACGCACCGGACCCCGCTGATCCGGCCTGATCCAGACGAGAGGCCCTGAGCGCCCGGTGCGAGGATGGCGGCAACGACGAGAACCGCCACCCGGAGGGTGAAACCGCATGACCCAGACAGTCGCAGTCCTCGGTACAGGAAAGATCGGCGAGGCTCTGCTCAGCGGCATGATCCGGGCGGGCTGGCGCGCCGCCGATCTCCTGGTGACCACACGGCGCTCCGAGCGTGCCGAAGAGCTCCGCACCCGCTACGGCGTCGAGTCCGTCACCAACGCCGAAGCAGCCAAGAGCGCGGACATCCTCATCCTCGCGGTCAAGCCGCAGGACATGGGCAAGCTCCTCGACGAACTCGCCCCGCACGTCACCGCCGACCGTCTCGTCATCACCGCCGCAGCCGGAATCCCGACGGCGTTCATCGAGGAGCGCCTCACCGAGGGCACCCCGGTCGTACGTGTCATGCCGAACACCCCCGTCGTCGTGGACGAGGGCATGTCCGTGATCTCCGCCGGCAGCCACGCCGCCCCCGGACACCTCGCCCACGCCGAGGCGATCTTCGGCGGCGTCGGCAAGACCCTCCGCGTCCCCGAGTCCCAGCAGGACGCCGCCACCGCGCTCTCCGGCTCCGGACCCGCGTACTTCTACTTCCTCGTCGAGGCCATGACCGACGCAGGCATCCTGCTCGGCCTGCCCCGTGCCCAGGCCCACGACCTGATCGTCCAGGCCGCCATCGGCGCCGCGATCATGCTCCGGGACAGCGGTGAACACCCGGTCAAGCTCCGCGAGGCCGTCACGAGCCCGGCCGGCACCACCATCAGCGCCATCAGGGAACTGGAGAACCACGGCGTACGAGCCGCCCTCATCGCCGCACTCGAAGCAGCCCGCGACCGCAGCCGCGAGCTCGCCTCCGGCAACGGCTGAGACCGGCCGCGCTACTTCACCGCAGCGACCAGCTCCGCACTGCGCACCACGCTCGCGAACCCACCGCCGTGCAACGTCACGGCGGTGGCCCGCGCCAGCTCGTCCGCGCCCAGGGCCCATCCCCACGGCCCCACCGCGTCGAAGGTGTACGTCGCATCGAAGGCGAAGAACACCTCGTACCCGAGATTGCCGCCCATGCGCGCTGTCGTCTCCGCACACATGTTGGTCTGAATCCCGGCCACCACGATCTGCCGCACCCCGGCCTCCCGCAGCCAGGCATCCAGATCGGGCGTCCCGTAGAAGGCGGAGTTCACCGATTTCGTCAGCAACAACTCCGACCCGTGCCCCTTTCCGCGACGCTCCTCCACGTACTCCTTGAACGCATTGCCCGAATAGCCCACCCGCAGGGGCGAGCCCGGCTCGGTCGAGTCATGCCGCACGAACACGACGGGCCGGCCACTCGCCTGCCAGGCATCGATCAGCCCCGCGATGTTCGTGTCGGCATCCGGATTGTTCCGCGGTCCCCAGTACGCCTCCTCCTCGAAGCCCTGCTGCACATCCACCACGACCAGCGCTGCGTTCCCTGAGATCTCCATGCCCCCACTCTCCGTCCACGGGCGACCCTCTCCCAGAGCTCGGAAAGCCATCGATCGATGCTTTACTGCCAAGGTGACCGCGTCGCCGAACCGCCCCGCCCGCATCGCCCTGGTCTCGTTCCCGGGAGTCCGGGCGTTCGACGTCTCCGTCATCACCGAGGTCTGGGGTGTGGACCGCACCGACCGCGGTGTCCCCGCCTTCGACCTGCGCCGCACCGCCGCCGCCCCTGAGCCCATTCCGCTCCGCGGCGGTCTGTCCCTCACCCCGGACCGGACGCTGACCTGGCTGTCCCGCTGCGACCTGATCGTGGTGCCCGGCCTCGACGACCACCTCACCCCGGCCCCGACCGCGGTGCTCGAAGCGCTGCGCGGAGCCCATGCGCGGGGCACACCCATCGCCGCGCTCTGCGGCGGCGCCTTCGCGCTTGCGCAGGCGGGGCTGCTCGACGGCCGCCAGGCCGTCACCCACTGGGACCTCACCGACCTCCTCCATGCCCATCACCCCCAGGTCACCGTGGTGCCGGATGCCCTCTTCCTCCGCGACGGGAACATCTGGACCTCGGCGGGCACGGCGGCCGGCATCGACCTCTGCCTCCATCTGGTCCGCATCACCCATGGCGCCGAAGCCGCGGCGGCGATCGCCCGTTCGATGGTCACGGCCCCCTTCCGGACCGGAACCCAGGCCCAGTTCATCGAGCACCCCACCCCGGAGTCCGACCGGGACGCCGACACGCTCGCCTCGGTCCGGGCCCATGCGCTGGCCCATCTGGCGGAACCGCACACCGTGGCCACCCTCGCGACCCGAGCCGGCATGTCCGCACGCACCTTCGCCCGTCACTTCCAGGCCACCACCGGGACCACCCCATTGCGCTGGCTGATCACGCAGCGCATCGCCGCAGCCCAGAAGCTCCTCGAACGCACGGACCTCCCTCTCCCGGAGGTGGCCCGCCGCACGGGGTTCGGCAGCGAGGTCACCATGCGCCAGCGCTTCGCGGCGCACCTCTCCACCAGCCCGCGCGACTACCGGAAGGCCTTTCGCGACGCAGGGGCCGAGCCGGAGGTTGACACCACCCGTACGGATCCGTAGTGTGCTCCGAGTTGTCCGACGTGAGCGCCGACCCCGGTCGGTCCCCGGACAGCCATTCCGTAGTGACCACAAGAAACGGGCGACCTTTGTCGCATGTTTTCTGTGTGCATGTTCGGAATGAGGAATCCACGTTCGAAGGAACGATGACCCGATTAGCGTCGGGGCCCCGGATTCCGCTAAAGTCTCACTCGTCGGAACGGCCCAACAGCCGCGAAGACAAGCCCCGCTGACTGGGAATCAGGCCCGAAAGGATCTGATAGAGTCGGACTCGCCGGAAAGGGAAACGCGAAAGCGAAGAACTGGAAAGCGCAGTAACAATTCTCCTGCTTCGCAGGGGGCCCGCTTCGGCCGGGAATCGGACACGAAAGAGTCTGATAGAGTCGGAAACGCAAGAACGAAGGGAAGCGCCCGGAGGGCCCCGGTGAAACGGGACCGAAGGAAGCGTCCGTTCCTTGAGAACTCAACAGCGTGCCAAAAGTCAACGCCAAATTTGTTGATACCCCGGCCCACTTCGGTGGGTTGGTGGTTCCTTTGAAGTCCTACTGGCCCATGTGGCGGGTAGGCAACATCAGCGAGGACGCTGTGGATGACCAGCCCTATTCCGGTTGGTTGTCCCGCTCTTTTATGGTGCTCTCCCGATTACGGGAAAACATTCATGGAGAGTTTGATCCTGGCTCAGGACGAACGCTGGCGGCGTGCTTAACACATGCAAGTCGAACGATGAAGCCCTTCGGGGTGGATTAGTGGCGAACGGGTGAGTAACACGTGGGCAATCTGCCCTTCACTCTGGGACAAGCCCTGGAAACGGGGTCTAATACCGGATAACACTCTGTCCTGCATGGGACGGGGTTAAAAGCTCCGGCGGTGAAGGATGAGCCCGCGGCCTATCAGCTTGTTGGTGGGGTAATGGCCTACCAAGGCGACGACGGGTAGCCGGCCTGAGAGGGCGACCGGCCACACTGGGACTGAGACACGGCCCAGACTCCTACGGGAGGCAGCAGTGGGGAATATTGCACAATGGGCGAAAGCCTGATGCAGCGACGCCGCGTGAGGGATGACGGCCTTCGGGTTGTAAACCTCTTTCAGCAGGGAAGAAGCGCAAGTGACGGTACCTGCAGAAGAAGCACCGGCTAACTACGTGCCAGCAGCCGCGGTAATACGTAGGGTGCGAGCGTTGTCCGGAATTATTGGGCGTAAAGAGCTCGTAGGCGGCTTGTCACGTCGGATGTGAAAGCTCGGGGCTTAACCCCGAGTCTGCATTCGATACGGGCTAGCTAGAGTGTGGTAGGGGAGATCGGAATTCCTGGTGTAGCGGTGAAATGCGCAGATATCAGGAGGAACACCGGTGGCGAAGGCGGATCTCTGGGCCATTACTGACGCTGAGGAGCGAAAGCGTGGGGAGCGAACAGGATTAGATACCCTGGTAGTCCACGCCGTAAACGTTGGGAACTAGGTGTTGGCGACATTCCACGTCGTCGGTGCCGCAGCTAACGCATTAAGTTCCCCGCCTGGGGAGTACGGCCGCAAGGCTAAAACTCAAAGGAATTGACGGGGGCCCGCACAAGCAGCGGAGCATGTGGCTTAATTCGACGCAACGCGAAGAACCTTACCAAGGCTTGACATATACCGGAAAGCATCAGAGATGGTGCCCCCCTTGTGGTCGGTATACAGGTGGTGCATGGCTGTCGTCAGCTCGTGTCGTGAGATGTTGGGTTAAGTCCCGCAACGAGCGCAACCCTTGTTCTGTGTTGCCAGCATGCCCTTCGGGGTGATGGGGACTCACAGGAGACTGCCGGGGTCAACTCGGAGGAAGGTGGGGACGACGTCAAGTCATCATGCCCCTTATGTCTTGGGCTGCACACGTGCTACAATGGCCGGTACAATGAGCTGCGATGCCGCGAGGCGGAGCGAATCTCAAAAAGCCGGTCTCAGTTCGGATTGGGGTCTGCAACTCGACCCCATGAAGTCGGAGTTGCTAGTAATCGCAGATCAGCATTGCTGCGGTGAATACGTTCCCGGGCCTTGTACACACCGCCCGTCACGTCACGAAAGTCGGTAACACCCGAAGCCGGTGGCCCAACCCCTTGTGGGAGGGAGCTGTCGAAGGTGGGACTGGCGATTGGGACGAAGTCGTAACAAGGTAGCCGTACCGGAAGGTGCGGCTGGATCACCTCCTTTCTAAGGAGCATCTAGGTTCTCTTCGGGGAATCCAGAGACCATTTCGTCGGCAAATGTTCGACGGTGGTTGCTCATGGGTGGAACGTTGACTATTCGGCACGACAGGTTGTTTTTGCGAGTACTGCTTCGGCGTGGAAAGTGAGAGGGATCGGTCGGGTCGGGCACGCTGTTGGGTATCTGAAGGTATGGCCGTAAGGCTGCCTTCGGTTGCCGGCCCCAGTGCACTCGTTCTTCGGAACGGGGTGATGGGTGGCTGGTCGTTGTTTGAGAACTGCACAGTGGACGCGAGCATCTGTGGCCAAGTTTTTAAGGGCGCACGGTGGATGCCTTGGCACCAGGAACCGATGAAGGACGTGGGAGGCCACGATAGTCCCCGGGGAGCTGTCAACCAAGCTTTGATCCGGGGGTTTCCGAATGGGGAAACCCGGCAGTCGTCATGGGCTGTCACCCACTGCTGAACACATAGGCAGTGTGGAGGGAACGCGGGGAAGTGAAACATCTCAGTACCCGCAGGAAGAGAAAACAACCGTGATTCCGGGAGTAGTGGCGAGCGAAACTGGATGAGGCCAAACCGTATGCGTGTGATACCCGGCAGGGGTTGCGCATGCGGGGTTGTGGGATCTCTTTTTCATGGTCTGCCGACTGTGAGACGAGTCAGAAACCGTTGGTGTAGGCGAAGGACATGCGAAAGGTCCGGCGTAGAGGGTAAGACCCCCGTAGCTGAAACATCAACGGCTCGTTTAAGAGACACCCAAGTAGCACGGGGCCCGAGAAATCCCGTGTGAATCTGGCGGGACCACCCGCTAAGCCTAAATATTCCCTGGTGACCGATAGCGGATAGTACCGTGAGGGAATGGTGAAAAGTACCGCGGGAGCGGAGTGAAATAGTACCTGAAACCGTGTGCCTACAAGCCGTGGGAGCGTCGCTGTATGTGCTTGCACATGCAGTCGTGACTGCGTGCCTTTTGAAGAATGAGCCTGCGAGTTTGCGGTGTGTTGCGAGGTTAACCCGTGTGGGGAAGCCGTAGCGAAAGCGAGTCCGAATAGGGCGATTTAGTAGCGCGCTCAAGACCCGAAGCGGAGTGATCTAGCCATGGGCAGGTTGAAGCGGAGGTAAGACTTCGTGGAGGACCGAACCCACCAGGGTTGAAAACCTGGGGGATGACCTGTGGTTAGGGGTGAAAGGCCAATCAAACTCCGTGATAGCTGGTTCTCCCCGAAATGCATTTAGGTGCAGCGTCGTGTGTTTCTTGCCGGAGGTAGAGCACTGGATAGGCGATGGGCCCTACCGGGTTACTGACCTTAGCCAAACTCCGAATGCCGGTAAGTGAGAGCACGGCAGTGAGACTGTGGGGGATAAGCTCCATGGTCGAGAGGGAAACAGCCCAGAGCATCGACTAAGGCCCCTAAGCGTACGCTAAGTGGGAAAGGATGTGGAGTCGCAGAGACAACCAGGAGGTTGGCTTAGAAGCAGCCACCCTTGAAAGAGTGCGTAATAGCTCACTGGTCAAGTGATTCCGCGCCGACAATGTAGCGGGGCTCAAGCGTACCGCCGAAGTCGTGTCATTCCAGCACATACCCCCAACGGGGGCTGGGATGGGTAGGGGAGCGTCGTGTGCCGGGTGAAGCAGCCGCGGAAGCGAGTTGTGGACGGTTCACGAGTGAGAATGCAGGCATGAGTAGCGATACACACGTGAGAAACGTGTGCGCCGATTGACTAAGGGTTCCTGGGTCAAGCTGATCTGCCCAGGGTAAGTCGGGACCTAAGGCGAGGCCGACAGGCGTAGTCGATGGACAACCGGTTGATATTCCGGTACCCGCTTTGAAACGCCCAATACTGAATCAGGCGATGCTAAGTCCGTGAAGCCGGCCCGATCTCTTCGGAGTTGAGGGTAGTGGTGGAGCCGATGAACCAGACTTGTATTAGGTAAGCGATGGGGTGACGCAGGAAGGTAGTCCAGCCCGGGCGGTGGTAGTCCCGGGGTAAGGGTGTAGGCCGTGTGGCAGGTAAATCCGTCACACATTAAGGCTGAGACCTGATGCCGAGCCGATTGTGGTGAAGTGGATGATCCTATGCTGTCGAGAAAAGCCTCTAGCGAGTTTCATGGCGGCCCGTACCCTAAACCGACTCAGGTAGTCAGGTAGAGAATACCGAGGCGTTCGGGTGAACTATGGTTAAGGAACTCGGCAAAATGCCCCCGTAACTTCGGGAGAAGGGGGGCCATCACTGGTGAGGGAACTTGCTTCCTGAGCTGGGGGTGGCCGCAGAGACCAGCGAGAAGCGACTGTTTACTAAAAACACAGGTCCGTGCGAAGCCGTAAGGCGATGTATACGGACTGACGCCTGCCCGGTGCTGGAACGTTAAGGGGACCGGTTAGTGCACTTTCGGGTGTGCGAAGCTGAGAACTTAAGCGCCAGTAAACGGCGGTGGTAACTATAACCATCCTAAGGTAGCGAAATTCCTTGTCGGGTAAGTTCCGACCTGCACGAATGGCGTAACGACTTCTCGACTGTCTCAACCATAGGCCCGGTGAAATTGCACTACGAGTAAAGATGCTCGTTTCGCGCAGCAGGACGGAAAGACCCCGGGACCTTTACTATAGTTTGATATTGGTGTTCGGTTCGGCTTGTGTAGGATAGGTGGGAGACTTTGAAGCGGCCACGCCAGTGGTTGTGGAGTCGTCGTTGAAATACCACTCTGGTCGTGCTGGATGTCTAACCTAGGTCCGTGATCCGGATCAGGGACAGTGTCTGATGGGTAGTTTAACTGGGGCGGTTGCCTCCTAAAGAGTAACGGAGGCGCCCAAAGGTTCCCTCAGCCTGGTTGGCAATCAGGTGTTGAGTGTAAGTGCACAAGGGAGCTTGACTGTGAGACCGACGGGTCGAGCAGGGACGAAAGTCGGGACTAGTGATCCGGCAGTGGCTTGTGGAAGCGCTGTCGCTCAACGGATAAAAGGTACCCCGGGGATAACAGGCTGATCTTCCCCAAGAGTCCATATCGACGGGATGGTTTGGCACCTCGATGTCGGCTCGTCGCATCCTGGGGCTGGAGTCGGTCCCAAGGGTTGGGCTGTTCGCCCATTAAAGCGGTACGCGAGCTGGGTTTAGAACGTCGTGAGACAGTTCGGTCCCTATCCGCTGTGCGCGTAGGAATATTGAGAAGGGCTGTCCCTAGTACGAGAGGACCGGGACGGACGAACCTCTGGTGTGCCAGTTGTCCTGCCAAGGGCATGGCTGGTTGGCTACGTTCGGAAAGGATAACCGCTGAAAGCATCTAAGCGGGAAGCCTGCTTCGAGATGAGTATTCCCACCACCTTGAGTGGTTAAGGCTCCCAGTAGACGACTGGGTTGATAGGCCAGATGTGGAAGCCCGGTAACGGGTGGAGCTGACTGGTACTAATAGGCCGAGGGCTTGTCCTCAGTTGCTCGCGTCCACTGTGTTAGTTCTGAAATAACGAACGGCCGTGTTTTCATCCGGTGTTGGTTAATTTCATAGTGTTTCGGTGGTCATTGCGTTAGGGAAACGCCCGGTTACATTCCGAACCCGGAAGCTAAGCCTTTCAGCGCCGATGGTACTGCAGGGGGGACCCTGTGGGAGAGTAGGACGCCGCCGAACAATTATTCCGGGAAAGCCCCGTGCCCTTGTGGCACGGGGCTTTTCTGCGTTCAGAGCGTCTAGGGTCGGACCATGCGCTACGAACTGGTCATCTTCGACAACGATGGTGTGCTCGTCGACAGTGAGCCGATCTCCAACACCGTCCTAGCCGGCTACCTCACCGAGCTCGGTCACCCCACCTCGTACGAGGAGTCTGTCCGCGACTACATGGGTGCCGCAGTCCACCGGGTGCACGATCTGGTGGAGGAGCGGACGGGTCAGAAACTGCCCGCGGACTTCGACGAGGAGCTGCACCGCCGGACGCTCGCCGCGTTCCAGGAAGAGCAGATCCTCGCGGTGGACGGGGTCGAGGAGCTGCTGGGCGAACTCGTCGCCGACGGGGTGGCGTACTGCGTCGCCTCGTCCGGGAGCCACCGGAAGATCGCGGCCGGGCACCGGAAGCCCGGGCTCGACCAGTGGTTCGAGGAGGAGTGGATCTTCAGCTCCGAGGACGTCGGGCGGGGTAAGCCGGCACCGGACCTGTTCCTCCACGCCGCCGAACGGATGGGCGTCGCCCCCGAGCGGTGTGTCGTGATCGAGGACAGTCCGCTCGGCGTCGAGGCGGCCCGTGCCGCGGGGATGGACGTGTACGGATTCACCTCGATGATGCCGGCGGACCGGCTCGTCGGGGTCACCGGGCACTTCTCCGACATGTCGCAGCTGCCCAAACTGCTTGCCTGATCGATCTACCCAGGGGTAGATCGATGGCTCTACGCTCGCGGCCATGACGGATGCGCGGTTGCGGCACGGCAGGGCTTCTCTGGCATTGAGCTTCCTGGTGCAAGGGGTGACCTTTGCTCTGCTCGTGACGCGCATCCCCGCGATTCAGGACCGGTACGGGATATCCGACGGGCTGCTGCCCGCCTTCCTGGCCGCTGTGCCGATCCTCGCGGGGGTCGCCAGCGTGGCCACCGAGAAGGTGGTCGCGCGGGTGCGGCCGGGGATCGTGCTCAGGTGGGCGCAGCCCGTCGTGCTGCTGGCGCTGCTGGGTGTGGGTGCGGGCACCGAGTTGTGGCAGGTGGCCCTGGCGCTCGGTGCGTTCGGGCTCGCCGTCGGTGCGCTGGACGCGTCCATGAACATGATGGGTGTGAGCCTTCAGCGGGCGTACGGGCGCAGCATCATGCTCGGGTTCCATGCCGCCTACAGTCTGGGCGGCATAGCCGGGGCGTCCATGGCCTGGGCAGGCGCGCACTGGGATATGTCGTTGCTCCTGTCCTACCTGCCGGCCGTGGTCGTCCTGCTGCCCGCTGCGCTGCTGGGGAGCCGGTGGTACGCGGAGGGGAAGACGGCGCAGGAAGTGGCGGCGGGTCCGGGGAAGGGCGGTTCCGTCCCGTTCAAGCTGCTGATGCCGCTCTGTCTGGTGATGGCCTTCGCGTACATCGGGGACTCCACGGTCTCCAACTGGAGTGCGAAGTACCTGCAGGACGTGCTGGGCAGTTCGGAGCAGCTGGCGACCGTTCCGTACAACGTCTACATGGTGACCACGCTGCTGGGTCGCGCGGTGGGGGACCTGGGGGTGAGGCGGTTCGGGGCGGTGGCCGTCGTGCGGTTCGGGAGTGTGCTGGCGGCGGGGGGCTTCGGGGTGGTTGCCGTGGCGCCCGGGGCGTGGTGGGGGATGCTCGGGTTCACGATGCTGGGGCTGGGGCTCTGTGTGATCGTGCCGCAGACCTTCGCTGCCGCGGGACGGATGTTCCCGGGGGCGAGCGATGTGGCTGTCGCCCGGCTGAACGTCTTCAACTACGTGGGGTTCCTGGTCGGATCGCCGTTGGTGGGGGGCCTCGGCGACGCGTGGAGCTATCGGGGCGCGATGCTCGTACCGATGGTGCTGGTTCTTGCGACGCTCGTGTATGCCCGGTCGTTCGGCTCGGAGCCCGCCCGATACGGTGGCGGGCATGAGCGGGCGCGCGCGGCTGATGTGGGATGACGCAGTATCGGGATACGACTTCGGTGACAGTCATCCCATGGATCCGGTCAGGCTCGACCTGACGATGGGGCTGGTGCGGGCTTTCGGGCTCGATTCAGCGGTGGACGTGAGATCGGCCAAGGCCGCCGGTGCGTCCACCCTGCGGCTGGTGCACCGCGAGGACTATGTGGCGGCGGTACGGGCCGCCTCCGCGGATCCTGCGGCGGCCGACCAGTCGTACGGACTGGGGACGGTGGACGATCCAGCTTTCGCGGGGATGCACGAGGCGTCCGCGCTCATCGCCGGGCTTTCGGTGGGGGCCGCGGAGGCGGTGTGGCGCGGGGAGAGTGCGCACGCCGTGAACTTCACCGGTGGGCTGCACCATGCGATGCCGGGAGGTGCCGCAGGCTTCTGCATCTACAACGATCCCGCGCTGGCCATTGCCCGGTTGCTGGAGCTGGGGGCCGAACGGGTGGCGTACGTCGATGTGGACGTCCACCACGGGGACGGAGTGCAGGCCGCGTTCTGGGAGGACCCGAGGGTGCTGACCGTGTCGCTGCACGAGCATCCGCGGACGTTGTTCCCGCAGACCGGGTGGCCGGAGGAGACCGGTGGCGGGGCGGGTGAGGGCGGTGCGGTGAACGTGGCGCTGCCCGCCGGTACGGGGGACGCGGGGTGGCTGCGGGCGTTCCATTCGGTGGTGCCCGAGCTGCTGGCGGACTTCCGGCCGCAGGTGCTGGTGACCCAGCACGGGGCCGACACGCACTTCGAGGATCCATTGGCCCATCTGGCGGTGTCGCTGGATGCGCAGCGTGCGGTCATGGCGTCGTGTCACGAGCTCGCCCACGAGTACACGGACGGCGGGCGCTGGGTGGCGCTCGGCGGCGGCGGGTACGCGGTGGTCGATGTGGTTCCGCGGTCCTGGACGCATCTTGTGGGGATCGCGGCCCATGCGCCGGTGGACCCGGAGTCGGTGATTCCGTCGTCGTGGCGGGACGAGGTCTACGCCCGGACGCGGCAGTTGGGTCCGGCCCGGATGACGGACGGCCGTACCCCGTCGTGGCAGTCGTGGGACGCCGGGTACGACCCGGCGGACCGGCTGGACCAGGCGGTGCTGGCGACCAGGCGGGCGGCGTTTCCGCTGCGAGGGCTGCTGGCCTGAGTACGGGTTACGCCAACGGTGGGGCGCAATCGGGGTTTTGGTGCTGCGGTGTGCCCGGTGCGGGAGCATCGGGAGGGTGTTGAGCACCGGGGCGCTGCGCGCCCATCTGCTGGCGGCCAGGCTGGCCGGGCCTGTGGCCACTTCGCGGCAGAACAGTCTGCAGAGCTACCGGCTCTTCGCGGCGAGGGATCCGCGCGTGATGCTGGGCCTCGATCCGGACCGGGTCTGGGGCGAGCGCGACCTGTTGCGGCTCATGGCGGAGAAGTGCGGCGTGTCGGACGATCCTGATCATGTCTCCGGCCTTGATGTGATCGACCCGGAGCGGACTCTGGCAGGTTTGGACGCGTTCGCGGAGCGGCTCGGGGCGGCTGCGGAAAGGCGGGCTCCGGTGCTGTTCGGGACCGGTCATCCGCACCGGCTGCTCGGGTTCTACGCAGGGCTGGCAGACGCCTTGTCGGCGGCAGGGTGCGCTGTGCTCACCCCCGCGCAGGGCCGATGTATCGACATAACGACCCGGTTCGGCGTACGTACGTACAACCTCGACTACGTACGGGGAGTCGCGCTGGTGCGCGAACCGGGCGTGCGGTCCCCCGGTGGTGCGACCGGCGCACACACCCATTCGCCGCTGCCGGTTCGGGCCGTGCTGGAGGGGATCGTGGAGACCTGCGGGGCTCTGCCCGAGCTGGTGGTCGGGGACCATGGATGGGTCTGCGGGGCAGGTCAGCTGGGCATCGAGGCCATCGGTCTCGCCGATACGGATGATCCCGCGCTCTTCGTGGGCGAGGCCGAGGGGCGGGTGTCCGTCGCCGTTCCGCTTGATGACGCCGTGCGGTCGGACTACTACCGCCCGCTTACTCGCTATGTACTCAATCGGGCGTGTCTGTCACAGTAGGCGGCCTGTCGTCTCACCTCTTCCCCACTCGCATCACCCGCCCCTAATCTGGGGAGTGAGCGCACAACGACGAAGAGTCACCGGAGGGGAAGCCGGTGCGCGTCTCGTGCGGAAGGTACAGGTGGGTCATGGCTGCTGGCAGCGAGAGGCCTCTCAACGAGGTCAAGTTTCTGACCGTGGCGGAAGTCGCCTCGGTCATGCGAGTGTCGAAGATGACCGTGTACCGCTTGGTGCACAGCGGTCATCTGCCGGCGATCCGGGTGGGCAGGTCCTTCCGGGTCCCGGAGCAAGCGGTTCACGAGTATCTCCGCGAGTCCTTTGTGGGGGTGGAGTCAGCCTGACGTTGCCCTCGGATTACGCCCCTCACCCAGTGGCGGGTAGGCTAGGCCGACGTAGGTCGTGTGGGCCCAGACGCCCCGCACCAGTGAAGAAGAAGTGAGCGAGGGTAGTCGTGGGCTCTGTTATCAAGAAGCGGCGTAAGCGGATGGCCAAGAAGAAGCACCGCAAGCTGCTCAAGCGCACGCGCGTTCAGCGTCGCAACAAGAAGTAGGCGAACGCAGTTCGTGCATCCGAAGCCCTTCCGCCGTTCCGGCGGAAGGGCTTCGGTGTTTTTCCGGCCATGACTTCGGCAAAGCCCGCCATGGGGTCATCACAGGGCAACATCCACCGGCTACGGTGACGGCCAGGGGAAGACCCCGCTCGACGAACGAACGACGGAAGGCGCTGATCTTGGGGAAGATCGTGCTCGTCACAGGAGTGGCCCGGCAGCTGGGGGGCCGCTTCGTACGGCGTATCCAGCGCGATCCCGGTGTGGACCGGGTGATCGCCGTCGACGCGGTCGCGCCGGAGCACCAATTGGGTGACGCCGAATTCGTCACGGCGGACATCAGGCAGCCCGCGATCGCCAGGGTCCTCGCCGAGCACTCGGTCGACACGGTCGTTCATCTGGATGTCTCGGGGAAGGCGCTCGGCGCCGGCGGCCGGACGACGGTCAAGGAGACCAACGTCATCGGCACCATGCAGCTGCTGGGTGCCTGCCAGAAGTCACCGACCGTCCAGCGGCTCGTGATCAAGTCCAGTACGAGCGTGTACGGCTCCGCGCCCCGCGACCCCGCGGTCTTCACCGAGACGACCCCGCCCAAGTCGTTGCCCAGCGGGGGCTTCGCCAAGGACGCGGTGGAGGTCGAGGGGTACGTACGCGGCTTCGCCCGCCGCAGGCCGGACGTCGCCGTCTGCGTGCTGCGGTTCGCGAACATCCTGGGCCCCGCGCCGGACTCGCCGCTTGCCGACTACCTGGCCCTGCCCGTCCTGCCGACCGTCTTCGGGTACGACCCGCGGCTGCAGTTCGTCCATGAGGACGACGTCATGACGGTCCTGGAGATCGCGGCCCGCGAACCGCGGCGCGGGACCCTGAACAGCGGCACCTTCAACATCGCGGGTGACGGCGTGCTGCTGCTCTCGCAGTGCTCGCGGCGGCTGGGCCGGCCGACCGTTCCGGTGCTGCTGCCCGCCGTCACGTGGGTCGGCTCGGCGCTCCGCACGATCGGTATGACCGACTTCTCGCCGGAACAGATCCGGCTGCTCACCCACGGCAGGGTGGTCTCGACCGTGCAGATGCGCGAGACGCTGGGTTTCCGCCCCAGGTTCACGACCGCGGAGACCTTCGCCGAGTTCGCGCGCAGCCGTGGACCGGGGCTGCTGCCGCCCGAGTTGATGAGCAGGGCCGTCGGGCGGCTGGCGGACCTGCCTTTCGCCGGGGGGCCGGTCGGGGGCGGGACCGATGCGACACATTCGACTCACGGCGCCAGGTAGAGGAGCGCGACCGACGATGGCGGACGCCAAGGTCATTCCGTTCGACGACGACCGTTCGCGCTCAGGCGCTGCGCGGCGCAGGAGCGTGCTGCCGGGGAGCGGGCGGGGCCAGGCCCCGGCCGGCCCCGGTGCGGCGCCTGTGAGCGCCCTGCGGGGATCACAGGCGCCCGCGGTGGACGCGCAGGAGGCCGCGCCTCCGGAAGAGGCGCACGAGGTCTCCGGGCGCGCCGGCTGGGACCGGCGGATCGCGGGTGGGCTCGCGTTCCTGCGACGGCGCGTCACGGGCGACTACGACGTCGACGAGTTCGGCTACGACAAGGAGCTGACCGACCAGGTCCTCATGTCGATGCTGCGGCCCCTCGCGGACACGTACTTCCGGGTCGAGGTGAAGGGCATCGAGAACATTCCGTCGGACGGCGGAGCGCTCATCGTCGCGAACCACTCGGGAACGCTTCCGCTGGACGGGCTGATGCTCCAGGTCGCGGTGCACGACAACCACCCGGCCGAGCGGCACCTGCGGCTGCTCGCCGCCGATCTGGTCTTCATGCTGCCCGTGGTCAACGAGCTGGCCAGGAAGGCCGGGCACACGCTGGCGTGTGCGGAGGACGCGGAACGGCTCCTGCAGCGCGGCGAGGTCGTCGGGGTGATGCCGGAGGGCTTCAAGGGCATCGGCAAGCCGTTCGGCGAGCGGTACAAGCTGCAGCGCTTCGGGCGGGGCGGCTTCGTGTCGACGGCGCTGCGGGCCGGGGTGCCGATCGTGCCGTGCTCGATCGTCGGCGCGGAGGAGATCTATCCGATGATCGGCAACTCGAAGACGCTGGCGCGGGTCCTGGGCGTTCCGTACTTCCCGATCACGCCGACGTTTCCGTGGCTGGGACCGCTGGGTGCGGTGCCGCTGCCGACGAAGTGGACGATCCAGTTCGGGGAGCCGATTCCGACGGACGGGTATCCGCCGGAGGCGGCGGAGGACCCGATGCTGATGTTCAACCTGACGGACCAGGTGCGGGAGCAGATCCAGCACACGCTGTACAAGCTGCTCGTGCAGCGCAGGTCGGTCTTCTTCTGATGCAGCGCATGTGAAGGGGGGGCCGTCCGGATCCGGACGGCCCCCCCTTCACACGCGCTCTCCTGTGCCTCGTCTACGGCCTGAGGTCCTCGCCGTCGATGCCCAGGCCCGGGAGCAGACCGGGGAGAAGGGGCGGCAGGGTCACATCCGGCGCTTCGGACGCGCCGTCCTCCCCACCCGGGGACGACGGGGTGCCGTCGTCCGTCGGGAGGTCGTCGAGCAAGCCGTCCGTACCGCCGTTGATCAGGCCGTCGGCCGGAGTGCTGCCGGATCCGGAGGGCTTGGGCGTGGTGCTGCCGTCCGGGGCGGTGGACGAGGGTGCCGGGCGGTCCGTGCCGGAGGGGCCGGTGCCGTCCGGGGATTCGGGCTGCGTCCCTTCCTCGCTCGTGCCCGGGGTACGGGGAAGCAGGGCCTGGAGCGGCGCGACCTCCTGGTCCATGGCGTCGAAGACGGAGCTGACCTTGTCGCCGATGTCGGCCAGTTGGACGGGCAGCCGGCCACGGAGACTGCTCCAGCTCTCGCGGTGCGAGCGGGAGAAGGAGTCCAGTGTCTGGATCGGCCCGATGGAGCCGTCCCGCTGGTAGGCGGAGTGGAGCAGCCGGTGTCCCTCGGTGGCGTCGTGCGTCATGCCGTTGAGCGTGCGTCTGACCTCCCCCAGTGATTCGTGGTCCATCTCGCCCGAGCGGGCCCGCTCCATGAGGCGGCGGGCTTCGCTGAGGCGGGTCGATGCCTGGTCGAGGTAGACCTCGCCCCGGTCGGCATCGCCGTTGGCCATGGTGAGATTGATGTCCTCCATGCCGCGCTTCAGCCCGTAGAGGGAATCACCCGGCAGGGCGTCGGAACTGGCAGCGGCCACTCCGCCGAAAGCTCCTGCGGCCACACCGACGGTGAGTCCCCCCGCGGTGAGTCCCTTCGCCCAGCGGGAGCGGGGGCGCAATTTCCGGAGCGGGGAGGCCCGGTGGGTTCCCCTGCCCCGTTGTTCGGGCACGGTAGGGCCCGTGGACGCCCCGCCCTCGGCGAACATGGTCTCCATGGCAGCGACGAGCTGGGCTCGCTGCACCACTTTGACCTCTGGATCCAATTGCGGCTTCGGTAGCTCACCGAGGCCGTTCGCCAGGGCCAACAGCGTTCCGTGGTCGGCCGGTTCGGCCGGTTCCTCGGGCTGTACGGCCGCCGCACCCTGGGGCGACTGCTCCTCCAGGGCCTGGGCGAAGGCGTTCGCCCGCCGGTGTGCCGAAACGTTTGCGATCACTGGCGGCACCTCCTCTCGTCATGACGGTCGACTCCCCTGAGCGTCCGGAAGGTTGCGCACCAGACGCGTTTCCACACGATCGAGCGAGTGGACTACGGGTCGCGGTGCGACGACAGGGGGCCTGCATCCGGCACAACGAGTGGCGCGGCGTTTGGGTTACGGACGAAGGATGATCGGACCAGTGTGTCACGTACCCGTCACCAATGGTGATCTCGTCCGTCATCCGAGGTGATCTCAACGGGCGTCGTCGGGCAGGAGTCGGGCGAGTGTTCGGACGGCGCGGTACTGCAGGGTTTTGATCGCGCCCTCGTTCTTGCCCATGACGCGGGCCGTCTCGGCGACCGAGAGCCCTTGCAGGAACCGGAGGGTGACGCACTCCTGCTGTTGTGGATTGAGTCGTCGCACGGCTTGCAGCAGTGCGGCGTTGGAGAGGGACTCCAGGACGGAGTCCTCGGGACTGCGCGCGACCTCGTTCGCGTCGAGCATTTCGCCGGTGGTCACTTCCAGTCGGAAGCGACTGGATTTGAAGTGGTCGGCGACAAGGTTCCGGGCGATCGTGACCAGCCAGGCACCGAAGTCGCGGCCCTGCCAGGTAAAGGTGGAGATGCGGCGGAGGGCGCGCAGGAACGTCTCGCTGGTGAGGTCCTCCGCTGTCGCCTTCCCTCCCACGCGGTAGTAGATGTACCGGTACACGGTGTCGCTGTACTGGTCGTACAGGCGGCCGAAGGCCTCGGCCTCACCGGCCTGTGCGCGCTCGACAAGATCCATCATGCGCGCGCTGTCGCTGTCGGCTGTGGGCCGGCGAACGGCTGACGTGGTCGTGGCGCCGCGGTTGCTGCGTCTTCCGACCGCCGCGCTGCGTTCGGCCAACGCGTAGCAAGGGCCGGCAGGTGCAGGGGTGGCAAATGCGGGGACGGCGTACGCGGTGGGGACGAAGCCGCGCAAGTGGTCGAGGACCGTTGCGCGCAGCGTAGCCAGGCCCGAGGTGTCAACCCCGACGTGTGGGTACACGGGACTCCCAGAGGCAGAGCTTCCATCACGTGCAGTTCGAAAACCGTCACTCGTGGTAGCGGGTGGCGGGCTCCTTGTGCGTCTGAGGAGAATAACGCTTCGTACAGGCCGGGCTACACCCAGTTGCTCAAATCACCGATTCCGTCGCTTCTGTAACCTCTAAGTGACGGAGTAAGTCGCACATCGTGACCGCTTATTGATCGAAATACTTCGTGATCTGCCTGCGGGGGCGACGGGTTGTGGTCGCTCGACGTCAATCCGACTGGCCGGAGGGGTGAGCGGGTGCGGGCGGCCGCCCCCTCCCGATTGGCCGTACGTCCCCGGGCGTGGCCCGCGGCCTGCGGCCCGCGGCCTCGGGCCGTAGGCGGGCGGCGGGTCAGGAGTGGTGGCGGGTCGGGGGCAGCTGGGGGCGGGCGGTGGAGACGGGACCGCGGCGGAGGGTCAGCGGCGGCGGCGGTGGAGTGCGACCGCGGCCGCGGTGCCTCCGGCCAGGGCGCCCACACCGGCGGCGGCCGGGATGCCGACCTTGGCGGCCTTGCGGCCGGTGCGGTAGTCGCGCAGACGCCAGTCCAGGGCGCGGGCGTGCTTGCGGAGCTTGGTGTCCGGGTTGATCGCGTACGGGTGGCCGACCAGCGACAGCATCGGGATGTCGTTGTGGGAGTCGCTGTACGCCGCGCAGCGGTCGAGGTCCAGGCCCTCGGCCGCCGCCAGCGCGCGTACCGCTTCGGCCTTGGCCGGGCCGTGCAGGGGTTCGCCGACCAGGCGGCCGGTGTAGACGCCGTCCACCGACTCGGCGACGGTGCCCAGTGCGCCGGTCAGGCCGAGGCGGCGGGCGATGATCGTGGCGGTCTCCACCGGGGCGGCCGTGACCAGCCAGACCTTCTGCCCCGCGTCGAGGTGGGCCTGGGCTAGGGCGCGCGTGCCGGGCCAGATGCGGTCGGCCATGTACTCGTCGTAGATCTCCTCGCCGATGGACATCAGCTCGGAGACGCGGTGGCCCTTGACGATGGACAGGGCACTGTCGCGGGCGTCCTGCATGTGTTCGGGGTCCTCGACGCCGGCCAGCCTGAACCAGGCCTGCTGCCAGGCGAACCGGGTCAGTTCGCGGCGCTGGAAGAACTTCCGCTTGTAGAGGCCGCGGCCGAAGTGGAAGATCGCGGCGCCCTGCATCACGGTGTTGTCGAGGTCGAAGAAGGCTGCGGCCCGGTCGTCCCCGGCCACCGGGAACACGGGCTCCCCGGCCCTTTCGGCCGCGGTCAGCAGATCCGCGGCGTCTGCGGGAAGAAGGGACTCGTCGGCGGGAAGCGCCGACTTCCGCGCTGCCTCGGCTGCTGCCTCGCCTGCCAGCACGCTCCGTGCTGTCGCGGGGCGCCTGCGGGGGGTGAGCCATCCAAGAGCGGCCATGCCGTGAGCATAGCGATTCTGTTCGGTCCTTCCCGACCTGGCGGGATGCGACCGTGTGAACTCTCCGGGACCGCCGCGTTAAACGGGTGACCCCGGGAGCGGTGCGGAGCGGCGCAGAATGGAGGCATGAGTGCCTTGCTGCGGCGTACGAAGAAGAAGCCTGCCGACCGGGTGGTGACCCTCGTGGGCAAGCCCGGCTGTCACCTCTGTGACGATGCGCGACTGGTGGTGCGCGCCGTCTGTGAGGAGACCGGCGCGTCCTGGGTGGAGAAGGACATCACCGAGGACGAGGACCTCTACAAGGAGTACTGGGAGCAGATTCCGGTGGTCCTGATCGATGACGAACAGCACACGTTCTGGCGGGTGGACCCGGCGAGGTTGCGCACGGCACTGGGTACCCAGTCGAAACCCGGTTAACATCATGGGCGTTTTGAGTGGTCTCGGGGGCGTGGACATGAGGAGTGTGTACCACTTTGCCCCCTTCGAGCCCGCAACGGGGTGATGCGGTCCCGGGTTCTGGGATCGCGCGAGGAATATGCGTGACCCCGGTCACTTTGACCAGACAAAACGGACACTATCTTTGTGCACGCGTTCACAAAGACATAGCCTGCATTCGACGGGGCGGTCTTGGGACATACGGCCGCCTGCAGCCCCGCTCATCCCGCAGGAGCACCGTGGCAACTGGCCGAACTCACCGACCGGCGACCCGTAGCCGAGGAATTCCCGAGGCCACCGTCGCCCGGCTTCCGCTGTACCTCCGCGCACTGACGGCGCTCTCCGAGCGCTCGGTGCCCACGGTCTCCTCCGAGGAGCTCGCGGCGGCGGCGGGGGTCAACTCCGCGAAGCTGCGCAAGGACTTCAGCTACCTGGGGTCCTACGGCACGCGTGGAGTCGGGTACGACGTCGAGTATCTCGTCTACCAGATCTCCCGTGAACTCGGGCTCACCCAGGACTGGCCGGTCGCCATCGTCGGTATCGGTAACCTCGGCGCCGCGCTCGCCAACTACGGCGGCTTCGCCTCCCGTGGTTTCCGGGTCGCCGCGCTGATCGACGCCGACCCCGCCATGGCGGGTACGCCCGTCGCCGGCATCGCCGTCCAGCACACCGACGACCTGGACCGGATCATCAGCGACAACGGTGTGTCGATCGGTGTCATCACCACTCCGCCCGGCGCGGCCCAGCAGGTCTGCGACCGGCTCGTCGCCGCGGGTGTGACCTCCATCCTGAACTTCGCGCCGACCGTGCTCTCCGTGCCCGAAGGCGTCGATGTGCGCAAGGTCGACCTCTCGATCGAGTTGCAGATCCTCGCCTTCCACGAGCAGCGCAAGGCCGGTGAGGGAGCCGCCGCCGAAGGCGACGAGGCCGCGGACGACGCGCCGCCGATGCGCGCCACTCCCGTGAGCCGGAAGGGACCCGACGGGGACATGCCCGCCGTGATGCCGGCATGAGCCTCCTTGTCGTAGGACTGAGCCACCGCAGCGCCCCCGTCTCCGTGCTGGAGCGGGCGTCGCTGTCGCCCGAGGCGCAGACGAAGCTGCTCCAGGACACCCTCGCCGCGGAACCCGCGACCGAGGGAGCGGTGCTGGCCACCTGTAACCGCATCGAGCTGTACGCGGACGTGGACAAGTTCCACGCGGGGGTCGCCGAGCTGTCCACGCTGCTCGCGCAGCACAGCGGTGTCGGCCTGGACGAGCTCACTCCCTATCTCTATGTGCACTACGAGGACCGTGCCGTCCACCACCTCTTCTCGGTGGCGTGCGGGCTGGACTCGATGGTCGTCGGCGAGGGCCAGATCCTCGGCCAGATCAAGGACGCGCTCGCACTGGGCCAGGAGCTCCACACCGCGGGACGGCTGCTGAACGACCTGTTCCAGCAGGCGCTGCGGGTCGGCAAGCGCGCCCACAGCGAGACCGGGATCGACCGGGCCGGGCAGTCGCTCGTGACGTTCGGTCTCGAGCAGCTCGCGGACGGTACCGAGGTCACCGAATGGGCCGCGGGCAAGCGCGCCCTGGTGATCGGCGCGGGCTCCATGTCCTCCCTGGCCGCCGCCACCCTGGTCCGTACGGGCGTCGCCGAGATCGTCGTCGCCAACCGGACCCGGGGCCGTGCCGACCGGCTCGTCGAGATCCTCGCCCAGAGCGGCGGGGCCACGGCACGGGCCGTGGAAATGACCGCAGTGCCGGACGAACTGACACGTGCCGATGTGGTCGTCTCCTGTACCGGCGCGACCGGGCTCGTCCTGACCGCCGAGGCCGTCGCCGGGGCGCTCGGCGTCGACTTCGACACCGCCGCCGAGCCGTCCGCGGCCCGCGCCGCAGAGGCCCCCGCAGAGCTGGACCAGCACGCCGCGTGGGTGGAGAACGGTTCCGCCACCGCCGCCGCACAGGACCGGGCCGTGCGCCGGGTACCCGTGCAGGCCCCGGCCTCCGGCCCCGCGAGGCTCGCCCTGCTCGACCTCGCCATGCCGAGGGACATCGACGGGGCGGCCCACCGCATCGACGGTGTGCGCCTCGTCGACATCGAGTCGCTCGCCGAGGCGTCCGCGGACGCCCCGATGGCCGCCGATGTGGACCAGGTGCGCACCATCGTCGCCGACGAGGTGGCGGCCTTCGGTGCCGCCCAGCGTGCCGCCCACATCACCCCGACCGTCGTCGCCCTGCGCACCATGGCCGCCGATGTGGTGGCCGGCGAGATCGCGCGGCTCGACGGACGCCTCCCCGACCTGGACGAGAAGCAGCGCGCCGAGATCACGCAGACCGTGCGCCGCGTCGTCGACAAGCTCCTGCACGCGCCCACCGTGCGGGTCAAGCAGCTCGCCAGCGAGCCCGGTGGCGCCGGGTACGCCGATGCGCTGCGCGAACTCTTCGACCTCGACCCGCAGACGGTGGCCGCCGTCTCCCGGGCAGACCTGAACGACCCGAATAGAGGGCGGTCATGACCGACAACTCACCCCTGGGTGGGGAGACCACGAAGCCGCTCCGGCTCGGCACCCGGCGCAGCAAGCTAGCCATGGCGCAGTCCGGCATGGTCGCTGATGCGGTCCGTGAGGTGACCGGGCGCGCCGTCGAGCTCGTCGAGATCACCACGTACGGCGACACGTCCCGCGAGCACCTGGCGCAGATCGGCGGGACCGGCGTGTTCGTCGTCGCGCTGCGCGAGGCGCTGCTGCGCGGCGAGGTGGACTTCGCCGTCCACTCGCTCAAGGACCTGCCGACCGCACAGCCGGAGGGCCTCGTCCTGGCCGCCGTACCGGAGCGCGAGGATCCGCGCGACGTACTGGTGGCCCGGGACGGGCTGACCTTCGCGCAACTGCCGTCCGGTGCCCGTATCGGCACCGGCTCGCCGCGCCGCATGGCGCAGCTCAACGCGTACGCCCGGTCGCACGGCCTCGACATCGAGACCGTGGCGATACGGGGCAACGTCGATACGCGTATCGGTTTGGTACGGAGCGGGGAGCTGGACGCGGTGGTACTCGCCGCCGCAGGGCTCAGCCGCCTCGGCCGGACCGGTGAGGTGACCGACTTCCTGCCGGTCGACACCGTCCTGCCTGCTCCCGGTCAGGGAGCACTGGCGATCGAATGCGCTGCAACCAGCGCGGACCTCGCCGCAGCGCTCGCCGAGCTCGACGACCCGTACACCCGGGTCGCCGTGACCGCCGAGCGCGCCCTGCTCGCCGCCCTGGAGGCCGGCTGTTCCGCACCTGTGGGTGCGCTGGCCGACCTCCTGGTCGACGGGCAGACTGTCAACGAACTGCGCCTGCGCGGTGTCGTCGGTTCCACCGACGGCGCTTCCATGGTGCAGCTGTCCATCACCGGTCCCGTCCCCACGTCGCACGACGACGCGGCGGCCCTCGGTCGCGAGCTCGCGACCGAGATGCTTGCCAAGGGTGCGGCCGGTCTTATGGGGGAGCGAGCACTTTGAGCCCCAACGGCCCCGCCGCATCCGATTTTCCGGTCCTGTCCGCAGGGCACGTCACCTTCCTCGGCGCCGGTCCCGGCGACCCGGGACTGCTGACCCTGCGCGCCGTCGAGGCGCTCGCGAGCGCGGACGTCCTTGTGGCCGAACCCGACGTTCTCGACGTCGTTCGCTGCCATGCGCGGGCAGGGGTAAGCACCCCTGAGCTGACGGTTGTTGACATGGCGTCAACAGCCGTCGGGGTACCCGTTCTCAGGGACGCCGCCAATCTTGTCATGGAGGCCGCGAAGGGTGGCAGGCGGGTTGTCCGTGCCGTCGCCGGCGACCCCGGCCTGGACGGCAACACGGGCGTGGAGATGCTCGCCTGCGCCGCAGCGGGCGTGCCTTTCGAGGTCGTTCCCGGTGTGGCGAACGCCGTCGGCGTGTCCGCGTACGCCGGTGTGCCGCTGCGTGACGCGCAGGGCGCCGACGTGCGTTTCGTCGACGCCCGTACCGCCTCGGACCGCTGCTGGTCCGAGGTCGGCGCGAGCGACGCGACGGCCGTCGTGTCCACGTCGCTCGACTCGGTGGCCGCGGCCGCGGGGGAGCTGGTCTCGGCGGGCCGCAAGCCCGACACCCCGCTGACGGTGACGATCGCGGGAACGACGACGCGCCAGCGCACCTGGACGGCGACGCTCGGGACGATCGCCCAGGTCCTCAAGCAGGCCAAGGTCCTCCCCTCGCCGGACGGGCACCAGCCCGTCATAGCCGTGGTCGGGGAGCGAAGCTCTGCCGCCCAGCGCGACCAGCTCGCGTGGTTCGAGTCCAAGCCGCTGTTCGGCTGGAAGGTGCTCGTACCGCGTACGAAGGAGCAGGCGGCGTCGCTCTCCGACCAGCTGCGTTCGTACGGTGCCGTCCCGCACGAGGTCCCGACGATCGCCGTCGAGCCGCCGCGTACGCCCCAGCAGATGGAGCGCGCGGTCAAGGGCCTGGTCACGGGCCGGTACGAGTGGATCGCCTTCACCTCGGTGAACGCGGTGAAGGCCGTACGGGAGAAGTTCGAGGAGTACGGGCTCGACGCCCGTGCCTTCGCGGGGATCAAGGTCGCGGCCGTCGGTGAGCAGACTGCCGCCGCGCTGGTCGACTTCGGTGTGAAGCCGGATCTGGTGCCTTCCGGCGAGCAGTCCGCCGCCGGTCTGCTGGAGGACTGGCCGCCCTACGATCCGGTCTTCGACCCGATCGACCGGGTGTTCCTGCCGCGTGCAGACATCGCCACGGAGACGCTGGTGGCCGGGCTGATCGAGCTCGGCTGGGAGGTCGACGACGTCACCGCGTACCGCACGGTCCGCGCCTCGCCGCCGCCGGCCGACACCCGTGAGGCGATCAAGGGCGGCGGCTTCGACGCGGTGCTCTTCACCTCGTCCTCGACGGTCCGCAACCTGGTCGGCATCGCGGGCAAGCCGCACAACGTGACGGTGATCGCGTGCATCGGTCCCGCCACGGCGAAGACCGCCGAGGAGCACGGCCTGCGGGTCGACGTCCTGTCTCCGGAGCCGTCGGTCCACAAGCTGGCCCAGGCGCTGGCGGACTTCGGTGCGCAGCGCCGGGACGCGGCCAAGGAGGCAGGCGACCCGGTGACGCGTCCGAGCGAGCGGCGCCCGGGCGCGAGACGCCGTCGGACGACCACCTGAGTGTCGGTACCGGATGTGCGGGCCCGGCTGCTTCCTCGTGAAGCGGCCGGGCCCGCTGTCCGTGGGGCGGCAGTGTTCTCCGCCCGCTGCTTGCCGGGCCCGGTTTACCGGCTCGGCTGTCGGTAAACCGGTGATGTGTGCGGGTCTAGTCTCGGAGGATGACCGATTACGGAAACTTCCCCGGCTCGCGGCCCCGGCGGCTGCGGACGACGCCCGTCATGCGGCGCATGGTCGCCGAGACCAGGCTGGACCCCGCGAATCTGATCCTTCCCGCGTTCGTGCGTGAGGGCATCGACTCCCCGGTCGCCATCTCGGCCATGCCCGGCGTGCAGCAGCACACCCTGGACACCCTGCGGAAGGCCGCGGTCGACGCGGTCGCGGCCGGGGTCTCCGGGATCATGCTCTTCGGTGTCCCGCTGGACGAGAAGAAGGACGCCCGCGGCACCGCGGGCACCGACCCGGACGGCATCCTCCAGGTCGCTCTGCGGGCGGTACGGGAAGAGGTGGGCGACGACCTCGTGGTCATGTCCGACCTCTGTCTGGACGAGTACACCGACCACGGCCACTGCGGGGTGCTGACCGAGGACGGCCGCGTCGACAACGACGCCACGCTGGAGCGATACGCCGAGATGGCCCAGGTCCAGGCGGACGCGGGCGCCCATGTGGTGGGTCCCAGCGGCATGATGGACGGCCAGGTCGGGGTGATCCGCGACGCGCTGGACCAGACCGGGTACGAGGACGTGTCGATCCTCGCCTACACCGCGAAGTACTCCTCCGCGTTCTACGGGCCGTTCCGTGAGGCGGTGGGCTCCTCGCTCAAGGGCGACCGCAAGACGTACCAGCAGGACCCGGCGAACATCCGTGAGTCGATGCGCGAGCTGGCGCTCGACCTGGAGGAGGGCGCCGACATGGTCATGGTCAAGCCCGCCGGACCGTACCTGGACATCCTCGCGAAGGTCGCCGACGCGGTGGACGTGCCGGTGGCGGCGTACCAGATCAGCGGTGAGTACGCGATGATCGAGGCCGCCGCGGAGAAGGGCTGGATCGACCGGGACGCGGCGATCCTGGAGAGCCTGACGGGGATCCGGCGTGCGGGTGCGCAGATGATCCTGACGTACTGGGCGACGGAGGTCGCGCAGCGGCTGGGGCGCTGAAATCGGAGGGCTGGAGCGGGTCACGGCAGACCGTGGCCCGCTTTTCACTGCCATGAAGAACTCTGACGCGGTTGTGAGAACCCGGCTTCTCACTATCTGCGCACCGATAGAGCTTCACATTCCGACGGGGAGGCGCTAGGTTTAACTCATCGCGGTGAGGGGGCGTCAGCTCGACTCTCACCGCAGGAACAGTGACGCCCCGCACTGCCCAATTGCGGTGGGCAGTACAGGGCGTAACACCAGGCTCTGCCCTGGGCTGTGTGCTATGCGGCGAAGCAAGCGGTGACAGGACTCCAAGGCGTACCCCGGAACCGTAACACGTTGACCGGGCGGAAGGAAGTGCAGCGATGACGAAGAGCAGTGAGGAGCAGTTAGTCGAGGCCATCTCTCCGGAGCGGTTCCAGCCGTTCCTGGAGGAGTGCCACGGCGACGTGGTGGTGGCACTGCGGCTTTATGCCTGGGACGCGGAGGCAGCCCGGGCGCTGCACAGCCCTCTGCGTGACCTGGAGGTGAGCCTGCGCAACAGGATCCACCGACAGCTCACCGGTAAGTTCGGCCGGAGCGACTGGTGGAACCTGAAGCGGGCGGAGCCCAACCGCTGGGCCATGGACGACATCCGTGACGCCGAGTCCCGGCTGGTGCGACGCGGAAGCGGCAACGCTCCATGTGATGTCGTCGCCACGCTGTCGTTCGGTTTCTGGGTGGGACTGCTCAGCACGGGTGGTCACGGAAATTACGACATGAAGTACTGGTACCCGGCGCTGCGGCACTGCTTCAAGGGGGTGCGGCGCCAGGATCTGCACGACCAGCTGGAGGTCATGCGGACTCTGCGTAACCGGATCGCGCACCACGAGCGCGTCTCGCACCGCCACCTGGAGGAGGACTTCCGTACGGCCGTCGAGCTGACGGCCCTCGTCGCGCCCGAGCTGGCGGCGCGCCACCAGAAGTACAGCCAGGTCCCGGCGGTCCTGGCCCGCAAGTCCCGGGTCCTCTCGGGTGAGGAGGAGATTGTGCTGTGACGGAGCAGCGGCGGTACGAGCCGGTGACCCTCGGCGAGATCAAGGAGCTCGCCGAGGTCGGCCGGCCCACGGTCAGCAACTGGCGACGCAGACACGCATCCTTTCCTGACGCGATCGGTGGCACCGAGAGCAAGCCTCTGTTCGATGCCGAGGAGATCGGGAAGTGGCTCGACGAGAGGCCTGTGCCCAATAGCGAGCCGCATCCGGACGGCACGCTGCCGACCTACGGGGATCGCTTCCGTGACGGGCTTCGGCTGCGGAGGCTGGTGACTCTCGCACACGGGACACTTGGGGCCGACGAGCTGATCGTCCAGGCGCTGGCTGTCGCGGCGATGGAGGGGGAGGGCGGGGGCACCGTCGAAGAGAGCCTGCCTGTCAGCCTTCTGTCCGACTTCGACCGCGCGGATTCCGAACTGGTGCGTACCGTGCGCGATCTCGTCGCAGAACTGGGGAGCGCCGGTGCGGCGGCTGAGGCAGTGCTCCAGTTGGCCCGTCGGCTTGAGTCCGATCTCGCGATGGACGCGACGCCTCGGGCGGTTGTCGAACTGATCGATGCGCTCGCTGGGCCCGTTCTGTCAGTAGTGACGGAGCAGACGGTTGTGCTCAACCTGTGTGCCGGGACCGGAGACGTACTGCTGGAACTCGATGCCGATGACGGCGGGAACCGTGTTGCCGCGGTGGAGCCCGACCCGGTGAGGCGGAAGGTACTGGAGTACCGGCTACTGGCGCACTGGGCCGCGGGAGAGATCTTGGTCTGCGCCGAGCCGTGGGAGCTGGACGAGGTCCGCCCGCGAGCCGAGTGGTCGCTCGTTCCGGTTGCCCCGGACCCGACGGCATCGAGTTTTCCCGATGCGGACTTCGTGGTCGCTGACCCGCCGTACGCCTCCGGAGAGCGCGAACGCGATGAGGAGGGTCCGCTGCGATGGGCGTGGGAGACGATGCGGCGTCTGGGGCCGGAAGGCCAGGGACTTGTGGTCGTTCCGTCCTGGACGCTCTCCCGGCCGCGTGGCGGAGTCATGACCGCCAACGCGCGGATGCGCGAGGACTTGTTCAAGGCCGGTGCCGTTGAGGCGATCGTCCAACTGCCCCGTCGCATCCATACCTTCCGCACCGGCGCCGAGCACGCCCTGCTGGTGCTGCGAGGAGAAGCCCGGAGTTCGCGGGAACCCGCGCAGGTGCTGCTGATCGATGCCGACCGCCTGGCTCGCAGGGTCGGTGATGCCTGGCCGGAGAACGTTGTGGGACTGCTGCGGAGCAGGGAGACTCCGGTGTCCCAGGAGGCCCAGAGTGTGCCGACGGCCGCCCGCCCCGGCAGCGCCTCCCTGCTGGACGGGCGTTCCGTACTGCCCGCGCATCGGCTCGCGTCGCCGGAGAAGGGCCTTGATCATTTCGCGGCGACAGTGGAGGCACGGCAGGACGCGTACGCCGCGCTGCCGCACCTGAAGCAGTGGATCGGCGATCTCGGGGTCGGGAAGAGGGAGCACCGTGCCGAGCACTTCAAGATTGGCGGGCAGCTGAGGGCAGGGCAGCTCAAGATCCTGTCCGGGCACCGCATCAGGGAAAGCGACATCGGTGAAGCGGGTGTCCCGGTCATCGGCCGGGAAGAGATGCTGGGCGCTCTGCCGATCGGGAAGCGGCGCATCATGCTGGAGGATCTCGCCGCCTACCCGCAGAGCCTGATGACCGAGCAGGGCGACGTTTTTCTGCTCACCGAGCACGGTGTCCGCACACAGGTGGACGACGCGGGCGGCTGCGTCCTGCTGGCGCCGGTGCAAGGGCTGAGGATCGCCGCTTACAGGAAATACCTGATGGACCTGGCGGAGGGTGAGACGGTCCGTCCGGAGAGGCTGTGGATGCGCCCGCATGCGCTGGCCCGCCTGCTGGCCGCACCTCGCAATCAACAGCGCGGCAGCGGATCGCTCGTACGACGGGTGAGCGTGAAGGACATGGACCTGCCGCAGTTGCCGGTGGAGGAGATCGCCGACCTCGAGGCCGTACTGGCTGAGACGGAACGCCACCGTGCCGACGTGCGGCGGCAGTTGTCGGCGTTGGACTCGTTGGCCGAGCGGCTGGCGGCGGGTGTCGCGGATGGCGATCTGCGACTGCGTAAGCGGTCCGAGCCTGGTTCCCCGGTCTGACGCACCCTTTTTGAACCACGAGAGAAACGAGTGCCCCGTGCCACCCCGTAAGAAGACCGAACCCGCTGACATGAAGCAGATCCTGTGGCAGGCCGCGGACAAGCTGCGCGGCAGCTTGGACGCCGCCGCCTACAAGCACTTCGTGCTGGGCCTCGTCTTCCTCAAGTACGTCTCGGCCGCGATGAGCGAGAAGCGGACTCAGCTGGAGGCCGAGATGCGGGAGGAGGGCGGCTGGAGGGAGGAGGACATCCTCGTCACGCTGGAGGAGCGGCTCGAGTACACCGGTGCCGGCATCTTCTACGTGCCCCAGACCGCCCGATGGGAAGCCGTCCTCGAACGGGCCGGCACGACCGTGGAGGGGCAGACCGTCGGTGAGGCGATCGACGCGGCGATGCTGGCGATCGAGGCGCAGAACCCGGCGCTGAAGAAGACCCTGCCGAAGATCTACGCCAGCGGACGGGTCGATGAGGAACGCCTCGTCGGACTGATCAGGCTGCTGGACCGGCTCGCTTTCCAGGAACAGCTGGGTGTCGACGGCCGCCGTAAGGGCGCGCGCGACATCATGGGGGAGGTGTACGAGTACTTCCTGGCCGAGTTCGCGCTCAAGGAGGGCCGCAAGGGCGGGGAGTACTTCACCCCGGAGAGCGTGGTCCAGCTGCTGGTGGAGGTACTGGAGCCGCAGCAGGGCGAGCGGGTCTACGACCCGGCGTGCGGGTCGGGCGGCATGTTCGTGCAGGCGGAGAAGTTCATCGAGTCGCACGGCGGCAACCCGCTGAACGTGTCCGTGTTCGGCCAGGAACTCAATCAGACGACCTGGCAGTTGGCCCATATGAATCTGGCCATCCATGGTGTCGAGGCCAACCTCGGTGACGAGCCCGCCGACACCTTCCGCAACGACCAGCACCCGGCCCTCAAGGCGGACGTGGTGATGGCCAACCCGCCGTTCAACATCTCCGACTGGGGCGGGGAGATGCTGGGCATGGACAAGCGGTGGGTGTACGGGGCTCCGCCCGTCGGCAACGCGAACTACGCGTGGCTCCAGCACATGATCAGCAAACTCGCGCCGAGCGGCCGGGCGGGCGTGGTCCTGGCCAACGGCTCGATGAGCAGCAAGCAGTCCGGCGAGGGCGACATCCGCCGGGGCATGGTCGAGGACGACCTGGTGATGTGCATGATCGCGCTGCCTGGGCAGTTGTTCCGGTCGACGCAGATCCCGGCGTGCCTGTGGTTCCTCGCGGAGGGGAAGGGGCGGCACTCGGGGTGGGTGCGGGGGCGCAAGGGCGAGGTCCTGTTCGTCGACGCACGTGAGTTCGGCTTGATGAAGAACCGCACGCTGCGGGAGTTGACTCCGGAGGAGATCGTCGGCCGTATCGGTGACACGGTGCGGGCGTGGCGGGGGGCGGAGGGGGCGGGGTCCTACGAGGACGTGCCCGGGTTCTGCGCGAGCGTGGGCGTCGACACCATCTCGGAGCACGACTTTGTGCTGACACCGGGGCGGTACGTGGGGACGGCGGAGGCGGAGGTCGACCCGGACGCGGAGCCGGTGGAGGCGAAGATCGCGCGGCTGACGACTCTGCTGCGGGAGCAGTTCGCGGAGTCGGAACGGTTGGCGAAGGTTGTCCATGAGCAGTTGGGGAGGGTGTGATGACCCGGGTCGAGCGCCTCGGTGACCACGTCGACGTGGTCACCGGCTTCCCTTTCAAGAGCCACGACTACGTGGAGAGCGGGATTCGCCTGCTCCGGGGTGACAACGTCGGGCAGGGCAGGATCCGGTGGTCCGGTGCGAAGTATTGGCCCGAGGACCGAGCCAAGGAGAGCGCCCGCTTCTATCTGTCGGCCGGTGATGTCGTGCTGGCGATGGACCGCCCGTGGATCGAAGCCGGACTGAAGTATGCGGCGGTGTCGGAATCGGATCTCCCGTCCTTGCTGGTGCAGCGGGTGGCGCGGCTGCGGGCGAAGGAGGAACTGGCCCAGTCGTTCTTGCGCTACCTGGTCGGAAGCCGGCCGTTCGTGGACTACGTCCTCGGCGTCCAGACCGGCACGGGCATCCCGCATATCAGCGTCGGTCAGATCCGCGACTTCCGCTTCCAGTGGGTGCCCCTCAGCGACCAGCAGGCCATCGCCGAGGTGCTCGGCGCGCTGGACGACAAGATCGCGCTCAACGAGCAGATCTGCGTGACCGGCTTGGATCTGGGCGACTCCTGCCACCAACGGGTGATCGACCGAGGCGGCCCCGCACCGTACGCGACCCTCGGTCAGCTCATGGCCGAGGGGGCGCTGCAGTTCGGCGACGGATACCGGACCAAGAAGGCTGAGCACGGCACGCCGGGGCTTCCCATTCTGCGGGTTGCGGAAGTAGGGATGGGGATGATCACCCCCACGTTCGGCGATTACGTCCGGGAAGAGTTCCGTTCAGCGATGGGGAAGAAGACCTCCCGCCCAGGAGACGTTGTCCTCACGACCAAGGGGACCGTTGGCCGGGTGGCCATGATTTCCCCCCACGACGCCGAGTTTGTCTACAGCCCCCAGGTCTGTTTCTTCCGGCCAGTGGGCGATGCTCCGATTTCAGCCCCCTACCTGTTTCACTGGCTGCGGGGCCATGAGTTCTGGCGCCAGGCTGCCGGAATGAAGGGCCAGACCGACATGGCGGACTACCTCAGTCTCAGCGACATCCGGTCGCTGAAGATCTCGCTGCCCACGGAGTTGGATCTCGCTGCGTTCGACCGGCAATGCGCACCGCTGCATGCCCGCGCCGAGGCGGCGAGGCTCGAGAACCGTACCCTCACCGACCTCCGTGACACCCTCCTTCCCCAACTCATCGCCGGCAGGATCCGCATCAAGGACGTCACCCGCGTCGTGGAGGAGGCCGTATGACCGACGCCGGATCGCAGGCTCACCCCACCGGCGAGCCCCCCACCGACCGGCTCACCGAGCAGGAGCTGGAGCTGCACGCTCTCGGAGTGCTTGGTGAGATGGGGTGGCAGCACGTGCCCGGGGCCGAGTTGGGGCCCGCGTACGGGGTGCGGAAGGGGTGGGGGGACCTCGTCCTGTACCCGAACCTCCGCAAGGCGATCCGGCGTCGCTACCCCCAGCTGCCCGAGAGCGTTGCCGACGACGTCATACCCCTGCTCCTCACCCAGCTCACCCAGCACGACCTGCGCGAGAACCACCGGTTCTACGAGCGGTTGACCGGTGGCGTCTCCGTCCCGTACGACGACCCCGCCACCGGCGACACGCGCCACGCGGTCATTCGGCCCGTCGACTTCGGCGATCCCCACGCAAACGATCTGATCGCCGCCAGCCAGGTACGGGTCAAGAGCGTCAAGGACCGGACGTTCATATTCGACATCGTCCTGTACGTGAACGGGCTGCCGCTCGCCGTCATCGAGCTGAAGAAGGCCGACAGCAACGACAGCGCCCACACCGCCTACGACCAGCTCCAGGGCTACCGGCGGGAGCTGAAGCAGACCGGTACGTTCGCCACGTTTCTCGTCATGCTCGCCTCCGACGGGATCACCGCCCGCATGGGCACCCCATTCACGCCCTGGCAGCACATGGCCCCCTGGCACGCGGACGACCACGACCGCATGCTGCGCAAGCACCAGCGCGAGGACGGGCGGGCTCTGGAACGCATGCTGTACGGGGCGTTCGAGCCGGCACGTCTCCTGGACCTGGTCGGGCACTTCCTCTCGTACTCCGCAGAGAAGTCGGGCGACGTCAACACGGTCAAGCTCGCCAAAGCGCACCAGTACATCGCCGTGAACGCGGCTGTCCGGGCAACCGAGTCGGCCCTCGCTACCGACGGGAGGGCGGGGGTTGTCTGGCACACGCAGGGGGCGGGGAAGAGCGAGGAGATGCTCTTCTACGTGGGGAAGGCGGCCTCGACGCCCGAGCTGTCCAGTCCGACCTTTGTCATGCTGACGGACCGGATCGACCTCGACGACCAGCTGTACCGGACGTTCGTTGCCAGTGACACCCTGCGCAGGAGGATCAAGGAGGAGCCGCAGACGGCCGACGACGCGGGGCGGCTGCGTGAGCTGCTGGACAGTCCGAAGAGTAACGGCGGGGTTGTCTTCGCGACCCTGCAGAAGTTCCGGCTGACCGAGGCCGAGCGCAAGGCCGGCGTCCGGCACCCGCAGATCTCGCCGCGCCGTGATGTGATCGTCGTCGTCGACGAGGCGCACCGTAGCCACTACGACTTCATCGACGGCTACGCCCGCAATCTACGTGACGCCCTCCCGAACGCCACCTTCATCGCGTTCACCGGTACCCCGATCAACAACAGCACGGGCAGCACACAGGGTGTCTTCGGCGGGAACATCCACACCTACGACCTCACCCAGGCCGTGGACGACGGGGCGACCGTTCCCGTCTTCTACGAGCCCCATCTCGTCAAGGTCGACCTCATCAAGGAAGCAGACCTCGACGATCTGGACGCCCGCGCGGAGGGCTTGATCGAAGGACTGAGCGAGGACGAGAAGCGTGCCGCCCGGCAGCAGTTCGGGCGGTACGAGCAGTTGATCGGTTCTCCCGCCCGGATCCAGGAGCTGGCCGGTCACCTGCTGGAGCACTGGGACGCCCGCAGCAAGCAGATGGAGAAACTGACGGACTGGAAGGGCAAGGGCATGGTCGTCTGCGCCTCCCGAGCCATCGCCGCGCGGCTGTTCGAGGAGGTGATCCGCCGTAAGCCGGACTGGGCGGGGGAGCGCGACCCGAAGTCGGATCTGCTGACCGACACCACCGGGCGTATCCGAGTCGCCTTCACGGGGAACGCGGCTTCCGGCGATGAAGAGGTCGCTGACTACGTCCGTACGCCCGCCCAGCTGAAGAAGATCCAGGAGCGGGTGACCAACCCCGATGACGAACTGGAGCTGGTGATCGTCCAGTCTCTTTGGCTGACCGGCTTCGACGCACCGCCTCTGCACACCCTCTACCTGGACAAGCGCATGCGCGGGGCCGCGCTCATGCAGGCCATCGCCCGCGTCAACCGCACCTGGCCCGGGAAGCCCTCCGGGCTGGTCGTCGACTTCCAGGGGGTCATACGGGAGATCAAGGAAGCCCTCGCCGAGTACTCCGAGCAGGACCAGGCGGACCCCATGCTGGGTGCGGACCTCGCGGGTGCGGTCCAGATCGTCCGGGAGAGTCACCAGCAGATCGTGGACATCCTGCACGGGTGCCGGTGGAAGAGAACCCTCGCCGTGGGTGGGCCCCGCTCATATCGCGAGGCCCTTGTCGAGGTCCTGGAGTTCCTGATCACGCCGGAGCCGGGGCTGGAGCCTGAACAGGCGACTCGCAGGCAGCGGTTCATGTATCACTCAGGTCTGCTCCGGCAGGCTTTCTCGCTCTGCCCGACCGATCAGCGTGTGCAGGATCTGCTGCCCGACATCCGGTTCTTCGAGACCGTGAGGAAGTCGCGGGAGAAGTACACGGAGGAAGAGCGACAGGAGCAGGACGAAACCACAGCGGCGGACATGGAGGTGCCCATCGCCCAGCTCCACGCCTCGGTTATCGCGGCCGACGGCGTCGTGGACATCTACGACGCTGCCGGCCTGACCAAACCGGATCTGTCCCATCTGGATGAGTCCCTTCTGCGGAAGCTCCAGGCGTCCAAGCATCCGAACCTGGCTATCGAGGCGCTGCGCCGGGCGTTGCTCAAGGAGATCCGGGATGCCCATCCCCGTAACCTGACCCGGCAGGAGAGCTTCACGAGCCGCGTACGGGCCGCGATGAACCGGTACACGAACGGGCTCCTGACAGCGGCCGAGTTCATGAAGTTCCTCATCAAGCTGGCGCAGGAGGTGTCCGCCGACCGGGGCCGGGCCAAGACGCTCGGGCTGACGGAGGACGAGCTGGCCTTCTACGACGCGCTGGCTGCCGACCCCTCGGCGGTCGAGCAGATGGAGGACTCGATTCTCGCGCGGATCGCGCACGAGCTGTACGAGCAGATCCGCAAGGACGTCACGGTCGACTGGAAGCTGAAGGAGCAGGCCAGGGACCGGATCATGGCCCGGGTGCTTCGGCTCCTGCGCAAGTACGGGTATCCGCCGGACAAGCAGCCTGCGGCGATCGAGCGGGTGCTGAAGCAGGCGGAGGACCTGGCAGAGGCAATGGCATGAACCGGCGCTCGAAGCTCAAGCTTCGGGACTCGGGCTTCGGGACTCGGGTTCCGAAGCCGAGCTTTGGGAGGGGCGGGATCACTCATTCGGGGGTGCCGGGAAGGCGGCGGGCCCGAAGCTCGAGCCTCGGGATTCGGGCGTCGGGATGCGGGTTCCGGGATTCGAGCGCCTTCTTTCAACCGGTAGGTAGAGGAAGGGTTCGGGTACACCTCCCCGACCTCCCTGACCCGTCACGGCCAGCAAGTATGACTAATTGTGGCCGACTTGCGGCGGAGAGTCGCGACTGCTTACGGTGCCGGAAACGAACGACCCCGACGCGGTGCTGACAACACCATGCCGGGGTCTCACCCCAAGATCGAATCGAGCGATCCCGTGGCTACCGAGCACCTTAGCTCTGCCCTGCGCGCCCCCGCATTCTCGCGCCCGTACCCGATGGCCAATCCCGGATACGGCAAGCGATCCGCCCCGGACCAACAGCCTCGCGGCGCCGCCGACTTCATGATGCTGCCACCCCGGGAGCGCAGCATCGCCGGGTTCATCGACCAGCTGCCCGACGGCGCGGCCATGGACGTCAAGGGCCTGGCCAAGCAGTTGCCGCTCTACGGGCAGCAGGCGGTCGGCTCGGCCCTGAAAGCCCTGTCCGTCGCCGGGTATCTGCGCCGTGTGCGCTGCCTGGTGACCGGCGAGGGCGGGCAAGTGCGGTGGGTCTTCCGCACGTTCTGGTCCCGCACCGCCCGCGACAACGAGTGGTGGGGGAATCTCGTGGGCACCGAGCGTAGGCAGCCGACGGTTGTCGAGCCCGTGGTCGTTCAGCCGGTGGCCCCCGTCGTACCGCAGCAGCGGACGCAGGAGCCGGCTCCGCCCGTGCTGGAGGGTGACTCGCCCGCGTACGCCGCCCTGGCGCGACTCGGCCGCGTCGATGCCCGTCTGGCGCTCTCCGCCGCCGACTGCGCGGTCCTGGAGCCGCTGGCCGCCGAGTGGTTCACGCGTGGCGTGGACGCCGACTACCTCGTGCAGGCGCTTGTCGCCGGGCTTCCCGCCGGGGTCGACTCGCCGGTCGGCTTCGTACGCCGCCGTCTCACGGACAAGATCCCGCCCCAGGTGTCCGCCGCCCCGGTGCTGCCCGCGCCCGGAACGCCCGTCCGGCGAGTGATGATGGAATGCACCAAGTGCGGTGTGCCCGGCCGCGCCGAGGCGCTGCCCGATGGCCTCTGCCGTGCCTGTCGGCAGCCTGGTCAGGGGGCGCCGGAGGCCACCGCCGAACTGCTCGCCGAACGGGATGTGCGTACCTACGTCGCCGAGCTTCGCGATCTGCTCAAAGCCCCCTGATCGCCCGGTCAGCGCCGGGCGGCGAACGCGGCGAAGGCCGACCAGGTAGTGGGGGCGACGGTGAAGGTGGGGCCCTCGGGGGTCTTGGAGTCGCGGACGTGGATGGCGGAGGGGTGCGCGGAGACCTCGATGCAGGCGCCGCCGTCGCTGCCGCTGTAACTGGACTTGAACCACGTCAGTGGGTTGCTCATCCGTCTCCTGGCATCCGATCCAGCAGGCCCGTGGTGTCCTCAGCGTTCAGGGCTTGCGTCCGCAGCATCGCATATCCCTGAGACAGGATGATGCTGACCTCGTCAGGGTCGGAAATGAGCTGACTGCCTCCAGAAGCACGAATAGGCCGTCAAGCGCGGCGTGCGACTGTCGCCCGACGGGCGTGATCTGAATAGTGATCCCCGGCAGGGCCGAGCATTGCAGTAGATGCCGGACTGCGTTCGGCCGAGCGTGACATCCTGATGATTCAGGACACCAGGCCGTGACGGTAGGCGTAGACGACCGCCTGGACGCGGTCGCGGAGGCCGAGCTTGGTGAGGATGCGGGAGACGAAGGTCTTGACCGTCTCACGGCTGATCACGAGGGTCGCTGCGATCTCGTTGTTGGAGAGGCCGTCCGCGATGAGGCGCAGGACCTCCTGTTCACGGGGGGTCAGGGGGCTGTCGGGTTCCGTGGAATCGGAGGGCCGGATGCGGGCCGCGTACCTGCCGACGAGCCGTCGCGTCACCTCGGGGTCCAGCAGGGCGGCGCCGGAGGCCACGGTCCGGATGCCGTGCAGCAGCTGGGAGGGCGGTGCGTCCTTGAGGAGGAAGCCGCTCGCGCCCGCGCGCAACGCCGTGTAGACGTACTCGTCGAGGTTGAACGTCGTCACCACCAGCACCTTGGCGGGCTGTCGGACTCCGGCGCCGGCCAGCAGGCGGGTGGCTTCGATGCCGTCGAGGACCGGCATACGGATGTCCATCACCACGACGTCGGGGAGCAGCCGGCCGGCGAGGTCGACGGCGGTCTGCCCGTCCCCGCATTCGCCGACGACCTCGAGATCCGGCTGGGCGTCGACGATCGTCGAGAGTCCGGTGCGCACCAGTACCTGGTCGTCGCAGATCAGGACCCGGATCGGTGTGGTCATGACGGGCTCCCGGCAGGTATACGGGCCCGGACGACGAAGCCGCCGTCCGGGTGCGGGCCTGCGTGGAAGTCGCCGCCCAGGACGTCGACCCGTTCGCGGAGACCGGCCAGGCCCCGCCCGCTTCCGCCGGGGAGCGCGCCCTGCGCCTTCGGGCCGGGGCCGTCCGTGCCGACCTCCACGGTGATCTCCCTCTCGTTGTGGTGCACACGGACCGAAGTGCAGCTGCCCTGGGCGTACTTGAGGGCGTTGGTCAGGGTCTCCTGCACCACCCGGTAGGCCACGAGGTCGGCGCTGCCGGCCGACCGGGCCGGGGTGCCCTCCTCCGTGAACTCCACGGGCTGCCCGGCCTGCCGCGTCTGTTCGACGAGGGTGAGGAGCCGCCCGGCGTGCGGTGTCCTGGGCTCGGTGCCGTGGCCGGGGTCGAGCAGGTCGAGCAGGTGCCGCAGATCGGTGATGGCCGCACGGCCGGTTTCCGTGACGGCCGTCAGGCTCTGGTCGAGACGGTCGGGCGCGGCGGTCAAGTAGCGTGCCGCCTCGGCCTGTACGACCATCGCCGTCACGTGGTGGGTCACCACGTCGTGGAGTTCGCGGGCGATGCGGGCGCGTTCGGCGGTGCGGGTGTCCTCGGCGACGCGGCGGCGGTGCTCGACCTCGGCGAACCGGGTGGAGCGGTACCACGTCCCGACGGCCCACGTGAGGGCCAGGAGCAGGTAGAACGTCACGAACTCGCTCGGCGGTTCACCCGGGCCGAGCTGGTGGAGCGCGACCGCCAGCGACACGTACGCCGCGGTGAAGAGGATCGCGGTGGCGCGCCGGTGGTGTTCCAGGCGGGATCCCACGCTCACCAGTGCGATGGCCAGCGCGGCACCCGCGAGCGAGTGGTAGCCGCGGAGCTGGTCGACGGCGAAACCGAGCGACACCAGGGTGAGGGAGAGGGCCGGCCACCGCCGACGCCCGGCGAGCGGGAGGCACTGCAGGGCGATGGCCGCCACGGCCAGGGCGTCGTAAGGGCGGTTCGGCAGGCCGCCGACCTCCGTTCCGTTGCTGCGGAGCACCGGGAGGAAGGACGCGGTGAGGAGCAGCAGCGCGAGCGGGAGGTACCAGCCGGTGGTGCCCGAGCGGCGCCACAGTTCCCGGAGCCGCCGAGGACCGTTCATCGGGGAAGTGTAGTGGGGGCGGCGGCCTTGTCGGCGCGCCTGCGGCGGGGCACCAGGTTGCCGCGCCGGTGGGCGAGCCACAGGAACGCGGCCGTCATCAGGACGCCGGCCAGCACCGCGTACACACTTCCTTCGGGGCCGAAGTCGCCTCCGGTGATCAGCTTCGGTCCCGAGGTCACGGTGTCCAGCAGTCCCTGTGGGGTGTTGTTGCCGGAGACCTCGGTGCTGAAGATGCCGGCCGCCGCGAAGTTCCAGCCGAGGTGGAGGCCGATCGGCAGCCACAGGGTGCGGGTGGCGGCGTAGGCGGCGCCGAGCATGCCGCCGGCCTCGATGGCGATGGCGATGGCGCCCCACAGGTCGGCGTGGGGGTTCAGCAGGTGCATGAGGCCGAACAGCGTTCCGGTCAGCGTCAGTGCGATCCACGTGCCGGCGTACTCCTCGACGATTCGGAACAGGACGCCGCGGAAGAGCAGTTCCTCCGTCACGGCCGCGACCGCCATGAGGCCGAACAGCCCGACTGCGCCGTGCACGGAGGCCAGGCCGTCGATCTCGTAGTGTCCGAGGAGGGCGATGTTCGCTATGACGGCCCCGAACATGGCGACGCCCATCAGCGCGCCCCGGCCGATCGCGGGCCCGGCGCCGGTTCGGGCCACCTCGGTGGAGGGGCGGTGTTCGGTCCGCCGCACCACCCAGCCGTAGGCGAGTACCGCGAGTACGGACACCAGGAGTCCCACGGCGAGGCTGAGCCACGGGTCGTCCTGTACGGCTGCGACGGCCTGGTTGCCGACGAAGGAGACCGCCACGACTGCCGCCAGTTGCCATACAAATCTCATGAACGCTCCTTTGTGGGAGCCGCGGCCGGGGTGCCGCGGCGCTTCGAACGCTACGGATCGGGCGGCTTCGAATCGTCACCTCATGGTGGACACCTGCGCGTAGCTCGCATGGGGGACAAGTCCCCTGGGTGTGGGTGCGGTCTGGGCGCGGGCGGGGTGTTCCTGGGCCGTTCGCCGGGTGGGCGGTCCGTGGCGATCAAGGTGGCGCACGGCTCGCCGGTGCATCAGCCGGAGTTCCGCTCCCGGCTCCGCAGCGAGGTGCAGGCCCTGCGCGCGGTCGTTCTACGGGCAGCCGTCGCCGGGCTGCGCGATCTGCTCAAAGCTCCCTGACCGCATCACGTCAGGGCCAGTCGACGAGGGCCACGAACGCGATGAAGGCGCAGAGCGCGACGGCAGGGGCGGTCACCGCGAGCAACACGCGGTTCGCAGCGTGCCGTTGGTGCCACGGCACGACCCAGCTCGCCACCAGAACGGCCAGGGCGAGTACGAGGCCCGTGCACAGCACCGCCCATCCGGAGTCGAAGCTGCGGGAGAATCGGTCTTCCTGCGCGCCCTCGCACGCGTCGCAGGCCATGGGGGAGAGCCCGCCGAAGAACAGGGCGAGAGCGGCTCCCGGCAGTGTGACGACCGTGGAGACCAGAGGGGCTGTCCAGGCTTTCGAGGCGCGGGTGACGAGCAGATCGGGCGTGTCATCGGGCATGCACCCGATTCAACGCGGCACCCGGCCCCGGCACATGAGTGCTCCTACGCAAGGCCGACCCCGAGGGGGACGCGATGCCGGGCCCTCTCGACGGGAGGGCGGTCAGACCCCATGATGTCTGTCATGGCCACGACACGACTGGGTCCTGCCCTGTCCCTGACCGCTGCCCTTGCCCTTGCCGTGATCTTCACCGGATCCGCGCACGCGGATCCGACGGTGCCGGAACACGCCGTCATCGTCTGCGACAGCGCCAGCTTCTATGCGAACTACGACAGTTCCTCCGGACCGGCCGGGCTCAAACGGACCCTGCTGCGTGGTGACAAGGTCGGACACACCCGCGGCGCACACCCCGTCTACAACGGATGGGCGGCCACCTTCGACTTCGGCCCCAACGACTGGGGCTTCGTCAGGCAGGAATGCCTGGGCGGCTTCGGATCCTGGTGACCCCACACCCCACACCCGTGAAGGACCCCCCCATGACCCGCACCAGCAGGCGCACCACCCTCGTCCTGGCCCTGACCGCCGCCATGGCCGTCCTGACCGTCAACCCCGCCACCGCCGCCAACGGCACCGTGGGGCAACGCGAAACCGTCTGCGCCCAGGACCTCTTCGTCCGGGTCACCGCCCCCCACGGGGCCTGGATGGGCACGCTGTACCGCGGGCAGACCTTCCTGGTGGAGGAAGCCGGCGGGGACTGGGTCTACGGCTTCGCCTACGGCGACATCAACCGACGGGGCTGGGTCCAGAACGGCTGGTTCTGCTGACCCCGCCCCCATGGGCCCCTGACATGTGGAACAGGCTCAGTCCCACCAGAACGACCATGTCTCCTGACCCAGGAGGTACTTCTCGGCGTAGGCGTCCAGACCGTTCGGAGGGGCCGCGTCGATGGTGTCCGGGCAGAACGCGAAGTGCTCGGCGGCCAGCGCCCCGGCCTCCGCCGCGGTCGTGGGAGGCCGTCCCACGGACACGGTCAGGGTGTCGAAGCCGAGCGCCACGACCCGGATGTCGAAGCGGTCCTCCCAGGAGCGCAGCACCGTGCACAGCCGGGCCACGTCGTTCTCGTAGTTGAGCGGGCCCGACCAGCCGATCGCCGCGGGTATGTCCGCGCTGCGCCGGGCGGGCACGAGCGCCAACCGCGCGCCCTCGGCGAGCTGGTCGGCCATGTCCCCTGCCAGTTCGTCCGGGGTCTCGGACGCGCTCGCGGACGGGGTGGGCGCGAGGCCGGGCCACTCGGCCCCGTCCTCCAGCTCGTCGGAGGCGTACTCCTCCCAGAACTCGCCGAGGACGTCCTCGGCGTCGTGGTCCCCCGGGTACGAGGTCCCGGCCGGGTTGAGGTCCCAGTACTCGGGCCACTGGGCGCGGCGCCCGCCGTCCACCAGCACCGGGAGCAGGCCGAGCGGCCTTCCGGTCGCCCTCAGCCGGGCCCAGTCGCCCGGCTGCGCCGGCTCGTCGGCGTACCAGAGCAGGGGCTCGTGCCAGGGGTCGTCGATCGTGGTGTCCACGAGTGTGCCCGGTGGAAGGTCCAGCAGGGGCAGGGGATTCGGGAGCGTCGCCATGCAGGTGACTCTAGGATCCGCCACTGACAACGCCCCGTTCGGCTCCGGGTGGCACCCGGCGGGGGTGCCCCCCCGTGCGTCACCGGCGCGGTCAGTACATGAGGGCGTCGTCCAGGCCCGTCTGCCAGTACGTGACGGCCAGCGTGCTGTCGACGAAGACGGCCTCGGTGAGCGGGACGTCCGAGGACGGGCCGCTGGAGCCGGAACCTTCGCGGCCCTGGAAGCTGACCGTCACTTCCTTGGTGGAGTAGCCGCCCTTGCCGCTTCCGTCGGCGGAGGCGGTCAGGATGCCGGCGTAGGCGGACTCTCCGGGGCTGAGGGTGACGACGGCCTGCGGCTTGCTCTCCTCGAAGGTCTGCGGGACGGCCTGCGCCTCGCCGAACCTCAGGAACGGGTAGGAGTAGGCGTTGCAGGCCTTCGAGCCGGTGTTCGTCACGGTGAGCAGCATGTGGTTGACGGGCCGGGTCACGGCCGTGAGCGTCACCTTGGAGTTGCCGCCGTCGCAGGCGAGGGTGACAGGTCCGCCGGCGTCGCCCGTGGCCTTCGGCTGCTTCGCGGCGGGCTCGGCGTCGGTCGAACCGGAACTCGAACCGGAGTCCGTACCCGAGCCGTTGGTCCCCTTGTCCTTGTCCTTGCCGTTGTCCTTGTCCGCGGGCGCCTTCGTGCTGTCCGAGGGGTGCTCGGACGGGGAGGCGGTCGCCGGGGCGGAGGTGTCCGCTGCTGCCTGGCCGTCCTCCTGGCAGGCGGTCAGCGAGAGCGCGGCCAGCAGTGCGGCGGTGCCGAGGGCGGAAGTGCGGGCGATACGACGGAAGTTACGGTTGCGCATGAGGTGGTTCTCCCCGTTCAGAAGGTCTGTCGTGTCCGGGGCGCCGCTCGGGCGCGCCGGGTGGTGCCGGCTGTGCTGGAGAATGACGAGTGGTCAGAGGTCCCACAGGAGTGTGATGACGGTCGCCGTGGCGGCGATCAGCACTCCTGCGGCGACCGCTTCGGTCAGGCTCGGTTCGAAGCGGGTACGCACTGCGTCTCCCGGTGTGGACGAAGGTCGGTCCGGCGGTGTGTCCACATCTTGTGCGGGGCCTGATTCCGGTGGCAACGGCTGCCGGGCGGTTCGGGACGGTGGAACGGTTGAATGCCCTCTGACCTGGGGGAACGAGGCCTCCCTGGAACGCGGTTCCGGGATGGATCAGTGGGAGGAACGGTCGGCGTGGGTACGGAGATCCAAGACTTCGCGGCAGAGCTCAGTGGCCTCAAGGAGCGTTCCGGGCTGAGTTACGGAGCACTCGCCCGGAAGCTGCACATGAGCACGTCGACGGTCCACCGGTACTGCAACGGCGACGCCGTTCCACAGGACTACGCGCCGGTCGAACGCTTCGCCCGGGTGTGCCGGGCGTCGGCGGACGAGCTGGTCGGTCTGCACCGGACGTGGATCCTGGCCGATGAGGCGAAGCGGCGGGGGGCGCGGAAGGCGGGGGTGGGTGGCACGGTGGAGCCCGGGCCCGTTCCGCAGGAGGGCACGGAAGCGGAATCAGGACCGGAGGCCGAGGACGTGACGCCGTCGGAGGCGTCCGGCACCACCGCCGTACCCGCCCCCGGCCGGCGGCCGTCCCGGCGGTTGCGCGTCCTGCTCGCGGCGACCGCCGTCGTCGCCCTCACCGTTCCCGCCGCCCTGGCGTTCCGTGGCCTCACGGACGACGGCGACGGCGAACGGACCGACGCGGCCACCGGATCGGCCCCGGTCGTGCCGAGCGCGAGCAGCAGCGGCGGCGCGGACAGCGCGTCCGCGACGCCGAGCGGGCCGGCTTCACCGTCGGCCGGAGGCAGTGCCACCGCCACTGCCCCCGCCTCCCCCGGTTCACCGGCGCGGCAGGGCGGTGGGGCGGATGACCGCGGTGCCCCCGTCAGCGCCGCCATCAGCTCGTACAACTGGGAGTCGCCCTGCGGGCAGTACTACCTGCTCGACCGTGAGCCCGGCACCGTACCGAAGCCGCCCCCGCCCCAGGACACCCGCAACTGGGCGAGGGCGCTCGGTGGTGTGGACGGGGGCGACATGATGCTCGAACTCACCCTCCAGGGGGCATCGCGGGAAGCGGTGGTGCTCAAGGGTCTGCATGTGCGGGTCGTGGGGCGCGAACGGGCGCTCGCCTGGGCCGCGTACTCGATGGGGGAGGGCTGTGGGAGCGGTATCACTCCGCAGAGCTTCGACATCGACCTGGACGAGAGCCTGCCACGCTCGCGTCCGGTCGCTGGGCAGGACGGCGGCGTCGTCGTGCCGGCGAAGGACTTCCCGTACCGGGTGAGCTCCACGGACGTGGAGGTGTTCCACCTCGACGCGCATGTGGAGGGGCACGATGTGACCTGGTACCTGGAGCTGGAGTGGAGCAGCGGCGGCCGGAGCGGGTCCCTGCGCATCGACGACAACGGCAAGCCGTTCCGGACGAGCAGCATCACGGGGCGGCCGGAGTACCGTTACCGGGCGGATACGGCCCAGTGGGTGGAACCCGACTACTGATCGGGCGCGGAGTACAGTCGGCGGGTCCCCGTCCCCTCGATTCGGTCAGGTGTTCCATGTCCACCGATACAGACGACAGACCTGACACCGGGTACCCCGAGCGCATCCTGCGGTTGCGGCGACGGCTGGAGCGGCTGATCGGCATCGCCGCCACCGAGGGCAACGCCCTCGTCCCCCTCCACAACGGCGACGAGATATTCGCCGCGATGCTGGGCGCGATACGTGATGCTGAGCACACCGTGGACATGATGACGTTCGTGTACTGGCGCGGTGACATCGCCCGTGACTTCGCGGAGGCGTTGTCGGAGCGGGCCCGCGCCGGAGTGCGGGTGCGGCTGCTCCTGGACGGCTTCGGCAGCCGGCTGATCGAGAAGGACCAGCTGGCGATGATGGACGAGGCCGGGGTGGAGGTCGCGTGGTTCCGCAAGCCGCTGTACCTGTCGCCGCTCAAGCAGAACCACCGCTGCCACCGCAAGGTCCTCGTGACGGACGAGGAGACGGCGTTCACCGGTGGCGTCGGCATCGCGGAGGAGTGGTGCGGCGACGCCCGTAACGAGCGCGAGTGGCGCGACACCCATGTGCAGGTGCGCGGCCCCGCGGTGGACGGTCTGGCCGCCGCGTTCGCCCAGAACTGGGCGGAGTGCCACGACGAGCTGTTCACCGAGCGCGACCGCTTCGTCGACCTCCGGCCGGAGGGCGACGCGATCGTGCAGGTGGTGCGGGGTTCGGCGAGCTTCGGCTGGCAGGACATGCAGACCCTGCTCCGGGTCGTCCTGGAGTCCGCCGAGGAGCGGGTGCGGCTCACCACGGCGTACTTCGCACCCGACACGTACTTCGTCGAACTGCTCTGCGCAGCGGCGGCGCGGGGCGTCACCGTGGAGATCCTGCTGCCCGGGCCGCACACGGACAAGCGGGTCTGCCAGCTGGCGGGGCAGCACCACTACGAGAATCTCGTCGCCTGTGGCGTGAAGATCTACCAGTACCAGCCGACGATGATGCACACCAAGGCGGTGACCGTGGACCGGGTCGCCTCGCTGATCGGCTCGACCAACTTCAACCGTCGTTCGCTGGACCACGACGAGGAAGTGATGCTCGCCGTGCTGGACCCGGCGTTCACCGCGACGCTGGACCAGCACTTCGAGGACGACCGCGCCGACAGCGTGCTGATCGACGGCGCCCGGTGGAGGCGCCGCTCGCCGGTGCAGCGGATCCGGGAGGCTGCGGTCCTGCCGATCCGCCGCTGGCTGTGACCCGAGGCGCCGTGCAGGTGCCTGGGCGGGGGCGCCTCGGTGCCGGGGTCGTCACGCCGGGCCGGTCCCGCCGCGCGGGGGCACGGTGACGACGGTGAGCGCGAGGCCCTCGCGTACCTGCCAGCGGCCGTCGAAGCCGGTGAGCGGGGGGCCGGCCGTCGTGGTGCCCGGGACGAGCAGGGCGGCGGCGAAGGTGCCGTCCGGGCGCAGGGTGATGTGCGCGTCCTGGAAGCCGAGCCAGCGGCCGGTGAGCGGGGACCAGGCCTTGTAGACGGACTCCTTGGCGCTGAACAGCAGCCTGTCCCAGGGGACGTCGGGCCGGTGGGCGGTGAGTTCGCGCAGCGCGGCGCGTTCGGCGGGGAGGGTGACGAGGTTCAGCGAGCCCTCGTCGTTCAGTGGTTCGGCCGGTTCGGCGTCGATGCCGAGGGAGGCCACCGTCGTGTTCTCGGCGACGGCCGCCGCCCGGTATCCGTCGCAGTGCGTGAGGCTGCCGACCATGCCGTCGGGCCAGCGGGGCGCGCCCCCGGTGCCGGGGAGGATCGGTGCGGGGGGTCGGCCATAACTGGCCAGAGCGGTGCGGGCGCAGTGGCGGACCGTGGTGAATTCGTGCCTCCGCTTGGCCACGGCCCTGGCGACGAGGGCCTCCTCCTCGGGGAAGAGGAAGGGTTCGGCGCTGTCGTGGAAGGTGTCGACGGCGGTGACCAGCGGGGGAAGCAGCGGGGCAAGTAGGCCCGCGAGAGCGGGGCCACCGGTCGGAAGCAGGGTCATGAACGGTCACGGTACCGGTGCCCGGCACGCTCCCTCGAGCGGCGCTGGATGCCGTATAGGCCAGATATAGCCGGTGAACGCACGCTCGACTCATTCGAACGGATGGGGGCAGCATGCCGGACCAAGAGGCACAGGTGGCACTGGTGACCGGGGGGTCGCGCGGGATCGGGCGGGCGGTGGCCACCCGGCTCGCACGGGACGGCTTCGACGTGGCCATCTGCTACCGCTCCGACGACGCGGCGGCGGAGCAGGTCGAGAAGGAGATCCTGGCGGCGGGCCGGCGGGCGCTGATCCGCCGCGTCGACGTCGCCGACCGGGTCGGTGTCCGGTCGTTCGTCGCGGACGTCGAGGCGGGGCTGGGACCGGTGTCCGCGGTCGTCACCTCCGCGGGGATCACCCGCGACAGGCCGCTGGCGCTGATGTCGGACGACGAGTGGGACTCGGTGCTGCGCACCAACCTCGACGGAACGTACAACTTGCTGCGCTCGGTGGTCCGTTCGATGATCCGGCGCCGTGCGGGCACGGTCGTGACCCTCTCGTCCGTGGCCGGGGTCGTCGGCAACGCAGGACAGACGAACTACTCGGCCTCGAAGGCCGGGATCATCGGGCTCACGCAGGCGCTGGCCAAGGAGTTCGGCCGCTACGGAGTGCGTGCCAACGCCGTCGCACCGGGCTTCATCGACACGGAGATGGTCGCCGGTGTGCCGGAGGCCGTCGCGAAGGACGCCCTGACCCGCATCCCGATGGGGTGCTTCGGCACTCCCGAGCAAGTGGCCTCGCTGGTCTCCTTCCTGGCTTCCCCGCAGGCCGAGTACATCACCGGTCAGGTGGTCCGGATCGACGGGGGCATGGCGCTGTGACCGCCGCCTCGGAGACCTGGTTCCGCAGGTACGCGCGGACGGGCGAACCGCGGCTGCGGCTGGTCTGTTTCCCGCACGCCGGCGGCAACGCCCAGCTGTTCCACGGCTGGCCCTCGCGGCTCCCCGCCGATATCGAGGTCCTCGCCGTCCGGTACCCGGGCAGGCAGGAGCGGATGGGCGAGCCGTGCGTCGAGTCGATGGACGAGCTGGCCGGCCGGATCTCCGAGGCGCTCATCCCGTACGGCGACCTGCCGATGGCCTTCTTCGGCCACAGCATGGGCGCCGCGGTGGCCTACGAGGTGGCGGTGCGGCAGGAGGCCGGTGCGGGCGAGGGTCCGGTCCGGGTCCTGCTCTCGGGGCGCAACGCCCCGCACCGGACGTCTCCCACGACCCTTCACAGGGCCGCTGACGACGTCCTGGTCGCCGGGGTGTCCCGGCTGGGCACCCTGGGCGGCGACCCGTACGCGGTCCCGGAACTGCGTGAGCTGCTGCTGCCCGTACTGCGCTCCGACTACAGGCTCATCGAGACCTACCACCCGCACAGCCCGGTGGCGCTGCGCGCTCCGATCGTCGCGTACCAGGGCGACAGGGATCCGGGCACCTCCTACGAACAGTTGCTGGCCTGGGGGGAGTTGACGACCGGGTCCTTCGCGGTGCGGTCGTTCCCCGGGGACCACTTCTACCTCGCCCCCCGGGAGGCGGAGCTGACCGCGGACATCGCGGGGCGGCTGGCTCGGATCCCGACCGGCATGCAGGCCGGATAGCCGAAGGCTTCATCACAACAGCGAGAGGAGCGGCGCCGTGACGAGTCCGACGTCCTGGGCACCACTGGAGATCGAAGCGAAGGGTGAGGGCGGGACCGGCGAACTGCTGAGCCGCCTGGAGGAACTGGAACTCGGCCTGGCCGGGACCCTGGTCAAGGAGAAGGCACTCGTCTTCCGCGGCTTCGGGATCACCCCGGAGACGCTGGACACGGCCCTGGACCGGCTGCTGCCGAACCGGCTGGCGTACGTGCACGGCAACTCGCCGCGCACCAAGGTCGGCGGCAACGTCTACACCTCGACGGAGTACCCGCAGGAATTCACCATCTCGATGCACAACGAGATGAGTTACGCCCACGCCTGGCCGTCCCGCCTGGCCTTCTTCTGCCAGGTCCAGCCGGGCTCCGGCGGGGCCACCCCGGTACTGGACGCCGAGCGCTGGCTCGCCGTCCTGGACCCGGAGGTGCGTGAGGCGTTCGCCGGCGGCGTGCGCTACGTGCAGAACCTGCACGACGGCTACGGCCTCGGAAAGAGCTGGCAGGACACCTTCGAGACCGACGAACGGGCCGACGTGGAGGCGTTCCTGAAGAACGCGGGGGCCGAGTGGGACTGGCGGCGCGACGGGAGTCTGCGCGTGGAGTCCCACCGTCCGTCCACGACCAGGCACCCCGTCACCGGCGCCGAGGTGTGGTTCAACCAGGCCGACCAGTGGCACCCGGCCGGTCTCGGCGACGACACCGCGGCCGAGCTCGCGCAGATCCTGTCCGAGGACGAGCTGCCGCAGTCGGTGCGGTTCGCCGACGGCAGCCCGATTCCCCCCGAGTACGTCGCCCAGGTCCGCGACCGCGGGCTGGAGGCAGCCGTGGACGTCGACTGGCGCACGGGCGATCTGCTGCTCATCGACAACGTCCTGCTGGCCCACGGCCGGCGGCCGTTCACCGGGGACCGCCGCGTCCTCGTGGCGATGTCCGACTGACGCCCCGGCCCCCAGGGCTGCCCCGACTTCTTCGACCACGGAGCGAGCTGACCATGACCATCACCTCGGAAGAGACACCCGCCGGCTGGGTGGGGAGCGGGACCGTGCCCGGGATGCGACGTCCCGCGGCCCCCGGCACCGGCATCCACGGCTACATCACCGAGAACCGGGCGGAGCTGCGCGAGCTGCTCACCCGGCGCGGCGCACTGCTGCTGCGCGGATTCGAGGTCGGCGGTGTCGACGGCTTCGACGGCACCGTCCGGGCGTTCTCCGGCACGCCGCCGCTGGCGTACGCCGAGCGCTCCTCGCCCCGCAGCACCATCAAGGGGCAGGTCTACACCTCGACCGACTATCCGCAGAACGAGGAGATCTTCCTCCACAACGAGAACTCCTACCAGGCGGTCTGGCCGCGGACGCTGTACTTCTTCTGCGTCGAGCCGCCCGTCACGCAGGGCGCCACCCCGCTCGCCGACATCCGCCAGGTGCTCAGGTCGGTCGACCCGCAGGTGCGCGCGGAGTTCGAGGCACGCGGCTGGCAGGTCGTGCGCAACTTCCACGCCGGGTTCGGAGTGCCCTGGCAGGAGGCCTTCAACACCTCGGACAAGGACGCCGTCGTGGCGTACTGCAAGGAACGCAGGATCGAGGCGGAGTGGCGGCCCGACGGCGGTCTGCGCACCACCGCGGTACGGCAGGCGGTGCACCGCCATCCGGTCACCGGCGAGGAAGTGTGGTTCAACCACGCGACGTTCTTCCACGTCAGCACCCTGGCCCCGGAGGTCGGCGCCGGTCTGCGCGCGATCTTCGCCGACGAGGACCTGCCCACGAACACCTTCTACGGGGACGGTGGGGTCATCCCCGACGAGGTGACGGACCACCTGCGCGCCGCCTACCGCTCGGCGGCGGTCCGCTTCGACTGGCAGCGCGACGACGTCCTGGTCGTCGACAACATGCTCGCCGCGCACGCGCGTGAGCCGTTCACCGGACCGCGGCGCATCGCCGTGGCCATGGCAGAGCCGTCCGACGCCTGAAGCCCGACGGCTGACGGACCTATGGGGAGTTGAGGGAGACATGTTCGAGTTCAAGACGTACGGATCACGGATCTCCGGACTGGCCGTGTACCGGCCGGCCAGGCTGGTGTCCAACGAGGAACTGGCACCGCTGACGACGGTCTCGCCGCAGTGGATGGAGAGCCGGACCGGCATCAAGACCCGCCACCACGCCTCCGACGAGGAGGACCTGGTCACGATGTCGGCGGCCGCGGGCGAGAAGGCCGTCGTCTCGGCCGACATCGACCCGGGCGAGGTGGACCTGACGATCGTGGCGAGCGCCACCCGCCGTCGCCGTATGCCCGGCATCGCCCCCGAGGTGGCCAGTCGTATCGGACTGCCCAACTCGGGTGCGTACGACCTCAACGCGGTCTGTGCCGGCTTCACGTACTCGCTGGCCATGGCGTCCAACGCCGTGCGTCTGGGCGAGGCACGCAACGTCCTGGTCGTCGGCGCCGAACGGACCAGCGAGTGGATCGACCCCGCCGACCCCGACACGTTCGTCATCTTCGGTGACGGTGCCGGAGCCGCGGTGGTGTCCCGCTCGGACCAGCCCGGCATCGGCCCGGCGGTCTGGGGCAGCGACGGCGCACGGCACGACGTGCTCGGCATCACCGAGAAGGCGGACGGCCGGGAGTACGTCACCATGAACGGCCCGCTCGTCTACAAGTGGTCCACGGCCACCATGCCGGACGTCGCCCACCGGGCGTGTGCCGCCGCCGGGATCACGATGCAGGACATCGACTGGTTCGTGCCGCACCAGGCCAACAACCGGATCATCAAGACGCTCGCCGCGAACCTCGACCTCCCGCCGGAGCGCGTCGTCAACGACGTCGTCGACACCGGGAACACCTCGGCGGCCTCCGTGCCCCTGGCGCTGAGCAGGCTCAAGGACAGCGGCCGCAGCACCCCCGGCGAGAACGTCCTGCTGCTCGGCTTCGGTGCCGGCCTGACGTACGCCGGCCAGGTCGTCCGGATGCCGTGACCGGCCCCGGCGAACCCCCAGAACCCCCGCACGCACATTCACGCGCACACACCTACGGAGAGACGAAGGCCATGACCAGAGACGAACTGATTGTCGAGATCATCAACCTCACGCTGCGTACGGCGCCGGACCTGGAGGGCGAGGTCACCGCCGATTCCAGCTTCGACGAGCTCGGCATGGACTCCCTCACCCGCATCGACCTCCTGGCCGCCGTGGAGAAGGCCTTCAACCAAACAGTGCCCGACGAGCGGGTCGGCGACCTGCTGCGCGTCAGTGACGTCGCGGACTTCCTGACGGCAAACAAGGCAGGAGTCTGACCCATGGGCCACACGGACCCCATAGGCGGGGCGATGCCTCTGTCGGTGGGCCAGGAGGGGCTATGGCTGCTCCACAAACTGGCTCCCGACAGCGCGACCTACAACCTCGCGGGTGGTGTCCGGATGGAGCCCGCGCCGGACCCGGAGGTCCTGGCGCGGGCGGCCCGGGCGCTCACCGAACGGCACCCGATGCTGCGTTCGGTGTACGTCGAGGCCGACGGCAGTCCCCGCCGGCTGGTGAAGAACCCCGGCGACATCGGCGAACTCGTCGTGCGTGACGTACCGGACGCGGACGACGACGAGCTGCAGCGGCTCGTCGCGGCGGAGGCGGGCACCTCCTTCCGGCTCTCGGAGGAGGGACCGTTCCGGGTGGTGCTGTGGCGCCGCCGCACCGACGCAGTACTGCTGGCGCTCACCCACCACATCGCGACCGACGCCATCTCCCAGTGGATGCTGTGGCGCGACCTGCTCGCCGCGTACGAGGCGTTCGCCGAGGGCAAGGAGCCAGGCTGGGATCCCGTCGCCGTCGACTACGACCACTTCGTCGAGAGCGAGCGGGCCCTGCTCGAATCCTCGCGCGGTCAGCGGCAGGCGGAGTTCTGGCAGGAGCAGGTCGAAGGTTCCGCACCCGCGGAACTGCTGACCGACAAGCCCCGGCCGGCCGTCGCGTCGTTCACCGGTGCCAGCCTCGTGCGCCGACTGCCCGACGAGCTCGCGGAGCGGCTCAAGTGCGCCGCCGCCGAGCAGGAGATCTCGCAGTTCGCCCTGGCGCTCGGCTCCCTGCAGGCCCTTCTGAACCGCTGGACCGGACAGACCGACTTCCTCATCGCCTGCCCGGCCTCGGTGCGCCGCTCGGCCGCCAAGGACGTCGTCGGCTACTACGTCAACCCGGTCCTCATCAGGGCCGTGTTCGACAGGAACACCCCGCTGGGCGAGGTGACGGCCGCGGCCAACGAGCGCCTCAGGCAGGCGACCGCGAGGGCCACGTACCCGTTCCCGCTGGTCGCCCAGGCCGCGGAGGCTTCCGGGCCGCTGTTCCGGATCTCCATGACCATGGTCACCACGGACCGCTTCGGCTCCGAGCTGGCCGGTGCGGTCGCCGGTGTACCCCTCGACGTGGCCGGTCTGACCACCACGTACCTGGAGATCCCGCACCTCGAGGGCCAGTGCGACATCACCTTCGAAGTCACCCGTGACGTGCAGGGGCTCACCATCGCCCTGCGCTACGACACCGCGCTCTTCGAGCGGGACACCATGGACCGGCTGTTCGACCAGCTCATCCGCTTCATGACCGCTGCCGGGGACACACCCGGGCGCCCGGTCTCCCGGATCCCGCTGACGGACGCCGCCCAGAAGCGTTCTCTGCTCGCCCTGGGCAGCAACACCGGCGCCGGATCATGAAGCAACCGGTGCTCCGCGGCATTCTCGACGGTGTCGGCAACACGCACCTCGTCGAACTCGGCGGGCTGCTGCCCCGCTTCGGGTCCCGCGTCTTCGCCAAGCTCGAGGCGTTCAACCCCGGCGGCAGCGTCAAGGACAGGTCGGCGCTGTCGATGCTGCTCGGCAGGATCCGCAGCGGGGAACTGGTACCGGGCAGGTCCACGGTCGTGGAGTCGAGCTCCGGGAACCTGGCGATCGGCATCGCACAGATCTGCCGGTACTTCGGGATCGACTTCATCTGCGTCGTGGACCCCAAGACCACCCAGCAGAACCTGGCGATCCTGCGCGCCTACCGGGTCACGGTCGAGATGGTGACCGAGGTCGACCCGGACACCCGCGCCTATCTGCCCGTGCGCCTGGCGCGGGTACGCGAGCTCGTGGCCGCGACACCCGGCGCGTACTGGCCCAACCAGTACGCCAACCCGCTCAACCCCCGGGCCCACGTGCAGACCATGCGGGAGATCGCCGAAGCACTGGACGACCGGGTGGACTACCTGTTCTGTTCGACCGGTACCGGCGGCACCATGACCGGCTGCGCCCAGTACATCCGGGAACGCGGACTCCCCACCACACTGGTGGGGGTCGACGCGATGGGCAGCGTGCTGTTCGGCGGCCCTTCGGGCCCGCGGCTGCTTCCCGGACACGGGGCCGCGATCAAGCCCTCGCTGTTCGATCCGACACTGGCCGACGAGGTCGTGCTCGTCAACGACCTCGACTGCGTCGTCGCCTGCCGGACCCTGACGCACCGTGAGGCGATCCTCGCGGGCGGCTCGTCGGGAGCGGTGACCGCCGCACTCGGGAAGATGGCCGACCGCATTCCGGCCGGCAGCAACTGCGTGATGATCTTCCCCGATCGCGGCGACCGCTATCTCGACACCATCTACTCCGACGACTGGGTGCGCGCCCACTTCGGAGAGGTCTCACACCTGTGGAACGAACCCGAACACACATTGGCGGTGGGCGCATGCTGATCATCAAGCACGGGGAAGTGGCCGGGCTGCTGGCCGGACGGGAGAAGGAGGTCATCGACCTCGTCGCCGAGGCGTACAAGCGCCACGACGAGGGGCGCACGGTCCTGCCGCACTCCGTCTTCCTGCGGTTCCCCGACCGTCCGAGGGACCGGATCATCGGCCTCCCCGGCTACCTCGGGGGCGACACCGAAGTCGCCGGAATGAAGTGGATCTCCTCCTTCCCCGGCAACGTCGCCGCCGGGCTGCAGCGGGCCAGCGCCGCCGTCCTGCTGAACTCACTGGAGACCGGACATCCCGAGGCGCTCATCGAGGGCTCCCTGATCTCGGCCATGCGCACCGCGGCCTCGGCCGCACTCGGCGCACGGATGCTCCTCGGGGGCCGCAGGCCGTCCGGGATCACGCTCATCGGCACCGGTGTCATCAACCGCGAGGTGCTGCGCTTCCTGGCCGCCGAGCTGCCCGGGCTCGACTCCCTGGCCGTCCACGACACGGACATGGAGCGGGCCAAGCGCTTCACCGCGGATCACGCCAGGCTGCTGCCCGGCGCGAAGATCCGCCACTGCGCGACGCTCGACGAGGCGCTGGGCGCCCACGACCTGGTGTCCTTCGCGACGACATCCGCCTCGCCGTACACCGGCCTGGACGCCTGCCCGCCCGGCACCGTCGTGCTCCACATCTCGCTGCGCGACCTCACCGTGCCCGCCGTACTCGGCGCGCACAACATCGTCGACGACCCCGACCACGTATGCCGTGAGCAGACCTCACCGCACCTCGCGGAGCAGCACACCGGCGGGCGCGACTTCGTCGACGCCTCCATCGGCGCACTGCTGCGCGGCACCGCCCGGCTGGAACCGGAAGTCGGGAAGCCGCTCGTGTACTCCCCGTTCGGCCTCGGCGTCCTGGACCTGGCGCTGGCCGGCTTCGTCCGGGACGAGGCACGAAAGGGCGGCATCGGCACCCGTATCGACGGGTTCGTTCCTGCGCCGACGCCCTAGGAAGGCTCCCGAAACCGGGTCACCGCCACCGAACGCTGCAACTGATCAACACCTCTGGAGAAGAGATGTCTGTCCCGCTGCACGAACTGATCGCCCAGCAGACCGTCCGTACCCCCCACGCCATCGCGGTCGACGACGCACAAGGGTCGATGACGTACGCGCAGCTGGACCGCCGCGCGAACGGGATCGCGCGGTTGCTGCGCGGACGCGGTGTCCTCCCCGAGTCGAGGGTGGCCGTCTGCCTGCCGCGCGGGCGTGAGCTCGTCGCGGCGCTCCTGGGCGTCTGGAAGGCCGGCGCGGCCTACGTGCCGCTGGACGCCGGCCACCCGGCCGAGCGCATCGCCTGGATGGTCGCGGACAGCGGCGCGCGGACGGTCCTGACCGTCGACGAGTCGGCCGGGGCTCTGGACGGTGTCGTACCCGACGGTGTCGTGCTCCTGGACGCGGCCGGCGGCGAGGCCGACGCCGAACCGGTGGAAACGGGCCCGCAGCACGCCGCGTACATCACGTACACCTCGGGCTCGACGGGCCGCCCGAAGGGCGTGCTCGTCGAGCACGGCGGGATCGCCAACCGGGTGGCCTGGTCGGTCGCCCGCCAGGAACTCACCCCGGACGACCGGGTGTTGCAGAAGACCGTCCTCACGTTCGACGCCGCGGCCCTGGAGTTCTTCGCACCGCTGGTCGCGGGCGGCACCGTCGTGATGGCCCCCGAAGGCGCCGAATCGGACCCCGCACTCCTCGTACGGACGGTGGCCGACCGGAACATCACCGTCCTGCAGGGCGTGCCCTCCGTGCTGCGGCTGCTCGCCGAGGAGCCCGCCTGGTCCGAGTGCACCGGGCTGCGGCTCGTCCTGTCCGCGGGTGAGGCGCTCGACGCCGAACTGTGCCGCAGGCTCGGCGAACCCACCGGCGCCAAGGTGTGGAACACCTACGGCCCCACGGAGTGCTCCATCGACGTCACGGGCCAGGAGTTCGACCCGGAGCTGCACACCGAGGCCGTGCCGATCGGCCGGCCGGTCGACAACATGCGCGTGTACGTGCTCGACGAGGAGCTCGACCCGGTCCCGATCGGCGTCGTCGGCGAGCTGTACGCCGGGGGCATCGGTGTGGCACGCGGCTACGTCGGCAACCCGGCGCAGACCGCGGAGAGGTTCGTACCGGACCCGCACGGCCCGGCGGGCAGCCGCATGTACCGCACCGGCGACCTCGCGCGCTGGCGCTCCGACGGCGCACTCGCCTACCTCGGCCGCGTGGACCACCAGGTCAAGGTGAACGGCGTCCGCATCGAGCCCGCCGAGGTGGAGGCCGCACTCAACGCGCACCCCGACATCCGGGGCGCCGTGGTCGGCGCGTACACCGTCGGCGGCGGGAAGCGGCTCGTCGCCCATCTGGTGACCGCCCGCCGCATACCCCGGGACGAACTGCGCAGCTTCCTGCGCAAGCGGCTCCCCGAGCCGATGGTCCCCGCCCTCTTCGTGCCCGTGGACGCCTTCCCGCTGACCGGCAACGGCAAGATCGACCGCAAGGCCCTGCCCGACCCCGAGCAGCCCGGCACACGGACCACGGGCGAGGGCCCGCAGTACACCGCACCCCGCACCGTTGCCGAACGTCTCGTGGCCGAGGTGTGGGAGCAGCTGCTCCAGGTGGAACGGGTCGGTGTGCACGACGACTTCTTCGCCCTCGGCGGCTCCTCCCTCGTCCTGACCCGGCTGGCCGACGCCCTGGGCAGGGCCTCCGGGGACAGCATCCAGCTGCGCGGGCTCTTCGCGGCCTCCACGGTCGAGGCCCAGGCCAAGCTCCTGGAGGAGGCGCGGCCCGCCGTACCCGAGGTGGTGCCGGTGGGACGCGACACACCGCTGCCGCTCTCCTTCGGACAGCACCGGCTGTGGTTCCTGGACCGCATGCACCCGGGCAGCGCCGAATGGGTCGCGCCACTGTTCCTCCGGCTGCCCGCCGGGACGGCCGCCGACACGGTCCAGTCCGCACTGGACACGCTGGAGACCCGCCACGAGTCCCTGCGCACCCGGTACGTCCTCGAGGGCGAGGAGCCCCGCCAGGTGGTGGCCCGGGCGCAGCCGGTCGAGCTGCGCGTGGTGGATGCGAGCGAGGCGGAGATCGAAGGGCTGTTCGGGGAGCAGTTCGCCCGGGGCTTCGACCTGAGCGACGGGCCGCTGTGGCGGGCTCTGCTCGTACGGGTTCCCGTCGGTGGCCCCGTGCTGCTGGTCACGACCCACCACATCGCCAGCGACGGCTGGTCGACGGTGCTGATGGACCGGGAGATCCGCGAGCTGTGCGCCGCCGCCTCCGAGGGCCGGACACCGGAACTCGCCGAGCTCCCGGTGCAGTACGCGGACTACGCGGCCTGGCAGGCCGCCCGGTCCGACGACACGGTCCTGGACCGCGAACTCGACTACTGGAAGAACGCGCTGCGCGGCATGCCCGAGCTGCAGCTGCACACGGACCGGCTGCGCCCGGCCCGGCGCGACGGGCGGGGCGAGGGCGTGCGCTTCTCGGTGCCGGCCGGTCTCGCCGACGCCCTCAGCGGCATCGGGCGGAAGCACGGCGCGACCCAGTACGCGACCCTGCTGGCCGTCTTCGCCGCGCTGCTCTCACGGCACAGCGGACAGGACGACTTCGGCATCGGGAGCCCGGTGACCGGGCGGCTCAGGCGCGAGACCCAGGGCACGGTCGGCTTCTTCCTCAACTCGCTCGTCATGCGCTGCGACCTGACCGGCGACCCGACCTTCGGTGAGCTGCTGGGACGCACGAAGGACACGGCCATGGCCGGCTTCGCGCACCAGGAGCTGCCGTTCGAACGGCTGGTGGACGAGCTGCAGCCGGTCCGCGACCTGTCCCGGACCCCGCTCTACCAGGTCGCCTTCGACCTCCAGGACGACGGCGCCACCTCGGTGGCCGCCGACGGGGTGTTGATGGACGCCTTCCAGGGCGCCTGGCGGGTGGCGAAGACCGACCTGACGATGTTCGTGTGGCGCCAGGCCGACGGCTCGCTGAACGGTGCGCTGGAGTACGCGACCTCGCTGTTCGACCGGCCCACCGTGGAGCGCATGGCCGACCACTTCGTGCGACTGGTCGAGGGTGTGGTGGCGGCGCCCGAGGCGGCACTGTCCGCCATCGACATCACCTCGGTGCACGAGCACCGGCTCCTGCGGGTCTGGAACGACTCGGCGGTGGTGGTGCCTGAGGTGTCGGTGCCTGAGCTGGTGGCGCGTCGAGCTTCTGCGGCGCCGGATGTGGTGGCTGTGGAGGCGGGTGGGTGGTCGTTGTCGTTCGCCGAGTTGGATGTGCGGGCGAATCGGTTGGCGCATCGTCTTCGTGCGGTGGGTGTGGGTGCGGAGTCGACGGTTGCGGTGTTGCTGGATCGTTCGGTGGATCTGGTGGTGTCGTTGCTGGCGGTGTGGCGTGCGGGTGGTGGGTTCGTTCCGATGGATCCGGTGCTGCCGGCGGGTCGTATTGCGGGGATGGTCGAGGACGCCCGGGTGGATGTGGCGTTGACGTCGGCCCGGTATGCGGATCGTTTCCCGGGTGTGGAGACGGTGCTGGCCGAGGGTGATGTGTCGTCTTTCCCGGCGTCGGTTCCTTCGGGTGTGCTGGATCTGGATTCGGTGGCGTACACGGTGTTCACGTCGGGTTCGACGGGGCGGCCGAAGGGTGTGCAGGTTTCGCATCGCAGTCTGGTGAATCATGTGGACTGGGCGGTGCGTGAGTTGGTGGCGTCGGGTTCGGGTGGTGCGCCGGTGTTCTCGTCGGTGGCGTTCGACTTGGTGGTGCCGAATGTGTGGGCGCCGCTTGCTGCGGGTCAGCGGGCGTGGTTGTGGGACGGTGAGCTGACCGAGTTGGGCGCGAGCCTGGCGGAGGCGGGTCCGTTCTCTTTCATGAAGCTGACCCCCGGGCACCTTGAGGTGTTGTCGGGTCAGTTGTCGGATGCGCAGATCCAGGGTTTGACGTCTCGTGTGGTGGTTGCGGGTGAGGCGTTGCCGGGTGGTCTGGTGGAGCGCTGGCGGGTGCTGCTGGGTGAGGGCCGGGTGCTGAATGAGTACGGTCCGACCGAAGCGACGGTGGGGACGTGTGTGTTCCCGTTGGTCGAGGCGTTCGAGGGTGTGGTGCCGATCGGGCGTCCGCTGCCGAACATGACCATGCGGGTGTTGGATGCGGGTCTGCAGCCGGTCCCGGTGGGTGCGGTGGGTGAGCTGTTCGTCGGTGGTACGGGTGTGGCACGCGGTTACGCATACCGTCCAGGTGCCACCGCGGAGCGGTTCGTGCCTGATCCGTTCGGGTCGGCGGGTGCGCGGCTTTACCGCTCGGGTGACTTGGTGCGGTGGCGCAGTGATGGTGCGGTCGAGTTCCTGGGTCGTATCGATGACCAGGTCAAGGTGCGCGGGTATCGCATCGAGCTGGGTGAGATCCGTGCCGCGTTGGTCGCTCATCCGCAGGTCACCGACGCCACCGTGGTGGTGTCGGAGGACCAGCGGATCATCGCCTACGTCGTCGGCAGCACGGACGCGCTGGCCGAGGGGCTCAGGGCTTCACTGCCGGAGTACATGGTCCCGTCCGTCTTCGTCGGGCTCGACGCGCTTCCGCTGACGGCCAACGGCAAGATCGACCGACGCGCCCTCCCCGACCCCGAGGCCACGGCCGCGGACGCGTTCATCGCTCCTGGTACGCCCACCGAGGAACGCATCGCCGCCATCTGGCGCGATCTGCTGGGCAAGGAAGCGAGCACCCAGGACAGCTTCTTCGACCTGGGCGGCCACTCGATCCTTGCCGTCCGGCTGGTCTCGCGCCTGCAGAACGAGTTCGACCTCGACCTGCCGATGCGCGTCGCCTTCGAGAGCCCGACGATCGCGCAGCTGGCCGTGGAGATCGAGGACCGGATCCGGGCCGAGATCGACGCCGTACTCACCGAGTCCCACTGATTCCGTCGAGACGAAGGACGTGCCCATGCGACACCTCATCTCCATCAGCGACCTGACCGACGACGACCTGCGGGGCCTGGTCGAGCGGGGGGCGGAATTCGCCGCCGGGGCCCGGGCGAAGTCCCTGGAGGACGCGATCGTCGGCGTCTACTTCCGGCGGACGTCCACCCGTACCCGTACCGCGTTCACCAGTGGTGCCCTGCGGCTCGGGGCGAAGGCGGTGACCTTCGGCCCCGACGACCTGCAGCTGAACACGGGGGAGACGACCGAGGACACCGGCCGGGTGCTCTCCGGCATGCTGGACCTGCTGGTGGCCCGCACCGCGGACGCCACCGAGGAGCTGCGGGCCTGGGCGGCCGGCGGGCGGATGTCCGTCATCAACGCGATGAGCGCGGAGGAGCACCCCACCCAGGGGCTCACCGATCTCACCACGCTGCAGCACCACTTCGGCCGCGTCGAGGGACTGAGGGTCCTGTACGTCGGCGAGGGCAACAACAGTGCCGCGGCCCTGGCTCTCGCCCTGACCCGGTTCCCCGGGACGGAGCTCGAACTGCGGACTCCGCCCGGCTACGGGCTGGCGCCGGAGATTCTCGCCACCGCCACCGAACAGGCGGCGCGCAGCGGGTCGAAGGTGTCCGAGCAGCACGACATGGGCGCCCTGCCCGCGGGTGTCGACGCCGTCTACACCACGCGCTGGCAGACCACCGGAACCAGCAAGCCGACCGCCGACTGGCGGGAGGTCTTCGCACCGTTCCAGGTCACCCGCGAGCTGTGGGAGGAGAGTCCGGACGCCGTCCTCCTGCACGACCTTCCCGCCCACCGCGGCCAGGAGGTCACCGCCGAGGTGCTGGACGGGCCGGCGAGCATCGCCTTCACCCAGGCCACGCACAAGCTGCACAGCGCGATGGCTGTCCTGGAATGGTGCTGGGCCGATCGGCCATGAGTGACGAGGGGGGGTATCGGGTACGGCGAAGAAGCAAGCACGCGCTGCCGACGCTGCGTAGTTACCGCGACTTCCGGCTGCTGTGGACCGGCTCCGCCATGTCCGTCATGGCGGAGCGCTGCTCGGGCATGGCGTTCACGCTGCTCGTGCTGTGGGACACCGGATCGGAGAGCGCGGCCGGACTCGTGGGCTTCGCGGGCCTGTTGCCGGCGCTGCTGGTCCAGCTGCCGGCCGGTGTCCTGGTGGACCGGTTGAACCGCCGGCGGGTGATGATGACGTGCGTCATCGTGCGCATGGTCGCGGTCGCCACGGTGGCTGTGTCGCTGCTGGGGGACACCGTCTGGGTCTGGCACATCGCGACGGTGGCGTTCATCCAGAGCAGCATGACGGTCTTCTACCAGCTGTCCGAGCGGGCCATGGTCCGCGGTGTGGTGCCGCCCAGTCAGCTGGGGGCGGCGATGGCGACGAACGAGGCACGTTCACGGGGCGTCAACTTCATCGGACATCCGGTGAGCGGTGCCATGTTCGGTCTCTCGGCGTGGATGCCGTTCATGTCGAGCGTCGGGCTGTACCTGCTCTCGCTGATCACGCTCGTGCGGCTGCGGGGGGAGAAGGAGCCGCCTCCCAGGCCGGGCAACAAGCGCCGCAACATGCGGGCCGACATCGCGGTCGGGCTGCGGTGGGTATGGGATCGCGCCTTTTTCCGTACGGCGCTGTTGATCATCGCGGGAAGCAATCTGGTCTTCCAGGGGCTCATCCTCACCGTGGCCGTCGTGGTCAGGGAGGATGGAGGCGCCGCGGGCACCATCGGGCTCATCATGGCGTCCGGCGGTATGGGAGGGCTGTTCGGGGCCCTGGTCGGCGGCTGGCTGAACAAGCGGCTGGCGATGCGTCAGATCATGATCATCGCGCATGTGACCTGGGCGCTGGTCATGCCCGCAGCGGTATTTTTCAGACAACCCGTGGCACTCGGTGTGCTCTTCTTCATAACGTCTCATATAGGAGCCGCTGTTACTGTCTCCGGCATGTCCTACCAGGTGCGCATCACCCCCAACAACATGCAGGGGCGGGTCGGCAGTGTCGTCATGCTCCTTGTGTCGGGGGCGAGTTCACTCGGTGCGCTCGGTACCGGGTATCTGCTGGAGGCAGTCGGCACCCGGCACACGCTCATGGTCGTGTCGGGAGTGATGGTGGTGCTCGCCCTGGTCGCCACCGTGGTCTTCACCAGACCGGGTGCGGCGCTCGAGGACCGGCAGGACAGCGCACCGCCCCCACAGCCCGAGCCGGTTGCCATCGCGGACGGGTCGACGGCCGATCCCCTCACCACCCTGGAATTGCGGAGAATCGATGGATGACGCAGTGCGGCTCGAGTCGCTGACCAAGACCTACGGATCCGGGGACAGCGCGGTGACGGCGCTGCGCGAGATCGGTCTGTCCTTTCCCCGCGGGAGCTTCACCGCCATCATGGGCCCGTCGGGCTCCGGCAAGTCGACCCTCCTGCAGTGTGCCGCGGGACTCGACAAGCCCACATCGGGGCGGGTGTTCATCGACGGCAAGGACATCGTCGGGCTGAACGAGACCCAGCTCACCGAACTCCGTCGCGAGACGACGGGGTTCATCTTCCAGGCCTTCAACCTGCTGCCCTCGCTCACCGCCGAGCAGAACGTGGCGCTGCCGATGCGGCTGGCCGGGCGCAAGCCCAAGCGCCGGACCGTGCAGCAGGCGCTCGCCCAGGTGGGGCTGGAGAAGAAGGCGGGCAGCCGGCCGAGCCAGCTGTCCGGCGGTCAGCAGCAGCGTGTCGCCATCGCCCGTGCGCTGGTGGCCCGGCCGGCCGTACTCTTCGCCGACGAGCCCACCGGCGCACTCGACCTCACCACGGGACGCGAACTGCTCGACACTCTCCGGCAGTTGGCCGGTGCGCCGGTGCCGGAGCCCGGCGTCGTGCCTGCTCCCGGTCACGGCGAGCGGGTGACGACGACGATCGTGATGGTCACGCACGACCCGAACGTGGCCGCGTACGCGGACAGAGTGCTGTTCCTCGCCGACGGCAGCCTGGTCGGCGAGCTGCGCTCGCCCACCGCCGAGGCGGTCGCCGCGCGGATGACGGACCTGGCGGTGTCGCGGTGATCAGGGTTGCCTTCCAGACCCTGCGGGCACGGTGGGTGTCGTTCCTCGGCACCGTCGTGGCGCTGGTGCTCGGGGTCGCGCAGGTCGCGGCCATGGGCGTACTCATCATGACCATGCTCGACCTGCCGGACCGGCCGGTGGAACGGTTCGCCGAGGCGCCCGCCGTGGTGCAGGCGTCCGACCCGGACTGGGACCCGGCCCACCACGACCTCGGGATCCGGTCGCTCGCGGCCGCCCAGGGAATCTCGGCCGAGCTGAGCGAGAAGGTCGCCGCCACCGGCGAGACCGTGGTCGACCGTGCCTTCTACGCCCAGCTCGAGGGCGGCCCCGCCGACCAGGTGGGCCACCCCTGGCCGGTGGCACGGTTCGGGGGCTACGACCTGGCCGACGGCAAGGAGCCGTCCGGCGCCAAGGACGTCGTGGTCCCGTCCGACCAGGCCCGTACCGGCGACAAGGTGACGGTCCTGACCGCCTCCGGCGTCGAGCAGTACACGGTCAGCGGCACGGTCTCCCCGGTCGGCTGGGAGGACGCCGTCTTCTTCACCGAGGCGGAGGCCGCCCGGCTCTCCCCGCGCATCGAGTCCCTGGTGGCGCTCGGCCCGGTCGCCGACGTGCGGGCCGCAGTCGGTGACGGCGCCGCGGTGCTCACCGGCCAGGACCGGCACAAGGCCGACGCCAGCGAGGCAGCCGACCGCGAGACGCTCGACAACACCATCACGCTGGTTCCGGTGATGGCCAGCGTGGCCGGCACCACCGCGATCTTCGTGGTGGCCTCCACCTTCGCCTTCGCGGTGGTCCAGCGTCGCCGGGAGGTCGCACTGCTGCGTACCGTCGGCGCCACCCCCAAGCAGGTGCGCAAGATGGTCCGCAACGAGGCGCTGCTCGTCGGCATCGTCGCCTCCGCGGTGGGCACGGTCCTCGGTCTGTTCGGCGCGCAGCTCCTCGCCGACATGCTCATCGCGATGGACATCTCGCCCGAGTGGTTCACGGTGGAGCCCTCGCTGCACTGGACCGTTCTGGCGCCGCTCGCCGCCGCCTTCCTGGTCGGCCTCCTGGTGGCGGTCGGGGGTGCGGCAGCCGCGGCACGCCGGGCCGGCAGCATCCGTCCCATCGAGGCGCTGCGCGAAGCCTCGGTCGATGACACGGGGGTGACGCCCGGCAGGGCGCTGCTCGGTGTCATCGCCCTGGTGGGCGGTGTCGGGTGGACGGCGTGGATCGCCGTCGCGTCCCCGACGAGCGTGCTCTCGCCCACGGTCTACGTCGTGTCGCTGATGGTGCCGGTACTGGCCGCGGCGGTGCTCGCGCCGCTGGTCGTCGGACCGCTCACCAAGCTGCTGATGCTGCCCTTCCGGGGTGCTTCGGGGCCCACCGCGATGCTGGTGCGCGAAAGTGCGCTGACCTCGCGGCGGCGTACCGCTGCCACCGCGGCCCCCGTCCTGCTCACCGTCGGGCTGGCCTTCTCGCTGCTGGCGGCCACCGACTCGCTGGGTGCCGCACGTGACAACGGGCTGCAGAACCGGGTCAGTTCGCAGTACGCACTCGCACCCGACGGAACCCCGGGCATCAGCCCGCAGGTGATCGAGCGCGTCGCGGCGATCGATGGCGTGCACATCGCGGCGCCGATCCTCACCACCGTCTACACCAAGGACGAGGACCGGTACGAGGAGAACGACGGACTCGTCGTCGATCCCGTCGCGCTGAAGAAGACGATGGACCTGAAGGTCATCGACGGGTCCCTGGACGACCTCGACGACAACAGCACGGCCGTGGCCGACCTGTGGGGCATGGACGTCGGCTCCCGGCTCGCCGTGGAGATGCCCGACGGCGAGCGCGTCGAACTGCGGGTCGCGGCGACGTACAAGGCGCTGCGGGGCGAGGACGTGGCGTACCTGCCGCAGCGGTTCGCCCCGTCGGCCGTCTACGCACGGGACGGTCTCGCGCGCAGGGCCTACATCACGCTGGACAACGGTGCCGATCACGCCGCGATCACCGCACAGATCCGCAAGGCGGTGGCCGGCGGCGGAGCGGAGTTCATGACGAGGGACCAACTGGTCGCTTCCGAGAGCGCGTACGCACGTCATCTCACGGAGGTGCGGCAGCGTTCGACCGCGGTGATCATCATGATCTTCTGCTTCATCGCGATCCTCAACACGCTCCTCATGGCGACGGCCGACCGGCGCCGTGACCTGGCGGTGCTGCGGATGGCAGGGGCCACGCCGAAACAGGTCGTCCGGTTCTTCGTCGCCGAGTCCCTGCTGGTCTCCGCCATCGGGGTGGCACTGGCACTCGCGGCCACCGCGGTCAACCTGGCCGGCCTGTGGGGTGCGCTGCTCCAGCTGTTCGGTACGACACCGATCGTCGTGCCGTACGTGATCGTCATCGCCGTCGCCCTCGTGTCCACGCTCCTCGCCGTGATCGGCACGGTGCTGCCCGTCGGCGCGGCACTGCGGGCGCGGACCGTCCAGTTCCTCGGCTCGCGCGAGTAGCCCGGCCACGCCTTCCAGGGGTGCCCGGCAGCCTTCCGGCAGCGGGGCGCCCCCCACCCGTAGCACCCCGAGACCCACGCGGTCCGGTCCCGCCTCCCCCGACGGGACCGGGCCGCGTGCTGCGTTGTGGCCGCGTGTGTACGGATGCGTTCAGTAGAGGGCCGGTATAGGCGGGCGTCCGAAGCTGAGTGCGAATCCGACCACCGAAGGGAAACCGACATGGCTGACGAGCAGACCGACAACCGCGTCTACCGGGTCGTCCTGAACGACGAGGAGCAGTACTCGATCTGGGACGCGGACCGGGAGCTGCCGGCCGGCTGGCACACCGAGGGCACCGAGGGTGCCCGGCAGGTCTGCCTCGACCGCATCGAAGAGGTCTGGACGGACATGCGGCCCGCGAGCCTGCGCCGCCGCATGGAGAAGTCCGGCGCCTGAGCAGGAACCGTCGGCAGGACCGGCGGCAGCACCACGCAGGACACCCAGTGAGACGTACGGAACGAAGGTCGGGAGGGGCGCTCAGCATGAGTACTGGCGAAGTTCGCACGGGCGGACAGGCCGAGGAGAGGCGCGAGGAACTGGTGCGCGCCCGACTCGCCGGAGGCCGCAGCGGCCGGCGTGCCGCAGTGGTGCCGGTCGAGCGGGGCGGACCGCTGGCGCTCTCCCACGGTCAGCAGCAGATGTGGTTCCTGAGCAGGCTCGACCCGGACAGCTGGGAGTACAGCGTCCCGGTCGCCCTGCGGCTGCACGGGCCGCTCGACACCTCGGTGCTGCGCCGCAGCTTCGAGGAACTGGTGGCGCGGCACGAGATCCTGCGCACCCGGTACCGCCTCGAAGGCGCCGAGCCGGTCCAGCTGATCGACCCTCCCGCCCCGTTCGGCCTTCCGGTCGACGACCTCACGGGCACGGCGGACATCGCCGAGCGGGAACAGCGCGCCCTCGCACTGGCCGAGGCGGAGCCCGGCCGCCCCTTCGACCTGGAGAACGGCTCGCCGCTGCGGGCCCGGCTCATCCGGATCGCCGACGACCACCACCTGCTGGTCGTGGTCTTCCACCACGTCGCCTGCGACGAGTGGTCCGTCGGCCTGTTCATGTCCGAACTCTCCGACGTGTACGGCGCGTTCAGTGAGGGCAAGCCGTCCCCCTTGGCGCCGATGGCCGTCCAGTACGCCGACTACGCGGCCTGGCAGCACACCCGCCTCGCCGGTGACGGCCTGACCAAGCAGCTCGACTACTGGCGCGGTCAGCTGGCCGGCAGCACCCCGCTCGAGGTGCCCACCGACCGGCGCCGCCCGGCCTCCCGCAGCTACGACGGCGACGCGGTGCCCATCGAGATCCCGGCCCCGCTGGCGGAGAAGCTCCGCACGCTCGGCTCCGCGCACGGCGCCACCCCGTTCCAGACCCTGCTGGCCGGCTACCAGGCGCTGCTCTCCCGGTACACCGGCCGCGACGACATCGCGGTCGGCACCGTCGTGTCGGGCCGGAGCCGCCCCGAACTCGAACAGCTCATCGGCTACGGCATCAACACCCTCGTCCTGCGCGGACAGTGGCAGGGCGACCCGACGTTCCGGGAGCTGCTCGTCGGCGCCCGCGAGACCGTGCTGGACGCCTTCGACAACCAGGAGTTCCCGTTCGCGCGTCTCGCGGACGAACTGGTGCCGGTGCGGGACATGTCCCGCACCCCTCTGTGCCAGGTGGCCTTCACCATGCACCGGGAACGCACCCGCGACTTCCGGCTGCCCGGCGTCGGGGCGGAGTCCCTGCACGCGACCTCGCGCGTCTCGCGCTTCGACCTCACCCTCCAGCTGAGCGAATCCGCGGACGGCAGTGTCCGGGGCACGCTGGAGTACAGCACCGCCCTCTACGACCGGGCCACCGCCGAGCGCATGGCCCGGCACTTCGTGCGACTGGTCGAATCGGCCGCCGCCGACCCGGACCTGCGGCTCTCCCGCCTCGACATGCTGGACGCATCCGATCTGGCCGTCCTGCTGCCCGAGCCGGAGCACTTCGAAGCGCCCGACCGCTGTGTCCACGAGCTCGTCGAGGACCGGGCCGCGGCAACCCCCGACGCGATCGCCCTCGTCTTCGGCAACCAGCAGCTGAGCTACGCCGAACTCAACGCACGGGCCAACCGGCTCGCCCACCACCTGCGGGCCCACGGCGCACGCCCCGGCGGACTCGTCGGCGTCAGCCTGGACCGCGACCTCGACCTGGTGCCGACCCTCCTCGCCGTGCTCAAGACGGGCGCCGGCTATCTGCCCCTGGACCCCGAGCACCCGGCCGAGCGCATCGGCTACACGCTCAAGGACGCGGGTGCCCGGATCGTCGTCACCTCCGGTGCGCACGCCGCGCACCTGACCGACGTCGTCGACGGACTGCTCGTGGTGCTGGACGGGGAGGCGGAGACTGCCGCCCTGGCCGCGGCCCCGGACAGCAACCCCGAGTCCGGAGCGGTACCCGAGGACCTGATCTACACCATCTACACGTCCGGCTCCACCGGCCGCCCCAAGGGCGTCGGCCTCAGCCACACGAACGTGCTGCGCCTGTTCACCGTGACCGAGGAGCACTTCGGTTTCGACGAGAACGACGTATGGACGCTCTTCCACTCCTACGCCTTCGACATGTCGGTCTGGGAGATCTGGGGCGCCCTCGCCTACGGCGGCCGTCTCGTGGTCGTTCCGCCGGACGTGGCGCGCGCCCCCGAGGACTTCCTGCGCCTCCTCACCGAGCAACGGGTCACCGTCCTCAACCAGACCCCGTCCGCCTTCCGCAGCCTGGTCTCCCTCGCCGCCGACGGACACCGACTGCTCGACGAACTCTCGCTGCGCGTCGTGTCGTTCGGAGGCGAGCGGCTGGACATCCCGGGCCTCAAACCCTGGGTCGCCCGCCGCAGCCTGGAGCAGACCGCGCTGGCCAACCTGTACGGCATCACCGAGACCTGCGTCCACACCACGTACCACCTGCTCACCGAGTCCGACCTGGAGTCCGACACCGGGAACGCGATCGGGGTGCCGCTGCGCGACCTGCAGGTGCACCTCTTCGGCCCGCACGGCGAGCAGGTGCCCGTCGGAGTGCCCGGTGAGATCCACGTCGGCGGCCCCGGCGTCGCCCGCATGTACCTCAACAGGCCGGCCCTGACCGCCGAACGCTTCGTACCCGACCCGTGCGGAAAGCCCGGTTCCCGGCTCTACCGCAGCGGTGACCTGGCGAGCAGGCGGCCCGACGGCAGCCTCGACTACCTGGGCCGCATCGACCACCAGGTGAAGATCCGCGGTCACCGCATCGAACTGGGTGAGATCAAGGCCGCGTTGACCACCCACCCGCGTGTACGGGACGCCGTCGTCGTCGCCCGGGAGGACACCCCCGGCGACCGCAGGCTCGTGGCGTACGTCGTACCCACCAGCGATGCCGTGGCCGCGCCCAGCGAGCTGCGGACCCTGCTGGCCGGGTCACTCCCCGACTACATGATTCCGACGGCCTTCCTCGTCGTCGGGAAGATCCCGCTGACCGTCAACGGCAAGCTGGACCAGGCCGCACTGCCCGCCCCCGACCGCAGCGCACTCGGGGTCGAGGCCGCCCACGTCGCGCCGCGCACCGCGGCCGAGGAGGAGATGGTCTCGGTCTGGCGCGACGTTCTCGGGGTCGAGCAGGTCGGCGTCGAGGACAACTTCTTCGACCTGGGCGGCGACTCGCTGCGCGCCGTCGCACTCGTCGGCGCACTGCGCGACGGCGAGTACGACGTGACGGTCCGCGACGTGTTCGAGCACCGGACCCCCGCCGAACTCGTCGCGTTCATCACCGGACGCCCCGCCCCCGCCAAGGCCGAACCGGCCGTCGAGCCCTTCGCCCTGCTCGTGCAGGAGGACCTCGACCGGCTGCCGGCCGGCCTCGTCGACGCCTACCCGCTGGCGCAGGTGCAGCTCGGCATGGTCGTCGAGATGCTCGCCGACGACGGCCGAAACCACTACCACAACTCGACCTGCTTCCGGATCCTCGACGACCGGCTCTTCGACCGCGAGCTGCTCCAGCAGGCCGTGGACACCGTGCTGGCCCGGCACGAGATCCTGCGCTCCTCGTTCGCGATCGAGGGCTACTCCGTACCGCTGCAGCTCGTCCACGCCCCGTCCGATGTCACCTCGCCGGTCGACGCACGTGACCTGCGGGGGCTCGACGGCGCCGCCGTCGAGGCATCGCTGCGCGCCTTCATGGCCGAGGAGCGCACCCAGCTCTTCGACCTCACCCGGGCCCCGCTCATCCGCTTCACCGGACACGCCTGCGACGACGGCTCCTGGTGGCTGACCCTGACCGAGTGCCACGCGGTTCTGGAGGGATGGAGCCACCACTCCCTGCTGATGGAACTGGCCACGACCTACCGCGCGCTGCGCGACGGGACGCCGGTCGAGGAACCCGCACCCGCCGCCGTGCGGTACGCGGACTTCGTCGCCGCCGAGCTGGTCTCCCTGGCCGGGGACGACGACCGGGACTACTGGCGGACGGTCCTGGAGAACAACGCCTCCTTCGAACTGCCCGCCGGCTGGGGCGACGACCCGGAGGAGACACCGCGCGGACTGCACCGCGCCTGGGTGCCTTACCACGACCTGGACGCCGGACTGCGGACACTGGCCAGCAAGGCGAAGGTACCGATCAAGAGCGTCCTGCACGCGGCGCACCTCAAGGTGATGAGCCAGCTCACGCCGGAGGAGTCCTTCTTCACCGCCCTCGTCACCAACGCCAGGCCGGAGGCCGTGGGCGCCGAGCGGGTGTACGGGGTCTACCTCAACCCGCTGCCCTTCGCCTTCACCCGTGGCGCCGAGACCTGGCGAGATCTGGTGCGCCAGGTCTTCGGCCAGGAGATCGAGGTGTGGCCGCACCGCCGGTACCCGCTGGGCGTGATGCAGCGCGAGCTCAGCACGAGCGACCGGCTCGTCAACGTCCGCTTCAGCTACCAGAACTTCCGGCAGGTCGACCAGGACCTCGTCGACTACCCGGCCACGCTCGACGACAGCCCCACCGAGTTCCCGCTGGGTGTCTCCACCCGTGCCGGGTTCATGGTGATCACCGCGAACCGGCATCTCATCGGCAGGGAGAGCACGGACCGCCTCGCGGCGATGTACCGGTCGGTGCTGGAGTCGATGGCCGCCGATGTGGAGGGTGACGCCCGTCAGGTGTTCCTGCCCGGTGGTGAGCGCGATCTGGTGCTGACCGGGTGGAACGACTCGGCGGTGGTGGTGCCTGAGGTGTCGGTGCCTGAGCTGGTGGCGCGTCGAGCTTCTGCGGCGCCGGATGTGGTGGCTGTGGAGGCGGGTGGGTGGTCGTTGTCGTTCGCCGAGTTGGATGTGCGGGCGAATCGGTTGGCGCATCGTCTTCGTGCGGCTGGTGTGGGTGCGGAGTCGACGGTTGCGGTGCTGCTGGATCGTTCGGTGGATCTGGTGGTGTCGTTGCTGGCGGTGTGGCGTGCGGGTGGTGGGTTCGTCCCCATGGACCCGGTGCTGCCGGCCGGCCGCATCGCGGGCATGGTGGCCGACGCGCGGGTGACGGTCGCTGTGACGTCGGATGCGTACGCGGACCGGTTCGACGTGGCCGTGGTGCGGGTCGACGACGAGGACGGTGTGTCGTCGTTCCCGGAGTCTGCTCCGGATGTGGTTGTTGATCTGGATTCGGTGGCGTACACGGTGTTCACGTCGGGTTCGACGGGGCGGCCGAAGGGTGTGCAGGTTTCGCATCGCAGTCTGGTGAATCATGTGGACTGGGCGGTGCGTGAGTTGGTGGCGTCGGGTTCGGGTGGTGCGCCGGTGTTCTCGTCGGTGGCGTTCGACTTGGTGGTGCCGAATGTGTGGGCGCCGCTTGCTGCGGGTCAGCGGGCGTGGTTGTGGGACGGTGAGCTGACCGAGTTGGGCGCGAGCCTGGCGGAGGCGGGTCCGTTCTCTTTCATGAAGCTGACACCCGGCCACCTTGAGGTGCTGTCCGGTCAGTTGTCGGACGAACAGATCACTGACCTGACGTCTCGTGTGGTGGTTGCGGGTGAGGCGTTGCCGGGTGGTCTGGTGGAGCGCTGGCGGGTGCTGCTGGGCGAGGGCCGGGTGCTGAACGAGTACGGTCCGACCGAGGCCACCGTCGGTACCTGTGTCTTCCCGTTGGTCGAGGCGTTCGAGGGTGTGGTGCCGATCGGGCGTCCGCTGCCGAACATGATCATGCGGGTGTTGGATGCGGGTCTGCAGCCGGTTCCGGTGGGTGCGGTGGGTGAGTTGTTCGTCGGTGGTACGGGTGTGGCGCGGGGTTATGCGTTTCGTCCGGGTGCGACGGCTGAGCGGTTCGTGCCTGATCCGTTCGGGCCGGCGGGTGCGCGGCTTTACCGGACCGGTGATCTGGTGCGGTGGCGCAGTGATGGTGCGGTCGAGTTCCTGGGGCGTATCGATGACCAGGTGAAGGTGCGGGGGTATCGCATCGAGCTCGGTGAGATCCGTGCCGCGTTGGTCGCTCATCCGCAGGTCACCGACGCGACGGTGGTGGTGTCGGACGACCAGCGGCTCATCGCCTACGTCGTCGGCAGCGCCGATGACCTGTCGGCCTGGCTGGCCGGATCGCTGCCGGAGTACATGGTCCCGTCCGTCTTCGTCGGCCTCGACGCGCTTCCGCTGACGGCCAACGGCAAGATCGACCGACGTGCGCTCCCCGATCCCGAAGGGTCGGCTGAGGACACCTACGTGGCACCCCGTAACCCAACCGAGGAACGCATCGCCGCAGTGTGGAGCGGTGTTCTGGGGCTGGAGAGGGTCGGGGTCGAGGACAACTTCTTCGATCTGGGCGGTCACTCGATCAAGGCCATCGCCCTGGTCGGTGCCCTGCGAGCCGAGGGCTTCGAAGCCGGGGTACGGGACGTCTTCCAGCACCGTACGGTCGCCGGACTCGCCACCGCGCTCACGGGAACGGAGCCTGTCACCGAGTCCGCCGTCGTCGCACCGTTCGCGCTGATCGGGGACGAGGACAGGGCGAAGCTGCCCGAGGGCCTCGTGGACGCCTTCCCGCTGGCACAGGTGCAGCTCGGCATGCTGGTCGAGATGCTCGCCGACGAGGGCCTGAACAAGTACCACAACACGACCGCGTTCCGGATCAAGGACGGTCGCCCGTTCGACGTCGAGGCCCTGCGCCGCGCCGGGCAGGCCGTGGTGGAACGCCACGAGATGCTCCGCGCGTCCTTCGACCTCGAAGGCTTCGCCGTTCCGCTCCAGCTCATCCACGCGAGCACCGTCATCCCGGTGACCGTGCAGGATCTGCGAGGACTCGACGCCGAGCAGCAGGCAGCAGCGCGCCGGGCGCACATCACCGCCGAGCGGGCCGAGACGTTCGACCTGTCCCGCGCCCCGCTGCTCCGCATCTCCGCACTCGTCGAGTCCGACGAGGCCTGGTGGCTGTCGGTCAGTGTCTGTCACCCGATCACGGAGGGCTGGAGCCACCGCACCCTGCTCAGCGACATCGTCGAGGGCTACCTGCGGGTGCGCGGCGGCGAGACCCTGCCCGAGGTACCGGTCCCCGATGTGCGGTACGCGGACTTCGTGGCCGCCGAGCTGGCGTCGCTGGCCTCGGACGAGGACAGGAACTACTGGCGGGACGTACTCGGCTCGCACGCCAAGTTCGAGCTGCCCTCCGGCTGGGGCGACCCCGAGCCGGGGCACCGGGCGAACACCGTGCACGTGCCGCTCAGCGACCTCACCCCGGCGCTCCGAGCTGCCGCGAGCGGCACCGGAACGTCACTCAAGGCTGTGCTGCACGCGGCGCACCTGAAGGTGATGAGCCAGCTGACCGCCGAGGACTCCTTCTGCACCGGCCTGGTCTCCAGCGGCCGGCCCGAGGTCGTGGGCGCCGAGCGGGTCTACGGCATGTACCTCAACACCGTGCCGTTCGCCTACGAACGCGGCGCACGGACCTGGCGGGAGCTGATCCGCCAGGTCTTCGACCAGGAAGGCACGCTCTGGCCGCACCGGCGCTTCCCGATGCCGGTGATGCAGCGCGAACTGAGTGACGGCACGCGACTCCTCGACGTGCGCTTCAGCTATCTCGACCTGGCGGACGCCCAGGCGGAGACGGACGTCGTCGACACCGACTCCGGGGACGGCGAGGGTGCCACGGAGTTCGGTCTCGCCGTCGCCGCCCGAGGCAGTGGTCTGCTTCTCACGGTCAACCCCCAGGTGCTCGGCGCCGCCGGCGCACAGCGGATCGCGGCGATGTACCGGTCGGTGCTGGAGTCGATGGCCGGCGATGTGGAGGGTGACGCCCGTCAGGTGTTCCTGCCCGGTGGTGAGTGCGATCTGGTGCTGACCGGGTGGAACGACTCGGCGGTGGTGGTCCCGGAGATCTCGGTGCCCGAGCTCATAAGCCACTGGGTTGCCGCGGCGCCGGATGTGGTGGCTGTGGAGGCGGGTGGGTGGTCGTTGTCGTTCGCCGAGTTGGATGTGCGGGCGAATCGGTTGGCGCATCGTCTTCGTGCGGTGGGTGTCGGTGCGGAGTCGACGGTTGCGGTGTTGCTGGATCGTTCGGTGGATCTGGTGGTGTCGTTGCTGGCGGTGTGGCGTGCGGGTGGTGGGTTCGTTCCGATGGATCCGGTGTTGCCGGCGGGTCGTATTGCGGGGATGGTCGAGGACGCCCGGGTGACGGTTGCGTTGACCTCTGGTGCGTATGCGGATCGTTTCCCGGGTGTGGAGTCGGTGCTGGTGGGCGATGACGTGTCGTCGTTCCCGGAGTCTGCTCCGGATGTGGTTGTTGATCTGGATTCGGTGGCGTACACGGTGTTCACGTCGGGTTCGACGGGGCGGCCGAAGGGTGTGCAGGTTTCGCATCGCAGTCTGGTGAATCATGTGGACTGGGCGGTGCGTGAGTTGGTGGCGTCGGGTTCGGGTGGTGCGCCGGTGTTCTCGTCGGTGGCGTTCGACTTGGTGGTGCCGAATGTGTGGGCGCCGCTTGCTGCGGGTCAGCGGGCGTGGTTGTGGGACGGTGAGCTGACCGAGTTGGGCGCGAGCCTGGCGGCAGCCGGCCCGTTCTCTTTCATGAAGCTGACCCCCGGCCACCTTGAGGTGCTGTCCGGTCAGTTGTCGGACGAACAGATCACTGACCTGACGTCTCGTGTGGTGGTTGCGGGTGAGGCGTTGCCGGGTGGTCTGGTGGAGCGCTGGCGGGTGCTGCTGGGCGAGGGCCGGGTGCTGAACGAGTACGGTCCGACCGAGGCCACCGTCGGTACCTGTGTCTTCCCGTTGGTCGAGGCGTTCGAGGGTGTGGTGCCGATCGGGCGTCCGCTGCCGAACATGATCATGCGGGTGTTGGATGCGGGTCTGCAGCCGGTTCCGGTGGGTGCGGTGGGTGAGTTGTTCGTCGGTGGTACGGGTGTGGCGCGGGGTTATGCGTTTCGTCCGGGTGCGACGGCTGAGCGGTTCGTGCCTGATCCGTTCGGGCCGGCGGGTGCGCGGCTTTACCGGACCGGTGATCTGGTGCGGTGGCGCAGTGATGGTGCGGTCGAGTTCCTGGGGCGTATCGATGACCAGGTGAAGGTGCGGGGGTATCGCATCGAGCTCGGTGAGATCCGTGCCGCGTTGGTCGCTCATCCGCAGGTCACCGACGCGACGGTGGTGGTGTCGGAGGACCAGCGCCTCATCGCCTACGTCGTCGGCGCCACGGACGCGCTGGCCGAGGGGCTCAGGGCTTCACTGCCGGAGTACATGGTCCCGTCCGTCTTCGTCGGCCTCGACGCGCTTCCGCTGACCGCCAACGGCAAGATCGACCGACGCGCCCTCTCCGATCCCGAAGGGTCGGCTGACGACACCTACCTCGCCCCCCGTAACCCAACCGAGGAACGCATCGCCGCTGTCTGGAGCGGTGTTCTGGGGCTGGAGAGGGTCGGGGTCGAGGACAACTTCTTCGATCTGGGCGGTCACTCGATCAAGGCCATCGCCCTGGTCGGTGCCCTGCGCGCCGAGGGCTTCGAAGCCGGTGTCCGGGACGTCTTCCAGCACCGTACGGTCGCCGGACTCGCCACCGCGCTCGCCGGAACGGAGCCCGGCCAGGAGGAGGTGGCGGTCGCACCGTTCGCCCAGGTGTCGGACGAGATCCGCGCGACGCTCCCGGCCGGCCTGGTCGACGCGTACCCGATCTCCAAGGTGCAGCTCGGCATGCTGGTCGAGATGCTCGCCGACGACGGGCTGAACAAGTACCACAACACGTCCACGTTCCGGATCAAGGACGGCCGGCCGTTCGACGCCGACGCCCTGCGCCGCGCCGGGCAGACGATCGTGGAACGCCACGAGATGCTGCGTACGTCGTTCTCCCTCGAGGAGTTCGACACCCCCCTCCAGCTGGTCCGTGCGAACGCCGTCATTCCGGTGACCGTGCAGGATCTGCGGGGTCTGGACACCGAGCAGTTCGCCGAGGCCCGCCGGGCACACATCGCGGCAGAACGTGCCGAGCTGTTCGAGCTCGGGCGGCCTCCGCTGCTCCGTATCGCCGCGCTCGTCGAGTCGGACAAGGCCTGGCACCTGGGCTTCACGCACTGCCACGCCATCACCGAGGGGTGGAGCCAGCAGTCGCTGCTGATGGAGGTGCTCGACGTCTACCACGCGTACGCGGCGGGTGAGGAGCCGGAGCAGCCGGAGCCGACGGCCGTGCGTTACGCCGACTTCATCGCCGCGGAACAGGAGTCCCTGAAGTCGGACGAGGACCGGAACTACTGGCAGGGGATCGTCGACCGGCACTCCATGTGCGTACTTCCCGCGGACTGGGGCGACGGCAACGGGGCCCCGCGGGAGGACTTCAAGCTGTCGGTGGAGTTCCGTGACATCGAGCCCGCCCTGCGCGCCCTGGCCACGTCCAGCGGCACGTCGTTCAAGGCGGTCCTGCTGGCCACGCACCTGAAGGTGCTCAGCACGGTGACCAACGAGCCGGCCTTCCACACGGGAGTGCTGTACAGCGCACGCCCGGAGGTTCCCGGGGCGGAGCGGGTCTACGGCATGTACCTCAACACGCTGCCGTTCGCCCACGACCGCACGGCAAGGACCTGGAGCGAACTGGTCCGGCAGGTCTTCGACCGCGAGGCCGAGGTGTACAACCACCGGCGCCATCCGCTTCCCGCGGTGCAGCGCCTGGCCGGTGGACGAAGGCTGTTCGACATCATGTACCGCTACCAGGACTTCCATCAGGTGGACACCGGGACGGTCGACGTACAGGGCGGGGCGGGTGACAGCTCCAACGAGTTCACCCTGTCGATCGCCAACGTGCCCGGGCGGCTGGTCCTGCGGGCTGTCAGCACCGGTCTGAACCGGGCGAACGCGGAGAGGCTCGCCGGCATGTACCGGGCGGTGCTGGAGGCCATGGCGGCCGACCCCGACGGAGACGTGGACGCGGCGCTCCTGTCCACGGCGGAGCTGACCCAGGTGCTCGAGGACTGGAACGACACCGAGGTGGAGTGGGGATGAGCAGATACGTGCACGAGGTGATCGAGGCGACCGTCTCGGCCACCCCCGATGCCGTCGCCGTGCAGGTGGGCGCCGAGACCCTCACGTACCGCGAGCTCGACGTCCGGGCCAACCGGATCGCGCACCAGCTGCGCGAGGCCGGGGTGGGGCCGGAGTCCGTGGTCGGTGTCCTGCTGAACCGCGGGCCGGACACCCTGCCCTGCCTGCTGGGGGTCTGGAAGGCGGGGGGCTCCCACCTGCCGCTGGACGCCGGGCTGCCGGCGGACCGGCTGACCTACATGCTCGGCGCCGCGGGAGCCCGGCTGATCGTGACGCAGGGAGGCCTGTACGAGCGCCTCGGCGGAGGGTACGACGGTGAGGTCGTCGACCTCGACCGTGACCGCGCCCTGATCGCGGCCCGGCCGGACACCCGTCCGGACACGTCGGCGGACCGGGACCCGAAGGACCCGTCCCGCAGGCACCGGCTCGCGTACACGCTGTTCACCTCCGGCTCCACCGGACGCCCCAAGGGTGTGCAGATCGCGCACTTCTCCCTGCTGAACGTCCTGTTCTCGATGCGGGAGCGGTACGGGGCGGGCCCGGAGCACGTCTGGCTGGCCCCCACGTCGCTGTCCTTCGACATCTCGACGACCGAGCTCTACCTGCCGCTGATCACGGGCGGCAGGGTGGTCCTCGCCGATGACGACGAGGTGCACGACGCGGCCGCTCAGCTGCGGCTGATCGAATCCGCCGGGGTCACGCACGCCCAAGCGACCCCGGCGGGGTGGAAGCTCCTCATCGCCGCCGGGCTCGGCCGTGTCCCGCTGACCGCCATCACCGGCGGTGAGGACTGCCCGCCCGCGCTGGCCCGTGATCTGGGCGGCCGGGTGGACCGGCTGGTCAACCAGTACGGTCCGACCGAGGCGACCGTCTGGTCCACGGCCTGGGAGGTCGCGCCGGACGCCGGCAGTGTGCCGATCGGGCGCCCGATCCACAACTACCGGGCGTACGTGCTGGATGCCGTGCAGCAGCCGGTGCCGGTGGGTGTGGTCGGGGAGCTGTACATCGCGGGCGCCGGTGTGGCCCGCGGGTACGTCGGCCGGCCGGGGCTGACGGCAGGGCGGTTCCTTCCGGAGCCGTTCGGCGGTCGGCCGGGTTCGCGCATGTACCGGACGGGCGACCTGGCGCGGTTCAGGGCGGACGGGGAGCTGGAGTGCCTCGGCCGCATCGACAACCAGGTGAAGATCCGGGGCTACCGCATCGAACTGGGTGAGATCGAGGAAGTGCTCCTGGCCCACCCCGAGGTCGAGGACGCGACGGTGATCGCACGCGAGGACGGCAACGGCGAGAAGCTGCTCGTCGCCTACGCGGTCACCGACGGGGCTGCCGAACAGGCGCAGTTGCGCGCGCATCTTGCCGCGTCGCTGCCCTCGTACATGGTGCCCGCCGCGTTCGTCCTGCTCGACGCGATGCCGTTGAACGCGGCCGGCAAGGTCGACCGCAAGGCCCTGCCCGCACCCGGCCGTGCGGCGCTGGTCGCCGACCGGGAGTACGTGGCGCCGCGCACCAGGACCGAGCGGCTGCTGGTGGAGACCTGCGCCGAGGTGCTCCAGGTGCCCGACGTGGGGGTACGGGACCGGCTGCTGGACCTGGGAGCCGACTCGATGCGCATCGTCCATGTGATGGCCGCCGCCCGGAAGGCCGGGCTCGACCTCACCCTGCGCATGCTGCTGGACAGCGAGACGATCGAAGATCTCGCGCTGACGATCGACGGCGCGAAGGCGGATGGGACCGATGAGACCGGTGAGACCGATGGGGGAGCGAGCAGGCCGATGACGGTTGCTACCGCAGGAGGACCGCAGGCCGCGTCCGACGTGGCCGGGGCGATGGAGGCGCAGGGAGTGCCGGGCGCCGCGGTCGCGCTCCTCAAGGACGGCCAGCTGGTCGGGGTGCAGGCCTACGGGATCAGGGCGACCGGGACCGGTGCTCCGGTGACGCTGAGGACCCGGTTCCAGGCCGGTTCGATCAGCAAGCACGTGACGGCGTTCGCCGCGCTGCGTCTCGTCGACCGGGGGGTGCTCGACCTGGACGCGGACATCGACGGCTATCTGGCAGGCCGCCGCGCACCCAGGGCGGCAGGCGGCAGCCCGCTGACGCTGCGCCACCTGCTGTCGAACACGGCCGGCCTGTCGCAGACCGCCGGCACCTGGTGGCGGCCGGGTGAGGCCATGCCGAAGCTGACCGCCGTACTGGACGAGGTGGAGGCCGAGCACGAGCCCGGGGCGCTGTTCCGCAAGGCGGGCAGCCAGTGGGCCATGATCGAGCAGCTGCTGACGGATGTGACCGCACAGGAGTTCCAGGAGCTGGCGGCGGAGCTGGTGTTCGGCCCGCTGGGCATGCGGGACAGTTCGTTCCTGGCTCCCGAGGACCCGCACGCCGTCGGCAGGGACATCGCCGACGGTCACGACCAGCACGGCAGCGCGCTCCTGGACGGCTACCGGGTACGTCCGGTGCTCGCGGGCAGCGGGCTGTGGTCCTCGCCCTCCGACCTGGCCCAGCTGGCGGTGGAGATCCGGCAGGCCCATCTGGGCTTCTCGGACCTGCTGTCCGCGAAGTCCGCCGGGGTCATGCTCACGGAGGCGTTCCCCGGGAGCTTCTACGGTCTGGGCACCGTGGTCGACGGCTCGATGGCCGACCCGGAGTTCGGGCACGGCGGGCAGACGGCCGGGTTCCGCGCGCTGACCTCGCTGCGACTACGGTCCGGCAACGGCTGTGTGGTGATGACGAACTCCGACAACGGCAAGCACGTGCACAAGGTCGTCGCGGCGCTCCTCGGCCGTGAGGTCGAGGTCAGCGCGGGCTGAACCGCAGGTCGGAAAACTGGAGGTGACGGGTCGCCGGTTCTGCCGCGCGGCCCGTTCCGGCCCCTGGGACCCGGTGTGGGGCAAGGCTCCCACCCCCTCGTCACCAGGCCAAGGCCACGGCGTTACCGAACGAATAACCCGCGAATAAAGCCCCCGCATAGCTTCTGCAGCGAGCACACGTTCGTATTAGCCAGACGGGGGGTGCCGAATGGACTTCCGAGTCCTCGGCCCGGTTGAAGCTCACAAGGACGGCACACGCGTTGCGCTGTCCGGTTCCAAGGTGCACACGGTGCTCGCGACTCTGCTGCTCGCCAGAGGCCGCGTGGTGTCCGACACCCGACTCAATACGCTCCTGTGGGGATGGGAGCCGCCGGCGACGTCCGGCGCACAGATCTATACGTACATGTCCAGGCTGCGCAAACTCCTCGGCGACGAGGTCAGGATCGAGCGCCGCCAGCCCGGCTACCTGCTCGCCGCGCCGCACTGCAGGGTCGACCTCCTGGAGTTCGAGCGGCTGGAGAAGCTGGGGCGCGCCGCGCTGCGCCGCAAGCGGTTCGGCGAGGCCGGGGCGCTGCTCACGGAGGCGCTGGGGCACTGGCGGGGAAGCGCGCTCTCCAACGTCACCGAACACCTCGCCGACGCCGAGCTTCCCCAGCTCGAGGAGGCGCGGATGCACGCGCTCGAAAGCCGGATCGAGGCGGACCTCGCGCTCGGCAGGCACGAGCAGCTGACCGGCGAACTCACCGGACTCGTCGCGCAGTTCCCGCTCCGGGAGAAGCTCCGTGCGCAGCTGATGACGGCCTACTACCGCGGTGGACGCCAGAGCGACGCGCTGCAGAGCTACTACGAGGGCCGCAGCCTGCTCGCCGACCAGTTGGGCATCGACCCCGGCGAGGCCCTCGGATCGACGTACGCGGCCGTGCTCGCCGGCAACCGGGGACCCGGGCCCGGAAGCAGGATCCAGCAGCCCGAGCACTCCGACTACGAGGACGACGACGCCCCGGCGATGCTTCCCCCGGACACCGAGGAGTTCATCGGGCGCCAGGCCGAACTCGCCGCTCTGCGCACCCAGCTGGCGGACTCAGCGGCCGGGCGGGGACCGCGCCACCTGCTGGTCACCGGCATGGCGGGCGTGGGCAAGACCGCGCTGGCCGTGCACGCTGCCCACACGAGCGCAGTGCACTATCCCGGCGGGTTCCTCTTCGCCGAGCTCGCCCGGCCCGACGGCCGGGCGAGACCGCCCGCCGAGGTCCTCACGACGCTCCTGCGGGGGCTGGGTGAACACGTCGGCGCAGGCGGCACGGGCAGCGGCGCGGACGGGCGCATGGAACTGGACGAGCTGGTGCGCCTCTACCGGGCGCGCACGGCGGGCAGGCGCCTCCTGGTCGTCCTCGACGGTGCGGTCAGCAGCCGCGGGCTCGACCCGCTGCTGTCCGGGTCACCGGATGCCGTCGTCCTGATCACGAGCCGCGCCCGGCTCACCCAGGTGACCGGCGCGAGAACGACCGCGCTCGCCCCGTTCGGCGACGGCGCCGCATTCGACCTGCTGGCCGCGTCCGCAGGCCGCGCACGGCTGCTTGCCGAACCCGACGCGACGGACGATGTGCTCGCCTACTGTGCGGGACTGCCGCTCGCGCTCCGCATCACCGGCTGCAGGCTCGCGGCGCGCCCCTACTGGCCCGTCGCACGGCTCGCCGACCGGCTGGCGGATCCGGAGACCCGGCTCCGCGAGCTGTCCTTCGGCGGGATCGACGTGGTCGGTGCGCTGATGCCGGCACTGCGGCAGCTGCCCGAACCGGACCAGGCACGGGCCACGCTGATCCAGCTGGCAGACATCGGCGTGGATTCGTTCCCGGCGCAGCGGGCGGCCACGTGTCTGGGGACCCGGGAGTCTGCTGCGGAGCAGCGCCTGGAACAGCTGGTGGACGGTGCGCTGCTCGACATCTGCGGTGTCGACCGCCAGGGCAGGCCGCTCTACCGCTTCCACGAACTGGTGCTGCTCCTCGCCGGATTGCTGAAGGAGACGGCGCACCGCGGACAGCCCGAAGCCACCGCAGCCCGCTGAGCGTGCGGTGTCGCTGTCCGTGCGGTGTCCGTCACGGTGCGTGCGGTGTCACGGCGCGCCGGGAAGGGGGCGCGTCCCGCCGTCGGGCAGGTGCGTCCGTACCGGGCCGCAGGCCGGCTCGGTCTCGGCAGGCTGGGCGACAGCCGCGGCCGCGCGTCCGAAGAGCGCGAGATCCCGTACGACCCAGGCGGTCCGACCGTCGGGGTGCTGTTCGTCGGGGGTGCCGGGGCAGTGCATCAACACGGTGTCCGTCGTGGCCGGGTAGGACTCGATCTGGTCCGGCCGGATTCCGTCCGGTACGTGCCCCAACGCCTTGAGGACGGCCTCCTTCCGGGTCCAACATCGGTAGAAGACCTCGTCCCGGACGGCGCCCCGCGGTAGCCCCAGCAGATGGAGCGCCTCGTCGGCGGTGAGCCACGACTCGGTCAGTACGTCCTGGCGCACGGGCCGCAGGCGCTCCGCGGCCACGCCGATCGTGGCTCCGGTCCCCACCGCGAGGACGGTGTGACCGCCGGTACGTGCCAGGCTGATGGCCAGGGGCACTTCGGGGCTGCTCAGACGCGTGGGCCCGTGCCCGGGGTCCCCACAGGCGGGACACAGCGGCTTCTCGATGTCGACGTCCTCGGGTACGACGTCGAGGAGCTCGCCGATGGCCCGGCGGGCCGTCGCCCTCGTGTGGACGTACGCCGCGGCATCCCGCTCCGAGTGGAGGCACAGGGCCTGCCGGAACTCCTCGGTGTTGAGCAGAGCGAGATCGGCGGGGTCGGTGCGCAACGGCTGGCGCCACCACCAGACATGCGTGTCCCCACCGGCGCGGAGCGCGCGGAACACGGCCGCGGAGCTGTCCTCAGCCCCGCGGCCGCCGCTGTTCTCGAACATGTTGTAAGGGGGCGCCATGGGCACTCTCTGTCATTTCGACTGCTGACTGCGTGGCGCGGACCGTACCGTCCCCGTATATCGCGGATATATTTTTTTGCCGTCCGGCCGCCCGGGCCGCCGGAGAACGGGCGTGGGAAGGGCGGCGGGAGTGGTCTCCGGGAGCGGACACACGGAGCGGGCGCCGGTGCTCCGGCGCCCGCTGTTCACCTGCGCGGGCCGGGCGTACCGCTCCGGCCCGCGGATGCTCAGTGCCAGCTCTCGTCATTCGTGCCGTCGGCAGCCTGGGCGGGGATACCGGCGGCCGACACGCCGAGCCCGTTGCCGGCGGACTGCGCGGCAGCCGCGGATCCGGCGCCCACGAATGCGCACAGCCCCACGAGAACGGTGGTGACCGTGACGGTGGCGATGGTGTTACGGACGTTCTGCATTTCTTCCCCCATGTCGTCAACCTGCTATGCGATGAACGGTATGGCACAAGGGTTTCGGCTCATTATCGCTCCGTTTTCGGTTTTCCGGGCGGCAGATATCGCGGAAAGGGATTCCGGCATTCCGGCGGCCGGATTCAGTGTGCAGGCGAGTGGTGGATCCAGTAGCGGATTGTGGAACCGTCAGGGGATTTCCGACGTCTCGTCCCGGGGTAGCGTTCCGGCAAGTGCCAGATGCGCCCGCTCCCTCCACGTCTCGACACCGATCCGGGTGAAGTCGTCCCTGGCGTCGGCGAAATACTGCCGGGCGGCGGAGTGCTCACCGCATTTCCAGCACGCCTCACCGAGGGCCAGTTTGATTTTTCCCTCAACCAGAGCGCTGTCGACCAGTCCGACGATTTCCAGGGCATGCAGCAGGGTTCCCCTGGCCTGCGCCCAGCTCCGCGCGCCCAGCCTGGCCTCGCCCAGCCCCAGGAGTCCATGGGCCAGACCGAACATGTCGGCCTTGGCCCGGACGATCCTGATCATCCGCAGGAACGCTTCCTCGGCCAGGCCGTACTCGTTCTGCGCGAGGTACACCCGGGCCAGCCGGTGGGTCCCGAGCGCCAGGCTGCGGGCCCCGCCCTCACCGATCGCCGTGGAGACCCCCAGGGACTCGAGGCTCAGCCGCTGCGCCGAATCCGTACGGCCGCGGTCCAGCTCGATCTGCGCCATGTTGTTCAGGACATGGGCCTCCGAGGAGAGGTCGCCGACCGCCCGAAACGTCGCCAGGGCCTGCGCACTGCGGTCCATGGCGGTCTCCAGATCCCCGCGCATCTCGTCGATCATGGCCATGTTGCGCAGTACGAGGGCGTGTCCGTGCTCCTCGCCCGCCCGGTCATGGAGCGCGAGAGCCTCGGTGAAGGACGCGTACGCCTCACCGAAGTTGCGCTGCCGCATCTCCAGGGCGCCGAGACTGTGCAGCATCGCGGCCTGGCCACGGGCGTTGCCGGCCGCTCTCGTCGCGGCGAGCGCCCGCTCGCTGCACTCGCGCCAGTCGTCGAGGTAGTTGCGGGTCTCGAAGAGCACCACGATGGACATCGTGAGATCCCAGGCGAGCTCGTCCATACCAAGCGCGGCGGCCTGGTCGACCACCGCGACCAGGGAGAGCCGCTCGGTCTCCAGCCAGTCGAGCGGAGCGGTGAGCAGCCCGGCACCGAGCTCGTCGGGCAGCGGATGGCGGGGCACCGAACTGTGGATGATGCTGAAGTCGCCCCCGTAGGCGCGCCGGTGAGCCTGTTCGGCGAGCGAGAGGTAGGCCCGGAAGGCGCGTTGCCGTGCGGCCTGCCGTTCCTCGGGGGTCTCTTCCGCCTCGGCGCGTTCCCGGGCGAACAGCCGCAGCAGGTTCTGGAACCGGTAGCGGGGATGCCCGGTCGCGTCCAGGCCGACCACGTCCAGGAACTGGGCGTCGACCAGTTGCTCGATGAGCCGCTCCCCGGTCAGCAGGTCGGTGTCCAGGAGCGCGGCGGCGACCCAGGAGCCGAAATCGGGCACATCGAGCAGTCCCAGGCTCCGGTACAGCAGCGCCGTCGGCGCGGAGAGACCGCGGTACGTCAGGGTGAAACTGGCGCGCACCTGCGACTCTCCCGAGCTGAGCTCGTCCAGCCGCAGCCGTTCGTCACTCAGCCGGCGCACCAGGCGCGACACCGTCCAGTGCGGTTTGGAGGCCAGCCGCGCCCCGGCGATCCGCAGGGCGAGCGGCAACAGGTCGCACAGCTCCACGAGCCGGGCGGCGGACGGCGGGTCGGCGGCGATGCGGTCCTCGCCGACGATCTTTCCGAGGAGCTCGACCGCCTCGTACGGTGACAGCCGGCCGAGCCGCACCCAGGCTTGCGGCGGCCAGGCGACCATCTCGGACAGCTGCTCCCGGCTGGTGACCAGGACGCAGCAGCCTCCGCTGCTCGGCAGCAGCGGACGCACCTGGGCGAAGGTCCGCACGTTGTCCAGCACCACCAGGACCCGGCGGTCGGCGAGCAGGCTGCGGTACAGGGCGGCGCGCTCCTCGGGTTCGGCCGGGATCTGCCCGATGGGCACCGAGAGCGAGCGCAGGAACCGCCCGAGGATCTCACCCGCCGTGGTGGGCTCCAGATGCTCGTCGTAGCCGCGGAGGTCGGCGAAGAGCTGGCCGTCGGGGAAGCGGTCGGAGACGCTGTGCGCCCAGCGGACCGCCAGGCACGTCTTGCCGACCCCGCCGACACCGGTGATCAGTCCCGTGGCCGGGCCGTGTGCCACCGCGCCGAGTTCGAGGAGTTCGTCGAGCTGGGCCAGCTCCTCCTTGCGGCCGGCCAGCCCCGATACGTCGGGAGGCAGTTCCAGCGGGTCGCCGACGTGCTTCGACAGCAACAGCGGTTCGCCACCCGCGCCCTCGGGGCCGCGTGCGGTCAGCGAGGGTTCGTCCTGCAGGATCGCGTTGTGCAGCTCGGACAGGGCCGGGCCCGGTTCCAGGCCGAGTTCGTCGATGAGCCAGCGGCGCCCGTCCCGGAAGGTCTCCAGGGCCTCGGCCCGCCGGCCCGAGTGGTACTGGGCGGTGATCAGCTGATGCCGCGCCCGCTCGCGCAGCGGATGCTCGCGGACCATCGCCGCCAGATCGGGAAGGATCTTCTGGTGGTCGCCGAGCTGCAGGTGCACGGCCGTGGCGTTCTCGTAGGTGTCGAGCCGCAGTTCCTCGAGCCGCTGCGCCTCGTCCTCCACCAGCCGGCCCGTCACCCCCGCAAGTGGTCGGCCGCGCCACAGTTTCAGCGCGTCCGCATAGCAACGGGCGGCCTCGGCGAACTTGTTGTTCCTGACCGCGAGCTCGGCCGCCGAGACCAGTGCGGAGAACTCCTCCGAATCGAGCTGGTGCATGCCGACCTGGAGGAGATAGCCGGGATGGGCGGTGACGATGACCTCGCCGGGGAAACCGGCGGCCTTGAACGTCTTGCGCAGCGCGGCGATACAGATGGAGACCTGGGTACGGGCGGTGGCCGGCGGGTGGTTGCCCCACACGGCCTCGATCAGGGTGTCGACCGGCACGATCCTGCCCGGGCTGAGCAGCAGCACGACAAGAATGGTCCGGTGCCGTGGCCCTCCCACCGGTACCTGCGCGGCCCCGGAGGTCACTTCCAGGGGCCCCAACACCTTGAAGGTCAGCCGCTTCTCCACGTATCCCCCTTGCCTCCCGAACGGTGGAAGCAATTGATCCTCTTGCCCGGCAGGGCCGCCCGGCCTGCCGCTCACTACCCCCGCACCCGTTGTTCCGCCGGTGCGCGATCCCGGGAGTCTCGCCGGGATCAGCGCAACGGACAGGAATACGGGTGCCTCACACCGTGTTCTGCTGTATTTCCTGAGTCAGTCCTGTGGTCCCACGATACGGCGACCTGACGATCTACCGCCCAGTACGGCGGGCGCTACTCCGGAGTAAGTATGAAATCTTCGGCCGGAATGCCATGGTGCTCGAGCAACTGCGCCCTTAAAAGCCGAGCGGGTTTCCGGCAAGTGGATTCGCGGCGTATGGTGCGCGGATGGCGACAAATGGCGCCGGCGCGGCCGTCCCGTGGCCTCCCCGTGTTCCCGTCCTGGAGTGTTGCGCGGCCCCGCGGTGAATCCGTGGTGCGTCCGTCGGTAACACTATTTCGGGCGGCGCGGCGGCCGTTCTTATGTGAGCCCTGTTCATGTTTCCCCCGTACTCAATTCGCCAGTCACGGCTGTTGCGAATCAATCACGCAATGCCGGGGGAAGAGGGGGTTCGCTTCGAATGTGGTGCAGGTCACGCATCGGGTGGACGGCGCCCGCAATGCACACCGAAGTGCGGGCACCGTGCCCGAGGAGCGTGCTCCGGGGCAGGTGAGGGGAGCTGACGGGACATGACAGGGGGCTGCCCGGGGCGTGAGCCCCGGGCAGCCCCGGCAGTTACGGTCAGAGGCGCTCGGGCGTCCGGATGCCCAGCAGCCGCATTCCCTGGTGCAGGGTCCGGGCCGTCAGGTCGACGAGGAACAGCCGGTTCTCGACGACCTCCGCCGGGTTCTCGTCGCTCAGCACATGGCACTGGTCGTAGAACGTGGTGAGGTGCGAGGCGAGCTGGTACAGGTACGCGGCCAGTTTGTGCGGCTCGCACTCCGACGCCACCTCGGCCAGGACCTCGCCGAACTGGTCCAGGTGCAGGCCCAGCGCCCGCTCGGCCGGAGCCAGTTCCAGCTCCGGGTGCGCGACGGGCTTCGCGTCCCCCGCCTTGCGCAGGATCGAGCGGCTACGGGCGTACGCGTACTGGAGGTACACCGACGTGTCGCCGTTCAGCGACACCATCTGGTCCAGGTCGAACTTGTAGTCCCGCACCGCCGACGTCGACAGGTCCGCGTACTTCACGGCGCCGACACCCACGTACCGGCCGTTCTCGACGATCTCGTCCTCGGACAGGCCCACCTTCACGGCCTTCTCGCGCACCACGGCGGTGGCCCGCTCGACGGCCTCGTCCAGCAGGTCCTCCAGCCGCACCGTCGTGCCCTCACGGGTCTTGAACGGCTTGCCGTCCTTGCCCAGGACCGTGCCGAACGCCAACTGGTGCGCATGGACGTCCTCGTTCAGCCAGCCCGCCCGGCGGGCCGTCTCGAAGACCATCTTGAAGTGCAGGGACTGACGGGCGTCCACCACGTAGACCAGGGTGTCCGCCTTGAGGTTCTGCACCCGGTCGCGGATCGCGGAGAGATCGGTCGCCGCATAGCCGTAACCGCCGTTCGTCTTCTTGACGATCAGCGGGACGGGATTGCCGTCCGGGCCCTTCACATCGTCGAAGAACACGCACAGCGCACCCTCGGAGCGGACGGCGACACCCGTCTCCTCCAGGATCCGGCAGGTCTCCTCGAGCATGTCGTTGTAGCCGGACTCACCGACGATGTCGGGGTCGCGGATCTCCATGTCGAGCTTGTTGAAGACGGAGTAGAAGTAGATCTTCGACTCGTCGACGAACCGCTGCCAGTGCGCCAGCGTCTCCGGGTCGCCGGCCTGGAGGGCCACCACCCGGTCACGGGAGCGGGCCTTGAACTCCTCGTCGGAGTCGAAGAGGACCCGCGACGCCTTGTAGACGCGGTTCAGTGACGACATGGCCGCCTCGCCGTCCGCCTGGCCGCCCTCGTGCCTCAGCTCGTCCGGGTGCTCGAAGAGGTACTGGATGAGCATGCCGAACTGGGTGCCCCAGTCGCCGATGTGGTGGCGCCGGACGACGTTCTCGCCGGTGAATTCGAGGATCTGGACCATCGCGTCACCGATGACCGCCGACCGCAGGTGGCCGACGTGCATCTCCTTGGCCACGTTCGGCTGGGCGTAGTCGATCACGGTTGTGCCGGGGGCGGCCTTCAGCGGGACACCGAGACGGTCTCCGTCGGCGGCGCGCGCGGCGAGCGTCCGGATGATCGCCCCGTCGGTGAGCGTGACGTTCAGGAAGCCGGGGCCGGACACCTCGATGTCCTTGATCAGATCGCCCGTCGGGAGGGCCGCCGTGACCTGGGAGGCCAGCTCGCGCGGGTTGCCCTTGAGCTTCTTGGCGAGGGCCAGGATCCCGTTGGCCTGGAAGTCGGCCCGGTCGCTTCGGCGCAGCAGCGGGTCCGCGGTGCCGGCCTCCGGCAGAGCTGCCGTCAGGGCGTCCGTCAGCTGCTGCTGGAGCGTGGAAGCGAGGGAATTGACCGAAGCCATGAGCCGGCTGCCGTTTCCGTAGAGGAACAAGAGATCACCCAAGTATCCCACGGGGCGTAAAGCCGTTTTCGCGCTGTGGGCGGTAGCTGGGAGAATGGGGGCTGCCCCTGCGAGGGGTCGCCCCTACGAGTCCTACACGAGAGAAGGACGTGCCGACCGTGGCTTCGAGTCAGAGCAGCACCGAGACCGACTGGGTCTCCCGCTTCGCGGACGATGTCATCGCCGAATCGGAGCGACGTGCGCCTGGCAAACCGGTCGTCGTCGCGTCCGGCCTCTCCCCGTCCGGCCCGATCCACCTGGGCAACCTCCGCGAGGTCATGACCCCGCACCTCGTCGCCGACGAGATCCGCCGCCGCGGCCACACCGTGCGGCATCTGATCTCCTGGGACGACTACGACCGCTACCGCAAGGTCCCGAACGGGGTCGCGGGCGTCGACGCGTCCTGGGCCGAGCACATCGGCAAGCCGCTGACCTCGGTGCCCGCCCCCGCCGGGTCCGCGTACCCGAACTGGGCCGAGCACTTCAAGGCCGCCATGACCCAGGCGCTGGACGAGCTCGGCGTCGAGTACGACGGCATCAGCCAGACCGAGCAGTACCAGGCCGGCACGTACCGCGAGCAGATCCTGCACGCGATGAAGCACCGTGGCGACATCGACGCCGTCCTGGACCGCTACCGGACCAAGAAGGACGGTGCCACGGGCGGCAAGAAGCCGCAGCAGAAGAAGGTCGACGAGGCCGAGCTGGAGGCCGCCGAGGGCTCCGGCGCGGCGGACGAGGACGACGGCAGCGGCAATACCGCCGGCTACTTCCCGTACAAGCCCTACTGCGGCAACTGCGAGAAGGACCTCACCGTCGTCACCTCCTACGACGACGACTCGACCGAGCTGAACTACACCTGCTCGGCCTGCGGCTTCGCCGAAACGGTCCGGCTGAACGAGTTCAACCGCGGCAAGCTGGTCTGGAAGGTCGACTGGCCGATGCGCTGGGCCTACGAGGGCGTGATCTTCGAGCCCAGCGGCGTGGACCACTCCTCGCCCGGCTCCTCCTTCGTCGTCGGCGGCCAGATCGTGCGCGAGATCTTCGACGGCGTCCAGCCGATCGGCCCGATGTACGCGTTCGTCGGCATCTCCGGCATGGCGAAGATGTCCTCCAGCAAGGGCGGCGTGCCGACCCCGGCCGACGCGCTGAAGATCATGGAGGCGCCGCTCCTGCGCTGGCTGTACGCCCGCCGCAGGCCCAACCAGTCCTTCAAGATCGCCTTCGACCAGGAGATCCAGCGGCTCTACGACGAGTGGGACTCGCTGGCCCGCAAGGTGGCCGACGGCACGGTGCTGCCGGCCGACGCCGCCGCCTACGCGCGGGCCGTCGGTACGGCCGCCGGGGACCTGCCCGGCACCCCCCGCCCGCTGCCGTACCGCACCCTCGCCTCGGTCGCCGACATCACCGCCGGTGCGCAGGACCAGACGCTGCGCATCCTCAGCGAGCTCGACCCCGAGAACCCGCTGACCTCGCTCGACGAGGCGCGGCCCCGGCTCGACCGCGCCGAGAACTGGATCACCACCCAGGTGCCGGCCGAGGCCCGCACCATCGTCCGGGACGAGCCGGACAAGGAGCTTCTGGGCTCCCTGGACGAGCAGGGCCGCGAGTCGCTGCGGCTGCTGCTCGAAGGGCTCGACTCGCACTGGTCGCTGGACGGGCTGACGACGCTCGTCTACGGAGTCCCGAAGGTGCTGGAGGGCCTGGCGCCGGACGCCAAGCCGACGCCCGAACTGAAGGTGGCCCAGCGCTCCTTCTTCGCGCTGCTGTACCGGCTGCTCGTCGGCCGGGACACCGGGCCGCGGCTGCCCACGCTGCTCCTCGCGGTCGGGGCGGACCGGGTGCGGACGCTGCTCGGCGCGTAGCACCGCGGATGTGAGGACGGGCGGGCCGCTCAGCGGCCCGCCCGTTCCGTCTTCCGCCGCCGCTGTCTACGCGATGTGGTCCGCGGCCATCTCGTTGTCGAAGCGCTGCTTGAAGCCGGGCAGCAGCCGGCGGAGCAGGGCCGCGCTGCGCGGATGACGGACGTTGTGGCCGTCCGAGAGGTGGATGTCGAGCACCTCGGCGCTCGGGTAGTCCTGGTGCTGATGCGTGTACGCGGTGAACACGTCGTACGCGATCTCACTGAACTCGATCTCTGCCTCGGCCCATTCGGCCGGGTCGGCCTCCGGAGCCTCACCGAGGGGCTCCTGCGGTGCGCGCCGGGCCACCGGGGCCTCGGGACGAACTGTCTGCTGCTCCTGGTGGGGGGCGGGCTGCTCCTCACCGGGCTGCGGTTCCGCGCTGCGCGGGTGCGGGAACGCGCCGATGGTCCCCACGTTGCCCAGTGGGCGGGTCCGGCCACCGGGACCCGAGGGGATCATGACCGGGGAGGGCTCCAGGCCCTCGACGTACGTGGGGTTGTACGTGCCCTCGTACGGCTCCTGCGGCGCCGCGAACCAAGGACTGTCGTGCGAGCCGGGGCCCTCCGCAGGCCACTCGCCCTGCTCATCGGGCTGCTGCTCCGGGTGTTGCTGAGGGTGCTGCTGCTGGGGCGCGGCGGGCTGCTGCTCCGGCTCCTGCGGAGCGTAGGCGAGCTGGGGCTGATGCCCCGCCTCGACGGCTGCCGGGGCGGCTGCCGGGGCGGGGGCCGGAGGCAGCAGGGCCGGCTCGATGCCCGCGGCGGCGAGGCCGGCCGGGGCGGTCTCGGCGAGCGGGACACCGTACTTCGCCAGACGCAGCGGCATCATCGACTCGATGGGTGCCTTGCGGCGCCAGTTGCGGCCGAACCGGGCCTGCAGACGGGCCTGGTAGATCAGCCGGTCCTGTTCGAGCTTGATGACCTGCTCGTAACTGCGCAGCTCCCACAGCTTCATCCGGCGCCACAGCTTGAACGTGGGTACGGGGGAGAGCAGCCAGCGGGTGAGGCGCACGCCCTCCATGTGCTTGTCGGCCGTGATGTCCGCGATCCGGCCCACGGCGTGCCGGGCGGCCTCGACGGAGACGACGAACAGGATCGGGATCACCGCGTGCATCCCGGTGCCCAGCGGGTCGGGCCACGCGGCGGCACCGTTGAACGCGATGGTCGCCGCCGTCAGCAGCCACGCGGTCTGGCGCAGCAGCGGGAACGGGATGCGCATCCAGGTCAGCAGCAGGTCCAGCGCCAGCAGGACGCAGATGCCCGCGTCGATGCCGATCGGGAAGACGATCGAGAACCGGCCGAAGCCCTTCTCCTCCGCGAGCTCGCGCACCGCGGCGTAGGAGCCTGCGAACCCGATCGCGGCAATGAGTACAGCACCGGCGACGACAACCCCGATGAGTACGCGGTGCGTGCGTGTCAGCTGCATTGCGGCCACCCGCGTTCCCCTCCCGACTTCGATGGACCGGCCCTGCTTCGGTATCCGGCGCGGGCACAGCCTGGCACATGCGTGCGAGTGATGTTGCGCGGGGAGGGTGCGAAGCCCGGTCCTCGGGGGAGGACCGGGCGGGGCAAGGACGCCTCTGGGCAGGTGTGTTCGTGTCCCTGCCGGGCTTGGGTCACGAGGTGGTGTCGGCCGACCCGGAGGACTACCGGGAGGCCTTGGCGGACGTCTTGGCCGAGGCCTTGGCGGACGGCTTGGCGGACGGCTTGGCGGAGCCCTTGGCGGACGGCTCGGCCGAGGGCTTCGCCGTCGCGGCGGCGTCGCCCTTTTCGGCGGCGACCGCGGCGACAGCCTCCTTGGCCGCCGCCTGGGCGTCCTTGAGGATGTCGGCGGCGGAGGGTGCCTTGGCGCCCGCATAGCCCGCACCGTTGTAGGTGAGGGTGACGACGACGTTGCCCGTACGGGCCACGATCGTCGCGTACTTGAAGTCCTCACTCGTCTTGGTGAGGTCATAGGTGACGGCGGTCGCCTGCTCGCCGATGCCGGCGGCGGGCGCGGCAGCGACCTTCTGGGCGCCCTCGGTCGCCTGCGCCTTGGCGATCTGCTTCGTGTAGTCGTCCGTCGCCCGCTTGGCACCGCTGCCGAGGGCGTCGTCCGACTCGAAGCGGGTGAAGCCGACGTCGAGCCAGCGGTACTGCGAACCCTTGACGCCGTTGTCGTCCAGGCCGTTCCAGGAGCAGCTGCCGCGGGTCGCGGTGTCGCTGGAACGGCCCGGCGTGCCGCCCTTGTTCTTCGTCTTCGGAACCAGGCTCTCGATCGTCTTCCTGCCGATCGACGCGCAGGCGTCGGGCAGCGCGGCGAACTTCGCAGGCTCGACGCCCGGCTGCGACTTCTTCGCACCCGGGGAGGTGGAGGAGCCCGAGCCCTTCGTGTCGTCGGAGTCCGACGAGCAGCCGGCGACGACGAGCATCACCGGAACAGCGGCGCAGACGAGTATGCGGGACAGTCGCGGGGCGGATCGGTGCATGGTTCCTTCACTCGGACGGCACGGCGGTCTCGGTCGTGCGGATGGTCGGGCGGGCGGGTACGTCGGCCTGGCCGGCCGTCGTACCGAAGGGCCACGGTACGACGGACGGCGGCCGGATGCCGCCTCGGTCGTATGTCCCGGGGGAGCACCGTACGGCCCCGGCGGGGCCACCGGACCCGGGCTAATCGCTGAGCGTCTCGGCAAGCTTCCGGGCCAGGGCCTGCGCCTTCTCCTGGAGTTCCTTGCTGTCGGGAACCTCGGTGACGAGGGCGGACTGCTCGGTGTACTCGATGGTCACTATGACGTTCGATGTGCGGAATACCACGCTCACGGTGCGGTGCTGTGCGGTGGAACCTGCCCTGGTGAGCACATCGTCCAGGAACGCGGCGTCGCCGAGGCCGTCGAGCAGCCGTGGCCGCAGGTCCTCGTCGGAGCCGGTGGAGGGGGCGGACGGGGTCGTGGGTGTGCCGGAGGCCGACCCGCCGGGGGTGCCGGAGGGGGAGGCGCTGGGCTTCCCGCTGGGCGACCCCGTGGGCGTCCCGGACACGGAACTGCTCGGCCCGCCCGACAGTCCGGCGGCTCCCTCCTTCTTCGTGTACACGTCCTGGGCCCGGTCGTCGTCGCTCACCGCGGGGTCGTACGACACGACGCGCTCGAAGTCGATGGACAGATTCCGGGACGCGTCAGGGGCGTCGGACTTCCAGCGGCAGCCGACCTTGCGGTCGGTGTCGAAGGTGACGGAGGCCGTGCCCTCGTACACCTTGTCCTGCTGCTCCCCGGGCAGCTCGGCGGCGCCCGGCAGCAGGTCCTTGAGGGTGGAACGCGGCACCGCGCGGCAGGATTCGGGCAGCGTCCGGTACTTGCCCGGGGGCGCGGCCGAGACCGTCGGGCTGCCGGGCTTGCTGTCGGCGGCGGGGTCGTCGGCGCCGGAGCCGGCGCTGCAGCCGGCGACGAGCGCTGCGAGAAGCGCGACGCCGGGTACGTACGCCATGTGTCGCACGGTCCCAGGCTCCCTTCGGTACGGAAAACAGGTTGCCGCTCGATGGCGGCCGGTGGACACAATGTGTATCGCACGCGCCGCTGTGAATGCCGGTCGGCCGACCTGTTTGCCGACCTCGGCACCGGTTTTGCGCTTTGAATCTTTTTCGGGGGAATTGAGGGGTTATGTCGTATGTAGAGGTGCCGGGTGCGAAGGTTCCCATCCGTATGTGGGCCGACCCGGCTTCGGTCGAGGACGTCGCGATGCAGCAGCTGCGGAACGTGGCCACGCTGCCGTGGATCAAGGGTCTGGCCGTCATGCCGGACGTCCACTTCGGCAAGGGCGCGACCGTCGGCTCGGTGATCGCGATGCACGGCGCGGTCTGCCCGGCCGCGGTGGGCGTGGACATCGGCTGCGGAATGTCCGCGGTGAAGACCTCGCTCACGGCCAACGACCTGCCGGGGGACCTGTCGCGGCTGCGGTCGAAGATCGAGCAGGCGATCCCGGTCGGCCGTGGGATGCACGACAGCATCGTGGACCCGGGAAAGCTGCACGGATTCCCGACGGCGGGCTGGGACGACTTCTGGTCGCGCTTCGACGGGATCGCCGACGCGGTCAAATTCAGGCAGGACCGCGCCACAAAGCAGATGGGAACACTCGGTAGCGGGAACCACTTCATCGAGTTCTGTCTCGACGAGGAGGGATCGGTATGGCTGATGCTGCACTCCGGATCCCGGAACATCGGCAAGGAGCTTGCCGACTTCCACATCGGGCAGGCGCAGAAGCTTCCGCACAACCAGGGCATCATCGACCGTGACCTGGCAGTTTTCATCGCGGACACCCCGCAGATGGCGGCGTACCGCAACGATCTGTTCTGGGCGCAGGAGTACGCGAAGTTCAACCGAGCGATCATGATGGGGCTCTTCCAGGACGTGGTCCGGAAGGAATTCAAGAAGGCGAAGGTCAGCTTCGAACCGGTCATTTCCTGTCACCACAACTACGTGGCGGAGGAGCGGTACGAGGGTATGGACCTGCTGGTTACGCGGAAGGGCGCGATCCGTGCCGGTTCCGGTGACTTCGGGATCATCCCGGGGTCCATGGGTACGGGTTCGTACATCGTGAAGGGGCTGGGGAACGAGAAGTCGTTCAACTCCGCCTCGCACGGCGCCGGGCGGCGGATGAGCAGGAACGCCGCGAAGCGCCGCTTCTCGACGAAGGACCTGGAGGACCAGACGCGGGGCGTGGAGTGCCGGAAGGACTCCGGCGTCGTGGACGAGATCCCGGCCGCGTACAAGCCGATCGAGCAGGTCATCGAGCAGCAGCGCGACCTCGTCGAGGTCGTCGCGAAACTGAAGCAGGTCGTGTGCGTGAAGGGCTGAGTCCGGATCCCTGACCGCAGACGGAGCCCCCGTGCCGCCCAGCGGCGGTCCGGGGGCTCAGCTGTGCGGGCGTGCTGTTCGTCCCGGCGCCTGTCCCGGCACCCGCCGGCGCGGCTCGCCCCGGCGCACGCCGCCGCTGCCGCTCGCTGTCCTCAGAGCGTGCGGTGGACCTTGGAGTTGGAGGCCTGGGCGCGGGGGCGTACCACCAGGAGGTCGATGTTGACGTGGCTGGGGCGGGTGATGGCCCAGGTGATCGTGTCGGCCACGTCGTCGGCGGTGAGCGGGGCGTCGACGCCCGCGTAGACCTTGGCCGCCTTCTCCGTGTCACCGCGGAAGCGGGTGGTGGCGAACTCCTCGGTCTTGACCATGCCGGGCGCGACCTCGATGACGCGGACCGGGGTGCCGACGATCTCCAGGCGAAGGGTCTCGGCCAGGACGTGCTCGCCGTGCTTGGCCGCGACGTAACCGCCGCCGCCCTCGTACGAGGAGAGCGCGGCCGTGGAGGAGAGGATCACGACCGTGCCGTCGCCGCTCGCGGTGAGGGCGGGGAGCAGGGCCTGGGTGACGTTCAGGGTGCCGATGACATTCGTCTCGTACATCTGGCGCCAGTCGGCGGGGTCGCCGGTCGCGACGGGGTCGGCGCCGAGGGCGCCGCCCGCGTTGTTGACGAGGACGGCGAGGGAGCGGAACGCGGTGGCGAACTCGTCGACCGCGGTGCGGTCGGTGACGTCCAGGGCGTAGGCCGTTGCCTGGTGGCCCGCCTCGGTCAGCTCGGCGGCGAGCGCCTCTATGCGGTCCTTGCGGCGGGCGGTGAGCACGACGCGGTATCCGGCGGCGGCCAGCTGCCGGGCGGTCGCGGCGCCGATGCCGCTGCTCGCGCCGGTGATGACGGCGATGGGGGTGGCGGCCATGGCGAACTCCTCGGACAGTTGATCGGTACGGCCAAGAATAGGCAGTCGGCCGGAGCGCGGATTCAGGGGTTGCGGGGTGCGTACATGATCAACGCCATGCCGGCCAGGCAGACCAGCGCGCCGATCACGTCCCAGCGGTCGGGTCGGTAGCCGTCGGCGACCATGCCCCAGGCGATCGAACCGGCGACGAACACCCCGCCGTACGCGGCGAGGATGCGCCCGAACTCCCCGTCCGGCTGGAGCGTCGCCACGAAACCGTAGGCGCCGAGGGCGATGACGCCCGCGCCGATCCAGATCCAGCCGCGGTGCTCGCGCACCCCCTGCCAGACGAGCCAGGCGCCACCGATCTCGAAGAGCGCGGCGACGGCGAAGAGCGCGACGGAACGGGCGATCAGCATGGGAGCAGCGTTTCACGGCGGCCGGACGGTGCTGTGCGGGACCGGTCCGCCGTGGGCCGCGACGAGGTGCCGCACGCCGCCCTCCGTCCTCCGGCGGTCATCGGGCTATCGCGTGGCGCAGCGCCTCGGGGTCGGGGTGTTCGCCGGCCCAGGCGATGTATCCGTCTGGGCGGACGAGCAGTGTCATGGTGCGGTCTCCGGTCCAGTGCGCGTGGACGAGCGGGGCCGGGGTCGCCGGCGCAGGGGCGTCCGGGGGTGTGATCAGGGTGAAGGCGCCGTCGCTCAGGAGGTCGTGGAGCCGGCCTTCGGCAAGCTTCAGGTCGGGGGCGCGGGTGCCCGTGAGGCGGTGACTGCCCCGAGGCGCGGGATAGGAGATTCCGATGCCGGTGATCATCCCGATCGCCTTGTCCGAGGCCGGTCGCACGGTGGACAGCAGGCGGGTGACGCCGGTGCGCACGGCCCGCTGGAGCGGGGTCCTGGCCATGGCGAGGCGGATGATCGAACCGCTGGCGCGGAGGACCTTCGTGCCGACCGGGTGCCGTTCGGCGTGGTAGCTGTCGAGGAGCGCATCGGGGTCGGCGGAGTGCCCGTGCAGGACGGCGGCGAGCTTCCAGGAGAGGTTCGCGGCGTCCTGGAGCCCGGTGTTCATGCCCTGTCCGCCGGCCGGGGAGTGGACGTGGGCGGCGTCGCCGGCCAGAAAGACCCGGCCGGTGCGGTAGGCGGGCACCTGGCGTTCGTCGCTGTGGAAGCGCGAGATCCAGCGGGCGTCGTGCATCCCGTAGTCGGTGCCGAACGCGAGGCGGGCGGTCTCGCGCAGTTCGTCGAGCTCCACGGGCTCGTTGTCGGAGGCCTGCCGGGTGCGGTTCCAGCCCATGACCCGGTACCAGCCGTCGCCGAAGGGGGCGATGAAGGCGAAGGCGTCCCCCACCCCGTTGACGGTGAGGAGGCTCGGGGGTTCCTCCGCGAGGCGGACGTCGGCCAGGACGATGGACCTGATCACGGATTCGCCGGGGAAGGGCAGCCCGAGGGCGTGCCGGACGGCGCTGCGGACTCCGTCGGTGCCGACGAGGTATTTCGCTTCGAGGGTGGAGCGGGTCCCGTCGGTGTCCCGTATCGCGGCGGTGACCGTGTCCTGGTCGGCGGACTGGCTCAGGCCCAGTAGCTCCGTCCCGTACCGGAAGGTCACGCCCGCTTCGCGTGCGCGGCGCTCCAACAGGCGTTCCACCTCGTACTGCGGGGTGATGAGGAGGTAGGGGTAACGGGTCCGCAGCCGTGACAGGTCGAGCGAGAGCCTGCCGAAGAGCCGCATCCGGGTGAGGAGGGTGCCGGTCGCGATCAGTTCGTCGGCGAGCCCCCGGGTGCCGAGCAGTTCGAGGGTGCGTGCGTGGACGGCGAAGGCGCGGGTCATGTTGCCCGTCTCCTGCGGGCGGCGCTCGACGAGGGTGACCGACAGACCTTGGGCGGCGAGGTCGCCCGCCAGGAGCATGCCGGTGGGTCCTGCCCCCACGACGACTACGTCGAGGGTGGCGGAGGTGCTGGATTCGGTGCTGGACGTGCCGGTCATGACGGCCTCCCGTGCCAAGTGCCAACGGTTGTGGGTCAACGCTTGTTGGCAAACATAGAACGCGTGGATGTGGCGTGTCAACGCTTGTTGGCCTACGATTGTTGGCATGACAGCGCAAGCCCCCTCCTCCCCTCGCCGCTCGGACGCCACCAAGGCGGCGATCCTCGAAGCGGCACGCGAGCGATTCGCCGCCGACGGGTACGAGCGCGCCACCATCCGAGCCATAGCCCGCGACGCGCGCATCGACCCGTCGATGGTGATGCGGTACTACGGCTCCAAGGAGGGGCTGTTCGCCGCGGCGTCGGAGATCGATCTGCGGATTCCCGGTCTGGGCGCCCTGCCCGCAAAGCACATCGGCGCGGTCCTCGTCGAGCACTTCCTGGACCGCTGGGAGCAGGACGACGTGCTCACGGGCCTGCTCAGGGTGGGTGTCACCAATGAAGCGGGAGCCGAGCGGATGCGGGCCGTATTCGCCGAACAGCTCGGGCCGGTAGCGGCCGGCGTCTGCCCCGACCCGGCCGATGCGCCGCGCCGTGCGGCGCTCGTCGCCTCGCAGATCCTGGGGATGGCGCTCGCGCGGTACGTCCTGCGCATCGGGCCCGCCGTCTCGATGTCCCGGCAGGAGATCATCTCCTGGCTCGCACCGACGGTCCAGCGCTATCTGACGGCCGAGCAGCCCTAGGGGCGGGGGCGGGCGTACCCGGGGCGGTGGCCTCGGGCGGGTGTGCGCGGGCGGAGGCAGCCCGTGGTGTCCGGGCCCGGCGGCTACGCGGTCGGCGCCTCGTTGCGGAGCTCGCCGAACTCACGCACGGCGTCTGCCACGACGGCCTCCAGGCGGGCGTGGTGGGCGCCCCGCCAGTACACCCGACCGCAGTCCGTGCACTGCGCGAACACGTCGTAGGTCTCCTGAGTGCCGTGTTCCAGACGGGCACTCACGGAGTCCTTGTCGGCCGCCGCGAGCAGCCCGTTGCAGGCGGTGCAGCGGGTCCACGGCGCGAGCACCGGGGCGAAACGACCCAGGACGTCGCGGAGCTGCTCCTCCGGGCGGTCGCTGTAGATGTACGCACCCGCCCAGATCTCCCGCCGCCTGAGCAGCCCCCGGTCGCGGGAGAGCAGCACCCGCTGCTCCTTCGCCGACAGGGCAGCCAGCGCCGGGTCGCCGATGTCCTTGCTCTCGTACGCCGCGTCCACACCCAGGAGCCGCAACCGGCGTGCGAGCGTGCCCAGATGGACGTCCAGCAGGAAGCGGAGCGGGGCGCCGGGGACCTGCTGCGGGCGTTGAACGGCCCGCACCTCGACCAGCTCGCCCGGACCGGGGATGTGCGAGACGGGCACGGGGCGGCCGTCGACGACGAGCTGCCCGGCCTCGGTGAGCGGGATACCGAGGGATTCCACGACGTGTCCCAGGGTCGAGGAGCCGTCGGTGATGACGCCGGTGCGCCCCTGCCGGCGCTCGTGGGCGACGAAGAGCCGCAGTTCCGGGGCTACTTCAAGGGCGATCTCGGGTCCGTTCACCTGGCCAGGATGCCATTGCGCGGGGCGCGGCAGCGAGAGGTTTCCGGGGCGCGGATCCGGGTCGGGGACAGGTGCGGGTCGAGGGCGCCGCCGCGGGTCGGGGTGGCCGCGGTCCGGGGAAGCGGCGCCACGGCCGGGGTCGGGGCCGCCGCGGTCAGTGGTCCGGGTCAGGGGGCACGGCGCAGATTTGGGTGGCCGCGGTCAGTGGTCCGGGTCAGGGGGCCACGGCGCGGATAGGGGTGGCCGCGTTCAGTGGTCCGGGTGCAGGTCCAGCCGCCAGTCGTTGGCCACCATCGGGCGGCCCGGCGGGTACTCCAGGTCGCACGTGCCGAGGAGCACGAAGCCCGCCTTGCGGCACACCGCGTTCGACGCCGCGTTGGCGACGGACGGGAAGGCGTGCAGGAAGCGGTGCTTGTGCTCGGCACGTGCCTGTCCGGCAACGGCGTTCGTGGCAGTGGTGGCGATGCCGAGCCCCTGGAAGCCGTGGAGGACCGCCCATCCCGTCTCGTACACCTGCTCGCCCTGCCAGGTCGTCTCCCAGAAGCCGATCGTCCCCACTCCCTCGCCCGTACCGGCCAGGGAGATCCGGAACATGCGGCCCTTGCCTGTCCGGTCGGCGCTGAGCGCGGCATACCGCTCGTGGCGGGCTTCGAGCTGCTCCTGGGTCTCGGGGCCGCCGAGGTGGTCCATCAGTTCGGGGGCGTTGGCCAGGCGGAGCAGCTCGAGGTCGTCGTCCGACCAGGGCTCGATCCGCACGGGCGCGGGGACCGGTGCAGTGCGTTCCATGGAGGCGACTGTAGTGCGCGGCCATGACACCGGGCCGGACGTCAGTGAGGTGCGAAAGCCGTCGGTGGCACACCCACCGTCGCGGTGAAGTCCCTGACCAGGTGCGCCTGGTCGCTGTAGCCGAGATCGGCGGCGAGCGCGGCCCAGTCGGTTTCCGGTTCCGTCTCGGCGCGCTGCAGTGCTTCGTGGATGCGGTACCGCAGGATGACCCACTTGGGCCCGACACCCACGTACGTGGAGAAGAGCCGCTGCAGAGAGCGTGCCGACAGGCCCTCGGCCCGGGCCAGCGCGTCGACGCGGAGCAGCGAGCGGTCCGTGCGCACGAGTTCGACGAGTGCCATCGCGCGCTCGGCCTGCGGGTCCGGCGGGGGCACGAGCGGCAGCAGGTACGCGTCGAGTGCCGCGACCCGGACGTCCTCCTCGGAGGGATCGAGAACGGCGCCGACCGCCGGTGCCGCGAGCACCTCCTCCGCCGGGAGCCGCTGCCCGGTCCACGCCGAGACGGGTCGGTCCGGTGCGAACGGCCGGAATCCGCCGGGCCGGAACTTCACGCCGCAGACGCGTCCCCGGCCCTCCAGCCGTTGGCTGAACAGTCCCTGGACGATGCCGACGACTTCGGCGAAACCGGCCCGTTCCGTCCTCTTGCCGTACTCGTGTCGCTGGAGGACGAGATGGACCGACGGGTGGGGGACCACATGCGAGGTGTACGGCTCGGTGAGGTCCCAGTCGATCAGCCAGTAGTGCTCCAGCCAGGGGCGCAGCGGTGGGGCGGGTTCGCGCAGGCGGAACTGCACGCGGGTGAACAGGTCGGGGGCGTCGACGATGCCCCGTGTGTCGCGTGCGGGACCGGCCATGGTCCGGATCCTATGGCGGGCCCCGGCGCGACTGTCGCGTTTCTTCAAGACGGGCGTGCCCGGGCGGGGGGATCGTCGGGAGCATGAAGAAGATCAGTGAACTCCTGGACGTCTCCGCCGCACAGGCCCGTCCCGTCGTGCGGGGGATCGGTGACGAGGACCTGGCGGACCCCACGCCGTGCAGCGAGTACGACGTGCGGGCCCTGCTGAACCATCTGTTCCTGGTGGTCGCCAATTTCCGCGCCCTGGCAGCCCGGGAGCCCGTCGACTTCAGCCGGACGCCGGATGTCGTCACGGGCGACTGGCGCGGCAGGTTCGGGGACGAGACGGCGCGGCTGGTGAAGGCCTGGGACGAGCCTGGCGCCGAGGACGGTGTGGCCGGAAGCATGGGGCTCCCGGCCAGGACGGTGGGGCTCATGGTGCTGGGGGACCTGACCGTGCACGCCTGGGACCTGTCGCGCGCGACGGGTCAGGACTACGTGCCCGACCCGGCCGTGGTGCGGGAGCTGGGACCGGGTCTGGCCGGGATGGCGCCGCAGGCCCGGGAGATGAAGGTGTTCGGCGAGCCGTTCCCCGTACCGCCCGAGGCCGGAGCCTTCGAGCAGGTACTGGCTGTGACGGGCCGGGATCCGGGCTGGTACCCGCCCCGGCCGTGACACCGCCGGCCCCCTCCGCGGGCGCCGCTCATGGTCGGCCGCTTGCGACCATTCCGGCCGGGGGCCGCATGCCGGGCGGGCTGACGTAGAGGTGGCCGAGGGAGGCGTACGCGCGGTCGACGATGTCCTCCGCCCGCGTCAGCAGCTCCAGTTCGGCGAGACGGACCGCGTCACGGGTGTACGGGGACGGCGGAGCCGGACGCCTGCGCCGCCACCAGCAGGCGCAGGCTGCGTGGATGCCGCCGGCGAAGGTCAGGACCGGGATGGACAGGGCCAGCAGAATGTCGCCCATGCCGGGCCTCCTCCGACGTCGATGCCTCTTGCATCGGCACAGCCGGAGGGGTGGCTGGAGATCATCCTTCGGACAATGAATGGCTGAATGAGGGCGTGACCTGTGCGGGGTGGGCCAGGCGACCCGCCCCGTCATCCGCAGTTGCTTCCGCCCGCTGTGCCGGCCGGGGCGATCTCCTCGATCAGGTTCTCGACCGCACCTTCGGCGTCACCTCCGGGCAGGCACTGTCGGGTGTGGTCGGCCCGCTGATCGAGGTCCCGGTACTGATCGCGCTCGTGTACGCGTCCCTGGCCCGCCGCGAAGGTTCGTGCCCACCCGGCTCGCCCATCCCCGCGGGAAGAGCCGACACGGCGCGCCACGCCCCGGCCGGGCGCATGCCCGTTCCGCGGGGCGGAGCGCTCGGGCTGTGGTGAGGTCCTCGTCAGGGGCGGGGGCGGATCACACCCAGGAAGCGCCCCCCGAACGGGGCGTGACAGCGGGAACCCGGCGCCTCCAGCGGGCTCGGAATGCGCCCGGGACGCACCGGCGGGTCCATGACCCACTCGGGCACACCGGCCGGGAACGGTAGAGTTGCTGAGCTCCCAGGCGCGGGACGGGGCCGACGATGCCCCCGGCGATCCGGTGCCCGGGGAGTTGCGGACCGCGGCCGGCGAAGCCTCTCGCCGCGAAACTCCGCCCTGACAGCAGCCCTCGGTGCTGCTGCCCCCGAGACTTCCGTCCGCCGCAGCGGACGATCCGCGGAATGCCGTCCCGGCTCCGCGGTCCACGCATGTCCCACGGTGCTGCCGGGCGTGCCCGAGTACGACAGGTGTCGCTCCCCTTGCCCTCTTCCGTGCTTTCCGTGGCCGGCCTGCTGCGCGGTCACCGCCCGTCCTGGCTGTCCCCGAAGGTCTTCCGGACGGAGGCCCTGGCCGGCCTCGTCGTGGGCCTGGCGCTGATTCCCGAGGCGATCTCCTTCTCGATCATCGCGGGTGTCGACCCCGCGGTCGGTCTGTTCGCCTCGTTCACCATGGCTGTCGTCATCTCCTTCGTCGGCGGCAGGCCCGCGATGATCTCCGCCGCGACGGGAGCGGTAGCGCTGGTCATCGCCCCCCTCAACCGCGAGCACGGATTCGGCTACCTGGTCGCGGGCGTCATCCTGGGCGGCGTCTTCCAGGTCGTCCTCGGGGCGCTCGGAGTCGCCAGGCTGCTGCGTTTCGTGCCCCGGAGTGTGATGGTCGGCTTCGTCAACGCGCTGGCCATCCTGGTCTTCATGGGGCAGATCTCCGAGATCACCGATGTCCCCTGGCCGGTGTATCCGCTGGTCATCGCCGGGCTGGCGATGATGGTGTTCTTCCCGAGGATCACCAAGGCGGTCCCGGCCCCGCTGGTCTCCATCATCATCCTGACCGTGATCACCGTCGCGGCCGGCATCGCGGTCCCGACGGTCGGCGACAACGGTGAGCTGCCCTCGTCGCTGCCCGTTCCCGGCCTGCCGGACGTGCCCCTCACCCTGGACACGCTGATCACGATCGCGCCGTACGCGCTGGCCATGGCGCTCGTCGGCCTGATGGAGTCGCTGATGACGGCGAAGCTGGTCGACGAGATCACCGACACCCGTTCCAGCAAGACCCGCGAGTCCATCGGCCAGGGCATCGCCAACATCGTGACCGGGTTCTTCGGCGGCATGGGCGGGTGCGCCATGATCGGCCAGACCATGATCAACGTACGGGTCTCGGGCGCCCGTACCCGACTGTCCACGTTCCTCGCCGGTACGTTCCTGATGGTCCTGTGCATCGTCTTCGGGCCGGTCGTCTCCGACATCCCGATGGCCGCCCTCGTCGCGGTGATGGTCATGGTGTGCTTCGCGACGTTCGACTGGCACTCCATCGCGCCCAGGACCCTCAAGCGGATGCCCGCCGGTGAGATCACGGTCATGGTCATCACGGTGGTCTGCGTGGTCGCCACCGAGAACCTCGCGGTCGGCGTCGTCGTCGGTTCGGTCACCGCGATGGTCATCTTCGCCAAACGGGTCGCCCACCTCGCCGACGTCACGGCGGTCACCGACGCGGACGGCAGCAGGGTCGTCTACTCCGTCACCGGCGCGCTCTTCTTCGCGTCGTCCAACGACCTGGTCGGGCGGTTCGACTACGTGGACGACCCGGACAGGGTCGTCATCGACCTGACCGCCGCGCACATCTGGGACGCCTCTTCGGTCGCGACCCTGGACGCCATCACCACCAAGTACGAACAGCGCGGGAAGAGCGTGGAGATCACCGGGCTCAACGAACCGAGCGCCCGGATCCACGACTCACTCAGCGGTGAGCTGACCGGCAGCCACTGACGTCTCAGGCCGCTGTGGTGCGCAGCAGCTGCCCCATCGCGGCCAGCACGGAGGGCTCGACCCGGTAGTAGACCCAGGTGCCGCGCCGCTCGGAGGAGAGCAGGCCGGCCTCCTTGAGCTTCTTCAGGTGGTGGGAGACGGTCGGCTGGGAGACGCCGACGTCGGAGATGTCGCAGACGCAGGCCTCGCCCCCCTCGTGGGAGGCGACCAGCGAGAACAGCCGCAGTCGGACCGGGTCGCCGAGCGCCTTGAACATCGCGGCCGTGCGTACGGCTTCCTCGGAGGTGAGGGCGCGCTCGGTCATGGGCGGGCAGCAGGGCGCGGTCTCCGGCTCCAGCATCGGCAACACCTGCGTATTCGACATACGTCTATGTTGACACACATCTAATCAGGCGCCTCGAAGGATCTTCTGATTCGGCACATGTCTGTATTGACGTGTGTCGAATCAATGGGGAGGTCGGCGGCACGGCCGCGCCCCGACCTTCCTGGCCACGACCGGCTACGGGCAGGTCCCCTCCATCGCCGCCGCCCTCGCCGGCGACGTGGACGCAGCCGAACGCGTCGAGCCGACCCTGCCCGGGACCGGGGTCTGCGGCGGCGCGGGACTCTTCGACGACGCAGCCGCCACAGGGCCGAGGACGACGGGGCGGGCTGCTGCGCCGCCCCGTCCACCCTGCAGATCGGTACCGGTGCCCCGGCGGTCACGACCAGCTGCTGATCCGCTCCGCAGGGGCCTCCGCAACGGCCGGCTGCCCGGCGGAGCGGCGCTCCGTGCTCCGGAAGAGCCGGCCCGGCCACCAGAACCAGCGCCCCAGGTCCAGAGCGAGGGCCGGTACCAGGACGGTCCGTACGAGGAAGGTGTCGAGCAGCACGCCGATGCCGACGATGACGCCCATCTGGGCCATCGTCACCAGAGGCAGTCCGGCGAACACCGCGAAGGTCGCCGCGAGCACCACTCCGGCGGAGGTGATGACTCCTCCGGTACTGGTCAAGCCCTCCAGCACGCCGCGTGCGTGGCCGAGCCCGAGGGCTTCCTCCCTGACCCGGTGCATCAGGAAGATGTTGTAGTCGATGCCCAGGGCGACGAGGAAGACGAAGCCCATGAGCGGAACGGACCAGTCGACTCCCGCGAAGCCGAGGACGTGCTCGAACAGGAGGTTCGAGGCGCCGAGTGCCGCGAAGTACGAGAGCACGACGGTGGCCAGCAGGAGCAGCGGGGCGACCAGGGCGCGGAGCAGCAGGATCAGGACGAGGAGCACGACCAGGAGGACCACCGGGATGACGGTCCTCAGGTCCCGGTCGGCGGCCCGCTGGGTGTCCAGTGTCTGGGCGGTGGTGCCGCCGACCAGCGCGTCCGCGCCGCCGACCGCGTGGACGGCCTCGCGGAGTCTGTCGATGCTGTCCTCGGCGGCCCGGCTGTCCGGGGCGTCCTCCAGCACCACGGAGAGGGCGCTCAGTTCGCCGTCGGCCGTACTGTTCGTTTCCTCGACGCGGGCCACGCCGTCGACGTCCGACGCGGCTGCCTTCACCTCGGCCGCCTTTCCGGCGGCCGTGATGACCTTCGCGGGATCGGAGGCACCCGAAGGGTAGTGGGCGGAGATCCTCTCCTGGGCGAGCACCGACTCGGGCTTGTCCTGGAACATCTCGGACTGGGTGAGGCCCATGTTGATGCCGATGGCACTGAGCGCGAGCACTCCGGTGACGGCGACCGACATCATCCAGGACCAGCGGGGACGCCGGGCGACGGCCGATCCGATACGGGACCAGATCGTCGTGGCCCTGTGGGCGGGAGTTCCGGACCGGGGGACGAAGGGCCAGAACACCCAGCGGCCCGCGATCACCAGCAGGGCCGGGAGGATCGTGATCATCGCAAGGAAGGCGCAGATCACCCCGACGGCTCCGACCAGGCCCATGGAGCGTGAGGAGTTGATGTCGGCCAGCGCGAGGCAGGCGAGGCCGACGGCGACCGTGCCGGCCGATGCGAGGATCGCGGGGCCGGAGCGGCGCAGGGCGATCTTCATCGCTTCGTGCCGGTCCTCGTGCCGGTGGAGTTCCTCGCGGTACCGGGCGATGAGGAGCAGTGCGTAGTCCGTGCCGACCCCGAAGACGAGCACCATCAGGATGCCCGCGCTCTGCGGATCGACGGGCAGGTTCGCGTGCGTGGCCAGCAGGTAGGTGCAGGCCTGGGTGAACACGGCGGCGAAGCCGACGGAGAGCAGGGGGAACAGCCACAGGACCGGGCTGCGGTAGGTGATCAGCAGCAGCACGGCGACGACGAGGCCGGTGGCGATCATCAGGGTGGAGTCGAGGGAGGCGAAGACCGCGACCTGGTCGACGAGGGAGCCCGCGGGACCGCCGACCTCGATGTCGACGCCGGGAGGGGCGTTCGAACCTGCGATGTCGCGCAGTTCCTTGACCGCGTCGGTCACCTCGCCCTTGGTGTCGAGGGGGACGACGGTCATGAGCGCCTCGCCGTCCTCGGACGCGAGGGGCTGCGAGACCTGCTCGCCCTCGGCGGCGAAACGGTCGAAGGCCGTACGGTCGGCTGCGGCCTTGGAGGCGACAGCGGCCGAGTCCTGGCCGGTGTAGACGACGACGGCCGGCATGACGGCGTCGTCACGGAACCTCTCCAGCTCCGTGTTGACCTGCGCGGATTCGGCGCCACGCGGCAGGAAGGCGTTGGGGCCGGTCTCCTCGACGTCGCCGACCTTGCCGGCCAGCGGTCCCAGCGCGACGGCGAGGATCAGCCACGCGGCGAGCACGAGCCATTTCGTGGTGCGACTGCCGGGGGCACTCGCGGCCCGCTTGAGCAGCGTTCTCATGAGTAGTCTCCTGGTGTGGAAGGCGGCCGGTCGGTGACCGGCCCGGGACGCACGGACCCGCACCGCGGCGTGCAGGTTTGCCGACCTGCCGCGGTGTCCGGGTGGGATGTGCCTGGAATGTGTTCTGCATGGGTACGGCCGGGAGTTACCGCTCCCGGCCGTACCGCTCTTCGTCCGCCTGTGCGAACCCGGCGCCCGGCTTCCCGAGTGCCCGGTCGGCGCGCTATTCGATCTCGCGCATCATCTTTTCCATCGAAGTGATCGAGGCGCGGGCCTGCGTCAGTTCGTCGAGGGTGCGGCGGTGCAGCTCGACGTTGTCCTCGAGGAGCTCCGCGTACTTCGCCGCCAGGCGCTTGTACTGCTCCTCGCGCGACGCCAGCATGCGTGCCCGCCAGGTCGCGGCCACCTGCCAGACGACCACGATCATGAGGAGGAAGACACCACCGGCGCCGACCACTCCCGCCCAGTCCGCTCCGTTCATCGCGCAGTCTCCTTCACGGTCTCTTTGCCTTCTTCGGTGATCGTCCGGGCAGCTCGTGCCACGGCCTGGGGGGTCAGTCCGTAGCAGAACGGGGTGACCTCGAAGTACTTCATGGCCTTGCCGTCCTGCGACACCTCCAGCTCGCCGGTGACGAGCCCTGCCGCCTCCAGCCGCTGCAGGTGCATGTGCAGGAGCGGACGGCCCATGCCCAGTTCGCGGGCGAGCCGGCTCACGTAGTTGCGGCCGCCGTCCACGAGCGCCGCGACGATCCGCATGCGATGCGGATTTCCGAGCGCCGCGAAGACCTTCAGCAGCTCGTCCCCGCTCGGCTGCGGGGCCGGGGCTCCGGTCATCGCTGCCCCCTTCCTGCGTACCTGTCACTCAAAGCTGACACCCCTCGTGGGGGCCTGTCAAAGAAACCTGACACATCTCAGGGAGATCTAAGGGTGCCTCGGGGTGAGGTCGGGGGTGAACTGTGCGGAGCCGGCGGTGATGACGCGCGAAGAGGGCGGCAGCGCGAGGAAGGCGGCAGCGCGAAGAGGGCGGCAGCGCGAGGAAGGCGGCAGCGCAAAGAGGGCGGCAGCGCGAGGAAGGCGGCAGCGCAAAGAGGGCGGCAGCGCGAAGAGGGCGGCAGCGCGAGGAAGGCGGCAGCGCGAAGAGGGCGGCAGCGCGAGGAAGGCGGCAGCGCGAGGAAGGCCGGCGCGCGAAGAAAGAGGCCCGCCCGAAGGATTCCGCAGCCGGTCGCAGCAGCCCGCCCCATCTGACGGCCACAGGTCTGGTACCTGGCTGCCGAGCTCCTCGGCACTCCCGGCTCGGGACGCGCGCCTGCGGCACGGATCGGGCAGCCCGGCCGAGAGCTCTCAGGCCCTCACGGAGAGCCGCCCGTCAGCTGATGAAAGCCCAGGTCAGGGCCAGACCAGGCAGTACGCCTGGTGTCCCGCGTCGTGCAGCCGGTGGGAGAAGTCCTGCCACTCGTGGAGCAACTGGTACACGTTGAACGCGTCGCGCGGGCCGCCGCGGTCCGGGACCGTGGACCAGATGAAGGCTGCCGCGCCGACCGACTCCTCGCCGACGCCCCGCAGCGGGTCGACGACCGTCATCGGAAGCTTGACCACCGCGTAGTCGGGGTGGAGCACGACCAGTTCCAGCGGGGGGACCTTGTTCAGGGGTATGCCCTGTATGCCGGTGAGGACCATGGCCGCCACCGTCTCGGGCTTGATCTTGCTGAACATGCCGCCCATACCCAGCTCGTCGCCGCCCAGCTCCTCCGGGCGCATCGAAATGGGCACGCGTGCGGCAGTGGCGCCGTCAGGGGCGCCGAAGTACTTGTAGGTCACCCCCACCAGTCCACTGCTCCTGCTCAGGGGACTCCCGGCGCTACCCGCCTGGGTGTCCCGTACGCGTTCGCCCTCGCGCCGGTGCCGCCCTCGTCGGGCAGGCTCGGGCCCCAGGTCGTCGGTCCCTTCGCCCACTCCGCCACCGCGATGCATATCTCATCCACCCGACTACTTCTTAGGAGACACAGCCCCCGCCGCGCAACCCGATCATCGTGTCAGTGACCTCCCCCACGAGCGTGCGGTGAAACACCTGTCCGCAAGACCGTCGGTGCCTCTGACACCATGGCATGTGTGAGCTTTCCCTATGACGCCCCAGTTTCGCAGACGCGAGGAGACTGAAGCCCTTTCGTTGTACGAGCCTCATACGGGGAGAGCGCGCTCCCTGCTCACCGGTGGCCGAGAAATCCGGCCAGACCCCCCGAACCTCGAATCGCAGATCAGGACCAAAGTGGCGTATTCATACGAAGCCCCAGTTTCGCAGACGCTTTTCGACCGCGCGTCCCTCGTGACGCCCGGCGGCGTGAATTCCCCCGTGCGCGCCTTCCGGGCCGTGGGCGGTACGCCCCGGTTCATGGTGTCCGGTACGGGTCCGTACCTCACCGACGCCGATGGCCGCGAGTATGTCGACCTCGTGTGTTCGTGGGGGCCGATGATCCTCGGCCACTCCCACCCCGAGGTCATCGCGGCCGTCCAGGACGCGGTCGCCCGGGGTACCTCGTTCGGTACGCCGGGTGAGGGCGAGGTCGCGCTCGCCGAGGAGATCGTGGCCCGGATCGAGCCCGTGGAGCAGGTGCGGCTGGTGTCCTCGGGCACCGAGGCGACCATGTCCGCGATCCGGCTCGCCCGTGGATTCACGGGGCGCGCGAAGATCGTGAAGTTCGCCGGGTGCTACCACGGGCACGTCGACGCGCTGCTGGCCGCAGCCGGTTCCGGTGTCGCCACCTTCGGCCTTCCCGACACCCCCGGTGTCACGGGCGCCCAGGCGGGCGACACGATCGTGCTGCCGTACAACGACCTGGAGGCGGTACGCGCCGCGTTCGCCGCGCAGCCGGGCGAGATCGCGTGTGTGATCACCGAGGCGTCGCCGGGCAACATGGGCGTCGTACCGCCGCTGGACGGCTTCAACGCCGGGCTGAAGGAGATCTGCGCGGCCGACGGCGCGCTGTACATCTCCGACGAGGTGATGACCGGCTTCCGTACGTCCAGGACCGGTTGGTACGGCATCGACGGCGTCCGTCCCGACCTGATGACCTTCGGCAAGGTCATGGGCGGCGGCTTCCCGGCCGCGGCCTTCGGCGGCCGTGCCGATGTGATGGCGCACCTGGCCCCCGTCGGCCCCGTCTACCAGGCGGGCACCCTCTCCGGGAACCCGATCGCCACCGCTGCCGGCCTCGCCCAGCTGCGGCTGCTCGACGACGCCGCGTACGTGAAGGTCGACGCGGTCTCCGCGGAGCTCCGGGCGCTGGTGGGCGAGGCGCTCACCAAGGAGGGTGTCGCGCACACCGTGTCGGCGGCGAGCAACATGTTCTCCGTCTTCTTCACCGACGAGCCGGTACGCAACTACGAGGACGCGAAGAAGCAGGAAGCTTTCCGCTTCACGGCCTTCTTCCACTCGATGCTGGAGCAGGGCGTCTATCTGCCGCCTTCCGCGTTCGAGTCCTGGTTCGTCTCCACCGCCCACGACGCGCGGGCGGTCGAGCGGATCGCCGCAGCCCTGCCCGCCGCCGCACGTGCCGCATCGGAGGCCACCGCATGAGCGAGACCAGCGCGCGCAGCAAGGACATCACCGTCGTCCACCTGATGCGCCACGGTGAGGTGCACAACCCGGAGGGCGTGCTGTACGGGCGGCGCCCCGGCTACGGCCTCTCCGAACTCGGCCGCCGGATGGCCGACCGGGTCGCCGAGCACCTGGACAGGCGCGACATCACCCATGTCGTCGCCTCGCCGCTGGAGCGCGCCCAGGAGACGGCCACCCCGATCGCCAAGTCGCACGGCGTGGACCTGGGCACCGACGAGCGGCTCATCGAGGCGGCCAACGTCTTCGAGGGCAAGACGTTCGGGGTCGGCGACGGCGCGCTGCGCAAGCCCGACAACTGGAAGCACCTCACCAATCCGTTCAAGCCGTCCTGGGGCGAGCCGTACGTCGAGCAGGTCGTACGGATGATGAGCGCCCTGGACGCGGCGCGCGACGCCGCCCGCGGGCACGAGGCGGTGTGCGTCAGCCACCAGCTGCCGATCTGGATCGTGCGGAGCTTCGTGGAGCGGCGCAGGCTGTGGCACGACCCGCGCAAGCGGCAGTGCACGCTGGCCTCGCTCACCACCTTCACGTACCAGGGCGACAAGATCGTGTCCGTGGGGTACACCGAGCCGGCCCGGGACCTGGTGCCCCCGCATCTGCTCGCGGGGGCGAAGCCGGTGAAGGGGAAGTCCAAGGCGTTCGGGGCATAGGCCCCGCACGACCCGGGCGTCACTCCTTCGCTGCCGCGTCTTGTGCAGTACCTGTAAGGGTCTGATCACGTAACAACTTTTGTGATTATCGGCGGAACCGTCGTGTTGCTTTCCTCATCTAAGCCTTCGCCAGTTTGTATGGGCTTGAGGTAAAACGATCGCAGATGGGGACGCCATGCGTGAGATCAACCGAAGGGGTCTGCTCGGGGCGGGGCTCGGCGCCGCAGCCGCTCTCTCCATGAACGGCTGCGGCACCCTGGGATCATCGGACAGCGGACGTTCCGGCCCCGAGAAGATCCCCAAAGGCGACAAGGGAACGCACGGGAACGGCGGAGGCTCGCCCAAGACGAATGTCAGGCTCATCGGTGACGGTTCCACCGCCGATACCGGAAAACAGCCGAATCAGCCCGCCGCTCCCGTCCCGCTCGAACCCGGCCAGAAACCGCCGCAGTTCGTGATCTTTTCCTGGGACGGAGCCGGCGAGGTCGGCAACGGTCTCTTCCCCCGCTTTCTCGAAATCGCCGAAGAACACAACGCCGGGATGACCTTCTTCCTCTCCGGGCTGTATGTCCTGCCCGAGTCGAAGAAGTCCCTGTACCGCCCGCCCAACAACCCCAGGGGCGCCTCCGACATCGGTTACCTCACCGACGATCACGTCAAGCAGACCCTGAAGTACGTCCGCCAGGCCTGGCTCGACGGGCACGAGATCGGCACGCACTTCAACGGGCATTTCTGCGGCGGTTCGGGATCCGTCGGCAACTGGTCGACCGAGCAATGGCGGAGCGAAATCGACCAGGCGATCTCCTTCGTCACCCAATGGCGGACGAACACCGGCTGGACAGACGTCGATCCACTGCCGTTCGACTACCGGAAGGAACTCGTCGGCGCCCGCACCCCCTGTCTGCTCGGCCAGGACAATCTCCTGCCGACCGCGAAGCAGCTGGGCTGGCGCTACGACGCGAGCTCGCCCGGCGGCCGGCAGATGTGGCCGGAGAAACGCCAGGGCATCTGGGATCTTCCGCTGCAGGGCGTGCCGTTCCCCGGCCACAGCTTCGAAGTTCTCTCCATGGACTACAACATCCTCGCCAACCAGTCGATGAATTCGACCAACGGCATGCCCGCGCGTTATCCGGGCTGGCGCACCCAGGCCACCGGCGCCTACCTCGCCGGTTTCGATCGCGCCTACGAGACGAACCGCGCGCCTTTCTACATCGGCAACCACTTCGAGGAGTGGAACGGCGGTATCTATATGGACGCCGTCGAGGAAGTGATCAAAAAGATCGCGGCCAAGCCGGATGTGCGCCTCGTCTCCTTCCGGCAGTTCGTCGACTGGCTCGACGTGCAGGACCCGGCGGTGCTCGCGAAGCTTCGTACCCTCGAGGTCGGCCAGTCTCCGGACGGCGGCTGGAACACCTTCTTCAAACAGGCCTGACAAGGGGCTTCACGGGCATCGAGGGGGGTGCGGAAGATCCCTGGAACTGCCATGCGAAACTTTTCACATGAGCTCTGGCCGCGCATCCCGACGCCGCTTCACCCTGCTCGCCGCCACAGCAGTGGCCGGTGCACTGACCCTGTCCGCATGCAGCGGTGACGGCACCGAGGCCGGTGGTGGCGGCAACACGAACTTCGTCACCGGTAGCGGCGGCATTTCCACCGTGGCCAAGGGTGAACGCACGAACGCACCGAAGCTCGACGGCACGACCCTGGACGGCAAGGCCCTCGACATCTCCGACTACAAGGGCAAGGTCGTCGTCCTGAACGTCTGGGGATCGTGGTGCGCCCCCTGCCGCGCCGAGGCCAGGCACTTCGCGAAGGTCGCCCGGGACACACAGGACCAGGGCGTCCAGTTCGTCGGGATCAACACCCGGGACCCGCAGAAGGCCGCCGCGATCAACTTCGAGCAGGACTACGGCGTCACCTACCCGAGCCTCTTCGACCCGACCGGAAAGCTTCTCCTCCGCTTCCCCAAGGGCACCCTGAACCCGAAGGCGATCCCGTCGACCGTGGTCGTGGACCGCGACGGGAAGATCGCCGCCCGCACGCTCGCCGCCGTCGACGCCGAGAAGCTGCGCGAGATGATCGACCCGTTGATCGCGGAGAAGTGATCCGGTGTTCCAGCTCGCCGCGACCACCGGAATGAACGAGACGGTCTTCAGCGGGGCCCTCCTGGTCGCCCTGCCCATCGCCCTTCTCGGCGGACTCGTCTCGTTCTTCTCGCCGTGCGTCCTGCCGCTCGTGCCCGGCTACCTCAGTTACGTCACCGGGGTCAGCGGCACCGATCTGGCGGAAGCCCGGCGCGGCCGGATCGTCGCGGGTGCCTCGCTCTTCGTCCTCGGTTTCACCGCGGTCTTCGTCTCCGGCGGCGCGCTCTTCGGTTACTTCGGCGACCGGCTCCAGGCGCACAGCGAGGTGCTCTCCAAGGTCCTCGGCGTGCTGATGATCCTCATGGGGATCTTCTTCATGGGGCTGATGCCGTGGATGACGCAGCGGGAGTTCCGCATCCACAGGAGGCCGGTGACCGGGCTGGCGGGCGCCCCCGTGCTCGGCGCCCTCTTCGGCATCGGCTGGACCCCGTGCCTCGGCCCGACGCTCACCTCGGTCAGCATGCTCGCGATCGACCAGGGGACCGCGGGGCGCGGGGCGGTACTCACCGTGGCGTACTGTCTCGGACTCGGTATCCCCTTCGTGCTGGCGGCGGTCGCCTTCCGCAAGGCACTCGGCGCGTTCGGCTGGGTCAAGCGCCACTACGTATGGGTCATGCGCATCGGCGGCGGCATGATGATCGCGACCGGCGTGCTCCTCCTGACGGGCGCCTGGGACGCGCTCATGCAGGAGATGCAGGTCTGGTCCAACGGCTTCACTGTGGGGATCTGAGTTCATGAGCAACACGAACACCAAGGAAGAACGCGACCTCGGCGAGGCCGGAGCACAGCTCTCCACCGCCCCGCGCGAGGAGTCCGCCTCCTCCGTACCCGCAATGGGCGTCATCGGCTGGGTCCGCTGGTTCTGGCGGCAGCTCACCTCGATGCGGGTCGCCCTGATCCTCCTGTTCCTGCTGTCGCTCGGGGCCATCCCCGGCTCGCTGATCCCGCAGAACAGCGTGGACGAACTGAAGGTGCAGACCTTCAAGGAAGCCCACACCACGGTCACCCCGATCTACGAGACGCTGCAGTTCTTCGACGTCTACAGCTCGGTGTGGTTCTCCGCGATCTACATCCTGCTGTTCGTCTCCCTCGTCGGCTGCATCGTCCCGCGCACCGGCCAGTTCGTCGGCCAGCTGCGCGGCCGCCCGCCCGGCGCCCCGAAGAAGCTGACCCGGCTGCCCGCGTACACCACGTGGCGCACCGACGCCGAACCCGAGCAGGTCCGTGAGGCCGCCCTCGCCATCCTGCGCAAGCGCCGCTTCCGCTCGCACACGGTGGGTGACGCCGTCGCCGCGGAGAAGGGATATCTGCGCGAGGCCGGGAACCTGATCTTCCACATCGCGCTGATCGTCATGCTGGTCTCCTTCGCCGGAGGACAGCTCTTCAAGTCCGAGGGCGGCAAGCTCGTCGTCGAGAACGACGGCTTCTCCAACACCCTCACCCAGTACGACAACTTCAAGTCGGGCTCGCTCTTCGACACCGACGACCTCACCCCGTTCAGCTTCACGCTGGACGACTTCGTCGGTACGTACGAGCGCAGCGGCCCCCAGCGCGGCACCCCCCGGACCTACGAGGCCCGGGTGACCTACTCCGAGGGCACGGACGGTGCGCCGAAGAAGAAGGTCATCGAGGTCAACAAGCCGCTCGTCGTGGACGGCACCAAGGTCTACCTGAACGCGCACGGCTACGCCCCGGTGATCTCCGTCAAGGACGGCAAGGGCAAGGAGGTCTACAGGACCGCCGTGCCCCTGCTGCCCATCGACAACAACGTCACGTCGACCGGTGCGATCAAGGTGATGGACGGCTACCGCGGCGCCGACGGCAAGAAGACCCAGCTGGGCTTCCAGGCCTTCTTCGTCCCGACCTTCGCGGGTGCCGGACAGGGCACGATGTTCTCGCAGTTCCCCGGCGCCGACTATCCGGTCCTCGCGCTCAACGGCTACTACGGCAGCCTCGGCGTCGACTCGGGACTGCCGCAGAACGTGTACCAGCTCGACACGTCCCAGATGAAGGAATTCAAGGACAGCAACGGGGACAAGCTCAAGCAGCGGCTGCGCCCCGGCGAGACCATGAAGCTTCCCGGCGGAGCGGGCACGGTCACCTTCGAGAGCGTCGAGGAATGGGCCAGTTTCCAGATCTCGCGCCAGCCCGCCAGCGGCTGGGCGCTCACCGGCGCCATCGCCGCCATCGCCGGTCTCGCCGGGTCGCTCTTCATCCAGCGGCGCCGGGTGTGGGTGAAGGCCGTACGGGGAACGGACGGCGTCACCGTCGTCGAGATGGCCGGCCTGGGCCGCAGCGAGTCCGCGAGGCTTCCCGAGGAGCTGGCCGGTCTCGCGGACGCGCTCAACACCGAGGCGCCCACGGCGCCCGATCCCGATCCCGATCCCGAGCCCGAACAACCTTCCGAAGAACCTGCCGAAGGGGCTGAGAAGTGAGTCTCGCCGCCGCAACCAACGAGAACCTGGCGAACATCAGCAACACGCTGATCTATTCGTCGATGGCCGTCTACACCCTGGCCTTCTTCGCCCACATCGCGGAGTGGGTGTTCGGCAGCCGCAGCAAGGTCGGCCGTACGGCCGCCGCGCTGACCGGGTCCGCCACCGCGGACTCCGCGGTGAAGGCGCAGACCGCGCAGAACGCCGGCGGCACGGCCGTGCTGGACCGCCCCAGGATCGTCACCCGCTCCGCCGCGGGCACCCGGGATGTCCCGGACGGACCCGGAGCCGCGGGCGGCACGTTCAAGGGTGACCTGTGGGGGCGGATCGCGGTCTCCCTGACCGTGGTGGCCTTCGCCGTACAGGCCGGCGGCGTCGTCGCCCGGGCCGCGTCGGTGCAGCGCGCCCCCTGGGGCAACATGTACGAGTTCTCGATCACCTTCTCCACCGTGGCGGTCGGCGCCTACCTCCTCCTGCTGGCCCTGCGGAAGAACGTCCGCTGGATCGGCCTGCTGCTGGTCACCACGGTCCTGCTGGACCTCGGCATCGCCACCACGACGCTGTACACCGACAGCGACCAGCTCGTGCCCGCGCTGCACTCCTACTGGCTGTGGATCCACGTCTCCACGGCCATCATCTGCGGCGCCGTCTTCTACCTCGGTGCCGTCGGCACGCTGCTCTACCTGTTCCGCGACAGCTACGAGAACAAGCTCGCGGGCGGCGGCACGCCCGGAAGGTTCGCGAGCTCCGTGCTGGAGCGGCTGCCCTCGGCGAAGTCCCTGGACACGTTCTCGTACCGCATCAACGCGGCCGTCTTCCCGCTGTGGACGTTCACGATCATCGCGGGCGCGATCTGGGCGGGCGACGCCTGGGGCCGCTACTGGGGCTGGGACCCCAAGGAGGTCTGGTCCTTCATCACCTGGGTCGCGTACGCCTGCTACCTGCACGCCCGCGCGACGGCCGGCTGGAAGGGCCGCAAGGCCGCCTACCTGGCGCTGATCGCCTTCGGTTGCTGGCTCTTCAACTACTACGGCGTCAACATCTTCGTCACCGGCAAGCACTCCTACGCCGGAGTCTGAGAACACCACGAAGGGCGCGGTCCGCATCTGCGGACCGCGCCCTTCGTGCTTCCTCATCCCTCGCCGATGTCCTCGTTCCACAGCTCCGGACGGTCACGGACGAACGCACGCATCAGCGCGACGCACTCCGGGTCGTCGAGCAGCACGATCTCCACCCCGTGGCCGGCCAGCCAGTCGTGGCCGCCGTGGAAGGTCCGCGCCTCGCCGATCACCACCCGGGAGATCCCGAACTGCCGGACCAGACCGCTGCAGTACCAGCACGGCGAGAGCGTGGTCACCATCGTCGTGCCCCGGTACGAGCGCTGCCGGCCGGCCGCCCGGAACGCCGCCGTCTCCGCGTGCAGGGACGGATCGCCGTCCTGGACCCGGCGGTTGCGGCCCCGGCCGAGCAGGGTTCCGTCCGCCCCGTACAGCGCCGCGCCGACGGGGACGCCGCCCTCCGCGAGTCCCTCCCCGGCCTCGGCGAGTGCGACCGCCAGCCAGTCGGCGTACGGCGGGCTCACCGGGCCGGCGGGGAGTCGAGGACCGCCTTGCGGTGGCTGAACGTCTCCAGGGAGTACCGGCCGTGGTAGTTGCCCATGCCGCTCTCGCCGACCCCGCCGAACGGCAGGTCGGACACGGTCAGATGGGCCAGCGGCAGGCCCAGGCCCACCGCACCCGAGGAGGTCTCGGCCAGCAGCCGCTCCCGTACGGCGGGGGAGTGCGTGAAGGCGTACAGCGCCAGCGGCTTGTCCCGGTCGTTGATGAAACCGATGGCCTCGTCGAGCCCGTCGACCGTCACGATCGGCAGTACGGGGCCGAAGATCTCCTCGCCCATGACGGGGGCGTCCGGCGCCACATCGGCCAGCACGGTCGGCGCGATGTACTTGTCGGCACGGTCGTGGGTGCCGCCCGTGACCGTACGGCCGGAGTCCAGCAGCCCCACCAGCCGGTCGAAGTGGCGCTCGTTCACGATCCGCCCGTACTCGGGGTGGGAGGAGGCGTCCTTTCCGTACAGCCCCTCGATCGCCGTCGCGAGCGCGTCCGCCAGGGCGGGCGCGGTCTCCGGGTCGGTCAGGACGTAGTCCGGGGCGACACAGGTCTGGCCGGCGTTGAGGAACTTGCCCGCGGCCAGCCGTGCGGCCACCGTCGGCAGATCCGTGTCGCGGTCGACGAAGACGGGAGACTTGCCGCCCAGTTCGAGGGTGACCGGGGTGAGGTGGCGGGCTGCGGCGGTCATGACGATCCGGCCGACCGCGCCGTGGCCGGTGTAGAAGATGTGGTCGAAGCGCTCGGCCAGCAGCGCGGTGGTCTCCGGGACCGCGCCCTCGACCACGGCGACCGCGTCGGTGTCCAGATACCGCGGCAGCAGCCGGGCCACGGCGGCGGAGGTCGCGGGCGCCAGCTCGCTGGGCTTGGCGACGACGGCGTTGCCCGCGGCCAGAGCACCGGCCAGTGGAGCGAGCAGCAGCTGCACCGGGTAGTTCCAGGGCGCGATGACGAGGACCACGCCCAGCGGGTCCTGCACGGTGTGGGCGGTGGCTCCGCCGAGGGCCGCCGGCACGGGGGCGGGCTCGGGCCGCAGCCAGCCCTCCAGACGCACCAGGGTGTGGTCGATCTCGCGGACCGTGAAGTCGATCTCGGTCCGGTAGGCCTCCTTGCGGCTCTTGCCGAGGTCGGCACGGAGGGCCTCGGCCAGCTCGTCACCCGACTCGGTGAGCAGGGCGCGGAGCCGTGTCAGCTGGGAGGTGCGCCAGTCGAGGCCCTTGGTCCGTCCGGTACGGAAGGTGCCGCGGAGGCGGGCGACCACCTCGGCGGGCGTCTCCGCGCCGCTCACAGGGCCGCCATGATCTCGCGGGCCAGCTGTTCCGAGGAGGCCGGGTTCTGTCCGGTGTGCAGGTTGCGGTCGTGCACGGTGTGGGGTCCCCAGGGGTCCCCGGCGGAGTAGTCGGCGCCGAGTTCCACGAGCCGGTTCTCCAGCAGCCAGGGCGCCTTGGTGGCCAGGCCGGCCTGGGTCTCCTCCGTGTTGCTGAATCCGGTCAGGCGGTAGCCGGCGAAGGGCCAGCTGCCGTCCTCGCGGCGAGCGGCCAGCAATGCGGCGGGGGCGTGGCACAGGACACCCAGGTGCGCGCCGGAGTCCAGGGCGGCGGTGAGGAGGCGGCCGGACACCTCGCTGACGGCCAGGTCCTCCATGGGGCCGTGGCCGCCGGGGTAGAAGACCACGTCGTACGAGGTGGGGACGACGTCCTCGAGGCGGGCGGGGATGCGGAGCGTCTCGTCGATCGCGGCGAGGTACGAGGCGACGGCGTCGGCCTGCTCCTGGCCCCCGTTGGCCTCGGCGGCCAGGCTCGCCGTGTCGACGGTGGGGGCCACGCCGCCCGGGGTGGCGACGGTGATGTCGAATCCGGCCTGGGTGAAGACGCGGTGCGGGGCGGCGAGTTCCTCTGCCCAGAAGCCGGTGGGATGGGTGGTGCCGTCGTTGAGGGTCCAGTGGTCGGCACCGGTGAGGACGAACAGTACGGAGGGCATGGGGGGTGCTCCCTACGAGACGCGAGACGCGAGACACGAGTAAAGCTTGATATGCTCAAGCAATACCGTTCATGTAACGGTGAAAAGTTGAGCATGTCAAATGAATGCGTCGCGTGGCGGACACGGTTCCGGGCCTCGGGCCACGCGTACAGATCGAAGGATGACCGACCATGACGACGGAACCGGCACCCCGCGCCGTCCCTACTCCGGACGAACTGCTGGAACCCCTCGCGGTCGTCGTCCGCGGCCACCACGACGACCTCACCGCCGTCGCCGCCCGCCACGGGCTCAGCACCTCGCAGGCGCGCGCGCTGATCGCCCTGAACGCACCCATGCCGATGAGCGCCCTGGCCCGTCACCTGGTCTGCGACGCTTCCAACGCCACCGGCCTCATCGGCCGCATGGAGACCCGCGGGCTGGTCACCCGCACCCCGGCCCCCGACGACCGCCGCTCCAAGGTCGCCGCCCGTACACCGGACGGCACCGAGCTGGCCCACCGCATCCGCGCCGAGATGCGCGTCGTGCGCGGCGCCCTGGAGGCGCTCACCCCTCAGGAGCGCTCGGCGCTGCTGCCTCTCCTCGACCGGCTGGGGCGGCTGCTGTCCTCATGAGGAGGCGTCGCCGGACCCCGCCCCGTCCTCGCGGCGCTTGATCTCGTCCTCGCGGCGGCGCAGATCCGCTTCCCAGTCCTTCAGGAGCGACTCGTCCCGCGCGTTCTCGTCCTTGATCGACTTCAGGAAGTCCGGGTTGTCGTCCGGTGCCACCCATGAGGTGCGGTGGTTGCGGTGCCACTCCGAGGGCGTACGGCCTCCGGTGGGCGGCACCCGCAGCTTGCCCGCGGCGAACCAGACGATCGGACCCACGATCCAGAACAGCAGGATGATGAAGACCCAGGCCAGCTTCGGCAGGTGCTTGGCCTCGTCCTCCGGCGTGTTCAGGCAGTCTATGAACGCGTAGATCGTCAGTGCGAGCGGCAGAAGATAGATCAAGGCCCTGAGCATGGTGGAAGGGTCCCCCGAGAAAAGGTGAGGGGCGCTCTGTCCCGCCCCGGTGACGGGCCCAGGGTAGCGGGTGGCCGATACTTGTCCCCATGGCTTACGACGATCTTCGCTCCCTGCTCCGGGCTCTGGAGCGCGAGGGCGATCTCAAGCGCATCAAGGCCGAGGTCGACCCGTATCTGGAGGTCGGCGAGATCGTCGACCGGGTGAACAAGGCGGGCGGGCCCGCGCTGCTCTTCGAGAACGTCAAGGGGGCGTCCATGCCCCTGGCCATGAATGTCTTCGGGACCGACCGGCGGCTGCTCAAGGCGCTCGGGCTGAAGTCCTACGCAGACATCAGCGACAAGATCGGTGGCCTGCTCAAGCCGGAGCTGCCGAACGGCTTCGTCGGGATCCGCGAGGCGTTCGGGAAGCTCGGCTCGATGGTCCATGTGCCGCCGAAGAAGGTGAAGTCCGGGAGCGCGCCCGTCCAGGAAGTCGTCCTGACCGGTGACGACGTGGACCTGGAACAGCTGCCGGCGCTCTTCACCTGGCCCGAGGACGGCGGCTCGTTCTTCAACCTGGGCCTCACGCACACCAAGCACCCCGAGACCGGCATCCGCAACCTCGGGCTCTACCGGCTGCAGCGTCACGACAAGCGCACCATCGGCATGCACTGGCAGATCCACAAGGACAGCCGCAACCACTACCAGGTCGCCGCCAAGCGCGGTGAACGGCTGCCCGTCGCCATCGCGTTCGGGGCGCCGCCCGCGGTGACGTACGCCTCCACGGCGCCGCTGCCGGGGGACATCGACGAGTACCTCTTCGCCGGCTTCGTCCAGGGCAAGCGGATCGAGATGGTCGACTGCAAGACCGTGCCGCTCCAGGTACCGGCGCAGGCCGAGGTCGTCATCGAGGGGTGGCTGGAGCCGGGCGAGATGCTGCCCGAGGGGCCGTTCGGCGACCACACCGGTTTCTACACACCGCAGGAGCCCTTCCCCGCGCTGACGATCGACTGCGTGACGATGCGGAAGCGTCCGCTGCTGCAGTCGATCGTGGTGGGCCGGCCGCCGACGGAGGACGGGCCGCTGGGGCGGGCCACCGAGAGGTTCTTCCTCCCGCTGCTCAAGATCATCATCCCGGACATCGTGGACTACCACCTGCCCGAGGCGGGCGGCTTCCACAACTGCGCGATCATCTCGATCGACAAGAAGTACCCGAAGCACGCCCAGAAGGTGATGAGTGCGGTCTGGGGCGCGCACATGATGTCGCTGACCAAGCTGATCGTGGTGGTGGACGCCGACTGCGACGTCCACGACCTGCACGAGGTCGCCTGGCGGGCGCTCGGCAACACCGACTACGCCCGCGACCTGCTCCTCACCGAAGGGCCGGTCGATCATCTCGACCATGCCTCCTACCAGCAGTTCTGGGGTGGCAAGGCGGGCATCGACGCGACGCGGAAGCTGCCCGAGGAGGGCTACACAAGGGATGGGGGCTGGCCGGAGATGGTCGAGTCCGACCCCGACACGGCGGCGAAGGTCGACCGCCGCTGGAAGGAGTACGGCCTGTGAGCGCCTCCGCCGCTGCGGTGCCGCAGCCCCGCAGCACGCCCCGCGCGTTCCTGCGGCTGGTGATGATCGAGCACTCGGTGTTCGCCCTGCCGTTCGCGTACATCGCCGCGCTGACCGCGATGTTCCAGCTGGACAAGGACATCCACTGGGGCGCCCTGCTGCTCGTGACCGTCGCCATGGTCGGGCTGCGGACGTTCGCCATGGCTGCCAACCGGATCATCGACCGGGAGATAGACGCACGTAACCCGCGCACCGCGGGCCGTGAACTGGTCACCGGTGCGGTGTCGGTGAAGTCGGCGTGGACCGGGGCGATCGTCGCCGTCGTCGTCTTCCTCGGCGCGGCAGCCCTGCTGAACCCGCTCTGCCTTGCGCTGGCGCCCGTCGCCGTCGTCCCGATGGTCGTCTATCCGTACGGCAAGCGGTTCACGAACTTCCCGCACGCGATCCTCGGCATCGCCCAGGCCATCGGGCCGATCGGCGCCTGGCTCGCGGTGACCGGCAGCTGGTCGTGGGACGCGGTGATCCTCGGCCTGGCCGTCGGGATCTGGATCGGCGGCTTCGACCTGATCTTCGCCTGCCAGGACGTGCAGGCCGACCGGGCCCACGGGGTGCTCTCCTTCCCGGCGCGCTTCGGAATCCCGGCCGCACTGTGGGGGGCGCGTGTCTGCCACGTCGTGACGACCGGCCTGCTGGTCTGGTTCGGCCTGGCGACGGGCGCCGAGGTCTTCTACTGGATCGGCATGGCGATCGTCGCCGCGGCCTTCGTGTACGAGCACCGGGTGGTGCGGCCGCACGATCTGTCCCGGCTGAACCGGGCGTTCTTCTCGGTCAACGGGTTCATCGGGATGGCGCTGTTCGCCTGTGCGCTGCTCGACCTGCTGGTGCGTGGTCTCACACCGTGACGGCACCGGCCGAACGGCGGGGGCGGCGGAAGGCGAAGGCCGCCGCCACCCCGCCCATGAGGCCGAAGAGGTGGCCCTGCCAGCTGATGCCGGAGTCGGTCGGCAGCACGCCCCAGAGCAGCGAGCCGTAGACCGCGGCGATGATCAGGCCGACCACGATGTCGAGCGGCCGGCGGTCCACGAAGCCGCGGACCAGCAGATAGCCGAAGAGGCCGAAGACGACACCGGACGCGCCGAGCGTGACCGTGTTCGGGGGCGCGGTGAGCCAGACGCCGAGGCCGCCCGTCACGATCACCACCAGGACCACGGCGGCGAACCTGCGTATCCCGGCGAGTGCCGCGATGAAGCCGAGCACCAGCAGCGGGACGCTGTTGGAGGCCACATGCTCCCAGCCGCTGTGCAGGAACGCGGACGGCACGATGTCGGCGAGCTCCGCGGGCTCACGCGGGCTGATGCCGTACGTGTCGAGGGAGTGGCCGGTCGCCGTGTCGACGCCTTCCAGCACCCACAGCAGCGCGATCCAGCCCAGCATCACGGCGCCCGCCGTGACGGCCCGTGCGGTGGCGCCCGTGCGCGTACCGGTCATGGTCACCCCCTGGTCCATGGCTGTCCCTTCACCTGACGGAACGTACGGAGTACCTGGCGCGGTTCCTGACCGGGGGTGCCGGATAGGCTCGGTCGTGTGGATTCCGGGACTTCAGTGAGTCAGCAGCAGCGCAGGCCTTGGATTGTCGGGGTGTCCGGCGCATCAGGGACGCCGTTCGCCGCCTCGGTCCTGCGGGGGCTGCTGGCCGCGGGGGAGAGCGTCGACCTGGTGGTGAGCCGCGCCTCGCGCCTCACCCTCCTGGACGAGACGGGGATCGCCTTCCGCGACGCGCACTGGCGGGAGGACCTGGGCGACTGGCTGGCTCGGGGGGCCGACGGGAAGCCGCACACCTTCGGGGTGAGCGGGGCGGATGTCGGTCGCGTACGGCACTGGGCGGCCGGCGATCTGGCGGCCGGGCCGTCCTCGGGGTCCTACCCGGCGAAGGGGATGCTCATCGTGCCGGCGTCGACGGCCTGCGTGGCCGGGGTGGCACTCGGACTGTCGAAGGACCTGCTGCAGCGGGCCGCGAGCGTCACGCTCAAGGAGCGGCGGAGGCTGGTCGTCGCGGTACGCGAGACCCCGTTGAGCGGGCAGACGCTGAAGCAGATGGTCGCGCTCGACGAGGCGGGCGCAGTGGTGCTGCCCGCCTCTCCGGCGTTCTACGCGGGTGCGACACACATCCAGGATCTGGTGGACTTCGTCGCGGGGCGGGTGCTGGACGCGGCAGGTGTGCCGCACCAGCTGTACCGCCGGTGGGAAGGAGAGCTCGGTGGGGGCTCCCGTGAAAGGCCCTAGCCGGTCAGCGCTTCTTGGGCTTGCGCGGGGCGCGGGTCTTGTCGACGCGGTGCGCGGCGGCGGGCTGGTGGGCACGCGAGCGGTTGGCCAGGTCCTGCAGCTCGCGCATCCGGGCGTAGGCCATCTCGATCGTGTACACGGTGAAGTTCACTCCTGAAGATTCGAAAGCATTTCTTGGATGTTCTGAAAGATTTGCAGGACCTGGGCCCTGCATGCCTTAGATTCTACACTTAAACTCGCGGTACTGCTGAACAATGGAAGGTTTCAGTCATATGGACGCGGTGGACAGGCAGCTCATCCAGGCCCTCAGAGAGAACGGCAGGGCCTCGTATGCCGAGCTGGGGCGGCTCGTGGGGCTCTCCGGGCCCAGCGTCACCGACCGGATCAACCGGCTGGAAACCGCCGGTGTCATCACCGGCTACCGCGCGACGGTCGCCTCCGCGTCGCTGGGACTCGGGGTCACCGCGCTCATCGGCATCTCGCTCTCCGACGCCGCCGACCACGAGGACGTGGCGCACCGGCTGAAGGACCTCGCCGAGATCGAGGACTGCTGGTTCATCGCGGGCGACGACTCGTACATGCTCAAGGTCCGGGTCGGTGACGTGGACGGCCTCGAGAAGACGATCCGCCGGCTCAGTGGCACGAAGGGGGTCTCCCGGACCCGTACCACGATCGTGCTCTCCACCAAGTGGGAGAACCGGGTCGGGGAACTGCCCGACGAGGCATAGGCGTACGGTTGGCTGCCGGAGTCTGTTACGTAGAGATATGGGAGGGGCACTGGTGGACGCGGGACTCAAGCGCGAGCTGGAGGAGAAGGTCCGGGCCGGTGAGCGGCTGACCCGCGAGGACGGGATCGCGCTCTACGAGTCCGACGACCTGGCCTGGCTCGGCGGGCTGGCCCACGAGGTCCGTACGAGGAAGAACGGCGACGTCGTCCACTTCAACGTCAACCGCCACCTCAACATGACCAACGTGTGCACCGCGTCCTGCGCGTACTGCTCGTTCCAGCGCAAGCCGGGCGAGAAGGACGCGTACACGATGCGCATCGAGGAGGCCGTCCGCCTCGCCAAGGCGATGGAGAACGAGAACCTCACCGAGCTGCACATCGTCAACGGGCTGCACCCCACCCTGCCGTGGCGCTACTACCCCCGTTCGCTCAGCGCGCTCAAGGAAGCCCTGCCGAACGTGGGGCTCAAGGCGTTCACGGCGACGGAGATCCACCACTTCGAGACGATCTCGGGGCTCTCGGCGTCCGAGATCCTCGACGAGCTCATCGAGGCCGGCCTGGAGTCGCTGACCGGCGGTGGCGCGGAGATCTTCGACTGGGAGGTCCGCCAGCACATCGTCGACCACAACACCCACTGGGAGGACTGGTCGCGCATTCACCGTCTCGCGCACGAGAAGGGGCTCAAGACCCCGGCGACGATGCTGTACGGGCACATCGAGGAGCCCCGTCACCGCGTCGACCACGTGCTGCGGCTGCGGGAGATGCAGGACGAGACCGGCGGCTTCCAGGTCTTCATCCCGCTGCGCTACCAGCACGACTTCGTGGACATGAAGGACGGCAAGGTCCGCAACACGCTCCAGGCGCGGACGTCGATGGCGACCGGCGCGGAGGCGCTGAAGACCTTCGCGGTCTCGCGGCTGCTGTTCGACAACGTTCCCCACGTCAAGGTGTTCTGGGTGATGCACGGGGTGCAGACCGCGCAGCTCGCGCTCCAGCACGGCGCGGACGACATGGACGGCTCGGTCGTCGAGTACAAGATCACGCACGACGCGGACGACTACGGCACGCCGAGCAAGCTCGGTCGTGAGGACCTCCTGGACCTGATCCGGGACGCCGGCTTCCGGCCGGTGGAGCGCAACACCCGGTACGAGATCCTGCGCGAGTACCCGGGTCCGGACGCGGGCCGCCGCGAGTCGCCGCAGCCGATGCGCGTCTGAGACGGTCCGCTCTCCGACCCTCTTCCCGTTGCGCGAAAGCCCCGGCCAGCCGTCCCCGGCCGGGGCTTCCGCATAGCTGCCGCATGGGTCTTCTCGCGTGGTGGACACCGGTTGAGGGGCAGGAATGTAATGGCTAATCTGCAGCTATGACACTTACATTTGAGGTGGATCCCCCATTCGACCGGGCGCTGCGGGACGGCATCACCGCACTCTGGGTCGACGTCACCAACGCGGGCGGAGCCGTCGGCTTCGTGCCACCCGTCACCGCCGAGGAGGTCCGGCCCGAGCTGGTCAGGCACCTCGCGGGGATGGCCGAGGGCGGCACCCACCTGGTCGTCGGGCGGGACGAGGACGGCGCCGTGGCCGCCACCGCCTTCCTCACGCGCAACTCCCACCGGCTGATGCGGCACTGGATCGGGCTCTACACGGTGATGGTCCACCCCCGCCACCAGGGCAGGGGCTTCGGACGCGAACTGATGGCCGCCTCGGCCGACGCCGCCCGCGCCATCGACGGCATCGACGCCATCCGGCTCACCTGCCGCGGCGGCACCGGGGCCGACCGCTTCTACGCCTCCTGCGGATACCAGGAGGTGGGCCGCGTCCCGAACGCGATCAGGGTGTCCGAGAACGACTACCGCGACGACATCATCATGCTGCTCCCGCTCCTCCGGCAGGACAGCCCCTCCGTGGGACGGCTCGCGGAAACGGGGAGCCCTGCGAACTGATCGAATTCGGGGCATGCTTCACTGGTCGGGCAGAACCGTGGAACCGCAGACCGCGCGACCGCACGAACGTCGGACGTAGAGAGAAGGCCAGCCGTGTCCGCTGCCAAGCCGAGCGCAACGATCCGCTACACCGCGATGCGCCTGCTGATTTTCGTGGGCTGCTTCTTCGTCTCCGGCGTGGCCGTCCACTTCGGCGTGCTGCCCGCAGGCCTCGGCGGATCCAACCTGGTCTGGGTCATCCTGCTCGGCCTGCTCCTCTCCGCACCCCTCAGCTTCGTCCTCCTGCGCAAGCAGCGCGACGAGATGTCCGCCCAGCTCATCTCCACGGTCGACCGGACCAAGGCCAAACTCGAGGCGAACCGTACGCGCGAGGACGGCGTCACCCAGTAGGCGCCGCGTAAGGTTCCTCACACCCCGCGGCCCCGTACGCACGAAGCCCCCCGGACCGGAGCACTCGCTCCAGTGCCGGGGTTTCGGCGTTCTCGGGCCGTACACGACGCATTCGAGCCCGCCGGCCGAGCGCCGGCGGTGGCCGTGCCGCGTTCCTTCGTCAAAGCAGACCTTTGAGGTTCTCAAAGTACAAGTGTTAACGTGTTCGACATGACCGCAGCAGTGCGCCCCTTTCACACCATGAGCCCTCCGCTCGTGGCGCGCCTGCATGTCGATCTCTGCCGCTGTATGTCCGCGGTCTGTTGCCGCAACGTCTGAACCGGCATCATGCAGCGGCGCCGCCCCTGACGCGGGCGCCGCACCCCCGTCCCCGTTCGACCGCACGTAGGTACGTCCGTCCCCGTACGTCCCGACGCGCACATCTGGAGTGTGTCCGTGTCCGCGAATTCCGCGTCCCCCGCGACCGACGCCGGTAAGCCCACCGGCTCCGGTTTCCGCATACCCAAGGTCCCGTTCTGGGTCCAGATCGTCGCCGGTCTGGTCCTGGGTGTCCTGCTCGGCTGGCTCGCCCGCAGCCAGGACATCAGCTGGCTCTACACCACGCTCGACCAGGTCGGCAGCATCTTCGTCCAGCTGCTGAAGCTGGCCGTCGCGCCCCTCGTCTTCTTCGCGATCCTGGTGTCGATCACCAACCTGCGCAAGGTCAACAACGCCGCGAGGCTGGCGACCCGCACGCTGCTCTGGTTCATGATCACCTCGCTCGTCGCGGTCGCCATCGGCCTCGCGATCGGGCTGGTCACCAACCCGGGCTCCGGCACCGGCCTCACCCCGAAGGACGGCGCCAAGCCGGAGCACGCCGGCTCCTGGATCGACTTCCTGACCGGCATCATCCCGACGGACGTCATCACGCCGTTCACCGAGCTGAACGTGCTGCAGATCGTCTTCATGGCCGCCGTCGCCGGTATCGCCGCGCTCCAGCTCGGCGACAAGGCAAAGCCCATCCTCTCCCTCAGCGAGTCGATCCTGGAGCTCCTCCAGAAGGCCCTGTGGTGGGTCATCCGCCTCGCCCCGATCGGCACCGTCGGCCTCATCGGCTACGCGATCGCCGACTACGGCTGGGACCTGATCGGCAAGTACGCCACGTTCACCGCCGACGTCTACATCGGCTGCGCCCTGGTGATGTTCGGCGTCTACCCGCTGCTCCTCGCCACGGTCGCCAAGGTCAGCCCGCTGCAGTTCTTCAAGGGCGCCTGGCCCGCGATCCAGCTGGCCTTCGTCTCCCGCTCCTCCGTCGGCACGATGCCGGTCACGCAGAGGGTCACCGAGCGCCTCGGTGTCCCGAAGGAGTACGCCAGCTTCGCCGTCCCGTTCGGCGCCACGACGAAGATGGACGGCTGCGCCGCGATCTACCCGGCGCTGGCGGCGATCTTCATCGCGCAGATCTTCGACGTCCAGCTGGGCATCGGTGACTACGTCCTGATCGCGTTCGTCTCGGTGATCGGCTCGGCCGCCACCGCCGGCCTCACCGGCGCCACGGTCATGCTGACGCTGACCCTGTCGACGCTGGGCCTCCCGCTGGAGGGCGTGGGCCTGCTGCTCGCCATCGACCCGATCCTGGACATGATCCGCACCGCCACGAACGTGGCAGGACAGGCGCTGGTCCCGGTGATCGTCTCGGCCCGCGAGAACATCCTCGACCACGACAAGTACAACTCGGCGTCGGCCTCCCCGGTCGACGAGATCGAGGCCGAGGCCGAGGTCGAGACCGCGAAGCCGTCGGGCGTGCCCGTCCCCGCGTGACGCCACCAGGCCCGTAACGAACGTGCCCTGCACCCCGGTCGGGGTGCAGGGCACGTTCGGTCGGCTCCGGTTGGAGACGCCCCCGGCCTTACGAGGCCGGGGGCGCTCCTGTGTCCGCCGGGCGGTCAGCGGTGCTGGAGGACGACCTCGGGGTTGTCCGGCGTCGGGCCGTCGAGGAGTGGCTGTTCCCGGCCCCGTAGGTGCAGGTCGAGGAAGGCCGCCACGTAGTCCCGGGTGATCCGTGTCGAGCGGTCGCCGGAGAGCGTGGCCGCGGGGTCGACCGGCAGGCCGAGCTGTTCGCCGAGTTCCGGGATGTCCGTGAACGTGAAGTGGCCGGAGTCCTTGACGGTCAGCCACCGCTTCCAGCCGTCCAGGTGCTGCCAGCCCTCGTCCCAGGAGTCGTCCCCGCCTCCGGGGCGGTGGCCCGCGTCGGTGCCGAGCATCAGGAACGGGCGGTCGCCGATGCCCGAGCGGGGAATGGGCTCGAAGAAGGTGCCGTCCATGTTGATCCCCGCGTCGACGCGGGAGTCGGCGAGCATCGTGGAGGCCGCCGCGCTCCCGCCGATGGAGTGGCCCGCGGCGGTGACCCGGCGTCGGTCGATCATCCGGGACTTCTCCCAGGCGGGGCGGGGACCGGTCAGCCGGTCGAGTACGAAGGTGAGGTCGTCGGCCCGTCCGGTGGAGACGGTCTTCAGCACGTCCCGCTCGGCCGCCTCGTCCGGCGCCGCCTCGACGGCGTCACACGCCGCGCACGTGAGCATCCGGCCGCCGGGGAAAGCCGTTCCGGTGGACTCGTAGGCGTGATCGACGCTCGCCACGACGTAGCCGCGGCTCGCGAGGTCCTCCGCGAGGGAGGTCAGCGTGGCGCGGGGGGTACCGAAGCCGGGGGAGACCAGAACCAGCGGGAACCGGCCCCGGGCGGCCCGGGCGTCGGTACGGGCGTGGGTGGAGGTGGAGCTGACGACCGCGGCCGGGACGATGCCGTCCAGTCCCCGTTGCGCCAGCAACAGCCGGGCCTCTTCGGTGCCCATGTAGGGGGCGGGGCCGCTTCCGCCGCCGGACCGGGCGGGATAGTGGACCGACACCATCAGTTCGCGGTTCCCGGCGTCGGGCACCCAGGGGTCGGTGCGGTCGTGGTCGGTGAGGTGGAGAACGTCGGCGCCGACGGCGTACGGGCCGGTCGGGCGGGGCAGTTCGAGCCTGGCGGCGGATGTGGCAGAGGTGGGCGCGGGGCCGGATAAGGCGTGGGTGGTGACGGCGGGTGCGGCCAGCATCACCAGGGCGGTGAGGGCGACGACGGTTGTTCGTCCGGGCAGTCTGAGCGTCATGGCAGGGACGCTAGGCGGTGGAAGCGGGCGACAGCATCGGCCCCAGGTGTGATCCCGTGGGGGACCAGAGGCGTACGGGGCCGCCCCCGGCGGGGCCGGTGGGCGACTACCGGTCATCGTGGCCGGGTCGCGCTCCTTCCGTACGACGGGGGCGGGACCCGCGCCGTACTCTTACCGAGGAGTAGCGCAGTGGGGGCGGGAGGGAAGGCTGACGTGAGTGCAGTGAAGAGCAAACGGATGCCGCGCGCGGTCCGTGAGAAGCAGATGATGGATGCCGCGGTGCAGACCTTCGGGCAGCGCGGGTACCGGGCCGCTTCGATGGACGAGATCGCGGAGCTGGCCGGTGTGTCCAAGCCGTTGGTCTATCTGTATCTGAATTCCAAGGAAGAACTCTTCACCGCGTGTATCCGCCGCGAGGCAAAGGCGCTGGTCGAAGCGGTGCAGGCGGCGGTGGAGCCGGGGCTGCCGGCGGATCGCCAGCTGTGGGCGGGGCTGCGGGCGTTCTTCACGCACACCGCGGACAACCCGGACGGCTGGGCGGTCCTGCACCAGCAGGCGCGGTCGCAGGGGGAGCCGTTCGTCAGCGAGGTCGCGGTGCTGCGGGAGGAGATCGTTGCGTTCGTGACGGGTCTGATCGGGGCGGCGGCGCGCGAGGCGCACCATGATCCCGCGCTCCCCGACCGCGATGTGGCCGGGCTCGCGATGGCGCTCGTGGGGGCGGCGGAGGCGCTCGCGGGGTGGGCGAACGAGACTCCGGGTGTCTCGGCCAAGGAGGCGGCGGGCACCCTGATGAACTTCTCCTGGGCGGGCCTGGAGAACCTCATGCACGGCCGCGGGTGGCAGGCCCGCTAACTGCCGTCCAGGGTCACGCTGCCGGTGAGGTGGACGCGGCGTGCACCGCGTACCTCGAAGGCGGCGCCGGCAGCCGCGTACGTGACGGTGGCCGGCAGTGGCAGGGGGGCTCTGAAGTCGGCCCGTACGGAGCGGATCCGGCCCGGTTCGCCGGCGCCCATGCCGGTTTCGACCTCGGCGAGGCACCGGGCGACGGTCCACATGCCGTGCGCGATGTGACGGGGGAAGCCGAACAGCCGTGCCGTCAGCGGGTGCAGGTGAATGGGGTTCCGGTCACCCGACGCGGCACCGTACCTTCGGCCGAGGTCGCCGGGCAGCTGCCACTCGGCCACGGCGGGAAGGTCCTCGGGGACGGCCGCCGTCCGGGCGGCCGGTGCGGTGGTGGGGCCGGTGGCGTGCCGGGACAGGTATCCGCTGCGCGATTCCCACACCAGCTCGCCCGCCAGTCGCGCCTCCGTCACCATCGTGACTTCGGTGCCGCGACGATGGTCCGTCAGACCGGCCGCGTACGCGGTGAGTTCGAGCCGGTCCTCCGGGTGCAGGACGCGGTGCCGGGTGATGTCGATCCAGGTGTGGACGAGCCCCAGGACCGGCAGGGGGAAGGCCCGGCCTGTCATGACGCGCATGGCCAGGGGGAAGCCGAGGACGTGCGGGTAGGTGAGGGGCAGTACTCCTGGCTCGGTGAACCCGCAGACCCTGCTGTACGAGGCGAGGGGCCCGGGTGCGCTGCGGGCCGGGGGAAGCGAAGCCCGGCCGGCGGGGAGCGCGGCGTCGGACCGTCCCGCCCGCTTGAACGGGGAGGTGACGGCCCCGCGCAGGAGGGACATGCTCAGGCTGGACACGGTCTCAGGCCCCCAGCAGGCTCTGGCCGCATACCCGCACGATCTGGCCGTTGACGGCGCTCGACGCGGGCTGGGCGAACCAGGCGGTCGTCTCGGCGACATCGACCGGAAGTCCGCCCTGGGAAAGGGAGTTCATCCGGCGGCCGGCCTCCCGGATGAAGAGCGGCACGGCGGCGGTCATCTTCGTCTCGATGAAGCCGGGGGCGACCGCGTTGACGGTGACACCGTGGTCGGCGGCGGCGTGCGGGGCCAGGGAGCGGACGAGGCCGATGATGCCCGCCTTGCTGGCCGCGTAGTTGGTCTGGCCGTTGTTCCCGGCGATCCCGGCGATGGACGCGGTGGCGACGATCCTGCCGCCGCGGTTGACGGCGCCCGCCTCGAGGAGGGCGTCGGTGGTGCGCAGGACGCTGTCCAGGTTGACCTCGATCACCGACGCCCAGCGTTCGGCCGGCATGTTGGCGAGCCTGCGGTCCCGGGTGATGCCCGCGTTGTGGACGAGGACGTCGAGGCCCTCGGGTGCGGCTGCGGCGATCAGGTCGGCGGCGTCGGGTGCGGTGATGTCCAGCGGCAGGGCGGTGGCGCCGAGCCGTGCGGCGGTACGGCTCAGTTCCTCCTCGGCCTGCGGGATGTCCAGGCAGATCACCGTGGCGCCGTCCCTGGCCAGGACGGAGGCGACCGACGCTCCGATGCCGCGCGCCGCGCCGGTCACCAGCGCGGTGCGCCCGGACAGCGGCGCAGCCCAGTCGGCGACCGGGTCCGGGGCGGCGTCGGTGAGTTCGATGACCTGGCCGCTGATGTAGGCGGACCGGGGGGAGAGCAGGAAGCGGAGCGTGGATTCCGCCGACGCGGCGGCACCCGGCGGGATCCGTAGCAGCTGTGCGGTGGCGCCCTTGCCGATCTCCTTGCCGAGCGAGCGCACGAACCCTTCGAGTGCCTGCTGGGCGGCTGCCTGGTGGTGGTCGTCGGGGGACGGCGGGGTGCCGATGACGACGACACGGCCTCCCGCGGCGAGCGAGCGCACGACGGGATGGAGTGCGGCGTGCACCTTTCCGAGTCCGCCGGCCGTGGTGATCCCGGTCGCGTCCAGGACGATGCCCGCCGGGTGGCCGGTCTGCTCGGTGGCCTCCGGACCGATCTTCGCGAGCGTCGCGCGCAGCTTGTCCGAGATCGCCGATTCACCCGCTGTGAGGTGCAGCAACGGCCCGTCGAGCGTGGGGTTCTCCAGCGTCCAGCGCCGCAGCGGCCGGGGCTGCGGCAGGCCGAGCCTGCGGGTCAGGAAGCGGCCGGGTGCTGTGCTGGTGAGGTGCAGATAGTGGTCGGCCATTGTCCAGACTCCTGCTCGGTCGTAGATTTACTCCAGAGTAAGGTTACTCTGGAGTCAGGAGTTGGTCGAGATGAGTTGGTCGAGTTGATTCCCCTGGCACTTCCGCAGCCGCGCAGGGTCGCGGTCATCGGCGGCAGTCGCATTCCGTTCGCACGCTCCGACGGCCCGTACGCGCAGGCCTCCAACCAGGAGATGCTCACCGCGGCACTGGACGGACTGGTCGAGCGGTTCGGCCTGCGGGGTCAGCAGGTCGGCGAGTTCGTCGCGGGGGCCGTCCTCAAGCACAGCCGGGACTTCAACCTGGCCCGCGAGACCCTCCTGGGCTCCGCCCTCGACCCGCGGACCCCGGCGTACGACATCCAACAGGCGTGCGGAACGGGCCTGCAGGCCGTCATCGCCGCCGCCAACAAGATCATGCTCGGTGTCGTCGACTCGGCGATCGCGGGCGGCGCCGACACCACGAGCGATGCGCCCCTCGGCGTCAACGACCAGCTGCGCAGGCTGCTCCTCGAGGCCCGTCGCGCCAAGTCGACGGGTGCCCGGATCAAGGCCCTGGCGGGCGCACGACCCCGGCACCTCGTCCCGGACATCCCGCGCAACGAGGAACCCCGCACCGGCCTCTCGATGGGCGAACATGCCGCGGTCACCGCCCGGAAGTGGGGCGTCACCCGTGCCGACCAGGACCTGCTGGCAGCGACCAGCCACCAGCGGCTCGCCGCCGCGTACGAGCGGGGCTTCCTGGACGACCTCGTCGTCCCGTACCGCGGTCTGGACCGTGACCAGAACCTGCGCCCCGGATCCACGGTCGAGAAACTCGCCACGCTGAAACCGGTGTTCGGAGCCGGTCACCCCGACGCGACGATGACCGCGGGCAATTCGACCCCGCTCACCGACGGTGCGGCCACCGTGCTGCTGGCGAGCGACGAGTGGGCGCAGGCGCACGGCCTGGAGCCGCTCGCGTACCTGTCGCTGTACGAGACCGCGGCCGTCGACTACGTGAGCGGCGAGGACGGACTGCTGATGGCGCCCGCGTACGCCGTACCGCGCATGCTGGAGCGCGCCGGGCTCACCTTCGACGACTTCGACCTCTTCGAGATCCACGAGGCCTTCGCCTCCCAGGTCCTTGCCACGCTCGCTTCCTGGGAGAAGCAAGGGCTGGCGGCGATCGACCGCGACAAGCTCAACGTGGCGGGATCGTCCCTGGCCACGGGGCATCCGTTCGCCGCGACCGGCGCGAGGATCGTCGCGACCCTGGCCGGACTGCTCGCGGAACGGGACGCTCCGGGCCGGGGCCTGATCTCGGTCTGCGCCGCGGGCGGCCAGGGGGTCACCGCCGTTCTGGAACGCCCCTGACCCCGCCGGACGGGACCGGGCGCCGGCCAGCCCGCCGCGCCCCGCACCTGCCACCGCACGACCCCGCGCACCCAACAGCCCGCACCGGCACCGGACCCACGGACGAGCCCGGTGCCGACCCCCACGCCGAGGAGCCGCTCGTGTCCACGTCAGCCGCTGCCGCCGCACCCGCGGCCCCCACCGAGCCCGTCCTGGTCGAGCCCACGAAGGTCAGAGCCGCCGACGGCACGGTACGGGAGGTCTCCGTACCCCTGTTCGCGCCGACCGTACGGCGCGGATCGCTCGCGGACATTCCCTTCGACAACGCCCGCGAGGCACCGTCCGAGGCTGTGATCAGCCGAAAGCAGTCCGACAGCACCTGGCAGGACGTGACGGCCGCGGAGTTCGCCGCGGAGGTGCAGGCGGTCGCCAAGGGCCTCATCGCCGAAGGCCTCAAGGCCGGTGACCGGGTCGCGATCATGGCCCGTACGACCTACGAATGGACGCTGCTCGACTTCGCGGCCTGGGCGGCCGGGCTGGTCACCGTGCCCGTCTATCCCACCTCGTCCGCCTTCCAGACCCGCTGGATACTCCAGGACTCCGGCGCCGTGGCCTGCGCCGTGGAGACGAAGGAACAGGGCCGGCTGGTCAGCCAGGAGCGGCAGCAGCTCGGTGATCTCGCCCACCTCTGGCAGTTCGACACCGGTGCCATCGGCCGCCTGAAGTCGCTGGGCAAGCAGATCCCCGACGCGGAGGTCGCCGCCCGGCGTTCGACCCTGGGGCCGGACAGCCCCGCCACCCTCGTCTACACGTCGGGCACCACGGGCCTGCCCAAGGGCTGCGTCCTGACCCACGGCAACTTCTTCGCCGAGGTCGACAACGCGATCGAGCTGCTGCACCCGGTCTTCAAGTCCGTCTCCAAGTACCCCGCCTCCACCCTTCTCTTCCTGCCCCTCTCCCATGTCTTCGGCCGCATGGTCGCGGTCGGCTGCCTGCGCGCCCGGGTCCGGCTCGGCCACGCGCCCTCCATCCGGACCGAGGACCTGCTGGCGGACCTGGCGGGCTTCAAGCCCTCGTTCCTGCTGGCGATCCCGTACGTCCTGGAGAAGGTCTTCAACACCGGCCGGGCCACCGCCGAGAAGATGGGCCGTGCCTCGTCCTTCGACCGTGCGGCCCGCATCGCCCAGCGCTACGGTGAGGCGGTCGAGGCCGCCGAACACGGCACGGGTCCCGGCCCGGGACCGGGCCTGCGCCTCGCCAGGGCCCTGTACGACCCGCTGGTCTACCGCCGCATCCGCGCCGCGCTCGGCGGCCATGTCCGGTACGCGATCTGCGGCGGCTCCCCGTTGGGGCACAGGCTCGCCGCGTTCTACGCGGGCGCGGGCATCGAGATCTTCGAGGGCTACGGACTCACCGAGACCACAGCGGCCGCCACCGTCACCCCGCCCCTCAAGCCCCGCCTGGGCACGGTGGGCTGGCCGCTGCCCGGCACCGCCGTACGGATCGCGGACGACGGGGAGGTACTCCTCAGCGGCGGCCAAGTCTTCCAGGGCTACTGGGACACCGAGCGCGGCGAGGCGGTCCCGTATCCGGAGGAGGGCAACTGGTTCCCGACCGGCGACCTCGGCGCACTGGACGAGGACGGCTACCTCACGATCACCGGCCGTAAGAAGGACATCATCATCACGTCCGGCGGCAAGAACGTCATCCCGGCCCCGCTGGAGGACTGGCTGCGGGCCCATCCGCTGGTCGGCCAGTGTCTGGTGGTCGGCGACAACCGTCCGTTCGTCACCGCTCTGATCACCCTGGAGCCGGACGGGCTCGCGCACTGGCGCCGGATGCGGAAGAAGGTCGACGTGCCGATTCGTGAACTCGTCAACGACGCGGAACTGCGCGCGGCGCTGCAGCGCGCGGTCGACGAGGCCAACCGGCTGGTCTCGCGCGCCGAGTCGATTCGCAAGTTCACGGTCCTGCCAAAGGACTTCACCGAGGAGAGCGGCCACCTCACCCCGTCCCTGAAGCTGAAGCGGGACGCGATCACACGTGATTTCGACGCGGAGATCGAGGACCTGTACCGCAGGTAGATGTCCGTCAACGCGTGGAGGGGCGGCCCCGGTTGGGGTCGCCCCCCTTTCCTCCTGGGTCTACTGGTGCAGGCGAAACTCCGGCACTCTTACGTCCGTTCAACACGGATTGATGCCTGTACCCCGTACCTCCCCGGACCCCGGACTCGACTCGGAGGAAGAATGCGCTCGATACGCATCGTGCTGCTGGGCCTGATCGCCCTCGTCGCGGGCCTGCTCACCGCGACCCCGGCGGCAGCCGCACCGAAATTCTAGGCCCCCTACCCCTGCGGTCAGCAGTGGACCTACAGCCACCACTCGGCCGAGGTCAGACAGGCCCTCGACTTCGTGCGGACCGACGGCGGATCCACGGCGGGCTCCCCCGTCCTCGCCTCATCGGGCGGCACCGCCCACCGCTACTCGCAGCCGAGCGGTGCGGGCAACTACATCGCCATCGATCACGGGGGCGGCTGGAAGACCTACTACTTCCACCTGGCCTCGTACTCCGTGGCCAACGGCGCCCAGGTCTCCCAGGGCCGGCAGATCGGCGTGACCGGATCCACCGGCAACAGCTCGGGCGCCCACATCCACTACGAGCAGCTGTACAACGGCGTCGGCCAGACCATCGTGATCAACGGCCAGTCACTGGCCCCGTACCCCGGTTCGTACTACAGCAAGTACCTGACCAGCGACAACGGTTGTGGCGGCGGCACCGCGAAGTACTGGGCCGACACCTTCGCCAACGCGACGGGCTACGCGGCGGCCAACACCGCCGACGCCCAGGGCGTGCTCAACGCCGGCACCAACTACGTGTACTGCAAGGTGTGGGGTGCCCAGGTCGGCTCGGCAGCAGCTACAACCACTGGTGGCTGAGGACCGACCTGGACACGGTCTACGCCGGCAAGAACGGGCGAGGGGCGTACGTGTCCGCGTACTACCTCTCCCGCTGGGGCAACGACGAGGCCCGCGACAACAACGGCACGGTGATCCCGAACTGCTGACCGGCCCGTACGTGCCGGCCCGGCGGTTCCTGCGCCGGCCCGGCGGGCCGAGGCACCCGCCCGCGACCGCGCCTCAGGCGGCGCGCCAGTAGCCCAGTGCGTTCACCCGGTCCTTGGCGAGGCCGAGTTCCTTGCGGGCGTACGAGGACAGGGCCCGGGTCGTCGCCGTGTCGCAGGCGATCCAGAGGTAGGCGTCCGAGGCGTCGTCGCCGAGCAGGTCCGGCAGGGCGGCCTTCACCTCGGTGACCAGGTGCGTGCCCGCGTCGCGCCGCGGGACCGTGTGCAGGGTGTGGCGGGCCGGGTCCAGGCGCAGGGGGAGCTTCTCGTCGGCGGCGTGCGCCGTCTCGAACCAGATCGTCGCCGGTGCCTCCGGGACCGCGTCCAGCAGGGAGTTGACCGCGGGCAGCGAGGCGGCGTCGCCGATCACGAAGAGTCGGGCGGGCCGCGGTTCGGGCAGGGTGAAGCCGGTGCCCTGAAGGGTGGCGTCGACCGTGTCGCCCGGCCGGACGGTCCGGGCCCAGGTGCTCGCGGCCCCGTCGTGGAGGGCGAACTCCAGGCTGAACGTTCCGGCCTCCCGGTCGGGGTCGACGAGGGTGTAGGCGCGCTGGTGGGGTTTGCCGTCGTGCTCGAACCAGATCCTGACCCACATCGTCGGGTGCGCGCCGCCCGTCGCTTCGAGCAGTCCGCCGTCGGTCAGATGCACCCGCCGGAAGTTCTCGGTGACCTGTTCGGCCCCGGTGACGGTGAACGTGAAGTCACGCCCCCGGAAAAGCTTGAGGACGACGCCCTCCCAGCCATGACCCACGACCGTGCCCCTCTTCACCCTAGAATTATTGAGGTTAGGCTAACCTAAATTATCGGCTCCGGGGAGTGGTGCCGCACCGAGGGGGGCGGTCGCGAAAGCGGGCTGACGCCCCAGGAACACCGGGTTGGTGAGCGCCGCCAGGGCTCCCGGCAGCCCCGGCATCGATGCCGGGGGTGTCGTGAGTGACGAGGGTGACGTACTCGAACTCTCGTATGAGGCCGTGAACTCCGGGGCAACGCAAGAGGGGGAACGGCCTTCGCGAAGCCGCACGACCCGGGTCGTGATCGGAAGCGCCGCTTCGCGCACCCGGCGGCACGCGACCGCATACCTTGGTGCCGTCACCGGACGACGACGGAGGTGTCCGCGCATGCGGATCGCGACAACGATCTTCCTCACCGACGAGACGATCACGCCCGTACGGCTCGCGCGGGAGCTGGAGCAGCGCGGGTTCGCCGGGCTGTACCTGCCCGAGCACACGCACATCCCCGTGAGCAGGGACACCCCGTACCCGGCGGGTGGCGAGCTCCCGCCCGAGTACGGCCGCCTCCTCGACCCGTTCGTCGCCCTGGGCCAGGCGGCGGCGGTCACGGAGCGCCTGTCCCTCGGCACCGGCATCACCCTGATCGCCCAGCACGATCCGATCGTCCTGGCGAAGCAGGCGGCGACGCTCGACCACCTCTCCGGTGGCCGGTTCACGCTCGGCATCGGCTTCGGCTGGAACGTGGAGGAGGCCGCGGACCACGGGGTCACCTGGTCGACACGGCGGGCGCTGGGGCGCGACCGGATGGCACTGATGCGCGCCCTGTGGGCCGACGAACCGACCGCGTACGAAGGTGAGTTCGCCTCGGTCAGGGCGAGCCACGCGTATCCGAAGCCGGTACGGAAACCGCGTGGCCCGGTGAACGGCCCGCGCACCCTGATCGGCGGCGCGGCGGGGCCGACACTGTTCGCGCGGATCGCCGGCGAAGCGGACGGTTGGCTGCCGATCGGCGGGCGCGGCCTCTCGGAGTCCGTACCGCAGCTGCGCGCGGCCTGGGAGTCGGCCGGCCGCGATCCGAAGCAGCTCCAGGTGGTGCCGTACGCGGTCGTGCCCAGCCCGGGGAAGCTGGCGCACTACGCGGACCTGGGTGTCGAGGAGGTCGTCCTGCAGTTGCCGCCGGCGGGGGAGCCGGAGGTTCTGCGGGCACTGGACGCGTACGCCGTGCATCTCTGACGGCAGGGCGGCCGGGTGGTCGGGATCGGCCGGTGGCGATCTTCGGATGCAACCACCGACGCTAAAGTTGCATCTTTCACCGACGGACATCGATGGTGCGGCCCGTGTGCGTGTGTGCTCGGCTGCCGGGGAGCGGGAGCGCGATGAACAGGCCGTTGCGGCACATAGCCATCTTCTGCGGGCTGCTGATGCTCGCCCTGCTGATCCGGACCAACTGGCTGCAGTTCGCCAAGAGCGAGGAGCTCGCCACCCACGAGCACAACCGCCGGGTCAAGATCACCCAGTTCGCGACACCGCGCGGCGACATCATCGTGAACGGCAAGGCGATCACGGGCTCGAAGGAGGTCTCCGGGACCGACTTCAAGTACCAGCGCACCTTCAAGGACGGTGCGATGTACGCCCCGGTCACCGGCTACGCCTCCCAGGCACAGGGCATGTCCCTGCTGGAGAAGACGTACGACAGCGTGCTCAGCGGCCAGGACGAGCGCTTCGCCTTCTCGAACGCCAAGGACATCCTCACGGGCGAGGAGCGGCGCGGCGGTGATGTGATCACGACCATCGACCCGAAGGCGCAGGAGGCCGCGTACGAGGGCCTCACCGACCTCGACGCGCGGGGTGCGGTCGTCGCCCTCGACCCGGAGACGGGCAAGGTGCTCGCCCTGGTCTCGACCCCCTCGTACGATCCCTCGGTCTTCGCCGGCAACTCCTTCAAGGAGGGCGACAAGTTCCAGTCGCTCGTCGACGCCAAGAGCAAGCCGCTGGCCAACCGCCCGCTGCGCGAGACCTTCCCGCCCGGCTCCACGTTCAAGATTCTCACGGCGGCCGCCGCCCTGGAGCACGGCGTCGTCACCGACGTCGACGCGGCGACCGACGCGGTCTCTCCGTACAAGCTGCCGCTCTCCTCGAACACGATCAGCAGCGAGGCGGGCGACCGGACCTGCAACAAGGCCTCGTTCAAGACAGCCATGCAGTTCTCCTGCAACAACGTCTTCCTCGACGCGGCTTCCGAGCTGGGCGACGACAGGATGCGGGAGACGGCGGAGAAGTTCGGCTTCAACGCCGACGTGTACTCCGAGGACTTCGGCGACATGCTCGCCACGAAGAGCCTCTACCCCGGGGAGCTGGACAAGCCGGGTACGGCCCTGACCGGCATGGGCCAGGGCAGCCTGACCAGTACGCCGATGCAGATGGCCATGGTGACCGCCGCCCTCGCCAACGACGGCAAGCTGATGCAGCCGTACATCGTCGAGGAACTGCGCGGCCCGGACCTGTCCACGCTGGAGAAGCACGAGCCGAAGCTCAAGAGCCAGGCGGTCTCCGGGGACACGGCGAAGAAGGTCCAGGAAATGATGGAGTTCACCGCCCGTGAGGGCAGCGCGAAGCGCGCGCTGATCGACGGTGTGACGGTGGGCGGCAAGACCGGTACGGCGCAGCGTGGTGACGATGTGACCAAGGAGGTGCCGTACGGCTGGTTCGTCTCGTACGGCAAGAAGCCCGACGGTCAGTCGGTGGCGGTCGCTGTCTTCATCGACCCGACGGCGATGGACATCTCCCGCGAGGACATCTCGGGCGGCGGCCTGGGCGGCCCGATCGCACGTGACGTGATGAAAGCGGTCCTGGGGAAGTAGGCCGGACCTCGGCCCCCGCCCGGCGCGTGGCCGGGCGGGGGCCGACGTCATCCGGCGGACCGGTCCGGCAGTGCGGGGGCCGTGGTGGGCGGGTCCGGCAGGGCGGTGGGGGCCGAGCCGTCGTCGGCCTCGGCGCCGCCGCCCGCCAGCCGCAGTGTCAGGGCGGTCAGGAGGCCGGCCACCAGCCCCCAGGTCAGGGCGGCCGGGACGCCGCCGCCGAGGCCGCCGGACAACTGCACCAGCCCCCAGCGCATGCCGGAGTCCGCACCGGTCAGCGCCATCTGCAGCAGTTGTCTCGCCAGCAGCCCGATCACGGTCGCGCAGACCGCGCCGACCGCCATCGCCGGAACGGTGGCCGCGGCGAGCAGTACCGGAAGCTTCCGAAGCGCCCACCACACCACGGCGAGCAGCAGCGCGTCCGCGACGCGGTACAGGAACCAGTCGCCGAGCGGGGCGCCCGCCGGGCCCGCCCAGCCGCCGAGCAGCAGCCACGTGCGAAGGAACTCGCCCGGTTCGGCGAGCAGCCGACCGGACAGGGAGACCGTCTGGACGGCTGCGGCGACCGGCTGGTACGAGAGGACCAGCAGGGACAGCGCGACCACGGCGGTGCCGACGGTGGCGGCCAGGCGGGAGGCGCGGGCCGGGCCCTGCCTCAGCGGAAGCGGTCCGGCGCCCTTGGTGGTGATCCGTGCCGCGAGCACGGTCGCCGCCGCCGCGACGAGCGCGGCGAAAACGGTGATCTGCTGCCCGGACGAGCTCGAGGAAGCCAGCTGGGGCAGGAAGCGGTAACTGCCGTGCCCCCGCGAGGCGATCGACCACGGTGCGGAGACGGTCGCCGCCAGCATTCCGGCCACCAGGCCCCAGGCCCATACCGCGAGCAACGCGGCCGTCGTCCGGCCGCGCACCGGGGGCAGCCTGCGGACGAGGAGAAGCGCCCCGGGCACGAAGACGGCGAAGAGGGCGCCGAACCGTATCTGCATGGAGGTCGCGTACAGCGAGAGATAGCGGCTGCCGTCGGTGACGGCCGCGTCCCCGGTCCCACCGGTCGCCTCGGCGTTGTACCGGAGCGAAGCCGGAGCGTCGTACGACCAGGGGGTGAGCCAGTACTCGAGCTCGGCGGCCGCCCGGCCGCCGAGCACCTCGGTGGTACCCGCCAGGTGCAAGGCGTTCACGCTCGCCCCCGCCCACCACAGAAGGGCTGTGAGCAGCAGCCCTCCGACCAGTGCCGGTATCGCTGCGCGCCGGTATGTCATGTACGGCCCCCGCCTTGATCGCACACCCCGTCAATACTTCTGGCGGGTTGGAGGTTACGGGGTGGTGATCACGTGGTGATCACGGTCGGCGAGCGCTTGGACCGTGGGCTGTCCCGCGTCCTCGGCACGTTGGAGGGCCGCCGCTTCGGCACCGCTCACGGGACCGAGCGGAGGCCGGTTCCGATGCGGGGCGCCGCCCCGGACGGTGCCGCGTTCACGAGTGCCGGCAGGTCCGTCAGCGCGTTGATGCACCAGTCGGCCGTCTCCGTCACGTCGGGGTGGTCCGCCCACCAGTGCCCGTACGCGCCCCGGCGGATGTGCGCCGCCCGCAGGCCCGACACCTTGGCCGGGAACAGGTCGTTGGCCGGGTGGTCGCCGACGTACAGGGTGGCGTGGGGGGCTGCCCCAGAGACCTCCAGTACGCGCTCGAAGAACTCCCGGTCCGGTTTGGCCGCACCCCATTCCTCCGACGTGACGACCACGTCCGCGGGAAGGTCCAGGGCCCGCAGCAGTTCTCCTGCCCGGACGGTCTGGTTGCCGGCGATCACGATCCGCAGGCCGAGCGCGCGCAGTTCCGCCAGGGCCGGGCGGACGTCGGGGTAGAGGTCCGACTCGTCCAGGTGCTCGCCGCGGCCGGCTGCCGCGCGGGCGTGGTAGGCCTCGGTGACGTCCATGTCGGGGCGCAGGATGCGCAGCGCGTCCGAGCTGTCGCGGCCCTGCACCACCGCGGCGCCGACGAGTGCGCTGACGGTGTGCGTCGGGACGCCGAGCCAGTTGGCCCAGGAGGCCCAGTGGCGGTCGTCGCGGACGAGGGTTTCGCCGATGTCGAAGACGATCGTTTCCATCACCGGACCGAGCCTACGGGGCAAGTACGACATAACGGCCAAGGCGCCAGGAGGGGTCGGACGGTTGCTGCGGACAGAGGCCCTGATCCGGGCGGGGTGCGTCGCTCGTATGCTCGGTTCATGACCGATCCCCAGCTCGGACGCCCGACCACCAACGCCATGCGGCGCGCCCTGCGCCGCGCCCGCGACGGAGTCGCCCTCGACGTGGCCGAGGCCGCCGTACTGCTCCAGGCGCGGGGGGACGACCTCACGGATCTCGCCGCGTCGGCGGCCCGGGTGAGGGACGCGGGGCTCGACGCCGCGGGCCGCCCGGGAGTGATCACGTACTCCCGCAAGGTCTTCATCCCGCTGACCCGGCTCTGCCGTGACACCTGCCACTACTGCACCTTCGTCACCGTGCCCGGCAAGCTGAAGCGCGCCGGCCACGGGATGTTCCTGTCGCCGGACGAGGTCCTCGACATCGCCCGCAAGGGTGCCGCAATGGGCTGCAAGGAAGCGCTCTTCACGCTCGGGGACCGGCCGGAGGACCGCTGGCCCGAGGCGCGGGAGTGGCTGGAGGCCGAGGGGTACGACGACACCCTGGCCTACGTCCGCGCCATGGCGATCCGGGTGCTGGAGGAGACGGGGCTGCTGCCGCACCTCAACCCCGGGGTGCTGACCTGGACCGATCTGCAGCGGCTCAAGCCCGTCGCGCCGTCCATGGGCATGATGCTGGAGACGACGGCGACCCGGCTGTGGTCCGAGAAGGGCGGCCCGCACCACGGGTCCCCGGACAAGGAGCCGGCCGTCCGGCTGCGGGTGCTGGAGGACGCCGGACGCTCCAACGTCCCGTTCACCACCGGCATCCTGATCGGGATCGGCGAGTCGTACGAGGAGCGGGCAGACTCCCTGTTCGAGCTGCGCAAGACGGCCCGCGCCTATCACGGCATCCAGGAAGTCATCGTCCAGAACTTCCGCGCGAAGCCGGACACCGCGATGCGCGGGATGCCGGACGCGGAACTGGAGGAGCTGGCCGCAGCGATCGCCGTCGCCCGCCATATCCTGGGCCCCTCCGCCCGTATCCAGGCCCCGCCGAACCTCGTCGACGCCGAGTACGCCCTGCTGATCGGCGCGGGCATCGACGACTGGGGCGGCGTGTCACCGCTCACGCCCGACCATGTGAACCCCGAGCGCCCCTGGCCGCACATCGACGAACTCGCCGCCCGTACAGCCGAGTCCGGATTCCAGTTGCGTGAACGTCTCACCATCTACCCGGAGTTCATCCAGCGCGGCGAGCCCTGGCTCGATCCCCGCCTCGTCCCGCACGTACGGGCGCTCGCCGACCCCGAGACCGGTCTGGCGAAGGAGGGGGCGATTCCCGCCGGGCTGCCCTGGCAGGAGCCCGACGAGGGCTTCAACGCCTCCGGCCGTACCGACCTGCACCGCACCATCGACACCGAAGGCCGCACCGGCGACCGGCGCGACGACTTCGACGAGGTCTACGGGGACTGGGAGGCGCTCCGGGAGGCCGCCGTCCCCGGCATGGTCCCGTCCCGCATCGACACCGACGTGCGCCAGGCGCTGAGCCAGGCCGCCGACGACCCGACGAAGCTCACCGACGACCAGGCGCTCGCCCTGCTCCACGCGGACGGGCCGGCGCTGGACGAGCTGTGCCGGATCGCGGACACGCTGCGCCGGGACGTGGTCGGCGACGACGTCACGTACATCGTCACCAGGAACATCAACTTCACTAACGTCTGCTACACCGGCTGCCGTTTCTGCGCCTTCGCCCAGCGGCGCACGGACGCCGACGCGTACACCCTCTCCCTGGACCAGGTCGCCGACCGTGCCGCACAGGCCTGGGACGTCGGCGCGGTCGAGGTCTGCATGCAGGGCGGGATCCACCCGGACCTGCCCGGCACCGCGTACTTCGACATCGCGCGGGCCGTACGGGAACGCGTCCCCGGTATGCACGTCCACGCGTTCTCGCCGATGGAGGTCGTCAACGGCGCGACCCGCACCGGCATGTCCGTCCGCGAATGGCTGATCGCCGCCAAGGAGGCCGGACTCGGCTCGATCCCCGGCACCGCCGCCGAGATCCTCGACGACGAGGTCCGCTGGATCCTCACCAAGGGCAAGCTGCCGACCGCCGACTGGCTGGAGGTCATCAGGACCGCGCACGACGTCGGGCTGCGATCCTCGTCGACCATGATGTACGGGCACGTCGACCAGCCCCGGCACTGGCTCGGCCACCTCCGTACGCTGGCCCGCCTCCAGCAGGAGACCGGCGGGTTCACCGAGTTCGTGACGCTGCCCTTCATCCACACCAACGCCCCGGTCTACCTGGCCGGGATCGCCCGTCCCGGTCCCACCGACCGCGACAACCGGGCCGTCACGGCGATGGCCCGCCTGCTCCTCCACCCGCACATCACCCACATCCAGACCAGCTGGGTGAAGCTCGGCACCGAGGGCGCGGCCGAGATGCTTCGCTCGGGGGCCGACGACCTCGGCGGCACGCTGATGGAGGAGACCATCTCGCGGATGGCGGGCTCAAGTTACGGCTCGTACCGGTCCGTCCAGGACCTCGTCGCCATCGCCGACCTCGCGGGGCGGCCGGCGAAGCCGCGTACGACGCTGTACGGCGAGGTGCCCGAGGAGCGGATCCAGGCCGCTGCGGCGTCGGACGGGCACCTGCCCGAACTTCTTCCGGTGCTGGAGGGCTGAGGCTCTGCCGGTCGGCGTACGGGCGTCACCGGTACCCCGTCGCGTCGGCCGGCCTGCCCGCATCGACGACCTCGACCAGATAGCGCCAGCAGTCGGGGCGGGAACCGTCGAGGTCGGTGAAGCCGTACTCCTGGGCCAGCTGCCCGCTGGACAGCGACTGTCCGTTCCAGCGGGCGAGGCCGGTGTCACCGGCCAGGGCTGCGACCGCGCGCCCGACGTACGACGGGCTCTCCGAGACGCAGAAATGCGGCACGTCGGTCAGCGCGTCGCGCCAGTTCTCCTCGGCCACACCGAAGGTGTCGAGCATCATCTCCGAGCGGAGCCAGCCCGGGGTGAGGGCCACCGCCGTCCCGCCATGCGGCGTCAATTCGTGGGCGAGCACGAACGCCGTGCGCAGCACGCTGTTCTTGACCAGGTCGTAGAAGTAGGAGTTGCGATAGTTCGCCCCGTTGTACGCGGCTGTCCCGTCGGTCATCTCGACCACGAGCCCGCCCGGCTGCCGCACCAGCAGGGGCAGCGCGAAATGACTGGTGATCGCGTGCGTTTCCACGCCCAGCCGGAGCAGGCGCAGTCCGTCGTCGAGGTCGTGCTCCCAGACCGGCTTGTCGAACGCGAACAGCCGCTCGCCGCCCCAGACGTCGTTGACGAGCACGTCGATCCGCCCCTGCTCCGCATCGATGCGCTCGGCCAGCGCACGGACCTGCTCGGGCACCAGGTGATCGGTCGGCACGGCGATGCCGGTCCCGCCCGCTGCGGTGACGAGCTCGGCGGTGTCCTCGATCGTCTCCGGTCTGTCGTACTCCGAGCGCTTCTCCCGAGTCGTGCGGCCCGTGACGTAGACGGTCGCACCTGCCGCGCCGAGCTGGACCGCGATGCCGCGCCCGGCGCCTCGGGTGGCCCCTGCGACCAGGGCGATCTTCCCTTGGAGCGCCGGTTCCGATGTGGTCGATGTGTCGGACATGAATCCCCTTGAGGTCCTGGTCTGCCTGTTCGGCCGGTCCGGGTCCGTCATCGACGGCCGGGGACCATGCTCGACGCGAAACCCGACGCCTTGTGTCCTATTTCTTCGGTGTCGGGCAGCACATTCGGGCGTGCCACATCCCGCCGGGCTGAATCCGTCACGGAGGTGCAGGCATCAGCAACGGCACGGGAGGACACGATGAACGCTCGCCTGAACCACGACGCCGAGCGCGCCGCCCTGGAGCGGGCGGAGCAGGGCACCCGCATCGCCGACGCGGCCGGCGGCGTCACAAACGAGGCCTGGGCGAACGCCGCCAAGCACTACGACGAGGCGCACCTCACCGCCCTGGTGTCCCTGGTCGCCGTCATCAACGCCTACAACCGAATCAACGTCATGGTCCAGCTGCCCGCCGGTGACTACCAGCCCGGGCAGTTCGGATAACCCGGACGGTGCGGCGCCGCACTGTCCGTACATACCGTTCCAGCCCTGAACCAGCTCTTCCAGTTCGATTACAGTGCTTGCGCAGTCGCACGCCGGTGAACGGATGGGAAGGGGCACGGTGAGCACAGGGACCACAGCCGTCTGGGGCCGTGCGGAGCAGCAGGACTTCCGCAGCCGGGTGCGCGGGTCCCTGCTCGGAGGCGCCGTAGGCGACGCGCTCGGGGCGGGTGTCGCCGGGCTCACCCTGGAACAGATCCGTGCGGCCCACGGCGTCGACGGCGTCGTGGACTTCGTCCCCGCGCACGGCAGGCGCGGGGCAGTCACCGCCGTCACGCAGCTCACCCTCTTCACCGTCGACGGGCTGATACGCGCCCAGGTCCGACGTGACACCGGCGCCTGGCACCCGCCCACCGACGTGCACCGCGCGCATCTGCGCTGGGCGGCCACACAGAGCGCCTGGGGGCCCGACGAACGCCGCAAGGACAACGGCTGGCTCGCCCGGGAGGAGTGGCTGTACACACGCCGCGCGCCCACCCGGGAGTGCCTCGTCGGTCTCGGCGACACCACCATGGGCACGCTTGCCGTGCCCAAGAACCCCGCGGCCCGCGACTCGGCCGCCCTCACCCGCTCCGCGCCCTTCGGGCTGCTCGTCGGTTGGGAGTCGCATCTCGTTCTCCAACTGGCCGTCGAGTGCGCTGCCCAGACCCACGGCCATGCCACCGCCCAGCTGGCCGCCGGAGCCCTCGCCGTCCTGGTGCACGGGCTGGCGCGCGGCGAGACCCTGGACGGTTCGGTCCAGCACGCGCTCGCGCTGCTCGCCGACCGGCCGGGCAACGAGCAGGTCACCGAAGCGCTGCGGCAGGCCCTCGGATCCGTGCGGCAGGGCATTCCCGGGCCCGCCCTCATCGAGGCGCTGGGCGACACGGACTCCGCGGAGGAGGTCCTCGCCGTGGCGCTGTACTGCGCGCTGGTCGGCGAGGACGTGCGGCACGGGCTGCGCCTCGCCGTGAACCACTCGGGGCCGTCCGCGGCCACCGGGGCCGTCTGCGGGGCCCTTCTCGGGGCGCTGCACGGAGAGACGGCGCTGCCTCCGGCCTGGCTGGCCGAACTCGAGGGACGCTCGACCGTCCTGGAACTCGCCGACGACTTCGCGATGGAGATGACGCAGGGGCCGGCCCTGCACAGCCCGACCTCTGTGGCGCCCGGCTGGCTGTCCCGCTACCCGCGGGACTGAGGGAAGCGGGAAGGGGCGCGGACAGCAGCGCGCACAGACAGCAGTGGGCGGACGCCGCCGCGCCCGCCCACCGTTCGTACGTCCCAGCCGGAACGACGGTCAGTCCTTCACACCTTCCGGGACCGCCGTACCCTCCGGGCCGGGCTTCTGCGCCGGAACCGCGGCTTCGCCGTCCGGGCCCCCGCCATCCGTGTTGATCATCTCGATGAGCGCGTCGCGCTCCGGGGTGTCCTCGGGCTTGATGAACCCGATGACGATGTAGAGCACCAGCGAGATCGCCAGCGGCAGCGCCACCTGGTACTGCAGGGCGACGTCGGTCTTCACCGAGCCGTCGAAGTTGTAGTTGGTGAGGTAGAACGCGAGCAGACCGGCTGCCCAGCTCGTGAGCGCCGCCGTCGGACCCGACCTGCGGAACCTGCGCAGCAGGCCCAGCATGAACGGAATGGCGATCGGGCCCATCAGGCCGGCCACCCACTTGATGACGACCGAGATGATGTCCTTGAACGTCGGCGAGTTGATCTGCGTGGCCAGTGCCATCGACAGGCCGAGGAAGGCGAGCGTGGACAGCCGCGCGGCCAGCAGACCGCTGCGGTTGCTCCAGGTGCGGGCCGCCTTGGAGAAGACCGGCGCGATGTCCCGGGTGAAGACCGCCGAGATCGCGTTGGCGTCGGAGGAGCACATGGCCATCGTGTGCGAGAAGAAGCCGACGACGACCAGGCCGAGCAGACCGTGCGGCAGCAGCTGCTCGGTCATCAGGGCGTAGCTGTCCGAGGCGTCCGGCTTCTTGGCCTCGACGAGCAGCGGGGCGACCCACATCGGGAAGAACAGGATGACCGGCCAGACCAGCCACAGGATCGCGGAGAGACGTGCCGAACGGGTCGCGGAGCGTGCGGAGTCCGTGGCCATGTAGCGCTGGGCCTGGTTCCACATGCCGCCGTTGTACTCGAAGGTCTTGATGAACAGGTACGCCAGCAGGAAGGTCGTGGTGTACGGGCCGGCCGTCGGGTCCGTGTGACCCTCGGGCAGCTTGTCCCAGACCGTCCACAGGGAGCTGAATCCGCCCAGCTCGTTCATGACGATCACCAGCATGGCGATACCGGCGAAGAGCTGGATGATGAACTGCCCGAGCTCGGTGAGCGCGTCGGCCCACAGCCCGCCGACCGTGCAGTAGACGGCCGTGATGGCGCCGGTGATGAAGATGCCCTGGGTCAGGGAGATACCCGTGAAGACGGAGAGCAGCGTGGCGATGGCCGCCCACTTGGCTCCGACGTCCACGATCTTCAGCAGCAGACCGGACCAGGCCAGGGCCTGCTGGGTCTGGACGTTGTAGCGGTTCTTCAGGTACTCGAGCGGCGATGCGACGTGCAGCCGCGAGCGCAGCCGGTTGAGACGCGGTGCGAAGAGCTTCGCGCCGATGCCGATGCCGATGGCGATCGGCAGCGACCAGGTCACGAAGGACGTGACACCGTACTGATACGCGATGCCGGCGTAGCCGGTGAACATCACCGCGCTGTAGCCGGACATGTGGTGCGAGATGCCTGACAGCCACCACGGCATCTTGCCGCCGGCCGTGAAGAAGTCGCTGACATTGTCCACGCGCTTGTGCGACCAGAGTCCGATCGCGACCATCACACCGAAGTATCCGATGAGCACGGCCCAGTCGAGACTGTTCATGTGCCCCCTCCAGGGGTCCGCCTTGTGAACGGGAACGCACTTCGTCAGTACGGCCGTTCAGCGGGGCCCCCGTGCGGGAACGGGGACTTTGGGGATTGAACCGCCTGTTCGGGTCCTCGGTCAAGGTTTTTCGTGATCAGAGATGTGAACGCGGATCAGCAAGGCGAACGATTTTACTCGTTCTTGACCTTGCGGGGCGTTGTAGTGACCGTGACAGCGGCCACACGATGAGCGGGCACTTCGTCAGGCTGTGCAGAGACAGGACCGAAGCAGGAGCGCAGAGAACGCAGAACGACCGCACGGGATGCGGGTCCCGTGCGGCCGGAGAAGGAGGAGAGCTGAAGAACCGGGGTCCGAAGCGCTGAAGGTCTTGCGTGTCGGAGGCCTTCGCGTGCTGACGTGCTGTACATCGATCGGCCGCGCGAACTACGGCGGCCGAGACGTGGGAGCAGGTCGCGAGGTCGAGCAGTCGCGATGTCGAGCAGGTCGCGATGGGGGGCAGGTCGAGGCGTGGAGCGGGCCGAGCCCCCTCGGCCAGGACGGCGGACCAGTCGAGAGGGCTCCTGTCAGTGGTGCGCGGCGACCGGCGCCGGTCAGGCGTCGACGGCACCCTCTGACACATCGCGCACGAACGCGTTCCACGCGCCGGGGACGAAGGTGAGCGAAGGTCCCTCGGGGGCCTTCGAGTCGCGTACGGCGATCGCCTGTGCGACGGGGGACTTGACCTCGACGCATGCTCCGTTGCCGCCGGAGTACGACGACTTCGTCCACATGTCCGTAGCACCCTGAAGAATAGCCATGTTCACTCCGGTTCAGAGAGTTGTGTGAGGGACACCAACTTCGTTCCTGTTGGCGTGATCGACGCTACTCGCCAACATCGCTGAGTGGCGCGGCCGTTCACTCGACCGGATGGCATATTCCATGCAGGTCTTCCGGGGCGAGGCGGTGGCGGTGTATATTCCCGCCGCCACCTTCCTTACATCACTGCATGTCTCGCAAATCAGACTTCATGGCCGTGTCTGATTTCGACGGGTACCCAGCGGGGCCCGATGGTTGTTCAGCGGGTGTACTCCTTGGTGATGCCGCTGATGAATTGGCGGGTCTGCTCCACATTCAGTGCCTGGGCCCGCAAATGCTCGTACATGACGCTGTATCGCTGCACGTCATTCGCTTTCTCCAGATACAGGTCGCTGGTGACGCCTTCGATGTACACCACGCTGGAGTCCGCGGCGTCCGGGAATTCCAGAATGGCGTACTGCCCGTTGATGCCCGGATGTGCTCCCATTTCGAACGGCAGCACCTGTACGGTCACGTGCGGGAGTTGAGACTGTTCGATGAGGTGCTCGAGCTGCTCGATCATCACCTGCTTGCCGCCGACCAGCCGGCGCAGCGCGGACTCGTCGATCACCGCCCACAGCCTCAGGGGGTGTTCGGGAGCGTTGATGCGGTCCTGGCGCCTGGCCCGGACGTTGACCCGCTTCTCGATGTCGGACGGCGGTGCCTCGGGGAGTGCGCCGGTGATCAGCGCCTCTGCGTACTGCCTGGTCTGCAGCAGGCCGGGGACGACCTGGGGCTCGTACACCCGGAGCGATTCGGCGTCCGTCTCCAGGCCGATGTAGACGCTGTACGGGATGTCGCCGAACGCGTGCCACCAGCCCTGCTGGCGGGAGTCCTTGGCCATCTGCATGAGCGAGTCGACGACCCGGTGGTCCTCGACCTCGTACACGCCGCAGAGGTCCCGGACATCGCGCTGGCTGATCGAACGGCGGCCGTTCTCCAGGCGGCTGATCTTCGACTGGGAGACCAGCAGCCTCTCCGCCACCTCCTCGGCCGTCATGCCCTTGATCTCGCGAAGGCGGCGCAGTTCCTGGCCCAACCGGCGTCGCCTGACGGTGGGATTGACGTTGGTCGGCACGGAAACGGCACCTCCGGCTATGCAGCTCTTGTAGCTGTGCGTATCTACTGCTCAGCAGATTGCCACCCCTGGCCGTGGGCGCGCTGGAAAACGGCCACACACAGGCGCGCGGGGCAGCCGGTGGATCCGGCTGCCCCGCGCGTGGTGCGGCTCCCGAACCGGGTCTGTGGGGACGTCGGTGCGGCGGTGTTCGGTTGTCCGCGCGATGCTCCGCGCGGTCAGTGCACGGAGGTGTGCGCCATGCTGCCGCGACGCGCTTGCTGCTGCAACGGCACGCCTGCCGCTTGCTGATTACGGCGCGGCTGTACGGCCACGCCGTTCTGGACGTCCATCACGGCATGCGCCACGAGGCCGCCCATGGGGTCGTGTCTGATCAGGTCCCGGAGCCGGGAGCGCGAAGAGCGCCCCTCGTTCCCGGGGTACAGGTGCTTGCCGAGTCCGACCGCATGGGCCAGCGCGGCGAGCGCCGCGGTCCGCGGGTCCGGCGGTACGCCGGTGCGGATCGCACTGTCCAGCCGGTTTCTGATGTCCCGGCTTATTGCCGTGTCCGTCGCCTGGTAGCGAGTCGTCGGCAGCACTCCGCACATCTGGCCCGCCACGGCATGCACCATGCCGCACCGCTCCAGATGAGCGAGGTAGATCTGGCGAAGCCCCAGCCGGGGTCCGCCGATCCAGTGGACGGCCCGGACCGGGCTGCCGCGACGGCGCAGCAGTTCCAGTGCGGAGTCCAGAGTCGGATCTCCTGTCGGCCGTGGCATCACCACGGCGATACGATCCCCGTCAGGGGCTATCCGTCCTGCCAGAGCCAGCTCTACTAGCTGTGCCCCGGCCAGGCCGAGGTCGAGCGACTGCGGCTGCGCTGTGGTACCCGTGGTCGGGTCCAGAGCGAGCAACAGAAGCTCCTCCGGAATTGTTCTGCGGCTCCTGCCCATCCATGCCTCCCCGCGTGGATGAATGACAGGGTGACCCCTCTCACATTGGTCTGTCGAGGGCGCCTGGGTGCTTTGTGAGGGAACCGTTAGGTATGTCGTTCTCGTCTAGCGGCCCAGCCAAGGGTTCACACAGGACACTGGTAGATGGTTCGGACAGTGCGGGCATGTCCCCGCGGCGCATGGAGGAGGCATCGGTGGCGGGCGAGTCCCCCGACAATTCGGAGCAGCGGAAGTCGTCGGGGACGGCTGAGGGACGCGATCCGCGTCTCGCCGTGTTCCGCGAACCGGACTCTCCGGCGGAGACCGGGAGTACGACGGACACCGCGACGGATACCGCGACAGCGGTTTTCCGTGCGCCGTTTTCCGCGGATGCTGCCGACGATCCGTCCGATGCGTCCGGCGATGTGTCCGAGGAAGCGTCTGCGGCTTCTTCGGCAGCTGCCGGGAGCGAGACGGATGCGGCCGGAGCGGACGCTCAGGACTCCGCCGGCTCCGACTCCGGGGCCGCTGAGGGCTCAGCGGGCGCCGTGGAGGGCGTGAAGGCCCCTGTGGAGGACTCCGAGCCCCGCGAGGCGGTCGAGGAGGTTGCCGCGCCGGACAGGGCGCCTGTGCCCTCCGGGACGGACGAGGAGGCCGCGGCCGAAATCGACCCCACGCCTGAGGATTCCGCCGGCGCGGGGTCTCCGGACGACGAGGGCTCCGACGCCGATTCCGCGCCGGCCGCCGAGGCCGGTTCGGGCAGCGGTGCCGGGCCGGAGGCGCCGAGCGAGCCGTCCGACTCCGAACCTGTGCAGGAATCCCGCTCCGAAGTCGAAGCGGAAGCCGAAGCCGAAGCGGAAGCCGAAGCGGAAGCCGACCCGGAAGCCGAAGCCGCTTCCGGGCCCGACGCCGAGCCTGAGTCCCGCGCGGAGGCCGACGCCGACGCCGCCTCAGGAACCGCTGACGAGAACACCTCCGAGCCCTCCGCCGCGGCCGCGCCGAACGACGCGCGGCTGCGCGCCGCCGTCGCGGCGTGGGTCGCGAGCGGCGGCGACGAGGACTCCGCGCCCGAGGACTCCGAGCCTGGCGACTCCGCGCCCGAGCCGGACGCCGAACCCGCATCGGGCGAGGCGTCCCAGGCTGTGACCGGGTCGGACACGGACGAGGCGGCGGACACCGGCGCGACCTCCGACGCGCCCCGCGTGCCCAGGACTCGCGAGGAGGCCACGCCAGCGGAGGCCGAGACCCCCGAGAAGGCGCAGCAGGGCGAGAAGGCCGCGTCCGAGGACGCGGCCGTTCCGGCGGAGGCCGCTGAGGACAAGCGAGGAATCGATCAGCCGACCACCGCCTTCAAGGCGCTGCGGCCCGGCCGGGTCGACCAGCCGACGACCGCGCTGAAGCTCCCCCGGGACACCCGGCGGGACGCCCCCGAGGCGCCCGCCGAGCGGACCAGCAAGTTCGTACCGCTGCGGTCGGACGACGCAGGGCCGCCGCCGGCGCCCGCCCCCCGCCGACCGGATGCGTCCGCGTCCGCGCCCCGCATCGGCCCCACGGTCACCCCGGACCTCGCCCCGGGCCGCACGGCGGATCCCGGCCGGCCGGCCGCCGGAGCCGTCCCCGGGCTCACCGAGGCCGAGCGCACCCGGCAGCAGCCCATGCCGCCCCTGCCACCGCTCGACCTGCTCGCCGAGCTGACGAACACCCCGCCGCCCCCGCAGACCCCGGTCCGCACGGCGGTCCGGCGGGTCAAGATCTGGACGCCGCTGCTGCTGCTCGTCGTGATCGTCTTTGCGATCGCGCAGGCGGTGCGTCCCCTTCCCGAGCCCACGCTGACGCTCTCCGCCGACCCCACGTACACCTTCGGCGGCGAGAAGCTGGAGATGCCGTGGCCGGAGGAGGGCCAGGGTGTCGTCGAGGTCGAGGGCGTCGGCACGATCGGCTCGTACGGCACGGAGAAGACCGCGCCGATCGCGAGCGTCGCGAAGATCATGACGGCGTACGTGATCCTCAAGGAGCACCCGATCACCGGCAAGCAGGACGGTGAGCAGATCGTGGTCGACAAGAAGGCGGGCGAGGAGGCCGACCGCCCCGACGAGTCGACGGCTCCCATCCAGGAGGGGCAGAAGTACACGGAGCGTCAGATGCTCCAGCTCCTGATGATCCCCTCCGGGAACAACGTGGCGCGGCTGCTCGCCCGCTGGGACGCCACGACGGTGGAGGCCTTCGTCGACAAGATGAACGCGGCGGCCGAGGACCTCGGGATGACGAAGTCGACGTACACGGACCCGAGCGGTCTCGAGTCCTCGACCGAGTCCACACCCGCCGACCAGCTCAAGTTGGCCAAGGCGGTCCTGCAGTACGACGTCTTCCGCGAGATCGTGAACATGCCCCAGGCCGACATCCCGGGCATCGGCAAGACCATCTACAACAACAACAACATCCTGCTGGAACCCGGTGTCAGCGGCATCAAGACCGGTTCCTCCACCCCGGCCGGCGGCAACCTCATCTGGACCGCGGACACGGTCATCGACGGGAAGAGCCGGCGGATCATCGGCGCGGTGATGGGTGCCGACGTCGACGGCACGCTGGACGCCAAGCTGCAGCGCGCCATACAGAGCAGCCTCGGCCTGATCCAGGCCGCGCAGAAGGGCGTTGACTCCGCCACCGTCGTCAAGAAGGGCCAGGTCGTCGGCTACGTCGACGACGGGCTCGGCGGCAGGACACCGGTGGTCTCCACCAAGGACCTGAAGGCGGTCGGCTGGGGCGGGCTGCAGGTGGAGCTCGACCTCGGTGACGGCGGGGAGACGCTCCCGCACGCGGCGAAGGCGGGCACGGTCGTCGGCGAACTGACGGTCGGTACGGGCCCGGGGAAGGTCTCGGCCCCCGTCGCCCTCCAGAGTGAGATGACGGAACCGGCCTTCGGCGACAGGCTGACCCGGATCACCTGACGGCGGTCCTGCCCGTGTCCCTGCCCTGCCGCGCACAGCGGCGGGCAGGGACACGGAGCAGGAGGTGCGGGGCAGGAAATGGGGCAGCGCGGAGAAAAACGTGCGTGCTAGCGTCCCGGAAGCAACGGTCGGGCGCCGGGACGCGTCCCTCCGGGTACGGATGAGGCCCGTGCGGTACATCGACGGTTCGGCAGGCCCGGGCGAGGACGGGGAGAGTCGCAGTGACGACGGCTGAGCCGACACGGGCGAACGACAGTACGGCTGCCGGAGATCTACGGGTCCGGATTCCGGCGCCGCGCGACGGCCGGCAGGACGGGCCCGACACGTCCCTGCGGGACCGCCTCCTGCGCCATCCGGTCCTCCTGACGACCGCGGTCGCAGCCGCCGTGCACCTGCTGTGGTTCTTCTTCTTCGCGAACAGCGGCGGCGACATCGCCGCCCAGGACGCCTGGGCGGAGTTCGTGGGCCGGCACCCCGGTACCGCGTACAACCTCGCCTGGTACGGGGGCATGCACCCCGTCTCGTACAGCGTGGTGTCGCCCTATCTGATGTCGGTGCTCGGCGTCCGCACGACGATGATGATCGTCGGTACGGTCTCCTCCGCGCTCACCGCGCTGATCCTGGTCCGGGTGCCGGCCGTCCGCAACCCCCTCGCGTGCGCCCTCGCCGGGGCGTTCGCGTACCTGTGCAACGCCCTGTCCGGGCGGGTGACCTTCGGGCTCGGCATGATGTTCGCGCTCGGTGCGGTCGCCGCGGTCTTCTGCTGGCCGTACCGGTGGCGGTACAGGCGGTGGGCGAAGGCCGTCGCCGCCGCGCCGCTCGCCGCACTGGCGACGGCGGGCAGCCCGGTCGCCGGGCTCTTCCTCGGTGTGGTCGCCGCGGCGCTCTTCCTGAACAAGCGGCGCCCCGGGGCGTACGCGATCGGCCTGCCCCCCGTCGTGGTCGTGGTGCTGTCCGCGTGGATGTTCCCCTTCTCGGGTACGCAGCCGATGTCGATCGGGACGCTGTCCCTGCCGTTCCTCTTCGCCGTCCTGGTGTTCCTCCTCGTGCCCCGGGACTGGGCCACCGTGCGCACGGCCGCCGCGGTGTACGGCATCGGCACGCTGCTGACGTACGTGATCGACTCGCAGATCGGCTCGAACGTGTCGCGCATGGCGATGCTGTTCGCCGGGGTCGTGCTGCTCGCCGCCCTGCCGTACACGACGCCGCGCACCCGCCGCTGGTACGCGCTCGTCATCGCCTTCGCGGGCCTGAACTTCTGGATCGGCTTCAAGGGCGTCGACGACATCGTCCGCACCGCCCCGACGGCTTCCTGGAACCGCGAGCTGGCCCCTCTGGTCAACCAGTTGCAGAAGGCCGGGGCGGAGAGGGGCCGGGTCGAAGTGGTGCCCGCCAGCAGCCACCGGGAGGCTTCGGCACTCGCGCCGTACGTGAACCTGGCCCGCGGCTGGAACCGGCAGGCCGACATGAAGCGCAACCCGCTCTTCTACGACGACACCCTCGACGCCGTGAACTACCGGGAGTGGCTCGACCGCTGGGCCGTGCACTACGTCGTGCTGCCGACGGGGCAGCCGGACTCCAGCGGGGCGCTGCAGGAGACGGAGCTCGTCCAGGAGGGCCAGCCGTATCTTAAGGCGGTCTGGAGCGACGCCAACTGGAAGCTGTTCCGGGTCTTGGACCCCGTTCCGCTCGCCGATCCGCCCGCGACGGTCGAGCGGGCCGGAGCCGACGAGCTGACGATCCGGGTGCAGTCGGCGGGCCGGGTGCTGATCCGCATCCCGTACTCGCGCTGGCTCGCCGTCGTGGACGACGAGGGCAAGAGCGTGGAGCGTCCGCAGGAGACGGAGGCCTCCAAGCGGCGTTCCGCGGAGGACGACGAAGCCCCGAAGGACTTCACCAACGCGCACGGCTGCCTGATCAAGGTGGACGAGGACCCGGACGGCGACGAGTGGACGGAGCTGCTCGCACCGAGGCCCGGGGTCTACCGGCTCGCGGCGCCGTACCAGCTGCAACCGGGTACGCCGTGTCCGGAGGAACTGCGCTGACGGGCTCGCGCCCGGCGCCCGGTCGGGCAAATAGTGCGGGAACTCTCCCTCTGCGGGCGCAGCACTGGCAAGGTGTGCTGCCATGAGGTGCCAACATTGCGGGGGCGAACACATAGGTCCGTTGCCGGGGATGGTCTGTCCCCGGTGCGGTTCAGTGGCGCGTTCGGCCGGGAGCGGTTCCTGGATCGCCCAAGAGACCCTGATGGGCCGGGTCTCCACCCTGCCCAGGAGGCGGAAAGTCTTGCTCGCGGCCGGAGTTGTGGTCGCGGCCGGGAGTCTGGCCACCGCCGTGTCGCTGCTCGCCTCGGGGGGCGGAGGAGGGCGACCGGAGGCTTCGGGCCGGGCCGGCGCCGTACCGGCTCCGATCGGCGGCGGAGCTCCGAGCCGGATCGGACCGGGAGGCGAGGAGAGCCCGGACGCCCCAGTGACGGAATCCCCGAGCTCTCCGGGCTTCCCGGAATCCTCGGGACCGGCGAGCTCTCCGGGCAGTCCTGCGGAGACCGGCGGATACCGCTACGCCGCCTGGGCGGGCCCCGGCTGTACGACGGGCGACTACGCCGAGCACGGCCGCTTCGAGAACGGTGACGCGGGCTGGTACACCGTCGAGTCGGGTGGTTTCAGGGACGGTTCGTGCGACGGCCGGTTCAGCGCGGTCCCGATGTCCGGCAGTCCGTCCGAGGACCGGGGCGGCAGTGCGGTCTGGTCCTGGTATCTGGGCGAGGGCTTCAGCGAGTGCACGCTGACCGTCTTCGTGCCGACGAGCGTCCGCGACAACGATGTGGCGGGGAACCCCAGCGTGTACCGGGTTCTCTCCGACCCCGGCGACGCGGACTCCGCCTATACGGGCTTCGCCGTGCGCCAGCCGGAGCACCGGGGTGAGCCGGTCGACGTGAAGAGCTACCCGGTGAAGGGCGACACCTTCGCCGTCCAGCTGATCGACCGGGGCCGGGACTGGGGCGACACGGACCTCGTGGGCGCGCACCACGCGGCGGCCCAGGTGAAGGCCTCGTGCCGCTGAGCCGGGCGGCCGTGCGGGTCAGCGGACGAACGCACGGTCCCGTTCGCTGAGTTGGCCGGCCGGACCGGCGGCCCGGAGGACGACGTCGAGGGCGCGGTCCGGATCGGAGGCGTAACAGCCACTCGCCCACGCCGCGTTGGCCTCGATGACGGCCCACTGGCCGGCGTCGGTGGTGCCGGCGTCGACGACGATCGCGGACGGCAGGGTATGTCCGGCGGCGGCGAGCAGATCGGCGCCGAAGGCGAGCGCCCCGGCCGGCAGCGGAGCCGGGCGGAGCCGGCCGCCCTCGGCGTACCGGCTTCCGCAGACCACGTGGCCGTCGAGCACATACAGGCGGTACTCGGCGGCGAACACCATGACATCGCTCACCAGCACCACGGTCCCGGGATCGACCGCGTCCGGCCCGGGCAGCCGGGACCCGTCCGCGTACACCAGGGCCGGAATGCTCTTGTCGTTGGGCGACTTGACGAACGCGGGGCGGCGCAGCCGGTACGCCTCACGGATGGGCACGGCCCGGATCTCACGCCGGGTGAACGCGACGGGCAGCCGGGCCAGCCAGTCGGCGGGGGCCTCCAGCGGCGCGATGCCCAGTGCGGGTGCCACGGCGTCGGCGAAGGACGGTCCGGCATGCAGATGGGCGCCCCCGCCGCGCAGCCCCTCGGGCACGTCGAAGTCCGGCAGCTGCACGGTCCGCAGGCCGCGCCTCCGGGCGGTGTCGCCGAGGGTCCGTGCCGAAGCGGTGGGACGAGGAGGGAGTACGAGGGTCATGGGCGCCGATCATTACGCAGCGCACCCGTGTGCCCCACCGGATTTCGCCACCGCCGTGAGCCCGGCGGAGGCGCTCCGGGGCGTACCCGTGGGCGTCGACCGGGCGACTCGCAGCCCGCACTGCCTGGCGGCTGGACCGCGTCGGCACTCACACGGCACGCTCCATGCACACCAGATCGCCCCGCTCGTCCCAGGACTCGGTGACGGCGAAGCCGAGCCGTTCGTACAGGGCGACGGCGCCAGTCCGCCACTTCCACACGGACAGCCCCACCGTACTCACGCCGTCCCGCGCACATCGCGCGAGCGCGGCACCGATCAGCTCCGAAGCGACGCCCCGGCCCCGGAAGGACGGCGCGGTCCAGAGCCGCTTGACCTCGCATCGCTCCTCGACGGGGGCAGTCACCACCAGGCAGCCCACCGCTTCGGCCCCGCTCAGTGCCACCAGCACGACATCGTTCGCGAACGCGGTCCGCGGATCCAGGATCTCCGCTCGGTAGCGGTCCGGCAGCGCTCCCACGTCGGGGACGGCCGCGCCCTTCTCCTCCTCGGTGCGCAGGTGGTAGGCCGCCAGCAGCCCGGACAGTCCGTCCTCCGCGGACGGGCCCCGACCGGGCCACGGAACGATGGCGATCTCGCCTCGATCAGTCATGAAACCAGCATCGCAGGACGGGGCCCGGGTCTGCGTAGGGGCCGTCACGGGGGTGCCCGTGAAGGTCGTGGGAACGCGTGTGCCAGGGTGTGCCGACAGCTCACGCCGGCCGGGCCCCGCGAGGTGGACCGGTCGGCTGATTGCCGGGCTCCGGAACCTGCGGTGGCGTCCGGGGCCGGGCTGCCGAAACCCCGGCGGGAAAAGCATCCCGTCCGGGCCAGGCATCCAACCTCGTAGGAGTACACCCGTGAACGGAAAGCGCCGTCGGCTGCTGCTGGCCGCCGTCGACCCCATGCTCGAGCCCGAGGAGCGGGTCGAGGTGACGTCCATCGTGAACCTGAGTTCGGTCTCCGTGCGCCGCACAGCGGCGTTCGCGGCAGCCTCGGCGATCATGAGCGGCGGTGGCATGGCCGTGATCCCGGTGCCGGTCCCGATGTACCTGGCGATGACCGACCGTCGCATCTTCGTCTTCCGGGCCAACCCGACGTTCGCCCGGCCCGAGGAGCACCTGATGACGATTCCGCGCGCCGGTCTCGTCCGCTCGGAGATCAAGGAGCGGCTGCTCAACTCGTCCTTCGTCGTGTCCTCGCCGGACAACGAGCAGGGCTTGAAGATCGTCTTCCCGCTGGCCGGGCGCAAGGAACGGAACGCGATAGCGGCGGTCCTGCCCCTGGCGGGCTGACCCTCTTCCCGGAACGGGCCTTCCCGGAACGGGCCGGCGGCCGGGCGGAGTGACGTCTCAGGGCTGTTCCGAGTCGTAGTCCGCCTGGCTCAGCTCGATGCCGGGGTTGTTGTCGACGGCCCACTCGGCCAGCTTCACAGCGGGTTCGATCAGGGTGCGACCCATCGCGGTGAGCTCGTACTCGACGCGCGGCGGGACCTCGGGGAACACTGTACGGGTGACGAGGCCGTCGCGCTCGAGGTGCCGGACCGTGCGGGTGAGCATGCGCTGCGAGATTCCCGGGATCCGCTGCTGGAGCTCGGTGAAGCGCATGCGTTCACCGTCGAGTGTGGCCACCACCAGCAGGGTCCACTTGTCGCCGATGCGGTCCAGAATGCCTCGGACGGCACGGCCGCCGTCGCCGCGGATGAGGCAGCTGTTGCGGTACTTCGACATCGGCGTCCTCTGTTCGCAACGCACACCGGTGTGCCTTTTGTAAGGTTTTCCATAGTCACCGATCATGTGCTTGCTTACAAGTCGTAACCATGACGGAGGACGCACATGGAGATCGCCTACTGGATCGTCGCCGGGCTGCTGGGAGTCTTCTACCTGTACGCGGGCGGCAAGAAGGTCGCGCAGCGCAAGGAGCAGCTCGCGCCCATGATGGGCTGGGTGGACACGGTCCCGATGCCCCTGGTCCGGATCATCGGAGCCGTCGAGATCCTGGGTGCCGCCGGCCTCGTGCTGCCGCCGCTCACGGGGATCGCGCCCGTCCTCGCGGTCCTGGCCGCGCTCGGCTTCCTCGTGCTGCAGGTACTGGCGACGGGTCTGCACCTGTCGCGGGGCGAGGTCAGGGAAACCGGTCTCAACGTCGCCCTCATCGTGCTCGCCGGCGTGGCAGCGTGGCTCGCCACGACCTGGTGAAGGTCCCGGTCGCCCGGCGTACGCCGTCCGCGGACGGAAGCGGGACTGTTCGCCACTCGGCGGCCCCCGTTGACCACAGGAGCACGATCGTTACCCGTTCCCTCTCCTGTGACGCAGCCTGCCCAGGCTAGGTTCGCGACGCAACTCAAGAGCGCACTTCAGGGGGATACGGCATGCGGCTCGGACGCGGCGTCATCACAGGCGTGGCCACTGCGGCCCTTATGGCCGTCGCGGCCACCGGCTGCGACGATCAGGACGCCTCGCGAAGCCGCTCCGGCCCCGCCGCGGCGACGGCTGCCGCCCCGAGTTCCTCGTCGACGCCGGATTCCTCCTCGGCCCCGGAGCGAAGCGGCACCCCCCACCCTTCGGCGCCCTCTTCGCCGAGTGCCGAGCGGACGGCCACCGGTGTGCCCACCTCGCCAGGTCCGGCGCCCGAGGCTGTCACCGCGGCCCCTGTACCGACGTTGCTCTCCATGTCCATGGCCACGTCCGGCGGCAGCATCGGCCTCGTGCGCGGCGGTGCGCCCCAAGAGCTGACGTTGACCCTCCGTAACGGCAACAGCCGTGCGTACAGCCACCTGCGACTGGTCTTCCAGATGGAGATCCTGGTGGACGGAACCCCGGCCGCCGAACGTCCTCCGCAGGACGGATTCACGCTGGAGCGGTGGGACCGGACGGCAGGGACGTGGCGCCGCGAGGAGCTGCGGATCGCCAACGACGCCCTGCCCCACAGCTCGTACGCCGGCGGATTCGCCCTGGCCCGGGACGCCGTGCGAACCGAGCGGTACCGCCTGCGCGCACTGGACGCCGGGCCGACCGGAAGCACCCCGTTGATGGTGAACCTGATCGACACCGGCGCACCCGAGGGAGCACCTCTCCACCGGGTACGCCCCGCCTCGTTCAGCATTCCCCACACCACGCGCCGGGGCTGATCGCGGCAGCCGGACCGAGGACGGCGGGGCCGCGCTGCGGCGGCCCGGCCGGTCACTTCGTGACGGTCGGGATCTCCGGCTCCAGCGAGTTGCCCGCGGGAATCCTGCCGCAACTGGTGGGGGCGGTCCGGCCCGCGAAGCGGTCGTCCAGCCACGCCATCGCGCGCGGCGCCCAGTACAGCATGGAACCGACGTGGCTGAGCAGGTCGTACTGCTCGTACTTGATCGACTTGTTGCCGGTGGCGCAGTACTGCCGGGCCAGCGCCCGCACGTCGCCGGCGACCATGACACCGTCACCGGTGCCGATGCCGGCCCGTTTGTTGAGCGTTCCCTCGAGCACGCCCGCGTTCCCCTGCCCGATGAGCCCGGGGACGGTCGGGGTGGCGGCCTGACCGAGGTTGATCTTGTTGACCGCCTCGACGAAGGCGGGAATGGAGTTCGGGTCCTTGTACTCCGGTTTCGTCATGTCCTTCCAGGTCATCCCCGGGTAGCGGCCCAGCGCATCGACGATCGAGCCGTACTCGAGCTCGTTGTAGACCTTGAGGCCCTTCTCGCTGAGGTAGGGCTTGATGTCGATGCCGTACGAGCGGGTGACGCCGATGACCGCCATCGGGATCACGCCGTTCCACACCAGGGCGCCGTCGACGTACTTCAGATTGTGCGCCGGGTCGACGAGCAGCCCGCCCTCGGTGAAGCCGACCAGCTGCCGGTTCACCTCCGGCGCGTACTCGGGGGCCAGGGCCGCCGCCCAGTTGGTGGCGATGGCCCCGCCGGAGTAGCCGAACAGGCCGAACCGCGTGGCGCTGTTCAGGCCGGTCCCCTCGGCGCGCGTGCTCGCGCGGATCGAGTCGAGCGTGTTCGTCCCGTATCCCGGACCGGCCGCGAAGTCGGCGCTCTGCCCCTCGGTGTCCGGGATGACGACGTCATAGCCCCGGAGGAGCAGCGGCGCCAGAACGATCGTCTCGACGTTGGCGATGATGCCGCCGAGGGAGACCTCCCCGGCGATGGCACGGGAGGGTCCGTCCTCCGGGTCGAGGGAGTCGTAGAACGACTGGTACGACACGGCCTTGCTGCCGTCGCTGCGGTGCCCGCGGACCACCGTGGTCACGTTCGCCGAGGGCCGGCCCTGGGCGTCGGTCGAGCGGTAGAGCAGCTGGACGGCCTTCACCGGCGTCGGAATGCCGACGATGTGGTAGTCCAGCGTGCGCTTCTTCAGGACGTCGCCGGGCTGGTACGAGGACAGAGGCTTGCTGCCGTCGTAGCGGTAGAACGGGTCGGACGCCGTGGCGTTCACCTGTTCACCCGCGGTGGGCGCGGCCGTCGCGGCCGGTGCCGTACCGACGGTGAGGGCGGTGACGGCGGCGGTGGCCAGCAGGCTGACGGTGATCCGGTTCATGACTTCCCCCGATGCGTGCAGCAGGACAGGTGTTATTACTCCGCGGTAAGTTACTGGTGGTAAACGTCGCCTGTACATAGGCGCGTCAGCAGAGATTTCAGGTCCCGCCTCGGAGAGGTGGCGACGCGCCCGCCGTCGGATGCCCGGCCGCACGTCGGATCGCCGGACGGAGACCGCCCGCGGCCGCCGGGCCGCGATCTGGCGGAGGAACAGATCGGCCTGGCTCCCTACCAGCTCCAGCCAGGCGTGCGGCCCCATGGGAACGCGGCCCGGAGTACGAGTGGCTCAAGGCCGTTCGCCCTGCCGATGGGTCTTACAGGCGTTGTCCGGGGATTCCTGGAGTTCGAGACGCCTCGCGTCAGGACGTAGGCCGTGCCCAGGCCTTGGTCGGCTTGGCGCTCGCGACGGTAGGGGCGGCAGCAGTCGCGTACATGATCTTCGTGCTCACGCGTCCGGACCTGCCGATTCAGGGGTAGGTCGGTGGTGGCTCCATGACCGAGTCGATTCGGCAGGGGCGAGGTGTGGCGAGTTGGGTCCTGACCTGCGGAACGCGAACCTCGGTGCCTGCTGACGGTGAGCTCCGCCGGCAGCCGCAGTTCCGTGTGGGTCCCGACCGATCTGGCGCGGTTGTGGCACGGGGACTTGTGATCCGTGGCCGAATGACTCAAGCGGAGGTGAGTACTCGGACTCTGGCCGGCTCCAGGGTGAGCCGGAATGCTTGAGCCATGTCGCAACGACCTCTGAAACTCGTTCCCCAGCTGATGGCGATCCTCGTGCCGGCTGTGTTGGCGCTAGCGGTGTGGGCCGCCTGGCTGGGCTGGGACCAGCACCGTGACGTGCAACCTGATGGTTCCGAGACCGGCCCCTACGAGGCGTGGCAGGTGATCGGGCTGGTGCTGACTCTGCTGGCACCTGTGTACTGGGCGGCATCCCGGCGCTACATCGCAGGCGCCGTGCTCGGCGTCACAGGCGGCCTGACCGTTGCCGCCTATTACGACTGGTCGGACGACTCCAGCGGCCTGTTCATGGTCGGCGTGGGGATGGTCATGATGGGAAGCCTCGTCGTGACCGGCGTTGCTTCCGCCGTGATCGCCTCCGTGCGAACAAGGGCCGACTCATCTCGGCAGCGATCTTGAAAACCGTCGTCGCAGCGATGTGACCGTGGGTTCGAATCCCGCACCCACCGCAGATGAACGGCCCCTGACCAGGCGAATCGGTCGGGGGTCGTTCTCATGTGGGGGACCTGGCCGGCGAACCGGGACAGTCGCTGTCCGGCAGGGCGGGCCCTGGGCTGTTCGACTCCGAGGTACAGGTGACCGAGGCCCTCGCGGTGGACGACTCCCGATCGCGGTGCGAAGTCTTCCTGGGTGGCCTTTCGCTTGTGCCCCCGGCAGGATTCGAACCTGCGACACCCGCTTCAGGAGCGAGGTGGGGCGAGTTGGGACCTGACCTGCGGGATACCGACTTCGGTGTCTGTGTGCTGTCGTTCCTGCCAGTAGCCGCAGTTCCCTGTGAGTCCCCGCCCCTTCCGGCGCGGTTGTGGCACGGGGACTACTGATCCGTAGCTCTGTGTGGACCGGTCGCTGTCGTCCCTGAAGGTCGCGCTGCGGCCCTACGAGGACGCTGCCGGACGGGATCCGGTCGCTGTGGTTGCGGTACTTCGCTGCTGTACCCAACCAGAGTCCCGGCAGGCAGAGGGATGCCCCTGACTGCCGGACGCGGCGACAGCGTCACCCCTCGTAGCGCTTCCACTTGTCGAGTGTGGCCTGAGCCTCCGCGCGATCTTGAGAAGGGAAGCAGTTCGGATTCTGGGTAATGACGTAGGCATGTGTGCGCACGCTCAAGACGAAATCGTCGGAGTCGAGCTCTTCGTCCAGGCCGAGCCTGTCCACCTCGAGTTCCGCCTCCTTCTCGACGGTCCGAACCGCCGCGCAGTCCTCTTTCCCTGGGTCCGCTTCCCCTGAGTCCGCCGCCGTGGCACGGCCAGCAGCAAACCCTCCACCCCCGGCAAGGACCGCCACGATCACGACGCCCAGGAGCAACCTGGACATGAATGACCGTGTTGTTGATGAGTTGGACGCATCCGTAACGGCACTTGTCATGATTCCCCCAGGTGATCGGCGTGGCGGAGAGAGTACAGCCAGCGGTCACTGGTCGCATCTGTAGAGCTGAGGTGAGGATTCCTGGTGACCGAGAGGGGCCGGCGGGCACCATCAAGCCTCCGAACTGGCCCTTGGTCCGTGCCCCCGGCAGGATTCGAACCTGCGACACCCGCTTGGGAGTACGGCTGGTTGGGGCATGTTCCTGCATGACTAGCCCTCAGCACCGCGAGGTTGGTTCGCGCGCGCCCGTGCTTGACCACCCGTGTGCGCCGACGCTGCCGTCACCTACGCCGAGCACCGCGTCAATCCGCAATGTTCGCGCATCGTCAAGGGCTCACTCTCAGGGGTGTCCCATCGATGGCAGGCGTACCCGCTATGTCGAACCGATCGCACCATCGCAGACCTGTCGGAACGTGCAGCGCAGCCACCCGAGCCGCACGCCCTGCCACCGCCGGGCGCTCCGTACTGTGCGCGGGCACCTGGGCTCAGTCTGACGCTGTACACATGGGGCGAGCTGACTTGATGCGCAACCGCGGGGTGTCCCGTGGTGTCGCGCTCCGAGTCTTCGGTGTCCTCTTGAGGAGGGCGTCGCGGAGCCGGTGCCCGGTGGTCGCTGGCGGGTGCTACGCCGCGGGCAGACCTCCGACCGTTGGTCGAGCGGCTCGCTGCCGTGATCACGGATGACGAACTTGCCGTGGGGGCAATCTTCCCGAGTGCGTCAGCTCTGTGTGCGCGGTTCGATGTCGCGCGGCCGACAGTCAGCAAGGCACTCGACAAGTTGCAAGCCGTTGGGCTGCTTGCGGAAGGGAAGCAGGGGAAGCGGCGAACCGTATTGGCCCTGCCGAGCCGAGAGGAGAGTTCCAAGCCTTGAGCACTACGGAGCTGACCGAGTGGGCTTACTCCTCGCAGAGTCACTGCTCGCTGAGCCCCTGCCACCCGATGAGCCATCTCGGTCCTGAGACTGTGGAACGTGACTGCCGTCAGACGCTGCCGTCAAAACGGCCCGGACCATGATCGGTCCGGGCCGTTATGCCTGGTGCCCCCGGCAGGATTCGAACCTGCGACACCCGCTTTAGGAGTTCGGCCGTGGCAACCCAGACAACTGCGCCTGCCTCGACTGTAGACGCCCTCTGCGACCGCCCAAAGCTGCTGTTGTACGTCGTCGTTGATGTCAACCGTGGATGTCAACTGCCCCTGGCACGAAGCCTGCACGCTGATCTCTCGGACGTGGCGCCGATTTTGCCTGGATAGCTACACCTCCGGCAACTCAGTCCCCCTTTTCACGAAGACGCAATTGTACGTAGCGAAGCTGACGCATTAGATTTTCTTCTGCCTCTTGCAAGGCTTCCAGCCTCCGGTTAGTGGCGTCATGCATTTCCAAAAACATTTGCATCTCATCTCGATCCACCTTGTCATCCTGTAGAGAAATCAAGGCTTCCAATTCCCCCCTCTCCTTCGTCAGCGAATCTCGCTCCAAATGCACCTCCTGTAGTTGATTCTGCATAACATCAGAGCGCTGATGGAGGTTACTCTGTCTACTGACTCTGTGCGTTTGGCGTCGATCAGTACGCCCCCTTCCGAACCTGCCTCCTTCCTTCCTCATCGCTTCCCATTCTTCCGGATTCATTTGCATGGACTCTGTGCCGTCCGAATGCTGAATCGTGGAGGCGTTTCGGGCGAGAGTCAAGGCGTCTTCCATCTCGCTTCTGCGCCTTCTGAAGACCTCCCTCTCCGCAACGCCTAGCCCTGGTTCCATGAATGCAGAATGCAGGTTTCTTTGTCGCGCGATCAAATTCTCCACTACGTCATTGTATTCTTCTCTGGCGATTCTTACCTGTTCCGAACCATTCCCCGTGGCACTTGGTCCGATGTTTTCAGCTTGAGCCACCGTTGATTCGCTGATGGCGGCCCCCAGCTCGGACACAGCGACTTTGAGAAAAGTGCCCAAGTCTGCAAGGAGAAAGTCAAGTCCGCAACGCTCCTTGAACTCACGCACCAATTCTGGCCGCGGACCAATAGTGATCCCGGATTCCAGCTGAATCCAATCTTCCTTTGCGTCATTCGTGACTAGCAGGACAGGCATTTTCCGGGACGCCGCTTCGCGCAGTACCTGTTCCCATACAAAGTAGTCACCATGGGCATTATCCGCCTTGTTGGCATCCTTATATCCTGGCGGGATTTTCTTATCCGCCCTCTCGGCAAACCCTTCGATAAGCTTCCTGGACTCCTCCTCCTCGAATGGAGCCCCTGTCTTCTGGTCTAGAATTTCGGCGAGCGCCTCAAGGATTGGGTCATTCGTTGCAACCTTTGCGAGGCTGAGATCGAAGGCCTCCCCGTGTTTCCGAATTTCTGCGATTACGGATTCGAAGGCCTTATTCAAAGGGTCGATCAATTTCTGTCTATCTTCGGGCGCCATGGATCGCCTTTTGGCGAATGTATTGAGTTCCTGGAGTGCCTTATTTCTCGTATCGTTGAGAGCCTTTGGGACGGAGGTGTAAAGGGTGATATGTTCATTTACGGCAGTCAGACGCCGCGAATAGTACTCCTTGGCTACTTGGTGCGAAACCCACAGCCGTTCTTGCAAGGTCCTGAGGACCGAAAGTAGCTCGTTTCGAGCCTGCGGTGTAAATCGATAAAGGTTCAAAAGAACATTTGTATCCAGAGTAACGAGATACTCTTTTGCCCCTTTCTCGTAGTCAGATAGGGGGCGCCTCCACATTCCTTCGAAACCCGACAAGAATGACGAGTATGGCATTTCTAGACCTCCCGATCCGTTGGCTGTTGATGACGCCAAGGTAGCCGCAAAAGGCCCTTCCTTGCAGCCAGTCGGCTCCATTGCACACAAAGGAGGCTAGGCGAGTAGCGCGTCAGCGCAACGCAGAGCCTTCTGTCCACTTGGGGCGGCGCGTCCTCGAAAGCACTGCCGTGATGTCAGCTGCGCGTGCGAGGCTGAGCCCATGATTGGTGAAGTGCCGAACGTTGAAGTGGGCCAGGAGTACAGCACGCGTCGGCTGGCGCATGACGTGGGCGTGCACAGGCCGTTGCAGGCCGGCATCTGCGGAACGCTGAGAACTGGAGCTGAGTCCATCGTCGTGTCTGGCGGTTATAAGGACGATGAGGATTATGGGGATGTAATCGTCTATACCGGTCATGGCGGTCAGGACGGCGCTGGTAACCAGGTGAGCAACCAGTCCTTGGACGATCCCGGCAACGCAGCCCTCGTGACAAGTCACCTTGAAGGCCTGCCCGTCCGCGTGCTCCGGGGATGGCAGAGCGATTCTGCGTATGCACCAGAGTCCGGCTACCGGTACGACGGCCTCTACCGTGTCACCAGCTACGGGAGCAAGCTGGGCATCGACGGCTACCTCATCTGGCAGTTCCGGTTGGAAGCTTATGACGGCACTCCCATCCCGCTGGTTGCGCAACAGCAAGAGCTGCCGGTCACGCCTGCGGAACCGGAAGGACTGAACAACGCCGCAGTGGTCGAGGGAAATGAAGCACCAGAGCGGGTCACCTCGACCGTGCAGCGCATCGTGCGTAGCAGCGCCGTAAAACGCCAGGTCAAGACATGGCACGACAATCGTTGCCAAATTTGCGACCTTCGCATCGAGGTTCCCGGAGGTAGCTACAGCGAGGGCGCGCACATCCAAGCTCTTGGTACGCCTCACAATGGCCCGGACATCACCGGAAACATCCTCTGCCTCTGTCCCAACTGTCACGTAATGCTCGACGCCGGCGCGGTCGTACTAAGCGACGACCTCTCCGTAGTCCTTGATGGCGCGGAAAGTGGCGTATTGCGGACTCACCCGAAGCACGCCATCGACCTGGAATGCGTGAGGCACCATCGTGAACGCTGGCGCCAGTAACACCCCAGGCTCGCTGTCATGTGGGGCCGACCGGGTCCCAACCTGACCTGCCGGTTTAGAACGACTCGCAGGCGGTCTTGAGCGTCGGCGTGCTTGAAACCGTGGGCCATCCATGCTGTCACGCTGAAGCGAGCCATCACCACCCATTCCGACCCACCACGTACCCAGCTCCCATCCCGTCCGCCTTCGACCCACACTCCGTGGAGCGGGCGTGGTTCAGGGCGTCAAGGTGGAGCGCGCCACTGTACGAACGACCTTGACGCCCTGGGCCGCGACTGCTCGGCTCTGCCTGGGTCGAAGGTGGTCGGGATGGGAGCCCACCACGCTCACCACGAATCCGCCGGCACCCGCAAACGGCGCCCCTCCCATCCCGGAGTCTGAGCGCCCCCGCCGGAGGCATGTCTTGGACCCGCGGATCGGTCTCGACTCATGCCCTTCGGCCTATCCACTGCGGGCGCGCGTCGGCGGCGGCAGCGACGAGCGGGCCGAAGGCAGGAGCGCGGGAGCGGCCAGAGCCGGGAAGCGCGCCCGGCGGAGCGGAGCGCAGCCGGGTGCCTTGATGAGGTAGAGAAACCTGTAACAGCTCTTGGCGTTGGTCAAGCAGAGTGCGAATCGGTCGGCAGGAGTCGACTGGTGAAACCGGCTTGGCGGAGTCGCTCGTACGCCTCGGCTACGTCGGCAGGTACGGGCTGGCGGATCATGAATCCCTGATCCGGATAGATCATCAGACGCTGTAGTGCGCCCGTAAGCATGTCGATCACCAGGCGTGCGTCACCGATGGAGTCGACGTACTCGTCCAGAGTCATCGGTGTCGAAGCGCTGACGATCTCGACCTCGGGCCACAGCTTGCGGGCAGTGGCGTATGCCCGGCGTTCCTCGTAAGGCTTGCTGATCAGCAGGACAGAAGCCACCTCGACGCCCCCCTCCTCCAGCACTTCTTGCGAGAAGCGGATGTTCTCACCCGTGTTGCGCGCCCTCGGCTCCACAAGAACAGCCGAGCTGGGAACACCCAATTCGAGTGCCCGCTCCCGGTAGTGGACTGCTTCACCGCGGGGCATCCGCTCCCGGGTCGTGGGGCTTGTGGCTCCGGTAAAGAGTAGTAGCGGCACCAATCCCCGCTGGTACAGGTTGGCCGACGTCTCCGCTACTCCCAGATCATGGCTGCCGAGCCCGATGGCAACGGAGCAGGGTTGAAGAGCGTGGCCCATTTGGTGGTAGTCCCAAATCCGTCGAGCGTCGGCCCAGTCCTGTGCAGAGATCACTGTCAGCCTTCCTTGTCACCCGCGGAATCAGGCACCTGGAAGTCGTATTCCCAGGCGAAACGTGATGCCGCGTGCACCCCGATGGCGAACTCAACCACCGTGCCGTCAGCTGTGAACGTCGTCCGGTGCAGTTCAACAACTGGCTCTCCGGGCGGCAGCTGGAGAAGCCTCGACTCATCCGGGGTGGCGGCCCGAGCGAAGATCCGCTCTTTCATGTGGTCGATCTCGTAACCAGCGTCGTAGAGCACGCGGAACCCTCCGCCCCGGCCGGCGGGTCCGGGAGTTGGGTCAACGATGCGGGTTCCCTCGACGTGTTCGGGCCGGTAGTAGCTCGTCAAGGTGTGGGTGGGCTGCTCGCCTTCCTTTACAAGGCGCGCCCGCGCGTACACCTCGGCTCCTGCGGGGAGGCCGTGAGCTGTCGATACGGCGGGGGGAGCCTCTACAAGGCTGACGGTCTGTGTCTGCTCGTTCCGGCGGTAGGTACGTCCACTTGCCACGCGGTCCGCGATGAACGCCACTTCGTCGCTGTCACGCCACTTGGCCTTGTCGTATCGAGCGATTCCGAGTCGCTTGAGAGGAACTTGCTGACGCACGACCGTGCCGTGGCCGCGGGATGAAGTGACCAGACCTTCCGCTTCGAGAGCCTTGTAGGCGGCGTGAACGGTGGACTTGGATCCCTCACCCGCCTCCACAAGCTCCCGGATGTGCGGAAGCTGCGCGCCCGGAGCGTAGTCACCGCCCCTGATCTGCTCGGCAAGCTTGTCTGCCAGCTCTCGCCACTTGGGCGCCATCCCGAACCCCTCTCGTCGGAACCAAGTCAAACACAGTCCCAGGACTGTTGACAGTCCCAGGACTACGGTCCATCATCTTGCTTAGTGGCTCGCAGTCCTAGGACAGTGAGTTTCTGGGGGCCCTCTTTGGGCTGCTCCACGTCAATCCAGGGAGTATTCAGATGCCGTCCTTCAAGATCGATGTTTCGACCGCTGTCGTGTTCGTGGCCACACCTCCGACGCCGAAGCTCGTGAGCAAGCAGACCGGTGAGATCGCGATGGACCGGGAGACCGGTGCTCCGCTCGCGACGGTGGGTCTTCTGATCTCGGATGAGGGGGAGGGCAACCTCTACCAGGTGACCGTGCCGAGCACGGGTGTCCCGGAGAACCTGACCCCGGGCACGCCAGTCACGGTCGTCGGCCTCAAGGCGCGGGACTGGGAGAACACCTTCAACGGCCAGACCCGGCACGGGATCAGCTTCCGCGCGGTGGCCATCACGGCGGGTGCCTGATCATGTCGGACATCGCCACGGTGATCGAGGTGGCTGGGGCCTTATCGGCTGCCGGTGGTCTCGGCTATGCGAAGGTTCGCGCTCCTCGCGTGTTCTGGTCGCTGGTTGGTCTGCCGGTCGCCCGGGTCCGCTTCGCCGCCACGTACCGGTCCACGATGGATGTGTGCGGGCTGACGGTTCAGCCGTCCCGCCTGCGGGCGTTCATGGTCCGCAACGTGGCCCGCCGCCAGGACGTGCAGCCGGTCCCGCCCAAGGTCCGCCGGGTCCGCGGCTCGTCCACGGGCATGCGGGTCACCCTCCGCCTCCCGGCCGGTCTGGAGCCTGCCGACGTGGCTGCTGCCTCGGAACGGCTCCGGCACGCCTGGGGCGTCCACTCCGTCCACGTCGTAGAGACCAAGCCCGGTTTCGTCGAACTCCGTATGACCGGTTACGACGTGCTGCGGCGGGTGAAGATGCCGCGCCGACTGCCCCGCAAGGTCACCTCGGGCCCGTTGGTGGTGCCGGTGGCCCTGCGGGAAGACGGGACCGCGTTCGTCCGCGACTACAAGAAGATCCCGCACAGCCTGATCCTGGGCGCGAACCAGTCGGGCAAGTCGATGTACCAGCGCAACCTCATCACCGGCCTCGCCAAGCTCCCGGTCGGTCTGATCGGGATCGACTGCAAGCGCGGAGTCGAACAACGCGGATACGCACCCCGCCTCTCCGCCCTCGCCGTCACCCCGGACGAAGCCTCACAGCTGCTGGAAGTCCTGGTCCGAGAGATGGAAGAGCGCTTCGACACCCTGAGCGCCCACGGAGTCTCAGACCTCTGGGACCTCCCGGTGAAGGCTCGGCCGGTGCCCCTGGTGGTGCTGGTGGACGAGGTGGCCGAACTCTTCCTGACGGCAGCGAAGAAGGACGAGGAACGCCGAGACCGCATGGTCATGCACCTGGTGCGCCTGGCACAGATGGCCCGTGCGGTCGGGATCTACCTGGAGATCTGCGGGCAGCGCTTCGGCTCCGAACTCGGCAAGGGCGCCACCATGCTCCGCGCTCAGCTCACTGGCCGCGTCGTCCACCGCGTCAACGACAAGCAGACCGCCGACATGGGCTTGGGCGACATCGCCCCCGATGCGGTCTTCGCTGTCACCACGATTCCGCCGGATCGCCCCGGTGTGGCCGTGGCCGGTGACGCCTCTGGTGGCTGGTCCCGCATCCGCACCCCCGAAATGAGCGCCGCCGACGCCGTGGCCCTCTGCCACGAGTACGCGCACCTGACCCCTGGCGTCCCGGCCTTGGCCCCGTTCCGGCCGGTCGTCCGCACCGCCGCCGCCCCGGCTCCGGCCTCTCCGCTGGCCAGCCCGCGGCCGGTCACCGAGTAGGGCCCGTACTTCCCCCGGTTGGCGTGACCGTCTCGCGCCAGGTCCCTACCCCGCCCATGCCCGGAACCGGAAGGACCCCACGTCATGGCCACACGGACCACCAAGCCCAAGAAGCCCCCCGCCTCGACCGAGCCGGCCGCCTGCAAGCCCTGCGGCGGGACCGGATACGTCCCCACCACGGTTCGGGTCGGTCGCAAGCGTCGCCCGGTCGGCCAGCAGGACGGGCTCTGCCTCAACTGCCTCGGCTCCGGCACTGCCCCCGACGCCTGACCCTTCGCCCCGGGTGCCGGGCGGTGACCACCAGATCCCGCCCGGCCCCGGCTCACCCCCGAAAGGAGGTGACCTGATGTCCCGCAAAATCCGCCCCGACGCCGTACTCGTTCAAGCCGTCATCGCCGGTGCGCTGTCGTTCTCGCACCTGCACGACCTTGCCGAAGCTGCTGGGCAGGACGGCTGGAAAGCCTGGGCCTACCCGATCAGCGTGGATCTGCTCCTCGTCGCTGCTTGGCGCCGCATGCGCACCCACGCCGACAACCGCGCCGCCTGGGTCTGGTTCGTCATCGCGCTCGCCGCCTCACTAGGCGCGAACATCGCCACCGCCGGACTCCTCGACCTCGGCAACGTGCCCGCCTGGCTGCGCATCCTCGTCGCCGGATGGCCCGCTCTCGCCTTCCTCGGCGGCACCCTCCTCGCCCACGCACCCACCACACCCGAGCCCACAGCCCCGGGTACCGCACCGCTGGCTGGTCCAGACCCCGGACCGGCCCCGGACGTCACGGTGGAGCGGGCCCCCGAGCCGGCTCCCGAACTCCCGCCGGCATCCGTGCCGACCCCGGCTCCGGCTGCTGTTCCGGCCGTGGCTGTTCCTCCGGCCTTGCTCGACCACGCCCGGAAGGTCGCGGACACACATCACGCGACGACCGGTGCCCGGATCGACTCGGCCACCCTCCGCGCCCGCCTCGGCGTCCCCGCCCCACTCGCCGATGCCATCACCGCCCAACTCGCCTAACACGAAAGGAACTCAGTAGATGGCCCTGCTCAACTTCAACCGACCCGCCGACTACGTCGCCGCTGCCCGGGAGATGGCCGACGCCGGCCGCCCGACCCTCGCCCGCCTGCTCGCCGAGGAAGCGGCCGACCGGACCGACAACCCGGCCGACGCCGCCCGAATCCTCAACGAGTTCCCCGGCAACAGCCTCCGCCAGGAGGACTGACCATGCCGCGCCCGAACCGCTTCACCGACGTGATCCGTATCGGCCCCGTTCAGGTCGGCACGCACTACGACGGCCGGGGCCGCACCAAACACACCGCTGTCTGCACCGCCCCCGGCTGCAACTTCTCCGCCGACTACCACGGCCGCGCCGCCGCGGAACTCGCCGCCAAAACCCACCGCTGCAACCCCTGACCGGAGGTGACTCCGTGCGCTACCCCGAGGACCAGCTCAACGCCGGTCACATCCCGGCTGACCTGCTCGCGCAGCTCCCGCCCGGCACCGACGCCCGCCAGATCGTCATCGTCCGGCCCGCACCCCGCAACTACACCGGTCCCATCCTGCTCGCGCTCACGATCACCGGCGGAATCGCCCTGATCGTTCTCATGATCGCGGTCACCCTGCACGTGGTCGCCGCCGCGACGGTCGCTGTTCTCTCGGCAACCGGCGGCGTGGGCCTCACGCTCAAGCGCTCCTCGCACCGCTGCAAGTAGCCCCCGGGGCGGCCTCAACCGCCAAGTATCCGCCGCCCCGGGCGCCCAACCCACTCCAGATCCAACGGACCCGAAAGGGAGATCCCATCATGCCCCAGCACATCCGCCCCCGGCCGATCTGCGCCCACTGTGACGGCTTCCCCCAGGTCACCATCACCACCGGCCAGACCACCCCGGACGGACGCCGGCAGACCATCACCGCAGACTGCCCCGCCTGCCACGGCACCGGCCACACCGCCCCCACCCGCGCCTACGCCCGTGCCGGGGCGTGATCTCCATGGCCCTCCTGAACTGGAGCGACAAGAAGCACTTCGACCCCACCGGCGACAAGCCCTGCGTCCTCTGCGACAAGCCCACCCCGCTGCGCTCCGACCGCGGCAAGCCCGTCCACAAGGTGTGCGCCGAGGACTGGATCGACAACCACCCGCCCAAGGAGAACCAGTGACGGACACCGCCACTGCGGCGGGCCTGGACCCGACCACCCTCGCCGATGTGCTGAGGGTGGCCGGGTCCACCGGCTTCGACCGCTGGAACGAACAGATCCGCCGCACCCAAGGATGCGCACAGCCCATCCACCTCAGCGGCGCCACCAGGACCACCGACCGGGCAACCGGCACCCTCCTGCACCACTACACGACCGACACCGAGCCCGGCGGCCTGTTACGCATCGCCTGCGGCAACCGCCGCGCCTCCCGCTGCCCCGCCTGCGCCTGGACCTATGCCGGCGACACCTACCACCTCATCCGCGCCGGCCTCACCGGAGACCCCGACAAAGGCACCCCGCACACCATCCGCGAACATCCCCGCGTCTTCGCCACCCTCACCGCCCCCTCCTTCGGCCCCGTCCACAACCGGCTCGGAAGCCGGCCCTGCCGCTGCGGCACCCACCACCCCGAAACCGCCCCCGAACTCGGCACCCCGCTCGACCCGGCCACCTACGACTACGCCGGCGCCGTGCTGTGGAACAACCACGCCTCTGACCTCTGGCGCTACTTCACGATCTACCTCCGCCGAGAGATCGCCCGCCGAGCCGGCCTCACCCAGAAAGCAGCCCGCGAACAGTCCCGGCTCTCCTTCGGCAAGGTCGCCGAGTACCAAAAGCGCGGTGCGGTCCACTTCCACGCCGTGATCCGCTTCGACGGACCCGACGGCCCGGACTCGCCGCCCCCGGCCTGGGCCACCCTCGATCTCCTCGACGACGCGATCCGCGCAGCTGCCGCCCGGGTCGAAGTCACCGTGCCGGCCAACCCGGCCTCAGGGATGCCCAATGACTGGGTACTGCGCTGGGGCACACAGCTCGACGTTCAGGCGATCGGCGCGTTCGGGAACGGCGAAGACCTCACCGAACAGGCCGTGGCCTCCTACGTCGCGAAGTACGCCACCAAAGCAGCCGAGACCACCGGCACCGTCGACCACCGCATCGGCAACAAAGAAGCCCTGATCCTCCTCGACGTCCCGGAACACCCCCGGCGGTTGATCGAAGCGTGCCTCGACCTCCACCACGCCTACCCCGACCGCAAGCTCCGCGACTGGGCCCACATGCTCGGCTTCCGCGGCCACTTCTCCACGAAGTCACGCCGCTACTCCACCACCCTCGGGGCCCTCCGCCAGGTCCGCGCCGACTACCGCGCCGCACAGCAACGCGAAGCCCTCGGCCTGCCCCACCCGGACGACCACCCCGAAGCGACCACGCTCACGCTCGCGCACTGGGCCTACGCCGGCCACGGCCATACCCCCGGCGAATCCTGGCTCGCCGCCAACATCCACCGCGACATCCAACACAACCGCGACCACGCCCGCGAACACCGCGTCGAACTGCAAGACCAACTCGTACTGGAAGGGGCCGACGCATGACCACCGCAACTGCCGAACTGCTCACCGTGCCTGAGGTCATGGCGCGGCTCAAGCTCGGGCGCTCCACCGTCTACGACCTGATCCGTTCGCGCCGACTGACCTCGATCACCATCGGTCGATCTCGGCGCATCCCCGCCGACGCCGTTCGGGACTTCATCGTCAACGAGATCGAGGAGGCCGCCTGATGGGCACTCAGCGAAAGCGCAATCCCAATGGCGCGGGCACCATTACCAAGCGCAAGGACGGCCGATTCCAGGCCGCGGTCTACGTCCTCCAGCCGGACGGCACCCGCGCGCGCAAGTTCGCCTACGGCAAGACCTGGGCCGAGTGCGACACCAAGCGCCGTGACCTGCTCGGCAAAGTGGACCAGGGCGTCCCCGTGCCCACGCGGTCTGCAAAACTCTCCGAGTGGCTGCCCTACTGGCTCGACAATGTGGTGAAGCCTCGGCGCAAGCTCAGCACGTACGACAAGTACGAAGCGCACGTCCGGCTGTACCTGGTGCCCCTGGTCGGAGGGAAGCGGTTGGAGTCGCTCGGTGTCGCTGATGTCCGGCGCTTCCTCGTCCAGCTGGAGAACAAGACCACCGCGGCTACTGCCAAGGAATCGCACCGGGTTCTGCGCACCGCCCTCACTGCGGCCTGTCGGGAAGAACTGATCACTAGGAACGTAGCCAGCCTTGTTGAACCACCCCGGGCAAAGTCGAGAGAGCTGAGCCCTTGGTCCCTGGACGAGACCCTGACCTTCCTGGCTGCGGCGCGCAAGGATCCGCTCTACGCCGCGTTTGTCCTCGCCATCACCATGGGCCTTCGGCGCGGGGAACTGGTCGGGCTTCGTTGGACTGACGTGGACCTGGACAACCGAGTCCTCTACGTCCGCCAGCAGACCCAGCGGCGGCGCGGTGTTCTTTACGACGACGATCCCAAGGGGCGACGCCGACGGGCTGTGCCGCTCCCGGCCATGTGCATCGCGCCCCTTCGCTGGCACAGGATGCGACAGGTTGCCGCCAAGGCTCGAGCGGGGGAGTCGTGGCAGGAAGGCGGGCATGTCTTCGTCACTCGGACCGGTCGCCCGGTGGAGCCGCGGAACGTCTACCGCTCCTTCACCCGCGTTGCCGAATCAGCCAGCCTCCGGGTGATCCGCCTTCACGATGCCCGGCACGGCTGTGCCACGATCCTCACCGCGGCCGGGGTGGCTCCTCGCGTCGTGATGGAGATCCTCGGCCACAGCCAGATCAGCATCACCATGGACGTCTACACGCACGTCGTCCAGGACACCCAGCGCGAAGCCATCAGCCACATGGACAGGCTGCTTAAGAGGCGGCCCGGCCGTGACTGACCGCCGCCGTTGATGTCAGACGTGGATGTCAAAGACCCCGGACCATGATCGGTCCGGGGTCTTTTCGCTTGTGCCCCCGGCAGGATTCGAACCTGCGACACCCGCTTTAGGAGAGCGGTGCTCTATCCCCTGAGCTACGAAGGCGGGGATCTGTCGGAAAACGTGTCTGAAAGTCTGCCTGGGGAGGCGGACGCTCAGGCTTGTTCAGCGACAGGTCGTGGTGGCGGCCTGTGAGGGCGTAGCCACCGCGGTCAGTGTAGCGGGTGGCGTCTGGTCCGAGGGCGGAGAGAGGTGGGTGCCGGCTCAGGCTGCGAGCGAATGGGCGATCTTGGCGCGTGCGACGGAGTTGCTCAGCGAGGCGTAGCCGATGTAGATCAGCGGGGCCGCGTTTGCCCCGTAGGCGGGGACTCTCGCGGGGCGGTTGCTCTGGTCGAAGCTGGAGTGCTGGGATTCGCGGCCTCGGCGGAAGCCCCTGAGGCGGCGCCGACGTGGGTGTCCGGCGGGATCTGCCTCAGGTGCTTCGCCGCGATGGAGCTCCACTTCGCCGAGGTGGACTTCCGCACCCCATGCGCCAAAGCTCCGGCCTCCGCGATCCGTTCGTCCGGCATTCAGAGTCTGTTCAGCCAGCGGGCGGCGGGCGGCGGGCGGCGGATCAGTCGCCGATGAACGTCTCGAGGTCGCGCACGATGGCGGCCTTCGGCTTGGCGCCGACGATCGTCTTGGCGACCTCACCGTTCTGGTAGACGTTCAACGTCGGGATGGACATCACGCCGTACTTGGCGGCGGTGGCCGGGTTCTCGTCGATGTTGAGCTTCACCACCTGGATCTTTTCACCGTGCTCGGCCGCGATGGCTTCGAGGGACGGCGCGATCTGGCGGCACGGTCCGCACCAGGCGGCCCAGAAGTCCACCAGCACGGGCTTGTCGCTCTTGAGGACGTCCTCTTCGAAGGAGTCGTCCGTCACGTTCTTCAGTGCCATGGCAGTGTCCTTCTACTCGGTTCCGGCGTCGGCCAGTGCGGCCAGGTAGCGCTCGGCGTCCAGAGCGGCCGCGCACCCGGTACCCGCCGCCGTGATCGCCTGGCGGTAGGTGTGGTCGACCACGTCGCCGGCACCGAAGACGCCGGGGACGTTCGTACGCGTGGAGGGAGAGGCGACCTTCAGGTAGCCGTCGTCGTCCAGGTCCAGCTGCCCCTTGACCAGTTCGGTGCGCGGGTCGTGCCCGACGGCCACGAACAGGCCGGTGGCGGGCAGCTCCGAGAGGTCCCCGGTGACGGTGTCGCGAAGGGTGAGGCCGGCGAGCTTACCGTCCTGCTCGCGGAGTGCGGCCACCTCGCTGTTCCAGGCGAAGGTGATCTTCGGGTCGGCGAAGGCACGCTCCTGCATGGCCTTGGAGGCACGCAGCGAGTCGCGGCGGTGCACGATGGTGACCGACTTGGCGAAGCGGGAGAGGAAGGTGGCCTCTTCCATCGCGGTGTCGCCACCCCCGACGACGACGATGTCGTGCTCGCGGAAGAAGAAGCCGTCACAGGTCGCGCAGTACGAGACGCCGCGGCCGGAGAGCTCGTCCTCGTGCTCCAGCCCGAGCTTGCGGTGCTGCGACCCCGTCGTCACGATCACCGCCTTGGCGCGGTGAACGGTGCCCGCGGTGTCGGTGACGGTCTTGATGTCCTCGCTGAAGTCGACGGCGACGATGTCGTCGGGGATCAGCTCGGCGCCGAAGCGCTCCGCCTGGGCCCTCATGTTGTCCATCAGGTCCGGGCCCATGATGCCGTCGCGGAAGCCCGGGAAGTTCTCGACCTCGGTGGTCTGGATCAGCGCGCCTCCGGCGGTCACCGACCCTTCGAAGACCAGCGGCTTCAGCGACGCCCGCGCCGTGTACAGCGCGGCGGTGTAGCCGGCCGGGCCCGAGCCGATGACTATGACATTGCGGATCTCGTTCTCAGCGGTCACTTCACGGCCTCCGGGGCGATCTCTTCGATGAGTCCTTCGACGAGCTTCTTGATCTCGTCGCGGATGGGTCGCACGGCTTCGACGCCCTGGCCGGCCGGGTCGTCCAGCTTCCAGTCCAGGTAGCGCTTGCCGGGAAACACGGGGCAGGTGTCGCCGCAGCCCATCGTGATGCAGACGTCCGACTCCCTCACCGCGTCCACGGTCAGGATCTTGGGGGTCTCGGCGGACATGTCGATGCCGACCTCACGCATCGCCTCGACGGCTGCCGGGTTCACGGAGCCGGCGGGGGCGGATCCGGCCGAGCGGACCTCGACGCGGTCCCCGGCCAGGTGGTTGAGCCATGCGGCGGCCATCTGGGAACGGCCTGCGTTGTGGACACAGACGAACAGCACGGAGGGCTTGTCGGGCATCGAAGTCTCGCTTGCTTCGTTTCGGGTCGGAACCGATTCGCATCAGCATCCGGTGGTGTCAGCGACCACTGATGTGAGAGTATCAGTACATGATGACGTCAGTCGACACTGAACTGATCCGAGTTCTGGGCGACCCCCTGCGGCTCCAGATCGTGACCCTGCTCGCCCGCGAGACGCTGTGCACCACCCACCTCGTCGAGGAGACCGGTGCCAAGCAGACCAACCTCTCGAACCATCTGAGAGTGCTGCGCGAGGCGGGGATCGTGGAGACCGAGCCGTGCGGACGCTTCACCTACTACAAGCTGCGCCCCGACGTCATCACGCAGCTCGCAGACCAGTTCGCCGCGCTGGCCGCCACCGCGCGCACCGCCGCAGAGAACAAGAGGGCCTGTCCGTGACGCGTACCGAACCAGCCGCGACGACCGGGGACCCCTCGGTCGTCGCCGAGTTGTCGACGCTCGACCGCTTCCTCGCCGTCTGGATCCTGATCGCCATGGGCCTCGGCCTCGGGCTCGGCCGGCTGATCCCGGGCCTGAACGATGCTCTGGCAAGGTTCGAGATCGGAGGCATCTCGCTGCCGATCGCCGTCGGCCTGCTGATCATGATGTACCCGGTCCTCGCCAAGGTCCGCTACGACCGCCTTGACGCCGTCACAGGCGACCGTCGACTGATGATCTCCTCGCTGGTCATCAACTGGGTCCTGGGCCCGGCCGTGATGTTCGCCCTCGCATGGATCTTCCTCGCGGACCTGCCCGAGTACCGCACGGGCCTGATCATCGTCGGCCTGGCGCGCTGCATCGCCATGGTCATCATCTGGAACGACCTGGCCTGCGGAGACCGCGAGGCGGCGGCCGTGCTGGTGGCGCTGAACTCCGTCTTCCAGGTCATCGCGTTCGGCGTGCTCGGCTGGTTCTACCTCGACCTGCTGCCCGGCTGGCTCGGCCTCGGCAACGGGGAGCCGCTGGACATCTCCATGTGGAAGATCGCGCTGAACGTCGTCATCTTCCTCGGCGTTCCCCTGCTCGCCGGCTTCCTGACCCGCCGCATCGGCGAGAAGAAGCTCGGCCGTGAGTCCTACGAGAGCACCTTCCTCCCGAGGATCGGTCCCTGGGCGCTGTACGGCCTTCTGTTCACGATCGTCGTCCTGTTCGCACTGCAGGGGAAGACCATCACCTCGCAGCCGCTGGACGTCGTCCGTATCGCGTTGCCGCTGTTGGTCTACTTCGCCGTGATGTGGTTCGGCACCTTCCTGCTCGGCAAGGCGATCGGCCTGAACTACGAGCGCACCACGACCCTCGCGTTCACCGCGGCCGGCAACAACTTCGAGCTGGCGATCGCCGTCGCCATCGCCACGTTCGGCGTGACCTCCGGGCAGGCCCTGTCCGGCGTCGTCGGCCCGCTGATCGAGGTCCCGGTGCTGATCGCCCTTGTGTACGTGTCGCTTGCCTGGCGGCGGAAGTTCGCCACGTCGTGACCCCTGACGCGGATGTGGTGGTGATCGGCGGCGGTCAGTCAGGGCTCGCCGCCGGTTACCACTTGCGCCGCCTCGGGGTGGACTTCGTCATTCTTGACGGCCAGACCACGCCGGGCGGCGCCTGGCGGCACACCTGGGACTCGCTGCACCTGTTCTCCCCTGCGGCGTACTCCTCCCTGCCGGGCAGGCTCATGCCACCGCAACCCGGCGAGACGTATCCCGACGCCGCGCACGTCGTCTCCTACCTCACGGACTACGAAGAGAGTTACGAGCTGCCGATCCAGCGACACGTCCGCGTCAAGGGCGTCCACAGGCATGGGTCGCTGCTGCGCGTGAGCACCGACGCCCGCACATGGCATGCCCGCGTCGTCGTCAGCGCTACGGGTACCTGGTGGCGCCCGTTTCTGCCCACGGTGCCCGGCCGGGACCACTTCACCGGCGTACAGCTGCACACCATGGAGTACCGCCGCCCGCAGGACTTCGCCGGGCAGCGCGTCGTCGTGGTCGGCGGCGGGAACTCCGGGGCCCAGATTGCCGCCGACCTGGCGTACGACACCGATCTCACCTGGGTCACTCGGCGAGAGGCCCGGTTCCTGGCCGACGAGATCGACGGCCGCGCCCTGTTCGACGCCGCCACCGCCCGTCGTCGCGCGCTCGACGAGGGTCGCGCCGACACCGGCGGAGTCGCCTCGCTCGGCGACATCGTCGCCGTACCGCCCGTGCGGGAGGCCCGCGACGCCGGACTGCTGAAAGCCTCCCCGATGTTCAGCCGCGTCACCGCGACCGGGGTCGAATGGGCCGACGGCACCCGGGCGGACGCGGACGCGATCATCTGGTGCACCGGTTTCCGGCCTGCCCTCTCCCACCTGGCGCCCCTCGGCCTGCGCGGGCTCCGTGGCCACATCCCCACGACAGGTACTCGGGCCACGGACGAACCCCGCCTCCACCTGCTCGGATACGGCGACTGGACCGGCCCCGCCTCGGCCACCCTCATCGGCGTGGGCAGCCCCGCCCGCTCCGCCGCTCAGGAGATCTCCGCCCTGCTGAAGGAGACACACTGTCCGGCGAAGGGCTCCGGGGCCCGGTAGTCCGTGACGTGCAGGAGGTCCCGGTGAAGGAGCCCGGGCAGGGCGGTGCGGTTCGGCTTGCCGAAGCCGCCGGTAGCCGCGACCGCTGCGCGTGCCGTCAGGTGAGTCCGCTCTCCAGCGCCGGCGCGCACCCGTTCGTCCGCCCGGACCTCGCTGACGCGCTCCCCGACGGGCAGGCCGGGCAGCGAGCTGTACCGGGCCGGGAAAACCGGGTGAGGCTGTCGTAGCAGGCGGCCAAGGGCCGGTCGTCCGCCCGGAGGCCGCCGGCACCACCGGCTCCAGCCCCTGCTTCCGCAGGGCCTGCGGGGCAGCCGGCCGGACTCTCCGCCGCCGATGACCGCGACATCGAGATGCTCCATCATTCCACCCTTGATTCGACGTATGTCTATGTTGACGTTCATCGAAGCAGGTGGCATCCTGGACGCAAGAGATCGACAGACATCGAAATAACTGGAGTCATCGTGACTGCGCCGATCAACGGGGTGCCCACCAACGACCTGCCCGCTGTGGTGATCGGTGCCGGCCCGATCGGCCTGGCCGCCGCAGCCCACCTTGCCGAGCGCGGCATCGAAGCGTTGGTCCTGGAGGCCGGAGACAGTGCGGGCAGCGCGGTCCGGGAATGGAGCCACGTACGCCTCTTCTCGACCTGGGCCGAGCTCGTCGACCCGGCAGCCGAGAAGCTTCTCGCCCCCACCGGCTGGGTGAAGCCGGACGGAGCCACCTACCCCACCGGTGGCGACTGGGCGGAGCGCTATCTGCAGCCGCTGGCCGAAACCCTGGGCGACGCGGTCCGCTTCGGTGCCCGCGTGACCGGTGTGTCCCGCCTCGGCCGCGACCGGGTCGTGGATGCCGACCGCGAGCAGCAGCCCTTCACCGTGCACATCCTCAACACCGACGGGACCGAGGAACGGATCACCGCCCGAGCCGTCATCGACGCCTCCGGCACCTGGTCCACACCCAGCCCCATCGGCGGCGACGGCCTCCCGGCTCTCGGCGAGCGCACGGCTTCCGACCGCATCTCCTACCGCGTCCCCGATCTCAGGGATCCGTCCGTACGCGCCCGTTACGCAGGCAGGCGCACCGCCGTCATCGGCTCCGGGGCATCCGCGTTCACCGCCCTCGCCTACCTGGCGGACCTGGCCAAGGACGTCCCGGGCACGCACGCCGTGTGGGTCCTGCGGCGCGGCATCAGCGGCTCCACCTTCGGTGGCGGCGAAGCCGACGAGCTCCCCGCCCGCGGTGCGCTGGGCCTCGCGGCCAAGGCCGCAGTGGAGGACGGGTACGCCTCGGCTGCCACCGGCTTCCGTACCGGCGTCGTCGAGAAGGCCGGCAACCAACTGGTGCTCGTGGCCGAGAGCGGACACCGACTCGATCCGGTCGACGAGGTCATCGTCCTCACCGGCTTCCGCCCCGACCTGTCCTTCGTCTCCGAGCTCCGTCTCGGCCTCGACGAGCGACTCCAGGCCCCGACGGAGCTTGCCCCGCTGATCGACCCCAACCAGCACTCCTGCGGCACCGTCTACCCGCACGGCGTCAACGAGCTCTCCCATCCGGAGAAGGGCGTCTATCTCGTCGGCATGAAGAGCTACGGCCGGGCGCCGACGTTCCTCGCCATGACCGGTTACGAGCAGGTCCGCTCCATCGCGGCCGCGCTCGCCGGGGACCAGGAGGCGGCGGAACGCGTCGAGCTGACGCTCCCCGAGACCGGGGTCTGCGGTGGAGCCGGCCTGTTCGACGAGCCCGGCGCGGCCGAGTCCGAGGCAGGCGGCGGCTGCTGCGCCACCCCGACCACCCTGCAGATCGGCGTAGGAGCCCCGGCGAACTCCGGCGGCTGCTGAGCCCTCACCCCAACCACACAGCAGGAGGCACGCCATGTCCCGTGTACAGCTCGCCCTCCGCGTCCCCGACCTTGCCGCGTCCATCGCCTTCTACACCAAGCTCTTCGGCGCAGAGCCGGCCAAACTCCGCGACGGTTACGCCAACTTCGCCATCACGGAGCCCCCGCTCAAGCTCGTCCTGATCGAAGGGAAGGCGGGAGAGGACACCCGCATGGACCACCTCGGTGTCGAGGTCGACATAACCGAAGCCGTGCACGCTGCCACCGCCCGCCTGTCCGATGCGGGTCTGGCCACAGCAGAGGAACACGGCACGACCTGTTGCTACGCCCTCCAGGACAAGGTCTGGGTCCACGGCCCCGGCCAGGAGCCCTGGGAGGTGTACGTCGTGAAGGCCGACGCCGACTCCCTGGCCAAGCAGCAAGGCAGCACCTGCTGCGGCACGGATGCCGCCGACGCCCGCGTGGGCGAAACGTCCGTCGTCGCCGGCTCGGGCTGCTGCTGACCTGAAGATGACCGACCTTCGCACCTCCGAGGCCGCGACCGGAACCGGGGACCGGTCGCGGCCTCGCGCCGCCCTCCCCGCCCTGTGCGCCACCCAGATCACCAGCTGGGGAATCCTCTACTACGCCTTCCCCGTCCTGCTCCCGCACCTGACCGCAGACACCGGCTGGTCCACGAGCGCCGCCACCGCCGCGTTCTCCGCCGCGCCGCTGAACTCCGCCGTCGCCGGGATACCCGTCGGCCGCATCCTCGACCGGCGAGGCCCCCGCGCCGTGATGACCACCGGCTCGCTGCTCGCAGTCGCCGCAGTGCTGGTCATCGCCGTGGCCCCCAATCTCTACGTATTCACGGCCGCCTGGTTCATGGTCGGCATCGCCATGGCCGCCACCTTCTACCAGCCCGCCTTCGCGGCGTTGACCCGCTGGTGGGGACCGGACCGCGTCCGTGCCCTGACCATCGTCACCCTTGCCGGCGGTCTGGACAGTACCGGGAGGTTCTCGGCGCCGCCGATCCGTACACGCTGACGAGCATGATGAACCACGCGACCGCCCTGGTCACCAACAACAGGACGGCAGAGGCGGTGGCGCTGGAGCGTGAGGCGTACGCCGACCTCGTCCGCATCCTGACAGCCGATCACTACGACGCGATCGGGTGTGCGTCGAACCTGGCGATCGACCTGCGGGCGACCGGAGCGACGGACGAGGCGGCGGCCCTGCATCAGGACGCCCTGGAGCGGGCCGCGGCGACGATGGGGGCGGAACATCCGACCACGCTCGCGGTGCAGGCGTGGGGGAGACTCGACTCGGACATCGAGCCGCCCGCTCCCTGACCCCGCCCGCTCGCTTAACTGGGACTGTCCCGACCCGTCCGCTTCTTACCCAGGACTGTCCCGACCTCGCCCGCTCATTACCCAGGACTGTCCCGACCCCGCCCGGTCCCGGACGCTTGATCCTGACCTCGGGCGTCCCGAACCGGCGTCATCATGTGACGCGCATCACAGGAACTGCGGGTCGTGGGCGGACAAGTCAGGAGGTGAACTACTCGATGCATGCCCGCATCCGCGCGGGGGACCCGGAGGCGTTCCGCGAGCTGTTCCGCGACCATGCCCAGCTCGTCTACCGGCACGCGGTGCGGACCACGGGGGACTGGGACGCGGCCGAGGACATCGTGTCGCTGACCTTCCTGGAGGCCTGGCGACTGCGTGGGAAGCTGCGGGACGAAGGTGACAGTCCGCGGCCCTGGCTGATGGGGATCGCGGTCAACGTGCTGCGCAACACACGGCGCGCGGCCAAGCGGCACGAGAGGGCTTTGGCCAAACTGCCCCTGCGGGACGCGCTGCCCGACTTCGCCGACGAGTTGGTCGGGCGGATCGCGGATTCTGAGGAACTGGCCGCGGCGAAGACCGCGTTGGGGCAGTTGCGCAGGAGCGAGCGCGAGGTCTTCACGCTGTGCGTGTGGTCCGGGCTCGGTTACGCGGAGGCTGCCGAGGCGCTCGGGGTGCCGGTGGGCACGGTGCGTTCCCGGCTGTCGCGGGCGAGAACCCGGCTGCGCAAGCTCACGGACGGGGAGTTGCGCCGTCTGCGGAGAAAAAGGGAACCGGTCGGGACGGGCGGACAAGTACAGGGTGGCCGCGTCGATGCGGTCCGGTCGCACGAGGAGAGGAACCGATGAATCGCACCCCTTGGCGGCGGCGCAGGGAGCCGCTCGACCATGTGGAGTCGGCGGCGCTGCTGCCGGCGCCAGGCGATCCGGTGCTTTCGCACGACCGCCTGACCACGCTCGAGGAGCACCTGATGAACGAGATCCGCCAGGCGCAGGACCGGAAGTCCGCCGATGCCCATCTCCGGACCGCGGCCCTTTTCCCGCCGCGCTCTCCCGAGCCGCCGCGCCGTACCGGCAGCCGCCGGCTCGCGCTGATCGGGGCGGCCGTTGCGGTCGCCGTGCTGGCCGGCGCGATCGGAGTCGCGCGGTTGACGGGGCAGGAGGCCGTCGAAGCCGCCGGTCCACCGGAAGGATCTGTTCCCGCTTCGGTGGTACAGGTCGCGCAGGGCACGACGGAAGGGCTGAGCAGCACGGTCGATCGCATCTCCGTGGCTGCTGTGAAGGAGAAGCTCCCCGAGCCCGGGCCGGGGCAGTTCATCTACATCAAGAGCCAGGTGTCCTGGCTGTCGATGTCGCAGAACGTGGACACCGGGAAGAACGAGACGTATGTGCAGAAGCTGCACGCCCGCCAGGTCTGGCTGTCGCCGGACGGCCGCAGGGGCTGGCTGATCGAGCCGGGCAACGGCACGACGTCCAGGGACGGGATAACTCTTGACGACGACGGGGAGGCCTTGGAGCCGAGCATCGGTTCGCCCAGCTACGACTACCTCAAGACGCTGACCACCGACCCCGACGAGCTGCTGAGGAAGATCTACGAGGAGACGAAGGGGCAGGGCAACGGCCCCGACCAGCAGGCCTTCACCACGATCGGTGACCTGGTGATGGAGCAGGTGATGCCGGCGGAGCTGACGTCCGCGCTGTACCGGGCCGCCGCGAAGATCCCCGGCGTGGTGGTGGTGGATGACACGACCGATGCGGTGGGCCGGCACGGGATCGCCATAGCCCGGACCGATGAGACGGGCGGCGCCCGCACCGAGTGGATCTTCGACCCGAAGACCTTCAGCTATCTGGGGGAGCGCACGGTGCAGATGCGTGACATGGAGGGGGTCGAGGCCGGCACGGTGACCGGGCACACGGCGATCACGGAGCGGGCGGTGGTCGATGCGATGAAGGAGCTCCCGGGGACCAAGGGCAAGGTCTGACCTGGCCGAAAGGGTGAGGAGGGCAGGGGCGGGGAGCCGCTGTTTCTTGACGGGGGCGGGGTGCGGGCATAGCGTCGCCGGGTTGCTGAGCCAGTGCTTGGAGAGGTCGTCCGTGCCGCACACCGACCCCACCCCCACCCCCACCCCCACCCCTTCGCCCTTTTCCACTCCTGCTCCCGGCCACGATCAGGCTGCCCAGGCCGCCCAGGATCGGGCCGCCCGCGAGCGGGCCGAGGCGGTGCTGACCGCACCGGGCGCTCCCTTTGCCGTGGTCCGTGCCGAGCACGGCCCCCTTGTCTATGCCAACGGGCCCCGCACACTGCGCGAGTTCGTGGAGACCACCTGGGCCTTCGGCGACCAGCCGTTCCTGATCGCGGGTGAACGGACCTGTTCGTACGAGGAGTTCTTTGCCGGCGCGTCCTCACTGGCGCGGCGGCTCTCCGAGACGTACGGGCTGCGCCCCGGGGACCGGGCTGTGATCGCGATGCGCAACCACCCTGAGTGGCAGATCGCGTTCTGGGCGGCGCAGTTGGCCGGGCTCGTCGCCGTGCCGCTCAACGCGTGGTGGACCGAAGGTGAGTTCGGCTACGCCCTCGACGACTGCGAGCCGCGGGTGCTGCTGGTCGACGGGGAGCAGCTGCCGAAGGTGGCGGCCTGGGGGGAGAAGGCCGGGGCGCGCTTCGTCGTCTTCCACGACGAGGCAGTCGGGGAAGGAGGGCTGCCCGACAGGGCCGAGCGGTACGCGGACCTGCCCGCCCCCGACCCGCTGGCCGCGCCTCCCGAGGTGGAGGTCCGCCCGGAGGACGACGCCACGATCATCTACACCTCCGGCACCACGGGGCGGCCCAAGGGTGCCGTCGCCACTCACCTCGCCCAGGCGGGTGCCGCTCTCAACCCGCGTTACCAGGCCGCCGCCTCCGCACTGGGCCGCGGGATCATCCCCGGGCAGGGGCCGGCTCCGGTCACCCTGATGACGTTCCCGTTCTTCCACGTCGCGGCGTTCACCAGTCTCTACGCGGCGATGGCGACGGGCGGCACCCTCGTCCTGATGCGCAAGTGGGACGCCGACGAGGCCCTGCGACTGATCCGTGAGCACGGGGTCACCCACTACGCCGGGGTACCGGCCACCGCGCTCCAGCTGCTTGCGGGAGCGGAGCGTGCGGGTGACGGGCTGGAGAGCCTGCTGATGCTGAACACGGGCGGGGCAGCGGCTCCGCCCGACCTGGTCGCGCAGCTCACCGCCCGGCACGGTGAGCGGATCGAGCCGCGCAACGGTTACGGCCTGACCGAGACGAGTGGAGGAGTGCTGGCCAACTTCGGTGCCACGTACCGTGCCCACCCGGAGAGCGTCGGCACCCCGACGCCGGTCACCGAGGTGCGGATCGCCGGTGCCGCGGGGGAGGCGCTGGGGGACGGCGAGGTCGGCGAGCTCTGGCTGCGCGGCCAGTCCTTGGTCCGCGGCTACTGGCGCAACGAAGCGGCGACGGCCGAGGCGTTCAGCGGCGGCTGGTTGCGTACGGGGGATCTCGCCGTGGTCCGGGACGGGCGGGTCGCCGTCGTCGACCGGATCAAGGACATGGTGATCCGGGGCGGCGAGAACGTGTACTGCGTCGAGGTCGAGGCGGCGTTGCACGACCACCCCGATGTCGAGGACGCGGCGGTGCTCGGTGTCCCGCACCCGGTACTGGGCGAGGAGGTCGCGGCGATCGTCCGGCTGCGGCCGGGCGCCGAGGCCGGCGTCGAGGAACTACGGGCTCAGGTGGCCCGGAGTCTGGCCGCTTTCAAGGTTCCGGCCCATGTCCTGGTGACGCACGAACCGCTGCCCCGGAATCCGACCGGGAAGATCCTCAAGCGGGAGCTCCGGGAGACGGTCCGGGAGCATGTGCACAGGAGCGAGGGCTGAGCGCGGCGGGTCTCAGGGCCGGGTGATCCGGACTTCGTAGTTCCCGTCGGTGTCCTTCGAGAGGACGGATATGCGTAGGCCGTTGGCCCGGTCGGTGAACACCTCGCCGGGCTCGAACGGGGCGTCGGAGAGTTCGGCGTGGACGTTGGACCGCCGGGTGCAGCCGCCGCTGTCCTCGGTGCTGTCCGCGACGGACACCGGCCCCTGGCCGGTGTCGACGTCGGAGCTCACCTTGTAGATGAGTACACCGGGCCTGCACACCGCTTCGTCGTTGCCCGCCGCGGTGCGGACCTCCATCGCGTATCCGGACTCGGCGCTCAGCGGCACGAAGGCCAGCTTCGTGCCGCCGGTCGTGGCGAGCGGGCCGAGGGTGTGTTCGCTGGTGCCGGGCATGGCCGCGCACCTGATCTGGCTGTCGTCGAGCCAGCCGAGCTTCCACTTGTGCCAGCCCAGGAGGTCGTTGTTGGCGCCCCAGTCCTCGGACATGATGTCCCAGTGGCCCACGGAGCCGCCGCCCTCGATCGTGTACAGGTCGGGCAGCCCGAAGACATGGCCGTTCTCGTGGGGCAGGACCCGGTAGCCGGTTTCCGCGTACGAGCCCGACCCGTCGTCCTGGCGGCTGTAGACGAAGGACGTGTTGGCGAGCGGGACTCCGTCGGCGAGCGGGGCGTCGTCGTTGCCGGAGAACGTGACCGACAGGACGGTGTCCAGCGCGGAGGGGCCGGCGTTCGGGGTGACCAGGACGTTGACCAGGTCGTATGCGGAGAAGTCCACCTTCGGGTCCGCTGTGATCACGAGGTCCTTGACGAGCTTGCGGTAGCCGGGTTCGTACGGTGAGCCCCGCTCTATCCCGTACGCGGAGAACGGCTGGGGCATGCGCAGCCAGTCCTTCACGGGGGCTTCGGGCACATAGGTGAGGCGGCCGTAGGAGCTGGTGCGGAACCAGTCGGACGTCTGCGGGAAGAATTCCGCGAGCCGGTCCTCGGACGGTTCCGTCGCCTCCGCGTCCGGGAAGTCGATCATCAGGTTGAGGGCCTTGATCTCCCCCGTGGAGCGCGCGTATCCGGGCGGTGTCGGCATGCCCTCCGACATCTGCACGCCCATGCCGGCAGGGATCCGGCACGGGGTGAGTCCCGGGCCCCGGGGGGCGGCCACCGGTCCTGCGGAGGCGCGGCTGGGGTCGGGGAGCGTGGAGCTCGCCGACGCCACGGTCGCGATGACCAGAGCTGTTGCCCCGGTGAGGGCGACGGTGCGGCGGTACCTGCGTATCCGGTGGCGGGGCTGCTGCATAGGGCGCCTTGGGGGTCCGCGGCAGTCGGCCGGCCCTGACTGCGCTCTGGCGATCAGCCTGTGCCGGGTCCTGCGGGTCCGCTCGTTGGGTGCGCCGATGGAGGGGTTTTCACCTCCGCATGATATGTGACGCAGGTCACATATGCTCGGGAAATAACCGGGGATCCTTTCCCCGTTTGCATGGGTGTCCCCGGCGAAACGGGGAAGCGGTCCCCGGTTAGTCCGAGGGTCCGCCCACACACCGAAATGGGAAGGGCCGCTGTCGTGGAGACCGTCGCCGAAACCGCCGCCTGCGCCGTGCAGCGCCGTACGTCCCGTCCGCGGGCCGACGCGCTGCGCAACCGGGAGCGGATCGTCGCGGCCGCGCGCGAGATGTTCGTCGAGTTCGGCCCGGACGTGCCGCTCGACGAGGTCGCACGCCGGGCCGGGGTCGGCAACGCCACGCTCTACCGGAACTTCCCCGACCGGGCCGCACTGACCCACGAAGTCGTCCTCGCGGTCACCTCCCGCACCACCGAACGTGCCAAGGAGGCCGTCGCGGCGGAATCCGATCCGTTCGCCGCGCTCAGCCGCTTCGTGCACGCGGCGGCCGACGAACGGGTCGGCGCCCTGTGCCCGATGCTGTCGGGCGGCTTCGACAAGGATCATCCCGAACTGCTCGCCGCCCGCCGAGGCCTCGAAGAGGCCGTCGAAGGGCTCGTGGAGCGCGCCATGTCCGCAGGGCGGCTGCGCACCGACATCGCCGTCGGTGACGTACTCGTCGCCCTCTCCCAGCTCACCCGGCCGCTGCCAGGCATCGCCTGCCCGGACATCGACCGGTTCACCCACCGCCATCTCCAGCTCTTCCTGGACGGTCTGGAAGCTCCTGCCCGCTCCGAGCTGCCCGGATCGGCGGCGACCTTGGAGGACCTGCGCCGCAGGCACTGACGCCGACGGCACATCAGAGACTCAGCAGACTCACGGGGCCCCAGCGGCCGACAGAACACACAAGGAGCAGGTCGGGCCTGACCAGCAGGTCCGACCGCCGGCACAGTGCGCCCTTTCTCCGGCGCCGTAGGCCCGTTCCACCGACCCACGACCCTTCACGACGACTCTTCGCGTCCACGCGCGTCCTTAGGTGGCTACTCCCATGTCCAAAACAGCCGACACGCTGCTTCCGGATCCCAGTCGCTGGAAAGCACTGGCCTTCATCGCCCTCGCCCAGCTGATGGTCGTCCTCGACGCGACCATCGTGAACATCGCCCTGCCCTCCGCCCAGACGGACCTGGGCATCTCCGAGGGCAACAAGCAGTGGGTCATCACCGCCTACGCGCTCGCGTTCGGTGGGCTGCTGCTCTTCGGCGGACGCATCGCCGACCTCTGGGGACGCAAGCGCACCTTCGTGGTCGGTCTGCTCGGTTTCGCCGCGGCCTCCGCGATCGGTGGCGCCGCGCAGGGCGAGGCGATGATGTTCGGCTCCCGTGCCCTGCAGGGTGCCTTCGGCGCGCTCCTCGCACCGGCCGCCCTGTCGCTCCTCGCGGTGATGTTCACCGACGCCAAGGAGCGCGCCAAGGCCTTCGGTATCTACGGGGCCATCGCCGGTGGCGGTGGCGCGGTCGGCCTGATCCTGGGCGGCTTCCTGACCGAGTACCTGAACTGGCGCTGGACCTTCTTCGTCAACATCCCCTTCGCCATCGTTGCCGCCGCAGGTGCCTACTTCGTCATCCGTGAGCCGGCCGGCGGCCGCAACCGCTCGCCGCTCGACATCCCCGGTGTCGTCCTGTCCACCCTGGGCCTGGTCTCGCTGGTGTACGGCTTCACCCGCGCGGAGTCGGCCGGCTGGTCGGACTCGCTGACCATCGGCATGTTCGTCGCGGCCGCGGTGCTTCTCCTGGCCTTCGTCGTCACGGAGTCGCGCGTCAAGTCCCCGCTCCTGCCGCTGCGCGTCCTGACGGAGCGCAACCGCGGAGGGGTCTACCTCTCGCTGGGTCTCGCCATCATCGCGATGTTCGGGCTCTTCCTGTTCCTGACGTACTACCTGCAGGTCGCGAAGGGCTACTCGCCGGTCAAGACCGGCTTCGCGTTCCTGCCGATGATCGCGGGCATGATCGCCGGTTCCACGCAGATCGGCGCCCGGCTCATGACCCGGGTCCCGCCGCGGCTCCTGATGGGCCCCGGCTTCCTGGTGGCGGCGATCGGCATGCTGCTGCTGACCCAGCTGGAGATCGACTCCTCGTACGCGGGCGTCATCCTGCCGGGACAGCTGCTGCTCGGCCTCGGTATGGGTACGGCGTTCATGCCGGCCATGTCGCTGGCCACGCACGGCATCGAGCCGCGTGACGCCGGTGTGGCCTCCGCGATGGTGAACACCTCGCAGCAGGTCGGCGGCGCCATCGGTACGGCGCTGCTGAACACGATCGCGGCAGGCGCCACGACCGCGTACATCGCCGACCACGCCGCAGGTGCCTCCGACCCGAAGCTGCTCCAGCTCCAGGCCATGGTGAGCGGCTACGCCAGCGCGATCTGGTGGGCTGTCGGCATCCTCGCCGCGGCCTCGGCGATCGCTCTGACGCTGATCAACACCGGGCGTCCGGGCACCGGAGCCACCGGCTCCGGCGGGTCGGCCGAAGGTGCGGACGGCTTCGAGGGCGAGCTCAAGATCCCGGTCGTCGCTCACTGAGCCGGTGCGGGCGCGACGGTGTGACGCCTGAAGCCGCCTGACTCCGGCCGGATCATCTGCCCTGGTTCCGCTCAGCGGAGCCAGGGCAGATCCGCGTCCGTGTCCTCCGGCTGCAGTCCGGTGGCGATGACCTGCATGATCTCGCCGAGGTTGCGTACCTGCTCGGGGGTGAGACGGGCGAACATCGCCTGGCGCACGGCGTCGACGTGGCCCGGTGCGGACCGCGCGAGCATCTCGTGGCCCTCGTCGGTGAGGACCGCGTTCTGGCCGCGCTTGTCCTGGGGGTGCTCCTCCCGGCGGACCCACCCGTTCTTCTCCAGCCGGGCGACGGCGTGCGAGAGCCGCGAGCGGGTGATCTTGGCATCCTTGGCCAGCTCGGTCATCCGCTTCCGGCGCCGGGGAGCCTGGGAGAGGTGGACGAGCAGTCCGTAGTAGATGTGCGGCATACCGGCATCGCGCTGCAACTGGCGGTCGAGGTGATCCTCCAGGAGCGTGGTGGCCTGGAGGTACGAGCGCCAGACGCCCTGCTCCTCGGTGGTGAGCCAGCGGGGCCCGCCGGTGGATGCCGTGGTCATGTACTTCACTGTACGACCTTTTCTTGAAAGTTTAACTAAATAGAGCTAAGGTCTCCCGAGGTTGGAACTTGAAGATTCAAAGAAATGAGCCGTCGAGTTCCCGGTGCCTGTGGCAGGTATCCGCCTCCGGTGCCTGTAGAGAACACATACCTTGGTCGGCCGAGGAATGGGAGTGCCATGACTGACACCGCGGAGCGCATGCCCGCCCTCTATCTCTCGCACGGCGCACCGCCGCTCGCCGACGACCCTGTCTGGCCCGGCGAGCTGGCCGCCTGGTCGGCCGGGCTGCCGCGGCCCAAGGCGATCCTGATGGTCTCCGCGCACTGGGAGGAGGCCCCGCTCGCCCTCGGTGCCACCGAGACCGTCCCGCTCGTCCACGACTTCTGGGGTTTCCCGGAGCACTACTACCGAGTGCGCTACGCGGCCCCGGGGGCCCCGGCGCTCGCGGACGACGTCCGCAAACTGCTGCGCGGTGCGGGCATGCCGGTCCAGGACATCGGTGACCGCGGCCTCGACCACGGGGCGTACGTGCCGCTGGTGGAGATGTTCCCGGGCGCGGACATCCCCGTACTCCAGATCTCCATGCCGACCTTGGACCCGCAGAAGCTGATGGACATCGGGCGCAAGCTCGCCCCGCTGCGCGACCAGGGTGTACTGATCGTCGGAAGCGGCTTCTTCACCCACAACCTGGCGGCGCTGCGGCACCCGGGGGGCGGGATCCCCGGATGGTCGGCGGAGTTCGACGACTGGGGGCACAGGGCGCTCCAGGCGCAGGACATCGACTCACTGCTGGACTTCGAGAGCAAGTCGCCTGCGGGCAGGCTGGCCCATCCGCGTACCGAGCACTTCGCGCCGCTGTTCGTGGCGCTGGGCGCGGCGGAGGGTGAGCTCGATCAGGGGCGCAGCGTCATCGAGGGCTTCTGGATGGGGCTGGCGAAGCGTTCGGTGCAGTTCGGCTGAGGAGCGGCTTCTCGTACCAGGACACGTCCCAGTAGCGGCCGAACTTGCGGCCCACCTCGGTGTACGTGCCGACGTGGCGGAAGCCGAAGGCGTCGTGCAGCCGTGCGGACGGCTCGTTGGGCTGGGCGATGCCCGCGTAGGCGCGGTGGATGTCCTCGCCGGCCAGGGCCTCGAACAGGGCCTTGTACAGCAGTGTGCCTATCCCGCGGCCCGTGGCGCCGGGTGCGCAGTAGACGCTCACCTCGACCGACGTGCTGTACGCCGCCTTGGGGCGGTACGGGCTGCTGGTGGCATAACCCAGGATCCCGGTCGCGTTGTCAGCCGTGGAGCCCTCCTGGGCAACCAGGAGGCGGTACGGGCCGTCTTCAGGGTGGGAGCGCAGCCACGGCAGCCTCTCGTCCGGAGTGAACGCGGCCGTATCGAATGTGAGCGCCGTCTCACGGACGTAGTGGTTGTAGAGGTCTGTGAGAGCTTCCAGATCGGCGTCTGTGCCGGGCCTGACCTGCACTTCTGTCGGTATGCGTGGCATCGGTCCTCCTGCTGGGGCCGACAGGGTACTGCATGATCTCGAAAGCGAACGGTCGCGGTGGGAATTCTGTCCGGATTCCAGTCGTTGTTTCCATCGGATGCAGGGCACCCGAAAGGGTGTCGCGACCAACTGACTAAGGGAGCACGCATGGCAACCCGTGCCGTCGCCCGACGTTCGTCCGCCACCAGCGGCGGGACCACCCGGGCGAGCAGCGTTCGCGCCGTGGGCGGGGAGATCGCCGATCGCGACCTGGTCGGCATGTACCTGGACGAGATCGCCCGCACACCGCTGCTCGACGCCGCCAAGGAGGTCGAGCTCTCGCAGACGATCGAGGCGGGCGTCTACGCCCAGCAGATCCTCGACGGTGAGGTGGAGAGCAAAGCCGGCGGAGCGAAGCGCAAGGAGCTCGAGGCGCTGGTCTCCGAGGGCGAGCGCGCGAAGGACATATTCATCCGTTCCAACCTCCGGCTCGTCGTTGCCGTGGCCCGGCGCTACCCGCGAGCGGGCCTGCCCCTGCTCGACCTGATCCAGGAGGGCAACGCGGGCCTGGTGCGCGCGGTCGAGAAGTTCGACTACGCCAAGGGCTTCAAGTTCTCCACGTATGCGACGTGGTGGATCCGGCAGGCCATCACCCGCTCGATAGCCGACCAGTCCCGCACGATCCGGCTCCCCGTCCACCTCGTGGAGGAGCTCGGCCGGATCCGCAGGGTGCAGCGCGAGTTCAACCGCGAGCACGGCCGCGACCCGGAGCACTCCGAGATCGCAGCCGAGCTGGACTCCAACGCCGAGCGCGTCGGCAACGTCCTGGACTGGGCCCGTGACCCGGTCAGCCTCAACATGTCCGTGGACGACGACGGTGACACGCAGTTCGGTGACCTGCTGGAGGACACCTCCGCGGTGTCGCCCGAGCAGTCCGTGATGACGCTGCTGCGCAGCGAGGAGCTCGAGGACCTGATCGGCAAGCTCGACAACCGCACCGCCTCCATCATCCGGATGCGGTACGGAATCGAGGACGGCCGTGAGCGGACCCTCACCGAAGTGGGCAAGCAGCACGGTCTGACGCGGGAGCGGATCCGCCAGATCGAGAAGCACGCACTACTCGAATTGAAGCGAATGGCTCACGACACGGGCTTTGACGCTGCGGCGTGAGCCAATAACCCGTAACCTCCCAATCAAGCCGGTTCGCACCGGCCCGACGACCGGTCCCGTACCGGTCCCATGAGCTGAGTCCCGGCGCCCACCCCCCCCGGCGCCGGGGCTCATTCATTTCTGATCCGCCCCGGGCCCGGCCGCCGACGACGCGCGGGTCAGGCGGGCGCCCAGATCGCTCAGGTAGGTCACCAGCGACGACGGCCCGTGCGCGGTGAACTCGCAGTCCACCAGGGCCAGCCGCAGCGCCACCCACTCCAGCGAGTCCGAGGAGACCGAGCGCAGTCGGCAACTGCGCTCACCGGTCGGCTCCGGAACGCCGAGCGAAGCGGGCAGCCGCGCCGTCACGAAGTCCACCGGGGCCAGGAACGTCACGTCGATGCGCAGATCCGGCTGCATCCGGGACATCGACCGGGCGAAGAACTCCGCGGCGTCCCCGCTCTCGGTGGGCAGCTCGCGCGGGGTGAAACGGGCCCCCGTGGCGAACGGGTCGCTCACCCGGTCCACCCGGAAGGTGCGCCAGTCCTCACGGTCCAGGTCGTAGGCGACGAGGTACCAGCGGCTGCCCGTGCTGACCAGCCGGTACGGTTCGACCTGCCGTTTCGACGCGGTGCCGTCCCCGGACCGGTAGGCGAAACGCAGCTGCTCCCGCCCGGTGACCGTCGAAGCGATCACGGTCAGCGTCTGCGGGTCGATGGTGGATCCGTCGCCGCGGGTGAGGGGCACGGTGGCCTTCTGCAGGGACGAGACCCGGTGGCGCAGCCGTGAGGGAAGGACCTGCTCCAGCTTGGCCAGCGCCCGTACGGATGCCTCGTCGACGCCCTCGATGGCATGCCCTGCCCCGGCCCTCAGCCCCACCGCGATGGCCACCGCCTCCTCGTCGTCCAGCAGGAGCGGGGGCATGGCAGTGCCCGCGACCAGGCGGTAACCGCCGACCGAGCCGCGCGACGCCTCGACCGGATAGCCGAGGTCGCGGAGCCGGTCGATGTCGCGGCGGATGGTGCGCGGGCTGACATCGAGACGCTCGGCGAGCTCGCTTCCCGGCCACTCGCGCGGTGTCTGGAGAAGCGACAACAGATTCAGCAGTCGTGCCGGGGTATCCGTCATGCGTCCAGGATGCCGGTCCAACAGGACACGACCTGACCTAATGGGTCAGTAGTTTCTTCCTATGACTTCTTCCGAATCCCTGCCGTCCGCGGCGGCCGGCCACGCAGCACCCACGGAGCCGGTGGCGCCGGCGGACCGGCGCCGCTGGCTCGCACTCGCCATCGTCATGACCGCCGCCTTCATGGACCTGGTCGATGTCACGATTGTCAACATCGCCATCCCGAGCATCACGCGGGACACCGGCGCCTCGTTCTCCTCGATCCAGTGGATCACCGCCGGATACGCCCTGGCCTTCGCGGCCGGCCTGATCACCGGCGGCCGGCTCGGCGACATCTACGGCCGCAAGCGGCTCTTCCTCATCGGCATCGGCGGCTTCACGATCGCCTCGGCCCTCTGCGGCTTCGCGGCGAACCCGGAGATGCTGGTCGCCTCCCGCATCCTGCAGGGCGGAATGGCCGCACTGATGGTGCCGCAGGTGCTGTCGATCGTGCACGCCACCTTCCCGGCACACGAGCGCGGCAAGGTCTTCGGCCTCTTCGGTGCGATCGTCGGGCTCGGCGCGGTCTCAGGGCCTCTGCTGGGCGCGCTGCTCACCGAGTGGAACCTCTTCGGTCTGCAGTGGCGGCCGATCTTCCTGATCAACCTTCCGGTCGGTATCGCAGGGCTGATCCTGGGGCGCAGGTTCATCAGTGAGTCCAAGGCACCGAAGGCACTCCGTCTCGACCTGGTCGGTGTGGTCCTGGTGACGCTGGGCCTGCTCATGCTGCTCTACCCGCTGACCCGCGGTCGCGACCTGGACTGGCCGGTGTGGGGCCACGTTTCGATGGCCGCCAGCCTCCTGGTGTTCGCGGGGCTCGTCGCGTACGAACGCCAGAAGGCGCGCAAGGACGGCTCGCCGCTCATCGAACTGTCGTTGTTCCAGGTCAAGAGCTTCGCCGCGGGTGTCGCCGTGCAGCTGACATTCGGTATCGCCCTCGGCATCTTCTTCCTGGTCTGGACGCTCTACATGCAGATGGGCCTCGGCTGGAGTGCGCTGCGGGCCGGTGCGACCGGAATCCCGTTCTCGATCGCCGTCTCCGTGGCCGCCGGTATCTCCGTACAGAAGCTGGTGCCCCGCTTCGGCCGCAAGGTTCTCCAGGCGGGCGCGCTGCTGATGATCGCCGGGCTGCTGCTCTACATCGGGGAGGCGGCGCGGTACGGCATGGGCATCACAGCCTGGCAGATGGCCGCGCCCCTGGTGATCATGGGTGTGGGCATGGGGCTGATCGTTGCCCCGCTGACGGACGCGGTGCTCTCCGGGGTGCCGAAGGAGCACTCCGGATCGGCTTCCGGACTCATCAACACGGTGCAGCAGATGGGCACGGCCCTGGGGCTCGGCCTCGTCTCGGTCGTCTTCTTCGGATCGATCAGTGACCGGCTGGCCCCGGAAGCGGTGGGCCCGGCGTTCGTGGACGCGTTCCAGGACTCGCTGTGGTGGGTGGCCGGAGTGCTCGCGGTGATCTTCGTGGTGATGTTCGCCCTGCCTGCCACGCCGCAGGTGCACCTGGAGGGCGGCGGTGAGCCGGAGGCCCCGGCACCGGACGGCGGCATCTTCAAGGAGCCCGCGCTGGCGAGCTGATCCCGTCGATCCACTGACGTCCACGGCGGCCCGTACCTCCCGGCCGGGAGGTACGGGCCGCCGTGCGTGGTGCATCCGTGCCACTCGGCCGACTGCGCACGGGCGACGGTCAGCAGATTCGGGTGCGGCTCTCCATGGCCCGGCGGGCGGATTCCTCGTCCCCGTAGACCTCGCACATGTGGCGGCCGTCCGGCGTGGCCGTGTGCTCGACCTCCCACAGGCTCGTCTCGCTGCCGTCCAGGAGCAGGAAGGCGTGCTCGTAGAGCGTGAAACCGGCGTCCCGACCCTCGACGCGGCACTGGCGTCCGAAGATCTGGGTGATGTGGTGGGCGAAGGCGGCCCGGAGCAGTCCGGCCGTCTCGGCGCCCGGGTGGTCGCTGTTCTCAGCGCGGCGCAGGACGCGGCGGGCATGGTCCGCCGAATTGTCCGGAGCGTACATACGGGGCAGTGGGACCGGGGGCGCCGCCATCAGCAGCGTCGGGACCTCCAGGTCGGACTGGAGGCCCTCGTCACCGAAGGCCGATGTGTCCCAGAAGCCTCCGGCCAGCCGTGCGGCGGCGATCCGGGCATCGCCCTCGTCGTCGTACAGCTCGTGTCTGCGGGGGGAAGCGGGGTCCCGGCCGCTGCCGTGCACCAGCTCCCACAGAGTCAGTGCGGTGCCGTCGGAGAGAAGGTAGGTGTGTCTGTGGGTCTCGCGGTGGAGGGCCGCACTGTGGTGGGACGAGTGCAGCGCGCTGCTGTGCGCGAGCGCCGTCCCGAGCCGGTCGATGGTGCTGTCGGACAGGTCGAAGGAGTTGAGGGCGCATCGCAGGAGTCGCTCGAGGTGCTGCTCGGTTGTCTCGTACGGATCGCTCAAGGTGCAGTCTCCAGGCCGTCGCCGCGCGTTACTTGATGCGTGCATAACGTAGTCCCTGGGTCTGACATCGTGACCGGGGTTCGCGAAAAACGTACGGCGCACGCAGAAAGTTCCCGGCCTTCTCAGGCGGTGCCGTAGAGGTCGCTGTACGAGGGGAACGCGCCCCCCGGGCCGTCGACGCCCCGGGCCGCCCGTACGGCCTTCACAATGGCGCGGGCCAGCACGTCAGCACCCGCTGCCAGGATGTCGTTCAGCTCCGCCACGGGCTCAGGGGGCAGGGGAAGCCGTTCCGTCGACAGGGCGAAAACGGTGTCCCCGTCGCTGAGCAGATGGACCGGCCGCACGGCGCGTGCCATGCCGTCGTGCGCCGTCCCCGCGAGCTTCTGCGCCTGGGCGCGGGTGAGGGCGGCGTCGGTGGCGACGACGGCGATCGTGGTGTTGAAGGGGCCTCCTCCCTTCGCCTCCCTGAGCTCCTCCAGGCGCAACCGGGCGGCCTCGTGAACTCCGGGCGCAGGGTGCGCCGGGGGCTCGCCCGCGCCGTACTCCCCGTACAGCACCCCGGTCCGCGGATCGACCACGGAGCCGGCCGCGTTCACCACGACCAGGGCGGCGACCGTGGCCCCCGAGGCCAGCCGCACGCTCGCCGTGCCGACACCCCCCTTGAGCTGTCCGGCCACCGCGCCCGTGCCCGCACCCACCGTGCCCTCGGGGACCGCCGCCCCCGGTTCCGATGCCGCGGCCGCCTCCACCGCGGCGTGGCCGGTCGCTGCGTCGGGCCGGGCCCGCCAGTCGCCGCCCCGGCCCAGGTCGAACAGGCAGGCGGCGGGCACGACCGGGACCACGTGGGCGGGGTCGGGGCCGACCCGGACGCCGCGCCCACGCTCCTCCAGCCAGGCCATCACCCCGGACGCGGCGTCCAGCCCGTACGCGCTGCCGCCGGTGAGGACCACCGCGTCGATCCGCTGCACCAGATTGCGGGGGTCGAGGGCGTCGGTCTCCCTGGTGCCCGGGCCGCCGCCGCGTACGTCGACGGCGGCAACGGCGCCACCCGCGGGAGCCAGGACGACGGTGGTCCCGCTCAGTGCGCCCTCGCCGGGAACCCGGGCATGGCCGACACGGATCCCGTCCACGTCCGTCAGCGCGTCCAGCGGTCCCAACGGGCTCGGTTCCTCGGCCATTCCGGGCTCCTCGTGCTGTGCGGCGGTGCCGTGTCCCGGCGAACGTACCGGTGATTGCGGGGGAGGGGGAAGGTGCGGCCGCAGCCGGTCCGCAGGCCGGGGCCGCACGGGCGACTCGCTCACCCTACGGATGCTCATAACAGGACCAAACGTGCCATCCAGCCCTACGGTGGCCGGGTGACCGAGCCACCAGAAGAGCCCCCGGCATCAGAGCAGTCCGACCCCGGTGCCCGCACAGGCTCTCCCGGCGGGACGGACGGCCGGAACCCGGGACCCGCCTCCGCCCTCGCCGCGAAGGCCGCGGGCATCGTCCCGCGGTCCGTCAACGCCCGGGCCGCACTGGCGGGTGTCGTCGTCTCCGTCATGCTGATCCTCGCGATCGTGCTCGGCAGCCGCCTGCTCCACAACTTCGACTCGGCTCTCCTCCCGTACGCCGTGGCCACCGTCTTCCTCGCCTTCGGCGTCGCCTACCGCTACACGGTCTGGATCTCCGCCCCCGGCGCACGCCGGCTCCTCACCCGCGGCTGGGGCAGCCTGTTCTCGGCCGAGAACTTCCGCAGGGCCCCCACCGCCCTGCCGAAGATGATCGCGACCTACCTGGGCTTCCAGAAGTTCCTCGGCGCCCGGTCGCACGCACGGTGGGCCGCCCACCAGCTGATCTTCTGGGGCTGCATCCTCGCCTCGCTGATCACCTTTCCGCTGACCTGGGGCTGGTTCACCTTCACCTCGGGCAGCGGCTCGGGCCCCGGCTACGAGATGCGTATCTGGGGCTTCAAGATCCTCGGCTTCGACTCGCTGAACATCCTCGGCTGGCTGATGTTCCACGGCCTCGACATCGCCGCCGTCATGGTCATCCCCGGGGCGGCCTACTTCCTCTGGCGCCGGATGAAGGACCGTGGCGCCATCACCGGTCAGCGCTTCGCGTACGACATGGTGCCGCTGCTCGCCCTGATCGTCATCTCCGTGACGGGCCTGCTGCTCACCTTCTCCTCGCTCTTCCTGCACGGCGGCGGCTACCAGTTCCTGGCGATCCTGCACATGGTGTCGGTGGTCTTCACCCTCATCTACATCCCGTTCGGGAAGTTCTTCCACATCGTGCAGCGCCCGGCGGCGGTCGGGATGCAGCTGTTCAAGTACACCGGCCGCCAGGACGACCAGGTCTTCGCCTGCCGCCGCTGCGAGGAACCCATCGACACCGGGCCGTACGTCGAGAACCTGCGCGGGACCATGCGCGACCTCGACCTCGGCTTCGACGCATGGGCCGAGTACTGCCCGCGCTGCAAGAGGGTGCTGCGGGGCAGCGCCTACCTCTCCCAGGTGAAGAAGGGCTTCAAGTGACCGCGGATCCACGCGCAGCCGACCGCCGCACGGCCGTGCCCCTCGACCCCTCCCTCGCACCGCCCGGCACCCGCGGCTTCCGGGACGCGGGAGGCATTCCGGCCGACCAGTGGCGCGCCGACCAGGACGGCGAGACTCTCGTCCCCACCCACTGCTGCTTCTGCGGTGTCCAGTGCGGGATGTATCTGCGTGTCGACCGCGGCGGCAAGGTGTTCGGAGTCGAGCCCCGCAACCACGACATCAACCGGATGCGGCTCTGCCCCAAGGGCATCAACGCGTACCAGCAGGTCAACCACCCCGACCGGCTCACCGCCCCGCTCATGCGCCGCTCGCGCGACGAGGACTTCCGCGAGGTCTCCTGGGACGAGGCGCTCGACTTCACCGTCTCCGAGATCAAGCGCATCCAGCAGGCCCACGGGAATGACGCCTTCGGGCTTCTCGGCGGCGCCAGCCTCTTCTCCGAGAAGACCTATCTCGTCGGCAAGTTCGCCCGGGTCGCACTCAGGACCCGGCACGTCGACTACAACGGCCGGCTCTGCATGGTCAGCGCCGCCGGCGCCAACAAGCTCGCCTTCGGCATCGACCGGGCCGGCAACCCCTTCTCCGACATCCTGCTGACGGACTGCCTCCTGATTGCCGGGTCCAACGTCGGCGAGTGCTTCCCCGTGCTGACCCAGTACGTCTGGGGAGCACGGGACCGCGGCGCCACCCTCATCGTGATCGACCCGCGCGAGACGGCGATCGCCCGCACCGCCGACATCCACGTCGCGCTCAAACCCGGCACCGACTCCGCCTTCTTCAACTCCGTGCTCAGCGTGATCATCGACGAGGGCCTCACCGACGAGACCTACCTCGCGGCCCACGCCACCGGCTGGGACGAGGTCCGGGCCAAGGCCGCCGAGTACCCGCCGTCCCGCGCCGCCGACATCTGCGGCGTCCCCGCGGAGCAGATCGTCCAGGTCGCCCGTGCCTTCGCGAGGGCACCCAAGGCCATGGCCTGGCACGCCCGGGGCATCGAGCACCACACGCAGGGCGTCGAGAACTGCCTCACCGTGATCAACCTCTGCACCGCCACCGGCCACATCGGCAAACCCGGCGCCGGCTACGGCACTCTCACCGGGCAGGGCAACGGGCAGGGCGGCCGCGAGCACGGCCAGAAGTCCGATCTTCTGCCCGGAGGGCGTTCGATCCTCAACGAGGAACACCGGCGCCAGATCTGCGAGATCTGGGGCATCGAGGAATCCGAACTCCCGGCCGCGGGGACTTCGATGATGGAAATGGTCTGGCAGATGCAGCGCCGCGAGATCCGCGGACTCATCGGCATCTGCAACAACCCCTTCGTCTCCCTCCCCAACTACCGCGTGGTCAAGGAGGGCTACGACGCCACGGAATTCCACGCCCAGTTCGACTTCTTCCTCTCCGAGACCGCGGCCAACGCACATGTCGTCTTCCCCGTCACGACCTGGGCCGAGGACGACGGCGTCATGGCCAACGCCGAAGCCCGTGTGGTCAAGCACAACAAGGCGCAGGACCCGCCCCCCGGTGTACGGACGGACACCTGGGTGATGTGCGAACTCGCCCGGCGCCTGGGGGCCGGCGACAAGTTCACGTTCGCCGACTCCCGGGCGGTCTTCGACGAACTGCGTATCGCGTCCGCCGGGACCGTCATCGACTACTACGGCATCACCTACGAACGCCTGGAGGAGACCGGCGGCATCGCCTGGCCGTGCCCCTCGACCGACCATCCGGGCACCCCGCGCCTCTTCGAGGACGGCAAGACCTACCACCCCGACGGCAGGATCCATATGCAGGTCGTCGAATGGCACCCGCCGATGGACCCGTACGACGACGAGCACCCCATGTCCCTCACCACCGGACGCACTGTCGCCCACTTCCTCTCCGGCAACCAGACACGCCGGCTGGGCGCCCTCGTCGAGCAGACCCCACGGCCCTGGGCGGAGGTCCACCCCTCCCACGGCTTCCGCAACGGCGAACCCGTCCGTGTCGTCACCCGGCGTGGCAGCGAAGTCTTCCCCGCGCTGGTCACCGAGGCGATCCGCCCCGACACCGTCTTCATCCCGTACCACTGGCCGGTTCCCACCTCGGCGAACGCGCTCACCATCGATGCCCTCGACCCCCGTTCCAAGATCCCCGAGTACAAGGTGTGCGCCTGCCGGATCGAGCACGCCGAAAAGATCGACGAGGTGCCCTCGCCCCCCGTCGCGCCCGGCCATGTCGCCTACCCCGAGACCCAGGTGTCCCGGACCGACCCGCTGCCGCCCACTTCTCCTCAGGGCCGTGGCACCTCGGACAGGAGCTGAAGCCGCATGATGGGCAGAACGATCTTCATCGACCCGGGGCGCTGCATCGGCTGCCAGGCGTGTGTATCCGCCTGCCGGGAGTGCGACTCGCACCGCGGCAAGTCGATGATTCACCTCGACTACACCGACGAGGGCAGCTCGGTCGCCTCCCTTCCCACGGTCTGCATGCACTGCGAGGACCCCGTGGCCCCCTGTGCGGAGGTCTGCCCCGCCGACGCGATCCTGGTCACCGCCGACGGTGTGGTGCAACAGGCCGACACCACCCGCTGCATCGGCTGCGCGAACTGCGTCAACGCCTGCCCCTTCGGCGTCCCGAAGATCGACCTCCAGGCGAAGCTGCAGATGAAGTGCAACCTCTGCTACGACCGCACCGCCTACGGACTCGCCCCCATGTGCGCCACCGTCTGCCCGACCGGAGCGCTCTTCTACGGAACCCTCGAGGAGCTCCAGGCCGAGCGGCCCGGCGTCCAGGTCGCCGACACCTTCGTCTTCGGCGAGAGCGAGGTCCGCACCGGTGTGGCCATGGTCGTCCCCGCGGACCGGGTCCAGTGGCCCGTGCCCGGTGGACTTCCCGTCGTCGAGATCAACGGTAAGGACGTCCGCCGATGAGCGTCACCGAACAGCAGCCCGGCAGCGACCGGAACTCCGGCGGTGACCCCCGTGCGGCACTCCACGACCGGATCGCCGCCGACTCGCTCACCACCCGGCGCGACTACCTCAGGATCGTGACCACCGTGTCCGGAGGCCTCGCGCTCGGCGGACTGGGGGTGTCGGGCGGGATCCTCCACCGTCACGGGGACGAGGAGGACGGCAAAACCCCCGAGCCGAAGCAGATCGCCACGCAGCTGCTGCCCGGCCAGTCCCTCACCTTCCGCTACCCCGGGGAGGAGGACCGGGCAGTCGCCGTACGGATGGACGACGGCACCCTCGTCGGCTACTCCGCGATCTGCACCCACCTCGCCTGCGCCGTCCTCTGGCGCAACGACCGGGGCACGGAGGGGGAGCTCTACTGCCCCTGCCACGAAGGCGTCTTCGATGTCCGGACCGGCGAGGTCACCGCGGGGCCGCCGCCCCGCGGACTGCCCAAGGTGGTGCTCACCGAGCAGAACGACGGCAGCATCTGGGCCGTGGGCACCACCCGTTCCGGGGAGAGCGTCGAGCAGGGGCTGTGCCGTCAGTTCGGCGAGGACCGCCCGGACCTGGCGGCCCGGATCGGCTGCCCCGGTGTCAGCGACGGCGTGGAAGCACCACCCCCGGCGGCCCCGCCAGGTGCAGGTGTGCCGGGCGCCGAGCCGTCAGGCAGCGCCACCGGCGGGACCGGAGCCACGGGCGGGCGGTCATGACGAACCCCCGACAGCCCTCGGAGCGCCCGGAACCGGGTGCCGACCAGGAGACCTCCGGGCACCGGTACCCCGAGTACCGGCCGGGCAGTGCCAGCCCCGAACTGAACCGACCCGTACGCGAGCGCTACCCCCAGATCCGCGCCACCAGCGGTTACGGCGACCCGCGGGTGGCGCACACCGGCCCCGGCCCCGGAGCAGGCAGCGACCAGGAACCCGAACGCTCCTCGAAGCTGACGACCCGGCTGGCTCTGGCCATGACCGTGGTCGTCGGGCAGCTCTGGGGCCTGACGGTGCTGATCGACGAATGGATGGAGGGCAACACGGGAACGGCCTGGTGGGGCGCCGGTTTCCTCAGCCTGTCGTTCCTCGTCGTCCTCGGCCTGTGGCTGCTCGATCCGAAGGACCGATGAGACTCGAACGGGAGACCAGGTAGGGCTGGACCCGAAGGACCCGAAGGACCGATGAGACTCGGACCGATGGACAGGTGAGGCCGGACATGAACGACCGGTGAGCGTCGCCGTACCCTTGACGTATGAGTACCGCCCCCGCCTCCGGACCGCGAGAGTCGAAGCCGTCGCAGGAGCCCAGGCCCAAGCCGCCTCTGATCTTCGACGATCCCCTGGACACGCAGTCCGCGGACGATACGGACCAGGGGTGGGGCGAGCGGGCTCCTGCCGGTGGCAGCGCCGCCGATCTGGCCCGCTTCCTGGACGAGAAGCCGCCCCACCACGTGTGATCCAGTACGTGGGACCCGTTGGCTACGGCTGGTCGCGCCGGGATACCAGAGCGTCGCGGATTTCCTTCAGCACCTCCAGTTCGCTCACCTCCATCGTTTCCTGAACGCCTTCCTTGGCTGCCTGTGCGGCTGCCCGCCTGGCGAGGTACTTCGCCATCGGCATCACCATCAGGAAGTAGACGACGGCGCCGGTGATCAAGAAGCTGAGTGCGGCGCTCAGCACCGAGCCCCACAGGATCTCGATCCCGTCCATCCTGCCGGTGTCCGGATCCACGACACAGGGCCCTCGGAGACAGGAGCTGTACTTCTCCAGGTCCTGGGTGCCGAAGGCTCCCACCAGCGGATTGATGATCCCCTTGACGACCGCGTTCACGACGTTGCTGAACGCGGCACCGATGACGACGGCGACCGCGAGGTCGATCACATTGCCGCGCATCAGGAAGGCTTTGAACCCGTCCAGCAGACTGACCTTCTTCTCGCTCACGGATGAACCCTCCTTCGTGTGTGCCGCATGGGAAGCGAACTGCCCCGCCCCATAAGGCGCCGCAAGGCGACACTGTCCAATCGGACATTTCCGTCGACAGAGTTGTCGGAAGATCAGTTCCGGTCGGCATGGGACACCACCACCGCGAGACGACCCGTAACGCCGGCACCCACCAGGGCCGCTGCGGTGTCCCCTTCCACGGACAGGACCACCAGGGCGCCACCTCCCGCAGGTGTCGCGCCGTCGCCGTCCGTCCCCGGGTATCCGTGCCCGACGTCATCCGTGGCGCGCGGCACGTCCTCCACCTGTACGTCCTTCGCCACCACCCGGGCAACGGGATCCCCGTCCTGTGCGGCGATCACATCGACGCGGTCGCCCGCACGCAGCAGCCGCACCGTCGCGGCATCCGCGATCCGTACCGCCGCGGACACCCGTCGCACCGGACGCCGCTCCGGAGCCGGAGGCGCACCGCCCGAGACAGCGGTCGCGCCTGCGGTACCCCCCGCCCCCGGCCCACCGGTCGCCGAAGCGCCGAGGCCCGAAGCGGCGAGCGCGGCAGAGGCCAGGGCGAGTCCCGCCGCCATCGCGCGGCGCTGCCCGCGTATCACCCGGCGCAGCCGTCCGGCACGGCTGCCGCGCACGCGCAGGGGGTCGAACGGCGGCACCCCGCGGGGTGCGGGAGGAGCCGGACGGGTATCGGGAACGGACGGGAGCATGGCCAACACCACCTGCCGTGAAGGAAATACAAAACGTGAGGGGAGTCCGGCGGGCGCAGCCGCCGGACTCCCCTCACGATCCACCCTTCGCGGAAATTTCGCCGGGGCCTGTGGACAGCCCTCACGTTGTGGATAAGCCGGGCACCCGTACGAGCTAATCCTGCTCGGTCGGGCACGCGTAAAGGCTGTGGCGGCCCGCTCGGGCACGCAGCTGACTGGGGCGGCTCGGTTCGGGCACCGCCGGCGAGCTAAGGCAATGCGATTCCGGTGTCGAGTCCGTCCAGCGCGCGCAGGCACGCGCAGTCGCGTTCCGTGTTCGCAGGCAGCGCGGCCACCGCGTCGAACAGCACCGACCGCAGCCGGTCGACGTTGGCGGAGAACACCTTGAGCACCTCCCCGTGACTGACGCCCTCGCCCGCCTCGGCCCCCGCGTCGAGGTCCGTCACCAGCGTCAGCGTCGTGTAGCAGAGCCCCAGTTCACGGGCGAGCACCGCCTCCGGATGCCCGGTCATTCCGACCACCGACCAGCCCATCGCCGCATGCCAGCGTGATTCCGCCCGGGTCGAGAAGCGAGGTCCCTCCACCACGACCAGGGTGCCGCCGTCCACCGGCTCCCAGTCGCGTCCCCGTGCGGCCGCGAGTGCTGCCTGGCGTCCGTGGGGGCAGTACGGGTCGGCGAAGCCGAGATGCACCACGTTCGGCTGGGCTCCGTCCGCGCGGGTCTCGCCGTCGTAGTACGTCTGCGTGCGGGCCTTCGTACGGTCCACCAGCTGGTCCGGTACGAGCAGGGTCCCCGGCCCGTACTCCGGGCGCAGCCCGCCGACGGCGCACGGGCCGAGCACCTGGCGTACGCCGACGGAGCGCAGCGCCCAGAGATTGGCGCGGTAGTTGATGCGGTGCGGCGGGAGGTGGTGGACGCGCCCGTGACGCGGGAGGAAAGCCACCCGGCGGCCCGCGATCTCGCCCAGGAAGAGGGAGTCGCTCGGAGCCCCGTACGGGGTGTCCACCCGGACCTCGGTCACGTCCTCGAGGAAGGAGTAGAAGCCCGATCCGCCGATGACCCCGATATCCGCTGTACCCGTTTCTGCGTTCACCATGCGGTCACACTAACCGGGCGGACACGACCGGGACCCCGCCGAGTCGATCGACGGGGTCCCGGTGAAGCGTGTGGTGTACGTGTGCGGCCTCAGGCAGCCGATGTGCCGCTCGACGACGAGGCCGACGAGGACGACGAGGAACTTGACGCGGCGGGCTTCGAGTCCGAACCCGACGACCCGGACGCGGACGTCGACGTGGCGGACGCGGAACCGGATGCCTTCGCGGGCGACGTCGCCGGCGTGCTGCTCGACGAGGAGCCGCGGCTGTCGTTCCGGTAGAAACCGGATCCCTTGAAGACGATGCCGACCGCCGAGAACACCTTCTTCAGGCGTCCCTCGCAGTTCGGGCACACGGTCAGGGCATCATCGGTGAACTTCTGCACCGCCTCGAGGCCCTCGCCGCACTCGGTGCACTGGTACTGATAGGTCGGCACTTGCTCCTCCTGGCACTCTCACTCAGTGAGTGCTAACGACGTTCCATACTGACGTATTCCGAGCGATCAGTCCACCGTGACCGGCTCGCGGTGACCGATCCCACGTGCCACCGTCCGCCCCCGGTACCTCGGTGCCAGCCGTGAGCGCAGGGCCAGCAGGGTTGCCAGCGCCAGCGCCGTTCCCAGTAGCGGCACCACGAATCCGGTGCTCGCACCGTGCGAGTCCGCAAGCTGTCCGGCCACGGTGACAGCGGCCGCTTGGCCGAGCGCCACAGCGCCCGTCAACCAGGTGAAGGCCTCAGTCCTGGCCGATGCCGGCACCAGCGCCTCGACCAGCGTGTACCCGCTGATCAGCGCCGGAGCGATGCACAGACCCACCAGCAGCCCGAGACCGGCCAGCAGCGGCACGGAGTGCACCGCCCAGAGCCCGGAAGCGGTCAGGGTCAGGGCCACGTAGCCGACGATCAGCCGGCGACGCGGACTGCTCTTCCAGGCGATGGCCCCGCAGGCGATCCCGGCCAGCATGTTGCCGGCCGCGAAGACCCCGTACAGCAGCCCGTTCACTTCCGGCCTGCCGATCTCCTCGGAGAACGCCGTCAGCGAGACCTGCATTCCGCCGAAGACGGCGCCGATCCCCAGGAAGGTGATGGCAAGTACCCGGACCCCCGGTACGGACAGTGCGGAGCGGTGCGGCTCGGCGGCGGTCGCGGCGCTGCGGGGGGCGGGCTGGGTGGAGCGCTGGGCGGCGAAGAGAACTCCGCCGACCAGCGTCAGCGCGGCCTCGGCGATCAGCCCGGCCGCCGGGTGCACGCCGGTGCACAGCGCCGTCGCGAGGACGGGGCCGACGACGAAGGTGAACTCGTCCGTCACGGACTCGAAGGCCGCGGCGGTCGACATCAGCGGGGAGGCGGGCCGCCCCGGGGCGGCCCCGAGCCGGGCCGCCCAGCGGGCCCGGACCATCGGCCCGATCTGCGGGATGGAGGCTCCGGCGGGTACGGCCGCCAGGAACAGCGCCCACAGGGGTGCGTGCGCCAGGGCGAGCACGGTGAGGACGCCCACGGACAGTGAGTGCACCAGAACGCCGGGCAGGAGCACGGCGCGCTGGCCGAAGCGGTCGGCGAGCCTGCCGCCCTGCGGTGCGAACAGTGCCATCGAGACACCGGAGACGGCGGCGACAGCGCCCGCGCTGCCGTACGAACCGGTGGTGTGCTGAACCAGCAGCACGATGCCGATGGTCAGCATCGCGAAGGGCTGCCGGGCCGCGAAGCCCGGGAGGAGGAAGGTCCACGCACCGGGGGTGCGCAGCAACTGCCCGTAACCGGGGCGGTCGGAGACCGTGGATGCCACGGTCCTTGCCTTTCTGCCGCCTGGTAGCCGTGCTCCCGGGTGCCGCGTCACCCGGGGTGCGCGGCTCGTGCGGGAGCTGCCGAGAGCTGTCCTCTTCGCGCGGAACTGCGGTAGATGCCGGGCGCTCGCTCCAGAGATGAGATGGAAGCGAAAAGGGCGCCACGACCGCCATACGGGTCGCGCCAGCTCTGCATCAGGCAGAGGTGGTCGATCAAGACTGGTCGATCAATGTGGTCGATCTAGATTAAATCAGGTGGATCTTCGGTAGCAATCCTTCATCCTACAGGCTGCGCGTCGTATGTGCCTGTGATTGCACACGAGGCACGCGTCACCACCTCCGATCAGTGGTGCGTTCGCGTGTCCTCGTGCTTGCCGCCCTTGCCCAGCCTCTTCGCGAGCTTCATCACGTGGGGCATCTCCATTCCCAGGGACCCGTTGTCCCGGGGGCCTGTCGTGCCGAGCCAGCCGGCCAGCTTGCCGCCCTCGCCGACCGCCCGCAGCCGTGCTTCCGCCGCGTCCCGTACCGGGTCGGTCGCCACCACCAGCAGCTCGTCCCCGCGCCGCAGCACGGTGGACGGCGCGGGCACGAAGCTCTTCCCGTCCCGCACGACGAGGGTGACGGCGGCTCCGGCGGGCAGTCGCAGCTCGCCGACCTCGACCCCGTGCATCTTCGACCTCCCCGGGATCGCGACGGACAGCAGGTGCCCCCGCAACCGCTCCAGGGGTGCCGACTCGATGCCCAGGTCGGCGGCCTCGGACGGGTCCTCGCCGATCTTCAGGGCTCTCGCGAGCCAGGGCAGGGTCGGGCCCTGGATGAGGGTGTAGACGACGACGAGGACGAAGACGATGTTGAAGATCTTCGTGCTGCCCTCGATCTCGGACACCATGGGAATGGTCGCCAAAATGATGGGCACCGCGCCGCGCAGCCCGGCCCAGGACATCAGGGCCTTCTCGCGCCCCGGCAGCCGGAACGGCGCCAGGCTGATGAAGACGGACAAGGGCCTCGCGATGACGGTGAGCACCAGTCCCACGACCACGGCGGGCCAGAAGTCGTCGCCCAGGTCGTGCGGGGTGACGAGCAGGCCGAGCAGGACGAACATGCCGATCTGCGCCAGCCAGCCGAGCCCGTCGGCGAAGCCCCGGGTGGCCGGCCAGTGCGGCAGCTTGGAGTTGCCGAGGACCATCGCGGCGAGGTAGACGGCCAGGAATCCGCTTCCGTGAGCCATCGCGCCGGCGGCGTACGCGGACACCGCGATGGCCATCACGGCGATGGGGTAGAGGCCGGACGCGGGCAGCGCGACGTGACGCAGCCCGAAGGAGCCGAGCCAGCCCACCGCGAGCCCGATGACCGCACCGATGGTCAGCTCCAGGGCTATTTCGCCCACCAGCACGTACCAGTGCTCCACGGGGCCGACCGTGGAGAACGCCACCACCAGGATGACCACCGGGGCGTCGTTGAAGCCCGACTCGGCCTCCAGTACGCCCGTTATCCGGGACGGGAGCGGGACCTTGCGCAACACGGAGAAGACGGCCGCCGCGTCTGTGGAGGAGACGACCGCGCCGATGATCAGTGCCTGTCGCCAGTCCAGGCCGACGAGATAGTGCGCCGCGCTCGCGGTGACGCCCACGCTGATGCCCACCCCGACGGTCGACAGCATGGCCGCTGCCGGCAACGCGGGTTTGACTTCTTTCCACTTCGTGCCCAGTCCGCCTTCGGCCAGGATGACGACCAGCGCGGCATAGCCGATCACCTGGGTCAGCTCGGCGTTGTCGAACTTGACGTCGAAGATGCCGTCCTGACCCATGGCGATCCCGATGCCGAGGTACAGGAGCAGGCTGGGGAACCCGCTGCGGGACGAAATGCGTACGGCCGCGACAGCGACCAGCAGGACGAGCGAGCAGACGAGCAGAAGTTCGTTGAGATCGTGGACAGTCAGGGTCCGTTCCTTCCCCGCGTACGCCTTCCGGATCGACCTCCGGGGGCCAGTACTTCGTTACCTTACCTAATCTTTAACGTTTTCTTGACGCCTTCGAGTGTTCGTGCGAGCGGTGCGCAAATGGATGCATCCCCATACCGCGTCCGAGTGGCTTCGGCGGGGCGCCTATGGTTGCTCCTGCACTCCCAGGACCACCCTGCCCCTCGAAGGACAGCGATGCCCGCCAACACAACCGCCCCTTCCGGTTCTTCCGATGCGAAGAAGCCCGGCAGGAAGAAGGGGCGACGCGCCCGCCTGTTCGTGATCGTCCTGGTGCTGGCGCTTGTCGCGGGTGTCGGGTATGGCGCGTTCTGGTCCGTTTCCACGGTTCGGGCCTCGTACCCGCAGACGACCGGTTCGATCGAGCTCAAGGGTCTTACCGGCAACGTCGACGTCAAACGCGACAGTTACGGGATCCCGCAGATCTACGCGGACTCCGACAGCGACCTCTTCCGCGCCCAGGGCTTCGTCCACGCGCAGGACCGCTTCTGGGAGATGGACGTCCGCCGTCACATGACGTCCGGGCGGCTCTCCGAGATGTTCGGCTCCGGCCAGGTCGAGACCGACTCCTTCCTGCGCACGCTGGGCTGGCGCAAGGTCGCCCAGGAGGAGTGGGACACGAAACTGGACGAGGACACCAAGAAGAACCTCCAGGCGTACGCGGAGGGGGTGAACGAGTACCTGGACGGCAAGGACGGCAGGGACATCTCCGTCGAGTACGCCGCCCTCGGACTGACCAACGACTACAAGCCCACCGAGTGGACCCCCGTCGACTCGGTCGCCTGGCTGAAGGCGATGGCCTGGGACCTGCGCGGCAACATGCAGGACGAGATCGACCGCTCGCTGATGACCAGCAGGCTCAGCGCCAAGCAGATCGAAGAGCTCTACCCGGCCTACCCGTACGAGAAGAACAAGCCGATCGTCCAGCAGGGTGCCGTCTCCCCGGTCACCGGCACGTTCGAACCGAAGGCCGAGCCCTCGGACAACATCGGTTCGAGCACCCCCGAGGGCGCTGCGCAGGGCCTCAACACCCAGCTCTCCGCGCTCTCCGAGACCCTCGACGAGATCCCGGCGCTGCTCGGCCCCAACGGCAGCGGCATCGGCTCGAACTCCTGGGTCGTCTCGGGCAAGTACACGACGACCGACAAGCCGCTGCTGGCCAACGATCCGCACCTGGCGCCGCAACTTCCCTCGCTCTGGTACCAGATGGGGCTGCACTGCCGGGTGCCTTCGGAGACCTGCCGGTACGACACCGCCGGTTACACGTTCTCCGGGATGCCCGGTGTGATCATCGGCCACAACGCGGACATCGCCTGGGGCTTCACCAACCTCGGCGCGGACGTCACCGACCTCTTCCTGGAAAAGGTCTCGGGCGAGGGCTACCAGTACGACGGCAGCATCAAGCCCTTCGTCACCCGTGAGGAGACCATCAAGGTCGCCGGCGGCCGCAGCCGGCACATCACCGTGCGCGAGACGAACAACGGCCCGGTGGTCTCCGACCGCAGCAGCGAGCTGGAGAAGGTCGGCAAGAAGGCGCCCGTCACCAACTCCGCCCCGGACCGCGGCGACGGCTACGCGGTCGCGCTGAAGTGGACCGCGCTGGATCCCGGAAAGTCGATGGACGCGGTCTTCGAGCTCAACCGGGCCAAGGACTTCAAGACCTTCCAGGCGGCCGCCGAGCACTTCGAGGTGCCCTCGCAGAACCTCATCTACGCCGACGAAAAGGGCAACATCGGCTACCAGGCTCCCGGCAGGATCCCCGTTCGCAAGACCGGTCAGGGCATGGTGCCGAGCCCCGGTTGGACTTCGGAGTACGGCTGGGAGAAGGAGCCGGTCCCCTTCGACGAACTGCCGTACGAGTACAACCCGGAGCGCGGCTACATCGTCACCGCCAACCAGGCCGTCATCGACAAGAAGTACCCCCATCTGCTCACCAATGACTGGGGCTACGGCGCCCGTAGTCAGCGGATCAACGACCTCATCGCGTCGAAGATCAAGGGCGGTGGGAAGATCTCGACCGACGACATGCAGAACATGCAGATGGACAACCAGAGCGTGATCGCCGCGAGGCTGGTGCCCGACCTGCTGAAGATCAACATCTCCGACAAGAACGTCCGCGAGGCGCAGAAGCTCCTGGAGAACTGGGACTTCCTCCAGGAGCCCGACTCGGCGGCGGCCGCCTACTTCAACAGCGTCTGGCGCAACATCCTGAAGTTGGCCTTCGGCAACAAGCTCCCCAAGGAGCTCCGCGCCGAGGGTGACTGCCTGAGCGTGCCGCCCGCCTCCGGCACGGGCCCGGTGGACGAGCAGGTCAAGCTTGTACGGGAATGCGGTCAGCGCGCCCCGGACGCCGCCCAGCCGGACGGCGGCGACCGCTGGTACGAGGTGGTCGAGTCCATCCTCGAGGACAAGGACAACGAGTGGTGGAAGGCTCCGGCCAGGGGCCGCGAAGAGGCGATCGACGACCGTGACGAGCTCTTCGCCCGCGCCATGGAAGACGCCCGCTGGGAGCTGACGGCCGAGCTCGGCAAGGACATCACCACCTGGAGCTGGGGCCGGCTGCACCAGCTGACCCTGCGCAACCAGACGCTCGGCACCGAGGGCCCCGGCCTTCTGCAGCGGGCCCTCAACCGAGGTCCCTGGCACCTCGGCGGCGGCGAAGCGGCGGTCGACGCCACCGGCTGGAACGCGGCGGGCGGCTACGACGTCATCTGGGTCCCGTCGATGCGGATGGTCGTCAACGTGGGGGACTGGGACAAGTCCCGCTGGATCAACCTGACCGGGGCCTCCGGGCACGCGTTCAGCGCTCACTACACCGATCAGACCGACAAGTGGGTCGAAGGAGAGCTGCTCGACTGGTCCTTCACCAGCAGGGCGGTCGGGCAGTCCACGGTCGACACCCTGACGCTCAAGAAACCCTAGGCGGCACCCGGGGGTTCCTGGACCACGCCCAGGAACCCCCGGCGACGCCACGGAACACCTAGATGGTGAAGCGCCGCGCTCCGGCCGGTGTGACCACGGCATCCACGGGGTGGTCGTGCGGTTCCTCCGGAACCTGCGCGACCACCTCGCCGTCGTACAGAAGGACGACGAGGGCGGGGTGGGCTCCGGCCGCCGACAACCGGGCCAGTACCCGGTCGTAGCTGCCGCCGCCCCTGCCCAGCCGCATCCCGCGCCGGTCCACCGCGAGCCCGGGCAGCAGGACCACGTCGGCGTCGAGGACCGCGGCCGGCCCCAGGCGCGGGCCGTCCGGCTCCAGCAGCCCCCGGCCCGCGGGCAGGAGGTGTTCGGCGCCCTCGTACGCCGCCCAGTCCAGGTCGTTGTCGGCCATGAGCACCGGCAGCAGCACCCGTACGCTCCGCTCCCGCAGGGCGTCCAGGAGCGGGCGGGTCCCGGGCTCACGCCCCACGGACACATAGGCGGCGACGGTCCGGGCCCCGTCGAGCTCCGGAAGAACGAGTGCGGCCGAGGAGAGAACCGCGGCAGCGTTTTCGACGTCCTGAGAGGTCAGGAGCCTTCGCGCGGCGAGCAGTTCGTGCCGCAGGGGCGCCTTTCCGGACATGTCATGGTTCAAAGGGTGCTCGCATAATTCTCGTATGGGGTCGTATGTGTACGAAGTTAACCGGACGCTCATCTTCCGCCCATACGTACCCGTTAGAGTCTGCACATGACTCAGTCGCGCCCCAGGATCAGCAAAGCCGTCATTCCGGCTGCAGGTCTCGGCACCCGGTTCCTGCCGGCCACCAAGGCCACTCCCAAAGAGATGCTGCCTGTCGTCGACAAGCCCGCCATCCAGTATGTCGTCGAAGAGGCGGTCGGAGCAGGCCTCTCCGACGTCCTGATGATCACCGGTCGGAACAAGCGTCCTCTGGAGGACCACTTCGACCGGAATTACGAGCTGGAGTCCGCGCTGACCCGCAAGGGAGACGCCGAACGGCTCTCCAAGGTCCAGGAGTCCAGTGACCTGGCCACCATGCACTACGTCCGTCAGGGCGACCCGCGCGGCCTCGGCCACGCGGTTCTGTGCGCCGCGCCGCACGTCGGTGACCAGCCCTTCGCGGTCCTCCTCGGTGACGACCTCATCGACCCGCGCGACCCGCTGCTTGCCCGGATGGTCGAGATCCAGGAGCGCGAGGGCGGCAGCGTCATCGCGCTGATGGAGGTCGACCCTTCGCAGATCCACATGTACGGCTGCGCGGCCACCGAGGCCACCGCCGACGGTGACGTCGTACGGATCACGGGGCTGGTCGAGAAGCCCGACCCGGCCGACGCACCCAGCAACCTCGCCATCATCGGCCGCTATGTCCTGGACCCCGCGATCTTCGGCATACTCCGGCACACCGAGCCCGGCCGCGGGGGCGAGATCCAGCTCACCGACGCACTGCAGCTGCTCGCCGAGGACGAGAAGGTCGGCGGGCCTGTGCACGGCGTCGTCTTCAAGGGCCGCCGCTACGACACCGGTGACCGCGGCGACTACCTGCGTGCCATTGTCAGACTCGCGTGCGAACGTGAAGACCTGGGCCCGGACTTCCGGACCTGGCTCCGCAGTTACGTCAACGAGGAGTTGTAGACAGCTTGAGCACCACGATCTGGTCGGTGGACGAGCACCTGGACGACATCCTCGCCGCGGTGCGGCCGTTGGAGCCCATCGAGCTCCAGCTGGCCGACGCGCAGGGCTGTGTCCTGGTCGAGGACGTCATGGTCGAGGTTGCTCTGCCGCCCTTCGACAACAGCTCGATGGACGGATACGCCGTCCGGGTCTCCGATGTCGAGGGTGCCAGCGAGGAGTTCCCCGCCGTCCTGACCGTCATCGGCGACGTCGCGGCGGGCGACGGCGGACTCGCCGACGGCCGGTCGGTCGCCCCCGGCGAGGCGGCCCGCATCATGACCGGCGCCCCCCTGCCCGCGGGCGCCGACGCGGTTGTCCCGGTCGAGTGGACCGACGGGGGCACGGGTGGCGGCCCGGCCGAGTCCATGCGCGCCCACAGCGACGCCCCGGAAGGGGCGAGCGGTGAGGTCCGTGTGCACCGCCCCGTCGAGGCCCGCGCCCACGTCCGGGCCCGGGGCAGCGACGTCCAGCCGGGAGATCTGGCACTGCGCGCGGGATCGGTCGTCGGACCGCCGCAGATCGGGCTGCTCGCCGCGATCGGCCGCTCGGCGGTGAAGGTGCGGCCGCGCCCACGCGTCGTCGTGCTCTCCACCGGCAGCGAGCTGGTGCAGCCCGGTGAGGAGCTGACCGGCGGCCGGATCTACGACTCCAACAGCTTCGCGCTGACAGCCGCAGCCCGGGATGCCGGGGCCATCGCCTACCGGGTGCCGGCAGTCGCCGACGACGCGGAGACGCTGCGCGCCACGATCGAGGACCAGCTGATCCGCGCGGACATCGTCGTCACGACCGGCGGCGTGAGCGTCGGCGCGTACGACGTGGTCAAGGAAGCCCTGTCCTCCGTGGGGGACGAGGACGACCCGGGCAGCGGCATCGACTTCCGGAAGCTGGCCATGCAGCCGGGCAAGCCGCAGGGATTCGGCTCGATCGGCCCCGACCACACCCCGCTGCTGGCGCTGCCCGGCAATCCCGTCTCCTCGTACGTCTCCTTCGAGTTGTTCGTACGGCCGGCGATCCGGACCCTGATGGGGCTGAAGGACGTCCGCCGTCCGACGGTCCGTGCCACGCTGAGCACGGACAAGGCGCTCGCCTCGCCGTCCGGCAAGCGGCAGTTCCTGCGGGGTACGTACGACTCCGAGGCGGGCACCGTCACCCCCGTCGGCGGTTCCGGATCGCATCTCATCGCCGCCCTCGCCCAGGCGGACGCGCTGATCGTGCTGCCCGAGGACGTCACCTCCGCGGAGCCCGGCGCGGAGACCGAGGTGATCCTCCTCCGCTGACTTCCGTGCGGTGGCGGTACGGTATCTGGCGCTGTGCCTTACCGGGGGAAGCCCCCCCGGACCCCCGGCCCGCCCGCACGTGCGTGCGGCCGAGCGGGCAACCGGCGCCCTACCGCTAGGCGGAGTGAGTTGAGTACGCAGAACAGGCTGACGCACATCGATGAGGCGGGCGCGGCCCGCATGGTCGATGTTTCGGAGAAGGACGTCACGGCGCGCGTCGCCCGGGCCAGTGGCCGGGTCCTCGTGTCGCCGCGTGTGATCGAGCTCCTCCGGGGCGAGGGCGTCCCCAAGGGCGACGCGCTCGCGACCGCGCGGATCGCCGGAATCATGGGGGCCAAGCGCACCCCGGACCTGATCCCGCTCTGTCATCCTCTCGCCGTCTCCGGCGTGAAGGTCGACCTGAGCGTCACGGACGACGCCGTGGAGATCCTCGCCACCGTGAAGACCACCGACCGCACGGGGGTCGAGATGGAGGCGCTGACGGCCGTCTCGGTCGCCGCGCTGACGGTGATCGACATGATCAAGGCGGTCGACAAGAGCGCGGTGATCACGGATGTCCGGGTGGAGGCGAAGTCGGGCGGCAAGTCCGGCGACTACCGCCGCCCCGCACCGGAGGGGGCGGACGCATGACCGTGCCCGACAACGATCCCTCGGCCACCGTTCCGCCCGCACCGGAGCCGGCCGGGCCGTCCCCGTCCGGCGCCGCGCTCACCGCCCCCTACGCCGCACTCGTCGTGACCGCGTCCAACCGCGCGTCGGCCGGGGTCTACGCGGACAAGGGTGGCCCGATCATCGTCGAGGCGCTCACGGGTCTCGGATTCGCCGTGGACGGCCCCCAGGTCGTCCCGGACGGCGACCCCGTCGAGGCGGCCCTGCGGGCCGGCGCGGCAGCCGGCTACGACGTGATCCTCACCACCGGCGGTACGGGCATCTCGCCCACCGACCGGACCCCCGAGGCCACCCGACGCGTCGTCGAACGCGAGATTCCGGGCATCGCCGAGGCGATCCGTGCCGAAGGCCGGGACATGGTGCCCACGGCAGCGCTCTCGCGGGGCCTCGCAGGCATCGCGGGCGGCACCCTCATCGTGAACCTGCCCGGTTCCACCGGCGGGGTGCGCGACGGCCTCGCCGTCCTGAGCAGGCTTCTGGTGCACGCCGTCGACCAGGTGCGCGGCGGCGATCACCCCCGACCGGGGAGCTCGAACTGAACGTCCCGACCTGGCCGGTGATCCTGACCGACGGCGAGATCACCCTCCGCCCGATAAAGCTGCGTGACCAGCGCGTGTGGCGTGAGGTCAACCGGCGCAACCGTGACTGGCTGCGTCCCTGGGAGGCGACCGTCCCGCCCCCCGCGCCCGGCGCCCCGGTTGCCCAGCGACCCACCTACCGTCAGATGATCCGTCATCTGCGCTCCGAGGCGAACGCGGGCCGGATGCTGCCCTTCGCCATCGAGTTCGAGGGGCGTCTCGTCGGGCAGCTGACGGTGGCCGGGATCACCTGGGGATCGATGTGCTCGGGCCATGTCGGCTACTGGGTGGACCGGGATGTGGCGGGCCGAGGCGTCATGCCGACCGCGGTGGCGCTCGCTGTCGACCACTGTTTCCGCAACGTCGGTCTGCACCGGGTCGAGGTGTGCATTCGGCCCGAGAACGGCCCCAGCCGGAGAGTCGTGGAAAAGCTCGGATTCCGTGAGGAAGGGCTGCGCCCCCGCTATCTCCACATCGACGGTGCGTGGCGGGACCATCTGATCTTTGCCCTCACCGCGGAAGAAGTCCCTGACGGGATGCTCCGGCGTTGGCGCAGAGTGCGGCCGACGGCGCCGCACACTCCCGGGGAAATGAAATAAGTGTTCGAAATTGATCGCTCTCTGAGCGCTAACGAACCCACTCGCGTCGACTGCTGATCTGAACAATCGCAAAAAAAGTCCGTGATATCAGCCGGATCGAGCGACACACCGGGCCAATTGGCGGATGCCGCCGTGCAAACCCCTCTACGGTGTGAGCGTGAGCAGCAGCGGCCTCATCTACGCAGTCATTGTCGGGGCCTGGGCCGCCTACTTGGTGCCGATGTGGCTCCGCAGGCAGGACGAGCTCAATGAGGCCCGTCCGACGGAACGCTTCAGCACCGCCATCCGGCTGCTGTCCGGACGGGCGGCGATGGAGCGCCGGTACGCCAAGGAGCTGCGGGAGCGCGATGCCGAGGAGGCGCCCGGCGACGTCGACCCGGATGCCGTCACGGACCGATTGGGTTCCGTGGACGTCCGGGCCTTTTCCGCGCCCCCGGCGCACACGGAAGCCCGGTTGCACGACCCGGTGCGCGAGCGTCCCGACCCCGAGCGCCGTGCGCAGGGGGCGCGGCCCGCGCCCGTGCAGCGCGCGCGTACGTCGAGTGCGGAAGCCGAGCGCGAGCGGCGTGCCCGGCGCTCGAAGGTGCTGGCGCGCCGTCGGCGTACGACCATCGTCCTGTTCCTGGCGTTCACGCTCGGCACGATCGTCGCGGCGGTCGGCGGACTCCGCTTCCTGTGGGCGCCCGCCGTCCCGGCCGTGCTGCTGAGCACGTACATCGTGCATCTGCGGGCCCAGGAGCGGCGACGGTTCGCCTTCACCATGGACCGTCGGCTGGCCGAGGTCGCCGCGCAACGGCTCCGGGAGAACCGTCCCCGCAGGCACCAGCCCGCGGCGACGGCTCCCGCCGAGCCCGACGAGGAGCCCGAAGGGCGCGACGCCCATCCGGTACCCGCCCCCACGGTCTCCCCGCAGGAGGCAGGACGCCGCGCCCTCGTCGAGCAGACGGACCACGCGGAGTGGGTGGACCAGCAGCGCGAACGAGGGCCGGCCCAGGGCGACAGCTGGGAGCCGGTCCCGGTCCCCCTCCCGACCTATGTCACCGCCCCGGTGGCCCCGCGCGCCTCGGGCGGCGTGGAGGTCGGCGACCCGGACACCTGGAGCGCCGCCCGCTCCAGCACGGCGGAGCCCACCCAGGCGGGAACGGCGCAGCCCGCCGAGCCCGCGGCGGACCCGGCGCCGCGCCGACGCGCCAACCAGCCCCGCCGCTCCCGCGACCGGGGCCGGACGCCTCTCTTCGACCAGTACGACGACGGGGACCGGCCCCGTGCGGCCAACGAGTGAGACCGGTGGCGACGCCGACTCGGCTGACCTGCGGCATATGGATTTCCGAGCACCCCGGTGGGGGTGCTAAAGTTTCACTCGTTGCAAGGGCCTGTGGCGCAGTCTGGTAGCGCACCTCGTTCGCATCGAGGGGGTCTGGGGTTCAAATCCCCACAGGTCCACCGCAGCTCAGAGCCCCTACCGGGGAAATCCGGTAGGGGCTCTTTGGCGTCGTACAGCAGCGGAGTACAGCAACTACTTCCCGTGTGGAGTGCTCGGCGCTCCCAGATGCTTCCCGAGCTTGCGCAGCGCCTTTCGCGTCGCTTCGGAAGGTACGTGCGTATAGACCTCCATCGTCACGGCGATCTTGCTGTGCCGAAGGATCTGCATCGCGATCCGGGGGTGCACGTCGAGGGCGGCCAGGAGCGAGCCGCAGGTATGCCGGGTGTCGTGCAGTCGGATGCGCCGGACACCTGCTTTGGCAGAGCGGGCGGTGAACGAGCGATTGAAGTTACGGGGCTCGATGGGCGTCCCGTAGCGAGTGGTGAACACGAAGTCGGAGCCGCTCCACAACGGGCCCGCCGCGTGCCTGGCCACCTCCTGCTCCTTGTGCCGGAGTTCCAAGGCTGCGACGCAGATCGCGGGCATCGGCAGCATGGCGGCGGAAGCTTCCGTCTTTGTCTCGTCGTGCACGAGCTGCCGCCGGATGCGCTGGAGCTGATGTTGAACGGTGATCTCGCCCGCATCGAGGTTCACGCTGTCCCAGGTGAGCCCCAGCACTTCGCCACGCCGGAAGCCGAGGACGAGAATCAGCACGTACGCGGGATACAGCGGATCACCAGCAGCTCGGGCAGCTTCGAGAAACTGCCTGGCCTCCTCCACGGACCAAGGGTGACGCTGCGTCCTGCGGGCGGAGCGAACCTTGACCAGCCCGGCCACGTTCTTCGTGATCAGTTCCTCGGCCATGGCGTTGGTCAGCGCGGACCGCAGAATGGCGCGGGCATCCTGGACCGTGCGACGTGAGGGAACCTGTCGGCAGCACTTCCCGACGGCGCAGCATCGCGGGTCATCGCGCTTGGAGTCCTTGCCTTGCGCGCAGCACTGGCATTGTTCGAGGAGCCCGTTCACCCAGGCCCGCACGTCACGCACGCCGAGTTTGTCGAGCCGCTTCGAGCCGAGGCCGGGCACCAGGTACAGACGCACGTGCATGGCGTACGTCTCGGCGGTCTTGGGCTTGAGATCCGGCTCCACCACCTCCTTGAGCCAGCGAGCGAGATACTGCGCAAGCGTTGGGACGGATGTAGCGACAGGCCCTCTACTGGCCTCCCCGTGAAGTTTGATCCACTTGGCGTGAACCTCCTCGCGAGTCTTCCCGTAGACGTACTTCCGCTGCTTCCTACCGTCCGGGGTCTCCACCCAGACGTAGGCGGCGAAGCCGTTCCTGTACGGGTAGATGGACCCCTCACCGTTGGCGCGCTTGCCGGTCATGCTGCCCACTCGTCGGCATCGGCGGTGACACGCTGGACGTACTCGTCCACCCAGGCCGGGAGGATGCGGCGGTTGCCGCCGACCTTCACCGAACGGATCTCTCCGGTGAGCACGAGCATTTTGGTCTTGGACAGGCCGAAGCCGAGCATGTCGGCGACCTCGGCCGTGGTGTGCCACCTTCGCTCGATCACAGTGGTGGTCATGACGCGATCGTTCCTTCCGGGTCGGGTGTGCTGGAGGCGGCGAGCCATTCCTCGCCGCGGGTGAGGCCGGTTCCGGCGAAGTTCCAGTGGGCGAGGACGAGGGTGGTGTCTTCACCGTCCGGATCGGCCGGCGCGGGGGTTTGGTCACCGTGGGCGATGGCGGCTTGCAGGCGTCGCCATTCGGCACGAGCGGTGCGCAGGGCGCCGAGGGTGGTGGAGTAGCGGCGGGTTTTGGTGGAGAAGTGGCCGCGGAAGCCGAGCATGTGCGCCCAGGCCCGCAGCCGGAGGTCTGCCAGGTCCTTACGTGCTCCTAGAGCCCAGGCGGTCCGGATCATCTGGCGGGCGTGGTCAGTGAGGGTCATCTGGGCGAGTTCGGCGAGGAACTTCAGGGGGCGGTCGAGGGTGCCGGTCGCGGTCTCTGCTCCCTTGGTGGCGTACTTCGCGATGTACGCGGCAACGGCCAGTTCGGTCAGCTCCGTGTTGCCGTCGAAGTCCGCGGAGCGGATGGGGCGAATGTCGAGCTGTCGCCCGAAGGCGAACTTGTGGATGCGGCCGTCGACGAGGGGGCCGGGCACGTTGGCGGCGGTGGCGGCGGCGCGGATGGCGTCGGTGAGGAGGTCGGGGGTGGCCCAGGCCGGGGGCGGCGTGTCTCCGCCGTCGGGGCCGTCGAGGCGGATCACGGCGTGGAAGTGGATGGCGCCGCGGCGTTGGTATTCGGCGACTTTGGCGAAGGAGACCCGGGCGTGTTCGGCGAAGTCGCGTTGGGTGAGCCCGGCGCGCTTGGCGACTTCCCGGCGCAGGTAGATGGAGAACCGGGCCCAGATCTTGGAAGCGTGCGCGTTCCACAGCACGGCCGCTTCGTAGTCGTACGAGGAAGCCGCGAGCGGGGTGCCTAACTGGGGTGCGTCGTCGGGGTGCCGGGTCCCGCAGCGGCAGCGCCCGGAGGCGGGTTGGTTGTGGACCGGGCCGAAGCTGGGGGCGGTGAAGGTGGCGAAGACGCGGGGGTGGGTGGCCACGCGTTCGGGGGTGCCCTTGCCGCCGCGCAGTCCCGCGGTGATCAGCTGGTACGTATCGCGCCGGTAGGTCTCTGCGCAGGCCGGGCAGCGGCTGGTCCGGCGGTTGTTGCAGCGGACCAGGAGGTTCCCGGCGGGCAGCTCCGAGGAGTGGAGCTCGGACAGGATTTCGCCGGTGGCGGGGTGGATGTCGGTGCGCTGTCCGTCGAGGCGGATCGGGGTGGTGCAGCCGCCGAGGCCGCGCAGTTGGCGCATGAGGCCGGGCATGGTGCCCAGGCGGGCGAGGAAGGCGAGTTCACCCACCGGGGGCGGTGTGGTCGTCGTGGTCACTGTGGAGTCCTCCTCTCAAAGGCGAAGGCCGGGACACCGGGCCGGAAGGCGCGCAGTGTCCCGGCCGTAGGGGTCAGCGGTGGGTGAAGGCGGCGGCGGCCGCGGTGTCGAGGAGGGTCCGCAGGGGCGGGGTGGTGCCGGTGCCGTGGCACGTGCGGCAGTGGGCGGTGATCGTGCGCCGGTTGCCGTTGCGGTCACGGCCGCCGAGAGTGATGGCGGCGGAGGCGAAGCCGTCGCAGGCGGGGCAGATCCGCACGCGGGCAGGGGTGGGCTGGGCCATGATGGGTGTTCTCCTTTTCGGTCCTTTGGGTCGGGAAGGGGCAGGGCTCTCCGGGCGGCGGATGCTTGGCGGTTGAGGCCGCCCGGAGAGCCGGTCAACGACGGGGCGGGTTGTTGAGCAGGGAGCGCAGGACGACCGCGCAGACAGCGACCGAGGCACCAGTGATGGCGACGGCGAGCAGCAGCGAGACCAGGACCGCGCCGACAACGAGCACGACCGCAGCACCACCACCAACGACGGCGAGGACACCGGCCGGAGACAGCCGCACAGCAGCACCGGGAGCAGCCGGAGCGACGGGCGCCGGGGTGGTGTGCTGGCAGGCGCAGGCCGCGGTGTGGTGCTGCTCGACCGGGGCGGATGCGGTGGTGATGAGCGGGGTGACGATGCCGGTAGGCAGTGGGTTGACCGGTACGCGAGGGCGGATCATGGCGAGTTCCCCTTTCGGGCGGGTTACTTGACGGCGGTGTCGATGACGGGGGACAGCAGGCTGTCGGCGAGGAGGTAGCCGCCGAGGAGGAGTACGGCGACGAGCCAGGCCGGGGGGCGGAAGAGCTTGATCCCGAGCCAGCCGACGACGATCAGGGCGAGCCACAGAGGGACGTCCACGGGGATCAGTCCTTTCGGTCAGCGGGTGCGGCAGCGGTGGGTGCGGGCGGCGAGCTGGGCGGCGGGCTGGCTCGAGTAGTCGGCGGACCAGCCGCAGTCGTCGTTGGAGCAGACAGCGGCGTGCTTGGTGCGGCCGTGGCGGTCACGGTGGGTGCCGATCTGCACCGGGCCGATCCGCATCACGGAGTGGAAGAAGTCACGGGCAGCCATCAGAGGTCTCCTTGTCAGGCGAGGTGGGTGGCGAGCTGGTCAGCCATCGGGCCGGGCAGGCCGAGACGCTCGCGCAGAGTGTCCGCGTCGATCGGGTGGCCGGTCGCAGAGCGGTGGGCGTCGGCGAGCTTGCGGGCGTGGTCCACCAAGGCGGGCGGAACATCCGGCGGCGGGGCGAGCAGGGCCGGAACCGGTTCGGCAGCCTCGACCGCATCCGGGAGCGGCCCGGGTTCGGGGGCCGGATCGGCCGGCATAAATTCCGGAGCGACCGCGGGCGCAGGCTCGGCAGTGGTTTCCGGGTCGGTGGGCGGGGTGTGGACGAGAAGGGTTCCGCCGAGGAAGGCGAGCGCGGGCCATCCGGCGACGAGGATGCGGAGCCAGGCGGGGACGTTGGTCAGGTCGAGGAGTCCGGCGGTGGCGACGTTCGCACCGAGGGATGCGGCCAGTGCGACGACGAACCACGTCCATGCGGCGCGGGTCGGCTCCCCGGTGCTGCGGAGATTGCGCAGGCGCCGCCAGGCCGCGACCAGCAGCAAGTCCACCGAGATCGGGTAGGCCCAGGCTTTCCAGCCGTCTTGTCCGGCTGCTGCGGCGATGTCGTGCAGGTGGGCGAAGGACAGGGCACCGGCGATCACGGCTTGCACGAGGACAGCGTCCGGGCGGATCGAGCGGGTCATGACTTCACCTCCTTCGCTGGGGTATTGGGGCCAGGGCCGGGCGGGGAGCCATGTCCTGCCGCCCGGCCTTGGCGGGGATCTACTCGGGGGCGTGGCCGGTGCCGAAGCAGGTCAGGCAGAGCGCTTCCTGCCGGTCAGCGGAATCACGCTTCTTCCGGCTGCCGATCTGGAAGGACTCGGAGACCTGCCCGGCCTTCTTGCACTCCGGACACGGCTTCTTCTTCGCAGCAGGTGCGGGGCGGGTCCTCTTGGCGGCGGGCATGGTGTCCTCCCTTGGGCATGGCGGGGCTAGGGACTTGGCGCGGGGCGGTCGCGCCGACCGAGGGTGCGAGGGATGGGTCAGGCGGCGGCGGGGGTGCTGGCCGGGGCCGGGATCTTGACCAGGGACACGTGCGGCAGGACGGGCCGGAACGCGGCGAGTCCGTCGAGTGCCGGCGTGCGGTGAGCGTGGGTGTTGCAGGCGTTCACGGCCTGGCGGAGCGTGGTGAACGGGGTGCGGATGCGGACCCAGCCGCCGGAGGAGTCACCGGCCACGGCCATGCCGGGGCGTTCGATGGGGATCTGTGTGGTGGCCACGACCGCATCGGGTGAGATGTCACCGAACGCCATCTTGGCGGAGGCTTCATCGTTGACCCGGTGCGAGACACGGCCGGTCAGCTGGGCACGGAGCATGGTGATGCCGTCACCGAGTTCCGCGCCGAAGCGCTGCCCGCAGATCTCCACATAGATCCCCGCGGCCCGGCCGAGCTGGACCAGGCGGACCAGGGCGGTGATGATCCGCTCGCGCCGCTTCTTCTCCGCCGACGTGGAGAACAGGGCGAGTTCTGCCACCTCGTCGACGAGGAGGACGACCGGGACCGGCCGCAGATGATCCGGGAGTCCCCAGATGTCGGCGGTGATCTCCCCGTCCGGGGTGTCCGCACTGATCCGCTGTTCGCGGCGGATCACCTGGTAGGTGTCGGCCATCCGCACAACGAGCGCTTCCAGGAGCTCGGCCGCGTCGTCGGGGTTGTCGGCCAGGGCGGAGAACCGGCGGGCGAGTGGGGCGAGTTCGACTCCTTCCTTGCAGTCGATGCCGACCAGGGCGACATGGAGCGGTGCGAGTTCCTTGACCAGCTGGCGTTGGTAGACGGACTTCCCGGACTTGGTGGCCCCGAGGTTCAGGGCGTGGGGAACCTCCTGGTAGTCGCGGTAGTGGACCTCTCCGTCCTCCCGCAGTGCGACCGGGACACGCAGCCCTTCCCGTTCGAGCTTGGCGGGCATCTGGACCCGGTTGAGGACGTCGTAGCCGGTCATCCGTAACTCGATGACACCGGACTTGAGTTCCCGGGCGGTGATGCCCTGCATGGCGAAGGAGTGCCGTAGCCGGTCCGTGGATGCCGTGAAGTCGAACGCGTCCTGACCGGGCCGCATCTTCAGCCGCAGCACCAGTCCGGTGCGGGTCGGTCGCATCCGCAGAATCCGCGGGACACGGGAGTTCGGAGCCGGTCGGTTGGTCATCCTGGCGAGGGTGAGCCGGAGCCGGGACGGCGGAACGGTCAGCCCGCACGCGTCCATGACCGACGCGTACCGGAAGGCCACCCGCACCAGCGCGAACAGGATGCCGAACGTCATCCAGTACCAGGCCGGACGCTGCCACCGCAGAACCAGCACGGCGGCGACCAGGAGCACACCCACGATCAGGAGCGCTGTCCCTGACATGGCGATCAGGCCTTGGTCGTGGACGGGGTGACCAGGGCGACGGCACGGAATGCGATACCGAAGCGCTTCTCACCGTTGAACGTGTTCTCCCAGTCACGGGCCTTGAGACCCACGACCTTGATCGGCATGCCCAGCGTGACACCGGCCGGGACACCCGTCTCCGGGATCGAGACGGTGTAGAGGTTCGCCTCACCCTCGTCCGCGATGGTCAGGCCGACCGTCATCATCTTGGCCTTCGTCTCGCGGTCGACCGCGATCTCACCCGTCTCCTTGTTGATCACCTTGTGCTTCGGCTCCACCGCGACGAACACAACGGCGGTCGAAAGATCAATCTTGAATGCTGACATGATGGAAGCTCCCTTGTAGGGGCGGAAGCGGCGACTTGCTTGGCGGTAGGGCGCCGCTTCCTGCATGTGAGTACTTCGAGCCCTGTCGGCAGCAGCCGCGGGGCTCTTCGTTTCCCATCTGGTGCGCACCAACAGGTTGCATCTGGTGCGCACCAGATGTCAAGCGGGTGGTGCGGTTGGTCGCCTCAACTCGCTTTGCTGTGACTCTTCTAGAGAAGCGCCTCGTTCAACTGGGCGGTAGCCAACAGGGGTTCACCGCGATCTTGTTAACGTCTCTGTTAACCCCTGCCTGCCTGCATTGATGTGAGGCATGCTGCTGTGAAGGCTTGGCGGACCAGTTGCAGGGGCGGCGGTGCGGAGTGCTCAATCGACTGAGGGAAGCAAGAGGAGCGCGACAGTGGTCGCAAGCGCGGCTCATCCACGAGCTTGAGCAATACGCGCGAAGGCACGCTCTCGGAATCGGCTCGACTGCCAGCCTGCGCGTCTACGTCTCGGAGTGGGAGAACGGGAAGCGCTCAATCAGCGAGCGCTACGCGAGGATCCTGCGACCGGTGCTGGGAGTCACGGACGAGGAACTATTCGGCCGGCATGCTGCCCCAGAAGCGCCGCCCGCGGTTGATGGCTACGTCGATCTGATCACCCGGATCGACTCGGCGCGCAGTGTCAGCCTGACCATGGTGAATACGTTCATGGACCAGACAGAGCTACTACGCACCGTGGATCGCCAGATGGGCGCCGCATCTCTCATAGATCAGATGACAGGCCACCTTGCGACCTTGGAAGACGCGCTCACGTTTGCAGTGCTTCCCGAGACTCGTCGCCCCGTAGCTCTGGCACTGGCCGGAGCCGCCACCCTTGCTGCTTGGCAAGCACTCGATGCCGGAGGTGTCGAAAGGGCCTGGCGGAACTACGAGTTAGGGAAGCGAGCAGCCCAGGAGGCTGGCGAACCGATGTACCTCGCTCACGCCACAGCGGAGCAGGCGTACGTGCTTAACGACGCGGGGAGGCCTGAGACGGCTGTCGCCCTCGTGCGAGAGGCTCAGCGCTTGGGCGGCAACCAGGTGTCACCGCGCCTGCGGGCGTGGCTGTACGCGGCCGAGGCGGAGCTCTGTGCCAAGGCTGGGTTGCCAGACGAATGCCGACGGGCAATCGACCGAGCCGTGGCTTGCCTCCCGGACGGCGAGGAAGCCCGCGACCCAGACATGCTGAGCATCTTCTTGAACCGTGGCCATCTGGCGCGATGGCGCGGGAACGCTCTGGCGCTACTGGGAGACGATGACGCGCTCGGCAGCCTGTACGAGGCCCTAGACGCAGCGGACCCAACGTTCATCCGGGCCACTTCAGGTCTGCGCTGTGATCTTGCCCAGGCGCACCTCGCGCGTGAGGAACATGCCGAAGCTCAGGAGCACCTACAGCAGGCTCGCTTGTTGGCCAATCGAACCGGGTCTGTTCGATACCGACGACGCGTCGAGCAGCTCACGCAGAAGCTGTAGAGGCGCCTTCTCCACGAGAAGCGAGCAGGTGCAGCAGGGCGACCAACGTTCCTGAGCCCATCAACTCATCCCTGGCCATCAGCCGCGGGATGTCCGAGAGCGGCACCCATGCGATGTGCCCAGCTTCCTCAACGTCCGTGGGATCACCTACGTGCTGTGCGCCCTTGCCCACGTAGATCTCATGCGGCGAATCGACCATCCCGATCATGGGCTGATAGGTGACGACGTGATCGAGGGCGTTCGGTCGCCAGCCGGTCTCTTCTTCTACTTCCCGGAGCGCGGCGGCGTGGGGGTCCTCACCCTGGTCCACAATGCCGCCGGGAAGCTCCCAGCCCCACTTGTCCGCCACGAAGCGGTAGCGCCAGAGCATGAGGACACGGTCTTGGTCGTCGACCACCGCTGCGATCGCCACATGGTGGAGCCGCACGACGTGATGCTCGAAGCGCTCAACGCCCGGCGGTTCAACGTCGACCAGCGTCAGTTTCACCCAGCGGTTGTCATAGACCGTGCGCTCGCCATGAATCTGCCACGGCTCCAGGTCCTCGGGCCGCTCAATGCTCACGTCAGTCGACGGCACCCGGTAGGAGCTACGGGCGCTGGACTCGATGACCTTCTCGGCGACGAGCTTCGCCAGCACAGTGCGTAGCTGTGTCCTGCCGATGTCGAGGTCCTTCTCCAAGGTGCGCTCAGACGGCAGCTTCTCGCCGGGCTTCAGCTTCCCGGAGGTGACCCACTGGCGAATCGTGTTGTAGACCCGCGCCGACTTCGGTCCCATCCCCTGAGCACGCTCCTTGATGTCATCAACTGGCGTGCACCAGCGTAGCCGCCGGGGCTGACCGTCAACAGGTGACGATCACACGGCCGGTCATGGGGTGAGTAGAAACCTTCTCTACGGGTTCAAGGCGCCGCGCAAGCGCGGCGCGCGCCGCAGCCCCCGGCCGGGGGCTGCCTCTGTCTCCGCCCGGCTGCCCTCGGCCGGGCGGCGGCGCACCGAGCGCGACACCAGCCCGAGAGAAACGGCCGGCACGGGGGTGTGGGGTACCCCGCTGTGGCTGGGGCGGTCGGCTCCACGGCTTTAGCCACCTCCCCGGTTCGGGTCCCGCGTCGAGCAAGACCAGGGGGCCACTCGTTCAAATTCCGGGCAGGATCACAGCCTGCCCGAGTTGCCAGCCAGCGTACGGCCCCCTGATCATGCTCGACCCCAAACCGGGCAGGACACCGGCCAAACCCGCTCCACCGACCTAATTGCCCATCCAGTTCAACCCGATTCCCGTACCCTTCTGTCGTGCTTAGACTTCTCATAGACACATCGGTATGGCTTGACTTGGCCCGGCGGCGAGACGGTCAGCAGATGATCGTTGCCATACGTGTCCTGAAGCATCAAGAGAAACTTGAGCTGTTGGTCCCATCGCTAATTCTCGACGAGTTCGAGAGAAACCGGCCGAGAGCTGAGAGTGCCGCAACGCAGAGCGTCCGCGAGAGATTTCGACTCCTGAAACAAGACCTCCAGGAGTATGGCGACGAAGACGCTCGACGCTGGATATCGGAGATGGCCCACCAGATCCCTTATGTGGCAGAAGGGTCCCTTCAAAACTTCTCCGAAATATTCGAGCTCCTGAAGCAGGGAAGGAAGCTCGAACCAAGCGCTGGCGAATATGCGGCCGTGGTGAAGCGAGGCCTTGAGAAGAAAGCGCCGCTCCATCTAAATAAGAACAGCATCGCCGATGCCTTGCTTGTCGAGCTATATAAATCGACGATCGAGCAAAGTGGCGAGACGGGTGAAGTCTTTTGCTTCGCAACCTCGAACCATGACGACTTCTCGTTTCCAAAGGGTGACCATCGGCAGCCGCATCCGGATCTGGAAGGCATTTTCAATCAGGTTCGATCTCGTTATATCTATGGAGTAGACGGCCTGAACTCTCTGATGCTGAGCTACTTCGGTGATGACTTTGCCGAGCTGGTCGAGGAAATAGATCTGGTTAGGACAGATGCACGTTCCCTCGCCGAGATCTTGAAAGCGGAAAACGAGTACTTTGAAAAGATCTGGTACGTTCGAAAGTTGATCCTTCAGGAGAAGCTTGAAGCCGGTGATGATGAACCGCTGGATCCTGGCTTGGAAGATCAGATGATCGCTGCTATGCGGGACATTGAGGCGCGATACGGCAGAGACAACGTGGGTCCATGGGACGACTGGGGCTGGGGGTTTGTTCACGGCAAGCTCTCTGCCCTGAGGTGGGTTCTCGGAGAGGAGTGGGACTTCCTAGATACGTAGGCGACGCGACCCTGACGCGCGACAGGTGAGACCAATGGTCGAGGGACCACCTGGGCGGACCTGATAGGAATGAGGTCCTGCAGACCCGCTCTGCCTCGCGGCATCCGAGTGAGCCTCCGCGGGCTGCCGCGCGGTTGCAATGCGGTGCCCTTCTTCTTCTGCTAGACCTCGTATCGAGGCGCAGAGGGCAAGTGATAGGGAGGTGGCAGTGGCACACGTGTCAGATGCTGTCGCTGAATCTCAGGGGATGATTTCTCACTTCTGTGGTACTGCAGTTGCCATTGCAGCGCTGACCGCGACGCTGTTGGGGATGAACGGTGCCGAAGTTCCCCTGGTCGTAGCGACAGGCGTACTAGCGGCGGTGATCTGCACCTTTTGGGCTAGTAGCTACTTATGGGACAAGCTTGTCGCCGCCGATGAGCGCCTTGACGCTGGGGCCACGCCGGGAAGTGAAACCGAGCCTGCACCTCTGGGGCGGGCTATTACTGCGGGGGCCCAGCTTGCGATCACCATCCAAGGGGTGGTGCTCGGTCTCATCTTTTCGCTCTCGGATCAAGGTGATGTGACGGTCACCTCCAAGGTGGCGGTAATCGCTCTGGGGGCGGGTGTAATCTTTGGCATTTTGCTGATTACCGTTTCAGGGGACAGCATTCATGGGCCCAGCACCCACGCGTTCGTAATTTTGCTGTTCTATTTGACGCTTTGGGGTCTTGCTTACGGTCTCATTAGTATCGTTTCTGTCGTCGTTTTGAGCTAGCAGGAGTGAGGTTGATGCGTGATCGGGGCCGAAAGTCAACTGGAAGTTCAATCCGTTCTGACATTTGACCCAGATGCTCTTATTGCTATTGCCGATTTTGTTGGAGAAGTGCAGGGCGCGGGTGAATTGCACAGTCACCTTTCCTTGGCGGCTGCGGAGTACGCAGTTGCCGCGGGGCGGGGAGTGGGGTACGAAGTCGTAGTGGATGGACGATCGGCCACTCTTGCGATTTTGCACTATAATTGCAAGTCTCAAACACGCATTTGCAGACGGCCGGAATCCCCGCCCGCTTTGGATTTTCAAGACATGACAGTGTTTTCTGCCGACGCGTATCGGCTAGGGCTTATTATCGGCGACTTTGGGAATCTTGAGAATTCTCCCCAACTTCTTTTTGGTGCCATCTCGGAATTGGAAGGTAGGTATGTAGATTCTCAAATTACTAATAATGCGAAAAAGTCGATGATTCTGCGCCAGCAAGGGCTTCTCTGGTTCCTCCAGTTGGCCACCGCGGAGTACCCTGGATACCTTTACTCAAGTGCTGAGGATTCCATTTCAGCGGCGGCTCATGGCATCGGTTTTCCACTTGAACGCAAGTATTAGCAGCGCCCTGTGATCGGGCCCTCCGGACGTATTCGAGCTCCCTGAGTCTGAGGGCGCAGCCGCAAGTGTTCCCGGCAACCGGCGGCACCGGGTAAGAGTGCGGACCGATCGAACTCACGAGGCAGGCCGCGTGCCAGATCCGTGCCAGATTGTGCGGTCAGCCACGGTCAATCAGAGTGCTCGGAAGCGTCAGCGCTCCCTTGAGGGACAGCCGCGCTCTGCCTCTGTTGACCAGCTGAAGCGGGCTTGAGGTTGTCGCCAGGCTTACAGCGCAGTAGTCGCGGGCTCTCTCGGCAGGTCATGATCTGTCCATGGACGAATACAACTGGCCAACGCGCCGCCCCAACGTGCCGGGGCAGTCGCCGGAGGAAGTCTGGACGGCAACGCTTGCAGCTCTCCCCCTGAGGGCCCCCATCGCAGGAGAAGTGATTGCACGTCAGCCCTTCGGCGTCTTCATTCGGGTCGACGGAGTTCCGAACGCCGTGGCGCTCGCCGAGATCACTGCTATGCCCGAAGGGATGGGACTGCCCGTTCTCGGGGGACGCATCCGCGGTGAGGTCATCGACCACCTTGAGTACAACCACCAGTTGAGAGTTCGGCTGCACTGATCAGGGCAGCGCTTGAGTGGTGCTCGGGCTAGTGTGCAGCGCATGACCAGCGACGCTCCGGTCTGCCCCGAGTGCAGGCAGCCCCTGAAGTCAGGTGGCGTCGTGCTCACCAGGCGCGAGGACGACGGCCGGCGGACCTGCCGATCGCTGTGGCGGTGCGCCAGTCAGCACGTCTGGTGGAACTGGGCGGATCGGCCGGGCGACCCCTTGGAGATCTGCCCCGTGCCGGAGTTGTTCCGCTGACATCCAACGCTCACATCAGCGCCCGCGGACTGCTGGGGCATTGGGCGGCTACAGATGACACTCGTACGCGCGGCTGGGCTGCCAAGGGTGAGTTGGAGCGAACTCCCTAAAGCGGGTGTCGAGCAGACTGGGTCGTCACCTGCTGGAGGGACTCCACGATTGTGGACCATGGCAGCTCTCGAACTTCTGGGCCCTCGCGCGGTTCGTACAGTGGCCAGACGTCAGGACCGTAGACAAGATCTACGTCCGCCTTTCGCAGCGTCTCGATGTGCCCCTGCCAGGCAGGATGTCTTGCATGCGCTGCGTTGACCCGGGGGAACACCACGACGGGGGCACCGATCGTGCCGAGCGCCTCGCTCACCTGCGTTAGGGCTTGGTTGTCGGCGACGCCCGTCGCGAGCTTGGCGATGTAGTTCGCACTCGCGGGTGCGACGACGTAGCAGTCGGCGACCGGGTGGGGGCGGGGCTCAGTCGGCAGGCGAGGCGTATCCCGCACCGGCAGGCCGGTCAGTGCCTCCAGTCGGTCCAGCTCGCCGTTTGCCCTCAGCCATCGGCCGGCGTTCGGCGTCAGTGTCACGGCTACCCGCCAGCCGAGGGCTATGGCTGGCTCGACCAGGCCGGTGCGTAGTTGCTCGACTCCGTCGGCTGCCGTACCCACGACTGCCAGCACTCCGCGACTGCCTACGCTCACCGTTCACCGCCCCGTATCGGTCCGCCCCAGGGCCAGCAGTACAGCAGAGAAGTACCGCAACCACAGCGACTATCAGCAACCGTTGCTGGCCCCCAGCACCCGTGTGGGAACGTCAACAGCCCTCAGCGACCACTGTGCCGATAGTTCGCATCGAGGGGGTCTGGGGTTCAAATCCCCACAGGTCCACGCACGTCAAAGCCTCTACCGGGTTCACCTGGTAGGGGCTTTGAGCTGTTCTGGGGCTGCTGCTCCGGATTCTGCCGGCCCAGGTGCTTGCCCGGCCTCCTCCGTGCCGTCGGTGCCGCCTCGGGCGGGGGTGTGCGATGGCCTCCACGGTCACGGCGATCTGCCGTGCCGAAGGATCTGCAGGTGCCCGTCCGCTCGCGAAGCGGGATCATTTTCGCCCCGCATCGCCGCCGCCGATTCGCCCTCAGCCCGATGCGGTTCAGTGGCGAAGTACATCGGTCGGAGAGCCCGGCGCGGCTTTCGGCGTCCTGCGGCAGTGTCGCCCGGCACTCGCGTACGGACGTATCGCAGCCCTTAGGATGCCTGTCGTGGCAGGGGCGAGGCCAGGCACGGCATTCGTGGGGTGACGAGCTACTCCGACCACCCTGCCCACGCCTATCAGATCCAGGAGATCTCCCGGTGACGCCAGTCGAGCGGCCGTCCGCCCCGAAGCCCGGTCCTCCTGCGCGCCGTGAGCACTGGTATCAGCCGCGCCGCTCGGGATTCCGGTGGGAGCAGGAGGGGCTGGACCATGTGCGGCAGTTGATGCCGCAGGCCGAGCCGTACCGGGCGTGGGCGACGTTCCAGTTCACCGGGGACTCCGGCCGGGTCAACGAGAGCGACCTGCTGATCGCTGTACCCGGAGGGCTGTATCTGCTGGAGTTGAAGGGCCATCCGGGGCGGGTGGTGAATCACGGGGACACCTGGCAGTTCCACGCCGACCGGGTGCGGACCTTGAAGAACCCGCTGCACCTCACGGATCTCAAGGCCAAGGAGCTCAAGGGCCGCCTCGAGCGCGCCGCCCGAGCCATGAAGGAGGACCCGAGGCGGATTCCCTACATCAAGCCGGCGGTCTTCCTGCACGACCCGGACCTGGTGAGCGAGCTCGACGAGTTCCAGCGCACCGCCGTCTTCGGGCGCAACGACGGCTCCGGTGGGCTGCCGAAGATCTGGGACGATCTGCTGGGTCTGCCGCCCGAGCGGGAGAGCTGGCGGGTCACCCCGCAGACCAGCCGTCTGCTCGAAGAGCTGATGAAGCGGATCGGCATCAGCCACTCGACCGCGCATCTGCGTTTCGGTGACGGCTGGCGGATGGAGCCGCGGGCCCTGGACGCCGGGCCCGGCTGGGAGGACCGGCTCGCCGTACGCGACGACGGCCTGGCCCAGGAGAGCGGCCGCGTACGGATCTATCTGGCCGGCGAGGCGTCGTCCGAGCAGCAGCGGCGCCGGGTGGACCGGGCGGCCCGCCGTGAGTACCAGGTGCTGCAGGGCATCAACCACCGCGGCATCGTGCAGGCGGTACAGATCCGGGAGCACCAGGGCGGTCCGGCGATCCTGTTCCGGCACCGCGAGACGGATCTGCGTCTGGACGCCTATCTGGACGCGTACGGTGGCCGGCTCACCCCGGTGGTGCGCCTGGACCTGGTGCGCCAGCTCGCCGAGGCGGTGCGTTACGCCCACAATCGTTCCCTCTACCACCGTGCTCTGTCCGCACGTTCGGTGTACGTCTCCGCGCGCGAGGACGGCACCGATCCCGTTCTCCGGATCGCGGACTGGCAGACCGCCGCCCGTGACTTCGAGACCTCGTTGCACCGCTCACTCGGGGACACCCCTCTGGACGCGGGCCTGATCGCGGACATCGCCCAGGTGTATCTCGCTCCGGAGACCGACCAGGAGTTCGCCGACCCGGTCGATCTCGATGTCTTCGGTGTGGGAAGCCTCGCGTATCTGCTCCTCACGGGCCGTCCGCCCGCCGACCGCCGCAGCACCCTGGTCGACCGGCTGGCCGCCGAGGGCGGACTCCACCCGTACGCGGTCGCCGACAGCATCTCCGCCGCTCTGGACGCGGTGGTCTTCCAGGCGACCGCCGCCGATCTGCAGGGGCGGCTGGCCTCTCCGGACGACTTCCTGCGTCTCCTGGACGCCGCCGAGGCCGATGCCGCACCGGCCGAGCAGCCGGGCGGCGCGGTCGCGGACCCACTGACCGTGCTGCCGGGCCAGCCCCTGGACGACACCTGGACGGTCACCCGGGTCCTGGGCACGGGGGCCACCGCCCGCGCACTGCTGGTGCGGCGCACGGCGGACGACGGAACGGCCGAGCCGGATTCTCCCCGTGTCTTCAAGGTCGCCCTGGACCGTGAGAAGGACGCACGGCTGTACGCGGAGGCCGAGGCGCTCAAGGAGGTCGGCGGTGGCCGCATCGCCAAGCTGCTCGCGGAACCGCGTGAGCTGGCCGGCCGTACGGTGCTGGAGATCGAGTACGCGGGCGGTTTCCGCTCGCCCGCGGACCGGGATCCGGTCAGTCTCGGGTCGCGGCTGAGGGGTCAGGGCTCGCTGGGGTACGACCAGTTGGAGCGGTTCGGCAACGACCTCTTCGACGCCCTCGACAGTCTGGCCGCCCGCGGGGTGCGCCACCGGGACATCAAGCCGGACAACCTGGGCCTGTTCAAGCGCAACGACGGTTCCTGGCAGCTGATGCTGTTCGACTTCTCCCTGGCCGAAGCCCCCGACCAGGACATCCACGCGGGCACCCGCGGCTATCTCGACCCGTTCCTCGGCGGCAGCCGCCGTGCCCGCTACGACGATCACGCCGAGTGGTACGCCGCCGCCGTGACACTCCATGAGATGGCTTCGGGTGAACGCCCGGTGTGGGGCGACGGCCAGAGCGACCCGCTCACCGTGACGGACGCGGAGCTGTACGTGGCCCGCGAGCTGTTCGACCCGGCGCTCAGCGAGGGGCTCACCCGCTTCTTCGAGCGAGCCCTGCACCGGGATGTCGACCAGCGGTACGACAGCCTGCGCCAGACGGCGGAGGCGTGGCGGCAGCTGTTCCGTACGGCGGACTCGGCGCGCCCGGCCACCACTCAGGCCACGGTGGGCCTGACCGCCGAGGCCGTCGAGGACGCCCGCGAGCAGGCTGCCGCGGCCGCCGGTCTGGCCACGCCGCTGGAGGCCGCAGGGCTGTCGCCGCGGGCCGTCTCGGTCGCCGCCGGTCTGGGTGCGGCGACGGTGAAGGCCCTGCTGGACATCCCGCCCCACACGATCTCCCGTGCCCGGGGCGCCGGCAACGTGATCCGCAAGGAGCTCAACCGGCGCCACCGCCAGTGGACGCACGACCTGCGGAAGAAGCCCGTTTCAAGGGCCGCGGCGACCGTCGCGGCGGACGCGCCCGAAGAGGCGCTGGAGTCGGTGGACACCCTGGCCGCCCGGCTCACTCCGGTGGAGGGCAACCGGCGTACCAAGCCGCGCCCCGACGTCGTACGCACCACCCTGCAACTGCCGGGCGCCGACCGGCTGGACCCCTGGCCGGCCCAGCCCGCCATCGCCAAGGCGCTGGGCATCAGCCAGCCCACCGTCTCCCAGCATCAGCTCGCGGCGACAGAGCAGTGGGCGGAGCTGCCGTGGCTGCGCCGGATCCGCGACGAGCTGGTGACCATCCTGTCCGAGCAGGGCAGGGTCATGACGGCCGAGGAGCTGGCCACGGAGCTGCGCGCCCGGCACGGCGCGGGTGACGCCAGTCCCGCCGACACCCTGGGCATGGCACTGGCCGTGGTGCGGGCGGCTGCCGAGACGGAGGCCCGCAAGCGCGCCGAGGACGCCGGCACCGCTGCCGAGGTCCCGGCCCGGCTCACCGTCCTGCGGCGTGCCGGGCGGGTCGTCGTGGCCCTGGAGGACCAGCCGGGCGCCGACGACCCGACGCCTGTGGAGCTGGCGGAGTACGCGGCCCGTCTCGGTGAGGCCGCGACCGTCGTGGCGGCCCGCGATCCGCTGCCGGGCCGGGCGACCGTGCTGCGCGAGCTGCGTGCGGTGAGTCCGCCCGAGGGGATAACGCCGCTGGCCGACACCCGGCTGGTGGCGCTCGCCGCTGCCCTGGCGCCTGGGGTCGCCTTCTCCCCGCGCCTCGAACTGTTCCCGCTGGACCTGGACCTTCCCCGTGCCCTGCGCATCTCGCAGGCTCCGGCAGGGGTGCGTGCCCATGTCGGTATCAGTGCCGCAGATTTGCTGGCCCGGGTCCGGGCCCGTTTCCCGGGCCTGGCGGTTCTGGCCGACACCACCTATGTCGAGCTGGAGGAGGCCCTTGTCGAGGCCGGCTTCCCGCTCGGTTACGACCAGGAGCGCAAGCGTTTCCTGCCGCGCGTCCAGCTGGTGCCCGGGAGCCGCCACGAGGTGTCGGTGTCCGCGCTCACCAGCACGGGCACGCTGATCGCCGCCGCGCAGAGTGACGTGGCGCAGGGCCGTGACCCGCGCAAGGTGCTCGCCGCGCGGCTGGAGACGTCCCACCGGCGGGGCGGTTTCCTCGCGTTGACCCTCAAGGGCGCGGAACTGCCGGGTGTGGAGGCGAGGCTGGCCTCCCGGTACGACGTCGTACCGGTCGCGCTCGACGAGCTGTTCCTGACCGCGATGCGGGAGTTGGCCGAGGAGCAGGGGGTGCGGTGGCAGGCCCTGTTGAAGGCCGACGCCACGTTCGCGGCCTCCGGTGTCATCGGGGCGGCGCTCGCTTCCTACACCCGTCTCGCCGCCGAACGCGTCGCCACCCGCGTCACCGCTCTCGCCGAGCAGTCGGGGCCGCGTGCCGTCCTCCTGGCCCACCGGGCCGGGCTGGCCGCACGGTACTGGGAGGCCGGCGGCCGGGAGCTGCTGGTCACCTTGCAGGAGGCCGCCCGCCGCCCCGCGGACGCCCCGCACGGTCTGTGGCTGCTCGTCCCGGCGGAGGACCCGCAGGCGACTCCGGCCCTGGACGGCCGCACGGTGGACGTCGTGGACCGGGTGAGCGAGTGGGCGGTGCTGGACGGGCTGTCGCTGCGGGAGCTGCGGGGCCTGGGTCCCGGGTCCTGAGCTTCGGGATCCGGGAGTCGGGACCCGAGGCCCCGGGGTCGAGCTCCGGGAGTGGCCGGTTCACTCGTTCGTGGGTACGAGGAGGGCGCCGGGCCCGACGCTTGAGCTTCGGGATCCGGGAGTCGGGACACGGGTTCCGGGACCCGAGCGCCTTCTTTCACAGGTGGGTAAAAGAAGGTGGGGTAAAACCTCCCCCACCTCCCTGACCCGTCACGGCCAGCAAGTATGACTAATCGTGACCGAGTTGCGGCGGAGCGTCGCGACTGCTTACGGTGCGACAACTGAACGACCCCGACGCGGTGTTAGTCGCACCGGCCGGGGTCTCACCCCAAGATCGAAAAGAGCGATCTCGTGGCTACCCAGAACAGTAGCGCCGCCCTGCGCGCGCCCGCATCCGCGCCCCACGCCCATCGCGGCTACGGCAAGCACTCCGCCCCGGACCAACGCCCGCCCCGTCAGGACGACTTCATGCTCCTGTCCGAGCGCGAGCGGTACATCGCCGGATACGTCGACCGGCTGCCCGAGGGTGCGGCCATGGACATCAAGTCGCTGGCGAAGAACCTCCCCCTGTACGGGCAGATGGCCGTCGGCACGGCCCTCAGGGCCCTGGCGGTGGCCGGGCACCTGCGCCGCGTGCTGTGCCGGATCGAGGTCGACCACCAGAACCGCTGGGTCACCCGCACCTTCTGGTCCCGCACCGCCCGCGACAACGAATGGTGGACCACCCATCTCGCAGCCGAGAGCGACCGGGTCCCCGAGGAGGCGGCAGCGACGCCGCCCGTGCCGGATCGGGTCCCGTGCGCACCGGACGAAGTGGCCGCCCCCGTAGGCGCCTCCCCCGCACCGGCCGGAGCAGCCGACCCGTCACCCGTCCCCTGCGTACCGCAGCAGCGAACCCCGGACCCCGCCCCGGACGTGCCCTCTCCCGCCTACCTCGCCCTGGCCCGACTCGGCAGGACCGAGCCCCGCCTCGCCCTCTCGGCCGACGACTGCCAGGCACTGGAGGCACTGGCCGCCGAGTGGTTCGCGCGCGGTGTGGACGCCACCTATCTCACCCACGCCCTGACCGCCGGCCTTCCCGCCCGGGTCGACTCCCCGGTCGGTCTCGTACGCCGCCGCCTCCAGGACAAACTCCCGCCCCACCTGCCCACGACCCCGGCCCCGGCCGCGTCCGGTACCCCGGGCCGCCGTCTGCTGGTGGAGTGCACCGAATGTGGCGCCCCGGGACCGTCCGAAGCCATCCTCGACGGCCTCTGCCGCTCCTGCCGTCAGGCGCCGCGAGAGGAAACCGCAGCCGAACCGGCCATCGAACGCGACATCCAGGTCCACATGAAGGCTCTCCGCGACGGGCTCCGGCTGCCCTGAGCCGTGAGCGGCAGAGAGAAGTCCACCCGCCCTGACAGGCGCGGTCGGCGCTGGGCTTCGGGCGGCTGAGACCGTCCGCCGCTCATCGTGTCCCGTCCCTGTTCACGCTCCCGGCGTCGCCCAGGTGACCTCCGTCGGACCGGCTCGGCCGCACTCTCCTCGCGGCCCGTGTACCTACACGTGCGGTCCTGCTGGTCATAGGACCGTCCCCCGACGTATCCCGCGCCGAAGATTGCCGGGCACCGGCAATGCGGCGAGATCTGCCGCGCAGCATGATGGTGCCCGCCGGAGAAGGGGGACGTTCAGTGGAAGCGACCACCGCCCGCAGTGTTGCCCGTGCGCGCCTGGGATCGGGCCTGGTCGTGGCGGTCCTGCTCCTGCCCTTCGGCAGCTACGGACTGGCCCGGACGGGGGCGGTTCCCGAAGGCACACCGATCGTGCTCGGCCTGCTCACCGGGATCGCCGGCTTCCTGCTCCTTCCCGCACTCTGCGAGGAGCAGGCACCGTTCCAGCACTCGTCCTCGCGCCTGACCGCGCGCACCCTGACCGGCGCACGGTCCGTCGATCTGAACCGGATCACCACGGTCCGGCTCCTGACGACCTTTTCGTACGGCAGTACCTACCGCACCGTGGTGGTGCGCGACATTCATGGCGTGCGCCTGGGAATCACGACCCGCAGAAGCCTCGGGAAGCTGCGCCGGGCGATCGAGAAGGCGGAGGCGAACGCCGCACGGGGTGCCCCCGCGCCCCGGGTGACCCGTGCGGCCCGGGCACACCTGGCCCCTGCCCCGGGGCGAGGGCTCGTCGTCCACACGGTTCTCGCCTTCTTGTTCACGACGGTGTCCGGCAGCCTGTACGTCTCTGTTCTGCTGATACTCGGCGGGCAGTGAGCCTTCCCCCGCAGTGACGTACGAGCTCGTGGGACCCGCTGGCGGCGACGACCCGACCCGTGGGCACGCAGCAGGGCCGCAGTGGTCGTCCCGTACACGTCGGTTCGGGCGCCTCCGACCGGGCACGACCGTGGCAGCCTGCCGCCATGTCAGCAGAGGCGCGCGAGCACACAGGCCGTCGCTATGCCGTCCAGTTCCACTACGCCCTGCCCGACGACGCCTGGGCCGTGGAGCTGAGCGAGGCCGTGCCCGCTCCGGCCGCGCGGGCCGAGAACCCTGACGCGGACAGGCACCTGCCCGGAGCCGCCTTCCTGGTGGCGTTCGTCCCTGATGAGGATCCGAACGCGGAACCGGCCGTCCACATCCACAGCCATGACGGACACGTCGTCCCCTACGCGATCACGCGCTGGTTCATGGAGCAGGTGGCCGATCACGTTGATCGCTGCGGCACGGCGATTCCGAGCTGGCACGATGGAGGGACGCGCACTCCGAGTACGCGTACGCCGTGAAGCCGCGGCAGAGCTCGTAGGGGATGGAGAGGTTTCGCCGGTGTCGTCCGAGGAAGACCGTACGGGGGTCGCGTCGCTTGATCACGCCGCCCTGCTCAAGGACCTGCAGAAGCAGGTCGCGCTCCTGGAGGACGACCTCCGGAAACGTACGGAGACGGAGCAGGAGTACGCGACGGCCCTGCACGCCGAGTACGACCGGGCCCTGGAGTCCGAGCGCACGGCCTCCATGTACGAGACATGGCGTGACGAGCGCGTCGTGCAGATCGCCGCAGCCTGGGTCCTGGCGTGCGTCTTCGTCCGCTTCAGCGAGGACAACGGGCTGATCCCCGACGCGTGGCTCTCCGGCCGGGGTGACCGGCTGGCCGAGGCGCAGGACCGGCACGACGACTTCTTCCGCCGCAGCCCGAAGCTGAACGACCGCGACTGGCTGACCGAGTCGTTCGGCGCCCTCGCCGACGCGCACCGGACCGCGGCCGGCCTCTTCGAGCGGGGCCACAACCCGCTGTGGGAGGTGACGCCGTCCTACGAGGCGGCGACCCGGCTGCTGGCGTTCTGGCGCGAGCGCGGTGCGGACGGCGAGGTCCGCTACGACTTCACCGACCCCGAGCTGGACACCCGCTTCCTCGGCGACCTCTACCAGGACCTCTCCGAGTACGCCCGCAAGACCTACGCCCTGCTCCAGACCCCGGTCTTCGTCGAGGAGTTCATCCTCGACCTGACGCTGGACCCGGCCATCGAGGAGTTCGGCCTCGACCCGGTGTGGAAGCACAAGCCGGCCGGCTGGGACGGCGAGGAGGACCCGGACGGCCAGGTCCGGGGCCTGCGCTGCATCGACCCGGCGTGCGGCTCGGGGCACTTCCTGCTCGGCATGTTCAAGCGGGTACTGGAGAAGTGGCGCGAGCTGGAGCCGGGTACGCAGGACTGGGTCCTGATCCGCCGCGCCCTGGAGTCGGTGCACGGCGCGGACAAGAACCCCTTCGCGGCCTCCATCGCGCGCTTCCGGCTGCTGGTCGCGGCGCTGAAGGAGTGCGGGGTCCGGGAGCTGCGGGGCGCGCCGGACATGCCGATCCGGGTGGCGGTGGGGGACTCGCTGCTGCACGGGCGGGGCGCGGAGGGTGTGACGGAGACCCTCGATACGTTCATGGGGGAGCGGGAGGCGTTCTACTACCGCACGGAGGATGCGGGGGAGTACGCGCGGGAGGTGGACCTGCTGGGGCGCGGTACGTATCACGTGGTGGTGGCGAACCCGCCGTACATCACGGTGAAGGACAAGCAGGAGAACGCCAACTACAAGGCCGCGTACAGCGCTTGCTACCGGCAGTACGCGTTGTCGGTGCCGTTCGCGCAGCGGATCTTCGAGCTGGCGGTACGGGCCGGGGGTGGCGAGCGGACTGGTGGCTTCACGGGGCAGATCACCGCGAATTCCTTCATGAAGCGGGAGTTCGGGAAGAAGCTGATCGAGGAGTTCTTCCCGAAGGTCGACCTGACGCATGTGATCGATACGTCGGGGGCGTTCATTCCGGGGCATGGGACGCCGACGGTCATCCTGGCGGGGCGGAACCAGAACCAGCTGCAGGCGGACAAGGTTCGGGCTGTGCTGGGTGTGCGGGGGGAGCCCAGCCAGCCGGAGGATGCTTCGCGGGGGTTGGTGTGGCAGGCGATTGAGAGGCAGGTCGGGAAGCCGGGGAGCGAGTCGGACTGGGTGAGTGTGGCCGAGAAGCAACGATCTGATTTCTCCGCGTTTCCCTGGAGTCTGTCTGGTGGCGGAGCATCGGAAGCAATGGGCATCCTGGGACAAGCCCCACGCGTGCTTGGCGGCGTTCTCGGCAGGCCAATCGGCTTCGCGAGCTTTCCTGGACAAGACGAAGTCTTCTTCCTTTCTAAGCAGTGGTTTCGCCAACGCCCTGATGCACGCTGTTTGGAACGTCGGCTAGTCGTTGGTGAAGTGGTGCGGGACTGGGACACGGCGGCTGAAACCCCCGCGCTCGTGCCATACGGCACTGAACACGAACCTGTTGCCTACGAGGCGAGCACAACGTGGGGACGACACCTGTGGGCCATGAAGACCGTACTCGGCTCGACCACAGGATTTGGGGGCCAGACTCGTGCAGAGTCCGACGAGCCTTGGTGGACTTGGTATCGATGGGTGAAAGCGCGATACAGCACACCACTATCAATTACGTTCGCCTTTGTGGCCACGCATAACCACTTCGTGCTGGACCGGGGTGGGAAGGTGTTCAAGCAGTCCGCGCCGGTGATCAAGTTGCCGGAGGGGGCCAGTGAGGAGCAGCATCTGGAGTTGCTGGGGGTGCTGAACTCTTCTGCGGCTTGCTTCTGGTTGAAGCAGGTAAGTCAGGGCAAGGGGAATCGGGGCGGCGAGCGTTCGACAGGGCGCTGGGCTTGGGAGGAGTACTTCGAGTTCACCGGCACCAAGCTGCAGGAGTTCCCTCTTCCCGCCTCGCTCCCGCTCACCCTCGGCCGCGAACTCGACACGCTTGCTCAAAAGCTGGCCGAGCACGAGCCGTCCGCTCTCACGGCCGCTGTTGTTCCGACCCGCGCCGCACTCAAGGAGGCTTCCGCCGCCCAGGCCAAGATTCGCTCCCAGATGTTCGCGCTCCAGGAGGAGCTGGACTGGACCGTGTATGGGGCTTATGGGCTTCTGGCGCCGACAGAGGTCGCCCGTGCCACCTTCCCAGATGTTTCTGCCGGTCTGACGGACGGATCTATCCCCCAACTCTCTCTCGGTCAACGCGCTTTCGAGATTCAGATGAAAAGTCATGCGCCGGATGATGAGTCCCAGAACGCCTGGTTCAGACTGCACAGGTCCACTCCGGCTATCGAGATTCCTACGGACTGGCCCGAGCCCTACAGGAACGTCGTCCAGGCCCGCCTAGACCTCATCGAGTCCAACAAGGACATTCGCCTCATCGAGCGCCCCGAATACAAGCGCCGCTGGTCCACCGAGCCCTGGGAGAAGCGCGAGGCTGCCGCCCTGCGTGCCTGGCTGCTGGATGCCGCCGAGCACGCGGACCTCTGGTTTGAGGAGCGCAACGAGTTCACCGCGCCCCGACCTCTCACCGTGAACCAGCTCGCCGATGCCCTCCGCCATGACGAGGACGTCCAAGCCGTCGCCGCCCTCTACGCAGAGGACCACCTCGGCAAGCGGGATGCCTCGCTGGCGACCGTGCTCGCAGCGATCATCGAGCCCGAGCACGTCCCCTACCTCAGTGTTCTGCGTTACAAGGAGACCGGTCTCCGCAAGCGCGAGCAGTGGGAGCAGGTCTGGGAGCAGCAGCGCGAGGAGGACCGTACCGGGCAGCGGCTCGACATCAAGGTTCCGCCGAAGTACACGGGCGCCGACTTCCTCAAGCAGTCCTACTGGTCGAACCGCGGCAAGCTCGATGTGCCCAAGGAACGGTTCATCTCCTACCCGGGCGCGTCCACGGACAACGACTCGTCGCTCCTCCTCGGCTGGGCCGGCTGGAACCACCGCGAGCAGGCCGAGGTCCTGGCCAACCTCGTCCACGACCGTGCGGAGCGGGACGGCTGGCCGAAGGACGACGCCCGCTTCGTCCCGCTCCTGGCCGGGCTCCAGGAGGCCATGCCCTGGGTGCACCAGTGGTACGACGAGTTCGACGAGGAGTGGGACGGCAACCCGGCCGAGGAGTTCCAGAGCGCCCTCAACCTCGGCCGCACCGAACGCCACCTCTCGGAGTCCGACCTGCGCGCCTGGCGCCCCGAGAAGAAGCGGGGCGGCCGCAAGAAGGCCGCCGAGTAGGCGCGTACGGGCACATGCGGGTGGGGCCGGAGCTCGGCCCCGCCCTGGACTCCGCGAACTCGGCCCAGGCAGGCGGCCTGACAGGCACGGTTCAGGACGGGATCAGCTCACTGTGTCTGTCTGTCTCCACCGGCGTGGGTCGTCTTCCAACTGCGCCCGTTCCCAGCCGCCGTGTTCGGCGGCGGCCTCGTAGGTGGTCTGCAGGAACTCCGTCAGTGCGCGGTCGGGGTCGGGGGCGGTGCGCACGGTCTCGTACGGGAGCAGGAACTGGCCGTTCTCCGAGCTGTAGTAGGCGCCCTCCGGCCCCACGGGATGGTCCGCGAAGCCCGCGGGCTCAGGGTAGGCGTAGGAGTAGAACGCGCCTTCCTCTCCGCCGCCCGGCCAGAAGCCGCAGCTGGACAGTTCGCGGGAGTAGCCCTCGACCATCACCCAGTCGCCGCAGTTCGGGGCGCCGCCTGGATGCGGGGGAGCGGAGCGTCCGGAGAAGCGGGTGCAGGCGAGGTCCATCGCGCCCCAGAAGAAGTGCACCGGGCTGGCCTTGCCCGTGAAGTGCGCCCGGAACTGGCCCATGACGCGGTTCGCCTGGAGCAGCTGCCGCCAGAACAGGTGCGCCGCCTCTGCGTCGTAGGAGGCGTGCTGCTCGTCTTCCGCGAACGGGATCGAGGGGTCCACTTCGTTCGGACGCCTCTGGAAGTCCGCGCCGATGCCGAGCGCGTCGAGCGCCTCCATGGTTTCGGCGTAGAAGGCGGCCACCGACTTGGGTGCCAGGGCCACACTGCGGTCGCCGCCGTCGCTGCTGCGGATCCGCAGCTGATGGTCGACGAAGTCGAACTCCGCGTCGAACACGCCGCTGCCGTAAGGGATCGACCCGGTGGTCAGCCCTCTGGGGGTGACGTGCAGAGTGACCTGCCACCAGTGGTTGAGCAGGGGCGCGTGAGCCAGCCGGAGCTTGCCCACGATCTGCGTCCACATGTGGAGCGTGTCCCGCGTCGCGGTCCAGTCGGCGACCCGCAACGACGGCCATGCGGCAGGCCCCGACGCCGCCGGGCGGGTGGGGGAGTGGTGAGTACTCACGGCGTCTTCCTCCAGAGGGGGCTATCGGTGCTCGGGGTTGCTGAAGCCGGGACGGCAGCCCGCGTCCCACTCGCTGCGCCGGTTGCCGTACGCCGGGATGCCGCCGGCCGTACGCAGCATCGCCGCCAGGTGCAGCATGTTGTAGGTCATGAAGGCGGTGTTGCGGTTGGTGAAGTCGTTGTCGGGTCCGCTGGAACCGGGGTCGAGATAGGACGGGCCGGGCCCGGCCTCGCCGATCCACCCGGCGTCGGCCTGCGGCGGGATCGTGTAGCCGAGGTGCTGGAGGCTGTACAGCACGTTCATGGCGCAGTGTTTGACACCGTCCTCGTTGCCGGTGATCAAGCACCCGCCGACCCGTCCGTAGTACGCGTACTGCCCCTCGTCGTTGAGCAGGCTGGAACAGCCGTACAGCCGCTCGATCACCCGCTTCATCACCGAGCTGTTGTCGCCGAGCCAGATCGGCCCGCACAGCACCAGGATGTCCGCGCCGAGCACCCGCTCGTACAACTGAGGCCAGTCGTCACGTTCCCAGCCGTGTTCGGTCATGTCCGGCCACACTCCGGTGGCGATGTCGTGGTCGACGGCCCGTACGGTCTCGACGTCCACTCCGTGTTGCCGCATGATGCCGACACTGCGGTCGATCAGCCCGCCCGTGTTGCTGATCTCCGGCGACCGTTTGAGCGTGGTGTTGAGGAACAGCGCCCGCAGCCCGTCGAACGATGGCGTCGCGCCGTTCTTCTCCACGGCCTGATCCATTGGTGTTCCTTCCGGTGTCGAGCGCGGCCTCCACGAGTGGGACCGCTGGTGGGCGCCTCCGCAGGGGCGGACATGTGGAGGGTGCTGGTTGCCTCCTGCTTCCTCCACGGAGGCCCGACGTCAATCCTGTGGCCGTCCGTGCACGGCCGCCACAGCAGCCGCACAGCGGGTGGGAGGCGTGCAACTTCGCGCCCTGGACGGCGAGAACGCCAGGGCAAACCCCGAGAAGCCGTTCTCGCGCCGCCCCTGCCCGGCCCGCTCTGCCCCGCCGGGCATCAACCGGCAGTCGCGCCGAGACAACGAGGCTTCCCCTCAAGGAGTGCACCCCAATGGCCCCCACCCTCGCTCTCTGCTGAGCGCGTCGGCATCACTGCCATTAGCGTTCCGCATGACGGAGGCCCGTATGAATGGGTACGGGCGCATTCGTCACCCCGGAGTCCGCTCCCGCTCACGGTCCCCCGACCTGCTCGGGTGCCTTGCCTTCTGTGACGCGACCCAAGGCTGGGCGGCCCTGGCTCTGTTCATCCCCCACACACGGAGGCGACCATGGGCTTCGCTGGCCGGCCCTTCATATTCCTTGCCGTTGCGGTTCTCGGCGGCTCTGCCGGGCTCGCCACCCTTGGATTCGCGTCGGCAGACGTGGTCCCGCGGAAGGCGGCGGACGTGGTCCCGCAGAAGGCTGCCGCGACTGCGGCAGCCCACCCTGCCGACGGCCCGACGGCGAAAAGCCGCACCATCCGCGTGGAGGCCCGGCTGCAGGTCGGCGAAGAGCTGGATCTGGGGGCAGCGGGCCGCAGCGTCGGCGACCAGTTCGTCTTCAGCGGGAACCTGGCGTCGACCGGGGGAGCGGAAGAACGCCCCGTCGGCCGCTTCGGCGGCTTCTGCGTCATCACCGACCTCGAACGCAACGCGGGACAGTGCTCGTCAACCGCGGTGCTGCCGGGCGGGCAGATCACCGTCCAGGGCGAGCAAGCCGGAATCCCGGCACCGGAAACGGTCGTCAACGCGATCACCGGAGGCACCGGAGAGTTCCGTACGGCGCGTGGCCAGGTGACCCAGCGGGTGTTGACGCCGGCGACCTGGCAACTCACCTTCGAAGTCCTCGACGTGCAGCCTCATCGGGCCAGGGACGGTCACGTGCCGTCCGAGGCGCCGATGCCTCCGTCCTTCCCCGGCAAGTAGCTGCGTCAGGCGGTCTCAATGCCGCCCGGGATGCGCAGGGGTGAGAGCAGCGCTTCCCGCCCGCGTCAGATACCGGGCAGACCCCGTCACAGGCCCGTCCCGGACATCGATGCGCCTCCGCGACCCGACCCGCACCGATCACCGCACATGGAGACGTCGTGATCAAGAACTTCCGCACATTCATGAGCTGGGGCGTCGCCCTGGCCACCGCCACGGCCGTCACCGTCACGGTCGGCGCAACCGCCGGAGGCCCGCCGAACCCGCGGCCGACCGACCCCCAGGCCCGCCCGACGGCCGGTCAGGAGAAGGAGCCGCAGGCTGCGCCTCGGGCGACAGAGCGCCGACGGATCGCCACATCGGTCCTGGGCAGGGACCTCAAGTTCACACTCACCGCTCTGAGGTCGCAGACCGATCCGCTCGCGGCATCCGTGCGCCTCCAGGTCTTCACCTTCAACAACGGTGCGTGGAGAGAATCGGACCGCGCTCCGGTCGGCGAGGCGGACGCCTGGTTCTGGTTCCCGCTGACCGGCCGCCACGCGGTGTGCGAGTTCTCCACCGCCGGCACGGAGCCCGCACCGGTTGCCGTCAGTTTGCTGATCACGCCGTCGATCGGCTGCTCACCGGCCGAGAACTTCCAGATCGAGAACGGGCAGATCATCCCCGGCTGACAGTCGCTGGTGACTGCGGTGCCTGCCGCCGCTCGTCGTCGGCAGATTGGTTCGTCCCCTGCTCCGTCGGGCGAGGGTGGGGCCGGAATCCGGCTCCACCCGCACCCGATACACGGTCCTCGGTACGTCAGCCGCGCGCGGCCATCCGCACGAACGTCGTCCACTGGACGGCTCCGACGCGCAGGGTCGGGCCTCCGGACTGCTTCGAGTCGCGAATGTGGACGGCCGTGTCTGCGGCCGCCACCTCCACGCAATCCCCGCCGTTGCCCGCGCTGTAGCTGCTCTTGAACCAAGCCAGCTCGCCTGCGCGCGACGCGGGTTCTTGTGTGCTCATTGCTCTCCCAACAGCCTCTCGATGAAGGCCAGCGACTCCCTCGGGGTGAGTGCTTGGGCCCGGAGCACGCCGTAGGTCGATTCGAAGGCGCCGACCTTCTTCGGTTCCGAGTGCAGTGCGCTTTCGTCCTGCACCTCCATGTAGGCCATCCTGCGCTGATCTCCGATGTGGAGCAACGTGAACGCCCCTGCCAGCCCGGCGTGTTCCTCACGGCTGGTCGGCATGACCTGAATCTCGATGTTCCGCTCGTGCCCGTACAGGAGGAGCTGCTCCAACTGGCCACGTAATACGGCTTGTCCGCCGAGGGGTCTGCGGAGGACGGTTTCCTCGATGACGAAGCTCAGGAGCGGTGCAGGCCGTCGGGAGAAGAGCTTCTGACGTTCCATGCGCGCTGACACACGCTGCTCCACGATGTCGGCGTCCAGAAGCGGGCGCCACATCTCGAAGACTGCTCGCGCGTATTCCTCCGTCTGCAACAGTCCCTTGACGACGTGGCTGTCGTACGCGTGCAGCTGCGTAGCCTCCGCTTCCAGCCGCGCGTACTGCCGGAAGAACGACGGATACCGAGCCCGCTCCACCTCGCCCTTCATCGCGACGAGCATCCCCCGCCCGCCCAGAACCCGGTCCACCGCGTCCACCATCTCGGGCTTGGGGATGCGCCGGCCCTGTTCCACGGAGGCGATGTGCGCCTCGCCGTATCCGACGCTCGCCCCGAGTTCCGCCTGCGTGAGCCCCGCACCCTCGCGCAGCAGCTTCACCTGGCGGCCGAAGCAGCGCAGGAACCCGCCTCCCGGATCTGCGGCATCCTCGACGGCACCGGCCACCGCAACGTCCATGCTCCCTCGCTCCCTCGGTCGGCAAGCAGTGGCAGCAGGCTAGGACGGTCCGACCCGGAAGGAAGCGCTTCCGCATGAATGTCCGTCATGTGAGTGACGTCGACACGTAGTTCAGGGGTTACGAGGACGCCTTGCCCACCAGACTGTCCGGCCATCCCGTGATGCGCCCCTGGTCGCGAAGGCGGTACAGGTCGCCCGCCAGGGCCGACTTCGCGCCGGGCGTGCCCGCGGTCCAGCCGAAGAAGCGGACGGCGTCCGCCACGACCTCGCCGTAGGGGCGGCCGGGCTCGTCGTGGATCAGGCCGGCGAGGGCCGTCCGGCGTTCCGCCGGTGCCACGCGTTCCACGGTGCGCTTCGTCAGGCCCGGGAACGGGCGGCGGGCGTAGCGGCAGGGGCGGTCCGGCACGTCGAAGAACTCGCCGTCGACCGCGACCCGGCCGTCCTCGGCCAGCTGCTCCACCGCCGCCCGGATCAGTTTCTTCTTCGGTGTCGTGAACGACTTCAGGTGCAGCACCTCCCGCGTGTGCAGGAAGAACACCTCTTCGTGGATCGGCCCCTCGGCGGCGATCAGCTGATGGACGAACTCCACCAGGGCGGGGGCCGGTGCCTTGCCGGTCAACGGTATGGACGCACGGTCGAGGTCGAGGAAGTCCGCCGGCTGATAGGGAACGTCCCAGTCCTTGTCGACCTCGGGAAGTCCGGTCGCGTCCTTGGCCATGGGTAAGTGCCTCTCTCCGTAAGGGCGTACACCGTCCACACGGCGCACGATCTTCCCGCATGTTCGCAGAGTGCCCGGCGGGGGCCTCGCACGGACGTCCTGCGTCCCGGGACCGTGCGACCGTGCCGAATCGCGTCATGACCACCGGCCAGGTGTGGTTCGCTGCCGGGGTGACTCAGGACCTGGAGATCGTCGCGTTCGCATCGGCCGAGGCGTTCGAGGCATGGATCGGCGAGAACCACGCCGTTTCGCCCGGCATCTGGCTCAAGCTGCGCAGGAAAGGCCCCGGCGTCGTCGCGTTGGACTACGCCCAGGCGCTCGACGTGGCCCTTTGCTACGGCTGGATCGACGGCCAGAAGGCCAAGGTCGATGACCAGTGGTGGCTCCAGCGGTTCACCCCGCGCAGGCCGCGCAGCAAGTGGTCCAAGATCAACCGGGACAAGGTGGCCGCCCTGACCGAGCAGGGCAGGATGCGTGCGCCTGGACAGGCCGAGGTCGACCGTGCGAAGGCCGACGGCCGCTGGGAGGCGGCCTACGACGGCGCGAAGACCGCCACGGTGCCGGACGACCTCACGGCGGCCCTGGACGCGGAACCGGCCGCGGCGGCGTTCTTCGAGACGCTGGACCGGCAGAACCGCTACGCGATCCTGTACCGGATCCAGGACGCCAAGAAGGCCGAGACCCGGGTGCGCCGGATCGAGAAGTACGTGGCGATGCTGGCGAAGGGCGACAAGCCGTACCCGTAGGCGCGGAGAAGGCCCGACCCGTGGTGCCCTGTACTCCCGGTATGCCCACGGGACCTTTGCACGACCGCGCCGTAAAACAGCATCGTCAACGGTGAAATCACCCAGGAGGTCTTCCCCTGCCGGTGCATGGAGGGCGATGATCACATCGAGGGCCCGGACTCGGCTGGCTACGAGGAGGAGCCTGCGGACTCCCCCTCGTTCGCTGGAGCCGAGGAAATCTTTCTCTCCAGTGGCATGGATGAGGACTACGACTTCCGCTGACGACCCCGGGACCGGCGGTGGTCGGCCCGTGACGTGAAAAGGGCCGCACGGGTTGGGCGAGTCCGAGCGTGCTCGGCCGTGGAGGGCCGACCACGGACTACTGGGGCGGGCCACCGCCCTTGGGCCGCGCATGACCGACCAGAGAAGCAAGCCCGTACGTGGTGCCACGTACAGCCCCGTCAGCCGCCTCCTCGACCCCGACAGGACCAGGCCGTACGGCCGTTACCCCTGGTGGGAGCGGTTCGGGTCGCGGGAACCTTCCGCGTATGACGATCCCCGGCCTCACCGCGCCGCACCCCGGCGACACCTTCGAACTCCGCTTCTCCGCCACCGCGCGCGGAGCCCGTCTCGCGCGGCGGCTGGCCTCCCACCGGGTCCACGAGTGGGGTCATCGCTACGGCTCCGAGGTGAATGACACGGTGAGCCTGGTCGTCGGCGAGATGGCCGCCAACGCGGTCACGCACGGACTGGTGCCCGGCCGGGACGTGCTGCTCCGGCTGATCCGGGAATCAGGAGGGCGGCTGCGGGTGGAGGTCAGCGACACCCGGGGCGAACGGCTGCCGGACCTGCCCACCGGCCTGCCCGCCGACGCGGAGACGGGGCGCGGGCTGGTCCTCGTCGCCGCGCTCGCCGAGGAGTGGGGCGTCACCCCACGCGAGGGCGCACCGGGCAAGACCGTGTGGGCTGCCCTGGCGTCCGCCCCCGTAGTCGTGACAGAACCCGGAGGGATCGGTGAGCGGCACGGGGTGGCAGCCACCCAGCCCGGTCCCTGGGTGCACAAACTGACGGCGGGCGGGCTGAACCACACCTCGGGGGACGTCCTCGTACAGCGTCCGGCCGCCGCTCGACGGCGTGCACAGTCCTGATCCTCTTCAGCCCGTCCTCGTCCCCGGACGTGAGCTGGCAGGATGGAGGGGCTTGTGCGGCGGTACGGACGCGGGTGACCGGTCGGCTCCGCCGAGTACCCGGCTGGGGTGGTCGGGGCCGGATGTACGGGGAGCCAGGAGCGGCTGATGGCCAGGGGCAGCAACATCGCGCTGAGGGACGTCCTCGACATCAAGGAGGACGTCCACGCCGGCGACTTCAAGGTAGAGCTGTCGCAGGGCTTCACCGGCTCCTCGGCCGGCTCGGTCGAGGAGTACGTCGTCACCCCGCAGCTGCGGGAACAGTTCGAGACGGCGCTGAAGCTGATCCGCAGCGCCGTGAAGAAGAACAGCTCGCACGCCGCCTACCTGCACGGGTCGTTCGGCGCGGGTAAGAGCCACTTTCTCACCGTGCTGCACGCCGTGCTCAACGGCGAGCCCGCCACCCGGAAGAAGCCCCGGCTGCGCGAAGTGGTCGCCGAGCACGACGAATGGCTGCGCGGCAAGAAGTTCCTCATGGTGCCCTACCACCTGGTCGGCGCCGCCAACCTGGAGTCGGCGCTGCTCGGCGGCTACGCCAAGACCGTGCGCGACCGGCACCCCGACGCACCCACGCCCCTGGTCTTCAAGGCGGACTCCCTGCTGTCCGACGCCCGGAACCTGCGGGCCTCCCTCGGGGACGAGGCGTTCGTACGGCTGCTGCCCACAGCCGGGGCGGCGCCCGAGCCCGTGGTGGACGAGGACGGGCTGGCCGTGATCGGCGCCGTCGCCGACACCCCGTGGACCGGCGCCGAGCTCGACGCCGCCTTCGCCGCACCCGACGGGGACGACCGGCGTAAGCGTCTGGTGTCCGCCCTGGTCAGCGGCCCCATGAAGGCGTACGCGGACAGTATCCGCGGAGACGCGGCGGCCTATCTGTCCCTGGACGACGGGCTCAGCGCCATCAGCGTCCACGCCCGGTCGCTCGGTTACGACGGTGTGGTGCTCTTCCTGGACGAGCTGATCCTGTGGCTGCAGGCCCGGATGCAACAGCGGACCTTCGTCAACGACGAGATCCAGAAGCTGGTCAAGCTGATCGAGTCCAGCAACCCCGACCGGCCGGTGCCGATCATCTCCTTCATCTCCCGCCAGCGTGACCTCTCCCAGCTCGTCGGCTCCGACATCCTCGGCTCCGACGTGCAGAACATGGAGCACGCGCTCGAGTACCTGCAGGAGCGGTTCACCGTCGTCGACCTGGAGGACCGCAACCTCCCGGAGATCATCAAGGAGCGGGTGCTCAAGCCCAGGCCCGGACAGCAGGGTGTGCTGGACGCCGCCTTCGCGGGTGTCGACCGGTTCAGCCCGCTGGTCAAGGACGTCCTGCTGGACGACGGCGGCGCCACCCAGGCCGGATGGGACGACTTCCGTACCGTCTACCCGCTCTCGCCCGCCCTGCTGAACGTGCTCGTCGCCCTGTCCGGCGCGCTCCAGCGCGAGCGCACCGGTCTCAAGCTCGTCCAGCAGCTCCTGGAGAAGAACGCCGGCGCCGAGCTCGGGCAGCTGATCCCGCTCGGCGACCTGTGGGACGTCCTGATCGACGGCACCGGGGCCGCCTTCACCGACAAGCTGAAGCACGAGTCCGAGGCCGCCCAGCGCTTCCACGCCAAGGCCCGCGCGCACCTTCTGGAGAAGTACGGCCGGGAGGACCACCCGGACTTCCTCGCCGACGACCGCTTCGTCAAGACCCTGCTGCTCGCTGCGCTCGCCCCCGACGTGCCCGCGCTGCGCCGGCTCACCGGGGCCCGGCTCGCCGCCCTCAACCACGGCTCCGTACGGTCGCGGACCGTGCCCGTCGGGCAGAAGGTCATCGACCGGATGCGGGCCCTGCAGGGCGAATACCCCACCGAGCTGCGCGCCGAGGGCGAGACCGACCCCGTCTTCTCCCTGCACCTGTCCGACCTGGACATCGAGCCCCTGCTCGACGCCGCCGCCGGGGAGGACAAGGCGGGCGTGCGACGCGTCTGGCTGCGGGACAGGCTGTGGGAGGAGCTCGGCGTGAAGGAAGGCCAGCTCGTCCCCGAGAAGGAGATCATCTGGCGGGGCACCCGGCGCACCGCGGAGTTCGTGTTCGGCAACGTACGCGACCCGCGCGACCTGTCGGACGAGCAGTTCACGCCGGCCACCCCGGGCAACATCCGCTTCGTCATCGACTACCCCTTCGACGAAACCGGCAAGTTCCCCACCGACGACTACCAGCGCGTGACCGAGCTCAGCAAGAACGGCCACACCGCGGCCACCCTCGTCTGGCTGACCGACTTCTTCTCCGAGCAGCGCAAGGCCCAGCTCGGCCGGCTGATGCGGATCAACTTCCTGCTGGAACGCGACCGGCTCGCCGACCACACGCGCAACTACCCGCCGGACGACCGGGCCAAGGCCCGCCGCCAGCTGGAGGTCGGCCGCGAGACCCTCACCCGCACGCTCATCGCCTCGCTCGGCGAGGTGTACGGCATCACGGAGGTCAAGGACGGCACCAGGGCGGCGGAGGTGGTCGACGGCCGCCATGTGCTGTCCCTGCAGCCGGAGTTCCCACGCGTCCAGCCGGAGGGCGGCAAGCCCTTCGCCGACAACGCCCTGTTCCTCGCCGACCACCTGTTCGGCGCCCTGTACCCGAAACACCCCGACTTCGGGCCCGACAGCGGCGGTCGGCGCAAGGCCGTCACCGCGGGCGAACTGCGGACCACCCTGGAGTGGATCACCCGGGCCATGGACGAGGGCGGCCGGGTGGAGGTCGACAGCCACCACCTCAAGACCGTCAAGCGCGTCGTGGAGCCCCTCGAGCTCGGCACCGTCCACGACGGCCCGCTCGTGCTGCGCGCCGACTGGCGTACCCGTATCAACCAGGCCGCCGCCCAGCATCAGGAGCGCGGAGACCTCGCCGCCGAGGACATCCGCGGCTGGATCACCAAGGACCTCGGCTACGCCGGTCTCGACAAGCAGACCACCAACCTCCTGATCGCCGCGTACGCCCTGCTCGACGACCGTGCCTGGGTCTACCACTCCGGGCCCGAGACCGCGGCCCCCGAGCCCGCGGCGATCGGTCCCGGCTGGGCGCTGCGCTCACAGCCGCTGCCCAGCGAGGAGGAGTACGCGCGCGCCCGGGACCGCGCCGGGCGCCTCTTCGGCGCCCGCGCCAAGCCCGCCCTGTTCGCCCGGAACATCAACAAACTCGCCGAGGACGTCCGGGCCAAGGTCGAGGAGTACGAGAAGAGCGTGGTGGGCGTACGCGCCTCACTGGACCGGCACGCGGCCCTGCTGGGGCTCGACGGTCCCGACGGCGGGACTCCGGCGCCCCGCACGGCGATGCTGCGCGAGGCCGCCGGACTGCTGGCCCGCATCGGACGCCACGGCAGTGACGCGACCGCACTCGTACGGGAACTGGCCGGTGCCTCCTACGAGAGCCCGGACCGGGACCTGGCCACCACCATGAGCACCGCCGCCGACGTCCTCGGGATCCTGGACGACGACGCCGTATGGCGGGTACTGAAGAACGTCAGGCTGCTCGGCGACCGTGACGACAGCCTGGGCGACCGGGCCCGCCGACTGCTGGCACAGGTCGCCGAGACCGCCCGCGCCTCCGAGTTCGAGCGTCCGCTGGTGCCCGTGCTCGGCGGGGTCCGGGAGACCGGGATGGCGATCGTGGAAGCGGCCCTCAACGTGGACGCGGTGGCTCCTCAGCCGCCGGTTCATCCGCCGGCGCCCGCCCCCGGGCCGGAACAGATCCCCCTGTCGCGGCACGGGAACCCCCCGGTGCCCTCCGAGCCCGCACCCCGGCCCGCGCAGGAACCGCAGGCAGGGTGGGGGCCGGCGGACGGCAGCCCGCAGTCCGCCCGGCGGGTCATCGCCTCCGGAACCTCACCGCTGGAGTCGCTGCTGAGCGACGAACTGGCCGCCGTACGCGCGGAGATCGAGCACTTCCGCGCCGCGCACCCGCACACCCCGGTGGAAATCATCTGGCGTGCGGTGCGGGACGACGAGCACCGCACGGAAGGGGCCGGCTGATGGCGGCCCGCCCCGCCGCGGGCCGGCGCGCCATCGAAGTACTCCTGGAGACCGAGCTGTTGCACGCCGACGGGGCGCGGCTGGTGCTGGTCGACGCGACCTACGACGGAGGCGACCAGGACACCGCGTTCACCGTCCGTGTCGACGGCAGGAACCGCAGCGTCCGCATCACCGAGCAGCACTCCCCGCTGGGCATCGCCGACGCCTGGCAGCGTCACCGGGCCCAGGAGGACCCGGACGGCGACAGCGTCCTCGTCGTCACCGGCGGGGTGCCCGCCGACCAGCTCGGCTGGGACCTGCGCGCCCACGCCGTGCGCAGGCGCCCCCTCGCCGTCGACCCCGCCGACATCGTCAAGCAGCTCTTCGGCGCCACCGACCTCGACGCACGCATGCTCAAGGAGACCTGGCTCCTGGACGCGCTGCTGGCGGCCGAACCCGTCGACGGCTGGCCACGCGGCGGGGCCGTCCTCACCCGCGACCGGGCCGTGCGGGCCCTGCTCGCCGCCCGGCTCGGACTCGGTGACACCACCGCCGACACCCTCGACCTCGACGCCGACACCCTGTTCGCCTGGACACGGACCCCGGCGGGCCCCGCCCTCTTCGCCGCACTGCCCGCCGCCGAGCGGACCGGCCTCAGCGAGTGGCTGGCACGGGCTGTCGGCCCCGCCGCACCCACCCTGCTCGCCCTGGCCGCGGACAACCGGGGCGCCGACGCGCTGCCCCTGGGCGCACTCGCGTCCGCCGCACTCTCCGCACAGTCGGCGGAGGCCGCCGGATTCGCGCTGGGCACCCTCTTCGGTTCCGCCCTCGCCTCCTTCGACGCGCTACGGCCCTTCGCCGACGCCGCCACCGGTGTCGTCACCCGCTGGGTCGCCCAGGCAGAAGGCAGCGGCCAGCAGCGCACCGAGACACGCGCACGTGTCCTCGCCGTACTCGAGCGCGCCGACCAGCTCGCCGCCGACGCCCGGCTCAGCCCGCTGATCGGCGCCGACCGGATGCTCCCCTCCGGCTACCGCAGCCGGCTCCGCACGCTCACGGCCACCCTCGACGGCCCCGTCGCGCCCGCCGAAGCCGCCCTGCGCGAACTGGCCGAACACCAGCTGTCCGCGCTGAACGCCGAATCCACCGAGACGGCCCGCACCGCCGTACGCCTGGTGCGGTGGCTCAGCGCCCCGATGCCGACGGCCGATTCGGTCGCCCAGGCCGTACAGGGGCACATGTCCTCCTCCGGCTGGGCCGACATGGCCATCGGAGTCCTCTCCGAGGGCGACACCTCGCGGGACACCGCAGTCGGCGAGGCCTACCACCGGCTCATAGGAGCGGTCCGCGCGCGTCGGACGCGGCTCGACGAGGACTTCGCCCGCAAGCTCGCGCTCTGGACGGAAACCGCCTCCCCGCAGGCACCGGGCGGTGCCCTGCTCATCGAGGACGTCCTCGCCGAAGCCGCCGCGCCGCTCGCACGCGAGGGGGGCAGGCCGCTGATCCTGGTCCTCGACGGCATGAGCGCCGACATCGCCGTCCAGCTCGCCGGTGAACTGGACCGGCGGGTGTGGACCGAGGTGGTGCCCAAACCCAGGCCCGGCAAGGAGCCCGCCCGCCGGGCCGCCGTGTCCATGCTGCCCTCCCTCACCACGATCAGCAGGGCGTCACTGCTCTGCGGGCAGTCGGCCCAGGGCGGGCAGAGCGTGGAACGCGCCGGATTCGCCGCCTTCTGGCGCAAGCGCCACCGGGGCGCGCACCTCTTCCACAAGGGCGGCTACGAAGGACCACCCGGACACCGTCTGGCCCCCGAACTGCTGGAGACCCTCCCCTCCGACGACATCGTCGCCGTCGTCGTCAACACCATCGACGACGCTCTCGCCGACGGCCGCGAGGGGGCACGCGGCCGGTGGAGCATCGGTGACATCGCCAAGCTGTCCGACCTGATGAACGCGGCCCTCGACCACGGCCGCCCCGTCGTCCTCGTCTCCGACCACGGCCACGTCCTGGACCGCACCCCGCGCGGCCACCAGCAGACCGAGGCCGAAGGAGTGGGCGGCGCCCGCTGGCACACCGGCACACCCGGGCAAGGAGAGGTCGCGCTGGCCGGATCCCGCGTGCTGGCGGGGAGCGGACGGATCACCGCCGCCTGGCGGGAGGACCTGCGCTACACCGGCCGGCAGGCCGGCTACCACGGTGGTGCCTCCCTCGCCGAGGTCACCGTTCCCGTGCTCACCCTCGTGCCGTCCGCCGACCTGATCCCGCCGGGCTGGACGCTGCTGCCCGCGGAACGCACCGCGCCCGACTGGTGGCAGGGCAGGGGTGGGGCCGGTGCGGCCGCGCCCGTTCCCACCGACGGCCCCGCGGCCAAGCCGCGCAGGAAGAAGCCGGAGCAGGACCAGCAGAGCGAAGGCATCTTCATGCTGCCCGGCCGGGGCACCCCGGGCGAACAGGCCGTGCAGTCCGCCCCGTACAAGGCGCAGCGGGAGTTCGTACGCCACGCCCCGAGCGAGAAGGCGGTCGCCGCAGCCCTGGACGCCCTGCTCGCGGCCGGCGGGAAGCTCTCCCCCGGCGCGGTGGCCGCCGCAGCCCAAGCCGCCACGGGGAAGTCGCAGCGCAACCCGGAGCGCTTCGCGACCGTCCTGGAACGGCTCCTCAACATCGACGGCTATCCCGTGCTCCAGCTCGTGGAATCCGGGCGTACCGTCCAGCTCGACAAGGCCCTGCTCGCGCAGCAGTTCCCGGGAGACACGCCATGAGCACCGCGGCCTCCGAGATCAGCACCGCACGGCGGCGGGACGTGGTCGACGCGCTGCGGCGGGGAACGGTCCCGCAGTCGGGCCTCGGCCTCTTCGCCGTCGGCCTGGACCGCTTCGAAGCCGCGCTGGAGGACGACCTGTCCACGGTCGCCCGGGGCGGGGCCGCGTTCCACGCCGTGCGCGGTGAGTACGGCTCCGGCAAGACCTTCTTCGCCCGGTGGCTCGCCGAACGCGCCAAACGCCACGGCCTCGCCGTCAGCGAAGTCCAGATCTCCGAGACCGAAACGCCGCTGCACCGGCTGGAAACCGTCTACCGCAGGCTCGTCGAACGCCTCACCACCGCCACCCATCAGCCCTCGGCCCTCCGCGCGGTGGTCGACTCCTGGTTCTACGCCCTGGAGGAAGAGGTCCTCGACAGCGGCGACATCGCCGACGACGACGAAGAGGCCCTGGCGGCAGCGGTCGACGAGCTCCTGGAACGGCGTCTCGCCGACGTCGCCCGCACCACACCGGCCTTCTCCGCCGCCCTGCGCGGCTACCGCCAGGCCGTGGCAGCGGGCGACGGGGCCACCGCCGAGGCACTCATCGCCTGGCTCGGCGGGCAGAAGTCCGTGGCCGCCTCCGCGAAACGCGCCGCGGGCATCCGCGGCGACCTCGACCACTTCGCCGCCCTCGGGTTCCTCCAGGGACTCCTCACCGTCCTGCGGGACTGTGGGCACCCCGGTCTCCTCCTCGTCCTGGACGAGGTGGAGACCCTGCAACGCGTGCGCGGCGACGTACGCGAGAAGTCCCTCAACGCACTGCGCCAGCTCCTCGACGAGATCGACGCCGGACGGTTCCCCGGCCTGTTCCTCCTGATCACCGGCACGCCCGCCTTCTACGAGGGCCAGCAGGGTGTGCAGCGCCTCCCTCCCCTCGCCCAGCGCCTCGCCACCGACTTCACCACCGACCCCCGCTTCGACTCCCCCCGCGCCGTCCAACTGCGCCTGTCCGGATTCGATCTGGCCTCGCTGGGCGAGCTGGGAAGCAAGGTGCGGGACGTCTACGCCGGGGCAGCCCGCCACCCGGACCGCCTCGCCCGACGCGTGGACGACGCCTACCTCGGCGAACTGGCCCGCGCGGTCACCGGGTCACTCGGCGGCAAAGTGGGCATCGCCCCGCGCCTGTACCTGCGCAAGCTCGTCGCCGACGTCATGGACAGGGTCGACGAGTTCGAGGACTTCGACCCGCGCCTGCACTACGCCCTCACCCTGAACAGCTCCGAGCTCAGCGAGGCCGAACGCAGTGCGGCCAACGGTGCCGGAGACATCGAACTGGACCTGCCATGACGGCACCGGCCGACGCGTTCGACCTCCTGGACCCCGTTCTCGGCCACCACATCGTCAACTCCCTCGGCTGGCGCTCCCTGCGCGCACTGCAGGAGGAGGCCATCGAGCCACTCGTCACCGGCGAGGACGCCGTGCTCCTGGCACCTACCGCCGGGGGTAAGACCGAAGCCGCTGCCTTCCCCCTGCTGACCCGGATGAACCGGCGGGGCTGGAAGGGCACCAGCGTGCTCTACGTCTGCCCGCTCAAGGCCCTGCTCAACAACCTCCACCCCCGCCTGGAGACCTACGCCGGCTGGCTGGGGCGCACGACCGAGCTCTGGCACGGTGACATCACCACGACCAAGCGGCGCCGTATCCTCGCGCAGCGCCCGGACATCCTCCTCACCACTCCGGAGTCGCTGGAGTCCATGCTGGTCAGCGCGCACGTCGATCACCGCGCCTTCTTCTCGGGGCTGCACGCCGTCGTGGTCGACGAGGTGCACGCGTTCGCGGGTGACGACCGGGGCTGGCACCTGCTGGCCGTACTGGAGCGCCTCAGCCGCGTCGTCGGTCACCCTCTCCAGCGGGTCGGCCTGTCCGCCACGGTAGGCAACCCCGACGAACTGCTCGCCTGGCTCCAGGGCTCCGGACACGGAAGCCGCCCCGCCCGCGTCATCGCGCCCCACCTTCGTGAACAGGGCGGAGCGGCGCCCGCCGCGCCGCCCCCCGGCGACATCGAGCTCGACTACGTGGGATCCGTCGCGAACGCCGCCACCGTCATCGCGGCCCTGCACCGGGGCGAGAAGCGGTTGGTGTTCTGCGAGAGCCGCCGCACCGTCGAGGAGCTGGGCGAACAGCTGCGGCTGAGGGGCGTCACGACGTTCCTCTCCCACGCCTCCCTCTCCGTGGACGAGCGACGGCGGGCCGAAACCGCGTTCGCCGAAGCCCGCGACTGCGTGATCGTCTCCACCAGCACCCTGGAACTGGGCATCGACGTGGGAGACCTGGACCGCGTCATACAGCTCGACGCGCCGTCGACCGTCGCCTCCTTCCTCCAGCGGCTGGGGCGCACCGGCCGGCGCTCCGGCACCGCACGCAACTGCCTCTTCCTCGCGCTCGACGCGGAAGGCCTGCTCTCCGCGGCCGCGCTCCTCCTGCAGTGGTCCCGCGGCTGGGTGGAAACCGTCGTCGCACCTCCCGAGCCGCGCCATCTGGTCGCCCAGCAACTCCTGGCACTGTGCCTGCAGGAGCACCGGGTGGGCGAGAACCTGTGGCAGGAGTGGTGGGGCGGCATCGGGCCCTTCGGACAGGGAGCGGGCCCCGTCGTGCGCCACCTCGTGGAGCAGGGGTATCTGGACCAGGACGGCGGACTGCTGTTCGTCGGTCCGGAGGCCGAACGCCGGTACGGCCACCGGCACTTCATGAACCTGACGGCGGTGTTCACCGCGCCACCGGAATTCACCGTCCTCAACGGCCGCACCGAGATCGGCCGTACCGACCCCGATCTGCTGACGGAGGAGATCGAGGGCCCCCGCAAGCTGCTGCTCGCGGGCCGCAACTGGCTGGTGACGTACATCGACTGGAGCCGTAAGCGCTGCTTCGTGGAACCGGCGGACGAGGGAGGGCGCGCCCGCTGGAACGGCTTCGGCGCCCACCGCGTCCGCTCGTTCACTCTCGCGCGGGCCGCTCGGGACGTCCTCCTCGGCGAGGACCCGCCGGTGCGCCTGACCAAGAGGGCCACGGCCCAGCTCACGGAGGCGCGGGACACGTACCTGCACAGCGTCCACCCGGGCGGGACGGTGATCACACGGCACACCGACGGCGATGTCCGCTGGTGGACCTGGGCGGGCCACCGTGCCAACGCCACGCTGGCAGCCTCCATGGCCTCGGCGGTCGCCCCGCACCGGCGTGTCAACGATCAGTGGATCAATCTCCGCGACGGCCTCACCCGGGAGGGGTGGCGTGTCGCCCTCGCCGACACCGGGACGGGCTTGTGCCTGCCCGAGATCGACGGGAAAGCGGTCCGCGGGCTCAAGTTCGGTGAGACCCTCCCTCCCCGACTGGCCGAAGCGACCCTAGCCGCCCGTACCGCGGACGAGGAGGGAGCCGGCAAGGTCCTTGCCGAGCCCGTGCGCTTCGTCACGCTGACCGGCGTGTAGTCATCCGCCCGCGTGTCCCGTGAAGGCGCACACAGGGACTCCGGCTGACGATCGAGCACCGCTCCTGGCCCGCTTCACCGATGCCGCGACGGCCGATTCCCCCCGTGCGACGGCGGTGTGACGGTCATCGGGTTCCCTGAGCAGGCTGCCGCAGCGGTTTGGCCATGCAGATGCTGCTCTCGTACGTCCGGTAGTGGCCGAACTTCGAGCAGGTCGTGTAGCCGCTGGAGGTGTACAGGGCGATCGCCTCCTGTTGCTTGTCGCCGGTCTCCAGGACCATGCGGGTGCGGCCGGCGGCCCGCGCGTCGGCTTCCAGGGCGGCGAGGATCCGCCGGGCCAGGCCGTTGCCGCGGCCTTCGGATATCACGAACATCCGCTTGATCTCGGCGTCGCCGTCGGAGTAGCCCTCGGCGTTCCGCTCCTGCGAGCGCCAGCCGCCGGTGGCGAGAGGCCGGCCGAGCTCGTCGTAGGCGAGCAGGTACAGTCCGCGCGGTGGATCGAACATGGTGGCGTCGAGGGGTGTGATGTCGCCCCCATCTCCGTAGCGCTCGGCGTATTCGAGCTGCACCAGGTCGTTGAGTGTGACGGCGTCGGGGTGGTCGAAAGGCCGAGACTGGATATTCATGCGAGTCATGGTACAGGTATGCACCAGCGGCTATCGGTACTGTGCCGGGATGCTCACCGTAACCAGTGTGAATGTGAATGGGCTCCGAGCTGCCGCGAAGAAGGGCTTCGTCGAGTGGCTGGCGCAGACGGAGGCCGACGTGATCTGCCTCCAGGAGGTCCGGGCCGAACCGCAGCAGCTGCCCGAAGAGGTACGTGACCCCGAGGGCTGGCACACCGTGCACGCCCCGGCCGCGGCCAAGGGGCGCGCCGGTGTGTCCATCTATACGCGGCACGCCCCGGAGCGCGTCCAGACCGGGTTCGGCGGCTTCGGGGACCCGGGGAGCGAGGAGTTCGACGGCAGCGGCCGGTACGTCGAGGTGGACCTGCCGGGTGTGACGGTCGCGAGCCTCTATCTGCCGTCGGGTGACGTCGGTACGGAGAAGCAGGAAGAGAAGGAGCGCTTCATGGCCGCCTTCCTGCCCTACCTGAAGGGCCTCAAGGTGCGGGCGGCCGCCGAGGGGCGCGAGGTGGTCGTGTGCGGCGACTGGAACATCGCCCACCGTGAGGCCGACCTCAAGAACTGGAAGTCGAACCAGAAGAACTCGGGCTTCCTCCCCGAGGAGCGGGAGTGGCTGACCCGGGTGTTCGACGAGGCCGCGTACGTGGACGTGGTCCGCGCGATGCACCCGGACGAGGAGGGGCCCTACTCCTGGTGGTCCTACCGTGGGCGGGCGTTCGACAACGACGCGGGCTGGCGCATCGACTACCAGGTCGCGACCGGCGGCCTCGCGGCCCGCGCGGTGAAGGCCTGGGTGGAGCGGGCGGCCACGCACGGCGAGCGGTGGAGCGACCATGCGCCGGTGACGGTCACCTACGAGCGGTAGCCGTTCACTTCTCCGGAGTGCCGGGGCCGTCCTCGCTGCGCAGTCGCCGGTCCAGAGCCATGGACAGTTCGGCGTCCACGACCGCGTGGGCGAGGCTGCGCATCCGGTCCGGTTCGGTGCCCTCGGCATGGGTGTTCATGACCCGGACGAAGAGATCCGCGAGCGCGTCGGCGTGCTCGCGGACCTGGCGGCCCGAGGAGAGCACCGCGGAGAGCGGCACTCCCTCCCGTACGAGCTCCGACGAGGCCTCCAGCAGGCGGCGGCTGATGTGCACGATCTCGTCGCCGTCCGTGGCGAGGTAGCCGAGGTCCAGGGCCGCGGCGAGATTCTCCGCCGTGGCCTCGTCGCTGAAGTAGTCGGCGAGTTGCTCGGGAGAGAGCCGGACCGGGGTCTCCTCGGTCGGCTCGCCCAGGCCCAGCACCTCGGCGACATCGCGGCCGCTGTCGAAGGTGGTGGCGAGGTCGGCGATGCCGTTGAGGGTGTGGCCGCGTTCCAGCAGGCCCGTGATGGTGCGCAGGCGGGCCAGGTGATGGTCGTCGTACCAGGCGATGCGGCCCTCGCGGCGAGGCGGCTGGATCAGCCCGCGCTCACGGTAGAAACGCACGGTGCGCACGGTGATACCGGCCTCCCTGGCCAGCTCGTCCATGCGGTATTCGCGGTGCTCGCGTCCTTCAGCCACACCCGCACCCTATGTTGTACCGCCGGTAACTTTCCTTGGTGCGACCCCTACCCATCGGTACGGTCCTGCTCTACCCTCCCAACAATGCCAGTGATTGCTGGCAGAGTCGTGGGACGTACCGCGGGGAGGCGGCAGCATGGCCCAGCACGAACATGTACGAGTGGCGGTGATCGGATCCGGATTCGGGGGCCTCGGGGCCGCTGTCCGGCTGCGCCGCGAAGGCATCACCGACTTCCTGGTCCTGGAACGGGCCGGCTCCGTCGGGGGCACCTGGCGCGACAACAGCTATCCGGGCTGCGCCTGCGACGTACCGTCCCACCTCTACTCCTTCTCGTTCGCGCCCAACCCCGACTGGCCGCGCACCTTCTCCGGGCAGGAGCACATACGCGCCTACCTGGAGCACGTGGCCGACACGTTCGGGCTGCGCCCGCACCTCAGGTTCGACCACGAGGTCACGGTCATGCGCTGGGACGGCGAGGAGCTGCACTGGGTGATCGAGGCGGCCAACGGTGTCACCGTCACCGCCGATGTCGTCGTCTCCGCGACCGGTCCGCTCTCCGACCCGAAGCTGCCGGACATCCCGGGGCTCGCCGAGTTCCCCGGCAAGGTCTTCCACTCGGCCCGGTGGGACCACGACTACGACCTCACCGGCAAGCGCGTCGCGGTGATCGGCACCGGGGCGTCCGCCATCCAGATCGTGCCGGAGATCCAGCCGAAGGCGAGCAGGCTCACGCTGTTCCAGCGGACCCCGCCCTGGGTCATGCCGCGCATGGACCGTGCCATCAGCGGGGCCGAGAAGTGGCTGCACCGCACGCTCCCGTTCACCGGCACCGCGCGCCGCGGACTGCTGTGGGGCATCCGGGAGCTGCAGGTCGGCGCGTTCACCAAACATCCCGACCAGTTGGGCCTGGTGGAACGGATAGCCAAGGCCAACATGGCGCGTGCGGTCAAGGACCCGGAACTGCGGGCCAAGCTGACCCCCTCGTACCGCATCGGCTGCAAGCGGATCCTGCTCTCCAACGCCTACTACCCGGCACTCGCCCAGCCGAATGTGGACGTCGTCGCCTCCGGCCTGGCCGAGGTGCGGGGCTCCACCGTCGTCGCCGCCGACGGCACGGAGACCGAGGCCGACGTGATCATCCTCGGTACCGGCTTCCACGTGACGGACATGCCGATCGCCGACCGGGTCGTCGGTGCCGACGGCATCACGCTCGCCGAGTCCTGGAAGGACGGCATGCAGGCGCTGCGCGGCGCCTCCGCGGCGGGCTTCCCCAACTGGATGACGGTCATCGGCCCCAACACCGGGCTCGGGAACTCATCCATGATCCTCATGATCGAGTCCCAGCTGAACTACATGGCCGACTACCTGCGCCAGCTGGACGTCCTGGGCGGCCGCGCCGCACTCGGCGCACGGACCTCCGCCGTGGGGGCGTGGAACCGGCGGGTCCAGGACCGGATGAAGCGGACCGTGTGGAACACCGGCGGCTGTACCAGCTGGTACCTGGACTCCACCGGGCGCAACACCACGGTCTGGCCGGGGACGACGGCCGAATTCCGGCGGGCCACGCGCTCGATCGACCTCGGGGAGTACGAGGTCATCCGGCCGCCCGGCGTCAGCACCGCGGAGAAGTCCGTCCCCGAGGAGGTCGCCCGATGAGCCGGCTGCTGCACCGATCGGACGTCCCGCCCGTGCCCGTGCGCGAACTGACCGCCGTGTCCGCCGACGGCGCGCGCATCCACGTCGAACTGCACGGGCCCGACGGCGCCCCCGCCGTGGTCCTGGCGCACGGCTGGACCTGCAACACGCGCTTCTGGGACGCGCAGGTGCGTGACCTGGCGGTGGACCACCGGGTCGTCGTCTACGACCAGCGGGGCCACGGCCGTACGCCGGAGGCGGGCGCGGACGGATACGGCACGCAGAAGCTGGCCGACGACCTGGAGGCGGTGCTGAGGGCCACGCTCGCGCCGGGGCAGAAGGCGGTGCTCGCCGGGCACTCGATGGGCGGGATGACGCTGATGGCCGCGGCCGGGCGGGCCGCCGTGCGCGAGCACGGGGCGGCCGTCCTGCTGTGCAGCACGGGCAGTTCGCGGCTGACGGCCGAGTCGCTGGTGCTGCCGATGCGGGCCGGCGCCCTCCGTACGCGGCTGACCGGGAAGGTCCTCGGGGCGCGGGCGCCGCTCGGGCCGGTCAACGCGCTCTCGAAGGCGATCCTCAAGTACGCGACGATGGGCCGCGGTTCGTCCCCCGAGCGGGTCGACGCCTGTGCCAGGATCGTGCATGCGTGTCCCCGCAAGGCCCGTGTCGCCTGGGGGCATGTGCTCGCGGAGCTCGATCTCGAGTCGGGCGTACGGGAGTTGCGGCTGCCGACCGCGGTGATCGCGGGTGCGGAGGACCGGCTGACGCCGCCGGTGCACGCGCGGGCCATCGAGGCGGCCCTGCCCCTGAGCCTAGGGCTCACGGAGCTGACGGGTACGGGCCACATGACGCCGGTCGAGGCGCCCGAGGTGGTCACCGCGAAACTCCGGGAACTGGTGGCCGGGTACGTCACCGCGGACAGTGCGGCGCAAGCCGTGCACGAGGAGGAGGTCGCATGAGCGGCAGGCGGAGTCTCGAAGGGCAGGTCGTGGTCGTCACCGGGGCGGCCCGCGGTGTGGGCGAGCTGCTGGCCCGCAAGCTCTCGGCTCGCGGCGCCACGCTGGCACTGGTCGGGCTGGAGCCGGACGAGCTGAAGAAGGTCTCGGAGCGCCTGCACGGGGAGAGCGACCACTGGTACGCGGATGTCACCGACCACGAGGCCATGGCCCAGGTCGCCCTTGAGGTCAAGGAACGGTTCGGCAAGGTCGACGTCGTCGTCGCCAATGCCGGGGTCGCCTCGGGCGGTCCGTTCGTGGACTCCGATCCCGTCGCCTGGCGGCGGGTCATCGAGGTGAACCTGATCGGCGGCGCGGTGACGGGGCGGGCGTTCCTGCCGGTGCTCATGGAGAGCCGCGGGTACTTCCTCCAGATCGCCTCGCTGGCCGCGATCACTCCGGCGCCGATGATGAGTGCGTACTGCGCGTCCAAGTCGGGCGTGGAGGCGTTCGCGCACAGCCTGCGTGCGGAGGTCGGCCACCGGGGGGTGAAGGTAGGGGTCGGCTATCTGTCCTGGACCGACACGGACATGGTGCGCGGCGCCGACGAGGACGACGTCATGCGGGAGTTGAGGCAGCGGCTGCCGTGGCCGACGAACCGTACCTATCCGCTGGGTCCGGCCGTGGACCGGATCGTTGCCGGAGTCGAGCGGCGGTCCGCGCATGTGTACGCCCAGTGGTGGCTGCGCGGTATGCAGTCGGTGCGCGGGTACCTGCCCATGCTGATCGGGGCGGTCGGGCAGCGGGAGATGAAGCGGTTCGGGCCGCGGCTCGAGGGCGTCAGCAAGGGGCTCGTGGGGGCCGGCGGCGAGGCTGACAGGGCGGCGCAGGCCGAGCACCAATGATCGAAATGCGATGAATGTCTGGTTGTGTAAGTCTGAGCGAGGCCCCACCGGGGCCAACCCCACGCACCCACATAGGAGTGAACAGCATGGGCATCGCAGACCAGTTCAAGGACAAGGCGCAGGAGCTTGCCGACCAGGCCAAGCAGCAGCAGAAGAAGGCCGGCGGCCGGCGGGACGAGCGGCGCGACCGCCCGTCCGACGCCGACGAGCAGCGTGCGGACCGTTCCGCTCGTCCCGCCGGTCAGTCCGGCGTGCGGGAGCGGGCGCAGGGCGCTTCGGACCAGGCGCGCGAGCGTTTCGACCGTTGACGTGAGCTCGGCGGCGCGGGGCGCCTGACGCGTCTGCGTTGCTGCGTTGCTGCGTTGCTGTGGGGCGCATCCGGAGTACCGGGTGCGCCCTTCTTGCGTGCGCGGGCTTGTCCCCTACCCGCCCCTTCCCGAAACCGTGGGCTCCGCCCCCGGGCCCCGGTCCTCAATCGCCGGACGGGCTCGAATGATGCCCTCAAACGCCGGGCGGGCTGGGGGTGGTTGCTGGAGTGGGCTCCAAAGAATGCCCTCAATTGCCGGGCAGGCTAAGGGTTGTCGGGGTGGGCTTGAAGGGTGTCCGTGAGGGTGCGGCGGGCGTGGGTTGCCGGGTGGGTCTGAAAGGCGTCCGTGAGGGTGTGGCGGGCGGTGGTTGCCGGGTGGGTCTGAAAGGTGTCCGTGAGCGTGCGACGGGTTGGGGGTTGCCGGAGCTGGGTCGGAGAGGGTGCCCGCGAACGCCGGGCGGGCGGCGGTTGCCGGGTGGGTCCGAAAGGTGTCCGCGAGCGTGCGACGGGTTGGGGGTTGCCGGAGCTGGGTCGGAGAGGGTGCCCGCGAACGCCGGGCGGGCCGGGGTGGCTGGGGTGGAGTTGAGGGGTGCCCTCAACCCCTGGGGTGGAGTTGAGGGGTGCCCTCGACCCCAGGGCGGGCCGGGGTGACCGGCGCTCGGTCGAAGGGTGTGCTCGAGCGCCCGGCGGTCGAAGGTGTCCGGTCCGCCGGGTCAGCGTGGTGGCAGTGGGGGGCGGCGCAGGATCGGGGCTGTTGCGTAGGTGGGGGGTGTGGCCGCCGGGTGGACCGCCAGGAGGTCCAGGGCCACCCTCACCGCGTCGTCCAGGACCGCGTGGCGGCCCTCGGCCCAGTCCAGGGGGGTGCGCAGGGCCTCCAGGTCCGGGCCGACGCCGTGGTTCTCGACGGACCAGCCGTACGTGTCGAACCAGGCCGCGTTCATCGGCACCGTGATCACCGTGCCGTCGCCGAGCCGGTGGCGCCCGGTCATGCCGACCACCCCGCCCCAGGTGCGCTGGCCCACCACCGGCCCCAGCTTCAGCAGCTTGAACGCGGCCGTGATCATGTCGCCGTCGGAGGAGGTCGCCTCGTCCGCCAGTGCCACCACGGGACCCCGCGGGGCGTTGGAGGCGTAGCTGACCGCCTGCGCGTTGCGGGTCAGGTCCCAGCCGAGGATCGTTCGGGTGAGCTTCTCGACGACCAGTTCGCTGATGTGGCCGCCCGCGTTGCCGCGTACGTCGACGATCAGGGCCGGGCGGGAGACCTCCAGGCGCAGGTCGCGGTTGAACTGCGCCCAGCCCGAGCCGCCCATGTCCGGGATGTGCAGGTAACCGCACTTGCCGCCGCTCAGCTCCCGTACGACCTCGCGGCGCTTGGCCACCCAGTCCTGGTAGCGCAGCGGCCGTTCGTCGACCAGCGGGACGATCGCGATGCGCCGGGACCGGCCGCCGCACTCGCCCCCGGCCGGCCGGAACGTCAGCTCCACCGTGGTGCCGCCCGCCGCCGTCAGCAGCGGGTACGGGCCGGCCACCGGGTCGACGGCCCGGCCGTCGACATGGGTGAGGACCGCTCCCTCGCGGATGCCCGTACCGGCAAGCGGTGAACGGGCCTTGGAGTCCGAGGACTCACCGGGCAGGATCCGCTGGACCGTCCAGTCGCCGTCGCGGCACACGAGGTTCGCGCCCAGCAGTCCGATCGCCCGCTGGTAGTGCGGTGGGCCCTCGTTGCGGCGGGCGGGCGAGACGTACGCGTGGGAGGTGCCCAGTTCGCCCAGGACCTCCCGCAGCAGGTCCGCGAACTCGTCGGGCGTGGCGACCCGTTCGACGAGCGGCCGGTACTGGTCGAGCACCCCGTCCCAGTCGATGCCGCACATGTCCGGTTCCCAGAAGTAGGCCCGGATGATGCGCCCGGCTTCCCCGTAGGCCTGACGCCATTCCGCCGCCGGGTCGACGTCGTGCAGGATCCGGCGCAGGTCGAGGAAGACCGTCGAGTCGCTGTCGCCGGGCTCGTTGGACGGTACGGCGCGCAGTTCGCCGTCGTCCATCACGACCAGCCGGCTCGCGTCCCCGCTGACCGCGAACCAGTCCAGGTGGTCGACGAGTTCGGTCTTGCGCGCCTTGGCGATGTTGAAGTGCTCCAGCGTGGGCCGGCCCGACATGTCCGACGGATTCGCGAACGTCTCGCCCAGGGCGCCGGAGATCGGCCAGCGCAACCAGACCAGACCGCCGCCGCTGACCGGCTGCAGCCCCGAGTACTTCGACGCGGAGACCGGGAACGGCGTCACCCGGCTCTCCAGCCCTTCGAACTCCACGGTGACCGTCGTCCCCTCGACCGTGCCGTCGGGGATGTCGACCGGGTCGAGCCCGCCCGCCGCCGGCCGCCCGTCCGGCAGCAGGGCGAAGGGGGACGGGGTCGCCGAGGAGAGCGGGACCAGATAGGGGCGGCAGCCCAGCGGGAAGGAGAGGTCGCCGGTATGGACGTCGTACACCGGGTCGAATCCGCGCCAGGAGAGGAACGCGAGATAGCGTCCGTCACCCGTGAAGACGGGGTTCTCGTCCTCGAAGCGGCCGTTGGTGACATCCACTATCACCGGGGCGTCGGGACCGGAGATCCTCGCCAGCTTGATCTGCCGCAGGGACCTGCCCACGCCGGGGTGGGACCAGGCCAGCCACGCTCCGTCCGGCGAGAACGCCAGATCGCGGACCGGACCGTTGACGGAGCGGATGAGCTCGGTGACCACGTCCTCCGCGGGGATGTGCGGGACCGGCGGGGCGTCCTCGGCCCCCTCCTGGCCCTCCGCTGCCGTCTCCGCCTCCACGGCTGTGTCCAGCAGGAGCAGACGGCCGTCGTTCGACGCGATGGCCAGCCGCTCGCCCTCCGGGTCCGAGGTGATCTCCTGGACCCGGCCCAGCTGCCCGGAGGCCAGCCGGACCGGCTCGCGGTCGCCACTGGCCCGGGGGAGGTAGGCGATCTCGATCGCGTCGTCGCCGTCCGCGTCCGTCACGTACGCGACCTTGCCGCTGCTGCCGAGCATCTCCGGCAGCCGGACCCGCACCCCCGGGGTGTCGATGATCGTGCGGGCGGGCCCGTCGCGGTGCGTGAGCCAGTAGAGGCTGCCGCGTACGGACACGGCGCTCGCCCGGCCCGTCTCGTCCACGGAGAGCGAGTCGACGTTGCTTGCGGCCGGTACCTGGTACGTGCGCCTCCCCGCCCGGGGCCCGCCGAGGCGTACCTCCAGCTTCCGCGGTACGGCGTCCGGCGACTCCAGGTCGTCGACGAGCCACAGATCGCCCGCGCACTGGTAGACGACCCGGTTCCCATCGCTGGAGGCGTGGCGGGCGTAGAACGCGTCGTGGTCCGTATGGCGGCGCAGATCGCTGCCGTCCATCAGACAGGAGTACAGGTTGCCGACCCCTTCGTGGTCGGACAGGAACGCGATCCGGCGCCCGACGAACATCGGTGAGTCCAGATGGCCCCCGATGTCCGGCAGCAGCCGTTCGCCGTGCAGCCAGAGCCGCCCGGTGGCCCCGCCCCGGTACCGCTTCCACGCGGCGGGCTCGTGCGGCGGCTTGCCGGTGAGCAGGAGGGTGCGCCGCTCGCCGTCGATGTCGGCGACCGCGATGTCGGAGACCGGCCCCCAGGGGAGCTTGCCGCCGGGGCTGCCGTCGGTCGGAACGCTGTAGGCCCACGAGAAGTACGAGAACGGCTGGTTGTGCGAGGACACGGCGAGGATCTGGGACGAGTCGCGGGGATCGGGGCTCCAGCCGCAGACCCGGGCGTCGGTCGAGCCCCAGTACGTGAGCCTGCGGGCGGGCCCGCCGTCCACGGGGGCCAGATGGATCTCCGGGTCGAGCGTGCGCCAGGTCGTGTAGGCGATGCGGCTCCCGTCGGGCGAGAAGCGCGGATGACTGACCCTGGTCCGGTCGACAGTCAGCCGCCACGCCCGGCCGGGCCGCTGCCCCGCCGGGACGAGGGGGGAGACCCAGAGGTCGTCCTCGGCCGCGAAGCAGAGCAAGTCCTCGTGGAGGTGCGGGAAACGGAGATACGCGACGTCGTCACTCACCCCCCAATGCTTTCCGTGCGAAGGGGCTCCGGCAACTTGTGGTCCAGGACACAAGCGAAACTGTCTCGTTTCGCCAGGTGGGGGAGTACCTTCGAGGTGTACGAAACAGTTTCGTTCGTTTGGTTGATCATTCCGATGACCGGCCGCCGACGTACGATCCAGCAGGCGCAACGGACAAGGAGGTCGGGACATGGCACGCAGTCGGCTCACGCCGGAACGCGAGAGCGAGCTGTACACCTCCGTGCTCGACCTGCTCGGCGAGGTCGGATACGAGGCGTTGACCATGGACGCCGTTGCCGCTCGCACCCGTTCCAGCAAAGCCACCCTCTACCGCCAGTGGGGGAGCAAGGCCGAGCTGGTCGTCAAGGCACTCCGGAACGACAAGCCGGTGCACCTTGCCGAGATCGACACCGGCTCGCTGCGCGGCGACTTCAACGCCGTCCTGCTTCGCACCGACGACTGCCAGATGGAGAAGAACTCCGCGCTGATGCGGGGCCTGACCCATGCCATTCATGACAATCCCGATCTGTTCCAGGCCCTGCGCGAGCTGCTGATCGAGCCGGAGATGACCGGTCTCGGGGTGCTGCTCAAGCGGGCCGTGGACCGCGGTGAGGTGCGTCCGGACAATCCGGCGCTCCCGTACGTACCGCACATGATGATCGGCGCTTTCGCCGCCCGCGAGATGGTCGACGACCGCTCGGTCGACCAGGCGTTCCTCATCGACTATGTCGAAGCCGTGGTGTTCCCCGCCCTCGGCGTCTGACGTCCCCTTTCTTTTTCTCTTCTTTGCCGAGGACCCCTCCCCGAAGCTCCACCTGACACGCCGCTCTCGTCGTCGGGCCGGTTCCTCACGCCCTTTTCCACTCAACGACCTGACCGGGAGTACCCCTCCGTGGCCACATTCCTCTACAAGCTCGGCAGGCTTGCCTTCCGGCGCCGCCGCTACGTCGCCCTCGTCTGGGTGGCACTGCTGGCGCTCGCCGGATTCGGTGCCGCCTCCGCGTCCGCCGCCACCTCCAGTTCCTTCTCCATCCCCGGTACGGAGGCCCAGAAGGCCTTCGACCTGCTGGAACAGCGCTTCCCCGGGGGCAGCGCCGACGGCGCGACCGCCCGGGTCGTCTTCAAGGCACCCGGCGACCAGAAGGTGACCGACGCCGCCAACAAGGCCGAGGTCAAGGAGATCGTCGCCGAGCTGAAGTCCGGCTCGGACCAGATCGCCTCCGTCGCCGACCCGTTCGCGGCGAACGCCGTCAGCAAGGACGGCTCGACCGCGTACATCTCCGTCTCCTACGACGTCAGCTCCATGGAGCTCACCGACGGGACGCGCGAGGCGCTCGAGGAAGCGGGCGAGGCCGCGCAGAGCAGCGGAATGACCGTGGAGATCGGCGGTGACGCGCTCCAGGTGATGCCGGAGACCGGGGCCACCGAGATCATCGGTGTCGCCATCGCCGCGGTGGTCCTCGTGATCACCTTCGGTTCGCTGATCGCGGCGGGGCTCCCGCTGCTCACCGCGCTCATCGGCGTCGGCATCGGCGTATCGATGATCACGGCCCTGGCGAACGTGTTCGACCTGGGCTCCACCACGTCCACACTCGCGATGATGATCGGTCTCGCGGTCGGCATCGACTACGCGCTCTTCATCGTCTCCCGCTACCGCGCCGAACTGGCCGAGGGCCGGGAGCGCGAGGAAGCCGCAGGCCGGGCCGTCGGCACCGCCGGATCCGCGGTCGTCTTCGCAGGCCTGACCGTCGTCATCGCCCTGGTCGGCCTCGCTGTCGTCAACATCCCGATGCTGTCGAAGATGGGCTTCGCCGCCGCGGGCACGGTCGCGATCGCCGTCCTCATCGCGCTCACCCTCGTCCCGGCGCTGCTGGGCTTCGCGGGCAAGCGGGTCATGGGGCGCAAGGCGCGCAAGGCCGCCGAGGCGGAGAACAAGCCCGAGGCCAAGCCGAACATGGGCACCCGCTGGGCGCGGTTCGTGCTGCGCAAGCCGGTGTGGGTCCTGCTCACCGGGGTCATCGGCCTCGGAGTCATCGCCGTCCCCGCGGCATCGCTGGAGATGGGCCTGCCGGACGACGGCTCCCAGCCGAAGAGCACCACGCAGCGCCAGGCCTACGACCTGCTGTCCGACGGGTTCGGTCCTGGGTTCAACGGTCCTCTGCTGGTCGTCGTCGACACGAAGGGCAGCTCGGACGGCAAGTCCGCGGTCGACCAGGTCTCCCAGGAGATCGAGGGCATCGGCCGTGTCGCGGCCGTCACCCCGGCCACCTTCAACAAGGCCGGCGACGCCGCGACCATCACCGTCATCCCGAAGGACCGTCCGAGCTCCACCGAGACGGAACAGGTCGTCCACGCGATCCGTGACGCGGGTGCGGACATCAAGAGCGACACCGGCGCCGAGGTGCTGGTCACCGGTGCGACGGCGATGAACATCGACTTCTCGCAGAAGATGAACGACGCGCTGCTGCCCTATCTGGCGCTCGTCGTCGGCCTGGCCTTCCTGCTCCTGATGGTGGTCTTCCGCTCGCTGCTGGTGCCGCTGAAGGCGGCCCTCGGCTTCCTGCTCTCGGTCGTGGCGGCCCTGGGTGCGGTCGTCGCGGTCTTCCAGTGGGGCTGGCTCGGCTCGCTCTTCGGGGTCGAGCAGACCGGGCCGATCATGAGCATGATGCCGATCTTCATGGTCGGCGTGGTCTTCGGCCTCGCGATGGACTACGAGGTCTTCCTGGTCACCCGGATGCGTGAGGCGTACGTCCACGGGGAGACGCCCGGCCAGGCGATCGTCACCGGTTTCCGGCACGGCGCCCGGGTGGTCACGGCCGCCGCGGTGATCATGATGGCGGTCTTCGCGGGCTTCATCGGCTCCCACGAGTCGATGATCAAGATGATCGGCTTCTCGCTGGCCATCGCCGTCTTCTTCGACGCCTTCGTGGTCCGCATGGCCATCGTGCCGGCGGTGCTCGCCCTGCTCGGCCGGCGCGCCTGGTGGCTGCCGCGCTGGCTGGACCGCGCACTGCCGAACGTGGACGTGGAGGGCGAGGGCCTGCGCAAGGACCTGGCCGACGGTCCGGCGGACGGCGAGGAGCGCGAACTGTCCCGCGTCTGATCCGCGGCCCGAGCCGCACGTACCCGGGGTCCGCGTCTGAGCGGAGCGCGGCCCCGGTGCACCGGTTACCTGTGGGGACGGGGGACCGGGGCGACAGAAAGCCCCCGTGCACGCGGCACGGGGGCTTTCGTCATGCGGCGCCCTCCGGCGTCATGCGCGGGTGACGGAGGCGGCAGGTGCGGGGGCCGGGGCGGGAGCGGCGGGGGGAGGAGCGGGGGCGGGGGCCCTGCGCTCGATGGCCTCGTGCGTACGGTGCAGGAAGCGGATCAGCGGCGCGACGTCGAACTGGAACACGGCGACGCCGTCCGGGGAGTGCAGTTCCAGGACCAGCTGGGCGCGGCCGCACGGCCACACCCGTATGTCGCCGCGTGTGACGGGGCCGCGGAGTCCGCTCTCCAGGAGGTCGCGGCCGAACGCCCAGTCGACGCCGCCGGGAAGCCGGACGTGGACGGTCTGCGGGGCGTCGGCGTCGCAGGTGAGCTCGACGGGGACCAGCCGTGGGTCGGGCCCGTCGGTGATGAGCCGGGCTCTGGCATGTTCTTGGATCACGAGGGACATGGGCCGGCTCCTCCTGTGTATGCATCTCTCCCCTCCAATGTGCCATATGTCCCCTATTGGGCACGTCGGGAAGAGCGAGTAGTTGTGTTGCGTACGCTCTTGCGAACTATTTGCAACAGGGCACTATCATTGAGCGGTTCCCGACCCCGCCCGCGAAGACGCCCGAAAGCGGAGCCACTCCATGCATGTACCCGACGGATTCATCAACGCACCCGTCTCCGCCGTCGCCGGCGTCGTCGCCGCAGGCGCGGTCGCCGTCAGCCTCCGGGGTGCCCGACGAGAACTGGGCGGGGCCTCCCTCTCGGGCGGAACCGGGGCCGGGGGAGAGCGCACGGCCCCGCTGGCCGGTCTGGTCGCCGCCTTCATCTTCGCCGTGCAGATGCTGAACTTCCCGGTGGCCGCCGGCACCAGCGGCCACCTCCTGGGCGGGGCGCTGGCCGCGATCCTCGTCGGGCCGTACACCGGGGTGCTCTGCATAGCTGTCGTCCTGCTGATGCAGGGAATCCTCTTCGCCGACGGCGGTCTCACCGCACTCGGCGTGAACATCACGGTGATGGGCGTCGTCACCACGGTCGTCGCCTACGGCCTCTTCCGCGGGCTGACACGTGTGCTGCCCCGCGGGCGCCGCTCGACGACCGTCGCGTCCTTCGTGGCCGCCCTGGTCTCCGTACCCGCCGCTGCCGCCGCCTTCACCCTGATCTACGCGATCGGCGGGACCACCGACGTCCCCCTCGGCAAGGTTCTGACCGCGATGGTCGGCGTCCACGTCCTGATCGGCATCGGTGAGGCCGCGATCACCGCGCTGACCGTCGGCGCCGTCATCGCCGTGCGCCCGGACCTCGTGTACGGCGCCCGCGGACTCGCGGCCCCGCTCAAGCTCCGCGTCGGCGGCGAGCTCGTCGACGCCCCGGCCGCCGCTCCCGCTCCCGTCGCCGTCGCGGCCCGCTCCACACGCAAGGTCTGGGCCACCGGCCTGGCCGCCGCCCTCGTCCTCGCGGGCTTCGTCTCCTTCTACGCCTCCGCGAACCCGGACGGCCTGGAGAAGGTCGCCGCCGACAAGGGCATCGACGAGAAGGTCCAGGAGCACGGCGCGGCCAGCTCCCCCCTGGCCGACTACGGCGTCAAGGACATCAGCGACGCCCGGATCTCCGGCGGTCTCGCCGGAGTGATCGGTGTCGGTTCCACCGTCGCCGTCGGCACCGGAGTCTTCTGGGCGGTACGCCGACGCCGTACCACCGAAGCGCCGGCCACCCCCGCCACCGGAGCCGTCTGAGATGGGCGCCGGCCACGCGCACAAGCTCTACCGGCACGGGCACTCACCGGTCCACGGCCTCCCTCCGCACTGCAAGCTCGCCGCCGTCCTGTGCTTCGTCGTGGTCGTCGTCTCCACCCCACGCGAGGCCGTGTGGGCCTTCGCCCTGTACGCGGTCCTGCTCGGCGTCGTCGCCGGCCTGGCCCGGATCTCCGCCGGGTTCCTGCTGAAGCGGCTGGCCATCGAGGTGCCGTTCGTGGCGTTCGCGCTGCTGATGCCGTTCGTGGTGCCCGGCGAGCAGACCGAGCTCCTCGGCGTCTCCGTCAGCGTCCCCGGCCTCTGGGGCGCCTGGAACGTCCTCGCCAAGGGCACCCTCGGTGTGGCCGCCTCGGTGATCCTGGCCTCGACCACCGAGCTGCGCTCCCTGCTGCTCGGGCTCCAGCGCCTCAGGCTGCCGCCGATGCTCGTCCAGATCGCCTCCTTCATGATCCGGTACGGCGATGTGATCACCGACGAGCTGCGGCGGATGTCGATCGCCCGCCGCTCCCGCGGATTCGAGGCGAGCGGCATACGGCACTGGGGTGTCCTGGCGAAGACGGCCGGAGCCCTGTTCATCCGGTCCTACGAGCGCGGCGAACGGGTCCACCTCGCGATGGTCAGCCGCGGCTACACCGGCACCATGCCCGTCATCGACGAGGTGACCGCCTCCCGCACCCAGTGGGCGTACGCCTCGGCACTCCCCCTGACCGCCCTCGCCGTGTGTCTGCTGGGATGGACCGTATGAGCCCGAACACCGCCGCCCCGTCCCTCGAGGTCACCGGCCTCGCCTACGCCTACCCCGACGGTCACCAGGCCCTCTTCGGCGTCGACCTGACCGTGGCCCGCGGCGAACGGGTCGCCCTCCTCGGCCCGAACGGCGCCGGCAAGACCACCCTCGTCCTGCACCTCAACGGCATCCTCGACGCGGGCGCCGGAAGCGTCCGGGTCGCCGGGCTGCCCGTGGGCAGGCGCCACCTCGCCGAGATCCGCCGCCGGGTCGGCATCGTCTTCCAGGACCCCGACGACCAGCTCTTCATGCCGACCGTCCGCGAGGACGTCGCCTTCGGGCCCGCCGCCGCCGGACTGCGCGGTCCCGAGCTGGAGGAGCGGGTCTCGGCCGCGCTCAAGCAGGTCGGCATGGAGGAGTTCGCGACACGTCCCCCGCACCACCTCTCCTTCGGCCAGCGCCGCCGGGTCGCCGTCGCCACCGTCCTCGCGATGCAGCCCGAGATCCTCGTCCTGGACGAGCCCTCCTCCAACCTCGACCCGGCCTCCCGCCGCGAACTCGCGGACATCCTGCGCTCCCTGGACGTCACGGTGCTGATGGTCACCCACGACCTGCCGTACGCCCTCGAACTCTGCCCGCGGGCCGTCATCCTCAGCGACGGAGTGATCGCCGCCGACAACCGCACCCAGGACCTCCTCTGCGACGAGGAACTGATGCGCAGCCACCGGCTGGAGCTGCCTTTCGGCTTCGACCCGCGTTCCGTGTCCGTTCCGCATACGTGAACATGGGGTGACCCGCCAGCCGTCCGACCTGCGGCGGGATGCACCATGGGGGGATGAGCGGGAGCGCGGGAGCAGGCGTGGATGTACGGGGCACGGTGACGCCCGGGTTCGAGGCGGTACGGGATGCTTTCGTCCGTAACTTCGAACAGCGCGGGGAACGGGGAGCGGCCGTGGCCGTCTACCGTCACGGGCGCAAGGTCGTGGATCTGTGGGCCGGTACGAGGGATGTCGACGGGAGCGAACCGTGGGCGGTCGACACCGTCCAGGTCGTCCGCTCGGCCGGGAAGGGCATCGCAGCGGCCGTGCCGCTGCTGCTGCACCAGCGGGGCCAGGTGGACCTGGACGCCCCGGTCGGCACGTACTGGCCCGAGTTCAAGGCGAACGGCAAGGAACGCGTCCTCGTACGCCATCTCCTCGCCCACCGCGCCGGACTCGCCGCACTCGACGGCACGCTGACGCCCGAGGAGGCCGCCGACGGGACCTCCGGTCCGCGGGCCGTCGCCGCCCAGCGGCCCCTGTGGGAGCCCGGCACCAACCACGGGTACCACGCCCAGACCTACAGCTGGCTCATCGGCGAACTGGTCCGCAGGACCACCGGACGCACCATCGGCCGCTGGATCGCCGAGGAGATCGCCCGCCCGCTCGGCCTGGACTTCTGGTTCGGACTCCCGGCGGACGAGGCGCACCGGGTCGGGCGGATCGGCCCCGTGGAGCCGCCCGTGACCGAGCACAACGGGGGCGCCCTGCGCATGCGCCCCAAGCGGTCCGTGGTCGAGGCCTACCGCGACCCGGCCTCGCTCACCCGCCGTGCCTTCGGAGCCATCGACCCCTTCCCCGACGAGAACGACCCCGCCTACCGTGCGGCCGAACTGCCCGCGTCCAACGGTGTCGCCACAGCGCGCGGACTCGCCCGCTGCTACGCCGCGATGATCGGTGAGGTGGACGGCCACCGGCTGTTCGCCCCGGCCACGCTCACCCTCGCCCGCACCGAGGAGTCCGAGGGCCCGGACCGGGTCCTGGTCGTCAACACCCGTTTCGGCCTCGGGTACATGCTGCACGGCACTGCCGCCCCGCTCCTGGCCCCCGGCTCCTTCGGGCACCCCGGCCGCGGCGGCTCGCTGGGCTTCGCCGACCCGGAATCGGGCATCGCGCTCGGCTATGTGACGAACGGCCTGCAGAAGGGAGTCACCGCCGACCCCCGTGCCCAGGCCCTGGTCAGGGCAGTACGTTCGGCTCTATGACTTCCACTCCCGCCTCTCCTTCCCCGGCCGCTCCCTCCGCCGCACGCTTCGACGGACACGCCGTACTCCTCACAGGCGCCGGACGGGGCATCGGCGCGGCCACGGCCCGCCGGCTGGCCGCCGAAGGCGCGGCCGTACTCGTCACCGACCTGGACGCCGGCCGGGCCGCGCACACCGCGAAGGAGATACGGGAACGGGGCGGCACGGCCGAGTCCCTGGCCTGTGACGTGGGCGACCGGACCGCCGTCGAGGCGGCGGTCGCCCACGCGGTCGCGGCCTTCGGGCGGCTCGACGTCCTGGTCAACAACGCCTACGCCAACCACGAGGACGCCCCCCTCTTCGAGGACGAGGCGGACGAATCCTGGGACCACACCCTCGACATCACCCTGACCGGCCCCTACCGCTGCTCCCGCGCCGCGCTGCCGCACCTGGTGGCCTCCGGGCGGGGCGCGATCGTCAACATCGGCTCGGTCAACGGGGAACAGGACTTCGGCGGCCACGCCTACAGCGCCGCCAAGGCGGGCCTGGCGAGCCTGACCCGCACCCTCGCCGGCCACGCGGGCCCGCGCGGGGTGCGCGTCAACCTCATCGCCCCCGGCACGATCCGTACGGAGGCCTGGGCGGGCCGCGACGCCGAACTGGAGCGGGCGAGCGCCCTCTACCCGCTCGGCCGGCTCGGCGCCCCGGACGACATCGCGTCCGCCGTCGCCTTCCTCGCCTCCCGTGACGCGTCCTGGATCACGGGGACGACGCTGCGGGTGGACGGCGGACTCCTGGCGGTCAACACGGGTTTCCGCAACGCGCTGTCACAGGACGGGGAAACCGCTGGCCCGGGCGGAGAACCACGGCCTACCCTCCCTCGATGATTGATCACGGATTCTCGGACCGGACCGGCCGGCGCGTCACTCTGCGCGAGGTGGACAGCGACAACTGGCGTGCGGTCGCCGATGTCGCCCCCCTGGACAGCCAGCGCGACCACGTCCCCGCGCTGGCGGCCCGGTACCTCCTGCTGTCGATGCGCGAGGACACCTGGAACTCGCTGGCCGTCCACGCCGACGACCTGGCGCTCGGGCATGTGATGTGGGCCCGGGACGACGACGGCTCCTACTGGATCGGCGGCATGCTGATCGACGGCCCCGAGCAGGGCAGGGGCATCGGGCGCGCGGTCATGCGCACGCTCACGGCCTGGCTCGCGGAGCAGGACGGCTGCGAGGTCGTCCGGCTGTCGTACGCCCCCGGCAACACCGCCGCCGCAGCGCTCTACACCTCTCTCGGTTTCCGGCCGACGGACGCCGTCGAGGACGACGAGGTGGTCGTCGAACTACCGGCACGGGACGCGGTTGTCGGACCCGTGTGACAGAGTGACCGGCCCTGGAGGAAGCGGTGCCGAGGACACGGGGTGACGTCGATGGGTGACTTCTTCGAGCGGATCGTCGATCTGGAGGCGACCGGCGAGGAGGCCGGGCCGCTCGCCGCGCGGATGGTCGACTGGATGGTCGGCCAGGGGGTGATCACCCGTGAGCTGTCCGGTGACGCGATGTACAGCCTGAACGTGGACCTGGGCCATGTCCCCGGCCCCGACTGGGCGCGGGCCGTGGCCGACGCCTCCGACCCGACGTGGATCCCCGCCCCGGTGGCGGTCATCGTCGGCCGGGACCACCACGTCGGCGGACAGGGCGCGGACACCGCGGACTCGGCCACCTGCCCCCGGTGCGGGACGAGGACCGTGGTCATCGACTACCCCGAGGAGTTCGAGCCGGACGAGGAGGTCTGGCAGCCGTTCCGGGACGGCATCAGGACCTGGAAGGAGACCGGCGAGGGCACGGCGCCCTGCTCCGCCTGCGGAGTCTCCTCGCCGGTCACCGAGTGGGACTTCGGGTCCGGATTCGACCTCGGCGCGCTCGCGTTCGACTTCTGGGGGTGGCCGCCGCTCAGCGTGCGCTTCCTCGCGGAGTTCCGGAGGGAGCTGGGCCACCGCACCGAGGAGCAGTCGGGGAAGTTCTGAGAGGCCCCCGCCCCGCTCCCTCGGTGCTACGCAGGCTCAACTCGTGTGCAGCATCAGTCCGATGCCCACGACCATCAGTCCGGCGGCCGCGATCCGAGGGGCGCCGAAGCGTTCCTTGAAGAACAGCGTCCCTATCGCGGCCCCCACGATGATCGAGGACTCCCGCAGTGCGGCGATCGGGGCGAGCGGGGCCTTCGTCTGCGCCCACAGGACGAGCGCGTACGCGGCGAACGACAAGCCCGCGCCCACCAGTCCGCGTGCCATGAACGGGGAGAGCTGGGCGGCCAGTTCACCGCGCCGGCGCCCGTACGTGTACGCCGGGATCGCCACACCCTGCACGATCATCAGCCAGGCGATGTAGCCGAGCGGCGTCCCCGAGGCGCGCACCCCGACCCCGTCGACCGTCGTGTACCCGGCGATCGCCAGACCCGTCGCGAGGGCCGCCAGGATCGCGGGCCCGTGCGGGCGCGTGCCGGAACCGCGGATCCCCCACAGGGCCAGCCCGACGAGCCCCGCGGAGGCCACCGCGACGCCTGCGGCCGCCCAGGCGTCCGGGCGCTCACCGAGGAAGAGGGCGGCCAGGACCGTCACCACGAGGGGGGCCGTGCCCCGGGCGATCGGATACATCTGGCCGAAGTCGCCCAGCGTGAAGGACCGCATCAGCAGCACCATGTACGCCACGTGCAGGCCCGCGGAGAGGAACAGGTACGGCCAGGCCCCGGCTGCCGGGAACGGTACGAAGCAGGCCAGGAGGGCCCCGATCAGCGCCCCACCGCCGGAGATCAGGGTGAAGGACAGGAGCTGGTCGCGTATCGCGTGGGCGATGGCGTTCCAGCTGGCGTGCGTGATCGCGGCGGCCAGGACGGCCGCCGCCACCAGCGGGGTCACGCGGCCCGCTCGCGCACGTCCACCAGCGTGCCGCCCGCGAACTCGATCACGCGCTTCGGGTCGAGCGGGAAGACGGTGTGCGGGGTGCCCGCCGCGGCCCACACCACCGCGTGGTCGAGCAGGCCGCGGTCGGCCAGTACCCGGGTCCTCGTCACGTGGCCGAAGGGCGGTACGCCGCCGATCGCGTACCCCGTGGTCTCCCGGACGAGGTCGGCCCCGGCCCGCTTGACCTCTGCGGCGCCCAGCTCGCTCCGCACGCGCTCGACGTCCACCCGGGACGAGCCGTCCATCAGGACGAGGACCGGGGCGCCGTCCGCCTCGAAGATCAGCGACTTGACGATCTGGCTGAGCTCGCAGCCGATCGCCGCGGCGGCCTCGACCGCGGTGCGGGTGGCGTCGGGGAAGCGGCGTACCTCGACGTCGAGACCCAGCTCACGCAGGGCCTCGGCGAACCGGGGGTGGGCGTCGGACGAGGTCGCGGTGGGGGTCATGTCGGATGTGCTCATGCCCGGCACGCTACTGAACGGCCCGGCTCCCGCACCAGGCAGTTCCGGCCCGTCCCCGCCGCGGCGGGGACGGCACCACGACTGCGGCCCAGGTCAGGAACCGGCCCGCAGGACCGCCGCCACCACCGGGCCGGCCGCGTCGCCCCCGTGACCGCCGGACTGGACGACCGCGGCGGCCGCGAGGTCGTTGCTGAAGCCGGTGAACCAGCTGTTGGACGTGCCCTGCCCGTCGACCTCGGCCGAGCCCGTCTTGGCGCCCTTGTCCCCGCCGACGGAAGCCATGGCGGCCTTGCCCGTGCCCCAGGACGCGGTGGCCCGCATCATGTCGTTCAGCTGGCGGGTGACGTTCTGCGACAGCGAGCGGGAGGCCACGGCGAGCTGACGGTCGTCCAGGTCGCGCGGCACGATGACGGGCTGGCGGAACGTTCCGGTGCGGGCGGTGGCGGTGATGGACGCCATGTTGAGCGCGTTCATCTGGACGGTGCCCTGGCCGATGTACTGCTCGGCCGCCGCACCGCCGGTCTCCTCGGGGACGCTTCCGTCGACGGACGTGATGCCGGTCTTCCAGTCGAGGCCGATCCCGAAGACGTCACGGGCCTCCTTGGCGAGTGCGGCGTCGTCCTTGGTGTCGTCGATCAGTTTGATGAATGCCGTGTTGCACGAACGGGCGAAGCTGGTGGTGAACGTGTCGGTGGGCGGGAGCGCGAAGTTGCCCAGGTTGTGGAACGTCCGGCTCTGCCAGGTCGCCTCCTTCGGACACTCGACCGGGCTGTTCGCCGAGACGAGCCCCTTCTCGATCAGCATCGCGGCCGTCACGATCTTCAGCGTGGAGCCGGGCGCCTGCTTGCCCTGCATCGCCGCGTTGAAGCCGGTCGCCGGGTTGTTGGCCACCGCGCGGATCGACCCGGTGGACGGCTTCACGGCGACCACCGACGCCCCGCTGAACTGCTTGACCGCCTTCTCCGCCGCAGCCTGGGCGCCCGCGTCGAGCGTCGTCCGCAGCCTGCCGGGCTTCCCCTTGGCGAGGGTCAGCAGCGTCGTGTCGGGGAGCTGCGCGTCCGCGGGCTCGATCCAGGTCTCGATGCCCGGAGAGCCGCCGGTGCTGTCGCCGTACTTCTCGCGCAGGCTGTCCAGGATCGGCCCGAGCGACGGGTACTTCTCCTTGTCGAGCACTTTGCCGTTGTGGTCGACGGCCTCGATCGCGGCCGTCGAGGACTCGCCGGTCTTCAGCGACGCCCCCTCGGTCAGCTGGGGGTGGACCACCGTGGGCTGCCAGTCGACGAGGGCCTTGCCCGTGGTGAGGCCGCGTACGACGGTCAGCTCGGAGGCGTACGACCAGGGCTTGGTCTTCCCCTCGTACGACACCGTGGCCTTCACCGTGTACGGGACCTTCGTGCCGACGGCCGGGCCCGGGGTGATCACCGCCTTGGTGACGTGGGCCTCTTCGCTGTAGCCGGTCAGCAGCGGCTCGGCGATGTCCTGGTTGTTGGTGAGCAGAGCGGCGGCCGTCCCGTCGCCGGACGCCCATGCCTTGAGGAAACCCTTCGCGGTCTCCTCGATCTCGGACTTGCTTGGCGGTCCCGTCCTCACTTCGGAGGACGCGGACGCGGACTCCGTTCCGTCGGCCCCGCCGCCGCCCAGCACCACGCTGTACGCGCCGTAGCCGAGTCCTCCGGCCACCAGCACGAACACCCCGCCCACAACGGCGACTTTCGCTCCACTGCGCATCTGTGCAGTCCCCCTCCCCAGGAGTCCCCCTTGAACGTGTTCAGGGGGGATGTTCTCGGCACTGTACGGGACGGGCGTGACGGCAGAGGAGGTTGTTATCGGACCGCGACGGTCTGGGTGAGAGCGCTTTCTCGTGTCGTCATGTCCAACGGTCCAGCCCCGTCCGGTCGCGCCAGGAGTTCTCCGGAAGCGATGTCCCCGTGGAGAGAGGCCTGAAACAGACGTACGTCTCTCGCGGTTCGCACGCTCACGTTCCTGGGGGCCCAGGGGCGGCGGAGAAGGTGTTGGTGTGCGGTGTCGGCGGAACCGGGTAACGTCTTTGGCATGTTCTTCCAGACGCCGATTCACGAGTGAGAGCGTGATGGGTCCCCGCTGACGTCCTGGTACGTCGCCGCCCGTCCCCCACCGATGAATCCGTAGATCACTCCACATCATTACCGGGAGAACCCGTGACCGTGAGCAAGAACATCAACAACCCCGTGGGCATGGGCGGCGGCCAGCGCAAGAGGCTGTCCCGCGCCGAACGGCAGAACAACGGCCCGCACCGCAACCTCGACCGCCAGAGTGCCGCCGACCAGAAGGCGGAGCTGGTGCGCAAGATGCGCGAGAAGGCAGCCGCGGCCGAGGACGCAGGACAGACGGGCGACGACGGCGACGACACCGTACAGAGCTGACGCACGGCCGCCGCAGGGCGGCACCGCACGCAGCAGGGCCCGGACCGCGAGACGCGGTCCGGGCCCTGCTGCCGTACCGGGGCTCCGCCAAGGGGGCCGGCGTCACGCATGGCCCGGCCGGGCCGTTACACCCAGCTGTCCAGCCACATCCGGTCACGCCAGGAGTTCTCCGGAAGCGACGTCCCCGTGTAGAGCGGCCAGAAATAGACGAAGTTCCAGACGATCAGCAGCACCAGCACGCCCGCCGCGATCGCTCCCAGTGTCCGTCTGCGCTCGCCGGTGGGATCACCGGTGCTCAGGCCCAGTTCGTGCTTGGTCCCGGTGCCGGCCGCCGGGCCCAGCAGGGCGCCGATCATCATCGTCACCGCCAGGCACAGGAACGGCACGAACACGACCGCGTAGAAGAGGAAGATCGTCCGCTCCTGGTAGAAGAACCAGGGCACCCAGCCCGCCGCCACACCGCACGCGATCGCGCCCGCGCGCCAGTCGCGGCGGAAGAACCAGCGCCACAGCACGTACAGCAGCGCCACGCACCCCGCCCACCACAGCAGCGGGGTGCCGATCGCCAGCACCTCGCGGGCGCACTTGCCGGTCTCCGACGTGAGGCAGCCCGTCTTCTCCTCGTAGAAGTACGAGACGGGGCGGCCCAGGACGATCCAGCTCCACGGGTTGGACTGGTACGTGTGGCCGGAGGTCAGGCCGACATGGAACTCGTACACCTGGTTCTCGTAGTGCCACAGGCTGCGCAGCCAGTCCGGCAGCCAGGTCCAGCTGCCGCCCTTGCCCTCGGTGGCCGCCCAGTTGCGGTAGTAGCCCTTGCCCGTGACGATCCAGCCGGTCCACGAGGCGAGGTACGTGCCGATCGCGACCGGCACCGTCGAGACGAACGCGGGCAGCAGGTCCCGCAGGACCACGGCCCGGTACGGCTGCTGCGCACCCGCGGTGCGCCGCGCTCCCACGTCCCACAGCACCGCCATCACACCGAACGCGGCGAGGATGTACAGCCCGTTCCACTTCGTGGCGAAGGCCAGGCCGAGCATCACGCCTGCGGTGATCCGCCACGGCCGCCAGCCGAGGCGGAGCGTTTCGGCGACAGGGGCGTCCGGGCGCAGCACGCCGTCCTCGTCGACCGGCAGCGCGGCGGCCAGCCTGCGGCGGGCCCAGTCACGGTCGATGAGGAAGCAGCCGAACGCCGCGAGCACGAAGAACATGAGCACGAGGTCGAGCAAAGCCGTGCGGCTCATCACGAAGTGCAGCCCGTCCACGGCCAGCAGCGTGCCCGCGAGACAGCCCAGGAACGTCGAGCGGAAGAGCCGCCGGCCGATCCGGCACAGCATCAGCACCGAGACGGTGCCGAGCAGCGCCACCATGAACCGCCAGCCGAACGGGGTGAACCCGAAGATCTGCTCGCCGAAACCGATGATCCACTTGCCGACCGGCGGATGCACGACGTAGCCGGGGTCCACGGGGATGTCCACCGAGGACGGGTCCTTGAGGATCAGCTTGTCGACGTCCTTGGGCCAGGAGCCCTCGTACCCCTGGTTGACGAGCGCCCAGGCGTCCTTGGCGTAGTACGTCTCGTCGAATATCACCGCCTTCGGGCTGCCCAGGTTCCAGAACCGCAGCACCCCGGCCACCAGCGCCACCAGGAGCGGCCCGCCCCAGGCGGACCAGCGGACCAGGTGGCCCGCCAGGGCCGGAGGCACGGCGAGCACTTCCCAGAACTGGCCTCCCGGGCGGGTGTACGGCGGAATCAGCCGCTCGCGCAGCCCCGTTCCCGGCCGCGGGGAATGGCCGAAGCGGCGCAGCCGCTGCTGCCAGGAATGCGGCTGGTCGCCGGCGTCGTTCCCGGCGTCGTGGCCCTGCTGGGCTTCGGGCGCAGTACTCGTCACCGCGCCATCGTAGGGAACGCTTCTGTGCGAGTGGTGCCGCCCGTGCTGGGAGGATGGCCGATGTGACTGGAACGACTGGAACGCTCGTGCTCGCAGGGACCCCCATCGGCGACGTGGCGGACGCCCCGCCACGCCTCGCCACCGAACTGGAGACGGCCGATGTCGTGGCCGCCGAGGACACCCGGAGGCTGCGCAGGCTCACCCAGGCGCTCGGCATCCATACGACAGGGCGTGTCGTCTCCTACTTCGAGGGCAACGAGTCGGCGCGTACGCCGGAACTCGTCGAGGCGCTGGTGAACGGCGCCCGTGTCCTGCTGGTCACCGACGCCGGAATGCCGTCCGTCTCCGACCCCGGGTACCGGCTCGTCGCCGCGGCCGTGGAGAAGGACATCAAGGTCACCGCGGTACCGGGGCCGTCCGCGGTGCTGACCGCGCTCGCGCTGTCCGGCCTGCCGGTCGACCGGTTCTGCTTCGAGGGCTTCCTGCCCCGGAAGGCGGGCGAGCGGCTGGGGAAGCTGCGCGAGGTCGCCGGGGAGCGCCGCACGATGGTCTTCTTCGAGGCACCGCACCGGCTCGACGACACCCTGGCCGCGATGGCCGAGGTGTTCGGCGCGGACCGCAGGGCCGCCGTGTGCCGTGAGCTGACCAAGACGTACGAGGAAGTGAAGCGCGGGCCGCTCGGCGAACTGGCGCAGTGGGCGGCCGAAGGCGTGCGCGGCGAGATCACCGTCGTGGTCGAGGGCGCCACCGACACCGGGAACGAGGGGCTGGACGCCGCCGAGCTGGTGCGCAGGGTGCAGGTGCGCGAGGAGGCGGGGGAGCGGCGCAAGGAGGCCATCGCGGCGGTCGCCGCCGATGTGGGCCTGCCCAAGCGCGAAGTGTTCGATGCGGTCGTCGCGGCAAAGAACGCGGCCAGGACCGGCCACGCGCAGGGCAAAGGACTAACCTGAGATGTAAAGCCCGAGCCGCGTACCCGGCCCCCAGTCCATGGATGGGCCAAGAGCGTTCCAACACTCGGCAGACCTGGTGCGTTGCCGCCGGGAAAGGCGTCCACTGGAGAGTGGAACGCACCTCCCGGAGTGCTTGTCCGGAGTGCTTGTCCGGCGGACAAGAGGAGCAGGCATGAGTGACATCGCAGCAACCACCGTGCACGAGGCGTACGCGTTCGCCTGCATGAGGTGTGGGTACGGCTGGGAACAGGCCTACGAGATAGAGCACCACGTGGACGGCTCCGGCAACACGTACGTGGTGTACAAGGCGGACGGGGAGCGCGTCCCCTCGCCGCTGTCCACTCCGACGTGCACGAACTGCGGCGGCCATGTGGTCCGCATCATGCGGGCCGGCCGGGTCTCCACCGTGCAGCAGCTGCTCCGTCAGCAGCCCGCGCACCCCGAGAAGACCGTCGAGGAAGAGCCCGTACCCGCCGCCGTACCGGCACCGGGCACGGCAACGCACCACTGGCAGCTCTCCGATCTGCTGCATCCCTTCCACCGGCGGTGAGGCCGGGCTCATGCCCTCGTAGAGTCGTGGGCATGAGCCGTACGGAAGCCCCGCCGCTGCCCGAACCCCTCCGGGTTCCGGTCGCCGATTCGCACACCCATCTGGACATGCAGGACGGAACCGTCGAGGAGGGCCTGGCCCGGGCCGCGGCGGTCAATGTGACCGCGGTCGTCCAGGTCGGCTGCGACGTGAAGGGCTCGCGCTGGGCCGCCGAGACCGCGGCGGTCCACGCCTCCGTGCACGCCTCCGTCGCCCTGCACCCCAACGAGGCGCCGCGCATCGTGCACGGGGACCCGGACGGCTCGGCGCGCCAGGGGATCCGGGAGCCGGGCGGCAGGGGCGCGCTGGACGAGGCGCTCGCCGAGATCGACGCACTGGCCGCCCTCGACCACGTACGCGGCGTCGGCGAGACCGGGCTCGACCACTTCCGAACGGGCCCCGAGGGCATGGCCGCCCAGGAGGAGTCCTTCCGGGCCCACATCGAGATCGCCAAGCGGCACGGCAAGGCCCTCGTCATCCACGACCGCGACGCGCACGCGGACGTGCTGCGCATCCTCGCCGACGCGGGCGCACCGGAGCGGACCGTCTTCCACTGCTACTCCGGTGACGCCGACATGGCCCGGATCTGCGCGGCGGCCGGGTACTTCATGTCCTTCGCGGGCAACGTCACCTTCAAGAACGCCCAGCCGCTGCGCGACGCGCTGGCCGTCGCTCCGACGGAGCTCGTCCTCGTAGAGACGGACGCCCCCTTCCTCACCCCCGCCCCGTACCGCGGACGGCCCAACGCGCCCTACCTCATTCCGGTGACGCTCCGTGCGATGGCCGAGGTCCGGGGGACGGACGAGGACGCCCTGGCCGCCGCGGTCTACGACAACACGGCGCGCGCGTTCGATTTCTGACGCGCCCCGGACGCTTCCCTCCGCCACGCTGCGCAGTCATACAACTGTGGAAAGTGAGGGAAGCTCCGCTACCATCCCCCGCGCAACGGGTCGACCGGCCGGAACTCCTGGAGAGTCGTGGGCCATTCGCAGGGCAGTCATCGCGCACCACGCGCAGGTCGTCGGACGAAGGAGGTCCCGGCTCCGGCAGCGCCGCGCTCCCTCCACGAGGAGCGGACGATCGTCGCCGGGTCGTGGCCGGGCGTCCTGCCGGTGCACGACCCGACGGTGCTCGACACACCTCTGGTGCCCCGGCAGGCGACGGCCCCGGACGTGACGACCGGGCGCAGGGCCGCCGCCCGGCGGGCAGCGGCCGCCAGGCACCGGAGCGCCCCCGACAGCCTCCAGGGGCTTCTCACGCAGGCCCTGGTCGTCGCCGTCCTGGCGGGCGGCACCTCGGCGTTCCTCGCCCAGGACAAGGCCGTCGAGCTCAGCGTCGACGGCGAGCCGCGCACCGTGCACACCTTCGCGGACGACGTCGGTGAACTCCTGGACGACCGGGGCGTCACGGTCGGCGCCCGCGACCTCGTCGCACCGGCCCCCGGCACCGGGCTCGACGACGGCGACGAGGTCGTCGTCCACCACGAGACCCGGCCGGCAGCGGGGGGCGGGCCCCGGCCCCCGCAGCGGCCGTAGGCTTAACGGGTGAGCACCACAGAGCCCGACGCCCTCCTGGGCCCCGCAGACATCCGCGAGCTGGCCGCAGCACTGGGCGTACGCCCCACGAAGCAGCGCGGCCAGAACTTCGTCATCGACGCCAACACGGTCCGCAGGATCGTCCGGACCGCCGAGGTGCGGCCCGACGACGTGGTGGTCGAGGTCGGGCCGGGCCTGGGCTCGCTGACCCTGGCCCTGCTCGAGGCGGCCGACCGGGTCGTCGCCGTCGAGATCGACGACGTGCTCGCGGGCGCCCTGCCGGCCACGGTCGCCGCCCGGCTCCCGGCGCGGGTCGACCGCTTCGCACTGGTCCACTCGGACGCGATGCTCGTGACGGAACTGCCCGGCCCCGCGCCCACCGCCCTGGTCGCGAACCTTCCGTACAACGTCGCCGTACCGGTCCTGCTCACCATGCTGGAGCGCTTCCCCACCATCGAGCGGACGCTCGTGATGGTGCAGGCCGAGGTCGCCGACAGGCTGGCCGCCGGGCCGGGCAACAAGGTCTACGGCGTGCCGTCGGTCAAGGCCAACTGGTACGCCCACGTCAAGCGCGCCGGCTCCATCGGCCGCACGGTCTTCTGGCCCGCGCCGAACGTCGACTCGGGGCTGGTCTCCCTGGTGCGGCGAACCGAGCCGATCAGTACCACGGCGAGCAGGGCCGAGGTCTTCGCCGTCGTCGACGCCGCCTTCGCCCAGCGCCGCAAGACGCTGCGCGCGGCCCTCGCCGGCTGGGCGGGCTCCGCGCCCGCCGCCGAGGCCGCCCTGGTCGCCGCGGGAGTCTCGCCGCAGGCACGCGGCGAGGCGCTGACGGTCGAGGAGTTCGCCGCGATCGCCGAGAACAGGCCGGAGCCCTCCGCATGACCCACAGCGTCACCGTCCGCGTCCCCGCCAAGGTCAACGCGCAGCTCGCGGTGGGCGCGGCGCGCCCCGACGGCTTCCACGACCTGGCCAACGTCTTCCTCGCCGTCGGCCTGTACGACGAGGTCACCGTCACCCGCGCCGAAGCCCTGCGCGTCACCTGCTCGGGCCCCGACGCCGCCCAGGTACCGCTCGACGTCACCAACCTCGCCGCCCGTGCCGCGATCGCCCTGGCCGAACGGCACGGCATCGCCCCCGATGTGCACATCCACATCGCCAAGGACATCCCCGTCGCGGGCGGCATGGCGGGCGGCAGCGCCGACGGGGCAGCCGCCCTGCTGGCCTGCGACGCCCTGTGGTCCACCGGATCGACCCGGGACGAACTGCTCGCCATCTGCGCCGAACTGGGCAGCGACGTGCCGTTCAGCCTGGTCGGTGGGGCGGCGCTCGGGGTCGGGCGCGGTGAACAGCTGACCCCCGTGGACGTGGGTGGCACCTTCCACTGGGTCTTCGCGGTGGCCGACGGCGGACTCTCCACCCCCGCGGTGTACGGCGAGTTCGACCGGCTCACCGCCGGTACGCACGTGCCCGCGCCGACGGCGTCCGCCGCGCTCCTCGACGCGCTGCGCGCCGGGGACACCGCCGCACTTGCCGGCGCCCTGAGCAACGACCTCCAGGCCGCCGCGCTCTCACTGCGCCCCTCGCTGGCCGACACCCTGGCGGCGGGCACCGCCGTGGGCGCCCTGGCCGCGCTGGTCTCGGGGTCCGGGCCGACCACGGCGTTCCTGGTGGCGGACGCGGAGTCCGCGGAGAAGGTGGCCGACGCGCTGCTGACGTCGGGCACCTGCCGCAGCGCACGGGCCGCCGTGTCCCCGGCACCGGGGGCGACGGTTCAGCGGCAGTAGGGGCGGCGGCGGCACGAGGCGCCGCGGCGGCCGCCCGCCGCGTCAGCCGAGCTTCAGGGTCTTCTTCGCCAGCTCGTACGCCGGGAGCATCTGCTTGTGCTCCTCGGAGTCCAGGCCGCCCAGGTGCACCACGACGGGGCCGTCGGGCGTGGCGACCGCGAAGGCGCGCTCGGTCTTCGGCTCGTCCAGCAGCTCGCTGTCCACCGTGTAGCTGACCTCGACGGCGGCCAGGTCACCGGCCTCGGTCCGTGTGTACGACTCCTCGGCCGAGTCGGGGTCGTCCGCAACGAAAGCCTCCAGCACCTTTTGCGGGTCACCGTCGGAGGCCTTGCCCTGCCAGACCCGGAGGTAGCCGATGTTCCCCGCCGGCTTCGCGTCGATCTCGCAGACCATCGTGACCGTGCCCTGCTCACCCAGCGCCGCCAGGTCGGAGCCGGGCTCGATCTCGACGGCCTTCGGCTTCCAGTCCGCCGCGAGGTCGAAGGTGACAGGCAGCACGCAGGGCGAGCCGACGACGCCCAGGGTGATGCCCTTGGCGACGGGCTCCGCGGCATCGGTGCCGCCGTCGCCGTCCGCCGTGTCCGTCCTCCCGCTCACCGGCTCGGTACCCGCCGTGTCGCTGCCGGACGACGAACAGCCGGCCAGAGCCACCGCCGCCAGGACCGCCGGAACCAGAACCCGTACCGCACCACGCATCATGAAGTCCCCACCCCAGAGATGATCCGAACCGCTCCGACCAGGGGATCCGTCCCATGATCGATCGCCGCACGCTATCGCACCTCCCGCGGCGACTACCCTGGGACGTCGAGCGTACGTAGAGCGGTCCCCGACGCTGGGATCCCCGAAACAGGAGTGAAATGGCCGTCAATCTGGTCAATGTCGAGCAGGTCAGCAAGGTGTACGGCACCCGTGCCCTGCTCGACGGTGTATCCCTCGGGGTGTCCGAGGGCGACCGGATCGGCGTCGTCGGCCGCAACGGCGACGGCAAGACGACGCTCATCCGGATGCTCGCCAAGCTGGAGGACGCCGACACCGGCCGGGTCACCCACAACGGCGGGCTGCGCCTCGGTGTCCTCACCCAGCACGACTCGCTCGACCCGAAGGCCACCATCCGGCACGAGGTCATCGGCGACCTCGCCGACCACGAGTGGGCGGGCAGCGCCAAGATCCGCGATGTCCTCACCGGCCTCTTCGGCGGGCTTGCCCTCCCGGGCTTCGAGCACGGCCTGGACACCGTCATCGCCCCGCTCTCCGGCGGCGAGCGGCGCCGGATCGCGCTGGCCAAGCTGCTCATCGGCGAGCCCGACCTGATCGTCCTCGACGAGCCCACCAACCACCTCGACGTCGAGGGCATCTCCTGGCTCGCCGGCCATCTGCGGGCCCGGCGCTCCGCACTCGTCTGCGTCACCCACGACCGGTGGTTCCTCGACCAGGTCTGCACCCGCATGTGGGACGTGCAGCGCGGTGCGGTCCACGAGTACGAGGGCGGCTACAGCGACTACGTCTTCGCCCGGGCGGAGCGGGAGCGGATCGCCGCCACCGAGGAGGGCAAGCGGCAGAACCTGATGCGCAAGGAGCTGGCCTGGCTGCGGCGCGGCGCCCCCGCCCGTACGTCCAAGCCGCGCTACCGCATCGAGGCGGCCAACGAGCTGATCGCCGACGTGCCGCCCCCGCGCGACACCAGCTCGCTGATGAAGTTCGCCAACGCCCGGCTCGGCAAGACCGTCTTCGACCTGGAGGACGTGACGGTCCAGGCCGGACCCAAAACCCTGCTCACCCACCTCACCTGGCAGCTCGGCCCCGGCGACCGGATCGGCCTGGTCGGGGTGAACGGCGCGGGCAAGACCTCTCTGCTGCGGGCGCTCGCCGAGGCGTCCCGTACGCAGGGCGACGCACAGCCGGCCGCCGGGAAGGTGATCGTCGGCAAGACCGTCAAACTGGCGTACCTCTCCCAGGAGGTCACGGAGCTCAACCCGAATCTGCGGGTGCTCGAAGCGGTTCAGCAGGTACGCGACCGGGTCGACCTCGGCAAGGGCCGCGAGATGACCGCGGGCCAGCTCTGCGAGCAGTTCGGCTTCACCAAGGAGAAGCAGTGGACCCCGGTCGGTGACCTGTCCGGTGGCGAGCGGCGGCGGCTGCAGATCCTGCGTCTGCTGATGGACGAGCCCAACGTCCTGTTCCTCGACGAGCCCACCAACGACCTGGACATCGAGACCCTGACGCAGCTGGAGGACCTCCTCGACAGCTGGCCCGGGTCGATGATCGTGATCTCCCACGACCGGTTCTTCATCGAGCGGACCACCGACAAGGTGATGGCCCTGCTCGGCGACCGTGCGCTGCGGATGCTGCCGCGCGGGATCGACGAGTACCTGGAGCGCAGGCAGCGGATGGAGGAGGAGGCCACCCCGTCCGCCGCCGCCTTTTCGGCGCCGAAGGGCGCGGCGGCCGAGGCCGTTTCACCGCAGGCGGCGCGTGCGGCGAAGAAGGAGCTGCAGAAGGTCGAGCGCCAGCTCGAAAAGATGTCGACGCGTGAGACCAAGCTGCACGCGCAGATCGCCGACAACGCCACCGACTTCGGGAAGGTGGCCGAACTCGACGCAGAGCTGCGTGAACTGGTCGCGGAGCGCGATGTGTTGGAGATGCGCTGGCTCGAACTGGCCGAGGAGGCCTGACCGCTGGGGCACGGCGGAACCCGCGGTGCAGGTGGGGCGGCAGGGGCGCGTGGGGCTGATGGTAGAAAGTAGGCCCGCGCGAATCGTTGTGACCTTGCGGTAGCCGTGCCGCTCGAAGGGGGACGTGCCGAATGACCCAGCCGCCCGGCCAGCAACCGCCGCAGGGGGGCTTCGGCGCACCGTACGACCCTTCGCCGGGTACGCCGCCATCTGCGTCCCCGCCGGGGTACGGCTACCCGCCCGCAGCGGGCGCACCGGGTGGTCGGCCGGGACCGTACGGGCAGCAGCCCGGGCCGTATGCCCAGCAGCCCGGCTCGTACGGGGCCGGGCCCGGCCCGTACGCCCAGCAGCCGGGGCCCTACGCCCAGCAGCCGGGGCCCTACGCCCAGCAGCCCGGACCGCACCCGCAGCCTCCCGGGCAGGGCCCCGGCGGATCCGGGTCCGGTCGCGGACCGTTCAAGGGCAGGCCCGCTCCGGTCATCGGGGCCGTGCTCGCCGTACTGCTGCTCGTCGGCGGGGGCGTCTGGTTCGCCACGAGCGGCGACGGCGGGAGCGGTAAGAAGCACGTCTCGGGCGGGGGAGACGCGAAGCCGAGCGGTTCGCCCACGACGGGCAAGGAGGACGGAAGGAGCGATGCTCCGACCGCCGCCGGCCTCAACGCCAGGCGCAAGCCCGGCGAGGCGAAGGTGCTGTGGATCCGGGAGAGCGGGATCGACCTGCCGCAGTACGGGGACGAGCAGTACGGCCCGTGGTTCGCGGGCGACACGGTCGTCAAGGCCATCTTCCGCTCGGTCTCCGGCTATTCGGTGGCCGACGGGTCCGAGAAGTGGACCCTGAAGCTGCCCACCGACCTCTGCGCGGCACCGACGCTGCCCACCGCCGACGGCAAGATCGTCGTCGGCATCGAGGGCAACGTCTCGGAGCAGGAGGCGGAGTGCTCGGTCCTGCAGATGATCGACCTGCGCACCGGCAAGGCGGGCTGGAAGAAGACCGTCGACCGCACCGACATCCAGGACGGGCTGTCGCACGTCGCGATGTCGGTCAACGGGGACACGGTGACCTTCGGACGGACCAGCAACACGGACGCGTTCCGGATCAGTGACGGCAAGAAGCTGTTCGGCAAACGGGAAGGTGTCTGCCAGCCGTTCGCCTACACGAGCGGCCCCAGGATGATCGGCGCCGTCAGCTGCCAGGCCGAGCCCGTCGACCCCGTCCGTCAGCAGGTCCAGGAGGTCGACCCGGCCACCGGAGCGGCGAAATGGACGTACGAGGTCAAGGCCGGCTGGCAGGTCGCGCACGTGTACTCGTCGAGCCCGCTCGTCATCTCGATCAAGAAGGACGAGCAGTGGGCCGTCGTCGTACTGAATGAGGACGGCACCTACCGCTCCCAACTGGTCGGCCGCACCGAGAACTACACCGCGAGGTGCAGTGAGGAGTCCGTGGAGTCGGGCAGCAACCTCGACGGTTGCGTCGGGGCCGCGGCCGACGAGGAGCGGCTCTACCTGTCGACCGAGTCGCTGAGCACCGCGAAGGCCATGACCAACAAGGTCGTCGCCTTCGACCTGGCCACCGGCCGGACCGTGTGGCAGGCGCCCGCGCCGGACAACCAGGTCATGTGGCCGCTGCGCATGGAGGGCACCGACGTACTGATCCACGTGAGGGCCTCGTACAGCAAGGGCGGCGGGATCGCCCTGATCGCGCCGACCGGGGGTGCGCCCAGGATGCTGCTGAAGCACCCGGCGTCGGGAGCCCCGACGGAGTCCTTGATCTTCGCGCCGAAGGCCGCCTGTGCGGGGGGCCGTTCCTTCCTCCTGCCGGGCCGGATCAGCTCGGACGAGGACGAGGAGGAGAAGGCGCAGACGGCCCTGATGGTCTTCGGCAAGTGAGGGTTCCGTGTGCGTGCCGGGCCGGGTCGTCACGCAGCGGTACCGCGCAAAACGCGCAGGGTCCGTGAAAGGCGCCCGCGACGGGGCAAGTTGACGCAACGTCTGTGACGCCTGCCCCGAACGGCCCGGGCAGGCGCGTAACGACGGCATCACGGGCCGGTTCTCCCTTGGGAACAGGGGGTGGACCGATCCCCTGTTCGATGTCTTGCGGGTGGTACAAAGAAGCCCCGCTCGACTGTCGTAAAGCCGCGGAAGCCATGCCCGATTCGCTCCTTTCCGAGGGGAATTCAGCCCAGCGGAATCGCGGGGGAGAACGAACCGGGCACCGGACCGCACCGCACGAAGGGGGACGTGCTGATGACCCAGCCGCCCAGCCAGCAACCGCCGCAGGGAGGCTTCGGGTCTCCGCAGGAGCCGCCGCAGGGAACTCCTCGGCCGCCCCAGGACCAGCCGTCCCCGCCCCAGACGCCGCCGCCCGCCGCCCCGCCGCAGATGCCGCCGGCTCCCCCGCAGACGCCGCCCCCGGGCGGAGCGGGCTACGGCTACCCGCAGGCACCGGCCGGCGCCCCCGGCTACGGCTACCCGCAGGCCCCCGGCCCGTACACCCAGCAGCCCGGCCCGTACGGCGCGCAGTCCGGCCCGTACGCCCAGCAGCCCGGTCCGTACGGCCAGCAGCCGGGCCCCTACGGCCAGCCGACGCAGCCCGGCGGCTACGGCTACCCGCAGCAGCAGTACCCCGGTGCGCCCGCTCCCGGCGGCTCCGGCGGCAACCCCTTCAAGGGGAAGCCCGCGATGATCATCGGCGCGGCCGTGGCCGCGCTGCTGGTCGTCGGCGGTGGCGTCTGGTTCGCCGCGAGCGGCAGCGACGACGACAAGAAGCCCGTCGCCAAGGAGAGCACCGGGCCCGCCGGGCCGACCGCCTCGCCCACCGTCGACGAGGGTGACGGCAACGGCGACGGCCGCGAGGTCGACGACGACCTGAACGCCGGGCGCAAGCCCGGTGAGGCGAAGGTCCTCTGGCTGACGACGAACGACGTCGACCTCCCGCGCAACGGCGCCGACGTATACGGACCGTGGATCGTGGGCGACACCGTCGTCAAGGGCATGTACCGCACGGTCTCCGGCTACTCGGCCGCCGACGGCAAGCAGAAGTGGACCCTTCCGCTGCCCGCCGACATGTGCGCGGCGCCCGGCACGGCCACCACCGACGGCAAGATCGTCATCGGCGTCAAGAACGGCACCACGGACAAGGCGGACTGCTCGGTCCTGCAGATGATCGACCTCAACACCGGCAAGCCCGGCTGGAAGAAGGCGATCACGAAGAACAGCACCTGGGACCTGATGTCCGACATCGGCCTGGCGATCAGCGGTGACACCGTGACCGTCGGCCGCACCAGCAACTCCAACGGCTACCGGGTCAGCGACGGCAAGGAGCTGTTCGGCAAGCAGGCGGGCAACTGCCAGCCGTTCGCGTTCGCCGGCGGGGCCAAGCTGATCGCGGCGTCCAGCTGCCGCACCGAGGACCTGGACAACCCGCAGCACCAGGTCCAGGAGATCGACCCGGCCACCGGGAAGCCCAAGTGGACGTACAAGCCCCAGCGCGGCTGGGAGGTCGACAAGGTCTACTCGGTGAGCCCGCTCGTCGTCTCGCTGACCAAGCGCGAGGAGAAGAAGTGGTCCATCCTCGCCATCAAGGAGAACGGCACGCTCCGTTCCCAGCTGGTCGGGGACAAGGAGGACAAGTTCTCGGTCGACTGCGGCCACGACTTCGCGATCTTCGGTGAGCAGCTCGAGGGCTGCACCGGTGTCGCGGCCGACGCCAACACCTTCTACATGGCGACCGAGGACGACACCAGCGGCACGAGCCGCACCAACAAGGTCGTCGCGTTCAACCTGAACACCGGCAAGCCCAAGTGGAAGGCGGCGGCTCCTGCCGAGCGCGTCATGAAGCCGCTGCGCATGGAGGGCGGCAACGTGCTGCTCTACCTGGAGGCCACGTACGACAAGGGCGGGGCGATAGCGACGCTCGCACCGGCCGGCGGCGCGCCCAAGGTGGTTCTGCAGCACCCGGACTCGACCACCCGGATCGAAAGTTCCTTCTTCACGTCGAAGATCGCTTACGCGGGCGGCCGTTCCTTCATCGTCAGCGGACGCGTCAGCGCCTCGAACGACGAGGAGGAGAAGGCCCAGAAGACGATGATGGCCTTCGGCAAGTGACGGATCACGACGGCATCCGAGGGACCCGGCCCTCCCGCCGCACCCGCAGCCCCCTCCCCACAGACTCCTCAGAGGTACGTACGCCATGACGCAGCCGCCCCCGCCCAACGATCCGCCCCAGGGCGGATTCGGCGCCCCGCAGGACCCGCCTCCCGGCGGATTCGCCGCGCCGACGCCGCCGCCCTCCGACGGCTTCTCCAAGCAGCCTCCGGCCGCACCGCCGACCCCGCCCGCGGGTGGTTACGGAAGCCCGCCGCCCCCGCCCGGCGGTGGCTACGGCACCCCCCAGACACCGCCCGGACAGCCGCCGCAGAACCCGGCGTACGGATACCCGCAGGCCCCGCCGCCGGGACAGCCCGGGTACGGCTTCCCGCAGGCCCCGCCGCCGGGACAGCCCGGGTACGGCTTCCCGCAGGGACCGCCGCCCGGACAGCCCGGCATGCCCCCGCAGCAGGGATACGGCTACCCGACCGCCCCGATGCAGCCGCAGTACCTGGCACCGCAGCCGGGCGGCAACGGCGGCAAGAAGTTCAACACCCAGATGCAGATCATCGTCGCGGCGGTCGTCGCGGTGGTGCTGATCGTCGGCGGCGGCGTCATCTACGCCTCCAGCAGCGGTGACGACGGCGGCAAGAAGGACGAGGCGTCCTCGGCCGGCACCAACGGCGGCGAGGGCAAGGGCGGCGAAGGCAGCGGACTCGGCGGCGGCAGCGAGAAGGCACCGGCCGACATCAAGTCCAAGGTCGGCTTCCAGCTTCCCCAGCCGAAGGTCACGGACACCACCACGGTCACGGGCTCCTGGCTCACCGACAAGGCGTTCGTGAAGACCGGTGTGTACGAGATCGTCGGCTACGACCCGGCCAAGGGCACCAAGCTCTGGTCCATTCCGCTGCCCGGCCAGCTCTGCGCCGCCTCCCGGCACATGAGCAAGGACTACAAGACGGCCATCGTCTTCGAGGAGGGCAAGCCGACCAAGGCGGACAAGTACCCCTCGTGCAACCAGGTCGGCGCCCTCGATCTGAACACCGGCAAGCTGATGTGGAGCAAGTCGGTCACCTCCAGCTCCAGCGGTGACGAGCCCATCAGGTTCAGCGAGGTCACGCTCAGCGGAACGACGGTCGCCGCGGGCGGCACCAGCGGCGGCGCGGCGTTCAACCTCGCCACCGGCGCGGAGCTGTGGAGGCCGAAGACCGACACCAACGGCTGCTACGACAAGGGGTACGGCGGCGGCGAGGCCCTCGCCGTGGTCCGCAAGTGCGGTACCTACGACGCCCCGCAGCTCACCATCCAGGCGCTGAACCCGACCACCGGTGCCCCCCTGTCCTCGTACAACATGCCGGCCGGTGTGGAGTACGCGAGCATCGTCTCCACCAAGCCGCTCGTCGTCGCGGCCGATGTCGGCGACACCGCCGGTGACGGCAGCGGCATCTCGGACTTCTTCTCGATCAACGCGGCCACCGGCAAGCTGATCGTCCGGATCTCGGCCGACGCGGACCAGTACGCCGGACGCTGCGGCTCCACCGAGGTCGAGACGTGCCAGTCCCTGGCCGTCGGCGGCAACAGGCTCTACGTGCCGACCGAGGAGCACGAGGGCGGCGGCGAGTACGGCGACACGAACGAGATCGTCGCCTTCGACCTGGCCACCGGCAAGCTCGTCGGCGGCAAGGCGGACGCGGGCGACCGGTACACGCTGACCCCGCTGCGCATGGACGGCACCAACGTCATCGCCTACAAGGAGCCCCCGTACGACAAGGGTGGCCAGATCGTCTCCATCGACGGTTCCACCTTCAAGCAGACCGTGCTGATGGAGAACCCGAGCGACGAGGCGGTGCGCGACGCGGAGACCGGGTTCAGCGGGTACTACGCCGAGTACATCTACGACAAGGGCCGGCTGTTCATCTCCGAGAAGATGATCAGTGAGCCCCGCCAGAGCACGCTGGACGACAAGCAGTACCTCGTCGTCAGCTTCACCACCGGCTGACCCGTCCTCGGGTGAGCAGCGGCCCTGTCGGTTGATCATTCAGCCGGCAGGGCCGATCGTTTTCGTCCGGCAAGTAGCCCTGAATGACGCAGAATTCGGCATTCTGGGGGGCTTCTGCCCTCTAAGGGGCGCGCCACGTCGAACAAGCGTGTAGCTTGCCGGGTCAGAGGGCCGGGGGGCCTGATCGAGGGCTATACAGCGGTACATGGGGGTTGCTCGATGGGCGTGCGGCTCATGGTGATCGATGATCACCGTCTGCTCGCCGAGGCGCTGGCCTCGGCGCTGAAACTGCGCGGGCACCGGGTGCTCGCGGCAGCGGCGCCGACGTCCGGGGCCGCCGAACTGGTGGTCAGCAGGGCACCGGAGGTCTGCCTGTTCGGTACGGCGACACCTGCCGAACCGGGCACCTTCGACCCGATCGTGCGGATCGGGCGGGAGCGCCCGCAGGTGGCCGTCGTGGTGCTCGGCCCGGTGCCGAGCCCGCGCGGGATCGCGGCGGCCTTCGCCGCCGGGGCCGTCGGCTACGTCCGCCACGACGAACGCATAGAAGGCGTCGAGCGCGCGATGATCAAGGCCCGTGCGGGGGAGGCCGCGGTCGTCCCGCAGCTCCTGCGGGGCGCGTTCGCCGAGCTGCTCCACCCGGCGGTCCAGCCGGACGACGAGGGGCAGCGGCTGCTGCAGATGCTCACCCCGCGCGAGGTCGAGGTGCTGGTGCGGGTCGCCGAGGGCGAGGACACCCGGCTGATCGCGGCCGGGATGGGGATCGCGCCGAGCACCGCGCGCACGCATGTGCAGCGGGTCCTGATGAAGCTGGGCGTCGGCTCCCGGCTGGAGGCCGCGGCGCTCGCGGCCCGTACCGGACTGCTGGACCGGGCGACGGCGGGAATGCCGCAGGGGCCGGACGGCCTCGCGTGAACGCATGACGGTCCGGCCCCCGCAAGGGTGTCGCGGTCAGCTCTCCGGCGTACCGGGGGCCTCGTCCGGCACCTGGGCCGGACGCAGCTTCATCCAGGCCAGGAAGAAGATCCCGAGGGCCAGCATGGCCAGGCCGGTCCAGAGGTTGATGTGGACGCCCTCGGCCTTCTTCAGGTCGGCCTCGGACGGGTTGACGCCGGCGATGGTGACGATCAATCCGTAGACCACGAAGAGACCGCCGATGATCCGCCGGATGTCGAAGAGCCGGGCCGCGGTCGCGGACTTGCGCTCCAGCTCGGAGACTTCCTTGTGCAGGTCGGACATGGTGAGTGCCTCCGATCAGAGCGAGTAGGGCAGGTAGCACAGGGCGGCGAGGACGATCGCGCCCCAGCCCAGGAGAGCGGGACTGCGGTACCAGGCGCTGTCGCCCTCCTCCGGGACCTCGTCCGCGTCGGGGGGCTCGGTGCCGTACACCAGACCGGCCAGTTCGGCCTCCGGCTTGGGCGCCGTGAAGAGCGTGACGGCGACCATGACGACCGCACCGGCGACGAATCCGACGATCGCGGAGACGAAGTTGGCGCCCTGGTCGGTCGGGATGTCGATGATGCCCTGCTTGTAGATGACGAAGTAGTTGACCATCGCGGCCGTCGTGCCCGCGACGAGGCCCCAGACACCGGACTTCATCGAGGCGCGCTTCCAGAACATTCCGATGATGAAGACCACGAACATCGGAACGTTGAAGAACGAGAACAGCGTCTGCAGGTACGTCATGATGTTGGAGAAGCCGGCGGCGATGAACGCCGTGCCGATGGAGGCCAGCACACCCACCGCGGTGATCACCCGGCCGAAGCGCAGGTAGTACGCGTCGGGCTTGTCCTTGACCACGTACCGCGCCCAGATGTCCGTCGTGAACACCGTGTTGAACGAGGACACGTTGGCGGCCATCCCGGCCATGAACGCGGCCAGCAGACCGGTCACCGCGATGCCGAGCACACCGTTGGGCAGGAGCTCCCGCATCAGCAGCGGGATGGCGTCGTTGTACGTCAGGTCCGAACCGGGCGTACCGATCTCCGGGAAGACGGCGGCGGCGACCAGGCCCGGGATCATCACGGCGAAGACGATGAAGATCTTCGGGTACGCGGCGATGAGCGGGGTGCGCTTGGCCGCCGAGAGGTTCTTGGCCGACAGGGCGCGCTGCACCTCGGCGAAGTTGGTGGTCCAGTAGCCGAAGGAGAGCACGAAGCCGAGGCCGAGGATGATCGTCAGCCAGTTGGCGCCGAGCGGGTTGGCGTCACCGATGCCCGTACCGCCCCAGGCGGAGAGGAAGTCCCCGCCGTGGCTCTTCTCCAGTGACCCGGTCAGCCCGTCCCAGCCGCCGACGCGCTTGAGGCCGAGCAGGGTGAGCGGGATCAGCGCGGCGAGGATGACGAAGAACTGCAGCACCTCGTTGTAGATCGCCGAGGAGAGACCGCCGATGGTGATGTAGAGCAGGACGAACACGCCGGCGACGACGATCGCGACCCCGCGGTCCCAGCCCAGCAGCGCCTCCACGACGATCGACAGGGCGTAGAGGTTCACGCCCGCGATCAGGATCGCCGCGAAGGCGAAGAGTATGGAACTCAGCAGGTGCGCCGACCTGTCGAAGCGCTGGAGCAGGTACTCGGGTACGGATCGGACCTTCGACCGGTAGTAGAAGGGCATCATCACCAGGCCGAGGAAGACCATGGCCGGGATGGCGCCGATCCAGTACCAGTGGACGACCGCGACACCGTACTGCGCGCCGGTCGCCGCCATGCCGAGGATCTCGGTGGCCCCGAGATTCGCCGCGACGAAGGCCAGACCGGTCACCCAGGCGGGCAGTGACCGTCCGGAGAGGAAGAAGTCGAGGCTCGTTTTCACACTGGCCCGGGCGGCGAAGCCGATGCCGAGCACCACGACGAAGTAGATCGCCAGGATTGTGTAATCGAGCCCGTTCGTGGGGAGCCGGAGCCCTTCGGCCAGATATTGCATGGGGGGTACTCGCTTCGTTGCCGAACTGAACCCGTCGGAACCTACGCCTTTGTGTTCAGAAACTGAACAGTTTGAGTGGCGTTCTTTGTTTGATCGTGATCGGGCGGGGCGGAATGTCCGGGTCTGGCGGCATCAACACCTAGCGACATCACAGAAACTGGCGGCATTGACTCGCCTGTTGGCTTGTGATTTGTTATGTGCGATTCTGTTGGAGGGCGGTTACCTTGAGGAGCCTGGTGAAGAAGACGGTTACGACCCTCGCCGACGGCCGTGAGCTGATCTACTACGACGCCGCGGACGACACCGTCCGCGACGCCGTGGACCTGCGGCCGCTGGACGCCGTCTCGACGTCGTCGGAGATCCGTCGCGACGCGCTGCTCGGCGACTCGGTGGCCATCGCCTCGCACCGGCAGGGGCGTACGTACCACCCGCCGGCCGACGAGTGCCCGCTCTGCCCTTCGCGGGACGGCCGGCTGAGCGAGATCCCCGACGACCACTACGACGTCGCCGTCTTCGAGAACCGCTTCCCCTCGCTCGCCGGTGACTCCGGCCGATGCGAGGTCGTCTGCTTCACCTCCGACCACGACGTGTCCTTCGCCGGACTCACCGAGGAACAGGCCGCCCTGGTCCTGGAGGCATGGACCGACCGCACCGCCGAGCTGGCCGAACACCCGCAGGTCACGCAGGTGTTCTGCTTCGAGAACCGGGGCGCCGAGATCGGCGTGACGCTCGGCCACCCGCACGGGCAGATCTACGGCTACCCCTTCGTCACCCCGCGCACCGAGCTGATGATGCGCTCGACGCAGACCCACCGCGCGGAGACCGGCCGCAACCTCTTCGACGACGTCGTCGCCCGCGAGCTGGCCGACGGCACCCGAGTCGTCCTGGAGGGGGAGCACTGGGTCGCCTTCGTGCCGTACGCGGCGCACTGGCCCTACGAGGTCCACCTGCACCCACGCCGCCGCGTTCCCGACCTGCGGGAGCTCGACGACGACGCCCGCACAGAGTTCCCACAGATCTATCTGGAACTCTTGAGGCGATTCGACCGGATCTTCGGCCCCGGGGAGCCGCCGACCCCGTACATCTCCGCCTGGCACCAGGCCCCGTTCGGGATCCACGGACGGGAGGATTTCGGGCTGCACCTGGAGCTTTTCACCATCCGGCGCACGTCCGGCAAGCTGAAGTTCCTCGCGGGCTCCGAGTCCGGCATGAGCGTGTTCATCAACGATGTGCCGCCGGAGGCCGCGGCCCAGCGACTGCGAGAGGTAGCGAGCGAGTGAGCAACCCCGGTAAGAAGTACCTGGTGACGGGCGGCGCGGGATACGTCGGCAGCGTCGTCGCCGCGCATCTGCTGGAGGCAGGTCACACCGTGACCGTCCTCGACGACCTGTCGACCGGCTTCCGTGAGGGGGTGCCCGAGGGCGCCGAGTTCATCGAGGGCCGCATCCAGGACGCCGCCGAATGGCTGGACTCCTCCTACGCCGGGGTGCTGCACTTCGCCGCGTACTCCCAGGTCGGCGAGTCCGTCGTCAACCCGGAGAAGTACTGGGTGAACAACGTCGGCGGCACCACCGCGCTGCTCGCCGCGATGCGCGACGCAGAGGTGCGGACCCTGGTCTTCTCCTCCACCGCGGCGACCTACGGAGAGCCCGTCTCCAGCCCCATCACGGAGTCCGACCCGACCGCGCCCACCAGCCCGTACGGCGCCTCCAAGCTCGCCGTCGACCACATGATCACCGGCGAGGCGGCCGCACACGGCCTGGCCGCCGTCTCCCTGCGCTACTTCAACGTCGCCGGGGCCTACGGCGGCATCGGCGAGCGCCACAGCCCCGAGTCGCACCTGATCCCCCTGGTCCTCCAGGTCGCGCTCGGGCAGCGCGAGTCGATCTCCGTGTACGGGGACGACTACCCGACCCCGGACGGCACCTGCGTACGGGACTACATCCACGTCGCCGACCTCGCCGACGCCCACCTGCTCGCGCTGGACGCGGCCACCGCGGGCGAGCACCTGATCTGCAACCTCGGCAACGGCAACGGCTTCTCCGTACGGGAGGTCATCGAGACCGTCCGGCAGGTCACCGGCCACCCGGTCCCCGAGACCCCGGCCCCCCGGCGCGGCGGCGACCCCGCCGTCCTCGTCGCCTCCGCCACCACCGCCAGGGAGCGGCTCGGCTGGCAGCCGTCCCGCGCCGACCTGGCCGGAATCGTCGCCGACGCCTGGACGTTCGCCCGCCGAGAGGAGCCCACCACCCCATGACCGAGCCCCTGAACGACAGCGCTCTGGCCGCCTCCTTCACCGAGCTGTACGGGAGAGCCCCGGAGGGAATCTGGGCAGCGCCCGGACGAGTGAACCTGATCGGTGAGTACACCGACTTCAACGACGGCTTCGTCATGCCGCTCGCCCTTCCGCACGCCGCCCGCGCCGCCGTGGCCCGCCGCACCGACGGTGAACTGCGCCTGCACTCCACCGACGTGCCGGGCGGGGTGGTGTCGCTGCGGGTCGACGGACTGACCCCGCACTCGGGCCACGGCTGGGCGGCCTACCCGGCCGGCGTGGTCTGGGCCCTGCGCGAGGCCGGCCACGCCGTCACCGGCGCGGACATCCAGCTCACCTCCACCGTCCCGGTCGGTGCCGGACTCTCCTCGTCCGCCGCCCTCGAAGTGGTCACCGCCCTCGCGCTGAACGATCTCTTCGGCCTGGGTCTCGGCGCCGCGGAGCTCGCGGTGCTCGGCCAGCGCGCCGAGAACGCCTTCGTCGGCGTGCCCTGCGGGGTCATGGACCAGATGGCCTCGGCCTGCTGCACCGAGGGTCACGCGCTGCACCTCGACACCCGCGACCTCACCCAGCGCCAGGTCCCCTTCGACCTGGCCGCGCACGGGCTGCAGCTCCTGGTCGTCGACACCCGGGTCAAGCACGCCCTGGGTGACGGGGCGTACGCGGAGCGGCGGGCCGGCTGCGAGGCGGGGGCGCGCGCCCTCGGCATCGGCACCCTGCGCGATCTCCCGTTCGAGGGCCTCGGTGCCGCACTGGCGGCGCTGGAGGCAGCGGGCGAGGACGAGTCGGTCGTGCGCTACGTCCGCCATGTGGTGAGCGACAACCACCGTGTGGAGCAGGTCATCGCGCTGCTCGACGCGGGGGAGGTGCGCGCGGCGGGCCCGGTGCTCAACGAGGGGCACGTCTCGCTCCGCGACGATCTGCGCGTCTCCTGCCCGGAGCTGGACCTGGTGGTCTCGGCGGCGAACGGGGCCGGGGCACTCGGGGCCAGGATGACCGGGGGCGGCTTCGGCGGTTCCGCGATCGTGCTGGTGGAGGAGGCCGCGGCGGACATGGTCACCAAGTCCGTTCTGGAGGCCTTCACTTCGGCCGGCTACGCCACCCCAGGCGTCTTCCCCGCCGTTCCCTCGGCGGGCGCCCGACGGGTCGGTCCAGCTGCTTGACCAGGATGAACTCGGTCACTCCAGGCGGGTAGTTCTCGACCTCGCCGACCACCTCGTACCCCTGCTTCCGGTAGAAGGCGGGGGCCTGGAAGTCCCAGGTCTCCAGCCGGGAGCGGGTACAGGCCCGGCCCTCGTGGGCGAGGCGCTCCGCCTCGGTGAGCAGCCGCGCCCCCAGGCCCCGGCCGCGGTGGCCGGCGTCCACCCAGAGCAGGTCCACATGGAGCCAGTGGGCCCAGGTCCGCCCGCTCAGCCCGCCGGCGAGGGTTCCCTGCCCGTCCAGGAGCCATACCTCCAAAGGGAGTTCGTGCTCGGCGGAGGTGCCGGCGAGGGATCGCAGGTGAGGTGATCCGTCCCAGTTGTCGTCGTGCAGCCGTCGGCCCAGCAGAATGCGACGTTCCTTGTCTACTTCTGTCTCAAGACGGAACATGAAGCACACCCTAAACACCTTGGACAGTCAGTTCTGTGAATTGCCTTCCGCCGTCGACCGCCCGCCGTACGCTGATGCACAGCACCGGTGGGGGCCGGTGCTGATTCAGGGGACGAGACAGTCGGATACGACGCCCGGGGCGGGTGGCGGTCGGACACGGCGGCGGCCGTGGAACGGCTGCTCACCCTCTGTGTCCCGGGCGTCGTATCCGCCGAGGTCCGTCCCCGTCGGGGAGGCCGCACAGGGGCACCCCAGGAGCTGACGCAGCATGGGGGTGGCCGTGGCTCGTATCCGAGTCCTGGTGGTCGACGACCACCGCATCTTTGCCGAGTCCCTCGCGGCGGCCCTCGCCGCCGAGCCGGACGTCGACGTGTCGGCCGCGGGCAGTGGTCCCGCCGCACTGCGATGCCTGGAGCGCGCTGCCGCCGAGGGGCGCCGCTACGACGTGATGCTGATCGACGCCGAGCTGGGCATCCTGGCCACGGGCGGCGCCCGAGCCGTGCCCGTACCGGACAGCGGACCGAACGGGACCGCTCCGGTGGACGGCATCTCGCTGGTGGCCGGGGTGCGTTCGGGTCAGCCGACGGTCCGCACGGTGGTGCTCGCCGAGAAGGACGACCCGCGCAGGGCGGCGCTCGCGCTGCAGGCCGGAGCGTCGGGCTGGGTCGCCAAGGACTGCTCGCTGCAGCGCCTGCTGACGGTCATACGGGGCGTGCTGCGGGACGAGACGCATCTGCCCGCCGCGCTGCTGACGGGCGTCCTGCGGGAGTTGACCACGGCGCGCAAGCACCGGACCGAGAGCGAGCAGCTGGTGGAGTCGCTGACGCCGCGCGAGCGCGAGGTGCTGCGGTGCATGGTGGCGGGTCTGGGCCGCAAGGCGGTCGCGGAGCGGCTCTTCCTCTCCCCGCACACGGTGCGTACGCACATGCAGAACGTGCTGGGGAAGCTGGGCGTGCACTCGACGCTGGCTGCCGTGGCCCTGGCCAGGCGGGCCGGGGTGGGTCCGGCCGCGCTAACCGGGGACGTTGTCGAACGGGGCGGTCAACTGGCGTAGCAGGTTCGCCAGTTCACCGCGCTGCCCACGGGAGAGTTCGGCCAGGATGGCCCGCTCCTGGTCGAGCAGGCCGGCGAGTGACTGGTCGGCCTTGTCGCGGCCCTCCGCGGTCAGCCGTACGAGGACGCCGCGCCGGTCGCTCGGATCGGGCAGCCGCTCGACGAGGTTCTTCTTGGTCAGCCGGTCGATGCGGTTGGTCATCGTGCCGGAGGTGACCAGGGTCTGGGTGAGGAGCTGGCCGGGGGAGAGCTGGTAGGGGGCGCCCGCGCGGCGCAGCGACGTAAGGACGTCGAACTCCCAGGGCTCCAGGTTGTGCTCCGCGAAGGCGATCCTGCGCGCCCGGTCGAGGTGGCGGGCCAGGCGGGAGACGCGGCTCAGTACCTCGAGTGGTTCCACGTCGAGGTCGGGGCGCTCGCGGCGCCATGCAGCGACCAGTCGGTCGACCTCGTCCTCCATGTCGATCAGTGTAGATGGTCCCTCGACATGAAGTCTCTTGAATTCAAGTGTCTTGACATCAAGATAATTGGGGGTCGATCCTGACCCCATGACCGCACCCACCTGGGATCCGCAGCAGTACCTGCGCCACGCGGACCACCGCACCCGCCCCTTCCACGACCTCCTGGCCCGCATCGGACCCCTGCCCCACGACGACGCCCCCCGGATCGCCGACCTGGGCTGCGGCGCCGGCAACGTCACCGCCCTGCTGGCCCGGCGCCGGCCGCAGGCTCGTATCACCGGCTACGACAGCTCCCCCGAGATGCTGGAGCGCGCCCACGCCCACGCGGGACCCCGGCTGGACTTCGCCGAGGCCGACGCCGCGACCTGGACGCCCGACGAGACGTACGACCTGATCGTCTCCAACGCCCTGCTCCAATGGGTCCCCGGCCACGCCGACCGCTTCCCCCACTGGCTGGACGCCCTCACCCCCGGCGGAACCCTCGCCTTCCAGGTCCCCGGCAACTTCGACGCACCGAGTCACGTCCTCATGCGCGAACTGGCCGGCTCCCCGCGCTGGCGCGCCCGCCTCGACGGGCTGCTCCGCCACGGCGACGCCGTGCTCGAACCGGCCGACTACCTGGAACGCCTGACCGCACCCGGACGCACCGTGGACGTCTGGGAGACCACGTACCTGCACCTCCTGGAAGGCGAGGACCCGGTCCTCGACTGGGTGAAAGGCACCGGCCTGCGCCCCGTCCTGACCGCTCTGGCCGACGAACCCGGGGCCCGGAACGCCTTCGTCGCCGAATACCGCGACCTGCTGCGCACCGCCTACCCGGCAGGCCCGCACGGCACGGTCTTCCCGTTCCGCCGGATCTTCGCCGTCGCCCGCACCGCCGGTTGAGCGGCCCGGCCGACCGTCACAGCGCGGCCAGGGCCTCCGCCGAGATGTCGATGTCGACGGAGAACGGCACACCCGTCTTCAGCCGGTCGTGATGGATTCCGGTCAGCGCGTACGCCTTCGTCACCGGGTCCAACTCGTACACCCGCACCACCGGGTGCTGGTCGGTGCCGGTCATCTCGACCAGCCAGAAGTGCTCGATCCCGGCGGTCGCGTACTTGTGCGGCTTGGTCTCGCGGTCGCGTGCCTCGGAGTCGGGGGAGACCACCTCGACCGCGAGGACGACGTCGGCAGCCTGGAAACGCGTCTGCTCAAGACCGGTGGCGGCTGCCGCGCGAACAACGGACACGTCGGGTTCGGGGCCATTGCGCCGGTCCAGCACAACGGTCATCTCACGCTCGACCTTCAGGTCAACCGGAACGCTGCTGCGCAGACCATTCATCAGCAAGTCAATGGTCTTGGAATGGAAACGTCGCTGCGGACTCACAAAGATCAAGCTCCCGTCGAGCAATTCCGTGTGCGGCGGGAGATCGGGCAGCGTGAACAGGTCGTCCACGGTGTATCCGTCCTGCGGGGGCACCGGCCAGCGGGAACTGTGCGCGGTGGTCGGCTCGGCGGTCATGGTTCCTCCCATGGACGGGATTCTGTGCCCTGCCGACCACACTACGGCCGGGAATCCGCAGGCGTCATCACAACGGGTGATCACTCGACGGCGGGGCCGATCAGCTCTTGCGGTGGCCGATCAGCCGCGGCTTCGACTCCAGGTTCTCCAGCCCGTGCCACGCCAGATTCACCAGATGGGCCGCGACCTCCGCCTTCTTCGGCTTACGGACGTCCAGCCACCACTGGCCGGTCAGCGCCACCATGCCGACCAGCGCCTGCGCGTACAGCGGGGCCAGCTTCGGGTCGAAGCCCCGGGCCTTGAACTCCAGGCCCAGGATGTCCTCGACCTGCGTGGCGATATCACTGATCAGCGACGCGAACGTGCCCGTGGACTGCGCGACCGGGGAGTCGCGGACGAGGATCCGGAAGCCGTCCGTGTACGTCTCGATGTAGTCGAGCAGCGCGAACGCCGCCTGCTCCAGCAGCTCACGCGGGTGACCCGCCGTGAGAGCGCCGGTGACCAGATCCAGCAGCTGGCGCATCTCGCGGTCCACCACGACGGCGTACAGGCCCTCCTTGCCGCCGAAGTGCTCGTAGACCACCGGTTTGGAGACCCCGGCACGCGCCGCGATCTCCTCGACGGAGGTGCCCTCGAAGCCCTTGTCGGCGAAAAGGGTGCGCCCGATGTCCAGAAGCTGTTCGCGGCGCTCCTTGCCGGTCATCCGGACCCGCCGGGTCCGGCGGGTGGGGGCAGGCCTGCTCTTCTCGCCGCTGGTGCTTCCGTCGGTCGCCACGTCGTCAATCATGCCGGGTCGGCGTCCACGGTCCTGCGCCGGGAGTCGATACGTGAAGCATCGGGCCACCGCACGTCGTACGCCCAGCCCAGCTTCTCGAACCAGCGGATCAGCCGGGCGCTCGAATCGATCTGGCCCCGCATCACCCCGTGCCGAGCGCTCGTCGGGTCCGCATGGTGCAGGTTGTGCCACGACTCACCGCACGACAGCACCGCCAGCCACCACACGTTCCCGGACCTGTCACGGGACTTGAAGGGCCGCTTGCCCACCGCGTGGCAGATCGAGTTGATCGACCAGGTCACGTGGTGCAGCAGCGCGACCCGGACCAGCGAACCCCAGAAGAACCCGGTGAACGCACCCCACCACGACATCGTCACCAGGCCGCCGACCAGCGGCGGGATCGCCAGCGAAATGATCGTGAAGGTGAGGAAGTGACGCGAGACGGCACGGATGGCGGGGTCCCTGACCAGGTCGGGGGCGTACTTGTGCTGCGGCGTCTGCTCCTCGTTGAACATCCAGCCGATGTGGGCCCACCACAGGCCCTTCATCAGAGCCGGAAGGGTCTCTCCGAACCGCCACGGCGAATGCGGGTCGCCCTCGGCGTCGGAGAAGCGGTGGTGCTTGCGGTGGTCGGCCACCCAGCGCACCACCGGACCCTCCACCGCCATCGAACCCGCGACGGCCAGGGCGATACGGAGCGGACGCTTCGCCTTGAACGAACCGTGGGTGAAGTAGCGGTGGAAGCCGATCGTGACGCCGTGGCAGCCGAGGTAGTACATCCCGATCAGCAGACCCAGGTCGAGCCAGCTGACTCCGCGGCCCCAGGCCAGCGGCACGGCGGCGACCAGGGCCGCGAAGGGCACCACGATGAACAGCAGCAGTGCGATCTGCTCGACCGAACGCTTCTTGTCGCCGCCGAGCGTGGCGGGCGGGGGCGCGGAGCCTCCGGCCGCCGGCGGCAGGCCGTCGTTGATCACGTCGGGGCTGGTGGGCATGGGGAGTCCCCCGTGAGGTGAGTAATTATGGCGGAATGGGTGGGCTACGCATCCGTAACCTACGGCAACGTAAGTATGGCAGTGAAGAGGCCCGCAACACGAGAGCGGCACCGCCCCGTCCCTCGGGACCACCGGGTGGACAGCCCGGAGGGACGGGGCCCACACCCTTCACATACCCCGGATCCAGGACGCCTCCCAGGGCAACGAGCACGCCGATCCCCCGGACACCTATCCTGGGTGGGTCGGACAGCGCGGTCCGCACTCTGCTTTCCCGGGGGTGACGTGAACACCGCGACAGCCCCGGACCCCCTGTGACAGAAGTGCTCAACCACTGCAAGGAGCCGCACACTGTGAGCAGTGCCGACCAGACCCCTGCCGCCAGCCCTGAACTCCGGGCCGACATCCGCCGCCTCGGTGACCTGCTGGGCGAGACCCTCGTACGACAGGAGGGCCAGGACCTCCTCGACCTCGTCGAACGCGTCCGCGCCCTGACCCGCACCGACGGCGAAGCGGCGGCCCAGCTCCTCGGCGACACGGACCTGGAGACCGCCGCGCAGCTCGTGCGCGCCTTCTCCACGTACTTCCACCTCGCCAACGTCACCGAGCAGGTCCACCGCGCCCACGAGATGCGCGACCGCCGGGCCGCCGAGGGCGGGCTCCTCGCCCGCACCGCCGACCGGCTCAAGGACGCGGACCCCGAACACCTGCGCGAGACCGTCAAGAACCTCAACGTACGGCCCGTCTTCACCGCGCACCCCACCGAAGCCGCACGCCGCTCCGTACTGAACAAGCTCCGCCGCATCGCCGCACTCCTGGAGACCCCGGTCATCGAGGCCGACCGGCGCCGCCAGGACATCCGGCTCGCCGAGAACATCGACCTCATCTGGCAGACCGACGAACTGCGCGTCGTCCGCCCGGAACCCGCCGACGAGGCCCGCAACGCCATCTACTACCTCGACGAGCTCCACGCCAACGCCGTGGGCGACGTCCTGGAGGACCTGGCCGCCGAGCTGGAGCGCGTCGGCGTCGAACTGCCCGCCGGCACCCGCCCCCTCACCTTCGGCACCTGGATCGGCGGCGACCGCGACGGCAACCCCAACGTGACGCCCGCCGTCACTTGGGAGGTGCTGATCCTCCAGCACGAGCACGGCATCACCGACGCCCTCGAACTCGTCGACCAGCTGCGCGGACTCCTCTCCAACTCCATCCGCTACACCGGAGCCACCGACGAGCTCCTCACCTCCCTCCAGACCGACCTGGAGCGCCTGCCCGAGATCAGCCCCCGCTACAAGCGGCTGAACGCCGAGGAGCCCTACCGGCTCAAGGCCACCTGCATCCGGCAGAAGCTCGTCAACACCCGCGAGCGCCTCGCCTCCGGCACCCCGCACCGCCCCGGCTGCGACTACCTCGGCACCGCCGAGCTGATCACCGACCTGGCCCTCATCCAGACCTCGCTGCGCGAGCACAGGGGCGGCATCGTCGCCGACGGCCGGATGGACCGCACGATCCGCACGCTCTCCGCGTTCGGTCTGCAGCTCGCCACGATGGACGTACGCGAGCACGCCGACGCCCACCACCACGCGCTCGGCCAGCTCTTCGACCGCCTCGGCGAGGAGTCCTGGCGCTACGCCGACATGCCGCGCGACTACCGGCAGAAGCTCCTCGCCAAGGAGCTCCGCTCCCGTCGCCCGCTCGCCCCGTCCCCGGCCCCGCTGGACGCCGCGGGCGAGAAGACCCTCGGCGTCTTCCACACCATCAAGGAAGCCTTCGAGCGCTTCGGCCCCGAGGTCATCGAGTCCTACATCATCTCGATGTGCCAGGGCGCCGACGACGTCTTCGCCGCCGCCGTCCTCGCCCGCGAGGCCGGCCTCCTCGACCTGCACGGCGGCTGGGCCAAGATCGGCATCGTGCCGCTCCTGGAGACCACCGACGAGCTCAAGGCCGCCGACGTCATCCTCGACGAGATGCTCGCCGACCCCTCCTACCGCCTCCTCGTCTCCCTCCGCGGCGACGTGCAGGAGGTCATGCTCGGGTACTCCGACTCCTCCAAGTTCGGCGGCATCACCACCTCCCAGTGGGAGATCCACCGCGCCCAGCGCCGGCTCCGTGACGTCGCCCACCGCTACGGCGTACGGCTGCGTCTCTTCCACGGCCGCGGCGGCACCGTCGGCCGCGGCGGCGGCCCCTCGCACGACGCGATCCTCGCGCAGCCGTGGGGCACGCTGGAGGGCGAGATCAAGGTGACCGAGCAGGGCGAGGTCATCTCCGACAAGTACCTCATCCCGGCGCTCGCCCGCGAGAACCTGGAACTGACCGTCGCGGCCACCCTCCAGGCCTCCGCGCTGCACACCGCACCCCGCCAGTCCGACGAGGCCCTGGCCCGCTGGGACGCGGCCATGGACACCGTCTCGGACGCCGCCCACGCCGCGTACCGCAAGCTGGTCGAGGACCCCGACCTGCCGACGTACTTCCTCGCCTCCACCCCGGTGGACCAGCTCGCCGACCTGCACCTGGGCTCGCGGCCCTCCCGCCGCCCCGGCTCGGGCGTCTCGCTCGACGGCCTGCGCGCCATCCCGTGGGTCTTCGGCTGGACCCAGTCCCGCCAGATCGTCCCCGGCTGGTTCGGCGTCGGCTCCGGCCTCAAGGCACTGCGCGAGGCCGGCCTCGGCACCGTGCTGGAAGAAATGCACGGACAGTGGCACTTCTTCCAGAACTTCATCTCCAACGTCGAGATGACCCTCGCCAAGACCGACCTGCGCATCGCCCAGCACTACGTCGACACCCTCGTGCCCGACGAGCTCAAGCACGTCTTCGACGACATCCGGGCCGAGCACGAGCTCACCGTCCAGGAAGTCCTCAAGGTCACCGGCGGCAAGGAACTGCTCGGCACCAGCCCGGTGCTCCAGCAGACCTTCGCCATCCGCGACGCCTACCTGGACCCGATCTCCTACCTGCAGGTATCGCTCCTCGCCCGCCAGCGCAAGGCGGCCGAGCGCGGCGAGGAAGCGGACCCGCTGCTCGCCAGGGCCCTGCTGCTCACCGTCAACGGTGTCGCCGCGGGCCTGCGCAACACCGGCTGAGTCCCGTACGAGCGGGTGCGGCCCTGTCTAGAGGGCGATGAACGTCGCCACCAGCAGGACCGCACCCGCGATCCCGGTGCCCCACGCGGTCCGGGTCAGCCGCATACCGCCGCCGATCACCAGGGCGGCCAGCACCAGTGCACCGCCCAGCGGCACCCACGCATGCAGAAAGCCCGGCGTTCCGGTGCGTACGACCTCACCGGTGCCGGGCTTCACCACGACGGGGAAACGGTCCCCCTTCTTCACCGCGACGGACCGCTCGATCGTCACGCCGGGACGCTTCCCGGACTCCGCGTCCGGTGCGAACGACCCCGTGCACACGTCCTCGCCGCAGCCGGTGACCGACATCGTGCCGTGTTCACGGCCCTTGGCCAGGACGATGTGGTGCGCGGTGTCCCACGACGTCCACGCGCCCGCGACGAGCACCAGCAGGACGAGGCAGCCCGCGGCGAACATACGGCCGTGGGCCAACAGCCGGTGGGAGGAACTCCGCTTCATGGGGGCCGATCTTTGGGCAGAGCGATGCCCTCGGTCAACCTGTGGCCGAAAATGCCCGTGGAACCAGGGGGAATGTCAGGAGTTGTACGTGGACTGCGCCCGCTCGAGCCCGTCCGCCAGCAACGACTCCACCGAGTCCGCCGCCCGGTCCACGAGATAGCCGAGCTCCTTGCGCTCCGTGGACGAGAAATCCTTCAGCACGAAGTCCGCGACCTGCATACGCCCCGGCGGCCGGCCGATCCCGAACCGCACCCGGTGATACTCCGGGCCCATCGACTTCGTCATCGACTTCAGCCCGTTGTGCCCGTTGTCACCGCCGCCCAGCTTCAGCCGCAGCATCCCGTAATCGATGTCCAGCTCGTCATGAATCGCCACGACGTGGTCCGTGGGCACCTTGTAGAAATCGCGCAGCGCCGTCACAGGACCGCCCGAGAGGTTCATGTACGACATCGGCTTCGCCAGGACCACACGACGGCTCGCAGGACCGGGCGGGCCGATCCGGCCCTCCAGGACCTGCGCCTGGGCCTTCTGCGCCCGCTTGAACTTCCCGCCGACGCGCTCGGCCAGCAGATCGGCGACCATGAACCCGACATTGTGCCGGTTCGCCGCGTACTCGGGGCCGGGGTTGCCGAGGCCCACGATCAGCCAGGGGTCGGTGGCGTCGGACATCGCGCTGGGTCTCCTCGCGTACGGACGAGTGGGATACAGGGAAACGGGGCGGCGGATCCCCCGGAAGGGAACCGCCACCCCGTCAGTCAAGCAGGTGCGGTGAGGCTCAGGCCTCGGTGGTCGCCTCGGTGGCGGACTCGGCAGCCGGCTCCTCGGCCTGCGCGGCGACGACCTGGAGCACGACGGCGTCCTCGTCACCGGCCAGCACGGAACCCTTGGGCAGCGGGATGTCCTTGGCGAGGATCGAGTCACCGGCGTCGAGGCCCGCGATGGAGACCGTGACCGACTCGGGGATGTGCGTGGCCTCGGCCTCGACGAGCAGGGTGTTCTGCACGTACTCGAGAAGGTTGCCGCCCGGGGCCAGCTCGCCCTCGACGTGCACCGCGATCTCGACCTCGACCTTCTCGCCGCGCTTCACGGTGAGGAGGTCGACGTGCTCGATGTTGCCCTTGATGGCGTTGCGCTGGACAGCCTTCGGGATGACCAGGGCGTTCTTGCCGTCGATCTCGAGACCGATCAGGACGTTCGCGGTGCGGAGCGCGAGCTGCAGCTCGTGGCCCGGCAGCGTGATGTGGACGGGGTCCGCACCGTGGCCGTAGACGACCGCGGGGACCAGGTTGGCACGACGGGTACGGCGGGCAGCGCCCTTGCCGAACTCGGTACGGGCCTCGGCGGCGAGCTTGATCTCGGCCATGATGCACTCCTCGTAAGGTGACGAAAAAGTCGGATGGTCACCCGGCCCACGACAGGCCTGCTACGAAGAGCGCGTCGATAACGGACCGGCGGCTCCCATGAGAACGCATGAGAACGGCCTCCCTCGCCGAGCAACTCCGTGAGTCTACCCGGCGGGGAGGCCGCATCCCAAAGTGGATCACCCGTAGGTGGTCCGAAGGCGTCAGTCGCCCTGCTCCTCGAAGAGGCTCGTGACCGAACCGTCCTCGAACACCTCGCGCACCGCACGCGCGATGGTCGGAGCGATCGAGAGGACCGTGATCTTGTCGATCTCCAGCTCACCCGGGGTCGGCAGGGAGTCCGTGAAGACGAACTCGCTGACCTTGGAGTTCTTCAGACGGTCCGCGGCGGGGCCCGAGAGCACACCGTGCGTCGCCGTCACTATGACGTCCTCCGCACCGTGCGCGAACAGGGCGTCCGCGGCCGCGCAGATGGTGCCACCCGTGTCGATCATGTCGTCGACCAGGACACAGACCCGGCCCTCGACGTTGCCCACGACCTCGTGGACGCTGACCTGGTTCGGGACGTCCTTGTCACGGCGCTTGTGCACGATCGCCAGCGGGGCGTCCAGACGGTCGCACCAGCGGTCGGCGACACGCACCCGGCCGGCGTCCGGGGAGACGATCGTCAGCTTCGAACGGTCGACCTTCGCACCCACGTAGTCCGCCAGGATCGGCAGCGCGAAGAGGTGGTCGACCGGGCCGTCGAAGAAGCCCTGGATCTGGTCCGTGTGCAGATCGACGGTGAGGATGCGGTCCGCACCCGCCGTCTTCATCAGGTCCGCGACCAGGCGGGCCGAGATCGGCTCGCGGCCACGGTGCTTCTTGTCCTGGCGGGCGTAGCCGTAGAACGGCACGATCACCGTGATCGAACGGGCCGACGCGCGCTTCAGCGCGTCCAGCATGATGAGCTGCTCCATGATCCACTTGTTGATCGGAGCCGTGTGGCTCTGGATCAGGAAGCAGTCGGCACCGCGGGCGGACTCCTGGAAACGTACGTAGATCTCACCGTTGGCGAAATCGAAGGCCTTCGTCGGCACGAGGCCGACACCCAACTGGTGTGCGACCTCCTCGGCCAGCTCGGGGTGGGCGCGGCCGGAGAAGAACATCAGTTTCTTCTCGCCGGTCGTCTTGATCCCGGTCACAGCACAGTCTCCTCAGACGTGTTTCTGGCACGCACGCATGTGTCCCGATGTGCAACGAGCCAGCCGAAATGGGTGAGCATCTATCACGGTACGCCGAGTCAGGCGCACCTGTTTCCGGTCAGCTTTCGCTGTCGGCCTCCTGGGTGGCGGCCTGAGCTGCCTGCGCCGCGGCACTGCCGGGACGCTTCCGGGCCACCCAGCCCTCGATATTCCGCTGCTGGCCCCGTGCGACGGCCAGCGAACCTGCCGGCACGTCCTTGGTGATGACCGAACCGGCCGCGGTGTAGACGCCGTCCCCGACCGTGACAGGCGCCACAAACATATTGTCGGACCCGGTCCGGCAGTGTGACCCGATCGTCGTGTGGTGCTTGGCCACACCGTCGTAGTTCACGAAGACGCTCGCCGCACCGATGTTGGTGTGGTCGCCGATCGTCGCGTCACCGACGTAGCTCAGGTGCGGCACCTTGGTGCCCTCGCCGATCGTGGCGTTCTTCATCTCCACGTACGTACCGGCCTTGGACTTCGCGCCCATCCTGGTGCCCGGCCGCAGATACGCGAACGGGCCGACCGTCGCCCCGGGGCCCACCTCGGCCCCCTGCGCGACCGAGTTGTCCACGCGGGCGCCCGCGTGGACGACGGTGTCCGTCAGCCGGGAGTTGGGGCCGACCTCGGCGTCCTCCGCGAGGTGCGTCGTGCCCAGCAACTGGGTTCCCGGGTGCACGATCGCGTCACGCTCGTACGTGACCGTCGCGTCGATCAGGGTCGACGCCGGCTCCACGACCGTCACGCCCGCCAGCATGGCGCGCTCCAGGAGCCGCTCGTTGAGCAGCCGCCGGGCCTCGGCCAGCTGGAGCCGGTTGTTGATGCCGAGGATCTCCCTGTGGTCACCCGTGACCGAGGCGCCCACCCGGTGACCTGCCGCGCGCAGGATCGACAGGACGTCGGTGAGGTACTCCTCGCCCTGACTGTTGTCGGTGCGGACCTTGCCGAGCGCGTCGCTGAGCAGCCGCCCGTCGAACGCGAAGACGCCGGAGTTGATCTCCCGGATCGCCCGCTGGTCCTCGGTGGCGTCCTTGTGCTCGACGATCTCGATGACCGCTCCGGTGACCGCGTCACGGACGATCCGGCCGTAGCCGGTGGAGTCCGGGACCTCGGCGGTCAGCACGGTGACGGCGTTGGAGTCGGCGGCATGCGTACCGGCGAGCGCGGAGAGCGTCTCGCCGGACAGCAGCGGGGTGTCGCCGCAGACGACGATCACGGTGCCGTCGACGGTGCCGCCGAGCTCCTCGAGCGCCATCCGCACGGCGTGCCCGGTGCCGTTCTGCTCAGCCTGGTAGGCGGTGCGCACGGGGGTGTCCCCGGCGGTGAGATGCGCGGTGACCTGCTCGCTCGCATGGCCGACGACCACGACGAGGTGCTGGGGGTCGAGCTCACGGGACGCGGCGACGACATGTCCGACGAGCGAGCGCCCGGAGATCTCGTGCAGGACCTTGGGTGTCTTCGACTTCATGCGGGTGCCCTCACCCGCTGCGAGGACGACGACGGCTGCCGGGCTGTTGGCGCTCACGGATGTGCCCTTCGGCTTCGGGTGGTGGACACCCGCAGGATACCGGGGGTGTTTCCGCACGAAACGAGCGCGGGCCCCGACCGGTGAGGTCGGGGCCCGGGAGTGTGTGCTCCCCCACCAGGATTTGAACCTGGACATACAAGACCAAAACTTGCAGTGCTGCCTGATTACACCATGGGGGAATATAGCAAGCTAAACCGGACATTGTGTCTGGTGGCCGAGTTAGCTGACACCCAACACTATGCCGTACCAGGCCCCTTCTACGCGACGATAGAGCTCGGCGCTCTTGGTGACGTAGATGGCCAGGCATCCTCGGTAGGTATCGCCTGTGTTCTTCCGCGTAGTGGTGGGGTTGTGCTTCTTGAGGGTCGTCTTCTTGAGTTCGGCCACTGGTACGCCAGCCAGGTCGGCCCAGAACTGTTCAGCCCCGGCGATGTCTGCCGACTCATGGATGTGGACTCGGAAGTGCATGCGCTTCCCTGTAACGCCAAGAAGCTTGAGCCAGCTCAAGTACACCGTGATCACGCCTGGGTCGCTATTGATGAAGAGCAGGCTTTCGCGGCGGCTGTACGCCTTGTCCTTCGCGCCTTCGGCCCAATAGAGGGCGACACCCGCGAGGAAGAGGTCGCGGTCCGATAGGTGGCCCACTGCCTCTCGCGCGAGACGCTTGGTCTCCCGCCTCTCTGCGTCCTGGGTGGTGCGCAGGGCGGCCAGTCCGGCATTCATGCGCGCGAGCCGCTCCTCCTCCGTATAGCGCGGTTCCGGCTTCGGAAGGTCCCGCACCCAGAGGGAGATCGAACTCTTCGAGCATCCGAGCTCGACCTGGATCTGGTCGTAGGTCATGCCCTGGAGCCGCAGCTCCCGAGCTTTCTCCCGCAGGTCGTCCTTGGCGTTCGGGCGCTTCGTCCACTCCGGGGCGGGCTCGCCCTGCAGGAGGCGATGAAGGATGTCGTTGTTGAAGACCTTCAGCCGGTCCCTGATCTGCCGGACGCTGAGGCCCTCCCGCCGCAGCGCCACCGCCTGCGCCCTGAGCTCCTCGAAGTTCCCGTACTTGCCGCTGGCATGTGTCATAAGGAAACGATCGTCCGGAATGCGGACGTCCGGCCCGTGAGGACGATCGGTTCACCGGATCGTGGGATCTGCGCACCGTTCGCCGCCCGGCCGATGGCTCCGTGTGCTGACGGAGTCCCCCGAAAATGGGATGCGTCCGCCCGTAGTCTGGATGCCATGACCGCAACGGGGGCAGACCTGGGAGCGGCGGGCTCGACCACCCGCAGCTACTGGTGGTGGGAACGGCGGCGCAGTGTCGCCCTGGACGTAGGACTGGCGCTGGTCTCGGCGCTGGAGTGTGCGCTGGAGGGGGTGGCGTTCGCCGGGGACACCGGGATGCCGGTGCCGATCGGGGTGCTGTTCGGGCTGCTGGCGGGGTCCGTGCTGGTGGTGCGCAGGCGCTGGCCGATCGCGGTGGTGCTGGTGTCGATCGCGACGACGCCCGCCGAGATGGGTTTCTTGATGGGGCTGGTCGGCCTGTACACGCTGGCCGCCTCCGACGTACCGCGCAGGATCACCGTCGTCCTCACGGGGATGACGCTCGTCGGCACGTTCATCGTCACGTACGTGCGGCTTCGGCAGAGCGTCAGCGATCACGCCGACTTCGGGCCGGGCGTCTGGTACGTGCCGTTGCTGTCGCTCTTCATGTCGTTGGGGATGACGGCGCCGGCGGTGTTGTTCGGTCTGTACATCGGGGCCAGGCGGCGGCTCATGGAGAGTCTGCGGGAGCGGGCAGACTCGCTGGAGCGGGAGCTGTCGCTCCTTGCGGACCGGGCCGAGGAGCGGGCCGAGTGGGCGCGTACCGAGGAGCGGACGAGGATCGCCCGTGAGATGCACGACGTCGTCGCGCACCGGGTCAGTCTGATGGTGGTGCACGCGGCGGCGCTCCAGGCGGTCGCTCCGAAGGATCCGGCGAAGGCCGTGCGCAACGCGGCGCTGGTGGGTGACATGGGGCGGCAGGCGCTGACGGAGCTCCGGGAGATGCTCGGGGTCCTGCGCACGGGGGACGCGCTGATCGCCCCGCCGGAGGGGCGGGTGCCGCTCGCGTCGGTGGGGCGGGCCGCTGCCGCGGCAGCCGCCGCGGCCGTGGAGGACGGGCCGCGGCTGCGGGAGGTGGAGGTGCTCATCGCGCAGTCCCGTGAGGCCGGTATGACGGTGGAGCTGTCGGTGGACGGTGAGCTGCGCCCGTACGCGCCCGAGGTCGAGCAGACGGCGTACCGGGTGGTGCAGGAGGCCCTGACGAACGTGCACAAGCACGCGGCGGGTGCGAAGACCTGGGTGCGGCTGGCGCATCGTGGTGCGGAGGTCGCGATGCAGGTGGAGAACGGTCCGACGGACGGTGCCACGGCGGATGCGGGTCTGCCGAGCGGTGGCAACGGTCTGGTCGGGATGCGTGAGCGGGTGCTGGGGCTGGGCGGTGTCTTCGTCTCGGGTCCGACGGACGCGGGTGGCTTCCGGGTCTCCGCGGTGCTGCCGGACACGTCCGGGCCGTCCGCGGCGTGAGGGCGGCGCCGCCGGAGCGGGCCGGGCCGTTCAGCCCGAGGTGAGCCGTTCCGGCTGCACTCCGCGGACGAGTGTCGCCAGGGCTCCGTCGATGTCGGATCCGAGGTACCAGTCCCCGGTGTGGTCGATGGAGTAGACGCGTCCCTCGTTGTCGATCGCGAGGACCGCCTGTCCGTCGCCCTCCTCGCCGAGCGGGGCGACCTCGGTGCCCAGTGCGCGTCCCAGGTCGTTGAGTGTCCGTGCCAGGTGCAGTCCGCTCAGGGGGTCGATGCGTACGGCGGCGGGTGCGATCTGCCGGCCGGGTGCGGAGGCGGTGATGCGCAGTCCGCCGAATTCGGCCCATGCCTCGACCGCGGCGGGGAAGACGGCGTGCTGGTGCCCGGCGGGTGAGGCGTGGGAGCGCAGGGCGTCGGCCCATTCCTCGGCCTGGCGGATGTCCCAGCGTCCGGGCTGCCATCCGGCCTCGCGCAGTGCGGCGTCGACGGCGACGGGGAACCGGGTGGTGGAGCCGCGGTCCTGTTGGGCGGGGACTTCGGTTCGGTCGTGCATGTGTGCGCGGTCAGCCCTTCTCGGCGGTGCTCGCTGCACCGGCTGCGGTGAGGTCGACGGGGCGTACGCCGAAGTGGGCGAGCATCTCCGTGCAGGAGCGGCAGGGCGGTGCGTAGCTGCCGTGCAGCGGGTCGCCGTCCTCGCGGATGTGGCGGGCTGTGAGGCGGGCGTGTTTGAGTACGCGGCGGGCTTCGCCGTTGGTCAGGGGTTTGCGCTGGGCGCGCTTGGAGCGGCCGCCGTCGGCGGCGGTGAGTTGCCGGGACAGCAGTATCGCTTCGGGGCAGCGTCCGGTGAAGCGCTCGCGCTGGCCGCTGGTGAGGGTGTCGAGGAAGTCCTGCACGAGTGGGTGGAGCACGGGTGGCTGGTCCCCTTTGCCGGCCGTGCAGGTCAGTGTCTCTCCGCGTACGGACAGCGCTGCGGCCACGGCCGGCAGGATGCCGTCGCGGCGGTGCTGGAGTCGGGGTGCGGTGCCGGCTCCGGTGGTGCTCCAGCTGAGTCTCGGATCTCCGGATGTGACTGTCTGTGCAGTGTGCATGTGCTGGTGTCCCTCCCGTGCCCGCAGCGGCAGCTGCAGCCGTGCACGCCCCCGCGTTGCGGGGGACAGCCTGCCAAATGTGCGGGGCGCTGGGGAAGCTGGGGCGGTGAAACGTGTTTGCGTGTCGCGGCGCGGTGGCCCGACCGTCGCACGTCCGTCACGCGACGGTGACGTTCGGTGAGTGGGTCGGAGGGGCGGGACCCCTTGTTGCGCCACCGCATAGGCTGTGCTGAACACCAGACGCAGCAGGGGGCAACCGCCATGACGACAGGTCGGCTCGGGCAGCAAGCCGCGCCACCGAACGCGGCCTATGCCGGGCAGGTCGTGCACTTCCCGGATCCGGTCCGGGCGTCCCGCCACCCCAGAGGTGTGCGCGTGGACGAGAACGGCCGTCCGGACCTTTCGCCGTACGCGCGGGCAGCCGCGGAGATCGCCGATCCCCCGCCGGGGTTCGGTATCGACGAGTTGCGGCTCACGGACTACGTGTCCGCGAACGCGGCCATGGCGGCGAGTGGTCATGAGCTGTGGGACACCATCCCGGCCGTGGCGACCCCGCACGGCTGGACGTGGCATCACGTGGCGGGTGGCCGGCGGATGGAGCTCGTTCCGGTCGAGGTGAAGGCGCTGCTGCGTCATCACGGCGGTCTGGCGACGACCCAGGTGGACCAGAACCGGCGGGGTACGCGGCCGTTGCAGGAGACCCGGCCGGCCCACTTCCGGTTGCCGAAGGGCGCGGTCGCGGTGAGCGAGCAGCAGGTCCTGGGTGTCGAGGAGGATCTCGGTTACCGGCTTCCGGGTGCGTACCGCTCGTTCCTGAAGGCGGCGGGCGGTGCGGCCCCGGTGGGTGCGGCGCTCGACGCGGAGCTCGGGCTGCTGGTCGACCAGCCGTTCTTCACGGTGCGTGAAGAGGCGGCCGTGAACGACCTGGTGTACGTCAACAAGTGCCTGCGGGACCACTTCACGAAGGACTATCTGGGCGTCGGTTTCGTCCAGGGCGGCATCGTCGCAGTGAAGGTGCGGGGCGGCGATGTGGGGTCGGTGTGGTTCTGCGCGTACGACGATGCCCGGGACCAGGACGGCTGGAGCGTGCAGGAGCGCGTGGACCGGTTGCTGCTTCCCTGCGGTGCGGACTTCGACGCCTTCCTCCAGCGTCTGGCGGGTAGTCCGCCGGAGCTGGAGACCGTGGCGAATCTGATGGTGGACGGTGGCTTCGCGCAGGCCGTCCCGGTGGAGGGGTGAGCGCGGTGGTGACCTTCGCGCAGGCGCAGGAGCGGGCGGACGAGTGGGTCAACGGTGACGTGCCCGCGTATCAGCACCGTGAGGTGCGGGTCCGTGAGTTCGAGCTGGGTTTCGTGGTGTGGGCCGAGGACCGTGCGGAGGGCCCTGTTTCGGACGGGGGCCGTCAGCGGCTGGTGATCGCCCGTGACAGCGGTGAGGCCACGCTGTGGCCCGGGCTGCCCGTGGGTGAGGTGATCCGGCGGTACGAGGAGGAGTACGGGGTGTCCGATGCGGCGGCTGTTGCTCCGGAGCCGCCGGCGCGTATCGATCTGAATCAGACGTCGTTCCTGTTGAGCCCGCCGGAGTGGCTCCAGGAGGCGGCGGACAAGCTGGGGATTCCGGACCGTCGTGCGGAGGCTGCCCCGGGGGCGCCGTCCGCGCCGGATCCGGTTCCCGGTCCGCTTCCCGTTCCCGGTCCTTCGGCCCCGTCGGCCCCGTCCGGTTCGGGTGGGGCCGGGTGGCCTGCTGCGGGCGGGCGGAGGGACTACGAGCCGACCTCGTCCGACGGGGTGCCCGCGGGTGCTACGCCGTGGGCGGGTACGGACACGAACGCGGACTCGGACGACGGTGCGGTGCCGTTGCCGGCGACGGTGTTCTCGCCGCCGCTGTCCGGTTCGGACGACGAGGGGACGCCGCCGCCGGTCGTGTCGGCGGAGGCGCCGACGGCGCTGATGTCCGGGGGCAGCCAGCTGCCCAGGACCTCGATCGTTCCCGGACTGAGCCCGCAGCCCGGTGCTCCGGGCGAGCCCGCGGCCGCCGCTCCTGCGGCTTTGAACCGGACCCCGGCTCCGGGGAGCAGCGCGGGTGACATCGCGGACGCGGCGACGAGCAAGGCCGTCCTCTCGCGCGGTGCGCGTGGGACCGGTTCGACGACTCCGCCGCCGCCCGGGGCGCCCGGTGTCCCGGGTGCGCGGCCCGGTGCGACTCCGCCGCCGTCGGGGCCGGGTGCGCCCGGTGCGCCGGCCGGTGGCTACGTACCGACGCAGCTCGTGTCGCAGTTGGGCCCGCCCGGTGCTCCGGGTGCTCCGCAGCCGCCTGCTGCTCCCGGTCCTCCCGGTCCTCCCGGTCCTCCTGGTCCTCCTGGTGCGACGCCGCCTCCGGGTGGCGGGGTGCATCACGCGGCGACGATGTTCGCCGATTCGAGCATCGGCGGGCCGAACGCTCCGCGGCCCCCGGGCCCGCCCGGTGCTCCGGGTGCTCCGCAGCCGCCTGCTGCTCCGGGGCCTCCCGGTCCTCCTGGTCCTCCTGGTGCGACGCCGCCTCCGGGTGGCGGGGTGCATCACGCCGCGACGATGTTCGCCGACTCGAGCATGGGCGGCCCGGGTGCGCCGCAGCCGCCCGGCCCGCCGCAGCCGCCCGCCCCGTTCGGTTCCACGCCGCCCCCGGGTGGCGGGGTTCATCACGCCGCGACCATGATGGCCGGTCCCGGCCAGGTGGGCCCGGGTGCTCCGCAGCCGCCCGGTCCTCCGGGTCCGCCCGGGATGCCGGGTCCGCACACCCCGCCGCCCCCGGCGTACGGATATCCGCAGCAGCCGCCCGGCCAGCCGACGGTCGGCCCGGGCTACCAGGCCGTGCTGCGCTTCCGCGCGCCCGACGGCAGCGAGCAGCAGCTCATCCGCCGTTCGGCTCCCGGTACTCCGCACCCGGAGTGGCAGATGCTGCACGAGCTGCGGGCGATGAACGTGCCGCCGCAGCAGGTCATCGAGCTGCACACGGAGCTGGAGTCGTGTGAGCTGCCCGGTGGTTACTGTGCGCGGATGATCCGGGAGACCTGGCCGCAGGTGCGGATCACGAGCGTTGCCCCGTACGGGACGGACCATGCGAGCCGGCAGCAGGGCATGCAGCATCTGCTGACGCATCAGGGTGAGTTGCACCAGGTCGCCGACGGTCCTGCGCGGCCGGCTCCGGTGCGGGCTCCGTTGCCGCAGATGCCGCCGGCCGGCGCCGTGCCGCCCGAGGCGCTCGCGGAGGAGCTGCTGCAGGCGTTCGGCCCGCAGGGTGTGCTCCGCTTCGATCAGCGTGCGGTGTCCCGTCAGGGTGTGCCCGAGGTGGTGGGGCGGACGCTCGTGTGGGCGGGGCTGCCCGCTGATTTCGGGCCGTTCTTCTGGGCGCAGCCGGGGCAGCCGGTGGTGCCGACGCTGGCGGAGCTGGCCGCGCAGCGTCAGGTGCAGCCGGCGCCGGACGCGGGTTCGTACCTGGTGATGGGGTCGGACTTCGGCCGGGCGATCTGTGTGCAGTACGGCACGGCGAACATCGTGGCCGTGCCGGTCGAGCCGGGTCCGGGTGGGCAGCCGGTGCCGCCGCAGTTCGTGAACACGGGGCTGCCGGAGTTCGTGCGGTCCATGGCGTTGCTGGGCCGGATGTGGCGGCTGCGGTTCGGGCTGAATCCGGAGCAGGCCGGCCGTTGGACGGTCGACTTCCAGGCGCAGTTGGTGGCGCTGGATCCGGCGGCGCTCGCGTCGCCGGAGAGCTGGTGGTCGGTTCTGCTGGAGCAGATGTGGGACGGACTGCTCTGACCTGATGTGTGCTGAGTGAGGCGCCCGGACACCGGCAGGGGCCGGGCGCCTTTTGTGTCCGGTTGTGTCGGGGTCTGTGATGCCGGTCGCTTCCGTCCTGAATGCAGCTGATCGATTCCGACTTCTGGCACCAATTACCGCATCCTTGACGTATTGCTTGGTGGTCGGGGAGTCGGAGAGCGGGAAAGAGGCTTCAGGGATGAGTGGTGGACCGGTGTCCGCGCACGGTTTTGTCGGTGTTCGGGGACGTGGCTACCGGCCGGAGCAGGTGGACCGCACCGTGGCCGCCCTGTCGGCGGAGCGGGACGGTGCCCGGGAGCGTCTCGCCCGGCTGACGGTTCTGGCGCAGGAGCTGACGGTCGAGTCGGCGCGGCTCGGTGAGGCGGTGGCCTCGCTCGCGCCGCAGACGTACGTGTCGCTGGGGGAGCGGGCCCAGCAGATCCTGGCGCTCGCGGAGGCCGAGGCGGAGGCGGCGCGGGGTGGAGCGCTGGAGGAGGCGCAGGCGCTGCGGGACGCGGCGGATGCGGCGGGCCGGACGCTCCGTGAGGCGGCGCGTGAGGACGCGGCGGCGGTGCGGGCGGCTGCCGAGGCCGGTGCGCGGGAGGTGCTGGCTGCGGCGCGGGGGGCGGCCGAGGGCCTTGCGGAGGAGGCGCGCAAGGAGGCCGGTGAGGTGCGTGGGGTCGCGGAGGCGGCGATGGAGGAGACGCGTCGCCGTACCGCGGGTGTGCTGGCCCATCAGGAGCAGGAGCATGCGGAGAGGGGGAAGGCCGCCGAGGACGGGATCGCCGCGGCCGAGGCCGCGGCGGTGGCGTACGAGGCGGAGCTGACCACGCGGGGCGAGGCGCTGCTCGCGGAGGCGCGTAGGGGGCTCTCGGAGACGGAGGAGGCTGTCCGGCACGGGCAGGAGGACGCCGATGCCCGGGCCGCGGAGCTGTTGTCCGCGGCCGGGGCGGCCCGGGATCGCGTGGTCAGGGAGACGGAGCGGGTTCTGCGTGAGCACGAGGAGGGCCGCGAGGAGATGCGGGCGCACATGGCGCACGTACGCAATTCGCTGTCCGCGCTCACCGGGCGTACGGCTCCCGCGGAGAACTGAGCGGGCGGCTGGCGGGTGGGGCGCCGGCCAGGATCCAGGGTTCGACGGCCTCGTACCGGCGGCGCTGTTCGTTGTCCGTGTCCCGGCCGAGTACGGTGCCCAGCCAGCCCGCGAGGAATCCGAACGGGATGGAGACGAGTCCGGTCGTGGTGAACGGGAACCAGTTGATGTCCCGTCCGGGGAACACCGAACCGGGTGATCCGGAGACGAGGTTGGTGCCGGTGATGAGTACGAGGACGCAGGCGGTGCCGCCCAGGAGCGTGCAGAGCAGTCCGGTGCGGGTGAAGCGCCGCCAGAACATGCTGTAGACGAGCGCGGGGGCGATCGCCGATGCGCCGATGCAGAACGAGAGCGTGACGAGTGCCTGGACGTTCCAGTGCCGGGCGAGTACGGCGAGGACGACGGCGAGTGCTCCGACTCCGACGGCGGCCGCCTGTGCGGTGCCCATCTCGGTCCGGCCCGTGGCGGGCTCCTTGCCCCGGTCGCGTATGCCGTGCAGGCCGTGGGCGAACAGGTCGTGGGCGAGGGAGTTGGCGCAGGCCAGGATCATTCCGGCGACGGAGGCGAGCAGGGTCAGGAAGATGGCCGTGGTCATGGTGGTGACGACGAGTGCCCCGATCGCGCCGCCGCCCGCGACGGCTCCGGCGACCTGGAGGATCGCGCTGTTGCCCTGGGCGCCGGCGGCGGTGATGCGGTCGTGTCCGACGAGTGCCGCGGCGCCGAAGCCGATGACGGCGAGCATGAGGCAGAGTCCGACGACGACGCAGACCGCCCAGGACAGGGAGCGGCGGACGGCCTGTGCGCTGCGGACGCTCGACATCCGCATGGTGATGTGGGGCAGGCAGGCGGCGCCGAGGACGACGGTCAGTTCGGAACTGATCATGTCGAGGTCGCTGCCGCCGAACTGCAGTCCGGAGTGCAGGTAGGCGGCGCCCGCGCCGCTGCCGCGTTCGGCGGCGGCCAGGAGGGCGCCGGTGTCCCAGTCGAAGCGGTTCATGACGAGTACGGAGACGAGGAGTCCCGCGCCGAGGAGCACCACGGTCTTGATGATCTGGATGAGGGCGGTGCCCTTCATTCCACCGATCGCCGCGTAGCCGATCATCACGACGCCCAGGGTGATGATGGAGCCGGTGCGGAATCCGGAGCTGTCGAAGCCGAGGATGAAGGAGAGCAGATTGCCGCTGCCGGCGAGCTGGACGACCATCAGCGGCAGCAGGGCGGCGAGGGTGACCGCGCACGAGGCGATGCGTGCGGCCCGGCCGGGGGCCCGGCGGGTGAGCATGTCGCCCATGGTGAACCGGCCCGCGTTGCGCAGGGGTTCGGCCAGCAGGAACATCAGCAGGACGAGCGAGAGCACGGTGCTGAGGGCGAGGACGAGGCCGTCGTGGCCGGTGAGGGCGATGACACCGGTGGTGCCGAGGACGGTGGCGGCGGAGAAGTAGTCGCCGGCGATGGCGAGGCCGTTGCGCAGCGGGGAGAGCGAGCGGTAGCCGGTGTAGAACTCGTCGAGGTCGTCGCGGTCCGGGCCGGTCATGACGCAGAGCAGCAGGGTGACGCTGGCGACGGCGATGAACGCCGTGAGGGACATGGTCTGGGCGGATTCGTCGAATCCGTTCATTCGTCGAATCCGTTCATCGGCCTGCTCCGGTCCGGCGGCGTTCGGTCGGTTCGTCGCCCCTGTCGTGCTGGGCGCCCCGGTTGCGCAGTCCGGCGCAGAGCGGGTCGACAGTACGCCGGGCGGTCCACTCGTACACGGCGATGGCCACGAGGGTGACGGGGAGCTGGCACAGGCCGAGGAGGAGGCCCGTCGTGAGGCCGCCGTCGCCCACGGGGTCGGTCATCAGGCCGGGTGCGTATCCGGACAGCAGGAGGAACAGCGTGAAGTAGCCGAGTGCGGTCAGTGTCGCGACGCGGCGCAGTACCCGGTAGGCCGTGCGCAGCCGGCGCAGGTCGCCGTGGTGGCCGGGCGCGGGGACGGGGACGGTGGCGGGGGCGGGCCAGCGCGGGGGTGGCTGCGGTGACGAACTCTGCCAGGGCAGGAGGTACTCGCCCGGGAACGGGGGCGGCTGCGGACGCTGTCGCGGTGGCCGGGGAGGGCGCATGCGGGGTGGCGGGAAGGCGGGTTGCGGCGGGATCGGGGGTTGCCGCCGCGGTGGGTAGGGGGGTTGGTGCGGGTGGTCGTACGACATCGGGTGCTGCTCCTTGCATGGCTCGGGTCCGGGGACGGACTGCAAGGCAGGAGCGCGGGTGCGCTGTAGGAGCGCGAACGTTACTCGCGGGTATCGCCGCTGGGGAGGGTTACGGCCGAACTACCTTCGGTAACTTTCCAGTTGTCTAGTCCTTGAACTCCGGGGAAGGGCTTTCGCGCTCGTCGATGACCGGAAAGCGCCGTGGGGCGACGACGACGAGCACCAGCAGGGCGAGTGCGGCGGCCCCCGCGGCGCCGACGAACACGTAGTCGACGGCCGTGTCGACGGCCCGGCGCAGATAATCCGTCGCGGCGGCCGGGAGTGCTGCCGGATCCTCCAGCGCGTGCGAGACCGCGTCCAGGTCGCCGGGCAGTCCGGGGGCGGGGGCGGCGGCCAGCCGGGAGGCGAGCACTCCGTTGGCGACGGCGCCGAAGAGCGCGGCGCCCAGGCTCTGGCCGACCTGGCGGCAGAACAGGACGGACGCCGTCGTCGTGCCGCGCTCGGACCAGCCGACCGTCGACTGGACCCCGACGATCAGGGGCAGTTGGAAGAGGCCGAGTGCCGCGCCGAGCAGCAGCATGATCAGGGCGGGCTGCCAGGGGGAGCCCGGGAAGGGCAGCAGCGGGAAGGCGAGCAGGATCAGCAGGGCGCCGGTCATCCCGGTGATCGCGGTGCGGCGGAAGCCGATGCGGTTGTAGACGCGGTCGGAGAACGCGGCGGCCACCGGCCAGCTCAGTGTCATGACGGAGAGGACGAACCCGGCGGCGATCGGGCCGAGTCCGAGGACCGACTGGGCGTACGTCGGCAGGAACACGGTCGGTGCGACCATCAGCAGGCCCATCGCGCCCAGGGCCAGGTTGACCGAGGCGATGGTGCGGCGCCGCCAGACCCAGCCGGGGATGACGGGTTCGGCGGCGCGCCGCTCGACGAAGTTGGTCAGCACGGCCATGGCCGCGCTCGCGCCGAGCAGTCCGAGCGAGGGGGCGGAGAGCCACGGCCAGGCGACCCCGCCCTGCACGAGCGCGGTCAGCAGGAGCGCGCCGGTGGCGAAGACCGCGAGGGCGCCCGCCCAGTCGATACGGGGGCGGGTGGCGGGGCGCGGTCGGGCCGGCTCGTGGAGGTGGCGGACCACCAGCCAGAGGGCGATCGCGCCGACCGGCAGATTGATGAGGAAGATCCAGCGCCAGTCGGCGTACGCGGCGAGCAGCCCGCCGATCGCCGGGCCCGCGACGGCCGATGTGGCCCAGACCGTGGACAGCCTCGCCTGGATCTTCGGGCGTTCCTTGAGCGGGTAGAGGTCGGCCGCGATGGTCTGCACCGTGCCCTGGAGGGCGCCGCCGCCGAGGCCCTGGACGACCCGGAAGGCGATGAGGGCGGCCATGTTCCAGGCCGCGGCGCAGAGTACGGAGCCGACCAGGAAGAGGCTGATGCCCGCGATCAGGACGGGCTTGCGGCCGAAGGTGTCGGAGAGCTTCCCGTACACCGGCAGGGTGACGGTCACGGCGAGCAGGTAGCCGGAGAAGAGCCAGGAGAACACGGCGAAGCCGCCGAGGTCGCCGACGATCTGCGGGACGGCCGTGGCGACGATGGTGCCGTCGATGGCGGCGAGCGCCATGCCGAGCATGAGCGCGGCGACCACGGGGCGCCTGCTGCGGTCGGAGGCGGTCGTGGCGGTACCTCCGTGCCCGGCTCCGGGCCCCGCCACCGGACCCGTTCCCGGTCCGGCCCCCGGTCCGGGAGGTCCGGATGCCGCCGCGGAACCGCTGTCCGTCCCGCCCGCACTGCCCGTGCCGCCCACAGGGTTTCCTTTCCCTATGCATCTAAATTCCGGGGACACTGTCTCACCGTCGGAGGCCGGGCGGCAGCATGCGGCCGAGGGATGAGATCCCCTACCCAGGTCTCCCCCTGGGGTCGCAGACCCCTAGGGGGAGCTCCGTACTTCTGGCCAGGGGTCGTTCCTCCCGGCGGAGGACGTGCCACGAGGGTGCCGTTCCTTACGGTGTTCTTACGCCGCGAGTGCGGCTGACCGCAGAGGGCGGGGTGGGGAAAACCCCACCTGAAGACTGCGCTGGGCACCAGCGCGCAGGACCCCCTCCGCACACCAGACTTCGAACGTACACAGAGACGTCCGGGCATCGACCGACATAGGAGAAAACCGTGACAACGGCTGTAACCATTCCCAGGCACGGGGGCACTGGAGGGCGTACGGCCGTCGCTGCGCGAGCGCGGCAGGTCGTCAAGGCGTACGGCGCGGGGGAGACCCGGGTCGTCGCGCTCGACCATGTCGACGTGGACATCGCACGCGGGCAGTTCACGGCGATCATGGGCCCGTCCGGATCCGGCAAGTCGACCCTGATGCACTGCCTGGCCGGTCTGGACACCGTGACCTCGGGCGAGATCCACCTCGCCGACATCGAGATCACCAAGCTCAAGGACAAGAAGCTCACCCAGCTGCGCCGGGACCGCATCGGCTTCATCTTCCAGGCGTTCAACCTGCTTCCGACGCTCAACGCGATCGAGAACATCACGCTGCCGATGGACATCGCGGGCCGCAAGCCCGACGCGGCTTGGCTGCAGCAGGTCGTCGAGACCGTCGGTCTCGCCGACCGCCTGAAGCACCGGCCGACGCAGCTCTCCGGCGGTCAGCAGCAGCGCGTGGCCGTGGCCCGTGCCCTGGCCGCCCGCCCCGACATCATCTTCGGTGACGAGCCCACCGGGAACCTGGACTCGCGGGCCGGGGCCGAGGTGCTGTCGTTCCTGCGCAGGTCGGTGGACGAACTGGGCCAGACCATCGTCATGGTCACCCACGACCCGGTGGCCGCGTCCTACGCGGACCGGGTGCTGTACCTCGCGGACGGTTCCATCGTCGACGAGATGCAGAACCCGACGGCCGATCAGGTCCTGGACCGGATGAAGGACTTCGACGCGCGCGGGCGGACCTCATGACCGTCTGGAAGACCTCGATGCGCAACTTCTTCGCGCACAAGGGACGGATGGCGCTCTCCGCCGTCGCGGTCCTGCTGTCGGTGGCGTTCGTGTGCGGCACGCTCGTTTTCACCGACACGATGAACACCACGTTCGACAAGCTGTTCGCGGCGTCGTCGGCCGATGTCACCGTCAGCCCGAAGACCGCCGAGGGCGCGGACGATCTGCCGGAGAACGGCCGGCCCGAAGCGCTGCCCGCCTCCGTCCTCGCGGAGGTCGAGAAGGCCGACGGGGTGAAGGGGGCCGAGGGCGGAGTCATGAGCATGTCCGTCACGGTCGTCGACAGCCACAACAAGAACATGGGCTCCGAGACCGGCGCCCCGACGATCGCCGGCAACTGGACGCGCAACGACCTGCGTTCCATGGAGATCACCTCCGGTCACGCGCCGCGCGGCCCGACCGAGGTCATGGTCGACGCCGACACCGCCGAGAAGCACCACCTGAAGATCGGTGACGAGCTGCGGACCGTCGCCGTCACCGGTGACATCGAGGCGAGGATCAGCGGGATCACCGCCTTCACCGTGACCAACCCGGGTGCGGCCGTCGTCTACTTCGACACGGCCACCGCCCAGCAGAAGCTCCTCGGCAGGCCCGGTGTCTTCACCCACATCTCCGTCGAGGCCGAACCCGGCGTCGACGACGAGCAGTTGAAGAAGAACGTCGCCTCCGCCGTGGGCGCGGGCACGTACAAGCTGCAGACCCAGGACGAGGCCGCCGCGGCCAACAAGGACTCCATGGGCTCCTTCCTGGACGTCATGAAGTACGCGATGCTCGGCTTCGCCGGGATCGCCTTCCTCGTGGGCATCTTCCTGATCGTCAACACCTTCTCGATGCTGGTCGCCCAGCGCACCCGCGAGATCGGTCTGATGCGGGCCATCGGTTCCAGCCGCAAGCAGGTCAACCGGTCCGTACTGGTCGAAGCGGTACTCCTCGGCATCGTCGGCTCGGTCCTCGGCGTGGGCGCAGGGGTCGGCCTGGCCGTCGGGCTGATGAAGCTCATGAGCGCCATGGGCATGGAGCTGTCCACGAGGGACCTCACCATCGCCTGGACGACTCCGGTCATCGGCCTCGCGCTCGGCGTCGTCGTGACCGTCCTCGCCGCCTACATCCCGGCACGCCGGGCCGGCAAGGTCTCCCCGATGGCGGCCCTGCGTGACGCAGGTACCCCGGCGGACGCCAAGTCCGGCTGGATCCGGGCCGGAATCGGCCTGGTCCTCACCGGTGCGGGTGCGGCGGCCCTGTGGGCGACGACGCAGGCGGACAAGGCGAGCGAGGGCTCGCTCTTCCTCGGCCTGGGCGTGGTCCTCACCCTCATCGGTTTCATCGTGATCGGCCCGCTGCTGGCCGGCGTGGTGGTGCGGGCGCTCAGCGTCGTCGTACTGCGGCTCTTCGGCCCGGTCGGCCGGCTGGCGGAGCGCAACGCGCTGCGCAACCCGCGGCGTACGGGAGCGACCGGTGCGGCACTGATGATCGGCCTGGCCCTGGTGGCCTGCCTCTCGGTCGTGGGCTCCTCCATGGTCGCCTCGGCCACCGAGGAACTGGACAAGTCGGTCGGTACGGACTTCATCGTCCAGTCGAGCACCGGCCAACTGGTCGTGCCGCAGGCGGCGGAGGCCATCGAGAAGGTGCCCGGCATCGAGCACGTCACCGACTACAGGGCCGTCAGCGCGAAGCTCACCTCCCCCGACGGTAAGACGGAGGACGAGGGCGTCGTCGCCGCCGACCCGACGTACCAGGAGGACCTGCGGCGCAAGACGGTCGCCGGTGACCTCGGCGACGCGTACGGCAAGAACGCCATGTCGGTCGGCGACGACTACGCCGTCCGGCACGGGATCGAGGTCGGGGACGAGATCACGGTCGCGTTCAAGGCCGGCGAGACGGCGAAGCTGAAGGTCGCCGCGATCACCTCGGACGAGACGAACGTGGACAAGGGCGCGATGTACACCAACATCACGACCGTCGAGCAGTACGTCCCCGCCGACCGGATGCCCGAGAACATGATCATGTTCGCCAAGGCGAAGGACGGCAAGGAGAAGGAGGCGTACACGGCCCTCAAGAGTGCGCTCGCCGAGTACCCGCAGTACAAGGTGCAGAACCAGGCCGACTTCAAGCAGGACCTGAAGGACCAGATCGGCCAGTTGCTGAACATCGTGTACGGCCTGCTCGCCCTGGCGATCATCGTCGCGGTGCTCGGCGTGGTGAACACGCTGGCCCTGTCGGTGGTCGAGCGGACCCGTGAGATCGGCCTGATGCGGGCGATCGGCCTCTCCCGTCGCCAGCTGCGCCGCATGATCCGGCTGGAGTCCGTGGTCATCGCACTGTTCGGTGCCCTGCTCGGGCTCGGCCTGGGCATGGGCTGGGGCACCTCGGCCCAGAAGCTGCTGGCCCTGGAGGGTCTCGGCGTCCTGGAGATCCCGTGGCCGACGATCCTCACGGTGTTCGTCGCCTCGGCGTTCGTCGGACTGTTCGCCGCGCTGGTCCCCGCCTTCCGGGCGGGCCGGATGAACGTCCTGAACGCGATCGCCACCGACGGGTGAGCCTGCCCGTCGTAGGATGACTGATCCGGCCCGGGGCGTTCCTCCAAACGCCCCGGGCCGGATCCGTTCCCCGTGAAGGCGGCCCGGACCCCCTGTTGCGGGAGCGGCTGTCACACCGGAGTCGTACGCTGGAAGCCCCGGCCCGTCCTACGTGTCGGGCCCTTCGCGTTGCTCACTCCTCGCCCCACCGGACGGAATGCCTTCATGAGCCTGCACGGTCTGCTGGACGTAGTCATCACCGATCCGGCGCTCTCCGAAGCGGTGAAGGCCGCCACCGACGGCCACCGGCCCCATGTCGACCTGGTCGGCCCTCCCGCCGCCCGCCCCTTCGCGGTGGCGGCGCTGGCCCGCGAGGCGGGGCGGACGGTGCTCGCCGTCACCGCGACGGGACGCGAGGCCGAGGACCTGGCAGCGGCGCTGCGCACCCTGCTGCCCCCGGACACCGTCGCGGAGTTCCCGTCCTGGGAGACCCTGCCCCACGAACGGCTCTCGCCCCGCTCGGACACCGTGGGCCGCCGCCTCGCCGTCCTGCGGCGCCTGGCCCACCCGCGGCAGGACGACCCGGAGACCGGACCGGTCGGTGTGGTGGTCGCGCCGATCCGCTCGGTGCTCCAGCCGCAGGTCAAGGGGCTCGGTGACCTGGAGCCCGTGGCGCTGGCCGGCGGGCAGACCGCCGATCTGGGCGAGGTCGTGGACGCGCTCGCCGCGGCAGCGTACTCCCGCGTCGAACTGGTCGAGAAGCGCGGCGAATTCGCCGTACGCGGCGGCATCCTCGACGTTTTCCCGCCGACCGAGGAGCATCCCCTTCGGGTGGAGTTCTGGGGCGACGACGTCGAGGAGATCCGCTACTTCAAGATCGCCGACCAGCGGTCGCTGGAGGTCGCCGAGCACGGGCTGTGGGCGCCGCCCTGCCGCGAGCTGCTGCTCACCGAGGACGTACGGAGCAGGGCCGCGCTCCTCGCGGAGGCCCATCCCGAGCTGGGGGAGCTGCTGGGCAAGATCGCCGAGGGGATCGCCGTCGAGGGCATGGAATCCCTCGCCCCGGTGCTCGTCGACGAGATGGAACTGCTCCTGGACGTCCTGCCCAAGGGCTCGATGGCGGTGGTCTGCGACCCGGAGCGGGTGCGGACCCGGGCGACCGATCTGGTCGCCACCAGCCAGGAGTTCCTCCAGGCGTCCTGGGCGGCCACCGCGGGCGGCGGCGAGGCACCGATCGATGTCGGCGCGGCCTCGCTGCGGGGCATCGCCGACGTCCGTGACCACGCCCGTGAGCTGGGCATGATGTGGTGGTCGGTCTCCCCGTTCGCGGCGGACGACGAGCTGGACGAGGACACCCTGAAGCTCGGGATGCGCGCCCCGGAGGCATACCGGGGCGACACCGCCCGTGCGCTCGCCGACACCAAGGGCTGGCTCGCCGACGGCTGGCGCACGGTGTACGTCACCGAGGGGCAGGGGCCCGCCTCGCGCACCGTCGAGGTGCTCGGCGGCGAGGGCATCGCGGCACGCCTCGACCAGGATCTGAGAGAGATCACGCCGTCGCTCGTCCACGTCTCCTGCGGGGCCATCGACCACGGCTTCATCGACGCGGGCCTGAAGCTGGCCGTGCTGACGGAGACGGACCTGACCGGGCAGCGCACGGCCACCAAGGACCTGGGCCGGATGCCGGCCAGGCGCCGCAAGTCCGTCGACCCGCTGACCCTCCAGGCGGGCGACTACATCGTCCACGAGCAGCACGGCGTGGGCCGCTACATCGAGATGGTGCAGCGCACCGTGCAGGGCGCGACCCGCGAGTACCTCCTCGTCGAGTACGCCCCCGCCAAGCGCGGCCAGCCCGGCGACCGCCTCTACATCCCCACCGACCAGCTGGAGCAGGTCACGAAGTACGTCGGTGGCGAGGCGCCCACCCTCCACCGGCTCGGCGGCGCCGACTGGACCAAGACCAAGCAGCGGGCCAAGAAGGCGGTCAAGGAGATCGCCGCCGACCTGATCAAGCTGTACTCCGCGCGGATGGCGGCCCCGGGGCACGCTTTCGGCCCGGACACCCCCTGGCAGCGCGAGCTGGAGGACGCCTTCCCGTACGCGGAGACGCCCGACCAGCTGTCCACGATCGCCGAGGTCAAGGAGGACATGGAGAAATCCGTCCCCATGGACCGGCTGGTCTGCGGCGACGTGGGCTACGGCAAGACGGAGATCGCGGTCCGCGCGGCGTTCAAGGCGGTCCAGGACGGCAAGCAGGTCGCCGTCCTCGTACCGACGACGCTGCTGGTCCAGCAGCACTTCGGGACGTTCACCGAGAGGTACGCCCAGTTCCCCGTCAACGTGCGGGCGCTGAGCCGCTTCCAGTCGGACACCGAGTCGAAGGCGACGCTGGAGGGGCTGCGCGAGGGCTCCGTGGACCTGGTCATCGGCACGCACCGGCTGTTCTCGTCCGAGACGAAGTTCAAGGACCTGGGCCTGGTCATCGTCGACGAGGAGCAGCGCTTCGGCGTCGAGCACAAGGAGCAGCTGAAGAAGCTCCGCGCCAACGTCGACGTCCTCACCATGTCCGCGACGCCCATTCCCCGTACGCTCGAAATGGCCGTCACCGGCATTCGCGAGATGTCGACGATCACGACGCCTCCGGAGGAGCGGCATCCCGTCCTCACCTTCGTCGGACCGTACGAGGAGAAGCAGATCGGCGCGGCCGTACGGCGTGAACTGCTGCGTGAGGGACAGGTCTTCTACATCCACAACCGGGTCGAGTCCATCGACCGTGCGGCGGCCAGGCTGCGCGAGATCGTGCCGGAGGCCCGGATCGCCACGGCGCACGGCCAGATGGGCGAGAGCGCGCTGGAGCAGGTCGTCGTCGACTTCTGGGAGAAGAAGTTCGACGTGCTCGTCTCCACGACGATCGTCGAGTCCGGCATCGACATCTCCAACGCGAACACGCTGATCGTGGAGCGCGGCGACAACTTCGGTCTGTCCCAGCTGCACCAGCTGCGCGGCCGGGTCGGGCGGGGCCGCGACCGGGGCTACTCCTACTTCCTGTACCCGCCGGAGAAACCCCTCACCGAGACCGCGCACGAGCGGCTGGCGACCATCGCCCAGCACACCGAGATGGGCGCGGGCATGTACGTGGCCATGAAGGACCTCGAGATCCGTGGCGCCGGGAACCTGCTGGGCGGTGAGCAGTCCGGTCATATCGCGGGCGTCGGGTTCGACCTGTACATCCGGATGGTCGGCGAGGCGGTGGCCGACTACCGGGCGGCCGTGGACGGCGGGGTCGAGGAGGAGCCGCCGCTGGAGGTCAAGATCGAGCTCCCGGTCGACGCGCACGTCCCGCACGACTACGCCCCGGGGGAGCGGCTGCGCCTCCAGGCGTACCGGGCCATCGCCTCCGCGAACACCGAGGACGACATCAGGGCGGTCCGTGAGGAGCTCACCGACCGCTACGGGAAGCTTCCCGAGCCGGTGGAGAACCTCCTGCTGGTCGCGGGCCTGCGCATGCTGGCCCGGGCCTGCGGGGTGGGCGAGATCGTGCTGCAGGGCGCGAACATCCGCTTCGCCCCGGTGGAGCTGCGCGAGTCGCAGGAGCTGCGGCTGAAGCGGCTGCACCCGAAGACGGTCATCAAGCCGGCCGCGCACCAGCTCCTGGTGCCGCGCCCGACCGCGGGCCGGATCGGCGGCAAGCCGGTGGTGGGGCGTGAACTCCTGTCGTGGACCGGGGAGTTCCTCACGACGATTCTGGGGTCGTAGCGGATGTCGTGGCCGTGGCCGAAGTCCTGTCCGGGGTCTCCGGGTTGAAGAGCAGGCCGGTGAGCGTCCGGAACACCTCCTCGGGGCTCCGGCCGTCCACCGGTCCCTCCAGATTGCCGCTGAGCAGCAGGGTGGCGAAGCCGTGGGCGAGGGACCAGGCCGCGACGCCCGCGAGCCGGTCGTCGGCGCCGCGCCCGGATTCGGGAAGGCCGCTGATCCCCGTGCGGAGCGCTTCGGTGGCGCGCGCCTTCGCGGCGATCAGTTCCGGGTCGTCGGCGTGGTGCAGCTCGGGGCGGAACATCACCTGGAAGTGCGCGGGGTGCCCGGCCGCGAACCGTACGTAGGCCACGCCCCGTTCCCGTAGGTCCGGCGCGGCGGTGAGGGCGTCGGCGAACAGCGTGTAGCCCTCGGCGGCGATGGCGGTGAGCAGGCCCGTCCGGTCCTTGAAGTGATGGGCCGGTGCGGCGTGCGAGACACCGGCCCGGCGGGCCAGATCGCGCAGGCTCAGTGCGTCGGGTCCTTCGGCGGCCACGACGTCCAGGGCAGCGGTCAGGACGGCGCGCCGCAGGTCGCCGTGGTGGTAGGTGCGCTCACTGGTCATGGTCAGCACAGTACGCCGTATCTAGTCATTGACAAGTTCTTCGACGAGGAGCAGGCTGGAATCTAGTCAGTGACAAGATGAACCGTTCTGCGGAAGGCGGAGACATGTCCGACGAGCTGGGTCGCGTACGCCAGATGTGGCACCTGCTGGAGCCCCTGCACGCCGTCCTCTACTACGCGCCGGAAGCCTTCGAGGAGGCCGCCGGGCTCGGTCACGCGGTCGACGAGCGCTGGCCGAGCTACTTCGCCTGGCGCGCGGCGCCGCTGGGGGCGGTGGGGGCGGACCGGGTGACCGCCACGTTCTACAGCTTCAGCCCCGCGATGACCGGGAAGTACGTCCCCGACGGCTGGTCCGTGGCGGGCCCCGAGGCGGTTCTCGCGGCCCGCACCAGGGCCGTCGACCGGGCGTACCGGGTCCTGTTCGGCGACCGGGTGCACGGCCCGGAGTTCGCCGAGGCGGCCGTGCTGGCGCGGCGGGCGGCGCTGGCCGCGGACGTCACGGGCCGGCCCCTGGCCGAGGCCAACGCCGCTCTGCCCTGGCCGGACGCGCCCCACCTGGCGCTCTGGCAGGCCGCGACGGTCCTGCGTGAGCACCGGGGGGACGGTCACCTCGCGGCGCTCGTCGAGGCCGGCCTCGACCCGGTCGAGTCGCTGGTCTCCTTCGCGGCCGTCGGCGCCGCCCGCCCGGAGGTGTTCACGAGCCGGGGATGGAGCGGGGCGGAGTGGGCGGCGGGTCGGCAACGGCTGGCGGGGCGCGGACTGCTGGAGGTGGACGGGACGGCGACCGAGGCCGGGCGGGCCCTGCGCGCACAGGTCGAACGGCGCACGGACGAGCTGGCGTCGAGGCCCTGGGAGGTGCTCGGAACCGAGGAGCGGGAGCGGCTCGTGGAGCTGCTGGGGCCGCCGTGGGTGGAGGTGCTCGGCTCGGGGCTGCTGCCCTCCGAGACGACGCTGGGCATCGGGAAGGTCTGAGACGACGGTGGGCATCGGGTAGGTCCGAGACCGCGCAGGGCGCCTACTCTGGACCGCTGTGACATCTCATCGCGCAGCAAGCCGCCGAATCCGCCTGCTCCCACTCGCGGCGGTGACACTCACGGGCTCGCTCGCCCTGGCCGGGTGCGACGCCGGGAGCCTGTCTCCCGACCCTCCGTCCCGGACCGCGCCCGCCGCGGGCGGATCGGCGATGCAGGCCGTCGAGGGCCTCACCGTGAAGGGGCGGGCCCCCAGGACCGGTTACGACCGCGACGAGTTCGGCTCCGCCTGGCTGGACACCGACCGGAACGGCTGCGGGACCCGGGACGACATCCTCGCGGACCAGCTGCGCGATGTCTCCCGTGCGGCCGACGGGTGCAAGGTGCTGCGCGGGGTGCTCGACCCCGACCCGTACACGGGGACGCGCGTCACGTTCGAACGAGGGCGCAGCAAGGTCGACATAGACCATCTCGTCGCCCTGTCCGACGCCTGGCAGAAGGGCGCGCAGCAGTGGAACGACGGCAAGCGGCGCGCCTTCGCGAACGATCCGCTCAATCTCGTCGCCGCGGACTCCTCGGCCAATCGCCGCAAGGGCGACGGTGACACCGCCACCTGGCTGCCTCCCAACAAGGCGTACCGCTGTACCTACGTGGCGGGGCAGGTCTCGGTCAAGAAGAAGTACGGGCTGTGGGTGACGCGGGCCGAGCGGGACGCGATGACGAAGGTGCTGGCGGCCTGCCCGGACCAGAAGCTTCCGGCGGGCGGCAATCCCACCGAGGGGACCGGGCGTTGACCGGCGACACGCTCCGGGTGCGGCCCGATGTGAATACTGGGCGCATGTGGAAATGGCGTCTGACGGCCGTGGGCGTGAACCTGTTGCTCGGCATACCCGGAATCGTTCCGGTGTGGCTCCTCTGGTACTTCGTGTCGAACGGCCCGCTCGCGGAGGTGGGCTACACCCGGCGTGAGCCGACCGAGAACGACGGCATGCTGCTGTGGCTGGTGATCATCGTGCCGGTCGTGGTGGTGTTCGGGCTCGTGTGGTGGCGCGCCAACGGCCCGGTGCGGCGGAGAGTGCGGCTCGACCCCCTCCTGTACTGGCCGGCCGGTGTCCTGCTGACACTCGTGCCCACGCTCGCGCTCATCGTCGCCGGCTCCGTGTGACGCAGCCGATCCCCTCGGCGCCCGCTCCCGAGCCCGTGCGGCCCGGGAAATGGGTTGGCGGGTGGGGGCGGCGTGCCTAGCGTGGCCGGATGGACCTGATGATCACCACCCTCGCCGCACGGCCCGAGCTGGCCCGGGCGATGGACGAGATGCCGGACACCTGGCCCGAGTTCGTGCTCGAGGACCTCGTCGGCTGGGCGAACTTCCCTCGGATCGCCGTGGAGTTCCCCGAGTACGTGCTCGTCGCCACCGACCCGGACGGTGCTGTTGTCGCGCGGGGGTACAGCGTGCCGTTCGCCCTGGAGGCGCCGGGGCGGGGCCGGCTGCCCGTCAACGGGTGGGACCAGGTGCTGCTGTGGGCGCTCTCCGACCTGCGGCACGGGCGCACCCCCGACACGGTGAGCGCGATCGAGATCACGGTCGCCGAGGGGCATCTCGGGCGGGGGATCTCGGGCCGGATGGTGGCCGCGATGCGGGAGAACGCCGGACGGCTGGGCTTCGGGGAGCTTGTGGCCCCGGTACGGCCGAGCGCGAAGCACACCGATCCCTCGGCGCCGATGGAGGAGTACGCCAGGCGGACCAGGGACGAGGACGGCCTGCCCTGCGACCCGTGGTTGCGGGTCCATGTGCGGGCGGGCGGGGTGATCGAGGCGGTGGCGACCACGTCCATGACCGTCAGCGGTTCCCTCGCGCAGTGGCGGGCCTGGACCGGGCTGCCCTTCGACGCCGAGGGGCCGGTGGTGGTGCCGGGAGCACTGGTGCCGGTGCACTGTTCGACCGAGCACGGGTACGCGGTGTACGTCGAGCCGAACGTGTGGGTGCGGCACCGGGTGTGACAGTGCGGCCGGCCCCCGGTCCGTGGACGGGGGCCGGCCGACGGCGGGCGGGTCAGTCGGTTGTCGGTCTCTTCACGGTGAGCGGGGCGCCGAACTCCGAGAACTCCACGGTGAGCGGCTTCTCGGCGCCGTCGGTGAGGCGCATCTTCAAGAGGTGGGGCGTGCCCTCCGTGGCAACGCTCGCCGTCCACTTCTCCCGGCCCGATCCGCCGGTCAGGGTCAGGCTGGGTGTGCCGGCGATCGTTGCCTGCCTGCCCTTGCGGGTGGTCGCACTCGTCGCGGCGAGCCGGGCGAGGAGATCCTTCGGATCGCAGAAGCGCAGGCTCTGGGCCGTGCGGCTGTCGTCCGGGCGGGCCTTCACCCAGCGGCCGGCGAGCCGGTCGACGTCGGCGTCCCTGACCGGGCCGTCCGCGGCGCGGAGCATCGCCTTGTCGGACTTCGTGTAGACGGCTCCGTCCGCCCGGATCAGTTCCAGGGTTCCCGCCGATCCCAGCGAGAACGTCCCCGTGCACGCGCCCCTGGCACCCGAGGCGACGAACGCCTGGACCGGGCCGTCCGCCGTCTCCGTGGTCACGGTCAGACGTACGGTCGCGGCGGCCCGGGTGGCCGCGACTGCCTTGTTGGTGACCTCCGGGCCGGTGAGACCGGAGAACGGAGCCTGCGCCCCGGGGTCGCCGGTGAACGCGTCGCACGCGGTGAGGCCGAGTGCGGCCGCGGCGCAGAGAGCGGCTGCGGAGATGCGGGCTGAGAGGCAGCGCACGGGACGAGGCTCCGGGGTGTCAGGGGCGGGTACGGGAGTGGCCGGACCGGGAGTTGCTGTGCCGGGGCGGCCGGGGCGGCCGGGGCGGGAGTGGCCGGTGGTGGCCAGGGCGGACGGCCGTGGCCTGGCAGGGGCGGGTCAGAGCTTCAGTTCCCACTGGCTGGCGTCCCAGTCGAAGCCGGGGCTGACCTCGACGCTCAGGTTCTTGGCGTCCGCGGGGGCGTCGAAGGCGAACTGCACGGTGATCTTCTTGCCCGGCAGGACCGTGCCGCTGAAGCCCTCGCCGACCTTCCCGTCGAAGATCTGCTCGGCGTTGACGCCGTCGTCACCGGCACGGGCGTCGACGCTCACGAGTGCGGAGTCGAACTTCTCCTTCGTCTTGTTCTCGATGACGACGGAGACCTTGTAGGCCCGATTGCCCTTGGTGTGCCCTGCGGCGTACGCGTCGGGTGTGTACGCGGCGGCGTTGCTGACCGTGACCTCGAGCCCGTCGTCGTACGCGGCGGTGTCACGCCCGGCGAGGGTCTCGCCGGCGGCGGGCTCGTCATCGGTCTTCGGGGCGTCGGCCGCGTCGCCCTTCGCGTCGTCCTTGGCATCACCCTTCGCGTCGTCCGCCCCGCCCGGCTTCGCCGAGGCCGAGCTGTCCGCGACGGACTTGTTGATGTCGTTCACGACGTCGTCCACGGCCTTGAAGGTGAGCACCGCGCCGACCACCGACAGGATCAGTGCGACCAGGCCGAGCACGGCGCCGAACGTGGTCACTCCCTTGTTGTTCGCCTCGCCGCGCTTGGCCCGGCCCCGCCCCGCGAGGCCCAGGATCAGGGCGATGAGGCCGAGGATGCCCGCCAGCCAGAACATGAACGGGATCAGGCCGGAGACGGCACCGATGATGCCGAGGACGAGGGCGGCGGTGCCGAGGCCGTTCCGCGCGGGACGCAGGCCGGGTTCCTGGGCGGGGCTGTACGGCTGCTGGGGCTGCGGCGGCTGCGTGAACTGGGACATGGCTGTGCCCTCCGGCGACATGCGGGGAAGTGTGAGCGGTTCTGTGCGCCGCATCGAGCGGCGACAGGTCAATAAGACCAGAGCCTGTGAACCGAGTCAACAGCAATTCGTTCAGCACGGGTTCGTGCACAGTGTGAACCGGTGGATCGGCAACAAGTCGGTATGCTCGCCCGCAGGACGGATCTATCGGGGAGACAGCCAGTGCCGGAGAGCTCGACTGAGGTGACCGCGGCCGGGATCGCACGGCTCGCAGGGGTGGGGCGCGCGGCCGTGAGCAACTGGCGCCGTCGCCACGCGGACTTCCCCAAGCCGGTCGGCGGCACCGAGACCAGCCCGTCCTTTGCCCTGCCCGAGGTCGAACAGTGGCTGCGCGAGCAGGGAAAGCTCGCCGAGGTCCCGCTCCGCGAGCGGGTCTGGCAGCAGCTGTCCGGCCATCCGGCCGGCGCCGCCACCGCCCTGGTCCACGCAGGCTGCGCCCTGTTGCTCGTCCGGGACAGGCCCACCGCATGGCTGGAGATCACCGCCGTCTCGGACGCCCGGATGGCCCGAGTCCTCCCAGGCGCTCTGGACGACGTACTGACGGTGCACTTCGGACCCGAGCGTGCCGTTCACACCCCTGACGCCACCGACCTGGCGCCCTCGGTCCCGCTCCTGCGCTCCGCCGCCGAGCTGGCGGCCGGGACGGGTGTCCGGAAGGCCTTCGAGTTCCTCTTCGGCAGGCAGCTCGACGCCAATCCACGCCAGTACACCCTCACACCGCCCGATCTGGCCGAGCTGATGGCCGAGCTGGCCGAGCAGGACCGGGCCGGCGGCCGGCGGAGCGGGACGCAGCCCGCCCGCGCCGTCCTGGACCCCGCAGCCGGAACAGGAGCCCTCCTGCGCGCGGTCAGCGGCCCCACGGCCCTGTACGCGCAGGAGGCCGACCCCGAGCTCGCGGCGCTCACCGCGCTGCGGCTCGCGCTGCACTCCGACGGCCCCGCGCGGACGGACGGGGGAGCGCTCACGGTCCGTACCGGCGACTCCCTGCGCGCCGACGCCTTCCCCCGGCTGACCGTGGACGCCGTGCTCTGCCACCCGCCGTTCAACGAGCGCAACTGGGGTCACGACGAGCTGGCCTACGATCCCCGCTGGGAGTACGGCTTCCCCGCCCGCACCGAATCCGAACTCGCCTGGGTCCAGCACGCCCTGGCCCGTCTCCGCGACGGCGGGACCGCCGTACTGCTGATGCCCCCGGCCGCAGCCTCCCGCCGTTCGGGCCGCCGGATCCGTGCCGACCTGCTGCGCCGGGGCGCCCTGCGCGCCGTCATCGCACTCCCGGCCGGCGCCGCACCCCCGTACGGGATCCCGCTCCACCTGTGGGTCCTGCGCAAGCCGGGCGCAGGGCACCGCCCCGTGCCCGAACTCCTGCTCGTCGACACCGCCGAGACCGCCGAACCGGCAACGGGCCCGGGATCGCCGGCAGCCGGTGGCCGCGACCGGATCGACTGGACGGCCGTGCGGAGCGCGGCACTCGGGGCCTGGAACGCGTTCACACAGGATCGCGGGACCGAGGGGGGCGACGGCACGGAAGGGAAGAGCAGGGCTGTCCGCGTCGACCGCCCCGGTGTCAGCCGCGCCGTCCCCGTGATCGAGCTCCTCGACGACGACGTGGACCTGGCCCCCGCCCGCCACCTGCCGCCCCCGGCCTCCGGCGGCGGCGCGGCCGAGCTGATCCGCGTACGGGAACGGCTGGACGACACCCTGAAGCTCACCGCCCGCCTCACCCCGCCGCCCGCAGCCCCCTCCGACCTGGTCCGGCGGCCCCTCACCACGGTCGGTGAACTGGCGCGCGCGGGGGCCCTGCAGCTGCGTACCGGCGGTTCGGGCAGTGGTGCCGCACCCGTCCTCACCGAGCACGACGTGCTCGCCGGCACGGCCCCCAGCGGCTCCCCCACCACCCCGGCAGCTCCCCCGGAGGACGAGGCGCTCCTTCTCGAACCGGGCGATGTCGTCGTGCCCGTACTGGGCGGCGGCTCGGTCACCCGGGTCATCGACGACGCCACCGCGGGCGCCGCCCTCGGCCGCAACCTCCAGCTGCTGCGCCCCGATCCGGCCGCGCTCGACCCCTGGTTCCTCGCCGGGTTCCTGCGCGGTACCGCCAACAACCGGCAGGCCAGCAGCTACGCGTCCACCGCCACGCGGCTCGACGCCCGTCGTCTCCAGCTGCCGCGACTGCCACTGGCCGAACAGCAGAGGTACGGCGAGCAGTTCCGCGCTCTCGCCGCCTTCGAGGACGCGCTGCGCACGGCCGGGCGGCTCGGCGGCCGGCTGGTCCAGGGCATGTACGACGGGCTCACGGACGGCACGGTCGCGCCGAAGTGATGTGAAGCACAACGGTTGTGCACAACCCGGGACCCGTTGTCCGTGTCGGTGTATACGCTCACACCACCCGTCCGACACACGCCCTTCCAGGAGCAGCACATGCATGGCTACGGCTATCCGCCGGAGCAGCAACCGAGGCGCCGCCCGTCCCCGGCGACGCTTGTCACGCTGCGCGTGCTCTTCGTGGCCCTCACCATGTTGAGCTGTGGCTTCCTCGCCTGGGCAGCCATGCTGAGGCTGGCGATCGTCACCCGCAGGAAGCTCGACTGGTATCTGCTCGCCCTCGTGTTCGCGCTGAACGTCGGACTCATCGTGTTCTTCGGGACGTTGCCCGAAGACGCCGAAGAGATGACGGACGCGGAGGCGCTCATCGGCATCGGCTGGCTGTTCGTCGTCGTCGCAGGCACGGTCACCTACTACCTGTACGCCGAAATACGCCACTTCGGACCGTACGGCGGTTCGCGCCCGGGGCCGTCCCCGCTCCCGTACGGCGGTTACGTGCCGCAGCAGACCGTGCCTTCCGCACCCGCGGCGCCCAGGCCCACCTACGGCTACCCGCCCGTTCCGACGCCCCCGGCGCAGCCGCCTGCCGCGACGCCTCCGCCCGCCCCCGCGACGCCTCCGCCCGCCGTGCCCTCGCCCGCCTCGCCGCAGCGCCTGGACCAGGTGCGCGCCGAGCTCGACGAGTTGAGCGACTACCTCCGCAAGGAGGGCGGCAGCCAGTGAACGGGCGCGTCATCGCGGGGCGGTACGAGCTGGCGACCATCCTCGGCCAGGGCGGCATGGGCCAGGTCTGGACGGCGTACGACCAGCGCCTGGACCGCCGGGTCGCGGTCAAGCTCCTGCGCCCCGACCGGGTGGCGGGCCCCTCCGGAAGCGACGCGGCCGACGAACTGCGCCGTCGGTTCGTCCGGGAGTGCCGGGTCACCGCCCAGGTCGATCACCCCGGTCTGGTCACGGTCCACGACGCGGGCGGCGACGACGACGACCTCTACCTCGTCATGCAGTACGTCGAGGGCGCCGACCTCGCCGACCACCTCGCCGAGCATGCCCCGTACCCGTGGCCCTGGGCCGTCGCGATCGCGGCCCAGCTCTGCGCCGTGCTCTCCGCGGTGCACGCGGTGCCGATCGTCCACCGCGACCTGAAGCCCCGCAACGCGATGGTCAGGCCCGACGGCACCGTGATCGTGCTCGACCTCGGTGTCGCCTCCGTCCTGGACACCGACACCACCCGCCTGACGCACACGGGCTCACCGATCGGCTCCCCGGCCTACATGGCACCCGAGCAGGCGATGGGCGGCGCGGTCGGCCCGTACACCGATCTGTACGCACTCGGGGTGCTCCTCCACGAACTGCTCAGCGGAGATGTGCCGTTCGCGGGTTCCACCGCCCTCGGTGTGCTGCACCGCCATCTCTACGAGCCGCCCCTCCCGGTCCGCCATCTCCGGCCCGAGGTTCCCGAGGCGCTGGAGGCGCTCGTACTGAGGCTCCTCTCCAAGGACCCGCAGCACCGCCCTGCCTCCGCCCAGGAGGTGTACGAGTCGCTGCGCCCGCTGCTGCCCGTCGGGGGCGCACCGGCGGGCCCGCTCGACCCGACCCGTCCCTTCCTCCGGCCCCACGCACCCTGGCCGGACCGGGCGGCCACCCCGGCGTCCGCGCCCGTGCCGGCCCCGGTGCCCCTGCCCACGCAGCAGACGGCGACGACCCACGCGCCGCCCGCCCGCCGGGATGTCGCACAGGCGGTGGACGAGGTGAAGCAGCTTATCGGCGAGGGCCGGATCACCCAGGCCGTGGACATCCTGGGCGGCATCCTCCCGGCGGCCGCGGCCGAGCACGGGGAGCACTCCCCGGTCGTCCGGATCCTGCGCAAGCAGTACGCGGCCACGCTGATGGACGACGGTCAGTACCGCCGCGCGCTGCCCGAACTGCGCCGTCTCGCCGACGACCGCGCCGCCGAGGCGGGCCCGGCCGACGCCCAGACCCTGCAGTTCCGCTACGACGCGGCACAGTGCCTGGAGCAGCTGGGCGAAGCGGCCGCGGCGCTCACCGAGTACCGTGCGGTCCTCCCGTACTACGAGAACGCCTACGGGGCGCCGCCCCCGGACCGTTCCCGGGCCTTCGACATCCGGCACCGCATCGGGCACCTGCTGCTCGCGGTCGGCGACCACGCGGCGGGGCGCCGGCAGCTGCAGGGGCTGCTCTACGACGCGGAGCGCACGTACGGCCCGCACCATCCGCTCCCCGTCGAGCTGCGCAGGCAGCTCACCCATCAGCAGGACGTGCGCGGCGGCTGAGATCCGGCCCCGGCGGCGCCCCGAGAGGCCCGCCGCCGCACCGCATCCCCAACTCCTCCCGAATCGTTGGTCGAATCAGTGGCCCGAACCCCTTCCACTGCCTAACATCGATCACCGCAAGGCCTTGTGCACTGATGCACAAACTCTCCCCGGGAGGCTCCTTTGCACCGCCGACGTCGCACCGCGCTCGCCGTATCCGTCGCCACGCTCGTCGCGGCGCCCCTCCTGACCGCCTGTGGCAGCGAGGCGCACCCAGGCGCCGCAGCCGTGGTCGGCGGGGACCGGGTCGACATGTCCACGGTCCAGGACCAGGCGTCGGAGGTGCGCACGGCGCAGGAGCGTTCGCCGCAGTCCGCGCAGCTGGTGGAGAAGTCCGGGCAGCTCACCCGGGCCAAGCTGCACGGGATCGTGTTCGGGATGGTCCTGGACCGGGCCGCGAAGGACGCGGGGGTGACCGTCAGCCGCAAGGAGATCCAGCAGATCCGCCGGCAGGCCGCCGCGCAGTACGGCGGTGACAAGGGCCTGCAGAGCGTGATGCTGGAGCAGCGCTGGGTCGCCCCGGACCAGATCGAGGGCGATCTGCGCAAGGAGGTCCAGCTGCCGAAGCTGGCCCAGGCGCTCGGCGCCGACCTGCAGACCCCCGCCGGACAGCAGGTCGTCGGCGAGGCTCTCACCAAGGCGTCGAAGGCCCTGCACGTCGACGTCAACCCTCGCTTCGGTTCCTGGGACGACAAACAGGTCCAGCTGAGCACCTACAAGGCTCCGTGGATCAACCAGGTCACCGAGTTCCAGGAGCAGGAACCCCGGTCGGGCGCCTGACCGGGCGCCGGAGCCGGGGGCCAGGGCCGGGAGGCTCCCGGCCGGGGTAGGTTCCAAGGGTGAACGCTGAAGCCCCCGGCCGTATCGTCCTGCTCACCGCCAGCCACCGGGTCGCGCCCGGTCTGCTGTCCTGGCCCGCCTGGCAGACGCTGCAGGCCGCCGACGGGGTGCTCTGCGCCGAGCGGGACCATCCGCAACTGCCGTACCTGCGCGAGGCCGGGGTCGTGGTCGAGCACGTCGCACCGTCGGCCGAGGAGCTCGTCGACGCCTGCGCGGGCGGACGGACCGTGGTGGTCCTCGTGGGCGGCGAGGGCAATCAGCCGCTCACCGACGGCCTGGCCCGGCTCGGCGGTTCGGGCCGGGTGCAGATGCCGGACCTGGAACTGCTGCCCGGCTCCTACGACCTGCCGGGCGCCCGGCTCCTCGATCTGGTCCAGGTCATGGACCGGATCCGGCGGGAATGCCCGTGGACCTCGCAGAAGACGCACAAGGGTCTCGCGAAGTACGCCATCGAGGAGGCGTACGAACTGGTCGAGGCCATCGAGGACGGCGACCGCGAGGAGCTGCGCGAGGAGCTCGGGGACGTTCTGCTCCAGGTCGTCTTCCACGCCCGGATCGCGCAGGAGGACCCGGACGAGCCCTTCGCCGTCGACGATGTCGCGGCCACGATCGTGGACAAGCTGATCCACCGTCATCCGCATGTCTTCGGCGACGAGACCGCGGAGACCCCGGAGGACGTCCACGCGCACTGGCTGCGGACCAAGGCGATCGAGAAGCAGCGGGATTCGGTCACCGACGGGGTGCCCCTCGGCCAGCCCGGTCTGGCCCTGGCCGCCAAGCTGGGCAGTCGGGCCCGTACAGCCGGGCTCGATGTCGCGCTCCCGGAGGGCGACTCGGTCGGCTACCGGCTCCTCGCCCTCGCCGTACGCGCCGAACAGGACGGCACGGACCCGGAGGCAGCCCTCAGGGCCGCCGCCCGTACCTACCGGGACGCGATCCGGGCGGTGGAGGGGCACGGGGGCGCTCCGGATAACGTCGAGGAGTGAACGACAGCCCCGCCGACATCCCCGCGCCCGGCACACCACCGGACGCCGCGCCCGAACTCTTCACGTGGGAGTTCGCCACCGACCCGTACCCCGCCTACGCCTGGCTCCGCGAGCACAGCCCCGTGCACCGCACCGCGCTGCCCAGCGGTGTCGAGGCCTGGCTGGTGACCCGGTACGCGGATGCCAAGCAGGCCCTCGCCGACACCCGGCTCTCCAAGAACCCGGCGCACCACGCCGGGTCGGCGAACGCCAAGGGGAAGACGGGCATCCCGGGGGAGCGCAAGGCGGACCTGATGACGCACCTCCTGAACATCGACCCGCCGGACCACACCCGGCTGCGCCGGCTCGTCTCCAAGGCGTTCACCCCGCGCCGGGTCGCCGAGTTCGCGCCGCGCGTGCAGGAGCTGACGGACCGCCTCATCGACGCGTTCATCGAGGAGGGGAAGGCGGACCTCATCCACGACTTCGCCTTCCCGCTCCCCATCTACGCGATCTGCGACCTGCTGGGGGTGCCCCCGGAGGACCAGGACGACTTCCGGGACTGGGCGGGCATGATGATCAGGCACGGCGGCGGTCCGCGCGGCGGGGTGGCCAGGTCGGTCAAGAAGATGCGCGGCTACCTCGCTGAACTCATCCAGCGCAAAAGGGAGAATCCCGGCGACGACCTGATCTCGGGACTCATCCGGGCAAGTGACCACGGCGAGCACCTCACCGAGAACGAAGCCGCGGCGATGGCCTTCATCCTGCTGTTCGCCGGTTTCGAGACCACGGTCAACCTCATCGGCAACGGCACCTACGCCCTGCTGCGCAACCCGGAACAGCGCGAGCTGCTCCAGCGCTCGATCGAGGCCGGGGAGACGGCGCTGCTGGCCACGGGGATCGAGGAGTTGCTGCGGTACGACGGTCCGGTGGAGCTCGCCACCTGGCGGTACGCCACCGAACCCGTGACGCTGGGCGGGCAGCGCATCGAGGCCGGGGACCCCGTTCTCGTGGTGCTGGCCGCCGCCGACCGGGACCCGGAGCGATTCCGCGATGCGGACACGCTGGATCTCGCTCGGAGTGACAATCAGCACCTCGGGTACGGGCACGGCATCCACTACTGCCTGGGGGCACCGCTGGCCCGGCTGGAGGGCCAGGCGGCGTTGGCGACGCTGCTGCGACGCCTCCCCGACCTGCGGCTCGCTGCGGAACCTACCGATTTGCGATGGCGGGGCGGGCTCATCATGCGCGGACTGCGCACTCTTCCCGTGGAGTTCGATCCCGGACACCGCGCCGAAAAAAGTGACACTCTGTCAACTCTGTGACTTTCACGTGATCTCCGCTGCATCGACTTGTGACACACGTTCGAGTGCGGCTAGGTTCACCGTTCGACTCACCAGTCACACGTCAGTCACACGGAAGGCAATCCCATGGGCTCCGCGAACGGCAGACACCGTCGCCCTCGGCAGGCACCCGCCATCGTCGTCGCCGCAGGCGTCACAGGGTCGGCCATCGCCATCCCGCTGCTCGGCGCGACCGGTGCGCACGCAGCCGACGCCTCGACCTGGGACCGGGTCGCCGAGTGCGAGAGCGGTGGCATGTGGAGCGCCGACCTCGGCAACGGCTACTACGGCGGCCTGCAGCTCTCGCAGGACACCTGGTCGGAATACGGCGGCACGGCGTTCGCGCCCCGCGCCGACCTGGCCAGCCGCTCGCAGCAGATATCCGTGGCGGAGAAGGTGCTCGACGACCAGGGGGTGACGGCGTGGGCCAGCTGCGCGGTGATCTCCGGGCTCGCGCTCGACAACACGCTCCCGGGTGTCGACCCGGGCAGTGAGCCGACCACCGAGCCGTCGGACACAGCGACCCCGTCCGACGACGCGTCGGCCACCCCCTCGTCCGATGCGTCGGGCAACGCGAGCGGGAACAGGAACACGGACAACCGCGGTGGCGAAACCGGCAAAGCCGACAAGTCGACCGGATCCGACAAGCCTGACTCCTTCCCCTCGCCCGAGACGTCCGAGACCTCTGACGGCTCGACGGGAGCGCCGGGCGGCAAGCACCGCGGCACCCCGGCCCCGGAGGCGAGCGCCGGAACGGGCTCGACGGACGGGCGCGAGTCCGGCCGGCACGCGTCGCGCGGTGACGCCGACGCGCGCGACGGCGGCGACGGCACCTACACCGTCCGCACGGGCGACAACCTCTGGGCGATCGCGGACGCGCAGGAACTGCCCGGCGGCTGGACGGCGCTCTACGAGGCCAACAAGGACGAGCTGGGCTCCGACCCGGACCTGATCCTTCCCGGACAGAACCTCGACCTGGGCGCACAGGCGGACGAGAAGACCGCCGGGGCCGGTGCGGAAGCCGCTGCCGGCAACTGATCCAATTCGGGAAAACACCCCAAATCCGGGGGCAGTTCAGAGGCCTATGTCCACTTATGTCTAAGTGAGACATGGGTCTCTTTGCGTCAACTCACGCTTCTTGCCCGCCCGGTTCGCCGGCGATGCCTCCGACCTGCGAAAACGATCCTTCACCTGGTGCGGGTAAGGGCTGATTGTCCGTGATGTCCATCTTTGAATGTGGGGGTTGCCTATGTCTACGGTCGGAACCGCTCGCACCGCGGGCACCTTCGACCGTCACGCCGAATCCTGCCGTCGGTCGAAGGGATCGACGCGTAAAGCGCCGTAGGCAGGAGCGGGGGACCCAGGTAAGTGCCGGACCCGGCCGTCGGAAGACGGGCGAGGGCCGGCTCGGGGTGAAGTCGCTTGCCAGTGCGAGCGACCGGGCAACTCACAGGCCCGAACCCGACAGCTCACCTCGTAGGCGTCGGTGAGGAGAACCATGCTGCTTTCGAGCAAGGGCAAGCACCGTCGCCCGTCCAAGGCCGTCCGTATCGCCACCCTGGCCGGCGTCACCGGTGCCGCGGTCGCCGTCCCGCTGATGGGCGCGACCGGTGCCTCCGCCGCCTCCGTCGCCACGTGGGACGCCGTCGCGCAGTGCGAGTCCGGTGGCAACTGGTCCATCAACACGGGCAACGGCTACTACGGCGGTCTGCAGTTCTCGCAGTCCAGCTGGGCAGCCGCCGGCGGTACGCAGTTCGCCGCCCGCGCCGACCTGGCCAGCAAGGCCCAGCAGATCACCGCAGCCGAGAAGCTCCTCGACCTGCAGGGCCCGGGCGCCTGGGCCTGCGCCGGCGCCGGCGGCCTGACCGACGACGGTGTGGACCCGGGTGTCGACGCCTCCGCGACGGGCGCCGACAAGGCCGCCCAGCCGGAGCGCAAGGCCGAGCAGCCCACCACGCGCAGCGAGAAGCGCACCGCCCCCGAGGCGTCGAAGACCGTCACGACCCCGACCGGCGACAAGGTCAAGAAGGGTGACGGCGAGTACAAGGTGAAGGCAGGCGACACCCTGAGCACGATCGCCGACGCGAAGAAGGTCAAGGGCGGCTGGCAGAAGCTGTTCAAGCTCAACGACGACATCGTCGAGGACGCCGACCTGATCTTCCCGGGTCAGCAGCTCCACCTGAAGTAGTCCCGGGTCTCTCCTCCCCGAAGGCTTCAGGGCCGCGGGAGGGTGTCCGGCGGCACCCGACGCGTTCCCTCCCGGCCCGGCGCACTCACCCCCGTGTGCGCCGGGCCGGGGTCGTTTCCGCGGTGTGCCGCAGGGGCGCACCGCGGACGGGATCGTTCAACTCTTGTGGTTACTGGTCAGTAGATTTCTGGACCTTTGCCCGGAATGCAGGCCCTTGGGTCCTTTTTCGTCCCAGGGGACGGGCGGTCGGCCGATGCAGGGGGCCGAGCCGGTTAGGCTCGGGGCGCAAGGCCACAGTGACCCTGCACAACCAGCGTCATATCCCAGAAGGAGATGCCTCGTGCCGTCCATCGACGTCGTCGTAGCCAGGGAAATCCTCGACTCCCGGGGCAACCCCACGGTCGAGGTCGAGGTTGGCCTCGACGACGGCAGCACGGGACGTGCTGCCGTTCCGTCCGGCGCCTCCACCGGTGCGTTCGAGGCCATTGAGCTTCGCGACGGTGACCCCAACCGCTACCACGGCAAGGGTGTCGAGAAGGCCGTCCTCGCCGTCATCGAGCAGATCGGCCCGGAGCTCGTCGGTTACGACGCCACCGAGCAGCGCCTCATCGACCAGGCGATGTTCGACCTCGACGCCACCGAGAACAAGGGCTCCCTCGGCGCCAACGCCATCCTCGGCGTCTCGCTGGCCGTGGCCCACGCCGCGTCCGAGGCGTCCGACCTGCCGCTGTTCCGCTACCTCGGCGGCCCGAACGCGCACCTGCTGCCCGTTCCGATGATGAACATCCTGAACGGCGGCTCGCACGCCGACTCCAACGTGGACATCCAGGAGTTCATGATCGCGCCGATCGGCGCCGAGTCCTTCTCCGAGGCCCTTCGCTGGGGCGCGGAGATCTACCACACGCTGAAGAAGGTCCTGAAGACCAAGGGCCTGTCCACCGGTCTCGGTGACGAGGGCGGCTTCGCCCCGAACCTCGAGTCCAACCGCGCCGCCCTGGACCTGATCCTCGAAGCCGTCAAGGAAGCCGGCTACGTTCCGGGCCGCGACATCGCGCTCGCTCTCGACGTCGCCGCGTCCGAGTTCTACAAGGACGGCGTCTACGAGTTCGAGGGCAAGTCCCGCTCGGCCGCCGAGATGACCGAGTACTACGAGGAGCTCGTCTCCGCGTACCCGCTGGTCTCCATCGAGGACCCGCTGTACGAGGACGACTGGGCCGGCTGGAAGGTCATCACCGACAAGCTCGGCGGCAAGGTGCAGATCGTCGGTGACGACCTGTTCGTCACCAACCCCGAGCGCCTGGCCCGTGGCATCGAGGAGGGCTCGGCCAACGCCCTGCTCGTCAAGGTCAACCAGATCGGTTCGCTGACCGAGACCCTGGACGCCGTCGAGCTGGCCCAGCGCAACGGCTTCAAGTGCATGATGTCCCACCGCTCCGGTGAGACCGAGGACGTCACGATCGCCGACCTCGCCGTCGCCGTGAACTGCGGCCAGATCAAGACCGGCGCCCCGGCCCGCTCGGACCGTGTCGCCAAGTACAACCAGCTGCTGCGCATCGAGGAGATCCTCGACGACGCCGCGGTGTACGCGGGCCGTTCCGCGTTCCCGCGGTTCCGCTTCGAGGGCTGAGACCCCGACAGCAGGAGCTGAACCTCCCTTCGGGGCACCAGCCTCCGTCCGTCCCCGCACTCGGTCCCGTACCGTGTGCGGGGACGGACCTGCGTAATGGGGAGGCGAGATGGCCGGGAAGGACCGCGACCGGTTCTCCACCGCGACCAGGCTGCGGCTGCTCGGGGAGCAGACCGCGGCCCGCGTGTACCGGTCGCAGAACCGCCGCCAGGCCCGCCGCTCCCGGCTCACGGGCAGGGCCGCGTTCCTGGTCCTGATCGTCTGCTCCCTGGTCGTCGCCCTCGCCTACCCGATGAGGCAGTACATCTCCCAGCGCGACGAGATCGCCGATCAGGAGAGGCTCACGCAGGAGGCGCACCGCCGGACCGAGGAGCTGCGCGACGAGAAGGCGCGGCTCAAGGACGACGCGTACATCCGGCGACTTGCGCGCCAGCACCTCCACTACGTCATGCCCGGGGAGACCGGCTATACGGTGATCGACCCGGACGCGGTCGAGGTGCGCCGCGGCGAACCGGGTGCGACGGGCAGGCCCTGGCACTCGAACCTCTGGGACGGCGTCGACAGTGCCGACCGCGGCTGACACCGTTCCCGTTCACACAGACCGATCGATGACATTCAAGGCAGGCATGGACACGCCCCCTCCGCAGACCGAATCCACCGCGCCCACCGAGGCGGACATCGCCGCGTTCGAGCAGCAGCTCGGCCGGCCGCCGCGCGGGCTGCGCGCCATCGCGCACCGCTGCCCGTGCGGCAACCCCGACGTGGTGGAGACGCAGCCCCGTCTGGAGGACGGCACGCCGTTCCCGACGACGTTCTACCTGACCTGTCCGCGTGCCGCGTCCGCGATCGGCACGCTGGAGGCCAACGGGGTCATGAAGGAGATGACCGAGCGCCTCACGACGGACCCGGAGCTGGCCGCCGCGTACCGGGCCGCGCACGAGGACTACATCGCGCGCCGCGATGCCATCGAGGTCCTGGAGGGCTTCCCCAGCGCCGGTGGCATGCCGGACCGGGTGAAGTGCCTGCACGTGCTGGTCGGTCACTCGCTGGCGGCGGGGCCCGGCGTCAACCCGCTGGGCGACGAGGCCATCGCGATGCTGCCGCAGTGGTGGGCGAAGGGTCCGTGCGTGTCGCCGTGCGGCTCCGAAGGGGCCTGACCTCCCGCACCCCGGGGCTCGGCCCCGCACCCCGCTCCTCGAGAGGCAGGAGGGGCTCGGTCGTACGGCCGACCCCTCCTGCGATGCGGGAGCGGGTCGGGGGCGGAGCCCCCGCAACCACGACCACAGGAGCTCCCATGACCCGTGTTGCCGCCATCGACTGCGGTACCAACTCCATCCGCCTGCTCGTCGCCGACGCGGACCCCGTGTCCGGCAGCTTCACCGAACTCGACCGCCGGATGCGGATCGTGCGGCTAGGTCAGGGCGTCGACCGCACCGGGCGGCTGGCCCCGGAAGCTCTGGAGCGCACCTTCGCCGCCTGCCGCGAGTACGCCGCGGCGATCAAGGAGCTCGGCGCCGAGAGGATCCGTTTCGTCGCCACCTCCGCGTCCCGCGACGCGGAGAACAGTGCCGTGTTCGTCCAGGGTGTCCTGGACATCCTGGGTGTCGAGCCCGAGGTCATCAGCGGTGACCAGGAGGCGCAGCTCTCCTTCGACGGCGCCACCAAGGAGCTGGCGGGCAGCGACCATCTGGAGAAGCCCTATCTCGTCGTGGACATCGGCGGCGGCTCCACCGAGTTCGTCGTCGGCGACGACACCGTCCGTGCGGCCCGGTCCGTGGACATCGGCTGCGTACGGATGACCGAGCGCCACCTCGTCGAGGACGGCGTGGTCGTCGACCCGCCCACGCCCGGCAGGATCGCCGCGATCCGCGCGGACATCGACGCGGCCCTCGACCTGGCCGAGGAGGCCGTGCCGCTCGCCGAGGCGGCCACACTCGTCGGCCTGGCCGGCACCGTCACCACCGTCGCCGCGATCGCGCTCGGTCTGCAGGAGTACGACTCCGGGGCCATCCACCACTCCAGGATCTCCTTCGACCAGGTCCGGGACATCACCGGACGGCTGCTCTCCTCGACGCACGAGGAGCGCGCGGCGATCCCCGCGATGCACCCGGGACGGGTCGATGTGATCACCGCGGGGGCGCTTGTCCTGCTCGCGGTGATGGAACGGACCGGAGCCCGGGAGGTCGTCGTCAGCGAGCACGACATCCTCGACGGAATCGCCTGGTCGGCAGCGTGATCACAGCGCCGTGGGCCGATCGGTGAGATCGCGCTCATGCGCACTCCGGCCTGCACCTTTGAGCCTTCCGGGGGCTCTTGGGGCCGGTCGGCGGAGGCCTTCCGCGGGGCGCCGCGACGAACTTCGTGAACTTCTTCACAAGGAATTCGGCTCCACTGGGTGAAGTTCGGCTTCCAAGGGGCCGCGCGTGCACCCCGCAGGGCCCCGGTGCGGGGCTGCGGGCAGGTTTCGGGGGTGTGGCGCGCATGTGAAGCGGGGGCGTGGTTCAGGTCGCCCGGTGGCACAAGGGCCAGCTCACAAGTGGTGAACAACGTTCGCCGTGGCCCCGTGGTTCCCCTCCGGAGCCATGACCTGGGTCACGTGGGCGGCGAAGTGTAGCAGAGGGTCGCGCATACCTTGTGAAGGGGCTCACGAGCGTGCCCCCCGAGGGGGGTGGATACTCGATGGCATGAGCACCACGGAGCGTCCCAGGATCCTCGTTGTAGGCGGTGGGTACGTAGGCCTGTACGCAGCTCGTCGCATTCTGAAGAAGATGCGGTACGGGGAGGCGACCGTCACGGTCGTCGACCCACGCTCGTACATGACGTACCAGCCCTTCCTCCCCGAAGCTGCTGCCGGCAGCATCTCGCCTCGGCATGTCGTCGTCCCGCTGCGACGCGTGCTGCCCAAGGCTGAGGTTCTCACCGGCCGTGTCACGACCATCGACCAGGACCGCAAGGTCGCCACGATCGCGCCGCTCGTCGGCGAGGCCTATGAGCTGCCCTTCGACTACCTGGTCATCGCGATGGGCGCGGTCTCCCGCACCTTCCCGATCCCCGGCCTCGCCGAGCAGGGAATCGGCATGAAGGGCATCGAGGAGTCCATCGGTCTGCGCAACCACGTCCTCGAGCAGCTGGACAAGGCAGACTCGACGACCGATGAGGACGTCCGCCGCAAGGCGCTGACGTTCGTCTTCGTGGGCGGCGGCTTCGCCGGTGCGGAGACCATCGGCGAGGTCGAGGACATGGCGCGCGACGCGGCGAAGTACTACACGAGCGTGAAGCGCGAGGACATGCGCTTCATCCTCGTCGACGCCGCCGACAAGATCCTTCCCGAGGTCGGCCCGAAGCTGGGCGCGTACGGCAAGGAGCACCTCGAGAGCCGCGGCGTGGAGATCTACCTCTCCACCTCCATGGACTCGTGCGTCGACGGTCACGTCGTGCTGAAGAACGGCCTCGAGGTCGACTCCAGCACGATCGTGTGGACGGCCGGCGTGAAGCCGAACCCGGCGCTGGCCCGCTTCGGTCTGCCGCTCGGTCCGCGTGGTCACGTCGACACCTCCGAGAAGCTCCAGGTGCAGGGCACCGACTACATCTGGGCCGCGGGCGACAACGCCCAGGTTCCGGACCTGGTCGGCCGCAAGGCCGGTAACCCGAACGCCTGGTGCCCGCCGAACGCCCAGCACGCCCTGCGCCAGTCCAAGGTCCTCGGCGACAACGTCATCTCCGGCATGCGGGGCTTCCCGCAGAAGGAGTACAGCCACGCCAACAAGGGTGCGGTCGCCGGTCTGGGCCTGCACAAGGGCGTCGCGATGATCGTCGTCGGCAAGGTGAAGATCAAGCTCAAGGGCCGTCTCGCCTGGTACATGCACCGTGGCTACCACGGCATGGCGATGCCGACCTGGAACCGCAAGATCCGGATCTTCGCCGACTGGACGCTGGCGATGTTCCTCAAGCGCGAGGTCGTCTCGCTCGGCGCCATGGAGACGCCGCGCGAGGAGTTCTACGAGGCGGCCAAGCCGCATCCCGCCCCGGTCGCAGCCAAGGCCGAGGGTGAGAAGGCCAAGGCCTCCTAGTACCTGTACGTCACCGAAGGGGTCGTCCGCCATCCGTGGTGCGGACGGCCCCTTCGGCATGTCTCCGGCGCGCCAAGTAGTGGGGTGCGCAGGCATTTTGCCGTTCCGTTGCCGTGGAGCGGGATTGCATGCCGGGCCGACCGCGTTGACGCAGATGTACCCGGCGGTGACTCCGAGGTGTCGCCGCCCGGTTCAGGCACGTGTATATGCGAATTTAGGCACGTCGGGAAACACCACCACGGAGGTGTGCGCCATGCCAGACGCCGCATCGCGGCTGACCGCTCTCGCCGAGGAGTTGCTGGGAGAACCCCTGCTGGTACGGATCCGGGCCTGGGACGGCAGTGAATCCGGGCCGCCGGGCGCGCCCGTCCTCATCCTGCGCCACCGCCGTGCCGTGCGCCGACTGCTCTGGAAGCCGGGCGAACTGGGCCTGGCCCGCGCCTGGGTGGCCGGTGAGATCGACATCGAGGGCGACCTCTACGCGGCACTCAACCATCTGGCCGGACTGCTCTGGGAGCGGGGTGCCGAAGCGAAGGACTCCGTCCATCCTGTCCGTGACCCGAAAGTCCGTGCGTTCGCCCGCGGCCTCGTCCAGCTCGCCGGGCCGTGGCCTCCGCCGCCTCCGCCCGTGGAGGAGGTCCGCCGCCGTTCCGGAGCGCTGCACACCAGGCGCCGCGACAAGGAGGCCATCAGCCACCACTACGACGTCGGCAATGACTTCTACGAACTGGTCCTCGGACCGTCCATGGTCTATTCCTGCGCCTACTGGCAGGAGGGCGGGACGCTCGAGGACGCCCAGCGCGACAAGCTCGACCTCGTCTGCCGCAAGCTCGCGCTGAAGGAGGGCGACCGCCTGCTCGACGTCGGCTGCGGATGGGGCTCCATGGCCATCCACGCGGCCCGTGAGTACGGCGCGAGGGTCACCGGGATCACCCTCTCCACCGAACAGGCCGCCTTCGCCCGCAAGCGCATCGCCGAGGAGGGCCTCACCGACCGGATCGAGATCCGGGTCCAGGACTACCGGGACGTCAGGGACGGCCCGTACGACGCCATCTCGTCGATCGGCATGGCCGAGCACGTCGGCTCCGTCCGCTACCGCGAGTACGCCGAAGACCTCTACGCCCTCCTCAGGCCCGGCGGCCGACTGCTCAACCACCAGATCGCCCGCCGCCCCGAGAAGGACGAGTCCGCTTACCACGTGGACGAGTTCATCGACGCGTACGTCTTCCCCGACGGGGAACTGGCCCCGGTGGGCCGCACGGTCGCCACCCTGGAGGAGGCCGGCTTCGAGGTCCGTGACGTCGAAGCGATCCGCGAGCACTACGCGCTGACCCTGCGTCAGTGGGTCGCCAATCTGGAGAAGCACTGGAAGCAGGCGGTACGGGTCACCTCGCCCGGACGCGCCAGGGTCTGGCGGCTGTACATGGCGGCCTCCGCGCTCTCCTTCGAGCACAACCGCATAGGCGTCAACCAGGTCCTCGCGGTACGTCCGCAGGAGGGCGGTCCCGCGGGCATGCCCCTGCGGGCCCGCGAGTGGACGGCGTCGGGCTGACGGCCCGCGGGAAAGACGAAAGGGGCCGGTGTCCGAGTCGTGGACACCGGCCCCTCCGTATGATGCCGCTACTCCGTCTTGATGGCCGTCAGCATGTTCAGCTTCGCGGCGCTGCGGGCCGGCCAGAGCGAGGCCAGGACGCCGACCAGAGCCGCGAGCACCAGGAAGATCCCGATGCGGTCCCAGGGCAGGACCAGCGCGTAGCCCGGGATGCTGCTCCGGATGGACTCGCCGATGGCCCAGCCGAGGAACGAGCCGAGGCCGATGCCGATCAGCGCGCCGAAGACGGAGATGACCACGGCCTCGAGCCGGACCATCCGCTTCACCCGGCGCCGGTCGAGACCGATCGCGCGCAGCATGCCGATCTCGTGCTGCCGTTCGAAGACGGACATGGCGAGGGTGTTGACGACGCCGAGGACGGCGATGATGAGCGCCATCGCGAGCAGGCCGTACAGGATGTTCAGCATCAGGTTGATCGTGCCGCCGAACTCGTCGCGGATGTCCTGCTGGTCCATCACCCTGATGGCGGGGTTCTCGCCGAGGGCGCCGAGCACGGCCTTCTCGTTGGCCGCGGTCGGGCCGCCGTCCATCTTCACGAAGATCTGCGGGATGTACGGCTTCACCTCGTGCGGGTTCACGACCGACGTGGAGACGAGGACGGGGGAGAGGAACTCACTGTCCTTGAAGACCGCTCCGACCGTCAGGGTGCCCCTGCTCTTGTCGTCGAAGGTGACGGGCAGGCTGTCGCCGACCTTCCAGCCCCTGTTCTTGCTGGTCTTCTCGGCGACGGCGATCTGTCCCTTGCCGAGCGAGCCGATGCCGCCGCTGACGACCTGGACGTTCAGGACCTTCTCGATGGCGCCGGGAGTCACTGCGGAGGCCGAGGCGAACTCGCCGTCGATGTCGAGGTAGGAGGACTGCTGCGGCGAGACCGCGACGGCACCCGGGGCCTTCTCCAGGGCGGTCAGCGCGGACTGGTCCAGGTCACCGCCGCTCGCCATCGAGACCATGTAGTCGGCCTTGATGTTGTCCGTGGTCATCTTGTCGAGTGCCGCGCCGACCGTGACACCGAGCACCGAGAGGCCGGTGACGAGGGTCAGGCCGATCGCCAGCGCCGAGGCGGTGGCGCCGGTGCGGCGCGGGTTGCGGACCGCGTTCTGTCCCGCCAGCTTGCCGGCGACCCCGAAGGGGCCGACGAGCAGCGGGCGGATGGCCGCGATGACGGGCCGGGACAGCAGCGGGATGAGGACGATGATGCCGATCAGCGCGAAGAACGCGCCCGCCGCGATGAGGATCCGGCCCTCGTCGCCGCCGCGGTCGGCACCCGCCACGATGCCCACGGCGCCGATCGCGGTGATGACCGCGCCGATGGAGTTCCGTACCACCAGCGACTTGGTGGTGGCCACCGCGTGGACGCTGCTCATCGCCGCCACGGGCGGGATCTTCGCTGCCCTGCGGCCGGGCAGCCAGGCGGCGAACATCGTGATCAGCACGCCGACGGCGAGTGCGGCGAGCACCGGTGTCGCCGACAGCACCAGCGGTCCCCCGGGCACCTTCATGCCGAACGCTGCCATCCCCGAGCGCAGTCCGACCGCCAGCCCGATACCGAGGGCGAAACCGATCGCCGAGGCGATCACGCCGACGATCGCGGCCTCCACGAGCACCGAGCGGGTGATCTGTCGGCGCGAGGCTCCGACGGCGCGCATCAGCGCGAGTTCCTTGGTGCGCTGGGCGACCAGCATCGAGAAGGTGTTGGAGATCAGGAATACGCCGACGAAGAGCGCGATGCCGGCGAAGCCCAGCAGGACCTGCTTGAGGGCGCCGAGGCCCTGCTCGATGTCCTTCGCCTGCTCGTCGGCGAGCGCCTGGCCGGTCTTCGCCTCGGCGCCCTCCGGCAGCAGCGGTTCGACCGCGTCGAGGATCTTCGCGTCGTCGGCGCCGGGGGCGGCCGTGACGGTGAGCTCCTGGTAGAAGCCCCGCTTCAGGTACTGCTCCTGGGCCACAGCCGTCTCGAAGAGCACGAGGCTGCCGCCCGCGTTCACCTCGCCGTCGTCGGTGGTGAAGACGCCGCTGAGGGTGAACTCCTTGACCGGCCCGTTGGTCGCGACCCGGACCCGGTCGCCGACTGTGTACTTGCCCTTGGCGGCGGTGCCCTCGTCCAGCGCGATCTGACCGGCACTCAGCGGGCCCGAGCCGTCGGTGAAGACGTAGGCGGCGTCCTTGCCGTCCTTGCCGGGGGCGAAGTTGGAGCCCTTGGGGCTGCCGAACGTGCCGCCGATGAGCTTGCCGTCGGGGTCGGCGACCCCGGCGAAGCCGTCGACACGGCCGTGCACGGCCGTGACGCCGTCCAGCCCGGCGATCCTGTCGAGGGTCTCCTGCGAGAGGCCGGGCTCCTTCTCGGCCGAGTTCGGGTCGCCGTACGAGGTGACGGCGACCGCGACGTCGTCGTAGCTCTTCGCGGACTGGCTGCGGAAGGCGTGGGAGAGGGTGTCGGCGAAGACCAGGGTGCCGGAGACGAAGGCGACGCCGAGCATGACGGCGAGCACGGTCATCAGCAGCCTGGCCTTGTGCGCGAGCACGTTGCGCAAGGCGGTACGGAGCATGGTGTTGTGTCCTGGGATGAGGTCGGGAGGAGGGGGACGGGCAGCCGGCTACCAGCGGGTCAGCTGGTGCGCCCCTTCGCGTCGAACGCCTTCATCCGGTCGAGGACCCCGTCCGCGGTGGGGTGCATCATCTGGTCGACGATCGCGCCGTCCGCGAGGAAGATCACGCGGTCCGCGTAGGAGGCGGCCACCGGGTCGTGGGTCACCATCACCACGGTCTGGCCGAGTTCGCGCACCGAGTTGCGCAGGAAGCCGAGCACCTCGGCGCCGGAGCGGGAGTCGAGGTTTCCGGTCGGCTCGTCACCGAAGATGATCGCCGGCTGCGAGGCCAGGGCGCGGGCCACCGCGACGCGCTGCTGCTGGCCCCCGGAGAGCTCGGTCGGACGGTGCTTCAGCCGGTCGGAGAGGCCCACCATGTCGATGACCTTCTGCAGCCACGCGGCATCCGGCTTCCGGCCGGCGATGTCCATCGGCAGGGTGATGTTCTCCAGCGCCGACAATGTCGGCAGCAGGTTGAACGCCTGGAAGATGAAGCCGATCTTGTCCCGGCGCAGCTGCGTCAGCTGCTTGTCCTTCAGCGATCCGAGTTCGGTGTCGCCGATGCGCACGGATCCGCTGCTGAAACTGTCCAGACCGGCCACGCAGTGCATGAGCGTGGACTTGCCGGAGCCCGACGGGCCCATGATCGCGGTGAACTCGCCCTGCGGGAAGTCCACGGTCACCCTGTCCAGGGCGACCACCTGGGTCTCACCCTGGCCGTAGACCTTCGACAGCTCCGTGGCGCGGGCGGCGACCGCGGTGGTGCGGTGAACGGTGGTGGAGGTCACAGGGGTACTCCTGGTTCGGGCGACGATGCGGCGGGGTTCGCGGGACCCCTCCATCGTCGCCGCCGAATCGCGCCCGGACGTCAGCCCCCGTACCGGTTCCTGGGGCCCTCTTGAGTCGCACCGGCGGGACCGCGGCGTACTCCTCGGGTATGACACCGACCCTGACGGCGTCCGTCCTCAGCGGGGCGGAGACCCGTCACGAGGGGACGGGGCGGCCGGTCAGCGGGGCGGCGCGGTCGACCCGCGGGGCACCAGCCGGGCCGCGGAATCCTCGAATCCGGGTGCCGATCCCTCCGCCACCATCGCCAGCAGGGTACGCGCCGCATGGGTGCCGTACGCGGGGATGTCGCGGCTCAGCGCGGTCAGCGGCGGCCGGACGACCCGGGACAGCTGGGAGTCGTCCCAGGCGACGAGCGAGAGGTCGGCGGGCACGTCGAGTCCCATCTCCTGGGCGACGGAGAGCCCGGCGACGGCCATGATGTCGTTGTCGTAGATGACGGCGGTCGGCCTCCCGGGCGAGCTGATCAGCCGCCGTGTCGCGTGGGCGCCCTCCTCGCCGGAGTAGTCGGTGTGCACCACCACCGGTTCGTCCAGGCCCAGTTCCGCGGAGATCTCGTGCTGGGCCCGGTCGCGCATCCGGGTGTGGATCAGGTCGGGCAGTCCGGCGACCCGGGCGATGCTGCGATGGCCGAGCGCGCTCAGATACGTGAGGGTGTCCCGCAGTGCCGCGGAGTCGTCCGACCACACGGGGGTGAGCCTGCCGGCCGCCGAGGGATGGCCGATCACCACGGCCGGCATGCCCAGTTCGGCGACGCCCTCGATGCGCGGGTCCGGTGAGCGCACGTCGGCGAGGAACACCCCGTCCACCCGGCCCTCGCCCCACCAGCGCCGGTACATCTCCAGTTCCTGCGCGGGGTCGGTGACGACCTGGAGGAGCAGGGCGCAGCCCCGGGTGGCCAGCTCGGTCTCGATGCCGCTGATCAGCTCCATGAAGAACGGCTCGACGCCGAGCATCCTGGCCGGCCGGGACAGGGCGAGGCCGACGGTGTCCGCCCGCGCGTGGGTCAGTGCGCGGGCCGCACTGTTGGGCCGCCAGCCGATCTCCTGGGCGATGGCCTTGATGGACGCACGGGTCGCGGGGGAGACGCCGGGGCGGTCGTTCAGTGCGTACGACACCGCGACCTTGGAGACCCCGGCCCGGCGCGCGATGTCGGCGATCGTGGGGCGGTGCTTGGACATGCGACCTCGCTTAACCGGTTCGTGTTCGGAGGTCATCCTAACGGCAGCTCCCTGACCTGTGTCTTCCCCTTCCCGGTCTAGACCCCTCGGCGATCGCCCGAAAAAAGTGCAATGGGAGCGCTCCCGCACCCTTGACACGGCCCAGGGGCCCCCATACCTTCACGGCACTTACCCGGTTCAGTAACTCCGCTCGGCAGGGACGGCGGGGAAAAGGAGGGGCTATGGGTACGCGTACCCGGGTGCGGATCACCGTCGCACTCGCCGTGTTCGGACTCGCCGCGACCGCGTGCACGGGGGGCGGTTCGTCGTCGGGCGGCTCCACCGGGCCCACCGGCAAGGGCGGCGCACTGCCGCGCAACGAGACGCTGTACACGACCGGCACCCAGTGGGGGCCGCCGGCCAACTACAACCCGCTGCGCAACTGGGACCACGCGACCGGCACCAAGGGCCTGGTCTACGAGACGCTGTTCCACTTCGACCCCAACGAGGGCGAGCTGACGCCCTGGCTCGCGGAGTCGGGCAGCTGGACCGGTGACAAGACGTACGACGTGAAGCTGCGCCAGGGCATCACCTGGGCGGACGGCAAGCCGCTCACCGCCAAGGACGTGGCGTACTCCTACGGCCTCGGCAAGATCGAGGCCTCCGCCTTCCACTCGCTGTGGAGCTGGCTCTCCGACGCGAAGGCCGTCGACGCGACGACCGTCCGCTTCACCTTCAAGGAGGCCCGCTACCAGGAGTGGGACTTCACCCTCTACGGCCAGCCGATCGTCCCCGAGCACGTCTGGAGCTCGCGCACCGATGAGGACATCCTCAACGGCGTCAACGACAAGCCGGTCGGCACGGGCGCGTACAAGCTCAAGAGCAAGTCCCAGGACCGGGTCGTGTGGGAGCGGCGCGAGGACTGGTGGGGCACCGAGGCGCTGAGCATGACGCCCGCCCCCCGCTACATCGTCGACGTCTCCAACCCGAGCAACGAAGTGGTCATCGGCCAGCTGGGCCAGGGCCAGCTGGACCTCAGCAACAACTTCCTGCCCGGAGCGTCCTCGCTGATCAAGAGCAAGAAGGTCGTGTCGTACTACGACGAGGCGCCGTACATGCTCTCGGCCAACACCGCCTGGCTGGTGCCCAACACCACCAAGAAGCCGATGGACGACGCCGCCTTCCGCAGGGCACTCGCCGCGTCCGTCGACACCGGGAAGATCGTCAAGGGGGTGTACGGAGACCTGGTCAAGCCCGCCAGCCCGACCGGTCTCCTGCCGCAGTGGGAGCAGTTCGAGGACAAGGCCCTCATCGCCGAGAAGGGCTTCACGCACGACGTCGCCGCGGCGAAGAAGGAACTCGCCGACGCCGGCTACAAGGACAAGAACGGTGACGGCCTCGTCGAGAACAAGGACGGCTCCGCTCTCAGCCTGAAGCTGGCCGTGCCCTCCGGCTGGACCGACTGGATGGAGGCGGCCAAGGTCATCGCCGCCGGCGCCAAGGAGGCGGGCATCAAGGTCAGCACGGAGTTCCCCGACCAGAACGCGCTCAACGAGCAGCGCGGCAAGGGCGACTTCGACCTCGTCATCAACAACGAGCGTCAGCTGTCCAGCACCCCGTGGACGTACTACGACTACATCTTCCAGATGCCCGTCCAGAAGCAGCAGAACACGGTGAACTTCGGGCGGTACGAGAACCCGGAGGCCTGGAAACTGGTGCAGGAGCTGGGCGGGGTCAAGACCGATGACGTCGCTGGCATGAAGACCGCCATCTCCGAGATCCAGGACATCCAGCTCACCGAGATGCCCATCATCCCGCTCTGGTACAACGGCCTCTGGTCGCAGTCCACCAGCGGAACCTGGAAGAACTGGCCGTCGGACGCCGCCGGAGCCCCCAAGACCGCACCGGCCCTCTGGCGCAACTGGCTCGAGCTGGGCGGCTTCGAGACGCTCACCCAGCTGAAGCCCGCCAAGTGACACGGCAGTTCTGACTCGACGACCGCCCCGCCGTGCGCACGCCCACCTGACCGGTGAGCGCACGGCGGGGCTCTCCACCAGGGGAGCACCCTTGCGCCGCTACTTCGCACGCAAACTTCTCGTCTACGCACTGACGTTCGTCGTCGCCGTCACCGTCAACTGGATGATCCCGCGCTTCATGCCCGGTGACCCGGTGGCGGCCATGGTGGCCCGCGCCCGGGTCTCGCAGCCCGAGGCCGCAGAGGCGATGCGCACCTACTACAACAACCTGTTCGGCTTCGACGAGCCGCTGTGGCAGCAGTACCTGCACTTCTGGGGAGCCCTCCTCCAGGGCGACTTCGGCATCTCCATCTGGGTCTTCCCCACGCCCGTCGGCGACGTCCTGCTCGACGCGCTCCCGTACACCCTCGCGCTGATGATCCCGTCGGTGCTGCTCAGCTGGTTCGTCGGCAACTGGATCGGCGCGCTCTCCGCCCGCCGCAAGGTCCTCGACAACACCGTGCTGCCGGCCGGCTATCTGCTGACCGCGATGCCGTACATGTGGATCGCCGTCATCCTCGCCTGGGCGCTCGGCGCGAAGGCCGGCTGGTTCCCGCTGTCGGGCGGCTACAGCCTCGACATCCAGCCCGGCTGGAACGCCGACTTCGTACTGGACGCGCTGCACCACTGGGTGCTGCCGTTCCTCTCGCTCTTCCTGGTCGCGCTCGGCGGCTGGGCCATCGGCATGCGCAACATGATCATCTACGAGCTGGAGTCCGACTACTCCTCCTATCTGGCGGCCCTCGGCGCACCGCAGCGCCTCATCCGCCGCTACGCCTTCCGCAACGCCGTGCTGCCCCAGGTCACCGGCCTCGCCCTCCAGTTGGGCGTCCTGGTCGCCGGAGCGCTCGTCACCGAGATCGTCTTCGCCTACCCGGGGCTCGGCTCACTGATCCTCGCTTCCATCCAGAACCAGGACTTCTTCCTGCTCCAGGGGGCGTTCCTGTTCATCGTCATCGGCGTACTCATCGCCAACTTCCTCATCGACATCGTGTACGTCGTCGTCGATCCCCGCACCCGTACGGGCATGGCAGGAGGCACCTCATGAGCACACTGCCCGAGCCGGTACCCGAGACCGCCGTGACGGCGGAGCCGCCCGCAGCCGAGCCCGGCAGCGAGTGGCTGCACTACGCGGTGCGCAACCCGAAGCTGATCATCGGCGCCGTCGTCGTCGCGATCCTGCTCGCCGCAGGCGTCATCGGCCCGATGCTGCTCGACAACGGCAACCCCAACGAGTACGTCGGCCCCCAGGCCTCCGCACCCGACGGCACGTACTGGATGGGCACCACCACCTTCGGCCAGGACGTGTACGCGCAGTTCGTGCACGGGCTCCGCGCCACGTTCCTGGTCGGTGTCGTCGGTGGTGCGATAGCCGCCGTCATCGCCATGCTCGTCGGCTTCCTCGCCGGCTACCGGGGCGGCCTCGTCGACGAGGTCCTGAACATGCTCACCAACGTCGTCCTGGTGATACCGGCCCTCGCGGTCCTGCTGATCATCAACGCCTACATGGGGGTGCGCAGCGTCGCCGTGCAGGGCCTGTTCATCGGCCTCACCTCGTGGCCCTGGGCGGCCCGGGCGATCCGGGCGCAGACGTTCTCGCTGCGCACCCGGGAGTTCGTGGACCTCGCCCGGCTCAGCGGGAGCGGCACCTGGCGGATCGTCTTCCGCGAGATCGCGCCCAACATGAGCTCGTACCTCTTCATGATGTTCATCCTGCTCTTCGGCGGGTCCATCCTCATCGCCTCCTCGCTGGACTTCATCGGGCTCGGTCCGACCGAGGGCGTCTCGCTCGGCCTGATGCTGCAGAGCGCCCAGCAGTGGAGCGCGCTCCAACTCGGCATGTGGTGGTGGTTCATTCCGCCGGGCGCCGGGATCACCGCGATCGTCGGCGCCCTCTACGTCGCCAACGTCGGCCTCGACGAGGTCTTCAACCCGAAGCTGAGGGAGTCGTGAACGCATGACCCTGACCGTCAACGACCTGCGGGTCCACTACCGCACGCTGCGTGGCGAGGTCCGGGCCCTGGACGGTGTCAGCTTCGACCTGGCGGACGGCGAGATCCTGGGCCTGGCGGGCGAGTCCGGCTGCGGCAAGACCACCCTCGGCAAGTCCCTGATCCGGCTCGACGGCCGGATGCGGCACGTGGGCGGCACCGTCACCCTGGACGGCGACGAACTGCCGCTGTCCGACGACCGCGCGATGAACGCCTACCGCTTCCACAAGATCTCGCTCGTCCCGCAGTACTCGATGAGCGCGCTGAACCCGACCCGCCGCATCGGCCGCATGATCCGCGAGCTCCTCGCCTCGCGCGGCGTCGGCGTCGACACCGGCGAACTGCACCGCCGGCTGGCCCTCGTGGGCCTGGAGCCCGATGTCCTGGACCGCTACCCGATCGAGCTCTCCGGCGGCATGAAGCAGCGCGCCGTCATGGTGATCTCCACGCTCCTGGACCCCTCGGTCCTGATAGCCGACGAGGTCACCTCGGCGCTGGACGTCTCCAACCAGCAGGCCGTCGTCGGCGCCCTCACCGGGCTCCGCGACAAGGGGCTGGTCACCAGCATGATCTTCGTGACCCACGACCTCGGACTGACCTCGCACATCGCCGACTCGATCATGGTGATGTACGCGGGCAAGCTCGCCGAGAAGGCGCCCACGAAGGCCCTGACGGCCGAGCCCCGCCACCCGTACACCAAGATGCTGATCGGCTCGCTGCCCCAGGTGGGCGCCCGGTACAAGGACAAGCCGCTCAGCGGCATCGAGGGATCGCCGCCCTCCCTGCTGAACCCGCCGGCCGGCTGCCGCTTCCGCGACCGCTGCCCCCTCGCCGACAGCCGGTGCGAGCAGGAGCCGCCCGTCGTCGAGATAGCCCCCCGCCACACCGTCGCATGCTGGAAGGCGGCCTGATGCTGACCCTCGACCGTGTCACCAAGACCTTCCGGGCCGGTGCCTTCGGCGGCGGTTCCGTCACCGCCGTCGACCGGGTGTCCTTCGAAGCGGCACCCGGTGAGCTCGTCTCCCTCATCGGCGAGAGCGGCAGCGGCAAGTCCACCATCGGCCGGATGGTCCTGGGCCTCACCGGGGTCAGCGGCGGCAGCCTCACCCTCGACGGCGAACAGGTCAAGCCCGGCAAGGACTTCTACCGCCGGGTCCAGGGCGTGTTCCAGGACCCCTTCAGCTGCTACAACCCGGTCTTCAAGGCCGACCGCGTCTTCGCGCTCGTGCGCCGCGCCTACCACCCCGGCCTCTCGGACAAGGAGTGGGCCGACCGCGTCGAGAGCGCGGTACGCGACGTACGACTGGACCCGGGACAGGTCCTCGGCCGCTACCCGCACCAGCTCAGCGGCGGCCAGTTGCAGCGTCTGCTCATCGCGCGAGCCCTCCTGCTGGACCTGCGCTTCCTGGTCGCCGACGAGATCACCAGCATGCTCGACGCCTCCACCCGCATCGACGTGCTCAATCTCCTGGCCGGCCTCAAGGAACGCGGCCTCGGCGTCCTCTACATCACCCACGACCTCTCGCTCGGCACCTACCTCGCCGAGAAGACCGTGGTGCTCCGCAACGGCCGTGTCGTCGAACGCGGCGACACGCAGAAGGTCTTCGGCAACCCGCTGCACCCCTACACCCGCACCCTCCTGGCCGCCGTGCCCCGTCTCAACCAGCCCTGGACGGCCGCCGTCCCCGTGGAGACCTGCGCCTACCACGAGGGCCCGGCGTCCGGTGACGACCTGTACGAGACCGAACCGGGCCACTTCGTCGCCTGCGCCGGGCTCCCCGACTGCGGAAGGACCCTCACGTGACCCTGCGCCACCTGCCCCTGCACGAAGGCTGGACGCTTCATGCCGACGGCCCCGTGCCCGTGGGGCTCCCCACAGGAGGCGTTCCGGCGGCCGTCCCCGGCTGCGTCCACACCGACCTGCTGGCCGCCGGACTGATCGACGACCCCTATCTGGACGACAACGAGACCCGGCTGGGCTGGATCGGCCGCACCGACTGGACGTACCGCACCACCTTCGACTGGTCCGCCGACGAGCACACGTACACCGATCTGTGCTTCGACGGCCTCGACACCGTCGCCACCGTCCTCGTCAACGGCACCGAGGCCGGCAGCACCGCCAACCAGCACCGCAGCTACCGCTTCCCCGTCCGGCCGCTGCTGCGCGAGGGCGCCAACACCATCGACGTACGCTTCACCGCCCCGTACACGTACGCCGAGGCGCTGCGCGACAAGCTCGGCGACCGGCCGGGCGCGTACACGGAGCCGTACGCCTTCATCCGCAAGATGGCCTGCAACTTCGGCTGGGACTGGGGGCCGACCCTGGTCACCTCCGGCATCTGGCGCCCGGTCGCGCTGGAGTCCTGGACGGGCCCGCGCATCGCCGGCGTGAAGGTGCTCGCCGACCTGGACGGCGACGGTGTGCCGCGCCTCGCGCTCACCCTCGACGTCGACCGGGCCGGGGACGGACCGCTGGACGCCTCGGTGGAGGTGGCAGGCGAACGGGCCGTGCTCACCGTCGCCGCGGGAGAGGACCGCGCGGCCGTCACCCTGCCCGTCCCCGGGGCGGGTCGCTGGTGGCCGCACAGCCACGGCGAGCAGCCGCTGTACGACGTCACCGTCCGCCTCGGCGACCACGCCTGGACCGGCAGGACCGGCTTCCGGGGGGTGACCCTGGAGCGCGAGGCGTTCCGCCTCTCCGTCAACGACGAGCCCGTCTTCGTGCGCGGGGTGAACTGGATCCCCGACGACTGCTTCCCGGCCCGCGTCACCCGGCAGCGGATCTCCGACCGCTTCGACCAGGCGGTCGCCGCGGGCGTCAACCTCGTCCGGGTCTGGGGCGGCGGTCTCTACGAGAGCGACGACTTCTACGAGCTGGCCGACGAGAAGGGGCTGCTGGTCTGGCAGGACTTCCCGTTCGCCTGCGCCGCGTACCCCGAGGAGCAGCCGCTGTACGACGAGGTGGCCGCCGAGGTCCGCGAGAACCTCGTACGGCTCGCCCCGCACCCCTCCCTGGTCCTGTGGTGCGGCAACAACGAGAACCTGGAGGGCCACGCCGACTGGGGCTGGCAGGACGAGCTCCGGGGCCGGACCTGGGGTCACGGCTACTACCACGAGCTGCTGCCCGCCCTGTGCGCGGAGACCGACCCCACCCGCCCGTACTGGCCGGGGTCGCCCTACTCGGGCTCCCCGGAGCTCCCCCCGAACGACCCCGCCCTGGGCACGGTCCACCTCTGGGAGGTCTGGAACCGCGTCGACTACCGCCACTACGCCGACACGGCCCACCGCTTCGTCGCCGAGTTCGGCTTCCAGGGCCCGCCCGCGTACGCCACCCTGCGCCGGGCCGTCAGCGGCCCGCTCGCCCCGGACGCCCCGCTGGTCGCCCACCACCAGAAGGCCCAGGACGGCGACGCGAAGCTGCTGCGCGGCCTGGGCGACCACCTCCCGAAGCCGTCAGGCTTCGACGACTGGCACTGGCTCACGCAGCTGAACCAGGCCCGCGCCGTCGCCTTCGGCATCACGCACTTCCGCTCGCACACCCCGTACTGCGCGGGCTCGATCGTGTGGCAGCTCAACGACTGCTGGCCGGTCGTGTCCTGGGCCGCCGTGGACGGCGACGGCCGCCGCAAGCCGCTCTGGTACGCGCTGCGCAAGGTGTACGCGGACCGTCTGCTGGCCGTACGGGACGGCGCCCTGCACCTGGTCAACGACTCGGCCCGCGTCTGGGAGGGAAACCTGCGGCTGACCCGGCACGGACTGGACGGTGCCGTCCTGGCCGAGGAGGAGATCGCGGTGAGCACGGCCGCGCGCGGCGTCACCCGCGTACCCCTCCCGCCGTCCGTCGCCCTGCCGGGGGACAGCACCCGCGAGGTGCTGGTGGCGCGGCTGGGCGAGGTGAGGACGGTCGAGTTCTACGAGGAGGACACCCGGCTCGAGCTGCCGCCTGCGCGGTACGACGTGTCGGTCACACAGGGTGACGCATCGGGCATCGGGTACCGGGTCACGGTGACGGCGCGGACACTCCTGCGCGACCTCGCCCTCTTCCCCGACCGGCTGGATCCGGCGGCCGAGGTGGACGACATGCTCGTCACTCTGCTGCCCGGCGAACGTGCGGTGTTCCATGTCACCGGTGCGGTTCTGAAGGACCCGGAGGCACTGGGATCCGGGCCGGTTCTGAGGTGCGTCAACGACGCCGTCGCACCCTGAGGTGGCGATGCCCTGGCGATCGGTGGCGCGGCCGTGGCTGATCAGCCGTTGGGGTGCGGCGAGTTTCCGTCATTCCGGTTTGCGGGGCTTCGGTCGCGCTACCCGGTCCGGGCATGTGCTGATGCTGTGCGCGCCGTCTGACGGACCCTCAAACGGTCAATAAAATAAGACAACATCGAGCCGGTGATCCGCTGTTCGAGGGATGCCCCCGGATAGGGTCTTGTGCCAACGCGGAGCCGCGCGCCCACGCCCGGGTGGTGGAATGCAGACACGGCGAGCTTAAACCTCGCTGCCTCCTCGGGGGCGTGCCGGTTCGAGTCCGGCTCCGGGCACCACCCCACAGTCGGTGGGGCCCGATCGGGCGCACAGTACTTCAGTGGTCAACTTCTCTCAAAGATCCTCCTCTGGCACTAGGGTCATTGTTTTGCCTACCCATTACTCTTGTGGCAAGGCCACGCAGGGTGGCCATGGAGGAGTGAAATGAGGAGCAGCAACCCGGTCTTCTCGCGACGGGGCTTCAGCCGCGACAACGGCTCCGCGGGCTTCGGCGCGGCGCCGCAGGCCGGGGCCCCCGCGGCGGGTGCCAACCCGTACGCGCAGGGCGCCGCCGCCAACCCGTACGCCACGAACCCCTACGCCCAGCCGGACACCCAGTACGGCGCCCCGCAGGCGCCCGCGCGCTCCGGCGCCATGACGATCGACGACGTCGTCACGCGCACGGCGATGACGCTGGGCACCGTGGTGCTCACCGCCGCGCTCTCCTGGGCCCTTCTGCCGGTCGACGAGGCCAACCTGGGCAAGTCCTACGGCATCGCCATCGGCGCCGCCCTGGTGGCGTTCGTCCTGGCGATGGTCCAGTCCTTCAAGCGCAAGCCGTCCCCGGCGCTGATCCTCGCGTACGCGGCCTTCGAGGGTGTCTTCCTCGGAGTGATCTCCAGCGCTGTCAGCACCTACATCAGCCCCGGCACGGTGATGCAGGCGGTGATGGGCACCATGTGTGTCTTCGCCGGTGTCCTCATCGCGTACAAGATGCGCTGGATCCGCGTCACCCGCCGCTTCTACGGCTTCGTGATGGCCGCGGCAGTGGGCTTCGTGCTCCTGATGATGGTCAACCTGCTGTTCTCCGTGTTCGGCGGCGGTGACGGCCTCGGCTTCCGCAGCGGCGGCCTCGGCATCCTCTTCGGAGTCATCGGCATCATCCTCGGTGCGTGCTTCCTGGCGCTGGACTTCAAGCAGGTCGAGGACGGCGTCAACTTCGGAGCCCCGCGCGAGGAGTCCTGGCTGGCGGCCTTCGGCCTCACCCTGACCCTGGTGTGGATCTACCTGGAGATGCTGCGCCTGCTCTCCATCCTCAACGGGGACGACTGACCCGCAGGATCCCTGGGGATCCCTCAGGGATCGAAGGGACGGAACGGCCCGCAGGCACTGCCTGCGGGCCGTTCCGTCTGTTGTCGGGGTGCTGCGGGGTCACAGGAGCCTTCTGGCTGCCCGCCTCAGGTCGTACTCGTGGATGATCGCTTTGGCGTGGCCGTAGGTGAGGTCGTGTTCGCTCCGCAGCCAGCTGACCTTCTCCTCGAAACGGAAGAGAGAGGGGCCGTCGTCGACGGTGCGAAGCCAGTCGGCGATGTCACGACCGGTGCATTGAGGGATCCGTGAGAGCAGGTTGCGATGGGTTTCTTCGGAGAAGACTTGAGACATCGGCGCCTCCGACGCAGTGCGCGTTGCTGGTCCTTCCCGACACCGTGCCCGACCGTCGGCCCGTTGGCAACCATCCTGCGGGGGCGCGTAGGGTCACGGCGTGCTCGATACGACGCCTCTGATCACCGCCGTGGACCGATTCGCCGACCGTTTGCGCAGCGCCCCGCAGAGCCTGCTGCAGCGCGGTGCCGCCGCCGGGGCCCTGGCCACGGCCAGGGAGCTGACCGCACGGGCCCAGCGCGCCGAGGTGCCGGACCGGGAGCCGCGCATCATGCCGGACGCCGGGATATTCGCGGTCGGTGACCAGCTCGCCGTCGCGGGCCGCGATCTGGCCGTGGCACTGGAAACGGCCTCGTCCGCAGAACTGGACGAGGCCGTGCGATTCGTCGATGCAGCGGCGGCGCGGGCGTTTTCCTGAGCCCGCGCGGGGCCGGAGCGGGCGTGCGTACCGCGTACTAGAACGAGGCGATGACGCGGTCGGCGAGGATGTAGACGTTCTCCTTGCCGCACGAGAACGTCAGCGCGTAGGCGCCGGAGACACCGGAACCACCCAGCAGCACCGGCTGCTCGCCGGCGCGCAGCGAATCGGAGAGCCGCTCGGCGGTCTCGCGGTGCCCGGGGGTCATGCAGAGCGTGGTGCCGTCGGCGAAGACGTAGACATCGAGCGTGCCGAGCGGGCCGGGGCGGACGTCGGTGAGCTCGGTACCGGTGTCGGCGAGCCGCTCCAGGCGGTTCACGGTACGCTCATGGTCAGTGACAACCGGTGTCTGCACCGGGACGAAGTCCGGGTGTGAGGGGTGGCGACGACGTGCCGCTGCCAGCTCGGGAGAGTCCTCGGCGAACTCCGCGAATTCGGAGACCTCGGGCAGATCGGTCAGCTCGATCAGCTCCTCCATGGCCTCGGTGGCTTCGAGGTCCATCGCCTCGAGGCCGGCGAAATCGGCCTGGCGGGGCATGAAGAACGGGGCGTCCTCGCCGAGGCCGGCGAGCCCGCCCAGCAGGGACGGTGCGTCGGCGGCGTCGCGCGCCTCCTGGGCGGCCCAGAAGGCACGGGCTTCGGCCAGCTCACGCTCCCGCTCCTCGGCGAGTGCGTCGGCGACCGCGGTGCGTATCTCCTCGGCGGAGGCGGAGACGGCGGCACTCCGGTTCTGCTGTTCGGGCACGGACGCGCTGAGACTCCTTCCCTCCGCCAGCTCCGTCCGCAGTGCCGCGACCTGCTTGCGCAGCCCGTGAGCGGCGTGCAGAGCAGCGGCGCCGACAGCCGTGGCAGCGGCGGTGGTCAGCAACAGGGCAAATGACATGGCGCTCACTGACATACTCCCGGTTTCAATCGACACCCCCGACTTCCTACATCAGCTTGTCCTGTACTCGTGCCTGCTGTCAGTGCATTACGTCACGAATTGGACAGGTCTTTGGGCCTGATGTTTAGCCCTGTGGCTGGTGTGACCTGCGAAAACGACTCTCCCCCGGGACGCAGATCACATCCTGGGGGAGATTCGGTCACGTTCGGGGCTCGGCCGGGTTCGGAACGGGCCCTCCGAGGGAGGGCGAAGCGCTCTCCGGGGCCCTGGGGCCCGCGTCTAGCTGAGGCGCTCGATGACCATGGCCATGCCCTGGCCGCCGCCCACGCACATGGTCTCAAGGCCGAACTGCTTGTCGTGGAACTGCAGGCTGTTGATCAGCGTGCCGGTGATCCGGGCACCGGTCATGCCGAAGGGGTGGCCGACGGCGATCGCGCCACCGTTGACGTTGACCTTGTCCAGCGGCAGGCCGAGGTCCCGGTAGGACGGGATGACCTGGGCGGCGAACGCCTCGTTGATCTCGGCCAGGTCGATGTCGTCGATGGTCAGGCCGGCGCGCTTCAGCGCCTGCTTGCTGGCCTCGACCGGTCCGTAGCCCATGATCTCGGGCGACAGGCCGGAGACGCCGGTCGAGACGATCCGGCCCAGCGGGGTCAGGCCCAGCTCGCGCGCCTTGGTGTCGGACATGATCACGAGCGCGGCGGCGCCGTCGTTGAGCGGGCAGCAGTTGGCCGCGGTGACGAGTCCGTCGGGGCGGAACACGGGCTTCAGGCCCTGCACGCCCTCCAGGGAGACACCCGCGCGCGGGCCGTCGTCCTGCGAGACAACCGTGCCGTCCGGCGTCGTCACCGGGGTGATCTCGCGCTCCCAGAAGCCGTTCTTGATGGCCGCCTCGGCGAGGTTCTGCGACCGGACGCCGAACTCGTCCATGTCCTGGCGGGTGACGCCCTTGGTGCGGGCCAGGTTCTCCGCGGTCTGCCCCATGGAGATGTACGCGTCCGGGACGATGCCGTCCTCGCGCGGGTCGGTCCAGCTCGCACCGGTCTCCTCGGCGCGGGCGGCGGTACGGGCCTCGGCCTCGGCGAAGAAGGGGTTGTGCGTGTCCGGGATGCTGTCGGAGTTGCCCTTGACGAAGCGGGACACCATCTCGACACCGGCGGAGATGAAGACGTCGCCCTCACCGGCCTTGATGGCGTGCAGCGCCATGCGACTGGTCTGCAGTGAGGACGAGCAGTAGCGGGTGACCGTACAGCCGGGGAGGTGGTCCATCCCCATCTGCACGGCGATGATGCGGCCCAGGTTGTTGCCCTGCTCGCCGCCGGGGAGGCCGCAGCCGAGCATCAGGTCGTCGATGTCCCTGGGATCCAGCTCGGGGACCTTGGCCAGCGCGGTCTGGATGATGGTGGCGGTCAGGTCGTCCGCGCGCAGGTCCTTGAGGGAACCCTTGAAGGCCCGGCCGATGGGCGAGCGGGCGGCGGAAACGATCACGGCTTCGGGCATCACGCGGCTCCATGAGGGCTGGAAGACTGGGCTGACTTGGAAGTTACCCGGACGTATGGCTGAGGTCACCCAACAGGCTGTGTGATGCGGACCTCTTTTCTAAGCAACCGCTCAGTCGCCCGGGTTGTTCCTGTGCGGGACCGCCGGTCCGCGCCACCGCCGGTCCCGCCACCGCCGGTCCGCGCCACCGCCGGGCCGCCCTCACCCCCGGGCCGTCAGGGCCGCTCCCGCGCCGGCCGCCACGTGGCCCCCGACCCGGACGGCGGCAGCCCGCCGTCCGCGGCGTCCGTGCCGGGCCGCTTCGCCGGCTCCGTGTGCGCGGGCAGCCGCCGCCGCCGGCGGTGCTTGAGCAGGGCCCACGGCGCCCGGGCCCCCGTGACCTCCGTACCGGCCTCCCGTGCCGCCTGGGAGGCCGCCTCGGCCACCGGCAGCATGTCCTCGCGCCGCGAGCCGTCGAGGTGGTCGGACTCCGGCCACAGCCCCAGCACGGCGCACAGCGTCGGCAGCATCGCCATCGCCGCCGTCGCGTACCCCTCCGCCGAGGGGTGGTAGTTGTCGGGGCCGAACAGCTCCCGCGGATTCGCCTCGAACTCGGGACCCAGCAGATCGCCCAGCGAGACCGTCCGCCCGCCCTGCTCCACCGCACCGATCGTCTGGGCCGCCGCCAACTGGCGGCTCACCCGCCGAGCCAGCCACCGCAGCGGCTGGTAGACCGGCTCGATCGTGCCCAGGTCCGGGCACGTGCCCACGACCACCTCGGCACCGGCCGTGCGCAGCCGCCGTACGGCCGTACTCAGACAGCGCACCGACTGCGTCGCCGGCATCCGATGGGTCACATCGTTCGCCCCGATCATGATCACGCAGACGTCCGGTACCCCCGACGGATCGGCCAGGACCAGCGAAACCTGCCGGTCCAGATCATCCGATCGGGCCCCGGGCAGAGCCACGTTCCGCAGATCCACCGGGCGCTCGGCCACCGCAGCCAGCCCGGACGCGAGCAGCGCCCCCGGTGTCTGACCGGCCCTGCGCACCCCCTGCCCGGCCGCCGTCGAGTCACCCAGCATCACGAACCGCAGCGGATCGGTGGGGCCCGCGAAGGCCACCCCGTACCGTCCGTTCGCACTCGGTGGGACCGGCGCCGTACCGCCGCCCACCTGCCTTTTCGCCAGCTGTACCTCCGCCAGCACCAGGCCCACCGTCGCCGCACCGATCAGCCCGACGCTACCGCCGCCGTAGGCCGCGCCCGCTGCGATCCGCCGTGCCACCCTCGCCCTCGACACAGTCCGGTCCACCTCCTCGTTGGTGTGCAGCTGTACACAGCACTACCTGCCCCGTACGGGGCGTAGCCCAATCGCTTCGTCCGATGTCCTCCCCGTACGCATAGTCTTGCCTGACCATCTCGGAGACCCCGGAGTACACGGTGCAATTCCACGATTCGATGATCAGTCTTGTCGGCAACACCCCGCTGGTGAGGCTGCGCAATGTGTCGGCAGGCATTCAGGCGACGGTCCTGGCCAAAGTCGAGTACTTCAATCCCGGCGGGTCGGTGAAGGACCGCATCGCGCTGCGCATGATCGAGGCCGCCGAGCAGAGCGGTGAACTCAAGCCCGGCGGCACGATCGTCGAGCCGACCAGTGGCAACACGGGCGTCGGCCTGGCCATCGTCGCCCAGCAGAAGGGCTACAAGTGCGTCTTCGTATGCCCGGACAAGGTGTCCACGGACAAGATCAACGTCATGCGGGCGTACGGCGCGGAGGTCGTCGTCTGCCCGACGGCCGTTGACCCGGAGCACCCGGACTCGTACTACAACGTCTCCGACCGCCTGGTCCGTGAGACGCCCGGTGCCTGGAAGCCCGACCAGTACTCCAACCCGAACAACCCGCGCTCGCACTACGAGACCACGGGGCCAGAGCTCTGGGAGCAGACCGACGGGAGGATCACCCACTTCGTCGCGGGCGTCGGCACCGGGGGCACGATCTCCGGCACCGGCCGCTATCTCAAGGAGATCAGCGAGAACCGCGTGCAGGTCATCGGCGCGGACCCGGAGGGCTCGGTCTACTCCGGAGGATCGGGACGCCCGTACCTGGTCGAGGGTGTCGGGGAGGACTTCTGGCCGAGCGCCTACGACCGTACGGTCACGGACGAGATCGTCGCGGTCTCCGACAAGGACTCCTTCCAGATGACCCGGCGCCTCGCCAAGGAGGAGGGCCTGCTGGTCGGCGGCTCCTGCGGCATGGCGGTCGTCGCGGCCCTGAAGGTCGCCGCGCGGCTCGGTCCCGACGACGTGGTGGTCGTGCTGCTGCCGGACAGCGGCCGCGGCTACATGAGCAAGATCTTCAACGACGAGTGGATGGCCGACTACGGCTTCCTGGAGGACACCGGCACCTCCGCCCAGGTCGGTGCCGTCCTCGACTTCAAGGAGGGTCCGCTCCCCTCGCTCGTCCACATGCACCCGGACGAGACGGTCGGCGAGGCCATCGACGTACTCCGCGAGTACGGCGTCTCGCAGATGCCGATCGTGAAGCCCGGCGCGGGCCACCCGGACGTGATGGCCGCCGAGATCATCGGTTCCGTGGTCGAGCGCCAGCTCCTGGACGCCCTGTTCACGCAGCGCGCCTCGCTCTCCGACCCGCTGGACAGGCACATGTCGGCGCCGCTGCCACAGGTGGGCTCCGGTGAACCGGTCGAGGACCTGATGGCCGCGCTCAGCGGTGCGGACGGCTCCGACGCGGCGATCGTGCTGGTCGAGGGCAAGCCGAAGGGCGTGGTGAGCAGGCAGGACCTGCTGGCGTTCCTCGCGAAGGACGCGACCCCGAAGGCGTAGGCCGGATTTCCGGGCTTCGCGAAACCGGTACGAGCGCGTCATGTGCGCGCAGCACCGGCTTAACACGGCTCCGGCACAGTAGTGGGTGTCGGCAGGGGAAACCCCGCCGGCACCAGATACGGCGACACGGACTACGGAGCGGCTCCCGGACCTCCACCGTCGCCAGGACGCGATACCCGGCCCTGACCCGGGAGCGCGTCCCTCGCGGGGACCGCCGTCGTCCCGCCCTCCGGGAAACCGGGGGTGCGGCGGTCCCCGCGACATATCTATGCGCGGAGATCGCTGCGATCCGTGGCACGCGGATGCGCGCAGACCGGCGGCACTCGCCCCGTAGCCCGCAGGCCGGCGGCACTCGCCCCCGTAGCCCGCAGGCCGGCGGCACTCGCCCCCGTCGCCCGCAGCCCGCAGCCGTCAGGCCTCCCAGTCGGACGAGGTCCTCTCGCGCTGCCTGTCCCGGAACCACGGCCACCCACGGGCGGCGTGGACCGCGTTCACGCCGACGATCCCGAGCCAAGCCACGACCAGCCCGTCGATCCCGGCATTCGCGACCCCGATCGCCGACAGCGGGATGGCCAGAACCAACGAGACGACCCCGAAGCCGAAGCGCTCCCCGAAGGTCCCGCTCGTCCGGACAGGCCGCGTACCGCCCCGGGCGACGACCATCTGCTGCTCGGCGAAATGCCGCCGAACCCGCCGGTCGAGGGTGCCGTCGAGCCGTTGTTCGACCTTCTCCAGGAACGAGTCGATGAGTGCGGACTCGTATTCGGGTCCCAGCTCGCTGCGGGCCTGCAGGGTCGCGTCGAGCTCTTGCTTGAGCTCGGAGTCACGGGCTTCCATGCGTCCTACGGTACGAATCGCGGGCGCCCGGGTCAGTGGGGTTAGCCCCCCTGTTTCCGCCTGTCTCCCTGCCGGGCGGGACCGCTCATCCCATGCCGGGCGGGGCCGGGCTCATCGGCGTAGCGTTGACCGGGCGAAGAGGGGAGCCGGTTCATGACCACCGCGACGCCTTCCGCCCGTACCATCCCCCGCACCTCCGAGGAGCGGGCCCGTGAGGTCAACGAGGCAGAGCTCCGCGCCACCCTGTCCACCTTCCGGGAGCTGTCCGACGAGGACTGGGAGCGTCCGACGACCTGCGCGGGCTGGACGGTCCGCGACATGCTCGCCCACATCGTCGGCCAGTACGAGGAGCTGCCCCGGCCCTGGGTCTCCGTACGGCGGGTACGGCAGGCGGGGCGGAGGCATCCGCACCTGGGCCGGCTCGACGGTCACAACGAGAGTCAGATCGAGGACAGGCGGGCCGTGCCGGGCAGGGAGCTCATCGGAGCTCTCGCCCACTACGCCCCCCAGGGCCTGCGCGCACTGCGCCGCGTGCCCGTGCCCGTCCGCCGGAAGATGCGGCTCAGCCTGCTCTACCCGGAGGCCAAGGCCCTTCCCGACGACTCGATGGATTACCTGAACCGCGTCCTCATCGCCCGCGACACCTGGATGCACCGGGTGGAACTCAGCGACGCGACGGGAGCCGAACTGCTCCTGGACGGGCATGACCGCGAGATCGTGGACCAGGTGGTGCTCGACCTCGCGCTCGCCTGGACCGGCCCCGCGGTGGAGATCGACCTCCACGGCCCCGCGGGCGGCAACTGCCTCCTCCTGGGCCTCGGTGCCCCCGCGGCGAGGCTCCGCGCGGACGCGATCACCTTCGCCCGCCATGTGTCGGGCCGCCCTCCGCGCGGGCCGCTGGAGCTGGACGGCGACGACGACGCGAAGGCGGCGCTCATGGCGGCGCGTGTCGTGTTCTGACCCCCGTGCGTGGCAACTCGGCTGTGTAGGCTGCGCGCTGGACTCCAACGAGCCCCTGGCCCTCGCGCTGCTCGGCGGACGGCCTGCCGGACGAGGTGGCCATGTGCGGCCGAGTCGCGCGCACGCCCTGAGGTGTCGCTCGACGCCGTCCCGGATGGCAGTCCTGTATATGGACATACAGTCTGCTTGCTGGCTGAATGGATTCGTCGGCGCCGTGCGGTGCGACGGATCCTGGAGGGACCAGCATGAGCGGGAGCAGCCCGGCTGCGCGGTTGCAGCGGCTCTTCGAAGGGCAGCGGCTTACGCCCACCCAGCGGCGCATCGCCCACTCCATGGTGCGGCGGGCCGCCGATGCTCCCTTCCTGTCCAGTGTGGAGCTGGCCGAGCTCGCCGGGGTCAGCCAGCCGTCGGTCACGCGGTTCGCGGTGGCGCTCGGCTACGACGGGTACCCGGCTCTCCGCAGGCATCTGAGAGACGTCGCACCGGACGGAGCGGCAGCCGGGGGCGCGGTGGAGGACACCCTCAACGAGTACCAGCAGGCCGTCCGGGCGGAGATCGAGAACCTGCAGCACCTGGCCGAACTCCTCGCCGATCAGGGCCCGGTGGAACGGGCGGGCCGGCTGCTGGCCGCATCGCGGCCGCTGCCCGTGCTGGGATTGCGGGCGGCCTCGTCGCAGGCTCGGGGGTTCGGGTACTTCGCCGCCAAGGTGCACCCGGACGTCCGCGTGCTCGACGAGGGCGGCAGCATGCTGCACGACCGGATCGACGCCGCCCGGCGGGCGGGAGCCACCGCGCTGATGTGTTTCGCGCTGCCCCGGCATCCGAGAGAGGTCGTGGACGCGCTCGCGTATGCGCAGGCGCAGGGACTGACCGTCGTGACCGTGGCCGAGTCGGCCTTCGCTCCGGTGGCCAGGCACAGCGATGTGCTGATTCCGGCCGCCGTCGGGACCGGGCTCGCCTTCGACACCGCCTGTGCGCCGATGCTGCTGGGGCGGGTGCTGCTGGAGGCTATGTGCGACGGGCTGCCGGAGGCGCAGGCCCGGTTGGAGGAGTTCGACGCGCGGGCGGCGGCGCGGGGGCTGTTCGTCGAGTAGGGATCTTCGGGCGGTCCTCGTTTTTTGATGATTCTCAGGTATCGCTCATCTGTGCCTATTAATCTCCGCGCCCAGGAAGGTCCGCAGGGAGTCGTGGAGAGGGGTACGGACGTGGGGCGCGGAGCGCAGTCGTTGGCGAGGGTGGCCGTGATCGTGCGGGCCGGGGCGGCACCTCTGTGGTGGCCGGGCCTGCTGGCGGCGGCAGCCGGGGCATTCGTACCGGGACTGACCGGGCGGCGGGTCGGGCTGCCGGCCGGAGCGGCGCTCTTCCTCGTGGCCGTGGCGGTGGTGGCTCTGCTGCGTACGGGACGGTACGCGCAGCTCGCCGAAGGGGCCGCACGGGCCGGGCGGAACGACTTTCTGCAGGACCGGTCCGTGACCGTACGGAACTGGCGGCGGGCGCACCGGTGGTGGCTGCTGGGCGCGTTCGTGGCGGCCGTGGCGAGCAGTTTCCTCGTGCCGGGGGCCGGTGGGCTCGTGCTCGCCGGGTCCGGGGCCGGGCTCTGGGCCAAGGCCGTGCGGATCGGGCGGCGGGAGCGGCGGGACGACGCCCTGTACTGGGTGCGCACCGACTGGGTGGTGCGCGGCGGGCCCGCGGGCAGGCAGGTGAAGGCGTACCGGACGACCGGGCCCGCGGCGGGCGACGCCGCGCCCGGAGGGGCGCGGCGTCGCAGCCGCTGAGGTGGGTGAGTCAGACCTCCAGTTCGGCTTCGATCTTCTTCAGCTGGTGGCGGGCCATCGCAAGGTTGGCGCGGCCCGAGTCCAGTACCAGGTAGAGGAACAGGCCGTTGTTGCCACGGGTCTTGAGCAGGCGGATCAGGTGGTACTGGCCGCTGAGGGTGATCAGGATGTCCTCGATCTCTTCCTTGATCCCCAGGTGCTCCATCGTGCGGAGCTTGGCGCGTACGACGTCGGTGTTGCCCGCTGCCGCGACATCCAGGTTGAAGTCCTTGCCACCGCCGAGGGTGCCGAGTGCCATGCCGCTGGTGTAGTCGACGAGTGCGACACCGAGGGTGCCCTCGATCGACGTCATCGCGTCCTTCAGTGACGCTTCGGTGTTGGCCATGAGTGCTCGTTCCTTTCCTGGCCGGCCCGGGCGGGCCGGATTCGTGTGTGTCAGCTGGGGTCTTGTGTGGGGCGGCGGGGGAGCGTGCGGGCCTGCGGGGCGCGTGCCGGGGGCGCGGGGCGGTCGGCGCGCTCCAGCGCGGCATCGACCACCTCACCGATACGGGCGCCCGCGCGGCGCCCCTCCAGGTGCAGCCGACCGACGTTGATGCGGTCCTCGGCCAGCAGGGTGAGGACGGCGGAGGCCCCTGCCGCGTACGTGGCGATGTAGCCGGTCTCGCCGCGGACCAGGAGTTCGCGGAAGCCGCCGCGGCCGGTGGCGTCGGCCATCCGGATGGACACACCGAGTGCGGCCGCGGTCAGCGCGGCGACACCCTCGGCCTCGATACCGGGGGTGTCCTGGGCCAGCACCAGGCCGTCGGTACTGGCCGCCAGCGCGCCGGACAGGAGAGGGACCCGGGCCCGTAACCGCTGGAGCTCGTCGAGGACATCCTGCACTTCGGCCTCGGGCACCATCAGTTGTCTCCTCCCGGCACGCTGTCTGAGCGCGCGAATCACAGGGCCTCCAATGCGTCTCTGAGCCGGCGCAACAGGGCGACGTCGGGGTCGGCCGTGACCTCGGGCAGCGTGATCCGGCCGGCCGCGGCAGCGGACGGGGCCGAGGTCCGGCGCGCCGTGCCGACCAGTCCGGCCGCCGCGAGCCGGCGCAGGTCGACCAGGATGTGGAAGGCCGAGCGGCCCAGCTCCTGGGCGATGTCCGTGGCCGTACGCGCACCGTCCACCAGGTCCAGGACACGGCGCTGGCGTGGCGGGACCGGGGCGTCGACGGGGTGCGCCGCGGGGGTGAGCGGGGCGCTGTCGGTGAGCGCGTCCGGCCAGATCCGGTCCAGCAGTTCCCGGCGCCGGAGCGTCTCGCGCTGCACGGCGTCCACGGGGACGGGGTGGACGGGGCCGATCCAGTGGGAGACCCCGTAGCGGAAGCGGGCAGGCGTGCGGGTCGGGGCCAGGGCGAAGAAGGCCGCGTCGTACAGCGCACCCAGGTGGCACAGCTCCAGCGCGCCGCCGGGCACCCGGCCGCTGTCCACGAGGTAGCGGCCGACCCGCTGTCCGGCGCCCGCCTGGGCGACCGCGTCCCACCAGCCCTCGGTGCGCAGCGCGCCGCCGGTGATGAGCAGGACGTCGATCCCGGGTGTGGCGGGGCTTTCGGCGTGGACTATCTGGCCGTCGGCGAGGTACAGGGTGCCGCGGTCGCGCATCAATGCGCCGGTTGCGCGCTCGGCCGCGAGCCGCTGGAGCATGGGGGAGGGGACCGAAGGGGCGGTCTGTTCGGCGGTGTCCGGCCGGGTGGCGGTCGGTCTCATGCCAGGACCAGCCGCTCCGCGATCTCGCCGAGTCGTATGCGGGCGAGGGCGAGGTTGCCTTCCGCGCGGTCCAGCCAGAGGTGCAGGAAGACGCTGCTGTCGAAGTCCGTCTCGACGAAACGGAGGATGTGGTAGCCGGGCGGGGTGGTGACGATGACGTCCTCGACGGCCGGTCCGGGCGGGGTGGATAAGTCCTGTGGTCGTGACTGCGCGAAGACCGGCTGCTCCGCGGCCATCCTCGCCACCTCGGCCGTCTCGGCGGCTGTCGCCTCGTGGTCACCTCCGGGCGATTCGCCGATGGTGCCGAGGGCGAGACCGCTCGTCCAGTCGACCACTGCGGCGCCCCGGGCACCGGGCAGCCTCATGACTTCGAGCAGGCACTCGTCGATTCCGGGCAACGCGGACTCCCCTCCCGACGTGGCGTACGGCTGTGATGGAGAGGCTACGCAACGTGCTTGCGGCAGGTGGGAGTTCTGGCATTTTCCACAGGTACATGCGGTCGGCCGTGTAAAGGGGCTCCGGGCGGGGCGCGCAGGCTTTCCTCCCCGGCCGGTGATGGCACGCGGGGATTCCGCTCCGGCAGGCGGTCGGACCGGAGGGGGCGGGCGCTCCCTGTTGACTAGGAGTATTCAGACACGCAGGATGTGAATAGAACAGTCACAGGCAGGACGGTCGCAGTCGCGAGGAGGCATTCCCCATGTCAGGACCCCGCCCCGTACGGGCACCGCGCGGTACGGAACTGAGTGCCCTGGGATGGCAGCAGGAAGCCGCCCTGCGCATGCTGCAGAACAACCTCGACCCCGAGGTGGCCGAGCACCCGGACAAGCTCGTCGTCTACGGCGGTACGGGCAAGGCGGCCCGCGACTGGCGGTCCTACGACGCCATGGTCCGCACACTGCGGACGCTCAAGCAGGACGAGACGATGCTCGTCCAGTCCGGGCGGCCCGTCGGCGTCATGCAGACCCACGAGTGGGCGCCGCGCGTGCTGATCGCCAACTCCAACCTGGTGGGCGACTGGGCCAACTGGGAGGAGTTCCGCCGACTGGAGGCCCTCGGGCTCACCATGTACGGGCAGATGACCGCGGGGTCCTGGATCTACATCGGTACGCAGGGCATCCTCCAGGGCACGTACGAGACGTTCGCCGCCGTCGCCGAGAAGCTGCGTTCCGTGGGCAAGGGCGTCAACGGCACGCTCGCGGGGACCATCACGCTGACGGCCGGGCTCGGCGGCATGGGCGGGGCCCAGCCGCTCGCCGTGACCATGAACGACGGCGTCGCCATCTGCATCGACTGCGACCCGCGCGCCATCGAGCGCCGGATCGAGCACCGCTTCCTGGACGTGAGGGCAGACAGCCTGGAGCACGCGCTCCGGCTGGCCGTCGAGGCGCGGGACGCACGGCGACCGCTCTCCATCGGGCTCCTCGGCAACGCCGCGGAGCTCCTGCCCCGCATGCTCGCCGAGGGCGCGCCGATCGACATCGTCACCGATCAGACCAGCGCCCACGACCCGCTCGCCTATCTGCCGGTCGGCGTCGACTTCGACGACATGGCCTCGTACGCCGCCGAGAAGCCCGCCGACTTCACCCGCCGCGCCCGTGAGTCGATGGCCGCGCACGTCGAGGCCATGGTCGGCTTCATGGACGCCGGCGCCGAGGTCTTCGACTACGGCAACTCGATCCGTGGCGAGGCGCAACTGGCAGGCTACGAGCGGGCGTTCGACTTCCCGGGCTTCGTTCCCGCGTACATCAGGCCGCTCTTCTGCGAGGGCAGGGGGCCGTTCCGGTGGGCGGCGCTGTCGGGGGAGGCCTCCGACATCCACAAGACGGACAAGGCGATGCTCGAACTCTTCCCGGAGAACGAATCGCTGCAGCGCTGGATCAAGATGGCCGGCGAGCGCGTCCACTTCCAGGGGCTCCCGGCCCGGATCTGCTGGCTCGGATACGGCGAGCGCGACAAGGCCGGTGAGCGGTTCAACGACATGGTGGCGAGCGGGGAGCTGGCCGCACCGCTGGCCATCGGGCGCGACCACCTGGACTGCGGATCGGTCGCCTCTCCGTACCGCGAGACCGAGGCGATGCTCGACGGCTCCGACGCGATCGCGGACTGGCCGCTGCTGAACGCCATGGTCAACGTGGCGTCGGGGGCCTCCTGGGTGTCCCTGCACCACGGTGGCGGCGTGGGCATGGGCCGCTCCATCCACGCGGGACAGGTCACGGTCGCCGACGGCACGAAGCTGGCGGGCGAGAAGATCCGCCGGGTGCTCACCAACGACCCGGGCATGGGGGTCATCCGGCATGTCGATGCCGGTTACGACATCGCGGAGTCCGTCGCTTCGGACAAGGGCGTGCGGGTTCCCATGGCGGAGGGCGAGCAGCCGTGACGCAGGGCGGCTCCCGGACCGTGGGGGCGGACGGTTCACTGCCGGGTGCGGGTGCTTCCGGCGCCGGTTCCGCCCCGCCGGCCGAGCGGACGACTCAGCCGTCCTTCCAGTCGATGTGGCGCGACCTCGCGCCCATCGGCCGCCATGCGGGCAGCGGCGGGTACCGGCGCTACGCCTGGACCGGGGCCGATGTGGAGTGCCGGGCGTGGTTCCGGGGACAGGCCGAGTCGCGCGGACTCGCCTACGAGGTCGACCGCAACGGCAACCAGTGGGCCTGGTACGGCGATCCGCTCGCCGGGGATGCCGTCGTCACGGGGTCGCATCTCGACTCCGTGCCGGACGGGGGCGCCTTCGACGGGCCCCTCGGTGTGGTCTCCTCCTTCGCCGCCTTCGATGAACTCCGCCGCAGGGGAGCGGAGTTCGTCAAGCCCTTCGCCATCAGCAACTTCGGCGACGAGGAAGGGGCACGCTTCGGGCTCGCCTGCGCCGGGTCCCGGCTCGCCGCCGGGCAGCTGACCGTCGACAAGGCGCACCAGCTCCGCGACGGGGACGGTGTCACGCTGCCGCAGGCCATGGAGGCCGCCGGATACGACCCCGGCACCATCGGGCCCGACCCGGAACGGCTCGCCCGTATCGGTGCGTTCGTCGAGCTCCACGTGGAACAGGGGCGGGCGCTCGACCTGAGCGGGGACCCGGTCGGTGTCGCCTCCGTCATCTGGCCGCACGGGCGGTGGCGGTTCGACTTCCGGGGCGAGGCCAACCACGCAGGCACCACCCGGCTCGTCGACCGGCGCGACCCGATGCTCACGTACGCGGAGACCGTGCTGGCGGCCCGGCGCGAGGCCGAGCTCGCAGGAGGGCTCGCGACCTTCGGCAAGATCGCTGTCGAGCCGAACGGGGTCAACGCGATCCCCTCCCTCGTCCGCGGCTGGCTCGACTCACGGGCCGCCGACCAGGCCACCCTCGACGCCGTCGTCGGCGGCATCGAGCGGGCCGCCCGGGAGTACGCCGGGCGGGCCGGGATCGACCTCGACGTCGTACGCGAGTCGTTCACGCCCGTCGTGGAGTTCCAGCACGCCCTGCGCGACGAGATCTGCCGGGTGCTGGGGAAGCACGGCCCGGACGACACGGGACGCACCGTCCCCGTCCTCGGCACGGGAGCGGGCCATGATGCGGGTATTTTGTCCGCTTCGGTGCCCACCGCCATGCTGTTCGTACGCAACCCCACCGGGATCTCGCACTCGCCGGCCGAACACGCCGCCGAGGACGACTGCGTGGCCGGGGTGATCGCACTCGCCGACGTACTGGAAGGCCTCGCGTGCAGCTGACTACGCAACCCACAGGCACACCGGTCACCGCCACCTACTGGCTGTCCCATGCCTGGCTCGGCACCCACGTCGAGCCGGGCGTCGCCCTGGACGTGGCCGCAGGGCGCATCGCCGGTGTCCGTACGGGCATCGACACACCGCCGCCCGGCGCCACCGCACTGCGCGGCCTGACCCTCCCGGGGCTGGCCAACACCCACTCGCACGCCTTCCACCGGGCCCTGCGCTCCACCGTCCAGGTCGGTTCCGGCACCTTCTGGACCTGGCGCGAACTGATGTACCGGGTGGCCTCCCGGCTCACCCCCGACACCTACTACGACCTGGCCCGTGCCACGTACGCCGAGATGGCCCTGGCCGGCATCACCGCCGTCGGTGAGTTCCACTACCTGCACCACGCCCCCGGCGGCACGCCCTACGACAATCCGAACGCGATGGGTGAGGCCCTCGTCGCGGCGGCGGCCGAGGCGGGCATCCGCATCACCCTGCTGGACACCGCCTACCTCGCCGCCGGATTCGGCGAGAAGCCCAACCAGCACCAGCTCCGCTTCAGCGACACCACCGCCGACGCCTGGGCCGAGCGCGCCTCCCTCCTCAAGGGCGACGACCGGACGCTGATCGGCGCCGCCATCCACTCCGTGCGCGCCGTCCCGGCAGGGCAGCTGGCCACCGTCGCGAAATGGGCCGAGGAGCGGGAAGCGCCCCTCCACGTCCATCTCTCCGAGCAGACTGCCGAGAACGACGCCTGTCTCGCCGCCCACGGCCGCACTCCCACCCGGCTCCTCGCCGACCACGGGGTCCTCGGCCCGCGCACCACCGGCATCCACAACACGCACCTCACCGCCGAGGACATCACCCTGCTGGGCAGCTCCACGACCGGCACCTGCATGTGCCCCACCACCGAACGCGACCTCGCCGACGGCATCGGGCCCGCCGCCGCCCTCCAACGTGCGGGCTCCCCGCTCTCGCTGGGCAGCGACAGCCACGCGGTGATCGACCTCTTCGAGGAAGCCAGGGCGATGGAGCTCAACGAGCGCCTGCGCACCCATGTACGCGGCCACTGGACCGCCACGGCCCTGCTCAGAGCCGCTTCCGCCGACGGGCACGCGGCACTCGGCCGCCCCGACGCGGGCACGCTGGAACCGGGTGCGCCGGCCGACTTCGCCACCGTCGCACTGGACTCCGTCAGGACAGCGGGACCGGCGCCCCGGCTGGCAGCCGAAGCAGCCGTATTCGCCGCCTCCGCCGCCGATGTCCGGCACACGGTCGTGGCAGGTCGGCACCTCGTACGGGACGGTCACCACACACGGGTGCAGGACGTCCCCGCAGCACTCGCCTCCGCCGTCGCCGCCCTGCACGGCTGATCCCCGAACACGAGGAGAGCACCCCCCAGATGACGACGACCGCCGTCACCAACATCGCCAGCCTGGTCACCAACGACCCCTCACTCGGAAACGGGACCCCCCTGGGCCTGATCCGGGACGCGGCCGTCGTCATCGAGGGCGACCGCATCGTCTGGACCGGTGAAGCCGGCAGAGCACCCGCCACCGACAACGCCGTCGACGCGGGTGGCCGGGCCATGATCCCCGGCTTCGTGGACTCCCACTCCCACCTGGTGTTCGCGGGCGACCGCACCCACGAGTTCAACGCCCGCATGTCCGGCCTCCCCTACTCCGCCGGCGGCATCCGCACGACCGTCTCCGCCACCCGCGCCGCCTCCGACGACGAGCTCTCGGCCAACGTCGCGCGCTATCTCGCGGAGGCGCTGCGCCAGGGCACCACCACCTTCGAGACCAAGTCCGGCTACGGCCTCACCGTCGAGGACGAGGCCCGCGCCCTGCGCGTCGCCTCCCGCCACACGGACGAAGTCACCTTCCTCGGCGCGCATATCGTGGGGCCCGAGTACGCGGACGACCCCGCCGGATACGTGGACCTGGTCACCGGGCCGATGCTGGACGCCTGCGCCCCGTACGCCCGCTGGATCGACGTCTTCTGCGAGAAGGGTGCCTTCGACGGGGACCAGGCGCGCGCCGTCCTCACCGCGGGCAAGGCCAGGGGCCTGCACCCCCGCGTCCACGCCAACCAGCTCGGCCACGGCCCCGGTGTCCAGCTCGCCGTCGAGCTCGACGCGGCGTCGGCCGACCACTGCACTCATCTCACCGACGCCGACCTCGACGCGCTCGGTCAGGGCGACACCGTGGCCACGCTGCTCCCCGGCGCCGAGTTCTCCACCCGTGCGACCTGGCCCGACGCCCGTCGCCTCCTCGGCGCCGGCGCCACCGTCGCGCTCTCCACCGACTGCAATCCGGGCTCGTCGTTCACCTCCTCCATGCCGTTCTGCATCGCCCTCGCCGTACGGGACATGGGCATGACCCCCGACGAGGCGCTCTGGTCCGCCACCGCGGGCGGCGCGGCCGCGCTGCGCCGCGACGACATCGGCCGGATCACGCCCGGTGCCCGCGCCGACCTCGTGCTCCTGGACGCCCCGAGCCACGTCCACCTCGCCTACCGGCCGGGAGTTCCGCTGGTCAGCAGGGTGTGGCGGCGCGGGGAACAGGTCGCGTAACGGCCGAAAAGCGGAAGGAGCCGATTTTCACCGGTCGGTCACAAGATGTCGCGGGTGCCTACCGCGGAGTGACCGTGCCCGGTACCGTTCTGGGCAGCGTGGCTCAGGGGGTAGACCGGGGGGTCTGGTGAGCAGTCGGCGCATACGTGTGGTCAGGCCCGGGGATCTGGGCGTGGGGGACATCGAGACCTGGCGGGAGCTGCGGGCGAAGTCCGGCGCTCCTGCCCATCCGTTCATGGAACCGGAATTCACCCTTGCCGTCGGCCGCGTCCGGCCGCGCGCACGGGTGGCCGTGATCAGCGACGAGGAGCAGGTGACGGCCGGCTACTTCCCTTTCGAGAAGGGGCGGTTCGGCGGCCACGGCAGGGCGGTCGGCTTCGGGGTCTCCGACCTCCAGGGCGCGGTGCTGCGCCCAGGTCTCCCGCTGGACGCCAGGGCGCTGCTGCGGGCCTGTGGGATCTCCGCATGGGAGTTCGACAACCTCGAGGCGGGTCAGGAACTCTTCGAGGAGGACGCCGCCCGCTCGTACCCCTCGTACGTCATCGATGTCGGTGACGGCTACGAGAGCTACGAGACGGAACTGCGCGCCCGGTCGCCGAAGTTCCTCAGGACCACCCTGGCGAAGGAGCGCAAGCTCGGCCGGCAGGCCGGTGAGGTGCGGTTCGTCCTCGACGAGCGGGATCCGGCGGTGCTGCGGACCCTGATGGAGTGGAAGTCCGCCCAGTACCGCAGGACCGGGCGCCGCGACCGCTTCGCGAAGAGGTGGATCCGCGACCTGGTGGAGTTCCTGTTCCACACCCGGGCTCCTGGGTGCTCGGGTCTGCTCTCGGTTCTGTACGCGGCAGACAATCCCGTGGCCGCCCACTTCGGGCTGCGTTCGCGGACCGTGCTCTCGTGCTGGTTCCCGGCGTACGACCCCGAGTTCGCGAAGTTCTCTCCCGGGCTGATCCTCCACCTGCGGATGGCGCGGGCAGCCGCGGACGACGGCATCGGGATGCTCGACATGGGCCGCGGGGCGGCCGAGTACAAGGACGCCCTGAAGACCGGGGAGCTGACGGTCCACGAGGGTGCCTCGGTCAGGCCGGGTGCGGGCGCCGCCCTCCAGTGGCTCGGCCGTGAACCCTCCCGCAGGGCGCACAGCTTCGTACGCGAGAGGCCCCGGCTGGCGGGCGTGGCCCAGCGCGGACTCGAAGGGGCGGGCCGGCTGCGCAATACGAAGCGGCCGAAGCGGCCGAAGCAGCCGAAGGTGCCGAAGCCGCCTCGACAGCCGTAACGGCCGTTGAGGCGTCACAGCAACCGGCGCGGCGGCTGCAGCACGCGCAGTTCACAACGGGCGGCCATTGGCGTCACGACGACGTGGGGGAGGGGACCGGATGCCGTACAGGACACAACGAGCTGGAGCAGCACCGCAATTGCCTGACATCGGCCACCTCGCCGGTATGGCCGTGGCCGAGCTGGAGCTCGGAGCACCGGACGGTACGGGCGCCAGGATCGCCCCCGCCCCTGGCGGCCCGCCCTTCAAGGACGGCCCGCACGAGGGCGAGGACCAGCGGGTCTTCGCGCTCGTGAGGCTGCGCGGGCGCCCCGTCGGCACGGTCGTCGGCCGGATCCGGGCGGGCGACGACCCGGCTTCCGTACTCGCCGGACAGGCGGTCGACGAGATCGACCTGCCGGAGCCGCTCCCCGCGTCCCGGCCGGCCGACGCTCCCCGGGCCACCGTCGTCGTCGCGACCCGGGAGCGCCCGGAGCAGCTCGCCCGCGCGCTCGACTCGCTGCTGGCCCAGGACCACCCGGACTTCGAGATCGTCGTCGTCGACAACGCACCCGCCACGACCGCCACCCGCGATCTCGTCGCGGCCCGGTACGCGCACCGAGGGGTCCGCCACGTCCTGGAACCCGTGCCCGGTCTGGCCGCCGCCCACAACCGGGGGATCGCCGCCGCCGAGGCGGACGTCCTCGCGTTCACCGACGACGACGTGATCGCCGATCCGCACTGGCTCACCGCCCTCACCCTGCCGTTCACCGCGGACCCGCGGCTCGGCTGTGTGACCGGCCTGATCCTGCCCGCGCTGCTGAACACCCCTGCGCAGACCCTGCTGGAGAGCCACGGCGGCTTCGCCAAGGGATTCGCCGGGCGCCGCTACGACCCCGCGCACCCGCCGGCCGACGAACCGCTCTTCCCGTTCACGGCCGGACGGTTCGGGTCGGGCGCCAACATGGCCTTCCGCGCCGGACCGTTGCGGGCCGTCGGCGGCTTCGACCCCGCCACCGGCACCGGAACGCCCGCCAGGGGCGGCGACGACCTCTACGCCTTCGTACGGATCCTCGCCGGGGGCCACCCCCTGCTCTACACACCCGACGCGATCGTCTGGCACCACCACCGGGAGCGCTGGGAGGACCTGTGCGGACAGGCCTACGGGTACGGGGCCGGGCTCACCGCCTGCCTCACGGCGCTCCTGGTCCGGCAGCCCTCGCTGCTGCCGGCCCTGCTCGCCCGGCTGCCGCGCGGTCTCGCCCACGCCCGCACCATGACGGCGTCGCGCGCCACGGACATGGCAGGTCGGCGGGTCGTTCCCGGCGAACACGGCACGTACACCTACCCGTGGCCCCGGCATCTGTCCCGGCTGGAGCGGCGGGGCCTGCTGTACGGCCCGGTCGGATACGTACGCGCCCGGCTGTCCGTCCGCGGCGAACCACGTCCCTGGGAGGGGAGATGAGCGCTCACAGATCCGGCGGCTCCGGGGCGTCCCGGATACCCGTGCTGCTCTACCACGCGGTGATGGACGACCCCCCGCAGTGGATCGCCGAGTTCACGGTCGGGCCGCGCGCGTTCGCGGCCCAGCTGGACGCGATCGCCGCCAGCGGGCGCACCGCCGTCCCGATCAGCGCACTCGTCGACCATCTCGCGGGGCGTGGCCCGCTGCCGGACCGCCCGGTCGTCCTCACCTTCGACGACGGTTTCGCGGATCTGCCCGGACCCACCGCCGAGGCGCTCGCCGGGCGTTCGATGCCCGCCACCGCGTACCTCACCACCGGTGCGCTGGCGGCCGGCGGCCGCAGTCTGCTGCCGCCCGGTCCGATGATGAGCCTGGAACAGGCGCCGCTGCTCGAGCAGTACGGCATGGAGGTGGGCGGGCACACGGTCACCCACTGCCAGCTGGACACGCTGACCGGTGCGGCTCTCACGTGCGAGCTCACCGACTCCAAGAAGGCGTTGGAGGACGTGCTGGGCCACGAGGTGACCCATCTCGCCTATCCGCACGGGTACAACAGCGCGGCGGTGCGCCGCGCCGCCCGTGCCGCCGGGTACGAGAGTGCGGTGGCCGTCCGGCACGCGCTGAGCTCGGCGTGGGACGAGCCGTACCGGATCGCTCGGCTGATCCTCCGGCGGGGGCACACGGTGCGGGACATCGAGGAGTGGATGGCGGGCGGTGGCGCTCCGGTGGCGCCGTTCCCCGACTCGCTGCCGACCGTCGGCTGGCGGTGGTACCGGCGGGCCCGGGCGGCGGTACGGGGACCGGTGTTCGCGGGGTGAGGCGAACGGGGCGGGGCGAGTGGTGTGACGGGGTGCCGGATCGAGCGAGAGCCGTACAAAGGCGAAGCACATTCCTATACTTCGCTTAAGGGGACAGCGGCGTGACGGCCGCGACCACATCCGTGGGGGGAGTCGCACTGTGCAGCAGCCTGTTCCTGTGCCGGTCGCAGGGGACACCGCGGGGAGCAGCGGCTCCACGCAGCCCCCGGCCGGGCCGTCCGGCACCCCGCCCCGTGTACCGGCCCGCAGCAGAGTCCCGGGCGCGCTGAGACCTCAGCCGCTGCTCACCTGGCTGCCGTTGCTCCTGGCAGCCGCACTGTGGATCCAGGCCCTGCCGCACATCGGATTCCGCTCGATGGGCGAGTACGGCCTGCTGGACCGGCTGCCGGTCACCTACTACCTCTCCCTGCTCGCCCTGACCGCGGGCTTCCTGGTCAGCCTGCGCCGCGCGGGTACGGCGCCCTGGTGGCCTGCCCTCTACTGCGCCGGTCTGCTGATGGCCCTCAAGGGCGTCCCCGCCGTGCTGTACGACTCCGAGCGCTACCCCTGGGCGTCCAAGCACGACGCCGTCATCGACCATCTGCTGGCCAACGGGGAACTGCGCCCGAACGAGGGCCTGTCCGGCAACATGTCGGCCTACGACCAGTGGCCGGGATTCTTCACCCTGAACGGCGGGCTCGTCCGCGCCTTCGGGGTCGACAGCGCCGCCACGTACCTCAACTGGGCACCCATCGTCTTCGGTCTGCTGATGATGCCGGTCCTGATCCTGATCTACCGCACCTTCAGCGAGGACTGGCGGCTGATCTGGACGGCCGTCTGGATCTTCCAGCTCGCCAACTGGGTGGGCCAGGACTACCTCGCCCCCCAGGGTCTCGCCTTCCTGCTCCACCTCGCTGTGTTCGCCGTCGTCGTACGGCACTTCGTGCGTCCCGGCTCGGCGGGAAGGCTGCGCTCCCGCGCCTGTCTCGACCCGGCCGCAGCCGTCGTCCCGCCGCCCACCGGCACCCGGCAGCGCGCGATCTGCGTGGTGGCCCTGGTGCCCGTGATCGCCGCCGTCAACGCGGTGCACCAGCTGACCCCGGTGATGCTCTGCGTCACCTTGCTCGCCCTCAACCTCACCCGCCGTTACCGCAACCCCGGGCTGCTCGTCGTGGCCGGTCTGCTCATGCTGGCCTGGGACCTCACGATGGGCCGCCCCCTGTTCACCGAGACGCTGGGCACCCTGCGCGACTCGCTGGGCGAGCTGACCCAGAACTCCCGTGCCGGGTACGTGGGTCAGCTCACCGGGGCCGGGCCGGAACTGGCCGGGCGGGCCAACATCCTGATGGTGCTGGCCGTGGCCGCCCTGGCGGGGACGGCCCTGCTGTTGCGCCGCCGCCTGGTGCACAGCGCGCTGCCGCTGCTGCTGGCCTCCCTCGCCCCCGTCCCGCTCTTCGTCGTCAATGACTACGGCGGCGAAATGCTCTTCCGGGTCTACCTGTTCGCGCTGCCCGGCGCCGCGTTCTTCGCAGCCGCGGCGCTCGTGCCCGCGGCCGGGGGCAGCGGGGTGCACCGGGTGCGGCCGGCCGTACGGAGGATCTGCGCGGTCGCGCTGCCCCTGTCGCTGGTCGCGCTGCTGGTGGGCTTCATGCCGTCGTACTACGGCAAGGAGCGGATGAACTACACACCGCCCGACGAGACGGCGCTCGTCACCCGCGCCATCGACCGGGCCCCCGACGGGGCCCTGGTCCTGGCCACCACCGGCTCCTTCCCGCAGGCACTGCACCGCTACGACCAGTTGGAGCACTGGTTCTTCGCCGAGCAGGAGCTGCCCGAGAACGTCGCGATGCTCAAGGACCCCGCCCGGTACCTCTCGACCCGGATGCCGCCCGGCGCCAGCGCCTTCGTCATCCTCACGCACACCCAGGACGTCTACACCGCCGGTGAGGGGCTGCTGCCGCCCGGCGGCTTCGCCCGGCTGACCGGGGACCTCACCGCGTCGCCGCTCTTCCGTGTGGTCGAGCGCACCGAGCACGGCGTCGTCCTGCAGTACACCGGGCCCTAGACGAGGAAGGCCGCCACCGTGTCCGAGAACCGGCAACCGACAGCACCGAGGCCACAGACCCTGATCAGAGCCGCTGTGGCGCTCTCCGGATGGGTGGCGCTCGCCGCGAGCGCACTGCCGGGAGGCTCGCCCCTGCGCTGGATACCGGTGTTCCTCTTCGTCTGCGTCGGCCCGGGATTCGCCCTGCTGTACCCGCAGCCCGGGAGGCTCCGTCCGGCGGCCCGCCTCGAAGCGCTGGCGCTGGCCGCGCCCTTCGGCCTCTCGCTCGCCGTCCTCACGGCCACGTCGCTGTTCCTGGCCGAGGCGTTCTCGGCGACCGCGTTCCTGGTGTCACTCGCCGCGTTCACCACGGTCGCGGCCGCGTGCCCCGGTCTTCCGCTGCCCGCCGCCACCCGCGGCGCCGCGGAGAGGGGCCGGGCCGAACCCGTGAGGCGCCGATGACCGGGCGCCCGGTGCCGGGGCCGGTCTCCCCGTCGCGGCTGCGCAGGCCCCGTACGTACCTGGCGCTCGCCCTGGTCTCCGTGGCGGCGCTGCTGACCGGCCTCGTCGCCTGGTTCGGTACGCCTTCGTCCGGTGACGACGACCCTTCCGTACCGTCCGCGAACGACCTGCCCGCCGATGCCGCCACCGGTGAGGTGACCGGTGGAACGTGCGCCCCGTCCGCCACTCTCGTACCGCCGTGCGGAGCCTGGTGGGGCGCCTACGTTCCGTACGCGGAGAACGGGTCGCTCAAGGACGCGGTGTACGCGTTCGAGAAGAAGATCGGCCGGAAGCTCGACCTCCTGTACACGTACCACGACATGTCGAACACCGAGCTCGACGGACAGCTCCTCACCCCCGACGAGCAGATCCTCGGCCGGGACCGGATGCTGATGCTGGCCTGGGAGTCCACGGTGTGGCGCGAGCCCCACCACGCGAACTACACCGAGGACCAGCTCGGCTGGGCGAAGGTCGCCTCGGGGGCGTACGACCGCGAGATCATCGACCCCCAGGCGCGTCGCATCAAGGCGTACGGGAAGCGGGTGTTCTTCTCCTTCGACCAGGAGGTCGACGCCCGGGTCGGCGACGCGGGAACCCCGGCGGAGTACGTCGCCGCCTACCGGCACCTCCACGACCGGTTCGAGGAGCTGGGTGTGGACAACGTGGTGTGGGTGTGGACGGTCTCCGGCTTCCTGCAGTCGGGCAAGCTCTTCGAACAGCTCTATCCGGGGGACGACTACGTCGACTGGATCGGCATGGACCAGTACAACTACTTCACCTGCCACGGCACCACGGACTGGAAGGACTTCGACCGCAGCCAGCGGCCGACGTACGACTGGCTCCGCACGCACATCAGCGCGGAGAAGCCGGTCATGCTCGCCGAGTTCGCCACCGTCCCGGATCCGGCCGACGCGGACCGCCGACGTGAGTGGTACGAGGAGATTCCCGAGGTCGTACGGACGATGAAGGGGGCCAGGGCCCTGGTGCACTGGAACCGTGCGGTGCCGGGCGAGGGCTGCGACCTCACCGTCAACGACGGCCCGGGGCTGCAGGGTTATCGCACGGCCGGCCAGGACGACTACTTCAAGCAGCCGGTCCCCGGCCGCTGATCCTGCCGCGGACGGTGCGGGCCACCGCCGTTGCCGCGAACAGCCCGCAGAACACGGGCAGTCCGGCAGCGGCGAAGGCGTCCTGGGCCGCCCAGCCGGCCACCGCGAGCGCCCAGACCAGGGCGGCAACGGCCCGCCGGGGCACCCCCGCGGACCGCAGCAGTACGGCCGCGAGCCCCAGGCAGAGCACCTGCAACGCGAGCGGCAGCCCCAGGAGCACGGCGGCCGGGGAGTCCAGTCCGGCGACCTCGGCCAGGAAGCGGGCGAGCGTCCCGTGCGGCTCCTGCGAGGCGGCGGGGGGCCGGACACCGAGGAGCGGCGGGGCCAGGTGCAGGGTCGCCACGGTCATCAGCAGCGCCGACCCGATCAGCGCGGGCCGCAGACGCTGGAGCGCGACGGCTCCGCAGTAGACGACGATCATGAGAACCCCCGCGGTCACGGTGACCGGAGGCAGCGCATGGATCAGCTCGGTGCCGGTCAGCCGGTGGTGGCCGGTCTGCGCGACCCGCGTCAGAGGCACCCAGAACAGCCCGGCGGCGAGCCCCAGCAGCAGCCACAGCGCGCCGGTCAGCCAGGACTCGCCGTCCGTCCGGTCCGTGGCCGACGGTGAGCCGTCGCGCACGAGCACGGGGATACCGAAGGCGGGCGTCACCGTGTCGTGGGCACCGCGCAGGTACACCGTGTCCGCGGTCCAGTCCGCCCCGTACTCCTCGGCCCGCCGCTCCCAGGTGCGCCGATGCGCCGTGCGGGCCCAACTCGTCCCGAAATCCTCGTCCTTCGCCGCCCTCGGACGCCTCCCGAGCCCGAGGACGGGCCGTCCCGTCAGCGCGGCGCGCAGTCCCAGGGCGGAGGCGGCCGCCACCGCCGTCATGCTCAGGAGCATCGCCCAGCCCGCCCCCGCGATCCCCAGCGGACCCAGCAGCAGGGCCGCACTGCCCAGCACCGCCGCGCACATCGCGCCCTGGAGGACTGCCAGCGCACCGGTGCGGCCCTGCACCCGCAGCACGCCGATGTGCAGCTCGACCAGGACCCGTGGCAGTGCGGCGGCGGCCAGCAGCCGCAGGACGAGCGTGCCGTGGTCGGCGTAGTCGTGGCCGAACGGGGCGAGGATCTGCGGGGCGAACACGACCAGCACGAGGACGACGGGAACCAGCAGCAGCGCCATCCGGCGCAGCGCCCCGCGTACGCCCTCGGCCAGGTGGCCGGGGCTGTGGGAGGCGTGGGCGGTGAGCGAGGAGGCCATGTTGATGGCCATGAACTCCATGGTGCCGCCGACGGTGTACGCGATGTAGAAGAAGCCGTTGTGCGCGGCGTCGAAGCGGACCGCGACCATCACGGGCAGCAGATTGATCATGGCGAGGCTGAAGAGGGCACCGACCGAGTCCCCGGCCAGGAATCTGCCGATCTCGCCGAGCCCGGGCGGCTCGCGGTCCCGGTCGGCTCCCTCCTGGTGCGGGATCAGTCTGCGGAAGATCAGCCAGCCGAGCGGCAGTACGGACAGGGCGATGGCCGCGGCCCAGGAGACGAACACGCCGAGTACGGGCAGGGCGGTGGCGAAGGCGGCGAGCATCAGCAGCTTGCCGATGGAGAACACGGCATTGCCGACGGGCACCCAGAACGCCTTGCGCAGCCCGGTCAGCACCCCGTCCTGGAGCGTGAGGATCGCCCAGGCGACACACGACCCGGTGAACACGAGCCCGGCCGAGAGCGTGCCCAGCGGGGCGTACGAGTCCCCCCACAGGTCCAGGGTGAGCAGGAAGACCACGCAGGCCAGGGTGACGACGACGGAGCTGGCCAGATAGGTGCGGGCGACCAGGGACGCGGTGGCGCGTCCGGCCCGGGGCACGTACCGCACCACGGCCCCGATCATCGTCGTCGCGGTGACCGACGCGAGGAGCCGCATCGCGGCGATGGCGGCGGATCCCTGGCCGACGGCCTCCTCGGTGTAGTAGCGGGCGGCGACCAGCCAGAAGGCGAGGCCGAGGGCGGCGGAGACTCCGGTGGAGAGCATCAGGGCGTAGGCGTTGCGGAACATCGAGTCGCCGCTCGCGCCGCCCTTTTCCGCCGGGACGGGCGCGTCCGCCGCATCGGCGCCTCCGGCCGGCGGCGGGCCGACTCTGGTGGTGTCAGCCACCGGGCAGCTCTCTCGCGGGCGCGATGCCTGCCGCGGTGAGGACATCGATGACGCGGCCGGCCTGCAGGGGGTCGACGGGCAGGGCGTGCCGGGCGAACCAGGCGGCGTTGGCGGGGTGGACGGAGGGGTCGGTGAACGGGTCCCCGGCGTAGGTGTCGAGCGGCGGGTCGTAGAGGTAGCCGACGGTGATCCGGTGCCGGGCGAGGGCGGCGACGGCCGCGTCCCGGTCGGCCACCAGCAGCGGCACCCGGAACAGCGGCTGTACGGGGGTGCCCGCAGGGTGCGGCGCCGCCCAGCGGGTGGCGAGGAGGCGTTCCGTGCCGGCCAGGTGTGCCGTGAGCTTCTCGTCGAGCCCGGAGAGGAGGCGTTCGATGCGCCGCAGCCGTAATCGGCCCGGGGCGACCCGGTAGTCGTGCATGTCGACCCGGACCCAGGAGTGGAAGCCGGTCAGGGAGGGAGCGGTGCCGAGGGCCTGCTCGAGTTCTGCGGGTCGCAGCGGCATCCGGATCTCCTCGCGCTCCTGGAGCCCGAGGAGCCGCAGAGCCCACCAGGCAGCGGGAGCGAGCCGCAGCCCGCGTACCGCCGCCTCCGCGTACGGCCGTACCGCGTAGGCGAGTTCGGTGGTGAGCGCGGCAGGGTCGAGGAGTGCGTCGCGGGCCTGCTCCAGCGGGGCGCGCAGCCCCGGGTCGGCGACGGCGAGGAAGCCTCCTGCCTTGGCGCCGACGTGCTTGGAGAGGCTGAAGGCGGCCGCGTCACCGAAGGTGCCGACCGGCTTTCCGTCCGTCGCGCTGCCGATGGCGTGCGCGGCGTCCTCGATGAGCGGGATGCCGAGCCGGTCGCAGCGCGCGCGGAGCGCCGGAGCGGGGTCGGGGTGTCCGTACAGGTTGGTGGTGAGGACCGCCGAGAGTCCGTTCCACACGGAGTCGGGCACGGCGTCCACGTCGATGGAACCGTCCGTGGCGGACAGCGGAGCCTGGACGGGGCGCAGGCCCGCGGCGAGGACGACGAAGAGGATGACGTCGTCGTTGACGGGAGACATCAGGACCCTGCCGCCGGGCTCGCACCAGTGGCGGAGGGCCACGTAGATGCCCAGCCTGCACGACGGTACGTAGAGGCATTCACGGCCGATCCGGGCGCGCATCGCCGATTCGGCCGCGGCGTGGGCCGCCGGACCGCTCTCCCCATCAGCCATGTGTTCCCCCCAGAACCCAAGTGTCCAATGTGGCCCAGTCCGTGGCACTTCGTCAACAATGCGGAAGGACCTGCCCGTTGCCGGGACAGGTCCTTCCGCAATGATCTCTTCGGGGTCCGTGGACCACCGGATCATTCCTCCAGTGTCAGGCCCTTCCTGAGCTTGACCAGAGTCCGTGAGAGCAGCCGGGACACGTGCATCTGCGAGATGCCGAGCTCCTCGCCGATCTCCGACTGCGTCATGTTGGCGACGAACCGCAGCGAGAGGATCGTGCGGTCGCGCGTCGGGAGCGAAGCGATGAGCGGCTTCAGGGACTCGACGTACTCGATGCCTTCGAGTCCGTGGTCCTCGTAGCCGATGCGGTCCGCGAGCGCGCCCTCGTTGTCGTCGTCCTCGGGCTTGGCGTCCAGCGAGCTCGCGGTGTACGCGTTGCTCGCGGCCATGCCCTCGACGACCTCGTCGCCGGTGATGCCGAGGCGTTCGGCCAGCTCCGCCACGGTGGGTGCGCGGTCCAGCTTCTGGGACAGCTCGTCGCCCGCCTTGGCGAGGTCGAGGCGGAGTTCCTGCAGGCGGCGCGGGACGCGCACGGACCAGCTGGTGTCACGGAAGAAGCGCTTGATCTCACCGACGATGGTGGGCATCGCGAAGGTCGGGAACTCGACGCCGCGGCTGAGTTCGAAGCGGTCGATCGCCTTGATCAGGCCGATGGTGCCGACCTGGACGATGTCCTCCATGGGTTCGCTGCGCGAGCGGAACCGGGAAGCCGCGAACCTGACCAGTGCGAGGTTGAGCTCGACGAGGGTGTTGCGGACGTACGCGTACTCGTGGGTTCCCTCTTCGAGGGATTCGAGCCGTGCGAAGAGTGTCTTCGACAGGGCTCTGGCGTCCAGGGCGCCGACTTCGGCGAAGGGCGGGATCTCGGGGAGTTCCTCGTGGCCCTCGCTCAGAAGGTCGTTGTCGTCGTGGGGGGAGGTGCTGCTGGTGCGCGGGCCGGGTACGGCGGTCGCGGCGGGGGAGTCGGAATCGGTCGGTCCCTGAGGACATGTCGACGTGGCGTTGTGGGTACGCGATACGTCGAGCCGGGGTGACATGGTTCTCCTCCATCGTTCTCGGCATATGGCTGCCGATGCCCATACGTGTTCCTGCGGTGAAGCGGCGCCTCCGAAGCCGATCGGTTTCCGGTTTTGCTGTCCCTCCTACCCTTACCCGGTTCCAACCACGAGTTACAAGCGCCAAATGCGCTTATATGTCCGGTTTGTTGAGGTCTTCGACTACCGTGTGGCGAGGGAAACGCGTAATGTTTTACGCACGTCGGCGGCAGCCGCGCAGACAACCGCGTTCCTGTGACGCGGACAGTGACGGACGGCGAAGAGGAACGGCATGGACCGCGGGACGGTCGGCAGTGCGAACCGGGGTCGGCTTGAGGTCGACGTCCGGACGGACGGCCGCAGCGAGGTTGTGACGCCGGTGGGTGAGCTCGATCACCACACCGCAGATCTGCTGCGTGAACCTCTGGAGAGTGCGGTCGAACAGGGGCGTGCGCGCCTGGTGGTCGACTGCTCGGGGCTCGAGTTCTGCGACTCCACAGGGCTCAACGTGCTGCTCGGTGCCCGCCTGAAGGCCGAAGCGGCCGGGGGCGGGGTCCACCTGGCCGGCATGCTGCCCGTGGTCGCACGCGTCTTCGAGATCACCGGGGCCGAGGCGGTCTTCACCGTCCACGCCTCACTCGAAGAGGCTCTGGGCGCCTGACCGGGCCTTTTATGCGCCTTTGCAGTTCCGTGGGCCCCGGGTATCGCTCTCATCACGCTGTTGGCACAGCCGAAGTGGGTGTTGTCACGATTCGGCAGGGCAGGAGACACCCCGGTGGGGTCACGGCCCGGCACACTCTGTATCTGATCAGTATCTGTTCGATGGCAACTCGGTGAATCGGTGAGGTGAAGCGCTGATGAGCACCACCCGGCAGCATCCGCCGGGCGGCCTCGGTCGCGAGCCGGACGGCGAGGGCGCTGCCTCCGCCGTACCTGCGGACCGGCAGTGGCGAACCCTTTCGCTGAAGCAGGCCAGTGGCATTGTGCCGATGGCCCGGGACTTCGCCCGGCAGGCCCTGCACGACTGGGGCTGGCTCCCGGCGTCCGGCGCCGATCGCCGTGCCGCCGCCGAGGACGTCCTGCTCGTCGTCTCCGAGCTCGTCACGAACGCCTGTCTGCACGCCGACGGTCCTGAGGAGCTCCGTATCGCCTGCTCCCCCAAAGTGCTGCGGGTGGAGGTCGTCGACCGGGGCGCGGGACAGCCGTCGCCGCGCACCCCGCACCGCGCGGGCCGGCCCGGCGGACACGGCATGTTCATCGTCCAGCGGCTCTGTCTGGACTGGGGCGTCATGCGTACGCCGGACGAACCGGGCAAGACCGTGTGGGCGGAGCTGGCGGCGCCCGCGTAGCCCCCTTCCCCGCCCCGTTGCAGAGGAGCGCGCCCGCCGGGCGCGCTCCTTGTCGTTTCCCGGCGGTTGCCGACGATGTTTCCCGGCGGGTACCGACGCCGTTTCCCGGCCGGGCGCGACGCCGATTACCTGCGGGCACGTCCCTGCTTCCGGGCGGGTACGACGGAGGGCCGCCGCACCGGATCGGTGCGACGGCCCTCGGCCATGGGGGAGTCCGTGTCAGCGGACGTCGCCCATGAGCGTCTTGACCTTGCCGCGGTACATGAAGATCGCGACACCCGCGGCCACCGCGAGGGCGGCCTGGAGAGCCACCACCCCGGTGCCGTTGAGTTCGACACCCGCGATGGACAGCAGACCGGTGGTGCAGTCGCCGGCGGTGACCGCCAGGAACCAGACACCCATCATCTGGCTGGCGTACTTGGCCGGAGCCATCTTCGTGGTGACCGAGAGGCCGACCGGGGAGAGCGTCAGCTCGGCGACGGTCTGCACGAAGTAGATCGCGACCAGCCACATCGCCGCGGCCTTGTGACCGTCACCCGCGATGGTCAGGGGCAGCAGGAACAGGAAGAACGAAGCACCGACCAGTACCAGACCGGAGCTGAACTTCACGATCGTGCTGGGCTCCTTGCCCCGCCGGTTCAGCGCCATCCAGAAGGCGGCGAAGACCGGGGCCAGCGCCATGATCAGGACCGGGTTGACCGACTGGTACCAGGAGACCGGGAAGTCCCAGCCGAGGACCGAGTTCTCGGCCGAGGAGTCGGCGAAGATCGCCAGGGTCGAACCGCCCTGGTCGTAGATCATCCAGAAGATGGCGGCGGCCACGAAGAACCAGATGTAGCCGGACATCTTCTTCTGCTCGGTGTCGCTGAGCTCCTTGTCGCGCTTGATGCGCGTCAGGACCAGCACCGGAATGACGAGACCCGCGATCGTGATCGGGACCAGCAGCCAGTTCAGCGTGTAGACGCCGGTGACGACCGTGCCGATGTAGAAGACGGCCGCGACGCCCATCCAGATCATGGCCTTGCGCAGGGTCGAGGCACGCTCGACCGCGCTCAGCGGCTTCGGGACGATCAGGCTGCGCTCGTTCAGGTGGCGCGTGCCGAGCAGGAACTGGGCGACACCCAGACCCATGCCGAGCGCCGCGATGGCGAAGCCCAGGTGCCAGTTGACGCTCTCGCCGATGGTGCCGATGACGAGCGGTGCGGCGAAGGCACCCAGGTTGATGCCCATGTAGAAGATGGTGAAGCCACCGTCGCGGCGCGGGTCGTCCGGGCCGTCGTAGAGGTGGCCGACCATCGTCGAGATGTTGGACTTCAGCAGGCCGGAGCCGATCGCCACCAGGCCGAGACCGGCGAAGAACGTGCCCTCGGAGGGCAGCGCCAGGGTCAGGTGGCCGAGCATGATCGTGCCGCCGGCGATCGCGACGGTCTTGCGCGGGCCCCAGACCCGGTCGCCGAACCAGCCGCCGGGCATGGCGAGCAGGTACACCAACGACAGGTAGACCGAGTAGATCGCGGTGGCCGTACCCGGGTCCATGTCGAGCCCGTTGGGAGCGATCAGGTAGAGCGGGAGGAGGGCGCGCATGCCGTAATAGCTGAAGCGCTCCCACATCTCGGTCATGAAGAGAGTGGCCAGGCCGCGGGGGTGGCCGAAGAAGGTCTTCTCCGAACCAGAAGTACTGGCCGAGTCCTTCGTCAGGCTGGACGCCATGGTCGATCCTTGCTGGTCGGGACGCGTGCCTCGCGAGAGTGACGCGCCCGGTGGGGGGTAGCCGGCACCGGTACGGCCGCGCCCCACCCCCGACGCCTCAAGGGGATTCGATCCGGCCGCCGGCTCCACGGGGAGACGGGGCGGAGTCGGGGGACCGACCGCACCGGGATCCACACCCGGTGCGCGTATTCGCACTCCGGGCCCGGCTCACAGGTCATTCACTGATCAGGGCCGGTATGAACCGGCCCGCACATAAAAGTGACCCTTGGCGCGAAACGCTGCCCAAAGGTCCTTCTGTAGTGCAACAGGCGTCGAGCCACCATACGACACGACACACGGGGATATGAAAGGACTTGAGACATGGATCACAGGTTGCGGTGGAACCAGAGTCGCACATTCAAAGGAGGATGACCGATTCGTGACCCTGTCCCGCAGGTCTCCACCAGCACCTCACCTCGGACGCCTTGTGCGGACTACCATCACTGCATGACCCGTGTACTGCTCGCCGAGGACGACGCATCCATCTCGGAGCCTCTGGCCCGTGCCCTGCGTCGAGAGGGTTACGAGGTCGAGGTCCGCGAGGACGGCCCGACCGCACTCGACGCCGGACTCCAGGGCGGTGTCGACCTGGTCGTGCTCGACCTGGGACTCCCCGGGATGGACGGCCTGGAGGTCGCGCGGCGGCTGCGCGCCGACGGCCACGCCGTGCCGATCCTCGTGCTGACCGCGCGGGCCGACGAGGTGGACACCGTGGTCGGCCTGGACGCCGGGGCCGACGACTACGTCACCAAGCCGTTCCGTCTCGCCGAGCTCCTCGCCCGGGTCCGCGCCCTGCTGCGCCGCGGCGCCACCGAGGCCGCCCCGCAGCCCGCCACCCACGGGGTCAGGATCGACGTCGAGTCGCACCGGGCCTGGATGGGCGAGGAGGAACTCCAGCTCACGGCCAAGGAGTTCGACCTGCTCCGCGTCCTCGTCCGGGACGCCGGCCGGGTCGTCACCCGCGACCAGCTGATGCGCGAGGTCTGGGACACCACCTGGTGGTCCTCCACGAAGACCCTCGACATGCACATCTCCTGGCTCCGCAAGAAGCTCGGTGACGACGCCGCCAATCCCCGTTACATCGCGACCGTCCGGGGCGTCGGCTTCCGCTTCGAGAAGAGCTGACGTACAGAAACACTCATGCGCCGTCGACTGATCAACTCCACGCTCGCCGTGGTGCTCGTGGTGATTGCCGTCTTCGGCGTCTCCCTCGTCATCGTCGAGACCCGCACCATCAGCAACAGCGCCCAGGAGAGCGTCGACTCCGAGGCGCTCCGGCTGATCAGCGTCGTCGAGAGCCGGCTGCTCGGCGAGGAGCGCATCACCCCGGCCGTACTGTCCGAACAGGTCGACCCCAGCCGTTACGCACGGGTCGAGATCCCGGGGCGGCCCCCCATCGAGGTCGGCGAGCGCCCCGAAGGCAGCGTCATCCGCAGTACGGAGACGGGCGAGCAGGGCGAGAAGGTCACCGTCGAGGAGTCCCGCTCCGCCGTCACCCGTGAGGTCGGCCGGACCCTGCTCATCATCGGCGCGGTGGCGCTCCTCGCGATCATCTCGGCCGTACTCCTCGCCGTACGCCAGGCCAACCGGCTGACCTCGCCGCTCACCGACCTCGCCGAGACCGCCGAACGCCTCGGTTCCGGCGACCCGCGTCCCCGGCACAAGCGGTACGGGGTGACGGAGCTGGACCGGGTCGCCGACGTCCTGGACGCCTCCGCCGAGCGGATCGCCCGGATGCTGACCGCGGAACGACGCCTCGCCGCGGACGCCTCGCACCAGCTGCGCACCCCGCTGACCGCGCTCTCGATGCGGATCGAGGAGATCTCCGTCACCGACGACCCGGACACGGTGAAGGAGGAGGCGAGCATCGCGCTCACCCAGGTCGAGCGGCTCACGGACGTGGTGGAACGGCTGCTGACCAACGCCCGTGACGCGCGCACGGGCTCCGCGGTCTCCTTCGATCTCGACGAGGTCGTCAAGCAGCAGCTCGAGGAGTGGCGCCCGGCCTACCGCAGCGCGGGCCGCGCCGTCGTCTGCTCGGGCAAGCACGGACTGAAGGCGGTCGGCACTCCCGGTGCGGTCGCCCAGGTGCTCGCCGCACTCATCGAGAACTCACTGATGCACGGCGGCGGCACGGTGGCGCTGCGCACCCGTGTCACCGGAAACCAGGTCGTCGTCGAGGTGACGGACGAGGGCCCGGGCGTCCCCGCCGACCTCGGGGCGCGGATCTTCGAGCGGACCATCAGCGGCCGCAATTCCACCGGGATCGGCCTCGCCGTCGCCCGTGACCTCGCGGAGGCCGACGGCGGCCGGCTCGAACTGCTCCAGCAGCAGCCCCCGGTCTTCGCCCTCTTCCTCAGCCGGATCGCACCGGACCGCAAGGAACGGGAACGCCCGGTGCGTTGAGCGCCTCAGGGGTGTACGGGATCGGGCGCTACTTCGCCGGCGGCTCGTCGCTGCTCCAGAAATCGTTCCGCGTTCGGCACGGCCTCCTCGACGGGCAGCGCCTTGAACACCCAGGTGCGGTACGACCAGAAGCGGAACAGGGTGGCGACGCCGATGCCGACGATCTTGAAGACGTTGCTCTGCACCGGACCGTTCCACCCGAAGCCGTACGTCGCGGCGTACAGCACGCCGTTCTCGATCACCGCACCCGCGGCGCTGAACAGCAGGAAGAGCATCAGCTCCCGGGTCCGGCCGGATTTGTCGCGGTCCCGGTACGTCCAGTAACGGAAACCGACGTAGTTGAAGAGGATGGCGACGAACGTTGCCAGGACACTGGCCCGGACCACCTGGAGGTCCGTGGTGTGCCGGACCAGGTTGAAGACCGCGATGTTGACCACCAGGCCCAGAGCGCCGACCGCGCCGAACTTGGCCACCTCCCGGGCAAGCAGATCAAGCCGGGCCCGCAGTGCGCCCCGTTCGCTCATGATGATCGCTCAGCCCCATCCGTTCGGTTTCGCCAACCCGGCCATGCTAACCAGCCCTCCCGTGTGATGCCTGCGTGCCGCCGGTGAGGTGTGGCGAGGCTGTGACGGGGGCCTGTGACCGGAGAGGGTGGAGGGAAGCCCCGGCGCGCCGGATACCCTGGACGCGTGACGTTCCCGGTAGTCGGCATGGTCGGCGGCGGTCAGCTCGCCCGTATGACCCACGAGGCGGGCATCCCCCTCGGCCTCAAGTTCAAGCTCCTCAGTGACACCCCTCAGGATTCGGCAGCCCAGGTGGTGAGCGAAGTCGTCGTCGGCGACTATCGCGACCTGGAGACGCTGCGCGCCTTCGCGCGCGGCTGCGACGTGATCACCTTCGATCACGAGCATGTGCCGACCGAGCATCTGCGGGCCCTGGAGGCGGACGGCATTCCCGTCCGCCCCGGCCCCGATGCGCTGGTGCACGCCCAGGACAAGGGGGTGATGCGCGCGAAGCTCACGGAGATCGGTGCGCCCTGCCCCCGCCACCGTCTCGTGAGCGACCCGGCGGACGCCGCGGCGTTCGCCGAGGAGGCCGGGGGCTTCCCCGTCATCCTCAAGACGGTCCGCGGCGGCTACGACGGCAAGGGCGTGTGGGTGGTCCGCTCCGAGGCGGACGCCGCCGAGCCGTTCCGCGCCGGTGTCCCCGTCCTGGCCGAGGAGAAGGTCGACTTCGTACGGGAGCTGGCGGCCAACATCGTCCGCTCGCCGCACGGCCAGGCCGTCGCCTACCCGGTCGTCGAGTCCATCCAGGTCGACGGCGTCTGCGACACCGTCATCGCCCCGGCCCCCGAGCTGGACGAGCGGCTGGCCGGTGAGGCCCAGCAGCTCGCGCTGCGGATCGCCTCGGAGCTCGGTGTGGTCGGCCACCTTGCGGTCGAGCTGTTCGAGACCCGCGACGGCCGCATCCTCGTGAACGAACTGGCGATGCGCCCGCACAACTCCGGGCACTGGACCCAGGACGGCGCGATCACCTCCCAGTTCGCCAACCACGTGCGGGCCGTCCTCGACCTCCCGCTCGGCGACCCGCGCCCGCGCGCCACCTGGACGGTCATGTGCAACGTCCTGGGCGGCGACTACCCGGACATGTACCAGGCGTACCTGCACTGCATGGCCCGCGACCCGCAGCTCAAGATCCACATGTACGGCAAGGACGTGAAGCCCGGCCGCAAGGTCGGTCACGTCAACACCTACGGCGACGACCTGGCGGACGTGCGGGAGCGCGCCCGGCACGCGGCCGACTACCTGCGAGGAACAATCACCGAATGACTTCCCCCGGTACCGCCCCTGTCATCGGCATCGTCATGGGCTCGGACTCCGACTGGCCCGTCATGGAAGCGGCCGCGAAGGTACTCGACGAGTTCGAGATCCCCTACGAGGTCGACGTCGTCTCCGCCCACCGCATGCCGCGGGAGATGGTCGCGTACGGCGAGCAGGCGGCGGACCGCGGCCTGAAGGCGATCATCGCGGGCGCCGGGGGAGCGGCCCACCTGCCCGGCATGCTCGCCTCCGTGACCCCGCTGCCCGTCATCGGGGTTCCCGTCCCGCTGAAGTACCTGGACGGCATGGACAGCCTGCTCTCCATCGTGCAGATGCCGGCCGGAGTCCCCGTCGCCACCGTCTCGGTCGGCGGCGCACGCAACGCGGGGCTGCTCGCGGCCCGGATCCTCGCCGCCCACGACAGCGAGCTGCTGGCGCGGATGAAGGACTTCCAGCAGGACCTGAACGACCAGGCGACGGAGAAGGGCAAGCGCCTCCGGGCCAAGGTCGAGGGCTCGGACTCCTTCGGCTTCGGGAAGTAGGCGCCCCATGGACAACCTGGACCGCGCCCGGCTGCTCCTCGCCGAGAACCCCGTCGTCGACGGCCACAACGACCTCCCCTGGGCCCTGCGCGAGCAGGTCGGCTACGACCTGGACGCCCGCGACATCGCCACCGACCAGACCGGTGCCCTGCACACCGACATCCCGCGCCTGCGGGCCGGCGGCGTCGGCGCCCAGTTCTGGTCCGTCTACGTCTCCACCCGCCTGACCGGTGACGACGCGGTCAGCGCCACGCTGGAGCAGATCGACGTGGTCGCCGAGCTGCTGGAACGCCACCCGGCGGACCTGCGGCGCGCCCTGACCGCCGACGACATGGAGAAGGCCCGCGCCGAGGGGCGCATCGCGTCCCTGATGGGCGCCGAGGGCGGCCACTCCATCAACAACTCCCTGGGCACCCTGCGCGCCCTGCACACCCTCGGCGTCCGCTACATGACGCTGACGCACAACGACAACACCGACTGGGCGGACTCGGCGACCGACTCCGCTCAGGTCGGCGGCCTGTCGGAGTTCGGCCGCGAGGTCGTACGGGAAATGAACCGCATCGGCATGCTCGTCGACCTCTCGCACGTGGCGGCGACCACGATGCGCGACACGCTCGCCACCTCCGTCGCGCCGGTGATCTTCTCGCACTCCTCCGCCCGGGCCGTCTGTGACCACCCGCGCAACATCCCCGACGACGTGCTGCGGATGCTCGCGGCCAACGGCGGAGTGGCCATGGCGACCTTCGTGCCGAAGTTCGTCCTGCCCGCAGCCGTAGCCTGGACGCTCGCCGCCGACCGCAACATGCGCGAGCACGGCCTGCACCACCTGGACACGACCGCGGCGGCGATGCGGATCCACGCGGACTTCGAGGCGGTCCACCCGCGCCCGGTGGCCACCGTGTCGACGATCGCCGACCACCTGGACCACATGCGTGAGATCGCCGGGATCGACCACGTCGGCATCGGCGGCGACTACGACGGCACGGCGTTCCTGCCCGCGGGCCTGGAGGACGTCTCCGGCTACCCGAACCTGATCGCCGAGCTGCTCACCCGGGGCTGGTCGGACACCGACCTCGCCAAGCTGACCTGGCAGAACGCCGTACGGGTCCTGCGGGACGCGGAAGCGGTCTCCCGTGACCTCGGCGCACGGCGCGGTCCCTCCCACGCCACGATCGACGAGCTGGACGGCCCTGCGGTGTAGCCGCACCGAATGCCGGGCGGGCCGCATCGGGCCCGTCGGGGGCTAGGGTCTTTCGTTTGCATCATGTCGGGCTCGCGGGGTCCGGCACGCGCTCCCCCAAGGCCTCAAGGGCCAGGGGGGACCCCCTCCGGCGTTGTCGTCAGTCGCCGACTTCCCCGAACTCTCGGCTTCGCTCGAGCAGGGGAGACCCCATCGCGTGGGCTCCCTCCTCCGCCTTGCGGCGGCACGCACCGGACCCCGCTCCCTGATCCGGCCTGATCCGAACGAAAGACCCTAGGCCTTCGGCCGGCCCATGGCGCGGTAGGTCCACCCCGCCTCACGCCACACCGCCGGGTCCAGCGCATTGCGGCCGTCCAGGATGATCCGGCGCCCCGCGACCTCGCCCAGTGCCACCGGGTCCAGCTCGCGGAACTCGCGCCACTCCGTCAGGTGCAGCACCACATCCGCGCCGCGCACCGCGTCCAGTGCGGTGTCCGCGTAGGCGAGGGTGGGGAAGAGCCGCCGGGCGTTGTCCATGCCCTTCGGGTCGAAGACCGTGACCTGGCCGCCCTGCAGATGGATCTGCCCGGCCACGTTCAGGGCCGGCGAGTCCCGTACGTCGTCCGAGTCCGGCTTGAACGTCGCGCCGAGCACCGCGACGCGCTGCCCGAGGAACGAACCCCCGCCCACCGCCTCGAGGGCGAGCTCCACCATGTGCCCGCGACGGCGCATGTTGATGGAGTCGACCTCGCGCAGGAACGTCAGCGCCTGGTCCGCGCCCAGCTCACCGGCGCGCGCCATGAACGCCCGGATGTCCTTCGGCAGACAGCCCCCGCCGAACCCGATCCCGGCCCGCAGGAACTTCTTCCCGATCCGCTCGTCGTGGCCGATCGCCTCGGCCAGCTTCACCACATCGCCGTCGGCGGCCTCGCAGACCTCCGCCATCGCGTTGATGAAGGAGATCTTGGTCGCCAGGAACGAGTTCGCCGAGGTCTTCACCAGTTCGGCGGTGGGGAAGTCCGTCACCACGAAAGGCGAACCCTCTCCGACCGGCCCCGCGTACACCTCGCGCAGCAGCTTCTCGGCCCGCTCGCTCTCCACCCCGACGACGATCCGGTCCGGGTGCAGGGTGTCGTTCACGGCGAAGCCCTCGCGCAGGAACTCCGGGTTCCAGGCCAGCTCCGCATCCGTGCCCACCGGCGACAGCTCGGCCAGCCGTGCGGCCAGCCGGGCGGCGGAACCCACCGGGACGGTGGACTTCCCGACCACCAGCGCGGGCCGCGTCAGCTGCGGGGCCAGGGACTCGAAGGCGCTGTCCACGTAACTCATGTCGCACGCGTACTCGCCGTGCTTCTGCGGAGTGTTCACGCAGACGAAGTGCACGTCGCCGAAGGCGCCGACCTCCTCCCAGGAGGTGGTGAACCGGAGCCGGCCGCTGGAGCCCTCGATGCCCGCGACGTGCTTCTGCAGGATCTCCTCGAGCCCCGGCTCGTACATCGGCACCCTGCCCGCCGAGAGCATCTCGATCTTCTCCGGCACGACATCGAGTCCGAGGACTTCGAAGCCCAGCTCAGCCATGGCCGCGGCATGGGTGGCGCCGAGATAGCCGGTGCCGATCACGGTGATCCTGAGGGCCATGGGGTGCTCCTGAACGATGCGGACAGACGTGCGGAGCCGAGCATAACCGGGCCTGCCGGAACCTCGTTTTGCGGCTGTCGGCAAGCTCACGTGCCCCGCCCGTATGCCGGGCCGAGCCCTGGCCACTAAAATTGGGTTACTTAACAGTAGTTAGCATCCTTGGGGAGTGAACGTCTTGGCGGGTTCCACCGACTTCGACCTCTACCGTCCGGCCGAGGAGCACGACATGCTCCGCGAGACGATCCGTTCGCTCGCCGAGGCGAAGATCGCTCCGTTCGCCGCCGAGGTGGACGAGGAGGCCCGCTTCCCCCAGGAGGCCCTGGACGCCCTGGTCGCCTCCGACCTCCACGCGGTCCACGTCCCGGAGGAGTACGGCGGCGCGGGCGCCGACGCGCTCGCCACGGTCATCGTGATCGAGGAGGTGGCCCGCGCCTGCGCGTCCTCCTCCCTCATCCCGGCCGTGAACAAGCTCGGCTCGCTCCCGGTGATCCTCTCCGGCTCCGAGGACCTCAAGAAGAAGTACCTGGGCCCGCTCGCCAAGGGCGACGCGATGTTCTCGTACGCCCTGTCCGAGCCGGACGCCGGCTCCGACGCGGCGGGCATGAAGACCAAGGCCGTCCGCGACGGCGACTTCTGGGTCCTCAACGGTGTGAAGCGCTGGATCACCAACGCGGGCGTCTCCGACTACTACACGGTCATGGCCGTCACCGACCCGACCAAGCGCTCCAAGGGCATCTCGGCGTTCGTCGTCGAGAAGTCGGACGAGGGTGTCTCCTTCGGCGCCCCGGAGAAGAAGCTCGGCATCAAGGGCTCCCCGACGCGTGAGGTCTACCTCGACAACGTCCGTATCCCCGCCGACCGCATGATCGGCGAGGAGGGCACCGGCTTCGCCACGGCGATGAAGACCCTGGACCACACCCGCATCACGATCGCGGCCCAGGCGCTCGGCATCGCGCAGGGCGCCCTCGACTACGCCAAGGGCTACGTCCAGGAGCGCAAGCAGTTCGGCAAGCCGATCGGCGACTTCCAGGGCATCCAGTTCATGCTCGCCGACATGGCGATGAAGCTGGAGGCGGCCCGCCAGCTCACCTACGCGGCGGCGGCCAAGTCCGAGCGCCTCGACGGCGACCTCACCTTCTTCGGTGCCGCGGCCAAGTGCTTCGCCTCGGACGTCGCCATGGAGGTCACCACGGACGCCGTCCAGCTGCTCGGCGGCTACGGCTACACGCGGGACTACCCGGTGGAGCGGATGATGCGTGACGCGAAGATCACGCAGATCTACGAAGGCACGAACCAGGTCCAGCGCATCGTCATGGCCCGCAACCTGCCGTAACCGCTTGCTCTCGGTACGCACCGCACGCGAAAAGGTCCGGACGGAGAACCGTCCGGACCTTTCGCGTGCGCCTGCGGTCAGTTGCCCCTGACCGTGACCTTCTCGTCGTTCTTCAGCTGCTCGACGAGCTGCTTGACCTTGGCCTTGTCCCAGACCAGGTTGCCGCCGGTGCTGCCCGAGATCGGGATGTTCATCGACGTGCCCTCGCCGCCGGTGACGCCCTTCATCGCGAAGAACATCTGGCCCAGCGACCAGAGCGACATGTCCTTGTCGACGATCAGCGTGTCCAGGCCGGCGCCCATCGTCGGGTACAGCTTGAACGGGTTGAGGATCGTGGAAGGCGTCGCCGTCTGGGAGGCCAGCGCCGCGAGGAACTTCTGCTGGTTCTTCGTACGGTCCAGGTCGCTGCCCGCGAACGCGTACCGGGTGCGGACGAAGGCGAGTGACTGTTCGCCGTTCAGCGTCTGCTTGCCCGCCTGGAAGTCGGCGCCGGACTTCTTGTCCTTGAAGGCCTTGGGGATGTCCAGCTCCACGCCGCCGATCGCGTCCACGATCTTGGCGAAGCCGCCGAAGCCGATCTCGACGTAGTGGTCGATGCGCAGCCCGGTGTTGAACTCGACCGTGCGGACCAGCAGCTCCGGGCCGTCCTCCGCGTACGCGGCGTTCAGCTTCACCGTGCGGCCCGTGCCCTTGAAGGTCTTACCGGACTCCGAGCCGACGAAGGTCGGGATCTCGACGTTCGAGTCACGGGGCAGGGAGATCAGCGTCGGGCCGTTGGAGCCGTCGTGCAGGATCATCATCGAGTCGGTGCGCTTGCCCTCGGCGGAGCCGGTGTGCAGCTTCTTCTTGTCCTCGGCCGTCATGCCCTCGCGGCTGTCGGAGCCGACGATCAGGTAGTTCGTGCCGTCGCCCTCGGAGGGGCGGTCGATGACCTTGGAGAGGTCGACCTCGCGCTTGAGCTTGCCGTCGGCCCAGAAGTACGTGCCGATGGAGACGACGAGCAGCGCGACCACGAGGGTCAGTGTGCCGACCTTGATGCGCCGGCCCCAGTTGGGCATGGGGCGGCCCTGTACGTAGCCGCGGTCACCGCCGCCGCTGCCGTACCCGCCGCCGCCCTGTCCGCCGCCGTCGCCGCCGCCGCCGTAGACCTGGCCCGTGTTGTAGCCGCTGTCGTAACCGTCGCCGGCGTATCCCTGTCCCTGCGGGGGGATCCGGGGCGGGGCCTGCGGTGCGCCCTGCGGCGGAGCGGGACGCCGCCGGACGTGCGGCATGGCGCGGGCGCTCTCGGGCTGCGGGTTCGCGCTGCCCTGCCCATAGCGCTCGCCGGGTCCGCCGTTCCGTCCTTCGGGCCAATCGTTCATGCGGAACAGTGTGCCGTCCCGGCCCGCACGTATTACAGGGTGTACCGGAAATCGGACCACGGCTGTTGCGAAGCTGATGCAATGCAACCGGGGGCAAGCCCCCGCATAAGGTGGAGGGCATGACAGATCAGGACCAGCCACCGGAGGGCGAGATTCCGGCCAAGCCGACCGCGGCCTCCCGGACCACCCTCAGCCACATCATGACCGGCAGCGACACCAATCTCCTGGGTACGGTGCACGGCGGTGTGATCATGAAACTGGTCGACGACGCCGCGGGTGCGGTCGCCGGCCGGCACTCCGGTGGCCCGGCCGTGACGGCTTCGATGGACGAGATGGTCTTCCTGGAGCCGGTCCGCGTCGGTGACCTCGTTCACGTCCGTGCGCAGGTGAACTGGACCGGCCGCTCCTCGATGGAGGTCGGAGTCCGCGTCCTGGCCGAGCGGTGGAACGAGTCGACCCCGGCCCAGCAGGTCGGGAGCGCCTATCTGGTGTTCGCGGCGGTCGACGAGGACGGCAAGCCGCGCCGCGTACCCGAGGTGGTCCCGGAGACGGAGCGCGACAAGCGGCGCTACCAGGAGGCCCAGATCCGGCGTACGCACCGCCTCGCCCGGCGCCGCGCGATCAAGGAGCTGCGGGAGCGGCGCGCCGCCGAGGGCATCGACGACTGAGGCCCGTACACGAAGGAGGGGCGCCGGTCGTGCCCGTACACGAAGGAGGGGCGCCGGTCGCGGACCGGCACCCCGCGCCCCGGGGGAACGTCACGGGCAGACCACCTGGTCGCCCGTCACCGTGCCGAACTCGCCCCGCTGCGGGGCCTCGGCCTTGACCCGCTGGACCTTCGTGAAGTCGGATCCCGCCTTCACCTTCATCGTCCCGCCCTGCCCCTTCACGGCCTTCAGCTCGCACCCGGGCAGTGCCGCCGCCAGGGCTTTCGCCGACCGGTCCCACCGGGGGTCGTAGCTGACCACGGTCCGCTTGAGGTTGCGCGGGCCGCCGTTCAGCGGGGAGCGGGTGGTGTTGAAACCGGTGCCGCGCAGCGCCGCGTCGACCTTCTGGCCGAGCCCGTCCTTCGGTGTCCCGTTGTAGACCTGCACCCGGATCTGTTCGGGGGCCACGCCGACGATCGTCGCCTTGGGCTGCTTCGGCAGGTGGGGGGCGAGCGGCTTGTCCTCGCGCAGTGCCCGGAACAGCTTCTTCGACTTCTTCGTGTCCCACTTCACCGTGGAGCCGATGCCCTTGACGGGGTAACCACCGTCCTTGATCGGTACGGAGGCGAACTCCGACGAGGCCGGGGTGAGGCCACGCATCGCCCTGCCGAGCTCCAGCATCTGCTCCGTGCCGAATCCCTTGTCGGCGCGGACGGATCCGAGCATCGACGAGACGACCTGCTGGAACTTCACGGGGTTCGTCAGCACACCGCTGCTGGTGGTCTGCTTGACCAGCGCGGCCATGAACTTCTGCTGGCGCTGCATCCGGCTCAGGTCGGCGGCCCCGTCGATGTGCCGGGAACGTACGTACTGCAGGGCCTTGCCGCCGTCCAGCCTGTGGGTGCCCGCGGCCAGGTTCAGGCCCGTGTAGGAGTCCTTGAGCGGCTTGGCGGTGCAGATCTGTACCCCGCCCAGGGTGTCGACCGTCTCCATGAAGCTGGTGAAGTCGACCTCCATGTAGTGGTCGATCTTGATGCCGGTCATGCCCTCGACGGTGCGCACGGTCAGCTGCGGGCCGCCTTCCGCGTAGGCGGCGTTGAGCTTCACCGGGTGGGCGGAGTGCTCCTTGCCGGTGGTCCGGTCGGTGTGGGCCGGGATCTCGGCGTAGCTGTCGCGGGGCAGACTGACGACGCTCGCCCGCCGCTTGTCGGCCGAGAGGTGGACGAGCATGAGGGTGTCGGTGCAGTGACAGGGCGCCCCGCCCAGCCGGTACTTGTTCCTCACCGCCTTGGTGATCTTCTCCCGGCCGTCGGTGCCGACGAGCAGGAAGTTCATGCCGTGGCTGCCCTGGGGCCGGTTCTTCATGTCCTTGAACGGGTCGACCCGGTCGATCCCCGTCTCCAGGCTGCTCACCACGGCGTGGCCGATCCCGCCGGCGCAGAGCACCAGCACGGACAGCCCGGTGGCCACCCGCATGCCCCAGCGGGGCGGCCCCTTCCGGTTGCCGGTCCGGGGCCGGTGCCTGGTGCCCGCTCCGGGCTTCCGAGCGGTTCTGCGCTGGGTGGGAGCGGCGCGGGGGTGCGGTGGACGGGGCGATCGGTGCGGCGTGGGCACGGGGGACACCTCCGCGGTGCGAGTGGGACTTTCGCACGGTAGGCCCATACGATCTGCAGACCGGGAGGAGACCCGGCGGCGCGCGCCGGTGTCCCCCATTCGCGGTAACGTGGCGGCCGAATCACGCCGCATCCCGGGGTGCGAGAGCCCCCGGAACCCCCGGCCCCCCCCGAGGACCCCTGAGGACCACATGTCTGCCGCGCAGTACCCCGCCGTCTCCGTGATCATGCCGGTGCTCAATGAGGAACGCCATCTCAGGAACTCGGTCCGGCACATCCTGGAGCAGGAGTACGCCGGTGAGATGGAGGTGGTGATCGCCCTCGGTCCCTCGACCGACCGTACGGACGAGATCGCCGCTGAGCTGGTACGGGAGGACTCCAGGGTCCACACCGTGCCGAACCCGACGGGCCGCACCCCCGCCGCGCTGAACGCCGCGATCAAGGCCTCACGTCACCCGATCGTGGTGCGGGTCGACGGCCACGGCATGCTCTCCCCGGACTACATTGCGACCGCGGTCCGCCTCCTGGAGGAGACCGGCGCGCAGAACGTCGGCGGCATCATGCACGCCGAGGGCGAGAACGCCTGGGAGGACGCCGTCGCCGCCGCGATGACGTCGAAGATCGGCGTCGGCAACGCGGCCTTCCACACCGGCGGCCAGGCGGGCCCCGCCGAGACCGTGTACCTGGGGGTCTTCCGCCGCGAGGCCCTGGAGCGGGCCGACGGCTACAACGTGGAGTTCATCCGCGCCCAGGACTGGGAGCTGAACTTCCGCATCCGCGAGGCCGGCGGTCAGATCTGGTTCTCGCCGGAGCTGAAGGTGCAGTACCGCCCCCGGCCCAGCATCCGCGCCCTCTCCAAGCAGTACAAGGAGTACGGCCGCTGGCGCCACGTCGTGGCCCGCTACCACGCCGGCTCGATCAACCTGCGCTACCTGGCCCCGCCGACCGCCGTCTGCGCGATCGCGGCCGGCATCGTCGTCGGTGCCGCGGTCACCCCGTGGGCGTTCGCCGTGCCGGCCGGGTACGTCGCGGCGATCGTCGCCGGCTCGCTGCCCGCCGGAAAGGGCCTGCCGCTCAAGGCGCGGGCGCAGATCCCGGTGGCGCTGGCCACCATGCACATGTCGTGGGGATACGGCTTCCTGACCAGCCCGCGGTCGCTCGCGAAGAGGGTCATCGCGAGCCGCCGCCCGGCGGTGCGGGAACAGACGGTCTGACAGCCGTACGCAAGGAAGGGGCCCCGCCGTCTCCCGGCGGGGCCCCTTCCTGTGTGCGGACGTCAGAAGGTGTAGTTCGGGTTGACGTGCATGCACGCCTCCTCGTTCGAACCGTTGAGCGCGTTCGCCGACTCCGGCGTCTTCTCGTCGACGGCCTTGGCCGGGTAGGCCCCGTCCTCGCGCCAGTCGGCACCCACGGCCAGCACGATGCCCGAGACATCGGCCGACTTCTGTACCTGGGACACCGGGATGCCGAGAGCCTTGGCGACCGCCTGGGCGTCGCCCTCCATGTCCGCGCTGGGGTAGAGGACGCCGGTCCGGCCGGCCGCCGCGACGTTCTGCGAGTCGATCGAGGCCTTGGCGAAGCCCGCGTCCGTGAGTAGGTTCTTGACCGTGGTCGCACGGCCCTGTGCCGGACCGAGACCGTCCGTGCTGGTCGCGTTGCGCACGCTGACCGGGATCTCCGCGACGGGCGCGGCGACGTCCTTGGTGACAGGTGTCTTGCGCTTGGACGCCTTGCCGTCCAGCGGGATGTCCTCACGGACCATCCGGAACACCTGCTCGGCCTCGCCGGCCTTGGGGAACACCCGGCCGGCGAGATTGCCCGTCCCGTAGACGTTCGGCATGGTCGTCATGGTGATGCGGTCGGTCGGGGCCTTCTTCAGCTCCTCCGCCAGGTCGTACAGCTTCTTGACCGTGTCCAGGCCCTTGTCGACCGTCAGCGCGGTGGTGGCCGCCTCGGCGAGCCCCATCAGCTTTCCGGGGTCGGTGAGCTTGGTGCCCTTGCGCAGCTCGCGCACCATCGAGTTCAGGTACTGGTGCTGGGCCTTGGCACGGCCGAGGTCCGTGTTGTCCTCGAAGCCGTAGCGGGTGCGCAGCCACTGCAGGGCCTGCTTGCCCTTGACGGCGGTGGTGCCCTCCTCCAGCTTCAGCCCGGAGCCCTTGCCGTCCCTGCCGTGCGAGTGGACGTTGGCGTCGACACAGACCGGGACGCCGCCGATCGCGTCGGCCATCGAGACCACGCCCGCGAAGTCGATCATCATGAAGTGGTCGATGGTGATGCCGGTGAGCTCGTACCAGGTGGCCACCGTGCACCCGGGCCCGCCGCGGCCGAGGCTCTCGTTCGTCTGGACGGGCTTCGTGCTGGCCGGGTACACCTTGTCGGTTTTCGGGTCGGTGCACTTGGGCATCTTCAGCATGGTGTCGCGCGGCATGCTCACGACCGAGATGTTGCTGCGGTCCGCGGAGAGGTGCAGCAGCATCTGCACGTCGGCGAGCGGTGTGCCCCCGAAGGTCTCCTTGGCGCCGCCGAGCTTCTGGTTGGCCTCGGAGTCGCGGGCGTCGGACCCGATGATCAGGATGTTCAGCGGGGTCTGCCCGGCGGCGTTGGCCTTGTGGTCGGCCATGTCCTTGTCGCCGAGGGTCAGGTCCTCTTTTTTGATGTTGCCGTTGAGGTGCTTGTAGTAGACGTATCCGGCTCCGCCGGTGCCGAGTATCAGCAGGGCGAGAACGGACGCGACCCAGCGCAGAACGCGCCGTTTTCCGCGTTTGCCGGACCGTCTGGAACGGCGGTTCGGCCCGCCTTGGCGGTGCCCGCCCTCCGGCGGGGCGGACCGTTCCCGCCCGCCGCGACCGTCCCTTGCTCCGCCGTCCTCCATGTCGCCGCTACCGAGGACACCGTCGACCGGGCCCTCGTGACGGACGCGCGACCGCGTCCCCTCTCCAGGCGTGCTGCTCCGTCCCACCAGGACCCCCCTGCTGCTCAGACTTTCGCTGTGGCGCGACGACCCGTCGTCACTTCGCGCACTCTGCCTTGTCGGCGCTTGCCTTCTGAATGTCCTCCGGTGCCTCGGCCGGGCCGGTGACGGGCACCCCCGTGCCCTTGAAGTCGGCTCCCAGGGTCAGCACCATCGCCTGAAGTCCTTCGACGTCGGCTGCTCCCTGCTTGAGCGCCGTGGCGGGCAGCCCCATGATCGCCGCCAGGGCGCGGGCCTGGTCCGCCTGGTCGGGCGCGTACGCCAGCGTCGTCGTGTCGATCTTCGCCGGGGCGTTCGCCTTGTTCGTGGCCTCGGGCACGCCCTGCTCGGCCTGCAGCCAGGTGGCCGTCGCGTCCGCCGCACCGGCGATGCTGCCGCCGTTGAGGACGTCGACGCGTATGTCGGCCGGATCGGCCTTGGCGCCCTTGAGTACCGCTTCCTGCTCGCTCCTGGCCGCCGTCTCCTTCTGCTTCACCTCGGTCAGGGAGGTGTCGGAGCGCATCATCGCGAAGAGCTGCTCCGACTTCCGCGGTTCCACGACCACGGTGATGGGCGTCGGCTCGGCCGGGTTGTCGATCACCGGCAGCGTGACGAAGGTGATGTTCCTGGTGTCGATCCTGCCGAGTTCCTGCGCGAGCGACGTCAGCTTCTTGATCGACCCGATGCCGGAGTCGACGGTGAGCGCCTTGGTCGCCGCGTCCGCGAGGCCGAAGAGCTTGCCGGGGCTCGTCAGCGTGTCGTCGGACTTCATCTGCCGGATCATCGAGCCGATGAACTGCTGCTGCACCTTGATCCGGTCGAGGTCGCTCTGATTGCCGAAACTGTGCCGGGTGCGGACGAAGGCCAGTGCCTGTTCGCCCTCGACGGTGGACTCACCGGCAGGCAGGTCCAGGTGCGAGTCGGGGTCCTTGACCGCCTTGGCCAGGCAGACCTTGACCCCGCCGACGGCCGTGGACAGCTCCTTGACCGCATTGAAATCGACCATCATGAAGTGGTCGACGGAGAGGCCGGTGATCTTCTTGACCGTACGCATCGTGCAGCCCGGATCGCGCCCTTCCTGGCCGAGGCTGACGTTGAACCGGACGTTACGCGAGCCGGGTATGACCTTCTCCGAACCGTCCGGCTGCTGGGTGGTGCACTCCGGGATGTCCGTCATCAGGTCCCGGGGGATACTCATCGCCGTGGCGTTGGTGCGGTCCGCGGAGACGTGGAAGAGGATGTTGGTGTCGGCGTGGCCGGTGCTGCCCTTGTCGCCGTAGCCCTCGTTGCCGCTGCCGGTGCGCTTGTCGGTGCCGATGATCAGTATGTTGAGCGGCCCGTCGGCGGCGACGCTCTTGCTGCCCGCGTCACCGACGTCGACGGTGTCGAGGTTGCCGTTGAACTTCTGGTAGAGGGCGTACGCCCCCGCCGATCCGGCGACGATCACGAAGGCCATCACGCCGCCGGTCCACAGCAGGGCCTTCCTCCGCCGTGCCTTCGGGGGCGTGCGCTTACGGCGCCCGGCCGGCACCGGCGGCTGCTCCTGGGTGTGCCCGCTCCGTGCGGAGCGGCGGATCCGCTGTCGGGGCAACTCGCGGAGAGGCTCGTTCCTGTTGTCGGAGCCATAGGGGTCCGACGTACGGGATGTGCCGGACGACTCTGTTCCGGAGTGGTTCAGTCGCAATTCGTAATTGCCGGTCTGCAGGTTGAGCACCCATTGGTCGGCGGCGTCGATTTCGTCCGCCCGCCCACGGCTATGCGCGTCCACGGTTTCCTGAATCCTCCGTCGGTGCCACGCGAGGCGCCTCCCCCGACAGGGCGCTCGGTCTGTCGCTCCAGCAGTGCGCGGCCTTGGGGCCGACGGCACCGGATCGCGTCACACTATCCGGCCGATTCGGCCATGGGCGGCGTGCGTGACATATTCCACCCCTCGTATAACCGGGCATTCTTCCTATTCCACTCCGATTGCCGCCCATTGCTTGGCCATTGCTTTACTGGTCGCACGGGTCGTCCGCGGCATTCGACCCCGAATAGGTGGGGGCGGGGGTCGGACTCCCGTCCGTACCGCCGGGCTTCTCGTCGGTGGGGTCCTTCTCGGAACTGTGAGTCGGCTGTGAATTCCCCGCATTGTTCTCGTCGGCGGGGACCACGGCGACGGGCTCGTCCTTGCGCAACTGCTCGAACAGCCGGTCGGCGTCCGGCTGGACGAGCTCGTCCCGGTTCCGGTCCGCGCGGTAGGGCTGCCGGGGCACGGTCAGGAACTGCACCTTCTCCGTGGGTACGTTCCGCATCCCGCGCACCAGGTCGTACAGGTCCCTGAGCGAGTCCAGCCCCGGGTCGGTGGTGAGCGACTTCGTCGCCGCGTCCAGCACCGGGTACAGCCTCGTCGGGTTGAGCAGGACGCCGTTGCTCTGCATCTTGTTCACGAGGGCCCCGAGGAACTTCTGCTGGCGGTCCATCCGCTCGGTGTCGCTGCCGTCGCCGATCGACTTGCGGGCCCGTACGTACCCCAGCGCCTGCTCGCCGTCGAGCTCCTGGCGTCCCGCGGGGAGCTCGAGATGGGCGTCGTCGTCCTTGACCGGCTCCTTGAGGCAGACCTCGACACCGTCCACGGCGTCGACCATGTCCTTGAAGCCGCTGAAGTCGATGACCATGTGGTGGTCGACGCGAATGCCCGTCATGTTCTCGACGGTGCGGATCGTGCAGGCGGTGCCGCCGAGTTCGAAGGCCCAGTTGAACTGGGCGAACTGCTTCCTGGTGGCCTTGCCGCCCGCGGGGTGACAGCTCGGGATGTCGACCATCAGGTCACGCGGGATGGACACCGCGGTGGCGCTCTTACGGTCGGCCGCGAGGTGCAGGAGGATCGTGGTGTCCGAGCGCTGACTGCCGCCGTCGTCCCGGCCGTATTTGCGGTTGTCGCCCGACCGGGTGTCCGAGCCGATGAGCAGGATGTTCTGCGCGTCCATCGCGATCGCGGTGGGGCGCTCCTTCTCGTACGCCTTGAGTTCGGCGGCGGCGCTCGTGTCCGTCGTGATGTTGCCGTCGAGCTTCTTGTACAGCCACCAGCCGACCCCGGCGGCGACCAGCACGAGGAACGAGGCGGCGAGAGCGGTCCAGCGGAGCCAGTGCCGCCGGTGCCCGGGGACTCCGCCCTTGGGCCGGTCCGCCCAGGTCCGGATCCCGTCGTCACCGCCGTCGCCCCTGTCGCTCCCGGTGTGACCGTCAGGGGCGGGTGAGTCGTCCTGCGGGGTTGCCCCGGAATCGTCCTGCGACCCTTCCTTCGCCCCGTCCTCGGCCGAGGAGTCCGGGCGGTCCGGGCGGTCCGGGTCGGCAGGGGGTCCGGAGCTGTCGGTCACGTCAGTGTCCATCCTTCACGTTCGGCGGCGCGATGAGCCGCCGGTCGCAGGAGTAGACGGCTGAACCTCACGCTTGGTTGTGCATCCAGACGGAGTGGTCTGTACCGCCCGATCATGTACCGCAGCCGGTGCTCAGTCCCGGGGGCTCGGCCCGCCGTGGGCCGGACGGGTGGCCCACGGAGCGCTTGTCATACCGCGGTGGCGCTGACCCGCTCGCTCTCGACGCGCTTGGCCAGTCCGTCCGCGTCCAGCAGGCCGAGGTGGCGGCACAGGACCACGGAGCCCCCGGTTGCCAGCGGGGCGAAGAGACCGGCGGAGAGTCCTCCCCAGGTGTCGTACGAACGTCCCGTCAGCAGGCGCGACCCCGGCGTGAGGCCCAGTTCCGCCGCGTCCTCGCGGGCCCGTGCGACGAGCCGGTCCGCCGTCAGTTCGACGCCGTCCACGGCCAGGGCGGGCGCGGCGGGGTCGACGGGTGCGTACGGGGAGAAGCGGTCGCCCTGGCCAGGCACCTCCACCGCGTAGTCCGCGAAGCCCTCGGGCGGCTGCGGGAAACGGCCGCCGAGGGGACGCAGCGCCAGCGCGACCCGCTCGCCGCGGCAGGCGCGCGCACGGTCCAGCGTGTCCGGTCCGCTGACGACGAGATCGGCGGCGGCGGGGTCGCCCTGGACATCGGCGACGACGCCCACCGACGAGCACGCGAGCAGCCAGACCGCGGACTGCCAGTGGGCGGGGAGCAGCAGTGCCAGCCGGTCACCCGGTTCGGCGGCCAGGTCTCCCTGCAGCAGATTGGCGGTCTTGGCCACCCAATTGGCGAAGGTGGCCACCGACAGTTCGACGCGCTCTCCGGTTGCGTCGTCGTAGAAGGTGACCAGGGGGCGGGCCGGGTCCGCGGCGAGCGCGGATCGCAGCAGGTCGGCGGGGGTGCGATCACTGGCGTTCATCCGCGCAAGGGTACGCGGCCGGTACGGACGGGGCGGGGTGCGACGGGTGCCGCATACACCGGATCGGCAGACGGCCCGTCAAGTGGGAGCGGCGGCCCTCCAGTAGCCGGAGATGCCGGTTCTGCCCAGGATTTCCTTTATGCATGCACTTCTTGCAACCTCCATCGGCGTCACCTGCGCGGCGGCACTCACCCTGCCGCTCGCCGCGCCCGCCGCATCCGTTTCTGCCCCGGTCGCCCAGGCGGCCGGGGCGACCGCTGCCGAACCGTCGGGCTCGACGCAGTCCCTGCCCCTGCGACCGCTCACCGGCGAGACCTCACGGGCCACCGGTGAATCCACCGACTCCAGGTCACTGTCCCCCGACTCGGCCCAGGGGCTGGGTCAGCGCAACGCCCACCGCTTCTCCCTCGTCGGCGTGGTCTGGGACGACGCCGACGCCGAACTCCACGGAACCGTCCAGGTCCGCACCCGCTCGACCGCCACCGCGCGCTGGACCGGCTGGCAGGGACTCGAGACACACAACGCCGACCACGGAGCCGATACCGGGAGCGCCGAGCGCGAGTCCGCCACGGTCCGCGGTTCCACGGCCCCGCTCTGGGTCGGTGACTCGGACGGCGTCCAGGTACGCGTACGTGCCGAGGCCGCGCAGAACAGGGCCGGCGGGTCGGCACCGCTCCCCGAAGGGCTACGGGTGGAACTCGTCGACCCGGGCGACGACCCCCAGCAGCCACCCGCCGCGGGCACCCCGGGCACCGGCACCGCCACGCCCGTAACGTCCCCCCAGCCCGGTGCGCTGCCGGCCACCGGCGCCCTCACCGTGGCGGCGGCCGAGAGTTCCGCCGTGAACGCCGACCTCGCCCCGCTCGGCGCCACCGAGATCGCCGCCCTCAGCAAGGCCGAGTCCGAGGAACAGGCCGTCGTGGCAGCGGGCGCCAAGCCGTTCGTGGGACCACGCCCCCGCATCGTCACGCGCAAGGGCTGGGGCGCCGACGAGAGCCTTCGGGAGCGCAGCTTCGCGTACACCACGACCGTCAAGGCCGCCTTCATCCACCACAGCGCCACCGGCAACAACTACACCTGTGCCCAGGCGCCCTCGGTCCTGCGCAGTATCTACCGCTACCACGTCAAGAGCAGTGGCTGGCGCGACTTCGGCTACAACTTCGCCGTCGACAAGTGCGGAAACATCTACGAAGGACGCGCAGGAGGCGTGACGAAGGCCGTCCTCGGGGCACACACCCTCGGTTTCAACTCCAACAGCATGGGCATCGCGGTACTCGGAACGTACAGCTCGAAGAATCCGCCCGCCGCCTCGGTGACCGCGATCGCCAAGCTCACCGCCTGGAAGCTCGGTCTGTTCGGCCGCAACCCCAAGGCGAAGGTCACGCTCGTCTCGGGCGGCAGCGGCAAGTACAAGAAGGGTGCGAAGGCCAGGCTCAACGTCATCTCCGGTCACCGCGACGGTTTCGCAACCGATTGCCCCGGGGGCCGTCTCTACAAGAAGCTCGGCACGGCCCGGACCAGTTCGGCCAACCTGCAGGGCCGCTGACCGGGAGAGCTCCGAACGGTCTGCATACACTGGCCAGCCGATACGAGGCCGGCCCCAGCAGGAAGCAGAGACGGTGCTGTGACAGAGGCAAGAGAAGCGATCCTCCTGGTAGGAGGCAAGGGCACCCGGCTGCGTCCGCTCACGGTGCACACCCCGAAGCCGATGGTTCCGGCGGCGGGGGTCCCGTTCCTCACGCACCAGCTGGCGCGTGCACGGGCGGCCGGGGTGGAGCACATCGTGCTCGCGACGTCCTACCTGGCGGAGGTGTTCGAACCGTACTTCGGTGACGGTTCGTCGCTCGGCCTCTCCATCGAGTACGTCACCGAGCACGAGCCGCTCGGTACGGGCGGAGCCATCCGCAACGTGGCGTCGCGGCTGGCCTCCGGCCCGGACGAGCCCGTCCTCATCTTCAACGGGGACATCCTCACCGGTCTCGACATCCGGGCCCTGGTCACGTCGCACGCCACGTCGGGAGCGGACGTCTCCCTGCACCTCACGAGGGTGGAGGACCCGCGCGCCTTCGGTCTCGTACCGACGGACGCCACGGGCAGGGTGACGGCCTTCCTCGAGAAGCCGCAGACGCCCGAGGAGATAGTCACCGACCAGATCAACGCGGGCGCGTACATCTTCCGCAGGTCGGTCATCGACACCATCCCGGCCGGCCGGCCGGTCTCGGTGGAACGTGAGACCTTCCCCGGACTCCTCGCCTCCGGTGCCCATCTCCAGGGCATGGTCGACTCCACCTACTGGCTGGACCTCGGCACCCCGCAGGCGTTCGTACGCGGCTCGGCCGACCTGGTCCTGGGCCGCGCCCCGTCCCCGGCGGTGCCGGGCCGCTGCGGGGACCGCCTGGTGCTGCCCACCGCATCCGTGGCCGCCGACGCCAAACTCACCGGCGGTACGGTCATCGGCGAGGGCGCGCTGATCGGCGCGGGCGCGAGGATCTCGGGCTCCACCGTCCTTGCGGACGCGGTCGTCGAACCGGGGGCCGTGATCACCGACTCGCTGGTCGGGGCAGGCGCCAGGATCGGCAGCCGTACGGTGCTCGTCGGCGCGGTGGTCGGGGACGGCGCACAGGTCGGAGCCGACAACGAACTGCGCGACGGGGTCCGCGTCTGGTGCGGTGCCGTCCTTCCGAACGCCTCGGTCCGTTTCTCCTCCGACGAGTAGGTTCCGTTCCGTCGGCCGTACCCTCGAAGGCAACCGACGACCGAGGACCTCATCCGTGGCAGGACGCTTCGTACCCCGCACCACCGCCGTGCCCCACCAGATGCCTGCGGCGACGGGCACGTCCGCCCCGCCCTTGGACCGGACCTGGACCCCGCCGGGTCCGCTCGATCTGCGGCTGGTCCTGAGCCCCCTGCGGCGGGGCCCCGTGGACCCCACGTACCGGGCCCTGTCCGACGGTTCGTTCTGGCGGGCCGCTCGCACACCCGCCGGTCCCGGCACCCTCCGGGTCGCCGCCCGGGACGGCCGGATCGAGGCGGCGGCCTGGGGCCCAGGCGCGCAGTGGCTCCTGGACCGGCTGCCGGCGCTGCTCGGCGAGGGGGACGACCCGGACGCCTTCCGCCCGCGCCACCGGCTGGTCGCCGCGACCCACCACAGCCGGCCCGGTCTGCGCCTGCTGCGCACCGGTCTGGTGATGGAGTCCCTGATTCCGTCGATCCTCGAACAGAAGGTCACCACCGACGAGGCCTACCGCGCCTGGCGCCTGCTGGTCCGCCGCTACGGCACCCCGGCGCCCGGCCCCCAGGACGGGCTGTTCGGCGCCCACGGCCTGTACGTCATGCCGGACGCCAGGACCTGGTCCCTGATCCCGTCCTGGGAATGGCACCGTGCGGGCGTCGACGCCAAGCGCTCCTCGACGATCCTGAGGGCCGTCCGGGCGGCCCGCAGGATGGAGGAAGCCGCCGCCATGGAGCTCCCCGAGGCCATGGCCCGTCTGGAGCTGATCCCGGGCATCGGTCCCTGGACCGCGGCGGAGACCCTGCAGCGCTCGAACGGCGCTGCCGACGCGGTCACGGTCGGCGACCTCCACCTCCCGGGCATCGTCGGCCATGCCCTGGCGGGCAACAGGAACGCCGACGACGAGGAGATGCTGGCCCTCCTGGCTCCGTACGCGGGCCAGCGGCACCGGGCGACGCGCCTGATCATGCTGTCGGGCCGCACCCCGGCCCGGCGGGCCCCGCGCATGACACCGGGCGACATCGCCCGCCTGTGAGAGCCCGTGACGGGCGGGGAGACCCCTGTCCGCCTCACCTCACCGCGACGAACTCCTCGACGTCGCGCGGGCCCCGCTCACGTGGGGCACCCGCCGCGTGGCCCACGGCCACCGCGCCCAGCGGATCCCACGAGTCCGGAAGGTCCAGCACCTCGCGCACCACGTCCCGGCAGAACATCGTCGAGGACACCCACGCCGAGCCGAGCCGCTCACCGGCCAGCGCCACCAGGAAGTTCTGGACGCCGGCGCCGGCCGCGACCACGAACATCTCGCGCTCCGCGGCGTCCCTGCGCTCGTCCCCGTAGGTGTGTGAGCCGTCCATCACCAGGCACGGCACCGCCAGATACGGCGCGTTGCGCAGGACGTCGCCCCGCCGCACCCGCTTGGCGATCGACGCCTCGCTCCGGCCGTCCCGGCGCAGGTCCGCGATCCACGCGTCGCGCATCGCGTCGAGCAGCCGGGTCCGTGAGTCCGCCGACTCCAGCAGGACGAACCGCCACGGCGTCGTGTGATGCGGGGCCGGGGCCGTCACCGCCGCCGCGACCGCACGCCGTACGGCTCCCGGGTCCACCGGCTCGTCCGTGAACTCCCGCACCGTGCGACGCAGATGCAGCGCCTCACGTACCGCTTCGGACGTTCCCAGCCGGAACATGTCGTCGGCAGCGACCCGCACCATGGCCCGGGCACCGCCCCCGGCGTCCGCCGTGGCCGTCACATGGGCCAGCCCGCGCACCACCGCGACCGGCAGCCCCGACGCCTTGCCCTTCACCAGGTCACCGGCCGAGGCCAGCTCGTCGGCCGTGGCGACCACGGTCGCGCTCAACGGATTGCCGTACGCGTCCGTGCCGCCCCGGAGATCGTCCAGCACCCTGACCCCGGCCGCCCCGATCGCGACGTCCGTCAGGCCGTTGCGCCAGGGCCGCCCGAAGGTGTCCGTGACGACGACTCCGACCTCGACCCCGAGCGTGTCGCGCAGCCCGTCCCGGATCGCCCGTGCGGAAGCGTCCGGGTCCTCGGGGAGCAGCAGTACGGTGCCGGTGGGGGTGTTGGACGCGTCGACGCCGGCCGCGGCCATGACGAGGCCCTGCCGGTTCTCCACGATCCGCAGCGTTCCGCGCCGGGCGACCACGCGGACGGTCTCGGCGTCGATCGCCGCCTCGCGGTCGGCCGCCTCGACGATCCGGCCCTCCGCCTTGGAGACGATCTTCGATGTGACGAGCAGGACGTCGCCGTCCACGAGCCCCGGGTCCGTGGTGGCGATCAGCTTGGCGATGTCGTCGCCCGCCCGCACCTCGGGCATCCCCGGCAGCGCCCACACCCGGTACGAGGGGGCCCCGGCAGGTCCGCGGTTCACGCCCGTACCTCCTCGGCGAGTGTCAGCGCCTGCCGCGCCATCTCGGCGGTCGCGTCCACGTCCGTCATCATCAACGGCACGGCGCGGCAGCGGATCCCGGCCCCCTCGACCTCGGCCACGGACCCGGCGTCCACGGTGTCGACGAGCCAGCCGTCGAGCAGCCCCGAGCCGTAGTGCTGTGCGACGGCCGAGGCCGTCGCTTCGACGCCCACCGCGGCCAGCACCTTGTCGGCCATGCCGCGCACGGGTGCGTCACCGACGATGGGGGAGAGGCCGACGACCGGCACCCCGGCCTCGGCGATCGCTTCGCGGATCCCGGGCACGGCCAGGATGGTGCCCACCGAGACGACGGGATTGGACGGCGGGAAGACGATGACGTCGGCCTCGGCGATCGCTTCGAGCACTCCCGGCGCGGGCTTGGCCTGCTCGGCGCCGACCGGCACGATCGCCTGCGCCGTCACGGAGGCGCGCAGCTTCACCCAGTACTCCTGGAAGTGGATGGCCCTGCTCTCGCCGTCGACGTCGACGGCCACGTGCGTCTCGACGCGGTCGTCGGACATCGGGATCAGCCGGACCCCCGGCTTCCAGCGCGCACAGAGCGCCTCGGTGACCGCGCTCAGCGGATAGCCCGCGCCGAGCATCTGTGTACGGACGATGTGGGTCGCGAAGTCGCGGTCGCCCAGCCCGAACCACTCGGGTCCCACGCCGTACGCCGCGAGTTCTTCCTTGACCTGGAAACTCTCGTCCGCACGCCCCCAGCCCTGCTCCTCGTTGATGCCACCGCCGAGGGTGTACATCACGGTGTCCAGGTCGGGGCAGACCTTCAGCCCGAACAGATGGATGTCGTCGCCGGTGTTGCCGATCACCGTGATGTCCGCGTCAGGGGCGGCCTGTTTGAGGCCACGCAGGAAACGAGCACCACCGATACCGCCGGCCAGAACCACAATGCGCATGAGGACCAGTCTGTCAGGCGGGACCCGGTCCCCGTGGGGGTGGTCGGGACGTTGCCGTCAGGCGGGTACGGCGTCCAGGGCGGCCGGGGCGCACCGCGCGGTGTGCATCGGCATGTCGGTCAGGCCCGGGTAGTAGATGTGCAGGCTGACGGCCGGCTCGAGCGAGTCGTTGACGACCTCGTGGACGTACCCGGGCGCGAAGACGCGCTGTGCGCCGGCGCCGAGCGTCCGCATCCCGCGCTCCGTGCGCTCGGTCAGTTCGCCTTCCAGGACGGTGAGCACACCCGAGGACAGGCCGTGGTCGTGGAGCCCGCTGCCCTGGCCGGGAACCCAGCTCAGCAGCCACACCTCGTAGCCGGGCGGGGTCTCCCCCGCCGTGTCGGAGCCGGTGGCCGGGGGAACGCTCTGCAGCCGGTGGTACCAGCGGGTGGTGGTGTCGTACCGGACGAGGTGCGCCCAGCGGGACCGGTCCGCGGCGAGGGAGCGGGCCAGGCCGACGAACTCGGCCACGGTGGAGGGGTGGGTGCGGGCCGGCTGGAGGAGGTGCTGGACCTCGAGGATGTCGCCGGCGATCGAGAGGTCGCTGTCGCTGCTGTTCATGGGTGCGGTGGTTCCTCGGCATGGGGTGCATGTGCGGGGGGTGTCGCGGGGACCCGAAAGCGGGGAAAGAGAGCTGGATCAGAGCTGGAGCTCAGGGCTTCAACAGCTGTGACAGCTGGAACAGCTGGAACAGCAACAGCGGGCCTGGACAGCCGTACGGAACCCACGGACGTGGGTCGAGTACATGGCTGTGGTCGCTGGCATGCAGTCAAGGAGACCGGCTTGCTCGTCCTTCTGTCAACCCAATGCCCGAATTGGCGGCAATGTTTCACCCCATCCGGTTGCAGTGGGTGGAGAAAGGTTTTGGCAGTTGCGGGAGAGGCAAGGTGGCGCATCAACCGCATGAGTAAACGCGGTTGAGCATCCGTGACCCGACTGTGATCTTGATCCCTTCGGTGATCGAATCGCAACATCGGAGCAACCTCGGTCGTCTCACTCGGTGAGAAGAGGCGCGGAGTCGGGTCGATGGCATATGTCAGGTTTTTGGTGATTTAAACACTTTCCGCATAGGCTTGGTTCCGCAGAGTGAATACCAGGGCCAATAGCAGATCTTCGCTTGACTGGCCCGGAGCTACACACTTGTAATTTCACTCGTGTCGTTCGGCCGCATCGGTAACGGCTGCATCACGGGGACGCAAGAGACAGACGAGGGGCGCACATGACCGAGCTGTTCCAGCAACTGCTGGTCGAGGACGCGGACGAGGAACTCGGCTGGCAGGAGCGCGCACTGTGCGCCCAGACAGACCCCGAGTCCTTCTTTCCCGAGAAGGGTGGATCCACCCGCGAGGCGAAGAAGGTCTGTCTCGCCTGCGAAGTCCGTTCCGAATGCCTCGAGTACGCCCTCAACAACGACGAACGGTTCGGTATCTGGGGCGGCCTCTCCGAGCGGGAGCGGCGACGCCTCAAGAAGGCTGCCATCTGAGCTGCACCACCACAGACCACGCATGCCGGTGGCCCGTGGTTCCCACCCTGCGCACAGGGTGGGAACCACGGGCCACCGGCATGTCCGGACGCCTCCGATTCCCGCCGTCGAACCGCTCGGCACGGGGCGCACACCCGTACCGTTAGTGTGGGGCCCCGTCCGAGAGACGCGCCAACGCCCCGCCGGGGCGCGCGTGTACACCGATGCAGCCCCCGGGGGGATCCCCCTCCGGACCCGGCCGGAGGCCCGTACCTCGATGTCCGTGCACAGCACCTCGGCGGCGCCGAACGCGGTCGCCGCCGCCCCAGAGTTCCCCCGGCACGTCGTCACCGCCGTGCTCGTCTCCCACGACGGCGCACGCTGGCTGCCCGATGTGCTCGCCGGACTGCTCGGGCAGGAGCGCCCCGTACAGAACGTCGTCGCCGCCGACACCGGAAGCGCCGACGACTCCGCGCGGCTGGTCACCGAGGCACTGGGCGGCGAACGCGTCCTGCACCTCGCGCGCCGTACGAACTTCGGCACGGCCGTCGACGAGGCCAGCCGCACGGCCGGCGTCCTCACCCCCGACGACCTTCCGTACCTCAAGCGCCCCAGCGGCTGGGACCCGGTCAGCCGGACCTGGCGCGACGACGCGTACGACATGCCGGAGCTCCCGCACGGCGAACCCCTCCAGTGGCTCTGGCTGCTGCACGACGACAGCGCACCCGAGCCGGACGCCCTCGCCGAGATGCTGCGCGTCGTCGACAACGACAGGCACGCCGCGATCGTCGGACCCAAGCTGCGCGGCTGGTACGACCGCAAGCAGCTGCTCGAGGTCGGCGTCTCCATCGCGAACAGCGGACGCCGCTGGACCGGACTCGACCGGCGCGAGCAGGACCAGGGTCAGCACGACCAGGTCCGTACCGTGCTCTCCGTCTCCTCCGCGGGCATGCTCATCCGCCGTGACGTCTGGGAGGAGCTCGGCGGCTTCGACCGCAGACTTCCGCTCATGCGTGACGACCTCGACCTGTGCTGGCGGGCCCACATGGCCGGCCACCGGGTACTCGTCGCGCCCGACGCGATCCTTCGGCACGCCGAGGCCTCCGCCAGGGAACGCCGCCCCATCGACTGCGCCGGACGCTCCGTCTCGAGCCCGCACCGCGTCGACAAGGCGGGCGCGGTCTACGCGATGCTCGTCAACGCCCGCGGCAAGCAGCTGCCCTGGGCCCTGCTCCGTCTCGTTCTCGGCACCCTGCTCCGCACCCTCGCCTACCTCGTCGGAAAGGTCCCCGGGCAGGCGCTCGACGAGGTCGCCGGACTCTTCGGCACCCTGCTGCGCCCCGGGCGGATCTTCTCGGCACGCCGCGCACGCGGCAGGGGGGCCGTGGACCCCGCCGAACTGCGTGCGCTCTTCCCGCCGCCCGGCGCCACCGTCCGCGCGACCGTCGAACAGGTCGCGGGCAACTTCGGCAACCGCACCGACGCCGACTCCGGCGGCTCACGGCACGGAGCCGTCGAGTCCGGGCCCGGCGGTGACGACGCCGACTTCCTGGAGATCGAGCAGTTCGCGCGGCTCAAGAGGATCGGCCGCAAGCCCGGCCCCGTGCTCTTCGCGCTGCTCCTTCTCGTCTCGCTCATCGCCTGCCGCAGCCTCCTGGCCGGCGGCGCACTCGTGGGCGGCGCCCTGCTGCCCGCACCCGCGGACTTCTCCGACCTGTGGGGGCGCTACGCGGACGGCTGGCACCCGGTCGGTACGGGCGGCACCCAGACCGCACCGCCCTACCTCGCCGTGATCGCCGCACTGTCGGCACTGTTCCTCGGCTCCACCGGCTTCGCACTGACCCTGCTGCTGGTCTGCTCGGTACCGCTCGCCGGACTCACCGCCTACTTCGCCTCCCGGCCGCTGATCGAGTCCCGGCTGCTGCGGGCCTGGGCGAGCATCGCGTACGCCTTCCTGCCCGCCGCCACCGGAGCACTGGCCACCGGCCGCCTCGGCACCGCCGTACTGGCCGTCCTGCTCCCGCTGATCGCCCGCGCGGCCGTTGCCGCGTACGGGCTGCGCGGCGACGACGGAACGGCGCGCGGCAGCTGGCGTGCCACCTGGGCGTACACGCTGCTGATCACCTTCGCGATGGCCTTCACCCCGATCGTCTGGCCGCTCGCCGTGACCCTCGGCATCGGGGTGCTCGTCCTGCGCCGGGGCGACATCACCGCGTACGGGCTGCGCTTCCTGGCCACCGTCGGCACTCCGCTGCTGGTCCTCGCGCCCTGGTCGCTGTCACTGCTCTCCAGCCCGTCCGGCTTCCTCAGGGAGGCCGGCCTCGACATCGGTACGGGAACGGCGTCCGCGCTCGACCTGCTCGGCATCAGCCCCGGTGGCCCCAAGGCCACGGGCGGCATTCTGCTGCTCGGCATCGTGCTGGCCGCGCTGGCGGCCCTGCTGCGCGGGGAGAGGCAGTTCGCGATCCGTGCCGCCTGGGTCGCCGCGCTCGTCGGGCTGCTCTTCGCCGGACTCTCCAACGGGTCCACCTGGGCGGGCCCGGCCACCCTCGTCTACGGGACCGCGCTGATCGCCGCCGCGCTGCTCGGTGCCGACGGCGCCCGCGTGCGCGTGACCGCGCTCAGCTTCGGCTGGCGTCAGCCGGTCGCCGCCCTGATCGCCCTGGCGGCAGGGATCGCGCCCGTGCTGGCCGCGGCCGGCTGGATGATCGGCGGCGCGGCCGGACCGCTGGAGCGCCGGGACCCGGTGCAGGTGCCCGAGTTCGTCGCGGAGGAGAGCACGAACAACAGCGACCAGCCGCGCACCCTGGTCCTCGGCGGTACGTCACCGGCCGCCGTGTCCTACAGCCTGGTCCGGGGCTCGGGCGCCCGCCTCGGCGACGCCGAGCTCACCGAAGCGGGCGGCAGCAACGCCCACCTCGACAAGGTCGTCGCCAACCTGGTCGCGGGCTCCGGTGCCGACCAGGGCGGTCAGCTGAGCGGCTTCGCGATTCGCTACGTCCTCGTGCGGGACGGGGCGCCGCGGCAGATGAGCCGCGTGCTCGACTCCACTCCGGGCCTGAAGAGGCTCAGCCAGCTGGACGGCAGCGCCCTGTGGCGCGTCGACCGCCCGGTCGCCCGCGTCATGATCGTCCCGTCGTCCGGGGCGAGCGGCGAGGAAGCCGCGCAGGTGCAGGTCGGCTCGCTCTCCGTCGAAGCCCACTCCAGGATTCCTGAGGGCGGCTCAGGGCGGGTGCTGCGGATCGCCGACGCGGCGGACCCGGGCTGGCAGGCCACGCTGGACGGCCGTGCGCTGACCCCCAAGACCGTGGACGGCTGGGCGCAGGGCTTCGAGCTCCCGTCCGAGGGCGGCAGGCTGGACCTCACGTACGACAGCCCCGTCACGCACACCGCCTGGATCTGGGCCCAGGTGGCGCTCGCCGTCGTCCTGCTGGTCCTGGCACTGCCGGGCCGCCGCCGGGAGATCGACGACGACCTGCCCGAGGAGGCCGTGACCGCCGGGGCCGAGGCACTCACCGGAGACGGACGCCGGGCGCGCAGGCTCCGGGCGGCGGCCGAGGCGGAGGCCGCGGCGGCGGGGGAGGACGGCGCGGAGACCCCGTACGAGGTTCCGTACGGCCAGGACGCCGCAGCCGCTCCGGTCGTCCAGGAGCCGGCCGGAGCGCCCGGGGAGTACATCCCGGCGCAGCAGAGCGCCGATCCGTATGCGGCGGTCCCGGAGGAGCAGGACGCGACCGGCACGTACGCGGCGGTCCCGCAGCAGAACTACGGGGAGTGGGACGCGCAGCAGTACCAGGGCGCGGACTACAGCCAGTACCAGGGTGATCGGTACCAGCCCCAGCAGTACCAGGGTGAGCAGTACCAGGGCGGTCAGGACGCCAACGGCTACGGAACCGGCCAGTACGGCGAGCAGTACCCGGCGGCCGACCCGTACGGGACCGGCCGGTACCAGCCGGACCCGTACCGGCAGGGCGCCTACGACCCGTACGGATATGCCCAGCAGCAGCCCCAGGCACCGGGCACGGGCGAAGACGCCCCGTACGACGCACATGACGAGAACACCGCTCCGGGCGAAGGCCCCTGGCCGTCCGGCAACGCATCGCGAGGCGAGTCCGAGTGAAGTCCACCCCCCTGTCCCTCATCGCGGGCACCGTCGCCCTCGCCGCCGTCACCGGCTTCGCCGCGTTCACCGCGCCGGGCGACGCGGGCACGCCGGAGGCCGGGGCGGCCGCCAGGCTCCCCGTCGAACGCTCCAGTCTGCTCTGCCCCGCGCCCGGCGGCTCCGACCTGTCGGACACGACGTACACGTCCTTCACCCCGGCGGGCGAGAGCGACGGCGAGGCCGGCACCGCCGAGCTGAAGCCGTCCGTGGCGCTCCCGGTGGAGGAGGACGTGCCGTCCGACGCTGAGAAGGACGAGGAGAGCGAGAAGGACAAGGACGAGGACAGCGAGAAGGACGCGGCCAAGGAGAAGGCCGCGGCCGACAAGCCCGTCATCACGCTCAAGGCGTCCGGCAAGCCGGCCACCGCCGAGACGTCCGATTCCGACGCTCCCGCACTGATCGGCACCGCCACCGGCAAGCTGGCACCCGGCTGGGCCGCGCAGCAGACCACCACGAACCTCGCCGGGGGGGCCCGCGGTCTTCTCGGCGTCAGTTGCTCCGGGCCGGACACGGACTTCTGGTTCCCCGGCGCGAGCACCGCGGCGACGCGGCAGGACTACGTCCATCTGACCAACCCCGACGACACCGCTGCCGTCGCCGACATCGAGCTGTACGGCCCCGAGGGCACCCTCAAGGCCGATGTGGGCGAGGGCATCACGGTTCCGGCGAGGTCGAGCGTCCCGATGCTGATCTCGACCCTGACCACCGAGGCCGTCGACGACGTGACGGTCCACGTCACCACCCGGGAGGGCCGTGTCGGCGCCGTCGTCAAGGCCGCGGACGACGCGGCGGGCAGTGACTGGCTGGCGGCGTCCGAGGACCCGGCGGCCACTCTCGTGATGCCCGGCATCCCGGCCGACGCCACCTCGGTACGGCTGGTGGCCTTCGCGCCCGGCGATGACGACGCCGATGTGAAGGTGCAGCTGATGGGGAAGAGCGCGACGTTCGCGCCGGCCGGGAAGGACACCCTGCACATCAAGTCGCAGATGACCGCGGGCGTCGACCTCAAGAACGTCACGCGGGGGGAGCCCGGATCGCTCCTGCTGTCGCCCGCGCAGGGCTCCACGACCCCGATCGTGGCCGCGCTGCGCGTGGTGCGGGGCACCGGTGACGAGCAGGAGATCGCCTACATTCCGGCGACGGGCCCGGTGGGCGAGCGGGCGAGCGTGGCCGACAACCGGGCGAAGGGTTCGGTGCTCTCCCTGACCGCGCCCGGCGAGACCGCCAAGGTCAAGGTGACGGCGTCCGCGGGCAGCGGAGGCGGCGAACCGACCGTCAAGACGTACACGGTCAAGGGCGGTACGACCCTCGAGGTGACCCCGGAGGTCCCGTCCGGGCTCAAGGGCGGCTACGCACTGACGGTCGAGACGGAATCGGGCGGCCCGGTCCACGCCGCCCGCACTCTCACGATCCCGCAGGACGGCGTCCAGATGTTCACCGTCCAGACGCTGCCGGACGACGGCGGCACGGTCGAGGTGCCCGCGGCGGAGCAGGACCTCTCGGTCCTCGACGACTGAGGTGGCCCGCGCCGCGGGCGGGCGTCACTCCTGCCCGTAGCGCGGGTCCACCGATTCGGGTGAGAGTCCGAGCAGCTCCGCGACCTGTTCCACCACGACCTCGTGCACCAGCATGGCCCGCTCGTCACGGTTCTTGGCGCGGATCTCGACAGGGCGCCGGTAGACGACGATCTGCGCGGGCTGTCCCTTCACGGCGGGCACAGAACGCCCCAGCGGCACGGTGTCCTCCAGATCCCCGGGCACATCGAGAACGAGGAAGTCGACATCGGCCAGCTGCGGCCAGCGCCGCTCCAGCCGTTCCACCGAGTCCTGGACCAGATCGCGGAAACTCTCCCCCCTGCTGACCGACAGCGGCACCTGGGGCGGGGCGACCGGCCCGCGCATGCCGCGGCCATGACGGTCGCGGCGGCGGGGCCGCGGCTCGGACGGGTGGGGCGGTACGGGACTGTCCATCACCGACGCAGCGTAACTCTCCGCAGGATCCACGGATCACGGCTGCTCCGCAGGTGGGCCCAATGTCCACACGCGAGCATTCCGGCCAGGGTTGAGTCCGGATCAGGCCCTTGCTGCGACCGTTGCCCCTCCGTCGGGTGACCGCTTGTGTCTCCTGCGGCGACCGGAAGGGAACCGAGGGCGCCGGTACGCCCCGGCCGCCGCGCAGGTCAGGGCGGCGGTGCGGAGACCGTCGGGGGAGACCTCGTGGGGCGACACGGTGGTGTGACCTCAGGGAGAGTCGTCGCAGCCCGCTCAAGAGTGCGGTACCGTCCAACATCGTGAGCCCTGTACGTCGCTGTTCGCGAACCGCGTGCGGCCGTCCCGCCGTCGCGACACTGACGTACGTCTATGCCGACTCGACCGCGGTCCTCGGCCCGCTCGCCACCTATGCCGAGCCCCACTGCTACGACCTCTGCGCCGAGCACGGTGAGCGGCTGACCGCGCCGCGCGGTTGGGAGGTCGTGAGGCTCGCCGACCCCTCGGCCCCCACGCGCCCCAGCGGTGACGATCTCGAAGCGCTCGCCAACGCGGTACGGGAAGCGGCGAGGCCGCACGAGCGGGGTGGCGACGGCGGTGGCCGCGGGCCGCGTGCGGCGGACCCGGTGGAGGTCGCGCGCCGGGGTCATCTGCGGGTCCTGAGGTCCCCGGACAGCTGACGGTCCCACCGTTCCGCCCCCCCAGTTGGTTCCTCTTTCAAGTTTTTCTCGCCCGGGCATTTTCTTCGTGCACGGGGCATTGACCCACACTTGTCACGGACACGATCATTCCCCCACCCTGATCACCGCCGTCGTGCTCGGAGTACGGCCGCGCGAGGCGGTACGGGAGTGGGCCGCCACCGTGCACGAACTGCGCTACGCGATCCTCACCGTGACCTCGGTGCTCGCCCTCGCCTACGTCATGAACCTCTCCGGACAGGCCGCCACCATCGGCCAGTTCGTCGCCGCGGCAGGCGCGGACTCGCCTTCCTCTCCCGGTCCTCGGTTGGTTCGGCGTCGCGGTCTCCGGCTCCGACCTCTCCGCGAACGCCCTCTTCGGCGCCCTCCAGGGGTCCGCCGCACGTGAATCAGGGCTCTCGTCCGAACTGCTCGCCGCCGCCGACAGCTCCGGCGGAGTGCTCGGCAAGATGATCCCCCCGCAGTCTCTGACGATCGCCCGTGCGGCCCTGGGCCTCGCCGGCAGGGAGGGCGATCTGCTGCGCAAGGTCCTGCCCTGGAGCCTCGGCCTGCTGCTGGTGATGTGCCTCGTCGTGATGGCGCGGAGCACGGTGGTGCTGGGCTGGATGCTCCCCTGACGGACGGCGGGGGAGCGCCGGGTAGTTTGGGCGGTCCGTAAAGACCCCTAGGAGGACCGGCCGTGGTTGCTGATCTGTCGCAGCTCGTGAAGGCGTACGACGTGCGCGGAGTGGTGCCCGACCAGTGGGACGAAGCGCTGGCCGAACTGTTCGGCGCAGCCTTCGTCCAGGTCACCGACGCGGACGCGATCGTGATCGGCCACGACATGCGGCCGTCCTCGCCCGGCCTGGCCGCCGCCTTCGCCCGCGGAGCGACGGCGCGCGGCGCCGACGTGACCCTGATCGGCCTCTGCTCGACGGACCAGCTGTACTACGCCTCCGGGGCCCTGGACCTGCCCGGAGCGATGTTCACGGCCTCGCACAACCCGGCCCAATACAACGGCATCAAGATGTGCCGCGCCGGTGCCGCGCCCGTGGGCCAGGACACCGGCCTGACCGAGATCCGCACCCTGGTCGAGCAGTGGTCGGAACACGGCGCCCCGGCCACGACCGCCACGGCGGCCGGCACGGTCACCGAACGCGACAGCCTCACCGACTACGCCGCGCATCTGCTGGGCCTGGTCGACCTCTCCGGGATCCGCCCGCTCAAGGTCGTCGTGGACGCGGGCAACGGCATGGGCGGCCACACCGTCCCCACCGTCTTCGCGGGCCTCCCGCTCGACCTCGTACCCATGTACTTCGAGCTGGACGGAACCTTCCCCAACCACGAGGCCAACCCGCTCGACCCGAAGAACATCGTCGACCTCCAGGCCCGCGTCCTTGCCGAGGGCGCCGACCTCGGCCTCGCCTTCGACGGCGACGCGGACCGCTGCTTCGTCGTCGACGAGCGCGGCGAGGGTGTCTCCCCGTCCGCGATCACGGCCCTGGTCGCGGCCCGCGAGCTCGCCCGCAACGGCGGTACGGGCACCGTCATCCACAACCTGATCACCTCCTGGTCGGTCCCCGAGGTCGTCCGTGAGAACGGCGGCACGCCCGTCCGCACCAGGGTGGGCCACTCCTTCATCAAGGCGGAGATGGCCGAGCACGGCGCGATCTTCGGCGGCGAGCACTCCGCGCACTACTACTTCCGCGACTTCTGGAACGCCGACACGGGCATGCTCGCCGCCCTCCACGTCCTGGCCGCGCTCGGCGGCCAGGACGGCCCGCTCTCCGGTCTCGTCGACCAGTACGACCGCTACGCGGGCTCCGGCGAGATCAACTCCACCGTCACCGACCAGGCGGGCCGCCTGGCCGCGATCAAGGCGGTCTACGGGGACCGCGACGACGTCACCCTCGACGAGCTCGACGGGCTCACGGCCACGACCGCCGACTGGTGGTTCAACCTCCGCGCCTCCAACACCGAACCGCTGCTGCGCCTGAACGTCGAGGCACGCGACGAGAAGACGATGACGGCGGTACGCGACGAGGTGCTGGCGCTGGTCCGCGCCTAGGGCCTTCCGCTCGGGTCCTGCCTCGCGAGGCAGGCATGGTCCGGACGGGAGGCGCCTCCTCCGGGGCCCGCGAGCCCGGCAGGACCCGCTCCGCGCCGGCTCCTGATCCGGCTGGTCATGGGCGATCCGGCCCGGTCCGGCCGGACCGGCGGCCCCGGGGGCTTCCCGCACTCGCGGCCGGATGCACCGCCGGGCAGGCCCCGCCGGGCCGCGCCCCTGTCGGCCCGGCGGTAGGCTGACGACGCTCCAGCTCCGTGGACCGACCAGGTCCGCGCCTGACCGTTACGCATGCTCGAAGGGACCCACCCCATGCCGCTCGAAGCCGGCCTTCTGGAGATCCTCGCCTGCCCGGCCTGTCACTCCCCGCTCGACGACAGGTCGGCAGCCGACAGCCCCGAGCTGGTGTGCACCGGCGTGGACTGCGCCCTCGCCTACCCGGTACGGGACGGCATCCCGGTCCTCCTGGTCGACGAAGCCCGCCGCCCCGCGTAGTCCGCACGCTGATCAGCACGGTGATCGGAGGCCCACCGCCATGCTCGACGAGTCGTTGCTCGACGCCCCGGAAGCCCTGGCCCGAGCCGACCGGCGCGGTCTGCTCCGTGGAGCCGCCGAGGCCGGTGCCCGCGTCCGTACCGCCGCCCGGCACGCCGCCGAGGCGGGTATCGGCGCACTGGCCCCCGAAGGCCGGCCGCGCGCCGTCCTCGTAGCGGGCCCCGGCACCGCCGCATCGGGGGTCGCCGACCTGATCGGCGCCCTCGCGGGCGCCGCCGCACCCGTCACCCAGATCCGTCCCACCGGCGTCGCACCCGCCGCAGGAGCCCTGCGCTGGGCGCTGCCCGGCTGGGCCGGTTCCCTGGACCTGCTGCTCATCGCGACGGCCGACGGCTCGGAACCGGGCCTCGCCCTGCTCGCCGAGCAGGCCTACCGCCGCGGCTGCACGGTCGTCGCCGTAGCCCCCGTCCGGTCACCGCTGCGCGAGGCCGTCAACGGCGTCCACGGACTCGTCGTACCGATGGCCACCGCCCCGCACGGCGAGTACGACGCCGAGACCTCGGCAGCGGGCCCCGGCACCCTCTGGGCCCTGCTCACCCCGCTGCTCGCCCTGCTCGACCGGGTGGGCCTGCTCGACGCGCCCGCCGACGCGCTGCAGAAGGTCGCCGACCGCCTCGACCGCACCGCCCAGCGCTGCGGACCGGCCATCGCCACGTACAGCAACCCGGCCAAGACCCTCGCCGCGGAACTCGCCGACAGCCTGCCGCTCCTGTGGACGGAGGGCGACGCCGCAGGCCCCGTCGGACGACGGTTCGCCGCCGTACTGGCCGAACTCGCCGGACGCCCGGCCCTCGTGGCCGAACTGCCCGAGGCGCTGCCCTCCCACGGTGGGCTGCTCGCCGGGGCATTCGCCGCCGGAGCCCACCCCGACGACTTCTTCAGGGACCGGGTGGACGAGCCGGAAGCGATGAGAGCCCGGGTCGTCCTGCTCCGCGACCGACCCACCGGCGGCCTCACCGCAGGACCGGCCGCCCGCGAACTGGCCCTCAGCCACGAGACGGCCATCAGTGAGCTCGAACCCGAGGAGGGCAGCGAGCTCGAAGCCCTCGCGGAGCTCCTCGCCGTCACCGACTTCGCGGCCGTCTACCTCTCCCTGGCGTCGGACAACCGGGCCTGAAACACCGCTTGTTCGCCCCTTCCTCATCCCGCACCTCCGCCCCGCGCACCACACGAGGACGAAACTTCCATGGACCGGCTCTCCAACACCGTGCGCCCCTACGCGTGGGGCTCCACCACGGCCATCCCCGAGCTGCTCGGCACCGCCCCCACCGGCGAACCGCAGGCCGAGATGTGGATGGGAGCGCACCCCGGAGCGCCCTCCCGCCTCATCCGGCCCTCAGGCACGGAGCAGCCCCTCACCGACGTCATCGCAGCCGACCCCGAGCGTGAGCTGGGCCCGGCGGCCGTCGCGGCGTTCGGCCCCCGCCTGCCCTTCCTGCTGAAACTGCTCGCGGCAGGAGCGCCGCTCTCCCTCCAGGTCCACCCCGACCTCTCACAGGCACAACAGGGGTACGCGTACGAGGAGAGCCGGGGCGTCCCGATCGACGCCCCCCACCGTACGTACAAGGACGCCAACCACAAGCCCGAGCTGATCTGCGCGCTCACGCCGTTCGACGGGCTGTGCGGCTTCCGCAGGCCCGCCGACGCGGCCGAGGCGATAGCGGCCCTCGGCGTCGACTCCCTCAAGCCGTACGTGGACCTGCTCCACGCCCGCCCCGAGGAAGCGGCCCTGCGCGAGGTACTCACGGCGATCCTGACAGCCGACCCGGACGAGATGGCGCACACGGTCAACGAGGCGGCCGAGGCCGCCGACCGGCTCGGCGGCGCCCACGCCCCGTACGCCCAGATCGCCCATCACTACCCCGGCGACCCGGGTGTCATCGCGGCCATGCTGCTGAACTACGTTCAACTGCAGCCCGGCGAGGCCCTGTTCCTCGGCGCGGGCGTGCCGCACGCCTACCTCGGCGGACTCGGCGTCGAGATCATGGCCAACTCGGACAACGTGCTGCGCTGCGGACTGACCCCGAAGCACGTCGATGTCCCCGAACTGCTGCGCATCGTCCGCTTCGAGGCCACCGACCCGGGCATCCTGCGCCCCGAGGCCTCACCCACCGGCGAGGAGCTGTACGAGACGCCGGTCGACGAGTTCCGGCTGTCGCGCTACGCCCTGTCGTCCGGTGGAGCACCGATCGCCCTGACAGCGGCCACCCCGCAGATCCTGCTCTGCACGGCAGGCGCTCCCCGGATCGGTGAACTGGACCTCGCACCGGGCGAATCCGTCTTCGTCCCGGCGGACGACCCGGTCGAAGTGTCCGGTACGGGAACACTCTTCCGCGCCACCGTGGTGGTCTGACGTACCGTCCTCATCAGCGGCTGCAACAATGTCCGGCCGTACCGCGGCGCCCGTGCCGCAGCACCGAGGAAGGGACACCACGCACCCATGAGCGCGTCAGGCGGAACCAAGGCGATCGTGGCGGCACTCGCCGCCAACCTCGCGATCGCAGTGGCCAAATTCGTGGCGTTCCTCTTCAGTGGCTCGTCGTCGATGCTCGCGGAGAGCGTCCACTCGCTCGCGGACTCGGGCAACCAGGGCCTCCTGCTGCTCGGCGGCAAGAAGGCCCAGCGCGAAGCCACCCCGCAGCACCCCTTCGGATACGGGCGCGAGCGCTACATCTACGCGTTCCTCGTCTCCATCGTGCTGTTCTCGGTCGGTGGCATGTTCGCGATCTACGAGGGCTACGAGAAGATCAAGCACCCGCACGAGATCGAGGCCTGGTACTGGCCGGTCGGCGTGCTGGTCTTCGCGATCATCGCCGAGAGCTTCTCCTTCCGTACGGCGATCGTGGAGTCCAACCTGACCCGCGGCAAGCTCTCCTGGACGCAGTTCGTCCGCCGCGCCAAGGCCCCCGAGCTGCCCGTCGTCCTCCTCGAGGACCTCGGTGCGCTCGTCGGCCTGATCCTGGCCCTCGTCGGCGTCAGCCTGGCCCTGGGCACCGGCAACGGTGTGTGGGACGGCATCGGCACGCTCTGCATCGGCATCCTGCTGATCGTCATCGCGATCGTCCTCGCCGCAGAGACGAAGTCGCTGCTGCTCGGTGAGGCGGCCGGAGTCGAGGACGTCGAGAAGATCAAGAGCGCGGTGGTCGACGGAGACACCGTCACCCGCATCATCCACATGCGCACGCTCCACCTCGGTCCGGAGGAACTGCTGGTCGCCGCCAAGATCGCGGTCCGGCACGACGAGTCCGCCACAGAGGTCGCGGCCGCCATCAACGCGGCGGAGTCACGGATCCGTGCGGCCGTCCCGATCGCCCGCGTCATCTACCTCGAGCCTGACATCTACAACGAGGAAGCCGCCGAGGCCGGCACCAACCCGGGCAAGACACCCGGCGGCCCGGTGCAGGTCGACCCGGCCGGACCCGATGGTCCGACTGCCCCGGACTCTCCGGCCGATTCCGGCCGCTGACCCGTCGAGGACCGGCCCGGATCGCTCCGAACGGCCCCGTGGGGGACCCCCGATGCCCGGGCGGGCTGGGGCCCACTGGGCTGTTCGGTGTAGATTCGTCGGAGTACCAGACGTCGCTGCTGATGGCGGTCGATCGGTTCGCACGTGCGGGCCGGCCGAGGGAGAGAGGGCCTCCGACGGACTGCACTGCGGATCACCCGGGCATTCGTGTGCCCGCACCGCCGCAGAGCCAGCCAGCCCACCCTCGACCCATCACGAGGAGCAGCCCGTTATGACGACGGCCGCCAATCGCCAGGACTTCAAGGTCGCCGACCTTTCTCTTGCCGCCTTCGGGCGCAAGGAGATCACCCTCGCCGAGCACGAGATGCCCGGCCTGATGTCGATCCGCAAGGAATACGCCGCCACGCAGCCGCTGGCCGGTGCCCGCATCACCGGTTCGCTGCACATGACGGTGCAGACCGCGGTGCTCATCGAGACCCTCGTCGCCCTGGGCGCCGGCGTCCGCTGGGCCTCCTGCAACATCTTCTCCACCCAGGACCACGCGGCCGCCGCCATCGCGGTCGGCCCGGACGGAACCCCGGACGCCCCTGCGGGCGTGCCCGTCTTCGCCTGGAAGGGCGAGACGCTGGAGGAGTACTGGTGGTGCACGGAGCAGGCTCTGACCTGGCCCAACACCCCCACCGGTGGCCCGAACATGATCCTCGACGACGGTGGTGACGCCACCCTCCTCGTCCACAAGGGCGTCGAGTTCGAGAAGGCGGGTGCTGCCCCGGACCCGTCGACCGCGGACAGCGAGGAGTACGCGTACATCCTCACCCTGCTGAACCGCACCCTCGGCGAGTCCCCGCAGAAGTGGACCCAGCTGGCGTCCGAGATCCGCGGTGTCACCGAGGAGACCACGACCGGTGTGCACCGGCTGTACGAGATGCACCGCGACGGCACCCTCCTCTTCCCGGCGATCAACGTCAACGACGCCGTCACCAAGTCGAAGTTCGACAACAAGTACGGCTGCCGCCACTCGCTGATCGACGGCATCAACCGGGCCACGGACGTCCTGATCGGCGGCAAGACCGCCGTCGTCTGCGGCTACGGCGACGTGGGCAAGGGCTGCGCGGAGTCCCTGCGCGGCCAGGGCGCCCGAGTGATCATCACCGAGATCGACCCGATCTGCGCCCTGCAGGCGGCGATGGACGGATACCAGGTCGCCACCCTCGACGACGTCGTGGAGACCGCGGACATCTTCATCACCACGACGGGCAACAAGGACATCATCATGGCCGGCGACATGGCCAGGATGAAGCACCAGGCCATCGTCGGGAACATCGGCCACTTCGACAACGAGATCGACATGGCCGGCCTGGCGAAGATCGACGGCATCGTCAAGGACGAGGTCAAGCCGCAGGTCCACACCTGGACGTTCTCCGACGGCAGGGTCCTGATCGTGCTGTCCGAGGGTCGCCTGCTGAACCTCGGCAACGCCACCGGTCACCCCTCGTTCGTCATGTCCAACTCGTTCGCGGACCAGACCCTGGCCCAGATCGAGCTGTTCACCAAGCCCGAGGCGTACCCGACCGATGTCTACGTGCTGCCCAAGCACCTGGACGAGAAGGTCGCCCGACTGCACCTCGACGCACTGGGCGTGAGGCTCACGACCCTGCGCCAGGAGCAGGCCGACTACATCGGCGTCCCGGTCGAAGGACCGTACAAGTCCGACCTCTACCGCTACTGAGCGGCCCGCCGGCCACCGGCCGGCGGACTCTCAGCAGCAGGTACGAGCGCAGGCCCCCGCACCCCCGTGCCGGGGGCCTGCCCCGTACCGCCCCCGCACAGCCCGAGGAACCAGAAGGACCCCATGCCCCGCGGCCGGTATTCGCTCCACGACCTCCACGACCACACCCCCCTCGGCGAAGAGCACTTCCACTGCGCCCCCGGCCCCTCCGGCTGGCGCTACGTCTCCCAGACAACGGCCCCGTCGGGCGACCACCTGGGCTCCGTCGACCTGGCCCTGGACGAGCTCGGCCGCCCCATCCGCCTCCAACTGCACGCCGCGAGCTGGCAGATCCGCGGCGCCGCCCTCGAAGGCGTCACCTGGGTACGGACCGACCCGAGCGGCACCCACGCCACCGAGGGCAATGTCCGCGCCCACGCCTTCTCCGGCACGTCCCCCGCGTTCCTCGTCGCCACGGCACGACTCCTGCGCCTCACCCCCGATTCCCCCGAGACCCGTGTCCGCCTGGTCACCTTCACGGACCCGGTCCTCGCGCCCCGTACCGTCGACCAGTCCTGGGCCCTGGTGAAGAGTGAAGCGCACGCCACTGACAACGGGTCACTGATCGTGGACGAGTACCAGGTCAGCGCGCTCGACACGGGTGACCGGCACACCGTCCACATCGCCGGGGACGTGGTCCTCGCGGCTCCCGGTATCGAGCTCGAGCACCTGGAAAGCCCGCCCTCCCCGCGGAGCCACTAGGCAGGCGGGGCGAAACCGGTCGTCTCGGCAGGCGGGGTGAGACCGTTCGGCAGGGGCCCGCCGGGCGCCTCTGCCGGAGACGCACCGGACGGGGCCGGTGCTGCGGCGGACCACGCACCATCGACGGGGCGGACCGCTCCTCCGGGTCGGGGCCATTCGGGCCGGATTCCTCCGGAACCCACCGCGCCCGTCGGCACCGGTGCCGGTCCCGCTCCCTGAGCCCCTCTTCGGGCAGCCGCCATGACCCGCCGGACATCCCGCGCCTGCCGCTCTTTCACGACCGCCGCCAAATACGCCGCCGCGGGAACTCCCAGCGGAACCGGGACCCCTGTACGGCCGGCCAGATCGTCCGACAGGCGCTGCGCGATCGACCCGCCCACACCCGGGTCGAGCTGGTGCATCCGCGTGAGGTACTGCCGGATCGCCAGCCAGAGGCCGTCCGGCACGGCGGACAGATCCAGCTGCGCGAACCGCCCCACCAGCCACGGCGGTGGCGGCGGCACGGCAACCGCCCGCCCGGTGGGCACCCGCTCACGTACGACGAGGGTCCCCGCGAACACGTCCCCCAGCCGCCGTCCCCGCGCCGACACCAACGACGCGATGCATCCCACGACACCGAACGTGCCCAGGATCTCGACCACGCCCATCGAACCCCGCACGAGCGCGTGCCGGAACCGGATCGGCCCGCCGTCGTCACGCACCACGCGCAGGCCGCAGGCCAGCTTCCCGAGCGAACGGCCGTGGCTGAGCGTCTCCACGGCGATCGGCCCTCCCACCAGCACCAGGAGGAAGGTGGCGACGGCGATGGCCGCGGTCGCGGCCTCGTCGAGCGCCACGGTCGCGACAGCGAGACCGATGGATATCAGAACAAAGACCGTCAGAACCACCGCGAGATCGATGGCGATCGCCAACGCCCGGCTCGGCAGCCTCGCCGGCTGCAACCCCAGAACGACCGCGTCCCCGGTCACGAGCTCACTCATCGCCGCCCACCCTTCGCCGCCCTTCCCTGCCCCTCGGAACCTCAGTCTGCCAAGCTGACCCGCAGCGCGCCGCAGCAGTACGGACCCGTACGCAACCATGCCTGGAGCAGCAGCCGACCATGGATCTCGACGTCTTCGTGACCACCCACCGCATCGAGTGGGACCGCCTGGACCACCTCCTGCACCGAGGGCGCGGTCTGACCGGTGCCGAGGCGGACGAACTCGTCGCCCTCTACCAGCGCACGGCGACACACCTTTCCCTCATCCAGTCCAGCGCCCCGGATCCTCTTCTCACCGCGCGACTCACCCAGCTCGTGGCCCGCGCCCGGTCCACGGTGACGGGGACCCGCCGTGGCTCGTGGCGCGACGCCGCACGATTCCTGACCGCCGGTTTTCCCGCAGCGGTCTACCGGTCGCGGCACTGGTGGATCCCCACGGCGGTGCTCTCCGTACTTCTGGCCGCCGTCATGGGCTGGTGGATCGGCACCCACCCCGAGGTCCAGTCGGCGATCGCCGCCCCCGAGGACCTGCGCAGCCTGACCCGCCCCGGCGGGGAGTACGAGACGTACTACTCCAGCCACCCGGCAGCCTCGTTCGCGGCCCAGGTCTGGACGAACAACGCCCAGGCCGCAGCCATGTGCCTGGTACTGGGAGCGTTCCTCTGCATACCGGTGATCTGGATCCTCTTCGTCAACGTGCTCAACCTTGCCGTCGGCATCGGCCTGATGTCCTCGGCCGGCCGCCTCGACACGTTCCTGGGCCTCGTCCTGCCGCACGGCTTGCTGGAGCTCACCGCTGTCTTCGTGGCAGCCGGTACGGGCCTCCGCCTCGGCTGGACCGTGATCGACCCAGGACCTCTCAGCAGGCGCTCCGCCTTGGCCCAGCAGGGCCGGGCAGCCATCGGCATGGCCATCGGCCTCGCCCTGGTCCTGTTCGTGTCCGGAGTCATCGAGGGCTTCGTGACCCCCTCCGGGCTTCCCACCTGGGCTCGGATCACCATCGGGATCGCCGCCGAGCTGGCCTTTCTCGCCTACGTCTACATCCTCGGGGGCCGAGCTGCGAGGGCCGGCGACACGGGTGATCTTGAAGCCGTCGAACGAAGCGCCGAGTTGCCCTCTGCGGCCTGATGGCCGATGTGCGTGCACCCCTGCTGACCTGCTAGTGTCCTCCTCGCCCGCAAAAACTGTTGACACAGTCGGCGTGGGGAGGTAGATTTTAACGGTTGCACGGACTAGACAAGGTCGGGTGCGACGGCTAAAGTTCAAACTCGCTCTTGCTGGGGACGAGATCCCCGGAGAGTCGATTGATTCTTCTTCTCTTTCGAGCATTGACCCGATTAGCTTCGGCTCAATTGCTTCTGATAAAGTCGAGTCAGCCGAAAGGCAAAGGCCAGTCCACAGGCCACCGGAATCACATTCGGACCGGAAACGGAACGGAAAAGAGTCTGGTAAAGTTGGAATCGCTGGAAAGGGAAAGCGCGAAAGCGAAGAACTGGAAAGCGCAGTAACAATTCTCCTGCTTCGCAGGGGGCCCGCTTCGGCCGGGAATCGGACACGAAAGAGTCTGATAGAGTCGGAAACGCAAGAACGAAGGGAAGCGCCCGGAGGGCCCCGGTGAAACGGGACCGAAGGAAGCGTCCGTTCCTTGAGAACTCAACAGCGTGCCAAAAGTCAACGCCAAATTTGTTGATACCCCGGCCCACTTCGGTGGGTTGGTGGTTCCTTTGAAGTCCTACTGGCCCATGTGGCGGGTAGGCAACATCAGCGAGGACGCTGTGGATGACCAGCCCTATTCCGGTTGGTTGTCCCGCTCTTTTATGGTGCTCTCCCGATTACGGGAAAACATTCATGGAGAGTTTGATCCTGGCTCAGGACGAACGCTGGCGGCGTGCTTAACACATGCAAGTCGAACGATGAAGCCCTTCGGGGTGGATTAGTGGCGAACGGGTGAGTAACACGTGGGCAATCTGCCCTTCACTCTGGGACAAGCCCTGGAAACGGGGTCTAATACCGGATAACACTCTGTCCTGCATGGGACGGGGTTAAAAGCTCCGGCGGTGAAGGATGAGCCCGCGGCCTATCAGCTTGTTGGTGGGGTAATGGCCTACCAAGGCGACGACGGGTAGCCGGCCTGAGAGGGCGACCGGCCACACTGGGACTGAGACACGGCCCAGACTCCTACGGGAGGCAGCAGTGGGGAATATTGCACAATGGGCGAAAGCCTGATGCAGCGACGCCGCGTGAGGGATGACGGCCTTCGGGTTGTAAACCTCTTTCAGCAGGGAAGAAGCGCAAGTGACGGTACCTGCAGAAGAAGCACCGGCTAACTACGTGCCAGCAGCCGCGGTAATACGTAGGGTGCGAGCGTTGTCCGGAATTATTGGGCGTAAAGAGCTCGTAGGCGGCTTGTCACGTCGGATGTGAAAGCTCGGGGCTTAACCCCGAGTCTGCATTCGATACGGGCTAGCTAGAGTGTGGTAGGGGAGATCGGAATTCCTGGTGTAGCGGTGAAATGCGCAGATATCAGGAGGAACACCGGTGGCGAAGGCGGATCTCTGGGCCATTACTGACGCTGAGGAGCGAAAGCGTGGGGAGCGAACAGGATTAGATACCCTGGTAGTCCACGCCGTAAACGTTGGGAACTAGGTGTTGGCGACATTCCACGTCGTCGGTGCCGCAGCTAACGCATTAAGTTCCCCGCCTGGGGAGTACGGCCGCAAGGCTAAAACTCAAAGGAATTGACGGGGGCCCGCACAAGCAGCGGAGCATGTGGCTTAATTCGACGCAACGCGAAGAACCTTACCAAGGCTTGACATATACCGGAAAGCATCAGAGATGGTGCCCCCCTTGTGGTCGGTATACAGGTGGTGCATGGCTGTCGTCAGCTCGTGTCGTGAGATGTTGGGTTAAGTCCCGCAACGAGCGCAACCCTTGTTCTGTGTTGCCAGCATGCCCTTCGGGGTGATGGGGACTCACAGGAGACTGCCGGGGTCAACTCGGAGGAAGGTGGGGACGACGTCAAGTCATCATGCCCCTTATGTCTTGGGCTGCACACGTGCTACAATGGCCGGTACAATGAGCTGCGATGCCGCGAGGCGGAGCGAATCTCAAAAAGCCGGTCTCAGTTCGGATTGGGGTCTGCAACTCGACCCCATGAAGTCGGAGTTGCTAGTAATCGCAGATCAGCATTGCTGCGGTGAATACGTTCCCGGGCCTTGTACACACCGCCCGTCACGTCACGAAAGTCGGTAACACCCGAAGCCGGTGGCCCAACCCCTTGTGGGAGGGAGCTGTCGAAGGTGGGACTGGCGATTGGGACGAAGTCGTAACAAGGTAGCCGTACCGGAAGGTGCGGCTGGATCACCTCCTTTCTAAGGAGCATCTAGGTTCTCTTCGGGGAATCCAGAGACCATTTCGTCGGCAAATGTTCGACGGTGGTTGCTCATGGGTGGAACGTTGACTATTCGGCACGACAGGTTGTTTTTGCGAGTACTGCTTCGGCGTGGAAAGTGAGAGGGATCGGTCGGGTCGGGCACGCTGTTGGGTATCTGAAGGTATGGCCGTAAGGCTGCCTTCGGTTGCCGGCCCCAGTGCACTCGTTCTTCGGAACGGGGTGATGGGTGGCTGGTCGTTGTTTGAGAACTGCACAGTGGACGCGAGCATCTGTGGCCAAGTTTTTAAGGGCGCACGGTGGATGCCTTGGCACCAGGAACCGATGAAGGACGTGGGAGGCCACGATAGTCCCCGGGGAGCTGTCAACCAAGCTTTGATCCGGGGGTTTCCGAATGGGGAAACCCGGCAGTCGTCATGGGCTGTCACCCACTGCTGAACACATAGGCAGTGTGGAGGGAACGCGGGGAAGTGAAACATCTCAGTACCCGCAGGAAGAGAAAACAACCGTGATTCCGGGAGTAGTGGCGAGCGAAACTGGATGAGGCCAAACCGTATGCGTGTGATACCCGGCAGGGGTTGCGCATGCGGGGTTGTGGGATCTCTTTTTCATGGTCTGCCGACTGTGAGACGAGTCAGAAACCGTTGGTGTAGGCGAAGGACATGCGAAAGGTCCGGCGTAGAGGGTAAGACCCCCGTAGCTGAAACATCAACGGCTCGTTTAAGAGACACCCAAGTAGCACGGGGCCCGAGAAATCCCGTGTGAATCTGGCGGGACCACCCGCTAAGCCTAAATATTCCCTGGTGACCGATAGCGGATAGTACCGTGAGGGAATGGTGAAAAGTACCGCGGGAGCGGAGTGAAATAGTACCTGAAACCGTGTGCCTACAAGCCGTGGGAGCGTCGCTGTATGTGCTTGCACATGCAGTCGTGACTGCGTGCCTTTTGAAGAATGAGCCTGCGAGTTTGCGGTGTGTTGCGAGGTTAACCCGTGTGGGGAAGCCGTAGCGAAAGCGAGTCCGAATAGGGCGATTTAGTAGCGCGCTCAAGACCCGAAGCGGAGTGATCTAGCCATGGGCAGGTTGAAGCGGAGGTAAGACTTCGTGGAGGACCGAACCCACCAGGGTTGAAAACCTGGGGGATGACCTGTGGTTAGGGGTGAAAGGCCAATCAAACTCCGTGATAGCTGGTTCTCCCCGAAATGCATTTAGGTGCAGCGTCGTGTGTTTCTTGCCGGAGGTAGAGCACTGGATAGGCGATGGGCCCTACCGGGTTACTGACCTTAGCCAAACTCCGAATGCCGGTAAGTGAGAGCACGGCAGTGAGACTGTGGGGGATAAGCTCCATGGTCGAGAGGGAAACAGCCCAGAGCATCGACTAAGGCCCCTAAGCGTACGCTAAGTGGGAAAGGATGTGGAGTCGCAGAGACAACCAGGAGGTTGGCTTAGAAGCAGCCACCCTTGAAAGAGTGCGTAATAGCTCACTGGTCAAGTGATTCCGCGCCGACAATGTAGCGGGGCTCAAGCGTACCGCCGAAGTCGTGTCATTCCAGCACATACCCCCAACGGGGGCTGGGATGGGTAGGGGAGCGTCGTGTGCCGGGTGAAGCAGCCGCGGAAGCGAGTTGTGGACGGTTCACGAGTGAGAATGCAGGCATGAGTAGCGATACACACGTGAGAAACGTGTGCGCCGATTGACTAAGGGTTCCTGGGTCAAGCTGATCTGCCCAGGGTAAGTCGGGACCTAAGGCGAGGCCGACAGGCGTAGTCGATGGACAACCGGTTGATATTCCGGTACCCGCTTTGAAACGCCCAATACTGAATCAGGCGATGCTAAGTCCGTGAAGCCGGCCCGATCTCTTCGGAGTTGAGGGTAGTGGTGGAGCCGATGAACCAGACTTGTATTAGGTAAGCGATGGGGTGACGCAGGAAGGTAGTCCAGCCCGGGCGGTGGTAGTCCCGGGGTAAGGGTGTAGGCCGTGTGGCAGGTAAATCCGTCACACATTAAGGCTGAGACCTGATGCCGAGCCGATTGTGGTGAAGTGGATGATCCTATGCTGTCGAGAAAAGCCTCTAGCGAGTTTCATGGCGGCCCGTACCCTAAACCGACTCAGGTAGTCAGGTAGAGAATACCGAGGCGTTCGGGTGAACTATGGTTAAGGAACTCGGCAAAATGCCCCCGTAACTTCGGGAGAAGGGGGGCCATCACTGGTGAGGGAACTTGCTTCCTGAGCTGGGGGTGGCCGCAGAGACCAGCGAGAAGCGACTGTTTACTAAAAACACAGGTCCGTGCGAAGCCGTAAGGCGATGTATACGGACTGACGCCTGCCCGGTGCTGGAACGTTAAGGGGACCGGTTAGTGCACTTTCGGGTGTGCGAAGCTGAGAACTTAAGCGCCAGTAAACGGCGGTGGTAACTATAACCATCCTAAGGTAGCGAAATTCCTTGTCGGGTAAGTTCCGACCTGCACGAATGGCGTAACGACTTCTCGACTGTCTCAACCATAGGCCCGGTGAAATTGCACTACGAGTAAAGATGCTCGTTTCGCGCAGCAGGACGGAAAGACCCCGGGACCTTTACTATAGTTTGATATTGGTGTTCGGTTCGGCTTGTGTAGGATAGGTGGGAGACTTTGAAGCGGCCACGCCAGTGGTTGTGGAGTCGTCGTTGAAATACCACTCTGGTCGTGCTGGATGTCTAACCTAGGTCCGTGATCCGGATCAGGGACAGTGTCTGATGGGTAGTTTAACTGGGGCGGTTGCCTCCTAAAGAGTAACGGAGGCGCCCAAAGGTTCCCTCAGCCTGGTTGGCAATCAGGTGTTGAGTGTAAGTGCACAAGGGAGCTTGACTGTGAGACCGACGGGTCGAGCAGGGACGAAAGTCGGGACTAGTGATCCGGCAGTGGCTTGTGGAAGCGCTGTCGCTCAACGGATAAAAGGTACCCCGGGGATAACAGGCTGATCTTCCCCAAGAGTCCATATCGACGGGATGGTTTGGCACCTCGATGTCGGCTCGTCGCATCCTGGGGCTGGAGTCGGTCCCAAGGGTTGGGCTGTTCGCCCATTAAAGCGGTACGCGAGCTGGGTTTAGAACGTCGTGAGACAGTTCGGTCCCTATCCGCTGTGCGCGTAGGAATATTGAGAAGGGCTGTCCCTAGTACGAGAGGACCGGGACGGACGAACCTCTGGTGTGCCAGTTGTCCTGCCAAGGGCATGGCTGGTTGGCTACGTTCGGAAAGGATAACCGCTGAAAGCATCTAAGCGGGAAGCCTGCTTCGAGATGAGTATTCCCACCACCTTGAGTGGTTAAGGCTCCCAGTAGACGACTGGGTTGATAGGCCAGATGTGGAAGCCCGGTAACGGGTGGAGCTGACTGGTACTAATAGGCCGAGGGCTTGTCCTCAGTTGCTCGCGTCCACTGTGTTAGTTCTGAAATAACGAACGGCCGTGTTTTCATCCGGTGTTGGTTAATTTCATAGTGTTTCGGTGGTCATTGCGTTAGGGAAACGCCCGGTTACATTCCGAACCCGGAAGCTAAGCCTTTCAGCGCCGATGGTACTGCAGGGGGGACCCTGTGGGAGAGTAGGACGCCGCCGAACAATTATTCCGGGAAAGCCCCGTGCCCTTGTGGCACGGGGCTTTTCTGCGTTCAGAGCCCGTTCGCGACCCTTTACGGGCCGCAGTACCGCACGGGCACTGCGCTAAAGCCGGCCGCCGGCCTTGAGCGCGAGGTAGGCGTCAGCCAGCGCCGGTGCGAGCGCATCCGGAGTGGCATCGACGACCACGACGCCATGACGGCGAAGCTGATCCGCCGTCCTGCGGCGCTGAGCCTGAGTACGGGTGCCGGCTGCGGCGTCGTACACCGCGTCCACTGTGCCCCTGGCGCGAGTCATCGCTTCGATACGGGGATCCGCGACGGCGGCTACCAGGACCGTGTGCCGCTGGGTGAGCTGAGGGAGCACCGGGAGCAGGCCTTCCTCGATGGGCGCGGAGTCCAGGCTCGTCAGCAGGACGATCAGGGAGCGCCGAGGGGCACTCGCGAGCGCGGCTGTGCTCATGCCACGGGCGTCCGTCTCCACGAGCTCGGGTTCCAGCGGAACCATGGCGTTGACGATCGCCGACAGGACGTCGCCGCCGGCTGCCCTGCCCACGACCTGGGCGCGGATCCGCCGGTCGTAGGCGAGGAGGTTCACTCGGTCGCCCGCACGTGTGGCCAGGGCAGTGAGGAGCAGCGTCGCGTCCATGGCCGCATCGAGACGGGGTACATCGCCCACGCGTCCGGCTGATGTGCGACCGGTGTCGAGGACGATCAGGATGTGGCGGTCGCGCTCGGGGCGCCAGGTGCGCACGGCGACAGCGGACTGGCGTGCGGTGGCCCGCCAGTCGATGGACCGGGTGTCGTCTCCCGGCACGTATGCGCGCAGGCTGTCGAACTCGGTGCCCTGACCCCGGGTGAGCACGCTGGTGCGGCCGTCGAGTTCGCGGAGCCTGGCGAGCCGCGAAGGCAGGTGCCGTCGGCTGGTGAAGGGAGGCAGGACCCGGACCGTCCACGGGACGTGGTGATTCCCTTGTCGTGCTGCCAGTCCCAGCGGCCCGAAGGAGCGGATCGTGACGCGCTCTGCCCGGCGGTCGCCACGACGGGATGGGCGGAGGAACGTGGTCAGACGACGCCGCTCACCGGCGGGAACGGTGAACGCGTGCCGGGATGAAGACTGTTCGGCTTCGGTACTCCAGGCGCTCGGAGGCCAGGCGTCGCGGAGGTGCGCGCGAAGTCGGCGACGCGAGGGATTGGTTACGGTGAGTTGTACTTCTGCCTTGTCACCGAGTCGAACGGATGTATCACCGGATCGGGTGAACTGGAGCGTACGCACTGGCGCGGCCAGGGCGTAGTCGCACAGAATTGCCAAGGAGAGAGGGGCGTTGACCGCGAGCATGCCTGTCCAACTTGGGGCAAGGATGCCTACGGGGAGTGACCCCAAGGCGGCCAGCAATGCGGTTCGTCCGGTGAGGGCCATGGTCACCGCCTCATCGGGGGACGGGGACGTGGGCGAGGACAGCGGTGATGACGGAGTCGGCGGTGACTCCTTCCATTTCCGCTTCCGGCCGCAGCTGGATGCGGTGACGGAGTGTGGGGAGGGCCAGGGCTTTCACATCGTCAGGGATGACGTAGTCCCGGCCGGTGAGCCAGGCCCAGGCGCGCGCTGTGGAGAGCAGCGCGGTGGCTCCTCGGGGGGAGGCCCCGAGGGTGAGCGAGGGGGATTCACGAGTGGCACGGCAGATATCCACGACGTAGGCGGCGATCTCGGGGGAGACCGTGGTCTTGGCGACGGCGGAGCGGGCGGCTTCCAGATCTGCGGGGCCGGCGACGGGTCGTATGCCTGCTGCCTTGAGGTCGCGCGGATTGAACCCGTCGGCATGACGCGTCAGGACGCTGATCTCGTCGTCACGTGACGGCAGGGGCACGGTCAGCTTCAGGAGGAACCGGTCCAACTGGGCTTCGGGCAAAGGGTAGGTGCCCTCGTATTCGACGGGGTTCTGGGTGGCCGCGACGAGGAAGGGGTCGGGCAGCGCACGAGGGGTGCCGTCGACGGTGACCTGGCGTTCCTCCATGGCCTCCAGAAGGGAGGACTGTGTCTTGGGAGGGGTGCGGTTGATCTCGTCGGCGAGCAGGAGATTGGTGAACACGGGGCCGGGCTGGAAGGAGAATTCGGCGGTGCGGGCGTCGTAGACGAGTGAGCCCGTGACATCACTCGGCATGAGGTCGGGCGTGAACTGTACGCGTTTGGTGTCCAGTTCGAGAGAGGCGGCGAGGGCGCGCACCAGGAGGGTCTTGGCGACTCCGGGGACGCCTTCGAGCAGGACATGGCCTCGGCAGAGCAGCGCGACCACGAGTCCGGTGACGGCGGGGTCCTGGCCGACCACGGCCTTGGCGATCTCGGAACGCAGAGCTTCCAGGGATGCGCGGGCGCTGTCGGAAATCACGGGGGCCACAAGGGTCCCTGCGGGTGCCGCAGGCTCGTCGGGCTCCGGGGTCGGGGCGCTCATGAAGTGCGTACCTCTCTTTCGAGGGCGTCGAGTTGGGCGGTCAGAAGAACAAGTGCGGTGTCGTCGGCCGGGGCCGGCCCGAAGAGCAGGGTGCGGAGATCGCTGTCCGTGGTGGTGAGACGCGCGGAGACGGCAGGCAGGAGGACCTCGGGGGAGTCGGTGTCGCGGGAGGACACCCCGAGGAGTGGAGCGATGCGGTTGCGGGTGGCGGAGCGCAGGGCGTCGGCGGCCCGGTCGCGGGCGTTCGCCTTGCGGTAGAGGCGGGCCCTGCCCTCGGTGGACTCGGAGGCCCTGATGGCCACGGGCAGCCGTTCGGTGACCAGGGGGCCCAGTCGCCGAGCACGCCAGACGGCCGCGAGGACGGCGGCGACGGCCAGTTGGAGCGTTCCCCAGAGCCAGCCGGAGGGGATGAGGTCGATGAACCCGCTCTCGCCGGCCGACTCGGTCTCGCCGTCCTCGCTTCCGCCGTCAGCGCCGTCGCCCGTATGGCCTTCGGAGGCGGAGGGATCAGTGAGCGAGGGGAGGTACCAGACGAGATGCGGTCGGGAGCCGAGGAGTTGGAGAGCGAGGGAGGCGTTGCCCTCCTGGTCGAGACGGTCGTTGTGGAGGATGTCGGGGGAGCCGAGCAGGACGGTGTCGCCGGTCCCCCTGTCAGGGAGGAGCAGAAGGGTGGGGAGCCCGTCGTCCGGGTAGCAGGCGGTGGCTCCGTCGGCGTCCGTCGTGTAGCGGATGCCTCCCGTGTCGGCTGTTCCGGACGTGCGTGCGGCCGGGAGTTCGCAGTCCGGCGGGCGTGGGGTCACCCGGCTTGCGGCAACCGCCCGTACTCCGGGGGCGAGCCGGGCAACGGACGGTGGGCCGGGGGCGACGAGGACGGTGCGGCCCGCGGCGTCACCGGTCGCCGTCCGGAGCCGGTGCTGCTGGTACGTGGTCAGCACGTTGGGGCCGGCGACGAGGAGGGTGGTGTCGGGTCCTGCTGCGCCGGTGGCCTCGTCGAGCGTGGTGACGACGCTGACGGAGACACCACGGTCCTTGAGGAGTTCGGCGACCGCCCGGCTGCCGTACGGGTCCGCGGAGCGGGGATCGAGGCGGCCGTGCTGGTCGCCGGAGCGGAGTGCGGCGAAGGTGATCCCCGCGACGACGAGAATGAGGAGGGCGAGGAGCAGGCCTCGGACCCGGAGCCAGATCTGGTGCGGTGTGCGGGAGGCGGAGGTGGTGGCGATGGTGGTGGTCTCGGTCATCCGGCTGCCCCTGGTGTCGCGGGAGCGGTCAGCAGGGGTTTGGTGTCCTCGAGGTCCTGGTCGAGGGCGCACACGTTCAGGTACGCGGCCCGGTCCGCCGTACGGCCCCCGTATGTGACGTCGTCGAAGACCCGGGCGGCGGTACGGAGCCGGGTGGCGTGGGCGGGCAGGAGCCTGCCCGCGTCGGCGGCTGCCTCGTCGGCGGTGCGGCCCGGTCGCGGGTCGAGTACGGCCCGGTCCTCCAGGGAGCGGACGACTGCTCGCATGCGTTCCTGGACGGCTTCGGTCCAGCGGTGGGCCTCCGCGTGCGCCTCGGCTGAGGTGCGGTGCTCTGCCGCGCTGCGGGCGCTGCTGCCGAACAGGGCGTCCGACGGACGGACGGTGCGCCGGGGTGTGCCGAGCCGCCACCAGAGGGCCGCTCCCAGGGCGATGACCACGAGGGCGATGACGACGAGCCCGAGCGGGCCGCCCGGCGCGGATCCGGTGGCGCCGTCGAAGAGGTCGCCGACCCACTCCCAGAAGCGGTCGAGTGCGCGCTGGAGAAGGTTCGGATCGTGTTCGTGGTACATCGGGTCGGACAGTTCGTCCTGTGCCGCTTCGCGGGCGGGGACGCGTGGGATGTCCACGGGTATGTCCTCGCCCGCCCGGATGAGCCTCTGTGCTGCTGTGGTGCCCCCCGCCCCCGTCACCGCATCAGCTCCTGGGAGTGTCGTAGCCGGGAACGCCCGCGGCCCGGGCGAGGTCGAGGTCGAGCGCTTCGCGGCGGATGCGCTGGTCGACGTAGAGGAGGGCGATCACTCCTGCGGTGAACGGGTAGGTGAGCGTCGAGATGATCACTTCACCGATGCCCGTGATGATGAGGAAGGGCCAGCCGAAATCGGTGGAGCTGCTGTTGAGGAACTCGCTCAGGCCGTCGCTGTCCACGGTCACGGCGATGATGCCGAACGGGATCACGATGATGAGGGCGACGACCATGACCAGCAGGTACGTGAGAGCGAGAATGCCGAACGTCCGCCACCAGGTGCCCCTGACCAGCTTCGCCGAACGGCGCAGCGAGGTCAGGACGGACTGCCGCTCCAGCATCAGCGCCGGTGGGGCGAGCGAGAAGCGGACCATCAGCCACACGACGACGACGCAGGCGGCGACGAAGCCGACGAAGGCGAGGGCGATCCCGGCGCCGCCACCCAGCAGCATGCCGGGAAGCAGTCCCACCGTCATCACGGCGGCGCTCATCAGACTCATCAGCAGCGTCAGCCCGAGGAGCGGAAGGAGCCGGGGCCGGGCCTCGGCCCAGGCGTCGGAGAGCGTCGCCTTGCGGCCGAGCACGGAGCGGCTGATCACCACGGTGAGCACCGAGGTGATGAAGAGCGTGGCGATCATCGAGATGAGCGTGGCCGGTGCGCTGGTGAGCAGGCTCGACTGCGCCGAGTCGGCGGCCTGGCGGATGGCCTCGGCCCCGACGGCGTTCGAGTCGACCGACTTCGGTTCCGGCAGGACGTAGCGCTGCAGGAGGATGACGGCGATCTCGGAGATCACGGAGACGGTGAGGCTGATGCCCAGCACGGTGCGCCAGTTGGCACGCATGGTGGACACGGCGCCGTCGAGGATCTCTCCGACGCCCAGGGGGCGGAGAGGGATGACGCCGGGCTTCGCCGCCATGGGCTGACCGCCCCATCCGGGGCCAGGAGCCTGCGGGGGCGTGCCGCCCCAGCCCGGGGCGGGCGGGGGTGTGCCCGGACCGCTGCCGGGAGCGCTCGGTGGGGACCACTGCCCCGGAGGCGGCTGTGCAGGGGACCACTGTCCGCCGGGGCCGCTTCCGTCGACGGGCGAAGAAGGCCGGGGGATGCCCGCCTCCTGGCCGTCGGAGGGTGCAGATCCGGGCGTAGCCCAGCCCGGAGAGTCGTTCATTGTCGCTCCTTCACGGTCCTGACCGCTCATCGGGGCGGCAGGTTGGCAGCCATCGTGCCACGCGTTGCTCCGGTGCGGGCCGGGCGCTGTATCTCCTTCTCGCCTTCGTGTGCGGGCGGCTCAGCGGGCAGACTGGGCAGATGGCTGATCAGGACGCGCAATCGCCGGCGGGCATCGAGCCTCCGGCCCTCTCCGTACTCCGTTGGGACGAGCCACCGGAAGGTCCCGCGGTGGTCCTCCTCGACCAGACCCGGCTGCCGTCGGAGGAGGTCGAGCTGGTGTGCGCCGATGTGCCCGAGCTGGTCCGGGCGATCCGGACGCTGGCGGTGCGCGGTGCGCCCCTGCTGGGCATTGCCGGTGGCTATGGCGTGGCACTGGCCGCTGCCCGGGGTGACGACGTGGTGCGGGCCGCGGAGCTGCTGGAGGCGGCGCGGCCCACCGCGGTCAATCTCGGGTACGGGGCGCGGCGTGTGGCCCGGGTGCACGGGACGGCTGTCGGGAACGGTGCCGGTCCCCAGGAGGCCGCCGGGGCCGCCCTGGCGGAGGCGCGGGCCCTGCACCGGCAGGACGCGGCCGCCAGCAGGCGTATGGCGCAGTACGGCCTGGAGCTGCTGGCGGAGCTCCTGCCCGACGGTGGTCATCGGCTGCTGACCCACTGCAACACGGGGGCGCTCGTGTCGGGGGGCGAGGGCACGGCCTTCGCGGTGGCTCTGGGGGCACACCGGGCGGGTAGCCTGCGGCGGCTGTGGGTGGACGAGACCCGTCCGCTGCTCCAGGGAGCCAGGCTGACGGCGTTCGAAGCGGCACGCAACGGCATGCCGTACAGCTTGCTCACCGACAACGCGGCGGGTTCGCTGTTTGCCGCGGGGGAGGTGGATGCCGTACTCATCGGGGCGGACCGCATTGCCGCGGACGGCTCGGTGGCCAACAAGGTGGGGAGTTATCCGTTGGCGGTGCTTGCCAAGTACCACCATGTGCCGTTCATCGTCGTGGCGCCGACCACGACGGTCGATCTGGACACCGCAGACGGCACATCCATAGTTGTCGAGCAGCGTTCTGCGGTAGAAGTGACGGAGCTCACATCGCGACGCAATGTCTCGGCCGAGGGTGAGGGGGGCGGGCAGTCGGTGGCACCCCCGGGAACCAAGGCGTACAACCCCGCATTCGACATCACGCCGCCCGAACTGGTCACGGCGATCGTCACGGAGGAGGGCATTATTTCCCCGGTAACGGGGGTCGGACTGGCAGAGCTGTGTGCCAGGTCATCGCAGGTAACGATTAGCTAATGGGATGATGTCGTTTATGAAGGGACGCGTCCTTGTCGTCGACGACGACACCGCACTGGCCGAGATGCTCGGCATTGTGCTGCGGGGAGAAGGTTTCGAACCGTCGTTCGTAGCGGACGGCGACAAGGCACTGGCTGCATTTCGTGAGGCCAAGCCGGACCTGGTGCTGCTGGACCTCATGCTGCCCGGACGGGACGGCATCGAGGTCTGTCGGCTGATCAGGGCCGAGTCGGGTGTGCCGATCGTCATGCTCACTGCCAAGAGCGACACGGTCGATGTGGTGGTGGGCCTGGAATCCGGGGCCGACGACTACATCGTCAAGCCGTTCAAACCGAAGGAGTTGGTGGCCCGGATCAGGGCACGTTTGCGGAGGTCCGAAGAGCCCGCGCCGGAGCAGCTGGCGATCGGGGACCTGGTCATCGACGTGGCCGGTCACTCGGTGAAGCGGGAGGGGCAGTCGATCGCCCTCACCCCGCTGGAGTTCGACCTGCTGGTCGCGCTCGCCCGCAAGCCGTGGCAGGTCTTCACCCGCGAGGTACTGCTCGAGCAGGTGTGGGGCTACCGCCACGCCGCCGACACCCGTCTGGTGAATGTGCATGTCCAGCGGCTGCGCTCCAAGGTCGAGAAGGACCCGGAGCGTCCGGAGATCGTTGTGACCGTCCGCGGTGTCGGTTACAAGGCCGGACCGAGCTGACATGACCCTGGGCAGTGCTGCTCCGAAACCCGGGGGGCCGGGAGTCCGTACGGAGCGGGCTGCCGGTCCGGCACGGAGGTCATCCCGGTACAGCCGGTTCAGGCAGGGCGGCCGGTTGTTCCAGGACCGGACGCCCGGTGGTCCCGTGCTGCGTCTCCTGATGCGGTGGATCCGGCGTCCGCTGCTGCCCGCCGTGCGGCTGTGGCGGCGCAACCTGCAGTTGCGGGTCGTCGCCGGCACCCTGCTGATGTCGATCGCCGTGGTGCTGCTGCTGGGCTTCGTCGTGATCGGGCAGGTCCGCAACGGCCTGCTCGACGCGAAGGGCAAGGCGGCGCAGACACAGGCGGCCGGCGGGTTCGCGGCCGCCCAGGCGAACGCGAACGCGCCGCTCGTCCCGGGTGGTCAGGGCGACGAGGGCGCCGACGGCATGACAGCCAACACCTCATGGCGTACCGAGCTGGTCGATCAGCTCGCCAGCGGTGGCACGAACGCCTTCAACGTGGTGGCGCTCAGTGCCGATTCCCCTGCGCAGAGCGCGACCAGCCGGGCACCGCGCGGCTCGGGCAGCGTGGAGGCGTCCAGCGTGCCGCAGAGTCTGCGCGAGGCCGTGGGCAAGGGGCCCGGGGCGTTCCAGACGTATTCCCTGATCCGCTACTCGTACGGCAAGGATCCGCAGCCCGGACTCGTCGTGGGCAAGCGGCTCTACGACATCGACCACAATCCGTACGAGCTGTACTACCTCTTCCCGCTCACGCAGGAGGAGAAGTCGCTGACGCTGGTCACGACGACTCTGGCCACCGCGGGTCTGTTCGTGGTCGTGCTGCTGGGGGGCATCGCCTGGTTCGTCGTACGCCAGGTCGTCACCCCTGTGCGCATGGCCGCGGGGATCGCCGAGCGGCTCTCCGCCGGCCGGCTCCAGGAACGGATGAAGGTCACCGGCGAGGACGACATCGCCCGGCTCGGTGAGGCCTTCAACAAGATGGCGCAGAACCTGCAGCTGAAGATCCAGCAGCTGGAGGAGCTCTCCAGGATGCAGCGGCGTTTCGTCTCGGACGTGAGTCATGAGCTGCGGACCCCGTTGACCACCGTGCGGATGGCGGCCGACGTCATTCACGACGCGCGTGTCGACTTCGATCCGGTGACCGCGCGTTCCGCGGAGCTGCTGGGTGACCAGCTCGACCGTTTCGAGTCGCTCCTGTCCGACCTGCTGGAGATCAGCAGGTTCGACGCGGGTGCCGCGGCTCTGGAAGCCGAACCGATAGATCTGCGTGCGGTCGTACGGCGCGTGATCGGCGGCGCCGAGCCGCTGGCCGAGCGCAAGGGCAGCCGCATCAGGGTCATCGGCGACGAGCAGCCGGTGGTGGCCGAGGCGGATGCGCGCCGTGTCGAACGGGTTCTGCGCAACCTTGTCGTCAACGCCGTCGAGCACGGCGAGGGCCGGGACGTCGTGGTGCGCATGGGGGTTGCCCAGGGTGCCGTGGCCGTGGCCGTCCGGGACTACGGGGTGGGGCTCAAGCCGGGCGAGGCGACCCGGGTCTTCAATCGCTTCTGGCGGGCCGATCCGGCCCGTGCCCGGACGACCGGAGGGACCGGACTGGGCCTTTCGATCGCCGTCGAGGACGCACGGCTGCACGGCGGCTGGCTGCAGGCATGGGGCGAGCCCGGTGGCGGTTCGCAGTTCCGCCTCACCCTGCCCCGCACCGCGGACGAGCCGCTGCGCGGGTCGCCGATACCGCTGGAGCCGGAGGACTCGCGTCGCAACCGGGAGAACCGCGAACGGGCCGATGCGGCCCCGCCGGCGGCCGACCACCGGTTGATGTCCGTACCGAACCAGACCGGGTCCACTGCGCGGTCGCGGCTGCCCGTGACGGCGCGCGCCCCGGTGGCGCCGCGTCCGGCTCCCGTTTCGGTGCATCCGGCGGCCCTGCCGGGCAGTGGTGCACGCGTGGTGTCGCGTCCGGCCGGCGAGCGGCCGGGCGGGGGCGGCCAGGAGACTAAGGATCCGGACCAGGAGGACACGACTCGTGGAAACTGACCGCCGCCGGGGTGGGCATGGACGTGCGGTGCGGGTTTCCGCGCTGCTGGGCTGCGGCATCGTGGTCCTGTCCGCGTGCGGAGCGATGCCGGTCACCGGTGACGTCAAGGCGGTCGATGCCTCGCAGCCGGGTGATTCCCAGGTGCAGGTGTACGCCGTGCCGCCGAGGGAGGGCGCAGCGCCCCTCGAGGTCGTCGACGGCTTCCTGGAGTCGATGACGAGCGACGACCCCGATTTCAGGACGACCCGCAAGTACCTGACCGAGGAGGCGGCCCGCACCTGGAAGCCCAGCTACGGCACCACGGTGCTCGCCAAGGCACCCAACCGGAACGGTCCCTCGCTCCACGACAAGGAGCGCAGGAGCGCGGAGACCACCTACACCCTCACGGGCACGCAGGTGGCAGCCGTTGACGCGCAGAGTTCCTACCGGCCGCTCGCGCCGACGGACTACTCCCAGATGCTGCACCTGGTGCGCCAGAAGGGGGCGGACGGCAAGCAGGAGTGGCGCATCGACATCGTGCCGGACGGTCTGGTGCTCGGGCAGTCCGACTTCAAGCGGCTCTACCGGTCCGTGAACAAGTACTACTTCGCCGCCGGGCGGGCGGACGGCGACTCCGCACTGGTCGCCGACCCCGTCTACGTGAGGAACCGGACGGATCCGGTCACGCGGATGGACACGGCGACCCAGACCGTCCGGACGCTGCTCGAGGGGCCGTCCAACTGGTTGAGGCCGGTCGTCGATTCCCGCTTCCCCACCGGTACGGCACTGAAGCGCGGGGTCACTTCGCTCGCGCCCGACGACCAGAACGTCCTGAAGGTGCCGCTCAACAAGAAGGCCGACAAGGTCGGCCAGGGTGCCTGCCGGATGATGGCGGCCCAGGTGCTCTTCACCTTGAGGGACCTGACGTCCGCGCGGGTCGGTCAGGTCGAGCTCCAGGGCGGGCGGGGCCCGCTGTGCTCCCTCGGGGCGGACGAGGCCGACGAGTTCGCTTCGGACGACTCCTCCGGTCCCCCCGACAGCCAGTACTTCGTGGACGACAAGGGGCATGTGCAGCACCTCCCCGGGGCCAACAAGGGCAGCGGTGACCCGGAGCCGGTGATCGGTCCGTTCGGTGCCGGGACGGTGGCGATGAGCGCCGTCGGCGTGGCCCGGGACGAACAGCAGGCTGCCGCTGTCTCGGCCGATCAGCAGGATCTCTACGTGTCGTCCCTCGTCGCGGATAGCGAACCGGCCGAGCCCGTCGTGAGCAGCCGGGCCAAGAAGGCCGAGGACCGGCTGTCCGCGCCGAGCTGGGACGGCCGGGGCGATCTGTGGGTTGCCGACCGTGATCCGGCCGGCCCCAGACTGCTGCGGCTGACGGACGGAGAGGGCGCACCGCAGGAGGTCGAGGTGCCCGGCCTGGACGGCGGGAGGATCGAAGCGCTGCGGATGTCGGCCGACGGGGTTCGGATCGCCCTCAGGGTGTTCAAGGACGGGCATACGACGCTGCAGATCGGGCGGGTCGAGCGGACCGGGTCCGGGGAGGCCGAGCAGGTCTCGGTGCAGGACCTGCGCCAGGCGGCGCCCCAGCTGGCCGATGTGACTGCCGTTTCCTGGTCGGGCCGCAGCCGCCTCGTGGTGGTCGGCAGGGAGGAGGGCGGTGTCCAGCAGGTCCGCTATGTGCAGGCTGACGGTTCGACGTCGGCCTCCGGTGTCCTGCCCGGTGTGAACCAGGTGACGGCGATCGCGGCCGCCGACGACGAGCAGTTGCCGCTGATGGCGGACACCGAGGTCGACGGAATAGTGAAGCTGTCGCCCGGCGACAACTGGCAGACGGTCCTCAAGGACGGGTCCTCGCTGGTCTACCCGGGCTGACCACGTGGGCCGGGCGGATTCCCGGCCGCGCCCTGTCCGAGTTGTCCACAGGCGTTGTCCACAGGGCTGGCCGGGTGTTCGCGGCCCGGGCACAGTGGGGCCGTGCGGGGATGGTGGCGGGAGATCGCCGGGCTGGTCCTTCCGGCGGCCTGCGGTGGCTGCGGCAGGCCGCGCACGGAGCTGTGCGAGCAGTGTGCCGCGGCGTTGGCCGCAGGCCCGCGGCGTGTGAGGCCCGATCCCGAGCCTGCGGGACTCCCGGTGGTGCATGCCGCGGCGCCGTACGAGAACGCGGTACGCGCGATGCTGCTGGCCCACAAGGAGCGAGGGGCACTCGGGCTCGCAAGGGCGCTCGGCGGGGCCCTGGCAGGCGCTGTGAGGGCCGGGGCGGGGCAGTCGGGTGAAGTGGGACCCCTGCTGCTGGTGCCCGTACCGTCGGCGCGGCGGGCGACGGCTGTGCGCGGTCACGATCCCGGGCGGCGGATCGCACTGGCCGCCGCGGCGGAGCTGCGGCGCGGGGGGACTGCGGCACGGGTGGCCGCGGTGCTGCGGCAGCGGCGTGCGGTGGCGGACCAGGCGGGCCTCGGGGCCCGGGCGCGGCAGGTGAATCTGGCAGGTGCGCTGGAGGTCGTGGCCGGTGGGCGGCGGCTGCTCCAGGGTGGTCGGGTGGTGCTCGTGGACGACCTGCTCACGACGGGGGCGTCCCTCACGGAGGCGGCACGCGCTGTCCGTGCGGCGGGAGGCGACGGACATGGTGCTGCGCCCGTCCTGCGGGCTGCGGTTGTCTCAGCTTCTCCGTCTGCTTTCGAATTAAACCGGAACTGACAGAAGAATTGCATCGTTGCAGGTAGTGAGTGGGTAAAGGGCCCTGATCGGAGGTACGCGCGAGTAGCGGGTGCCGACACGGTGGTGGGCAGGCTATGTTCGGTTGTGAGGAACGGTGAATGCCGTACCTCGATGAATGCACCACCAGGTTTCGGGCAGACAACTCACCGGTAGGCCAGAAGCACGGAAGTTCGGTGGGGTGGAGACCCCGCCGACGGGGGAGGAGGAGGTGGAAGTCACCGAGTCCGAGGCTCCGGCGATCACCGGGGCCTGGTGCAAAAGGGAGATGCTCCGCCGTTGAAGCGGAGCGATCCGGGAACGGAGTTCTGCGTGGACATCGTCGTCAAGGGCCGCAAGACCGAGGTGCCCGAGCGGTTCCGCAAGCACGTGGCCGAGAAGCTGAAGCTGGACAAGATCCAGAAGTTCGACGGCAAGGTGATCAGTCTCGACGTCGAGGTGTCCAAGGAGCCGAATCCCCGTCAGGCCGACCGTGCGGCACGGGTGGAGATCACGCTCCGCTCGCGCGGGCCGGTCATCCGGGCGGAAGCTGCGGCCGGCGACCCGTACGCTGCGCTGGACCTGGCCACCGACAAGCTGGACGCGCGACTGCGCAAGGAGCACGACAAGCGCTACAGCCGGCGAGGCAACGGCCGCTTGTCCGCATCCGAGGTGGGTGAGGTCGTGCCGGGCGCCGCATCGTTCAACGGGGACGGCGAGCTGATCCCCGAGGAGACGCCGTCGGCCGTGCCCACCACCAGGATCGGTTCGCTCGAGGTTCAGGGCGAGGGACCGCTCGTGGTGCGCGAGAAGACGCACGTCGCAGCACCGATGACGCTCGACCAGGCGCTCTACGAGATGGAGCTGGTCGGGCACGACTTCTACCTGTTCGTCGACGCCGAGACCAAGGAGCCCAGTGTCGTCTACCGACGGCACGCCTACGACTACGGTGTCATTCATCTGAGGACCGACCCGCTCGCCTCTGACGAAGCGGGCGGCGCGGGCGGTGCGCTCGGCGGCTGACGCCATCCCTTTCGTGGTGCCCCCGGAAGCGCTTGCGCGCCCCCGGGGGCACCCGCGTGCGACGACAGGATCACCGCACCGGCGCCCGGGCATGAAATCATGGCCTCCCAAAGCCAATCGGTGTTCTGCGAAGTGCCGTTGGCGGGCAGCCTGTGACCTCAGGCCGTGGCCTTCAGGGGGAGGAACGATGGCGGACACCTTCGGGCCCGTGCGTGATACGAACGCCGGCGACGACGCAGCCGGTGCGGATGCCGGTGCGGACGACGGCAGTTCCCGCAAGGAACCCATCCGGGTTCTTGTGGTCGATGACCATGCGCTGTTCCGCAGAGGTCTGGAGATCGTCCTCGCTCAGGAGGAGGACATCCAGGTCGTGGGCGAGGCGGGTGACGGCGCGGAGGCGGTCGACAAGGCCGCGGACCTGCTGCCCGACATCGTGCTGATGGACGTACGGATGCCCAAGCGCGGCGGCATCGAGGCATGCACCTCCATCAAGGAGGTGGCACCCAGTGCAAAGATCATCATGCTGACGATCAGCGATGAGGAAGCCGACCTCTACGAGGCGATCAAGGCGGGTGCCACCGGCTATCTCCTCAAGGAGATCTCCACCGACGAGGTGGCCACGGCCATTCGCGCGGTGGCGGACGGGCAGTCCCAGATCAGCCCGTCGATGGCTTCCAAACTGCTCACCGAGTTCAAGTCGATGATTCAGCGCACCGACGAGCGCCGGCTGGTCCCGGCGCCGCGGCTCACGGAGCGGGAGCTCGAAGTTCTCAAGCTCGTGGCGACGGGGATGAACAACCGCGATATCGCCAAGGAATTGTTCATTTCCGAGAACACCGTGAAGAACCACGTCCGCAATATTCTGGAAAAGCTCCAGCTGCACTCCCGGATGGAAGCAGTGGTCTATGCCATGCGGGAGAAGATCCTCGAGATCAGATAGCGCTCGGCGCCCGGCCGCCGCCCGTGGACCTCACGCAAGAATGCGGGCGATTTCCGCCATGAGCGGCTCCCGCAGTTCCGGGGCGTCGACCCGCTCCAGCCGGACATCCGTGCAGCCGACCCAGGAAGCGGCTTCGACGAGCGCCTCGGCCATGGGCGGCACGGTCTTCCTGCTCTCCAGCGACACCTGGCGGGCGACCAGTGTGGTGCCCTCGCGTGCCGGGTCGACCCTGCCCCGCAGGCTGCCGCCTGCCAGCAGGGGCATCGCGAAGTAGCCGTGGATCCGCTTGGGCCTGGGCACGTAGGCCTCCAGACGATGGGCGAAGCCGAAGATCCGCTCGGTGCGTGCCCGCTCCCAGATCAGTGAGTCGAACGGCGACAGAAGCGTCGTACGGTGCCGTCCGCGGGGCTCGGAGGCCAGTGCCTCCGGGGCTGCCCAAGCCGGCTTGGCCCAGCCCCGCACCGACACCGGGACCAGCCCCGAGTTCGCCACCACGGCGTCGAACTGCTCGGCCTTGAGCCGGTGGTAGTCGGCGATGTCCGCCCGGGTTCCGACCCCCAGGGAACGGCCCGCCAGGGCCACCAGCCGGCGCAGGCACTCGGTGTCGTCCAGGTCGTCGTGGAGCAGGGCCTCCGGAATCGCGCGCTCGGCCAGGTCGTAGACGCGCTTCCAGCTGCGCCGCTGGGTGCACACCACCTCGCCGTACATCAGGGCCCGTTCGACGGCGACCTTCGAAGCCGACCAGTCCCACCACTCCCCGCCGTTCTTCGCGCCGCCGAGCTCGGTCGCCGTCAGCGGGCCCTCGGCACGCAGCTGCTTGATCACCGTGTCGTACGCCCCGTCGGGCAGGTCGTGGTTCCAGTGGGGGCGTGCGCGGTAGGCGCGGCGGCGGAACGCGAAGTGCGGCCATTCCTCGACCGGCAGGATGCATGCGGCGTGCGACCAGTACTCGAACGAGCGGCCACCCGACCAGTACGCGTCGTCGACCGTGCGCCGGCCGACGGCGCCGAGACGCGCGTAGGGCACGAGCTCGTGCGAGCGGGCCAGGACCGAGATCGTGTCGAGCTGGACGGCCCCGAGGTGACGCAGAACCCCGGGCACTCCGCCCCTGCGGTCGGGAGCCCCCAGGAAGCCTTGGGCACGCAGGGCGATCCGGCGCGCCTGGTCGGCGGAGAGTTCGAGGACGGGAGGCGGCGCAGACGTCATGCATCGAACCCTAGAGGGCCGCACTGACATCCCGCCCGGGTCTTCGGGACTGCTCCCACCGCGGAGCTGGAGCGGTTCAGGAACGGGCCGGCAGGTACGGCTGGGTGCCGGGCAGTCCCACATCTGCCGGGATCAGTGACCCGGTCCATGTGTCGCGCCGTATCCCCTTGTTGACCAGCGCGGACCGCTGTTCGCCCTCCATGCGGAAGCCCGCACGCCGGGCGACCGCCCGGGACGGTTCGTTGCCGACCTCGGCCCGCCATTCGAGGCGGTCCGCTGCGAGGACGGTGAAGGCCCAGTGGGCTCCGCCGAGGACCGCTTCCGTCGTGAAGCCGAGGCCGCGGTGCTCCCGGGCCGTCCAGTAGCCCACCTCGTACGTTCCCGGGTGGCTCAGCCGGCTGAGGCCGAGGGCGCCGACGAGCTGTCCGTCGTCCCGCAGCACCACGGCGAAGTTGTACGCCGAGTCCTCCTGCCAGCCGGCCGGGGAGAGTTTTCCGGTGAAGAGCTCCGCGTCGGCGCGGGTGTACGGGGAGGGAACGACCGTCCACCGCTGGATGTCCGGATCCTGGCAGGCGGTGTACGCCCCGTCCGCGTCCTGGGGCCCGAAGGGCCGCAGGGCCAGGCGTTCCGTGGTGAGGGTGATCGGTTCCATGCGGGGATTGTGGTGTTCCGGCGCCCGGGAAGCGAGCACTTTTGGGGCTTCCCGGCACCTTCCGTACCTCTGGGCCGTTGTCCTGGAAGGGTGCAGCGGGGGCAACGCTGTGGCAGCCCTCCCGGCGCGGCGGGGTCCTCGCTTACGATGGCCGTTGCGGTGGGGCCGACCTGCCGTGCCCGCGCCAGAGTCCATTACACGACCCAGTGCCAGGCCCGACCGGCAAGGAGACCAGCCTCAGTGTCCGTCTTCAACAAGCTCATGCGTGCAGGCGAAGGCAAGATCCTGCGCAAACTGCACCGCATCGCGGACCAGGTCAGCTCCATCGAAGAGGACTTCGTCAACCTCTCCGACGCCGAGCTGCGGGCGCTCACCGACGAGTACAAGGAACGGTACGCGGACGGCGAGAGCCTGGACGACCTGCTTCCCGAAGCATTCGCGACCGTCCGTGAGGCCGCCAAGCGCGTCCTCGGACAGCGCCACTACGACGTTCAGATGATGGGCGGAGCCGCCCTGCACCTCGGCTACGTGGCCGAGATGAAGACCGGTGAGGGCAAGACCCTCGTCGGCACCCTGCCCGCTTATCTCAACGCGCTCTCCGGCAAGGGAGTGCACCTGATCACGGTCAACGACTACCTGGCCGAGCGTGACTCCGAGATGATGGGCCGGGTCCACAAGTTCCTCGGTCTCGATGTCGGCTGCATCATCGCCAACATGACCCCGGCGCAGCGCCGTGAGCAGTACGCCTGCGACATCACGTACGGCACGAACAACGAGTTCGGCTTCGACTACCTCCGCGACAACATGGCGTGGTCCCAGGACGAGCTCGTCCAGCGCGGCCACAACTTCGCGATCGTCGACGAGGTCGACTCGATCCTCGTCGACGAGGCCCGTACGCCGCTGATCATCTCCGGCCCGGCCGACCAGGCCACCAAGTGGTACGGGGACTTCGCCAAGCTGGTCACGCGTCTCACCAGGGGTGAGGCGGGCAACCCGCTGAAGGGCATCGAGGAGACCGGCGACTACGAGGTCGACGAGAAGAAGCGGACCGTGGCCATCCATGAGCCCGGTGTCTCGAAGGTCGAGGACTGGCTCGGGATCGACAACCTCTACGAGTCGGTGAACACGCCGCTCGTCGGGTACCTCAACAACGCCATCAAGGCCAAGGAACTCTTCAAGAAGGACAAGGACTACGTCGTCATCGACGGCGAAGTCATGATCGTCGACGAGCACACCGGACGTATCCTCGCCGGCCGCCGTTACAACGAGGGCATGCACCAGGCCATCGAGGCGAAGGAAGGGGTGGACATCAAGGACGAGAACCAGACCCTCGCCACGATCACCCTCCAGAACTTCTTCCGCCTGTACGGCAAGCTCTCGGGCATGACCGGTACGGCGATGACCGAGGCCGCCGAGTTCCACCAGATCTACAAGCTGGGCGTCGTGCCGATCCCGACGAACCGCCCGATGGTCCGTGCCGACCAGTCGGACCTGATCTACCGCACCGAGGTCGCGAAGTTCGCGGCGGTCGTCGACGACATCGCCGAGAAGCACGAGAAGGGGCAGCCGATCCTGGTCGGCACCACCTCGGTCGAGAAGTCCGAGTACCTCTCGCAGCAGCTCTCCAAGCGGGGTGTCCAGCACGAGGTGCTGAACGCCAAGCAGCACGACAGGGAAGCGCCGATCATCGCCCAGGCGGGCCGTAAGGGTGCCGTCACCGTCGCCACGAACATGGCCGGACGAGGCACCGACATCAAGCTCGGCGGCAACCCCGACGACCTCGCGGAGGCGGAGCTGCGCCAGCGTGGCCTCGACCCCGTCGAGCACGTCGAGGAGTGGGCCGCGGCGCTGCCCGCCGCGCTGGAGAAGGCCGAGCAGGCCGTCAAGGCCGAGCACGACGAGGTCAAGGAGCTCGGCGGGCTCTACGTCCTGGGCACCGAGCGGCACGAGTCGCGGCGCATCGACAACCAGCTGCGCGGTCGTTCCGGCCGTCAGGGCGACCCGGGCGAGTCCCGGTTCTACCTCTCGCTGGGCGATGACCTGATGCGGCTGTTCAAGGCGCAGATGGTCGAGCGCGTCATGTCGATGGCGAACGTTCCCGACGACGTGCCGATCGAGAACAAGATGGTGACCCGCGCGATCGCCTCCGCGCAGTCGCAGGTCGAGCAGCAGAACTTCGAGACGCGTAAGAACGTCCTGAAGTACGACGAGGTGCTCAACCGGCAGCGCGAGGTCATCTACGGCGAGCGTCGTCGTGTCCTGGAGGGCGAGGACCTGCAGGACCAGATCCGTCACTTCATGGACGACACGATCGACGACTACATCCGGCAGGAGACCGCCGAGGGCTTCGCCGAGGAGTGGGACCTGGACCGGCTGTGGGGTGCTTTCAAGCAGCTCTACCCGGTGAAGGTCTCGGTAGCCGAGCTCGAGGACGCCGCGGGTGACCTGGCCGGGGTCACCGCCGACTTCATCGCCGAGTCGGTCAAGGACGACATCCACGAGCAGTACGAGGAGCGCGAGAAGTCGCTCGGCTCGGACATCATGCGCGAGCTGGAGCGGCGCGTGGTCCTGTCCGTCCTGGACCGCAAGTGGCGTGAGCACCTCTACGAGATGGACTATCTCCAGGAGGGCATCGGCCTGCGGGCCATGGCGCAGAAGGACCCGCTGGTCGAGTACCAGCGCGAGGGCTTCGACATGTTCAACGCCATGATGGAGGGCATCAAGGAGGAGTCCGTCGGCTACCTGTTCAACCTGGAGGTCCAGGTCGAGCAGCAGGTCGAGGAGGTTCCGGTGCAGGATGCGGCGGAGCGGACCTCGCTCTCGAAGCAGGACGCTCCTGTGGCGGCCACCGCGCGTCCGGAGATCCGGGCCAAGGGCCTGGACGCCCCGCAGCGTCCGGACCGGCTGCACTTCTCCGCTCCCACGGTGGACGGGGAGGGCGGCATCGTCGAGGGCGACTTCTCCAACGGAGACAGTGACCGGTCCGAGGGCGACGGCCTGACGCGTGCGGAGCGCCGCAAGGCGCAGAAGAGCGGTGGCGGCGGCGGGCGTCGCCGCAAGAAGTAGCGCTCATCGTTCCAAGGGCCTGGGCCGGACACCACGTGGTGTCCGGCCCAGGCCCGTTTCTCTTGCGGGGCCGGTGAGGGGTGCGGGGTCCGTGGCGGGCCGTCAAGGCCCCGTGGAGCCCCGCGCGGACACGTGGCGGCCCCGGTGGGCCCGCGGTGGCTGCCCGGCCTCGCAGGGCGTCGGGGGCGGGTCGTGGCGTCCCGCGGCGGCCCGTTGCGGCGTCAGTCGCCGGGCCGGCGTGTTCCGGTGCGGGTCATCCGACGGCGGAGAGGCGTTCGCCTCCGAGGTCCACCGCGGCGCAGCGCCAGCGGAGGTCGGGGCCCTGTTCCAGGCGGAAGGCCATGGCGCGCACCTGTTCTCCCGTCGCGATGCTGGCGAAGGCCTCGACGACGCCGGTGGCCGGCTGGGTGCCGTGGCAGGTGCGTACGACGGGGCGCCTGCTCCCCGCGCCGAGAGGGGCGCCCGGAGCGAGCTCGGCCAGCTGGTCGTAGGCCTCGCCGATCGTGTGGCCGAGCATCCAGTGCACCGGGCGCTGGCCGCTGAGGACGGCGAGGAGGCGCTCGGCGAACCACTGGTGCGGGCGCAGTGGCTGCCGTGGCCGGTGGGGTGCCCGCTGCGGCGGTACGGTGCCCGGACCGGTCGCGTCGTCCGGCCGGCCTGGTCTTGTCCGTGTTCATGGTCATAGCCCCCGTGCTGTCCGGAGCCCGGTCGCCTACCGAGTGATACCGGGCGGTAACTTCTGTTGGGGACCTTCTACGGGGACGGCCCCCCGGCCCGCAACCCGCATCCTGCGCGGGACGGGCCGCACGAGAGATCACCTATCCGGGTGGCGGACCCCGCGCCGCAAGGGGACCGGCGGGGGTGACGGCCGTTGCGGGGTGGACAGGAGGGGGCGGCTCGCGAACCCCGATGGGGGACCTCCCACGTATCCTGAGGACGTCGTCGACAACGAAAGCGGTCAGCCATGCGTGTGTACGTCCCTCTGACCCTCTCCGGTCTCACAGCGGCACACGGGGCGGGCGAGGTCGGTCCCGGGCCGCTGACCGCCTATGCGGTGACTCCCGGGCTGCGCGAGTGGTACGTCTCGGACGACATCGAGGAGCTGGAGTACGCGGCGCTCAACCGGGCCGCCTCCGCGTCCCTGCGGATGATCGCCGGGAAGCCGGACGAGCCCCGGCGTCGGGTGGTCGTCGCGCTCGACGTGGCGGACGGGGCGGCCGTCGCCGACCCGGATCACATCCTGGACGCGGCATCGCTCGGAGAGGTGCGCATCGCGGCCCCTGTGGTCCTGTCGAAGGCCGCCGCCGTGCATGTGGACGCGGATGACGCCGAGAAGGACGTCGCGGCGGCAGCGGCCGCCCTGGGGGCGGCGGACCTCGGTGACGACGACGCGCAGTTCACGGTGGACGGTGCGGAGGACCACGAACTGCTGTGGTTCGGGATCCAGGAGATCCCCGGCCTGATCGGCTGAATGTCGTACCCGGCGAGTATTTTTCCTTCCATGGCGACTCCGGGTAAGCAACGCACTCATCTGGTCTGGGACTGGAACGGCACACTGCTCGACGACATCCACGCGGTCATCGGGGCGACGAATGCGGCCTTCGCGGAGGTCGACCTGGCGCCGATCACCCTGGAGCAGTACCGCGAGATGTACTGCGTGCCGATTCCCAAGTTCTACGAGCGTCTGCTGGGCCGGCTGCCCACCGAGGCCGAGTGGGACCGCATGGACGGCATCTTCCACCGTCACTACGCCGAGCAGCGCGTCGCCTGCGCGCTGACCCAGGGCGTCGAGGAGCTGCTGGCGCAGTGGCGGCGGGCGGGCCACAGCCAGTCGCTGCTCAGCATGTACGGCCACGAGCAGCTGGTGCCGGTGGTGCGGGGGTACGGCATCGAGAGCCACTTCGTGCGCGTCGACGGCCGCACCGGGCCGTCCGGCGGAAGCAAGGCGCAGCACATGGAGCGGCACTTCGTGGCCCTTGAGGAGATCTCCCGGATATCGCCCGAGCGCGCGGTGGTCATCGGGGACGCGGTGGACGATGCCGTGGCCGCGGCCCACGTCGGGGCGCGTGCGGTGCTCTACACCGGTGGTTCGCACAGCCGTAGCAGCCTGGAGGCGGCGGGGGTGCCGGTGGTGGACACCCTGGCCGAGGCGGTCGCCCTGGCCGAACTGATGGCGGTCTGACAGGGACCGCCGGATCCCGCAGGGTCTGCGGGATCCGGCGGGCGGGGCATGCCGCGTCGGCCGATACGTACCGGAACGCCCCCGCGCGATGTCCAGAGTGTCAAAGTTCGGGTTCGTATTTTGTACATATGCGGCTCATGACGGTTGTGGGTGCCGGGGGGATAGCCTGGTGCCGTGATCAGCGCGATACGCCTCGGGGGCAGCGAAGCCCCCGGCCTGCGCCCGGAGTGCTACAGCACCCGGGCGATCCGCGATCTCCGAACCCCGGGCCGACTGCCGGAAATGGCCAATATGGTCCCGGGTATCTCCCATGGCGGCATAGCGTCGACCGAGACCGGAAACCCCGTGTCGTGGCGGTACGTCGTCTTTTCTCACCTACGTCACGCAACGGCGCGCGACAGGAGCCAGAGGACATGCAGACCAAGCTGGACGAAGCCAAGGCCGAGCTGCTCGCACGGGCGGCCCGGGTAGCTGACAACAGTCCGGGCGGTGGTGTCGGCGGCCCGGCGGGTGCCCCCCGGGTGCGCCTCGCCGAGGTCGGCAGCGGGGCCGATCAGAGTGAGCGGTCGGGCCAGGACATGCTGCTCGCCTACCTCCAGCGCTACTACCTGCACACCGCTCCGGAGGACGTCACCGGCCGCGACCCGGTCGATCTCTTCGGGGCTGCCTCTTCCCACTACCGCCTCGCGGAGAACCGCCCCCAGGGCACCGCGAACGTCCGGGTGCACACCCCGACGGTCGAGGAGAACGGCTGGATGTCCAGCCACTCCGTCGTCGAGGTCGTCACCGACGACATGCCGTTCCTGGTCGACTCGGTCACCAACGAGCTGTCCCGGCAGGGCCGGGGCATCCACCTCGTGATCCATCCGCAGGTCGTCGTCCGCCGCGACCTCACGGGCAGGCTCATCGAGGTCCTCGCCGACGACAGGCACCGGGCCACCGGTGTGAAGAGGGGCAAGGGCCGCAAGGACGCCAAGGCCGAACTGCCGCACGACGCGCTCGTCGAGTCGTGGATCCACGTCGAGATCGACCGGGAGACCGACCGCGCCGACCTGAAGCAGATCACCGCCGATCTGCTCCGTGTCCTGTCCGATGTGCGGGAGACCGTCGAGGACTGGGAGAAGATGCGCGACGCCGCTCTGCGGATCGCCGACGAGCTCCCTGCCGAGCCCCTCGACGAACTCGGTGACGAAGAGGTCGAGGAGGCCCGCGAGCTGCTTCGCTGGCTCGCCGCCGACCACTTCACCTTCCTCGGCTACCGCGAGTACGAGCTCAGGGAGAGCGACGCGCTGACCGTCGTCGCCGGCACCGGACTCGGCATCCTGCGCTCCGACCCGCCGCACAGCGAGGACGAGGCGCACCCGGTGAGCCCCTCCTTCGACCGGCTGCCCGCCGACGCCCGTGCCAAGGCCCGTGAGCACAAGCTGCTGGTCCTGACGAAGGCCAACAGCCGTGCGACCGTCCACCGCCCCAGCTATCTCGACTACGTCGGGGTGAAGAAGTTCGACACCGACGGCAACGTCATCGGTGAGCGGCGCTTCCTCGGACTGTTCTCGTCCGCCGCGTACACCGAGTCCGTACGCCGGGTGCCGGTCGTGCGCCGCAAGGTCGCCGAGGTGCTCGAGGGCGCGGGCTTCACGCCCCACAGCCACGACGGCCGCGACCTGCTGCAGATCCTGGAGACGTACCCGCGCGACGAGCTCTTCCAGACCCCCGTCGACCAGCTGCGCTCCATCGTGACCTCCGTGCTCTACCTCCAGGAACGCCGCAGGCTGCGGCTGTACCTGCGCCAGGACGAGTACGGGCGCTACTACTCCGCGCTCGTCTATCTGCCGCGCGACCGCTACACCACCGGTGTGCGGCTCCGGCTGATCGACATCCTCAAGGAGGAACTGGGCGGCACCAGCGTCGACTTCACCGCCTGGAACACGGAGTCGATCCTCTCCCGGCTGCACTTCGTCGTCCGGGTCCCGCCGGGTACCGAGCTGCAGCACCTCACCGACGCGGACGCGGACCGCATCGAGGCCCGTCTCGTCGAGGCCGCCCGCTCCTGGGCCGACGGCTTCCAGGAAGCGCTGAACGCCGAGTGCGGCGAGGAACGCGCCGCCGAGCTGATGCGCCGCTACGGGCACTCCTTCCCCGAGGGCTACAAGGCCGACCACTCCCCGCGCGCCGCCGTGGCCGACCTGGTCCACCTCGAAGCGCTCAAGAGCGAGAGGAAGGACTTCGCGCTCAGCCTGTACGAGCCGGTCGGTGTCGGTCCCGGCGAGCGCCGCTTCAAGATCTACCGCACCGGCGAGCAGGTCTCCCTCTCCGCCGTGCTCCCCGCGCTCCAGCGGCTCGGCGTCGAGGTCGTCGACGAACGTCCGTACGAGCTGCGCTGTGCGGACCGTACGCACGCCTGGGTCTACGACTTCGGCCTGCGCATGCCCAAGGCCGCCGGCAACGGCGGCTACCTCGCCGACGACGCACGGGAGCGTTTCCAGGAGGCCTTCGCCGCCGTCTGGACCGGCAGGGCGGAGAACGACGGCTTCAACTCCCTCGTGCTGGGCGCCGGGCTCGACTGGCGTCAGGCGATGGTGCTGCGTGCCTACGCGAAGTACCTGCGACAGGCGGGTTCGACCTTCAGCCAGGACTACATGGAGGACACCCTCCACAACAACGTCCACACCACCCGGCTGCTGATCTCCCTCTTCGAGGCCCGGATGTCGCCGAGCCGCCAGAAGGCCGGCACGGAGCTGATCGACGGGCTGCTGGAGGAGCTGGACGGGGCCCTGGACCAGGTCGCCTCGCTCGACGAGGACCGGATCCTGCGCTCCTTCCTCACCGTCATCAAGGCCACGCTGCGGACGAACTTCTTCCAGCTGGCCGACGACCACGAGCCGCACGACTACATCTCGATGAAGTTCGACCCGCAGGCCATCCCGGACCTTCCCGCGCCCCGCCCGGCGTTCGAGATCTGGGTGTACTCGCCTCGTGTCGAGGGTGTCCACCTGCGCTTCGGCAAGGTCGCCCGCGGTGGTCTGCGCTGGTCGGACCGGCGGGAGGACTTCCGTACGGAGATCCTCGGCCTGGTCAAGGCGCAGATGGTCAAGAACACCGTGATCGTGCCGGTCGGCGCCAAGGGCGGCTTCGTCGCCAAGCAGCTCCCGGACCCGGCCGTCGACCGTGACGCCTGGATGGCGGAGGGCATCGCCTCCTACAAGACGTTCATCTCGGCGCTGCTCGACATCACCGACAACATGGTGATGGGCGAGGTCGTGGCGCCCGCCGACGTCGTGCGCCACGACGAGGACGACACCTACCTCGTCGTCGCCGCCGACAAGGGGACCGCGAAGTTCTCCGACATCGCCAACGACGTCGCCGTCGCGTACGGCTTCTGGCTCGGTGACGCCTTCGCCTCCGGCGGCTCCGCAGGCTACGACCACAAGGGCATGGGCATCACGGCCCGCGGTGCCTGGGAGTCCGTCGAGCGGCACTTCCGCGAGCTGGGCCACGACACCCAGACCGAGGACTTCACCGTCGTCGGCGTCGGCGACATGTCCGGTGACGTGTTCGGCAACGGCATGCTGCTCTCCGAGCACATCCGGCTGGTCGCCGCCTTCGACCACCGGCACATCATCATCGACCCGAATCCGGACGCCGCCACCTCGTACGCCGAGCGGCGCCGGCTCTTCGACCTGCCACGCAGCTCCTGGGCCGACTACAACAAGGACCTGCTCTCCGCGGGCGGCGGGATCCACGCGCGTACCGCCAAGTCGATCCCGATCAACGCGCACATCCGTGAGGCCCTCGGCATCGAGTCGAAGGTCGCCAAGATGACGCCCGCCGAGCTGATGCAGAACATCCTCAAGGCGTCGGTCGACCTCGTGTGGAACGGCGGCATCGGTACGTACATCAAGTCGACCGCCGAGTCGAACGCCGATGTCGGCGACAAGGCCAACGACGCGATCCGGGTCAACGGCGAGGACCTGCGCGCCCGGGTCGTCGGCGAGGGCGGCAACCTCGGGGCCACTCAGCTCGGCCGCATCGAGTTCGCCCGGGCCGGCGGCCGGATCAACACCGACGCGATCGACAACAGCGCCGGTGTGGACACCTCCGACCACGAGGTGAACATCAAGATCCTGCTCAACGGCCTGGTCCGGGACGGCGACATGACCGTCAAGCAGCGCAACAAGCTGCTCGCCGAAATGACCGACGAGGTCGGCCGACTGGTCCTGCGCAACAACTACGCGCAGAACATCGCCCTCTCCAACGCCTGTGCCCAGGCACCGTCACTGCTGCACGCCCAGCAGCGCTTCATGCGCAGGCTCGGCCGCGACGGGCACCTGGACAGGGCGCTCGAGTTCCTGCCGAACGACCGGCAGATCCGCGAACTGCTCAACCACGGCAAGGGCCTGAGTCAGCCCGAGCTCGCCGTGCTGATCGCGTACACCAAGATCACGGCAGCCGACGAGCTGATCTCGACCAGCCTGCCGGACGACGCGCACCTGCAGAAGCTGGTGCACGCCTACTTCCCCGAGCAGCTGAGCGAACGCTTCCCTGAGGCCGTCGACGGGCACGCGCTGCGCCGCGAGATCATCACGACGGTGCTGGTCAACGACACCGTGAACACCGCGGGTTCGACGTTCCTGCACCGGCTGCGGGAGGAGACCGGGGCGTCGCTGGAGGAGATCGTGCGGGCGCAGTTCGCCGCTCGTGAGATCTTCGGCCTCTCCCAGGTGTGGGACGCCGTCGAGGCGCTCGACAACCAAGTGGCCGCCGATGTGCAGACCCGGATCCGTCTGCACTCCCGTCGGCTCGTCGAGCGCGGTGCGCGCTGGCTGCTCGGCAACCGGCCGCAGCCGGTCGAGATCGCGCATACCGTCGAGTTCTTCCGCGACGGAGTCGGGCAGGTCTGGAACGAGCTGCCCAAGCTGCTCAGGGGCGCCGACCTCGAGTGGTACCGGTCGATCCTCGAAGAGCTCACCTCGGTGGGGGTCCCCGAGGAGCTGGCGGTGCGGGTGGCCGGGTTCTCCTCGGCCTTCCCGGCGCTGGACATCGTGGCGATCTCGGACCGTACGGGCAAGGACGCGCTGTCGGTGGCCGAGGTCTACTACGACCTCGCCGACCGGCTGGGCATCACTCAGCTGATGGACCGGATCATCGAACTGCCGCGCGCCGACCGGTGGCAGTCCATGGCCCGCGCCTCCATCCGCGAGGACCTGTACGCGGCGCACGCCGCGCTGACGTCGGACGTGCTGTCCGTCGGCAACGGGACGTCGACGCCCGAGCAGCGGTTCAACGCCTGGGAGGAGAAGAACGCGGCGATCCTGACGCGGTCGCGCTCCACCCTGGAGGAGATCCAGGGCTCGGACGCCTTCGACCTGGCGAACCTGTCCGTGGCCATGCGGACGATGAGGACGCTGCTGCGCACGCACGCGTGAGCGGGGGCGGCCGGCGGCCGCCACGACCGCCGGAGGGGCCCATCGGCCCGTCCGGCGGTCGCGTCACTTCTTGGACTTCGCGGGGGCGGTGAACTTCTCGTACTCCGCCACGACGTCCTTGGCCGGGCCGTCCATCCGCAGCGTGCCCGCCTCCAGCCAGAGCGCCCGGTCGCAGGTGTCGGTGATCGAACGGTTGCTGTGGCTGACGAGGAAGACCGTGCCGGCCTCCTTGCGGAGCTCCAGGATCCGGTCCTTGCTGCGCCGCTGGAACTTCGCGTCGCCCGTGGACAGGGCCTCGTCGATCAGGAGGACGTCGTGGCTCTTGGCTGCTGCGATCGAGAAGCGCAGCCGGGCGCCCATGCCGGAGGAGTACGTCCGCATCGGCAGCGTGATGAAGTCGCCCTTCTCGTTGATGCCGGAGAAGTCGACGATGTCCTGGTAGCGCTCGCGGATCTGCTCGCGCGTCATGCCCATGGCCAGCCCGCCGAGCACGACGTTGCGCTCCCCGGTCAGGTCGCTCATCAGGGCGGCGTTCACGCCGAGGAGGGACGGCTGGCCCTGGGTGTGGACCCGGCCCCTCGTCGGGGGCAGCAGACCGGCGATGGCCTTGAGGAGCGTCGACTTGCCGGATCCGTTGGAACCGATCAGGCCGATGGCCTCACCCTTGTACGCGGCGAAGCTGACGCCCTTCACGGCGTGCACCTGGCGGGCGCCGCGGGGCTGCCCACGCGACACGATCCGGTTCAGGGCGGAGGTGGCGCTGCCCTTTCCGGTGCGGGCGCCGTTGACCGTGTAGGTGATGTGGACGTCGTCGACGACGACGGTGGGAACACGCGTGTCCATGTCGGGGGTGTCAGCCACGTCCGTACCGCTCCTCGGCCTTCCAGAAGTACACGAAACCGCCGATCCCGCAGACGAGCGCCCAGCCCGTCGCGACGGCCCACACATGCGGGGGCAGCTGGGCCCCGGTGAAGCTGTCGATGAGCGCGTACCGCATCAGGTCGATGTAGACGGCGGCGGGATTGCACTCGAGGGCCAGCAGGACGAACTGCGGGACCCGGTCGCCCGTCAGCAGGGTGTCGAGGCTCCACATCACGCCCGACGCGTACATCCACGTCCGCAGGACGAAGGGCATCAGCTGGGCGATGTCGGGGGTCTTCGCCGCCAGCCGTGCCATGACCATGGAGATCCCCGTGTTGAACAGGGCCTGCAGGGCGAGCGCCGGGACGGCCAGCAGCCAGGACGGCCGCGGGTACTGGCCGAACACGAGAAGGATCATGAAGAGCGCGCCGAGCGAGAACAGCAGCTGCTGGAGCTGCTGGATGGCCAGGGCGATCGGCAGGGAGGCGCGGGGGAAGTGCAGGGCGCGCACGAGTCCGGTGTTGCCGCTGATGGCCCGGGTGCCCGCCGTGATCGAGCTGGACGTGAAGGTCCAGATGAAGACGCCGGTGACGAGGAAGGGCACGTAGTCGGGGACTCCGTGCTTCGTGTTCATCAGGACGCCGAAGATGAAGTAGTAGACCGTCGCGTTCAGCAGCGGAGTCATGATCTGCCAGATCTGGCCGAGCTTCGCCTGGCTGTACTGCGCGGTCAGCTTGGCGGTGGCGAACGCGGTGATGAAGTGCCTGCGCCCCCAGAGCTGCCGGACGTACTCCACGAGGGAGGGCCGGGCCCCGCTGACGGTCAGCCCGTGCCGGGCGGCGAGCGCGGCCAGCTCACCGGGTTCGTGGACGGGGAGGAGGGCGGGAGGAGCGGAGTCCACCGGGGCCGGCGGTGCTGCTGTCTGGCTCACCACGATCGCTTTCGACGGAGGCAGGAGGAACAGGGCGAGCGGCTCGTCGGATGGGACGGCACCGTATCGTCGCAACGCTGACACTAGGACGTTTGTACGCCGCAACGCAACCGTTTCGTCGTTACGGACTATCATGCGATCCATGACCACCGAACGGGGAACCAGGCGCCGCACGCCGGCAGGCGCCGCCGTGCTGCGCGAGGACGTGACCGACGCCATCCGCGGCGCCGTCTTCGAGGAGCTCGCCGCGGTGGGTTTCGCGCGGATGTCCATCGAGGGCATCGCCCGCCGTGCGGGCGTCGGCAAGACCGCCGTGTACCGCCGCTGGAAGTCCAAGCTCCACCTCGTCCTGGACCTGGTCGCGGCGGTCGCCGCCCAGGGGATGCCCGCACCGGCGACCGGTTCGCTGTACGGGGACGTGCGCGCCGTGCTCGAACTCGCCGCGTATGCCCTGCGCCACCCCGTCGCCTCGCAGGTGATCCCGGACCTGCTGGTCGAGGCGGCACGCAGCCCGGAGATCTCGGACGCCATCAAGGCCGCCCTGCTGGATCAGCAGCAGGGGGTGGCCGCCGTCGTCGTACGCGCGGCCGTGGCCCGGGGCGAACTGCCCGAGGGCAGCGATCCGGACCGTGCGCTGGACCTGATCGTCGGGCCGCTCTACTGGCGCCTCGTCGTGGTCCGCGGTGATCTGCCCAAGGGGTATCTCGACGACCTCGCGGCATCGGCGGTCCGGGCGCTCAAGGCCTGAGCGTGCCGGCCGCGCCGGGAGGGCCGGCAGTGCTCAGGCGCCGTCGCCGAGCAGCCGGTCCGCGACCCGGCCCGCCGCCCCGCCGTCGTCGAGGTCGCAGTGTTCCCGCCGGAAGCTCTCCCGCGCGTCCGCGTGCAGGGCGGCCGTCGCCGGGGCGGCCCGCAGGGCCCGTGCCACCTCGTCCGTGGTGACGAGCAGGGGGCCCGGCGCACGGGCCTCGAAGTCCAGGCAGAAGCCGCGCACCGTGTCCCGGTAGTGCTCCAGGTCGTAGGTGTGGAAGAGCACCGGGCGCCCGGTGAGCGCGAAGTCGAACACCAGGCCCGTGTAGTCGGTGACCAGGACATCGGCGATCAGCAGCAGCTCCGCGGCGCGGGGGTGCGCGGAGACGTCGCGCAGCGCCGGGCCGGCCGGCAGGCTGCCCGTCACCCGCGGATGCCTGCTGACCAGGACCGTGGTGCGGCCGTCGAGCTCGCGCACCAGCGCCGGCAGGTCCAGTGCGGGCTCCCAGCGGTACAGCCGGGGCGAACCGGCCGGCAGGCTGCCCGGGGCGTGGGCGAGATGGTCGCGGTACGTCGGGGCGTACAGCACGACGCGGTGGCCCTCCGGGATGCCGAGCCGCCGGCGTACCCGTTCGGCGGTCTTGTCCCGACCTGCCGCGAACAGCAGGTCATTGGCGGGTGAACCCGCCTCCAGGACCTCCCCGCCGTAGGCCAGGGCGCGCCGCAGGTGCGGGGTGGCGAAGCGGCTGGGGGAGACCAGGACCGACCACTGGGCGGAGCGGTGCGGCAGCGAGGCGAGGTCCTGGTGGTCGGCGTACAGGGTGTCGGCCAGGTCCAGGCCGAACCGGCCCAGCGGGGTGCCGTGCCAGGTCTGCACGACCGTCTGCTCCGGACGGCGCTCGAACCAGGCGGGCAGCGGACCGTCGGTGACGATCCGGCGGGCCCGCGCCAGCGCCTCGTACCAGGCGGTGCCGTGCTCCACGACGGGCACGGCGGTGGGAGGTACCCGGTCCGTGCCCGCGGCGGACCCGTCGGTGACCCAGAGGTGCTCGACATCGGTGCTCCGGCGTACGAGCTCGGCGTGCACGGCGCGTGGGGAGTCACCGCCGGCGTACAGGACGGCGTCCCGGAGCGGCAGCCTGCGCTGCGCCGGATAGTGCGCCGTACGCAGTCGGCCCTGGCGGTACGCGCCCCGCTCGGACTCGCCGAGCGCCGGTTCCGCGTACACGCTCAGCCGGTCGCCGTGACGGCGGTCGAGTCGGAAGCCGGGGGCGGACCCGGCCGTCGACCCGGCGGCGCGGACCGGTAGCCGGGCGGCGAGCGCTGCCCCCAGGCGTACGGGTCGGCCGTCCAGGTGCACTTCCCAGTCGCCCTCACGGGGCGGGCGGGGGAGCAGCGCGGCGAGCCGGTCTCCCCGCCGTTCGGCGGCGACGGCCACCGTCTCGCCCAGGGTGCTGTGCCGCAGGACGAGGGCCCCCGGGGTGCGGGAGAACCCCTCGACGATCAGCCCGTCGCCGGGCGCGGGCTCCGCGTGGTCCACGATCGGGCGGCCGGTCACATCGACCACCAGGTGGCCCGCCGCGTCCGCGAGGGCCGGTGGCGGCAGGTCCGGGGCAGCGGCGAGCGGGACGCGGACGCCGCCGGTCACGAGGGCGGCGCGCCACCGGGTGCCCGGCTCCTGGGTCACCTCACGGGGGGTGCGGTGCACACCGTCCGGCTCGGCGGCCAGCCGTGCGAGGGGGATCCGTACGGTGAACAGGCCGTCGTCCCCGTACCCCACGGGGACGCTGTGCTCGGCCGCTCCGTCCCGGGTCAGTACCAGGGCGGTCGGGCGTGCGGTCCCGTGCAGCCGCCCGGTCAGCTCCAGGGTGTCGCGCCCGCCGTCGTGCGCGAGGGCCAGGGCGGGTAGCCGGCTGATGGTCAGTTCGAGCCTGCCGTCCCGGTAGCCGAGCACCGCCCGCCGCCCGCCCCCCAGGTCGTGGACGAGCGGTTGTGCGGCGGCGGCGTCCACCGCGCGCAGGGCCGCCCGCCGCACGACGCCGTGTCCGGCCACCACCACACCCACCAGCCTCCTGCCCGGCCCCAGCCGCTCCGGGTCCAGGACCATGTCGAAGCCCGCGTAGTCGTAGCAGTGCAGTTCCTGACCGGAGTCGGCGGTCGCCCCGGGCATCCGGACCGTGCGTACGGGCACGGCCCGCAGCCGTCTGCTTCCGGCCGTACGGAGCACTCCCGCCTTCAGCGAGTGCCGGGCCGACTCCGCCGGGAGGTTGCGGATGTACGCGTACCCGCGGAGTGTCAGCTTCCCGTCCTCGCCCCAGGAGGCCCCCACCAGCCGTGCCACCGCGGGGAGATCGCCCCGGCCCAGCCGTGCCCCGGCGCCCTTGCCGCCGGCGACCTCCGGGTGCACCGCCCGGCGCCGCCCCGGCAGGCCCTGCACCGCGAACGTCCCCGTTCCGTTGGTCCGTTCGAACGCGAGGACGGCCAGCAGTTCGTCCAGCCTGCGCTCGCGCACCAGCTGCCACCTGATGCGGGCCTCGGCCGGCAGCCCGGCCGGCACGGCGCTGCCCGCACGGTCGAGGAAGGCGCCCGCGCCGGCCATGAACGCCGTGCGGTAGGCGGGGCCGCCCATCGTGAGCCCCTCCAGGAAGTACACGAAGTCGTCGCGCAGACAGGACGCGTCGTAGCGCCTCTGCTGCACGGGGTCGCGGCGTGCCAGGAACGCGCTGACCTGCTCACAGGCCTCGATCCGGTCCTGTACGCCCTTCACGTCCGTACGCCGCCGGGTGATCGACCCCTCGCGCACCCGCCAGTAGTAGACGTGTTCGCGCAGCACATCCACCGATCCGGCGAGGTAGTGCGCCGGGATCATCACGGGGGTGTCCTCGTAGAGCTTGCCCACGGGGAAGGTGAAGGCGTGCCGGTCCCAGAAGGAACGCCGGAACACCTTGTTCCAGGCGACCCGGTCGGACAGCAGCCGGGCGTCGCGGGTGATGTGGGTACGGGGGCGGTCGGAGGTCAGCCACCGGTACTGCCAGGCCTGCTGCCTCCCCTGCTCGTCCAGCCGCCACACGTTGCCCGTCGCCAGGTCCGAGCCGGTCGACTCCAGGGACGCCACCATCCGTTCGTACGCGTCGTGCACGACGATGTCGTCGCTGTCGGCGAACGCCAGGTAGGGGACGCCGGGGGTGGTGCGGGCGACCCCGGTGTTGCGGGCGGCGCTCAGTCCCGCGTTGGGCTGGTGGACGCAGCGGAAGCGTGCGTCCCGGCGGGTGAAGTCCTCCGCGATCCGGCGGCTGCCGTCCGTCGAGCCGTCGTCGACGAGCACCACTTCGAGCGCGTCGAGGGACTGGCCGGCCAGGGAGGCGAGGCACTCCTCCAGGTACTCCTCGACGTTGTGCACGGGGACGACGACGCTGAGGAGTGGCTTCATGTACGGCTCAACCCGGGTGAGCGCCCCGGGTCACCGGCGCTAACCCGAACGGGTGAAGGTTCGTCCCTGGAGGTGTGGGGTCCGCACTACGCTCGGCTGCCATGCTCCTCAGTGTTGTCGTGCCCGTCCACCGCGTTCAGGGGTACCTGAGGGCGGCCCTGGAGTCCGTGATCGACCAGTCGGTACGGGACTGGGAGCTGATCGCGGTCGACACCGGCTCGCCGGACGGCGGCCTGGCCATCGCACAGGAGTTCGCCGAGCGCGACTCCCGGGTGCGCGTGCTGCACCGGGGCGCTCCCGGGGAGCCGGACTCTTCCGGGGAGCCGGACTCTCCCGGGGGTCCGGGCGCTCCGGGGGGCCCGGGCGTTCCCGGGGGTCTGGGCGCCGCCCGCAACGCCGGGGCCGCCGAGGCCCGCGGGACCTACCTGCTCTTCCTCGACGGGGACGCCCTGCTGCTTCCGGGCGCGCTGGCGGAGATCGCCGAACGGGTGGCGGCGGACCGGCCGGACGTGCTGAGCCTCGGCCACGACCGCGTCGACTGGTGGGGCGAGGTCCGGCCGGGAGACGCCCTTCCCGCGGCCCGCAAGCAGCTCTTCCGCCGCGCGTTCTGGACCGCCCACGGGCTGCGCTTCACCGAGGGGCCGTACGACGACGTCGTGCCCGTCCACCGTGCGGCCCTCCTCGCCTCCGACGCGGGCACCCTCGCCGCACTCGACCGGGTCTGCGTGCGCCACCACCTGCGCCGCACCGGCACGTTCGCCACGACGCCCGGCCGCGCGCACTTCGCCGTCATCGACGTGTACGGGCGGCTGGTCGCCGAGACCGGCGGCGACCCGCGGATCCAGGCCGCCCGCACCGCGCACCTGAGGGCGGTGCTCGACGACCCCGGCCGGATCGCCCCCGCCGACCGTGCGGACTTCTTCCGGGCCGCGGGGCTCCCCGGCCGGTACGCCGCACACCGCGCCCGGGGAGCCGTCCTTGCCCGGCGCACGCGGGCGCGAGCCGCCCTGCGCGCGGGCAGGAAGTCGCTGCGCGCCCGCGTGATGCGGGCCGCCTACCGACTGGACCTCAGGCGGCCGCTGGACCCCGGCCTCGCCGTGTACGGGGCCTACTGGAACCGGGGAGTCGCCTGCAATCCGGCCGCGATCTACGCCAAGGCCCGTGAACTCGTCCCGCACGTCCGCGGGGTCTGGGTCGTCTCCTCCCGCCACCGCGACCGGATGCCGCCCGGGGTGCCGTACGTGATCGAGGGCTCCCGCGCCTACTGGCGGACCATGGCCACCGCCACGTACCTCGTCAACAACTCCAGTTTCCCCGGGGGCTTCACCAAACGCCCCGGCCAGATCTACCTGCAGACCCACCACGGGACCCCGCTGAAGACCATGGGCCTGGACCAGCGCCCGTATCCCGCCCTCACCGGTGGCGTCAGCTTCGAGCGGATCGTGGCCCACACCGACCAGTGGGACTTCAGCCTGTCGTCCAACCCGCACACCACCGAGGTCTGGGACCGGGTCTACCCCTCCTCGTACGTGCACCTGCCGCTCGGCTATCCGCGCAACGACATCCTCTTCACGGCCACCCGGGAGCGGACCGAGGAGATCCGGGCAGGTCTCGGCATCGCCCCAGGCCGGACCGTCCTGCTGTACGCGCCGACCCACCGCGACTACCGGAAGGGCTTCGTCCCACGCCTCGACCTGGAGCGCCTCGCCCGCGCTCTGGGGCCGGAGTACGTGGTGCTGGTGCGGGCCCACTACTTCTACGGGCGCGCGGCCGGACCGGGCGCGGGGGAGCGGGTCGTCGACGTCACCGGACACCCGCGGGTCGAGGAGCTCTACCTGGCCGCCGACGGGCTGATCACCGACTACTCGTCCCTGATGTTCGACTACGCCTGCCTGGACCGCCCGATCATCACCTACGCGCCGGACTGGGCCGCCTACCGTGCCGCACGCGGCACCTACGTCGATCTGTTCTCCGGCCGCCCCGGCGACGCCCCCGGGGCCGTCGCCACCACGGAGGACGAGCTGCGCGAGCTCCTCCTCAGCGGGGCGTGGCGGTCGCCGGACGCGGCCGTGCTGCGCGCCGCGTTCCGCCGCCGGTTCTGCCCGTACGACGACGGGCACGCGGCGGAACGCGTGGTGCGGCGGATTTTCCCCGCCGTACTCGAATGAACCCCGCATCACCCGTACGAGGCGATCCCGCCGTACCCCTGCGAACCCTTGCGTCGTTGTGTCCAACAGCGCGCGCACACCGCAACGTTGGGAGAAGGTCATGCACAGGTCCGCCTACGAGCAGATGGAACTCTGCATCCAGGAGTATCTGCCCAAGTCCCGCAGGCACCGTGTGGTCGACCTCGGTTCGCGGATCTCCGGCAAGCAGACCCGTACGCACCGGGGGCTGCTGGCGGGCCACGACATCGACTACTTCGGTGTCGACGTGCTCGACGGGCCCAACGTCGACGCCGTGATGGGGCGGCCCTACCGGATCCCTGCCAAGTCACGCAGTGCCGATGTCGTCCTGTCCGGCCAGGCGTTCGAGCACATCCCGTTCTTCTGGGTGTCGATGCTGGAGATCGCCCGGGTGCTGAAGCCCGGCGGCTACGCCTTCATCACCGCCCCCTCGCGCGGGCACGCCCACGACGCGCAGGACTGCTGGCGCTACTACCCCGACGGGTTCCGTGCGATGGCCGCCCACTCCCGACTCGAACTCTGCGAGGCGTACACGGACTTCCCGCCCACGAAGGGCATCTGGCACGACTACGGGTCCATCGACGCGAAGGCCGCCTACTGGGGCGACTCCGTCGGCGTCTTCCGCAGGCCGCAGCGTCATCCCCGGCCGGTGGCCCGGCTGAGGAGCCGGCTGGCGATGTTCGCCGTGCGGGAGACGGCGGTGTGGTGGGCCAACCGGGTCGGCGGAGTGGACCGGGTGCCGCTGCCGCGCCCGCTGGACGGGCGTGAGCGGTGCGGGCGCCCGGAGACCCGGCCCGTCACATCAACGACAGGTTGACGAAAGATGACATGAGCCGCAAAACGCGCGTACCCTCCGGCGGCATGGCTTGGCGCAACGCCGTCAACGGCGTCCTTCAGCAACTCACCGGGTACCAGCTCAGGCGCGCGGCCGTGCCCGCTCCCCGCTCCGCCCCGGCGCCGACGACGGGCACGGCGGACCGGCAGCCGGGGGCGACGGTCCCGACGGACCGGCCCGCGGCAGAACTGCCCGCGGCGGCGAAGAGGCCGGCAGCCAAGGCCGCGCCCCGGTTCCCGGCGGACTACGACGACGAGGCGAAGGACATCATCCGTGCGGTGAAGCCGTACACGATGACCTCGCCGGAGCGGCTCAACGCCTTCGTCCTCGCCACCCGGCACATCGTCAAGCACGACATCCCCGGCGACATCGTCGAGTGCGGTGTCTGGCGCGGCGGTTCCATGCAGGCCTGCGCCAAGACGCTGCTGTCGCTCGGTGAGACCGGCCGCGACCTGTACCTCTTCGACACGTACGAGGGCATGACCCCGCCCACCGCGGAGGACCTGCGGCGCGACGGCCGGCCGGCCCAGGAGCTCCTGGACGCCCAGGGCAGGGACCGGCCGATCTGGGCGGTGGCCTCGCTGGAGGACGTACAGGCGGGGTTCGAGGGCGTCCCGTATCCGAAGGACCGGATCCACTACGTGCAGGGCAAGGTGGAGGACACCGTTCCGGAGCAGGCGCCCGGGCAGATCTCGATCCTCCGGCTGGACACCGACTGGTACGCCTCGACCAAGCACGAGCTGGAGCACCTCTACTCGCGTCTGGTGAGTGGCGGGGTGCTCCTGATCGACGACTACGGTTACTGGCAGGGTTCGCGCCAGGCCGTCGACGAGTTCTTGGAGGAGACCGGCGCACAGCTGCTGCTGCTGCGCATGGACGAGGGCCGGATCGCCGTCAAGCCCTGAGCGTTCCGCCGGTACACGCGAGCCCCGTGCCTCCCCGGCACGGGGCTCGTTCGTTAAGCAGAAGACCTGTTGCAGAAGACCAGTTGAGGTTGTCCGCCCGGAAGGATCGTGCGCAGCGCATGGCACCCCGTCTCACCGTCGTCGTCCCGTTCCACAACGTCGAGGAGTACCTCGGAGCCTGCCTGGACTCGCTGGCCGAACAGATCATGACCGACATCGAGGTGGTCATGGTCGACGACGGTTCGACCGACAACGGTGCCGACGTGGCACTGGAGTTCTCCAGGAGGGACTCGCGCTTCCGGCTGATCAGGCAGGAGAACGCCGGGCTCGGCGCCGCGCGCAACGCCGGGGCGGGACAGGCGCATCCGGACGCGGATTTCCTGGCGTTCGTCGACAGCGACGACATCGTCCCGCCCGGCGCCTATGAGCGGATGCTCGGTGAACTCGAGAGTTCCGGCTCGGACTTCGCCACCGGGAACGTGCTCAGGCTGCGTGCGAACGGCGCGCTCGAACAGTCCCCGATGTTCCGCAGGCCGATGGAGAGGGCACGCAGGGCCACGCACGTCACCCGGGACTGGATCCTGCTCGGTGACCGCATCGCCTGCAACAAGGTCTTCCGCAGGTCGTTCTGGGACCGGCACTCCTTCGCCTTCCCGGCCGGAGTCCTGTACGAGGACATCGCGGTGGTCCTCCCCGCGTACTTCCTGGCCCGCTCCGTGGACGTCGTCCAGGAGCCCGTCTACCACTGGCGGGACCGCGACGGTTCGATCACCACCCGGCGCGCGGTGGCCACGGGCATCCGCGACCGGGTCACCGCGGTCTCCACCGTGAGCCGGTTCCTCGCCGACCGCGGCATGACGGAAGCCCGGCGCCGCTACCACGAGCACGTGCTCTCCGGCGATCTGTGGCTGTTCATCGAGGCGCTCCCGGACGGCGACGCCACCTTCAGGGAGGCCTTCCTCACGCACGCGAACGCTTTCGCCGACACCGTCGAACAGGCCGTCCTCGACGCGCTGCCCCTGCATCTGCGGGTCAAGTGGCAGCTGATCCGGGAGCGCAGGATGACGGAGCTGCTCGCTCTCCTCGACCATGAGTCACGCGACCGGGACACCTTCCACGTCCGTGGCCTGCTGCGCCCGAGGGCCCAGTACCCGGGCGTCGACGGGACTCTCCCGCGCCGCGTCACCGCGCTCAGCGGCGCGGACCTCCCCGTGCACGCGCATCTCACCGAGGCCGTGTGGCGGGACGGGAAGCTGCACCTCAAGGGGTACGCGTACGTCCGAAACGCCCCGGGGAAGTCGGCCGGGGCCGGCTGGCTCAGGTCGGGCCGACGGCTGATTCCCCTCCGGATGCGTACGACGGCGACGGACGAGGCGGCGGCGGGATCGGGGCGGTCGCTGCACCACTACGAACGGTCCGGATTCGAGACCGTCGTCGACCCTCGCCGGCTCGCCGCCCGAGGGACGGGCCGGGGCACCCGGACGGTCTGGAAGCTGGAGTCCGTCGTCGTCGGCGGGGGACGGCCGCGCCGGGGGCCGATGCGGCTGCTCGGCAATCCGGCGGCACCGGCCGTGCGGTACGTCGACGAGCGCACCCGGATCGTCCCCGTGCTCTCCGGGAACAAGCTGGAACTGCGGGCCGAGCGGATCGGCGCCGTCCTCGCCGGCCACCGGGCGACGGCCGACGGCGACGGTGTCCGGATCGCGGTACGGCTTCTTGGGGGCGGGGCGCCGACCGCCCTGCGGATCCAGGAGTGGCGTACGAAGGAGACCTGGGAGTTCCCCCTGGTGCTCAGCGAGGAGGGGGCGGGCCCGGACACCGTCTTCGCCGAGGTGCCGCTCGATGCCTTCCGGGGCTCCGACGGCGACTGGGGTGTCCAGCTGGTCGGAGGGGGAGGCCGGCTGACGGTGGCCGCCCGCCCGGAGACCGAAGCCGGCCGGTATCCACTGGCCGGGGGCCGCGAACTGTATGCCGCGGCCAACCCCTCGGGCGACCTGGTCCTCACCGACCGGACCGTGCAGGCCGTCGCCGTACGCCTGTCGTGGACGGACGGCGGCGGTCTCGTCGTCGAGGGGAATCTCCCGGTGGCCGCGGGCCGGCGGGCGGAGCTGTGCCTGCGCCACAGCGGTCACCAGGAGGAGGCCCCCTTCGCCGTGGAGCGCGTGGACGCCGGATTCCGTGCGGTGCTCTCTCCCGCGGCCGTCGAGGGGACCTGGGGCACCCTCCCGCTCGCCGAGGGCCGTTGGTACCCCTTCCTGCGCGAGCAGGGCGAGAGGGACCCGGAGAACTACCTGCCGCTGCGTGTGGCGCCCCAGCTCCACGCCGGTCTGCCGATGCACCGGGAGTCCGGGGGGCGCGGCTTCACTCTGGAGCGCCTCTCGCACGACCGGCTCGCACTGCGGTCCGGGAGCGCCCTGGACGTGCGGGACCGGGGCGCCTACGGGCAGCGCCGGTTGCGCGAGCGCTACGCAGCCGCGCGCGGCGGGGACCTGCGTCCGGCCGTGCTGTACTCCAGCTTCGACGGGCGCCAGTACTCGGACTCGCCGCGTGCCGTGCACGAGGAACTGGCGCGGCGCGCCACCGGTGCCGAGCACCTCTGGGTGGTGCGCGACCAGCAGGCCGCCGTGCCCCCCGGGGTCCGCGCCGTGACCCTGTACAGCGCCGAGTGGTACGAGGCACTGGCCCGCAGCCGATGGATCGTCACCAACACACAGCTGCCCGAGTGGTTCGAACGGGCCGAGGGGCAGTTCGTCGTGCAGACCTGGCACGGCACCCCCCTCAAGCGCATCGGCCGGGACCTGGCAGGCAGCTCCTGCGCGGACACCGCGTACATGGCGTCCCTGCCGCGGCGTGCCGCCCAGTGGAGCGTGCTCGTGTCCCCGAACAGCTTCTCCACTCCGGTCCTGCGCCGCGCCTTCGGCCACACCGGTGAGGTACTGGAGTGCGGCTACCCGCGCAACGACCTGCTGTACGCCCCCGACCGGGAGAAGGTCGCGGCCTCCGTACGGGAGGCGCTCGGTGTACCCGAGGGCAGGCGCGTCGTCCTGTACGCCCCCACGTGGCGCGAGGACGGGCCCAGACGGAGCGGCCGGTACGGCCTCGATCTCCAACTGGACCTGGAACAGGCGCGGAGGGCGCTCGGTGACGACCACGTGCTGCTGGTGCGCCGCCACTACATGGTCGGCGGGAGCGTCCCGGAGAGCGACTTCGTCCGCGATGTGTCGCGCTATCCGGACGTCGCCGAACTGATGCTGATCAGCGATGTCCTGGTCACGGACTACTCGTCCCTGATGTTCGACTTCGCGCAGACCGGCCGGCCGATGCTCTTCCACACCTACGACCTGGAGCACTACCGCGACACCCTGCGCGGCTTCTGCTTCGACTTCGAGGCCAGGGCGCCCGGCCCGCTGATCCCCACCTCGGCCGGTGTCGTCGATGCCCTGCGCGACCCGGAGTGCGCGAGCGCCGGCCACCGTGACGCGTACGCCCGATTCCGTGAGTCGTTCTGCGATCTCGACGACGGTACGGCGGCGGCGCAGGTCGTGGATCTGATGCTGAAGGGGGCGCAGGCGTGAACGCCCCCGACTTCAGCTGTGTGGTCACCGCTGCCGCGGACTCCACGGACGCCGCGGCCCTGCGTGCGTCCGTGGAGTCCGTGCTCGACCAGAGCCTTCGTTCCGTCGAGGCTCTCGTCGTCCTGCCCGAGGGCGGTGACGCCGCCGTCCGCGCGGCGGCCGAATCCCTCACCGGGCTCTCCCCGGACCGGGTCCGTCTCCTCGTCGCCGGGTCGCCTGCCCGCTCCACCGCCGCTCTGCGCAACACCGGCCTGGACGCGGCCCGGGGCACCTACGTCCTCGTGCTCGGCGGCGGCGAACGCCTCCGGCGGCACGCCTGCCGCACCCTCTGGGAGGCGGGCACACGCACCCGCGCCGACCTGGTCGCCGGGTGCTGGAGCCGACTCACCGGGGACGGGGTGAAGGAACAGGAACCGGCCTGGCAGCACACGCTGTTCGCCCGCTCGCGTACCCTCGCCCGATTCACCGACGCCCCCGAACTCTCCGTGCACGACGCGCTCGTGACGGGCTTCTGCCTGCGGCGCGAGGCCCGCGAGCGGCACGGGCTGCGCTACGACGAGGACCTCACCCACAGCGAAACCATGTTCGGCCCCCTGGCGGCGGCGGTGGTCGGCCGGATCGCGCTGGTGCGCCGCCGGATCGTCTCCGGGCAGGCATTACCCGACCGCGGTCCGGGCCTCGCAGGACTCGTCGAGGCCCACCGGCGCGTGTGCCACGTCCTGGTGGCCCAGGGGCTCACCGGCCTGTGCGAGCAGCGTGAACGGGCCTTCCTGACCGACCATCTCGTGCCGCTGGTGCGGTCGTTCCCGGAGCTGCCCGCCGCCGAGCGCGACCGGATCGCCCGGAGGGCGGCCCGGGTGCTGCCGGAGTGCGTGTCCGAACCCGCACTGCTCACCCTGGCGCCCGTCGAACGCGTGGGTGTCCGGCTGCTGGAGCGCGGTGACGCGGACGGGGTGCTCGCGGCGGCGTACGCGCTGCGCAGGCGGGGCACGGTGGCCGCACCGCTCACCACCGGGGACGACGGGCGGGTGTACTGGCAGGGCGAGGAGCAGGATCCCGCACTGGACGTCACCGAACTCGGCCACCAGCACCGTACGTTCGGTGAGCTGAAGCTCATGAACAGGCTCACCCGGTACGAGGCCGGGGGCGGCCGGGTCCTCCTCGAGGGCCGCCTCGTCCTGCCCGCGCACACGGGCCCGGGGGACTCTCCGAGCGCCCGGCTCGAGTTCCGGGTACGGGACGGCTCCCGCACGTTCGGCCTGCCGGTCGACGAACTCCGGCGCGACGCCACCGGAATCAGCTGGCGGACCCGCGCCGACCTCACCCGGATCCTGCGCCCCCTCGGGGCCCGCGACACCGTGTGGGACGCCAGGATGGTGCTGGAGGACGGCCCGGTGCGTTCGGTCAGCGACCTCTTCGCCGCCCACGACCTCGTGGGCCCGGCGGACCGCTCTCCCGCCCTGCCCCGCCTCGGCCGGGCAGCCGGGGACACCTGGCAGCCCTACGTCACGCTCAAGGACCACCTGGCGCTCCGGCTCGAAGCCCGCCGACGCCCCGCCCGCACGGTCCGGCGACTGGTCCACTACGCGACCCACTTCCGCCCCGCACGCAGGGCGAGGCTCCTGACGCGGGCCCTGGGCAGGCGCCGCGACCGGCTGCACGCCCGGGGTCTGAAGGTCTCCGTCTACCACTCCTGGTTCCTTCGGCTGCCCGTACGCAAGGGGTCCGTGGTCTTCGAGAGCCACATGGGCACGTGTTACGGCGACAGCCCCCGGGCCATTCACGAGGAGGTCCGCGGCAGAGGGCTTCCGCTGCGCTGCGTCTGGTCGTACGAGAGCTCCACGGACGGCTTCCCGGCCGGCGCACGGCTCGTGCGCCGCTGGTCGTGGCGGTATCTGTGGGCACTGGCCCGGGCCGAGTACTGGGTCGACAACCAGGGCTTCCCGCAGTCCCTGAGCAAGCCCTCCCGCACCACCTACCTGCAGACCTGGCACGGATCGGCGTACAAGCGCATGGGCTTCGACGAGACCCGGGTGCGCCTGCAGAACGCCCCGCAGCGTGAGCGGCTCCAGGAGGCGGTGCACCGCTTCGACCACTTCCTCGTCCGCTCCGAGCACGATGTGCGCACCCTCGCCCGCGCCTACCGGCTCCCGGAGAGGGCGCTGCTGCGCACCGGCTATCCGCGCAACGACGTCCTGGTGGCCGCACGTGTCAGGGACGAGGCGGAGGGACGGCTGCCGCGGCCGGCGCTCGCCGGGGAACTCGGCCTGCCCGACCACCGGAAGGTGGTGCTCTACGCGCCGACGTTCCGGGGCGGTCCGGGGAAGCGCAAACGCCGACGGCTGCTGCTGGACGCCGCGCGCTTCGCGGAACGCTTCGGGGACGAGTACACGCTGCTGGTCCGTGCGCACTACCTGGAGTCGGCGAGTCTGCCCCCGTGCCCGCCGGGGACGGTCGTGGACGTCTCCGGCCACCACGACGTCAGCGAGCTGCTGGCGCTCGCCGACGTGCTGGTCACCGACTACTCGTCGATCATGTTCGACTACGCGCTCCTGGACCGGCCGGTCGTTCTCTTCGCGCCGGATCTCGACGCGTACGCAGCCGAGCGGGGCAGCTACTTCGACCTGCGTGCCAAGGCGCCGGGTCCGGTGGTGGAGACCGAGGACGAGCTGTTCGGTGTGCTGGCCCGACTGAAGGCGGCGGACACCGGATTCGAGGCGGAACGCAGGGCCTTCGCCGAGGAGTTCGGCGCCTACGACCGGGGAGACGCGGCACGTGCCGTCGTGGACACCGTGTTCGCCCGCCATATGTCCGATGCGCGTACCGGGGAGGTCGGCCGATGAGCCGCAGCCGTGATGTCTTCATCGTCTCGAACAGCACGGACGAACTCGGGGGTGTCACCGCGTGGATGCACCGGACGGCCCGGCTGTTCCAGGAGCAGGGCCACCGGGTCCACACCATCGGCATCCACGCGGCCGAACTGAGGATGGCCCTGCCCGAACCGCCGGGCTACCCCGTCACACCGCTGTACCCGTCCCATCCGCCTACCCCCTGGACCCCCCGGGGTGTGCGGGACCGCTTCCGGTTCACGGCCCGGCGCGACGAGGCGGCCCGCGCGGCCCGCAAACGGCAGGCGGTGGACCGGCTCTCGGAGATCTTCCGTGGCGCCCGGCCCGGCGGAGTGGTGATCGTCAGCCAGGTCTGGGCGATGGAATGGGTCGGTGAGGCGGACACCGCCGGACTGCGGGTTATCGGGATGAGCCATGAGTCCTACGACTACTCCCGTGCGAGCCACCGCTACCGCTGGATCAAGAACCACTACACAGGGCTCGACCACTGGCTCGTCCTCACCGAGGAGGACGCCGACATCTGGGCGGGCGACGGGATGAACAACGTCGGCTTCATGCCCAACGCTCTGGCCGCCCTGCCCGAAGTGCCCTCCCCGCGGCGCGAGAAGGCGGTGGCGAGCATCGGCAGGCTCACCGACCAGAAGGGCATCGACATGCTCCTGGACACCTGGGCGCTGGTGGCCCCGCGGCGCCCCGACTGGCGTCTGGACGTGTACGGGGCGGGTGAGGACGAGGCGGAGCTGCGGGCACAGTGCGCGGACCTGGGCCTGGACGGCTCGGTCGGGTGGAAGGGCCGTACGGACGACGTTCCCGGCGCACTCGCGGCCTCCTCCGTCTTCGTGCAGTCCTCGCGCGGGGAGGGATTCCCGCTGGCGCTGATGGAGGCCATGGCGAGCGGTGTCCCGTGTGCGGCGTTCGACTGCGCACCGGGAGTGCGGGAGATCGTGCGCGACGGTGAGGACGGGCTGCTCGCGCCCGCCGGGGACATCGGTGAGCTCGCCGACCGGCTCCTGCGGCTCACTGGCAATCCACGCATGCGGGACGCGATGGGGGACCGGGCACGGGCCAACGTCCAGCGGTTCTCCGAGGCGGAGATCGTGCGTCGCTGGGAAGAGCTGTTCGCGCTCCTGGAGCGCTGAGCGCTCCAGGAACGCCCGGCGTTCCACGGCGAGGTGTGCGTTCCACGGTGAGGTGTGCGAGGCGGACGGGAGGGGCGCATCCGCCCCGCACACCTCACCCGTTGGTGTACTCCCGCACGGTCACCTGCCTGGGCACCCCCGTGGGGCCCCGGCCGCCGGTCGGTACGGGCAGCGGGAGCCCCGAGGTGTCGCCCAGGAAGACCCGGCGCACCACCCGCTCCGCCGCGTGCCCGTCGTCGTACGGGCAGAACCGGGCCCGGAACGCCGCCCGCCGCTGCGCCGAGCGCGGGCCGCGCCAGTGGTCCGTGGCGAAGATCTCGTGCAGCTCCTCCTGGCTGCGCGCCACTGCCCCCGGCGGGAAACTCTCCAGGTCGAAGTAGGTGCCGCGCGCCGCCTCGTAGGCCTGGCTGTCCTCGAGGTGCAGGACGACCGGCCGGTCCAGGTTGACGTAGTCGAACATCAGCGACGAGTAGTCCGTGATCAGTGCGTCCGAGGCGAGACAGAGTTCCTCGACGGAGGGGTGGGCGCTGACGTCGATGATCTGTGGGTGCGGGGTGCGTCCGGCGATGGTGCGGGCCGCGGATTCGGTGTCCAGGTAGTGGGAGCGGGCCAGGATCACGAAGTGCGGGCCCAGGACGCGGACGAGCTGGTCCAGGTCCAGGGTGTGCTGCTGGTCGCGCCGGTAGTCGCGGTGCGTCGGGGCGTACAGGACGGCGGTGCTGCCCGCCGGGACGGCCAGGCTCTCGCGCAGCTGCGCGATCCGGGCGGGGCCGGTGCGGCGGAGGACGTCGTTGCGCGGATTGCCGTACTCCAGCGTGGTGTAGCCGGAGGGGTAGGTCCGCTCCCACACGAGGGTGGAGTGCTGGTTGGCGGAGAGCGAGAAGTCCCACTTGTCGATGTTGCGCAGCAGTGTCTCGAAGTCCATGGAGCCGGCCGCGGCGGGACGGTGCACGAGGTCGATGCCCATCGTCTTCAGGGGCGTTCCGTGGTGGGTCTGCAGCAGTACCTGGCCGCGGCGCTTCACCAGCCGCCGGTCGAAGTTGACGTTGTTCACGAGGTACTTGGAGCGGGCCAGGGCCGTCCAGTAGGCAAAGGTCCCCGGGTGCAGCACCCGGGTGGCCGCCGGCACGGTGTGCGCGTCCTCGGGGCGGCAGATCCAGGAGGTCCGCAGCCCGGGGACCAGCGCGCGGGCCGTCTCCTCGACGGCTGCGGGGCTGCAGGTGTAGCCGCGGTTCCAGTAGGCGGCGAACACCGCGTCCGAGGGCCGGACCGGGAGCCGCAGCTGGACGCGGTAGTGCAGCTGGAGGACGGCCCCGCGCACCACCCGGCGCAGCGCCGCCGTACCGCGGCGCAGCCGGCCGCGCAGCTGCTGTGCGGCCCACAGGGCGCGGTACGTGCGGTGGGCGCCCAGCCGGAACAGCCCGTGCCGCAGCCGGGCGCGGCGCGGTACGGGGGCGCCGGGGGTGCGGTAGCGGCGGCAGTGGGCGCGGGCGAGGCGGAAGAACTGGCCCCGCGTGCCGTGCGGGAGCCGGCCGCGGGAGGTGAACAGCGTCGAGAAGTGGTCGAGCATCCGGCGGAACATCACCGGCCGCCAGACGGCGAGTTCGGGCCGGGCGTCGATGAAGGCGAAGACCCGGTCGTACTGGTCGAAGACGTCGAAGTGCCTGCGGGTGGTGGTGGAGAGGATGTTGCCCCGGCGCCGCTGGCGGTATCCGACGCAGACCGCGTCCAGGACGGCGATCGATCCGGCGGCCATCAGCACCGGATAGGTCCAGGGGGTGTCCTCGTAGTAGCCGGGCGGGAAGGTGAAGCCCTCGGCTTCGATGAACTCGCGGCGGTAGGCCTTGTTCCAGACGACCATCAGGACCTTGAGCAGCTCGGGGCGTTCCGCGAGCCGGAAGGAGGCGGGTCCGGTCTCGGCGAGGTGCTGGGCGAAGGTGTTGCGGACGTTCTCGCCCGACCAGTACGTGCGGGCGTAGTCGTAGACCAGGACATCGGGGCCGCCGGTCGCGGTGAGCCGGTCGGCGATGGTCTGCAGGGCCTCGGGGGCGAAGGTGTCGTCGCCGTCGAGGAAGAGCAGGTAGTCACCGGTCGCCCTGGCCACCCCGGCGTTGCGGGCCGGTCCGAGACCGGAGTTGTGCGGGAGATGGACGGCGCTGACCCGGGGGTCGCGGGAGGCGTATTCGTCGGCGATCGGGCCGCAGGCGTCCGGTGAACAGTCGTCGACCACGATGATTTCGTAGTCCTTGAAGGACTGGTTCAGCACGGAGTCGAGACACGCGTGCAGATACGCCTGGACCCGGTACGCGGGCACGATGACACTGAACCGGGGCACAACACATCCAGGGGTCGCTCGCGGGCGGGCAGGTGGCCCGCAAACGGCCGATGGAGTGACTTGGTTACGCGGGATGTGGCATTCGGGGGAAGTACGAGGTAGGGCGGCCCGGTCAGGAGTGACCGGGCCGTCGCGAGATTGACGAACGTATGTGCGTCGACGGTGTGGTGCCGGGGTGCCGCTACTTGACGGCGCCCGCCATCACGCCGGAGACGAACTGCCGCTGGAAGGCGAAGAACACCGCCAGCGGGATCACCATCGACACGAAGGCGCCGGGCGCCAGGACGTCGATGTTGTTGCCGAACTGGCGGACCTGCTGCTGCAGGGCCACGGTGATCGGCGGGGACTCCGAGTCCGCGAAGATCAGGGCGACGAGCATGTCGTTCCACACCCAGAGGAACTGGAAGATCCCCAGCGAGGCGATAGCCGGGCCGCCCAGGGGCATCACGACCCGGGTGAACAGCCGGATCTCGCCCGCACCGTCGAGCCGTGCGGCCTCCAGCAGTTCGCGAGGGATCTCCGCGAAGAAGTTCCGCAGGAGGAAGATGGCGAACGGCAGGCCGAACGCCGTGTGGAACATGATCACGCCGAAGGTCGTCTCGAAGATCCCGATGGTGCCGAAGAGCTCGGAGACCGGGATCAGTGCGACCTGTACGGGGACCACCAGCAGTCCGACGACCACCAGGAACCACCAGTCGCGTCCGGGGAACTCCATCCAGGCGAAGGCGTATCCGGCGAGCGAGCCGATCACCACGACCAGGAACGTCGTGGGGACGGTGATCAGCACCGTACTGAGGAGCGAATCGGTGATGACCGAGTTGTCCAGCAGGCGCTGGTAGTTGTCGAAGGTGAGCTCCGACGGGGCGGTGAAGATCTTCCACCAGCCGGTGGCCGCGATGTCCTCGGCCCCGCGCAGCGAGGACAGCAGCAGTCCGATGGTCGGCATCAGCCAGAACAGGCCCACCAGGACGAGGAAGACCCGCATGACACCGCCGCCCGCGCGGGCCGCCGCCCGCGAGGCGAGGGACGGCTTGGCCTTCACCGGCTCGGCCGTGGCAGCGGGGACCCCTGTGGCCCTTACCGGCTCGGTCGTGGTCATCGGCGCCCCTCCTTGCGTATCCGGCGGACATTGAAGAGCATCACCGGAATCACCAGCAGCAGCAGGAGCACGGCGATGGCGCTGCCGACCCCGAGGTCCGCGTCCGTGCCGAACGAGGACCGGTACAGCTGGAGCGCCAGGACGTTCGCGTCGTCCTGGGTGGAGCCGGGCGCGATGATGAAGACCAGGTCGAAGATCTTCAGGACGTTGATCATCAGGGTGACCAGCACCACCGCGAGGACGGGCGCGAGCATCGGGACGGTGATCCGGCGGAACACCTGCCACTCGTTGGCGCCGTCCACCCGGGCCGCCTCGAGGAGTTCGCGCGGCAGGCCCGCCAGGCCCGCCGCGATCAGCACCATCGCGAAGCCTGCCCACATCCAGACGTAGCTGCCGATGATCCCCGGTGTCACGAGGGAGGGGCCGAGCCAGTCGACCCCGTTGTACGGCTCCCGGAAGTTCGTCGCGGGCAGCCGGAGCTCCGCGCCGTCGGCGGAGGCGGGCAGGGTGAACACCCCGTCCGAGCCCGCCGTCGCCGAGGCGACGACCCTGCCGTCCTTGACCGCCTCGACCGTGATGCCCTTCAGGCCGAGTTCCTTCGGGTCCACGACGTTCGGTCTGCCGCCGCCCCCCTTGGTGAAGTCCAGCCACGCGGTACCGGTGATCTTCCCGTCCACCGCGGTGGCGGCCTTCGCCGGCTCGGCGTCGCCCGGCATCTTCGCGGGCGCCACGCCGACCAGCGGCAGCTGTACCGGGGAGCCGGCCCGTACCGGTTCCTTCGTGACGAAGGAACCGCCGCTGCCCGCCTTCAGCGGATGGACGGGCAGCGGATGTGCCTTCGGGAAGCCCGACGACTCGGCGAAGGTGTCGTGCACACCCACCGCCACGGCGTTGGCGACCCCGCGCTCCGGCGCCTGGTCGTACACCAGGCGGAAGATGATGCCCGCGGCCAGCATCGAGATCGCCATCGGCATGAAGACGATCAGCTTGAACGCCGTGCCCCACCGGATGCGCTCGGTCAGCACCGCGAAGATCAGCCCGAGCACGGTGGAGACCGTCGGCGCGAGGACGATCCAGATCAGGTTGTTCTTGACCGCGGTACGGATGGTGTCGTCGGTGAACAGCGACGTGTAGTTGTCGATGCCCGCGAAGCCCGTGCCCGACTGGTCGAGGAAGGACCGGTAGACGGAGTACACGATCGGATAGACGACGAGTGCGCCGAGCAGCACCAGGGCAGGCAGCAGGAACGCCGCCGCGAACACCCTGCGTGTGCCGGTCACGCTCCTGCGCGTGCGTACGGGCTTGGGCTCGCCGTCAGGACGCTTGTCGGCGGGGGGCACCGCTCCGGCGCCCCCCGCGGTCGCTGTGGTCATCCCGTCAGCTCTTGTACGCCTCGGCCGCGTCGGACTCCAGTTTCGCCTGAGTCCCCGCGATGTCCTTCGGGTTCTTCAGGAAGTCCTGGAGCGTCTTCCACTCACCCTTCCCGGGGGTCCCGCCGAACGACTGGGGCGCCTGGTCGGACATGTCGAACCGGACGTCGTCGCCGGCCGCGATCAGCGCCTCGGCCATCTTGCGCTGCACGTCGTTCGGGTACGCGGCCACGTCCAGGCCCTTGTTGGGCGAGATGAACCCGCCCGCCTCGGCCCAGATCTTCGCCGCGTCCGTCGAGGCCAGCCAGGTCAGCAGCGCCTGGGCGCCCTTGCTGTCCTTGAGCGCCACGGCGGCGTCGCCGCCCGTCACCACGGGGGAGTCCGCGCCGACCGCCGGGAACGGGAACACCTTGGCGTCCGTACCGATCTTCGCCTTGGTCTGCGCGATGTTGATGGAGACGAAGTCGCCCTCGAACACCATCGCGCCCTTGGGCTGGTCCCCGCCGGTGAAGGTCTGGGTGACGGACGCCGGGAACTCGGTCTGCAGCGCGCCGTCGGCGCCGCCCGCGATCAGGCTCGGCTTGCCGAAGAGCTCGGCGAGCGTGGTCAGCGCGTCCTTGACGGACGGGTCCGTCCACTTGATCTCGTGCTTGGCCAACTGGTCGTACTTCTCCGGGCCGGCCTGCGAGAGGTAGATGTTCTCGAACCAGTCGGTGAGCGTCCAGCCGTCCGCGCCGCCGACGGAGACGGGAGTGACACCGGAGGCGGAGACCGTCTCGGCGGTGGCCAGGAAGTCCTTCCAGGTCTTCGGCTCACTCGCGCCCGCGTTCTCGAACGCCGCGGCGTTGTACCAGATGAGGGACTTGTTGGCGGCCTTGAAGTAGACGCCGTACTGGGTGCCGTCCACCGTGCCGAGGTCCTGCCAGACCTTCGCGTAGTTCTTGCTCAGCTGGGCCTTCGCCTCGGCCCCCACCGGCTTCGCCCACTTCTTCGCGACCGCCTGCTGTATGGCGCCGACCTGCGGGATCATCGCCACGTCCGGGGGCTGGCCGCCCGCGATCTTCGTACCGAGGAAGTTGACGATCGGGTCCTGCGCGGGCACGAAGGTCACCGTCGCGCCCGTGCGCTTCTCGAACTCGTCCAGCACCTTGGTGAAGTTGGCCTGCTCCGGCCCCGTCCAGACCGCGGCGACCGAGACCTTCTCGCCGTCCAGTTTCGGCAGTTCGACGCTCGACGGACTTTCCTTGCCCGAGCCCTCGCCCGCCTTGTCCTTGGCGCCGCCGTCGTCACCGCATCCGGTGAGGGCCAGTGCCCCGATCGCGGTGAACACCAGTGCGGCCCTACGCATTCGAAGGGTTGTGCGCATTCCGTCCCCGTTTCTCCTGCGCGTATGTGTGCGGACCGGCACCAACGGTGGGACTTGCGGGTGTCGCTCACGTCACACATCGTGCGGTTCACATCGTTCGTGCGCACAGTCCTACGCCGGGTGTACGGGCGCCGCAATACCACCCTCCGCCTCAACCGGTTGATCGTGATGGGCTCGTGACGTGAGGCCAACACACCTGAGGGGGCTCGGAGTTCAGAACGGCGACGCGGAGAACTGGGTTCAGGACTGGGACGCGGGGAACTGGGTTCAGGACGGCGACGCGGGAACGGGGTTCAGGACGGCGATGCGGGGAACGGGATCAGCGGGGGCAGCCGCTCGGCGTTCACCGAACGGGCTGCCCGCTCGAGGGCGCTGGCCAGCAGAGCCAGGTCCGTCGGCCCGTTTCCCAGCTCACGGACCGGGCGCCGGGTCGGCGGATCGCCCATCCGCTCCCACTCCAGCGGGACGACGGTGGGCCGCAGCGTCGCCGTCCGCGGGATGCGGCCGGTGACCCGGCCGCCCTGGAACGGGGTGACCCTCCCGTCCGGATGCCCCAGCCGGCCTCGGCCCGGTGAGGCTTCGTCCGGTGACGGCGGCACGACGGGCGGGTCGAGCACGATGCGCAGCCTGGCCCCGCGGGCCAGCTCCGTGTCCTCGGTGCGGTCGGGGCGGGCGGAGGCGGCCACCAGATGGACACCGAGCCGTCCGCCGTCCCTGGCGACGGCCTCCAGCGCCCGTACGACGGATCCGGCGGCCGGGCGGCCGGGGCTGCCGAGCGCGGGGGCGACCAGGGCGTCGAAGTCATCGGCCAGGACGACGAGCCGGGGCAGCGGAGAGGGGCCGGGATCCGTGGACCGGGCGGTGGTCCGCAGCCGCAGGGTGCCGCTGGCGGGTGATTCGATATCGCCGCGCTGTTCGACGATGTCGGCGGGGCGGCGGCCGACGAGCGCCTGCGACTCCTCGTACCGCGCGTGCCACGCGGTGAAGTCCAGCGGGCCGAGCAGCTCGGCCCGGCGCTTCAGCTCGCCGCCGAGCGCCTGGGCGAACTCCCGCATCCGTACGGGGTCGGAGGCGACCAGGTGCGTGAACACGTGCGGCAGCTCCGTGCAGGGGCGCAGACCTTCGCCGCGCTCCCCGTGCTCACCGCCCGCCCCGTCGATCAGCAGGATGCCGAGCCGGTCGGGCCGCGCGGCGGACGCCAGCGATGCGGCGACGGCCCGCAGCAGTTCCGTACGGCCGCTGCCGGCCGGTCCCTCGACCAGCAGGTGCGGGCCCTCGTCGGCCAGGTCGATGGACAGGGGGCCGCGGGGTCCGGCGCCGAGCACGATCACGGGCCGCCCGGCATAGCCGGAGGACACGGCCGCGGCGGGCGCCTGCGCCTCGCGACGCTGCTCGGGCACACCGGCCGCCGGGGAGTACGCGGAACGCCCCGACCCGGCGCTGGTGGGGCCGCTGCCCCGGAACGGCGTGTGCCCGGAGTCGGAGGCCGCACGCTGCTGCCCCACCCGGGGGCCGGTGCTCAGGGTGCGGCCGGAACCCGTCGTGTCCAGGTCCGCGCCCGCGGGGGCGGCCGTGCGCACCGTGGCACCCGGCTGCTGCTCCGCCGTGGACGCCCATCGGGCCATCAGCGAGGCCGGGGTGGCCCTGGCGAGGCCCAGCTCGTCCAGCAGCCGGGCGGACGGGGGCAGCGCGGCCGCCGCCACGGGCCTGCCCGGCAGCGTGGCCGAACCCTCGTCGCGCAGCGGGGCCAGGGCGCGCCCGAACCGCTCCGCCCAGGCCGCCGACACCGCGTCCACCGAGGCGACGGTGCCGTGGCCGGCGGCCCGCCCGCCCGCTGTACGCAGCAGCCGCAACGCCGTCGCCACGTCGCCGCTCAGCATGGCGACCGCCCCGCACTCGCGGAAGGCGATCGAGGCCCGGCACGCGGAGTCGTAGGTCGCGGCCACCGGAGAGGTGGGGGAGGCCGCCGGGGTCTCGGCCAGGCAGATCAGATGGATCCCGGCCGCCGCCCCCGCACCGGCCAGTCCGGCCGTGCTCTCGCGCAGCGCCGCCGAACCCGGGTCGCCGTCCACGATGACCACCGTGTACGGCCCCGCGTGGTGGCGGGCGGCCTCGGCCACCGCGGCGCGGTCCGCGCTCGCCCAGCCGGGGCCGAGGGGCCCCTCGTACAGGCGGCGCACCAGCTCGGCCGTACGCGCTTCGGCCTGCTCCCTGTCGTAGGCGAGGAGCAGCCTGCAGTCCTGGCCGTGCATGGGGCGCAGATGCGGCAGCCAGCCGAGCCAGGACCACTCCCGCCGCCGCTCGTCGGTGCCGCGGGTCCGGTCCGTGCTGATCAGCACGATCTCCAGGTCGAAGGGGGAGTGCAGTGCGGCGAGCTGCGCCACCGTCGAGCGGACGAGTCCGGACAGCCGTGCCCTGGGGCCCGCGAGCCCGAGCGAACCGGCCTCCCGCAGCCCCACGGTGACCGGCACGGCAGGCAGGTCGGCCCGCTCCGTCGTCCCCAGCCGGACGACCAGGGCCTCCGGGTGGGCCGCGTCGCGCTCCCACAGGCGCGGGCCGGGGCCGAGCGCCGTGAGGAGCACGGTCGCGGGGTCGGGCCAGGTGCCTACGGGGGCCGAGGGAACGCGTGAGCCCACGGAGGGGCCGAGAAGGTCCTGCTCGGCGCCGGGGGCCGGAGGCGGCCCACCGGCCGCCCCGTTGCCCGGGTCGCCCTTGCCGCCGGTCAGTCGCCGCGCCCAGGCCCCTATGCCGCCGCGCCGCGGAGCGTCGCCCTCGGTGAGGGCGACGCCGCGGCCGTGGGCGGGCTGCGGCCGGGCGACGGCCGGTCCGCTGCGGTGTTCGCCGTTTCCCGCGGGGGTATCGCCGTACGTGTCGTCCGCGCCGTGGCCGGCGTGGTCCGCGGGGGCGGGGCTGTAGGCCTGGCCGTGCCCTCCGCGGCCGCCGTGCTCCTCCCGCTCCCCGTCTCCGTGGATGCCCGCACCGGCTCCCGCCGTGCCCCGGGGGTCGGCCCGGGCGACCCTCAGGTGGCCCTCGCCGTCGGGTGCCGTCGCCAGCGCCGGCGTAGGGGTGCCCGCGGTGAGCCGGAGCGTCGACTCGCCGAGGCGCAGCAGTGCGCCCGGGGGCAGCGGGACCGGGCGCTCGCCGATCTCCGTGCCGTCCAGGGCGGTGCCGTTGGTGGAGCGGAGGTCGGCGACCGATACGCGGCCGTCCTCGGAGACCGTCACCGCGCAGTGCAGCCGGGACACGTCCGGGTCGTCGAGCGGCACGTCGGCGTCGGCGGAGCGGCCGATCCGGATCTGCCCGCCGTGCAGCAGATGGACCCCGCCCGCGTCGGGCCCCGCGATCACGTGCAGCTGCGCGGGGACGGCGTCGTCCGCCGTCTCGTCCTCACCGGGCACCTGGAGGGAGAGCACCGCGCCGTCGACCAGGGGCGGCTCACCCAGGGCGCAGCGCTGCGGGTCGAGCCGCTCCCGCCCGGCGTACAGCACGACGGCGCCGCCGCCCAGTGAGCCCTCGGGCCCCGACACGGCAGCGGCCAGGCCGGAGGCGACAGCGGCGAGAGCCGTTCCCGCGGGGGCGGTGACGAGCACGTCGCAGGCGCGCGTGGGAGTCTGGCCGCTGCGCGGCGCGAGGACGGTCAGCCGGATCTGCATCGCCGTCAGCGGTCCCTTCTGCGCGGGGTGCCCGGCAGGGGGTGGTGCCCTGTGATTCCCCCCACCCGGCACGGACGCGTCGTCCGGTACAGGTCGTCACGGAGCGTGAGGATCTCAGCCTCACAGTTCCGCGCTTGAGGCATCCTCGCACCTGCCACTGACAACACGCCCGGGGGTGACCGCTTAGTGATCTTGAATGGTCGGCTGTGGGTGCAAAAGTGCCTGCTTGGTCCTGCCCGGGGAGTGCTGCACACTCGTTCGGCAACCAACTGTCGCGCCTGTGCGTCTTCCCCGGACACAGCAACGGCACGACCTGAGGACGACCGGCCGGTGCCCGGTACGGCGGCACTAGAGTGGGCCGGAACATCCGGGCGGACCCGGGGGACCGCAAGCACAACGATCAGCAGGGAGCGCATGACGTGCGGCCGGTAGGCAGCAAGTACCTGCTCGAGGAGCCGCTCGGACGCGGCGCCACGGGCACCGTCTGGCGAGCCCGCCAGCGGGAGACCGCGGGTGCCGAGGCGGCTGTCGCCGGGCAGCCCGGCGAGACCGTTGCGATCAAGGTCCTCAAGGAGGAGCTCGCCAACGACGCGGATGTCGTGATGCGGTTCCTTCGTGAGCGCTCCGTGCTGCTGCGGCTCACCCACCCGAACATCGTGCGGACCCGGGACCTCGTCGTCGAGGGCGATCTGCTCGCCCTCGTGATGGATCTGATCGACGGCCCGGACCTGCACCGTTACCTGCGGGAGAACGGCCCGCTCACCCCGGTCGCCGCTGCCCTGCTCACCGCCCAGATCGCGGACGCGCTCGCCGCCAGCCACGCCGACGGCGTCGTCCACCGCGACCTGAAACCCGCCAACGTGCTGCTCGACGAGCGGGACGGTGCGATGCACCCGATGCTCACCGACTTCGGCATCGCGCGCCTCGCGGACTCCCCGGGTCTGACCCGGACCCATGAGTTCGTCGGCACGCCCGCCTACGTGGCGCCCGAGTCGGCCGAGGGCCGTCCGCAGACCTCCGCCGTGGACATCTACGGCGCGGGCATCCTGCTGTACGAACTGGTCACCGGACGCCCGCCGTTCGCCGGGGGCACCGCCCTCGAGGTGCTGCACCGGCACCTCAGCGAGGAGCCCAGGCGGCCCGGCAGCGTTCCCGAGCCGCTGTGGACGGTCATAGAGCGCTGCCTGCGCAAGAACCCCGACCAGCGGCCCAGCGCCGTGAGCCTGGCGCGCGCCCTGCGTACCGTCGGCGCAGGTGTCGGCGTGCACGCGAACTCGGCGCAGATCGCCGCGGCCGAGGGCGTCGGCGCCCTGCTCGCGCCCGATCCGGCGCCCGCAGCAGTACCGGAGACCCCGGGGGCGGCCGACGCGACGCAGGTGCTGCCGAACAACGCCGGGTCCTACGACCCGGCTGCCCCGACCAGCGTGATGCAGCAGACCCCGGGAGGCGGCCACGCCGACCCGACCGCGGTCATGCCTCCCGTACCCCCGCGTCCCGCCGGCGCTCCGTCCCCCGACGAGCCGCATCCCTGGCAGTCCCAGCTCAGGGCCGCCCGCGACCGTAACGAGCAGACGCAGGTCCAGTACCTCGACCCGAGCCAGGACCCGCTGCGCCGCCGCCCGCAGCGCCAGCAGCAGGCCCCGCAGCCTCAGCAGCGCCGGCAGCCCCAGCAGGATCAGCGCCCGCAGCCCCGGCGCGCCCAGCAGTACCCCCAGCAGCAGCCTCAGCGCTACCAGCCGCAGCAGCACCAGCCGCAACACCAGCCCCAGCGCCAGCAGTACGCGCCCCCGCAGCAGCCGGCGCCCCAGCCGCCGGCCCCGCGCCAGCCCAGGCAGCGCAGCTCCAACCCGATGCGGATCCCCGGACTCGGCTGCCTCAAGGGGTGCCTGTTCACCCTGGTGCTGCTGGTCGTCGCCGGCTGGCTGATCTGGGAACTGACGCCCCTGCAGGACTGGGTGGCCCAGGGCAAGGGGTACTGGGAGGCGATCGGGGACGGGATCTCCAAGGTCTCCGGCTGGTTCGAGGATCTGGGCGGCAGCAGCGGAGATGTGCCGCCCAGCGGCCAGTAACGTCACCCACTCTGTGCCTTTGTCGACTTCTGCGGGCCATTTCGCCCGCAGAAGTGAAGGTTGGCGCCATCCAGGGCACGCAACACCCCGGTAGCCGCGTAACTTTGTCGACCGGGGGGTCAACGCCAGCCGCTGAGGGAGCAGTCTTGGCACGGAATATCGGCAGCCGGTACACCGCCCACCAGATTCTGGGGCGCGGCAGCGCCGGCACGGTGTGGCTCGGCGAGGGGCCCGAGGGTCCCGTCGCCATCAAGCTGCTGCGTGAGGACCTCGCGTCCGACCAGGAACTCGTGGGCCGGTTCGTGCAGGAGCGCACAGCCCTGCTCGGGCTCGATCATCCGCACGTGGTCGCCGTGCGCGACCTCGTCGTGGACGGCAACGACCTGGCGCTGGTCATGGACCTCGTACGGGGCACCGATCTGCGCACCCGTCTCGACCGGGAGCGCCGCCTCGCGCCCGAGGCCGCTGCGGCGATCATCGCGGACGTGGCCGACGGGCTCGCGGCCGCGCACCGCGCCGGAGTGGTCCACCGCGACGTCAAGCCGGAGAACATCCTGCTCGACATGGAGGGCCCTCTGGGCCCCGGGGGCTCGCACCCGGCACTGCTCACCGACTTCGGTGTCGCCAAGCTGATCGACACCCCGCGCCGCACCAAGGCCACCAAGATCATCGGTACGCCGGACTATCTGGCGCCCGAGATCGTCGAGGGCCTCCCGCCGCGCGCCGCCGTGGACATCTACGCCCTCGCGACGGTGCTGTACGAGCTCCTGGCGGGCTTCACGCCCTTCGGTGGCGGCCACCCGGGCGCGGTGCTGCGCCGCCACGTCACCGAGACGGTCGTCCCCCTCCCGGGCATCCCCGAGGAGCTCTGGCAACTGCTGGTCCAGTGCCTGGCCAAGGCACCCGCGTCCCGGCTGCGCGCCTCCGAGCTCGCGGTCCGTCTGCGCGAGCTGCTCCCGCTGCTGTCCGGGATACCTCCGCTGGACGTGGACGAGCCCGACGCCGAGGCCGAGCCTCAGATGTACGACGAGCAGCAGTACACACCCGCCCAGGACGAGCCGCGCCGCCGCGGCGCGGTCCCGCTGGTTCCGGGCTCCTCCCCGGACTCCAACCGGGACACCCATACGAGCATGCGCGTCCCCGCCCCCGACGAGCTGGCCGGCGGCCCCCTGGGCACGGCACGCGCCCCGCGCTCCCCGGGGCGTCCGAGGCCCGGATCGGCACGCAACAAGTCCGCAGCCGTCCGCAAGCGCCGCATCACCCTCGGTGCCGCCGTGGTCGCCCTGTGCGTGGCCATAGGGGTGGGCGGCTGGCTCGCCACGAGCGGTGACGACGCGGGCGCGACCCCCCAGGACACCGAGAATTCGGCGCCGGCGGCGCCCTGAGAACCACCCCCGGGACGGCCCGGTCCCGGGGGAGGAACAGGTTCACTCGTCCAGCCGTTAGGCTGGACCCGTGGCAGTCGTCGATATTTCCGAAGAGCTGAAGTCCCTCTCCTCGACCATGGGGTCGATCGAGGCCGTCCTGGACCTGGATGCGCTGAGGGCCGATATCGCCGCGCTCGAGGAGCAGGCGGCGGCGCCGTCCCTCTGGGACGACCCGGAGGCGGCGCAGAAGATCACCAGCAAGCTTTCGCACCTCCAGGCCGAGGTCCGCAAGGCCGAGGCCCTGCGCGGCCGCATCGACGACCTCTCCATCCTCTTCGAGCTCGCCGAGGACGAGGGCGACGCCGACGCGTTGGCCGAGGCCGAGTCCGAGCTGGAGTCGGTCCGCAAGGCGCTGGACGAGATGGAGGTCCGCACGCTCCTCTCCGGCGAGTACGACGCGCGCGAGGCCCTCGTCACCATCCGCGCCGAGGCCGGTGGCGTCGACGCCGCCGACTTCGCCGAGAAGCTCCAGCGCATGTACCTCCGCTGGGCGGAGCGTCACAACTACAAGACCGAGGTCTACGAGACGGCCTACGCCGAAGAGGCCGGCATCAAGTCGACCACCTTCGCGGTGGAGGTGCCGTACGCCTACGGCACGCTCTCCGTCGAGCAGGGCACCCACCGCCTCGTCCGGATCTCCCCGTTCGACAACCAGGGTCGCCGTCAGACGTCCTTCGCGGGCGTCGAGGTGCTGCCCGTGGTCGAGCAGACGGACCACGTCGAGATCGACGAGTCCGAGCTCCGCGTCGACGTGTACCGCTCCTCGGGCCCCGGCGGCCAGGGCGTCAACACCACGGACTCCGCGGTGCGCCTGACCCACCTGCCCACCGGCATCGTCGTCTCCTGCCAGAACGAGCGTTCGCAGATCCAGAACAAGGCGTCCGCCATGAACGTCCTCCAGGCGAAGCTCCTCGAGCGCCGCCGCCAGGAGGAGCAGGCGAAGATGAACGCGCTCAAGGGCGACGGCGGCAACTCCTGGGGCAACCAGATGCGTTCGTACGTCCTGCACCCGTACCAGATGGTCAAGGACCTGCGTACGGACTTCGAGATGGGCAACCCGGAAGCGGTGTTCAACGGCGAGATCGACGGCTTCGTCGAGGCCGGTATCCGTTGGCGCAAGCAGAGCGAGAAGTAGCCGTACCGGTACGGCTGTCGGGCCCGGGGCAGGGAAACCTGCCCCGGGCCCGTTCTTGTTCTCCCGCCGCGTGAAGGCGAGTTGAGGGGACCGTGTGGTGAATGCGTCACAGTCGCGGTCCCGAATAGCCGTCAAGAACCCTCATAGCGGCGCGTATCCCCCCGGAACGGCCTTGACGTAGTCCTTAACTCTGGCCAGGCTGCTGGAGCAGCATGCGTATGTCTGGGACAGGTGTGATCGGGGGCGGGCGGGATGACCACGGTACGGCGTGGCCCTGCAGAGTGTGACCCCGCAGGGCCGCGGACCGCATACGGCTGCTCCATCGACAAGATCAGCTACTGGGGGTAGCAACAGATGACCAAGAAGACGCGACTCCTCGTCGCGCGGATAGCCGCCGGCGCGGTTATTGCCGCGGGAGCCTCGCTCACCGCTGCGGGTGCGGCTCAGGCCTCGGGCCTCGGCCTCGGTATCGGTGTGGACGCCGACGAGACCGGAATCTCCACTCAGGTGACCCTCGACGACCCCATCGGTGGAGTCGACGGCGGTGCTGACGGCGGTGCCGATGGCGGTACTGACGGCGGTGCTGACGGTGGCGTTGACGGCGGTGCTGACGGTGGTGCCGATGGTGGTGCTGACGGCGGTGCCGATGGTGGCGTCGACGGCGGTGCCGATGGTGGTGCTGACGGCGGTGCCGATGGTGGCGTCGACGGCGGTGCCGATGGTGGTGCTGACGGCGGTGCCGATGGTGGCGTCGACGGCGGTGCTGACGGTGGCGTCGACGGCGGTGCCGATGGCGGTGCTGACGGCGGTGCCGATGGTGGTGCTGACGGTGGCGTCGACGGCGGTGCCGATGGTGGTGCTGACGGCGGTGCTGACGGTGGCGTTGACGGCGGTGCCGATGGTGGTGCTGACGGCGGTGCCGATGGTGGCGCCGACGGCGGGACCACCGGTTCCGCGAGCGGTGACACCGACGGAGCCGGCACGGACACCGACAGTGTCGGCAACCAGCCGGTCGAGCAGGGCAAGGGCAAGGACGAGCTCGCCGAGACCGGTGCGGCCGAGACCACGTTCCTGCTGCTCGGCGCCGCGACGATGATCGCCGGTGGTATCGGCTTCCGCATCCTTCCGCGCCTGGTGAACGGCCGTACGGTCGCCTAGCAACCGCTGGCGGTACACGTACGTACAGAGGGACCCGGTCCGTTTCCCGCGGACCGGGTCCCTCTGCGCGTGGGCGGCGGGGTCGGCAGGTCGTGGTGCCGGCTGCTGGGGGGGCATCCTCGGGCGCGGCAGGAGTCGCCGTACGCGCCCCTGGAGGCCTGTAGGCGCTGCGGACACGCACGTGGGGCCCGTCAACGCAGCTCCGGCTCCGTGGCGCGACTGCGGAGCGTCGAGGGGGCCATCGGCCCGAGGGCGTGCGTGGCGACCGGGAGGGGCTGCGCAGAGAGTTCCCGCCGCGGCCCGCCTGCCCGGCAGCACTGGGCGGGCGGAACGGAACGGAGCGCACGGTCAGGCCTCAAGAGACCACTCCGCGTCGATCCTCCTACGCTCAGTGATCAGCTGTTGCTTGCTTGCGCATGGCCAGCTCTTTACACGGCCTGGTGCGCCAGCAGTGCCAGGGCGGCCACCAGGATCACCATCAGGGCGATCAGCATCGCCGGATTCAGCCCCGCGAACGGGCCCTCCTCCTGCATGCGCTCCCGGCTCGCCCGGCAGACTCGGCAGCGGCCCTCGCTGACGGGAGCCGCGCAGTTCGCGCACACCAGTCGGTCATAGGTCATGCGCTTTCCTCCTCCCGCGCGGCGGAGCCGCATACGCTTTCTCTCCGCACAACGCTCCGGGAAACGCAACCGTTCCCCCTACCACTGTGCCAGCTCGCGGCGGTTTCGGCGCGGCCCGCCGGACAAGGCCCGGCACGCCCCGATTCGCACCCGGTCGCGTTCTGTTACATATCGCCCATTGCTGGACGCCGACTGCACGCGTCAGCCCGGTTCGCGTATGGTCACGCACACCTACTCCCGGCCGACCGTGGTGCATCCGTGATCCGATTCGACAACGTCTCCAAGACCTACCCGAAGCAGAGCCGTCCAGCTCTCCGGGATGTCTCTCTCGATATCGAGAAGGGTGAGTTCGTCTTCCTGGTGGGCTCCTCCGGCTCCGGCAAGTCCACCTTCATGCGGCTCATCCTCCGTGAGGAGCGCGCCAGCCAGGGCATGGTCCATGTGCTCGGCAAGGACCTCGCGCGGCTGTCCAACTGGAAGGTGCCGCAGATGCGCCGCCAGCTGGGCACGGTCTTCCAGGACTTCCGGCTCCTCCCCAACAAGACCGTCGCCGAGAACGTGGCCTTCGCGCAGGAGGTCATCGGCAAGCCGCGCGGCGAGATCCGCAAGGCCGTGCCGCAGGTGCTCGACCTCGTCGGTCTCGGGGGCAAGGAGGACCGGATGCCCGGTGAGCTCTCCGGTGGTGAGCAGCAACGCGTCGCGATCGCCCGTGCGTTCGTCAACCGCCCCATGCTGCTGATCGCGGACGAGCCGACCGGAAACCTCGACCCGCAGACCTCCGTGGGCATCATGAAGCTGCTGGACCGGATCAACCGGACCGGCACCACCGTGATCATGGCGACCCACGACCAGAACATCGTCGACCAGATGCGCAAGCGCGTCATCGAGCTCGAGCAGGGCCGTCTCGTACGTGACCAGGCGCGCGGCGTCTACGGCTACCAGCACTGAGCACCTGCACGAGCATCGAGTACTGAAAGGACGCCATGCGCGCCCAGTTCGTCCTGTCGGAGATCGGCGTCGGTCTTCGTCGCAACCTCACGATGACCTTCGCGGTCGTGGTCTCCGTCGCCCTCTCGCTCGCCCTGTTCGGCGGTGCGCTGCTGATGCGCGAGCAGGTCAGCTCGATGAAGACCTACTGGTACGACAAGGTCAACGTCTCGATCTTCCTCTGCAACAAGAGTGACGCGAAGGACGTGCCCAAGTGCGCCAAGGGTGCTGTCACCGCGCAGCAGAAGAAGGAGATCAAGGCCGACCTCGAGAAGATGGAGGCCGTCGAGAAGCCGGTCCTCTTCGAGACGGTCGACGAGGCGTACAAGCACTACCAGGAACAGTTCGGCGATTCGCCGATGGCCGGCAACATCACGCCGGACCAGATGCAGGAGTCGTTCCGGGTCAAGCTGAAGGACCCGCAGAAGTACAAGGTGGTCGCGACGGCCTTCGCGGGCCGTGACGGGGTGCAGTCCGTCCAGGACCAGCGCGGCATCCTGGACAACCTCTTCGAGATGATGAACGGCATGAACATGGCGGCGCTGTTCGTGATGGCGCTGATGCTGGTCATTGCGCTGATGCTCATCGTGAACACCGTGCGTGTCTCGGCGTTCAGCCGGAGACGGGAGACGGGCATCATGCGCCTCGTCGGCGCCTCCGGCTTCTACATCCAGATGCCGTTCATCATGGAGGCGGCGTTCGCCGGTCTCATCGGCGGTCTGCTCGCCTGCGTGATGCTGCTCGCCGGCCGGTACTTCCTGATCGACGGCGGTCTCGCGCTCCAGGAGAAGCTGAACCTGATCGACTTCATCGGCTGGGAAGCGGTGCTCAGCAAGCTCCCGCTGGTCCTCGCGATCGGCCTGCTGATGCCCGCAGTTGCGGCTCTCTTCGCATTGCGCAAGTACCTCAAGGTGTGACGAGCGCCCCGTGCGGCATGCGGCCAACGAGCCGTGTGCCGCCGGGGCGTTGTCCTAGACTCGGCGCCATGCCGGGCCTCACGCACCGATTGAACCCCCGCGGTCTCTACCGCGGGGCGGCCCTGACATTGGTCTTCGCGAGCGTGCTCGCCACCGCCGCGGCCACAGGGTCCCTGCCGCGGCAGGAGGACACCGCGGCGGAGATAAAGACCCGTTCCGTCTCCTCCACCGTCGGTTCCGTCGACCGTGAGGAGATCGCGGAAGCGGCGGCCGAGGCCGAGGCCGACGGGAAGTCCGGGACGGACGCGGCGGCGGAGGTCGTCAGCCGCAGCGGGGACCGCTGGGGAGCGGTGTACGACGAGCGCGAGTACAAGGACTTCGAGCAGGCACTGGACGGCTCGTACACCGGAGTGGGCATCTCCGCGCAGCGCTCGGCCCGCGGGGATGTCGTCGTGACGGGCGTCCAGCCCGGCGGACCCGCGGACCGGGCCGGTGTCCGCAAGGGCGACCTGCTGCGTACGGTCGACGGCCGCCGGGTCGAGAAGCGCCCCGTCGCCGATGTCGTCGCCCTGCTGCGCGGCGACCGTTCGGGAGCGGTCGAGGGCACCTCCGTGGTCCTCGGGCTCCGGCGAGGTGCGCACTCCTGGACCGAGACCCTGTACCGGGCCCGGCTCGCCACGCAGGCCGTCACCGTGCGGCGGCTGGGCGGGGAGGCTTCCTCCGCCGTGCTGATCAAGGTCGCCGCCTTCACCAAGGGCGCGGGTACCGCTGTCCGCGACGCCGTGCGCACGGCTCCGGGGGAAGCGGGGATCCTCCTGGACCTCCGGGCCAACTCGGGCGGGCTGGTCACCGAGGCCGTCACGGCTTCCTCGGCCTTCCTGGACGGCGGGCTCGTCGCCACCTACGACGTGCACGGCGAGCAGCGCGCCCTCTACGCCGACCCCGGCGGCGACACCGACCGGCCCGTGGTCGTCCTCGTGGACGGCGGCACGATGAGCGCGGCCGAGTTGCTGACCGGTGCCCTGCAGGATCGGGGCAGGGCCGTGACCGTCGGATCGCGCACCTTCGGCAAGGGCTCCGTGCAGATGCCCAGCAAGCTGCCGGGCGGCTCGGTCGCCGAGCTGACCGTCGGGCAGTACCGCACTCCGGCGGGTCGCAGCGTCGAAGGACACGGCATCACACCGGACGTCGGGGCGGGTTCCAGGGCCCAGCAGCGGGCCGAGGCAGTATTGATTGGCCTCGGGGGTGGGTCGTAGTGCGAAAATGACCGCACTATGGCCAAGGAAAAAGACACCGGGCGCAAGATGATCGCGCAGAACAAGAAGGCACGGCACGACTACCTCATCATCGACACCTACGAGTGCGGCCTCGTACTCATGGGCACCGAGGTCAAGTCGCTGCGGATGGGCCGGGCCTCGCTGGTGGACGGCTTCGTCCAGATCGACGGCAATGAGGCGTGGCTGCACAACGTCCATGTCCCGGAGTACGTGCAGGGGACCTGGACCAACCATGCGGCCAAGCGGAAGCGCAAGCTGCTGCTGCACCGGGCCGAGATCGACAAGCTCGCGTCGAAGACGCAGGAGACGGGCCACACCATCGTGCCCCTCGCGCTGTACTTCAAGGACGGCCGGGTCAAGGTCGAGATCGCGCTCGCGAAGGGCAAGAAGGAGTACGACAAGCGCCAGACGCTGAGGGAGAAGCAGGACACGCGGGAGACGAACCGCGCGATCTCCGCAGTCCGCCGGCGCCAGCGGAGCGCGTAGTACGGGCTCCCGGCCCGGAGCCGTCGTAATAGGGTGGCCCCGGCCTGCGTCGGTCACGTACGATGGGCCGTGCACCTCGCAGAAGGTGTGCGCATTTGAAAAAACAACATGGGGATGATCGGTTTCGACAGCGGATGTCGAAGCAGGGGAAGCGAGTCGAGGAAGCGGCAATGATCTCGTTAACCATATGTCGCAACCAATAATCGCCAATTCCAAGAGCGATTCCCAGTCCTTCGCCCTCGCTGCCTAATAAGCAGTGAGTGAGGGACCCTTAATGGGTGTCAGCCCGGGGGTGTTCCCGACCCGGATCCTGGCATAATCTAGGGGACTAAACCACTGAGTCCGGTCACGGGGCTCGGTGGGAAATCAAACAGTGACTGGGCCCGTCGGAGACTTGTTCGCGAGATCTCCGGGGCCGAGAAAAGCGTAGCGAACTGCACTCGGAGAAGCCCTGGTTCCGCACCGTTGGACGCGGGTTCGATTCCCGCCATCTCCACAATTCCCATGTGAACGAGGACCCCGTTGCCCCAGGCAGCGGGGTCCTCGTTTTTTCTCTGTGCGGCCTCAGGCCCTGCGTATCCCGGCCGCGGCCACCACCAGCGCCAGGGCCGCCGCACACATCGGTACGGCATAGCCGGTGGCCGTTCCGGAGTGCTCGACCAGCCGGCCGCCTACCGCCGAACCCACGGCGACTCCGCCGAGCAGCGCGGTGACCGAGAGCGTCATGCCCTCGTTGAGCTGCGCCTGCGGGGTGAGCCGCTGCACCAGCGTCATCACGCTGACCATGGTGGGCGCCGTGGCCGCACCTGCCACCAGCAGGGAGCCCGCGAGGACGAACAGGGAGCCGGTCGTGGCCGCGGCGATCAGGGGGAGCGACATGAGCACGGTCATCCCCGTGAGGCAGAGCAGCAGCCGGCGCCGGATGTCCGCGGCTGGGCGCAGCGACCCGTACAGCAGCCCTGCCACGCAGGAGCCTCCCGCCTGGAGAGCGAGGATCGCCCCCCCGGCGTGGGCGATCGAGACGATCTCCAGGGCGCCGAACACCGCACCCGTCGCGAGGAACGTGGTGAGCAGGGCGGGCATGCCGGGCGTCCGCAGGGGAGAGGTCGCGTCGGTACGGGGTGCCACCGGGGGTTCGGTCGCCCGTTGCGCGGCGAAGATCAGGACGCCGGTCATCAGGAGGATCGCGCCGACGAGGGTGCCCGCTTCGGGGAACAGCGCCCCGCACAGGGTGGCGGCCAGGACCGGGCCGAGCATGAAGCACAGCTCGTCGGCGGCCTGTTCGAAGGAGTTCGCGGTGTGCAGCGCCGCCGGGTCGCCCCGGTGCAGATGCGCCCAGCGTGCCCGGGACATGCCTCCGGTGTTCGGGGTGGTGGCCGTGGCGACGTACGCGGCGAAGAGTGTCCAGACAGGGGCGTCGTAGTGCACGCAGAGCAGCAGGGCGAGTGAGCCGAGCGTCGCGATCGCGGTGGCCGGCACCGCGATCCTGGCCTGGCCGTACCGGTCGACGAGCCGCGCCGTCCAGGGGGCCACCAGGGCCGTCGCGGCGAGTCCGGTGGCGGTGACGGCGCCTGCGAGGGCGTACGAATCGTGTGCACCGGCGATCATGATGACGGCGCTGACGCTGAACATCCCCATGGGCAGCCGGGCGAGGAGGTTGCCCGCGGTGAACGCGCGGGCGCCGGGGCCGACGAGCAGACGGAGGTACGGGTTGCCTGCGGGGGAGGCAGCGGTTTTCTGGAGCACGGGCCAACCCTCACCGCGCGTGGCCCGTGCCGTCCAACACCTTCTCCGCGCAGATTCACGCATCGTTGTTGTAAATTCCGACGTGTGTCCGCCTCCTCGCCCTCCGATACCGATCCCCGGCTTCTACGCGCCTTCGTCGCTGTGGCCGAGGAGCTGCACTTCACCCGTGCCGCCGCCCGGCTCTACGTCGCGCAGCAGGCGCTGAGCCGGGACATCCGCCGACTGGAGCGCGAGCTCGGCACGGAGCTCTTCGAGCGGACCACCCGCCAGGTGTCGCTCACCCCGGACGGGGAACGCCTCCTCCCGTACGCCCGTCGGGTGCTCGACGCCCACGCCGAGCTTGCCGCCGCCTTCGACGACCCGGCAGCCCGCCCGCTGCTCGTCGACCTCAACATCGACGGGATGACCGCGGCGCGGGTCCTGACCAGGGCGCGGGAGCTCGCGCCGGAGTGCGAACTGATGGCCCGCTTCGAGAGCGGTCTGACCTGGGCGGCGGGCGAAGTGCTCGCGGGGCGGCTCGATGCCTCCTTCGGCCGGGCGGCAGGGCTCGAGCCCACCGTCCTCTCCCGGCTCTCGGTACAGCCGGTGCGGTACGAGCCGATGGCCGTCCTGCTGCCGCACGATCATCACCTCGCCGGGCACCGCGTCGTCGCATTGGACGAACTGTCCGGGGAGACCGTCTACGCGGGGGCGGGCAATACGCGCACCCGGGAGTGGACCGAGCTCGCCGCCCGGCTCTTCGGCGAGTGGGGCATCGTGCTGGCCCCACCGGCTCCGCTGGCCGTCGGAGTGGCTGAATTTCAACGGGTGATGGCCAAGTCCAGGCATCCCGTCCTGACCGTCGTCGACTTCCCGCCGCTGCCGGGGGCGGTGGTCCGCCCGTTGGTCCGTCCCGTTCCACTGTCTCCGCTGCTGCTGGTATGGCGCACCGGGGCCAGGCACCCCGGTCTGGACGCGCTACGGGCTGCCGCGGCCGAACTGGCTGCGACAGAGGGATGGATGGTCAGGCCACCCGATTCGTGGCTGCCCGAAGCCGATGTGTCACTCATGCGTCACCGTTCATGAACAACACCTCACACGGGAGCCTGACGGTCACCGGCGTGCGCTACATTCAATGTTTCCGGGTGCACCGCGTGGGGGCGTACGGACAGGGTGGGGGCCCGGTCCGACGGCAGAAATCCAGTCATTCGCACGCACCCGACTCATTGAGTGGGGGAAGTGCGAACACCTGTGGAAAATTGGCGCGAAGGTACCCGTACCGGGCACACGCACGAGGCGAACGACGTCACCGTCCAGCTGGACGGGCTCGGTCGGCAGCTAGCCGAACTGCCTGTTGAACCGACTCCGCCGGACAACATCGACGGTCCGGTCTTCGTCGACGAGAGCGGCCGCCGCAGCAAGACGTACCGGCGCCTGGGCTGGGTACTCGCCGCGATCTGCGCCGTCTACGCGGTGACGCTGGTCGTCGCCGTGCTCGGCGGCAACTCCAGCGCTCCCTGGCTCCCTCTCTCCGGACAGGAGGAGAAGAAGTCGGGCGAGGCGGAGGTCCGGCCCGCCCCGAGCGACGGCACGGGATCGGTGGCCGGCACACCCGGGCCCACGCCCAGCTCCACCGCTTCCGGTCCTGGCCCCAGTACGGGTGCGACCGCGTCGGGCGGCGCGTCCGCCGGACCGGCATCGTCCGGCGCGGGTGCCTCGGCCTCCGCGAGCAACGCCCCGTCCAAGGGCAACGACGTCGCCACGCAGCCCGCTCCCGGGGCGTCGGCCTCCGAGACACAGCCCGCCAGCCCCCCGCCGTCGACCGACCCCGGGCCGGCCGAGTCGAGCCCGCCCCCGCCCGAAGAGTCCTCGGCCCCACCGGTGGTCCAACAAGAAGGCGCACAGTAAAAAAATGACAACCCCCGCCCCGCGGGGCAGGCACAACCGGAAGAAGAAGCGGACCGTCCGGCGCAGGCTTCCCATGCGCTACCTGCTTCCCTCGCTCCTCCTTGTCGCCCTGCTCGCCATGCTGATGCTGCGCGGATACGTGCACAGCGAGATCCTCGCCGACCACCGCATCCAGGACCCGGCCCCCACCACCCAGGTGCCGGACAGTGTTCTCGAAGGCGGTCCGGTCATCGACGCCCGGGCCAGGGGCGGGGCCGCGAAGACCCTGCGCATACCCGACCACAAGATCGTCCTGACCTTCGACGACGGCCCCGACCCGGTCTGGACCCCGCGCGTCCTGGACGAGCTCAAGAAGCACCACGCCCACGGCGTGTTCTTCGTCACCGGCACCATGGCCTCGCGCTACCCCGACCTCGTGGAACGCATGGTCGACGAGGGGCACGAGATCGGGCTGCACACGTTCAACCACCCCGACCTGTCCTTCCAGTCCACCAGCCGCATAGACCGGGAGCTCTCCCAGAACCAGCTGGTGCTGGCGGGCGCCGCCGGGATCCGCACGTCGCTGTTCCGGCCGCCGTACTCCTCGTTCTCCGACGCCATGGACAACAAGTCCTGGCCGGTCACGCAGTACATCGGCAGCCGCGGCTACCTCACCGTCGTGAACGACACCGACAGTGAGGACTGGAAGCGCCCCGGCGTGGACGCGATCATCGAGCGAGCCACGCCCAAGCACGGCAAGGGCGCCATCATTCTGATGCACGACTCCGGCGGCAACCGTGCCCAGACCGTGGCCGCCATCGGGAAGTTCCTGCCGCAGATGCAGGAGCGGGGCTACGCCTTCACCAACCTCACCGCCGCTCTCGGCGCACCCAGCGCGCACACCCCGGTCACCGGGTTCGCGCTCTGGAAGGGCAAGGCGTTCGTCACCGCCGTGGACATCTCCGAGCAGGTCACCAGCGTGCTGGTGGTCGGCCTCGCGGTGATCGGCGCGCTGGTCCTCGCCCGCTTCGGTCTCATGCTGCTGCTCTCCTTCCTGCACGCCAGGCGGGTGCGCCGCAAGGACTTCAGCTGGGGCGAACCCTTCACCCGCCCGGTGACGGTCCTCGTCCCCGCGTACAACGAGCGCGAGTGCATCGCCGCGACCGTGCGCTCGCTGGTGGCGAGCGACTACCCGATCGAGGTCATCGTCATCGACGACGGCTCGACGGACGGTACGGCCGACCTCGTCGACGAGATGTGGATCCCGAACGTCCGCGTCGTCCGCCAGCGCAACGCGGGAAAGCCGGCGGCACTGAACAACGGCATCGCGAACGCCCGCTACGACATCGTCGTGATGATGGACGGCGACACGGTGTTCGAACCCTCCACCGTGCGCGAGCTCGTACAGCCCTTCGCCGACCCCGGGGTCGGCGCGGTCGCGGGCAACGCCAAGGTCGGCAACCGTGACTCGCTGATCGGCGCCTGGCAGCACATCGAGTACGTGATGGGCTTCAACCTCGACCGCCGCATGTACGACATGCTGCGCTGCATGCCCACCATCCCCGGTGCGGTCGGCGCGTTCCGCCGGGACGCGCTGGACCGGATCGGCGGCATGAGCGAGGACACCCTCGCCGAGGACACCGACGTCACCATGGCCCTGCACCGCGACGGCTGGGACGTCGTCTACGCGGAGAACGCGCGGGCCTGGACCGAGGCCCCGGAGTCGGTGCAGCAGCTGTGGTCGCAGCGCTACCGGTGGTCGTACGGCACGATGCAGGCCATCTGGAAGCACCGCCGCGCCGTCATCGAACGGGGCCCTTCGGGCCGCTTCGGACGGGTCGGACTGCCGTTCGTCTCCCTGTTCATGGTCGTCGCCCCGCTGCTGGCGCCCCTCATCGACGTCTTCCTGCTGTACGGACTGGTCTTCGGTCCGACGGGGAAGACGGTCGCCGCCTGGTTCGGTGTCCTGCTGGTGCAGGCGGTCTGCGCCGCGTACGCGTTCCGGCTCGACCGGGAGCGCATGGTCCACCTGATCTCCCTGCCGCTCCAACAGATCCTCTACCGACAGCTCATGTACGTGGTGCTGCTCCAGTCCTGGATCACCGCTCTCACCGGCGGCCGGCTGCGCTGGCAGAAGCTGCGCCGTACGGGAGCGGTGGAAGCGCCCGGTGCGACGCAGAGCCGCCGCAACGACGCGGGCAGGGACCGGAGGCCGGTCGCATGACCTACCCGAACCAACCCCGGCAGGACGGCCCGTACCCGCCGGACGGCGAGAACGGCCGGAACGACGCGACCGGGCAGTACGGCGCGGACGGCGAGTACGGCGAGATCGGCCGGCACGGCGAGACCGGCCGGCACGGTGAGTACGTCCAGTACCCGCCGGCCGGCAGGCCCTTCGCCGCGGAGCCCGCCGTCCCCGCACAGACCGTCCCCGGAGCCCGCCCGGCGCACGCCGGAGCGTTCCCGGACCCGACGCGGACGGCCCGCCATGCCGCCCCGCCCACCGCTCCGCACCCCGTGCCCGGTCCGGTGGCCGGCACGGGCGCCGCCCCGGCCGCCAAGCCGGGACGGGACCGCTACCTCGACGTCCTGAGGGCCGTGGCCCTCGTCCGCGTCGTCTTCTTCCACCTCTTCGGCTGGGCCTGGCTGACGGTCCTCTTCCCGTCCATGGGCGTGATGTTCGCCCTGGCCGGCTCGCTGATGGCCCGCTCTCTGGCCCGCCCCGCGGGAAGCGTGATCCGCAGCCGGCTGCGCAGGCTGCTGCCGCCGATGTGGGCGTTCTCGCTCGTCGTCGTGCCGGTGATGTTCGCGCTGAGCTGGAAGCCCGTCCGCGAGGAGGGGCTGTGGTGGTTCATCAAGATCGCCTACTACATCTTCCCGGTGGGCACCCCGCCGTACCCGGAGGAGAGCGGCTCGACCGGTGGCTGGCTGGAGCTGACCTGGGCCGACCAGGCGGCGGGCCCGCTCTGGTACCTCCGCGCCTACCTCTGGTTCGTGCTCGCCTCGCCCCTGCTGCTCAAGGCGTTCCGCAGGCTGCCGTGGGTGACGATGCTCGCCCCGATCGGCCTCACGGCCGTGATCGGCACCGGCCTGGTGACGGTCCCCGGCACGTTCGGCGAGGGTCTCACCGACTTCGCCGTGTTCGGCTCCTGCTGGATCCTGGGCTTCGCCCACAACGACGGGCTGCTGAAGGAGATCCCGCGCTACCTGGCGGTGTCGTCCGCCGCGATCGTCATGGGCTTCGGCCTGTGGTGGGCGTCCGGCCACCTCACCGAGGAGGGCTGGAACCTGGACGAGATCCCGCTGGCCCAGGCCACCTGGTCCCTCGGCTTCTGCGCGATCCTGCTCGTGTACGCGCCGTCCTGGCAGAAGCTCCCCGGAAAGCTCGCCGGGTGGGACAGCCTGGTCACGCTGGCCAACAACAGGGCCGTGACGATCTACCTGTGGCACAACCTGCTGCTGATGGCCGCCGTGCAACTCGTCGACGAACTCTGGTCCGTCCCGTGGTTCGGCGACACCTTCGGCACGTACATAGAGCAGTCGTACCAGGTGCTGGTCCTCATCGTGATCTGGCCGCTGATAGGGCTGGCGATCCTGGCGTTCGGCTGGGTCGAGGACGTCGCCGCGAAGCGCCGGCCCCGCCTGTGGCCCAACGGGGCGGACAAGCGCCGGGCCTGAAGCCGGTGACAGGGGTGCGGTGGGCCCGGCTCACCGCACCCCCGACGGCCGAGTGAGAGCAAGGTTGCGCACCGGTCACCTCGCGGCACCGCACCGAAACGCGGGTTCCATAGCGTCGGCAGGACAACACCCCGACCCCTGTGGAGGCGCGTGATGGCCGGTCGTTGGATCGAACAGTGGGAGCCGGAGGACGAGACCTTCTGGCGCGAGTCCGGCGAGCGTGTGGCACGGCGGAACCTGTGGTTCTCCGTGCTCTCGGAGCACATCGGATTCTCGATCTGGTCCCTGTGGTCCGTCATGGTCCTGTTCATGGGACCGGAGTACGGGATCGACCCGGCCGGGAAGTTCTTCCTGATCTCCACGGCCACCCTGGTCGGTGCCATCGTCCGGGTGCCGTACACCTTCGCGGTCGCGCTGTTCGGCGGGCGCAACTGGACCGTGTTCAGCGCGCTGACGCTCCTGGTGCCGACCGTCGCCGCGTTCATGGTGATGGAACCCGGGACCTCGTACACCACCTTCCTCGTCGTCGCCGGGCTCACCGGTATCGGCGGCGGCAACTTCGCCTCCTCGATGACGAACATCAACGCCTTCTTCCCGCTCCGCAAGAAGGGCTGGGCCCTCGGGCTCAACGCGGGCGGCGGAAACATCGGCGTCCCCGTCGTCCAGCTCATCGGCCTGCTGGTGATCGGTACGGCAGGCGCCGCGCACCCGCGGATCGTGCTCGGGATCTACGTACCGCTGATCATCGTCTCCGCACTCTGCGCCGCCTTCCGGATGGACAACCTCCGGCCCGTCCAGAACGACACCGGGGCCGCTCTCCAGGCCGTACGTGAGCCGCACACCTGGATCATGGCGGTGCTCTACATCGGCACCTTCGGCTCGTTCATCGGCTACAGCTTCGCCTTCGGCCTCGTCCTGCAGACGCAGTTCGGCCGCACCCCGCTGCAGGCCGCCTCGCTCACCTTCATCGGACCGCTGCTCGGCTCCCTGATCAGGCCCGCGGGCGGCTGGCTCGCCGACCGTTACGGCGGCGCCCGGATCACCCTGTGGAACTTCGCGGCGATGGCCGCGGCGACCGGTGTCGTCGTCTACGCCTCGGGGATCGAGTCGCTCTCCGTCTTCCTCATCGGATTCATCGCCCTGTTCGTGCTGACGGGACTCGGCAACGGTTCGACGTTCAAGATGATCCCGGGCATCTTCCACGCCAAGGGGATCAGCAAGGGCCTGCGCGGCGAGGAGGCCGCGGCGTACGGACGGCGGCTGTCCGGTGCGGCCATGGGGCTCATCGGGGCGGTCGGCGCACTGGGCGGCCTCGCGATCAACCTCGCCTTCCGCCAGTCCTTCGCGACCTCGGGCGCCGGGACGGCCGCCTTCTGGTCCTTCCTGCTCTTCTACGCCGTCTGCTTCACCCTCACGTGGGCGGTATACCTTCGCCGGACCGCGCCCGTGCCCTCGAAGCCCCAGCTCAGCTATGCCGAGGTGTGAGGATGACCACAGGGCGTCGGGCGACGTAACGGGCGGGAAATACAGGTGAACCGAGACTGTCACGCAGGGTTGGCAGTCTCGGTCCTCCGCACCATCGAGCAGCAGCGGGACGAGAGCCGGGTATCACGCCATGCACGACGACGCACAACACGGGCCCCTCGCGGGCTTCACGGTCGGGGTGACCGCCGCCCGTCGCGCCGAGGAGCTCGGGACGCTCCTCCAGCGGAGGGGCGCGGCGGTCCTGCACGCCCCCGCCCTGCGGATCGTGCCGCTCGCCGACGACAGCGAGCTCCTGGCCGCCACCAAGGAACTGATCGACGACGCACCCGATGTCGTGATCGCCACCACGGCGATCGGCTTCCGGGGCTGGGTGGAGGCAGCCGACGGCTGGGGCATCGGCGACCAGCTCCTGGACCTGCTGCGCGGCGTCGAACTGCTGGCCCGCGGCCCCAAGGTCAAGGGCTCCATCCGGGCCGCCGGGCTCACCGAGGCCTGGTCGCCCGGGTCCGAGTCGATGGCCGAGGTGCTGGACCGGCTGCTCGGCGAGGGCGTCGACGGACGCCGGGTCGCCCTCCAGCTGCACGGCGAACCGCTGCCCGGCTTCGTCGAGGCGCTCCGGGCGGCGGGCGCCGAGGTCGTCGGCGTACCCGTCTACCGGTGGATGTCCCCGGAGGACATCGCCCCGCTCGACCGGATGCTCGACGTCACGGTCGCCCGCGGTCTGGACGCCCTCACCTTCACCAGCGCCCCCGCCGCCGCCTCGTACCTGAACCGGGCCGAGGCACGCGGAATGCTCCCCGAGGTCCTGTCCGCCCTGCAGCACGACGTCGTCACGGCCTGCGTGGGACCGGTCACCGCGCTGCCCCTGCAGGCCCGGGGCATCGACACCGTCCAGCCGGAACGCTTCCGGCTCGGCCCGCTCGTCCAGGTGCTCTGCACCCAGCTGCCCGCCCGTGCCCGCACGCTTCCGGTCGCCGGGCACACGCTGGAGATCCGCGGGCAGGCCGCGCTGGTCGACGGCGCCCTGCGCCCGGTGCCGCCCGCGGGCATGGCCCTCCTGCACACACTGGCCCGCAAGCCGGGCTGGGTGGTGTCGCGCGCCGATCTGCTGCGGGCGCTGCCCGGCAGCGGCACGGACGAGCACGCGGTGGAGACGGCGATGGCCCGGCTCCGTACGGCGCTGGGCGTGGCCAGGCTGATCCAGACGGTCGTCAAGCGCGGCTACCGGCTGGCGCTGGACCCGTCCGCCGACACCAAGTACGCGGATTCCTGACGGGTCGCTACCGTGCGGGGATGATCAACGACACCCATCCCCTGGTCGCGGGCGTCCGGCTGAGGCCCGTGACGCCCGGCGACGCCGAGTCCTTGGCCGAGACCCTGACCCGCAGCCGTGCCTACATGCGCCGCTGGGAGCCCGTACGGCCCGAGGCCTTCTACACCCCGCGGGGCCAGGTCCAGCGCCTGGCAGGGCTGCTGGCGGACCGGGCCGACGGGCGTGCCATGCCCTGGGTACTGGCCGACGAGGAGGACCGGGTGGTGGGCGCGATGACGCTGGCGTCGATCGAGCGCGGTCCGTTCCGCAACGCCAGGCTCGGCTACTGGGTCGACGTCGACCGGGCGGGCCAGGGGCTGGCGACCGCCGCCGTCCGCCGGGTCTGCGAGGTGGCGCGTGACGGGCTCGGGCTGCACCGTATCGAGGCCGGGACGGTCGTGGACAACACGGCCTCGCAACGGGTGCTGGCGAAGGCCGGGTTCGAGCTCATCGGTACGGCGCCGCGCTATCTCCACATCAACGGTGCGTGGCAGGACCACCGGCTGTTCCAGCGGATCCTGCACGACGGACCGCCGCAGCGCTGAACGGTGCGTGCCGGACGTGCCGGTGACCGTCGAGCGGGTACTGCGGCGGCAGGGCGGAGATGACCTCGGCGAGCGCGTAGCCGGCCTTCTCCGCGACCCGGCAGGACGCCTCGTTGTCCACCTGGTGGAGCAGCTCCAGCCGCCGCAGGCCCTCTGCGGCGAACGTGGCGAACGCCCAGTCGGTGAGCGCCTGGAGGGCCTGTGAGGCCACGCCGCGGCCGCGTGCCGCCGCCGTGGTCCAGTAGCCCGCCTCGGCGCTCTCAGCGCCCGGTACGGGGCGTTTCAGGGCGAGGTTGCCCACGAGTCGGCCTCCCCTCCCCGTATCGGTCACGGCGAAGCTGAGGCGGCTGCCGGACGCCCAGCCGTCCCGCTGGACCGCCAGCCACCGCTCCGCGTCCGCGACGCCGGACACCTGGGTGTGCAGCCAGTGCCGCATCGCCGGGTCGTCGTACGCCGCGAGAAGCGCCGGGATGTCGTCCGGGCGCCAGGGGCGCATCAGCAGCGGCCCGGCCGTCAGGGTGACCGTCTCCTCGTTCATGGGGACACGGTACGGCGGTGGCCCGGGCGGCAGGAGGGGTTCCGGGCGGGGCCGGGGACGGGCACTCTGGAGGTGACTCCCACGGTGACCCCAGGGCGGTGACAGGCGCATGGCGGCGGGCACGAGCTCGTACGGCCGGCGTTTCGACGCGGGCCGAATCTGTCTGGATCTGGTGGCGACGGGGGTGGGGAACCCCGGAGCGTGCGAGCGGTTGGACCGTCCCGCCCGGCTCGCCGACTGGCTGGTGGCGTCCGGGCTGGTCCCGAAGGGGACGCCGCTGACCGCCGTGGACGACAACTGGGTGGCGCGCTTCCGGGAGTTACGGGCGGGCATCGACCTGCTGGTGACGGCCGAGCTGGCCGGCCGTGGCGACGACGGCGCCCTGGACCGGATCAACGCGCTCGCGGCCGTGCCGACCCCCGGCCTGCGGGCCGTACGGGGCAAGGGCGGCGTCCTCGTACGGGCGCTGAGCGCCGGCGCCGCGTGCGACGGGCTGCTGGCGGCGGTGGCCCGGGACGCCGTGGACCTGCTGACGGATCCGGTGGCCAGGGAGGGGCTGCGCCGCTGCGAGGGCGACGCCTGCCGACGGCTCTACCTGGACACGTCGCGGGGGCGGCGGCGCCGCTGGTGCTCCAGCGAGGTCTGCGGCAACCGGGAGCGGGTGGCCCGGCACCGCCGCCGGGTCAGGACCGTTCCGTAGGACGCACGTCGCGAAAGAAAGTTGTGAGTCCGTTGAATGAACCGGCACCCGCGTGCGTATCGATGGTCACAGAGCTCGACAGGGTCTCGACCAGGAGGATCGTGTGCGCAAGGATGCGGCCGTGGCCGATGACCGTCCGCACAGGGCTCGACATCGCAGTGAACCGCCCCGATCTCCCTCCGACGTCCCCGACGAGGAGCTGATGCGGGCGCTCTACCGCGAACACGCCGGTCCTCTGCTCGCTTACGTGCTCCGCCTTGTCGCGGGTGACCGCCAGCGGGCCGAGGACGTTGTGCAGGAAACGCTCATCCGTGCCTGGAAGAACGCCGGTTCGCTCAACCGGGCCACCGGCTCAGTCCGCCCCTGGCTGGTGACGGTCGCCCGGCGCATCGTCATCGACGGCCACCGCAGCCGGCAGGCCCGGCCGCGCGAGGTCGATCCGTCGCCGCTGGAGGTCATTCCCGCGGAGGACGAGATTGACAAGGCGTTGTGGCTGATGACGCTCTCGGACGCGCTCGACGATTTGACCCCGGCTCACCGGGAAGCATTGGTCGAGACCTACTTCAAGGGCCGTACGGTCAACGAGGCCGCCGAGGTGCTCGGCATCCCCAGCGGGACTGTGCGATCCCGGGTTTTCTACGCACTTCGTTCGATGAAGCTCGCACTCGAAGAGAGGGGGATCACGGCATGAGCGACCACGAGTGGCAGCCGTTCGGGCCCCGGTCGACGGGTCCCCGTGGGCCCTCGGGGCCGTCAGGCCCTCCACGCCCGTCCGCGGGCCCCTTCGAGTTCCCCGTGGAAGGCCCGGAGCACGACGCCGCCGGTGCCTATGTCCTGGGCATCCTGGACGACGCCGAGGCGAGCGCCTTCGAGGCGCATCTGGCCGGCTGTGCGCTGTGCGCCGCCCACCTCGACGAATTCGCCGGGATGGAACCCATGCTGGCGATGCTCGCGGAGGCTCCCGCGGCCCTCCCCGGCGCCCGCCCCGTCCCGCACGTCCCCGACAGGCCGGCGCCGCGACTGCTGGACAGCCTGGTCGACGAGGTCGCGCAGAAACGGGCTCAGCGGCGGCGGCGCAGCAGGTATCTGATCGCGGCGGCCGCGGTTCTCGTGATCGGCGGCCCCGTGGTCGCGGTCACGGCCACGGGCGACGACAGCGCCGGGAAGTCGGTCCAGGCGGCCGATCCCCATCCGACGAGCCCGGCCGAGGACGCCTTCTTCCACCACATGACGGAGAAGCTCCGGGCGACGGATCCCACCACCCGGGTCGACGCCACGGTCGGAATGGAGCCCAAGGCCTGGGGGACGCACACGGTCCTGCAGCTGAAGAACGTCAAAGGCCCGCAGAAATGCAGCCTGATCGCCGTGTCCAAGACCGGCGAGGAGGAGATCGTCACCTCCTGGTCCGTTCCGAAGTGGGGGTACGGAATCGAGAATTCCACCCACGCGAGTGCGAAGTACCCGCTGTACGTGCACGGCGGCGCGGCGATGGCGCGCGACGACATCGACCACTTCGAGGTGCGGACCTTCGACGGCGAGCGGCTGGTGGAGATCGACGCGTAAACGCAATACGGGCGGCAGGTGCGCCGGGGGCCCCTCTTCGCGTACGGTTGACGGCTGCCCAATGCACGTCAGAAGGGGGCCTCGGTGGCCGCGCAGGATGCCGCTGTCGATTCGTTGCGGGACCGGGAAATCGGTGTCGAACAAGTACATCTGGACCGGGTCTACCACCGTCTCGAAGAGAAGATCGACGAGGCGGAATTTCTCATGCACGACGCCGGCAAGCGGGGGCAGGTCGGTACGCCGGGCGCACTCGCGGAGCGGGACGCCCAGGTCTTCCGTGCCGGGGTCCACCTCAACCGGCTGAACAGTGAGTTCGAGGACTTCCTCTTCGGGCGGATCGACCTCCTCCACGGCAAGGACGGCGAACGCGGCCCGGACGGCGCCTTCACCTCCGTCGAGCCCGCCGACGACGCCGTACGGGAGGACAGCACCGCCGATGTCGCCGAGACGCTGCACATCGGCCGCATAGGAGTACTCGACTCCGACTACGCACCCCTGGTGATCGACTGGCGTGCCCCGGCCGCCGCGCCGTTCTACCGGTCGACGCCCAAGGACCCGGGCAGGGTCGTACGCCGACGGGTCATCCGCTCCAAGGGCCGCAAGGTCCTCGGGGTCGAGGACGACCTGATGCGTCCGGAGCTGACCGCGTACCTGGGCGGAGACAAGCTGCCCGTCATCGGCGACGGTGCCCTGATGGCCGCGCTGGGCCAGGCCCGAAGCCACACCATGCGGGACATCGTCTCGTCGATCCAGGCCGAGCAGGACATGGTGATCCGCGCCCCCGCCGCCTCCGTCACGGAGGTCTCCGGAGGGCCCGGGACCGGCAAGACCGCGGTCGCCCTGCACCGGGCCGCGTATCTGCTCTACCAGGACCGGCGCCGGTACGCGGGCGGCATCCTCGTCGTCTCGCCGACGCCGCTCCTGGTCGCGTACACCGAAGGGGTGCTGCCCTCGCTCGGAGAGGAGGGCCAGGTCGCGATCCGTGCCGTCGGCTCGCTGTCCGACGAGGCGGCGGGCATCGAGGGCGCCACCACGTACGACGAGCCGGCCGTGGCCCGGATCAAGGGCTCCTCCCGGATGCTGCACGTGCTGCGCAAGGTGGCCCGCGGGGCGCTGGAGCAGCCCGCGCCCCGGCCCGCCTCCCAGGAGGGGCAGCTGGCGTTCGGAGAGGCGGAGGCCCCGGACGCGGCCGTCACCCCCACCCAGCTGAGGGTGGTGGCCTTCGGCGCTCGCGTCGAGCTGAACGGGGACGAGCTCCGGCGCATCCGGCACAACGTGCTCGGCGGCACCGCTCCCGTCAACCTGCTGCGCCCGCGCGCCCGCAAACTGCTCCTGGACGCCCTGTGGAACAAGTCGTCGGGCCGGGGCCGCTACACCGACCCCGAGCTCGCCGCGGAGCTCCGTTCGTCGTTCGACGAGGACGTCTCCACGGAGACACCGTTCCTCATGTTCCTGAACGCCTGGTGGCCGGAACTCACCCCTCGCGGGGTGCTGGCCGCGATGGCCGACGAGCGGCGGCTCGGCCGTTGGGCGCGCAGGATCCTCAACCAGGGCGAGGTGCGCCGTCTCGCCCGTTCGCTGAAGCGGCTGGACGAGGACGGCAAGGGCCCGCTCTCCGTCCATGACGTGGCGCTCCTGGACGAGCTGCAGACGCTGCTGGGAACCCCGCACCGTCCGAAGCGGAAGCGCGAGCTCGACCCGCTGGACCAGCTCACGGGTCTGGAGGAGCTGATGCCGCAGCGCGAGGAGACCCAGCGCGAGCGGGCCGAGCGGCTGGCGGCGGAGCGCACGGAGTACGCGCACGTCATCGTCGACGAGGCGCAGGACCTGACGCCCATGCAGTGGCGCATGGTCGGCCGCCGCGGCCGGCACGCCACGTGGACGATCGTCGGCGACGCGGCGCAGTCCTCCTGGTCCGATCCGGACGAGGCGTCGGCGGCCCGGGACGAGGCGCTCGGCAACCGGCCCCGGCGCCGGTTCACCCTCACGGTCAACTACCGCAACCCGGCGGAGATCGCCGAGCTCGCGGCGAAGGTGCTGGCGCTCGCCATGCCGGGAATGGAGTCCCCGACCGCGGTCCGCTCGACGGGGGTGAAACCGCGCTTCGAGACCGTGCGGGACGGGGATCTCGCCGGGACGGTCCGCGAGGAGGCGCGCAGGCTCCTCGGCGAGGTGGACGGCACCGTGGGCGTGGTCGTGGCGATGGACCGGCGCGCGGAGGCCCGTGCCTGGCTGGCGGAGCTCGGCGAGCGGGTGGTGGCGCTGGGCAGCCTGGAGGCGAAGGGCCTGGAGTACGACGCCACGGTCGTCGTCTCGCCCGCGGAGATCGCGGACGAGTCCCCGGCCGGTCTGCGGGTGCTGTATGTGGCCCTCACCCGGGCGACGCAGCAGCTGACCGTGGTCTCGGGGGAGCGTGATCTGCCGGACGAGGACGGTGTTCCCGACCTGCTGAGGGACTGAGGCGAAGGGCTGCCGGGAAGCCGGCTGCTGAGGGCGGCGGTACTTTTCCGAGTCAACCCGTCGCGCAGGAATCACTTCTCCAGGGTGTTTGTTAGCCTGGTGTTGGCACCGGCTCGATCCAAGCCCCCGGGCCCAACCTTCGTCGCTACGAGCGACCACTTGCCGCGAGGCGAGCATGGCGGGTCGGTGCCACCTGAGTGAAGAGACAGACCCGCGTCACCCGAGGGTGGCGCGGGTCTGTTGTCGTTTCCGGGGGTGCGCGTCACCGGCAGGGGTTCCCTCGAACGAGTAGATTCTCGTATGGTGGAAAAAAATTTCCGAAAGGTGGCAGTCATTACCGGCTACCGGCCGGTAGGTGAAACGATCGGAACGCGCGTACGGGGTGGATCCCATGTGCGTGCGGCAGCAATGAAGCTCAGAAAGCGAAGGACTCGGCCATGGCAACGGCGCCCAGCGTCTCGTACTCGATGACGGTCAGGCTGGAGGTGCCCGCGAGCGGCACGGCGGTCTCCCAGCTCACCACGGCCGTGGAGTCCTCCGGCGGTTCGGTCACCGGCCTCGATGTGACCGCTTCCGGCCACGAGAAGCTGCGGATCGACGTCACCATCGCGGCATCCTCGACCTCGCACGCGGACGAGATCGTCGAAGGTCTGCGCGACATCGAGGGCGTCGTCCTCGGCAAGGTGTCCGACCGTACGTTCCTGATGCACCTCGGTGGCAAGATCGAGATGGCGTCCAAGCACCCCATCCGCAACCGTGACGACCTCTCGATGATCTACACCCCGGGTGTGGCCCGGGTCTGCATGGCGATCGCCGAGAACCCCGAGGACGCCCGCCGCCTGACCATCAAGCGCAACTCCGTCGCCGTGGTCACGGACGGCTCCGCGGTGCTGGGCCTCGGCAACATCGGCCCGATGGCGGCGCTCCCCGTGATGGAGGGCAAGGCGGCGCTGTTCAAGCGTTTCGCCGGCATCGACGCCTGGCCGATCTGCCTGGACACCCAGGACACCGACGCCATCGTCGAGATCGTCAAGGCGATCGCCCCGGGCTTCGCGGGCATCAACCTCGAGGACATCTCCGCCCCCCGCTGCTTCGAGATCGAGGCACGGCTGCGCGAGGCGCTGGACATCCCCGTCTTCCACGACGACCAGCACGGCACGGCGATCGTCGTCCTCGCCGCGCTGACCAACGCGCTGCGTGTGGTCGGCAAGGCGATCGGTGACGTACGGGTCGTCATGTCGGGCGCGGGCGCCGCCGGTACGGCCATCCTGAAACTGCTCATCGCCGCGGGCGTCAAGCACGCGGTCGTCGCCGACATCCACGGAGTGGTGCACGCGGACCGCGAGGACCTCGTCTCCGCCGACCCCGACTCGCCACTGCGCTGGATCGCCGACAACACCAACCCCGAGGGCGTCACCGGCACCCTCAAGCAGGCCGTCGTCGGCGCCGACGTCTTCATCGGCGTCTCCGCCCCCAACGTCCTGAACGGCGACGACGTAGCCGCGATGGCCGACGGTGCGATCGTGTTCGCCCTCGCCAACCCGGACCCCGAGGTGGACCCGGCAATCGCCCGCGAGACGGCGGCAGTTGTGGCCACCGGCCGCTCCGACTTCCCGAACCAGATCAACAACGTCCTGGTATTCCCCGGAGTCTTCCGCGGCCTGCTGGACGCTCAGTCCCGCACCGTCAACACGGAGATGATGCTCGCCGCCGCGCGTGCCCTCGCGGGTGTCGTCGCCGAGGACGAGGTGAACGCGAACTACATCATCCCGTCGGTCTTCAACGACAAGGTCGCGGGCGCGGTCGCGGGCGCGGTCCGCAACGCCGCGAAGGCGGCCGGCGCCGCCACGGCGACGCCGGATCCCGTCTAGGGCCTCTCGTTCGGAGGCCCTGACACACGCCGTCCGCGGGGGTCGGCCACGGCCCCTGTGGACGGTGCCGTACCTCACGTCCGCGCGCCCTGTACGGCGCGTCGCGGGTCGCGACGTCCCAAACGCCCCTTTAGGGTGGGCGGGCAGCGAGCCCCACAGGCCCGGCATCCGCTGCGGACCGCTTCAAGAAGTCGACGGAACGTCACCACAGGCAATCAGTGGTGCTTTTCGTGTGGCGTCGAGGGGTTCCGGATTGGCGTTACCGCCGCAGGTGGGGGCAGGATGCGTATTCGGGCGCGAGGGTCTGACATCAGACCCGGGTCCGGGGACTGTCAGAGGGCCCTGGCAGCATCGGCTTCGATCTCACGCCTCACAGGCAAGAAGAACACGGGAGTAACAACATGAACCGCAGTGAGCTGGTGGCCGCCCTGGCCGACCGTGCCGAGGTGACCCGCAAGGACGCCGACGCCGTTCTGGCCGCCCTTGCCGAGACCGTCGGCGAGATCGTCGCCAAGGGCGACGAGAAGGTCACCATCCCCGGCTTCCTGACCTTCGAGCGCACCCACCGTGCCGCTCGCACCGCTCGTAACCCGCAGACCGGCGACCCGATCAACATCCCGGCCGGCTACAGCGTGAAGGTCTCCGCGGGCTCGAAGCTCAAGGAAGCCGCCAAGGGCAAGTAAGCCCCGTAGGCATCAAGAAGGGCGGCCGTCCTGACCGGGACGGCCGCCCTTCGGCATGCCCGGAGCGGAGCGTGGCACCTGCGGCGCCCGCACAGGGCCCGTACGGCCGCTGTGAGCCCCAGGTGTGCGGAGTTGGGCGGTTGAGGCCCGTACGGGCCTGTACGGGCGCCCTGGGGCGTCTGTGAGGCGGTGCGTCAGGGGTCCGGCAGTGCGGGGCTGCGAACAGAACGCCGCCCCGGACCCTTGTGCGGGGCCGGGGCGGCGGACTGTGGTGTGCGGGGTGCGCAGTGTTGTGTGCGGCAGCACTGTGCGTGCGCCGGAGCGCGTCCGGCGCGGTGTCAGACGAGTGAACCGCCCGGCAGCTCGACCTTCGCGCCGAGCTTCTCGAGCTTGTCCATGAAGTTCTCGTAGCCGCGGTTGATCAGTTCGATGCCGTGCACCCGTGACGTCCCCTGGGCCGCCAGGGCGGCGATCAGGTACGAGAAGCCGCCGCGCAGGTCCGGGATCACCAGATCCGCGCCCTGGAGCTTCGTGGGCCCGGACACGACCGCCGAGTGCAGGAAGTTCCGCTGTCCGAACCGGCAGTCGGAGCCCCCGAGGCACTCGCGGTAGAGCTGGATGTGCGCGCCCATCTGGTTGAGCGCCGAGGTGAAGCCGAGCCGGGACTCGTACACCGTCTCGTGGACGATCGACAGGCCGGCGGCCTGCGTCAGTGCGACCACGAGCGGCTGCTGCCAGTCGGTCTGGAAACCGGGGTGGACGTCCGTCTCCAGCGCGATGGCGTTGAGAGCGCCGCCGGGGTGCCAGAAGCGGATGCCCTCGTCGTCGATCTCGAAGGCGCCGCCGACCCGGCGGAAGGTGTTGAGGAACGTCATCATCGAACGCTGCTGGGCGCCGCGCACGTAGATGTTGCCCTCGGTCGCCAGCGCCGCCGACGCCCAGGAGGCCGCCTCCAGACGGTCCGGGATCGCCCGGTGGGTGTATCCGTCGAGCTTGTCGACACCGGTGATCCGGATGGTCCGGTCGGTGTCCATGGAGATGATCGCGCCCATCTTCTGCAGTACGCAGATGAGGTCCTCGATCTCCGGCTCGACGGCCGCGTTGGACAGCTCGGTGACGCCCTCGGCGAGGACGGCCGTCAGCAGGACCTGCTCGGTGGAGCCCACCGACGGGTACGGCAGCCGGATCTTCGTGCCGCGCAGCCGCTGCGGGGCCTCCAGGTACTGGCCGTCCGCCCGCTTCTCGATGGTCGCGCCGAACTGGCGCAGCACCTCGAAGTGGAAGTCGATCGGCCGGCCGCCGATGTCGCAGCCGCCGAGCCCCGGGATGAACGCATGGCCCAGACGGTGCAGCAGTGGGCCGCAGAAGAGGATCGGGATGCGCGACGAGCCCGCGTGGGCGTCGATGTCGGCGACGTTCGCGCTCTCGACGTGCGAGGGATCGAGGATGAGTTCGCCCGGCTCGTCACCGGGGCGGACGGTCACACCGTGCAGCTGCAGCAGTCCCCGGACCACCCGCACATCGCGGATGTCGGGCACGTTGCGGAGCCGGCTGGGCCCGCTGCCGAGCAGCGCGGCGACCATTGCCTTCGGCACCAGGTTCTTGGCGCCTCGGACGCGGATCTCGCCCTCCAGCGGGGTGCCGCCGTGGACAAGCAGGACATCGTCTGTGCCGGTCATGTATCTCGCGTTCCGGAGTGGTCGGGCAGGGGGCCATCGAAAAGGGTAATGGCCCCCCACCCCCCTTCCGTAAGTCACAGGGGGGTGTACGAACGTCATGAATCCGCCACAACACGTTCTGCCCCACAAGCCTTGCGGAGGGTTACCGTCTGCGGAGCGGTCCGATCCGGTCGGATTCGTGCGCTCCCCGTGCGCCTGTGCCGTGGCTGTGCGCCCTGAGCTGCGGATCACGCCCCGCGGCGGCCGGGCGGGCCCGTTGGTCCCCGCGGAGGGCGAAGATGCGGGATCATTTCTGCCATGACCGAGGTGTCCTCGCTCACAGGGCGGCTGCTCGTGGCCGCACCCGCCCTGGCGGACCCGAATTTCGACCGCGCGGTGGTGCTTCTCCTCGACCACGACGAGGAGGGCTCGCTCGGCGTGGTCCTGAACCGGCCGACCCCGGTCGGCGTCGGTGACATCCTCGAGTCCTGGGCCGGTCTGACCGGTGAGCCGGACGTGGTGTTCCAGGGCGGTCCGGTCTCGCTCGACTCGGCGCTGGGTGTGGCGGTGATCCCCGGGGACGAGGGCCCGCTGGGCTGGCGGCGGGTGCACGGGGCGATCGGCCTGGTGGACCTGGAGGCGCCGCCGGAGCTGCTGGCCGCGGCGCTCGGTTCGCTGCGGATCTTCGCGGGGTACGCGGGCTGGGGCCCCGGTCAGCTCGAGGCGGAGCTGACGGACGGCGCCTGGTACGTGGTCGAGTCGGAGCCGGGCGATGTGTCGTCGCCGCGTCCGGAGAGCCTCTGGCGGGCCGTTCTGCGGCGCCAGCGCAGTGAGCTCGCCATGATCGCCACGTACGCCGACGACCCTTCGCTGAACTGATGCCCCGGGCTTTCAGTACGCTTGGCAGTTATGAGCACTCTTGAGCCCGAGCGCGGGGCAGGTACGGGGACCCTCGTAGAGCCGACGCCACAGGTGTCGAACGGCGACGGCGACCACGAGCGCTACGCCCATTACGTCCAGAAGGACAAGATCATGGCGAGCGCCCTGGAAGGCACTCCCGTGGTGGCACTGTGCGGCAAGGTCTGGGTACCGGGGCGCGACCCCAAGAAGTATCCGGTCTGTCCCATGTGCAAGGAGATCTACGAGTCCATGGGCGCCGGCGGCGACAAGGACAAGGGCAAGGGCGGCAAGGACAGCAGCAAGAAGTAGTCCGCGGCCTTTTTCACCCTCCGGGACCTGACCCCCGGGGCGCGCAGAGATGCGCGCCCCGGGGGTCTTTCGTCTGCCCGGGGGTCTTTCGCGTGCCCGGGAGGGGCAGGCGCGTGCGGTGTGCGTTGCACGGGATGCGCCGGGTGGTCACAGAGTGGTTGAGACCACTTGTCGGCGTCCGGGTGCGCCCTTACTCTCCTGCAAGTTGTGCAGAACGAAACGCGCGTTGCACAGGATGCAACGACTGACCGGTAAGGGTTCCGGATGAAGCTTTCTGCCCGAATTGCCGCCCCGGCCGCGGCGCTTGTGCTGGCGGGCCTCACCGCCACCGCCTGCGCGCCCCAGACCTCCGACACCGGCGCCGACGGGGACAAGAAGAGCGGCACGCTTCGCGTCTGGCTCTTCCAGGAGGTCGGCAACAAGCCCAAGGAGAAGGTCGTCGACGCGGCCGTCGCCGCATTCGAGAAGTCCCACGAGGGGGCGAAGGTCGAAGTCGAGTACATACCCGTCGACACCCGGGCCCAGCGCATCAAGGCCGCCTTCAACGACCCGAAGAGCGCCCCCGACCTCATCGAGTACGGCAACACGGACACGGCCGGCTACGTGAAGGACGGCGGGCTGGCCGATGTGAGCAAGGAGTTCGAGGCCTGGGACGACGCCGAGGACACCGATCCGACCGCCAAGCAGTCCGTGACGGTCGACGGCCAGGTGTACGGGGCGCCGCTCTTCGTCGGCGTACGGGCGCTGTACTACCGCACCGACATCTTCGAGGACCTCGGCATCGAGCCCCCCAAGTCCCAGGCCGAGCTGATCTCCACGGCCAGGAAGGTCCACAAGGAGAAGCCGGACCTGTACGGCCTCGCGGTCGGCGGCGCCTACACCTACGGCGCGATGCCCTTCATCTGGGCGCACGGCGGCGAACTGGCCGACGAGACCGGGGTGACCTACGCGTCGGCCATCAACAGCGAGAAGGCGCGCAAGGGCATCGAGGCCTACACCTCGCTCTTCGGGGACGACAACTGCCCCGCAGCCAAGTGCGCCTCCATGGGCGGCAACGCGACCGTCACCGCCTTCGCGTCCGGCAAGGCGGCCATGGCGATCGGCGGCGACTTCAGCCACGCGGCCGTCGAGGCGGGCAGCGTGAAGGGCAAGTACGCCGTCGTGCCGCTGCCCGGCGTGGCGGAGGGCTCGATCGCCCCGGCGTTCGCCGGCGGCAACAACATCGGTGTGCTGAAAAGCAGTTCGCACCGCACCCTCGCCGTCGACCTGATGAAGTCGCTGACCGGCAAGAAGACCCAGGCCAAGATGTTCGACGCGATGGGCTGGCTGCCGACGTACACGGACGTCCGGGCCTCGGTCGCGGAGAAGGAGCCCTTCGTCGCGCCGTTCGTCACCACGCTCGGCTCCGGCGCCAAGTTCGTCCCCGCCTCCTCGGCCTGGGGCCAGATCGACGCCTCGCTGGTCCTGCCGACGATGTTCCAGGAGATCGTCAGCGGCCGTAAGGACGTGGCAGCCGCCTCCGACGACGCGGCGAAGAAGATGGACGCGGCGTTCGCCGACGCGGGCTGACGATGACCGCGAACACGACGGCGTACAGAGCTCCCGAGAAGGCCGGGGCGGGCGGCACACCGGCCCGCCCGCCCCGGCGCCGCCCGGCATCTCCCGCGCGGCGCTCCGGCTGGACCCCCTGGCTGTACCTGCTGCCCGCGCTGGTCCTGCTCGGCGGACTCCTCGTCTACCCGATCTACCAACTGGGCCTGATCTCCTTCCTGGAGTACACCCAGGCCCAGGTCAGCGGCGGCGAGCCGACCACCTTCCAGGGCTTCGGCAACTACGCGACGCTCTTCGGCGACAGCCAGTTCTGGCAGGTGCTCCTCGCGACCGTGCTCTTCGCCACGGCCTGCGTGCTCGCCACCCTGTTCGTCGGCTGCGCCCTGGCCGTCCTGCTGACCCGGATCCGGGCCCTGCCCCGGCTCGCGCTCATGATGGCCGCACTGGGTGCCTGGGCAACCCCGGCGATCACGGGCTCGACGGTCTGGGTCTTCCTCTTCGACCCGGATTTCGGACCGGTCAACAAGGTGCTGGGCCTCGGCGACTTCTCCTGGACGTACGGGCGCTACAGCGCCTTCGCCCTGGTGCTCCTCGAAGTGCTCTGGTGCTCGTTCCCGTTCGTGATGGTGACCGTGTACGCGGGCATCCGGGCGATCCCCACGGAGGTGCTGGAGGCGGCCTCGCTGGACGGCGCCTCGCAGTGGCGGATCTGGCGGTCGGTCATGGCGCCGATGCTGCGGCCGATCCTGATCGTCGTCACCATCCAGTCGATCATCTGGGACTTCAAGGTCTTCACCCAGATCTACGTCATGACCAACGGCGGTGGCATAGCCGGACAGAACCTGGTGCTCAACGTGTACGCGTACCAGAAGGCGTTCGCGTCCTCGCAGTACAGCCTCGGATCGGCGATCGGCGTCGTGATGCTGGTGATCCTGCTGGCCGTCACGCTGGTCTATCTGCGCCTGGTGCGACGCCAGGGGGAGGAACTGTGAGCACGCCGATGACCACCCGTCCGCGCATCCGGCGCCCCGGCAGGCTGGCTGCGGAGGCGGCCGCCCTCGTCATCGCCGTCGTGGTCGCCTTCCCCCTGTACTGGATGGTGCTCTCCGCGTTCAAGCCGGCGGGCGAGGTCCAGTCGACCGAAGCGCGGCCCTGGACGCTGTCCCCGTCCCTCGACTCGTTCCGCCGGGTCTTCGAACAGCAGGATTTCGGCCGGTACTTCCTCAACAGCCTGCTCGTCGCCGGCACGGTCGTCGTCGCGTCCGCGCTGATCGCCTTCCTCGCCGCGACGGCGGTGACGAGATTCCGCTTCACGTTCCGGACGACCCTGCTGATCATGTTCCTGGTCGCGCAGATGGTGCCCGTCGAGGCGCTGACCATTCCGCTGTTCTTCCTCATGCGGGACTTCGGACAGCTGAACACGCTGGGCTCGCTGATCCTCCCGCATCTGGCCTTCTCGCTCCCGTTCGCGATCTGGATGCTGCGCGGTTTCGTCAAGGCCGTTCCCGACGCGCTGGAGGAGGCCGCCTACATCGACGGGGCGAGCCGCACGCGCTTCCTGTGGCAGATCCTCTTCCCGCTGGTCTTCCCCGGACTCGTGGCGACGAGTGTCTTCTCGTTCATCTCGACCTGGAACGACTTCCTGTTCGCGAAATCGTTCCTCATCAGCGACACCTCCCAGTCGACGCTCCCCATGGCGCTGCTGGTCTTCTTCAAACCCGATGAGAACGACTGGGGAGGGATCATGGCCGCCTCGACGGTGATGACCGTTCCCGTGCTGGTCTTCTTCGTACTCGTACAGCGCCGTCTGGTCTCGGGACTGGGCGGAGCGGTTAAGGACTGACGTGCACAACCTGATTCCGGCGCCCGTACACGTCGGCGACCCGGGCAGCTGCGGATTCCTCCTGGACCCGTCCACCACCATCACCGCGCAGGAAGGCACCGGGACCGCGGAGCGCTGGCTCCGGGCCACCCTCGGCGCCGCGTTCGGCCTGCCGCTCGCCCCCGGGGCGGGCGACGGCGGGAACACCGTCGAGCTGCGCGTCGATCCCTCCCTGGAGCCGGAGGGATACCGGCTGGGTGTGTCGCCCACCTGGGGCGTACGCGTCACCGGAGGGAGTGCCGCCGGAGTGTTCTGGGGTGCGCAGACCCTGCGTCAGCTCCTGGGTCCCGAGGCCTTCCGCCGGGCGCCCGTCAGCCCCGGTCCGCAGCGGGGCGTCCCGTACACGGAGATCGAGGACAGCCCCCGCTTCTCCTGGCGGGGCCTGATGCTCGACGTGGCACGGCACTTCATGCCGAAGGACGACGTCCTGCGCTATCTGGACCTCATGGCCGCGCACAAGCTCAACGTGTTCCACTTCCACCTCACCGACGACCAGGGCTGGCGCATCGAGATCAAGCGTCATCCCGGTCTCACGGAGACCGCTTCCTGGCGCGCTCGCACCAAATACGGGCACCGGGCCTCCGAGTTGTGGGACGAGACCCCGCACGGCGGTTTCTACACCCAGGACGACATCCGTGAAATCGTCGCCTACGCCGCCGAGCGGCATATCCGGGTCGTCCCCGAGATCGACATCCCGGGGCACTCGCAGGCAGCCATCAGCGCGTATCCGGAACTGGGCAACACCGACGTCGTCGGCACATCCGCGCTGTCCGTGTGGGACACCTGGGGCATCAACCCGAACGTACTCGCCCCCACCGACAACACCCTGCGCTTCTTCGAAGGAGTCTTCGAGGAGGTGCTCGACCTCTTTCCCGCCGCCACGTCACCGTTCATCCATATCGGTGGCGACGAATGCCTCAAGGACCAGTGGAAGGAGTCACCGGCCGCCCGGGCCCGGATGGCCGAACTCGGCCTGAGGGACGAGGACGAGCTCCAGTCCTGGTTCATCCGGCACTTCGACACCTGGCTCACCGCCCGGGGGCGTCGCCTCATCGGCTGGGACGAGATCCTGGAGGGCGGACTCGCCGAGGGCGCGGCGGTGTCCTCGTGGCGGGGTTACGCGGGCGGCATCGCCGCCGCCGAGGCCGGACACGACGTCGTCATGTGCCCCGAGCAGCAGGTGTACCTGGACCACCGTCAGGACGGCGGCCCCGACGAACCGATGCCCATCGGATTCGTCCGCACCCTGCAGGACGTCTACCGCTTCGAACCCGTACCCCCGGGGCTCTCCGAGGAGGCGGCCGGCCACATCATCGGCACCCAGGCCAACGTCTGGACCGAGGTCATGCAGAACCGGGCCCGCGTCGACTACCAGGTCTTCCCGCGGCTCGCCGCCTTCGCCGAGGTCGCCTGGTCCCGGCTCCCGGCCCCCGGCGAGCGGGACTTCGCCGACTTCGAACGCCGCATGGGCACGCACTACGCGCGGCTCGACGCCCTGGGTGTCGACTACCGCCCGCCGGGCGGCCCGCTGCCGTGGCAACGGCGCCCCGGAGTCCTGGGTCGCCCGATCGAGGGAGAGCCCCCGAACGTGTGAGCCCCGTCCGGGCCGCGCCGGCACGAAACGAACAAATCGTACGAACTCGCTGAAGAGTGTCAATTCGTGCGCAGAGCAAAAGTTGCGCGAAAGGTTATTTTTCCTCTGATCAGGGACAGATGCACCCTTCGTGGACCCTCGCGTCGGTCCGCCCGGAAGATGTGCCAGAGTTGCCACGTCCCGGCCGTGAGCACGTACCGTACGGCGGACAGGCGGGACTGCCGGGACACCGGGAAGGGGCAGCTGGGTTGACCACGCACGCACCGCAGGCGATGCAGTCGGTGACGCTGCCGGCCTCGCTCGACGAGGCCGTGGCGGCTCTCGGCGCCATGCCTGCAGCCGTTCCTGTGGCCGGTGGCACGGACCTGATGTCGGCCGTCAACAAGGGGCTCCTGCGCCCCTCGGGACTGGTCGGCCTGAGCCGGATCAGCGAGCTGCGCGGCTGGCACTACCAGGACGGCCACGCCCTCCTCGGGGCCGGTCTCACCCACGCACGCATGGGGCGGCCCGACTTCGCCGCCCTCATTCCCGCGCTGGCCGCCTCCGCCCGTGCCGCGGGCCCGCCCCAGATCCGCAACGCCGGCACGCTCGGCGGCAACATCGCCACCGCGGCCCCCACCGGCGACGCCCTGCCGGTGCTGGCGGCCCTGGAGGCCGAACTGGTCATCGCGGGACCGGACGGCTCGCGTCGTGAGATCCCCGTGTCGCACCTGCTGGCCGGCCGCGCGATGCTCGGGCCCGCCGAGCTGATCGGCTTCGTCCGCGTACCGCTGCTGCACGCCCCCCAGATCTTCCTCAAGGCGACCGGCCGCACCGGCCCCGGCCGTGCCACCGCCTCCGTCGCGATCGTCCTCGACCCGGCCCGCCGCGGTGTGCGCTGCGCCGTCGGCGCGATCGCCCCGATGCCGCTGCGGCCGCTGGAGGCCGAACGCTGGATCGCCTCCCTGATCGACTGGGACGGCGAGCGGGGTCTGGCCGCCGACGCGCTGGCCGCCTTCGGCGAGTACGTTGCCGCGGCCTGCATCCCGGACCAGACACCACCGGACGACGGGGGAGAGGCACCGCCGCTGCCCCCGGCCGTACTCCACCTGCGGCGCACGGTCGCCGCGCTCGCCCGACGCGCGCTGGGGAGGGCACTGTCGTGAGCAATGAAGAGAACCCCGAGCAGCAGCACGGGCAGCCCGCCCCGTACGGCGGCTGGCAGCCGACCCCGCAGAGCGGTGAGTACGACGCGGAGGCGACCGCCTTCGTCCAGCTGCCCCCGGAGGACCTCGCCAACCTCGGGAACGACCCGCTGGCCGCGCCCGGCCAGGGCTACGTACCGCCGATGATCCTTCCGCTGACCCCGGCGGCCGGGCTGGACCCCGCCGCGACGGGCAGCTGGGTCGTGCGGACGCAGAGCCAACAGGAGCGGGCCGGTCGCGAGGCGGGCACGGAGCCGGCACCGGACGCGGTCCACTGGCCGGACCCCAACCAGCAGGAGCCGTACCCGCAGCAGTACCCGGAGACCTCGCAGTACGGGCAGACGTCGTCGACGACCGCCCAGTGGAACTTCACCGAGGCCGTCCCGCCGGACGCCGCCGCTTCGGACTCCGCCCCTGCCTCCGTTCCCGCCGAGCCTGCCGGGCACACCGGCCAGTGGACGATCCCGGTCGCCAACGGTGACCTCCCGGAGGAGTCCGGCGAGTTCGCGGCCTCGGCGCTCGCGTCCCAGTGGTACGCGGACGCGCGCCCCGCCACGCTGCCCGGCGGTGCGCCCGCACCGTGGGCCACCCAGCCGCACGAGCCGCAGCCGCACGAGCCGTCGCCCGCCGACCCGGCCACGCCGTCGCCGGAGCCCGAGGCCGCCGCGCACGAGCCGGCAGCCGAGCTGGAGCACGAGGCCGCGCCGCAGGCTCCCCGGGAGGACACCCTCGCCGGTGAGCCCGGCGCTCCGGGCAACGAGTACGACGACCCCCGGGGCGCACCCGATGAGCCCGAGGAGGCCCCGGAGGGGGCCGAGGTGTCCGACGACGCCACCGCGCACGCCCCGGCGTTCGACGAGCCCGCAACGGCCCTCTCGGACGCCCCCAGCGAGCACCCTGCCGCCTCGTACGTCCTGCATGTGAACGGTGTGGACCGCCCCGTCACCGACGCCTGGATCGGCGAGTCCCTCCTGTACGTGCTCCGGGAGCGTCTCGGCCTCGCCGGCGCCAAGGACGGCTGCTCGCAGGGCGAGTGCGGCGCCTGCAACGTCCAGGTGGACGGCCGGCTCGTGGCCTCCTGCCTGGTCCCCGCAGCCACCACCGCGGGCAGCGAGGTCCGCACGGTCGAGGGCCTTGCGGTGGACGGGGAACCGTCCGACGTCCAGCGGGCCCTGGCCGAGTGCGGGGCCGTCCAGTGCGGCTTCTGCATCCCGGGGATGGCCATGACCGTCCACGACCTCCTGGAGGGCAACCACGCCCCCAGCGAGCTGGAGACGCGGCAGGCCCTGTGCGGCAACCTCTGCCGCTGCTCCGGCTACCGGGGCGTGCTCGACGCCGTACGCGAGGTCGTCGCCGGCCGGGAGGCGACCGCGGAAGCGGCCCACGCCGCCGACGCCGATGAGCCGCGGATCCCGCAGCAGGCGGCCCCCGGCGCGGGCGGCGTCCGGACACACCCCCACGAGGGAGACAGCCGGTGAGCACCGCGCCTCCCTCAGCACCGGTCACCCACACCACCCACACCTCCACCATCAGCTGCTGCCGCAGCGGGGCGAACGACAAGGAGGCGGCGTGAGCAACGACGCAGCCACCGCGACCAGCACCACCCGCACGAACCCCCCGCCGACCGAGGGAACCGGCCCGGACGAGGAAGTGCCCGCGCTCGGTCTGGGCGCCTCGCTCCCGCCGGCCGACGCCCGCGCCAAGACCGAAGGCACGTTCCCGTACGCGGCGGACCTCTGGGCGGAGGGGCTGCTGTGGGCGGCCGTGCTGCGTTCCCCGCACCCCCATGCGCGCATCCTGTCGATCGACACCTCGGCCGCCGCCGAGATGCCGGGTGTACGGGCCGTCGTCACCCATGAGGACATCCCCGGCGACGGGGCGTACGGCCGCAGTGTCGTCGACCGACCCGTCTTCGCCTCCGACCTGGTACGCCACCACGGGGAGTCGATCGCCGCGGTCGCCGCCGACCATCCCGACACCGCCCGCCTGGCCGCCGCGGCGATCGCCGTCGAGTACGAGGTGCTCGAACCGGTCACCGACCCGGAGAAGGCCTTCGCGGCCGAACCCCTCCACCCCGACGGCAACCTCATCCGCCACATTCCGCTGCGCTACGGCGACCCCGACACCGTGGGCGAGGTCATCGTCGAGGGCCTGTACCGCATCGGCCGCCAGGACCCGGCCCCGATCGGGGCCGAGGCCGGACTCGCCGTGCCCCGCCCGGACGGCGGCGTGGAGCTGTACACGGCGTCCACCGACCCGCACACCGACCGCGACCTCGCCGCCGCCTGTTTCGGCCTGGAGCCCGACCGGGTCAAGGTCGTCGTCACCGGCGTCCCCGGGGCGACCGGCGACCGGGAGGACCCCGGCTTCCAGATCCCGCTCGGGCTGCTCGCCCTGCGCACCGGCTGCCCGGTCAAACTGGCCGCTACGCGCGAGGAGTCCTTCCTCGGCCACGCCCACCGCCACCCGACCCTGCTGCGCTACCGCCACCACGCGGACACGGAGGGCCGACTGGTCAAGGTCGAGGCCCAGATCCTCCTGGACGCGGGCGCGTACGCCGACTCCTCGTCCGAATCGCTGGCCGCCGCGGTGGCCTTCGCCTGCGGCCCGTACGTCGTTCCGCACGCCTTCATCGAGGGCTGGGCGGTCCGTACGAACAACCCTCCCTCCGGCCATGTGCGCGGCGAGGGTGCGATGCAGGTCTGCGCGGCCTACGAGGGCCAGATGGACAAGCTGGCGGCGAAACTGGGCATCGACCCGGCCGAACTCCGCCTCCGTAACGCCCTGTCCACCGGCGACATCCTCCCCACCAGCCAGACCGTGACGTGCCCTGCCCCGGTGGCGGAACTGCTTCGTGAGGTCCGGGACTTCCCGCTCCCCGCCCTCCCGAAGGACGCCCCCGAGGACGACTGGCTGCTCCCGGGCGGCCCCGAGGGCGCGGGCGAGCCCGGAGCCGTACGCCGCGGCGTCGGCTACGCGCTCGGTATGGTCCACATGCTCGGCGCCGAGGGCACGGACGAGGTCTCCACGGCCACCGTCCGGGTCCACGACGGCGTCGCCACGGTCATCTGCGCGGCCGTCGAAACCGGCCAGGGCTTCACCACGCTGGCCCGCCAGATCGTCCAGGAGACCCTGGGCATCGAAGAGGTCCACGTGGCGGCGGTGGACACCGACCAGCCCCCGGCGGGCCCGGCGACCCACGGCCGTCACACCTGGGTCTCCGGCGGTGCGGTCGAGCGCGCGGCCAAGATGGTCCGCACCCAGCTCCTCCAGCCCTTGGCCCACAAGTTCGGCATGTCCACGGAGCTCCTCCAGATCGCCGACGGCAAGATCACCTCGTACGACGGTGTGCTCTCCACGACGGTCATGGAGGCCATGGACGGCAAGGAACTCTGGGCCACGGCCCAGTGCCGCCCGCACCCCACCGAACCCCTGGACGGTTCGGGCCAGGGAGACGCGTTCGTCGGCCTGGCCTTCTGCGCGGTCCGCGCGGTCGTCGACGTCGACATCGAACTCGGCTCGATCCGTGTCGTCGAGATGGCGGTGGCCCAGGACGTCGGCCGGGTCCTGAACCCGTCCCAGCTGGCGACCCGTATCGAGGCCGGAGTCACCCAGGGCATCGGCGCGGCCCTCACGGAGAACCTCCGCACGGCCCGCGGCCTGATCCGACACCCGGACCTCACGGGGTACGCGCTTCCGACGTCCCTGGACGCCCCGGACATCCGCATCGTCAAGCTGATCGAGGAACGCGACGTGGTCGCCCCCTTCGGCGCCAAGGCGGCCTCGGCGGTTCCGGTGGTGACGTCCCCCGCAGCGGTGGCCGCGGCCGTCCGCGCGGCCACGGGCCGCCCGGTCAACCGCCTCCCGATCCGCCCGCAGGCGGCGGTGGCCTCTCCCAAGTCCTGATCCGGCGGCGCCTGTCGTCTCAGCAGGCGCCGTCGTCGACGGTGGCGGTCAGGTCGTACTCGGGGATGGAGTGCTGCTGCTGCTGCTGCCGCCGTCCGCTCCGGGGACGAAGATTCCGCCCTGTGCGGACTTCTCCTCCGTGACGTGCATGCAGAAGGCGGTGCCGGCGCCGCCCGCGGATATCTCGTAGTCGTGCCCGCCCCCGGCCCGTTCCACGGAGATGCGGTACGAGGGCCCCTGGCCCTCACCCGCCCCCGTGACGTCCGCCTCGATCTGTGAGGCGTAGTCGTCCGAGGGGTCGCTCGGGATGTGCGGCTCGGCCTCCAGGGAAGCGAGCGCGCTCTCAGCGGCCTCCCGCACCTCGCCCGCGCTCCAGGATCGCTTGTCGACACCCTCCTGGACCGAACAGCCACCGAAGACGAACACCCCGGCGACCCCGAACGCGGCCACCCGCCCGAACGCGAGCGCCCCGTCCGACGGCTGCCGGGCCGCCCGCGGCCGGGCCCGCCAGTAGTTGCTCGCGGCATGCGCGGTGCCCGGAGCAGCTGAGTCGCAGTCGGCCGATCTGCCGCTCCAGTGCGACGTGTCGGGGGCGAGCCTCGGAGCGGAACTCCGGTGGGAGTTGCTGAGGGCGTTCGCTCAGTCGGTGACGGAAGAGATGGGGTGCGCGACGCCTCCCGTCATTCCCTCCGTGCTGCCGGCGGCCACGTAGCGTGGGATGTCTGACACCGGAGAGGTCGACCTCCGGCGTCTCGCTTCCTTCGGGCGGTCAGTCATCGTGGGCGCTCAGGGATGCCTGTGACCGTCGCCCCACTCCTTCTCCCTGGCCCTGGCGAAGGAACTGGGCTGCGAGGACGACGGAGGGCTGGAGGCCCGGCCGTCGCTGGACCCCGTGCGACCCGGTGACCCCGGACAACAGGAACGGCCGCCCCCGCACCATGGGGGCGGCCGTTCCCTTTCGGGTTCTTCCGCTGGAGGCCGTGACCGGAATCGAACCGGTGTAACTCGAGTTGCAGTCGAGCCCCTAAACCACTCGGGCACACGGCCATGTGCCTCTTCTTCGTTCCGGTGTCGACGTTAGGCGCGGGACGCACGGGCGCTCAAGAGTGTCGGCCCCGCTGCAACACGACTGCCATACCGCGTTCATGTTCCGCGGGCGGTCCTACGACCAAGGGATGAGTGGTACCCCGCCCACCGACAGGGTTCAGTTGGCTGTTTGCCCCTTACTCTGGCTCCATGAGCGCCCTGGAACCGCGTGACGCCGACGTCACGATCCCCTTCGAAGACAGCGTCGACGCCGCTCCGGCGGAGGGCGTGCTGGGCCGGACCCACCGGGCGCTCAGCATCGGCATCGTCTCAGTCGTGCTGCTGATCGCCTTCGAGGCGACCGCCGTCGGCACCGCGATGCCGGTCGCCGCCCGTGAGCTGCACGGCATTCCGCTGTACGCGTTCGCGTTCTCGGCGTACTTCACGACCAGCCTCTTCGCCATGGTGCTCTCCGGGCAGTGGGCCGACCGGCGTGGCCCGCTCGCGCCGCTCGCCACCGGGATCGGCGCCTTCGGGGCCGGGCTGCTGCTCTCCGGGACGGCCGGGAGCATGTGGATGTTCATCCTGGGGCGGGCCGTCCAGGGCGTCGGCGGCGGGCTCGTGATCGTGGCACTGTACGTCGTCATCGGGCGCGCCTACCCGGAGCGGATCCGCCCGGCGATCATGGCCGCGTTCTCGGCGGCCTGGATCGTCCCGTCCGTCGTCGGGCCGCTCGCCTCGGGGTCGGTGACCGAGCACCTGGGCTGGCGCTGGGTCTTCGTCGGGATCCCGGTGCTCATCGTGCTGCCGCTGGGCCTGGCGCTGCCCGCGATTCGGCGGATGGCGGCCGGGCCCACGGACGCCGCGGCGGGGGCGGAGCCGTTCGACGGGCGGCGTATCCGGCTCGCGCTGGGGATCTCACTGGGTGCGGCGCTGCTCCAGTTCGCCGGGCAGGAGCTGCGCTGGCTCTCGCTGGTCCCGGCCGTGGCCGGTGCCGCGCTGCTCGCGCCCGCCGTGCGCGGCCTGCTGCCCCGGGGGACGCTGCGGGCCGCGCGGGGGCTGCCCGCCGTGATCCTGCTGCGCGGGGTGTCGGCCGGGTCGTTCATCGCCGCCGAGTCCTTCGTACCCCTGATGCTGGTGACCCAGCGCGGGATGTCCCCGACGATGGCCGGGCTGTCGCTCGCGGCCGGGGGGCTGACCTGGGCGCTCGGCTCGTACGTACTGGCCCGGCCCCGCCTGGAGGCGCGCAGGGAGTCCCTCATGGTGGTGGGCATGATCCTCGTCGCCCTGGCGATCGCGGCGGCGCCGACCGTGCTGATCGAGTCCGTGCCGGTCTGGATCGTGGCCGTGGCGTGGGCCGTCGGGTGCTTCGGCATGGGCATGGTGATCGCATCGACGAGCGTGCTGCTGCTGAAGCTGTCGGCCCCGCAGGAGGCGGGCGGCAACTCCGCCGCCCTGCAGATCTCGGACGGGCTGTCCAACGTGCTGCTGCTCGCCGGCGGCGGGGCGGCGTTCGCCGCGCTCGGCGGGGGCGCGGTGGGGGCGGCCGCGCACGGGGCGGTGGGGAGCGGGACCGCCGGGTCGCACCCGGGGGCGTTCGCGGCGGTGTTCCTGCCGATGGCGGGGGTTGCGCTCGTGGGGGCGTGGGTGGCCACGCGGGTGCGGACGGACGCGTAGCACCGCGTGGTACTGCGCCGTACCATTCATCCATGGCTGGTCTGAATCTGCGGTTCACCGAGGAAGAGCTGGACGCCCTGCGCGCGCGTGCGGAGGCGGAGGGGCGAAGCATGCAGTCCTTCGCCCACGACGCCGTGATCACTGCCATGAACGAACACTCACGCCTCTTCAACGAGGCGGCGGACCATGTGCTGAAGGCGAGTGAGGAGCTCAACCGGAGGCTCGCCTGATGCAGTACCTGACACTGCCCGAGCTGCTCAACCTCGCGGAGCGCCTCGGCACGGCAGACGTGCGTGACTACGGGTTGCTCGATTCGGCACTGGCGCGCCCGCAGGCGAGCGTTTTCGGCCAGGACGCCTATCCGGACGTGTGGCAGAAAGCTGCGGCGCTCATGGAGTCCCTGGCCCGCAATCGTGGTCTCGTGGACGGCAACAAGCGCATCGCCTGGTACGCGACCTGGGTGTTTCTGCACATGAACGGGCATCCGCTCGACGCCGGTTTCGACGTGGACGACGCCGAGCGGTTCGTGCTGGACGTGTGTCAGGGGGCGCTGGACATGCCCAAGATCGCGGAACAGCTGCCCGGGTTCGCCAGGTAGCCGTCTCCTGTGAAGCGGGTCTCAGCCGTGCCGAACCACGGCTGATTCGTACGGGGTTCCGCGCCGGCCCCCGGTAGGGTGGCCCGGTTGTCGTATCGCGTGCGGGCCCGGTCCGGCCCCGTACGGGCAACGCCCCCACGTACCCGAGTGCCCCGAACCGGAGACCGTGACTACTACCGCCTCCCACCACCTCTCACCCGCCTTTCCCGGCCGCGCCCCCTGGGGCACGGCCGGCAAGCTGCGCGCCTGGCAGCAGGGCGCCATGGAGAGGTACATCCAGGACCAGCCGCGCGACTTCCTCGCCGTCGCGACCCCCGGCGCCGGGAAGACCACCTTCGCGCTGACCCTCGCGTCATGGCTGCTGCACCACCACGTCGTGCAGCAGATCACCGTCGTCGCACCCACCGAGCACCTGAAGAAGCAGTGGGCGGAGGCAGCGGCGCGCATAGGCATCAAGCTCGACCCCGACTACAGCGCCGGGCCCGTGAGCAAGGAGTACCACGGGGTCGCGGTCACGTACGCGGGAGTCGGCGTGCGTCCGATGCTGCACCGCAACCGGTGCGAGCAGCGCAAGACGCTGGTGATCCTCGACGAGATCCACCACGCCGGTGACTCGAAGTCCTGGGGCGAGGCGTGCCAGGAGGCGTTCGACCCGGCGACCCGGCGGCTCGCGCTCACCGGTACGCCGTTCCGGTCGGACACCAACCCGATCCCCTTCGTGGCGTACGAGGAGGGCAACGACGGCATCCGGCGGTCCTCGGCCGACTACACGTACGGCTACGGCAACGCGCTCGCCGACGGCGTCGTCCGGCCCGTGATCTTCCTCAGCTACAGCGGCAACATGCGGTGGCGCACCAAGGCCGGTGACGAGATCGCCGCCCGGCTCGGCGAGCCGATGACCAAGGACGCCATCGGGCAGGCCTGGCGCACCGCGCTGGCGCCCACCGGCGACTGGATCCCCAATGTGCTCAGCGCCGCCGACAAGCGGCTGACCGAGGTGCGCAAGGGCATTCCGGACGCGGGCGGCCTCGTCATCGCGACGGACCAGGAGTCGGCGCGCGAGTACGCCAAGATCCTCAAGCGGATCAGCGGCGAGAAGGTGACCGTCGTCCTCTCCGACGAGAAGGCGGCCTCGAAGCGGATCGACCAGTTCACCGAGGACGGCTCGCGCTGGATGGTCGCGGTGCGGATGGTGTCGGAGGGCGTCGACGTGCCGCGCCTCGCGGTCGGCGTGTACGCCACCACCATCTCGACGCCGCTCTTCTTCGCGCAGGCCGTCGGCCGTTTCGTACGGTCGCGGCGGCGCGGCGAGACCGCCTCCGTCTTCGTGCCGACGATTCCGATGCTGCTCGACTTCGCGAACGAGATGGAGGTCGAGCGCGACCACGTACTCGACAAGCCGAAGAAGGGCAGCGACGAGGAGAACCCGTTCGCCGAGGAGGACCAGCTCCTCGCGGACGCGGAGAGGCTCGAGGACGAGGAGACCGAGGAGCAGCTGCCCTTCGAGGCGCTGGAGTCCGACGCGGTCTTCGACCGGGTGCTGTACGACGGTGCCGAGTTCGGCATGCAGGCGCACCCGGGCAGTGAGGAGGAGCAGGACTACCTGGGTATCCCGGGGCTGCTCGAACCCGACCAGGTGCAGCTGCTCCTCCAGAAGCGGCAGACCCGGCAGATCGCGCACAGCCGGCAGAAGCCGGCCGCGGAGGCAGACCTCCTGGAGAAGGCGGCCGAGAACCGGCCGGTGGTCACGCACAAGAAGCTGCTGGAGTTGCGCAAGCAGCTCAACACGATGGTGTCGGCGTACACGCATCAGAGCGGCAAGCCGCACGGTGTGATCCACACCGAGCTGCGGCGGGTGTGCGGCGGCCCGCCGAGCGCGGAGGCGACGGCCGGGCAGATCCAGGACCGGATCAAGAAGGTGCAGGAGTGGGCCACCCGGATGCGGTGAGCGGCCGCCGGTGAGGTGAGCCGGACGGCAGGAGCGACGGCGCGGGCCGGTGCGGGGGAGTGCGCCCCGCACCGGCCCGCGCCGTTCCCGTGCGCCGGCGCACGGGGGATGACGTGCGTGCGCCGGAAATTTTGAAACTTTTATTCACGATGGGTTAACAACCGTTCACATGTGGTGTAGGGGTCATCGTGCCGACGTCAGTCGACTTGAACGCGCGTAGATGTTCGCGTTCCGGACGGTTCCGCGCTGACCGGCGGTTATGTCATCGCGTTTTTGGGGGCGCCCGGATTCTGGACGAGGGCTTCCGCTGAGCGGACCCGGTCGCTAATGTCCCCGAAACATGAAACGCCCCGTGGCAGTGTGGCCGCGGAGCGCAGCCGGTGCCATGGCCAGTCGGCGGCCTCTCCGTGCGTCGCCGCTGGGACCGGCGTCTCACTTCCGGGAGAACCGCCCCGCTCACCAAGAGGGAGAGGGCGTCGTGACCGCGGAGACTTCTCAGACGCTCGACCGGGGACTGCGTGTCCTCAAGCTGCTCGCCGATACCGACCACGGCCTGACCGTCACCGAGTTGTCCAACAAACTCGGCGTCAATCGCACCGTGGTCTACCGACTGCTCGCCACTCTGGAACAGCACGCGCTCGTCCGCCGTGATCTGGGTGGCCGGGCCCGAGTCGGCCTGGGCGTGCTGCGCCTGGGCCGCCAGGTGCATCCCCTCGTCAGGGAGGCGGCGCTGCCCGCGCTGCGTTCCCTGGCCGAGGACATAGGGGCGACCGCCCACCTCACACTCGTCGACGGGGCCGATGCGCTCGCGGTCGCGGTCGTCGAACCGACCTGGACCGACTACCACGTCGCCTACCGGGCCGGCTTTCGTCACGCACTGGACAGGGGCGCCGCGGGACGGGCGATTCTCACCGCCCGGCAGAAGGCGGTCGCCGACCATCCCGGCTACACCCTCACCCACGGCGAGCTCGAAGCCGGCGCCTGCGGCGCCGCTGCGCCGCTGGTCGGGGTGTCCGGGGTGGAGGGCAGCGTGGGTGTGGTGATGCTCGCCGACGCCGTACCGGAGCGGGTGGGCCCGCGCGTGCTCGACGCGGCCCGGGAGGTCGCGGACGCGCTGCGCTGAGAGCCGGCGGGGGCCGAGCCGCCTCCGCCCCGGGACTGCGCCGGGGACGGGGAGACCCGGACCCCGGCGCAGTCCTGCGGAACGGGGGGCGTGCGGCGGCGGATAGATTGGGCGGGTGCTCACTCGTCTCTCGCGCCCCCGCCTCCTCGCCCTCTGCGCGCTGCCGGTCCTCGCCCTGCTCGGTACGGCTGCCTTCGCGCCGCTGCCGTTCACCCTGGCGCAGCCCGGGACGACCGCGGACGTCCTCGGGGACGACCGGGGGAAGCCGGTCATCACGATCAAGGGCGCGCCGACCCGCCCCACGGACGGCGAGCTGCGGATGACGACCATCGTCGCCACCGGGCCGACGGCCGACGTCGGGATCGGCGACGTGATCGACAGCTGGTTCAGGACGGACCGCGCGGTCATGCCCCGCGACTCCGTCTACCCGACCGGTGGCTCCGAGAAGGAGATCGAGCAGCACAATCTCCAGGACATGGAGGAGTCCCAGGACGTCGCCGTCGACGCGGCCCTGACGTACCTCGGCAAGGCCCCCGGTTCGGTCGACATCACCCTGCACCTCGCGGACGTCGGCGGCCCCAGCGCGGGCCTGTTCTTCTCGCTCGGCATCATCGACAAGCTCGCGGGTGACGGCTCCGGCGGTGACCTGACCGGTGGCCGCACGGTCGCCGGTACGGGGACGATCGAGGCCAACGGCAGGGTCGGTGCCGTCGGCGGGGTCTCCCTGAAGACGCAGGCCGCCCGGCGCGACGGTGCGACCGTCTTCCTCGTTCCCAGGGCCGAGTGCAAGGAAGCGAAGGCGGAACAGCCGAAGGGCCTGAGGCTGATCCCCGTCACGACACTGAAGAACGCGGTGTCCTCGCTGAAGGCTCTGGAGCAGGGGAACAAGGTACCGAGCTGCTGACCGGCTCCCCGGGCCCCTCCATGGTGCGCCAGGCCGGGAACACCAGAGGGCTCAGCGTCGCCAGGAAGTAGACCCCGCCCATCGCGAGCAGCGCGCCCGTCGCTCCCATGCCTTCGACGAGCAGGCCCGCCGCGAGACCGCCCACCGGCATGGCTAGCTCACAGCCCGCGGTGAGGGCACCGGACACCCGGCTGCGCAGTTCCCGGGGGACGCGTTCGTACGTCATCGTCGTCAGGATCGGGTTGAGCACGCCGCCCGCGACACCGCTCAGCGCCATGGTGACCGCCAGCGGCAGTGTCGTCCCGGTCAGCGCGGCGACCAGGAACCTCGGCGCCCCGCACAGCACCACGCACACCGTGAACACGGCCCGCCGCGAGAAACGGTGCCCCACCGTCCCGTACAGCAGCGCGCCCGTGAGCCCGCCCGCGCCGAACAGTGCGGTGAGCAGCCCGAGATCGGTGGCCCCGCCCAGCTCACCCTCCGCGTGCACGGGCAGGAGGACGGCGTTCCATCCCTGGTCCGTGCCGTTCATGAACATCACCATGACGACCACGGCGAGCAGCAGCCGGTTGCCGAGCAGGTAGGCGTAGCCCTCGCGGAGTTCGGCGCGGTACGTACGCAGCGAGACGGGGGCCGCGGCCTTGTGAGGCTCGGCCGCGCCGATCCCTCGTACGCCGGCTGCGACCAGCAGTGCGGACAGCGCGAACGTCGCCGCGTCCAGCAGGAGCACGGTCTCGGCGCCGACGACCGCGATCAGTACGCCCGCGAGCGCCGCGCCGACCATGCGGGCGCCGCGCGACACCGCGTCGAAGAGGCTGGCGGCGCGGGCGAGCGTGGTGCCGGCGTGCTCGGCGAGATCGGGTACGAGGACGTAGCGCGCCGTGTTGCCGGGCGTGTGGGCCAGCCCGTTCAGCGCCATCAGCGCGCACAGCATCCAGAATTCGAGTGCGCCCGCGTAGTGCAGCAGCGGGATCGTGGCGATGGCCGCGCCGCAGACCGTGTCGGAGGCGACGGCGACCCGGCGCCGGCCGATCCGGTCGATGACGGGCCCGCCGATCAGCGCGGCGACGACGATCGGCAGGGTCGCGCAGAAGGCGACGACACCGGCCCGGCCGGCGCTGCCGGTGGTTTCCAGGACGAACCACGGGACTCCGATGAGGGTCAGCGAAGTGCCCGCCGTGGATATGGAGTTGGCCGCCAGGACGGCGGCGAGCGGGATGCGGTCCCGCGCCTGCTGCCCCCCGTCCACGTCAGGCCGTTCGTGCGGCGCGCGCCGGGGGCGGCGTGCACTGGGCCAGACGCAGGCCCAGCTCGACCATCGTCCAGCCCATGCGATGGCGCAGTGCGGGGCGTACGGGGGAGAACTCTGCGGCGCCGCGGCGGAGTTCGGTGGCGCGGTAGGTGTGCACCATGTGGTGGATGTCGCTGTGCATGACGGTGATCCCCTCAGTCGGTGGGACGCGGGAACATGTGCAGGTGGGTGCGGACGACGGCCGACCCCTCGGTGTCGTCGGGGACCCGGCCCCGGTAGCTGTTCACGAGCTCGAGCATCTTCTCCGCGAGCTCCATCGAGAGTTCGGGGGTGAGGCGCAGCTTGAAGTCGCTGATCTCGAACGACCGACGCCACTCCTCGGGCCACTCGTGCATCGTGCCGAGCCAGGTGTTCAGCTCCTGGGCGTGCGTGGTCGCCACCTCGTGCAGCACGACTCCGATGGCGCCGCGCACCTCGGGGTCCGGGTGCTGCATGAAGTTCTCGCTGCGCCCGAAGATCGTGCCCGTGTGGACGGCCTTCCACCACCGCTCGCGCCCCTTGCCGCGCTCGGGATCGTCCTCGACGAAGCCGTACGAGGCGAGCTGGCGCAGGTGGTAGCTGGTGGCGCCGCTCGATTCGCCGAGCCGGTCGGCGAGACCGGAGGCGGTGGCGGGTCCGAACTCCCTCAGGGTGTTCAACAGCCGGATGCGCAGGGGGTGGGCGAGGCCGCGCAGGGTGCGGGCGTCGACGTGGTGGATCTTCGGGTCGTCGGCGTACGGGACCGGCCGGTCTTCGGGCTCGTTCGGTGGCATGACACGACCATAGAGTTGCAAAGACTGCTTTGCAACGCATTTTTTGCAACGACTTCTTTGGAAGTCCTGGCGCCCTGCTCAGCCCTCCCGGATGAACCCCTCTTCCACCAGCCAGTCCTTCGCCACCTCGTGCGGATCCTGCCCGTCCACGTCGACCTTGGAGTTGAGCTCCTGCGCGAGCTGCGTCGTCAGCATCTCGGTGACCGGGGCCAGCAGCCCGGCGATCTCCGGGTACTTCTTCAGGGTCGCCGTGTGGATGGCGGGGGCCGCGTTGTAGTTGGGGAAGAACTGCTTGTCGTCCTCCATGACGTCCAGATTCATCGCCTTGATGCGGCCGTCCGTGGTGTACACCTCGCCGAGCAGGCAGGAGTCGGACTCGGACACCTGGGTGTAGATGATCCCGGCGTCCATCTTCTTGATGTTCGCGGCCGGCAGGTTCATCCCGTACAGCTTCTGCATGCCCGGCAGCCCGTCGTCGCGGGAGGCGAACTCGTTCTCGACGCAGACCGTGACGGCCTCGGGGTCCTCCTTCGCGAGTGCGGCCACGTCCGACAGGGTCTTCAGGTGGTACTTGGCGTTGTTCTTCTTGCTGATGGCCAGGGCGTACGTGTTGTCGAGCGTGGACGGGGGGAGCCAGGTCACCCCGTTGCCCTCGTCCTCGTCACGGACGACCTCCCACTGCTTCTGCGGGTCGACGACCGGCTTGGCATGGCCCAGATAGGTGATCCAGGCCGTGCCCGTGTAGTCGTACAGGGCGTCGGCCTCGCCCTTGACGACCGCCTCGCGCGCGCTGATCGACCCCGGCAGGTTCGTCCGGTCAAGCACCTCGGCGCCGGCCGCCTTGAAGATCAGGCCCATGATCTGCCCGAGGATGATGTTCTCGCTGAAGTTCTTCGAGGTCACGGTCAGCGACGCGCCCCTGAGCGGCTGCCCCTGCCCGACCGACCCCGGTTCCACCTCGTCCACCAGCGGCGAACCGCTCTTCAGCCCGCACCCCGTGAGCAGCAGGGCGAGCGCGGCAGCCGACGCCAGGCCCGTACGCACCCTCACGCTTCCTCCAGTCCGCGCGGTGTGAGCGCCAGTTCGACCAGCGAAGCCAGCCAGTCCACCAGCAGTGCCAGCACCACCGTCAGCACGGAACCGAGGATCAGCACGGGCATGCGCTGCGTCTGGATCCCCGAGGTGATCAGGTCGCCGAGTCCGCCGCCGCCCCCGAAGGTGGCCAGGGTCGCCGTGCCCACGTTGAGCACCAGGGCCGTCCGTACGCCTGCCAGGATCAGCGGGACCGCGAGCGGCAGCTCGACCCGGGTCAGCGTCCCCATGGGCGACATCCCGATGCCCCGGGACGCCTCCACGAGCGTCGGTTCGATCCCCTTCAGACCGGCCACCGTGTTGGAGAGCACCGGCAGTACCGCGTAGATCACCATCCCTACGATCGCCGTGGAAGGACCGATGCCCAGCCAGATCACCAGCAGCGCCAACAGCCCGATCGCGGGGGTCGCCTGGCCGATGTTGGCGAGGACCGTGACCCCGGGGGCGGCCTTGTTCAGTCCGCGCCGGGTCAGCGCGATGCCGAGGGGGATGGCGATGATCAGCACCCAGAAGGTGGAGATCGCGGTCAGTCTGACGTGCTGCCACCAGCGCACTTCGACGATGTCACCGGCCAGCGAGTTCTCCGCGATCGAGTCGAGTTCGACGTTGGAGATCCACAGGTACGTCGCCACGAGGACGACCGCGCAGACGGCCGGAACCACCACGAGCTTCTGCCAGGTGATCCGGCGTGCCGGACGGGGCGGCGCGGGGGAGGGCTCCGCCTCCTCGTCACGGAAGGCGTTGCCGCGCACATCCTGCTCCCCGGGCGGCGGTGTCCCCTCGGGAGGTGCCTGACGACTGGGGGTCATGGCCCGCTGCCACCCCCCTCAAGCTCCTGTTCGGTCTGATGGACCCGCAGGTGCTCCAGATCGTGCTGGTGCTCCATCGCGGTGAGCCGGTCCGCCTCCAGGAGCTCCTGCACGGAGTTCATCAGCGTCTGCATGTCGACGACGCCGATGAACTCCCCGCGCCGCCCCGTCACCGCGACCCGCCCGCTGCTGTCGGTCAGCACGGCCTCCAGCGCGTCGTGGAGCGTCGCGTCCCGGGTCACGGTGTCGTGCACCAGCTGCCCGGCCCGGGCCAGCGAGCCCTTGGCCCGCATCAGGTCGCCGCGCCGCAGCCACTTGTACGGGCGGTTCCTGCGGTCCAGCATCAGCAGTTCGTTGTGCCTGCCGTCGCGCAGCTTGTCGAAGATCGACTGGAGGGGGTCCTCGACGGTCACCGTCGGGAAGTCGGCGATCCCCACATCCCGTACACGGGTGAGGTTGAGCCGCTTCAACGCCGCGCCCGCTCCCACGAACCCGGACACGAAGTCGTCCGTCGGATTGGTGAGGATGGCCTCCGGGGTGTCGAACTGGGCGATGTGCGAACGCTCCCGCAGCACCGCGATCCGGTCGCCCAGCTTGATCGCCTCGTCGAAGTCGTGCGTGACGAAGACGATCGTCTTGTGCAGCTCGTGCTGGAGCCGGATCAGCTCGTCCTGGAGGTGGTCGCGGGTGATGGGGTCGACCGCGCCGAACGGCTCGTCCATCAGCAGCACCGGCGGGTCCGCCGCAAGCGCACGTGCCACACCGACCCGCTGCTGCTGGCCGCCGGAGAGCTGGCGCGGATACCGCCCGTGGAACTCCCGCGGATCGAGACCGACCAGGTCGAGCATCTCCTCGACGCGGTCCTTCACCCCGGACTTCGACCAGCCGGTCATCTTCGGCACGAGGGCGATGTTCTCCGCGACCGTCATGTGCGGGAAGAGTCCGGAGGACTGGATCGCGTAGCCGACCTTGCGCCGCAGCTTCACCCCGTCCATGTCGGTGACGTCCTCGTCGTTGATCCTGATCCGCCCGGACGTCGGCTCGATCAGCCGGTTGATCATCTTCAGCGTGGTGGACTTCCCGCAGCCGGAGGGCCCCACGAGGATCACGGTCTCGCCGGCCTTGATGTCCATGGAGACGTTGTCGACGGCCGGAGCGGGGCTGCCGGGATAGGACTTGGTGAGGTTCTCCAGCCGGATGGTGGCACCCGAGGTGGTGGTGCCGGACGCGGGAGTCTCCGTCGGTCCGGTGACGGTTTCAGACACGGATCCCCCTCGGGATGGTGAGCCGTCCGAGCAGGACGTACGCGGCGTCGAAGAGCAGGGCGAGGACGACGATGCCGAGCGTGCCCGAGAGGACCTGGTTGATCGCGTTGGCACTGCCCAGCGACGCGAGGCCGCGGAAGATCTCGTTGCCGAGACCCGGGCCCGAGGCGTACGCGGCGATGGCGGCGATGCCCATCAGCATCTGGGTGGAGACCCGGATCCCGGTGAGGATGGGCGGCCAGGCGAGCGGCAGTTCCACCCGGCACAGCTGCGCCGTACGTGACATCCCGATGCCCTTCGCCGCGTCGACGAGGGCAGGGTCCACTCCGCGCAGCCCGACGATGGAGTTACGGACGACGGGCAGCAGCCCGTACAGGGTCAGGATGATCACGGTCGGCGGGACCCCGAGGCCGACCAGCGGGATCAGCAGGCCGATCGCCGCGAGCGACGGGATGGTGAGGATCATGGCCGTGGACGTGACGGCCAACGACCCGCCCCAGCTGCTCCGGTAGCTGACCACACCGATCAGGACGCCGAGCAACGTGGCGATGACCATGCACTGGAAGACGGCGCTGACGTGCTGGAACGCGTCGGTGAGCAGCTGCTGGTGCCGGGTGCTCACGTACTCCCAGAAGTTCACATGACGCTCCTCGGATCAGTCGGTGTCCTGTGCGGCCTGCTCGACGAGCGGGAGAATGCGCAGGGGGACCGGGTTCTCCATGACGATGGCCGTGGAAGCCCGGACAATGCCATCCAAACCGACAACCCGGTCGATCACCCGCTGGAGATCGGCGTTGGAACGGGCGACGAGCCGGCAGAGCATGTCCCCGTGCCCGGTGGTGGTGTGCAGTTCGAGCACCTCGGGCACGCCGCTCAAATGGGCCCGTACATCGGCACCTTGGCCCTGCCTGATCTCGAGCGTGGCGAACGCCGTGACGGGGTAGCCGAGCGCCGCCGGATCTACGTCGGGGCCGAAGCTGCGGATGACGCCGTTCGACTGAAGACGGTCCAGCCGGGCCTGCACGGTCCCGCGTGCCACCCCCAGCCGCCGTGAGGCCTCCAGTACACCGATACGGGGCTCACGGGCCAGCAGCACGATGAGCCGGCCGTCCAGATGATCGATCGCCATGATCCGCCTCCTGATGGGCACCCTGTACGGATAGCCCGCCCATCATCGCCATCCGCTGTACAGATTGACCAGCGATTACGCGAACTGTTGCGCACCTTGCGAAGCGGCGGGAACCTTCGGACATGACTGAGACTCTGCACACCACCCCCGACACCGCCCGGCAGGCCGATCCCTTCCCGGTCAAGGGAATGGACGCGGTGGTCTTCGCCGTGGGCAACGCCAAGCAGGCGGCGCACTACTACTCGACCGCCTTCGGCATGAAGCTCGTCGCCTACTCCGGACCGGAGAACGGCAGTCGCGAGACCGCGAGTTACGTCCTGACCAACGGTGCCGCCCGCTTCGTCCTCACCTCCGTCATCCAGGCGTCCACCGAGTGGGGCACCTTCCTCGCCGACCATGTGAACGCCCACGGCGACGGCGTGGTCGACCTCGCGATCGAGGTCCCCGACGCCCGCGCCGCGTACGCGTACGCGGTCGAGCACGGCGCGCAGGGCATCACCGAGCCCTACGAGCTGAAGGACGAGCACGGCACGGTCGTCCTGGCCGCCATCGCCACGTACGGGAAGACCCGCCACACGCTGGTCGACCGCTCCGGCTACGACGGCCCGTACCTGCCCGGCTTCACCGCGGCGGCCCCGATCGTCGAACCGGCCGCCAAGCGCACCTTCCAGGCCATCGACCACTGCGTCGGCAACGTCGAGCTCGGCCGGATGAACGAGTGGGTGGCGTTCTACAACGACGTCATGGGCTTCACCAACATGAAGGAGTTCGTGGGCGACGACATCGCCACCGAGTACTCCGCCCTGATGTCGAAGGTCGTCGCCGACGGCACGCTGAAGGTCAAGTTCCCGATCAACGAGCCGGCGATCGCGAAGAAGAAGTCGCAGATCGACGAGTACCTGGAGTTCTACGGCGGCGCGGGCGTCCAGCACATCGCGCTCGCCACGAACGACATCGTCGCCTCCGTGAAGGCGATGCGGGCGGCCGGCGTGCAGTTCCTGGACACCCCGGACTCGTACTACGACACCCTCGGCGAGTGGGCGGGCGAGACCCGGGTCCCCGTGGAGACGCTGCGCGAGCTGAAGATCCTGGTCGACCGTGACGAGGACGGCTACCTGCTGCAGATCTTCACCAAGCCGGTCCAGGACCGTCCGACGGTCTTCTTCGAGATGATCGAGCGCCATGGCTCGATGGGCTTCGGCAAGGGGAACTTCAAGGCGCTGTTCGAGGCGATCGAGCGCGAGCAGGAGAAGCGCGGGAACCTCTGATCCACCGGGCGACGGCGGGGCCTTCGGACCATCGGAGGGCCCCGCCCGCTGCGTGGGACTGCGTGCGGCCCACGGGACACGCACGGGCCGGCGGGTCCTTGACCGTGCCGATCGGGTGAGGTAGAGGCGCGGCGGGAGTTGTCCCGGCCGCGCGTGGGACGGATGAGGGAGCCGCGACACCGCGGTCTGCGGCCGAGCGCGCCGCAGCTTCCGACGGGAGCCCTCTCGATGAACCGCCTCACCGCGTCCGTCTCCACCGCTGCAGTGGCGGTCGGCGCATCCCTCGCCCTGCTCGCCCCCTCCGCCGTGGGCGCGGCGGCAGCGAACGTCGTACAGCAGGTCAGGGCCGTCGACCTGGGACCGTGGAAGCCCTGGATTTGGCTCCAGGACGACCAGGCCGACGTGAACAGGCCGCCCGGCATCCAGGAGGTCTCGCCCTTCGCCGACACGGTCCGGTTCAACGGCAGCCTTCACCTCTCCGTCGCGGGCGGGCAGCAGGCCCAGGCGGCACACCACTACACGGCCCAGGTCCCGCTGAGCACCGTCGCGGCAGCCGAACTGTCCTACGACTCCTACGTGAGGACCGTGGAGGAGGGCGCCACCGGCACCGCCGCGAACCTCCAGCTCCCGATGGTCTGCCGGGGCGCCTTCACCACCCTCAGCTTCCAGCCGCAGCTCGCCACCGACAGCCGGGGCCGCGCCGGCGTGGTGCCGGACACCTGGCAGCACTTCGAGTCCACCGGCGCCTCGCTCTGGCGCACCTCGCGGGCGCTGCCGACGGACCCCGCACTGCCCGCCGGATCCGACTCGCCCCTGAGCACCTACGCCGCCGAGTGCGACGCCCCCGGTGACGGGGTCGTCGGCCTCACCGCGAGCGTAGGCAGGCTCGGTGACGCCGAAGCCTCGCTCGACACCTACGTGGACAACCTGACCGCGAACGGAACCACGTACGACTTCGCCGTCGAAGGGCTCGCCCAGGGCCTCATCGTGCTGGACCGGGGCAGCCAGGACCGGCCCTGCCACCACGCGCGCTATCCCTGCCCGCGCACGCTGGGCGGCACGGCGAGCGGCTTCGTCTCCTTCACCGACCCGGCGGACGGCCCCGGGTACCGGGCAGTCGGCACCCGCCTGACCTTCTCGAACGGCCGGGCACTCGCGCCCGGAGACCTCACCGTGACGGCGAACGGCCGGCCTCTCACTCTCACCGCAGGTCCGGGCGGGACGCTCACCGGGGTGGTGTCGCCCACGCCGGGCCTCGACCTGAACCCGAACGGCACCTACCGCACCGCGCTGATCGTCACCCACCGCGACCACCCGCCGCGTGACGGCGGTGACGGCGGGACGGGCGGGCGCGACGGGCTGAAGGTCAGGGCCGAACTCCTGGCCACGGGCTACGAGCCCCTCCGGCCGACCGGTGTGCGCACCAGCACCGCGGTGCGATGACACCCTCACGCCACTGATCACGACGACGGGGCGCGGAGCCGGTGAGAACCGGCTCCGCGCCCCGTTCGTGACCCCGGGCGGGTCGTGCGGACCCTCCTAGCGGCGCGGGGAGGGCGCTGCCGTCCCGGGGGAGGCGGAGGGTGCGGGCTTCGCCGGCGCGTGTCGCCGTGCGGGAGCCGGTTCGGGCTTCGAGGCTTCGGGTTCCGACGCTTCACCCCTCGACGCGTCGCCCTTCGCGGCTTCGGACTCGGGGGATTCGGGCTTCGCCGGTTCGGACGCGGGGGATTCGGGCTTCGCCGGTTCCGGCTCCGGGACCGGTTCGGGGTCCGGCTGCATGTCCGCCGGGCCGCCCGGAGCCGGTTCACCCAGGGAGTCCAGGGCGGCCTGCGCCAGGGGAGCGGCCATCGGGGAGAACACCGGGTTGGTACGGACGGACTCCTCCAGATGGATGCGGGCCGGGCCGTTCTGGAAGAGGGCACTCTCGATCACGCCCAGGTGGTACGTGTACGAGGCGTTCCGGACCCCCGTCTCCACGGCCTTCTCCGCGTACTGCAGTGCCTCCTCCGACCGGCCCGCGCGGTGCAGCGCCCAGCCGAGCGCGTCGGCCGCCGCCGAGCTGCGGTGCAGGGCCGACCACTCGGCGCGCATCAGCTCCACCGCCGCCGCCGGGTCGCCGTGGTCGGCCTCGAAGCGGGCCTCGGTCAGGGACTCGTTCACTCCGGCCTTCTTCGCCTGTGCGAGCAGCTTGCGGAGCTCCGAGTACTGGGTGCGGGCGTCGCCGTCCAGGCTCAGGGACTCGTACAGCTCGCCCAGTTCGAGCACGTACTCGGGGCGGGGCAGTTTCGCCGTCACCGTCTGGTAGTCGGCCAGCGCCTCGTCCGTGCGGTCCAGGGCCACCAGGGCGCGGGCCCGGCCCGCGCGGGAGGCCAGGTGGCTGCCGTCGGTGCGCAGGGCCGCCTCGTACTGGGCGACGGCCTCCGCGGGCTCGCCGCGCTCCCAGGCCAGCTCGCCCAGGCGGTGCAGGGCCTCCGCCTTCTCCGCGGGGGCGGTGGCACGGGCCGCCGCCTCCTGGGCGGTGGCCAGGGCGTCCTCGCGCCAGCCCTGGCCGCGGTACATCTCGGCGGTCCTGGCGAGTGCGGGAACGCCCTTGCGCAGCGACCCGAACTTCTCCGTTGCCCTGCCCGCGGCCGCGTACTCGCCGAGACCGCTGTACGCGTCGATCAGGACCGGGTAGGCCGTCCAGTTCTTCGGCTGCCGGGCGCGTACCGTCTCCCCCCACTTCTTCGCGGCGAGGTAGTCGTGCCGTGCGTTGGCGAGCGCTCCCAGCCCCACCCAGGCCTGCGCGTTGCCGCGTTCACCGGGCTGTGCGGCCAGCGAGCGCTGCAGGGCCTGCTCGGCCCGCGTGTAGTACGCCGCGTCCGCGGAGCGCCGGCCCCATTCCACGTACGCCGTACCGAGCACCGCCCAGGACGGCGCGTCGGAGGGATGCGTGTCCACCCACTCCTGTCGGTCCCCGATCAGGGCCGTGAGGTCGGAGAGGGACGCCGGGGAGCCGGCCGCCGCCGCAGCCTCCGCCCGCGCTACGGGCCCGGGCAGGGGCGGCCCCGCTTCCTGGTCGCCGTCCGGTACGGCGACCACCGCGCCGGCCACGAGCACGGCGCCCGCCACCGCACCGAACGCCGCCCTGCGCAGTGTCGTGCGCATCGGCGTGGGAGGCGGTGGCACGGCCGTCGCGCCCTCCGGCGGCAGGGTGGAGGGGGGTGGCTCCGGATTCTGCTGCGGCATGGCATCCATGCGCCTCACTCTGCGTCAGTACGAAGATCACATCGCGCTGCGCGATCGCTGGCGCAGACGGGTTCACACCATTGGCCCCGGGTGTCACGCTTGGATCATGGACGATCTCCTCGAACAGCTGCGCGCGGGCCTGCCGGCCGATGCCCTGATCACCGACCCGGACGTCACCGCCACGTACGCCCACGACATGGCGAGCTTCTGCGACGCGGGCGCTCCGGCCGTCGTCGTGCTCCCGCGCACGGTCGAGGAGGTCCAGCACGTGATGCGGACGGCCACGGCGCTGCGCGTCCCCGTGGTGCCGCAGGGCGCCAGGACGGGCCTGTCGGGTGCGGCCAACGCCTCCGACGGCTGCATCGTGCTCTCTCTCGTCAAGATGGACCGGATCCTGGAGATCAGTCCGGTCGACCGGATCGCGGTCGTCGAACCGGGTGTGATCAACGCCGTGCTGTCCCGCGCCGTCAACGAACACGGGCTGTACTACCCGCCGGACCCCTCCAGCTGGGAGATGTGCACCATCGGCGGCAACATCGGCACCGCGTCCGGCGGACTGTGCTGCGTGAAGTACGGCGTCACCGCCGAGTACGTGCTCGGTCTGGAGGTCGTCCTCGCCGACGGGCGACTCCTGAACACCGGCCGCCGTACCGCCAAGGGTGTCGCCGGATACGACCTGACCCGTCTCTTCGTCGGCTCCGAGGGCAGTCTCGGCATCGTTGTCAAAGCCGTCCTGGCGCTGAGGCCCCAGCCCCCGCAGCAGCTCGTGCTGGCCGCCGAATTCCCCTCCGCGACGGCCGCCTGCGACGCGGTCTGCCGGATCATGGAACGCGGCCACACCCCTTCACTCCTCGAACTGATGGACCGTACGACCGTCCGTGCCGTCAATGCGATGGCCTCCATGGGACTCCCCGAATCCACCGAGGCGCTGCTGCTCTGCGCCTTCGACACCCCTGATCCGATGGCCGACCTCACCGCTGTCGGCGAACTGTGCACCGCGGCCGGCGCCACCGAGGTCGTGCCGGCCGAGGACGCCGCCGAGTCCGAACTCCTGCTGCACGCGCGTCGGCTGTCGCTCCCGGCGATGGAGACCATCAAGTCCGCCACGATGATCGACGACGTGTGCGTGCCGCGCTCCAGGCTCGGCGCGATGATCGAGGGAACGGCCGCCATCGCCGGCAGGTTCGGCCTCACCATCGGTGTCGTCGCCCACGCGGGGGACGGCAACACCCACCCCGTCGTCTGCTTCGACCACACCGACGCCGACGAGTCCCGCAGGGCCCGCGAATCCTTCGACGAGATCATGGCCCTGGGCCTGGAACTGGGCGGCACCATCACCGGCGAGCACGGTGTCGGCGTGCTCAAGAAGGAATGGCTCGCCCGCGAACTGGGCGAGGTGGGCGTCGAGTTGCAGCGCGGTATCAAGGCGGCCTTCGATCCGCTGAACCTGCTCAACCCGGGCAAGCTGTTCTGACCCGTCCCACCACTGCCTGCCGCACTCCCGGCCGCCGTACCCCTGCCCCGCCGGCACTCAGGCCTCGCCGTCCTGGGACTCGTCGGAGGGCCAGGGGTCGCTCAGCCACAGGTCGTCGGCAGGCAGCGGGGTGAGCAGCTCGGCGAGCGCGCCGTCCAGACCGAGCAGCGCACTCTCCGATCCGGGGGGCACCACCCGGAGGGTGCGCTCCACCCAGGCGGTGACGGCGGCCGACGGCACCTCCAGAAGGGCGTTGCCGTCGGGCGAGGTGAGCGCGACACAGATGACGCTGTGCTCGTCGACCTTGGTCGGCCAGATCCGTACGTCCCCGTGCCCGCACGGCCTGAACACCCCTTCCACGAGCAGCTCGCGGGCGAACGTCCAGTGCACGGGCGACTCGGTTCCGATGTGGAAGGTGATGTGCACGGCGTACGGGTCGTCGGTGAGGTAGGACAGCCGGGCGGGTACGGGGACGGAGCGCTCCGGTGAGAGGACCAGCTTCAGTTCCAGTTCCCGTTCCACGATGTTCTGCATGAGGGTGCACGACCTTCCGATGCTCGTAGGGCCGGTCCCTCGACCGGTCCGCACAAGGAGAGAGCGCCCTCCCGGCCATCCATGACGCGACTTCCCAGAAAAACTTCCGCGGGCCCGGAAAGTGGTCCAAACGGCAGGACCGGCCCGGGGGTACGCGGCGGTCTGATAGATGTGGACCCTTGTATTGAGGCCGGCCGGCGATCGGACGGTGAAACGCCACCCTCCGATCGCCGGCCGGTCTGAGGCCTCGAAGAGATACGGGACCACGGTGATGAGCGCCCCAACCCCGGCACCCGGTGACGAAAGCCCCCGCGAGGGCTACTACCCCGACCCGTCCATTCCCGGATACGTCCGGTACTGGAACGGTGCGTCTTGGGTTCCCGGTACGAGCCGGCCCGCACCCAGGCAGGGCGAGGCGACCCCTGCGCCGCCGCCTTTCCCGGCGGAGGACGCCGCCCCGACGGCGCGGCGGACCGCCCCGGTGGACGAGACCGGGCCGATGTTCTTCGACGAGGACGGGCTGGGCGCGGGCGGTGAGGCGGGTGCCACGGGCGGCCGCCCGGAACCCGCTACGGCCTGGCAGGCCGACTCGTCGCGGCAGACGGGCTTCGGTGGCGACCGCGACCGGCGTGTCTCGTGGGGCGGACCGGATCCCCGTACGTCCGAGGAGGGCGCACCGTCGTCCCCCGCGGCTCCGGCGGACCGCTCCGACCGCGCGTCCGAGGATCCGCGCCGGCCCGGGACGCCGGACCCGACGCGCGGCGCCCTTCCCGGCATGAGGGACGGCAGGCCCGGCGGCAGCGGCGAAGGTGACCGTCCGCCGACCGACGGCACGGTCACGATCCGTGCCGGGGGACGGGACGGCGGCGGCCGTCCACCGCGTCCGCGCGAGGGGGGACCGGCGCCCGCCGACGGCACGATGGCGATCCGCGCCGTGCAGCCCGGTGCCGCGTCCCCGCCGCAGGCCCCCACCCCGCCCCAGGCGCAGGCCCCTGACCAGCCCCGGACGCAGGCCCGGTCCCAGCCCCAGGCGCCGGCACAGGCGCAGACGCCCCAGCTGAACACGCCCCTGACTCCCGGTCCCGGCGGCGGGTCCGCGTCCTGGGCGCAGCAGGCGCATCAGCTCGGCCGGCCCGAGCAGACGGCCCGCCCGCAGCAGCAACAGCCGCCGCGGCAGCACCAGCCGCAGCGCCCGGTGCCCGCACAGCAGCAGAGCGCCCGGCCCGAACAGCAGCCGCCCGTCGTGCCCTGGAAGCCTCCGGTCGACGACCCCTTCCAGCAGCTCGCCCGGGCCCAGGCGTCCGCCCGGCCCGCGGGGCTCGGCAAGCGGCTGGCCGCCCGGATCCTGGACACGGTCCTGCTCGGCGCGGTCGTCGGTGCGATCGGATTCCCGCTGGTCACCCAGGCGATGGACCACATCGACGAGAAGATCGAGGCGGCCGAGCAGTCCGGCGAGACGGTCACCGTCTGGCTGCTGGACTCCACCACGGCCGGGCTGTTCGGTGCCGTACTCGGCGTGTTCCTGGTGCTCGGCTTCGTGCTGGAGGCGCTGCCCACCGCCAAGTGGGGCAGCACGCTGGGCAAGAAGCTCTGCGGGCTCGAGGTGCGGGACATCGAGTCGCACGGACCGCCCACGATCGGGGCGGCGCTGCGCCGCTGGCTCGTGTACGGGGTGCTGGGCCTTCTCGTCATCGGAGTGGTCAACGTGCTGTGGTGCCTGTTCGACCGCCCGTGGCGTCAGTGCTGGCACGACAAGGCGGCGCGTACGTTCGTCGCCGGCTGAGGGCGGGTCAGCCGTCGGGGGACGGTCCCCGCTTACGCCGTGTGCCGCCCCTCGTCCCCCGAAAGCACCTGAGCCGTTGCGGGCCTGTGCGGGGCGGGGTGCACTGCCCCCATGAGCAACGAACCGCCGCCGCCACCCGGACAGCCGCCTGAGGACGATCCCTTCTCCAAGAGGCCGCCGCACGGCTCCGAGCCGCCGTCCGGCGGTTCGCCCTACGGCAGCGGGCCGCCGCCGCCCCCGCCGCACGACCGGGATCCGTTCGGCGGCAGCGGGCAGTACGGCGGTACGGATCCGCTGGCCGGGATGCCGCCGCTCGCCGAGCCGGGCAAGCGGATCCTGGCGCGGCTGATCGACCTCCTCATCATCTCGATCCCGCTGTACCTGATCTCGCTGCCGTTCGGCGGCGCGGTCGACGTCACCTCGGACGGCGACGACGACTTCGGTGACGCCATCGGCAACACCTACAGCGGGCATCAACTGCTCTGGTCGCTGATCGGCCTGGTGGTCTACGTCGCCTACGACACGTATCTGACGCACAAGGACGGGCGGACGCTCGGCAAGCGGCTGCTGAAGATGCGCGTGGCGATGCTCAACGACGGCTCGGTGCCCGACACCGGCTCGGCGCTGATGCGGGCCGTCGTGCTGTGGGTCCCGGCACTGCTGTGCTGCCCCTGCCTGTGGTGGCTGATCAACATCGTGCTGATGTTCACGGACAAGCCGTACCGGCAGGCGCTGCAGGACAAGGCGTCCAAGACGGTCGTGGTCGCCGTCCCGTGAGATCGGGGCCGTTCAGCGGTGCAGTGAATGCTCGCTGGCGCGCTCCGTCTGCGCGGTGGCGATCTCGATGTCCTCGATCGTGCGGTGGGTACGGGCAGCGGCGGCCGCCGGTGCCGTCCGGGCCTTCGGGCGCTTGGGCAGGGGTACGGTCACGGCCACCAGCAGACCGAGCCCCAGGGCCGCGGCGCAGATGACGGCCACACCGATGCCCGAACTCGTACGGGACAGCAGCAGCATGGCGAGGGTCGCGAAGACGACGGTGACCGAACCGTAGGAGAACTGTGCGGCAGTCGGACGCGGCATGGCGGTATCCGTCCTCGGGGCATCGGCTGGGGGAGTCTCTCAACACGGTCGCACTGTCAATCGACTCTACGACGGTGGATGCCCGGGAGGAACACGTAGTAAGCGTGACCTAACCCACGGTACCGGTGCACGGGGGGCGCACTGAGTCACGCTGTCGCCGATCGGGGGGCGCGGCGCGCCGGTTGTGCCGGACGACGGTAAAGAGTCGAACGTCCGGATAGCGGAATTCGGCTCCTGCATAGTGCAGTTGGCCTGCGCAAGTCAAGATCTGTCTTTTCTCTCATACTTCCGATCGAATGTCGTCACTTGTGACGCGTTGACGCGCGCGGCTTCTCTCAACCCCCTTGCCGCGGACGCGAAACGCCGGGGAGGACTGCATCAAGTGATCACTCAGAGACGGGCGCTACGCGCCACCGCGGTAGCAGTGGCGCTGGCCGCCACCGCCGCGACGGCGTCGGCTTTCGCCACCGCCCAGGCGGATGACAAGGCATCGGGATCCGGCGCCTCCATCGTTGACCGACGGGATCCCGCACCGGTCAAGGCGAGCGAGCACGACCTGGAAGGCCCCTTCAGCAAGGAGCAGGACGCCCAGCGTCAGGCCGCGCTGGAGCAGGTGCTGGCCGGTGACAAGAAGGTCTCCACCCGCGACGGCTCCAAGGTCGTCAAGCTCGGCAGCAACAAGTACGTCGAGCTCGGCCGCGAGAAGACGGACAAGATCTTCACCATCCTCGTGGAGTTCGGCGACCAGGTCGACGACACCACGATGTTCGACCCGGACGGCGAGGGCCCCAGGCCGCCGGTCAAGAAGTACGGCGGCACGCCCGGCCCGCAGCACAACGAGATAGCCGAGCCGGACCCGGCGAAGGACAACAGCACCGCCTGGCAGGCCGATTACAACCAGGCGCACTTCCAGGACCTCTACTTCGGTGAGGGCAAGGGCAAGGACTCGCTGAAGACGTACTACGAGAAGACGTCCTCCGGGCGCTACTCGGTCGACGGCGAGGTCTCGGACTGGGTCAAGGTCCCGTACAACGAGGCCCGTTACGGTTCCAACTACTGCGGTTCCTCCAACTGCGCCAACGTGTGGGACACGGTCCGCGACGGCGTCAACGCCTGGGTGGCCGACCAGAAGGCCAAGGGTCGCACGCTGGAGCAGATCAAGGCGGACCTCGCCGGTTACGACCAGTGGGACCGCTACGACTTCGACGGTGACGGCAACTTCAACGAGGCCGACGGCTACATCGACCACTTCCAGCTGGTCCACGCCGGTGAGGACGAGTCGGCGGGCGGCGGCGCGCAGGGCACCGACGCACTCTGGGCGCACCGCTGGTACGCGTACGGCACCAACGCCGGAGCGACCGGCCCGGCCGGCAACAAGGCCGGTGGCGCCGAGATCGGCGACACGGGCCTCTGGGTCGGCGACTACACCGCGCAGCCCGAGAACGGCGGCCTGGGTGTCTTCGCCCACGAGTACGCCCACGACCTCGGCCTGCCGGACCTGTACGACACCTCCGGCGGCGGCGAGAACTCGGTCGGCTTCTGGTCCCTGATGTCGGCGGGCTCCTGGCTCGGCACCGGCACCGGCGAGATCGGCAACCTGCCGGGCGACATGACCGCCTGGGACAAGCTGCAGCTGGGCTGGCTCGACTACGCCACGGCCAAGGCCGCGACGGACTCCGTCCACAAGCTGGGCGTCTCGGAGTACAACACCAAGAACAAGCAGGCGCTCGTCGTCGAGCTGCCCGAGAAGGCCGTCACCACGACTGTCACGAAGCCCGCCGAGGGTTCGAAGCAGTGGTGGAGCGACATGGGTGACGACCTGTCGAACACCCTGACCCGCTCGGTCGACCTGACCGGCAAGACGTCCGCCTCGCTGGACCTGTCCGGCTGGTACGACATCGAGGCCGACTACGACTACCTCTACACCGAGGTGTCCGAGAACGGCGGCTCCAGCTGGACCGCGCTCGACGGCAAGGCCGACGGCCAGGCCATCCCGCGCGACGCCAGTGACAAGCCGGCCCTGACCGACGTCTCGGGCGCGTACAAGAAGCTCTCGTACTCGCTGGACGCGTACGCGGGCAAGAAGTTCGACCTCCGCTTCCGCTACCAGACGGACGGCGGCGCGGGCGGCAAGGGCTTCACGGCCGACGCCATCACGGTCAACGCCGACGGTGCCGCGCTCTTCACGGACAACGCCGAGGGCGACGACAACGGCTGGACGGCCAAGGGCTTCTCGCGGATCGGTGAGTCGTTCACCAACGACTACCCGCAGTACTACATCGCCGAGAACCGCCAGTACGTGTCGTACGACGAGACCCTCGAGGTCGGCCCGTACAACTTCGGCTTCTCCACCACCCGCCCCGACTGGGTCGAGCACTACTCGTACCAGAACGGCCTGATGGTGTGGCTCTGGGACACCTCCCAGAAGGACAACAACACCTCGCAGCACCACGGCCAGGGTCTGATCCTCCCGGTGGACTCGCACGCCAAGCCGCTGAAGTGGACGAACGGCTCGCTCCTGCGCAACAAGATCCAGCCCTTCGACGCGCCGTTCAGCTGGTACCCGAACAAGGGCTTCACGCTGCACAACGCGGACGTGGCGCTCAAGATCAAGCCTTCGCTGGGCGTCCCGGTCTTCGACGACCGCAAGGGCACCTACTGGTACGCGGAGAACCCGACGGGAAGTGTCAAGGTCACTGACACCAACACCCGGATCTCGATCATCAGCGAGCCGCTCAGCGGCTCCACACTGACCGTGAAGGTCGGACCCTCGACCAAGTAGTCAGCAACACCGCAGGTCAGAACATGATCGGCCGTCGCCCTCTAGCGGGCGGCGGCCGATCGTGTTTAGGTGCGTCCTGTTCGATCCTTATTGACGCGATGTCTCACGGGGGAGCGCAAAGCATGGCAGGCGGAGGTTTCTGCAGGTTGCCCAACGGCACGGTGGTGGTGGCGGTCGCCCTCAACCGGCCGGCGGACGGAACGGGGCCCGGAGGACCGGTACGCGTACTGGTGCACGCGGCCACCCGGGCGCGTGCCCTGACCAGGCTGCGGAACCTGGGACTGCGTGCCGTCTACCTCCGCGGAAACTCCCAGCCGCCGACCGAGGACGAGGTCACGGCGGTGCTGCACCACCCGGACGGGCTGCTCTGGCGGACCGCGCCGCAGGCCGGCCAGGAGCTCTGGCATCCGATCCGGGCCCTGCTGGGACCCACCGGACACCCGGGACCCGTCCGCCCGGCCGCCTGAGGACCCCGGGAGCGGTCAGACGACCGGCTTGCCGGACAGTTCCACGCCCGCGGTGCGGAGCTCCTCCAGGGCCCGCTCGGTGGTCCCCTCGGCGACACCGGCCGTCAGGTCCAGCAGCACGTGCGTGGTGAAGCCCTCACGGACGGCGTCCAGCGCCGTGGCGCGCACACAGTGGTCCGTGGCGATGCCGACGACGTCGACAGCGGTCACGGAGCGGTCCCGCAGCCACTGGGCGAGCCCGACGCCGTTCTCGTCGAGGCCCTCGAACCCGCTGTACGCCGCGGCGTACGCCCCCTTGTCGAAGACGGTGTCGATCGCGCCGGAGGCGACGGCGGGAGCGAAGTTCGGGTGGAAGCCCACGCCCTCCGTACCGGCGACGCAGTGCACCGGCCAGGAGTGCTCGAAATCGGGCTGCGCGGAGAAGTGGTCACCCGGGTCGATGTGGTGGTCGCGGGTGGCCACCACGTGCCGGTAACCGGGCTGGGCGGCACCGATCAGGTCGGTGATGGCGGCGGCGACATCGGCGCCGCCCGCCACCGCGAGGCTGCCGCCCTCGCAGAAGTCGTTCTGAACGTCCACGACGATCAAGGCGCGATGCATGACGGGTGTCCTTCGGTGGGGGTCCGGTGGGGATTCGGCGGGCGAAACGGGACAGCGGGGGACGCCGACGAGCCTAGAGACTCGACGGAGCGTGCGGGAGGGGTCGCACCCGGTGGGTCTGCGCCCCGTACCCCGCCCGACCGGAACGACGCCGCCACCGGGCCCCCGCCCGCCTCGCCTCACACGTACTCCGTGGGAATCACCGGCTCCCCCCGGGACAGCTGGATCGCCGACATCGGCAGCCCCTTGCGCGCCGCGACGTGCCGCTCGCGCGCGGCCTCCAGCGGCTCGCGGGCGACCACCTCGCCGCCCCTGACCAGCTCGACCAGCAGCTGCCGGTCCGCGAGCTCCTCCGGGACCGGTCCGGTGCCGATCACCTCGGCCTCGGCCACCCCGTACCCGTCCAGCCGGCGCGCCGCCCACTTGCGGCCGCCCCTCGACGACTTCGCGCCCAGCGACTTCTTCACGACGGGCAGCAGCGGATCGGCCGGATCGGCGGAGCCCGCACGGGCGACCAGCTTGTAGACCATCGAGCACGTCGGGTGCCCGCTCCCGGTGACCAGCTGCGTGCCGACCCCGTACGCGTCGACGGGTGCGGCGGCCAGCGAGGCGATCGCGTACTCGTCGAGGTCCGACGTCACCACGATCTTCGTCTGCGTGGCGCCCAGCTCGTCCAGCTGCTGCCGCACCCGGTGGGCGACCAGCAGCAGGTCCCCCGAGTCGATCCGTACGGCTCCGAGCTCCGGGCCCGCGATCTCCACCGCGGTACGGACCGCCTCGGTCACGTCGTACGTGTCGACCAGCAGGGACGTCCCGCGGCCGAGCGAGTCCACCTGCGCCCGGAAAGCGTCCCGCTCGCTGTCGTGCAGCAGTGTGAAGGCGTGCGCGCTCGTCCCGACGGTCGGGATGTTGTACCGGAAGCCGGCCGCCAGGTCCGACGTGGTGTGGAAGCCGCCGATGTACGCGGCACGGGCCGCCGCCACCGCGGACAGCTCGTGGGTGCGCCGCGCGCCCATCTCGATCAGCCGGCGGCCACCGGCCGCGGCGGACATCCGGGAAGCGGCCGCGGCGATCGCCGAGTCGTGGTTCAGGATCGAGAGGATCACGGTCTCCAGCAGCACGCACTCGGCGAAGGAGCCCTCGACCCGCAGGAGCGGCGAACCAGGGAAGTACACCTCGCCCTCCTGGTAGCCCCAGATGTCGCCGCTGAACCGGTAGTCGGCCAGCCAGTCGATCGTGGAGGCGTCGACGATGTGCTGGTCGCGCAGGAAGCCGAGCATCTCGTCGTCGAAGTGGAAGTTCTCCACGGCGTCCAGCACCCGCCCGGTGCCCGCGACGACGCCGTAGCGCCGCCCCTCGGGCAGCCGCCGGGTGAAGGCCTCGAAGACGGAGCGCCGGTCCGCGGTGCCCGCCTTCAGTGCGGCCTGCACCATCGTGAGCTCGTACTGGTCGGTGAAGAGTGCGGTCGACGGCACACCGACCCGTCGCCCAAGGTCCGCTGAGTTCATGGCAGGGATGCTACCCCCTATTCGTCAAACTGACGAGATCTAGGGTGCCGGGACGGCTGCGGGGCTCCGTTTGTGCGCCGGACCCCTCCTGGTGGCAGCATGGGGTAGGTGAGCGTTGCTGCCCCCGTAGAGATCGAACGTCCCGAATCGGCCGAGGAGACCTTCGCCGTCCCCGAGCCCGATGTCCCCTGGGTGACGCTGGTGCACAACGACCCGGTCAACCTCATGAGCTATGTGACGTATGTCTTCCAGGCCTACTTCGGCTACTCCAAGGACAAGGCGCACAAGTTGATGCTGGACGTCCATCAGAAGGGCCGCGCGGTCGTCTCCAGCGGCAGCCGCGAGGAGATGGAGCGCGACGTCCAGGCCATGCACGGCTACGGGCTCTGGGCCACGCTGACCCAGGACCGCAACTGACCTGACCGCTGTCCCTCCGCCCGACCCATCCATCGGAGAACCCATGGCCGGCCATTTCGAGGCCACCCCCGGCGGCGGCGCGGCCGTCGCTCTCGACGAGGTCGAGATCGCGATCCTGCGCTCCCTCGCCGTCCAGCTCCTGGAACTGGTCGGCCCCGGCGACGAACCCGCCGACGGCGAGGACCCGCTCGCCTCCCTCTTCGCCGAGGGCCCGAGCGAACCGCCCACCGACCCGGCCCTCGCCAGGCTCTTCCCCGAGGCGTACGGGGACGAGGACAAGGAACTGCGCGAGGCGTCCGCGGAGTTCCGCCGCTTCACCGAGAACGACCTGCGCACCCGCAAGCGCGAGGACGCCCTCCTCGTCGTACGGACGCTCGACGCGCTCACGCCGACCGGGGACGGCGGCGCGGTACTCACCCTCACCGCCGACGAGTGCCGCAGCTGGCTGGGCTCCCTCAACGACCTCAGGCTGACGATCGGCACCCGTCTCGAGGTGTCCGACGAGGACGAGGGGCAGGACGGCTCGCTCTACCGGCTTCCCGACAGCGATCCGCGCAAGCCGATGGTGATGGCCTACCTCTGGCTGGGCGCCCTCCAGGAAACGCTCGTCGACACGCTGATGCCCCACTGAGGCGTTCCGTGCCGGTGCCGTGTGCGGAGCTGTGTTCCGGGTGGTCGTGTCCGGGCGGTCCTCTTCACGCGGCCGCCTTCCGGCGGCCGTGTTCCGGCCGTGCTCCGTTCGCTCAACGGATGCTCAAATCCGAATAACGATCCCGTCACCTGAATAGCCTTCTTTGCAGCGGCTGGAAACCCTTGTCCGCTTTTTCCTGTGGCGTGCGCCACATAATGTCCGATGGTTCGCCCGGGCGCCCGTGATAAATCTTCACGACCGCCCGGGGACGCCACCCCTGTCCCCGGGGGCGCTACAAGCCGGCCGAACGCCGGCGGCACTCCATCCATATCCGGGGGGATCAGGACCTGATCCGACGCCTACGAGGGCGCGGATCAGCGTGGAGAAAGGCGCAACACCATGACATCGGCGCAGGTCGACGACAAGGGACAGCCCGGCCGCCAGGCCGTGGACACGGGTACGACGGGTGAGGGCTACCAGCGTGGCCTGGGGGCCCGGCAGATCCAGATGATCGCCATCGGCGGCGCCATCGGCACGGGGCTCTTCCTCGGCGCCGGCAAGGCCATCGACCGGGCAGGGCCCAGTCTGATCCTGGCGTACGCCATCGCGGGTCTGGTCATCTTCTTCATCATGCGGGCCCTGGGCGAACTCCTCATGTACCGCCCGGTATCCGGCTCCTTCTCGGAGTACGCACGTGAATTCCTCGGCCCGTTCTTCGGATTCGTGACCGGCTGGACGTACTGGCTGTTCTGGGTGGTCACCGGAATCACCGAAGTCACCGCAGCGGCCACCTATATGACGTACTGGTGGGATATCCCGCAATGGCTGTCCGCGCTGGTGTTCACCATCATCCTGTACGGCGCGAACCTGATCTCGGTGAAGCTCTTCGGTGAGCTCGAGTTCTGGTTCTCGATGGTCAAGGTCACCGCGATCGTCGGCATGATCCTCATCTGTGCCGGAGTCCTCACGATCGGCTTCTCCGACGCCGGGGACACCGCGACCGTGGCCAACCTGTGGAACGACGGCGGCTTCTTCCCCGAAGGCATCGGCGGCACGCTGATGACCCTCCAGATCGTGATGTTCGCCTTCCTCGCGGTCGAGCTGGTCGGTGTCACCGCCGGCGAGTCCAAGGACCCCGAGACCGTTCTCCCCAAGGCCATCAACACCGTGCCGTGGCGCATCGCCGTCTTCTACGTCGGCGCGCTGATCATGATCCTGTCCGTGGTGCCGTGGAGCACGTTCGAGCCGGGCGTCTCCCCGTTCGTCGCCGCGTTCGAGCAGATGGGCCTCGGCGTCGGCGCCGCGATCGTCAACTTCGTGGTCCTCACCGCCGCGCTCTCCTCCTGCAACTCCGGCATGTACTCCACCGGACGCATGCTGCGGGACCTCGCGCTCAACGGGCAGGGGCCGAAGTCCTTCACCAAGCTGACGAAGAACGGCCTCCCGCTCGTCGGTACCACCTTCTCGGCCGGGCTGATGCTCGTCGGCGTGTGGATCAACTACCAGTGGCCGGGCGAGGCGTTCAACTACGTCGTCTCCTTCGCGACCATCTCCGGCATGTGGGCCTGGATCATGATCCTCGTCTGCCAGCTCCGCTACCGCGCCAAGGCCGACCGCGGTGAACTGCCGCAGTCCACCTTCAAGGCTCCCGGCGCCCCGTTCAGCAGCTGGTTCGCACTCGCCTTCATCGGCCTGGTGATCGTGATGATGGCCGTCGACAAGGACGCCCGGATCTCGCTGTACTGCGCACCGCTGTGGGGCCTCGTCCTGGGCGTCTCGTACCTGGTGCTCAAGTCCCGCAACCCCGAGAACACATCCTTCGCCAAGCGCTGACCTGCGCGAAGGCGCCCTCAGGACGTCGGCTGCCCCAACGGCCCGTCCAGCATCCGGGCCCCTGCGTACCGCTCCTCGGTACGCAGGGGCCCGTCTGCTTATCCTGGCGCCATGCTGACCCTTACCCAGGCGCTCTACGACCAGATCGTCGCGCACTCCCGCGCCGACCACCCCGACGAGGCGTGCGGCGTGGTCGCGGGACCGGCCGGAACGGGCCGCGCGGAACGCTTCATCCCCATGCTCAACGCCGCACGCTCGCCCACGTTCTACGAATTCGACTCGACGGACCTGCTGAAGCTCTACCGCGAGATGGACGACCGGGACGAGGAGCCGGTGATCATCTACCACTCGCACACGGCGACCGAGGCCTACCCCTCCCGTACCGACGTCACGTACGCCAACGAACCGGGCGCCCACTACGTCCTGGTCTCCACCGCGGACACCGACGAGTCGGGCCCTTTCCAGTTCCGCTCGTACCGCATCGTGGAAGGCGAGATCGCGGAGGAGGACGTCGAGGTCGTCGAGGCGTACGCCCCCGCCTCCTGAGCTCCCCCTGGGGCGGTGCCAGGAGCACCGCCCCAGCCTGTTGTCCACATGACGGACGCTCACCATCCATGATGTGGGATCACACTCCGGATTCCCGGTGGGGAATCGATACGATGACCGCATGGTTCCCCATGACGTGAGCGACAAGACGCCGGGCATGCTGCTCGTCGCGCGGCTGCACGTCGACCTGTGCAGGCTGTGCAGCGCGATCTGTCCCGCTGCGGCCTGCCCGTGAGCCGCCCGACGGCCTGAGCCGCGGCTCCGAGCGCCACCACAGACGCACCACCCCCAGCGCGGGGGCACAAACGCGCGCCCCACGCCACTCCCCGCTTTCGACAGGAGCCCACGCCATGGCCATCGAGGTCCGCATCCCGACCATCCTCCGCACCTACACCGACGGCGCCAAGGCGGTCGAAGGCAGCGGGGAGACCCTCGCCGACCTCTTCGCCGACCTGGAGAGCCGCCACAACGGCATCCGTGAGCGCATCGTCGACGGCGGCCAGCTCCGCCGCTTCGTGAACGTCTACCTCAACGACGAGGACGTCCGCTTCCTCGACGGCATCTCCACCAAGCTCACCGACGGCGACAACGTCACCATCCTCCCGGCCGTCGCCGGCGGCATGCGCTGATGAGGTACGACTCCCCGCTGGCGGCCGTGGGCAACACGCCCCTGGTCCGCCTGCCGCGGCTGTCCCCGTCCGAGGACGTCCGCATCTGGGCCAAGCTGGAGGACCGGAACCCGACCGGCTCGATCAAGGACCGCCCCGCGCTCCACATGGTCGAGCAGGCGGAGAAGGACGGCCGCCTGACGCCCGGCTGCACCATCCTGGAGCCGACCAGCGGCAACACCGGCATCTCGCTCGCCATGGCGGCCAAGCTCAAGGGCTACCGCATCGTCTGCGTCATGCCGGAGAACACCTCGCAGGAGCGGCGCGACCTCCTCGCCATGTGGGGCGCCGAGATCATCTCCTCCCCGGCGGCGGGCGGCTCCAACACGGCCGTCCGCGTCGCCAAGGAGCTCGCGGCCGAACACCCCGACTGGGTGATGCTCTACCAGTACGGCAACCCGGACAACGCGGGCGCCCACTACGCCACCACCGGCCCGGAGATCCTCACCGACCTCCCGTCCATCACGCACTTCGTGGCAGGCCTCGGCACCACCGGCACGCTCATGGGAGTCGGCCGCTACCTGCGGGAACACAAGCCGGACGTCAAGATCGTCGCCGCCGAGCCGCGCTACGACGACCTCGTGTACGGCCTGCGCAACCTCGACGAGGGCTTCGTCCCCGAGCTCTACGACGCGTCCGTCCTCACCACCCGCTTCTCCGTCGGCTCCGCCGACGCCGTCACCCGCACCCGCGAACTCCTCCAGCAGGAGGGCATCTTCGCGGGCGTCTCCACCGGCGCCGCCCTCCACGCGGCGATCGGCGTCGGCAACAAGGCCGTCAAGGCGGGGGAGCAGGCCGACATCGCGTTCGTCGTCGCGGACGGCGGCTGGAAGTACCTGTCGACAGGCGTCTACACGGCCCCCACGACGGAGGCCGCCATCGAAACCCTGCACGGCCAGCTCTGGGCGTAACCGCCCGGCCGGTATCGCCTGAGCGCCGGAAACGGGCTGGAATCCCCAGCCGGTTTCCGGCGCTCAGGCATTCCGGGGGCGGACCCCGCACCCGGCCTCACCCCAGCCCGCGCACCCGCCCCCACACCCCCGGGTCCACCTCGCCCGCCTTCCGGCGGAACCCCGACACGGCCACATCCCGCAGCTCGTCCGTCTCCAGGAAGCTCCGCCGCCCCCGCGCATCGCCCACCGCCCCCGGAGGCAACGCGATCACCCCCGGCCGCTCCTCGTGATGCTTACTGGTGATCTTGGCGACGACCGCCGTGCCACCCCGTACCGAGAGCACCAGACACGGCCGGTCCTTCGACCCGGGCCCGTCCTCGTACGGCACCTCCGCCCACCAGATCTCCCCGGGCCGCGGCACCGCACCCGGCCGGGGCCGCCGCTCCCGCTCCGGCGCCCGCCCCGGCGGCCGGGTCCGCCCACCCGGACGACGCGGTCCGCGGCCACCCCGCCCCCGCGCATCGGTGACCGTCGCGACGAGAGCGAGCAGGACAACGGCGGCCAGCGCCACCCACCACCACGTGTTCATATCCCGACCGTACCGGCGCCCGGAGACACGCGGGCTTCCATCGAACCGGTGACAGCACAGGTGAGTTCCCCCACAACGGCAGGCTGCGGAGGAGCGACCAGCGGTTTCGCGCCTTACGCTCGACGGACCGCACGAACCCTCCCCGTTCCCACGTCTCGGAGGTTCACGCTCCATGAAGCTCACCGTCGTCGGCTGCTCCGGCTCGTTCCCGTCCGCGGGTTCGGCATGCTCGAGCTACCTCGTAGAGGCCGACGGCTTCCGGCTGCTCCTCGACATGGGCAACGGCGCCCTCGGCGAGCTGCAGCGCCATGTCGGTCTCTACGACCTCGACGCCATCTTCCTCAGCCATCTCCATGCCGATCACTGCATCGACATGTGCGCGTACTTCGTCGTCCGCTACTACCCGAACGACGGGGGACGGCCCGCCTCCATCCCCGTGTACGGCCCCGAGGGAACCGAGCAGCGCCTGACCACCGCGCACGCCGACACTCCGTCCGACCACGCGATGGGCGAAGTCTTCGACTTCCACACGCTCAAGTCCGGATCGTTCGAGATCGGCCCCTTCTCCGTCCGCACGGAGAGGCTCTGCCACCCCGTCGACACCTTCGGCATCCGCGTCGAGCACGACGGCCGCGCGCTCGCGTACTCCGGGGACACGGGCACCTGCGACGCCTTGGCCGAACTCGCCGAGGGCGCGGACCTGTTCCTCTGCGAAGCATCGTTCGTCCACGGCAAGGAAGACATCCCCGACCTCCACCTCAACGGGCGCGAAGCCGGCGAGTACGCGGCAGGCGCCGGGGTGGGACGGCTCGTCCTCACCCACATCCCGCCGTGGACGGACGCGGAACGCAACCTCGCCGATGCCCGCGAGGTGTACGACGGCCCGGTCGAGCTGGCCGTTCCGGGGGCGGTGTACGAGGTCTGAGCCCCCCGGCCCCACGCACGATGAAGCCCCCACCTCCCGGCGCGGGAGGTGGGGGCTTCATCGTGCGCCTGCCAGGGCTTACGCCTTGGTGAGGTCCTCGACCTCTTCCTCGGGCTCACGGCCCGGGGTGGTGAGGTTGAACTTCGTGATGGCGAAGCGGAAGACCGCGTAGTAGATCACCGCGAAGACCAGACCGATGGGGATGATCATCCACGGCTTCGTCGCCAGGTTCCAGTTCAGGAAGTAGTCGATCGCACCGGCGGAGAAGCTGAAGCCGTGGTGCACGCCCAGGCCCCACGTGACGGCCATCGACACGGCGGTCAGCACCGCGTGGATGACGTACAGCAGCGGCGCGATGAACATGAACGCGAACTCGATCGGCTCCGTGATGCCGGTGACGAACGAGGTCAGCGCCAGGGACATCATCATGCCGCCCACGGCCTTGCGGCGTTCGGGCCGGGCCGTGTGTGTGATCGCCAGGGCGGCGGCGGGCAGCGCGAACATCATGATCGGGAAGAAGCCGGACATGAACTGACCGGCCGTGGGGTCACCGTGGAAGAAGCGCGGCAGGTCGCCGTGCCAGACGCCACCGGCGGAGTCCTTGAAGGAACCGATCTCCTGCCAGGCCACCGTGTTCACGAACTGGTGCATACCGACCGGCAGCAGTCCACGGTTGACGACACCGAAGATGCCGGCGCCGACGGCGCCCAGGCCCGTCATCCACTCACCGAAGTTGGTGATGAGGTCACCGATCGGCTCCCAGAGCAGACCGAAGAGAACACCCATGACGGTGCCCACGAAGGCCATGATGATCGGGACGAGACGGCGGCCGTTGAAGAAGCCGAGCCAGTCCACCAGCTTGGTGCGGTGGTAGCGCTGCCAGATGACGGCGGCCAGGAGGCCCATGATGATGCCGCCGAAGACCTTGGGGTCGTTGTACGTCGCAGCGACGTCGACACCCTTGTTGGCCGTGGTGTTCACGACGGCGTCGGAGGTCGGGAACGCGGTCAGCACGTTCTTGTAGACCAGGAAGCCGACAAGGGCGGCGAGTGCGGTGGAACCGTCGGCCTTCTTGGCGAAGCCGATGGCTATACCGACGCAGAACAGCAGCGGCAGGTTGGCGAAGACCGCGTCACCGGCGGTCGCGAAGACCGTGGCGACCTTGCCCCAGCCGAGGCCCTCCGCCCCGAAGACATCGGGCTGGCCGAGGCGGAGCAGGATGCCCGCCGCAGGCAGGACGGCGATCGGCAGCTGGAGGCTGCGCCCGATCTTCTGCAGGCCCTGGAACACGCCGGCACCCCGCTTCTTCGCGGGAGCCGCCGGGGCAGCGGTGTCCGTACTCATGAACTTCCTCCGGTAAGGCAGGCGTCGCCGGGGACGGGTTACCGGGGAGGCGACGACTTGAGGAACGCGGCGGAGAGAACAGCCGCGTGGTCTGGACCACTCAGTGGTGTAGACCAGTTTTAGCACGGTGAGGGTTAGATAAGGAACCTTCAATTTGTGCAGTAGTTCGGCCACCACCCTGGGTGACGTGAAAAGGCCCCCGGACCACCAGGTCCGAGGGCCGAATCGAGCCGGGTCCGAAACCCGGCGGAGACTACTTGGTGAGATCCTTCTCGATCTCTTCCTCCAGCTCGTCGGGCTCCCGCCCAGGTGTCTGGAGGTTGAACTTCGTGATCGCGAACCGGAAGATCGCGTAGTAGACGACCGCGAAGGCCAGCCCGATCGGAATGATCAGCCATGGTTTGGTCGCCAGGCTCCAGTTGATGACGTAGTCGATCAGACCCGCCGAGAAGCTGAAGCCGTCCTTCGTCCCCAGCGCCCAGGTCAGCGACATCGAGACGCCGGTGAGGAACGCGTGGATCACGTACAGCAGGGGTGCGACGAAGAGGAACGAGTACTCGATCGGTTCCGTGATGCCGGTGACGAACGACGTCAGGCCGACCGAGACCATCAGTCCGCCGACCGCCTTGCGTCGGTGCGGCTTCGCGCAGTGCGTGATCGCCAGCGCCGCCGCCGGAAGCGCGAACATCATGATCGGGAAGAAGCCCGTGGTGAACTGGCCGGCCGTCGGGTCACCCGCCAGGAACCGGTTGATGTCACCGTGCACGACCGTGCCGTCGGGCTTGGTGTAGTCGCCGAACTGGAACCAGACGAACGTGTTCAGGAACTGGTGCAGACCGAAGACGAGCAGGGCGCGGTTGGCGACACCGAAGATGCCGGAGCCCAGCCAGTCCAGGTCCACCAGCCACTCGGAGAAGCTGGTCAGGCCGTCACCGACCGGCTGCCACAGCCAGGCGCACAGGCTCGCGAAGAGCAGGCCGACGAACGCCATGATGATCGGGACGAGCCGGCGGCCGTTGAAGAAGCCCAGCCAGTCGACCAGCTTGACCCGGTGGTACCGCTGCCAGAACCAGGCCGACAACAGCCCCAGCACGATGCCGCCGAACACCCCGGGGTTCTGGTAGGCGGCCGCGGTCACGGTGGTGTCGTCGGCGACACAGACACCGCCCCACGTGCCTGCCCCGGCGAAGTCCGAACCCTCCGCGCAGTCGACCGGGAACGCGTGCAGGACCGCGTAGTAGACGAGGAACCCCGTGACGGCCGCGAGCGCGGTCGAACCGTCCGCCTTCTTCGCCATACCGATCGCGACACCGACGCAGAAGAGCAGCGGCAGGCCGAGCCCGGAGTCGAGCAGGGCACCGCCCGCCGCCGCGAAGACCTTGGCGATGTTCGTCCAGCCGAGGCCGTCGTCGCCGAAGACGTCCGGCTGGCCGAGCCTGTTGAGAATGCCCGCCGCGGGAAGTACGGCGATCGGCAGCTGGAGGCTGCGACCCATCTTCTGCAGCCCTTGGAAGGCGCTGTTCCACCACTTCTTCTGCGGCACTGCCGCGCCTGCTGCGCTGCTGGAGCTCATCGGCATCCTCCTGGAACACGCCAGGTTTGGCGGTCGTTGCAGACTGGTGTAGACCAGTTGCGATACGGTGCGGAGCCCGCCCGAAAGGCAGGGCGCCGGTGATCGTCATCATTGGGGACAGTGCGGTTACCCGCCCGTGAAGTTGGGCCAACCGTGCGTTACCGTGACGAAACGGACCCACGGTGGGCCGCCCCCACACGCACAGACCAGGGAGAAGGACATGGCCAGCAAGGCTGAGAAGATCGTCGCCGGCCTCGGCGGTATCGAGAACATCGACGAGATCGAAGGCTGCATCACCCGCCTTCGCACCGAAGTCCACGACCCCAGCAAGGTCGACGAAGCCGCACTGAAGGCCGCCGGCGCCCACGGCGTCGTCAAGATGGGCACCGCGATCCAGGTCGTCATCGGCACCGACGCCGACCCCATCGCCGCCGACATCGAAGACATGATGTGACCGGCTGACCCCCCGGCCGGCCCCGGCCGGCCCACCCAGGTCCGCGCCGCACCCCGCAGGCCCCGCCACCCCGGCCCTCAACGGCCCCGGAGCGGGGCCTGCGGTGCACCCGGACGGAGCCACCCCCCGCCGGCCGATAGGCTCGGCGCCATGTCTCGCATCGACGGCCGCACCCCCGAACAGCTCCGCCCCGTCACCATCGAACGCGGATGGAGCAAGCACGCCGAAGGCTCCGTACTCATCTCCTTCGGCGACACCAAAGTCTTCTGCACCGCCTCCGTCACCGAAGGCGTCCCGCGCTGGCGCAAGGGCAGCGGCGAAGGCTGGGTCACCGCCGAGTACTCCATGCTGCCCCGCTCCACCAACACCCGCGGCGACCGCGAATCCGTACGCGGCAAGATCGGCGGCCGCACCCACGAGATCAGCCGACTCATCGGCCGCTCCCTGCGCGCGGTCATCGACTACAAGGCCCTCGGCGAGAACACGATCGTCCTGGACTGCGACGTCCTCCAGGCCGACGGCGGCACCCGCACCGCCGCCATCACCGGCGCCTACGTCGCCCTCGCCGACGCCGTCACCTGGGCCCAGGGCAAGAAGATCATCAAGCACGGCCGCAAGCCGCTCACCGGCACCGTCGCGGCGATCAGCGTCGGCATCGTCGACGGCACCCCCCTCCTCGACCTCTGCTACGAGGAGGACGTCCGCGCCGAGACCGACATGAACGTCGTCTGCACCGGCGACGGCCGCTTCGTCGAGGTCCAGGGCACCGCCGAGGCCGAGCCCTTCGACCGCGCCGAACTCAACGCCCTCCTCGACCTCGCCACGGGCGGCTGCGCCGACCTGACGAAGATCCAGGAAGCGGCACTCGCGCGTACCCTCGGCGAGTAAAGAAGCAACCACATACGCACCACAGAGCGTCGTCACGGATACGGGCGCACGGGTCGAACCGTGCGTCCGTCCACGTATCAACCCCCGGGGAGGGACCGCTCCATGGCCTCGCGCCGCCACCACCGCACCGCACTCGCCGTCACGGCCACCCTGCTCACCCTCACCGCAGCCGTCGGCTGCGGAGCCGTCGACAAGGCCCTGGACTGCGTCCGCACCGCCGACGCCATCGCCACCAGCGTCGACAACCTCCAGCAGGCCATCTCCAACGCCTCCAACGACCCGACGCAGGCCTCCGAGGCCCTGGACGAGATCGACAAGGAGCTCAAGAACCTCGGCGACACCACGGACAACGCCGACCTCAGCAAGGCGGTCGACGACCTCCAGGCAGGCGTCACCAATGTCCGCGGCTCCATCGAGAAGGGCGACGCCACCCCCGACATCACCCCGGTCACCGACGCCGCCGGCGAGATCGGCAAGGTCTGCTCCCCGTGACCGTGCGGCGATAATCGACGCATGACGCGCCTGATCCTCGCCACCCGCAACGCCGGGAAAATCACCGAACTCCACGCGATCCTCGCCGACGCGGGTCTCACCCACGACCTCGTCGGCGCGGACGCGTACCCCGAGATCCCCGACGTCAAGGAAACCGGCGTCACCTTCGCCGAGAACGCCCTCCTCAAGGCCCACGCCCTGGCCCGCGCCACCGGCCACCCGGCCGTCGCCGACGACTCCGGCCTCTGCGTCGACGTACTCGGCGGCGCCCCCGGCATCTTCTCGGCCCGCTGGTCAGGGACCCACGGCGACGACCGCGCCAACCTGGACCTGCTCCTGGCCCAGCTCGGCGACATCGACGCCCCCCACCGCACCGCCTACTTCGCCTGCGCGGCGGCCCTGGCGCTCCCCGACGGCACGGAACGCGTGGTCGAGGGCCGCCTGACGGGCACCCTGCGCCACGCCCCCTCGGGCGCGAACGGCTTCGGCTACGACCCGATCCTCCAGCCCGACGGCGAGACCCGGACCTGCGCGGAGCTCTCACCCGCGGAGAAGAACGCGATCAGCCACCGGGGCAAGGCGTTCCGGGCGCTGGTGCCGGTGGTGCGGGAGTTGATGGGCTGAAAGAAATGAGGCCTCCACCTTCGATGTGAAGGTGGAGGCCTCATTTAGCCTGTGGGCCCGGTGGGATTTGAACCCACGACACACCGGTTCTAAGCCGGCGCCCTCTAGCCTGCTGGGGTACGGGCCCGCGTTTCAATACTGTACTGGGTACTCCTTCGCCGCTTTGAGAAGGTTGCGGTCTGGCTGTGGCATGACGGACACAAGTAGCGCAGGTTCTCCCGGCAATTGTCCAGATGGTCACCGTTGATGTGATCGATCTCCAGTACCAGACGCTTGCCCTGCCAGGTGTCCCCGATGCCACACGCGGAACACACGCGCGGGCGTCCGATCTCATCGAGTGCACGGCGCAGGAGTGTGGTTCGGGTCCGTGCGGCGCCGGACTCCCGGCGCTGAAGGATCTCGGGTGCAGCCTTGCGGTGAGGAGAGCTGGAGCCCCTGGTATGTCCCTGCCCAGTGAAGTGGGCGGTTGAGAGGCCGTATTCGGCGAGACTTCGTTTCAGGCGGGCGCGAGCCGCGCCGTTGTTCGTATGGCCGAGAAGTTTCAATACTCCGGCCATGCTTTTGGACTTCTCGATAGCAGAGGCAAGTTCGCGTCGGGAGGTCAGGGGTGGCCCGTACCTGCGGCCGTTGGTGAAGTGTGAGGTGTCGATCCCAAGGCGGTCGAGCCTCTTCCTGATGTGGCCGTAGGGCCCGTCATCGGGCGGTACGTTCAAGTACTCCAGCATTTCCCGGATGCTGTGCGCGTGGGTGGCGGCTTCCTCGAGGATTTCCCGCGTGTATGACCGCCTCTGTCGTTCCGGGAGAGCCTCGTCGACGAAGTGTGTGGTGTCGATGCCGTAGAGCTTCAGTCGACCGCGCACGTAGCGGAGAGGTCTACTGCCCAACGGTGCACCCAATCGCCTGAGCAGGTCGACGAGGCTGGTCGAGGTGGCCGCGGTCCGGGCCAGCAAGTCGCGCGGGTACTTGTTCTGGTCGCTCATGCGCGCCTCCGTCGATTGCGCCCGCGGTAGGTATCCGTAGCGGCATGGCAGTTCGGGCAGAGCAGGCGCAAATTGTCGGGTCGGTTGTCCCACCATTCGCCGTTCATGTGGTCAACCTCGAGCCGCAGCGGCCTGCCGTTCCACTCTGTGCCGATGCCGCACAGGGCGCAGAACTCTGCGATGCCCGTCCGGAGAAGCTCCCGGTGCAGCCGGTCGCCCGGAACTCTGCCGTCCGACGGAGAGCCGAGGGTCAGCGGATTGCCCAAGGCACCCTTGGGGCGGCGGCGGGGTGCGCGCGCAAAGTGCGATGTGTCGATCCGGAGGGCGGCGATACGGCGACCGATGTGGGCTTGATTACCCCCTACCGGGTTGATGTCCAGTCGGCGAACGACTTCCGCCACGCTCTGGGAGCAGGCGACCAGTTTGCGCAACTTCTCTTCTGTGTGGCGCACCCTGGTATCGGCGAAGTGCGAGATGTCGATTCCCGATTCGGACATCTTGGCGCGCAAGTAGCGCCTGCTCCCTGGAGTCGGTGTTCCCCCGCACCACCGAACGGCGTCGTTGCAGTTGTTCGTCTCGCGCGCCGCTTCTTCAAGTAGCTCGCGGGTGTACCGAACGGTCATGTCCCCTCCGCATCCGGCCGCGCGTTCGCGGCCTCGTACGGAGCAACGAACCGTTAATCGGATGGTCACGTCCGTAATGCGATGAGATGCGGAAGGGCCCGTACCACTTCGTGCGGTACGGGCCCTTCCGTGAGGAGCGTGCGTCAGAACTTCGGGTCCGGGCTCTGCGCGTGGACCAGTTCCGCCGCCTCCTCCGCCGTCTCCACGGAAGGCGGGGAGCCGGCCAGCGGCTGGTTGGCGGTTTCCTTCATGCAGGCCACCGCGATCACGCCCACCAGCGCCGCCGCCATCGCGTAGTAAGCGGGCATCAGGTTCGAGCCGGTCCAGCTGATCAGGGCCGTGATCACCAGCGGGGTCGTGCCGCCGAAGAGCGAGGCCGAGATGTTGTAGCCGACCGACAGGGAGCCGTAGCGCACGTTGGTCGGGAACAGGGCCGGGAGTGCGGCGGACATCGTGCCCAGCATGCAGACCAGGGAGAGGCCCATCATCAGCATGCCGATGGTGATCGCCGGGATGCTGCCCTGGCGGATCAGGAGGAAGGACGGCAGGGACAGGAAGAGGAAGCCGAGCATGCCGGCCATCAGGAGCGGTTTGCGGCCGAAGCGGTCGGAGAGCTTGCCGAACCGGCTGATGACCAGCATCAGGAAGATCATGACGGCGAGCAGGATGAGCAGGCCGTGGGTCTCGCTGTAGCCGAGTTCGTCGGAGAGGTACGTCGGCATGTACGACAGCAGCATGTAGTCGGTGATGTTGTACGCGCCGACCAGGGCGATGCAGAGGATCAGCGTCGGCCAGTACTGGCGGAAGATCTTGGCGAGGTCGCCCTTGGCGGTGGACTCGACGTGGTCGGCGGCGTCCGTGGCGTGGGCGGTGCCGCCCTCCAGCTTCTGGAACGCGGGGGTCTCGTCCAGGCGCAGTCGCAGGTAGAGGCCGACGAGGCCGAGGGGTCCGGCGACGAGGAACGGGATGCGCCAGCCCCAGGACTCCATCTGTGCGGTGTCCAGGAGGGCGTACAGGGCGGTGACCAGACCGGCGGCGCCGACGTATCCGGCGAGCGTGCCGAATTCGAGGAAGCTGCCGAAGAAGCCGCGGCGCTTGTCGGGGGCGTACTCGGCGATGAAGGTGGAGGCGCCGCCGTACTCGCCGCCGGTGGAGAAGCCCTGGAGCATCCGGAAGAGGATCAGCAGGGCGGGGGCCCAGAGTCCGATCGTGTCGTGGGAGGGGATGACACCGATCGCGAAGGTGCCGATCGCCATGAGGATCATGGTGAGGGCGAGGACCTTCTTCCGGCCGATCTTGTCGCCCATGGGTCCGAAGAACATTCCGCCGAGCGGCCTGACGAGGAAGGCAACGGCGAAGGTCGCGAAGGAGGAGAGAAGCTGGGTCGTGTCGTTCCCGGAAGGGAAGAAGACGTGCCCGATGGTGACGGCGAGGTAGGAGTAGATACCGAAGTCGAACCACTCCATGGCGTTACCGAGAGAAGCCGCCTTCACCGCGCGCTTGACCGCCTGGTCGTCGGTGACGGTGATGTCGGTCCGACGGAGCCGGGGGTTCTTGCGCTTCCTGATCGCACGGAAGAGCGCGGGATGGCGTTTGACCGCGTCAGGGTCGGCCGCCTGGTGGGGGTCGGGGGCCGCCATGGCCGGTTCCTTTCCTTGAAGGGTGTTCCAGGAAGGGCTTCTGCGCGGTCATGGCGGTTGCAAACCGAATCCATGGCCGATTGCGACGTCGCTCACATGTTTTCGGCCAGGTGGAGGGGGGCGGAACCCGGTCAGATCCCGAGATCCTTGATGATCTTCGCTACGTGGCCGGTCGCCTTGACGTTGTAGAGGGCGCGCTCCACCTTGCCCTCCTCGTCGACGACGATCGTCGACCTGATGACGCCCGTCACCACTTTGCCGTAGAGCTTCTTCTCGCCGTAGGCGCCGTACGCCTCCAGGGTCTCCTTGGAGGGGTCTCCGACGAGGGTGACCTTGAGGTTCTCCTTCTCGCGGAACTTGGCGAGCTTCTCCGGCTTGTCGGGCGACACGCCGATGACGTCGTATCCGGCCCCGGTGAGGAGTTCCAGGTTGTCGGTGAAGTCGCAGGCCTGCTTGGTGCAGCCGGGGGTAAGCGCGGCGGGGTAGAAGTAGACGATGACCTTGCGGCCCTTGTGGTCCGCGAGCGAGACCTCGTTGCCGTCGGCGTCCGGAAGGGTGAAGGCGGGGGCGGTGTCGCCGGTCTGGAGTCGCTCGCTCATGTTTCTCCTCGAGTGGCACGCGGGGTGTGTGGGACCGAGCGTAATAGGGGGTGCCGCCGGGTGTAGGAGCGGTGGAGCTGACAGACTGTCGATGAAGGTGTACCGGACGACGACCACGGAGGCGGCGCAGTGTCGGATATGAGGACCCCTGCGCAGATCGAGGCGGACATCATCAGCAGGCGTGAGCAGCTTGCGGTGGTGCTGGACGAGATCGGGGTGCGCGTGCACCCGAAGACGATCATCGGTGACGCGAAGGCCAAGGTGGCGTCGACGGTGGACCGGACCGCCGGGCGGGCGTTCGTCGCGGTGAACCGGTCGGTGTCGGATGTGAGGGCGCAGTTCGTGTCGGAGGAGGGTTCGCCGCGGTTGGAGCGGGTCATTCCGGCGGCGCTGCTGGTGGTCGGCGCGGTGGCGTTGCTGACGGTCTCGGTGCGCGGCCGGAAGCGCTGAGGGCGGATTCCGGGTGGCCCCGGAGGCGTGCGGAGCGGTTCGGGGCAGGTAGGTTTCGGGGCGTGAGCAACGACACCGACGACAAGCTGCCCATCCGGATGCTGCACGACCGTGTGCTGGTCCGGTCCGATTCGCCCGAGGGTGAGCGGCGTTCTGGCGGCGGCATCCTGATTCCGGCGACTGCGGCTGTGGGCCGGCGTCTGGCGTGGGCCGCGGTGGTCGCGGTCGGCCAGAACGTGCGGACGGTGGAGCCGGGGGACCGGGTGCTGTACGACCCCGAGGACCGTGCCGAGGTCGAGGTGCGGGGTGTGGCGTACGTGCTGATGCGGGAGCGGGACCTGCATGCGGTGGCGGCGGACCGGTTCGAGGGTTCCGAGGATTCGACCGGCTTGTATCTGTAGTCCGGCAGGTGGGGTGTGGAGGCCTGGTGACCGTTGTCACCAGGCCTTTTGGCTGTATTTTGTTAGGCTGGGCCGACCCCGACGAGACGCGCCGTACCGGGTTTCCGTAAAGACGACGCACCCGTGTTGTTCGCGTGTCCGGTGTCGGAGGTGCCGTCGTGGCGTGGGTTCTGTTGATTGTTGCCGGTCTGCTGGAAGTGGGCTGGTCCATCGGGATGAAGTACACCGAGGGGTTCACACGGCTGTGGCCGAGTGTGTTCACGGGCCTCGGGATCGTGGCCAGCATGGTGCTGTTGTCGCATGCGGCGAAGACGCTGCCGATCGGTACGGCGTACGGCGTGTGGGTCGGGATCGGTGCGGCGGGTGCGGCGGTGCTGGGCATGGTGGTGCTGCACGAGCCGGTGACCGCCGCCCGCATCTTCTTCGTCTGTCTGCTGCTGGTGGCCGTGGTGGGTCTGAAGGCGACCTCCGGCCACTGAGTGTCAGCGGCGGGGCAGGCCGGGGCCGCGGGCTCCTTCGATGAAGCCGTCGTCCTCCGGGTTGCCGGGGTCGTGGTGGTCGCCGTCGGGGGTGTCGGGTGTTCTGGCGGCTGAGGTGCGTGAGGGGGCGTCGGCAGGGGTGGCGGTCCTGGGGGCTTGCGGGGCCCGGGAGTTCTCCGTGCTGACGCCGGAGGGGGTGTCGGACTCGGGGGAGCCGGTTTCGCTCCGGTTCTCGCCGGGTTCGTCCGATTCCTCGTTGCCCTCCTCGTTCCTCTCCTCGTTTCCTTCCTCGTCCGGGTCGGCTTCCTCCGGACCTTCCTCGGCTTCGAGCTCGAACTGCTGCACCTCGTCGTCCTCGAGTGCGGCGGCGGTGTAGGCGGCCCAGGTCTGCGCGGGTGCGCCGCCGCCGTTGATGCGGGCGAGGCCGAGTGCTCCGTACAGGGGTTTCTGCACGCCGGTGTCGGGGTCCTGGCCCATCACGGCGATGACGGTCGCGAGGTCGGGGGTGTAGCCGGCGAACCAGGCGGCCTTGTCCTCCTCGGCGGTGCCCGTCTTGCCTGCGGCGGGGCGGTTCGCCGCTTGGGCGGCGGTGCCGGTGCCGCCGTCGACGACGCTCCGCAGGACGGAGGTGGTGGTGTCGGCGGCTTCGCGGCTGACGGCCTGCCGGGTGTTCCTGGTTGGGAGTGCGATGTCGGCGCCGTTCTTGCTGATCTTGGCGACGAGGGTGTGTTCGCGCTGCTTGCCGTGGTCGGCGAGGGTGGCGTAGGCCTCGGTCATGTCGAGGACGCTGGCGGTGGCGGGGCCCAGGGCGATGGAGGGGGAGGCGGTGAGGTCGGGGGTGTTCTGGGGGATGCCGAGGGAGACCGCGGTGTCCTTGACGGCGTCGGGGCCGACGTCCTGGGCCATCTGGGCGTAGACGGCGTTGACGGATTTGTCGGTGGCCTCGCGGACGGTGAGGGAGCCGTAGTCGACGTCGTCCTCGTTGGCGGGGGAGTATCCGGTGGAGCCGCGGGCGCTCTGGACGGTGCGTTTGTTGGTGCCGTCGTAGCGGGTGTTGGGTGTGATGCCCCGGCCGTCCTGGGTGGTGGATCCGTTGGCCATGGCGGCGGTGAGGACGAACGGCTTGAAGGTCGAGCCGACCTGGTAGTCGCGGCGGGTCGCGTTGTTGACGTACTGCTTGGTGTAGTCGATGCCGCCGTACATGGCGAGGACGTGGCCGGTGGCGGGGTCGATGGAGGCTCCGCCGACGCGGACGTTGCGGTCGGCCTTGCGGCCGTCGCTGGTCTTGGCCAGGACGTTGTCCTCGACGGCTTCGACGAGGGCGTCCTGCTTCTTCTTCTCGAGTGTGGTGGTGATGCGGTAGCCGCCGGTGGCGAGGGTGTTCTCGTCGAGGATCCTGTTGGCGTCGAGGTAGTCCTCGACGGCCTGGACGAGATAGCCGCGCTGTCCGGAGAGTGCGGTGGCGGGCTTGGCCTTGCCGGGGACGGGGAAGGTCATGGCGGCGCGGTCGGAGGGGCTCAGCCAGCCCTCCTTGACCATGCCGTCGAGTACGTAGTCCCAGCGGGCGAGGGCCGCGGTCCGGTTCTCGGGGTGGGCGACGACGTCGTAGGCGCTGGGGGCGTTGAGCAGGGAGGCGAGGTAGGCGCCCTCGCCGGTGTCGAGGTCCTCGGCGTCCTTGCCGTAGTAGGCGTGGGAGGCGGCCTGGATGCCGTAGGAGTTGCGGCCGAAGTAGCTGGTGTTGAGGTAGCCCTCGAGGATCTCGTCCTTGCTCTGTTCCCGGCCGAGCTTGATCGAGATGAAGAATTCCTTGGCTTTGCGTACGACGGTCTGTTCCTGGCCGAGGTAGTAGTTCTTGACGTACTGCTGGGTGATGGTGGAGCCGCCCTGGCGGCCCTTGCCGGTGAGGGTGTTCCAGCCGGCGCGGGTCATGGCTTTGACGTCGATGGCGGGTTCGGAGTAGAAGTCCCGGTCCTCGGCGGCGAGTACGGCGTGCTGGACGGTGCGGGGGATCTTGTCGAGCCGTACGTTCTCCCGGTTGATCTCGCCGTCGCGGGCGATGACGGTGCCGTCCTCGTAGAGGTAGACGTTCGACTGCGCGGTCGCGGTGGCGTTCGCGGCGGGGATGCCGACGAGTTTGTACCCGGCGATGAATCCGCCGGTGAGCAGGAGCGCGATGAGGAGGGTGCTGCCGAGCACCATGCGCCAGGTGGGTACGGCGCGGCGCCAGCCGGTGCGCTTGGGCCGCTTGACGCGTTTTGTGCGCCCCTTGCCGCCTTGCGCGCCGTCCGTGGGCGGCGGTTTCCGGTTGGTCTTCGCGGTGGTGGGGTCGCGGGGCGGCCAGCCGGCGGGACCCTTCCGACCTGGCTCTCCGTGGTCTCCGCCGGGCTGCGGTGGCTCGTGGCTCATGGCTGTGGAGGCTCCTCGGCTGCGGGCAGTTATCCCATAGTGCACTTTTCGGAGTGATAACCACCGGATCATCCCCGGATAAAGGGTCGCGGCGGCCACCGGTCGTGAACTAGGGTCGTGAGCTTTGGCCCGATGAGCGGGGGGAGGGGGCGCGGTGCGGCTCTATGCGGTGGTGGCGGCCGGTGGGTTCCGGCGGCATGCGACGTACCGGGTGGCGACGGCGGCGGGGGTGTTCACCAACACCGTCTTCGGTTTCATCATGGCCTACACCTACATCGCCCTGTGGGACGAGCGTCCGCAGCTCGGTGGTTACGACCAGTCAGAGGCCCTGACGTACGTGTGGCTGGGGCAGGCGCTGCTGATGACCTGCGCCATGATGGGCGGCGGCTTCGAGAGCGACCTGACGGAGCGGATCCGTACGGGTGACATCGCCGTGGACCTGTACCGGCCCGCCGATCTCCAGCTGTGGTGGCTGGCGGGGGACCTGGGCCGGGCGGCGTTCCACCTGCTGGGGCGCGGGATCGTGCCGATGGTGCTGGGGGCCCTGGCCTTCGACCTGGCGCTGCCGGGGTCGGCGTGGATGTGGCCCGCCTTCCTGGTGTCGGTGCTGCTGGGGGTCGTGGTGAGTTTCGCGCTGCGCTTCCTGGTCGCGCTGTCGGCGTTCTGGCTGATGGACGGGGCGGGCGCCCTGCAGATGGCCATGCTGGCGGGGCTCTTCTTCTCCGGGATGCTGCTGCCGCTGAACCTGTTCCCGGGTGTGCTGGGCGAGGTGGCGCGGGCGTTGCCGTGGTCTTCGCTGCTGCAGGTCCCGGCGGATGTGTTCCTGGGCAAGCGCACGGGGTGGGGTCTGGCGCAGGCGTACGCCTTCCAGGCCGGATGGGCGGTGGCGTTGCTGCTGGCGGGGCGTCTGCTGCAGTCCGTGGCGACGAGGAGGGTGGTGGTGCAGGGTGGCTGAGGCCGGGACGGAGAGACTGGCCGCCAGGGATCCTGAGCGGCCGGAGAAGGGGGCGGTGGGGGAGCCCGAGCGGCCGGGGATCGCGTTCGCCGACCGGTCGCGGCTGGTCGAGGGGATCCGGGCGTACGGGCTGATCGCGGCGATGTGGCTGCGTTCGACGCTGGCGTACCGGGCGTCGTTCGTGATGACGACCATCGGCAACTTCGTGATGACCGGGGCGGACTTCGTCACGGTCATGCTGATGTTCTCGCACGTCGATGCGCTGGGCGGCTACACGCTGCCGGAGGTCGCGCTGCTGTACGGGGCGTCGGCGACCGCCTTCGGGCTGTGCGATCTGCTGGTGGGGTCGGTGGACCGGCTGGGGCAGCGGGTGCGGGACGGGACGCTCGACACACTGCTGGTGCGGCCGGTGCCGGTGCTGGCGCAGGTGGCCGCGGACCGGTTCGCGCTTCGCCGGCTGGGCCGGATCACGCAGGCGCTGCTGGTGCTGGGCTACGCCCTGGTGACGCTGGACATCGCGTGGAGCCCGCTGAAGGTCCTGATGCTGCCGCTGATGGTGTTGAGCGGGGCGGCGATCTTCGCGGCGGTGTTCGTCGTGGGTGCGGCGTTCCAGTTCTTCGCGCAGGACGCCTCGGAGGTGCAGAACGCGTTCACCTACGGGGGGACGACTCTGCTCCAGTACCCGCCGTCGATCTTCGCGCGGGACCTGGTGCGCGGGGTGACGTTCGTGGTGCCGCTGGCGTTCGTGAGCTGGCTGCCCGCGCTGTATGTGCTGGGCAGGGACTATCCGTTGGGGCTGCCGGAGTGGGTGGCGTTCCTCCCGCCGCTGGTGGCGGGGCTGTGCTGGGTGCTCGCGGGGCTGGCGTGGCGGACGGGGCTGCGGGCCTACCGCAGTACGGGAAGCTGAGGGAGGAGTGGGAATGGACATGGACTTCATCGAGCTCGACGGGGTCGAGAAGGTCTTCGACGTACACCGCAAGACGGGTTTCCTGCGCCGGGAGCGGCACGAGGTGCGTGCGGTGGACGGCATCAGCTTCCGGGTGCCGCGTGGCGAGATGGTCGGGTACATCGGCCCGAACGGGGCGGGCAAGTCGACGACGATCAAGATGCTGACGGGGATCCTCACCCCGAGCGGCGGCCGACTGCGGGTCGCGGGCATCGATCCGTCGCGGGAGCGTACGAAGCTGGCGCACCGGATCGGAGTGGTGTTCGGGCAGCGCACGACGCTGTGGTGGGATCTGCCGCTGCGTGACTCGTACCGGCTGATGCACCGGATGTACCGGATCCCGGACCGCCGTTTCCGGGAGAACCTGGACCGTTGTGTGGAACTCCTCGATCTGGGTGAGCTGTTGGAGACTCCGGTGCGGCAGTTGTCGCTGGGGCAGCGGATGCGGGGCGATATCGCGGCGGCGCTGCTGCACGATCCGGAGGTGCTGTACCTGGACGAGCCGACGATCGGGCTCGATGTGATCTCCAAGGCCAAGGTGCGTGAGTTCCTGCGGGACTTGAACGCGGAGCGGTCCACGACGGTGTTGCTGACCACGCACGATCTGACCGATATCGAGCAGCTGTGCAAGCGGGTGATGGTGATCGACCACGGCCGTCTGGTGTACGACGGTGCGCTGTCCGGGCTGCATGAGGTGGGGGAGAGCGAGCGCACGCTGGTGGTCGATCTGGAGCGGGTGCTGCCGCCGATCGAGCTGGCGTCGGAGCCCTCGGTGCGGGTGGTGAAGGTGGAGGGCCCCAGGCAGTGGCTGGCGTTCCCGGCGTCCGCGTCGGCGGCTCCACTGGTGGCGCGTATCGCGGCGGACTATCCGCTCGTGGACCTGTCGGTGCGGGAGCCGGACATCGAGGCCGTGATCGCGAAGATGTACGTGTCGGATTCGCGTCTCTAGGCCGGTCTTCGGGTTGCTCTATAGGCTGCGCGGTATGACAAGTGAACGTCCGGACATGCGTGCTTCCGATGCGGAACGTGAACGGGTCGCCGAGACCCTGCGGGAGGCCGTGGCCGAGGGCCGGCTGGAGATGGACGAGTTCGAGCAGCGGCTCGATGCGACGTACAAGGCGCGTACGCACGGGGAGTTGGAGCCGCTCGTACGTGATCTCCCGGTACCGGGTAAGGCTGTTGCGCCCGTGGGTGCGGGCTCGCCCGCCCGCGCCCCCGGGACGTCCGTCGACTGGTCGAGGCGTATCGGGGGCCCCGCGACGTCCTCGGGAGGGTTCGCCTTCTGGGGCGGTTTCAGCCGCAAGGGCCGTTGGACGGTGGGGCGGATGTTCACCGCGTTCGCGATGTGGGGCGGGGGCGAGATCGATCTGCGCGAGGCGGACTTCGAGGAGCGCGACACCGTGATCCGGTGCTTCGCGATCATGGGCGGGCTGCAGGTGAAGGTCCCGCCGAACGTGCACCTCCACGTCAACGGCATCGGCGTCATGGGCGGTTTCGACGAGCAGACGAAGGACGCCGACTTCGGCGATCCGGCTCCGGACGCGCCGCGGGTGCGGGTGACAGGGTTCGCCCTGATGGGCGGGGTCGGTGTGGACCGCAAGTGGAGCAAGGCGCAGCGGCAGCGCCTCAAGGAGGCGGAGCGGCTGCGCCTGGAGAAGCCGGACGGTTCGTGAGGGCGGGCGTCTGGAGAGGTCGGACGGTTCCTGGGGGCGGGCGCGGTCAGAAGGCTCCGGCCTTCGGCGTTCCGGTCACGGTCGCGAGGTCGACGAGGCGGCCCAGCGTCCGGTAGCCGGCGTCGTTGAAGTGGAGCCGGTCGCCGCAGTCGTACGCGGGCAGGAGCCGGTTGGGTGCGTACGGGTCGCGTACGGCCCGGTCGAAGTCGATGACGTCGTCGAAGATCCGGCCTGCCCGGATCTGTTCGTTGACAGCCAGGCGTACGTCGTTGCGTTCGGGTGTCCAGGTGCCGAAGCCCTGGAAGGGTGTCAGCGTCGCCCCGACGACCCGCAGTCCGCGGGCGTGGGCGCGTTCTGTGAGGGAGCGCAGTCCGGCCACGATGCGCTGGGGGTCCTCCTCCTGGGGGGCCTGCTGCACGTCGTTGATGCCCAGCGCGATGATCACGGTCCTGGCTCCGGTGACGGAGAGCACGTCACGCTCGAAGCGGTGGGTTCCGCCGACGCCGCCGCGGCCGTTCCTCTCGGGGGCGCTGTCGCGCAGCAGGCGGTTGCCCGCGATGCCCTGGTTGGCGACCCCGTAGCGGTGCCCCAGCCGGTCGGAGAGCACGTCCGGCCAGCGGTTGTTGGCGTCGGTGGTGGAGCCGCTGCCCGCGGTGAGCGAGTCGCCGATCACGACGACCGTGCCCGGTGAGATCTCGTTGCGCACGTCCACCGCGGTGAGGTAGCGCCACCGGTCGGTCCGCCAGGTGCCGCGGTCGTCGGCCAGGTACGACGTCTGCAGGGCGTGGGCGTGAGAGGTGACGGGGCCGCTCCGGTACGGGGTGCGCAGGGTGACGACGAGATCGGCGTCGGGTGCGACGGGCACGACCACGGGGTCGCTGACGATCTGACGGCCTGCGGCGACGGTGACGACGGGCAGGCCGCGGAAGGTCACCGGGCGGGTGTTGACGGTGGCTTCGTCGATGACGAGCGGGGCCGTGCCGAAGAGGTTGGAGAGGGTGATGCGGGCGGCGTCGCCGCCGACGCTGGTGTGCACGGTGTTGCGGATGGTGCGTCCGGGGAGGCCTTGTTCCGTGTCCGGTTCGCCGCTGACGGGTGCTCCGGTCCAGGTGGCGACCCAGGTGCCGGTGGAGTTGGCCGGCGCGGCGGGATTGCGTGCGGCCACGTGCGCCTCGGGTCCGGGCAGCGGCGCCCGGCGCTCCCCGGCGATCAGTGTCGTACCGAACGCGAGTGCGGCGGCGAGCGCGGCGGTGCCTGCTACGAGGGCGATGAGCAGGGCATACCCCTGGCGCCTGGGCATGTGCGGTGATTCTCCTTGTGATGATCGGGCTGGTCTCATGATGCGACAGGCCGCGGGGAACTCGACGTGCGGCCCGGGAGTAGGTGAGGTAGGGACAATGCGTACGGCACTGGGTGACGCGTACGCGGACGGGTGGAGCGGATGGAACACGACGCGGGACAGGGAACGGGGTCCGGCCCGGACTCCGGGGCGGGACCGGGGCCGCACGGTCCCGCGTCCGGGCGGCCGGGGCTGATGCCCGGGGCCGGGGCCGCGGCAGGTGGCGCCGGGACCGACGCCGGATCGGCCGGATCCACGGCCGGGGCGGGCGGCCCGGGTGCCCGGCGGACCGCGGCGCCGCTGGCCGGTTTCGCGTACACCGCTGCCGACGAGGAGAAACAGCGCGGAGTGCGCCGTATGAAGACCACCGCCACGGGTCTGCTCCTGGTCGTCGCGCTCGTCTACGTCCTCGCCACCTGGGCGAAGAACGAGGGTGTGGGTGGCTGGCCGGGCTACGTCGCAGCGGCTGCCGAAGCGGGCATGGTGGGTGCGCTGGCGGACTGGTTCGCGGTCACGGCGCTCTTCCGCCGCCCGCTCGGACTTCCCATCCCCCACACGGCCATCATCCCCACCAAGAAGGACCAGCTCGGGGCATCACTCGGTTCCTTCGTGGGCGAGAATTTTCTCTCCGGAGACGTGGTTCGTGACCGAATTCACGCTCTGGGCGTCGGCGCGCGGCTCGGGGCGTGGCTGGCGGAGCCGGATCACGCGGACCGGGTGACCGCGGAGCTCGCGACCGCGTTGCGCGGTGCGCTGACGGTGCTCAGGGACTCCGATGTGCAGGCGGTCGTCGGAGAGGCGATCACCCGGCGGGCGAATGCGGCGGAGGTCGGCCCCGGCATCGGCAAGATGCTGGAGAAGGTCGTCGCCGACGGCGGGCACCGCAGGGTCGTCGACCTCGTCTGCGTGCGGGCCCACGACTGGCTGGTCGAGCACGGCGAGTCCGTGATGGACGCGGTGCAGGGCGGGGCTCCGGGCTGGACGCCGCGCTTCGTCGACAAGCGGGTGGGGGAGCGGGTCTACAAGGAACTGCTGCGTTTCGTCACGGAGATGCGGGACATGCCGGGGCACCCGGCGCGCGGCTCGATCGACTCGTTCCTGACGGACTTCGCCGCCGACCTCCAGACGGACTCGGACACCCGGGCGCGGGTGGAGCGGCTCAAGGCGGAGATCCTGGGGCGCGGCGAGGTGCAGGACGTCATCGCGTCGGCCTGGTCCTCGGTACGCACGATGATCATCGCGGCGGCGGAGGACGAGCGGAGCGAGCTGCGGCTGCGTGCCAGGGCCTCGCTGATGTCGCTGGGCGCCCGGCTGGCGACGGACGAGCGGCTGCAGGCCAAGCTGGAGGGCTGGCTGGAGGACGCGGCGGTGTACGTCGTCACGACGTACCGCACGGAGATCACGTCGCTGATCAGCGACACCGTCGCCGGCTGGGACGCGCACCAGACCTCGAAGAAGATCGAGGCGCACATCGGCCGCGACCTGCAGTTCATCCGGATCAACGGCACAGTGGTGGGCGCGCTGGCCGGTCTGGTGATCTATTCGGTCTCACGGGCACTGGGAGGCTGACGGCGCTCGACGGCACCGGGCGGCGCCAGGGCGCCGGCGCAGGCCGTGGCAGGCGCTGCGTCGTGGAGGGAAAGCTCCGGGGGCGCCCCCGTCCTGTCGTACGGGAGCACCCCCGGGTCACGCGGGGGAGTTGCCGTTCAGTACGTGCCCCGCGCCGCCGGTGTTCATCGCCCGGCGCACGTCTTCTCAGGCGCTGCGCCGTGTGACCGCCCACGAGGCCGCGGCGACCCCGCCCGCGACGGCGAACACGGCGGGCCATGCGCCGACCTTCTTGGCGAGCGGGTGCGATCCGGCGAACGCGGCGACGTAGGCGACGCTCAGCCCGACGGCCGCCCGGGTTCCGGCCTGCCGGTTCCACTCGTACGCGGCGAGGGAGCCGGCGGCGGCGAGCGCGACACCGCCGAGCGGCCGCTTCCCGGTCCACCGGGCGACCCCGTACCCCCCGAGGAGTCCGCTCGCCGCCACTGCCGCCGCCGGGACCTTCGCCATCGCAGCCACCTTCGCTTCCTTCGCTTCCTTCGTACAGGTCGAGGCTCCGAGGCTAACGCGCCGCCCCGCTCGACGGGCTCGGCCGCCACATGGTGCTGACGCTCTCACGCAGCCGCAGCCGCAGGGCGCACCGGAGCGACCCCCTGCTGCGCGTCGTCTTCTCCCTCGGCAACTACGACGAGCGCTCCCTGCCGCGCACCCGCTTCCACGAGCAGGTCACCGGACGCCTGACGGCCGGCCTCCCGGGCCGCGAACGCGCCCTGCGCGCCGAGCTGGTCGCCGGCCACCTGATCGGCCTGGGCGCCACGCTCAGCCTCCACCGCGAGGGCGCCGGTTCCCGGGCCACCCCGGAACACCTCGCGGACCTGTACGCCCCGGCGTCCAGAGCCTGGTCACGGGCTGACCAGCCGTCAGCAGACCGGTCCCAGGCAGTAAGGTCTGTGCCCAACGACGAGGGGGGCCTCATGTTCATCCGCAGCGCTCTGCGTGCAGTCATACCGGCCGTGATCCTGGGAGCGGGCCTGGTCGGGTGCTCGGAGGCGACCACCACGAACGGGCCGGGCAGCGACGTCCCGCAGGTGGCGCCGGAGGTGGACGCGGCGGCGGCCGACGCGGCGGTCGAGCGGGCGGAGGCGGAGGCATCCGCCTCGGCGAGCCCGGAGGCGCTCACAGAAGCGGACCTGAACAGGCCCGTGTTGGTCCGCGACGCCTTCGCGAGCCTGCAGGCGACCCTGTACGACTCCTGCACCCCGGGGGACGGCAACTGCGCCTATTTCCTGGGCAGGGTGAACGAGGAGCTGAACGGCCTGGACGCGGCCATGAAGGCGGACGCGAAGGGTCCGGGCCACTTCAAGGAGCCCCTGGCCTGGATGGGCACCCTGCGCACGGAGCTGAAGAGCGACACCTCCACGGCCAACCTGGAGAAGCACCGCACCCAGCTGATCGGCACCCGCGACCGCATCAACACCTGGATGCAGGGCCACCCGGACGACTACCGCTGACCCGCCACGGCCGGGACGTCACACGCGCAGCACGTCGATCCCCAGGCCGGTGAACTCCTCGACGGTCTCCTCGGGCGCGTCCCTGTCCGTCACCAGGATCGACACGGCGCTCGTCTCGCACACCTGGGCGAACGCCCGGCGGCCCAGCTTGGAGGAGTCGGCCACCACGATCACCGTGCCCGCGCACTCGGCGAGAGCCCGGTTGGCGCCGGCCTCCGACTCGTCGTGGGTGGCCGCTCCGAAGAGCGGGTGGACGGCGTCCACGCCGAGGATCGTGTAGTCGAGTGCGAGCGTGCGCAGGACGGAGTCGACCAGCGGGCCGACGAGTTCGTACGAGTTCGGGCGGGCCACTCCGCCGGTGACGACGATCTTCACCTGGGGGCGGACCGCCAGTTCGTTGGCGATGTTGATCGCGTTGGTGACCACGGTCAGCGCGATCCCGCCGCCCGCGGGCTCCGGCCGCACGGCCAGTTCCCTGGCCACCTCCGAGGTGGTCGTGCCCCCGTTGATCCCCACCGTGGAGCCCGACGGGATCAGTTCGGCCGCGGCCTTCGCGATGCGCTGCTTCTCGTCCGCCCTGCGGGCCGCCTTGTAGCGCAGCGGCAGGTCGTAGGCGACGGTGCTGACCACGGCGCCGCCCCGGGTGCGGGTCAGCAGGTTCTGCCGGGCGAGTTCGTCCAGGTCGCGCCGTACGGTCGCGGCGGAGCAGTCCAGTCGCGCGGCGGCGTCGAGGACGTCGAGATGACCCTGTTCGCTGAGGATCTCCAGCAGCCGGGTCCATCGGGTGTGTGCCGCCACCTGTTCCTCCTTGTTCGCCGCCGAACCCTATCGCGCCTGGCCGGGACCGGTCCGGGCCAGTACGTGCAGCAGGCGCGTCACCTCGGTCGTGACCGCTTCGCGGGCCGGGCCGAGGTACTTGCGGGGGTCGGCCGCCTCGGCGTGGGTGTCCAGATAGGTGCGGACGGCCTGGGTGAACAGCTTGTTCAGATGGGTGGAGATGTTCACCTTCGTCATGCCCGCGGCGACGGCCCTGGCCAGGCCCGTGTCCCCGACTCCGGACGAGCCGTGCAGGACCAGCGGGACGCCCACCGCGTCGCGCAGCCGGGAGATGAGCCCGAAGTCGAGCGCGGCGTCGCGGGTGAGCATCGCGTGCGAGCTGCCGACGGCGACCGCGAGGGCGTCGACGTCGGTGGCGCCGACGTACGCCCGTGCCTCGTCCGGGTCGGTACGGACCCCGGGGGCGTGCGCCCCGTCCTTGCCGCCGATCTCGCCGAGCTCGGCCTCCACCCATACGTCGTGGATATGGCAGTACTCCGCGACGGCACGGGTCGCGGCGACGTTCTCGTCGTACGGGAGCGTGGACGCGTCGAACATGACGGAGGTGAAGCCGAGTCGGACGGCTTCGCGTACGAGGCCGGCCGACTCGGCGTGGTCGAGGTGGACGGCCACGGGAACGCTCGCGGCCCGTGCGAGGGCGAGCGAGGCGAGCCCGATCGGTTCGAGGGAGCCGTGGTAGCGGGCCGTGTTCTCGCTGATCTGCAGGATCACCGGCAGCCCGGCCGCTTCCGCCCCGCCGACGATGGCCTGCGCGTGCTCGATCTGCACGACGTTGAACGCCCCGACGCCCGTCGTGTTCGTCCTGGCGCGGTGTGCGAGGTCACCGGTGGATATGAGCGGCATGGGGCTTCCTTCGTGGGTACGACGGCGAGCGATGCTTGAAGTTGCTCGATTATTGCGCACTTAGAGCAACTTCAAGCTTCCCGGGTCCCATGTGATCAAATCTGCCCGCGTGGAGCCCTCCGCTCGCTCCCGTTCGCTCTACTCGCAGGCGACGCCGTCGCCGTCCCGGTCGAGGTGGGAGCCGTAGCCGGGGTCCCCGCGGTGGATGGGTGCGGCCCCTGCGGCGCGCACGGCGGAGCAGTTGGCGTAGTAGGTGTCGCCACCGCCGGAGGAGCCGCCGTCCGCCGAACCGCCGTCCGCCGAACCGCCGCTGGAGGATCCTGTGCCGGCCCCGTACGGCTCGCAGCCGACCCCGTCGTTGTCGCGGTCCAGATGGGCCGCGTAGCCCGGGTCCCCGCGGCGGACGGGCGCGGCCCCGGCCGCCCGTACCGCGTCGCAGTTGCTGTAGTACACCGAGGGCTCGCTGGAAACCTTCACCTTCGGCTTCGGCTTCGGCGTGGGCGTGGGCGTGGGAGTCGGGGTCGGGGTGGGCTCGGCCACGGTGATCCGTACGACGGCACTGGCGCTGGGTGCCGCCTTCCCGTCGACCAGAATGTGATAGGTGAACTTGTCCTCGCCGCCGTAGTCGGCCGCGGACGTGTATACGAGCGAGGTCCCCATGACGGTGACCGTCCCGTGCGGGGTCGGGCTCTCGACGGAGAAGGTGAACTCGGCCGTGTCGTAGGTGCCGAGGAGCGGGGCGTCCCTGCCGTCCTCCAGGGTCACGGCATCGTTGGCGAGCGCCTCGATCACGATCTCCGTGCCGGCGTCCGCGCTCGCCTCGTCGTCCACGAGCGCGAGCGCCCGCTCGGCGGAAGCGGTCCGGGACGAGTCGGCCACGGTCTTCGCGTCACTGCCGCTTCCTCCGCACCCCGCCAGGGTCATCACAAGGACGGCGATCCCCGCGGAGATCCGGACCGGACCGCTCTTCACTCTCGAAGTCATGTGCCCCCCAAGGCATGTGCGCAGCATTTCCGTGCAGGTGGAGCGGCGATGCTCGCAGCGGTGGGGAGCCGGGAGGCGGGCTTCGGCGAAAGGAAGCGGAATTGTGATGAAACAATGGAGGAGATGTGGAGGGTCGGCCGCGCGGCGCCTCACCGCCCGTGCGTACCGGCGCCCGGCGCCCTGTTCCGCCGGTAGTCGATGGCCCGGACGGCCGAGGAGTCCGTACGGTGACCTGGCTGCCGGGGGAGCACGGGCCGGAGGACTTCTATCTGCGGCTCGGTTTCCGCAGGACCGGCGAGATGAGCGGCGACCAGGTGGTCGGCGAGCTGGACCTGCCCCGGGTGTGACGTACCCGCGCTGATCCACATGCGGTCCCGGGGCCGTGGCGGGAGGATCGGGAGTACGGGCGGTGGCCCGGTTGCGCCCAGGCCCTCTCGGGCCGGTTCTCCCTTCCGGGCGCTCCGGTCCGCCTCCCGGCCCATGTCCTTGATGCGTGGCTCCTGCGGGCCGTGCCTGTCCGGGATCCCGGATGCCCGGCCTCCCTCACCACAGGCTCCGGCCCTGTGCTCGGTTCAGCGCAGGCGTCGTGAGCCGGAGTGCTGTGCAGTGGGGGCCTCGGGTGTGCCCCTGGCCTCACAGAGGTCGGGGTCGGCGGCCTTGGCGGTGTCGTACCAGTCGCCGTAGAGGTTGGCGAAGTACGGCGCCGACATGCCGTGCAGCAGGATGCTGAGGCCGATGGTGACCGCGATGACCTGTCCCAGGAGTTCGATTCCGGGCACACGGTCCTCGACCAGGAGAAGTCCGAAGACCACGGAAGCCAGGCCGCGGGGGCCGAACCAGCCCATGTAGGCGAGTGTGGGCACCCGCATACCGGTACCGATCAGCGCGAGGGCCACCGGAAGCATTCTGACGACCGTCAGGCTGAGGACCGCGTACGTGATGATGCGCCAGTTCAGGTGCTCCAGCGCCGGGCCGAGCAGGACCGCTCCGAAGGCCAGGAAGCTCATGGTCCCCAGCAGCCCGCCCACGTACTCGGCCAGGTCGGACGGCCGCTTTTCGGCCCGGTCGTCCGCCGCCGGCCTGCCCGTGCGCAGTGCCGTACCGAAGGCGAACCCTCCCATCCACGTGGCGATGAACCCGCTTCCGTCGATGCCGGCCGCCACGCTGTACGCGCAGAAGGCCACTGCCAGGACGGCCACCTGCTGCCATTCGCCCGTCGCCCAGTCCCGGGCCTGTGCGAGGGCCAGCAGTCTCCCTCCGGCCCAGCCGAGGGCCAGACCCACCAGGGTGCTGATGGCGACGGACCGCCAGAACACTCCGCCCGCGCCTTCCTCGGAGGCGAGCGTGCCCGGGAGCGCGGCAAGGAACAGGAGGAAGAACGGCAGTGCCAGGCCGTCGTTCAGGCCGCTCTCGACGTTGAGTCCTTGGCGCACGAGGGCCGGAACACGGGGACTGGAGCCGGCGGTCTTGCCGAGTGCCGCGTCGGTGGGGGCGAGGACGGCGCCCAGCAACGCGAACTCCCACAGGGTCAGGCCGGGAAACAGGGGCCACGCCAGCAGCCACCCCGCCGCGATGCACAGGGGCAGGCCGATGGCCAGGAGACGCAGGGGCAGGAAGCGGCCCGCGCGAAGGGCCTGTCGGCGTACCGTCATCGCGTCGGTGAACAGCAGGAGGGCCAGGGCGGCCTCGGCCAGCAGCATCACGGGGCCCGCGTCGTGCCCCAGGTCGAGAACGTCGAGCCCGATCGGGCCGATGAGCACACCGAAGCCGGTGAACACCATGGGAGCCGATACCGGTGTCGAGCTCAGGCGGCGCGAGAACAGTGCGTAGCCGGCGGTAACGGCCGCGATCGCGGCTCCGGTCCAGGCGCTGCCACCGCTCATGACGTCCCGCTCTTCCTGTCGCAAAGCACGGAGCCGAGAGCCAGTGTGGCGCGGGACAGGATCCGTAACACGGCACCGACACGCGTGCGGCACCGGATCGGCCGCCACTGCCCGCAGCCGTCATCGTGGCCGGGGTCACGCAAAGGGGGGCCATGGACGGGCGGCCACGCTCCGGGCGTTCTACGGTGAGGGGGATGTGAGATCTGCACAGCCCAGCCACCAGGGGGGTCTGGAGGTACTGGATGCCGCGGCCCCTGTGGACCGGAGCGATCAGCTTCGGGCTCGTCACCATCCCGATCAAGGTGGTGTCCGCCACCGAGAACCACTCGATCTCCTTCCACCAGTACCACCTCGAGGACATGGGCCGTATCCGCACCCGCAAGGTGTGCGAGCTCGACGGCGAGGTCCTCTCCCAGGACGAGATCGGCAAGGGGTACGAGATCGCCAAGGACCGGACCGTTCCCGTCACGGACGAGGAGCTCGACCGGATGCCGTTGCCGACGGCGAAGGCGATCGAGATCGTGGCGTTCGTCGACGCGGACCGGGTCGATCCGGTACGGATCAGCGACAGCTACTACCTCGCTACCGACGGCCAGGTCGCGGCGAAGCCGTACACCCTGCTGCGCAAGGCGCTGGAGCGCAGCGACAAGGTCGCCGTCGCCAAGTTCGCCTGGCACAACCGCGAGCGCCTCGGTCTGCTGCGGGTGCGGGACAACGCCATCGTGCTGCACTCCATGCGGTGGCCGGACGAGATCCGCAGCCCCGAGTCCCTGGCTCCCGGCGACGTCGAGCTGGACGAGGACGAGATCGAGCGGGCCGTCCAGCTCACCGACACGATGGCCCTCGATGACATCTCCGGCTTCCGGGACCGCTACCGCGACGCTCTGGAGGAGCTGATCGCGGCCAAGTCCGAGGGCAAGGAGCTGCCGGAGCCGCGCGGGGGCGAGGAGGAGGAGTCGGGGAAGGTCATGGACCTGATGGCCGCGCTGAACGCCTCGGTGAAGGCGGCGAAGGAGACGCGCGGCGAGGCCACCGGGCCGGAGGGCGAGCACGCGACCGTGCACGAGATGAAGTCCGGCACCAGGAAGCGGGCCGCGAAGAAGACCACGGCCAAGAAGGCGGCGGCCAGGAAGACGGCGGCCAAGAAGACGGCCGGGAAACCTGCGCGGAAGACGGCTGCCAGGAAGCGCACGGCGTCCTGAGCCCGGCGCGTTCCCTCACCCGAGGTCGTCCGGGGCGAGGTCGGGCCGCAGCCGGTGCCAGGAGGGCTGGCGCAGCCGCCCCGCCCTGGTCCGGGTCGCGTACCGCACCTCGCCGACCAGCCGCGGCAGCACCCACCGCGCACCCGCGGTCGGAGGCACCTCGTCGAACGGGCAGGTGTCGATCTCGGCGACCCGGAGCAGCTCGCCGAGAGTGGTCCGCTCCGCGTCGCTCCACCCCGTCCCGACGTTGCCCGCGTAGCGCAGCCCGCCCTCGTGCCGTTCGCCGACGAGCAGCGCTCCGGGCAGCCCGTCCAGTCGGCCGCGACCGGGCACCCAGCCGCCCACGACGACGTCCACGGTGTGCACGTGGCGGATCTTGATCCAGGTGCGGGAGCGGACTCCTGGCTCGTACGTGGAGGAGAGCCGCTTGGCGATCAGGCCCTCCAGCCCGGCCTCCCGGGTCATCCCGAGGGCCTCCTCGCCGTGCCCGACGACGACCGAGGGCGTCGACCAGTGCGCCCCGACGAGCCCCAGCTCCTCCAGGGCCGCACGGCGTTGCGTGTAGGGCAGTGGGAGGAGGCTGGTGCCGCGGAGGAGCAGGGCGTCGAACAGGACGAGGTGGGCGGGGACCCGCTCCGCCATGCGGGCGGCCCTGGCGGGTGATCCGGAGAGCCCCATGCGGGACTGCAGCCGCTCGAAGTCGCTGCGCCCCTGGCTGTCCGGTGCGACGATCTCGCCGTCCAGTACGGCCGGTACGCCGTCGAGCGCGGGGCCGAGCGCCGCGAGTTCCGGATAGGCGGCCGTGATGTCGGCGCCGGAGCGGGCCAGCAGTTCCACGGTGCCGTCTCCCGGCAGATACACGACGGCCCGCTGGCCGTCCTGCTTCACCTCGAACGCCCACTGGTCGTCGGTGGCCGCGGGCGGCAGGGTGCCGGGCGTGGCGAGCATCGGGGCGATCCGGGGCAGAGTGGCCATGAATCCACCATCTCAGCCCGCGGCGGTACTTTCCCGGCCGCTTTCCCGGACGTCTGAGTAGAGTGAGCAAGTCGCGGCAAATCCGGCAAATCGGATCCAGGGTTCACTCTCCGGGAGACAAGACATGAAGGTCGCAGTGATCGGCGGAACGGGACTCATCGGTTCGCAGGTGGTGACGATCCTGAAGGAGGCCGGACACGACGCGGTTCCTCACTCGCTGTCCACCGGCGTCGACCTCCTCACCGGGCAGGGGCTGCCCGAGGCGCTCGAAGGGGCCGATGCCGTCGTCAACCTGACGAACTCGCCCACCTTCGACGACCTCTCCCTCGACTTCTTCCGGATCACGATGGACAACCTCCTCGCGGCAGCCGAGCGGGCGGGGGTCGGCCACGCGGTCGTGCTGTCCATCGTCGGCGCGGACCAGGTGCCCGGCCTCGACTACTACCGGGCCAAGGTCCTCCAGGAGGACGTGCTCAAGGCCGGGCCCGTCCCGTACTCGATCGTCCGGGCCACGCAGTTCTTCGAGTTCATGGACGCGGTCCTGTCCTGGACCGACGACGGGCAGACCGTCCGCCTGCCGTCCACCCCGCTGCAGCCCATGGCCGCGGCCGACGTCGCCCGGGCGGTGGCCGACGTCACCGTCGACAGCCCTCTCGGCGGCACCCGCGACGTCGCCGGCCCCGACGTCTTTCCGCTGGACGAGCTCGGCAGGATCACGCTGGCCGCCCGCGGTGACGGGCGCACCGTCGTCACGGACGACAGCGCCGGAATGTTCGCGGCGGTTCCTGGCGACGCCATCATCGCCAAGAGCGATGTGCTCATCGCGCCCACTCACTACCGGGACTGGCTCGCCTCGGCCTGACCGGCGGCAGGACTGCCCCGCCGCCGGGCCGGAAGGTGTGCGCGGCCCCTCAGGCGCGGGCGAAGGCCAGCAGGTCCGCGTCGAAGACGTCCTTGAACGGGGCGACCATCGACAGGCCGTGCGGCGCCCCCTCGTACACCCTGAGCGTGGCGTCCTTGACGATCTTGGAGGACTTCTCCGCCGAGGCCACGATGGGGACGATCTGGTCGTCGCCGCCGTGGGCGATGAGGGTGGGGATGTCGAACGCCTTCAGGTCCTCGGTGAGGTCCGTCTCGGAGAACGCCTTGACGCAGTCGTACGCGCCCTTGATCCCGACCTGCAGCGACCACTGCCAGAACGCGTCGCGGGTGCCCCGGGAGACTTCCGACCCGGGGCGGTTGGCGCCGTAGAACGTCTCGCTGAGCTCCTGGTAGAACTGGGAGCGGTCGGTCGCGACACCCTTGCGGATGCCGTCGAACACCTCGCGCGGCAGCCCTTCCGGATTCGCCTCGGTCTTCAGCATCAACGGCGCGATCGCACCGAGCAGGACGGCCTTGGCGACCCGGCCCGTGCCGTGGCGGCCGAGGTAGCGCGCCACTTCGCCGCCGCCCGTGGAGTGGCCGACGAGGATGATGTCCCGCAGATCGAGCTCCTCGATCAGCGTCGCCAGGTCGTCGGCGTACGTGTCGAGGTCGTTGCCGTTCCACGGCTGTCCGGAACGCCCGTGACCGCGCCGGTCGTGGGCGATCGCGCGGAAGCCGTTCTCCGCCATCAACCGGACCTGCGGATCCCACGCGTCGGCGTTCAGGGGCCAGCCGTGACTGAACACGACAGGCTGTCCCGTTCCCCAGTCCTTGTAGAAGATCGGCGTCCGGTCCTGCGTGGTGATGAACGGCATGACGGGTCCTCTCGAACGAGTCGGTACGGACTGTGTGCACCCATCGGATCCGGTGCACCCACCGGATCGGCTGCGCCGCAAGTCGGCCGTGCCGCACGCCTGGCGGGCCGCGCTCGGCCCGGTACGGGTCCGGTGGCGCTGATGTCGACAATTTACCGCCGCTGCGAGGATGTCGCGATCGGCGCCGCGGCGCACGGCGGCGCCGGGCGCCGCGCGGCTCAGGGGCTTACGGGCGGTTCGGGCTTCCGGGCCACGATGCAGACGTCGGGTCGTTTCGCCCGCCCGCTGGGCGCCTGTTCCAGGCGCGCCGCGACGACGAGACCCGCCCCGCGCAGCAGCTCCGCGAGGCGGTCCAGCGGCAGGAAGTAGGAGCGATAGGACACCGGGTGGCCGTAGGCCTCGGCGGGGGTCAGGTGTTCGTCCTCGCCGATGTACCCACCGAGGAGCACATGTCCGCCGGGCGCCAGGGTGCGGTGGAACTCGGCGAACACGCGCGGCAGTTGGTCCGGTGGGGTGTGGTGGGTGGAGTACCAGGCCAGGATGCCGCCCAGTTCGTCGTCCGCGAGGTCCAGCGCGGTCATCGAACCTTCCGCGAACCGCAGACCGGGGTTGCCCTCCCGGGCGATCCCGACCATCGAGGGGGACAGGTCGATGCCGAACGCGTCCAGGCCCAGCGACGCCAGGTGCGCCGTCACCAGGCCGGGGCCGCAGCCGAGGTCCGCGACCCGGCTGTTTCCCCCGGCGAGCACCAGTTCGGCGAAGGCGGCCAGCACCGCACGGTTCAGCGGGTCGAGTTCGGCGGGCCGCGGGACCCGTACGGCGTAGGTCGTGGCGACGGTGTCGTACGAGTCCCGGACGGCGGCAAGGTGGGAGGGGTCGATCATGGCACCGACCCTAGCCAGCGGTCAGTTGTAGCCGAAGCCCCGGGGAAGCGGAGCCTGTTGGAACAGCCGGGTGGGGACCGCGTCGGCCAGGGCCTGGTAGCCCGCGGGGTTGAGGTGGAGGTGGTCGCCGGTGTCGAACGAGGCCCGGAGCCGGGTGGGGGCGAGCGGGTCGCGTACGGCCCGGTCGAAGTCGAGCACGCTGTCGAAGCGGCCGCTCGTACGGATCCAGGTGTTGACGGTCTGCCGTGCCTCCTCGCGGTGGCCGTCGGGGTCGTCGTACCCGGTGTTGGCGCCGATGGGGGTGAGCGTCGCCCCGTACACGCGGATGCCCTGGGTGTGGGCCCGGGTGATGATCTGCTCGTACGCGGCGATGACGTCGGCCGCGACCTGCTTCTGGGCGGCCGGTGATGCCTCGGCCGTGCCGATGTCGTTGACGCCCTCGAAGACGAGCAGCCAGTCGACGCCGCTCTGTGCCAGGACGTCGCGGTCCAGGCGGGCCAGGCCGTTGGGGCCCAGGCCGTCGTTGAGCAGCCTGTTGCCGCCGGCCGCCTGGTTGACGATCGCGGCCTTCGCGGTGGCCGGACCGGCCTTGAGGCGCTTCTGCAGGAGGTCGGGCCAGCGGTCGTTCATGTTGGTGGTGGAGCCCCGGCCGTCGGTCAGCGAGTCACCGAGCACGACGGCGGCCGAGGTGGTGTTCCTGGACCAGACCTCGACGCCGCTGAGGAAGTACCAGTGGTCGGTGGGCGTCGCCCCGGTGAGGTCCGTGTCGCCGACGTGGTTCCCGGCCTGCAGGTAGGAGGTCGTACGGGAGCCGGGGTGCGAGGTGATCGCGGTGGAGGCCTGGCCGTTGGCCAGATAGGCCGTCGCGGTGAGGTTGGACCCCGGCTCGAGCCGGAAGTCCAGCGGGTCGGAGACCGCCTGCGCACCGGCCGGCACCGAGACCGAGGAGTGCCCCTGGAAGGTCACCTCGTGCGTGGTTCCCGGCTGGACCGCACTGGTTCCGGCCTTGCCGTCGCGCGGCAGGGCCACGGTCACCTTGGTGATCGGCAGCACCGTGCCGCCGAACGCGTTGGAGAAGCGCAGCCGGATGTGCTCGCCGCCGGCCGAGACGTGGACGGTCTGCCGCAGGGTGGCGTCCGTCAGCACGGAGCCCTCCCGGGTGAACGGCGCCGGAGGCATGTTGCCCGGCTCCGTCAGCTGCGGCATGGACGTCCAGGTGCTCACCCAGCGGGCGTTCCGTTCCGTCGGCCCCGGGGAGCTGCCCGGCCCGTGGCCGCCTTCCCCGGCTCCGATCGCGGGGGTGGCGACCGTGGCGGCGAGCGCAGCGGTGGCGAGCAGGCTGAGGATCGATGATCTTCGGTTCACGGTGGTGCTCCCTCTGCGCGGGTGGGGGAAGCAGGGCATGAAGAAGGAGGGGCAAGCGGGGAGTTCGGTCCATGTACATGGACCGTGTCCTCACGTGCGCCCAGCGATTCAGGCGGCAGGCTAGCTCTCCGACAGATTTCGGTCAACGCTTCGAAAGTTTTCGTTCAATGCTGCCGTGCGTCGAGGAACGCGTACCGTCAGGCGGCCGTAGGGGAGTTGGGCCGGGATGGCGCGGTGAAGCCGACGTCCGAGGCCTGCGTCGTGACGTCGGTGCCCCCGCTGATGGCCCACGCGGCAACCCGCGAGACCACGGCGGCCGGGATCACCCCGCTGATTCCGGGGGCGGCCGGGATGTCATGTGTGGCGTGGGCGTCGTGCGGAAGCACGACCCGGTAGCCGAGCGCCAGGGCGGTACGGGCCGTCGCCTGGACGCACATCTCGGACATCAGTCCGCAGACGGCGAGCGATCGCACTCCCGCACCGGCCAGTACGTCCCCCAGTGCCGTCTCCTTGAACCCGTCGTCGTGGGTCTTGCGGATCACGGTCTCCGTGGGGCCGGCCTCGACGGGGAGGTGGAGCTCCCAGCCGGGCGTGTGGGGCTCGTCGCCCGCTCCGGGCTGCCCGTCGTTCTGCAGGTGGACGACGAGTGCCCCGGCCCGCCGTGCCCGTGCGATCAGGTCCGTCGTCCGGTCCAGGAGCCCGACGGCGTCCGGCAGGGCTCCGTCACCGGCGACGGCAGCGTCCTGGACGTCGACAACAAGCAAGGCTTCTACGGGAGTCACGTGGTTGCTCATCCCGTCATCCTCGTAGCCGGCGCCGTACTCCTCCACGCGATTTCCCTCCCATGCTCAAGGGTATGACTAGACAATTTCTTGAGTATGATGGAGGGCGGACCAGAAACGGGATAAGGAGCGCTTCGATGGCCTTGCGGCATGCCGTGCTGGCAGCACTGCTGGACGGTGAGTACAGCGGATATCAGTTGGCGAAGGCGTTCGACATCGGAGTCGCGAACTTCTGGCACGCCCTGCCCCAGCAGCTGTACATGGAGCTGGCCAGGCTGGAGAAGGACGGGCTGGTCGCAGGACGGCAGGTGATCCAGGAGACCCGGCCCAACAAACGCCTCTTCCACGTCACCGACGCCGGCCGCGCCGAGCTGGAACGGTTCGCCGCGGACGTGTCGAAGCCGTCGTTCATCCGCGACGACCTGCTCGTCAAGGTCCAGGCCGCCGACCGCATCGGCACCGAACCGGTGATCGAACAGCTGGAGGAGCGGGCGTCCGCGGCCGAGGCCAAGATCGAGCTCCTGGGCAATCTGCTGCGGCAGTTCCGCGGCGACATGGGCGAGGAGGAGTACCTGCGCACGGGCGAGCGAGTCGGTCCGTACCTGACGTGCCTGCGCGGCCTCGCCTTCGAGGAGGGGCACCGGGACTGGTGCCTGCGGATCGCGAACGTACTGAGAGAGAGGCGGACGACCCGTGCCGAGCGGTGAGTACCTGCGATACGTCGCACTGGGCGACAGTCAGACCGAAGGGGTCGGCGACGGCGACGACGCCACCGGCCTGCGGGGCTGGGCCGACCTCTTCGCCGCGCGGGTCGCGGCCGCCAACCCCGGTCTCCAGTACGCCAATCTGGCTGTACGGGGACGTGTCGCCGGCCAGGTCCGCGCGGAACAGCTGGGCCCCGCGCTGGCCCTGCGCCCCGACCTCGCCACCGTGCTCGCCGGGGTCAACGACCTGCTCAGGCCCGGTTTCGACGCCGAGGAGGTGGCGGGCCACCTGGAGGAGATGTTCGCCGCGCTCACGGCGGCCGGGGCCCATGTGGTGACGATGACCTTTCCCGACGTGGGGAAGATCGCGCCGATCGCCCGGCCGGTCAGGTCCCGCGTCTTCGACATGAACGCCCGCATCCGCGCGGCGGCGGCCCGGCACGGCGTCACGGTCGCCGACATCGCACCGCAGGCCGTCGCCACCGACCCGCGGATGTGGAGCGAGGACCGGCTGCACGCGAGCCCGCTCGGCCACGAGCGGATCGCCGCAGCCGTCGCCCGGGCCGTCGGTCTGCCGGGAAGCGACGACAACTGGACGCTCCCGCTGCCGCCGCAGACCGTTCCCTCGGGCCTGCAGGCCGCACGGGCCGAACTGCGCTGGGCGGCCGGGTTCCTCGGCCCCTGGCTCGGACGGCGTCTGCGCGGCAGGTCCTCCGGCGACGGCCGCACCGCGAAGCGCCCCGAGCTCCTGCCCCTGAGCGCCGCACCGCCCGCCGCCCCGGCGGACACGGGCCTCCTGGAGCCCTCGTAGCCCGGTCCGCCCGTCGCCCTCACGGGCGCAGGGCGTGACCCGCGGCGGAACTCCGGATCCCCGTGGAGCGGAACCCGGTCCGAGCCGGTGGGGCCGTGCTGCGGCCGTGGGACACGTCGAACCTCGACGACGCAGTCGCCGAACGTGCGTGCGCCCAAGTGCCGCGTAGTAGCGGTGGCCGTTGGTCCCGATCCAGGCAGGCGGCAGCAGTCCGACTTCGTCGTAGTGCCGCAGCGTGCGGGCCGTCACCCCGGACATCCGGGCGACCTCCGCAATCGGCCAGGCCATCGCCCGCCTCCCTCACAAGTGCTTCACCTGGGCCGGTCTCTCCGGCCCTGTTCACGACGGTAGAAGTTGCCGCTGCGGCAACCGCAAGCCCGGTTACCAGGGTCTCTGCTCGTCGCCCCCCCCCGGCGCTCCACTCGACGGGCGGACAAAGAATCTTGGAAGGGCGTGTCGATACGCCGGGGTCCCGTACGTCGTCATGGTGTACACGGAGAACGTGTACCGGATGCAAGACAGAGCATGACAAAGCGCGACAGGAGCCGGACCATGAAGTACATGTTGCTGATCCACAGCGGTGCGACCGACGAGAGCGGTGGCGCTGCCGAATGCACGGTCGAGGACTGGATGGCCTACGACAAGGAGGTCAAGGACGCCGGGATCCTCGTCTCCGGTGAGTCGCTCGCCGACCTGGTCACCGCCACGACGGTCCGTGTCGGGCCCACCGGGGAGCGGACCGTCACGGACGGGCCCTTCGCCGAGACCCGTGAGGTCCTGGGCGGCTTCCTCGTCATCGACGTACCGGATCTCGATGTCGCCCTCGACTGGGCCGCACGGTGCCCGGGCGCGCGCGGCAGCGGGTCGGTCGTCGTGCGGCCGGTCGCCGACTTCGGGGCCTGACCGTCATGGACGAGGGAGCCACCGGACCCCGGGCGCCGGAGGACGGGCCGCCTGCGGTGTCCTCCGTCGCGTCGGTCTTCCGCGAGGAGCACGGACGGCTGCTGGCTTCCCTCGTCCGTCGCTTCGGCGACCTGGACCTGGCCGAGGAGGTCACCTCCGACGCCATCGAGGCGGCCCTGGTGCACTGGCCGGTCGACGGCGTACCGGCCAGGCCCGGTGCCTGGCTGCTGACGACGGCCCGGCGCAAGGCCGTCGACCGGCTGCGCCGCGACCAGGCGTACGCCGCCCGGCTGGCCGTCCTGCAGGTGGAGGCGGACCGGGCCGGCCATGCCCCGCCCGCCGACGTGGACGGCGGTCTCCCCGACGAGCGGCTGCAGCTCTTCTTCACGTGCGCCCACCCGGCGCTCGGCGCCGAGGACCGGAGCGCGCTGACCCTGCGCTGTCTGGCGGGCCTGACGACCCCCGAGGTCGCGCGGGCCTTCCTCGTACCGCCGACGACGATGGCGCAGCGGATCGTGCGGGCCAAGAAGAAGATCCGCGAGGCCCGCATCCCGTTCCGTGTGCCCGGCGCGGACGAGCTGCCGGAGCGCCTGCCGGGGGTGCTCCAGGTCCTCTATTCGATCTTCACGGAGGGGTACGCGGCATGCTCGGGCCCGCAGTTGCAGCGGGTCGCCCTGGCGGAGGAGGCCATCAGGCTGGCCCGGATCCTGCACAGGCTGCTGCCCGCCGAGCGGGAGACGGCCGGGCTGCTCGCGCTGATGCTGCTGATCCATGCCCGGCGCGAGGCCAGGACGGGACCCGACGGGGAGATCGTGCTGCTGGACGAACAGGACCGGGGCCGCTGGGACGCCGCGATGATCGAGGAGGGCACCCGCCTGGTGGTCACCGCACTGGAGGGCGGCCCGCCCGGCCCGTACGGGGTGCAGGCCGCCATCGCGGCACTGCACGACGAGGCCGATTCCGTCGCGGCCACCGACTGGCCGCAGATCGTGGCGCTCTACGACGTGCTGCAGGCACTCGCCCCGTCGCCGGTCGTCGCTGTGAACCGGGCCGCGGCGGTGGCGATGCGCGACGGGCCCGAGGCCGGGCTGGCCCTCCTGGACGAACTGGCCGACGAGCCGAGGCTGCGCTCCTACCACCCCTACGCGACCGCGCGTGCCGATCTGCTGCACCGCCTCGGCCGCCGCGCGGAGGCCACGGATGCGTACCGGGAGGCACTCGGTCTGGCAGGCACGGAGCCCGAACGCGCGCATGCGCGGAGGCGGTTGGACGAGATCGAGCGCGACAGCCGCTGAACACCGTGGTGGGTGCCGCGGGTTCGTCGTATCCCCGTCGCCGGGGTGGTTCGGGCCTGGCAGGGTGTCCGTCATGAGCTCAGAGCCCTCGCGCCCGGAACCGGTCCGCCATCACGACCACGGTCAGTGGCTCGTCAGGTTCACCGGCCGGGTGCTCGTGGTCTGCCCGGGGTGCGGTGGCCGCGCGCTCGTCGAGCCGCTGCCCGGCCTGGAGGCCCCGAAGTACTTCGACGCGCTCCTCTTCCGGCCCCGCCGCCTCACCTGCGCCGGCTGCGGGGCGGTCGCCGAATGGACGGCCGAGGAGCGGGGCGCCGGGCTGGTCGGCGCGGTGCCCGGCGGCACCGAGGACCCATTCTTCCGGCGGCCGCTCTGGCTTCAGACCCGCTGCGCGGGACGGATCCTGTGGGCCTACGACGAGGAGCACGTGGATGCCCTCGCCGCCTATGTGGGCGCCCGGCTGCGCGAGCGTCACGCCTCCCCGACGATGGGGATGTTCGCCCGACTGCCTGCCTGGATGAAGTCCGCGGCGCGCCGTGACGGTGTGCTGGCGGGCCTGGAGACCCTCCGGGCCCTCGCCCGCCTCCCGGCCCCCGCCGACCGTTCGGACGCGGCCCACGAACGCGGCGACCGGCCGCGTCACAGCGGCAGCATGCTCTTTCGCGGAGGCCCCTACCAGGGCTTGTCCGATGGGTCGGGTGACCCGTCCACCCGAGAATCGTTCTGACTCGTGGGGGGCGAGGTGATCTGTCGGATCAGTAGTGGGCCCGGTTGGAGCCGCATCTGCCGATGAACGGAGGGCGAGGTGGGCGCTGGAAGGGCCACCGCAGGGTGATCAACGGAATTCTCTTCCGGCAACGAACCCGTGTGGGTTCCGGTTTCCGTGGTCGTCCGGTGGCGATGTGGCCTGGCATTTCAGAGCCCTGTCAGGGAACGTCCTGGCCGATCGCCCGGATCACATCGGCAAGCCACACCAAGTGGTAACCCACGGCCCGGTCCTGGTGAGCAAGCAGATCCTCAACGTGCTGCCAAGACTCCGAAAGCTGTCCGATCGTGAGGGCCTGGGGTTCGGTGCCCATGCTGTAGAGCTCGTCGGCTGAAACAGACCAGAAGAGGTCTTCCTTGAGCGTCACGGTGGGCCCGGCTGACGCCTCGATGTGCCGAAGCGCCGCGTCGAGAGCACGACGAAGTTGATCGATGGGGATCTGCACAAGTTCGGTGGCCATGGGCGCCATCTTCACTCAGTCACGCCGGCCTCGACCCATCGGACAGGACCTGGAGGCCCGTGCTGGGGGAGCGATGGCACAGGCAGCCGGGCCCGAAGGCCCCTGCTGCTCGGCCCTACGACGCGTCAGACCACCGCGAGCCGGTCCACCACCAGCTCGGCTCTCCGCTCGGCCTCTTCCGGGGGCAGCCGTCCCGCCCGGGTCAGGGTCGCCAGGCCGTGCAGGGACGCCCAGAACACCTCGGTGAACAGTCCCGGGTGGACGCCCTCCCCGGCGACCTCGGCGAGAGTCTCCAGCAGGGCGGCGAAGGCGTCCTTCAGAGGCTCCGGGGTCTCCTCGTCCGCGAACGCCAGGCCGCCGTCGAGCTGGAACATGGCGTCGTAGACCGCCGGATTGCGCGCGGCGAAGTCGAGGTAGGCACCGGCGAGTGCGCTGACCCGGGCGCGCGGGCCGTTCGCGGCGGAGGTCGCGGCCCGAACCGCCGCGGCCAGGTCGCAAGCGCCTTCGAGGGCGACGGCGCCGATGATCTCGCGCTTGCCGCGGAAGTGGCTGTAGAGGACGGGCTGGCTGTACTCGATGCGCTCGGCGAGCCGACGAGTGGTGACCGCGTCCCAGCCCAGCTGCTCGGCGAGTTCGCGGGCCGTCGCCACGATGAGGCGCTCGCGTACCGCCCGTTCGCGCTCCTTGCGTTCCTGTACCGACATGACTCGATCCTAGCACCGCTAGACAATCAAGCGGCATTAGCGCTAGCGTTGCCTCATCAGCTAGCAACGCTAGATTGCAGGAGAGGTCATCATGATCAACGCACTCCAGGTCTTCACCGTCGTGAGCGTCGGCGTGATGGTGGGGGTGGAGTTCTCTGTCGCCTTCGTCATCAACCGGATCCTCGACGCGCTCCCCGACGACAGTGACCAACTCGGCCGCGCGCACGGGGGCCGGATGCTCGGCGCCGTGATGCCGGTCTGGTATATAAGCTCGCTGGTCCTCGTCGCGGTCTGGGCCGTCGCCGAATGGGACCGCCACGGCACCGGCCTCGTGGTCACCGCCGGCGGGCTGCTGATCCTCAGCGTGATCATGTCGGTCCTGCTGCTCGTCCCGATCAACAACCAGGGCAAGACGTGGACCCCTGAGAACCGGCCCGCGGACTGGAAGCAGCAGATGAACCGCTGGGACCGCTTCCACTACGTCCGCGTCGCCGTCATCATCGCCGCCTTTGCCCTGCTGGTCGCCGCCCTCGTCTGAACCTCGCGGGGCGACACGAGGTGCAACCTTCAGGTTGCGTTCAAATCGCTGCTGTGCAACTCTGGGGTTGCACGTAATGAAGCGGCGATGAACGGAGTCAGCTCATGAGCGAGGACCGGATCGAACGCGAAACCCTGATCGAGGCCTCCCTGGAACGGGTCTGGTCGCTGGTGGCCCAGCCCGGGTTCTGGGTGGCCGACAAGGCGAGCCTGCCCGGCACGGTGGCCGAGGAAGGGGCGGTGCTGATCGCGAAGCACCCCGAGCACGGCGACTTCCCGGTACGGGTGGAGAAGGTCGAGCCGCCGACGTACCTGGCGTACCGCTGGACCAGCGCTTTCCCCGGGGAGGAGCTGCGCGAGAACAACAGCACCCTCGTGGAGTTCACCTTGGCCCAGGAGGGCGACCGGACGCGGCTGCGCGTCGTCGAGAGCGGGTTCGCGGCGCTGGCGGGTTCCCAGGAGCTGCGCAGCCAGAACCTCAAGGACCACAGCGGAGGCTGGCCTCTGGAGCTCGACGCGCTCAAGGCCCGCGCGGAACAGCCCTCCACGTGACGGAAGAACATCCCGGCGCGGCCGAGGTCGTCGACAGCGTCCTCGGCGCACTGGCCGATCCGACGCGACGCCGGCTGCTCGATCTGCTCGCCGCACAGGGCGAGGCCACCGCGACGACGCTCGCCGAAGGGCTCCCCGTCTCACGCCAGGCGGTGGTCAAGCACCTCGCCGTTCTCGATGCCGCCGGTCTGGTGACCGGCGGCCGGGTCGGACGCGAGGTCCGCTACACGGTGCGGCCCGCGGCGCTGGACGCGACGGCACGGTGGATGGCCACGCTCGCCACCGACTGGGACCGGCGGCTGGCCGACATCAAACGCGTCGCGGAGGCAGCCGAGGCGGCCGAGCGGGATTCGCCCTCGACGCAACCCGACTGAGGAGGTACCCATGGATACGACAGCGCTGCGCAGCGCCTACGGCAGGTTGCTCGACGCCGCGGCCGTCCCCGACCTCGGCGACGCCGACGACGGAGGGTGGAACGCCGACCAGGTCCTGGCCCATCTCCTCAGTGTCGACGCCGCAACCGCGGCGGTCGCTCTCGGAGTTGTGGCCGGTGCTCGGCCCGCCTTCGACAACCGGATCTCCCTCGACACCTGGAATCTTGAGCGGATCATCGCCGAGCACTCGGGCAGGGCGGACCTGATCGATCACGTCCGCAGCCAGGCCGCCGTCCTCTGCGACATCGCCGATCGGCTCAACGAGCAAGCCGCCTCGGTCCTGGTGCCGACGCTCCTCCTGTCCAACGACGAGTTGGTGCTGGACCGGCCGATCCCGCTGTCGAGCCTCATCGACGGCCTCGCCGAGAGTCACGTGCCAGGGCACACCCAACAGCTCCTCGACCTTCGCACTGCGCCCGGGAAGCCCTGACGGACCGGGCTCCGGCGAGTTCAGCCGGGAGCGGGCAGCTGCTGGGCGAAGCGGCGGACCGCATCGGTGAAGGCCACTGGATCATCGAAGTTCGCGAGATGTCCTGCCCGCGGGATCAATTCGACGCGGGCGTACGGATGGGCGCGGGCGAAGTCCGACTCGCCGGACCGGAAGACGGTGTCCTTCTCACCGTTCAGGATGAGCACGGGAGCCGCCACATGACGCATCGCACCTGCGTCGAAGCGGCCCAGCACCTCGCCCCAGGCGGCCGGCAGGGTGTGGAAGGCGTAACCGGACAGGATGGTCGCGTCCACCACCTCGGGTGGGTAGAGCCGGCGCAGCAACCGGTCGTTCCACCGGGTCAGGCGGTCCGCCGGTATGCGAGGGACGAGCCCGGCGGCCCACCGGTACGGCCTTGCCCACGGGCCACGGGTCGAGGCACTGGCCCCGGCGAGGACCAGCCCTCGCAGCTGCTCGGGGCAGCGCCGCGCGAACTCCAGCGAGGCGTATCCGCCGAGCGAGTGGCCGACGACGAGAGCCGGTCCGCAGCCGAGCGAGTCCACCGCGGAAGCGATGATCTCCGTCGCCGCGTTCAGGCTCCAGGGCTGGGCGGAGCGGGCGCCGTGCCCGGGCAGGTCGACGGCAACCACCCGGAAGTCCTCCTGGAGTGCGGCGAGCTGTGGACTCCACTGTCCCGCGCTGAACCGCGTCCCGTGTACGAAGATGATGGGCGGTGCACCCGCTGCCGTCATGAGTCCCCCAGATCAGCGCTCTCCTCCGGCCGACCCTACCGGCGGGCCGTCCAGGACCGGGACATGGGGATTCCGGCCAGGGGGATGCTCGGTCGCGGTGCGACACGTCCTCCTCGACGTGGCTGATGCCGGATCAGGCAATGCCTGCCTGCCCTGGTGTCGACGGCGGCGGCCGCGATCGCGGCGGTCCGGGCGGCCGGGACCTTACGGGTGCCCAGGCGGGAGCAGGCTTCCAGCGGTCCCGTGAGCGTGGCGAGGAACTGTTCGGCAGCCATCGCCGGGTCGCAGGGGCGCAGCCGGCCGGTCAGTGAGAGCGGCGCCGGCCGGTCGGCCGACGCCTCGGCGAGGCCGAGCGCGGCACGGCTGGGCACGCTTTCGAGCAGGTCGGGGGAGTCGGCGGCCGCGGCGAAGGCGAGCCGTCGCAGCGCCCGGTCGGTCAGGAGCTGCGCCCGGTCGGTCAGGAGCTGCGCCCGGTCGGTCAGGAGCTGCGCCCGCTCGGCCATCGGATCATCGACACGATCCAAGCGGAGTCGGTGGCGTCGAAGGCCGGTCACGGCGATGGGCCGGCTGCCGGCTGCGAGGTGCAGCCGACAGCCGGCAGCGCCATGACCACGGCGCATTCCGACCACAGGGTCAGAACGTACCGGCCGAGTTGCACTTGGCCTTCTGGTTGATGCAGTCCTTCACGCGGTGTCCGAGAGCGGCGTTGTCCCAGGCATTGAAGAAATCGCCGTGGATGGACGATGCCATGCCCGAGGCCAGCCGGAAGCCCGCGGTGCTGCCGCTGGTCGGGTAGCTGACGACGAAGGAGAGGTTGGGGATGGCGACGGGGTAGGCGCCGCTGCACTTGCCGTCGTAGGTGGTCGCCACATGCGACTTGTGGTCGGGACTGTCGAGGTTCTTGCCGTCCCAGCAGTCGGGGAAGACGAGTTGGTGGGTGAGATGGGCCTTCGGGGCGCAGCGCGGCCAGTTGCCGTCGGCGCTGCGGCCGATCTCACCGCCCTCGCCGGCGCACCAGTATTGGCCCGGAGAGCCCGCCGGGGTGGGCGTCTGGGTCTTGGCGTTGCCCGCGATCATGCGGAACCCCTGCGGGAAGGGCACGGTCGCCGAGGGGTCGACGAGCCGGGAACCGTAGTACACGATCATGCCCTCGGCTTCGACGGCGTTGTCGCCTTCGTACAGGGTCGGGATCCAGTACGCCGAGAAGTCGTTGGCAGGGGTGCAACTGGTGGGCTTGTTGGCCAGCAGCGACTCATTCGTGGTGAACGCGTCGGTGCTCTTGTTGCCGAAGAAGCTGTGCATGTGGGACGCACCGGGCAGGCCCGGCAGGACGATGGGGTCGTCCGGCTTGGAGTGACTGTAGGAGCAGGTGGCGTTGAACTCCGGGACCCGGACGATACCGGCGGGCACCGCGGCGGGCGTCATCGCACGGAACTGCGCCAACTGGGCGTTCCACTTGGCCTGGTCGATGGGGACCCATCCGGCCGCCGGGCTGTCGCCCGCGCCGGCGAAGGAGAACCAGTTGATGTTGACGAAGTCACCGGCCGCCGTGCTGCGCAGCACGGCGAACACCGTCTGTGCACCGGTGGGATGGGTGGTGACATCGGTGGCCTGGGTCGCCCAGGTCTGCCAACCGCCGGTCGGGGAGACCGGTATGACAGCGAGCAGTGGTCCGGTCAGGCTGCCGGTCCGGAATTCGACCGTGCCCGAGCCGACGGCGGAGGCGATGCGGGCCGACACCGTCAGCCGGCCGGCCGCGCCGAGGTCGACGTTGTCGAAGCGCATCCAGTCGCCGTCGGCGAGGAACGCGGCGTTCTGCCCGCCTCCGATGTCCGCGGTCCCCTCCAACACGACACCCGACTGGGCTGCGTGGGACTCGGCCTGGACGGTGACCGTCGCGGCCTGTGCCCGCTGGGCCGAGACGGTCAGGCTCAGGGCAGCGGCCAGTACGACCACCAGAGCGTTCACCAACAGTGTGTACAGAGGGACGGGGTATCTGCGCATGTCACTTCCTTACGGGTATCAGGGGTGAAGGGCCGGCTTCTTGCCGGAGCACAGCGAGGGGAGAGCAGGGGGCGGACAGTGGCGTGTGCCGCCTGGCGTGATCCCGGCTCCCTGGCCGCCCCGGAAGGGCGGGTGGAGCGGCCCGGGAGCCGGGCGAACGCCGGGCGGCCGGAGGGGGCTACTGATAGACCCGCACGTAGTCGACGAGCATCTTGGCGGGGAAGGGGGTGCCGGCGTCTGTCGGGCCTGGCCAGTCGCCTCCGACCGCCAGGTTGAGGATCATGTAGTGGGGGTGGTCGAAGATCCACGGTCCCCGTGTCCGCTCCACCTGATCCTTCTCCAGGGAGAAGACGGTCCGGCCGTCCAGGCTGTAGGTGATGCCTCTGCTGTTCCAGTCGGCAGCCCAGGTGTGGAAGTCGTCGGAGAAGTCGGCGTTGCCGGGCAGGGTGTACGGCGCGCCGATTCCGCCTCCGCCGTTGTAGGCGGGCGCGTGGACGGTCGAGTAAGCGGTCTTCACGTCCTTGCCGAGGACCTCCATGATGTCGACCTCGCCGTTGTACGGCCACGGCCGGCCCGTCAGGAAGTCGGCGCCCATCATCCAGAACGCGGGCCACAGACCGTTGCCCTTGGGCACCTTGATGCGGGCTTCGACGCGTCCGTAGGTGAACTGGAACGTCGCGCCGGTGTTCATCCGCGCCGAGGTGTACTGACAGGTGGTGCTGCCGCTCAGCGGGTCGGGCGGGCACGACGATCCGGCGGTGGCCTCCTTGCGTGCTTCCATCACCAGGTGCCCCGCCCCGTCCAGTGCGGCGTTGCGGTGGTCGGTGTAGTACTCCAGCTCGTTGTTCGGCCCGGTGCCCGGATCGGCCCTCCACTTCGAGGAGTCGGGCCTGCCGCCTGCGGCGCCGTCGAAATCGTCGCTCCACACCAGCCGTGGCGGGTTCGCGGGGTCGCTCGGCAGGGGCGGAGCCTGTATCGGAGCGCCGCCGGTGCCGTACACCTGGAACTCCCACAGCGAGTAGCCGTAAGGGGTGGCACGCTGCGTCCCGTACATGCGCACATAGCGGCCGGTGCCGGCGACGGACAGCGTCTGTTTGAAGCCCGTGCCGGACGTCGTCGAATAGATCGGTGTCCAGTCCGCTCCATTCGACGAGACCTGGATCTGGAAGGACTTGGCGTAGGCGGGATCCCACTGCAGGACGACCTTGTCGATCTGCGCCGTCGCCCCGAGATCGACGGAGATCCAGCCTGGATCGGTCCATCCCGTGGTGGAGCTCGTGGACCAGCGGGAGGCCGGATCCCGGTCGAAAGCCCTGGCCGGCGTGCACTCCCAGCAGTTCTGGTCACTCTGGGAGGACGAAGCCGCGCCCGGCCTGCCGTAGGAGAGCAGTTGGCCGGCGTCACCGCCGGCACCAGCAGTGCCGTACACCTTGAACTCCCACAGCGAGTAGCCGTAACCGGTGGCACGCTGCGTCCCGTACATGCGCACATAGCGGCCGGTGCCGGAAACGGCCAGGTTCTGGGTGCCGCCCGTGCCCGTGGCCGTCTGGTGGACGACGGTCCACCTCTCCGCGTCGCTCGATACCTCGATCCTGAACGCCGTGCCGTACGCGGCTTCCCAGTTGAGGACGACCCGGCTGATGCCGGCACTTGCCCCGAGGTCGATCTGAATCCACTGCGGGTCGGCGAAGGCGCTGGACCAGCGCGTCCCGGGGTCGCCGTCGACGGCGCTCCGAGCCACGAAGACTCCCTCGGTACTCGAGGCGGTGGCGGGCTTCGCCTGAGAGAGCAGGACCTCCGCCGCCTGAGCGGAAGGGGCGGGGAGAGTGAGGAAAGCGAGCAGTGAGGCCGCGAGGGCCAGAAATAAGCCGAAGCGACGCAGCAGCGCTGGCATGGGCGACTCCTCAAGTGGGGGACTCAAGTGGGGGATGTCAGGGAGCGCTCCCTGAGAGGGAGAATGGAGGGGCTGGTGAAGGCTGTCAAGGCCTCTTTCACCTCGAAAAAACAATGACGTAACACCAGTGACACGCGGAGGGAGCGGTCTCTCGCGCCCTACGTGGCAGTCCGGCGGTCACGGGGGGTTGCGTGGAGGGAGACGCACTCCCGGGCATGCTCATGCCGCCCCGGCCTGCGGATACGCTGCTCACATCGCCATGAAGCAGAGCCGGAGGTCGCCCCGATGAGAAATCTCGCCCCGCGCACGAACCCGGGCGGCGGCACAGGGGACGGACAGGTATGAAACGCCCCACTCTCGAAGTGGTCGCCGCCCGAGCGGGCGTGTCCAAATCGAGCGTCTCCCGTGTCATCAACGGCGAGACGACGGTCGCCCCGCAGATCCGAGACGTCGTCATGCGCGCCGTAGCCGAATTGGGCTACGTGCCCAACGGCGCCGCACGTAATCTCGTCACCCGCCGCACGGACACGCTCGCCGTCGTGGTCTCCGACCCGCCTCAAGGAGTCGTCTCCGACGACCCCCTCTTCTCCGCCGTGGTCCGCGCCGTCAGCAGAGAGCTCGAGACGTCGGGTAAACGGCTCGTGCTCATGCTCGCGGAATCGGACCGGAGCCGGACCAGAGTGGTGCAGTACATCGCCGGCGGGCATGTGGACGGCGTGCTCCTGGTCGCCCTGCACGGTACGGATCCGTTGCCGGCCGCACTGGCCCGGCAGGGCCTGCCTGTCGTGTCCTTCAACCGCACCTCCGCGCAGGAGGTCCCGTACGTGGCGCTGGACAACGCCGGCGGAGCGGCGCTGGCCGTGCGTCATCTCCTGGAGCGCGGGCGTCGCCGGATCGCCACCATCACCGGGCCGCTCGAACTGTACGAGGCGCGTGAGCGCCTCGATGGCTACCGTCGGACGCTGCGTGACACCGGCCGTCGCTCCATCGTGGCACTGGGCGACTTCACCAGAGCCTCCGGCGCCGAAGCCATGCGGCAGCTCCTGGAGGACGATCCGGACCTCGATGCGGTGTTCGCAGCCAACGACCTGATGGCGATCGGAGCCCTGCGCACCCTCCATCAAGCGGGCCGACGCGTCCCCGAAGACGTGGCGGTCATCGGCTTCGACGACATAGAAGCCGCCTCCTACACCAGTCCCGCGCTCACCTCGGTGCGCAGCCCGATGGCCGACCAGGCGACCGCCGCCGTCCACCTGCTCCTCGGCCTGATCGACGGCGGCCCCACAGGGCCGGTGATCATGCCGAACGAACTCGTGGTGCGCGAATCGACCTGATCTCCCTGCAGCACGGTTCACCCCGCGCCGTTCCGCGTTGCTGTGGAGGTTGGTCCTCGGCCCGAACCTGCGGCGTTCCGAGGCAGTTGGCCGTACGGGTCCCACCGGTGCAGGAACCCGGCGGCACAGGTCAGGACGACGGCAGGAGCAGCCGGCACGTGGACGAACACGTCGACCGACGTGGATAGGGGCCGGTGCGCATCAGGGGAATCCTCCCGGCCTCGGCGATGCTCCCGGTAGCCGTCGTGTGTGCCTGCGCGATTGAGATCATCCTGGTCAGGACGGCGACGCGGATCCGGCGGACCTGAGGGTGCCTGGGCGCCATACTGGGCCGCCGGAGCACAGAGGGAGACACACAGCGCATGGGGTACGGGGCGAACGATGCGGACCTGCCGCAGTACATCGGCGGGTATTCCGTGGAGCGGCAGTTGGGGGCCGGCGGGATGGGCACCGTGTATCTGGCGCGTTCGCGCGGCGGGCGTGCGGTGGCCGTGAAGGTGGCCCGCTCGGAACTCGCGGCCGACCCGCACTTCCGGGAGCGCTTCCGCGCCGAGGTCGCGGCCGCGCGCAGCGTGGGCGGCTTCCACACGGCCCAGGTGGTGGACGCCGACCCGGCGGCTGCGGCGCCCTGGCTTGCCACGGCGTACGTTCCCGGGCCCACGCTCGCCGCGCTGCTCGAGGCGGAGGGGCCGATGGGCGAGGTGCGGCTTCGGCAGCTGGGTGCCGCGCTCGCCGAGGCGCTGGTGGCGATCCACAGCTGCGGCCTGGTGCACCGCGATCTGAAGCCCGGGAACATCATCATGGCGGCGGACGGCCCGCGGGTCCTGGACTTCGGTATCGCGCGGGCGCTGGAGTCGACCCGCCTGACGGCCACCGGTATGGCCTTCGGGACGCCGGGGTTCCTGGCGCCCGAACAGGCGGAGGGGCTGGAAGTCGGCGGCGCCGCCGATGTGTTCGCTCTGGGTGCCGTGCTCGTCGCGGCGGCGGGCGGCAGCGCGTTCGGGGCGGGTACGCCGATGGGCCTGATGTACCGGTCCGTGCACGCGCCGCCGGATCTGACTGCGGTGCCGGAGGGCATGCGGCCGGTCCTGGCGTCGTGTCTGGCGAAGGATCCGACACAACGGCCCTCCCCAGGCAGGTTGTTGGACCTGCTGGCCCCGGCAGTCGCGGGCGGTTCCCCGACGGTGGTGGTACCCGCACCACCCTCCTATGCCCCGTTCGGCGCCGTCCCGCTGCACCAGGCCCCGACCGAACTCGCCTCCGTGGGCGCTGCGTCGGATGACTCCGACCTGGTCTTCGTCGCGGTTGCCCCGGAGAGTTCCCTTCTGATCGACGCCATGGGCGTCGCGTTCGACTCGGCGGCCGGGGAACTGCAGTTCACCTGGAGCGAGATCAGCACGGTCGAGTACGCGGCCGAGGGATCCAAGCACCTCAAGGTCACGGTCCGCCTCCACAGCGGCGCCACCCACGTGTGCCTGATCGCCGCTCGCAGGCGGGCGCGCCTCCAGGAGTGGCTGGAGGACCTGCCGCTGATCCTGGAGTGCTTCCTCTGAGGCCCGTTTCCGGCGGTTACGAGGGCATGCGGTGCTTGCCGCGCAGTACGTCGACGTAACTGCGGACATCGCGCTCGGTGGGCAGGCCCGCCGGGGACTCCTGCTCCGCCGGGGCGGGTGCGCGGCAGGGGCGGCAGAGACCGTCGGGCAGCGACTCGGCGGGTCCCGGGCGGCCGCATTCGGTGCACTCGACCAGCAGGCGGCGCGCCGGGGTGTCCGGTGCGGGTGCGGCGTCGGGCAGCCGGGCCGGGATCTTGTCGAGGAGCCGGCGGCGTACGAATCCGACGGGGGAGCCGACCTGGGCAGGAAGCCCGGAGACGAGTGCCTGGGTGAGGTAGTCGGCGCTCACGCCGCGTACGAGCCAGGCTGCGGCCAGGTCTTCCAGGGCGGCGCAGTCGGAGGCGGAGAGCGCGAGCCGGGGTTCGGTGCGGCCCAGCCGGGCCAGGGCGAGGTACGCGGGGGAGGGGCCGTCGACCGGCGCCGGGTCCGGAGTCCGTTGCTGCGGTACGGCGACGGTGACGGCGACCGCGGGCTCGGCCGCTTCGACCGGTTCCGTGGTGAGCGGGGGAGTGGTCGCAGTCGTCCCGGCTGCCCGGACGCTCTCGGCGTCGAGGTGGGCGGCCCACCATTCGTTGTCGCGGGCGGTGCGCGACCAGAAGGTGAGGGTGACCCAGCGGCTCTGTCCGAGGGCCTCGACCCGGCACCGTACGTGGCGCAGATGCCCGGCAACCCCGAGGGCGCGCAGGGCGGTGCCGATGGCCATCTGCCCGTACAGGGGAAGGTCCTTGGCCAGCGATTTGATGTCCATGGCCGCACCGTCGGGCAGGAGGTCGACGTATCCGGCGATGTACCGCTCGCGCTCCGGCAGCATCGCGAAATCGGCGGCCCCGGGCGGGCGTTGGCCGGGTGCGGAGCGCTTGCCGTAGCCGCGGTGGGCTTTCCGGTACGGGCGGGAGGGGCGTGCGGGTGCGTGCAGGGCGGAGTTAGGCTGCTCGGTAGCCACGAGATCGCTCTTTTCGATCTTGGGGTGAGACCCCGGCCTGGTGCTGCTAACACCGCGTCGGGGTCGTTCAGTTGTGGGAACCGTAAGCAGGCGCGACACTCCGCCGCAAGTCGGTCACGATTAGTCATACTTGCTGGCCGTGACGGGTCGGGGAGGGTGGGGAGGTTCTTCCCTACCCTTCTTTTACCTACCGGGTGAAGGACACGGCTCGAATCCCGGACCTCGGATCCCGACCCCCGGATCCCGAAGCTCGAGCGCCGGGCCGGGGCCCCTCTCCGTACCCTCGAACGAGCGAACGGACCCTTCCGAAGCTCGGGTCCCGGGACCCGGGACCCGGGACCCGAGATTCGGGCCGGTACGGGGATCAGATGCGCACTGCGGCCTGGTAGCTGCCGATGGTGCTCATCGATTCGTAGCGGACGTAGGCGCCCGGGTACGGGGCGTGCAGCACGGTATTGTTGCCCGCGTAGAGGCCCACGTGCGAGGTGTTGCTGAAGAACACCAGGTCGCCCGGCTTCAGCTGGCTGCGCGCGATGCGGGTGCCCCTGTTGATCTGGGTGAACGTGGTGCGGGTGATCTCGACACCGGCCTGGGCGTAGGCCCACTGGGTCAGACCCGAGCAGTCGAACGAGTTGGGGCCCGTGGCCGTGCGGACGTACGGCATGCCCACACGCGTGTCGGCGGCCTGGAGGGCGGCGGCGCCGAGGGCGGACGCGGGGACCTCGTTGCCGAGTTCGACCCGGTCACCGGCGGCGCGACTGGCGCGCTGCTCGCCCTCGGCCATCGTGGCGCGCTCGGCGGCGGTCAGGGTGTTCAGCAGGCGCTGGGCCTCGCCGAGCTTGCTCTGGAACTTCTGCTTGTTCTTGCCGAGCGCCTCGCGCACGTCGGCGAGGGTGCCGAGCTTCTCCTGGGCCTCCTTGCGCTGCTGCGCGAGGGTCCGCTGCTTGGCCTTGATCTTCTGGAGCGACTCGGCCTGCTTGGCCGTCAACTGGTCCAGCGCGGAGGCCTGGTCGAGGAAGCTGTCCGGGTCCGAGGCGAGGAAGAGCTGCACCGAGGGGTCGATTCCACCGGACCGGTACTGCGCGGTGGCGATCGCACCGAGTTCGCGCCGGAGGGTGTTGAGGTCGGCCTGCTCGCGGGCGACCTTGTCCTGGATCGCGTCGACCTGCTTCTTGAGCTTGTCCTGCTGCTCCTTGGCCCCGTTGTACTTCTCGGTGGCGGCCTCGGCCTCGTGGTAGAGCTTGTCGACCTTCGCCTTGACCTCGTTCTTGGTCGGCTTGGGGTCGGCGTGGGCCGCCTGGGAGGTCAGTGCGACGGCAGCGGCGGCGGTCGCGGTGAGCACGGTCACGCGGGTGCGGCTCGGCGTTTTGGGACGACGGTGGGACGCCACGAAGGCGACTCCTTCCTCCTCGAGCCGCCTGCCGGGCTGTGGGGACGGTGAATCCCGGCTCCGTGCACGTCACGGACTCGACGGTGTCTTCGCTGCCACCCCGGATGGGTGATCAATCGTGCGAAGATCCGCAGCCGACCCTAGTGAACATCTTGTGCCCAGTTCAATCAGAACCGAAGGAATATCGACACACCAGGCACATCCTTTACCCACATCACACGGTGTGTAACGCGGGATTGACGGTCCGTTCTGAAGCGCGTGAGGTACCCGTTGCCACGCTGATCGGTGGTCGACAGTGGCTCAGGCGCGCAGTGTCAGTTCTGGTTCACGGGCCGGACCGTTGCCGGATCGCAGTGGTCCGGGCAGGCCAGAAAGTAGACCTCGTTGCCGAGGAACAGCAGGTAGGTGCCCACATCGACGCCGTCCGGCTGCACCGGTTGGCCCGGGAGGACGGCGAACTCCATGCTCTCGGGCATCTGGCAGACGTGGACCGGATCAGCGCCGCACGCACACCTGAAGTGCGCGGGACCCTGCGCCCAGGACGGCGTACCGCCCACCTTGAACCCCTGGGCCCCGCACCCGTACGGGTCGGCCGTGTCCACGAAGGCCCGCAGGTTCAACGGCACGGCGCACACGGACGGTTCGGCATCCGCGGCCGGCAGCACCGCGTTCCGCTGGAGCAGCACACGCCAGAACGGCCCCACCTCCCACAGGGGCCACGATCCGCGAGGAGGGGCACCCTTGATCGGGTGCCCCTCCTCGCGGTCCTCCGCTGCTGGTGATCGGGTGGTTCAGTTCTGCCGGGCGGAGCGGCGGCGCAGGACGATGAACCCGGCTCCGGCCGCACCGAGGGTGCTCGCGCCGCCTGCGATCAGGACGGTGGTTTCGCCGGTGTCCTCCTGCGCGATTTCGGCACCTGCTGCGACGCCGCCACGGGGCACGACCGCGGTCTGGGCGGAGACGGCGGGGGCGGGCTTCCCGGCGGAGGCCGTGGCGTGCGGCGTGGGCTTGGTGGCAGGGGTGGGCTGGGCGGCGGGCTCGGTGTCGCAGCCCTCGGGGGTCTTGGGGAAGGAGACTCCCTCCCAGGGGATCTGGCCGCCGGTGACGCGCATCTGGAAGTTGGGGGTCTTGGGGTCGTCGCTGTCCTTGATGCGGGCGCCGCCGGCGAGGCCGGTCCGGTTGGTGCGGGTGAGCGTGGCCAGGGTCTGGGAGGTCTTGGCGTCGATGACCTTGGCGACCGGCCCGGAGGGGCTGTTGGACAGGTTCAGGCTGACGCCTTCGAAGGGGGTGCCCATGTGCCAGGTGACGGTGCACCCCTTGCGGCTCTCCGTGCCGCCGGCATCGAAGCCGTGGCCGGTGGCGGGGTTGTTCCAGGAGTGGACCTGGCCGCTCTGGTCCAGGGTGACCCACATGCCGTGGACCTGCTGGCCGTCCTGGGTCTTCTTGCTGGGCCCGCCCACACGGAGGGAGGCGATGGGCATGCCGCTGTCGGTGTGGAGGTCCAGGTAGTACCAGCCCTCGCCCTTCTTCCACAGATCGCCCTTGAGACCGTCGGCCAGCACGGGGTGGCCGACCAGTTCCCCGTCCGTCGCCGGCGCCGTGGTCCCCGCGGAGGTGCCGGCCTTCGGGGCGTCGGCGGCGAATGCGGCCGCACCCGGAGCGAGGAGGGCACCCGTCAGAGCGGCGGTGGCAACCGCGGCACGCAGGATGGAACGGCGGCGGGAGTGGGCGTAGGTCGACATGAACGACTCCATGACAAGGGGGCCCAGCGGGCCCAGAGCGAAAGAGGAGAGGCTGCATGCCGCCTCCTCTGCCAGATGCATCTGTTGAGGCTGGGCGGGGCTGCAAGACGAAACATACGGACAGGGTGTGCGGGAGCCGTACGCTCCATGTCACCGCACCGTCACAGCACTTCCTTCCCCCGGAAGGGGCATCCGGGGCGGGCGTCGGAGCCGTCGCTGCCGGGGCTGAAGACGAGGTCTCCGGGCCTGGGTCCGTCGACGCTGACGTGGGTGCGGAGCAGGAGCAGGCTGAAGGCATGACTGCGCCCGTCGCCGTGCACCAGCCAGCGCCGATGGTGGCCGCCGAGTGTTCGTTAGGACCAGCGGCCGGACCCAGATCCTCGGCATCGCCTACAGCGACCGAGACCTGGTCGAGTTCCTCCGGAGGGCCGGAACCGACGAAGTCCACCCGTCGCTCGACGACCCTGACACAGTGCGTCGGCACGGCGGCCGACCCCACGAGTGGCTTACCGCCTAATAGGGGCTGATCCGATGGCTGTCCTGAGGCAAGGGGCCTTGCGTACCGGGAAGCCGGACCGTGACGAGGAGACCGCCCGCGGGGCGGGGGACGAGTTCGAGGGTCCCGTCGTGCGCGCGGACGATGCTCTGCACGATGGCCAGACCGACGCCGACGCCGGCGTGCTCGTCGGTGCGTACGCGTTCCGTTCCGCGCTGGAAGGGTTCGGTGAGGGTCGGTACCAGTTCCGGCGGGATCCGACGGCCCGTGTTCTCGACCCGCAGCACGCTCATGTCGCCGTGCGTCTCGGTGTGGACCGTCTCGGTGTGGACCGTCACGGTGTGGACCGTCACGGTGCCGCCGGAGGGGATGTTGTCGGACGGGACGTTGTGGATGACGGCGTTCTGGACGAGGTTCGTCACCATCCGCAGAAGCAGCTCCGCGGAGCCGCTGGTCGGGGCCGCCCCGCCGGTGACGTCGAGCGTGATCCGGCGCCGTTCGGCGAGGGGGAGCAGTGTCTCGGCGGCTTCCTCGGCGATGAGGGAGAGGTCGACGCTCTCGCGGGTGAAGTTCCCGCGGTCGCCGCGGCCGAGCAGCAGGAGGGCCTCGGTGAGGTCGATCGCGCGCGTATTGACAGCGTGCAGGCGTTCGATGAGTTCGCCCCGGTCCCGCGTGGGGTCCTTACGGGCGACATCGAGGAGCGTCCGCGAGATCGCCAGCGGGGTGCGCAGTTCGTGGGAGGCGTTCGCGGCGAACCTCTGCTGCTCGGCGACGTGCGACTCGAGTTGTTCGAGCATCGAGTCGAACACGTCGGAGAGTTCACGGAACTCGTCCTGGCGGCCCTCCAGGCGGATCCGGTGGGACAGCGACCCGTTTCCGGCCATCCGTGCCGCATCCGTGATCCGGGTGAGAGGCGCGAGCATCCGGCCGGCGAGGATCCAGCCCCCCAGGAGGCCGAGCACCAGCAGGAACGCCAGGACCGCGGCCGCCCTCGGAGCGAAGACGCGCAGGAGGTTGGAGCGGACGGGAAAGACACCCCCGGTGGTGGTGCCGGTGGAACCAGGCACGATGAGCGCCTGCTCAGGGACGTAACGCAGGAGGAACACCCACACCGCGGCGAGCAGCAGGGCTCCGGCGATCATGAGGAACGCGGCGTAGCTGAGGGTGAGCTTGAGGCGCACACTCGGACCGGGCGCCCTATCCACGGTCTCCTCCCGCGTGGCCCGCCGCCGGCTGGATGTCGATGCGGTAGCCGACGCCGGGCACCGTGGCGATGACCCATGGTTCACCGAGCCGTTTGCGCAGTGCGGAGACGGTGATGCGCACGGCGTTGGTGAGGGGGTCGGCGTTCTCGTCCCAGGCCCGTTCCAACAGCTCCTCGGCGCTGACGACCCCGCCCTCGGCGGCGACAAGGACTTCCAGCACGGCGAACTGTTTGCGGGTGAGCGCGACGTAACGGCCGTCGCGGAAGACCTCCCGGCGGAACGGATCGAGCCGCAGGCCCGCGATCTCACGGACCGGTGGCCGGGCGTACGCGCGCCTGCGGTCGAGCGCCCGCAGCCGCATCACCAGCTCCCGCAGCTCGAACGGTTTGGTCAGGTAGTCGTCGGCACCGAGCGCGAACCCGGAGGCCTTGTCGTCGATCCGGTCGGCAGCGGTGAGCATGAGGATCGGGATGCCGCTGCCGGACGCGACGATGCGCCGGGCGACCTCGTCGCCGGAGGGGCCGGGGATGTCGCGGTCGAGGACCGCGAGGTCGTAGGAGTTGACCCTGAGCAGTTCCAGGGCGGTATCGCCGTCGCCGGCGATGTCGGCGGCGATCGCCTCCAGCCGCAGGCCGTCACGGACGGCTTCGGCCAGGTAGGGCTCGTCCTCCACGATCAGTACGCGCATGTCCGAAGCCTAAGCAGCAGACCGTACCGCCGACGCATGCGAAGTCGCGCGCCCACCGGCCACACGACTCAGCCCGCCGGTACCGGCTCGGGGCGCGGCCGGTCCGACGGCGCCTGCGCCCTGGTACGCCACCAGCGGCGCGACGCCAGCGCGGCCAGTACGGCACCGGCGGCATTGACCAGTACGTCGTCCACGGAGGACACCCGGTCCAGGTCCAGGACGTACTGCGCGGTCTCGACCAGGGCCGAGCAGCCCGCCCCGAGGGCCAGGACCCGCGGCAGGGAAGCCAGTGCCGCGAACCGCATCGGGGCGAAGAACCCCAGCGACGCGAAGACCAGCAGGTTGCCGACGATCCCCAGCGGCCCCATCGTGACCAGGTCCCGCAGCGGAACCAGGCTCACCCGGGCGGGGACGATACCGGCCCCGCCGCCCGGCATCATGGTCAGCCAGAGGAACGGCACCGTCCCGTGGACCATGCCCACCTCGGCCACCGACTTCCGCCACGCCGACGGGACGCCGACGGGACGCCGAAGGCGCGCCAGAACCCACACCACCAGCACGGACAACGGCAGCGCGACCAGCGTCATGAGCACCACACCGTTGAACGTGTCCCAGCAGCCGTGCCACCGCCCGGCCATGCACCTCGGAGCGGTCATCAGCAGCGGCCTGCGAATGACGAACAGGGCGCTCGCCACGCCGAGGAACGCCAGGACGAGGAACACGATCCTGCGCGTGCGGCGGGGCGGTACTGACAGAGGTGCGTTGTGGACCATGGCAGCCATTGAAGGCGCAGGCCTGTTGTCACGGCGTATGCGATTTTCGATATGCCCGCGATACACGGACCCTCCGGCACCGAGGAAGTGGCGGCAGCCGAAGCGCAGACCACCCCACCCGCGCCCACCCGACGCCCACCGGCGTACCGGTGACGGGGCAACCCATAAGATCCCCGCCTATGGACATCGCGGGTGGGGACCCTTCACAGCAGGACACGGACCGCGGCACGGTCGCGGAGTTCGTCTACCGGCCCACGGCCGCGGACTTCGAGGAAGCGCTCCGCGCACGCGCCCGCCGGACACCGGCGGGCCGGGCCCAAGCACTGCTGGCCCCGCTGGTGGCGGCTGCGACCGTGGTCGTCTTCGCCGCGATCCGCGATGCCTCGCTGCCCGTGTGGATCATCTCGATGGTGCTCTCCGTGGGAATCGCGTACTGGGGCACCGTACGAGGGCTCCGCACCATGGCACGCCGGATGTTCAGCATCGTGGAGCCGTACGGGGAGTGCCGCATGGTGGCCGACGACCGCGGTGCGGTCAGCACCGGCGAGCGCGTGTCCTTCACCGCCGAATGGACGGTGTTCAGGCAGTACCTCGAGACCCCCGACCTCTTCGTTCTGGTGGGCGGCGACCGAGCGGCAGGAATCGCGGTGACGCCCAAGCGGGGGGCGCAGGACCCCACGGACGTGGACCGGCTCAGGGCGATCCTGGACCGGAACCTGAAGCGGCTCTAGAAGCCGCGCATTGCCGGATCGCCGCCGCGGTGACGCACGTTGTGGGCGACGAGGCCGCCCTAGCGGGCGTAATCCTTCCGGTGGACGGAGAACGACTGGGCAACGTGCGCAGGAGGACTGCGCGGGAATTGGTCGGTGCGTATCACCACGGCCTGGCCCCGTGCCGATCGCGTCCGTAGACCGGGTACGGGGTCGACAGACCGGTGTCGTCCGTTTCCGGAGCATGAATTCGACGGGCAGCGGCGCCGATTCGCAGGAAGTGTCGCAACGCTGCGCCGGGCTCCCGGACGGGCAGTGGGGCCTTCTTACGATTCTGGTGAGTCATTGGGCTCCTCCGCAGGATGGCTCTCTCGATAGAGAGCGACGAAGCGTTTGGTCAGGCGGGCGAGGTCACGTACGTATTCGAAGGCCGTGAACTGAGGTGTCTCGGCATCGGGGCGGGCGTTCAACTCCAACAGGCGGTGTGCAGTCTGGAGCATCTGCTGTCCCTCTGGTGCCCTGGCAAACCCGGGGTCCTCGGTGAGGAACAGGTTCAGCGCACCGCGCAACCGGCCAGCCATACGGTCGATGTCCTCCCGAGCGGGCATGCACAGCGTGATGGCCAGTGCCTCGTCCACGGAGTCGCTGATCCCCTCCAGGTCGAGCGGTGAGGCATCGGACCCGACGACGGGGTCACGACCGGGCCCATGGCTCTCTGTCACGGCGGTCATCACGTGCTCCTCTCTTGGCCGCTTTTGATTGCGGTGTGTGAAGAGCTAACTGCGGGACGTGTGTGTCCGGGTACCGTGAGTAGGAGGCCTGACCGTGAAAGCCGTGAATTCTCCGGGAGCTGGCAATGGCCAAGGAACCCCAGAGCGACCGCAATACGGGACTCGAAAGCCTGCTTGAGCAGGCGCAATGGTCACGTACGCAGCTCGCTAACGCTGTGAATCGTATGGGTGCTCAACTCGGCATGACTCTCAAATACGACCACTCGGCTGTGTCCCATTGGCTGAGCGGGACACAGCCGAGGGAACAGGTCAGACGGATCATCCTGGAAGTTCTCGAGCGCAGGATCGGCCGTCCGTTGACGCATGCCGAGGCCGGCCTGCTGCAGCCGAGGAACAGCGAGACCCCTAACGAAGGGGACACCGTCGAGTCGCTCCTGGACCTGGGAAGAACCGACATGGACCCCTCGCGACGCGGTGTCCTCGCCGCAGGAGTGTATTCGGCAGCCCTTGCTGTACCCCTCTTTGTCGGTGAGGCGCACGCGGAGGAGCGGGAACGCGCCACAAAACCCACCGGCCGCATCGGAACGGCCGAAGTGGCGACCGTGCGGACCATGACTGATCGCATTGCGGACATCCTCGACGAGCTCGGTGGTGGGCACGCACGGCCCATGGCTGCGGCCTTCCTCGTCAACACCGTCGCGCCGTATCTCCGCGCCCAAGCCACTGAGCCAGTCAAGCGGGACATGCTGTCCGCAGCGTCGGACCTGACGTACCTGACCGGTTGGATGGCGATGTACGAGCGGCAACACGGCCTGGGACAGCGCTATTACGTCAAGGCGCTGCAGTTGGCAACGGAAGCCGGTGACCATGTGACGTACTGCCGGACGCTCCGAGGCATGAGCCTGCAGGCGACGAGCCTGCGTCATGGTCGGACGGCTTTGAGGCTGGCGGACTCCGCGGCTGAAGCTGCGCCGAAGGCGGGCCCGAGGTTGGTTGCGTTCCTTCGCGGCCAACAAGCACACGCGGCAGCGATGGTGGGTGACCGGAAGCAGGCGTTCGCACGGCTTGGGGAGGCGGAGGCTGCCCTCTCCAAGGCGGACTCCCGACGGGAGTCCATCGGGGGGTATGACCAGACGGCGTACCAGTTCCACGTCGGCCACGTCCTCTACGAGACAAAGGATCTCCCAGGATCCATTGCGGCCCTGAAGACCTCGATCCGTTCCCAGCCGAAGCAAGAGCGCCAAGGCCGCCTCCACGCCCATGCAGTGCTGGCGCAACGACAGCATGAGTTGGGATACATCGAAGAGGCGTGCTCTACCTGGAGCACCTTCCTCGACGACTACGTGGGGTTGGCGACCGCCCGAGGTGACGATCACTTCGACACCATGCGGAAGCGACTCGCTCCGTACCAGAAGGTCCGAGCGGTGCGAGACCTCGGTGAGCGCGCCCGGCAGGTAGCTGCGTTGAAAGGGTAATTGGGAGAGCGGGGCGACTGCTTTGAGCCACTCATAGCGAACAAAATGCCTGGAACAGCATCGCTCTCAATGGGTGAATCGTGCAGAAGAGATGTAGCGGCAGTTGATCACGGTGAAGCGTTCGAGACGTTCCGAAACAGGTGCCTTGTCAGCCTGCGGCGATGGCTGAGTAGGTCAAGACATCGGCCGGAATCTGATGGCGGAGCTTCCAGACGATACCCATCGGCTTGGTGCCCTTATGGCTGACGTACTGAGCTGGGCCCAGCAGCATCCATGGCTGCGGCCCGCCGATGTCAGTCCTCTTGTAGCGTCGGACGAACAGCAGCACCGTGGTGCCCTTCTCGGAGTGCGTCTGGTAGCGGATGCCTGTGGCGGACGTCTCTGAGGTCGCGTTCTGGGATTCCCAATGGAACAAGGAGTCGTTGAGCGCGTAGTCCTTGTATCGAGTCTCCGGGGAGAAGTCCCGCTCGTCCTTCTCCAGTGTGATGAAGAGCGCGTCGGTCTCGATAGCTGCGCACCACCGCACGCCTTCCTGGAAGTGTCCAGGCATGAAGCCTCCGACGGTCGACAGTCCGAGTGCCGGAAGGATCTCGGAGCGACTGTACGAGGCGTGGACCGACAGAGGCAGGCTGGCATGGGGGCCAAGGAGAGGAACGGGGACGTGGTCCGCCTTGTCAAGGACATGGGTGAGCACGTGGCGGAGTTCCTGTCGGAAGTCTCGCTGGTCGCGGAGGGTGTCGAAACCGTCCTGGTAGCCGGCAAATCCTCCGCCCAGTGGCCACAGGGAGAAGAAGAACATGCGGGCGTAAGCCTGGTCTTGTTCGGACAGCTGGTCGTAGGCGGGGGAGCCATCGGCCAGAAGATTGCTGTACGCGGCTACGCGAAGGGGGTCGTCGACGTGAAGGAACGCCGAGACGCGTTTGAGGAGCGCATCCTCACCGTCAGGGCCGGTTACATTGAGGAGCTTGGCGCGCCGGAGCAGTCCCGTCCAGGAGTTCCCGTTGCCGCGGTAGAGCTCCTTGAGCTCCCGGCCGCTCTCCTTGAGGTAGTCAGCGAGATGAGCTTCGCCGTATGAAGCTACCTCGCGGGCTAGCTGTGTGACGTTGACGCCGATTTGGTTGCGGATGTTGTCGATGATCAAATCCTTGGCCTTGCTCTCAAGGATGATCTGGCAGCCAGAAGGCAACTGGGGAAAACCTTGCTCGATGCTCGTCAGCAGGCGATTCCGCGTCTGATTGGTGAGAGCGCGAAACTGCTCTTCGAAGCGGAACTCCTTGCGGTGCTGTCCGATGAAGTCGAGAACCGTGAGCACGGCCTTGCTCTCGGTCCGGCGGAGTCCGCGCCCCAACTGCTGGAGGAAGACGGTGGCGCTGGACGTGGGACGCAGGAGGAACAGGGTGTCGACATCGGGGATGTCCAGACCCTCGTTGAATAGATCTACCGAGAAGATCACCTGCAGTGTGCCTGCTCGGAGCTCTTCGAGGGCGCCCCTTCGCTCGTGGCGGGGTGTCTCGCCGGAGAGGGCCAGGGCACTGAGGCCGGCACGACGGAAGAAGTCAGCCATGAAGTGGGCATGAGCGACTGAGACGCAGAAGCCCAGAGCGCGCATGGATCCGGGGTCTGTGACCTTGTCCTTCACTGCCTGAACCACGAGCCTGGCCCGCGCGTCGTTGCCGGTGAACAGGTTACTGAGAGCCGCTGAGTCGTATGCTCCGCGCTTCCACGCGACGGCACTCATGTCAGTGTTGTCCGTGATGCCGAAGTAATGGAACGGACTGAGGAGTTCGTTTTCCAGAGCCTCCCAGAGCCTCATTTCCGCAGCGATACGGCCGTCGAAGAACTCGTCCTGGACGTTCAGGCCGTCCATGCGCTCAGGAGTGGCTGTGAGGCCGAGGAGTTCCTGTGGTGCGAAGTGATCGAGGATCCTTCGATACGTAGGCGATGTGCCGTGATGAAATTCGTCGATCACGATCACATCGAAGTGATGGGGAGTAAAACGTTCCAGCGAACGTGTGTTGAGCGACTGGACGCTAGCAAATACATGCTTCCAATCGTCGGGGATCTCCCCGGAGAAGAAGAGTTCGCCGAAGTTGGCGTCGACGAGGACGTTCTGGTAGACGCGAAGGGACTGTTCGAGGATCTCCTTGCGGTGAGCGACGAAGAGTAGGCGCGGATCGCGGCCGAGGGTCTGACGGATGCGCTTGAAGTCCAGCGCGGCCAACACCGTCTTGCCGGTACCCGTTGCGGCGACGAGCAGGTTGCGGTGTCGGTCGTGCACGGTGCGCTCTACTTCGAGGCGTTCGAGCATGTCCCGCTGATGCGGATACGGGCGGACCTCCAGGCCGGAGAGGGTGATGTTCTTGTGGGCAAGCTGGTTTGAGCCGCCCGCGTGTGACAACGCCTCGTCGAGCCGTTGGGCATCACTGTCGGGGTCGTACAGCTCGAAGGCTTCCTCGCTCCAGTACGCGTCGAAGGTGGCCTCGAACTTGCGCAGGACGGACGGTGTCGCAACCGACGACAGCCGTACGTTCCATTCCAGCCCATCGAGGAGCGCGGCCTTGGACAGGTTCGAACTGCCCACGTACGCCGTGTCGAAGCCGCTACCTCGTCTGAAGAGCCATGCCTTGGCGTGCAGCCGGGTGGAGCGGAGTTCATAGTTGACCTTCACCTCCGCGCCGAAGTCACGGACGAGTCGGTCCAAGGCGCGACGTTCGGTGGCACCGATGTACGTCGTTGTCAGCACGCGGATGGGTACGCCACGAGCGTGAGCGGAGGCGAGCGCCTGCTCGAGAACGCGGAGCCCATGCCACTTCACGAACGCGCAAAGGAGATCAACACGATCGGCGGTGGCCAGCTCGGCTCGGAGCTCGAAGCCGAGACTCGGATCCTCAGGTGAGTTGGTGATCAGAGCCGTATCGGAGAGCGGAGTCGCGGGGCGTATGGCGTACACGCCGGGAGCTTCCTGCTCGGCGACGGCGAGGAGCTGCCGTGGGCCTTCAGTGACGAGATCGACCCACTGAGTCGCGCCCTCGATGGTGTTGAGGGACTCCAAGATGTGGTTGGCGGCGAGTACCTGCTCCGCAGGCGACAGCCCTTGAAGCACCTTCCGCACAGTGTCGCCGACGTGGCGCGAAAGCACATGAGGCGCAGATTCCGAGCCGACGGGCGCATCGATGGAGTGCCGGCCCGTCGCACCGAACTGCTTGATTCGCTCTGCGAGTCGACGCGTGATGAGCGTCTCGTACAGCCCGACAACTGGCGCCGCATCTGAAAAGTTGCTGGGCATTGCCGAGTCCTCTCATCTCGTCACGCACTACGCGTGCAGTTGTATCAAGAGGTGCTGACATGATTCGCCGTTGCCCGCGCAGCCGAGCGCCCCCGCTCTGGCCGGAAGCGCTCCGTACGGGGGCTGCGGTGGGGGTGTCAGGCGCGTACTGCGGTGATCAGTACGCCGTTCCCGGCCTGGATCCTGAGTGTGGTGCCGTCCCAGGTGACGGGCAGCGGGGACGGTGTGGTGTCCACCGGGGAGCCGGCGTCGACCGGGGCGGATTCTGCGGAGTGGCCCCATTGCAGGGTGAGCGAGGCGTTGTCGCCGACCGTGCCGGGCATGCCGGTGGCTGCCCAGACGTTCTCCGTACTCACGTTGTCGATGCGGACCACGAGCTCGCTTCCGGTGAGCTCGAAGGAGCCCATCAGGTCGTCCCCGTCGAGGATCCAGTTGCGGCCCGTGATCTCGATCCGTCTGTACTCGTCGTTGACCTGCCCCTGCGGGGTGAAGGCGAGGTTTCATGCGCCGGCTACGAAGGCCTGGACGGCGGCCCCGGTGACCGTCGGCCTGGCGGGATTGCCGGCCGCTCCCGGCGCCTCGTCGCCGTCCTTCTTCCCACCGCAGGCTGCCAGTGCGACGGAGAGCAGGCCGAGGCCGCCGTACCTGAGCATGTCCCGCCTTCGGACGGACTTCCCCAGCTGTCCGAGTCCGTTCAGCACCGGCCCTGCCTTCCCCTCGTACGGCCGACCGGGCCTGCCATCCGACCCACCTGTCCGCTCTGTCGTTGTTCGGGAGCCAGAGTGTGGCGCAGGTGTCGCCCGGATGTCGGTGAATTGCGCGTATGTGGAGTTACTCGTCCTTCGGGGTGAGGAAAGTGGTAGTGGGGCGCTTGGCGTCCCATCTGCCCGGACTGCCGAGCAGTCGTCCCGGCAGGCCGGGCGTCCCCTACTCGGCCTTGTCCTCGGCGAGCGTGTGCGCGACCAGGGCGTTGGCGTGGCCGTGGCCCAGGCCGTGCTCCGTTTTGAGCCAGGAGACGAGCTCCATGTGCTTGGCCAGGGGTGAGGTGCGGATGAGGTCCTTCCACTCCGCGATCGGGCGGCCGTGCTTCTTCTCGATCGACGGGAAGTAGCTCGCGGGACCCTTTACCGGTTCGGTCATGTCGTTGCGTCCTCTTCGTTTTCGTATGCCGTCGGGTGAGGTTGCGTTCTGTTGCGTCTATGACTGCGGCCGCGCCCGAAAGTGATCGGTGGCCCGGGTCAACCTTTCCGATTCCGATGGGTGGGCCCGTACCGCGTCCGGCCCAGGCTCCGGTCGCGGGCGTCGGGCAGGGGGCAGATCCTGGGGGCGTCGGTGTCGGTGTACGGAGGCCCGCTCCCGGGTCCCGTGAAGGGGGCGAAGGAGCTGGGTTGATGGCTGACACGCCCCTGATGGTCGTGGACAGCGCCGGAGTGGTCACCGGGTGGAGCAGCCGCGCCGAGCAGCGTTTCGGCCTCACGGCCGCCACCGCGGTGGGACAGCACGTCATGGCGGTTCTCGGCGGCGGGGTGCTGCGGGAGGCGGGCGCCGGACGGGGACCCTCCCTGCGGCTGCAGCCGCTGCCGGGGCCGCAGGGCGGCTGGGGCATCTGGCCCGACACGGGTGGCGGGGGGCCCGGCAAGGACGAAGTGGGACCGGCCGTACTGGAAGCACTCTTCACGCAGTCGAAGGTGCGCGTCCTCGCGCTCGACCCGCAGCTCCACGTCATGCGCGTCAGTGGTCCGTCCGAGGACGAGGCCGTCGTCGCGCGGCTTCGCGGGCGGTCGTTCGCCGAGGTGTGCGGCTTCGTGGACGCGGAGGGTGTGGAGGCCTTCGTACGTGAGGCGCTGCACGGCGACGGCGACGGCGCGGAGCGTTCGTTCCGGGCCCGGCCGGCCGACGGATCGGCGGGCCTGCGCATCCTGTCCCTGTCGGCGTTCCGGCTGCAGGACCGTCAGGGGGAGGCACTGGGGGTCGGGGTGGCCGTGGTCGACGCCACCGATCGGGAGCGGTCGAAGGCCCGGGAGGCGGCGCTGTCCTCGGTCCGTCACCGCGTGGGGCGGACGCTCGATGTCGAGGCCACCTGCCACGAACTCGTCGACGCACTCGTACCCGACTACGCGGACATCGCCGTGGTCGAGGTCGTCGACGGGGTGCTGCGCGGCGAAGACCCCTTTCCGTTCCCGCTGGCCCCCGGGATTCCGCTGCGCCGTGCCGCCGCCAGCGGCAACAGCACCGATCCGGCCCACCCGGTGGGAGACGTGCGGGCCGTCGCGCCGGGTACGCCCTACGCGCGGGTGCTGTCCGATCTCCAGCCGCGCCTGGTCCCCCTGAAGGACGCCCCGTGGGCCGACGCCGACCTCGCGCGTGCCCGCTCGATCCGTTCGGTCGGCGCCCACACCCTCCTGGTGGCACCGCTGACCTTGCGCGGAGCGATCCTGGGCATGGTGAGCCTCTACCGGTGCAACGACTCCGAACCGTTCCGCGACGAAGACCTCCCGGTCGTCTCGACACTTGCCTCGCGGAGCGCCCTCAGCATCGACAACGCCCGCCGCTACGTGCACGAGCACACCATCGCCAGCACCCTCCAGCGCAGGCTCCTTCCCCGGCACCCGGCAACACGGACCGGTGTCGAGACGGCCCATCTGCTGATGCCCGGTGGAGGAAGCGGCTGCTGGTTCGACACGATCGCCCTGTCCGGTGCCCGCACGGGAATGGTCATCGGGGAGGTGGCCGAGGGCGGCATCCACGCGGCCACCACCATGGGCCAGCTGCGCACCGTCGTCAACGCGCTCGCCGCACTCGATCTGGAGCCGGACGAGCTGCTCGCGCGCCTGTACGACACCTCGCGCCGACTGGCGCAGGAGCGCGCGGAGCTGCCGCTCGTCGACCCGCTGCACAGGAGCCCGCTCGCGGCGACCTGTGTGTACGCCACGTACGACCCGTTCAGCCGTACGTGCACGGTCGCGTCGGCCGGGCATCCGGCCCCGCTCGTGATCGGCCCGGACGGCTCCGCGTCGGTGGTCGGGCTGCCCGAGGGACCGTCGCTCGGTTCCCCCGAGCAGGCACCGTTCGCGACCTCCTCGTTCACGCTGAGCGAGGGCAGCATGCTGGCGTTCTACAGCCGGGCGATGCAGAGCCATGCCGAGTCCTCGACCGGCGCCCTGCGCCGCGTGCTCGCTCACCCCGAGCGCCTCCTGCAGGAGCTGTGCGACGCGGCCGCGTACGCGCTGCCCGACACGCTCGACCTCCAGGGAGCCACCCTGCTCCTGGCGCGGACCCAGGGCATGCCCGCGGACCGTTTCGCCGCGTGGGAGCTTCCGCACGACAAGTCGGCCCCCGCGGCGGCCCGCCGTCTGACGACGCGGAAGCTCGCCGACTGGAACCTCGACGAGGACGCGCGCTACGCGGCCGAGCTCATCGTCAGCGAACTCGTGACCAACGCGGTGCGCTACGGCAGTCCGCCGCTGGAACTGCGTCTCATCCTCGACCGTGGACTGACGTGCGAGATCCGCGACACGAGCCCCGTGGCTCCGCACCTGCGCCATGCCCGGACGGTCGACGAGGGCGGGCGGGGCCTCTTCATCATCTCCCAGCTCGCCAGCCACTGGGGTGCCCGGTACGCGCCCGAGGGCAAGACCGTCTGGGCCGAGCAGGCACTGCCGCCCGAGTCCGCCTGAGCCTGTCCGAGCCCGCCCGGCGCGGCGCCGGACGCGGTTGTCCCGGGTGGGGGGTTCCGCTGCCGCACGGCTCGTGAGTGGAGTGGGTACAAAGGGGTGCCCTGTGTCAACCCGCGTGAAATACTCGTGTGTTCAGTGAATCGCTTCAGGATCGCTGCATCGCGGGGCGGCGGCAACGGTGCCGATGGGGGCAGAGCGCATGACAGACGGGGCGCAAGCAGGCGGGCAGGAGCCCGGACGGAGCGGGGAAACGGTCGAGTTACGGATCAGCGTCAGCGGTACCCACACCCGCAGGGACGACCTCGAAGCGCTCCACACCTGGCTGAAGAGCGCGCCCGCGCTCGAAGAGGCGCGGGAGCGGCACGAGCTCGGCGTGGGGCGGAAGGACTCGCTCACCCAGACCGAGGGCATGAGCGGGGAGCTGATCCAGGACATCATCCTTGTCGTCTCCGTCGAGGTGGCCCGCTCCGTCTCGGAGAACGCGTGGCGGTCCGTGGAGACCTGGCTGCGCAACCGGCGCAGGTTCGCCGACCCCGAGGAGACGCCGCGCGTCACCCTCGACGGGCCGGACTCGGGGCCCGGCTCGGGCCTCGGCCGTGACACCGCCCGTGACACCGATCGTGACGGCCCGCCGGAAGCGGGGCCCGAGTCCGGCGGGCGGAACGGAGCGCGCGGCGACGAGCCCGGAGAGGTCTAGCCGCCGTGCCGCCGTACAACGCGCGCGGCGAGGAGAACAGAGCCGAGCGGCACCGCGCCGTGCTCGTCGGGGTGGAGACCTACACCGGTAACCGGAACGACCTGCCGGCTGTGCGGCACAGCCTTCGCCTCATGGCCGAGGCACTGACCGCCGAAGGCACCGGGGTGCTGGATCCGGCGGATCTCGTCATCGTTCCGGAAGCCGGGGAGCCGGACGGGTCCGGGGCCGTCCATCCGCTCCAGGTGCGTGCGGCGCTCGGCGCTGCCCGCGACGAGGTGACCGGCCTGCTGATCGTCTACTTCGCGGGGCACGGCATCGTGCGCCCCGACGGCAGCGACCTCAACCTGATGTTCACCGACTCGCGCGTCACCCGGGACCGGCACCACCCCTTCGTGGACACCCTGTCCTGGCGGGACGACGTCATGCCCGAGTTGCGCAACGCCCGCGCCGAGTGGGTGGTCGTCATCCTCGACTGCTGCTTCGCGGGCAACGCGCTCTCCTCGTTCACCCCTGCCGTCGGCCAGAACTTCGCCCTGCTCACCGCGGCGGAGCCGGGCGTGGAGATCCCGCCCGGCGACCCCGCCACCGGTACGGAGTTCACCGCGGCTCTGCACCGCCTGCTGACCGGGTCCACCGCCGGGCCCGAGCCGGCGACGTTCACCCGCGTCGTCACGGGGATACGCGAGGCGATGGCACCGCTCAAAGCCGTCGACGGGCACCCGTGGATTCCGGAGGAGCGGCGGCACGGCGACGATGTGGTGCTCGCCCTCACGGGAGACGCACCGCCGCCGCCTTCCCCGCCGCCCCCGCCACGGCCTTCGCCCCCGGTCGCTCCGCCGGAGCCCCGGCGGCGGCGACTGCCCTCAGCCGCTGTCGTGGGCCGCCGGCTCCTGGTGCGGGCCCGCCGCACGACCCGCACAACCACCCTCGTTCTCACGGGCGTTGCCGTACTCGCCGGAGGGGGCGCCTGGCTCCTCACGGGCCTTCCACCGGGCGGATCCACCTCCTGTGCGCCGCCCCTGGAGCTGCGCGTCCTCGCCGACCCCGACATCCGTTCCACCGTCCAGCGGGCCGCCGACGCCTACCCGAAGCGGCAGCGGGAAGGGGGCGCCGACTGCCGGGCCACCAACATCACCGTGTACGACGCCAAGGCCACGGACGCCGTGGCGGCCTTCCGGTCCTCCTCGCTCTGGCAGGAGCCGCCCGCCGCCTGCCCCGCGTCGGGCGACTGCCTGCGGCCCCAACGGGACCTCGGCGCCCAGCCGGACATCTGGATTCCGGCCGCCGGGAGTGCGTGGCAGCGGGCGACGGACACGGGGGAGAGCGGCGCCGCCGGAGGCACCGCTGCAGCCTCCGCCTCGGCGAGGGCAGCCGGTTCCGACGAGGGCGCCGGGAACAGCGTCGTGACGCTGGAGCCGCTCGGCCCCCTCGCGTTCACCCCGATGGTCCTCGCCGTGCCGTACACCATGCCGCTGGCGAAGGCCGTACAGACCGGTACCCCGCTCGGCTCGATCATCTCCGCGCTGCGGGGGGCGCAGAAGGAGCCGGTCGCCGTACTGCGGCCCGACCCGGAGGGCACGGAGGGGGCCCTGCTGTCGACCGGGGCCCTGTACGCGTCCGAGGGCTCCGGGCCCGCGTCGGTGCTCGAGCAGGGCATGGCCCAGGCGCTGCGGCCGATGCCCTCCACCGCCAGGGAGCTGATGTGCGCCCTGGCCGACGGGTCCCGCAACGCCCTGGAGGACAGGGCCGCCGTCCTCGTACCGGAGCAGACCATGGCGCAGTTCAACCTGCGCCCCACGGACCCCGGCCACCCGTCCTGCGCGACGGACACCCTGGACGGCCGCACCGCCCAGTACCCGTCCGACGTACCGGTCCTGGACCTGCCGTTCATCCGGGTCACCTGGGACGACGCGGGCCGGGACGCCGACGCGCGCAGGACTGCGGTGACGGACTTCCACACGTGGCTGGCCGAGGACCCCGACGCGCAGAAGCTGTTCACCGACGAGGGTTTCCGCGGTCTGGGCAAGGACGGCAGCCCCGCCCCGCCCGCCGATGCCTCGCCGCTCACGGCGGACGCCAACGAGGAAGCCGTACGGGAGCAGCTCCCGCCGGCCGGCACGAGCACGGTCACGGCCGCCTCGCTGAGCGACACCCTGCGCCGCTACAGGGAGGCCCTCGGGCCGGGACGGGTCCTTTACCTCCTGGACAACTCGACCTCGATGGCGGACAAGCGGGTCTGGGACGGAACAGGACGGGCCAAGGAACTGGTGACGCGTTCGATGGGGTCGCTGGGTGCCAAGGACACGTACGGCGTGTGGTCACTGGCCGTGCGGGAGGGGAAGCGGGCCACGGACGTGGTGCCGTTCGGGCCGAACGCCCGGGACGCCGGGCAGCGCGACAGCGCGCGGCGGGCCGTCGCCGCGGCCGGGACCGCCGATCGCCACGCCCGGATCGCGGACGGGCTGCGCGACGCCCTCGCCACCCTGCGCGGAGGGTCCACCGACGACGAACAGCCGCGGCTCCTCGTCCTGGTCACCGACGACGAGGACTCCGCCGCCATCGGGAAGAAGGAGCGGGACCGGCTGCTCGCGGACGCCCGGCAGGGGCCTCCCGTGAGGATCGTGGCGGTCTCGCTGCAGAGCGGCGGCTGCTCGGCCGGCAGGTTCGGCGAGCGGCTCACCGAGGCGACCGGCGGGCGCTGCCTGGACCCGGCCGACGACATTCCGACCGAGTTGGCGGCGGAAGTCGCCAAGACCGGAACAGGAGACGCCAGGTGACGAACCGTCAGTATCGGCGGCCCGCCGCCCGCGCCGTCGCCGCGGTCGCCTGTCTGCTCTCCCTCGCGTGCGCCGCCTGTACGGGAGGCTCCGACGACACACCCCCGCCCGACGGGAAGGGCGAGGCGCGAGGGCCCATCGTCGTCGCCAGCGGGCTCGACGTCACCGGATCCGGGGGCGTACGGCAGCAGCTCATAGAGGAGTGGAACCGCAGGCCCGAGAACAAGTCCCAGCAGGCCAAACTCGTCGAACTGCCCGGCGGCGCCGACCAGCAGCGCAGTCAACTCCTCGGCGCGCTCCAGTCCGGCAGTGCCCGCTACGACGTGGTGAACCTCGACATCACCTGGATCCCCGAATTCGCCGAGGCCGGACTCATCAGCCCGATGCCCGGCACCGGCACCGGCACAGGCACCGGCACAGGCAGCGGCAGTGGTGACGACGACGGTGCCGACGCCGTCGATCTCGACTTCATCAAGCGGGTCCACGCGACGACGGTCTGGAAGAGCCGCTCCTACGCCCGGCCGTTCAACACGGACGTCGGCCTCCTCTACTACCGCCCCGACCTGCTGACGGCCGCCGGAATCCAGACCGGCCGGCAGCCCACCGCCGCCTGGAGATGGGACGATCTCTACGCCTCCGTGGGAACCCTCGCGCTCAGCCCGGACCGCACGGACGACCGCGCCGGCTGGACCACCCAGCTGAAGCAGTACGAGGGGCTGACCGCCAACGCCATCGAGGCCTTCGCCAGTGCGGGCGTCGAACTCGCCGACAGCGAAGGCCGCTACACGTCGAGCCCCGAGAAGCTGAAGAAGGGGCTCGACGAACTGCTCGACCGCGCCCGACTCGGCCGGATCCAGCCCGCCGCCCTCTCCTCGGACGAGACGGCGGCACTCACCGACTTCGCCGCAGGACGCGCCGTGTTCATGCGCCACTGGCCCTACGTGTACGGGGCGCTGAAGGCACTGCTGCCACCCGAGGCGTACTCGGTGAACCGGCTGCCGGGCTTCGCCGTGCTCGGCGGGCAGAACCTCGCCGTCACCGCGGACTCGCCCCGCGCCGAGAACGCCCGCGAACTCGTCACGTTCCTGACCTCGAGGGAGAGCGAGCGCTGTCTGCTCGACGCGGGCTTCGCCGCGACCCGGGCCTCCGCGTACTCCAACGACTCCCGATGGCCCTGCTGGCCCCGGGTGGCCGCCGCGCTGCGGACCGCCGGGGACTCGCCGGAGGCGGCGGGTACCGCGGCCACGCCGACCGGGACGCCGGCTCCGTCGGGAGAGGGTGCCCGGAAGGACCAGGGGGCGTCGGCGCGCGACGCGTACAGACGGACCCTGAGCGCGGCACTGAACGAGGCGGTGCAGCGCCCGCGCACCCCGTACTACGGGGCGTTCACCCACGTACTGCAGTCCCATGTGCACGCACTGCTGGCCGCCAGGTCGCCGGACAGCGACGCGGCGGCCACCGAGCTGGACGCCGACCTGCGGGACGCCTTCGCGGGCAAGTGAACGGGCGGGGGCGCGAGCACGTCACGCCGCGCCGTGGCACTCCCGGTACGTGCGCGCCGAGCCGCACCAGCACGCCGCACTGCGTGCCGGGGGCCACGGGACCGCACGGCCTCGGGCCGCGAGGGTGGTGGCGTACTGGGGGAGCAGGTCCGGGTCGGACGGGGAGGCGGCCTCCGACGCGGCGAACGCCTCGTACGAGGGGACCGTGCCCGTGACGATGCCGAGATTCGGGGTACCCGTGGCGTGCAGGTCCCGCAGGGCGGCTTCCAGGCGTCCCAGGTGGTCGGCGTGGCTGAGGTACTCCTGGGTCAGCTCCGGGTAGGCGGTGAGCAGCTCACGCAGCTCGTCCTCGGGCCAGTGCAGCACCGCTACGGGGAACGGGCGGGAGAGCGCCGTGCGGTAGGTGCCCAGCTCGGCGCGGATGCGGTTGATCTCCGCCCGCAGCTCGCCCGGATCCGAGGAGCCCAGGGCCCACAGACGCTTCGGGTCGTGGAGTTCGTCGAGCGGCACGGCCGCCGTGTGGAGCGTGTCGGCCAGCTCGTCCCACGCGTCGTGACCGACCCCCATCAGCCTGCGCACCCGGTGGCGTCCGGTCAGCAGCGACTGGGTGGCGTACGGCACCTCCTCGCCCGGAGACAGCAGGAGCTTCAGCGCGGCCGAGAAGAAGTCGTGGGCCGACTCCAGCTCGTCGTGGGCCTCGAGCGTCTCCGCGATGATCTCCCACGGCGCCGCGTCGAGCGGTCCGGCGGCGCGGATGCCGTCGATGATCGCGCGGGCCTCCGCCTCGTGGCCGTACTCCCAGAGGTTGGCCGCTTTGAGCGCTTTGACCAGATGCGGGTTGTCGACGGCGGTTTCGGAGGACGCGAGCAGCTCGTCGTACAGAGTGGCGGCGCGGGCGCGGTCGCCGGCGAGCTCCAGGTGGGCCGCGGCCTGGAGGAACAGCGGCTCGTGGTCCTCGGGGTACTGCGCCGCGGTGCGGAGCAGGCGCTCGGCTTCGGTGGTGTGGTCGGCAGGCGTGTCGGGGCGCATGAACCACACCGTACTGCGGTACAGGGGCCGGGGGAGAGAGCAACGGATGGAGCCGTGGTGGAGGCCACAGCGCAGGCGGCGCCCGGCGAATCCGGACGGCCCGTGCCCCGCTCCCGCCCGGCAGGATCCCTCAGCCGCTCGAGGCGGGTCGTGAGGCCGATCGTGTATAACGGCTGGGGGACATGAAGGACCAGCAGGACAGACCGGGCCAGGCGCGCACGCGCCGCACGACAAGGAGGAGGAGGGACCGATGAACGACATGAACCGTCTGCGTCGTACGGTCGCCCGACTGCTCCGGCCCGCCGCGTTCCTCGTCCTGTTCCTCACCGAGGTCCTGCTCGCCGACGGCGGCAGCTTCTCCGCCGCGGTCGCGCTCGCCGCCACCGCCGCAGCCGGATCGGCGCTCCTCGTCTGCTCCGTCATCAGCGCACGCTGCGCGGTCCCCGTGCCCCGCACCCGGGTGCGCACCGCGATGCGCGACAGGGAGAAGCGCACCGCGTTCCTTCCGCAGCGGGATCCCGACGCCAGGGGGCGCACCAGGCCCCGAGCGCCCGGGTCCGTCCTCCTGACGGCCGCGTAGGGAGCAGTTCCTCCTCGTACTCCCCGCGCGGGTCGTCCTGCCGAGTTCCACTCTTCCCGGCACGACGAGACCCCCGGAGGGCTCACCCATGTCCGCTTTCATGTCCGCCTTCGCGAGCCTGGTCGGCGCGCTCGCCGATCTGCTCCAGCCGCTCTTCCAGACCGCGTCCACCGCCGCCGCGATCGTCCTGTTCACCGCCCTCGTACGGCTGGCCGTGCACCCCCTGTCGCGCGCCGCGGCGCGCGGGCAGAAGGCCCGCACCAAGCTCCAGCCGCAGATCACCGAGCTGCGCAAGAAGCACGCGAAGAACCCCGAGCGCATGCAGAAGGCGCTCATGGAGCTGCACGCGAAGGAGAAGGTCTCGCCGTTCTCCGGCTGCCTGCCCAGCCTGCTCCAGATGCCGGCCTTCTTCCTGCTGTACCACCTCTTCTCCAGCCGGAGCATCGGCGGAGACCCGAACTCGCTGCTCGGCCACGAGCTCTTCGGCGCACCTCTCGGCGAACGCTGGCACGACGCGCTCGCCGACGGCGGCCCCTTCGGTACGCAGGGGCTGGTCTACCTCGCACTCTTCGTGATCGTCGCCGCCGTCGCCACGTTCAACTACGGCCGCACGAAGCGCCAGATGGCGGCGAACCCGGTGACCCCCGCGACCGGCCCCGACGGGCAGCCGGTGCCGGGCATGGGCGCGATGACGAAGGTGATGCCGCTGATGTCGTTCCTGACGCTGTTCTCCGTGGCCTTCGTGCCGCTGGCCGCGGCCCTGTACATCGTCACCAGCACCACCTGGACCGCGATCGAGCGGGCGTACCTCTACCGGGACACCCCGGCCACGGTGGCCGCGCCGGCCCCCGCGCTCTGAGGTGAGCAGACCGCGGGGGCCGGCGGGCTCGATCAGGCGAAGACCACGGAACGGACCTTCAGACGGTCCGAGGCGCCGCCGCCGGGACGCAGCGTGTAGTACACGTCGCCCTCGCAGTCGGCCGTGAGGAAGACGGTGGCCGTCGCGTCCGTGAGGTTCTTCGGGGCGTACGCGGGCGGCAGCGCGTCGGAGTCGGCGCCGGGGAGGTTGATGCACTCGCCGCTCGGCGGGTCGTTCAGGAAGCCGACCGCCTCGTAGCCCTCGTCGGTCTCGTACGTGTACCTGAACTGACCGGTGGCGGCGGAGGCTGCGGTCGGCAGGGTGACGACGAGGGTGAGGGCGCCGAGGGCGGCGGCGACGGTGTGGCGAAGGCGCATGGAAGCAGTCCTCTGGAAGAAGGAGTGGGATCGGTCCCACGCTGCCCCCGTACTGGTGGGGCGATGCTCACCGCCACTCCAACGGCCGCCGGAGAACCGTTCCTCTTCACCCGTTGGAGGGCGTGCGGGCCCCTCGGATCCCTCGCTCCACCCGGTGAAGGCCCAGTCGGCGCGCCCCGGAATCCATGGAGGACTCCTGCGGACGTGGTCCCAGTAAGTGAACAGGGTCTTGCGGGGTGATCGGATGTCTTGGAGGATCAGCCAAGCTCTTCGTTGGCCGCAACCCACCGGCGGGCTCGATCTCGACCAAGGGGAGATGGACCGTTGAAACTGCTTCGAGTAGGTACGGCGGGAGCGGAACGCCCCGCGCTGCTTGACCGTGACGGCACCCTGCGCGACCTTTCCGGGCTCGTCACCGACATCGACGGTGAGCTGCTCGGCGACGCGTCGGCGCTGGACCGGGTGCGGGAGGCGGCGGCGACCCCCGACGTGCTGCCGCCGCTCGATGCGGACGGGCTGCGGATCGGGCCCCCGGTCGGCCGGATCGGCAAGATCGTGTGCATCGGGCTGAACTACCACGACCACGCCGCCGAGACGGGTGCGGCGATCCCGGAGGAGCCGATCCTGTTCTTCAAGGCTCCGGACACCGTCGTCGGGCCCGAGGACACGGTGCTCGTGCCGCGCGGCAGCCGCAAGATGGACTGGGAGGTCGAGCTCGCGGTGGTCATCGGCCGCACCGCCCGCTACCTGGACTCCGCCGAGGAGGCACTCGGCCATGTCGCCGGGTACGCGACGGCGCACGACGTGTCGGAGCGCGAGTTCCAGATCGAGCGCGGCGGCACCTGGGACAAGGGCAAGAACTGCGAGACGTTCAACCCGCTGGGGCCGTGGCTCGTGACGGCGGACGAGGTGCCCGACCCGCAGGCGCTGCCGCTGAGGCTGTGGGTCAACGGGGAGCTGAAGCAGGACGGCACGACGGCGGCCCAGATCTTCCCGGTGGGAGAGGTCGTGCGCTACCTCAGCCACTTCATGACGCTGTACCCGGGGGACGTGATCAACACGGGTACGCCCGCGGGGGTGGCGATGGGCCGGCCGGAGCCGAAGCCGTATCTGCGGGCCGGGGATGTCGTGGAGCTCGAGGTCGAGGGGCTGGGGCGGCAGCGGCAGGCGCTCAAGGACGCGTAGGCCCCGGGCGGGGTGTCGCAGGGCCCGTCCGGCTGACGGTTTTCCGCGATCGCCGGACGGGCTTCCTGTGTCAGGCCGTGCGCCGGGTGGCGAACTGTTCCAGGGCCTCGATCACCAGGGCGTGGTCCTCGGCCTGGGGCAGGCCCGAGACCGTGACCGAGCCGATCACGCCCGCGCCCTCGACAGAGATCGGGAACGATCCGCCGTGCGCCGCGTACGTGTCCGGGTCCAGGCGCGAGGACTCCTCGAAGGTGGTGCCCTTCGCCCGGAAGCGGGTGCCCACCAGGTAGGAGCTCTCCCCGTACCGCTCCACGACCTTGCGCTTGCGGTCGATCCAGGCGTCGTTGTCCGCGCTCGAACCCGGCAGCGCGGCATGGAACAACTGCTGCGCGCCGCGCCGGATGTCGATCGCGACCGGGGCGTGCCGGTCGCGGGCCAGCGCGACGAGGAGACCGCCCAGCGCGTACGCGTCGTCGTAGCTGAAGTGCGGCAGCGTCAGACGCCGCTCCTGCGCGATGAGCTCGGAAATGGTCGGAGCGCTGGGGCTCATGCGTGCTGCTCCTCGTCGTGGTGGGGAAGAAGGGTGACCGAGACGCCCTCGCGGGCCGAGCGGCGCGCCGCCTCCAGGACGTCCAGCGCCGCGGCGGCCTGCAGGGCGGTCACCGGGTTCTCACCGGTGCCGCGCAGGGCCGCCGCGACGGCCGCGTAGTACGCGGGGTAGTCGCCCGGGAGCGTACGGACCGGCTTGCCGCCGCCGGTCAGCGGCGACTCACCGGCGCCGAGCCGGCCCCACAGCTCCTCCGGCTCCTCGCCCCAGGGCTCGCCGGCCGACGGGCGGACACCGTCGCGCAGGGCGGCCTCCTGCGGGTCCAGGCCGTGCTTCACATAGCCGGCCTTCGAGCCGAGCACCCGGAAGCGCGGGCCCAGCTGGGCCGTCGTGGCACTGACGTACAGGTGCGAACGGACGCCGTTCGTGTGCGTGATCGCGATGAACGTGTCGTCGTCGGCCACCGCACCGGCCCGGCGCACGTCGGACTCCGCGTACACCTGCACGGCGGGCCCGAACAGGGTGAGCGCCTGGTCGACGACGTGGCTGCCCAGGTCGAACAGCAGCCCGCCGATCTCCTCCGGGTCGCCCGACTCGCGCCAGCCGCCCTTCAGCTCCGGACGCCACCGCTCGAAACGGGACTCGAAGCGCAGCACGTCGCCGAGCTCGCCGTCCTCGATCAGCTGCGCCAGCGTGCGGAAGTCGTTGTCCCAGCGACGGTTCTGGAAGACCGAGAGCAGCAGCCCCCGGCCGTCCGCCAGCGCCGCCAGCTCGCGGGCCTCGGCGGCGGTACCGGCGAGGGGCTTGTCCACGACCACGGACAGGCCGGCCTCGAGCGCGGCCGTCGCGATCGGGACATGAGTCCTGTTCGGGGAGGCGATCACGACGAGGTCCAGCTCGTCCGCGCGCGAGAGGAGCTCGTCGGGCGAGGCGGCGAACCGCACACCGGGGAACTCGGCGCGGGCCTGCGCCCGCCGCTCCTCGTTCGAAGTGACGACCGTGTCGAGTGCGAGGCCCTCGGTCGCGGCGATCAGCGGGGCGTGGAAGACGGAGCCCGCCAGGCCGTAGCCGACGAGTCCGACGCGGAGAGGAGCGTTGGCAGTCATGCAAACCACTTAAGCAACGCTGTTGCCAAAGTGCAAGCCATAGGGACAATGGTCGGGTGAACAGGAGCAACACCAGGGGCGGCGGCGGTGCGAACCTGCCGACCCTGCGTCACCACAACGCCTCGCTCGTGCTCGACCTGCTGCGCGTGGCCGGTGAGCGCGGGATCAGCAGGCTGGAGCTCGCCGAGCGCACCGGACTCACCCCGCAGGCCGTCAGCAAGATCACCGGCAGGCTGCGCACGGAGGGGCTGGCGGCCGAGGCCGGTCATCTCGCCTCCACGGGCGGCAAGCCCCGTACGGTGCTGCGACTGGTTCCGGACGCGGGGTACGCCGTCGGGCTCCACCTGGACCGTGACGAACTGACAGCCGTCCTGGTCGATCTGTCCGGCACCCCGGTCGGCACCCGGACCACCCCTCTCGACCTCGGCGCTCCGGCCGCCGAGGTCGTCGCGACCGCGGCCCGTGCGGTGGAGACGGTACGGGCAGGGGCGCCCTGGACCCAGGACCGGCCGGTCTTCGGCGTGGGGGTCGCGATGCCGGGTCCCCTGGACCACCGGGCCGGCGTACTGCACCGCGTCACCGGGTTCCCGCAGTGGGACGGCTACCCCCTGCGGGACGCGCTCGCCGAGCGGACCGGGCTGCCCGTCGTCCTCGACAAGGACACCAACGCCGCCGCCCTCGGCCTCGCCCTGCGCGAACGCGGCGCGGCCGGCTTCGCGTATCTGCACCTGGGCACCGGGCTCGGCGCCGGGATCGTCCTCGGCGGGACGGTGCACCGCGGAGCCCGTACCGGTGCGGGGGAGTTCGGCCACCAGACCCTCCAGCTCGACGGCCCCCCGTGCGGCTGCGGCGGGAGGGGCTGCATCGAGGCGCTCTGCCTGGCCGCCGTGGCCCGCGGTGACATCGCCGAGGCGGCCCGGGTCCTCGGGGCGGGCGCCGCCAACCTCGTCGGGCTGCTCGACATCGACCGGGTGGTCCTCGGCGGCCGCACCGTCGCCGCCGACGAGGACGCGTACGTACGAGGGGTGCGTGCCGTGATCGAGGAGCGCGCCCGCCGGGACGGCACCGGCGCCCCGGTACCGGTCACCGTCGCGGGCGGCGGCGACCGCCCGGTCGCCGAAGGGGCGGCCCAGCTGGTCCTGGCGCCCGTGTTCGGCCGGGTGGGCGAGGGCGGGGACCAGGGCTGAGCAGCACCGAACGGCCCCGATCAGGGCTGTTCGGGCGGACTCCGCCGCCCGAACGGGCGGATTTACCCGCCGGGAGGTGGCATCCCCCGTAGGTGCGTGGCAGCGTCGTCCGCGGCAGCCGGCACCCCCGAGCCGGTCGTTCGCGAGCAGCGAAGGGTGTCCGTCCATGCCCCCCAAACCAGCCGCACGACTGCGCGACGGCCGTGTCTTCTCCACTCTAGGGACGTTCGGGCTGGCGGCCGGATTCGCCGTACCCGCCGTCCTCCTCGGCAGCACGCAGGCGGGCGCCGCACCGGAGGCCCTCGCCTCCGCCGTCGGCCTCCGGCAGCCCGTCTGCGGCCGGCCCGACGCCGAGGACTTCCCCATCGAGACCCGGATCCACGGCGGTCCGGACACGTACGCGTCCGGCGGTGGCTACGGCATCTGGTACCTCGACCTGACCAACAGCACGTCCGAGACCTGCCGCGCCATCCATCCCGTACTGGTGCTCACCGACCGGGACCGTACGCTCACCCCGTCCCAGATCCAGCTCGAGTTCTCGGAGCGCTCCGATCCGGACACCCAGCACCGCGTGACCTGGGAGACCACCGAACGGCACGAGCAGATCGGCGTGTTCGGCAGCGGCGAGGACGACGACTTCCCCGGCTTCACCGTGGCGGCGGGGCGCACGGTCACCGTCCAGGTCCGGATGGCCTTCACCTCGGACACCGTGCCCGGCCCGGTCACGGCCAACGCGGCCGTCGTCCAGCGGCTGTCGGGAGCGGAGAAGAGCGGCGGTGACGGGGACTGGGTCGGCGAGTCGGACGACTACAGCTTCACGGTCATCGAGGGGAACATCGACGGCGGCACCGACGTGGAGTCCGGCACCGGGACGGGTACCGACCAGGACGCCGGCACCGGGGCAGGCGATGAGGAAACCGGTACCGACAGGGAAACCGGCACCGCCACGGGCGATGAGGAAACCGGTACCGACAGGGAAACCGGCACCGGGACGGACACCCCCCGCCGCGACGCCGCCGGAAATCCGCTCCCCGAACTGGCCCGCACCGGACAGGACAGGGCCGCCGGGGCCGGGCTCACGGCCGCCGCGCTCCTCCTCGTCGGGGTCGCGGCGCTGGCCGGTGCCCGGAGGATCCGCAGGGTGCGGGACTGACCTGCCCGCAGGTACCGCCATGTCGAGTTCATGTGCGTCTGCCGGCATCGGGCCGTGGACTTTCCGAACAACGGGCACCCGGCGCACCGATCCGATCCGGCATTCCGGAGCACGGGCGCATCCCCAAGTACTACGCCGGTCACCGGCGGTATCACGGCGGTGCTGCGCTGCACCACCCTCGCCAGGAGGCCCCGCAGAAGGGAGAGGTCCTCGTCTCGTACAACGGGGGCGCACCCGTCTCCGCGAGACGTACACCGCCGACGCCGTCGCCAAGGACGAGACGATCACCCTCCAGGTCCCGTCCGGCGCCACGGACGTCAAGGTCCGGTTCCGCTCCACGGCGGGCAACAACCGGTACCGGGTCGTCGACGGGGTCAAGATCAGTTCCTCCTGACCCGAGAGTTCCGCCCGGTCGGACCGGCACCCTAAAATCAAGGACGTCGGCGCTGCACAACGCGGTGCCGCCGGCGTCCGGCACCCCGAGTGCACAGTGCGTACGGCAGGAGCCCGTCCCATGGCAGAGCGCAAGCCGATCGAATCCTGGCTGACCGACATGGACGGGGTCCTGATCCACGAAGGCACGCCGATCCCCGGAGCCGACGCCTTCATCAAGCGGCTGCGGGAGTCCGGACTGCCGTTCCTGGTCCTGACCAACAACTCCATCTACACGGCCCGCGACCTGCACGCCCGCCTCAAGCGCATGGGCCTGGACGTGCCGGTGGCGAACATCTGGACCTCGGCCCTGGCCACCGCCCAGTTCCTGGACGACCAGCGGCCGCAGGGCACCGCGTACGTCATCGGCGAGGCGGGGCTCACCACCGCGCTGCACGACATCGGCTACGTCCTCACCGACCACGAGCCCGACTACGTGGTGCTCGGCGAGACGCGTACGTACAGCTTCGAGGCGCTCACCAAGGCGATCCGGCTGATCAACGGCGGGGCCCGCTTCATCTGCACCAACCCGGACGAGACCGGCCCGTCCGCGGAGGGCCCGCTGCCCGCCACCGGCTCCGTCGCCGCGCTGATCACCAAGGCCACCGGCAAGGCCCCGTACTTCGCGGGCAAGCCCAATCCGCTCATGATGCGGACCGGACTCAACGCGATCGGCGCCCACTCCGAGACCTCCGCCATGATCGGCGACCGGATGGACACCGACGTGCTCGCCGGTCTCGAGGCCGGAATGCAGACGTTCCTGGTGCTCACCGGGCTCACCACGCACGCCGACATGGACCGCTACCCGTTCCGGCCGTCCACGGTCGTCGACTCGATCGCGGACCTGGTCGACCTCGTCGACCTGCCCGCGGAGTAACCGTCCCGGGCCGGAGGCCACCCGACCGGCCCACAGCGGATGCGGGGAGCAGTGGCGCGGGTGAACCTGCCATCAGGAGGTTTACGATGCGCTCACTGCCCCTCACGTTCTGTGCCACTCTGGCGGCCGCGGCCATAGCCCTGCCCGCGTCCGCCGCACCGGCCGATTCCGAGACCGAGAACCACAAGGGATCGGTCTCCGTCAATCCGTCCACCGTCTCCCCCGGCGGGGAGGTCGAACTCTGGGTCGACGCCTGCGGCAAGAGCAGGTCCGCCACGGGGAACTCCGAAGCCTTCGTCTCCGAAGCGCGCTTCGCACCGGCCGACGGCAAAGGCCTCTTCGCCGAGGCCCGGATCCGCTCCGACGCCGCACCCGACGACTACGAGGTCTGGGTGACCTGCAAGGACGGCCACGGCAAGGCGACCGGCACCTTCACCGTCGTCCACCACAGCCGCCCCTCGCCCGTCGCCCCCGTCCGGGCCGGCGGCGGAGGCACCGCGACCCTCGCCGAGAAGGCCGGCACCGAGCAGAGCGGTCCCGGGACCCGGCACGCGGTGATCGGGCTCGCCCTCGGCGCCGCAGCGGCCGTGACCGTCGCGTTCCGCAGTGCGCGACGCCGACGTTCGGCGCTGGACTGACATGCCGGCCTCCGACCGCCCCGCAGGATCCGGGCGGTTGCTGACCGGTGTCGCGTGGGCCGTCCTCCTGCTGGGACTGTGGCTGTGGGGCCGTGAGGCCACCGACGGCAGCTCCGCGCCGACGACCGGTGACGTCGCCGCGGTGGGGCGTCCCCTGGGCGTACCGCTGCCACCGGCGCACGACCCCCTCGACGGGGCCACGCCGCAGCGGGTCGAGATCCCCTCGATAGGGATCGAGGCACCCGTCGTCGGACGCGGCCTCGACACCTCGGGGGCCATCGACCCGCCCCCGTACGAGATGCCGCAGACCGTCGGCTGGTACGACAGCGGCACCGAGCCCGGCACCGAGGGCGCCGCGCTCTTCGTCGGACACGTCGACACCGAGACGAAGCCGGCCGTCTTCTACGGGCTCAGCGCGGCCCGGCCCGGCGAGAAGATCCGGGTGAGCCGGTCCGACGGGACGGTCGCCGAGTTCACCATCGACGACGTACAGGTCGTCACCCGGGAACGCTTCGACGCCGAGAAGGCCTACGGGCCCCGCGAAGACGGGCGGGCGGAGCTCCGGCTGATCACCTGCGGCGGCACGTACGACCGGAAGTCCCACGCGTACACGGCCAACGTGGTCGTCTCGGCGTATCTGACGGGCGAGAAGCGCGGCGCGGCCAGGAGCAGCGCCTGAGGCGGGACCCGGCACGCACACCGGGCCCGGCCGGCGGCCCGCTCCCCCTCGGAGTCGCCGGCCGGGCCGGTCCTCGACCGCGGTGCCCGGACTGCGGGAGAAGCCCGGCACAGCACGGGAGGTCGGTGGTCCGCACTGCAGGACACTGTAGGGCGGGGGACCGGCGCGGCCCAGTGGGTTTTTGGAGCGACGTCCGGGGCCGGAGGAGGCGTCCACCGCCCGGAGCGCTGTGCCAGGATGGATCCGACCGGTAGTGCATCGCTGCGAGGGGGAATGGATGTACGGCAGTTACACCGGCCGGTCCGACGAGCGCACGCGCGCGAGGACGACCGGTCTGAGGGCCGGTACGGCAGCCGCGATCGGGGTGGTCCTGCTGCTCGCCGGATGCTCCTCGTCCGATGACGGGGACAGGGACGCGCCGACCGCCGTCGACCAGCAGCCCAAGGGGACCGACCCGTACTGGGTCAACCCCGACGGGAACGCGGCGAAGCAGGTGGCCTCCTACGCGGAGGACGGCGACAAGAAGAACGCCGACCTGATCCGGAAGATCGCCGAGCAGCCGGTGGGCGAGTGGATCGGTCCGGAGAACCCGCAGGAGGTGGCGAAGGGCTTCACCGAGGCGGCCGAGAAGGCCGACCGGGACGCCCTGCTGGTCCTGTACAACATCCCGCACCGGGACTGCGGACAGTTCTCGAAGGGCGGGGCGGCGGACGGCGACACGTACCGGGCCTGGGTGGAGAGCGTCGCCAAGGGCATCGGGGACCGCCGGGCGACGGTCGTCCTCGAACCGGACGCGCTGCTGCACCTGGTCGACGGGTGCACCCCGCAGGAGTTCCACGAGGAGCGGTACGACCTGCTGAAGGGCGCGGTCGTGCGGCTGAAGCAGCAGCCTGGCACCACGGTCTACGTGGACGCGGGCAACGCGGGGTGGCAGACGCCCGACGCGCTGTTCCAACCCCTGCAGCGGGCGGGCGTCGCGGAAGCCGACGGCTTCGCCGTCAACGTGTCCAACTTCCAGACGACGGCGGCCAGCACGGAGTTCGGCAAGCAGCTGTCCGCGAAGGTGGGCAACAAGCCCTTCGTGATCGACACGAGCCGCAACGGCAACGGCCCGTACGACGGCGGCGACCCCGCCGAGAACTGGTGCAACCCGCCGGGACGGGCGCTGGGCGAGCCCCCGACGACCGAGACGGGCGACGAACTGATCGACGCGTACCTGTGGGTCAAACGGCCGGGCGAGTCGGACGGCGACTGCAAGGGCGGGCCCAAGGCGGGCGACTGGTGGGCCGACTACGCGCTGGGCCTGGCCCGCAACACGAAGTAGCCGAGGGCCCCGTGCGGCCTGCGCGGCCGCACGGGGAGCCTTCGGGCGAGGGGCCTCAGGGGACCTCGACCCAGGTGCCCTCGGACGGCGTGCCCTGGTCGTCCGTGACGAAGAGCATGTACCAGCCCGACGGGACCAGTGCCCGGTTCTTCGGGACCGTCACCGTGACGCTGTCCGCCGACTTCTTCAGGTCCAGCGCGATCGACCGCTGGTCCGTGTCCGTGACGTGGGTGACCGCACTCGGCCGCATCAGCTTCGCCGAGGCGATGGAGGACGCGTGCTGCGTCGTGAACAGCCCCGTGCCGCCCCGCTTGATCCGCTTCGGGCCGGCCGTCAGTTCCGGGCGGGCATCGCGGTACAGGTACGGCGGCGTGTAGATCTCGATGCGCTGCTCGAACGTGCCGGGCCGCGTGTTCGACTCGTCCGAGTAGAGCGAGTCCGAACCGAAGATCATCACCCGCCCGTCGGGCAGCAGGACCGTGCCGGAGTGGTAGTTGCGGCCCACCGCCGGGTCCGCGACACGCTTGTACGTGTCCGACTTCGCGTCGTACAGCCGGGCCTGCAGGCTGTCCGAACCGCCGCGCCCGCGATAATCGTTGGAGCCGCCCGTGACCAGCAGGGAGTCGTCGGGGAGGAGGGAGGCGCTCGGGTAGCGGGTGCCCTCGGACAGTGACGCGCCGTCCTTGAACCTGGGGTCGTCCTCCCGGAGGTCGACCAGCCGCGACTTCTCGCTGGACTTCTCCGACTCGCCGACGCCGCCGCCGCCGATCACCATGAACTTCTCGTCCTGGGCGGGAGGGAGCCGTACGGTCGCCGACGTCTCCATCTTGTCCGGGTCGCTGAGGCCGGGGATCTTCTCGAACTTGTTGGACTCCAGGTCCCAGATGCCGGGGGCGCGGCCGACGTTCGCGGGGCCGTAGCCGGCGTTGGAGCCGGAGTAGAAGAGCTTGCCGCTGTTCAGCAGGAAGACCGCCGGGTAGGTGGGGAACTTCCGGACGATGCCGGTGTACTCCCACTCCTTGGTCTTCGGGTCGTAGACCTCGTCCTTGCCGGGGACTATCTGCCCGATCTCGTCCAGGCCGGAGAGCGCGAGGACCTTGCCGTTCTTGAGCGTGGTCAGCGTGGGGTACCAGCGGGCCTCGTTCATCGGGTCGACGGTGATGTACTTCTCCGCCACCGGATCGAACTCGTAGGCCTCCTTGATGCCCTGGAAGTCCTTCTTGTCCAGGGCCAGCTTCTGCGCGATCCCGTATACGTTCCGGGTGTCGGAGCCCGACAGGCCCGCGATCCGGTAGTTGTCCTCGGTGCCCGTCTCGTACTTCGCACCGGACTTCTGCGCCTCGACGTAGATCCGGCCCAGCCCCGGGTCGTTGCGCAGGAAGGCACCGGTCTGCTTGTCGAAGACCTTGGTGGCCTTCTCCACGAGCACCGGGTCCTTGGTGACGAACGTCCGGCCGTTCTCCTTGCCCGTGAAGCGGGTGCCCGCGGGCAGCGTGATCGGCTTGTCGGGGTCCTCGTTGTGGACGATCATCAGGCCGCCGGCCTTGGTGACGTCACCCTCGAGCTTCTCGTACTGCTTCGTGCCGCCGGCTATGAGGAGCTTGCCGTCGGGCAGTTGCGTGTGGCCCGCGCAGAACATGTCCTTGGGCGTCGGGATGTTCTTGTACGTGTTCGCCTTCGGGTCCCACAGCACGGAGCGGAAGCTCTTCGCGTCGAAGTTCTTCTGGTTGTTCCCCGAGCCCGCGACGAGCAGCACCTTGCCGGTGTGCAGAAGCGCCGCGTGGATCGTGTTGATCCGGTACTCGGAGGGGATGTCCAGGAAGTCCCAGTGGCCGTTCTCCGCCTTGTACTCCGGCTTGTTGATCGTGTACTCGTGGTAGCGCTCGGTGCCGACGCGGTACAGCCACGGACCGTTCGCGCCCGCGAGCGCCAGAACCACCGCCGTACTGATCGCCAGACGGCGGGTACGGCGGCTCGGACGGTACTTCATTGTTTACGTCCCCCAAGGGCGATCTGCATGGTCTGGTCGTTCCCGGCCCAGGTGGGCTGCTCCTGCGGAGCGTGCTCCGGCCGGGGGGTGTCAGGGCCGCCCCGGCGCTTCTTCTTCTTCTTCGCGGCACGGACGGAGTGCCGCCAGCCGAAGATCGGTGCCGCGGTGATCAGCAGGGCCAGGCAGGCCCAGGTCAGCATGGCCGGGTGGTTGTGCCCGTTGAAGAAGGACGCGGCGATCGACCCGCCGAAGACCAGGATGAAGAACAGGTGGATACGGAAGGTGCCGAAGAGGGTGTCGGGGCTGGACGAGTCGCCCTTGGGCGTCACCACGAACGAGCTCTTGCGGCGCAGTACGGCGTCCATCAGCGAGCGTGCGTAGATCGGCGCGGAGAGTGCGGACATCACCATGCCGGCCAGGCCGCCGGAGCCCTCGGGCTCGTGCGGCGAGACGTTGTGGCGGCGGTTCCAGATGTAGAGGCCGATCTGGAGCGCCGAGGCGTTGCCGTACAGCATCATCCAGATCACCGGGTCGATCTGCACACCGGAGGCGCCCATGCCCAGGAACAGGGCGCAGCTCAGTGCCGCGAGGATCCAGTTCATCGCGGACATCGGATAGAAGATGATCATCATCGTGTAGTTGAAGAGCTTGCCCGCGGGGAGCGAGAACCAGCCCTTCCAGTACTGCTTGAGGATCGTCTCGTACGTTCCCCGGGACCAGCGCAGCTGCTGGGTGAAGAAGTCCGTCCACGCGGTCGGGCCCTCGCCGACGGCCAGGACGTCCGGGGTGTAGACGGAGCGCCACTTCTTTCCGGTGAGCGGGTTGCGGTGGCGGTGGATCTCGAAGCCGGTGGCCATGTCCTCGGTGATCGAGTCGTACAGACCGCCGATCTGCTTGAGGGCCGAGATCCGTACGGCGTTGCTCGTGCCGACGAACATGGGTGAGCCGTAGCGGTTGCCGGCGCGCTGGATCAGCGCGTGGAAGAGGAACTGCTGGGACTCCGCGGCCTTCGTGACGAACGTGTCGTAGTTGCCGTAGACCTGCGGACCGATGACGAAGCCGATGTCCGGGTCGCGGAAGTAGCCGAGCATCCGCTCCAGGTAGTTGGGCAGCGGGATGTGGTCGGTGTCCACGGACGCGAAGAAGTCGTAGGCGTCGCCGTGTGCGTCGAGCCAGGCGTTGTAGTTGCCGTGCTTGGTCTTGGCGCGGTGCGGGCCCTTGGCCTGGTTCCAGTGCGCGACGCCCTTGCGGGAGAAGTGGTGCACCCCGAGCCGGGCGCAGACCTCCTTCACCGCGGGGTCGTCGCCCTCGTCCAGCAGCCAGACGTGCATCAGCCCGCGGTGCCTGATCTTCACCGCTGCCTCGAGCGTCTTCGTCACCATCTCCAGGGGCTCCTTGCCCGGGACGAAGGAGGTGAGGAAGGCGACCCGGGTGCCGGTCTCCGGGACGACGGGGACCGGGTCACGGGCCACCAGCGTCGCGTGCGCGTTCGACAGGACGTTCATCGTGCGGAAGAGCTCGATCAGGCCGATCGAGACGAGCATGACGACGTCGAGGATGAGCAGCGTGTCGTTCTTGAGGTTCGGGTCGCGCTCGGTCCAGTGCTCGGGCTGCATCAGCCAGGCGAACATGCCGAGCGAGAGGAGCGGTGCCGCGCCGAGCAGCAGGGCCGCGCGGATCCGGTGCGGCTCCTGCGAGAGGAGCGAGCGGTACTGGACCGTGTACGGCCGGGTCGGGTCGGGCTGGGTCAGGGGCCCGGCGAGCCGGCTGTAGTGCTCGTAGTCGTAGCGCGGCAGCGCCTTCTTCGTGCGCCGCCGTGATCCCCCGGTGCGCAGCTGCGGCGGTATCCGCAGCTGTGTCGTCCGGGAAGGGTCGTTGTCGTGCCGGTCGCCTGGCGGCGTCGACGTCATGGTCATCCCCCCGCACGCAAGCCGTCTGCGTGGTTGATCGGTCATTTCGTCAGCGGCCGGGTCCCCTCGTTCACCACGTCCGCACTCTGTGAAGGGTCACCGTCCACACAGACATGGAATGGAACCCTTCCGGTTGCATGATGCCTCCTCGGCATCAGCGCCTGAGCGGGGCCCCCACCCCGCGGGCAAAGCAACCGGAATGCTTGCTTCCGTCGTCTCAACTGCATGGGTCCGAAGCCTCTTTGGAGACGACGGCACCAGGACAGGTTGTCCGACCTGTGGCGTGATCGCAAGGGTGAAACAGGCTGTTTACCGGGCATACGCACGATTTGGGTGGCGTGTGTGAAGGGGCGTGCGGAAGTGGTTGGCAGCGCCACGGAACCGCCCTGCCCCCGGGTATACGAACAAGGCCCCCTCACGCTCGGTGAGGGGGCCTTGCTGTTGCGTGCGCCGTCAGGGACTCGAACCCCGGACCCGCTGATTAAGAGTCAGCTGCTCTAACCAACTGAGCTAACGGCGCCTGCTGACCTGGAGAACTCTACCCGATCCGCCGGAGTGCTCCTGACCGATTCCCGGCCGGTACGGCCTGTCGGATGGTCGTTTTTTCCCTTTGGTCCGTCAACATGAGAAATGTCTGTCGTGCAGTTGAGACACGGAAGATCTGACGGTTGCGGAGGGGAAGAGGGAGTGGCATGACTGTGCCGGTCTTCGAGGAGTACGAACCCGCCATCGACTGCGGCTGCGCCGGGTGCGCCCAGCAGCGGCGCGCCGCCGCCGCGCTGCCGGTGAGGTACGGCGGCCACCCGGCCGCCCACGGTGCGCGACGCGCGCTGGTGCTGGTCACCGCGGCCGGAATGGTCCTGACCTGCGGGGCGGCCGAGGCGGCGTCCCTGGCCCACCGGGGTACGGGGGCCGGCGGGGCCGCGGACCCCCAGCCCGTCACCCCGCAGGGCTCGGTCGGGCCCCTGAACGGCACCGGCTCACCAGGGCCTCCGTCCGGGCCCGACTCCGTGCCACGCGCGACGACCCGGACCGCCATCATGGACCGCGCCAAGAAGTGGGTGTCCTCAAAGGTCCCCTACCACATGGAGAAGTACTGGTCCGACGGCTACCGGCAGGACTGCTCCGGCTATGTGTCCATGGCCTGGAACCTCGGCGGCAACGAGTGGACCGGCAGCCTCGCCTCGTTCGGGACGAAGATCTCCCGGGCCGATCTGCAGCCCGGCGACATGCTGCTCTTCCACAACCTGGCCGACCCCGCGGTGGGCTCGCACGTCACGATCTTCGGCGGCTGGAGCGACAGCACGCACAGTCACTACCTCGCCTACGAGCAGACCCGCCCGCACACCCGCAAGGCGACGACGCCCATGGCGTACTGGAGCAACTCCTCCAAGTACGTGGCGTACCGCCATAACGGCCTCACAAGTGGAACGAGCGGCAGCGGGTCGGGTACCGCGTTCCCCGGGGTGAAGAAGTTCGGTGCCGGGGCCGGCAACGCGTATGTGACCCAGCTCGGGAAGATGCTCATCGCCCAGGGTGGCAAGCGCTTCTACGAGCAGGGCGCCGGGCCGCGCTGGAGCGGCGCGGACAGGCGCGCCACGCAGACGTTCCAGAAGGCGCAGGGATGGAAGGGCAAGGAGGCGGACGGCATCCCCGGCCCGGACACCTGGAAGCTGCTGGTCAAGGGCAACGGGCGCAGGATTCCCGCCGCAGGATCGGGCGGCAGCCCCAGCACGACCCCGGCGTATCCCGGGCGCGGCGTATTCAGGCCGGGACAGTCCAACAGCCATGTCCTCAGGCTCGGCACCCAGCTGGTGGCGAAGGGATACGGCGCGCAGTACGTGACGGGCCCCGGCCGGAAGTGGACGGAGGCGGACCGCCGCAACGTGGAGGCGTTCCAGCGGGCCCAGGGCTGGCGCGGGGGCGTGGCCGACGGATATCCGGGGCCGGAGACCTGGCGGCGGCTCTTCGCGTGACGGCGGAGACACGGCAGCGGCGGTGTGGGAACGGAACGGACATGACGGAGGCTGGAATGCGATCCACGGAGAACGAGTGGGCCGGGGGGCCGGCGGCAGCCGGGTGCGACGAGCCGGGCGCGGTACCGGTGCCCGGTGTTGCGCCGGGTGTTGCCGTGCCCGGGGCGGTGCGGGGCCCCGGGCCGGACGAGTCGCCGACGGGGTGCCCGGCGCAGGCCGAGGCGCCCGCGACCGGTGCGCGGGACGTGCCGGGGGATGCGGGCGGGTGGGGCGCGGTGACTGCCGAGCCGTTGCCGACGGGGGTGGGTGCGGGTGTGGGTGTGGTGCCCGGACCCGGCGCGGGCGGGGCGTGGGGGGCCGGCCCAGCCGTCGTCCCCGTCACTGATCAGGCGCTTGCCGTCGAGCCGGACCCGGCTCCGGTTCCGGATCTCGCCCCGGTGGTCGTCGTGGAGGACTCGGGGGCCGTGGTGTCGCAGGATCCGGGGGCGACGGCTGTCGTGGCGGGCCCCGGAGAGGGCGGCCCGACGGACCAAGACCCGGATCTCGGCCTGGATCCCAGGACCGAGACGGAGGCCGAGACCGAGACGGAGACCGAGACCGAGACCGAGACCAAGACCAAGACGGAGACCGAGGTCCGGCACGAACTCCCGCCCGAGACGGTTCCGGGTGCGGTGTTCGGGGTGTCCACCCCGATGAGCCGGAGTGCCGGGGTGAACGGGGCGGTCCTCGCCGACGGCGCGCCGGGGGAGTGGGACCGGATGGGCGACGGCGGTGCAAGGCCCGGGTGGTGGGACTCGGCCCACGCCCCGGAAGGAGCCGAGGACAGCGGGGACCCGGATGTGTGGTGGGGGGCAGGCCGACGGCAGTCCGTCATCGCCAACGAGACGACCGCACCCATCCCCGTACACCTCCTCTTCCGTGACGACGACAGCCACGACGGCCACGACAGCAAGGCCACCGGCATCGGCACCGGCCTCGGTGTCGGTGTCGGTGCCGGCGCCCGTGTCGCGGTGCGACGCCCCGGTGTCCGGCGGCCGCCCGTGCCGCGTTCGCCCCAGGAGCAGGCGCCCACCCGGCCCGCACCCCTCGCCGATCCGAAGCTCGCCGAGCGGCCCGGGCCCGTGCTCCCCGGGTGGACCGCGCTGCTCACGGCGGCGGCGGGAACCGGCGCCGGACTCGCCCTGCTCTGGTGGACCGGCGCACTGCCCACCGCCGTGGCCGGCCGTCTCGGGATCGGCGCCCGCCCGTACGACGGCATCGGTACCGGGAGCTGGGCGCTGCTCGCGCTGCTGGCGACCGTGGTGCTCTTCGCGCTCTGCGGTCTCGGACGCGGCCGGGTCGGGTACGCCTCGGTGCTCACCCTGTTCGGCGAGTACCGGGGGACCGCCCGGCGCACCGGTCTGATCTGGGTCTCCCCGATCCTGCTGCGCCGCCGCGTCGACGTACGGCTGCGGCACTGGCGCAGTGAGCCGCTGCCCGCCGTGGACGCGAGCGGGACCGCCCTGCGCGTCGTCGTCCTCGTCGTCTGGCGGATCAAGGACACCGTGCGGGCCGCGTTCGGTGTCGCGGACCACGAGCAGTACCTGCGGGACCAGGTGGAGGCGGCGCTCGCGCGCGTACTCTCGCAGCTGCCCGCCGACGCCTTCCACGAGGAGACCCGCACCCTGCGCGACGCCGAGACCGTCGGCGACGCGCTGACCCGGATGCTGAAGGCGGACTGCGTGCCGGTGGGCATCGAGGTGTACTCCGCGCAGCCGACCGGGATCGAGTACGCCCCGGAGGTCGCGGCGGCGATGCAGCGGTGCCGGGTGGCGGCCATCGACGCCAAGCACCGGGACGGCGTGCTGACCTCCGTGGTCGACGCGGTGGACGACACCGTCCGGCGGCTGACCTCGCGCGGCATCGTCGAGCTCGATGCCTACGAACACAAGGCCCTGGTCAGGGATCTGACGGTGGCCTTCTACACCGGTCGCAGCTGCGGGGAAGGGGCCTGACGGGCTCCGGGGGCCGGGCGGCGGTGGCCGAAACCGTTCCCACATTGGTCTGGACATGTTCATGCCTCGTCAATAATCTGGGACTTGGTCTAGACCGCACAACTTGCGCGCAGCAAGAGCCCCCGGAACATCCCCCACGTTCTCTAGGAGCGACACAGCATGCGGAAAAGGGCAAGCGCGGCCGTCATCGGCCTTGCGATAGCGGGCGTCTCCATGTTCGCGACCGGCAGTGCCAGTAGCCACGGCTACACGGATTCCCCCATCAGCCGGCAGAAGCTCTGTGCCAACGGCACCGTCACCAACTGCGGAAACATCCAGTGGGAGCCGCAGAGCGTCGAGGGCCCGAAGGGCTTCCCGGCGGCAGGACCGGCGGACGGCAAGATCTGTTCCGGCGGGAACGGTCAGTTCGCCCAGCTCGACGACCCCCGTGGCGGCGCCTGGCCCGCCACCAAGGTCACCGGCGGGCAGGGCTACAGCTTCCGCTGGCAGTTCACCGCACGTCACTCCACGTCCGACTTCCGGTACTACATCACCAAGAACGGCTGGAACTCCAGCCAGCCGCTCACCAGGGCCGCGCTGGAGTCGCAGCCCTTCATGACGGTGCCCTACGGGAACCAGCAGCCCCCGGCCACGCTGACCCACCAGGGCACCATCCCCACCCAGAAGACCGGGAAGCACATCATCCTGGCCGTCTGGAACGTCGCGGACACCACCAACGCGTTCTACGCGTGCTCCGATGTCCAGTTCTGAGGCGTAGCCGGGTAACCGGCAGCACAAAGCGCAGTGGGCGGTCTCCGTTTACGGAAACCGCCCACTGTGTTGTCTGTGCGCCGTCAGGGACTCGAACCCCGGACCCGCTGATTAAGAGTCAGCTGCTCTAACCAACTGAGCTAACGGCGCCTGGTGACTCGAAAATAATACCTGGTCCTCAGGGGTGCTGGTGACACGTGCCCGCGTCACCCCTCGTGGCCCCGTCTCCCACGGCCCGGAGCCGCTCCCGCAGACGAAGTCAGTTTCTTTCGTAAGTGATCTTTATTTTTGCGTAGTTCTTTGTAGGGTGAGTCCCGTGACGAAACGACGACTCTCTCAGGTGGCCGAGTACGCGGGTGTCAGCGAGGCGACGGTCAGCCGTGTCCTCAACGGCAGTCCCGATGTGGCGAGCACGACCCGCGAGGCGGTGCTGAGCGCGCTGGACGTGTGCGGCATCGAGCGCCCGCTCCGCTACCGCGCCGAACGGGCCGCACTGATCGGCCTGGTCGTACCGGATCTGCAGAATCCGATCTTCTCCGCGTTCGCCGAGGCCCTGTGCGGGCTCCTCAACAAGCGAGGGCTCATACCCGTGCTCTGCACCCGGACCGCCGACGGCGTCTCCGAGGCCCACTACATCGAGATGCTGCTCCAGCAGAACATCGGCGGCATCGTGTTCATCGGCGCCAGCTATGCCGACGCCGGCCCGGAACACGGCCGTGTACTGCGGGAACGCAAGGTTCCGATGGTGCTGCTCAACGCTGCGGACGAGAACCTCGGCGTCGCCCAGGTCAGGGTGGACGACGCTCTCGCCGCGGACCAGGCGCTGACCCATCTCGCGGCCCTGGGACACGAACGGATCGGCATGATCCTCGGCCCGGTGGGGCACGTCCCCTCGGCCAGGAAGCTCGCCGGTTTCGCCGCCTTCTGTGCACGCCGGGGTGTCGCCCCGGACGAGTGGCGGCGACGGGTCGCCCATGCGCTGTTCACCATGGAGGGCGGTGCCACCGCGCTGCCCCGGCTGCTGGCCGAAGGGGTCACCGGCATCGTTTGCGCCAGCGACGCACTCGCACTCGGAGCGGTGCGGGGAGCCCGCCGCCAGGGGGTGTCCGTGCCGCGGGACCTCTCCGTGGTGGGCTTCGACGATTCCCCGTTCATGGTGGCCACGGACCCGCCGCTGACCACCGCGCGGCAGCCGATCCTGGCGATGGCCTCGGCGGTGGTCGCCTCGCTCACGACGCAGATCGACGGCCATGCGGGCGCAAACGACCTGATGATGTTCGACACCGAGCTCATCGTCCGGGGCTCCACGGCCGCCCGGCCCCGCTGAGCCGGCGGGGGCTCGCGGGGGAGTCCCTGTCGTGTTTCTCGCGCAAGCCACCGACATTAATTTCTTGCGTAAATGCATTGACTTCTTGCGTAACCGGCTTCTACCTTCAGCGCAGCTCAGTGCTCGGGGTCCGACAGCCCCGCAGTGGACCTCGAGGAAGGCACGATTCGCATGGATGGCATGCCCGGCATCAGCAGACGTCAGGTTCTCGGTTCGGCGACCGCCGTCGCTCTGGCCCTCGCGCTCACGGCCTGCGGCGGCTCCGCTCCCTCGTCCTCCGGTGTGGACAAGAACGGTGTGGTCACGGTCGTCGTGAACGGCATGCCGGCCAAGACGCAGCCGGTCGACCGCAAGAACTTCGCGGAGGACGTCAAGGCGTTCGAGAAGAGCCACCCGAAGATCAAGATCGACGCCCGCGAGGGCCAGATGGACCCCAAGACCTTCGCGGCCAAGCTCGCGGGCGGCCAGCTCGAGGACGTGTACTACGTCTACTTCACCGACCCCGCCGGACTGATCGAACGCCGTCAGGCGGCCGACATCAGCACGTACGTCGGGGACGTGCCGTACTTCAAGGACATCGACCCGGCGCTGATGAAGGTCTTCAAGGACGCCGACGGCAAGACCTACGGCCTTCCCACCGGCAACTACTCGCTGGGCCTGCTCTACAACCGCGCCCTGTTCACGAAGGCCGGACTCGACCCCGACAAGCCCCCGGCCACCTGGGAGGAGGTGCGCACGGCCGCCAAGAAGATCAGTGCCCTCGGTGACGGCACGGTCGGGTACGCCGACTACAGCAAGAACAACCAGGGCGGCTGGCACCTCACCTCGTGGATCTACTCCATGGGCGGCGATGTCGCGAGCAGGCAGGACGGCAGGTGGAAGGCGGCGTTCAACAGCGATGCGGGACGCAGGGCACTCCAGGCGCTGCACGACATGCGCTGGACCGACAGGAGCATGGGCACCCGCCAGCTCCTGGAGATAGCCGACGTCCAGAAGATGATGGGCGCCGGGAAGCTCGGGATGTACATGGCAGGCCCCGACAACATCCCCACCATCGTCAAGCAGTTCGAGCGGGAGTACGAGGAGTACGGCCTGGCGGCACTGCCGGGCAACGCGACCCTCGGTGGCGGCGACGGCTTCATGTTCAACCCGAAGGCATCCCCGGAGAAGATCAGGGCCGGACTCCAGTGGGTCCAGTGGAAGTACCTGAGGAGCCCCGAGCGCGAGGCGGTGGACAGCAAGCGGGCCAAGGCCGACGGCGTCCCCATCGGGCTGCCGCAGCCGAGGCTGTTCGCCGGTGAGACGCAGGCGAAGGTCGACGAGATCCGCGCGGAGTACGCCAACACCCCGGTGGGGAACTACCGGCCGTTCGTCGAACGCAACGCGCAGGTGGAGACCAAGGTCGAGCCGCCCAACGCCCAGCAGCTCTACACGGTCCTCGACGGGGTCATGCAGTCCGTGCTGACCAAGGAGGACGCGGACATCGACGCCCTCCTGGCGGAGGCGGCGAAGAAGGCCGACGTCATCCTCGCCCCGGTGAAGTGACGTGCCCGCCCAGCAGCTCTCCTCCGCCGCGGCGAAGAGCGCCGACGAGGACGCGCCGCCGTCCGCACCCCGGCCCCCGGCCGGCGTGCGGACGGGGGCCGGGGGTCGGACGGGGGCCGGGGCGGGGACGGGGGCCGGGGCGGGAAACTCCCGCCTCGGCCGGGCGGTGCGCGAGAACCTGGTCGCGTACCTCTTCCTGGCCGCCGGAGTCCTCTGCTTCGCGCTCTTCTCCTGGTACCCGATCGTGCGCGGCGTCCTGCTCGGCTTCCAGCAGGTCACCTTCGCCGAACCCGCCCGGTGGGTGGGCCTGGACAACTTCCGGCGCCTGTTCGACGACCCGCTGTTCCTGACCGCCTGGCAGAACACCGGCTACTTCACCCTGCTCGCCCTCGTGTTCGGCTTCGCCGCCCCGTTCGCCACCGCCGTCGTCCTGAACGAACTGCGGCACGGACGCCCGTACCTGCGCATGACCGTCTATCTGCCGGTCATGCTGCCGCCGATCGTCACCATGCTGCTCTGGCGCTGGTTCTACGACCCGGGCCCAGGCCTGTTCAACAGCGCGCTGGAGGTCTTCCACCTGCCGGCCCAGCAGTGGCTGGAGTCGGAGAACCTTGCGATGGTCTCCCTGGTCCTCGTCTCCACCTGGGCCAACATGGGCACCACCACCCTGATCTACCTGGCGGCGCTCGGCGGCATCCCCGGCGAGCTGTACGAGGCGGCCGAGCTCGACGGCGCGTCGATCCGGCAGCGTCTGTGGCACGTCACGATCCCGCAGATGCGCTTCATCCTGATGATCACGCTGCTGCTCCAGATCATCGGCACCATGCAGGTCTTCGTCGAACCCTTCGTCCTCACCGGCGGCGGACCCGACGACGCCACCGTCACCGTGCTCCTGCTCCTCTACCGCTACGCCTTCGTCTACAACGACTTCGGCCTGGCCAGCGCCATGAGCACCCTGCTCTTCGTGGTCCTCGGCCTCTTCTCCGTCGTCTATCTGCGCCTGACCCGGAGCAAGGGCTGAGAGGACTGCTGCCATGGCTGCCGAAACCCCCGTACGCACACTGATCGCACCCGCCGAGATGACCCGGCGCACCGGCAGGCTCCTCTACCGGTTCGTGCTCGTCGCCACCCTGACCGGCTTCACCATCGCCTTCGTCCTCCCGCTCTACTGGATGACGACGGGAGCGGTGAAGTCGTCCTCCGAGCTCGCCGACCCCAACCCCACGCTGTTCCCCGAGAGCTGGCATCCGGAGAGTTACACCGAAGCCTGGACCAACGTCGGGCTCGGCCAGTTCTTCCTCAACACCCTGGTGCTGGCCCTCGGCGCCTGGCTGACCCAGATCCTGGTGGACGTGTCCACCGCGTACGCGCTGTCCAAGCTCCGACCGCTGCTCGGCAACGTCGTCCTCGGCATGATGCTGGCGACGCTCATGCTGCCGGTGTCCGCGCTGCTCGTACCGACGTACCTGACCGTGGTCGACGTGCCGCTCTTCCACGTCAACCTGATCAACACGCCGTTCGCGATATGGCTCCCCGCCGCCGCCAACGCCTTCAACATCTTCATCCTCAAACGGTTCTTCGACCAGATACCCGCCGAACTCCTCGACTCCGCACGGATCGACGGGGCCGGCACGCTCAGGGTCCTGGTCTCGGTGGTCCTCCCGCTGTCCCGGCCGGTGCTCGCCGTCGTGTCGATCTTCGCGGTCGTCGGCGTGTGGAAGGACTTCCTCTGGCCGATGCTCGTCCTCCCCGACGAGGCGAAGCAGCCGATCACCGTGGCACTCAACCGGCTGTCGGAGTTCATGCCGGCCAACCAGCTGCTGGCCGGAATGGTCATGGCGAGCATTCCCCTGCTCGTCCTCTTCCTGATCTTCCAGCGCCACATCATCGCGGGCCTCACCGCGGGCAGCCTCAAGGGCTGACCCGACCCATCCCCCCACAGGAAGGACACCCAGCCGTGTCTCCTGCACCAAGAAAGCGCTCCCACGCCGTACGGTTCATCCTCCCCCTGCTCCTGTCGATGCTCGGCGCCACGCTGTACGGGGCGGCGACGGCGCAGGCGGCCCCCACGACGCTCGAAGCGGAGTCGGCCCGGCTGTCCGGCGGGGCCGCCGTGTCCACCGAACACGGCGGCTACACCGGATCGGGCTTCGTCGGCGGCTTCACCGACACCAACAAGGGCTCCGCCTCGGTGTCCTTCGACGTCACGGCGGCAGCGGCCGGCGGCGGCACCCTCACCCTCCGGTACGCCAACGGCACCACCGCCACGATGACGCTGAGCCTGTACGTCAACGGAGCCAAGGTCCGCCAGGTCGCCCTCCCGGCCACGGCGAACTGGGGAACCTGGGCCACGCGCGAGGAGCCGGTGACCTACGCGAAGGGCGCCAACACCGTCGCCTGGACGTTCACCACCGCCGACAGCGGCAACGTCAACATCGACAACGCCACCGCGGACACTCCGGCCACCCCCACGGACCCCGGCCCCACCACCCTGACCCACCAGGCCGAGGACGCGTTCGTCTCCGGCGGCCCGGCGCGGGCCACCGCGGCCACCGGCTACGAGGGCAGCGCCTACCTCTCCGGCTTCACCACCGCCGGAGCCCGCGCCGTCTTCGCGGTCGACGCCCCGAGCGCCGCCACCTACCCGCTGACCCTGCGCTACCGCACCCCCGACACCACGGCCTCCACCGTCACCCTGCTCGCCAACGGCACCACCGTCCGCCGGTTGACCCTGCCCGGCACCGGCGGCGCCTGGCAGAACGCCGCCACCGACGTCCCCCTGCGCGCCGCGCTCAACCACCTCACCCTGCGCACCGCATCCGGTGACAACGGCACCCTCCAGCTCGACGGCATAGGAGTCACCGGCTCCACGCCCAACAGCACCCGGGGCGCGACCCTCCCGTACACCACGTACGAGGCGGAGAACGGCAGCACCAACGCCACCACCATCGGCCCCGACCGCACCTACCTCACCGTCCCGTCCGAGGCGTCCGGCCGCAGGGCCGTCGTCCTGGACGCCACCGGCGAATACGTGCAGTTCACCCTGACCGAGCCCGCCAACGCACTGACCCTGCGCTACTCCGTCCCGGACAACACCGCGGGCACCGGTATCGACACCACGCTCAGCGTCTACGCCAACGGCACCCAGCTCAGGGACCTGCCCCTCAGCTCCAAGTACAGCTGGGTGTACGGCGGCTACCCCTACAACAACAACCCGTCCCAGGGCTCGGGCCACCACTTCTTCGACGAGACCCGCACCCTCCTGACCGGCGCGCTCCCTGCCGGCACCGTGCTGAAGTTCCAGAAGGACGCGGGCGACACCGCCGCCTCCTACACCCTGGACCTCGTCGAGGCCGAGACCGCGACGGCCGCCCTCGCCATGCCGTCCACCGGCTTCGTCTCCGCGACCACGCTCGGTGTCACCCCGGGCGACTCCACCGACGACACCAACGCCCTCAACTCGGCACTCACCAAAGCCACCTCGCAGGGCAAGGGGCTGTGGCTGCCCGCCGGCACGTACAACATCTCCGGGCACATCAACCTCGCCGGAGCAGACCTGCGCGGCGCCGGCCAGTGGCACACCGTCCTGCGCGGCAGCAACGGCAAGGGCGGGCTCTTCGGACGCGGCGGCACCAGCAACGTCCAGGACCTGATGATCGCCGGTGACGTCTCCTACCGCGACGACGCCACCTTCGACGCCGCGATCGAGGGCGACTTCGGCAAGGGGTCCACACTGACGAACATCTGGATGCAGCACACCAAGGTCGGCCTCTGGATCGACGCCCCCACCGACGGCCTGTACGCCTCCGGACTCCGCATCCGCGACACCTTCGCGGACGGCGTCAACCTCCACAAGGGCACCAAGGCGAGCGAGGTCTCCCAGAGCAGCGTCCGCAACACCGGGGACGACGGGCTCGCGATGTTCTCCGAGGCCCAGGCCGTCACCGACAGCGCGTTCCGGTTCAACACCGTGCAGCTCCCCATGCTCGCCAACACCGTCGGCATCTACGGCGGACACGGCAACCGGGTCGAGGACAACGTCCTCGCCGACACGGTCACCGGCTCCTCCGGCATCGCGATCAGCAGCCGCTTCGCCCCGGTGCCCTTCAGCGGAACGACCTCCGTCCAGCGCAACACCCTGACCCGGACGGGCGGTTACGAACCCAACTGGCAGAGCAAGCTCGGCGCCCTGTGGATCTACGCCGACTCCTCCGACATCACCGCACCCGTCCTCGTCAAGGACAACGAGATCCTCGACAGCACCTACAGCGGCCTCCTCGTCTCCTGGCAGAAGAACGTGGCCGCACTCACCGTCGACGGTCTGAGGATCGACAAGGCCGGTTCCTACGGCATCGAGATCAACTCCGCGGGCGCCGGGACCTTCTCCCGCGTGACCGTGAGCGGCGCGTCCGCGGGCGGCCTGTCCGGTGCAGGCGGCTTCACGATCACCCGGGGTGCCGGCAACGCCGGCTGGTAGCCCGACGACCGGTGCGGGCCCGCCCTGACGCGGGCCCGCACCGCCTTTCACGAACCGAGCAAGGAGTCTCAGTGACCACCCACTGGTGGCGGCACGCCGCGATCTACCAGATCTACGTACGCAGCTTCGCCGACGGCGACGGCGACGGCACCGGCGACCTCGCCGGAGTCCGCAGCCGCCTGCCGTACCTGCGCGAACTCGGCGTCGACGCCCTGTGGTTCACCCCCTGGTACACCTCGCCCATGGCCGACGGCGGCTACGACGTGGCGGACTACCGCGACATCGACCCGCTCTTCGGCACCCTCGCCGAGGCCGAACAGCTCGTCGTCGCGGCCCATGACCACGGGCTGCGCGTCCTGGTCGACCTGGTGCCCAACCACTGCTCCGACCAGCACGTCTGGTTCCGCGACGCGCTCGCGGCGGGCCCGGGATCGCCGGAGCGGGAACGCTTCTGGTTCGTCCCCGGCCGCGGGGAGAGCGGCGAACTGCCGCCCAATGACTGGACCTCCTACTTCGGCGGCAGCGCCTGGACGCGGGTGACGGAGGCGGACGGCAGCGCCGGGTCCTGGTACCTGCACATGTTCGCGCCCGAGCAGCCGGACCTGAACTGGGAACACCCGGAGATTCGGGCCGAGTTCGAGGACATCCTGCGGTTCTGGCTGGACCGGGGCGTCGACGGGTTCCGTATCGACGTGGCCCACGGCCTGGAGAAGAAGCCGGGCCTGCCGGACGTCGGCCCCGACCCGGACGTCACGGACCTGCCCTACCAGGACTGCGACGCGGTCCACGACATCTACCGTTCCTGGCGCAAGATCCTCGACGAGTACGACGGCGAGCGCACGTTCGTCGGCGAGGTCTGGCTGCCGACGCCCGAGCAGTCGGCGCGCTACCTGCGCCCGGACGAGCTCCACTCGGCGTTCAACTTCGACTTCCTGTGCTGTGCGTGGGACGCGGACGCGCTGCGCCGTGTCGTCGAGGAGACCCTCGCCGGTCACGCACCCGTGGCGGCGCCGCCCACCTGGGTGCTCTCCAACCACGACACGATCCGGCACGTCACGCGGTACGGGCGGGCGGACACCTCGTTCGACATGGGGGACAAGCGGCTGCTCGACCCGAGCGATCCGGTCCTGGGCCGCCGCCGGGCGCGGGCGGCGGCACTGCTGACGCTGGCGCTGCCCGGCGGGGTGTACGTGTACCAGGGCGACGAGCTGGGCCTGCCGGAGGTGCAGGACCTGCCGGACGCGCTGATCCAGGACCCCACGTTCGTCCGCTCGGACGGGGCCGACCGGGGGCGCGACGGGTGCCGGATCCCGCTGCCGTGGGGACCGGGCCCCTCGCTGGGCTTCTCACCGGACGGGTCCGCGGCCCCCTGGCTGCCGCAGCCGGAGTCCTGGTCCGCCCTCAGCGTGGCGGCCCAGCACACGGACCCGGAGTCCTTCCTCGCCCTCTACCGTGCCGCGCTGGCGTTGCGCCGCGAACGCCTGGTGCCTCTGCCGGAGTCACTGACGTGGGTGGAGGCGGGCGCGGGGACGGTGTGCTTCGACCGGGGGCCCGGCGGATTCCGCTGCCTGCTGAACGTCTCGGCGGAGCCGGTCGCGCTGCCCCCGGGCGCGGAGGTCCTGCTCGCCAGCGGCCCGCTCGCGGACGGCACCCTGCCCCCGGACACGACGGTGTGGCTGGTCCTCTAGCGCGGGGTTCCGTCCTCAAGGCCGGACGGGCGCGCTTCAAGCCCGTCCGGGCACACTTCAAGCCCGTCCGGCGATTGAGGACAAGAACGATCCCGGGGCGCCCCTGGACCCCGCACCGGACCGGAGATCAGAGCGCCAGCGACAGGAGCACGGGCGCCGCCCGCCGGTTCAGCGTGGCCGCCGCGGACCGCAGCCGGTGCGCGTCCTCGATCGGCAGCGACAGCGCCAGGCACCCCGCCGACGAGCCCGCCGTCAGGGGGACCGCCGCGCACACCGTGCCCACCGCGTACTCCTGCAGATCGAGCATCGGTACCGTCGCCGGCTGGCTGTCCAGCTTGGAGAAGAGCACCTTCTCGCTCGTGATGGTCCGCGAGGTGAGCCGGGCGATCCGGTGCCGCGACAGATGGTCGCGCCGGCCGTTCTGGTCGAGCTGCGTCAGCAGGCACTTGCCGATCGCGCTGGCGTGTGCCGCCGACCGGAAGTCCACCCACTCGTTGACGGCGGGCGTACGGGGTCCGTCGGCCATCTGCGTGACCCGGATCTCCCCGTCGACGTACCGGCTGATGTAGACCGCCGCACCCACCGAGTCCCGCAGCTGCACGAGCGTCTGCTGGAGCTTGGCCTCCAGGGCCTGCCTGCGGGTGGCCACGCCGGAACCGAGCTCGATGAGTGAGGCGCCGATGATGTACGCACCGTCGGCGACCTGCTCGACGTACCCCTCGCGGCGCAGCATCAGGAGCAGGGAGGAGAGGTGGCCGACGGGCAGCCCCGTCTCGCGGGAGATCTGTGCGTCGGTCACACCGCCGCCGTGTGTGGACACGGATTCGAGCACACGCAGGGCGTACTGCACCGAGTGGAACGGCGCCTTCGGCTCGGGCTTCAACGCCACGGTTTCCCCCTACCAGGTTGTGACCGCAAGCTTTTGCCCCACGATAGCCGCCAAGAGGCGCATTCGGATGGGCTGTTGACGAGTTGATGGGTGCGCCCCGGCCCTGTCAGCTGGGGCGCACTCCTCCGGCATATGTCAGAGTCATTGTCGGGGCATCAACAGCAAGGTCACAGGACCGCGTTAAGGAACTCGCGCGTACGTTCGTGCTCCGGATCGGAGAAGATTTTCTCCGGCGTTCCGGACTCCACCACACGGCCCGCGTCGAACATCAGGACCTTCTCCGAGACGTCCCGGGCGAAGTTCATCTCATGGGTCACGCAGAGCATCGTGATGTCGGTGTCCCTCGCGATGTCACCGAGGAGCTCCAGCACGCCCGCCACCAGCTCCGGGTCGAGCGCGGACGTCACCTCGTCGAGCAGCAGGATCTCCGGCTGCATGGCCAGCGCCCGTGCGATGGCGACCCGCTGCTGCTGGCCGCCGGAGAGCTGGGAGGGGTGCGCGTCGGTCTTGCCGGAGAGGCCGACCAGGTCGAGCAGCTCACGGGCCCTGGCCTCCGCCGCGTCCCGGTCCACGCCCAGCACGTTGACGGGCGCCTCGGTGATGTTCTGGAGCACCTTCATGTTCGGGAAGAGATTGAACTGCTGGAACACCATCCCGATCTTCTTCCGGGACTCGCGCAGCTGCTTCTCGCCCGCCGGCTTCAACGAGCCGTTCGGCGTCCGTGTGTGCGACAGGGGTGAGCCGTCCACCCAGATCACGCCGTCGCTGACCTTCTCCAGCGTCATCAGCAGCCGCAGGATGGTGGTCTTGCCGGAGCCGCTCGGCCCGATCAGCGTGACGTGCTCGCCGCGCCGCACGGTGAAGTCCAGCTCGTCGAGGACCACGTGGTCGCCGTACCGCTTGACGACCTTGTCGAAGCGGACCAGCGGTTCGACGCCGGTCGTCCTGGAGTCCGGAGCGGCGTCCGCGGGTTCCTTCAGGGGGGCAGAGTCAGTGGCCAAGGCGCTTCTCCAGCTTTCTCATCAGCAGCGAGGTGGGGTAGCTCGCGACCAGGAAGACCAGTCCCGCGAGCGTGAACGCCTCGGTGTACGCGAAGTGGTCGGCCCCGTACTTACGGGCCTCGAAGACCATTTCCTGCACCGTGATCACGGCGAGGAAGGGGGTCTCCTTGAACATCGAGATCGCGTAGTTGCCGAGGGCGGGCAGTACGTTGCGCACCGCCTGCGGCAGGATCACGGCCTGCCAGGTCCGCCGGGGAGTCATGGAGAGTGCCCGGCAGGCCTCCCACTGCCCCCTGGGCACACCGTCGATCCCTGCCCGGTACACCTCCGAGGTGTACGTGGCGTAGTGGACGCCCAGTACCACGATGCCTATGGTCAGCGGCTCCACCGACGTGAAGAGGGCTGCGGCGCCGACCAGTTGGACCAGCAGCGGGGTGGAGCGGATGAACTCCATCAGCGCCTTCACGGGCACGGTCACGAGGCGGGACGGGGCCCGCCCGGCGATCGCGATCAGCAGACCGAGCACCGCTGCCACGAGTGTGCCGAGCACGGTCGCGAGGAGGGTGACCCTGAACCCTTCGAGCAGCAGGGGCAGGGCGTCCCCGACGGCATCCCGGTCGAACGCGGTCACCGGGTACCTCCGACGGTCGTGGCGGATTCCGCGCTGCGCGTCCTGAGCAGGCTTCCCGCGCCGGTGTGCAGACCGAGCCGCCGCTTGGCGCTCCGCTCCAGCAGGTTCATCAGCAGGGTCAGTGCGTAGGCGAGGACGAAGTAGACGGCCAGCAGCGTGAGGTACGCGGTGAGGGTCTCACCGGTGCGGTCGCGGATCTGCTGGATCACGGTCATCAGGTCGGCCGCGGAGATCAGCCACAGCAGCGGGGTGCACTTCAGCAGCTGGATCAGCAGGTTGGTGAAGGAGGGGATCATCTGCACCCAGGCCTGCGGCAGGATCACCTTCCGCATCCGGTGCGTGGGGCTCATGTTCAGTGCCACGGCGGCCTCGTACTGGGCGCGGGGAACGGAGTTGATCGCGCCGCGCACGATCTCGGAGCCGTACGCGCCGTAGTTCAGCCCGAAGGCGACGATCCCGCAGAGCAGAGGCGTCAGTTCGTACCCGGTGAGCTGCGGCATCGCGTAGTAGAGCCAGAACAGCTGGATGTAGAGCGAGGTGCCGCGGAAGAACTCCACGACGATCCGGGAGACACCGCGCACCGGGAGCAGCTTGCTGCCCGCAGCCAGGCCGAGGACGAACGACAGGAGCAGGGCCAGCAGGGAGCCCAGGACCGTGGCCTCGAGCGTCACCCACAGGCCCGCTCTGATCTGGGGCAGCTCATCGAGGAATGTGGAGAAGAAGTCACTCATACGGTGTGGTCCGCCCCGTCAGCCCTTGCACAGATCGGCGGTCTTCAGGGTGGCCGGCGGGATCTCCGTGGCCCCGAAGCCGTACTCCTGCAGCAGGCTCACATAACGTGACCTGTCCGAGACGATCTTCTTGAGCTCACGGTTGAAGGAGTCCCGCAGGTCCTCGTTGCCCTGGCGGAAGACCGCGCCGCCCGGGGAGAACTGCTGCTTCCCGTCCAGTTCCGGCACGAAGGCCTCGGTGACCTCGGTGTCCGGGTTGGTCTTCGCGAGCCAGCGCAGGGAGATGCCGGTGAGCAGGAACGCGTCGATCCGGCCGCCCTTGACGGCGTCGGCGCCGTCCTGCGGCTTCTGCAGTGTCTTGATCTTCCCCTCGGGGATGCCCGCGCCCTCGGCGTACGAGCCCTCGACCGCACCGGACATCACGCCGACGGTGACTCCGGCGGCCTTCGCGGACGCCAGGTCGGTGAGCTTCTTCGGGTTGCCCTTCCTCACCATCAGAGCGGTGGGGGAGATGAACTCCGGTTCGGAGAAGATGGCGTTGGCGCAGCGCTCGGGAGTGATGGCCATGCCCGCGCTGACCACGTCGTACTTCCCGGCCTGCAGGCCGGGGATCAGGCCGTCCCACTCCGAGAGGGTGGGCTTCAGCTCGTCGACGCCGAGTGCCTTGAATATCTCCCGGTGCAAGGTCGGGGCCTCGCCCTTGAGTTCCTTGCCCTTCAGGTAGCCGTACGGGGCCTCATTGGCGTACGCGACCCGGACGAAACCCTGCTTGCGGAGCTTGTCGAGCGCGCCCTCGCCCTCCACGGAGCCGGCATCGGTCTTGCTGCACGCGGAGAGGAGACCGGGAACGACGAGCAGTCCGCCCACGGCTGCCGATCGGTTGAGGAAACCCCGGCGGGACAGGTTCGGGAAGTCAGCCATGGTTCGCAATCTCCTGGAGGGGTCGCACAGTCCGGACAGGGTGAGCGCCTGCCCGATCCCGTACGTCTATGCAGGAAGCGCTGCCATGCAACCGAAAAGTGGCCGGAGGGTGACCTTCCCGTGTCTCGTCGCGGGCGGAGCGCGACGGTGGGAATGCGGGGCGTACTCCCCGGGGGAGGTCTGCCCCGTGACTGCCGTCATGCGGGCATGTCCTCGGAAGGGACGTAACCGCGTTGTATGTCCACGATGTTCGGCAACGGCTCCCCGGCCGCCCACCGTTCGTACATCGAGACGAACTGTTCGGCCAGCCGGTCCCGCCAGCCGGCCGTGTCCCCGCTCATGTGCGGGGAGACGATCAGCTCCGGTACGTCCCACAGCGGGCTCTCCCGGTCCAGCGGTTCCTCCTGGAACACGTCGAGCGCCGCACCCGCGATCCAGCGCCTGCGCAGCGCCTCGGCCAGGTCCTCCTCGACGACCAGCGGCCCGCGTCCCACGTTGATGAACCGGGCGGAGGGCTGGAGGAGTCCGAAGAACCGCGCGTCGAACATGCCGTGCGTCGACGCTGTCAGCGGAGCCGCGCAGATCACCCAGTCGGCACCGGCCGCGAGCCGGTCGAGGTCCTCGACGCCGTGGATCGTGCGCCGTGCCGTACGCCCCACGAGCGCCACCTGGACACCGAGCCCGTGCAGCAGCCGCATGATCTCCCGGCCGACCGGGCCGGCGCCTACGACGACCGCACGGCTGCCGGCGAGCCGGCGGGTCTCACGGTGGCGCCACTGCCGCGCACGCTGGAGCTCCAGCGTGCGCGGGAGGTCCTTCGCGAACGCGAGCACGAGACCCGCCACGTACTCCGCGATCGGAAGCTCGAAGACGCCCCGCGCGTTCGTGACGACGGTGGGGGACGCGGCCAGCTCGGGGCAGAGGAGCCGGTCGACGCCGGCGCTCGCCGTGTGCACCCAGCGGGGCCGCGGCCCCGCGCCCGGCCAGGCCTCGCGCACGGCGTCGGAGGTGAAGTCCCAGACGAGCAGCACATCCGCGTCCGGCAGCTGCCGGACGAGGCTGCGCCCGTCGGCGTACCGGATGCGCGCCCGACCGGTGAGCCGGCCCAGGCGCGGCGCCGGGGCGGCGTCAAGGACGAGGATCAGAGGCTGGGGCATCAGGATCAACCACGCTCGCACCCGGCCGCCCCGCCGTCAACAGGACAACGAAAGCCGCAGGTCAGCCCTGTTGCGGGCGCCGTTGTGCGGTCATTGGAGGAATACTTGTCCCAGGCGGGGGCAGCGGTTTCAGGGCGCGCCCGAGAGGCGGCAGCAGGACATCCGGACGCACCGGAAGGATGGACATGACGACCGTAGGACTTCTCTACCCGGGCTACGCCGCGGAGGACGACTTCCCGCGGACCGAGATCATGCTCGACAGCGACATCAGAGTGCCGCTGTTCCACACGGACATCGACGAGGACTCCCGCAGTACCGACTCCCTGCGCGGGGCGGGCACGCCCGAGCGCCTGGCCGCCGGAGTCGAGGAACTGCGGCTGGCGGGAGCCGAATCGCTGATCTGGGCCTGCACCGGCGGCAGCTTCGCCTACGGGTGGGACGGGGCCCACGAACAGGTGGCGACCCTCGCCAGGACGGCGGGACTGCCCGCGTCCAGCACGTCCCTCGCCTTCACCCACGCCGTGGGGGAGCTGGGGGCCACCAGGGTCGCGGTCGCGGCGACGTACCCCGAGGACGTGGCCGCGCTCTTCGCGGACTTCCTCGGGTCCGCCGGCATCGAAGTGGCGGCGACCCGGGGCAACGGCATCATCAGCGCCGCCGAGGCCGCCACCGTGGGCCTGGAGCGGGTGAAGGAACTGGCCGTGGCCGGGGACCATCCCGACGCCGAGGTGGTGCTGCTCCCGGACAACGCGCTGCACACCACGGCCCACATCCCCGAGCTGGAGGAACTCGTCGGAAAGCCGGTCCTCACGGCGAACCAGGTCGCGGTCTGGGAGGGTCTCCGGCTGGCCGACCGCCGGGTCTGGGCGCCGACGCTCGGCACGCTCTTCGCCACCCGTGAGCCCCCGCTCGGGGCCGCCGAGCACCGGGGCATCGAGGTGCGGGAGTGAGTCGCGGGGGAGCGGCGGGGGAATAAGCGGAGCCATCCTCCTGTTCGTACCTCCCGATACGCACAGAAGTACCGGGAGAGGTCGAACACGTGGATGAGAACCAAGGCGACGAGATTCGCGGCACCGCAGGCGGAACGGCCTCCGTGCCCCTCTCCGTGCTCGACCTGGTGACCGTGGGCCAGGGCCGGACAGCGACCCAGGCCCTGCGCACCGGCGTCGACATCGCCAGGCTCGCCGAGAGCCGCGGCTTCCACCGCTACTGGGTGGCGGAGCACCACTCCATGCCGGGTGTGGCCTCGTCGTCCCCGGCCGTCATCCTCGCGCACCTGGCCGCCCACACCGAGCGCATCAGGCTCGGCTCCGGCGGCGTGATGCTGCCCAACCACGCACCCCTGGTCATCGCCGAGCAGTTCGGCACCCTGGAGGCGATGGCCCCCGGCCGCGTCGACCTCGGCCTCGGCCGTGCCCCCGGCACCGACGGCGCCACGGCAGCGGCGCTGCGCCGCACCGAGCGTCTCAACGAGGGGGCCGAAGACTTCCCGCAGCAGCTCGCCGAGCTGACCCGGTTCCTGGACGACGACTTCCCGGACGGGCACCCCTACGCCCGTATCCACGCGGTCCCCGGACCGGTGCAGGCCACCTCGGACGGCGGCGTCCAGTCCGCGGCCCGTCCCCCGATCTGGCTGCTGGGCTCCTCCGGCTTCAGCGCCCGGCTGGCCGGCGTCCTCGGCCTGCCCTTCGCGTTCGCCCACCACTTCTCGGCCCAGAACACCGTGCCGGCCCTCGACCTGTACCGGGAGTCGTTCAAGCCGTCCGCGGTGCTCGACGCCCCGTACGCCCTGATCGGCGTCGCCGCCCTGGCCGCCGACGAGGAGCGCGAGGCCCGCCGCCAGGTCCTGACCGGGGCCCTGTCGATGCTGCGCCTGCGCTCCGGCCGTCCCGGCCTCGTCCCGACGCCCGAAGAGGCGGAGGCGTACGCCTTCAGCCCGATGGAGCGCGAGTTCGTCGACAGCTGGCTCGTCAACATCGTCCACGGCACCGCGGACGAGGTCCGCGCGGGCCTCGACGACCTGGCCAAGCGCACCGGCGCCGACGAACTGATGATCACTGCCAACGCCCACAGCGGCGAGGCCCGGCTGCGGTCCTACGAGCTGATCGCGGACGCGTACGGCCTGCCCGTCCTCGGCTGACGAGGTCCGGCGCGGCCGCCCGGCCGCCCGGCTCAGACCTCCAGCGCCCGGGTGCCGATCAGTTCGGCGATGCGCTCCGGGGCGACCGCACGTGAGTAGAGCCAGCCCTGTCCGGTGTCGCAGCCGATCCGGCGCAGCCGCTCCGCCTGGCCCGACGTCTCCACGCACTCCGCGGTGACCGTCAGGCCCAGGCGGTGCGCCAGCTGCACCATGGCCTCGACGATGGTCTCGTCGGCGGGGCTGGGGTGCGCCCCGTCCTCGTACCGGAAACCGCGTACGAAGGATCCGTCCAGCTTCAGCACGGATACGGGCAGCCGGCTCAGATAGGCGAGGTTGGAGTAGCCGGTGCCGAAGTCGTCGATCGCGATGCGGACGCCCATGTCGCTGAGCGCCTGGAGGACCCGCAGCGGCCTGCCCGAGGACCCCATCACGGCGGACTCGGTCAGCTCCAGTTGCAGCAGCCCCGGTGCGAGACCGGTCTCGGCGAGGACCTCCGCCACATCGGCGACCAGGTCGGAGTCCCGCAACTGGCGTACGGCGACGTTGACGCTGATGAACAGCGGTGGCTCGGCGGGGTGGTCAAGCTGCCAGCGGCGGGCCTGGCGGCACGCCGTGCGCAGCACCCAGCGGCCGAGCTGGACGATCGTCCCGTCCTCCTCGGCGATCGAGACGAACCTGTTCGGCGCCAGCATCCCGAACTGCGGGTGATTCCACCGGACCAGGGCCTCCACGCCCCGTACGACCTCGTCGGCCATGCAGACGAGAGGCTGGTACTCCAGGGTGAACTCGCCGCGCTCGACGGCGGGCCGCAGTGTGGAGGACAGCGCCTGACGGGTCATCCGGTGGGCGTTGCGCTCGGGGTCGAAGAGTGTCCAGCGTGCCTTGCCGTCCGCCTTGGCCCAGTAGAGCGTGGTGTCGGCGGCCTGCATCAGACCGGTGGGTGAGGTGCCTGCCGAGGCTCGTTCCACCACCCCGATCGAGGCGGAGACGGAGAGCCGCTGCCCGGCCAGGTCGAAGGGCTGCTGGAGAGCGTTGAGGACCGCACGCGCGAGCTCGGTGAGCTGATGGGTACCCGCGGAGTCCTCGACCAGGATCGCGAACTCGTCACCGCCCAGGCGCGCCACCAGATGGCTGCCGTTGCGGTCGAAGCCGTCGGCTTCCGCGCAGTCGGTGAGCCGGGTGGCGACGGCGGCCAGCAGCCGGTCGCCGGTCCGGTGCCCCAGGGTGTCGTTGACCGCTCTGAAGCCGTCGAGGTCCAGGTAGCAGAGCCCGATCCGGCCGTGGCGCGGCAGCGAGTCGTCCTGGAACGGCGGGCCTTCCAGGGCGGTGGAGAGCCGTTCGAAGAACAGCGTCCGGTTGGGCAGCCGGGTCACCGGATCGTGCATGTGGAGGTGGCGCAGCCGGTTCTGCAGTTCGCGCCGGTCGCTGATGTCGGCGACGGACAGCAGCACACCGCCGCTGCCCGCACCGGGCGGCGCACCGGCCATCGGTACGACGGTGACCTCGGCCCACAGGGACCGGCCGTCGGGGTGCTTGAGCCGGCGGGTGCAGCGCAGGCGCGAGCGGCTGCCGCCCAGGACCTCGCCGTATGCCTGCAAGGTGCGGCGGTCCGACGCGAGGTCGACGAGATCGGCCGCCGACTGCTGGACCAGGAGGCCGGGCTCGGTGCCGAGCAGCCCGCCCAGCGCGTCGTTCGCCCGGACGACCTGGCCCCGCCGGTCGACGACGGCCATGGGGAGGGCGGCCACCTGGAACGCGGCACGGTAGTCACTCAGGTCGGAGTGATCCACCGCGGTGTTGTCACACTCCGTGACCAAGGGTTGCCCGGTGTCGGGTGCCGTGCCCGCCGGGGGCATCGGCCCTTCGGAGGTTCCGCTCACCGCTCGCTCCCGCTGTGCAGATTGTCGTGAACAGATATCGGTCGGAGGGTCGGACAGGGGTCATCGGGTGGAGCGCCGGTGCCAGAGGCGGAAACCACGCAGGAAAGCGAGCTGAAGCATAGATGGTGGCGCGTCGGGCGTTCCAGCGCGTCCGCGGTTTCGGGCTTGCCGTACGCGTATGGCCCACGCGACACGCGGTAACCCTCTTTGCCCGCTACTGATTGTTTCTGTGCGGATCTGTTCTGGCGTGCAGCTGAGGTGATTGATTGTGACTGTCTGTGAGTGAGGTGAGCTGCTGTCGCCTTCCCGCTTACCCGTGTGGGGCAGCACAACAGGGCGTACGGCACCGAATCGGCACAGGGTGAGGGGGATGTCCCGCATTCGCCACCCGGAGGTAGATGTGCCGCGTCAGCACAGACCCGGGGGAGTGGAGAGGCCGAGTCTGCGCAGTGCGGCGGCCGCACTCACCTCTCTCCTGGCGCTCGCCGCCACCGGGCTCGTCGCCGGACCCGCCGTGGCGGCCTCGCGCGACGCGAGCCCGTGCGCCCTGCCCAGGACCGGGGCGCACCACTCGCTCGGCCTGGACACCTGGAACGACGCCTACCCGCGCCCCGACCGCAGCCTCGACGCGGTCATGGTCTTCCTCTCGTTCCCGGACTCCGAGCCCGCCGTCACCCCCGCCGTGCTCGCCGCCGACTACTTCCCCTCGACCACCCGCTTCTTCAAGCGGGCCTCGTACGGGAAGTTCACCCTCCGCGCCCACCCCCAGCAGCAGTGGACCCGGATGCCGCACCCCTCCACCTGGTACGGCATACAGCGCGACTGGGGATCCGAGCAGCGCACCGCCTACCTGCGCGACGCGATCGAGGCCGTCGACGACCAGGTCGACTTCTCCGCGTACGACATCGTCTACCTCGTCGCCGACCCGGACGCGTCCGGCGTCGACTCCGACGCCACGAAGGTGGTCAACTTCGACCGGCCGCTGCGTGCCGACGGCGCGGACATCAGGCGTGTGGTCACCGTCTTCGAGGAGCACCCGCCGGACCGCAACGTCCTCGCCCACGAGACCGGACACGTCTTCGACCTGGCGGACCTCTACCACCGGCCCGAGGACGGCAAGGGCGACTGGGACACCTACGTCGGCGACTGGGACGTGATGGGCAGCCAGTTCGGACTCTCCCCGGATCTGTTCGGCTGGCACAAGTGGAAGCTCGGCTGGCTCGACCGCGGCCAGGTCGTCTGCGTGCAGGGCAGCGCAGACCTCACCCTCGAACCCATGGCCGAGGTGCCCGTGCCCGGCGGATCCATCGGGACCCGGCTCGCCGTCATCAGGACCGGCCCGGACAGCGCGCTGGCCGTGGAGGCACGCAGCGCCATCGGGAACGACCGGGGGACCTGCACCGAAGGTGTGCTGATCTACCGCATCCACAACCACACGCCCTCCGGCGGCGGCCCCATCGAGGTGCTGGACACCCACCCGGACTCCGACGCCTGCTGGGAGCGCTCGGTCTACCCGCCGCTCGCGGACGCCCCGCTCCGCGAGGGCGAGCGCTACAGCGTGCCCGGCGAGCGCACCCGGATCGAGGTAGCCGACCGGACGCGATCCGGCGCGTGGACGGTACGGATCACCACCGGCACCTGAGAAACCCGGAGCGGGGCGCCCGGGCCGGGAGCCCCGGGCCGGGAGCCCCGGGTCGGGAGCCCCGGGTCGGGGCCACGCACAAAGAAGCCCCCTCGTTTGCACGAGGGGGCTTCTTCTGTCTGTGCGCCGTCAGGGACTCGAACCCCGGACCCGCTGATTAAGAGTCAGCTGCTCTAACCAACTGAGCTAACGGCGCCTGCTGACGTCGTAGACATTAGCACCCGGATCGGCCGGAGGAAAAATCGAATTCCCCGTGGTCGACGGGGCCGCCGACCTGCCCACCCGTACGCACGCCCAGAGCAGAACGTCCGGGCCCGGAAGCCACGGGTTGCGCGTGTCGGGGGCGACCAGCCAGCGGGGGCCGCCACCGGAACCGCCGACCAGGGGCGGGACCGTGACCGCGTCACCGGTGCCGTGACAGAGCAGCGGGGGCATGGCCCCGTGGTGCCTCGGTGAGCTCCCGGACGTGCTTCCGGTGCCCCACTCCTCCCAGGCCAGCAGTGACGGCAGCCGCTGGGCGGTGCCGGGAGCGGCGAACAGCAGCATCCGCCCGCGGTGCGTGGCGACCGGGCCGGAGCCCGGGCCCTCGGCCCAGAGCTGCTCCAGCATGCGCCGGCCGAACAGCGCGGGCACGTTCACCACGTCGAAGGCGGAGCCGCACGGCAGGACGCCGGGAGAGCCGGGGCGGGCCTCCCACTGGGAGAGCGTGCTGCGAGGGTAGGCGGTGGCACCGGCGAGCCAGGCGGCTCCCGATGCGGTGACCTGGGCCGCCCTGTCATCGGCTGCCCGGTCGCCGGTCCGGTCCCGCAGCAGGGCGAAGATGTCGACGCCGTGGCGCGGGGTGGCACCGGTGTGAAGGGTCGTTTCGTCTTTCAGCCATGCGCTCATGACGTCAGGTCTACCGGCAGTGACGGTACTGTTCCCGAGAGTTACCGAAAGCCGGACAGGGTGGGCTTTGAAGGGGTATCTTGCCCGACGGCATATGCCGCGGGCCGTACCCGGAGTCACGGAAGGCCCTTGGAGCGTCAGGGCTTGGGGTCGTTCAGCAGGGACCGGCCGAACTCGATCATCTTCTTGGCATAGTCCTCGGTCCACTCCGCACGGGCGGCTATGTCCGCCGCGGTGAGCCGGTCGAACCTGCGCGGATCGGCGAGCTGGGCGGCGGCCACGGCCTGGAACTCCACGGCCCGGTCGGTTGCCGCCCGGAACGCGAGGGTCAGCTCGGTCGCACGGGCCAGCAGCTCCTTCGGATCGTCCATCGACTCGAGGTCGAAGAAGTGCTCCGGGTCCGCCGCCGCCTCCGACGGCTCGAAGAGCAGCGGTGCAGGACGCAGCCTCTGCCGCTCGTTCCGCTCGGGTTGTGCCATGTGATGTTCCTTCCTCGTACGGCCGGACGGCCACCTTCCATTGTCCAGCCCGGCGCAAGAGCGCTTCCCACGATCGGGGCCCGCGATGCGTGCGAAGCCCCACGAACTCACGGCCGCCACGGAACGCGATGGTTCGACCAGAGCTCCCACGTGGACTGCATCGCCTCCCACCCGTCGGGGAACTTCACCGTCACACCCAGCTGGACCGGCTCCGTCGACGGGTGCTCGTCCAGCAGATCCGCCACCCCCGCACGGCACACCACGATGCAGGCGTGACGGTGCCGGGAGGCCAGCACGCACAGGCGGCCCGTCTCCAGATGGAACGCCGTGGCGTCCGGCCGGCCCGACAGCGGGTGCAGGACCACCGTCACATCGAACTCGCGCCCCTGGAGCCGGTTCGCCGTGTCCACCGCCACGCCCGTCACACCCAGCTCGGCGAGCGCCGCCCGCACCGCCGCCGCCTGGTCGCGGTGCGCCGTGCCGACCGCGACCCGGTCCGCCGTCACCGGGACCGGATCAGTCGCACGCTCACTCGTCGCGGCGCCGCCCCGGTCCAGCAGTCGGCGGACCACCTGGGCCACCGCCCGTACCGCCTCCGGATCGGTGCGCGGGGTGTGGCGGGCCGGCAGCTCCAGCAGCCCCCAGCCCGACTCCGCCGCCACGTCCAGCACCCGGTCAGGACCCGAACCGTCCGAGGGGACACCGAACGACAGCCGGCGGTCACCGTGATCCGTACCGCTGCGGAACGGCGTGTACGGGTAGAACGCGTCCGACACCAACGGCGCCGCCGAGGCGGGCAGCCGCCACGACACCGGCAGCCGGTGTTGCGGCAGCTCCGGATTGTGCGCGAGCAGGGTGGACACCGCGCTCGCCGACGGGTCGTACGTCAGCCCCGCCCACTGATCCGCACCGACGATCGAGAACGGGTCCAGCTGACCCGGATCCCCGACGAACAGAGCCCGCTCGAACAGCCCGGCCACGGCCAGCAGCGCGTCCGACCGCATCTGGTACGCCTCGTCGACGATCGCGTGCCCCCACGGCTCGACGTTCTTCACGTGCGCCCACTTGGCGGCCGTGGAGATGACGATGTCGAGACCGGCCAGATCCGCCGCCTTCGCCGACTTCCGCACCTGAGCGAAACCGTCAAGGACCTTGTCGTACGGATCGGAGTCGCTGCTGTGCAGACGGCCGACCGGCAGATCCGGGGCCTTCTCCGCCAGCCGGACCACCAGGTCGTCCACCTGGGCGTTCGTCTGCGCGATCACCATCAGCGGGCGGCCCGCCGCGGCCAGCTCGAGCGCCGCCCGCACCACCAGCGTCGACTTCCCGGCACCCGGCGGCGAGTCCACCACGATGCCGCGTGCCGTACCCCGCAGGGTGTCGCCGAGGATCGCGTCGGTCGCCCGCGCCGCTGCGGCACCCGGATCGAAAACGACAGTCACAGAAGGTCCTCCGCGGTCACGGGGTCGGGCTTCTCGGCATGCCCGTCACCGGTGCCCGGCGGGCCGCCGTGGGTCCACGGGGTGTCCTCCGGGTCCGGCAGTTTCGGGCCGCTTCGCTGATCGTGCTCGAAGAGCGTCCAGGCGAACCGGTCACCCGGCTCCGGCACGGAACCGGGGGCGGGCTCCTTGCCGCGCCCCATGCGGTCCGTGATCCGCAGGACGAGGAAGACCGCGCCGGGGTCCTGCCCGTGGGCCGGCTCCCGGTCGGTGGACTCCGCGTCGGCGGACCCGTCGGAGCCGTACCCCACGAACTCCGCCGTCTGCGGCTTGCCGTCCAGCGAGCGGTACACCTTCGTCCGCTCACCGAGATGCGGGCGCTCGTCCGTACGGACCGTGACCAGCGGACGCGGCGAGGGGCGCTTCGACTCGCTGTACGTCATCTCCACGTCCGTCACCTCGCCGACGAACGCCTCGCCCGCAAGCCGCCGTCCCGCCAGCACCAGCGGATCGTCCAGCGCCTCCTGCGCCTCCAGCTGCGCCTGCGCCGTCTCCCGTGAGGCCAGCTTCTGCGCCGCCGTCACCGCGTCGTCCCGCCGCGGCTGCGGCGGCTCGCCCGCCCGCACCCGGTCCCGGTGCGCGGTGAACGACCAGCGGTCCCGGGTCCACCGGTCCTCGGCCCTGGCCCCCTCCGGCAGCTCCCGCAGCAGGTCGAGCCCTCGCCACACGGCGTCCCACGTGGGCAGCATCACCCCCGCGAGCAGCGATCTGATCTCCCGCTCGGCACCGCTCAGCTCACCCAGCCGGGCATCGGCGGCGAGGCCGTCCTCCGCGGCGGCCAGTGCCGTGCGCGCCCGGTCGTACTTCTCGATCGCGGGCGCGAGCAGCCTGTTGTCGAACGCCGGGTCCGTGGCCGGGCCCGCCGGCGGGACGACCAGCTGGCCCGCCCGGTCCCGCAGCGACTCCGCGCGGAGCGCGGCCGACGCCCCCGACCCGCCCTCCGGCGGGTCGATCCAGGCCAGCAGCGCACCCAGGTGCTGGTCCTCCAGGCTGCTCTGCCCCGTCGCCCAGTGCCGGTTCAGCAGATCCGTCGTGGCGAGCAGCAGCGAGGAGCCCGGCACCCTGGCCCGCTCCCCGTAGTGCGTGAGCCAGCGGCCGAGCAGCGGGACACGGGCGGGCGCCGGATACGGGGTGTCCGGATCGTCCTCGGCGGTGCGCCGGAACCGCATCGACCGCCCGAGCAGCCGGACGAAGTCGATGCCGGCCCGGCTCGGCACGATCAGCTGGGCCGCGTCCGTGCACAGCTCGACCTCGACCTTGACCCTCTTGCCGGTCTCCGGATCGGTCTCGTTGCGCTCGGCCGGTTCGATGACGTCCGCGTACGACTCGATGTGCGGAAGAACCGCCTCCGCCAGCTCGGCGAGGAACGCGAACCGCAGGTCGCGGTCGCGCGGCTGGGCCACGGCCAGCAGCCGGGGCGCCTCACGGTCCGTCCCCACGAGGGCCCCGAGGGGCGCGCCCGCCTCACCGGCCGTCGTCAGCGGCACGAGCACGAGCGGCCCGCCGGTCAGATGGCGGTGGCGCACGGTGGTGAGCGGCTGGGCCCGCCCGCTGTCCACGGCCTCCAGCCGGGCCAGGGTGTTAATCAACGACATGGGACGCCGCCGCTCGCCGTCTCCAGGGCCTCCGCGCGCAGAGCCGCAGCCCGGCGCAGGGCCGCCACCGTCGGATCCGCCGGGTCGCCCTCCTTGCCGGCCGCCGCGGCCAACACCCCGTCGACCGTCGTCAGCCCGCCGAGCTCGCCCCGCACGCTCCGGCCCAGCGCCTCCACCGCCCCGTCCGTCCGGGCCTTCGCCCGGCAGTGGAAGGCCAGCTCGCACGCGGCCAGGCACTCGGGGGCGTAGGCCGCGGGCACCGATTCGACCGCGGTGCCCAGCTCCTCGGCCGAGCACCCCGGGTCGAACGTCGTGCCCTCGGGAAGGGCCGCCGCGATGTCCTCGATACGGGTCAGCCTGGCCAGCTGGCGGCGCGTGACGGCGTGCTGCTTGCGTACGTCCAGGACCGAGGCGGTCGGCAGGTTGGAGAAGTCCCTCGGACACACCAGCAGGACACGGTGCCCGACCCGGGCGCCCTCGGTCACGGCGGCGATCCGCTCCAGCGCCAGGACGTAGACGGCGGACTGACGTGCCGCCGCCCCGACCTTCGCGGCGTCCGCCGAGCTGTCGATCATGGGGAAGGACTTGATCTCGACGACCGTCCAGGTGCCGTCAGGGTGCACCACCACGGCGTCCGGCTCCAGGTAGGCCGGCGAGCCCGCCACCTCCAGGGCAAGCATCGGATGGTCGAGCAGCGCCCAGCCGCCCGCCGCGGTGGCCTCGCGCAGCGCCAGCGCCGTACGGGCGGCGCGGCCCTCGGGACCGGCCGCCGTCAGATCGGGCACCGCGGCCCTGCCCGGTGCGTCCGCTCCGCTGCCGAGACGCTCGAACAGCAGGCGCAGCAGCTCCGTACCGCCGTCGGCCTTGACCTTCGCCTCGAACGCGTTGCCCCGGATGAACGCGAACTGCGACTGGCCGAACGCGGCCGGGGAGCCGAGCGCGGTCGCCAGCACGGCCTTGTCGACCCCGGCGCCGTCGAGCAGGGCGCGCCGCTTGCAGCCGGGGTTGGCGGCGAGAGCGGCGAGCGCGCGTGCGTCGAGCGGGTGCGGCGCGACGGACGGGCCGCGCAGCTCAGCGAGCCGGTGCCGGAGCGTCGTCGCTGGCGGCTTCGGCTGCGGAGCCGGTGGCCGCGCCGCTGGAATCTGCGGAGGAGGTCCGCTGGCCGGGGATTCGCTCACCCGCGGAAGTCTTGCATCCGCCACTGACAATCGTGGACTTCGTGGCCGTCACAGGAACGGGGACCGGTGCGAAAACGGCCCTCAGCCGGGTCTTGGCCCGGTCGGCCACCCGGATGACCGGCCTGGTCAGCAGGGCTCCGGCGGCCATCACGGCGGCGCCGGCGACCGCGTCGAGGAAGTAGTGGTTCGCGGTGCCCATCACCACGAGCACCGTGATCAACGGGTACGCGATGCCGGCCGCACGGATGAGCGGGTGGCGGCCGTGGCGCCACAGGAGGACCCCGCACCACAGCGCCCAGCCGACGTGCAGGCTCGGCATCGCCGCGTACTGGTTGGTCATCCCGCTGAGTCCGCGCGGGGCGCTCGCGCCGGCACCCCACCAGCCGTACGCGCTGTACTGGGCCATCGTGTCGACGAATCCGTACCGGGCGTCGAGCAGCCGGGGCGGGCAGGTGGGCATGAGCGTGAAGCCGATCAGCCCGAGGAGCGTGGAGGTCATCAGCCAGGTGCGGGCCGCCCGGTAGGCGGCGGACCGGCGCCGGAACATCCATATGAGGACGGCCGGAGTGACCAGGTAGTGCAGCGAGGCGTAGGCGAAGTCGGCGGGTATCCCCAGGGCCGGGTTGGCGGTCAGCAGCCGGTTGAGCGGGTGCTCGGCGTTGAGGTGGAGCGCCTTCTCCAGGTCGAGTATCGCGAGTCCGTGGTCCACGGCCGTCGACACGTCGCCCCGGACCAGCAGCCGTCCCGCCGAGTACAGCCCGTACACCACCGCGATCAGTGGCAGCTCCGTCCACCACCGTGGCCGAGGACCGGAGGAGCGTGTCGCGGCGGTGGCGTGCGGCATCCGGTAGCTCTCCCCATGTTCATGCGGTCGACGACGGACGTTCAACCGTACGGCGGTCGTCGGCCTTGACTTCCCCCGGGGGGCGTCCCCCGCGGACGTCCCTGGTCGTGCGCAGAGAGGGACGCCGATTCGGCCCCGCAGGTTGCCTGCGGGGCACGTACGCGATGATGGAGCGGGACCTCACCGGCACCGTCCCCCGGCCGGCTGCCGTCCCCGTCGTCGTCCCGGACACCGCTGTCCAGGACCCCATAGATCCTAGGGTCCTCGGATCTTCAGATCTCAGTATTTTTCAGGGAGAGCCGTCATGGCACCGCGAATCCTGCTCGCCCGGCACGGCCAGACCCAGTGGTCCGTGCAGGGCAATCACACCGGCAGGACCGACATTCCCCTCCTCGACACGGGCCGCGAGGGCGCCAAGCTGCTCGGGGAACGGCTGCACCGGGAGCCCTGGGCCGGCCTGCCCGGGGTGGATGTGCGGACCAGCCCCCTCGTCAGGGCCGCCGAGACGTGCGCGATCGCCGGATTCGGGGACCGCGCCGAGCCGTGGGACGCGCTGATGGAGTGGGACTACGGGGAGTACGAGGGCCTGACCCCGGCGCAGATCAAGGCGGACCGGCCGGACTGGCTCATCTGGCGGGACGGTGTCCCCGGGGGCGAGACGCTGTCGGGCCTGGCGCACAGGGCTGACGAGATCGTGGAGTGGGCGCGCTCGGCGGACCGTGACGTGCTGGTCTTCGCCCACGGTCACATCCTGCGGGCGCTGGGAGCACGGTGGCTGGGCGAGGACGTCTCCTTCGCCGCGCACCTCCGGCTGGAGCCGACCTCACTGTCGGTGCTGGGCTGGGCGTACGGCATGCCCGCCCTGGAACGCTGGAACGACACGGGCCACCTGGACCGATAACCGGTCCGAGCCCGTCCGGCGTTCGAGGACGAACCCCGGTGCCGGTGAGAGGCCCGCTGGACAGGGACCGGGGGCCGGGCGCCCAAGGGGGCAGGGGCCGGAACCCAGTTCAGGCCCGTCCGGCGATTGAGGACAGAACGTCCGGCGCCGGCGACCCCCTTACCCGGCCGAAGGCACTCGCTCCGGCCCCGGCGGCAACTCCTCGTACCGCTCGAGGAACGCCACGACCTCCGCCCCGCCCCGCGGTCTCAGCACCCGTACCGCGCTCTCCAGCATCCCCCGGATCCGCGAGGACTGGACGCGGTCCAGCAGGTCCAGCACCTGGTGCCCCGCCGTCGCCGCCTCGTCGGCTGCGCCCGCCCGCGCCAGGTCACCGGTCAGCTGAGCCCGGTACAGGGCGAGGTTCCGGGTGAAGTGCGGGTCCTGCAGCCGCGTGGCCGCCCGCGCGTGCCGCGCCGCCCTCGGCCAGTCGCCCAGCGCCGACCAGCACTGCGCCTCCAGCATCTCCAGCTCCGCCTCGCGGAAGAAGGTCATCCACTCGGGGTCCCCCGCGCACTCCCCCCGCTCGAATGCCGTGCGCGCCCGCCCGATGGCCCGCTCGCACCCGGTACGGTCCCCGAGCCACGCCCGCCCGCCCGCCTCCCGCAGGGCGAGCAGGGCCAGCAGCCGCGGTGAGCCGAGCGGGCCGGCCACCCGCTGCCCGGCCTCCGCGGCCCGGACCGCCTCCCGCGCCCGCCCGGTGTCGCGGGCCAGGAACGACGCGTTGCAGAACGCGTGCGCCTCCAGAGCCGCGTCCCCGGCCAGCCGCGCCGTCGCGAGCGCCTCCGCGTAGTGCGAGCGCGCGTCCTCGAAGCGGCCCGAGTCGTGCGCCAGCCAGCCCACCGAGATCGCCAGCTCACCGGCGCCCGAGTGCAGCCGGTCCGCGGTGCTGCGGCGGCTCGCGGTGCCGGCGTCCAGCAGCGCGTACGCGGCCCGCAGCGGCTGGAAGGCCCGCCGGTACAGCCCGTCCGCGCCGTGCCGGTCGTCCAGCAGCCGGATCTGCCGCACCGCCTTCTCGACGGCACTCACCTCCGCCTCGCCGACCCGGCGCTGTGATGGCACAGCCGTGGGGCCGGCGGCGGCGGACGGGCCGCCCAGGCCCAGGGACGCGGCTGCCACCGTGGTGGTGCCGCTCGTCATGAACACGCGACGCAGCACGTCGCTCTCCTCGTCGATATCGCTGTGGGGGGTAGGGGGCAGGGGCACAGCAGTGGCGGCCCCCGTACGTGCCCCCCGGCCACGCACGCTCTCGCGGGCCGAGAAGCCCAGGTCCACCAGGCTCGCCCCCGGGAACATGTGCAGGAACACCCGTTCGTACGCGTAGTTGGGACAGCGGATCTCGCCGGACTCCACGCGCCCGATGTACCGGGCGTCGCACGCGACGTGTTCCCCGATCTCGCGTGCGGCCCTGCGGATCGCCGCCGCGAATTCTCCCGCGGACCGCGGACCGCGCAGCCGCCGGAAAGCAAGGTTGGGAACTGCCCGTGTCGACACCATGGCGGGGCCCTCTCTGGTGCAGCCGGGCGCCTGCTTCCGGTGTCCCGGCGGAGCAAGAACGTACCTGCTGTGACACGTCGCACACGCGGTGTTTGCATATAAAGCAGGACATCTCGCCCGTGATCTGCCATGAACTGCCACCCTTTGCGGCGGCGTAGTGCCGTAGCCCTTGACGTCGTCGGTGCGTTGGTCCATGAGGAGGCGGAGCGTGGCTCTGCCTCGCGACGAGAGGAGGGGTTCCCATGCTGCACATCGGTCCGGAAACCGCGCCGTGCGACCTGGTGACCGTCCCGGCACGTCAGGGACTGGAGGCTGTGGACATCCTGCGCCGCGGCGCGGACCACGGGGCCGTCGGCCCGGTCCTGCACGACGGAGCCTGCCACACCCTCGGATTCCTGGTCCCGGCCGGTACCGCCGACGCCTGGGACGTACCCGGCAGTGCCTGTACGCGGACGGACGGCCGGGGACTGCGTGTCCCCGCCGAGCCGCCCGTGATCGGCGGCGGCTGGCTCCTGCCGCCCGTCGCTGACGCCCCGGTCACCGATCCGGCCGTGCTGCGGGCCGCTCTCGACCAGGCCGCCAGGCTCATCGAGGCGGCCGACAACTGCCGCTGAGGCCATAATGGCCTGGTGGGCGGATCTCCCGCCGTCGCCGGCCGACCCAGGAGCCGGCCCGATCCGGTGAGCGAGGACGAGCGCGCGTGGCACGTCGAGGAGCGCCGGCCAAGGGTGCGAGCGCCCGGAAGCGGTCCGAGCGCGAACGCGGGCAGGAGCCCGTCGCCGCGACGGTGGACGGCGGTCTCGCCGAGCTCGTGCCCGACCGCGAACGCCCGCGCGCCTGGACCCTGCTGCTGGACGGTGCCCCGCAGTCCCACGTGGACCTGGACGACCCCTCGTACCTCTCGTTCGAGTACCAGCGAAGGCTCGGCCACGTCATCGACCTCTCGGCGCCCCCGAACCAGCCCCTCCAGGTCGTGCACCTGGGCGGCGGTGCCTTCACACTGGCCCGCTACATCGCCGTGACCCGCCCCCGCTCCACCCAGCAGATCGTCGAGATCGACGCCCCCCTCGTCCAACTCGTCCGCCGGGAGCTCCCGTTGGACCCGCAGGCCCGGATACGGGTGCGCTCCACGGACGCCCGCGCCGGACTCGCCAAGATCCAGGACGGCTGGGCCGACCTCGTCATCGCCGACGTCTTCAGCGGCGCCCGTACCCCCGCACACCTCACCTCCGCCGAATTCCTCGGTGAGGTACGCCGGGTACTGAAGCCCGGCGGGCGGTACGCCGCCAACCTCGCCGACGGTCCGCCGCTCGCCCACCTCCGCGGCCAGATCGCCACGGCGACCTCCCTCTTCCCGGAGCTGGCCCTGGCAGCCGATCCGACCGTGTGGCGGGGCCGCCGCTTCGGGAACGCGGTCCTGGTCGCCTCGGACCAGCCGATCGCCGTCGCCGAGCTGACCCGACGGGTCGCGAGCGACCCGCACCCCGGCCGGGTCGAACACGGCAGGGCACTCGCCGACTTCACGGGCGGCGCCGCAGTCGTCACCGACGAGGGCGCCAAGCCGTCCCCCGCCCCGCCGCCCGGCGCCTTCACGTAAGCCGGCTACTGGTCGACGACCTGCACCGTCGGCGGATGGCCGTTCCAGGTGCAGAAGACGGACACGGTCGCCCCGCCCCCGTCGCTGAAGTCCACCCGGATCCACTCCGCGTTCGTCCACACCTGCATCGACCAGCCCTGCTCCGGGGTCGCCGAGACCAGCTTCGCCGAAGCGCTCGCCAGCTCCAGGACCACCCGGCCGCCGCGGGTCGGATAGCTCTTCACGTCCCCCGACGACGCCGCCGCGGGCGCGGAGGTCTTCGGCGGGGCGGCCGGACTGCTCGACGGAGTACGGGAGGAGGGACGCGGGGATCGCGGGGGTGCGGTCCGGGAGGCGCTCGCGCTCGGAGTGGGCGAGGGAAGGGCGCGGTGGGTGGACGACGACACCGGCTGGTCCGCGGCCTGTTCGGTCCGTGCGCCGACAGAGATCGGCACGGCGCGCGGCGGGTCGTACGCCGTCCCCGACATCACCGTGTGCACACCCCACCACGACAGCGTGACCGCCGCCCCGGTGGACAGCGACCAGGCGATCGCGTGTACGAGTCCTCGTTGCATCGGGCACATCCTGCCCCACGCGCACCGGTGCTGTCCCGGAGAGGACCGGGTCCGTCCGCATGGGCTACGGTGCCGCCCATGCCTAGTGTGCTCGTGGTCGAGGACGACCAGTTCGTACGTTCCGCCCTCATCCGGCACCTGACCGAGGCCTCCCACACGGTACGGAGTGTCGGCACGGCGCTCGAAGCGCTGCGCGAAGTGGCGCACTTCCGGTTCGACGTGGTCATCCTCGATCTCGGGCTGCCCGACCTCGACGGCGCAGAGGCGCTGAAGATGCTGCGGTCCATCACCGACGTACCCGTGATCATCGCGACCGCGCGGGACGACGAGGCCGAGATCGTCCGGCTGCTCAACGACGGTGCGGACGACTACCTGACCAAACCGTTCTCGGTGGAGCACCTGTCGGCGCGCATGGCCGCGGTGCTGCGCCGCACCCGAGGCGCCGGCGACCGGACGCCGTCCCCGCGCGTGATCCAGGTCGGCGGGCTCTCCATCGACCCGCTGCGCCGCCAGGCGGAACTGGACGGCACGGCACTCGACCTGACCCGCCGCGAATTCGACCTGCTGGCCTTCCTCGCCGGGCGCCCCGGCGTGGTCGTCGCGCGCCGTGAACTGCTGGCCGAGGTCTGGCAGCAGTCCTACGGCGACGACCAGACCATCGACGTCCATCTCTCCTGGCTGCGCCGCAAACTGGGCGAGACAGCCGCACGGCCGCGCTATCTGCACACGCTGCGCGGCGTCGGCGTCAAACTCGAACCGCCCGCGGCGGCGCCGCGGGCCGTACCGGAACCACCCGCATGAGGTGGGCCCTGGTCAAGGTCTGCCTGGCCGTCACCGCCATGGTCGTGATCGCGTTCGCGGTGCCCCTCGGGCTCGTCATCAAGGAAATGGCCCGCGACCGCGCCTTCTCCGACGCCGAGCGCCAGGCCGCCACCATCGGCCCGACCCTCACCATCACCACCGACCGCGAGGAACTGACCCGCGCGGTCCTGTCCACCGAACCGGGCGGCCGGGGACGGCTCGCCGTCCATGTCCCCGCCGCCGACGAGCCGGACAGCCGGCGCCTGGAGATCGGCACCCGGCGCGCCACCCGCCATGACCTGGAGACCGTGCGGACGTCGGGGCGCGCCTCCATCTCCGAGGTCGCGGGCGGTTCCGCGCTGCTCCAGCCCACCGCGCTGGGCTCGGGGGACATCGCCGTCGTGGAGGTGTTCGTACCCGAGGGCGAGGTCTCCAACGGCGTCGGCACGGCCTGGCTGATGCTGGCGGGCGTCGGCATCGCGCTGATCGTCGGCTCGGTGGCGGTCGCCGACCGGCTCGGGGTACGGATGGTGGAGCCCGCCCAGCGGCTCGCCGGCGCCGCCCAGAACCTGGGGGAGGGCAGGCTGGGCACCCGGGTCCCCGAGGAGGGCCCCACCGAACTGCGGTCCGCCGCCGTCGCGTTCAACTCCATGGCGGACCAGGTGGTCCAACTCCTCGCCAACGAACGCGAACTGGCCGCCGACCTCTCGCACCGGCTGCGCACCCCGCTGACCGTGCTCCGGCTCAACGCCGCGTCCCTGGGCGAGGGCCCTGCCGCCGAACAGACCCGGGCGGCGGTCGAGCAACTGGAGCGCGAGGTCGACACGATCATCCGTACCGCCCGGGAACAGCGCCCCCAGACCCAGGGCGTGCAGTCGGGTGCGGGCGCCGGCTGCGACGCCTCCGAGGTGATCCGCGAGCGCATGGGCTTCTGGTCGGCACTTGCCGAGGACGAGGGCCGTACGGTCCGCCTCGCGGGAGTGGACCGCACGGTACGGATTCCGGTCGCCAGGCCCGAACTGGCCGCCGCGGTCGACGCGTTGCTCGGCAATGTCTTCCGGCACACCCCGGAGGGCACCGCGTTCGCCGTCGACGTGCACCACAGCGGCGACGCCGTACTCGTCCTGGTCTCGGACGCCGGGCCGGGCATAGCCGACCCGAAGGCCGCCCTGGCCCGGGGGGCCACCGGACGCGGTGAAGGACCGGGTGCCGTGGGCTCGACCGGCCTCGGCCTGGACATCGTGCGCAGGGTCGCCGAGTCCACCGGCGGCGATCTGCGGATCGGGCGTTCGGTGCTCGGCGGTACGGAGGTGCGGATCTGGATAGGCCTCGACGGCGCCCCGTCCGAGCGCGGGCGCCGGGGGCACCGGGTGGGCAGGCGGTCCGGGAAGCGGATCGGGAAGCGGCAGCGACACGGAGTGACGGGCCGGAACGCAGAGCTCCGCAAGTCCCCCGACATCGAGCCGAACCTTTAACCAGCACCGATGCGCTCCTTAAGCCCACCCTAAGAACAGCAACTCAGGTCCAGGAAGCGGCTTTTGCCCGGTTCGGGGCGGCTAGCGTGCAGACGCAGACACCACCCCCCGCAGGACAGAGGCAGGAACGCGATGGGCACCAGCACGCACCGCCGTACGACGAGCACCCGCACCAAGGCCGTCGGCGCCGTCGTCGCCGCCGCAGTCATCGGTGGCACGGTCTTCGCGCTGACCGGCACGGCCCAGGCCGCGGCGGTCGGTGCCACCTACACCAGGACGAGCGGCTGGACCGGCGGATACACCGGGCAGTACGTCGTCACGAACGACACCGACAAGGCCCAGGCGGGATGGACGCTCGAGTTCGACCTTCCCGCGGGTACGAAGATCGACTCCCTCTGGAACGGCGAGCACACCGTCAGCGGGAACCACGTCACGGTGAAGCCCGCGAGCTGGAACAAGGACCTCGCCCCCGGTGCGTCGGTGACGGTCGGCTTCGTCACCGCCTCGTCCGGCAAGGCCGCCGATCCGGTCGGCTGCCTCATCAACGAGGCCACGTGCTCCGTCGACACCGGCGCGACACCGCAGCCCAGCGGCCGCCCCACGGAGACCGCGAGCCCCGCACCGACGCCCACGGCCACCGCCACACCCACCCCCACCGCCACGGCATCGGCAACGGCCTCACCGACGCCCTCCGAGACGCCCGGCGGCGGTGACGGCGGCGGCACGGCCGCGGGTGCCGGATTCGCCCCGTACATCGACACCTCGCTCTACCCGTCGTACGACCTGCTGGACACCGTCGGGAAGACCGGGGTGAAGGAGTTCAACCTCGCCTTCATCACCTCCGGCGGCAGCTGCGCCCCGCTCTGGGGCGGCGTGACCGGCCTCGGCGACGACAAGGTGGCCGGCCAGATCGACGCGCTGCGGGCCAAGGGCGGCGACGTCCGGGTCTCCTTCGGCGGTGCGGCGGGCGCCGAACTGGCCCTGCACTGCTCCTCGGCCGGCGACCTCGCCGCCGCGTACGGCAAGGTCATCGACACGTACGACCTCACCAAGGTCGACTTCGACATCGAGGGCGGTGCGCTGCCCGACACCGCGGCCAACTCCCGCCGTTCGCAGGCCATCGCCCAGCTCCAGAAGAAGCACCCCGGCCTGGACGTCTCGTACACCCTGCCGGTGATGCCCGAGGGCCTGACCCAGCCGGGTGTGGACCTGCTCGCCGACGCGAAGAAGAACGGCGTGCGGGTCGACGCGGTCAACATCATGGCGATGGACTACGGGCCCGCGTACAGCGGCGACATGGGCGACTACGCGACCCAGGCGGCCACCGCCACGCAGGCTCAGATCAAGGGTGTGCTCGGGCTGTCCGACGCGGCTGCCTGGGAGGCCGTCGCGGTCACCCCGATGATCGGCGTGAACGACGTCGTCACCGAGATCTTCACGGTCGACGACGCCACGCAGCTGGTGAAGTTCGCCCAGGACAAGGGCATCGGCCGGCTCGCGATGTGGTCCGGCACCCGTGACAAGGAGTGCGCCGGCGGCACGAAGCCGACGGCGGACGCGTCCTGCAGTTCGATCCTCCAGGAGCCGCTGGCGTTCACGAAGGCCTTCGGCGCCTTCAGGTAACCCTCCGCTCCCCGCAGACCGCCACCCCCCGCGCGCATCCCGGCCGGCCCCACACCCCCCACACCCGGCCGGGGTGCGCCCCCCCATGTGGCCTGCGTGCCCCAGGATGTACGTGATCGCCGGACGGGCTCCTGCCCGTCCGGCGCTTGCATGCGCAACACCCGTCGACCCCAGGGCCGAAATCTGCCGGGCCACCGCGCTCCCACGGCCTCAAGCGGAATCACCTGGCCGATACACGGAGTTCGGGGAAAGAACGCGGAATCGGCCGCAAGCCCTCAGGGCGCCCCCACCGCGCGCGATCCCGTTCATCTTCCGGCGGGCGTTCCCGGTCCGGCCGGTGGCGCGGGAGCCTTCAGGAGTGCCGTCCCGAAATCCGCCCCGTCCATGGCTCTTTCCGGCGGCAGAGAGCGATCCTCGGGAGCAATGCGCTGCTGACCTGCGGAAATTTGCGTACCATCGTGCGGCGCATGCAGGACGCGCGGGTTAACGCAAGCCCTCTGCCGGACACGGTCGCGTGACTTGCAGGACACACTCGGGCAACGGAAGCGTCTTCAACTCTTGACACCCACCCCCTTGAGGCAGCAATCTTCCGGCATCAGCGCATGGGAGCGCTCCCATATCGAACGAGGTTTTCGCTCGTACGGGGACGGCACCGCCCATGTCATCCCCGTACCGATGGCAATCGCACCCACCGGTGCGACGCCGAGCAGATTGAACGCCAGTCCCACCCTGGAACAAGGAGTAGTGGAATGCGCATCACCCGCACTGTCGCAGGTCGAAGCCGCAGAACCCTCGTCATGGCCACCACGGGCCTCACGGCCACCGCCCTGCTGCTCACCGGCTGCGGCGATTCCGGCTCGGACTCGGATGGAGCCGACGCCAACGGGAAGATCACCCTGACCGTCGCCGACTTCGGCCAGTTCGGCTACAAGGAGGCGGGGCTCTTCGAGAAGTACCACGAGCTCAACCCGAACATCACGGTCAAGGAAAACGTCACGGCCGAGGAGAAGGTCTACTACCCCAAGTTCCTCCAGCAGCTCAACACGGGCAGCGGCCTCGCCGATGTGCAGGGCATCGAGGTCGGCCGCGTCAAGGAGCTCGTCGACACCAAGGCGGACGCGTTCGCCGACCTTTCCAAGGTGATCGACACCGACCAGTGGGTCACCTGGAAGGCGCTGCAGGCCAGCACCGACCAGGGCAAGGTCATAGGCGCGGGTACCGACATCGGCCCGATGTCGATCTGCTACCGCCGCGACCTGTTCGAGAAGGCCGGTCTGCCGGTCGAGCGTGCCGAGGTCGCCGCGAAGTACGCCGGCGGCTGGGAGGACTACCTCAAGCTCGGTGAGGAGTACAAGAAGAAGGCCCCCAAGGGCACCTTCTTCATGGACTCCGCCAGTGCCATGTACAACGGCGTCGTGAGCTCCTCCTCGGAGCAGTACTACGCCAAGGACGGCAAGGCGATCTACAAGGAGAGCGCAGGCGTCAAGAAGGGCTGGGACCTCGCGGCCGAGGCCGTCGACAAGGGACTGACCCAGGGCCTGGCCCAGTTCGGTGTCCCGTGGCAGACCGCCCTGCGCAAGGGCAGCATCGCCACGATGGCCTGCCCGGCATGGATGGCCGCGCAGATCTCCACGTACTCCGGTGACGCCTACAAGGGCAAGTGGGACATCGCCCGCACCCCGGGTGACACCGCGGCCAACTGGGGCGGCTCCTTCCTCTCCGTGCCCGCGAAGGGCAAGCACGTCAAGGAGGCCGGCGAGCTCGTCAAGTGGCTGACCGCTCCCGAGCAGCAGGCCGCCGTCTTCAAGGCAGTCGGTGTCTTCCCGTCGAACAAGGGCGCCCACCAGCTCCCCGACGTGAAGAACGCCAAGCTCGAGTACTTCAACAACGCCCCCATCGGTGAGCTCTACGCGGAGGAGTCGGAGCTCATCCCGGCCGCCGTGCTCGGCCCGAAGGACGGCATCATCAAGGACACCATCTCCACCCAGATCAACAACATGGAGCAGCGGGGCACCAGCCCCGACAAGGCCTGGGACGCCGCCACCGAGGCGATCGACAAGGTGATCGGCTGACCCCCGCCGGTGCGGACCGCCGGGACGCCCACCGCGCGTCCCGGCCGGTCCGCACCGGTGCCGGTCGTACCGCCGGCACCGCGCACCGTTTCCGACACCTCCGCCGGACCTGACCAGAGGTCCGGCCTGCCCCTGCGGTGTCGGCACACCCCAGGGAAGGACTCCCACCTGTGGCAACCTCGACCCCCACCCGGGGCGCACACGGATCCCGGCCCAGCCGCCGCGCTCCGAAGCCCATGACCCCCAGCCGCCAGGCGTGGCGCAGCCGGTTGTGGCGATTCGACGACAAGGCATCGCCGTACGCGTACATCGCGCCCTTCTTCCTCGTCTTCGGAGCCTTCGGGCTCTACCCGCTCCTGTACACCGGCTGGATCGCCCTGCACCGGGTGGAGATGACCGGTCTCGACCAGATGGAATGGGTCGGCTGGGACAACTTCAGCACCATCCTGCAGGAAGCCGAGTTCTGGACCGCGGTCACCAACACCTTCGTCATCGGCGTCATCTCGACCGTCCCGCAGCTGATGATCGCGCTGGGCCTGGCCCACCTGCTGAACTACAAACTGCGCGCCAGCACCTTCTGGCGCACCGTGATCCTCACCCCGTACGCCACCTCGGTGGCGTCCGCGGCCCTGGTCTTCGCCCTGGTGTTCCGGGCTGACGGGGGCCTGCTCAACTGGGTGCTCGGCTTCTTCGGCGTCGGCGAGACGAACTGGGTCAACGGTCACTGGACGTCCAACATCGCCATCGCGATCATCGTGATCTGGCGCTGGACGGGCTACAACACGCTGATCTACCTGGCCGCCATGCAGGCCATCCCGTCCGACCTGTACGAGGCTGCCTCGCTCGACGGGGCCTCGCGCTGGCAGCAGTTCCGCAACGTGACGATTCCCTCGCTGCGGCCGACGATCCTCTTCACGATCGTCATCTCGACCATCGGTTCGATGCAGCTGTTCGGTGAACCCCTGCTCCTCGAAGCCGGTCCCATCGGAGCGCAGGGCGGCACCGAGAACCAGTACGAGACGCTCAGCATCTACCTCTACAACTACGGCTGGAATCTCGGGCACCTCGGTCCGGCCGCCGCAGTCGCCTGGGCCATGCTCGTCCTGCTGCTGCTCATTGCCGCGATCAACTGGCTCGTCGGGCGCTTCATGCGCAAGACCGCGGCCTGACGGGGAGCGATATCCATGACCACCACCAGCACCGTCACCGCTCCGGACCGCCGCGTCGTCAGGTCCTCGCCCCGCAGCGAGCCCTCGCGCCATCGCCGTTTCAAGCCCGGCGCCGGCCGTCAGCACCACGCCGGGCCCTTCGCCTACTTCGCCCTGGCCGTCGTCGGCCTCGGCTCGCTCTTCCCGCTGTACTGGACGCTCGTCGCCGCGTCCCGCACACAGGAGGAGGTGCTGGCCACCACCCCGCCGCTCATCCCCGGCGGGAACCTGTTCAGCAACCTCGAGGCGGCCTGGGAGCAGGCCAGCCTCGGCAAGGCGATCCTGAACACGTTCATCGTGTCCAGCAGCATCACCCTGGCGACGCTGTTCTTCTGCACCCTGGCCGGCTACGCCTTCGCCAAGATGCGCTTCAAGGGCCGCGGCGCGCTGATGACGACGGTCATCGCCACACTGACGATCCCTCCGCAGCTCAGCGTCGTACCCCTGTTCATGATGATGGCCGACATCGGCTGGGGCGGTCAGCTGGAGTCGGTGATCTTCCCGACCCTGGTGAGCGCGTTCGGCGTGTTCTTCATGCGTCAGTACCTGATCGAGGCACTGCCGTACGAGCTCATCGAAGCGGGCAGGGTGGACGGCGCCAACAACCTCCGCATCGTGTGGAGCATCGTGCTCCCGGTCGCCCGACCGGCCATGATGGTTCTCGGCATGCTCACCTTCGTCCAGGCCTGGAACGACTTCTTCTGGCCCTACCTGGCACTGAACGCGGAGAACCCCACGCTCCAGGTCGCACTCGGTGAGCTGAGCGCGTCCTACGTCCCCGACCAGAGCGTCGTCATGGCGGGTGCGCTGATCAGCACCCTGCCTCTGCTCGTCGTCTTCGTGATCTTCGGCAAGCAGATCGTCGGGGGAATCATGTCCGGCGCCGTCAAGGGCTGACTTCCCGGCCCTGCCGCTCCACCCCGGTCGTCCCGTACGGCCTGTACCTGACCACAGGCCGTACGGGCCCTCGGCCCCCTCGTCCCTGTCCCTGTTCGTCCATTCTTGGGAGCGCTCCCGCATGACTGCAGTACGACCCGACATCACCCCGAAGCAGGCGCCCGAGGCAACGAACTTCCCCACGGGCTTCCTCTGGGGCGCGGCGACCGCGTCCTACCAGGTCGAGGGTGCCGCCGCCGAGGGCGGCCGCACGCCGTCCATCTGGGACACCTTCAGCCGCACCCCCGGCAAGGTCCACAACGGCGACACCGGTGACATCGCCGCCGACCACTACCACCGCTACCGCGACGACGTCGCGCTGATGAAGCAGCTCGGGCTCAAGGCGTATCGTTTCTCGGTCTCCTGGTCCCGGGTCCAGCCCACCGGCCGCGGTCCCGCCGTCGAGCGCGGCCTGGACTTCTACCGCAAGCTCGTCGACGAGCTGCTGGACGCCGGCATCGTGCCCGTCGCCACCCTCTACCACTGGGACCTCCCCCAGGAGCTCGAGGACGCCGGCGGCTGGCCCGAGCGCGCCACCGCTGAGCGCTTCGCCGACTACGCCGCCATCGTCTCCGGCGCCCTCGGTGACCGCGTCGGAATGTGGACCACCCTCAACGAGCCGTGGTGCTCGGCCTTCCTCGGCTACGGATCCGGCGTGCACGCCCCCGGCCGTACCGAGCCCGCAGCCGCGCTGCAGGCGGCCCATCACCTGAATCTCGCCCATGGCCGGGCGATCGAGGTTCTGCGCGCCCAACTCCCCGCTGCTGCGCAGACCTCGGTCACCCTCAATCTGCACCAGGTCCGCCCGCTGACCGACAGCGCGGCCGACGCCGACGCCGCCCGCCGGATCGACGCGGTGGGCAACCGCGTCTTCACCGGCCCGATGCTGCGCGGGGAGTACCCCGAGGACCTGATCGCCGACACCTCGCACCTGGTGGACTGGTCGAAGCTGGTTCAGGACGGCGACCTCGCCACCATTTCCCGCCCGGTCGACGCCCTCGGCATCAACTACTACACGCCGACCCTGGTCTCCACCCCGGTGGAAGGGGCCGCCTACGCGCGCAGCGACGCCCACGGCGCGAGCGACCACTCCCCGTGGCCCGGTTCCGAAGGCGTCGCCTTCCACCTCGCCGAGGGGAAGGAGCGCACCGCGATGGACTGGTCGATCGACCCCGACGGTCTCTACAACCTCCTGATGGACACCCACCGCGAGCACCCCGGCCTCCCGCTGATGGTCACGGAGAACGGTGCCGCGTTCGACGACTACGTCTCGCCCGAGGGCAAGGTCGAGGACCCCGCGCGGATCGCGTACCTGCACGGCCACCTCGACGCCGTACAGCGGGCGATCGCCGACGGAGCGGACGTCGGCGGCTACTTCCTCTGGTCGCTGATGGACAACTTCGAGTGGGCGTACGGGTACTCGAAGCGCTTCGGCACCGTGTACGTCGACTACGCCTCCCAGCGCCGCATTCCCAAGGCGAGTGCCCACTGGTACTCCGACGTGATCCGCCGCCACGGCCTGCCCCCGGTCGACGGCACCGTCTGACCTGCACGAACAGCGAGACCCGGCCGAGCGCCGGGTCTCGCTTCTTTGTGCCCGCCTTACACGTTCGTCACAGTGACCCCGTAGGCTTGGGAGCGCTCCCAAGAGATGTGGCGCTGATGAAGGGCCGGTCGGTCCGGCTGAGTGTCAAGGGATCGGACAGCGGGACTTGGTTTGGCTATCCGGCTGTGAGAAATTGACCGCGAACGGGAGGCAGCCATGGCGGCAGCGCGAGTACGGAGTGGCGGGCGGCCCACGCTCGAAGAAGTAGCGGCACGGGCCGGAGTGGGGCGGGGTACGGCCTCACGCGTCATCAACGGCTCGCCGCGGGTCAGTGCGCAGACCAGGGAGGCGGTCGAGGCGGCCGTCGCCGAGCTGGGTTACGTACCCAACCGGGCGGCCAGAGCGCTCGCAGGGAACCGGACGGACGCCATCGCACTGGTCGTACCCGAGTCAGAGACCCGGTTCTTCGCCGAGCCGTACTTCTCCGACATCGTACGAGGGGTGGGGGAAGCGCTCGCCGACACGGAGATGCAGCTGCTGCTGACCCTGGCGGGCAACGACCGCGAGCGCCGCCGGCTGGCCCAGTACCTGACCGCCCACCGGGTCGACGGCGTCCTGCTGATCGCCGTCCACGCCGACGACCCGCTGCCGGAGCTCCTCGAACAGCTCGGCATGCCCTCCGTGATCAGCGGCCGCAGGCACGCGACGGAGCCGCTGCCCTCGGTCGACTCCGACAACTTCGAGGGCGCACGCGCGGCGGTCGACCACTTCATATCGCGAGGCCGCACCGCCATCGCCACGATCACCGGACGCCTCGACGTGTACGGCGCGCAGCGCCGCCTCGACGGCTACCGCAAGGCCATCGCCGCCGCGGGCCTCGACCCCGACGAACGGCTCATCGCCCCCGCCGACTTCACCGAGGAGGGCGGCGCCCGCGCCATGCGTCAGCTGCTGGACCGCCGCCCCGACGTCGACGCGGTCTTCGCCGCCTCCGACGTGATGGCGGCGGGCGCCCGCCAGGTCCTGCGCGAGTCCGGCCGCCGGATCCCGGACGACGTGGCCCTGATCGGCTTCGACGACTCGGCGGTGGCACGCCACATGGACCCCCCGCTGACGAGCGTCCGCCAGCCGATCGAGGAAATGGGCCGCACGATGACCCGGGTCCTGCTCCAGGAGATCGCGAACCGCACTGAGGAGCGCACGGAGGAACGGCCGAGGATCGTGCTGCCCACGGAGCTGGTGGTGCGGGAGTCGTCCTGAACCGCTGACCGAAGCTCGTGCAGAGCTTCGTGAACGGGGCGGCCCTGCCGCGTCGGGGGAATGCGCGGCAGGACCGTTGTGTCGAATGCCCGGGGGTTGCGCTTCCATGCGGTAGGGAGCGCTCTGTGGCGGTTCTCACGTCGCTGCGGGCAGGATTCGGTGGGTCTGCGCTCCCGAGTCATCAGCCCTGACCGAGCGGGCGGCACGGCAGCGCACGCTCGGCAGCTCCGCCCAGCGCGTCGGGCTCCACCCGGTACAGCCGCGCATCACGCGTCCGGGTCACTGCGTCCACGAGGACGCCGTCCGAGAAGAGGGCTCCCACACCGTCGTCCACCGCCCATCCGGGAGGGAGCTGCCCGCTCGCCACGGCTGCCCGGTAGGAGGGGCGGCGGCCCGGTTCGCTGTCGTAGTGCGGGCACACCGAGCCGGGCAGCAGGCCCAAACCGTCCGGCAGGTAGGTCAGCGGTCCGAAGGAATCGGTGTGGGAGCCCTCCGCCCAGCAGTTCGCGCCCGCACTGATCCCGCACAGCAACGTCCCGCGGTCGTAGGCCTCCCGCAACAGCTGATCCACACCGTGCGTACGCCAGACAGCGAGCAGGTTCGCGGTGCTGCCGCCGCCCACGTACACGACATCCTGGGAGAGCAGGAACGCCCGCAGGGCGTCGTCGTCGAACTCCCGCTGGAAAAGTGGCAGTACAGAGGGCTCGCAGTCCGTGCGTACCTGGAAGGCGGCACGGAACTGCTCTGCGTAGGCGGGGGCGTCCCCGCTCGCCGTGGGCACGAAGCACACCTTGGGCCGGGGTGTACGCGCACGGGCGAGGACCCAGTCGTCCAGCAGCCCGTCGTCATCGGTCGAGAAGCCTCCACCGAGCAGAGCCGGACGACGTACGGGAGCGGTAGCCACAGCGGCCTCCTTGCTGGATCTTGCTGGGCCCGGCGCCCAGGGAGCCTGGTCTATGGTTCCCGGCATGAGACGCACGGACATCGTCCGGGAGGACGGCATCTGGACGGGCCTGTCCCTGGAGGTACGGTCCCGCCGCCGGCCAGGGTTGTGCCTGTTCAGTGCCGAGCGGCGGCTCATGCTCGCGCAGGGGGAACAGCCGGTGCTCCTCGCCTCCGTCGGCGCCGACCATTGCGAGGTCGAGTTCTGGCGCACCGACGCCTACCGCTCCATCGTCCCGCCGTCGCGGGCGGCGACCGGGCGGGATCTGGCCGGGCGGATGGATCGCTGGGCATACCGCTTCGCGGAGTACCTGATGGAAGCACCGGGCAGTCCGCTGCACGACGGGCGGTGGCTCCTGTCGCGCGAAAGCCCGCTCCTGCGCGGGAACCACTTGCGTCAAGAGTCATCCGAGTACTGGGGCGAGATGGTGGTCGAGGGCCATCCCCACGGATACATCGACTGGTTCGTCCACTCCGGCTCGTGGGAGATACTCCCGCTGCGCCCGATGCCCGATCACCGCGACGGGAGAGTCAAGGCCTACCGCAAGCAGGCCCGTGAGGGCACCCTCGCGCCCGTCCTGTTGTGGTGGATCAGTGGCCTGGACTGCCACGTGATTCTGGACGGCCACGCCCGACTTGCCGCCGCGATCGCCGAGTCGACCACACCCCCTCTGCTGCACCTGCACCGCACCGCGGACGCCGACGAGGTGGCCGTGGGCACGGAGCGGGCGATGGAGCAGTACGAGGCCGAGTTGGCCCGCTTCGCCGAACTCCGCGGCCGCCACGGCACCGCCGTCCCCGACGGCGCAGCGATCGCGGGCGCAACCCTGACCCGTGACCTTGAGGGACTGCACACGGCGAAACGGCCCACCTGGGCCTGGCCGCTGCCCGGCGGACAGGCCGAGTGGGACCGCGTCGCCCACGAGGTGACCGGCGGGAAATGGGGCACGGACGGCAGCCCGTCGGTGTGGCCGTCTCCTTAGGTCCCCTGCTCCAACCGTTTCGGGTCAGGCCGCCCGGGCCGAGTCGGTGCGGCAGTCGCGGCAGTGGCCGGGCTCCCGTGCCCGGAAGGCGCGGTCGCAGCGGTCGCAGTTCTGGAGCGGGATCACGATGACGCCGCGGCGGGCGGGGGCGAGGTCCTGGGCTCCGGGCAGTGGGGGCGGGAGGAGTGTCGTGATCCGGTGCCGGAGAAGCCTTGCGGGGTGCTTCAGGGGGACCGGCAGGTCGGCGGTGAGGGCGTGGCGGATGGTGTCGGGGTGGGCGTCCCGTTCGAGCCAGGCGGTGACTCCGGGTGTGAGCGCGCCGATGTCGTGCTCGGAGAGGACGAGTTGGGGTGCGTACCGGCGCAGGTCGGCGAGGAGCGCAGCGGCTGTTCTGAGCAGCTCCGGGGTGGGCGTCCGCGGCTGGGGGAGTGGCGCGGGTGGTGTCCGGCGTGCGGTGGGCGCCGGTACGGGGACCGGGGCGGGCTGCGGTGCGGGATCCGGGGAGGTCCCGGTGGGAACGCCGTGCGGTGCGGGATCCGGGGCGGCCTCGGTGGGAACGTCCTGCGGTGCGGGAGCGGGGGTGCGCCGCGGCGGGGGAGCGGGGGCCGGGACGGGGGCGGCCGGTGGTGGCTCGGGCCGCGCGTGTGGTGCAGCGGTGGACACGTCGGCGCCCGGCTGGTTGTACGAGACCGTGCGCGTCGCGATGCGGCCGTTGGGGAGGCGTACGCGGCTGCGCTGGAGGTAACCGGTGGCTTCGAGCTCGCGCAGGGCTGCGGCGATGCGGGTCTCGCTGTCCGGGAAGCGGCCGGCGAGGGCCTTGATGCCGATTTTCGCTCCGGCGGGCAGCGACTGGATGTGCACGGCAAGCCCGATCGCGACGAGTGAGAGGCCGCGGTGCCGGCTGAGGTGGTTGCCGACGACCGTGAAACCGGCGGTGTGCCGGACGTTGACGTGGATGACACCGGATGACGGTGTGCCGCCCCCGGATGCGGAGGTCGGGGCGCGGAGGGGCGCGGTAATCTGCTGGGTATCCATCGGGAAGGTATCGCTTCCTCGGTGGTCAGGCCCTCGCCCGGGATTCGCTGTCCCGGTCGGGGGCCGTCGCATGTCTGTGGTTGTCGCGGCGAGCATATGCCGACCAACCCACCTCAAATCCAGCTGAGTTGCCATAAGTCACCCTTGTGAGTGACGGCGGCCGCTGTGGGTCGGGTTTGGGTGGGGAGGGTCATTTCCCTAATTCTTCAAAGCTTTTACGTCGTGCGTTACCGCGTCGCGGGCAGCCGGGTCGTGGACAACCGGGTCGTGGGTTTCCGCGACCCGGTGAACGCCCACCCGGTGAAGAGGATTCCGTCGGTAACGGCGACAACCGGCCACCCATCGAAGATACGGCGTGAAAAGCGCTGCCCATTCCTTGCCGGAACGATTTACTTTTGCGGCCGTGGTGAAACGCGAGACGGTTCACCACACCCCTCAGAAATACCCGCGGCAGAACGCATGCCCCTGGTGAGTCGCACTTACCCAGGGAGCATGGTGAAGTTCGCCTATTTCGCTCGTCCTCACGTTGTGGATGGTTCACCCGCGTCGCGAACGTTCGGCCGGGCGACGGTGTCGCTGGGCATTGCCGCTGGTTGCTACGCCCTGGCCATGGCGGTGCTGGGCCCGACGATCAGCCTGTTCCTCGCCGATGCGGTTCGTGTCGGACCGGAACTCGTCGGCCTGTACTTCACGGGCTGCGCCGTGGCCGCCATCGCCATCAATATGGCCGCAGGACGGATGTCCGACCGACTGGCCGACAGAAGGGTCGCACTCGCCGCGACCGCACTGGCCGGGGTCGCCGGTGCGTCTGTTTTCGTCGGGGTCCGGAACTACGCGGCGGTATTCGCCACCGGGGCCGTGCTCCTCAGCCTGAATGACGCATACATTTCCCAGTTGTTCGCGTACGTCAAGGAGTTCGCCGAGTCCACCGGCAGGGAAGTGACTCCGTTCAGTTCCGCAGTGCGGTCGATCTTCTCCGCCGGCTGGGTAGTCGGCCCGCCGGTCGGATTTCTTCTGCCGGCACAGGTGGGCTTCGGGCCCGTGTACGGGGGCGCCGCGGTCCTGCTCCTGCTGACCGCACTGCTCGGCCGCTGGTTCCTCCCGGCCCTGCCCCCGCCGCCCGGACCGACGGCCAGGGACCGTGCGGGCAGCCGCCTTGCCGGGCTGCGCCGCGTGTGTGCCACCGTGCCGCGTCGCACGTGGCTGCTGCTCGGATCGGTCACGGCGGTCAACGTGGCGAACCAGATCTACCTGATCAACATCGCCCTGTACGTCACCACGGAACTGCACCTGTCGGCTGCTCCGGTCGGGCTGATGGCAGGGACCTGCGCGGTACTCGAGATTCCTCTGATGATCATGGCGGGCCGGCTGGCCGACCGCATCGGGAAGATGCGTGTCGTGGCCGCCGCCATGGTCGTCGCCGTCATGTTCTTCTGCCTGCTGCCGGTGGCCGGCTCCCTACCGGTCCTGATCGCCCTGCAACTGCCGAACGCCATGTGGATCGCGGTGGTGATGAGTATCCCGATGGTGGTGGCGCAGCAAGAGGTACCCGGCGGGGCCGGTACCGCGTCCGCGCTCTACGCGTCCACCTTCACCGTCGCCCAACTGCTGGCCGGAGCCGTCACCGGGGTGGTCACCGCGCAGGTGGGACACCGGAACGTGTTCTGGCTCTGCGCCTGCCTCGTCGTGCTCGCCCTCGTGCTTCTCCTCTGCCGTTCAGGGGCCGGGGAGCAGGCGGGTCTCGGCGGCCGGCAGCCCCTTGGCCCACCAGTGGCCGTATCGGCTGTAGACCCTGGGGTCGCGGTCGGCGAGGAGCGCCCTGAGTGACTCCGCCTCCGCGGCCAGTCCCTGCCAGACGTGGTCGGGGAGGGGGTGGAAGGCGCCGGCCTCGATCCCTCCGTCCACCGGACGCCAGACTCCGGCGACGTAGCCGTCGACCAGCAGGGTGGGCAGCACGTCTCCGTTCACGCGCGTCACATGCTTGCGGTACGCGGGCGGGACGACGCGGCTGCGGTCGGCGTACGCCAGCAGGATGCTGTCCCACATGGCCATCAGTCTGGGCGGCGCCGGAGTGTCCTCGGCCGGCCGCGGCGCACCGGGGACGTCGTACATCACCGTGCCGTCGGGGCCTTCCAGCTTCTCCAGCTCGGCGTCCAGCGCCTGCACCGCCGCCCTGACCCGGGCCCGCTGGACCAGCGCGAACTGCGCCATGTCCGCCACCGACGCCGGCCCGAAGCCCTCCAGGTAGCGACGGATCAGAGTCTGCAGACCCTCGGCGGCCGCGTCAGGATCGGTCAGCACCGGCTGCGTTCCTGCTGCCGAGACGTACGACTGCTGGGTGCCGAAGGACCAGGGCCCTCCGACGGGCGCGTGCCACAGCGGCGCGTACTGCCGCAGCAGACGCCAGGTCACCGGCTCCATCGGCGCGCCCACCCGCTCATCGAGCCACCCCCGGATCTCGGAGAAGGTCCGTCGCCGGTCGGCGTACTTCTGGAGATCCGGGACCAGCGCGTCGGCGTCGTCGGTCGTGAGCCCGGACGCCGTGAAACGGGAGCCGAGCCTGGAGGCGCGCAGCGTCGGCTCCATGGCCTCGCGGAAGGCCCGGTAGTCCTCCGCGTGGACCATGTGCAGGGTGATCCGCATCAGCGTCGACTTGACCGCCTGGAAGCCGTCCACGGCGGTCTCCAGGCCCGCCGGGTCGAAGTCGCTGAGCCGGTTCCACAGCGCGAGGTACGGCGAGGCCGGGTGCTGTGCCTGCAGGGCGACGACCCGGCGCACCGCGTCGAGGACGCCGAGCGACTCCCGGCCGAGCAGCAACTGCCGGGCGAGCGTGGAGCGGTTGAGAGCACGAGCAGTGATCACCATGCGGGGATTCTCCCGTGCGGTCACGCCGTGCGGAACCCGGACCGACCGGTGGTCGTGACCCCGCCTGCCCGCGCCGAGCACGACCGGTCCGGCACGGAGGGTCACTCCCGGTCGGAGACCTGGAGGATTCGCAGGTGGGCGTCGGGTGGGCCGGCGGCCGGGCCCGGGGGCCGCGATGCGGGACCGGGCATGAAGAAGGGCCGGTCTGTTTTCACAGACCGGCCCTTGATCAATCAGGGTGAGTAACGGGACTTGAACCCGCGACATCCTGGACCACAACCAGGTGCTCTGCCAGCTGAGCTATACCCACCATGTCGTCCGGTCGTTTCCGACCGGCCGAGAAAAAGTGTACAGGGTCCGGGAGGGTGCTCGCGCCCGACTTCTTCCGGACCGGATCACGGGCCCCGCAGGGCCCGTGACCAGGGGCGTTTTCCTACTGCCCGGCGGGCAGTGCGTGGCGTGCCGCGATCTCCTTGGCGTGCGCCGAGTCCGGGCCGGGCTGCGGGACGAAGACCGCGTCCCGGTAGTAGCGGAGCTCCGTGATCGAATCGCGGATGTCCGCCAGTGCCCGGTGGTTGCCGTTCTTCTCCGGACTGTTGAAGTACGCCCTCGGGTACCAGCGGCGCGCCAGTTCCTTGACCGAGGACACATCGACGATCCGGTAGTGGAGGTACCCCTCCAGTGACGGCATGTCCCGCGACAGGAAGCCGCGGTCGGTGCCGACCGAATTCCCGCACAGCGGGGCCTTGCCGGGCTCCTTCACATGTTCGCGTACGTAGGCGAGGACCCGCTCCTCGGCGTCGGCCAGGGTCGTGCCCCCGGCGAGCTCGTCGAGGAGGCCCGAGGCGGTGTGCATCTGCCGCACCACCTCGGGCATGGTCTCCAGGGCCGCGTCCGGCGGGCGGATCACGATGTCGACCCCTTCGCCGAGCACGTTCAGTTCCGAGTCGGTGACCAGTGCGGCCACCTCGATGAGTGCGTCGTCCGTCAGCGAGAGCCCGGTCATCTCGCAGTCGATCCACACCATGCGATCGTTCATGGCCCCACCCTACGGGGCACTCCGCTGCCCCGGCAGGTTCGGGCGCCCCGGAACGTACGACTCGGGCCCCGGTTTCAGCTGCTCCGCAGGACCGCCGGAGGTCGCAGCCGCGGTGACGGGAGACGGGCCGGAGGAGGCCGCCGCAGCGGTCCGCCGGCTCGGTGCCGAGCCCTGGGCGGGCACGGACGTCTCCAGCACCGTGGCGACGCTCTCCAGCGCCCCGCCCTGCGGACGACGGGCCCGGTAGGCGGCCCGGTACGCGGCGGGGGAGGAGCCCAGCTGGCGGCGGAAGTGCCCGCGCAGCGCAACCGGCGAGCGGAAGCCGCAGCGGCCCGCAACCTCGTCGACCGAGTAGTCGGAGGTCTCGAGCAGCCGCTGCGCCTGCAGCACGCGCTGGGTGATGAGCCACTGGAGCGGTGCGCTGCCCGTGAGCGAACGGAACCTGCGGTCGAAGGTCCGCCTGCTCATATAGGCGCGCGCGGCCAGCGTCTCCACGTCGAACTGCTCGTGGAGGTGCTCCAGGGCCCAGGCCACGACCTCGGCGAGCGGGTCGGAGCCGATCTCTTCAGGTAAAGACCTGTCGAGGTAGCGCTCCTGACCGCCACTGCGCCGCGGCGGTACGACGAGCCGGCGGGCCAAGGCCCCGGCTGCTTCTGTGCCATGGTCGGTACGGACTATGTGAAGGCATAGATCGATTCCGGCCGCCGTTCCGGCGGAGGTGAGCACATCTCCGTCGTCGACGAACAGCTCACGCGGATCGACGTGCACCGACGGATAACGCTTGGCCAGCGTCGGTGCGTACATCCAGTGTGTGGTGGCCGGGCGGCCGTCCAGCAGGCCGGCCGCGGCGAGGACGAAGGCCCCCGTGCACAGTCCGACGATGCGTGCGCCCTCCTCGTGGGCGCGCCTCAGCGCGTCCAACGCCTCAGCGGGCGGCGGCGATGTGATGGACCGCCAGGCGGGCACCACGACGGTGCCTGCCCTGCTGATCGCCTCCAGCCCGTACGGCGCGCTGAGTTCGAGCCCGCCCGTGGTGCGCAGCGGTCCCTCCTCGCCTCCGCAGACCAGCAGGCGGTAGCGCGGAACGCCCGCGTCCTGCCGGTCGATACCGAAGACGGAGAGCGGGATCGAGCTCTCGAAGATAGGGCCACCACTGAACAGCAGTACGGCTACGACTTCCCGGCGTCGCCGCCCGGTCAGCTTCCGTGCGGCCTCCGTTGCAGCGGCGGAGTCCTGACTCATGACGCTAAGCCCCCCTCGGTGTTCGCGTCTCCCTGGTCCCTACGGGCCTGTCGCTCCTGCACGTTTCCCCTCGGTCTCGCACGCGTCCCCCGTCCTCGACACTCATGATCGAATCTACTGCGTTCCGTGGTGCCGACGTGACACGTTTGCCCACCGGCACTATGTCGACAAGGCCACTTGGCGCGAAGCATTCGATCACGAAGCGTTTCACTCACGAGCCCCTCAGGGAAGTGCGCATGGCGATCATGGCCCGTCCCCGTAGGGTCAAAGCGTACCGCGCGGTCTATTCCTGCCTGGTGGCACGTGGGTTGGTCGGCCAAAACGCCAAGGAAGTAAGGGCGATGTGAAGTTGGCTGAAAAGTAGTGGTTGCGTGCGCGGATTCCAGTCATGCGACCGGCGCACCACCCCGTGTACCAGTGGCCTCCGTGCGCCCGGGGGGCCTCTGTGGGCCGTTCTGCCCTCGGGCGGGGACGAGACGGAGTCGCCCGGTGGCGCGGCGTGACGGCCCGGTCGGCGCGGTGTGCGCGGCATCCGGCCGTCTGCGGCGATCCGGCGCTGCGGCCGGAAGGAACGCGGAAGGAACGCGGAGCGGGAACGCCTCCGCGCCGCGCGAGCTGGATGTACGACACAACCGGCATTGCCATACGGGGCCGGCTCGGGCATGCTCCCTCCATCGCCGCAAGCGCTTTGCGAGGTTCTGGGTGGTGGAGGAGTGGCGCCGTACCCTTGGGGGTAGGGGGTTGGGAAGATGATTCCCGGACACAGCTTCATCCATAAACGAACTTCCGAACCGCTCCCTCCTCACGAGGACTCTCTTCGCCGAGACACCGATGGCCGGTCACGAAATCCCTGAACCCGCAGACCGCAAGCAGGTAGCCGACCCCCGGTCGGACCCGCAGACGGTCCCCGAGTCGCGCCCGTCCTGCGATCCGGCCTTCCGGCATGGGGTCGTGGTCGGTTTTGACGGCTCCACCTCCAGTGAACGAGCCCTCGCGTACGCCATCGGCATGGCGAACAGGCTCGGCTCCGGGCTGATCATCGTCCACGTCGCCAACCGGCTGCCGACCACCGTCTGGGCAGGCTGCGAGCCGCCTGTCTTCGTGGATGTGCCCGATCACCGCACGGAGGTCCTCGGGCTCGAGCTGGCCTGCGCGGACTACCTCGCCGAGGTGCCGTGGGTGCTCGTGGAGCGCGGTGGCGACATCTGTCACGAGCTGGAGGAGGTCGGCCGGGAGTACTCGGCCGACGCGATCGTCGTCGGCTCCACGCACGGCATCGTGGGACGGATCTTCGGCTCGGTGGCCGGCCGTCTCGCGCGGCGCGCCCAGCGCCCGGTCATCGTCATCCCCTGAGGTACTTCCCGGAACGCTGCCCTGCTCCCCGGGGCGGCCGAAGTGCTCCCCACTCCCTGAGGCCTCCCTGACTGATCGTCAATCTTATTCTGCGCGCGGTGAATCGACTCGTGCGCGGAGGTGGATTGTGCGCTTGTGAAGGGTATCTGTACTGCATCAGGTAGCAGCAGTACGGCAGTTGAAGGGAGCCCGCCGTGGACAACGACGTCTCTGCGGGAAGTGCCACTATCACCACCCTCGGCCATCTCGCCCTGGGTCTCACTCTGTTGGCGTTCGGAATCGGTCACACCGGAGTCATCGACGGTGTCACCGCGGCCGACGCCGTGTCGCTCGCGCTCTACGTCGGCGGCATCGCGCTGTTCGTCGCGGGACTCCTGGAGTTCCGCGCGGGCGACGCTTTCGCCGGTACGGCCTTCACCGGTCTCGGCGCCTTCTGGTTCACCTGGGGCACCGGTGCCGGCTCGTCGGTCTCGGACCATGCGGCAGGACTCTTCCTGCTGCTCTGGGCCCTCTTCGCGCTGAGCCTGACCCTGGGGGCGGCCGGTGGAGGTCTGCTCACCCAGGGGACGTACGGGCTGCTCTTCCTGGGGCTGCTGCTCCTGGGCGTCGGGCAGTTCGCCGGCAGTGACGGGCTCGGCAAGGTCGGCGGCTGGGTGGCCGCCGTGGCCGGGCTCGCCGCCTGGTACGGGGCGACGGCGGCGCTGGCCAAGTGGCCGACCGCGGTACCCAAGCGCGCTGCCGGCCGGGGTGTGACGGCCACCGGCTAGCAGCCGGGCGGGGCGGCCTCGGGTGCCGCCCGCCCAACGGGAGAGAGCGGCCCCCGCACCCTCGGTGGCGTGGTGCGGGGGCCGCTCTGTGCGTACGGGCGGCCCTCCCGGAGGGAGCCGGACCCGACGGCGTCCTACTCGACGGTGACGGACTTCGCCAGGTTGCGCGGCTTGTCGATGTCACGGCCCATGGCCAGCGCCGTGTGGTACGCGAGCAGCTGCAGCGGGATGCCCATCAGGATCGGGTCCAGCTCGTTCTCGTTCTTCGGGACGATGATCGTGTGGTCGGCCTTCTCCTGCTCGCGGTGGGCGACGGCGAGGATCCGGCCGCTGCGGGCCTTGATCTCCTCCAGCGCGGCGCGGTTCTTCTCCAGCAGGTCGTCGTCCGGGACGATCGCGACGGTGGGGAGCGCCGGCTCGATGAGCGCGAGGGGGCCGTGCTTCAGCTCCGAGGCGGGGTAGGCCTCGGCGTGGATGTACGAGATCTCCTTGAGCTTCAGGGAGGCCTCCAGCGCGACGGGATAGCCCCGCACCCGGCCGATGAACATCATCGACTGGGCGCCCGCGTACTCCTCGGCCAGCTTCTTGATCTCGTCCTCGGACTCGAGGATCTGACCGATCTGCTCGGGCAGCTTGCGCAGGCCCTCGATGATCCGCTTGCCGTCGGAGACCGACAGGTCGCGGATGCGGCCCAGGTGCAGGGCGAGCAGCGCGAAGGCGACGACGGTGTTGGTGAAGCACTTGGTGGAGACGACGCAGACCTCCGGGCCCGCGTGGACGTACATGCCGCCGTCGGCCTCGCGGGCGATCGCCGAGCCGACGACGTTCACCACGCCGAGGACGCGTGCGCCCTTGCGCTTGAGCTCCTGGACGGCGGCCAGCACGTCGTAGGTCTCACCGGACTGCGAGACGGCGACGTACAGCGTGTCGGGGTCCACGACGGGGTTGCGGTAGCGGAACTCGGAGGCGGGCTCGGCGTCCGCGGGGATGCGGGCCAGCTCCTCGATGAGGCCGGCGCCGATCATGCCCGCGTGGTACGAGGTGCCGCAGCCCAGGATCTTGATCCGGCGGACCCCGCGGGCCTCGCGGGCGTCCAGGTTCAGGCCGCCCAGGTGCACGGTGGAGAAGCGGTCGTCGATCCGGCCGCGCAGCACGCGGTCCACGGCGTCGGCCTGCTCGGAGATCTCCTTGTGCATGTACGTGTCGTGGCCGCCCATGTCGTACGACTCGGCCTCCCACTCCACGGTGGTGGGCGTCGCCGTCGTGGTCGAGCCCTCCGTCGTGTACGTACGGAAGTCGTCGGCCTTGAGGGTGGCCATCTCGCCGTCGTCCAGGGTGACGATCTGGCGGGTGTGGGCGACGAGCGCGGCGACGTCCGAGGCGACGAACATCTCCTTCTCGCCGATGCCGAGCACGACGGGGGAGCCGTTGCGGGCGACGACGATGCGGTCGTTGAAGTCGGCGTGCAGGACGGCGATGCCGTACGTGCCCTCGACGGACTTCAGCGCCTCGCGGACCTTCTCCTCGAGGGTGGAGGCCTGCGCCCTGGCGATCAGGTGGACCAGGACCTCGGTGTCGGTCTCGGAGAGGAAGACGACGCCGTCGGCGACGAGCTTCGCGCGGATCTCGGAGGCGTTGTCGATGATGCCGTTGTGGACGACGGCGACCTTGTTCTCCGCGTCCAGGTGCGGGTGCGCGTTCTCGTCGCTCGGGGCGCCGTGGGTGGCCCAGCGGGTGTGCGCGATACCGGTCGTGCCGGCGAACCGCTTGGGTACGCGGGCTTCCAGCTCGCGGACCCGGCCCTTGGCCTTGACCATCTTCAGCGTGCCCGGCTTGCCCGCGGCGGCCTTGCCCGTGATGACGATGCCCGCCGAGTCGTACCCCCGGTACTCCAGCCGCTGCAGGCCTTCCAGCAGCAGCGGAGCCACATCACGCTTTCCGATATAACCGACGATCCCGCACATAGAGTCTCTGCCCCTCCATCGACGTACAAAAGTGTGTGCCCGGCCCTGCCCCGTCCGGCTCAGCCGTAGACGATGCGGCGCAGCTGGCGGAGCGAGAGCTCCTGCGGCGCCACCGCCCGGTGGGGCAGCTCGGCCGCGATCCGCTCGAAGATGTCCGTGTTCACCAGGCCGCCGGACTGCAGTTCGCGGTGGCGGCGGCGGACGTAGTCCTCGGTCGTCTCGTCGAAGTACGCCAGCACGTCGAGGATCACCCTGGCGGCCTCACCGCGCTGGAGCGCGGTGGAGCGTACGAGGTGGTCGATGAGGTCGTCATGCGACGGGCGGCGTTCGAGCACCCGTCGATATTGCTTGCCCTGGCCGCAATGTGCAAGAAATCTGCCCGATATCGGGCAGGGTCACACAGGAATACGTCGACGGTCGGGTCAGAGGCGCCTCAGAACCGCTTGCTTTGCTGTGCTGAACTCGTCATCGGTGAGGATCCCCGCCTGATGCAGCTCGCCGAGCTCGCGCAGTCTGCGCAGGAGCACGTCGTGATCGTCGGCGGGCGGGACGGCGGCCTTCACGAGGTCCGCCGCGGGCAGCTCCGGCGCCGTCCTGGGGCGGGGCAGCCGTGTCAGGACGGCCGCGGCGACCAGGACGGCCGAGTACTCCTTCCTGGACAGCCCCCACAGCTCCAGCGAGTACGGGTCGAACTTGGGCGGCACCGAGGAGCCGCCCGGGCCCCGCTCGAAGCGCAGGTAGCCGTTCTCCAGGCCGAGCGCCGGCAGCCAGCGCACGCCCGTCACCTCCGACACCGGGAACGTGACCGAGCCGCCCGAGGTCTTCGACTCCGCTGCCTTCCAGTTCCAGATGAGCCGTACCGTCTCCCCGTCGAAGGAGGCGGTGCCGTCCCCGCCGCCACCGGAGATCGGCAGTGAGGGGCCCGGCAGCAGGAACCGCTCCGCGGGCGTATCGGGCACCTGCTCGATGACCAGGGCGTTGCGCACCTCGTCGACGAAGTACTCCGCGACGCCCGTGCGGTCCTTCTCCACCGCGAGCTGATAGGGGTCGGAGGCGTCCTTGAGCCTGCCGTCCGCGGCCCGCAGCACCGGGCACGCACCGGTGCGCAGCCGCAGCCGAAGCCGGCCGCCCTTCCGGTCGGGCTCGAACGAGGCTCCCGCCAACGCCTGCACCGGGATGGCGAGTTCGCCCAGGTCCTGCCGGACCGGATGCGCCTTGCCGCCCGGCACGATACGCACCGTGTCCCCGTCGAACGTCCAGGTGCCGTCGCGCTGGATGATTTCCGCCATGCCGTCGATTCTGCCAGCCGTACGACGAGAAGTGGTCTAGTCCTTGACGGTCTGTGTGACGCGCGGTACGCATGGTGACCGTTCGGTCGCTCAGGAGATCCACAGGTGTGAACCCGTCGAAAGGGACCGGCTTGTGAGACAACACAGAACGATTCAACGCCTGTTCGGCTCATTGCTGCTCGTCGTGGCGGCCGGCGTCTCCAGTGTCTCGGCGGCCCCGGCCGACGCCCGCCCGGCGCCCGCCGCATCGCCCCGGCCGCTCGGCGAGATCGTGCCCGCCCCCGTGTCGGTGAAGCCGGGAGGACCCGCGTACGCCATCACGGCGGGCACGCGCATACGGGTCGACGGAACCTCCCGCGAGGCCCGGCGCATCGGTGAGTACCTCGCGGACGCGCTGCGGCCCTCCACCGGGTACGCGCTGCCGGTCACCGAGCGGGCCGGGCACGACGGCATACGGCTCGAACTCGGCTCCGGGGACAGCGCCCTGGGCGCCGAGGGCTACCGCCTGAAGTCCTCCCGCGGCTCCGTCACCATCACCGCACCCGCCCCCGCAGGGCTCTTCCACGGCGTCCAGACACTGCGCCAGCTGCTCCCGGCAGCCGTGGAGGAGGACAGCCCGCAGAAGGGGCCCTGGGAGATCGCGGGCGGCACGCTCGCTGACGCCCCGCGCTACGCGTACCGGGGCGCGATGCTCGACGTCTCACGGCACTTCTTCTCGGTCGCCGAGGTGAAGCGGTACATCGACCAGCTCGCCCTCTACAAGATCAACAAGCTGCATCTGCACCTCTCCGACGACCAGGGCTGGCGCATAGCCATCGACTCCTGGCCCCGGCTCGCCGAGTACGGCGGCTCCACCGAGGTCGGGGGCGGCCCCGGCGGCCACTACACCAAGAGCGACTACAGGGAGATCCTCCGGTACGCGGCATCCCGCTACCTGGAGGTCGTCCCCGAGATCGATCTGCCCGGCCACACGAACGCGGCACTCGCCTCCTACGCCGAGCTGAACTGCGACGGCGTCGCCCCGCCGCTCTACACGGGCACCTCCGTCGGCTTCAGCTCGCTGTGCGTGCCCAAGGCGGTGACGTACGGCTTCGTGGACGACGTCATCCGTGAACTGGCCGCTCTCACGCCCGGCCGGTACCTCCACATCGGGGGCGACGAGGCGCACTCCACGAGCCATGAGGACTACGTGGCGTTCATGGAGAAGGCGCAGGCCGTCGTCGCCGAGTACGGCAAGACCGTCTTCGGCTGGCACCAGTTGACCGGGGCGGTCCCGGTGAAGGGCGCCGTCGCCCAGTACTGGGGCTACGACCGGACGGGCGCGGCCGAACGCCAACAGGTGGTGGACGCCGCGAAGAACGGCACGAAGCTGGTGCTGTCCCCGGCCGACCGTACGTACCTGGACATGAAGTACACCAAGGACACGAAACTCGGCCTTGCCTGGGCGGGCTACGTCGAGGTCCAGCGGTCCTACGACTGGGATCCGGCGGCCTGTCTGGAGGGCGTCCCCGAGGAGGCCGTGCTCGGGGTGGAGGCACCGATCTGGACCGAGACCCTGACCGACAGTGCGGACATCGAGCAGATGGCGTTCCCGCGGCTTCCGGGGGTCGCCGAACTGGGCTGGTCACCCGCGGCCACGCACGACTGGGACACCTACAAGGTGCGCCTCGCGGCGCAGGGGCCGCGGCTGTCGGCGCTGGGGATCGACTTCTACCGGTCGCCGCAGGTCCCTTGGCGCACGGAGTGAGCCAGGGCCTCTCGTTTGGATCATGCCGGGCTCGCGGGGTCCGGCCTGATCCAAACGAAAGACCCTGGTGCTGCCGGGCGGTCCGACCGCCCGGCAGCCCTGGACACGGGTCAGGAACCCGAGCGGAAACCGACCGGCACTACGCGTCCTGGGAAGCCGCTTCGGCCCTCAGCTGTTCCTCGCTGAGTCCGCGCCGCCAGTAACCGACGAACGTCACCCGCTTGCGGTCGAACTGCCGTTCCTGCACGAGATGGCGGCGCAGGGCCCGGACACCGGAGGACTCGCCCGCGATCCAGGCGTACGGGGTGCCCTCGGGCAGCTCGGCGGCGCGCACGGCCTCCACGGCCGAGGGCGCGCCCTCGGCCCGCACGAGCCAGCTGATGCGGGCATCGGCCGCCGTGCGGAGCGCCTGGCGGTCCTGGGCGTGCGGGATCTCCAGCCAGACCCTGGCCTTCGTCCCGGCCGGCAGCCACTCCAACGCGGCCGACGCGGCGGGCAGGGCCGTCTCGTCGGCCCAGATCAGCACCCAGTCGGTGTCCTGCGGCGGCCGGAAGCGGACCGCGGTGTTGTCCTCGACGGCCGGACCGAGCGCCTTGAGCAGCTGCCCCGGTGCGGCCGCGGCCGCCCAGCGGCAGGCGGGCCCGCCGTCCTCGTGCAGCGCGAAGTCGATGTCGATCTCGGTGGAACCGTCCTCGGTGCGGCGCTGTGCCCGCACCGTGTACGAGCGCATCACCGCCCGTACGTCCTCGGGGAGGGCCCGCCACGCGCTGAACCACTCACCGTTCCCGTCGACGGGAACGAAGGGCTCGCTCTCGCCCGGGTGCGGCAGGAACAGCGAGAGGCTCTGGTCCCGGCCCCCGGCGGCGAAGCCGTCGAGCCCCGGGCCGCCGAAGGTCACCCGGCACATGGAAGGGCTCAGCCGGCGGGTCCGCAGGACCGTCAGGCCGAAGAACCGGAAGGGTTCGACGGGTGCGGCGGCAGTCGTCATACGGGGCTCCTCCCAGGAGCCGGGAACCGGGCGACAACGTCGACGGCCCGGCCCGGAGCGACTCGCTCAGGGCCGGGCCGAGGATCAGCTGACCTTCTTGGCGCTCTCGATGGCCTTGGCCAGGTCCTCGAGGATCGGTGTGCACTTGTCGTACGAGTAGATGGGCTCCGTCGTGCGCGGGACGATCTGGCCGGCCTTGACGGCCGGCAGCTGCGCCCACGTCGGCTTCGAGGTCAGGGCGTCGGGCTGCAGGGCCGAGGACCGGTTGTCCATCATGATGACGTCGGCCTCGTACCTGTCGACGTTCTCCCAGCTCAGCTCCTCGAAGAAGCCTGCGGCGTTGACCTTCGGCTCGATGAACTGCACGCCGAGCTCCTGGAAGTACAGGGTGTCCGCGGACGTCTTGGCGAGCGAGACGTAGAAGAGGTCCTGGCTTGCCGAGCCGACCAGGACCTTGATGTTCGGCTGGGACTTGGCGGCGGCGCGCAGCCGGGCGGCAGCCTTCTCGAAGCGCGCCTTGGCGTCGGTGACCTTCTTGGCCTTGACGTCGGCGCCGAGGGAGGCCGCGAGGTCCTCGTGGCGCTGGATCGCCTTCGGCATGGTGGTCTGGGCGGCCCACAGCGCAGCGCTCGGCGCAAGCTTGAGGATCTTGTCCTTGGACTCGTCCGGCACGTACCAGAGGGCGTCCTTCTCCCACATGGCGGTGACGAGCAGCTCCGGTGCGAGACCGGCGTACTTCTCGACGTTGAACTCGCCCCAGACGTTGCCGAGCACCTCGACCTTGTTGATGTCGAGGTCGCCGGCCTGTACGTCGGCCTTGCCGTCAGCGGTCTTCGTCGGGCCGAAGACGCCCTTGACCTCGATGCCGTAGTCGTGGAGGGCTGCGGCGACACCGACGAAGGCGACGATGTTCTTCGGGGTCGACCCGGCCTTGGCGGTCAGGCCCCGGTCGTCCTTGAAGGTCCAGGGACCGGACTTGGCGGACTCCGAGCCGGCGCCGGACTCCTTGGAGTCGCTGTCGCCGCACGCGGCAAGCACGGCGCCGAGGCCGACGGCTCCGCCGGCGGCCAGCAGGCCGCGACGGGAGAGGGAGGTGGGCCGGACGTTGGGCATGGGCTGTCTGCTTTCGTGCGGGTCGTGGCTGGCCGCCGACGGGTTCGAGGGTAGGTTAGCCTAACCTCAGGTTTGCGCAGGTGGGGGGTCGAAAGGCCGCCCTGCCGGTGTCCGGCGGAGCGGCCTTCGAGGTGGCCCGAGCGGCCCGTCCGAGTGGCCGAAAGACCCTCCGTCCGTGTCAGGCGTCCATCCCCAACTCCCGTGCGATCAGCATCCGCTGGACCTCGCTCGTGCCCTCGCCGATCTCCAGGATCTTGGAGTCGCGCCACATGCGCGCCACCGGGTACTCGTTCATGAAGCCGTAGCCGCCGTGGATCTGGGTGGCCTCGCGGGCGTTGTCCACCGCCACCGTCGACGAGTACAGCTTGGCGATCGCCGCCTCCTTCTTGAACGGCTCGCCCGCCAGCAGCCGCGAGGCCGCGTCCCGCCAGCCGATCCGGGCCATGTGCGCCCGCATCTCCATGTCCGCGATCTTGAACTGGATGGCCTGGTTGGCACCGATCGGCTTCCCGAAGGCGTGCCGCTCCCTCGCGTACTTCACCGACTCGTCCACACAGCCCTGCGCCAGGCCCGTCGACAGCGCGGAGATGGCGATCCGGCCCTCGTCCAGGATCCGCAGGAACTGCGCGTAGCCCCGGCCCTCCTCGCCCAGCAGGTTCGCCGCCGGGACGCGGACGTCGGAGAAGGACAGCTCACGGGTGTCCGAGGCGTTCCAGCCGACCTTGGAGTAGGGTGCCGCGACCGTGAAGCCGGGGGTGCCGGACGGCACGATGATCGAGGAGATGCGCGGCGCGCCGTTCTCCTTGCGGCCCGTCACCGCCGTGACCGTGACCAGTTCCGTGATGTCCGTACCGGAGTTGGTGATGAAGCACTTGGAACCGTTGATCACCCACTCGTTCGTGGCCTCGTCCAGCACGGCCGTCGTCCGGGTGCCACCGGCGTCCGACCCGCCGTCCGGCTCCGTCAGCCCGAACGCGCCGAGCGCCTCGCCCGCACAGAGCTTCGGCAGCCAGCGCTGCTTCTGCTCCTCGGTACCGAAGCGGTAGACCGGCATCGCACCCAGCGAGACCCCGGCCTCCAGCGTGATCGCCACGGAGGAGTCGACCCGGGCCAGCTCCTCCAGGGCGATCCCGAGGGCGAGGTAGTCCCCGCCCATGCCGCCGTACTCCTCCGGGAACGGCAGGCCGAACAGGCCCATCCGCCCCATCTCCCGCACGATCTCGTACGGGAACTCATGGCGCTCGTAGAAGTCGCCGATCTTCGGCGCGATGACGTCGTGGGCGAACTCCTCGACGGTACGGCGCAGTTCCTCGTGCTCGGCGGTCAGCCGGTGGTCCAGGGACATGGAACGTCACTCCTTGTGCGACGGCGCTTGTGACGCCGAGAGCGCTTTGACGGTTCGGGACGGGCTGGGGCGGCCCAGCTGTTCGGCCATCCACACGCTCGTGGCGGTGAGTGCGCCGAGATCGACCCCGGTTTCGATACCGAGGCCGTCGAGCATCCACACGAGATCCTCGGTGGCGAGATTCCCGGTCGCGCTCTTCGCGTACGGGCAGCCGCCGAGGCCGCCCGCGGAGGCGTCCACCGTCGTCACCCCCTGCTGGAGCGCGGCCAGGGTGTTGGAGAGCGCCTGGCCGTACGTGTCGTGGAAGTGCACCCCGATCGTGTCGGTGGGCACCCCCGCCCCGTTCAGCGCGGACAGCAGTGCGGTCACATGGCCCGGGGTGGCGACGCCGATCGTGTCGCCGAGGGAGAGCTCGTCGCAGCCGAGGCCCATCAGCGCCTTCGCCACCCGGACGACCTGGGCGAGGGGCACGGCGCCCTCCCAGGGATCTCCGAAGCACATCGACAGATAGCCCCGCACATGGACCTTCTCCGCCTTCGCCCGGGCCACGACCGGCTCGAACATGGCGAGCGACTCGTCCACGGTGCGGTTGAGGTTGCGGGCGGCGAACGTCTCCGTCGCCGACCCGAAGACCGCGATCCTCCGCGCCCCGAGGGCCAGCGCCCGGTCCAGACCGCGTTCGTTCGGCACGAGGACGGGCAGTGCCACGTCCCCGACATCCGCGACATCCCCGAGCAGCGGGAACAGCTGCTCGGCGTCGGCGAGCTGGGGCACCCACTTCGGGTGGACGAAGCTGGTCGCCTCGATCGTGGACAGCCCGGCGACGGCGAGCCGGCGGATGAACTCCGCCTTCACCTCCGTCGGCACCACGGCCTTCTCGTTCTGCAGCCCGTCGCGGGCCCCGACCTCATGGATGCGGACCCGGTCCGGCAGCCCCTGAGCGGGCACGGTCATGGGCAGATCGGTGTCGGTCACGATTCCTCCCTCGGGGCCACCACGGCCAGGATCTGGTCCATGGCGACCGTGGCGCCGGCGGCGACGTCCAGCTCGGTGACCGTTCCCGCGTGCGGGGCGGAGATGACGTGCTCCATCTTCATCGCCTCGACCACGAGCAGACTCTGTCCGGCCGCGACCTCGTCCCCGACGGCCACCTTCACCACCGTCACCGTCCCCGGCATGGGCGCCGCGAGCGTGTCGGCCCCGGACCTCGCGGCGCCGCTGAGGGATGCCTCCACCGGGTCGTGGTCCTGGACGTGCCAGGTGTCCCCGTCCCGGCCGAGCCAGACCCCGTCCGCGGAGGCGGCCAGGCTGAACGCGTGGGTGAGGCCGTCGAGTTCGACGGTGACGCGCCGCGCGGTCGACTCCACGAGCCGGGACACCTGGGCGCCGGGCAGCGAGGGCACCGGCCCGCACGCGTCGGCCCGCTCGTCCCGGTCCCCGGCGTGGCCGAACGCCAGCTCGGCCGTGCCCCCCGCAGCCGTACGCAGGCTCACCCGCACCGGGTCATGGCCCGGTACGCGGAAGTGGTGGAAGGTCGCGGCGGGTGTGCCGCCGAGGCGCCAGCCGTCGGACGCGGAGAACGGGTCGACCCAGCCGGAGGTCCTGGCGGCCGGCGCCTGCCGCAGCAGTGCAGCCGCCGCGTACACCTCCTCGGGCACACCCGCCGGCACCAGGCTGTCCGCCTCGCGCTCCACGAGTCCGGTGTCCAGATCGCCCGCGACCACCGCCGGATGTGCCAGCAGCCGCCGCAGGAACCCGGCGTTCGTCGGGACGCCCAGCACCACCGTCTCCGCCAGCGCCGCCCGCAGCCGGCGCAGCGCCGTCGCCCGGTCCGGGCCGTACGCGATGACCTTCGACAGCATCGGGTCGTACGTGCTGCCGACCGGCACGCCCTCGCTGAGTCCCGAGTCCGTGCGCACCCCGCCGCCCTGCGGCTCGTCCAGGGCGAGCACGGTCCCACCGGACGGCAGGAAGCCGCGCGCCGGGTCCTCCGCGCAGACCCGGGCCTCGATCGCATGCCCGGTGAGCGTGATGCCGGACTGGGTGTGCGGGAGCCGCTCGCCGGCCGCGACCCGCAGCTGCCACTCCACCAGGTCGAGGCCGGTGATCAGCTCGGTGACCGGGTGCTCGACCTGGAGGCGGGTGTTCATCTCCATGAAGTAGTACGAGGCGGGGTCGCTGCCCGGGACGATGAACTCCACCGTGCCCGCGCCCACATACCCGCAGGACCGTGCCGCCTGGACGGCGGCCTCACCCATCGAGGCGCGGGTCCTCTCGTCGAGCAGGACCGAGGGCGCCTCCTCGATGATCTTCTGGTGGCGTCGCTGGAGCGAGCACTCGCGCTCGCCCAGGTGCACCACGTTGCCGTGTGCGTCGGCGAGGACCTGGATCTCGATGTGGCGCGGCCGGTCGATCCACCGCTCCACCAGCAGGGTGTCGTCGCCGAAGGAGGCGCGCGCCTCGCGCCGGGCCGCCGCGATCTCGTCCGCGAGCAGCGCCTCGTCGCGCACCAGCCGCATGCCCTTGCCGCCGCCGCCCGCGGACGGCTTCAGCAGCACGGGCATGGCGATCTCCCGGGCGGCCGCGGCCAGTTGCCCGTCGGTGAGCTCGCTCCCGGAGGAGCCGGGCACGACCGGGACCCCGGCGGCGGCGACCGTCTCCTTGGCGCGGATCTTGTCGCCCATCAGCGAGATCGCCGAGGCCGGCGGGCCGATGAAGACGAGCCCCGCGTCCGCGCAGGCCTGCGCGAAGCCCGCGTTCTCGGCGAGGAAGCCGTACCCCGGGTGGACGGCCTCGGCGCCCGTGCGCCGGGCGGCGTCCAGGAGCCGCTCCACGGACAGATAACTCAGCGCGGCGGGCGCGGGTCCGATCCGGACCGCCGTATCGGCCTCCCGGACATGCCGGGCGTCCGCGTCCGCGTCGCTGAAGACGGCGACCGACCGTACGCCGAGCTCGCGCAGGGTCCGGATGACCCGGACCGCGATCTCGCCACGGTTGGCGACCAGAACAGTGCTGAACATGGAAGTCCTCACATCACATCCGGAAGACGCCGAAGCCCGGGCCGTTGGGATCCTTCTGGGGCAGCGGGGCATTGGCACAGGCCGTCAGGGCGAGCCCCAGCACCTGCCGGGTCTCCATCGGGTCGATCACACCGTCGTCCCAGAGCCGGGCGGTGGCGTAGTAGGCGTTGCCCTGCTGCTCGTACTGTGCGCGGACCGGATCCTTGAAGGCCTCCTCGTCCTCGGCGGGCCATTGCTCGCCGCGCCCCTCGATCTGGTCCCGCTTGACCGTGGCCAGTACGGAGGCGGCCTGCTCGCCGCCCATGACGGAGATCTTGGCGTTGGGCCACATCCACAGGAAGCGCGGCGAATAGGCGCGGCCGCACATGGAGTAGTTGCCCGCGCCGTACGAACCGCCGACGACGACGGTCAGCTTCGGCACCCGGGTGGACGCCACGGCCGTCACCATCTTGGCGCCGTGCTTGGCGATGCCACCCGCCTCGTAGTCCCGGCCGACCATGAACCCGGAGATGTTCTGCAGGAACACCAGCGGGATGCCGCGCTGGTCGCACAGCTCGATGAAGTGCGCGCCCTTCTGGGCGGACTCGGAGAAGAGGATCCCGTTGTTCGCGATGATGCCGACCGGGTGACCGTGGATCCGGGCGAAGCCCGTGATCAGCGTCTGGCCGTACTCCGCCTTGAACTCGGCGAAGCGCGAGCCGTCCACCACCCGGGCGATCACCTCCCGTACGTCGTACGGCGTGCGCGAGTCGACGGGAACCGCCCCGTACAGCCCGGCGGGATCGACCTCGGGCTCGTCGGCGGGCTCCACGGACCAGGGCAGTTCCCCGCGCGCGGGGAGCGTCGCGACGATGTTCCGCACGATCCGCAGCGCGTGGGCGTCGTCCTCGGCGAGGTGGTCGGTGACCCCGGACGTACGGGAGTGGACCTCACCGCCGCCGAGGTCCTCGGCCGTGACGACCTCGCCCGTGGCGGCCTTCACCAGCGGCGGTCCGCCCAGGAAGATCGTGCCCTGGTTCCGGACGATGACCGCCTCGTCGCTCATCGCCGGGACGTACGCCCCGCCCGCCGTGCAGGAGCCCAGCACCGCCGCGATCTGCGGGATACCGGCCCCGGACATCCGGGCCTGGTTGAAGAAGATGCGCCCGAAGTGGTCCCGGTCGGGGAACACCTCGTCCTGCATCGGGAGGAACGCGCCGCCGGAGTCCACCAGGTACAGGCAGGGCAGCCGGTTCTCCAGGGCGACCTCCTGGGCACGGAGGTGCTTCTTCACCGTCATCGGGTAGTACGTGCCGCCCTTGACGGTCGCGTCATTGGCGACGATCACGCACTCCCGGCCGCTGACCCGCCCGATTCCGGCGATCACCCCGGCCGCCGGAGCGGCGCCCCCGTACAGCCCCTCGGCCGCCAGAGGTGCCAGCTCCAGGAAAGGAGAACCCGGGTCGAGCAGGGTGTCCACCCGCTCCCGGGGCAGCAGCTTGCCGCGCGCCACATGCCGGGCGCGGGCCTTCTCACCCCCGCCGAGCCGTGCCGTGGTGAGCCGCGTGCGCAGCTCCTCGGCGAGCGCGTGATGCGCCGCCTCATTGGCCTGCCAGGCCTCCGAGGCGGGATCGGCCGCGCTCGCCAGGACCGGTGCCTGCTGCATCGTGTCGAGCCCCCTTGCCCGTACCGCTGAAGTTAATAAGCGTTAACGCATTGCGTTCAGGTTAACGAGCGCTAACGCGCCTGTCTAGAATGAATCTTCATGAGCACCAATGCCGCCGACCGCACCGCCGCCCGTGCCGTCTCCCGTGTCGCGGCTCCCACCCGCCGCGAGCAGATCCTCAGGGAGGCCGCGCGCCTCTTCGCCGAGCGTGGCTTCCACGGTGTCGGCGTCGACGAGATAGGGGCGGCGGTCGGCATCAGCGGCCCCGGCCTCTACCGTCACTTCCCCGGCAAGGACGCGATGCTCGCCGAGCTGCTGGTCGGCATCAGCGAGCGCCTGCTCGCCGGCGGCAGGCTCCGCGTCACCGAGGACGCCGACTCGTCGGGCGGCTCGCCCCGGGACCTCCTGGACGCCCTCATCGAGGGTCACATCGACTTCGCCCTGGACGACCGCCCCCTGATCACCCTCCACGACCGTGAGCTCGACCGGCTGCGCGACACGGACCGCAAGCGGGTGCGCCAGCTCCAGCGGCAGTACGTGGAGGTGTGGGTCGAGGTCGTCCGCGCCCTCTACCCGGGCCTCGCGGAGAACGAGGCCCGCGTCACCGTGCACGCGGTCTTCGGCCTGCTGAACTCCACCCCCCACCTCGCCCGCCCCGAGGCACTCCCGGGCCGCGAGGCCACGGCCGCCCTGCTGCACCGGCTGGCACGCGGCGCGTTCGAGGCGGCGGCCTCCTGATCGAGGGGCCGGTCAGGTGCCGTTTCGGTCCGCGTCGGCCCTGATCTCGTCGAGGGACTCCTGCATGGCGTCCCGTGCCCGGCCGAACCAGTCCGTCAGCACGGCGATCTCGTCCGGCCCGTAGTCGGCGAAGAGGGAGCCCAGGCGGGCGTAGAAGGGGCCGTACACCGCGAGAATGCGCTCCTGCGCCGATTCGTCCATCACCACGTGCAACCGGCGCCGGTCGCCCGGGTCGGGCAGACGCCGGGCGTAACCGGCCTTCTCCAGCCGGTTGAGTACGCCGGTCACCCCGCCGGTGGTCAGCCGTGCCCGCTCGGCGAGGTCGCCGGCGGTCAGCGGCGTCCCGGCCAGGGCGGCCTCCATCACGAAACCGAGGCAGGTCAGGTCGGTGGTGTTGAGGCCGAGCCGCCCGGCGATGTCGTGCTGCCCGAACTGCGCGAGCGCGATCATCCGGTCCATCGCCCGCAGCGCCTGGTCGGCCGTCGCCTCCGGGCGCTTCTTGCCGTCCACGGAGATTCCCCTTAGTGTCTAAGTAACTTAGCTTGTAAGCTATTGGCGCCGGTGGTGGAGCTCCGGTCGCTGAACTATCACACCCTGAGGAGCCGACGTGAGCGCACATGGTGACCACGACCTGGGCCACACCGTGGCCGGCTGGACCGGTACGGCCGTCGGTGTCCTGGGGAGCGCGGTACTGGGAGCGGGCGTCATCACCGCGTCCGCCGCGATCCTGTGGCTCGGCGCGGCCGTCGTCCTCACGGCGGCGCCGACCTGCTGGGCCCTCCATCTCGCGGGATGGGGCAAGGCCGCGGGGCCGCGCCCCGTGGGTGCACAGGACTGGCGGACCCGGGACACCGCCGCCCGCCACGGCCACCCGGGCTGCCTCGGCTGCCGGATGGCCGGCCGCGGTGGGGTCCGTGCCGCCGCGGCCGCGATGCCGACGCCCGCGTCCCGGCCCGCCGAGGTGTGAGCCGCGGAAAGGGTCGCCCGGCGCACCCGCGGTGTTCCCGCGCGGCGCCGGTGCGCGGGCGGCCCGGGACTCCGCGGTACAAGACGCCCGGCACACAGCGCGTTCCTGGCGGCACAATGGGTTCATGCCGATACCCAGCCGCGCCGCCCTCGTCGAGCACCTCGTCCGTACGCGTATCGCGGGCGACGTAGCCACCCCCCGCGACAACAACCTCTCCCACTACCGCAACCTCGCCAACGGGGACCGCCACTACTGGCTGGGGCTCGAGCTCGGCGACCGGTGGCGCGACGAGCAGGACGTGCTGGCCGTGATGGCCGAGCGATGCGGGGTCAGCGACGACCCGGAGCACCGGCAGGGCCAGGACACCATCGACCCGGAGCTCACCGTCGACGCCCTGGACCGGATGGCGGCCCGGCTGCGGAAGGCGGCGGCGGGTGCGGAACGGGTGCTGTTCGCGACCGGGCACCCGGGCGGGCTCCTCGACGTGCACCGGCAGACCGCGGCTGCCCTGCGGGCCGCCGGCTGCGAGATCGTCAGGATCCCCGGCGGGCTCATGGCGGACGAGGGCATGGTCTTCCAGTTCGCGGACGTGGCCGTCCTGGAACGCGGTGCGACCCTGTGGCACACGCACTCCCCGGCGCCGATGGCCGCGATCCTGGACGGACTGGAGCGTGAGGGGCGGCCCCAGCCGGACCTGGTCGTGGCCGACCACGGATGGGCCGGGTGCGCGGGACAGCGCGGGCTCGACTCCGTCGGGTACGCGGACTCCAACGACCCGGCGCTCTTCCTGGGCGAGGCCGAGGGCACCCTCCAGGTCACCGTCCCGCTGGACGACCACGTCACCGACCCGCGGTTCTACGACCCGATGACGGACTACCTGCTGGACGCGGCCGGGCTGCTCGGCCCCGTCGACCTGGCGTAGCGGGCCGCGAGCGCCCGCAGGTGCTCGACCAACTCGGCCGGCTCCGTCACCGTGAAGTCGTGGCCGAGCATGCCCAGATGGACGGCGAGCGTGTCCAGTGAGTCGGCCCCGGTGTCCAGGACACAGGTCTCCGCGTCGACCGCCTCCACCGAACCCACCGCGGGATTGATCCGCTCGAGCACCGTGGCGGCGGGTGCGTGCACCGTCACCCGGGCGCGGTGGCGCCAGGCCGCGGCGGACGCTTTGCCCGCGACGAAGGCCGCCGCATTGCCTTCAGGGTCCTCGCGCGCCGCGAAGCGCGGCCCGGACGGGGTGCGCGGGGTAATCCGGTCCGCGCGGAAGGTGCGCCAGTCGTCCCGGTCGACGTCCCAGGCGACCAGGTACCAGCGGCGGCCCCAGTTCACGACACGCTGGGGTTCCACCAGCCGGCGCGTCGACGCCCCCGCGTGGTCGCGGTAGTCCAGGCGCAGACGCTCGTGGTCGCGGCAGGCGGCCGTCAGCGTCATGAGGACGTCCGTGTCGACGGCCGGGGCGGGCCGGTCGGCGGGCACCGGCACGGTGTACTGCTGCAGCGCCCGCACCCGGCGGCGCAGCCGGGGCGGCAGCACCTGCTCCAGCTTGGCGAGCGCCTGGAGCGAGGTCTCCTCCATGCCGGCCATCGAACTCCCGGCGACATTGCGCACCGCGACGGTGACCGCGACCGCCTCGTCGTCCTCCAGGAGCAGTGGTGGTATCGCGCTGCCCGCCGCCAGCCGGTAACCCCCGGCCGATCCGCGGGTGGCGTCCACCGGGTAGCCGAGCGTGCGCAGGCGCTCGATGTCGTTGCGCACCGTCCGGCCGCTCACACCGAGCCGTTCGGCGAGTTCGGTGCCGGGCCACTCGCGGGGTGACTGGAGCAGGGACAGGAGCCGCAGCAGACGGGCGGAGGTTTCCAACATGCCCCCACTGTGAGGCCCCAATAGGAACGAACTCTTCCTATTCGAATCCTAGAATTCTGCTCATGGAGAACAGCACCAGCACCACCAGCTCGAACGTCCACGCCGACGCCGTCCGGCCCTTCCGGGTCGAGATCCCGCAGGCCGAGATCGACGACCTCCACGACCGCCTCTCCCGCACCCGCTGGAACACCGGGGTGCCCGGCGTCGAGGGCTGGTCGCGCGGCGTACCCGCCGACTACCTGAAGGGGCTCGCCGCGTACTGGGCGGACGGATTCGACTGGCACAAGGCCGAGGACCGGTTGAACGGGTTCCCGCAGTACCTCACCGAGATCGACGGGCAGAACATCCACTTCGCGCACGTCCGCTCGGACAGGGCCGACGCCACCCCGCTGCTGCTGATCCACGACTGGCCGGGGTCGTTCGTCCAGTTCACCGACGTCATCGAGCCGCTGTCGCGCGACTTCCACGTCGTCGTCACGTCCACGCCCGGCATCGGCTTCTCCGGGCCGCTCTCCTCGCCCGGCTGGAACACCGGCCGGATCGCCGCCGCGTTCACGACCCTCATGGCCCGTCTCGGCTACGAGCGCTACGGCGTCCAGGGCAACGGCGGCGGCGCCTGGATCGCCGGTGAGATGGGCCGGATCACGCCCGACCACGTGGTGGGCATCCATGTGAACGGCCTGGTCACCTTCCCGTCGGACGACCCCGCGGACTTCGCCGGCCTCACCGAGGGCGAGCAGACCCGGCTGGAGCGGCTGCAGCAGTTCCGCGACGACAAGATGGGCTTCAACGCCATCCAGTCGACCCGGCCCGAGACGGTGGCCTACGGACTGCACGACTCGCCGGTCGGTCAACTCGCTTGGATCGTGGAGAAGTTCAAGGAGTGGACCGACACGGCGAAGGAACTGCCCGAGGACGCGGTGGACCGGGACCGGCTGCTGACCAACGTCAGCCTGTACTGGTTCACCGGTACGGCGGGTTCCTCGGCCCACCTGTACTACGAGGCGGCCCACGACCCGAGCGCCTGGGCGCCCAAGGAGCGCGGTACGGTCCCGACCGCGGTCGTCGTCGCGCTGCCGTCGGACGTCGCCATCCGCCGGTACGCCGAGCGCGACCACAACGTGGTGCGTTGGACCGAGTTCGAACGCGGTGGCAACTTCCTCTCCCTGGAACAGCCCGATCTGCTGGTCGAGGACGTGCGGGAGTTCTTCGCGGGCCTCTAGGACCCCTCGTCCGTACCGCGCCGGGCCCGGCGCCGCTGACCGAGGCCCGGCGTCGGATCCAGATAGACCCGGCGGACCGACGGATACCGCTCCCGCAGCTGCTCGTCCGCCTCCTCGCACGCCCATTCGACCTGCTCGGCACTCGCCACGTCCCGGAAGTCGACCTTCGCCGCGATCAGCACCTCGTCCGGGCCCTGGATGAGCGTGGTCAGTTCCAGCACGTCGATGATGTGCGGGACGGAGAGCAGCTCCTCCCGCACCCCCGCCCGCATCGCCGCCGACACCGGACGTCCGATCAGCAGCTGGGCGTTGGACCGGCAGAGCACCCAGGCCACGTACACCAGGAGGACGCCGATCAGCACGGACGCGATGCCGTCCCACATCCCCGATCCGGAGAGCTGACCGCCGAGCAGACCGCCGGCGGCCAGCAGGAGACCGATCAGCGCGGCGGAGTCCTCCATCACGACGGCCTTGACCGCGGTGTCGGGGGTGCGGCGCAGATAGCGGGGCGCGGGGACCCCGAGGCCGGCCGCCTCGCTCCGGACCTGCCGGACCCCCGTGCGCAGCGAGTAGCCCTCCAGCAGGAAGGCGACGGCGAGCACGATGTAGGACACGAGCGGGTCGCCGAGGTCCTCCCCCTGGACCAGGGTGTGGACGCCGTCGTAGAGCGAGAAGACCGCGCCGCCGACGAACGTGGCGACGGAGGCGAGCATCGCCCAGATGTACCGCTCGGGGCCGTAGCCCAGCGGGTGCTCCTCGTCGGCCGGCTTCCGGCTGCGCCTGAGCGCGGTGAGGAGCATGACCTCGGTGACGGTGTCGGCCACCGAGTGCGCGGCCTCCGAGAGCATCGCGCTCGAACCGCTGATCAGGCCCGCCACCAGCTTCGCCACAGCGATACCGAGGTTGGCCGCAGCCGCGACGACGACGGTGAACGTGGACTCCCCACCATGGCTCTTCTCGTCACTCATGGTGGGGAGTATGTCCGTATACGGGTCTTCAGTCCCGCGGGACGCGGACCACGCCCTCCTGGATGACCGTGATGGCCAGCTGTCCGTCCGCCGTGTAGATCCGGGCCTGGCCCAGACCGCGCCCGCCGGAGGCCGACGGCGACTCCTGGTCGTACAGCAGCCATTCGTCGGCGCGGAAGGGCCTGTGGAACCACATCGCGTGGTCCAGGCTGGCCCCCACCACGTCGCCGACCGCCCAGCCGCCGCGCCCGTGGGCGAGCAGCACCGAGTCGAGCAGCGTCATGTCGGAGACGTACGTGGCCATGCAGACGTGCAGCAGGGGATCGTCCGCCAGCTTGCCGTGCGTCCGGAACCACACCTGGGACCGCGGCTCGCGCGGTTCGCCCGCCGTGGCGAACGGCGGGGCGTCCACGTACCGCAGGTCGACCGCGGCCCGCGCCTCGAGCAGCCGGTCCACCATCAGCGGATCGGCGAAGCGGTCCGCGTACCGGGGCAGCATCTGTGCGGCCGTGGGCAGGGTCTCCGGGTCCGGGGCGGACGGCATGGCCGCCTGGTGGTCCATGCCCTCCTCGTACGCCTGGAAGGAGGCCGAGAGGTGGAAGATCGGCTTGCCGTGCTGCACCGCGACGACCCGGCGGGTGGCGAAGGACCGCCCGTCACGGATGCGGTCCACGGTGTAGACGATCGGTGCGCCCGGATCCCCGGGGCGCAGGAAGTACGCGTGCAGGGAGTGGGCCGACCGGTCCGTCGGCACCGTACGGCCCGCGGCGACCAGCGCCTGCGCCGCGACCTGGCCGCCGAAGACCCGGGGCACGACCGCGCTGCGGCTCATGCCCCGGAAGATGTCCTGCTCGATCTGCTCCAGGTCGAGCAGATCGAGCAGGGATTCAAGTGCTGCGCTCATGGAGGAGAACGTAGCCGCTCTTACAGGCCCATGGACTTGGCGATGATCGACTTCATGACCTCGCTGGTGCCGCCGTAGATGCGGTTGACCCGGTTGTCCGTGTAGAGACGGGCGATCGGGTACTCGTTCATGAAGCCGTAGCCGCCGTGCAGCTGGAGGCAGCGGTCGATCACGCGGTGCGCGACCTCGGTGCAGAACAGCTTCGCCGAGGCGGCCTCGGCGGCGGTGAGTTCACCGGCGTCCAGGGCCTCGATCGCCCGGTCGCAGACGGCCTCGGCCGCGTCGACCTCGGCCTTGCAGGCGGCCAGTTCGAACTTGGTGTTCTGGAAGGACGCGACGGACTTCCCGAAGACCGTGCGGTCCTGTACGTACTGCTGGGCGAAGCGGATGGCGGCCTTGGCCTGGCCGTACGCGCCGACGGCGATACCGAGGCGCTCCTGCGGGAGGTTCTGGCCGAGGTAGGAGAAGCCCTTGTTCTCCTCGCCCAGCAGGTCATCGACGGGCACCTTGACGTCGACGAACGCCAACTCGGCGGTGTCGGAGACCTTCAGGCCGAGCTTGTCGAGCTTGCGGCCGACCGAGTAGCCCTCGGACTTGGTGTCGACGACCAGGAGGGAGATGCCGTGGCGGCGGTCGTCCGCCTTGGGGGCGTCCGTGCGGGCGCAGACGATGACCTTGTCGGCGTGGACGCCACCGGTGATGAACGTCTTCGCGCCGTTGAGGACGTAGTGCGTGCCGTCCTCGGAGAGCTTGGCGGTCGTCTTCATGCCGGCCAGGTCCGAGCCGGTGCCCGGCTCGGTCATGGCTATCGCGTACATCGACTTGCCGGAGACGAAGTCGGGCAGCCAGCGCTTCTTCTGCTCCTCGGTGGCGTATGCCTTGAGGTAGGGCAGGCAGAGCAGGACGTGCACCCCGGAGCCGCCGAAGGAGATGCCCGCGCGGGTGGTCTCCTCGTACAGGATGGCCTCGAACTTGAAGGTCTCCATGCCCGCGCCGCCGTACTCCTCGGGCACCTCGATGCCGAAGATGCCCAGCTCGGCGAGCTTGTAGTAGAAGTCGCGGGGCGCCTGGCCCGCTGCGAACCACTCGTCGTAGACGGGGACGACCTCGGCCTCGATGAAGGCGCGGACGGTCTCCCGGAACGCCTCGTGGTCCTCGTTGTAAACCGTACGGCGCACGGGGTGCCTCCTGTGTCAGCTTCAGCATCGGCTCGGGTCACTGGCTAAGCGCTTGCTCAGACCTCTGAAAGTTACCCGGCGGTCACCGTTGCTGTCCAGGGTGATGCTCGGCACGCCTGCACCTCCACCTCCGGCCTCGTAGCAGAGAGTGCTGACGCCGAGCGCTGCGTACACCCGAATGGCGGCGGGCGACGGTCGGGCGCACAGTGAAAAAGGAGCCGACGAGGACGAGGGCAGCCTCGTCGCCACAACCCTCTGTGAGGCAGTCATGGCTGATGTCGAGTCCCTGGGCGGGAGTTCAACGACAGACAGGAGTGGAGGTCAGGCCGGGCGCGGCAGGACCACCATTGCCGACAACGTGGTGGCGACCATCGCCGGAATCGCCATCCGCGAGACGGACGGCGTGTATTCCGTCGGCCGAGGAGCGTCGAGGGCCCTGGGTGCCGTCACCGGGCGGGTGTCCGGGTCGTCCGGACACGGACGCGCCGTCAAGGTGGAAGTGGGGGAGAAGCAGACGGCGATCGATGTCGACATCGTGGTGGAGTACGGCATCCCGATCCATGAGCTCGCCGAGCAGGTCAGGACTCATGTGACGGACGCGGTGGAGACGATGACCGGTCTGGAGGTCGTCGAGATCAACATCAACGTCTTCGACGTCCATGTTCCGGGTGAGGAGGAAGAGGGCAGCGAGGACGAGGAGAACCGCCGCCGGGCGTCCGCCCGCGTGCAGTGAGCCGCGCGACCGCCTGCCGGGTCTTTCCCGCCGAGGCGTCGGGACCGGCGGCGAGCGCTGAACGGATCGAGTGGGAGTCGTCACCCGGATTTCGTCTGGAGAGTCGTCGAACATCGTTACGCTGCACCGCAGTTGCCGAGAGCGCGGAGGCCTGCGGTGGGGGAGCCGACATTCGGAGTCCTGGGGCCGCTCCAGGTGAAGGCGCACGGTGTCCCGGTACGGATCGGCGGAGCCAAGCCCCGAGCCGTACTGGCGACTCTGCTGCTCCAGCCGAACGGCTTCGTCTCACTGGACCTGCTGACGGAGGTCCTGTGGCCCGGTGGCGCACCTCGGTCCGCAGTCGCCAACGTGCGCACGTATGTACGGACGCTACGGTTGCGGCTGCCTCCCGCGGCGGTCGACGGACTGCGTACCGAGACCTCCGGCTACTCGCTGGACGTCGCACCCGGGCAGGTGGACCTGCTGCTCTTCGAGCAGCGGCTCGCGGCGGCCCGTGCCGCCCGCGAGCGCGGTGAGGACGCCGCCGCACTGCGCGCCTACGAAACGGCCCTGGGGCTGTGGCGCGGCGGGGTGCTCCAGGACGTGGCCTCCAGCGTGGTGTGGGACCCGGCCGTCACGCGCCTGGAAGGGCTGCGGTCGCTCGCGGCCGACGAGTGCCTGGAGTTGCGGCTCCGGCTCGGGGACTACGCCCACCTGGTATCCGGCCTGCGGTCCCGGCTGACCGAGAGCCCTCTGCGGGAGGACCTGTGGCGGATGCTCGTGCACGCGCTGAACGACGCGGGCCGCAGCGCCGAGGCGCGGTCCGCGTACGCCGAGGCGGAGCACGTGATCGCCGCAGAGCTCGGGATCGGGCCGAGCGAACCGCTGCGGGCCATCGGCGCCGAGGTCAACGGCTACACCGGCCGCCGCCGCGCAGCAACGCCCGTTCCCGTCCGCCAACTCCCGATGGACATACCCGACTTCACCGGTCGCGCCGTCGAGGTCGCCGACCTGGAGGAGCTACTGTCCACCGCCGGCCGACAGCCCGTGGTCGCGGCGGTGTCGGGGCCGCCGGGCGCCGGGAAGTCCACATTGGCCGTGCATGTCGCCCACCGGGTGCGTGACGCGTTCCCCGACGGGCAGCTCTTCGTCGACCTGGCCGGAACGAGCGAATGCCCCCGTGAGGCGGCGGACGTCCTGGCCGAGATGCTGCGTGGCCTGGGCGTCATCGACAGCGCGATACCCGGTGAACCGGGCGAACGCGCCGCGATGTTCCGGTCCCGCCTGGCCCAGCGGCGCTTCCTCATCGTGCTCGACGACGCCCTGGACAGCGCACAGGTGAGCCCGCTGCTGCCCGGCACCGGCGGCTCGGCGGTGCTGGTCAGCTCGCGGCGCCGGATGCCCGGTCTGCCGGCGCACGCCTGCCCGCTCGGGCTGATGCGGCACGACGACGCCCGTGCCCTGTTCGGGGCCATCGTCGGCGCGGACCGGCTGCGCAGGGAGGGAGCCGACGCCGACCGAGTCCTCGCCGAGTGCGGATCACTGCCGCTGGCGGTACGGATCGCGGCCGCCCGGCTCGTGAACCGGCCCGGCTGGAGCGTCGGCACGCTGGCCGACTCGCTGCGCGACGAGCGCGGCCGCCTCGGGGCGGTCGGCTCCGGAGGTGAGCTGGAGGTGCGGGCCGGCGCCGAACTCAGTTACCGCCATCTGCCCGAGCCCGCAGCCCATGCCTTCCGTACGTTCGGTGACCTGCCCGACGACGCCGTCCCTGGCTGGCTCGTCGCCGTTGCCACGGGGTGCGACAGCGATACGAAGGGGGGCCTGGAGACCCTGCTCGACGAACACCTCGTCGAAGTCGTGGGCAGGGACGATCTCGGTCTGAACCGTTACCGCATGCACGATCTGCTGCGGTCCTACGCCCGGGAAATAGCCTTGACGGACAATCAGGAGATACGGCTGCGGCGGCGCCTCCGGGTCATCGACGCACTCATCGCCCTCTCCCGCTCCGCCAACGCCGCCATGCCCACCCGCTTCCTCGGCGTGCTGGGCGATCCCGACGAGCGGGGCTTACCGGACGGACCGGCGCATGCTGTCGCCTCCACGGTGCGCGCCCGGCCAGTGGACTGGTTCGAGAGCGAGCACCGCAACCTCGTCGCCGGAGTCGACGCAGCCGTCCGGCTCGGGCGGACCGACCGGGCCGCCGACCTCGCGATCGAACTGGCGGGCTTCTTCGACATGCGGGGCTACTACGGGGACTGGCTGCGGACCCACCGGCTCGTGCTCGACGCCATGCCGCACCACGACGACCTCAGGGCGGCGGCCCTGCTGCGCAACCTCGGCCAACTGCATCTCTACCAGGACCGGTACCCCGACGCGCTCGCCTCCTTCGACCGGGCCAGGGCGCTCTTCGCCGAGCTCGGTCACCCGACGGGGGAAGCGATCGCCGCGGTGGGGGCCGGCTCGGTCCACCGGGTCGTGGGTGATCTCAGCACCGCACTCGTGACGTTCACCGCCGCGCTCCAGGAATTCGCCGCGGCCGGCGACCGGCACGGCGAGGCGGTGGCACGCAACGCGATCGCCTCCGTCTGGCTGGAGCGCAAGGACCCGGAGACCGCGGCCGGCTGGCTGAGCGGGGCCCTGGAGCTGTCCCGTGCCGACGGGGACCGGCACCGCGAGGCACAGGTGCGCCGCAGGGTCGCCGTGCTGCACGAGCTGCGTGGCGAACCGCAGTCGGCGCGCGGCGAACTGGAGCGGGCCCTCGGCATCTTCGACGAGCTGGCCGACCTGCACTGCGCCGCATACGTGCAGCAGAGCATCGCGGAACTGTGCTTGCGGCAGGGCGATGCCGGTGAGGCGTCGGCGCTGTTGATCGGGGCACTCGCCGTGCAGCAGCAGCTCGGGGACCGCCGCGCCGAGGCCCGGGTGGCCGGCCTGCTGGGCGAGCTGCACGACGCGACCGGCCGCAAGCAGACCGCGCGGCACTACTTCCACCGCTCCCTCGCGACCTGGCGCCGCCTGGGCCTTTCCGACGAGGCCGGACTGGTGGATGCCAAGCTCCGCTCGATGCGCTGAGCGCCGGGACAGGCAGGTGCGGGTGCGACCGCCGTCGCACCCGCACCTGGTACAAGGGGTCATCGGGTGCCGGCCCGTCCTACCGGCAACACCCGACGGCGGATCAGCATCTGTTGGTGCTGACCTGGTTGCGCTTGAGGTAGTCGCTCCACGTGACGCCCTGGACGACCGCGACGACGACCGCGCCGTTGAGCTTCTGCTCGTAGTGGAGGTGGGGGGTGATGTCGTACAGGGCGGACGTGTTGCCGACCTCGCCGATCTTCTGGCCCACGTTCACCGTGGCGCCGGCGGCCACCGAACGAGTCTTCAGATGGGCGTACCGCGTCTGCCAGCCGCCCCCGTGACCGATGACTATCGTGTTCCCGTATCCGGCGCCCGTCGAGTAATACGATTCGAGCACCGTGCCACCGGCACTGGCGAACACCCGGCGGCCCTCGTCGTCGGGGGTGCCGTTCGCGTCGTAGTGGTTCCAGTCGATCGCGTGCGCGGGACTGTGCCCCGACCAATTGCTGCCGAGCCAGGTCTGGTTGCACTCGAAGGGCATCTTGAAGGCGGGCCGCGCGGCCACGGCGGCCTCCGACGAGTCCACGACCGGCGCCGCGACAGCGGCCGGAACGGTGAGCGCGGTGGCCGCGACCGCGCTCATGGTGATCAGCGACCGGCGAAAATTCCTGTGCATGGTTCTCCCCTTGTCGTCGGGTGACACGGCGATTCAAGGAGGCGGGCATACACAGCGGATACATTCCGCCCGGTGTTGTCAGTGCTGTGGTGCAGCATCGGGACGACGGATCACCGAGTGGACGGGGGATCGCCGTGGCGATCACGAACCAGCGCATGACGGAGTACGCGTTCCTGCGGGGGCTCTACGAGGACGGGTACTTCCCCGACCGCGTCGTGGACAAGGGCAGGGCCGTCCTGGTCCGGCTCTGCGAACGGATAGAGGCCGAGCGCCCCGCCGACCTGGCGGCGCTGTACGTGCTGACGACGGCGGCGACCGACGAGTTCAACGCCCTGGAGGCCGAGTTCGAGGCGGCCGGGAGCGAGATCGAGACCGTCGCCCGCGAGGAGATAGCCGAGAACTTCCGGTGCATCGCGACGGCGTACGGGTTCGCGGACGCGGACGTGGAGGAGCTGATCGCCACCCGGGATTGGTGACGGAGGGCGGGGCGGTATCGGGAGCCGCGTCAGGAGTCGAGCACCGCAGCGACGGCTTCGATCTCCACGAGCTGGTCGGTGTAGCCGAGCACGGTGACGCCCAGCAACGTACTCGGGGCGTCATGCTCTCCGAACGCTGCCCGGACCACGTCCCAGGCGGTTACCAGGTCCTCCCGTCGCGTGGACGCGACGAGCACCCGCGTACTGATGACGTCCTCCAGGCGGGCGCCGGCGGCCGCGAGAGCGGTCCGCATGTTCTCGAACGCCTTCGCCGCCTGGCCCGCGTAGTCGCCGACAGCCGCCGTCGAGCCGTCCTCGTTCAGCGGGCACGCCCCGGCGAGGAAGACCGGCCGTGCGCCGGCGGGTGCCGTGGCCGCGTAGGCGTACTCGGCGACATCGGACAACCGGGCGGAACGGATCAACGTGACGGTACCGGGCATGGTGTTCAGGCCTCCTGGGTCGAAGTGCCCTCATCCTCACAAGAGTTCCCCGCCCCCGCCTCGCCTTTTCGGCCGGCCCGCCCGGAGGACCCCTAAGCTGCGGGAATGGGTGACATGTACGCAGTGGATCTCGCACTGGACCTACGGGCCTCCGTGCCGGGCGCCGTGATGGACGAACTTCGCCGGCACCTCGGGATACTTCCGGACGGTCAGGACGACGAGCCGGACGGCCCGGTGCCACTGCTCGCCGAACGCGGGCCCGCGATGCGCGTCGGCGGGCTCCTGGTGGGGGAGGTCGCCCGAACCGGCGACGGCTGGGCGCTCACCGCGCGGCAGGAGGTGCACGCCGAGCTCCTCCCCGATCTGGACGCGCTCCTGGAGCGGCTGGCCCGCCACTGCGGGACCGAGGGCGTCATCGGGCAGATCCGGTTCTACGAGGACCATGTGCCGGAGCTGCTGATCAACGAGGCGGGCACGCTGAGGAGGGTGGCCCTGACGCCTGCGCCGGTACGTCCCCACGGGTGAGCGGACGAGGGCGTCAGGAGCCGTCGGAAGTCCGCGCCTCCGTCGGCTTCTCGGTACTCGGGCGAGCCCGCACCTCGGGGGCGTCCGAGGCGGCCTTCGGCCGGACCAGCCGGTGCTGGGCCAGGCAGGCCAGCGCCAGGGTGGCGCCGAGCACCGGCCAGGCCGGCGGGCCGGCGCTCACCGCGGCCCCGACGACGACAGGGCCCAGGCTGCGCTGCGCCGACTGGGCAAGACCGTGCACCCCGACGTAGGCGCCCTGCGCCTCAGGGGGTGCGAGGGCGACGGAGAGTTCCCAGGAGGAGAGGGAGTGCAGGATCTCCGCCAGGGTGAAGGCGACGGCCGCGACGACGACGGCGCCGGTGGCGAACCAGGGGCCGCCTCCGGCCGAGGCCGCGAGCGCCACTCCTCCCGTCAGGAACACGGCGCTGATCGGGACGAGCAGGCGACGCGCCGCGGCCCGGGTCTCCCCGAAGCGGGACAGGGGGACCTGGAGCGCTATCACCAGAACGCTGTTGAGGACGAGGACGAGTGGTGCCAGCCCGACCGGGGCACTGGTGGCGTGGACGATCCAGAGCGGGAATCCGACCTGGAGCACGCTGTCGTCCAGGAACAGCCAGATCTCCGTAGCGGTGAAGGCGAGATAGCGCCGGTCGCGCCAGGGCGTCGCCCCCTCGGGGCGTACGACCGGAAGGGCCTTCCCGGCGGCGGCGCCACCGGGCCCGGCCACGACACGGCTGGGGGCGGGCGGCTCCGTGCACCGGAGCGTGAGGAGCGCCATGACCAGGTAGGACGCGGCGTTGGCGAGGAGCAGTACCTGGTAGGCGAGGACGGTTCCGACCGTGAGTACGGCAGCGGCTCCCGTACCGCCCACGGCCCATCCGATGTTCACCGCGGTGCGCTGGATCGCCTGGTAGCGGACGCGCTGCGGGCCGGCCACGCGTGCGGCGAACAGCTTGGTCAGCACGCTCGACGCACGGTCGGGCAGCGCGCCCAGTGCCGAGTAGAGGACCAGCAGCCCGAAGTCGTGCGTGGTCAGCAACGCCACCAGGGCCGCACCCCTGACCAGTTGGGCGGCGACCAGCAGGCGGGTGACGGGGAAGCGGTCGGCCAGCCGCCCGGCGAGCGGGGGCCCGGCGATGCCGAGGATGCCGGACACCCCCAGCAGCATGCCTATCTGAGAGACCGACAGATGTGTGACGTAGACGAAGTAGAGCGTCGCCACGCCCATCCACAGGCCGGTGCCGACCTTGTCGATGATCGCGACCACCAGCATCAGCCGTCCGTCCCGGCCGCCCGGGACGGCAAGGCGCCGGACGAACGGGACGCGGCTCGGTGTCGGCTGCATCAGGATCCCCCTTGACACGCATTTTGTATCGGTACAAACTTGCCTCTGTGGCAGAACAATATGGGATCACGGGTGGTACGGCCAGGGAGATTTCCGCCTCCGTCGAAAGCCGCGTGGCCGACGGCGCGCTCCCCCCGGGCTCCTCGCTGCCCCCGGTGCGCAGGCTCGCCGAGGAACTGGGCGTGAGCGCGGGCACGGTGGCGGCCGCCTACAAGGAGCTGCGCGGGCGCGGAGTGGTGGTGACCCTGGGGCGCGGCGGCACGGTGGTGGCGTCCGCTCCCGTCGTCACCTCGCGGCGGCCTCCCCGGGTGCCGTCCGGATTGCGTGACCTGGCGGGCGGGCACCCCGATCCCGCCTGCCTTCCGGTGCTGACCCCGCCCACGAGGGTGGAGCCCGTGCCCGGATCGCACCGTGCCGCCCCGAGGCTCGCCGCACTCGAGGAGGCGGCCCACGACTGGTTCGCCCGCGACGGCGTGCCCACCGGTTCGGTGACGTTCGCCCACGGAGCGCTGGACTGCATCGCCCGGCTGCTCTCCACCGAGCTCAGGCCCGGAGACGCCGTGGCCGTGGAGGATCCCGGCTTCCACCACCTCCTCGACCTCGTCCCGGCACTCGCGCTGCGCATGCTGCCGGTCGCGGTCGACGACGAGGGCATCCGCCCCGAGGCGCTGCGGGCTGCCCTGCGCGCGGGGGCACGCGCGCTGGTGTGCAGCCCCCGCGCCCAGAGCCCGCTCGGCGGGCGCTTCACCGTAGGGCGCAGGGACGAACTCCTCTCCGTGCTAGGCGACTTCCCCGACGTGCTGGTCGTGGAGGACGATCACAACGCGGACATCGCCGGCGCGGCCGCGGTGAGTCTCACCTCCGGCGCACTGCCCCGCTGGGCGCAGGTGCGCACCGTGTCCAAGCACCTGGGCATCGATCTGCGCTGGGCAGCCCTCGCCTGCGACCCCGCCACCCTCGCGCGCCACGACGGCCGGATGCTGCTGACCTCCGGATGGGTCAGCCACATCCTGCAGGCGACCGTGGCGGATCTCCTGACCGACCCGGCGGTGACCCGGCTGGTGGCAGGGGCCGCCGACACGTACACCGCTCGCCGCGATGCCCTGGGCGCCGCGCTGGGGCAGCACGGCATCTCCTCCCACGGCGTGAGCGGCCTCAACGTGTGGGTGCCCGTCCGGGACGAGTCCGCCGTCGTCAACGGGCTGCGCACACGCGGCTGGTGGACCGCGGCGGGCACTCGTTTCCGTATCGCGTCCCCGCCCGGTGTGCGCGTCACCACCGCCACCCTGACCCCCGCCGAATCCCAGCTTCTCGCCCGCGACTTCGCGGACACCCTCGCGGAGTCACAAGCGGTGTACGGCGGTTAGGGCTGCCCGGTAGTGGCGGCGGCCGTCAGCGCAGCACCAGCCACAACTCCGCGCGTACGTCCATGTCGTCCAGGTCCGCCTCCAGCAGCTCCGCGCAGCGTGCGATGCGCTGGCGGACCGTGTTGCGGTGGATCCGCAGGGCCACGGCCGTCCGGTCCCAGCTGCCGTGCAGGCTCAGCCAGCACCGCAGCGTCTCGGCCAGGGGTGCGGTGAGCGGGGCCAGGAGGGTACGGGCGTGTGCCTCGGCGAGGTCGGCGGGGACCAGGGCCGCCAGGCCTCCGGAACCGGCACGGTGCGTGACCAGCGGGGAGCGGGTGGCCTCCGCGCGGCCCAGGGCGCGGGCCGCCTCGGTGTCGGCGGTGGGCAGGGCCGTGGCGGGGGAGGGGGCCGACGCGCCGAGGATCCAGCCCGGCTGCGCCGTCGCCCCGCGGCCACCGGTGAGCAGGACCCGTACCGTTTCGCCGTTCGCGTCGACCAGGGCGGAGCCCAGCGACGCACCGAGTGCTCCCGCGGTGAGCGGGTCGGGGGCCGTGCCGTCCGAGCGCCGGGCATGGACCACCGTCCAGGGTGCGCCGTCCTCCGAGAGGAGCGGCGCCACCTGCTCCGGGGGCGCCCCCAGCAGCATCCGTACGAGCGCCGCCGCACGGCCCGCCGCGTCCGCGCCCTGGTGCGGGGCGGTCAGCAGGGCGAGCAGGACGACGGCGATCCCGGCGACGGTGTGGTCGCCGGGATGGCGCCGACGGGTCGCCAGAGCCAGGGCCAGCCCCTGGCCGCCGCTGAGCGCGTAGGCGGCGAGCTGCGTGCCGTCCAGGGTGTCGGTCGCCGAAGCCGGGGAGGCCCGCCGGCCGGAGGAGACCACCCGGGACAGCTGGGCCAGGGCCGCACGCTCGTCCGGCGACTGCCGGCCGCCGGCCGTGTGCAGCTCCTCGCCCTCCCCGGTGAGCAGCACCACCCGGCCCTCCAGCTGTACGGCGAGCTGGTGGAGCACCGCCGGCACCGGGTCGGGTCGTGCGGCTGCCGTCGCCAGGGCCTGCTGGGCGCGGGTCACCCGGCGCAGCTCGCGGTGGCGGGCCTCCGCCATCAGCCGCCACACCGCCCGCGCGATCGCCGTGAAGGGGGTCTGAGGGGGCACTTCCAGCAGCGGCAGACCGTGCCGGTCGCATGCCTCCACCAGCGCCGCCGGCACCGTGTCGTGCACCGGTGCCACCCCGAAACCGAGCGCCGCCGCCCCCGCCTCCACCAGCCGGGCCACGTACGTGTCCGGGTCGGTGAGCAGCACCCCGGCACTCAGCAGAAGCTCGCCGCCGAGCAGATACGGATACGGGTCGGCCATCTCCGAGGTGTGCACCCACAGCAGATCCGCGTGGTCCGGACCGGCGATCCGGCGCAGCCCGAGTTCCTCCCTGGCCAGCAGTTCGGCCAGCGGGATGGGCGGGGTCGGCGGCCCGGCGGGGGAGTCCGGCATGGACGGTCCATCCATTCGAAGTGCTGGGAGTGGATAAAACGTACACTTCAGCGTCGGCTTCCGGCCACCTACCGTTCTCGACGCACGCCCCGTGTACCGAGACGAGACGGAGGAAGCCCATGGCTGTCGACTACGCAGTGATCGTCGTCTATCTGGCCGGCATGCTCGCCATGGGCTGGTGGGGCATGCGCCGCGCCAAGTCCAAGAGCGAGTTCCTGGTCGCCGGTCGGCGGCTCGGCCCCTGGATGTACTCCGGCACCATGGCGGCGATCGTCCTCGGCGGCGCCTCGACGATCGGCGGGGTCGGCCTCGGCTACCAGTACGGGCTCTCCGGCGCCTGGATGGTCTTCACCATCGGCCTCGGGCTGCTCGCCCTGTCCGTCTTCTTCTCGGCCCGCATCGCCCGGCTGAAGGTCTACACGGTCTCCGAGATGCTCGACCTGCGCTACGGCGGCAGGGCGGGGCTCATATCCGGCGTCGTCATGTGGTCCTACACGCTGATGCTCGCGGTCACCTCCACGATCGCGTACGCCACGATCTTCGACGTCCTCTTCGACCTCGACCGCACCCTCTCGATCATCCTCGGCGGCGCCATCGTCGTCGCGTACTCGACGCTCGGCGGCATGTGGTCGATCACGCTCACCGACATGGTGCAGTTCGTGGTCAAGACGATCGGCGTCCTGCTGCTGCTCCTGCCCATCGCGGTCATCAAGGCGGGTGGCTTCAGCGAGATGAAGGCCCAGCTGCCCACCGAGTACTTCGACCCGCTGGGCATCGGCGGCGAGACGGTCTTCACGTACGTCCTGATCTACACCTTCGGCATGCTGATCGGCCAGGACATCTGGCAGCGCGTGTTCACGGCCCGCAGCGACCGCACGGCACGCTGGGGCGGAACCGTCGCCGGTACCTACTGCCTGGTGTACGCGGTCGCCGGGGCCGTCATCGGCACGGCGGCCAAGGTCATGTACCCGAACCTGCCCAGCGCGGACGCCGCCTTCGCGACCATCGTCAAGGACGAACTGCCGGTCGGCGTACGCGGCCTGGTGCTGGCAGCCGCGCTCGCCGCGGTGATGTCGACGTCCTCCGGTGCGCTGATCGCCTGCGCGACCGTCGCCAACAACGACATCTGGTCGCGGCTGCGGGGAGCGGTCGGCACGGGGGACGGCGAGGAGCGTGACGAGGTGAAGGGCAACCGGGTCTTCATCCTGATCATGGGTATCGCCGTCATCGCCATCGCCATCGCGCTCAACAACGTCGTCGAGGCCCTGACCGTCGCCTACAACCTGCTCGTCGGCGGGCTCCTGGTGCCGATCCTGGGCGGCCTCCTGTGGCGCAGGGGCACGGCCGCGGGCGCGCTGGCCTCCGTCTGTGTGGGCGGCGTCGCGGTGATCGGGCTGATGGCGACGTACGGAATCCTCGCCAACGAGCCGGTCTACTACGGACTGCTCGCCTCGCTCGCCGTGTACGTGATCGTCTCGCCGGCGACGAAGCCGACGGACGCCGCGGTGCTCGTCGCCTGGCGCGAACGGCTGGCGGGCAGGAGTGCGGACGCCGAGCCGGCGCCCGCCCCGGAGCCGGCCACCACCTGAACCCCCTCGTCGTCCCCGATCGCCGGGCGGGCCCGAGCGCAATCCGGGCCCGCCCGGCGATCGAGGACGGAACCGTTGCCGTGGGGGCCGGCACACCGTCGCACCCCGCACACTGGATACCGTACGAAAACCGAAGGAAAGGCACTCCGACCATGAGCAGCAACGAATCGCCGCGCGGCCCCGTCGACTCCTCCCGCGTCCCGCGGTACGCCGGTCCCGCGACGTTCGCCAGGCTGCCGCGGCTCGACGAGGTCGGCACCACCGACATCGCCGTGGTCGGCGTGCCCTTCGACAGCGGCGTCTCCTACCGTCCCGGCGCGCGCTTCGGCGGCAACGCCATCCGCGAGGCCTCCCGCCTCCTGCGCCCCTACAACCCGGCGCAGGACGCCTCCCCGTTCGCCCTCGCCCAGGTCGCCGACGCCGGTGACATCGCCGCGAACCCGTTCGACATCAACGAGGCCGTCGACACGGTCGAGGCCGCCGCCGACGACCTGCTCTCCACCGGCGCCCGCCTGATGACCCTCGGCGGCGACCACACCATCGCGCTGCCCTTGCTGCGTTCCGTCGCCAAGAAGCACGGCCCCGTCGCCCTGCTCCACTTCGACGCGCACCTGGACACCTGGGACACCTACTTCGGCGCCGAGTACACCCACGGCACCCCGTTCCGCCGGGCCGTCGAGGAGGGCATCCTCGACACCGAGGCGCTCTCCCACGTCGGCACACGCGGCCCGCTGTACGGCAAGCAGGACCTCACCGACGACGAGAAGATGGGCTTCGGCATCGTCACCTCCGCCGACGTCATGCGGCGCGGCGTCGACGAGATCGCCGACCAGCTGCGCCAGCGCATCGGCGACCGGCCGCTCTACATCTCCATCGACATCGACGTCCTGGACCCGGCGCACGCCCCCGGCACCGGCACCCCCGAGGCCGGCGGCCTGACCTCGCGCGAACTCCTGGAGATCCTGCGCGGCCTCTCCTCCTGCAACCTGGTCTCCGCCGACCTGGTCGAGGTGGCCCCCGCGTACGACCACGCGGAGATCACCTCCGTCGCCGCCTCCCACACGGCGTACGAACTCACGACGATCATGGCCCGCCAGATCGCGGCGGCCAAGGGAGCACAGGGCAAGTGAGCCACGACCACGACGACCGGCCCGGGCTCACCCCCGCGCAGGCCGAAGCGGCCCTGAGCCCGCCGACCGGACGCAACGGCGGAGACCTCGTGATCGAGACCCTCCGGGGCCTCGGCGCCACCACCGTCTTCGGACTGCCCGGCCAGCACGCGCTCGGCATGTTCGACGCCCTGCGGCGCTCCTCCCTCGCGTACATCGGGCTGCGCGTCGAGAACAACGCGGGCTTCGCCGCCGACGCCTACGGCCGGATCACCGGCGAGGTCGCCCCGCTGCTCCTCTCCACCGGACCGGGCGCGCTGACCTCCCTCGCCGCACTCCAGGAAGCGGCGGCGGCGTCCGCACCCGTCCTGGCGGTCTCCAGCCAGATCCCGACCGCCGGGCTCGGCGGCGGACGCCACGGCTACCTGCACGAACTCCGCGACCAGAAGGCGTCGTTCCGCGACATCGTGAAGTCCGTGCACACCGTGCGCACGGCCTCGCAGATCCCGTCCGCGATCGCCGCCGCCTGGGAGTCCGCGCTCACCGCTCCGCACGGGCCTGTCTGGGTGGAGATCCCGCAGGACGTGCTGCTCGCCGAGACGGTCCTGCCGGTGGTCAGCGCACTCGACGCGACCCCGCGCGAGGTGTACCCGCGCCCCGAACTGACCGTCGCGGCAGCCCACCTGCTGTCGAACGCCGAGCGGCCCGCGATCATCGCGGGCGGCGGAGTCGTACGGTCCGACGCGACCGGCAAGCTGCGCGCGCTCGCGGAGAAGATCAACGCCCCCGTCGTCACCACGTTCGGCGGCAAGGGCGCCTTCCCCTGGGAGCACCCGCTCTCGCTCCGGTCCTGGCTGGAGGACCGGCACACCACGGACTTCCTGGAGTCCGCGGACGTGCTGCTGGTCGTCGGCTCCGGGCTCGGCGAACTCTCCTCGAACTACCACACGTTCGCTCCCCGCGGCCGGGTCATCCAGATCGAGGCCGACGCCGGGAAGCTGGAGTCCAACCACCCCGCGCTCGGCATCCACTCCGACGCCCGCGAGGCCCTCGACGACCTCCTGGACGCGGTGGAGGCCCGCGAGGACGGGACCGCGCCCGAGCGCGTCGCGACGGTGCTGGGGGCCGTCCACGACAGGATCGCCGCCCAGGACCTCACCCTGGAGCAGCAGGTGCTCGCCTCGGTCCGCGAGGCACTGCCCGACACCTCGCCCAGCTTCTGGGACATGACGATCCTCGCCTACTGGGCCTGGTCCGCCTTCGACGCCCGCCACCCCAACACGATGCACTCGGCGCAGGGCGCGGGCGGCCTCGGCTACGGCTTCCCGGCCGCGATCGGCGCAGCGGCGGCCGACCGTACGAAGCCCGTGCTGGCGGTCTCCGGCGACGGCGGCGCGATGTACTCGATCGCCGAGCTCGCCACCGCGCGGCAGTACGACCTGCCCGTCACCTGGCTGATCGTCGACGACGGCGGCTACGGCATCCTGCGCGAGTACATGACGGGCGCCTTCGGCGAGGCCACGGCGACGGAACTGACCCGGCCGGACTTCGTCGCCCTGGCCGAGTCCTTCGGCGTCCCCGCGGTCCTCACCACGCCGGAGTCCCTGGCAGCCGACCTGGGGAAGGCCCTGGCGAGCCCCGGCCCGTCGGTGGTCGTGCTCCCCGCCCTGCTGAGGATGTTCGAGCCGACACACCTGTGAGCACCTGCTGTCCGGGCACCCGGGTGAACCGTGCCCCGGGTGCCCGGACGGCCGTGCCTCCGGGCACCACGGGCGCCTACAGCGACTGGAGGGTCTTCTCGATCTCGGCCTTCTGGGCCTCGGCACCGAGCTGGAACTGCTCCCGCTGCCCGGCGTCGAGGGCGAACGGAGGTTCCTTCCGCGTCGGCAGGAGATCGGGGATCGACCGGAAGAGCACCGCCGCCTCCGCTCCGTTCCCCTTGTTGTGCGCAGTGATCAGGTACTTCCCGGCCCGCCACAGATGATCGTTGAGCACCTTCGAAGGTGATCTCAGGATGTCCTTCACCGTCGCGGGCCTGCCCAGCGAATGATGCGGTCCGTCGCTGTACCTCTGCAGCGCCGCAAGCGCGGCGTAGAGCTGTCCGCAGCGGAATGCCTCCGCGTGCCCGCTGTTCGCCATGGAGCCCTTGTCCCCTTCGTCACCCGTCGATCCTGAGTCCGTCGGCGAACATGACTACCCGGGTCACCCACCGGCCGAACCCGCCCGCCCCGGCGTGCGGAAGCCCGGCCGAAGGCGCCCCTCTCACCCCCGGGTGGTCCTAGGACCACCCGGGTACCGTCTCCGACCATGGGCCGAGAATTGTTGCAGCGGGATGAAATCCGCAGCTGACCGCGTTGGTGACGTGCGGTAGGTCAAGTGGGACAGCGGGGCGGACTGGAGGCACGGGGTGGCGGGCACGAAGGTGCAGGGCGCGGAGGAACAGGGCGCCGACCGACAGGGGTGGGGCCGGCGGCTGACCGGATACGCGTGGCGTTACCGGCGCAATGTCGTACTGGCGCTCGGGTCGTCGCTCGCCGGCATGGCCGTGATGGCCCTCGTCCCGCTGATCACCAAGGTGATCATCGACGACGTCGTCGGCGACCACACCCGTTCCCTCGGCGTCTGGACCGGCCTCCTCATCGGCGCCGCCGTCCTCGTCTACGCCGCCACCTTCGTCCGCCGCTACTACGGCGGCCGGCTCGCCCTCGACGTACAGCACGACCTGCGCACCGAGATGTACACCACGATCACCCGGCTCGACGGGAAGCGGCAGGACGAGCTGTCGACCGGGCAGGTCGTCGGGCGTGCCACCAGCGACCTGCAGCTGATCCAGGGGCTCCTCTTCATGCTCCCGATGACCATCGGGAACATCCTGCTCTTCATCATCTCCCTGGTGATCATGGCGTGGCTCTCGCTGCCCCTGACCCTCATCGCCCTCGCCGTCGCCCCCGCCCTCTGGTTCATCGCCCGCCGCTCCCGCACCCGTCTCTTCCCCGCCACCTGGTACGCGCAGAGCCAGGCCGCCGCAGTCGCCGGAGTGGTGGACGGGGCCGTGTCCGGAGTCAGGGTCGTCAAGGGATTCGGGCAGGAGGAACAGGAGACGGGCAAGCTCCGCGAGGTCAGCCGCAGGCTCTTCGCGGGCCGGCTGCGCACCATCAGGCTGAACTCCCGCTACACCCCCGCCCTCCAGGCCGTCCCCGCGTTCGGCCAGGTCGCCATGCTGGCACTCGGCGGCTGGCTCGCCACCCGCGGCGAGATCACCCTCGGCACGTTCGTCGCCTTCTCCACCTATCTCGCCCAGCTCGTCGGCCCCGTCCGGATGCTCGCCATGGTCCTGACCGTCGGCCAGCAGGCACGGGCCGGTGTGGAGCGCGTCCTGGAGCTGATCGACACCGAACCGTCCATGCAGGACGGCACGAAGGAACTCCCGGCCGACGCCCCCGCCCGCGTCGAGTTCGACGACGTGCGCTTCGGCTACGACGAGGAGCGCCCCGTACTCGACGGCTTCTCCCTGACCATCGAGCCCGGCGAGACGGTCGCCGTCGTCGGCGCCTCCGGCAGCGGCAAGTCCACCGTCTCGCTCCTGCTGCCGCGCTTCTACGACGTGACGCACGGCGCCGTCCTCGTCGGCGGCCACGACGTCCGCGAGCTGACCCAGAACTCTCTCCGGGCCGCCATCGGGCTCGTACCGGAGGACAGCTTCCTCTTCTCCGACACGATCCGCGCCAACATCGCGTACGGATTCCCGGGGGCCACCCAGGAGCGGATCGAGCAGGCCGCCCGCGCCGCCCAGGCCCACGGCTTCATCTCCGAGCTGCCCGAGGGGTACGACACCACGGTCGGCGAGCACGGGCTCACCCTCTCCGGCGGCCAGCGCCAGCGCGTCGCGCTCGCCCGCGCCATCCTCACCGACCCCCGGCTGCTCCTCCTCGACGACGCCACCTCCGCCGTCGACGCCCGGGTGGAGCACGAGATCCACGAGGCCCTGGCACAGGTCATGGCCGGTCGCACGACCCTGCTGATAGCGCACCGCCGCTCCACCCTCGGCCTCGCCGACCGCATCGCGGTCCTCGACCAGGGGCGGCTCGCGGACATCGGCACGCACGCGGAGCTGGAGCAGCGCTCCGCGCTCTACCGCAGGCTCCTCACCGACCCCGACGAACTGGGCGGCACCTCACCGGGCCACCGGCCGGTCATGACCGGGGCGCCCGAGGACGACGACCGCGCGCTCCAGGACGAACTGGAGGCCGAGTTCGACGCGGAGCGCGGCGTCACCCCCGAGCTGTGGATCCGCAAGGAGGAGCAGCGCGACACGGCCGCGGCCGGCATGCCCGCGACCCCCGAGCTCCTCGCCCAGGTCGCCGCGCTGCCGCCCGCCACGGACGCCCCGGGCATCGACGAGGCGAGCGCGGTCCGTCCCGAGGAGTCGTACGGGCTGCGCAGACTGCTGCGCGGCTTCGGGCTCCCGCTGCTGGTGAGCCTGGCACTGGTCGCCGTCGACGCGGGCATGGGCCTGCTCCTGCCCGTACTGATCCGGCACGGCATCGACGACGGCGTCACCAAGATGGCGCTCGGCGCGGTCTGGGCGGCGGCGGGCCTCGGCCTGCTCGCGGTCCTCGTGCAGTGGGCGGCCCAGATCGGCGAGACCCGGATGACCGGCCGTACGGGCGAACGCGTCCTGTACTCGCTCCGCCTCAAGATCTTCGCGCAGCTCCAGCGGCTCGGCCTCGACTACTACGAGCGCGAGCTGACCGGCCGGATCATGACCCGGATGACCACGGACGTGGACGCGCTGTCCACCTTCCTCCAGACCGGTCTGGTCACGGCCTTCGTCTCCGTCGTGACCTTCCTCGGCATCACCGTCGTCCTGCTCGTCCTCGACATCCAGCTGGCCCTGGTCGTCTTCGCGACGCTGCCGTTGCTGATCGTCGGCACGTTCTTCTTCCGTCGCAAGAGCGTCAAGGCGTACGAGCTCGCCCGGACGCGCATCAGTGTCGTCAACGCCGACCTCCAGGAGTCCGTCTCCGGCCTGCGGATCGTGCAGGCGTTCCGGCGCGAGCAGGACGGCGCCGAGCAGTTCGCGGCCCGCAGCGACCACTACCGCCAGGCCCGGGTGCGCGGCCAGTGGCTGATCTCCGTGTACTTCCCGTTCGTGCAGCTGCTCGCCTCCGTCGCGGCGGCCGCCGTGCTGATCGTCGGCGCGGGCCGCGTCGACAGCGGCACGCTGACCACGGGGGCGCTGGTCGCCTACCTCCTCTACATCGACCTGTTCTTCGCCCCCGTGCAGCAGCTGTCCCAGGTCTTCGACGGCTACCAGCAGGCCACGGTCTCCCTCGGCCGGATCCAGGAGCTCCTCCGGGAGCCCACCTCCACGGCCGACCACGAAGCGCCGCAGGACGTCGCCTCGCTGCGCGGCGAGATCGTTTTCGAGGACGTCTCCTTCGCCTACGGCTCCTTCGACGGCGGCAAGGGCGAGGAGGAGGCGCTCACCGGCATCGACCTGCGGATCCCGGCCGGTCAGACGGTCGCGTTCGTCGGCGAGACCGGAGCGGGGAAGTCCACGCTCGTCAAGCTCGTCGCCCGCTTCTACGACCCGACGAGCGGGCGGGTCACGGCGGACGGCACGGATCTGCGCGCACTCGACATGACCGCGTACCGGCACCGGCTCGGAGTCGTACCGCAGGAGGCCTACCTCTTCGCCGGCACGGTCCGCGACGCCATCGCCTACGGCCTGCCCGACGCCACCGACGCGCAGGTGGAGGCGGCGGCCAGGGGGGTCGGCGCGCACGACATGATCGCCACCCTGGAGGACGGCTACCTGCACGAGGTCGCCGAGCGCGGCCGCAACCTCTCGGCCGGCCAGCGCCAGCTGATCGCCCTCGCCCGCGCCGAGCTGGTCGACCCCGACATCCTCCTCCTCGACGAGGCGACCGCCTCCCTGGACCTCGCCAGCGAGGCACTGGTCAACCAGGCCACCGACCGGCTGACCGGCCGCCGCACCACGCTCGTGGTGGCACACCGGCTGACGACGGCCGCCCGCGCCGACCGGGTCGTGGTGATGGACCACGGCAGGGTCGCCGAGGACGGCACGCACGACGAACTGCTCGCCAGGGACGGGACGTACGCCCGGCTGTGGCGCACCTTCATAGGGGAGGACATAGGGGAGGACACCCCGGCGGGCGTGTGACACCGTCCGGCCGCTCCACCGATTCCGGAACCTTTCGGCCCGCCTCGGCGTCGTACGCACATACGTACAGGTGTCTGGTGAGGCTCGGAATGTTCGATGGAACAGACGGAACAGGTGGGGTGGACGGCGTGGTGGGACCGCTGAGGGCGTCGAGACCGTCGGGAGGACCCGCCGGGAGGCGCGTGGGGGTCCTCCTGTTCGTCCTGCCGCTGCTCGGAGCCGTCGGACTGGTACTCGGAACGTCGGGGGCGTCCCCGGCGCACGCGGCGTCGGCCTGTTCCGGACGGCTGGTCAAGACGGTGACGTTCTCCACCGGTTCACTGCGCGTCTACGAGAGCCGCGCCTACGCGTGCGCCGTCACCGTCGCCGACAAGCCGGGTGCGCGCCGCGACATGCGCGTGTCCCTGCAGCCGCGCGGCGGCCGGGCGGCCGTCGACAGCGGCAGGTTCACCAAGCTGGCCGGGCCGGTCACGGTCCACGCCCTCAACCGCTGCGTCCGTGCGTCCGGTTCCATCGCGGGCAAATCGGCATCCACGGGGTGGATCCTGTGCTGAGGTACAACTGGGTCTGGCGTTGCAGGTGTTACCCCGGCTAGGTTCGCGGCGACTGTCGTGAATCAAGGGGAGGGTGCATGCGCAAGGCGCTCAGAGGGGTTCTGTCGCTCGCGGTGCTCATAGGCACAGTGAGTGCGACCGGGGCCTCGGCCGGTGCGGCCACCGCCGCGGAACCGACCGCGAAGCAGAGCAGCGGCTCGACCAGCAGCAGCGAGGACATCAAGGACCGCATCCTGGCCATCCCGGGCATGAGTCTGATCCAGGAGAAGCCGTACCCCGGGTACCGCTTCTTCGTCCTCAACTACACCCAGCCGATCGACCACAAGAGGCCGTCCAAGGGCACGTTCCAGCAGCGCATCACCCTGCTGCACAAGGACACGAGCCGCCCGACGGTCTTCTTCACCAGCGGCTACAACGTCTCGACCAACCCCAGCCGCAGCGAGCCGACGCAGATCATCGACGGCAACCAGGTCTCGCTGGAGTACCGCTACTTCACCCCGTCCCGCCCCGCGCCGGCGGACTGGTCGAAGCTCGACATCTGGCAGGCCGCCAGTGACCAGCACCGTGTCTTCACCGCGCTGAAGAAGATCTACTCCGAGAACTGGCTGACCACCGGCGGCTCCAAGGGCGGCATGACCGCCACCTACTTCGAGCGCTTCTACCCGAAGGACATGGACGGCGTCGTCGCCTACGTCGCGCCCAACGACGTGGTCAACAACGAGGACTCGGCGTACGACCGCTTCCTCGCCCGCGTCGGGACCAAGGAGTGCCGCGACCGGCTCTCCGGCGTCCAGCGCGAGGCCCTCGTCCGCCGTGAGCCGCTGGAGAAGAAGTACGAGGCGTACGCCGCCGAGAACGGCTACACCTTCAACACCGTGGGATCGCTCGACAAGGCGTACGAAGCCGTCGTCATGGACTACGTCTGGGCGTTCTGGCAGTACAGCATGCTCGCCGACTGCGAGGCCATCCCGGCCGACGCCGCCAAGGCGACGGACCAGGAGATCTGGGACTCGATCGACGGCATCGCCGGCTTCTCGGCCTATGCCGACCAGGGCCTGGGGACGTACACGCCGTACTACTACCAGGCGGGCACGCAGCTGGGATCGCCCGACATCGAGCAGCCGTGGCTCGGCGGCCTGAGCCGTTACGGCTACCAGCCGCCGCGCAACTTCGTACCGCGCGACATCCCGATGAAGTTCCAGCCGTCGGCGATGCGGGACATCGACAGCTGGGTCAGGAACAACGCCCGGCACATGCTGTACGTCTACGGGGAGAACGACCCGTGGGGTGCCGAGCCCTTCCGCCTCGGCAGGGGCGCGCGTGACAGCTACGTCTACACCGTGCCGGGTGGCAACCACGGCTCCAAGGTCGCCGGTCTCGTCGCCGCCGAGAAGGCGAACGCCACCGCGGCCATCCTGCGCTGGGCCGGAGTGGCCCCCGCTGCCGTCGAGGCAGACCCGGCGAAGGCGAAGCCGCTCGCGAAGTTCGACGCGCGTCTGGACAAGCGGGACGCCGAGCTCGAGCGGGGCACACTGCGGCCGTAGTCCCTCGGGCGTGCCGGTCGGGCAGCGGTCCGACCGGCACGCCGACGTGGGCTGTGCGCACCGGGGTTCACACCCGGCGCGCGCAGCCCACCGGCGTTTCCCCGCCCAACTGCACGAAGAGATCCGTCGTGTCCGGGCACAGACCGCGCCGCTCCACCGCGGAGCCGACCTCGAACTCCGGTGGCCGCTCGCCCGATCCGTCGCAGGCCGTCTCCCTGACCTCGCCCTTGCGCGAGCCGTGGACACAGTCCCCGACGACGGTCAGGGGGCCTCCGCCCTGCCCCGGATCACCCGGATGCGGGGACTCCAGATTGCGCATGCACGCGTACCCGCCGGGCACGGCGGGCTCCTGGGACGGGCCGCTCGGCGAGATGTGCAGGACGAAATCGGTCGAGGGCGGGCAGGCCGGACCCTCCGACGGCCCGCCCGTGTACCGCGTCAGTACCCGCGCCGCAGCCTTCTCGCTGCGGCACGACACCTCACGGACCACGTCCCCGCGCGAACTGCAGTCCGCGGGCCCCAGGAACACCACCCCGTGGTCCGACGGCGCGGTACTGTCCCGCAGCCCGTCGGCCCCGGTCCCCGAGGCGCCGCCCACGGGCTGCTGGCAGGCCGCCAGGGACAGCGCCGCGAGTGCGGACAGCAGGACGCGCAGGACCCCCGGGACACGGTGCTCGTACATGGTCGCCCCCCCCGATACGTCCGTGAAGACGTACACCCAGCGTGACCCGCCGGAGCGGGCACACGCCAGGCGAGCGGGGGGCTTTGCGCTCTTCGGTGTCGGTACGCCTAGGGTGCGGCGTACGTCTGGTACGACAGTCCGTAGCCGACCGGGTACAGCGCCTGTGCCGGGACGTCCGCACGCTGCACCGGGACCGGCAGCCTGCCCCGGGGTTCTGCCCGCCCCGCGATCACCCGGACGGCGGCCCGGAGTTCGACGTCCGTCCAGGAGTACGCGGCGAGGCTCGCGGTGTAACCGGTGCCGGCCAGCTGGGCGATGTCGTACGGGTTGCGGATCGCGACGGTGATCACCGGTACCCCGGTCGCCGCGAGGGCCTGGACGAGGGTGCGCTGGGAGCTCGTCGCGGTGACGTTGTACGTCCCCACGACCACCGCGTCCTTGCCCTGCGCGGCGGCCACCGCTTCGGCGATCCTCGCCGGGGCGGGAGCGGTGCCGGTGGACAGCGCGGTGGCCGTGTACCCCAGCTCCTCGAACGCCGTGGCGAGCGTCGTGGTCGGTGGTCCGGTCGTGCCCGAGGGGGAGGCGGGGTCGGCGCCGACCACGAGCAGGTTCCGGTGGGAGCGGCGGGAGAGAGGCAGCAGCGAACCGGTGTTGGCGAGCAGCGTGGTCGTGTGCTCGGCGATCCGGTCGGCGGCGGCGAGATGGGTACGGATGCCCACGGTGCGGTCCACGCCCCGGTGGGTGACGTAGGGGTCCCGGAACAGGCCCAGCTTCGACTTCAGCCGCAGGATGCGCAGGATCGATTCCTCGATGCGGGCCTCGCTGATCTCACCGTTCCGCACGGCGTCGATGACGGCGTTCCACGCCACGGAGAGGTTCGGCGGGTTGAGCAGCTGGTCGACGCCTGCCTGAAGGGCGAGCACGGGGACGCGCTCGTCGCCGTACTTCGTGCGCACGCCCTGCATGCCGAGCGAGTCGGTGACCACGACACCGTCGTAGCCGAGTTCCTCGCGCAGGATGCCGGTGAGGATCGGCCGGGACAGGGTGGCCGGATCCTCCGACGGGTCCAGGGCGGGCACCACGATGTGGGCCGTCATGATCGAGTCGATGCCCGCGGCGACGGCCGCCCGGAACGGCGGGGCGTCGAGCTCCGCCCACTGTTCGCGGGTGTGGTGGATGTAGGGCAGCCCCGTGTGGCTGTCGGTGCTGGTGTCGCCGTGGCCGGGGAAGTGCTTGGCCGTGGAGGCGATTCCGGAGCTCTGGTAGCCCTTCACCTGTGCGGCGACCAGGCCGGCCACCGACTCCGGGTCGGAGCCGAAGGAGCGTACGCCGATGACCGGGTTGGCCGGGTTGACGTTGACGTCGGCGTCCGGCGCGTAGTTCTGGTTGATGCCGAGCGCGGCCAGTTCGGCTCCGGCGATCCGGCCGGCCGTGCGCGCGTCGGAGCGCGAGCCGCTCGCGCCCAGCGCCATCGCGCCGGGCATCAGGGTGGCGGGCTCGCCGACGCGGCAGACGATCCCGTGCTCCTGGTCCGTGGAGACGAGGAGCGGAAGGGGAGTGGGCCCGGCGAGCCCGGCGCGCTGGATGCCGTTGGACAGGTCGGCGATCTGGTGCGGGTCGCGGGTGTTGTGCGCCCACGCGAAGTAGATGATGCCGCCGACGTGGTACGTGGAGATCAGCTCGGCCGCGGTGCGCACGCCGATCTCGGCGAGGTTGGCGTCGATGTCCGCCTGGTCGGGAGCGGTGGCGGAGTGCCCGTACACCCGCATCACGAAGAGCTGGCCGACCTTCTCCTCCAGGCTCATCCGGGCGATGAGCCGCTTGAGGCGGCTGTCCGTGGAGGTGCCCGTGGATGCCTGGGCGGTCCCGGGAACGGCGGCGACGCCCGTCGCGGCCGCGGCGACGGTGGCCGCGGTGGCGGTGAGAAGAGTGCGTCTGGAGGTGCGGTGGTGCACGTGAGCTCCTTCCGGTGCTGAAAGAAACTTCCAAGAAGGTACGGATATATGGAAAGTAACTACCAGTCAAGAGGACCACCCGATAAAGGCAGTGACACGCGGGGGGACGGGTGGACATGCCCGGACATGGCCCACACCGTGCCGTGCGGCGGGGACGCGAGCCCGGCATGATCCGAACGAGAGGCCCTACGTCAGTCCCGCCCCCGCGCCGTGCCCCTGAAGTGCCGCCACCGCCGCGGTGATCGCCGGTCGCCGTGCCGCCTCCGTGCGCCACAGCGCGTACAGCCGCCGCACCGGTACAGGATCCAGCCGCACCTCCACCACGCCCGGCGGGAGCGGCCCCCGCCCCAGTCGCGGAATCATCGCCACGCCGAGCCCGGCGGCGACCAGGGCCAGCTGCGTGTGGTTCTCCTCGGCCCGGTGGCGGATGTCCGGCTCGTACCCCGCCGCCCGCAGCGTCCGTACGAGCCAGTCGTGGCACACCGTGCCGGGCGGCTGGCACACCCACCGCTCCTGGGCCAGCTCCTCGCGCCGCACCGCCGTCCGCCCGGTGAGCGCGTGCCCCTCCGGCACCAGCAGGTCGCACCGGTCGTCGCCGATGACCGCCTGCGCCACCCCTTCCGGCGCGGGCAGCGGCGCGATGTCCCAGTCGTGTGCCACGGCCAGATCGATCACGCCCTTCGCCACCAGGTCGACCGACAGGTGCGGATCGACCTCGGTGAGCCGGGCGTCCAGCGAGGGGTGCTCCTGCTGCAGCTGCGCCAGCACACCGGGCAGCAGACCCCGCGCCGCGGACGCGAACGCGCCGATCGACAGCCGCCCCGTCGGCAGCCCCCTGCGCTCCTCCAGCGTCGTCTCGGCCTGCTCCACGATGGCCAGCAACTGCTGTGCCGTAGCGGCGAGATGGAGCGCGTCCTCGGTGAGCGCCACCCCGCGCCCGCGCCGCTCGAGAAGAGTCGTCCGGGTCTCCCGCTCCAGCTTGGTGATCTGCTGGGAGACCGCCGAGGCCGTGTACCCGAGCGCCTCCGCCGCGCCCGCGACGGAGCCGTGGACGGAGATGGCGTGCAGGGCGCGCAGCCGGGACAGATCGAGCACGGGAGCCTCCCGGGAGAGCGAAGCATGAGCAGTGCTTAATCCAACCATGAAGAAATCCGCGCTGGTGCTACACGGTCCCCGCATCGGATCCTCGGTGCATGCGTCCCCTCCACATCGCCCTGGCCGCGCTCGTCGCCGCCGTCTGGGGCGTGAACTTCGTCGTCATCGAGGTCGGCCTCGCCCACTTCCCGCCCCTGCTCTTCTCCGCCCTGCGCTTCCTCGTCGCCGCACTGCCCGCCGTGTTCCTCGTCGGACGGCCCACCGTCGCGTGGAAGTGGATCATCGGCGTGGGCCTCGTCCTCGGGGTGGCCAAGTTCGGGCTGCTCTTCATCGGCATGGACCGCGGGATGCCCGCCGGGCTCTCCTCCCTCGTCCTCCAGGTCCAGGCGGTCTTCACCGCCCTGTTCGCGGCCCTGGCGCTCGGTGAACGGCCGGGCAGGGTAAGGGCGCTGGGGATGGGCGTGGCCCTCGCGGGCATCGGGGTCGCGGCCGTGGACGAGGGGGCGGGCGGGCCCGTGCTCGCCTTCGTCCTGGTCGTGGCGGCGGCGGCCTGCTGGGGCGTGTCGAACGTCCTCACCCGCAAGGCCGCCCCGTCGGACTCCCTCAACTTCATGGTGTGGGTGTCGACGGTGCCCGTGCTGCCGCTGCTCGGCCTGTCCCTGCTCATCGAGGGCCCGGACCGCGATGCCGAGGCCCTCGCGGCGCTCGACCGGAGCGGCGTCGGCATCATCGTCTACGTCGCCTGGATCACCACGGTCTTCGGCTTCGGGGCCTGGGGCTTCCTCCTCCGCCACCACCCGGCCTCGTCCGTGGCCCCGTTCACCCTGCTCGTACCGGTCTTCGGCATGTCCTCCGCCGCACTGTTCCTCGGCGAGTCGGTGAGCCCGCTGCGATGGTGCGCGGCGGCGCTGCTGGTCGGCGGAGTGGCACTGACGTCCCTGGCAGGGCGGCGCGCGGCCGCTCCGCAGGCGACGGAGGCGCAGCCGGCACCGGTCTGACCCCTACTGCTTCGGTGCGCCCAGCCGCAGCAGGTACTCCCGCCCACCGGCCAGCAGCCCGGGCAGCTCCGGTGCGCCGGGGTGCCAGCGCTTCTCGTACTCCCAGCAGACCCAGCTGTCGGCGTCCAGCGTGTCCAGGCAGGCCCTCAACGGCAGCACGCCGTCACCGAGGGCCAGCGGCGCGGTGTCCTCGGCCGACGCGATGTCCTTCACCTGTACGTATCCCAGGTGCGGGGCGAGTACCGCATGGCTGGCCACCGGCTCCTCGCCCGCCAGCCAGGTGTGCATGACGTCCCAGATCGCACCGATCCGACCGTGCCCGACGGTCCCCACCACACGGGCCACGTCGGCCCCGGCACGGTGCGAGTCGTGTGTCTCCAGGAGGATCCGTACACCCATGTCGGCGGCGTGCGGAGCCGCGGCGCCCAGCCGCCGGGCGGCGGTCGCGTCGGCCTCGGCGGGATCCTGGCCACCGCCGCCGGGGAACACACGGACGTTCGCCGCCCCCAGGTCGCGCGCCAGCTCCACCAGCCCGGCGAGCTCGGCCAGGACCGGTTCGTCGTCACCCGCGGCGGCGATCCGCACGTACCCGGCGAGGGTCAGGACCTCGACCCCGCCGTTCTTGAACTCCTCGACCACGGAGGCCCGTTCGAGCGGCGTGAGTCCCAGGTGAACGGGCTCCTCGGGGTGGGTGCGCAGCTCCACCCCCTGGTACCCGTGCCCGGCTGCGAGCCGGACCACCTCGGCCACGGGCAGCCCCGGCACTCCGAGAGTCGAAAAAGCGAGCTTCACGATGTAGTCCTTCCGTCGATGCCGGGCTGATCGGTACCCCCGTTCCCGCGAGGGAATCCTCACCCCACCCGCGGCGGCGCCGTCGAGCCGCGGACCATCAGTTCCGCCGAGATCGTCGCTATGCCGCCGGTCGGCGGCTTCTCCTTGCCCATCGCCAGCCGGCCGGCCCGTGCCCCGGCCTCGAACAGCGGCAGCCGTACGGTCGTCAGGGCCGGTACCGCGTCCACCGAGAACGGCAGATCGTCGAAACCGGCCACCGAGACGTCCTCGGGGATGCGGAGCCCGCGCTCGCGGATCGCCGCAGCGGCACCCAGTGCCACGGTGTCGTTGGCGGCCACGACGGCCGTCACATCCGGTTCCCTGCGCAGGAGTTCGAGGGTGGCTTCGTAGCCGGACCGGCGGTCGTACGGGCCGTGGACGGTGAGCCGCTCCTCGTCCCCGTACAGCTCCGCCGCCTTCATCGCCTCGCGGTGGCCCTCCAGGCGGTGCCGTGTGGTGGTGCGCTCCTGCGGCCCCGCGACGTACGCGATGCGCCGGTGGCCGAGCGAGACGAGGTACTCGGTGAGCCGCCGGCCGCCGCCCCGGTTGTCGAAGGCGAGCGAGGCCACTACCGCGTCGGTGTCCGGCAGCGGCGGCCGCCCGCAGAACACGATGCGGGTACCGGCGTCCGCGAGCTTCGCCAGCTTGACGGCCATCGCGGCCTGATGGGCGGGGTCCTCCAGGGCGCCACCGGTCAGGACGACGGCTGCGGCGCGCTGGCGCTGGAGCAGGGTCAGGTAGGTGAGTTCACGCTCGGGGGAACCGCCGGTGTTGCAGACGACGGCGAGCTTCTCGCCGCCCCCGCGGCCCGATCCGTCGCCGGGTCCGCCGATCTCGGTCTGCGCGGCCCCGGCCATGATCCCGAAGAAGGGGTCGGCGATGTCGTTGACCAGGATCCCGACCAGGTCGGACGTCGAGGCGGCGAGCGAACTGGCAGGGCCGTTCAGTACGTAGTCGAGGTCGTCGACCGCACGCAGGACCCGCTCCCGGGTGGACGCGGCCACCGGGTAGTTGCCGTTCAGCACGCGGGACACGGTCGCCGGGGACACCCGGGCGCGAGCCGCCACGTCCGCCAGGGTGACTGTCATCGCTCTCCTCCGAGGAGTTGTGGCGCGACCCCTCTTGTCCGGGCCGCTGTCGGCAGGCTAGCGTCATACCAAATAGAAAGCGCTTGCTACGGCTTTATGGAGGGAACTTCGTGACACGCAGGACAGTGCGCATCGCCATGAACGGCGTCACGGGTCGCATGGGATACCGGCAGCACCTGGTGCGCTCGATCCTCGCGATCCGCGAGCAGGGCGGCCTCGACCTCGGCGACGGCGAGGTGCTGTGGCCCGAGCCCGTCCTCGTCGGCCGCCGCGCCCACGCGCTGGAGGCACTCGCCGCACAGCACGGTCTGACCGAGTGGTCGACCGATCTGGACGCGGTACTCGCCGACGAATCGATCGACATCTACTTCGACGCCCAGGTCACCTCGGCCCGCGTCGAGGCGATCAAGAAGGCCATCGCGGCCGGCAAGCACATCTACACCGAGAAGCCCACCGCCACGGACGTCGAGGGCGCCCTGGACCTGGCCCGCCTCGCCCGCGACGCCGGGATCAAGCACGGCGTCGTCCAGGACAAGATCTTCCTGCCTGGCCTGCTGAAGCTGAAGCGCCTCATCGACGGCGGCTTCTTCGGCGAGATCCTCTCCGTGCGCGGAGAGTTCGGCTACTGGGTGTTCGAAGGCGACTGGCAGGAGGCCCAGCGGCCGTCCTGGAACTACCGCGCGGAGGACGGCGGCGGCATCGTCGTCGACATGTTCCCGCACTGGGAGTACGTGCTCCACGAGCTGTTCGGCCAGGTCACGAGCGTATCCGCGCACGTGCAGACACACATTCCGCAGCGCTGGGACGAGCAGGGCAAGCCCTACGCCGCCACCGCCGACGACGCCGCCTACGGCACCTTCCAGCTGGCGAGCGGCGCCGTCGCCCAGATCAACTCCTCCTGGACGGTCCGCGTCAACCGCGACGAACTCGTCGAGTTCCAGGTCGACGGCACCCACGGCTCCGCCGTCGCCGGACTGCGCAACTGCCGCGTCCAGCACCGCTCGGCCACCCCGAAGCCGGTCTGGAACCCCGACCTCCCGGTCACCGAACCGTTCCGCGACCAGTGGCAGGAAGTCCCCGACAACGCCGTCTTCGACAACGGCTTCAAGGCCCAGTGGGAGCTCTTCCTGCGCCACATCGTCCTCGACGAGCCCTACACCTGGGACCTGATGGCCGGTGCCCGCGGTGTCCAGCTCGCCGAGCTCGGCCTCAAGTCCTCCGCCGAGGGCCGCCGCTTCGACGTGCCGGAGCTGAACCTTTGAAACCTCCCCCTCGTGAACGAGGGGGATTCCTGGCTCACTTCGCCTGCGCCTAGCAGGTGGCAGGGCTTACAAGATCAGCACCAGCCGGGTTGAGACCAGCCCGGACGAGCATCACGCGGGCGGAGTTCTTGTCTCTGGGCGAGACAGCTCCGCACGCGGTGCACGTATACGTTCTCTCGGAAAGGGGTAGTGCGTGCTTGGCTCTCGCTCCGCACTGTGCGCAGTCCATCGTGGTGTGCGCGGGGTGGACCAGGTGCACGGCACGGCCGTGCTTGCGGCCCATCTCTATCAGGGCACGCTTGGTCGCGCCGATCGCGGCGTCCGCCGCCTTCCTCGCCAGGGTGGACTTCGCGAGGAACTTCGGCTTGAAATCCTCGACAGCGATCGCGTCATGGTCGGCCGCGACCTTCTTGGCCCACTTGCGAGAGGTGTCCTGCCGCTGGTCGGCGACCTTCTTGTACAGCTTGGAGCGGAGCTTCTTCGCGTGCCGGTAGCCCTTCGAGGCGGTGTGGCCCTTCCTCGGCTTACGCCGGGCCATCATCCGGTCGTAGCGGGTCAGCTTCTCCTGCGCCTTCCTGCCGTGCTGCGCATGAGGCAGGTCGTGTGCGTCGGATGTGGTGGCCGCGGTCTCCTTGACGCCCCAGTCGACGCCGATCACGCGCCCGGTGGCGGGCAACGGCTCGCTCTCGGCCGCGACGACGAAACTGGCGTACCACGCCCCGGTACTGTCCTGGTACACGCGCACGGACGTCGGGTCGGCCGGAAGGTCCCTCGACCACACCACGGTCACCACGATGCCGCCCGCCAGGTGCAGTCGGCCGTCCTTGATCCGAAAGCCGCGCCGCGTGTAGTTGAGACTCGGCAGAGCCTCACGCTTCTTCTTCGGCCCGGGCATCCCGGCACGCTGCCGCATCGGCAGCTTCGCCCTGATGTCCTTCAGCGCCTTCGCGCGGGACCTGCCGAAGTCCCGGATGACCTGCTGCTGAGGAACCGACGCCCCCTCACGCAGCCATCCCAGGGTGGCGCGGGCCTCGGTCAGCATCCTGTCGAGCTGCGCCGGACCGCACGTCACCTTCTCTCCGGCCGTCCTGTTGGTGATGTGGACCCTGCGGGACACAGCAACGCACTCGTTCCACACCCAACGGCACCGCGCCCACTCGCCTTCAAGTCCGGTGAGTCCGGTGGACGACACACGCAAGCGGAAGGTGTACCGGGCATGCCCGGACCCTTCCGCTGCCCCCCGCGCCCTCGTCATGGTCAAGACGCTAACCCCACCCACTGACAATCAACCGAAAGTACAGGTCACAGCACATGGGCAGTGAACTCCGCCGCTCCACGGCTCCGCCCCAAGAACCCATTCCTCCCCGGCCCGAATGCCAGGGCCTCCAGGGAGAAATCAAGTGACCATCCACCTCCCGCAGGGCCCGTACGAGCCGCGCACCACTCCGCTCGACCTCGCACCGGGCGGCGCGGCGCTCGCCTCCCGTACGGTCTTCTCGGCCGCCCACGTCGTCGCGGACCCGTACGCCGACGTGAGCCCCGACGCTCCCGCCGCCGTCGACTGGGACGCCACCCTCGCCTTCCGCCGCCACCTCTGGTCGCACGGCCTGGGCGTCGCCGAAGCGATGGACACCGCGCAGCGCGGCATGGGCCTGGACTGGGCGGGCGCGGCGGAACTGATCCGCCGGTCCTCCGCCGAGGCGAAGTCCGTCGGCGGCAGGATCGCCTGCGGTGTCGGCACCGACCAGCTCACCGGCCCCGCGACGCTCGAAGAGGTGCGTGCGGCGTACGAGGAGCAACTGGCCCTCGTCGAGGAGAGCGGCGCCCAGGCCATCCTGATGGCCTCCCGCGCCCTCGCCGCCACCGCGAAGGGCCCCGAGGACTACCTGGAGACGTACGCCCATCTCCTGCGCCAGGCCACGGAACCGGTCGTCCTGCACTGGCTCGGCCCGATGTTCGACCCCGCGCTGGAGGGCTACTGGGGCTCCCCTGACCTCGACGCCGCCACGGACACCTTCCTGAAGGTCATCGCGGAACACCCGGACAAGGTCGACGGCATCAAGATCTCGCTCCTGGACGCCGAGCGCGAGATCGACGTCAGGCGCCGCCTTCCCGGCGGGGTGCGCTGCTACACCGGCGACGACTTCAACTACCCCGAGCTGATCGCCGGGGACGACCGGGGCTTCAGCCACGCGCTGCTCGGCATCTTCGACCCGCTGGGCCCGCTCGCCGCCCATGCGGTACGGGTCCTGGACACCGGGGACGTCGAGGGCTTCCGCGCCCTCCTCGACCCGACGGTCGAGCTGTCCCGCCACCTCTTCGAGGCCCCGACCCGCTACTACAAGACGGGCGTGGTCTTCCTCGCCTGGCTGGCGGGCCACCAGGACCACTTCACGATGGTCGGCGGCCTGCAGTCCGCACGCTCGCTGCCGCACCTGGCGACCGCGTACGAACTCGCCGACCGGCTCGGCCTGTTCCCCGACCCGGAGCTGGCCGAGACCCGGATGCGCGCCTTGCTGGCCGTCCACGGAGGAGCACGATGAGCACCGCCCTTTCCCGCCTCTCCATCAACCAGGAGACCATCAAGCAGTGGTCCCTGCCCGAGCTCACCGAGGGTTGCGTCAAGGCGGGCATCGGACAGGTCGGCCTGTGGCGGGCGCCCGTACAGGAGTACGGGGTCGAGCGCGCCGCACAACTGGTGAAGGACGCGGGCCTCACCGTCACCAGCCTCTGCCGGGGCGGCTTCCTCACCGCGGTCGACCCCGCCGAGCAGGCCCGAGCCCTGGACGACAACCGGGCGGCGGTCGACGAGGCCGCGGCCCTGTCCACCGACACCCTGGTCCTGGTCTCCGGCGGACTTCCGGCCGGTGAGAAGGACCTGTACGCCGCCCGGGAGCGGATCGCCGACGCGCTGGGCGAGTTGGGCCCGTACGCGCAGGGGCGGGGGGTCCGTCTGGCGATCGAGCCGCTCCACCCGATGTTCGCCTCGGACCGCTGCGTCGTCTCCACCCTGTCCCAGGCCCTCGACCTCGCGGAGCGCTTCCCGGCCGAGCAGGTCGGCGTGGTCGTCGACGCGTACCACATCTGGTGGGACGACCAGGCTCCCGCGCAGATCGCCCGGGCGGGCGCGGGCGGCCGGATCCACTCCTTCCAGCTGGCCGACTGGATCACTCCGCTTCCGGCGGGCGTCCTGGTGGGGCGGGGCCAACTGGGCGACGGGTGCGTGGACTTCAGGGCCATGCGCCGGCAGGTCGAGGCCACCGGCTTCGACGGCCCGATCGAGGTCGAGATCTTCAACGAGGACCTGTGGGCGCGTGACGGCGCCGAGGTACTGGCAGAGGTCGCGTCCCGCTACCTGGAACATGCCTGCTGAGAGCCTGTCCGGCGGACATGGGTAAAGAGAACGTCAAGGCGTGCAACCTTTGCCCGCCTTCCCCGGTCGTACTCAGCGTCGGGACTTCCGGGGAGGGATCCGGGGGGATCGGGAAGACCCGACGGAGGGGGAAAGCGAGGGGGGTCCGGCCTGGTGGCCGGACCCCATTCCGCTTCTTCCGGAACGCCGGCGCCGAGGCGGGGCCCGCCGCCTGTCTGGCAGGATCGCCGGCATGGCGAAGGATTCACCGGTGACCTACAGGAGCGTCGGCGCGCTGCTCCACCAGACCGGCATGGTGTCCGCGGAGACGATGCACAGGGTCCTCGAAGGACTCGCCGCCTACGCGGACGACGCGCTGGCCCCCGCCGAAGTGGCCGGTGCCTTGGTGGAATTCGGTGCGGCGGTCTCGGTGCACGTCGACGACATCGACTCCATCTACGAGGACTACGCCCCCCTGCTGGCAGCCGCCGCCGAGGTCGCCGGCGGCAGAGTCACCGTCACCGACGTCCGGATCGTCAAGGGCGAAGGCGGATTCGAGGGTGGCCCCCGCTGTGATCTTCTGGAGTTCGAGAGGAACGGCACGCTCGTCTCCCTCGTGGCCGAGCACTTCTCGGAGGACTACTACGACCATGAGACGGCCTACCTGGCCATCAGGGAAACCGCCCATGACGACGACCCTCGGTCATGGCGCAACGTCGACTTCGCGCGGGAGCCGGGCTCCATCCACGACAACATCATCGTCCTGGCCACGCCCGCACAGGACGAAGCGCTCCACGAGCATCTGGGTCTGACGCTCTTCTGAGTGGGCGCGTGGCGGGTCCGCCCGGACGGTCAACGGGTCTTCCTGAACAGCGCGGTCCAGAGGAACTCCTCGCCGAAACAAGGGGAGTCCGCCGCTTCGTCCCGCATCCGGCGCAGTTCCACCTCCGTCAGTTCGGAGAAGATCCAGCGCAGCGATTCCGGCGTGTAGGCGAGCCCGCCCTGGAGTCCCGCCTCACGGTAGAAGTCCGCGTCGGGCAGCTCGGAGCCCATCGCACCCGAGGCGAAGCAACTGAGGGACAGGTGCCCACCGGGGGCGAGGACACGGTCCACGAACGCGAGGTAACTGACGCGGCGGTGGGGCGGCAGGTGGTGGAAGCACCCGGAGTCGTGGACGAGGTCGTACGGCCCGGCCGGTGCGTCCTCCGCGAAGGCGTCGCCGCGGTGGAAGCGGATGTCCGCCCCGGCCTCGCGGGCCCGCTCCCCGGCCCAGGCGATGGCCTCGGGCGACAGATCGACCGCGTCCACCTCGAATCCCCGCGAGGCGAGGTGCAGCGCGTTGCGCCCCGGCCCGCAGCCGAGGTCGAGCGCCCGGCCCGGGGCGATCAGGCCCCGGTCGAGGTACGAGACGAGGCTCTCGTCCGGCTTCGCCACGAAGAACGGCACGGGCTTCGACCGGTCCGCGTAGAACCCGTCCCACCATGAACCCGCCCCGCTGGTCCACCGGTCGGCCCCCGGTGCGAACAGGCTGTCCATGAGCTCCAGTACGTCGTCCACCGAGCGTATGTTCCGGTCCATCCGGACTCCCTTCCCGAGGCCCCAATTCTAGGCGGAGTCGTTGCATCACTCCAGGTCAAAGCCGCTTTATGGCGAGTCCGGGCGGGCGGCTGCGCGCCTCTCGCAAGGGGGTCGGGCGGTAGGGGTACGGAAGGCGCGGGAGTGCTCCGAGAGGCCCGCCTGCGGGCCTGGACGGGGCGCCGGACGGGGCGCCCGGAGGTCTTTCTCGACCGAATTCCCCGTTGCCGGGCCGACCGCGCCCGGCTCAGTCGAACAGGTCGACCAGCCCGTTCACCCAGATCGCCACGAAGGCGGCCACGAGGAGGAACGTCCCCGCACACCCCGCGACGCGGCGCACGCCGCCCGTATCCGGCTCCTCCTCCTCGCCGGTGAAGGTGTCCCAGTCGACGGCACGGCCCAGCGACTCCGCGCAGGCGGTACGGACAGCGGTCAACTGCGCTTCGGCGAAGGCGGATCCGGCCAGCGATTCATGCCCCCGCCAGGCCAGTGCGCGCATACGGCGGGCAGGCAGGTCGTACCGGTCCTCGAAGGCAGCGGTCTCCACCGGATCGCGGTCCTCCTCCAGGTACATCCACCGTCCGGCCTGCGCCGGTTCGCCGTACAGCCGGTAGATCTCCGCCAGACGCCGGCGCACCTCCGCACTCGCGGGGTAGGCCTGGACAAGCCCGCGAAGCCGCGTGCGTGCCATGGGTATGCGTCCGGCGGCGAAGTCGGCGTCCGCGCGCGCCAGGGTGTCGGTCAGTGCCATGCGCACATCATCGGCCACCGGGAGCGGTCCCCCGAACGGTCGCCCTTCCTGGGGCCGCCCGCAGGCCGCCCCCAGGAGGCGACCGGGCCCCGTCCGGCTGTCGGTGCCGACCGGTGACGTCGTCTATGTCCGACATGGCGGTCCGTGAAGGGGTCCCGGAGCGGATCCCGCATCGCCGAACACATATGACCTGAGTCACGATGGAGCGGGGCCCTCCCTCGGGAAGGCGCTGGGAGACGGCACTCCTGCCGCTGTACACGCGGACTGCGGGTAGTTCGCCACGGCCAGTTCCCTGACGGTGACCGCAGGCTCCGACGTGCCGTCCAGTGCGACCTCGAAGGCGAAGCACCCCGTCACAAATGTCTCGCCGGCGAGGAAGAACCTCGGCCCGACGCCCAGCAGTTCTGCCGTCACCATGAGATCAGGGCCCTGCCGCTCGATGCCGACCAGGCCGTGAGCCGGCTCTCCCCGTGGGAAAACCCGAGCGATCTCGCTGTCGTCCGGCATGCCGTCGGCCGCTGCCCCGGCGAGCCTTTCCTGCCGAGCCTCAGCAGCACTCCGCATATCGGCGCGGGCCTCTCCCTCGGCGCGGTCGTCCGCCGTGGCCGCCCAGACCCACAGTCCGATGAAGCACACAAGGAGCAGCACGAGCACAGCCAGGCAACCGTTGAACAGGCATCCCCCGGCCGTTCCACTGCGCACCCCGTCGCGTCTTCCCATCGCCCGAGCATGCCGGTGCCCCGACCGGCCAGGGGGCACGAGTCCAAGCCGTTACTCACTCCACCCCTGCCCGAGACCACTCGCCCCGAGTTCGAGGGGTTCAGGCAGGGCGCCGCCGCGGAGCGAAGCCTCGCGGAACACGGTCGAGCCCGCTCTGTCGGTGGCGGGCGATAGCCTCCCGAGGACTGCGGATACCGGATGAGCAGGTGGGGTTGTGCCCAGTAGGGGAGTTGACGCCAAGCGGGGCAGCCGCGACGGTGTGTGCGAAGTGACGGGTGTCCTGGAGCGGATCACCTACGCCAACGAGGAGAACGGGTACACGGTCGCGCGCGTCGACACCGGGCGCGGTGCCAACGACCTGCTCACCGTCGTCGGTTCGCTGCTCGGTGCGCAGCCCGGCGAATCACTGCGCATGGAGGGCCGTTGGGGCTCCCATCCGCAGTTCGGCAAGCAGTTCACCGTCGAGAACTACACGACGATCCTCCCCGCCACGATCCAGGGCATCCGCCGCTACCTCGGCTCCGGTCTGATCAAGGGCATCGGACCGGTGATGGCCGACCGCATCACCACTCACTTCGGCGTCGACACCCTGGACATCATCGAGCAGCAGCCCAAGAGGCTCGTCGAGGTGCCCGGCCTCGGCCCGAAGCGGACGAAGATGATCGCCGCGGCCTGGGAGGAACAGAAGGCGATCAAGGAGGTCATGGTCTTCCTGCAGACCGTGGGCGTCTCGACCTCCATCGCCGTCCGCATCTACAAGAAGTACGGGGACGCCTCGATCTCCGTCGTCAAGAACCAGCCCTACCGGCTGGCCGCCGACGTCTGGGGCATCGGCTTCCTCACCGCCGACCGCATCGCCCAGGCCGTCGGCATTCCGCACGACAGCCCGGAGCGGGTCAAGGCCGGGCTCCAGTACGCGCTGTCGCAGTCCACCGACCAGGGGCACTGCTTCCTGCCCGAGGAGCGGCTCATCGCGGACGGGGTGAAGCTCCTGCAGGTGGACACGGGGCTCGTCATCGAATGCCTCGCCGAGCTCGCCGAGGACCCGGAAGGCGTCGTACGGGAGAAGGTGCCGGGCCCCGAGGACGGGCTGCCCGTCACCGCTGTGTACCTGGTGCCCTTCCACCGTGCCGAGATCTCACTCGCCGCCCAGGTGCAGCGCCTGCTGCGTACACCGGAGGACCGGATGCCGGCCTTCCAGGACGTGGACTGGGAGAAGGCACTGTCCTGGCTCGCGCAGCGCACGGGGGCCACTCTGGCACGCGAGCAGGAGGCGGCCGTCCGGCTCGCGCTCAGCCGGAAGGTGGCCGTCCTCACCGGCGGTCCCGGCTGCGGCAAGTCGTTCACGGTCCGGTCCGTCGTCGAGCTGGCCCGCGCCAAGAACGCGAAGGTGCTGCTGGCCGCACCCACCGGGCGGGCGGCGAAGCGGCTCTCGGAGCTGACGGGTGCCGAGGCGTCCACCGTGCACCGGCTGCTGGAGCTGAAGCCGGGCGGGGACGCCGCGTACGACCGTGACCGGCCGCTGGACGCCGATCTGGTCGTCGTCGACGAGGCCTCGATGCTCGATCTGCTGCTGGCCAACAAACTCGTGAAGGCGGTGGCACCCGGTGCCCATCTCCTGCTGGTGGGCGATGTCGACCAGTTGCCCTCGGTCGGCGCGGGGGAGGTGCTGCGGGATCTGCTCGCCGAGGGCGGCCCGGTGCCGGCCGTCCGTCTGACCACGATCTTCCGTCAGGCCCAGCAGTCCGGCGTCGTCACCAACGCCCACCGGATCAATTCGGGAGTGCCCCCGCTGACCGAAGGGCTGAGCGACTTCTTCCTCTTCGTGGAGGACGAGACGGAGGACGCCGGGGTGCTCGCCGTGGACGTCGCGGCCCGCCGCATCCCCGCCAAGTTCGGCCTGAATCCCCGCCGTGACGTGCAGGTTCTCGCCCCGATGCACCGCGGCCCCGCGGGAGCGGGCCATCTCAACGGGCTGCTCCAGCAGGCCATCACGCCCGGCCGCCCCGATCTGCCCGAGAAGCGGTTCGGCGGCCGGGTCTTCCGGGTCGGCGACAAGGTCACCCAGATCCGCAACAACTACGACAAGGGGGAGAACGGCGTCTTCAACGGCACGGTCGGCGTGGTCACCGCCCTCGACATCGACGAGCAGAAGCTGACGGTCCTCACGGACGAGGACGAGGAGATTCCGTACGATTTCGATGAGCTCGACGAGCTCGCCCACGCCTACGCGATGACGATCCACCGCTCCCAGGGCAGCGAGTATCCGGCGGTCGTCATCCCCGTGACCACCAGTGCCTGGATGATGCTGCAGAGGAATCTGCTGTACACGGCGGTGACACGGGCCAAGAAGCTTGTCGTACTGGTCGGTTCACGCAAGGCCATCGGTCAGGCGGTCCGCACGGTTTCCGCAGGCAGACGCTGTACGGGGCTGGATTTCCGGCTCCGTGGTGCGCCGGTCGCAGACTTCGTCGAAAAATGATCGATCAAAACGGTGGGAAACATCACGGAGGCCTTCCGGAACCGGATTCCAGGGGGCAGGATGAGTAAGTTGGCGGCACTCAGTGCCGCCAGTAGGTCCAATGGACGACCCCGAGTGCACTCTCCTGAGCCAAATGGGGGAGGGTGGAGACAGTCAGGGCACCTCGAAGAAGAGGCACTACGTCGGTGAGGGATGACGTGAGCGACAACTCTGTAGTACTGCGGTACGGCGATGACGAGTACACCTACCCGGTGATCGACAGCACCGTCGGCGACAAGGGCTTCGACATCGGGAAGCTCCGGGCCAATACGGGCCTGGTCACGTTGGACAGTGGATACGGCAATACGGCCGCGTATAAATCCGCCATCACCTACCTCGACGGCGAGCAGGGCATTCTGCGCTACCGCGGATACCCGATCGAGCAGCTCGCGGAGAGCTCGTCGTTCATCGAGGTCGCCTACACGCTGATCAACGGTGAGCTTCCGAAGGTCGACGAGCTGTCGGCCTTCAAGAACGAGATCACCCAGCACACGCTGCTGCACGAGGACGTCAAGCGGTTCTTCGACGGCTTCCCGCGCGACGCCCACCCGATGGCGATGCTGTCCTCGGTCGTCAGCGCGCTGTCCACGTTCTACCAGGACAGCCACAACCCGTTCGACGAGGAGCAGCGCCACCTCTCGACGATCCGGCTGCTGGCCAAGCTCCCGACGATCGCGGCGTACGCGTACAAGAAGTCGATCGGTCACCCGTTCGTCTACCCGCGCAACGACCTCGGCTACGTCGAGAACTTCCTGCGCATGACCTTCTCGGTCCCCGCCCAGGAGTACGTGCCGGACCCGGTCGTCGTCTCGGCGCTGGAGAAGCTGCTCATCCTGCACGCGGACCACGAGCAGAACTGTTCGACCTCCACCGTGCGTCTGGTCGGCTCCTCGCAGGCGAACATGTTCGCCTCGATCTCCGCCGGCATCTCGGCCCTGTGGGGTCCGCTGCACGGTGGCGCCAACCAGTCGGTGCTGGAGATGCTCGAGGGCATCCAGGCCAACGGCGGCGACGTCGACTCCTTCATCCGCAAGGTGAAGAACAAGGAGGACGGCGTCCGGCTGATGGGCTTCGGCCACCGCGTCTACAAGTCCTTCGACCCCCGCGCCACGATCATCAAGGCCGCGGCGCACGACGTGCTCTCCTCGCTCGGCAAGTCCGACGAGCTGCTCGACATCGCGCTCAAGCTCGAGGAGCACGCGCTTTCCGACGAGTACTTCGTCTCGCGCAACCTCTACCCCAACGTGGACTTCTACACGGGTCTGATCTACCGGGCCATGGGCTTCCCGAGCGAGATGTTCACCGTGCTCTTCGCGATCGGCCGGCTCCCCGGCTGGATCGCCCAGTGGCACGAGATGATCAAGGAGCCGGGATCGCGTATCGGCCGCCCGCGCCAGATCTACACCGGCGAGGTCCTGCGCGACTTCGTCCCGGTCGAGAGTCGCTGAAGCCGGCTCCCGCACGAAACGCTTGTAGTACCCGGCCGCACCGGCCGACTGCCTTCGCCCCGCGTACCGCGCTCGCTGATCAGAGCGCGGTGTCCGGGGCGATTCGGCGTTCCGGGGGCTCCGCGGGGCTGCCGCGGTTGCGCCATGGGGTTGCCGCAGGGCGCTCCGAGGTGGCCGGGGCGGCACATGAGGTGGTCAGGGCGGCGCACGGGGTGGTCAGGGTGCGAGAAACGCCCCGCCGCCGATCCCCCCACGGGTCGACGGACAGGGCGCTTCCCATATCCCGGAGCGGATTCCCCCCACGGGATCCGGCCGGGCGTCTGCAGGGAGCCGAGGCTCCCGTTGTTTTGCTGGTGGTGCGTATTCAGTTCGGTCCTGCCGTGCGGTCTGCCGGGGTACGTACGAACGGGAGGGCCGCTCAAAGCTCCCCGGTGCACGTGCCCCGGCCAACGCTTGCCAGGAGCGTCCCCCAAGACACTCCACCGGACGTCCCCCAAGACATCCATGGCATCGCACTCTTAGACTCACCAACCCATCAGATGGTTACCCTCGAATCGGTGTGATCTAAGTCTCTTTGTGGAAATTACGTGAAGGAGCGCAACCGCAGACTGTTCGCCACGACGAAGACCGACGAAAACGCCATTGCCGCACCCGCGATCATGGGGCTGAGCAGCCCGAACGCAGCCAGAGGCAGCGCGGCAACGTTGTACCCGAAGGCCCAGAAGAGGTTGCTTCTGATGGTCGACAGCGTACGCCGTGACAGCCGGATGGCGTCAGCGGCCACCTTAATATCTCCACGAACGAGTGTGAGGTCGCTCGCCTCGATCGCCGCGTCCGTCCCGGTACCCATCGACAGACCCAGATCGGCCACGGCGAGCGCGGCGGCGTCGTTGACCCCGTCGCCGACCATGGCGACGGAACGGCCCTCGGCCTGGAGGCGCCGGACGAGCTCCACCTTGTCCTGCGGCATGACCTCCGCGTGGACCTCGTCGATCCCGACTGTGCGTGCCACGGCGTCCGCGACGGCACGGTTGTCGCCGGTCAGCAGAATCGGCCGGAGGCCCAGGGCGCGCAGCTCCGCGACGGCCGCCGCGCTGCTCTCCTTCACCGCGTCGGCCACCTCCAGGACGCCCCGCGCCTCGCCGTCCCAGGCGACGGCGACGGCCGTACGGCCCTGGCTCGCGGCCCCGGCCATGGCGTCGGCCAGCGGTGGTGTGAGCGCGATCCCGGCGTCGGCGAGCAGTCTCGGGCGGCCCGCCAGCACCTGGTGTCCTTCGACGGTGCCCCGTACCCCGAGGCCGGGGACGGCGGTGAAGGAATCGGGGGAGGGGAGGGGGGCCGCGGTGCGGCCGGTCGCACCGGCGGCGATGGCCTGGGCGATGGGATGTTCGGACGCGTGCTCGAGGGCGCCCGCAAGGCGGAGGACGTCCGTCTCGGTCGTGCCGGCGGCGGTGTGGACGCGCCCGAGGGTCATCCGGCCGGTGGTGACGGTGCCGGTCTTGTCGAGGACGATCGTGTCCACGCGGCGGGTGGTCTCCAGCACTTCCGGGCCCTTGATGAGGATCCCGAGCTGGGCGCCGCGCCCGGTGCCGACCATGAGGGCGGTGGGCGTGGCGAGTCCCAGGGCGCAGGGGCAGGCGATGATGAGGACGGCGACGGCCGCGGTGAACGACGCGGTGATGTCGTCGGTGGCGAGCAGCCAGGCGACGAGGGTGCCCAGGGCGATCAGCAGGACGACGGGGACGAAGACCGCCGAGATCCGGTCGGCGAGGCGCTGGGCCGCGGCCTTGCCGTTCTGGGCGTCCTCGACGAGCTCGGCGATCCGGGCCAGCTGGGTGTCGGCGCCGACGCGGGTGGCTTCGACGACGAGCCGTCCGGACACATTGAGCGTGGCTCCGGCCACGGAGTCGCCCGTGGCGGTGTCCACCGGCACGGACTCACCGGTGAGCATCGAGGCGTCGACGGCGGAGAAGCCCTCGACGACGGTGCCGTCCGTGGCGATCTTCTCGCCGGGACGGACGACGAAGCGGTCGCCCACGGCGAGCCGACCGACCGGGACGCGTACCTCCGTACCCCCGCGCAGGACTGTCGCGTCCTTCGCGCCCAGGTGCATCAGTGCGCGCAGGGCGGAGCCCGCCGCCCGCTTGGACCGTGCCTCAAGATAGCGGCCCAGCAGGATGAACCCGATGACCCCGGACGCCACCTCCAGATAGATCGTGGAGGCGGGGTCGGCGCGGGAGACCGTGGCATCGAACCCGTGCCGCATGTCCGGCATGCCCGCGTCGCCGAAGAACAGCGCCCATACCGACCAGCCGAACGCCGCCAGAGTGCCCACCGACACCAGGGTGTCCATCGTCGCGGCACCGTGCCGGAGGTTGGTCCAGGTGGCGCGGTGGAAGGGCAGGCCGCCCCAGACGACGACCGGGGCGGCGAGAGTGAGGGAGAGCCACTGCCAGTTGTCGAACTGGAGCGCGGGAACCATGGCCATCAGGACGACCGGCACGGCGAGCGTCGCCGACACCAGCAGGCGCTGGCGGAGCGCGGCGAGGGCTTCCGCGGCTGTTCGGTCGGCCGCGTCCTGGGAGCCTTCGCGCTCCCGGTCCGGCGCGCCGGATTCCCGGCCCTGCGCGGCGGCCGTCGCCTCCTCGTCGTGCGAGGTCTCCACGCCCTGCGAGGCTTCTCCGCCCTGCGAGGCTTCCCCGTCACGGGAGCCGGGGGTGGCCGGAGGCGGCTCGGGGGCCGGGCGGGGGACGGGCTGCGCCGTGTAGCCCGTCCTCTCGACCGTGGCGACGAGGTCGTCGAGCGCGGTTCCGGCGCCGAAGGAGACGCGGGCCTTCTCCGTCGCGTAGTTGACCGTGGCGGTGACACCGTCCATCCGGTTGAGCTTCTTCTCGACGCGGGCCGCACAGGAGGCGCAGGTCATCCCGCCGATCGTGAGCTCGGCCTCGGAGGTCTCCGCGGCCGGGGCCGCGGCTGCTGTGGTGCTGGCCATGTCCGGACTCCTGGGTGAAGCAGGTCGGGCCGCTCCCTACCAGTATCTGCCGCATCTGGTGAGGGAATCGGCCCGAGGGAGAATGGTGCGTGGTGCGGGTCCGGTGGAGGACCTGCTCCAAGGATGCCGCAGGCCGCTCGGGCCCCGGATCGCTCAGGCGAGGCCCACGAGCTCGTAGCCCGCCTCGTCGACGGCGGCACGCACCGCGTCCTCGGCCAGCGGGGCCCTGGATGCGACGGTCACCCGGCCGGTGGAGGCCTCGGCCTTCACCGAGCTGACCCCCTCGATCCCGGAGATCTCCTCGGAGACGGCCCCTTCGCAGTGACCGCAGGTCATGCCCTTCACCTCGTACACGGTGGTGACGCCGCCCACCTGGACGTCGGCCGCCCCGTCCTGGCAGGAACCGGTGGACGAGCAGCAGGAGCCGGCGGTCCGGGGGGTCTCGGTCTCGGCGGTCATGACGTTCTCCTCTTCGCGAGCACACATGGACGTGGCGTGAGGGGACACCGGAAGGCCGGTGCGCCCCACCCATCCGCCACTATACCCCTAGGGGGTATCAAGATCGCGCGATGCCGCCCCTGCGGGTCCCTCGCAGACCAGCGGATCCAGGTAGCGGTACATCACCGTCTTCAACTCCCTGATGTACGCCTCCCGTTCGTCTCCTTCGTGGGACATGATCAGGTCAAGTCCGGCCTTGAAGAGGATGAAGGACATGGCGGCGATACGGGTGACCTGGTCGGCCTGGAGCTCCGGGAGGTAGGAGCCGATGAGCTGCTCGACCCTGGTGGTCATCGTGGCGTGCAGGATGTCGTGCTCCTGGGTGATCACGCCGGGGATCTCGGAGCCGTGGGTGAGGACGGCGAAGGCCGGGTTCTCGCAGTTGAAGGCGATCAGCGGGTCGAGGATCGCGTCCAGTATCCGGTCGAGGGGGAGCTCGATGTGGCTGGGGACGAACGCGGCGCCGTACGTCTCCCGCCAGCGGTGCATGAGCCGGTCGCCGAGCTCGACGGCGATGGCCTCCTTGTTGGGGAAGAACTGGTAGAGCGTGCCGGGTGATACGCCGGCCTCGCGTGCGATGGCGTTCGTGCTGGCCCCGTTGTAGCCGCTGGTGCAGAAGACGCTCGCGGCGGCGTCGAGCAGCTGGGCGATGCGGGCCTCGCCGCGTGCCTGGCGGCGGCGCGGCCGGGTGGTCCCGGCTTCCTTGGCGCTCTGTGCGGGCGAGGTGGCTTCTCCGGCCCTGGCCTCCGACACGGTCAATCCCCAGCTTTCAAGACGCGGTTGACAAACACGAGCACCCGCTCGCATTCTTGGGAAACGCGAGCGTTGACTCGTGTTTGCCAGTGTAAGTGGCAACGACTGACCCGTGCTGCCTCGTGCTGCCCGGGTCTGGGTGAAGGGGACACCGCACCATGTCCGAAGTCAACAGATCGGAGCGTGTCGGGGGCTGGACCCGCTTCGTCACCGCACGGCCACGGCTGGCGCTGCTGGCCGCCCTGGTCATCACGGCGCTCGCCGTGTTCGCGGGAAGCGGTGTGGCCGACCGGATGGGCAGCGGCGGCTGGGAGGACCCCGACGCCGAGTCGACCTACACGACCCAGGTGCTGGAGCGCGAGTTCCCCGCTTCGCAGCCCAATCTGCTGCTGCTCGTCGACGGCGGGAGCGCCTCGGTCGACGATCCCGCGGTGGCCGCGGAGGCTGCCCGGATCACCGAGAGGCTGGCCGAGGAGGAGGGGATCACGGGCGTCGGCTCGTACTGGCAGAGCGCGTCCCCCGCTCTGCGCTCCGAGGACGGCCACGAAGCGATCGTCGCCGCGCGGATCGAGGGTGACGAGAAGGCCGCCGGTGAGATCCTCGACCGCATAGCTCCCGCCTTCCGCGGTGTGCACGGCCCGGTGGAGGTCTCCGTCGGCGGGCCCGTCGCGGTGCGGCACGAAATGCAGACGATCATCCAGGACGACCTGCTGCGGGCCGAGCTCATCGCCCTGCCGGTCACGCTGGTGCTGCTGGTCATGGTCTTCGGCAGCGCGATCGCCTCTCTGCTGCCGCTCGCTGTCGGAATCGTCGCAATCCTGGGAACCAACGCGGTGCTGCGAGGCATCACCGAGTTCACCGACGTCTCGGTATTCGCCCAGAACCTCACCACGGCTCTCGGCCTCGGACTGGCCATCGACTATGCCCTGTTCATCGTGCGCCGGTTCCGCGAGGAGCTGGCCACGGGGGCGGACACCCGTACGGCCATCGGCACCACGCTGCGCACGGCGGGGCGCACGGTGCTCTTCTCCGCGCTGACGGTGGCGGTGTCGCTGGCGGCGATGATGGTCTTCCCGCAGTACTTCCTGCGTTCCTTCGCCTATGCGGGCATCGCCGTGGTGCTGCTGGCCGCAGCCGCGGCGCTGATTCTGCTGCCGGCCGCGCTGATGCTGCTCGGGCCCCGGGTCAACTCGCTCGACCTTCGCCGTCTGCTGCGGCGCCGCGCCGGAGACGAGCAGGCCGGGCCGGACGCGGCAGACAGGGCGGGCGGGGTCCCCGGCGGCTCGGGCGCGGGATGGGGACGCTTCGCGCTCCTGGTGATGCGCAGAGCACCGGTCTTCGCCGTCGTCACCACGGTAGGGCTCGTACTCCTGGGGCTGCCGTTCCTCGGGGTGAAGTTCGGTACGGCGGACGACCGCCAACTGCCCACCAGCGCCGAGTCCCGTGTCGTACAGGAGCACATACGGGACGGCTTCCCCGGCAGTCCGGGCGGCGGCCTCGAAGTGCTCGCGGAAGGCGCGGCGACGCCCGCCCAGTACGCCGACTTCCGTACCAGGATCGCCGCGCTCCCCGGAGTGCAGCGTGTGGACGGCCCGGTCGCGGGAGACGGGTCCGCGTACTTCGCTGTGCTTCCCGACGGGGAGTCCGTCGGGCAGGGCGCCCAGCAGCTCGTCCAGGACCTCCGGGCCGAACCCGCCCCGTTCGATACCTCGGTGACCGGCACGGCGGCAGTCCTGGTCGACTCCAAGGACGCCATCGCCGACAGGCTGCCCTGGGCGGTGGGGATCATCGTCGTGGTGACCCTGCTTCTGGTCTTCCTGCTCACCGGCAGCGTGCTGATACCGATCCAGGCGGTGGTGCTCAACGCCCTGAGCCTGACCGCGATGTTCGGAGCGGTGGTCTGGGTCTTCCAGGACGGGAATCTGTCCGGCCTGCTCTCCTTCACCAGCACCGGTGACATAGAGACGACCCTGCCCGTGCTCATGTTCTGCGTCGCCTTCGGTCTCTCCATGGACTACGGCGTGTTCCTGCTCTCCCGGATCAAGGAGGAGTACGACCGCACCGGCGACCACGAGCACTCGGTGACGTTCGGACTGCGGCACACAGGCGGGCTGATCACCGCCGCCGCAGTCATCCTGGCGGTGGTGATGGTGGCCATCGGCACCTCGCGGGTGACCAACACCAAGATGCTCGGGCTCGGTATCGCGCTGGCCGTGCTGATGGACGCCATGGTGGTGCGCAGCCTCCTGGTGCCCGCGGTCATGAAGCTGATGGGCCGGGTCACCTGGTGGGCCCCCGCGCCGCTGCGCGCCTTCCACCGGAGGTTCGGGCTGAGCGAGGGGGAGTCCGCACGGACCCCGGCCGAGGACCCGGCCGCCGAGGAGATACCCGGGACATCCCGGGCCGGGGACGAGGAGCGGGACAAGGTCACCGTGGAAGCGTAGATTCGCCGGACCCAGCAGGTGGGGTACGAGCGAAAGGCGGGGCCGATGCGGGCAGTGGTGTTCGAGGAGTTCGAGCAGGAGGCCCGTGTCCAGGACCTCCCGGATCCCGCACCTCCCGCCGGGGGAGTCGTGGTCCGGGTCGGGGCCACCGGGCTGTGCCGGAGCGACTGGCACGGCTGGATGGGTCACGACCCGGACATCCTCCTCCCTCATGTCCCCGGCCACGAGCTGGCCGGGGTGGTCGAGGCGGTGGGCTCCGGTGTGGACAACTGGCGCCCGGGTGACCGGGTCACCGTTCCCTTCGTCTGTGCCTGCGGCCACTGCGCCGCCTGCGCGGCCGGCGCCCAGCAGGTCTGCGAGAGGCAGACCCAGCCGGGCTTCAGCCACTGGGGATCGTTCGCCGAGTTCGTGGCGCTGGAGCGGGCCGACGTCAATCTCGTCGCCGTGCCGGAGGGCATGCCGTTCGGCACGGCGGCGGGGCTCGGATGCCGGTTCGCCACGGCGTTCCGGGCCGTGGTCGGCCAAGGCCGGGTCTCACCGGGGGAGTGGGTCGCCGTGCACGGATGCGGCGGGGTCGGGCTGTCGGCCGTGATGATCGCGGTGGCGTGCGGGGCCAGGGTCGTGGCCGTCGACGTCTCGCCACACGCCCTCGAGCTGGCGCGGGCCTTCGGTGCGGCGGAGTGCGTGGACGCCTCCGCGTACCCCGTCGGCGCGGACGAGGCCGTACGCGAACTGACCGGCGGCGGTGCGCATCTGTCGCTCGATGCGCTGGGTTCCCCGGTCACCTGTGCGGCGTCGGTGCGGAGCCTGCGCAGGCAGGGCCGCCACGTCCAGGTCGGGCTGCTGCCGTCGGCCGCCGGAGACCCGGTCGTTCCCATGGCACGGGTCATCGGCCTGGAGCTGGAGATTCTCGGCAGCCACGGCATGGCCGCGCACGACTACCCGCCCATGATGGACATGGTCCGCGCAGGCACCCTGCGCCCCGACCTGCTGGTGACCTCCACCATCTCCCTGGACGCCGCCCCGGCGGCCCTGGCCGCCATGGGCGGAGCGCCGGGGGCGGGCGTGACGATCATCGAACCGGCACAGCGGGAGTGAGGTCTCAGCGGCCCCGGTTGCTGGGGCGGGAGGCGATCCAGGCGAGGACCGTGTCCACGTACCAGTAGGGCTTTCCGTGCTGGACATCGTCGGGCGGGGGAAGGAGTCCGTGTTTGCGGTACGAGCGGATGGTGTCGGGCTGGACCCGGATGTGCGCGGCAATGTCCTTGTACGACCAGAGCCTTCTGTCCGTCATGAATGACACCTCTCTGTACCTCCGTACTACGCACCGCGGCGGCGGGGACCGTCGGGGGAGCCCCGGTGCGCACGCTGACGTCCACTCAGTCTCTGCAGGGCCCAACGACGGGCCGACGGGCTGGGCAGGGGCCGTCGCGCGCCTGTGACGCAAACCCTGCGGAACGGAGATATACGTGACGAAGAAGTGACTGCCGTGACGGAGGGGATCGGAGGGAGCAGGAGGGATCAGGCGGAGGGCCGCGCGGGGCCACAACTGCGGAGGAACTCGCGGGTGCGGCGGGCGATGGGAAGGGGCTTGTCGGGTGGACACGGGTACATGTCCTGCTCGACGATCGCGAAGAGGTCGGTGCCCAGGGCGCGCGCGGCCTCCAGTACGGGCTCCAGTGCGGGCACCCCGCCCGGCGGCTCGCACATCACACCGCGCGCCACCGCCGGGCCGAACGGCACCTCGTTCGCCACGACATCGGCGAGGACCACCGGATCGACCTGCTTGAGGTGGAGGTAGCCGATCCGTTCGCCGTAGGTCTCGATGAGCTTGACGCTGTCCCCGCCGCAGTAGGCGTAGTGCCCGGTATCGAGGCAGAGCGAGACCAGTTCGGGGTCGGTGGCGTCGAGGAAGCGGTTGACGTTCTCCTCGCTGTCGATGTGCGTATCGGCGTGCGGGTGCACCACGATCCGCAGTCCGTAGCGGTCCCGCACCTCGCGGCCCAGTCGCTCCGTCTGGGTGGTGAGATCGCGCCACTGCGCCGCCGTGAGCATGCGGTCCTCCAGCACTGCGCCGCTCTTGTCGTCCCGCCAGAACGACGGGATGACCACCAGGTGTTCGGCGCCCATGGCCCGGGTGAGTGCCGCGATGCCGGCGACATGCTCCCAGGTCCGGTCCCAGACGTCGGGGCCGTGGTGCAATCCCGTGAAGACGGTTCCTGCGGAGACGGTGAGGCCGCGGCGGGCGGTCTCGTCCCTGAGCCGGGCCGGATCGGTCGGCAGATAGCCGTACGGGCCGAGCTCGATCCACTCGTAGCCCGCTTCGGAGACCTCGTCGAGGAACCGTTCCCAGGGCACCTGCTGCGGATCGTCGGGGAACCACACCCCCCATGAATCGGGTGCCGAGCCGATGCGGATACGAGCCGGAGCCGGTACGGAGGAGGTCATATCGCCCACCATTCAGCCCTCCGAGGGGAGTGTCAAGAGTTCGTCCGAATGTCCGGACAAAGTGTTGACAGGGTCCTTGGTGCGGGTTAGACCTGGGGGCAGCCGAAGGGATGCGTATGCCTGAGCCGTACGACGTGATCACCATGGGGCGGATCGGGGTGGACATCTACCCACTCCAGACCGGCGTACCGCTGACCAGGGTCGAGACCTTCGGGAAGTTCCTCGGCGGCTCACCGACCAATGTCGCCGTCGCCGCCGCCCGCCTGGGCAGGCGCACGGCCGTGGTCACCAGGACCGGCAAGGACGCCTTCGGCGACTACCTCCACCAGGCGCTCGGGGAATTCGGTGTGGACGACCGGTGGGTGACACCCGTCGCGGAGTATCCGACCCCGGTCACCTTCTGCGAGATCTTCCCGCCTGACGACTTCCCGCTCTACTTCTACCGGCAGCCCAAGGCGCCCGACCTCGAGATCCACGCGGAGGAACTCGACCTGGACGCGGTGCGTGCCGCGCGGGTCTTCTGGATGACCGGCACCGGGCTCTGCGCCGAGCCCAGCCGCACCGCGACCCTCACCGCACTCCGCGCCCGGAGCGAGGCACAGGCGGCGGAGGACGGTGCGGCACGGGCGGCCGGGACCCCGTGCGCCACGGTCTTCGACCTCGACTGGCGGCCCATGTTCTGGGACGGGTCACAGACGGCCGGGCACACCTCGACGGCACCCGCCCGCTACCGCGAAGCCCTTGCGCACGCCACGGTCGCCGTCGGCAACCTCGACGAGTGCGAGATCGCCACCGGCGAACGCGAACCGCATGCGGCCGCTCGCGCCCTGCTGGCAGCCGGGATCGAACTCGCCGTCGTCAAACAGGGCCCCGCCGGCGTCCTCGCCGTCCACCGCGACGGCACCACCGCTCAGATCCCGCCCCTCCCCGTGGACGTCGTCAACGGGCTCGGCGCCGGGGACGCGTTCGGCGGCGCCCTCTGCCACGGGCTGCTCGCCGGCTGGGAGACGGAACGCATCATGCGCTACGCGAACGCCGCAGGGGCCATCGTCGCGTCCCGCCTCGCCTGTTCGTCCGCGATGCCGTTCCCGTACGAGGTCGAACATGCCCTCGCCGCCGGAGCCGTCACCGGAGCCGTGACCGGAACGGGAGAACCGGGAACGCCCGGAGCACCTACAGAGACCGGAGCCACCGGAGCCGCCCCATGACACCGCCCGCCGCCTCCGTCGCCGATCTCGTCCGGCTGCGCACCCATCACCCCGAGGCCGTCGCCGAAGCAGCCGCCCGACGGGGCAGACGTCCCCTGGTCGGCGCCACGGGGCGCCTGATGATCATCGCAGCGGACCATCCCGCCCGCGGCGCCCTGGCCGTTGGCGAGGACGAACTCGCCATGGCCAACCGCTTCGACCTCCTGGAACGGCTCTGCCTCGCCCTCTCGCGACCGGGCGTCGACGGGGTCCTCGCCGGCGCCGACGTCCTCGACGACCTGCTGCTGCTCGGCGCCCTGGAGGACAGGGTCGTCATCGGCTCCATGAACCGCGGCGGACTCGCGGGGGCCGCCTTCGAGCTCGACGACCGCTTCACCGGCCACCGCCCCGTCGACCTCGCCAGGTACGGCTTCGACGCCGGCAAGCTGCTGCTGAGAATCGACTACGGCGACCCCGGCTCCCTGGACACCCTCCACACCGCCGCCCGTACCGTCGACGCGATGGCGGCCCACCGGTTGCCCGTCTTCGTCGAGCCGTTCCTCTGCCACCGCACCGAAGGCAGGCTCCGTACCGACCTGGGAGCGGCAGCCGTCACCACCTCCATCGCCATCGCCTCGGGGCTCGGTGGCACCTCCGCGTACACCTGGCTCAAGGTCCCCGTCACCGACAACCCCGACCACATGGCCAGGGTGATGGAGACCTCGACGCTCCCCGCGGTCCTGCTCGGCGGCGAGGTCAAGGGAGACCTGGACGGTGCGTACGAGAAATGGCGCGGGGCGCTGCGACTGCCGACGGTCCAGGGGCTGGTCGTCGGGCGCTCGCTGCTCTATCCGGCCGACGGGGACGTGGCGGGCGCCGTCGACACCGCCGTGGGACTTCTGTGAGCGACGGGCAGGGATACGGGTAGGGATGGAACATGACGACGCGTGAGGAGCAACAGCGGTACCACCTCCGGGCCGGCGACGCCGCGAGCGGCCCCTACGCCCTCCATATCGACCCGAAGCGGGCCGGATGGGACCGGTCGAGTCTGCGTGTGCTGGAGCTCGAGCCCGGTGGTGTTCATACCTTGGTAACCGGGGAGAGCGAGTGGGTCGTCCTGCCGTTGGCCGGTGGCTGTACGGTGCACACGGCGGATGACGTATTCGAACTCGCGGGCAGGGAAAGCGTGTTCCGTTCGGTGACGGATTTCGTCTATCTACCGCGTGACGCCCGCGCACAGATCGCCTCCGGCGCAGGAGGCCGCTTCGCCCTGGCAGGAGCGAAGTGCGAGCGACGACTCCCCGCTCGCTACGGCCCCGCGCCGGAGGTACCGGTCGAGCTCCGCGGCGCCGGGAACTGCTCGCGCCAGGTCAACAACTTCGCCGCCGCGGACACGTTCGAGTGCGACCGCCTCATCGCCGTCGAGGTCCTGACCCCCGGCGGCAACTGGTCCTCGTACCCGCCCCACAAGCACGACGAGCACCACCCCGGCGTCGAGTCCGAGCTCGAGGAGATCTACTACTTCGAGGTCGAGGGCAACGGGCTCGGCTACCACCGCGTGTCGCCGTCACGCGCAGGCGGTACGGACGTCCTCGCCGAGGTGGCCACCGGTGACGCCGTCCTCATTCCCGACGGCTGGCACGGTCCGTCCATCGCCCCGCCCGGCCGGACCCTCTACTACCTGAACGTGATGGCGGGCCCGGGGGAGCAGCGCGAGTGGCTGATCCGCGACCACCCCGGCCACAGCTGGATCCGCGAGACCTGGCCGGCCCAGCCCGTCGACCCCCGGCTTCCGCTCCACGGTCCGGAGGCCGCCAGGTGACCCCGGCTTCCGCTCCACGGTCCGGAGGCCGCCAAGTGACCCCACCACGCACTCCCGGCCCGGAGGCAAGCCGTTGACCATGTCGCACGCCACCCGCAGACTCACCACCGCACAGGCACTCGTCGCCTTCCTGGCCCGCCAGTACACCGAGCGCGACGGCCGCCGCCAGCGGCTGATCAGCGCCACCTGGGGCATCTTCGGCCACGGGAACGTCGCGGGCATCGGCCAGGCACTCGTCGAATCCGGCTCCGCGATGCCCTACTTCCAGGGCCGCAGCGAACAGGCCATGGCGCACGCCGCCGTCGGATACGCCCGCCAGTCGGGCCGGCTCTCCGCGCACGCCGTCACGACCTCCATCGGCCCCGGCGCCACCAACCTCGTCACGGGCGCAGCCCTCGCCACCGTCAATCACCTCCCGGTCCTGCTGCTGCCCGGCGACACCTTCGCGACCCGCCCCGCCGACCCCGTGCTGCAGCAGCTCGAGGTGCCGCACGCGGGCGACGTCTCGGTCAACGACTGCCTGCGCCCCGTCTCCCGCTACTTCGACCGGATCACCCGCCCCGAGGCGCTGATCCCGGCCGCCCTGCAGGCCATGCGGACCCTCGCCGACCCGGCGGACACCGGCGCCGTCACGCTGGCGCTGCCGCAGGACGTGCAGGCCGAGGCGTACGACTGGCCGGCGGAGTTCTTCGCCGAGCGCGTCTGGCACGTGCGCAGGCCCGCCCCCGACCTGGCCGAACTCGAACGGGCCGTCCGGGCCGTCCGCACCGCGCGCCGCCCCCTGATCGTCGCGGGCGGCGGCGTCCGCCACAGTGCGGCGCAGGAGACCCTCGCCGCCTTCGCCGCGGCCACCCGGATCCCCGTCGCCTCCACCCAGGCCGGCAAGGGCTCCCTGCGCCACGACCACCCCGCCGACGTGGGCGGCATCGGCCACACCGGCACCGCCACCGCCGACGACCTGGCCCGCGAGGCGGACCTCGTGATCGGCATCGGCACCCGCTACACGGACTTCACCACCGCGTCAGGCACCCTCTTCGCCGACCCGGCGGTCCGCTTCCTCAACCTCAACATCACCGGCTTCGACGCCCACAAGCTCGCCGCCCTCCCGCTCGTCGGAGACGCCCGGACCTCCCTCGAAGCCCTCGGCGCCGCGCTCGCCGCACGCGGCTACCACGTCGACGCCGCCTTCGAGACCGAGTACACCGACGCCAAGGACCGCTGGGAGCAGCGCGTCGACGCGGCCTTCACCGCCGCCGATCCGGACGCCCGCCCCACCCAGGCCCAGGTCCTCGGACTGCTCGACGCCCTCGTCACCGAGGACGACATCCTGATCAACGCGGCGGGCTCGCTCCCCGGCGACCTCCACAAGCTGTGGCGGACCCGCTCGCCGCAGCAGTACCACGTCGAGTACGGCTACTCCTGCATGGGATACGAGATCCCGGCCGCCCTCGGCGTCCAGCTCGCCGCCCCCGGCCGCCCCGTCTGGGCCCTGGTCGGCGACGGCACGTATCTGATGAACCCCACCGAGATCGTCACCGCCGTGCAGCAGGGCCTTCCCATCAAGCTCGTCATCCTGCAGAACCACGGGTACGCGTCGATCGGCGGCCTCTCCGAGTCCGTCGGCGGCGAACGCTTCGGTACGGCCTACCGGCACCGCGCCGCCGACGGCGGCTTCACCGGTACCCCGCTCCCCGTCGACCTCGCGGCCAACGCGGCCTCGCTCGGCATGCGCGTGCTGCGCGCGAAGTCCGTGAAGGACCTGCGCCGTGCCCTCGCCGAGGCACGCGGCGCGGACCGTCCCACTTGTGTCTACGTCGAGACCGAAACGCCAGACACAGTGTCGGGGCCCCCTCCCGCACAGGCGTGGTGGGATGTTCCTGTGGCCGAGACCGCGACCCGCCCGTCGGCGGTGGAGGCACGCAAGGAGTACGACCGGCAGACCGCTGCCCGACGCCGACACCTCTGAAGGAGACCCCGTCATGAAGACCGTCAACCACTGGATCGGTGGCAAGACCGTCGAGGGCACGTCGGGCAACTACGGGCCGGTCACCGACCCGGCGACCGGCGCCGTCACGACCCAGGTCGCACTCGCCTCGGCCGACGAGGTCGACGCCGCGGTCGCCGCCGCGAAGAGCGCGTACGAGACCTGGGGCACCTCCTCGCTCGCCGCCCGCACCGCCGTCCTCTTCCGCTACCGCGCCCTGCTGGACGCCCGCCGCGACGACATCGCCGCGCTGATCACCGCCGAGCACGGCAAGGTCCACTCCGACGCGCTTGGCGAGGTCGCCCGCGGCCTGGAGATCGTCGAGCTGGCCTGCGGCATCACGACCCAGCTCAAGGGCGAACTGTCCACCCAGGTCTCCAGCCGGGTCGACGTCTCCTCGATCCGCCAGTCGATCGGCGTCGTCGCGGGCATCACCCCGTTCAACTTCCCGGCGATGGTCCCGATGTGGATGTTCCCGCTGGCCATCGCCTGCGGCAACACCTTCGTCCTGAAGCCCAGCGAGAAGGACCCCTCGGCCGCCAACCTGCTGGCCGAACTGGCCGCCGAGGCGGGCCTGCCCGACGGCGTCCTGAACGTCCTGCACGGTGACAAGGTCGCCGTCGACGGCCTCCTGGCCCACCCCGACGTCGCCGCCGTCTCCTTCGTGGGCTCCACCCCCATCGCCCGCCACATCCACGCCACGGCCTCCGCGAACGGCAAGCGCGTCCAGGCGCTCGGCGGCGCGAAGAACCACATGCTGGTCCTCCCGGACGCGGACCTGGACGCCGCCGCCGACGCCGCGGTCTCCGCCGCGTACGGCTCCGCCGGTGAGCGCTGCATGGCCATCTCCGCCGTCGTCGCCGTGGGCTCCGTGGCCGACGACCTGGTGGCCCGGATCAAGGAGCGCGCCGAGAAGATCAAGATCGGCCCGGGCAACGACCCGACGTCCGAGATGGGCCCGCTGATCACCGCCGCCCACCGCGACAAGGTCGCCGGCTACGTCACCGGAGCCGCCGCCCAGGGCGCCGACGTCGTCCTCGACGGCACGGGCCACACGGTCGAGGGCTTCGAGGACGGTCACTGGATCGGCCTGTCCCTCCTCGACCACGTCTCCACGGACTCCGACGCCTACCGCGACGAGATCTTCGGCCCGGTCCTGTGCGTCCTGCGCGTCGACACGTACGAAGAGGGTGTCGCCCTCATGAACGCCTCGCCGTTCGGCAACGGCACCGCGATCTTCACCCGCGACGGCGGCGCGGCCCGCCGCTTCCAGCTGGAGATCGAGGCCGGCATGGTCGGCGTCAACGTCCCGATCCCGGTGCCGGTGGGCTACCACTCCTTCGGTGGCTGGAAGGACTCGCTCTTCGGCGACCACCACATCTACGGCAACGACGGCGTGCACTTCTACACCCGCGGCAAGGTCGTCACCACCCGCTGGCCCGACCCGGCCGACGCGCCGTCCGGCGTGGACCTCGGATTCCCCCGCAACCACTGAGACCCACACACCCGTTGCCCCGCCCGGACGCGCCGGGCGGGGTCCGGGAGCGTGGGGCCCGACGCGTGCGCGTGGAGGAAATCCGCTGGCGGGCCGGGAGCGCCGGATGCTGGGATGGCGGCATGACCGCATCGGCGACCGCCCGTGAACTGCCGGTTCCTCAGAACGAGATCCGCGCCCAGCACACCGACACCACACTGACCGTCTACCAGGCATACCCGCCCTCCATCGGCCTCCCGGCCGCCCGTGACGGACGTTTCCCCGCAGTCTGGAAGCGCGACCGCATGACGTGGATCAAGCCGAGCTTCCTGTGGATGATGTACCGCTGCGGCTGGGCCACGAAGGACGGTCAGGAGACGGTCCTGGCCGTCGAGATCACCCGCGACGGCCTCGACCGGGCGCTCGCCGACGCCGAACTGTCCCACTACGTGGCGGGCGTGCACGCCGACCACGCCACCTGGCGGCGCAACCTGCGCCGCGCACCGGCCCGCGTCCAGTGGGACCCCGAGCGCGACCTCCACCTCAATCCACTGCCGTACCGGTCCCTCCAGCTCGGCCTCTCCGGCGAGGTGTCGCGCCGTTACGCCGACGAGTGGACGGTCTCCATCCGGGACGTCACGCCGCTGGTCCGCGAGATCCACGGGCTGGTGCGGGCGGGACAGGACGACGCGGCGACCGCGCTGCTCCCCCGGGAGCTGCCCTACAGCCCCGGCACCGCCTCGCCGGTCCTCGGTTCACCTCCCTCCGCGAGCCAGAACGGGTAACCGCGTGGATGCCGGGCTTCAGCGGGTTCGGGCCCGTTTCCGCGTCGGCTTGCCTGTGCCGGACTCAGCAGCCGGTTCGTGCATCGCGGCGAGCCGCTGTGCGGCGAATGCCCGGTTGGTGATCGTCTGGCGTCGATGTGTGTCGGGCAGGTCCGGCATGGCCAGCAGCCTGTCGCATGCCCGCAGGGATCCGGTCAGGTCGCCCACCCAGTACGCAGTGATCGAAAACTCGAACAGCAGTCCCCACCGGTAGACCCACGGCTGCACGAACAGCAGGTCGTCCGGCGCCTTGTGGCCGAGCCCCGATCGGGCCATCGCGTGCGCGGATCGGTAGCGGCGCATCGAACGAAGCCGCGAGGCGAGCTCGTAGCAGGCTTCGAGACGTTGCGGACGGCTTTCCCAAGCTCGGGAGAAGGCGTCCATGGCCCCGGGCCAGTCGCCGGACCCGGCCTTGAGGACACCGACCTGGAGCAAGGCGTAATACACCTCCTCGGCCCAGCCGCCCATCTGGGCGCGGCGTTCGTACAGGGTGATCGCATCTTCGGTGTCGCCCATGTCGCGCCTGGTCTGTGCGAGGTAGAAGACCGTGCGCACGTTGTCGGGGTCTCGTTCGAGTTCGGCACTCAGCAGGCGTGCGTCTCGCTCGTACTTCTGGTGCCGAGATCCGCCGTCAGCATGATCCTCGATCACCAGCGCGTCCAGATTCTCCTGGTGGTCGGTTTCGCCGGTGGTCGGGTACTCGTGGGTGACGCCCTCGTAGCGCCACGGAATGTCGCCACGGAGGAGGTGCTTGAAGCGGTGCTCGGTTCTCCCTTCGTACCGCAGCATGTATGAGGTCGCGGTGAGAGGAGGCAGGGGGAACTCCTGGCGGATCACGTGGTCGGCATCGACGGTGAGCAGATAGTCGGCTTTGGCACGCGCATGCTGGATGTTCAGCGTCCGGTTGTGCCCGAAGTCGACCCAGGGCTCCTCGTGCAGTTCGCCGGGAATACCTGTGAGCGCCGTACGGATGAGCTGCTGAGTACCGTCCGTCGAGCCTGTGTCGGAGATGACCCAGGTGTCGATCAGGTCACGCAGGGGGGCCAGGCATCGTTCGATCACGGCTGCCTCATTTTTGACGATCATGCAAAGGCAGATTGACGGTTTCACGGCATCACCATTCCCGACGGATTTGTGCGCGTGACTCTATGCACCGCTCTGACCAGCCAATTTGCGGCACGCCGAGGGGTCGCCCCAAGAGCGTGGAGACGTGCGCCCATCGAGGGAATGCCGTGCCGCCAATATGCTGATATCCAAAAAATGTCTTCATTCTGTGCGCCTGCATGCCGAAAAAGTCAAGAGGGCGCGAACACGCGTCCCGACAATCACTCGATCCAGTTCAGAAAGAGCAGCGCATGCAGTCTGACCGCAGAACCAAATCGGATTTGGGGCCCCTCCCGCGGCGCAGAAGGCGGGTGGCAGGCGGCGCGATGGCGTCCTTGGCGCTCGTCCTGGTGGGGATGTCGAGCCCCGCACTGGCCGTGGCTGAGAATCTGGAGAACGCTCCTCGCCGCAGCGTCGTGAACCCCTCCGACAAGGACACGTGCAAGCCGAAGCCCCACAAGCCGAATGCCGGTGCGCACGAGCAGGGTGGGGACAGGTGCAGGCCGGGCGCGGTGGGTCCGACCGGTCCGACCGGTCCGACCGGTCCGACGGGTCCTCCTGGTGAGGACGGTACGGATGGCGTGACGGGTGCGACCGGTGCGCCCGGTGACACGGGTCCGACCGGTCCGACGGGTCCCCCCGGTGAGGACGGCACGGACGGCACGGACGGAGCCACCGGAGCCACCGGAGCTACTGGAGCCACCGGAGCCGCCGGCCCGTGTGTCGACATCGACTCCTACGCTCCCTCGAACACCGAGGACATGCACGCCGTTCTCATCGGTGGGGTCGCGTATGCCGGTCAGGCGACGACGACAGGGGGGACTCCTGCGTGGCAGGACCTCACGGACGCTCTGCCCGGAGGCCGACCCTCGAACTTCCCCGCGAACGCCTGTGCGATCTCGATCGAGGACCAGGGGAACGACTCGTACATCAAGGTGCTCACCCTGGACGGGCACGTGTGGCAGACACACGGAGACACGATGGGCCAGACCTTCGTCTGGGACGAACCGTGGGTGGACCTCCTGCCGCCTCCGGACCCGGGTGATCCCGACCTCGCGGCCCGGCAGAAAGAAACTGAGCGGAGCTGACCCGAACGTCGCCGTCAAGCCGGACAGGTCGCCCTGACTCTGTCGGGATTCCCACCCCGTGTGCCGTGTCCGACTTCGCCGGGCACGGCACACGGCCGGCCGGTGGTGCAACGGCGCTCAGGGCCGAGCGCCGAACTTCCAGGTGAGCATGGCGAACACGCCGTCCTCGCATGCCCCCGCCGACCGGTAGGTCGCCATCGCCGCGTCGTTGTCGCGCTCGACGCCGACCCACATGTCGTAACAGCCGCGCTCCCGGGCGACGGCCGCCAGTGCTTCGGTGAGCGCCCGGCCGATGCCCCGGCGGCGGTACGCGGCATCCACGGAGAGCTCGTACAGACACATCTCCGTGCCCTTGTCGGGGTGCAGCATCTCGATGCCGGAGACGAAGCCCGCCGGGACGCCGTCCACGTACGCGACCAGCATCAGGTGGCCGTGCGCGGCGAGGAAGCGGAAGGCCCACTCCTCGCGGGCGGGGCCGTCGTAGAGGTGCTGGGCCGCGAGGAGTTCGGCGACGGTGGTGGCGCGACGGATGTCCATGGGCGGGCCCTTCGTGACGGTGATGTACCACGTACGTAGTACGCGGCGGTCCTGCCGTACCTCTCAGGGATGCGGGGTACCTCACCCTGGCGGCACCTCAGGGCCGGGTGCGCGCCCTTTAGGGTCGAGTCATGGAGAAACCGACTTCCCCGTGGCGGCGGCTGCCCCGTACCCGAGGCCGGTGGGCCGCGGTCGTCGCCGCGCTCGCCGTGCTCGTGGGTGCCGGTACCTGGAGCGCCGTTGCCGATGACAGTGTGCCGTCCGTGCACCGCGAGGACCGGATGTTGCGGATGAACGGGGTGTCCGTCGACACCTCGTACTTCACGACCGGGGGTTCGCAGCGCAGGCCCGCCGTCGTCATCGGGCACGGCTTCGGCGGCAGCAAGAACGATGTGCGCGCCCAGGCCGAGAAGCTGGCCGCCGACGGGTACGCCGTCATGACGTGGTCGGCCCGCGGGTTCGGGAGGACCAGCGGGGAAATCACCCTCAACGCCCCCGACGGCGAGGTCAAGGACGTCTCGGGGCTCATCGACTGGCTGGCGGGCCGGCCGGAGGTGGAGCTCGACGCGAAGGGCGACCCGCGGGTCGGTGTCACCGGCGCCTCCTACGGGGGCGCGGTGTCGCTGCTCGCCGCCGGCTACGACAAGAGGGTCGACGCCATCGCCCCGATGATCACCTACTGGAACCTGGCCGACGCCCTCTTCCCGGACGGCGTGTTCAAGAAGCTCTGGGCCGGGATCTTCGTCACCACCGGCGGCGGCTGCCAGAAGTTCGAGAAGCAACTGTGCGACATGTACGAGCAGGTCGCCGTCAGCGGCACACCGGACGCGGCCGCGCGTGAGCTCCTGACGGAACGTTCCCCCGTCGCGGTGGCCGACCGCATCGACGTGCCCGCACTCATCGTGCAGGGCCAGAGCGACTCCCTGTTCCCGCTCGGCCAGGCCGACGCGATGGCCAAGGCCATCAGCGAGAACGGCGCGCCCGTGGCCGTCGACTGGATCTCGGGCGGACACGACGGCGGTGACATGGAGGGCGACCGCGTCGAGAACAGGATCGGCGCGTGGTTCGACCAGTACCTGAAGGACGACAAGGGTGCCGACACCGGCCCCGCCTTCCGTGTCACCCGCACCGGAGGAATCGACTCCACCGACGGGGCGGCCCTCAAGCGCGGCGCGGACGGCGACACCTACCCGGGCCTGGTCGGCGGCGGTGAGCAGATCGCCCTCGGCGAACGGCGGACCCAGACCTTCCGTAACCCCGCAGGGGCCAACCCGCCCTCCGTCTCGGCCCTTCCCGGCATCGGCGGCGGGCTCTCCCAGCTGTCCTCCCTCGGCGTCGGCCTCTCCCTCGACTTCCCCGGCCAGTACGCGCGCTTCGACTCCGCGCCACTGGACAAGTCCCTCCGCGTCACCGGCTCACCCACCGTCCGCGTGAACGTGAAGGCGGACCGGGGCGACGCCGTGCTGTTCGGCAAGGTGTACGACGTCTCGCCGGACGGGAAGCAGCAGGTGCTGCCCTCCCAGCTCGTCGCGCCCTACCGGATCGCCCCCGAGGAACAGGGGAAGCCCGTCGAGCTGACCCTGCCCGCCATCGACCACGAAGTCGACTCCGGGCACCGGCTCCGCCTCGTCCTCTCCGCGACCGACCTCGGCTACGCGTCACCCGCCGAGCCGGCCACGTACACCGTCTCCCTCGACGGGCCGCTGACCGTGCCCACCGCGCCCGCCGTCAGCACCGCGGCGGCCACCCTGCCCTGGTGGACGTGGGGACTGCCCGCCGCAGCCGTGGCGATCGCCGCCGTACTCCTGCTCACCGCACGCAGGCGCACGGCGACCCCCGCACCCGACCCGGCACTCGAGGGCGTACCGCTGCTGATCACGGACCTGTCCAAGAAGTACGCCAAGTCCTCCGACCGGTACGCCGTGCGCGACCTCGGCTTCCAGGTGGAGAAGGGCCAGGTCCTCGGCCTCCTCGGACCGAACGGCGCCGGGAAGACCACCACGCTGCGCATGCTGATGGGGCTCATCACGCCCGACGCCGGAGAGATCCGGGTCTTCGGGCACGCCATCCGGCCCGGCGCCCCCGTGCTGTCCCGGGTCGGCTCCTTCGTCGAGGGCGCCGGCTTCCTGCCGCACCTGTCGGGCCGCGCCAACCTGGAGCTGTACTGGCAGGCCACCGGACGGCCCGCCGAGGACTCGCACATCGACGACGCCCTGGAGATCGCCGGGCTCGGCGACGCCCTGGCCCACGCCGTGCGCACCTACTCGCAGGGCATGAGGCAGCGGCTCGCCATCGCCCAGGCCATGCTCGGCATGCCGGACCTGCTCATCCTCGACGAACCGACCAACGGCCTGGACCCGCCCCAGATCCGCGAGATGCGGGACGTGATGATCCGGTACGCGGCCGGAGGCCGCACCGTCATCGTCTCCAGCCACCTCCTGTCCGAGGTCGAACAGTCCTGCACCCACCTCGTGGTCATGGACCGAGGCCGGCTCGTCCAGGCGGGTCCCGTCGCCGAGATCACCGGCTCCGGGGACATGCTCCTCGTCACCACCGCGGACGAGGTCACGGAACCCCTCGTGGACAAGGTGGCGGCCCTGCCCGGCATCGGGTCCGCCGCCCGCGTGGACGACGGCCACGGACTGCTGGTCCGCCTCGACGGTGCCACAGCGGCCCAGCTGGTAGCCGACCTGGTCCGTCTCGACGTACCGGTGACGGGTGTCGGGCCGCACCGCCGCCTGGAGGACGCGTTCCTCACCCTCATCTCCGGAGGATCCGCATGAGCTCCGCCACCGAAGTCCGGGGCCACGCCGAAGCCCCCGGCTACCACGCCCGCCGCACCCTGCCCCTGCGCGTCGAAGCGATGCGGCAGCTCCGCAGGCGACGCACCCTGCTCATGGGCGGGGTGCTGGCCGCCCTGCCGTTCATCCTGATCGTCGCCTTCGCGATCGGCGGCACCCCGGGCGGCGAAGGGGGCGGTGGCAGGGGCGGCTCGCGGATCAACCTCATGGACGTCGCCACCGAGTCCGCGGCGAACTTCGCCGCGACCTGCCTGTTCGTCTCCGCCGGCTTCCTGCTGGTGGTGCCGGTGGCGCTGTTCTGCGGGGACACCGTCGCCTCCGAGGCGAGCTGGTCCTCGCTGCGCTACCTGCTCGCGGCCCCCGTACCCCGCTCCCGGCTCTTGTGGAGCAAGCTCGTCGTGGCGCTCGGCTTCAGCCTCGCGGCGATGGTGCTGCTGCCGGTCGTCGCACTGGCCGCCGGAGCCGCCGCGTACGGCTGGGGACCGCTCCAGCTGCCGACCGGCGGCGCACTCTCCACCGCCGACACCGTGCCGCGCCTCGCGCTCGTCGTCGGGTTCATCTTCGTGTCCCAACTCGTCACCGCGGGACTGGCGTTCTGGCTGTCGACCAAGACCGACGCCCCGCTCGGCGCAGTCGGCGGAGCGGTCGGCCTGACCATCGTCGGCAATGTCCTGGACGCCGTCACCGCGCTCGGCTCCTGGCGGGACTTCCTGCCCGCGCACTGGCAGTTCGCGTGGGCCGACGCCCTCCAGCCCGATCTCGAATGGAGCGGGATGGCGAAGGGCGCAGCCATCTCGGTGACGTATGCCCTGATTCTGTTCGCGTTCGCGTTCCGGGGGTTCAGTCGTAAGGACATCGTGTCCTGAACCTGATGTTCCGCCCTCTCTGTGCTCGTCGTTGCGGCATCGAGACTGATCCGCAACGCGTTCGACGACTCCGACCGACCGCCTCACACGTCCCATTCACAGATGTCGACGAACGACGACGTGGGGGTACCGATGACTCGTAGGACAAGGACATCCCGGGGCGCCGGGGTACTGGTCGCTCTGTTGGCGGGCGGGATGCTGCTGACCGGCTGCGGAGGCGGTTCGACCAGCGAGACCTCTGCGGACAAGGCCAGCGGCAGCGGCGGACCGCGCGGAGTGCAGCCCGCGCCCGACGCGCCGTCCGCCGCACCCGAGCAGCAGGAGGACGGCGCGCAGAACAAGGAGGACGGCGATGCGCGAGAGGTCGCGCCGCCCGACTACCTGTCGACCTTCGCCCTGGACGTGGACACCGCCAGCTACGGCTACGCGCGCCGTCTGCTCGGTGACGGGAAGATGCCCGCGTCGGACACCGTGCGGCCGGAGGAGTTCGTCAACAGCTTCCGGCAGGGCTACGAGCGGCCGAAGGGCAACGGTTTCTCGGTGAACGTCGACGGCGCGGCGGTCGGCGCCGGGGCGACCGACTGGTCGCTCGTACGGGTCGGCCTGGCGACCGGGGCAGCCACCGACGCCGGGGAACGCCCGCCCGCCGCACTGACCTTCGTCGTCGACATCTCCGGATCGATGGCCGAACCGGGCCGTCTCGACCTGGCGAAGAAGTCGCTGGGCATCCTCACCGACGAAATGCGCGACGACGACTCCGTCTCCCTGGTCACGTTCAGCGGGGAGGCCGAGACCCGGCTGGCGATGACCCGGCTCGGCGGCAACCGCACCAAGATCCGGGACGCCGTCGACGAGCTGGAACCCGCCGACTCCACCAATGTGGCAGCCGGCGTCGAGCGGGGCTACGACGAGGCGGTCAAGGGCCACCGCAAGGGTGCCAACAACCGGGTCGTCCTGCTCTCCGACGCCCTCGCCAACACCGGTGAGACCGACGCCGACGCGATCCTGGAACGGATCGGCGACGCACGCAAGGAGTACGGCATCACCCTGTTCGGCGTCGGCGTCGGCAGCGACTACGGCGACGCGCTGATGGAACGCCTCACCAACAAGGGCGACGGGAACACCACCTACGTCGGGGACGAGACCCAGGCGAGGAAGGTCTTCGTCGACCAGCTGCCCGCCCATGTCGAACTGCGGGCCCGCGACGCCAAGGCCCAGGTGGCCTTCGACCGCAAGACCGTCCAGCAGTTCGAGCTCATCGGCTACGAGAACCGCAAGGTGGCCGACGACGACTTCCGCGACGACAGCGTCGACGGCGGCGAGGTCGGCCCCGGCCACACCGTGACGGCGCTCTACGCCGTACGCCTCCGCGACGGCGCCTCCGGGCACGTGGCGACGGCGACGGTGCGCTGGCTGGACCCGAAGACCCGGAAGGCGCACGAGGAGACCGGCTCGGTGGAGACCGGTGCGATCGACGGGAAGCTCTGGGGCGGTGACAGCCCTCGGCTCCAGGTGACGGCGGTGGCCGCGTACTTCGCGGACGTGCTGCGCGGCGGCGACCTGCCCGGCACCCCCACGCTCGCCCAACTCGCCACCCGGGCGGGCAAGCTGGCGGACAGTACCGAGGACAGTTCGGTGGCGAAGCTCGCGACGGCGATCGAGCAGGCCGAGAGGATGAGGAGCGGCGACGAGGAGACGCCGGCCGGCGGCGACGGGGAGGGCGAACTCGGCTGACCGCGGGACGGGGCCCGCACGGAGGTGCGGGCCCCGTCCTCGCCCACGCGGAGGCTGTGCGTCGCGTGGCTCGCACGGACGTGCGGAAAACCCTGTACGAGCACCGCGCCCGCGTCATCATGAGCCCCATGACCTTCGTGCTCCTGCTGGCCGCCGTGCTCACGGCCGGCCTCTATGCCGGCTTCATGGTGACGTTCCTGATCGCGGTCATGCCCGGCCTCGCGGCCCTGCCGGACGATCAGTTCACCTCTGCGATGCGCCGCTTCAACGAGAAGGTGCCCGGACCGTTCTTCCTCGTCCTCTTCGCCGGGGTGATCGTCTTCCCGGCCGCCGTGCTCGTCGCGGGGACGTCCCACTGGCCGACGGTCCTCGGCGCGCTCCTCTGCGCCGTCGCCGGCCACCTGATCACGATCGCCGGGAACATCCCGCTGAACACGGCGCTCGCCGGGTCGGAGGGCGGCGACGACAGCGCGGCGCGCACCGCGTTCGAGTCCCGGTGGAACAGCCTCCACCAGGCCAGGACCGCCTTGTCGCTCGCCGCCTTCGTCCTGCTCGTGGTGGCCGTTCTGTAGGTTCGGGCCTGCGGAGAGCGGGCGGACAGGCGGCAGCCCGTCCGGTACCGGTCGCTGCCGGCATGTCAGGGGCCGGGACTCCCCTGACGAGGAGCCCCGGCCCGTGGCCGGGCAGACCCTAGGCGAGGTGGAAGACCTCCGTCAGCGGGGCCATCGCCTCGTCCGGCGCCTCGGGCTGCTCGAAGAACTCCGCCATCTCCCGCTGCCACCGGTCGTTGACCTCGGTCGCTGCCATCGCCTCACGTGCCGCGTCGAAGTCCTCCGTCTCCAGGTAACCGACGAGCAGTCCGTCCTCGCGCAGGAAGAGCGAGTAGTTGTGCCAGCCGGCCTTCGACAGCGCGGCGAGCATCTCCGGCCACACCGCGGCGTGCCGCTCGCGGTACTCGTTCTTGCGGTCCTCGCGGACCTTCAGCAGAAAGCAGACACGCTGCATGAAGAGGGCTCCCGCGCTCAGAAGTTGAACTCGTCGATGTTCTTCGCGTCGAAGACCGTCGGCTCGCCGAGGATGACCTCGCCGTCCTCGCCGATCGTGTACTCGCCGAGCTTGCCCGCCTTGAACTTCTCGCCCTCCGCGCCGGTGATCTGACCCGACGCCAGGGCGGCGGCGGCGTACGAGCCGAGGTAGCCGAGCTCCTCCGGGTTCCACAGCGAGAACTGCTCGACGGTGCCGTCCTTGACGTACTTGCGCATCTGGTTCGGCGTCCCCAGGCCGTTGAGGACGACCTTCCCCTTGTACGAGGAGTCGCTCAGGTAGCGTGCCGCGGCGGCGATGCCGACCGTCGTGGGCGAGATGATGCCCTTGAGGTCGGGGTAGGCCTGCATGAGGCCCTGCGTCTGCTGGAACGACTTCTGGTCCGCGTCGTCGCCGTACGCGACCTTGACGAGCTCCATGCCCTTGTACTTGGGGAGCTTGAGCTCCTCCTTCATGAACTCGATCCAGGTGTTCTGGTTGGTCGCGTTCTGCGTGGCCGAGAGGATCGCTACCTTGCCCCTGTAGTTCAGCTGCTCGCCGAGGTGCTGGACCAGGCTGCGGCCGATCTGCTCGGAGCTGGCCTGGTTGATGAAGAGCTGACGGCAGTCCTTCGCCGTGTCGGAGTCGTACGCGACGACCTTGATGTCCTTCTTCATGGCCTGCTTGAGCGGGCCGCACACCGCGTTGGGGTCGTTCGCCGCGACGAGGATGGCGTCCTGGCGCTGCTGGATCAGGGTGTTGATGTAACTGACCTGCGAGGAGGCGCTGGCGTCGGACGGGCCGACCTCCTTGCCCGTGCCGCCGTACTCCTTCGCCGCGGCGATGCCCGCCTCGTCGACGATCTTCTCGTACGGGTTGTTGATCTGCTTGGGCAGGAAGGCGATCTTCAGGCCCTTTTTCAACGGCGCGTTCGGGTCGGCCTTCGCGGAGCCGGCGGCCTTCTCGGTACCGGTGTCCTTGCTGTCCTTCGTGGTGCCGGAACAGGCGGTGAGGGCGAGCGCGAGGGAGACGGCGGTGGCGGCGGTCGCGACGGCGCGGCGCCCGGCGGCATTGCGGAGCATCATGGCGGCGTTGTGCCTTTCGGAGGGTACGGGGGAAGGGGCGGTGGTGACGACGCGGTTATGACGACTGGGGCGCGGGGGTGTTCGCGGCCCGCCTGTGCCGTCGTTCGGTGACGGTGGCGATGACCCGTGGGGTGAGGACGGACGCCACGAGCAGCAGACCGGTCACGATGACCTGCACCTCGTTGGCGATGTCGTTGAGGGTGAGCAGGTTCTTCAGGACACCGATCAGCAGGACACCGGCGACCGCGCCGAAGAGCGTGCCCTTCCCGCCGTCGAAGTCGATGCCGCCGAGCAGCACGGACGCGATGACGAGCATCTCGAAGCCGACTCCGTTGTCCGCGCGGGCACTTCCGTACCGGAGGGTGAAGACGACACCCGCGAAGGCGGAGAACAGCCCGGTCACGACGAAGAGAAGCAACTTGATCCGCTTGACCCGGATGCCGGCGAAGTACGCGGCCTCCTCCTGGGCGCCGATCGCGAAGAGCGAACGGCCCAGGCCGGTGGCGTGCAGCACCACCGCGGTGACCGCGGCCAGCACGACGAAGAGCAGGACCGGGTAGGTGAGGAAGGTGCCGGCCACGGTCGTCGTGTCGACGGCCCAGTCCGCGTACGTCTGCGGGAAGTCGGTCACCGCGTCACTGCCGAGCGCCACGGAGGCGAGGCCGCGGTAGAGCGCCAGGGTGCCGATGGTGACGGCCAGGGACGGCAGCCCCACCTTGGTGACCAGCCAGCCGTTGAGGAGGCCTCCGGCGACGCCCACCAGGAGCACCATCGGCACGATCGTCTCGAAGGCCCAGCCCGCCTCCCACAGCGCACCCGTCAGCGCGCTGCCCAGGCCCAGCATGGAGGCGACCGACAGGTCGACCTGTCCGGCGACGACCAGGAGGGTCATCGGGAGGGCGATGATGGCGACTTCGGCGATGTCGTTGAAGGCGAACGCGAGGTTCTCCGTCGAGCCGAAGCCCTCCGTGCTGCCGAGGCCGACGACGAGGACGGCGACCAGCAGCACGCCGACGGCGGTGTCCCAGCGCAGTGCGAGGCTCCTCAGGGTGCCGGCCGGGGGCCGGGGCGTCTTCTTCGTGCCCTGTGCGGCCTGCTTCTCAGGCGCCGTGGTCATGAACGGGCGCTCCTCTTCCTCAGTGCGGCGGTCATCCGCAGGTTCACGATCCGGTCGACGCTGATGGCCAGCAGGAGGAGCGCGCCGGTGATGGCGCCCTGCCAGAAGGAGTCCACCTTCAGCACGACCAGGACGCTGCCGATGGTGGTGAGCAGCAGGGCGCCGAGTGCGGCGCCCCAGACGCTGCCGGTGCCGCCGGTGATGGCGACACCGCCGACGACGACGGCGCTGACGACGGTCAGTTCCCAGCCGTGCGCGTTGTCCGCGACGACGGTGCCGAAACGGGCCAGCCACAGGGCACCCGCGAAGCCGGCGACGGCTCCGGAGAACGCGTACGCGGCGAGCACCCGACGGCGGATCGGGATACCGGCGAGACGGGCGGCCTCGGGGCTCGAACCGATCGCGTACAGCTCACGCCCCGAGCGGTAGCTGCGCATGAAGTACGCGGTCGCGGCGAGCAGTACGAGTGCGATCAGCGGCAGGTACGGCACCCCGAGCAAGCTGCCGCTGCCCAGCCCCAGGACTGCCTCCGGCACGTCGGACGCACTGATCTGTTCTCCCTGCGCCCACCAGTAGTCGACGCCCTGGATGATGTAGAGCATGCCCAGGGTCACGACGAGCGCGGGGACCTTGCCGAAGCTGACGAGAGCGCCGGAGACCAGTCCGCAGACCACACCGATGGCGATGCCGAGCAGCATCACGGTGAGCACGCCGTGGTCGGTTCCCGCGACGAACTTGCCGCAGGCGAAGGCGGAGAGGCCGACGACGGAGCCGACCGACAGGTCGATGTTGCGGGTGAGGACGACGGCGGACTGGCCGACCGCGAGCAGCACCAGGATCGAGGCGTTGAGCAGCAGGTCCTTGATGCCCTGGTCGGACAGGAAGCGCGGGTTGGCCAGATAGGTGCCGAGGATCAGCAGGACCAGCGCCCCGGCGATGGAGATCTCGCGGGCCCGGAAGACCGTGTCCACGAGGGAGGCGGCACTCCGTTGCGGTGCCTTAGCCGTGTCCGGAGGGCTCTCGACGGTGGTGGTCATGCCGCTGCCCTCTCGTTGCGTCCGGTGGCCGCCGCCATGACCGACTCCTCGGTGGCGCCCTCGCGCGGGATCTCGGCGACGAGCCGGCCCTCGTGCATCACGAGCACGCGGTCGGCCATGCCGATCACCTCCGGCAGGTCGGAGGAGATCATCAGTACGGCGAGGCCGTCCGCCGCGAGCGAGGACAGCAGGCGGTGCACCTCGGCCTTCGTGCCGACATCGATGCCGCGGGTCGGTTCGTCGACGATGAGCACGGCCGGGCCGGTCGCCAGCCACTTGGCCAGCACGACCTTCTGCTGGTTGCCGCCCGACAGCACGCCCACGGTGTCGGCCAGCCGGTTGTACCTGAGCTGGAGGCGCACCGCCCAGTCGGCGGCCCGGTCGTGCTCCAGGGCCCGGCTGACGAGCCCGCGCTTACGGACCTCGTCCAGGCCGGTGAGGCCGATGTTGCGCTCGATCGACATATCCATGACCAGCCCGCGCTGACGCCGGTCCTCGGGTACGAGCGCGATCCCGGCGGCCATCGCGGCGGTCGGCGAACCCGGCCGTAGCACCGTGCCGCCCACCCTCACCTCGCCCGCGTCGGCACGGTCCACGCCGAACACCGCCTGCGCGACCTCGGTGCGCCCGGCGCCGACGAGCCCGGCGAGCGCGACGATCTCGCCGCGGCGGACGTCGAAGGACACATCACGGAAGACGCCCTCGCGGGTCAGCCGGTGCACCGACAGCGCGACCTCGCCGACCTCCGCGTCCTGCTTGGGGTAGAGGTCGCCGAGGTCGCGGCCGACCATCCTGCGCACCAGGTCGTCCTCGGTCAGCCCCTCCAGAGGCTCCGTGGAGATCCACCGGCCGTCGCGCAGTGTCGTGACGCGCTGGCACAGCTCGAAGATCTCGTCGAGCCGGTGCGAGATGAACAGCACCGCCGCGCCCTCGGCGCGCAGCGTCTGCACGACGGAGAAGAGCCGGGCCGTCTCGCTGCCGGTCAGGGCGGCGGTCGGCTCGTCCATGATCAGGACGCGGGCGTCGAAGGAGAGCGCCTTGGCGATCTCGACGATCTGCTGGTCGGCGATCGACAGCCCCCGGGCCGGCCGGTCGGGGGCCAGATCGACTCCGAGCCGGCGCATCAGCCCGGCGGTGCCGGCGTGCACGGCCCTGCGGTCGATGCGGCCCAGCGTCCGCCGCGGCTGGCGGCCCATGAAGATGTTCTCGGCGATCGACAGGTCGGGGAAGAGCGTCGGCTCCTGGTAGATGACCGCGATGCCGGCGTCACGGGCGTCGGCGGGGCCGTGGAAGACGACGGGCCGCCCGTCGAGCCGCACCTCGCCGCTGTCCGGGCGGTGGACCCCGGCGAGGGCCTTGATCAGGGTCGACTTGCCTGCACCGTTCTCCCCGGCGAGTGCGTGTGCCTCGCCGGGGAACAACTGCAGGGACACGTCCTGCAGGGCCCGTACGGCACCGAAGGACTTGCTCACGCCCTTCAGGGCCAGGACCGGGGCCGGGTCCGGGGCGGACTGGTTCATGGGACTCCTCAGCGGTGGGACTGCGTCGCTCCACTCGTCGTGAAAGGTTTCAATGAGGTTGCTCGGAAGCTAAACGGGGATTGCGGGCGCAGTCAATGGGTTGATGGCGAGAAGTTCATGCCGGCGGGGGGATGCGTGGCCTGAATGGGATGAATGGGGAGAACCCTTGACAGTCTTCGAGGTCAGCAACTATGTTTCGCGTCTCTGAATCGATTCACATAGCGGTCGTGCATCGCTCCTCCTGCGCGTGCGCACCAGGTGTCCCGAGCCCATGTCGCGGCGGGTGGCGCCCATGGATGGCATCGTTGTCGGACGCATCGTCGGGTGCATTGCTCCGGTGCGGCTCCAGCACGGTTACGGCGCGGTTCCAGTGCCCCGATCAGTGCCCCCGAAGCAGTACCCGTACGCCTCGGTCGAGGGCGGATACCGGCCGGATGCCGCGGCCCGGGCAGCGCGGCAAGTCCCGCCCTGCCGGGGACGGGTGCGTCGATCCGGTGCCGGCCGACGCGTCGGTAGAAGCGCAGATCCTCCGCCCGGACCGAGTGCCGCGGCGACCTGCCCGTAGCTGCGGTCGCGGGAAGGGGGGCGGGCGTCGTCCAGGCGGTGACGAAGCCGGTCACGGTGTCCGCGTCCGGGGCGAGCGCGGCGGTGAATCCCGGTCGCTCCGCGTCGGTGGCGAGCCGCCCGGTGTACGACGTGGCCGCCGCGGGGCCCTCGTTCCACGGGGGCGCCGGGAACACGTCCGCGTACACGCGCCGTATCCCGTCGGCGTAAGCCGGGACGCCCGCGCCGTCCACGGTCCTGACGTGCATGGACTGCCCCTCCCGCCGCCGTGTCGTGCCGGGGGCCAGGACAGGGGCGGCGGGCTAGCCGGTCCGGGCCACCAGGTGCGTGGTGAACCAGTCCTGGGCCAGATCCGCCACCAGGCCCAGCGCGCCCGGCTCCTCGAAGAGATGGGTGGCGCCCGGGACGATCTCCAGCCGGTTCTCGCAGGACAGTGCCGCCTGCGCCTGCCGGTTCAGATCGATCACCGTGGTGTCGTTGCCGCCCACGATGAGCAGCGTCGGCGCCCGCACCCCGGACAGGTCCGCCCCGGCGAGATCGGGTCGCCCGCCGCGGGAGACCACGGCGCCGATGCCGGAGTCGGCCGCCGCGGCAGCCCGCAGCGCCGCCGCCGCCCCGGTACTCGCCCCGAAGGAGCCGACGGGTACGGACACCCTGCGCCGCAGCCACTCGGTGGCGCCCGCCAGCCTCCCGGCCAGCAGACCGATGTCGAAGACGTTGGCCCGGTACGTTTCCTCCCCCGGCGTGAGGAGGTCGAAGAGCAGGGTGCCGAGGCCCGCCCGGTTCAGGGCCGTGGCCACGGAGCGGTTGCGCGGACTGTGGCGGCTGCTGCCGGAACCATGGGCGAACACCACGACCGCCGCAGCGCCCTCCGGGAGTACGAGGTCCCCGGCGAGCCCGACGCCGCCCGCGTCCACCTCGACCTGTTCGGAGGAGCCGCGGCCTTCGGGAGTCCGCGCCAGCAGGGAGACGACCTCCTCGTCGGAGGTCTGGGAAAAGTCCCGGTACCACTCACCGACAGCGGAGAAGAGCTGGGGTGTGGACAGGCACACGACCTCGTCCACCTCGGAGCGCAGCCGGTCCGCCACATCCGGCGATGCCACCGGAACGGCGAGCACGACATAGGCGGCGCCCTGTGCCCGTACCACCTGGCACGCCGCACGCGCGGTCGCGCCCGTGGCGACCCCGTCGTCCACCACGATCACCGCCCGGCCCTCGAGCGGGAGTCGCGGCCGGCCGGCCCGGTACGTACGTGCCCGCCGTACGAGCTCCGCCTCCTCGGCGCGCTCGACCGACACCAGGTCCTTCTCCCGGACCCCGGCGTGCCGGACGATCTCGTCGCTGATGACCCGGACCCCGCCCTCGCCGATGGCACCGAAGCCGAGCTCCGGGTGGTACGGGACCCCCAGCTTGCGGACCACGATCACATCGAGCGGGGCACCGAGGAACTGCGCCACTTCGAATGCCACCGGAACCCCGCCCCTGGGGAGTCCCAGGACGACGGGCCGACGCGTCTCCAGGTGTCCGAGCGCCTGGGCGAGCCGCCGCCCGGCGTCCGTGCGGTCGGTGAACAGCACAGTGGTTCGCCTCCAAGGAGGGGATACCGGAACGAACACACACCCCCACCTTCGAAACAATCCCATTTGCACCTGTTCGGCAAGTCGGGGACGGTCGATCGTATGGAACGAATCGGAGCGGTCCTGGTCGACATCGACGGCGTACTCACGGTGTCCTGGAAGCCGTTGCCCGGTGCCGTGGAGGCGATGGAGCAGCTGCGGGCAGCGAGAATCCCTCTGGCACTGGTCACCAACACCACCTCACGGACACGCGCCGGGATCGCCGAACAACTGGCCGGGTCGGGCTTCCCCGTCGGCGCCGACGACATCCTCACGGCCCCCGCGGTGACCGCCGCGTATCTGCGCGAGCACCACCCCGAGGCCCGCTGCCTGCTGATCAACACCGGCGACGTACGGGACGACCTGTCGGGTGTGACGCTCGTCGAGGAGGAGGACACCGAGGGCGCCGTACCGGACGTCGTCGTCCTCGGCGGAGCGGGCGCCGCGTTCACGTACGCGGCACTCAACCGGGCCTTCCGCCACGTACAGCAGGGTGCCCGGCTGGTGGCCATGCACCGGAACCTGTACTGGCGCACCGCCGACGGGCTCGACCTCGACACCGGGGCGTTCCTCGACGGTCTGGAGCGGGCGGCCCGCACGGAGGCGGAGATCACCGGCAAGCCCGCCGGGGCGTTCTTCGCCGCGGCCCTCGCCCACCTGGGCGCCGACCCGTCCGAGTCGCTGATGGTGGGCGACGACATCGAGTCGGACGTGCTGGCGGCCCAGCGCGGCGGAATCACCGGCGTACTGGTCAGGACCGGCAAGTACCTCCCCGAGACCCACGCGGCAGCGGACGGAACCCCTGACCACGTCCTCGACTCCTTCGCGGACGTGCCCGCGCTGGTGGAACGGCTGGGGCACACCTGAGGCTCCCGCCGCCCCGCGCGCGGGCACGGGGCGGCTGGTGGGGCCACGCGGTCCGCTCAGCGGACCTCGACGAAGACGGGGTTGGAGTAGAACCACAGGTCGTCCCAAGGGCTCTCCAGCCCGTCGGCGAGCGGCTCCGCCTCGTCCGTGCAGGTGCCGCGTACCCGGGCGTACAGGTCGCCCTCCACGTTGCGCAGGGTGTGCCGGACGACGTACTCACCCTTCTGCCGGTGCCAGTCACCCGGACCGAACCGCGCGACGACCTTCGTCGTCGGGTTGGTGTCCGTGTCGAGGCCGGTGGCCGGGCCGGTGACCTGGCCGACGATCAGGTCGACGCGCCGGACCTCCGGACGGTCACCGTTGGCGTTCCTTCCGTCGAGCGGCCGGAACCTGATCTCGATGTCGACGTCCGTGCGGTTGCGCGCGCTCACCGTGAGCGTCTCGCCCATGGCGGCCGCGCGACCGCGGTCGCCCGCCGTGAGGCCGAGGCCGGTGATCAGATCACCCGTGCCGACCCAGATCCGGCCGTTGCGGAGCCCGTCCATGATGTCGGCGTAGTCCTGCCTGGCCAGCACATGGGTCTTGCTGTACTCGCCCGGCCAGAAGTCGGAGCCGCCACGCGTCCAGTGGACGTGCGAGTCAGAGGTCGCGGTGATCCACCAGCGCCGGCCCTCGCCGAGCAGCGAGTCCCACAGCCCGCCGACGAGAGCCGTCATCTGGTCGAAGCCGCCATGGGTCGGATGGTTGCCGTACCCGCCGCGGGCCCCTCCGTTGAGCGGGCCCGCCTGGTGGCCGGGAGCGCCCTCGAAGCCGATGTAGACGTCCGGTGCCGCGTTGTTGCCGTTGCGGAACTCCCTCGGTGTGTCCTGCCCGTAGACGCCGAGGCCGGTCGCCGAACGTGAGGCGTGGTGCGCGATCACGAGGGGCTTGCGCCGCATGTCCTTCGCGGCCTTGAGGAATTCGACCATCTTCGCCTCGGTGTCCCGGCCCGCATCGGCGGGAAACGGGTCGTACTTGGCGAAGCGGCTCTCCAGCTCGAACAACTGCTGGGCCTCGTCCCGGTGGTGCGGGATCATCAGCGTGTGGTGGTCCATGGCGGGGGCGTCGAACTCCATCCCCCAGAACTGCAGGACCTCGGGCACGAGTGCGCGCGAGCGCAGGAGATCGGGATAGGCCTGCTCGAGGTTGACCTTCGAGTGCGTCGGTCCTCCGTGGTCCGTGCACATCATCCAGTCGAGACCGAAGTTCTTGGCCATGATCGCGTTCGTGACGATCGGGTAGACCGCGTCGGCCCCCTTGCGGAACACCGGCGGATTCTTCGTCGTGTCGAAAGCCCCGCTGTACTCCGAGTGCACATGGTGATCACCGGCGCGCCACACCCGGTCACGGGAGTCGCCCGCCTTCCCGCGCCGGTCCTCGACGCTGTCGGCGAACGCGGTGCCGCCGCCCACCAGCGGGCTCGCGGCCGCCAGGGTCGCCCCGACCCCCGCGTACTTGACCAGCCGGCGCCGTGAGATCGCCGCGCCCTCGGGGTCTTCGGAGTTCTTCTTGTCCGTCACAGTGAGCCTCTCGTTCAACCGCGCTGGGGGGCGAGGGCCGAGTCTCGGTGACGGAACCGAACGCAGCATGAACACAGACCGCGGCCACGGGGAACAGCTCTGCTCCGGGCCGCGTGGCGATGCGCTCGCAGGGCCGGGGGCAGGTAACCGGACGCAGCGGGGGCGTTGTCGGTGCTGCTGGCTAACCTGCGGCGCATGGGAAATTTCGGAGGTTCACTTGCGATCGGATCCGCGGCAGAGCTCCGTGATCTGCTGAAGGCGACGGGCTTCGTCGGCGTCGAGGACACGGACGTTCCGGCGGAGGGCTGGCAGGTGTCGGAATTCGCCGACGCGGACGAGCGCAGCCTGCCAGGACTCGTGGAGAAGGCTGGGGCACCCGCGGTCATGGTGTCCTTCCTGGACAGCGATGTGGGGTTCGTCGAGGCTGTGACACCGGACGGCACAGCCTGGACAGGACTGCTCAACCGCGGGATGGCGGAGAGCTACGACATACCGCTGGAGGACTTCCCGGTGGACACTGCGGTGGAGGGCGCACTCGCGTGGTCGGCCGCTGCGGGGCTGACCTCGGAGGCGGAAGTCGTCCGACAGGCGCTCACCGGGTCCGCCACCTGCGCGGAAGAGCTGTACGGGCTCCTCCTCGTCGGCCTGGGAATCCCCGGGGCCCGCTCGGCCGCGTAGCTCGCTGTCGGCCGGTTGCTCCGGCAGCGGACGGCCGTCGACGACGTGCTACATGAGGCGTTCTCGCCCGGGCAGTGCCGAAGACCCGTCATCGGCGGATTCCTCCTCGCGGCACGCCTGCCGGGCCGGCCGCCCCGCTGGACTCGACCCCGTGGGGAGCCGGAGCCGGATCGACAGCTGTGGCACCTCGCCGTCCACTCGTCGTCGCTGCGTTTCAGGACCAGGCCGACGGACCCTTCCTCAACGACCTTGGGGACCATTGGTACAGCCGTTGGCGTCAAGCACTTGATCTTGGTCGTTCAGCACACATGATCGGCTCGCCGGGGGTGTTCAGCGGAAGATCCACGACCACGTGCGGCCTGAGCTCGCGCGGTGGTGTCAGGAACGAAGGGTGCGCAGGCCGGTGCGGATTTCGCTGACCAGGATCTCGGGCTGTTCCAAGGCCGCGAAGTGCCCGCCCTTGTCGGCCTCGCCGTAGTGGATCAGATTGCTGTAGGTGTCTTCGATCCAGCTTCGTGGCAGGCGTGGGATGTCCCTCGGGAAGACGGTCACCGCGACCGGAAGCGTCAGCTTCGGGCCGGCGAGAGTGCCCGATCTGTTCTCCCAGTAGATGCGACCGGACGACGCTGCGCTGTTGGTGAACCAGTAGAGGGATATCGCGTCGAGCATGTCGTCCATGCTGAGGGCGTCCTCGGCGAGCCCGTGGTTGTCGGTCTTGGACTGGAACTTCTCGTAGATCCAGGCTGCCTGACCAGCGGGAGAGTCCGCCAGGGCGAATCCGACAGTCTCCGGCTTCGTGCGCTGAAGGTGGTTCGACCCACCTAGATCGTCGGTATAGAGGGCGAGGGTCTCCACGGCGTAGCGCTCTTCGGGCGACAAGGTGTCGGGTATCTGTGCGGGAAAGGCGTACTGGGTGTTCAGATGAATTCCGAGAAGTCCCTCAGGTTGCATGGCCCCGAGGGCGGTGGTGACGACGGCACCCCAATCGCCGCCTTGCGCGGCCCATCTCGTGTAGCCGAGACGCTTCATCAGCTCCACCCACGCGCTTGCGATGCGCGATACGGTCCACCCTGTCTCCGTGGGCTTCTGGGAGAACCCGAACCCGGGGAGCGACGGGACGACGACGTCGAATGAATCGGCGGCGTCTCCTCCGAACGAAACCGGATCGGTCAGCGGGCCGATCAGCTTCAGGAACTCGACGATCGAGCCCGGCCATCCGTGCGTGAGTACCAGCGGCATCGCGTCGGGGTTCTTGGACCTGACATGGATGAAGTGGATGTCCAGCCCATCAATCTCGGTCAGGAATTGGGGGAAGCGATTGAGCTCGGACTCGAAGCGCCGCCACTTGTAGCCGCGCTTCCAGTAGTCGACCAGAGCTCTGGCGTTCTCTACGCGCACCCCTTGCGACCAGTCGCCCACCGTTTCCGGATCCGGCCATCGAGTCCGGGCCAGTCGCTGCTTCAGGTCGTTGATCTCCGAATTCGGGATCGAGACGGTGAACGGGCGGACGAGGGCCGTCCCCGCGTCGGCTCCAGTCACCGAGCCCGTCGACGCCCACGCCTGGGCGGGGTTCGCCCCGCCCACGAGGCCGAGTGCGACGCCGAGGGACAGGGCTTTTCGCCTGCTGAGATTTTCCATTGACTTACCTGCTTTCCCTGAGAGGGTCAGACGGTTCTGGATTTCCTTCGCAGACCTGCCAGTTGTGTGACCAATGCGTGGTGAGCCTGGTCGCACAGATGTGATTTTCCACTAACTGGCGAGGTGTGTTGTCGTCGGTAATGGTGGTGACCGAGGGCTCGTGGCCCATGTCGGCCGCGGTCCGCCCAGTCCCCCTCCGGGGCGGCTGCCTTCTTCTCCTGGGCTTCGAAGCGCAGCGCAACGCTTCGTTGCACACCACTGTGCAATGTACTTCATTGCACAGTGGTGTGCAACAATGATGTCGTGCCTACCGAGTCCTCCCGCGTGCGCTCGATGAACGAGACACGCGATCGCATCCTCGACGTCGCCCTCGACCTGCTGGGAGAGAACCCCGACGCCGGCATGGGCGACATCGCCTCCGCTGCCGGCGTCGTCCGTCGCACCGTCTATGGCCATTTCCCCTCGCGCCTCGACCTGGTTCGGACACTCACGGAACGGGCCGTCACCGAGATGACAGCCGTGCTCACCGAAGTCACCGCCTCCGACGCAGGAGCGGACGCGGCGTGGGCCGAATTCATCGCCCGCCTCTGGCCGGTGGCGCACCGGTACCGCGTGCTGCTGGCGCTGCGCCGTGGCGAGTACGGCGAGGCGATCCACGGCCTGCTCGGGCCGGTCGACGAGCTCCTCGCCGACCTCGTGAAACGGGGCCAGGACAGCGACGTGTTCGCACAGCACCTGCCGGCGGGCATTCTGAGCCAGGTTGCCTACGGCGTCGTGTTCAGCATCGCGGACAGCGACCTGTCGAACGGGACCCTCGGCGCCCGAGCAGCGACGATCACGAGCCTGCTGATGCTGGGAGTTCCCGAGACGCGCGCAACTGCTCTCGTGGGCGACCATCCCTGACCCGCTGCACTCGAGCGGAGCCGCGGATCGTCCTACTCCGGACACGACATCGACACCGCACCCCGCCAAGAATCGGTGAGAACAGCGTGATCGCGACGATGTGAGTAGCACGGTGCGGCTGGAGAGTGTGCCCGCGCAGACTGGCTCCCTCTCAGGCCCGTCGCCGACTTCTCACCAATGACCATCTGTGAGAGTTCTGCGAGAGCCCCAGAGTGATCACGTTTCCGCAGGTCGCCACTCGCAGAAGCCCCCTCAAGACCTGCACGTTGTGCGAGGCACTTCTGAGAGACTTCCCGACGCAGGTCCCGTACGCGAGTTCCTGCACGCGTGGTGGGTCCACAGCCTCACCGATCCGGATGCGGTCGTCCCGGCCCACGAGGTCTTCGTGATGTGTGCAGAGGCGTCCGGAACGGTCGGACCCTGGCTGACCGAATGGGAGAAGCAGACCGGCCACCCCAGCGACCGACGTCTCGTGGAGGCAGCGGCTGAATGGGAGTACGAGCTGTTGGGGGACAGCCTGCCGTGGAGCGGCTCGTACGGGCACGACGAGGAGGAGATGCGCACCGAACCGGTCGCATGGCCCCTCGGTCACGCCGCGGTACGGCTGCGCGAGTCGGGCGCGTCGGAGGATCTGCAGCACCGGATACGGCTGCTCGGACTCACTGACGAGGACCGCTGGGTGGATCCGCACTGGCCGGGCCACCGCCACTGACGACCGACGGGTGCGACGGCTCCCGTGCCGGGTGCAGGAACCGGACGGAGCGCGGCGTTCAAATCCCGTACCCCGATGGCTCGGCTCAGTTGCTGCCAGGCCGGTCGTGGATCCTGTCGTTCAGTCCAGAGTTTTGCCGGCACAGAGCTGCCACCGTCGGTCCGCCACAGATACCCGGGACTCGGCGCGTAGACCTGGGAGGACGGAGCCGGGGAATGAAAGCGCTGGGTGCGCGGAAGCGGCACCTCGACCGGTCTGCCGTCATGAATCATCCACAGGTCGAAGCAGTCGTCCTCCTCGTCGTGGATCAGGATCTGGACCTGGACCTGGCCCGGGTTGGGCCACGGAAGTGATGCGAGGTGTTTCAGCAGCCCGGTGCGCGGCTCCACACGGTTGAACTCAACGACCCACCCTCCGAACCCCCGTCATCCGCCGCGGGTTGGGCCGCTGGACACCCGCAGTGGTGCTGTTCGTGGACGTCATCCTCTCGGTGAGGTGAGCCGGTGAATCCCTTGCTCGGGGACGGGCTGGTGGTGCAAGATCCGTCAGCTGCCAGGTCACGGGGATCAGGGGCTCGGCCTGCGGGGGTTGTTGTGGCTGGTACGGACCGACCGATGAATCTGCTGGGGGAACCCGATGTCCGCGCGAGCCGCCGACGGCAGTGGCTCGTCGCCCTTGCGGGCGTCTGCCTCATGCCCTTCATTGCAGCCTGTGCGAACGGAGACAGGCCCGGACCGTCGAGCGTCACCGAAGCCCAGGCGCGACAAGTCCTCAAGAACGTGATTTCCGACATCGCGGACAACACCACAGAACACTTCTGCGAGAAGTCCACTGTTCAGGTTGAAAGCTGTGAATACATGCTGGACGAGGCGCGGGCCGAATGCCTCTCTCCTGGCGCAGCGCCGAAAGTAGTGAAATCCGCCCGAGTGCCCAGGAAGCCGAACCGTGACGGCGGATGGGTCCTGGCAGTGGAGGGCCGGACGGCAGGCGGGCAACGATACGTCTCTCACTTCTTCGTGACCGCTCCGAACGGAACACCCCGCGCATCCATCGGCATCTACTGGACCGGAATCGGCTTGGGTGACCGCCCTTCCGGCAAGTGGCGCACTGTTCTTCCTCAGTCCGAATGCCTGAAGGGAGCTCGGACGTAGCTCAATGGCGGAATGCAGAACCTCGGAGGTGCGTGCGGTCAAGCATTGACCTGCGCCGTTGGCGCCGCTCGAACCCTGTCGGCCCTACCGAACCGAGCGGGCGGCCGAGCCGCAGTCGGGGGCGCGCGATGATGATCAGCCACGTCCGACGGCCACCCGCACCATGCGTGCCTGTTCCGGGCACCAGGCGCTCCCCCTGGGGGAACCGTTCTCACCGCTGACTCGTCGTACTGGCGACATTCTGGGGGAGAGATGAAGCACGACGCGAAGAGACGACGGTTGTTTTCTCTTTTCGCCCTACCCGGTCTGCTGGTCACCGGCTGCGCGGGCTTCGGCGGAGAACGGCCCTGCACCCTGATCGGCGGGGAGTCGGGAGTCGTCGTGAGCTGGGAACCGGCGGACTTCGCCGACTCAGGGAGTCAGGGTTCGGACACGGACTCGGGCTCGCTCGTCACTCGGTTGTGCGCACAAGAGGTCTGCGAGAGCGGGACCGTGGCGAAAAACAGCGACGATTCGGCGCCCCATCGGAGCAGCGTGGCGCTCGACGGGGACATCGGTGAGGTGACCGTGCAAGTGCGGTTCACGGTCACTTCGCGGGACGACGGCAAGCGCGTCATCTTCGACGAGCGTACGGATGTCGAGTTGCGCAAGTCCCAGCCCAACGGGAAGGGCTGCGGCCCGACAATTTTCCGGGCCGGGCTCACGGCCGACCCGGAGCGGGGACTGATCGCCGACAGCAGTCGAAGACGTCAGTTCACCGGCACTCGGCTTGTCCTGGATGGTCCGGCCTGGAACGACGCCCAGCTTGAGCTGCGCAAACGAGCTGTCCGCATGCCTGGCTGACGTCGCCGCCGAACGGTCCGCGAATCTGATCGGACGACGGAGAGCGGTACCCGGGATCTGGCCGTTCTGGCGACGATGAGCCCTGAGCTCGGGAATCACCGGGCGGAGTACGGCGGTCAAGTTTTGACCTGCGCAGACGGGGCCCTGTGCGAGCCCAGGACGAGGGCCTGGTCGACCGTTGCTGACCGATGTTCGTCAGTCCTTCCGGCACGACTCCGGCACGCAGACCTCCGCGTCCCGAAGCAACTTGACCGGGCGTCCGACCTTGGACCGGTGCCGCTGTCACCTGCGCTGGAGGGTCCGCGGCTGTCCGCGCCGGTCCGCCGTTGTTCAGCCGGTGTTGTCACGCAGTCAGCAGGCCAGCCATTACCGTCGACAAACCGCAGCCCAGGCATGGAGATCACGACCTGCACCTGGGGTACCAACCGATCTCGGCATGCCTGGCGTTCCGCCGGAGCGCACTCGATCGTGTGAGCATGAAGCCCCGGGAGCGTGCTCTCACGTCACGGCAACGAGCGTGTGAGCCAGACCACTTCACCGTTGTCTTCCGTGGCTACGTGATCCCGCTCGAACCCGAGCCTCTCAAGGACGCGGAGCGACGGTGTGTTCCACGCGCCGACGGTGGACCAGAGCCGTTTCCGCCCGGTCGCGAGAGCGGCATCGAGCACCGCGCCGGCCGCCTCGGTGGCGTAGCCACGCCCATGCGCGCGCTGGAACAGCTCATACGCGATTTCAGGCTCCTCCGGAGTGGAGCGGCCGATGATCAGCCCGCAGTAGCCGATGAAGTCGCCTTCGTCACGGCGCTGGATGGGTAGCAGGGCGATCCCCGTAGTCGCCGTCGCGGTGAGCAGCTCCGCGATGGACGTCCGGATGTGCTCAACCGTAGGGGCCCCCTTGCCGCGTTCGGAGAGGAGGGCGCAGAACTCAGCGGCGTCCGACTCGGCCCAGACCTCGGACGCGCGCTCTGCGACTTCTTCGGGCATGAGCCCACTGCCGTGGACTCGTAGAAGGTGCGGTCGGTGCCGCCAGAGGGCTTGCAGTTGGAGGCCTGGGCAGCGATGCCGCTCAAGGTGTTCTTGTAGACCCTGCGAGTTCGTCGACGTGGGAGTACCACCGCGCATCCACCGTGGCCACCCGCAGAAGCCCGGTGACAGCCGGACAGCGCCGGACCCTCCCCACCGTGACCTGGGGGCGGTCCGGCGCTTACGCGTTTGCTACGGCGCCCTCGCTACCGTGCTGTGACCTGCAAAAAAGACCCTCCCGAGGGAGGGTCTGACGTCGTACGGGATGTGTGCCCCCGGCAGGACTCGAACCTGCGGCCAAGCGCTTAGAAGGCGCTTTGGCGCAGGTGATCCCGCACTCCCGTGACCTGTGGGAATGCCGTTGCTGCCGAGTCTGGTTGGATGCGCTTCGACACGCATTCGACAGGGGCTATGACTGGCGTTGCACTTGGTCCCGACGATGCCTGCCCCCGCGCACCTCATTCGTCGTCGGTGCGTTCCAGCACCAGGGCGACTGACCCGCCCTCAAGGCCGTTGCTGCCCTCCAGGTGCAGGTGGCTCCCGTTCGGAATACCGTCCTGGGCGAGCGTGACATCAGCGGAACAACTCCGGCACGGGGCAGATCACCAAGGGATCGCCGGGCCGATCCGCCCAGTTCCACCAGACGTGTCGACTGGCGCACCGCCACAGCGATCGGCAGGTCCGCTGGCCGTCGTCCTTGCGTTTGGAGAGCACAACGCCACCAGACTTCAGGGGCTGCCTGCACTCGGGGCAGACCGGAACGTCGCTGGTCATGCGCCGCACACTAGCTCGAGCGCTGTCCCTGATCAGTGCAGTCGACCTCTCAACTGGTGGTTGTACTCAAGGTGGTCGATGACCTCACCGCGGATGCGTGCCCCGAGAACGGGCAGTTCCATCCCCTCGGGCATGGCAGTGATCTCGGCGAGCACGATGGCGTTCGGAACTCCGTCGACCCGGATGAAGACGCCGAAGGGCTGGCGCCCAATCACTTCTCCTGCGATGGAGGCCCCCAGGGGGAGGGCTGCAAGCGTCGCCGTCCAGACTTCCTCCGGCGACTGCCCTGGCGGGTCGGGGCGGCGCGTTGGCCAGTTGTACTCGTCCATAGGCAGATCATGACCCGCCGAGGAGCCCGCGACTACTGCGTTGTAAGCCTGGCGCCGATCACAGGTAGGTTCTTGGCTGGTCAACAGGCACACAACAGCACTGAGCCAAGTGGCGCGTGCCTGCTCCGCCGCAGACCTGAATTGACCGTGGCTGACCGCTCGATCTGGCACGGATCTGGCACGCGCGACGTCGTCGGCACCTGCCTTGCAAGTTCGACCGGATGTCCGTCCCACCCGCTCGCGCAACGGGCGCAGACGTTGTTTCGCCGTCGCCGATGTCAGCCATCGATGTCATTCCTCCTCCCGGCTTCGCCACGGCCTCCGGTAAACAGACGAGGCTTCCCTGGTTCCGGATCCGGTTCGTCCCTGGCCCCTTGGCTTCCTCTCCGTGCTTCGTCAAGACACACCGCCGGGATCCACTCGCGCCCGCCTTCGTCGATGTCAGATGGGGATGACAGAGCATTCCACCGACCGGCGAGACAGCGTCCACACGCGCCAACGGATCCGGTACACCCAGCAGCCACTCCAGCCCGCACTTTGTGCAGAGTGCTAACCGGTGGGACCATAGAGACACACCATTCCTGTGGGCTCGTTCACCCATCATAAATCCCACTCTACGCACGTGGGGAATGAGTGAGCAATGTGTCGATTTACGTGCCGAACGCTTCAACGATGCGGGTGCTCCTGTTTGTCGGTTCGGGGATTTCCAGAGCCATGGAAGGCGTCGGCTCTTGGAAAGAACTGCTAACTCGTGTAACCGAGCAAAATGACTCCATACCATCAAGCCGACGCAGCGAGATCTACGCACTGCTGTCTAAGCCTAACGCAGAATATGAAGCTGCCGACGAGTTGGCATGCTGCATCACAGCCGATGAACTCAAACGTCAGCTATGTGAAATCGTGAGAGCCTCGCAGCAGCAGCTAATGGTGAAGAATCCACCTCTGACGAAGTGGGGAGAAGTGTTTGGAAGAATAAGCCCGGAAGGGATAATTACCACCAATTGGGATACCCTTTTGGAAACGGTGGTGCCCGGAGCGGAAAAGTGTACGTGGCCAGATGACATCGAGAAGGTGCGTGAATGCTTCCGGACGCACAGGAAGTTCGTATTGCATCTGCATGGCGACATAGATAATGGAAATATAGTCGCAACATCCAGTGACTGCGAAAGTGTGGCGAATACTCTTTCTGGACATAGGCCGCTGCTGGCAAACTTGATGTCCTTTCACGTCCAAATCGTGATCGGGTACAGCTTTCCCGACCGTCACATTGTTCGCGTCTTTAACCGGGCCACCAGTGGCGCCAGTGAAGATCCTCGAATTGTGTACGTTCTGGACAGGGCCGAGTCTGGGAATATACTCCCCAAGGGCGCCCAGGTCCTGCAGTATGCCGACCACGGGGAGTTCCTGAAAGCGCTAAGCAGCGTGGCTAGCAATTTCGATCCAACTCCTGCACTATATAGGCTGGCTGAGCCGCAAAGTATCGAGGGTCTGCATGAAATAATCGCACCCCAGATTTACACCTGGCACACCTTGGACACCGCCTATCGGTATCTGGCCCGAAACCCCGATAGGTTGAACATGACAGGGAAGGCTGCCGAACTCCTCATAGAGGATCCATGCAGCCCGAGCAGTGGGATACTCGCAACTCTCCTATCCAAGATGCCGGAATCCTGGGATCCGGACTCCAAGACTAAGCGCCGCATGACCCAAGTGGTAAACGAAGCCATTAGGGAGGGTAACACTGAGCTTGTAGGGATGGTTGAGCCACTCTCGGTCGCGCTTTCCCTAAAAGGCGAAATTGCCGCCCATCGGAAATACCTTCAGGCAGCAATAGAATCCCACCTTTGGAGAAATGCCGACTACCAGCGAGTTTACCGCTATTACGATAGCCGCGTAAATGTCCAGGTTGATGCCATCGAGAGACACAAGAACGATAACCGAAGAGAAGGGGCATTGCTGGCTAACGACGTAACACGAATACTCACTCTACTGGAAAGCGGGGACGCAAACCTGGGCCATTTGATTCCATGGGTAGAGGATGCAATCGGTGCTCTAGAGCGGTCGCGCAACCGGAAATACGCTATGAAGATCCAATCCAGCCTGGATGCTATTCTAAGAGCGCGGATTTAACGTAATCGCCCGAATGCTCACTGCGAGTGGCCGCTATAGGTCGGTGGAGCGGGTTTGGCCGGTGTCCTGCCCGGTTTGGGGTCGAGCATGATCAGGGGGCCGTACGCTGGTTGGCAACTCGGGCAGGCTGTGATCCTGCCCGGAATTTGAACGAGTGGCCCCCTGGTCTTGCTCGACGCGGGCCCCGAACCGGGGAGGTGGCTAAAGCCGTGGAGCCGACCGCCCCAACCACAGCGGGTTTCCCCGCCCTCGTGCCGGCCGTTTCTCACGGGTGGCGCCCGCGCTCGGTGCGCCGCCGCCCGGCCGGGGGCAGCCGGGGCGGAGACAGAGGCTGCCCCCGGCCGGGGGCTGCGGCGCGCGTCGCGCTTGCGCGGCGCCTTGATGAAGTAGAGAAAGTCTTACCGCGCTGCTTGAGCCAGAGTGTGTCCGGCCTCGGTTGATGCTTGGCGGTCCCGCAGACCAGAACACCTGAGGCTCAGATGCCGCCAGAGTCACTTGGTCGCTGGTGCCCGCACTCCAACTTCTCGCCGCTGGCGTCGACCACCTCGTAGTCGAGCATCATGTTGTAGGGGTCGCCGTCCTCGTAGAGCCACACCGTGATGAGACCCGTCGCGATGACCACTGAGAACTGCACGTTGCCGTCGCCCATCGGCACCACTTCGAAGGCGTCTGCGGGCTTCATCCAGAACTCTTCGCCATACGGCTCGACGAACAGGCAGACATCCGTGTCGCCCGCGTTTTCCACCGGCAGGCTGTTCTTCACACGTTCCGGCCGATGAGGTGCTTGCCGTCATGGCTCCGCACGTGCGGGCCGGCCCCGTCCAGGGCATCGAGCAGGCGGATCGCGTAGACCTCGGACATGCGCTCGGTGATCTGCTCCGGCGTGAGCCAGTCGACCGCGGTTGATTCGGCTGATGTGCGCTCGGTGCCTCCGGAGGGCTTGCACCGGAAGACCATGGCGACGATGCCTCTGGCCGTGTTCTTGTAGACGCCCGTGAGCTGGTCGACCTCGACGTGAATGCCGGTCTCCTCCCAGATCTCGCGGCTGACGCCTTGCTCCGGGGACTCTTCCAGCTCCAGCACTCCGCCCGGCAGCTCCCATGTCCCGTTGTCCGCACGGCGGATCGCCAGGAGTCGGCCGTCCTCGCGCACGACTGCCCCCGCCACGGACACACTGTGCTTCGGCGTTGACGTGGCTTCCTGGGCGCTGTTACTCATGTACAGGAGCATAGGAGAGTGAGTAGGTCGATGGGAACAGCAGTAGGAGGTGGCAGGGCCGTACCTCGGTACGTTCAGATCGCCGACGAGATCGTTCAGCAGATCCGGGCGGGTGTCCTGAAGCCTGGCGACATGGTGCCGAGTGAGTCCGAGTTGGTTGACCGCTACGGGGTGTCCGGCGGCACGATCCGCAAGGCCATGGTGGAGGTACGCGCGAGCGGCCTGGTGGAGACCCGGCATGGCAAGGGCTCCTTGGTGAAGGCCCGGCCCCCGGTGCGTCATCGGTCCTCGGACCGCTTCCGGCGCTCGCATCGCAAGGGTGGCAAGGCCGCGTACCTCGCAGAGTCGGAGCAGGCCGGCGCGACCGCCAAGGTGAGCGTGCTGTTCATCGGCCCGGCCGACGCACCTGACGACATCGCGGATCGCCTCGATGTCGAACCCGGAACCAAGGTGCTGGCCCGCCGCCGCCTCTACTTCCGCAATGGCACTCCGGTCGAGACCGCTACGTCGTACCTGCCGTGGGACGTCGTGAAGGACATCCCGGAACTGTTCGCTGAGAACCCCGGACCCGGTGGGATCTACGCCCGACTTGAAGACGACGGTCACGTCTTCGCGGAGTTCGTCGAGACCCTTCAGGCGCGGCCGGCCTCGAAGGCGGAGTCCTCCGAACTCGCGCTGAGTCCCGGCGCCCCGGTTGTTCACCTCATCCGAGATGCCGTGACTGAAGAGGGTCGTGTGGTCGAGGTCTGCGACACCCTCATGGCTGCTGACCAGTTCGTTTTCAGTTACCGGATCCCTGCCGCCGACTGACGCCCACTCAACTCCCCTCAACCCGCTGCGATTTCTTCTTCGCGGCGGGTTGACTCATGTACAGGAGTCCTGCACTCTTCTTCATATCACTCATGTACATGAGTGATGGAGCTCGGCACCTATAGAGGAGTGATCTGCTGTGCGTCAGATTCCCGTCGACACCACGAACGCGACCGTGATGGTCGCCAAGGCTCCCCAGCCGAAGATCAAGGACCGCCGTACCGGTGAGATCGCGCTCGACAAGGACGGCGTGACCCTGATGACCGTGGAGGTCATGTTCTCCACGCCGGACGAGGTGGAGATCCTCAAGCTCACCGTTCCCCAGCCGGGCGTCTCCGAGGACCTGACCATGGGCACCCCGGTCGCGCTGACGGGGCTGGTCGCCTCGGCGTGGGAGAACGAGTTCAACGGACAGAAGAAGCACGGGATCGCGTTCCGCGCGGTCGCGGTCACCTCGCTCGCCGCCGCTGCGTCGAAGTCGAAGGCGGCCTGATCATGACCGGGTTCACGGTCGCCCTGGTGCTGGTTGTCGCTGCCGCAGTGATCCTGCGGTGGCGGCGCCCCGCCTGGTACTGGCTGGCCTTCGGCGCCCTCTTAGCCGCTCTGCGGGTGTCGGTCCGCTACGTCTCCGTGATGGATGCGTGCGGACTGACCGTCCCGCCCTCCCGCTGGCGCCTGGCGCTCGCCCGGATGACCAACCGGCCCCCTCCGGAGTCCCGCGCCCCGCGCATCCTGCGCATCCGCCCCACCCGCACCGGCCTCGTGCTCCGCCTCAAGCTCCGCCCCGGACAGGACGCCTTCGACGTCTCCGCCGCCACTGACCGGCTGCGGCACTCCTTCGGCATGTACGGCGTGACCTCCCGAGAACTGCGCTCCGGCGTCGTCGAAGTACGGATGACCGGCTACGACGTCCTCAAACGGGTGCAGATGCCCGCCAAGACCGACCCGGCACCGATGCGGGTCCCGGTCGCACTGCGGGAGGACGGGGCAGTCCACTACCGCGACTACCGCAGCGTTCCGCACGGGCTCACCCTCGGCGCCACCGAATCGGGGAAGTCCGTCTACCAGCGCAACCTGGTCGCCGGCCTCGCACCCATGAACGTCGCGCTGGTCGGGATCGACTGCAAGCAGGGCGTCGAACTCTTCCCGCTGGCCCGCCGGTTCTCCGCACTCGCCGACAACCCCGACACCGCCCTCGACCTCCTCGAAGCCCTCGTCACGCACATGGAGGACGTCTACCAAGTGATCCGGGCGGAACAGCGGGTCACGGTGAACGTGCCGGACGCGGAGATCGCCGCCGACATCTGGGACCTGCCCGACCACCTACGCCCCGTCCCGGTCGTGATCCTGGTGGACGAGGTTGCCGAACTCGCCCTCTTCGCCTCCAAGGACGAGGAGAAGCGTAGGGACCGGATCATCACGGCTTTGGTCCGGCTTGCTCAACTGGGCCGGGCTGCCGGGATCTACCTGGAGATCTGCGGGCAGCGCTTCGGCTCCGAACTCGGCAAGGGCATCACGATGCTCCGCGCCCAGCTCACCGGCCGCACCGCCCACCGCGTGAATGACGAGTCCTCCGCCAGCATGGCCTTCGGCGACATCGCCCCCGACGCCGTCCTGGCCGCCATCCAGATCCCCACCGAGACTCCCGGCATCGCCGTCACCGGTGATTCCTCCGGCGGCTGGGCCCGCATCCGCGCCCCGCACACCTCGCTCCGAGCGGCCGTGAACGTCTGCAACCGGCACGCCGACCGCACCCCGGACCTGCCCGCCCTGGCAGCCTTCCGGCCGGTCGTCGGTGCCCTGGCCCCGGCCCCCGAGCCGCTTGCCAAGGCCGCTCCCGCCACGGCCTGATCCGTCCCGCTCCTCGGTTGGCGTGACCGCATCGCGCCAGGTCCCTACCCGCCCCATGCCTGAAGGAAGGGAGACCGACTCCCCATGTGTGAGCACATCGAGGACTTCCACCGCACCGTGCTGATGCTCGGCGCCCTGGCCCTGTACGCCAACACCCCTGGTGCCGATGACGGGTTCATCGACTCGATCGGCCCGTCGCTGGCCGCGTCGCTTCCCGAGCCCCCGCCGGGCATGTTCCCGCCCGGCTACGACCCCGCCGACGGCCCCGACTACCCCGGCGGATCGTGATGGCCCGCCCTGCGTTCCGCGTGGACGCCGTCCTGGTCCAGGCCGTCATCGCCGGTGCCCTGTCCTTCGCCCACCTGCATGACCTCGCCGCCGCCGCTGGTCAGGACGGCTGGAAGGCCTGGGCCTACCCGATCAGCGTTGATCTGCTGCTGGTTGCTGCCTGGCGGCGGCTGCGGAGTGAGGGTCCGTCGCGGCTGGCTTGGTGCTGGTTCCTGATCGCGCTGTTCGCGTCTCTGGGTGCCAACGTCGCGACCGCCGGATTCCTCGACCTGGCCCATCCGCCGGCCTGGCTGCGGTTCGGCATCGCGGGCTGGCCCGCCCTCGCCTTCCTCGGCGGCACCCTCCTCGCCCACTCCCACACCGCCCAAGAGCCAGAGCCGGAGTCGGTTCCGCCGACACCCACAGCCCCGGAACCCGCTCCGAAAGTCGAGCGGGAATCGGCCCCCGATACACGGCCGGAGCCCGAGCCCATCGCCGCGGCTGCCGAGGACACCCCGGCCCTCGCCCCCGCTACCTCCGTCGTCCCGGCTGGTCCGCCGGTCCCGGCCGCGCTGGTGGACCACGCCCGCAAGCTCGCCGACGAGCACCACGCCCGCACCGGCGCCCGGATCGACACCGAGACCCTGCGCGCCCGGCTCGGTGTTCCCCCGCAGCTCGCCGAGACCATCGCCGCCCAACTCGCCTGAACCGAAGGGAGAACCACTTCCATGCCTGCTCGTGACCACTTCCACTCCGTGATGCGGATCGGCCCGGTGCAGATCGGCACCCACCGCGACCGCCACGGCCGCACCAAACACGCCGCTGTCTGCAGCGCTGACCGCTGCGGCTGGTCCGCCGACTACTCCAGCCAGACCGCCGCACAGCTCGCCGCCCGCACCCACCGCTGCACCGCCCGATAGGAGAACGGCCCCGTGGACGTCCCCCTCTGGTTCGCCCTGATCGTCGTCGGCTGGCTCGGCATCAAGCTCATCCGCCCGCCGCTCTGGCTCGTCGCGGTCCTCCTGCTCGGCGGCTACCTCCTTGCCGACAGCCTGCTCGCTCCCGTCATCGACACCGCCGTCAAGTAGTCACCCGCGAAGGGAGATCCACCATGTTCAAGCCCAAGGTCCCCACCATGCCCCAGCCCACCGGCCTCATCACCCCGCCGGCCGTCGTCGAGCCGACCGCCGTGGTCCAGCACCCCCAGCAGAGCCCCGTGCCGCTGGCTGTCCCGACCGCTGCGGCCCGGCCGACCGTCCAGCTCACGCCCGGCGCCGTCATCGCTTTCCTGGGTGGTGGGACGGCCGTCGTCCTGGTCGTCGGCGCGGTCCTGGTCTCGATGCTCCTCGCGGTCGCCATCACCGGCGCATCCGTCGCCATCTGCGCCCTGGTCATCCGCTCGCTGATGGCCTCCGACAACCGGCACCGCTGACCGGCCTCCGGGCGGTGTCACAAGCCGCCAAGCATCGCCACTGCCCGGACGGCCCACGCAACCCCTTCCAACCGCATCGAAGGAGACCCGTGGACACCCAAGCGCTCGCCCTGGCCTTACCGCTCATCGGCTGGGCCTCGCACACCGCACTGCTCACCCACCGGCTCGCCACCGCCCGCCGGGACCCGCTCACCGGTCTTCGCACCCGCGCCGGATGGACCGCTCTCGCCGAGCGCGTCATCCGCCGGCACCGAAACGCCGTCGTCCTCCTGCTCGACCTCGACGACTTCAAGAACCTCAACGACTCCCACGGCCACGCCGCCGGGGACGTCGCCCTGGCCGTCACAGCCGAACGTCTCGCCACCTGGTGCGGCCGCGACGGCATCGCCGGACGCCTCGGCGGAGACGAATTCGTCGCCATCGCCCGCCAGGACATGGACCTGAGCAGCCTCCACCGAGCGCTGCGCCAGCCGATCACCTACGCCGGACACCGGCTCCCGGTCTCCGTGTCTGTCGGTTCCTGCCACGTGAGGGACCTGCCGGTCCGCAGCCTCTCCGACGCGCTCGCTGCCGCTGACTGCGCGATGTACGCGGCCAAGGGAACGGCCGGGCGACGCGGTACCCGTCCGCTTGCCCGCTGATCCAGCTATGACCGGCCTCCGGACGGCGCACAAGCCGCCAAGCATCGCCGCCGCCCGGACGGTCCGGCCCCTTCCAACCGCGATCGAAAGGACCACCATCATGGCCCAGCACAGCCCTGCCCCGACGCGCATCTGCCCGGACTGCGACGGCTTCCCCGCCGTCGCCATCGACACCGGAACGCTCCTCGACGACGGCACCCGCGCCACCCTCACGATCACCTGCCGCAGCTGCCAAGGCACCGGCTCGACCCCCACCGCCGCCCCGGCCCCGGTCGTCCAGCGGGAGCACGCGTGACGGACACGATCCTCGCGGGCCTGGACCCGGCCACCCTCGGCAACCTGCTGCGGGTGGCCGGGTCCACCGGCTTCGACCGCTGGCAGGACCAGATCCGCCGCACCGGCGGCTGCTCCAACCCCATCCACCTCTCCGGCTGGACCCTCACCAAGGACAAGACCACCGGCCAGACCCTGCACCGCTACTCCACCGAAACCGAGCCCGGCGGAAGGCTCCGCGTCGCCTGCGGCAACCGCCGCGCCTCCCGCTGCCCGGCCTGCGCCTGGACCTACTCCGCCGACACCTACCACCTCATCCGCGCCGGACTCGCGGGCGACCAGGACAAGAACGTCCCCACAACCGTCCGCGACCACCCCCGCGTCTTCGCCACCCTCACCGCCCCGTCCTTCGGCCCCGTCCACAACCGCCCCGACTCCGGCCGGTGCCGCTGCGGCACCACCCACCGCCCCGACGACGAGGCCCTCGGCACGCCGCTCGACCCCGAGTCGTACGACTACGCCGGGGCGGTCCTCTTCAACAACCACGCCGGGGACCTCTGGCAGCGCTTCACCAACCGCCTCCGCCGCGAGATCGCCGCCCGCGCCGGCCTCACCCAACGCGAACTCAAGGAAACGGCACGGGTGTCGTACGGCAAGGTCGCCGAGTTCCAGAAACGCGGGGCAGTCCACTTCCACGCCGTCCTACGCCTCGACGGCCCCGAAGGACCCGACAGCCCACCGCCCTCCTGGGCCTCCGTGCAGCTGCTCGACGACTCCATCCGCGCGGCCGCCGTACACGCCTACACGACCATCACCGTCCCGGCCGCCGCCGGCCAACCCGCCCGCCCGCTCCGCTGGGGCACCCAGCTCGACATCCGCCCCATCCGCGCCTTCGACGCCGGTACCGACATCACCGAACAGGCCGTCGCCTCCTACGTCGCCAAGTACGCCACCAAAGCCGCCGAGACCACCGGCACCATCGACCGCCGCGTCGGCAACCGCGAAGCCCTGGTCCTCCTCGACATACCCGACCACCCGCGCCGCCTCATCGAAGCCTGCTTCGACCTCAATCCGCTCTACCCGGACCGGCGACTGAGCGCGTGGGCCCACATGCTCGGCTTCCGCGGCCACTTCTCCTCCAAGTCCCGCCGCTACTCCACCACCCTCGGCGCACTCCGCCAGATCCGTGCCGACTACCGCGCCGCCCAACAACGCGAAGAACTCGGCCTGCCCGACCCCGACCAGGACCCAACCGTCCTCGTCCTCACGGACTGGCAGTACGCCGGACAGGGCCACAGCCCCGGCGAATCCGTCCTCGCCGCTTCCATCGCCAGAGACCTGCAACTCAACCGAGAAACCGCCCGCGAAGCACTGATGACAGAGGAGGGGATGTGAGGTGACAGCGACCCTGCGTACGCGAGGAATGCTGACCCTCGCTGAGGTTTGCGAGGAACTTCAGATCTCGCGCTCGACCTTCTACGACTGGCGACAGAAGCACCGTGCGCCGCGCTGTATCAAGCTCCCGAACGGTGACTTGCGGGTCCGCCGGGGCGATTTGGACCACTGGCTCGACGACCGCGAGGACGGTGCTTGATGGCTACCAGTTATGACGTCAGGATCTACAAGATCCTCACCTATAAGGGGAGCCGCAAGACCTCGTACACCGTGCGCTGGATGGTGGCGGGCAAACCGTTCCGGGAGCCCTTCGGGACCACGGCCCTGGCAGACTCCTTCCGCTCCGAGCTGGTGTCCGCGACCCGTCGTGGTGAGGCCTTCAGTCTGACTACTGGTCGGCCCATCTCTCATCAGTCCGGTGCCGGCGCCGTCAGCTGGTACGACTTCGCGATTCAGTTCGCAGACGCGCAATGGCGACGGACGTCCGGCAACAACCGTAAGAACGTGGCCAAGGCGCTGATGACGACGACGATCGCGCTATTACGCGCACCGCTGCCGAGCCGGTTCGCGGCGATCGATGTCCGGACCGCCTTGCGGGAATTTGCCTTCAACACCCGGCGCCGGAATGAGGCTCCGCAGGAAGTGGCCGCAATCCTCAGGTGGGTGGAGCGCAACACGTTGACGATGGCGGCCTGGGAGGATCCGCAACAGGTGGAGGAGGTGCTTCATGCCTTGGACTCCAGACTGGATGGCACAGCCGCTGCGGCCTCCTCGTCAAAGCGCCACCGCAGGATCTTGAACGTCGCTATGGAGTACGCCGTGAAGAACCGCGTACTCCGCTCCAACCCTCTACCGAAGGGGCGGGGGACTACCCCCAAGACCTCCTCCGCGCTGGACAAGCGGTCCCTCATCAACCCGACCCATGCCGCGGGCCTGCTCGGGTGGATATGGCGTCGTCCTCGTGGTGGCCGGCGGCTGCACGCGTTCTTCGCCACCATCTACTACACCGGCGCTCGGCCCGAAGAGGTCGTCGCCATGCGGGTCCTGGACGCGCGATTGCCGGGAGAGCACGACGATGACCAGTGGGGTGAGCTGCTCTTCCACACGGCTCAGCCGGAGGTCGGCAAGCAGTGGACCGACACCGGGGAAGTCCATGAGAAGCGAGGGCTGAAAGGAAGGGCCACGGACGACACCCGCGGCGTGCCCTGTCGACCAGCCCTCACGAAGATCCTTCGCGAACACATTGCGGCGGAGAAGCTCCAGCCTGGTGATCTGCTCTTCCCGGGGGAGAACGGTGGCCTGCTCTCCGGGTCGGTCTTCCGGCGGGCCTGGCGGACCGCGCGCAAGGAAGTTCTTGCCCCGGAGGAGTTCGCCTCGCCGCTCGGCAAGCGGGTCTACGACCTGCGACACACCTGCCTGACGACATGGCTCAACAATGGGGTCCCGCCGGCGCAGGTGGCCGAATGGGCGGGCAACAGCGTGCCGGTGCTGCTCGCCACGTACGCGCGTTCCATCTCCGGACAGCTCAAGGACCATCAAAAGCGCATCGAGTCCAGCGGTGACCTCCCCGACCTGACGGCAGAGGGCTGAGCCCCACCCGGAAAACTTCGACACGTATTCGACAGAGCCACCCGCAGAAACCCGGTGACAGCCGGACAGCGCCGGACCCTCCCCACGGTGACCTGGGGGCGGTCCGGCGCTTATGCGGTCGCTACGCGGCCCTCGCTACGGTGCTGTGACCTGCAAAAAAGACCCTCCCGAGGGAGGGTCTGACGTCGTACGGGATGTGTGCCCCCGGCAGGACTCGAACCTGCGGCCAAGCGCTTAGAAGGCGCCTGCTCTATCCACTGAGCTACGGGGGCCGGTGTCGGCCTCGATGGTGCCGGAGAGCGCTGAATCAAGCCATCCGTGACCATGCCGGGACAAGGATAGGGCTCAGATCGCCTCGTCCCGGTTGCTTCACCTGCGTGGCACGATGTGGAGGTTCAGTGAAGCGAACCGATAATCGCAGGTGGGTGCGATTCATGCACCGCTTTTGACGCCTCACGCCCCGGGTGTTGTGCACTCGTTATGCCTGCGCCCCACTCGTCCCCTCTGTCCCCGACATGGATCCGCCGCGCAGAGGGTGCCTATACGCTTCAAAAAGGCGTCAAAATTGGGCATTCTTCACATGTGGTAACCATGGACGTACGGCCCCAGCTCATCGACGCACTTTCCGCCCTGCGCGACCGTGTCGCTGCCGTGCGTCTTCCACTCCCGCTGCCGGGAGCCGCGCGCTCCCGGCAGACGAGGACCGAACTGCTCGCCCAGCTCGACGACTACCTGGTGCCCAGGCTCAAGGATCCTGATGCGCCGCTCCTCGTGGTCATCGGTGGATCCACCGGCGCCGGTAAGTCGACGCTCGTGAACTCGCTCGTGGGATGCCGGGTCAGCGAGGCCGGTGTGCTGCGGCCGACCACCCGCACCCCGGTACTCGTCTGCCACCCGGACGACCACCACTGGTTCGCGGGGGTACGCGTGCTGCCGCAGCTCACCAGGGTGTGGCTGCCGCCGGGGCAGGCCCCGGACCCGGACGGGCTCGACCACCTCGGCCCGGAGGGCGAGGACGACACCGTGCTGCGTGTGGAGACCGCGGCGACCCTGCCCCGGGGACTCGCGCTGCTGGACGCCCCCGACATCGACTCGATCGTCGTACGGAACCGGGTCCTCGCCGCCGAACTCATCTGTGCCGCCGACGTATGGGTCATGGTGACCACCGCGGCCCGGTACGCCGACGCGGTGCCGTGGCATCTGCTGCGTACCGCCAAGGAGTACGACGCCTGCCTGGTCACCGTCCTGGACCGGGTTCCGCACCAGGTGATCGCCGAAGTGTCCCGGCAGTACGCGGCGCTGCTCACCCGGGCCGGACTGGGCGAGGTGCCCCGCTTCACCATCCCGGAGCTGCCCGAGTCCGCGGGCGGCGGCAGCGGACTGCTGCCCACCACCGCCGTCGCGCCCCTGCGCGCCTGGCTCACCCACAGGGCACAGGATCCGGCGGCCCGTCAGCAGGCGGTGGGGCGTACGGCGTCCGGGGTCATCGACTCGCTCAACGCGCGGATGCCCGAACTGGCCGGGGCGGTCGCCGCGCAGTACGCGGCGGCGGTGCGGCTCATCGGCGTGGTCGAGGAGGCGTACGGGGCGGAGTCGTCACGCGTCCGCAGGCGGCTCCAGAACGGTGCCGTGCTCGCGGGTGACGCGCGTACCCGGTGGCGCGGATATCCGCTGTACAGCACCGCCGGGGAACTGCTCGACGCACTCGTGGAGAGCCTCGCGGCCCTGCTCCAGTGCGCCGTGGCAGCCGCCGACGAGCAGATCCGCACCACCTGGCAGCGCGAGCCCGCGGCAGGGGACTTCAGGTTCGAGGAGGCGGGCCGGGAAGCCGGTGGGTGGGGACCGGCCGAGGACATCCAGGGTCGGATCGCCATGGCCGTACGGCGCTGGCGGCGCGTTCTGGAGGAACTGGCCGAGGAAGAGACGCGGCTGCTGGAACGCAATGCCGCACCCGACGCCGAGACGGTGGCGGCGCTGCTTGCGGCCGCCCTGCTCGGCGGGCGCCGGGCCCGGGGTGCCGGGGAGCAGCTCGCCGAACGGATCGGCGCCCAAGGCGCACTGAGGCTGCGCGACAAGGGCGGAGTGCTGCTCACCAGCTATCTGGACCAGGTCCTGCACGGCGAACGCGACCGGCGGCTCGCCCCCCTCGACGCGCTCGAAGTGGCCCCCGAACCGCAGGCCGAACTGATCGCCGCGCTGTCCGTACTGCAGAAGAAGAGGTGGAAGCGATGACCGCTGTCACTGACCAGGGCCGGGACCGGGGGCAGGGTCCCGAGCACGGAAGGCCCGACGGAGCGGCCGATGGGGCGGCCGGTGGGGTCGAGGGCGCCGAAGGAACGGAGGGGGCGGCAGGTGGGCGCTGGGACGACGGACTCATCGCGCGACGGGCCGCGGACGCCCTGAAGGAGGGCGCCGAGAGGGAGCGTCCGCCGGACGACGACGTACGGCCCCAGGTCGAGGCGTACGGACTGCCGGGCAGCCCCCTGCGCCCGCGACTCGACGCGCTGCGCGAGCTGGTCGGCCTCTCCCGCGCCAGGCTCGACGGGGACGTCCTCGCCGAGGCGGGGCGCGTCCTGGACGAGGCGTCGGCCCGGCAGCGGCTCTCCTCACGGCACACGGTCGTCGCCATCGCCGGGGCGACCGGCAGCGGGAAGTCGACCCTCTTCAACGCCCTCGCGTGCTCACAGATCTCCGAAACCGGGCTGCGCAGGCCGACCACGTCCGCGCCGATCGCCTGCAGCTGGACCGACGGAGCCGCCGGGCTGCTGGACCGGCTGGCCGTTCCCGGCCGGCTGCGGCGCAGGCCCGTGCAGGGAGGTACGGACGTCGACGAGGCGCTGCAAGGGCTCGTACTGGTGGACCTGCCCGACCACGACTCGGCCGCGACCGGCCACCGGGAACAGGTGGACCGGGTCCTCGCGCTGGTCGACGCGGTGATCTGGGTCGTCGACCCGGAGAAGTACGCCGACGCGGCCCTCCACGAACGCTATCTGCGACCGCTCGCCGGACACGCGGAGATCACCTTCGTCGTTCTCAACCAGATCGACCGGCTCCCCGGAGAGGCCGCCGACCTGGTCCTGGACGATCTGCGCAGGCTGCTCGACGAGGACGGCATGGCGGTGGGCGAGCACGGCGAGCCGGGCGCCACCGTCATGTCCCTGTCCGCCCTCACCGGCGCCGGGGTGGCGGACCTGCGCGAGCTGCTCGGCCGGTTCGTCCAGGACCGTACGGCGGCCGCGGCACGGCTCTCCGCCGACGTGGCCGCGGCAGCGGCTCGGCTCAGGCCCGTGTACGTCGCCGAAGGGCGCCCCGGGCTCGGTGAACGGACGCGTGAGGAATTCGCCGACCGGCTCGCGGAAGCCGTCGGCGCGGCCGCCGCGGGGCAGGCGGCGGAGCGCGAGTGGCGCAGGAACGCGGGAAGGGCCTGCGGGACGCCGTGGCTGCGGCTGTGGCGCTGGTACGAATCCACCCGGCAGCTCGGCGGCCTGGACCTGATGGCGCAGGCGCTCGCGCCACCGGAGGAGGAACTCACCGCCCGGCAGCGCGTGGAGCAGGCCGTACGCACCCTGGCGGACGACGCCGTCGTCGGGCTGCCCGCGCCCTGGGCCCAGGCCGTGCGCGAGGCGGCGGTGAGCGGGGCGAAGGGCCTGCCGGAGGCGCTGGACGAGCTCGCACGCAACGCCCAGGCCGGCGCGGGAGCGGCCGGCCGGGGGCGTGCGGGAGGCGGCGGGCACAAGGGTGCCGCGGATCCCGGTGCGGCTACCTCGGGCGCGAGGGGCGCGGGGGCACAGGGGATGCAGGGAACGCAGGGCGGGCCGGCCGGGTCGAGGGCCCAGGGCTCAGGGCCGCTCGGCTCAGGACCTCTTGGCTCAGGACCTCTCGGTTCCGGGGCTTCCGCCAGGGGCGTCGCTCCTGCCGCGGGGGCGCTCGGCGGCCGGCCCGTCAGGCCTCCACGGCCCGCGTGGTGGCCCGCCGCGGTGCTCGCGCAGGCATCGATGACGCTGCTTCAGATCTTCGGCGGACTGTGGCTGCTCGGTCAGATCATCGGCGTACTCGAACCGGGCCTCGTCGCCCCCGCGCTGCTCATGCTCGGCGGGGTCGTCGGCGGACCGCTCGTGGAGTGGTCCTGCGCGGCTGCCGCGCGGGGCCCGGCGCGACGGTACGGGCAGGAGGCCGAAAGGCGTCTGCGCGAGGCGGCGGCCGGATGCGGCCGGGCCAGGGTCCTGGACCCCGTTGCGGCGGAACTGGCGCGCTACCGCGAGGTGCGCGAGCGGTACGTGGCGGTGACGGAGTTTTCCACAACCGGCCGGTAGTCCACAGGCGCCGGCAGGATTCCCGATTTCCGTCCAGCATGGGATCACACCGGATCCCACCGGACCGGTGCAGGACGGATACGGGGGACGAAATGAACGAGACCTTGGTGACGCTGGTGGGAAATGCCGCGACCGGAGTGGAGTTCAGGGAGACGGCCACGGGGGGAATGGCGCGATTCCGGATGGCGGCGACTCCGCGTCGATGGGACCGCGAGAAGCAGCACTGGGCCGACGGGCACACCAGCTTCTACACGGTGTGGGCGTGGCGGACGCTGGCATCGAATCTGGCCGGTTCCGTCTCCGTCGGAGAACCCCTCGTCGTGCACGGCCGTCTGAAGGTTCGTGAGGAGGAGCGGGACGGAACCTGGAAGACCTCTGTGGACATCGAGGCCGTGGCGGTGGGACATGACCTGACCCGGGGGACAGCCGCCTTCCGGCGTGTGGTGAGGGGGGAGCCGTCATTGACGGCCCGTCGGACGCGCCCGAAGGGGAGTGCGGCCGGCAGTGAGGCGCATGGCGGCGAGGCAGGCGGCAGCGGGGCGGACCGGAGCCAGGCAGGCGGCAGCGGGGCAGGCAGGAGCGGGGCAGGCGAGGGCGCGGCGGTCAGGTTCCCGCAGGAATCGGCGCATCGTCAGAAACAGGCCACGGAGATGGTGTCCGTGTCCTGAAATAGGCAGGACGCGCCGGAGAAGGCGATAACGATTACGAGTCGGAATGGTTATCCAACGGTATGACGGGGGACTGTCCCTCGCCCGTTCCTTAGGATTCCTCAGTACTCATGCGGCACTTGAGTCTGCTGGCGAGGCAATCCCCACACACGCACCATGCGTGAAGGCCTCGCACGGAGGGGAATTCTGTGTTTTCTGTGTTTTCTGCGTCCGCAGCGTCTGCTTCGCCGTCCACTGCGGCGACGGAGCACTCCGCACGGGGCCGAAGCCGGGGTCGGATGCGCGACCAGGTGCCGGACCGGAGCCGGAGAGACCGCCGAGGACGCGGTCTCGCCCGGTGGGCCGCCGCGGCGCTGGCGTCCGGTCTCGTCGCGGCCGGCACCCTCGGCGGTGCGACGACGGCGGCGGCGGAGGAGACGGGTCAGCACCAGGGCGGCGCGACCGCGGTCCTGGACGGCCTGAAGACCTTCGACCGTGCGCTGCTCCACACCGGCGGCGAGGGCGGCCAGGAGCGCACGACTCAGGAGCTTCCCGCAGGTCTGTTCGAGATGACCGTCGAGGGCGGCGGCCGGCTCAAGACCTACTGCATCGACATCCACAACCCCACCCAGGACCAGGCGAAGTACCTCGAGACCCCCTGGAACCAGACCTCGCTAGGCGCAAACAGGAACGCCGGGAAGATCCGCTGGATCCTGCAGCACTCCTACCCCCAGGTCGACGATCTCGCCGCCCTCGCCGACAAGGCAGGCACCGGGCCGCTCACCGAGCGGACCGCTGCCGCGGGCACCCAGGTCGCCATCTGGCGCTACTCGGACAACGCAGAGGTCGAGGCCGCCGACAAGCAGGCCGAGAAGCTCGCCGACTGGCTGGAGGACGAGGCCGTCAACATGGCGGAGCCCAAGGCATCCCTCGCCCTGGACCCGGCCGCGGTCTCCGGACGTGCGGGTGGGCGGCTCGGCCCGGTCACGGTCCGCACCGACGCGGGCCAGGTCTCCGTCGCGCCGCCCGCCGACGCCGCGGCCAGCGGGATCACCATCACCGACAAGGACGGCAAGCCCATCACGGAGGCGGCCGACGGCACCGGCCTCTACTTCGACATCCCCGAGGACACCGCGGACGGCTCCGCCGCACTGACCGTCCAGGCGACCACCTCCGTGCCTGTCGGCCGGGCGTTCGCCGGGGTGACCAGGAGCCAGACGCAGATTCTGGCCGGCTCCAGCGAGTCCACGGTCTCCGCGACGGCCACCGCGACCTGGGCCGAGACGGGCGCCGTGCCCGCTCTCACGGCGAAGAAGAACTGCGCCAAGGGCGGCGTGGACATCACCGCGGCCAACAAGGGGGACGCCCCGTTCACCTTCGAGCTCGTCGGCTTCGAGCACACCATCGAGGCGGGAGCCACCAGGACGGTGACGATCCCGGTCGCCGAGGACCAGGCGTACGACTTCACCATCACCGGGCCCGGCGGCTTCCGGAAGAACTTCAAGGGCGTCCTGGACTGCGCCACCGCGGGCAGCACCGCGACGGGAGACGGCGTGGGCACGCAGAGCGCCAAGCAGCCCGTGCCCGCCTCGACCGGCACCAGCTCCACCGGCATCGAGGGCGATCTCGCCGAGACGGGCGGGTCCAGCGCCACGCCGCTCATCGCGGGCATCGCCATCGGCCTCCTCGTCCTCGGCGGCGGCGCGGTCTTCCTGCTCCGCAAGAAGAAGCCGGCCGGCGAAGGCAATGACGGTGGAAACGCCGAGTAAGTGACCGCTCGCGCATCGTGACGATGCGCCGGTGACGGGCCCGGTGCGCACGCGCGCACCGGGCCCGGTGCGTTCCGGGCGGCAGGACGGGGGTACCGGGGGGCGGACTGGTTTCCGTCAGGGTGCGTACGTCAGGCAAGATGGGTGTATCTGCCCACACCTCTATTGCTGCCGGACGGTTTCTCTTGGCTGAGTTCATCTACACCATGCGCAAGACGCGCAAGGCGCACGGCGACAAGGTGATTCTCGATGACGTCACCCTGAACTTCCTGCCCGGCGCGAAGATCGGTGTCGTAGGACCCAACGGTGCCGGTAAGTCCACGGTGCTGAAGATCATGGCGGGCCTCGAGCAGCCGTCCAACGGCGAGGCGTACATCACGCCCGGTTTCAGCGTCGGCATCCTCATGCAGGAGCCGAAGCTCGACGAGTCGAAGACCGTCCTGGAGAACGTCCAGGACGGCGCCGCCGAGATCATGGGCAAGCTCAAGCGCTTCAACGAGGTCGCCGAGCTCATGGCGACCGACTACTCCGACGCGCTCATGGACGAGATGGGCAAGCTCCAGGAGGACCTGGACCACGCCAACGCGTGGGACCTGGACGCCCAGCTGGAGCAGGCCATGGACGCCCTGGGCTGCCCGCCCGGCGACTGGCCCGTCAACAACCTCTCCGGCGGCGAGAAGCGCCGTGTGGCGCTCTGCAAGCTGCTGATCGAGGCCCCGGACCTGCTCCTCCTCGACGAGCCCACCAACCACCTCGACGCCGAGTCGGTGAACTGGCTGGAGCAGCACCTGTCGAAGTACCCGGGCGCCGTCGTGGCCGTCACCCACGACCGGTACTTCCTGAACAACGTCGCCGAGTGGATCCTCGAGCTCGACCGCGGCCGCGCGATCCCCTACGAGGGCAACTACTCCACGTACCTGGAGCGCAAGGCCACCCGCCTCAAGGTCGAGGGCCGCAAGGACGAGAAGCGCCAGAAGCGGCTCAAGGAAGAGCTTGAGTGGGTCCGCTCCAACGCCAAGGGCCGGCAGACCAAGTCCAAGGCACGCCTCGCCCGTTACGAGGAGATGGCGGCCGAGGCGGACAAGATGCGGAAGCTGGACTTCGAGGAGATCCAGATCCCGCCGGGCCCGCGTCTCGGTTCCATCGTCGTCGAGGTCGAGAACCTCTCGAAGGCCTTCGGCGACAAGGTCCTCATCGACGACCTGTCCTTCACGCTGCCCCGCAACGGCATCGTCGGCATCATCGGCCCGAACGGCGCGGGCAAGACCACGCTGTTCAAGATGATCCAGGGCCTGGAGACGCCGGACTCCGGCGCCATCAAGGTCGGCGACACGGTCAAGATCTCCTACGTCGACCAGTCCCGCGCCAACATCGACCCGAAGAAGACCCTCTGGGCCGTCGTGTCGGACGAGCTGGACTACATCAACGTCGGCCAGGTCGAGATGCCCTCGCGGGCGTACGTCTCCGCGTTCGGCTTCAAGGGCCCGGACCAGCAGAAGCCGGCCGGCGTCCTGTCCGGTGGTGAGCGCAACCGCCTCAACCTGGCGCTGACGCTCAAGGAGGGCGGCAACCTGCTGCTCCTCGACGAACCCACCAACGACCTCGACGTCGAGACCCTGTCCTCGCTCGAGAACGCGCTGCTGGAGTTCCCCGGTGCGGCCGTGGTCATCTCCCACGACCGCTGGTTCCTGGACCGAGTCGCCACGCACATCCTGGCGTACGAGGGCGACTCCAAGTGGTACTGGTTCGAGGGCAACTTCGAGTCGTACGAGAAGAACAAGATCGAGCGCCTGGGCGCGGACGCGGCCCGTCCGCACCGTGCCACGTACAAGAAGCTCACGCGAGGCTGATCGTGGCTCGTCACATCTACAGCTGCCCGCTGCGCTGGTCGGACATGGATGCCTTCGGCCACGTGAACAACGTGGTCTTCCTCCGCTACCTGGAGGAGGCGCGCATCGACTTCATGTTCCGGCTGGCGCCGGGGGACGGTTCGCCGTCCTTCGCCGGCGGGTCCGTCGTGGCACGGCACGAGATCGACTACGTGCGACCGCTGGTCCACCGGCACGCGCCGGTGACCGTCGAGTCGTGGGTGACGAAGATCGGTGCCGCGTCGCTGACGATCGCCTACGAGATCAAGGACCCCGAACAGGTCTACGTACGGGCGTCGACGATAGTCGTGCCCTACAACCTGGTGGAGGAGCGGCCCCGGCGGATCACCGCCGAGGAGAAGCTCTTCCTGCAGGAATACCTCGATCAGGAACCTGCCGCCGCATGACGGTGCCCGTACGGTCTCTGCAGTTCGCCGACGCGAGGGAGGCGGCGGATCTCGCCGCCTTCCTCGGCCGGCTGCTCCACTACGACCGGGCCGCCGCTGTCCGCCTCCAGGCGGGCGGCGGCGCGCTGGCGGTGTTCGGCCGGCCGCCGTCGTTCGAGGTCCTCGCGATCCGTACGGCCCGGCTGTCCGGCACGCACGACTTCGACACCACCGTCTCGGCCGGTGAGCTCCTCGAATCCCTGGACACCGGGGAGAGCGACGAGGTGAGCGCCGGATCGGGCGCCCTGCCCGCACCCGTGACCGGTCCGCCGTGGACCGGAGTGCTGCCGCCGCGCCGCGGCTGGGAGGAACGGCCCGGACTGCCGGGGCCGTTGGTCCTTCGCGCCGCGCTGACCGAGGCCGTCGCGGAGTTCCGGGCGCGTGACGAGGCGCTGCCCGAGGACCGCCGTACCCGGGCGGAACGCGATCTGATCGGACGCGACATCTGGTCCCGCACGGTCGGCGACACCGAACTCCCCCTGCGCGCCGTCCACGCCGCCCAGTCCCTGGGCTTCCTGAAGCCTGCCCCGGACTTCCCCGTCGCGCTGCTCGGTGCCGGATCGTGGCTGCGGCTGCGCACCCCGTTCGGCTCGATCGCCCTGAGGGGCGCGGGCGGCGGACTCGGCAACCTCGCGGTGACGGTCCAGAGGGCCTGAGCCCGCGCACTACTCCGCCGGTGTGTCCTTCGGTCCGTCCGGCCACACCCCGATGTGGTCCTGTTCCAGCTCCAGCATCACCCGGTGCTCCATGCCCAGCGCCTCGGTGTAGTCGGCGGGCAACTGCAGCCGGCCCGCCCGGTCGAGCATCGCGTACTCCCGCGCCACCTGCGACTCCTGGCCCGTCGCCGCGTCGACCTCCGTGCGCCGCAACACCTCGGAGGACGTACGGCCGTCACGGATCGCGACCGTGCGGCGTACCTCGCCCGCCACCGCGAGGTCATGGGTGACGATCACGATCGTGGTACCGAGCTCCTCGTTGGCACGGCGGAACGCCGCGAACACCTGCTCACCGGTGGCCGAGTCCAGCTCACCGGTCGGCTCGTCGGCCAGCAGCACCGACGGGTTGTTGGCCAGGGCCACCGCGATGGCCACCCGCTGCTGCTGGCCCCCGGACATCTGCGCGGGACGCCGGTCGCGGCAGTCCGCGACATCGAGCATCTGCAGCAACGACTCGGCACGCGCGGCCCGTTCACGGTTCCGGCCGCCGCCGCGCAGCTGCATCGGGAGGGTGATGTTCTGAACGGCGGTCAGATACGACAGCAGGTTGCGGGAGGTCTGCTGCCAGACGAAGCCGACCACATCGCGGCGGTAGCGCAGGCGCTCCTTCGACCCCATCGCCAGCAGATCGCAGCCCGCGACCTTCGCCGACCCGGCGGTGGGCACGTCGAGACCCGCCAGGATGTTCATCAGGGTGGACTTCCCGCTGCCGGAGGCGCCCACCAGCGCCATCAACTCGCCCTCGGTGACGAGCAGGTCGAGCCCCTGCAGGGCCTGCACCTCCACCCCGTCCGTGGAGAAGATGCGCACCAGCCGGTCGCAGGCGATCAGCGCGTCATGCCCGTACGACGGCCGGTCGCGGCGTGCGGAGGCCCGCTGTTCGAGCTCCGCCAGGGTGGTCTCTGTCGACGACGTCATCGGGTGTCTCCTGCCCTGAGTTCCTTGATCGATCCACGGCGGCTCGCCCACCAGGCCTGGACGCCGGCCACGGCTGCGGCGAGGACGACCACCCCCAGCGCCGGAAGGGCCAGCGACCAGAGGTCGGCCCGCAGTGAAGCGGCGTTCGATGATCCGGATTCCCCGCCCGCCAGCGCCAGCGCGGCCAGGTCGACTCCGGGTGCCAGCAGGGCGATGGTCGTCCAGCCGACGAGGAGCCCGCCGAACGCGGCCAGCAGCGCCTGCGGCATGGCCTCGAACGCGAGCAGCCGCCGGCCCTGCCGGGTGGTGAGCCCCATGGTGCGCAGCCGGGCCAGCAGCGTCCTGCGCTCCGGTGCGGTCTGCAGCAGGGAGAGGAGCACGGCGAGCAGCGCGTATCCGGCGCCCGCCGCGACAGCCGCCCCGTAGATCCGCTCGGCGCCCGACTGCATCGGGGTGTCGACGAACGCCTTGCGCTCCTCCGAGCGCAGCCGGACGGTGAACTGGCCCGCGCCCTGCGCGGCGGCCCGCAGCTCCTCGCCGTCCGCCGCCGCGCCCGTGACCATCAGGGTCGTGGGCTGCCGCGTCGGGAGCCCCGCGGAGTCGACGATCAGGAAGCCGGAATCGGTCACCGCGGACGTGCGCGAGCGGACGGCGGCGACCCGCACCGTGATGTCCCCGCCCTCCGACCGGATCGTGTGCGGCTCGTCGCCGAGCAGTTCCGCCACCTCGGGGGAGGCGATCGCCGGCAGTACGTCGCCCTGTTCCCGGCGGGCCTTCAGCAGGCCGACGGGCAACGCCGGCTGACCCGATTCCCCGGCCAGCCGGGCGTACGAACCCGGCTCCACGCCCAGCAGTGTCGCCCGTTCGGTGTCCCCTCTGACGTCCAGGTCGGCGGCCAGCGGAACGCTGTACTCGATGCGTACGGCCGCCACGTCCCGGACACCGTCCATGCCCCGCACCGAGCGGACCAGGCTGTCCGGGACCGCCGTCAGCCCGACGTTCTCGCCGCTGATCCGGGCGTCGGCACCGACCGCCCGCAGTGCCGCGGCGTCCCGCGCGTCGGCGACCCCGGCCAGCACCGAACCACCGAAGGCCGCCGTCGTCAAAGCGATCAGCAGGGCCAGCAGCGGCAGGGTGCCGCTCGCGCCGGTCCGGCCGGCCCGGGCCAGCGACAGGAAGCCGACCGCTCCGCGCAGCCGCGCGACAGGGCGGGCCGCCAGCCGCAGCGGCAGCGGATAGAGCCGTACGAGAACGAGAGCGGCGATCAGCCCCACCAGGACGGGGGCCGAGCTGACCAGCAGATCGGCGTCCGAGCCCGTTGTCGTACCCCGCCGGCGCAGGGCGGCGACCGCGCCGACCGCCAGGACGAGCAGGGTCAGTTCGGCGACCGTACGCCGCCGCGACGGCTTGGCGTTCACGACGTCCTCGCGGGCGCCGTGCAGCAGCGGCCTGCGGTGGTACAGCGTCGTGCGGAGCGGCAGCGCCACGCAGACCAGGACCGCGACCGAGGCGGCACCGACGACGGAGGGCCACCAGCGGGCCTCGCCGATGACGATGACGAGGACGGCCGGCAGCAGCCCGAGCGCCGCCGCGGGCAGGACGGCCACCGCGGTCTCGGCCAGCAGCCGACCGCCGATGCCCCGCAGCGAGCCGCCCCGGGAGCGCAGCAGGGCGAGTTCGCCGTGGCGGCGGGCGCCGATCAGCCCGCCGGTCATCAGCAGGACCACGGCGGCCACCGCTCCGATCCCCACGGCCGCGACCGTGACGACGGGGCTGATCGCCGCACGCATCGACGTGTAGGCGTCGAGAATGGCGTCCAGATCCGTGGTGAGCGTCGTGTTGGGCCCGGCCAGCGTGCGCAGTTCCAGCAGCTCGGGGCCGTTCTCCAGCGAGGCGACCGCGTCCCGGAGGCGGGGGGCGTCGGCGGCGGTGAGTCCGGAGGGGTCCGGGGCGACGCGCCAGTAGAGCTCCGGCTCGCCCGCCGTGTCCAGCAGCGCCGGTCCGGTGTCGGGAGCCAGGAGGAGCGTCCCCTGCCAGTAGAAGACCGGCGTCCGGGAACCCGGGTCCGCGACCAGGGACGGGGCACGGTGGAGGGGGTCGACCGACCAGTAGCCGCTCTTCGGCTGCAGCGGGGTCACGAGCCCCGTGATGCGTACGGTCAGCGACTTCCCGCCCTGGGTGGGCACCGAGAGGGTGGAGCCCACCTTCATCTTCAGTTCCGCAGCGGTTTCCTCGGTGACGGCCGCCTCCACCTCACGGGTGGCGGCTGTCACCTCGCCGCGTGCGACGGGCCAGCCGCCTTCGGCCAGCCTGCTGTGCTCGCGGAGCGCCGACGGGGCCGCGTAGAACAGCTTGGCGGGCATCGCGTCCGGGCGGGGCAGCCAGGCCTCCTGCGCGACGATCGGCTTCGACGTGTGCACCCCGTAGGAGGAGCGCGGCAGATCGGCCCGTACGGGTGAGGGAAGGCCCTTCACCAGCGCGCGGTCGACTCCGGCCAGCGCCTCCTCACGCATGGACTGCTCGCGCACCGCACGCGGTGCGGCGAGCGAGGGCGGGGGCGTGGTCACCTCGAGCACGCTCAGCCCGGGTGACGCGGTGCCGATGTCGTGGCGCAGTGCCTTCGCTTCGTACGCGTCCACGGAACGCGGGAACGCGGCGGCGAGGAACGCCGTCAGGAACACCAGGACCGCGAGGGCGGCGCTGATCCCCGGGGCGGTACGCAGCCGCGTACGGACCCACGGGGCGCAGGCGGCCGGAATCTTGGCGGCGGTCATGTCAGTTGTCCCCCTGGTGGCGCAGCGAAACGGCGGGGTCGGCCCGCCTCAGCGTGATGGCGGCCACGATCAGCAGCGGGAACGCCGCCACGGCGGCCAGCAGCACGGCGACCTGACCGGCAGGAAGCAGCACCAGGACATCAGGCACCGGCCGCGCCGCCCGGCCCGTCAGCACCACGAGCGGCACCACGGCCCTGGTCAGTACAGCCCCCAGAGCGAGCCCGATCAGTAGCGCGACGGCGATCAGGATCCCCTGCTCCGCGGCGACCATCCGGGCCAGCCTGCGGCGGGGCGTGCCCAGGGCACGCAACACCGCGAACTCGGCGGACCGTTCGCGCTGCGAGCCCACGAGGCCGACCGCGTAGCCGACTGCGGCCAGCGCGGCGGCGACCGCGGCGACCGCCAGCAGCGCGGACTGCGGACCCGCTCCCAGCGGGTCGTCCGCCAGTTCCTGGGCCGTCTCGTCGCGCACCAGCACCTGGGCCGGGTCCGTACCCGGCAGCTTGCGCAGCTCGGCCGCCACGTCAGGCCCGTCGCCGGGTGCCGTGCTCAGCCACCACTCGGTGGGCGCCAGGGCGGCTCCGGACCGGTGGGCGAGCACCTCGGACACGGCCCTGAGGTCCAGGAGCAGGCTCCCGCCGGGCTTCGTCGACGACTCCGCACCGCTCACGGCCACGGGAGCACCTGTGGTGGGCAGCTGCCGCACCGCCTTCGCCAGGGTCACCCGGACCGTCTGGCCCGCCAGCGTGAGGTCGACGTCCTGGCCCAGCTTCGCCCCCGAGTACGTCAGATACGCGTCGGTCGCCACCGCCTTCAGCGCCGGAGCCGGTGCACGGATCGCGGTGATCCGGAGCGTGCCGACCGGGCCGCCGCCGAAGAACGGCTCCGGCGTCAGGACGGCCCCGGTGCCGTACCTGAAGGAGGGCGCGGCACCCGAGCCGGTCACCGTCCGCGGTGTCTCGCCCGGCCTCACCTCCCCGGCTTCGGTCACGGTCGTGGCAGCCCGCCAGCGGACCCCGTCAGGGACCGGAACCGGCTCCTCGCTCCCACTGCCGGTCCGCGCCCTGAGCCCCGTCACCGAGACCAGTCGTCTCTCGGCGCGGTCCGCGGGCACATCGCCGTCCACCTCGAAGCCGGTCACGGCCAGTTCGCCCGACGGCGACACGGGGACGGAGACGGTGTGCTCGCGCCCGTCGACGGGAACGGCTCCGGCACCGATCCGGTAGCCGATGCCGTAGCGGTCCTCCAGAAGAACGCTCACCAGCGGAGCCGAACCGGCGGGCTTCCTCACCCCGGGCGCCGCTTCGTCGAGGATCCGGAGATCGAACACCGCACGTGTGCTGCCCTTCGGCAGCGTCACCCCGGTACGCGCAGCCTTCGGCGGGGTGATCGCGTCGAACACCTTCTGTGGTGCCGAGCCCGCGAGGTCCCTCCGCATCAGCATCCGCTCGTCCGCGTGCGCGGTGTCCAGCGCCAGCACCTCGGCCGTCCGCCCGCCGGACAGCTCGGCCGTCGCACGGAACGCCGGAGCCGCCTCGCGCACGCCGGGCAGATCCGTGTACGGCGCCGCCTTCGCCGGGTCGTTGCCGAGCCCCGCCACGATCCGTACCGAAGCACCGGACCGGAAGTCGGCCTGGTCGCTCTGCGAGCGGTCCCACGAGGCGGCCTGGCCGATGGCCAGCATGCCCGTCGCCACGGCCAGCACCAGCAGCAGTACCGGCCCCGCACCACGCAGGGGACGGCGGCTGAACTGCCAGCCGGCCAGCGCCGAGGACAGTCCCCGCCCGCCCGCCGCACGGCGCTCCGCGAGCCTCGCCGCAGGTGGCAGCAGCCGCAGAGTCAGTACGGTTCCCGCGAGGAGGGCGAGCGCGGGCGCGGCGACCAGCAGCGGATCGATGCCGAGATCGCCCTCCCGGTCGCCACTGAGCGCACCGCTGCCGGACAACCCGGTCTGCCGGTCGAGCTGCCAGTACGCCACAGCGGCGACCAGCAGCAGCCCGAGGTCGGCGCCCGCGCGCACCGCAGTGGGCAGCGCCGCGGCGCGGGAGCCCCGCCGCCCGCCCGCACTCGCGGCCAGCGCCGGTGCCACCACGGCCAGCGCGCAAGCCAGGGCGACGGCGGCGGCCACCAGCCACACCGAGCCGGTCACACCGTCGCCGAGCCGCAGGCCGATCCGGGTCAGCCCGCTCCGGTCCGCGAGCAGCCGGGTCAGCGGTCCGGCGAGCAGCGGGGAGACGAGAGCGGCCGGCGCGGCGAGCAGCAGTGCCTCGGTCGCGGCCAGCGAGGCTATCCGGCCCCGCGAGCCGCCCCGGGCCCGCAGCAGTTCGGTCTCGCCGGCTCGCTCGCTGCTCAGGAGCCGGGCCACGAGCAGCAGGGCGTAACCCGCGAGCAGGACCAGCTGGACGGCGACGATCATGATCGTCGAGCGGGACACCAGCAGCGCCCGGTCGATCTGTTCGAGGACGGTGGGCAGTGAGGTCCGCACCGTGACCCCGCCGTCGAACACAGGGGCGGCCGACAGCGCCTTCGGACCGTCCGTCGAGGTGCGGTGCAGGTCCCCGGTCCGGCCGGTGGTCACCGTACGGAAGTCGGCGCCGGCCAGCCAGGACACCCCGCCGGGACTGAGCCGGCCGGAGGTGAGCACCGCAGGGTCGGCGAGCAGCGGACCGTACGTGGTGAAAACGACCTTGCGGACCCCGCGCCCGCCGAGCGCGTCCAACCGCCAGTACGGGTCGGCCTGGTCGGACACCTCGTACAGACCGGTGATCTCGACCTGGAGCGGTGCCCCGCCCAGCCGGTCGGCGAGGGTGAGACGCGCGCCGGGCTTCAGCTTCAGTGCCTCCGCGGCGGTACGGGGGAGCGCGACCTGCACCGGCCCGGCAGCGTCACCGGCTCCGGCGACAGGCATGCGCCCCTCGGCGAGGCGGACGCGGCTGCGGTCGAGCGAAGCGAGGTGCGTGAGGTCGGGTTCGCCGCGCCGCCCGGCCGGATCCTGGAGGCCCCGCGGCAGCGCGTACGGCCCCGAGGTCTCCAGCGTCCGTACGGTCACCGGCAGCCCGTCGAACGTCGCGCGGGCCGCCCTGCGGACCGTCTCGTCGGCCTCCTCACGCCGCTCGCGGTCCACCTCGGCGGACACGGACAGCGAGGCGGACTCGGCGGAGCGGTGGGTCAGCGTGTGCCGCAGGGCGGCGTCCCCGACGGAACCGGAGAAGGCGGTCAGAGCGGCCAGCACACAGGTGGTGAGCAGCACGGCCAGGAGGGCGGCCGCGAGAAGCAGCCGGTGCGCACGCACACGCAGAAAGACGAACCCCGTCACCCGATCCCCCGAACCCTCAGCAGCCGCACGCCCCCCGACGTTCCCAGGATGCTTTCAGAGTGCACGGGCTCCTGGAAACCGCTTGCGGTCGCTATTGATGGGATCGTGACCGTTATCCGGCGGCGGAGCACCGGATTCCGCACGTGCGCGGTGAGGGGGTCTTCAGCCCTCGGTGTTGATCATCGAGGCGGCTGCGTACGTGAGGTAGTCCCACAACTGCCGCTCGTGCGCGGGGGACAGCCCGAGCTCGTCGAGCGCCACCCGCATATGGCCGAGCCAGGCGTCGTGCGCCGCACGGTCCACCCGGAACGGAACGTGCCGCATCCGCAGCCGGGGGTGGCCCCGCTCGTCGCTGTAGGTGCGCGGGCCGCCCCAGTACTGCATGAGGAACAGGGTGAACCGCTCCTCGGCCGGACCCAGATCCACCTCCGGGTACATCGGCCTCAGCAGCGGGTCGTCCGCGACCCCCTGGTAGAAGCGGTGGACCAGGCGCCGGAAGGTCTCCTCGCCGCCGACCTGCTCGTAGAAGGTCTGCTCCTGAAGCGTGTCGCGCGGAATCTCTGTCACCCGTCCATGGTCGCAGACGCGCCGACCGGGTACCGGAGTCCTAGGACCCCGGTACCCGGCGGGTGGGAACCGGCTCAGTCGCGGCGCACCGTGATCGTCGTCCAGGCCCCGACATGCACCTGGTCGCCGTCCTGGAGCGGGACGGGCACATAGGGCTGGATCGGATCCTCGGCGCCGTTGAGCGTCGTGCCGTTGGTGGAGTTCTGGTCGACGACTGCCCAGCTGCCGTCCGGCTGCTGCACCAGCACGGCGTGCTGGTGCGAGACGCCCGGGTCCTCCGGCGGCACGGCGAGATCGATGTCGGGGGACTCGCCGGTGCTGTGCCGGCGGCGGCCGATCGTGATCTGGCTGCCGGTGAGCGGAAGGTGCTGCTCCGGGGAGTACGCGGGCAGGTTGAGTCCGGTCGCCTCGGGGCCGCTGCGCTGCATCATCGCCAGGAAGTACTCGCGGTCCGGGGCGATCACGGCCGACCAGCTGACCGGCTGCCGGTTCTGGCCGGGGACGGGGCCCTGTCCCTGAGCCTGACCGGGTCCCTGGCCGGGGAAGAGCTGCTGCTGCGGGGCCTGCGGCGTCTGCGGTCCCTGCTGGAAGCCCTGCGGGGGTTGCTGCTGCTGCGAGGGCGGCGGCAGCATCCAGTCGTCCCCGCCGGGCTGCGGAGCCTGCGGATGCGGCGGCGCGGACTGCTGCTGGAACGACGGGGGCGACGGCGGACCCTGGTGCTGCGGCTCGAACGGCGAAGGGTGACCCTGCTGTCCCTGAGGCCCCGACTGCCCCTGCTGTCCCTGCTGTCCCTGAGGCTCGAACGGCGAGGGCTGCCCGGGCTGACCCTGCTGCCCCTGTCGCTCGAAGGGGGACGACGACTGCTGCTGGAAGGAGGGCGGGGGCGGCGGGCCCTGCTGGAACGACGGGGGAGGTGGCGGGCCCGGCCGGCCTGCCTGCTCCGGTGAGAGCGGCTCGGCGGGCCGGTTCATCTGCGAGGGCCGCGAGCTCTGGTACTCGAACGGGTCGTGCTGCTGCGGGCCCTGCTGGGCCTGGAAGCCGGGCGGCAGATTCAGCCCGGGGACCGGGCCCCCGACGCCACCCTGCGGGGCGAGCGGGGTGTACGACGTCGCCGTGTTCGTGAGGAAGTTCCAGCGGCACTCCTCACAGAACGGCGCCATCGGTTCACGCGGGGTGCGGCACTGCGGGCAGAGCTCGGCCTGGGCGGTCGGCTCCCCGGGACCCTGCGGGTACCCGTAACCGGGCGCGGGCGGCGGGGGAGGCGGCGGGGGGACAGCGCCCGCGGGCGCGCCCGCCCCGGCCATGCGATGTCCGCAGACCTCGCACCAGTCCTCGGAACCCGACTGGTGTCCGTTCGGGCAGGTCGGCATGTCGGCGCTTCCCCCTCTCCTCGTCCGGCCCGGAGGCCGTCATGCTCGTAGGTGCGCCGTCCGGTCGGCCGGGTGGCCTCCGCACGGCTGATTCGCTGTCGTACGTACTGTTATTTCTTGACGCGAACGGTCTTGGTGGAGCGTGTTTCGAGTGTCATCTCGTCCGCTTCCGCCACCCTCGCTTTCAGTCGCACAGTACCGGTCGCTGCATCGACAACGTCGACCACCTTCGAAAGCAGTTTCGCAGTATCCGCGTTTCCGGAGGCCGATGCGAGCTGCACCGCACGGCCGAGTTTCGCCGTCGCGCCGTCGAAGTCTCCCGATTTGCGCGCGTCCAGGCCCTGTTGGATGACTTGCGCCAGTTCTGCCTGACCTGTGTAGTGGGCAACCTGCGGGTTGATGGACGTGGACGCCGCCATGTCGTCCGTCCAGACCGCCCGTACGAGGCCCTGGGACAGGGTCTGCGGGGCCTCGCCGGCCGAGGGGGCGGGAAGGATCAGCGAGACCCGGGCCGCCAGCATCTCCTGGCCGATGCCCGCCTCGGGAACCCGTACACACACGTGATAATCCCGGGACTCGTCGCCCCAGGAGCCCGTCGGATAGTCCCCGGCGCGGGGGCCCGCCACCGTGCGGCGGTCGGTCAGTTCGGCGACCGTGGGGGCCACCTGCTTGACGAAGCCGATCTCGACCCCGACGGGCGTCCAGAGCCGCAGCGCCACGTCCGCGACCTCCTTGCCCATCGCGTTCTCCATCATCTGCGTGAAGTCCGCGGCGAGTCCCGCCGGGTCGGCGACGATGTCCGCCGTGCCGAGCAGCGCGGAGGCGATGGCTGTGACCTCTTTCACTTCCCAGTCGGTGCCCACCCCGCGGGCGTCACAGGTGAAGCGGCCCGCACACGCGTCCAGGGCCGCCCGCAGGTCCTCCGGCGACTCGTGCTCGTTACGGCCGTCGGTGAGCAGGATGCCGTGCCTGATGTCCACATCGGCCGCGCCCAGCAGCCGGTCGGCCAGCCGCAGCCACGTACCGATCGCCGTACCGCCGCCCGAACTCAGCCGCCGCAGGGCGTCCTTCGCCTGGGCCTTCGTCTGCGCGTCGGCGGTCGCGAGCCGTCCGTCGCCCGGGTACACATCCTTGGCCACATGGGTTCCGGCGACCACCGCGAACTGCGTGCCGTCCCGCAGGGTGTCGATGGCCGCCGCCGTCGCGTCTCGGGCGTTGCGCATCTTGGTCGGCGGGTACTCCATCGAGCCGGAACAGTCGACCATGAGCACCACCGCGGCGTCCGGCGCCTGTCCCGGGGTGTGCACGGCCGCCGCGGACGCACCGGTCAGCGGCACACGGCCGGTGGTGCCACCGCCCGTCGAGGTCACGGTGACGATCGCGTTGACCTCGCGCCCGCCCTCGGGCAGATATTCGTTCTGGTACACCTCGACGGAGAACTGCGGCACGTTCGACTTGGAGAAGTTGGCCATCTGATCGGCTCCTTGAGGATCCACGTATGTCAGATGAAGACAGATATGCGGACAGAGTTCAGGACGGGAGGGGCAAGAAGAACTGGAAGGGTGAGGAGAGGGCGGAAGACGGCTGGCAGTACGGAGTGACAGGTGGACCGACGGTGACCGGCGGACCGAACGCGGCTCAGGCGGTGCTGTAGGCCGATCCTGCCCCTTGCGTCGGCACGGCGAACGGGAGCAGGGCCACTGTTACGTTGTCGTGGCCCCCGCCGTCGAGCGCATGACCGACGAGTACCTGGGCTCCGTGCAGCGGCCGTTCGTACGCCTCGGGCGGCACGGCCGTGGCCATCTCCACCGCCGACTCGGCGTAGTTCCACAATCCGTCGGTGCACACCACCACCAGACCGGGCCGGTCCGGTTTGAAGGAAGCGGTGTGCGGCTCCAGCTCGTACGCGTCGGCGCCGAGCCAGCCCGTGATGGCGTGCGCGCGCTCGTCGGCGTACGCCTCCGCCTCGTTCATCAGGCCCGTCGCCACCATCTGCGCGGCCCACGAGTCGTCCTCGGTGAGCCGGGCGGGCGGATTCGTGCGGTCCTCGGGCACCCAGTAGACACGGCTGTCACCGACCCACCCGACGACCAGCAGGCCGCCCGCCATGATCGCGCCGACCAGCGTGCAGGCCGGGGCGTTCTGATGACGGTGCGGATCGTGCTCCATCGCACGACCGGGCTCCTGCGCCAGGGAGTTGACCGCCTCGGAGGCGGCAAGAATCGCCTCGTGCATCGCCTGCTGCGGATGCGTGCCCCGCGGCAGCGACTCCAACAGTGCCTCGTTGGCGGCGGTCGCGGCCGCGGCCGAGGCCTCGTCCGGCCGGCTCGCCGACGACACTCCGTCGCACACGATCGCCACGACGGCCGGTGACCCGTCCGGCAGCGCGGTGGAGGACACCGCGAACGCGTCCTCGTTGCGGTGATGGCGCAGGCCGCGGTCGCTGACAGCCGCCACGGAACCGAGCTCCTGCTCCATGTGGTCGCGCTCGCGGGGCTGGGCGTGGCCGCAGTTCTCGCAGTAGCCGTCGGTGTCCACGTGACCTGAGCGGCACGCCACACAGACCTTGACGCCGACCGGGACACCGGCACCGGAATGCTCCGAGGTCCGGGGGTCGGGTGCCGCCGGCCCGGGAGCAGCCAGCTCGAAGTCGCCCGAGGCGGCGTCGGGGCGGTCCACGTCGGGGCGGTTCGCGTCCGGGTGCTCCGCGGCGGGGGCGTCGGGTTCGTCGAAGCGGACGGCCGAGGGGGCCGTGGTCGGCAGGGGCTTCCCGCCCGAATCCAGGCCCGGAAGGTCGGCAGGACGGTGCGTCGGCGCGGGCAGGTCCGAGCTGTCGACCTCGGAAGCGGGCGGCCATTCCACCGGACCGGCGCCCGCGCTCTGCGCGGGGACGGTGATGGCGACCGTCGGACGGTCGCCCGGCGGGGCGGGCACGGCCGAGAGGTCGTACCCGCACGCCCCGCAGAACAGGTCGCCCGACTCCAGCGGTTCCTCACAGCTGGGGCACCCCGGCAAGGACGCCTGCTGGTGGATCTGTGACATCTTCACACCCAGGTCCGGGGGCGGAAACGGTTGGCCCGCTCCACCAGTTCGATCCTCTCGTCGCCCCGCTGCGCGAGCCGGGCGAGCATCCGGTACGAGCGTTCGAGACCGAACCTGAGGCCTCGCTCGTCCAGCTCACTGTCCAGCAGCGTCCTCGGTCCCGCGGTCGCGGGGGAGGCCGTGGCCGGTGACTGAGCTGTGGGACTACCGGAGAGTACCCAGTCAAGTGCCGTCCCCAGCACCTCGGTCGACAACTGCTCGCGCCGGACCGCGTCCAGCCCGTAGCCCTTGAGCGAGGTCACCTGGTCCGCCGCGGCGTGGAGATCATCGATCAGCGGATCCTGCGGGAGCCGCTCGCGCAGCCTGGCCCGCACCGCCGCCACCCGCGCAGCCGTGTAGTGGATCGACGACTCCGGTACGGACTCCAGGGTCCGTACCGCCCCGACCCGGTCACCCGCGGCGATCTGCACCCGGGCGAGCCCGAACGCGGCGCTGACGAAGCTCGGATCGGTCGCCCACACCAGGCGGTAGTACTCCGCGGCATTGTCCAGCTGGCCCAGCACCTCCGCACAGATCCCCAGAGCCAGCTTCGGCGCGGGCTCACCGGGGAACGCGTCGTAGACCGCGTCGAAGGACAGCGCCGCGATCTCGTTGTCGCCGGTCACCAGTGAGGTGACACCGCGGTACCAGACCACCCGCCAGTCGTCCGGGTGCACGGCCTCCAGCGCCGCCAGTGCCTGGGCGCCGGCGCCGAGTTCGTTCATCTCCAGGCGGGCGCGCAGCTCGCGCAGCCGGGTCTCCAGCGACGCGGCGGGCACGGTCTGCAGAGCGGAGATCAGTTCGGCGGGTGCCGACGTCATCAGCCCTGCGAGGAAACCGGCGTTGGGATCGTTCGCGTCGACCCGGGGGACCGGCAGGGCGAGCGAGGTCGCCCGCGCGTCGAAGACCGCGAGCCGGGGCCCCGACCGGCCGGTGTACGCCCCCGGGAACATGACGGGAGGATCCGGGACCGCCGCGCGCGGGGCCGGAACAGCCGGCTGCGCCGGGGCGTACGGGAGCGCGCTCCCCCCGCCGCCCGACGGGCCGCCCCCGCCGGCCCGGACATGGGTGTCGGGCGCGTACACCGCACCGGCGCCCGGAGAGCTCCACGGGGTGGCGGCCGGTGCCCCCGTGGCGCCCGCGGGCCGGGTGCCGACCGGCAGCGCGCCGGCCACAGCGGTCGCCATCGCCCCCTGTGCGGGGGGCACGGCCGAGCCGTTCCGCCGCAGCCCGAAGCGCCCGCCGCCGGCCGGAGCCACCCGGACGCCCAGCCGCGACACCTCGTCCGTCAGCTCCGCGAACAACGCGGTGTCCGTGACCCGCAGTTCCGTACCGAAGAGTGTCGAGAGCGACGGACGCGGACGCCCCGTCTGAAGGGCCACCACCTCCCGGAGCACGCCCGTCAGCTGCTCGGCCATCTCGGTGGCCGAGGCGAACCGTCTCGCCGGATCCGGGTCCGTGGCCCGCACGAGCAGCCGGTAGAACGACTCGTACCGCCGGAACACCTCGATGTTGTCCGGGTCGGGCAGCGAGTCCACGAAGACGTTCGTGTACCCCTGGAAGTCGAAGGTGAGCACCGCCAGCGTCCGCGCGACCGTGTACAGGTCGGAGGCGACGGACGGGCCGACCTCGGCCACCTCCGGCGCCTGGTAGCCGACCGTGCCGTAGATGGCCGACTCGTCGTCGTCCATCCTCCGCACGGCGCCCATGTCGATCAGCTTGAGCTGGTCCTCGGTCTGGATCGCGTTGTCGACCTTGAAGTCGCAGTACAGGAGGTTGCGGCTGTGCAGATGGCCGAGTGCCTCCAGCGCCTCGATGCCGTACGCGCACGCCTGCTCGACCGGCAGCGGATCCCGCTTCCCGGCCGGTGTGCGGCGGTCGTTGGCGATCTCCTTGAGCGCCTTGCCGCCGACGTACTCCATCACGATGTAGCCGTCGAGCGAGCCGGTCCGCTGGTCCAGGTGCTCCACGAAGTTGTAGATGCGGACGATGTTGGAGTGCTCGATCTCCGCGAGGAAGCGCCGCTCGGAGATGGCCGCGGCCATCGCGTCCTGGTCACCGGTGTCCAGCAGGCCCTTGAGGACCACCCAGCGGTCGGAGACGGCACGGTCCACGGCGAGGTAGACCCAGCCGAGACCGCCGTGCGCCAGACAGCCGGCGACCTCGTACTGCCCGTGGACGATGTCGCCGCTCTGCAGCTTCGGCACGAAGGAGTAGGGGTGACCGCACTTGGTGCAGAACCCCTCGGTCCGGCCCGGCCGTTCGCCGCGGGCCCGGCCCACCGGCCCGCCGCAGTCGGAACGGGAGCAGAACCGCTTCCGCTCAGGGACCTCGGGGTTCTCCATGACCGCGGTCCGCGGATCGGGCCGCGGCACATCCGGCACGAGCACCAGACCGGCACCCAGCCTGCCCCGGCTCGAGACGCCCGTCGAGGCGCCCGAGGAGCGCACCGACACCGAACGGGACGCCGAGGCGCCCGACAACGAGCGGGAGAGCCGTCCGGAGACCGAACGCCGCGAGGTCGACGAACGGGACGAGGACCGCGAGGACGCACGCGAACTCGAACGCTGCGAGCTGCTGCTGCTTCCCCTGCCGCCGCCCGCGATCCCCGTGGGCGGCGAGCTCAGCATGCCCGTCGAGGACACGACCGGGGCGAGGCCGCAGGTGCCGCAGTACAGCTCACCGCCGCCCATGTCCTCGTAGCTGCCCTCGCAGCCGGGGCGCTGGCACCGCGGACTCCTGGGTTCCTGCGCCGCAGAAGGCGGCTCCACCGGGGCGAGGCCGCAGGTGTCGCAGTACACCTCACCGCCGCCCATGTCCTCGTAACTGCCCTCGCACGCGGGGCGCCGGCACTGCGTACTCACGATGTCTCCCCCTGTTCGCCCCGGCCCTGTCCGTCCCGGCTGTGCGGCGTCAGCAGATCCGCTGCCGCCTGCTGATACCGCAGCACGGACTGTTCGGCGACGCGCAGATCGCACGGCGCGCTCCACAGCACCCGGCGCGCCGCGTCGTACCGCTCGATCAGCACCGGGTCCTCCGCCATGCCGTGCCGGGCCACCTTCGCCTTGTACGCGTCGAGCCTGCCCCGCAGTTCCGCACGGACCGCGAGCGGCGCCGTGACGGACGTCAGGGACTCCCGCGCGCGCAGCAGTTCGTCCTCGGCCTCCCGCTCCAGCGAGTCGAGCAGCGGCGAGAGGCGGTTCCACTGGGCATGCCTGCGGTACTCCGACGCCGCGGCCAGCCGCTCCTGCAACGCCGTCGACGGGCCACTGACGGCGGGCACCTCCGAGGCGGCGATCTTCGCCAGCACCTCGCCGCGCGCCGAACGTGCCTCGGCGAGGGTACGGTCGGCGCGCGACAGCACGTCGCGGAGCTGGACCAGTCGCTGCTCGGCGTCCTGCCGGACCGCGAGCACCGCCTCGATCTCCCGCCGTACGTCCTCCAGGGCGCGGGCCGCCCGGTCGTAGCGCGTGGTGTCGGGGCGCCCGCCGCCGGGCGCCGCGCTGCCGGGACCCGGCAGCCAGAACGCCAGCGGATCGGAGATCACCTGCACCCGCAGGGTGGTCAGCTCCTGGGTGATCGACTCCAGGTCGTCACCCGCCGGATGCTCCCCGGGCCGCACACCGACGGAGTGCGCCAGTGAGCGGGTGCGGCGCAGCTCCGCGGCCAGCAGGTCTATCCGGGCGGGCAGCGCCGACCATACGGAGTCCGAGGCGACGACCATGTCCAGCGAGCGTGCGTACAGGTCGTTCATCCGGGCGACGAGCTCCTCCAGCGTGAACCGCTCGGAGAGCCTGGCCGGACCGGTGAGCCCGGGCTCGGGGCTGACCGACGCCCCGTTCGCCACGGTCACACCGTCGCCGCGCAGCAGCTCGGTGAGGGCCACCAGGTCGTCCTTGCCGGGGTAGCGGCGCCTGGACCGGATCTCGCGGGCCGCGGTGAGCGCCCCCGCGTAGGCGTCGAAGTACCCCCACAACAGGGTGATCGACTGCTCGGCGGAGGCCCAGCGGTCCTTGGTGACACCGGTCAGATCGGCGCCCTCCAGGAGCCGGCGGCCGGCATGGTCCTGCAGGGCGAGGAGCGAGGTCTCGATCGCCTCGTGCTCCGCACCGAGCCGGGCCAGCGCACGGTCCGCCTCGTCCCGGTCCATGACCGGGCCGGGGGGCCTCCCCGCGAAGCTGGGGAAGGATCCCGCGACGCCCATCGATCACCTCTCCGCTCTTGCGCCGGGCACGGCCCGGCGGTTCAGTTGGTCCGGTACTTGGGCGCCGGCGGCGCCGTGATCCCGGGAAGTCCCGTAGCCAGCCACGTGCGGTACGACCGCATCCAGGGGCTGTCGGCACCGCCCTGGCGATAGTCGACCAGCACCTTGTTGACCCGGGCCACGAGATCGTCGGCCCCGAGCTTCGCCGCGACGCCGTAGTACTCGGTGGTGAACGGCTTGTCGCCCTTGAGCTCCACCGCCGGGTCCTGAGCGGCCTGGCCGGCCGCCAGCGCGTTGTCCGTGACGACCGCGTCCACCTCGCCGAGCTGCAGCCGCACCAGGCAGTCCAGCTGGTTGGGGACGGTCAGCTGGTCCAGGTCCTGCTCGGTGCCGTCGTTCTCGTCCTTGAAGGTCGCACCGTAGGACTCCTTCTCCAGCGCCTCGTACGCCGTCGAGCCCTCGGCGGTGCAGACCCGCTTGCCGGCGAGTGACGTGTCGTACCCCGTGATCGTCGACTCCTTGGGGGCCAGGACCTGCTGGCCCGCCTGGAAGTAGGCGGTGGAGAACGAGACCTGTTCCAGGCGCTTGCAGTTGATCGTCATCGTCCGCACGACGACGTCCACCCTGTCGTTCTCCAGCGCGGCGATGCGCTGGTTCGTGGGGATCGCGCGGAAGATCACCGCGTCCGGATCGCCGAGGATGTCCTTCGCGATGGCCCGCACCAGATCGATGTCGAAGCCTTCGAGGGTGCCGGACTCCGTCTCCGGATTGCGGTACCCCCACTGGAAGCTGTTCTGGTCGACACCGGCGATCAGCTTCCCGCGCTCCCGGATCTTCTTGATGGTCGGGCCGTCCGCGCTCGACGGCGCCAGGCTCGCCTCCGGATCCGTGCACGATTCGGCCTTGGCGGCCACCGCCGACGTCGCCCCCTGCCCCGTGCTCTGCCCGCCCGAGGAGCCCCCGCCGTGCGTCAGCGGCAGCAGGGTGAGCGAGGCCGTGAGGGCACAGGCCACCGCCATGCCTGTCACACCTCCCCAGCCGCGCAGCCTGCCGCGGGCGGCCCAGACCTCGGCCCTGGTCATCGCTGCCCCTCTCACCGGTACTCCGAGAGCCTGCGGTTGACCCCGGCGATCGCCGCTACCGCACCCAGTACGGCGAGGACGGCTGCCCCGATCGGCATCCCGCCCAGCGCCCCGCGCCCGTCCTTCGCCGCCGCGGTGAACTCGCCCTGTTCATGGGCGAGCGCCTGCTGCAACGCCCGGTCCACCAGTTCGAAGCACTCTCCCGTGGAGCCCTTCGCACCGATGATCTGCTGCAAGGCGCTGTTGTAGTCGCCCTGGTCGTCCGTCGCGCGGGCCTTCCTGTGGCGGCCCTGCCACTCGTTCACACTGCTGATGGCCTTCGCCACCGGATCGCTCCCCCGGGAGTCGTCGGCGAGCTTCTCGGCGCTCTTGAGCTGCGATCCGAGGGACTTCATGCCCGTGCTGTAGTCCGTCTCGTACTTGTCCTTCTGCCCGTCGGCGGTCAGGACCGCGCCACGGGCGACCAGCGTGAGGTTCTCATTGGCGCGCGCCTTCAGCGAGTTGATCCGCGCGTTGTTGAGGACATCGAGGGACTCCTGCCCGTGGGCCATCGCCTCACGCAGTTCGGCCCGCGCCACCGTGTGTCCCACGGCCAGCCACAGCAGCACCACCGTGGCCGCGGCGGTCGCGGCGAGCAGCCCGCGGTTGAGGACACGGTTCGTCCTGCGGTAGTTGCGCCGCTGCATCCACACCAGTGCGGACAGTGCCACGATCCCGGCACCCAGGGAGAAGAACGGCCACTGCCGGGCGTCGGTCGAGTCGGTGCCGAGCCGGCCGGTCTCCGCCGCGTACAACCGCTCGGCTGCCGGGAGGAGTTCGTTCGTCATCTTCTGGTTCGCGTACCGGAGATAGGCGCCACCGAGCGGCAGCCCCTGCCGGTTGTTGGCGCGGGCACGCTCGATGAGACCCGTGTACTCGGGAAGCAGCTTGTTGAGCGTGGTGATCTCGTTCCACGACGACGACGACGCGTCGGTGCTCGCCGCGGCCTTCACCAGGAGCCTGGCGGCTTCCCTGATGTCCTTCTCGTACTGCTCGTGGACTGCCTCGGGCTCCTGCGCACCTGCCAGGAAGCCGCTCGCCGCCATCGTGTCCGCGTCGGCGAGCGAACGGTAGATGCTCGCCGCGTCCGCGCTGAGCGGCTGACTGCGGGTCACCACGTCGTCGGCGGCCGAGGCCCGCCCGGAGACCTCCAGGGCCGTGACCGCCCCGAACGCCACGACCAGCAGCGCCAGTACGGCACCGATGATCTGCAGCCTGCCCGGCTCGGTCATCGCCGCGGCGCGAAGCCGATCGGCGGCCACCGCCCCGGCACCACGACGCTGCGTGGGTACGGTCGTCACCGCCGCCTCGCGATCCGGCGCACGCTCCCGCTGCGAGTCCCCGTTCGGCGGGTATGTCACTTGACCTCCCCCTCGGTCACTGACGGTGGCCCCGACCCCCGGCCGATCGGAGGACTGGTACCCGGCCAGAAGTATGGCCGCAGGGAGCGGCATCCACCAGGAATGCCTGGATCCCGCATCGATCCCCGAAGTCGATCAGGTGCATTGGATCAGGACGAACGCCCCCGATCAAGACAAGTCCCCGCGCAATTCCTGATGCATCCCCCGAAGCGGATCGATCTCCCCATCATGAACACGTTCGGGACATCTGATCGGTTCCCGTGCTGACGGGGCGTCTCGCGGTGCCGGAGCCGCGGACGCCCCATCAGGTCCGACCGGTGCGTCAGTTGTAGTGCGTACGCAGCCTGCTGTGCACCTCCGGCGCCGCCCCCGTGCGGTCCAGACCCAGCAGAGCGGCCCCCAGCACAGGGGGTTGCGAGACCACCCGGACCACCGCCTTGGGGGCGCGTTCGGCCAGGAGCCCGGCGATCCGCTCGTCCAGCCGTGTGTGCCGCGCGGCGAGGACACTGCCGCCCAGCACCACCGGCACCTCCTCGTCCAGCAGTTCCAGTCGGCCCAGTGCGACCGACGCCAGGGCGACGACCTCATCGGCCAGCCGGTCCACCAGGGCGCTCGCCACCGGATCCCCGGCCGTACTCGTCGCGAAAAGCACCGGAGTCAGCTCGTGCCTCCGCTCGTACGGGATCCGCCCCCGGTGCAGTGCCTCGATCAGCTCGTACACCGAGCCGAGCCCGAAGTGCCCCGGCAGCGTACGGACCAGCTCGGTCGGCCCACCACGGCCGTCCTCGGCCCGCGCCGCGAACCACATGGCCTCCTCGGCGAGCCCCGAACCGCCGCCCCAGTCACCGGATATCCGGCCGATGGCGGGGAAGCGCGCGGTACGCCCGTCCGGCACCATGCCCACGCAGTTGATCCCGGCGCCGCAGACCACGGCCACACCGCGTGGCTCGTCGACCCCCGCCCGCAGGATCGCGAAGGTGTCGTTGCGCACCTCCACCGTGCGGCCCCACCCACGCTCCAGCAGAGCCCGGGTGAGTTCCTCCTCCTCCACGGGGAGATCGGCGTTGGCCAGGCACGCCGACACGTGCCCGATGCTCCCGACGGGTTCGACGGCCGCAGCGAGCGCCCCGTCGAGCACCGAGGCCAGCACGTCCACCGCTGCCTCCACGCCGACCGTCGGCGGCTGGAAGCCGCCTCCGCGGGCCGTGGACAGCACCGTGCCGTCCTCGCCGATCAGTGCCACATCGGTCTTGCTGTTCCCCGCATCGATGGCGACGACCGAAGCGTTCACGCCCACGCGAGGTGCTCCCGGTTGTGCGCGACCAGCCGGTCGGTGAGCGCCTCGGCGTACTCGTACTGGCCGATGAGCGGGTGCGAGAGCAGCGCCTTGAAGACGCGGTCCCGGCCGCCCCGGAGCGCCGCTTCCAGGGCGAGGTCCTCGTACGCCGTCACATTCGCGATCAGTCCCGCGTAGAGGGGGTCGAGCGCCGGCACCGCGAGCGGCGTGGCACCCGTGCGGTCCACCCGGGCCTGCACCTCGATCACGGCGTCGTCCGGCAGGAACGGGAGCGTCCCGTTGTTGTACGTGTTGACCACCTGTACCGCGGAGCCGCCCCCGCCGAGCAGGGCGGCGGCCAGGTCCACGGCCGCCTCCGAGTAGAAGGCGCCGCCGCGCCTGCCGAGCAGCGCGGGTTTCTCGTCCAGTGCCGGATCGCCGTACATGGCCAGGAGTTCCTTCTCCATCGCGGCGACCTCGGCCGCCCGCGAGGGCTTCGTGCCGAGCTCCCGTACGACCTCGTCGTGCGCGTAGAAGTACCGCAGGTAGTACGAGGGGACGACACCGAGCCGGTCGACGATCTGCCGGGGCATGTGCAGATCGTCGGCGATCGTGTCGCCGTGCTCGGCGAGCAGCTTCGGCAGGACGTTCTCGCCGTCCGGACCGCCGAGCCGCACCCCGAGCTCCCACGACAGGTGGTTGAGCCCGACATGGTCCAGGTGCACCTCGGCCGGGGTGACGTCGAGCAGCCGCGCGAACTTCCGCTGGAAGCCGATCGCCACGTTGCACAGGCCGACGGCCTTGTGCCCGGCCTGCAGGAGCGCCCTGGTCACGATGCCGACGGGGTTGGTGAAGTCGATGATCCAGGCGTCGGGATTCGTGCGCCGGACCCGCTCGGCGATGTCGAGCACGACCGGCACCGTACGAAGGGCCTTGGCGAGGCCGCCGGCCCCGGTGGTCTCCTGTCCGACGCAGCCGCACTCCAGTGGCCACGTCTCGTCCTGGCCGCGGGCGGCCTGTCCGCCGACCCGCAGCTGGAGCAGGACCGCGTCGGCGCCGTCCACCCCGGCGTCCAGGTCGGTCGTGGTGGTGATCCTCCCGGCGTGGGCCTGCTTGGTGAAGATCCGCCGGGCGAGACCGCCGACGAGCTCCAGCCGGTCGGCCGCCGGGTCGATGAGCACCAGCTCCTCCACCGGCAGGGTGTCCCGCAACCGTGCGAATCCGTCGATCAGTTCAGGTGTGTAGGTGGACCCGCCACCCACTACTGCGAGCTTCATGTCAGCCTTTTACTCCGGTCAGTGTGACGCCCTCGACGAATGCCTTCTGGGCGAAGAAGAAGACGGCGATCACGGGGGCCATGACCAGAACGGTCGCGGCCATGGTCAGGTTCCAGTCGGTGTGGTGTGCGCCCTTGAAGGATTCCAGGCCGTAGCTGAGTGTCCAGGCGGCCGGGTTCTCGGAGGCGTAGATCTGCGGTCCGAAGTAGTCGTTCCAGGCGGCGAAGAACTGGAACAGGGCGATCGCCGCGATGCCGGGCTTGGCCATCGGCAGGACGACCCTGACCAGGGTGCGGAATTCGCCGCACCCGTCGACCTTCGCCGCGTCCAGGTACTCGTCCGGGATGGTGAGGAGGAACTGCCGCAGCAGGAAGATGGAGAACGCGTCGCCGAAGGCCATCGGAATGATCAGTGGCCAGAGCGTTCCGGACAGGTCCAGTTCCTTCGCCCAGAACAGGTACATCGGGATGATGACGACCTGCGGCGGCAGCATCATCATCGAGATGACGAGCATCAGCGAGAGCTTGCGACCGCGGAAGCGGAACTTGGCCAGCGCGTACGCGACGGGTACCGATGACACGACGGTCAGGAGGGTCCCGACCCCCGCGTACAGCAGGGTGTTGCGCCACCAGGTGAGGAAGCCGGGGGTGTCGAGGACCCGCCGGTAGTTGCCCCACTCCCAGGTGTCGGGGGTGAGGTCGCGGGTCAGCGCCTGCTGGTCGCTCATCAGCGACGTCAGGACGACGAACACGAACGGGAGCACGAAGAACAGCGCGGCCGCGATGCCCAGCGAGTGGACGGCGATCCAGTGCAGGAGTGCCCTGCGGCGGGCGGTGCGCAGGGCCGGCGTGGAGGTGCCGGTGGCCGGCACCGGGCTTGGCTTGTCGAGGAGCTGGGTCATGGCTCAGTCACCGGCCTGGATCAGGTTGTTGCGGCCCCGCATCAGCAGTGCGGTGAAGGCCATGGCCAGGGCGAACAGGACGAGGGCGACGACGCAGGCGGAGCCGTAGTCGAAGCGCTGGAAGCCGAGGTTGTAGACGAGCTGGGGAAGCGTCAGGGTCGACTTGTCCGGGTAGCCCGGTTCGAACTGCTGCCCGGAGCCGCCGATCACGCCCGAGGCGACCTTCCCCGCCACCAGCGGCTGGGTGTAGTACTGCATCGCCTGGATCACCCCGGTGACCACGGCGAACAGCACGATCGGTGAGATGTTCGGCAGCGTGACGAAGCGGAACCTCTGCCATCCGGACGCGCCGTCCAGCTCGGCCGCCTCGTACTGCTCCTTCGGCACGTCGAGCAGTGCGGCCATGAAGATCACCATCAGGTCGCCGATGCCCCACACCGCGAGCATGGTGAGCGCCGGCTTCGAGAAGGAGGCGTCGTTGAACCAGCCGGGCGTCGGCAGCCCCAGGTCGCCGAGGATCGAATTGACGGGCCCCGTCCCCGGGTTGAGCAGGAAGACGAAGGCCAGCGTCGCGGCGACCGGCGGTGCCAGGTAGGGCAGGTAGAACAAGGTGCGGAAGAGCCCCGTCCCCGTCCTGATCTTCGTGATCAGCATGCCGATACCGAGGCCGAACACCACCCGGCAGGTGACCATGACGAGCACCAGCCACAGGGTGTTGCGCAGGGACGGCCAGAACATCGGGTAGTCGCTGAAGACGTACGTCCAGTTGTCCGGCCCGTTGAAGGTGGGGGCCCCGAAGCCGTCGTACTTCATGAACGAGAAGTACACGGTGGAGACCATCGGGTACGCGAAGAAGACGGTGAACCCGATCAGCCACGGCGACATGAAGGCTGCCGTCCGCAGCGCCGACCGGCGGTGCTTGGAGCGGAGTGTGTGCGTGGTCATCGGGAGCTACTTCGCCTTGGCGATGTCGGTGTCGATCTGCGCGGCGGTCTTCTCCAGACCGGCCTTCAGGTCCTTCACCGCGCCCTTCTCGTACTGGAAGCCGAAGTCCTGGAGGGTCTGCTGGTACGCCGACCCGTTGACCGCACCGTCGGGGGTGTTGGACTTCGGGTGCTGGGCGATGTCCAGGAAGGTCTTGAACCGCGGGTCGAAATTCAGGTCGGGGGACTTCAGCGCCGCAAAGGTGGAGGGCACGTTGCGGATCCCGTTCGCGAAGTCGACCACGGCCTGCGTGTCGCTCGTCATGAACTTCACGAGCTCCCATGCCGCGTTCTGCTTCTTGCTGGCCGGGGCGATCCCCATGATCGTGCCGGAAAGGAATCCCTTGCCGTAGCTGTCGGCCTCGTCGTCGGCCACCGGCATCGGCGCCACACCGATCTCGAACGGCACCTTGGCGTCGGTGGCCATTCCCAGCCGCCACTCGCCGTCCAGCTGCATCGCGACCTGACCGGTGTGGAACGGGTGCTTGGCGCCCCACTCGTCGCCGAAGGTGCCGCGGAACTTCTCCAGCTTCGCGTAACCGCCGAGATCCTCGACCAGCTTCTTCTGGTAGGTGAACATCTTGGCGAAAGCCGGGTCCTTGGCGATGTTCGACTTGCCGTCGGCGTCGAAGTACGTGTGGTCCCACGAGGACAGGTAGTGATCGGCGACCGTCTCGTAGCCGTGGTAGGTCGGCATGAAGCCGAGCTGCTCGTAGCCGTCGCCCTTGGTGACCGTCAGCTTCTTCGCGACGGCGGCCAGCTCGGACATCGTCTTCGGCGGCGCGGTGACACCGGCCTTCTCGAAGGCGTCCTTGTTGTAGTAGAGGCCGTAGGCGTCCGCGAGCAGCGGCAGGGCGCAGCGCTTGCCCTCGAACTGGGTGTAGTCGAGCAGGACCTCGGGGAAGGTCCTCTCCAGATCCAGCTTCGACTTCTCTATGAAGGGCGTCAGATCGGCGAAGGCGCCGGACGAGCAGAACTTGCCGACGTTGGAGGTCGTGAAGGACGACACCACGTCGGGTCCGTTCGAACTTCCGGTGCGCAGCGACTGGTTGAGCTTGTCGTCGTTGATGTTGCCGACGACGTCGACCTTGATGTTCGGGTGGGTCTCCTCGAACCGGTCGACGTTGTCCTGGACGGCCTTCACCTCGGAGGGCGCGCTCCAGCCGTGCCAGAAATTGATCGTGGTCTTCGCGTTCGGGTCGTCGTTCGCACCGGACTCGGCCTGGCCCGTACAGGCGGTGGCGAGGACCGAGAGCGCGGCGACGGCGACAGCGGCGGTGGTGGTCAGTCGGTTTCTGCGCATGGCAAAGCTCCCAGGGGCAGGGGGAAGACGAGAAGGCAGGAGTGGGACAGGTTCAGCGGGAGGTGTCGAACACTTCGTCGCGGGTGTCCGCGAGGGCCCGTTCCAGGGCACCTCGCAGGACCGGGTGCCGGCTGATCCCGCCGAGTACGAGACGGGGCCGGGACGCCGCGAGCTCGGCGAGCTCGGACTGGATCAGGGAGCGCAGCAGCTCGCCCCCCGAGGCGACGAGCTGGCCGGAGAGCACGATCAGGCCGGGGTCGAGCACGGCGGTGACGGACGCGAGACCGGTGGCGAGCCGCTGGGCGTACTGGCGCAGCAGCTCCGTCAGCGCGGGGTCCTGTTCGTACGCGGCGGCGGCCCGGGCCAGCAGCCCGGCCGCGACCTCCGCGTACGGCTGGTGCGGGGTGTCGATGCCGAGCGAGGTGGCGAGCCGGGGGACCGCCTGCGCGCCGGCCAGCTCCTGGAAGCCGCCGGCGTTGGCCTTCACGACCTGGCGCACGAGAGGGGTGCCCGGCACCGGCAGGAACCCGACCTCGCCTGCGCCGCCGGTGAAACCGCGGTGCAGCCGGCCGTTGATGACGAGGGCGGCACCGAGGCCCTCCTCGTTCCACAGCAGGACGAAGTCCTCGTGGCCCCGGGCCGCTCCTAGCCGCTGCTCGGCCACCGCGACCAGGTTCACGTCGTTCTCGTACTCCACAGGCATCGGCAGGGCGGCGGCCAGCTCGTCCAGCAGCGTGGAGGAGTGCCAGCCGGGCAGGTGCGAGGCGTAACGCAGCCGTCCCGTGCCGGGATCGAAGGCGCCCGGGGTGCCGATGACGACACGGTGCACATCGGCGCGGGCCAGCCCGGCCTCCTTGACCGCGCCGTCCAGGGCGTCCGTGACCTGCCGCACCACGCTGTCGGCGCGCCGCCCGGGGGTGCGCAGCTCGTACTCGCCGACGGTCCGGCCGGTCACATCGGCGACCGCCGCGACGATCCGCCGGGCGGTCACATCGAGCCCCGCCACGTGCGCGGCCCGGGCGTTCACCGCGTACAGCTGGGCGCTGGGACCCGGCCGCCCCTCGCTCGTACCGGTGGCCACGACGAGCCCGGCCGCTTCCAGCCGGGCGAGGAGCTGGGACGCGGTGGGCTTGGACAGGCCCGTCAGGTTGCCGATCCTCGTACGGGAGAGGGGGCCGTGCTCCAGCAGCAGGTCCAGGGCGGCACGGTCGTTCATGGCGCGAAGGACGCGCGGTGTGCCCGGAGTGACTGGTGTGGTTCCCGCCATGAACGGTGCGCCTCTATCTGTTAGGAAAGTTTCCTTTTCGGTGAGAGGAAGGTAAGGCGCGCGTCACCTGGACGTCAATGGGTTCGGTCGTGCGGCTGTCGGAGTGCTGTCCGCGGATGGGGGCTCCCCTGTCGAGCGCAGGTGGTCCACCGGTGAAACGGGCATGTCCGGCGGTACTGGAACGATCCGGACCGGCTGTCAGGGGCCGGTGAGTCCGAAAGTCGCCCTTGACGGTCGAACTGGTGCCCGTTTGAATCCCCGGCAGTCTGTGATGATCGTGCTGGGGTGGAGGGCTGTGCGGTTGAGGTCAAGATTTCGGTTTGCCCGAAAGCGACTCCCGACCGAACCGGCCGATCCACCGACGCGGACCGGGACAGGCTCGGGAAGCCGAATACACGGACGGCGACTACACGTGCGGGCCCTGACCACGAGCTCGCGTTCCGCGCTCATCTCACTGGTGGCCGTCACCACGCTCTCCTCGTGCCAGCTGGCGGATGGGCCCGTGCCCATGGAGTTCGGTTACCGGATGGAGGGCGGGGAGATCGCGGTCGCCGCCCCCCTGTGTCCGACCGGGAGGATCCACGGCGCCCGGATCGAGATCGGCGTGGACGGCGAGGGCCGGGGCGACGGCTTCGAGACCTTGTGGAGCGCGAGCGGTCCGCGGTCGCCGGAGGTCCGCCTCGGTGTGTTCTTCGTGGACAGCATGAGCAGTTTCGACACGCAGGAGCAGCCACGGTCCAAGCCCTTGCCGAAGGTCTTCTACGTCAGCACGCGCACCGGATCTGCCGGAAAGGTGACGGAGGCGGATAGCGGGTCGGTCGACCTGAGCAGACTGAAGTCGGCGAAGCTGGGTGACGACGAGTTCCTGACCTACGGGGGCAAGGTCATGACGCGCAAGGAGATCAACGCGCAGCGCCGGTGCAAGAAGGACTGACCTTCCACCGTCGGACGACCGAGGGCCCCGCGATCCATCCCACGGGGTTCTCGTGCCGGTGCTACTTCGTCAGGTTCGGCGGCGCTATCGGGGTGGCCGCCAGCGACTGCGGCGACGTCGTCGACGCGTACGCCGACGGGGCGGCGACGCCCGCCGTCGGGTCCGGGGCCGACTCGCCCTCCACCTGGAGGGGGACGGCGCCGACCATGCGGATGCCGGCCGAGTCGAGTGCCTGCTTGATCCGCCAGCGCAGCTCGCGCTCCACACCCAGCGCCTTGCCCGGCATCGTCTTCGCGGTGACCCGTACGGTCATCGAGTCGAGCAGGACGGCGTCCAGACCCAGGATCTCCACCGGGCCCCACAGACGCTCCGACCAGGGGTCCTCCTTGGCCATGACCTCGGCCGCCTCGGTGATCGACGCGCGGACCCGGTCCAGGTCCTCCGTCGGGCGCACCGTGACGTCGACACCGGCCGTGGACCAGCCCTGGCTGAGGTTGCCGATCCGCTTCACCTCGCCGTTGCGGACGTACCAGATCTCGCCGTTGTCGCCGCGCAGCTTGGTGACGCGCAGACCCACCTCGATGACCTCGCCGGAGGCGACACCCGCGTCGATCTGGTCGCCGACCCCGTACTGGTCCTCGAGGATCATGAAGACGCCGGACAGGAAGTCGGTGACCAGGTTGCGGGCGCCGAAGCCCAGTGCCACACCGGCGACGCCCGCGGAGGCCAGCAAGGGCGCCAGATTGATCTGGAACGCGCCCAGGATCATCAGGGCGGCCGTGCCGAGGATCAGGAACGACGTGACCGAACGGAGTACGGAACCGATGGCTTCCGAGCGCTGACGGCGGCGTTCCGCGTTGACCAGCAGGCCGCCGAGAGCCGTGCCCTCCACCGCTTGGGCGCTGCGGTTCATCCGGTCGATGAGATTGGTCAGGGCACGCCGGATCACGTATCGCAGTACGAGCGCGATCGCCGCGATGAGCACGATGCGCAGACCGGTGTTTACCCAGGTGGACCAGTTCTGCTCGACCCAGCCGGCGGCGTTCCCGGCCCGCTCGGCGGCTTCGTCCAGCGAGCCGCCGGGCGCCGGTGACGGGGCTGCGGCCAGGAGGGCGGACAGGGACACGACAGGGACCTCCAGGTGGGGCGACAGCAGACCAACCACAGTAACGAAGCCGGGGGAGTGGTTCGTTGCCGCTGCGAGGGGAGAGACACGTCTCACCCGGGGATACAGAGGGTGTGGCCGATCGCACAGAGCGATCGGCTGCCGCGGTGAAGCGCCTGTTCCGCCGGATTCCGGCGGTGCGTCCGGCGGGTGGTGAGAAAAATCCCTCCGGCCCGTTACCCGGACGTGGTGGCGCTTCGACCAGGCATGAGGAGAGACTGAGATCGGATCGTCCCGGCGCGAGCCACGCGCCGCCGGCGTACAAGGAGGCATCCACCGTGCCGCATGTCCTGGTTCTCAACGCGTCGTACGAGCCCCTCGGCGTCGTACCGCTCCGCCGCGCGCTCGTCCTCGTCCTCGAGAACAAGGCCATCTGCCTCGAGGAGTCCGGCGCCTTCATGCACAGTGCCACCCGTGCCGTGCCGGCGCCCAGCGTCGTCCGCCTCAAGCGGTTCGTGCGGGTCCCGTACCGGGGGCCCGTTCCACTGACCCGCCGGGCGCTCTTCGCCAGGGACGGCGGACGCTGCATGTACTGCGGTGCCGCCGCGACCAGCGTCGACCACGTCATTCCGCGCAGCCGTGGCGGACAGCACGCCTGGGACAACGTCGTGGCGGCCTGCCGCCGCTGCAACCACGTCAAGGCCGACCGCCATCTGCCCGAGCTCGGCTGGCGGCTGCGCCACGCGCCCGCCCCGCCCAGCGGCCTGGCGTGGCGGATCATCGGGACCGGGCACCGCGACCCGCGCTGGCTGCCCTACTTGCAACCGTTCGGCGCGGACGACGTGATGGCCCGGATCGATGGCGTTTCCGCCTGAGAACCCGGGCCTCTGTCGTCCTGGGGCAGATGGCGGGGCGGGCCCGGAGGCCCGCCCCGCTACTCGGCCACGGCGTAGGCCTCCACCGACCAGAGCGAGTAGCCGTACTGCGTGGCCCGGCCGTCGCCCTGCACCCTGACGAAGCGGGTGTCCTCGGCGTCCATCCGGACCGATTCGCGCCCGCCGCCGCCCTCCCGCACGGTCGCCGCCGTACGCCAGGTGCGGCCGTCCGGGGAGACCTGGACGCGGTAGCGGGAGGCGTACGCGTCCTGCCAGTGCAGCACCACCTGGCCCAGCCTGACGGGCCGGGACAGCTCGGTCTGCCACCATGCGTTGTCCTCCACGGGTGAGGACCACCGCGTCCCGGGATCGCCGTCCGAGGCCGCTGAGGCCGGGAAGTCCGGAGTCTCGTCGCCGGACGAGGAAGCAGTGGCCGTACGCGCCAGATCGGGGCCGGCGGTGCGCGGGTAGGCCCGCACGGTCAGCGTGCTCTCCTCGCCTCCGAAGCTCAGCGGCACCTCGTACTCGCCGGCCGGGGTGTCCGCGGGGACGGTGATGTCCACCGGGACATCCGTACGGGATCCGCGCGGCACCGTCGTCTGCTTCGGCACCGTCACCTTGATGCCCTTGGGCGCCTTGGCGGTCAGGGACCCCTTCACCGCGGCGGGCCGTCCGCCGGCCAGCCGTGCCTCGACACGCTGCGGACCGCCGCCGATCACGGCGTCCGTCTCGCCGCGTACGAGATCGAGGCGGGCAGCCGGCTCGTCACCGAACCACGGTACGAGCGCGCGCACGGCCCCGGAGCCGGGGCCCGCACCCGGCACGACCGGGGGCGTGCCCGTGAAACCCGGGGCCAGGGGCCCGGTGAGGACGGGGCGTGCCGCCGGGACCGTGACCCGGAGCGCGTCCGCCCGCAGGTCCTTCGCCGGTGTGTGCGTCCAGCCCGCTGTCGACAGCGGGCCGAGGCCGCGCCAGCCCTCGCCCGGCACATGGGCCTCCAGGACCGCGTCCGCGGCCCCGCCGCCCGGCTCGGCCAGCGTGGTGACGGCCTGGACCGGGCGGGCACGGTCCAGGCGGACCGTATAGCTGTTCGTGTCCCGGCTCACCGTGCCCGAATCGCGGTCGGTGCCGTTCCAGCCGTCGGCCTCCTTGCGGACCCGGTCCAGGAACGGGCCGAGCACTCCCTTGCCGACCGTCGCGCCGCTCGCCTCGATCTCCTTGCGCAGCGGCTCCAGCGCCAACTGGGCCTTCCAGGCGGCCGCTCCGTCGCCGCCCGCCTGCGCCTGCAGGAGATCGACGGCGAGCTCACCCGCGCGGCCGTACCGGGCCAGCTGCTCGGTCCACGGGCGCACCTCGTCGTCCAGCCGCCCGTCCGCCGGGGTCCTCAGTTGCTGCGGGGCCCGGCGCATCACGGAGAAAGCTGCCCGCAGCTCACGCGCCGCGTCGTCACGGGCCGTCGCGTTCGTCGTCGCGCGGGATGCCCAGAACGCGGCGAACAGCGGTTGCAGATAGGCGGACTCGTCGCCCCCGAGCACCGAGGTGGCGCTGTTGCCGGCCAGCGCCCGCAGCGCCGCCCTGGTGCCGGCGTCGGCGCCCGCCAGGTCTTCTGTCGCCGCCTGCCAGGACTCCTGCGGCCGGTACCCCTTCGGGTTCCAGGCGAAGTCCGCTGCCGTGAAGAGCGGAATGCGGGAGGCCGACGACTGCTCCATCGCGTTGGCCAGCAGTGCCGCGGAGCCGATGGCCACGGCCGGGTCCCGGCCGGTGTACGGACCGAGGAAGATCCGGTCCTGTGCGTAGTCGTTGACCGGGTAGTTGTCCATGGTGACCAGCGGATGGCGGAAGGTCGCCCGCGCACCGGCCAGCTCACGCCCGGTGATGGTCCTGGGTACGACGCCGACCCCGGTCCAGGCCACCTGCACCCGGTCGTCCAGTTCGGCGGCGAGCGCGGTGCGGTAGTCGGTGGCACCGTCCTGGTAGAACTCGGTCGGCATCACCGACAGCGGCTCCGAGCCGGGGTGGCGCTCCGCCAGATGCCGGGCCACCGCGCTCGCGACCCGCGCCTGGGCCCCGGCAGCCGCCCGCGGACCGCTGCCGAACGTCTCCGCGTCCCGGTCGCAGTGCCACTCGCTGTAGCTCACGTCCTGGAACTGCAGCTGGAAGACCCGGACGCCCAGCGCCCACATCGCGTCGATCTTCCGGGTCAGTGCCTTGACGTCCGCGTCGGACGCCATGCACATCGCCTGCCCCGGGGAGACGGCCCAGCCGAGCGTCACGTGCTGCGCTCGCGCCTCCTCGGCCAGCGCCCGGAAGTCCGCTCGGCGCTCGGCGGGGTACGGGTCGCGCCAGCGGGCCTGCCGGTAGGGGTCGTCGCCGGCCGCGTAGAGATAGCGGTTCTGCTTCGTACGCCCCATGAAGCCGATCTGGGCGAGCCGCTCCTCCTGGGTCCACGGCTGTCCGTAGAACCCCTCGGCCATGCCGCGCACTGCGGTGCCCGGCCAGTCGCGGACCACGGCCGGGGCGACGGTGCCGTCGCTGATGAGCTGGCGCAGGGTCTGGACGCCGTGGAAGAGGCCGTCCTCGCCGATGCCGTCCAGGGCCACGGTGGAACGGCCCCGGAGCTCGCCCACGGCGATCCGGTAGCCGCCGGACGGAAGGTCGGCGCGCTCGGGCGCGCGGAGGTCCCGCAGCGCCTGACCGGCCCCCGTACCGCCCAGCCTGATCAGCGGGCCGCGGCCCGGCAGGGCGGCGTGCACCGTCCGCACTCCGGCGTCGCCCAGGACCTTCCTGAGCTCGGCCACGGAATGGCGGTCGGCGTCCGCGTCGGCGAGGAGGGTGACCTCCGTGCCGAGCGGCACGGCCCGGCCGGACGCCTTGATCGCCTGGGGCCGTGGCCAGACGGAGGGCAGCTGTGCTCCGTCGGCGCGGTCGGGCGTGGTCGCTGCGGGGACGACGGGGGCCGCGACAGCCGCCGGTGCGAACGGGCCGAGCAGTCCGCCGATCACGGCGACGGCGATTGCCGTCGCACGCCTTCTGCGCCCGAACTGCACGCCGTTCTCCCTTCGTCCGTCCGTGGGCCCCGAGCCCATCACCGGGGCGCGAGGGTGTCAATGCGCGTGGCCGTTGTGACGTATATGCCGGATGTGTCGCATGATGCGGTTGGCGCGCAGGGGCAGGAGATGTCGAGTGGCCGAAAACAGCCCATACCCGACGTATGCGGGAACGGTATGTGACCCACGGCACGTTGGGCTCGTTGTCATAACGCCTACGTCACGTCCACGCCTGCACCCGCGCCCGCTGGGTAGGCCTGCTGTGTCCTGTTGTCCACGGCCAGGAGGCCACCGTGCCCGCTTCCGCGCAGCTTCTGCTCTCCGCCCTCTCCAAACAGGTACCGGGCCCCACGGGTCCTGATCCGCTGGCCGGTGATCCGCTGACCAGCGAACCGCCCCTGACCGATGTCGCGCCCCTCATGATCAGCGGGCTGCCGCTCGCCGACGTCTCCCACCTCGTAGGCGAGCAAGGGTTCGCCGACGACGCCCCGCTGACCAGCGAGCCACCGCTCGCCGATGCCACCCCGCTCACGAGCGAGCCACCGCTCGCCGCCGTCGCCCCTCTGACCAGCGAGCCGACAGCACCCGGCACCGCAGGGGGCATGGAGTCCCCAGGAGTCTGAATGGGCTTGTCCCGGCTCGCCGCACTGCACGGCGTCGCCACCTCCTTCTCCCCGTCCGCGGATGTCACGGTGTCCGTCCCCGACGACACGGTCAAGGCCGTGCTTGCCGCGCTGGGCGTCGACGCCGCCACCCCCGCGGGGGTGGGGAGATCACTCGTCGCCGCCGAATCGGCAGCGGCCTCCCGACTGCTCCCGCCGACGGTGGTGACCTGGGCCGGGGAGCCGCTGCCGCCCGCCCTGGCCGCGCTGCCGCCCGGCGCGACCCTGACGATCGAGACCGAGAGCGAACCGGGAAGCACCGAGACGCCGCCACCGCTGCGGATGCAGGTCGCGGCGGCCGCCGCGACCCCCCGGGCCGGGAACGTGCCGCGCACGCCCTCCTGGTGGAGCGAACCGCCCCTGGGCGTCCACCGGCTGACCGTCCGTGCCCCGGGCCACCGCTACGCCACGGCCACGCTCGTCGTCGCACCGGACCGCGTACCCCAGCCGCCCGCCCGCACGCACGGTTTCCTCGTCCAGCTCTACTCGCTGCTCTCCGCCCGGTCCTGGGGCATGGGCGACCTGGCGGACCTGGCCGACCTGGCCGCCTGGTCCGGACGGACCCTGCAGGCCGGCTTCGTCCAGGTCAACCCGCTGCACGCCGCCGTGCCCGGCAGGCCCACCGACCCGTCCCCCTACCGCCCCTCCTCGCGGCGCTTCCCCGATCCCGTACATCTGCACATCGAGTCGGTACCGGAGTACGGGCACGTGTCGGACAGGGCAACGCTGGACGACCTGCGCCAGGACGCCGCCTCGCTCTGCGAGGCCGTCCTGAACAAGGGGGCGCTGATCGACCGCGACGCCGTCTGGGCGCTCAAGAAGCAGGCCCTGGAGCTCATCGTCCAGGTCCCGCTGCCCCCCGGCCGCCGCGCCGCCTACTGCGACTTCCTGGCCGCGCAGGGGCAGGCACTGGAGGACCACGCCCTGTGGTGCGCCCTGGCCGAGGTGCACGGCTCGAACTGGCGCGACTGGCCCGAAGGGCTCCGCGATCCGCGCTCCCCGCAGAGCGCCCGCGCCCGCACCGATCTCCTGGACCGGGTCGACTTCCACTGCCGGCTCGCCTGGCTGACGGACACCCAGCTCGCCGCGGCCCAGAGCGCCGCGCGGGACTCCGGGATGGCCGTCGGGATCGTCCACGACCTCGCGGTCGGCGTCCACCCCGACGGTGCCGACGCCTGGGCGCAGCAGGACGCCTTCGCGCACGGCATGTCCGTCGGAGCGCCCCCGGACGCCTTCAACGCGCACGGCCAGGACTGGGGGCTGCCGCCCTGGCGCCCGGACGCGCTCGCAGCGTCCGGCTACGCGCCCTACCGCGGCCTCCTGCGCGGTCTCCTCGCCCACGCGGGCGCCCTGCGCATCGACCACGTCATGGGGTTGTTCCGGCTCTGGTGGGTCCCCGAGGGCAGCCCGCCCACCGAGGGCACCTATGTCAGTCATGACGCGGAGGCGATGCTCGCCGTGCTCGTTCTGGAGGCGCACCGCGCGGGCGCCGTCGTCATAGGGGAGGACCTGGGCACCGTCGAGCCCGGCGTGCGCGAGGCGCTGGCCCGGCGCGGGGTGCTCGGCACGTCCGTGCTCTGGTTCGAGCGCGACTGGGACGGCACCAGGCGCCCCCTGCCCCCCGAGCGCTGGCGCCGGGACTGCGTGGCCACCGCCACCACCCACGACCTGCCCTCCACCGCCGCCCGGCTGACGGGTGAGCACGTGACGCTGCGCCACCGGCTGGGGCTGCTCACCCGCCCCCTGGAGCAGGAGCTGGCCGAGGACGCCACGGACACCGCCGAGTGGCTGGCCTATCTGGCCCGGCTCCGGCTGCTTCCCGAGGGCGACGGCGACGAGGAGGCCGCCGTGCGCGCCGTCCACCGCTTCCTGCTGCTCACCCCGGCCCGGATGGCCGGGGTCTGGCTCCCGGACACCGTCGGCGACCGCCGCCCGCAGAATCTTCCCGGCACCTGGGACCAGTACCCCAACTGGCGTCTGCCCATCGCCGATGCGGAGGGCCACCCGGTCACCCTGGAGGAGATCGCCGCATCGCCCCGGCTGCACAGGCTGATGGAGGTTCTGAGACCTGGCCCGGACCGGCCGTAGGGCCCGTACGGCACCCCCGGGCGCGCGCCGCCCGCAGGCGTTCGCTACGTTTGCACCGTGGACAAGAAGAACGCTATGCGCGCCGGCGCCGTCGCGGCCGGTACGACGCTGATGATGCTGCTCATGTCGTCCCCCGCGCTCGCTCTCACCCGCGACGACGGTGACGACCCGGGTCCGGGGCTGAACGTGATGGAGACCCTCGGTCTCTTCGTCGTGGCGCCCATCGTCCTGTTCCTGGCGATCGCGGGCCTCGTCATGGTCCTCGACAAGTCCGAGAAGCAGGCCTAGCACCTCTCGTCACACCGCTCTTCACGGGTGCGCCGCCGGTACGAGGTATCGCGCGGCGCACTCGCATGTCCGGATCCCGATAGGTTTCGGCCATGACCGAGTGGGACGTCAAGAAGCTCCGCATCCTGCGCACCCTGCGCGACCGGGGCACGGTGACCGCGACGGCGGAGGCCCTCCTGATGACTCCGTCGGCCGTCTCGCAGCAGCTCACGAACCTGGCCAAGCAGCTCGGTGTCCCCCTGCTGGAGGCGCAGGGCCGCCGCGTCCGGCTCACCGACGCCGCGCACCTCGTGCTGCGCCATGCCGAGGCGGTCTTCGCCCAGCTGGAGCGGGCCGACGCCGAGCTGACGGGCTATCTGCGCGGTGAGGCCGGCCAGGTGCGGGTCGGCGCCTTCTCGACGGCTGTCCCCGCCCTTGTCGTACCGGCCGTCCGGCTCCTGGACGAGGACCGCCGGCCGTCGCCCCAGGTGCGCGTACGGGAGGCGGAGGCGGCGCAGGCGTACGAGCTGCTCTCGGCGGGCGAGGTGGACCTCGCGCTCTCCCTGGCGGCGCACGCCCCCACGGCCCGCGACCCCCGCTTCACCCTCGTACCCCTCCTGGCCGACCCGCTGGACGTGGCACTGCCCGCGGACCACCCCCTCGCCCGGACCCCGGGCCTCCGCCTGGCCGACCTCGCCGCCGAACCCTGGATCTTCGGCGGCTCCGGCCCGTGGTCACAGATCACCACAGCCGCCTGCGAAGCGGCCGGCTTCGTTCCCGAGCAGGCCCACAGCGCCTCCGGCTGGACCGCCATCCTCGCCATGGTGGAGGCGGGTATGGGCGTGGCACTGATTCCCCGCATGGCGTCGGCCGCCGACCGGCCGCGCGAGGGTGTGGCCATGCGGGTCCTGGACGCCGACCGGCCGCGCCGCCATGTGGTGGCGGCGGTACGGCAGGGGGCCGAGCGGGGCCCGGCGGTGGCACGGGTGCTGACGGCGCTGGAGCAGGTTTCCGTTAAGCGGAACTGAACGAACTGTACAAAAACTTTCGATGGACCTGATGGGTCTCTCCGTACGAGAGTCGTCGCATGACCTTCGACGCGAACGAGAGCACATTCCAGGACACCGACCCCCACGCCAATGACGCGGCCCCTTACGGCGGCGGCGACCCGTACGCCGACTACCGCACCGCCACCGGCCTCGCGTTCACCGACCTCGTCGACCTCGCGGACCGCCGCCTCGGCGCGGGCGTGATCGCCGCCGACGACGAGTTCTTCGCCGAGCGCGAGAACCTCCTGATCCGTGAACCCGCCGTCTTCGACCCCGAGCGGTTCGGCCACAAGGGCAAGATCATGGACGGCTGGGAGACGCGCCGTCGCCGTGGTGCGGACGCGGACCACCCCTTTCCCGCCCCCGAGGAGCACGACTGGGCGATCGTCCGTCTGGGGGCCCCCGGCATCATCCGCGGCATCGTCGTCGACACGGCCCACTTCCGCGGCAACTACCCGCAGCGCGTCTCGGTCCAGGCGACGGCCGTCGAAGGCGCCCCGAGCCCCGAGCAGCTCCTCGCCGACGACGTGAAGTGGGAGGAGATCGTCCCGCAGACCCCCGTGCGCGGCCACGCGGCCAACGCCTTCGAGATCACCGGCGACCGGCGGTACACCCACGTCCGCCTCTGCCAGCACCCCGACGGCGGCATCGCCCGCCTCCGCGTCCACGGCGAGGTCGTCCCCGACCCGGCCTGGCTCGCCGCGCTGGGCACGGTCGACCTGCTCTCGATCCTCAACGGCGGTACGTACGAGGACGCCTCCGACCGCTTCTACTCCTCACCGGCCCAGATCATCCTGCCCGGCACCTCCCGCAAGATGGACGACGGCTGGGAGAACCGCCGACGCCGGGTCCGCGACACGAACGACTGGGTGCGCTTCCGGCTGCCCGCCCAGGGCGCCGTGCGCGCCGTCGAGATCGACACGGCCTGCCTCAAGGGCAACGCCGCGGGCTGGATCGCCCTCCACGGCAGGGACGGCGACACGGGCGAGTGGTTCGAGATCCTCCCGCGCACCCGCCTCCAGCCGGACACCCTGCACCGCTTCGTCCTGGACACCGAGGCCGTGGTCACCCACGTCCGCCTCGACACCTTCCCCGACGGCGGCGTGGCCCGGATGCGCCTGCACGGCATGCCGACGGAAGCGGGAGCGGCCGAACTGGCGCGCCGCTACCAGGAGTCGGCCGGCTGACGGCCGCACTCCCGGCCGACTCCCCCCGACCCCGCCCGGCGGACGGCTGCGCAACAGCGCCTGCCCGCCGGGCGGTTCCACCGCCTACGCGGTCGCTGCCGCCGAGTCGGCCGCCTGAGCCCTGAGCGCGCGCTCGACGCCCGCCCTGGACTCCGACATCAGCCGGCGCAGCGCAGCGCTCGGCCCGGCCGAGTCCAGCCATGCGTCCGTGGCGTCCAGCGTGGCCCCGGAGACCTGGAGGACCGGGTACAGGCCGACCGCGATCTGCTGGGCCATCTCGTGGCTGCGCGAGTCCCAGACGCCCTTCACCGCAGCGAAGAACTTCTCCGTGTACGGGGCGAGGAGCTCACGCTGGTCGGTCTGGACGAAACCGCCGATGACCGCCTCCTGGAGGGCGTTCGGCAGCGTGTCGGACTCGACGACCGAGGCCCACGCCTCGGCCTTCGCCTCCGGGGACGGCTGCGCCGCACGTGCGGTCGCCGCGTGGCGCTCGCCCGCGGCGGTCCTGTCGCGCTCGTACTCGGCGGCGATCTCCTCCTCGTCCAGGAGGCCCGTCGCGGCGAGCCGCTGCACGAACGCCCAGCGCAGCTCCGTGTCGACGGCCAGACCCTCGATCTCCTCCGTGCCGTCCAGCAGGGACTGCAGCAGGTCGAGCTGCTGGGGGTTGCGCGCCGTGGCCGCGAAGGCACGGGCCCAGGCCAGCTGGTGATCGCTGCCCGGCTCCGCCGCGCGCAGGTGCGCGAGCGTCGCCTCGGTCCACTGGGTCAGACCGGCCTCGCGCCACTCCGGCGCCGCGTACAGGTCCAGCGCCAGCTTCACCTGGCGGTGCAGCGACTGGACGACACCGATGTCCGTCTCCTTGCTGATCCCGGAGAGCACCAGCGCCAGGTAGTCACGCGTCGCCAGCTCGCCGTCCCGCGTCATGTCCCAGGCGGAGGCCCAGCTCAGAGCGCGGGGGAGGGACTCGGTGAAGTCGCCGAGGTGCTCCGTGACGAGGGCCAGCGACTCCTCGTCGAGGCGGACCTTCGCGTACGACAGGTCGTCGTCGTTGAGCAGGACGACCGCCGGGCGTGCCGTGCCCGCCGGGAACGGCACGGTCGTGCGCTCGCCGTCCACGTCCAGCTCGATCCGGTTCGTACGGACCAGCTTCCCGGCCGCGTCGAGGTCGTAGCAGCCGATCGCGATCCGGTGCGGACGCAGCGTCGGCTCGCCCTTCGCGCCGACGGGGAGGGCGGGAGCCTCCTGGAGAACGGTGAACGAGGAGACGTGGCCGTTCGCGTCCGTCTCGATCTCCGGGCGCAGGATGTTGATGCCGGCCGTCTCCAGCCATGCCTTCGACCAGGTCTTCAGGTCACGGCCGGAGGTCTCCTCCAGTGCGCCCAGCAGGTCCGACAGGCGCGTGTTCCCGAAGGCGTGCGCCTTGAAGTACGCCTGGACCCCCTTGAAGAACGCGTCCTTGCCGACGTACGCCACGAGCTGCTTCAGGACCGAGGCGCCCTTCGCGTACGTGATCCCGTCGAAGTTCACCAGGACGTCGTCGAGGTCCCGGATGTCCGCCATGATCGGGTGCGTCGAGGGCAGCTGGTCCTGCCGGTACGCCCACGTCTTCATGGAGTTGGCGAACGTGGTCCAGGAGTGCGGCCACTTCGATCCCTCGGCGTCCGCCTGGCACGCGATGGAGGTGTACGTGGCGAACGACTCGTTCAGCCAGAGGTCGTTCCACCACTCCATGGTGACCAGGTCGCCGAACCACATGTGGGCCAGCTCGTGGAGGATCGTCTCGGCGCGCGTCTCGTACGCGGCGTCCGTCACCTTCGAACGGAACACGTACTGGTCACGGATGGTGACCGCGCCCGCGTTCTCCATCGCGCCCGCGTTGAACTCCGGGACGAAGAGCTGGTCGTACTTGGCGAAGGGGTACGCGTAGTCGAACTTCTCCTGGAACCAGTCGAAGCCCTGCCGCGTGACCGCGAAGATGTCGTCCGCGTCGAGGTACTCGGCGAGCGACGGACGGCAGTAGATGCCGAGCGGCACCGACTGGCCGTCCTTCTCGTAGCTGCTGTGCACCGCGTGGTACGGGCCGGCGATCAGGGCCGTGATGTACGTGGAGATGCGCGGCGTCGGCTCGAAGGACCAGATGTCGTCCTTGGGCTCCGGCGTCGGCGAGTTGGAGATCACGGTCCAGCCGGACGGCGCCTTCACGGTGAAGGTGAAGGTCGCCTTCAGGTCGGGCTGCTCGAAGCTGGCGAACACCCGGCGGGCGTCCGGCACCTCGAACTGGGTGTAGAGGTAGGCCTGCTCGTCGACCGGGTCGACGAACCGGTGCAGTCCCTCACCGGTGTTCGTGTACGAGCAGTCGGCGACGACCTTCAGCTCGTTGGTACCCGCCCGCAGGTGCTTCAGCGCGATCCGGGAGTCGCGGAAGACGGCGGCGACGTCCAGCGCCTTGCCGTTCAGCACGACATCGTGCACGGCCGGGGCGACCAGGTCGATGAAGGTCTCCGCACCGGCCTCGGCGGAGTCGAAGCGCACAGTGGTGACGGACCGGTAGGAGCCGCCCTCCTGCGCTCCGGAGAGGTCGAGATCGATCTCGTACGCGTCCACGGTCAGCAGGCGCGCCCGCTCCTGTGCCTCTTCGCGGGTCAGATTCGTGCCAGGCACGCGGTCATCTCCTTGATATGCGATGTTTTTGGCCATCCTTCCACGTGGGGTACGCGCAGCGCGATGTCCGTTTTCCGCCGGACCGGTGAAGACGTTCGGGCCACCCTCGGAGCATGACCACCTATGAGGCACGACCGATCGCCCCCACCGCCCTCGACGAGCTCCGCAAGACGGACGACGCGGACCGTCCCTGCGTCCCGTACACGGCGACGGAGGGCGGCGAACCGCTGCGCTGCTGCCTGCGCGCCGCCGGGCCGGGGGAGCGGATCGCCCTCGTCTCGTACGCGCCGCTGAGGCGCTGGGCGGCGGAGACCTGGGCCAGGCCGGGGGCGTACGACGAGCAGGGTCCGGTCTTCATCCACGCCGAGGAGTGCGAGGGGCCGGCGGGTGACCGGGACGGCTACCCGTTCGCGCGGGCGGGCGCGCTGCGCACGGTCCGCCGCTACGACGCGGACGGTCACATCGTCGGCGGCCGCCTGCTGGAGATCCCGGCCGACGAGGCGCGCGGCTACGACGACGCCTTCGCGGAAGCCTTCGCCGACCCCGAGGTGGCGCTGGTGCATGTGCGGGCCGTGGAGTACGGGTGCTTCCACTTCGAGGTGCGACGCGGGTAGTACCCGAACCGCAGTTCGGGTGGCCAGGCTGCTCCTACTATTGGTAGCATTGGGGTCATGAAGATCAGTGTGAGCTTGCCGCAGGAGGATGTCGCCTTCGTCGACGAGTACGCCGCGAAGACCGAAGCGGATTCCCGGTCGGCGGTGATACACGCCGCCATCGAGTTGCTTCGTTCCGCCAACCTGGAGGCCGATTACGAGGCCGCCTTCGCCGAGTGGGACGCGAGCGAGGACGCCGCGTTCTGGGACCGGTTCTCGGGGGACGGAATCGCCGATGAAACGCGGTGATATCTATTTGGTCGACTACGAGCCCGTGCGTGGCGGCGAGGCCGACAAGGCCCGCCCCTCGGTGATCATCTCCAACGACGGAGCGAACGCCGTGGTGGCGCGAACGGGGCGAGGAGTGGTCACCGTCGTACCACTGACCGCGAACGTTGCTCGGATCTACCCCTTCCAGGTGCTGTTGCAGGCTGGCGAGACCGGTCTGACGAGGGACTCCAAGGTGCAGTGCGAGCAGGTACGCGCGATGGCTGAGGAGCGGTTCGTACGGCAGGTGGGTACCGTCCCCCGTCAGCGCATGGCGGATATCGACGCGGCCCTGCGGCGGCACCTCGCCCTCTGAGGCATGCGAAAGGACGGCCCCCGGACATCGGGGCCGCCCTTTCACGAGTGGAAAATCAGGAAAATCAGCCCTTCAGCTCCGCCGCCACCAGCTCCGCGATCTGCACCGCGTTCAGCGCCGCGCCCTTGCGCAGGTTGTCGTTGGAGACGAAGAGCGCGAGGCCGTGCTCGACGGTCTCGTCGACCCGGATGCGGCCCACGTACGAGGCGTCCTGGCCGGCAGCCTGGAGCGGGGTCGGGATCTCGGAGAGTTCGACACCCTCGGCGTCCTTCAGCAGCTCGTAGGCGCGCTCGACGCTGATCGGACGGGCGAAGCGGGCATTGATCTGCAGGGAGTGGCCGGAGAAGACCGGGACCCGGACGCAGGTGCCGGACACCTTGAGCTCCGGGATCTCCAGGATCTTGCGGGACTCGTTGCGGAGCTTCTGCTCCTCGTCCGTCTCGAACGAACCGTCGTCGACGATCGAGCCGGCGAGCGGCAGTACGTTGAAGGCGATCGGACGCCTGTAGACGCCCGGCTCGGGGAAGTCGACCGCGCCGCCGTCGTGCGTGAGCTTGTCCGCGTCGGCGACGACCTTGGACACCTGGCCGTGCAGCTCCGCGACACCGGCGACACCGGAACCCGACACCGCCTGGTACGTGGCGACGGTCAGGGTCTTCAGACCCGCCTCCTCGTGCAGCGGGCGCAGCACGGGCATGGCGGCCATCGTCGTGCAGTTCGGGTTGGCGATGATGCCCTTGGGGCGGTTCCCGATCGCGTGCGCGTTGACCTCGGAGACCACCAGCGGGACCTCGGGGTCCTTGCGCCAGGCGGAGGAGTTGTCGATCACGACGGCACCCTGGGCGGCGACCTTCTCGGCCAGTGCCTTCGACGTCGCACCCCCCGCGGAGAACAGCACGATGTCCAGACCCGTGTAATCGGCCGTGGAGGCGTCCTCGACGGTGATGTCGGTGCCCTCGTAGGCGATCGTGGAGCCCGCGGAACGGGCGGAGGCGAAGAGCCGCAGTTCGGCGACGGGGAACTTCCGCTCGGCCAGGATCCTGCGCATGACTGTGCCGACCTGACCGGTGGCGCCGACGATTCCGACCTTCACAGGGACTCCTTCAAACGTACGAACGGGCACGGTTGCCGCTCCATGATGCGTATGTCCCCGCCCACCTTGTCCAATCCATTGTCCGTTCCTCGGACGGCGACCGTCCACGGCGGGCGAACGTTCTGCCGCGCTCCCGCGTCAGAGGGGAAACACATACAGGGGGAGGCACTCCTTGCTGGGAAGGAAGGCGGCCGGCGCGGGGGACGACCCCCTGGGCCCGGCACTGGTGAACCGCGTCAGAGCGGTTCTTTCACTGGGCGGAGTTCCGTACTCCGACCTGCAGGACGGTGTGCAACAGATACGGCTGCGCCTCCTGGAGCGCTCGGCGAGCGGCCGGGAGGCCCCCCGCGAGATCGGCGCCTGGGCGGCCGTGGTCGCCTCGAACCTGGCCGCCGACTGGCACCGGAGCAGGAACCGACAGGCACGGGTGGGCGCCCGGCTCGCCGCGCTGAGCCCGGCCGCCCCCGGCACCGAGGGCGGTCAGGAGGCCCGCCTGCTGGCTCTCACGGTGGCCGAGGGGCTGGACGAACTGCCGGCACCGCAGCGCCAGGCCCTGGTCCTGCGGTTCTACGCGGACCTCTCGGTACGGCAGATCGCGGCGGAGCTGGGCATACCCGAGGGAACGGTCAAGAGCCGCCTGCACGCGGCGGCCCGAGCGATGCGCGAGCGGCTCGCGCGGGTTCACGCGGACGAGGTGGTGTGACGATGGACACGGACGGGTCCGACGAGCTGATGGCCGTACTGGTGGGGCAGTCCGCGCCCGACCCGGGCGACGCACCGGCCGCCGCGCGGTACGACGCCGCGAGGCGTGACATGACGGTGCTCCGCGAGCAGCTGCACCTCATCGGGGACCACCTGGCCGCCCCGGACGGCGCACCGGGCACCCTCACGTCTTCGCGTCCCCGGTGGGTGCGGAAGGGGCCACTCGCGCTCGCGGCCTCCGTGGTGATCGCCGCATGCCTGGCCGGGACCGGAATCCTCTGGTCGGTCGCCCAGCCGTCCGGGGAGCACGGCGACGCCAAACTGGGCCGGGAGGGAATGATGGCCTGCGCGCGGGTCGTCGCGGACGGCACGGTCAGCCGGACGGAACGGGTCGGCGGCCTCGTACGGGTCGTACTGACGGTCGACCGGTACCTCAAACCGGACCGGGGACCGCGGGAGACCTCGTTCGTCGTCCCGGGGGAGGAGGCGGACTACTTCCGGTCGGGCAGGCCCATGGTCGTGATCGTCTCGCGCTTCCCGGGCGAGCCGGTGAACTCCTTCACCGGTGAGGACCGGGCCACCGCCTGGCAGTGGATGTCGGCCGCGCTGCCCGCCTCGCGCACCCTGGAATGCACGGACCCCGGATGACGCACAGCGGGGCGGGAGCTCCCGGAAGAGCGCCCGCCCCGCTGCTCAGGTACTTCGGACCGTTACGGCGTGACCTTCTCGATCACGACGCTGCCGGTGCCCGCCGCGGTGCCGCGGGAGTTCACCAGGTGCACCTCGCCGAAGAACTGCCGGCCCTCGGGAGCCGCTCCGGCGACCACGACCTCGGCGCCGACCTGCGCGGACGCGCCGTTGGCCAGGGTCACGGCCTTCGACTCGTCGACGTTGATCGAGCCGAGCGACGGTGCGTAGTACACGTCGCGGTAGTCGTACTCGGTGGTCCCGGCCGGGACCGCGTAGCCGTCGATGACGACGGTGTACGTACCGGCGGCCGGCTTCACCAGGCTGACCGACTCCTCGGAACCGGCCGTCGTGGACGCACCGACCTCCGTGTCGCCGTTGTAGACGTACAGGTCGATGTCGGCATTGGCGTCCGACGTGCCACCGATGGCGAAGTCGAGCTTCTCGACACCCTCACCGATGGTGACCGTGGTCTCGTACGTCTCGCCCGTGGAGATCGACGGACGCTCGACCTTGGCCGAACCCAGCGAGCCGCCCTTGAGTGAGCCCTCGAGGTCACCGGCGTTGTTGGTGACCGTCCAGTCCACCGCGGCCGGGGTGCCGATCTTCGCCTCGGCGATGGTCTTCACCGCCGGGTCGAAGGACGCGCCGAGCAGCGAGACATCCAGCTTGTACGGGTTGTCCAGCAGCGGCGACGTACGACGGGACTCGACCTCGATCTCCCAGACGCCGGGCTGCGGGGCCTTGTAGGACCGCGTGTCCGGACGGCAGGTGTTGGCCGGGTTCTCGTAGTTCGGGTAGCAGAAGATCGTGGAGCTGTCCTCCACCGCGACCCCGTAGGGGTGGATGGAGATGAACCGCGTCTGGCTGCCCGAGCGCAGGGCGCTCATCGCGACCTCGAGCGTCTCCGCGCCCTCGGGGACGTTCACGAAGTACGACGTGGTGCCGTTGCGCTGCACCGAGCCGGTCGTCGAGAACGCGTAACCCGGCTTCACCAGGTCCTTGGAAACGATGACGGTGGCCAGGATCTGCTGGTCGACGCCGACGGTCTTGGCATCGTCCACCTGCAGGATCGCGCTGTGCACACCGGCGGTGCCGGGCTTCGCCTCGACCTTGACGGTCACGGGCTTGCCGAGCGGCAGCGAGACGGTGCTCGAACCGGTCAGCCTGAAGGTGCCGTCGTTGTTCTTCCACGACAGCTTGTGCGCGACCGCGCCGTCCGGACCCGTGGTGCGGGTGACCGTGACGTCGTACGACTTCTTCTGGCCGGCCTTGAGGCCGCCCTCACGGTCGTACAGGCCGGTGCCGAAGCCCGGGGTCTTCAGCGCGAAGTCGATCGCGGTGTCGACCGGGGCCTTCACCGAGAACTCGTGCGCCGGGGCGCCCTGCTTCTCGATCTGCTTCCAGGCACCGACGATGTTGATCAGACCGGCACCCTGGGCGTGCGCGGGCACGCCGTCGATGTGGGTGGCGGTGCTGGTCAGCGCGGTGCGCAGGTCGGCAGGCGGCAGCTCGATGTTCTTCTGCTTCGCGGCGGACAGGAGCAGCGCCGTGGCGCCGGCGGCCTGCGGCGAGGACATCGAGGTGCCCTGCAGCATGGAGTAACCGGCGGGCAGCGTGTAACCCGCCTCCTTGACCGGGCCGCCGGGGAACCAGGTCTGGGTGGTGTTGATGGACGCACCCGGAGCGGTCAGGATCGGCGCGAAGCCGCCGTCCTCACGCGGACCGCGCGAGGAGAAGGGCAGCATGTCGTACTTCTTGGTGACGTTCGAGCCGTAGTTCGCGGCCCAGGTCTCCTTGGAGATGGACGCGCCGACCGAGATGACGTGGTCGGCGAGGCCGGGGTCACCGATCGTGTTGACACCCGGGCCCTCGTTGCCGGCCGAGATGACCAGCTGGACGCCGTAGATGTCGATGAGCCGCTTGTAGAGCTCGGCGCGCGCGTTGTTGCCGTCGTTGAGCGGCGGCAGGCCGCCGATCGACATGTTGACGACGTCGACACCGCGGTTCACGACGAGGTCGATCATGCCCTCGGTCAGCGCGATGTTGGTGCAGCCGCCGGACCAGGTGCAGGCACGCGAGGAGACGACCTTGGCGCCGGGCGCCGCGCCGTTCATCTTGCCGCCGAACAGACCGTTGGCCGCGGTGATGCCCGCGACGTGCGTGCCGTGCTCGCTCTCGATGACACCGATGTTGACGTAGTCGGCCTTGGTGCCGGCCGCGTCGAAGACGACGTCCTTGCGGGTCTCGACGACGAACGGGATGCGCTCGACGATCTGCGTCGCCGGGTTGTCCGTGCCGAAGTAGCCGACCTGGTGCTTGTCCTTGTACGGCTGGAGCACGGCGTCGTTGCCGAAGTTCGCGTCGTCGTTCAGGTCGACGCGGACGGTACCGGCGGTCGGGTCGTAGAGCACGGCCCACTTGTCGGTGGTGTCGCCGTCCCGGTTCAGGTCCCCGGCCATGTCGCCGCCCAGGGTGGCGGCCTCGGAGAAGAGCTGGATCTTGTAGGACCCCTCCGGCGCCGAGTAGGTGCGGCCGCCGATGGTGAACGTCGGACCCGCCACGGTCGCGGTCATCCGCAGCCAGGTGCGGTCGCCGTCGCTCACGGGGTCGGTGGCCGTCACCCAGTCGACGATCTTGCGCTCGCCGGTGGTGGTCTTCTGCAGCGCCGGGTGCGCGATGTCGACACCGGAGTCAAGGACACCGATGGTGATACCGCGGCCGTCGGCCTTCGGGTGCTGCTGGACGAAGTCGACCGCGCCCGTCTCGAAGGACGGGTTGTACGGGTTCTTCGCCGGCGTGTTCTTGCCGGGCGCAGGGTAACTGCCCGTGGACTTCGTCTGCTTCGCACCGGCGGCCCGGTCGCCCGAGGGCGTCGGGTCGTCGAGCTTGATCTCCTGCTTGAGATCGATGCCGTGCACGGACGACAGCTTCTGGGCCGCCTTGATGGTGGCCTCGGCCGTCGCGGTCGGCACGGTCGCCCGGACGTAGCCGAGCTTGTCGTACGTCTGTCCCAGCACGGACCCCTTGACGGCGTCCAGTTGCTCGGTGACCTGCTCGGTCGCACCGGGGGCGGTGGCGACCATCATCGTGATGTTCTTCTCGCCCTTGGCCTCGGCCTTCGCCAGCACATCGGCGTCGGCCTCACCGAGCTTGTCGCCCTTGTCGCTGGTGGCGGCAGGCTTCACCGGCGTGGTCACCGGGGCGTCGGCGGCGAAGACCGGGGCGGCGCCGGAGGCGGCCAGTGCGGCCACCAGACCGGCGGCGGCAGCGATGCGCGCCGCGCGTCTCGCCCCGGGTATGGAGCTGGGGGATTCCTTGGTCATCAGCATCCCTGTAGGTGAAAGAAAGAGAGAGTCCGGAATTCGGTACCGGATGACCGCTCAGCCTTTCTTAAAAGGCAGGGGTTTGTGGAGACTTGGCGGCGGCGAGTAGTGGACATGGCGTACATTCGCCACCGGTGCTGATGCGTCATGTGGGACGAAAAGGGTGAATGTTCCGCTCATCGCGGCAGGACCACCACGTACGCTGCCGGTTCACGGTCGTCCGCCGCCATCAGCGCCGTACGCACCACCACCGTCTGCTGCGCCATCCTCTCGCGCAGCTTCTTCGCCGTGACGCGGACGACGGTCACCCCGAGCCGCTCCAGGTGCTCCCGTTCCGCGGTGTACGTGACGTGCTCCTGGCGAGGGCTGCGGGTGCCGAGTTCGAGCGCGACGGCCTGTTCCGGCCAGTACGCGTCCACCCCGCCCAGGAACGTGCCGCCCTGCAGGTACAGATCCACGTTCCACAGCGGTTCCGGCAGACCGTAGCTGCGCACCATCTCGTACAGCCGGTCCTCCGCCACCGCCCTGCCCTCCATGAGCAGCGCGTCGACGGCCTCCACCACATGGGGCCTGCCCAGCAGCTTGGCGGCACTCAACTCCCGTACGACCGTCGCCGGTTCGCAGTGCCCGCCGCGCACCGCCTCCGTCAGCATCCGGCGCACCGTGGGGGCATCCGTGAGCTCGGCCACCGCATCCGCGAGGGCCCGCTCCACCGGGGCCACGGGCACTCCGAGCCGCCGGTCGGGCGCGGGGAGCGAGGCCGCCCGCTTCACACCGACGAAGCGGGTGGAGCGCAGCCGCCTCGCGCGCGGCACCAGCACGTCGATCCGGTGGAGGGCGATCATCGGCGGTGCGGACGCGAAACCGTGCAGGGCCAGCGCCGCCAGCCCGGTGACCATCGCCTCGCCGTACCCCGGACCGGACTGGGCCGGTACGGTCCGCCGCGCGGAGACCGGTGGCCGACCGGCGTACAACAGGGCCCCGTGCAGGCGCTCCTGGCTCGTGGGCGGGCCAGGGTGCAGGAGGTACACGCCGGGCAGCAACTGCTGCCACGGCCCGCCCGGCAGGCACTGCGCGGCGGTCTGCGCGGCGGACACGCCCTGAGCGCGCAACTGCGCGGCGGACTGGACGCGTTGACGCACATCGTGAAGGGGACGGGGGGTCAGCGGGGTGTTCTGGGTCATGCCCCGGAGGTTTCCGTACCTCTCAGGAGCGCTGATCCCTGTTACGAAGCCGTCGGCATTTCAGGACAACGCCGTCCTAAAGTACGGCAGTTCGACTGCCGAAAAGAGCGGTCGCGCCGGGGATTGTGCGACGGCCTCCCCGCACAGATGTGCGGGGAGGCCGTCGCACCACATCAGGCTGCGGCGTCGCACTCCTGGCCGCGCAGCGCCCGCGCCAGGTCGTCGCGGGCCTCCAGGACCAGCCGCCGCAGCGCCGGGGCCGCGTCCGGGCGGGAGGTCAGCCACGCGTCCGTCGCCGCCAGCGTCGCGGGGTCGTCCTGCAGCCCCGGGAACAGGCCCTTGACGACGTCCATGCCGATCTGGATGGACCGCGCGGCCCACACCCGCTCGATCGCCTCGAAGTAAGAGGCGGTGTACGGCGCCAGCAGCTCGCGCTGCGAGGGCTGCACGAAGCCCGCGATCGTCGCCCCGGCGAGCGCGTTGGACAGCTTGTCCGACTCCACGACGGCCGCCCATGCCTGAGCCTTGACCGCGGCCGAGGGGCGCGAGGCCAGGCACCGTACGTGGTGGCGCTTGCCGGACGCCGTGTCGTCACGGGCCAGTTCGGCGTCGATGGCCGGCTCGTCGGCCACCCCGTGCGAGACCAGCGGCGACAGGAACGCCCAGCGCAGCTCCTGGTCGACATCCAGGCCCTCGATCACGGCCGTGTCGTCCAGCAGGGCCGTCAGCAGCTGGAAGTCCGCCTCCGAGGTGGCGACCGCCGCGAAGAACCGCGCCCAGGCCAGCTGGTGCTGACCGCCCGGCTCCGCGAGGCGCAGCTCCCGCAGCGCGCCCTCGGCCAGCGCCCGGCCGCCCTCCTCGCGCCACGCCGGAGCGGCGTAGTGCACGAGCGCGGACTGGGCCCAGGCGTGCAGCATCTGGAGCACGCCGATGTCCGACTCCCGGCCGGCGAACGCCAGGACCAGGGAGACGAAGTCGCGGGCCGGCAGCAGTGCGTCCCGGGTCAGGTTCCACAGCGCGGACCAGCACAGCGCGCGGGCCAGCGGGTCGGTGATGTCTCCCAGGTGCTCCCGCAGGGTGGTGAGGGACCTCTCGTCGAAGCGGACCTTGCAGTACGTGAGGTCGTCGTCGTTGACCAGGACGAGGTCGGGCTTCTCGGCCCCCGCCAGCTCCGTCACCACGGTGTGCGGCCCGGCGACGTCCACCTCGGCGCGGGCGTACCGCACCAGGCCACCCGCGGGGGTGCGGCGGTACAGGCCCACCGCGACCCGGTGCGGGCGCAGTTCCGGGTGGGAGGCGGCGGCCCCCTGGAGCACGACCAGCTCCGTGATCCGGTCCGCGGCGTCGTACGTCAGCGCCGGCGTCAGGACGTTGACGCCCGCCGTCTGCAGCCAGGACCGGGACCAGGACGTCATGTCGCGCCCTGACGTCTCGGCGAGCACCGAGAGCAGGTCGCCCAGCTGTGTGTTGCCGTACGCGTGCTGCTTGAAGTAGCGGCGCGCACCCTCCAGGAACGCGTCCCGTCCCACGTACGCCACCAGCTGCTTGAGCACCGAGGCGCCCTTGGCGTACGTGATGCCGTCGAAGTTGAGCTTGGCGTCCTCCAGGTCACGGATGTCGGCCGTGATCGGGTGTGTGGACGGCAGCTGGTCGGCGCGGTACGCCCAGGCCTTGCGGTAGTTGGCGAAGGTGATCCAGCCGTTGGTGAAGCGGGTGGCCTCCACCATCGAGAAGGACCCCATGAAGTCGGCGAAGGACTCCTTCAGCCACAGGTCGTCCCACCACTGCATGGTGACCAGATCGCCGAACCACATGTGCGCCATCTCGTGCAGGAGGGTGTTGGCGCGGCGCTCGTAGGACGCCGAGGTGACCTTGCCGCGGTAGATGTACTCCTCGCGGAAGGTGACACAGCCCGGGTTCTCCATGGCGCCGATGTTGTACTCGGGCACGAAGGCCTGGTCGTACTTCCCGAACGGGTACGGGTAGTCGAAGTGGTCGTGGAAGAAGTCCAGGCCCTGCTTGGTGATCAGGAAGATGTCGTCCGCGTCGAAGTGCCGCGCGAGCCCCTTGCGGCACATCGCGCCCAGGGGGATCTCCAGCTTCGAACCGTCGTCGAACGTACGGGTGTAGAGGTCGCTCTCGCAGTGGTACGGACCCGCCACGACCGTCGTGATGTACGTCGAGATGGGCTTCGTCTCCGCGAACCGCCACTCCTCGCCCTCGTGGAACTCCTCGGCGCCGTTCGACCGGACCGTCCACCCCTCGGGCGCCGTGACCTGGAAGCGGTAGGGGGCCTTCAGGTCGGGCTGTTCGAAGTTCGCGTAGACGCGCCGGGCGTCGGCCGGCTCGTAGTGCGTGTAGAGGTAGACCTCGCCGTCCTCCGGGTCGACGAAGCGGTGCATGCCCTCGCCGGTCCGGCTGTACGCGCACTGCGCGTCGACCACCAGGACGTTCTCGCCCGCGGCGAGGCCGTCCAGTGCGATCCGGCTGCCGTCGAAGACGGCCGCCGGGTCCAGGGCCCTCCCGTTCAGCGTCACCGTGGATACGGCCGGGGCCACCAGGTCGGCGAAGGTCGAGGCCCCCGCGCGCGCGGCGCGGAACCGGATCGTGGTCAGCGAGCGGAACGTGCGCGGACCGGCGCTCCCGTCGGGCTCACCGACAGCGGAACGCAGGTCGAGGGCGACCTCGTAACCGTCGACGGTCAGCAGCTCGGCCCGCTCACGGGCCTCGTCGCGGGACAGGTTCTCACCGGGCACGGAACACTCCTTTGTGTCTCATTCGAACAGCTTTGATCCTCGCACGCGGCCGGAGAACCCGGCACCCGGGAATGGCCGGAGCGCCCCGTGGCGTTCTGGAACTCAGGTGCGAGACGACCTCATGAGGAGAGACATGCCCGAGAACAGCACGTCGAACGGCAGGACCCCGGCGGACTTCTGGTTCGACCCGGTCTGCCCCTGGGCCTGGATGACCTCACGCTGGATGCTGGAAGTGGAGAAGGTCCGCGACGTAGAGGTCCGCTGGCATGTGATGAGCCTGGCCGTGCTCAACGAGGACCGGCTGGACGAGCTGCCGGAGGAGTACCGGGACATGCTGGCGAACAAGGCGTGGGGCCCGGTCCGGGTCGTCGTCGCCGCCCAGCAGAAGCACGGCGACGCTGTCGTCGGCCCCCTTTACACAGCGCTCGGTACCCGCATCCACAACAAGGGCGAGGGCCCGACCCGTGAGGCCGTCGTGGGTGCCCTCGAAGATGTCGGCCTGCCGGTGGAGCTCGCGGAGTACGCGGACTCGGACACGTACGACAAGGAGCTGCGCGCCTCCCACAAGGAGGGCATCGAGAAGGTCGGCCAGGACGTCGGCACGCCGGTCATCGCCGTGCCCGGCGCCGACGGCGAGCAGATCGCGTTCTTCGGCCCGGTCGTGACCCCCGCCCCGAAGGGCGAGGACGCGGCGAAGCTGTGGGACGGCACGCTGCTGGTCGCGTCGGTCCCCGGCTTCTACGAGATCAAGCGCACCCGTACGCAGGGCCCGTCCTTCGACTGACGTACCCGCACGACCCCGCACAGCCATGGAAGAACCCCCGCGAGTCATGTCCTCGCGGGGGGTTCTTCTTTCATCCGCCTGCCGGGTGAAGGTTGAGAAGACGATCACGAGGCAGGACGTCTGCACACCGTCAGGGAGCGAGCAGGAGCACGTCCGCGCGCTCCTTCGCGGCCGCGTACCGCTTCGCCACGTCCTGCCAGTTGACGACGCGCCACATCGCCTCGATGAAGTCGACCTTCTGGTTCTTGTACTGGAGGTAGAAGGCGTGCTCCCAGGCGTCGAAGACCAGGATCGGGACCGAGCCCTGGCCGACGTTGCCCTGGTGGTCGTAGACCTGCTCGACGATCAGCCGGCCGCTGACCGGCTCGTAGGCGAGGACGCCCCAGCCGGAGCCCTGCGTGGTGGCCGCGGCCTTCGTCAGCTGGGACGTGAAGCCGGCGTACGAGCCGAAGGACTCGGCGATCGCGTCGGCGAGGTCGCCCACACCGTCCGCCGCGAGGGGCTCGCCGCCGCCGTCGCCGGTCATGTTGTGCCAGTAGATCGAGTGCAGGATGTGGCCGGAGAGATGAAACGCGAGGTTCTTCTGGAGGCCGTTGATCGCGCCCCAGGCCTCCTTGTCGCGGGCCTCTTCCAGCTGCTCCAGGGTGTCGTTCGCGCCCTTCACGTACGCGGCGTGGTGCTTGTCGTGGTGGAGCTCGACGATCTGCGGGTTGATGACCGGTTCGAGCGCCGCGTAGTCGTACGGGAGTTCCGGAAGCGTGTACGTGGCCATGGGTTCGAACCCTCCAACTGCTGTCCTGTTGTTATTGCAAGTCATTCGCAATTGCAGGCTAGCAGGAGGAGGGTCCGAAAGTGATCAGCCCCTGGTCCCAGGACCCCGGACCGTCGCGTGCGGCCGCCGCGAGGTCCGGGAAGTCGGTGACGACCGCGTCCACGCCCTGCCCGAAGTGGAAGACGTACTCGGCGAACGCGTCCCCGAAGTCGTCGGGCGCGGTGCCCCTTCGGTACGGGGCCGGGAGGTACCGGTTCTCCGCGCGGAAGGTGTACGCGCCGACCTTCAGCCCCGCCGCGTGGGCATCGGCCAGCAGGGTCAGCGGCGGGACGAGCGAGGACTTGTCCGGGCCGATCCACTGCGCGTACGAGGCGATCTCGCGCAGCCCGGCCGGCGTCATCATCTCCTTGTACGTGGCCGGGTGGCCGTACGGGCCACCGCTGGTGCCCAGCGCCTGCCAGAGCGGGAGACCGAGCCGGGCCTCGGCGACCCGGTGCAGGCTGGACGGCTCGAAGGACTGGACGACGCAGTCGCGGGCGGTCAGACGGTTGCGCCGGATCACCCGGATCAGTTCGGGCTCCAGCGGCAGGCCGATCGAGCGGAAGTACGTCGGGTGCTTCGTCTCGGGGAAGACCGCGATCCGGCGGCGGTGCTCCCTGGACAGGGTGCGGGCCAGATCGACGACCTCCTGGAACGTCATGATCTGCTCGCGGCCGTCGAAGACCGTATTGCGGTTACGGATCAGAGGCAGCCGCTCCACGGCGCGCAGCGTCTTCAGTTCCGCCAGGGTGAAGTCCTCGGTGAACCAGCCGGTGACGGCCCTGCCGTCGACCGTCTTCGTGGTGCGGCGGCCGGCGAACTCCGGGTGCCCGGCCACATCCGTCGTGCCCGAGATCTCGTTCTCGTGGCGCACGACCAGGACGTGATCCTTCGTCGGGACGAGGTCGGGCTCGATCCAGTCGGCTCCGGCCCGCACCCCGAAGGTGTAGGCGGCGGCGGTGTGTTCGGGCCGCCAGCCGGCGGCGCCGCGATGGCCGATGACGACGGGCCCGCGGGGGCGTCCGGGGCCGGACGACGCGGCGGCGGGGGTCGCGGCGGCGGCCGACACCGCGGCCGTGGCCAGGAGGATCGAACGGCGTCTCGGGTGCTGGGACATGCGAGCTCCTCGTGCGGGCCGGATCGTGCGGAGGAACCACCAAAGCCACGAGGGGTTACAGCAGGGCGGACAGAGGCTTGCCGCCTCATGCACGGACGTGGGTAGGGGCGCCGGACGCCGACGGCGCGGAACGGGAGACGGAGCCGGGTGAAGGTACGGAAGGGCCGCCCCGAGGAAGCCGCGGCACTGACCGAGCCGGCGCTGCGGTCGAAGGGGCACTGGGGTTACGACGAGGAGTTCCTGGCCGCCTGCCGCGACGAACTCGCCGTCCGCCCCGCCGAGACGGGCCCCCGGCGGACCGAGGTCGCCGAGGAGGACGGGCGCATCCTGGGGTTCACCACCCTGGAACGGGGAGCCTCCCCGGGGAGCCAGGAGCCGCGGCGCACTGCACCTACTTGGACATGAGGCGCCGTTCCCACGGCGCGAGTTCACTGTCCGGGCGGAAATCTCTCCCAGCCGAATGAGAGGTAGAACCTACTGAGACATCGAGCACGTGAGAGGTGAGGATCAAGAAGAATCTCTCTTTTTTGATCCTTGCGCGCCCGGAGAAGATCTGTGTCAGAAATTCTTCCACGTGGCCTGCGAGCACATCCTCGAAAGTCCAGTCGTCAAGCAGCACGCGGACTGTCTTCCCTTCAGGCGAGCCTCCCATGATCCCGATGTACACATCGGAATCGGCCAGCATTCCGTCCCAGTCTGCGAACCAGCTCTGGTTTTCGACGTCACGCTGGTCAAAGGCCGCTCCCTGCACACCGAGATGTTCCAGAGCTTTCTCTGCTTGCATGACCGGGAGATATTTCTTGAGGCGCCTTGGAGGCATTACAACCACCTACCCACTCTCCAGTCCCAGTGCCGCTTCCTGAACTTCACCCTGAGAACGGTGCGGGTCCACGCCGACCCGAACGCCGAGCCGTTCCGCGTGGCCATGGGGGCGGTCCGCATCGGCGCGACCCCGTCGGGCTCGATCCCGGGGCGCGAACTGCCGTCGCTCCGCATCGAACTCGGCTGATTCCCCCGGGGGCTCAGCGGCCCGGCCGGGCGGAGCCCCCGGGTGCGGCCGCCTCCAGCTCGTCGATGCTGCCGGACATGATCGTGCGGACGTGCTCGGTGATGTGCTCGGCGGGCCAGTCCCACCACGCGACGGCGAGCAGCCGGGCGATGTCCGCGTCGTCGTACCGGGTCCGGATCAGCTTCGCCGGGTTGCCGCCGACGATCCCGTAGTCCGGGACATCGGCCGTGACCACGGCGTCCGCGGCGATGATCGCGCCGTTCCCGATCCGTACGCCCGGCATCACCGTCGCCCGGTAGCCGAACCAGACGTCGTGGCCGACCACCGTGTCGCCCCGGACCGGCAGGCCGGTCAGCAGGTCGAAATGGTCGGCCCAGGAGCCGCCGAGGGTGGGGAACGGGAACGTCGACGGGCCGTCCATACGGTGGTTGGCGCCGTTCATGATGAACCGCACCCCGGTACCCAGCGCGCAGAACCTGCCGATGACGAGCTTCTCCGGACCGTAGTGGTACAGCACGTTGCGGGTCTCGAACGCGGTCGCGTCCTCGGGGTCGTCGTAGTAGGAGTACTCGCCGACCTCGATGAGGGCCGAGGTGACCAGGGGCATCAGCTGCACCACCCGGGGCTGGCCGGGCATCGGGTGGAGCACGGCCGGATCGGCGGGGACGTGGCTCATGCGGGCACTCTCCCAGAAGACCCGTGCGGTGTGCACGGGACTTTCGGGCGCGTGATTTTCAGGCGCGCGGTTCGCGCCCCGCACGCTTCTGCCGGACGAGACCGGTCACGATCAGCACCGCGGTCAGCGCGCCGGTCGCCAGCAGTTGGTCACGGGTGTCGGGCTGACGCAGCATCAGGAAGAAGATGCCGGCCATGGCGAGCAGCGCCACGATCGTCAGGACCGGGAAGAGCCACATGCGCACGACGAGCTTCTCGGGTGCCTCGCGCTCCATCCGGCTGCGCAGGATCAGCTGGGAGACGGCGATGAAGATCCAGACGACGAGGATCACCGCGCCGATCATGTTGAGCAGCCAAGGGAAGACGTCATCGGGACGCCAGTAGCTGAGCAGCACGCACAGGAAGCCGAACACGGAGGAGACGAGCACGGCGTTGCGCGGTACACCGGACGAGATCGTGCCGATGCGCTTCGGGCCCTGGCCGCGTGCGACGAGCGAGCAGGCCATGCGCGAGGCGCCGTAGATGTTGGCGTTCATCGCGGAGAGCAGGGCGACCAGGATGACCACGTTCATGATCTCCGCGGCGCCGCTGATGCCGAGGTGGTCGAGGGCCGCGTAGAACGGGCCGACCTCGGCGACCGCCGGGTCGTCCCACGGGACGAGGGCGACGATGACCGCCATCGAGCCGACGTAGAAGACCGCGATCCGCCACATCGCCGTGCGCACGGCCTTGGCGACGCCCTGGACCGGGTTCTCCGACTCGGCCGCGGCGATGGTGACGGTCTCCAGACCGCCGTACGCGAAGACGGACGCGAGCAGTCCGATGATGAACCCGTCGGAGCCGTTCGGCAGGAGCCCGCCCTCTCCGGTGAGGTTCGAGCCGCCGGGTGCGTCCGTCCCGGGCAGCACGCCGAGGAGCGCGAGTACGCCGAGTACGAGGAAGAGCGTGATCGCGACGACCTTGAGCGCCGCGAACCAGAATTCGAACTCGCCGAAGTTCTTCACGGCGGCGAGGTTCGTGCCGAGGAAGACCAGCATGAACAGGGCGACCCAGGCCCACTCCGGCGTGCCCGGCAGCCAACCCGTGACGATCTTCGCGGCGCCGATGCCCTCCAGACCGACGGCGACACAGAGCAGCACCCAGAACGACCACCCGGCGGTGAAGCCCGCCCACGGTCCGATCGCGCGGTCGGCGTGCACGGAGAACGACCCCGACACCGGATTGGCGGCCGACATCTCGCCGAGCATCCGCATCACGAACATGACCAGCAGACCGGAGATGCCGTAGGCGATGACGATCGACGGACCGGCGGCGGCGATCCCGGCGCCGGAGCCGACGAACAGGCCGGCACCGATGACACCGCCCAGGGCGATCATCGACAGATGGCGCTGCTTGAGCCCGTGGGTGAGCGCGGAGTCGACGGTGGGGGAGGGTGGGCCAGCAGTGGGGGGAGGCGCGGAGGTCCGGGACATGGAAAAGCTCTGTTCAGTAGCCGAGACGGGGAGAGCCAACAGTCTGTGCACGCACCCCGCCTACAGGGAACGACTGTCCGCTATACGGTCACGAGGTGTGCACGAGGTGCACACTCGACTACTCGGGAGTAGGGGCGACAGGGTCGACCCCTGGCGGGTCCTGAGCGACACGGCCGGACTGGTGGCGTGTGCATGGAGTGTACGGACAACTGTTCTATGCATCCTCGTTTCGGGGGTTTGATACCAATGAGGCCACATGGCTGGATTGTAGGAATGTTAGCTTTCCGGTCATGAAGCTCGTGGTGCGGGTCAAGCTCCTGCCTACGCCTGTACAGGCGGCGGCATTTGAGGCGACCTTGCGCGCGTGCAATGAGGCGGCGACCTGGGTGTCGGCCACCGGCTTTGAGGAGCAGAGCACTGCCAACCGGGCGTTGCGGGACCGCTGCTATGCCACAGTGAAGGAGCGGTGGGGCCTGGGGGCGCAGGCCGCGCAGCACAGCATCAAGAAGACCGCCGACGCGTACACCGCCTTGCGGGCGAATCTGAAGGCCGGGAACTACGGCCACCCCGGCGGCAAGCGCTACGAGCGGACGGCGGGCAAGCCGGTCGCCTTCCGGAAGGACGCGGCGCAGCCCTACGACGACCGGATGCTGTCCTGGCAGCACGAGGCGCGGACGGTCTCGATCTGGAGCACGGCCGGGCGGCTGAAGGGCGTGGCGTTCACCGGACAGGCCGAGCAACTCGCGGTGGTAGCCGCGCGCCGCCATGGCGAGTCGGACCTGATCCGGCAGAACGGCACCTGGTACCTGCTGGCGACCTGCGAGATCGCTGAGGCGGAGCTGAACTCTTACCCGGTCGGCTTCCTCGGGGTCGACCTGGGCATTGTGAACATCGCCAGCACCTGTGACGGCGACCGCTATGCCGGACGCCGCCTCAACCGTCACCGCGCACAGGACCGCAAGCTGCGTACCAAGCTGCAGAAGAAGGGCACCAAGTCCGCCAAGCGGCGGGCGATGAGGCACGCGGGCAAGGAGAAGCGGCGTGCCCGTGACATCAACCACAAGATCAGCAAGCGCATCGTGGCGGCGGCACAACGCACCGGTCGCGGCATCGCCCTGGAGGACCTGGGCGGTATTCGCGAACGGGTACGGCTGAGGAAGCCCCAACGCGTCACTCTGCACTCCTGGTCGTTCCACCAGCTGGGCGCCTTCATCGGCTACAAGGCCAAGCGCTGCGGAGTCCCGGTCGTGTACGTGAATCCGGCCTACACTAGCCAGGAATGCTCGAAGTGCCATCACACCGAACGAGGGAACCGGCCCTCCCGGGCCGTCTTCACCTGCCGGGTCTGCGGCTTCGTTGAGCACGCGGACCTGAACTCGTCCCACAACATCGCCGCACGCGGCTGGTGGATGTGGGTTCGCGGGGCCGAGTCACAGGCCCCTGCCCTCATGCTCATCGCATAGAGGGCTGGACGCAGCCGGGAGCCCTCACCGCCAGTGATGACCCGAGCAGCAAGCCCGGGACTCCACTCCCGGGTAGTTGACATTGAGCAGTACGAGAGTGCCCACCCCGACTTAGGCCCCCCATTCCTCCTTCACCTCAGTGACGAGAGTCACCCCGATCCACGACTGCGTACGAATCTTTGTGTGAACCCCACCAATCCTCCAACCACCGCTTTGTGAGCGGCTGACGGTGATCGAGCGTTAACCCGTGGGCTAACGTCGGCCGGAGTCACCCGTCCTGTTGCCCTCACCTGCGGAGTCCCCCGATGAGCACTGCTGCCGCCCCCATCCGTTCCGGAGCGGTCCTCGCCGACCTGCTGCCCGCAGCCCGGCACCGCTACGCCGTGGACACCGCACTGGTCCTCGGCGGCGCCGCACTCACCGGTATCGCGGCCCAGATAGCCGTCCCCGTTCCGGGCTCCCCGGTTCCCGTCACCGGCCAGACCTTCGCCGCGCTGCTCATCGGCACCGCCCTCGGTGCCCGTCGCGGCTTCCTCTCCCTCGCGCTGTACGCGCTCGTCGGGATGGCCGGCATGCCGTGGTTCGCCGAGGGCGGCTCCGGAGCCGGCAGCGCCTCGTTCGGCTACGTGCTGGGCATGCTGCTCGCAGCAACGGTCGTCGGCGGCCTCGCCCGCCGCGGCGGCGACCGCTCGGTGCTGCGCACCGCGGGCACGATGGTGGTCGGTTCCGTGATCATCTACGCGGTCGGTGTGCCGTACCTGGCCCTCTCCACCGGGATGTCGATGAGCGCCGCCGTCGCGGCGGGCCTCACGCCGTTCCTGATCGGGGACGCCCTCAAGGCGGCGCTGGCCATGGGCGCGCTGCCCGCGTCCTGGAAGCTCATCGGGCGTCACGGCTGATGCCGTAGGCCCCACAGAGGCCCGCCGGTCGTACTGCCACAGCGGTACGACCGGCGGGCTTCTCCCGTGTGCCCGGGGGACCGTCGGAACCTCCGGGCAGGTCCCGGGTCCACCGTGACCCCTCGTACAGCGCCCGTACGGCCGCCACGGCCGCACCGTCGCGCGGCGGGAGCAGCCGCAGCAGGGCAACCCCCGTGTGTGCGGCAAGGAGAGAGGCCCTCCCTCCGCTCGCTGGACGCGTGCGGAGGGAGGGCCTCCCGGGGTGAATCCGACACCGGCCGTCAGGTGTCCGTGCCGACTACTCGACCGGGGCCGCCGCCTTGCGGCCGCGCGCCTCGCGTACCAGCGAGACGGCCACGACCAGCGCCGCGACCAGCAGCGACAGCAGCACCTGCTCACGCCCGGCGTCGTCGGTCAGCATGTAGACGAGGACGAACGAGATCATCGCGATCGTCGCCCAGGTCAGATACGGGAAGAGCCACATCCGTACGACGAGCTTCTCCGGCGACTCGCGCAGGATGATGCCGCGCATCCGCAGCTGGGTGAAGCAGATCACCAGCCAGACGAACAGGGCGATGGCACCCGAGGAGTTCAGCAGGAACTGGAACACCGTGTCGGGCCACTGGTAGTTGAAGAAGACGGCCACGAAACCGAACACGACGGACGAGAGGATCGCCGCCTGCGGAACACCCCGCTTGTTCACGCGGGCGAAGGCCTTCGGGGCATCGCCGCGCCGGCCGAGCGAGAAGGCCATCCGCGAGGCCGTGTAGAGGCCGGAGTTGAGGCAGGACAGCACGGCCGTCAGCACGATGACGTCCATGACCTGGCCGGCGTGCGGAATGCCGATGGCGTTCAGCGCGGCGACGTACGAGCCGTCCTTGACGATCGACGGGTCGTTCCACGGCAGCAGCGTCAGGACGATGAAGATCGAGCCCAGGTAGAAGATGGCGATACGCCAGATCACGCTGTTGGTGGCCTTGGAGACGGCGCGCTGTGGGTCCTCCGACTCACCGGCGGCCAGGGTCACGATCTCGCTGCCCATGAAGGAGAAGACGACCATCAGCACACCCGTGAGGATGGCGCCCGGCCCTTCGGGGAAGAACCCGCCGGTGTCGGTGAGGTGGGCGAGACCCGACCCGGAGCTGTCCGAGCCCGGCAGCAGGCCGAAGACGGCGAGCATGCCGACGACGACGAAGGCGCCGATCGCCACGACCTTGATCCCGGCGAACCAGAACTCGAACTCACCGTACGAGCCGACGGACACCAGGTTGGTCGCGGTGAGTACCACCATGACGATCAGGGCCCAGGCCCACTGCGGAACGCCGGGGATCCAGCTCTCCAGGATCTTGGCACCCGCCGTGGCCTCGACGGCGAGCACCACGACCCAGAAGAACCAGTACAGCCAGCCGATCGAGAAGCCCGCCCAGCGGCCCAGGGCTTGGTCCGCATAGGCGGAGAACGAGCCGGAGCTGGGCCGGGCGACGGCCATCTCGCCGAGCATCCGCATGACGAAGACGACCATCAGGCCGACGAGCGCGTACGACAGGAGAATGGCCGGTCCGGCGGCGGCGATACCGGCACCGGAGCCTACGAAGAGGCCCGCGCCGATCACGCCACCGATGGCGATCATCGAGAGATGACGGTTCTTGAGACCGGCCTGAAGCCCGTCCGTGCTGTCCGGCTTGTCCGGCCTGTCGGGCTGTTGGCCCGGCTCAACCAGAGTCGTCTGCGACGTCATGGATCGAATCCTTACGTTTTCTGATCGCGTGTGTCGGTCCTGCCTCGGCGGGGGTGGTGCGAAGGCAAGGCCACGCATTCAAGCCCGAATGACACCGGAAGGGGAACCCCCTCTTCCGGATCGTTGACCGGATCGTTGCCCGAGTGGCATTGCACACAGGTCCCGAGGCCGTACCCGGGCCCCGGACCGCCAGATGGGTCCCGACCCCGCTGACGGCTACCCCGCCCGGTCCGTGCCACACTTCGCACCATGCGCGTGTACCTCGGCTCCGACCATGCCGGCTACGAACTCAAGAACCACCTCGTCGAGTGGCTCACGGCCCAGGGCCACGAGGCCGTCGACTGTGGTCCCCACCTCTATGACGCCCAGGACGACTACCCGCCGTTCTGCCTGCGTGCCGCCGAGCGGACCGCAGCGGACAAGGGCAGCCTCGGCATCGTCATCGGCGGCTCCGGGAACGGCGAACAGATCGCCGCCAACAAGGTCAAGGGCGTCCGCGCCGCACTCGCCTGGAGCGAGCAGACCGCCGCGCTCGGCCGTGAGCACAACGACGCCAACGTGGTGGCCATCGGCGGCCGGATGCACACGACGGAGGAGTCCACGAAGTTCGTCGAGATCTTCCTGGGCACCCCGTACTCGGGCGAGGAGCGGCACACCCGCCGCATCGAGATGCTGTCGGCGTACGAGGTGACCGGCGAGCTCCCCCCGATCCCGGCCCACCACCCGCAGCAGGGCTGAACGGCCCGCACCCGCTCCACTGTGCCGCCGGGTCCCGTACCCGGCGGCACAGTCGTGTCACCGAGGAGATCCCCCGTGCCCGAGGGGCATACGATCCACCGCCTCGCTGCGGACCACCGTGAGCGGTTCGAGGGCGGTCCGGTGCGGGTGAGCAGCCCGCAGGGCACGTTCTCCGACAGCGCGGCGCTGCTGGACGGCCGGACCCTCACCGGCGTGGACGCGCACGGGAAGCACCTCTTCCTGGGCTTCGACGGTCACGGCTCCGACGGTCACGGCTCCGACGGGCAGAACTCCGACAGGCGGAGCTTCGACGGGCCCGGCTGGGTCCATATCCACCTCGGCCTCTTCGGCAAGCTCGGCTTCGGTACGACTCCTGCGCCGCCGCCCACCGGTACGGTCCGGCTCCGCCTGGTCAACGACGCCCACTACGCCGACCTGCGCGGCCCCACCACGTGCGCGCTGATCACCGAACCCGAGAAGCGGGCGATACACGACCGGCTCGGCCCGGACCCGCTGCGCACCGGTGAGGACGGCGAGCGGGCCTGGCAGCGGATCTCCCGGAGCCGCGTCACCGTCGCCGCCCTGCTGATGGACCAGAAGGTCGTCGCGGGCGTCGGCAACGTCTACCGCGCCGAGGTCCTGTTCCGGCACGGCATCGACCCGTACCGCCTCGGCAAGGACCTCACGCGCAGGGAGTGGGACGCGATCTGGTCCGACCTCGGCGAGCTGATGCGCGAGGGCGTACGGAACAACCGGATCGACACGGTCCGCCCCGAGCACCTGCCCGAGGCGATGGGCCGCCCACCGCGCGTCGACGACCACGGCGGCGAGGTCTACGTCTACCGGCGGGCCCGGCAGGCCTGCCACATCTGCGGCACCGGAATCCGCACCGCGGACCTCGCGGCCCGCAACCTCTTCTGGTGCCCGTCCTGCCAGAAGGGTGCATCCGGTCCGGGCACGACCGCATCCGGACCGTCCCGCGACTGAGGACAAAGCGGCTCCGGAGCGCTTCCGGAGTGCGCGCCCCGGACCGGGTCGGCCCGATTTCGAACGCATTGTCACAGGGGTCCCCCTGCACCGGAGGCTGTCGGGTGGATAGGGTCCCGGCAATGGCCCGTCGCAGAGGAGTAGACGCGTACCCGGCCCGGTGGCGAAGATCGGTCCACCGGGTGCGCATCGCGCTGCGCAAGTCCGGCGTCGACTACTTCCGCGGTGACGGCTCCGACTGGATAGCACTCGTCGGCCTCCTGCTCATCATTCCGGCGATCACCTGCGCCACTCTGCTGAACCCCGTGTGGTTCTCACCTGCCGCACTGGCCCTGCCCATCGTCGCCGGCGGTCTGCTGCTCCGGCCGGCCAGCCTGCTGAGCCTGTACGCGGCCGCGGCCGCCGCCCTCATCGTGGAGTCGCTCAGCCTCGGCCCGTACATGAAGGAACCGGCCGGGGTCACTCCGGGCACCGTCCTGGTCGTCGCCGCCTGCGGCTTCTTCGGGCTGGTCCTCGCCCAGTTCCGGGCGAGAGTCGGAGTGCCGTGGAGGCGCGGCGGCACGATGCTCTTCGACCTCCGCGAGAGGATCCGGGTCCAGAGCGCCCTGCCCCTGCTGCCCCAGGGCTGGCACCGCGAGATGGCGCTGCGCCCGGCCGGCGGCCAGTCCTTCTCCGGCGACTTCGTCGTCGCGGCCCGTACCAACGGCGGGCGCACCCTCGAAGCGGTCCTCACGGACGTGTCCGGCAAGGGCATGGACGCGGGCTCCCGGGCCCTGCTGCTGTCCGGCGCCTTCGGTGGCCTTCTCGGCTCACTGCCCCCGCACGGCTTCCTGCCCGCGGCCAACGGCTACCTCCTGCGCCAGGACTGGGACGAGGGCTTCGCCACGTCGATCCATCTCGTCCTGGATCTGGAGTCGGGCGACTACGAACTCCTGTCCGCCGGCCACCCGCCGGCCCTGCAACTGCACGCGGGCAGTGGCAGGTGGGAGGAGAAGGCTGCGGAGGGGCCGCTGCTGGGCGTGTACGACGGAGCCCAGTTCGACGCGGTGAAGGGCTCGTTGGCGCCCGGCGATGTGCTGATGCTCTTCACCGACGGACTGGTGGAGGCCTCCGACCGGGACCTGGCCGAAGGCATCGACCGGCTGACAGGCGAGGCCGACCGCTATGTCGCCACGGGCTTCGAGGGCGCGGCCTGGCACCTCATCGAGGCATGCGCGAAGGACGTCAACGACGACCGTGCGCTGTTGCTTCTGTCCCGCCGCGCCTGAACCGTACGAAAGCGTCCGAAAAGGTACAACCGTCAATGTGGCCACCCGCCTTCACTCGGACGTGGATCTCCGGGGGCGAGGTACGGGTACGGAGAGGCGGCTCCCCGTACCCGTGAGCGGCGGTCGGACCGGCACCGCGGTCTTCTCGGTCTCCTGGTCCTTCGCCGGTCCTCCGGGCAGGAAGCGGGCCAGCCGGTCCGAGCGGCCGGCCGCCAGCGGCGCCAGGACCGCGAGCAGGAGCACATAACCGGCGATGAACGGGGGGAGCCGTTCGTCCAGCCCCGCGCCCGCCGCCATGGTCGCGAGAATCAGGGCGAACTCGCCGCGGGCCAGCAGTGTGGTCGAGATGTTCGCGGTGGCCCGGGGGCCGAAGGTGTAGATCCTGGCGGCCGCCACTCCCGCGACCACGTTCATCGCCATGGTCACCGCGACCGCGGCGAGCACCGGCCACACGACGCTCGGCAGGTCGCCCGGGTCGATCGAGAGGCCGAACGCGAAGAAGAAGATGGCGCCGAAGGCATCCCGCAACGGATGGACGAGCTTGAGGATGCGCGGGCCCGACGTGGTGCTGCCGAGCATCAGGCCGACCATGAACGCGCCGATCGCGTCGGCCACCCCGAACCACTCGGAGACGCCTGCGACGAGGACGGCGGCGCCGAGGAAGGAGATGACGAGGAGTTCGTCGTCCTTGGTGTCGAAGAGCCGGGAGACGACTTTGGTCCCGAAGCGCGCGGCCAGTGCGAGGAGCAGCAGGAAGCCGAACGCCTTGCCCCCGTCGCGGGCCGCGGCGGAGAGGCTGTCCGCGCCGGAGAGGATGGGCTGGAGCGCGGCGAGGTAGAGGGCGAGGAAGACGTCCTCGACGACGATGATGCCCAGGATCGGTTTGGTCTCGGCGTTGCCGATGCGTCCGAGGTCCACCAGGACCTTGGTGACGATCGCCGAGGACGAGATCCCGAGCACGCCGGCGAGGACGAGCGCCTCGGACGTGCCCCAGCCCAGCACGAAGCCGAAGCCGAGCCCGGCACCGACGTTCAGTACGAGGTACGTGCCGCCGGCGAGCGCCATCTTGCGCCCGCCCGCCCTGAGGTCGTCGAGGTGGAACTCCAGGCCCAGGTAGAAGAGCAGCAGCACCAGGCCCAGCGCGGAGAGCATCTCCAGCTCGTGGGGGTCGTCGACGAGGACGACACCCGGTGTGTGCGGGCCGAGCAGGATCCCGGCCAGGATGAACAGGGGAATGGTCGGCAGTCCGATCCGGCCGCCGACGCGGGCGAGGACGGCGGCGGCCAGGAAGGCGCCGCCCATGGCGATGAGCGTGTCTGCGTGTCCGATGAGCCTGATCCTTCGTTAGGTCAAGAGAGCGTCAAGAAATCGTCAGTAATTAGTTTACCGAACGATTGACGCTGCAACTATGAACCTGTCGAACTCCGGCCCCGAGGCGTACAGTCGGGCGCATGCCGACCCCGTATCTGACCCTGGCCGAGGTCGAGTTCACAGCTCGCGAGGCCCATCGCACCCAGACGGACAAGGCGGGGCGCCCCTACGCCGAGCACCTCGCCGCGGTGGCCGAGGGCGTACGGATCCGGGGCGGGAGCGACGAGCAGATCGCCGCCGCCTGGTTGCACGACGCCGTCGAGGACGACGCGCTGTCCCGGCAGTGGCTGGACGAGGCCCCGCTCCCGCGGCAGGTCAAAGAAATGGTCCTCGCCGTCACCAAGCGGGACGGCGAGGACCTCTCCGCGTACACCGGGCGGATTCTCGCCACGCCCGGCGCGCTGCTGATCAAGGAGTCGGACCTGGCGCACAACGCCGATCCGGACCGCCTCGCGGTCCTGGATCCGGCGACCCGTACCCGGCTGACGGCGAAATATGCGCAGGTACGTGGGCTGTTGGGGCTCCCCGGCGGCGAATTGCCCACCGACCGGCCGGATCCGGCCAACCCCGCAGCGGGCTGATCCCGGACCGGCCGGCGCCGGTCCGGGGCCGGACCATGCGACGGCCGGAACCTGTCCGGGCCGGACGGGCTCAGCGCTTGGCGGCCTTCCGGCGGAAAGCCCAATGCAGATCCGGCTCGGTGGCGAACCGCAGTACGCGCCGGACCGGGGGAGTGCACATCAGGGTGACGGCGGCAGCCGCGACCACGGAGACGACCATCAGGCCGGCAGGCCCGGTGAGCCACTCGTACCGGTCGAACAGGCCGAAGTATCCGGCGCCCTTCACGAGGAAGCCGTGCAGCAGATAGCCGCAGATCGTCCCGGCTCCCAGCACGGTGAACCACATGTGACGGCGCGGCACCCAGGCCAGGAAGCCGATCGTGAGGACGAGCGCGCACCCGAACATCGCCAGGGACATCACGGCCCCCGACCACCACGGTGCGCCCAGTTCCTGTGCGGCACTGCTCCGGTAGAACCAGCCGAGCTGCATGCGCGGCGCCGCCCAGTAGGCGAACAGCAGGGCCCCGGCGAACAGAGGCAGGGCGAGCAGCCGCACCTCACGCCGCCGGACCAGCTGGAAGTGCTCAGGCTTCAACAGGAGACCCAGCACGAAGAACGGCAGGAGCTGCAGGACACGCTGCAGATCGAGATCGTCACCGATGCCCGGAGTCACCGACGCGAGCACGGCGATCGTGAGGGCGACGGGCAGCGGGTGGCGCAGTGACTGCCACAGCGGCGTGGTGACCCGCCAGATGAACAGGGCGATCAGGAACCAGGTGAGGAACAGGGGGTCGAGCAGGGTGACCGGGACGTCCTCCGAACCGCCGCCCGCGTACCGCTTGAACAGTGAGTACGCCGTCTCGAAAAGGACATAGGGCACGGCCACCCCGGTGACCAGACGCTTCACCTTGGCGGGGCTCATGTCGAACGACCGTGAGAAGTAGCCGGAGATGAGGATGAAGGCCGGCATGTGGAACGTGTACACGACCATGTACAGGGCGCGTGCGGCGCGGCTGCCGTCCATCACCGGTTCCCAGGCGTGGGCCACCGCGACGAGCACGATCGCGAGGTACTTCACATTGTCGAAGTAGGCATCGCGCTGCTTGGCCGGAGCGGGGCCCCCGGAGGCCGCGGGGGCTGCGGAGCGGGCCGGGGCGGACACCGGGGGAGTCCTGACGGCCGTTGACGTCACGCGCTCGTGTCTGGGCTCCGATTCCCGGGTCTCCGGGGGGATCGGGGCCCTCTTGAATTCGCTCGGAGCTTGGAACATCTAAAGCACCTTAGACCTGTTGATTGCCATGCGTGAAACCCTCAAGAGATTTCGCGTTTTCCCGCTCGTCCGAAAATGAAACCACCGAAAACCACCCGCTATGAGGCGGTTAATCCCGCTTAAACGGGGCGTATCGTCGCGTAGTCGGGGAGAGTGAATTTCGTCGCACGCACACACGGCAAAATGCTGTGAATGAAGTGTGGGGGTATGGAAACGATCACAGTGGCCGATATTCGAACTGCCTCGCGCGCAGTCGGCGCGCGGATTTCCGGCTGCGCCCCGGCGTGCCTGCTCCGGGCGCCCCGTGCACCGATCCGCCCCGGGGTGCGCGCGGGCGTGAGGATGGCGCGATCCGGACAGTGCCATCCGTCACCTGGCAGCAACCACAGGGGAGTTGGTGGCACGATGGAGTCAACGGAGGTGTGCTGGGCTGCACACCCTCCGGGCCGGCAAGGCGGACCGACCAAGGGTGTGATCAGTCGTGGCCATTTCACTGTCTGTGGTGCTGATGCTGGGGATCATCCTGGTGGTGCTGATCCGCGGCGGGTCCATCAAGGGCGGGCCGGCGGTCGTGGCCGTGCTCTTCGGCTTCTTCCTGGCATCGACGGGCATGGCGCCGTCGATCAACAGATTCATGAACTCGATAGCCGAGACGATCAACCAGATCAGCTTCTGATCCACGCACGCAAAGAGCCCGGTCCGACGAGTAACCGTCGGACCGGGCCCTGGCATGGAGCGGGCGACGGGAATCGAACCCGCGTAGCTAGTTTGGAAGACTAGGGCTCTACCATTGAGCTACGCCCGCAAGCGGTGCACCGCAGGTCCTGTGGACCGCGGCACGAAAAGCATCGTAGCGGGTCGGGGAAGGTGCGCGCACACCCGTATCGGTGTGACCGTCCGTGACCGCCTTCGAAAAGCGTGCTGCGCACTGCTTGTGGGCATGTACCCTACGTGTCGCACCGACGGGGTGTGGCGCAGCTTGGTAGCGCGTCCGCTTTGGGAGCGGAAGGTCGTCGGTTCGAATCCGGCCACCCCGACCACCAGCAAGATCTCCAGGCAAGATCGCGTTGTGGGAGTCATCCCGCTTGCCGTTACTATGCAAATTGCGTGCCCGTGTGTCTGATGTACCGGGCTCGATCCGCGAAGCCGCCTCTCGGCGGCCCAGCAGAACCCCAAGAAGTCAGCCACCAAGGAGACCGAACCGTGAAGAGCGCCGTGGAGACCCTGAACCCGACCCGGGTTCGGCTCAGCATTGAGGTGCCCTTCGAGGAGCTCAAGGACAGCCTCGACGCGGCGTACAAGAAGATCAACCAGCAGGTCACGGTGAAGGGCTTCCGTAAGGGCAAGATCCCCAACCGCGTCATCGACCAGCGGTTCGGCCGTGGTGCTGTGCTGGAGGAGGCCGTCAACGACGCCCTTCCGAAGTTCTACACCGAGGCTGTCAACGAGGGTGAGCTCAATGTTCTGGGCCAGCCCGAGGTTGACATCACCGAACTGAAGGACGGCGAGCTGCTGGCCTTCACCGCCGAGGTGGATGTCCGTCCCGAGATCGAGATTCCGGACTACTCCGGCATCGAGGTCACCGTGGACGCACTCGAGGTCACCGACGAGGACGTCGACAAGGCCGTGGAGCAGCTCCGCGAGCGCTTCGCCTCGACCAACCCGGTCGAGCGCGCGGCCGCCGAGGGCGACGTCGTCACGATCGACCTGGAGGCCAAGGTCGACGGAGAGGTCCTGGAGGACGGCGTGGCCGCCGGTGTCTCGTACACCATCGGTTCCGGCGAGCTCCTCGAGGGCATCGACGAGGCCGTGACCGGCCTGGAGGCCGGTGGCGAGGCCACCTTCACCTCCGAGCTGAAGGGCGGCTCCGCCGAGGGCAAGGAAGCGGAGGTCACCGTCAAGGTCACCACCGTCGCCTCCCGCGAACTGCCCGAGCTGGATGATGACTTCGCGCAGATGGCGAGCGAGTTCGACACGCTCGCCGAGCTCCGCGAGGACAGCCGCAAGCGCCTCGAGAACACCAAGCAGTACGACCAGGCCACCCAGGCCCAGGAGCGCGTCCTCGACGAGCTGCTGAAGCTGGCCGAGGTCCCGATCCCCGAGAAGCTTCTCGCGGACGAGGTCCAGACCCGCAAGCACAACCTCGAGCACCACCAGCTCGGCCAGATGGGTCTCGACCTCGAGAAGTACCTGGAGATCCAGGGCAAGACGCTCGAGGAGTTCGAGGCCGAGACCTCCGAGCAGGCCATCAAGGGCATCAAGACCCAGTTCATCCTGGACGAGCTCGTCAACAAGGAGAAGCTGAACGTCAACCAGGAGGAGCTCACCGAGCACCTCATGCGGCGCGCTGCTTCCTCCGGCATGAGCCCCGACCAGTTCGCCCAGGCCGTCGTCGAAGGCGGCCAGGTGCCGATGCTCGTCGGCGAGGTCGCCCGCGGCAAGGCGCTCGCGGTGGTCGTCGAGGCCGCCAAGGTCGTCGACACCAACGGTGAGGTCGTCGAGCTCGAGGACGACGAGGAAGAGGCCGTCGAGACGGTCGAGGCCGTCGAGGGCACCGCTGACGCGGTCGCCGCCGACGAGAAGACCGAGGCCTGATCCTCGCGCTGATCGGCTTTTCTGATCCGTACACGACGGGCTCCGGACGTACCACGTCCGGGGCCCGTCGGCGTATCGGTCCACACCCCCAGAACCCTTGTGCGGACTGCTGACCTTGCGCTCCCAGCGAACAGTTGGGGAAGCGGGATGGCGTTGTCCCACCTGCGCGTTAGGGTCCATGAAGAGGAAGGGTCGGGTTCAGTCCCGGCCCACCCGGTACGAAGACGCTGAGACGGCCGGAGCCGTCAGAGACGAGCAGGTGGATACGTGACGAATCTGATGCCCTACGCCGCCGGAGAGCCGTCCCTCGGTGGAGGCCTCGGTGACCAGGTCTACAGCCGACTGCTCGGCGAACGCATCATCTTCCTCGGTCAGCAGGTCGACGATGACATCGCCAACAAGATCACCGCACAGCTTCTGCTCCTTGCCGCAGACCCGGACAAGGACATCTACCTCTACATCAACAGCCCCGGCGGCTCGGTGACGGCGGGCATGGCGGTCTACGACACCATGCAGTACATCCCGAACGACGTGGTCACCATCGGTATGGGCATGGCGGCCTCGATGGGCCAGTTCCTGCTCACCGGTGGTACGGCGGGCAAGCGCTTCGCGCTCCCGAACACCGACATCCTCATGCACCAGGGCTCGGCCGGCATCGGCGGTACCGCCTCGGACATCAAGATCCAGGCCCAGTACCTGCTCCGCACGAAGACGCGGATGGCGGAGATCACCGCCCATCACTCCGGCCAGACCGTGGAAACGATCATCCGCGACGGCGACCGCGACCGCTGGTACACGGCGGAGGAGGCCAAGGACTACGGCCTCATCGACGAGATCATCACGGTCGCGTCGGGCATCCCGGGCGGCGGCGGCACCGGCGCCTGATCCGGCCCCCCGGACAGGCACCACGTCGCACCCTCTCGTACGCCACTCGTACGCCGAGACTCCCAGCCCACATGAACGCCACCAGGATGGTGAACACCCACATGAACAACTTCCCCGGCGCCTCCGCGAGCGGCCTCTACACCGGCCCGCAGGTGGACAACCGCTACGTCGTCCCGCGCTTCGTGGAGCGCACCTCGCAGGGTGTGCGTGAGTACGACCCGTACGCGAAGCTCTTCGAGGAGCGTGTGATCTTCCTCGGTGTGCAGATCGACGACGCCTCGGCCAACGACGTCATGGCGCAGCTGCTGTGCCTGGAGTCGATGGACCCGGACCGCGACATCTCGATCTACATCAACAGCCCCGGCGGCTCGTTCACCGCGCTCACCGCGATCTACGACACGATGCAGTTCGTGAAGCCGGACATCCAGACGGTCTGCATGGGCCAGGCGGCCTCCGCCGCCGCCGTCCTGCTCGCCGCGGGCACCCCGGGCAAGCGCATGGCGCTCCCGCACGCCCGTGTGCTGATCCACCAGCCGTCCTCGCAGACCGGCCGTGAGCAGCTCTCCGACCTGGAGATCGCGGCCAACGAGATCCTGCGGATGCGCACCCAGCTCGAGGAGATGCTGGCCAAGCACTCCACCACCCCGCTGGAGAAGATCAGCGAGGACATCGAGCGCGACAAGATCCTCACCGCCGACGACGCACTCGCGTACGGTCTGGTGGACCAGATCGTCTCCACCCGCAAGACCACAGCCGGCGCGGCCGTCTGACGTCGGTCTTTCCCCTTGGCACATTCCACCAGCACGGCCACGGCCGTGTGAACCGTGCCAAGGGGGGCCCGAACGGGGGGCCAGGCAAGGTACCGTCGGATAGAGGCACCAGGAGCCGCTGAACCAGGCTGCTCCCAGGCGAAGGGGAAGCACCTCGTGGCACGCATCGGTGATGGCGGCGACCTGCTCAAGTGCTCGTTCTGTGGAAAGAGCCAGAAGCAGGTGAAGAAGCTCATCGCAGGACCCGGTGTGTACATCTGCGACGAGTGCATCGATCTCTGCAACGAGATCATCGAGGAGGAGCTCGCGGAGACCTCCGAGGTGCGGTGGGAGGAGCTCCCCAAACCGCGCGAGATCTACGAGTTCCTCGAGGGGTACGTCGTCGGGCAGGAGCCCGCGAAGAAGGCCCTCTCGGTCGCGGTGTACAACCACTACAAGCGGGTCCAGGCCGGTGAGAACGGCGGCGGCGCGAATCGTGACGACGCCATCGAGCTCGCCAAGTCCAACATCCTGCTGCTGGGCCCCACGGGCTCCGGCAAGACGCTCCTCGCGCAGACGCTGGCCCGCATGCTCAACGTCCCGTTCGCCATCGCCGACGCGACGGCGCTGACGGAGGCCGGCTACGTCGGCGAGGACGTCGAGAACATCCTGCTGAAGCTGATCCAGGCCGCGGACTACGACGTCAAGAAGGCCGAGACCGGGATCATCTACATCGACGAGATCGACAAGGTCGCCCGCAAGAGCGAGAACCCGTCGATCACCCGCGATGTCTCCGGCGAGGGCGTCCAGCAGGCCCTGCTGAAGATCCTGGAGGGCACCACGGCCTCCGTACCGCCGCAGGGCGGCCGGAAGCACCCGCACCAGGAGTTCATCCAGATCGACACGACGAACGTGCTGTTCATCGTGGGCGGTGCCTTCTCCGGTCTGGAGAAGATCATCGAGTCGCGCGCCGGCGCCAAGGGCATCGGCTTCGGCGCGACGATCCGCTCGAAGCTGGAGATCCAGGCGAGCGACCAGTTCCAGGAGGTCATGCCGGAGGACCTGGTGAAGTTCGGGATGATCCCCGAGTTCATCGGCCGCCTCCCCGTACTGACCTCGGTCCACAACCTGGACCGCGAGGCGCTGCTCCAGATCCTGGTCGAGCCGCGTAACGCCCTGGTGAAGCAGTACCAAAGGCTGTTCGAACTCGACGGTGTGGAGCTGGACTTCGAGCGTGAGGCGCTGGAGGCCATCGCCGACCAGGCGATCCTGCGCCAGACGGGCGCACGTGGTCTGCGCGCGATCATGGAGGAAGTCCTCCAGTCCGTGATGTACGAGGTCCCGTCCCGCAAGGACGTGGCCCGCGTGGTCATCACCCCGGACGTGGTCCGCAACAACGTCAACCCGACGCTGGTCCCGCGCGAGCCGCGCACGATCGGCAAGAACGACGACGGCGGCCGCCACGAGAAGTCCGCGTAGCGGCAGCGATACGTACGCGAAGGGGCGCCCGGCCACAGGCCGGGCGCCCCTTCGGCGTTGGGTCAGATCTTGGTTCGCGAGGTGTTGTAGAGCTTGGCGGCGAGGGCCGCCACGTCCGCCTGCGGCATGGACTTGTTGGTCATCATCGCGCCGACGTCGATGCCGACGACGATGCCGACCGTGCTGTAGTCGGTCCACACGCACACGGGCGTCGTGATTTCCTTCGGGCCCTTCTCCACCGAGCCGTCAGCTTCCTCGTTGACCGTCTTGAGGCTCTGGCACTTCATCAGCGCGCCCTCGAAGCCCTCGGGCTTGACGGCCTCGGGGCTGCCGACGAGCGAGACGTCCTCGTTGTCCTCGCCCTTCGCCATCTCCAGCTCGGCGTTCTTGAAGGCGTTGTCCACCACGGCCGCCGGGTCGGTGACCTCTCCCCAGAAGCCCATGAGCATGAGTGACTTCATGGCGAGCGGGTTCTCCTTGCCGCCGCTCATGTACTGGGCGCTCACCTGGTTGGCGTTCTTGATCCCCATGGCTTCGGCCTCGGCCTTGTCCTTGCCCGTCACGGGCTTCGAGGGGGTCGCCTCGCCGGTGTCCTGCTTGTAGTCGTCCACCGAGGCGGCCGGTGTCAGCTTGTAGCCCTTGGTGGAGTCCGAGACATCGCTGTTGCTGGAGCCGCCCGACGTGAGGAAGTACACCCCGCCCGCGATGACCGCCAGCGCCACGACGGCGCCGCCGATGATCAGACCGGTCTTCTTCTTCGGGGCGCCCGGCTGCGGAGGCCCGCCGGGGTACGCCTGCTGGCCGCCGTACGGGGGCGTGGGCGGCTGCTGGCCGTACGGGCCCGGCTGCTGGCCCTGCGGGTAGCCGTAGCCCTGCGGGGGCTGCTGCGGCGGGACACCCTGGGGGGCCTGCTGCGGGTAGCCGTAACCGGGCTGGCCCTGCGGCGGGCCCTGCGGCGGCTGGCCGCCGTACGGGCCCGGCTGCTGGCCGTAGGGTCCGGGCTGGCCCTGCGGCGGCTGACCGCCGTACGGGCCCGGCTGGTTGTAGCTCATTGGGCTGTCCCCTCCAGAATGCTTATGCGTTCCGAACATCCTGGCGGATGGGGCCGTGACATGGGGCACCGGGCTGCACACCGTTACTGAACTATCCCGTTTCAGTGCACGACTGTGACGGCCCTAAACTGTGGTGCGTGACCGAGAACGCATCGCAGCAGCCAGTCAGCAACCCCGAACTGCCGACCCAGTACGCGCCGGCCGAGGTAGAGGGGAAGCTGTACGAGCGCTGGGTAGAGCGCGGTTACTTCACGGCCGACCCGGACAGCGAGAAGCCCCCGTACACCATCGTCATCCCGCCGCCCAACGTCACCGGTGCGCTCCACCTGGGACACGCCTTCCAGGTCACGCTCATGGACGCGCTGACCCGGCGCAAGCGCATGCAGGGCTTCGAGACCCTGTGGCTGCCCGGCATGGACCACGCCGGGATCGCCACCCAGAACAAGGTCGAGCAGCAGCTTGCGGAAGAGGGCAAGTCCCGTCAGGACCTCGGGCGTGAGCAGTTCACCGAGCGTGTGTGGCAGTGGAAGGACGAGTTCGGCGGCCGGATCCTCGGCCAGCTGCGCCGTCTCGGTGCCGGCCTCGACTGGTCCCGCGAGCGGTTCACCATGGACGAGGGTCTGTCCAAGGCCGTCCAGACCATCTTCAAGAAGCTGTACGACGACGAGCTGATCTACCGTGCCGAGCGCATCATCAACTGGTGTCCGCGCTGTCTGACCGCCATCTCCGACATCGAGGTCGACTACCAGGACGACGACGGCGAGCTGGTCTCGCTGACGTACGGCGAGGGCGACGAGACGCTCGTGGTCGCCACCACGCGTGTCGAGACGATGCTCGGTGACACGGCGGTCGCGGTCCACCCCGACGACGAGCGGTACGCGCACCTCATCGGCAAGCGGATCAAGCTGCCGCTGACCAACCGTACGATCCCCGTCGTCGCCGACCACCACGTCGACCCGGAGTTCGGTACCGGCGCCGTGAAGGTCACGCCCGCCCACGACCCGAACGACTTCGCGATCGGTCAGCGCCACGGCCTGGAGTCCATGACGATCATGGACGAGCGCGGTGTCATCACGGTTCACGGCCCGTTCGAGGGTCTCGACCGCTTCGAGGCGCGCTCCGCGATCGTCGCCGCCCTGCGCGAGCAGGGACGTGTCGTCGCCGAGAAGCGCCCCTACGTCCACTCCGTGGGTCACTGCTCGCGCTGCAAGACGACCGTCGAACCGCGTCTTTCGCTCCAGTGGTGGGTCAAGGTCGAGACGCTCGCCGGCGCCGCGGGCGACGCCGTCCGTGACGGCCGCGTCGAACTCCACCCGAAGGAGATGGAGCGGCGTTACTTCGACTGGGTCGACAACCTCAACGACTGGTGCATCTCGCGCCAGCTCTGGTGGGGGCACCGCATCCCGGTCTGGTACGGGCCGGCGGGCGAGGTCATCTGCGTGGGACCCGACGAGGAGCCGCCGAGCGGTGACGGCTGGACCCAGGACCCCGATGTCCTCGACACCTGGTTCTCCTCCGGACTGTGGCCCTTCTCCACGCTCGGCTGGCCCGAGGAGACTCCGGACCTCAAGAAGTTCTACTCGACCGATGTCCTGCTCACCGGACACGACATCATCTTCTTCTGGGTCGTCCGGATGATGATGTTCGGCCTGTACGCGATGGACGGCGAAGTCCCGTTCAAGACCGTCGCGCTGACCGGTCTCGTCCGTGACGAGTTCGGCAAGAAGATGTCCAAGTCCAACCCCAACGCCGTCGATCCGCTCGACTGGATGGACAACTACGGTTCCGACGCTGTCCGGTTCACCCTCGCCAAGGGTGCCAACCCGGGCGCCGACGTCCCGATCGGTGAGGACTGGGTCCAGGCCTCCCGCAACTTCGCCAACAAGATCTGGAACGCGACCCGCTTCGCGATGATGAACGGCGCGACCCTCGAGGGTCCGCTGCCTCCCGTCGAGCAGCTGTCGGCGACCGATCGCTGGATCCTGTCGCGCCTCAACGCGACCGTCGCCGAAGTCGACGCGTTCTACGACGACTTCCAGTTCGCCAAGCTCAGCGAGACGCTCTACCACTTCGCGTGGGACGAGGTCTTCGACTGGTACGTCGAGCTGTCCAAGACGACGTTCTTCGCGGGAGGCGAGCAGGCGAAGGTGTCCGCCCGGGTCCTCGGTGAGGTCCTCGACGTGACGCTGCGGGTCCTGCACCCGATCGTCCCGTTCGTCACGGAGCAGCTCTGGACGACTCTCACCGGCGGCGAGTCCCTCGTCGTCGCCGACTGGCCCGAGGACTCCGGCTTCCGCGACGACGCGGCCGAGAAGGAGATCGAGCTCGTCCAGCAGGTCGTCACCGAGGTCCGCCGGTTCCGTTCCGACCAGGGCCTCCAGCCCGGCCAGAAGGTCCCGGCCGAGCTCGCTCTGGACGGTACGGTGCTCGCCCCGCACGAGGCGGCCATCCGGCAGCTGCTGCGTCTGCAGCCCGCCGGTGACGGCTTCCACGCCACGGCCACGCTCCCGGTCGCGGGGGCCACGGTCGCCCTGGACCTCTCCGGCACGATCGACGTCGAGGCGGAGCGCAAGCGCCTGACGAAGGACCTCGGCGCAGCCGAGAAGGAGAAGGCGCAGGCCAACGGGAAGCTCAACAACGAGGCGTTCCTGGGCAAGGCACCCGACAACGTGGTCGACAAGATCCGCGGCCGGCTCGCCAAGGCCGAGGCCGACATCGAGCGGATCACCGCCCAGCTGGCGAATCTGCCGCAGAGCTGATGATCTGAGGACGAAGCCCCCGCACCCCTGACCGACCGGGGGAGCGGGGGCTTCGCCGTACCCCGGGGAAGCGGGCCAGCGGGCGCTGCGCGCGTTGTCGGTGCACATCCGTAGACTGGCCCTGTGAGTGAGCCCCGCCCTTCAGACCGGCACGACGCGTCAGACTCCGACGACACCTTCGAGGAGATCGTCGACGAAGCGACCCAGCGCGACCCCGACCTGGCGGTGATCGAGGCCGGGAGCCGCACGCTGCGCACCCAGTCGGGACCGCCCCAGGGCGATGTGGTCCCCGCCCGCCCCACCGACCCCGAGATCGACAAGGCGCTGCGCGCCGTGGAGCAGGAGCTCGCCGGACGCTGGGGCGAGACCAAGCTCGAGCCGTCGGTGACCCGCATCGCGGCCCTGATGGACGTACTCGGCGAGCCGCAGCGCGCCTACCCCTCGATCCACATCACGGGGACGAACGGCAAGACCAGCACGGCCCGCATGATCGAGGCCCTGCTCAACGCCTTCGAGCTGCGCACCGGCCGTTACACCTCCCCGCACGTCCAGTCGATCACCGAGCGGATCAGCCTGGACGGCGCCCCGATCGAGGCCGAGCGCTTCATCGAGACGTACGAGGACATCAAGCCGTACGTCGAGATGGTCGACGCCCAGCAGGAGTACCGGCTGTCGTTCTTCGAGGTGCTGACGGGCATGGCCTACGCGGCCTTCGCCGACGCGCCGGTGGACGTCGCGGTCGTCGAGGTCGGCATGGGCGGCACCTGGGACGCGACCAACGTCATCGACGCCTCGGTCGCCGTCGTCACCCCCATCTCGCTGGACCACACCGACCGCCTCGGCACGACCCCCGCGGAGATCGCCGGCGAGAAGGCCGGAGTCATCAAGCAGGGCGCGACGGTGATCCTGGCCCAGCAGCCGGTCGACGCCGCGCAGGTCATGCTGAAGAAGGCCGTCGAGGTGGACGCCACGGTGGCCCGCGAGGGCATGGAGTTCGGCGTCGTCTCCCGTGAGGTCGCGGTCGGCGGCCAGCTGCTGACGCTCCGGGGCCTCGGCGGAGAGTACGAGGACGTCTTCCTCCCGCTGTACGGCGCCCACCAGGCGCACAACGCCGCGGTGGCGCTCGCCGCCGTCGAGGGGTTCTTCGGTATCGGCGCCGAACAGGCCCGCAGCCTCGACATCGAAGCGGTCCGCAAGGCCTTCCTCGCGGTGCTCTCGCCGGGACGGCTCGAAGTCGTACGGTCCAGCCCGACCGTCGTCCTGGACGCCGCGCACAACCCGGCAGGCGCCGTTGCCGCCTCCGCGGGGATCTCCGAGGCCTTCAGCTTCTCCCGGCTCATCGGGGTCGTCGGCGCCAGTGAGGGCAAGGACGTCCGGGGGCTCCTCGAAGCCTTCGAACCGGTCTTCGCCGAGGTCGTCGTCACCCAGAACTCCAGCCCGCGCGCGATGGACGCGGACGAGCTGGCCGCGGTCGCCGTCGAGGTGTTCGGCAACGAGCGCGTGCAGGTCGAGCCCCGCCTCGACGACGCGCTGGAGGCCGCCATCACCCTCGCCGAGGAGGACGCGGAGTACGCGGGTGCCGGAGTGCTGGTGACCGGATCCGTGATCACTGTCGGCGAGGCCCGGCTGCTTCTGGGAAGGCGCTGACCTGTGCGTACGCTCTGTGCATCGACGCTGATCGGCGAGTTCTTCGTGATCGGCTTCGCCGGACTCGTTGCGATGAAGTCCGACGACATGTCCATGGCCGCCGTCTGGACGGTCTGCGGCATCGGCATGCTGCTGTCCGTCCTGCTCTGCGGTGCCATCACCCGCCCCGGCGGGATACAGCTCGGCTGGGCGCTGCAGGTCGTCCTGGTGCTGAGCGGCTTCGTCGTCCCGATGATGTTCATCCTCGGTCTCGTCTTCGGGGCGCTGTGGTGGGCCTCGGTGCACTACGGCCGCAAGATCGACGAGGCGAAGGCCCGGTGGGCGGCGCAGGCTGAGGCCCAGGAGGGCACAGAGGCTCCGGCCTGAAGATGACGCAGCGTGAGCCCGGCCGCCGGCCCGTTCCCGCATCCCTGTAATCTCGCCTCACCGCACCCGCAGTCTGCAAGGAGCCGCACATGACTCAGCGCACCCTCGTCCTTCTCAAGCCGGATGCCGTACGGCGTGGGCTGATCGGCGAGATCGTCGGCCGCATCGAACGCAAGGCCGGCTGGACGATCACCGCGCTGGAGTTGCGCACGCTCGACCACGAGACCCTGGAGCAGCACTACGGCGAGCACAAGGGCCGCCCGTTCTACGAGCCGCTCGTCGAGTTCATGGCCTCCGGCCCCGTCGTCGCTCTCGTGGCCGAGGGCGAGCGGATCATCGAGGGTGTTCGCGCCCTGGCCGGCCCCACCGACCCGATCGCCGCCGCGCCCGGCTCGATCCGTGGCGACTTCGGGACGGTCACCCGGGAGAACCTCATCCACGCCTCGGACTCCGAGGAGTCCGCGGAGCGAGAACTGAAGCTTTTCTTTCCCGGACTTTCCTGACTTCGGCTCGGCCAATCAGCGCTCATGACCTGGGGCGACCGAAGTAATTCGGTCGCCCTTCGGTATAGGGCCCCGGATCGCGGGAACGCATCCCTCCGACGTAACGTCACCATGGGTGGGACGGGCAGCCGTTCTGCTCACATTGGCGAAGGACCCTCGCGCTGTGTCCGTGCTCACGGCACTACGATGGAAGCTTCCACGCCCGCAGCGCCAACCCTCGCCTACCTAAAACAAGCCATTCTTCGCTTCTTGGGAAGGCCCGACGCATCCTCATGGGGAACAAGGGGAACTCAATGTCGTTCATCGGCCGTGACATGGCTATCGACCTCGGGACTGCCAACACGCTGGTGTACGTCAGGGGGCGCGGCATCGTCCTGAACGAGCCGTCCGTCGTGGCCATCAACACCAACACCGGTGGAATCCTGGCGGTCGGCTCCGAGGCCAAGAAGATGATCGGCCGTACGCCGGGCAACATCGTTGCCGTACGGCCCCTGAAGGACGGCGTGATCGCCGACTTCGAGATCACGGAGCGCATGCTCCGCTACTTCATCCTCAAGATCCACAAGCGCCGCTACCTGGCCCGCCCGCGGGTCGTCGTCTGTGTACCCTCCGGCATCACAGGGGTCGAGCGACGCGCCGTCATCGAGGCGTCGACGCAGGCCGGTGCCCGTCAGGTGCACATCATCGAAGAGCCCATGGCTGCGGCCATCGGCTCCGGCCTGCCGGTCCACGAGGCCACCGGCAACATGGTCGTCGACATCGGTGGCGGCACCACCGAGGTCGCGGTGATCTCGCTCGGCGGAATCGTCACTGCCCAGTCGATCCGGGTCGCCGGTGACGAGCTGGACAACGCGATCATCCAGCACATCAAGAAGGAGTACTCGCTCCTCCTCGGTGAGCGAACCGCCGAACAGATCAAGATCACGATCGGCTCGGCGTTCGACCTCGAGAAGGAGGAGCACACGGAGATCCGTGGGCGCGACCTGGTCTCGGGGCTGCCCAAGACCGTGGTCATCTCCGCCACGGAGGTCCGCAAGGCCATCGAGGAGCCGGTCAACGCGATCGTCGACGCCGTGAAGACGACGCTCGACAAGTGCCCGCCGGAGCTCTCCGGCGATGTCATGGACCGCGGCATCGTCCTCACCGGTGGCGGCGCGCTCCTGCGCGGCCTCGACGAGCGGCTGCGCCACGAGACGGGCATGCCGATCCACATCGCCGAGGACCCGCTGGACTCGGTGGCACTCGGGTCAGGCAAGTGCGTCGAGGAGTTCGAGGCGCTCCAGCAGGTGCTGGACGCCCAGCCCCGACGGTAGAACCCGACGTTCCGCCGTACGGGTGCTGCCGCTCCCGTACGGCGGAACGTTGATATACAGGCACCAATATTCCGACGAGGAAGGCACGGCCGCCGCACGTGAGGGACACACGAGAGAGCCGGCTGCTCCTGGTGCTGCTGATCGCCATCGCGTTCGCTTTGATCACGGTGGACATCCGCGGTGGCGAGGAGTCGCCGGTCGACGGCGCCCGGCAGGCCGCCGCCACGGTCTTCGGACCGGTCGAGAACGGCGTAGCAGCGGCGGTGGACCCGGTGGGCAACGCCATAGGCGCCGTACGGGACTCCGGTGAGAGGCACGACCGGATCGCGGCACTGGAGCAGGAGAACGCCGCGCTGAAGGCGAAACTGGGCAGCGACGACCGCAACAGCAGCAAGGTCCGCCAGCTCGACAGCATGCTCAAGGCCGCCGGAGCCGGCCAGTACGGCATCAAGGGCGCCGAGGTCATCGCCATAGGAGCGGCCCAGGGCTTCTCCTGGACGATCACCATCGACGCGGGATCCGACGACGGCCTCAAGCGCGACATGACCGTACTCAACGGTGAAGGGCTCGTCGGCCGCGTCACCACCGTCGGTCCGAACACCGCGACCGTCCTGCTGGCCAACGACCCCGACTTCACCGTCGGCACCCGGATGGAGAAGACCGACGAGCTCGGCTTCGCCACCGGACAGGGCTCCCGGCCGCTCTCGGTCCAGTTCCTCAACGGCAAGGCGAAGGTGAAGAAGGGCGACCGGCTGGTCACCTTCGGATCGAGCAAGGACAAGCCCTTCGTCCCCGGCGTCCCGGTCGGCGAAGTGGTCCGTGTCGACCCGTCGGGCGGCGACCTGACCAGGACCGTCTACGTCCGCCCGTACGTCGGCTTCACCAAGCTCGACATCGTCGGCATCGTCGTCCAGGCACCCCGTGAGGACCCCCGCGACATGGTGCTGCCGAAGCAGCCCAAGAAGCCGGAGAAGCCGAAGCCCACCCCGACCGTCACCGTCACGGTCCAGCCGAACGGCGACCTGGTCGACGGCAGCGGCAAGGTCGTCGGGAACATCAACGAGAAGCCCGACGCGGACGCCTCCGGGAACGCCGACGCGAACGCGTCCGGCAACGCCGACCCGAACGCCGACAACGCGGCCGACGAGCAGGAATAGAGCTGATCCCCATGCGCTTCAACCGGACTCTGCTCTCCGTCACCCTGGTCGTGGTCGCCCTCGTCGTCCAGGTCTCCGTACTCGCCCGCCTCCAGCTCCCCGGCGCCACCCCCGACCTGCTGCTGCTCGTGGTGCTCGGACTCGCCTTCGTGTACGGGCACGTCAGCGGCGCGCTCATCGGGTTCGGCGCGGGCCTCCTCGCCGACCTGGCGCCGCCCGCCGACCACGCCGCGGGTCGCTACGCCCTGGTGCTCTGCGTCATCGGATACCTCGCCGGTCTGGTCCGCCCCGAGAACGGCCAGCTCAGGTCGGCCTTCGCCCCGATGGCCGTCGTCGTCGCCGCGGCGATCGGGTCGACCCTGCTGTACGCCGGCGTCGGCGCCCTCGTCGACGACACGGCGGCCCGTCATGTGGGGCTGGGCAGCCTGCTGTTCACCGCCGCCGTGTACGACCTGCTCCTCGCGCCGTTCACCGTTCCGCTGATCATGGCACTCGCACGACGCACCGAGAGCGATCCGATCGCCGACAGTTCCGGTGGCGGCGATGTCGCCGCCGGCTGGCTGGCCTCGGGCACCGGGCTGCGGATCGGCAGCCAGCGGGGCGGACTGCGCGTCAAGGCCGCCCGTAACCGCGCCGCACGCGCAGGAAGGATCAAGGGGGTCAAGCGACTGTGAGCAACATCCCGGAGACGGGCCGGACCCAGCGGGTCCAGATCCGACTCGTCGTCATCCAGGTCCTCGTCTTCTCCCTGCTCCTGACGCTCGGCGGCCGGCTCTGGTACCTCCAGATCCGAAACGGCCAGGAGTACACCGACGAAGCCAAGAACAACCACGTCCAGCAGGTCGTCCAGCCCGCCGTCCGCGGCGCCATCCTCGACGCGCGCGGCGTACCCCTCGCCGACAACGAGACCCGCCTCGTCGTCTCCGCCAGCCGTACCGAGCTGATGAAGATGAAGGACGACGGCGTCGGCGTCCTCACCCGGCTCGCCGGCGTCCTGGACATGAAGCCCAAGGACGTCCGGGACAAGGTCCGGCTCTGCGACGCCAAGACTCCGCAGCCCTGCTGGAACGGCTCGCCCTACCAGCCGATCCCGGTCACCGACGAGGCCACCACCCAGCAGGCCCTCACGATCCGTGAGCGTGCCGAGGACTTCCCCGGCATCACCGCCGAACCCACCGCCGTACGCCGTTACGCCGCGCCCGGCAAGGCCAACACCGCCCAGGTGCTCGGCTACCTCTCGCCCGTCACCGACGAAGAGGTCACCAAGGCCCAGGACAGCGACTCGCCCTACCTCCGCTCCGACCAGGTCGGCCGCTCCGGCCTGGAGCGCACGTACGACAAGGAACTGCGCGGCAAGGCCGGCGTCACCCGCTACGAGGTCGACAACCTCGGCCGTGTCATCGGCCAGGCGCAGAACGACGAGGCCGAGCCCGGCGCCAGCGTCGTCACCTCCATCGACGCCCGGGTCCAGGCCGTCGCCGAGTACGAGCTCAACAAGGCGATGGAGACGGCCCGCAAGGAGATGGACCGCAACACCAACGAGCTCTACAAGGCGGACTCCGGTGCCGTCGTCGTCATGGAGGCCAAGACGGGCCGCATCGTCTCGATGGCCTCCCTGCCGACCTACGACCCCAACGCCTGGATCGGCGGCATCTCCGCCAAGGACTACGCGAAGCTCACCGGCAAGAAGTCCAACTTCCCGCTGCTGAACCGCGCCATCCAGGGAACCGCGGCCCCCGGGTCGATCTTCAAGGTCATCTCCTCGACCGCCGCGGTCAACGCCGGATACGAATTCGACGGCAACTACCCGTGCCCGAGCTCGTACTCCATCGGCGGCCAGGTCTTCAAGAACTTCGAGTCCCAGGGCTACGGCAGCATCAGCCTCGGCCGCGCCCTTGAGGTCTCCTGCGACACCGTCTACTACGGCCTCGCGCACAGGGAGTGGCAGAAGGACGGCGGCAACAAGCCGAAGAAGAACACCGACGACTGGTTCTACAAGACCGCGCACCAGTTCGGCCTCGGCAAGGAGACCGGCATCGACCTCCCCAACGAGGTCTCCGGCCGTGTCCCCGACCGTCAGTGGAAGCAGAACTTCTACGACGCCAACAAGACCTCCTGGTGCAAGCAGGGCAAGAAGGACGGCACGTACGTCGAGAAGATCGCGTACGAAGGCTGCCTCGAGGGCTACAAGATGCGCGCCGGTGACTCCGTCAACTACTCGATCGGCCAGGGAGACACCCTCGTCACCCCGATCCAGATGGCGACCATCTACGCCGCGATCTCCAACGGCGGCACGCTCTACGACCCGACCGTCGGCAAGGCCGTCGTGAGCGGCGACGGCAGGACGGTCCAGGAGATCAAGCCGCAGGCGCACGGCAAGCTGCCCTTCAAGGGCGACACGCGCGACAAAATAGACGAAGCCCTCGCGGGTGTCGCGACCCGGGGCAGCGCCGCCTGGCGATTCGGCGGTTGGCCCCAGGACAAGATCCCGATGCACGCCAAGACGGGCACGGCCGAGGTCTACGGCAAGCAGACGACCTCCTGGTTCGCCACGTACACCAAGGAATACTCGATCGTCATGACGATCTCCCAGGGCGGTACGGGCTCCGGCGCCTCGGGCCCCGCCGTGCGCAACATCTACAACGCGCTCTACGGACTCGACTCCGCCGGGAAGCAGGACCTCAAGAAGGCTCTGCTGCCCAAGCCCCAGAAGACCCTGCCGAAGATCCAACCGGACGGGCAGATCGAGTCGCCGAAGATCAAGCCCTACGTCCCCGAGCCCCCTGCCGAAGAGGGCACCCAGGCACTCGCACTCGCCGGAGTGCCGTGGAGGCGGGACTGATGGCCGGATTCTCCGTTTCGCGCTACGCCCCCGAGCGTTCCTCCTGGGCCAAGCTCACCGCACGCGACTCCGTCGTCCGGCGGCTGGACTGGCCCCTGCTCGGGTCGGCGCTCGCCCTGTCCTTCATCGGATCGCTCCTCGTCTGGTCGGCGACCCGCGGCCGTGACTCGCTCACCCACGGCGACCCGTACTACTTCCTGTTCCGGCACGCCCTCAACACCGGCATCGGTGTCGCCCTGATGGTCGGCACGATCTGGCTCGGCCACCGCACCCTGCGGGGAGCCGTCCCGGTCCTCTACGGCCTCTCGGTGCTACTCGTCCTGGCGGTCCTCACGCCGCTCGGCGCCACCGTCAACGGCGCGCACGCCTGGATCCTCCTTCCGGGTGGCTTCTCCCTCCAGCCTTCCGAGTTCACCAAGATCACGATCATCCTGGGCATGGCCATGCTGCTCGCCGCCCGGGTCGACGCGGGCGACCAGCTGCATCCCGACCACCGGACCGTCGCCAAGTCGCTCGGCCTGGCGCTCATCCCGATGGCCGTGGTCATGCTGATGCCCGACCTCGGGTCCGTGATGGTCATGGCCGTCATCGTGCTCGGCGTCCTGCTCGCCTCCGGCGCGTCCAACCGCTGGGTCTTCGGACTCCTTGGCGCGGGGACGACGGGCGCCGTCGCCATCTGGCAGCTCGGCCTGCTCGACGACTACCAGATCGCCCGCTTCGCGGCCTTCGCCAACCCGGCGCTGGACCCGGCCGGTGTCGGCTACAACACCAACCAGGCGCGCATCGCCATCGGCTCCGGAGGGCTCAGCGGCACCGGGCTCTTCAAGGGCTCCCAGACCACGGGCCAGTTCGTCCCCGAACAGCAGACCGACTTCGTCTTCACCGTAGCGGGTGAGGAGCTCGGCTTCCTCGGCGCCGGTCTGATCATCGTCCTGCTCGGCATCGTCCTGTGGCGCGCCTGCCGGATCGCCCGCGAGACGAGCGAGCTCTACGGGACGATCGTCGCCGCCGGCATCATCGCCTGGTTCGCCTTCCAGTCCTTCGAGAACATCGGAATGACGCTCGGGATCATGCCGGTGGCGGGACTCCCGCTGCCGTTCGTGTCCTACGGAGGATCATCGATGTTCGCCGTCTGGGTGGCGATCGGGCTGCTCCAGTCGATCAGGGTGCAGAGGCCGATAACGGCCTGAGCCGGTACCGGCCGCCCGCGGGGTCCCCTGCCCATCGGCGGGGAACACGTCTAGATTCGGTTTATGGCGGACTCGAAGCGTGAGATCGAGCGTAAGTACGAAACGACGCCCGGAACCCGGCTGCCCGACCTGACCCGTGTGGCCGGGGTGTCGGCCGTCGTCCACCGGGGCCTCAGGGAACTCGACGCCGTCTACTACGACACCGAGGACCTCCGGCTGGCCGCCGACTCGCTCACCCTCCGGCGCAGAACCGGCGGGGACGACGCAGGCTGGCATCTCAAGTTCCCGGTCTCCACCGGCATCCGCGACGAGATCCACGCCCCGCTCGCCGACACCCTGCCGCACAGCCTCGCCGCGCTGCTCCGCTCCCGGGTCAGGGACGCGGAAACGGTCCCCGTCGTCCGGCTGCTCTCCTCCCGGGACGTCCACCACCTGCTCGACGAGGACGGCGCCCTGCTCGCGGAGCTCAGCATCGACGCGGTCCGCGCCGAACGGCTCACCGTGGAGGCGCACGGCGCCGAGGCCGCCTGGACCGAGATCGAGGTCGAGCTGGCCGACGACGGCGACCCCGCCTTCCTCGACGCCGTCGAGCGGCGGCTCCACAAGGCCGGCGTACGGTCCTCCGCCTCGACGTCGAAGCTGGCCAGGGCCCTGGCCGAGACCGCCCCGAAGAAACAGCGGCGGAAGAAGAAGGACGGCGCGGCGGCCCCGCTCACGGCAGGCGACCACGTACTCGCCTACGTACGCGACCAGATCGAGGCCGTCATCGGACTCGACCCCGCCGTACGCCGCGACCTCCCCGACTCCGTACACCGGATGAGGGTCGCCACCCGACGGCTGCGCAGCGCCTTCAAGACCTACCGTAAGGTGCTGGACCGGACCGTCACCGACCCCGTCGGCGAGGAACTGAAATGGCTCGCCGCCGAGCTCGGCATCGACCGCGACCAGGAAGTGCTCGACGAGCGGCTCGGCGACCGGATCTCCGCACTGCCCCGCCCCCTCCTCCTCGGTCCCGTCCGCGGCCGCCTGCGCCTGTGGTCCGTGGCCCGGCGCGCCGGGTCGCGGCGCCGGATCCTCTCCGTACTCGACGGCAAGCGGTATCTGGCCCTGCTGGAGACCCTCGATGCCCTCCTCGCCGACCCGCCCCTGCTGCCCGGTGCCGGGAAGGAGCCGCAGAAGACCGTGCCCCGGGCCGTGCTCAAGGACTACGAGCGCCTCGCCACCCGGATCGCCCGCGCCCTGGAGCAGCCCCCGGGGGAGGAGCGGGACCTCGCCATGCACGAGGCCCGCAAGGCCGCGAAACGCGCGCGGTACGCGGGAGAGGCCGCCCGGCCCGCCCTGGGGAAACCGGCCAAGAGGTTCGCCAAGCGCATGAAGGCGGTGCAGACGGTCCTCGGGGAGCACCAGGACAGCGTGGTCGCCCGGGACGCGTTGCGCACGCTGGCGGTCCAGGCGCACGGGGCGGGGGAGTCCGCCTTCACCTGGGGTCTGCTGTACGGACAGGAGGAGGCATCGGCGGCCGACCGGGAGCGCGAACTGCCCGAGGTATGGGCCCGGGCATCGGATCCGGGACTGCGATCGGCGCTGAAGGGCTGAGCACCGGGTTACGCTTGATGGTCACCCCTGCCAGCTCACGAAGGTCCCCAGATGTCTGCCGAGTCGGTCTTCCCGCAGCTCGAAGCTCTGCTCCCGCATGTGCAGAAGCCCATCCAGTACGTCGGCGGTGAGCTGAACTCCACCGTCAAACCGTGGGAGGAATGCGACGTCCGCTGGGCACTCATGTACCCGGACGCCTACGAGGTCGGACTCCCCAACCAGGGCGTCATGATTCTTTACGAGGTGCTCAACGAGCGCGAAGGCGTCCTCGCCGAGCGCACGTACAGCGTCTGGCCGGACCTCGAGGAGCTGATGCGCGAGCATCAGGTGCCCCAGTTCACCGTGGACAGCCACCGCCCCGTCGGAGCCTTCGACGTGTTCGGGCTGAGCTTCTCCACCGAGCTCGGCTACACCAACATGCTCACGGCCCTGGACCTCGCGGGCATCCCGCTGGAGTCCAGGGACCGCACCGTCGATCACCCGATCGTGCTGGCGGGCGGCCACGCCGCGTTCAACCCCGAGCCGATCGCGGACTTCATCGACTGTGCGGTCATCGGCGACGGCGAGCAGGCCGTCCTGGAGATCACCGAGATCATCCGCGCCTGGAAGGCCGAGGGCCGGCCCGGTGGGCGAGAAGAGGTGCTCTTCCGGCTGGCGAAGACGGGCGGGGTCTACGTCCCGGGCTTCTACGACGTCGAGTACCTCCCCGACGGCCGTATCGGCCGCGTCGTGCCCAAGAAGTCCGGCGTGCCGTGGCGCGTGTCCAAGCACACGGTCATGGACCTCGACGAGTGGCCGTACCCGAAGCAGCCCCTCGTGCCCCTCGCCGAGACCGTCCACGAGCGGATGTCCGTGGAGATCTTCCGCGGCTGCACCCGCGGCTGCCGTTTCTGCCAGGCCGGCATGATCACGCGCCCCGTGCGGGAGCGAAGCATCACCGGCATCGGTGAAATGGTCGAGAAGGGACTCAAGGCCACCGGTTTCGAGGAGGTCGGCCTCCTCTCGCTCTCGTCCGCTGACCACACCGAGATCGGTGAGATCGCCAAGGGCCTGGCCGACCGGTACACCGAGGACAAGATCGGTCTCTCGCTGCCCTCCACCCGCGTCGACGCGTTCAACGTCGACCTGGCCAACGAGCTGACCCGCAACGGCCGCAGGTCCGGTCTCACCTTCGCCCCCGAGGGGGGCTCCGAGCGCATGCGCAAGGTCATCAACAAGATGGTCTCGGAAGAGGACCTGATCCGCACGGTCGCCACCGCGTACGGCAACGGCTGGCGCCAGGTGAAGCTGTACTTCATGTGCGGCCTGCCCACCGAGACCGACGAGGACGTACTCCAGATCGGCGACATGGCGGTCAACGTGATCGCCAAGGGCCGCGAGGTCTCCGGCCAGAACGACATCCGCTGCACGGTCTCCATCGGAGGCTTCGTCCCCAAGCCGCACACGCCGTTCCAGTGGGCACCGCAGCTCGGGGTCGAGGAGACCGACGCCCGGCTGAAGAAGCTCCGCGACAAGATCCGCGACGACAAGAAGTACGGGCGCTCCATCGGCTTCCGCTACCACGACGGCAAGCCCGGCATCATCGAGGGCCTGCTCTCCCGGGGCGACCGCCGGGTCGGATCCGTGATCCGCGCGGTGTACGAGGCGGGCGGCCGATTCGACGGCTGGCGCGAGCACTTCAGCTACGACCTCTGGATGAGCAGCGCCGAGAAGACGCTGCCCGCATTCGGCGTGGACGTCGACTGGTACACCACCCGCGAGCGGACGTACGAAGAGGTCCTGCCTTGGGACCACCTGGACTCCGGCCTCGACAAGGACTGGCTCTGGGAGGACTGGCAGGACTCGCTCGACGAGACCGAGGTCGAGGACTGCCGCTGGACCCCCTGCTTCGACTGCGGGGTGTGCCCCCAGCTCGACCTGGACATCCAGATCGGTCCGACGGGCAAGAAGCTCCTGCCGCTCACCGTGGTGAAGTAGCACCGAAGCAACCGTCCGGGTGACAGCCCGGTGAAGAAGGCCCGGCCGGGGAAACCCCTGGCCGGGCCTTCGCGTCATGTACTGCATGGACCACGACAAACGGCGGACGCCCGAGCCGTACGAAGGCGGGGAGGGCTGTCTGACCACCCTCATCAGGATTCCGGTACGGATCGTCGTGCTCGTCCTCGTCCTGCCCGTACGTCTGATCTGGGACGTGCTCGTCGCAGGGCTGCGGGTCCTGGAGCGCGTGCTGCTGCGTCCGCTGGGACGCGGCCTGGAGTGGCTGTACGACACCGTGCTCGCGCCTGGCGGACGGGCCCTCGCGTGGCTGGCCGTCGCCGTCCTCGTGTGGCCCTGGATCGGGTTGTGGCGGTACGTCGTCGACCCCGTCGTCCGCTACGGGATCGTCGCCCCGCTGGTGTGGCTCCACGGGACCGTCCTCACCCCGGCCGGGCACGGGCTGCGGTGGGTGTACCGCAGGCTGCTCGTCCCGGCCGTCCGTGGGGTCGGCGCCGCTGTTGCCCGGCTGTTCACCGTGCTCCTGGTATGGCCGGTGGTCGGCCTGTGGTGCTACGTCCTGAAGCCGCTCGGAATCGCCGCCGACTGGCTCGTCACGCACCTGGTGGTGATGCCCGTCGCCTGGGCGTACCGGTACGTGCTCACCCCGGTCGGGCACGGCATCGCGTGGGTGCTCACCCAGCTGGGGCACGGGATCGCCGCCACCGGGCGAGGGCTCGTGACTGCCGCCGTCCGGCTGATCATGACGCTCCTCGTCCTGCCCCTCGCCTGGACGTACCGGCATGTCCTGGCTCCCGTCGGCCGGGAGATCGCCGCCGCGGTCGGGGTTGCCTGGCGGATCGCCGGATACCTCTCCCGGGCCGTCGGCCGCGCCCTGGCGTGGCTGGCATGGCACCTGGTCGGCGCGCCGGTGACCTGGGCCTATCGCACGGTGTGCACTCCGGTAGGACACTTCGTACGCGACGCGGTGTGGGCGCCCGTCGGACAGGGCGCCCTGGAGGCGGGGCGCGCGGTCCGCAGTGCGCTCGGAGCTGCCCGCGAGAGCGTGCGCACGGCCCGCCGCGACGCATGGCGCGCACTGGTGGGACCGCCGCAGGTCGCAGAGGTGCGGGAACTCCAGGGGTCCGCTGCGCGTACCCTGGGTGGAACAACGACTGTCCCCAGCGAGGCGCTCGCGCCCGAGATCTCCCTGCTCGCCGACAAAACCGTCGAGCGGGGGTGAGCCGGAGCGGCACCCCGGGGCACCCTGTACTTCGTGGGCGGTGCGCCACCGCGTCCGCCCCGCACCGAGGAGAAGAACCACTGGGCAAGCGACAGCCCGAAGGCCCGCCGCCCGCACCGGCGGTGCAGCGCATCAGACTGCGCTACACCAAGCGGGGCCGCCTCCGGTTCACCAGCCACCGAGACTTTCAGCGCGCCTTCGAGCGGGCACTGCGCCGCTCCGAGGTGCCCATGGCCTACTCGGCGGGCTTCACCCCGCACCCGAAGGTGTCGTACGCCAACGCCGCCCCCACGGGTACGGGCAGCGAGGCCGAGTTCCTGGAGATCGCCCTCACCGAGGCGCGGGACCCCGGAACGCTCCGCGAGCTGCTCAACGCCTCGATGCCGGACGGCCTCGACATCATCGACGCGGTGGAGGCCCACACCTCGGGCCTCGCCGACCGGCTGACCGCCTCCGTGTGGGAGATGCGCCTGGACGGGGTCGACGTCGAGGACGCCCGGAAGGCCGTCGCCGCGTTCCTGGACGCCGAGACCGTCGAGGTCCAGCGGCGTGCGAAGAACGGGATGCGGAGCTTCGACGCCCGTGCGGCCGTCGCCGAACTGCAGGCCCTTGATCCACAGCCTGATAGGTCCGGGGACAGGCCCTGTGCGATACTGCGCCTGGTAGTGCGGCACGTGACACCTGCCGTGCGACCCGACGACGTCCTGTCCGGTCTCCGAGTTGTGGCCGACCTGGCGCCGCCGGTCCCCGCAGCGGTGACCAGGCTGGCGCAGGGGCTCTTCGACGAGGAGTCCGGCACGGTGACCGACCCGCTCGCGCCTGACCGCGAGGCAGCCACGGCCGTTCTTGTTCCGGCCGACCGGCCCGCCGTCGCGACGGCGCCGGATGGTGCAGGTTCCGCGTAAGGCGGTCGTTGTAGCGCAGCCCTTGGACTCGGGAGCCACCTGGGTCGGGCCGCGCACCGCCCCATAAGACTTTCGCCAGGCCGTGCGTCATCGCGTACGGAACCGGCGAGCCAGACATCAGCTCCCGTGCGGCGCCCGCGCCCCGGACGGCGGTATCGCGCACATCACGCGTACCGTGCCGGACCGGAATCAGGCGCGGCGCCCGGGAGCGTGACGGGAGAACCGCCCGCATGCTTGAGCCGATCGAACCCGGTACCGCCGGGAACACAGAGGACAACACCCCCGGGGACAAGCTGCCGCCGCGCCGCAGGCGCCGCGCGGCTTCCCGCCCCGCGGGCCCGCCGTCGGGCGCACCCGGTGCGGCCGTCGCCGAGGACGCCACGCCGGCCATACCGGCCGAGGAGGCCGCGGTGACCGGTACGACCGGAGCCGGGACGGCCGAGACCGCCGAGGCGGCGCCTCCGGCACGTGCCCGCCGTCGCGCGGTGCGCAAGGCGACCGCCCCCGCGGGTGCGCCGCAGCCCCCCGAAACCGTCGAGCCCGCCGCCGCGGCACCGGTGGAGACCCCGGCCGAGGCCGAGGAAGCCCCCGAGGTCGCAGAGCCGGCTCCGCCGGTACGTGCGCGCCGTCGCGCGGTCCGCAAGGCCACCGCCCCCGCGGGTGCGCCGCAGAGCGCCGAGGCCGCGGAGACCGTGGCCGAGCCGGTCGCGGAGTCTGCCGAGCCGGTCGCGGAAGTCACCGAGCCCGTTGCCGAGGCGCCTGTCGTCGAGGCCCCGCGCGGTCGTCGTCGTGCCACCCGTAAGGCCACCGCTCCGGCAGGTGCCCCGCAGAACGCGGAGGCCGCCGCCGAGGACATCGTCGTGGCCGAGCCCGCCGAGCCCGTTGCCGCCGAGCCCATCGAGACCCCGGAGCCCGTCGCCGCGCCGCGCGGCCGTACCCGGCGCCGTGCGTCGGCTCCGGCCGGTACGCCGCAGGGCACGCAGGCCGCCGAGGTTCCGGCCGAGGCCGTGGCCGAGCCGGTCGCGGAAGTCGCCGAGCCCGTTGCCGAGGCGCCTGTCGTCGAGGCCCCGCGCGGTCGTCGTCGTGCCACCCGTAAGGCCACCGCTCCGGCAGGTGCCCCACAGCCGGCCGAGGAGGCTGCCGAACAGGCCGCCGCCGAGACCGGTGAGAGCCTTCCCGCGGCTGTCGCCGAGGAGCTCGCCGCCGAGGCCGAAGAGGTCGAGGAAGCCGCGCCGCGAGGCCGCCAGCGCCGCCGGGCCACCGCCGCCGCGGGCAGGCCCGAGTTCACCGGCAAGGTCGAGGAGCCGGCACGCAGGAGCCGTCGTGCGACGCGCCCCGCCGTGGCCGTCTTCCAGGCACCGGTCTTCGCCGAGCCGATGTTCCAGACCCCGGAGACCGCGGCTGCCGCGGCGGCTGCCGCCGGTTCCGGATCGCAGTACGAGGACGACGACGAGTTCGAGGAGCCGAAGGCTCCCGAGCGCGCGCCGCGCAAGGCCGCGCCCGCACAGGCCGTCGAAGCCGAGCCCGAGGCGGAGACCGCCGCACCCGCGCAGGCCGCCGAGGCCGCGCCGCAGGGCGGTTCACGCCGTCGTCGCCGCCGTCGCGGTGAGGCAGTCGAGACCGAGCCGGCGGCGACGCCCATCACCCTCCCGGTGGAGGAGCCCGTCGAGGACGAGCAGGAGGCCGAGCCCGAGGCGGAAGCCGAGCACGAGGACGACTCGGACGAGTACGGCGACCGCCCCTCGCGCCGTCGCCGTCGTGGCGGCCGCCGTCGCCGTCGCGGTGAGACCAACGACGCGGACGACGCCGAGCAGCACGACGAGGCCTCCGAGGACGAGCAGGAGCAGGACGAGGACAACGACGAGGACAACGAGTCCTCGGTGTCCGGATCCAGCAGCAGCCGTCGTCGTCGCCGTCGCCGTCGCCGCAGCGGGGACGCCTCGGGCGAGGACGTCCCCTCGGGCCAGGACGACCCGGAGCGCACGGTCGTCAAGGTCCGCGAGCCGCGCAAGAAGGAAGCCGAGCGCGAGCCCGGCACCGGCTTCGACGAGGTCCAGTCCATCAAGGGCTCGACCCGCATGGAGGCCAAGAAGCAGCGTCGCCGCGAAGGCCGTGAGCAGGGCCGCCGTCGCGTCCCGATCATCACCGAGGCGGAGTTCCTGGCGCGCCGCGAGGCCGTCGAGCGCGTCATGGTCGTCCGCCAGAGCGGCGAACGCACCCAGATCGGTGTCCTCGAGGACAACGTGCTCGTCGAGCACTACGTCAACAAGGAGCAGGCCACCAGCTACGTCGGCAACGTCTACCTGGGCAAGGTGCAGAACGTCCTGCCGTCCATGGAGGCCGCGTTCGTCGACATCGGCAAGGGCCGCAACGCGGTGCTGTACGCCGGTGAGGTCAACTTCGAGGCGCTCGGCATGGCCCACGGGCCGCGCCGCATCGAGACCGCGCTGAAGTCCGGCCAGTCGGTCCTCGTGCAGGTCACGAAGGACCCGATCGGCCACAAGGGCGCCCGCCTGACCAGCCAGGTCTCGCTGCCCGGCCGTTACCTGGTCTACGTGCCCGAGGGCTCCATGACCGGCATCAGCCGCAAGCTGCCCGACACCGAGCGGGCCCGGCTGAAGACCATCCTCAAGAAGATCGTTCCCGAGGACGCGGGCGTCATCGTGCGCACCGCCGCCGAGGGCGCGAGCGAGGACGAGCTGCGCCGCGATGTCGAGCGGCTGCAGGGCCAGTGGGAAGAGATCCAGAAGAAGTCGAAGAGCAGCGGGAGCACCAACGCCCCGACGCTCCTGTACGGCGAGCCGGACATGACCGTCCGGGTCGTCCGCGACATCTTCAACGAGGACTTCTCGAAGGTCATCGTCAGCGGTGAGGACGCCTGGGAGACCATCCACGGCTACGTCTCGCACGTGGCACCGGACCTCACGGACCGTCTGTCGCGCTGGACTTCCGAGGTCGACGTCTTCGCGACGTACCGGATCGACGAGCAGCTGATGAAGGCACTGGACCGCAAGGTCTACCTGCCGAGCGGCGGCTCGCTCGTGATCGACAAGACCGAGGCGATGGTCGTCGTCGACGTCAACACCGGCAAGTTCACCGGGCAGGGCGGAAACCTCGAGGAGACCGTCACCAAGAACAACCTGGAGGCGGCCGAGGAGATCGTGCGTCAGCTGCGGCTGCGCGACCTCGGTGGCATCGTCGTCGTCGACTTCATCGACATGGTGCTGGAGTCCAACCGGGACCTCGTGCTGCGGCGACTGCTGGAGTGCCTGGGCCGGGACCGTACGAAGCACCAGGTCGCCGAGGTCACGTCGCTGGGCCTGGTCCAGATGACGCGCAAGCGCGTGGGCCAGGGTCTGCTGGAGTCCTTCTCCGAGACCTGCGTCCACTGCAACGGCCGCGGCGTGATCGTGCACATGGAGCAGCCGACGTCCGTCGGCGGCGGTGGCGGCGGCAAGCGCTCGAAGAAGCGCGGACGCGGTGGCGCCGGCCAGGAGCACGAGCACGACCACGACCAGCACGTCCAGGACCACGAGCACGACGAGCACGCGGTCGAGAGCGAGGACGAGGTGGCGGCCGAGGTCGCAGCCCCGATCGCGCTGCCCGAGCCTGAGTTCGTCGCGGACGAGGAGCTGTACAGCAGCCCGGCCGAGGCGGAGGCGGCGGCGACACGCGGTCGTGGCCGTCGGCGTGCGACCCGCAAGGTGTCGGCTCCGGCCGGCGCGCCGCAGGCCGCAGCCCCTGCTCCGGTGGCCGAGCCGGCCCCGGCCGTCGAGGCCGAGCCGCAGGCGGAGCCGGTTGCCGAGACCCCGGAGGCCGCCCCGGTCCCCGAGGCCGAGACCGCACCCGCGGGGCGTACGCGCCGCAGGGCGACCCGGAAGGCGACCTCTCCGGCCGGTTCTCCCAAGCCGGCCGACGTCGCGCCTCCGGTCACCCCGGCCGAGCCCGCCGCGGAACCCGTAGCGGTCGAGGACCCGGTCGTCGAGGCCCCCGCGGCCAAGGCTCCGGCCCCTGAGGCACCGGCAGCCGACGAGGTGTCCGCTCCGGCCGCCCCGCCGCGTGCCCGCCGCCGGGCGACCCGCAAGGCCACCGCCCCGGCAGGTTCGCCGACCGGTGCGGACGAGGCTGCGGTCGTCGTGGTCACGGGCAGCTCCGCCGCCGAGCCGGCTCCGTCCGACGCCCAGGCGGCGGACGAGTCCGGGACGGAGACGGAAGCCCCGGCCAAGAAGGCGGTCCGCAAGGCCGCCAAGAAGGCCCCGGCCAAGAAGGCGGTCACCAAGACGGCCGCGAAGAAGACGGTCGCGAAGAAGACCACCGCGAAGAAGACGACCGCGAAGAAGGCAACGGCCAAGAAGACCGTCGCCGCCGAGCAGTCGTCGCCTTCCGTGACCGCTTCCGCGCAGGCCGACGAGTCCTGACCAACGGTCGACTGAGCATTTCGTAACCGGTTGTTCATCGATCTGTGTCCCGCCCCGAAGCCTTCGGGGCGGGACACCTGCTTTGTTTCAGAACTGATGCACTGGCGGGTTAACAGGCCCGAAATCGCCTGAGAAATCCCTGATAATGTGACGGCGGTCGTCGGCCTGTTCAGGTCCCTTCGCGGGACTACGGTCGGTGACCGACCCGGTTCAGGACAGACCGGGCCCAGATTCCTCGGTAGGGCGTCGGCATTGTGCCGGTGGGGTTATGCGCGGCCTCGTAAGACGTCCCGCACCCCAGACCTCTGCCTGTAAAGAGCTCTTGCGGTGTTGTTCAAGGAGGACGTCCATGACGAGCATCAACGAGCAGCCGATTCCTGCTGCCCGCCCGGTCATCGGTGAAGAAGAGATCGAGGCTGCGGTACGCGTGCTGCGCAGTGGCCGCGTCGTACAGGGGCCGGAGGTCGCGGCGTTCGAAGAGGGCTTCTCCGAGCTGGTCGACGGCCGGCACTGCGTCGCCGTCAACTCCGGTACCTCCGCGCTGCATCTTCTGCTGCTTGCCCTCGGCGTCGGCCCGGGCGACGAGGTGATCGTTCCTTCCTTCTCCTTCGCGGCCTCCGCGAACGCGGTCCGCCTCGTCGGTGCCGATGTCGTCTTCGCCGACATCGAGCCCGGCAGCTACGGTCTGGACCCCGCCGCGGTCGAGGCGGCCATCACGCCGCGCACCGCCGCGATCATGCCGGTGCACCTGTACGGTCACCCGGCGGCGATGGACAAGCTCATGCCCATCGCGGCGAAGCACAAACTCGCCGTGGTCGAGGACGCGTGCCAGGCCCACGCCGCCGCCCTGAACGGCACGCCCGTGGGCGCGTTCGGCGAAGGCGGAACGTTCAGCTTCTACCCGACGAAGAACATGCACTCCCTCGAGGGCGGCATGGTCACCACGGCCGACGCCGAGCTCGCCCGCACCCTGCGCCTCCTGCGCAACCAGGGCATGGAGCAGCGGTACGCCAACGAGATCGTCGGCGCCAACGTGCGCATGACGGACGTGGCCGCGGCCGTCGGCCGCGTCCAGCTGACCAAGGTCGGTGGCTGGACCGAGCAGCGCCGCTCCAACGCCGCGTACCTCGACGCGCACATCACCGCGCCGAACGTGACGACGCCGCCGGTCGCCGAGGGCGCCCGCCACGTCTACCACCAGTACACGATCCGGGTGCAGGGCGACCGCGACGCCGCGATGGCGAAGCTCACCGAGGCGGGCATCGGCAACGCCGTCTACTACCCGACCCCGATCCACCGGCTGAAGCCCTACTGGGAGCCGGACCAGAAGGCCGGCCGCACCTGGGACCTGCCCGAGACCGAGCGTGCGGCCGCCGAGGTCGTCTCGCTGCCCGTCCACCCGTCGCTCAGCGAGGGTGAGCTGGAGCGCATCGCCAACGCCGTGAACGCACTGGGGGAGAGCCTGTGACCGCCGCCGTACTGAGGGCCGGGCTCATCGGCCTGGGCTCCATGGGGCGCCACCACGCCCGTGTGCTGGCCGGACTCGACGGCGTGAGCCTGGTCGGCGTCGTCGACCCGATGGGCGACAAGAACGGCTGGGCGCAGGGCGCCCCCGTCCTGTCGACCGTCGAGGAGCTCATCGCCCTCGGCGTCGACTACGCGGTCGTGGCCTGCCCGACCGCGCTGCACGAGACCGTCGGCCTGCAGCTGGCCGACGCCGGTGTCTGCGCCCTGATCGAGAAGCCGCTGGCCGACACCGTCGAGGGCGCCCGCCGCCTCGTCGAGGCCTTCGAGTCGCGCGACCTGGTCGCCGGAGTCGGCCACATCGAGCGCTGCAACCCGGCCCTGCTTTCGCTGCGCAGCCGCCTGGAGGCCGGCGAGCTCGGCGACGTCTTCCAGGTCGTCACCCGGCGCCAGGGCCCGTTCCCGCACCGGATCGCGGACGTCGGCGTGGTCAAGGACCTCGCCACGCACGACATCGACCTGACGGGCTGGGTGACCGGCCAGACGTACACGTCGATCGCGGCCCACACCGTGTCGAAGTCCGGTCGCCCGCACGAGGACATGGTCTCCGCCGTGGGCCAGCTCTCCGACGGCACCATGGTCAACCACCTGGTCAACTGGCTGAGCCCGCTCAAGGAGCGCTTCACGTCGGTCACCGGTGAGCGCGGCTGCTACATCGCCGACACCCTCACCGCCGACCTCACGTTCCACTCGAACGCCGCGGTGACCACCGAGTGGGAGGCGCTGCGCGCGTTCCGCGGTGTCTCCGAGGGTGACATGATCCGTTACGCGATCCCGAAGCGCGAGCCGTTGCTTGTCGAGCATGAGCTCTTCAGGGACGCTGTGCTGGGTGAGGACGCCGATATCTGCACCCTGCGGCAGGGTCTGCGTACCGTTGAGGTGGCTGCCGCGGTACTCGAGTCGGCCGTGAGCGGCACGACCGTGCGCCTGGACACCGACATCGCGGCGGGCTGAGGCTTTGGCAGCGGGCATATCGCTCATCTGCTCGGTCCGCTGCGCACTCCTGGGGAGTGCGCAGCAGGTGCCGGCTCGCTTGTCTTCCACCGGAGGAAGTACAGAATGAAATCCCCTGCCCGCCGACCGCGGCTCGCCGTGATCGTTGCCAACGGCATCACGGGTGACTCGCGGGTCCAGAAGACGGCTGTGGCCGCCGCCCGCGACGGCTGGGACGTCACGCTGATCGGCAGGAGTGACACCAAGCGTGTCCAGCGGTCGAGGATGGGACCGATCAAGGTGGTCCGGGTCCCCGTGTCCGCGGAGTACGTACGGTCGGTGAAGGCCCGCAGAGCTCATCCGCTGCGCGGCGCCATGACCCAGTTCCGTATCCACGACCAGGCGGCTCTGAGCCACTACCGTGCCTCCTACCGGGCCTGGGTGCGGCAGACGTCGGCTGAGACGACCTGGGCGGGCGCGCCCCGGCGGGCGTCCCTGAAGGCCGTGCTGCGCGCGCGCCGCGCCGTCTACAAGTTGCGGGTGCGAGCGTTCAAGTGGGAGCAGCGCCGGACGACGAAGGATCCGGTCCGCGACTGGCGCCGGGACTGGCCGCAGCTTGTCGATCTCGACCTGGCGTTCGGTCCGGTGATCGAGGAACTCAAGCCGGACGTCATCCACGCCAACGACGCCACCATGATCGTGACGGCCGCACGCAGTGCGGCGCGGCTCCGGGCGAGCGGTCACCGCTGCGCCTGGCTCTACGACGCGCACGAGTACATCCGCGGCGTCGAATGGCCCAATCCGCGCCAGGGCTACGCCCTTCCGGCGGCCGAGGCCGAGTACATCGGCCGCGCGGACGCGGTGGTCACCGTGTCCCCGCAGCTGGCCGAGCTGCTCAAGAACGACCACAAGCTCTCCGAGGCTCCCCTGGTCGTGGGCAACTCCCCGGTCCGCGAGGTCATCGGCTCCGGCTCGGTGCGCTCGTCCGTCCGCGAGGTGTGCGGCCTGGGCCCCGAGGTCCCGCTGATGGTGTACTCGGGCTGGCTCGGCCCGGAGCGCGGTGTGGACGCCGTCATCGACGGGCTTCCCGAACTGCCCGGCGTACACCTGGCGCTCGTCTGCAGCCGTGTGACCCCGCTGCTGGAGCAGTTGCTGGCGACTGCCGAGTCGCTCGGTGTGCGCGACCGCATCCACCTGGTGCCCTATGTGTCGCAGCACGAGGTCGCGGACTACCTGTCCTCGGCGGATGTCGGCCTGACCCCGTTCAAGCGGGTCCCCAACTGCGAGGTCTCGCTGCCGACGAAGGTGTCCGAATACCTTCAGGCGGGTCTTCCCCTGGTCACCAGCGATGTACGGGTGATCAAGGCGTACGTGGAGGAGAAGGGCCTCGGTGAGGTCTTCACCTGGGACGACCCGACCACCTTCGTGGCCGCCGCGTCCCGCGCGCTGAAGAGTCGCAGCGAGCTTGCCGCGCACATCACCGAGGACGTGCTCAAGGAGCTCTCCTGGGAGCAGCAGAGCGCCGGGCTGCTCGAGCTGTACCGCACGCTGTCGAAGAAGACGCCGCCGGTGCCCGTGGCCGAGGTGTCGTGGACCGTCCAGGAGACCCCGGAGGCCGAAGCGCTCGGTGCGAGCAGTGGCAAGTCCGGTGTACCGGTCTGGACCCCCCTCGGCTCGACACCCGTGAAGCTGGGCATCGGCCCGGCCAACTACGCAGGTCAGGGTGCCGCGTTCGCACAGGCCGTGTCGCAGGCGAATCCGGATGCGTCCGTCGAAGTGGTCATGAACCAGCGGGCGGACACCTTCGACTACCCCGCGGACGTCTACGTCGACGCCTCCAGGCTCGGCGAGCTCGACGTCCAGCTGGAACAGGTGAAGCGGGTGGTCGGGCGCTACAGCCACCTGATCGTCGACGCCTTCATGCCGGTTTTCGGACGGCTCAACGGTGACTCGATCGCCGGCGATCTGGCCGCGCTGCGCAAGGCCCGCATCAAGGTGGCACTGCTGTCGCACGGCAGCGACATCCGCAACCCTGCCCGTCACCTGGAGCGCCACGAGTTCTCGTTGTTCCGGGACGCCCCCGAGGGCATCGCCGAGAAGCTCCAGGCCAAGGCCGAGGCCAACCGGCGGATCGCGGACGAATGCCGCCTTCCGCTCTTCGTCACGACCCCCGACCTGCTGGACGACCTGCCGTCGGCGAAGTGGGCGCCGCTCGTCGTCGATGTCGCCTCGTGGGCGGCCGACCGTCCCGTGATGGAGCGCGAGCGGCCCATCGTGCTGCACGCCCCGTCCAAACGCTGGACGAAGGGCACGGACCGGATCATGCCCGTGCTCACCGAGCTGCACGACAAGGGCGTGATCGACTTCAGGCTTGCCGAGGAGATCCCCTGGGCCGAGATGCAGGCGCTGGTCAAGGAGAGCGACCTGGTCCTGGACCAGTTCACCACCGGCAGCTACGGCACTTTCGCCGTGGAGGCGATGGCGGCCGGGAAGCCGGTCGTCGGCTACATCAGCGACGCGGTGAAGGCCACGACGAACGGGGAACTGCCGATCGTCAGCGCCACTCCTGACACCCTGCGCGAGGTGCTGGGCTCCCTGATCCAGGATCGCGAGGGGACTGCGGCCATCGGCCGTGCCTCGGTGGAATTCGCGCGTACTTACCATGACGGACGCTGGACCGCCCAGGTACTGAGCGGTTTTCTCAAGTGACGCGTTCGGGCGAAAGGTTGTTGATGGAGACGCAGGAACTCGGCATCGACAGGCCCGTCAGGGGCCGGGTCGTCATGCTGGTCGACAACAAGGTCGAAGGCGATTCGCGCGTACAGAAGGCTGCCGAGTCCATGGCCGCGGCCGGCTGGGACGTGACGCTGCTGGGCCTGGTCCGCTCGGGCAGCGGGCGCAGCTGGAAGCTGGGCGACGCCGACGTGCGGCTGCTGCCACTGAAGACGCCCCTGGCGAAGCGGCATGCCGAGCGGCACCGCTCGCTGTTGCGTCGTCCCCTGGCGTATCCCCCCGGTCCGCTCGCCGCCTATCGCCGGCAGTGGGCCAAGGCGTGGCGCGCCGATGTGGCGACACGTCGTGCCGCGCTCAAGGTGGCGCCGCAGGCAGTCGGTACCCCGGGCTTCCGCCGGACGGAGCAGGCCCGCCTCCAGGTGGCCGGGCCTGCGTCGAAGGTCATGCAGCGCTGGATCGAACTCCGGTCCCGCCAGTCCACCGAGGCGCAGAAGGCCGGCCGCCGACTCCAGGGGCCGCTGGACCGGGCGTTCACCGCGGCCTGGAAGAGGGTCAAGGGAAACAGGGCCTGGCGCAGGCTCGAGCCCGCGCTGTGGGACTACGAGCTCACGTACGGCAAGGAGATCGACGCCCTCAAGCCGGACCTGATCCATGCCAACGATTTCCGGATGCTGGGTGTCGGCGCCCGCGCGGCGGTCCGCGCCAGGGCCGCCGGCCGGAAGGTCAAGCTGGTCTGGGACGCGCACGAATTCCTGCCGGGCGTCCGCCCGTGGGAGGACAACGCGCACTGGATTCCTGGCAACACGGCGCACGAGAGCGAGTTCGCCCCGTACGCGGACGCGGTGGTGACCGTATCGGAAGGCCTCGGCGATCTGCTGCGTGAGCGCCACTCCCTGGCTGAGCAGCCGACGGTCGTCCTCAACGCGCCCGACCGGCCGGTCGAGCGACTCGACGAGGACGACGCCGACCCGGTTCCGGATCTGCGTGAACTGTGCGGCATCGGCCCGGATGTTCCGCTGGTCGTCTACAGCGGCTCGCCCGGTCCGCAGCGTGGTCTCGGTGACCTGGTCGAGGCACTGCCCCATCTCGACGGCGTGCACATGGCGTTCGTCGTTCCCAGTCCGGCCGCAGGCTACATAAAGGGCCTCCTGGCCCGGGCCGAGGAGCTGGGGGCGGGCGACCGTCTGCACGCGGTTCCGTACGTACCGCACTGGCAGGTCGTGAAGTTTCTGTCCGCGGCGGACGCCGGCTGCATCCCGATCCACCACTGGCCGAACCACGAGATCGCTCTGATCACCAAGTTCTTCGAATACTCGCACGCCCGGCTGCCGCTGGTCGTCAGCGATGTGAAGACCATGTCCGAGGTGACGCGTTCGACCGGGCAGGGCGAGGTCTGCACCGCTGAGGACGTTCCCGATCTGGTCCGCGCGATCAAGCAGGTGCTGGCCGATCCCGAGCGCTACCGCGCCGCTTACGACAAGCCCGGGCTGCTGGACACCTGGACCTGGGAAGCACAGGCCGAGGTTCTCGACGGTCTGTACACCAACCTGCTCTCAGACCGCGAAAAGGCGGAAAACAGACTATGACGACGGCTCCTGACGTCAGTGTGGTTGTCGCCGTTTACAACACGATGCCCTACCTGACGGAGTGTCTGAACTCGCTCATCGGGCAGAGCATCGGTCTCGACCGGCTCGAGGTCGTCGCGGTCGACGACGGATCGACGGATGAGAGCGGCGCCGAACTCGACCGGTTCGCCGAGCTGTACCCCGGTACGGTCAAGGTCATCCACCAGGCCAACTCGGGCGGTCCCGCCGCGCCCAGCAACAGGGCGCTGGAGGTGGCCACCGGCCGGTTCGTCTACTTCATAGGTTCCGACGACTACCTGGGCGAAGAAGCCCTGGAGCGGATGGTGGCCTACGCGGACGAACACGAGTCCGACGTGGTCATCGGCAAGATGGTCGGAACCAACGGCCGGTACGTCCACCAGAAGCTGTACAAGAAGAACGACCCGGACGTCAGCCTGTTCCACTCCAGCCTGCCTTTCACGCTGGCGAACACCAAGCTCTTCCGCCGCGAGCTGGTCGAGAAGCACCGACTGCGATTCCCGGAGGACCTGCCGGTCGGCAGCGACCAGCCGTTCACCATCGAAGCGTGTTTCCGGGCCCGGAAGATCTCGGTGCTCTCGGACTACACCTTCTACTACGCGGTGAAGCGCGGTGACGCCAGCAACATCACCTACCGGGCCAATCACCTGTCCCGGCTGCGCTGCACGGCCGCGATCATGAAGCACGCGGCCTCACTGGTCGAAGCGGGTCCGGACCGGGACGCCCTCTTCCAGCGCCACTTCACCTGGGAGCTCGCCAAGCTCGTCCAGGACGACTTCCCCGCTCTCGACGCCGGGACGCGGCGCGAGGTCTGCGAAGGCATCGCGGCGCTCGCCGACGAGTACCTCACCGACGCGCTCAGGGACTCCCTGGACGTCAAGCGCCGGGTGCGGATCTGTCTTGCGCGCGCGGGTGCCGTCGACGAACTGATCCGGGCGATCACCGAGGAGGCGGAGCAGGGCGCCCCGCCCTTCCGCATCGAGGGCGACAGGGCATTCGCCCTGTACCCCGGCTTCCGCGACGAGTCCCTCGGCCTGCCCGACCGCTGCTACGAACTGGTCGGCGAGGCCGTTCCCGGGCGGCTGGCGCAGGGGACGGAACTGCTCGCTGCCGAGTGGGACCAGGCGGGCGACAACCTGTACCTCGTTCTCTCGGCACGGATCGGTGTCCTCGGCGACACCGGTTCGGTGACCGTGCGGATGGCCAAGGGGGCCATGCCCAAGAGCGCGGACAAGCCCGGCGCGCGACGCCTGCAGCCGGGCCACGAACTGCCGCCCCCGGAGGGTGAGTTCACCCTCGGCACCACCGACGACGGACGGGCGACGACGCTGCGGGGCCGGATCCCCGTCCACGCGGTGAAGTCGAAGCTCGGTGTCCGCGTGTACGTGGACCTGGCAGGCTCGACGTACGAGATCCCGGTGAAGACCGGCGGCAGGCCGCTGCCCCTGGCCCGCCGCTGGCGTCAGGCCGTCCCGTACAGGGTCGCGGCGAACCAGAATCCCAAGGGCCGTCTCGTGATCACGACGGCACCCCTGTGGGAGATCAAACCCGGTGCGGGCAAGCGGCTGCGCCACATGCTGTCCAGGCTGAAGAGGAAAGTAACCCGATGAACATCTGTGTAGTCGCGCTCGGCAAGATCGGCCTTCCGCTCGCCGTGCAGTTCGCCGCCAAGGGCCACAAGGTCATTGGCGCGGACGTCAACGAGAAGGTCGTCGAGCTGGTCAACGCGGCCACCGAGCCGTTCCCCGGCGAGCACGACCTGGACGTCAAGCTCAAGGAGACCGTGGGCGCCGGCCTGCTCTCCGCGACGACGGACACCACGGCCGCGGTGGCCGCGTCCGACGCCGTCGTGGTGGTCGTACCGCTCTTCGTCGACGCCGAGGGCACCCCCGACTTCGGCTGGATGGACGCCGCGACGAAGGCGATCGCCGCGGGCCTCAAGCCGGGCACCCTCGTCAGCTACGAGACCACGCTGCCGGTCGGCACCACGCGTACCCGCTGGGCGCCGATGCTCGCCGAGGGCTCGGGCCTCACGCCGGGCAGGGACTTCCACCTCGTCTTCTCCCCGGAGCGGGTCCTGACCGGCCGCGTCTTCGCGGACCTCCGCCGCTACCCGAAGCTCGTGGGCGGCATCGACGAGGCGTCCGCGCAGCGCGGTGTGGAGTTCTACGAGGCCGTGCTCGACTTCGACGACCGTGAGGACCTGCCCCGTGCGAACGGTGTGTGGGACCTCGGTACGGCGGAGGCCTCCGAGCTCGCCAAGCTCGCCGAGACCACCTACCGCGATGTCAACATCGGTCTGGCCAACCAGTTCGCCCGGTTCGCCGACAAGAACGACATCGACATCAAGAAGGTCATCGAGGCCTGCAACAGCCAGCCCTACAGCCACATCCACCAGCCCGGCATCGCCGTCGGCGGCCACTGCATCCCGATCTACCCGCGGATGTACCTGTGGAACGACCCGGAGGCCACCGTCGTGCGCTCGGCCCGTGAGGCCAACGCCGCGATGCCCGAGTACGCCGTCGACCTGCTGGCCGCCGCCTACGGCGACCTGAACGGTGTCGGAGTGGTGGTGCTGGGCGCCGCCTACCGCGGTGGCGTCAAGGAGACCGCGTTCTCCGGTGTCTTCGGAGTCGTGGAGGCGCTCAAGGCGCGCGGCGCGGTGCCGTTCGTCTCGGACCCGATGTACACGGCCGACGAGCTGACCGCCCACGGCCTCGTGCCGCACGAGGGCCAGGCCGTCACCGCCGCGATCCTCCAGGCCGACCACGCCGAGTACCGCGAGCTGGCCGCCGCCGACCTGCCGGACGTCCGCGTCCTGGTCGACGGCCGCCGTACGACCGACCCGGCCAACTGGGCCGGCGTCCGCCGCGTCGTCATCGGCGGCTGACCGCCTCCCCACCACGCGAGGGGCCCCACCGGGCAATGCCGGGTGGGGCCCCTCGTCCGTTCCGCAGGGATGTCAGACGGCCTCGGACCGCTCGGTGCGGGCTACCGCTTCCCGTGCCTCCCGGTCCAGCCTGGCGCGCAGCCAACGCTGTGAGGGGCGTTCCACCAGCCGGTGCAGCAGCCAGGCCGCCAGCAGGATGACTGTCGTGGTCACCAGGAGCGTGGGCCAGGCGCCCAGATGTCCGTACAGGTTCCGGATCAGGGCCCAACCGAGCTCTTCGTGCAGCAGGTACAGCGGGTAGACGAGTGCGCCCAGGGCGGCGAACCCGGTCCAGCGGATCCTGTCGAGCTTGTGGAGAGCGACGGCCAGCACGAGCAGGTAGAAGACGGTCACCAGTGCCAGCGCCACGTACGGCTGACGGTCCATGCCCCGGTCGTGGCGCAGACCGTCGGCGTGCTGGACCAAGTCGCTCTGCATGACCAGCCAACTCGCGGCGAGCAGGCCCCAGAGCTTGAGGTCCGGGCCGAAGCGGTACATCAGGTACATGGCGATGCCGCCGACGAACAGGGCGGTGTTGAGCGGCTGGGCGAAGATGCCGAGGATCGGCACCTGGTTGTTCTCCTGCTGGATCAGCACACTCGCCAGCAGCCACAACCAGCAGAAGACGCTGACGCGGCGGTAGTCGAGGCCTTTCCAGATCACCAGAAGGAAGATCAGGTAGAAGGTGAGCTCGGCCCAGAGCGTCCAGTAGGCGCCCACCAGATGCTGGGCGGACAACGGCACCTGGAGCATCGTCAGGTTCGTCAGCGACTCACTGATGCTCGGACCCGTACGTGTGCCGTCCGGCAGCGCGCGCCAGACCGCGAATGCGACGGCGGCCGAGAACCAGTAGGCAGGGAACAGCCGCAGGAACCGGGCCCGCACGAACTGGCCCGGGGTGCGGTCCCACGCGGACAGACAGATCACGAAGCCGCTGATCAGGAAGAAGAGCTGGACACCGTACGAGCCGTAGGACGTGACCGGGAAGAGCCACGGGAACAGCTCCTTGGGATTCACCCCCCAGTTGGCCTTCGTCGCGGCGTCCACCCCGGTGAAGTGGAAGGCGAGCACGGCGAGCGCGGCGACGACCCGCAGCGCGTCCAGGGCGTGCAGCCGCGGCCCGGGTGCCCTGGCGGGACTGGGCTGAACGGCAGTCGCGGTGACAGCCGGCTGGCTTGGCACCTGGACCTCGGTCTGGGGCATGGCGGCCTCGTTAGGCTTGTACTGGGCACGTGATGACGGTGCTGTGTCCGGTCATCCTAAAGAGCGTATGAACAGACCGTGACCGGGGTGCGTGCGCTCGCGGCCCGGCCGCACGTCACTCCGCCGTGGTCCGCACGGCCCTTTGGGCGGGGATCTCCGCGGACCTGGTGATCAGCAGCCGGTCGAAGTGCGGACCCACCGTCTGCCAGTCCCAGGTCGAGATCGCCTGCTCCGAGGCCTCGTGACCGGCCTTGAGCCAGGTCTCCGCGGATTCATTGACCGCGAGGATCCGCTCGGCCGCCTCGGCGGGCGAGGACACCACCCAGCCGGAGGGGAAGAGCGAGCGGGCGCCGTGCGGCTTGCCGGCGAAGAAGGGCCAGTCACGGACCACGGGCACCGCGCCGCTCGCGGCGCCCTCCATGATGCTCAGCGGCCAGCCCTCGCGGACGGATGTGCTGATGACCGTTCCGATGTCCGTCAGGGCCGTGGGCACATCGTTCGTGTGCCCGTGCACCTGCACGGCACCGGCTGCGACGAGTGGTTCCAGTTCCGTGGCGAACGTCTTCTGATAGCGATGGAGCGCCGGACTGGCGGACGGATTCAGCGCTCCTCCGATCAGGTGCAGTCGGTAGCGCTCGTCCGACTGTCGCAGGATGCGCAGCACCTGCAGCGCCCAGCGGGGGTCCTTGGCGACCTGTCCGGCGCCCACCAGACCGAGCGTGAACCGGGCGCCGGGGTTCTTCGGCAGCGCGAAACGGGTGAGTTCGACCGCGTTGTCCAGGACGTGGATGGCAGGGGCGCCGGGGTCGCGCAGTTGGGGAAGTGAGGCCACGGCCAGTTCCCGCAGGTGCTCGCTGACGAAGACCAGATCGTCGACGCGGGAGAAGTCCACGAGATGCGGCCAGTAACTGAACGCCTCGAAACTGTGCAGGCGCATCACGACCCGGGTGGTGCCGGGGTCTACGAGCGTGAGGAAAGCGGCGGCAGCCGTGCACCACTCGACGAACACGGTGTCGGCCCAGTCCAGGTGAGGTCGGAGTGCCTGCTCCGCCTGCTCCACGTATTCGTTCCGGGCCCCGAGACCGCCGGCGATCATTCGGCCCATGCCCTTGGCGAGCGGGGCCGTCGACGCGTCCTCCGCCGTGTTCAGGACACGCACTTCGACATCCGCGTGGTCTCGGTAGCGCTTCAGGATCACTGGCAGGAAATTGTCGTTGCCGCTGTGGACGAAGAGCAGACGTACGGGCCGGCCGGCCGGCGGTGCCGCCGCCGGGGCCTCGCGGCCGCGAGGTGCCCGCAGGGCTCGAAGCACACGGCTGCGGCGCAGAGGTGCGGTGTACCCGGCCGGGTCGGTGGCGAGCGGAGAGGTGAGGCCGTCCAGGTGGGCGACCCGGTGGAAGGCGAGGATCAGCGCCTTGGCGGCCGATGCCGCGGCAGCCCTGCGACGGCCTGCCTTGTGGTGCTGATCGGCGCACACCAGTTCTGCGGCATATGCCTGCGCCAGATGCCTGGGTACGTATCCGAGGTCCAGCCTGACTTCAGCGGCCGCTATGAGGACGTCGGCCCGGGTCCGCGGATCCTGGATGCGGTGACCGGCCACGCCGAGCACACGCTCCGCCAGGACCGGGTTCTTGACGCGTGCCATCCGGTCGGTGGCCCAGCGTGCGAGACCGACGAGGCGTTCGTCGGAGAGGCGAGGTGGTGTCAGCACAGCGAAGCTCCACGTTCGAGTCAGGAACTCGGACCGTACGGGCTTCGCGTGGGTAACGGAAGAGTGGCTGCTGACCAAACGTGTGGCAGACGTCCGGTGGCTCGACTGCAACCCGCCCCGATGCCCGTCGGGGCATCGGGGCGGGGTCGCGCGACACCCTCGGGTCAGAGCGCCCGGGCGCCACGCTCCGTGAGTACGCCGTCGCTCTCGTCGTGCAGGGTGCCCGTCTGCGGGCACTCCCAGACACCGGGCTCGTCCGCACGCTCGACGAGCTTCACACCGGTGCGGCCCACCCAGCCGATCCGGCGGGCGGGCACGCCCACGACCAGGCCGAAGTCCGGCACGTCCTTGGTGACCACGGCACCCGCGGCGACCATGGCCCAGCGCCCGATCTGCAGCGGCGCGACACACACGGACCTGGCACCGAGCGAAGCGCCCTCGGCGACCTTCACGCCGACGGCCTCCCAGTCGCCGCCGCGCTTCTGCTTGCCGTCGGGGTCGACGGAGCGCGGGTTGTGGTCGTTGGTGAGAACGACGGCGGGGCCGACGAAGACCCCGTCGCCGAGCTCCGCCGGCTCGTACACCAGGGCGTAGTTCTGGAGCTTGACGTTGTTGCCGATCTGCACACCCGTACCCACATAGGCGCCGCGGCCGACCACACAGCCCTCGCCGAGCCTGGCTCCCTCACGGATCTGAGCGAGCTCCCAGACACTGCTGCCGTCGCCGATCTCGGCAGTCTCGGCGACCTGGGCGGTGGGCTGGACCCTGTAGTTCACGTGTTGCGCCTTCCGGAGAGTGGACCTTCCCGGCGAGCATACGATTTCCCGTGAACCGCGGGCGTGGGCGCGGGTGGAATGCACGCGTGTTCGCCCTCCGGGGCGACTGCGGCTTCGGTCACAGCAGTACCGGGTTCGTCCTTCGGCTTCTGCCGCCTTCCGGACACCGACAGAGTCAGCCGCGATTGAAAGCGATGCCGTTGGTGAGTGAGGTCGCTCCGTTCCGGAGGCCGTCGACCTTCACGGTCTGGCCCGACACATGCTTGATGTAGACACGCATGATGAAGGTCCGGGTGCCGCACGCGGCCTCGACACTCATGCTCGGCAGCGAGAAGTAGGCGACGTAGTGGTGCCCGTCATCGCCGATCGTCTTCCGTGATGCGGTGCTGTGCGCGCGACACACATGACCGGTTGTATCGAGCTGGACGAATTCGAAACGGGTGTCCACGACCGCGTTCGTGCCGCGTTCGTACTCGTCCATCCCGTCTGCGCAGGAGGCAGTTCCCTTGTAGCAGGTCGTCAATTCGACATTGGCCTGAGCCGTCACGTCGGTGGCAGAGGGATCTGCCTTCCACCGGTGGACCGGAGTCCCGTCGTCGTAGAAGACCCAGGCATCGGGGTCGGCCGCACCATCGCCGACATAAGTGCACGAGCCCGTGGTGTCAGCACTTTCACAAGCGGGGTTCTGCCACCATGGGGCGCCCTTCTGGTCGGAGTCGCTGACCTCCAGCCATGTGCTGTCGGCGACAGCGCCGTACGGTCGGAGCGCTGCCCTTCGGTCGGCGGGAGACGGGCGGCATTCGCTCCGTCCGCTCGTCGCACGCCGGACATGCCGGGCTCTGGCCGGCACGGGACGATGGACCGCGGTCCGGCCCCGGCGGCCCGGTTTGACCCCCCGCGCCCCGCCCCGTAGCCTTGACCTTCGGCGTGTTTCCGTGCGCCTACCCCTGAGCACATCCCTCGCGGTGGATTCGTCCCCGTGAGAGGCCGCTCATCCTTCCGGACTGTCGTGGGCCCCGGCCTGCGCGAACGGCTGGCTTCAGGGGGATCCGTTCCGAGTGAGAGAGAGATCCGCGTGTACGCCATCGTGCGCAGCGGTGGTCGCCAGCACAAGGTTGCTGTCGGCGACATCGTTGAGGTTGACAAGATTCCCACCGCCAAGGTTGGCGACACGGTCGAGCTCTCGACCCTGCTCGTTGTCGACGGCGACGCCGTGACCAGCGACCCCTGGGTCCTGGACGGCATCAAGGTCCAGGCCGAGATCGTGGACCACCACAAGGGCGCGAAGATCGACATCCTTCGCTACAAGAACAAGACCGGCTACCGCCGTCGCCAGGGTCACCGCCAGCAGTACACGGCGATCAAGGTCACCGGTATCCCCGCGGCTGCGAAGTAAGGGACTGAGGAGACATGGCACATAAGAAGGGCGCATCGTCCACTCGGAACGGGCGCGACTCAAATTCCCAGCGGCTCGGCGTGAAGCGCTTCGGCGGTCAGGCCGTGAACGCCGGTGAGATCCTGGTCCGCCAGCGCGGTACCCACTTCCACCCGGGCACGGGCGTCGGCCGTGGCGGCGACGACACGCTGTTCGCGCTGACCGCCGGTGCGGTGGAGTTCGGTACGCACCGTGGCCGCAAGGTCGTGAACATCGTTCCCGTCGCTGCCTGATTTCAGGTTTCGGCTGAACGACACAGCACCTTCCGAGGGCGGATCTCAGCTTTCCCGATAAATCGGGGAAGCGGGTCCGCCCTCGGCGCGTTACGTCTAAAGACATTCCTGTATGTATCCGCATTACCTGGAGGCACCAACCATGACCACCTTCGTGGACCGCGTCGAGCTGCATGCCGCCGCAGGTAACGGAGGCCACGGCTGCGCCTCCGTCCACCGTGAGAAGTTCAAGCCGCTGGGTGGCCCCGACGGGGGCAACGGCGGACGCGGAGGCGACGTGATCCTCGTCGTCGAGCAGGCCGTCACCACGTTGCTGGACTACCACCACAGCCCCCACCGCAAGGCCACGAACGGCCAGCCCGGTGCGGGCGACAACCGCTCCGGCAAGGACGGCCAGGACCTGGTGCTGCCCGTCCCGGACGGCACGGTCGTCCTCGACGGCGACGGCAACGTGCTGGCGGACATGGTCGGCCAGGGCACCACCTTCGTGGCGGGCCAGGGCGGCCGCGGCGGCCTCGGCAACGCGGCGCTGGCCTCGGCGCGCCGCAAGGCGCCCGGTTTCGCGCTGCTCGGCGAGCCGGGAACGAGCCGGGACATCGTCCTGGAGCTCAAGACCGTCGCCGACGTCGCTCTCGTCGGCTACCCGAGCGCCGGCAAGTCCTCGCTGATCTCGGTGCTCTCCGCGGCCAAGCCGAAGATCGCGGACTACCCGTTCACGACCCTCGTACCCAACCTGGGCGTCGTCACCGCCGGCTCGACCGTCTACACCATCGCGGACGTCCCCGGGCTCATCCCGGGCGCCAGCCAGGGCAAGGGCCTCGGCCTGGAGTTCCTGCGGCACGTCGAGCGCTGCTCCGTGCTCGTGCACGTCCTGGACACCGCGACGCTCGAGTCGGACCGTGACCCCGTCTCCGACCTCGACATGATCGAGGAGGAGCTGCGGCTGTACGGCGGCCTCGAGAACCGCCCGCGCATCGTCGCCCTCAACAAGGTCGACATCCCTGACGGCCAGGACCTCGCCGACATGATCCGCCCGGACCTGGAAGCGCGCGGCTACCGCGTGTTCGAGGTCTCGGCCATCGCGCACAAGGGCCTCAACGAACTCAGTTACGCCCTCGCGGGCATCATCGCCGAGGCGCGCGCCACCAAGCCGAAGGAGGAGTCGACCCGGGTCGTCATCCGTCCCAAGGCCGTCGACGACGCGGGCTTCACGGTGAAGAAGGACGACGAGGGCATCTACCGCGTGCGCGGCGAGAAGCCCGAGCGGTGGATCAGCCAGACCGACTTCAACAACGACGAGGCCGTCGGCTACCTCGCGGACCGCCTCAACCGCCTCGGTGTCGAGGACGCGCTGCGCAAGGCGGGTGCCCAGGCCGGTGACGGTGTGGCCATCGGGGCCGAGGAGAACGCGGTCGTCTTCGACTGGGAGCCGAGCCTGACGGCGGGCGCCGAGATGCTGGGCCGCCGTGGCGAGGACCACCGTCTCGAGGCACCGCGGCCCGCCGAGCAGCGCCGCCGCGAGCGGGAGACCGAGCGCGACGAGGCACAGCGCGAGTACGACGACTTCAAGCCCTTCTAGGCACCCCCGCCGGGCGCCTTCCGCACGGAGGGCGCCCGGTTCTCACAGGAAACTGCCAGGTGGCGGCCGTTCCGTGGCCAACGATGTGCGGATTGCGGAACACGTCTGTGGAGTCCGTCACTCCGCGTATGGGACCGGCAGGGCCCAACCTCCCTGGCCAGGCAGTGAACTGCGGGTTTCGCGGAGGCGAGCAGCGGTGGACGTCCGCCTTGCGAGACGGTCACGGAGAGTGCGACCATCACACTGTTCCCCCCTGTCATCGCAAGGTAGGTCGTCTGTGTCTTTGCCGCATGAAGCCAAGCCCCGGACCACAGCGGTCGTGCTCGCCGGTGGTACCGGTCAGCGCGTGGGACTGGCGATCCCCAAGCAGCTGCTGAAGATCGCCGGTAAGGCAGTCATCGAGCACACGCTGTCCATCTTCGAGAACGCCGAGGACATCGACGATGTCATCGTGCTGATGGCGCCGGGCTTCGTGCCCGACGTCGAGAAGATCGTCGCCAAGGCCGGGCTGACCAAGGTCACCAAGATCATCGAAGGCGGCAACACCCGCAACGAGACCACCGAGCGTGCCATCGCGGCACTCGGCGAGGGGCTCGCGGAGGGCGAGGACCGCAACGTCCTCTTCCATGACGCCGTCCGTCCGCTTCTGTCACAGCGCGTCATCAAGGACTGCGTCGACGCCCTCGACCGCTACCAGGCCGTCGACGTCGCCATCCCGTCCGCGGACACGATCATCGTGACCCGTACGCACGGCGAGGACGGGGAATTCATCACCGAAGTCCCGGACCGGTCCCGGCTGCGCCGCGGCCAGACCCCGCAGGCCTTCAAACTCTCCACGATCCGCAAGGCGTACGCGATCGCGGCGGGTGACCCGAACTTCCAGGCCACCGACGACTGTTCGGTGGTCCTGCGGTACCTCCCCGACGTGCCGATCTACGTGGTCGCGGGCGACGAGTACAACATGAAGGTGACCCAGCCGGTCGACGTCTTCATCACCGACAAGCTCTTCCAGCTGGCCTCCACCGCGGCCCCGCGCCAGGCCGACGAGGCCGCCTACCGGGAGCTGCTGTCGGGCAAGACCCTTGTCGTCTTCGGCGGTTCGTACGGCATCGGCGCGGACATCGCCACACTGGCCGAGCAGTACGGCGCCACCGTGTACGCGCTGGGTCGTTCGACCACCGGTACCCACGTCGAGAACCCGGAGCACGTGGACGACGCGCTCTCCAAGGCGTACGCGGAGACCGGTCGCGTCGACTACGTCATCAACACCGCGGGCGTGCTGCGCATCGGCAAGCTCGCCGAGACCGACAACACGACGATCCAGGAAGCGCTGAACGTCAACTACCTGGCGCCCGTCCAGATCGCCCGCGCCTCCTACAAGTACCTGGCGGAGACCCGGGGCCAGTTGCTGCTCTACACCTCCAGCAGCTACACCCGCGGCCGCGCCGAGTACAGCCTCTACTCCTCCACCAAGGCCGCGATGGTGAACCTCACCCAGGCCCTGGCGGACGAGTGGGCCGGCGACGGGATCCGGGTCAACTGTGTGAACCCGGAGCGCACCGCGACCCCGATGCGGACCAAGGCGTTCGGCCAGGAGCCGGACGGGTCGCTGCTCTCCTCCGAGGCAGTGGCACGCACCTCGCTGGACGTCCTGCTCTCGGCGATGACGGGCCACGTCATCGACGTGCGCCAGCAGGACCCGACCCGTGACGTCGCCGAATCCTCCGGATTCGAGCAGGCACTCGCCTCGGTGCTGGACCGTCAGGAAGATGTGTAATAATTCTTGACAAATGTACTTTAACGGGCCTCTGCTTTCGCTGAAACGCGACTGCAGAGGCCCGAGTGCGTGAAGCCGCATCTTCACATTTCCCTCAATACGTGAAACAACCGGCACCCCCCTTGGAGCAGGTTCTTCGTGATTTCGACAGCCATTCGCCTGGCCCGTGTGGGCAGTCGGTCAGAACTGGCGGCAGCCGTACTGATGACGCTGGGATACCCCTGCGTCATGATTGCCGCCCTTCTCCCCGACATCTGGTTCTTCGCGGCGGCCACGGCTGTCACGTACATCACGGACTGGTTCCTGCACCAGCGTGGCAGTTATCTGGTCAACCGGCTCGGCAAGGTGCGGGCGGGACTCTCGATCCGGTTCCTGCTCCGCCAGTTGATGATCATCCTGCTGCTGGCGCGGCTCGATCTCGCCGAGGAACCGCTCTTCTACGCGGCGGTCGCCTGCTTCCTCGCCTTCTACGGTCTCCAGGCACCGCACGGCGCCCTGACGACGCTCATCCGGCTCCGCCGCACGATGCCGATCGTCACCCGCAACGTGGACCTGCACGCCGTCCGCATCGCCGACGCCCCGCCGCGCGCGCTTCTGCACCGCTCCGCCGAGAAGATGCTGCACCTGGACATCCCCGCGGTGGCCGGCATCCTGATCGCCGCCGGAACGGGGCAGGAGATCATCGGGTTCGTCGGAGCCGGAGTGACGGTTCTGCTGGCCGTCGTCTACAACGCCCTGCTCGTCCCGTACCTGCGCCGGGCCCGCCGGGTGCCGACGGCCCCCGCCGTGCTCAAGGCCCTGGACACCTGGCTGACCGAGTACCAGCCGACCGTCGTCCTGTACTTCTCCGGCTCCAACGAGTCGGCGTACCAGGTCAACATGTGGCTGGACACCATGGCCGGCATAGAGGGCCGGCCGCTGATCGTCATGCGGGAGCGCCCGCTGGTGTCCATGCTCGCCGAGACCTCCGTACCGGTGGTCTGTATCCCCGGGGGCACGCACCTGATGAATCTGAACCTCTCCACCGTGCGGGTCTGCCTGTATCCGGCCAATGTCGGCAAGAACATCCACATGCTCCGCGTCCCGACGATGAAGCACGTCTTCGTCGGGCACGGCGACAGCGACAAGCTGGCCAGCGTCAACCCGTACTCCAAGGTGTACGACGAGGTGTGGACGGCCGGCCGCGCGGGTCGCGACCGCTACGCGCTGGCCGACGTCGGCATCCGCGACGAGGACATCGTCGAGGTCGGACGTCCGCAGCTGGCGCCCATCACGCGCTGGAGCGGCACCGCGAAGAACCCCATTCCGACGGTGCTGTACGCCCCGACCTGGGAAGGCTGGGACGACAACCCCGGCAACACCTCCCTGCTGCTGGCCGGCGAGAACATCGTCCGCAGGCTGCTCGACGCGGACGAGCCCGTCCGGGTCATCTACAAGCCGCACCCCTTCACCGGCATCCGCAGTGCCAAGGCCAAGGCCGTGAACGCGCGGATCGCTGCCCGGGTGGCCAAGGCGGCCCAGGCGCGCGCCGCCGACCCCCGTTGGGCCGGGGAAGCCGGCACGGCCGCCGCGGATCAGCGTGCGGCGCAGGCCGAGCTGGCGCGGATCGGGGCACGGCTGGACGTACTGGCCCGGCCCGGCCGGGCCGGTGGGGACGAGTCGGAGGAGTCGCGGGTCTCGCTCGCCGACCCGGCACGCCAGGCCGAGATGGCCACCCTGCGGGCCGAGTGGAACGACGCGTACTGGCGTTCCTTCGGCTGGTGGGAGCACCGGACGGTGACCGGCTCGCAGCCCAAGCTGTACGACTGCTTCAACCAGGCCGATGCCATGGTTTCGGACATCTCCAGTGTGGTGTCCGACTTCATCGCGAGCGGCAAGCCGTACGCCGTCACGGACTCGGCGGAGCTCGGCGCGGATGAGTTCAAGCGCCAGAACACCGCCGTACGGGCCGCCGTCGTCCTCTCCAACAGCGCCGAGGAGATCGGCGAGTTGCTGAGCGCGGTCCGCGACCCGAAGACGGACCCGCTGGCCGATGCCCGCCGTGAGCTGAAGAGCTATCTGCTGGGCCCGGACGAGCCGACGTCCCTGGAGCGGTTCGACGCGGCCGTGCGGGCGCTCTCGGCCAAGGCCGAGGCGCGCAACGCGGGCGTCGCCCAGCGCATCGGGGAGCAGCCCGCCCCCCTGGTCGACCCCGAGGCCTCCTCCAGCGGCGTCGGCGACGGTGCGGCCGCGGTGACCGCGGAGGCAGTGGCAGCGGCCGACCCCGATGAGACAGCCGCTTCGCAGGCCGACGCGAGCATCGGTGCAGGTCCCACCATGTCTCGTTGATGGCCTGATCGATATCGGCCAACAGATGTAATCCAGCCGTCATCCAGATGTTCGAAAGTCGTCCGGATGACGATGCAACCCCCTCGACGGCCCGTCCGTCTCCTCCTTCGGGAGGGGAACGTACGGGCCGTTCGGCGTGCCCGTACACAGAGCAGGTGATCGAACGGCGCTCTATCGTTTCTCCTGATTGATGCGTAAATGTACAGACCGGGGAGAGATGAGCAGCAGCACGCCAGATGTCAGCGTCATAATCGGGGCCTATGAGGCGATGCCCTATCTGATCCGCTGCCTGGAATCCGTCGAAGCGCAGACGCTTCCCGCCGGGCGCATGGAGATCGTCGCCGTCGACGACGGCTCCACCGACGGGACGGGGGAGTACCTGGAGGAATTCGCCGCCAGGACCGCGATCGACATGCGTGTCGTCCGCCAGGAGAACTCCGGCGGGCCCAGCGGCCCGCGCAATGTCGGCCTCGGACTCGCCCGTGGCCGGTACGTCTTCTTCCTCGACGCGGACGACTACTTCGGCGAGGAGGCCCTGGAGCGGATGGTCGCGATGGGCGACCGGGCCGGCACGGATGTGGTGCTGGGCAAGGTCGTCGGAGTCAACCGCGGTGCAGCGAAGTCGATGTGGAAGGAAACGGTCGAACGGACCGACGTCCACTCCTCCAACATCAAATTCACGCTGAGTGCCCAGAAGCTGTTCCGGCGGGAACTCCTCGTACGGTTCGGAATGGCCTTCGACGAGGGACTGAAGACCGGCGAGGACGCGCTCTTCACCATGGAGGCGTACCTGCGGGGCAACGGCGTATCCGTCGTCGCCGACCACGTCTGCTATTACCTGGTCGGCAGGGAGGACGGCAAACACGTGACGAAGAGCGGCAGTTACCTGCTGCGCTTCGATTCGGCCCGCGCGTTGATGGGGCTCATCGCCGAACACGTCCCGCCCGGGCCCAAGCGGGACGCCCTGATGGTCAGGCCGTTCGTCGTCACGCTGCTCCCGCAGTTCGGCCCGGTGCTCCTCAAGCAGTCCGAGGCCGTGCGGGCCAAGAAGATGGAACTGGGCGCCCCGTTGCTGGAGACCTACTGGTCGGCGGGGCTGGCCGGACGCCTCAGGGTCCAGGAGCGGTTGCGCATGCTCTGCGTGTCCAAGGGCCGGCTCGATCTGCTCCTGGACATCCTGCGGTTCATCAGGGACAAGCACGAGCCGAAGGCCGTCCGGAAGGGGCTCAGGGGTCGGCTGTACCTGGCCTATCCGCACTTCGGGGAGGGCGCGGGGCTGCCCGACTCGGCCTACGAGGTGACCGTGACCGAACGGTTCGCCGGCGGGCGGACCGAGGCGCCGCCGGTCACGCAGTCCACTGCCGTCTTCGTGCGGCGCCTGGCACGCAAGGCCCGCAGGGTGGCCCGGACCACCCTGCGCATGCCGCAGCGGGCGCACAAGGTCTGAGCCCGCGCAGGCGTGGGGCCCCGCGTGCCCGCCGCGACAGTGGACTTCCTTCCGTTACTGCTCGGGGCGCAGCAGCTTCCTGACGGGACGGCCCACCACGCGTCGGGCGCGCCGGTAGGCCGACGGCCGGGCGGCCGCACCGTCACCCGCCTGCACCTTGATGCTGACGGGGCCGCTCTTCCTGTCGAGCTGGCTCCTCAACATGGTGTTCTGCGCGGTGAGTTCCTCCATGCGGCTCTGCATCCAGCTGAACCGGCCGCTCAGCGACTCCGGATCACTGTCGATCCAGGGGCGCACGGCAGGCGGGAAGGAGAGCTTGCCCAGCTGCGCGTCGAATGCCGCGCCGCCGTCGCCGTGGGTGAAGGTGTTCTCCAGGCCGTTCCTCTCCATGAATCCGGTGAAGCGGAGGAAGCGTTCCTTGTGACCGTTCACGAGCTCACCGAAATCGGCCGCCGCGTACAGATCGGCGGGGTCGATGTCCTTGGGGGTGTCGGTGATCTTGCGGTGCGGGATGCCGAAGTACCTGCACAGCTCGAGGGTGCGGGAGTCGCTGCAGAGCACGGTGCTCGGCACGCCGGCCAGCAGCGCAGAGATGTTCCCGTGGATGCGGGAGCCGAACGAGAAGTCGTACGCGCGCAGTTCGTCGATCCAGGTGACCGGGTCGACGTAGAGCCTGACCTTGCCCTCGCGGTACATGGGGTGGGACGGGTGGGTCGGCATCGAGGTCTGGGCGCCGATGGGGTTCGACGTCTCCCGCCAGTGCAGCAGTTGGGCCTCGAGCAGGTTCTGCCCGATGAACCGCAGGTGCGGATAGCGCTCGTGCGCCTGCCGGATGATGGCGTCCAGGCCGTGCGCGCGTACGGCGCTGTGCGAGCCGTTCACCGAGATCAGGGAATCCGCGGTCAGCGCCTCGGTCTTCTTCTCGACCCGGAACGTGTCGCCGTTCAGGAACATGGAGGGGCAGCCGATGACTTCGACGTCCCGGAATCCCATGTCCTTGAGGTACTGCTCGGTGAACTCGCCGCGCACACCGATGGACGCGCTGCGGTTGAGTACTTCTGTGACGAATTCCCTGACGGTCGGCTCCATCGGCTTCAGCCGGGACGCGTCGTAGGTGAGGGAGGCCTGCGCCCCGACACCCAGAACGACGACGGGAATGCGCAGCTTCTTGATCAGCTGCGTCATCCGCTTCAGCGGCCGCTCGAAGGTCGGGCGGAAGGCATTGGCGAGAGGCACGACGAATGCGTCGTACTCCTCGTTTATGCGCTCGGCCGCCGACGGGTCCGTACGGATTCCGTTGGAGAACACCTCTGCCCGCGGAGTCGTCAGAATCTTGTGCGCCGCGTCGCTGAAGATCAAGTTGCCCGCGTTGGTCGCGAAGACATCTCTGTGGAGGGATTGTTCGAGCGAGGCCACATCGAAGGGGCTTTTGCCCGATCTGAGAAGAATGCGCCTCTTGCGGGAAGGTTCATCTGTCACGTGTAAAGCGTAGCCCGATGAATGACCGGTGGAGATTACGTAAATGGCTCACTTCGGTGGCATGTCACAGGGCGTCACCGAGAGGTCCGTCGGCCCTGAGACGGCACAGCGCCACTCAGGCCTCCTCGCGTAGATTGTGGTCACCGAGCAGGACGACGTGATGGGGACGGGCGTACGTGTCAGGGGCAAGGGATACCGAAGGCGCACTCCGCACACCCTCCGGGGACGGCGCGGGGCGGAGGCCGGGCGTGACCGACGCCCGCAGGATCGTGGTCAAGGTCGGATCCTCCTCGCTCACCACGGCGTCCGGCGGTCTCGACGCCGACCGGGTCGATGCCCTCGTCGACGTACTCGCCAAGGTCAGGAGCGGCGGGGAGCGCGAGATCGTCCTGGTCTCCAGCGGAGCCATCGCGGCCGGACTCGCCCCCCTCGGACTCGTCCGCAGACCCAAGGACCTGGCCCGCCAGCAGGCCGCGGCCAGCGTAGGGCAGGGCCTGCTCGTCGCCCGCTACACGGCGTCCTTCGCCCGCTACGGCGTACGCGTCGGCCAGGTGCTCCTCACCGCCGACGACACGAGCCGGCGCGCCCACTACCGCAACGCGTACAGCACGCTCGACCAGCTCCTGGAGATGGGCGCGTTCCCCGTCGTCAACGAGAACGACACCGTGGCCACCGACGAGATCCGGTTCGGCGACAACGACAGGCTCGCCGCGCTCGTCGCCCATCTCGTCCATGCCGACCTCCTCGTCCTCCTCTCCGACGTGGACGGCCTCTACGACGGGGACCCCAGTACCCCCGGCACCTCCCGCATCGCCGAGGTGAGCGGTCCCGCGGATCTGGAAGGCGTCACGATCGGCAGCGCGGGCAAGGCCGGCGTCGGCACCGGCGGCATGGTCACCAAGGTCGAGGCCGCGCAGATCGCCACCGCCGCCGGGGTCCCCGTCGTCCTCACCTCCGCGAGCCGGGTCGCGGACGCCCTCGCCGGCCGCGACACCGGCACGTACTTCCACCGCACCGGACGCCGCTCGGCCGACCGGCTTCTCTGGCTGGCCCACGCGTCCACCCCGCTGGGCGCGCTGACCCTGGACGACGGAGCCGTCGAGGCCGTCGTGGAGCGCCGCACTTCTCTGCTGCCGGCCGGCATCTCCGCGGTGGAGGGCGAGTTCTCCGCAGGGGATCCGGTGGAGCTGCGGGATTCCGGCGGCCGCGCCGTCGCCCGGGGGCTCGTCAACTTCGACGCCAAGGAGATCCCCCAGCTGCTCGGCCGCTCCACCCGCGACCTGGCACGGGAGCTCGGCCCCTCGTACGAGCGCGAGGTCGTACACAGGGACGATCTCGTCGTCCTCGCGCCCCGCCTCACCCCCTGAAACGGCTGAAAGTCCAGCCTTCGGGCAGAGACCTTCACCAAAACCGCCCCACACCCGGCCCCGGGCTGGTCAACTTTGTCACGGGGATACAAGGGGTCAGCACAGCTACACATTCACAGGAGGCCGCCGGTGAGACGAGCGCGCCCGGGGGCGCTGCCCCGCGGAACGGGCAGCCGCGCCCTGACCAGCGTCGGAGCGGGGGCCGATTTCGGCGGTCCGCGCAGCGACCAGACCCTCGAGCAGGAACCGGCGGTGACGGAGGAGGAGCGGACCCAGTCGAAGCTGTGGCACATCACCCTCAGCGTCTCCGGCAGCGAGACCCCGCTGAAGGAGGTCAGACGCGGCCTGGAGCAGCTGGCCCACGACCACCCGTTTCTGCTGACCAGCCGGTACGCCAACGACCATGCGGAGATCCGCTACTGGGAAGAGGCGCGCGACCTGCACGACGCGGCGGCGGTCGCGCTGCGCCTGTGGGGTGAACACCGATCGAGCGCCAGGCTTCCGCCATGGGAGATCGTCGGCCTGGAGGTCATCGACCGGGAGACGTACCACCAGCGCATCGCCGAGGGCTACGGCCCGCCACCGGCGGCCCCGGTCGGGGTGCACCCGTACTGACCGGGCGTACGTTGCAGGGTGCACAGGTACCGGCGTGCTTGTCTCGCATCACGGGATACGTGACGGATGCCCGCAGTGTGCGCACTACCCTGCGGGCATGACCACGCTTTCGCCGTACGACAACATGTCCCCGGTCGCCAAGGCCGCCTACCGGGCACGCGCCGCCGCCGCCGACATCGCCCCGCTGCCGCGCTCGGCGAAGGACGATGCCCTGCTGGCGATCGCGGACGCGCTCGAGGTGCGTACCAGCGAGATCGTCGCGGCCAACGCCGAGGACGTCGAGCGCGCACGCGAGGCCGGTACGAGCGAGTCGATCGTCGACCGGCTCAGCCTCACCCCTGAGCGGATCCGCGCGATCGCCGCCGATGTGCGCGATGTGGCGGCCCTGCCCGACCCGGTCGGCGAAGTGGTACGCGGATCCACCCTCCCCAACGGCATCGACCTCCGCCAGGTGCGGGTACCGCTCGGCGTCGTCGGCATCATCTACGAGGCCCGGCCCAATGTGACGGTCGACGCCGCCGCCCTCTGCCTGAAGTCCGGGAACGCCGTGCTGCTGCGCGGATCGTCCTCCGCGTACGCCTCCAACACCGCCCTCGTACGGGTACTGCGCGACGCCGTGGGCGGGTCGGGCCTCCCGGCCGACGCGGTGCAGCTGGTTCCCGGGGAGAACCGCGATTCGGTCCGCGAGCTGATGCGCGCCCGCGGCCTGGTCGACGTGCTGATCCCGCGGGGCGGCGCCTCTCTGATCCGTACGGTCGTGGAGGAGTCCACCGTCCCCGTCATCGAGACCGGCACAGGCAACTGCCACGTGTACGTGGACGCGCAGACGGACCTCGACATGGCCGTCGACATTCTGATCAACTCCAAGGCTCAGCGCCCCAGCGTCTGCAACTCCGCGGAGACGCTCCTGGTCCACCAGGACGTCGCCGCGGACTTCCTGCCGCGGGCCCTGGAGGCGCTGGCCGAGTCCGGGGTCACCGTGCACGGTGACGAACGGGTGCTGGAGTACGCGGAAGGTTCCAAGGCCACCGTCGTCGCGGCGACGCCGGAGGACTGGGAGACCGAGTACCTCTCGTACGACATCGCGGCGGCCGTCGTGGACTCGCTGGAGGCGGCAGTGGCGCACATCCGGCTCTGGTCCTCGGGCCACACCGAGGCCATCGTGACCACGTCACAGGCAGCGGCCCGCCGGTTCACCCAGTTGGTGGATTCCACGACGGTCGCCGTGAACGCCTCCACGCGCTTCACGGACGGCGGGCAGTTCGGTTTCGGCGCGGAGATCGGCATCTCCACGCAGAAGCTGCACGCCCGCGGGCCGATGGGGCTGCCGGAGCTGACCTCGACGAAGTACATCGTCACCGGCGACGGCCACATCCGGTAACCCGGTACACCCCGGGCGGGGCGGTCGAATGTGTGGGCTCTCTGCCCAAAACGCCCCGCCGGGGCTACGCTGAAGCTGTGCCGGACGACGTGGGGGGCAGGCCGTTCCCGGACGGTTGGGAGCCCGACGACGACCGCGGGGGCGCGGACGAGGACTTCGCCTCCGTGGTGTTCGACGAGGACTTCGTCCAGTCCGCCGAGATCCACGAACCCACTGCCGTGGAGCGTCTGCTCGCCGCCGCGGAGGCCCGTGCCGAGGCCGAGGCGGCCGGGTGGCGTTCGCGCGGCGGCACCATGGACGACGACCTCCATGACGACGGCTACGGGCCGGACGGCCTGTACAGCCGTGAGCGGGCCTTCGGGGAGTCGCGTGACCTGGACGGCCCCGACGGTGATTACGAGGACGAGAGCGGCCCCTACGGGCGTCACGGCGGGGCTCTGCGCCCCTACCGGGGTGCGGCGCGCTGGCACCGGCCGGTCGCGTGGATGCTGGCCGTGCTGATGGGGATCGGCATGGTCGCACTGGCCTTGAGTGCCGTCTACCGTGGTGCTGCGGGCAACCGTCAGGACCAGATCCCGCCGCCGGTGACGAGCGGGGTCGACAAGCCCGGCGTCGGCCCCTCCGCCTCGGCCGACTACTCCCGCCCGGCGGTCTCCGCGATCCCACGCACGCCGTGATGTAGGTCGTTGCGCCCACCTATATGCCCGCCGTCGCACACAGGCGTGACGTACGGGCGTGACGCACGCCGTTGCACACGGGCGGGAGCAGTCAGCCGCGGATGCGCGTCATGAGCGGACGACGGCGCCGAGCGGTGGCGGATGGGCGTGGGCACCGGGCGATGGGGCGGGCCGGCGAGCAGGCCCGAGGCGGACCGCGGGGCAGACCGCGCGGCCTCCGGCGCATCGGCTCCCGCGACACGGTCTCCGGGGCGCAGCGGCCGGCGTCACGCGGGTGGGGTAATCCGGTGGGGCCGCCGAAGGCGTAACCCGGTGGCGTAACCGCGGGTCTCCCCGACTGCGCTCCCACCTGCACGGCGTTTACCTTGATGACGATCGACCCAATCTGAAGGTATGACCCCGTGATCCCTCCCCCTCCCCCGTCCCCGTCCCCGGGGAGAGGGCCCCTCGCTCATCCCTGCGTCGAACCCGTGACGGACAGGTCGGCCCGGTGCCTATCGGCTGAGGTGGGCCCCAGCGCCCGCCCTCGCCGGTGGCGTGGAGATCGGGAGAAGTCATGACAGGCCGCGGAGAACCGCCGGAAGGTCCGCCCGAGAACTCCTCGAGCGGCGAGGACGAGTACCGCTCCCTCGTCTTCGACGAATCGTTTGTCCGTGCTGCCCGTCTGCAGGAGTTCTCCGCCCAGGAACGGATGGGCGAACACGCCCGCGCCGTGCGTTCCCTGCCCGGCCGCGCCGGCCGCCGGCACTCCAGGGCCGCTGTCGCCCTCGTCGTGCTCATCGCGCTTGCTTTCGCCGCCGCGGTCTACGTCGGCTTCCGCGACCCCTATCCGACGCCCGCGGGCAGGCATGCCGAGCCGTTGCGGACGACTCTGATCCCTCTCGCTCCCCGGGGCGCCGTGCCCGGCGGGACCCCTGACACGCTCTTCGCCACCGGTCCGGCAGTGGGATTCCGGAGCGGCGCGGCCGGCATCAACCTGCCGGCGGTCCGGCGGACGAAGAACTTCTCGGACAGCCAGGTGACGACAGCCCTGATCACGGTCAAGGACTACCTGGTGGAATCCTCGCTCGACCCCGATGTGCTGACCGGTGGAATCGTGCGGCCGGTCGGACGGCTGATCGACCCGGACCAGACGCCCCAGTTCGACAGGAGCATGAACGCACCCGACGGGGACGGCCAGCACATGGCGACGGGCTGGCTCGTGCGCTTCGACCCGGCAGAGGTGGAGCTCGCGGACCCGGAGATACGGGTCCAGGGCACGCTCTCCTACGCGGAGGCGGGGTCGGACACCCTGGAGGTGGTGTCCGACCACACCTTCACGTACGCCCTGCGCCCGGCCGTATCCGGCCGCCACCGAGCGGACGGCGCGTCACTGTTCACCGTGCGGCGCGAGATGCACTTCTTCGTGGACCGGGAAGACCTCCGGCTGCACCGGCTGGAGGTGCGGAGCGCCTACGTCCAGGCCGGCCCGCAGGCGTGTTCCGCCGATGCGGCAGGCGCATTGCGTCCGCTGTTCGCCGGCCAGCGTGCCGACACCCGGGGCCCGGCCGGTACGGACCCGTATGCCACGGGCCTGCCCACCGCGGCGCTGTGCGGCACCCTGGAGGTCAGCTCCCCGCCGGCTCCGAGCCCTCTTCCGGGTCCGGACGCCTCCAAGTCCCACCGGAGCCGTCCGTAGAGTCCGAGGACGGGGCTCCGCCCTTGCCCGCGGCCCCACTGCCGTTGCTCCCGCCACTCGCCCCGGTGAACTTGTCCCGAAGCTTGCCCCCCAGGTCACCCGCACCGCCCGCGATGTCACCGACGAGCTTCATCAGCGGGTCCTTGCTGGTGCGCACCGTGTCCGCGTAGTGCGATGCGGACTCCCGGAAGGAATCCGTCACCGAGGTGTCCTTGTCCTCTTCGCGCTTGGGGTAGTGGCCGTCCATGATCCGCTGGTACTCGCGGGTCTCCGACCACTTCTTCAGCTCGGCCGCCCGCACCGTGGTGAAGGGGTGCGAGCGGGGCAGCACATTGAGGATCTTGAGCACGGAGTCGCGCAGATCGCCGCCCTTCTCGTACTCGTCGGCCTGGGCGAGGAAGGCATCCACGTTCATCTCGTGGAGGTGATTGCCGCCCGCGATCTTCATCAGGCCGCGCATCGACGCCTGCTGGTCCTGCCCGACCAGAAGTCCGGCCCGGTCCGCGGACAGCTCCGACTTGCGGAACCACTCGCGCAGCGCCGTCACGATCGCCATGATCGCGACGTTGCCGAGCGGGATCCAGGCCACCTTGAGAGCAAGGCCGGTCAGGAAGAGAAGTATCGTCCGGTACACCGCGTGACCGGAGAGCGCGTGGCCCACCTCGTGGCCCACGACCGCCCGCATCTCCTCCTCGTCGAGCAGCTCCACCAGGCCCGTCGTCACGACGATGATCGGCTCGTCGAGACCGATGCACATGGCGTTCGGCTGCGGGTCCTGATTGACGTACATGGGCGGGACCTTCTCCAGGTCCAGGATGTAACAGGCGTCCCGCAGCATGTCGTTGAGGTGGGTGAACTGTGCGTCGCTCACCCGGACGGAGTCCGACAGGAAGAGCAGCCGCAGACTGCGCTCCGGGAGCAGTCCGCTGAGCGCCTTGAACACGGTGTCGAAACCGCTCAGCTTGCGCAGGGCCACCAGGGCCGAGCGGTCCGCCGGGTGTTCGTACGCCCGGGAGGAGATACCCGGGAATCGCCTGCGCTGCCTGCTCGGCACGCTCTCGTGACTGTTGTCGGTCATGGATTCCCCCTGCTTAGTACGAGACGTCGCTCGTCCCCCTGACAAAACCCAGCGTAGGCGCTGGCGCTACGGTGTGCGGGGGGCTGTGGATAACTTTGAGGAGCGCCCGAAATGCCGTACACCGTCGCAGTGCTCGCTGCCGCATCCGAGGACCAGGGACCCGGCAATACGCTCCGCGTCGTGCTGCTCGTCTCGCTCGTCGGAGCTGCCCTGCTCGCCTGGTTCCTGCTGCGCGGATACCGCAACGACGACAACAACGACTGAGTCGGCGTGAGCGTGCCCGTGGCGCCCGCATACGATGTCCGCGACGTCTTCCTTCCGACTCCCGATCGATAGGTCCTGCCGAAGATGAGCCTCACGAGCACCGCGCACCAGCTGGTCACCCTCGCCTCCGAAGGTGGCGAGCAGGGTGGCAACCACGAAAGCCTCAGCCCGTACCTCACCGGCGGCGGTGCGTTCGTCGCGCTCATGCTGCTTCTGTGGATCACGACCCGCTTCAACCGAGACCGCTGAGGCAGAGGCGAACAGCTGTGCCAGTAGGGTCTGCACGCATGGGAGAGCAGGAAGTGCCTACCGGCCGCGGCAAGCGCCGACTCGGCGTGATGGGCGGGACGTTTGACCCGATCCACCACGGACACCTGGTGGCGGCCAGTGAAGTGGCCGCCCATTTCCACCTCGACGAGGTGATCTTCGTCCCGACGGGGCAGCCGTGGCAGAAGAGCCACAAGAACGTGTCCCCGGCAGAGGACCGCTACCTGATGACGGTCATCGCCACGGCGTCCAACCCGCAGTTCTCGGTCAGCCGCAGTGACATCGACCGTGGCGGACCGACGTACACCATCGATACGCTTCGGGACCTGCGTGCGGTCCACGGCGACGCGGACCTCTTCTTCATCACCGGCGCCGACGCGCTGTCCCAGATCCTCACCTGGCGTGACGCGGAAGAGCTCTTCTCGCTCTCCCACTTCATCGGTGTGACCCGGCCGGGTCATGTCCTCACGGACGACGGACTGCCCGAGGGTGGCGTCTCGCTCGTGGAGGTACCCGCGCTGGCGATCTCGTCCACAGACTGCCGAGCGAGGGTCCAGCAGGGGGATCCTGTCTGGTACCTGGTGCCGGACGGTGTGGTCCGCTACATCGACAAGCGCCAGCTGTACCGCGGCGAATGAGCCACGGAGAGGGGCACCGGTGAACGACCGACAGAACCCGTACGACCCGTACTACCAACAGCAGCCGCAGATCATCGGCTACGACGAGTACGGGCAGCCGGTCTACCAGCAGCAGGGGCAGCAGCCGTACGACCCGTATGCCCAGCAGGCCCAGCAAGCCCAGCAGGACGGGCAGACGCAGCAGGCCCAGACGCAGCAGGCTTACGGGGCCGGCCAGGGTTACGGCTACGACCCGTACGCGGGTACGCAGGAGTACGACCCGTATGCCCAGCAGCCCCAGCAGCCCCAGCAGCAGGGCTACGACTACGAGGGCGGCTACGGGAGCTACGGCTACGACACCGGCCGGCAGCCCGCCGTCGACGACTCCACCCAGCAGTGGAACGCCCCGCAGCCCCAGAGCGCCCCGATGGCCGCACCACCGGAGCCCGAGCCCCGGCGTGCGCCCGAGCCGGCGCCCGAGCCCGTCGTGCCCGAGCAGCGCCGCGCCGACCGCGACTACCGCACCGAGCAGTTCTCGTTCATCGAGGAGCCCGACGAGGACTCCGAAGACGTCATCGACTGGCTGAAATTCACCGAGAGCCGCAGCGAACGGCGCGAGGAAGCACGTCGCCGCGGGCGCAAGAGGATCGTCGCGCTGATAGTCGTCATGGTCCTCGTGGGCGTCGGCGGGGTCGGCTACCTCTGGTACGCCGGCAAGATCCCAGGCCTCTCGGACCAGGACAAGCAGAACACCACGGCGACGGGCCCGCAGCAGCGGGACGTCATCGTCGTCCATCTGCACAACACCAAGAAGGGCGGCACCTCCACGGCGCTGCTCGTCGACAACGTCACCACCAAGCAGGGCACCACGGTCCTGCTTCCCAACTCGCTCTCCGTAGCCACCGACGACGGGTCCACGACCACGCTCGGCAAGTCCGTCGACGACGACGGGTCCACCGGCACGCGCGAGGCGATCGACACCCTGCTCGGCACCAAGATCAGTGGCACCTGGCGGCTCGACACCCCGTACCTGGAGAACCTCGTCGAGCTCGTGGGCAACATCGAGGTCGATACCGACATCGACGTACCCGATGTGAAGAAGGGCGCGTCGCCGCTCGTGCGGAAGGGCGAGGCGCAGACGCTGAGCGGCCAGATGGCCGTCGTGTACGCCACCTACCGGGGTCCCGGTGAGCCGGAGGCGAAGCAGCTGCTGCGGTTCGGACAGGTCATGCGCAGTGTTCTGCGCAAGATGTCCGAGGACCCCAAGGCCGCCACGGTCACCGTGGAGACCCTCGCGCAGATCCTCGACCCGTCGCTGCCCGAGCAGGACCTGGGCGCCTCGCTGGCGAAACTCGCGGGGCACGCCAAGGTGGGCGACTACAAGACTGCGCTGCTCCCGGTCCAGGACGACGGCACCCTCACGGACAAGGCGACGGAGAGCGTCGTCAAGGACATCCTGGGCGGCACCGTGAAGGCCCCGGACCAGGGCGCGGCGGTACGGGTCGGAGTCAAGAACGCCACGGGCAACGCGGACGGCACGGAATTCGCCAGAGTCCAGCTGGTCAACGGCGGATACGCGTTCGTCGACGGCGGGAAGGCAGGCGCCGCGGCGTCGTCCCAGGTCGTCTACCGGGCCGCCGAGGACAAGGCGAAGGCGGTCGAGGTCGCCAAGACCCTGGGTCTGCCGACGAGCTCGGTGAAGCAGGGCAAGCCCGCGGCGAATGCCGACGTGTCCGTCGTGCTCGGCCAGAACTACAAGATCAAGTAGCACCCGGCGTAAACGTCGTAAGGGCTGTCGGCGGTCCGTGAGACCCTAGAGGTTGATCTGACCGCCGACGAAAGCCTGCATGTGACCGCCACGGACCGCTCCATCGAGCTCATCAACGCTGCCGCCCAGGCGGCAGCCGACCGGCTCGCGCACGACATCATCGCCTACGACGTCAGCGACGTGCTGTCGATCACCGACGCCTTCCTGCTGGCCTCGGCTCCCAACGACCGCCAGGTCAAGTCGATCGTCGACGAGATCGAGGAGCGACTGCAGAAGGAGCTCGGCGCCAAGCCGGTACGCCGCGAGGGCGACCGCGACGCCCGCTGGATCCTCCTCGACTACGTCGACATCGTGATCCATGTCCAGCACAGCGAGGAGCGCGTCTTCTACGCGCTCGAGCGTCTGTGGAAGGACTGCCCCGAGATCGCCCTCCCCGAGGACGCCCTCAAGACCCGAGGTAAGGCCGAGGAGCACGCCCAGCTCCACGGTGTCACGGAAGGTGAGCAGAGCTGAACGGCAGCACGGGCGGCAGAGGCCGCAGGATCGTCCTTTGGCGGCACGGCCAGACGGCGTGGAACCTGGAGCGCCGTTTCCAGGGCTCCACGGACATCGAGCTCACCGAGGTCGGCGTCGGACAGGCCCATAGGGCCGCCCGGCTGCTCGCCTCGCTGAAGCCTGACGCCATCGTGGCCTCGGACCTGCAGCGGGCAGCGGCCACGGCTGCCGAGCTGGCCTCGATCACCGGCCTCGAAGTCGCACACGATTCCGCACTGCGCGAGACGTATGCGGGCGCCTGGCAGGGTCTCACCCATGAGGAGATCGTCGGCCGGAACGGCGAGCAGTACGCCGCCTGGAAGCGCGGGGAACCCGTGCGCCGGGGCGGTGGCGAACTGGAGACCGAGGTCGCCGACCGGGCTGCTCCGGTCGTCCTGGAGCACGCCGCCAAGCTGCCTGATGGTGGCACGCTCGTCGTGGTGAGCCACGGGGGCACGATCCGGACGACGATCGGCAGGCTGCTCGGTCTGGAGGCGTACCACTGGGAAGGGCTCGGCGGGCTCTCCAACTGTTGCTGGTCCGTGCTCGGCGAAGGTGCGAGGGGCTGGCGACTGCTTGAGCACAACGCCGGGACACTCCCCGAACCGGTGCTCGGCGACGACGATTAGCGGGTGTCCGGAGGGTGTCTCCGGGCCGCGCCGGAGGGTGTCTCCGGCCCGCGGGGGCCGGATTTCACTTTCCGGCTGGTCGCAGGCTAAAGTTCTTCTTGTTCGCAGCGCGGAAACGCAGGGAAACACAGCGAACAGCGGGGCTATAGCTCAGTTGGTAGAGCGCCTGCATGGCATGCAGGAGGTCAGGAGTTCAATTCTCCTTAGCTCCACAATCACAGGATCCCGTCCCCAGTAGGGGACGGGATCCTTTGTCGTGCCGTCGGTCGTGCGGTCGGTCGGGCGGGTCCGGGGCGTGGCAGAGCTGCCGTCCTGAGGGCCGGAGCGCCCTCCCCATCCCTCCTTCTCCCCGCGGGAACGTATTCAAGCCTTCTTCGCGGGCGCGATGGCCGGTTCCGTACGGCTTATACAGGCAGTCCGGCGGTCGGCGGGCTGACCCCCTTGCGGGGCCATGGCAGAATCGGACCGCCGGAGGGGGCGATGGACCGATCGGGAGGGAGCGCGATGCCTGCGAGCCGCGTACAGGTCCCGGACCTGCCCCTTACCTCCAAGGCGCCCCCCGGCCCGGAGGCCCCGCAAGAGGCCCCCCACGCGCGCACGGCCTGCGGCCACAGTCGGAGCTGACCGATGGGTGCACACAGGCGGAAGTGCGACTGGTGCGGCAGCGGTACGCCCATCGTCAGGGACATGGATCCGGTCAATTCGGAGTTCCAGTACTGGTGCGAGGAGTGCGCGCGGGCGCTGATCATAAAAGGCGACCCCATCGAGACGTACCGGGAGCTGGAGGGGGAGCCCATCTACGGACGGCTCCTGGAGGAGCACTGCACCCTCAAGCGGTTCTACTCCTTCGCCACTGCCTGACGAGGTCCGAGTGGCCGGACCTCTCGCTGGTCAGGGCCTCCCCGGTCGGGCAAATCGGGGCAGACCGGAAACGATTTGGTGAAGGGCCGGGGGGACCGTGTAATGTTCTCGATGTCGCCGGGGGAACCGGGCGATAAGCGAGGGGCTATAGCTCAGTTGGTAGAGCGCCTGCATGGCATGCAGGAGGTCAGGAGTTCAATTCTCCTTAGCTCCACAGTGAAGAAGCGGTCCATCCGAATCGGATGGACCGCTTCTTGTTGTGCGCCGCAAGCGGTGGGGTGGGGCTCCGGATCAACTGCGTCCGCTGCCCAGGGCCTTCCGCTGGGCGCTCGGGAGCGCCGGACGTTCGGCAGGGGCCTGCTCGATGCGGAGGGCGAGCTCCGGGCATCGCCGTACGGCGCGCTGGGCGCGGCCCCGCAGATGCATGGGAACGGCCGTGTCCGCGAGCGCGGGGTAGCCGTCGGGACCGAGTCTGATCAGTTCGGGCACGATGTCCGCACACAGTCCGTGGCCACGGCAGAGCGTCCAGTCGACCGCCAGCTTCTCGCCGCTCGGAATCGACTCCTCCAGGTCCTCGTAACCGGGAGCGGGCAGGGGCAACACCCCGAGCGTCTCGCGTCCGCAGCCGCCGCCGAGGACATGCGCCGCGAGGTCGTCCGTGAACGCGGACAGGGTTGACGCCAGGAAGCGCGCCGAGCCGTCCGGATGCTTGCACGCCCCCCGGCCCTTCACTGCCTGAGTCACCTCCCGCAGCGCCTCGAGGGCGGCAGGTCCACCGCCGTTGAGCACGTCGGAGAGTCCGCCGGCAGCGGCCGGCAGCCCCAGCTTGCACGGCCCGCACTGGCCCGCCGTTTCGGCCGCCAGCCAGTTCGCGATGCGCAGCGACTCGCCGATAGGGCAGGTCTCCGGGCCGATCGGCAGGATGGCCCCCGCGCCGAGCGCACCCCCCGCCGCAGCCAGGGACGCCCGGGAGACGACGGCGTCGTGCGAGGCGTTCGCATCGATCCAGTTGCCGTGATAGCCACCGGTGAGCACGCCCTGGGGCAGCGGCGGCGCACCGGCCAGCTGCAGGACGTACCGCAGGGGCACTCCGGTGGGCACCTCGATGACCATGGGGCGCGCCACGGCCCCGGAGACGGTGAGCAGGACCGTGCCGGGCTCGTCGGGCAGGCCGGTGTGCCCGTAGCGGCGGGAGCCTATCCGGGCCGCGACTGCGAGCTGTGCGTACGTCTCCGCGTTCGAGAGCAGGGTCGGGGCGCCGGCCACTCCGGACTCCGCCGCGCGCTCCCGGCGGCCCGGCGGCAGTGCGGGGCCACCGTTCACCGCCCGGATGACCGCGGAGGCCTCACCCGAGACCATGCGCTCCGGGGTGCGAACGACCCGGGCGCGCAGGTGCTGTCCCCGCCGGTCCGACAGCCCGCGCTCCGCCAGGGCGGCGCGGATGGAGATCTCCGTGGAGTTGCGGGTGACGGCGACGACCAGGGTGCGCGCGCCGAGTGCCTCCGCCGCGAGGAGGGCGCCGTCGAGGATGAGATGCGGTGCGCGGTTGAGCAGGACGGTGTCCTTGCGGCAGGCGGGCTCGCCCTCACTGCCGTTGATCACGACGACAGGCCGCACTCCACGCCGGATGGAGGCCTTCGCCACGGCGCGGAGCTTCTTGCCGAACGGGAAACCTGCGCCGCCACGGCCGCGCAGGGAGATGGCCTCGGCCAGTTCGGCAAGGCGCTCGCCGTTCATCGGTTCGAGCGGGCCGTGCACCTTCAGGTGCATGGCGAGATCGATCCGCTCGACCAGGTCGAAGCCGGTCGTCAGCTGGGGAAGGCCGACTACACGGACCTCGGGTACATCGGGGAGGGGGACATTCACGGTCGGTCTCCTGCGGGTGCGTGCCAGGGCTCTCCTGCGGGAGGCGGATAGAGCCCTGGCAGCTGTTCGGTGTCAGCGTTGCCCCGGGCGCCACTGCCGTCGTATCCGGACGGGTCGACCGTGGGGACGTAGCCGGTCGAAGTGGCATCGGGGTAGGCGTAGGCGGTTTCGGTGTACAAGGGTGTGGCGTAGGCGGTTTCGGTGTACGAGGGCGTGGCGTAGGCGGTTTCGGTGGGCGAGGGTGTGACGTACTCCGTGGACTCCTGGGTGCGCGCGTAGGCGTGCTCGGGATCGTAAGAGGGGTCGGGGCCGTAGGGAGGCCTGAGCGCCTGCGCGGGGGGCGCGGGGGACGGTGCGGGCCAGAGGCCGTCGGCCGCACGTTCCTGCGAGGGCTCGGGCGGCCGGGAGACGGCGCGATAGGCGGCGGAGATGCCCGGCCCGGGTCCCGGTCCCGCTGTCGCCCCTGCCGCCGTTGTGGCGTCGAGGCCCGGACCGAGCCGCTCGGAGCTGCGCGGCGGGGCTTCGTACAAAAGGGTCTCGTCCGGCGTAGCCCCGTACTGCGGTGCCTCGTACAGGGGCGGGGAGGGGGCGGCGAGCGTACGGGGACGGACGGGGGTGCCGCGCACCTCGCGGTCGTCCCCCCACCCGGGCGCCTCGGGCGGCAGCCCCTGTCGCCGCTGTCCCTCGCGCGACTGCCGAGGCAGGTTCTCCGCGCCGGGGAGCGGGGAATTGCGTATCACCGGGTCGGGTTCCTGGGGAGGGCCGTCGGGGCTGATCAGGGTGGTGACCAGATTGGTGATCAGACGTTTGGTCGGGGCGGGCAGCAGCCGTAGGCACAGTGCGGCGGCCACAGCGAGCAGGCAGAGGCTGTACATGACGACGACCCAGGTCGCAGCCTGACGACCGGCGTACAGACCGTGCAACAGTGCGGAGCACCAGGCCGGATAGGCGAGCGCGTGCAGCGCACGCCAGCGGCCGGCGATCTTCCCTGGGGTGGCGAAGGCGCTGCGCATGGCACCGGTTGCCGCTGCGACGATCATCAGCAGGCCGGCCAGCGAGCCGAAGCCGATGAGTCCGGCCGTGCCGCTCACGCCGAGGCCGAAGGGTATGAGGGCACCGATCAGTTCCACATGCCCGAGCGAGACCTTCACGGTGCCGTGGAGCAGGAGGAAGCCGAGCGAGGTGACAGCGGCGGCCCGGTGGATGCCCTGGCCGATCAGCCGCTGACGGGTCGAGAGGAAAATCCGGTCGGTGGCCAGCAGGCCCCAGGCGACCGCAGCAGTGAGCGACACCAGCGTCAGGACACCGGTCGTGAAGTCGAGTCCGGCGCGGAAGCCGTCGCTCCCTGCGACGGCGAGCAGAGGGAGGAGCACCAGCGCGGCGACGGTCAGTCCGCCCTGCACCGGGCGGCTCAGTCCTGGGCTGCTGCTCATTGAGGGTGATGAGCGGATCCTGCGATGAGGCTTCATGGGGGCGACTCCGAATGGTTCGGCAAAGCGGTCCCGTTGCCGCATGCTAAGTCGCTGCATACCGGCCAGTACGAGGTTTGAGTTGTTGCCCCGATAGAGGGCAGTACGCGGAGTAACCCCCGGAGTGTGTGGGTACTGCGCAGAGATCGTGGTGAAGTCGTGGGGCCTCGGCCTGTGTGCGCGACGCCCCCGCGGGTCCCCTGTGACGGGTATGTGCCCGGCGGCGTTCCGGGGCTGTGCGGTACCCTGACGCCATGCGTGCCGTACGCCTTCTGCTCAGCGAGCCGCGCTGATCACTCCCGACCGGTGAGAATGCCTGGTCGGACTCGGCGCGGCGTCCCCTCCTGTGCGAGGGGATTTTTCGTTTCCGTAGACGTGTGTCCGTAGACGTGGGCGCCGGCAGATGACGATCGATGGAGCTTTGAGGATCATGAGCGAGACGAATTCCGCAGTCGAGGTGGCTGCGCCGCACCGCTACACGGCAGCGATGGCCGCCGACATCGAAGCACGCTGGCAGGACTTCTGGGACGCCGAGGGGACGTACGAGGCACCGAACCCCACCGGTGACCTGGCGGACAATCCGGAACTGGCCGCCAAGCCGAAGAAGTTCATCATGGACATGTTCCCGTACCCCTCGGGCGCGGGTCTGCACGTCGGCCACCCGCTGGGCTACATCGCCACCGATGTCTACGCCCGCCACCAGCGGATGACCGGGCACAACGTCCTGCACACCCTGGGCTTCGACGCTTTCGGGCTGCCCGCGGAGCAGTACGCCGTGCAGACCGGTACGCACCCCCGGGCCTCCACCGAGGCCAACATGGAGAACATGAAGGTCCAGCTGCGCCGGCTGGGCCTGGGACACGACAAGCGCCGCTCCTTCGCGACGATCGACGCGGACTACTACAAGTGGACCCAGTGGATCTTCTTGCAGATCTTCAATTCCTGGTACGACACCGAGGCCGACCGGGCCCGCCCGATCGCCGAACTGGTCGCCCAGTTCGAGAGCGGTGAGCGCCCGGCGCCGGACGGCCGCGAGTGGAGCGCGCTGAGCACGGCCGAGCGCGCCGATGTCCTGGGGCAGTACCGCCTGGCGTACGCCTCCGACGCACCCGTCAACTGGGCGCCGGGGCTGGGCACCGTACTGGCCAACGAAGAGGTAACGGCCGACGGCCGTTCCGAGCGGGGCAACTTCCCCGTCTTCAAGGCCAAGCTGCGCCAGTGGAACATGCGCATCACGGCCTACGCGGACCGGCTGCTGGACGACCTGGACGGGCTGGACTGGCCCGAGGCCATCAAGCTGCAGCAGCGCAACTGGATCGGTCGCTCCGAAGGTGCGCGCGTCGACTTCCCGGTCGACGGAGCCGGTGACATCACCGTATTCACCACCCGTCAGGACACCCTGTTCGGTGCCACCTACATGGTGCTGGCACCCGAGCACGAGCTGGCTGAGCGGATCATCCCTGCGGCCTGGCCCGAGGGCACCCACCCGGTGTGGACCGGTGGTCACGCGAGCCCCGCCGAGGCCGTGACGGCGTACCGCAAGCAGGCCGCCGCCAAGTCCGACGTGGAGCGCCAGGCCGAGGCCAAGGACAAGACCGGCGTCTTCACCGGCGCGTACGCGACCAACCCCGTCAGCGGTGCGAAGGTCCCTGTCTTCATCGCCGACTACGTCCTGATGGGCTACGGCACCGGCGCGATCATGGCCGTACCCGCGCACGACGCGCGGGACTTCGCCTTCGCGCGCGCTTTCGAGCTGCCGATGCGCTGCGTCGTCGAACCGTCGGACGACCGCGGCACCGACCCGTCGACCTGGGAGAACGCCTTCGCCTCGTACGAGGCGAAGCTGGTCAACTCGGCGAACGACGAGATCTCGCTGGACGGTCTGGGAGTCGTCGACGCGAAGGCGAAGATCACCGAGTGGCTGCAGGAGCACGGCGTCGGAGAGGGCACCGTCAACTTCCGGCTGCGTGACTGGCTGTTCAGCCGGCAGCGCTACTGGGGTGAGCCCTTCCCGATCGTGTACGACGAGGAGGGCATCGCCCACCCGCTGCCCGAGTCGATGCTGCCGCTGGAGCTGCCCGAGGTCGAGGACTACTCGCCGCGCACCTTCGACCCGGAGGACGCCGACACCCAGCCCGAGACCCCGCTGTCCCGGAACGCCGACTGGGTCAACGTCACGCTCGACCTGGGCGACGGCCCGAAGAAGTACCGCCGCGAGACCAACACCATGCCGAACTGGGCGGGTTCCTGCTGGTACGAGCTGCGCTACCTGGACCCGAACAACGACCGGCAGCTGGTCGACCCGGCGATCGAGCAGTACTGGATGGGACCGCAGGAGGGCCAGCCGACCGGTGGTGTCGACCTGTACGTCGGCGGCGCCGAGCACGCCGTGCTGCACCTGCTGTACGCGCGTTTCTGGTCCAAGGTGCTGCACGACCTGGGACACGTCTCGTCCGCCGAGCCGTTCCACAAGCTGTACAACCAGGGCATGATCCAGGCCTTCGTGTACCGGGACAGCCGTGGGATCGCCGTCCCGGCCACCGAGGTCGAGGAGCGCGACGGGGCGTACTACCACCAGGGCGAGAAGGTCAGCCGTGTCCTGGGCAAGATGGGCAAGTCCCTGAAGAACGCCGTGACGCCCGACGAGATCTGCGGCGAGTACGGGGCGGACACGCTGCGCCTGTACGAGATGGCCATGGGCCCGCTGGACGTCTCGCGGCCGTGGGACACACGGGCCGTGGTGGGCCAGTACCGGCTGCTGCAGCGGCTGTGGCGCAATATCGTCGACGAGGAGACCGGTGAGGTCACCGTGGTCGCCACGGAGCCCGACGAGGACACGCTGAGGGCGCTGCACAAGGCCATCGACGGTGTCGGCCGGGACATGGCCGCGATGCGCTTCAACACCGCCATCGCCAAGGTCACCGAGCTGAACAACCACCTGACGAAGTCGGGCGGCCCGCTGTCGCGGTCGGTCGCCGAGCGACTGGTGCTGCTGGTCGCACCGCTGGCTCCGCACGTGGCGGAGGAGCTGTGGCGCCGGCTGGGCCACAGCGAGTCCGTCGTGCACCAGGACTTCCCGGTCGCCGACCCGGCATACGTCGTGGACGAGACCGTGACCTGCGTGGTGCAGATCAAGGGCAAGGTCAGGGCACGCCTGGAGATCTCCCCGTCGATCACGGACGAGGAGCTGGAGGCGCTGGCGCTGGCCGACGAGAGCGTCGTGGCCGCGCTGGGCGGAGCCGGCATCCGCAAGGTGATCGTGAGGGCTCCGAAGCTGGTCAACATCGTCCCCGCATGACGGCCGGGGCCCGTTGACCCGGTCCGGTACGGCTCAGGGACCGCTTCCGGCGGTCGCGGCGCCGTACCGGACCGGCCTTGGGGCTTTCCCCTACGGGCAGGTTGGGGGTTCCGATGGAACCCCTGGCCTGCCCGTTCCGTTTACCGTAGAAGGGGCGGCCGCACACCGGCAGCCGAATCGAGACCGAGGGGCGTTCATGCAAGCCGTGATCCTGATCTTGACGCTGCTCTTCGTCGCGTTCATGGCGCTCGGGGTGTACGCCGGAGTGAAGGCCGTCCGCGCCGCCAAGCGCGGCGTGGACCGCACGATCACGCAGGCGCGCCGCTCCGTCGAGGACACCGCGCTGCGGGCCAAGAGCTACGGCCAGCCGGGCGTCCAGGGGGAGCTTGCGCAGCTGCGGCTCGCTCTGCGGACGTCGATGCGGGCCACCCAGGACGCACTCGGTGCGGGGGTGGCCGAGGATTCCTCGCTCTCGGAGTCGATAGGACTCTTCCAGCGGCTCAGCGCGCACGGACGAGAGCTCGACAACGAAATGAAGAGGCTGGAGCGCGAGCCCGACCGGGCGACGGTCGCCACGCTGCTGCCGAGCCTGAAGGAGCGCACGGAGCGCATCACGCACTCGGCGGAGTCGCTGCGCTGGGCGGCGCGTGACCGGGCGCTGCGGTTCGCCGACGACGACCTGGCGGCGCTGAACGCCCAGATCGACGTGGAGGCGGGTGCCCTGCGGCATTGGACGACGGAGGAGCCGTCGACGCAGGACGGTGCGACGGCGCAGAGCTGGAGCGGCCCGGCAGACGAGGAGGCACCGCCGGCGCTCACGCCGCCGGACCCGCGACTGCAGACCGGGTACCCGTGGCAGAAGTCAGCCAGGCCGGAGACCAGGAACTGACCCGGAACGCCAGTGACACGCCAGTGACCGGGACCGGCAGGAATCTTTCCGGACCGACTGGGAATGATCGGCAGTCCGGGCGCGAGCTGCCGTGCCCCCGTCCCGGAAGGTACCCTCCGGCTCATGTCCCGCCATGTCGCGATCGTCACCGATTCAACGGCCTACCTGCCGCGCCAGACGATGGAACGGCACGGCATCACCGCAGTGCCCCTGACCGTTGTCCTGGGTGACCAGGCTCTGGAGGAGGGCACGGAGATCTCGGCCAGGTCGCTGGCTCTGGCCCTGCAGAAGCGCCGCTCCGTGACCACGTCCCGGCCCAGCCCCGAGGTCTTCGCCGCCACCTACCGTGCCGCGGCCGAGGCCGGAGCCACGGGCATCGTCTCCCTCCACCTGTCGGCCGAGTTCTCGGGCACGTACGACGCCGCACTGCTCGCCGCGAAGGATGCGCCGGTGCCGGTACGGGTGGTGGACACCGGCATGGTCGCCATGGCGCTCGGATTCTGTGCGCTGGCCGCGGCGGAGACGGTCGGGGCGGGCGGTGACCTGGACGCGGCGGTGGCGGCGGCGGAGAAGCGGGCGGCCGGAACATCGGCCTACTTCTACGTCGACACACTGGACTACCTGCGCCGGGGTGGGCGTATAGGCGCCGCCCAGGCGCTGCTCGGCTCCGCGCTCGCGGTGAAACCGCTGCTCACGCTGGACGGCGGACGTATCGAGCTGCTGGAGAAGGTGCGGACGGCGTCCAAGGCGATCGCACGGCTCGAGGAACTCGTCGCCGAGCGGGCCGGTTCGGGGGCGGTGGACATCGCCGTGCACCACCTGGCCGCGCCTGAGCGGGCGGATCGGCTGGCGGAGCGGCTGCGCGAGCGGGTTCCGGGGCTGGTCGAGCTGCATGTCAGCGAGGTGGGCGCGGTGATCGGGGCACATACCGGACCCGGGCTGTTGGGGGCAGTGGTTTCGCCCCGTTGATCCCGCCGTTGGTCGCACCCGTCGAACCAGCCCGTTGATCCTGTCCTTTTTGATCCCGTCTTTTGGTCCCAGCCGTGGAGTCCTCCAGTTGGTTCTGGTGATCCTGCCCTGCGTCCGGCCGTCGATCTCACTCCAGCGAGTGAGGGACATATTCACAACCGGTAAGTTATCCACCGGAATTGAGGCTTCCGAACAGAATTCGCCGGAAGTGTCTAGCGTCGTGACACATGGCCCTCCGATCACTTCACGTAGCCAGCCGTGCAACCATCCGACCGACCAGCCGCGCCACACACCGCGCCACACGTGGGCCAGGGCACGGGTACGGGCATGTGCCCGGATCGCCCCCTGGCCCTGGCCCGATTCCGGGCTCTGCCGAACATGCCCGGCACGGGCCTGGCAGTGGTGCTCCCCGTGCGGGCACTGGTCCCGGCGTCCGGCCCGGGGGAGGGGCGGGTACCGGACCAGGCGCCCGCCGTGGTCATCGGCGCAGGGCGGGGCGCGAACGCGATGCTGAGGTCGCGACGGCTTCGCGTCGTCGCGCGGACGCGCTGATGGGAGCGTACGGAGCAGTCGGCGGCCGGCACGCGCGGCGAACGGCCGCCCCTGCTGCCGTCCCTGCCCCCACTGGGGCGATGACCTCTGTGACGATCCCTGCGACGATCCCTGCGACGATCGAAACCGGTGCTCCGGTGGTAGTCCGTCCACCCGTCGCAGCCCGTACTCCGATCGTTCCCCGCACTCCCGCCGCACCCCCTGCCCCTGCCATGGCCTTCCCACGGGACTCGGCCCACTTCGGGGGGCCTCCGGCGCCGTCCGTATCGGCTCAGCAGCCCGCTCGCGTTCCCGGCCCCGCCTCCGCTCGTGTGCGTGGCGCCAGGAAGATTCCCTCCTGGGCATCGGCCTCCACGCCGACCGTAAGCCCCGCAAGCCGTGTCGCGACCCGGGCGACCGCGGCGCCGGAACAGGTTCGCGGCGTACCGCCCGTGAGCGGAGGCACCACAGCGGTGTCGCGGTGGTGGCGTGCTGTCGGGCCCGCTCTGCGGGAGCGGTTACCGCTGTGGGTGCAGCTCCGGTGCGGTCTGGAACCAAAAGCGCTCGCAGCGCTCGCCGTTGTCCTCGCAGGGGCCGCGGCCCTGGCCGCCACGCACTTCTGGTCGGTGCGCCCCCAGCCCGTACACGCTCCCGAGCAGGTGAAGGAGGCCGCAGCGGCGCACCCGGTCGCGCCGGGATCCTTCGACCCGCAAGGCGGCCCCGGCCTGATGCCCGGGTCCTCTGCCGGGCCGCCGCCCACCGCAGCGATGGGCGGACAGATCGTCGTCGATGTGAGCGGCAAGGTGCGGCGGCCGGGAATCCAGCGTCTGCCCGCTGGTTCGCGCGTTGCCGACGCACTGCGCGCAGCGGGAGGAGTGCGCGAGGGCACGGACGTCACCGCGCTCAACCGGGCGCGGGTTCTGACGGACGGCGAGCAGGTCGTGGTGGGCGTGCCCGCTGTGCAGCCCGCCGGGGGCGGATCGGCCGGCGGCGGAGACGGGAGGGGCGGGCAGGCGGGACCCCCGACGCCGGTCAGCCTGACGACCGCCACCGTCGAGCAGTTGGAGACACTTCCCGGCGTCGGACCGGTACTCGCCCAGCACATCGTCGACTACCGCACCGAGCACGGGGGTTACCGGTCCGTCGACGAACTCCGCGAGGTGAACGGGATCGGTGACCGCCGGTTCGAGGATTTACGGCCGCTGGTCAGGCCATGAACAGCGGCGACGTCCATACGGTCACGGGTGGCCGACTGGGTGCCGCCGATCCGCGGCAGGAAGGTCCTGCCGATCTCCGGCTCGTCCCGCCCGCCCTGGCGGCATGGGCCGCGGCCGCGCTCGCCCTCGTGGTGCCGGGGAGATGGGCGGCAGCGGGGGCTGTCGTCTGCACCTGCATCGCCCTGGGGCTCCTGGCGGTGCCTCGGCTGTCGGCCTGGGCGGGACGGGCCGGGGCCGGTGGGAGCGCCGGTGATGATCCGCCCACCTGGGGAGCCGGCGGGGTGTGGCGGCCCGGGGCCAGGGCGACAGCCGCTGCCGCGGCACTGCTCTGTGCTGCGGCCGGGGCCGCGGCGGCGGGGCTCCACGCGGCGGATGTGCGAAGCGGCCCCGTTCCCGGCCTGGCGCGGGACCACACCCGGGTCGAGGCGGAGGTGACGGTCACGTCCGATCCGCGGCAGACCCGGCCGCAGGTCCGGGGCGATCACAGCACCCCCGTGTCCCTGCTCCTCGACGCCGAGATCGACCGGCTGACGGCTCCCGGGGGTGCCGTCACCAGGCTCCGCACCCCGGTCCTCGTCATGGTCGCGCCCGGTGACGCGGCAGCGCGGTGGCGTCGGCTGCTGCCGTCGACCAGGCTCCGTCTGAGCGGACGTCTCGCACCACCGCGCCACGAAGGGGAGCGCCTCGCCGCGGTGCTGGGCACCGACGCCGACGAGGCGCCGCGGATCATCGGCCGGCCGACACTCCTCCAACGCACGGCGGGAGAGCTGCGCGCCGGACTGCGGAAGGCGACGGACGGCCTCGAACCCGATGCGCGGGCGCTCCTGCCCGGGCTGGTCGTCGGCGATACCTCCCGGGTCCCGCCCGAGCTGCACGACGCCTTCAAGGCCACCGACCTCACCCACCTGCTCGCCGTATCGGGCGCCAACCTGTCGATCCTGCTCTTCCTGCTGATCGGTCCACCGGGCACGGCCCTTCGCAGCGAACGCGGAGGTCTGGCACCCCGGTTGGGGATTTCCCTGCGGATGACCGCACTGGCCGGCGGTGGGATCGCACTCGCCTTCGTCCTCGTCTGCCGCCCCGAACCGAGTGTTCTGCGTGCGGCGGCCTGCGGCCTGATCACGCTGCTCGCCATCGGCACGGGGCGTCGCAGATCGCTCCTTCCCATGCTGGCCGCCGCTGTTCTGCTGCTGGTGCTGTACAACCCGTGGCTGGCCCGCAGTTACGGATTCCTGCTGTCCGTGCTGGCCACCGGGGCTCTGCTGACGCTTGCGCCGCGTTGGAGCAGCGCCCTGCAGCGGCATCGTGTTCCGCCGCGGCTCGCCGAGGCGCTGGCTGCCGCAGGTGCCGCTCAGGCGGTGTGTGCCCCCGTGGTCGTGGTCCTCGCCTCACGGATCAGCCTGGTGGCGATCCCCTGCAATCTGCTGGCCGAGTTCGCGGTGGCGCCCGCGACCGTTCTGGGGTTCGCTGCGCTCGCCGTAGCGCCGGTGGCCATGCCCGTGGCCGAACTGCTCGCCGGGGCCGCCGGGTGGCCGGTCGGATGGATCGCGTCGGTGGCCCGCTACGGAGCGGGCCTCTCGGGAGCGGAGGCCGACTGGCCGGGAGGCTGGCCGGGGGCGGCACTCCTGGCCGGTCTCACCGTCGTCGTCGTGCTGTCCGCCCGCCGCCTCGCCCGCCATCCCTGGGTCTGTTCGGCCGCAGGCCTCCTTCTGATCCTCGCCGTACTGCGACCGGTGCCGCTCACCCGGATCATGACCGGATGGCCGCCTCCGGGCTGGGCGTTCGCGATGTGCGACGTGGGGCAGGGAGACGCCATGGTGCTCGCCGCGGGCGAAGGCACGGGGGTCGTCGTCGACACCGGTCCCGATCCCCGCCTCGTCGACCGGTGCCTGCGCGATCTCGGCATCACGCGCGTACCGCTCCTCGTACTCACCCACTTCCACGCCGACCATGTGCGGGGCCTGCCGGGTGCGTTGCGTGGAAGGCAGGTCGGAGCGATCCAGACGACGAGCCTCGGCGAACCGGCGGAACAGGCCTCGTTCGTGCGGCGAACGGCGGCTGCGGCGCACATTCCCGTGGTGCCGGCGCTTCCCGGGGAGCGCCGACGGATCGGTCCGCTCGACTGGCGGGTCCTCTGGCCGCCGGCAGATCCGCGAGGTAGGGCGCCCGCCCTAGTCACCGAGGAGCCGAACGACTCCAGCGTCACCCTCTTCGTGCGGTCCGGCGGGCTGACCCTCCTGCTCCTCGGTGATCTCGAACCCCCGGCCCAGCATGGGGTGTTGCGCGGCTACCCGGCGCTGCCCAGGGTGGACGTGCTCAAGGTGGCGCACCACGGCTCCGCCTACCAGGACCCCGCCCTCCTGAGCAGCGCTCGTCCCAGGCTCGCCCTCATCTCGTGCGGGGCGGACAATCCGTACGGACATCCGGCGGCCCGTACGGTCGAGGCGCTCGGAGCGGCGGGAGCGAAGGTTCTGCGCACCGACACCGACGGTGCGATCGCGGTGACGGGCGCCGGGGCGGAACTGCGCGCGGCAGGTCGCTCATGAGCGCGCGGCCCATGCGGTGCGGCGGCCACCCGTCAGACCAGCCAGCTCCCCTCGGTCATCAGCTCGCGCCCGGTCAGCTCGTTCTGCTCCCGCCACGCCTTGACGGTGTCCGGGGTGATGCGCAAGTACACCCATGCGGCTCGGCCTCGGGGGTCCCACTGGAGCTTCGAGGTGAACGCGTCACCGGACTCGGCGGGGAGCTCCGCCCCCTCCACGATCTCGGCCGTCCCCTCGATGAGCACCACATCACGGGTGTGCCCCAGGGTGACCCTGGCCTGTCCGGACGGCGTCACGTCGACCGCTGTCGGATTGGTCCGCCGGGTGGCCGGCAGCAGCGTCCCTCGGTCCCACACGAAGGACAGCGGCACCAAGCAAGGCACGCCGTCCGTCGAGGCCGTGGCAACCCAGGCGTCTTCGTCCTTCTCCAGGTGATCGAGCACGTCCTGCTTGCGCTGCTCCGGACCGCGTGCCGGCTCTCGCTTCGTCATGGCCCACACGCTAGCGATCAGTGTCCACGACCTCCGTCGGCGGTCCTAGGATCCGTGGCTGATGGCGCAGTACCCCGAACCGGGACAGAATTCCGATATGAACGAGGAATCGCTGGAGCTCCGGGAGACCGCCGGCCTCTCCCCCCGCACATGGGTCGATGCCTATCTGGAGCGCATCGGCGCCGCACGCCCCACTCGCTCCGACGCGGAGGCCCTGCGCGAGCTGCAGCTCCGCCACCTGATGACAGTGCCCTTCGAGAACCTGGCGATCCACCACGGCGAGGACATCGTCCTGGAGGACGAGAGGCTCATCGAGAAGGTCGTGACCGACCGGAGAGGCGGTTTCTGCTACGAGTTGAACGGCGCCTTCGCCGCGTTGCTGAGTGCGCTCGGCTTCCGCGTCACGCTGCTCCAGGCGCGGATCTTCGGCGACGGCGGGCGGCTCGGTATTCCTTACGACCACATGGCGTTGCGCGTGGAGACCGACGACGACACGGGCCCCTGGCTGGCCGACGTGGGGTTCGGCGACCACGCCGTACAGCCGCTGGCGCTGGACGACCGTACCGAACAGGAGGATCCCATCGGCGTGTTCCGGTTCAGGCCCGCTCCGCACGGGGACCTCGACCTGCTGCGCGGCGGATCGCGGCAGTTCCGTCTCGATCTCCGCCCACGGGCCCTGACGGACTTCCGGGCAGGGTGCTGGTATCACCGGACCTCGCCGGACTCCTACTTCAGACGTTCCCTCGTCTGCTCCCGGCGCACAGGAACCGGGCGTGTGACGCTCAGTGGCCGCACCCTGATCACGACCGTTCGGGGTGAGCGGAAGGAGACGGAGCTGGACACCGACGCGGAGGTACTGGACGCCTACGAAGACCACTTCGGGCTGCGTCTCACCTACCTGCCCGAGGTGCGCCGGATCCCGAACGCGTGACTTGTGCGGCACGCACAAGCGGAGCGATCAATTCGGACCTTCGGTAACACCTCGCCACAACCCCCTCCGAGCTCCCGCGTTCGCCTCGAACATCGCATCAGTGATCGAATGTTCTTTCGTCGGCGGGTCGCTGTTCCGACAACGACGTCCAGCTGTCAGGGGTCCGAGGTGAGAACCGCCCTTGGGAGTACGCGCGCGAGTTCGGCCGTTGGCTGGGCAACAAGGCGAAGTCCGGCAGCACACTCAGCAGCGCCGTCGCCGGACTCACAGTCCCGCGCACGGCCGGTCTGCTCAGCTGCCGGGTGCTCGACCCTGTCAACGAACCAGTGCGCAAAGCAGAGTTCGTCGTCACCGACAGCGCGGGCCGCAAGACCGTCGGCGGGGAGACGGACCCCTTCGGGAGTGTTGTCGCCGCCGTTCCGGCGGGTGACTACCGACTCGCTGTGACGGCCGAGGGTTTCACCCCGTTCCACGGCCCGGTCACAGTCGCCGAGAGCGGTCACGCGAGCGTCGGCGACGTGACCCTCCAGGTGTACCCGCCTCCGCAGCTTCCCGACCCGGGCGACCGGGGCATCGAACCGACGTACTCCCAGATCGGTTTCACGACACGTCATACCGGCATGGCCCGCATCCACGGCAGGTTCAACACCTTCGCCGGTGCCGTCCGGATCGCCGACCGCATGGAGGACTCCGCCATGCACGTCGTCATCGACGCCTCGTCGATCGACACGAACGTCCAGATGCGCGACGACCACCTGCGCTCCAGTGACTTCCTCGACGTCGGGCGCTACCCGACCCTCGAGTTCTACGACGAGCGCTTCATCCACCGCGGTGGAAGCCGCTGGGGCGTCAGCGGCGCGCTCACCCTGCACGGTGTGAGCCCCACCGTCACCCTGGACACCCAGTACCTCGGGCTTGGCAACGGTCTCGAGGGTGAGACCCGTGCCGCCTGCCGGGCCACCACCGAACTGCACCGCGAGGACTTCACGCTCACCTGGCAGACGATGCTGCCCGCGGCATCGCGGCGGTCGGCTCGAGCATCGAGATCGGCATGGACATCCAGATCGTGTCCAAGAGCTGATCCGCCCCGGGAACTGCCCCCGGGCCCGGCCAGCTCCCGAGAACCGGGACCCTGCCCGCCCCGTATGGCGGCCCGTTCCCGGGCCCCGGCCCGGGGTGCGGGCAGCCGCTACGGCGCCTCCAGCCACCCCTCGTACTCCGCGGCGAACGCGTCCAGCGCCGCGGAGTCCAGCCGCCCGGCCGGATCCTCCACGACCACGAGCCACTGGGCGTCCTCGGCATCGTCCTCGCCGGCGAGGGCGTCGCGTACGAGCTGAGGCTCCTCGGTGACGCCGAACCGGTCGGCGAGTTCCTCGGCCGCGTCCTCGGCCGTGTCGCGGTCGGGCAGCACCAGCACATGTCTCACATCGCTCACCCGGTCATTCTCCGGTACGCCCGGGCGGGCAGCCCCGCCGCCCTGTCACAGGGGCGTGGGATGCTGGACCGCGATGGCCACCAGAAGTAGTTCCACCGACAATCCGCTCGCCCCCGTGACGCTCGCCGTGGGCCAGGAGGACCTGCTCCTGGACCGTGCCGTGCAACACGTGGTGGCAGCGGCACGCGCTTCCGACGCCGACACGGACGTCCGCGACCTCTCCTCCGACCAGCTGCAGCCCGGCACGCTCGCGGAGCTGACCAGCCCGTCGCTCTTCGCCGAGCGCAAAGTCGTGATCGTGCGCAACGCACACGACCTCTCCGCCGACACGGTCAAGGACGTCAAGGCCTACCTGGCCGCGCCCGCAGAGGAGATCACCCTCGTCCTCCTCCACGCGGGTGGCGCCAAGGGCAAGGGGCTGCTGGACGCGGTACGTAAGGCCGGAGCCCGCGAGGTCGCCTGCCCCAGGACGACCAAGCCTGCCGAGCGGCTCTCCTTCGTACGGTCGGAATTCCGGGCCCTGGGGCGCTCCGCGACCCCCGAGGCGTGCCAGGCCCTGGTGGACTCCATCGGCAGCGATCTGCGGGAGCTGGCCGCCGCCGTCTCGCAGCTGACCGCGGATGTCGAGGGCACCGTCGACGAGGCGATCGTCGCCCGCTACTACACGGGCCGGGCGGAGGCGTCCTCCTTCACCGTCGCCGACCGCGCGGTCGAGGGCAGGGCGGCGGAGGCGCTCGAGGCGCTGCGCTGGTCGCTCTCCACCGGGGTCGCCCCCGTTCTGATCACCAGCGCGCTCGCGCAGGGCGTGCGGGCGATCGGCAAGCTGTCGTCGGCCCGGGGCGGACGGCCCGCGGACCTCGCCCGCGAGCTCGGTATGCCGCCGTGGAAGATCGACCGGGTGCGCCAGCAGATGCGCGGATGGACGCCGGACGGTGTGGCAGCGGCCCTGATCGCGGTCGCGGCGGCCGATGCCGGGGTCAAGGGCGGCGGGGACGACCCTGCGTACGCCCTGGAGAAGGCCGTCGTGGCTGTCGCGCAAGCGGCCCGCCCCGGGCGCTAGGGGCACCAGGCCGGCCGACGCGCTCTCGACCGCACGTCACGAAGCGCACACACCGAAGGCCCCGGTCGCCGTCCTGGGGAGGACGGCGACCGGGGCCTTCGGTTCACGCTTTGGTGTGCCGCACCCGCGTGGCGAACGCAGGTTCGGTGTGCGGCACGGAGTGCCGGTCAGGAGCGGGAGAGAGGGCCCGCGGAGTCCGTTCCGACGATCACATCAGTGCTCAGCCCTGGAGGGCGGCAACCTTGAGCGCCAGCGCCGACTTCTTGTTGGCGGCGGCGTTCTTGTGGATGACACCCTTCGAGACAGCCTTGTCGAGCTGGCGGGACGCGTCACGGACGGCCACAGTGGCCTTCTCGACGTCACCGGCAGCGGCAGCCTCACGGGCCTTGCGGATCGAGGTCTTGAGCGACGACTTGACGGCCTTGTTGCGCAGGCGCGCCTTCTCGTTCGTCTTGTTCCGCTTGATCTGGGACTTGATGTTCGCCACGAAAGAGCCTTTTCAGGTTCGTTGGATCTTCTATGTGCGCCACGCCGCTTCTGAGGGCCACGAGGCACAGCTGCCGACGGTACCAGTCGCCCACGGACCGGCCCAAACCGGTCCCAGCCCCGCAGGCGTGGGACGATGGAAGCTGCGTATAGATCCGTCCGACCCGACATCGACCCGAGACACGGCGTTCGGCGTCTCAAGAATCAGGACCCTGCGTGCCCGCGACTCCTACCAACGTGCCCGAGCCGAGCCGTACCGACCCGGCACTGATCCGCAACTTCTGCATCATCGCGCACATCGACCACGGCAAGTCGACGCTTGCCGACCGGATGCTCCAGCTGACGGGCGTGGTCGACGTGCGGCAGATGCGCGCTCAGTACCTCGACCGGATGGATATCGAGCGCGAGCGCGGCATCACGATCAAGTCCCAGGCGGTACGTCTGCCGTGGGCACCGACCACGGGCGGGGACACGGGCACCACCCATGTCCTCAACATGATCGACACCCCGGGGCACGTGGACTTCACCTACGAGGTCTCCCGCTCGCTCGCCGCATGCGAGGGCACGGTCCTCCTGGTGGACGCGGCGCAGGGCATCGAGGCCCAGACGCTCGCCAACCTCTACCTCGCGATGGAGAACGACCTCACCATCGTCCCGGTGCTCAACAAGATCGACCTGCCGGCCGCGCAGCCTGAGAAGTTCTCCGAGGAGCTGGCCAACCTCATCGGCTGCCAGCCCGAGGACGTACTGAAGGTGTCCGCCAAGACCGGTGTCGGCGTGGACGCCCTGCTCGACCGGGTGGTCAGGGACGTCCCCGCCCCCGTCGGCCAGGCGGACGAGGCCGCCCGCGCGATGATCTTCGACTCGGTCTACGACCCCTACCGGGGTGTCGTCACCTACGTCCGTGTCATCGACGGTCAGCTCAACAAGCGCGAGCGCATCCGGATGATGTCCACGGGCGCCACCCACGAGCTGCTGGAGATCGGTGTCTCGTCCCCGGAGATGACCCCGGCCGACGGCATCGGTGTGGGCGAGGTGGGCTACATCATCACCGGGGTGAAGGACGTCCGGCAGTCCAAGGTCGGTGACACGATCACCTCCCTGCACAACGGGGCGACCGTGGCGCTGGGCGGCTACAAGGACCCCAAGCCGATGGTGTTCTCGGGTCTGTATCCCCTCGACGGTTCCGACTACCCGGACCTGCGCGAGGCCCTCGACAAGCTCCAGCTCAACGACGCCGCCCTGGTGTACGAGCCGGAGACCTCCGCGGCACTCGGCTTCGGCTTCCGTGTCGGCTTCCTCGGCCTGCTCCACCTCGACGTGGTCCGCGAGCGGCTCGAGCGCGAGTTCGGCCTGGAGCTCATCGCCACCGCCCCCAACGTGGTCTACCGCGTCGAGATGGAGGACGGCACTGAGCACATCGTCACCAACCCGAGCGAATTCCCCGAGGGCAAGATCGACAAGGTGCACGAGCCGGTCGTCCGGGCCACGGTCCTGGCGCCCAGCGAGTTCATCGGCGCGATCATGGAGCTGTGCCAGCAGCGCCGCGGCACCCTCCTCGGCATGGACTACCTCTCCGAGGACCGGGTCGAGATCCGCTACACCCTCCCGCTCGCCGAGATCGTCTTCGACTTCTTCGACCAGCTGAAGTCCAAGACCAGGGGCTACGCCTCCCTCGACTACGAGCCCACCGGCGAGCAGTCCGCCCAGCTCGTCAAGGTCGACATCCTGCTGCACGGCGACAAGGTCGACGCGTTCTCCGCGGTCACGCACAAGGACAAGGCGTACGCGTACGGCGTCCGGCTCGTCGCCAAGCTGCAGAAGCTCATTCCCCGGCAGAACTTCGAGGTGCCGATCCAGGCGGCCATCGGTTCCCGGGTCATCGCCCGCGAGACCGTCCGCGCCATCCGCAAGGACGTTCTCGCCAAGTGCTACGGCGGTGACATCTCCCGTAAGCGGAAGCTGCTGGAGAAGCAGAAGGAAGGCAAGAAGCGGATGAAGATGGTCGGCAACGTGGAGGTGCCGCAGGACGCGTTCATCTCCGTCCTGTCGACCGACGAGTCGGCCGGCGAGGGCAAGGCCAAGAAGTAGCCCTCCGCTCCCGGTATCTACCCGGGAGTAGATACGACGGGCCCCCGTGCCGCAGACGCCTGCGGCACGGGGGCCCGTTCGTTATGAAGCGGCGGCCTGTTGCCCCTTACGCCGCGGACCTGCGCGCTCTACTCTGATCACCACCCGTTAGTTACTCGCCAGTTAAACAAGCAGGCCGAGCGGGAACGAGAAGCAGGAACAGCAGGCAGCAGCCCCCCAGCACCCAGCACCATTACCCAGCAGCCGGTCGTAGCAATGCCGCAGGCCCGGAGGACGTCGTGAGCGACACACAGACCTTGATCGATAACCGACCGCCCTCCGTGGCGGCTCTCTTCATCGACCGCGTGGCGGCCACCCCGGACGGTGAGGCGTACCGCTACCCGGTGCCGTCGGCCTCCGGCCAGGGACCGGACGACTGGAAGTCGCTGACCTGGGCGCAGGCCGCGACCAGGGTCCACGCCATCGCGGCCGGGCTGATCGGACTCGGTGTCCGGCCCGAGGAGCGCGTCGCGCTCGCCTCCGCCACCCGTGTCGAGTGGATCCTCGCCGACCTCGGCGTGATGTGTGCCGGCGCCGCGACCACGACGGTCTACCCGTCCACGAACACCGAGGAGTCCGCCTTCATCCTGGCCGACTCCGAGAGCCGTGTACTGATCGCCGAGGACGCCGCCCAGCTGGCGAAGGCCCGTGAGAACCGGGACGCGCTGCCCCACCTGGCCCACGTGGTCGTCGTCGACCCGATCGGCGCGGAGCCCGTGGAGGGCGACCCCGAGGGCTGGATCCTCACGCTTGCCGAGCTCGAGGCCCGTGGCGCCGAGTACCTGGCCAAGAACCCGGACGCGGTCACGGACCGGGTCTCCGCGATCACCGCCGACCAGCTCGCGACCCTGATCTACACCTCGGGCACCACCGGCCGCCCCAAGGGCGTACGGCTGCCCCACGACAACTGGTCGTACATGGCCAAGGCCACCGTGGCGACCGGCCTGATCAACGCCGACGACGTCCAGTACCTGTGGCTGCCGCTCGCCCACGTCTTCGGCAAGGTCCTCACCTCCGGCCAGATCGAGGTCGGTCACGTCACGGCCGTCGACGGCCGCGTCGACAAGATCATCGAGAACCTTCCGGTGGTCCAGCCGACCTACATGGCAGCCGTGCCCCGGATCTTCGAGAAGGTCTACAACGGGGTCGCGGCCAAGGCGCGGGCCGGCGGTGGCGCCAAGTACAAGATCTTCCAGTGGGCGGCCGGCGTGGGCCGCGAGTACGCGAAGGTGTCGCAGGACAACTTCCGCCGTACCGGAAAGGCCTCCGTGCCGTTCGCGCTCGGCGCCAAGCACAAGGTCGCCGACACCCTCGTCTTCGCGAAGATCCGTGAGGCCTTCGGCGGCCGGCTCCGTGCCTGCGTCTCCGGCTCCGCCGCACTCGCCCCGGACATCGGCTTCTTCTTCGCGGGCGCCGGGATCCACATCCTGGAGGGCTACGGCCTCACCGAGTCCAGCGCCGCCTCCTTCGTCAACCCCGGCGAGGCCTACCGCACCGGCACCGTCGGCAAGCCGCTCCCCGGCACCGAGGTCCGGATCGCGGACGACGGCGAGATCCTGCTGCGCGGCCCCGGCCTGATGGAGGGCTACCACCAGCTGCCCGAGAAGACCGCCGAGGTGCTGGAGTCCGACGGCTGGTTCCACACCGGTGACATCGGCGAGCTGTCCGAGGACGGCTACCTGCGGATCACCGACCGCAAGAAGGACCTGATCAAGACGTCCGGCGGCAAGTACATCGCCCCGGCCGAGGTCGAGGGACAGTTCAAGGCGGTGTGCCCGTTCGTCTCCAACATCCTGGTGCACGGCGCGGACCGTAACTTCTGCACCGCCCTCATCTCGCTCGACGAGCCGACCATCCTCGGCTGGGCGGAGGAGAACGGGCTGGGCGGCAAGCCGTACGCCGACGTGGTGGCCTCCCCGCAGGCCGTGGAGCTCGTCGAGGGCTATGTGAAGCGGCTCAACGAGGGTCTGCAGCGCTGGCAGACCATCAAGAAGTTCCGGCTGCTGCCCCGTGACCTCGACATCGAGCACGGCGAGCTGACCCCCAGCCTCAAGCTGAAGCGGCCGGTCGTCGAGCGCGAGTACAAGTACCTCATCGACGACATGTACGCGGGCTCCCGCGAGGCGTAACGGCCGGGGAGCGGCTCGGGGCGGGGCCGGTGGGCGCCGGCCCCCGGGCAGGCCCGGACGGGGCCGGCGGGTGCGGAAGCACCCGCCGGCCCCGTTCCGCTGTCCAGCCTGTTTCTGTTCGGCACAGCCCACTTCGGTCACTCGGTGCTTATGGACACGGTCGGTCTGTCACTCTGTCGTACACGTCAGCGGTGTAACGCGAGAACTGTCAGGAGCCGCACCGTGGGGCCCATTCCCTTGCAGCGGGACATTGTTCACCGTCCCGGTACCGTCGTCGCCGGTCAGGGCGGTGACCCCCGCATGGTTGCCCGTACCAGCCTGCCCGGAATCCCGCTGGCCCCCTCGGCGGCCCGCAGGTTCGTCCGTGCCGCCCTCGCCGACTGGACCGGGCTCGGGCTGCCCGCCGCCGGAGGATTCAGCGACCGGGTCACCGACGACGCCGTGACCGTGGCCAACGAGCTCGTCACCAACGCGGTCGTGCACGCCGGTACGGCGGTCGAGCTGCTCTTCAGGCTGGAGGACGCGGCCGGGGCCGAGCCGGCCGGCCTGGTGCTGGAGATCACCGACCACCATCCCGCCCGCTCGGTGCGCGACGGCGAGACGGAACGGCCCGATCCGTCCGAGTACGGCAGGGGACTGCAGCTGGTCGCCACCCTCGCCGAATCCTGGGGCATCACCTACCGCACCGGCATCAAGACCGTGTGGGCGCGGCTGACCGCGGACGACTGGGACGCGCTGCCCGAGCACTCGCCGCCCGACGAGGCCGCCCGCCGTCGCGGGCTGCGCGCCGGAGAGATCCTCACCCCCGCGCCCCGGTGGACCGAACGCGACGACGCGGGCTGGGCCGGACGCGGCGCGCTCTCCTTCCTCGCCGAAGCCTCCGACCTGCTCGCGGGCCAGCTCGACGAGGACCTCGTGGCATCGACAGCGGGGCAGCTGCTCGTGCCCAGGCTCGCCGACTGGTGTGCGATCTGGCTGGAGAGCGAGGGTGGCGGGCACGCGGCCGTCCCGCGGCTCGCCGGGGTCTGGCACAGCGACGAGGGCGGGACCGAGCTGCTGCGCCACATGCTGGAGAAGGAGCCCCTGCGGTTATCCGGCAGCGTCGGCACCGGCCCCGTGCCCATCCCGTGGCCCGGCGACCCGGCGGGGGAGGGCGGGGCCGCGCTCGCCCACCGCATCACCGCGGGCGGCCGCACGCTCGGCGCCGTACTCGTGGGCCGGAAGGGCGTCGCGCAGGTACCCGACGAGGTCGCCGGGCTCATCGCGGACTTCGTACGCCGTGTCGGCCTCGCCGTGGGCGCCGCCCGCGCCTACACCCGGCAGGCCAACATCAGCCGCATCCTGCAGCGCGGCCTGCTCCCCAGCAAGGTCGCGGAGATACCCGGTGTCTCCAGCGCACTGGTCTACGAGCCCAGTGACGACGGCGTGGTCGGCGGCGACTTCTACGACCTGTTCCCCTGCCCCGGCGGGCGCTGGTGCTTCGTACTCGGGGACGTGCAGGGCAGCGGCCCCGAGGCCGCCGTCGTCACGGGTCTCGCCCGGCCCTGGCTGCGGCTGCTGTCCAGAGAGGGCTTCCGCGTCGGCGAGGTCCTCGACCGGCTCAACCGGCTCCTCCTCGACGACGCCATGGAGGCGGCCGAGGCGGCCGCCCTGATGGTCGCGGCGGCGGGTGGGCAGCAGATCCAGGGCGGCACCCAGTCCCGCTTCCTCTCCCTGCTGTACGGCGACATCGTGCCCCTCCCGGACGGTGGCGTGCGCTGCACCGTGGCCAGTGCCGGACATCCCCTCCCGCTGCTGCTCCGCCCGGACGGATCCGTCACCACGGCCGCCGAGTCGCAGGTCCTGCTCGGGGTCGTCGAGGACGTGGCGTACGAGAGCCAGGGATTCGACCTGGAACCGGGTGACAGCCTCCTCTGCGTCACCGACGGGGTGACCGAGAGGCGTTCCGGGCGGCTGATGTTCGACGACGGCGACGGGCTCGCCCACGCCCTGGCCGGCTGTGCCGGACTGCCGGCCGACAGGATCGCCGACCGGATAAAGCACGCAGTCCACGCCTTCGCCGAGCGTCCGCCGGACGACGACCTGGCCCTGCTCGTCCTCCAGGTCGGCTGAGGAGCAGCGTGGACGGGGAACGTCCGGCGGCGAGCGACAATGGACGGTATGCCTTCCGTACTGCCCGATGGTGAGCCCGTGCCCGACGACGGAGCGCTGCCCCGTCATGCCCTGGAAGGCGCCGCCGACCGGCCGCTCGGCTTCTACCTGCATGTGCCCTACTGCGCCACCCGCTGCGGCTACTGCGACTTCAACACCTACACCGTGACCGAGCTGCGCGGCTCCGGAGGGGCACTGGCCTCCCGGGACAACTACGCGGCGCACCTGATCGAGGAGGTGCGCCAGGCCCGCAAGGTGCTCGGCGACGACCCCCGCCCGGTCCGTACGGTCTTCGTCGGCGGCGGCACGCCCACCCTGCTGCCCGCCGCGGACCTCGTGCGGATGCTCGGGGCGATCCGCGAGGAGTTCGGGCTCGCGGACGACGCCGAGATCACCACGGAGGCCAATCCGGAGTCCGTCGATCCGGCGTACCTGGCGGCGCTCCGGGAAGGCGGCTTCAACCGCGTCTCCTTCGGGATGCAGAGCGCCCGGCAGCACGTCCTGAAGATCCTGGACCGCACCCACACGCCCGGCAGGCCCGAGGCCTGTGTCGCCGAGGCGCGCGAGGCCGGCTTCGAGCACGTCAACCTCGACCTCATCTACGGCACCCCGGGGGAGTCCGACGACGACTGGCGGGCGTCCCTGGACGCGGCGATCGGCGCGGGCCCCGACCATGTGTCGGCCTACGCGCTCATCGTCGAGGAGGGCACCCAGCTGGCCCGCCGCATCAAGCGCGGCGAGATCCCGATGACCGACGACGACGCCCACGCCGACCGCTACCTGATCGCCGACGAGGCGATGGCGGCCGCGGGCTTCTCCTGGTACGAGGTGTCGAACTGGTCCAGGACGCCCGAGGGCCGCTGCCTGCACAACGAGCTGTACTGGCGCGGCGCCGACTGGTGGGGCGCCGGACCCGGAGCGCACAGCCACGTCGGCGGGGTGCGCTGGTGGAACGTCAAGCACCCCGGGGCGTACGCGCAGGCCCTGGCCGAGGGCCGCTCGCCCGGTGCCGGGCGTGAGGTCCTGGCCGACGAGGACCGGCGGGTCGAACGCATCCTGCTCGAGTTGAGGCTCGTCGAGGGATGCCCGCTGTCCCTGCTGGCGCCCGCCGGGCTCGCCGCGGCCGGCCGGGCCGTCGCGGACGGGCTGCTGGAGCCCGCCCCGTACCGGGAGGGCCGGGCGGTCCTCACACTGCGGGGGCGCCTGCTGGCGGACGCCGTGGTGCGGGACCTGGTGGACTGAGCTCCCGCGCCCCGGTCACCTCACCCGGCAGTCCTTGCGGGTGAGGACCATCGGGTCACCGGCTGCACGGCCGCACACGACGCGGATCTCGGCATCCGGCCCCGGACGCGTGACCTTCATGATGTTCAGGCCGTGCACCTTCTGAGCGGCGTAGGGAATCGTCCCGCGGAAGGTGACGGTCCCGGTCGGCATGTCGTGGAGTGCGACCGAGTAGAGCGTCGCCCACGTCTCCGCCGCGCTCCGCGGGTGGTCGCTGCGGGCCGCGGCGGCGTAGAGGGCCGCCGTCGCCTGGTAGGAGATGACGGTCTGGCCGCTGGCGAACAGCTTGTCCTCGTACGGCGGGCGCCCCTTCGGCAGCGGTTCCAGCCGCTTCCCTTCGGGGAGCAGCGATTCCAGGGACCTGCGGGAGTCTTCGTAGAACGTCCGGCCACCGCCCCGGCTCATGGGCGCCGGCGAGCCGTAGTAGAGCGTGACCCTCTCCGCGAGCTTCGTCGCGTCGTCGAAGCGCGCCTTGGTCAGATCGTCCCCGGTGAAGACCGTGATGGCCTTCTCCGAGCAGCCGCTGGTCTGCCCGAGTCCGGACATCAGGGTGTTGACGTCCTCGACCCGGCCGGCGAAGTACAGGGCGTCCGGGACCCGCTCCCCGCCGCAGATGCGTTGCAGGGGGCCGTCGAGGTTCGCCGAGCCGCCGTCCTTGGAGAGGGAGTACTGGGTGCCGTCGTCGTCGCTGTCCGGCGGGAGCGTGAAGCCGGACGCCTCCAGCATCTCCTTGCCCACCCTGCGCTGCTCGGTCGTGTACCGGTCCTTGTCCTCGTTGCCCACCCTTCGGGACAGGACGACCGCCCGCGGATCCCGCAGCCCGGCCGCCAGCTGGCCGGCGAGCAGGCCGAGCGCGTCCGCCTGCTCCTCGTCGGTCGCGGCGAGGCCGAAGTAGTTCGGGTACTCGCGGGCCAGATCACTGTCGGAGTTGGTGGTGTTCACCACGGGCAGACCGGCGCGCTGCAGCAACCCGGTGGCCGCCGCGCTCTCGGTGGTGTTGCGGCCCAGGCCGACCACTCCGACGACGGAGCGGTCCCGCCGGGCGACCTCGACGATCTTCCGTGCGGCCGTCGTCTGCCGCAGCATGTCCTGGCCGCCGTTGGCCGTCAGGACCCGGAGCTTGACGGAACGGTCCGCCGTCTCGTTGACGAACCGCTGGTGGAGAAAGACACCGGTCAGCTCCTCCAGCCCTTTGCGGGTGTCCTCCTTGTTCCTGTCGGTGCCGGTGAGAGGGCCCGCGTAGACGATGGTGACATGCGGTTCGCCGGGCTTTATGTCGGCGTTCTGGTCCCGTATCGCCCGCTCGATCCGCTCGAAGGTGACGCCCTCGCCCACACCGCTCAGCTCCAGGCCGTTGCCGTCGGCGAACAGCACCTCGGGAGCCGTCGCCACCCCGACGCACTCCTTGGTGCCCTCGGGACCCGGCAGTCTGACCGTGTCCGTGTTGCGGCCGACGAGAGGGCCGTAGCAGTACGTCTCCTTCCAGTGCTCGCTCCACAGGAAGGCCCCCAGCAGCGCGCCGACCAGGACGAGGGCGACGGATGTCCGCGACATCACCCACCACGCCCAGGTCCGGCGCACGCGCTCGGTGACGAGCTGGGCGTGGGCGTGCTCGTGGGTCAGCTGGCCGGTGGACAGGGGCAGCCGCAGCACCCAGGCCAGCCTCACGGCCTCCGCGGGGGCCTGGCCCACGCTCAGGTCGTCCACCCAGCTCTCGTACCGCGCACGGGCCCCCGACCTGGCGGCGCCGCTGTTCGCGGCGGGCTCCGGGGGCAGCGGCGGGGTGTGCCGCATGATCTGCGCGGCCGGCAGGGAGGCCAGGAGCAGCAGAGGGTCCACCTCGCTGCGCCGGGAGCGGACGTTGTTGATCGCGTTGATCAGCAGGACGCCGCCGTTGTCATGGGTGGCCGTCGGCAGGAACACGACGGGCGGGACGGTGCGCTTGCCGCGCCGCCAGTCCGGGGCGTGGGGCCGGTAGTTGTCCAGCAGGTCCTCCAGCAGCGCCTGGACCCGCAGCTCCAGATGGAACTGGCGCGCGTGCTCGACGCCCGCCCCCGCGTCTGCCACCCGCTCGGCGACGGCGGCCGCCCTGGCCCGGATCACCCGCCACGAACGGCTCGGCGAGAACCACGACCAGCCGTCGGACGGATACGCGGTGCTGGACGCGGCGAGCGAGGAGGTGGTCGCCAGCCACCGGCTGGCCCGGCGCAGCCACAGCAGCGGCGGCGCCGCCGTGGTCACCAGCCGCACGACCGCGAGGCCGAGCAGGGCGGCGGCGGCGACCAGGGCGGTCAGCAGCCAGCCGATCTCGCCGAGCAGCACACTCAGTACGGCGATGAAGACGGCGCCGAGGAAGGTCTCCGGCCGGATCGACGCGCGCAGCGAGTCCCACCAGTTGTTCCGCCCCGACCGGCTCGCCCGCCAGCGCAGGCTGCCCAGCTGCTCCAGGATCCGTTCGTCGCGGTCGTCGCGGGCGGGAACACGGTCGGGCTGCCGTTCGAGGACCGTCGCGGTGGCCTGCTCGATGGCGTCGAGGAGACGTGAGCGGGGAAAGGCGAAGGGCTTGTACTGCGAGGTGCCCCGGGTCTCCCAGGGCCGCTCGGTCAGTGCGCGCACCATGGACAGCGCCGATTCGTACGGGGTGGCGCCGTGGTTGTCCAGCAGCCTCACGGGGACGCGCCGCAGCTGGTTCGCCCGGTGGACCTGCCGGACGATCTGCTCGACCCTGCTGTCGATGTCGGGTCCGGCGCCGGCGTCCTCTGCCTGCGCGACCACGAGGGGCATCACCGGGCGGTTGACCCGGTACTGGTCGATCAGCTGCTGCATCAGGTGGAAGACAGCGGAGGCCGCCTCGTTCTCCGCACTGTCCCGCCACACCTCGCGCGCCATCCGCCCCCGGCCTTCCCCGTTTTGCCTGCTGGGCCCGGCCGGCAGCTCCGGACCGTCGGGCCCCTCACCTCTCAATAACCGATGGTGCGTGTGTGGCGCAGGCATTCATGGGGATCGGTACCGGATCCTCTTCAACGGTCCCGGGACATCAGGCAGGAAGGGTGACGAAGTCGATCAATTCCTCGACGCGGCCCAGGAGCTGTGGTTCCAGGTCCTTGTAGGAGCGCACCTTGGAAAGAATGTGCTGCCAGGCCGCGCCCGTGTTCTCCGGCCACCCCAGCGAACGGCAGACGCCCGTCTTCCAGTCCTGGCCCCGCGGCACGACCGGCCACCCCGGGATCCCCACGGACGACGGCTTCACCGCCTCCCAGACGTCGATGTACGGGTGCCCCACGATCAGCACGTCCCCGTCGGTGACCTCCGCGGCGATACGGGACTCCTTCGAGCCCGGCACCAGATGGTCGACCAGGACGCCGAGCCGCGCACCGGGGCCCGGACCGAACTCGCGCACGATCGCCGGGAGGTCGTCGATGCCCTCCAGGTACTCCACGACCACGCCCTCGATGCGCAGGTCGTCCCCCCAGACCCGCTCGACCAGCTCGGCGTCGTGCCGGCCCTCCACATAGATCCGGCCGACCCGCGCCACCCGCGCCCGCGCCCCGGGGACCGCGACCGAGCCGGAAGCCGTACGGGCCTGCCCGGCCGGCCCCGCGGCCGCCGGTCGTACGAGGGTGACCACCCGGCCCTCCAGCAGGAAGCCGCGTGGCCCCATCGGGAACACCCGGTGCTTGCCGAAGCGGTCCTCCAGAGTGACCGTCGGCCCCTGGGCCGTCCTCTCGCACCGGATCACCGCACCGCAGAAACCGGTGGCAACCTCCTCCACGACCAGATCGGGCTCGGCGGGCACCTCGGGGACGGGAGCGGACCGCTTCCACGGCGGGGTCAGGTCCGGCTGGTAGCTGCGCATGGCACGACGATAGATCGCCGGCCCCTCAGGACACGCCGAACCGAGCAGCCAGCCGATCGCGCTGCGCCCGTACGAACGCGGCGTCCACGACGGCCCCGTGCCCCGGTACGTACAGCGCCTCCTCGCCGCCCAGGGCGAGCAGCCGGTCCAGCGCGGCGGGCCAGCGGGCCGGGACCGCGTCCGGACCCGCCTGCGGTTCGCCGGACTCCTCGACCAGGTCGCCGCAGAGCACCACCACGGGAGAGCCCGGCACCAGCACCGCGAGGTCGTGACCGCTGTGGCCGGGCCCCACGTTGGCCAGCAGCACCTGGAGGCCACCGCCCAGGTCGAGCGTCCACTCACCGCTCACCTCGTGCCGGGGGGCCACCAGGACGTCCGTCGCCACGGTGGCGTCGTGCTCGTGCATTCCGTGGCGCACCGCGTCCGCGCGGAGCTCCTCCGCGCAGCGCCCCAGCATTTCCCTCGTGCCGACCGCCCCGTAGACCTCCGCCCCGGCGAAGGCAGCGGTGCCGAGCACATGGTCGAAGTGCGGGTGGCTCAGTGCGATATGCGTCACCCTCCGGCCGAGCAGCCCCTCGGCCCGGGTCCGCAGTTCGGCGCCCTCCCGGAGCGTCGAGCCGGTGTCGTAGAGCAGCGCGCCCCCGGTCCCGGCCACCAGTGCGGCCGTCGCGTCCCAGACGGGAAGGCGCCGGCGCCCCGCGACGTTGCCCAACCGCTCCCAGCCGTACTCTTCCCAAGAGGCGTCCATGCGGCGACGCTATCGGCAACGACCTGCGCAGTCCCGCGACGGCGTGGCCGGTCGCCCTTGCCCTCCGCCCACTCCGCCCCCGTACACTGACCGGGGGGATTGCTGGCACTCGAATGCACAGAGTGCCAGGCAGGCACCGGAGAACCACAGCTGGAGGTGTGCGCGATGCTCAGCGAACGCAGACTCGAAGTGCTGCGCGCCATCGTCCAGGACTATGTCGGCACCGAGGAGCCCGTCGGCTCCAAGGCGCTCACGGAGCGGCACAAGCTCGGGGTCTCCCCGGCAACCGTCCGCAACGACATGGCGGTGCTGGAGGACGAGGGCTTCATCGCCCAGCCGCACACGAGTGCGGGGCGTATCCCGACGGACAAGGGATACCGGCTCTTCGTCGACAAGCTCGCGGGCGTCAAGCCCCTGTCGTCGCCGGAGCGCCGGGCCATTCAGAACTTCCTCGCCGGGGCGGTCGACCTCGACGACGTCGTGGGCCGTACGGTGCGGCTGCTCGCGCAGCTGACCCGACAGGTCGCCGTCGTGCAGTACCCCTCGCTGACCCGCTCGACGGTGCGGCACGTCGAACTGCTGTCGCTCGCCCCCGCCCGGTTGATGCTCGTACTGATCACGGACACCGGCCGGGTCGAACAGCGTATGATCGACTGTCCTGCTCCATTCGGTGAGACCTCTCTCGCCGATCTGCGGGCCCGGCTCAACAGCCGGGTCGTCGGACGCCGCTTCGCGGACGTCCCGCAACTGGTGCAGGATCTGCCGGAGTCCTTCGAGAACGAGGACAGGGGGACCGTTTCGACGGTGCTCTCCGTACTTCTCGAGACTCTGGTCGAAGAGACGGAGGAGCGGCTGATGATCGGCGGCACCTCCAACCTCACCCGCTTCGGGCACGACTTCCCCGTGATGATCCGGCCGGTGCTGGAGGCATTGGAGGAACAGGTCGTGCTGCTGAAGCTGCTCGGTGAGGCCAAGGACTCAGGCATGACCGTACGTATCGGGCACGAGAACGCCCACGAGGGCCTCAACTCCACGTCCGTCGTCGCGGTCGGCTACGGTTCGGGCGACGAGGCAGTCGCCAAACTCGGCGTGGTCGGACCGACCCGCATGGACTACCCCGGAACGATGGGAGCGGTACGCGCAGTGGCACGTTACGTCGGACAGATCCTGGCGGAGTCGTAAGTGGCCACGGACTACTACGCCGTACTCGGCGTGCGCCGCGACGCATCTCAGGACGAGATCAAGAAGGCATTCCGCAGGCTCGCCCGCGAGCTGCACCCGGATGTCAACCCGGATCCGAAGACCCAGGAGCGGTTCAAGGAGATCAACGCCGCTTACGAGGTGCTGTCGGACCCGCAGAAGAAGCAGGTCTACGACCTCGGCGGCGACCCGCTGTCCGCCTCCGGAGGCGGTGGCGCGGGCGGATTCGGACAGGGTGGCTTCGGCAACTTCTCCGACATCATGGACGCGTTCTTCGGCACGGCGTCGCAGCGCGGACCCCGTTCGCGCACCCGGCGCGGCCAGGACGCGATGATCCGGCTGGAGATCGACCTCTCCGAGGCGGCCTTCGGCACGACCAAGGACATTCAGGTCGACACGGCGGTCGTCTGTACGACCTGCAGTGGTGAGGGCGCCGCACCCGGCACCTCCGCCCAGACCTGTGACATGTGCCGCGGCCGTGGCGAGGTCTCCCAGGTCACCCGGTCCTTCCTCGGCCAGGTCATGACCTCGCGACCCTGCCCCCAGTGCCAGGGCTTCGGCACGGTCGTGCCGACGCCGTGTCCCGAGTGCGCCGGTGACGGCCGCATCCGCTCGCGGCGCACCCTCACCGTGAAGATCCCGGCAGGTGTCGACAACGGCACCCGGATCCAGCTCGCGGGCGAGGGAGAGGTCGGCCCCGGCGGAGGTCCGGCCGGCGATCTGTACGTCGAGATCCACGAGCTGTCGCACGCGGTGTTCCAGCGGCGCGGCGACGACCTGCACTGCACGGTCACCATCCCGATGACGGCCGCGGCGCTCGGCACCCAGGTGCCGCTGGAGACGCTGGACGGCCTGGAGGAGATCGACATCAGGCCGGGCACCCAGTCCGGCCAGTCGGTTCCGCTGCACGGGCGTGGCATCACGCATCTGCGCGGTGGCGGGCGCGGCGACCTGATCGTGCACGTCGAGGTCATGACCCCGACGAAGATGGACCCCGAGCAGGAGCGCCTCCTGCGGGAGCTGTCGAAGCTGCGCGGCGAGGAGCGGCCCACCGGTCAGTTCCAGCCGGGGCAGCAGGGGCTGTTCTCCCGGCTGAAGGACGCCTTCAACGGCCGCTGAGCCGGATTCCGAGCTTCACCCGCACCGCCCGCCGGTTCTCCGACGGGCGGTGCGGCGTTCGGCGGCGGGCCGTACGCCCGGCGGGAAATGGCTGATTCGGCACGCCGCACGGGACGTGGCACGATGCCGTCATGTCCTTGGCGCTGACCGATCTCTGCCGGTATCCGATCGTGCAGGCCCCGATGGCGGGCGGCGTCTCCTGCCCGCAGCTCGTCGGGGCCGTCGCCGAGGCCGGGGGGCTCGGATTCCTCGCCGCCGGCTACAAGACGGCGGACGGGATGTACAACGAGGTCAAACAGCTGCGAGGGCTGACCGGACAGCCGTTCGGCGTCAACCTCTTCATGCCGCAGCAGGCGCTCGCCGACCCCAGCGCCGTCGAGGTGTACCGCCACCAGCTCGCGGGTGAGGCCGCCTGGTACGAGACTCCGCTCGGCGACCCGGACTCCAGCGGCGACGACGGCTACGAGGCCAAGGTCGCGATACTGCTGGAGGATCCGGTACCCGTGGTCTCCTTCACGTTCGGCTGCCCCGCCCGCGACACCCTCGACGCGTTCGCCGGCGCCGGCACGTTCACCGTCGTGACGGTCACCTCCCCGCAGGAGGCGCGGAACGCGCAGTGGGCGGGCGCCGACGCCGTCTGCGTACAGGGCGTCGAGGCGGGCGGCCACCAGTCCACGCACCACGACGACGCACAGGCGGGCCTCACCGGCACCGGGCTGCTCTCCCTCGTCGCCCAGGTCCGCGAGACCGTACAGCTGCCGATCGTCGCGGCCGGCGGGCTGATGCGCGGCTCCCAGATCGCGGCCGTGCTCGCCGCGGGCGCCGACGCGGCACAGCTCGGCACGGCGTTCCTGGCCTGCCCCGAGTCCGGGGCGCACCTGCTGCACAAGCAGGCCCTGACCAACCCGCTGTTCGTCACTACGGCTCTCACCCGGGCGTTCTCCGGCCGCCCCGCGCGCGGGCTGGCCAACCGTTTCGTCCGTGAGCACGGCCCGTACGCCCCCGCCGCCTACCCGCAGGTGCACCACCTGACCAGTGGGCTGCGCAAGGCGGCGGCCAAGGCCGGCGACGCCCAGGGCATGGCGCTGTGGGCGGGCCAGGGCCACCGGATGGCACGCGAGCTGCCCGCCGGGGAACTCGTGGAACTGCTCGCCACCGAAACGGACGCCGCATGGGCGGCAGTGAGCGGGAGGAGTGCACAGTGACGGCACCGGTCTTCGTTGTCGAACGCATGCCCAGCGGGCCGGAGTTCGTCCTGGAAGGATCCGAGGGACGGCACGCCGTGTCCGTGAAGCGCCTGCACGCCGGTGAGGACGTCGTCCTGACCGACGGGCGCGGCCGCTGGGCGGAAGGCGTCGTGCGTGCGGCCGAGGGCAAGGACCGGCTCGTCGTCACGGACCTCGCCACGGTGAACGAGGAACCCGCACCCACGCCCCGCATCACGGTCGTCCAGGCACTTCCCAAGGGCGACCGCGGTGAGGTCGCCGTCGAGACGATGACGGAGACGGGAGTCGACGCGATCGTGCCGTGGCAGGCCTCGCGCTGCATCACGCAGTGGAAGGGCGAACGCGGCCTCAAGTCCCTGGCCAAGTGGCGCAACACGGCTCGGGAGGCGGGGAAGCAGTCCCGCCGGGTGCTGTTCCCCGAGGTGGCCGAGGCCATGACGACCAAGCAGGTCGCCGCGCTGCTGGCCGCCGCGGACTTCGCGGGAGTCCTGCACGAGGACCGGGACAGCGGCAGCGAGCCGCTCGCCACCGCGCAACTCCCCGCCGGCGGCTCGATCGTGCTCGTCGTGGGACCGGAGGGCGGGGTCTCCCCCGAGGAGCTCGCCGCGTTCGCCGCCGCCGGCGCGCCACCGTACCGGCTCGGTCCCAGTGTGCTGCGGACCTCGACCGCCGGGACGGCCGCTGCAGCCCTGCTGATGGGACGCACCGGGCGCTGGAGCTGAGGTCCGGCCGCCCGGCTGGTCCGGACGGATAGCATGCCGGTGTACCGATCACGATCACCAGCGACCGAGGAGGCCGGGCCATGGCGGGAGAGCCGCAGACCGACTGCCTGTTCTGCAAGATCGTTACGGGGGACATCCCGGCGACCATCGTCCGCGAGAGCGACACGACCGTCGCCTTCCGCGACATAAACCCTCAGGCCCCCACGCACGTTCTCGTCATTCCGAAGGCGCACTACCCGGACGCCGCCGCCCTCGTCGCGGCCGAGCCGGAGATCGCCGCCGACGTGCTGCGCGAGGCCGGGCTGGTCGCCGCCGACGAGAAGATCACCGAGACCGGCTACCGCATCGTCCTCAACACGGGTGCCGGTGCGGGACAGACCGTCTTCCACGCGCACGCCCACGTCCTGGGCGGACGCGGGATGCAGTGGCCCCCCGGCTAGGGTCTTTCGTCGCATGATCCGAACGAGAGGCCCTAGGAGCCGCACACCGTGTCCGTACGAGAGCTGGTGGTCCTCGGCACCGCAAGCCAGGTCCCGACGCGCCACCGCAACCACAACGGCTACCTGCTGCGCTGGGACGGCGAGGGCATCCTCTTCGACCCGGGGGAGGGCACGCAGCGCCAGATGCTGCGGGCGGGCGTCGCCGCGCACGACATCAACCGGATCTGCGTCACGCACTTCCACGGCGACCACTCGCTGGGCCTGGCCGGGGTGATCCAGCGGATCAACCTGGACCAGGTCCCGCACCCCGTCACCGCCCACTTCCCGGCGAGCGGACAGCACTTCTTCGACCGCCTGCGGTACGCGACCGCCTACCGCGAGTCCGTCGAGCTCACCGAGGTGCCGGTCGCCGCCGACGGCGTCCTCGCCACCACGGACGCGTACACGCTGGACAGCCACCGGCTCTCGCACCCGGTCGAGTCCTACGGCTACCGCCTGACCGAACCCGACCGTAGGCGCATGCTGCCCGAGAAGCTCGCCGAGCACGACATCGGCGGGCCGGACGTCGGACGGATCCAGCGCGACGGCGTCCTGCGCGGCATCCCGCTCGACGAGGTCTCCGAGCGCCGGCGCGGCCAGCGGTTCGCGTTCATCATGGACACGCGGCTCTGCGACGGTGTGTACGCCCTCGCCGAGGGCTGCGACATGCTGGTCATCGAGTCGACCTTCCTCGACGAGGACAGCCGCCTCGCCGCCGACCACGGCCACCTCACCGCCGGGCAGGCCGGCCGGGCGGCGAAGGACGCAGACGTACGGCACCTCGTGCTGACCCACTTCTCGCAGCGCTACAACGACTCCGAGGCCTTCGAGCACCAGGCCAGGGCAGCCGGCTTCGAAGGCGAACTGACCATCGCCCAGGACCTGATCAGGGTCCCCCTACCCACCCGCCACCAGTAGCGAGAACACTGTGCACCTCCCCAAAGCCGAACTCCACCTCCACATCGAAGGGACCCTCGAACCGGAACTGGCCTTCGCGCTCGCCGCACGCAACGGGGTGGACCTGCCCTTCGCGGACACCGAAGCGCTGCGCACCGCCTACCTGTTCGAGGACCTGCAGAGCTTCCTCGACCTCTACTACGCGCTCATGGCGGTGCTGCGCACCGAGGACGACTTCGCCGAACTGGCCGACGCCTACCTCGCCCGCGCCGCCGCCCAGGGTGTCCGCCACGCGGAGATCTTCTTCGACCCACAGGCCCACACCGACCGCGGAGTCCCGATCGGCACCGTCATCGAGGGGCTCGGCAGGGCCCTGGAGCGCAGCGAGGAGACGCACGGCATCTCCACCCAGCTGATCATGTGCTTCCTGCGCGACCTGTCCGCGGAATCGGCGCTGGAGACCCTTCAGGCCGCGAAGCCGTACCTCCACCGCATCACCGCCGTCGGGCTCGACTCCGCGGAGGCCGGCCACCCGCCCGCGAAGTTCCGCGAGGTGTACGCGGCGGCCACCGCCCTCGGCCTGCGCAAGGTCGCCCACGCCGGCGAGGAGGGCCCGCCGGAGTACATCCGCGAGGCCCTGGACGTCCTGGGCGTCGAGCGCATCGACCACGGGCTGCGCTGCATGGAGGACCCGGAGCTGGTGGACCGGCTGGTCTCCGAGCGGATCCCGCTCACGCTCTGCCCGCTGTCCAACGTCAGGCTGCGCGCCGTCGACACCCTGGAGGACCACCCGCTGCCCGCCATGATGGCCGCCGGGCTGCTCTGCACGGTGAACTCCGACGACCCCGCCTACTTCGGCGGATACGTCGGAGACACCTTCCACGCCGTCCACGAGGCGCTGGGCCTGGACCGCGAGCAGCTGCGCACCCTGGCCCGCAACTCCTTCGAGGCGGCCTTCCTCGACCACGACGAGGAGCGCAGGGCGCGCTACCTCGGCGAGGTCGAGGCGTACGCGTTCGACTGACCGGACCCGCCCGCGGGGCCGGCCGTCCGGAACGCGCTCCTGACCAGCCGCCTCCGGCGCAGCGCGGGAACGCTGATCTCCGTGACGGCCTGCTCCGGCGCGCCCAGCTTGGGCACAGCGCCGGACAGGCTGCCGGTCGTCGCTGCGAGGAGCGCGGCCGGGGCACCGCCCCTGCGCCTGACCGAACCCGGCACCAGTGGGCGCCCGCCGGTGTGCAGCGCGACAGCCGTGACGGGGGCCGCGACCAGCAGTGTGGCCGCCCCCAGGATCACGCCCATCACCGCGTAGCCGGCCTGCGCGGAGAGCACACTGCCGAGGACGGGACCGCAGGCCACGCCGACGGACGACGCCGATCCGGCGAGGACCGCCCAGCGGCCGCGCACATCGAGCGAGGCGGCCAGGCCGATCAGATACGACAGGACCACCGGGTAGAAGGTGTTCCACACGATCTCGCCGGTCGCGAAGGCCCCGAGGTCCCGGGCCGACGAGCTGAGCACGATGCTCGCGGCGATGATCATCGTCCCGAGGCCGATCGGTACGGCGCGGCCGATCCGTGCGCCCAGCATCCCGGCGCCCATGACACCGAGCAGCCCGGCTCCCAGCGCGGCGGCGAACACCGCGCCGACGGTCACCTCGGAGAGCCCGACCTGGACGACGCCGATCCGGCTGCTCACGCCCCACAGCGCGTTCTGCGCCATGGACCAGACGAGCATTCCGCCCGCCAGCACCAGCCCCGACCGCCGGTGCGGCAGCCGGCCGGAGACCGGCGCGCCGCCACCCGCGGGCACGGAGCCGCCCAGCCTGGAGGTGGCGGGCCACACGAGGAGCGCGACCAGGGCGATCGAGGCGAAGGGGAGCCGGTGCCCGCCGCCGAGGTGAGGGATCGTCAGGTAGAGCGCACCGGCCGTCGCCGAGACGCTGAGCAGCCCCAGGGACGAGGTCCGGTGCGGATCGCTCTGGGCGGCGATGCCGGACGCGGCGACCGCGGTCGCCGCGCCCGATCCGAAGCCGCCGACGACGACACCCGCGACCACCAGCGGCACAGAACCCGTCAGCGCCGCGCAGCCGTAGCCCAGCACGGCCAGTACGAGCCCGATGCGCGCCGGTCTGCGTGCCCCGTATCTGTCGACGCGCCCCGCCAGGGCGAAACCGGCGGAGGCCGAGCTCAGCAGGAGGGCGCTGCCGACCAGTCCGGCCTGGGCGGAGCTCAGCCCCAGATAGGCGCTGAGGCGGCCGACGATGGTGGGGAGCAGATAGGCGGCGAGGTAACCGGCGGTGAACACGGCGACCAGGGGCCACGCGGCGCGAGGGCGCGAGGGCATGGGCGTTCCTGAAGACATGCCAGAAGAGGCAGAAGAAGGCAGGGGAGGGCAATGCGAGGAGTGGCGCAGGGGAGGGTAAAGCGAGGAAAAGCGGGAGATGCGACACTCGTCGTCAACTGTCGTGAACGGTGCTCGCGGGCCAATTTGTATCAAGCGCGCACAGCGGACGGAAAGTCGCCATGATGTGATCTGGATCACTTTTGAGTTTATTCAATTCTTGACCGGGTAGCGGTGCATGTTTATGCAGGTCAGGGTCACTGCGTGCGAGATGGCGTGGACTCCCGGACCGGGGGAGCGGATCGGGCAAACTGGCCGGATCTCGCACTGTCCAGATCTGCCACGGCCGGGGAGCGCACGGTGAGCACAGGTAATCCAGGCATCGACCCGCTGCTCGGGCTGCGCGCCCCGCAGGACCCGCCCTGCGACGTCTTCCTGACGGGCACGGTCTTCCTGGACATCATCTTCACCGGCCTGGACAGCGCACCTGTGCGCGGCACCGAGTCCTGGGCCAGGGGGATGGGCTCCAGCCCCGGCGGCGTCGCCAACATGGCCACCGCTCTCGCCAGGCTCGGACTGCGTACGTCGCTTGCCGCCGCGTTCGGCGACGACCACTACGGGGAGTACTGCTGGGACGCCCTCGAACAGGGCGAACACATCGACCTGTCGATGTCGCGCACGGTTCCCGGCTGGCACTCGCCGGTCACCGTCTCCATGGCGTACGAGGGCGAGCGCACGATGGTCTCCCACGGCCACGAGGCGCCGGCCCCCGACACCCCGGGCCCCGGCCGGACGTTCCCGCACTGCCCGCCGCGCGCCCGCGCGGCCATCGCCTCGCTCACCCCCGGCCGCAGCGAGCCGTGGGTGGCCGGGGCGGCCCGTGACGGGGCCCTGGTCTTCGCCGACGTCGGCTGGGACGAGACCGGCCGCTGGGACCTGGACGCCCTCCCCGACCTGCGGCACTGCCTGGCCTTCCTGCCCAACGCCGAGGAAGCCATGCGCTACACCCGCACCGACTGCCCGCGCGCCGCCGCACACGCCCTGACCGAACGGGTGCCCCTCGTCGTGGTCACCCTGGGCGCTGAAGGCGCGTACGCGGTGGACCGGGAGACCGGCACCGCCGCGGAGGTGCCCGCCATCGAGGTGGAGGCCCTGGACCCCACCGGGGCGGGCGATGTGTTCGTCGCCGGGTTCGTCACCGGCACCCTGGCCGGCTGGCCGCTCGCCGACCGCCTCGCCTTCGCCGGACTGACCGCCGCCCTCTCGGTGCAGGAGTTCGGCGGATCGCTGTCCGCGCCCGGCTGGGCGGAGATCGCCGCATGGTGGCAGCAGGTGCGCGCCTGCGCCGACCAGGACCCGGCGGCCCTGGAGCGGTACGCGTTCCTCCAGGAGCTGCTGCCCGCCGCCAGCCGGGCCTGGCCGCTGCGCCGTGCCGTCCCGACCATCGGCTTCCGGCAGTGAAGGGCTGATGATCGCGCGGTAAAACCTCTCGGTGTTGTCAGCACGGAGTCGTACGCTGGTACTCCAGAGGCCGTCGAGCAGCGACTGCCCTGCAACGGGAGGTATGTGCAGGCCCGAGGGCCGGCCCATGACTCAGTCACCTACACAGCCGCAGGCGCGTGCCCAGATCAGGATTCCGGCCGCACACCCCATGGTGATGCTCCTGGGATCGGGTGACTCCCTGCTGCGCGTGATCGAAACGGCGTTCCCGGCTGCCGACATCCATGTCCGGGGCAATGAGATAAGCGCGACTGGAAGCGCGGCGGACGTCGCCCTGATCCAGCGCCTGTTCGACGAGATGGTGCTGGTGCTCCGCACCGGGCTGCCGATGACGGAGGACGCTGTGGAACGCTCGATCGCCATGCTCAGGGCGAGCGGGAACGGCAACGGGGACGGCGTGGAGACCCCCGCCGAGGTGCTCACCCAGAACATCCTCTCCAGCCGCGGCCGCACGATCCGCCCCAAGACGCTCAACCAGAAGCGGTACGTCGACGCCATCGACAAGCACACCATCGTCTTCGGTATCGGCCCGGCAGGCACCGGCAAGACCTATCTCGCGATGGCCAAGGCGGTCCAGGCCCTGCAGTCCAAGCAGGTCAGCCGGATCATCCTGACCCGGCCTGCCGTCGAGGCGGGCGAGCGGCTCGGCTTCCTGCCGGGCACGCTGTTCGACAAGATCGACCCGTATCTGCGCCCGCTGTACGACGCACTGCACGACATGCTCGACCCCGACTCGATCCCGCGGCTGATGGCGGCGGGCACGATCGAGGTGGCGCCGCTGGCGTATATGCGTGGCAGGACCTTGAATGATGCTTTCATCATCCTGGACGAGGCGCAGAACACCAGTGCCGAGCAGATGAAGATGTTCCTGACCCGGCTCGGCTTCGACTCGAAGATCGTCGTCACGGGTGACGTCACCCAGGTCGACCTCCCGACCGGGACGAAGAGCGGTCTGCGCCAGGTGCAGGAGATCCTGGAGGGTGTCCCGGACGTGCACTTCTCCCGGCTCACGTCCCAGGATGTCGTCCGGCACAAGCTGGTCGGCCGTATCGTCGACGCGTACGAGAAGTACGACAACGCAGAGGGCCGAGACGGCCGCAACGGGAAGTAGTCGCACCGCACCATGTCGATCGACGTCAACAACGAGTCCGGAACCGAGGTCGACGAGCAGGCGATCCTCGACATCGCCCGCTACGCGCTCGCCCGGATGCGGATCCACCCGCTGTCCGAACTCTCGGTGATCGTGGTCGACACCGCGGCCATGGAGCAGCTCCACATCCAGTGGATGGACCTCCCGGGACCGACGGATGTCATGTCCTTCCCGATGGACGAGCTCCGTCCGCCGGCCAAGGACGACGAGGAGCCCCCGCAGGGGCTCCTCGGTGACATCGTGCTCTGCCCCGAGGTCGCGAAGAAGCAGGGCGAAGAGGCGGACACCGGGCACTCCATGGACGAGGAACTGCAGCTCCTCACCGTCCACGGAGTGCTGCACCTCCTCGGTTACGACCACGAGGAGCCGAACGAGAAGGCCGAGATGTTCGGCCTGCAGGCGGCGATCGTCGACGGCTGGCGCGATGAGCGCGGGCTGACCGGGCCGTCGCCCGCCCCCACCGTCTCGTGAGCGTCCCCCTCGTCACGGGCGTCGTCCTGCTGCTCGTCGTCGGATGGCTGGCGGCCTGTGCCGAGGCCGGGATCGCCCGGACGTCCAGCTTCCGGGCAGCGGGCGCCGTCCGGGCCGGCCGGCGCGGCAGCGACAAGCTGTCGCAGGTCGCCGCCGACCCCACCCGCTACCTCAACGTGGCGCTGCTCGTACGGGTCGCCTGCGAGATGTCGGCCGGGGTGCTCGTCACGTACGCCTGCCTGAGCGAGTTGCCGGAGACCTGGGAGGCGCTGGCCGTCGCCATGGGCGTGATGGTCCTCGTCAGCTACGTCGCCATCGGGGTCTCGCCGCGCACCATCGGCCGCCAGCACCCGCTGAACACGGCCACGGCGGCGGCGTACGTCCTGCTGCCGCTGGCCAGGATCATGGGCCCGATCCCGCAGCTGCTGATCCTCATCGGCAACGCGCTGACCCCGGGCAAGGGCTTCCGCAAGGGCCCCTTCGCCAGTGAGGCCGAACTGCGCGCGATGGTCGACCTCGCCGAGCAGGAGTCGCTCATCGAGGACGAGGAACGCCGCATGGTGCACTCGGTCTTCGAGCTCGGCGACACCCTCGTCCGCGAGGTGATGGTGCCCCGCACCGACCTGGTCTGCATAGAGCGCTACAAGACGGTCCGCCAGGCACTGACCCTCGCCCTGCGCTCCGGCTTCTCGCGGATCCCGGTCACCGGGGAGAACGAGGACGACATCGTCGGCGTCGTCTACCTCAAGGACCTTGTCCGCAAGACGCACGTCAACCGGGACGCGGAGTCCGACCTGGTCTCCACGGCGATGCGCCCCGCCGCGTTCGTACCCGACACGAAGAACGCCGGTGACCTGCTGCGCGAGATGCAGCAGGACCGCAGCCACGTCGCGGTCGTCATCGACGAGTACGGCGGCACGGCGGGCATCGTCACCATCGAGGACATCCTCGAGGAGATCGTCGGCGAGATCACCGACGAGTACGACCGTGAACTCCCGCCGGTCCAGGAGCTGGAGAACGGCTGCTACCGGGTGACCGCGCGGCTCGACATCGGCGACCTCGGGGACCTGTTCGACCTCGACGAGTACGACGACGAGGACGTGGAGACGGTCGGCGGTCTGCTGGCGAAGGCGCTCGGGCGGGTCCCGATCGCCGGAGCCTCCTCGGCGGTCGACCTGCCCGACGGCCGTCGGCTCCGGCTCACCGCTGAGTCCCCGGCGGGCCGCCGGAACAAGATCGTCACGGTGCTGGTGGAACCGGAGGGAACGGAATCGGGATGACTCCCCAGGAGTTGCGGGCGTTCTGCCTGGAGTTCAACGCGAGTGCCGAGGAGTTCCCCTTCGGCCCCGAGACCTCCGTCTTCAAGGTCCTCGGGAAGATGTTCGCCCTCAGCGCGCTGGACGCACGGCCGCTGACGGTCAACCTCAAGTGCGACCCGGACGACGCCGTACGCCTCCGGGAGAAGTACGCCGCGATCGTCCCCGGCTGGCACATGAACAAGCGGCACTGGAACACGGTGACGGTCTCCGGGCTCCCGGGCCGGACGGTCCGGGAGCTCATCGAGGACAGTTACGACCTGGTGGTGGCCGGTCTCCCCAAGGCGGAACGCCTGAAGCTGGACCGGCCGTAGGACGGCGCTCAGCCCGCGCGCCGCAGACCCGCACCCGCCGCCGCACCCGCAGCCACCAGGATCACCGCGGCGGCAGCCACCACCAGCCGCACGCCGTCGAACAGCGTGCCCTGCGTCGTGGCGAGCACGCCCAGCAGCGGGATGCCGACCGTGATCCCGACCTGCTGGGTCGTGGTGACCAGACCGGTCGCCAGGCCCTGCTCCTCGTCCGGGACGCCGGACGTCACCGTCACCCCGTACGCGATGATCGCGCCCAGGTGGAACATGCTGGCCAGCGAGACGGCCACCGTCGCGAGCAGGACACCCGAGTTCTCACCCAGACCGAGCAGCGCCCCTATGAACAGGCCCTGACCGAGCAGCGAGACGACCAGGGTCGGGCGGGCTCCGAAGCGGCCGATGACCCTCGACGCGTACATCCCCGCCGCCACCGAGGCGATGCCCTGCACGCCGAAGACCAGCCCCGTCCCGAAGGCGGAGAGCCCCAGCACCTCCTGGAGGTACAGGGTCAGGACGAAGACGACGGTGCTCATCATCGAGAAGGTCGCCAGACCGCCCAGGTTGCCGAACGCCACCGTGCGGCGGCGCAGCATCGGAAGAGAGACCAGCGGGGCCGCCGAACGGGACTCGACGATCCCGAAGGCCGCCAGGAGCGCCACCCCCACGGCGAGCGTGACCAGGACGTCCGCATCGCCGAAGCCGCGCTGGGCCGCCGTCGACAGCGAGTAGATCAGCGCGAGCAGACCGCCGGTGACGGTCACGGCACCCGGCACGTCCAGCTTCGGCCGGTCCGGCGTACGCGACTCGGCGAGCACCTTCGGTGCCAGGACGAGCACGATCACCGAGGCGAGGGCCAGGAGCCCCATCGTGGAGCGCCAGCCGAGCGTGTCGGTGAGCACACCGCCCGCCACCATGCCGACGGTGAAGCCCAGAGAGAGCAGTGTGCCGCTGATGCCCAGGGCCCGGTCCCGCAGCGGGCCCTCAGGGAACGTCGTCGTCAGCAGCGACATCCCGGTCGGCACGATCACGGCCGCGCCGAGCCCCTGCAGCGCCCGTCCCGCGAGGAAGGACGCGGGGTCCCAGGCCAGCGTCGCCAGCAGTGAGGACGCCCCGAACAGGGCGAGTCCGGTGAGGAACAGCCTGCGCCTGCCGTAGAGGTCGGCGATCCGGCCGAAGAGCAGCAGGAAGCCGCCGGACGGCAGGGCGAACGCCGTGACGGCCCACTGGAGCCCCGACGTGCTGAGCCCCAGATCCTTGCCGAGGACGGGCAGCGCCACGTTCAGGACGGAGAAGTCGAGCGCCACCATGAACTGGGCGGCGCACAGCACGAAGAGCACGAGACGGGCCCGCCCCGAGAGCCGGGGCGGTTCGGGGTTCACGGCGTCAGCGGTGCCGACGGGTGCGGTGGTTGGGGTTTCGATCGCCATGTGCGACAGCCTGGCGTCGCAGGAATATCCGTGGGGAGCGGGAACTTATCCTGTTGGCCGCACCACCAGGCAGGCGCACGCACGCACGGACACCAGGGGGAGTACGTGGCCTCACCGGCCCGGAACAGCACCACGGCCCGCGGTACCGCCGACGACAAGGCGCACCGCCTTGCCGAGCTGCGGGAGTTCCTGATGAGCCGCAGGGCCAGGGTCACCCCGGCCGAGGCCGGACTGCCGGACGGCGGGGCGCGCAGGCGTACCCCCGGGCTGCGCCGCGAGGAGGTCGCCGTCCTCGCGGGCGTCGGCGTCTCCTGGTACCAGTGGCTGGAGCAGGGCCGCGACATCACCGTGTCGCCCCAGGTCCTGGACTCCGTGGCCCGGGTGCTGCGGCTCAACAGCGCGGAACGCCGCCACCTCTACGTCCTGGCAGGCCTCAACCCGCCCGCGCCCGAGGTCGATCCGGCCGACCGCGACATGTGCGCGGGTCTCACCCGGCTCATCGACGCCTGGATGCCCTTCCCGGCCCACATCATGGACCGGTACTGGAACACCGTGCTCTACAACGACGCGGCTTCGGCGGTGCTCGGCATGCGTCCCGGCATCGTGCAGAACTGCATGATCGCCTTCTTCACCGACCCGGTGTACCGGGCGAGGTCGACACAGTGGGAGCTGATCGCCTCCCAGGTCGTGGCGCAGTTCCGGGCCGCCTGCTCGGACCACCCCGAGGACGACGGGTTCCGTGCCGTCGTCGCGGAGGCGAGGAGGCTCAGCACCGAATTCGCCGCGCTCTGGGACCAGCGCGACGTCGCCCCCGGCGGCCAGGTCCGCAAGGAACTGCAGCATCCGCTCGTCGGCACACTCAGCGTGGAGTCCACGCAGCTGCGGGTCCCGGCCCGCCCGGACCTGGTGATCGTGCTGCACACTCCGCTGCCCGACACGGGTACGGAGGCCAAGCTCCAGTGGCTGGCCTCGCCCGAGGGGCGGCGCGGCGCGATGTACCCCGTAGCCGGGTGACCGGACCCCGTTGCGGAGCGGGTGCCCTCCCGCTTCGTATGCTCAGCACATGACCGACAGCACCGACCTCGGACCCGAGGACCGCAAGATCGTCACGCTGGCCCGCAGCGTCCGCGCCCGCAACGGAGTGCCGGAGGGCGCCGCGGTACGGGACGAGACGGGACGCACCTACGCCGCGGGCACCGTCGCCCTGGACTCGCTGAAGCTCAGTGCGCTGCAGACCGCCGTCGCGATGGCGGTGGCCGGCGGGGCAACCTCCCTGGAGGCCGCCGCGATCGTCTCCTCGGCGGAAGCACCCTCGGCCGAGGACCGGGCCGCCGTCCGTGACCTGGGCGGACCCGACACGCCCGTGCTGCTCGCCGGGCCGGACGGCACGCTGCGGACCACGGTCGCCGCGGGCTGAACAGGGGCCGATGCGCCCTGCTGTGCAACGCCGCCGCCGGGATCGGGGAGAATGGGCGCCATGAGCGCTCGACCGAACACAGAAGCTGCTGCGCAGCAGGCTGAGAACAACGCCCCCCACCGGGCCGGCTTCGCCTGCTTCGTGGGCCGCCCCAACGCGGGCAAGTCCACCCTCACGAACGCTCTGGTCGGTCAGAAGGTGGCGATCACTTCCAACCGCCCCCAGACCACCCGGCACACGGTGCGAGGCATCGTGCACCGTGCGGACGCGCAGCTGATCCTGGTGGACACGCCGGGTCTCCACAAGCCGCGCACACTGCTCGGGGAGCGGCTGAACGACGTCGTACGGACCACCTGGGCCGAGGTCGACGTCATCGGCTTCTGCCTGCCCGCCGACCAGAAGCTCGGCCCCGGCGACAAGTTCATCATCAAGGAACTCGCCGGGATCAAGAAGACCCCGAAGATCGCGATCATCACCAAGACCGACCTGGTCGGGTCCAAGGCGCTCGCCGAGCAGCTGCTGGCCGTCTCCCGCGCGGGCGAGGAGTACGGCTTCGAGTGGGCGGAGATCATCCCGGTCTCCGCGGTCAAGGACCAGCAGGTCGGCCTGCTGGCCGACCTGATCGCCCCGCTGCTCCCCGAGAGCCCCCCGCTCTACCCGGAGGGCGACCTCACCGACGAGCCCGAGATGGTCATGGTCGCGGAACTGATCCGGGAGGCCGCGCTCGAAGGCGTACGGGACGAGCTGCCGCACTCCATCGCGGTCGTCGTCGAGGAGATGCTGCCCCGCGAGGACCGCCCCGCGGACAGGCCGCTGCTCGACATCCACGCGAACGTCTACATCGAGCGCCCCAGCCAGAAGGGCATCATCATCGGCCCCAAGGGCCAGCGGCTGAAGGACGTCGGCACGAAGTCGCGCAAGCACATCGAGGCACTGCTGGGCACGCCGGTCTTCCTGGACCTGCACGTGAAGGTCGCCAAGGACTGGCAGCGGGATCCCAAGCAGCTGCGCAAGCTCGGTTTCTGAGCAGCACGGGCGGGCGGGCCGCCCGTGCCGGCGCTCTCCGGGGCGCCCGGCCTACGCGCCTTCCCTGAGGATCCGCGCGATCAGCGTGCGCTGCGCCTCGGTCAGGCGGGGGTCCGCGCAGTGGACGGTCCGGTCGCCGACCGTGATCCGGTAGCGGAAGCCGTCCGGCACGCCTGCGGGCGGACCGTCCCGGCCCGCGGCCAGCGCGGCCTCGGCGAGGGTCTCCCACTCCGCGGCGTCGGGCCGCCCCGAGGTGTCGACCTCGCCCCGGCGTGCGATGCCGGCGAACCCGCCGGTCCGGCTCACCTGAATCCGCATCGCGCACCGGCTCCTGTCTGATCCGCTCGTACCTGCCCGGCTCCTACCCGCTCATCTGGTCGGAACGCCGACCTCCGACCACGCCTTGAGCACCGCCTCCGCCTCGTCGCCCTCCCCGAAGCGGCTCCGCGCCGCGGTGACCGTCAGCCGGGCGAAGTCCGCGAACTCCGCGTCCTGGGCCAGAGCGCCCCCGGTCAGGACGTCGAACCAGATCTGGCCGGCCCGCTCCCACGCGTTGCCGCCGAGCGCCGTGGCCAGCAGGTAGAACGCGCGGTTCGGGATGCCGGAGTTGAGATGCACCCCGCCGTTGTCCTCGTCCGTCACGATGTAGTCGTCCATCGACGCGGGCTGCGGGTCCTTGCCGAGGACGTCGTCGTCGTACGCCGTGCCCGGAGCCTTCATCGAGCGCAGCGCGACCCCGCTGACACGGGGCGCGAGCAGTCCCGCGCCGATCAGCCAGTCACCCTGTTCCGCGCTCTGGCCGAGCGAGTACTGCTTGACCAGGGAGCCGAACACGTCGGACACCGATTCGTTGAGCGCGCCCGACTGGCCCTGGTAGGCCAGGTTGGCCGTGTGCTGGGTCAGCCCGTGCGCCAGCTCGTGGGCGATCACGTCGATGGCGACGGTGAAGTCGAGGAAGATCTCGCCGTCCCCGTCGCCGAAGACCATCTGCTCGCCGTCGAAGAACGCGTTGTTGTACTTGTCGTCGTAGTGCACGGAGCCGATCAGTGGCAGCCCCTTGCCGTCGATCGAGCTGCGGCCGTACGCCATGAGGAGCAGCTCGAAGGTGGCGCCGAGGCCCGCGTACGCACGGTTGACGCCGGCGTCCTGAGTGGCCTCGTCGCCCTCGTCACGGACCAGGTGGCCCGGCAGGTCCGTGCCGTGGCGGCAGTCGTACAGGGTCCGGTGCGGCTTGGAGGGGACCGGGTCCGACGTGCTCGGGACCTCGGGTGTGTAGGCCAACGCGGTCATCCGGCGACGGTCGCGCCGGGCCGCGTCGGCCCGCAGGGTGCGGCGTGCGGGGCCGGCCAGGCGCGGGTCGTCGGCCTGGGACAGCTTGTCGAGGAGATGGGGCGGCACGATGGTGCAGAAGACGGGGTGGAACCCGTTGTTCGGTCGAGGCTGCATGCGAATGACTGTGGCACTCCGTGACAGCACTGTCACTGGTTGCGATGGTGATTGACGAAATGGAGTGATGAGTCACTGTTTTGCCCTCACGGTGATCCGATCCCGCATACTGATACGGACCCACGCATCAGGCGCCTCTCGGTTAGTCTTGCCGCATCATGCGTTTCGGGCTGCTCCTTCTTAGCTGCCGCGGCGAGGGCCTGTAGTCGTAGGCCGGCTCCCTCCCCGCGGAGTTCGCTGTTGCAGCGACACAGTCGGCCGCCCCTGCTGGACCTCCGAGGAGCCCTACGCGATGACTGCCGTAAATCCCGCTGTGAACGCCGCTGATTCCGTGGACGCCGACGACGCGGCCGCCCCCGTCAACGGCCCCACTCCGGTCACCAACGCGACGCAGCTCCAGAAGCCGTCCGGGATGCCGGTCCACAAGTACCGCGGGTACGAGGCGGTGGACATCTCCGACCGCACGTGGCCGGACAACCGAATCACCCGGGCGCCCCGCTGGCTGTCCACCGATCTGCGCGACGGCAATCAGGCGCTGATCGACCCGATGTCCCCGGCCCGCAAGCGCGAGATGTTCGACCTGCTCGTACGCATGGGCTACAAGGAGATCGAGGTCGGCTTCCCGTCCTCCGGCGAGACCGACTTCGCGTTCGTGCGCTCCATCATCGAAGAGGGCGCGATCCCCGAGGACGTGACGATCTCCGTCCTGACGCAGGCCCGCGAGGAACTGATCGAGCGGACCGTCGAGTCGCTGGTCGGCGCCCGCCGCGCCACCGTCCACCTGTACAACGCCACCGCGCCCACCTTCCGCCGTGTGGTCTTCCGCGGCTCGAAGGAGCAGGTCAAGCAGATCGCCGTGGACGGCACCCGGCTGGTCATGGAGTACGCGGACAAGATCCTGGGCGACGAGACGATCTTCGGCTACCAGTACAGCCCGGAGATCTTCACCGACACCGAGCTGGACTTCGCCCTGGAGGTCTGCGAGGCCGTCTGTGACGTCTGGCAGCCGGAGGAGGGCCGCGAGATCATCCTGAACCTGCCCGCCACCGTGGAGCGTTCGACGCCGTCCACGCACGCGGACCGGTTCGAGTGGATGTCCCGCAACCTGAGCCGCCGCGAGCACGTCTGCCTGTCGGTCCACCCGCACAACGACCGCGGTACCGCCGTCGCCGCCGCCGAGCTGGCCGTCATGGCGGGCGCGGACCGCATCGAGGGCTGCCTGTTCGGCCAGGGCGAGCGCACCGGGAACGTCGACCTGGTCACGCTGGGCATGAACCTGTTCTCCCAGGGTGTGGACCCGCAGATCGACTTCTCGCAGATCGACGAGATCCGCCGCACGTCCGAGTACTGCAACCAGATGGAGGTCCACCCGCGCCACCCCTACGCGGGCGACCTGGTCTACACCGCCTTCTCCGGCTCCCACCAGGACGCCATCAAGAAGGGCTTCGACGCCATGGAGGCCGACGCGGCCGCCCAGGGCAGGACGGTGGACGACATCGAGTGGGCCGTGCCGTACCTGCCGATCGACCCGAAGGACGTCGGCCGCTCGTACGAGGCCGTCATCCGGGTCAACTCGCAGTCCGGCAAGGGCGGAATCGCCTACGTCCTGAAGAACGACCACAAGCTGGACCTGCCCCGCCGGATGCAGATCGAGTTCTCCCGGATCATTCAGGCCAAGACCGACGCCGAGGGCGGCGAGGTCACACCGAACCAGATCTGGTCGACGTTCCGGGACGAGTACCTGCCCAACCCGGACAACGCCTGGGGCCGCGTACAGATCCGCTCCGGCCAGACGACGACCGACACGGACGGCAAGGACACGCTCACCGTCCAGGCGACCGTCGACGGCTCGGACACCGTGCTGACCGGTACCGGCAACGGTCCGATCTCCGCGTTCTTCGAAGCGCTGCAGGCCATCGGCATCGACGCGCGTCTGCTGGACTACACCGAGCACACGATGAGCGAGGGCGCGAGCGCCCAGGCGGCCTCCTACATCGAGTGCGCGATCGACGGCAAGGTGCTGTGGGGCATCGGTATCGACGCCAACACCACGCGCGCCTCGCTCAAGGCGGTCGTCTCCGCGGTCAACCGCGCGACGCGCTGACGGCTCCGACGACCCTTCGGAGATACGTCCGAGAAGTAGGGGAACCACCCGGTTCAGGAGCCCCGCCCACCCGCCGAGGGTGGGCGGGGTTCGGCCATCTCCGGGTGTTGTGACATCCGGGATGCTGACGCCACATCACGCATGTGGCTAACATCACGTCCAACGCGGCAATGTTGCCGGAGCGTTACGGAGGTGTGCGACGTGCGGTCGGTCAAAGGACAACGCGCCATAAGACTGCGTATCTACGGCATCCGCACCGTATGGGACACCACGGGTGACGGTGAGTTCTTCTGCCCCGGCTGCGGAGGCGACCGCAACTACCGGCGTCTGAGCGGCCGGAACCGCTTCACCGTGCTCGGCCTGCCGCTGCTGCGGCGCGGCGGCACCGGCCCCGTGATCGAATGCGCCGCCTGCCGGGCCCACTTCCCGACCGACACCCTCGAGCACCCCACCACCACCCGGTTCTCCGCCATGCTCCGCGAAGCCGTGCACACCGTCACGCTCGCCGTGCTCGCCGCGGGCGGAACCACTTCCCGTACGGTCCTGGAGGCCGCGGCGGCCACCGTCCGCGACGCCGGACTCGACGACTGCACCCAGGAACAGCTCTTCACCATCGTCGAGGTGCTCGCGGCGGACACCGGGCAGGGCGACGGCACCGATCCCGCGGCCGAGGCCTGCGGCGCCGCCCTCGCCATCGAACTGCACGAGGTGCTGAAGCCGCTCGCCCCGCATCTGGCCGTGGCCGGACGCGAGACGGTCCTGCTGCAGGGCGCCAGGATCGCGCTCGCCGACGGCCCGTACAGCCCGGCCGAACGCGAGGTGCTGACGACGGTGGGCGGCGCGCTCCAGCTCTGCCCCGGCGACACCGCCGAACTGCTCGCGGCAGCCGCGCGTACGCCTTCGTAGGCCCCGGATCCGCGCGTACGCCCTGTACCGCCGGCTGCCGCGCGTGCGCCCCTCGGCGGACCTCTGAGCTCCGGTACTCCCCAGGGAGTACCGGAGGCTGTGGGCCACCCCCGGCAGTAGCGGTGATGTCCCTCCCGCGTGCGACGAATCGGCCTTCCCCGGACGGGAGTCTGGACAGGACCGACACCGTCCAGGAGGGGAGGGCCCCGTCATGAGGGCCGAAACGGAAATGAGCGCCGGGCGACCGCGGCCCGCGCGCGGATCACGGCTGCGCCAGGCGGTGCCCTGGGTGATCGTCGCCTTCTGGGTCGCGCTGATGGCCGTCGTGGGGCCGTTCGCGGGCAGCCTCGGCGACGTACAGCGTGACCGCGCCGTCGACTATCTGCCGGCGGGCGCGGACTCCACCCAGGTCGCGAAGATCCAGGACACGCTGCCCGGCGGAGAGTCCACCGACCTCGTCCTCGTCTACCACCGGGACGGCGGACTCACCGCGGCCGACCGGGACACGGCGAGCGAACAGACCGCCGCGGTCGCACGCGACCACACACTCACCGCCACCCCGCGCGGCGTACCGTCCGAGGACGGCACGACCCTGATGTTCCCGGTCTCCTCGACCGAACCGGGCCAGGACGAGGAAGCCAGGGCCGCGTTCGTCGACGCGGTGCGCGGGACCGCCGAGGGAGGCGGTGGGCTGAGCGTCGAGGTCGGCGGCCCGGGGGCGCTGATCACCGACGCCCAGGAGGTCTACACGTCCCTGGACGGTCCGCTGCTCTACACGACCGTCGCCGTTGTCGCGATCCTGCTGATCGTGATCTACCGCAGCCCGTTCCTGTGGCTGGTGCCCCTGGTCGTCGCAGGGATCGCCGACGTCCTGTCGATGGCGGTGGTGTACGGGCTCAACCGGGGCTTCGACATCACCGTCAGCGGTCAGAGCTCGGGGGTGATGACCATCCTGGTCTTCGGCGCGGGCACCGACTACGCCCTGCTGCTCGTGGCCCGCTACCGCGAGGAACTGGGCCGTCGGGCACGGCCCCACGACGCCATGGCCGCCGCCCTGCGCGGCTGCGGGCCCGCTGTCGTCGCCTCCTCGGGCACCGTCGCCGCGGGGCTCCTGTGCCTGCTCGCCGCCGACCTCAACAGCAGCCGGGGCATGGGCCCCATCGCGGCCGTCGGGGTGCTGTGCGCCCTCTTCGCCATGATGACCCTGCTGCCGGCGATCCTCGTGCTCCTGGGCCGCCGCGTCTTCTGGCCGCTCGTTCCCGCGTACGGCGGCACGCCCAAGCAGCGCCGGTCGCTCTTCGCCGCGATGGGCAGCTCCGCCGGACGCAGGCCGATCGCCGTGCTCGCCTCCGGAGGAGTGCTGCTAGGCGCACTCGCGCTCGGCGTGTTCAGCATGCCGGGCGACCTCAAACAGGAGGACTCCTTCACCAGCAAGCCCGAGTCGATCACCGCGATGGAGACCCTCTCCGCCGCCTATCCCGAGCGCTCCACCCAGCCGATCACCGTGATCGCCCCCTCCGGCCGGGCGGACGACATGCTGGCGACGGCCCGTACGACCGACGGCGTCGCGGCCGCCGAGCGCGGCCGCAGCGGCGGCGGCTGGACGGAGCTGTCCGTCACCGCACAGGACCCGCCCGAATCGGCGGGGGAGCAGGCCACCATCGCTGCCCTGCGCGGCGCTCTGGAGGGCAGCCATGTGGGCGGGCCCAGCGCCCAGCAGATGGACCTGGAGAGGACCAGCGCCCGCGACCTGAAGCTCGTCGTACCGTTCGTCATCCTCTGCGTCCTGCTGATCCTGGTCGTGCTGCTGCGGAGCCTCGTCGCCCCGCTGCTGCTCGTCGCCGCCGTCGTCGCGGTCTGGGGAGCCTCGCTCGGTATCGCGGGACTTCTCTTCGAGCCGCTCCTCGGCCTCGAGGGCACCGACCCCGGGCTCCCCCTGCTGTCCTTCGTCTTCCTGGTGGCGCTCGGCGTCGACTACGGGATCTTCCTCCTGCACCGGATGCGGGAGGAATGCCTCTCCGGAGCCGAACCGACGGCCGCCGCGCTCACCGCCCTGCGCACGACCGGCGGGGTCATCGCCTCGGCGGGGCTGGTGCTCGCGGCCACCTTCGGTGTGCTCACGAGCATGCCGATGACGGCCCTGGTCGAGATGGGCTTCGTCATCGCGGTCGGTGTGCTCCTGGACACCTTCCTCGTACGCACCTACCTGGTGACCTCGGCGAGCGTGGCCCTGGGACACCGGGTGTGGTGGCCGGGCGCCCTCGGCCGCAGGCCCGCCGCGGACCGCCCCCGCACACCGGAACTCACAGCGACCCGCTGACGGGAACCGCGCAACTGACCGAGGATGGCAGCGTGTCCGCAACCCGAACCACGCGCCGCGGCGAGCGCGTCCTGGCCGTCGTCAACCGCGACCCCATGGACGCGCCGCACAAGCTGCGCACCGACGCCCTCATCGCGGGGGGCGCCGGTGCGCTGTCCGTCGTGCTCGCCCTCGTCACCGACGACGGACGGGTCCCCGACGCGCTCGGCTGGGTCCTGCTCCTGGCCGGTGCCGTCCCGCTGGTGTGGCGCCGCAGCAACCCCGTCGTCGTCCTGCTCGCGATGATCCCGGTCCTCATGGCCTACCACGGGATGGACAACGCCCACACGGCACCGATGCCGCAGACCTTCATCGCGCTCTACACCGTGGCGGTGACCGGCCGTCCCCTGCGCACCCTGCTCACCGGCGGCGTCGTGCTCGGCGCGATGGTGTCCGTCGTGTCGGCCATCGACGCCCACCAGGGGCTCGAACTGCTGCGGATCTCCGGCTGGATCATCGCCGTGCTGTTCTTCGGCGTGGACGTGCGGTTCTACCGCAGGTACGTCGCCTCCATGGTGGAGCGCGCGGAACGGGCCGAGCGCACCAGGGAGGAGGAGGCCCGGCGCAGAGTCACCGAGGAACGGCTGCGCATCGCACGCGACCTGCACGATCTCCTGGCCCACAGCATCACCGTCATCGGGGTGCAGACCTCCGTGGCCTCGCACATCCTGACCGTCGACCCGGAGCGCCTGGACCGCGAAGCCGTCGCGCGGGCCCTCGACGACATCGCGGGGACCTGCCGGGAGGCCCGCGCCGAACTGCGCACCACCCTCCAGGTCCTGCGCGCGGACTCCCACGAGAGCGACGGGCCGCTGCCCGGCCTGGTCGCCCTGCCCGGTCTCGTACGGGCTGCCGAGGCGGCAGGAGCGACGGTGGAGCTCTCCGTACGGGATCCGGCGGAGGGGATCGCCCCGGCGACCGGCGCCGCCACGTACCGGATCGTGCAGGAGTCCCTGACGAACGCCGTGCGGCACGCGGGGCCGGGGGTGCGGATCAGGGTCGCCGTGGAACCGGATCCCGGCAGTCCGGCCCTGCGGGTCACGGTCACCGACGACGGCGCGGGGCGGGAGAGCTCCGGTACGGGCGGCTCCGGGCCCGGGTTCGGCGTCGTGGGGATGCGGGAACGCGCACGCAGTTCGGGCGGCACACTGACCGTGGGACCCCTTCCCGGGGGCGGCTTCGAAGTCGCTGCGGTGCTGCCGCTGCCCGGACCACGGGACGGCTCGCCGTCCGGACCCCGCGACGCGGGGCGTGCGACCGTCAACGCCGTCACCGGGGGGACCGCGCGATGATCCGGGTCCTGCTCGCCGACGACCAGACCCTCGTCAGGGCCGCCTTCGCGATGCTCGTCGGGTCCGACCCCGGCATGACCGTCGTCGCCGAGGCCGGCACCGGCCTCGAAGCGGTCGAGAAGGCCCGCTCGGCACGGGCCGACCTCGTCGTCATGGACATCCGCATGCCCGAACTCGACGGCATCGAGGCCACCCGCCGCATCGCCGCCGACGAGGACCTCGCCGGGGTCAAGGTCCTCGTGCTGACGACGTACGACACCGACGACCACGTCGTGGAGGCCCTGCGCGCGGGCGCGTCCGGCTTCCTGGTCAAGGACACCCGGCCCGCCGAGCTCCTCGCCGCCATCAGGACGGTGGCCGCGGGCGAGGCCCTGCTCTCCCCGGGCCCGACCGCACGGCTCATCGCCCGGGTGCTCAGCGCCCCCCGCGCGCCCGACACCGCGGTGACCGGCGGCCCGGACCGTCTCTCGGACCGCGAGCGCCAGGTCCTCGGCCTCGTCGCGCGCGGACTGAACAACACGGAGATCGCCGAGACCCTGGGGCTCAGCCCGCTCACCGCGAAGACACATGTGAGCAGGATCATGGGCAGGCTGGGCGCCCGGGACCGGGCACAACTCGTGATCATCGCCTATGAGTCCGGCCTCGTCGTACCCGCGAGCAACCAGGAATGAGGACCGCCGACGGACGGTCGTCCCGGTGGGCGACAATGGGCGCATGAGCTTGTTCCGGGACGACGGCGTCGTGCTGCGTACGCAGAAGCTGGGCGAGGCCGACCGGATCATCACGATCCTGACCCGCGGCCACGGCCGGGTGCGCGCCGTCGCGCGCGGGGTGCGGCGCACCAAGTCCAAGTTCGGGGCGCGGCTCGAACCCTTCTCCCATGTGGACGTGCAGTTCTTCGCACGCGGCAGCGAGCTGATCGGCCGCGGTCTTCCCCTGTGCACCCAGAGCGAGACGATCGCCCCGTACGGCGGCGGAATCGTCTCCGACTACGGCCGCTACACCGCGGGCACCGCGATGCTGGAGACCGCAGAGCGCTTCACCGACCACGAGGGCGAGCCCGCGGTCCAGCAGTACCTGCTGCTGGTGGGCGGGCTGCGCACCCTCTCGCGCGCCGAGCACGCGCCGAACCTCATCCTCGACGCGTTCCTGCTGCGTTCCCTCGCCGTCAACGGCTACGCCCCCAGCTTCGACGACTGCGCCAAGTGCGGAATGCCCGGTCCGAACCGGTTCTTCTCCGTCGCGGCGGGCGGCGTCATATGCGGCGACTGCCGGGTACCCGGCAGCGTCGTACCCTCAGCGGAGGCCCTCGAGCTGCTGAGCGCACTGCTCACCGGTGACTGGGAGACGGCGGACGCGTCCGAGGCGCGTCATGTCAGGGAGGGCAGCGGACTGGTGTCCGCCTACCTGCACTGGCATCTGGAGCGCGGGCTGCGCTCGCTGCGGTACGTGGAAAAGTGACACAGGGAGACGAGAGAGCTCATGGCAGTACGCGGGATTCTCGGTGGCCGTAGCCGGCGCGAGTACAAGACCCCCGAGCCGCACCCCTCCGGTGCCACCCCGCCGAAGATCCCCGGCGAGCTGGTTCCCAAGCACGTCGCGGTCGTGATGGACGGCAACGGCCGCTGGGCCAAGGAGCGGGGCCTCCCGCGCACCGAGGGCCACAAGGTCGGCGAGGGCGTCGTCATGGACGTCCTCAAGGGCTGCATCGAGATGGGCGTCAAGAACCTCTCGCTGTACGCCTTCTCCACCGAGAACTGGAAGCGCTCGCCGGACGAGGTGAAGTTCCTGATGAACTTCAACCGCGACGTCATCCGCCGCCGCCGCGACGAGATGGACGAGCTCGGCATCCGGATCCGCTGGGTCGGCCGCATGCCGAAGCTGTGGAAGTCCGTCGTCCAGGAGCTCCAGGTCGCCCAGGAGCAGACGAAGGACAACGACAGGATGACGCTGTACTTCTGCGTCAACTACGGTGGCCGCGCCGAGATCGCCGACGCCGCGCAGCGCATCGCGCAGGACGTCGCGGCAGGGAAGCTCGACCCGTCGAAGGTCAACGAGAAGACGTTCGCGAAGTACATCTACTACCCGGACATGCCGGACGTCGACCTCTTCGTACGTCCCAGCGGCGAGCAGCGCACGTCCAACTACCTGATCTGGCAGAGCGCGTACGCCGAGATGGTCTTCCAGGACGTCCTGTGGCCGGACTTCGACCGCCGGGACCTGTGGCGCGCCTGCCTGGAGTTCGCCCGGCGCGACCGCCGTTTCGGCGGCGCCGAGGAAGAGGCGGCGACGGGGCAGGGACCGGCCGTCTGACCGGCCTGTACGATCATGGCCCGTCGAGCAGGGGAGGGGCCGTGCCGCAGGAACCGGACGTCGTGGAGCGGGGGGCGGTCGAGCTGAGGTTCCGGCTGACCGCCCGGGACTGCACGAACGCGCTGCGGGCCCGCAGCAGGGTCAGCGCGGATGGCAGGCGCAGCCGGCTGCTCGGAGTGCTGCTGCTGGTGCTGGCGGCCGTGCTGGTGGCGCTGGAGGCGGGGCTAGGGGTCGACTTCCCGCTGCCGATGTACGCGCTGGCGGGAATCACGGGCCCGTTGATGTTCCTGACCCCGTGGCTGATGGCCCGTCAGGTGTGGGGTTACGTCAAGCGGCAGGGTGAGGCCCGCGTCCGGGTGGACGAGGACGGTGTGACCGTGACCATGGACCACTCCAGCGGTTCCTCGGGCTGGGCCGCACAGCCCCGGTACCTGGAGACCGACGAGCTCTTCGTCCTGCTCAGTGACGATCGCAACGCCACCGCGGTGACCCTGCTCGCCAAGCGCGGGGCCGACGGCCCGACCGCGGTCGACCGGCTGCGCGGAATACTCGACCGCCACCTGACGAGAGTCTGAGCCCTCCGGGGAGAGCCCCGGAGGACCTCCGGGGCGGACGGCCTACTCGGTGGGTGACGCGCACTCCGCGCAGGTCCCGAAGATCTCCACCGTGTGGGCCACGTTCACGTAGCCGTGCTGCGAGGCGATCGTCTCGGCCCACTGCTCCACCGCAGGCCCCTCGACCTCGACGGCCTTGCCGCAGATCCGGCACACCAGATGGTGGTGGTGGTCCCCCGTCGAGCAGCGCCGGTAGACGGCCTCGCCGTCCGTCGTCCGCAGGACGTCGACCTCGCCCGCGTCGGCGAGGGACTGCAGGGTGCGGTAGACCGTCGTCAGCCCGACGGAATCGCCCCGGTGCTTGAGCACATCGTGCAGGTCCTGGGCGCTGCGGAACTCGTCCACCTCGTCCAGCGCCGCGGCGACCGCCGCCCGCTGCTTGGTGGACCGGCCGCGTACCGGGGCCGCGTTCGTGCCACTGATCGGCGCCGTGGCCACAGGTTCCTCCTCATGTCGCCCGTACGTATGTCGGGCCATTGTGCCAGCCCGTACCGGCGGCACGGTCGACACGTCAGACATGGACGTCGTCCGTGGCCGTGCGGGCCTTCGGTACCTCCAGGGTGCACTGGGACCCGTCCGCTCCGCGTTCACGGGCGCGCCTGCGGGCCAGTGGTGCGGCGAGTGCGGTCAGCGCGATGAACACGGCGATGGCCAGCAGCACGATCGTCGCGCCGGGCGGTACGTCCTGGTAGTACGAGGTCACGGTGCCGGTCAGGGTCACGGCCGTACCGATGACGACGGCCAGGACGAACGTCACCTTGAAGGACTTCGAGATCTGCTGCGCCGCCGCGACCGGGACCACCATCAGCGCGCTGACCAGCAGCAGACCGACGACCCGCATCGCCACGGTGACCGTCACGGCGGCCGTCACGGCGACCAGCAGATTGAGCGCCCGCACCGGAAGGCCGGTGACCCGGGCGAACTCCTCGTCCTGGCTGACCGCGAACAGCTGTCGCCGCAGCCCCACCGTCACCAGCACCACGAAGGCGGCCAGCACGACGATCGCGCGGACGTCCTCCTCGGAGACCGTCGACAGGGAGCCGAAGAGGAACGAGGTGAGGTTGGCGTTGGAGCCGGTGTCGGAGAGGTTGATCAGCATCACCCCGCCCGCCATGCCGCCGTAGAACAGCATGGCCAGGGCGATGTCGCCGCGGGTGCGTCCGTACCAGCGGATCAGCTCCATGACGACCGAGCCCGCGACGGCGACGAGCGTGGCCATCCAGACGGGGTTGGTGGAGAGCAGGAAGCCGAGACCGACACCGGTCATCGCGATGTGCCCGATGCCGTCGCCCATCAGGGCCTGACGGCGCTGGACCAGGAAGATGCCGATGGCGGGGGCGGTGATCCCGACCAGGACGGCCGCGATCAGGGCCCGCTGCATGAAGGGGGGTGTGAGGAATTCCATGATCAGGTCAGCAGTCCCGTCCGGACGGGCTCGGAGGCCGCGTGGGGGTGTACGTGGTCGTGGCCGGGCAGCGCGTGCTGGCCCAGGGCCTCGGGGGGCGGTCCGTCGTGCGTCACGCAGCCGTCGCGCAGCACGATCGCCCGGTCGATCAGCGGTTCCAGCGCGCCGAGCTCGTGCAGGACGAGCAGCACCGTCGTACCGGCGGCGACCTGTTCGCGCAGCGTGTCGGCGAGGACCTCCTGGCTGGCCAGGTCGACGCCGGCCATCGGTTCGTCCATGATCAGCAGTTCCGGCTCGGAGGCCAGCGCCCGGGCGATCAGGACCCGCTGGTGCTGCCCGCCGGAGAGGGCGTTCACGGAGTCCTTGGCCCGGTCGGCGAGTCCGACGAGCTTGATGGCACGGTCGACGGCCGCCCGGTCCGCCTTGCCCGGCAGCCTCAGCTTCGTACGCGACAGACGCCCGGATGAGACGACCTCGCGGACCGTGGCGGGGACGCCGCCGGCGGCCGTGGTGCGCTGCGGTACGTAGCCGACGCGGGCCCACGTGCGGAAGCGGCGCAGCGGGGTGCCGAACAGTTCGACGGTGCCGCCGGTGAGCGGGACCTGGCCGATGGCGGAGCGCACGGCCGTGGACTTGCCCGATCCGTTGGCGCCGAGCAGCGCGGCGACCTCACCGCGGTGGACGGTGAGATCGACGCCGCGCAGCACCGGGCGCGCCCCGAGCGTCGCCGTGGCTCCGCGCATGCTGATCACGGGTTCGGGCTTGCTGGGCTCGGGCATGAGCGCCTCCGGTGCTGCTGGTACGGGCGGGGTGGGGGTCACTTCGCGCCGAGAGCCTTCTGCAGCGCGGCCAGGTTGGACTTCATGACCTCGAGGTAGTCAGCGCCCTTGGAGGAGTCCGTGATTCCCTCCAGCGGGTCCAGGACGTCGGTCTTCAGCCCGAGATCCTTGGCCAGCGTCTTGGCGGTCCTGTCGCTGGCGAGCGTCTCGAAGAACACGGTGGTGGCCTTGTTCTTCGACGCCACGGCGTGGATCTCGTTGATCCGGGCGGGGCTGGGCTCGGCCTCGGGGTCGATGCCGGCGATTCCCTCCTGGGTCAGGCCGTAGCGCTCGGCGAGGTACCCGAAGGCGGAGTGGGTGGTGATGAAGGTCTTGGTGGCGGTGTTCCTCAGCCCGGTTTCGTACGTCGTGTTCAGCGCGTTCAGCTCGTTGACCAGGGCGTCCGTGTTCTTGCGGTAATCCGCGGCGTGGTCGGGGTCCGCCTTCTCCAGGGACTTGCCGACGCCCTTCGCGACCTCCGCGTACTTCACCGGGTCCAGCCAGATGTGCGGGTCGGTGCCCGCCTCCTCGCCCTCGTGCGCGTGCTCCTCGCCCTCCTCGTGCCCGTGGTCGTGACCCTCGACCTCGGCGCCGTGGTTCTCGAGCGTGGTGAGCTTGGCCGCGTCCACGGTGTTCTCGACCCCGGCCTGGCCGACCGCGTCGTCGACGGCCGGCTGGACGCCCTTGAGGAACAGGATGTAGTCGGCTTCGCTCAGGCCGCCGATCTGGCGCGGGGTGAGGTCCAGGTCGTGCGGCTCGACGCCCGGCTTGGTCAGCTGCGTGACCGAGACGTGCGTTCCGCCGATCCTCTCGGCCAGGAACTGCATCGGGTAGAAGGACGCCACCACGTTCAGCTTGTCGCCGCCCGCGCTGTCGGCCGCGTCGGAGGAGGAGCATGCGGAGAGCGCGGTGAGGCCGAGGGCGACTGCTCCGGCGACGGCGGTCGTGGGTATGAGGCGGCGTACGTTCATGACAGTCATTTTCAACAAAACTGGAAACGATTGTCAACAAGGCCGATGAGATGCCCGGATCACAGTCCGGATCCCGTTAACCCCCCGCCGATTTGATCCAAGGGGTGCGCCCGCCGGTAATCTGAAGCATTCACCCGCCCGTCACCCGACCACCGCCCCCCCATCGAGGCGCTTTGCGCCGCCCCTGTCCCATTTCGCCGTCGCAATGAAGAGAGCACCGTGGCCGCCGACAAGATCGACACCATCGTCAGCCTGAGCAAGCGCCGTGGCTTCGTCTACCCCTGCAGTGAGATCTACGGGGGCCAGAAGGCCGCCTGGGACTACGGGCCGCTGGGCGTCGAGCTGAAGGAGAACCTCAAGCGCCAGTGGTGGCGCTACATGGTCACTTCGCGCGAGGACGTCGTCGGCATTGACTCCTCGGTCATCCTGGCCCCCGAGGTCTGGGTCGCCTCCGGCCATGTCGCCACCTTCTCCGACCCGCTCACCGAGTGCACCTCCTGTCACAAGCGCTACCGGGCCGACCACCTGGAGGAGACGTACGAGGAGAAGCACGGCAAGCCGCCCGTCAACGGCCTCGCCGACCTCAACTGCCCCAACTGCGGCAACAAGGGCACGTTCACCGAGCCCAAGCAGTTCTCCGGCCTCCTCTCCACGCACCTCGGCCCGACCCAGGACTCCGGCTCCGTCGCCTACCTGCGTCCCGAGACCGCCCAGGGCATCTTCACCAACTTCGGTCAGGTGCAGCAGACTTCGCGCAAGAAGCCGCCGTTCGGCATCGCGCAGATGGGCAAGTCCTTCCGGAACGAGATCACTCCGGGCAACTTCATCTTCCGCACGCGCGAGTTCGAGCAGATGGAGATGGAGTTCTTCGTCAAGCCGGGCGAGGACGAGCAGTGGCAGGAGTACTGGATGGAGCAGCGCTGGAACTGGTACACCGGCCTGGGCCTGCGCGAGGAGAACATGCGGTGGTTCGAGCACCCGCAGGAGAAGCTCTCCCACTACTCCAAGCGCACAGCTGACATCGAGTACCGCTTCCGCTTCGGCGGCAGCGAGTGGGGCGAGCTCGAGGGCGTCGCCAACCGCACGGACTACGACCTCAAGGCGCACTCCAAGGCCTCCGGCACGGACCTGTCGTACTTCGACCAGGAAAAGGGCGAGCGCTACACGCCGTACGTCATCGAGCCGGCGGCCGGTGTCGGCCGTTCGCTGCTCGCCTTCCTCCTCGACGCCTACAACGAGGACGAGGCCCCCAACGCCAAGGGCGTCATGGAGAAGCGCGCCGTGATGCGTCTCGACCCGCGTCTGGCGCCGGTCAAGGTCGCGGTCCTGCCGCTGTCCCGCAACCCGCAGCTGTCGCCCAAGGCCAAGGGCCTCGCCGCGGACCTGCGGAAGAACTGGAACATCGAGTTCGACGACGCGGGCGCCATCGGCCGCCGCTACCGGCGTCAGGACGAGATCGGTACGCCGTTCTGCGTCACCGTCGACTTCGACACCCTCGACGACAACGCGGTGACCGTGCGCGAGCGCGACACCATGAAGCAGGAGCGCGTCTCCCTGGACCAGATCCAGGGCTACCTCGGCTCCCGCCTGCTGGGCTGCTGAGCACGCGCAGCTTGATAACGAAGCCCCCGGTTCCCGCGCAGGGAGCCGGGGGCTTCGTGCACACTGGGCGCACTCGTCCACAGGAGGCCAGGATGCCGTCCATGACCACGAGCAAGGTCAGCAGATGGGACCAGCACGGACGTGAACACGTCGTCCACGTCCGGAAGTCGGGGATGCAGAGGCAGCTGACCTGCGACACCTGCGGGTGGCGCAAGGGCGCGCAGTTCCTGCCGTGGCTGAAGGCCGAGGAGCACCTCGCCGGGTCCCACCAGGCGACGGTCGACCCGAGCGCCTGAGACACTCCCCGTCCCGCGGCCGGAAATCGGGTGATGAGTCGCTCCGGGCCGAGGTACCTTTTTCGGTATGTCTTCGTTCTTCCAGATCTACGAGTGAGAGCGCGACGGGCCCGCGGGCCCGTCGCCCACCGAATCGATCCCTGAGATCCCTGATCTCTTCAGACTCACTTCTCACCACGAATGGGAGAACCCCGTGGCCAAGAGCCGCAACAACCTCCTCGGTGTGGGCGGACAGCGCAAGAAGCTGTCCCGCGCCGAGCAGCAGGGCGCGGGCCCCGCGCGCGACGCCGACCGCCGGACCGCCGCCGAGCAGAAGCAGGAGCTGGTGCGCAAGATGCGTGAGCGCGCCGAGGGCTCCGGCTCCGCCCAGGCGGACGCCTCCTCGGACGCCTCCTCGGAGCAGGACGGCCAGGCGGCACAGAGCTGACGTACCGGTACGACAGTGGGCCCGGATCACCACGGTGATCCGGGCCCACCTCGTTCCTCACCCGACGGCACGGGGCAGCCGCAGGCTCAGCAGGGTCGTCAGCACGACCGCCGCCAGCTGCACCAGCAGCGTCACCACGAGCGCGTCCCGCATTCCCGCACCCGGCGCCAGCGCGAGGAACGGCGTCCCGGGCGTCGCCACCCCCAGCGCCAGGGCGGCCTGCTGCGTCGTCGTCATCACTCCGCCGCCCACCCCGGCCCGCTCCGCGGGTACGTCGGACAGCACGATGCGGAACAGGACGGGCAGCTGCAGCCCCTGCCCCAGCCCGGCGATCGCGACACCCGGCAGCAGCCCCAGGGGCCCGAGGTCCGGCCGGCCCCGCCACACGGCGAGAGCCAGCACCACGACGCCCACGCCCTGGATGATCCCGCCGGCCGTCACGACCCGGCTGCCGAACCGGCGTACCAGCCGGGGACCGGCCAGCGAGGCCGCGAAGAAGGCCGCGGCCATGGGCGCCAGCGACAGCCCCGCCGCTGCCGGGCTCATCCTCAGCCCCTGCTGGAGGGCCACGGCGATGACGAACATGAAGCCGCCGAAGCCGATCGAGAACGGCACCACCAGCGCCGGACCGCGCCGCAGGGACTCCAGCCGCAGCAGGCTCGGCGGCACCAGCGGGGTCGGCCCGCGCGCGTCGGCCCGCCGCTCCACCCGGTAGAAGGCGTACGCGGTGAAGGGGAACAGCCCCAGCGAGACCCAGGTCCGCAGCGGCCGGCCCGCCGCACGCCCCTCGGTCAGCAGGCCCGTGACATCCACGTGTCCCCGCAGGTCCTCGACGCGCTGGCCCGCGCGCTCCTGCTGGACCCCGGCGAGCGCTCCCACCTCTTCGCCCTCGCCGGCGCCGTCGACCCCGCGCCCGGCTCCCGCTGCGCCGGAGTCACCCCGGCCCTCGAAGCACTGCTCACGCAACTTGAGCCCTACCCGGCCTGCATCCAGAACAGCAGGTACGACATCCTCGCCTGCAACCGCGCCTACGGGCGGCTGCTGTGCGACCTGGACGCCGTCGCTCCCGAGGACCGCAACTGCATGCTCCTCGCCTACACCGACGAGGACTGGCGCGCCTCCGTGGTCGACCTGGCGGAGATGCGCCGGGTGATGGCGGCCAAGTTCCGCGGTGCCATGGCGGAGCACCTGGCCGAACCGGCCTGGAAGACGCTGCTGAGCCGCCTGGAGGCCGCCTCCCCGGAGTTCGGTGAGATCTGGGCCCGGCACGAGGTCATGGGCCCCGGAGGGCGGGCCAAGCTGTTCCGCAACGCCCGGGTGGGGCTGCTCCGTCTCGACCACACCGACCTCTGGCTCGGCCCGTCGGCGGGTCCCCGCCTCGTGACGTACGTCCCCGCCGACGAGGAGTCCCGGCGGGGGCTCGAACGCCTGCCGGCCCTGTCTCCGGCGCGAGCCTGAACCGACGGCATCCCGAGCCCCGTCCCGCGTACGCGACAATGGATGGATGACCACGCTCGCCCCCGCCCTCCCGCTGCTCCGGATCGGCCCGCACACCGTGCAGCCGCCGGTCGTGCTCGCACCCATGGCCGGCATCACCAACGCCCCGTTCCGCACCCTGTGCCGTGAGTTCTCCGGCGGCAAGGGGCTGTTCGTCAGCGAGATGATCACCACCCGGGCGCTGGTCGAGCGCAACGAGAAGACCATGCAGCTCATCCACTTCGACGCGAGCGAGACCCCGCGCTCCATCCAGCTGTACGGAGTCGACCCGGTCACCGTCGGCAAGGCGGTCCGCATGATCGTCGAGGAGAACCTCGCCGATCACATCGACCTCAACTTCGGCTGCCCCGTCCCCAAGGTCACCCGCAAGGGCGGCGGCTCAGCGCTCCCGTACAAGCGGCCCCTGCTGCGGGCGATCCTCCGCGAGGCCGTGGCCGGCGCGGGCGACCTGCCGGTCACCATCAAGATGCGCAAGGGCATCGACGAGGACCACATGACCTACCTCGACGCGGGCCGCATCGCCGTCGAGGAGGGCATCACGGCCGTCGCCCTGCACGGCAGGACCACCGCCCAGCACTACGGCGGCACCGCGGACTGGGACGCGATCGCGCGCCTCAAGGAGCACGTCCCCGAGATCCCCGTCCTCGGCAACGGGGACATCTGGTGCGCGGACGACGCCCTGCGGATGATGCGCGAGACGGGCTGCGACGGCGTGGTCGTCGGCCGCGGCTGCCTGGGGCGTCCCTGGCTCTTCGGTGACCTCGTCAGTGCCTTCGAGGGTACGCGGACCAGGCAGGCGCCGGCCCTGCGCGAGGTCGCGGACGTCATGCTGCGCCACGCGACGCTGCTGGGGGAGTGGATCGGCGACGAGACCCGGGGCGTGATCGACTTCCGTAAGCACGTCGCCTGGTACCTCAAGGGCTTCGCGGTCGGCTCGGAGATGCGCAGGAAGCTGGCGGTCACCTCCTCGCTGGAGGAGCTGGGAGGGCAGCTGCAGGAGCTGGAGCTGGACCAGCCGTGGCCGGACGGCGCGGACGGCCCTCGCGGGCGTACGTCCGGCAACAACCGGGTGGCGCTGCCCGACGGATGGCTCAAGGACCCCTACGACTGCGCGGGCGTGAGCGCCGATGCGGAGCTGGACACCTCCGGGGGCTGAGCTCCGCAGCACGGGGCACGGAGTGCCCAACTTCTGGCTCGCTCGTTTGAGCGGGCTTTTGGGTGTGATTCGACGCGAGGTGAGCATGTGTGTGGCCCTTCGGAGGTCCACACTCACGTTCTGTGCTCTAAAAGTGATCACTGGGTGACCATTCGCCGTCTCTGCGGCGTCCGGATGATGACATCTGAGCGGGCTCGAGGGCGTGATTCTCGCCACCCTTGAGGGAGGGATGGCTCAGATGAGCACTCCGTTACCGGCTGTACTTCTCAAATGATGGCACTGGGTGCCAGGCGACTTTACTTTGATCGATCGACGCAACCGCTACGCTCTGTTGGTGAAGGAGTGTTTTCCGGGTGCTCTAGGTAGTCATTGATTCAAGAAGTGAACGAGAGTCATGGTCCGGTCGGCCTCGCGCACCACTTTCGATCTGCTGGCGGACGGGTGGTTGAGACCTCATGACGCGCAAGTGGACGTACCCAGACACCTTCGATCTGGGTATGTTCCTCGCCGTCAGGGCAGCCACCGCGTCCTCGAGGAGTCGAGACCCGTGTCGGAAAACAAAGATCCCCAGAAGTTCGTCTACGACTTCACCGAGGGCAACAAGGAGCTCAAGGACCTTCTGGGCGGCAAGGGTGCGAACCTCGCCGAGATGACCAATCTCGGGCTGCCGGTCCCTCCCGGCTTCACCATCACCACCGAGGCGTGCAAGGTCTACCTCGACAGTGGTGACGAGCCGGCCGAGCTGCGCGACGAGGTCAGTGCGCACCTCACGGCGCTCGAGGAGCGGATGGGCAAGAAGCTCGGCCAGGCCGACGATCCGCTGCTGGTCTCCGTGCGCTCCGGGGCCAAGTTCTCGATGCCGGGCATGATGGACACGGTCCTCAACATCGGCCTCTCCGACGCCTCGGTCGTCGGGCTCACCGCCCAGTCCGGTGACGAGCGCTTCGCCTGGGACTCGTACCGCCGCCTCATCCAGATGTTCGGCAAGACGGTCCTCGGGGTCGACGGCGACCTCTTCGAGGAGGCGCTGGAGGCGGCGAAGGAGGCCAAGGGCGTCACCGTCGACGTGGACCTCGACGCGGCCGACCTCAAGAAGCTCGTCAAGCAGTTCAAGAAGATCGTCGACCGGGATGCCGGACGCGACTTCCCGCAGGACCCCCGCGAGCAGATGGACCTGGCCATAAAGGCCGTCTTCGACTCGTGGAACACGGACCGGGCGAAGCTCTACCGCCGCCAGGAGCGCATCCCCGGCGACCTCGGCACGGCCGTCAACATCTGCTCGATGGTCTTCGGCAACCTGGGTCCCGACTCGGGTACGGGCGTCGCCTTCACCCGTGACCCGGCCAGCGGCCACCAGGGCGTGTACGGCGACTACCTGCAGAACGCGCAGGGCGAGGACGTCGTGGCGGGCATCCGCAACACGGTGCCGCTCGCGGACCTGGAGTCGATCGACAAGGCGTCGTACGACCAGCTGATGAAGATCATGGAGACGCTGGAGACCCACTACAAGGATCTCTGCGACATCGAGTTCACCATCGAGCGCGGTCAGCTCTGGATGCTCCAGACCCGGGTCGGCAAGCGCACCGCCGGTGCCGCCTTCCGGATCGCCACCCAGCTCGTCGACCAGGGCCTCATCGACGAGGCCGAGGCGCTCCAGCGCGTCAACGGCGCCCAGCTCGCGCAGCTGATGTTCCCGCGCTTCGACGACGCGGCCAGCACCGTGCTCCTGGGCCGTGGCATCGCCGCGTCGCCGGGTGCGGCCGTCGGAAAGGCCGTCTTCGACTCGTACACCGCGGTCAAGTGGTCGCGGTCCGGCGAGAAGGTCATCCTCATCCGCCGGGAGACCAACCCGGACGACCTCGACGGCATGATCGCCGCCGAAGGCATCCTCACCTCGCGCGGCGGCAAGACCTCGCACGCCGCCGTCGTCGCACGCGGCATGGGCAAGACCTGTGTCTGCGGCGCCGAGGACATCGAGGTCGACACCAAGCGCCGCAGGCTCACCGTAGGCGACACGGTCGTCGAGGAGGGCGACCTCGTCTCGGTCGACGGCTCCACCGGCAAGGTCTACCTCGGTGAGGTCCCCGTCGTGCCGTCCCCGGTCGTCGAGTACTTCGAGGGCCGGATGCACGCGGGTGCCGACGACGCCGACGAGCTGGTCGCCGCCGTGCACCGGATCATGGCGTACGCGGACCGGGTGCGCCGTCTGCGCGTGCGGGCGAACGCGGACAACGCCGAGGACGCCTCACGGGCCCGTCGCTTCGGCGCCCAGGGCATCGGCCTGTGCCGCACCGAGCACATGTTCCTCGGCGAGCGCCGCGAGATGGTCGAGAAGCTGATCCTCGCGGACACCGACGACGAGCGCGAGGACGCCCTGGCCGCGCTCCTGCCGCTCCAGAAGGCCGACTTCATCGAGCTGTTCGAGTCGATGGACGGGCTGCCCGTCACCGTCCGGCTGCTCGACCCGCCGCTGCACGAGTTCCTGCCCGACATCACCGAGCTCTCCGTACGGGTCGCGCTCGCCGAGTCCCGCAAGGACGCCAACGAGAACGACCTGCGCCTGCTGCAGGCCGTGCACAAGCTGCACGAGCAGAACCCGATGCTGGGGCTGCGCGGCGTCCGGCTCGGCCTGGTCATCCCGGGTCTGTTCGCGATGCAGGTCCGCGCGATCGCGGAAGCGGCGGCGCAGCGCAAGAACGCGAAGGGCGACCCGCGCCCCGAAATCATGATTCCGCTCGTCGGCACGGTCCAGGAGCTTGAGATCGTCCGCGAGGAGGCCGACCAGGTGATCGCCGAGGTCGAGGCGGCCACCGGTACGGAGCTGAAGCTGACCATCGGCACGATGATCGAGCTGCCGCGCGCCGCGCTGACCGCCGGTCAGATCGCCGAGGCCGCGCAGTTCTTCTCCTTCGGCACGAACGACCTCACCCAGACGGTGTGGGGATTCTCCCGCGACGACGTGGAGGCCTCGTTCTTCACCGCGTACCTGGAGAAGGGCATCTTCGGTGTGTCGCCGTTCGAGACGATCGACAAGGACGGCGTCGGCGCGCTCGTGCGCAGCGCCGTGGAGGCCGGCCTGGCCACCCGCCCGGACCTCAAACTCGGTGTCTGCGGTGAGCACGGCGGTGATCCGGAGTCGGTGCACTTCTTCCACGAGGTGGGCCTGGACTACGTCTCCTGCTCGCCGTTCCGCATCCCGGTGGCGAGGCTCGAGGCGGGCCGCGCCGCTGCCGGTTCGCAGGGCAGCGACAGCCGCTGAGCGCACGACCGGCCGACTGACACCTGCGACCACGACTCCGTGGCCGCCGTCGGATCATCCGTACCCTCAACGATCCGACGGCGGCTCCGGAGAACCCGGAAGCGGCGGCACCCTGTGCGGGGGTGCCGCCGCTTCGTCATGTGAATTACGAACCATTGAAGGTTGTTGAGGGTTGTTGCTTTTCTTCGTTCGGTGAGCAAATTCCTGCCGAACGGACCGGGGTGCGGTCCATGGATCCCCACCCATGGACCGCACCCGGCTTACCCCCGTCGGGTACGGAGCCGCACCGTCGCACACCGCCGCCGAGCGAGCAAAGCCCCCCACGGCCCTCACCCGCTCATTCGGTGGCGCCGGATGCGTACCCGACGTCGTACAGCTTTTCGGTTGACGAGGGTGCGGGCGAGACGTTTCAACTGTGGCCGAAACCCCGTGGTGACGTCCTGTGACGATATGCATACCCTTCGATGGGGGCGATTGCGGTTGCAACAGTGGGGGTTCGGTGCTTCGTATCCATGTGTCCGGAGAGGACCTTTCCCGAGTGCGGATGGCCGCCAGGCCGGACGCAATGTGGGAAACCATTCTCAGTTTTCACCGACTGAGGGACAGGAGGGGTTCCACGGTCTTCGGGAAATGGCGCAGTGAATCCCGGACCCGGTTGAACGGTGAAACGCATCTGCTCTCCGCGGTCGTTCCGCCCCGCGGCTATTTCCCCGACTTCCTGACGCCGACGCAGGAAGTCGCCGAGCCTTTCGGTCTGGACGCGGGAATGGAGGCAATGCGCGACACCCCCGTGGAACGCCTCCACGGCGAACTGGCCCTGCTGGCCGGAAACCGCCCCCGCCCGCAGCGGTCGCCGGGCGGCGGCAGAACCCCCGCGGCACTGCTGGACGCGCTCGCCGAGGGGCGTACGGAACCGCTGGGACGCCTCATAGCCGCCCTGCGCAGCTACCACCGCGCCGCCGTCGAGCCGTACTGGCAGCACGTCCGGGCGAGCGTCGAGGCGGACCGGGCCGTCCGGGGCCGCGCGCTGCTGGACGGCGGCACGGACGAGCTCCTGTCGACCCTGCCGCCCATGATCCGCTGGCGGGAGCCGGTGCTGGAGGCGGACTATCCGGTGGACCGCGAGTTGCACCTGGACGGGCGGGGCCTGCTCCTGCAGCCCTCGTTCTTCTGTCGTGGCACCCCGGTCGTCTACCGGGACCCGCACCTCCCGCCGGTCCTCGTCTACCCGGTCACCCACCGGGCCGCCCCGGCCTTCGCCGAGCCGGGCCCCTGGCTGGGACGGCTCGTCGGGCACACCCGCTCCGCCGTACTGCGGGCCATAGGCAACGGCTGCACGACGAGCGAGCTGGCCCGCAGGACCGGGGTGTCCCTGGCCTCGGCGAGCCAGCACGCCTGCGTGCTGCGCGAGGCCGGCCTGGTCCTGACCCTGCGCCACGGCAGCTCGGTCCTGCACACCCTCACCCCGCTGGGCGACTCACTGCTCAGGGGCGGTGCCCCGCTCGCGATGTCCTGACGGGTCGGGCGTCCCGGGAGCCGTCACGGACCGGTGCGGACGCTCGCCCGGGGATGAAATCCGCCGTGGGCGATGAGTTCTGCCGGGCGCTGCCGTCCACCTCTCGAAAGCGCGCGAAACGAGCGCCACGGAGCACGCGAAGTGCGGGGACGGAAGAGCGGAATCATGCCTCAGTCTCAGATGATCTTCGTGAACCTGCCGGTCAAGGACCTGGAGACGAAGAAGAAATTCTTCGGGAAACTCGGCTTCGGCTTCAACCCGCAGTTCAGCGACGAGACGACCGCCTGTCTGGTCATCAGCGACGCGATCTTCGCCATGCTCATCAGCGAGCCCCGCTTCAAGGAGTTCACCAAGAAGGAGATCGCCGACGCGTCGAAGACGACGGAGGTCCTCATCGCCCTGAGCGCGGACAGCAGGGCCGAGGTCGACGAGATGGCGGACGCCGCCCTCGCCGTGGGCGGGTCCCCGGCCAACGAGCCCATGGACATGGGCTTCATGTACGGCCGTTCCTTCCAGGACCCGGACCACCACATCTGGGAGGTCGTGTGGATGGACCCGGCGGCGGCCGGAAGCGGCGGCCAGGCCTGATGGCCGACGGCCGGGAGAACAGCCCCACGGCGCCTGAAGGGCGACGTGGGGCCGCGGTTCCGCTCAGCTGCGGAACGGCCCCGTGACCTCGTAGGTGATGCCGCCGGAGGAGCTCCCGCTCGTCCCGCGCTGCGAGGAGAAGTAGAGCCGCCTGCCGTCCGGGGAGAAGGCGGGGCCGGTGATCTCCGAGCCGGACTGCCCACCGACCCGCAGGAACGGCGCGACGGTGTCGTCCGGGGTGATCAGGCAGATCTCCAGGTTCCCACCGTCCTCGGCGACGTACAGGTCGCCCGAGACGGACCGGGTGACGTTGTCCACCCCGGTCAGCGGGGCGCTGCCGCCGGTGACGAGCGAGTCGTCGTAGGCGAGCGAGATGCTGGACGCGTCGGCGTCGTACGCCCACACCCGGTTGTCGCCCTTCGTGGTGAACCAGCAGGTGCCCGCCGCGTAGAAGCAGCCCTCACCGCCGTTGAACACCTTGGCGCCGGAGACCTGGTACCGGGTCAGGGTCGGCGAGCCGTCCGGGTCGGGGACCGTGGTCCAGGTCACCGGGCCCGAGGTGCCGGAGCCCGCCACCAGGACCTGCAGGGTGCCGGCGGACAGATTGCCCCAGGTGGTGGGGCGGAAGCGGTAGAAGCGGCCGTCCGTCTCGTCCTCGGTGAGGTAGACGTACCCGTGGTCGGGGTCGGCGGCAGCCGCCTCGTGCTTGAAACGGCCCAGGGCGGGCCGCTGGACGGCCGCGTTCACACCCCAGGGGTCCGTCTCGTAGACGAAGCCGCGGCTGACCTCCTCGCAGGACAGCCAGGTGTTCCACGGGGTCCGGCCGCCCGCGCAGTTGTTGTTCGTACCGGACAGGATCCGGTAGGCGCCGGTGACGGTCCCGGAGGAGTTGAAGCGGACCGCGCTCGCCCCGCCGCCGCTGCCCGAGGAGACCTCGGCGTTGGAGACGTAGATCCAGCCGCTGCCGTCGGTGAACGTGGCACCGCCGTCGGGCGCGCTGTGCCAGGCGTACGAGGTGCCGGGGACGGTCTGCCCCGAACGGGCGATGATCCTGCTGGTGAAACCGCTCGGCAGCAGGATGCCGTTGCTGTTGGCGGCCTGCAGCGCGCCGTAGGGTCCTGCGGCCGGCTGGGCGGGGTCGGCGAAGGCGGCACCCCGCCACAGGGTGCCGCCGAAGGCCGCCGCCGACGTACCGATCACCGCTGTGCGCAAGAAGGTCCGACGTTCCACGATCACTCCACGGGTGACGTGAGGGCCCGCCGGTCCGGTCGGCCCGGCGGGGCGAACGTCAGGACAGTAGAGGGACGCAGTTGACGGAGCGTCAACAGGCGGTGAACGGATCGGGATCAGTCCGCGCGGACCGCGAAGACCGGCACGCTGACCTCGTCGTCGTCCAGGCACGAGCCCGTCTCCAGGTCGAAGCGCTGCTTCAGCAGCGGCGACGCCACGAACGGCCGCCCCGCCGCGGAGCCGATCAGGCCCCGGGAGAGGACGTACGCGCCGGTGAACGGGTCGCGGTTGTCGATCGCGTACGCCCGCCCCGACCGGTCCACGAACAGCGCGACCTGCCGGCCGTCCGGAAGGAGGGCCGCCACACCGCGCCCCGGGGTCAGCAGGTCGCGGTCGCAGACCGTGAGCCAGCCGTCCCCGTCCGCGAGCTGGATCGTCCGGGTGTCCTGCGCCGTGTCCAGAGTCTGGGTCGTCATCAGGAGGGAGTCCCTTCGAGAGTGCGGATGGCGAGTACGGGGCCCGCGAGGATGTCCAGGTCGGGCTTGACCTGGTCGCGCTCGGGGACGAACTTCACCGAGGGGTCGGGTGCGTCGGGGGCGTTGACGAAGGTCACGAAGCGGCGCAGCCGCTCCGGGTCGTTGATGGTCTCGGCCCACTCGTCGCGGTAGCCGCGGACGTGGTCGGCCATCAGCCGCTCCAGCTCGTCGCAGAGGCCCAGCGAGTCGTGGACGACGACGTCCCGTACGTGTTCCAGGCCGCCCTCGATCCGGTCCAGCCAGGTCGAGGTGCGCTCCAGCCGGTCCGCCGTACGGATGTAGAACATCAGGAACCGGTCGATGAGACGGACCAGTTCGGCGTCGGACAGGTCCTGGGCCAGCAGGTCGGCGTGGCGCGGTGTGGCGCCGCCGTTGCCTCCGACGTAGAGGTTCCAGCCCTGCGCCGTGGCGATGATCCCGAAGTCCTTGCCGCGGGCCTCCGCGCACTCGCGGGCGCAGCCGGAGACCGCCGACTTCAGCTTGTGCGGCGAGCGCAGGCCCCGGTAGCGCAGCTCCAGGTCGATGGCCATCTTCACCGAGTCCTGCACGCCGTAGCGGCACCAGGTCTGCCCCACACAGGACTTCACCGTGCGCAGCGACTTCCCGTACGCGTGCCCCGACTCGAAGCCGGCGTCCACCAGGCGGGTCCAGATCAGCGGGAGCTGGTCGACGCGGGCGCCGAACAGGTCGATCCGCTGGCCACCGGTGATCTTCGTGTAGAGGCCGAAGTCCCGGGCCACCTCGCCGATCACGATCAGCTTCTCCGGGGTGATCTCACCGCCCGGGATGCGCGGCACGATCGAGTAGGAGCCGTTGCGCTGGAGGTTGGCGAGGAAGTGGTCGTTGGTGTCCTGCAGGGCCGCCTGCTCGCCGTCCAGGACGTAGCCGCTCGCACCGACCGTCGGCGCCAGCGAGGCGATGATCGAACCGACCGTCGGCTTGCAGACCTCGCAGCCGTCACCGCCCTTGGCCTCGTCGCGGCCGTGCGAGTCCAGCAGACCGGCGTACGTCGTGACACCCAGGGTGCGGACGATCTCGTACAGCTCGCTGCGGGTGTACGCGAAGCAGCCGCACAGGCCCTGGTCCTCGGGCTGCGGCAGCAGCTGTCCGATGACCTTGACGCAGCTTCCGCAGCCCGTGCCCGCCTTGGTGCACTTCTTCACCTCGGGCAGCGTGGTGTGCTCGCAGATCGCGCCCTTGGTCACGTTGTGGCAGGAGCAGATCACGGCCTCGTCGGGCAGTGAGGACGGGCCGAGCGTGACCGGGCCGCCCGCGCCGGCCGGCAGCACCAGCTGCTCCGGGGCGACCGGCAGGACCGTGCCCGTCATCGGCCGCAGCGTGCCGTACTGGTCGGCGTCCCCGACCAGGACCCCGCCGAGCAGCGTGCCGTCCCGGCCGATCACCAGCTTCTTGTAGACGCCCGAGCGGGAGTCCGAATAGACCACGTCGAGGCAGCCCTCGGCCGCGCCGTGCGCGTCACCGAACGAGGCGACGTCCACACCGAGCAGCTTCAACTTGGTCGACAGGTCGGCGCCGGTGAACGAGGCCGCGTTGCCCGCGATCACCTCGGCGACCGCCAGCGCCATCTCGTAGCCCGGCGCCACCAGCCCGTACACCCGGCCGTCCGAGGCCAGCGCGCACTCACCGATCGCGAACACGGAACTGTCCGAGGTGCGGCACTCCTCGTCGATGATGACGCCGCCGCGCGGGCCGACCGCCAGGCCGCAGTCGCGGGCCAGCTGGTCCCGGGGGCGTACACCGGCGGAGAAGACGACGAGGTCGGTGGCGAGCGAGGAGCCGTCGGAGAGCGACATGCCGTTGACCCGGCCGTCCTCGCCCGCGGTGACCTCCTGGGTCCCGACGCCCGTGTGGACGGAGAGCCCCATGTCCTCGATCGTGCGCAGCAGGGCCGCGCCGCCGCCGTCGTCCACCTGGACCGGCATCAGCCGGGGCGCGAACTCCACGACGTGCGTGCTGAGTCCGAGGCCCTTCAGGGCGCCCGCGGCCTCCAGGCCGAGCAGCCCGCCGCCGACCACCGCGCCGGTCGTCGCGGTCTTCGCGTACTCCTCGATCGCGAGGAGGTCCTCGATGGTGCGGTAGACGAAACAGCCCTCGGTGTCCTTGCCGGGAACCGGCGGCACGAAGGGGTACGAGCCGGTGGCCAGCACCAGCGTGTCGTACGAGAACGTCTGCCCGGAGCGCGCGGTGACCGTGCGCGCCTCGCGGTCGACGCTCTCCGCCGGGTCGCCGACGTGCAGCTCCATTCCGTGCCGCGCCATGAAGTCCGGCTCGACGAGCGAGAGGTCCTCCGGCGTCTTCCCGGAGAAGTAGGAGGTCAGCTGCACCCGGTCGTAGGCGGGGCGGGGCTCCTCGCAGAGGACGACGACCCGGGCGGTACCCGCGGCGGCCGTCAGCCCGCGGTCGGCGAGCGCTTCCAGGAACCGCTGGCCGACCATGCCGTGCCCGACGACCACGATCGTCGGCACGCCTGCGGTGGGGGCGGTCGGGGGAGTGGACACCGGCATCAGAAGCCTCCGTCGTTGGTGAGCAGGTGGAGCAGGGACATGTCGGCGGGGAGGGGCTCGTCGTCCTGCCAGGTCCGGGCGAGGGTGCCGACCGCGGCGAGATCGCCGAACAGCACCCCGCCGGCCAGCCGGTCGCCCCGGACGACGACCGTGCGGTACGCGCCCCGGGTGGCGTCGGCCAGCCGGATCACGTCGTCGCCGGGCATCGGACGGGAGTCACCGAAGGCCGCCAGGTCGAGACCGCCCGGAGCACCGGCGACACCGGCGGCGACAGGGACGGCGGCGGGGGAGCGCAGGGTGAGCCGGGTCAGGGCCCTGGTGCCCTCGTAGCGGGCGGAGCCGCCGGCCAGCACCCCGGCCAGCACGTCCGCCTGTTCCAGCGCGGCGCCCGCCAGCCCGTACACGGTGCCGCGGTGCTCGGCACAGTCGCCGACCGCGTGGATGTACGGGTCCGAGGTGCGCAGTTCGTCGTCGACGACGACGCCCTTGCGGACGTCGAGCCCGGCAGCCTGCGCCAGCCCCGTCCTGGGGCGGACCCCGCAGGCCAGCACCGTGATCTCGGCCTCCAGCTCGTAGCCGTCGGCGAGCTCCACGGCGCGGACCGCGGGGGTGGCCCCGTCGGTGCAGCGCAGACCGCGCACCCGGCACTCGGTGTGCACCTCGACGCCGAGGGCCTCCAGGTGGCGCCGCAGCAGTCCGGCCGACTCGGCGTCCAGCTGCCGCTCCATGAGGTGCTCGCCCTGCTGGGCCAGCACCACCTGGGCGCCGCACTCGGCCAGCGCACGGGCCGCGGAGACTCCGAGGAGCCCGCCGCCGATGACGACGGCGCGCACTCCGGGGCGTACGGCGGCGCGCAGGGCCAGGCAGTCGTCGAGGGTGCGGAAGGGATGCACCCCGTCCGGCAGCATGTGGCCGAGGCCCCGCAGCGGCGGCAGCACCGGGTTGGAGCCGGTGGCAAGCACCAGGCGCTCGTACCCGATGACGCTTCCGTCGTCGCAGTGCACCAGCCGGTCCGCCCGGTCGATCCGTACGACCCGCACCCCGCGCCGCACCTCGGCGGGCGGCAGCGCGATGACGTCGGGCTCGTACCGTCCGGCGAGCACCTCGGCGAGCAGCACCCTGTTGTACGGTGCGTGCTCCTCCTCGCCGATGACGGTGACACCGGGGACCCGGGCGGCGAGCCGTGCGCCCGCCATCCCGGCGCCGATCACCACCACACGCGCCGTGTTCCCGCTCTGTGTCCTCATGACAAAGAGACTGCGGGGCCGGTGTTACCCGACCGCATCCCTCCTGTTTCCCGGGAGGAACCTTGCGCTCAGCGCGCACGGACTCCCTCTGTGAGGGCCGGGGCAACTGGTTGGACTGGGCACCTATCGCTTGCCTAAGGTCACGGACATGCCCGAGATGACGCTGACCACCCTCGTCCTGCTCTGCCTGGCCGCCGCCGCGGCGGGCTGGATCGACGCCGTGGTCGGCGGCGGAGGGCTCCTCCTCCTGCCCGCTCTGCTGCTGGGCCTGCCGAACGTTCCCGCCGCGCACATCCTCGGCACCAACAAGGCGGTCGCCATCGTCGGCACCTCGGGGGCCGCGGTGACCTACGTACGCAAGGCGCCGGTGCAGGTGGGGACCGCCGTACGGATCGGGCTCATGGCGCTCGCCGGGTCGATGACCGGCGCCTTCTTCGCCGCGGGGATCAGCAGCGACGTGCTGCGCCCGGTGATCATGGTGGTGCTGCTCGGTGTCGCGGCCTTCGTCATGCTGCGGCCCTCCTTCGGCAGTGCCGCGGCCGGCGACGGCACGGGCAGGAAGGTCACCCGGGCCCGTGCCGTCACCGCGATCGTGCTGGTCGGCGGCGGTATCGGCTTCTACGACGGGCTGTTCGGGCCGGGCACGGGAACCTTCCTCGTGCTGGCCCTGACCGCCGTGCTCCACCTCGACCTGGTGACGGCGTCCGCCACCGCCAAGATCGTGAACGTCTGCACCAACGCCGGTGCGCTGGCGATGTTCGCCTACCAGGGCACCGTGCTGTGGCAGCTGGCCGCGCTGATGGCCGTATTCAATCTGGCGGGCGGCATGTTCGGAGCGCGCATGGCACTCAGGAAGGGCAGCGACTTCGTCCGCGGGGTCCTGCTGGTCGTGGTGTTCTCACTGGTCGCCAAGCTCGGCTTCGACCAGTGGTCGGCCTGACCGCCTGGTCTGCCTGGCCGTCCTGAACACCTGGTCGGCCTGATCACCGCACTTCGGTGAGATGGGCGTAGGCCACGACGTTGCCCAGGTAGCCGGTCTGAGGCGAGAAGCCGCCGCCGCAGGTGATCAGCCGCAGGGACGCGTGCGGCGAGGCGCCGTAGACCCGCTGGTCGGGGAAGTCCTCGTTGTCGTACACCTCGATCGCGTCGACCGAGAAGACGGCGGTACGGCCGTCCTTGCGGTCGATCTCGACCCCGGTCCCCTTCTTCATCGACCCGAGCCCGTAGAAGACCGACGGCCCCTGGGCGTTGTCGACATGACCGGCGACGATCGCGGTGCCCTTCGCGCCGGGCGGGGCGCCGCCCTTGAACCAGCCCGCGATGTTGCGGTTCCCGGCCGGCGGTACGGCGAGGCTGCCGTCCGGGCCCAGGCCCAGCCGCATCATGGGTGCGTCCACACCGATGCCCGGGATGCGGATCCGGACCGGTTCGGAGGGACGCAGCGGCTCGGCGACCGCCGACCCCGGCCGGAGTTCGGGACCCGCGGCGAAGGCCTCGGCCGTGGACGGCTGGGGCGCGGCGGTCCGGGTGGCCGCACCGTTCTGGACGAGCCAGACACCGCACAGCGCGGTGATGCCCACCAGCCATGCCCTGGACCTCAGGGTCGTCCTGTCCACGTCGTCGTCCTCGCCGTGTCGCCGTCAGCCGTCCTGCGCGCCGTCCGTGCGACGCCGGCGCAGGAGCCAGGCACCGCCGACGGCCGCCGCGCCGAGGACTCCGGCGCCCGCGGCGAGCTGGACGGTGTCGGGTCCGGCACTGCCGCCGACACCGGTCCTGACGTGCCCGGAGGGACGCTCGGGCCAGGCCCGGGGCGGGGACACGGGCGGTTTGACGGGCGCGGGCTTCGTCCCGGGCGGCGGCTTGACGGGCTCGGGCCGCGGGCTCGTTCCGGGCCGCACCACCGCCCCCAGCTCGGTCTCCGTCAGCTCGGTCTCCGTCAGTTCCGTCTCGGTGAGCTCGGTCTCGGTGAGCTCGGTCTCCGTCAGCTCCGTCTCCGTACCGGGGTCCGTGTCCGCCCCGGGTTCCGTCTGCGCCTTCGGGTCGGTCTCCGCTCCGGTGCCGGCCTCGGAATCCGTCCCCGGGTTCGTCCGGGGTGCCGGCCAGGCGGGCGACTCCGGCCTCGCAACCGCGCTTTCGGCGTACGCGGACGGGGTGGTGGCGAGGCCGAGCGCGACGGCGGTGAGGGCCGCGGCGGCGGTACCGGTCACGAGGCGGGCAGGGCTGCGCATGGGAATCCTCCGGGAAGGCGGGTGTGTCCTGCCTCCGAGACAACGGGCGGCGCCCGCCTTCCGCCAGCTGACGTGCAGTCAGTTCTCACCCGTCCGGACCCGTCGGGCGCGCCCGCCCGTCCGGCCCGGCGCAGGTCGTGGCGGTGGTGCCGGCTGCTGGGGCCGCCGGGTGCCGATCGAGTGACGCCGCGAAACGTGACATGTGACGCACCTCACATGTATGGTCCTGGAAGACCCGGGCACAAGGTTCACACCCCCCACGGGACGGCGCCCCCCGCCGCCCCCACGGCAACCGCCCTCACCGACCCAATCCCCCCCCTGGGACCGGTGGGGGCGGTGTCATGCGCCGTCTGTGGCGGACCAGGTGATGTCCGGAGGGCGTACGCGGGCGCACCGCGGCTGCCCCTTGTCGTCGGTCAGACGCAGCCGCGCGATCAGGTGCCCGGTCCGGGCGGCGGCGTCCAGGACACCCCCGTCGACATCGGCGAGCATCAGTTTGGCGCGCCGGAACATGGTGAAGACGCCGGACTCGTCCACGGTGCCCCAGGACAGGTAGACGAAGCGCCCGCCGAGCCGGTTCTGGATGTACGGCCCCGTGATCTCGACGCCGTCGGCGGTCGGGGTGGCGGTGCAGTCCAGTGTCCAGGTGGCGGAGGGGGCGTCGCCGGGATGCAGTCCCAGCAGCTCGTCGGGCCTGTCCTTGCGCTGCACGCCTACGTGGATGTTGTCGAAACCGGCGAAGTCGGTGCCCGGGGGGCAGGTGCGGCCGGGGAGTCCTGAGGCTTCGATACGGATCTGCATGTCCCCATGCTCGTGCACCCGCCCTCCGGCGGTGCACGGAGCGCCCCCTCACGGTTCAGACGGTGTCCCAGGGGGCGTCCTCGTAGACCTGCCCCAGCTGCTTCATCAGCTCCTCGTCGACCGTGAAGGGCGTGTCGTCGATCCGGAGGACCGGCGCGATGCCCTGCGAGTTGGTGACGAAGGCGGCCCGGTAGGCGCCCAGGTCCTCCAGCGTCACCGGGCGCCGCTCCGGCGGCCGGCCGGCCTGTGCGAGGCCGCTCTCCAGGAGGGCCATGGTGATGCCGGTCAGTACGGGAGCGTCCGGCCAGACCACCGAAGCGCCGTCCCAGAAACCGATGTTGGTCATCGACCCCTCGGTCACCACACCGCCCGGCGCGGTCAGCAGCGCCTCGTCGAAGCCCGCCCGCCCGGCCAGCAGCCCGTAATAGGTCTGGCCGAAGTCGCCCGGGCGCTTGATGTGGGGTGCGGTGCGCGCGTACGGCACGGACATCAGGCTCTTCGGCGCGGTGGGCATCTGCGCGGGCGGCCGCACCGTCACCATCGGGGTCGTCGCCGTATCGCCCGGCGGGAGGAAGCCGTGCACCCGCACCGACGCGTCCCGTACCCCGGCACCTTCGAGCGCGTGCCGGATCAGCCCACGCACGTGTTCCCCGGTCAGGGGCTGGTCGAACAGCTCCCGGCTCGCCGAGTCCAGCCGGGCCAGGTGCAGAGCGAGTCCCCGCACCTTTCCGTCCCTGACCTGCATCGCCGTGAAGTGGCCGTAGCCGGCGAACGCCGGGATCCGAAGGTCGTCCTCGGTGGCCCGGTGGCCGTTGATCTCGACGTACGGCACGGATGCGGGAGTTGTCATGCGCTCCACCGTAGCCGTGGCGTGCCGGACTTGACCTCAATCATGGTTGAGGTGTGAGGCTGCGGTGCATGGACATCGACACACCCGTTCCCGCCGCATCCACCGCCCCGCTGAAGGTGGCCGTCATCCTCGGCAGCAACCGCGAGGGCCGCTTCGGGCCCGTCGTCGCCGAGTGGTTCCTCGACCGGGCCGCAGGCCACCCGGACATCGAGACCGACTTCATCGACGTCGCCGAGTCGGAGACCCCCTCCCGCCGCCCCGGTGCCCGACTCCAGGACGTCGCACCCCGGTTGGCGCATGCCGACGCCTTCGTCGTCCTCACCCCCGAGTACAACCACTCCTACCCGGCCCCGCTGAAGAACCTCATCGACCGGCACTACGCCGAATGGCAGGCCAAACCCGTCGCCTTCGTCAGCTACGGAGGAATCTCCGGCGGCCTGAGGGCCGTTGAACACCTCCGCCAGGTCTTCGCCGAACTGCACGCCGTCTCCGTACGCGACACCGTCTCCTTCCACAACGCCGGTGCGCTCTTCGACGACCGGGGCAGGCCCAAGGACCCGGACCCGTCCGACGCCGCGGCCAAGACGATGCTCGACCAGCTGTTCTGGTGGGGCCGCGCCCTGCGCGAGGCCAGGGAACGGCATCCGTACGGCGCCTGACCGTTGTGGGGACGACAATCGAGGGGTAAACAAATGTTCCTATTTCTTTCGGTAGTTGTACGGCATTTTCTGTGAATATGCTGATGTGGTGAAGCTACGAAGCTGTTGTCGTCGCCCCGGTGGGGTGGGTGCGTGAAGAAGTTCACGCCGCAACAGGGCTTTGCGGTCTCCGCGTACAGGCTTGCCCTGGACCCGAATGCCACGGTGGTGGGGCGCCTGCATTCGCATGCGGGTGCGGCGCGTGCCGCGTACAACTGGGCTGTTGCCCATGTCACCGCTGTGTGGTGGCAGCGCAAGGCCGAGCAGTCGTACGGGATTTCTGAGGATGAGCTGACTCCGTGGCGGTCGTGGTCGCTGCCCTCGCTGCGAAAGGCGTTCAACGAGGGCAAGCGGACCGATCCGCGGTTCGCCGGGTGGTGGGAGGAGAACTCGAAGGAGGCCTACAGCACCGGTCTGGCCAATGCTTCGGCGGCGTTCGACAACTACGCGAAGTCCAAGAGCGGTAAGCGCAAGGGCGCGCGGGTGGGTGTTCCCCGCTTCAAGCGGAAGCGGAGGGCGCGTCTGACGTGCCGGTTCACGACCGGCACGATCCGTATCGAGGCGGATGGCAGGCATGTGACCCTGCCCAGGATCGGCACGGTCCGCCTCCACGAGCGCCGCCCTGACTTGCGCGCACGTATCGACGCGGGCACCATGCGGATCCTGTCCGCGACGGTGCGCCTGGACCGGGGGCGCTGGTTCGCCTCCTTCCAGGTCGAGGAGAAACAACCGCTTGTGAAGGTCGCACGCCCGGATGCCGCCGTCGGGATCGACCTGGGTATCAAAACCCTGGCGGTCCTCGCCGACAGCGACGGCACCGTGACCAAGGAACCCAACCTCCGCCACCTCGACCGCGCACAGAAACAGCTACGCCGTGCCAGTCGTGTTGTCTCCCGTCGCCGGGGTCCCGACCGGCGCACGGGCCAGCAGCCCTCGCGTCGGTGGGAGAAGGCGAACCGGTTTCGGAACAAGGTGCATCACCGGGTGGCGAATCTTCGCGAGGACACCCTGCACAAGCTGACGACGCGCCTGGCCCGCGAGTACGGAACCATCGTGGTCGAGGACCTCAACGTGGCCGGGATGGGCCGCAACCGGCGGTTGTCGCGCCGGATCGCGGATGCGGCGTTCGGTGAGATCCGGCGTCAGCTGACGTACAAGACCCGCCGGCACGGGACACGGCTTGTTGTTGCCGACCGGTGGTTTCCTTCCTCGAAGACGTGCTCGCGCTGTGGTGCGGTGAAAGCCAAGCTGCCCCTGAGCGTGCGTGTCTTCGAGTGCGACAACTGTGGTCTCGTCCTGGACCGGGACGAGAACGCGGGACACAACCTGGTCGCCCTCGCGACCCGCACCAGCACCACCAGCAATACAGGTACCGGAGTGGCCGGAGACCTGGACCCCGCCGTTGTGGTGGGGTCGAAGCCCCGTGGAGCCGACCGCAAGACCCGCATCACCCGCCCGCGCCGCAAGGCCGGGACGGGGCGGGCAGGTGGCACAATCCCCGGCCCCAGGGCCGGGACAGAAACGGGAGACCGTCAACAGGACACCAAGATGCAACTCGCGCTCTGGTGACACCGTTACGGACCATTCCGGCAGAAAAGCCGGGATTGCTGAGATCTGCTGATACTCAAAGCAACGGCCCGTACGCCGACGAGACCGAACCGAGGAGCCCCGGGGATGACCGAGCCGGCATGGCTGACCGTACTGACCACGACGGACAGCGAAGAGAAGGCCCACCTCCTGGCCCGGGGCGCCGTGGAGGCACGCCTCGCCGCCTGTGCCCAGATCTCCGCACCCGTCACCTCCGTCTACCGCTGGCAGAACGCCATCGAGACCACCGAGGAATGGCAGGTGCTGCTCAAGACGAAGGCCGAGCGGTACGACGAGCTGGAGGCGCACCTCGTCGCGGCGCACGACTACGACACCCCGGAGATCATCGCCACGCCCGTGGTGCGCGGCAACGCCCGCTACCTCGCCTGGGTGACGGCGGAGACGGCATCCGCGGCGGCCCTGTGACCGACGCGGTACTGCCGTTCTTCGTGTACGGCACGCTGCTCCCCGGCGAGCGCAACCACGACCTGCTCCTGCGGGGCCGTACGAGCGCGGAGCGGCCGGCGGTACTGCCGGGTGCCCTCCTCTACGAAGGCCCCGGATATCCGTACGCCGTCGAAGGCAACGGCACGGTCCACGGCGCGCTCGTGACCGCCGCGCCCGGATCGTACGGGGAACTGCTTGAGCTCCTGGACCACCTGGAGGAGTACCTGGGCCCGGACCACCCGCGCAACCTGTACGAACGGGTCGTGCGGCAGGTGACCCCCGGGCCGGAACCGGCCGAGCCGGTCCGTGCCTGGGTCTACTTCGCCGCCCCCGCCGTCACCCGCACCCTGCGCACGGGCGGGACACCCATCCCCTCCGGCGCCTGGCTCACCCGGCGGCCTCCACCCGCACCGCGCACACCTTGAACTCCGGCATGCGCGACACCGGGTCCAGGGCCGGGTTCGTCAGGGTGTTGGCCCGGCCCTCGCCCGGCCAGTGGAACGGCATGAACACGGTGTCCTGCCGGATCCCCACCGTGATCCGGGCCGGCGCGACCGCCCGCCCGCGCCGTGAGGTGACGGCGACCGATTCGCCCTCGGCCACCCCGATCCGCTCGGCTAGCCGCGGATGCAGCTCCACGAAGGGGCCCGGCGCGGCCGCGTTCAGCTCGTCCACCCGGCGGGTCTGCGCCCCCGACTGGTACTGGGACACGACCCGCCCCGTCGTCAGCACGACCGGGTACTCGGCATCCGTCTCCTCCGCGGCCGGCCGGTGGGTGACCGGCACGAACCGGGCCCGCCCGTCGTCCGTCGCGAACCGCTCGAGGAACAGCCGGGGCGTCCCGGCGTGCTCCTCGTCCGGGCATGGCCAGAACACCCCGTCCTCCGCCGCGATCCTGGCGTAGGTGATGCCCGCGTAGTCGGCGGGTCCGCCCGCCGAAGCCCGCCGCAGCTCGTCGAAGACCTCCTCCGGATCGGCCGGGAAGCCCTTCCCGTGCCCCAGGAGCCCGGCCAGGGCGTTCAGCACCTCCAGATCGCTGCGCACCCCCGGCGGCGCCGTGACCGCCCGCTGCCGCAGCAGCACCCTGCCCTCCAGATTGGTCGTGGTGCCGCTCTCCTCCGCCCACTGCGTCACCGGCAGCACCACATCGGCCAGGGCCGCCGTCTCCGACAGCACCACATCCGCGACCGCCAGGAAGTCCAGAGACCGCAGCCGCTCCTCGATGTGCCCGGCGCGCGGGGCGGAGACGACCGGGTTGGAACCCATCACCAGCAAGGACTTCACGTCCTGCCCCAGCGCGTCCAGCAGCTCGTACGCGCTGCGCCCCGGTCCCGGCAGCGAGTCGGGGTCGACGCCCCAGACCCCGGCCACATGGCGGCGCGCGGCCGGATCGGTGAGCTTGCGGTAGCCCGGCAGCTGATCGGCCTTCTGGCCGTGTTCCCGGCCGCCCTGGCCGTTGCCCTGGCCGGTCAGGCAGCCGTACCCGGACAGCGGACGGCCCGCCCTGCCGGTGGCCAGACAGAAGTTGATCCACGCGCCGACCGTGTCCGTCCCCTTCGACTGCTGCTCGGGACCCCGCGCGGTGAGCACCATCCCGGTCTCCGCACCGCAGAACATCTCCACGGCCTCGCGCAGTTGCGGCACGGGCACCCCGGTGATGCGCTCCACCAGCTCCGGCCAGTGCGCCATCGCACCCGCCCTGGCCTCGTCCCAGCCGTTCGTGCGGGTACGGACGAACTCCCCGTCCACCCGCCCCTCCGCCACGACCAGATGCAGCATTCCGAGGGCGAGCGCCAGATCCGTGCCCGGCCGGGGCGTCAGATGCAGATCGGCCTGCTCGGCGGTCCTCGTGCGGCGCGGATCGATGACGATCAGCCGGCCGCCGTTCTCCCGCAGCTCCGTCAGATAGCGCAGCGCCGGCGGCATCGTCTCGGCGAGGTTCGAGCCGACCAGGATCACGCACCCGGTCCGCGGAATGTCCTCCAGCGGGAACGGCAGCCCCCGGTCGAGCCCGAACGCCCGCTGGTGCGCCGCCGCAGCCGACGACATGCAGAAGCGCCCGTTGTAGTCGATCTGGGACGTGCCGAGGACGACCCGGGCGAACTTCCCCAGCGCGTACGCCTTCTCGTTGGTGAGCCCGCCGCCGCCGAAGACGCCCACCGCGTCCGCCCCGTGCCCGGCCCGCGTCCCGCGCAGCGCGCCGGCGATCCGGTCCAGTGCCTCGTCCCAGCCGGCCGGCACCAGCTCACCGCTCACCTCGTCGCGCACGAGGGGCTCGGTCAGCCGTACACCGGCGGCGAGCACGGCGGGGGCGGTGCGCCCCTTGCCGCACAGGGCACCCCGGTTGACGGGGAAGGCGGTGTGCTCCACGACCTCGGGCACCGCACCATCGGTACCCGGTCGCAGTTTCATCCCGCACTGCAGCGCGCAGTACGGGCAATGGGTGGACGTCTCGGTGCGGGCCATGCGTCCAGCGTGCGAGCCGGGTATTACGGGCGCCGATGCGTCCGGTTACGCCCCCGGTACGCACACCTCAGCCCCGGCCGTCCCCGGCCGTGAGATCGGCGGCGAGCGCGTCGGTCACTCCGGGCTCGCGCGGCCCCAGGAAGTGGGGGTCCGGCTCGAACACGGCGTCCAGGGCGGCCTTGCCCGCCGCGAACACCTCCCGTGTCCCGCCGTAGTACCAGGTCGCATCGTGTACGGCGTCGACCCCCACCCCGTACGCGTCGATCCCGGCGTCCCGGCACAGGGCGATCGCGCGGCGGATGTGGAAGCCCTGGCTCACCAGGACCGCCCGGTCGACCCCGAAGATCTTCTTGGCCCGGACACAGGAGTCCCAGGTGTCGAATCCGGCGTAGTCACTGACGATCCGCCCGTCCGGCACCCCGCGCCCGGTGAGATACGTGCGCATGGCATCCGGCTCGTCGTACTCCACCCGGCTGTTGTCCCCGGTGACCAGTACGACCTTCACCTTGCCGCTCCGGTACAGCTCGGCCGCCGCATCCAGTCTGTGCGCGAGATACTGCGTCGGTCTGCCCTTCCACAGTCCGGCCCCGAACACGACGGCGACCTGCTGCGAAGGGGCGTCGGCCGTGGTCCGCACCCGGGCGTCCGCCGTGGCGTGCAGCCAGGTCGAGGGCGCCAGGGCCACCACGCAGAGGGTCATCAGCCCCTGCACCAGCCGCCGCTGCCCGCGCCGTGAGCGCGGCAGCCGCGGCCGTACCGCCGCGAGCCCGGCCGGAGCCGTCGGCAGCTTCAGTGCCCTCAGCCTCATGCATCCCCCTGTGTCGGTACCGGTTCCTCGTGTAACGGGACGAACAGAAGAGGCAAAGGGTTCGCCGGACGGGCCGGCCGATCGCGAAACCCCTGTCCTGACACCGCCCGCACCCGGTCCGTGAGGCAGCGGCAAACACCCGTCACCGGTGCGAAACGGCCCGGCAACGTCCGCCCGGCACCATCGGTCCATGACGGAGACGGCACCGGAACACCCTCGTGAGCCCCTGCCCCTCGACAGCACGGCGCAACTTCTGACCCGCATCACCTCACAGCTCGGAACCCAGCTCAGCCTCGTCTCCCTGAACGGAACCCGCAGGCCCATGCACCGCATCCGGAACGACGCCCACCGCGGCAACGAGAGGCCCTCGGCCCCCACCCTGGTCGCCGTCGCGCACGGCAGCCGGGACCCACAGGCCCTGCACACCGTCCAGGAGCTCCTGCAACGGGTACGGGAGCTGCGCCCCGGCCTCGACGTACGGCTCGGGCACATCGAACTGAACGAACCGCTGCTTCCTGCGACGCTGGACGGCATCCCGGCGGGCGACGCCGTACTCGTGCCGCTGCTGCTCGGCCGCGGTCACCACGTCAGGCACGACCTGCCGCAGGCCGCATCGGCGGCCGGCCACCTGCGCACCCGGATCGCCGCACCCCTCGGGCCGCACCCGATGCTGGTCGAGACGCTCCACGAGCGGCTCGTCGACGCGGGCTGGCAGGACGAGGACGACAGGAGCCGCAACGCCGCCGTCGTGCTCGCAGCCGCCGGATCGCGCGACCCGGACTCCGCCGTCGACACCCGCCGCACCGCCCGCATGCTCAGCGACCGTCTCGGCGGAGTGCCCGTCGTACCCGCCTACGCGTCGGCTGCCACGCCCACCGTCCCGGTGGCCCTGCGCGCCCTCGCCGCACGCGGCCGGCACCGGGTCGCCGTGGCCTCGTACTTCACCGCACCCGGACGCTTCGCCACGGCGGCAGCCGCCGCGGCACCCTGGATCGCCTCCGCACCGCTCGGCGCGCACCCGTCCATGGCACGGCTGCTGCTGCACCGGTACGACCAGGTGATGGCGGAAGGATCCCTCGAGGGCGAGCGACTGCTGGCGTCGGCCTGAGCCGTCCTGTCGGCCCGGCCGTTTAGTGTCGAGGTCATGGACGGTACGCACGACATCGGGGACACACAGGAGTACGCCGCCACGCCCTACGGCACGGCCGACACCGAGCGCTGGGACACCGAGCCCGACAAAAGGCCCGGCCGCACCGCCTTCCAGCGAGACCGCGCCCGGGTACTGCACTCCGCCGCCCTGCGCAGACTCGCCGGGAAGACCCAGGTGGTCACCCCGGGCACGCGGGGCCACGCCTGGGACGCCAGCCCCCGGACCCGGCTCACGCACTCCCTGGAATGCGCCCAGGTCGGCCGCGAGCTGGGCGCCGCGCTCGGCTGCGACCCCGATCTCGTCGAGACGGCCTGCCTCGCGCACGACATGGGCCACCCGCCCTTCGGCCACAACGGCGAACAGGCACTCAACGACTTCGCCTCGGACTGCGGCGGCTTCGAGGGCAACGCCCAGTCGCTGCGATTGCTGACCCGGCTGGAGCCCAAACGGTTCGTCCGCGACACCCGGAGCGGCGAGCTCGTCAGCGTCGGACTCAACCTGAGCCGTGCAGCCCTGGACGCCGCCACCAAGTACCCCTGGCCACGCGGCGGGCACCCGACCGACCCCGGCTCGCCGAAATTCGGGGTGTACGAGGACGACCTGCCGGTCTTCGAGTGGGTCCGCAAGGGCGCACCGCAGGACCGCAAGTGCTTCGAGGCCCAGGTCATGGACTGGTCCGACGACGTCGCGTACTCCGTGCACGACTTCGAGGACGGACTGCACGCCGGGCACATCGACCCCAGCTGCCTCTTCGCCGAACCGGAGCGCCGGGACATCTGGGAGGTCGCCATCGGCCGTTACGTCCCCGCGGACACCGAACCGCAGGAGCTCGCCGACGCCCTCGACCGGCTCGTCGCCCAGGACTGGTGGCCGCACGGCTACGACGGATCCGCCGTCGCGCAGGCCCGGCTCAAGGATGCGACGAGCCAGCTCATCGGGCGGTTCTGCCTCGCCGCCGAGTCCGCCACGCACGGCGCGTACGGCCCCGGACGGCTCGGCAGGTACGGCGCCGAACTCGTCGTCCCGCCCGAGGTCCGCAACGAGTGCGCGGTGCTCAAGGCCGTCGCCGACCGCTACGTCATGCAGCGCGCCGAGCAGGAGGCCATCCGCGCCGACCAGCGGATCGTCATCGCGGAGCTCGCCGCCGCGCTCACCGCCCGCGCCCCGGAGGGCCTCGAACCGCAGTTCCGTGCCCTGTACGGGGCGGCGCCCGACGACCGGGCCCGCAAGCGCGTCCTCGTCGACCAGATCGCCGCCCTCACGGACGCCTCGGCCCGCTCCTTGCACGGGACTCTCACCGGGGTTCGGCAGACTGGTCCACGCCAGGGCACATGACACCTGGATGTGACCGATCGGGGTACACCCTCTTTCGTCATCACGCTGCGTGCGGGACGCTCGCAGGTGGTGGCGCCGCGCAGCACAGCACCGAGGAGGCATCAAGTGGTCGACGCAAACCGGACGTTCGTCATCGTCGGCGGAGGACTTGCAGGAGCCAAGGCGGCCGAGACACTCCGGGCGGAGGGCTTCACCGGCCGGGTGATCCTGATCGGCGATGAGCGCGACCATCCGTACGAACGGCCTCCCCTGTCCAAGGGGTACCTGGCCGGGAAGGAGGACCGGGACAGCGTCTTCGTCCACGAGACGGCCTGGTACGCCCGTGCGGACATCGAACTCCACCTGGGCCAGGTGGTCACGTCGATCGACCGGGACGGCCGCTCCGTACAGCTCGGTGACAACACCGTCGTCCACTACGACAAGCTGCTGCTCGCCACCGGCGCCGAACCCCGCCGCCTCGACATCCCGGGCACCGACCTGGTCGGGGTCCACCACCTGCGCCGCCTCGCCCACGCCGACCGGCTGCGCAACGTGCTCGCCGCCCTCGGCCGGGACAACGGCCACCTGGTCATCGCCGGGGGAGGCTGGATCGGTCTGGAGGTCGCTGCGGCCGCCCGGGGCTACGGCGCGGAGGTCACCGTCGTCGAACCCTCCGCGACCCCTCTGCACCACGTCATCGGCCCTGAGGTGGGCCAGATCTTCACCGATCTGCACACCGAGCACGGCGTCCGCTTCCACTTCGGTGCCCGCCTCACCGAGATCACCGGGCAGGACGGCCTGGTCCTCGCCGCCCGTACCGACGACGGTGAGGAGCACCCCGCCCACGACGTGCTCGCCGCGATCGGCGCGGCACCGCGCACCGCGATCGCCGAGGCGGCCGGGCTGGACATGGCCGACCGGGCGCACGGCGGCGGGGTCGCCGTGGACGCCTCCCTGCGCACCTCGGACCCGCACATCTTCGCCGCCGGGGACATCGCCGCGGTGGACCACCCGCTGCTCGGCACCCGGCTGCGGGTGGAGCACTGGGCGAACGCGCTGAACAGCGGCCCGGCCGCCGCCCGCGCCATGCTCGGCCAGGAGGTGTCCTACGACCGGGTCCCGTACTTCTTCTCCGACCAGTACGACCTCGGCCTGGAGTACTCGGGCTGGGCGCCGCCGGGCTCGTACGACCAGGTCGTCATCCGCGGGGACGCGGGCAAGCGGGAGTTCATCGCCTTCTGGCTCAAGGACCGCAGGGTGCTCGCCGGGATGAACGTCAATGTGTGGGATGTCACCGAAAGCATCCAGGAGCTGATCCGGGCCGGGCAGCAGACCGACCCGGACGCCCTGGGCGACCCGTCGGTGCCGCTGGCGTCCCTGCTCTGACCCTGCGGACATCCGGGACGGTCGACGGGCGTGCGCCCAGGCCCGCCGCCGGCCGGTCCCGGATGTCCGACCCCACCCGTAGACTTCACTCGTGGCAGGCAGGATCAATGACGACGACGTGAAGGCGGTCCGGGACGCGGTCCCGATCGACGCCGTCGTCTCCGAGTACCTCCAACTGCGCAACGCGGGCGGCGGAAACCTCAAGGGCCTGTGCCCCTTCCACGACGAGAAGTCCCCCTCCTTCCAGGTGAGCCCGAGCAAGGGCCTCTTCCACTGCTTCGGCTGCCAGGAGGGCGGCGACACGATCGCCTTCGTGATGAAGATCGACCACCTCACCTTCTCCGAGACGGTCGAGCGCCTCGCTGCCAAGGCGGGCATCACCCTGCGGTACGAGGAGGGCGGCTACAACCCCTCCCACCAGCGCGGCGAACGCATCCGGCTGGTCGAGGCGCACAAGATCGCCGCCGATTTCTACCGCGAGCAGCTGGACGGCCCCGAGGCGGAGATCGGCCGCAAGTTCCTCGCCGGGCGCGGCTTCGACCAGGACGCCGCGGCCCACTTCGGCGTCGGATACAGCCCCGCCGGCTGGGACCACCTCACCCGCTTTCTGCGCGGCAAGGGCTTCAGCGACAAGGAGCTCATCAGCTCGGGCCTCTCCCAGGACGGCCGCCGCGGCCCCATCGACCGCTTCCGCGGCCGGCTCATGTGGCCCATCAGCGACACCTCCGGAGAGATCGTCGGCTTCGGCGCCCGCAAGCTCCGCGACGACGACAACGGCCCGAAGTACCTCAACACCCCCGAGACCTCGATCTACAAGAAGTCCCAGGTGCTGTACGGCATCGACCTGGCCAAGAAGGACATCGCCAAGGTCAGCCGGGCCGTCGTCGTCGAGGGCTACACCGACGTCATGGCCTGCCACCTCGCCGGGATCACCACCGCGATCGCCACCTGCGGCACGTCGTTCGGCAACGACCACATCAAGATCCTCCGACGGCTCCTGATGGACAACGGCAGCGCCCGCGTCATCTTCACCTTCGACGGGGACGCCGCCGGTCAGAAGGCGGCCCTCCGCGCCTTCGAGGACGACCAGAAGTTCGCCGCCGAGACCTACATCGCGATCGCCCCGGACAACATGGACCCGTGCGACCTGCGTTTGGCCAAGGGCGACGACGCCGTCCGCGACCTGGTCGAACCCCGCACCCCGCTCTTCGAGTTCGCGCTGCGCCAGATCGTCGGACGCTACGACCTGGAGACCCCGGCCGGCCGCGCGGCCGCGCTCGACGAGGCGGCACCCGTCGTCGCCCGGATCAAGAACAGCTCCTCGCAGCACGAGGTCGCCGTCCAGCTGGCCGGTCTGCTCGGCATCCTCGACACCCAGTTCGTGGTCAAGCGCGTCGGCCAGATCGCCCGGTGGGCCCGTGACCGGGGCGGCGACCGCGGCCCCGGACAGGGCGGCGGCCCCTCCCGCGGCGGCCCCCAGCAGCAGACCCAGGCCCTCTCGGCGCCCTCCGGACCCGCGCTCAACCTCCGCAGCCCCGCCCACCGCACCGAGCGCGAACTGCTCAAGCTCGCCCTGCAGAAGCCCGCCCTGGTCTCCCCGGCCTTCGACGCCTACGGCATCGACGAGTTCACCGCCCCGCCCTACGCGGCGGTGCGCCAGTGCATCGCGGAGGCGGGCGGCGCCGAGCAGGGACTGGCCGAGACCCGCGACTACCTGGTCAACGTCCTGGACGTGGCGCCCAACGACACCGTGCGCAACCTCGTGACCGAGCTCGCCGTCGAGGTGTTCCACGGCAAGTCCATCGACGAGACGTACGCGGGCATGCAGCTCGTCCAGGTCCGCCTGCGCGCGGTCGACCGCAGGATCGACGACGTCCAGGGCAGCCTCGCCCGCCTGGGGAGCAACGTGGCCCCCGACCATCTGGCCGCCGCGCAGAACGAGGTCTGGGTCCTCCAGCAGTACGCCCAGTCGCTGCGGAGCAACGGCGCCGACGCGCTCTGATCCGTACCGCTGCCGGCCCCACCCGGTAATCACCCCGTCACGGACCGGACTCAGAAAGTCACCGCACGCCCCTCGTGGCAGCGATGTGTCGTACCCCACACTGGGTGCCGGTGCCTGAGTCATCGGAGCGCGGACGGTCCACCGAAGGCGCGGACCCCCATCGCCGCGATCCGGCAGCGATCACCTGGAGGTCGCCCCCGTGCAGACCCGGACCGTGACGACCACGACCGAGCATGTCCCGGCGATTCCCGCGCAGAACCGGGCCACGCGCCACCCCGAGGCGGCAGGTCCGCCCGGGGGTGCACCCGACCCGGTGATGGAGGAACCGGTGGAGGTTCCCGAACCCCCGGAGCCACGGAGCCGCACGGAAGCCGGCGTTCCGTCGTCCGATCTCTTCCGCCAGTACCTGCGGGAGATCGGACGGATACCCCTGCTCTCCGCCGCCGAGGAGGTGGAACTGGCGCGACGCGTCGAAGCGGGACTGTTCGCCGAGGAACGCCTCGCCGGCACCCCTGACCCGGACACCCGGCTCGCGGTCGATCTGGACCGGCTCGTGGTGATGGGACGCATGGCGAAGCGGCGGCTCATCGAAGCCAACCTCCGCCTCGTCGTCTCCGTCGCCAAGCGCTACGTCGGCCGCGGACTGACCATGCTCGATCTCGTCCAGGAGGGAAACCTCGGGCTGATCAGGGCCGTCGAGAAGTTCGACTACGCCCGGGGCTACAAGTTCTCCACGTACGCGACCTGGTGGATCCGCCAGGCGATGTCCCGTGCCCTCGCCGACCAGGCCCGGACCATAAGGGTCCCGGTGCATGTCGTCGAGCTGATCAACCGGGTCGTACGCGTCCAGCGCAGGATGCTCCAGGAGCGCGGCTACGAGCCGACCGCCGAAGAGGTGGCGGCCCAGCTCGACCTGACGCCCGAACGGGTCGGCGAAGTCCTGCGTCTCGCCCAGGAACCGGTCTCGCTCCACGCCCCCGTCGGTGAGGAGGACGACGTCGCCTTCGGCGACCTCATCGAGGACGGCGACGCCACGTCCCCCGTCGAGTCCGCCGCGTTCCTCCTGCTGCGCCAACACCTGGAGGCGGTGCTCTCCACCCTCGGGGAGCGGGAGAGGAAGGTGGTCCAGCTCCGCTACGGGCTGGACGACGGGCGGCCCCGCACGCTCGAGGAAATAGGCCGGATCTTCGGCGTGACCCGCGAACGCATCCGGCAGATCGAGTCCAAGACCCTGAACAAGCTGCGGGACCACGCCTTCGCCGACCAGCTCCGTGGCTACCTGGACTGACCGGCCGCCGACCGGCAGCAGATGCCGACGGGCCGCCCGGCAGGCAGCCGGACGGCCCGTCAGCACGCCCCCGCTAGTCCACCTCGGCCAGCGCCTGCGCGAACTGCGCCGCGTACAGCCGGGCGTAGGCGCCCTTGGCCGCCAGCAGCTCGTCGTGCGTGCCCTGTTCGACGATCGAGCCGTTCTCCATCACCAGGATCACGTCGGCATCCCGGATCGTCGAGAGCCGGTGCGCGATCACGAAGCTCGTCCGGCCGTGCGCGAGACGGGCCATCGCCTTCTGGATCAGCACCTCGGTACGCGTGTCCACCGAGCTGGTGGCCTCGTCCAGCACCAGGATCACCGGATCCGACAGGAACGCCCGCGCAATGGTGATCAGCTGCTTCTCGCCCGCGCTGACCCCGGAGCCCTCGTCGTCGATCACCGTGTCGTAGCCGTCCGGCAGGGTACGGACGAAGCGGTCGGCGTGGGCCGCCCGTGCCGCCTCCTCGATCTCCTCCCGGGTGACCTCGCGCGAAGCACCGTACGCGATGTTCTCCGCGATCGTGCCGCCGAACAGCCAGGTGTCCTGGAGCACCATCCCTATGCCCGACCGCAGTTCGTCGCGTGACATCCTCGCCACGTCGACGCCGTCGAGCGTGATCCGGCCGCCCGTCACGTCGTAGAACCGCATCAGCAGATTGACCAGCGTGGTCTTGCCGGCGCCGGTCGGACCGACGATCGCGACGGTGTGACCGGGTTCCACGCTCAGCGAGAGGTCCTCGATGAGCGGCTTCTCCGGGTCGTACCTGAAGGAAACCCCCTCCAGCGAGACGTTGCCGCGCAGCTCCCCGGGCCGCTCGGCCTCCTCCGGGTCGGGATCCTGCTCCTCGGCGTCCAGCAGCTCGAATATCCGCTCGGCCGAGGCGACACCCGACTGCACCAGGTTCGCCATGGAGGCGACCTGTGTCAGCGGCATCGAGAACTGGCGCGAGTACTGGATGAACGCCTGCACATCACCGATCGACAGCGCACCCGACGCCACCCGCAGCCCGCCGACGACGGCGACCAGCACGTAGTTCAGGTTCGAGACGAACATCATCAGCGGCTGCATGATCCCGCTGTTGAACTGGGCCCTGAAGCCGGCCTCGTACAGTGCGTCGTTCTGCTCGGCGAAGTCCTTCGCGGACTCGTTCTGCCGCCCGAAGACCTTCACCAGGGTGTGCCCGGTGTACATCTCCTCGATATGGGCGTTGAGCTTGCCCGTCACCTTCCACTGCGCCACGAACTGCGGCTGCGACCGCTTGCCGACCCGGGCCGCGATGAACACCGACAGCGGGATCGTCACCAGCGCCACCAGGGCGAGCAGCGGCGAGATCCAGAACATCATGATCAGTACGCCCACGATGGTCAGCAGGGAGTTGATGAGCTGGCCCATCGTCTGCTGCATCGTCTGCGCGATGTTGTCGATGTCGTTCGTCGCCCGGCTCAGCACCTCGCCGCGCTTCTGCCGGTCGAAGTAGGACAGCGGCAGCCGTGCCAGCTTCGTCTGGAGGTCCTCGCGGAGCTGGAACACGACCCGGTTGATCACCCGGATCGACAGCCGGGTCGCAACGAGCATCAGCAGCCCCGCGCCGACGTAGATCACCAGAGCCGCCAGCAGGACGTTCCCCACCGCGCTGAAGTCGATGCCTTCACCGGGGGTGAAGTCCACTCCCGACAGCATGTCGGCCAGCCCGTCGCTGCCCTGCTCCCGCAGGCCGTCGACGGCCTGCTCCTTCGTCGTACCCTCCGGCATCTGCCGGCCGACGACCCCCGCGAAGATGAGGTCCGTGGCCCCGCCGAGGATCTTCGGCCCGACCACCGAGAGCGCCACGCTCAGCGTGCAGGCGCCCAGCATCAGGTACAGCGAGGCCTTCTCCCTGCTGAACCTTCCGAGAAGCCGCTTCCCTGACCCCTTGAAGTCCATGGACCGCTCGGTGGGCCCTCCGGCCATCATCCGCCCGCCCGGCCCTGCCATCAGGCGGCCTCCGCTTCCGTCAGCTGGGAGAGCACGATCTCCCGGTAGGTTTCATTGCCGTCCATCAGCTCGTGATGGCTGCCCGTCCCGACGACCCGGCCCTCGTCCAGGACCAGGATCCGGTCAGCGTCACGGATGGTGGACACCCGCTGTGCCACGATCACGACGGTCGCTCCCGCCGTCTCCTGGGACAGCGCCCGGCGCAGCGCGGCGTCCGTCGCGTAGTCCAGCGCCGAGAAGGAGTCGTCGAAGAGGTATATCTCCGGCTGCTGCACCAGCGTCCTGGCGATCGCGAGGCGCTGCCGCTGACCACCGGAGACATTGGTGCCGCCCTGCGAGATCGGCGCGTCCAGACCGTGTTCCAGCTGCCCCACGAACTCCTTGGCCTGGGCGACCTCCAGCGCGTGCCACAGCTCCTCGTCGGTCGCGTCGGGGTTTCCGTACCGCAGATTCGTCGCGACCGTGCCCGAGAAGAGATACGGCTTCTGGGGGACGAGGCTCACGGTCTTCGCCAGCAGGACCGGATCCAGTGTCCGCACGTCCGTGCCGTCGACCAGCACGGCGCCGTCCGTCACATCGAACAGTCGCGGTACGAGCCCGAGCAGCGTCGACTTCCCGCTGCCCGTCGACCCGATGATCGCGGTCGTCTCGCCGGGCTTCGCCACGAGGTCGACCGCGCGCAGCACGGGCTCCTCGGCTCCGGGGTAGCGGAACTCCGCGCCCCGCACCTCCAGATGGCCGTGCCTGCGCAGCTCCGTGACCGGGGCCGTCGGCGGCACCACACTCGAGTCGGTCTCCAGGACCTCCTGGATGCGCTCTGCGCAGACCTCGGCACGCGGCACCATCATGAACATGAACGTGGCCATCATCACCGACATGACGATCTGCATCAGATACGCGAGGAACGCGGTCAGCGCACCGATCTGCATGCCGCCGCTGTCGATGCGGTGCGCACCGAACCAGACCACGGCGATGGACGACAGGTTCACCACCGTCATGACGACCGGGAACATCAGGGCCATCAGCCGGCCCGTGGACACGGCCACATCCGTCAGCTCGGTGTTGGCACCCCGGAAGCGCCGCTCCTCGTAGCCGTCACGGACGAAGGCGCGGATCACACGGTTACCGGTGATCTGCTCGCGCAGCACCCGGTTCACCGTGTCGAGACGCTCCTGCATCATGCGGAACAGCGGCCGCATCTTCTTCACGATGAGGCTGACCGAGACGCCGAGGACCGGGACCACGGCCAGCAGCACGGCCGACAGCGGGACGTCCTGCCCGAGCGCCATGATGATGCCGCCGACGCACATGATGGGCGCCGAGACCATCAGCGTGAACGCCATCAGGACGAGCATCTGGACCTGCTGCACGTCATTGGTCGTGCGGGTGATCAGCGAGGGAGCACCGAAGCGCCCGAACTCGCGCGCTGAGAACGACTGCACCCGGTCGAAGACGGAGGCCCGGACGTCCCGCCCGAGCGCGGACGCCGTCCGCGCCCCGTAGTAGACGGCGCCGATGTTGCAGAGGACCTGGGCGATGCTGACGGCGATCATCACGCCGCCGAACTCCAGGATGTAGCCCGTGTCCCCCGCGACGACACCGTTGTCAATGATGTCCGCGTTGAGGCTGGGCAGATAGAGAGTGGCGCAGGTCTGCAGGAGCTGGAGCAGCACCAGCAGCACGATCGGGGTTCTGTACGGGCGCAGGTAGGCCCGCAGGAGTTTTATGAGCACGCGTGTCTCTCGGAGTCGGCGAACGGCAAAGGCCGCTCCATCCTCCGGTACGCCGACCCACGACTTCCAACACTTTTGCTCAAGCCCAGGTCAAATCAGACCGGCTCCCGCGCACCTCACACGGCGCCGCCGAAAGCCCCCGGATGCACCTGGTCCCGGGTCGCCCGGTACTGCTGGCGCACGGCCCGGCCGACCGCCAGCTCCTCGCCCGGCTCCAGCACCTGCGCCGCGGCACCCTGCCATGCCGGGGGAGTGCGCGGGTCGAGGGACCCCCGGGAGGCCCCGAGCGCCCACGCCGCCTGCCGGGCCGCACCCAGCGCCGCGTACTGGGCGGGCTGCGGCACGACGACCTGCGTACCGAACACCGCGGGGGCCAGCGCCTGCACGGCCGGCAGCTCCGCCGCCGCACCCAGCAGGAACACCCGCCGCACCTCCACGCCCCGGCCGCGCAGCACATCCAGCGCGTCGGCCAGGGAGCACAGCATCCCCTCGAAGGCCGCCCGCGCCAGATGCTCCGGCTTCATCGACTCGCGCCGCAACCCGCTCAGCGTTCCCGCGGTGTGCGGCAGCTGCGGGGTGCGCTCGCCCTCCAGATACGGCAGGAGTACGAGCCCCGAGGAACCGGGTGTCGACTTCAGGGCCAGCGCGGACAGCTCGTCCAGATCGTCCACGCCCAGCATCTCGGCGGTGCCGCGCAGCGCACGTACAGCGTTCGACGTGTGGACCACCGGCAGATGCATACCGGTCGCGTCGGCGAACGAGGTGATCATTCCGCTCGGGTCGGCCAGCGCCTCGTGGTGCACGGCCATCACCGAACCCGAGGCGCCCAGCGACACCACCGCGTCACCGGCCGCGACCCCGAGCCCGAAGGCGGCGCCCATCGTCTCGCCCGTGCCCGCCGAGATGAGCAGCCCCTCGGGTGTCGTACCTGCGGCGTCCGACGGACCGAGCACCTCGGGCAGCGCGGCCTGGTGGCCGAGCGCCAGCTCCACGAGATCGGGTCGGTAGGAGCCGGAACCCGCCGACCAGTAGCCCGTGCCGGACGCGGCACCGCGGTCGGTGGTCCGGCGGTTGGGCCTGCCGAGCAACTGCCACACCAGCCAGTCGTGCGGCTGCATCACGACGGCGACGCGCTGCGCGTTCTCCGGCTCGGTCCGGGCCAGCCAGCGCAGCTTCGCCACGGGCTGCGCGGCCTGCGGGACGGACCCGACGGCCTCGGCCCAGGCCTGCCGGCCGCCCAGCCCGTCGATCAGATCGGCCGCGGCGACCTGCGCCCGCCGGTCGTTCCCGAGCAGCGCCGGACGTACGAGGTTGCCCTGGCGGTCCAGCGGCACCAGACCGTGCTGCTGTGCGCATACGCCGATGGCCTGCACGCCCTCGAGCAGACCGCCGGAAGCCGCCTCACCGAGTGAGAGCAGCCATGCCTGTGGATCCACCTCGGAAGCCTTGGCCTCGATGGGGTGCGCGGCATACCCCTGCCGCAGCACCGCACCCGAGTCCGCGTCGCAGACGACGATGTGGGTGAAGGCGGATGAACTGTCCAAGCCGGCGACTATGCCCATACACAGATTCTGCCGCACCGGCGGAGCTTTGCCCTACCGGGCGCCACCCGGCCCCCGGTAGTGGGCCGGGTCAGGTGTTCGTCGTGCCCCAGTCGTCGCTGCCGCTGTGACCGTTGTGGCCACTGCGCTCCCGCAGCGAACGCACCCGGTCGGAGACGGAGACCGGCACCTTGTCCCCCACCTTCTCGCTCACCGAGTGGTACGCCTTGCCCGCGAACTCGCGGCCGCCGGTCGCGGCGGACTCCGCCGCGTTGCGCACGGCCGGATTCTCGGTGAACCGCTGTGCGGACTTCTTCAGCTGCTCGTAGCGCTCGCGGCCGGCTCGCGTGCCGAGCACGTAACCGAGGGCCACTCCGGCGATGAACGTGAGCCGGTACCGCATGGCTGCCACCCTTCCTTCGCTCTGTGGGACGTGTGCTGGCCGCCTACCCGCGCGCACCCGAGATCACCCCGGGCGATACCGATTGGCGGAGCACCCCCCTGCTTGCGCTAATGTATGTGTCGCAGCGAACGCGCGCCGCTCGGCAGCCGCCAGGTAGGTACGATTCGATGCAACGCAGCAATCCCCTGTAGCTCAATTGGCAGAGCAGCCGGCTGTTAACCGGCAGGTTACTGGTTCGAGTCCAGTCGGGGGAGCGCGATCCCCTGTAGCTCAATTGGCAGAGCATTCGGCTGTTAACCGGAGGGTTACTGGTTCGAGTCCAGTCGGGGGAGCGGTAAGGAAGAGGACCCTTCGGGGTCCTCTTTCGTATGCCCGCCGAAGCCCTGCCGACGACTCTTTCGGGGCGATTTCGCACCGGCCGGAACCGGGCAGCACGCAGCGCGGTCTTCATGGTCATGCGAAGCCGACCATCCGCAGCAGGAGATCGTATGACCGGCTATGCTGCGGCAGACGGTGCGCACACATGTACGCGCCACGCCGAAACGGGGCGGTAGCTCAGCCGGTTAGAGCAGCGGACTCATAATCCGTCGGCCGTGGGTTCGAGTCCCACCCGCCCCACCACAGCAGAAACGTCGTGACCTGCAGGTTCACCCGATTGATGAGCCGTCGGGCAGGCGCGGTACCGCACGAGTACCGCACGGGGCCCTCGTACGCTTGTCTTCATGGCCTACATCAAGACAAAGAATCTGAGCTCCGGAGGGGCCTCGCACATCGTCTATTGGCGGGCCGGAGGCGGCCGCGCTGGCGCGTGGTGCAACGAGACCTTCGATGATCCCGACCCGGCGGAACGCTTTCGAGACTTGGTGAACGGTCACGGACAGCAATGGCCTCCGGGGTGGATCAAGGGCAAGGGCTTCGTCAAGCCTGACGAACCGGCGGTGCCTGATGCCGAGATGTTCGCCGTGTATGCACACGCCTACGTAGGTCTGCTCACCGATATATCGGACCACACGCGTACGAACTACACCAGATTCATCGATAACCACCTGATTCCGTGGTTCGCGGAGTTGTCGGTCTCCGACCGGGGCCCGCGGTTCACCCGCGCCCACATCAGTCAGTGGATCCTCGACCTGCAAGGTGGCAAGCCTGGTCCGCTGCATCCTGCCGGAACCGAACGCCGACCGTATGCCGCGAAGACGATCGCGAACCTGCACGGCCTGCTGTTCAGCATTCTCCAGTCGGCCGTGACCTCCGATCCGCCGCTGCGCGACTCGAATCCCTGCGCGCACACCCGGCTGCCCAAGGGAAACGACACGGAGGACGACGAGGTCTTCCTTGAACCCGACGAGTACGCCGTCCTTCGGCAGCATGTACGGGCGGACGCTCTGGACATCGTCGATGCTCTGGTGAGTACCGGGCTCCGCTGGGGCGAGATCACGGCGCTCCAGCCCCGCGACTTCACGCTGGTGGGGAAGAGGCCGACGCTCCGCGTGCAGCGGGCCTGGAAGAGGCGCGGCGAGGGCGGAACGTTCCTCGGCGCCCCCAAGACGAAGAAGTCACGGCGTACCCTCGTGCTGACGCCAGAGCAGGTGGAACTGTTCCAGCGGCGCTGCCTGGGCAAGAAGCCGACCGACCTGATCTTCACGGCCCCCGAAGGGGGAGCCTGGCACTCAGGCGTGTTCCACGCGCACCGCTGGAAGCCCGCCCTCGACGCAGCCAACACCGCCGGCCTCACCAAGAGGCCGAGGATCCACGACCTCCGGCACACGCACGCTTCTTGGCTCATCGCCGGCAAGGTCCCGCTGCCGGTGATCCAGGCCCGACTCGGGCACGAGTCGATCACCACGACGGTGGACCGGTACGGGCACCTGCTGGAGGCGTCGGACGACGAGGTCGTGGCAGCCGTCGAGTGGGCGATGAGTGCTGCCGCAGCCTGATGCGCCGCCCGTGGGCCTACATGGGCGCTCGGGTGGAGGTGCTTGGGCGGCCATGTAGGCCCACGGGCGGGGCCTGCGGTCATCGACGTGACACAGTTCGCGAGCGCCCCGCGGAGGCTGGGGTGCTGACGGGGAAACTCCGTAAGTGGGGGCGGTCACGGACGCCAACTGTTGCGATAGTCCGGATGGTCGGCGTACGGCAGAGCGAGCGTGCGTAGGACCGGGTCGAGGATGCGCAGTACCGCACGCGATGGGTCTCTGATGAGCCAGTCGTCCGAGGCCGCGCCAGCCGCAACCTCGTCGTGCTCAGCAAGGATGCGACGCTTGGCGTCGACTTCGCGCAGGACACGGACCGGGTCGTGGCGGGCGATGTGCTCCATCTCCGCGTCGGTGAGGCTGCTTACTCGGTCAAGGTGGTTCGTGCCGAGATCCACGTACGAGGCGCCGTCCACCTCGCCGAACCGCCATTCAGCAGTCGCCCACGTCACATGGGTTGGCGCCTTGGCTATGGCCTCGTCTTCGTCGATCCGTGCGCGAAGGAACTTCACAAAATCGTCCATGCCCGCCATGGTGTCAGCACCTCCGTGAGGGACACAGCTGCCTTAACGACGCCGGTTGCCCCGACCCGAGTTGCACCGTCGGGGTGCGGCCCTGTTGCTGGGCCGAGGAGGTTGCCACCCTTGCACAGGGGGCGAGGTGGTAGAGCGTGAAGTTCATCGGGTGGCATGGCGTGCCGTCGACGTTGTGGTCGTAGAACAGCGGGGCTCCTGCGGACTTCATGTGGTCGACGAGGCTGCGGTAGGGGCGCCCGGTGCGGAAATTGTCGGCCAGGGCGCCCCCTCCTGTTACTCGGCGGGCACGGTCCACTCCAGGGGTTCGTCCATCGCTTGCGGAGCGTAGACGATCCGCTCGGGCCGCTTGCTAGCTGTGACGGGGTAAGGAATCCTTCCGCGCACGCAGTCGCCGGCCTTCACCGACACGTCGTCGGTGGGGAACTCGGGCTTGGGAAGGTCGCCGCCGTTGAGGCCGGTAACTTCCATGCGGGTGCCGTCTTTGTAAGCGAGGGACCAGGGGAACTGGCTGACGGCGAACGTCTGGCCCTTGAGGTTGCAGACCTTGATCTCAGCGGTGGCCCAGGCGTCGCCTCCGAGGTCAGGGGTGGGAGGCTGCGGGCCCTTCACCGGCTGGGTGTAGGCGATGACCGTTGCGCTGAACGAGACGTCATTGGCGGTGTCGTTGACGTCTGCAGTCTCGCCGATGGCGAAGGTGGTCTGTTGCGTGGGTGTGGGTTCGGGCGTGGCACTGGTGGGTGCAGGCTCAGGTGTGGCCGTGCTCTTGGTTACCTTGGCGTCGTCACTGCTACTGCCGCATGCGGTGAGTGTGGCGAGTAGGCCAACCGTGATGAGGGCGGCGGTTGTGCGGGTGCGCATGGTCCCCCCTGGGACTGAGTGTTGAGGGGGTCACGCTGTCATATACGGAGACGGGGTGAAGCTGTGTGGTCGTCCGTTGCGACCGCGCCACCACCACAGGTAGTTCGTCACCAGAGGCTGAGTGGGCGGCCCTCTGCGATGGCCGCCCGGATGCGTGTCGTGATCTGTGCTTCAGGCTCACCTCTTTCTCGGCCGCCTCGGATAGCGGCACCGATAGCGCGGGAACGTCCAGCTGGCCCACGGACGTCTGCGAGGGGGCTACCCGGGTCTCTGCGGCGGGCCAGCCATTCGGCCCGGTTCTCCGCCGCTGTCCCCAGTCGCAGGTGCGTCGGCTGCTGGCAGGAGTGGTTGTCACAGGTGTGGCAGACGGTCGGGCTGTCGGTGCCCCAGCCGAGCCGAGGGATGGCACCGTGCGCGAGCTGGTACCCGTAGAGGTGGCCTGGCACCGTGCCGCGTCGCGTCCTGCCCGGCCGCGAGGCGGCCCTGAAGCTGGCGTGGCCGGTGCTGGAGATCCCGCCGAAGAAGAACCAGCAGTCCTCGGTAGACCCTGTTCGGTAGACCTTTGCCCAGTACCGGGCTCGAACGGACTCGTTGGCAAGCCAGGCCGACCACTCAACAGTCGGTATGCGCAAGGGCGTTGGTTCATCGATGAGGGCAAGTTGCTCATCAACGGGAACGGGCCCGGACTCGTTCACCGCCGCGAATGGGAAGAGTCCGGGCCCAAGGTCGTTTTCAGGAGGCATCAGCCCGGCTACCGTCCGCTGTGACGACCGGGGCCGGGATGCCCGAGGCCGAAGAAGCCGCTTCCGCCGCAACGGCCCGGGGCTTTCGGACCCGGGTGGGGCGGGGACGCTCGGCACGGGCCCGCAGCGATTCGATGATCTCCTTCGCACGAGCGGCGGTAACAGGTTTCGCCTCGCGTTCCAGCTCCTCCGCCGGCACGCCCAGCAGCTCCGAGACCAACTCGGCATCGTTGCCGAACAGCCGCAGAACTACAGCAGTAGCTTCCCGAGCCGTGGCGTCGGCCTCCTCCTTTGCCTTGGCTGCGGTCACCGCGGCCTCACGTGCGCTCAGCGTGTTCGTAGCTGCCATCTCCCGCGTCTTCGCCTTCAGCGCTTCAGCAGCGCGAACCCGTCGCCGCAGGTCCGCCGCGCTCACCGGTCCTGCCGAAGTGGTGCTCACCCGTGCCCCCAGTCCTGTTCGACATCAGTTCTCGTCGCGCGCACCGTAGGCACAGGTCCGCGGACATCTCGAACCAGGGGTGGTGCGGTGACCCATCGGTTCAGCGGCGGGACATCAGCATCTGCTTGCGCGTTGACCTGATCTCGCGGCTCATGCGGCTCGGGGCAGGGACGACCTGAGGTGTCAGTGGCGGACTGTCAGTGGCGGCTGAGAGACTTCGCGGGTAAGCAACGGGCCCTCAACGTATGGATGCAGTGGCCCTCAGATCGCTGGTCTTGCCGTCAAATCCCTTACCAGCGAGACGGTTTGTGTCGGTACCTTGATCTAAGTGGTCCTTGTGAAGTGAGGCGACCGTTGTGAAGCACTCTGATCCCATCGCCGCATGGCAGTCCCAGTTTGCGACTTACGCCAGAGGCCTTGAAGCATCGCGGCTACGCGTTCTCCGCCTTGACGAGAGCACCATTGTTGTAGCTGAGGTGATTGTATCGATCTGCAAGTTGATCTCCGACGAAAGTAATCCCCAACACTGGATTGACAGAATTAAGGCATATTTCGACGATTTGGAGAGTTCTCCTCTAGAAAGCCTCATTGAGAAGATGATGAAAGACTTTCAGGAGGACGAGTCGAAGACGTGGTTGGGTAAGGCCCTGGCGGACATGCAAGATGGTCACGCACAATCCTGGGTGGATAAATATCGGGCCGGAGGGTATAGGAAATTTGCCCTGCGTCTACTTGGGTCGGCGCAATATCGAATTCTTGTGCGTGCATTGAATGAAGATGCCGCTATCGTAGCCTTGGCGATCAGGCGAATTGTTCGTTCCCTGATGCCCTTCGCTATTGCGTGGGGTGATTCTGTGGGAATGCTCACGAAGGATCAGCTCAGAGCGGCTGGGAAAATTGAACTCGCGGGCGTGAATGCAGTGCACTTGATCATCGAAGTGGACAAGTTCTTCGGCGAGAAAGTTCTGTCTAGGCTCCCAATGGAGGTCACTGCTGCGAACGGGACGGACCTAGTGGCCTGGACTCCGGATAGCACGGCAGGTCTCATGGGGCAGTTCCGGGCCCTCGTCAGGGAGGCCTCTGCGCAGCGTGTCGAGCGCGCTAACACCCCACTGCTCAGGAAGATTCAGGGGGCGCGAGCCGCGCTTCAGTACTCAGAAGACGGGACTTCGCAGGCGGCGAATTCGCTCATTGAGCTGATTGACAGGATCATGCGTGAAGCCTTTTCTCCGCACGAGGTGCTCGCTTGGATTGATGTGAATATTCCCGAGTATCCGGATGTCATTTATTTGGACAAGGGATGCAGGAAGCCAACCAAGCTAGGCGAAGCTCTCTGCTTTATTTACGGTGGAGGGCCCACCGCTCGCGCCGCGAATCAATATGACGACGGTGAAGGACCGTTGGTGATTCACGAGCTGGTCGCTAGGGCATTTGTCCTGACTCGCAACAGGCTTCAGAAAATCAAGCACGCAGACATCGGCACCCCGGAGGAGCGTGAGCAGCTTCTTACCCTCTTCTCTGCACTGGAAGGAGCGCTCATGCTCGGGCTGTCTATTGCGAAATATTCCGCAGCGAGCGAGCGTCCTGCTGCATAGTGTCGGGCCACTCGTCCCACGGTGCCGGCCGGAAAGGCTTCTTGCCTCCGGCGGGTCCTCCTCGGAGGGGGTGGGGGCTGGTTGGTCGGGTGCGGGAGCGTTGTGGTGCGGGTGAAGGCGGGGTTCCCTCCTCGGCCGGACACCCCAAGGGGCGTACCAGGAACCCGGACGCGGCGTCCAGGCCGAGCCGCTGCGCGGTCGCTGCGCGAGCCAGGACACCGCGCCCGGAACCCTGGTACGGCGGAGCTGTCCGACCGAGGAGGGAACCCCGCCCAGGCCCGTTGTGGCCGGGCCCGGCCGGGCGGGTGCGGGCCGTGGATGGTGAGAAAAGGCCAGGTCAGAGCCCTTATCGGGGTTGACCCAACCCCTGGAACATGGTTTAATTAGTCATGTCGGAAGGGGAGGGCAACCCCCGACCGGCACACGGCAGGCCGACCGGCCGCCGACAACCTCTCTCACCAGGAGAACGAACGTGAGCACCACGAAGGCACCCGCGAAGCTCGAAACCATCCGCGCCCTTCTCGCCAAGGCGGAGGACCCCCGTACTCCGGAGGCGGAGGCGGAGTTGGCCCGGAAGCGGGCGTTCGAAATGATGGCGAAGTACGGTGTCGAACAGGCGATGCTCAACGACGCCAACCCGGCCAGCGACGCCCCGACGGACCGCAAGATCGTTCTGGACAATCCGTGGGCGATGGAGCGTGTCCGCCTCATCAACCGCATCGCGCTCGCCCTCGGCTGTGAGCTGATCCACCTCGGCCGGGACGGCAGTGGCCCGGCCCGCCGAGTGCACATCTTCGGGTACGCGAGTGACCTTCAGCGTGTCGAACTGCTCTACACCTCCCTTCTCCTCCAGATGAACAGCGGACTGGCCGCTCAGTCGGTCCCGCCGGGCCAGGGTGCGCGTGCCTGGCGTCGGTCCTGGCTTCTCGGCTTCATCAACCGGGTGGGCGACCGCATCGAGGAGGCCGAGCGCGGCGCACGCGACGAGGCCAGGGGCGAGACCACCGCCACCGGCCGCAGCGCGGCCCTCGTACTCGCGGACCGCAAGGCCGTCGTCTCGCGCAGCTACCAGCAGGCGTACCCCCGGGCACGGAAGGGTGGCACCACCACCATGACCGGCAACGGGTACGGAGCCGGATGGACGGCGGGAAGCCGCGCCGACATCGGCGGTAAGCGGATCGGCCGCACCACGGCCGGGTCCATAGCCGCGTAACCCCGTCAAGGCCGGGGGGCGGCCATCCGCCGCCCCCCGGCCGCCGAGCCCGCGACCTACCCCAGGAGGCATGACCGTGCCCGCTCGAAAGCCACCGGCCACCCCCGCCCGCATCCTCACCGCCGCCGCCGACCACATCGAACGCGTCGGCCTCTACCAGGGTGACCACCTCTGGCAGCCCGGCCGGATGGGCGACACCGCCCCGTGCACCGTGCTGCACGCATGGGAACGCGGCGTGCGCTCCGTCCGGCCCCGCTGGTCCGTACGCGGTGAACCGTGGGACATCTTCCAACGCGCCCTGTTCGACTCCCTTGTGGTGCTCAGCAACCACATCAACGGCCGCCCCGTATCCGGCGTCCGGTGGCGAAAGCTGAAGCTCACCGAGGACGCCTACCGGCGCACCCTCCTGTGGTGCTGGGGAGACGAGCCCGAGCGGACCACCGCCGAGGCCGCCGCGATGATCCGCGCCACCGCCGCCCTGCACCCGAGTGACGGCGATCACGGCATCCCCGGTTGCCCCACTCTCAAGAACATGGTTTAATTAATGGTGTCGGAAGGGGGAGGGCAACCCCCCGACCGGCACCGGGCCGAACGGCCCGACGAACTCTCACCGGGAAGAGAAGGAACGATGACGAACACCAAGACCCAGGCCGGCGTCCAGACTGCCCCCGCCCCGTGGCCGACCCTCACGGTCTCCGAACTCGCCGCGCACCCCGGCAACGTCCGCGACGTCGAGGCCCCGGCCGATCTGCTGGCCGACGTGAAGGACAACGGCGTCGTGGAGCCGCTGTACGTCGTGCGCACCCACGGCGACGTGCCGCAGGTCATCGACGGATTCCAGCGGCTGGTCGCCGCCGTCGCCGCAGGGCTGGAGACCGTGCCGGTCACGCCCCGCCCCGTCATCCGAATTGACGCGCTCACCCCGCACTCGAAGAACGCCCGTGAAGATCTCGACCTCAACGCGCCGTTCGTGGACTCGCTCCGCACCGAGGGGTGCCGCATCCCCGTCAAGATCCAGCGGCTCGACGGCGGAGTCCTCCAGGTCAACGACGGAAACCGCCGCTACCACGCAGCGACGGACGCGGGTCTCACCCACCTGCCGTACGAGTGGGAGGACGACGACCGCGACGCGGCCGGGCAGTTCCTCGACATGATCACGACCGCTCAGCACCGTAAGAGCCTCAGCCCGTCCGAGATGAACCAGGCCATGTTCAGCGCCGCCGAGGCGGGCGCGCAGGTCGGCCGCATCGCCAAGGCCGCAGGCGTGCGGCAGAAGGACGTCAAGACGCTGGTCAAGGTCAGGTCTGACGAGAAGCTGAGCGCCGCCGTCAGCGGCGCGGGCAGCTACGAGTGGACTTTCGAGCACCTGGCCGCGCTTTCGGAGTTCGCCGACGACGCCGAAGCACTCGCCGCGATCACCGAGGCCGCCGCCGAGGACGACGCCGACGAGGGAGACGTTGACTGGGCCATCGCCATCGAGCGGACCAAGCGCGACAAGCGGAACAAGGCGGAGGCGCACCGCGCCGAGCTGGAGACGGCCGGGCAGAAGATCAGGGACGCCGAGGAACTGTCCGAGCGGGCTATGCCCGTGTGGCGACTGCGCGGCATCAGCACCGAGGAGCACGCCGAGTGCAAGGGGCTTGTCTGGGTGTTCGATGAGCGGCGGGGGGACCGGTACGAGCCTTACTGCTCCGCCCCCGGCCTGTACGGGCACACGGTGCCCGAGGGTGCCAGCGCCAGCGGCGGCACGATGACCGCCGCCGACAAGGAGGCCGAGCGCGCCGCCCGCGCTGCCGTCAAGAAGGGGAACATCGACTGGGACGCGGCCGAGGCCCTGCGCCGGAAGTGGATCACGGACCTGATCAAGCGGCGCAACCTCCCGAAGAACACCACCAACACCCTGATCGGGCACGTCAATAACGCTCTGCTGAACGGCAGTTGGGGAATCTCTGACGACCTGAACAAGGAGGGCACCACCGAGATCCTGGCCGGATTCCTGGGGCTGAACGCCGAGCAGGCCAAGGACCGGGGCAGCTTCGCCGGGCACGTCGCCAAGGACCCACGCCGGGCCCCTCAGCTCCAGTTCGCCGCCATCGCCGCCGTCCGGGAGAAGTGCGCGAACCGGTCGGCATGGCGGACGGACAGCCAGCACGCCCCGTGGACGCGGAAGCCCACCGGCCGGTGGTTCCAGGTGCTCGCGTCCCTCGGGTACCCGCTCACGCTCATTGAGCAGTCGGTCGTGGACGAGGAGCCCTACGACCCGTCGAAGAAGAAGCCCCGCGCCGCGATCACGTCCGGCAGCGAGCCGGAGACCGAGCAGGAGCCCGGCACCGACGAGGAGGCGAGCGAGCCGGAGGCCGAGGAGGGCGACGACCCTGCCAGCGACGACGAAGCCGCCGCCTAACCACCTCAGCCGCCCGACGCCGGGGGCGGAAACCGCCCGCCCCGGCACCCCAGGAGCCCCACAGTGACCCGTACAGCTCTGTTTGAGACCCACGCCGACGACCACGGTTGCGGATGCGTCCCCGCTCCCGCCGAGCCCGACCCCAGCACCACCGCCGACATCATGCAGGCCCGCGCCATCGCGTCCGGTCTCGCGGAGTTCGGCATCGGGGCCGCCCGCTGGTCTGCCGCCTACGACCACGAGGCCGCCGCCGTTGTCCTGCGCGTGGACACCCCGCGCGGACTGTACGCGCTCGCCATCCCGTCCCCCGGCCAGCCGTTCCCCGTCCACCACCGGGGCGAACGCATCGGCGCGCTGGACTGCCGCCGCACGTACGGCACCGCCGACAGCTACTACGCCGCCCTGTTCGCCGCGTTCCTGCGCGAGCGCGCCGCACTCGACATCCCCGGTCGGGATGCTTGCCCCACCTCTCAAAACATGGTTTAATTAATGGTGCCGGAGGGGGAGGGCAACACCCCCTCCGACACCACGGGCCGCCATCCGGCCCGACCCCGGCCGCACGCGGAGGGCAACCCGCCCGGCCGGGCCCTCGATTCCTCTCTCACCAGCAGGAGCACTCACGATGACCAGCGCAGCCATGCGGTTTTCCATCCCCGCCACGGCCCAGTCCCGCGTCCGTCAGCTTGTCGAGGCCACCAACGTCCGCGCCGCCGTCCACCACCTCACCGCTTACACGCTCGACATCTCCGCGCCGTTCCTGGCCGACTACCACGACACTGACGGCCGCCTGATCGGCAAGCGCCCCACCGTCACCGTGACGATCTCCGGTGACATCCCCCGTCACCACGGCTGGATCGTCATCGCCCGCCTGGACCACGACGAGGAGGGCGAGACGATCACCAGCCTGTTCCCCGGTCTGCCCGAGCAGGACGCCGAGGCCGCACGCCAGTACCGCGCCATCGAGAACTTCTGCCACGGGTGCGCCGTCGCCCGCCACCGCACCGCCACCTATCTCGCCCGCCACGAGAACGGTGAGATGCGCCAGTTGGGCACCACGTGCGTGGAGCCGTACACCGGTCTGCCGATCAAGGGCCTTGAGGCCCTGTGGAGGTTCGGCACGTTGAAGGACTCCGATTGGGATGGCGAAGAGGGCGGCATCCCGGCCGATCTCCGCGTCCCGGTGATCGAGGTCCTGCGGGTGACCGCTGCGATCGTGAAGACCGAAGGCCGCTTCTACAGCCGGTCCGAGCAGTGGAAGAACACCCAGCCGACCGCCGACGGCGTCGAGGCGTATTTCTTCGACCGCAAGGCCCCGATGGAGTGGCGGGCCGACATCGACGGCGACCCCGACGCGCCGACCACCGCCGCCGCCATTCGGGCATGGGCCGTCCAGGGATACGGCAGCCTCTCCGATTACCGCCACAAGGTGGGCCAGTTGGCGAAGGGCGAGACCGCCGACCCGCGCCACCTGCCGACGCTCGTGTCCGCCATCGCGGGTTGGTACCGCGACCAGGAGAAGGAGGCCACCGAGCAGGCCGCCCAGAACAGCAAGCCGCAGGGCTCCGTGGGCGAGCGCATCACCACGAACGCCACCGTCACCACCGTGATCGAGCTGGAGGGCCGGACGTACGGCTACCACACCCAGCGCCGCCGACTGGTGAAGTTCCAGGACCCGAGCGGCAACGTGTTCGTCTGGTTCAGCTCCGCCGCCGACGTCCCCGACCAGGGCGACGAGGTCGAGCTGACCGGCACGGTCAAGGACCACAGCATCTACGGCGAGACCGCACAGACGGTGCTCACCCGGTGCCGCGTCGCCGCACGCGAACCGGTCGCCGCGTAGCAGTCCCGGCCGGACCCCGGCCGCCGGGCCGTGGGGTGGGCGGCATCGAGCCGCCCACCCCACGCTCCGCCCACCGCCGTCCGGGCCCGCCCGCGTCGGCGGCCGGCCCCGTTCACCGGCCCCCGCACGAAGGGCGTCCCTCTGGGACGGCTCAGTCTGGCCCGGCTCGAAGCCGGCCGGAGCGTCCGGGCCGCGGGCGGCCCTCCCACTCCGTCCGGACGCCGGGCCGAAGGGCGTGCCCTACGGGCACGACGGCACTGTCCGTCACGGGCGGCACCTCCCCGACATAGGCATCGTCCGCCGCCGACTGCACCGCCGAGCCCCCGAGGAACACCCCATGCCCGAGACCGCGTGCGCCATCCAATGTCAGGCCGCCCCGGCAGGAGACCCCGCGGCCCACAAGGAAGCCGTCGAGGTCGAGAAGTGGGCCGAATGCCTGCACGGGGACCTGCTGCCCCAGGCTAGTCACAACCTGGTGATCGGCTCCGGCGATGGCGGTGGCTTCGTAACGGAGAATCGACAGCTGCCCAGAAGGCTGATCCACCTGTCAGTGACCGTGCTGTTCTAACCGCACTGGCGAGGACAGCGGTCGGTCAGCGCAGCAAGTGGAAGTTGTGTAGTACCGCTCTGCGCTTCGAGATGCCCGCATCGCTGGGCCCCCTTGCTCCCGTCGGCGATGCGCCAGCCGTGCTTCTTGTCCGGCAGGACCCAGCGAAAGCGTTCTGCGGACAGAGCGGCTCGATGAAGGCTGGATCCAGGAGGTCGATCTCCTCTATCGAGACAAGGGCAAGAAAGTACCTCCAGCTCTGGGGCCGTGAGGCTAAGGTGGGTGTGCCTGCAAAGTCAGTCCGTATCGCGCTTCGTTTGCGAGGGGTCTCGGGGGCGTCGGAAGACAAGGTCTTTCGGCCCGTCGCGGCGACGAACCCTCGGAGGGGATATGGAAGTTGCTGGCTGGGCGGCAGTTGCTGTCGGCTCGATCGCTGGCGGCGTAACCGTTCTTGGTTACCTCGCTGATCAGGTCCCAGGGCTGTCGAACAAAACGATCAAGGCTGTGCGTGCGATCCGTGCCGTGAGGGACGAGTTGCAACGCACGAAGAAGCCCTGATCAGGGCCGCGTCGTTTGCCCCCGTTACGACGCGGCCCTTTCGCATGCCGACGCCGAGCGCCTTCCTGTGTTCAGCGATGGTGACCATGGCAGCAGCATCTGATCACCCTCTGGCTGTGGCGTTACCGAGGCTGCGCGGCTTGTCGTCTTCATTGTTCGGTGCGGGCCGCGCGCGGGTACCCACCGATTGCACTCCCTTCGGCGTAGCAACTACGTGATAATGCCGTCGTATGAACGAAGTTGTGGTGGGTGGCCTGGCAGCTATCTCGGCTGGAGTGGTCGGCTACTTCGGGCATGTCGCTCAGGCCGCGAACTCGCGCAAGCATGAGCGTCACGCCGAGGATGTAGCGCTCATGAAGGACCTGCATCGAAAGCTCGTCGATCTGAGGGATACCGACCGCGAGCCGATGGAAGTCGAAACGCTCGCCTCCGCACTGGAGACCGAGGTGGCCATGGTGCGTCATGCCAAGCTTCGGTCGCGTGTGATTGAAGACCTGCGCAGCACACATACCCTCTGGATGGTGCAGGGGCGCGACGGGTGGCCACGTAAGAGGCAAAACGTATGGATTCAGGATGCCGTTGATGCCCTCGCGGCCGTTGCACGAGGCGAGCGACTACCCGAGCAAAGCCAGGAGTGCGAGACTCAACTCTTCCTTGTGGCACGTGCTACACAGGCCATGTCCGCCCAACTGGCCCCGACGATGGCGGCTTTCTTTAGCAGCCCTCACATAGTGGAACTGCGCGAAGAGCGAGCGCGGTGGGAGGCCGAGCGACGCGCCAAGCGGGGATGGCGCCGCTTCATCCTCCGACGCAAGCCGAGGTCAGAAGTGGCCGCCGGCTAGGAAGTGCACGGACAGCCGGGCCATGAACGCTAGCAAGGCGGATCGCCGCAGGTCCGTCGAGCCGTCCGCCCTGGCGCCCCTTTCCGTATAGAAGAAGCTCGGAGAGGGCATCGCCTTGAGCCTTGTGTTTTAGAGCCTTGTCCTCGATAACCATGAAGGCCGCGAGCCATCCGACCTGCAGCCAGAACCAGGTGGTCACCGCGGCGGGGTGGGTGTCGCTGCATGGCGCACGCCACGACCGATTCACCCCCTGGGTTGCCCCGAATCCGGAACGCCTGCGATGGGTTGGTTGGGTGCCGGCGAGGGCGAAAGGCTGCCTCCGGCGGGTCCTCCTCGGAGGGGGTGGGGGCTGGTTGGTCGGGTGCGGGAGCGTTGTGGTGCGGGTGAAGGCGGGGTTCCCTCCTCGGCCGGACACCCCAAGGGGCGTACCAGGAACCCGGACACGGCGTCCAGGCCGAGCCGCTACGCGGTCGCTGCGCGAGCCAGGACACCGCGCCCGGAACCCTGATACGGCGGAGCTGTCCGACCGAGGAGGGAACCCCGCCCGGGTCCGTTGTGGCCGGGCCCGGCCGGGCGGGTGCGGGCCGTGGATTGTGAGAAAAGGCCAGGTCAGGGCATGCATTCGGGTTGACCCTACCCCCGAAACGTGGTTTAATTAGTGATGTCGGAAGGGGGCAACCCCCGACCGGCACACGGCAGGCCGACCGGCCACCGACAACATCTCTCACCAGGAGGATCGCGACATGCCCCGTAAGCCGAAGATGACCGACGAAGAGCGTCGGGCCTACTCCGCCAAGATGCGCGGTGAACTCGAAGCCGTCATGGATCGCGCGTACGGCGCGATGGTCGGCAGCGAAGAATCCTGGGCCGCCGTCATGCGCACGGCCGCGAAACTGACCCACCCGGACCGCGACGACCGCAGCCCCACCAACTGCATCGCCATCGCCGCCCAGTGCCCGAACGCCACCCACGTACTCAGCTCCGGAGACTGGCGAAAGGCCGGACGCTTCCCGGCCAAGGGGTCCACCTCCCTCCGTATCTGGACGCCGATCAAGCGCCGGACCGAGGATGCCCAGGAGGCCACTGCCGCAGCTGCCGACGGCGGGCAGCGAGAGGCCACCGGCGAGGCCGCCGAGAGTCAGGGGCGCAAAGTGTCCGGCTTCAAGGCCGGGCCGGTTTTCGATATCAGCCAGACCGACGGCGACGCCTACGAGCCGCCCGCTGCCGCCCCGCTCGCCGCCGAGGTCATCCGCGATGTCCTGGTGAACCAGTACCGCGACCAGTACCACGAGGACCCCGAGCAGGCCGGAGGGTTCGACTTCACCCAGGACGCCCCCGACAACGCCGTCCGCATCCTGCTGTACGGCCACGCGTGGCGACGCATCACCGAGGCAGATGCCCCCCTTCCCGGCCAGCACGCCGCCGAAGTCGCCTCAGCCGCCCACGTCGCCGCGCTCATCCTGAACATCGCCCCGGGCCCCGCCGTCATGCCGCCGCTCGCGGGCATCATCACCCAGGACAAGAAGCCCCCGGTGCATGAGTCCGCCGTCCGGGCCATCGAGATCGGCCGGGCCATCGCCCGCGCCGTCACCACGGCCGCCGAGCGCCGCCGCGAACTTGCCGTGACCGGTTGACCCAGACCCAAGAACATGGTTTAATTAATGGTGTCGGAAGGGGGAGGGCAACCCCCCGACCGCGACACCGCCGCCGGGGCCGACCGGCCCCGGCGGAATCTCTCACCAGACAGGACACGACATGCTCACGACCGACAAGAAGCCCACCGTCCAGGACTTCCCCACCGCGACGCTCGTGATCGGTGGCCCCTGGTTCCGGGGCCACCAGCTCGACACCCGCCCCGCCGTCGTCGTCGGCCCGTTCGGCGGGCCGGAGTTCGCGGACGAGGCCACCATGTCCGTGGTCTGGTTCTTCACCCTCGGTGCCCCGCAGCCGGGCGACAGCGTCCAGGCGATGTTCCCGAACGAGCTGACCCCGCTTGACGACACGCTGACCACGATGCACCAGGACACGTTCCGCGACATCGTTCGCAGCCTTCGCCGGGGACGGTTCGCCTACGACGACGGAGACGCGCTCCGCGCCGCCGTCCGCCAGGCATGGCGCGAGCGGGCCGGACTGGCCGACGCAGACCCGGCCGCCCGGCACACGCTCCACCGCAGCTGACCAAGGCCCCGCCGGTCCGGGGGAGGGCAACCCTCCGGACCGGCAGGCCCCCCAGCACTCCAGCGGACACCCCTTCGGGGCGGCAGGACAGGTCCGGTGCGTTCACCGCCGCCGGCCGACTCCGCCGCAGGCCGACTCCGCCGCCGGCCGACTCCGCCGCCGGCCGACTCCGCCGCAGGCGGCTCCGCCGACCGACGACGGGCAACGGACCGCGAAGGACGCGCCCCGCGGGGGCGCGACAGCCCCTGTCGTCGCGCAGGCGCGACGACCCGCGAGCCGATCGTCCCTCACGGCCCGCGCCGGTGGTGCAGCGCCGCTGCCAACGCACGGTCCGCCCTGCGGACGGACCAAACTCTCACCAGGAAAAGCCAGTTCAGTGACTATCGAGATCACCCACACCCGCCGAGAAGGAACCCTGATCGAGGGTACGAGCCGTGGCGACGGGTCGGCCGAGATCCTGCGACTTCGCGAGTACGGCCGGACCCAGAGCCAGCCCTTCCGCTGGAGCAGGAACATTGACTGCTGGTACCTCCCGCACAGCCGTGACCACGCCACCTACACCCCCTCGCTCGAACTCCTCGCGCAGCGACTCCGAGACGCGGGCTTCGAGGTCACGCTGACCATCGACAACGCCGACCGCCGATCGTTCTCCGACGCCGAGAAGGAGCGGGAGGAGAAGGCCGAAGGCCGGGCGGAGAGGTTCGGCGGATACGCCGCCAGCGCCGCCCAGAATTCCGAGGCCGCGTGGAAGTCGAGCCACGAGATATCCGAGCGGTTCGCCTTCGGTCAGCCCATCCTCGTCGGACACCACTCCGAGCGCCGCGCCCGCCGTGATCACGCGCGGATGGACAATGCGATGCGCAAGAGCATCGGCGAGAGCGACCGCGCCGCCCACTGGACCGGCCGGGCACAGGCCGCCGCGAACTACGAGCGGTTCAAGAAGGACCCCGGCCGCACGCTACGCCGTCTCGACAAGCTGCGGGCAGACCTCCGCGCGGTCGAGAAGTGGCAGCGCGGCGAGTCCGCCAAGGGGTTTTTCCGGAGTCCGGCAGACCCCGAGCTGGAGACCGAGCACCAGGAGCTGACGGAAGAGATCCAGCACTGGGAGCAGGTCATCAAGGACGCCGAGGCCGAGGGCTTCAAGATGTGGTCGAAAGCCGACTTCACGCGCGGTGACTTCGTTCTCTACCGAGGCACCTGGTACGAGGTTCTGCGGGTCAACTCGAAGTCGGTGACGATCCCGCACATTCACAACGGCGTCGGTCAGCGCGTCGTTCGCGCGGTGGACAATCGTCACGACGGCTGGACCTGGACCGCTCCCTACGACGACGTGTCCGGGCGCAAGAGCGCCGACGAGATGCAGCAGTCGACTCGGGCCGAGGCCGCCGAGCACCAGGAGCAGGCCCAGCAGGCCCCGCCGATCAAGGAGCCGGTACCGGCGGCTGAGACGTGCCCTACCAGTCACCCCCGCCCATGGCACGCGAAAGCGCGCCGCTGGGCTCTCTGTCAACACGCCCCTGAAGGGAGGTCGTCCCCGGCAACGGCCCCCACCGAAAGGGCAAACGGGCGGGAGGACATGGCACTGGTGCTCATCACCTCGAAGAACTCCCGCCGCCCCCGCAAGCGCGCCTTGTGGGCGATGACCCGCCGCGAGGCACAGGCGGTGTGCGGCGACCCCCGCACCTCCGGCCGCTCCTACATGCTCACCTGGACCGACCGGCCCGGCACCGAACGCGCCGACTGGGAATGGGTCCCGGACAACGGCAGCCAAGCCCCGGTCCTAGACGAGCTGGGCATCACTCCGCGCCGTGAATGGACCGCCGCCCCGCAGGCCCCGGCCGAGGCCGCGTAACCACGCCCCTACCCATCCCCCCGGCGGCCGACTACGCCGGGGGGACGGGCCCCTCTCTCACCAGAACAGGGCACCACCATGACCACGCAACTCCTCGAACGACCCGCGACCATCACCGTCCCCGACACCGAAGCGGGCAGGCTCATCGTCCCCGCGACCGAGGGCAGCACCACCGTCCCGACGTACCGCGTCGGCGCCCCCGACATCCAGTGCCGCTACCCCGTGATCGTTGGCGAAGACCAGGTCATCGGCAGCGCCTACAGGTGGCACCGGGATTGGCTCGTCCTCACCACCGAGGGCGAACGCAACCTCCGCCGCCCGTCCAAGGGGACCCCCGGCACCGATATGGCCGCTGCCCATCTCGCGGAGGAGTACGCCGCCGGTCGGATCGGCGCCGTCCCCCTGGACCAGGTGCTCGCCGAGGCCCCCACGCCGTTGCGCGGGCCGGTGCCTCTCCTGCACCCGCGGATGCCGGTCAACGATCGCAACACCGAGGGCGCGCAGATCGCGTTCGCGGGACTCCGGGCCCACCACTGGCGGCCAGTGCTCACCGGGTTCCCCGGCAGCGATAACCACTGGTTCCTCAGCTGCGAATTGTGTGACTGGCAAGGCCCGAAGTTCTGGAGCCACTTGCGCGGACGCAACGGAGAGCCGCCGAGCGCGCGCCGTCACAAGGGCGGGTGCATCGGAGAGGAAAAGGTCCGCCGACTGATCCCCGCCTACCACTAGCAGCCGACCGAGGGGGGCGGCAGCGCGCCGCCGCCCCCGCTCTCCCGAAGGACAGCACCGTGCCGACCCGCCACACCCCCGAAAGCATCGTCATCGCCGACACCCCGGCCGCGATCTTGGAATGGGCCGCCCGCCACATCGAACACGTCGGCATCCACCAGGGCACACGCCTGTTCGCCGGCCCGGGCCGTACGGCCACGTTGCCGTGCTGGCCGCGCGGCGCCCTCGAAGTCGCCGCCGGCCACGGGCGGGGAGCCGCCGACCGGACGTATGACTGGGACCGCATCGGCCTTGCCCGTGACCAGGCGTTCGCCATCCTCGCGGAAACCCTCACCGGTCACGCAGTCGACGCCGACGACCCCGCCGCCAAGGCCCTGCACCGCGAGGCCATCGACCGGTGGAGCAGCGAGCCCGGCCGTACCGCCGCCGCCGCCCACGCGTTCCGCACCGCCGCCGCCCGCGCCGAACACGCCCTGTTCTAACCCCCGCCGCCCGCCAGCATCCCGAGTCATGGAAGGTCCACACGATGGACGAGACGACAGAAGACCGCAGCACCACCAGGACGCCGAGCCGCCGAGGAGCCGCCACCCCCAGTCGGGACGGCGTCCACCGGCTCTGCGTCCCCCTCCACCCCCGGCTCAGCGCGACCGAGCTGATCCGCGTACTCCTCGCGGCCCCGGGGGAAACCGACCTCGCCGCCCTCGACCCAGTACAGGTCCGGTCGCTCATCGCCGACGTGCTCACCCAGCACGGCTATGACGTGCTCGACCGGTCGCCGTACTACCCGGAGCTCGACCGTCACCGGGACGCCCGCCGCGCGGTGCGCCGCGCGTACGGAACCCGGTTCCTCGACGCGCCCGACGAACAGGCCGCGCTCGCGGACCCGCTCCGCGAAGTCCTTGCCGCCGGAAGCAGGAAGCCGTGACCGCCACCGTCGCCGAGCTGACTGGAGCACGGGCACGGCAGACGTATTACTGGCGAGTGCGCAACGCGCGGACGCGCCACCGCCCGGAGAGCGCCGGGCAGGCGTGGCACATCCAGGCCGGACACCCCGGCGGTGCGTACTGCGACCTCGGCCACGGGCTGGACCCGCCCTCACACCACGCGCCGACCCTGCTCGCCCGCAGCCGGCCGACCGGCCGCCGGGGGGACGAGCAGGAGTTCCGCGGCGGGTGCCTCGCGTGCGAGTGGGAAGGCCCCGTGCACTCCGGCAACGGGTTCGGGGACGGTGACAACGAGGCGGTGGTACCCGCCGGGCTGGATCAACCAGTGCGCCCCCGTCCTGGCCTGGAGCCGGTACCGCCGTGAAGCCCACGCTCCGCCGCACGCGGGACGCCCCCGCTACGAACTCCGCGTCAGCCGGCCACCGAGCAACCTGGGCCACCACCCCGCAGACCAACGGGCCCTCTTCTGATGACCGCCGTCCTCCGGATCAGGGCCCCGCCCCACTTAACCCAAAGGTGGTTTAATTACTCCGCCATCAGCGGAGCGGGCAACCTCCGACCGGCCGAGCGTCCCACGGGGCGCCACGCACCCCAGACAACAAATGACGGCCAGCGCACAAGGGCAACAAGGCGCTGGCCGTCGGTGTCTCTCACCAGAAAGACCACACCATGCTATGTGACCGACACCCCGATTGTCCCCAGCCCGGCGACATCGCCCAGCTCACGAGGGGTAACAGCATCGGCGCCGATCAGGCCGACACCTTCGTCATCGTCGAGGACTTCCCCCCGACCGGCCGACACCTCGTGCTCAACCTCCCCGTCGACCACCCCGACCGCGCCGACTGGGCCGCCGCCGTCCCCCTGGCCGACATAGCCACCCTCACCCGGCTCGAACCGGCTGGCAGCCGTACGTGGACGCCGGCCCCGGACCCGGACGAACCCGAGTGACCCCGCCGAGCGGGCACGACCCCGACCAAGAACAGGAGACCACCGTGTCCTCCAAGACCGGCCGCACGCTCTACTCACGCGCGGACCTCCGCAAGGTCCACGGCATCAGCGAGCCGACCCTTCAGAACCTCTGGACCGACCGGGAGAACAACGGGCACCCGCCCGTCGCGGACACCACCGACGGCGTCATGCACTGGGACGGCGACGTATGGGCGAAGTGGCACCACGAGCTTCAACGGCAGCGTGCCGCCGCGAACACCACTAACCCGCCGAAGCTCGACGGTGACCCCGAAGAGATGGTGGGCCCGGCCGAGGCGGCGAAGATCTGCGGGTTCGCCGACTCCGCCACCGTGTCGCACTACGTCAAGAACCCGCCTGAGGGGTGGCCGGCACCGGATGACTGGGACGAGCTTCCTACCCGACGCCGCCCGAAGTGGAAGCGCTGGCAGCTGTGGCAGTATCTTGCCGACCGCAAGGGCCGCGGTCACGCCGGCGGACGGCCCGCGGGCCGCCGCGGACTGGCCTACCCCTACCAGGGAGACGAGCGGCTGACCCTCGCCCGGCAGGCCATCGCGGCGAACCCCAGCGCGAAAAACGCCGAGCTGATCCCGCAGCTCCAGGAGCAGACGGAAAAGACCTACTCCCGTCCGACCTGGAACCTGATCCTCAAGTCCGCCCGCGAGCACCCCGAGGAGTGATCCGTGCCCGACACCCGCTGTCCGCGCTGCGGCGGCCCGCTCGGTGAACGACCCGCACGTTCCCGGATGACCACCAGCCGCGAGGTCAATATCTGCACCACGTGCGGTACCGACGAGGCAGTTCGCGCGGCCAACCATCAGCCACCGGTGCCGTTCGGTGACTGGCCGGTGATGTAAGCCGCTCCACATGGAGGTGGGCCCCAACCCTGCACAGGGTTGGGGCCCACCTCCATGTGGATCTGCGACGCATCAATTCAGGGCCGCGGATGCAGCGGGGCGGGCCGTGGCGCCTCCTCCTCGGGCCCGCTTTCGGCGGGCTCCGTCAGAAGGCGCAACAACCGGCGTTGTAGCGCGGCGAGGAACCGCAGCTTCAGACGCGACACCCATGAACAGAAGCGCCGCGAGAGCCGACGGACTCTGACGCCGTACCACCAGACCGCAATCGGCAACAACAGCAAATTCAGGAACAACCAGGGGGACATCTGCACGATCAACCTCACGAGGGTCTCGGCACCCCCGCGCGAAGCTATGCAGCGAGGGTGAACTTAAACGGGCTGGGGAGCTGACCCGCTCCGGGAGCCCGAGGCACGAGCGGCACGGCCAGCCGCAAAATGCCGCATGGTGATGACTCGTGGGGTGGAGCGACGACGAGGTGCCCGAAGCACTTCACGCAGCCGGTGAGGAGGCGCTGCGCAAGGTCCAGCAACAGAGCCGAGAGCGCCTGCGCAGCGTCGGCAACGTGTGCGATCTCAGTGGTGGTGGGGACGTGTCCGGCTCGGCTGAGGCGACCCAGCCTCTGATTCAGCCGGCGGACCAAGTTGGTCACGAGAGTCCGCGTCTTACCTGACCCCTGGGCGTGGTACAGAACCTGGTTCAGCTCCGAAAGCCGGTGGCAACCATCGGTCATCACCAAGAGCGGGATTGTCTGCTTCGGAGCAATCCCGTGTAGTAGCCCAGAAGTGCTGCACGGGATGCCGGAGGCTTCCTCCGCGGTACGGAGTAGGAGGCGTGCCACATCCCCGCGCGACAGGGGGCTGGAGCTGGATGCTTCTTCGATGACCCAGGGGAGCTCGGCGAGGTCATGCAACCGGGCAACGGCCCCGTGCAAGAGACCCAGACGGCTTCGATCGAACCCGTGGGACACCATCTTGGTCGCCAGGAGTACATCGTGGCTTCGGGTGATGTACGGAGGCATCTCCCTGGGGAGTCCAACATCCTCCGGACGGAGCGACTCCACCGTCAGCCCACGCAGCGCACGGAACCGCGCCATGTGCTCGTTCGGAAGGTGGTCGGTCACATGGAGAACGCTACGCCAACCTCGCTCCGATCCACCCCTGTTTTGGACAGTTGAAGGTGCCTCCTGCACCAGCAGGGCACCTTCGCTTCAGGTAACAGTCACATCAGCGACCAGGTCACCCGCCGCCAAGCTGTCTAAGCCGACCATCCCGTTGAGCAGCAAAGTTCTCCCCCAGGCCGCAGCGATCTCAAATTTAGAGGACCAAGGTATCGTCACTTCGTGACGATACAATCAGCCAAGATGACCGAATCTGACCGAGTGGAAGCGGGGGGTGAGCGGGCCGGTGGGATGGGTGACCATGATCGGCCCGTCCGAAGAGCAGGTTGAGTACCGCCTTACTGGCGGCCACGGATGCGGGAAGTCCGTATCGGTCGACGCCGCCCCCCTCATCGCCGCCATCGAGGCCAAGGCCGAAGCCGCCGGTGCCCCCGTCGCCTCGCTACTCGCCAACCGCGAGGCCAAGCGCGCCTTCTTCCGCGCCCGCGGACTCCTCCGCAACAAGGGCGCTGCGCGGTTCACCGGGTTCGACGCCGTTGAAGTGGCTGCCGCAGCCGGGCTCGACGCCCGCGACCTCTACGGTGAACAGGCCCTCCCCGCTCCGCCCGCGGACGGACAGGTGGACTACCACCTGGACGCCAACGAAAGGCCCCTGGTCTGGATCGGCGGCGGGCTCACCGAGTTCGACATCACGCCCGGCGGCACCCTCGCCCCCGAGCAGTTCCCGGCCGCCCGGCGCCTCATGCTCGGGGAAGACGCCCGGACCGGGCAGACCCTCGTGGACCCGAAGCTGGCCATCGCGCCGGCCGCCAAGCTCCCCGCCGCCCCATTGGCCCGCGCCATCCGCCGAGCCGCCGCCGAGCGCAGCGTGGACCCGGCCTCCCTGCTCGACTCCAAGCGCAAGCAGGACGCCTTCCGCCGGATGGAGAGCCAGCTCAAGCGCTTCGGCGGGACGCACCGCGTGCCCATCTCCACGGTGCTGAAGCTCGCCGACGGCGTCGGCATCGACGCCGTTGACCTCTACGGCGAGGACACGGTGGAGAAGGCCGTCGCCGCCGAGGCAGGCGGCCACTTGGACGCCCGTGCACTCCTGCGCGCGGTCGAGGCCCGCGCCACCGAGACCGGTCAGCAGCCCGCCGACCTGTTCGACGCCGCGTCCATGAAGCGCCGGTACGCCCAGACCGAAGGCGAAGGTGCACGTCGTCTCCGGGACGTGCCGATGGACGTCCGTGAAGCCGTGGCGATGGCCAAGGCCGCAGGGCTCACGCCCGAGGACGTGTGGGACGCCGAGGAGATCAAGGCCGCCCTCCTCGAAGGCCGCGTACAAGTCGGCAACCGCGGTGCCGACGTCACCTTGGACCTCGCGAAGTCGAAGTCCGCGTTCCTCGCCTACGCGCCCGAGGAGATCGCTGCCCAGGTCGAGGGCATCTACACGGCCGCCGGCCGGGAGTCCATCGGCGCCCTGGAACGGTGGACCGCGTACGCCATGCGCGGCCACCACGGCGACGGCGACGAAGCCGAGACCGTGAAGACGAGCGGGTTCTCCGGCTGGATGATGGTCCACCGCGCCGCCCGCCCTGTGGACGGCGCCCCGTACGGAGACCCCCACTTCCACCTCCACTTCACACTCGCCAACATGGTCAAGGGCAACGACGGCAAGTGGTCCACGATGGCCAGCGGGGGCCGCGACCTCCACCGGCACACCCGCGCGACTCAGTCCCTCATGAACGCCCGCATCCGCCGCGAGCTGACCGACACGTTCGGCATCAGCTTCCGCCGAGAGGAGCGGACCGGCGCGTGGGAGATCGCAGCGATCCCCGAGTCCACCATCAAGCTCTTCAGCAAGCGCGACAGCCAGGTCCGGGACCTGCTGACAAAACTCGGCATCGACTACGACAGCGCCACGACCCGTGAGCGCACCGCCGCATCCACTGCGTCCAAGGCCGCGAAGAACGGCGAGGCCGCCGGGGTCGGGGACGATGTTCTTCGCGCCTACTGGCAGGCCGAAGGCCGTGCGGCCGGAGACGACCCCGACGCCATCGCAGCCAGCGCGATGGAACAGGCCCGAGCCGACCAGAACCCTGGATTGGACGAGCTGTGCGCGCAGGTCTTCGACCCCAAGACCGGCTTGACCAGCCACTCCAAGGAGTTCACCCACGCCGCCGCCATCGCCTCCGTGCTGGACGCCCTCCCGTACGGCGTCGCGGACGCCGCCGAAGCCGAACAGCTCACCAATTCCGTACTCCGGCACGCCGGATACGCGGTCCAGCTCAACCCGAAGGGCGCCCAGCACTTCACGCACGCCGACCGGTACACCACGGCGGATGTCGTGGCGGCCGAAGCGCTGATCGTCTCCGAGGCCACGAACCGGCTCGGGACTCAGGCCGCCGCCGTCAGCAGCGACACGGTCGACATGACGCTGTCCACCGTCGAGGCCCAGCACGGCGGCAGCTTCACGTTCTCCGACGAACAGCGTGCCGTCCTCGAACGGCTGCTCACGGCCGGACACGGAATCGACGCCGTCGTGGGTATCGCCGGGTCGGGCAAGACCACGATCATGGACACCGCGCGCCAGGCGTGGGAGGCCCACGGTCTCGTCATCGCCGGCTCGAGCACGGCCGCCGTCGCCGCCGCGAACTTGAAGGCCGAGGCGGGCATCGAGTCCCGCACCCTCGCCTCCTGGCTCACCGGCATCCGCAACGGAGGCCCCGGCCTCAACGGCGTTGACGTCCTGGTCGTGGACGAGGCGGCCATGTGCGATGACCGCGACATCGCCGAACTCCTCACCCACGCTGCGGAAACCGGCACGAAGGTCGTCGGTATCGGTGACCCCAAGCAGCTCCACTCGCCGGGCATCGGCGGCAGCTTCGCCGCCGTCCACCACATCGTTGGCGGGCTCAGCCTCACCGAGAACTTCCGCCAGAAGGACATGGTCGAGCGCCGCGCACTGGAGCTGTGGCGCGACGACAACCGCGTGGAAGCCCTCCGTACCTTCGCCGGGACCGGCCGCGTGCACGCCCTCGCGGACAGGGACACCACCCTCGCCGGGATGCTCACCATCTGGGCCGACAAGCGTGCCGCGCACACCGACGATCACACCGCCGTGCAGCAGCTCCTCATGCTGGCCGCCACCAACGAGATCGTGGAGGAACTGAACGTCGGAGCCCGCGCCCTGCGGAAGGAGAACGGCGACCTCACCGGTCCCGAGCACACCTTCGCGCTGCCCGGCGGCGGCGAGCTGACGCTGTCCGTTGGTGACCAGGTCCTCCTTCGGGTCAACAACTATCGGGGCAAGAAGAGCCGAGGCGAGAACGAAGACGTCCTGAACGGCTACCGCGGAATCGTCCGCGCCGTCGACGAGGAACGCCGGGTGCTGGTCGAGTGGCGAGAGAAGACCGACGACGGGCACCGTGACGTTGCTGAATGGGTCGACGCCGACTACATCGCGCAGGGCGGACTCAGCCTCGGATACGCGATCACCGGCCACAAGTCCCAGGGGCTCAGCGTCCAAGAAGCCCTGGTCTACGGACCCGGCGCCCAGGCGAACGCCCTCTACACGATGATGAGCCGCGACAAGAAGGAGTCCCACCTTTTCCTGCCGCTCTCCGTCTACGAGACCGACGCCGACCGCGCCCGCCACGGCGACGCACTCACTGACCAAGAACAGCTTGACCGCGCAGTCGCGGGCCTGATCCGCGAGATCGAGAACGGCACCGAGGAACGCATGATCCTCACCGAACTCCCGAAGAACGCGGTCCCTGCCCACGTCCGTCAGGCCGTAGCGGACCTCCCGATCCCGCGAGCCCCCGGCGCCGACGAGCACCACGACGCAGACACTCCCGAAGAGGCTCCGGAGAGCGAGGGCCGCCCCGCACCGGCGAACGCCGAGCCGACCACGGAGCCGGCCACACCTTCGGAACTCGCGCCGACGGCTGACCGTCCATACGCGCACCTCGGTAACTCGTCACTGCGTGACGCCGTGCGCAAGGCCGCCATCGCTGCCCGCGCTACAAGGACGGCGGCCGAGCAGGCGGAAGCCGTCGCCGATCGAGCCGAACGGGAAGCTGCTGCCGGGGCAGGCCCCAGCTCGCTGGCGCTCCAACGCCGCCATCAGGACGTCACCGTACGGGCCGCAGCCATCCGCGAAGTCCGAGCGCTGGACGGCACGATCGCGGAACGCACCGCCCGACTGAACGCCACGCAGGCCCGTATCGACGGTCTCGAACAGCAGCTGGCCGCGACGGGCCGTTTCGGGCGCTCGGCGCTCCGCGGTGACGATCGTGCTGCGGTCGAGGCGGACCGGGAAGCACTCTTTCGTACCCGTGAGGAGACCGGCCGGGAGCTGGAGCAGATGGACGCGCGGCTCCAGGAAGATACCCGGCTGGCTGGACCCGTCAATGAGCACGAAGTTGTGCTGACGGAAGCGGACAGGCCACAGCAGGAGAAAGCTGCGCTCCTTCGGCGGGCCAAGGCCAAGGACAACGAGGCCGCCAAGCAGCTCCGGGTCGAGGCCATCAAGGCTCGCAGCACTGCTCACGGCGCAGACCACCGCGTGTCCGGCCTCCAAAAGGAAGCGAGTCTGCGAGCCCAGCGCGGGCGTCATCGCGTCGATGCCGATGAGTCCGTGGCGCCCTCACCTCCGAAGCCCGACTCCTCGTACGCCAACCGAACCGCGATGGACCACACACAGCCCGCACCGGCGGACAGCGTTCACGACGCACCGCCCGTGTAAGGAGGGTCCCGTACCTTCCTAGGTCGGCGGAGCGAAGACCGCGCGTTCCAATCGGCCGACGCTATGACTGATGTCGGACAGGCCGACCGCCATCAGGAGTCGGCGGTGAGTTGCTGAGTTACGTGGTGCTCAGTCACGTTGGCGCTGGCCGTGACCGCCTCCAGGAGGTCTCTCCCCAGGAGCGCAGGGATGTGGCCTTGGCCGAGGCCGGCCGAGGCGACGGCGACCGACAAGGACTGGTGCTCGTCGTGGCTCATCTCCTGACGGCACACGGGATGAGCCAGGAGATCACGCGCGACGTATCCGTCCCCGGACGTCGTTGCCTCGTGAGTGAGGCGGAGCAACGCTTCGGCCTGCCGTGCATGTGGGGAGAGGTCGAGGACGGCCAGCCCGACGCGGGAGCGGAAGACGGCGAGCTCGGGAGCCGCGTCGAGTTCCAGGTAGTGCTTGACCATCTTCTGGACGGGGCCGACCGGGCGTCTTCCGGCGGCGGTGAGACAGAGCACGGCGAGGCAGGCGGCGACCGGGTGTTCCCATCCTTCTGCCAGGGTGGTCTTGTTCAGAAACTCCAGTGCTTCGAGGGGGTGCCCGCCGAGACAGCGGGCGAGCACTTCCACCTGGCGCCCGTCGAGGAGACGTTGCCCCACGCCGCAGTGCTGCTCGGAGTGCGCTCGCGCACGGTCCCATTGGCCTGCTGCGACGAGCGCGCGAGTTCCGTCGCCGAGAAGGACGGCCCACAGCCACTGACATACCTGTTGGTGATCTGCTGCCGACGTCGTGAGGTTCTGGAAGGACGTGGTGCGGCCGTCGATGACCGCTTCCGTCTGCGATCTCACCGCCCGGTTCAAGGAGGCGAGCAGGTGATACGCGCCGGGCCCGTCGCCGTCGCGGATGCGTAGCCGGGCCAGGTTTACCAGGGGTTCCAGGGCGTACCGGGCCTCCTGCGCGCCCAGGGGCTGAGCGCGCAGGAAGACCTCGGAGTGACGCCAGCACAGAGCGCGCGCCAGGTCCGGCATGCCGCAGTCACTCGCGATCAGTGCCGCCTTGTTCAGGGCGACGGTCGCGGAGGTCACGTTGCCGTCGCGCTCGGCGGCGGCTGCGAGGTCGGTGATCTCGCGGACCCGTTCAGCGAGGGGCGGGCACGCTGGACGCGGACGGGCAACGAGCGGAAACCGCTTCGCTATCTGGCTGACGTCCATGTCACTGCCATTCGATGACGATGCGGTTCAGCGGGTTGTCGAAGGCGAAGCGACCGGGCTTCGGTGCGAGCGGCACCGCGTCGAGCGGCTGGATCTCGAACCCGACGTCGAGCGAGCGGAAGTCTTGGTCCCAGGTGCGGATCTGGTCCGCGACGTCTCCGGCGAGGGCTTCGGCGTCGGGACCGTGGCCGATGACACCGAACTCGTACAGGGTGGCCCCGTCGGGGGCCTTCTCGGCGGCCGGGCGGCGGGTGAGGTAGGTGAGCGTGCCGCCCTCGAAGACCGCGGTCGAGGACGGGTAGGGCGCGGTGACCAGACCCTTCTCGATGGCCTCCGCCCTGGCGGGCATCCGGCTCAGGCCGTTCGGCATGGCGCAGGTGAGCCACAGCTCCAGGTACTCCGCCGACTCCGGCCCTCGGAAGTTGACGCCCGTCCACACCTCGGTGCGCGGCTGGCGGAAGATGTCGCTCAGGGCGTCCGCGTCGACCTTCTGGTCTCCGTTGGTGACGAGGGTGACGGTGTTGTCGGGGTCCAGAGGGACGAAGACGCGCGGGTCGTCGGCGATACCCCGGCGCAGCGGCATGAACGTGTTCATCTGGCTGCCGACGCTGCGCCAGGCCCCGTCCTGGTTCTCGAACGCGATCGAGCGGGAAACGCTGCCGCGCAGGCGCAGCGGCGTGAGGAGCCGTCCGCCGGGGGCGAGCTGGTCGAGCCAGGCATGCGGAACGCCGTGGGCGCCGACGGTGGCTTCGATCCGGTCGTACGGCGCGTTGGGGGTGTGGCCTACCGCTCCGTCTCCAAGGATCACTTCCACGTTGTGGATGTCGGCGGCGGCCAGTCCGGCACGGGCCCCGGCCACGATGTCCTCGTCCACGTCGATCGTGGTGACGTGCCCCGTCTCGCCGACGAGGTAGCCGAGCAGTCCGGCGTTGAAGCCGGTGCCGGCCCCCAACTCCAGGATCTTCTGGCCGGGCTCGACATCGAGTTGTTCCAGCATCATGCCGACGATGTCGGGCTGGGAGGCGCAGCTGATGGACTTGCCGGACTCGTCGAACTTCGTGTCCACGGGGGCGTTCCCGTACGCCTTCACCAGCGGGGCGTTCGGGACGAAGAGGTGGCGGGGCACCGTCCGCATGGCCTTCTCCACACGGGGTGTGCGCACGCATCCCTCTTGGACCAGATGGTCGATCAGCTGGGCGCGCAGTCGGTCGGCTGAACTGGCTTCGATGGTGTCACTGTTCACCCCGCTGACCGTAGTGCTCGACGTCCCCTCGGTTCGGGTGGACGCGGCGTTGTCGCTCGTTCCCATGACTACCTCTTTCGCGAGTGTTGACAAGGTGTGCTGGTCCTCCGTGGGGAGGCCCAGGCGGTTCCAGTGGAAGATGCCGTGGTGGGCGATCACAGCCCGCAGCCCTCGCTCCAGGAGCCCCTGGCGGTTGAGGTCTGCGAGCTGCTGGCCGAGCCACTCGAACGTGGCTATCCACTCGGCCAGCGGCGCGAGTCGGCCCTCGGTGACGCTGCGGCTGGTGGTGCTGATGTCGACCGTCATCAACCGGTGGACGGCGGCCCGGTGCCGTTGCGGATTGCGGATCTCGTCGCCGGGGCGTTCGGCCGCGATCCTCGCCCAGACGTCGCCCTGCTCGTACCAGTCGAGTCCTGCTGCACGCATCGCCACGCTCAGCAGGAGGACCGCCAGCTCGCGGCGCCCGAGCCCGGTGGTGCTCTCAGCCTGCTCGCGGGCCAGCTCGTCCAGCAGGTGGCGGCTGTCGTAGTGGAACAGGGCGTGCGCGATCTTCATGGCGGCCGGACCGCCGAAGGCCGTCTCTTCCGGCTCGTAGATGGCCGGCGTCCAGGAAGTGAGGACGCCGGCGTCGACCAGCTCGTCCAGGGCAGCGTCCAGGACCTTCGCGGAGTCCGGGCCCGCGGGGCGGTACCGCAACCGCCAGCAGGGGTGCTTCCGTAGGAAGGCCCACTGGGCCAGTTCCGATTCCTGGGCGGTCAGCACCGGGAGCAGATGCTCCACGGCGGCGGCCTCCGCGCAGCTCCAGTCGGTGAACCGGATGAGGCGTTGCGGCCATTCGTCCGCTGCCATGTTCCCTCATTTCAGGGCTAGTTGATCAAAAAACAGGTGTCCCACCCGGACACGGACGGCGTTCCGGTGTGGAAAGAGTGGAGGGCAAGGGCGGTGCCTGCGGCACCTTCGAGGAGTCCGATGTCGCTGCCGCCGGGAGGATCGATCAGGGAGTCCGCCAGGGTGCCGGGGGCGGTGTCGGTGATCGGGGCGAGGAGCCGGGGCAGGCATTCGGTGAGGCCGGTGGTGATTGCGTCGGCGGCGGTGAGTTGCGTGATGTGCGCCAGGCCCGCGAAGCCGTGGCACAGGGAGACGTCCACGGTCGCGTCGAGTTGGCCGGGGTCGGTCATGGCGCGCAGGAGGGCAAATTCGGCGGCTTGCTGGCGCGCCGGGTCCTTGATGGCCAGGGCGGCGAGCTGCTGGGCGCGGGCGAATCCTGCGGTGCCGTAGCACCAGGCAGGCCGTGAGGGTCCGGGGCCGGTCGTGCCGGATCGTAGTTGCTCGCGGGTGATCCAGTACGGCCACCACGGTCCGTCGGGGCTGTCCCGCTGCCAGTGGTCGAGCCAGGTCAGGATGCGGGTGATCGCGTCGCGGTGGCCGTCGACGGTGACGCCGCGGCGGGCCGCGAGGGAGAGCACGGCGAGGGGGCCGCCGATGCCGTGGGCGACGCCGTTGTTGGCGTGCCCTTCCGGGTACTCCGGGGAGGTCGTGCCGGAGGGGGCGAGGTGGCTCCACCAGCCGGGCAGGAGTTCCCCGTCGTGCTTGACCGGCTCGGTCAGCCGTACCAGGTAGGTCAGGACTTCCCGGAGGACGTCGGTGTGGACGTCGCGGTGCAGCAGGAGCCCGCCCATCCCGCTCAGGCCGCGGATCGCGTCGAACTCGGCCAGCGCGGGCGTATCTCCACGGTCCATGCGCGCGTGGGCGTCCGCGAGCCGGTCCCGGATCGCCGTCGTGACGTACTGGTCGAGGGTGTCCAGGGCGCGGGCGTAGCGTCCGGGGCGGTCGGCGGCGGCGTGCAGGGCGAAGGCGAGGGCGGGCGCCCCGTAGTAGAGGTGGCTGTCCGGGCCGCCGACGACGGGTTCGGCTGCGGCGCAGGCGAGCCAGTCGTGGGCGCGCTGCCACGCCCCCTGATCGGTGCGGGCCCGCTCGATGTGCAGCAGCGCGACACCGACCGCGCCGTGCGCGAGCGACTGCGGCCACCAGCCCTGGCGGTGATGCAGCCCTCGTACGTTCTGCGGTGTGGCAAGCCGCTCGGCGATCGTGTCGGCAGTGGCCCGCGCGTTTTCACGCAGGTTCATGGCGATCTCCTCGGTGAGTCCAGGCCATGGCGGCGGCGTGGGCCAGCCGTACGCACGTCCGCTCGTCGTCCTTGTCGATGCCGACGGCGCGGATGTGGTGGGCGTGCAGCAGCGAGTCGAGGACGAGGCCCGCGTCGATGCCAGCACCGGACGCGTCCAGCTTCTGCCGGTAGCGGGCCAGGGCCTCGTCTCGCTCGCTCCAGGCGGCAGCGATGGCCGCGCCGCCGGGGGCCGCGCGCAGGGTCGCCCAGTCGTCGGTCGGATCGGCCAGGCGTACCGCCTGACCGAGCACCGTCCGGTCCAGGGGGCGCGGGTCGCTGATCCGGCCGTGGGCGATCAGCCAGTCCATGCCGGCCGCGGTACTGCCGGTGAAGGCGGCAGCGAGAGAGACGAAGTTCGCTGCGGCGAGAGCCTGTCGGTGCGGGCGAGTGCTCTGGGCGAACTGGACGGCCAGGGCTCGGGAGTCGGCGGCGAAGACGTCTTCGGCCAGGCTCATCAGCGGTCCGGCACCCCATCGGCCGGTCTCCGGGTAGGAGGTCGCGAACTGCATCTCGGCGAGGAGCCCGGCACGGCGAAGTCCGTTCGCCCAGGAACTCACGCGCCGCGCGGTGACCGTGAAGTCCTGCTCGCTGGGGACCGCGATACGCAGGCGCAGGTGCCAGCGGGGGTCGCGGTAGCGCATGTACCACCAGGTCGGCTGCTCGTCCCACTCGCCGAGCAGCGCGGGGAGGTGGTCGGCCAGGATCTCGGGCTGCCGTTCGACGTGCCCGTACAGCTTGACCAGCAGCCAGGGAGCGGCGCCCGGAAGGTGACCGTGGTCGCGCGTGACGAGCTGGTCCGCTGTCACGGGCGGGACGGTCGGCCACTGCGGCGGGCGGACGGCCGTCATCGGGGCGATGATCTCGTGGGCCCGTCCGTCGAACCAGCCCCCGTCGGATTCCGCTTCGGTCAGGGCGGCCGATTCGTTGGCGTCCAGGTGGGCGCGCAGCAGCGCGAGATGCGCGCGCTCGGAGAGGTCCAGCGGCAGGAGCTGGTCTCCTTCGGCCAGCGCGACTTCGTCCGGAACTCGGCGGCGCGTGCGCCACTCGTCGGCCGCCTTGTGCCACTCCTCCCAGGAGGCGCGGCGGCCGGGCAGTTCCGACCGGTCCAGTCGCCACCGCGCCGGAGAGAGGATCGCGCGCCCGTAGCGCACGCGCGGCAGGTACGGCAGGGCGGTGGCAGACGCCCAGGGGAAGACGGTCAGGACGGCGGTCTGGGAGCGGCTGATCTCGGTGAGGAAGCGCGCGAGCGGCGGTGTGTGGCCGCGCAGGTCCAGAGCGTGCAGCGTCATGGGGTCCAGCAGGCACGCGCGCGAGAGGGAGACGAGGTAGAGCCTGCGGCGGTCACAGCCCACGGCTAGGTCGTCGAGCGTGAGGGTGCGAGCATCCACCGGGCGGTGCTCCGCCACGCTGATGACGTCCGGCAGGAGTTCAGAAACGCGGGTGACGTTGGTGTCGCCCCGGTCGAGCGGAGCGAAGGAGACCTGCGTGGGCACCGAGCCGGTCGCGTTGACCGGTAGCTCCTCCAGCATGACGGCCGCGCGGGCCTGATCGTCTGGTGTGAGCAGATAGAGGCTTCGGCCGATCGTGGTGCCGATCCCGCGGGAGGGGGCGATGCCGTGGAGGGCGAAGTCTCCTTTTTCCAGAGCTTCTTGTGACGTGGCGCGGATCTGGAAGCGCAGCTCCGTGTGGGCCGGTACCTGCGGGGCGTCCTGGTCTCCGACCGTCAGTGTGCGGATCAGGTCCTCGTCCAGGCTGATTTCGTCCCGGCCGTCGAGGACGGCTGCCTGGGCGAGGGAGAGTAAACGCTGTTCACGGGAGGTCAGGGCCTCACGCTGTTCAGGTTCCGCGTCGCGGTAACCAGCCGGGAACCCGAGGCCGATGTCCGGGTCCACCAAGTCCCGGAGCGGGACGAGCGAGTTGATGCCGTACCGCTCGAAGAACCGGTTGTGGAAGTCCTTCCATGCCGGAGTGCCGAAGGGGTACGCACTCAGCCGAGCCAGCACCGTGGCGGCCTCCTCCGCCTCGCGCGCAACCTGCGGGGGCAGAGTGAGGGAGCAGTCCATGCGCAGGTCCAGGGTGAGCGGCTGGGCCTTGACGGTGCTCAAGGTGGTCATCTTCTGACGCAAGGCGGTACGCAGGCGCCGACCGTCCGCCGGGGCGAGTACCTGGTTGTGCTGGGCGATGGCGTCGCGGACCGCCCGCAGGTCGGCCACGAGGTCCGCAGTCGACGGCGCGTCGACAGCTTCGGCCTGCTCGACCAGGTGGCCCAGGGCATCGAGAGTGGCAGACGGCGCGTGCAGGTTGCTGATGAGCACACCGCGCTCGACCAGGCTGCTGACGAGCCCTTTCACCCGGTCAGCGGGAACGTCGGGGAACTCGGTCCTCATCAGTTCGACCACCGCGTGGACGGGGACGGGCGAGGCGGCGGCGTCGACGGCGATACGTACGGCGCCGGTGTACCGGAGTGACACTTCGGCCGCCGGGCTGTCCCCGGTGCGGCGCGAGCGGGGCGGGTAGGGCACGATCAGCCGATCACCCCGTACGAAGACGGTGTTGTTGGCCATCACATGCAGGTGTCGTAGGAGTTCAGGGTCTGCTTCCAGGCGGGCGATCAGGTCCGCGATCCAGTCGCCATCGGCACGTACGACGGGACGGTGCCACTCACCCCAGGACCATCCCGGCCGCTCCCCGAACGAGGCGGGCGCGATGCCGGCGAACAGCCCGTTCGGGGTCGCTCGGCCTGTCATCCGCAGCATGTACCGCATGACCGACACCACTGCGCGGCGGAGCTGACGGGTCTCGGGGCTGGCCGCCGAGCACAGGGTCTCGACCTGCTGCGCGAGCAGCGGGCTGGCCTGCTCGATGGAGTCGGCGGCCTCGGGCAGCGACCAGATGTCGCGCAGCCACGTCTGCCACCGCAGCATTCGGGCCGGGGTGTCGTCGGTGAGGTCCGGCCACGCGGGAAGCGGCAGCCTCGAGTAACGGGCGGCGCGCACCAGCGCAGCGTCCGCACACCGGTACAGCGGGCCGTCCTTCCTGGAATCCATGCACCCTCCCTGGTTGTGGCGTCTTGGGGGTGCCAGCCCGCGCGGCGGAAGACCGCGCGGGCTGGCAGATCGGCGCGCCGGGGTCAGGCCACGTTGGTGGCGCAGGACCCCTTGCAGCTCGGCTTGCAGCCGTCGTCCGTCAGGTTGATCACCTGGGCGGACTCGTCGCCGGACTCCAGGACGGTGATGTCCAGGTCGAATGCGTCACCCGCAGTGGCGTTCGGGGGCTGCACCTGGCTCTTGATGGTGTTGACGCTCATGCGGATCTCTCCCTACTCGTGGTTGCTCAGGCCACGTTGGTGGCGCACGGGCTGGAGCAGGTGCTGCCGCAGCCGTCGTCGGTGAGGTTGATCAGCGCGGCCTGTCCGTCGCCGGACTCCAGGACGCTGATGTCCAGGTCGAACTCGTCGTTCTCCATTTGCTGTCTTCCTCCATCGGTGTGCGCGGCTCCGGTCGAGCCGCGGGGTACGTGCCGCGTCGGCGGCGCCGGCACGGCATGGGCGCCGTGCCGGTGGTCTGGTGTGGTCAGGAGCCGCTGGATATGCAGGCGTTGCCGCCGCACGTAGACCCGCAGCCGCCATCGGACGCGATGCTCGTTACGACCCTCCCGCCGGACTCGATGACGGTGATGTCGAGGTCGAACGGGTCCTGCCCGGCCTTGGCTGCGGCGGTGCTCGCGAGCTGTTCGGTCACCCTGGAAGCCACGGCAATTCCTCCTGATCGCTGGGGTGTTACCTGTTGGGGTTGCTGGCGGCCGAGACATTCCGGGAGGGGAGGCATCAGGCAGTCACCCAGTTCAGATCGTTCTCGGCCATTCCCCAGTCCGGTTAGACAGGCGGGGAGTTGTACCGCTCGGGGTGCCGGGACCTCGGTCGACCGGCCTCCCAAGCGGGGTCTGTGTCAATGCAGCACGCAGCGCGGGGGCCGCGTTCGATCCCTTCAGGGCGTAGTGGGAGCCTGTTCCTCTCCGACCCGTGCGGTGGCGCGGTTCAGGGCCTGGACCATGCGGGCCAGGTTCTGGGCACGGGCTGCTGCGTTGCGCGGGGTCGTAGTCGCCGCCAGCGGCTTCAGGTAGAGGCGCGCGTTCGCTTCGCCGAGCGTGGCGCGTGCACCGAGTCGAGCGTCCGAGTCGGCGGGGATGCTTCGGCACTGCACGTGCAGGCCCTCAGCGACCACACGGCCGTACGCGGTCAACTGTCTAGCGATATCCAACGCCGCGCCGACAGCGGGCAGGTCGGCACCGCCTAGGTCCCAGCTCAGCGCCTTTTCAATAAGGGGCAGGACCTCGACCTTGTCCGGGGTTTCGGCGCTCAGCGCAGCCATGCGATCACCTGGTCCGCAGTCAGCGCCTGGTACTGCCATGCCCGCCGGATGGCGTGCGCCGGGTTCGTGGCGCCGAGGTTGGCCAGCAGGTCGCGGCCGTCTCGGCGTACGATGGCCACCGGCCGCTTCAGCTCGGAGGCCATCGTCCCGGCCGACATGCCTCGGCCGATGAGCGGGACGAGGTCGCGCTGCTCTCGGGTGAGGAACATCCCTTCGGGATCCAGGAGGGCTGGACAGGTGATGGCGTTCGTGGCGTAGGCGATGGCGAGGGCGGTGGCGTTCTCGCTCGCACCGTGGAGCTTGCGTTTGGCGAGCTTGAGATACCCCCGCGCCGTGCCCTCGCGGATCTTGAGGTTGAGCGCGACCGTGGCGAGGGTGCTTCCGCCCGACAGCCCTTCCAGGACCTGGCGCTCCCTCGGTGCGAGTTCGATGGTGGCGATGGTCGGCGCGGTCATGATTCAGCTCCATTTCGGCTATAGGTGTGCTGCGCACAGAGGGCGCGAACTCGGCCTCATCGAGGTCGGTCCTGCGGTGCCTGGCGACGGCGGGCGCCCGCCGTCGCCTCAGCGCAGCGATGGCGGCTCGAACAAGGTCCTGAAGGCGCTGCCGTCCGGCGCTGGTGCGCTTCGGCTCCCCCGTCAAGGTGCGGAGCCGTGGCCTGCCGGCACCAGGCGGCAGCGCATCGGGGCGACGAGTGCGGCCCGACGTTCGTGGAGTAGGCGCTCCTCATGCCTCCGCCGCCTCTCCCATGAGGTCGAGCAAGGTGAGAACCGCGTTCGCGAAACGCACGAGATGGCCGTACTCGGCGTCCGAGACCGGCCGCTCAGCACTCATGAGAACCGTGATCGGCATCTGATCGGCGACCGCCTTCGCGTCCACCTCGGAGTACGGCGTGATGAGGCGCGGCACGATCTCCACGAGCTCGGCGGTGGCGGCCCTCAGCCGGTCGGCGATCGCTGCGCAGTCGGCAGGTGACGGGCGGACGGCGCCCTCGCCGATGACTGTTTCCAGGTCCTCGTACAGTTCCTCGGTCACGGCATCAGACGCCAGGAAGCGCCGCAGGCCGAGCCACACCCTGGAGGTCGTCTCGTCGTCCTCGACGTACGAGCCGTGCAGGCGCGACGCGGTCTCGTGTACGAGGGTGGTCATCTGGCCCTCCCCGACGGGAGGTCGAACTGGCACCACGTGGTCTTGCCGTCGTCGCTGGTGCCCCACCGGTCGGCCAGAACCGTGATGAGGAGCAGGCCGCGGCCGGACTGGTCGTCGTCACTGGGGGAACGCAGGCTAGCGGGGGCGGGACTTCCGTCGGTGACCGCGACGTGCAGTTCGTTGTCGGCGCACTGCACCCGGAGGGCGACGCCGCCCTCGCCGTGTTCGATGGCGTTGGTGACCAGCTCCGAAACGGCGAGGACGATGTCCTCGGCCAGCGGGCCATGCAGGTCCCAAAGCCCCAGGTAAGCCGAGGTGATTCGGCGCATGCTTCCGACCCGGTGCCGGGACGGAGCGAAGGCCACCTCGAAGTGCGACGTCTGCGGCAGTGGCTGCACCGCGACTGGTGCGACTGCTGGGGCCGAGGTCATCGGAAGCCTCCCAGGTGGACAGGTCGGAGCAGAGCGCGAGGCACGACCCCCCTGTGACGCGTGGTACCTGCGACCCGTCGCCGCCACGGACCGACGCCGTGCGGGCACACGGCACGCGTGACGCTGGAGCTGTCAGTGAAGGAGTTCATGTGGGGTACTCCCGCCCGTCGTGAAGCTGGCCTACCAAGAGCGAACCGCCTAGCCGGTGGAATCGGCATGGGGTCAAGGGCTTGGCGGTGGTCAAGGTGGTCAAAGATCGTTCGTCTGCTTCTTCTCGGCGGGACCGTCACGTCGGTCTGCGACGGAGTGCGCGAGCGGTCCGGTGCCGTGTGGAACAGGTAACTCCGCGCCTGTAGAGGCTGGTTAGGGGATCTGACGCGGAACCGAGACGAGCCACCTAGGGGGTTTTGGTAATCCCTTTACCTTGCTGTGTGTGTGCAGCGGTCTACGGTGCGGTCATGGACACCACGCGCAACGAGGCTCTAGAAGCGTGGATGGAGGACCATCAGCGCAGCTCAAACAGCCTGGCCAAAGCCGTAAATGAAGCCCTGGAAGACCTCACCGGCAAACTTGGAACGTACGACGGCCGGCATGTTCGGGAGTGGCGATCTGGGCGAGTTCGATGGCCCAATACGGCAACGCGGAAGGTCCTTGAGGAGATCTCGGGGATGTCCGCCGTCGACTTAGGGTTCGTGCCACGGGGCCGTTCCTCATCCACGGGAGCCCCACCGCAGGAGGACCCCATGCACCGCCGCACCCTCGTCGCTGGAACCATCTCGGCGGCCGTGGCTGCCGCCACCCCAGCCACCGCCTCAACGCGCAAGATCGGCATGAGCGACGTCGGACGACTGCAAGAGAAGTTCGCCGCTGTGGTTGTCAGCGATCACAAGCACGGCGGACAGCGAGACATCGAGAATCGTGCCGTAGACCTTGCTGGCTCAGCCCTGAATCTCCAGAACTCGGGAAGCGCCACCCAGCGCGTGCGGAGCAGTCTCTACGCCACCGCAGCGAGCTTCCGCTCATCCGCGATGTGGGCTGCCATCGACGGCCGCCGTTTCGAAGACGCTGTTGCTCATATGCGGGAAGCTCAGGCGCTCGCCGAGTTGTCCGGGGACCAGGCCATCAAGTTCCGCATCTGGTCACACGCCGGCAGTCTCTACCGGCATATGGGGCGTCCCGCAGACGCCCGAGCAGCCAACGACGTCGCACGGAACCTACACATCACCCGCCGTGATCCAATGTTCGCCTCCCTGGGCATGGCCCGGCAGATGGCTATCCAGGGCGCCGCCCACGAGGGGCGGGGCCTGCCCCGCACCTTCGACCAGGCTCACGAAGCCATGAACCGCGCTGATCGAGGCGCCTCCCGGCCGGTTTGGCTTCTGGCCTTCTACGACGAAGCGGAACTTCACTCTCTGGCCCTCACCGCCCACCTCGCCGCAGGTCACTGGTGAACCGTTCCGGGTTCGGTAGAGACTCGATTCCGTGAAAGGATTGAGTCATGGCACGCCCTTCCTCCTATCCCTCTGAGCTGCGCAAACGAGCGGTCCGTATGGTCGCCGAGGTCCGTGGTGACTATCCGAACGAGTCGGCCGCCTTGAGGGCGGTCGCCCAGAAGCTCGGGATTGGTTCGGCCGAGACCCTGCGGAACTGGGTGAAGCGGGACGAGGTCGACTCCGGGCGACGGCCGGGGACGACCACGGAGGAGTCCGCGCAGATCAAGGCGATGAAGAAGGAGATCGCCGAGCTGAAGCGGGCGAACGACATCTTGAAGGCTGCGGCGAGTTTCTTCGCGGCCGAGCTCGACCGGCCACACACACGCTCGTAGCGTTCATCGACGAGCACCGGGACCGCTTCGGCGGTGTCGAGCCGATCTGCCGCGTGCTCACCGAGCACGACTGCAAGATCGCCCCTTCCACCTACTACGCCCACCAAAAACGCCTCCGAGCCCCGGCGGCCCGCACCGTCCGTGATGCGGAGCTGAAGCCGCTCATCCAGCAGATCTTCGAGGTCAACTACCGTGTCTACGGGGCCAGGAAGGTCTGGCGTGAGCTGCACCGCCAGGGTCACCTCGTGGCCCGGTGCACCGTCGAACGCCTGATGCGCGAGTTGGGCGTCGCCGGTGCCGTCCGTGGGAAGAAGATCATCACCACGATCCCGGACGGCAGCGTCGAGCGGGCACCGGACCTGCTGGACCGCAACTTCGTCGCGCCGGCCCCCAACCGCTGCTGGGTCGCCGACTTCACTCACGTCAGCACCTGGTCGGGAGTGGTCTACGTCGCCTTCGTCGTGGACACCTTCTCCCGCCGGATCGTCGGCTGGTCCGCCGCCCTGTCGAAGGAGACACGGCTCGTCCTGGACGCGCTGGACATGGCTCTGTGGCAACGCGACCGCGACGAACAGCCGTATCAGCGGGGCGAGTTGATACATCACTCCGATGCCGGTTCGCAATACACGAGTTTCCGACTCGCCGAGCACCTGGACGCCGCCGGCATCGCGGCCTCGATCGGCTCCGTCGGCGACGCCTACGACAACGCCCTCATGGAGTCCATGATCGGCCTGTTCAAGACCGAGCTGATCAAACCGGGGCGGCCCTGGAGGACGCTCTCCCAGGTTGAGCTGGCCACCGCGGAATGGGTCTACTGGTACTGCCACCGTCGGCTCCACGGTGAAATAGGGCACATCCCGCCCGCCGAATACGAGACCAACTACTACTTCACGGCCACGAAACCCCAGGTCACAACCACAAGCTGAAGTCTCTACCGAACCCGGAACGGTTCACTGGTCCACTGCCGAGTACCACGCACACCAGTGCTTGGCCGTGCTCAGACCACACATGAAGCGCTCACGCGCCATCGCCACCAGCCGCCTTGCGCAGGCCCAACTCGCCCAGGGCGACGTCGATACGGCCACTGTCACGGCCATGGATGTCACGGCGGAGGCCGCTACCCATCACCCCCGGGTATCGCGCATGCTTCAGGAGTTCGGTGCTGCCCTGCGTGCTACGGCACCGGGCAGTGCCAGCGCGCGAACCTGGACCGAGCACACCGCCGCCTGGAGGCCCAACGCATGACCTCGGCACCCGCCATCGAGCTCCGATCCTTCACTGAACTGGACGCCGCCCGCGGCGACCTGCTCAACGTGTATGCCGAAGTGCGGGCACCGCTGCTCCATCTCGCGAACTATGCGGTCTCGTCCTTCGGCGAGCGGCTGGACCGGCACGGAACCGAGCCCGGCTTTCAAGCGGTACTCGCCTACGAGGGCGAGCGCCCGGTGGGGTACGCCTACGGCAACACGATCAAGGACGGTGACCGGTACTGGCAGCGCACCAGCCCGGCGCCCATCGAGACGTACACGGCGCACGCAGTCCTGGCACTGAAGGAAATCGGCGTGTCCCCCGCATGGCGAGGCACTGGCGTAGCGCGACACATTCACAACGCGCTCCTGGCCGGCCGGAAGGAGCCGTACGTGACGCTCATGGTCAACCAAGCAGCTGGAGACGGGAAGGTCCACGCTCTGTACAGGTCGTGGGGGTACGAGGACATTGGCCACAGCCAGCCGTCACCGGCCTCGCCCCGTCTCACGGTGATGATTCGCTCAACAGCTTGACCTTGCGCCCCGTAGGGACGACGTTCGGCCATCTCTCCTACACCGCAGATTAGGTGAGCACTACTTTGAAACCGGGACCGTCCTGAGCCAAGAGCCGGGGCGGCTCGGTCAACGTGGTCAAAGATCGGTTTCAGTGGCGGGGGCGCACGATGGCGCGCGAGAGGAACGAGCGGCTAGCCGCGCTTCTCCTGGAAGCTCGCTGGTCACGAGCACAGGCGGCATCGGCGTACAACCGGGTCTCCGCCGAGACGCTGAACGGCGAGGTGCGGGAGAACTCCAAGGTCGGTCGCTCCCACGTGAGCATGTGGGTCGGAGGCACCCAGCCGACAGGGGTCGCGCCCGCTATCTTGTGCCAGGCGCTGACCCGTCGTTTGAAGCGTGAGATCACGCCGGAAGAAGCCGGGTTCGCAGCATCTACCTCACCAGCGCAAGGTGCGCTGGACTGGCGCGCCGATCCCTTGATCGCGCTTAACGCACTGGGGAGTGGCGTGGACACGGACCGGCGGCGGCTACTGGCGGATGGCGTGTACTCCGCGGCGGCCCTCCTCCTGCCGGAGGAAGCATGGTGGAACGCCATGTCGAGGCCGCCGGCAGAGAACGAGGCTTCGACGGGCAAGCGTGTCGGGCGCGGAGACGTGGAGACCGTACGAGAGCTGACCTTGGCCTTCTCGCGCATGGACCAGAGGCGCGGCGGCGGCCACGGACGGCGGGCGGTCGACGAGTACCTGAAGCACGAGGCCCACGACTTCCTCCGAGGCCGGTTCGCCGGCGACGCAACCCGCCGCGCGATGTTCTCAGCATCCGCCGAGCTTGCCTACGTATCCGGCTGGATGGCCTTCGACAACAGCGAGCACGCGGTCGCGCTCCAGCGCTTCAACACTGCCGTGAAGCTCGCGGCCCGCTCCGGCGATGCACCCTTGAGCGGACACATCCTGCGTGCCATGGCGCACCAGGCGCTCGACCTGGGCTTCCGGCGCGAAGCCCTCCAGATCGCACAGACCTCTGTGCATGGCGAGCGGTACGCGGCGGCCACTCCTCGCGAGCGGGCACTCCTCGGGGTGGTGCATGCGCGTACCCTCGCCGCGAACGATTTCAAGCAGCAGGCGGCAAAGGCGCTGCTCCGCGCAGAAGACGACTTGGCGAAGGCCAGCGACGGGGTCAGGGAGCCGGACCGGACCTTCTTCTTCGGCGAAGCGTCGCTTGCGCACGAGACCGCCTGCACGTTGCGGGACCTCGGCGATCTTCAGCGCGCGGTCAAGGAGTTCCGGCGCTCCGTACGCACGCGAGGAGCTGCGTTCCGGCGGACGCACGCGGTCACTCTCGGATACATGGGGGCAGCGCAGATCGCACAGGGCGGCGTCGAAGAAGCGTGCGCGACGTGGACCAACGTCCTAGACGCGATGGAGGACGGGATCTACTCAGGTCGAGCCCGTCAGACGGTCATCGACATGCGACGACTCATGTCGCCCTACCGCAAGCGCGGCATCCCCGCGATAGGGGCGCTTGACGCCCGTGCGGCGTCGTATCTGGCCCAAGTAGATTGATCACACGTGTCGTCGAGACCGAATCGAAGGGCTGAGGGCCATGGCTTTGGAGATCAAGCCGATCGGCGAAGTTGTCGCGGGGCGTACCGACGTCGCCGATGACTACTGGGGAGGCGTCGAGTCGGTGATTCAGCTCGACGAGGCAGAGTTCCCGCTCGACTCCGTGCAGGGCCTGGAGGAGTTCTCCCACTTGATCGTCGTGTGGCATTTCGACCAGGCGTCACCTGATGCCGTCGAGTACCACGCCCGCAGCCCGCGCGGAAACACGGACTGGCCGGCCACCGGCACGTTCGCTCATCGCAATCACCGTCGCCCCAACCAGTTGGCGCAGAGCTTTCCCCGGTTGCTGAAGGTCGACGGGCTCAGCCTGCGCGTGACCGACCTGGACGCTGTGGTCGGCACGAAGATCTACGACCTCTCGCCCTACTTCGCGGAGATGGGGCCGCGCGGGGAGGTCCACGAGCCTGCGTGGCCGGGCGAGATGCTGACGGATTACTGGGCCAATCCGGCCTGACTTTCAGGTACCGAGAGAGGCTCGACAGACGTCCCCGCTGCCCACCATTCGCTAGATGGCCGGAGCTTCGCCGTCGATAGGCGAAGCTTCGTCGGCCGCCAACTCAGTCGTGGTGTCGGGAGCGCTCCTCATAGGACGCCGCTCAGAACTGGGTGAGGGCTGAGTTAGTGGAGACACACCTCGGGTGAACACCTCTTCGGCGCGGTGCCGCGTGAGTGTCATCGCGCCGTAGGGGCCCATCGCATAGCCAGTCCGATAGCCGTGCAGATGTAGTTCTTCCCAAGCCTGGACGCCCGCTTCGACTGCTGGAATGTCATCTGGCGGAACAAGCGCGTGCACGTTCTCCACCCATGTCCAACCGAGATCACGGAGCACGGTCCGGGCCTCCTCCTGCTCCCAGCCGCTTCGTGCCACCAATCCGTGACCAGGGGCCGTCGAGAAGACCATGTTCGGGGCCGTCATCATCCGGCCATCTCCTCGACTCGTCCCGCAGATCCCGTCTCCTCGCCCTTGGCCGTGGGCCAGGCCGCGAGCTGGAAACGCGCCGGACGGTCGTCGTGCTTGCCGACGCGGCATTCGTCGCCTGCCTTGCCCAACGTCTTGTTCATTCGGGTGAGGAAGCGGTCGTACTGCTCGTGCCAGATCACGGACGAGCCCGCGTCCCGATACGCGTCGCCCCTGGCGAAGGCCAGGGCCGCGAGCTCGTACGCCAGGCCCTCGTGCTTCGCCCAGCAGGGCGGGATGACGTCCTGCGGCTGCCAGGCGTACGTCCGGTTCAGCCAGCGGCACACATAATCGAGCCACGCGGGCATCGGCTCGATCAACTCGGCGGACAGGGCGCCGAGGTCCCATGGAGCGGGACCGTCGGCGGCCACGGAATCCTCCGTGCTCCGCTCGGCGATGTACTCCAGCATCAGCGTGGGCGGCTCGGGGAAGGGCTCGAAGCGGGTCAGGGTCTCGGTCATGCGGCAGCCGCTCCTTCACGTCCGGCCCACGCCGCCGCGTGGGCCGTAGCCTGGTTCTTCCTCTCGGCGGCCCGCCGGGTCCGCTCGGCTTCGTTGGCGGCTCGAAGGTCACGGACGTGACCCTCGATCTCGGACCAGGAATCCCAGGTCCACATGCCGTCGAGCCGGGTGACGATCGGCGGGAGGTTGTCCGCGAGGACCAGAGCGTGCCCGGCGGGCAGACCCCTGATCTCGTCTCCTCGAAGGACGGGTTCGAGCGCCATGTGCGTGGCCGTCGAGTGGCCGCCGCGGTCCCCGCCGGACGTGGTCTTCGTCGTGCGCTCTCGCTCGACCTGACCGCACAGGTCGGACATGTCCTTCAGGAAGTCGGGGTCCTTGTCCCCTGGCAGGACGATGACGTTGTTGGTGAAGGCTGCCAGCTCCTTGGCGGTGTCCTCGCCAAAGCGGGCACGAGCCGACGCCCACGCCTGGAGGCCGTAGATGACCGTGATGCCACGACCCCGGCCGTCGGCGACGCGTTGGCGGAGGGAGGGGATAGGCGCGATGTTCGGTGCCTCGTCCAAGGCCGCGAGGAGAGCGGGGTCGAGCCGCCCGGCCGGGGACGCGAGTGCGTACGCCTCCGCGAGATCCAGAAGGTCTTCGGCTATCGCGGTGGTCAGCGGCGCGACGCTGTTCACCTCGCTGTCCTTGCCGAGGAGGTAGAGGGTGCCCCCGGCGTTGAGGAACGCGCCGAAGTCCGTGGGGTCCTCTCCCTCTCCCTGAAGGGCGTTGATCACCGACTGGTGCATGAAGGGTTCGAGGGCCGCGTCGAGGGTCGAGGCGGTGTTGCCGACGGTGCGGCTGTCGCCCGTGGTGGCCGTGCGGAGCATGTCGGCCCAGCCGGGGCCGGCGCCCGGGTGAGCGTTGAGGATGCCGAGGGGAGCCGGGTCGGTCAGCTTGCGAGCCCACCGCAGCACCCGGTCGAGGGAGGCGCCATCGAGGGCGGCGGCGTGGAAGAAGGCAGCGAGGATCTTGGACGCCTGCCCCTTGTAGAAGGCGCTGCCCTCGCTGGACTGTGCGGCACCGTTGGGGGTGCGCGAGCCCGCGACGAACGCCTTCCCGCGCATCATCGCCACCTCTGTGTCGGCTGCGCCGTTGATCGGCGTCCACCGGAAGCGCGGGAGGCTCGGCGCGATGTTCTGCGGGTCGAAGACGGCGGCGGGGCGACCGCCCCGCTGCCGCGCGTCGAGGGTCAGTTCGACCAGATCGGGCTTGGTCGAGGTGGCCAGGACCGGCCCGGCCCAGCGGCGGACGAGCGGGGCGAAGAACCGCAGAGTCTTTCCGCTGCCCATCGGGCCGATGACCCGGCATGCCTTGTCGGCGCGGGACCACAGCTCGACGCCCTTCGGGCGCTGCGAGGTGCCCAGCGAGTAGCCGAAATCGTGAGGATCGAGGGGGTGGTGCATGACGTACTCCGGAGCGAGGTGGGCGACGAGGAGAGAGAAGGTCAGCGAGCGGCGGAGCGGTCCTTCGCGAAGCTCACCCCGTCTGCGCGGCTGGGGTGGCCGTCGTCGCTGGTGAGGGAGGGCCGGATCTCGGTGGCCTTCAAGACCGCCTTGGCCGACATCTGGCGCTTGAGCTGTGCCTTGCTCGCGAATCCGGCGTTGCGCCGTCCGCGGTTGAGCAGGAACCAGAGCGTCACCAGGGCCACCGCGCACACGGCCGTCACGGCGTACAGGGCCAGGGAGATTCCGCCGGGCATGATGTCCATTACTCGGCCCTCCGGGCGACGCGGGCCGCCAGGTAGCGCATCCGCCGGCCGCACAGGCGCGACATCGACGCGTCGGGCCCGGCACAGCGCGGGGGTGCGGTGTGGAAGGCGCTGTGCAGGTCCTCGGCGGCCCGCCAGACGTGGGCGACGGCCGTACGTACGCGTCCTCCAGCGGCGGAGTAGTCGCCGTGGTCCAGCACGAGGGCCAGTTCCTTCATACGCCGGGCGAGGTCGAGCGCTTCGGCGTGCAGCTGGTCGATGTCCTGTCGCACCGCGCGCTCGTCGGCGGGAAGCGTGGTGTGGTCAGTGGTCACGGTCATGGCGAGGGCTCGTTCCGAGTCTGCGTGAAGGGGTCGGCGGTCGAGGGGCGGCGGTATCCGCTCATTCGGCGTCCGGGGAGGTGCTGGTCAGGTCGGTCATCGACCCCGAGGAGAAGCACAGGTGCTGCTCGGCCTCCACCAAGAGGTGCTGGACGCCGGGGTAGATCACCTCGCCGACCTTCCACAGCGCGATTCCGCGGCGCAGGCGCATGATGTGCTCGGCCGTCCAGGACGGCAGACCCAGCCGGGCCACGGTGGCTTCCGCCTCGGCTTTCTTCTGGCTGTAGATCACGATGGTGTCGGCCATCTTCAGTGCCGCTTGGGTCTCCGGGCTGTCGTCAATGTCGGAGAGGTGATGAACGATGAAGATGCAGCTCAGCCCGTATCCCCGCGCGAATTTCAGGAACTTCTCAAGCAGCGAGGCGAGTTGGGGAGTCCCGAGGATGTGCCAGGCTTCCTCGCAGACGAGGATGCGCTTGCGCTGCGTGTAGCGGCGGCAGCCGGAGCCGGGGTTCGGCCCCAGCTCCCAGGCCCCGGAGTTCGCGTCGACCACGACGCGGTTGTGCTGCCCCGGCTCCGTCCCGCATTCGCACAGCGGGCGCAGCCAGACCTCTTCGAGGAAGACCGAGATCACGGCGACGAGGATGGTCATGGCGACGCCGCCGGACGGGACCTTGGTCAGGTCAAAAACGATCATGTCGGCGTCGAGATCCACCCCCAGGCTGGTCGGGCCGTCGAGCATGCCCGTCAGGTCGCCGGTCGTGTCCTGTTCGCTGCCGCACAGACGGTCCAGGACGTAGGACGCCTCCAGGCCGTCACCGAGAAGTTCGTCCCGCGTACGCTTCTTGGCCGTCGCGTCGGACTCCTCCGGGGACCGCAGCGCGGCGGAGACGTCGGCCAGGACCGGGGTCCGGCCGAGTTCTCCCGCCCGCTGGTGGGCCCTGCGGATCGCGATCCGCAGAGCGGAGCCGGCGAACTCGTCCAGGGCCTTGCCGAGACCGAGTTCAACGATGGTGCGCACCAGCTCGACTTGCCGCTTGCCGGCGATGGCCGGGTCCATCGGGTTGATGCACGAGGCGCCACGGCCGCCGCCGGGCGCGAACTTCACGGGGGCCTTGCCGGTCAGCGAGCGGCCGAGCGCGGCCCACTCGCCTTCTTCGCGCTCCTTCTGCTCCTTGGTGTCGAGGACGACGACCTGACGCCCGAGGCGGATCTGCCGGGCCGCGTACGTCTTGGTCAGGGCCGACTTGCCCCGGCCCGTGTCCCCCATGACGATCATGTTGCCGCCGGGCAGGCCGTCACCGAACGCCGAGAACGGGCAGTAGATGAACGCCTTGCCCGAGTACAGCTCCCGGCCGATGATCGCGCCCGCCGTGCCGAGGGTCGGCGGGGCGATCGGAAGGTACAGGGCCTGGCTGGTGGTCGTCTCGGTGTAGAGGGGACGGCGCACCGTCTCGTGCATCGGCGACAGCGGGGCGAGGTCGAGGAGGTCGGTCACTTGATGCCTCCGGCGAGGGGCAGGGTCGTGGCGAAGGCACGGGCGTGTTCGAGGTCGAGCCATTCGATCCGCAGGTGCGCGTTGCGGGCGCGGGAGGCGGTAGTGCGCTTGGTGCGCTCCAGCTCTTCGGCGCTGCGCGAGGAGATGGTGATGTAGCCGACTACGGCGGAGCCGGCCGCGCCGGAAGATGCCAGGGTCATGCCGCGTGAGCCGGTGGCGCTGGCGGCGATCTGGTCCCGCGGGTCGATGTTTTTGCCACGCTTGCGGTCTCGGTCGATCTCGGCCTGGTTGTTCGTGTCCTCCGCGAGCATCCGCTCCACGGCCTTGTCGTTGGGTTCGAGCTGCTGCGTGATCGCGATGGTGCGGATGACGTCGGGCATCCCGATCAGCAGAGGCGAGAGGAAGTCGGGGCCGACGGGGGTCGTGGGCCATCCGACGACGGCGGCCGTGGCGTGGTACCAGCTGCCCGTAAAGCCTGCCGCGCGGGTGGCGACGTGGGCACCGTCGCGGACGTCGACGTTGCGGGGGAAGGCGTGCGCCTGCCGGAGGTCGGTGTCCCAGATGGCGTGGTCAGGGTCGTAGGAGTTGCGGATGAACGCGGTCATCCGTCCTTCGTCCAGGGGCGCGATCACGGAGAGGTCGGCGTCCTCCGCGCGGGACCACAGCTCATCCAGGTACGCGGCCATGGCCGCGGCGATCCCTTCGTCACCAGTGCCGCGGGCGGCGCCCTCGGCCGCCAGGTCGCGGGTGAACCGGGCGTGGATGGTGATGTAGTAGCGGTGTTCCTCGGCGCTGGTGGAGACGGCGTTGGCCAGTACGTCGTACGAGTCCTTCAGCCACTGTGGGGCGTCCGTCGTCGCGGCCGACTCGTCGCGCTGCGCGATGTAACGCTGGTGGGCGTAGGGGTCCGACTTCATCTGCCGGGCCAGGACCTGGATGCGCTTCACCGGGTGTTCTTCGACGTTCCCGAAGGCGTCGAGGAGTTCACCCCAGCGCTCCAGGGCGACGATCTGCTCACCCACTTCCTTGCCGCCGAGGCCGGGCGAAGCGATCTCCAGAGTGGCTGTGACGCACCCGGCCTCCGGCTGGAGGACCACGACGGCCTGCTGTCCGCGGACCGTGACCGGCACCCACGTCATGCCCGTGACGCCTTCCGGCTCCACAAGAGCGGCGTCCGGGGGCGTGCCATTGGCACGCACGCCGGCCTCGACAGCCGGGGACACCCACACCCCGCCGGTACGGCGGAGTGCCTTGCGGTGGTAGCGGTTGATCCGCCACCAGCGGTAGAGGGTGCGCCGCTGGGACGTGCCCTTGGGCCGGTACGGGGCGTACACGATGACCAGGGCGAGCAGGATCGGCAGGACCAGGCACGCTGCGGCGATGGCCGTCACGCCGTTGAAGAGGTAGCCAAAGAGGATGCCGATGACGGCTCCGCCGCCGAGGACGACCTGTTCGCCGAGGTCGCGGCGGCCCACCAGCCCCGTGGGGCGGTGCTTTCCGAACTGATACGTACGAGTCGACATGGAAGGTCACTGATCCTTGCTGGGATTCGGTCGTCCGGGTGCCTGGCCGCCCGAGGGCCGCGACGGCGGCGGGGGCGTGACGGAGGGCCCGGAGCCCGAGGTGGTTCCTGATGCGGAGGAGGGGGAGGCGGGCGCTGGCGGGTCCGAGGTTCCCGCGCCGGTTGACGGCGGGGAGGGCGGCTGTGCTGTGCTCGGTGCCCCGCTGGCTTCCGGTGCGCGTCCGGCCGAGGCGTGGCCACCGGCCGAGGACCAGTCCGGAGAAGAGCTGACGACCGGGTCGGAGGTCGCTCCCTGGGGACGAGCGGCGGCCGGTGCACCGGACGTACCGGCGGTGTCCTCGCCGCCCTGCTGGCTTTCGGGTTGTTCGGGGTTGCTGCTGCCGCCTGCGGCGTCGGTGCCCTGCGCGCCCGGGGAGCTGGTGGCCTTGTTCTTCGCCATGTCGACGCCGGCCTTGGCAATGGCGGCCCCCGCCGCGACCGGTCCGGCCACAGCAGTTCCGCCGCCCATCTTCGCGCCAGCGGTCTTGGCGCCAGCGGACTTGGAGCCGCCGACCAAGGAGTCCTGGACACGAGCGCCCATCGCCCTGTTGGCGTGCTGGGCGGGGCCGTCGATCGCGGCGGCCGGGCCGGAGGACTGTGCACTCTTCCGGTCGTGGTGGAGGCTGGCCATCTCGTCGCCGAAGGCGGGCACCCACTTGTAGAGCGTGGCGGACGCGAAGACGGCGAGCAGGAGGATCAACGCGCCGACCAGGGTCTTGGAGACCGCGTCGGACATGCTCCCCGAGGTGTCGCTGAGGATCGCGCCGCCCAGGCCCAGCAGAGCGAAGAGGATCGGCTTGCTCAGGCCGATGGCGAAGATGGCGCCGAACCACTTCTTCGACTTGCCCCACAGGTCGCGATCGACCAGCCCGGCGTTGACGATCGGCCCGAGCGCGACGGCCACGTAGATGGCCGCGCTGCGGATCAGCAACTCGATCCACATCAGCAGGGCGCCGCACATCATGATGAGGTTGACGACCAGCAGCTGTCCCACGCCCTCGGTGGGGTTGGCCGCCATGACCTTGAGGATGTTCTCCAGGAACGGTTTGAAGTTGCTCGTCGCGTACGGCTCGAAGACGGCCGTGACTTCGTCAATGGCCTTCATCAGCAGCGCGATTGCGCCCGGCGTCATGGCGTTGACCACGAACTGGAGGAGCAGGAAGCCGATCGCCTCGGACACGGCGGTGGTCAGGGCGACTCCGCGGACCGTCCGCTTGGCCACGGCGATCAACCAGAGGGCCACGGTGAGCAGGCTGGAGGCCGCGAAGATGATTGCGTACTGCTTCAGGAAGCCAGGGCTCGTCAGGTCGATCTTCGTGGTGTTCTGGATCAGCTCCAGCATCTTGCGTAGGAACCAGATGTTCGCCTCGGTGAGCTTCTGGAGCAGGAACCCCAGCGGGTCCTTGACGAAGTCCACAGCGGCCTTCGCCTCACACACCATCGGGATGTAGCAGAACGGGTTGGCCACTGCCGAGGGTACGAACACGAACCCGATGATCACGTTGACCATGGCCATCGCCTGGAGGCGACGGCGCCAGCGACCCGGCGTTCCCCGCTCGGGGGTCAGCAGCCCAGGGGCGTCGTCACGCAATCGCAGGCGCATTGCTGGCACCCCCCACGTCCGCGAAGCTGTCGGCCGGGGCCGCCTCCTGCATGGCCGGCGGAGACGGCACGAGCGGTTCGGACGGCGTGACGGCCGTCGTCTTCCAGGTGCCGTCCTCCCAGACCAGATCCACGGTCATACGCAGGAAGGCGACCTGTGGGCGCTGCGTCTCGTCCTTACCGGCGACGCCCCCCACCGACGCCGTCCACAGCTCCACGCTCGCGGCCTGGTCGGAGTAGGAGATCGAGTGGGTGGCGAGCGCCGCCGTCCGCGTGATCAGCTCGCTGCCGTCGACGGTCGTCCCGTCCGCGCCGACACCCCGGTTCTCCATGACCAGACGAGCCGTCGAGTCGGTGTCCGAGGTCACCGAGTGCAGCACGCTCGACGCGGCCGTGGCCGACAGCATCCGGTGCCGCCAGTCCTCATCGGTGAAGAACCGAGGGTCGCCGTAGAGCATGGTGGCGCTGACGGCAGCGGCACGAGCGCCGCGCTCGTTGTGTCCGTACGGTGCCGGGAATCCACTTCGGTCTTCGGCGCCGCTCAGCACAGGGTCTTCTGCAGCGGCCGGAACGTAGTCCGAGAAGTCGCCCGGTACGTTGGATGCCTGCCGCACGTCAATCGGAGCGATCAGTCCCGTCGAGGCCGAGCTGTCCTTCAGCTTCCAGTCATCGGACTCCCAGGTGAGGGTGACCGTCACCGACTGGAAGCCCGTCTTCGGTGTCGCGTGACCGGCCGTGCTGCCGCGAACCGTCGTCGTCCACAGCCGCACCATCGCCCCGTGAGTGTCGAAGCCCAGGACATGTGCCGAGAGGACACCGGTACGCGCGACGGTCTTCTTGACGGAGACCTTGGAGGTGTCGCCCCGCAGGGAGCCGACCGCGTCCTCGGCGGCGCGGTCGGCCTTCTTCACCGCCGCATCAGCCGAGCCCTTGGCCGCCATAACTGCCACCGCACGGTGCCGCGCGTCCTTGTCCGTGAGGAACTGCGAGCTCCCGCTGACCGTCGTGTAGTTGGCCGCTGCCGCCTTGGCGCCGGATCGAGTGTGCGGGTAGCCGACGGGGACGCCGTGCAGCTCCCGCACGCCTTCCCCGCTCGCCTGCGGAGCCGAGTGGGCGGGTGCCGAGACGGAGGGGGCCGTGGCCGGAGGGGTGCCCGTCGTCACGCTGACGACCACCCCGGCCGCGGTGACCACGGCCGCGCCGCCAGCAGCGATGCCCCAGAGTTTGGCCGACGAGCGGCGCGCTCCGCTGGCTTTCGAGGAGGGAACGTTCCTCCGGGATCGGATAGGCATGGGTCACACACCCATGCCGTACGTGATGGCGAAGATGGTGCCGAAGCTGGCCACGAGGAAGACGCAGGTCAGACCGCCGACCATCATGCCCTTGCCGCGCGAGCTGTCCATCGTGGAGTGGCCCTCACCGAACCACCCCTTCGACTTGCCGACACCGGCGAGGAAGGCGCCGGCGCCGACGACGAGGACGACGGCGGCGATGACACCCAGGATCACCTTTGCCGTGCCTCCGAGCTTCCCGAACGGGCCCCAGTCCGGCTTCACGCCGGACACGACATCGACACCGGCGGCGAGGGTCGCGTGCAGGGAGGGATCGGCAGCGGCAGAAAGGAGGTTGTGCATGGTTCAGCCCCTTGGTGCTGTAAAGAATGGTTTGGGATGTTTTGGCATGCTTAGCCGACGTGCCGCATCGCGATGATCTGCGGTTTCCAGTAGCTGAGCGGCTTGATCCGCACCTGAGCCCCGGTGTGCGGTGCGTCGATGACCTGGCCGCCGCCGATGTACATGCCGACGTGCTCAGGGCCAGCGCTGCCCGGGACGCTGAACAACAGGTCGCCCGGGGCGATCTGGGAGACGCCCTTGACGGCAGTCCCTGCGTGGACCTGGTCGTAGGTGGTTCGCGGCAGGTTCACTCCCGCCGCTGACCAGGCCATCTTGGTGAGTGAGGAGCAGTCGCAGCCGCCCATGCCCTTGTACGGCATGGCACAGCTGCCGCCCCACTGGTACCAACTGCCCAGGGCCGTCCTCGCGGCCGTGATCGCGCGGGCGGCGCCCTTGCCGGCTGGTGCGTCCGGGCGGACGGCATCGGCCCATTTCGAGGCCAGCGCACGGATATTGCGCACGTACTCACGGGTCTCCGAGTACGGCGGAATCCCGTTGTGCTTGATCACTGCAGGGCCGCCCGCGTTGTACGCGGCCAGCATGTTGTCCGTCGAGTCGCCAGGTACCTTCTTGACTTCGTCGGCCAAGGTGCAGTCGTACGCGGCCTGCGCGGCGATGGCGTCGGCGGGATTGCGGATGTCCTTGACCCCGTCGCCGTCGCCGTCCTTGCCGTGCTGAGCCCAGGTCCCCGGCACGAACTGCGCAATGCCGAGAGCCCCCTTGAGTGACTTGGCGCCGGAGTTGAAACCCGATTCCGTGTACAGCTGAGCCGCCAGCAGGGAGGCGGTCACCTGCGGGCACTCGCCCGCGTGCTTGTTGATCAGCTCACGGACCCAGCCCGGCACGGGAGCGTCCGTCGTGATGCCGCCACCCGGGCCGGCTTCCTGCGCGGAGGCGCTGTCGGCCCCTCCGAACGTGGTCAGCATGGCGACACCGGTGATGAGCCCGGCCGTGACGAGTCCCAGGCCAGCTTGCGTGCCCTTGTTCATCGCGGCCCCGTCACGCCCAGGGCAAGGCGGTGACGCGCCAGCCCTTGGAGGTGTGCTCCAGGCGGAGCGCGAGCTGTTCGCTACTGCTGCGCGTGTGACCGGACTTCGGGGCGGTCGTGAGGGTGTAGCTCACGCGGACGAGAGCGGAGGAGGCCGTTGCCGCAGGTGCGCCGTCGGGGCCGACTGCTGACGTGATCTTGGCCGTCTGATGTGCCTTCTCGGCCCGCAGGGCGGCCCAGGCGGCCTCTTGACCCGGCCGTTTCTGGGCGAGCACGCCAGCGAGTTCCCCCGAGGCGAGCCGGGCTGCCCGAGCGCCGGCATCCGCGTACGAGCTGTCGGCACCGTCGCGGGCATCGTGTTCCGCGTAGGCCGTAGTGAAGGCCCGCGCCGTCCGTTCAACGTCCTTCGGGAGTCCGGTAGCTGACGAGGAGGAGGTAGCGCTGCTGTGCGGCGTGGCCGTGTCGGGGATGCCCGCCGAGACGGAGTGCGGCTGCGCGGACGCGGTCGAGGCCGCGGAGGCGTCGTTGGTCGAGCTGGAGCAGCCGGTCGACAGAAGAGCCAGGGAACCAGCCACACCTATTGCGGCTGATATGGGCATGAAACGGGCTGATCGGGGCATGCGGGGACCACAACCTTGGTGCAAGAGATTTCGGAAGTGCGAGCGGCGCGGTCCCGCGGGGGCTGGGGGCCGCGCCGCCCCTTCGCAGGAAGGAGGGGAATTCCTCCTGCGGGCTTTACCGGCGAATGCCGGGGAAATCGCAAAACAGGCCGGAGCGTATAGCTCTATCTGCCTGTCTCATCTGCGGAAGAGTTCGATCCTGTTTCGCATCTGCGAGACGGTTGAGCTGGCAGGCGCGTTACTCATATCAAGGCCATCAGCCCCTTCCGTGATTCGGGCGAGATCGTGAACAGATCTCTACGGCCGGAAAATGCCTTGTGGCGTTGGCCGTGCCTGAATCCTTGCAGGGGTTCGCGGACAACTCGAATCACGAAAAAAGCCGGAACCTAATTCCAGGAATTAAGTTCCGGCTTTGCTCGGGGGAGGCTTTGCGGGCCCTATGCGGCCCCGTGGCGCAGGTGCTCGATCGCCACACCGAGCCACGGCGCGGCCGGGCCGGAAAGGAGCAGGGGCGCACACGTGCTGTACGAGAGGACGACGCCGGGCGGCTCAGCGGCGACTCCGGTCAGGAGGGCGAGGTCGAACGGCATCCACTCACGAGCCCCCAGCGGCAGGAGGCGTACCCCGGTTGAGGTGAGCACCACTCGGGCGGCGGTGTGATCGCGCCACTGCGGAAGGGCGGCGTCCTCCGCTTCCTGGCGCCGCCGGGCGTCGAGACGACCGTTGCTCACCCACCGTCGGCCGAAGGTCGGGTGATCCTCGAAATGCCCGCCGGCCGAAGTGGGGTAGTCGACCTCTGTCCCGTAGAAGCGGGCGGCGGAGCACGCTACGTCCGCGAAGGCGACTTCACCGGCCGCAAGCGGTAGACCGTCCGCCTGGACCGGCACAAGACTGCCCCCGTCCTGGAGGTGAACCGCGAGGGCGGACGCTGCCTGTACGGCATCGGCGCGGACGGCGTCCTCCGCCCGGTCGCGTCGGCGAGACCACATCGTCGTTCCTTCCTGATCAAACTGACCGGCCGGGGCCTGCACGGTGGGAGCCATGCAGGCCCCGGGCCCGTCATGAGATGAGATCACCAGAGAGCGGTTGAGGCAGCGGCGGGTGTCCTCGCCGCCTCGTCGTCCTCTTCCTTCAGCCGGGCCAGCAGCAAACCAAGACGGTCGTTGCTGATCGCCTGGTGCTTGCGGACGGCGTCCCCTACAACCTCACGACTCGTCCGTCCGGCCCGCTCGGTAGCGGCCCGCGCGATCGGCAGCAACTCTGCCAACCAGTCGTCGTCCGCCTCCCGGTCCTGTGGGCATTCCGCGTCGTCCGGGACGGACGGTGTTTCTCCGTCCGCCGAGGTGCGGACCGCCGTGGGCGCGGAGGGTTCCGTGTCCTCCGGCAGTGCTGTGGTCGGCGCGTGGTCCGCAGGTCCACCGTCCGGTCCGTCCGCGCTCTTGCCCTCCGCCCCTTCTTCGTCCGCTTCGGCGGACGGATGGGCTGCGGTGTCCTCCGTACGTTCTTCTTTTGCGGGCAGGGACTCGGCTTTCCGCAGGTCAACGGCTGCTGCTGCGGCGTCCTGCGGCGCGGACGGACCGTTTGTCAACGGCAGTGGAGGCATCGGAGCCGGTGCTTCCAGCGGACGAGGACGCTGCTGGACAGCGACGCGCTCGAGCGTCGGTGACGTCTCGCGGACCGGTCCGGGACCGGAGTCAGCCCCGTCCGGGACCGCCCGCTCAGCCGTCCGCGCCATCAGGATGTAGAGGTGGACCGATCCCGCCAGCGCGAGTGGCGCGAGCATCGACAGCAGCCCCACGACGCTGTCCGCCAGGTGCAGCGCGGACCGTCCGGCCTGCGGAGAATCGTTCAACGTGATGGCGTGCAGAGCGTTCGCGCCGAGGCTCGCTCCGGTCGCCGCGAGGAACAAGAACCAGGCGTAGAGCCGCGCGGCGAACCGCTGGTGCCGAAGGAGCACAATCGCCCGCACGCCGTAGGCAATGAACCCGTCGATGAACACCGGGAACAGGTAGGACAAGGTCTCCCTGGCGTGGATCGCGAGGGCGATCTGACGCAGGGCGTCGTACGAGAAGGCGAAGCCGGCCGCGCCGAGCAGGATGATCGCACTGCGGTCCCAAGCCGTCATTCCGCGCAGGCTGTAGCTCTCCTGCCGTTCGGTCCCTGCCGCCGTGTCTATGTGCGCGTGTGACATCAGAGGTTGCCCCCGTCGCGCGGGCTGATGTCCTGCCAGGCCGGGGTCTGCGAGAGGAGCTGGCCGAGCTGTTCCAAAGACGTCACCTCGTGCACGCGCTGACTCGGGCAGCTCACGCACGACACCCGCAACGAGATTCGCTCTGTGCCGCCCTGGTCGGTGTAGTACAGCTCCAGGTGCTGGCCCTCGGTCGTGTCGAGCGACGCGAAAGCTTGCAGGTGTTCTTCGAAGCTGAGAAGTCCCAGCACCTCCCAGTCGAGCGTGACTGCGGCGGCCCCCAGGAGGGTGCCTGCGTACTTGGACGCTGCGGTGATCGACCTCGGGCCCCAGGTGCGGAACGCGGCCTCCCGAGCGGTCTTGCGCCGCTCCTCTGCGGTCGTGAGGTGTTTGGCCGCAGCGAACATGATCGGGTGACTCATCGGGGGCCTTCCAGAAGATCGGTGGTGCGGGGTGCGGTGCCGTCGCCGGGCTCATTGGCGAGGCGAAGGAGAACGTCCGCGTGGCACGGAGCGTCAAGGGGACATGTGCACATCAGGTCGAGCCCGCGCAGCGCTCGGGCGAAGCGAGCTGCGTAGTGGCGTCCGACCGGGCCCCGTAGCGTGGCTGTGAAGAGGTCTACCGACTCCGCAGCGTCCATCGGGGGGCCGAGCGGGGACCGAGCCCCGGCTGTGAAGGGGTTCGCGTACCGGCTGCGCGGTCCGACGTATGCACAGGCTGTGGAGAGCGTTGTGGCGTCGCGGAACGCTCCGCGAAGGCGGACGGGCATCACGCCGCCCTCCCGCCGCGGCGCCGGTCAGCGCCGATCATCGGCACAAGGGTCGTGACCATCTCGGCCAGACGGCTCGCCACGCGGGCCCCGACGAAGTCGGTCAGGTCAGGCCCGGTCTCATCGCGGGCGGGCAGGTTGGACGTGATGATCGTCGGCAAGCAGTGGTTGTACCTGTAGTTGATCAGTCGGTACGTGACCTCCTCGGTCCATTCCGAGGTCTTCGCCGTACCGAGATCATCGAGGAGCAGGTACTGAACCCTGCTGAGCCGTTGCAGCTCGTGTTCAGCGGCGCCCATGACCTGTGACGGGCGCAGGTTGCCGTACATGTCCGCAGAGTTCACGGCGATCAGCTCGAACCGGTCCGGCCCGCCGGCCGCGATCCTCCGCAGGGCCCCGTATGCCTGATGCGTCTTGCCCGTCCCCGTGAGACCGGTGAGGAGCAGAGCGCCAGCCCCGGCGTTGTTCGTGAGTGCCCGGTCGGCCCAGCCGATGACCTCCGGCAGCGTGGCCTCCGCGTCACGGAACCGGGGAGGGGTGGCCCTCTGCCAGCGGCTCAGGGCGTAGTCGGCCCGAGCCCGGAAGTGCCACTCGCGATCTCCGGGGTTCTCTTCCGATGCTTCGTCGGCGGGGTCGGCATCCGGCACGGCCTGAAGTCCTTTCGCAGCGAGTATTCGTTCCATTGCACGCATCGACCTGGCGCTGCCCGCGCGTTCCGGCTCTGCCATGATCAAAATCCGTTCTGGTAAGCGCTGGGGGCAGCGGTGTTCTGAAAGGGAACCCAGCCTCCGGACTGCCGACGCAACGGCACGACATTCCCCTGAGAGGCTGCTGCGGGGGGAGCGTGCGAGGGCAGATCCGCCCAGATGCGCAGCAGATAGCGGGCGGACTGTGGCGGACGGTCGGCGTTCCATCGCCGCGCCACCATCTCGACCAGCCGTTCATTTCCCCAACGTGCTGCGAGAGCTGTTACCCGATCCCATTCCGATTCGGTCAGTCGCCAACCAACGAGCATTCCAGCACCGGTTATGGCTGTTACCAGGTCTTTGGCTCCGTCCGGAACCGTCACTGAGCCTTGCTCGACAGCGTTGTTCTCTCGGCGCGACCTCGGCAAGCTAGCTTGCTCTTTGGTGGTGGTAATACTCCCGTAGGGAGTATTACCACCACGTACGCGCGAGGAAGAAACTTCCGAATCTACCTGCCGAAACTTCCCACTTCCGACTTCACCAGCGAGGTTCTGGGAAGGAACTTCCTGGTCCTTCTCTCCCGCTTCTGGCCCGCCAGGGCAGGGAGTGGGAAGTTCCTTCAGCATGCTGGTGGTTTCTTCGGCGGTCCCGCTACACAGCAATATGGAGTAGGAATTCGGGTTGGAGGCGCCCCCTCCGCGTTCGTGGCTCAGTTCACCGAGCTTCGCCAGCTCTCCGAGACATTTCGTTATCGAGCGAGGCGTAAGGCGGGTAACAGCGGATATCTCATCAAGGGTTAGCGTCGCCTTGCCGTCGTCGTCCGCCTCGCGGGCCAGTGCCAGCATGACGAGGCGCGATCCCCTGCACGACTTCGACTGTGACCAGACCAGTTCGGTCGCTATGGCGCTCATCAGTGGCCACCGTCGCCTATGGCTATGCGACGGCTGAGGGAAAGACCGAAAGACTGGTCGTCCTCCGGGACGTAGCCGTTCTGGTACGGCTCCGGAGTGAGATACAGCGTTTCGGTGGGGAGATAGAAATCGTGGGCGCGACGCCAGTCGGCAGCCTTTCCGAAACCGCGCCTGACCATGCGCGCAACTTCCTCTTCGGTCCTGCGGTCAATAAGCATGCGGTAAAAGTCCGATTCGAAGAGGTGGGTAACAGACCGGCGCGCGGGATAGACCCGCACGAGTACTGCCGTAGGTGCAATTTCTCGAATCTCGGCACCGATAGTCCTGCGCCGAAATCCGGAAGGGCTGTTCTGAAGCATGGGGGGAACTCCCGTGAACGCAGGGTCCGCCGTGCGGAAGAATCGTTTCCTCGGGGCGGCGTCAGGCGGCGACGACGTGGAGCGAGGGCGTGCCCTGCCCGGCCTGCGACTTTCGGTAGCGACGGGCGAGTTTCAGCAGATACTCGTGCGTCACGCCAAGCCCGCGGGCGACGGCAGCAGCGTCCAGTGATGGATCAGTGGCGAAGCGCGCAATCACGGCGTCCCGGGCGGGCTTGGTCAAGACCGCGGTGCAACCTCGAAGCGCGCCTTCTACTGCTTTCTCGATGTCCCGGTCTTGCCATGCCCGCCGCAGCTCTGCACGCTCGGAAGCCAGAAGACCGCCCCGGATTCCGTACTCGTCGTCATCCTTCAGGGACTCCACCAGGCACCGGGCAGCGACGGCCAACGGGCATGACGCGCACAGATAGCGAGGACGGTTGAGGGAGATTCCCAGCTTGGCTTTCACGGAGTCGGGTTCTTCCCTGGGGCCGTCTGCGAGAGGGACGAAGATGTTGATGTCCTGGTTCGCGCATCGGGCGTATTCGGCCCAGTGCTTACCCGGAGCTTTCTTCGACTCTTCTATGAGGGGCAGCCAATTTCCCCGGTGCGCAGCCTCGATGAGGCTGGATATGTCAGTGCTCATTTGTTTCTCGCAATGTTCGCAGCGCCGCGAATTGTTGCAATCGGGCGCGAGAGGAGATCAGGAACGCTTACGAGAGCGCTTGGAAGGCTGAAGCGCCATCAGTACCGACTCGCCATCCCTCTGGGTCTTTTCGCCAGGGCTGACGAAGTGCATATCGGAAATCGCGTGGAGGTCATCCTCCGTGAACTGAACGAATTTGCCGAACTTCCGGTGTGGGAGCGTGGATATACGCTCGCGGAGCCACTTTTCCGGAATGTTCAGCCGTTCAGCGGCTTCGCTGTACCCGATGTGCAGACGCTTATCGCGGGAGTCAGTAACCTGGCTGCCCAACAGGGCGTCCAGGCCGCCGGCCTGAGCCAGGAGGCCGACCACGGCCGCAAGTCCCTGCAAGTCCACGGCCGGGCCCGCGTTCGCCGGTGCCACGGCCGTCATCACGCTTCCAGCCCGCGCAGTTCAGCGGTCCGCAGGTCGAAGGCGTGCCCGCCGGAGGCCGCCCATCCGGCTTGGGGGAATGAGCGGATGATCCACCGGGCGATGGTGACCGCCTTCGCCCGAGGGACACGAAGGGTCCGTCCGCTGGCGTTCACGGCGGTCAGCCCGAGGTGGGGCCACAGGGTCCGAGGCCCCTGAAGGCGCACCTGTACGACGGCGACTTCCGGCAGCATGGACGACAGTTGCGCCGCCAGACGTTCGGCCGGGCCCGAAGGGGTCTCCACCTTCGGGTTGCAGTCCGTAGTGGGGGACATGCGACACTCCTTTATGTGGTACGCCGCTCCGTCGTGCCGTGCGAAAGGACACGGAGTGGCCGTGCGAGTGACCAGCGCCCTTATCGGGGGCCACGGATCACGAGCTGTCTGGCGTCCGAGAGGTGCGAACTCTCGGGCGCCGATGGCGTTTTGAGGGGAGGGACCGCGCCCGAGTGCTGCGCGGAATCCCCTCTCCACCGAGTCGGTCCACGATGGGAACCGCAGGTGGGCGAAGGCCGAGAGGGGTGCGAACCCCCTCGTTTTTCGCTAAGATGAAGCTATCTTGGTTCGCATCAAAAGTCAACAGTCCGAGGTTTCCTCGGTTCACCCAAAAAACGAGGTCCGATGCCAGCTCGCCGTTTCGACAGAGAACGTGTGCGCGCGGTACGTCGAGCCGCCGATGTCTCGCAGGCCGACGTTGCGTCCGCCCTCGGTGCTGCGGACTCGACCGTGGCGGGGTGGGAGTCGGGAGCGACGACACCCGATCAAGAGAAGCTGCCTGCTCTGGCCAGGGTGCTGAACCGGGATTTGGACGACCTGTTCCCGCGTGACGGCTTGCCCGATCTGATTGACCTGCGATGCGACGCCGGCCTCTACCGGTACGAGACGCGGACGGTCATCGGTACCAAGAGCGACGGGCCCGTGGCTGGAGCCGAAGGGGGGGTCCGCCGCCTCAAGGACCGGTACGTCCCTCTCCTGGCGGCTGCATACGGGGTGACCGAGGACGAGCTGAAGCGCGCCCAGGACCGGTCTTTCGGAGCAGCTGACGAGGAGACCGCCGAGGCCGAGAAGGTGCCGGAGACGCTGGCTGAGAAGATCACTCTGTTGCTGGAACGCTCCTACCCGGGCCGAACCGCTCCGGATGATCAGGAGATCGCGGACTCGGTGAACGCCTACGCGGGCTCCCAGGTCACCTCAGCCGAGGACATCGAGGCCCTGCGGACGGGCGGAGACGACACACCGGTGCCCATGGTCCTCGAAGGTCTGGCCAAATTCTTCGACGTCTCGAAGCTGTACTTCGAGCCGAATGAGTCCGTTGCACGGCAGGTCTACGAAGGGCTCCGCCTCATGTCGGCGGCCAAGCAGGGCAAGGTGGGCCGAGTCCGGGCCCGCGGAATGAGTACCGAGGGCCTGCCGGCCGATGTCCTCTCGATCCTGAACGACCTCGCCAGCGAGCTGGACAAGAAGGCCGGTCCAAGCACCAACAATTAGTGCTTCGCCCTGTAGCGCCTCGGGACCGGGGCAGAGGCCTACAACGTCGAGATCGCTACACCCCGGCCAACGGCCCAGACGCAGAGCGTCGATCGGTTGCCACCAGAGGTAGGCAGCGGGGGTGGAGCGGCCGGTTCGATAAGAACGGACGGCTGTGTCGGTGTCCACGGCTAGGATCGCGAACGTGATTACTGGTGAAGTGAAGAGCAAGGTCGGACGCGTCTGGGAAGCGTTCTGGTCCGGTGGTATCGCCAACCCGCTGGAGGTGATGGAGCAGATCACGTACCTGCTCTTCATCAAGCGCCTGGACGAGCTTCAGACCGTGAAGGACCGCAGGGCGAACGCGACGAAGGTTCCTGATCCGGATCCCTTCTTCGACGACGAGCAGCAGGACCTGCGCTGGCAGAACTTCAAGGTCCGCGACCCCGAAATCATGTACGGGCTCATCGCCGACGGCGTCTTCCCGTACCTGCGCCGCATGGGCGGCGACGACTCGACGTACTCGCACCACATGAAGGACGCCCGCTTCACCATCCCGAACGCGAACCTCCTGGCGAAGGTCGTCGACCTCCTCGACGACATCGACATGGGGAGCAGCGACACCAAGGGCGATATCTACGAGTACCTGCTCGCGAAGATCGCCTCAGCCGGTCAGAACGGCCAGTTCCGTACGCCCCGGCACATCATCGACCTCATGGTCGAGATGACCCAGCCCGGTCCTGGCGACGAGATCTGCGACCCTGCCTGCGGTACGGCGGGCTTCCTCATCCAGACGGCTTCGTACGTCAAGCGCACGCACAAGGAAGCGCTGTACGGCGCGGAGCAGCGCAAGCACTTCAACGAGTCGATGTTCCACGGCTTCGACTTCGACTCCACGATGCTTCGCATCGGCTCTATGAACATGCTGCTCCACGGCGTGGAGAATCCGGACATTCGCTACCGTGACTCCCTCGCGGAGTCGGCAGCCGGCGAGTCCGAGAAGTTCTCCTTGATCCTCGCGAACCCGCCCTTCGCGGGCAGCCTCGACTTCGAGTCGACGGCGAAGGATCTCCAGGCGATCGTTAAGACGAAGAAGACGGAACTCCTCTTCCTGGCCCTGTTCCTCCGCCTCCTCAAGCCTGGTGGCCGCGCGGCGGTCATCGTCCCGGACGGAGTCCTCTTCGGCTCTTCCAAGGCCCACAAGGACCTCCGCCGGATGCTGGTGGAGGAGCAGCAGCTCCAGGCCGTGGTCAAGCTCCCCAGCGGCGTCTTCAAGCCGTACGCCGGTGTCTCCACCGCCATCCTCTTCTTCACCCGCACGGACAGTGGCGGCACGGAGGACGTCTGGTTCTACGACGTCAAGGCCGACGGCCTCTCCTTGGACGACAAGCGCAACGAACTCCTCCCCGAGGACCGCCTCGGCGTCCGCCCCCTCCTGGCAGACCAGCCCCTGACCGACGAGGAGCACGAGAAGAACAACCTCCCCGACGTCCTCACCCGCTGGTTCAACCGCCACACCACCGAACGCGACCGCCCCCGCACCGCACAAAGCTTCTGCGTCCCCAAGTCCGACATCGCCGCACAGGGCTACGACCTCTCCCTGAACCGCTACAAGGAGGTCGTCCACGACGAAATCGCGACGCGGTCCCCACTGGAAATCCTGGCTGATCTAGAGCGCCTCGACACGGAAATCACGAAGGGTGCGGATGAGTTGAAGGGAATGCTGGCATGACCTATTTCCCCATGGTGGCACTTGACGAGATTTGCCGTCCGAAGCAATGGCCTACAATTTCCGGCGACGATATGACGGAGTCGGGATACCCGGTCTATGGGGCAAATGGCAGGATCGGCTATTATTCGGCCTTCAATCACGAAGAGCCTACGGTGTTGATTACATGCCGCGGGGCGACGTGTGGAACGATTAACATTTCGGCCCCGAGGGCGTATGTCACAGGAAATGCCATGGCATTGGATTCTCTCGACAAAGAAAAAGTTGATCATAACTACCTGGCCAGGATTCTGCGCCAAGAGGGTTTGCTGCGCAAGGCAATCACTGGCAGCGCGCAACCGCAGATTACGCGGCAGAGCCTTCAGGGTGTGGCAGTGCCGCTTCCTTCTCTTGCGGAGCAGAAGCGCATTGCCGCAGTCCTCGACCAGGTAGACACCCTCCGCGCCAAGCGCCGCGAGGCCATCGCTCTCCTCGGCGACCTCGCCCAATCCATCTTCCTCGACATGTTCGGCGACCCGGGCGCACCCAATGCGCGATGGGAGCGGGCCTCCATCTCGGACCTGGGGGATGTAGTTACGGGTAACACGCCGCCCCGTGCTGATCCAGCGAACTTCGGTGAGGGAATTGAATGGGTAAAGACGGATAATATTGATCCTCCGAACTTGTTCGCGACCGAAGCTTCCGAGAGGCTTTCGGGTAAGGGGGAGGGGAAAGCGAGGGTCGTGCCAGCTCACGCCATTCTGGTGACTTGCATCGCGGGAAGCCCGTCACGTATTGGTAGTAGCGTGCTTGCGGGACGCAAGGTAGCCGTGAATCAGCAGATCAACGCATTTATTCCTGCGCAGGAATCATCCAGATTCCTGTTGGAGCAACTCAGGGTGGGGAAGCACCTGATTCAGGAGAAGTCGACTGGTGCAATGACGGGGCTCGTAAATAAATCCCAGTTCTCCTCGGTCAAGCTTATTGACCCTCCGTGCGATATGACGCGACTCTTTACTGAGCGGGTGGAGCGAGTGGACGGGGTCCGTGAGTCGCACGTGGCCCACCTCGCCGCCCTAGACGAACTCTTCGAATCCCTCCAACAACGTGCCTTCTCCGGTCAGCTCTGGGATCATGAAGCCGCGTAATCCGTAACGCCACACACGCTCCACCGCACCACCACGTCGACCGCGCCCGGTCTGGGGAGACTCCGGGTGCGGTCGGTCCTGCCGCACCACGTAAGCCACACGCGTACAGCGACAAGCGACACCGCAACAGGGGAGAGGGGCGCCATCACCATGGCCAGCAACCGAGAGGCCGACGGCACCGGCGAGCACGGCGGCGAGGCGAGCCCGTCCAGGCCGGGGCCGCGCCCCACCCCCGATCCGCCGAAGACGAACCGGTCTCTTGAGGAGGCCGCCGCCCGGAACCTCGCCCGCCCCGCCGGAAACTTCGGCTTCCTCCGGGCCGAGTGGCCCGCCCTCTACGAGGAAGCCACCCGCGCCGAGCGCTTCACCTACTCCGACCCCCGAGCCGCCTGCTTCTACGCCCGCCGGGCGATCGAGCTGGCCGTGCACTGGATGTACGAGAAGGACAGCTCGCTCAAGGCTCCGTACAAGATGGACCTGAACGCGATGCTCCACGAGCCGTCGTTCCGGACGCTCGTCGGCCCCACCGTGAACGCGAAGATGGACATCATCCGCCGCCAGGGCAACCAGGCGGTCCACAAGCAGACCCCCGTACCGTCGCAAGCCGCCGTCGCCAGCCTGCGTGAGCTGTTCCACTCGCTGTACTGGTTCGCCCGCACCTACACCGGCAAGGCTCACGAACTCCCCACCGCAGGAATGGAGTTCGACTCCACCGCGATCCCCCGCCCACTCTCCGCCGAGGCCCGCCTCCAGAAGCAGGCGGAGCTTCGCAAGCAGGCGGAAGAGGACCAGCGGCGCTACCAGCAGCAGGCCGAGGCGATAGCCAAGGCTCACGAGGAGAACAACGCCCTCGCCGCGAAGCTCGCCGCTCTCCAGGCCGAGGTCGCCGCCGCGAAGGCAGCCAACCAGAAGGTCCGGGACACCCACGACTACGACGAGAAGGCGACCCGCGACACCTTCATCGACCTCCTCCTGAAGGAGGCCGGCTGGGACCCGGCACCGGCCGGAGCGGCCGACCCGGCGGGCAAGCTTACTGTCGAACGCCCGGTCACCGGCATGCAGACCGACTCCGGCAAGGGCTTCGTCGACTACGTCCTGTGGGGCGAGGACGGCAAGCCCCTCGCCGTCGTCGAGGCCAAGCGCACCCGCCGCGACCCCCGCGACGGCCAGCAGCAGGCCAAGCTGTACGCCGACGCCCTCGAAGCGGAGTTCAACCGCCGTCCGGTGATCTTCTACACCAACGGCTACGAGACCTACCTCTGGGACGACGGCCTCGGTTACCCGCCCCGCAAGATCCAGGGCTTCCTCACCCACGACCAACTCCACTGGCACCTCCGCCAGCGCGCCTGCCGCCTCCCCCTGAACACCACCCCGGTCAACGAGAAGATCGCCGGACGCCCCTACCAGCTCCGCGCCATCAAGCGCGTCGGCGAAGCGTACGAACGCGACCGCCAGCGCCAGGCTCTCCTCGTCATGGCGACCGGCACCGGCAAGACCCGTACCACCGTGGCCCTCGTCGACCAGCTGAAGAAGGCTGGCTGGGCCCAGCGCGTTCTGTTCCTCGCGGACCGCCAGGCCCTGGTCACCCAGGCCAAGAAGGCGTTCACCGAGCACCTGCCGAACACTCCGGTCGCCAGCCTCCTCGACGACAAGGCCGCATCGGCGCACGTTTTCGTGTCCACCTACCAGACGATGATGAAGCAGATCGACGCCACCGACGCGGCGGGCCGCCGCCGCTTCGGACCCGGATACTTCGACCTGATCGTCATCGACGAGGCCCACCGCTCGGTCTACGACAAGTACGGCGAGATCTTCCGTTACTTCGACTCGCTCCTCCTTGGCCTGACGGCCACCCCCAAGGACGACATCGACCGCAACACGTACAAGCTCTTTCAGCTGGAGGACGGCGTCCCCACCGACTCCTACGGCCTGGACGAAGCCGTGGGGGAGGGCTACCTAGTCCCGCCGAAGGCTGTCAAGGTGACCCTGAAGTTCATGGAGCGCGGCATCCGCTACGCGGACCTCTCCGAGGAGGAGAAGGCCGAGTGGGACTCCAAGGAGTGGGCCGAGGACGGCCAGGTCCCGGACGCGGTGAGCCGTGACGAGCTGAACAAGTTCCTGTTTAACGCAAACACCGTCGACAAGATGCTCGAAGTCTTGATGACCCGGGGCCACCGGGTGGCGGGCGGCGACCGGCTCGGCAAGACGATCGTCTTCGCGAAGAACAACGACCACGCCCGCTTCATCGCGGACCGCTACGACTTCAACTATCCGCAGGGAGCCGGCCACTCGGCGCGCGTCATCACCTACAAGGAGACGTACGCCCAGTCCCTCATCGACGACTTCTCCAACGCCGACCGGCAGCCCGACATCGCGATCTCGGTCGACATGCTGGACACCGGCATCGACGTGCCCGAGGTCGTGAACCTCGTCTTCGCCAAGCCGGTCTACTCCCGGACCAAGTTCTGGCAGATGATCGGCCGCGGCACCCGCCTGCGCGAGAAGCTCTACGGCCCCGACAAGAACAACCCCGACCACAACAAGCAGAACTTCTACGTCTTCGACTTCTGCGGGAACATCGACTTCTTCAACAGCGAGCTCGCCGGCACCGAGGGCCGCAAGGGCGCCTCGCTCGCCGAGAAGCTGCTGCAACGCCAGCTCGACCTCATCCGCGCCCTTGACCGCCGCGAGCAGCCTGACACGGGCCGGGACAGAGGCGCGGACGCCATCGCAACCGAGCATGAGATCCGCTGGGCGTTCGCCCACAGCCTCCACGAGACCGTCACTGGCATGAACCTGGACAACTTCCTGGTCCGCCCCCACCGCCGCGACATCGAGGCCTTCAGCGACTTCACCAACTGGCACCGGATCGACGACGACGCCGAGGCCGTACTCCGCGAACGCCTGCTCGCGCTCCCCAGCGAGCACCGGCCGGATGAGACCGAGAACGGTGAGGAGGCCAAACGCTTCGACCTGACCGCGTACAGCCTCCAGCTCGCGGCGCTTGAAGGCGGCAAGGAGTACGCAGCCCTGCGCGGGAAGATTCAGGGCATTGTTGAAGACCTGCTCACCAAGACCAACATCCCGGCCGTCGCGGAACAAGCGGAGCTCCTTGAAGCCCTCGCCGGTGACGACTGGTGGCACGACGTCACCCTGCCGATGCTGGAGGAGATGCGCCGCAGACTGAGGGGCCTCGCCCGGCTCGTCGACGACAAGGTCAAACGCAACATCGTCTTCACCGACTTCACCGAAGATGAAGCCGTGATCGCCGAAGCCGAGCTCAAGGGATTCCCGACCGGCACCGACGAGGCACGGTTCCGTCAGAAGGCCCGTGCGTACCTGCTGCGCCACGAGGACCAGCCGGTCGTCCACAAACTCCGCCACAACGAGCAGATCACCACGGACGACCTGGCGGCACTGGAAGAGGTCTTCCTCGCCGAGGCGGTCGCCTCACCCGAGGACCTCGAAGAGGTGCGCTCCCAGGGCGGCCTAGGCTTGTTCGTCCGCAAGCTGCACGGGCTGGACAGCCAGGCCGCCCAGCGGGCGTTCGAAAGCTTCGTAATCGGCAAGAACTTCGGTGCGACCCAGCTGGACTTCGTGTCACTGATCATCGACGTGGTTTCCAGCCAGGGCGTGCTGGCGTTGGGCGATCTGTATGAGCCGGGCAGCGCCTTCCTTGACCGCGCGCCAGGTGGCCCGGACGACCTCTTCTCCCCGGAGCAGATCGACGACCTGAACATCGTCTTCATGGAGCTCCAGCGCACCACGCAGCCGACTGCGCTTGCCGCGTAGGTGAGTACGGCTTGCCAGCTGCCTCCGCTGGCAAGCCAAACCCAAGGCGGTTCAGTGCCTACTGCCCCGTGCCGTTCGGCTCGTGGCGCAGACCGGAGGTGAACACGGCCTGGACTCCGCTCAGCGCGGAGAGATCCGCGAGAGGGTCACCGTCCACCAGGAGGAGATCCGCTCGGAAGCCGGGAGCGACCTTCCCCGTGATCTCGCCCAGGCCCAGGGCAGCAGCCGCTTGCGACGTCGCCATGTCGATGATCGAGGCGTTCGACAGACCCAGGTGCGAGTAGAACGACAGGGCCTGAGCAAGCCCGTCGAAGCCGGCACGCTGCACGCCTGCATCTGTCCCCGCGATCAGGCGGACTCCGGCGTCGGCCATCTGCCGCACCAGGTCGAACATCGCGTTGGCGCGCTCCTCGCCGAAGAAGCGGGGGAGCATCTGCCAGTGCGGGCTTACGGCCGGGCAGACGGTGATGTCCTTCGCGATGATCTGCTGAACCACGTCGGGCCGGAAGTCCAGGCCATCGCTCGACATCCACGTGCAGTGCTCGATGGTGTCGACGCCGGCCTCCACGGCTGAGGCGATGCCGTCGGCACCGTGCGCGTGGGCCGCGACAGGAACGCCCGCTTTGTGGGCTTCCGCCACCAGGGCGGCCAGTTCCTCCGCCGTGAACTGCGACTGGTGGCTCCTGGGGCCGTCCTTCGTGAGACCGCCGCCGGTGACCATCGCCTTGATGACGCCTGCCCCAGCCGCGAGGTTGCGCCGTACGAGCTCGCGGATCTCGGTCTCGCCGGAGACTTCGCCGCCGAGGAAGTGGCAGTGCCCGCCCAAGGTGGTGGCCGGGGTGCCTGCGGAGACGATCCTCGGTCCTGGTGTACGCCGATCGCTGATTTCCACAGCCAGACGAAGCGCCAGTCCGCCGCGGTCGCCGAGGTCGCGGACGGTGGTAACGCCACTGCGCAGGAGCTGTACGCTGCGCCGCCGCATGTCCTCGAACAGGGCTTCATCCGTCGAGCCCTGGAGGGTGGACACCGGGTCAGGCCCGCCATCGAAGGCCAGGTGAACGTGAGCGTCGATGAGCCCCGGCAGCACGGTTCCGCCGAACTCGAATCGAGGCACGTCGGCCCCGGCCCGCTCTTCGATGTCCTTGCGCGGCCCGACGGCAGAGATCGAGTCGCCCTCGATGAGAACGGCACCGTCTTCCAGGTAGGTCCCCGAGTCGACGAGCACTCGTCCACCGGTAATCAGCATCGTGACTCCTTGATCTTGCGAGGTCATGCGGCTGCGCGCAGTTCGTCGGATACCGCAATCAGTTGTTTCACATCCGACTCGCGGTCGCTCCCCAGCGCCATCGCGAGCGGGACCGCGCGGCGGGGCGCGGGGACCCCCTTCTCGATCCGAGCGGAGGCCCGGCGGAGCCGGGCGGCGAGCTCGGCGGAGTCGATGTTGAGGACTGCGCTGTCGTCACCCTCGTCCAGCAGGTACGGGCTGATGTCCACCAGGCCGTCGCGGCACTCCACGATGCAGCGGTGGTAGCGCCGGTGCACGCCACGGGCCCGCCATCGGTCCAGTGCAGCAGAGGATGCCGGCCTCAGCACGTTGTCCGGATACGCCTCCGCCAACAACTCCCACAGAGGCGAGAGGTGACGGTGATCACGCCGGTGTTGCAGCCAGAGTCGTAGGGAGGAGATTCGCGCTCGGGCTCCGGAGTAGGTGACACCCGCGGCGAACAGCAGGATTGATGCGACCAAGAGGAAGGCCACGGCGGCCATAAGGAGATGTGGCACGTCCACGTCTGCTGAGCGAACGGCGACGATGACGGCTCGAATCGCGCACGCTACGGCCATCGCTCCCAGACCGACGGCGGTCATCCAGAGCCCGGTGGAGTGCGGGCGTCGGGACATGCGGGCGTATCGGCGAGTCCACCGAAACGCCATGCCGAGGGCATACATGAGGTAGAGGCCAGCGCCGCCGTAGAAGAAGGCGATCTGGGGAATCGTCATGTCGGCTGTGCTGAAGCTGCCAGCGAAGACCTCGTGCGGCACCGACAGCGCAGCCACGGTGATCGCGACTGCGACGACCCCGACGAGCACGGCTTCCCTGCGTGCCCGCCGACGCCCCGCTTCTTCGTCAGCGGCGGAGTAGAGGTAGAAGCACATGAGGAAGTAGACCGTCAGGAGCAACAGGACGTTCTGGATCAGCTTCGCCGTCCCGTGGCCGGCGACGGTGTCGACTCCGGACGCGCCGCCGGGCATCGCTACGGGGTACGAGAGCGCAGCGCAGAACAGGCAGAGGGTCACCGAGCGAAGAGGTGCGTCATGCGGGCTTCGCTTCCACTGGTAGAGCTTCCAGACCAGTGCGGCCAAGAGCCCCAGGAGCAGGAGTTCCACGAGTTACAGCCATCCTCGCCGGTCGCCAAGAGCCGCCTCGACCCGGCGCAGGGCGGGATCATCAGCCGGAGGAGTGGAGTTTGCGAGCAGGGCCGACCACTCCAGGATGATCGTGGCCACGAGTTCGACGGAGCACTCCTCGCCGTCGTCATACGAGCAACGCTGGGCAACGCGCTTGACCGCCTCGGTCCCGAAGACCGGCAGCAGGGTGGCCCACCCCTCTACATCGACGGCCGCCGCGTCCTCATCAGGGGCTGCATCGGGCGGGTCTGTCTCCACCCCGCGGGCGGAGTCCTCGGCTGCCTTCTCGTTCTCCGCCACGAGGATGTGTCCGACCTCGTGCAGGATGATCCCGTCCTGGTGCAGGTCGGTCGTCTCCTGCTGGTACAGGATCACGTCGTAGGTGTCGTACTCCGCCCACATGCCCGAGGGGCCGGGCTTGGGCAGCGGAGCTGCACGCAGAAACAGAGGGCGTCCGCGCCGTCGGCTCAGCTTCTCGCAGAGGCCGTGAACGTCGAGCGGGGGAGTGACCCCGAGATCTTGCAGCTCACGCCGAATCAGCCGGTGCAGATCCTTCTCCACCGTTCGGGCCGTGGCTGTACGCCAGCGTCCAAGGCGTCGACGGTTGGCTCGGTCTTGAGCGGGAACCTTGGGCTCCGCCGCGTCTCGGCCACTATTATCCGACCACACTGAGTAATCCCTCCAACCGGCTGTGATGGCTCCCTGAGCCGGGCGACACCGCGCCCATGTCGATGACGTCCGGTTCCCGGCGCCGGAAACGACCGCAGTCGGCTGCACCTGCGCCCCCACTGACCCCCTTCGCAGGGGAGGGATGTCAGACATCCAGGGCTCGCCGTCTGCTCGGATGTCACGTACGCGAACGCGCCCTGACGCCCCGAGCGGGGCTGCCCCGCGGAGCTCTCGTGAACCTCGTTGGACAGTACGTGAAGCATCCGACAAGACCTGGCCCAAAAGTCATGATCGATTCGTGTAGGTGGCAGGTAACTTCAACCAGTCAAAGCGACCTAAAACAACCTTGTTGAATCCCGTACGGAGCTTTGAGCTGCCATTTTAAGGTCTGGCGTGAACGGATCAACTTACGCGAGTTGATTGATGACTCCGTTATCAACCTGAGACTTTCGATGAGCCTGGCGCTCTCGCAAACACCCGCGAAGTGGACAAAATGGCAGATCGGAAGGGGTGTGGCGACGGTCACTCTGGGGCAGTTCGGGCAACTGTGGCGTTTACGCTTTCAGCCATGTCGAACGCGATATCCACCCAGCCGGATAACTACCTGGAGTTCTGGAGCGAGTACCACCTGTGCACGCTGACCACGCTGCGGCCTAACGGGCGACCGCATGTTGTGCCGGTCGGTGTGACGGTGGACGCCGCCGCTGGCGTGGCCCGAGTTATCACGCGCAAATCGAGTCGTAAAGTCGTCAACATTCTCGCGAGTGGGGGCGAAGCCCACGTAGCCGTGTGCCAGGTCGACGGCGGCCGGTGGGCCACGCTCGAAGGGGTCGCGGAGGTGTGCACCGACGAGGCTGTGGTCGAAGACGCGGTGGCCGTTACGGAAAGCGATACGGTCGCACGCCGGCCCCGGACCCCGAGCGGGTGGTCATCCTGATTTCTGTCGAACGGGCACTGGGTCAGACCTTGGGCGCCCGACTTCAGACGGGCAAGGCCGCTGCGTAGCGTCAAGCGACCCGAGACATAGGCATATGCAGACCCTGAGCGTTACTCAGCCCTGAGTTTCCTCAGGGGTGGGCGCCCGAAGTGGCTCTACGTTTGCCGGTCATGACAACAAGTCACGAACAGGCGGACCCCGGTGCGGCACCCTTACCGCCCGCGAAGCCGCACCCCGCGTTGAGCGCGGCTCTGCCCGACGGCACTATGCATCGTCGCGCGCCTGGCCGCCCACCTGAAGGAGCAGGGCGGAGGGCCAGTTTCGCCGCCAGCGCTGGCCCTCGGCATCTTCGAAAGGGTCGGATCGAACTGGCTGTCCGACTCGTTGCGCGGGGCGATGCCGCAGCACAACGAGCCTTTCCGTCTATGAGGAGACCCAGTACCTCAGCTGTCGAGTGTGGTCGATGCTGCCGAGCCTGGCAGAGGCTCCGATGAAGCGCGTGACTCAGGAACTTCGGCTCCAGCACAAGTCAAGTCCGTCGTGGCGATCTAGGATTCGCGGTGGGCGATGAAGCGGGAGCCAAGTTGCTGACAGCCGATCCGTAATGCCCTTGGTCAGGCCGTACGGGGTCGGTGCAGGGCCTCGGCGAACCAGGCAACCCACCACTTCGCCGAGGCCCTGGTGATGCATCGTGCACGAGGCTCGACCTTTAAATCTCGATCGCCGCGTTTGGGTCTGCCCAGACAGAGCGAAGTTCCATGATGTCATTGAGCGGCGAGTGCTTGGCGACTTCTACGATCCCGGTGACGCAGGCCTGAATGGTTACGGGGTCGCTATCCTCGATGGCCTTGTCCAGCCTGGTGAAGAACTTTCGGTGGAGTTCTCGACGCTCCTCGAAAACGCGGTCTAGATAGTCCCGCAACCCCTTGCTCGCGGCGCGAATTCTGGCGACCTCTCTGTCGCGATCTGCGACGATTCGAGCGCGCTCGGTGATGTTGGCGTCGACACCTTTAGCGACGTCGACAATTGCGAATAGGAATTGAACAGCGTTCGCTTGTGTGACGGTGTCGAGGGAGCCTGTGGCCTTACGAACGTCAACCATTTACATGCTCCAGGTTGTAGTTGCGGTATTTGACCACCAGATACTCACCGTTCGAGTTAAGCGTCAGATCCGGACTCACCACAGTCGCGGTGGCGATATCGCCCACGCCCTTCGTAACCAGGAGCGCCGTTTGGAGCCGGTGGGCATGGTCGTCGTTGTCGAGGTCAAACCCGCCAGGCTCGCGCTCTGTCGCCTCCAGGTGGCGAAGGGCCTCGCTCGCCTGAGAAGCAAGTCCGGCGAGCACGTCTCGCAGCTCACCCACTCGTCTGTCCACGCCGCGAAGAAGCGTGTTGCGGTGATTGTAGGTGGCGATAGCTTTCTTGACGTCCGCCTCGTACTTCGCAAAGAGCTTGTCGGCATCGGACTTTGACTTGATCATCAACCCGACGGTCAGCGCAGCCGCTGGGATTGCAGTGATGACGTTGAGCCTGAGTACCCCGGCGGCAATGCCACCGCCGCCAGCTGCCTTGGCCCCGCCTCCGATTGCCGCGAGGGTGGCACTTCTTAAAGCCGCTCCGCTCAGGGTGCTGTTCGCGGTACCTGTGGAGGCGGTGGCGAACTTGGACACGACCGCGTAGGTCGCGCCGCTCAGTGCAGTGCCAGCAACGGCCGCGCCGAAACCAGCCGATGCGCTCGGGGCGGCGCTGGGGCCTGAGACGTCTGGGGATGCGTCGATCTCACGATTCGTGGGCGCTTCGCCGGCTTCGACGACCTCGCGCGCAACTATCCGCAACTGTCGCTTGTTGCGTTCTGCGAAGGCCTTCATTCGAGGCAACACGTCGTCGAGCGCTGCCTGCTGCTTGTAACCGAGACTCTGCAACTCTGCAATTGTGAAGTTCGCGACCTGGCAATGCTTCTCGTACTCGTTGTCGTGGTGCGCCTGCTGGTCAGCAATCCGGTTCTTGGCGTGGCGCTCGATGATCTTGTTGCCGGCCAGATTGACGACCGTCGTGCCGATGCCAACCACTACCGGGATCACGGGTAACTGCATCCTGCAGCCTCTGATTCTTCGATCGGGTGACGCCAACTGCAGAATCCTCGCACATGCGAGCGGAGCTGTCCCAGGACGCCTGGGATCTCCTCCGGCCGAGGGCTTCCGGCGGAGTTGGCCAAGAGCGGGCGCGGTCGGCATGAGGCGTCGGCAGGCGATTGCGGGGCGTCGAGAATCCTATGATTTTGGAGGCAGTGCTTGTCATGTTCCCAGCGCTAGCTGGAGATTGGAGCAGATCGAGAGGAAAGTAGGGGCGGCGTGCTTCCGAGTAAGTCAGAAGGTGGCGCGCTCCAGTGCGACCACGCAGCACGCGGCCGGGATTGCCTCGTTACTCGGTAACGTCCACGGGCGGGAAGATTCCCGGCAGAGCACCCGTAGCCAGCGACAGGCTCCGCCAGTTCCAGTCCTCCTCGCGCATCCATTCATCACGGCTTGGGTCGTCCTGCACATCCACCATCCGGTAGAACTCATGCAGTCTCTGCATTTGCTCGGCCTCTGGCTGGGGGCTTTCGCGGCGCAGCAGGTCGGGGCGGTGGTTCCAGTCGGCAGCGAAAAGGGTGCCGTCGGCATAGAGCGTGGTGGTTTCGCGTGTGAAGCGGGTGGTGTAGCGGTCGAGCAGGCGGGTGACGTCGCCGTACAGTCCGCTTGTGTCTTCGAGGTGCACGGCCCGCTCGATCCGTTGCAGGACTGGGGCCAACAATCCCAGTGTGACCCTGACGGATTCGAAGCCCACCACGACATAGTCGCCCAGGAGTTGGGGCTGCTGGTGGGCGAAGGCGTCCAGGAACGGGGTGTAGTAGGCCAGCGCGAACTGATCGAGGTTGACAGGCAGGTCGACGGCGCCGGGCTCGGCTTCTTCCGGGTCGATTGCCGTGAGGCGCATGGCGCCGCCCTTGGAGGGAAAGTCGACCGCGGACGCGTAGGAGATTTCCGGCACCTGGCCGGACACGGTCTTGACTGTTCTTTTCTGCGCCTCCATCGCCTGACGGGTCTCCTTGTCGAGGCGGCCTGAGCGGCCCTTGGCTTCGGCGACGACCCAGGTTCCGGAGTACCGCGGGCCGAAGAAGTCTGCCCGGCTCTGCCCTGGGGGGAAAGTTAGTCCGTAAGTGTCGGCATAGCGGGAGACGTGCATGAAGAATCGGACGGACAGGAGATGTTCCGCGAAGACCTGGCACATGGCCTGTCCCAGGGTGTAGGACAGCATGCCCTTTTCAGTGGGGTCCAGTTCGAGTGCGAGGTCGGTGCGCTTGATGCCCTTGCCGGTCCAACGGAGGTAGGCGGGCATGGCCGCGATTCGATGGATGAACTCATAGGTCGAGGACCTCCCGTGCCGGTGTCGGTGCCCCGGCGCTCTGCCTGAGACGAAGAGGGCGTGTGCCAGCACGTGGGGTGTGATCCACAGATCGGAGGAGGAGGGTACGTGGGCAGCATCAGGGAATTTTTCTGCCGTGGTGCGGACAGGGGCGGGATTGTTCAGGTTCATGCTCGCCGTTCGAAAGTCTGGGCCGGGAAGGTGCAGACCGTTCCCTCTATCTGGTGTGCGGCTTGTCCGAGGCAGGCTGGTGCGGCAGAGGGCAGAGCGAGGAAGACGCGGGCGGGCGGGGGCAGAAAGCCCGGTGTCTGGGCGAGGTCCCATTGGCAGCCCGGCTGTACCCGGTCGAGCTCGGCGAACTGTTCGCGCTGGAGAAGCAGGCCCAGGGCTGACAGGGCGGTAGCGGCGGCTTTTTCGTTCTGGGTGCGCAGTTCGTCCAGGAGAGAGAGCCCGGCCGGCAGCTGTCTGCTGATCCACCACTCCATGGTGGCGTCGCCGGGCACCCGGGCGGCAAGTTCAGTTTCCGTCCGCGCGCACAAATCCAGCGCCCATGCGCGCACATCCCGGGCAGCCTGCCAGGCGGCGCGGAGTTCCTCTGCCGAGGCTGTTGCCGCTAGTTCGTGGAGGGTGCGACGAACGTCGCCGGTTAGCATCGTCAGGCTGCCGTCGGGGCCCAGGACGGGGGAGTGCGGCACGTCGCGCACTGTGGTCTCCACGAGAGACGCGATCGGGTTCACCTCCAGGCCGGGCGACATCCCTCGCAGCAGCGCGCCGATACGGGGCAGAGGTGCGCTTCCCGTGAGCAGGGCATCAGCAGCGAACAGCGCGGCGCCCTGCGGCGACATGCGCTCAGCGCTCAGATTCTCGTCCAACTGGGCAAGTTCCGTCGGCGGCCAGGGGACACCGGCTGATTCGAAGAACGCGACGATCTGCTCGTCCACCCGGCGCGCTCGCGCGGGCACCATGACCACAGCCTGACCGCCGCGGTCGATGTAGGAGTCGACGGCGTCCAGATGCTCGTCGACGTCCCCGCCGGGCTCGGCACCGCCCGGAAGGCAGACGCCGTCGGCGGCGGCCTGGAAGGCTGCCCGGGCCGTCGGTTCCGGCACAGGCAGGCCCTCGCCGAACAAGAGCAACGCAACGTCCGACGGCCGCCTCCCTCGCCCGGAAATTCGGGCGAGACCGAGCACCAAGGCGAAGCTGGCGGCCACTGGTTGCGAGGTACTGCCCTTCCCGCGACCGAGCCCTCCACCATGCGCGTTTGCCGGGAGCAGCCCGTGACGCCTCCACCCAGACAACTGCTTGCTCGTCACTGTGAACCCATGATCGCGGGCGTGATCGATGAGTTGCTGGTCTGCCCGGCTGGGCACCTTCGTGCTGTTCACGCTGTGACCGTACCGGCGCCCCCCACACCGCCATGCCTGTTTTAGAGACCCCCCACCTTCGTCCGGTCCCTGTGCTAGCGGTCCGCTGCAATGGGCGAAGAACAGCCCCGCGCGGCAGACCGTGCCCGACTGGCTGGCTTGCCCCTGCCTGGGGGCGAGCACCTGAAACGAAGGAAAGGGATTCATCCATGGCCAGGAACGCTGATCTCCGCGAGCTGCGCACGCTACTGGTACTGCTAGCCACGGCGGTGGGACTGCTCACCGCCGGAGCCGTCGTCTTCGTCACGTTTGCCTATCCGAGGCTGGCCGAACCACTTGCCGCAAGCGCTGCTGTCCTGACCTGCCTGGCGGGCTTCGTACGGTTGATCGTCAACGGGGCCGGGGATCGTCGCTGACTGCGATGCCCGGGAGTGCCGGTGCGGTGCCGCGTGCGGATCAGGCCTAGGGTGCCCGGGTGAACGACGAAACCTTGCTGGCCGAGTTGATCGCCAGCGATCGATGAAACTCGCCGGAGCTCTGCTGGCCCAGGGGGAGCTCGGCGATCGGACGTTGGGGTTGCTGAGGGACGCGCAGCGGATCCTCTCTGGAATCGGCGGCCTGGTACGGCCCGGCGAACTCGCGGAGGCGTGCACAGCGCGGCCGACGCGTTGCTGCTGCGGCTGCCCGGCGCGCTAGACGAGAGGAAACTGTCACTTCCCAGTGACCCTGCCAAGATCAACTACGGTTCAGGGCGCGCCTTCGATGCTCGGCCTCCAGGCGCCTGAGTCACACGGAGTGTGACTGACACGGGTAAGGGAGAGGGGTGGTGACCGAGTGCCCGGAGTGCACTCCGGGCAGGCCGTGACTCGCCCCTAAGCAGCAGATGCGTTTAAGCGAATCTCCTTCCCCTCCTGGCGCAAGGCCGACCTGCGGCCGTGCGGTACGTACCGCACGGCAGTGCCGTTTCCAGGGATCGAGGCGGACGCAGCGGGATCCAGCAGGATGTGAATGTCCGTCTCTGTGGTGTTTCCGCAGGTGAGGCGCGTCACTCGTTTGGGTTCGAGTCCCACCCGCCCCACCCAGCGTCCCCGGGCAGAATCGTTCTGACCTGGGGAAACGTGTTTTTCGAGGGCATTTTGCGTGTGGCGTTCGCCTCGCGGTAGCGCGGCGACCGCGGTTCCTCACCCTTTGAAGGCGAGCTCTGGGCGGCTTTGACCTGGAGTTTTGTGGCGACGTGGCCGTGGGAGCGTCGTGGAACGCTCCCACGACCGCCGACGCCATGAAGGTACGGGAGCATCCCTCGCCCCGACCGGCGCGGAAGGCGCGCGCACACGACTGGTGTCTACGCCCTCCGTGCGGGTGCGGCCTCGTGGCATACTTCGAGTATGGCGACTCGGAAGATCACGATCACGGTGCCGGATGAGCTGGTCGAATCGATCAAGGGGCGTGTCGATGCCCGGGGGGTGTCCGCCTACATCGCGGCAGCCGCGGCGCATCAGGATGCGATGGACCGGCTCCGGGAGCTGACGGATCGCTTGGAGGGCGAGTACGGCTCGGTCACGGCCGAGGAGGAGCGGGCGGCGCTGGAGCGCATCTCGGCCGTCGACGCTTGGCATGACGAGAAGCGCTCGCCCGGCGCCGCGGCGTGAACCGTTCGAAGCGCGCCGGTGTCTCATCGGCGCGTCGGCGTGCCTTCGTCCTCGACTCCCAGGCGTTGTCCAAGACAGTCCAGGGTGACCGTCAGATGGCGGCCTTGATCAAGGCGGCGCCAGGCCTGGACATCGCTGTCGTCACCAGCGCGCTCACCACGCTGGAGGCGTGGAACCCTCAACAGGGTGCACGCCAAGGGCTGTGGGACTGGGCGTTGTCCCGGATCGACGTGGAGCACACCGACGACAAGGTGATCTCCCTGGCCCGCAGCATGATGAAGACTGCTGGGCTGCACGGGCACAAGTACGCCATCGATGCCGTCTTGGCTGCCGTAGCCATCAAGACGGCGGAGCGCGGCTTCGAGGTCACTGTCTTCACCTCGGATGTCGACGACATGGACAAGTTCCTGGCGAACCATCCCATTCGGGTGGAAAGGGTCTGAGTGTCAGCGCCGGAGTCCTCCGCCTCAGGTGCGGCGGAGGGGCGAGGAATGTATCCCGGGTACCGTGAGGGCCGCGGTGACGACGGCTCGCGCCACCGGCAAGTTGTCCGCTATGGGCGGCTCCCCTTCGGCCAGACCCCGCGGGCTTTGGACGAGGCGCTCGCCGGCGGCACACGCGGCAAGGTCCTGGTCACCACCGACCCGAAGGCGGTGACCACCCGTGGCGGAGTCCAACGTCCGCCCCCGCCCGACCACGTGGGCCACGGCGCCCAACCGCCGCATCGTCGTAGGTTCGAACACGCTCGTCCACCGCGACCTCGGCCCCGAGAACGGCGTCCCGCTGGTCCTGCTCACTCACCTGGGCGCCACCCTCGACGAGTGGGATCCCCGATTTGTCGACGCGCTCGCCCGCGACCGCCGCATCGTCGCGCACTCGACCTCCCCTGGGTCGGCGGATCCACCGGCCGTGTCCCGGGCACCGTCGCTGCGATGGCGCGTGCGGCGGAGGGGTTCGTGGCCGCCCTCGGCCTGACCGGGATGGACCTGCTCGGATTCTCGCTCGGCGGCTTCGTCGCCCAGCAGGTGGCCCTCGATGCGCCGGGACTCGTGCGCCGCCTCGTTCTGGCCGGCACCGGCCCCGCCGGGGGCACCGGCATCGACCGTCCGACCGGAGGAGCCTACGTCTACTGGGACATGGCCCGTGCAGCGTTGGCCCGCACCGATGCCAAGGAGTTCCTGTTCTTTCCCCGCACCCCAGCGGGCAAGGCGGCAGCCAAGGCTTACCTCGCGCGCTTGCACGAGCGCGGCATGGACCGTGACGCCCCCATCACACGGGCGTCCTTCCACCGCCAGATCACCACCATCCGGGGCTGGGGCCGGGCTGAGCCGCAGGACCTCTCCCGCATCGGCGTCCCGACGCTCATAGCCAACGGCGACCACGACCGCATGGTCCCCACCGAGCTGTCCCACGACATGCACGCCCGCATCCCCGACAGCACGCTGATCATTTACCCAGGGGCCGGGCACGGCGGCGTCTTCCAATACGTCGACGAGTTCGTCGACGCCGTGCGAGCCCACCTGGACACCGACAGCTGACATCCTGCGGGGCACGCTCGCGCCCGGCGCAGCCCAGCGCAACCCTGGGTGACCGGCCGACTGGCCGAGGGACCACGCGGTGAGTCAGGAAACTGACTCGCCCCAACGGACTTCCAACCTATCCAGAGGCCAGCTGTAGCTCACCACGGGTCTACCGCGGATCGCCTTGTCCACCAAGTCCGTCCCGAGCCCCAATGCTCAGCGCGAGGTCGGCCTCGCTCAGCAGGTGAACCAGCGACGCCAGACGGCTCCGCGCCTCACCCGGCGGGCGACATCGTCACCGTACAGACCCCTGCCGCTCTCTATTTCGGGAATTACACCGTTCACCGTGCAGACCCCCGCCCTGCGCGATCGCAGACACCGCTAACCGGTCGCCGCCCGGACCCTCACCGCTGCCGCGATCTCGCTGCGTCGCAGGAGTGTCCGGTGCACCCTAGCCACAGGATATTCAGGCTTCCGGCGGGCTGCTCTTGGCATCTGCTGGGGACTTCACCGCACCGGCATTTCGTTACAGAGTGTGACTGGCCGCAGTGGGGTGAGCGGAAAGAGGGCAGGGCTGCCCGTCGAACCCCGGAGTGATTTGGAGATACTGAAGGGCGAGCGAGACCCGCCCGTACGCGATACCGGTGATGTGCGGTCCGCGGCGAGCCCCCAGCCGTGCCCGTGACCAGGCTGGGGGGTCGTCCCGGAGACGACAGCGGGTGTCAGCCGCCGGCCTTCACCTTGGCGGCGGTGGCACCTGTGGTCGTGGCGGCGGTCGTCGGGGGCTTGAGCTGGACCCAGCCGGCCTTGCTCGGTGCGCCCTCCTCGTTGAGGAGGAAGAGCATGTAGTGGCCGGGCGGGGCCGCAGCGGCGGTCGGGGGGGCCTGAAGCTCCAGGAAGTTGCCGCTGCGGCTCTTGATACGCAGTTCGAGGTGACGCTGGCTGGTGTTGATCGAGTGGGTCGCAGTGGTCGGGGCCAGCAGCACGGCGCGGGTGACGTCGCTGGGCGTGCTGGTGCTGACCGTGATTTTCTCGTTGTAGCCGACGCTGGGGTTGAAGATCAGGCCGAGCGAGGGGCGGCTGCCCTGGTGGAGGTAGGCCGGTTCGTAGATCTCGATGCTGCCGTTGTTGTCGTCGGTGATGTCGGGGTCGTTGGCGAGCTGCTGGAGCTCGTCGCCCGTGATCATGACGCGGCCGTCCGGGAGGACCACGCCGTTGGAGTGGTAGCCGCGTGGTAGCCGCTGGGCGGGGCCGAGCTTCCAGTCGCCGTTCTCGTCGCGGAGTTCGATCTGGCGGTACTTCAGGTCGGCGTTGGGGTTGTATGGTCCGTTGCCGTAGTCGCGGATGTCGAAGGCGCCGTTGACGGTGAGCAGGTTGCCGTCCGGCAGGAGCAGGGTGTCGTCCTGGGTACGGCCGAAGGCGCGGGGCTTCTCGGTGTTCCACTTGCCGCCGGCCAGACGGTAGGTGTTCGGGTCGTTGCGGTCGCCGCCGAGAACGAGGACCGAGTCGGGGCCTCTGAAGCCGGCTGGCAGGGGGACTGCGGAGCCGTAGTTGCGCCTCCACTCCCCGCCGTCCGGGCCGGGCTTGTCCTTGTTGATGTCCGGGCGGTTCGGCAGGTCGGTCTTGGAGTCGGCGACGGTGTCGAAGAGCCATTGCTGGTCCGTGGAGCGGCCGAGACCGTAGATCTTCCCGTCGCGCAGCGAGAACAGCTGCGGATAGTCCCACTTGAACGGAGCTTCGGTCTTGAGCGTGTCCATTCCCCAGCCGATCGGCTTGACCGACTTGTCGAAGGGCACCGGGTGGTTCGCGGCGGGGAAGCGCTCGACGACAGGGGTGGGGGTGCCCCAGCCGAGTTCCGACTGACCGGACATGATCACCTGACGTCCGTCGGCGCCGGTGACCACGCTCGGGTACCACCGGCCGACGGACATGTCCTTGTTCAGGTACCAATCCTCCGCCCAGGGGTCGAAGACCAGGGACAGTTTGGCGCCGGAGCCTCCGTTGCCGCCGAGGTTGCCGCCGAAGACGCCGAGCATGCCGTTGGGCAGGTAGGAGTGGCCGGCGCAGAAGAACGGGGCCGGGCGAGGCTCGTTCTTGCCGTCGGGCATGTTGATGACCGGCGGCTTCTTCTCGGAGAACGCGCTGGGGCCGGTCCCCTTGGTGGGGTCCCAGATCCAGGCGCGGCCGGCGTTCTCCTTGCCGATGGTGTCGGTGGGGGCGGGTTCCTTCTGCGGGTTGCTCTCGATCCGCTCGAAGGAGAACAACAGGACCTTGCCGGTGGGCAGCAGCGCGATATGGGCCGCGAAGTCCGGAGACTGGAAGTACTCGCGGAACCGGCCGAACTCGGCGGCGTCGAAGGACGCGTTGGTCTTCTCCTGGGAGGCGGTCAGCGCCTTGAGCCGCGCGGAACGGGTGGTCTGCGGGTACTCGCCGACGCCGGCCAAGGCCGCCCGGGTACGGGCGTGCTCCTCGGCGTGCTCCTTGCCGAGCGTCGCCGCCTCGTCCGGGTCGACGGTGGCCGGTGCGGTTGCCGCCCGGGATGCAGGGCCGTACGGAAAGGCATCGCCCTCCTCGCCGTGACCGGTGTGGGCGAGTACGGGGCCTGCCGACACCAGGGCCACTGACGCGGCCATCGCGGTGGCGGCGCAGACCGAGATCGCCGTGGCGAGCCGTCGACGGGTTGGCAGGGGTGGATTACTGCGGGACATGGGACTCCTTGCTGCGGAGAGGACGGCGCGGCGTTCCGACCGGGGTACGCGTCGGGGGACTGGCTGCGCCGGGACTGCCATACATTCACACACAGTGACGAGGTTCAGTGTTCCGGTGTGTCACCCGGCTGTCGCCCTGAGACATGCAGGCGGGTGATCCCGACCGCCCGAAAGCGCCCCAATGCACCTCACGCGCCGCTGACCAGTGCAGTCATGGACAGCGAACGGGTGACGGACGGCCTCATCGCCGGTCGGGCAGTGGAAGAGTATGCGAGTGCTGCGTACTTTATTGATTACTCTGCGCAACATCGGCGCGTGGAGGTGTCGATCTTCTGGAGAGAACATGGTGGACGGTCTCAAGCTGCGTGAGAGCGACGACATCCAGGGCGATGTGATCGCCGGCTTCAAGAAGGATCAGATGACCCTGCTGTTCCTCAAGTTCGAGGACCCGGCAAGGGCGCGCACCTGGGTCAAGGGACTGGAACCGCAGATCTCCACAACGAGGCAGGTGGCGACCTTCAACGCCGCCTTCAGCAAGGCCAGGAAGGCGTCGGTCGGCGACGACCCGAAGGCGCTGAAAGCCACCTGGATCAACGTCGGTTTCACCTGCGAGGGTCTGCGGGAGCTGACCGGAAAGGACCCGCTGCCCTCCGTCAAGCCCGGCAGCGGCCTGGAAGCCTTCAAACACGGCTCGGACAAGCGGGCGCTCGGGGACACGGGCGACAGCTCGCCGGAGATGTGGCTCTTCGGCAACGGCAAGGGCCAGGTCGTCCACGCCGTGCTCACCGTCGCCTCCGACACCGTCCAGGACCTCCAGGCGACGGTCAGACAGCAGCGCGAGGCGTGCGCCGCGGCCAAGATCGTGATCGTGTTCCAGCAGGACGCCGCCACACTGTCCGGCAGCCGGAGGGGCAAGGAGCACTTCGGCTTCAAGGACGGCGTCAGCGAGCCCGGCGTGATCGGCTTCGACGAGCCGGACCCCGTCAAGCCCGAGTACGTCAAGGGCCACCACGGCACCCGGCTGATCCCGCCCGGCGAGTTCGTCGTCGGCCACGACCGCATTGGCGGCGTGCCGCACGAGACGCCCGACTGGGCCGACAACGGCACCTTCCAGGTGGTGCGGCGGCTCGGCCAGGACGTCCCGGGCTTCTGGGCCCAGGTCGCCGGGCAGCTGAAGGTGCTCAAGGGGGCCAAGGTGGTGCCACGCGAGGCCACCTCGGAGTGGCTGGCGGCCCGCCTCGTCGGCCGCTGGCGATCGGGCACCCCTGTCGCCACGTGCCCCAACGCCGACAGGCCCTCCAACGCGCTGGCCGGCGACGACAACGACTTCGGCTACCGCAACGACCCCGAGGGCTTCATCACCCCGCTTTTCTCGCACCTGCGCAAGACCAACCCCCGGGACGGCCTGCAGGAGAAGCCCGGCGATCCGCCGTTCGACGAGAATCCGGTGATGGACCGCCGCCGGATCATCCGCCGCGGCGCCCCGTACGGCGCACCCTTCGACCCCGCCGCGGAGGGGCCCGGCGGGCCCGACGAGAAGCGCGGCCTGCTCTTCGTCTGCTACCAGTCGGACCTTGTGCAGCAGTTCGAGTTCATCCAGAAGGCGTGGATCGACAGCCCGGACTTTCCGCCCAACCGGCCCAACAAGCCCGGCCCCGACGCAATGGTCGGCGCCGCCGGAAAGCTCAGCTACGAGACCCCCGGCAAGACCACTCAGCTGAGCCTGAGCCAGTTCGTCGTCACCGAGGGGTCCGTCTACGCCTTCGTGCCCTCGCTGACCCTGCTGCGGCTGCTCGGTGACGGCCGGCTCACCGACATGCCGCCCGCCGACGTCCGGCCGACCGACGCCTTCCTGCCCGTCCCCGACATGCAGCGGGTCGAGGGCAAGAGCTGGTACTGGGCGTACGGGACAGGCAGCGACGGCGCCGTCTGCCGGACTATGTCCATCGCCGACGGGGACGAGCACAAGGACGTTCGTGAACGCCCCGACCGGCCGCTGACTACCTGGCCGTGTTACGCCGGGGTGGAGAAGGTCGACGCGATCCTGCCCGTTCCGGACGAGCAGCGGATCGACGGCCGCAGCCGGTTCTGGCTGTTCCATACCGTCGAAGGCCGGCAGGTCTACCGGAAGATCTCGATCGCCGACGGCGCCGAGTCCGGACTCCCGCCCGAGCGGACCGCCGCGATCGACCTCCCGGACCGCTCGCTCTCTGCCTGGGTCTCGTTCAACGGCATCGAGAGTGTGGACGCCTTCCTGCCGGTCCCCGACATGCAGCGGGTCGACGGCAAGAGCTGGTACTGGGTGTTCCACACCTTGATGGGCCGTCAGGTCTACCGCCTCATCTCGGTCGCCGATGGCAGGATGCACCGGGACAACCTCGAACGCGGCGACCGCGGCCTCGACCTGTGGCGATCGCTGGACGGGCTCACGCGGGTCGACGAATTCCTCGCGGTACCGGACATGCAGCGGATCAACGGTATGAGTCTGTTCTGGGTGTTCCACCAGGACAAGTACCGGATCATCGTGATCCGCGACGGCCATGGCCACGAGGACCAGGTCACGGTCGAGGACCGGCCGCTGACGATGTGGAGGTCCCTGACGGGCTGACCGGCCCCGGGGCTCATCACCGCCCCACAGAAACGAGCTGCGCACGTTTCTGCCAACGGCAGTCGCCGGCGTCCGCGACCAGGACGTCGGCGCCTCTCACGAAAGGACGGCACTCCTGTGCTGGTTATCAACAACCCTCTGCCGGAGCGCGACCGCGAAACCGCGGGTGCGGCACTGCAGGCGACCCTGGCCGACCTTCTCGATCTGTCCCTGGTGGCCAAGCAGGCCCACTGGAATGTGTACGGCCCGCGATTCCGCTCGGTTCACGTCCAGCTCGACGAGGCCGCCACTGTCGCCCGGAACCACGCCGACACGGTGGCCGAGCGCGCGGCCGCCCTGGGCGTCAGCCCGGACGGACGGGCCGGGACCATAGCGGGAACCAGCGGCGTGCCCGCCTTTCCGCCAGGCTGGACCAAGGACAGCGACGCCGTGGAGGCTTTGGTGCACGCGCTCTCCGCAGTGACCGAAAGACTGCGTGAGCGCATCGTCGAGATCGGCCCGGTGGACGTGGTCACCGAGGACCTCCTCATCGGGCTGACGGCTGATCTGGAGCAGCAGAGCTGGATGTTCCAGGCGGAGAACCGGGTCTGATCAGTCCCCGGTTCCTGCGAGGCGATCTCCGCCCTGCGCTCCTGGTGCGGGCGGAGATCGCCTCGCGGACAGGAGCGTCGGCGGCTCCAGGTCTGGTTCGCGGCATCGGTGCGAGGCCACAGTGGTGTTCGCCCTTGCCGACGTCCAGGCCGAGATGATGTCGATGTCGCCGGTGTCGATCACGTGCATCCTGCAGCCGTGCTTCCGCCCGGCCTTGTCCACGGCGCCGATCGCCACATGCACATGATGAAGAGCCTCCCGACCTGCGAAGAGCCGGTGGTCCTGCCCCTAATGGGCGGTCGGTCAGTGCCGCCGGGCTCGGTGACACACCCTCTCGGATCATGGTTGACAAGGGGGGAAGTCATGCCGAGCCCGGAGGTCGGCAGCCCCAGTGCGGGGCCACGAAAACGGGCACCGGGGCGGGTCGGCAGCGCGGCGACACTGCTGCCGAAGTAGTGGGTGTGCACGTCGATACGGGTGCCGGACACGCAATCGCCTTAACTGGGGACACGGGACAAGACGCGCCGAACATGCCCGCCGGGGACCGGCCCGCTCGCTGCGGCGGTCCCCGGCGGGCTCTGCCTTGTGCAGGGCGGCCCAGTCGGTGGATCTGCGCCGGCGGCATGGGGTGGTGGGCGGCAGTCGGCGGTCAGCTTTCGAGCCGGGTGCCGCGGCGCCATACGGCCCGGGTGTTGAGGGTGTCGCTGATGGTGGTGGTGGGGTCGCCGTCGACGAGGAGCAGGTCGGCGCGCAGGCCTTCGGCGATGCGGCCGCGGTCGGTCAGGGCGAAGCGCCGGGCGGTGGTGGAGGTGGCCGCGCGCAGGGCCTGTACCGGGGTGAGGCCGGCCCGTACGAGGTACTGCAGCTCGTGGTGGACACTGGCGCCGTGGGCGAGTCCGCCGAGGAACGGCAGCGCCATGGACACATCGGTCCCGGCCAGGATGTCGACCCCGGCGTCGTGCAGCGCGCGCACGGATGCCAGCACGTCGGTGATGTTCCCCTGCGGGTAGTGGTTGAAGCTGCTGCGCAGTGTCTTCGTCCAGGCCTTGTCCAGCCGGGACGCCACCCGCGGGTCATCGGCCAGCTCGTCACCGCTGATGCCCATCATCGAGGCGTCCAGAACGACGCAGGGCACGACGAAGGCTCCCGAGTCCCGGATCAGCGTGATGATCTCGTCGGTGTGCGGGCCGTCCATGAACAGGTGGACCAGGCCGTCGATGCCGGCCTCGATCGCCATGCGGGTCGCGTCGATCGTCAGTGTGTGGGCGACGGTGAGCATGCCGAGCCGCTTGGCCTCGGCGACGCCCGCGTCCAGGGTTGCCCGGTCGAGCATCGGCAGGCCGGGGTGGCCTTCGACCGAGCCGTCGTCGACCATGAACTTGATGTAGTCCGAGCCGCGTTCGATCAGCTGCGGAATGAACCCGACGGCTTGCTCGGGGGTGGTCGAGAACGGCATCAGCGGCGCCGGCCCGGCCGGCCGGGCCGCACCGGGCGGCGGGCCGGGACGGAAACCCTCGGGGAACAGTTCGCTGGGGTGGCCGCCGGGCGGGGTGATGCCGAATCCGGAGGAGCGCACGTCCGCCAGGGCATCGTTACCGGTGATGTGCGCACGGTTGTCGGCGGTGTTCGTCCCCTGCATCTCCAGCTCGGTCGTCACCCCGAACCGCAGTGCCAGAGCTAGAGACTCCGCATTGGTGTGGACGTGGGCGTCGATCAGGCCGGGCAGCAGCGTTCCGCCCTGCGCATCCACGATCTCGGCTCCCGCGGGCGCCTGCCCGCCGACCGCGAGGATCCCGGTGGCGTCGAGGACGACGGTGCTCGCCTCCAGCGTCCGGTCGCCGTCGAAAACCCGTGCGTTGATGATGGCCGTGGTGCTCATGGCTGTTTCCTGTCGTTGTCCGTCCGAAGCGGTCACCGGTCCTGCCGGCCCCACCAATCTCCTGCGAAAAGCAGATGCATGCATTATGGCATGCAATTGTTCTTCGCAGCGATCTAGGGCTACGCTGTCAGGTGTGACCAGGGGAAACGAGACTCAGGACGACGCACTGCTGGACGCGGTCGGCGCGGCGTTCGCCCGACTGCGCCGCCGCACCGCCCTGGTGGACGTCGATCCACCCGTCACGCGCAAGGACATGGCCCGCAACCAGGTCATCAACATCGTCGACGAGGCCGACGGAGAAATGACCGTGGGCGGCGTCGCCTACCAGCTCACCGTCGACTCCTCCGTCGCCAGCCGGATGGTGAGCGACTGCATCACCGCAGGTCTTCTCGTACGCGCCGCCTCCCAGCGTGACGGCCGCCGTACCGTGCTCCACCTCACACCCGCAGGCACCGCCCTGCGCGACCGCTTCAGCAGCCAGCACCGACAGGCCTTCGAGCACATCACCCACGACTGGCCCCAGGCCAAACGCCTCGAATTCGCCCGAATGCTCATCGACTACGCCGACGCCGCCGCCGAACTCGGCACCCGCACCACACCCTGAACGGCCACGGACACGCCCGGGAGAGTCCGCACCCTCACCAGTCCAGCCGTGGACACCGTCACCTCCGTGCGGCCCATCGTGGTATGCCACCGCCGTCGTGCGGCTCCTCGCCGATCGGACGCCGGTCCTGCTCGAACACTGCGCGAGCACGACCACGTACTGGCGGACGGCACCCTAAGCGAGTGCGACCGCCTGGGCGACGGAAGCGCCTATCGCGCCCACAAACACCGGCGCCACGGCGTGGACGCGAGGATCGTCACCGATCCCGAAGGGTCGGCCTTCTGTGGATCTCGCAGACCTCGCCGGGCCGCGCTCAGGAACTGACCGCCGCGCGCACCCACCGCCTCATCCGAATCCGCGAGCGCCAGGACGTTCCGATCGTCGCCGACCGCGCCTGCACCGGTGCTGACTCCTGGGCCGCGCCACCCGCTCAACGGCGAACTGTCACCGACCGTACGGACGCTGAAGCGGGCACTCGCCCAGGCCCGCGCACCTGTCGAACGAGGCGTCGGCCGCCGGAAGCCCCGGCGGATTCTCCACCGGAGCCGCCGCAGCCCGAGCCGCACGACGGACATCGCCGCCACGGCCCCGCGCTGGAGAGGCGACGCCGAAAGGACTCGATGGACCCAGCGCAGCGACGTCATCGCTGATGAGGACCCGCTGTCACCTCATTCGCGGCGACGGACGCTACCAGATCCGGATCTTCGTGATCTTGTGGATGGAGAGGTTTCCGAAATGCCACTTGTCCACGGTCCCGCTGGTCGCCGGCTCGCCCAGCCTCGGCACGTAATCGAACGTGACCTTGTTGTCTCCGGTCCAGATCCGGTCCACGCCGTAGATCGCCACGCTCTGCACGCCCGCGTTGGCGAAGCAGAGGTCGCCGCCTGCGTTGTGAAGCTTCAGGAGACCCAGTCCATTGCAATCGGTGCGGTTGATGGCGGACGCCGACGAGGCAGGCAGCACGACGGCCATAGCTCCGGCCGCCGCGACTACCGCGAGGCGTGTGATGAAGCGCTTCACCGGTGAGTTGTTCCTTCCATGGTGGTGTGGTGCCGCCGAGAGCCGCAGCGCACGGCGGCATCGCAGGGACGCATGCACGTCCCATCAGCGCAACGTGGAAAAGGGCGCTCCGGTTCACCACTTGAGCGTCCTACTCTGGGCGCGGTCGCGATCTCCCTCAGCCGTTCACGCGCCCGATTCAGACAGGCAGGATCGGCCACAGCGAACGCTGGGTGTCGTGCTCCTGCGGCGTGAGGGCGACTGCATCCGGGTGGATCCAACACCCTGCTCGGCGGGACCGTCCTGCCGGGCAACGTGGCTCCTCGGCCGCTGTCGGCGGCCACGGGATTCCCGCAGTGCCGACACGGCGCAAGGCGCACCCCGCGTAGCCAACTCACTCTTTCCGGGGGCCGGAGCAGCACTCCGGCCCTTACGGAACGGCGAGAAAGCGACAAGGTCTCGCCAGGGGATTCCGGCGAGTGTGTGAGCCGTTCGGCCGCGTATGCGGCTGAGCACGCCACGGAACACTGGGACAGGATCGAGCGCCACGCATGAACGGGATCATGGAAACGCGGACCACTGCCTCCGCTCCGACTTGGGTTGCCTGACTGGAACCTCGCATCCGATGGTGACTGCGAGGCCTTCGTCGGAGACATCTACGACCAGTACGGTCCTCTGCTCGTCCGGTACGCCGCGCGCCTGCTGGATGGTGACTGGCACAAGGGGGAGGACATCTTCCAGGAGACCGCGGCCCGCGCCTGGGAACACGCCCGGTTCCCGGGCACCCGCCACGTTACTCGGCCGTGCCGGTCGGGACGGCGAAACGAACGCGGAGTGCGGCCGCGGAGCAGCGCTACCGCTCCGCATAGCGCAGGAATTGCCAGCCCAGTACGGCCAGGGCAACTGTCTGCGCGAGGGAGACGATCACGAGTAGAGGCGGGACGGCGGGAGAGCACCAGAACGCGGTCACGCAGATCATCGGCAAGGCCACGTACGTGAACAGATCCACCGCGGTCTGTAGTCGCTTGCGCGTCGTGCGGCTCGCATCGTCGCGGTGGTAGATCTCCCAGCCGAATACTGTGCCGTGGGCGCCGCTGAGCTCGGCCAGCCGCGGTCCCAGCTGGTCGCGGATGTAGTAGCCGACCGCCGAGATCTTCTCGTCGTTGACCAGGTAGGTCCAGCCCAGGACCAGGCAGACCACGGGGGCGGCGAGCAGCAGTTGAGCCCGTCCGCTCTGGACGGTGATCGCCAGGACCGCCGTGGACGCGGCGAGCGTGAAGTAGAGCAGGTTGTCACGGAATCCTATTCGGGTTTTTTGCTCCTCTTTGATGCGGTCGTACTCGGCCAGCAGCAGTTTGCTCTCGGTGACGTCTTCTGTGGCGGCCACGGCCACTCCTAGGCTCGAGTCCCGGCTGGCTGATGAGTGGGCGGGCAGGGCTCCGGGGGCTCCGGCCCCTGCCCGCCCCTGAAGGTCCGGAAGGCTCAGTCGGCAGCGCGGAAGGACGGCAGGTTGTTGGGGTTGTTTCGTTCGATCCAACCCTTTCCGTCCGCCGCGATTCCTTCCAGGAGGCGGAAGGTGTGGATGAAACCAGCCGCATTGAGGTTGATTTCGGCGATTTCCTGGGCGTTTTCGTCCGGCGCCAATTGATGGGTGTCGGCATCTTTGACACGTATGTTCCTGGCCGGCCCGTTGGTGAGGACGAGCTCCAGGTCGTAGCCGGTACGGGTGTGTTCCGTGACCTGCACGGAGGACAACGCGTCGAACCGGTAGTTGCTTCGCTGCTCGTTCTCACGTTTTGCGTCGGTGAAGTCGAATTCCGTGCTGATTTCACGAACACCATCCTGCGTGACCAGGAAAAGACGGAAGCTGTAGCGCGAGTACCGCCAAGGTCCGCCCTTCACACGCCCTCGCATGTAGGGGCGTGCGGGCGTCGTCAGGATGGTGTGGGTGATCAAGTCGCGCCAGGTGAGCTGGTAGTGGCGGAGTGCTTCGTCGACGAAGAGCGTCTTGTCGCAGGTGAGCCAGGTCTCCATTTCCAGCTCACTGGGCCGCGTGGTGTCCAGGAACGACTTCCAGTGCTGGTAAGCGACTTGCCGCGCGGTCAGCCGCTCCTGGTATTGCTGGTTCTCCTCGGCCAGTCGGTGCTCTTCGCCCCGGACCTCCAGCCACGAGGACGCAGCCGCACGTCCGGACCAGACCGCACCGACGACGGCCAGGATGGCCAGCAGCACCTGCGACGCGCCGGCGCCTGAGGCCACTGTTCCGAGCAGGGCCAGAGTCGTGAAGCCGAGAGTGATGAGGGCCACCACGCACAGCGCTTTCGTCACCGCCGGCGTCCGGTTCTGGTGGCGGTGATCGAACAGAGTGCCTTTGTTGTGGCGGTCTCGGGCGTCTTCAGCGAGATGGCGGATCAGCCAGTTGACCCGGTCCACGCTGGTTCGGCTCTCCCGGTAGAGAAGCGTGATCTCGGCGACGAGGCTGTTGCGGATGTGGACGGTATGACCGAGCCATTCGTGCGGAGCGAATCCGTAGGGTACGCGGGTACCGAAGTAGTGATCGAACGAATGACGGACGCGGTTGGTGAACCCGTCCCCGGCAGAGGCGGGATCGCCCGGGTGCGGGAAATGGGATTCACGGTTCCTGGCCTTCAGCTGATGTTCCTGGTACCACCATGGGCGGCCGAAGTGAGCCGCGGTCAGGCCCGCACCGAGCCCCAGCAGTAGCTCGATGACTGCCGCAGCCGGAGCCGCGGTCAGCGCCAGGATCCAGAGGAATGCCGTGCCGAGGACGAACAGGCCGGCTCGGGCCGGAAGGGTTGCCCGGGCGGCAGCAGCGGTGCTCGGCCGGGGCGGCAGGGCCCGCGGCCCGATGGGGTCGGGTTCGAAATACGCCCAGACCCGTTGAACCCGGTCGTGGCCGAAGCGAGCTGTCTCGGCCCGCTCGCGGTTCTCGGTCCACAGGCTGTCCTTCAGCCCTCCGGTGAGTACGAGGTCGAGGTGGTGGAGGATCGCGTCACGCTGGCGAGGTGGCAGGGCCCGCAACCGCTCCAGCACGAGTCCTGCTTCGCCGTCCGCGGCGCGGAGCATCGCCAGCAGTTCGAAAGCGACGCGCAGTGCGTCTTTCCACTCCCCCTCGGCGTAGGTCCGTACGAGCCCGGAGGCTTGGTGCAGCCGCTGGAGTTCTTCGGTGCTGAGGTCGTGGTAGGCGCGTGCACTGAGCATGGCAAGCACCCAGTGGAAACGGACCTCCGCGTTGTCGTGTCGGTGGGCGATCGCGTCACTGATCATGTCGCGGGCACGGCTGGGGATGCCGTCTTCCAGGAACCGCACACCGACCTTGTACTTTTCCTGAGGCGATGCATCTGGCTGGACGACGTAGACGTTGGAGTTGTGTACGGTCTCGGCCTGGATTCCGACGGTGGAGCCGTATGCGGAATTGTGCGTGACGCCGCTGCCGTCGTTCATGACACGTCACCCGCCGCAACAACCAGTGGTGCCAGCCTGGCCGCCAGCTCGGGAACCTCTGCGATCAGACCGCGTAACCTCTTGAGTGCCATGGTCGCTCTCGTGGACGGTTCGGGAGTGTCCTCCCCTGCCGCCCGGCGGGCAAGGCCCAGCTCGGCCAGCGCCTCTTGGTAGGTGTCGTCGTCGAGGGCGCCCTCGACGTGGTGACGCTCCAGGTACTCACGGAAACCGTCAAGTTCCGCGACCAGGTCCGCCGGACTGGTCACCTTCGGATCCGCGTTCACGTAGACGCTGCTCTCCTTGACTGAGCCGGCCATGATGCCGACGATGCTGTTATGGGCGGTGTTGCTGACGTGCTCTTCGAGTCTGTCGGCCGTATGGGCCCTGTCTGCCTGGGACATCGCGATCTGCTCCTGTTCTCCCATCAGTTCCACGGCCAGCCGTGTGGCGAATGCCGCCGCGTTGGCCGCGGCCCGTGGTTGCCGGTTACGGTCCTTCGCGCTGCTCTTCGTACCGTCCGCCCGGTCGCTGATTCCCCGGATGATGGCCACCGGTGCCCCGTTGAGATGACCAGCCTGCGCCACGCCGGCGGCCTCCATCTCGATCGCGAGCGCGTCGTTGTAGTGCTGCCGGATCCACCGCGCCTCGGCCGAGATCTTCGAGTTCTGCACGACCTCGCCGGCGGCGATGGCGCCGAAGCGTACCTGTGGCGCGCGCCCATGACCGGGCGTGTCGTCCGCCCAGTCGTTCATACGGGCCAGATGCGAGCCGAGCTGGCTGATACCGTGCTCCGTCTCCCACACCCGGGGACGGGCCTTGAGGCCGTCGTCCTCGCTGGTCCCGCCGTGGTAGGCGTATACGTGCGTCGCCATCACCACGTCGCCCAGCCTGGCGGTGTCCCACAGGGCACCGGCGACGCCGACGAACAACACGGCCACCGGCGAAAACTCCTGTATCGCGCGCTCGGCGATCACCGCGGCGGAATGATTCCCTTTGTTCGTCAGTCCGAGTGCGACACGATATGAAGTGCCCTGCACGGTTCCCACCTCGAACCGCGTCCCACGCTCATGGCGGTGTACCTGTGGACCGGCCAGTTTCCGGCGCACGGCCTGGTACTCGAGATTCAAGGCGGTGAGAATCACCACCAGGTCTTTCGGCATCTATTTCCCTTCCTCCTTCGTGTCTTCTTCCGTCGTGGACGGCACAGGTCGGATCAGTGGTGGGAACAACACCGTCTTCGGCCCGGCCCGGTACAGCCGCGCAGGCCGTCCTCCCGTGGTTCTGCGCCCCGACCCGGCGGGGGTGATGAATCCCTTTACGGCCTGGACTTTCCGGTAGAAATTACGGGTGTCGAGTTCGGTACCCCAAACCGCCTCGTACACCTGCTGCAACTCGGCTATGGTGAAAAGTTCTTCACAGAATGCCGTGGCCAGCGCCGAGAATTCGAGCTTGGTACGCGCGCGTTCGATTCCGTCCCTTACGATCCGGCAGTGATCGAAGGCCAGTTCCAGCTCACCGGACAGGACGGCTTCCGCGGGAACCCACGCAGCATCCGTGGCGTCCGTTCCCGCGACCGGTTCGGGGAGTCCCGGAGCGATCGCCAAGTGGGCCACGGAAACGACTCGTCCCCGTGGATCACGTCCTGCGTTTCCGTAAGTGGCCAACTGTTCAAGATGCATCCACCCGGCGACCAGAGCGGTTTCCTCACTCAACTCGCGGTGGGCGGCATCCAGAACCTCCTCATCAGCGTGACTGAGGAATCCGCCAGGCAGGGCAAGCACGCCCCGAAAAGGATCTTCCCCCCGCTCCACGAGCAGGACACACAGTCGCCCCTCGCGCAGTGTCAGGATCACGAGATCGACCGTCAGCAGCACGGGCGTGGGTGACCACACGTCAACTTGCATACTACGCACGGTACTTCGGTTCCTGTCATTTTGACAAGAATGGCGACGCGGGGGCCGCGGCGCTGTAGGGCGGAGGCGTTCCGAGCGGTCAATTCGTCGTCCGCCCAGCAGCCAGGCGTGGGCCGATCGTGGCCTGCTGGTTCGGTGGTGTCTCGAAGCGGCTCGGTAACGGGCGCTTGCGTTCCAGGGGGGCGTGGAGGCCAACGGTCGGACGGACGGGGGTGTGTCCAGGTCGGCGAGGCGGAACCAGGCAATGTCCTCGCCCGCCGCCAGGCGACGGCGCATGTCAGGGTGCCCAGCTGGGCGCAGCGGGAGCGGTGGTCGACGGGGACGGCTCGGGCAGTTGCGAGGGTCAGCGGTGGTGGAGTGTGGAGGCCGGGGCCATGCCGGTGGTTGCCCGGAACCGGGAGTGAGTGGCCTTCGTCAGTTCTTCGATGGGTAGGGATTCCGTCTCGTGCCTCACTGAGCGGAGGTGGAGGCTTCGGGAGCGACGCAGCTCGAATGTCTTCGTTCATCCGGACGGGACCGGTCTGTCCACCGGCGACCTACAGCAGGGTGGTGAGCCGATCGACAGCGAGTCCGAGCGTGCGGTACAAGGGAAACGCGCTTTTCGGGGGCATTTGCGGCAGGTGGACGCCGCGCGGTCCGGTTGTGTGGCGACGGACCGCGCTCCCACTCCGTCAGTGCCGCGGTTCGTCCTCGGCGCGGGGGTTCCCCCGGTCGCGGGTCCGCGTGAGCTGCCCGGCCGCGCCGTTCAGCAGCGTCTCGAGGACCACGGGGTAGGCGCTCTGTGTCATCCGCCCGGCCAGGAGGCGCGCGGTGGCGGCGATGTGCGGGTGGGTGTCGGCGGACAGTTCGGCGTAAGTGGAATCCCACATCTCCTCGTCCGCCGCGCGGGCCTCGTCCGTCAGCGCCAGTGACCCGGCGTCCAGGGCGGCGAACGCCAGACTCAGGTCGATGAACGCGTGGTAGACGACGACCGCGTCCGCGTCCGGGAAGCCCGCGTCGCGCAGGATCCCGAGGATCGTCTCGTCCACGGCGATCTCCCGCGGACGGCCGGTGACGCGGCTGGCGGTGAGCACGGCGGCCTGGGGGTGGGCGAGATAGGAGGCGTGGATGGCCCGGCCGAGGGACCGCAGGTCGGACTGCCACTCCCCGGTGGCCGTCCAGGTGTCCAGCGCCTGTCCCATCAGTTCCTCGCCGATGGCTCTGGTCAGATCGTCCAGCCCGGCGAAGTACCGGTAGAGGGTGCTGGGGTCGGCGCCCAACGCCGTGCCCAGCCTGCGTGCCGTCAGTCCGGTGCTTCCGTGTTCGCGCAGCATCCGCAGCGCGGTCTGCACGATGACCTTCTCGGACAGGACCGTGCCCTGCCGCGTCGGCCTGCGCCTGCGTCGTTCCGCCTCCGGCACCACGTGCTTCGCCACGTCGACCCTCCCTGCCCGTCGTACCTCGGGACCCTTATGCCAACGCCGTTGACCTTACCCCCGGCTGTCCCGTTGCATCGTGCCCAGCGCGGGAGACATCCGTTCCCGGCAACCGAAAGGTGTGAGAGATGCGAGTTCTTCTCGTGGGAGCGGGCGGCGTGGGCACGGCCGTCACCCGGATCGCGGCCCGCCGCGACTTCCTGACCCACATGGTCGTCGCGGACTACGACCTCGCACGTGCGGAGGCGGCCGTCGGCGCGCTCCGGGAGCATGGCGGCCGGTTCAGCGCGAGGCGCCTGGACGCCTCCGACGAGGACGCGGTACGCCAGGTGCTCGCCGAGGAGAAGTGCGACGCCCTGCTCAACGCGACCGATCCGAGGTTCGTGATGCCGCTGTTCAACGCGGCGCGCGCGGCGGGCACGCACTATCTCGACATGGCGATGTCCCTGTCGGCGCCGCACGCGACCCATCCGCACGAGCGGTGCGGTGTGAAGCTCGGCGACGCGCAGTTCGAACAGGCCGACTCCTGGGAGCGTTCCGGACGGCTGGCCCTCGTCGGCATGGGCGTGGAGCCGGGTCTCTCGGACGTCTTCGCCCGCTACGCGGCCGACGAACTCTTCGACGAGATCGAGGAGATCGGCGTCCGCGACGGAGCCGACCTGACGGTCGAGGGCTACGACTTCGCCCCGTCCTTCAGCATCTGGACGACCATCGAGGAGTGCCTCAATCCCCCGGTGGTCTACGAGAAGGACCGCGGCTGGTTCACCACCGCGCCGTTCAGCGAACCGGAGGTGTTCGACTTCCCCGAGGGCATCGGCCCGGTGGAGTGCGTCAACGTCGAGCACGAGGAGGTCCTGCTCATCCCGCGCTGGATCGACGCCCGCCGGGTCACGTTCAAGTACGGTCTCGGCGACGACTTCATCGCCAAGCTGAAGACCCTGCACGAGCTGGGCCTGGACTCCACCGAGAAGGTCACCGTCCCCTCTGCCACCGGGCCCGTGGAGGTCTCCCCGCGTGACGTGGTCGCGGCCTGCCTCCCCGACCCGGCCACCCTGGGCGACCGCATGACCGGCAAGACCTGCGCGGGCACCTGGGTCAAGGGCACCAGGGACGGTTCGCCGCGCGAGGTCTACCTCTACCACGTCGTCGACAACCAGTGGTCGATGCGCGAGTACGGATCCCAGGCCGTGGTGTGGCAGACGGCCGTCAACCCCGTCGTCGCCCTCGAACTCGTCGCGAGCGGAGCCTGGTCGGGCAGCGGCATCCTCGGCCCCGAAGCCTTGCCGCCCCGGCCGTTCCTCGACCTGCTCACCGAGTACGGCTCGCCGTGGGGCCTGCGCGAGGAGGGCTGACCGACAGAGGCCGGCCGGGCGAGGGCCTCGCCCGGCCGACGGCACCGCGGCGGAGGCCCTGTTCACGGCAGCCCTCAGGACGACGTGGCCAGTTCCTCCCCGAGATCGATCGCGTACGCCTTGCGCAGCGTCTCGTGCACCGTCCAGGTCGTGCGGTCGCCCTTGTGCAGCACGGCGAGGTCTCCCGGGCCGACCGTCAGTGTCCGCCCGCCCTCCACCTCGATGGTGGCCGAGCCGCTGAGTACGACGAACATCTCGTCCTCCTCGGTGTCGGTGACGATCCCCGGCGTGATCTGCCAGACGCCCCGCAGCCGGCGGCCGTCCGCGGACTCCCAGACGACCTTGCCGGTCACCTCCGGTGTGCCGGAGAGTATCTGCGCGGGGGAGAGCGGCTCGGGTTCGAGCTCGGTGTCGGGCACGTGGACGACAAGGCTGTGAGTCATCCGGCGACGCTAGCCGGGGCGCACGGTGCTCCGGGAGTGACAAGGTGTGGCGCTTTCCGTGGGGCGTCCGGACACTTCGTCGCGCTCGTGGCCCGCACCGCGCTCCGGCCGGCCAGGAGCCCGCCCGGGACACGCCGAAACGGGGCGGTCGCTACCATCCCCTGTGACCGAAACGGCCGAACAACCTGTACCCCGCACACGCATACTCGCCGACCTGACCCCCCTGCGGAGCTCGCCGGACTACCGGCGGCTGTGGTTCGGGAACACCGTCTCCTGGATCGGGCAGGGCATGACGGCGCTGGCTGTCTCGCTCCAGGTCTACGACATCACCGGGTCCGCGTTCTCCGTCGGACTCATCGGCCTCTGCTCACTCGTCCCGCTGGTGCTCCTCGGGCTGTACAGCGGGGCCGTTGCGGACACCGTCGACCGGCGCAAGCTGGGCCTCTCCAGCGCGGCCGGGTCGTTCGTGCTCTCCGTCGGACTGGCCGCCGTGACCTTTGCCGGAGTGGAACACGTAGGGCTGCTCTACGCGGTGGTCGCCCTCCAGTCCGTGTGCTTCGCGCTCAACTCCCCGGCCCGCAGCTCCATGATCGCCCGACTGCTGCCGGCCGAGCAGTTGCCCTCCGCCAACGCCCTCAACGCCATGACCTCCACCACGGGCGGCCTGGTCGGGCCGATGCTCGGCGGCCTCATCGTCGGCTGGTGGGGGTACCGCGCCGCGTACACCGTCGACGCGGTCACGTTCACGGCCTCGCTGTACGCGATGTGGCGCCTGCCCTCGATGTTTCCGGACCGGGCGGAAGGCGACGAGGGTGCCAAGCGGGCGTCCGTCGTGGACGGGCTCCGCTTCCTCGGTACCCGGCCCAATCTGCGGATGACCTTCTTCACCGACCTGAGCGCCATGGTGCTCGCCCAACCGCGCGCCCTGTTCCCGGTGGTCGCCGTGGTCTGGTTCGGCGGCGACGCGAAGACCACCGGCCTGCTCGTCGCCGCCCCGGCGCTGGGGGCGCTCCTGGGGAGTGTGTTCTCCGGGTGGCTCGGGCAGATCCGCCGGCACGGGCTGGCGGTGCTCGTCTCCGTGAGCTGCTGGGGCACCGCCATCGCCGTGTTCGGGCTGACCCGGCAGCTGTGGCTCGGGCTGATCCTCCTGGCGCTCGCCGGGTGCGCGGACTCCATCTCGATGGTCTTCCGCAACACCATGCTCCAGGCGGCGGTGCCGGACGAGATGCGCGGACGGCTGCAGGGCGTGTTCATCGTGGTCGTGGCGGGCGGCCCGCGACTCGGCGACCTGATGGCAGGCTCCGTCGCCGACCTGACCTCACCGGCCCTGGCGGTGACCGGGGGCGGGATCGCGTGCGTGCTGGTGGTCTGCCTGCTGGGGCTGCGGTGGCGCGCCTTCGCGAGGTACGACGCCCGGGACCCGCAGCCCTAGAACCCTCCGCCGTCGTCGGCGTCCGCCACCTCACGACGGTCGTCCGTTCCCCGCCTTCCCCACCGGGCCCACGACCGAACGGGCGATGCCCAGCTCCACCAGATCCTGCGGGCGCAGCCGGAGCTGATCGGCGGTGGGACGTACCTGGTCCGGACCGCGCTTCAGGATCGCCGCCGCCAACTCCGGTGCGATCACCGAGAAGTAGCTGTCCGCGGTGAGATGGGTGTTGTCCGGCGCCGCCAGCGCGAGCGCACCGCCCGAGCCGCCCTCGCCGATCACCAGAGTCGTCACCGGGACCCGGGCGGAGGCGACAGCCGCGAACGTGTCGGCGATGGCCGCGCCCGCGCCTGCCCGTTCCGCCTCCGCGTCGTTGGCCGCGCCAGGGGTGTCGATCAGGGTCAGCACGGGAAGGCCGAGCCGGTCCGCGAGCCGGATCACCCGCGCCGCCGTGCGGTAGCCGGCCGGACGGGTCGCGGTGCCGCACTGGGCGACATACGCCACCGGTTGCCCGCCGTGGAGTCCCACGCCACTGAGCAGCCCCGGATCCGTACCGCCGCAGCGGTCGCCGTTCAGCGGCAGCCGGTGGTCGAAGTACGCGTCCAGGTACGCCACGGCCCGCGGCCGCGCCGCCGAGCGGGCCTGCTCCACCGCGTCCCAGCCGGTCTCCGGCAGCCCCGTGGCCGAGAGCGCGGCCGGTACCGGAGCCGCCTGCGCCGGACCGGGGACCGTCAGGGCCCGCAGCCAGCGGCTCAGGGTCCGTGGCAGTTCCCCGGCGGGCACGATCGCGTCGATCTGGCCCGCTGCCAGCTGCCCCTCGGCGCTGTACGCGTACGGATCGGCGTCGGGAGGCCGTACCCGGGACCCGGCGAAACCGATCTGTGCGCCGGGCAGCGCCAGCACCACATCGGCGCCCGCACCCACCGTCGCCCAGCCGCCCCCGGTCGTCGGATCGCGCAGGACCGCGATCTGCGGCAGTCCCGCCGCCCGCAGCAGTGCCGAGGCGGCGGCCACCCGCTGGAGCTGGACCAGGGCGATCATGCCCTCCTGCATCCGGCTGCCGCCGGTCGCGACGAGTGAGACGAGGGGCAGCCGCTGTTCACCGGCCAGTGCGTACGCGGCCTCCAGCCGGTCACCGGTGCGTGCGCCCAAGGAGCCACCCAGGAAACCGAATTCGAAGGAGACCAGGACACAGGAGAGGCCGTCGACGACGGCCACCCCGTGGAGCACCGATTCCTCCTCGCCCGTGCGGTCCGTGGCGCGGGACCTGGAGTCCGCGTAACCGGTCCAGCCGAGCGGGCCGTCCGAAGGAGCCTGGTCCATCGGCAGGTGGTGCTCGGTGAAGCTCGCGGTGACGGCGGCGATGGCTTCCCGCGCCGACATGCGGCCGCAGCCCTGGGCGCTAGGCACCGAGCGACCTCTTCATGATCTTGCCCAGCTCGTTGCGGGGCAGGACATCCAGAAAGCGGACGACGCGCGGGCGCTTGTGCGGGGCGAGCAGGCCCGCCACATGATCGGCCAGCTCCCTCTCGCCGGGCGGTGACTCCGGGTCGGCCGGCACGACCCAGGCGACGATCCGCTCGCCGAGGTCGTCGTCGGGCTCACCGGTGACGGCCGCCTCGCGCACACCTGGATGGTCCAGCAGGGCGTTCTCGATCTCGCCCGCGCCGATCTTGTAGCCGCCGCTCTTGATCAGGTCGGTGGCCTTGCGCCCGACGATCCGCACATAGCCGTCGGCGTCGATCGTGGCCATGTCACCCGTACGGAACCAGCCGTCCTCGGTGAATGCGCCGGCCGTCGCCTCGGGCCGGTTCAGATAGCCGGTGAAGAGGTTCGGTCCGCGTACCTGGATCTCGCCGATCGAGACGGTGTCGTCGAGCACGGTGCCGTCCTCCTCGACGAGCCTGAGGTCCACGCCGGACAGCGGCGGCCCGACCGTCCCCGGGCGTGGCTCTCCGTCGGCCCGCACCCCCGTGTTCATCAGGGTCTCCGTCATTCCGTACCGCTCGATCACCCGGCGGCCGGTGGCGGCGGCGATCCGCTCGTGGTCGTGGACCGGGAGAGCCGCCGAGCCCGAAACCAGCAGACGGGCGCCCGCGAGAGCCTTCGTCAGGCCCCCGGAGCCTGCGGGATCGCCCAGAGCCCCGGCCAGCCGGTGGTACATGGTGGGGACGCCGAACAGCATCGTGCCCCCCGAGGCGAGCTCCCTGGTCACGCCTTCGGTGGTGAAGCGGCCGAGGTGGCGCACCGAACCGCCCCGGCGCAGCGGGCCGAGGACACCCAGGATCAGTCCGTGCACATGGAACAGCGGCAGGGCGTGGACGAGGACGTCGTCGGCGGTCCACCGCCAGGCGTCCTCCAGCGCGTCCAGCGACGCGGCGATGGCCCTGCGGGGCAGGACCGCGCCCTTGGGCGGGCCCGTCGTGCCGGAGGTGTAGACGATCAGAGCGGGCGATTCGGGGGAGGGCTCGGGCGGAGGCGGGTCGGTGGCCGCAGCGGCGGTATCGACGTCCAGCCGCTCCAGGCCGCCCAGCGCGGGCGGAAGCGCGTCGCCCGCCCCGGCGAGCACCACCGAGGGCGCGCTGTCGGCGATGATGTGCGCCAGTTCCCGCTCGCCCGTCCTCGGGTTGAGCGGTACGGCGGGCACGCCCGCCAGCAACGCGGCCACCACCGCCACCACCGTCTCCGGGGTGGACGTGGCCCAGACGGCGACCCGCCCCGCGCCCGCGATCCGGCCCGCGAGGGAGGTGGACGCGTCGGCCAGCCGTGCGTAGGTCAGGACGTGTTCGCCGAACCGGACGGCTTCCCGGGAAGCCGTGGGGCCGGATGTCTCGTGCAGCGCAGGCAGAAGAGAGATCACGTTCCGAGCCTAGGGCCAACCGCCTCCGGCGCCAGGGGAATCGGGCTGGAGATGGGTGCACGGAGCACGTCGCACGGTGGTCTCCCGGCGGGGACGCGCGGGGAGGCCGCCGTGAGCTCAGCTCGACGGCCGCAGGGTCCGCATCCGTCCGTACGCGTACACACAGCCGGCCAGCGCCAGGTCGGACAGCAGCATGAAACCGATCGAGTACGAGTCCTTGGCGCTGTAGATCGCGCCCATCACCAGTGGGGGTACGAAGCCGCCGAGACCGCCCATCGCGCCGACGATGCCCGTCACGCTGCCCACCTTGGCCTGCGGTGTCACCTGCGAGACGAGCGCGAAGACGCTGCCGCTCGCCGTGCCGAGCCCCGCCGCCATGCAGAGCAGCGCGATCGTGCCGACCGGATCCAGACCGGGGTCGAAGGCCTGGACGATCGCCATGAGTGCCGCGACCAGCAGCGCCGCCGCCGTGACCAGGGCCGGGTGGACCCGGTCGGAGAGCCAGCCGCCCGCCGGCCGGAAGATCACCGTGACCAGGGCGAACCCGGCCGCCTTGGTGCCGGCCTCGGTCGGCGACATCTCGTACCAGGTCTTCAGGTACGTCGGCAGGTAGACGCCGAACGCGACGATGCCGCCGAAGCCGATCGCGTACAGGGCGGACAGCTCCCAGGTGACCCGCAGCCGGCCCGCCTGCCCCAGCCGGTGCCCGAGCGAGTCGGTCGGCACCTGCCGGCCCGGGCGGTCCGTGATCAGGACCGCGGCGAGCAGCGAGTACACCACGAGCGCCCCGGCGACGATCAGGAACGGCAGGTCGTCACCGTGCTTCGCGATGCGCGGGGTGAAGTAGCCGGACAGGGCGACGCCGCCCATGCCCATCCCGAACACACCCAGGGCGAGACCCCGCTTCGCGGGCGGGAACCACGAGTTGACCAGCGGGATGCCGATCGCGAACGTCGTACCGCCCAGACCGAGCAGGAAGCCGACGGCGAGCATCGCCCCGTAGGAGTCCTTCGCCGGGATCAGCAGGAGGACGGGGACGATCGTCAGCGCCGACACCACGGGGAACATCAGCCGGGCGCCGAACTTGTCGGTCAGCGCGCCCACCGGGATCCGGCCCAGCGAACCGACGAGCACCGGCACCGCGACGAGGAGCGACTGCTGGAACGAGTCGAGCCCGAGTCGTTCCTTGTAGTCCCCGGACATCGGGGCGATCAGGTTCCACGCCCAGAAGGTCAGGGTGAAGCCGACAGTGGCCACGATCAGGTTGCGGTACGCGGCCGCCGACTGTTCGCGGTCCGGGGCGGGGGCCTGCTCGGCAGCTGTATCCACACGTCAAGTCAAGTGCTCACCGGAGGGCGGGGCCCGTCGGACTGCTCCATACGGGGAAGGCATCTCCCCGTAGGCGCCCCTTGGCACAACGGCGCTCCCGGGCCCCCGCCGGGCATCGCTCGCCCACCGCTTCCGGGCCGGGGCTGCGACAATCGCTGGTATGGACCGGCTGGACAGAGAGATCCTCGGCATTCTCCAGGAGGACGCCCGGATCTCGTACCGCGATCTGGGCGTACGCGTCGGGCTCAGCGCCAACGCCGCGGGCGACCGCGTACGCCACATGCGCCGTGACGGGGTGATCCGCGGCTTCACCGTCATCGTCGACCCGGCCGCCGACACCCGTTCGGGCCTCGTCGTCTTCATCGACGTGACGCTGCGCCTCGACACGACGAACGAGGAGTTCGAACGCTCCGTCCTCATGCTGCCCGGCATCACCGAGGTGGTGCACGTGACGGGCAGCCACGACTACCTCGTACGGGCCACGGCCGCCGACCCCGGCTCCCTGGACGCGCTGCTGCGCCGGCTCAAACGGGACGCGGGTGTCGCCCACTCCAACACCCGGATCGCACTCAGAGCGGCGCCTGCCAAATGACGGTCGGCGACCGCGTGCCGTCCTCGGCACGCCCGTCGTCGGCCACCACGAGGCGAACCGCCGCGCGCCCGTCGGGCTCCCGCGCCGTCGCGTCCACCTCGACCTCGATGGCCGACACCGCCGCACGCCGGTGCGCGGTGGCCAGCGCCCCGCGCAGCATGGTGAGCAGGGGTTCCTCCACCGTTTCCGGCACCAGCGCGTCCACCGCCCCCGCGAAGTGCACCGACGGCTGGAAGCCCAGCACCGCCGCCGCACCGCCGGTCTCGCGCAGCACCTTGCCGCGGAAGGTGGTGGGGGCGTCGGCGGGCGGCTGCTGGAGCGCGAAGATCGCCGTCCTGACCTCCTGGATGGTGGAGTCCAGTTCGTCGACGGCCCTGCCGAGCAGCTCATCGGTCCCGCTGTCCCCCGACACGTCCTTGCGGCGGGTCGACTCCAGCATCATCTCCGTGGCGAACAGCCGTTGCACGACGAGGTCGTGGAGATCGCGGGCGATCCGGTCACGGTCCTCGTAGACCGCGAGCTGCTCCCGGTAGTGCTGGGCGTCCGCCATCACCAGGGCCAGGGCCGCCTGGGAGGCGAACTGCGACGCCAGCAGCCGGTCCACCGCCGTGTACGGGCGGTCGCCGCGCCGCCGGGGGAGGGCGAGTGTGCCGATCAGCCGGCCGCCGCTCTGCAGCGGCAGCATCATGCTGGGTCCGAAGCGGGAGCGCACGTGCGTCGTCATCCGCGGGTCGGTGGCCGAATCCTCGATGAAGACCTCCTCACCGCCCAGCAACTGGACGAGGACGGGGGAGCCGCGCTCGATGACCGTGCCGACGAGACCGGCCGGATCATCGAGCGTGGAGGCGACGACGATCTCCATTCCGCCGTCCCCGGTCGGCTGGAGGATCACCCCGGCCGATGCCCCTGCCAGCATCCTGGCCCGTTCGGCGACCGTCGTCAGGGCGTCCGCCGTGGCGGTGCCGGTCAGCAGCGCCCGGGTGACCGCGGCGGACCCTTCGATCCACCGCTCCCGCTGCCGCGCCGACTCGTACAGATGGGCACCGCCGATCGCCGCACCGGCCTGGGAGGCGAGCAGCCTCAGCAGCGCCAGATCCGTGTCGGTGAAGCGCCCCGAGCCCCGCTCGGTGACGACGAGGCTGCCGAGCACCTCGGAGTGCACCCGGACGGGGGCCCCGAGGAGGGAGCGCATCGGAGGGTGTCCGGGCGGCATGCCCGAGGAGCGCGGATCGGCCGTCAGATCGTCCAGGCGCAGTGGCTGCGGATCGTCGACGAGTACACCCAGGATTCCCGTGTGACCGTCCGGAAGACGGCCGATCCTGAGGCGCTCGGCGTCGGTCAGCCCGGTGGTGAACAGGTCGGTGACCCGGCGGTGTTCGGGTTCGAGGATGCTCAGGGCGCCGTACCGTGCCCCGGTCAGTGCCGCGGCGGTGTCCACGATGTGCTGGAGCGTGGTGCGCAGTTCGAGTTCTGCCTCGGCCACAGGGAACCCCGTCGGCGCTCAGCCGACGAGCGGGCTGAGGACCAGCGGCTGGACCTTGCCGTCCAGCATGGCGCCGAGGCCGAGCACGGAGCACACATCGGGCCGCTCGGCGATGTGCACGGGCACCCCGGTGGCGTCGCGCAGCATCTGGTCGAGCCCGGGAAGAAGGGCGCTGCCGCCGACCATCATGATCCCGGAGTCCGCGATGTCCGCCACGAGATCGGGCGGGCAGTCGCGCAGCACCTTGCCCAGGCCGTCGAGCACGGCGGTGAGCGGGGCGTGGATCGCCTTGCGTACGGCGGCGGTGTCGACCTGCACCGATCGGGCCAGGCCGGTGGCCACGTCACGGCCGTGGATCTCCGTCGTCTCCGGGCCGTTCAGGGTCAGACCGTTGCCGCTGAGCGCCACCTGCAGGGGCCGCACGGACTGGCTGGGCAGCATCAGCTCGTGGTACTGGCGCAGGTGCTGGATCACCGCGTGGTCGATGGCCTCGCCGCCGATCGGGATGCGTACGGCCGTCACGATCGAGCCGAGCGAGAGCACCGCGATCTGGGTGGTCGCCGCCCCGCACACAATGATCATGGTGGCGGTGGGCTGTTCCACCGGCAGCCCGCAGCCGACGGCCGCCGCGATCAGGGTGTCGACCAGCTCCACCCGGCGCGCACCGAGCCCGACGAGGGTCTCGACGGTGGCTCTCTGGGCCAGCGGATCGGCGTCGTGCGGGGTGCAGGCGGCCGCGCGCAGCCGCGGCTTGCGGCGCAGCTGGCGGCGGAGCTTCTCGCCGAGGAGGTGGCGCAGCATGCGCTGGGCCATCTCGATGTCGACGACGGTCCCGCCGGAGACCGGGCGGACCACCCGGATGTACGCGGGCGTACGGCCGGTCATCTGTTCGGCGAGGGCGCCGACGGCGATGAGGGATCCGGTACGGGTGTTCACGGCGGCGACACTGGGCTCGTCGACGACGAGACCCACTCCCTTGATGTACACGCGGGTCCTCGCGGCCCCGAGGTCGACGGCGACATGGCAACGGCGCAACTGCTCAAGACTGACGGTCACGGCAGGTTCTCCCGAGAGCGCTGACGGGGGTACCGGCGGCAGCCGGCTCTCCTGGCATCGTCGCGCCGGGGAGGGCGCCGCGCGCGCTGGGTGAGCCGTAGGGGGGACCCGGTGCTGACGGGTCGCCAGACCTCAGGCGAGGCCGGGGAGCAGCCGTTGGAACAGGCCCCAGGTGAACTCGGCGACGTACGGCCGGTGGTCGACGGGGTCGGTGACGGCGAGGGCCCACCGGGTCGGTGCGCTGCCCTCCATCGGACGGACCGGAGCGAAGGCGCGGGCCACCTCGTCCACGGTGCACGACCAGGGGCGCAGGTCCCCGGTCGTGCGCAGCTCGGGCCCGGCCGCCCCAGGGGCCCGGACCAGCCATTCGTTCCATACGGCCCCGCCGGGACCCGCCATCACCTCGAACCGCAGATCAGGCCAGAGGGGCAGCGGCCAGAACATCGCGTCGCACTCCAGGTCTCCGACCTTGCGGCGTACCGAGCTCTCGGGCTCGCCGAGCACCGAGCGGTAGCGGCGCAGCGCGCCCCGGCCGCGGGGGGCGCGGAGCATGGCCTGCCAGCGCCGGTTCGCCTCCCGCATGTCGGCGAGCGAGGCGCTCAGCTCATGGCGGGCGTCCTCCACCAGATCCGGCTGGTGATCGGCCATCCGGCGCAGCAGGACGAGCTGGAACTGGAGCGGCCCGAACGGGGCGGGAGCGGTCATGGCGCCCATCCTGCCGCGTCTCACGCGTATCGGGCGGCGCGCTTCGGAATCAGAGCTTCCACACAGGATCCTCACCTGAGCGGCTTCCTCCGTTGTTCCTCGCGCGTCTAGTCTGCGGGCGCCATGGATTACTGCCACCCGTGCCGACGGCACCTCAACGGCGCCCTGGCCTGCGCCGGTTGCGGAACACCCGCCGACGCGCCGGCCCCCTACGCCGACCCGCTCCACTCCGGTCACGAGCCGGAACAGCCGGGCGAAACCCTCGAGACCTACGGGTCCGGAGGGCACCGCCGCCGTACCCGCGTCGCCGCCGCCCAAGGGCGTGGCCGTCGTGCACGCCGCCGCCGCGGCCGCGGGATCCTGCTGACCGGGATCGGCGTCGTGCTCGCCGTCGGCGCGCTGAGCCTGGCCGAGCTGGCCATCGAACCGGACGGCGACGACGGCGCCGCCGACTACGTGAGCGAGTCGACGACCGCCGCGGTCGACTCCGTCCCGGAACTGCGGGCGAGCGAGGTGCCCGGCGACGCGGCGCCGGTGGACAGCTCCCCCGTGATCCCGGCCGGTGACTCCCACAGCGACGGAGCCGGCGAGGAACCGAGCGGCTCCCCCTCACCGGAGAAGTCCGCGTCGGCCTCCGCTCCGGCGGACACCCCGCCCTCCCCGTCGCCCCCGGATCCGGACGACACCGAGGCGCCGGCCGATCCGTCGAGTCCCGGGGAGCCGACATCCGGCCCGGCGCAGCCGGAACCCACGAAGGACGCCGCCCCCACCCCGTCACCGTCCGAGACGTGCACCCGGTGGCTGTGGTTCTGCACCTGAGGCACCGCAGGCCTCGCGCCAGGCCCTGACGAAGCACTACAGGGCCGCGGCCCCGGAGTCCCCGGTCGCGTCCGAGCCCGTGTCCGCGTCCGCGTCCGTCCCGAGCATCCGGCGCAGCAGGTCCCGCAGCACCGACCGCTCCGCGTCCGACAGCTCGGCGAGCGGTTCCCTGGCGAAGTCGAGCGCGTCCCGCAGCTGCCTCGCCGTCCGGATGCCGTCCTCCGTCGGGGCGGCCAGCTTCACCCGCCGGTCGGACGGGTCGGGGCGGCGCTCCACCAGGCCGCGGAGCTCCAGACGGTCGACGATGCCCGTGATGTTCGACGGTTCGCACTTGAGTTTCTGGGCGATCCTGCGCATGGGCATCGGCTGGAGGGAGAGGAGCCCGAGGACCCTGGCCTGCGCACCGGTCAGCGTGTGTGTCGCCGCGGCCCTGTCGTACTCCTCGTGGTAGCGCGCCACGACGCCACCGATGAGCTCGATGACTTCGAGGGTCAGAGGATCCGTACGTGAGGTGGCCATGACGTCCAGGATACGCAATTACTTGACAAGGTGAAATATCTGGGCGCATGGTTGTTTCATGTCATGAAGCATTTTCTGCTTCCCGTCCCGTGAGCGCCGAGGAGAACCCGAGCCATGTCTGCAGCACTTCCCACGACCAGTCGTGAATGGCACCTTGTCGCCCGCCCGCACGGCTGGCCCGAGGCCAAGGACTTCGCGCTGCGCGAGGCGCCGGTGACTGCTCCCGGTGAGGGCCGCGTCCTCGTCCGCAACCTGCACTTCTCGGTCGACCCCTACATGCGGGGCCGGATGAACGACGTGAAGTCGTACACCCCGCCCTTCAAGCTCGACCACCCGATGGACGGCGGCGCGGTCGGCGAGGTCATCGCCTCCGAGGCTGAGGGATTCGCGGTCGGCGACCACGTCCTGCACGGCCTCGGCTGGCGTGAGTACGCCTCGGTCCCGGCCAGGCACGCGGTGAAGGTCGACGCCTCGCTCGCCCCGCTCTCCGCCTACCTCGGCGTGCTCGGCATGCCTGGGCTCACCGCCTACGCGGGCCTGTTCGAGGTCGCCTCCTTCAAGGAGGGCGACGCCGTGTTCGTCTCCGGCGCCGCCGGTGCGGTCGGCAGCCAGGTCGGCCAGATGGCGAAGATCAAGGGCGCCTCCCGGGTCATCGGTTCGGCCGGCTCCGACGAGAAGGTCAAGCTCCTCGTCGAGGAGTACGGCTTCGACGCGGCCTTCAACTACAAGAACGGCCCCGTCAGGGACCAGCTCCGCGAGGCCGCCCCGGACGGCATCGACGTCTACTTCGACAACGTCGGCGGCGAGCACCTGGAGGCCGCGCTCTCCTCGTTCAACGTGCACGGCCGCGCCACCATCTGCGGAATGATCGCGCAGTACAACGCCACCGAGCCCACCCCCGCCCCGCGCAACCTCGCCCTCGTCATCGGCAAGCGGCTGCGCCTGCAGGGCATCCTCGTCGGCGATCACGCCGCGCTCCAGCCGCAGTTCGTCCAGGAGGTCGCCGGCTGGCTCGCCTCCGGTGAGCTCAAGTACAACGAGACGAAGGTCGAGGGCATCGAGAACGGCTTCGACGCGTTCCTCGGCCTCCTGCGCGGCGAGAACACCGGCAAGATGATCGTCTCGCTCGACACCACCCGTTAGTCTCGGTGCAGGTCGCCGCGGTCCGTGGGTGCGAGTCGCGGCGCATCGACAAGGGATTCCCCGGGGCATGACCATGAGCACATAGACGTGGCCAACACCGCTGTCGCCACCCGCGGAAAACGGCCGTGACGGCCGCGTCTCCTCCGACGACGGCAACCTCGACGTCGTCGTCAACCCGCCGGCGATGGGCGGCAGCAGCGCGGGCACCGACCCCGAGCAGCTCTTCGCGGCCGGCTACAGCGCCTGCTTCCAGGGAGCGCCAGGCGTGGTCGCCCGCAAGGAGATGGCGGACATCACCGGCTCGACGGTGACCGCGTCGGTCTCCGTCGGCAGGACCGCAGCCGGCGGATTCGGCCTGGAGGTGGCGATCACCGCCTCCATCCGGACGTCGACCGGGTCACCGCCCAGTCGCTCGTCGAGAAGGCGCACCAGGTGTGCCCGTACTCGAACGCCACCCGCGGCAACATCAAGGTCGAGCTGTCCGTCGCCTGACCAGGTACCGCACGTACGACCGAGGGCCGCATCCCGTGAAGGGGTGCGGCCCTCGGCCGTTGACGGGGGTCGTCCGCCCCGGCCGTGTCCGGCTGTCCGGCCGTGTCCGGCCGTGTCCGGCCGTGGAAACGCGCAAGAGCATTGACCTTCACGGAGCGTGGACCCTACGGTCCGTTCGAAGTTACGAGCACCATTCGATATATCGAACAAGACCGGTCGACCCGTGAGGAAGTCATGACCCGCACCGCGCGCTTCACCCTCGACCCCGCCTTCACCGTCGGCGAGGTCGACCCCCGGCTCTTCGGATCCTTCGTCGAACACCTCGGCCGCTGCGTCTACGACGGCATCCACGAGCCGGGCCACCCGTCCGCGGACGGGGCCGGGCTGCGCACCGACGTCCTGGACCTCGTCCGCGAGCTCGGCGTCACCGCCATCCGGTACCCGGGCGGCAACTTCGTGTCCGGCTACCTCTGGGAGGACAGCGTCGGCCCCGTCGACGAGCGGCCCCGCCGCCTCGATCTGGCCTGGCGCTCCACCGAGACGAACCGCTTCGGACTCTCCGAGTACATCGGCTTCCTCCGGAAGGTCGGCCCGCAGGCCGAGCCTATGCTCGCCGTCAACCTCGGCACCCGCGGCGTCCAGGAAGCCATCCAGCTCCAGGAGTACGCCAACCACCCGTCCGGCACCGAACTGTCCGACCGACGCATCGCGCACGGCGACAAGGACCCCTTCGGGATCAAACTGTGGTGCCTGGGCAACGAGATGGACGGCCCCTGGCAGACCGGCCACAAGACCGCGGAGGAGTACGGGCGCCTCGCGGCCGAGACGGCCCGCGCGATGCGCCAGATCGACCCGTCCGTCGAACTCGTCGCCTGCGGCTCCTCCAGCCGCTCCATGCCGACGTTCGCGGCATGGGAGGCGACGGTGCTGGCCGAGACGTACGACCTCGTCGACTACGTCTCCCTGCACGCCTACTACGAGGAGACCGACGGCGACCGCGGCTCCTTCCTCGCCTCGGCCGTGGACATGGAGTCCTTCATCGAGAGCGTCGTCGCCACCTGCGACCACATCGGTGCCCGCCTCAAGTCGACGAAGAAGATCAATCTCTCCTTCGACGAGTGGAACGTCTGGTACATGGCCCGCTTCCAGCAGGACGCGGCGGAGAACCCGCTCGACTGGCCCGAGGCCCCGCGGCTGCTGGAGGACAACTACAGCGTCACGGACGCAGTCGTCCTCGGCAGCCTCCTCATCGCGCTGCTGCGCCACGCCGACCGGGTCACCGTCGCCTGCCTCGCCCAGCTGGTCAACGTGATCGCTCCGATCATGACCGAGCCCGGCGGTCCCGCCTGGCGCCAGACGACCTTCTTCCCCTTCGCCCAGGCCGCGCGGCACGGACGGGGCCAGGTCCTGGACGTACGGGTGGACTCACCCACGTACGCGACGGCGAAGTACGGCGAGGCGGATCTGCTGCACGCCACCGCCGTGCGCGACCCCGGCTCCGGGGCGGTCACCGTCTTCGCGGTCAACCGCAGCCAGGACACCGCCCTGCCGCTCGAAGTGGCCCTGGCGGGACTGGGCCTGGAGCAGGTCGCCGAGCACCTGGTCGTCGCCGACGCGGACCCGGAGGCCCGCAACACCCTCGCCGAGCCCGAGCGGGTCGCCCCGCACGCCGCCGAAGGCACCGTGCTCGCCGGCGGCACGCTCAGGGCCACCCTGGAACCGATGTCCTGGAACATGATCCGGCTGGCCTGACAGCAAGGAGCGGCGCCCCGCAGCGGGGCGCCGCTCCAGGTGCGGCGGTACGTGTCACCGGGACACGGCGCCTGCGCGTCCGCCGGTGCGGTTCACGAGGCAACTCCCTCTCGAAGGAGGGTGCTACGAGCCGACCTTGCGCTTGTTCCAGACGTCGAAGCCGACCGCGGCCAGCAGTACGAAGCCCTTGATCACCTGCTGGTAGTCAGTACCGATGCCCACCAGGGACATGCCGTTGTTCAGTACGCCGAGGACCAGGCCGCCGATGACCGCGCCGAAGACCGTGCCGACGCCGCCGCTCATCGAGGCGCCGCCGATGAACGCGGCGGCGATGGCCTCCAGTTCGAAGTTGGTGCCTGCCTGCGGGACGCCCGCGTTCAGCCGGGCCGCGTAGACGACTCCGGCCAGCGCGGCCAGGACGCCCATGTTGACGAAGACCAGGAAGATGACCCGCTTGTCCTTGACCCCGGAGAGCTTTGCCGCAGCCTGGTTGCCGCCGAGCGCGTACACATGGCGGCCGATGACCGCGTTGCGCATGAGGTATCCGAAGCCGATGAGCAGCACGGCGAGCAGCAGCAGGACGACCGGGACACCGCGGTAGCTGGCCAGCGTCATGGTGAACGCCAGGACGGCCGCCGCGATGGCGACGCACTTGGCCAGGAAGATGTTGCGGGGCAGGACCTCGAGCGCGTACTCCTTCTGCCGGTTGCGGTCGCGGACCTCCTGGAGCAGCGCCACGGCCAGCACGATGAACCCGAGGACCAGCGTCAGGTTGTGGTAGTTGGTCTCCGGGCCGAGCTCCGGCAGGTATCCGGTGGATATCTTCTGGAAGCCTTCGGGGAACGGTCCGATGGAGCGGCTGCCGAGCAGGATCTGGGTGCCGCCGCGGAAGAGCAGCATCCCGGCGAGCGTCACGATGAACGACGGGATGCCCACGTACGCGATCCAGAAGCCCTGCCACGCGCCCGCGACGGCTCCCAGGAGGAGCGCGAGGACCAGGGCGAGGACCCACGGCACATCGTGCTCGACCATCATCACGGCGCAGGCCGCCGACACGAAGGCCGCCAGGGAGCCGACGGACAGGTCGATGTGGCCGGCGATGATCACGATCATCATGCCGATGGCCAGGACCAGGATGTAGCTGTTCTGGAGGACCAGGTTGGTGACGTTGTTCGGCCTGAGCAGGACGCCGTCGGTCCATATCCCGAACAGCGCGACGATCAGGCCGAGCGCGATGAGCATGCCGTACTGGCGCATGTTGCGCCGGGCGGCGTCCAGGAGCAGTGCGCGCGTGGACGACGCGGAACCGGACCCGGGCCGGGACGGCCCCGGGCTCTTCGGTGTTTCGGTGGTGGCCGTGGACATGTTCCGTTACCTCTTGTCGCTGGTCATGTGGCGCATCAGAACCTCCTGGGTGGCCTCCGCACGCGGGACCTCCCCGGTGAGCCGGCCTGCGGACATCGTGTAGATGCGGTCGCACATGCCGAGCAGTTCAGGCAGTTCCGAGGAGATGAGGACGACCGCCCGCCCTTCGGCGGCGAGCTTGTCGATGACGGTGTAGATCTCGAACTTCGCGCCGACGTCGATGCCCCGGGTCGGCTCGTCCAGGATCAGCACATCGGGACCCGCGAAGATCCACTTGCTGAGGACGACCTTCTGCTGGTTGCCGCCGGAGAGCCGGCCCACCTGCTCGAAGACGGTCGGGGCCTTGATGTTCATCGAGGTGCGGTACGACTCGGCGACCCGGGTCTCCTCGTGCTCGTCGACGATGCCGCGCCGCCCCACCTTCCCCAGGGCGCTGAGGCTGATGTTGCGGCCGATGGTGTCGATGAGGTTGAGGCCGTACTGCTTGCGGTCCTCGGTGACGTACGCGATGCCGTGCTTGATGGCCTCGGGAACCGTACGGGTGCGGATCTCCCGGCCGTCCTTCAGGACCCGGCCGCTGATGCCGCGGCCGTAGGACCGGCCGAAGACGCTCATCGCGAGCTCGGTCCGGCCGGCGCCCATCAGTCCGGCGATCCCGACGATCTCGCCGCGCCGGACCTCCACGGAGACACCGTCGACGACCTTGCGGTGCTGGTCGATGGGGTGGTGCACCGTCCAGTCGCGTATCTCCAGGGCGGGGTGGGCCCCGGACTCGCCCTCGTACGGAGAACGGGGCGGGAAGCGGTGGTCGAGATCGCGCCCGACCATGCCGCGGATGATCCGGTCCTCGGTGGTCGACTCCGCCGCCACGTCCAGGGTCTCGACCGTGCGGCCGTCCCGGATGACGGTCACCGAGTCGGCCACGGCGGCGATCTCGCCCAGTTTGTGCGAGATGATGATCGAGGTGATGCCCTGGCCCTTCAGCTCCTTGATCAGCCGGATGAGCCGTTCGCTGTCCGAGTCGTTGAGCGCGGCGGTCGGCTCGTCCAGGATCAGCAGCCGCACCTCCTTGGCCAGCGCCTTCGCGATCTCCACGAGCTGCTGCTTGCCGACCCCGAGGTCGGCGACCCGCGTCTGCGGGTGCTCGTCCAGACCGACCCGCTTCAGCAGCGCCGCCGCGTGCCGGAGCGTCTCGTTCCAGTCGATGACGCCGCGGCGCGCGTGCTCGTTGCCGAGGAAGAGGTTCTCGGCGATGGAGAGGTACGGCACCAGGGCGAGTTCCTGGTGGATGATCACGATGCCGCGCGCCTCGCTGGCCCGGATGTCCTTGAAGGCGCAGGGCTCGCCGCGGAAGAGGATGTCCCCCTCGTAACTGCCGTGCGGGTGCACGCCGCTGAGGACCTTCATCAGGGTCGACTTGCCGGCCCCGTTCTCCCCGCAGATCGCGTGCACCTCGCCCTCGGCGACGGTCAGCGAGACATCGGAGAGGGCCCTGACCCCGGGGAAGGTCTTGACGATGGACCGCATCTGAAGGACGGGTCCGCTGCCGCCCGTTGGCCCGCTCACTTGAGGTCGCTCTCCTTGATGTAGCCCGAGTCCACCAGCTCGGCCTGGTAGTTGGTCTTGTCGACGCTCACCGGGTCGAGCAGGAAGGACGGCACGACCTTCTTCTCGTTGTTGTACGTGGTGGTGTCGTTGACCTCGGGCTTCTTGTCGTTCAGCACGGCGTCCGCCATCTGCACGGCCTGCTTGGCGAGCGCCCGGGTGTCCTTGTAGACGGTCTGCGTCTGCTGGCCCGCGATGATCGACTTCACCGAGGCGACCTCGGCGTCCTGTCCGGTGACCACCGGGTAGGGCTTGGCCTTCGTGCCGTAACCGTCCGACTTGAGCGCGGAGATGATGCCGATCGAGATGCCGTCGTACGGCGAGAGCACCGCGTCCACCTGGGCCGAGGAGTACGCGCTGGTGAGCAGGTCGTCCATGCGCTTCTGGGCGGTGCCGCCGTCCCAGCGCAGGGTGGTGACCTGGTCGAGCTTCGTCTGCTTGGAGCGGACGACGATCTGCTTCTTGTCGATGTACGGCTTGAGGGTCTTCCAGGCGCCCTGGAAGAAGTACCGGGTGTTGTTGTCGTCCGGCGACCCGGCGAACAGCTCGACGTTGAAGGGGCCCTTCGCGCTGCCGTCCTTCAGTCCGAGCTTCTCGATGATGTACCCGGCCTGCAGCTCGCCGACCTTCTCGTTGTCGAAGGAGGCGTAGTACGCGATGTCCTCGGTGCCGAGGATCAGCCGGTCGTAGGAGATGACCTTGACGCCCTGCTCTCCCGCCTGGCGCAGCACGTCACCCAGCGCGCGGCCGTCGATGGCCGCGACCACCAGGACGTCCACACCCTTGGTGATCATGTTCTCGATCTGCGAGACCTGCTGGTCGACGTCGTCCTCGCCGTACTGCAGATCGGTCTTGTAGCCGAGCTTCTTGAACTCGGCGGCCATGTTCTTGCCGTCGGCTATCCAGCGCTCGGAGGACTTGGTCGGCATCGCGATGCCGACGGTGGATCCCTCGCCGCCCTTCTTCTCCTCCTTGCTGCCGCCCTCGCCGCTCTGCCCGCAGGCGGCGAGAGCGAGGGAGAGTGCGATGACGGTTGCTGCAGCTGCGGCTCGTGTGGTGCGCATGGTCAGTCCTTCGGGGTGAGAGGGAACCGGTTGAGCCGGCCGGGAAGGCGGGAGCCGAGCGGCGACATGTCGCCGTCGGCGCCGTGCCGGGCCAGCAGATCGAGGGCGAGGCGGCCGCGCCGGACGCGCTCGCGGGCGGAGTTCAGTGCGACGTCGCGCAGCTGATGGCCGTAGGGGTAGATGCCGGGGGTCCTGGAGAGGCCGAACTTCAGGTAGATGGGGGCGCCGCGGCGTACCAGCTCGGCCGCCTCGTACATCCGCACGTAGCCGCCGAGGTCGTCCGGTGCCTCGATGTAGAGGTCCATCGGGGCCCGGGAGACCCGGCGGATCTCGGTGAACTGGGCGAGCGACAGGTCGGACGGAATGTTGATCGAGTCCGCGCCGAGCTGCTCGAACACGGCGTACGAGGCGGGATTCACCGGTCCGATCAGGGCAGACACCTTGAACGTGGTGTCGGCGGGCAGGAGGCCCTGCTCACGCATCCGGTGCAAGGTCCACAGGACCCCCTCGTCGGCCACGAGCAGGCAGGTGACTCCCAGCCCGGTGGCGCGCAGGGCGTCCTCGACACAGCCGGCCAGGGCGTCGTGGCCCCGGGAGCGCAGCCCGGCGCCGCCGGAGTCGGTACGGACCGAGGCGCCGGTGTCCCAGGTGCCTCGCGGACCGGTGAACAGGCAGAGCTCGATGTCGCGTTCGGCGCAGCCCTCCACCATCTCGGTGATCTCCGCGTCCGTCAGCATCCAGATGCCGCTGCCCTGACTGATGCGGTGCACGGGGACGCCGAGACGGGCGGACTCCTTCAGGACGACACCGAGGGCCTCCGGCCCCTCCACGGACGGCACCTCGGTGCGCCAGCTCCCGCCGTCGGGGAAGGAGTGGGGAGAGGCGTCGGCGGGGGACAGGGGCGCGGCGCCGAGTCCGAGCGCGGTGAGTACGGCGTCGCCGGGACGGCGCGGGCCGATGGCACCAGGGGAAGAGACTGAGACGTCGTTCACGACTGGTCCTTCATGTTCGGTGTTTCGGACGAAGTTCGGATCATGGAGTGTGCCGGTACGCGCGGGTTCGGGGCGTCCAGAGGCGGAACCGTCACGGGCGCAGCAGTACCTTCCCGGTCTCCGGACCCCCGGCGCCGACCAGCGCCACCGCCTCGGCGAACCGCTCCAGCGGGAACTCATGGGTGATCAGCGGCGCCGGATCGAGAAGCCCGGCCGTGAACGCCCGCACCGCGTACGACCAGGCGGCCGACGGCGCCCCGAAGACACTGCGCACGGTGAGCTGGCTCAGCGAGAGGTGCACCGGATCGATGCCCACGGCCCCCGGGGCGAACATACCGGTGAGCACCACCCGCCCGCCGCGCCGTGCGAGCAGGCACGCGTCGGCAGCGGTGGACGGGGCGCCGGCGGTCTCCACGACCAGGTCGTAGCGGCCCCGCACCTCCTCCGCCTCCTTCGGAGTGCGGGCCTCGCCCGCCCCGAAGTCCAGCGCCAGGGAAGCCCGTTCCTCCCGCGGGTCGATCACGGTCAACTCCGAGGGCGACACCGCCGCCAGCAGTTGGACCGCGAGCAGCCCCAGCGTCCCCGCCCCCAGTACCGCGATTCGCTCACCGGGCTCGGGATCCCCGGCCCGCACCGCCGCCGCGATCACCGCGGCGGGCTCCAGCAGAGCCGCGGCCCGCAGATCGGCGTCGTCGGAGAGCAGGTGCAGCAGCCGGGCCGGGACCACCACATGGTCGGCGAACGCGCCGGGCCGGGTGAACCCCGTCTCGTCGTACCCCTCCGTGCACAGGGAGGTCTCCCCGTACCGGCACCGCTCGCAGCGCCCGCAGGACCGGAAGCCCTCGGCGACCGTGCGCCGCTCGAGCAGCGCGGGATCGACACCCTCGCCCACCGCGTCGACGGTCCCCGACCATTCGTGACCGGGCACGACCGGATAGCGCACATAGGCCGGGTCCCGGTGGCCGTCGTACACCTCGCGGTCGCTCATGCAGATTCCGGCCGCGGCGACCCGCACCCGGACCTCGCCGGGGCCCGGCTCCAGGACGGGCCCCTCGGAGAGCCGGTGGCTGCCGGGCCGCTCGATGGTCAACGAGCGCGAGAGCGGGGTCACTTCGGCTGCCTCTTCTCCCAGCCGTCCGCCCACAGGTCGAACCGCGCCTGCTGCTGCGGGAATTCGGCAGCGGCGTCCACATCCAGCTCCACGCCGAGCCCGGGGGCGTGGGAGAGTTCGAAACAGCCCGTGGCGGGATCGACGTGCGGTGCGCCCTTGACGACCTTCTTGATGTCGGCGTCCGCGAAGTCGTTGAAGTGCTCGAGGATCTTGAAGTTGGGTGTGCAGCCGGCCAGTTGGAGGCTGGCCGCCGTCAGTACGGAGCCGCCCACGTTGTGCGGGGCGATCAGCGTGTAGTGGGTCTCGGCGGTCGCGGCGAGCTTGCGGGCCTCCAGGATGCCGCCGATGTGGCCCACGTCGGGCTGGATGATGTCGACGGCCTGCGACTCGAAGAGCTCACGGAACTCGGTCCGGTCGTGGATGCGCTCACCGGTCGCGATCGGCAGATCGACCTTCTCCGCCACCTTGCTCAGCGCCTTGAGGTTCTCCGGCGGCACCGGCTCCTCCAGCCAGGCGGGCTCGAAGGGCGCCATCTCATGGGCGATCCGCACCGCCGTCGACGGGCTGAACCTCCCGTGCATCTCGAGCATCAGCTCGGTGTCGGGCCCGATGGCGTCCCGTACGGCCTCGATCAGGGACACCGCGTACCGGGTCTCCTCCTGGCCGAGCTCGAAGTGCCCCGTACCGAAGGGGTCGATCTTCAGGGCGCGGTAGCCGCGCTCGACGACCGCCTGGGCCGCTTCGTGGTACGCCTCGGGGGTGCGCTCGGTGGTGTACCAGCCGTTCGCGTACGCCTTGACCCGGTCGGTGACCTTCCCGCCGAGCAGCTGCCAGACCGGGACCCCGAGGGCCTTGCCCTTGATGTCCCAGCACGCCATCTCGATGACCGCGATGCCGGACATCACGATCTCCCCGGCCCGCCCGAAGTCGCCGTACTTCATGCGGCGCACGAGGTCCTCCACCGCGAAAGGATCGGACCCGGTGATGTGATTGGCCGAGGCCTCGCGCAGATAACCGAGCAGCGCATCCGTGCGCCCCAGCATCCGCGTCTCGCCGACACCGGTGAGCCCCTCATCGGTGTGAACCTGGACATAGGTGAGGTTGCGCCAGGGCGTGCCGACGACATGCGTGCTGATTCCGGTGATACGCACGGCTGTTACCTCTCGACTGTTCGGTATTTCGTCACTCGTTCGAAATGCTGGCGTGACGGTAATGACGGGCCCGGGCCAGTGTCAATGGTTCGCGCAAGTACGCTGACGCGTATGAGTGATCTCGGGGCGGGTTTCGGCTACTTGATAAAGGGACAGCGCTGGGCCTTCGGGCACGGCCGGTGGTTCGGATTCGGTCTGCTGCCCGGCCTCGTCACCCTTGTCGTGTACGCGGGCGCACTCGTCGGACTCGGCTACGGCGGCGACGACCTCGTCGCCTGGGCCACCCCCTTCGCCGACGACTGGTCCTCGCCGTGGCTGGGGCTGCTGCGCAACACCCTGGTCGTCCTGGTCTTCGTCCTCGGACTGTTCCTGGCGGTCATCACCTTCACCGCGGTGACGCTCCTGGTCGGCCAGCCGTTCTACGAGTCGCTCTCCGAGGAGGTCGACCGCAGCGAGGGCGGCGAGGTGCCCGAGTCCGGGCTGCCGCTCTGGCGCGAGCTGTGGATCTCCGCCTGCGACTCCGTCCGCATCCTGCTGCGCGTCGCGCTGTACGGGGTGCTGCTCTTCGCCCTCGGATTCATCCCGGTCATCGGGCAGACCGTGGTCCCCGCCCTGGGGTTCTGCGTCACCGGGTACTTCCTCGCCCAGGAGCTCACCGCCGTGGCACTCCAGCGCCGCGGCATGGTCCTGAAGGACCGGCTCGCGATGCTGCGCGGGCGTCGCATGCTGGTGCTCGGCTTCGGTGTCCCGCTCGCACTGTCCTTCCTGGTCCCGTTCGTCGCCGTCCTCCTGATGCCCGGAGCCGTCGCCGGGGCCACGCTGCTGGCCCGCGACCTCACGGTGCCCCCCGCCCAGGACCCCGCCCCGTCGCCGTACACCCTTCACAAGAACTGAGGAGCAACCGGCCATGACCGAGATCGTTGCCGTCGCCCTCATCACCGTGCTCGCGGTCATCAGCCCGGGCGCGGACTTCGCGATGGTCGTCCGCAACAGTTACCTCTACGGCCGTCCGACCGGCCTGCTCGCGGCCACCGGAGTCGCCGCGGGCGTCCTGGTCCACGTCACGTACACCATGCTCGGCGTCGGCCTGCTGATCGCCTCGTCCACCGCCCTGTTCACCGCGATCAAGCTGGCAGGTGCCGCCTACCTCGTCTACATCGGCGTCCGCACCTTCCTGGACCGCGGCGACCTCACCGTCGACCTGGGCGAGAAGCGAAGCCTGAGCGGACTCGGGGCCCTGCGCACCGGCTTCCTCACCAATGTGCTGAACCCCAAGACCACGCTCTTCGTCGTGTCCACCTTCACCCAGGTCGTCGGGCCGGACACGGCCCTGTGGCAGCAGGCGGGCTACGGGCTGTTCATGTCGCTCGCCCACCTCGGGTGGTTCGGTCTGGTGGCACTGTTCTTCTCCCACTCACACCTGCGCACCGCGATGCTGCGCCGCCAGAAGGCCCTGAACCGCACGATCGGCTCGGTCCTGGTCGGCCTCGGCGTCACCCTGGGCCTGGCCCGCTGAGCCGTTCCCGGCGGGTCAGCCGCCATGGACCTCCAGGGCGGTCCTGACGGCCGACTCCAGTGCGCCCTCGATCCAGGCGGGCTTGATGGACGTGTGGCAGCCCGCGAAGTGCAGCGGCCCCTCCGGGGTGCGCACATCGGGGAACAGCTCGGTGTGCTGGCCGGGCAGGAGTACCGAGGCCTCGCCGTACGCGTACGGGTCGCGCATCCATGACTGGGTGCGTCCCATGCCCGTGTAGAAGACCTCGATGCGCTGCCCGTACACGTCCTGGACTCCTCCCAGCGTGCGCGGGTAGCGCTCGTCGTCGTCCAGCGAGTCCCACTTCAGGGCGTCGTCGGCCCAGCTGTACGAGGCGAGCAGGACCCCGCCGTCGCTGCCCTCCACGGGGTGCGAGGGCTGGTACATGAAGCGGTTGGCGTTGTCGGTCACCGAGCCGCCGCCGATGACGTGCGCCGCCTCGGGCTGGTTGCGTGCGGTTGCCCGGCAGGCCGCGTAGTGCACCCGCTGGTCGGGCGGGATGTGGCCGGCGGGCACGGACGGGTGGGCGCCCAGCAGCGAACCGTCGGCCGGCGCCCTGCCCAGCCGGTAGTCGTCGTACAGGCCGGGGCGGACCGTCTCCAGCTCCCGCCTCCAGTCCGACTCGTCGAACTCCCACCAGCGGCGGCTGAATTCGAGGAGCACCTTGGTCGCCGCGTCGTAGTGGACCTCGGTGATCGCGCGCCGCTTGCCGTAGGAGAGCGCGGGCGTGACCGGGATGTGCCGCAGCCCGGAGAAGGGCACCGTGACGATCGCCCGGTCGCCGGTGAAGGTCTCCCGGACGACGGGACCGCCCCGGCCCTCCGAGACCGTCTCGACGCTCACGCCGTCCTCGGTGCGGCTGATCCGGGTGGCCCGGCGGTCCAGGTGGACCAGGTCCTCGACCTTCGCGTACATGGCGTCGGCCAGCGTGGCGGTGCCGTCGGGCAGCTCGAAGAACGAGGTGGCCGGGCTGATCAGCGAGGCCCCGATGAAGCTGTGCAGGAAGGCGAGGTGGAGGCGCGAGGTCATGTTCTCGACCGTGCCGATGAGGTCGACGGTGCGCTCGTCGAGCTTGGCCACCTCGGTCAGGTACCGGAACATCGAGAAGTGCCCGTACCGCTGGAGCACCGTCGCCCAGCCCTCGACCAGGGCACTGCCCTCCTTGCCCTCGATCTCCTCGCGTACAGGAGCGAACGCGTCCCGGACGATCTGCGAGGCGGGCGTGCTCTCGTACGCCGCGGGCACACCGAACGACCTGTTGACCGCCTGCGGCTTCGCCGCGTAGTCGGCGCGACGGACCCGGACACCGTTGACATGGATCCACGTGCGGTTGGCGGGCCGCCCCTCGCCGCCCACGTCGACCAGGTGGAAGCGGCGGGTCTTCAGCCCGAGGGCGGCCATCAGTCCGGTGACCAGCGGGTGGCTGTCCGGGATGCGCATCGCGCCGGCCTCGGCGTACTGCTTCGGATCGGCGAAGGGCTGCTCCGCGTTCTCGTGGCCGCCCGTCCGGAAGGTCTTGATGCGGCCGCCGACGCGGTTGCCGTTGGCCTCGATCACGGTGACCGTGTGACCGGCCTCGTGGAGCAGCCGCGCCGCGGTGAGCCCGGCCGGTCCCGCGCCGATGACCAGGACCTTCTTACGCGCGGCCGCGGTGCGGGGCAGACCCTTCCCCAGCAGGACCTCACGATAACCAGGCACCAGGTCACGGTCGTTCTCGTCCCGTACGAGGATGGCGCGGGCGACGGTGAGGCAGGCCTCCCGGTCGGATCCGGGCGCGGCGGCTGTCGCCCGCGGCGCCGCGGCACCCGCGGACGGGGCCGCGGCGGTCACGGCGAGGGCCGCGGCGCCGGCGGTGGCGCCCGCGATCAGGGAGCGGCGGGAAGGCAGGACGGGAGAGGAATCAGCAGTGGGTAACGTCATGGTGATCACCCTGCTGCGTGAGGCGGTCCGGGGGAGTCGCGGACGCGCCCCCACGGCCCCGATTCACCCGCCGGTGATCTTGTCGAATCGGTGTTGACGCAGGTCATCACGGTGTGAGCCGGGTGTCAGCGCACAGAGAAGCCGTACACCGTCGTGGATGCGAACTCCTCGCCCGGCCGCAGCACCGTGCTCGGGAACTCCGGACGGTTGGGGGAGTCGGGGAAGTGCTGGGTCTCCAGCGCGATCCCGGCGCACGCCACGAACGGACGCCCCTCGAAGTGGTCGGCGGTGTACAGCTGCAGACCCGGCTCCGTCGTACGGACCGTCAGCAGCCTTCCCGAGCCGGCGTCGTACAGCTCGGCGACCGGCTCCGCACCGGTCTCGTCGAGCACGTAGTTGGTGTCGTACCCCGGGCCCACCGGCTTCGCCTCCCGGAAGTCGAACCGGGTCCCGTCCACCGGAGCGAACTCGCCCGTCGGAATGGACTCGGCGTCCGAGGGCGTGATCCGCCCGGCCGCGAGCCGCAGTTCGTGCCCGAGCGCGCTCCCGCTGTCCGCGCCGGCCAGGTTCCAGTACGTGTGATTCGTCAGGTTCACCACGGTCGGCGCGTCGGTCGTCGCCCGGTAGGCGATCCGCAGTGCCCCGCCCTCGTCCAGGGTGTACGTCACCGAAACCGCCAGCCGGCCCGGGAAGCCCTCCTCGCCGTCCTCGGCGACCAGGGAGAGCCGCACGCCGCCCGGTACCTCCTCGGCGTCCCACACCCGCTTGTCGAAGCCGCGGGTCCCGCCGTGCACGTGGTTGCGGCCCTCGTTCGGCGTCACCCGGTGCGTCTGCCCGTCGAGCACGAAGGCGGCGCCCCCGATCCGGTTCGCGTACCGCCCGACCAGGGCGCCGAAGTAGGGCCCGGTGTACTTCTCGTAGTCCGCGACGTCCGGCAGCCCGAGTGCCACCCCGGCCCGGGTGCCGTCCCGGCCGGGCACCTCCACCGACTGCACGACGGCGCCGTACGTCAGCACACGGACCCGGGTGCCGTCCCGCTCCAGGGTCCAGCGCCGTACGGCGGTGCCGTCCGCGAGGGTGGAGAAGTCTTCGCCGTGTGCCGCTGTACCCGTCGTCATGATCACAAACTTTACGCGGGGGGTCCGGCCGCAGTGACATTGCGGTAGGCGATCTCGGCCAGCCTGGCCTGGCCGTCACGGCCGGGGTGGAACCAGTCCCACCGGCTGAGCTGCTCGCCGGTGAACCGGTAGTCGAACACCGCCCCGCCGTCGTACCGGCAGCGCAGGTCCTTCGCGCAGACATCCCTCAGGACCTCGTTGTACGCGACGACCCGATCCTGCACCGCGTCGCGCCGCGCGACGGCCGCCGTGCCCATGTCGTCCGCGTCGCCCAGCATCGACCGGCAGATCCCGAGCTTCCAGATCTGCTTGCCCAGCGCGTTGCCGCGCCCGGTCGACCAGAGCCGTTTGAGGTCCGGCACGCTCGACACGTACACCTGGGACTTCGGCGCCGCACCGCGCAACTGCCGCATCGACGCCTCGAACGAGGCCCGGAAGTCCGCCACCGGGGTCATGAGCCGTACCGAGTCCCGGCAGGCGTCATTGGCGCCGATCATCACCGTCACCAGGTCCGGCCTCTCCTTCGAGGCCAGCGCCATCTGCTCCGGCAGCTGGGCCATCCGGGCTCCCGACACGGCATGGTTCCAGCTGTGCGAAGGCGCCTTCGCCGCGCCGAGCAGCCGTACCGCGAGACTGTTGACCCCGTCGTCCGTGCCGGTCGCCCACGACACCTCCGGGCAGTCGGCGAACACCGAGCAGGCGTCGAAGCCCCGGGTGATGGAGTCCCCCACGGCGGCGATGGACGCCGGGCTCACATCCCACACCCGTACCGGCGAGGGGGACGGGCTCTGCGGCCTGGCCGCGCCCTTCGTGGTCGCGGACGAACCACCGGTGCAGCCCGTCAGCACGGCACCGAGGAACGAAAGAGCCGTCAGCGCGGCGGCGGCACCGCGGACACGACGGCGTGACGAACACTCAGGCATCCCAGTCTCCCCTCCGGTCACACGGGTGATTGTGCCCCTGGCACAACCCACAGCCCCAGGTGGCGGGCCCGCGCGCCCTCGCGGGTGAATGCTGGGGGAATCATGGGCCGGGACCGACGGTACGTCACACGCCCGGCCCCGGCGCACGGTAGCTTTTCCCCGTCGAACCAGTGACGCCTTGCCGGCCCGCATGCGAGACGGGCAGCTCCGGTAAGTTATCTCACGTCACATACTGTCCCTTTTCAGGAGATTCACTCCCGATGCTGTTTACTGTTGACAACCTCGGGAACCGGCCGGGAAGAGGCGGTACGGGCGCGAGGCCGCTGGGGAAGGCGAACCTCGTCCCACACTGGAGGTCCCGGTGACGACACGTGGAGTCCTGTACGTTCACTCCGCACCGCGCGCGCTGTGCCCGCACATCGAATGGGCGGTGGCGGGCGTACTCGGTGTGCGGGTCCAGCTCGACTGGATCAGACAGCCGGCCGCCCCCGGTACCTGGCGGTCCGAATTCTCCTGGAAGGGCAGAGCCGGCACCGCGTCCGAGCTCGCCTCGGCACTCCGTGGCTGGGACCTGCTCCGCTTCGAGGTGACGGCGGAGCCGTGCCCCACGGCGGAGGGCGAGCGCTACAGCTCCACGCCCGGCCTCGGCATCTTCCACGCGGTCACCGGAATGCACGGCGACATCCTGATCCCCGAGGACCGGCTGCGGGCCGCGCTGGCCAGGTCCGTGAGCGGCGAGACGGATCTGGAGGCGGAGGTCGCCAAGCTCCTGGGCAAGCCCTGGGACGACGAGCTGGAGTCCTTCCGCCACGCCGGCGAGGGCGCGCCCGTCCGCTGGCTCCACCAGGTGGTGTGACCGCGCCCCGGCCAGGCCTGCCCCGGGACAGGCCTGGCTGAAACGTTTGTCCTCCCGGTGCCGGCCCGGGGCCGAGCCCGCCCCGCTCAGGCCTGGGACTCGGCCCAGAAGCCGAAGATCCTCGAGAGGCCGGCCCGTACGGCTCCGCGCCGCGTCAGCACGGACCGGTCGACTCCGGAGAAGACAGCCGCCAGGGAGACGTCGCCGGGCAGGACCCGGCCCGTCGCCCGCACGGTCACCTTCCTGCCGCTCCCGATGCCCGACTGCCGCACCCTGATGACGGCGCCGGGGTCGTCGGAGTCGGGCTGCCGGAACAGGTCGTACGCCCGGCGGTCGATCGCCGTGAGCCGGTACGCGTCGCCCAGATACGTCATGTGCAGGGAGCGCCCCCGGTGCGTGGGCGCCCACCGGTTCCGATGCATGCGCACCAGTGCGTCACCCACACGGAGCGTCGAACGGTTGAGGGTCGGCATGGACGCCACGTCCGCGTGCTACGCCGCGCGTCTCGAACGTGGAAGCGGGGATCAGGCCGCCACGTACCTCCGTGACGAGTGCGTTCGTCATGTCCGGGCCCGCCGGGTACACCACTCGGATGTCGCCGAACTCCGGAGAAGTGCCCTGCCGGCCGACCTTCGTGCGCCCGTGAGGCTTCTTCTCCTTGAAGCGGGCAAGTGAGAACGGACTGATGGTCGTGTGCATGTCCTTACCTCGCTGGTCGAACGGATGGTCCGGGAAGGCGGCCCGGTGGCCCTTTCCCCACCTGCAATGCGGGAGGCCCGCCTCCCGGGGTGGGAAGCGGGCCTCGCGGCAGTGACACGGGTCAGACCGAGCGGAACGCCAGGACGACGTTGTGGCCGCCGAAGCCGAACGAGTTGTTGATCGCGGCGATCGGTCCCTCGGGCAGTGCCCTCGGTTCGCCGCGCACGACGTCCGCCTCGATCGCCTCGTCGAGGTTGTCGACGTTGATGGTCGGCGGCGCCAGCCGGTGGTGCAGCGCCAGCACCGTCGCCACGGTCTCGATGCCGCCCGCGCCACCCAGCAGGTGACCGGTCATCGACTTCGTGGCGGAGATCGCCACATGGTCCAGGTCGTCGCCCAGCACCGCACGCAGTGCCTTGATCTCCGCGATGTCACCCTGCGGCGTGGACGTGGCATGCGCGTTCAGGTGCACGACCTCCGACGGCTTCAGGTCCGTGGCGTCCAGCAGGTTCTGCATCGCGGCGGCGATGCCCCGGCCGGTCGGCTCGGGCTGCGCGATGTGGTGGGCGTCCGCGGACAGGCCCTGGCCCAGCACCTCGCAGTAGACCTTGGCGCCTCGAGCGGCGGCGTGCTCCGCGGACTCGAGGATCACGACTCCGGCACCCTCGCCGAGGACGAAGCCGTCACGGCCCGTGTCGTACGGACGTGAGGCCTTCTCGGGCTCGTCGTTGCTCTTGGACATCGCCATCATGTTGGCGAACGCGGCGATCGGCAGCGGGTGGATCGCCGCCTCGGTGCCACCGGCGACGACCACATCGGCACGGCCGGTGCGGATCATCTCGACGGCGTACCCGATGGCCTCGGCCCCCGACGCGCAGGCGGAGACCGGGGTGTGGACACCGGCCTGGGCGTTGACCTCGAGGCCGACGTTGGCCGCCGGGCCGTTGGGCATGAGCATGGGAACGGTGTGCGGGGAGACGCGGCGTACGCCCTTCTCCTTCAGCACGTCGTACTGGTCGAGCAGGGTGATCACGCCGCCGATACCGGAGGCGATGACCGAGCCCAGACGCTCGGGCTGGATCTTCTCGTCCTCACCGGCCCTGCCGGTGAAACCGGCGTCCGCCCACGCCTCACGGGCCGCGATCAGCGCGAACTGCGCCGAGCGGTCCAGCTTGCGGGCGAGGGGGCGGGGCAGGACGTCGCCCGGGTCGACAGCCGCGAGGGCGGCGATCCGGACAGGCAGTTCGGCGAAACGTTCGCCCTCGAGGGGCTTGACGCCGGAACGACCGGCCATCAGACCTTCCCAGGTCGATGCGGAGTCGCCACCCAGCGGAGTGGTTGCGCCGATACCGGTGACGACCACGGTGCGATTGGTCGGGCTCACTGGAAAATCTTCTCCACGTGTAGAGGGTCGTGAATCAGCGGCGCCACCGCCGGGTGGCGACACACGGGACGGGCTGGGATCAGCCCTGGTGCTTCAGGATGTAGTCGGCAGCGTCGCCGACCGTCTTGAGGTTCTTGACGTCCTCGTCGGGGATCTTGACGTCGAAGCGCTCCTCGGCGGCGACGACGACCTCGACCATGGACAGCGAGTCGACGTCCAGGTCGTCGGTGAAGGACTTGTCCAGCTGGACGTCCTCGACCGGGATACCGGCGATCTCGTTGACGATCTCGGCGAGACCGGTGACGATCTCTTCCTGAGTGGCGGCCATGTTGGCGCTCCTTCGATGTGTTTCTACGGGGTTCGGGTGTACGGACCGAAAGGTCCGGTGTGCCTAGGGGAGGGTAACGACCGTCGCGGCGTAGACGAGACCCGCCCCGAAGCCGATGACGAGCGCCGTGTCGCCGCTCTTGGCCTGACCGGTCGCCAGAAGCCGCTCCATTGCGAGCGGAATCGAGGCGGCCGACGTATTGCCGGTGGTTTCCACGTCACGCGCGACCGTGACGTGCTCCGGCAGCTTGAGAGTCTTCACCATCGAGTCGATGATCCGCATGTTGGCCTGGTGCGGAATGAAGACGTCCAGGTCTTCCGGAGCGATCCCGGCCGCCTCCAGCGCCTGCTGGGCGACCTTGGCCATCTCGAAGACGGCCCAGCGGAAGACCGCCTGACCCTCCTGCGTGATCGCCGGGAACTTCTCGGGACGGTCGGCGTGGAAGACGTCCCACGCCACCGTCTGCTTGATCGTTCCGGACTTGTCGCCCTCGGAGCCCCAGACCGTGGGGCCAATGGCCGGCTCCTTGGCGGGGCCGACGACGACCGCACCCGCACCGTCGCCGAACAGGAAGGCCGTCGCGCGGTCCTCCAGGTCGGTGAGGTCGCTGAGGCGCTCGACACCGATGACGAGGACGTACTCCGCGGAACCCTCGACGATCATGCCCTTGGCGAGCGTGAGGCCGTAGCCGAAGCCCGCGCAGCCGGCCGAGATGTCGAAGGCGGCAGGCTTGCCCGCGCCGATCTTGTGGGCGATGTCGGTCGCGATCGCCGGGGTCTGCTGGAAGTGCGAGACGGTGGAGACGACCACGGCGCCGATCTGCTCGGGAGTGATCCCGGCGTCGGCGATCGCCTTGCCTGCGGCCTCCACGGACATGGCCGACACGGTCTCCTCGGGGGAGGCCCAGTGACGGGTGGCGATACCGGAGCGGGAGCGAATCCACTCGTCGGACGAGTCGATCGTCTCGAGGATCACCTCGTTCGGCACGACACGGGTCGGGCGGTAGCCGCCGACACCCATGATCCGTGCGTACGGGGCGCCCTTGCTGGGCTTGATCTTCGACATGCTCTCGGGCTCCTTAGGCGCCTGCGTGCTCGGAGATGAGCGCGCGGGCCGCGTCGAGGTCGTCGGGGGTCTTGAGCGCGAGGGTCTTCACGCCGGGCAGCGCGCGCTTGGCGAGGCCGACGAGGGTGCCTCCGGGGGCGGCCTCGATGACGGCCGTGACCCCGAGCTCCTTGAAGGTCTCCATGCACAGGTCCCAGCGGACCGGGTTGGCGACCTGGCCGACGAGCCGCGAGATGACCTCGGCGCCGTCGGCGACCGTCTTCCCGTCGGCGTTCGACACGTACGTGACCTTCGGGTCGGCGACCGTCAGGGCATCGGCGGCGGCACGCAGCTTCTCCACGGCCGGAGCCATGTGGTGCGTGTGGAAGGCGCCGGCCACCTTGAGCGCGACCACGCGGCGCACACCCTCGGGCATGTCCTCGGCCAGTGCGGCGATCTGTGCCGCGGTGCCCGCTGCGACGATCTGCCCGCCACCGTTGACGTTGGCCGGGGTGAGCCCCAGCTTCTCCAGATGGGGGACCGTTACGGCAGGGTCGCCGCCGAGCAGAGCGGCCATGCCCGTCTCGGTGACCGCGGCGGCCTCGGCCATGCCCAGTCCCCGGGTCCGTACGAAACGGAGCGCGGCCTCGTCGTCGATGACGCCGGCGAGCGCCGCGGCGGTGATCTCACCGACACTGTGGCCGGCGACGACGCCGGGCGAGGCGTCGAGAGCAGCCGCCGACAGGAGACCTGCGGCGACGAGCAGCGGCTGGGCCACCGCCGTGTCGCGGATCTCGTCCGCATCGGCCTTCGTGCCGTAGTGGGCAAGGTCGAGCCCGATGGCGTCGGACCAGGCCGCGATGCGGTCGGTGGCACCGGGGAGTTCGAGCCAGGGAGTCAGGAAGCCGGGCGTCTGAGCGCCTTGGCCGGGAGCGACGAGTACGAGCACACTCACACTCTCTCTTGTGGACGGCTCCTCACGCCCGTGGGGACAGGGACGAAGAACCGTCAGGGGAATTGTTGAAGTCCGACAAAAGTCTAGGACTGAGGATCTCCGGCGGCCAAGCGCCCCAGGATGAGGGCGATCCGCAGTGTGAACGCGGAGCGGACGTCGGAGGGGGACCAGCCGGTGACGTCGGTCACACGTCGCAGCCGGTAGCGCACGGTATTGGGGTGCACGAACAGCATCCTGGCGGCGCCCTCAAGGCTACTCGCCTGCTCCAGATAGACACTCAGCGTCTCCAGTAGCGCCGAACCGGCCTCTTCGAGCGGTCTGTAGATCTCCTCCACCAACTGATCCCGCGCCGCGGGGTCGCCCGCCATCGCACGCTCCGGAAGGAGATCGTCGGACAGTACCGGCCGCGGCGCGTCCTGCCACGCCGAGCACGCCTTGAGTCCGGCGGCGGCGGCCTGCGCGGACCGGGTGGCGGCGAGCAGGTCGGGCACCACCGGCCCGGCGACGACGGGACCGGCCGCATACGGGCCGATCAGGGACTTCGCGACGTTCAACGGGTTGTCGCTGCCCCCCGCGATGACGACCAGGCGGCTGCCCAGCACCCCGGTCAGGACCTGGAGCTTGGCGTGCCGGGCCGCCCGCCGGATCGCCTCCACGGTGAGCTCGCTGTCCCCGTCCGGAGCGGTGCCGAGGAGGACGCAGACGTGTTCGGGGGAGTTCCAGCCGAGAGCCGCGGCCCGCGACACGGCACCCTCGTCGGCCTCACCGGACAGCACCGCGTTCACCACGAGCGACTCCAGGCGTGCGTCCCACGCGCCGCGCGCCTCGGCGGCCTGGGCGTACACCTGGGCGGTCGCGAAGGCGATCTCCCGGGCGTAGACGAGAAGCGCCTCGCGCAGCACCGACTCGTCGCCGGGAGCCGCCACCTCCTCGATCGCGGTCTCCATCACCTCGATCGTCGTGCGCACCATCTCGACGGTCTGCCGCAGTGTGATCGCCCGGGTCAGCTCGCGCGGAGCCGTACCGAACACATCGGTGGAGATGGCCTGCGGTGCCTCCGGGTGCCGGAACCATTCGGTGAACGCGGCGATTCCGGCCTGGGCGACCAGACCGATCCAGGAGCGGTTCTCCGGTGGCATCGCCCGGTACCACGGCAGCGTCTCGTCCATGCGGGCGATGGCGTTGGCGGAAAGCCGGCCGGAGGCCTGCTCGAGCCGCTTCAGGGTCGCGGCATGCAGATGGGCGGCGTTCGCGGCGGGCAGCTCAGGATCGGGTCGGGGCACGGACACAAGACTGCCTTATCGGGGCAGCGGTGCGGAGGGGCGGGGCCGCGGGTCGCCCCGCAGGGCTACCGTGGAGCCGTGATGGACGTACGCCGCTCCGGCGACCGCTTCCGCGGTGGGGACCCGGCCCCGGGTGTCTCCGTGGGCATCGAGACGCTGCACGCTTTCTCCTTCGGGCGCTTCTACGACCCCGACAACCTGCGCTTCGGGCCGGTCCTGGCCTGCAACGAGGAGCGTCTCGCCCCGGGGGCCGGCTTCGACGAGCATCCGCACAGCCACACCGAGATCGTCACCTGGGTGGTCGAGGGCGAGCTCACCCACCGTGACTCGGCCGGCCACGCCACCGTCGTACGGGCGGGTGACGTCCAGCACCTGAGCTCGGCCGGCGGGGTGCGGCATGTCGAACGCAATGACGGGGAATGCCCGCTGACGTTCGTTCAGATGTGGCTGTCCCCGCTGGCACCCGGCGGGGAGCCCTCGTACACGCATGTCGCCGGGATCGCCGACTCCACCCCGTACGCCCTCCCGGAGGCGCGCGCGATGCTCCATGTCCGCAGGCAGGCCGAGGGCGAGCGCACCGCCGTGCCCGACGCGGCGGGCGTCTACGTCCACGTCGTACGGGGCGAGGTGCGCCTCGACGGCGAGGAGCTGGCGGCCGGCGACTCGGCGCGGATCACGGATTCCCGGGGGCTGGAACTGCTGGCGCTGACGGCCGCCGAGGTGCTGATGTGGGAGCTCGGGCAGGTGTGACGAGCGGCGGGCCTACGGGCGTCGCTCCAGCAGCCCGAGATCGAGGGCCTTGACCACCGCGTGCGTACGGTCGCCGACGTCGAGTTTGGCGAAGACCCGCAGCAGATGCGTCTTCACCGTCGCCTCCGCGATGACGAGCCGCCGGCCGATCTCCACATTGGACAGGCCGTCGGCGACCGCGCCCAGCACATCGACCTCCCGCCTGGTCAGCGCCACCGGGGCGGGCCTGCGCATACGGGCGACCAGGCGCGCAGCGACCCGCGGGGCAAGAACGGTCTCGCCCCGGGACGCGGAGTGGATGGCGTCCACCAGCTGCTCACGCGTGGTGTCCTTCAGCAGGTAGCCGACCGCGCCGGCCTCGACCGCGCGCTCGATCTCCGCATCGGTGTCGTACGTGGTCAGGATCAGCACCCGGGTCCGGGCCCGCCCCGCGACGATCTCGGCGGTCGCACTCGTCCCGTCGAGGACGGGCATCCGCAGATCGACCAGCGCCACGTCGGGCTCCAGCCGCTCCACGAGTTCGACGGCCGCCCGGCCGTCGTCGGCCTCGCCGACGATGTCGATCGTGGGCTCGTCGGCCAGCAGGGCGACGACCCCGGCGCGCATCACCGTATGGTCGTCCACCACGACGACGCGGAGCCTGTTCCCCGGCACTGCACCTGTCGCCATGTCAGACCTGCCCGTTCGTAGGAATCATGGCGAGCACGCGGGTGCCGTCGCCGACCGAGCTGGTGACGGTGAGCTCACCGCCGAGTTCGGCAAGGCGTTTGCGCATGCCGTTCAGTCCGAAGCCGTGGGAGTCCTCGGTCACGAAGCCGCGGCCGTCGTCGGTGATCTCCAGTTCCACGCCGTACGGCTGCGCCGTGAGCACCACCTCCACGGTGGAGGCCGCCGCGTGCTTGCGGATGTTCGCGAGGGACTCCTGTGTGCAGCGAAGGAGGGCGATCCGGGTCTGCTGGTCGCAGGCGACGTCCGGCAGCTCCGAGGCGAGGCCTATCCCGGTGTCCTCCGTGAACCGGTCCAGGGTCCGGCGAAGGGTGTCCGCCACCGAGCCGTTCGCGACACCGCTCTGCGGCGCCGCACCGACGAGGACGCGTGCCTCGGTGAGGTTCTCGCGTGCGGTGTTCTCGATCGCGAGCAACTGCCGCGCACTCCTGCCGGGATCGGTCCCCAGACCGGACCGGGCCGCCTCCGCGAGCACGACGATGGACGCGAAGCCCTGGGCCAGGGTGTCGTGGATCTCCCGGGCGAGCCGTTCGCGCTCGTCCGCCGCCCCCTGGCGCTGGTGCGCCTCGGCCAGCCGGAGCCGGGCGCCCTCCAGTTCGGCGCCGAGCCGGCGGGCACGCTCGTCGCCGTCCTCGGCGATGCGGCGCAGCCCCAGTCCGACCAGGACGCCCGCCGCATAGCCGATCAGCGTGAAGACGACGTTGCCGGTGAAGAACTCCCCGTCCCAGCCCTGCCGTACGACGTTGCCGGCCACCACTCCCGCGCACGCGAGGCCACTGACGGCGATCGCGGCCCGCGTGCTCGTGGCGTAGATCCAGAAGTGCGGCAACGTCACGACGAAGAGCGCCGCGCCACCGTCGAGCAGGTACGACATCGCGCCGAGGCCCACGACGAGTACGTACAGGTACGGAAGCGGGCGCAGGACGGGGTTGCCCGGGAACAGCCCCACCGCTCCGTAACACAGCGCGAGCACGGCCAGCAGCGCCAGCGTCGGGTACCTCGTCGTCCCGGGTGCGTCAGCGACTGCGATGGCCGGAGGCACCACACCCAGCAGCACCCACAGGACGGCGTTCCACCGGTGCAGTGACGGTACGGGCAACTCGTCCTCGGGCTCCGGTCGTTGATCCATTACGTCAGCCTACTTTTTCCAGCGGCGCGGCGGCCGGGAACCCGTCCTGTGCACCGCGCCCGGGGCGGGCCGGCCACCAGGCGCGCTCGCCGAGGAGGAGCAGGACCGACGGCAGGACCATGAGCCGGATGACCACGGCGTCCAGGAGGACGGCCACGGCCAGACAGAATCCCATCTGCTTCATCTCGGTCAGGTGCAGGGCCACGAACGCACCGAACACCGTCACCATCACGATCGCCGCACTCGTCACCACCTTGGCCGAGCGGTTGATGCCCTCCAGCACCGCCTCGCGGGCGGACATGCCGTTCTGCCTGGCCTCCTGGATCCGGCTGACCACGAACACCTGGTAGTCCATCGACAGGCCGAAGAGAATCACGACAAGGAACAGCGGCACCCTGGACGCGATCGCGCCGAGCGAGTCGAAGGCCAGCAGACCCTCCGCCCAGGTCCCCTGGAAGAACAGGACCAGCATGCCGAGCGAGGCACCGGCGGACAGCAGATTGAGTACGACGCCGACGAGACCGATGACCACCGAGCGGAACGCCCATACCGTCATCAGGAAGGTCATCAGCAGCAGGAACCCGATGACCAGCGGCAGTTTGTCACTCTCGTGGGCCACGTAGTCGCGGCCCCGGGCCACGTCGCCGCTCACCCCCGTCTCCACGTCGGGCAGTTGGCCGACCGTCGCGGGGATGTGGTCCTTGCGGAGGTGGACGAGTGACTCGATCGCCTCGGCGGAGGGCGCGGGGAAGGGGACCGCGAGTTCCAGCACACTGATCCGGCCGTCGGCCGACGTCCGCACCGTCGGCTCGGTGTCCCCGGCGAACAGCGGGTCGGTCCGGGCGCGGCGGCCGAGGTCCACCAGGGCCCGCTCGACCTGGGCGGCTCGCTCCGGCGTCGAGCGCGCAACTACCTCGTGCCTGACGAAGAGTTCGGGGAAACTCCCGGTCAGCCGGTCGTAGACCTGCATGGCCGGGATGTCGCGGGAGAAGGTGTCCTTGCCCGGGTCGACGAGCTTCAGCCCGAGCGCGGGAGCGGCCAGGCCGAGCATGAAGAGGACCGACAGGCACAGGGTGAGGGCGGGGCGGGTCCGGGCGGTCCGCAGGAGGGCGCCGAAGATCCGCCCGGTCTCCGGCTTCGCCGTCGGGGCCGGCTTCCCGCGCTTCGCCCGGCGGGCGGCCTTGCGGGAGGCGAGGCGTTCGGTCCGGTGGCCGATCTTGACCAGCAGTGCGGGGAGCACCGTGAGCGAGCTGGCCACGGCGACCGCCACGACGAGGATGGTGCCGGTCGCCAACGAGGAGAAGATGACGTCGGTGGCCAGGTACAGGGTGGACGTGGAGACGATCACGGCGAGGCCCGAAACCACGATGGCCCGGCCCGCGGTCGCCGCCGCCAGCTCCACGAGGGCTTCCGAACTCAGCCGGCCGCCTGCGCGGGCCCGTTCCTCACGTTCACGCTTGAGGTAGAAGAGCGTGTAATCGACACCCACCGCCAGGCCGATGAGCAGGATGAGGTTCATCCCGACCCCGGCGTCGGGGAGAAGGTGCGAGGCGACCATCGACAGCCCGATGGCCGCGGCGATCGAGGAGAGAGCCAGCAGAAGCGGCACACCAGCCATGATCACCGAGCCGAACACGGCCAGCAGTGTGATGAGGGTGACCGGCAGGCTGATGCGTTCGGAGAGGGCGAGATCCTTCCCGCGCTGGTCGTTGACGCCCTTGCTGATGGCGGGGGACCCGGTCTCCTCCACGACCAGGTCCGGGTGGCTCGCGCCAACCGCCGCCGTCTGCTCCAGGAGCGGCACGACGTTCTTCCTGCCCTCCAGCTCGGGGCCGTTCAGGACCACCGAGACCAGCAGGACCTTGCCGTCCTTCGAGCGGACGGGAGCCGCCACGCTCTCCACCTCGGGCAGGTCCCGCATCCGCTCGGTCACGTCGTGGGCCGCCGAACCGGCCGCGGCCATGTCCAGCGGTCCGGACCTGGCCCGGATCATGATCCGCTCGGTGGGCGAGCGCTCCAGGCCGCCTTCGGTCGCCATCGCCTCGGCGCGTCCCGCCTCACCGACCCAGAAGTCCTCGGTGGTGGCTTCGTTGCTGCCGACCGCGATGCCGGCTCCGAGGCACAGGACGACGAACGCGAACCAGCCGGCGATCGCCCGCCATGCGTGCCGGGTGCTCCATCGGGCCATCCGTACAGGTAGCTGTCTCATACCGGAAATCCTGGTCGGCGGAGGACCCTGCCCGACACGCCCGGCCGGTTGAACCTGTTGTCCACCGGCCGGTGGACAACAGGGCTGGGGCCTGCCCCCCTGAGGGCGAAAAGACCTACGGCTTCGGGGCGTCCGTGAGCCGGTCCAGCTCACGCATCGCCTCGCCGTGGGCGCTGATCCGGCGCGTGACCGTGCCGGTGGTGAAGAGCGCCGAGCCGACGACGGACACCGGCAGGGACAGGCCGAGCAGAGCCACCGCCTCCGGCCAGTCGCGTTCGTCCGCGCAGTGATCCCCGCGGAACAGGCCCTCGTTGGCGGTGCCGCGGTCGGTGAACAGCCGCGACTCGCATTCCTGCGGGTACTGGTCGTCGGGCTCCTCGTCGACCGCGTACGGGGTGAGCAGCGACACGGCACACCACGCCCACAGCAGCGCGGCCAAGGACAGCAGGCCCAGGCCCCAACTGCGTGTTCGGGTGGCCCGGTCGCGGAAATCCAGGTCGTACTCGCGTGATCGTGATCGCATAGCGGCCGAATCTAGCGGGCCCGTCCAGGAAGGTCCGCCGCGGTGGTTGCGCAGCCCGTCCAGGAAGGTCCGCCGCGGTGGTTGCCGACCGGCGGGAAGGGGCCCCGGGTGGCGGTCCGCGCGGTCAGCACCGGCGATGCCACCAGGCCGACTCCGCGTCCGCCGCGGGATCGTGGTGCGTCCGTCCGAGCAGCGCCTCGTCCAGGCGCTCGACCCGCGACCGGAGTTGCGACGAGGCCCTCGACGGCAACAGGGACAGAGCTTCCTGCAGCGTGTCCCGGGCCCAGCCCCCGTCGCAGCACGGGCAGGTGAACTCGGCCTCCCACTGTCTCCACCGGCGTTCGGTTCCGTGGACACGGGCGGACCACACGCTCAGTGCGACCGACACGAGGCCCGGAGCCAGCCGCTCCCGTTCGAGCACGCGGACGGCTGCGTTCGCCGCACCCGACAGGCCGGGAACATCGCGGTAGCGCACCCAGGGCGCGCTCCAGAGGCGTTCCCGTCGTCGAAGGGATGCCGGCCTCCTACGAGGCACGGCCCCTTCGCACATCCCGCTGCGCCCCGTCGTCCGTGTGCAGGACGGCGAACAGCCCTCGGGCGCGGGTGCCGTCCACCGTGCTCCAGGAACCGGAGACGTGGCCGGCCGCTCCCTGCGGAAGCGACGGCGAACCGTCCTCGGCGGGCCGCAGGGCCCGGTGCAGACGGATGGCCGTGCCGGGCGGGCCGGTCAGGGCGGTGCCTTCCCGGTCGTCCGTGACAGTGGTGGCGGTGAAGTCCGTGGAGGCCGATCCCTCGCCGGTGAAGGAGCAGGTCACGTCCCGGTCGGGGGTGTGGCTGGTGTTCTGGTCCTGGGCTTGTACCCGGCCCTCGACCAGGGCGACGAACTGGGCGACCAGCACCGGGTCGTGGCAGCCGTCGTAGGCCCAGCGCCGTCCCAGCACCCCGTGCTCCATGGTGCCGACGAGTGCGTGCTCGGCCCCGTCGAGCGGGGCGCCGCGATAGGTGAGCGGCACCAGGTAGGCGGTGGGGTGAGGGCCGGACGTGTCGGTGACCACGATGAACTCGATCCCCACCTCGCCCTGCGGGTCGTCCAGCCGGAAGCCGCCGGACCTGGCCAGCTCCGGTTCGCCCGCGCCGAGGCGGTACCACGGGCGGGAGGGAAGCCAGGAGGTGAGCAGCTCCAGCTTCGTCGGTGCAAGGGCGGTGCGGTGGATGACGGCCATGCCGAAAGTTCTCTTCCCTTGAATCGAGGTGGTCAGCCTTGAGGATCCTGCGGTTTGACCTCGACCTCGCGCAGGCTCTGGTCTCTGAGCTCGGTGCGTGACTCGGTGCGGTGTCCCCGGGCGATGTAGTCGCGCACGACCGCTTCGACCGCGTCCTGGGGCGAGCCGACCCCGGCCAGGACCATCACCTCCACCACCAGTTCGGCATCGAGACTGATGCTGACCTTGGCCACGATCGGCCCCCCTTCGTCGGTCCGGGACTCTAACACCCGTACAGCGGCGACTTGTTCCCACAGCTGTCCCTTGCGCAGGACGACAGCGGGGTGGACGTCGCCCGGTACGGCACTAGTGACCTGAGTCAGAGGTTTGGCGTTAGTTGGCTATGAGTCGTCCGGGGCCGAAGATTCCGCCGCTGTCACTGACCGATGCTCAACGGGCTGTGCTGGAGGGCTGGGTGCGTCGGCGGACGACCGCGCAGGCGCTGGCTCAGCGGTCACGGATCGTGCTGGAGTGCGCGGACGGCCACTCGATCATGGAGGTGTCCCGTCGGCTGCGGGTTGCGCCGGACACCGTCCGCACCTGGCGGCGGCGCTTCCTGGAGAACGGCTTGGACGGCTTGTGTGACGAGCCCAGGCCGGGTGTCCCGCGGAAGATTACCGACGCGGATGTGGAACGAGTGATCGTCAGAACGCTCGAGGAGACGCCGAAGAACGCGACGCACTGGTCGACGCGCTCGATGGCCGCCGCGACGGGCATGTCGCAGTCGACGGTATCCAGGATCTGGCGGGCGTTCGCTCTGGCCCCGCACCGCTCGCAGACCGATCCGTTCTTCATCGATAAGGTCCGCGATGTCGTCGGCCTCTATCTCGACCCGCCGGAGAAGGCTCTGGTTCTCTGCGTGGACGAGAAGTCGCAGATCCAGGCCCTGGACCGGTCCCAGCCGGTCCTGCCGATGATGCCCGGGGTTCCCGAGCGCCGAAGTCACGACTACATCCGCGCCGGCACCACCACTCTCTTCGCCGCCCTGGAAGTCGCGACGGGCAAGGTGATCGGGTCGCTCCACCGCCGCCACCGGGCCGTCGAGTTCAAGAAGTTCCTGGCCAAGCTCGACAGGGAAGTCCCGGCCGGCCTTCAGGTCCACCTGATCCTCGACAACTACGCGACGCACAAGACGCCCGAGATCAAGAAGTGGCTGCTGGCACACCCGCGCTTCCACCTGCACTTCACACCTACCAGCGCGTCGTGGCTGAACCTGGTCGAGCGGTGGTTCGCCGAACTCACACAGAAGAAGCTTAAGCGCGGAGTACACCGCTCCGTCCAGGCCCTCGAACGTGACGTCCGGGCCTGGCTGGCCGACTGGAACGACCAACCCAGGCCCTTCATCTGGACCAAGACGGCCGACGAAATCCTCGACAAAGTCGCCGCCTACTGCCACCGAATCTCTGACTCAGGTCACTAGATGCCGGCCCCCAGTTCCTGGAGCACCGCGTCGGTGAACGGGGTCCAGACCTCGGCGGCCCACGGGCCGAAGGCACGGTCGGTCAGGGCGACACAGGCCGCGCCCGCCGCCGGGTCGATCCACAGGAACGTGCCGGACTGGCCGAAGTGGCCGAAGGTCGCGGGGGAGGACGAAAGACCCGTCCAGTGCGGGGACTTGGAGTCACGGATCTCGAAACCGAGCCCCCAGTCGTTGGGGTTCTGGTGGCCGTAGCCCGGGAGTACGCCCTTGAGGCCCGGGTGCACGACGGTCTGGGCCTCCAGCACCGTACGCGGGTCCAGGAGCCGGGGCGCCTGCACCTCGGTGACGAAGCGGACCAGGTCGTCGACGGTGGAGACGCCGTCCTTGGCGGGCGAGCCGTCCAGCGTGGTGGCCGTCATGCCCAGCGGTTCCAGGACCGCCTGGCGAACGTACTCGGAGAAGGGGATCTCGGTGGCCTTCGCGATGTGGTCGCCGAGCACCTCGAAACCCGCGTTGGAGTACAGCCGGCGGTTGCCGGGAGGGGCGGTGACGCGGTGCTCGTCGAACGCGAGGCCGCTGGTGTGCGCGAGGAGGTGGCGGACGGTGGAGCCCTCGGGGCCGGCCGGCTCGTCCAGCTCGACCGCGCCCTCCTCGTACGCCACCAGCGCCGCGTACGCCGTGAGCGGTTTGGTGACGGACGCGAGCGGGAAACGGTGCGCGGTCGGGCCGTGCGCACCGGCGAGGGTGCCGTCCGCTCGTACGACAGCCGCCGCCGCGGTGGGGACGGGCCAGTTCTCGATCATCGCCAGGCTCTGCATGCGTATGAGCCTAAACCGAAGAACGCCGCCGAATCCGCTTGCTTGGAGTGCACTCCAAGGTTCTAGCGTGGAGGGTATGACGGTGATGGAAAGCACTTCCGCACGGACCGACACCTGCGCCTCGGCCCCCAAGGCTCATCCGCGCCCCGAGGGCCGGGACCGCTACACCATCAGCGAGGTCGTCGCCTTCACGGGACTCACCGCGCACACCCTGCGCTGGTACGAGCGGATCGGGCTGATGCCGCACGTCGACCGTTCGAACACGGGCCAGCGCCGCTTCAGCAACCGCGACCTGGACTGGCTGGCGTTCGTCGGCAAGCTCCGGCTGACCGGAATGCCGGTCGCGGACATGGTCAGGTACGCGGAACTGCTGCGCGAGGGCGAGCACACGTTCGAAGAGCGGCAGGAGCTCCTGGAGGCGACCCGACGCGACGTGAAGACGCGGATCGCGGAGCTCCAGGACACCCTCGCCGTGCTCGACTTCAAGATCGACTTTTATGCGGGCGCCCGTGCGGCGTCGGAAAGGCCCTGAGAACATGAGCGACAACAGCACCGGCCGGATCGCGACCGTGGAGCTCGGCGGCGGCCCCCGGGTCGGCGTCCAGGGGCTCGGCTGCATGGGGATCAGCGAGTTCTACGGCGACACCGACGAGGCAGCCGCCCGGGACACCCTGGAAGCGGCGCTGGAAGCGGGTGTCACCCTCTTCGACACCGCGGACGTCTACGGACGCGGCGCCAACGAGACGTTCCTCGCGCCCTTCGTCGCCGCGCACCGCGACGAGATCACGCTGGCCACGAAGTTCGCCATCGAGCGGACCGACGACCCGCACTACCGCGGGGTGCGCAACGATCCCGCGTACATCCGGCAGGCCGTCGAGGACAGCCTGCGCCGGCTCGGCACCGACGTCATCGACCTGTACTACATGCACCGCCGCGACCCGCTCGTCCCGCTCGCCGAATCGGTCGGCGCCATGGCCGAACTGGTGCGTCAGGGCAAGGTCAAGCAGCTCGGGCTGAGCGAGGTGACCGGGGCCGAGCTCCGCGAGGCGCACGCCGCGCACCCGATCGCCGCCCTGCAGTCCGAGTGGTCGCTCTTCAGCCGGGACGTGGAGCGCAGCGCCGTGGGGGCGGCCGTCGAGCTCGGAGTGACCCTCGTGCCGTACTCGCCGCTCGGCCGCGGCTTCCTGACCGGGGCGTTCGCCGACGCGGGCAAGGACCTGTCGCAGGACGACTTCCGCAGGCACCAGCCACGCTTCACCGGCGAGAACGCCAAGACGAACGCGGCCCTGCTGGAGCCCGTCCACAAGATCGCGGCGGCACACGGTGCGACGGCCGCGCAGGTCGCCCTCGCATGGGTGCAGCAGCGCGCCGAGGTGCACGGACTGACCGTGGTGCCGATTCCCGGAACCCGCAGGCGCGGCCGTCTGCTGGAGAATCTAGGGGCGACCAGGCTGATCCTGACGCCGCAGGAGCTGGAGCTTCTGGAGCCCATCGCGGGCCAGGTGGCGGGGGACCGGTACCCGGACATGAGCAGCACGGCCACTGCGCGAGAGTAGGAGGTCCCCGGCGGCCTCGGGGCGGTTGGGGCGCGTAGACCGCGAATCCCGCCGCGAACAGCCCCGCCGTTGCCCGGCGGGCGTTCCCGGCGCGGTTGTCCGCGACACTCTGGAGGCGGCGCGCGAAGCGGGCGTGACGCCCTTGGGCACCGCCGACATCTACGGGCGCGGTGCCCACGAGACGTTCTTCGCGTCGTTCGTCGGGGCGCACCGAGGCCCCGTGTCAGCGCTCGGCCGGATAGTCGTGAGCCCACCTCTGTTGAACTGGGTACCCGGTGCTCCCGAGCGCCGAATCAACGTGGGGGGCGAGGAATCCGCTGCCGTCCTGGCTGTAGGGCGCGTATTGCGCGGTCTCGACCTGTCCAGGGGTGTCGACCGGCGGTGGCCATGAATGGTTCTCGCTCGAGCTTGCGTACAGGGCGCGGTCGAAGGTGTGGGCAGTCTCGACGGTCCGAGTGGATTCGTCTGTGAGGCGCCGGTGACGGCCCCGATCGCGGCGCACCGGCGCGAGATGGCCGCTCGCGTACAGCGACTGCGCCCGGGAGACCAGTTGTGTGAGCCCGATGCCAAGCTGGGCGGCAAGGGCTGCGGCATCCATGCCCTTGTTCCAGCCGTCCACAAGCAGGGAGTCGCGAGCGTGTGACCACTCTCTCCCCCTCAGCTCCGTGGGCTCCGCAGGTGTTGCCTGTCGAGTGGCGAACTGTTCCACGCGGGGTGACGGAATGGAGGCCTGCGCGGACTCCAGTCGCACGTTGACCGCAGGAGCGGGCATGGGGTTGCCGTCGCCGGAAGCGGCCTCCGTCGCCGCGTCGATGTCCGGAGCAACGGCCGACGGATTGCTGAGCAGTGTCCCGGCGAGCGAGCGGGCATCGCTCTTGCCGACGGTGCGGCGGGCCAGCCGCACCTCGCGCTCGTTCAGCCCCAGCAACTCGGCAACAGCGGCGTCACTGCCCACAGTGACGGCGAAAGCGGCAAGCGTTCTTGCACGTTCCGCCTGGGCCCCGTCGAATACCGACTGCGCCTCACGCACTCGGTCGTCCGCACCGCAGAAGGCGTCGGCCAAAACGGCGTGCCGCTTCCACATCTCCCTGGCTTCCACGATCGATCAACGCCGTTGCGGCTGAATAGGCTTCAGCGGGATCCTGAAATGACCCAATTGGACCCGGAAGGTCATATCTGACGAACGTCATACCGCATCATGTTCCCGGCCGGTCGTGCCTTTTGTTTGTGAACCCGGATGAGCTTCCGGTTGTCACATCATCCGATCGGCGTGCTTTTCTGAAGGTGGAGTATCCGCAACGTCCGCTCTGTTTCTTCTTGGTGATGCCAATAGGAAATAAGTCGGTGCCACTCCGGATCCGGGACACCGGGGAGCGTGCTGCCGCGAGCAGCCCAGAGCCTGATCAGATCCCCGTACATCGGCGTTTCTGTTCTCTCTTTGCTTGCTGTTGGGGATGCCGTATGCGGTGGCAACTCAGGTCGGGGCTCCGCTGCCCTGGGACCGGGCAGGTTTCTCGCTCTTCCAGGCGCGTGTTCCGAAACGAAAGATGCGTAGCCAGTGCCCGTCACCGTTGCCGCTGGAGCATCAGATGTATTCATGCTTGAGAAACGAACGCTCGCCCCACTTGTCACTGCTCGTGCAACTGCCCCGTGGCCTCGGCGGGTTCTTGTGCGGCAGTTCGGGCGAGCGTTCAAGCACGGCTTGGGAGCGCCGCTGGGAGCACTCACGGCCGTGGGCGGCGTGGAGCAGGCGGCCCACGGCAGCCTCAGGCCGACCGGAGTGCGGAGCCCGCCGCGAGCAGCCCGGCCGCTGCCCGGCGCGCGGTCCCGGCACGGCTGCCCGTCTCCCAGGGCGCCTCGAACCGGCGGGCGTACAGGGAGATCGGCACCAGCTGAGCGGCGAACAACGCCATCCACACCAGCCGGGCCAGGATCCAGCCGACCGAGTGTCAGTCGTGAGCCCAGGCACCACACCGGCGCACGACGCGGGGACGGCCGCGGCCAGATCAGCGCAACGACCAGGGTCCACGCGTATCGGAGCACCTCGCCCTCCCTCTCCGGCTGCCGCACGCCGCTCGGCGTGCCGGGGAGGAAGGTAGGGAAGAGGGTGGGTACGGGCGTCTCACACCGAGGAGCCAACTGTTCGGTGGTACCGGGGTAGGTGGTGTACGGGGACAGCACCACGGTGCAGCGCCTCGTGGCGGGCGGACCGGCTGCCGGGGCGGGCCTGCCCCCGCCACCCGCGGGGGCAGGCCCGCAGGACGCCGACAGCCTTACGGCGCGCCCGGCGTCACCAGCCCCGACTCGTACGCGAAGATCACCGCCTGTGCCCGGTCCCGCAGATCGGCCTTGGCGAGTATCCGTGAGACGTGTGTCTTCACCGTCTGCTCGGCGACCACCAGCCGACCCGCGATCTCCTGGTTGGACAGGCCGCGGGCCACCAGTTCGAGTACCTCCGTCTCACGCGGCGTCAGCCCTCGCAACCGCAGGGCGGGGCCGCTCCGGAAGGCTCCCGACGGTCGCTGGCGTGCGAAGTCCGCGATCAGCCGACGGGTCACGGACGGTGCGAGCAGTGCGTCCCCGGCGGCCACGACGCGTACCGCGGAGATCAGGTCGGCCGGCGGCGCGTCCTTCAGCAGGAAGCCGGAGGCCCCGACGCGCAGCGCCTCGTACACGTAGTCGTCCACGTCGAAGGTGGTCAGCATCAGCACCTTCGGCCGGTGGGACTCCCCGGCGGACGGGGACAACAGCTCGCGTGCCGCGGCGAGCCCGTCCATCTCCGGCATCCGGACGTCCATCAGGACCACGTCCGGGCGCAGGCTGCGGCTGACCTCGACGCCGCGCAGACCGTCCGGCGCCTCTCCGACCACATCGATGTCGCTCTGGGCCGACAGGAGCGCCGCGAACCCCGCCCTGACCATGGCCTGGTCGTCAACGATGATCACGCGGATGCTCAAGAGTCCTCCGGCGCCGGGGAGTTCGACGTGACCGGACGGCCGGACAGAGGAAGCCGCGCGGCGACCCGGAAGCCCCCGTCGGGCAGCGGGCCGGTGTCCAGCGTGCCGCCGGTCAACCGTACGCGTTCACGCATCCCGACCAGCCCGTGCCCCGTTCCGGCCGTCTCCAGCGGTGAACCGGGGCGCTGCGCACGGTCGTTGACGACCAGGACCGTCACGTGCCCGTCGGCTGTCGTGACCGAGACCCGGGTGCGCGCCCCGGGCGCGTGCCGGACCGCATTGGCCAGGGCCTCCTGCACGATGCGGTACGCGGACAGGTCGACGGCCTGGGACAGGCCGTCCCCCACCGCCTTCTGTACCTGGCCGCCCATCGAGAGCTCCACGGGGAGCCCCGACCGCACCGTGGCCTCCACCAGTTGCTGTATCCGGTCGATCCCCGGCTGGGGTGCCCGCTCCCCGTCCGACCCGTCGCTGCGCAGCACCGAGAGCAGCCGCCGCATCTCCGTCAGTGACTCGCGCGCACTCGCCGCGATCGCCTCGAACTCCGCGCGCGCCTCTTCGGGCAGCCCGCCGATCCGGTACGGGGCAGAGTCGGCCTGCACCGTGATCACGGACATGTGGTGGGCGACCACGTCGTGGAGCTCCCGGGCGATCCGGGTCCGTTCCTCCAGGAGCGTCCGCCCGGCACGCTCGGCCTCACTGATCGTCTCCTGCTCGGCGAGCCTGCGCTGCGCGTCGCCCCGTTCCCGCAGCGCCGCCGCGACGACCAGCACCACCGCGCCGAGGACGATCAGCAGCACGGCACCGCCGTTGCTGCGGTCGGGCGCGATCACGTGCAGCAGCAGACCCGCCGCGCCCGTCATCAGCCAGACGGCCACCAGGGTCCTCCGGGGCTCGCGCAGGCCCACCGCGAACAGCACGAAGAGGTAGCCGATGATCACCGGGGGCGTCCAGGGCCAGATGGTGTCCGCCGGGTCCATGACCGCGGCCGGCAGCGGCCGGACGCGGAACTCCACGGCCGTGGGCCGCAGCAGGACCAGGGCGCCGACGACGTCCGCGCCGAAGACGATCCACCAGACCTGCAACGGCCGGTGCGCCAGCATCAGCAGCGGTGCAGCCTGAGCGACGGCGAGCACCCCCGCCGTACCGCCCCCCAGGCCGTAGTCCGCGATCAGGACGCTGTACGTGACGGGGACGAACAGGAGGGCGAGGAGGGCGACGGCCACGTAGGGCACGAGCCGCTGCCGGCGCCTCGCGGCGTCCGCGAGGAGCGGGACCGGCGGATGGGAGGGGTGGGACAGCGCGTGGGCGAACCCGCGCAGATGACGGCCGGCGGCGCTCAGCAGGCCGTCGGCGGGCTCGGGGTGACCGGGGGAGGTGGACATCGCCTGCTCAGCCTAGGCAGCGGGCCGGTGCGTGGCGTCATACCCCGGTGCTGTTGCGGGGCGGGCTTCCCCGTACCGGGGTAGGGGGTGTGGGCTCCGCCCCGCCGGCGGGGGCCGGTGAGCGGAGGCTCCCCCGCTGGCCGGGACCGGCGAGTCCTCCTACAGCTCCGCGAGCAGCTGCGCCTTCTTCGCGCTGTACTCGTCGTCCGTCACCAGACCGGCCTGGTGCAGCTCCCCGAGGTGCCGGATCCGCTCGGCGATGTCCGCCGGATCACGCCGCACGCCGCCCACCGGGGCGGGGCCCGCCGCGACGGGCACCGACTGGGTCCTGCGCACGGATTCCAGCACGGCCGCGGCGAAGGGCAGCGACTCGTGCACCGGCCCGTAGCCGAGGCCGAAGACGACGGCGGCCGGATCCTGGTCCACCGGTATGTGCGCTACGGCCGGGTGCGGGGCGCCCTGCGCCGTGGCCGGCCCGAGGGCGTGCACCGGACCGCCCTCCTCCGCCTCAGCGGCCGCGCTGCGCGTCACCAGCCGGAGGTAGCCCTCGAGAGCCTCGGGCGACCGCCATTGCACGCCGCTGAGATCCGCCACCGGGAAGGTCTGGTCGCCCGCCTTCCACTTGGCGCTGGACGCACCCGTCCAGGACCACCGGAAGGAGACCCGGACCCCGTCGAAGCCGGCCCGCCCGTCGTACGCCTTGAAGTTCATCGGCGCCTCGGGAGCCGTGACCAGGAACCGGTCGGCGTGCTTCGCCGCGTCCGGTCCGAGCAGGGCCCGCAGCTCGTCCGCGTAGTACTCCGCGAGCGTTTCGCGTTCCGCGGGCAGCACCAGCCGGTAGGGGTCGCAGCCGTCCTTCAGCTGCCCCGCCGCAGCCTCCAGCAGCGGATCGGCGCCGGGTCTCGGCACCGCGTGCAGGACCACCGTCCCCCGCCTGCCCGGGGTCAAAGTCACCGACGACAACGCCGCGTACGGAATGCGGCGTTCACGCAGGCTCTGGAAGAGCCTCGGCGTGCGGATCCCCCGTTCGAAGCGGATGAGCAGGGAGTCGGTGTAGAACTCCCAGGTGGCATGAATTCCGGCCAGCACATCACCCATGTGCCTCATCGTATGCGGCACAGGCGCGCACGTCCCCCCTCGGTACAGGCAATCCCCGCAAGGCCTTTCACCGTTCTCCACGCGGGTCAGGCGTCCGGATCACCGGAAATCTCGCGGTGGCACGCCTGGTCGGTGCTCGCGCAGCTGACGGAGTCGTACGCCCCGACGCCGATGGCGGCGAAGTTGCTGAGGCTGTCCGTGCCGGGCTCGAAATAGCCGCTGTGCCCGACCGCGCCGTTCGCCGACACGATGCGCGCGCCGAACTCCGGGTCGACCGGGTCGGCACCGTGACCGAGCCCGCCCACGGCCATGTTCGGCACGTCCTGGATCCAGTCGTCGCCGTCCCGCATCGCCCACACCCTGGCGCCGGTGTCCAGCGCCTCGGCACTGTCCGCGCGCATGCCCGGACTGCCGGCGACCGCGATGTCGGACACCCTGGAGGGCAGCTCACCCTTCGCGGCGACCCCGCACAGCACCGAGCCGTAGCTGTGGCAGAACAGCGAGACGGCCGAGGTGCCGGGCAGCGCCTCCACGAGCGCGTTCAGCCGCACCGCCCCGTCCGCCGCGAGTCCGCCCAGAGCGGCGTCCATGCCGATACCGGCGGGCGCGGTGTAGTCCGCCCACGCGATGACGGCCGTACGGGTCCCGGGACGGGCCGCGCGCTCGGCGCCGTACAACTGCTGCGCCATGCCGACGGGGGCGGCGTTCTTCTTGCGGCCGGTGCGTTCCAGGGTCAGCAGGTTCGTGTCGACGCCCGGAACGATCACGGAGATCCGCGTCGCCCGGTCGAGGTCGCCGAACACCTCCGCGGCGTGGCCCCTGCCCGACGGGTCGAAGGCGAGGATCTGCCGGTTCCCGGCGAGCATCGACCGGAAGCGGGCAAGCCGGAGCACCGCCTGGTGGCGGCCGTCGGGCGAAAGTCTCGCGTCCTGCGTCCGCTGCTGTTCCACGGTCTCGGCCAGGGCCAGCACATGCCGGTTGGCGCGGTAGCGAAGGGTGACCGGGGCGCCGTTCAGATTCCCCACCACGAGCGGGTACTTGTCGGCGAGGGCGACCTGCTGGCCCGCGGTGAGCGTGGCGAAGAAGTGGGCCAGCCGGTACGGCGGCGCGTGGGTGTCCGGGAGGGCGTGACCGGCTATCCGGTCACGGGCCCAGGAAGCGAGCGCGATCTCGCGTGGTGCTTCGGAGTGTTGGTGACGCACGGCGGTCCACCCGGTGGTCGCCAGCATCACGAACACCACCGCGACGGCGAGCAGAGCACGCCAGGCGGTGAGCGTGGGGGAGGAGTCGAAGGAAGTCACTGAGGCCCACCCTAGGAGACGCGTACAGGCCGTCGTGAGGGGGGTGACGCACATCACCCGGCTGCGAGGAATTCGGTGGCGCGACCTCACCCTCCGTGTGTGCGGAGCCCACGCTCCGGCGCGCCGGGAGCCCGTTCGGCACCCCGAAAGCGTCATGGGGCCGGGGCATTGTGAGTTGGGACATGCCGCGGTGGTGAGGCGTGCGGCACAGATGTCCGGTGCGCCTAAACGGTGCGCCAGTCTCCGGCAAGTGCTGGTCCGAGGCGGTCCAGGTGCATTTCGGTCAGTGCCCGGAGCGCGTCCACGCTCGCGTCCTGCCGTCGTCCCCACAGCTGCCCGGTCAGCCGCATCACCCCGGAGAACGCGGCGACGGCCACCCGGGGCCGTGGGTCCGTCTCCGGGTCCAGTCCCTCACGCTCCGCGATCAGCAGAGTCACCTGGTGCTCCAGATCGACGCTGCGCCGCATGAGGGCGGCGAGCAGTACGGGAGTCGATTCGATCATCTGGTAGGTGCGCATGTGGAGTTCGACGGTGACGTCGTCCTCGAGGGCGTCGGCGATGCTGTCCCAGGCGTTCAAGGTGGCCCGGCGCATCGCCTCGAAAGGGGCCTCCGCGGCGGGACGTTGGCGAAGCTCCGCGAGAAAGTGCGACTCCCCCATCTCCTGGACGGCGAAGGCCACCGCCTCCTTGTTCGCGAAGTAGCGGAAGAAGGTGCGCTGGGAGACCTCGACGGCGTCGACGATCTCGTCGACGGTGGTCCGGTCGTACCCCTGGGTGGTGAAGAGTTCCAGAGCGGCGTGCAGCAGGGCCTCGCGGGTGCGCTGCTTCTTGCGTTCGCGCAACCCGACCGGAGCCGCGGATGCGGGGGCCCCGGATGCCTGCCTGCGTGTCACGTAGGGGTCCTCTTTCCATCGCTTTGACCTGATCAGCCTACCTGTGAGCTACGTGACAGTTACTGACTTGTGAATTGGTTTGTCAACTGTCAGCCGCTGACATAATCTCCCGGCATGACTAGTCAGACCACAGTCGAGAAGGCGCCGCGGGAGCCCGAAGACACCCTCGTTCCCGCACCGGCGAAAGGACTGCGCGGCCATCCCTGGCTGACGCTCTTCGCCGTCGCCGTCGGCGTGATGATGGTTGCGCTCGACGGCACGATCGTCGCGATCGCCAACCCCGCCATCCAGCAGGACCTCGGCGCCTCGCTCGCCGACGTCCAGTGGATCACCAACGGCTACATGCTCGCACTCGCGGTCTCCCTGATCACCGCGGGCAAGCTCGGTGACCGCTTCGGCCACCGCCAGACCTTCCTGATAGGCATCGCCGGCTTCGCCGCGGCCTCGGCGGCCATCGGCCTCGCCGACAGCGTCACGCTGGTGATCGTCTTCCGCGTGCTGCAGGGCCTCTTCGGCGCCCTGCTGATGCCCGCGGCGCTCGGCCTGCTGCGCGCCACCTTCCCCGCCGAGAAGCTGAACATGGCGATCGGCATCTGGGGCATGGTGATCGGCGCCTCGACCGCGGGCGGTCCCATCCTCGGCGGTGTGCTCGTGGAGCACGTGAGCTGGCAGTCCGTCTTCTTCATCAACGTGCCTGTCGGTGTGCTCGCGCTGGTCTTCGGTCTGGTGATCCTCAAGGACCACCGCGCCGAGAACGCGCCCAAGTCCTTCGACATCGGCGGCATCGTGCTGCTGTCGCAGGCGATGTTCTGCTTGATCTGGTCGCTCATCAAGGGTTCCGAATGGGGCTGGGGCGACCCCAAGACCCTCGGCTTCCTCGGTGCCGCCGTGATCCTGTTCATCGTGTTCGCGCTCTCCCAGAAGAACGTCCGCGAGCCGCTCATCCCGCTGGCCATGTTCCGCTCCGTGCCGCTCTCGGCCGGCGTGATCCTGATGGTGCTGATGGCCTTCGCCTTCATGGGCGGGCTGTTCTTCGTCACCTTCTACCTACAGAACGTCCACGGCATGAGCCCGGTCGACAGCGGTCTGCACCTGCTGCCGCTGACCGGAATGATGATCGTCGGCTCGCCGCTCGCCGGCGCGGCCATCACCCGGTTCGGTCCGCGCGTGCCGCTCGTCGGCGGCATGGCGTCGGTCGCGATCGCCATGTTCGGCATGTCGCAGCTGACGATCGGCACCGGCACCCTGACCATGTCGCTCTGGTTCGCGCTGCTCGGCTTCGGCCTCGCACCGGTCATGGTCGGCGCCACCGAGGTCATCGTGGGCAACGCCCCGCTGGAGCTCTCCGGTGTCGCGGGCGGACTGCAGCAGGCCGCGATGCAGGTCGGCGGCAGCCTCGGTACGGCGGTCCTGGGCGCCGTCATGGCCTCCCAGGTCGACGCGAAGCTCGGCGACAACTGGAAGGCCGCCGAACTCCCGCCGGTGAATTCCGCCCAACTGGAGCAGGCGTCCTCGGCCGTCAAGGTCGGTATGCCGCCGGTGGCACCCGGCACCCCGCCGGAGATCGCCGCGAAGATCGCGGGCGTCGCCCATGACACGTTCGTGTCGGGCATGAGCTCCGCGTTCATGGTCGCCGGCATCGTCGCCGTGCTCGCCGGCCTGGTCGCCATGCTCACCAAGCGCGGTGCGAACGCCGGGGCGGGCGCGGGAGCCGGCCACATCTGATCCCGCACGGCCCCCGGCGCACTCCCTGCGCCGAGGCGTCAACACAGCGCACCCGACAGCCCCGCCGGCCCCTTCCGGCGGGGCTGTCGCCTATCAGGATGGTCCAGGGCCCCACCCCTTCCCGGCGCACCGCCCCGCAGGTCAGAGTGCGGACACCGAGCCACTCCGGCTCGCTCGACCACGGGGGTTGATCACCATGCGTACGACCGTTCTCGCCGCCACCCTGGCGGCCACCGCACTCGTCCCGGCCACGGCTCTGGCCGGCACCGCACCCGCCGCCCACCACGGGCCGGCCGACCAGGGGCGCTCACGGAGCGCCCCGCAGGCCTCACCGGCGGGGCTCGCACCGTGCGGGGCGGGCCAGCTCTGCCTCTGGGCGAAACCTGACTTCACCGGGGCCAGGCAGACTCATGAACTGTCCACGGTCGACATCGAGAGCTGCGTCCCGCTGCCGGCCGACGGCCACGCGCAGGCCCTCGTCAACCGCACCGGGCGCCCCGTCACCACCTATCAGTCGGCCGAGTGCCAGGAGACCGGGGAGTTCGAGACCTACCCGGGCGGCGGCACCTGGGTGCCCCGCTCCCCGTACACGGTGAGGGCCTTCAAGATCTGGGAGAACTGAACGCCGAAGGGCGGCGGGACCGTGAGTCCCGCCGCCCTTCACACAATGCCCCGCGCCGTTACGCGTCGCCGCCGGCGGGACCCGGGTCGGCCGCCGCCACATCCAGGAGCGCGTACCGGTCGACCGCCGTCTTCAGCGCCGAACGGTCGATCCTGCCCTCCTTCGCCAGCTCCGTGAGCACCGCGAGCACGATCGACTGCGCGTCGATGTGGAAGAAGCGGCGAGCCGCCCCACGGGTGTCGGCGAAGCCGAAGCCGTCGGCGCCCAGCGACTGGTACGCACCGGGCACCCAGCGCGAGATCTGGTCCGGCACCGAACGCATCCAGTCCGAGACCGCCACGAACGGGCCCTCGGAACCGGAGAGCTTCTGCGTCACGTACGGGACGCGCTGCTCCTCCTCCGGGTGGAGCAGGTTGTACCGCTCCACGTCCACGGCCTCGCGGCGCAGCTCGTTCCAGGAGGTCGCCGACCAGACGTCCGCCTTCACGTTCCACTCGTCGGCGAGGATCTGCTGCGCCTCGACCGCCCACGGGACCGCCACACCGGACGCCATGATCTGGGCCGGGATCTGGCCCTTCTCGCCGCTCCTGTAGCGGTACACGCCCTTGAGGATGCCCTCGACGTCCACATCGGCGGGCTCGGCCGGGTGCTGGATCGGCTCGTTGTAGACGGTGAGGTAGTAGAAGACGTCCTCGTTCTCCTCGGGGGTCCCGCCGTACATCCTGCGCAGACCGTCCTGGACGATGTGCGCGATCTCGTACCCGAACGCCGGGTCGTACGCGACACAGCCCGGGTTCGTCGAGGCGAGCAGCTGCGAGTGTCCGTCCGCGTGCTGGAGACCCTCACCGGTCAGCGTCGTCCGGCCGGCGGTCGCACCCAGCACGAAGCCGCGCGCGAGCTGGTCGGCCATCTGCCAGAACTGGTCGCCGGTCCGCTGGAAGCCGAACATCGAGTAGAAGACGTACACCGGGATCAGCGGCTCGCCGTGCGTGGCGTACGCGGAACCGGCGGCGATCAGCGAGGCCGTGCAGCCCGCCTCGGAGATGCCGTCGTGCAGCATCTGGCCCGTCGGCGACTCCTTGTAGGCGAGGAGGAGGTCACGGTCCACCGCCTCGTACTGCTGGCCGAGCGGGTTGTAGATCTTCGCACTCGGGAAGAAGGCGTCCATGCCGAAGGTGCGGTACTCGTCGGGCGCGATCAGCACGAACCGCTTGCCGATCTCCTTGTCCCGCATGAGGTCCTTCAGGACGCGGACGAACGCCATGGTGGTGGCGATCGACTGCTGACCTGAACCCTTCTTCGCAGTCGCGTAGGCCTTGTCGTCCGGCAGCGGGAGCGGCTTGGCACGCACCACACGGGTCGGGACGTAGCCGCCCAGACCCTGGCGGCGGTCGTGCATGTACTGGATCTCCTCCGAGTCGCGGCCCGGGTGGTAGTAGGGCGGGTAGCCCTCGTCCAGTTGCTTGTCCGTGATCGGGATGTGCAGCCGGTCGCGGAAGCGCTTGAGGTCCTCGACCGTGAGCTTCTTCATCTGGTGGGTCGCGTTGCGGCCCTCGAAGTTCGGTCCGAGCGTCCAGCCCTTGACCGTCTGCGCCAGGATCACCGTCGGCTGGCCCTTGTGGGCCTTGGCGGCCGCGTACGCCGCGTAGACCTTGCGGTGGTCGTGCCCGCCGCGCCCCAGGTGCAGGATCTGGTGGTCGGACATGTCCTTGACCATGTCGCGCAGCCGCGGGTCGTCACCGAAGAAGTGATCACGGATGTACGCGCCCGTCTCGGTGGCGTACGTCTGGAACTGGCCGTCCGGCGTGGTGTTCAGCTTGTTGACCAGGATGCCCGTGCGGTCCTGCGCGAGCAGCGGGTCCCAGGTGCGGTCCCAGACCAGTTTGATGACGTTCCAGCCGGCGCCGCGGAACTGCGACTCCAGCTCCTGGATGATCTTCCCGTTGCCGCGCACCGGGCCGTCGAGGCGCTGCAGGTTGCAGTTGACCACGAAGGTGAGGTTGTCCAGACCCTCGCGGGCGGCGATGGAGAGCTGGCCGAGCGACTCGGGCTCGTCCATCTCCCCGTCACCGAGATAGGCCCACACGTGCGACTTGGAGGTGTCGGCGATGCCGCGCGCCTCCATGTAGCGGTTCATCCGGGCCTGGTAGATCGCGCCGAGCGGGCCGAGGCCCATCGAGACGGTCGGGAACTCCCAGAAGTCCGGCATCAGCCGCGGGTGCGGGTAGCTGGACAGCCCGTACGGCGCCTTCGACTTCTCCTGGCGGAACGCGTCGAGCTGCGTCTCGCTCAGCCGGTCGAGCAGGAAGGCGCGGGCGTAGATGCCGGGGGAGGCGTGCCCCTGGAAGAAGATCTGGTCGCCGCCGTCGCCCTGGTCCTTGCCGCGGAAGAAGTGGTTGAAGCCCACGTCGTAGAGCGAGGCGGAGGAGGCGAAGGTGGCGATGTGGCCGCCGACACCGATCCCCGGGCGCTGGGCACGGGAGACCATCACCGCGGCGTTCCACCGGGTCGCGTTGAGTACCTTGCGCTCGATCTCCTCGTCGCCGGGGAAGAACGGCTCGTCCTTCGTGGCGATCGTGTTCACGTAGTCCGTGCTGCGCATCTCCGGCACGGCGACACGCTTCTCCCGCGCGCGCTCGATGAGCCGGAGCATCAGGTAACGGGCCCGCTCACGGCCTCGCTCGTCGACGGCGGCGTCGAGGGAGTCGAGCCATTCCTGGGTCTCTTCTGGATCGAAGTCCGGGACCTGGCTCGGAAGGCCGCCAATGATGATCGGATTGCGATCGGATCCGGAAGCCACGCTGTTCCTTCGCTGTTCGGTGGTGCTCTTCGGGGCCTGGTTGCGGGGGAACGTACCCCCGGGGCGTCTGCTGTACGCCGACTCCATCGTGTACCGCGAGGGCGTAAACGTCATCTCTACTGTGGGGTAACACAGGGTTCCCGGACGCCGGGTCCGGGCACGAGTGTCGGTGGCACGAGGGCGCTCCGGCCCAAACCGCAACCATACGCCCAACCCGGCCATGTGTTCCCAAAGGCTGTTCGACTCCGAATGGCGGACCGAAACGGCATAAGCTGAGTAAGGACGTAAAGGGTCCGGACACCATCGCCGGCCCCGCAGGAGACATGCCGGAGGTTGCGGCGACGTGGCAGGGAACGTCACCGTTTAGGCGGTCTCGGACGCCGGGTACTTGCGCGATTCGCCGAGCCCGTGTGGACTACGGCCAATGCCCCGCGCACGCGCGTGGCTGAAGCATTTTCCGAAACATGATCAGGAGGCAACCCGTGAGCGCGACCGCGGACCACGCGGAGGAACGGACCAACACGGCCGCAAGGCTTGGGTTCGAGCCCGGACAGGTGGTCCAGGAGATCGGCTACGACGACGACGTCGAGCAGGAGCTCCGTGAGGGCATTGAGGCCACAATCGGCCAGGAACTCGTCGACGAGGACTACGACGACGTCGCTGACGTCGTCCTGCTCTGGTTCCGCGACGAGGACGGCGACCTTACGGACGCGCTGGTGGATGCCATTGGTCTGATCGAGGACGGTGGGGCGGTCTGGCTGCTGACGCCCAAGACCGGCCGCGACGGCTACGTCGAACCGAGCGACATCAACGAGGCTGCCCAGACAGCTGGTCTCGCCCAGACCAAGAGCATCAGTGCGGGCAAGGACTGGACGGGCAGCCGTCTGGTCACCCCCAAGGGGGCCAAGGCCAAGCAGCGCTGAGCGTTCTTTCCATCATCGAGGCCCCCGACGGCACTGTGCCGCCGGGGGCTTTCGTACGCGCCCGTCCGGGCCTGCGCGGGGTCCGGCGGGGAGCCGTGCGTAGGGTGGGAACCACCCGGACGGGCCAGTCCGGGTCAGTGGTGACGTTGCGAAGGGATGCGTTTCATGGCGATCGAGATCGGCACGCCTGCTCCGGATTTCGAACTGAAGGACAACCACGGGCGGACGGTGAAGCTCTCAGACTTCCGCGGTGAGAAGAACGTGGTCCTCCTCTTCTACCCGTTCGCGTTCACCGGCGTCTGCACGGGCGAGCTCTGCGCGCTCCGCGACGAGCTGCCGAATTTCGAGAACGACGACGTCCAGCTGCTCGCCGTCTCCAACGACTCGATCCACACCCTGCGTGTCTTCGCCGAGCAGGAGGGTCTGGAGTACCCCCTGCTCTCCGACTTCTGGCCGCACGGCGAGACATCCCGGGCGTACGGCGTCTTCGACGAGGAGAAGGGCTGCGCGGTGCGCGGCACCTTCGTCATCGACAAGGAAGGCGTCGTCCGCTGGACCGTCGTCAACGGCCTGCCGGACGCACGTGACCTGAACGACTACATCAAGGCGCTGGACTCGCTCTGATCCCGGATCTCCTGGCGGCGCCCGGCCAAAAGCCTGTTTTGGCAGGGAACCGGTCACTAGGATCCAATCGTTGATCCGATGCCAACGCACGACGGGGGCGCTGGTGTCTGCCGGCCCTCTCAACACTTTTGGAGGACTCGTGGGAGTCAGCCTCAGCAAGGGCGGCAACGTCTCGCTGACCAAGGCCGCGCCGAACCTGACCGCGGTCATCGTCGGTCTGGGCTGGGATGCCCGTACCACCACCGGTGGTGACTTCGACCTCGACGCCAGCGCTCTGCTGACGAACACCGAGGGCAAGGTCGGCAACGACGGAAATTTCGTCTTCTTCAACAACCTCAAGAGCCCCGACGGCTCGGTCGAGCACACCGGTGACAACCTCACAGGTGAGGGCGAGGGCGACGACGAGGTCATCAAGGTGAACCTCGCCGGTGTCCCGGCCGACGTCGACAAGATCGTCTTCCCGGTCTCCATCTACGAGGCCGAGAGCCGCCAGCAGAGCTTCGGCCAGGTGCGCAACGCGTACATCCGCGTGGTCAACCAGGCGGACAACAGCGAGCTCGCGCGCTACGACCTGAGCGAGGACGCGTCGACGGAGACCGCCATGGTCTTCGGCGAGCTCTACCGCAACGGCGCGGAGTGGAAGTTCCGTGCCATCGGCCAGGGGTATGCCTCGGGTCTGCGCGGTATCGCGCAGGACTTCGGCGTCAACGTCTGAGCCCACTCAGCTCCACCACGTCCGGCGCCGCACGATGTGCGGCGCCGGACGCAGCTCGGCAGAGCGCCGCGCCCCTCCCACGGGCGTCGAGCGTTCGAAAGACCGTCCATCGACTCGGGGAGGACACAGCATGGGCGTCACGCTTGCCAAGGGAGGCAATGTCTCCCTCTCCAAGGCCGCACCCAATCTCACCCAGGTGCTGATCGGGCTCGGCTGGGACGCACGATCCACGACCGGAGCCGACTTCGACCTCGATGCCAGCGCGCTGCTGTGCCAGTCGGGCCGGGTGCTCGGTGACGAATGGTTCGTGTTCTACAACAATCTCACCAGCCCCGACGGCTCCGTCGAGCACACCGGCGACAACCTCACGGGTGAGGGCGAGGGCGACGACGAGTCGGTCATCGTGAACCTCACCCAGGTTCCCGCCCACTGCGACAAGATCCTCTTCCCGGTCTCGATTCATGAGGCAGACAATCGTGGTCAGACGTTCGGGCAGGTCAGCAATGCCTTCATCCGCGTGGTGAATCAGGCGGACGGCCAGGAGCTGGCGCGCTACGACCTCAGCGAGGACGCCTCCACCGAGACGGCGATGATCTTCGGTGAGCTCTACCGGTACGGCGGGGAGTGGAAATTCCGTGCAGTGGGGCAGGGGTACGCGTCGGGGCTCCGGGGCATCGCTCTAGACTTCGGGGTCAACGTTTCGTAAAGCCGCGCACGGCGCGGGGGAGCCCCGTACTCAGTCGGGGGAGACCCGTACATACATGATGGGGTAGCCAGTGGTCCTGAAAACCTTCGGCTGGTCGTTCGCGGTCACCGCGCTCGGCCTGGTCGCAGCAGTGATCTACGGGGGGTGGCAGGCCTTCGGAATCGTCGCGATCCTGTCCGTCCTCGAGATCTCGCTGTCCTTCGACAACGCGGTGATCAACGCCGGAATCCTGAAGAAGATGAGTGCCTTCTGGCAGAAGATCTTCCTCACGATCGGTGTGCTCATCGCGGTCTTCGGTATGCGGCTGGTCTTCCCCGTCGTGATCGTTGCCATCAGTGCAAATCTCGGGCCCATCGAGGCCATCGATCTTTCCTTCAACGACCCCGACCGGTACAAGGAACTGGTGACGGACGCACATCCGTCCATCGCCGCCTTCGGTGGAATGTTCCTGCTGATGATCTTCCTCGACTTCATTTTCGAGGACCGGGACATCCAGTGGCTGCGCTGGATCGAGCGTCCGCTCGCCAAGCTCGGCAAGGTCGACATGCTGTCGGTCTGCGTCGCGCTGATCATCCTGATGATCTCCGCCATGACGTTCGCGACCCACGCGCACCAGCACGGTGGCGGGCACGCCGACAAGGCGGAGACCGTCATGCTCTCCGGCATCGCCGGTCTGATCACCTACCTCGTCGTCGGCGGTCTCTCCGGATTCTTCGAGAACAAGCTCGAGGAGGAGGAGGAGCGCGAGCACGAGGCCGAGGAAGAGGCCAGGAAGGCCGGTAAGCCGGTCTCCGCGGTCGTCCTCGCCGGCAAGGCCGCGTTCTTCATGTTCCTCTACCTCGAGGTGCTCGACGCGTCCTTCTCGTTCGACGGTGTCATCGGCGCCTTCGCCATCACCAACGAGATCGTGCTGATGGCCCTCGGCCTCGGTATCGGTGCCATGTACGTCCGTTCGCTCACCGTGTACCTGGTCCGCCAGGGCACGCTGGACGACTACGTCTACCTGGAGCACGGCGCGCACTACGCGATCGGCGCGCTGTCCATCATCCTGCTCGTCACCATCCAGTACGAGATCAACGAGCTCATCACCGGGCTCGTCGGCGTCGTGCTGATCGGCTGGTCCTTCTGGTCCTCGGTGCGGCGCAACAAGGCGCTCGAGGCGGCCGGCGGCGACGGCGGCGGCGGCTCCGATTCCAAGGCGGAAGTCTCCTCCGGGGTGTGACCCGGTAGGGATTGAGGAACGCTCTCTCTGCGGGGCGGCCCACGGCGGCGGGTCTCCGGGAACACCCGGACCCGGCCCGGTGGCCGCCCCGCAGTGACGTTCGGGGCGTGTGCGGGGTCGGGCTCTACCGATACATATGGGGGTTGGGATGGCCTTCTGGGACAGCCTGTGGCCGAGGCGGGAAAACCAGTTCGAGTCGGGCAATGCTGCGACGAACTCCATCGTGCTCTCCAAACGGCACGCCACGGTCTCGCTGAACAAGCAGGGCGCCCTGTCGGGGAACCTGCGCGTCAACCTCTCCTGGCGTATGCGCACCTCGGACATCGAGGGCAGGTCACGGCAGAGCGGCAGACTGCTCCGCCCGCTGAAGCTCTTCACCCCCGACGTGGTCCAGGCGCACACCCAGGGTGTGGTCAACGTCGACCTGGACCTGGGCTGCATGTACGAGCTGATGGACGGCAGCAAGGGTGTCGTGCAGCCGCTGGGCAACCTGATCGGCGATCTGAACGCCCCGCCGTACATCCGGCTCAGCGGCGACGACCGCTTCGGCGCACCGTCGGGCGAGACGGTCTATGTGAACCTCGACAAGCGGGACGAGATCAAGCGGCTGCTGTTCTTCGTCTACATCTACGACCAGACCCCGGCCTTCGACCGCACGCACGCCAAGGTGACCCTCTATCCGGGCAACGGCCCGCGGATCGAGATCGAGCTGGACGAACGGGCCCCGCAGGCCCGCTCCTGCGCCGTCTTCACGGTGGAGAACGTCAAGGGCGAGCTGATCGTGCGCCGCGAGGTGAAATTCGTATACGGCTTCCAGTCGGAACTGGACCGGCTGTACGGCTTCGGCATGCAGTGGGGACGCGGCTACAAGACGCGGGCCTGAGTGAGCACCGTGAAGGGCGACCGCGCCGCCGGCTCAGGGCCGGATGAACTGCGGGCCCTGCGGAGGAAGCACGAACGCCGGATCGGGAGCGTGCGCCGCCGCGGCCGCGGGCTGCGGATAGCCGTAGGCGGGCGGTGCGGAGGCGGGCTGCGGGTAGCCGTAGGCCGGCGCGGAGGTGGGCTGCGGGTAGCCGTAGGCCGGCTGGGGCTGCGCAGCGGGCTGCGGGTACCCGTAGGCGGGCTGCTGGTGCTGGACCGTGGCCTGCGAGTCGGAGCCGGACGCCCCGGCCGAGGGCGCGGACGTGGTGGTTTCGGGTACGGGCGGGGCCGGGTCGGGCTCAGCGGCCGCCTCCGCCTCGTCGACCGAGATCCCGAACGCGGTGGCCAGCCCGACCAGGCCCGTCGGGTACCCCTGGCCCACCGCGCGGAACTTCCAGCCGTCGCCGCGCCGGTAGAGCTCGCCGCAGATGATGGCGGTCTCCTCGCCGGTCTCCGCGCGCACATCGAAGACGGCGAGGGGATCGCCGTCCGCGGACGCGGAGTCGTACAGCGATATCCGCAGGTCCCGGACCTGCTCGAAGGCCGCTTCGTCGCAGGACGCCGCGATGACCACCTGGTCCACGGACGGGTCGAGCGCGGAGAGATCCGCCTCGATGGTGTCCGTCAGTCCTCCGGCGGCACTGCGCTTGGGCAGCCGTCGCACCAGGCCCGAGGGATGCCGGGGCTGGTTGTAGAAGACGAAGTCCTCGTCCGAACGCACACGGCCCGAAGCGCCGAGGAGCAGCGCGGAGGCGTCCACGTCCGGGACCCCGGCACCCGGGGTCCAGCGCAGCACAGCCCGTACGGCCATGGCGTCGAGAGGGACGTTCGAGCCCTTCAGCATCGCGTGCGTCATGGCGGTCATCCTGCCTGCTCGTGGGCCTCCCGGACAACGCGGGGGGCCGAACACGCGGGTGGGAGGTGTCAGCAGGCGGAGCAGGGACGCTCCGCGAAGAGAGTGAGAAATGGCCGGGTTACCCGAAGTTCATACTCTTGGGGAACTGTCGACACCTGTCCGTACGTACTATTACCGGCCATACGTTATCCGGCCTGTCAGGCAGTACGGGGGAATCACATGCGTCATTTCGGGCACATCTCGCCCACTGCCCGAGAGGGCCTGTTCATCCGGGAGCCATGCGAATTCAACGCAGACTCCTCCGCTCGCATGCTGTCGGTGGCCCTCGGCGCCACCCTCTACAGCCCGGCGACCCGGCCGCAGCTGGCCGAGGACGTGATCAAGCAGGGCGGGCGCGGTGTCGTCTCCATGGTGCTCTGCCTGGAGGATTCGATCGACGACGCCGAAGTCGTCGGCGCCGAGGCGAACCTCGTCAGACAGTTCGCCGATCTTGATTCACGGGGCGTCGAACTGCCGCTGCTCTTCATCAGGGTCCGCGAGCCGGAACAGATTTCCGACCTCGTGGAGCGCCTCGGCGACTCGGTCCGATTGTTGTCCGGTTTTGTACTTCCGAAATTCACGGAGGAGCGGGGAGAGCTGTTCCTGGAGGCCCTCACCGCGGCGGAAGCCGCCGGCGGGTGCCGGCTGTTCGCGATGCCGGTCCTCGAGTCGCCCGAGCTGCTGCACCTGGAGACGAGGGGCGACACCCTCCGCGGAATCGCCCGCACCGTCGACAAGTACCGGGACCGGGTCCTCGCGCTGCGCCTCGGCGTCACGGACTTCTGCTCCGCGTACGGTCTGCGCCGCGCCCCCGACATGACGGCCTACGACGTCCAGATCGTCGGCGCGGTCATCGGCGACGTCGTCAACGTGCTGGGCCGGGCCGACGGCACCGGATTCACCATCACCGGGCCGGTGTGGGAGTACTTCCGCCTCCAGGAGCGCATGTTCAAACCGCAACTGCGCCGCAGCCCCTTCATGGGGCGTGCCGAGGAGCTGCGCACCGCCCTCATCGAGCACGACCTCGACGGACTGCTGCGCGAGATCGAGCTCGACCGGGCCAACGGACTGCTCGGCAAGACCTGTATCCACCCCTCCCACGTCCTGCCGGTGCACGCACTGTCGGTCGTGAGCCACGAGGAGTTCAGTGACGCGCAGGACATCCTGCGGCCCGAACGGGGCGGCGGCGGGGTGCTGCGCTCGGCGTACACGAACAAGATGAACGAAGTGAAGCCCCACCGCGCCTGGGCCGAGCGGACCCTGCAGCGGGCCGAGGTCTTCGGAGTGGCCAAGGAGGACGTCGGCTTCGTCGAGCTCCTGGCCGCGGGTCTGGCGGACTGAGTGGTCATGGGCGAGCACGCAACGGAAGAAGAGGCAGTGGACGTGAAGTGGTCGGGTGACTGGGTCGCCGAGCGGCTCGGGGTCGAGCTCGTCGGCGACGGGGAGCTCCGGGAGCTGCTGGGCCTCGCCCTGCGCCGCAACCCGAAGCGGGCCCACCTGCTCGTGTCGAACGTGCTGGGCAAACATGTGCCGCAGCGGCCGTCGCTCGTGTACGGGGCGGGGTTCGAGCTCGGTGAACGGGTGCGGGACCTGCTGGGCGAGGCCGAGGCCCGGCGGGCCGTCGTCCTCGGGTACGCGGAAACAGCGACCGGCCTCGGCCATGCCGTCGCAGACGGGCTCGGGGTGGCCACGTACCTCCACTCGACCCGGCGCCCCGTCGCGGGCGTCGCACCGGCGGGCGGCTTCGAGGAGGCGCACTCGCACGCGACGTCCCATCTGCTGCTCCCCGAGGACCCGGACCTGCTGACGGGCGTGGCGACCGAGGACTCCCCGAGTACACCGCTCGTCCTGGTCGACGACGAGTTCTCCACCGGCAACACCGTGCTCAACACCATCCGCGACCTCCACGTGCGCTACCCCCGGGAGCGGTACGTCGTCGTGACCCTCGTCGACATGCGGTCCGAGGCCGACCAGGGGCGGCTCGCCGAATTCGCCGAGGAGATCGGCGCCCGGGTCGACCTGGTCGCCCGCGCCCGCGGCACCGTACGGCTGCCCGAAGGCGTCCTGGAGGAGGGCCGCGCACTCGTAGCCGCCCACGAGGAGGCTTCCTCCCCCCAGCCGCCCGGCCCGACCGGGGCCCGCCCCGCTCCCGTACGGGTCGAGCTGGGCTGGCCGGACGGACTCCCCGACGGCGGACGCCACGGATTCACCCCCGTGCACCGTGCGGCCCTGGAGGCAGCCCTGCCGGACATGGCCGCCCGGATCGCCGACGCGCTGGGCGACGCCCGCAGGGTGCTCGTCCTCGGCTTCGAAGAGCTGATGTACGCGCCGCTGCGGTTGGGCACCGCCCTGGAGGAAGCCACCACCGCCGACGTGCGGTACTCCACCACCACCCGCTCGCCCGTCCTCGCCGTCGACGACCCCGGCTACGCGATTCGCACCCGCCTGGTCTTCCCGGCCCACGACGACCCCGCCGACGGGCCCGGCGACCGGTACGCGTACAACGTCGCGGGCGCCGGCTTCGACGCCGTCGTCGCCGTGGTCGACTCCGCCGCCGAGACCGCGGCGCTGCACGCCCCCGACGGGCTGCTCGCCCGGCTCGCCGCGCACACGGACCAGGTCCTGCTGGCGGTCGTCCCCTCGTACATCCCGCAGCCCGCCCTCCCGTCCGCCCTCGAAAGGCAGGAAGCCTCCATGCTGCCCGAACCCCTCCGGGGCCCCGCCTTCTCCTCCTACGCGCCGGACGACGTCGGCTGGCTGCTCCAGGACCTCTCGGACACCGTGCTGGAGGCGCCCACGGAGGAACGCGAGGAGGCGATACAGAGCGGTGGCGCGCACTACGCCGAATCGCTGCCCGTCGAGTACCAGCCCACCCCGCAGTACCAGGAGCTGTTCAAGACAGCCCTGGACTCCTCGGCCGCCCGAATCGCCCGAGCCGTCGGAACGGTCACCGAGACGGTGCTCGCCGAACGCGGCCCCCGCCCCGTGCTGGTCTCGCTCGCCCGTGCCGGCACCCCCGTCGGGGTCCTCATGCGCCGCTGGGCCCAGCACCGGCACGGACTCGACCTGCCGCACTACGCCGTCTCCATCGTCAGGGGCCGAGGCATCGACGCCAACGCCCTGCGCTGGCTGGCCGCCCATCACGATCCGGCGGACGTCGTCTTCGTCGACGGCTGGACGGGCAAGGGTGCCATCACCCGTGAACTGGCCGCCGCGCTCGAGGAGTTCGACGGCTTCAACCCGGAGATCGCGGTACTGGCCGACCCGGGCGGCTGCGTCGGCACGTACGGAACACGCGAGGACTTCCTCATCCCGTCCGCCTGCCTCAACTCCACGGTCTCCGGACTGATCTCCCGTACGGTCCTGCGCTCCGACCTCGTCGGCCCCGACGACTTCCACGGAGCGAAGTTCTACCGGGAACTCGCGGACTCCGATGTGTCCGGCTTCTTCCTCGACACGGTCGCCGCCCGCTTCGACGAGGTCGCCGACGCGGTGGACGCCGACGCCAAGGAAATGCTCGCCGCGGACCGCGCCCCCACCTGGGAGGGCTGGGCCGCCGTCGAACGGATCAGCGAGGAGTACGGCATCCACGACGTGAACCTCGTCAAGCCGGGCGTCGGCGAGACGACCCGGGTGCTGCTGCGCCGAGTACCGTGGAAGATCCTCGCCAAGCGTGGCGCGGGCAGCGACCTCGACCACGTGCGGCTGCTCGCCGAACAGCGCGGCGTCCCCGTCGAGGAGGTCGGCGAACTCCCGTACACCTGCGTCGGACTGATCCACCCGAAGTTCACCCGGGGCGCGACGGGCGCGGACGGCAAGGCGGTGGTGGGACCGTGAGCACGCCCGTGACGCTGGTGGCCAGCGACCTCGACCGCACCCTCATCTACTCGGCTGCGGCCCTCCAGCTGTCCATGCCGGACGCGGAGGCTCCACGGCTGCTCTGCGTCGAGGTCTACGGGCACAAGCCGCTCTCCTACATGACGGAGAAAGCTGCCGCACTGCTCGACGAACTGGCCCGCAGCACCGTCTTCGTACCGACCACCACCCGGACCCGCGAGCAGTACGGACGCATCCACCTTCCCGGCCCCGCACCGCGGTACGCCATATGCGCCAACGGCGGACACATCCTGGTCGACGGAGTCTCCGACCCGGACTGGCAGACGGAGGTCGCCCGCCGGCTCGCCGACGAATGCGCCACGCTCGCCGAGGTCCGCGCCCACCTGGTCGCAACGGCCGATCCCGCCTGGCTGCTCAAGGAACGGGTCGCCGAGAACGTCTTCGCGTACCTCGTGGTCGAACGCTCACTCCTCCCCGATGGCTGGGTGAAGGAGCTGGCGGCCTGGGCGGACCCCCGTGGCTGGACGGTCTCCCTGCAGGGGCGCAAGATCTACGCCGTCCCCAAGCCGCTCACCAAGAGCTCCGCGATGGACGAGGTCGCCCGCCGCTGCGGCGCCACGACGACGCTCGCCGCGGGCGACTCACTCCTCGACGCCGACCTGCTGCTCGCCGCCGACCACGCCTGGCGCCCGGGGCACGGCGAACTCGCGGACAGCGGCTGGCGGGCGCCGAACGTCCAGGTGCTGCGGGAGCGGGGCGTTGCCGCGGGTGAAGAGATCCTGAGCCGGTTGCTGCGCGCGTCGGCGCGGCGGACGGGCCGCTGAGCGGCCGGCCGCCTGTACGGGGGACCTCGCTGGGCTCAGCCGCAGCAGCCGCCTCCGCAGCAGCCACCGCCACCGCCGGACGGGGCGGGAGCGGAGGCGGTTGCGCCGGCGGATGAGCCGCCGACAGCCACGGTGGAGAGCAGCTTCACGGTGTCTTCGTGCCCTGCCGGGCAGGAGGCCGGAGCGGAGGACTCCGCCATGGGACGGCTGACTTCGAACGTCTCGCCGCAGGGGCGGCAACGGAACTCGTAACGAGGCATGGCCCCAGATTAAGGCCTCTTCCTCGCGACCTGCGGCTGCGTGACCTGGGTGACCTCAGGCATCTGGACGCGACTGCGGCGCTCCTCGAGCATGACCTGCTCCGGATGACGCGACCGCCAGTACGGATTGTCGTGAGGCAGACCGCCGCTGACCCTCCCGTACATACCGAACATCATCAGCAGCAACCCGATCGCGAAGCTGAACAGTACGTTCTGCATCTCGAAGGCGAGGAAGTTGAGGCCCGTGTCCAGCAGGGCCAGATTCACGAAGCCGCTGAGGATGAAGGCGATGCCCAGGACCATGTTCAGGGTCGAGGCGAAGTTCCCGCCGATCACCATTCCGACGAACAGCAGCAGCCCGACACAGATGGACAGCACGCCGAGCGCGCCGTTGGTGTTCAGGCCGGCCACCGTGTCGCCGCCGGTGTCGAAGAAGCCGATCCGGTCGATCAGCCCCAGGATGCCGAAGGCGAGGAGGAACAGCCCGGCAAGTCCGGCCCCCACCCGGTAGACCTGGCTGAGCCGGTGGTCCACCGGCAGATGCTCGTTGAGCCGGGTGACCTTGCGGCGCCGGCCCGTGGGATGCAGGACATGAGTGGCCATGACGGCCTCCTTCGGCCCGTGCGGCCAGAACCGGCCCCTGCGGCCAGAACACACCAGCGGGAACCGCGGCGTACTTCCAGGATCGGCCCACCGGCCGATATGGACAAATCGGACTGTTGCGGTGCTCGCCGGACGGGACCGGGGGTGTGACGGGACCCGTCCACGCCGGGAAGTAGGCGACCTCGGGCCACGCGGCTGCGGGTCCCGGCGGTTCCTAGGCGCCGCTGCCGCGTTCCTCGCGGATCGTCGAGACCACACGGGCCGTCGTCCGCCGTACGGTCTCGGTCTCGGTCAGGAAGTGCCAGTAGTCGGGGTGACGCCCCTCGAGCCCGGCGACGGCGCGTTCGAGCCGGGCCACGGCATCGTCCAGCGGGCGGGCGTGGAGCGGATCGGGGGTGTGGCGGCCGGCCATGGCGAGGCGCTGCGCGTCCCGGATCGCGAACCGGGTACGGTCGATCTCCACCTGCGGATCCTTGGCCACTGCGTCCAGACGCTGCAGCCGGTCACCGGCGGCGGACACCGCTTCGTCGGTCGCGTTGAGCAGGGCGCGGACCGTACTCAGCCGGGCGGTCGCATCGGCCCAGCTCTGCTCGTCGCGAGCCGTGGCTGCTTCCGCCAGCTTCTCCTCCGCCTGCCGGATACTGACCGCGGCCTGGTCGGGCACGGGCTGCAGGTCCTGCCAGCAGGCCGCCGAGAAGCGGCGCCGCAGCTCGCTGAGCACCGGCTCGACCTGCCCGGCGCGCGTCGTCAGTGCCTGGGCCCGGGTACGCAGCGACACGAGCCGGCGGTCGATATCCGCAGCCCGCTCAGGAAGCCGGTCCGCCTCCGCCCGCACCGCCTCGGCGTCGCGCAGCACCTGGTCGGCCCGCTGGAGCGTCTCGGCCACGCCGTGCCGTCCGGCCCCCTGATTCAGCTTGGTCAGCTCCGGCGCGAGAGCCGCCAGCCGGGCGGCGAGATCATCGGCACGCATGCCGGACGCCCGTACGGCGTCGAGTGCGTTGCTCGCACCGAGGAGCGCCTGCCGGGCACGCTCCACGGCGGGAGCGAGGCGGGCGAGCTGCGTCTCCGCGCTGCCGAGCAGCGATCCCAGTCCTGCGGCGAAGCGGTCGAGCTCGCCCTTCACCCGCACCAGGTCGTCCTTGGCCCGCGTCAGCTGGGTCCTGGCACCGGCCGCGGCGGCGGGTTCGAGATCGTCGCGGTCGAGGTCGTGCGCGTCGACCGCGGTGATGTACCCGTGGCTGACCTCGTCGATCCGCCTGCCCAGCGCGGCGAAGTCCTCCGCCGCCTTGCGAGCCCGGGGCGAACTGTCGACCGCGATGATCGTCTCGATGGAGATCTGCAGATCCCGCTGAGCGGTGTCCAGCTCGTAGAACGCCGCCGCGGCCGCGTCCTTCGCCGCCTGGGCGTCGGCCCTCTCGTTCTCACCGCGCCCGCCGAACCAGCGCCGCGTGCCCCCGCCCGCGAAGGCGGCCGGCAGTGCGGCGGCGATCAGGGGCACCGGGAGCAGCATCAGCACCAGGACGTCCTTGACGGCGGAACTTCCACTCGCTTTCGCCTGCGGCCGCGCGTGTGTCGCCGTCACATCCCTCTCCCGTGCCGATTCGCCCTGTCCCCGGTACATTCTCCCACCCGGTAAGGACGAACACACGGGTCCGTTAGTTCGCGCTTCGGACGGTGACTTCACCGTTGTCGCTGCGTGCCTTCACCACGTGCGGGCTGCTGTCGCTGCGCGGTACGTCCACGGAGACGTCCCCGTTGTCGGCCTGGGCGGTCACGGCGTACGTCCCGTCGCCCTTCGGGAGGTCGATGGTGATGCCCCCGTTGTCGCTGATGGTGTCCACCAGGTCCGGTACCCGGGTGACCCCGAGCCTGATCGACCCGTTGTCCGAACGGGCGACCACCGACGGACCGGAGAACTCCTCGGCCACGACAGACCCGTTGTTGCTCTGGAGCCGCAGCGGCCCGCTCGAGTCGCGTACGACGACCCCGCCGTTGTCGGCGTCGAGCACGAGCCGGGTGTCGAACCCGGACGCGGTGACCTTGCCGTTGTCCGCGTTCACGCTCAGCGCCACGCCGCGGGGCACCTTGACCCGGTGATGCGAGGCGCAGTCACTGATCATCGCCTCGCACTTCACCTTCAACGTCAGCTTGTCGCCCTCCAGCTTCCAGCTGGCGTCCGGACCGTTGCCCAGCACGACCCACCCGTCGACACGCCGGGTCACCTCGACTTCCTTCACATCGGCGGGCATGAGGTCCAGCGAGGAGTTCCCGGCGTCGATGGTGAGGGTCTTCCCACTGAAGGCGAACGACTTGTGCTCGGCGGGCGACCCCTCCACATCCGTACTGCCGCAGCCGCTGAGGGCCACGACAAGAAGAGCGGTTCCACCGGCGGCCGCGACGAGCGTCCCGGTACGTGAGCGGGTGTGGGTGCGGGTACGGAAAGTCATGGCGATCGGATCCCCCTGAGAGCGCTGCCGGTGTGCCCTCACGGTATGTACGACGCGCCCCGCGAACGATCCGGACGGCTACCCTCTCCGGGGTGGGGCTACCCCCCGCATGCCACCCCGCCGGCTCCCGGCCGGTCCGGCACGTCACCGGATTGCCGGGCAGGGGCGTGAGCCATGTAATCTGTTGCCTCATCCACGGGTGCGTAGCTCAGGGGTAGAGCGCTGCTCTTACAAAGCAGATGTCGGCGGTTCGAAACCGTCCGCGCCCACCAGCAGTAAGCACGACGAAGGCCCAGGTCACCGGTACAGAACCGGGAGCCTGGGCCTTGTTCGTTTCTCAGCCGCGGGGGCGGGGGAGAGGTGTCGTGCCACTTACGCGCCACATGCCCCGTCGGACTCCGCCGGCCGGACCTTCCTGATCTGCTCGTCGACGTGAGCGGCGATCGCGTGGTCAGGAGGATGTTGACGGTAGGGCCGCCGCGAAGTGGTCGTCGGCTCGGGCCATTCGCAGCGCGATTCTCGTGACCTTCTGATTAGCTGTGCTGATCTCGATCGTGGCGAGGGGATGTCCTCCCGGGGCGATGAGGTACACCGACTTGTTGTTGACAGTGAGTCTGCAAGCCGCCTGAATGCGATCACGGAAGTACCCGGTCTCGGTGGCGATGTCGACAGCACCGATGACGGTGGTGCGGGCCCCGTGAGGCAGGAGCGCAGCGTCGGCGTCGCGGACGCTGTCGGGCGCGAGCAGCTGGATCATTCTGCGCGTATCCCCGGTTCGGGCTGCTGTCAGGAAGGCTTCGACGATCTGCTGGTCCGGTCGGCTGTTCCGCTCCGAGGCATGCTGGGCGCTGTCGAGGCGTTGTCGGGCCCTGCTGGCGTGTTTCTTGGCACTGGGCACTGTCCCGCCCAGCACGTGTGCAATCTGGTCGAACGGCATGGAGAACAGGTCATGCAGGACGTACGCGATCCGTTGCGGCGGGGTCAACTGGTTCAACAAGACCATGAGCGCCCGGGAGACGTCCTCTGTGCGGAGGATTGCTTCGTCCGCGGCCAGTTCTGCGGCCGGGATGGCGTCCGCGAGCAGCGGCGCTTCGTTGCGACGGCGTCGGGCACGCAACTCGTCCAAGCAGACCCTGGCGGTGACAGTCGTGAGCCAGGCCGACGGGTTCTCGATCGATGGTGAGGATCGGGCAGTCATGACCCGCAACCATGCCGTTTGGACGGCGTCTTGGGCGTCATGAGCCGAACCGAGCATGCGGTGGGCAGCCGACAGCAGATGTGGTCGTGCGGTCTCGAATTCTTCGACCGTGATCGGCATGGGTGTCACCTTTCCGGGCTTGCGGACGTCAGGACGGTCGGTTCAACCCATTCCTGTTCGCATCCCGAGGAGATGACAACGTCATGAGCCTACAGACGGTGCGGTTCCGCACCGACAGCGGCACAGCTGCCGAGGTCCGGTCGCAACGTGCGAGGGTGTTCGCCGCCCGCCACGCGGCATCACCCCAGGGCGTGGTCCGCACGGCGTACTCCAGTGAGTCGGAGCCGGACTTCATCCTGGCCATCGACTTGGAGGAGGCAACTGAGGATCCGTTGGTGGGACTGCCGCAGGCCGCTCAGCTGCGCGACCTGATCAGCCGCGCCGTGGGAGCGCCGGTTCCATCAGAACCGTTTACCGTCGTGGGGTCGTACAACTCGTGAGCTCCGTACTGATCATCGCCACTGTTGGGTGCGTCGTCGCGAACGCGTTCATTGCGATCGCGGACTACGTGCGGGCACCGTTCGTGCTGGCGAACTCCGCAGAGGTTCGACTCCCGCCGGCTGCGGTGCCGTACCTGGCGACCCTCAAACTCGCGGGCGCTGCCGGCCTTCTCATGGGGCTTCTCGGGGTCCACTGGCTGGGCCTGGCGGCAGGAATCGGCTTGACCGCGTTCTTCATCGGCGCGGTCCTGGCTCACGTCCGCGCACGCGTCTTCTACAACATCGCCTTCCCGGGCGGCTACCTGCTACTCGCAGTCGCCAGCACCAGCTTCTTCGTGGGTAACCCCTGACCCACGCCGACGCACCCCTCTCCGTGGAAGGCCGCCGCCGGTTGATCGACGCTGTACGACGCGTCCGCTTGCGCACTTCGCCGCGGAGAAGGGCACCTCCCGCGCATGCGCTTCCCAGTGGGTGAACCGCCGGTGTAAGCACGGCGACCCCGGGCTGCTCGACCGGTCCTCGACGCCGCACCATCAGCCGAGCGCGACCAGGGCCGACATCGTGCAGCGAATCGAGGCAGTGCGACGGGAGCACAAGTGGCCGGCGTCACGGACCACATGCGAAGTCGATGACTCGCCGCCACGGCATCACCAGTATCGAGACCGTCAGTGCCCGCTCGATCGGGCACAGAAGGGGCACGCTCGGAGACGGGTCACTAGACGATTGGCATCATGATCAGCCGCCGCACGGGGTCACCAGGTGGTCACCAGGCTGCTCCCCTGGCCCGGTATTGGGAATGCAGGTCATCCGGGTATGCCCGCCGACCGCCGATGCAGGTATACGTACCCAAGCCGGCCTGTCTCGGCCGTGACCCGGTCTTCGTCCTGGACCTGGCTGCCGCTCCGTGCTTTGTCGGAGTTACGGCCGTGGGCGCGCCACCCGCCGCCGTCCGGGATGCGTCCGGCTTTCTTGACATCGACGTCGCCATGTGGCGGACGCTTGGCCCAGATTGTTTTCGGCTTGCGGTTCGCATCGCCGTCGGGGTCGGGGTCGGGGTCGGGGCCGATGAACTTGCTTCATTTCAGGCCGAGGTGCGCGGGGGACCACGGTGGTTGACGGGCATCGGAAGCTCGTTGGTGCTGGGCCGTGTCTCAGCCGTCCGAGGACACACGGCCACGACCGACGCCGACAACCGTCGGCTGAGTCGCAGGGTGCAGCGTTGATCGGTTATCGGTACACGGCCGCAGGTCGCAGGTCAGGCCCTGCGCCCTCTACTTCTTCGGCCACTGAGGCAGTGGTGAGGCGGGCGAGGCCGCAGCAGCCTCGCCCTTGAGCGGAAGGCCCCCGAACCAGCTACGCGGGTCGCCCGTCCAGGGCGAGTCGCTGCCGAGGTCCGGCGGTCAGGCTGCGGATGTCGTTGAGCATGGTGTGGTCGGCACGAGCACGGCGCAGACGGTCCGGGTCGAGATCGGCGACGACCAGTTCCCTCTCGTCGGCCCCGGCCTCGACGACCAGGCGGCCTGTCGGATCCCACACGGCGCTCCCGCCGCACGTGGACCAGCCCCCCGTAGAGCCGACGTGGTTGGCCAGCACTGTGTACATGGTGTTGTCGAAAGCGCGGGACGGGAACCACATCCGAGACTCGTGATAGCCGTTGCCGACGCTGAACAATGCGCCCACCACGTAGGCGTGACAGCCGTCGAGTGCCGCGGCGCGAGCATGCTCGGGAAAACCGGAGTCATAGCAGATGCCCAGGCCGAGTCGCCAGCCCTCGACGTCCAGCGAAAGCCCTTGCGCCCCGGGGCAGTAGATCTGTTGTTCGGTGCTGAACAGCAGCTGCTTGTCGTAGCGGCTGAGCCATGTGCCGTCCGTGCCGAGCACGAGAGCCGAGACGTACAGCTGACCGGCGTCGTGCACGGCCGTGCCGACGATGGCGACGGTACCGGCCTCCCGACAGGCTTCCAGGAGAGGTTCGAGCCGGTCGTCTCCTGCGGCCTGCACGGCGCAGCGGTTCGGGTCGGCACGGATCAGGTCCGGTTCGTAGCCGGTGAGGAACTTCTCCGGAAAGACGACCACGCGAGCGCCCGCGTCCCCGGCCTCGCACACCATCGCGGCGGCGGTGGCGACATTGGCAGAGAGATCGCCGGGCTCAGGACACGCCTGAGCTGCGGCTACACGAAGGGGCTGGGAGGGCGGAGGCGGCTGTTCAGGCGTCACGGATCGACCCTAGCCACACCGAGAAGGCGATCTACTCAGGGGGCGTCCGGTCAGCTGCGAAACGGGCGGTACGGCAAGTGCCCGCGCACGGAGCGGGCGCGAGCTGCCGGCGTGAAGTGGGCGCACCAGTCAGGACCGAAGTCACCGGTCCACCACGTCACAAAGCAACCCGCCGCCTACCTGCGTTTCCTGGGTCCGCAGGTCAGTGGCTGGCTCAGCCATGATCGGCCGGTGTTTCCCAAGCTCAAGGCTTCAGCCACCGGAATACGCGGTAGCCACCCGACGCCCGCTTCTGTACCTTGCCCCACATGACTGACAACCGAAGGGACAATGCCGCGTAGGCGCCCGGCAGCCCTGCGGGGTGACCTCCCCACCCGCCTCGTGAGGCGGCGGAGGTACCCATTGATCGATCACCTTTCAGGATCTTGCACAGCCGACCTGCGTCGGCTGGAGCGGGCCCGCTTCTGGCCCGAAGCCACGGAAGAAGCGTTCTGGCACTGGAAGGTCCTTGCCCACGGCCCTCTCAGACAACTCGTGGACCAACGCATCGGTTCCGATTGCGGTCTCCCTGAGTGCGGGTGCTACGGCGCCGGCTTCCGCGAGCACCTCGAAGCAGTGCTTCACACACTGCCCAAGAAGAGCGCACGTGAGCTGCGCGCCCTCGTACGGGTCCTCGACAGGAAGGTTCTGGCGAGGGCCAAGGCCATCCCCCCTGACAACCTGGAAGTGCCCTGGTGGCTAGGCCAGTAACAGCGGTCACCGCGGGCCCCTCAGGCGCCACTCAGCTCACCATCGATGGGACTGTTCTCCAGGTCGGTCCCACAACCACTCTCGATCGATCAGCGATTCCCCAGGTTCGGAGCGCGAGTTCGATTCTCGGGTTGGGGTGCGTGGTGTGCACGGCGGGGACGACACCGAGCTCCGTCGCAGAGTCGATCACCAGGACGTGATCATGGGTTCCCATCGGCGTCGCTCTGGCCCAGCGCACTGCCTCATCGTCCGAGATGCCATTGAGCGCGAGGGCCGGCAGGGCAGTCCCTGCCAGTCGATGCCTTGACGAACGGAGCCATGTGGCCGTGCCGTGCTGAGCTTTGCGCGCCTGTTCCTGCCGTCCGCGCACGGCGGACAACCTCTCGCACCGAACTCCTCAAGCGGGTGTCGCAGGTTCGAATCCTGCCGGGGCACCAGGGAATAGGTGCGGGTCCGGTCATGGTCCGCTGCCGCAGACGGTGCCGGCCCACTGGCGCGATGCACAGTGCGGGCATCGGGACGACCCTACGGCGCCGGCTCGTGGGTTCGTCGTCGTAGAGCTGAAAGGGTGCCAAGTCCCTGGCGGTTGACATGCTTTCCTCTGACGGATCAGGCGGCACGTGATGCCGTGCGCCGGAGGAGACATCGACCATCTGTGCCAAGTGGATGGGCGAGTCGATGGTTGCCGACTAGAGTCACCTCATCACTGCTGGTTATGGGGCCAGGGCTTGATGCACGTATGCCGAGTCTCTGGTGGGGAGGGCCTGTAGAGCATGAGTCGTCGCTCCAATGGGTTGGTCGGTGTCTGGGCTGAAGCGCAGCGCCAACAGCAACGTCAACAAGAGGCGCAAGCCAGATACCAGCGGGACCAGGAGAGACAACAACGCTCCTACCAGCGAGAGGTCGCGCGCAGCCACCGCGAGCAGAGAGCGGCCTACCGGGAGCAGCGCGAGGCGGAGGCCCGGCGGCGCACGGAAGATCTTGACGCACGAGTCGAGGCGTTGCAGGGTCTTTTGGCGGCAGGATGCCGGGCCGCGGCGTTCCGGGCCGTCGCGCTGACTCGGACGGAGCAGATCGAGGCTTTCTCCCCTGGCCAGCTCGCGCACCCCATCCGCATGCCGGACCCGAACCAATACCAGCCGCAGGGTGGCTGGACGGCCACACGGCGAGCTCAGGCCCAGGCGGAGACTCGCTCCAGGTTCGAACGTGACTGGCAGGCCGCACATGCTGCGGAAGCACAGCGTCAGCACCAGTTGGCCGCCTACCAGATGCAGTATCAGCAGTGGGCCGACACCCAGCTGGGCGAGATCCGTCGGCACAACGCCAACATCGCAGAGATGACGACAGGGCTTCGCAACGGAGATCCCGATGCCGCAGTGGAGTATTTCTCAGCTGCCCTCTACGCCTCGAACGGATGGCCCGAGGACCTGCCCCGTCAGGTATCCGCAGCGTACGACTCCGGTGCACGCCAATTGGTACTGAACTGGGAGCTGCCCAAGTACGACGTCGTCCCGGAGGCGAAGTCGGTGCGCTACATGGTCAACGCCGATCAGGAGAAGGAGTCGCCCCGACCGGCCACGCAGCGCCGCGCCCTGTACAGGGACGTACTCGCGCAATGTCTCCTGCTGGTTCTGCGTGATCTTTTCGCTGCCGACGAGTTCGGTGCGCTGGAATCGGTCGCGCTGAACGGGTTCGTGGACGATCACGACCCGACGACAGGCAGACGGGCACCCATCTTCCTCGGCACCGTCATGGCTTCGCGTTCGACTTTTGCCGCCCTCCATCTGGAACAGGTGAACGCTGTCAACTGCCTGGTAGACGGACTTCGGGGGCAGCTCTCGACGCGCCCCGATCAGTACGCACCCGTGCGGCCCGGCCGGGTTCCCGAAGACATCGGTAACGGGGTCGTCACCCATGGAGGCGACGACGAGCCGGATCTGTACGAGATGGATCCCATCGCCTTCGAAGCGCTGGTCGCCGATCTCTTCCGTGCCATGGGCATGCAGGCCGTGACCACACAGCGCTCGAACGACGGCGGCGTGGACGTCGATGCGCTGGACCCGACCCCGATTCGCGGCGGCAAGATCGTCGTACAGGTCAAGCGCTACCGCAACACCGTGCCCCCGACAGCCGTCCGCGACTTGTACGGCACCGTCCAGGATGCCGGCGCGAACAAGGGTGTTCTGGTCACAACGTCCGGTTTCGGCCCCGGCTCGCACACCTTCGCCAATGGCAAGCCTTTGGAACTGGTGGCAGGCTCCGAGCTTGTCGATCTGCTACACCGCCACGGACTACGCGGACGCCTGGGTAGCGGCGCACGCACGGTACCCGCCCAGCGGACAGCGCCGGACAGTGGGGCCAGCACGGATGACCACAACATGTTGGGGATGTACTGGTCGGGCAGCGTCGCCCTGGACGTGTGCGCGCTCGTCTGTCACGGCAACCGTGTTCTGGACGACGACCACTTCGTCTTTTTCAACAACCCACGGACGCCCGACGGCACGGTCCGTGCCCTCATCCCCGTAGCGCCGGACCGAGCCGCCATCCAAGTCACCTTCGATGCCCTACCGGCGCGAGCTGACCGGCTCGTCGTCATCGCCGCGGTCGATCCTGTCGCCAACCCTACGGCCGACCTTTCCGGATTCGCCGACGCCGGTATTCGGCTGCTGGATTCCGAGGGAGCCCAACTCGACCAGTTGGAGGTCTCCGACGGCCGCGCCGACGAGACTGCGCTCGTACTGGGGTCTTTTCGTCGCCGCTCAAACGGCGACTGGGAGTTCGTCACCGGAGGCAAGGGTTACCGAGGCGGCTTGGAGGAACTGGTCCAGGAGTACGGCATCGATGTGGCTTAGCGTCTCTGCCGACGCACGACCCTCAATGCGGCCGAGCCAGCCATGACCGTGATGGTGCTGGCGTCAGCTCCCTGCGTCGTAATCATCGGTGCCTACGCGGACGCCGCAGCGTTCTCACCGCGCTGCTCGGAGGCTCCGGCAGAGTAGCGAAGTACCACAACCTCAGCAACCGATCATGCTCGCCAGTGTCCTTGTAGGACCATAGCGCGACCGGTATGCCCCCTCACTGACTGATCGAGATAGGGCTACGGATCAGCAGTTCCCCGTGCCACAACCGCGCCAGAAGGGGCGGAGACCCACGGGGAACTGCGGCCACTGGTAGGGACGACAGCAGACAGACACCGAAGTCGGCATCCCGCAGGTCAGGTCCCCACTCGCTTCACCTCGCTCCTGAAGCGGTGCTCGGTAGACCTGTGGACCATCTGTGGACTCAGCTCACCTGCTCTGTCCTGGGCTGCCAGGCCTCCACCTGTGACGTTGCCCAGGTCCCACGGGGCCTCCAGGATGCCGTGTGACAAGAAGCCCTAGCAGATGCCGAGAGCTTCCTGGCGCTGGTCCATCCCGCCGCTTTCGGAGAGTCCACCTGTTCTCCGCAGCGGGTCATCGCCACCGGTCGGTGCGGGATTTTCCTCCTCGCCCGCTACTGGTCCTGGACCGGAGATCACTACCGCCCTCGAACGGCTCGTGCTCCTGCCCGACCCTGGCCGCATTGTCGTGGCTGCGAACGTGGAGCAGCCAGCCGTCCGTCAAGGCGGCGGTCAGGTCGCATTGCCACGTCTGGTCAGCTGTGACATCACGCTGTGTGAGACATACCTGAGGCGTAGCAAGTACTCACCCGATGGGCGGATGGAGCTCGTTCTGGCAGTGGATGTCGTGCTGCCCGGTCTATGCGACGGTCAGTGCATGGTCGACGCGACAGGGACGACGAGTGCGCCTCGGCGCAGGTGGTGGCCGCGCCGGGTGGGCTGGGCAACGGCGGTGTGGGCGGTGGTGTACGCCGGCTTCGGCCTGGCATGCGCGCTGAGCGGGACTTCGCTGCTCTACCTGGGCAGCGACCCGGGACCCTCGGCGCTGGGCTGGGGGGTGGCGGGGGTGGGGGCGCTGGCAGCCCTGGCCTGTGGCGCGGTGGCGCGGTACGGACTGCAACCGGCGTTGCGGGTGCTGCTGTGGGTGGTCTGCGCGCTGGCCGGGATGGCCGCGTTCGGCTTGCTGATGGACGTCATCACACTGGCATTCGGTCAGGGGGTGGACAGCGGTGTGGCCGCGGCGAACCATGCGCTGGCGGCGGCCGGAGTGATGCTGCTCGCGGCCACTGCCCGGTCCGTCCGCCGCACGCCCGCCGCGGCCGTCGTACGGGGCACGCCCGCCGCGGCCGTCGTACGGGCCCCTTCCGCCGCCTCCGGGTCGGTCCAGTTCGCCGCCTGCGCCGGGACGGCGGCTTTCCTCCCCTACGCGGCGATGAAGCTCATCTGGGCGTCCGGCGGCACCTTCGCCGGGATGACCGGCGAGGAAATACTCGCCGTATCCAAGCGCAATGGTGCGTCAGGAATCTGGCTCACCCTGGAGTCCTGGGGCCTGGACGGCACCGTGCTGCTGGCTGCGCTCGGCGCCTTCCTGCTGTGGGGCCTGGTCCGTCCGTGGGGCCAGGTCTTCCCGCGCTGGGCACTGTGGCTGCGCGGCCGCCGCGTCCCCCGCTGGCTCCCCCTGGCCCCGGCCTTGATCGGCGCCGCCACCCTGGCTCCGTACGGGGTGTTCGGTGTTGGCTACGTGGGGCTGGCCACGGCCGGCGTGGTGACGATGCGGCGAGGCGACTTCCACTCCTCGAGCGATGCGCTGCTGGTCGCCTGGATCGGCATGACCGCGTTCGCGGTCTATGGAGTCGCACTGATTGTCGCTGCCCGCTCGTACTGGCTCCGGACCCATTCCATCCACCGGACGTGCGCCAACGCAGAGTGACCGCTCACAGCCCGTCAACTCCTCACCAACTGGCGGCCCATGGGAGTTACACCCGTCTGCGGCGTGACCAGCGCCTTTCGCCATGAGCATCCCGGTGCCGCTCTGTCAAGAGGTCCCGCGCCTCCCGAACCTAACCCTCCCGTGGAACGGAGTGCCCCCCAATCCCATCGACAACCGACTTCACTACTGGGTTCTGGTGCACATTCCGTGAGGGCGATCTACGAGGATTTCGCCACGGTGATGTCGCGTCACCTGGGACCGTGGTGCGGTGTGATGCCCTCAAAGCGGTGCTGTTTCCGCACTTCAGCGCGCCCGGCGTCGAAGCAGTCTGATCACCCGTCACCCGTGCCGGATCTCCCGCTCATTGCCTGCTCCGCTACCGCACCTGCGCCTGCGGATCAGAGCGGGCAGGTCCACCTGAAGGATGACCACGGGCTCCGCCGCCTGACGGAGGTGGAGGAGCCCTGAAGCTGACGCACCCCGGATGGGCGATGCGCAAGGCTGCAGTACTTGCCGAGGAAGGGGCATTCAGATGGAGCGTTGGGATCGGGTGGGGAGGTTCGCGGGGTACGGGGCGGCCCTGGCGCTATCACCCTATTTATTGATCAAGGTGGTGTGGGTCGTCGGCTCTCTGCTGGGCCTGGCACCGATCGGGGAGGGCTTCGACCTGGCCGGTTGGGTACTCCTCAACACAGCGACCATCGGCATGGCGGGAATAGGGATCGCCTTGGCGCTCGCTCTAGTCCGGCCCTGGGGCATGCGGATACCTGGGTTCCTGGTGGCCTTCTGCGCCTGGACGGGGGCAGGATTTCTGGTGTCGATCCTGCCGTACGCCGTCCTCAGCACGGTGCTCGACGCCGGGCGCGGCGCGGCGGCGGACAGCGGAGGCGATGACCCCTCCATGCCCGGATGGGAAGGCGCGTTGATCCAATTCGGCTTCATCGGGATGGGAACAGGGCTGGCCCTTGCGGTCCCGGCCTACCTGCGCCGGCGCTGGCCGGAGGCGTTCGCCCGTCAGATCGGGGACGGTGCCCCTATCGTTCGGACCTGGGCGGCAGCCGTCGCAGCCATCGTCGGTCTTGTCTGGGCGTACTGGGCAGCCGGCGGCACCCTCGGAATCGCGAGACCTGCCGAACGGGATATCAACTGGTATCTGTTGACGAGCGTTGGCGCGCTCTGGGCGCTCGCCGGCGCCGCCGCCAGCTGGACGCTGGCCCGGAGGAGTCCGACCTGGGTACCCCATCGCCTCCTGCTGGCACTCGGCTGGCTCGGTTCGGGTTCACTGTTCGCCTGGAGCGGCTGGAAGCTGCCTCTCACCGTGGTCGTCGCCGTGGCTGACCTCGCCGATGTCGAACTACCGGAGAACCTCGCTGCCGCCTCCGTGTTGCACTTTGCCGCTGTCGTGGCGGGGGTCGGCATGGTGAGCACACTGGTCCGCTCACGGCCACGCACCGGCGACCAGCCCCGTTATTGTCACTGGCGCAGGATGCCAGAGCCGTCTGACATCCATGGCTGACATCAACGAGGCCGGACGGCGGCATACGTCAGCGCCCCTGTACGACCGCCGGACCTGCCGACGACGGCACCAGGGGCGGGTGTCGCGCGAACTCCTACAGCGGGCGTCGAGCGGATCGAGTGGTCACGTGCTGGATGGATTCCACGATTGTGGACCATGGCAGTTGTCGAACTTCTGGGCCCTCGCGGGGTTCATGCAAGGGCCAGACGTCAGGCCCGTGGACGAGGTGCACGTCGGCCTGCCGTAGTGCCTCGATGTGCCCCTGCCATGCCGGATGCCTTGCGTGAGCCGCATTGACCCGGGAGAACACCACGACGGGGACGCCGATCGTGCCGAGTGCCTCGCTCACCTGCGTCAGGGCTTGATTGTCGGCGATTCCCGTCGCGAGCTTGGCAACGTAGTTCGCGCTCGCCGGGGCGACGACGTAGCAGTCGGCGACCGGGTGCGGGCGGGGCTCAGTCGGCAGACGAGGTGTGTCCCGCACGGGGAGACCGGTCAGTGCCTCCAGCCTGTTCAGCTCGCCGTTCGCTCGCATCCATCGTCCGGCATTCGGTGTCAGGGTCACGGCCACCTGCCAGCCGAGGGCGATGGCCGGCTCGACCAGGCCGGTGCGCAGCTGCTCGACCCCATCGGCTGCCGTACCCACGACTGACAGCACTCCCCGACTGCCTGCGCTCACCGTTCCACCGTCTCGTATCGGTCCGCCCCCAGGGTCAGCAGTACAGCAGAGAAGTACGCGTGCACCTCGACAGCCCTCAGTGACCGCCGTGCCGACACGTGCTCTAGGAACACCGTGAGCCCCGCGGATGATTTGCTGGACGAGGATCTGCTCATCGGCAACGTCGTTTGCGGCACCATCGGTCATCTCCGCGGTCGAAGCCGATACGCACCTCCTGCGCAATACAGTTTGCCGCCGTGCCCTGTCGCAACCCTTGCGGCCGAAACGGGCCGTTCCCCTTATCGACCGACCACCTACCATCCCAGGTGGAACGCGCCACTCTACGAACGGCCTCGACGCCCTGGGCTGCGGCTGCGGTCCTAGGTCGAAGGTGGTCGGGATGGGAGCCCACAAGGACCGCCCGGCCGTTCTGGCACGAACTGGCACGCGCCAGGGTTCCGCTAGGGGCGCGAGTGGGCAGAGCGAGCCATGCCGAAGCCGCCTTGCATCCCGATACCAGCACCTGACGCCAACCGAGCGGACATCGACGACGATGGGCGACCGACTCCGCAGGTGGACCCTGACAGCCGCACATCAACCACCTGACCCGACATGCTCCGTGTCGAGGCCCCGGCGTCCGGGCTCGAAGGCGTGCCGGTCCGAGTCGTTCTGGGGGCTGGTTCCGCCGGCAAACCAGCCACGCCCGTGCGGTCGCCTCCGGCGTCCGCCGCACTGTGCCGACCGGCTGTCGAGGAACAGCCGGTCCAAGGCAAAGGGTGCAAACGAGGGACTTCCGCCTCACCCTTATGATCTGGGTAAAGGTGCTCACCTCCCCGATCCGGATCTGCGGAGTCTCCGCATGCCTGGAGGGGATGCGGACCGAGGCTCGGAGCAGCGATGACTGCACCCCGCGCGGCCGCCAGAAAACAAGAGGCAGTTCTGTGAACGTACGCAAACGGCGGACAATTGCTCCCATCGGGGCCGGTCTCGCGGTGGCTCTGCTGGGCGGCTGCGGCACCCAGACCGACGGAGGTGCCGCCGCAGGCGGCGAGTCGATCGTCGTGGGCATGTCTGACGACGTCCTGGCCGCGGATCCTGCCTCGGGCTACGACCCGGGGTCCTGGCTGCTGTTCAACAACGTCTTCCAGTCCCTGCTCAGCTTTCCCCGCGGCGGTTCGATACCTGAGCCGGAAGCGGCGAAGTCCTGCGCGTTCGAGGCCGGTAACAGGGTGTACCGGTGCACGCTGCGTGACGGCCTGACCTTCAGCAACGGCAACCGCCTCACCTCCGAGGACGTCAAGTACTCCTTCGAGCGGGCGATCAGGATCGACGACCCCGCCGGCCCGGCGCCGCTGCTCAGCACCATCGCGAAGATCACCGCTCCGGACCCGCGTACGGTCGTCTTCCGGCTCACAGCTCCCGACGCCACCTTCCCCAGCAAGATCGCCTCGGGCGCCGGCTCCATCGTGGACCACCGCGAGTACCCGGCGAACAGCCTCCGCAAGGACGGCAAGGCCGTCGGCTCCGGGCCCTACGCGCTGAAGTCCCTCGACAAGTCGAAGGCCGTCTTCTCGGTCAACGCCGACTACAAGGGCACAGCGCGGGTGAAGAACTCGGGCATCACTCTCGAATTCTTCCGGGGCGACCAGAAGAAGCTGGCGTCCGCGCTGCAGGAGGGGGACATCGACGTCGCCTACCGCGGTATGGCCGCGCAGGACATCGCCGAGCTGGAGGCATCCAGCGCCGCGGCCGACAAGGGCATCGACATCGTCGAGGGCACCAGTGCGGAAGTGCAGCACCTGGTCTTCAACATGAAGGACCCGGTGGCCGGAAAGCTTCCGGTGCGCAAGGCCATCGCGTACCTGGTGAATCGTGATTCCCTCGTCAGCGAGGTCTACCACTCCACGGCCACCCCGCTGTACTCGATCGTCCCGGCCGGTATCACCGCCCACAACACCGCGTTCTTCGACATGTACGGCGGGAGCCCGCAGCCGGACAAGGCCGAACGGGTGCTGCGCTCCGCGGGCATCACCGACAAGGTGAAGCTCACGCTGTGGTCCACGCCGACCCGTTACGGCCCCGCCACCGACAACGAGTTCCGGGCGATCGCCAAGCAGCTCAACGCGAGCGGCCTGTTCGACGCGGAGGTCAAGTCCCTCCCCATCAAGCAGTACGAGGAGCGGATCGCGGCCGGCGAGCTCGGGGTCTATGTGAAGGGCTGGGTCCCGGACTACCCCGACCCGGACAACTTCACCCAGCCGTTCTTCGGCAAGGACAACGTCCTGCAGAACGGCTACGAGAACAACGACATCACCGGCCGGATCATCCCCGGCACCACCGCCCTGGCCGATCGGGGCACCACCCAGAAGGCCTTCGACGAGCTCCAGGACAAGGTGGCGGAGGACCTGCCGATCCTGCCGCTGTGGCAGGGCAAGCAGTACGCGGTGGCGTACGACAACGTCTCCGGTCTGGAATGGACCCTGGACGCGTCGACCGTCTTCCGCTTCTGGGAGATCAGCAAGTACTCGTAGAGCTTCGTCAGCTCGATCAAGCTCTCGGAACATCGGCCTCATGAGGCCGGCGTTCCTAACCGCCCGCACAGCAGGAACCACGACAGGCCCAGGCCACCGGTACCGAACCGGAGGTCTGGGCCTTCCTCGTTCCTCCTGGATCTCGCCAGCCGTGGCTCCGGCCCGTCTGCCCGTGGGTGTGCGAGAGGGCGGGTCAAGCCACCCTTCTGGACCTGCCGGACTGTGCATGTGGTGCGGTCGCACGAGGCTGGAGGTCAAGCCGATGGCGGCCGGACACGATCTCTGCGGCGCCTTCCATGTCCGTATCTCCAGAAGGAGCGTGATCAGTGTGGCCCGGAACCGTCGTCTGATCCTGAGCTCGCCGTCCGAGGTGTGGCGCCTGCTGTCCGACGGCCACCGCTACGGGGAGTGGGTGACAGGAACCCAGCAGGTCCTTGCCGTGGACCCGCACTGGCCTGAGGTAGGAGCCCGGCTGAAGGTCCGGGTCGGCGCGGGCCCCCTGAACCTCGACGACACCTGCGTCGTCCGTATCTGTGAGCCCCGGCACCGCCTGGAGCTGGAGGCGAAGGCAGAGCCCTTCGGCGCAGCCCGCATCGCCATGACCCTGACCCCCTGGGGCGAGAACACACTCTTCACCCTCGACTGGCATCCCCTCAGGGGTCCCGGCACCCGGATGCACGGACTCCCCGTGGACTACCTCGTATCGGTCCGCAACGGCATGATGCTGACGAAGCTCGCCCGGATCGCGATGCGCGCACGTGACGGAAGTGTTTGAGGCACGCTCTGCACCCGAGACGGATCCGTGCGTCGGCGAGGTCGGCCGTGGGGACCGTCAGGGGGTCTTCGGTGCACGGTGGTCCGGTCGGACCAGCAGCGTCTTGACCTGCGGCTTCGGCGGGCAGCCAGTGGGACGAGTCAGTGAGTGATCGAGGGGCCCGGCCGGGTTGCCCACTCCTCTCGAACCTCGTACGCAGTCGAAGATGTCGCTTGCGTCGCGATCGGGGAACTCCATCGACAGCACGACGAGGTGCTCTGTGCGCGTCGGGGCTTCCAGGTAGGAGCACACTGATGGCATGGCCCTACCCAGAACGCATCATTGCTCGGCATGCTCGGACAGCGCCGCGGACTCAGTCCTTCACGAAGACCTCGTCGTCGGAGCGCCTCTGTCCATGGAGGATCTCACCGACGCGCAGCGCCAGGACCGGTTCGCCCTCAAGTACGCCCACGACGGTTGCCAGGTCAGAGAGGTCCGGCGGGTTCCGCACGACAGCTTGAGCGGTTACGCCTGGTCCGTCCGCTTCACCGAGAGTTCCTGATGGGTTGATCACCGGGAAGCGCAGGGAAGTTGCCTCGGAGGAGGCGGGGGAACCGATGGCACCGGCGGGTGCGAAGGTCACTCGTCCCAGTTCAGCGTGTACCGGCCGGTGGCGCTGTCTCGGACGGCGTCGCAGCGGCGGGGTGCCAGGGACCACTCCGCTTCCGCCCATCCTGCGATTGCCGGAGCGAGAGCCACCTCTGCGTAGTCGGCCTCGACGATCTCCAGTGCTCGGACCGCGATCAGGATGCAGGGGCTGCTCTCGACGATTTCGATGGCGCCGGAGACCCTGCCCAGACCGGCTCGCAGCCAGGCGACCTCGGACTCGGTGAGTGCCAGCCGACTCCCGTAATAGGCATTGCTGACCTCGGAAGCGTCCATCCGGACCCGGTCGCTGACGGGGGTGCCGCTGGGCGGCGGGGAGGCCGGCCGGATGACCTCGGCCGTGATCCCGAGGAACAGGCCGAAGCCGCCCTTCTGCACCTTGTATCGATGGGTTCGCATGTGGTCTCTCCATCGTGATCGGGGCCGCGCGGCAAGCCCTCGCCGTGCCCGCATCCAAGGCGTAAAGCAGTAGCGAGCCCGGGCTCTCACGGACGAGCATGGGCGAATGAATGATCAACCCGCACGGTGGACCCAGGCAACCACCTACCCCGACATGTGGGCCGACCCTGACGAGGATCCCCGCAACAGCGAAGGTGCCGGTTCGGAGGGCGAGCTTGCGACGCTGCAGGACTTCCTGGCGGACTACCGCCTGACCCTGCGGATGAAGTGCGAGGGCCTGGATGCGGAGCAGTTGGCCCGGCGGTCTGTTCCGCCGTCGACCATGTCGTTGCTCGGGCTTCTCCGCCATCTCGTAGAGGTGGAACGGGACTGGCAGAACTGGATCGGCGACGGTGATCCGCTGCCGAAGCTGTACGGCGAGAGGGACGCGGACTTCGACGGAGCCGTCGCCGACCAGGCCGTGGTCGACGCCGCGTACTCCGATCTGGAGCGCGAGCAGGCCGCGACCGATGCCGCACTGGCCCGGCACCCGGATCTCGGCGAGCGGCTGGGGAAGGACGGGATCGCCGTCCGGGAGCTGATGGTGCACAGGATCGAGGAGTACGCCCGTCACTGCGGGCACGCCGATCTGTTGCGCGAGTGCGTCGACGGAAGGGTGGGCCAGTGAGGGGGCGGCGCCCGCCGCTCGCCTGAGGCCGCACGGCGCGGGTTGGTGGTCCGCGACGATGACTGTCGTCGTGCTCCCCGTAGAGGCGTACCGGCCTGGGACCCGTCACAGTTCGTTGAACCGGCCCAGAGCCGCCCGCACGTTTGCCCGGGCATCGGTGAGGGAGTCCAGCGCCGCAGCCAGTTCTGCCGGGTCCTCCGCCGTCAGCCCGAACGCCCAGCCCAACCGCGCGTCCCACTCATCGGCTTCATCCGTGGCTGCGGCCGTGGCCGTACCGGCGACCGCATCCGCCCTCTCCGTCACGTGGGAATCCTGTCGTCACCGGGCACGGGCACAGGCCGGCCGAGGTGTCAGTAGTGGCCGGTCTCCCCGTCGAGGAGTTCGCGGATCGTGTCGAGGTGGCCGGCGTGGCGGGCCGTCTCCTCGATCATGTGGAACAGGATCCAGCGCAGCGATGCCGAGCCGGCCTTGTATGCGCGGTTCCGGCCGATGTCGTCCAGCGCGTGCGTGGCGATGAACTCGTTGGAGGTGGCGCACTGGCGGTCGTACTCGGCGAGGAGCCGGGGGAGCGGAATGCCCTCGGCCGTGAAGTCGGCGTCCTTGTCACCCGAGAACTGGGGGTTGTCCGTTGCCGGGTGGTCCAGGAACAGCACCTGGAACCAGCAGTGCTCCGCCCAGCGCAGATGCGAGACGATCCCGGCCACGGTCATCAAGGGGGATGCGGGCAGGACGGACCGGCGGGCGTTCTCCTCGGATATCCCCTCGCATTTCCACTGGACGATCGAACGCTGGAGGTCGAGCCAGCCCACCAGCTGGCTGCGTTCGTCCGCTGTGAAATCAGGGCGCGTGCGAGGAAGTGGCATGGGCGCCGAGGCTGGCCGGAGCGCGGGATCGGGCGCACCGGAATTCCGCAGCAGACGAACGCAGCCGCTGAAGTGCCTCCCGGGATGCGGTCCGGCGGGGGGCGGGGGACCGTGGAGGCATGTCCGGACATCCACCTGTGATCGTGTATCCGCCCTCGCCGACCGGCGGGCGGCGGGTGACCGTGCGGGGGCAGATCGTCGGGCTGGCGCACGGGCGTGGCGAAGTGGCCTCCTTCCTGCGGCAGGCGGGGCTCGCCGTGGGGGTGGAGGAGATCGACCTGGACCAACCCGAGCTGATCGAGTGGCGAGGCGGAGACCTCGATACCTGGAGGTGAGCCCCATGAGGTCCCGTGGAGCGCGCCGGGGCGAGGCGTCCCTCGAACCTCCGCCCGGGTATTACGGGGCGGACGGGGCGGCGCCCGACGTCATACAGCGAGGGCTGATTCTCGACTGGGTGGTGAGCCAGCGGATCGCAAGCGGATGGCGGGTGGAGTCCCGGTCGGGTACTCAGGCCGTCCTCGTGCGCGGGAAGCCGGTCAACCATGTGCTGCATGCCTTTCTGACCGTCTTCTCGTGCTTCGTGTGGGGCGCCGCATGGGTGGCTCTCGCGCTGACGAACAAGGTCGAGCGGGTCGCCCTCACCGTCGATGCACAAGGACATGTCGTGAGCGTCGGCGGCCCCTGAGCGCCGACCCCGCACGAGCCGGAGGGCCCGGAGGGTCACGGCGTCGCCCTCACCCGAACGGACGCGTTCGGCTAGTCGCGGGCGGCCGTGTCGCGCAGCGTCGGATCTGCCCGCGGCCGCGCCGGCGGGGCGTCCGACGACCGAAGGAGTTCCCATGGCCCAGTCAGCACCCGCACCGGGCACCTCCCCGAGCCCCGGATCCGGCAGCGCGTGGGCGTCCGGGGGCGTGATGTTCGCCGGTGTCCTGCTCCTCGTCGACGGTGTCCTGGCCGTGATCAAGGGGATCGCGGGCATCGCGTCCGACGACGTGTACGCCCGCATCAACGACTACACGTTCAAGTTCAGCGTGACGTCCTGGGGCTGGATCCACCTGGTCCTCGGCATCGTCCTCGTGATCGTCGGCGTGGGCATCCTGAAGGGTGCGCTCTGGGCCCGCGGCGTGGGTGTCGGGCTGGCGGTGCTGAGCCTGATCGCCAACTTCATGTGGCTGCCGTACCAGCCGGTGTGGGCGATCATCTCGATCGCCATCGACGCCTTCGTGATCTGGGCCCTGTGCACGGCGGACCGTACGAAGGCGGCCTTCTGACGTGAGTGGCGGGCGCGGTGGCCGGGAGGGAGACGGCACGGCTGCCCTGGCCGCCGAGGCGTACGTCTACGGATCCCCGCTGGTCCTTGCCCTGTCGGCGGTCGAATCGTGCCTGCAGCAGGGCTTCGGGGTGCTGGCGCCGACGCCCTTCAACAGTTTCGCCCACGCCGTCCGGCCCGCCGTTCCCGCCGACAATGTCGCGAACGCGGCGGTCGACACCGTCGACGCGATCGCGCAGCTCGACCTGTCCGGCGGGCCGGTCGGACTTCATGTGCCGGACACCGGCGGTGCGTACTACGCGCTGCAGTTCGTGGACGCGTGGAGCGGCACCTTCGCCTACGTCGGGCGGCGGGCAACCGGTACGGGCGAGGGCGACTGGTTGATCGTGCCGCCCGGCTGGTCCGGCACCGTGCCCGACGTGGTGACGGGGGTGATCGACGCGCCCACCTCCGTCGTCTCCCTCGTCGGCCGCATCGCGTGCGACGGGCCGGACGACATGCCCCGTGTCCGGGCGCTCCAGCAGGAGCTCACGCTCACGCACCTGGGAGCCCATGCCCACCGGACCGGTCTGCCCGCGCCCGACTCCGACGTACCCGAGGCCCTTCGGTTCTTCGAACGGCTCCGGGTGTGGATGGCCGACTTCCCGCCCTCGGCCGCCGACCGTGCCTACCAGGACCGGTTCCAGCCCTTGGGACTCCTGGAGGAGGGCGCCTCGCCGTACGTGTCGCCCGGGCCCGGTCTCCTGCGGGCGCTGACACAGGGTCTCGCGCTGGGCAGGGTGCGGGTGGCGGAGGCGAGCCACCACCAGGACGACGCCCGGTACGGCGCCCAGGACGGCGCGGTCACGGCGCCGGGTGCGTGGGCGATGAACCCGCACCTCTTCGACCACAACCTCGACCACTTCGGCGTCGGCACGATCAGCTCGCCGGAGTGGAGGATCCCGGACCGCGAGGCGTCGTACCTGGTCCGGGCGGTGGCGGCACGGCAGGCGCTCTGGGGGCCGCACGGATACGAAGCGGTGTGCGCGCACACCCGCGGCGACTCCCGGGGCCGGCAGCTCAGCGGGGCCCACGGCTACGCGCTGCGTCTGGGCCGGCCACCTCCGGTCGAGGGGTTCTGGTCCGTGACCGTGTACGACGTCCCGGGCGGCCACCTGGTCGGGAATACGGCGGACCGGTACGCGATCGGTGACCGCACCCCCGGTCTCGTGTACGCCGCCGACGGATCGCTGACGCTGCACCTGTCCCGGCAGCGGCCGACGGACCCCGGCAGGGCGGCGAACTGGCTGCCCGCGCCCGCCGGTGACTTCCGGGCCGTGCTGCGGCTCCACACCCCTGAGCAGGCCGTTCTCGACGGGAGCTATGTGATCCCGCCCATCGAGCGGCTCGAGGGCCGGTAGGCCGCGGCTCCTCGTCCGGTGCCGCTGTCAGTGCCGCGGTACACACTGGAGACATGTGCCGCAGTATCAAGACGCTTCGTCCGCCAGCCATCCCCGAAGAGGCCACCGAGGAGGAGATGACAGCAGCCGCCCTGCAGTACGTGCGCAAGGTGTCCGGCTTCCGCGCCCCCGCCGCGCACAACCAGGAGGTCTTCGACCGCGCCGTCGCCGAGATCGCCGAGGCGACCCACCGGCTGCTCGACGGCCTGGAGATCCGGGGCAGCGCTGCCCGGGTGTGAGCCCGGGGCGACCTGACCGGCCGGTCAGGCGGTGTCAGCTGCCTGCCGGGGCTCCGTTGACGACCGGTGCCCGCCGGGTGTGGGGCGGCCGCCGGACGACCAGTGCTGCCAGGGCGCCCGCGAGGAACAGGGCGAGCACCGAGACGGCCGTGCCCAGCCAGCTCGCGCCCAGCCACTGGCCGCCGAAGTAGCCGAGGCTCACGCTGTAGCCCGCCCAGGCCACTCCGGCCAGCGCCGACCAGGGCAGGAACTCCCGCACCTTGCGGTGGGCGGCGCCCGCGCCCAGGGACACGACCGAGCGGCCTGCCGGGGCGAAACGGGCGATGACGACGAGGGCGCCACCGCCGCGGCTCAGCGCCGCGCCGAGGCGCTCCTGCGCGGTGGTGAGACGGCGGGAGCGGGCGATGGCCCGGTCCAGACGGTCGCCGCCGCGCCAGGCGAGGCGGTACGCGACGAGGTCGCCGAGCACCGAGGCGGTTGCCGCGCACAGGGTCAGCACCAGCAGCGAAGGCACCTGCCGCGTGGCCTCGCCGGCGGTGACCGTCGTCGAGCTCGCCGCGGCAGCAGTCGCCGCCGTGATCACCAGCACGCCGCTGGGCAGGACGGGCAGGAAGACGTCCAGGAGTACCGAGAGGGCGACCACTGCGTAGATCCATGGGCTGCCGGTCAGCGCACCCACACTCTCGAGCACCTTCTACTCCCCGTCCGTTTCCCCATGTCACCGTGTCAACGCCGCGGCGTCGCAGGGGAGCGGCAGGAGCGGCAGGGTCAGCGGTTCAGAGTACGCCTGCCGTTTCCCCGGAGATCGCCGTGGGGCGGATGATGTTGTGCAGGTCACGTACGCCCCGGCCCCCGCGACGGCGGGGTACCGGGGCGTACGTGACCTGGGCCGACGGCCCGCCGGTCAGACCGGGACGGCCGGGGAGTTCTCGCGGGGGCTGCGGTCCTCGCGGGCGGCTCCGGTACGGGAGGAGAAGAGCCGGTCCACGGCCACGGCGCCGGGCCCGTGAAGACCAGCAGCAGGAAGGCCCAGCAGAAGACGGCCGACGCTTCGCCGCCGTTCTGCAGGGGGAACAGCGATTCAGGCTGGTGAACCTTGAAGTACGCGTACGCCATGGATCCGGAGGCGACGAGGGCGGCTATGCGCGTACCGAGGCCGAGCGCGACCAGGGTGCCGCCGACGAGCTGGATGACGGCCGCGTACCAGCCCGGCCAGGTGCCGGAAGGTACGGTGCCGCCGCCCATCGCGCCGCCGAGGACGCCGAAGAGCGAGGCGGCGCCGTGGCAGGCGAAGAGGAAACCGATGACGGCGCGGAAGAGTCCGAGTGCGTAGGGCTGTGCCCTGTTCAGACGTGCGGACATGGGGGGGTTGGCTCCTTCGGTCTGGGGACGTGAACCGATCGGGGCCCTTCAGGTTAGGTAGACCTCATTATTACTTGCAAGTTCAACATATTCCCAACTGGCTGAAAGTGGTCACCTGTTCGACGTCAGTTCGCGCTCCAGGACCGTCTCCAGCTGCGCGCCTGTGGGCCGTTGTCTGGCCTGAACCAATGTCAGCGCAGCTTTCCGGCCATGCAGAGTGAGGGCCATCAGCTGGTTGCCGAACCAGGGTCCGCCCGTCCTGCGCCAGCGCATCGGCGGCGCTCCCGTCCGGCCGTGGAGCGCCAGCGCGCGTCCCAGCCACCGGCCGGGCGTGCTCCAGCCGAAACGGAACCCGACTCTTATCGTGGCGGGGATCGAGTTGTGCACGGGGGAGCAGGTCAGCTGCAGGATGCGTGCGCCGGGAGTGGCGCCCGGTACGGAATCCGGCCAGTGGGGTTCGGTGATGTACGCATGGTGCACATCGCCCGAGAGCACGCATACCGTGGCAGGGGCGTCCGGCCCGTCGGCCACCTGCCGCAGCAGCTCCGTCAACTCGTTGAAGGATTCGGGGAAGGCCGCCCAGTGTTCCAGGTCAGAGGCGCGGCGCACCTTCTCCCCGAAGCGCGCCCAGCGCCCGTCCGGGCCGCCGCGCTCGCCCCGGCACAGCGCGGCGTTCCAGCTCTCCGCGTCATGGATGAGAGGCGGCAGCAGCCACGGCAGTGAGGTGCCGATCAGTAGATGGTCGTACGCATCCGGGTCGGCCAGGGCCTCGTCGCGCATCCATCGGGCCTCTTCGGCGTCGAGCATCGACCGTTGCTGCTCGCCGAGGACGCGGGCCGCCCGGCTGTCCACCATCAGCAGCCGTACTCGGCCGAAAACACGCCGGTAGCTCCACCGGGTGTGTGTGGGATCGGCGTCGGTCCGGGCGGCATGGTCCCGCAGTACTTCGGTGGCGTCCGGGACGGCGCGCACCGCCGCGTACAGCGGGTCGGCCTCCAGGGCTTCGGGGGAGAGGTTGCCGAGGTGCTGGTACACCCAGTACGACATCAGGCCGCTGACGATTCGTTCGTGCCACCAGGGCGTGCGGCGCATGTCCTCGAGCCAGGCGGCGCTGGTGTTCCAGTCGTCGATGACGTCGTGGTCGTCGAAGATCATGCAGCTGGGGACCGTGGAGAGCAGCCACCGCACGTCCGGGTCGCCCCAGGACTCGTCGTAGAGGTGGGTGTACTCCTCGTAGTCCGCGACCTCCGCGCCGGGCGGCTCGTTCAGATCGCGGCGTGCGGCGATCCGGCGCCGGGTGGCCTTCGACGTCTCGTCCGCGTACACCTGATCGCCGAGCAGGAGGAGCACGTCAGGGCGTACGGCCGTGGGGTCGGCGGCGAGCTCGACGGCCAGGGTGTCGAGGGCGTCCGGGCCGATGGCGTCCCCCCTGTTCGAGTGCAGCCGGGAGCGCGGGTCGCGCTCCTGCTTCGGCGGGGCCGCCCAGCGGCAGGAACCGAAGGCGATCCGGACGGGTCCGGCCTCCTCGGGCTGCGGGACAGGGGGTGTGGTGATGGTGCTCGCGGGGAAGGGGGAGTCCTCGGGCGGCCAGACGCGGCGGCCGTCGAGGAACACGTCGTAGGCCGTGGTCGAGTCGGGCGTCAGGCCCGTGACCACCACCAGCGCGTAGTGATGCCCCTCCACCGCGAAGGTCGGGGTGGAACCCGACGCACCGTCCGCGCAGCGGACCTCGGCCGTGCAGGGTCGGCTCGCCTCGACCCAGACCGTCGCCCGGGAGCCGGACTCCCAATCGACATACCGCAGCAGTGGTCCCAGGCGTAGCCCGGCCATGTGTGCCCTCCTCGCGTCGCCGTGACCGATGGCTCCGTACGGTACGGGTCGCCGTGACCGGCTCCGTACGGTACGGAACGACGGAGGAGGGCGGGTTGGTTCCGCTCCGCGGGTCCGGGGCCCTGCGGCAGCCGGCCGGGGAGCGGCTCCGCGGCCGCTCTGTGTCAGCAGCCGTTCAGTACGGACTGCAGCGCGCTCTTCTCGGTCGAGTCGACGCTCATGCCGTAGTAGTACTTCACGTGCACCCAGGCGCGTGCGTAGGTGCAGCGGTACGCGGTGCGCGACGGCAGCCACTCGCCCGGGTCCTGGTCGCTCTTGGACTGGTTGACGTTGTCCGTGACCGCGATGAGCTGGGGGCGGGTCAGGTCGTTGGCGAAGGCCTGGCGCCGGGCCGTGGTCCAGCTGCTGGCTCCGGATCGCCATGCCTCGGCCAGCGGGACCATGTGGTCGATGTCCAGGTCGGAGGCGGCGGTCCAGGTGGCGCCGTCGTACTGCGAGTACCAACTGCCGCTGGTCGCGGCGCAGGCGGAGTCCTGGACGACGTTCGTGCCGTCGCGCTTCAGGACGACTTCGCGGGTGTTGCAGGCGCCCGACTGGGTGATCCAGTGCGGGAACTTGTCGCGGCTGTAGCCGGTCGAGGAGCCCTCCGCGGAGACGGTGAGCTGGCCGAGGTACGTGCGGGCGGTCGACGCGCTGACCGGGGTGGGCATGGCGGCCTGGGCAGCCGGGGCGGAGAGGAGCCCGGTGGTGGCGGCGAGTGCGGCGGAGGCGGCGACGACGGCTATGCGACGCGCGTAGATACCGGACATAAGAACTCCCTTGATGTGGGGGGTACTCGGGTGGGCGACCTGTGGGCCCGGCCATCGTGACGGCGCCGGGTTTCCAGGGGATGGTTGCCAGGTAACAGAGTGGCGACATGCGCACGTCACATCAAGAGGTTGGACGGCTCGGTCTGACGTCCGGTCCGAAGTCTGTTCGGGGAAGGGATCTGACGGCGGGACGGCTCGGCCGGGCGGGCGCGATTCGCTCCGGGTGGTTCGTGGTGGTGTGAGCAGGTGGGCCGCCCTAGGGTGGCCGGGTGCTGCTTCCGGTCACTCCCGCACTCGGTGTCGCCCTCGCCGTACTTCTGGCGTTCGCCGCCACCGTCGCCGCAGGGGCCTCGCTCGGGCGCGCGAGGGAGATCGTCGTCGCCGGGCTGCGGGCGGCGGTGCAACTCACCGTCGTTTCCCTGCTCATCGGCTGGGTGGTGCGCTCCGCGGGGCCGCTTCTCGGCTTCCTGGCGCTGATGTTCGCGGTGGCGGTGTGGACGGCCGGGCGGCGGATCACCACCAACCGCACCTGGTGGTGGGCGGCGCTGCCGATCGGTGCCGGAGTCGTCCCCGTCGTCGGTGGGCTGCTGCTCACCGGGCTCGTCCCGGTGCGGGGCATCGCGCTGATCCCGGTCGCGGGCATTCTCGTCGGGGGCGCGCTCACCGCGACCGTGCTCGGCGGGCGGCGCGCGCTGGACGAGCTCGGGACCCGGTGGGGGGAGGTCGAGGCCGGGATGGCGCTCGGTCTGCTCGACCGGGACGCGAGGCTGGAGATCGCCCGCCCGGCGGCGTCGGACGCGCTCCTGCCGGGGCTGGACCAGACCCGGACCGTAGGGCTCGTCACGCTACCCGGTGCCTTCGTGGGCATGCTGCTGGGCGGCGCCTCACCCGTGGAGGCGGGCGCCGTGCAACTGTTCGTCCTGGTGGCGCTGATGGCGGTGCAGGTGGTTGCCGTCGCGCTGGTGCTGGAACTGGTGGCGCGGGGGCGCCTGCACCGCGGATGAGGCGTGCGGCGGAGGGGGTGTGCGGGGTGAGGCGCGCCAGTGATGCGGGGGTGCGGGCTATCGGGCCTCGATGTGCAGGCGGATCGAACCGTCGTCGGCCGCTTCCACCCGGAGCTGCGTCAGGTCCTCGACGTGGGCGTCCGGGGAGAGTGCCGCCGCGCGCGGGCCGATGCCCACGATCCGCATGCCGGCCGCCCGGCCGGCGGCGATGCCCGCCTCGGAGTCCTCGAAGACGATGCAGTCCGCCGGGTCGAAGCCCAGCTCGGCCGCACCCTTGAGGAAGCCCTCGGGGTCCGGCTTGCTGGCGCCGACGAGCTCGGCGGTGACGCGGATCTCCGGCATCGGCAGTGCCGCGGCCGTCATCCTGGCCCGGGCGAGCGCCGCGTCGGCCGAGGTCACGAGCGCGTGCGGGAGGCCGGCGAGGGACGCCATGAAGGCGGCGGCGCCCCCGATGGGCACCACGCCGTCGATGTCGGCTGTCTCCTCGGCGAGCATGACCCGGTTCTCCGCGTAGTTCTGCTCCATGGGGCGGTGCGGCAGCAGGGCGGCCATCGTGGCGTACCCCTGGCGTCCGTGGACCACCTTGAGCGCGGCCTCGGGGTCGAGACCCTGCTTCAGCGCCCAGCGCCGCCAGCAGCGCTCCACCACCGCGTCGGAGTTCACGAGGGTGCCGTCCATGTCCAACAGGAGGGCGCGGGCTTCGAGGACGGTGGCCGACATCGGCAGGCTCCAGAGCGCGGGGGGTGCGACCGGCACGGGGCAGGTCAAGAGAACAAGCAGCCCCGCCCGCCGGTCAGGGGAAACGGGCGGAGGCTACTTTGTTCCACCACGATACAAAAACCGTCGGCGGAACGCCAATCCCGCAGGCGGGGCCGCCCTGTCCACCCGGCCCGGTGCCCCTTCCCGTACGGCAGGGCCGGCCTTCCCGTACATCCGCGCGTCAGGACCGCCGCCCGTTGCCGGTCGTCTGCGCCTCCAGTGCGCGACGGGTCTCGGGCCCGTACACACCCGGGGGATCGGTCCGGACCGACACCCAGGTCTGGAATTCGCGGACAGCCCGTTCCACGCGCTCCGAGTACTCCCCGTTGTCCGGCTCCCGGTACACCCAGATCTCCTGCAGCCGGCGCTGGAGCTCGGCGACCTCCGGGCCCTCGTCACCGCGCCGCAGCGTGGGCCCTGCGATCTGGGCGGGCGGCGCCGACGTCTCCTCCGCGGACTGCGTGGCGGTCGCCGAGGGCGACGGTGTCCGGGAGGCGGTGGCGGAAGTGGACGCGGACGGGCTCTTGGACGCGGAGGCCGAGGGGGACGACGACGGCGACGCGGAGGCGGACCGGGAGGGTGTCGCAGAGGGGGACGCGGACGGCGACTCCGACACGGAGCCCGCAGGCCCGTCGCTCGCGTCCGGGACACTCGTCGCGACCTCGGGCAGCGCCTCCTCCCGGCTGTCGTCCCTGTCGAACAGGCCGCCCGCGAAGGCAGCCGTACCCACCACCGCGGCCACAGCCGCTCCCGCGGCGAGGACGGCGAACGGCCGCCGACGGCGCGGTTGAACCGGTTCGGGGCCGCCGCCGGCGTAGGCGGCGGCGGTACGCCGACGGGTCTCGTCCGCCGGGTCGGCGTCGGGCAACGGGCCCGCGGCGCCTCCCGTCACGCCGGCACCCGTCGGACCGGCACCCGCCGCACCGCCCATGAAGATCGGCATCGTCGTGGCCGTCGCGGGTGCGGTGTGCTCCTGCCCGGCGTCGCTCGACAGCGTCACGTACGGCCGGATCCGCAGCGGATCGAAGTCCTCGGCCGCGGCCATCTCGGCCGAGCGTGCGGCCCGGTGCTCCTCACCCGGCAACTGGGCCGAACGGGCCCCACAGGCGCACCGGTGCCCCGTGCTCCCGGGGACCGCGCCCCCGGGTCCCCGTCTCGCGCTCTGCTCGCCGCCGCACTCCGGGCATATATGTCCGGTCATCGTGGGTCCCCTCCCCTTTGAACTGCTGTGATTATGCAGGCCGCCGCCGGGAAGCCCAACGCCCGCACCACTGCTCGGCAGGCCATAACGGGACACAGCGGCCAGGATGGGGGAGAAGCGGACCCGAGGAGACGTTCATGGCCCAGCAGCTGAGCCCGCCGCCCCTTGCACCGGGCGAGGGCAGGTCCCGGCGAAGTGTCCTGGTGGCCATCGGCGCACTGCTCCTCGGCATGCTGCTCGCCGCACTCGATCAGACCATCGTCTCCACCGCACTGCCGACGATCGTCAGCGAGCTGGGCGGCCTGGACCACCTGTCCTGGGTGGTCACCGCCTACATGCTTGCGGCGACGGCGGCGACCCCGCTCTGGGGCAAGCTCGGCGACCAGTACGGCCGCAAGAAGCTCTTCCAGACGGCCATCGTCATCTTCCTCATCGGCTCGGCCCTCTGCGGCATGGCCCAGAACATGCCGCAGCTGATCGGCTTCCGTGCACTCCAGGGACTCGGCGGCGGCGGACTGATGGTGCTGTCCATGGCCATCGTCGGAGACATCGTCGCGCCGCGAGAACGTGGCAAGTACCAGGGCCTGTTCGGCGCGGTCTTCGGTGTGACCAGCGTCCTGGGGCCGCTGCTGGGCGGCTTCTTCACCCAGCACCTCAGCTGGCGCTGGGTCTTCTACATCAACCTGCCCGTCGGGGTCGTCGCGCTGCTCGTCATCGCGGCGGTGCTGCACATTCCGGTCCGCCGCACCAAGCACACCATCGACTACCTGGGCACCCTCCTCATCGCCTCCGTCGCCACCTGCCTGGTCCTCGTCGCCTCACTCGGAGGCACCACCTGGGACTGGGACTCCGTCCAGATCATCGCCCTCGCGGTCCTCGCCGTGGTGCTCCTCGTGGCGTTCATCCGCGTCGAGAGCCGGGCGGCCGAACCCGTGCTGCCCCTGAAGCTGTTCCGGATCAGGACCTTCAGCCTCGTCGCCGTCATCAGCTTCATCATCGGCTTCGCGATGTTCGGCGCGATGACGTATCTGCCGACCTTCCTCCAGGTGGTGCACGGCATCACGCCGACGATGTCCGGTGTCCACATGCTGCCGATGGTCTTCGGCATGCTCATCACCTCGACCGCCTCCGGACAGATCGTCAGCCGGACGGGCCGCTGGAAGGTCTTCCCGCTCGTCGGAACCGCCCTCACCGCAGCCGGTCTGATGCTGCTCCACCAGCTCTCGGAGACCAGCTCCACCTGGCAGATGAGCATCTGCTTCTTCGTCTTCGGCGCCGGGCTCGGTCTGGTGATGCAGGTGCTGGTCCTGGTCGCGCAGAACGCCGTCAGCTACGAGGACCTCGGCGTCGCCACGTCCGGAGCGACCTTCTTCCGTTCCATCGGCGCCTCGTTCGGCGTGGCTGTCTTCGGCACCATCTTCACCACCCGGCTCACCGGCAAACTCGATGACGCGCTCGCCGGGCGCTCCCTGCCGCCCGGGGTCGACGCCGAGGCACTTGCCGCCGACCCACGGGCCATCAGCCTGCTCCCCGCCGACCTTCGCCCCTCGGTCCTCAGCGCGTACTCGACCTCGATCACCGACGTCTTCCTCTACGCGGCCCCCGTCGTGGTCGTCGCCTTCGTCGTCGCCTGGTTCCTCAGGGAGGACCCCCTGCGCGGTTCGGTGAGGGCCCCCGACACCAGCGAGACCCTGGCGTCGAACCCGGTCCAGCGCTCCTCGTACGACGAGTGCGCCCGCGCTCTTTCGGTGCTCGCCACCCGGGAGGGGCGCCGGGAGATCTACGAGAAGATCACCGCCAGGGCCGGATACGACCTGCTGCCCGCGTCCAGCTGGCTGCTGCTGCGGATCAAGCGGCACGGCACCGTCGAACCCGCCAGGCTGGCCGAGGCCGCCCCCGTGCCACTCCACGTGATCCTCGCGGCGGCCCGCCAGGTGGAGGAGCGCGGCCTGGTCCGGCGCGAGGGCCTGGAGATGGTGCTGACCGATCTGGGTGCCGAGGCCGTGGTCAAGCTGTCGAATGCCCGTGAAGAGTCCCTGGCGGAGATGCTGGGGGACTGGTGGGGTCCGGAGCGGCCCACCGACCTGGTGCGCCTCGTCGCGGAGCTGACCGCCGAGGTGAGCGGGTCGAGCAAGGAACGGCCGCACATGCCCGAACCGCCCCGCGACCACCTGGCCTGACCCCGCGCGACCTGCCCGACCCGCCTGACGGCCTCACCGGCCCGAGCGCGGGCGCGTTGCGCGGACGGCGGGCTCACAGCTCCTTGGCGAACCAGTGCTCCGCGTACGGCCCTTGGTTGAACGCCGGGACCTCCCGGTAGCCGTGCTTCGCGTAGAGCCCGCGCGCCTCGACGAGGTCGTTGCGGGTGTCCAGCCGGATCTGCCGCACTCCCAGGGAACGCGCCGCACTCTCGATGGCCGCCAGCAGCAGCCCGCCGCCCCCGGTGGAGCGGAATGCGGGGCGTACGAACACCCGGGTCAGCTCCGCGGTCCCCGCCTCGGCCAGACGCAGGCCCGCGCAGCTCGCCGCCTTGCAGCCGTACCGGCCGACGAGGAACTCGCCGGTGGGCCGCGCGAGGAGTTCGACGCCGTCGCCGGTCAGCCCCTCGTCGATCTCCCCCGTGGTCGCAGGCCGTCCCCAGTAGCGGCTCGCCACCTCGTCGTAGTAGTCCCTGCGCAGGAGCTCCGCGTCGGGCGTGCCGAAGTGTTCGGGGGCAACGATCCAGGTCATTGGTTCATTCTGGCTCCCGTACGAACCGGATGACGAACCCATTAATACGTACAGGGGGCAGCGATGGTGCAGGACTCGGACCCGGCGACGCGGGCGGCAGCGGTGCGGAGGCTCGGCGAGCAGTGGATACGGGAGTTGGCGGGGCCCGGTCCGCGAGAGGGCTTCGTCTGCTCGCCCGCCGGACTGTGGCTGGCGATGGTCGCCGTCGCGACCGGAGCCCGCGGGGCGACGGCCGGTGAACTCCGCTCGGTGCTCGGGGTGGCGGACGAGGAGGCGGCCGCCGTCGTGACGGAGGCGGCGCGGGAGTGGGGGCGTACCGAGGCGCTGCGGGTGGCGACCCGGGTGTGGAGCAGGGTGCCTGTCCGTCAGGAGTACATGGACGCGCTGCCGGACATCGGCTTCGGGCCGGTCGACACGGACGAGATCGACGCCTGGGTGCGCGAGAGGACCGGCGGAATGATCGAACGGCTGCCGTTGCAGCTCGACGGTGTCGCTCTCGCGCTCGTCAACGCGCTGGCTCTGAAGGCGCTCTGGGAGACGCCGTTCGACGTGAACCGCACCCGCGAGGTCCCGTTCACCGACGCGGCGGGCAGGACCCTCCCGGCGGCGACGATGCACGCGTCGGTGCGGCCGCAAGACGTGTGGGCGGTTTCCGGCGCGTACGTCGTGGAGCTCCGCTGCCGTACGGAGCCGGGCGGGGCGGATCCGGCACGGGTCAGGCTCGTCCTCGGCGAGCCCGGCGCGGGGGCGGCGCAGGTCCTGCCGCTCGCGTGGGCACCCCGGGACGAGGGTGCCCCGCTGGATGCCGACCAGGTGACCATCGGGGTTCCTCGATTCACCCTGCGCACGAACGTTCAGGTCACCGAACAGCTGCTCGCGCTCGGTGTGCGGCTTGCGACGAGTGGGGCCGAAGCGGACTTCTCGGGACTGTCGCCCGAGCGCCTCCACATCTCGGAGGTCGTCCAGGAGGCCGTGCTGAAGATCGCCGAGGAGGGCGTGGAGGCCGCGGCGGTCACGGTCGTGGCGATGCGGCGCGCCGCCGCGCCCCGGCCGCAGGTGGTGCGGCACCTCGCGTTCGACCGGCCGTTCGGGATCGTCGTCCTGGACGGCTCCGCGGATGTTCCCCTGTTCGCGGGCTGGCAGGCGGACGCCCCCGCGGACGAGGGCTGACGGGCAACCGGAACGCCCGACTCCGGGCACCGCGCAGGGGCGGCTTTCATGTTCTGAGCATTCTTTCGGGCAAAAGCGTGGTGACAGTCAGGTGAAGAGGGGGTGATTGTGTCTTCGTGACGGGGCAATGCGAGGCTTCATCCGCACCCACCCGGGTCGAGGGGACGGTGCACGAACGGTGGGAGGGGCGGCGCGCGTGGCAGAAGCGGAGCGCAGTGTGCGGGGGAACGCGACGGCGGACCTGGGGGCGAGGACCGGAGCGGCCAGGATTGCGCTCTGGCTGCTCGTGGCCGTGCTGGCCGTACGGCAGATGGCGGTGGTGCTGCGGCAGCCGCCCGGCGAACGCCTCACCGAGCTGGAGACCTGGATCGGTGAGAACGGGGTCCTGCACGTGGCCGGATCCGTGTACGACTCCGGCCGGTTCACCGGCACCCCCTTCGCGGGGCTGGTGCTGAAGCCCTTGACGGCCTCGGCCGAGCAGACCCTCGGCGTCGTGTGGACCTTCGGGTCCCTGCTGCTCGTCGCGGCGCTCGGCCTGGTCGCCGCCCGCGCCCTGCCCACCCCCGTGAGCCATCGCACCACGTTCCTCGCGGCGCCCGTCGCGATCGCCCTGCTCATGCTGTCGCTGCCCGTCCGCAACACCCTGTACCTGGGACAGACCAGCATCCTGCCCGTCCTGCTGGTGCTCGTCGCCTGCTTCGCCGTGCGCGGCGAACGGCTTCCCGGCGTGCTGATCGGCATCGCCGCGGCCCTCCAGCCGACCGTCCTGCTCTTCGCCGGGCTGCTCTGGCTCACCGGCCGGAGGCAGGCCGCCGTGACCGGCGGTGCCGCGTTCGCCGCCTGCACCGCGCTGGCCGCGGCGGCGATGCCGCACGACTCCTGGACCTACTGGGTCCACCACGTAGCGGGCGCCGGACTCGGCGACAGCCCGGACAGCCTGGCCAACCAGTCCCTGCACGGCGCGCTGCTCCGCCTCGGATTCGAAGGCCCCCTGGAGATCGCGCTCTTCCTCGTCCTGGCCGCCGGTGTCACCTTCCTCGGGCTGCGGCGCGCGGTGCGCTACGCCCAGGACGGACAACTGCTCCTCGCCGTCGCCGTCACCGGCTGTGTGGCCGTCGCCGTCTCGCCGACCGCCTGGCAGCACCAGCTGCTCTGGGTGCTCCTCGCCGTCGTCGGACGGGTCGGCACCCGGGCCTCGGACCGGCTGGTGTGGCCGGCCGTCGTGGTGCTCGTCCTCACGCTGCCCGGGAAGATGCTGCTGCCGAACATCGGCGTGCTCCTTCCCGTACGCGACAACGTGCTGCTCATCGCGGCGCTCGGGGCGGCCTGCGTGGCTCCGTTCCTGTCGCGCACCTCGCCGCACTGGCAGCGGCCGGTTCCCACGGACTACGCCGAACCCGTCGCCTCGCGCTTCGGCCACGTGCCGCTGCTGCCGTTCTGGCGGCGGGTGCTCAGCCGGCCCAACCTGCTGCTGGAACTCCTGCTGATCAGGGTCGTCTACTCCGCGTACGCGAAGGTGCGGCTGGCGGCCACCGCGGGCCGCTCGACGGCCGAGGAGCACGGCCGGCAGATCCACTCCCTCGAGCAGTGGCTGCACATCGACATGGAGCACTGGGCCAACCACGCGGTCGTGGAGGTCTCCTGGCTGCGGGACTTCTTCGACTACTACTACTCGACGTTCCACTTCATCGTGCCGCTCGCGATCCTCGGTGTGCTGTACGTACGGCGGCCCACGGACTACCGCTGGGCCCGCAGCTCCATCGGCTTCGCCACGGTCCTCGCCCTGATCGGCTTCTGGCTCTACCCGCTGGCCCCGCCGCGGCTGATGCCGGGCCTCGGCTTCATCGACACCGTCCACGGCGTACAGGATTTCGCCAAGCCGGACTACGGGACGCTGACGTCGATGACCAACCAGTACGCGGCGATGCCGTCGCTGCACTTCGGCTGGTCGCTCTGGTGCGGTGTGGTGATCGTGATGCTCGCACCGAAGGCGTGGATGAAGGCACTCGGCCTGCTGCACCCGCTCTTCACGGTCTCCGCCATCGTCGCCACGGGCAATCACTGGGTGCTGGACGCGGTCGGAGGCGCGGCCGTCGTGGGCATGGGCTTCGGCCTGACGTACGTCCTGTCCGGGCCCCGCACGCTCCGGCCCGAGCCCGCTGCGCCGAAGGGTCCCGCGGCCGAAGTCGGACCCGCGGAGGATGCCGGGAGCCCGGTGGGGGAGCCGGTGGGCAGCAAGCACTGAGTCCACCCGGACGGCGAGGCAGTCCTCGCCGGCGCCGGGGCTCAGTCGGTGGAACAGCACCACCTCAGTGCCTGTCTGCAACACCCCATGGAGCACTGTCGGGGGCGTGTCGTACATCTGGCACACCCCCGGTCCGAGCCTCCGATCGGAATGTGAAGAGAATGTGGATCGAGCGAATCGCTGAGGCCACGCGCTGGGAGCAGGCTCGGCTGGAAATTTCCTGGAACGGCGTTGAGGAAGAGCTCGGTACGGCACTGCCCGAGGACTACAAAGAGCTTGCCGAAACGTTCGGCAAGGGAGAGTTCTCGGAGTTCTTGCGCATTCTCACCGTCGATGCCACACGGCAGTTCGACCTGGTCGGGATCTGGAGGACGTTCCTCGACGGCGGCCCGGAGAGCGGACCCGATCCCGCCCTCATGCCCTACCGGATGTACCGGCCTGGTCAGCGCGGTCTCATTCCCTGGGCGTTAGGTGAGATGAAGTGCAGCTACTTCTGGCTGGCATCCGCCGAGGAGGATCCGGCGAACTGGCCCATCGTGACGCAGGGCGACCCGTATCCCTGGCAAGAAGTGAGTATGTCCACCGGCGAGTTCGTCCACCGCGTACTGACGGATCCCGAGTTCGAGCCGTTCTCGATCGCGAGGCTGATGCCGGAGCCGGACTTCTACTCGATGGATCACTGACAGGATGCCCTGCAGGCAACCACGGTCGTCCAGTGGCAGCCGGCTGGGACGCCGCTGCCTGACCGGCAGCAACGGCTCGATCCGCCTCCACAGGTCAGACGGCACCACCCACGGCGGACCGCCTTCCCCATGACCCGTTCAACAAGCCGGCCAGGAGGGGGATATGGCTACGACCAGGCTTACTGTCGCTGCTCTAAGAACTCCTAACGAAATGACACTTTGGGGTCGACTCCTCGTCGTGGGATGCCGTCGGGCAGCATGGGGCGATGGACTTCGAACAGCCGCTGCCTCGCGAGCTGAAGGCTGTCGATTCGGCCTCGCTGTTCAGGCTGGAGGAGCGGGCGTGTGACCTCGGTCTGAGTCAACGGCTGGACCCGGCGTGGGTGCGCGCGAATGCGGCGCCTGACGGCACCCACTATCTGTGGCCGGCCCTGTGGCACACCTTGTCCCACCGCCCGGACGTACCACGTCACGTGCGGTGGGAACTGCTGATCACTCTGCGTACGGGAGACCGTGTGCTGAGCCTGCTGGATGTGATCCCCGACGACTTCGCCCCGCTGCCGAAAGTGACCTCACGCGAAGAGGGCATGCAGGTCAGGCGGCTCCTTGACCGTGCTCCTTCGGTGCGGGAATGGCTACTGCGGGAGGGCGAGGGCCCGGGCCGCCTGTGACAGGCGTCGCCAGCAGATGAGTGCGCATCCGAGAGTGAGGAAGGCTTCGTGGATGTCGTCGCGGATCTCCCAGCGGATCCGCAGGCTGCGGAACCAGTGCAGGTGGGCGAAGGCGCGCTCGACGACCCAGCGTTGGGTTCCGAGTCCGGAGCCGTGCTCGATGCCGCGTCGTGCGATCAGTGGCTTCACACCGAGCGCGCGGACGAGGCGGCGGTATTTGTCGTGGTCGTAGCCGCGGTCACCGAGCACGACGTCGGGGCGGCGCCGAGGTCGGCCGCGCTTGCCCCGTACGTGCGGCACTGCCTGGAGCAGTGGAATGAGCTGGGTGACGTCGTTGCGGTTGCCGCCGGTCAGGGTGACGGCGAGCGGGATGCCAGTGGCGTCCGTGATGAGGTGGTGCTTGCTGCCCGTCCTGCCCCGGTCAACAGGGCTTCGTCCCGTCTTGGGGCCCCTTTTAACGCCCGGATGTGGGAGCCGTCGACAGCTGCCCGCGAGAAGTCCAGGGCGTCCGCGCTCCGGAGTTTGGCCAAGAGTGCTTCATGAAGCCGGGGCCACACGCCGGCCTCGGTCCACTCGGCCAGGCGGCGCCAGCACGTCATGCCCGAACCGAAGCCGAGTTCCTGCGGCAGGTGTTCCCAGGCGATCCCGGTATGCAGCACGAACAAGATGCCCTGAAACACCTGCCGGTCCGGATGCCGCTTCCGTCCCGGATGCCGGTACCGACGCTCAACCATCGGCAGCAGCGGCTCGATCACCGCCCACAGCTCGTCATCGACATCCCACGGCTTCCGCCGAGCCACTGCGCACCCCCAGATCAACGGCCTTGGAGTGATCCAACCACCTTGAAGATCATTTCGTTAGGAGTTCTAAGGCGCCGGGGCGGCCCGTTTGGTGTACGAGGTGATCAGCACGGTTTCCATGCGGTCGACGCCGTCGAGTGAGCCGATGCGGTCGGCGAGATAGGCGTGAAGGGCGTCGGCGTCCCGGCAGACGGCGATGGCGAACAGGTTGTGGGGGCCGGTCGTGCTTCCGACGAACGCCGCTTCGGGATCGCCGGCCAGCTCCCGGGCGACGCCGCCGGTCCGGGCGGGCGTGACGGTCAGCCAGAGCAGGCACTGCACGGAGAAGCCGAACAGGCGCGAGTCGATCTCGACGTCGAACCGGAGAACGCCCGACCCGCGGAGTTCGTCCAGGCGGCGGCGGACGGCGGATTCCGACCAGCCGACCCGACGGGCGAGATCCGGGTAGGCGGCACGGCCGTCCGCCGCGAGCGCGGGGAGCAGCCGGCGGTCGAGGTCGGTCAGGGGGACGGGAGCGGTGCCCGCGGTCGGGGCCGGCCTCAGCGCGGCGGCCTGCTCCTCGGTGAGCGCCGACGTCCGGCCGGTCCAGGGGTGGTCCATCGCCGGGCGCAGCAGCCGTTGTGCGTCGATCAGTGTGCCCGGCGGAAGACGGCCCAGCGTGCCCAGGGGTGCCGGGCCCTCTTCGGCGACGTGGAAGACGCAGATGACCTCGGTGCCGCTGGAAGCGACGGTCACCCAGGCGGTGTCGGGACGACGGGCCAGCGCACGGGCGAGCGGGACGGTGCCGGAAGGCGGGACGCGCAGGCGGACCAGCCATTCGGCACGGCCGGTGCGGTGGCTGTCGGTCACCCCGGCCACGCGGGCGATCCCGGTGGTCCGGAGCCGGCCGAAGCGGCGGGCCACGGTGCGGTCGGAGACATCGAGGACGTCGGCGATCCTGCTGAAGGCCGCGCGCCCGTCGAGTTGGAGGGCGTGCAGGATCCGCAGATCGAGTGCGTCCAGCGTGACCGAATCCACCGGGTCAGTGTAGGGCGGTGTCGGATGGCGGCGTGGCAGCGGGAGTTGGGGACCCGGAGCTCGCGGACCGTGCAGCATCGAGGCCATGGCGGTGGCCGTGCTGTTCGACCGATGCGCACGGCGGCGGCTGTCACGCCCGAAGTTCACGCGGTGGGCACGCTGTGCCCTTCCCCCGCAGCCCTGTCCGCTCTGCGCATCTCGTCTCTGTCGGAGGACACGCGTGTTCGGAACCCTCATGCTCCTGGCCGGCCCGACGCTGGGATTCCGTCTCCTCGGCCTGCTGGGTGTCGGCCGGTTCGCGAGCCGGCGGACCAGCGCGGCACACGGTCTCGCCGTCATGCTCGTGGCCACCGCGACCGCGCACTTCGCCCCCCGGGGCATGGGCATGATGCCCGGCCACGACGACATGGCAGCCATGGTGCCGCCCTTCGTCCCGTTCCCCCGCGTGACGGTCTACATGACCGGGGTACTGGAACTCGCCGGCGCTGTCGGCCTCGTCCGGACCGCGACACGTACGAGGGCCGGGATCGGCCTGGCGGTGCTCTTCGTGCTGATGTTCCCGGCCAATGTCCACGCTGCCGTCGAGGACATCCCGTTCGACGGCGACCCGGCCACGCCCCTGTGGTTCAGGATTCCCGAGCAGTTGGTCTTCATCGCCGTCGCCCTGTGGGCGGCCACCGGTGCCCGTGACACCACCCGTCGACCGTGGCCGGGTGTGCTCGGGCGTGACACCGACGACACCGCCGCAGCCCGCTGATCACGGGGGCGGAACTCCCGGGGGCCTGCGGGAGTGGCCGAAGGGGTACCGGGGAGACGTCCGCCTCCCCGGTACCCCTTCGGCCGGGATCGCCGCGTCCGACCAGCATCCGCCCGAAACCGCGGGGCCGCCACTCGAACGGCTCAGCCGTGCGACGGTCCCAGCGCCCAGGCCGCCACGGACAGCGTGCCCATCGACACGATCGTGGACGCCACCACCGCATTGCGGGCGAGCGTGGTGTCCAGCCCGTACTGCCCGGCGTAGATGAAGGCGTTCTGGGCGGTCGGCAGCGCGGAGCACAACACGACCGCGAGGAGCTGGTGGCCGGCGAGGTCCAGGAGCAGGGGCCCGCCGACGGTGAAGGCGATCAGGGGCTGCGCGAGCGTCTTGAGAGCCACCACCGTCCCCAGTTCCGCCCGGCTGACCGGGGCCGTGCAGGCCGCCGGTTCCGGACGGGTGTGCAGCGACAGGCCGAGCGTGATCAGGGCCGTGGGAACGGCCGCGGACCCCAGCAGATCGCAGGAGTGGGTGAACGCCTCCGGCAGCCGCAGGCCGGTGGCCGACACGCAGAGGCCGAGCAGCGAGGCCATGATGACCGGGTTGCGGACCGGCATGGTCAGCATGCGGCGTAGCCCCGCACGCCAGTGGGTGTTTCCACGGTCCGTGCCGGAGTCCAGCAGGGTCAGGATCACCGGCGACACCACCAGCACCTGGAACAGGATGACCTGGGCGACGAACGACGCGTCGCCCAGCACCTGGACGGCCACCGGAATGCCGAGGTTGGCCGAGTTCACGTAGCCCGACGCCATCCCACTGATCGAGCCGTCGGCCGTCTTGCGGCCGAAGAAGCGCCGGGCCACCAGCAGGCCGATACCGGAGACGAGTACCGTGCCCGCGGCGAAAGCGATCACCGTCGCGTTCGCGAACGAACCCAGGCGCGCGTCCGAGACCATCATGAACAACGCCGCGGGCATGGCCACATGGAAGACGAAACGGCCGAGCACCGCCTCGGCCTGCTCCCCGAGCAGCCGCCCCCGCCCGGCCGCGTAACCGATGGCGGTCAGCGTCCAGATGGGGGCGAAGGCGGCGAGCAGGTCATGCATGCGGCTCATGATCCCTGCGTGCCGTGGCCCGGCCGTACGGGGGGCCGGGCCACGGCAGGATCAGGCGGGGCGGGGTGGGATCAGACCCCGACGGACATCCCGGCCTTCGGGGCGGCCTCGCCGCTCCGTTCCCCGAGGTGCTCCGTCTCCACATGGGCGGTCTCACGGGCGGTGAGCGCCGCGATGACGGGCGGCAGGCAGAGTGCGGCCGCGAAGAGCGCGACGCCTGCCCAGTCGTCCCCGTCGGGGCCGGCGATCTGTGAGGCGAAGGCCACGGCGAAACCGGCGATGGCGAAGCCGGTCTGGGTGCCGATCGCCATGCCCGAGAGCCTGACCCGGGTGGGGAACATCTCGGCGTAGAACGAGGGCCAGATGCCGTTGGCGGCGCTGTACACGACACCGAAGACGAGGATGCCCAGCCCCAGCACCAGCGGGTAGCTGCCGGTGGAGATCGCCCACAGGTACAGCGGCATCACCGCCGCGCTGCCGATGGCGCCGATCAGGAAGACCGGCCTGCGCCCGATGCGGTCCGAGAGCCGGGCCCACAACGGGATCGTGAACAGGGCGACCAGGTTGGCCAGGGCGCCGACCCACAGCATTCCGGTGCGGCCCATGCCCACGGCGTCGCTGGTCGCGTACGACAGCGCCCAGACGGTGAAGATCGTGCTGACGGTGGCGATCACCGCGCACCCGACGACCCGCAGTACGTCGGCCCAGTGGTCGCGGAGGAGCACGGCGAGCGGCATCTTCGCCACGCCTTCGGTCGCTGCCTGCTTGGCGAAGACGGGTGTCTCCTCCAGGGTGCGGCGGATGACGTAACCCGTCACCGCGACGGCGATGCTCAGCCAGAACGGGATGCGCCAGCCCCAGGAGAGCAGTTGCTCCTCGGGGAGGGCGGCGACGGGGATGAAGGCGAGGGTCGCGATGAGCTGGCCGGCCTGCGTCCCGTTGATGGTGAAGCTGGTGAAGTAGCCGCGCCGGTGCGCCGGCGCGTGTTCCAGGCTCATGGAGTTGGCGCTGGCCTGCTCGCCGGCCGCGGATATGCCCTGGAGGATACGGAGGAGCACGAGCAGGACCGGAGCGGCACCACCGATCTGCTCCCGGGTGGGCAGACAGCCGATGAGGAACGTCGACAGGCCCATCAGGATCAGCGTGAAGACCATGATCTGCTTACGGCCGACCCGGTCTCCGACATGGCCGAGGAAGAGCGCGCCGACGGGGCGGGCGGCGTAGGCGACACCGAAGGTGGCCAGCGACAGCAGCGTCGCGTTCGCGGGATCGGACTCGTCGAAGAAGACCTTCGGGAAGATCAGCGCGGCCGCGCTGCCGTAGATGAAGAAGTCGTAGTACTCCAGGGCGCTGCCGATCCAGGCGGCGAGCGCGGCTTTACGGGGCTGGGCCTGAGGCTGCGGTGGACCGGTGGCGGGGTCGTGAACGGTCACGTCGTACTCCTTCGGGGACGTTCCGTGCGGGGAGGGCGAGCGGGTGGAGCGAGCGGCGCGGCTAATTAACGCACTAGGTAGTTAGTTGCGGATGGCTACGGATGCTGCGAGGAGATGACGCCCCTGTCAAGAGTCCGCGCAGAACTCACCCGGTCCGCGGTGCACCCGGCCCGCTCCCCGGCCGCCCCGGCCGGCCCCGCTCGGGAACCGGCCCCGGTCGAAGGGTCAGGCTGCCCGGTCGGCCGTCAGATAGGCGATGATCATGTCGCCGAGCATGGTCCGGTAGTGCTCCCGCCGGTCCGTGGCGACCAGGTCGCGGCCGAAGAGCGCGCCGAAGGTGTGCCGGTTCGCGATCCGGAAGAAGCAGAAGGAACTGATCATCGCGTGCAGGTCCACGGCGTCGACGTCCGCCGTGAACAGCCCCGATGCGCGGCCCGAGTCCAGGATGCGCCGCAGGACATCGATCGCGGGGGAGCCGATGCGGCTCAACTCGGCGGAGGCGGCGATGTGTTCGGCCTCGTGGATGTTCTCGATGCTGACGAGCCGGATGAAGTCCGGGTGGTCCTCGTGGTGGTCGAAGGTCAGCTCGGCCAGCCGTCGGACCGCGGCCACGGGGTCGAGGTGCTCGACGTCCAGGAGCTGCTCCGCCTCCCGGATCCTGCCGTACGCCCGCTCCAGCACCGCGGTGAACAACTGCTCCTTGCCGCCGAAGTAGTAGTAGATCATCCGCTTCGTGGTGCGGGTGCGGGCCGCGATCTCGTCGACCCTGGCGCCCGCGTAGCCGAGGCGGGCGAACTCCCGCGTGGCCACCGTGAGGATCTCGTCCCGCGTCCGGGCCGCGTCGCGGGTGCGCCCGGCGGGTTGGACGGGTCCTTCGGTGCTGGTCATCCGGATCCTCCGCGGGCAGTCGGTGAGTGCTCGCGATTCTAGAAGCCGGGGGTCGATGCGGCCGATCCGGGCCGGGGTCTTCCCAGGGCGGCCCGCATTCGGTAAGACTAACTAACCAGTCCGTACATTAATGGGAAGTGAGCGATGCCGAACCACGCCGACCCACCCCACGGCGCCCCGGTCCTCGTGCTGAACGGGCCGAACCTCGGCCTCCTCGGTCCGCGCGAACCCGCCGTCTACGGAACGGGCACGCTCGCCGACGTCGAGGAGCTCTGCCGCCGGACCGCACAGGAGCACGGGCTGCGCGCCGACTGCCGTCGGAGCAACCACGAGGGCGTGCTCATCGACGCCGTACACGAGGCCCGCACGGACCACCGGGGCATCGTGATCAACCCCGCCGGGTACAGCCACACCTCGGTGGCCCTGCGCGACGCGCTCGCCGCCGTGGAGCTGCCCGTCGTGGAGGTGCACCTGTCGAACATCCACCGGCGTGAGGCGTTCCGCCACCACAGCTACGTCTCGGCCGTCGCCGACGCCGTCATCTGCGGGGCCGGTGCCCACGGGTACGCCATGGCCCTCGCCCACCTCGCCCAGCTCCTGGAGGAGAACCGTTGAGCCCGGACTCGTACCTCGTCGGCCTCATCGGCTCCGGCATCGGCCCCTCGCTCAGCCCCGCGCTCCACGAACGGGAAGCGGACCGGCAGGGGCTTCGCTACCTCTACCGCCTCATCGACATCGGCACACTCGGTGTCCCACCGGAGCGGACCGGTGAACTCGTGCGCGCAGCGCGCGACATGGGGTACGACGGCCTCAACGTGACCCACCCCTGCAAACAACAGGTCCTGGACCACCTCGACGCGCTCTCCCCACAGGCCGAGGCGCTCGGCGCGGTCAACACCGTCGTCTTCGAGGGGGACAGGGCGACCGGCCACAACACCGACGCCACGGGCTTCGCCGCCTCCTTCGCCCGGGGGCTGCCCGACGCGGCACTGGACCGCGTCGTCCAGCTGGGCGCCGGCGGCGCGGGAGCGGCCGTCGCCCACGCCCTCCTCGCCCTGGGCGCCGGCCGACTCACGGTGCTGGACGCCGTTCCCGAGCGGGCCGCCGCCCTCGCCGGCTCCCTGAACCTGCACTTCGGTCCGGGGCGGGCGGACGCCGCGGACCTCCTCGACATCGCCGCGCGGACCGCCGGCGCCGACGGGCTGGTCAACGCCACCCCCGTCGGGATGGCCGCCCACCCCGGACTCCCGCTCCCCGCAGACCTGTTGCACCCCGGACTGTGGGTGGCGGAGGTCGTCTACCGCCCGCTGGAGACGACCCTCGTACGCACCGCCCGCGCGCTCGGCTGCGCCACCCTCGACGGCGGCGGCATGGCCGCCTACCAGGCCGCCGACTCCTTCCGGCTCTTCACCGGCCGTGAACCCGACACCGCGCGCATGCTCGCCGACATCGCGGATCTCACGTCCACCCGCTGAACCATGGACCCCCTATCCCCGACCCCCGACGCCCCATCCCCGATCCCCGAAGCCCGGAGGACCGACATGCGTACGTCCATCGCCACCGTCTCGCTCAGCGGCCCGCTCACCGAGAAGCTCACCGCTGCCGCGCGCGCCGGCTTCGACGGCGTCGAGATCTTCGAGAACGACCTCATCGGCAGCCCCCTCACACCGGAGGAGATCAGGGAACGGACCGCGGACCTCGGTCTGACGATCGACCTCTATCAGCCCATGCGTGACATCGAGGCCGTCCCCGACGACGTGTTCGCCCGAAACCTGCGGCGAGCCGAGCACAAGTTCCGTCTGATGCGACGGCTCGGCGCCGACACGGTCCTGGTCTGTTCGAGCGTTTCCCCGCAGGCCCTCGACGACGACGCGCTCGCCACCGAGCAGCTCCGCCGACTCGCGGACCTCGCCCAGGAGTACGGCATCCGCATCGCGTACGAGGCGCTGGCCTGGGGCCGCCACGTCAGTACGTACGACCACGCCTGGCGCATCGTCGAAGCCGCGGACCACCCGGCTCTCGGCGTCTGCCTGGACAGCTTCCACATCCTCGCCCGGGGCTCCGACCCCGCAGGGATCGCGGACATCCCCGGCGACAGAATCTTCTTCCTGCAGCTCGCCGACGCCCCGCTGATGGCCCTGGACGTCCTGCAGTGGAGCCGGCACTACCGCTGCTTCCCGGGCCAGGGCGACCTGGACGTCGCCGGGCTGGTCCGGGCCGCTGTGCGGGCCGGCTACGACGGGCCCCTCTCCCTCGAGGTCTTCAACGACGTCTTCCGCCAGGCGGACGCGGGCCGCACCGCGGTGGACGCCCGGCGCTCCCTCGCCCTGCTGCAGGAGTCCGCCGGCCTGACCGCGCCGCCGGCACCGGTCGTCCCCACCGGATTCGCCTTCGTCGAGATCGCCACCGCCGACACGGCCAGAATCACACCCCTGCTGACCGCGCTCGGCTTCTCCCGCACGGCCAGGCACTCCGGCAAGCCGGTGGACCTCTGGGAACAGGGCGAAGCCCGCATCCTCCTCAACACCGATACCGACACCGGCACCGGAAGCCACCGGCCGGACCCGTCGCTCACCGCCATCGGCCTGGAGAACCCCGACCCGGCGGCGGCGTCCGCCCGGGCCGAGTCCCTCCTCGCCCCCGTACTGCCCAGGCGCCGCGCACCCCGGGACGCCCCGCTGGACGCGGTGGCGGCGCCCGACGGCACCGAGTTCTTCTTCTGTGCCACCGGCCGTACCGGGCACCCCAACTGGACCGGCGACTTCGCACCCGCCCCGCACACGCCGGGCGGCATCGGCGTCACCCGCATCGACCACGTCGCGCTGACCCAGCCCTGGCACCAGTTCGACGAGGCGGTCCTCTTCCACCGCAGCGTGCTCGGCCTCCGGCCGCACGCGAGCATCGACCTGGTGGACCCCTACGGCCTTCTCCGCAGCCGGGCCGCCAGCAACTCCGAAGGAACCGTACGCATCGCCCTCGGCGTGGGGGCGTCCCCCACGGACGATCCCGCACGCCCCCAGCACGTGGCCCTGGCCACCGACGACCTCGTCACCGCGGTCCGCCGGGCCCGCGCGGCGGGCGCGCGGCTGCTGCCGGTGCCCGCCAACTACTACGACGACCTGGCCGCGCGCCACGAGTTCGCCCCCGGGGAGCTGGAGACGTACCGCGAACTCGGCATCCTCTACGACCGTGACGAGAAGGGGGAGTTCCGGCACTGCTACACCGTGACGACCGGCAGCCTCTTCTTCGAACTCGTCGAGCGCACCGCCGGATACGACGGATACGGGGCCCAGAACGCCCCCGTCCGGCTCGCCGCCCAGCGGACGTGAACGTGTCCGCACACCACAGGGCCCCGACCGGTGAACCGGTCGGGGCCCTGTGCCATGTGTCTGCTGGATCAGTACCAGCCGTTGGACTGCCAGAAGTCCCAGGCGCCGCACGGGCTGCCGTAGCGGTCCTCCATGTAGTCGACGCCCCACGTGATCTGCGTCTTGGCGTTGGTCTGCCAGTCGGAGCCCGCCGACGCCATCTTCGAGCCGGGCAGGGCCTGGACCAGGCCGTACGCGCCGGAGGAGGCGTTGGAGGCGTGCACGTCCCAGTCGCTCTCGTGGTCCACGATCTTGTCGAAGCACGCGTACTGGGCGCTGTCGTCGATCATCTTCTTCGCCGTGTCCTGCGCGCTCGCCGTGGTCGTCGGAGCGGCGGCGGGGGCAGCAGCCATCGCCGGGGTCACGCCGAGGGCCAGTCCGGTGGCACCCAGCAGCACGGAGGCGCCGGTGACAGCTGCCTTGCGACGGGTGATGCGGGGCTGGGCGAGGATGCGACGGGCGAACGACACGTGGAACCTAACGTCGGGGACGGGGAGGTCGCGGCCGGCCCTGAAGTGCGGGACCGGTTCTCGTGGACCGCGGGCCGTCCGTACGGACGCTGCGGTGCTCGGCGACGTCATCCATCGTCAGCGACGCGGACCGGGCCGCGCAACGACCGCTGTTACGACCCCGCGTAGTACCGGGGGGCCGAAAGCCACGGACGCGCCGCCCGGAACGCGGCCCCGGCCGGGGGTCACGCCCTACGGGGCCGGGTCGTACAGGACCGAGGTCCTGTGGGCGTCCTCACGCCCTCGGGGCCTCGAATGTGACCTGGGCCTCGAAGGCCGCACGCCGGGTGGCCCGTCGCAGCGCCTTCAGCAGGGTGGGCCCGATCGTGAGGGTCAGGACCACGGTGAGGACGGCGCGGCCCAGGTCCCAGCCGAGCGAGGTGGCCACGCAGTAGGCGAGGAAGCGGACCAGGTTCTCGTGCAGCGGGCCGCCCTCGACGAAGGAGATCCCGGAACCGAGCCCCGCCACGAGCGTCCAGCCCTGCAGGTTCATCACGGTGCCGTACGCGAACGCCGCCACACACCCGTACGCCGCGAGCATCAGCACCTCCCCCCTGCCCCGCAGCCGCTCCGGGCCGGGCAGCAGGCCCGCCCCCATCGCGAACCAGCCCATCGCCAGCATCTGGAACGGCATCCACGGGCCCACCCCTCCTGTGAGCAGGGCGGAGGCGAACAAGGTCACCGAGCCGAGCACGAAACCGAAGCCCGGGCCCAGGACCCGTCCGCTCAGCACCATCAGGAAGAACATGGGTTCCAGGCCCGCCGTCCCCGCCCCCAGGGGGCGCAGCGCGGCGCCCACCGCCGCGAGGACGCCGAGCATCGCGACCGCCTTCGCGTCCAGGCCGCCGTCCGCGATCGTCGCGACGAGCACGCCGACGAGCAGCACGAGCAGCGCGGCGAACAGCCACGGCGCGTCCTGGGCGTGGGCGGTGACACCGGAGCCCTCTCCGGCCAGCAGCGGCCAGCCGAAGGCGATCACCCCGATCGCGCTGACCAGGACGAGTGCGGCAGCGGCACGCGGGCCTATACGGACCGGGCGTGCCGTACGGGAGCCGGTCATGTGGTGGGCTCCCCGGGGTCGGACGCTTCCAGAGCCGTACGTACCTGCCCCACGGTCAGCCACTCCTGCGGGGCCAGGATCTTCGCGGTCTGCGGAGCGAACGCGGGCGAGGAGACCACGACCTGCCGGGTCGGGCCGTCGGCGACGACTTCGCCGTCGGCGAGGATCACCACCCGCTGGGCCAGTTCCGCCGCCAGCTCCACATCGTGGGTGGCCAGGACGATGGCGTGGCCGTCGGCGGCCAGCGCGCGAAGCACCGCGACCAGACGGGCCTTCGCCGCGTAGTCGAGGCCGCGCGTCGGCTCGTCCAGGAGCAGCAGCGGGGGCCGGGCGGTGAGCACCAGCGCCAGAGCCAGGGCGAGCCGCTGCCCCTCGGACAGGTCGCGCGGGTGGATGTCGTCCGGCACACCGGGCAGCAGCTCGGAGACCAGGGCACGGCAGCTGCCCGCGGGAGCGCCCGCGTCGGAGTCGGCTGCCGCGCACTCGCCGGCGACCGTGTCGGCGTACAGCAGATCGCGTGGCTCCTGCGGTACGAGCCCGACCCGGCGCACCATGTCGCGCGGGGCCGTACGGGCGGGATCCAGGCCGCCGACGCGTACGGAGCCCGTGGTCGGCTCGATCATTCCGACGAGCGTGGACAGCAGGGTCGACTTGCCCGCACCGTTGCGGCCCATCAGCGCCACGGTCTCGCCGGGTGCGACGGACAGCGTGACCCGGCGCAGCGCCTCGACGCGCCCGCGCCGCACGCCGAGCCTCTCGACCCGGGTGACGGGATCGTCCGCACCGGGTCCGGGCGCGGTGCGCGGGCCACGGCCGAGCAACCGGCCGATCAGCCCCTGGGGCGCGGCGGCCGGAGCAGGGAGGGGAGTGACGCCGAGGGACGGGGAGGCGGGCCCGGGCGGCAGCTGCACCTGCGCCAGCCGCTCCCGGAGCTCCGCGCCCCGGCGCCGGGCATCGCGCACCGACAGCGGCAGCGGATCCCAGCCCACCAGCTGCCCGAGGGCCACCACGGGCGGGCGTACGGGCGAGACGGCCATGATGTCCGCGGGCGCGCCGATGACGGGGGCCGCGCCGGGCGAGGGCAGCAGGACGATCCGGTCGGCGTACTGCACCACGCGCTCCAGCCGGTGCTCCGCCATCAGCACCGTCGTCCCCAGGTCGTGCACCAGACGCTGGAGCACCGCCAGGACCTCCTCGGCCGCCGCCGGGTCCAGTGCGGACGTCGGCTCGTCGAGGACCAGGACCTTGGGATGCGGGGTGAGGACGGAGCCGATCGCGACGCGCTGCTGCTGGCCCCCGGAGAGCGTGGCGATGGGCCGGTCGCGCAGTTCCGCCAGACCCAGCAGGTCCAGCGTCTCCTCGACCCGCCGCCGCATCACATCGGGGGCGAGGCCCAGCGACTCCATGCCGTACGCCAGCTCGTCCTCGACCGTGTCCGTGACGAAGTGGGCGAGCGGGTCCTGGCCCACCGTGCCGACGAGATCCGCGAGTTCACGTGGCTTGTGGGTACGGGTGTCACGGCCGTCGACCGTGACCCGGCCCCTCAGCACACCGCCGGTGAAGTGCGGCACGAGACCCGATACGGCGCCCAGCAGCGTCGACTTGCCGACTCCGGACGGGCCGACGAGCAGCGCCAGCTCACCCTCGGGGACGGTGAGGTCGACGCCCGAGAGCGTGGGACGGTCCGTGCCCTCGTACTGCACCGACACCTGTTCGAACCGGATCACGGCTGCTCCTTGGACGTGCGGGAGTTCGGCGGCGGGACGGGCGCCACCACGGCGGGCAACAGCCCGGCCAGCACCGCGGCGGCGGGCCACAGCGGCAGCACGGGAGCGGTCAGCGGTACGACACCGGGGCGCAGTGCCGCCGGATCGGCGCTCCCCGCCCAGATCATCGCCGCCGCGACCACCGCACCCGAGCCCGCGACCAGCCAGGCCCGTACACCCCACCGGTCCGGGCGGTAGCGGGTACGGACCGAGCGGCGCCCGCCGAGCCTGAGTCCCGCCAAGGCCGCGACCAGCCCGGCGAGCAGCAGCGGCAACCCGTACACCGCGCCCTGCACGGCCAGCAGCCCGTACGTTCCCGCGCACACGCCCAGCAGCCCGCCGAGCGTGAGCGCGTTCGTGGTGAGCCGGACGGCGGGCGGGACCTGGGCCGTGCGCCCGTACCCCCGCGCGTCCATCGACGCCGCCACGGCCACCGAACGCTCCAGCGCGCCCTCCAGCACCGGCAGCCCGATCTGCAGCACCGCCCCGACCCCGCCCGTCGCACGCCCCCGCAGCCTCCGGGCCGTCCGCAGCCGCACCACATCGGCGACCATGTTCGGCGCGAAGGTCATCGCCACGACGACGGCGACTCCCGCCTCGTACAGCGCGCCCGGCAGGGACTTCAGGAGCCGGGCGGGATTGGCCAGCGAGTTCGCCGCCCCCACACAGATCAGCAGGGTGGCCAGCTTCGCCCCGTCGTACAACGCGAAGACCAGCTGCTCCGCGGTGACCCGGCCGCCGATCCTGACCCCCTGCGCCCAGTCGGGCAGCGGAACCTCGGGCAGCGTGAACACCGTGTGCGTCCCGGGGATCGGCGATCCGAGGAACACGGAGAAGACCAGCCGCACACCGACGACGAACAGCCCCAGCTTGATGAACGCACCGTAGGAGCGGGCCCACGGCGCATCCGTCCGGCGGGCCGCCACCACATAGCCCGCCACTCCCACCAGCAGCCCGAGCAGCAGCGGATTGGTCGTACGGGACGCGGCCGTGGCGAGGCCGAGCGCCCACAGCCACCAGGCCCCGGCCGGCAGCGCGTTGCTGCGGGTTGCCTGGGGCGCGAGCAGCGCACGGTGGAGCCGGGCCGTGCCGGTGGAACGCGTCATCGCCGGCGTCGGGCCTGCAGCACCGCGGCGATACCGAGCAGGAGAACCGTGCCGACCCCGGCCAGCACACCGGCGGACGGACCACCGCCGGAGGAGTCGGAGGAGTCGGAGGAGTCGGAGGCGTCGGAGGCGTCGTCCACGGCGGACGCCGTGGCAGGACCGTCGGATTCCGAGGCGCCGGAGTCCTCACCGACCTGCTCACCGCAGCCCGACGCGGGATAGTCCGAGATCGCACAGAGCATCGCGGAACTGTCGTACCGCAGCGGCTTGGCCACCGAGGCCAGCGCGTCGGCGGTGGTCGCGTCCGGCTCCACCCGGGCACACGCGGTACGCAGCGCGGGCGGCTTCTCGCCGTCCGGGGCGTCCGCCGCCGTACCCGGGTCGATGACCAGCGCGATCCGCTTGCTGCCGTCCTTCGCGGGGGTCCCCGCACAGATCGCCCCGAAGTCCGGGGCGCGGCGCGGCTGCGCCGAATCCTGGGAGTCCTCGCTCACCGAGAACCGGAACCCCTGCACCGCGCCGTCGTCCGGCCGGACCAGGGACGGGCCCTGCGTGGCGTACGACCAGTTCTTCCCGCCGTCGCCCTCCCAGAACGACCAGTAGCGGTAACCGGCCGCCTGCGCGCTGCCCGCGCCCAGCACGGTCAGCAGAGCGCCGACGAGGAGGAGGAGCGCCGCGGTGACCGGCGTGCGCCTCACAGGCCCTGGTTCTTCCGGCGTCCGCTGAGCAGGAAGCCGATGCCCGCACCGAAGGCGAGACCGATGCCGACGAGCCACCAGACACCCAGTCCGCCGTCGTCGCTGCTCGTGTCCTTCTGCTGCTGTGCCGACGCGGTCGGCGAGGGCACGGCGGTGGCGGCCGGCTCGGGCCCGGTCGCGTTGAGCTGCTTGACGAGGTCGACGCCGCCGAAGTCACGGGCGTCCGCCCCCGTCGCGTGTGCGGCGAGCACCAGCTGGGCGGTGGCGGCGGGGCCGCCCTCCTTGGCCCATGCCTGAGAGTTCTTCTGCAGATAGGTGACCGCTCCGGCCGCCTTGTCCTTGTGACCGGACGCGGCCAGGGCGACGACCGCGTCGGCGGTGTTGCCGAAGTCCGGCTGCGGCGCGGAGTCCTCGGCACCCGGCATCGGGGGGAGGTCCAGATGGCCCGACTCCGCGAGCGCGCCCGAGAGGTAGTAGGCGCCGTTCTGCGCGGACTGTTCGGCCGTGAGGCCGGTGCCCTCGTGGCAGACGGGGGCCTTCACCGCGTTGGAGTTGCCGGCGGCCAGGCCCTTGCCCATCGAGCCGAGCACCGCTGCCGCCGTGGCGTCCGCGTTGGCGGTGAGCTTGCCGTCCTTGTCCGGCTGGTACGCGAACGCGCCGCCGCCCTCGCCGCCGCACGGCAGGGCGAACGTCTGCAGCGCCGTGTACGGCGTCTTCCCCGATTCGGTCGTGATGTCGGCCAGCGGCACACCCGCGCGGGCCAGCGCTCCGATCACGACGGCGGTGGAGTTGGCGTCGCTCGGGCTGCCCGGGTTGTACCCCCAGCCGCCGTCCTCGTTCTGTACGGACTTGAGGAAGCCGACGCCCTTGTCCACGACCTCGCGGTGCACGGCCAGCTCGACCACGGCCTGGACCGCGGCCGCGGTCGCGTTGGTGTCCGCCACCGTCTTCGCGTCGCAGGGCTTGGAAGCATCGCGGTAGGAGGCGAAGGCGCCGTCGGCGCACTGCTGGCCCACCAGCCAGTCCACCGACTCCGTGGCGGGCGTGACCAGTTCGATCTTCTGGGCGAGGAAGGCCAGCGACTGTCGCCACACACCGTCGTACGTGGGGTCCTTCGTCCCGTACAGCCCGGCCGGCAGGTCCGCCGACGGGGAAGGACTCGGTGCGGCGACCGCTGCGGGGGCGGCTGCGGAACAGAGCACGGCGGTGATCGCGAGTGCTGCCGCGCGGCGGCGTACGGTCATGGCGGGCTGGGCCTCTCCTGCGAGGACCGGGCACAGGCACACGGATGCACCGGGCTCCGGCCCCGTATACCTCGACGGTGCCGGCCACCGGGGTTCCGGTGGCGCGAGCCGGTCACGCTCACGGACGGGGCATTCCGGCTCTCCGCCCCTGAGGCGGATGACGGCTGCGGGTCAGCGCCGGATTCGCACCGGCTTCCCCCCGTACGGGCATGATGACGACCCGCTCACTCTACCGGGGCGCTTCGGAGCCTCTGAGTGCGGACGGCTCCGCCCGCGGCGGACCTGCCGCAGGACGCCGGAGGAAAGGCCTTCCCAGCAGGTCAGAGCGCATGCGAAACTCCCGGCGGGGATCGCACGGGCACCCGCCCGTGGGGAGGAACGACCGGGGCGGGAAGCACCTGTGCGTACGAGAAGAACGGTGGCCGTGACGGCCGCGGTGAGCGCGTTCATGACCATGGCCGCAGGCTGCGGTCTCGTCGGCGGGAGCGAGGGTGCGCCGAAGGCGTCACCCTCGCCCACCGCACCGTTCACCAAGCAGACGGTGGGCGACGAGATAGCGGCCCTCGCCGACGCGGCGGGGCTCCCGCCCGGCGACACCTCCACGGCCGGCATGCCCGAGGGGGCCTGGCAGGACTGCGTGGCGCCCTGGACGGGGGACGCGCCCGCGGCGGACGCGGCCCGCGCCTTCGAGGCCACGGTCAAGGCGTTGCGCGGCCAGGACTGGGAGATCGTCTCCAGCCACGAGGAGCAGGACGTCACCTTCCGCACCCTCGCCAAGCGGGGGTGGAAGGTGTTCGCCCGGCACTACGCGATGGAGGGCTTCGGCACGGAGCAGATCGTGTCGCTCACAGCCGTCGAGGACGGCTGCGAGCTGCCCGAAGCGATCCGCGGCGACTACGAGGACCCGGCCTGACAACCGGAGTCCGCGATCACGAAGTGGCCGGCCGGTGACTCCCTGAGCGTGTGGGTGACGAACACGTTGTACAGCCCCATGTTCTGCGCGGAGCCGTTCGCGTACACGTAACCGCCCGAGGTGTACGCCCGCCCCGCCGTCACATGCGCGTAGTTCGTCGCGGTGAAGCACCGTGCGGGGGCCGAGCCTCCCGAGGTGGTCGCGGTCACCGCGGACGTGACGGCTCCGGCGGTGCCCGACGAGTCGGCCGCCGCCACGGTGTAGCGGTAGGAGACCCCGGCGGACAGCCCGGTGTCGGTGAAGGACGCCGATGCGGGCGAGCCCACCGCGGCGCCGTCGCGGTACACCTTGTACGAGGCCGCTCCCGCGACCGCGTTCCACGACAGCGACGCGGTGCTGTCGGTGACCCCGGTGACCTTCAGCCCGGCGGGGGCGGGCAGCCCTTCCCCACCACCCGGAGTGCCCTGGTCCAGACCCCAGAACACACCCGTGTAGTACGTGGAGCAGATGGTGTTCAGGAAGTACGCGGCCGTCGACCCGCACTGATCGGCACCCGAGCCCGGGCTCACCGGCAGACCGTGCCCCATCCCGGACACGGAGAACATCTCCACGGCCGGGTGTCCGGAGGCGTCGTCGTAGGTGGTCCGCGTGGTGTTGCCGGGCAGGCTCCGGGTGCTGGACGGGGTCTGGCCGATGCCCCAGACGTCGGTCCACTGGTCCCGCAGCGCGGTGGCGTTGGCCGGGTAGACCGTGTAGTCAGAGGTGCCCTGCCAGATCGCGACCCGGGGCCACGGCCCGGTGTGGCCGGGGTAGGAGTTGCGGACCTTGTCGCCCCACTGGGCGGGCGTCAGCTTCTGCGGCCCGGTCTGGCAGCCGGACGCGGCGGCCTGGCTGGTGGCGCACTGCGCGGGCAGCCCGGAGGCCACGGACCCGCCCGCGAACACGTCCGGGTACGCGGCGAGCAGATCCGCCGTCATGCCGCCGCCCGCGGAGAGACCGGTGACGTACACCCGGCGGCCGTCGGAGCCGTACGTCCGCTTCGCGTACTCGACCATCTGCACGATGGACGCGGCCTCGCCCCGGCCCCGGGTGCTCTCCGCCTGGTCGAACCAGCCGAAGCAGGACAGCGGGTTGTTCGCCGACGTCGTCTGCGGGAAGACGACGTCGAAGCCCCAGGCGTCGGCGAACTTCGGCCAGCCCGAGTTGGTGTAGTACGCGTCGGCCGTCTGGGTGCAGCCGTGCAGGGCGACGACCAGCGGTGCTCCGGCCGCCAGGTTGTCCGGGGTGTACGCGAACATCTGCAGATTGCCGGGGTTCGTGCCGAAGCCGGTGACCTGCGTCAGACCGGCGGCGGCCGCGGCCGACGGGGCGGTCACGGCCGTACCGAGGGTCGCGGCGAGAAGACCGAGGACTGCGGTGGAGGCGACGCGGCGGAACAGGCGTCGGAGGATCGGTGGGCGCACGGTGGGGCCTCCCTGGTCGGACGTGCGGACTGCTGCCGGAACCTATGAGCCGGGCAGGGCGCCGCCCATGTGGCAGGGGGACACCCGCTGCACCGTGCTGTGTGCGGCACTCCTCTTGCGTCCGTCTCCCGGCCCCCCGCCGTCCGGCTCCCGGCCCCCCGCCGTCCGGCTCCCGGCCCCCCGCCGTCCGGCTCCCGGCCCCCCGCCGTCCGGCTCCCGGCCCCCCGCCGTCCGGCTCCCGGCCCCCCGCCGTCCGGCTCCCGCCCCGGATCGGCCCGCCCGCCGCTCCGCCCGCCGCTCCGCCCGCACCATGTACGCCGCCACCATGCCGTCGCCCGAGGGTGTGTGCACCGACCCCGTGTGATGCGGGCGGTGACGTCCTTACGGTGACGCTCATGCAGACTTCCCGGACCCCTGATCACGAACCCCCCACGCCCCCCGCAGACCGGTCCCTGGCCGGGCGCACCGCCCTGGTCACCGGTGCGGCGAGCGGCATCGGGCTGGCCTGCGCGCAGGCCCTCGCCGCCGCGGGCGCCCATGTGCACGTGGTGGACAAGGCCGCCGACGCCGTCAAGGAACTGGCCGACCGGATCGGCGGAACGGCCTGGGTGGCCGACCTCTCCGTGGCCGAGGCGGTGGACACACTGCCCGACGGCGCGGACATCGTGGTCAACAACGCGGGGCTGCAGCACGTGGCACCGGTGCACGACTTCCCGCCGGACCGCTTCACACTGATCCACCGGGTGATGGTGGAAGCACCGTTCCGCATCTTGCGCCGTACGCTCCCCGGCATGTACGAACGCGGCTGGGGGCGCGTCGTCAACATCTCGTCCGTACACGGGCTGCGCGCCAGCCCCTACAAATCGGCCTACGTCTCGGCCAAGCACGCACTGGAGGGACTCAGCAAGGTGGTCGCACTCGAAGCGGCGGAGCACGGGGTGACGAGCAACTGCGTCAGCCCCGGCTACGTCCGCACCCCCCTCGTCGAGAACCAGATCGCCGACCAGGCCCGCAGCCACGGCATCTCGGAACAGGACGTGGTGGGCCGGGTGATGCTGGAGCGCAGCGCCGTCAAGCGGCTGATCGAACCCGGTGACGTGGCCGGCGCCGTCCTGTGGCTGTGCGGTCCCGGCACGGGACACATCACCGGAACCTCCCTCGCGATGGACGGCGGCTGGACCGCCAACTGACCTCTCCCCCGCTCCCCGAAGAACGATGGCCGCCCATGTCTGAACCGTCCCCCTCCGCCGCCCCCCTCCTGGCGCGCCTCCTCGACCTGCTGGCCGACGACGCCCCCGCCGAGGAGCTCGGCGTCGTCACCTCGGAGGCCAGGGCCGCCGGGGTGCCCGCAGCCGAACTGGCCGAGGTGGAGCGGGCGGCCGCGACCGCCCTGCGGATCAGGGGAGTCCTGCGCCAGCACCGGCGCCGGGAACTCCAGCTCACCGCCCTCTTCGACACCGCGGGCGACCTGGCGGCCTCCCGGGACCTGGACGATGTGCTGAAGGCCATCGTGCGGCGGGCCAGGATGCTGCTGGGCACCGACACCGCCTACCTCACCCTCCCCGACGAGGAGGCGGGCGACACCTACATGCGGGTCACCGACGGATCGGTCTCCGTCCTCTTCCAGCGGCTGCGCCTCGAACTCGGAGAGGGCCTCGGCGGACTCGTGGCGCAGACCGCGAGCCCGTACGCCACCCCCGACTACCGCACCGACGACCGCTTCCGCCACACCCGCAACATCAACGCCGGTGTGCTGGACGAGGGGCTCGTCGCGATCCTGGGAGTGCCCCTGCTGCTCGGCTCCAGCCGCGGCGGTACGGGAAAGGTCATCGGCGTCCTCTTCGCCGCCGACCGGGCCCCCCGCGTTTTCAGTCCCGAGGAGGTGGCCCTGCTGTGCTCGCTGGCCGCCCACGCCGCGATCGCGATCGACACGGCCCGGGCGCTGGACGACACCAGATCGGCCCTCGCCGAACTCGCCGGGGCGAACGCGGAACTCGCCGAGGCCAACGCCGCCGTACGGGCGCACTCGGCCGCGATGCAACGGGCCGAGGAGGCCCATGACCGGCTCACCGACCTGGTGCTGCGCGGGGGCGACGTCAAGGATGTCGCCGCGTCCGTGGCGGGGCTGCTGGACAGCGCCCTGACCATTCACGATCCGGGCGGGCGGCCGCTGGCCGCCGTATCGCCGGACGGCGGGGTGTTCGCCGTCGACAGCATGGACGCGGGCTGGCTCGCCGGGACCGCCGAGGAGTCCCGGAACGGGGCGCGCGCGGTGCACCGCGACGGCCGGTGGATCTGCGCCGTGCTCGCCGGGCAGGAGCTCCTGGCCAGCCTGGTGCTGCACCGGCCGGACCACCTCGACGACTCCGACCGGCGGCTCTTCGAACGCGCCGCTGTCGTCACCGGTCTGCTCCTGCTGCTGCGCCGCACGGTCGCCGAGACCGAGAACCGCATACGGGGCGAGCTGATCAGTGATCTGCTCAGCGACCCGGAGCGCGACCCGGCGGGACTCGCCGAGCGGGGCAGACGGCTCGGTATCGATCTGGACCGGCCGCATCTGCTGCTGGTGGCGGAGGCGGCGGCCCGGGAGAAGCTCGGCGGCGCGGCGATGCGGTACCTGTTCGGTGGCGACATCCACGGAGTGAGCGCCGAACACGCGGGCACCGTGGTGCTGCTGATCGACTGCGGCGGCCGGACACCGGTGTCCGCCGCGGCCGCCGGCGAGGCCGCGCGGGCGGCGGCCACGCAGCTCGGGCACCTGGTCCAGGCACCCGTCACCGTCGCGGGCACGGGCCCTGCCCGCGGCCCGCGCGAACTGGCCGCCGCCCACGCGGAGGCCGCGCGCTGTCTGCGGGCGATGCGGGTGCTGGGACGTACGGGCGAGGGCGCCTGTGTCGACGAACTCGGCTTCCTCGGTGTGGTGCTGGGCAACGCGAAGGACGTGGACGGCTTCGTCACGGCGGTGCTGGGCCCGCTGCTGCGGTACGACGAGCGGCGCGGCACGCACCTGGTCCGGACGCTGCGGGCGTACTTCGCGGCCGGGGGCAGCCTGATCCGGGCCAAGGACGAGCTGCACGTCCATGTGAACACGGTGGTGCAGCGGCTGGACCGCATCCAGGTGTTGCTGGGCCGCGACTGGAACGAGCCGGACCGGGCGCTGGAGCTTCAGCTGGCACTGCGGCTCCATCTGCTGTCGGGCGGCCTGGACGAGTGATCCGGGCCGCCCGGGGTGCGGGACCCGCTCTCAACGGCCGGACGTTTCCTGTCCGTCCGGTCCGGACGCCGCCAGCAGACTCTCGGCGATCCGGGTGGCCCCCGGCTCGCCCGTGAGCACCGTGTAGTGGTTGACGCCGTCGATCCGTACCGCCCGGACCCCCGTGCCGGAGAGTCCCGCCGCTGCGAGTCGCGTCGCGTCGTACAGGCCCTGCTCCTCGTTCATCAGGCCGCGCTCCGCCCACAACAGCGTGGCGGGCTCCTGGAGTTCGTGTACCGCCGACAGCACCTCGTCCTCGAAGAGGCCCATGCCGTCCGTGCGGACCGCCTCCAGCAGGCAGCCGGAGCGCAGCGCGGGCTCCTCGCCCGTCAGGTCCCGCTGGATGTACGCGTCCACCTCGGGCGACCAGGCGTCTCCCCGGAACGCCGGGTGGGCCTGCCAGAAGGCCCGGTACGCGGCGCGGTCGGTGAACGTCATCGACAGACGGTCCATGGCCGGGCCGATCACGGCCGTCAGCAGCTCGTCCGCGGACAGGTGCGTGGGGGCGGGGAAGCCGAATCCGCCGTCCACGAGCACCAGCGGACCGAAGCGGCCCGGGTGCCGTACGGCGGCCAGCGCCGCCACGAACGCGCCCATCGAGTGGCCGGCCAGCACCACCCGGCCCGGGCCGAGAGTCCCGGCCAGCGCGGCGGCGTCGTCCGCGTGCGCGGCGATGCCGTACGGGCCGGGCAGCTCGGCACTCGCGCCGCGGCCGCGCAGATCGGGGGCGACCAGGGTGGCGCGGCCCGCGAGCACCCCCGCCACGGCGCCCCAGGAGAGCGCGTTGGCGGTGATGCCGTGCAGGGCCACGACCACCGGCGCGCCGGGGTCCCGGGCGGGCCAGCGCAGCGCCGCCAGTTCGCCGCCGGTCACGGGGACACGAATCTCCTCGTACGGTGTCACGGGTTCTCCCTACGGGGTCGGCGCAGACGGGACGGCAGGCGGGCCAGGCCGCCGGGCAGCAGGTGTACCACGGCCACGAACAGCACCCCGAGAAGGAACAGCGGCTGGGAGAGCGGCACCCGCAGCACGGCGGGCAGGTCGGCGACCGCTCCCGATCCGGCGAGGTCGCCGAGCCGGTGGTCCGCCCAGGTGTAGAGGATGCCGCCGACCATCGGCCCCCAGCGGGTGCCGGATCCGCCCAGGACCACCATCACCAGCAGCGAGAGCGTGAAGTCGGAGGTGGTCGTCTGCGGGGTGGAGCCGCCGGTGAGCAGGAGGTGGACGAGGCCGCCGACCGCCGCCAGCGCCCCCGCCAGCACGAAGGCCGTCAGCTTGAATCCGTACGGCTTCAGGCCCAGGACCTCCACCCGGCGTTCGTTCTCCTTGACGCCCTCCCAGACCCGGCCGGTGGGGGAGCGGACCGCCCAGTGGACGACGCCGAGGGTGAGGACGAGGTAGGCGAGCGCGATCCAGTAGAGGTTCGCGGTGTTGTCGATGCCGACCAGCGAGGACGGCAGCAGCTCCGCCGGTGCCGCCCGGCCCTCCTCGCCGCCGGTGAAGCCACCGGGGTTCCGGGAGACCAGGATCGAGCCGGCCTGGGCGAAGGCGAGCGTCACCATCGAGAAGCCGATGCCCGTGACCCGCAGGCTCACCGACCCCAGCACCAGGGCGAGCGCGATGCCGAAGCACAGCCCCAGCACGGCGGCGACGGCGAACGGCAGGCCCGCCTCCAGAAGGAACATGTTGGTGGCGTAGCTGCCCGCTGCGAAGTACAGGGCGTGCCCGAAGGAGAGCAGACCCGTACGGCCGAGCAGCAGGTCGTAACCCGTGGCCAGTGCCCCGAACAGGAGGCAGGTGGCGAGAAGTTGGAGGCTTCCCGGGCTGCCGACCGGCCCGTCCAGCAGGCCCGGGAGGGGAAGCGCGCTGAACGGCGCGACGATCAGGAGCACCAGCACGGCGGCGGGCCACCGGCGCAGCAGCCGGGTGGCCCTCCCGGATGCCGGGGGCGCGGTGGGCGCCGGTCCGCCGTCCGTACGGTCGGGTGTCTGGGTGGCGGTACTCACGCGAGCCTCCCGGTCAGTCCGCGCGGCCGGACGAGCAGCAGCGCGGCGAGCAGGACGACGACGGCCAGGTCGCCGAGGCCCGCTGCGGTGTAGTAGTTGGCGAACTGCTGGACCAGGCCGATGACCACGGCTGCCACTGCGGCACCGGTCACCGACCCCATGCCTCCGGTGACCACCACGACGAACGCGAAGATCAGCAGCGAGGTGCCCTGACGGGGGTCGACCGAGCCGAAGTACAGCCCACCGAGCGCCCCGCCGAGCGCGGCGGCGCAGCCGCCGATCGCGAAGACGAGCGTGAACGCCCTGCGGACGTCGATGCCGAGGGCGGTCACCATCGCCCGGTCCTCCACCCCGGCCCGTACGACCAGACCGTGCCGGGTCCGGCCGAGGAAGAGGCGCAGCGCCACCAGGACGAGCACCGCCGCCGCGATGAGGACGAGCCGGTTGACCGGGACCTCGGCGCCCATCAGCCCGAAGGTGCCGGACAGTGCCTGCGGTGCGGGGAAGGTCCGGGCGTCCGAGCCCCAGATGCCCGACAGGAGGGCGGGGACGGCGAGTCCCACGCCGACCGTGGCGAGCACCTGCTCGCGCGGCCGGGTGTAGAGGGGCCGTACGACGGCCAGTTCGAGCAGTACGGCCGCGAGGGTGCCCACCGCCGTACCGAACAGCACGGCGAGGACGAAGCCCCAGCCGCCGGCGTCCGCGCCGGGCAGATTACCGGAGGCCGCCCACCAGGTGCCGTAGGCGCCGAGGGAAAGGAGCGCGCCGTGGGCGAAGTTGAGCACGTCCATCAAGCCGAAGATCAGCGAGAGCCCGGACGCGATGAGGAAGTAGAGCGCACCCAGACCGAGCCCGGTCATGGTGAGCAGCACGATGGTGGACATCAGGAATCCGCCTCCGCGGGGTGGGTGGTGAGCGGGCCCGACCCGACGCCGAGCAGCCGGCGGGTCGCCTCCGCGTCGCCGAGCAGACCGTCCGCCGTGCCCCGGTGGGCCGTCCGGCCGTCGGCGAGCACCACGCAGTGCTCGGCGAGGCGCCGTACGACGGCGAGGTTCTGCTCCACGAGCAGGACGGGCACGGCCTCCGCCGCCCGTTCCAGCACCCCGGCCACCTCGGTGACCACCTTCGGCGCCAGGCCCTTGGTGGGCTCGTCGGCGATGATCAGCCGGTTGCCGTTGAGCAGGGTGCGGCCGATGGCAACCATCTGCTGCTGGCCGCCGGACAGTGTCCCGGCCAACTGCCTTTCGCGGAGCTTCAGTTCCGGGAAGAGTTCATGCACCAGGGGATAGGCGGGCTCGCCCGCGCCGCGGCGCTCGGCAAGCCGCAGGTTCTCCGCCACGCTCAGCCCGGCGAAGATCCCGCGGTCCTCGGGGGCGTATCCGATGCCCCGCCGGACCAGGGTGTGGGTGGGCATCGCGACGGTCTCCTCGCCGTCGAGCCGCACGCTCCCGGCGCGCGGGACGAGACCGAGGATGCCGCGCACGGTCGTGGTCTTCCCCGCACCGTTGCGGCCGAGCAGCGCGGTCACCCCGTGGCGTGCCACGTCCAGGTCCACGCCGTGCAGGATGTGCCGGCCGCCGATGAGGACCCGCAGGTCCCGCACGGCGAGCAGCACCTTCGGGTCGGACGTCACAGCCCCTCCCCGAGATAGGCCTGCTGGACGACCGGGTCGGCGGTCACGGCCTGAGGGGTGTCCAGCGCCAGCAGCCGGCCGTGGTGCATCACGGCGAGCCGGTCGGCGAGACCCAGCAGGACGTCCATGTGGTGCTCGACCATGAGGACGGTGCGGCCCTCGTCCCGGTGCAGTGTGCGGATCAGTTCGGTGAGCGCGGGGACCTCCTCCGCGCTCACCCCGGCCATCGGCTCGTCGAGCAGCATCAGCCGGGGCTCACCCACCAGCAGGACCGCCAGTTCCAGCTTGCGCTTCTCGCCGTGGGACAGCTCCGCGGCCGTCGCCCGGGCGCGGTGGCCGAGACCGGTGCGCTCCAGTACGCCGGTCACCTCGGCGGTGTAGGGGGAAGCGCGCCGCCACAGCCGGTACGAGCCGCCGTGGCGGGCCTGTGCGGCCAGCCTGATGTGCTCGGCCACCGTCATCTGCGGCCAGAGGCTGGAGGTCTGGAACGTCCGGCCGATCCCGCGCCGGGCGCGGGTGTGCACGGGCAGTCCCGTGATGTCCGCACCGTCCAGCGCGAGGGTGCCCCCGGTCGGCGGGTTCAGCCCGCTGATCAGGTTGAACAGGGAGGTCTTTCCCGCCCCGTTGGGGCCGATGAAGGCGAGGAACTCGCCTTCGCGGACGCTCAGCGTGATGTCCTGGAGGATGGTCGCCCCGCCGACGCTCCAGCCGAGACCGTCCAGTCGAAGTACGGGAGCACTCGTACGCGCTCCCCCGTCGTGCGCGGTGATGGCGCCGGGTGCCGTCACCGATCAGCCCGCCGAGGGCTTCGCGGGCGGTGCGACGGCGTCCTTGGGCTGCGTACTCAGCAGCTCGGGTTCGGCGGTGGCGCCCTTCCCGTTCAGCCTGGCCACGAACATCGGCTGAACCAGCGCGTGGTCCTCGGCGCGGATCTGCTCCTGGCCCTTCACACCGTCGAACGTCCAGCCCTCCAGGGCCTTCACCATGGCGGCGGTGTCGGTCGCGCTGCCCTCCTTGACGGCCTGCACGATCATCTGCGCCGCGGTGAAACCGTCCGGGGTGAACAGGTCGGGGGTGCCGCCCGCCTTCGTGACCCCGTCGAGCATGGCCTTCTCCACGGCGTTCCCGCCGCCCGCGCCGGGGAAGTAGTGCGCAAGGAAGGAGACCTTGGCCCCGGCGGCTCCGAAGACCGGGTACGAGGCCGTTCCCGCGAGTCCGGTGACGACCTTGCTCGCGGTCAGCACCCCCTGCTGGTCGAGGGCGGTCCACAGGGCCGGGGCGGTCGCTCCGGCCCAGGCGACGAAGACCAGATCGGGGCCGCCCGCCTTGACCTGCCGGGCGAACGGGGTCAGATCCGTGGCACTGGGCGGGGCCAGGACGGAGCCGACCTTCGCGCCCTTCGCGCCGAGCACCGCCTTGACCGCGGCGACATTGGCCTGGCCGAAGGTGGAGTCCTGAGCCAGGACGGTGACCTTCTTGCCCGCGGCGTCGCCGAGCATCGTGCCCGCGGTGAGGATGTCCTGGTAGGACTGCCGGCCCGAGCGGAAGGTGTACTCGTTGATCCCGGTCACGGCGTCCGTGGCGGCAGGGCCGTTCACGTACAGCACCTTGTTCTGGGCGGCCAGCGGGGCCATCTGGAGGGCGACGCCGGAGTCGGTGGTGCCGGCCAGGATCTTGTAGCCCTTGCCGATCAGGTTCTTCGCGGCCGAGACCGCCTTGCCGGGGTCGCCCGCGTCGTCCTGCTCGGTGACCTCGATGGTGTGACCGTCGACCTTGCCGGTGCCCCCGGTGGCGTGGTCGAGGCCCGCCATGAACCCGTCGCGGTACTGCTTCCCGTACGCGGCGAGCAGTCCGGTACGGGAGTAGACCAGGCCCACCTTGACGGCTTCGTCCTCGCCCCCGGCGGAGTCGCTGCCCGCCTGCCCCGCGGCGGTGCACCCCACCAGGAGCAGGCCGGCGACCGCCAGCGTGGCCGCGGTCAGGGTTCTGTGCTGGACGGTGCCTACGGCTCTGCGACGCATGGGGACCGGCTCCTCGGCATGGTTCGGGTGATGTCGGCCGAACCGTATGAACACCGTGGCGCCGTCGACATGGTGCAGGGCACCTCACCTGACGGGGGCACCGTGTGGGTGCCGTACATGGAACGCCGGGCCGTGCCGTTCAGCGCCCGGCGGTGCCGGGTTCCGCAGCCGGCGGGCCGACCAGCCGGCACACCGTCTCGATGTCCCCCCTCACCTGCGCGATCGAGGCCCGCCCCGACAGCCAGGTGATCAGCGCCGAGTGCCAGGTGTGCTCGATGACGCGGACCACGGCCAGCTGCTCCTGGGTGGGATTCTCCAGCCCCATCGCGTCCACGACGATCGCCGTCGTCAGACGTGTCACGGCATCCACCTCCGTGCTCGCACTGCGGTCGGCGAAGGTCAGCGCCCGCACCATCGCATCCGCCAGGTTCGGTTCTCGCTGGAGCGCCCGGAAGGCCCGCATCAGGGTCTCGGCGACCCGCTCGGCGGCGTCGTCCCCGGCGGGCGGCCGCTTACGGAGCGTGAGGTGGAGATGCTGGAGCCGGTCCTGCATGACGGCGACCAGCAGATGGATCTTGGAGGGGAAGTAGCGGTAGAGCGTTCCCAGGGCGACCCCGGCGGCCTCCGCCACCTCGCGCATCTGCACGGCCTCGAAACCGCCCCGGCCGGCGAGCTGGGCGCCCGCCTGCAGAATGCGGCGGCGGCGTGCCTCCTGGCGTTCCGTCAGGGGAGGCGCTGCCGGTCCGGGTTCCGCTGTCATCTGTCCCCATCCAAGGCTTCCGTCCGCACCGGAGGGCGGCACGCTGGTTCGCACCGCCGGTCCGGGCCGTGGACCGGCGCCGCTGTCAACGCCGCTGACCTGCGAAGCCGGTCGGTCCGCGGAGAAGGGAACCGGTTCCCTGTCCGGCGGGCACCGGCATCCGGGGGCGCACAGCGTGCCAGGCGCCCGCCGTGGCGCGAATCACCTGATCCGGCCGTCACGCCGACGCTACCTGCCGGTAGATTCGGTGCTTGTTGAACGAACGAGTCTGAAACTTGTTCTAGATTAACGCGACCGGTTACGCTCCGGCGAAAACGCAGTGAGAAGGGGGCCGAGTGTGACCGCTGAGGCCATAGAGTCAGGCCCCTTCGCGGGCAGCGGCGCGTCGGACACCGACAGTGACCGTCCGTTGCGCATCGCCCTCCTGACCTACAAGGGCAACCCCTTCTGCGGCGGCCAGGGCGTGTACGTGCGCCACCTCGGCCGCGAACTGGCCCGGCTCGGCCACAGCGTCGAAGTGATCGGCGCCCAGCCCTACCCCGTGCTCGACGAAGGCGTTCCGCTCACCGAGCTGCCCAGCCTCGACCTGTACCGGCAGCCCGACCCGTTCCGCACCCCGGGACGAGGCGAGTACCGCGACTGGGTCGACCTCGCCGAGGTCGCCACCATGTGGACCGGCGGCTTCCCCGAACCTCTCACCTTCAGCCTGCGCGCCCGACGCCATCTCCTGGCCCGGCGCGGCGACTTCGACGTCGTGCACGACAACCAGACGCTCGGCTACGGCCTGCTCGGCGACCTCGGCGCCCCCCTCGTCACGACGATCCACCACCCCATCACCGTCGACCGTCAACTCGACCTGGACGCTGCGGAATCCGGCCTCCGCCGGCTCTCCGTACGCCGCTGGTACGCCTTCACGCGTATGCAGAAGCGCGTCGCCCGCCGGCTGCCGTCCGTCCTCACCGTCTCCGGCTCCTCCCAGCAGGAGATCGTCGAGCACCTCGGGGTACGCCCGGACCGCGTCCGGGTCGTGCACATCGGTGCCGACACCGACCTGTGGTCGCCCGACCCCTCGGTCGCCGAGGTGCCCGGCCGGATCGTCACCACCTCCAGCGCCGACGTCCCGCTCAAGGGCCTCGTCCATCTCGTCGAGGCGCTCGCCAAGCTCCGTACCGAGAACCCGCACGCGCATCTCGTGGTCGTGGGGAAGCGGGCCGAGGACGGACCGGTCGCCCAGGCCATCGAGCGCTACGGACTCCAGGACGCCGTCGAGTTCGTCAAGGGCATCAGCGACGCCGAACTGGTCGGCCTCGTCCGCAGCGCCCAGATCTCCTGCGTCCCGTCGCTGTACGAGGGCTTCTCCCTCCCCGCCGCCGAGGCCATGGCCACCGGCACCCCGCTCGTCGCCACGACCGGCGGCGCCATCCCCGAGGTCGCGGGCCCCGACGGGGAGACCTGCCTCGCCGTGCCTCCCGGCGACGCGGGGGCCCTGGCCGCCGCACTCGGCCGGCTGCTCGGCGACCCGGAGCTGCGCGCCCGCCTGGGCACGGCAGGCCGTGCACGGGTGCTCGCCAACTTCACCTGGGCCAGGGCGGCCCTCGGCACCGCCGAGCTGTACCGTCAGGCGATCGCCGCCAGGGGAGCCCGCAGGTGACCTCCCCCGTGGCCCCCGGACCCCGTACCTCCGACCTCGAAGGCAGGCCCCCGTGCTGACCGTCGACTTCACCCGCTTCCCGCTCGCCGCAGGCGACCGGGTGCTCGATCTGGGCTGCGGCGCCGGCCGTCACGCCTTCGAGTGCTACCGGCGCGGCGCCCAGGTGGTGGCACTCGACCAGAACGGCGAGGAGATCCGCGAGGTCGCGAAGTGGTTCGCCGCGATGAAGGAGGCCGGGGAGGCCCCCGAGGGCGCCACGGCCACCGCCATGGAGGGCGACGCGCTCAACCTGCCGTTCCCCGACGACTCCTTCGACGTCGTGATCATCTCCGAGGTGATGGAGCACATCCCCGACGACAAGGGTGTGCTCGCCGAGATGGTCCGCGTGCTGAAGCCCGGCGGCCGGATCGCGATCACCGTGCCCCGCTACGGCCCCGAGAAGATCTGCTGGACGCTCTCCAACGCGTACCACGAGGTCGAGGGCGGGCACATCCGGATCTACAAGGCCGACGAACTGCTCGGCAGGATCCGCGAGGCCGGGCTCAAGCCCTACGGCACCCACCACGCGCACGCGCTGCACAGCCCCTACTGGTGGCTCAAGTGCGCCTTCGGCGTCGACAACGACAAGGCGCTGCCGGTGCGGGCCTACCACAAGCTGCTGGTCTGGGACATCATGAAGAAGCCGATGGCCACCCGGGTCGCCGAGCACCTGCTCAACCCCGTAGTCGGCAAGAGTTTCGTGGCATACGCGACCAAGCCGCACCTCCCGAAGGCCGAGGCGTGAGCACACCCGAGCGGACCGAACACCTCGTCCTGCCCGGAGTCCTCACCGCCGAGCAGGCCGCCGAGTCCGTGGCCGCGCTGCGCGCCGTACAGCGCGAGGACGGGGCCCTGCCCTGGTTCCGCGGCCACCACCTCGACCCGTGGGACCACACCGAGGCCGCCATGGCCCTCGACGCGGCCGGTGAGCACGAGGCGGCGGCACGCGCCTACGCCTGGCTGGCCCGTCACCAGAACGAGGACGGTTCCTGGTACGCCGCCTACCACGACGGCGACCCCGAACAGCCCACCGACCTCGGCCGTGAGACCAACTTCTGCGCGTACGTGGCCGTCGGCGTCTGGCACCACTACCTCGCCACCGGTGACGACGCGTTCGCCGACCGGATGTGGCCGACGGTCTACGCCGCCATCGAGTTCGTGCTGCGACTGCAGCAGCCCGGCGGCCAGATCGGCTGGAAGCGCGAAGCCGACGGCACCCCCGTCACCGACGCGCTGCTGACCGGTTCCTCCTCCATCCACCAGGCGCTGCGCTGCGCCCTCGCCCTCGCCGAACAGCGCGAGGAGCCGCAGCCCGACTGGGAGCTGGCGGCCGGAGCGCTCGGCCACGCGATCCGCAGCCACCCCGAGCGTTTCCTGGACAAGGACCGCTACTCCATGGACTGGTACTACCCGGTCCTCGGCGGCGCGCTCACCGGGCCTGCCGCGACCAAGCGGATCCAGGAGGGCTGGGACCGCTTCGTCGTGCCCGGCCTCGGGGTGCGCTGTGTGCTGCCCAACCCCTGGGTGACGGGCGGCGAGAGCTGTGAACTGGCGCTGGCGCTCTGGGTGACCGGGGAGTCCGACCGGGCGCTGGAGATCCTGCAGTCCGTCCAGCACCTGCGCACCGAGGGCGGCATGTACTGGACGGGGTACGTCTTCGAGGGCGAGCGGGCCTTCTGGCCCGAGGAGCTCACCACCTGGACCGTGGGTTCACTGCTGCTGGCGGTGGCCGCGCTCGGTGGGGACGAGGCGACCACCGCGGTCTTCAGCGGCGAACGGCTGCCGACGGGACTGGAACCCGACTGCTGCGGCTAGGGTCTTCCGTTTCGGATCAGGCCGGCTAGAACCGGCGGACCCGGCCCGCCACGGCGTGCCCGATGAAGAGGTAGACGACTGCGGCCAGACCGTAGCCCGTGACGACCCGCGCCCACGCTTCGTCGAAGGTGAACAGGTCGTACGACCACCCGGCCAGCCAGCGGGCCGAGTCCTGGACGAACTCCACCAGGTCGTTGGCCCGGTTGGCGTCGAGCAGGTACATCAGGATCCACAGAATGATGATGAACGCCATGATGTCCGCGACGACGGCGATGAGTCGTGCGGCGGTACTGCTTCCTGTGCCTGTTCTGGGAGACATGCTCTACGGGTTGCCGCTTTACGGTGGGTGAAACCCGTACGGCGTGTGCCGAGTGGCGGGCCGCCTCCGCACGGGCGAGCCTGGCGGCGAGTGCCGAGCCGCGCCACTCACCGTGAGACGCCCGGTCAGGGAGGCCCGCCGTGCCCCGTTCCGTCCCGCTCCGCCGGCTGCTCGTGGCGTTGCTGCTGTCCTGCACCGTGCTCGTGGGCGGCACCGCATGCGGCGACGGCGACACCGGCACGAGCAGCAGCGCGACGGCGAGCGGCGACGCGACGGCGAGCCGCAGCACGACGGCGAGCCCCACGACCTCGGCCGAGGCCCAGAAGTACGCCAAGGCCCGGTTCGTGGCCAACGCGGGACTGGCGGCCGGAGCCGCGTACCAGTGGATCGTGAAGCCCTACCGCGCGGGCAGGTTCGAGAAGGGCGCCGAAGGGCGCACGCTCGCGGTGGTCAAGGCGAGCCTCGCGGGCGCGTTCGCGTACAACAGGCTCAAGGCGGCGGCGGACAACGCGAAGGGCGACCCGCTCCTGGCGAAGGCCGTGGCCCCGCTGACCGCGGGGATCGAATCGCTCAAGGGGATGGCCGCGAAGCTCGCCAGGGGCGAGGCGGGTGCCGGAGACGTCGGCGCGTTCGAGAGCGTCATCGACAGCATCAAGGACGCCGGACAGAGCGCCGGCGCCGCGGTGGAGGACAAGGTGCCGTCCGCCTCCCAACTGGTTGGATAAAAGCAGGTGAGAGCCTCTGGACGAGTGGCTGCACATCGTCGCCTTCTCCCAGGCGGAGGGCGACCCCGAGGTGGCCGAACTGTGCGGCGTGGGGCGCTCCTTGCACCTGCACGCCACAGACGTGCCGGGTGCCGAGTGGCTGATCGAGTGCGGCGAGAAGGACTTCACCTGGCGCCGGGCCCACGGGAAGGCGACGGTGGCCCTGTGCGGACCGCTGACCGAGCTGATGCCGGCGTTCACCCGGCGGCAGAAGCCGGACGAAGGTGGACTCGAAGTACTGGAGGACAGGGACCTGCTGGACTTCTGGCCGGACCGCTCGTCGTTCGGCTGAGCGGCCACCCTGATCCCCGTACGACAGCGGCCCCCGCCCGGAAGGGCGGGGGCCGCTGACCGTCTGCGGGACAACTCAGCCCCGCTGGATGCCCGTCGTGTCCTGCAGCACACCGCGACGGCCGTCCTGCGTCTGGGCGATGAGGCCCGGACCGCGCTGCTCGACCGCGAGGTACCAGGTACCGGGCGCGAGTTCGGCGATCGGGTTCGGGGCGCCGTCCTCGCCGTACAGCGGACGGGCCACCGGCACCGCGAACCAGAACGGCGTGAAGTCACCGGCCGGTGCTCCACCGCCCTGCGGAGCCTGCTGGGGGTCCGGCTGACCGGGCTGGCCCGGCTGCGCACCGTACGGCTGGGGCTGACCGGGCTGCGCACCGTAGGGCTGCGGCTGGCCACCGGGGTAGCCGTAGCCCTGGCCGGGCTGCGGCTGGGCGCCGTACGGCGCCTGCACGGCCTGAGCGGGGCGCGGGGCGCCCAGGAGCGGGGCCTTGAGGGCGGGAACCAACGGAGTGGCCACCGCGCCGCCGGCCAGCACGATGGTCGCCAGCAGTCCGAGGATCAGGCCGGCGCCCGCGTTGCTGGCGTCGATGATCGTCCAGAACATGGTCCACAGGGCGAACACCGTGAAGGCGGCGCCGAACTGACCGAGGTCGAGCCCCACGACCTTGCGGCCCGGCATCGCGCGGCTCACGATCAGCAGTGCCGCGCCGATGATGCCGGCCAGGTAGATGCCCATCAGGAGCGAGAGCGTGTCCCAGGCGTTCGAGCTGAAGCCGGAGCAGTCGACGCCGGAGGGGCAGTCGACGCCGAAGAGGTCGAGGAAAGAGGCGATGAACAGCACGACCGCTGCTCCGATCACCACGCCGTCGCCTCGAGTGAGGGAGCGGATATTCACGTGAAGGTCCTTAGTCGGTCGTCTCGTCGGGGCGGTCGTCGATGCCGCCTGAACGGCGGGTACGGCGCGAAGCTCGGGGGCGGCTCCCCATCGTACGGATGAATCTATCGTCTGCCCGGGCGGGTTGTGTGCCTGGCCGGACCTCGGACGGACCATCCCCCCAATGTCTCGCCACTATCACCGCAGTTCTACCGCTTGAGGTAGCTGCTGATGCCCTCGGCGATACCGAGGGCCGCCTTCTGACGCCAGTCCGCGCTCATGAGCAGAGCGGCGTCCTTCGGGTCACGCATATTGCCGCATTCGACGAAGACTTTGGGCACGGTCGACAGATTCAGGCCGCCGAGATCCTTGCGGGTGTCCAACCCCGTATTGCCGCCGATGTAATTGGAGGGCGCGCTTCCGGTGATGCGGACGAACTTTCCCGCGATCCGTTCGCCGAGATCGCGTGAGGGGGCCACGATTTCCGCCGTGTCCGCGGCGCCGCCGCGTACCGCTGCGGGAAGGATCACGTGGAAACCACGGTTGCCGACCGCGGAACCGTCCGCGTGGACCGAGACGACGGCATCGGCGTGGGCCTCGTTGCCGATGCGGGCCCTCTCGTCGACGCACGGGCCGAACGGGCGGTCGTCGTCCTGGGTGAGGACGACCTTCGCGCCCTCGGCCTCCAGCAGCGTGCGCAGCCGGCGCGAGACGTCGAGGGTGAACCGGGCTTCCGCGTAACCGGAGTTGGTGGCTGTGCCCGTGGTGTCGCACTCCTTGTGCCCGGTACCGATGTCCACCTGGCGGTTGATCTCGCCCGTGCGGTCGCGGTTGCGCGGGTTGTGCCCCGGGTCGACCACCACGGTCATGCCCGTGAGCGGCCCCTTCGGCAGCGGCTTCGGCGGCTTCACGGAAGCGGACGGGGAGGCCGGAGGGGAGGGGCTCTTCGACGCCGCCGAGGTCGGCGAGGAGGACGCGGACGCCGCGCTGCCGCCGGACAGGGGCTGTGCCTGCCCGGGAGCGGGACCACCGTCGCCCCCGCACCCCGCCGCGGTCAGACAGACGGACGCCAGCACCACGGCGGCGAGCACGGGCCTGCGCGGCGCGGTCGCGCGCAGTGCGGCGGCAACGCGTGGGGTGGGGGGACTGCTGTCGTCGTAGCGCACGTCGCGATGCTATCCGTGAGCTTCAGATCCCCGGTCCGGTACGCCGCAGTACACGCAGGGAGTCCGTCACCGAGATCTCCGTGAACGCACCGGAGGACAGAGCCCGTTGGTGGACGCGGTACGGGGCCTGGCCGCCGTCCGCCGGGTCGGGGAACACATCGTGGATCACGAGCAGCCCGCCGTCGGCGACATGAGGGGCCCAGCCCTCGTAGTCACCGTTCGCGTGCTCGTCGGTGTGCCCGCCGTCGATGAAGACGAAGCCGAGCTTGCCGCCCCAGACGGCCGCGACCTGAGGCGACCGCCCGACGAGCGCCACCACGTGCTCCTCCAGACCCGCCCTGTACAGGGTCCTGCGGAAGGACGGGAGCGTGTCCATCAGGCCGATCTCCGGGTCCACGACCGTCGGGTCGTGGTACTCCCAGCCGGGCTGCTGCTCCTCGCTGCCCCGGTGGTGGTCGACCGTGAGCACGGTCACGCCGGCCGCGCGGGCGGCGTCGGCGAGCAGGATCGTGGAGCGCCCGCAGTACGTGCCCACCTCGAGCAGCGGGAGCCCGAGCGCGGCCGCCCCGGCCGCCGCGGCGTACAGCGCGAGACCCTCGCGCAGCGGCATGAAGCCCTTGGCGGCCTCGAAGGCGGCGAGGACCTCCGGCTCGGGTGCGACGGCGGACTCGGCGGTCACGGGCTTCCTCCAGATGGTGCGGCATCGATCGGCGCCCCATCGTGCCGCACGCCCCCGCCGGTGCCGTCGGCGGGGGCGTGCGTGCGGCTGCGCGGGTCCTGGCAGGTCAGGGGCGCACGGGCGCCGGGGCCGGGACGCCGTCGGCGGCCGCCGCGGCGAGCGCGTCGCCCGCACTGCTCGCCAGCAGGACCGGGCGCGCGGGCCGCTGCGACGGCAGGAACGCGGCCAGCAGCAGCCCGATCAGCACGGCACCCGTCGCGATCATGAACGAGGTCCGGAAGCCCTCCATGGTGGGCACCTCCACCGACCCCACGTGTACCGAGGTGTTCGCGAGCACCATGCCGATGACCGCACTCGACAGGGACGTACCGATCGACCGCATCAGCGTGTTCAGGCCGTTGGCCGCGCCCGTCTCGGACGCGTCGACGGCCCCGATGATCAGCGCGGGGAGCGAGGAGTACGCGAGCCCGATGCCGGCCCCGATCACCACCGCGATCACCACGGTCTGCCAGGCGGCGCTCATCAGGCCGAGCCCCGCCCCGTAGCCGACCGCGATGATCAGCAGGCCGAGCATCAGAGAGGCCTTCGGGCCGCGGCGGGCGGAGAGCCGGGCGTACAGCGGGGCCACGAACATCATCGTCAGGCCCAGCGGCGCCACGCAGAGCCCCGCGACCACCATCGACTGCCCGAGCCCGTAGCCGGTCGACGCGGGCAGCTGCAACAGCTGGGGCAGGACCAGCGAGACCGCGTAGAAGGCGACCCCGACCATGATCGAGGCGAGGTTGGTGAGCAGCACCTCGCGGCGGGCGCTGGTACGCAGATCGACCAGCGGAGCCGGGCTGCGCAGCTCGAAGATCCCCCACAGCACCAGGATCACCAGGGAAGCGGCGATCAGCCCGAGCGTGACGGGCGAGGTCCAGCCCCAGTCGCCGCCCTTGGTGACGGGGAGCAGCAGACAGACCAGGCCGAGCGAGATACCCAGCGCACCGACGAGGTCGAAGCGCCCGGCCGCGCGCAGCGAGGGCTCGGGCACGACGAGGACGGTGAGGACCATGGCCGCCACCCCGAGCACGGCCGAGCCGAGGAAGAGCGTGTGCCAGTCGGCGTGCTGGGCCGTCAGCGCCGCGGCGGGCAGGGCGAGCCCGCCGCCCACCCCGATCGAGGAGCTCATCAGTGCCATCGCCGAGCCGAGCTTCTCGCGGGGCAGCACATCACGCATGATGCCGATGCCGAGCGGGATGGCGCCCATGGCGAAGCCCTGGAGCGCACGGCCGACGATCATGACCACGAGGTCGTCGGTGGTCGCGCAGACCAGGGAGCCGATCACCATCACGGCGAGACTGGCGAGCAGCATCCGCCGCTTGCCGTAGAGATCACCGAGCCGTCCCATGATCGGCGTCGAGACGGCTCCGGCGAGCAGTGTGGCCGTCATCACCCAGGTCGCGTCGGCCGGGTCGGTGTCGAGGAGGGCCGGCAGGTCCTTGATGACGGGGACGAGCAGGGTCTGCATCACCGCGACGGTGATCCCCGCGAACGCCAGCACGGGTACGACGCCGCCCGACCGGCCCCTGCGCGGGTCGGGAAGCTCCCCGGCGTGCTGTTCGGTTGTCGTCCGTTGCATACGTGGGGCCTCCGGGCAGGGGGAAGTCAGGGGAAGGGCGGGGGTGAGCGTGCGGCAGCGCGCCCGAGGGCAGCACCGACCACCAAGTGGGTGCACACTGAACGCTTTCGTGACTCCGCTGTATTCCGCAGCTGCATTCCGGTGAACGGAGGAGGCCGGTGGCGTCACCGGAGAGCGGGCCGGCGCCGCCGTGTCCACCTCGGCACCGGAACCGTCGCAGCGTTCACTACCGGGCTTCGTCCAGCCTGGCACGTGCAGCATCGGGGCCGGTACCCAGGGACGCGTCGAGGTTGGCGGCCTGATCGACGAGCCACGCACCGTCTTCGCCGGGTACGAGCCGGAGTGCCGTGTCTATCCGGTTGCCCGTCGCAGGGTCCAGGTAGAGGGTCACGCGCACACCCACACCGGCCGCGTGGGGGCCGTCCGCCTCCATGTCGAACGGCTTACCTGTGGTCACACGGGCTTCCGGGTAGCTGCCGATGCTGGGGATGTTCCTCTCCTCGACGCACGCGGCGACCGTCCCTCTCCTTAGCCGCTGGGTCACGGCCTCGCAGGCAACCTTCCATTCTTTATCCAGTTGGGCCTGCTGATAGCGGCGGGCGGCCTCGACCGCAGAGGCTCTCCGCTCCTCACCCCCGGCACCGTGGCCGCCGCAGCCGGCCAACGGCACCGCCACCATGACCGTGAGCAATCCAGCCGTGCGTACGAGCCGCGCAGTCATGTGCCGTTCCCCCAGGAAGTGACCGGCCCTCACACCGGCGCCGTTGCGTGGATTACAGCACGGCCCCGAAGGCTCCCCGCCGACAGCCGCCGACAGCCGCTGAACGCCGATGGCGGACCGGACCGACGCCTCTCCGAAACGCGCCGACGAACGCGCGTCAGTGGTGGTCGCCCTGCCGGCCGAGGGTCTTCACGGGGGTCGCGCCGGGGCGGGTCCACTGCGGTACCGGCCGGCTGGTCGGTCCCCAGGTGGCGACCCCGTCGGCGTCCGAGCGCCAGGTCCAGCAGGACCGGCCGGCCACGGACGGGTACCCGTCGCGGACATCGCCCACCACGGGCCGGCCCGCGGGCCTGTCCTCCCACGCCTCGCCGCGGCCGTAGGGCGTCATGTCGAGCAGGCCCATGGACCCGTTGACCCGCTCGTTGCCGCGGCCCGTCGTGGAGTAGGTGAGGAACGTGCGGTCGCCGTCGCGCAGGAAGCAGGCGAGGTACCCCATCTCTCCGCCGACCGGAGCCTCCACGCCCCGCACCGAGTACCAGGGCTGGGTGTACCCCATGAACTCGACATAGGAGGCCACCTCTTCCCACGGACCCGAGGTCAGGACCGCGAACGAGACGCCCCGGGCGTTGAGGTAGACGGCGTCCTTCAGGTGCCAGGCCGCGGTCGTGCAGCCCTCGCACTGGCCCTGGTGCGGGGCGCCGTCGTGCCACATGTGCTGGTAGACCACGAGCTCGTCGCGGCCCTGGAACAGGTCGAGGAACGGCACCGGCCCGTCGGCGCCGGTGACCTCGACCGTGCCGTCGAACTCGACCATCGGCAGCCGCCGCCGAGCCGCGGCGATCGCATCGCCCTCACGGGTGTGCGCCTTCTCGCGGACGAGCAGTTCCTCGCGCGCCGCCTGCCAGGTGGCCAGGTCGACGACCGGCGGCCTGCCGGGGAGGTCGCTGCTCGCGTTGCCGGGCGTGGTGGTCATGGTGTCCTCCGTGGTGTCCTGTGCCGGGCAGCGCCGCAGGACGTTCTGCGAACGCTCGACGGAACAGACTCCCGGGCCGGCCGGAACTCATCGCCGGGGCCGATGTGCCCCGCGGCGGCCTGCGGCCTCTCGTTCACCGGCTCGGTGCGGCACACGGGTCGCCGTGAGGAGTCGACGGCGTGTCCACGGGCAGCTCCGCGGCCACGGTGAAGCCGCCCTGTGCGCCGGGGCCCGACTCCAGGGAGCCGCCCGCGGCGGCGAGCCGTTCGGTCAGGCCCTTCAGACCGGTGCCACCGGCCGGCCCCGTGCCCCGCTCCTCGCCCGGGCCGCGGCCGTCGTCCGTCACGGTCAGCCGGACCCGTTCGGACGTGGACTCGACCACGAACACGCAGCGGGTCGCGCCGCTGTGCCGTACGACGTTGGTGACGGCCTCCCGCACCACCCAGCCGAGGAGCGCCTCCGTCTGCGGGGTGAGCGGCGGTCCCGAGCGGCGTACCTCCGGCTCGATACCGGCGGCGGTCAGCGCGGACCTCGCCCGGGCCAGCTCGGTGGCGAGGCTTCCCTCGCGGTACCCCGTCACCGCCTCACGGATCTCGGCGAGCGCCTGACGGCCGACGGACTCGATGTCGGTGACCTGAGCGAGTGCGGCGTCGATGTCGCGGGGCGCGAGCCTGCGCGCGGCCTCCGACTTGATGACGATGACCGACAGCGTGTGCCCCAGCAGATCGTGCAGGTCGCGCGAGAAGCGCAACCGTTCCTTCTCCACCGCGCTGCGGGCCAGTTCCTGCCGGGTCGCCCGCAGTTCCGTCACCGTCTCCGACAGGGTGAGGATCGCGGCCGTCACAGCACCCGAGAGGAACGTGCCGTAGCCGATCGTCCACGGCTCCGAGACGTGGTCGCCGCGCCACACCGCGACGGCCACCGCACCGGCGGCGAGGAAGGCCAGCGCCGGCACGAGCCGCCTGCCCCGCAGGATCGTTCCGCAGGCCAGGGAGAGCAGCGGGAAGAACAGCAGCCAACTGCCGCCGTACCCGATCGCCAGACCGAAGGTGACCACGGCCATCGCGGCCAGAAGCGCGTACGAGGTGGGGCTGTCCCGCCTGTTGCTGTCGAAGCCGCGGAACACCACCGAGATGTAGAGGGAGTTGAAGGCGAGGAGCCCGAGGCCGCCGACCCAGGGGTTCGGTGACTCGCCCTGCCACAGGTTGGAGAACGCGCCGAGCCCCATCAGCAGCCAGGGCACCAGGGCGTAGGGACCGGGCGGCCCGGGGCGCCGGGGCCTCTTTCCTGCGCGCGCCATCGTCGCTCCCCTCACACGGTCCTCGCGGACCGACGGTAGGAAATCATGGCGTATCCGCCGAACAGCAGCAGCCAAGCGGCGAGTACGGTGACCGACCCGGCGCCCGGCGCGTGGCCGGCAATCGTCGCCCAGCCCAGGTCCGCGAATCCGTGGGCGGGGGTGAACTCACCGATGGTGCGCACCCATCCGGGGAACTCGGAGAGCGGGAACCACAGTCCGCCGACGATCGCGAAGCCCATCAGACAGGCCACGTTGACCACACCCGTGCCCTGCGGTGTGAGCCGGTAGCCGTTGCCGATGCCGAGCAGGGTGAACGGCAGCGCGCCGATCCACAGCGTCAGCACCAGTGCGACCCACTGCCAGGCCGCCAGCCGCACCCCGTTGACCAGCGCACCCGCGAGCAGAACAGCCAGGACGGTCGGCAGTACCGTCACCGAGCCACTGATCGCGCGGCCCGCCACGGCACGGCCCGGATCCAGCGGCGTGATCCGCAACTGCTGCAGCCAGCCGAGGGACTTGTCGGACGCGATGCCCGTACCGATGGCCATGGCCGACCCGAGCGCCCCGTACGCGGCCATGCCGACCATCGACGCGGCCTTCCAGTCGCCGTAGTCGCCGGCCCCGCCTAGGTTGGTGAAGAGGAGGTACATCATCACGGGCATGCCGGTCCCGAAGGCGAGGAACACGCTGTCGCGCAGGGTCCGCCGGATCTCGAGCACGATGTACGGGAACATCACACGGTCTCCTCGTGGTGGTCGGCGACGCGGTCCGCAGGCGCGGTCAGGGCGAGGAACGCGTCCTGAAGCGTGGCCCCGGTGACCTGGAGACCGCGTACGGCCCCGATCCTGGCCAGTTCGACGACGGTCGCGTCCGAGTCCTCCGTACGCAGCAGCGCCCGGTCCCCGCGCACCTCGACGCCCACGACTCCCGGCAGCGACTCCAGCCCTGCGGCCGTCCGGCCGGCCAGGTCGAAGGAGACCAGGCTGCCGCCCGCGGAACGCCTGATCAGGTCGCCGCTGCCGTCCGCGACGATCCGGCCGTGGTCGATGACCACGATCCGGTCGGCGTTCTCGTCGGCCTCCTCCAAGTAGTGCGTGGAGAACAGGACGGTGTTACCGCGTCCTGCGAAGGACCGCATCGAGGCCCAGAACGCCCGGCGCGCCTCCACGTCCAGGGCGGCGGTCGGTTCGTCCAGCACGATCAGTTCCGGACTGCCGGCCAGCGCGACGGCGAAACGGACGCGCTGGGTCTGGCCGCCGGAGAGCTTGTCGATGCGCCGGTCCGCGTATGCAGCGACTCCCGAAAGGGCGAGCGCCTCGGTCACGGGCATCGGATGCGGATAGGTGGACGCGACGAAGGTGATCAGCTCGCGCACGGTCACCCGGGGGATCGGGCGCCCGTCCTGGAGCATCGCGCCGACCAGTCCGGCCCGCACCGCCCGGTCGGGACTGCGGCCGAGGAGCTGAACCGTGCCGGAGTCGGGGTCGTCGAGCCCGAGCAGGAGGCCGATGGTCGTGGACTTGCCCGCACCGTTACGGCCCAGCAGGGCGACGGTCTCACCCCGTCCTACGGCCAGATCGATGCCGTCCACGGCCCGGACGGTGCGTTCCGCCCTGCCGAACGTCTTGACCACCGCGGCGAAGACCACCGCGGGTCCGCTCGTCGTGGTCCCCGTCGTCTGCGTCATGACCACGACGCTACGGAGCACGGCGTGCGGACGGCAGGGGCCGCGTGTACGGAGTCCGCGATGACACATGTCATGGAAGAGCGCGGTGTCGGTCCGGGTGAAGGCGGTGGGGCAGAACAGAGGCAGAACAGAGGGCCGCCGCAGCCGCGAGGCTGTGACGGCCCTCTTCCCGTGCGGCGCGGATCAGGCCGCCGCTCCGCCACCCCCTTCGGAGGGACGGCGGTGACGGCCGTGCGGCTGCACGCTCGTGTTCTCCGCCGACGCACCCCCTCGGTGCTTTCCGGAGCCGCCGGCTTCGGCCCGTGCGGCGTCCGCCCCCGGCGAACGCGTCCGGGTCGTGTCGGTTCGGGCTTCAGACATGTGGGAAGTCACCCCGTTGCTCTCGCTTACGTGTGTGTCGCAAGCCCCGCCACCGCCAGCCGACGTGGTCACCGTCGGCACCCACGCGGAACGGCTGCGTAGCCCTGGTCGGAGTTTATCCAGGCACCGGGCGCCCGGTGAGAGGCGCCCGGCCCAGGGGAACGGGCTTGCACACGCCAGGAGGCACAGCCTCCACGGATGGTTGCGTTCCGTTCGCGCCCACTCCGTGAACGTCGTCGGCCGGGGCGTCCAGCAGGGCCACGGCGCACGGCGCGCCGGTCTGCTCGTACGGCAGGTGGAGCACCCCCTCCCGGCTCCAGAAGCCGGCACCGGTCAACCAGCCCGCCGGTGGCGCGAGATGGTGCAGCCGCCGTCCCGCCGGACGCCAGACGCCCACCCAGCTGCCCGCGGCTCCGTCGATCCGCAGAGCCACCGCGCAGCTCTCCGGCATCAGCACCTGGCCCGGCTGGACGGCGAACGGCGTCACGGCCACGTCCGCCGGGCGCAGGCACTCCGGGAAACGCACCGGCAGGCAGCTGCCCAGCACACCCCAGCCGAGCCGGTCATGGCCGGGCGCGTCCGAACGGAGCAGCAGCAGCCCGCTGTCGGCATCGGCGAGCAGCAGCCGGTCGTTGCTCTCCGGCGTGATCTGCAGCAGCGGCGTCACCTCGCCGCCCCGCCCCAGATCCACGGCCACGGCCTTCACCGGCCCGCCGCCGGGCATCTGCCGGTCCAGCGAGAGCAGTCGCCCCTCACGGTCGAGCCAGGTCCCGCCCGCACAGTGGCCCGGCACATCGGCGACGTGCTCGGGACCGAAGGCACCGCCCGCCACCAGCCATACGCCGGTGCTGCGTTCGCCGGGGAGCAGGGCGTAGGCGCTCATGCCGTCCGGTGACGGCGGCAGGAGCGACAGGTCCGCGCATGCGATGGCGCCCAGCGGTAGTTCGCCGGTGCCCGGACCGGTCGGATAGAGCAGCGAGAACGTGTGCCGGTCCGCCACCCGCCGCCGGATCAGCACCCGCCCGTCGGAGAGCGGCAGCACATCGGAGTCCGCCTCCTCCGGCTGGCCGAGGGGCAGGGGAACGGCATAGGGCTCGGGTCCGTCGAGCGTCCAGCGTTCCGGGAACCAGGCGGGATCGGAGGTGCCGACGGCGGTGGTGAGCCTCGCCGCGTACGTGTGGTCCGCGGCGATGGTGAGGACGGGCGGCAGGCAGCGTACGAACGTTTCCGCACGGGCCGGCGCGGTGCGTGGTTCGGCCGGAGCGGCACGGTGGCCGGATGCGGCCGGTGCGGTGTCCCGGGGTGGTGCCGGGGGAGTGGCGGGCTCACCTCTCCTGGCCGCGGCGTCGGCGCCTCCGGGCGTCCCGGCCGGGCCGTGCCCGTCGCCCGTGCCGGAGGTGGCGGCGCTCCGGGTGCCCTCGGTGTGCCTGACGCTCTGGGTGCTGTCCGTGCCACCGGGCGTCAGGGACACACCGGTCCCGAGGGTCGCGTACGTTCCGGGGGCCGTGCCGGTCCCGGGAGGTGCGTACGTCCCCGGAGTCATGCCGGTCCCGGGCGCGGCGTACGTCCCCGGAGTCATGCCGGTCCCGCGCGGCCCGTACGTCCCGAGGGAGATGCCGATCCCGAGCGGCGCACCCGCGGCGGCGGACACACCTGCCACGCCCGTACCGGGGGGCGTGTACGCCCCGGTGGGCCGGTCCGCTGTTCCGGGCGCCACGTCCCGGACCGCGGGGCCACCGGTACTCGACGCGGTGGTCCCGTAGGACTCGGCGGCGGGTCCGGGCCCGCCTGTCGGGCCGGTTCCGCCGGTCATGCCGGTCTCGGCTGGTCTGCGGGGTTTCTCGGGCTCCGCCGGGTCGTCCGGCTCAGCGGCTTCCTCCGGTACGGGTCCGACCGTCGCGGCAGCCCCCGAGGCCCCCATGGACTTGTTCTCGATGACACAGGCAGTCATGTTTCGGTCACCTCCGGCAACCGAAGCTAGTTTTCGCACTTCCTGCCGAACAACACGAGCCATCGCACTTCACACATAAGGGTGGCGATGTTCGGATTCGACTGAGGGGAAGGGGGCGACTGTGCACCCTGATGACACGCGTGACCAAGGTGAGGCATCCCTGAGGATTCCCCGTGTGACGGTCACCGGAGCACGTGATGTCCCTTCGGCGCCGCGGTACCGCCGCTGTCGGCCTGGCAGTGGCTGCCGCCCTCTCCCTCGCCGGCCGGCTGCGTGCGGCCGACCCGTACGCCGAACTCTCCAAGATCGCGCCGACGGTGTTCTCCATCCGCCCGGGATTCCCCTGGAAGGGGGCCGTCGAGGCCGGCCGCGCCACGGACGTCCCGGACGCGACCTGGTACCTCGGCGTCGGCGTCACCTCGGAGGACCGGTCCTCGGTGACCTCCGCGCCGACCTCGTGAAGTAACGATTGACAACCGGCCGCCGGTTCGCCCGCACGGGTGCCCGCAGCCATGGCCGACGGGGCACGGAGGGCAGGTAGCCTTTCCTCCGTGCCCCGTCTGTCTGAAGTCATCGCCGAGCTGGACGCCCTCTGGCCCCCCGAGCGTGCCGAGGGATGGGATGCGGTCGGCACGGTGTGCGGCGATCCCGGGGCGGAGATCGACCGCGTGCTGTTCGCCGTCGACCCCGTGCGGCAGATCGCCGACGAGGCCCGCAGCCTCGGTGCCCAGCTGATCGTCACCCACCACCCGCTCTATCTGCGGGGCACGACGACGGTCGCCGCCTCCACCTTCAAGGGCCGGGTCGTGCACGGCCTCATCAAGCACGACATCGCGCTGCACGTCGCGCACACCAACGCCGACAGCGCCGACCCGGGCGTCTCCGACGCCCTCGCGGGCGCCCTCGGCCTCCGCGTCACCGGCCCCCTCGTCCCGGACCCCACCGATCCCGAGGGCCGGCGCGGCCTCGGCAGGATCTGCGAGCTCGACCACCCCGAGACCCTCCGCGACCTCGCCGCACGCGCCGCCGCGCGCCTGCCCGCCACCGCGCAGGGCATCCGGCTGGCGGGCGACCCGGACGCTCTCGTGCACCGGGTCGCGGTGAGCGGCGGCTCCGGCGACAGCCTCTTCGACGCGGTACGCGCCAGTGGCGTCGACGCCTTCCTCACCGCCGACCTGCGCCACCACCCGGCCTCCGAGGCCGTCCAGCACTCGACGCTCGGCCTGGTCGATGCCGCACACTGGGCCACCGAGTGGCCCTGGTGCGAGCAGGCAGCCGCCCAGCTCGACGCAATTTCCGACCGCCACGGATGGGACCTGCGGGTCCACGTCTCGAAGCAGGTCACCGACCCCTGGACCACCCACCACTCTTCTGGAGCCCCCAACTGAACGCCGCGCCCGCCGACCAGATCCGACTCCTCGAAGTCCAGGCCCTCGACGTACGTCTGTCGCAGCTCTCCCACAAGGGCACGTCCCTGCCCGAGCACGCCGAGATCGACTCGCTGAACAGCGACCTCGCCCAGCTGCGCGACCTGCTGGTCGCCTCGCAGACCGAGGAGAGCGACACCACCCGCGAGCAGACCAAGGCGGAGCAGGACGTCGACCAGGTGCGCCAGCGCGCCGTCCGCGACCAGCAGCGGCTCGACTCCGGTGCGGTCTCCTCGCCGAAGGACCTGGAGAGCCTGCAGCGCGAGCTCACCTCCCTCGCCAAGCGCCAGGGTGACCTGGAGGACGTCGTCCTCGAGATCATGGAGCGCCGCGAGTCCGCCCAGGAGCGCGTCACCGAGCTGACCGAGCGCGTCGGTGCCGTCCAGGCCAAGCTCGACGACGCGACCGCCCGCCGGGACGCCGCGACCAACGAGCTCGACGCCGAGTCCGCCACCGTCGCCAAGGACCGCGAGGTCGTCGCGGGCGCGATCCCCGCCGACCTGCTGAAGCTGTACGACAAGCTGCGCGCCCAGCAGGGCGGTGTCGGTGCGGCCCGGCTCTACCAGCGCCGCTGCGAGGGCTGCCGCCTCGAGCTGAACATCACCGAGGTCAACGACGTGAAGGCGGCGTCCCCGGACACCGTGCTGCGCTGCGAGAACTGCCACCGCATCCTGGTCCGCACCTCGGAGTCGGGCCTGTAATGGCCGCTCCCCACCAGCTGGTCGTGGAGGCCGACGGAGGCTCCCGGGGCAACCCGGGGCCCGCCGGTTACGGCGCGGCCGTCATCGACCCGGTCACCGGCGAGACGCTCGCCGAGGCCGCCGAGTACATCGGCGTCGCGACGAACAACGTCGCCGAGTACAAGGGCCTGATCGCCGGTCTGAAGGCGGCGAAGGCCCTGTTCCCGGACGCGGCCGTGCAGGTGCGTGTCCGGATGGACTCCAAGCTGGTGGTCGAGCAGATGTCGGGCCGCTGGAAGATCAAGCACCCCGACATGAAGCCGCTCGCGGCGGAGGCCGCACGCATCCTGCCCGCCTCCTCCGTCACGTACGAGTGGATCCCGCGCGCCGAGAACAAGCACGCCGACCGGCTCGCCAACGAGGCGATGGACGCCGGCAAGCGGGGCGGGCAGTGGGAGCCGTCGTCCTCGACGGCCGCCCTGGACGCCCCGCGGCGTACTCCCGTCGCCCCGGATCAGCCCACGGCGGGTCCGCCCGGGGACGCCGTCGCGGGCGCGGCGAAGGTACGCGCCGCGATGGCCGCTGCCCGCCCGGCCGCGGGGGTGACCCCGCAGGTGGGCTGGGGGAGTTCACCCGACCTGGGTGCCCCCGCCACCTTCGTCCTGCTCCGGCACGGAGAGACGGCCCTCACCCCCGAGAAGCGGTTCTCCGGCAGCGGCGGCAGCGACCCCGAACTCTCGGCCACCGGCCGCCACCAGGCCGCCTGCGCCGCGGAGGCCTTCGAGGCCCGCGGGACGGTCCAGGAGATCGTCAGCTCGCCGCTGCGCCGGTGCCGCGAGACGGCCGCTGCCGTCGCCGACCGGCTCGGCCTGGAGGTCCGCGTCGAGGAGGGGCTGCGCGAGACGGACTTCGGTGCGTGGGAGGGCCTCACCTTCGCCGAGGTACGGGAGCGCTACGGCCCCGACCTGACCGCCTGGCTCGCTTCCGCCGACGCGGCGCCGACCGGCGGCGGCGAGAGCTTCGCCGAGGTGGCCGACCGGGTCTCCGCGGCCCGCGACCGCCTGATCTCCCGCTACTCGGGCCGTACGGCGCTCGTGGTCACCCATGTCACCCCGATCAAGACCCTGGTCAGACTGGCACTGGGAGCCCCGCCGGACTCCCTGTTCCGGATGGAGCTTCTTCCCGCCTCCGTCTCGACGGTCGCTTACTACGCGGACGGCAACGCCTCGTTGAGGCTCCTCAACGACACGTCGCACCTGCGGTAGCGGGATGCGGTGACCTGGTCCACGGGTCTGCTCGGCTTCGTTGCGGGCCTGCTGATATCGATGGCGACGGCGCCCGTGGGCGTGTCCGGCGCGGTGTTCCTGCTGCCGGTCCAGGTCAGCGTGCTCGGCGTGCCGAGCCCCGCGGTGACCCCCACCAACCTGCTGTACAACGTGGTGTCCTGCCCCGGGGCCCTGCTGCGCTACCGCAACAGCGGCCGGCTGCGCGGACCGCTGACCCGGCTGCTCGTCGTGGGCGCGGTGCCGGGTGTCGTGATCGGTGCGGTGATCCGGGTCTTCGCCGTACCGGGACCGGTCGTCTTCCGTCTGTTCATCGCCGTTCTGCTGCTCCCCCTGGGCGCCTGGCTGTGCGCCCGGACCCTGCGCCCCTCAGGCCGCGCCGCCGCCTCCGCGCAGCCCTCGCCGCGTGCCACCACCGCTCTCGCCGTCGCGGTCGGTGTCGCGGGCGGCATCTACGGGATCGGAGGCGGTTCCCTCCTCGGTCCGGTCCTCGTCGGGCGCGGGGTACCCGTCGCGAAGGTCGCCCCCGCTGCCCTCGCCTGCACGTTCGTGACCTCCCTCGCGGGGGCGGGCACCTACGCACTGCTGTCGCTGACCGCCACGGGCGACATCGCACCGGACTGGCCACTCGGCCTGGCCTGCGGATTGGGCGGGCTCTGCGGCGGCTACCTCGGGGCGCGCCTCCAGCCCAGCCTTCCCGAGACGGCGCTGCGGCTCCTGCTGGGCTCCCTGGCCCTGGGCATCGGTGCGCTGTACGCCGTCCAGGTCGTGCGCTGAGGGCGGCTCAGGCCCTCGACTCCGCCGTCCTCAGCCCCGCAGCGCGGACGCCTTGCGTGCCAGTCGCTCCACCCGTGCCCAGTCCTTCGAGGCCACGGCGTCGCCGGGCACCATCCAACTGCCGCCGATGCAGCCGACGTTCGGCAGGGCCAGGTACGACGGTGCCGACGCGAGCGAGATCCCGCCCGTCGGGCAGAACCTGGCCTGCGGAAGGGGCGCGGACAGCGCCTTGAGGTAGGCCGTGCCCCCGGCCGCCTCGGCCGGGAAGAACTTCATCTCCGTGACCCCGCGCTCCAGCAGCGCGACCACCTCGGACGTCGTCGATACCCCCGGCAGGAACGGCACACCCGACGCCTTCATCGCGTCCAGGAGCGCGTCCGTCCAGCCGGGACTGACCAGGAAGCGCGCCCCGGCGGCGACCGTCCCGGTCACATGCGACACGGATATCACCGTGCCCGCACCCACCACGGCGTCCGGAACCTCCGCGGCGATCGCCCGGATCGCCTCGAGCGCGGCGGGCGTCCGCAGCGTCACCTCGATCGCCGGGAGCCCGCCCGCGACGAGTGCGCGGGCCAGCGGCACCGCGTCGGCCGCGTCCTGGAGAACGACGACGGGGACGACGGGGGCGAGGTCCAGCACGGAAGGGGACGCGGAAGGCGCGGATGAGGTCATGACGTCATCCTGCCGCGCCCACCGCACTCCACGCAACGATCGTTGCGCATGCTGCAACGTCAGTGGATCTCGGTGACCACCACATCGAGCGCCCAGGCCCGTCCGGCCCGCTCCGGAGCCTGCGCCTCGACCACGTGACCGAGGTCCCGCAACACCTCCACCAGCTCCGCAGGTCCCTTCGGCCGCGCCCCCGCGAGCAGCAGGTCACGGACCATCCGGCCCTTGGTCGCCTTGTTGAAGTGGCTGACCACCGACCGCTTCTCCACCCCGTTCACCCTCTGCGACTGCAGCACCCGCACGCTCGCCGTGCGCTCCGCGACCTCGCCCGCAGGCTTCCACGCCCCGGTGTAGGCGGATGACCGCAGGTCCAGCACGAGCCCGCTCCCGGCCGCCTCCGGCATGACCGAGGCCATGGGGGCGCGCCAGTAGGCGTTGAGTGCGCCCAGCCCCGGCAGCTTCACGCCCATCGAGCAGCGGTACGAAGGAATCCGGTCGCCGATGTGCACCGCGCCCCACAGCCCCGAGAAGACGACGAGCGACTTCCCCGCCCGCCGCCGGGCCGCCGGGTCCAGGGAGGCCAGGTCCAGGGCGTCGTACAGCACTCCGGTGTAGATCTCCCCGGCCGGCCGGGTACCGGCCGTGCGCAGCTCCGCGTTCTTCGCGATCTCGCCCCGCAGTCCTTCGCTCAGGCCGAGCACCTCACGTGCCTTCTCCTCGTCGGCCATGCACAGCTCGACCAGCTCGTCGAGGATCACGGCCCGCGCCCCGGCGAGGCCCGGAAGCGACAGGGCCTCCGGCTTCAGGGGTGCTCCGCGCCCCGAGGCGGCCTTTCCCTCGGAGGGCGGCAACAGCACGAGCACGGGTGTCTCCTTCGTACGTGACAGAGGGCGTTGGCAGAGGCCCGTAGCGGCGCCCGAACCCCTCGGCAAGGGTACGGGCCCGGCGCGCACGACCTCCGAGGCGCCCGCGGGCCGACCGGGATGCCGACCGCACCGCCCCGGCCTACGCTCGGTGGCATGCCTCGCCGCCAGCTCCACATGACCGGCGCAGCCGACACCCCGCTGCGGGCGGCCCTGCGCGGACTGCGTGCCGAGCTCGGTCTGTCGGCCGGATTCCCGCCCGCCGTGCTCGCCGAGGCGGCCGAGGCCGCCGAGTCCCCGGACCTGTCGGGCCACCAGGACGCCACGGACCTGCCCTTCCTCACGATCGATCCGCCCACCTCCACGGACCTGGACCAGGCGATGCACCTGGAACGGCGCGGGAACGGCTTCCGGGTGCACTACGCCATCGCCGACGTCGCCGCGTTCGTCCGGCCGGACTCGGCTCTGGACGCCGAGGCCCATCACCGGGTGACCACCCACTACTTCCCCGACGGCAAAGTGCCCCTGCACCCCACCGCGCTCTCCGAGGGGGCGGCCAGCCTCCTCCCAGGAGAGACCCGCCCGGCCGCGCTCTGGCGGATCGACCTCGACTCCGAGGGACGCCAGACCGCCTGCGAGGTGCGCCGGGCCCTCGTACGCAGCAGGGCCAAGCTCGACTACGCGGGTGTTCAGCGGCAGATCGACGCAGGCACCGCGGAGGAGCCGCTCGCCCTGCTCAGGGACATCGGACGGCTGCGCGAGGAGCAGGAGGTCGCGCGGGGCGGCATCTCTCTCGACGTGCCCGAACAGGAGATCGTCGAGCGGGACGGCACCTTGGACCTCGACTACCGCGTGCCCCTGCCCGCCGACGGCTGGAACGCCCAGATCTCCCTGCTCACGGGTATGGCGGCCGCCCGGATCATGACGGAGTCGGGCACCGGCATCCTCCGTACGCTGCCGGTCGCCCCCGACGGTGCCGTCGCCGCCTGAGGCTCTGTGCCCAGGCCCTGCGCATCGACTGGCCGCACCACGTCCCGTACGCCGAGGTCGTCCGCTCGCTCGACCCCCGCCAGGGCAACCACGCCGCGTTCCTGCAGGAGTGCACCACACTCCTGCGCGGCGCCGGCTACACCGTCTTCGAGCACGGCGACCTCCCCACCCCCGCCGTGCACGCCGCCGTCGCCGAGCTCTACACGCACTGCACCGCGCCGCTGCGCCGCCTCGTCGACCGGTACGCCGCCGAACTGTGCCTCGCGGCTGTTGCCGGCGAAGAGCCGCCCGAGTGGGTGCTCCGGGCGCTGCCCGCACTGCCGAAGGAGATGGCGGGGGGGACCCGCCGGGCCAACACGGTGGAGCGCGAGTGCGTGGATCTCGTCGAGGCCGCGCTGCTCAAGGACCAGGTGGGCGCGGTCTTCGACGGGTACGTGATCGACGTCAAGGACGACGAACCGGCCGTCGGGACCGTCCACATCGAGGACCCGGCGATCGTCGCCCGGATCGAGGGCGGCTCCGCTCTCCCGCTCGGCGAACGGCTGCGGGTCCGGCTCACACAGGCGGACCCTGGCTCGTCGAAGGTGCTGTTCGCGCCCGCATGAGGGCGGCGACCGCCGCGCGTGGGTCATCGGCGTGGAAGCGGACGGTGTGCGCGACAGGCTCCCGGATCCCTGCTCCTGGCGGGCCAGATCGGCGTCCAGCTCTCCCAGCACCTCGACGCGCTCGCGCCCGGCGTCGTAGGCCAGCACGTCCCGCACCTCGTCGAGACCGAGGCCGAGCTCGGTGAGCCGCCGGATCCTGGCCAGCAGGACCGCGTCGCGGACGCTGTAGACCCGGTAGCCGTTGGCCCGGCGCGCGGGCCCGGGAGGTGACTCCGACGAGCGCGGCGATCTCTCCGCTGCGCATGAGGCCAGTAGAAACCCTGACGCTGCGGCAAGGTCAAGCTTCCGGGCCTGCCGGGTGCGGGCGGCTTGTCCCCGTCTCGTACGATCGCGCCTTCGGACACGGACTCCCGGACTCCGTACCAAGGAAGGGTTCACGCGTGAGCGACCTCGCCACCGGCCAGGAGATCAGCAGGCCCCGGCAGATCGTCGCCGCCGCCCGGGCACTCCTGGAGGAGGAGGGCCCGGAGGCGCTCACCATGCGCCGGCTGGCCGACCGGGTGGGCTTCACGGCGCCCTCCCTCTACAAGTACTTCCCGGACAAGTCCTCCGTGGTGGCCGCCCTGGCCGGTGAGATGCTCGGGGAGGCGGCCGAGGTGCTGGAGGCGGCGGAGCGGGAGGCCCCCGGTTCCTTCGCGGCCCTGGCCGCGGCGTACCGCACCTACGCACTGGCCCACCCGCACCTCTACCTCCTCACCATGGGCCGCCCCGTGAACCCTGCCGCCGGGGTGCAGGACGCCGCGGCGGCCCCGCTGTTCCGCGCCGCCGGTGGTGACGAGGACCGGGGCCGGGCGGCCTGGGCCTTCGCCCACGGGATGGTGGTCCTGGAACTGAACGGCCGCTTCCCGCCGGGCGCCGACCTCTCGGCGGCCTGGGAGGCCGGGATCGCGGCCTTCACGGCCTGACGGCGAACCGGGCGCCCCGCCCCGCCGGGTAGCATGGTCGACACGGCAGACGAGCCGGGCGGACGGCCGCGTGAGGATCTCCGGATCCTCCCGAGGAACGTCCGGGCTCCACAGGGCAGGGTGGTGGCTAACGGCCACCCGGGGTGACTCGCGGGACAGTGCCACAGAAAACAGACCGCCCGGGACCTCGGTCCCGGGTAAGGGTGAAACGGTGGTGTAAGAGACCACCAGCGCCTGAGGTGACTCAGGCGGCTAGGTAAACCCCACCCGGAGCAAGGTCAAGAGGGACCGTCGCGAGACGGTCCTGCGCGAACGTCCGAGGGCTGCTCGCCCGAGTTCGCGGGTAGACCGCACGAGACCGGCAGCAATGCCGGTCCTAGATGGATGGCCGTCTCCCCGGCCGCCGCGAGGCGACCGGGCGACAGAACCCGGCGTACAGCCCGACTCGTCTGCCGTCACCTGCGGTTTTTCCTCTCGAAGGGCCTCCGACCTGTGTCGGAGGCCCTTTTCGGTCTTTCAAGGGCTTGCTGGCGTTAGGCAGCGAAAAGCCTCTCCGAAGTCCCTCAGACAGGGCTGAAAGTCCCTGAAAAGTCCCTCACGATGATCTTTACAGGATGTGCCGGAAGCCTGAATTGGTCTCGTGGGCGACCCGCGTCCTCGGTGACGGAGTAACTGCCGCTGTGCGGCCGCACCGGGGAGGAGGCGGGGGAAGAGGTTGACCATCACGCCTCCTTGGCGAAGAGCCCGACGGCGCCCTGTACTCGGGCCGTGAGCAGTGACGGGTCGCTACGCCAACCGTGAACTGGCTGCCACGTTCGCCATCACGGTCGCCGAGATTCTCCACAAGAATTCCGGGATCATCCCGGCGGAGGACCCGGTCGCGGTGGAGATCGGAGTACCTCCAGGCGGCAACATCCGGCATCAGCACCAAACCCGGCACGTCTTCGGTCGGCTCTGGTGGCGGGCCCACCTCGTCCATGACAGCGAAGCCGAAGAAGGAGATCTGTACGCCGCCCTGAACATCCTCGGCGAATCGGCCTTCGACCAGATCTACGTCCGCCGCACGTCCATCGGCGGCAGCCCTTCGTTGGTCCGAGGCATCCTCAGAGTCTGGGAGGAGATCGACGTGCCCCGAGACGAGGTTAGGGAGCGCGCTCTCCTCCGGGAACTCCTGATGCGGGTCTTGAGGCTTCAGGCATTCGTCTCGTTCGATTCGTTGACGGCTGACGATCTGGACGAGGAACCCGGAAAGCTGGCCGACGAGTCGCTTCGAGCGCTGACCGGTCGTGCCTGACGGCGACGCTCTCGCCCTCTGGGCGGTGTTCGCCGCGCTTGTCGTAACACAGGTGTATTGACCCGCAGCGTCGAGTCGACCAACAGCGCGAACTCGTCGATCACTCTCACTTTCGACCGCCCATTCGGCGACCGTCGCGGCGGGTCGCCGGACCCGGTGCCGACAGGTACTTACGGACCGTCTACTGGTCCAGCAGGGTCATCCGGGCCGCCAGACTCCGGAAGCGCCGCAATTCCATCCACGATGCGGATCCAGGACCACCGTCGGCTGCCTCCCTCCGCCTCTCACCGCACAAGCAGCAGAGTGCCGAGCAGAAGGTCTCACCGCATCAACAACCGCCCCTTCTATCCGTATACAGGCTGGTGCGTTCCTGTGTACGCCGACGCCCGCTTTCCCGGCGTGACCAAAAGGTGAACTAAACATCCTATCTAGGGATTAAATTAGCAGTCGAAAACGGCTTCTGGCGTGATGGTGCCCAGACCGAGGTCCACGGACCGAAAGTGTGAAGGTTGTGCATGATGATCTTCATATGCTTTGATCCGCCCCCACACGTGTACATGAGGAGGGGGCGGTCACATGAGACCAGAGACAGAGTTGCGACGAAGATCCCGGCGGGGGAGTCGCGCAGTAGTGCAACGCCGTTTGTCACAAGTGGCGTTGGCGGTAGCGGCCGTGTTGGCAGCTGAGATGGTGCTAGTGGCCTCTACCACGGGTCAGGTATTCGCTCAGCCACAACAGAGGGCGGCAGCGGCTGCGGAGAAGCCGACGCCGAAGCCCGCGACGTCAGCGGTCGATGTCACCTCGGCTCGAGTTGCGGCCCGTCTGTCCGGCCATCGGGTGGAAGCCTTGTCGGAGCGCACCGAGACTTCTACGACGTGGGTGAACAAAGACGGGACGCTGACCACGGAGCTCTCGGCTGGACCAGTACGCTTCGAGCGGGCCGGTCAATGGACGGATGTCGATGTCGCACTGCGCGCGGCGGATCAGGGTGCCGAGCCCTTGGCGCACCCATACGGTCTAAAGGTCGGTGGCAAGCCCGGCACGTCTGCCTCCCCGCTGGCCGCGGTGGGCACGGGTGAGCGGATTGCCCTGGGGTGGAAGGGCACACTGCCCCCACCGAAACTGGACAAGGCACATGCGCTGTTCGCAAGGGCCGCTCCTGGGATCGACGTAAGCGTTACCGCGACCCGTACAGGTTTCGAGCAGTTCGTGAGTATCACGAAGCGGCCTGCGGCCGGCTTCTCCTACACACTGCCGCTTGACGTCAGCGGCCTGAGCGTGAGGCAACAAGCCGATGGCAGCCTGCTGTTCAGTGACAAGAAGGGCAAGCAGTGGGCTGTCATGTCGGCCCCGTCCATATCGGATGGGGCCGCCAACGGGGTGATAAGCGAGCTCGCCCGTCGCATACCCGTGGATATTGAACTGACGGGCGAGGGCGACAACGCAGAGCTGACCTTCACACCCGACGCGAAGATCCTGGCCGACCCGGGCACCACTTTTCCTCTCACGGTGAGCACCGCACTCGCGGTGCAGTCGCAGGCCCTGCAGAGCGTGGCCCGGCAGGGCGTGACCGGCGAACGCGCTGTCGGATCGAAGCTCCTGCTGGGGCAATCCGGGACGAAGAGCGGGGATGTCGGAAGGCAGACCGCCCAGTCCTTCCTGACCCTCGACACCGCGGCTCTGGCCGGCACCAAGATCGCCAGCGCGAAGCTGGAACTGTGGAACACAACTTCCAAGAAGCAGGTTGAGGGTACGGCCCCGGGCTGGGAGGTCTGGTCGGCTGACGGCAAGGCCGCAGATGCAGCCGAAGGTTGGGACAAGCGGCCGGACCTGAAGGCGAGGCAGGCCGCCTCCCGACCGGGCAGGGAGCCGGGACAGCACAGCGCCGATGTGACCGACCTGGTTCAGGACTGGGCTAAAAGCAAGGCCCCCAGCGGCACGCTGGCCCTGCGTGCCGCTGACGAAAGCACCACATCAGGTTGGCAGGAGCTCAACTCCGGCAGCGCCATCGAGAACACACCCGCGCTGACGATCACCTACGCCGCCGCACCCAACGTGGGCTCCTCGCGAGAGGCGGGACCGCCGTTCTACCAGAACAACGGTACCTACATGGTGAACACCCTCACGCCGACGCTGCGTGATGTGCTCTCCGACATGGACGGCGACAAGGTCCGTGCCGCCTTCAAGATCGAGACGCCTAGCGGCACCCGGGTCGGCAATCTGATCGACTCCAGCTATGTTGCCTCAGGGCAGGCCGCCTCGGTGACCGTCCCGGCGGGCCTGCTGACGAACGGCTCAGCCTACAAGTTCCAGACCCAGACCTACGACGGCAACGAATACAGCAACTGGTCTGCATGGCAACCCTTCAGTGTCGACACCTCCGCACCCTCCGCTCCGACGTCGATCACCTCCACCGACTACCCCATAGGTGTCTGGGCCAAGGGCGAGGGCCAGGCCGGCGACTTCACCGTCGCACCCCCTGCAGCTGACCACCAGTGGCTGGAGTGGTCGCTGGACGGTGTCAACTGGACCAAGGTCGAGACCGGCGGTTCCGCCACGGCGAAGAAGATCAGCGTCACCCCGCCGCGCAACGGCACTCACACCCTTCAGATCCGCGCGGTGGACCGGGCCGACAACAAGTCCGAGCCGAAGGACTACATCTTCAACGCCGGCAACAGCGGCTTCGCTCAGCCCGGCGAGGGTGAGCGCACCGCAGGGCGCCTGCCTCTCGCAGTGGAGACCGAGGCCGGCAAGTTCGACAAGGCGACCTTCTCCTGGCGGCGATCCGAGGCCGACGCCTGGGTAACAATCCCCCCAGCGAACATCACCCTCGGCGGCAACCCGCTGACAGCGTGGCCCGTTCCGCTGACCGATGGCAAGAACGCCCCTCTCGTCTGGAATGCCGTCGCGACTGTTCCCACCAGCGGCAGCGCGGAGATCAAGGCGGACTTCACGGGCCCCAGCAGCGCCACCGGCAGCACGACGCCGCTGAACGTGGTCATTGACCGTGACGGCGACGGCGCGGCCACCACGACCGTTGGCCCGGGTGAGCTGAACCTGCTGACCGGTGACTACACGCTCTCCTCCACCGACGCTTCCTTCTTCAACCTGACCGCGACGCGTTCGTTCTCCTCCCGCTCGCCCACCAAGGCGCAGTACCAAGAGGGACAGGCCCCGATTTTCGGCAAGCACTGGGTTTCGGGAACTATCGCCGAGCTGACCGAATCTGCCTACAGCCATATCCGCCGTGTCTCCGACACCGCTGTTGATGTGGTGATGGCCGAGGGTGACGCCATCCACTTCACCGCCAACGCCAGCAGGACCGGATGGATCGCCGAGACCGGCTCTGAGGCGCTGACCCTTGAAGGCAGCGTTACGGGCACCTTCACGCTGACCGATACCGACGGCACCGCCACCGACTTCACCAAGCCGGACTCGACAGCCACCACCTGGCAGGTGACCACCTCGCAGCTCGAGGCGACAGAGAACTCGACCACCAAGGTGATCTCCGAGACCGTCACAGTGGGCGGCAAGAAGCTGGCCCGACCCAAGAAGATCATCGCCCCGACATCTGCAGCCACACAGTCCGCGTGTGACCTGAACCCGGCCCTCAAGGGCTGCCGGATCCTGGAATTCGACTACGCGACTACCACGACGGCCACCGGCGATCAGACGAGTGCGGACTTCGGTGATTTCGCCGGCCAGGTCAAGGAGCTCAAACTCTGGGCTACCCAGCCCGGAGCTGGCAACGCCACTGCGACCGCGGTGCAGACCTACCGGTACGACAGGAACGGCAACCTGCGTCAAACCTGGGATCCGCGTCTGGGGCCGGGCACCAAGACGCAGTACGCCTACCACGAGGACCGCCTCGTCTGGATGGCCCCTCCCGGACAACTGCCCTACACCTTCAGCTACGACACCATCGCTTCCGCCGCCGCGCCGGGCGCCGGCATGCTGGTCAAGGTCACCCGCGCCACCCTTGAGCAGGGCAGCGCCACCGAGACCGGCCCCAACGCCGTGACCACCATCGTCTATGGAGTTCCGCTCACCGGGACCAAGGCCCCGAATGAGATGAAGGACGCCGGGCATTGGGGCCAACTCGACCGCCCTACCGACGCCACCGCGATCTTCCCCGCCGACCAGATACCCGCTTCGCACGCGGGCAGCAGTCTGACCGCCGACGGATACAAGCGCGGAACCATCCACTATCTCAACGCCTCAGGACGAGAAGTCAACACTCTCCTGCCTGGGAAAAACCTCGTCACCATTGAGTACGACCGGTATGGGAATACCGTCCGTGAGCTCAGTGCGGCCAACCGTGAGCTCGCCTTGGGCGCCACCGACAAGCAAAAGCGTGTCCTGACCGACCTGGGCATCGTCGAACGTCCCTGGCACGAACGCGCAGCTTTGCTCTCCACCACGTCAATCTATGACGAAACCGGCTCTCGGAAGCTCGAGGAGTTCGGCCCGATCCACCGTGTCGATCTGACGGAAGACCTAAAGGATGGCGCCAATATTCTGCTCGCGAAAGGCGCCTCGGTCGCTGCCCGGTCCTGGACAGTCAACAAATACGATGAGGGCCGCCCCACCGACGGAACAGCTGCGGTCAGCAACGAGATCACCACGGTGATCACCGGCGCGCGGGTCCGCGATTACGACTCGATCATGGCCGAACTGCGGGTGTCCAAGAGCAGCTACGACTGGGCCAAGGGCCTCCCTACGCACAGCATTCAAGACGCGGGAGGCTCTCTGAACTTGGACACGGCAACCGAGTACGACGCTCAAGGGCGCGTGACGAAGCGCATTCTTCCCGGCGCGAACGGTGGGGACGCCACGACCAGAATCACCCAGTATTGGACCGCCGACGGTACCGGCTGGTGCAAGGGCCGTCCCGAATGGGCCGATCAGGTCTGCTGGACTGGTCCCGCAGGCCCGGTTACAGGTGGCGGGAACCAGCCCTCCGCTCTGCCTTCAACCACTTCGGAGTATGGCTACTACGGTCAGGTTACGAAGGAAACACGCGAAGCTGGGAGTAAGAATCTCACCTCTATGGCGTGGTATGACGCGGCCGGCCGCTTGGAGAAAACCGCGTCATACAACGGCCTTGGCCGCGCGGTCCCAGAGACCGCAACCGAATACGACGCTGTCACCGGTGCCGTGACGAAGGTCTCGTCTCCTTCCGCTGGGACCGTCACCAAGGCATATGACAATCTCGGTCGCCAGATCTCCTATACCGACGCGGATGGAGGCACGACGACTACCGAGTTCGACTTGCTCAACCGTCCTGTCAAGCTGATCGATAGTGCACCCTCTACGGTTACGTTCACCTACGATCACAACGCCGAACCGCGCGGATTTGTCACTCGCACCAATGACTCTGTCGCCGGCGAGTTTTCTGCCACGTACGACCAGGACGGCTCGGTCGCTACAGAGAATTTGCCCGGTGGATACAACCTGAGCGTGGTCGAGGACCCTGCCGGTGTTGTGACTTCGCGGAGCTACAGTCGAGCTGGTGACGGCCTTTCCGTACTCACAGACACCGTCACCGAGTCTATCCACGGGCAAGTGACCAGCCATCAAGGTTGGAGTCGGCAGGAGTACGACTACGACAAGGCGAGTCGGCTCACGGGTGTCCGGCAGTTTGGACAAGCCAGCTGTACTCGACGCGACTACGAATTCGACAAACGCGCCAACCGAAAAGCCCTGACGACCACAGTTGGGACCTCCGCCGCCGACTGCCCCACAGCCGGCGGCACCAACACCATCAGCTACACCTATGACAGCGCCGACCGCCTAGTTGACGCCGGCTACACCTACGACGACTTCGGCCGCACCACCGCACTGCCGGGCACCACCATCGGCTACTACGCTAATGACCTTGTCCACCAGCAAACGGCAGGCGACAAACGCCAGACCTGGGAACTCGACCCCAACCTGCGCTTCCGCTCCTGGACGGTCGAAACCGGCACTTCGGGCACCTGGAGCAAAACCGGTACGAAAGTAAATCACTATGCAAACGACAGTGACTCGCCTCGCTGGATCGTAGAGGACACTGCGGGAATGCTTACCCGTTACGTATCCTCCGCCTCTAACGCGTTCGCAGCGACCACTAGCAAAAATGGCGATACCATTCTTCAGCTCGCCAATATTCACGGTGATATATCCCTCCAGCTACCTCTGGACGTCGGCAGGGCACCGACAGTGCTTGAGTCCGACGAGTACGGGACATCTCTCACCGAACAAGCAGTTTCCCGCTACGGTTGGCATGGAGCTTCGCAGCGCTCCTCGGAGAGTGCGGGAAATCTTGTACTGATGGGCGTTCGGCTTTATAACCCGGCTACTGGGCGTTTCCTCTCCAGCGATCCTGTTTATGGTGGATCCGCAAATGCGTACGAGTATTGCGGCGGCGATCCCATAAATTGCTCGGACCTCGACGGTCGATCCGCTAAGAGCAGTATGAACAAGTACGAGAAAGCGCTGTGCAAAAAGCATCCGCACGGCTGCTACAAGTGGGGAATAGCCAGCGACTGGGCCTTCAGTATCGCGGGAGGTAATGGCCGATACAATAACGCCCTTCGACACTGCATTTGGCAGGCTCGACTGACCTTCATGCTCGGCGCAAATGCGGCCAAGCAGTGGGCCACTGCCCATGAAGGAAAAGATAGAAGTACGGATCACTATATTGATCTGCACAACAATTCTTGGGGCAGGAAGGTTGGAGCGTCCGTGAAAAAGAATTACGGAAATTCTCGAACGTACACGTCACGGATTGTCGACACGTGCAAGCAGCTGATTCATAACGGCTGTCTGCGACTGAAGTAGCCCACTGGGTCGCCTAATCGCAGAACTGTGCGAGGGAGAGCCGCCAATTTTTTCATAATCTTTTCCCGTCAAAATGCAGAACGCAATCTGTCTGCAACGGGTTTCATTATGGAAATAAGGCGGCTCTCCACCTCGATCCAAAGCGCCTAGGATCGATCGCGTGGGAACTTGCGTACGCAAGAGTTGGAAAAAGCGAGGTGGCGTCCGCAATCCATGTACTGAACTCCCCGGCACGCCAGTTCTCCGGCAGGTTCCGTCACCAAACCCCACGCCGGCCCAGTAGGCACAACCCCGTCAAATCCATTGAAATGTTTGATAAATATGGAACGGAAATGATAACCATGGAGAACCGCGCAATAAAGATATTTGCAGTGGTTATCGCAACCGCTTTTGGTATCGCTAGCTTCTATCTTTCAGCGGTCGTGATTCTTGTCGGATTTGTTCCCCTGGCCTCCGGTGCGATCGACGGGCGAGTCGCAGACCCCGCATTTCTTTTCATATTTGCCGCCATAATCCTTTTCCTGACTTTCGTTGCATCTATATTTACTTCCTTTGCGACGAGGGTAAATTCTCGGCGCAGGCGCCTCTCCTTCGGCTTGAGTGTCCTGATCTTCATTCTCCAAATGATCCTTTATGTGTATGTCTGATATGGCAGCTAATTCCTGCCGGCCCGGCAATGACATTGTCAATTAGGATCATTTCTTGATCTTTCGCCCCTTCGCTGCCGGATTGAAAGATGCGCCCGCCCATCGAGCCAGCACTACCGAGATTTCCTCCGAGTCGATGGATCTGGCGCCGCTTTGATCTCTCCTGTCGCGACACGTAAAACGGCAACTAAAATCGGCGGGCCGGGCGGCCGTATCGTCGAGGAGACTTTCGTCGACGTGTGTGGAAGTTCGCGTATTTCCCCAGCCGAAACCTTTACGTGGAGCCGAAGAGGGTGGAGATCGCCCGCACGCACTGGGAGGATTTCCGCACGCTCGGCAACCGGTCCAGCGGTGTGCCCGACGCGCTGCGCCGACTGCTCGCGGCCGTCGACGAGGACGAGGCCATGGGGGCCTACTGGGACCTCGAGAATGTCGTGGTCGTGCAGGGGCGGCTGCACAGTGCCGCGGTGCCGACGGTCTCCGTCCTCCCTCCTGGCGGGCCTGCTCGACGAGCTGTCGGCGGACGCCCGGGACCTTGTCCTGGAACTCCTTCAGCAGATCGTCACGGGCGAGTCCGACGAGGCCGAGGCCGCCCTGGGCCACACCGACCTGGGTGACCGCTGCCGGGAAGCGGCGCGCACCGGTCTGTGGCTCGTCTACCGCGAGCTGGGTACGCGACGCCGAGAGACGGCGGAGGCCGTTCTGGAGCGCGTCGAGAACGACAAGCCAAGGCTCGCCGCCTATCCGGCCGGTGTCCGAGGCAAGTAGCGTGCGGGTGCCTCAGCCGGACTGCTGGAGCGGCAGGGCCCCTGGAGACCGGCTCGTTCCCGGACTCCAGGGGCCCTTTCCGTTCCCTCGGTCGCGGCCTCGCCCACGCCAGGTCGGACATGACCGCCCAAGGGAACAAAGAGTGTCACCGGCCTTAACGGAGAACTGCGGAATCAAAAATGCAGTGCAACTCCCCGTCGAAACTCTCCGGTCCACCGCAAAATCGCTGCTGGATTTAGCCTCCCGCCGTTAGGCTGAGGCCGCTCGGGGGAATTCGAGAATGGTTTTCCATGCGGAGGAAGTAATTCCGTGAATCTCTCGAGCGGGCGGCCGGAATTCCATGGCTGACCCGTTGTCCTGCCGCCCAGGAATCCTTTTGACGAAAGATGAGGAAGACCTGTGAGACGCATGACCTCCGTGCTGCTGTCCCTGAGCGCCCTGCTGGCGTCCTCCGCGCTGGTCGTACCCACGGCCGGAGCCGCCCCCGGGGCCGACCGGCCGGCCGCTGTGCCCGGCGGGTGGGAAGCGGTGGACGGCGCCGAACTGGCCCGCACAGCCGGGGAGGCGGACACCCGGCGTGCCCCGTACGCCGCCGGTGACGGTGTCTCCGCCACGGCCGCGGAACCCGAGCTCACCGCCATGCAGTCGGCCCGCAACGGGAAGTTCGTCGCCACCGAGGTGAATTACGCCGCCCCGAACACCGGCGTGCTGCGCGCCCGCTCCGCCGACGTCGGCGGAGCCTGGGAGGGTTTTGCCTTCGAGTGGAACGAGAACACCCAGACGTACGCCCTGAGGTCCCTGGCGAACGACCGTTACGTGGCGGTCGAGAAGAACTTCACCGGCAGCGCGCAGAACGTGCTGCGCGCCCGTTCCACCGGTGTGGGCGGCTGGGAGCAGTTTGTCGTGTACTACAACGAAGGGCTGGACCGCTGGGCGCTCCAGTCCACGCTGAACGGGCTCTTCGTCACCATGGAGAACAGCTACACCGGATCGCTGCAGTACGTGCTGCGCGCCCGCTCCGCCGAGATCACCGGCTCCTGGGAGGAGTTCGTCCTCTACAACCTCGGCGCCTGACATCCGTCCGAGCTGATCCGTGAACTGCCCGACTGTGGCCCGGAAAAGATCGCGCCACACCCCGACGCCCCTGGTATAGCTGTGCGTTCACGAGCGAGGGAGCAACGGATGGCGACGGACGAGCCGGCACAGCAGGCAGGGACCGAGATACGGCTGCGCGCCGCGTCGGCCCGGGACGCCGAGGAGATCACCCAGGTCTTCCTGGACTCGCGGGCCGACGCCCTGCCCTACCTGCCCCGGGTCCACAGCGATGAGGACACGCTCGCCTGGATCACCCACGTCGTGCTTCCCGGAAGCACGGTGTGGGTCGCCGAGGGCGAAGCCGGGGAGGTGCTCGGGTTCGCCTCGCTGGACGCGGACGGGCACGAACTCGACCAGCTCCACCTGCGCCCCGGCTCCCTGCGCCGCGGTATCGGCTCGCGGCTCCTCGCCCTGGTCAAGGAGGCCTCGGGCGGGGAGCTGAGCCTGTACACGTTCCAGCGCAACACCGCGGCCCGCGCCTTCTACGAGCGGCACGGGTTCACCGCGGAGTCCTACGACGACGGCAGCCGCAACGAGGAGAAGGAACCCGACGTGCTGTACCGGTGGAGGGCCGCCGCCGGATCGCCCGCGGCCGCGCCCGACTCCGCGCGCTGATCCACCGGGGACGACAGGACAGCAGCCCTTGGTATCGGCCTCGTCGCCGAGCACGGGAGCCTGCCGCCATGTCCTTGCCACGCCTCGGAGTCGTCATCGTGACGATGGGCAACCGTCCGCGGGAGCTGGAGGCGCTGCTCGCCTCGGTGGAGAAGCAGGACGTGCCCGCGGCGAGAGTGGTGCTGATCGGCAACGCGACGCCCTTCGACGGCGTGGACGTCGCCGAGAACGTGACCAAGCTCCCGCTCGGCGAGAACCTGGGCTGCCCGGGGGGCCGGAACGTCGGTCTGGAGATGCTGCGGGAGTCGGGCGAGGTCGACGCCGTCATCGGACTGGACGACGACGGCCTGCTCGTCGCCGACGACGTGTTCCGCACGGTCCAGCGGCTGTTCGCGGCGGACCCCGGGGCTGGGGATCATCGGCTTCCGGATCGCTGACGAACACGGACACACGGAGCGGCGCCGGGTGCCCCGGCTGCGTGCCGCCGATCCGATGCGCCGCGGCCTGGTGACCGCGTTCCTCGGTGGCGGACACGCCTTCTCGATGCCCGTGCTCGAGGAGACCGGCCTGTGGCCCTCGGAGTTCTCCTTCGGGCACGAGAAGTCCGACCTGGCCTGGCGCGCGCTCGACGCGGGGTGGAAGATCCTGTACGAACCCGAGCTCGTCCTCCGGCACCCGAAGACGTCGCCGGCCCGGCACGCGGTCCACTACCGGTTCACCGCCCGGAACCGGGTGTGGCTCGCCCGCCGCCGGCTCCCCGTGCCCCTGGTTCCGGTCCATCTCGGTGTGTGGATCCTCCTCACCCTGGTGCGCAGCCGGTCCCTGACCGGACTCGGAGCGTGGTGGGGCGGCTTCGCCGAGGGCGTGCGGACGCCCTGCGCCCCGCGCAAGCCGATGAAGTGGCGCACCGTGTGGAGGATGACGCGCCTGGGGCGTCCACCAATCGTCTGAGGGCGCCGGATCGGTCAGGATTCGAGAAGCGCGGGTCACGGACCCGCACCTAATCTGGTCGTCATGGACATCAGCATTCACGCGAGTTTCCTCCCGCACGACGACCCGGACGCGTCCCTCGCCTTCTACCGCGACGTCCTCGGCTTCGAGGTCCGCAGTGACGTCGGACAGGGCAAGATGCGCTGGATCACGGTCGGCCCCGTCGGTCAGCCCGGGACCTCCATCCTCCTGGCGCCGCCTGCCGCCGACCCCGGCATCACCGAGGACGAGCGCCGCACCATCGCCGAGATGATGGCCAAGGGCACCTACGGCTGGATCCTGCTGGCCACCCCGAACCTCGACGCGACCTTCGAGAAGGTGCAGGCCGGAGACGCCGAGATCGTCCAGGAGCCCACCGACCAGCCGTACGGCATCCGCGACTGCGCCTTCCGCGATCCCGCGGGCAACCTGGTCCGCATCCAGGAAGTCCGCTGATCCGTCCGGTCGTCGGTCCGGCCGTGACGGCCGGACCGATGGCCGCCTGAGGAGAACCGCAACCCTCACCGCCGTCGGGCACGTCGCCGGGTGCTTCGGCATGCCTGCGGATGCTCGCGGACACCGACGAAAACTCGCGGACACCGACGAGAAGGAGTTCTCCCATGTGTCACCCCTCGTGGGGGCGCGCGCGCATCGTGGCGCAGCGCCCGAGCGACGACCTCGCCCGCATGCGCCGCGTCCGGGACCGGATCGACCGGGAGTACGCACAGCCGCTGAACGTCGAGGCGCTCGCAGTCGGCGTGCACATGTCCGCCGGGCACCTCAGCCGTCAGTTCCGGCTGGCGTACGGCGAGTCGCCGTACTCGTACCTGATGACGCGGCGCATCGAGCGCGCGGCGGCGCTGCTGCGGCGTGGCGACCTCAGCGTCACCGAGGTCTGCTTCGCGGTCGGTTGCTCGTCGCTGGGCACCTTCACCACCCGCTTCACCGAACTGGTCGGCATGCCGCCCGGCGCCTACCGCCGCGGTGCGACGGTCGCTGTGGCGGGGATGCCGCCGTGTGTGGCCAAACAGGTGACAAGACCGGTCAGGAATCAAGAAGCGCCGGCCGTCGAGCCCCAACTAGCGTGATGACCATGAACTCCATCGAATCCGTCACCCTCGACGTGGCCGACCCGTCGGCCGCCCGCCACTTCTACTCCACCGCATTCGGCCTGGACACGCAGATTCGTCTGCGGGCCTCGGAGGCACCCACGACCGGCTTCCGCGGTTTCACGCTCTCGCTCACCGTGTCGCAGCCGGCCGACGTCGACAGCCTCGTCGACGCCGCCGTCGACGCGGGCGCCACCCCGCTGAAGCCTGCCGCGAAGTCGCTCTGGGGCTACGGCGGTGTCGTACAGGCACCGGACGGGGCGATCTGGAAGGTCGCGACCTCGGCCAAGAAGGACACCGGCCCCGCCACCCGTCGGATCGACGACATCGTGCTCCTGCTGGGAGTCGCCGACGTGGTCGCGAGCAAGCGGTTCTACGCCGGTCAGGGCCTGGCCGTGGCCAAGAGCTTCGGACGCGTGTACGTCGAGTTCGCCGCCGGACCGGGTCCCGTCAAGCTGGCGCTGTACCGGCGCCGTGCCCTCGCCAAGGACGCAGGTGTCTCCCCCGACGGCACCGGATCGCACCGCCTCGTGATCGGCGGCGCTGCCGGGCCCTTCAGCGACCCGGACGGCTTCGCCTGGGAGGCGGCGTCGCCGGCACTCGCGTCCTGACGTGCCACTGCCGCCACACCTGCCACTGCTGACGGAGCCCGTCCCCGAAGGACGGGCTCTCCACGGGACGAAACGGGAGGAATCATGACGGGCGCGCCGCCGCGTGGACGCGAGGAGAGGCTGCGGGACACCCGCGCGAAGCTGGAAAACGACGTCGATCTCTGGGTTGCGACGTCGGGCTCCCCGGGCGGTGTCCACCTCATCCCGCTCTCGTACCTCTGGGACGGGACCGCGTTCCTCGTCTCGACGCCGCGCGCCTCGGTCACCGGCCGCAACCTGCTGGCCGACCACCGGGTGCGCCTCAGCCTCGGGCCGACCCGCGACGCCGTCGTCGTCGACGGCCTCGCCGAGCCGGTGGACGTCGACGGCCTCGCGCCGGGGACGGGCGACGCGTTCGCGGCCAGGACCGGTTTCGACCCGCGCGCTCTCGACGAGCCCTACCGGTACTTCCTGATCAGGCCGCTGCGCATCCAGGCCTGGCGCGAGGCGAACGAGCTGCGGGGACGCGACCTCATGCGCGACGGCAGCTGGCTCGGCTGACCGCCGCACGGGAGCCACACCCGGCGGGTGCTGCGGCCGGTCAGGAGTCTTCGGCGGGCGAAGCATCGGTCAGCCGCGCGTACATGACCATGTCCCGGCGGTGGTCCCCGACCTGCTGCCAGCCGCGCATCAGCCCTTCGGGCCGGTACCCGGCACTCTCGGCGGTCCGTGCCGACGCGGTGTTCCAGGGCTCGACGAGGAGTTGGACGCGGGGGATGCGAAGGTCGTGCAGGGCCCAGGTGGTGACCGTACGGAGTGCCGCGCCGGCCACTCCCTGCCGGCGGGCGCACTCGCTCATCCAGTACCCGACCGACGCGCGGCCCTCGGCCTCGTCCCTGAGCCACAGCCCGATGGAGCCGACCGGCCGCCGGTCCCGGGTGCGGACGATGGCGAACGGGTAGCCGGTGCCGGTGGCCGCCCGTTCCCACTGGCGCCGGACGTACGCCTCCGCCTCCGGCTCCGAGTACGGCGAGGGGATCGTGGTGATCAGCGGGATGTAGTCGTCCGCCGCCACCTCGCGCACGAGGGGCAGATCGCTCATCTCCCAGGGGCGCAGGACGAAGTCGGCTCCGGCGGTGAGGCTGGGAACGGTGAGGGGGCGTGCCATGGCCGTCATCCTTTCGCGAACACGTCCCCGGACAGGGGCCCGACTCACCCGGCGGACGTCCGCGCGCCGCGCCTGCCGAGGAAGGCTCCGGCGAGCAGGGCGCCGGCCAGGACGAGTGCCGAGTTGACCAGGACCGCGGCCGAGACGCCGGACAGCACCGCGTCGGGCCCCGTGGCCGTTCCCATCCGCGCGGTGACGACCGCGCTCATGACCGGGATGCCCATCGTGATGCCGACCTGCTGCGTCATCGTGGCGAGCCCGGTGGCCAGGCCCTGCTCCTCGTCGGGGAGTCCGGAGGTGGCGGTGACCATGAAGCCCACGATCATCAGCATGTTCCCGATGCCGCCGACGAAGGTCGCGGCCAGCAGGAGCTGGATCCAGCCGCCCGAGGTGCCGAGCGCCACCAGGGAGAGGGTGGCGGCGGCCTGGACGACGCCGCCCAGGACGATCGTGCGCCGGTTGCCGAACCTGCCCACGGCACGGCCGCCGAGCATGCCGCCGATGACGGTTCCGGCTCCCAGCACGCCGAAGGCGAGGCCGGTGGCGAGCGGCGAGTAGCCGAGGACCTCCTGGAGGTAGAGCGTGAGCAGGAAGACCAGGGAGGTCTCGGTGACGAAGGCGATCAGTCCGGTGGCGTTGCCCCAGATGACGCTGCGCCGCTTCAGGATGTGGACCGGGACCAGGGGGGCCGCCGCCCGCTTCTCGACGAACAGGAAGGCGACGAGCAGGGCCGCGCCCGCGAGCAGTGCGGCCAGGGTCGTCGGCGCCAGCCAGCCGGACTCGCCGGCCTGCGTCAGCCCGAACACGAGGAGCAGCAGGCCGCCGGTCACGGTCGCGGCGCCCGGCACGTCGAGCCTGGGGCGTTCGGCCGGCCGGGAGTCGGTGATCACGGACGGGGCGAGCGCCACGACCAGTGCGGCCACGGGCACGTTGACGAAGAAGGCCCAGCGCCAGGAGAGCAGGTCGGTCAGCAGGCCGCCGAGGATCGCCCCGGCGGTGAAACCGGCCGACATCAGGGCGCCGTTGAGGCCGAGGGCGCGGTCGCGCAGGGGTCCCTCCCTGAACGCGGTGGTGAGCAGCGCGAGCCCGGCCGGGGTGACGGCCGCGGTGGCCAGGCCCTGGAGGACCCGTGCGGTGAGCAGTACTTCGGGGGAGGTGGCGAGTCCGCCGAGTACGGAGGACAGGCCGAGGACGACCATGCCGCCGATGAACAGGCGCTTACGGCCGACGAGATCGGCGACGCGGCCGAACAGCAGGGTGAACCCGGCGGCGGCAAGCGCGAAGGAGGTGGCGATCCACTGGAGGTGGGAGAGGGAGAAGCCGAGCCCTTCGCCGACGGCGGGCAGGGCGACGTTCAGGATCGAGAAGTCCACGGCGATCATGAACTGTGCGCCGAGGAGCAGGACGAGGACGAGCTTCTGCCGTCCGGTCATGCGGAGAAGGGGAGGGGCCGGGGGAGCCGGGGTGGTGAGGGGCGCTGTGCGGGACGTGGACATGGGGAGCCCTTTCCTGAAGCGGATGGCTCTAACGGGTCCTTGGTTCCGTTAGGGTGGAGTCACCGTAGCAGGGTGGGGGCTATTAATAGAACTGGAGGCCCGTTATGGATGCTGAAGGAGCGGAGCCGGGCATGGTCCGGCCCGGTGGGCGCACGGCCCGGGTGCGGGAAGCGGTCCTGCGGGCGGCCGGTGACGCGCTGGTCGAGCAGGGATTCGACCGGCTCGACCTCGCCGATGTCGCACGACGCGCCGAGGTCGGCAAGACGACGGTCTACCGGCGCTGGGCCGGTACCGCAGGTCTGGTCGCCGATCTGCTCACGGACATGGCGGAGCAGTCCGTACCGCGCACGGACACGGGTTCACTGGACGAGGACCTCAGGGCCAACGCCAGGCTGGTGGTGCGCACCCTGACCGACCCGCGCCAGGGCGCGCTCTTCGCCGCCGTGATCGCGGCGTCCACCTGTGACGCCCGTACGGCCGAGGCGCTGCACCGCTTCTACGCCGTGCGCATCGCGGAGTGGTCGGGCTGTGTCGACGCGGCGGTCGAGCGGGGCGAGCTGCCCGCGGGCACCGACGCGGGCGAGGTGATCCGGGCCGTCTCCGCGCCGCTGTACTACCGGCTGCTGGCCAGCGGCGACCCCCTCGACGAAGCCGCCGCCGACCGCGCGGCGGAGGCGGCGGCGGTGGCGGCGCGGGCAGGTGTGTACGTGGTCTGAGGGGGCCGCCGCGGTCGGCGCGGGTCAGCCGATGCGGGTTCCCGTGCCGCTCACCCTGATCCGGGTGTCGTCCGGGCGCAGTTCCACGGTGAGCGTGCCGGGGCGGCCCATGTCCGCTCCCTGGTGGAGGGTGAGGACGGCGTCGTCCGGGACGAGGCCGAGCTCCCGGGTGTACGCGCCGAACGCTGCCGCCGCCGCACCCGTGGCCGGATCCTCCACCACGCCGCCGACCGGGAACGGGTCGCGGACGTGGAAGACGGTCGCCGACTCGCGGCTGACCAGCTGGAGCGTGGTCAGGTCCAGCCGGTGCATCAGGGCTTCCAGGCGGGCGAAGTCGTAGTCCAGGTCCGCCAGTCGCTCACGGGTCGCGGCGGCGAGCACCAGGTGGCGGGCGCCCGCGTAGGCGATGCGGGGCGGCAGGGCCGGGTCGAGGTCGGTGGGCGGCCAGTCGAGTGCGGCCAGGGCCTCCGCCAGGTCGTCCGGTCCGATGTCGAAGACCTGCGGCTCGACGCTGGTGAGGGTCGCGCGGAGCTCGTCGCCGTCCCGGGTGACGGTGACCGGGACCGTACCGGCGGGGGTGGCGAACAGCAGGTCGCCCGGGCCGTCGCGTTCGGCGAGGGCAATGGCCGTCGCGACCGTCGCATGGCCGCAGAACGGGACCTCGGCCTTGGGGCTGAAGTAGCGGATCGTGTGCCCGCCCCGGCCGTCGGATGCGGTGAGGAACGCGGATTCGCTGTAGCCCAGTTCCGCCGCGACGGAGAGCATCGCCGCGTCGTCGAGACCGGAGGCGTCCAGCACGACACCGGCGGGATTGCCCCCGTCCGGGTCGGCGGAGAAGGCGGTGTAGCGCAGCACCTCGGTGCTGGGGAGTCGGCTCATGCCACACGACAACTGAAGCGCGGTCAGGGGAATTCCCGAGGGGTGGTACGGGGCCCTGACCCCCCGTACCACCCCCTGGCCGGACCGCGGACCCCCCGGACCGCGGCGGCCGTTCACTGCGGTCAGTGGCAGACCTTGATCCCCGTGCTCGAGCTCGTCCAGGAGCAGGAGTCCTGGAGCGAGCCGCTGGGCTTGTACAGCCGGGCCTTGTCGCCGGTGTTGTTCCAGACGTACCAACCGCGGTTCCAGTACACGTGGGCCCCGGCGTTGCTGCCCTTGCCCGTGTGGACCCGGACCGTCTTGCCCGCGGCGACCGTGTAGCTGCCGAAGGTGTACGTGTACCCGGTGTTGTCCTTCAGCCGGTAGCCCTTGAGCTGGAGCTTCACCGTGCCGTTGTTGTGGATGTCCACGAACTCGGCGTTCAGGGACGTGTTCGTCCCGGTGTCGCTGCCGGGACTGTCGTACTGGATCTTGCCGAGGTGCAGTCCGCCCTGGTGGGAGGCCGCCGAGACCGGAGCCGTGGCGAGGAGCGAGCCGGCCAGAGCGGTGGCGGCGGCCAGGGCGAGAGGCGCGGCGGTGCGTATGCGCATACTGTGTGTTCCTTCTGTGTTCATCTGGTGAAGGTCAGCAGCATACGGGCAGTACGCGCTTGCGCGGTGGTGGCTGCGGAAATCAGCAAACTCGGTCATTTTGCGACGGGTTCGGGCATGCGGGGGCGAGGGTGCGGACGGTCCGGCCGCCGAGGTGTCAGCCCCGGCCCACGTACGGCATCGCGGTCGCCATGACCGTCGCGAACTGCACATTCGCCTCCAGCGGCAGCTCCGCCATGTGCAGGACCGTCCGGGCCACGTCGGCCGCCGCCATCACCGGTTCGACGGCCACGTCGCCGTTGGCCTGGAGGATTCCCGTCTGCATCCGCTCCGTCATGTCGGTCGCCGCGTTGCCGATGTCGATCTGCCCGCAGGCGATCCGGTACGGACGGCCGTCCAGTGACAGCGACTTCGTCAGACCCGTCATGGCGTGCTTCGTCGCGGTGTACGCGATCGAGTGCGGGCGGGGGGCGTGCGCGGAGACGGAGCCGTTGTTGATGATCCGGCCGCCCTGCGGGTCCTGCTCCTTCATCAGGCGGTACGCCGCCTGCGCGCACAGGAACGCCCCCGTCAGATTGACGTCCACCACCGTGCGCCAGTCCTCGTACGCGATGTCCTCGACCGGCATCGAACGCGGCCCGAACGTACCCGCGTTGTTGAAGAGCAGATCGAGGCGGCCGAAGCGCTCCCGGGCGAGCGAGAAGAGCGCCGTCACCTCGTCCGGCTCCGTCACATCGGTGGGCACGCACACGGTGTCCCCCCGGCCGCGGGCCGCGGCGGCGGTCTCCTCGAGGGGCTCCTCCCGCCGTCCCGCCAGGATCACCGTCCAGCCGGCCTCTTCGAGGGTGAGGGCGACGGCCCGGCCGATGCCCGATCCCGCACCCGTGACGACAGCGATTCTCTGCTCAGCGTTCATGGCCCGGCAGCGTACGGGAGGTTCGGCGGCGCAGGGCACCCGGTGCTCATCGCACCGCCACACGGATGTTGTGTACCCGCCAACGGCACGTCGTCGCCCCGCACTCCAATGCGTCTGACAGCATCCGGCAGGGGAGGGGCATATGACAGCCACACAGATCAGCACGCCCGGTCAGCAGGGGCATTCCGCCGAACTCCGCAGCGCCGCGCGGAGGCTCGGTTCCGGCGTGGGCCGCCGCAGCTTCCTCACCGTCACCGGCGCCGCCGCCGCATTGGCCTTCGCCGTCAACCTGCCCGCCGCGGGTGCCGCGAGCGCCGCCGAGCTCGACGCCCGGAAGATCACCGAGGACCCCTTCACCCTCGGCGTCGCCTCGGGCGACCCGCTGCCCGGCTCCGTCCTCCTGTGGACGAGACTCGCGCCCCGCCCCTTCGAAGCGGACGGCGGACTGCCGGCCACGCGTGTACAGGTCCGCTGGGAGGTCGCCCGCGACGAGCGCTTCGCCCGGATCGTCCGGCGCGGATCCGTCACCGCGCACCCGGAGTTCGGCCACAGCGTCCGCGTGGACGTCGACGGCCTCGCCCCGGACCGGACCTTCTACTACCGCTTCCGCGCCGGCAGCTGGATCAGCCCCGCCGGCCGGACCCGCACGGCCCCCGCACGGGGCGCCCGCACCAGCTCGCTGACCCTGGCCGCCGTCTCCTGCCAGGCCTACCACGACGGCTACTTCACCGCCTACAAGCACCTCGCGGCCGAGGACGTCGACGTGGTCTTCCACCTCGGCGACTACCTCTACGAGTACGCGGTCACGGCCACGGGCGGCGCCCGCAACTACACCGACCGCACCCTCCCGGCCCACTACAACCGGGAGACGGTCACGCTGGAGGACTACCGGATGCGCTACGGCCTCTACAAGTCCGACCCCGATCTGCGCGCCGCCCACGCGGCCCACCCCTTCGTCGTCACCTGGGACGACCACGAGACCGAGAACAACTACGCGGGCGACACCCCGGAGAACAGCGTCCCGCCGGAGGAGTTCCTGCTGCGCAGGGCCGCCGCCTACCGCGCCTACTGGGAGAACCAGCCGCTGCGCACCCCGCAGCGCCCCACCGGCCCCGACATGCGGCTCTACCGCCGCCTGGAGTTCGGCCGGCTCGCCCAGTTCGACATCCTCGACACCCGCCAGTACCGCAGCAACCAGGCGTACGGCGACGGCTGGAAGGTCCCCGGACCCGAGTCCGAGGACCCGACGCGCACCATGACGGGAGCCGCCCAGGAGCGCTGGCTGCTCGACGGCTGGAAGAACTCCCGCGCCCGCTGGAACGTCGTACCGCAGCAGGTGACCTTCGCCCGGCGGCGTGACGTACCCACGGACGCTTTCAAGCTGTCCATGGACTCGTGGGACGGCTACCCGGCTTCCAGGCAGCGGCTCATGGACGGGGCGGAGGCCGCCGGGGTCGACAACCTGATGGTGCTGACCGGGGACGTCCACGTCGGCTACGGCTTCGACCTGAAGAAGGACTTCGACGACCCGTCGTCCCGGACCGTCGGCACGGAGATCGTGGCCACCTCGATCGCCAGCGGCAAGGACGGCGCCGAGAAGCCGGCCAACTGGACCAACCAGACCCAGGCCAACCCGCACATGAAGTTCTACAACGGCCGCCGCGGCTACGCCCTCGTCACTCTCGGCACGGAGCAGGCGCGCGCCGACTTCCGTACGGTGTCGGCCGTCACCACGCCCGGCGCGCCCGTGGGCACGGCCGCGTCCTTCGTGACCGAGGCCGGGAACCCGGGGCTCACCCCCGCGTGACCCGGCCCCGTGCCGGCCGGAAGGGTCAGGTGCGGTCGTCCGCCGGATAGCGGACGCCGATGCGGTCACGTACCGCGTCGAGCGTCCGCATCACGGCGAGCGAACCGTCCAGCGGCACCAGCGGGGACTCCGTCTCGCCCGCGACCAGCGCACGCGTCACCTCGGCAGCCTCGTACTGCATGCCCGAAAGGCCCTGCGGTCCGGGGCCTGTGGTGATCTCCTCGGGCTCCCGGCCGGAACGGTGCAGGACGAAGTGGTCCGGGTGGAAGAAGCCGTGCGGGAAGTCGATCCGCCCGGCCGTGCCGGTGACCGACGCGGTGGTGGGCAGGTTCCCCACGATCGAACAGCTCAGCAGGGCCGTGGCACCCGAGTCCCAGCCCAGCAGCATCCCGGTGTTGAGGTCGACGCCCTCAGGGGACAGCAGCGCGTCCGCCTGCACCCGGTCCGGCTCGCCCAGCAGCAGGTGCGCGAACGACACCGGGTAGACCCCGAGGTCCAGCAGCGCGCCGCCGCCCAGTGCGGGATCCCGCAGCCGGTGCTCGGCGCCGAAGGTGCCCGCGAAACCGAAGTCGGCCTGCACCGTGCGGATCTCGCCGATGGCTCCGTCCCGCACCAGCTCGGTCATGCGGCGGATGACGGGGTTGCAGTACGTCCACATGGCCTCCATGAGGAAGAGTCCGCGCTCCCGGGCCAGTGCCACGAGCTCCCGCGCCTCGCGCGCGTTGAGCGTGAACGCCTTCTCGCACAGCACGTGCTTCCCCGCCTCCAGGGCGAGCCCCGCGGCTTCCCGGTGCGCGGAGTGCGGCGTGGCCACGTACACGACGTCGACGTCGTCGTCGGCGACGAGCTCCGCCCAGCTGCCGTAGGACCGCCCGATCCCGAACCGCTCGGCGAAGGCCTTCGCGGAGGCGTCCGTGCGGGAGGCGACCGCGACGACCTCGGCGCCGGAGTCCTTCATCGCCAGCAGATCCGCGGTGAACGTCGCGGCTATGCCGCCCGTCGCCAGTACACCCCAACGCACAGTCCTGCTCATGCCCGCCCGCCCTCATGAAAAAAGGTTCCGACCACTACGACTGAGCTGAGAGCATAGATGTGGATTCAACGAAGCGGAGACGAGGATGCCGGACAGCGGCGTGAGCCGGGCCCAGCAGGAACAGCAAGAACGACCGGAACAGTCCGAACGCCACGAGCAGCGAGAGCGGCACATTCGCCCGGTACGGCAGGAACACCGGCAGGAACACATACCGGCAACCCCGGGCCCCTCGGCCACCGACGCCGCACGGCGGGCCGGAATCCTGGTCACCCTGGTCCTCGGCGGGCTGACCGCGCTGCCGCCGCTCTCCATGGACATGTACCTCCCGGCGCTGCCCGCGGTCACCGACTCGCTGCACGCCCCGGCCGCGACCGTCCAGCTCACGCTGACCGCGTGCCTCACCGGCATGGCGCTCGGCCAGCTCGTCGTCGGACCGATGAGCGATCGGTGGGGACGGCGCAAGCCGCTGCTCCTCGGCATGATCATCTACGTGGTCGCCACCGCGATCTGCGCCTTCGCCCCCTCCGCGGAACTCCTCATCGGCTTCCGCCTCCTGCAGGGGCTGGCGGGCGCCGCGGGCATCGTGATCTCCAGGGCCGTGGTGCGCGACCTCTACGACGGCATGGAGATGGCCCGGTTCTTCTCCACCCTGATGCTGATCTCCGGCGTCGCTCCCGTCATCGCACCCGTGATCGGCGGACAGGTGCTGCGGTTCACCGACTGGCGCGGCATCTTCGTCGTGCTCACCGTCGTCGGCGTGCTGCTCACCCTGATCGTGTGGAAGTGGCTGCACGAGACCCTGCCCGAGGAGGAACGGCACACCGGCGGTATCGGTGACGCGCTGCGCACCATGCGCGGCCTGCTGGCGGACCGGGTGTTCACCGGGTACATGATCGCGGGCAGTCTCGCCTTCGCCGCGCTGTTCGCCTACGTGAGCGCGTCCCCGTTCGTCGTCCAGGAGATCTACGGAGCCTCGCCGCAGACCTTCAGCCTGCTCTTCGGCATCAACTCGATCGGGCTGATCACCGTCGGCCAGATCAACGGCAAGGTGCTCGTCGGCCGGATCAGCCTCGACAAGGCGCTCGGTCTCGGACTCGCCGTCATCTCCCTCGCGGCCGTCGCCCTGCTGCTCATGACCTCCGGAGTATTCGGCGACGTGGGCCTGCTGCCCGTCGCCACCGGGCTCTTCGTCCTGATGTCCGCCATGGGACTGGCGATGCCCAACACCAACGCCCAGGCCCTGATGCGCACGAAGCACGCGGCGGGGTCGGCCTCCGCGCTGCTCGGCACGACGTCGTTCCTCGTCGGCGCCATCGCCTCACCCCTGGTCGGGATCGCGGGGGAGCAGACGGCCGTACCCATGGCCGTGGTGCAGGTCGTGTGCGCCCTCTCCGCGGTGGCGTGCTTCCTCGGCCTGTGCCGGCCGTGGCAGAACAGGGGCGGACCGCAGGATCAGCCCACGCGCGGATAGCCCAGCAGGTGCAGCCGGTCCTTCCGGTCCGTCCAGCGGAACACTCCGGTCCCGGACGTCTCCCTCTCCGGCAGCCGCACATTCAGGGGCAGCGGTTCGGTGCCCCAGGTCGCGAAGCTCATCGTGACCGGGGCCCCGCCGCCCTCCAGGGCGTCGGAGGCGTCCCGCGCGTTCGTCGCGCCGTACGCCGTGCCCGTGTCCGTCACCGAGGCGAGCGTCAGCTGCGCCGCCCCGTCCTCCTCCTCGAAGCAGACCCCCTTCGCCGCCTCCAGATCGAAGGCCAGGTTCCCCGCCACCAGGTAGCGGTCCGAAGGAGAGACGACGGCCTGTGGATAGCGTCCGGGCGCGATGGCCGGCTTGTGGCACTCCACCGAGACCATCGCCTTGCCGCTCGTGGCGTCGTGCACCGTCCACAGTTCGTGCGTCGCGGCACGCTTCGACCCCTTGGCGAGCTGCCACTTCGCCAGGATCCGGTCGGAGGCCACGGACGTCGGCACGCCGGAGAGCACGTCGGCGCCCCTGGGCGCGACCGTCCTGCTGAACCAGCCGCCCCGCACCCAGAATTCGCGCACCCCGCTGAACAGAAGCCCCTTCGCCGTCTGCCCGCGCACCTCGGTGAGCTGCTTGCAGGCGGCGCAGCCCTTCGGGTACGTCACCGAGGCTGCGCCGACCTCCGAGACCCGGCCGGTCACCGGGTCGACCGTCGCACTGTTCGCACGGCCGTCGCTGATCAGGATGTCCGGGCCGGTCGCCGTGACCGTCGGCGCGCCGTTCCACGGCACCTCGACCCGCCGGCGCTCGCCGTCCGCGGCGTCGTACACATCGAGGGAGACGAAGGTGTCGGCCGGGGTCAGCCCGTCGCCGACCTTCCCGTACGACCAGGTCACGAAGAACTGCCGGTCCTCCTTGGCGACGCTCAGCAGCTTCGGGAAGTGCAGCGGGTCCGGCGGCCGCCAGGCCTCGCCGCTCCAGCCGTTGCGGCCCGTCTCCGTGTCGACGGTCCGCAGCCGGTAGCGGTTGTCGGAGACCTCCACCAGATAGGCGAGCCGGCCCGTCGTGTGCGCGAGGGCGTAGTCGGGCCCCACACCCACGATCTCCCAGCCGCGGGCCGTCGTGTAGGCCGGGGGGACCGTCAACCGCGTCGCCGGGCCCGCGCTCCTCCTCACCGGCTTCTTCGGCTTGTCGTCCTTCCTGCTGCTGCCGCCGTCCCCGCCGCAGGTGGCCAGCAGGAGCAGCAGCGCAAGGAAGAGCACCCCGCCGACCAGGGCCAGGCGCACGATCTTCTGTCTCATGGTCCCCCCGATGAGAAATCCCCCTGACCGATCCCGAACGACCTGTCCCGATCCGGCGCCGGTCAGCGTAACAACACGACTACGGGCAGGAGCAGTTCGGTTCCGTCGCCGTTCTGTCCCGGTGCCGTACCGGACCGTCCGGCAGCGGCGGACCGGCCCCCTGCGCCTACAATTCGGCGGTGAACGCCACCCTCCCCACAGCGCAAGCCCTGCGCACGGCCCTGGCCGCGCTGCTCGACGGGCTGCCGCCCAAGCAGGCCGCACAGGCCGTCGACCGGCTGATCGCCAGCTACCGCGGGACCACTCCCACCGACGCCCCGGTCCTGCGCGACCGCTCGGACGTCGCCGCGTACGCCGCGTACCGGATGCCCGCGACCTTCGAGGCCGTACGGTCCGCCCTCGCGGCACTCCGTGAGGCGGCGCCGGAGTGGGTGCCCGCCACGCACACCGACATCGGGGGCGGTACGGGCGCGGCGAGCTGGGCCGTCGCGGGAGCCTGGGAAGAGCCGCGCACGACCGTGCTGGACTGGGCCGAGCCCGCCCTCGTGCTCGGCCGCGAACTGGCCACGGCCTCGGGCATTCCCGGGCTGCGGGACGCCGAGTGGCAGCGAGCCAGGATCGGCACGGCGCTGGAACTCGCGCCCACGGATCTGGTGACCGTCTCGTACGTCCTCAAGGAGCTCACCCCGAAGGACCGGATCCAGGTGGTGGACGCGGCCGCGGCCGCGGCGCAGGCGGTGGTGATCGTCGAGCCGGGCACCCCCGACGGCTACGCCCGCATCATCGAGGCCCGCGACCTGCTGATCGGCGCAGGGCTGACCGTGGCGGCGCCCTGTCCGCACAGCGACGCCTGCCCCATCGAGCCGGGCACGGACTGGTGCCACTTCTCGGCGCGGGTCAGCCGCTCGTCCCTGCACCGCAAGGTCAAGGGCGGCTCGCTGAGCCACGAGGACGAGAAGTTCAGCTACGTCGTGGCGACCCGCTTCCCCACCGATCCGGTACGGGCGCGGATCACCCGCAGGCCGCAGATCCGCAAGGGCCAGGTGCTCCTCGAGCTCTGCACCCGCGAGGAGGGCCTGCAGCGCGCGACGGTCACCAAGCGGCACGGCGATCTGTACCGTGCCGCCCGGGACACCGCGTGGGGCGACGCCTGGCCGCCTCCGGAGAACCCCTAGGGTCTCAGCTCCTGGGTGCAGCACTTCACGCTGCCGCCGCCCTTGAGCAGCTCGCCGAGGTCCATCGGAACGGGCTCGAAGCCGCGGTCCCGCAGCGGATCGAGGAGCCCGACGGCGGCCTGCGGAAGCAGCACGTGGCGGCCGTCGCTGACCGCGTTGAGGCCGAGCGCCGCGGCGTCCGCCTCCTCGGCGACCAGCGCGTCGGGGAAGAGCCTGGCCAGCACGGACCGGCTGCCCGGCGAGAAGGCCCCCGGGTAGTACATGATCTCGTCGGCCGCGTCGTCGAGGACGCACAGCGCCGTGTCCAGGTGGTAGTAGCGCGGGTCCACCAGATCGAGGCCGATCACGGGGCGACCGAAGAACTCCTGCGCCTCGTCGTGGGAGAGCGGACTGGACCGGAAGCCGCGCCCCGCCAGGAGGTACGAGGAGGTGACCGCGAAGTCGCCCTCCCCCTCGTTGACGTGATCCGGCACATGGATGTCGGTGAAGCCGTTGGCCCGGAACCAGTCCCGGTGCGCCTCGGCCTCCGCGTACCGCTCCCGGTACGCGAAGAGAGCGCCCAGCACACGACCGTCGATGACGGTGGCGCCGTTGGCGGCGAACACCATGTCGGGGAGGTCCGGTTCCGGGGTGAGCAGCTCGACGGTGTGGCCGAGCGAGCGGTAGCGGTCGCGCAGGTCCTCCCACTGGGTGTTGGCCAGCGGCAGGTCGACAGGTTTCGAGGGGTCCATCCATGGGTTGATGGAGTACGTGACCTTGAAGTGGGCCGGGGCGCACATCAGGTAGCGACGAGGGGTGGCGTCACGGGTCAATGCAGGCTCCTCACGAACGGCAGCCGGAGCTGCGGAACGGTGGGATGCGCACGGTCTGTGCGTGAGTTCATGGTGCGCTGCTCCCGGCCGATGCGCAGTGATCCGATCGGGTGATTCCTGCGATGGTCGTCGAGCAGTCAACAAGACGATACGTATCGGACCGTGGACTTGTAGGCTGGGCGGATGTCACCCCACAAGGCGCCCGATTCCAGCCGCCGCAGCGACCGCTCCCGCCGCGCGATCTACGACGCCGCCCTCGCCCTAGTCGGCGAGGCCGGCTACGCGAGGACGACGATCGAGGGTATCGCCGCCCGCGCGGGGGTCGGCAAGCAGACGATCTACCGCTGGTGGCCGTCCAAGGCGGCCGTTCTCATGGAGGCCTTCATCGACGTGGGGACCCGGGCGGCCGAGGAGGCCGGTGACCGGGGCGGCTACGCGATCCCCGACACCGGGGACCTGGCGGCCGACCTCAAGCTCGTCCTGCGGGCGACCGTCGACGAGCTGAACGACCCCGTGACCGAGGCGCCGACCCGCGCACTGGCCGCCGAGGGCATCATCGATCCGGTGCTGGGCGCCCAGTTCGTCGAGAAGCTGCTCGATCCGCAGATGCAGTTGTACGTCACACGGCTGCGCTCCGCCCAGGAGGCCGGCGAGGTGCGCGGCGACATCGATCCGCGCATCGCGCTGGAGCTGCTGATCGCCCCGCTCACCCACCGCTGGCTGCTCCGGACCCTGCCGCTCACCCATGAGTACGCGGACGCGGTGGTCGACCTCACCCTGCGGGGACTCGCGGCCGGGCCTGCGGAATAAATCGGCTATTCCCTTACATTCGGTGCAGGTGGGCTCCACTCTCCGTGGAGCCCGGGGCACCCTGCTTGGTAACTCTGGCCACCCGAGGAGCAGGATGGTGGGACCATGGAGGAGCAACGCTGAGGTGAGGGGATAGATGGGCGCCGATTCCGGCCGCTATCGCGGCACAGAGAGCAGGATCTCCCAATGGCTGCGACGTCGGCCGAAACCGCGGCCGGAGGCTGACGACGCCGCTCGGCTGGAGCTGCTCCTGGCCGTCGCCGAGGCAGGGATGCCGATCTCTCCCGCCGCGCATCCCGCCGGATACCGATGTTCGTGCGAACGCATCGGCTGCCCCACTCCTGCCCGGCATCCCGTCTCGTTCGCCTGGCAGACGCAGTCCACGACGGACCGCGACCAGATCGAGCGCTGGGCCGCGGGCCAGCCGCTGGCCAACTTCATCACCGCCACGGGCATGATCCACGACGTCCTGGACGTCCCCCTGACGGCCGGCCGCGCCGCTCTGGAACGGCTCCTCGAAGCGGGCATCGACGTCGGCCCCGTGGCCCAGTCCGGCGAGGACCGGATGCTCTTCTTCACCGCCACCCGCGGTACCCCCGAGGACGAGGACGAGTGGTGGCCGTGCGAGCTGGACTGCCACCCCGAGACCATGGACGAGCACCCCGGTCTGCGCTGGCACTGCCGCGGCAGCTACGTCCTCCTGCCGCCCGCCCGGCTCCCCGGTGAGCTGGACGTGCACTGGATCCGCGGCGCGGAGAACCCGCTGCCCGACCCCCTGACCCTGCTCGAGACGCTGACCGACGCCTGTGCGCAGTACGCGGACACGGCCGACGAGAGCGACCTCGACCACGATTCCGTGGCCTGGCCGCTCAGCCGCTGAGGGACACCGCCGGACGAGGCGGTACGGGACCCGCGGACGTCACGAGCCCTGTGCGGCGATCAGGCCGGGCAGCCGGTTCAGCACGCGCACCTTGCCGCCCGAGTCACCGGCGCCCCGCTTGGGCACGTACACCAGCTGGCTGGAGACCCGCTCCTTGGTGAGGGTGCTCTTCACCTCACCGGTGAGCAGCGCCTCCACGTCCGAGTTGACCGTGGGCCGCAGCCCCGGCGCCGCGGTCTGCCGCTCGAAGTGCTTGCTGCTGAAGAAGACCAGGGCCCCGCCGTCCTCCGTCTTCAGGCCCAGCGGCGCGAACGTCCCGCTGTCCAGGGCCTGGTCGACGTACTGGAACGAGAAACCCGCCCTGCGCGTGTTCTTGCGCGCGTCCCGCCAGCCCGACGTCGTCGCCCCCGGAGCGAAGACATCCGGTGAGCCTTGCGACAGATAGCCCGTGTACGTTCCGCTGAGGCCCTTGGGCCGCACGGCCAGGGTGGCGTCGGTGTCCGCCGAGGGCACGGGGTGCGCCAGGCCGTCGGCGTCCTTGTGGAACCTCGGCACCTGGGACTGCGGGACGACCGCCAGATAGGCGGCCTTCCAGGGTGCGTCGGGACCGGTGCGGAGGAACGCCAGCAGCCAGCGGGTGTCCTGCCGCCCGTTGTCCTGGTCGCGGTTGGAGTCCGTGTCCGCGACGAACCAGCGGGGCCAGCCCGCCTTCTTGGGAATGCTGAACGCGGCGTCGGTCAGTTCCAGCGGCTTGTGCGACGCGTTTCCCTGCGGGCTGGACTTCCGACGCGCCTTCAGCCCGGCCTGGTTGATCGCGCCCAGCGAACCGGTCACCCGGTCCGCGTCCAGCGCCGGATCGTATGCCTTGTCCGCTTTGTTGTAGGCGACGAGGAAGTCATCGAGGGCCTGTGCGGCCTCAGTTCTCGTCGCTCCCGGCAGAACTTCCAGTTCGCCGTGCACCGTCACGCAGCCGCTCGCCGTCACGCTCAGCACCGCCGCTGTCGCGAGCCCCGTCGCCAGTCGACCCAGCCTTGTCATCCGTTGCCTTCTGCGCCTTCTGATCCGTCGTCCGCACTGACCGTCCGAACCCTACCGGGGCGAGGAACAGTGCGAGCGTGGGGATGAGATACAGCGCCCACACCGTGACCTGAAGAACGGTCGGGTCGGGCTGGAAGTTGAAGACGCCCTTGAGCAGGGTGCCGTACCAGCTGTCCGGCGGAACCGTGGTGGTGATGTCGAACGCCTTGTCCTCCAGGCCGCCCAGGAAGCGGGCCTCCTGCAGGTCGTGCACGCCGTAGGCGAGCACGCCCGCCGCGACGACCACCAGCATGCCGCCGGTCCAGGTGAAGAACCTCGACAGGTTGATCCTCAGCGCACCCCGGTAGAAGAGCCAGCCCAGCACGATCGCGGTCGCGATGCCCAGCAGCACCCCGATCAGCGGCGACGAGGAACCCTCACCGCTCGCCCGCACCGAGGCCCACACGAAGAGCGCGGTCTCCAGACCCTCGCGGCCCACCGCCAGGAAGGCCGTGGCGACGAGCGCACCGGTGCCCATGGCGAGCGCCGCGTCGAGCCTGCCGTGCAGTTCGGCCTTCAGGTGGCGTGCCGTCCGCCGCATCCAGAACACCATCCACGTCACCAGCCCGACGGCGATGACCGACAGCGAACCGCCGAGCATCTCCTGCGCCTCGAACGTCAGCTCCTGCGAGCCGAATTCGAGTGCGGCGCCGAAGGCCAGCGAGATGGCGCAGGCGATGCCGATGCCCGTCCACACCGGGCGCAGCGCGTCACGGCGGCCGGTCTTGACCAGGTACGCGACGAGGATGCACACGACCAGACTGGCCTCGAGACCCTCGCGCAGGCCGATCAGATAGTTGCCGAACATGCCGGTCCTTCCACGGTGTCGGTCATGAGAACAGTGCCCGGCCCCACCAGTCGTCCTCGTCGCGGACGCCCGGCGGAACGGCGAAGACCGCCGAACCCACGTGCTGGATGTACTCGTTGAGGGCGTCGCTCGCCGCGAGGCTGCGCTGCACCGGTATGAAGCCCTTGCGGACATCGCGCTGGTAGGCGAGGAAGAACAGTCCCGCGTCGAGCCTGCCCAGACCGTCCGTACCGTCGGTGAACGAGTAGCCGCGCCGCAGGATCGACGCCCCGCCGTTGGTGTCCGGGTGGGCGAGCCGCACGTGTGCGGTGGGCAGCATCGCCTTCAGGAACGGCTCGTCGCGTTCCTTCGGCCTGCCGACCGGGGCACCCTCGCCCTTGTCCCGGCCGAAGATGTCCTCCTGCTCCTGGAGCGGAGTGCGGTCCCAGGTCTCGACGTGCATCCGGATGCGCCGGGCCACCAGGTACGAACCCCCGGTCATCCACCCGCCGTCGTCCTTCGGGCTCACCCACACGTGCTTCGTCAGGGCGGCCTCATCGGTGCCCGCGATGTTCCGGGTGCCGTCCTTGAAACCCATCATGTTGCGCGGGGTCTGGGCGTCGGGCGTCGTCGACGAGGTCTTGCCGAAGCCCAGCTGCGACCAGCGGACCGAGGCGCGGCCCATGCCGATCCTCGCGAGGTTGCGGACGGCGTGCACGGCTACCTGCGGGTCGTCCGCGCACGCCTGGACGCACAGATCGCCGCCGCTGCGGGTGGCGTCGAGGTTGTCCCCGGGGAACTTGGGCAGATCCACCAGGGCTTCGGGCCGGCTGTCCTGGAGGCCGAACCGGTCCGTGGCGAACAGCGACGGGCCGAAGCCGATGGTGAGCGTCAGCCGGGACGGCTTGAGGCCCAGTGCCTCACCGGTGTCGTCCGGCGGTGCCTCGGCCGGGCCTCCGTACGCGCCGTCGCCCACCGCCCGCCCGGCCGTCATGCGCTCGGCGGCCCGGGTCCACTCCTTGAGCAGAGCGATCAGCTCGGCCCTGTCCTTCGTCGTCACGTCGAACGCGGCGAAGTGCAGCCGGTCCTGTACGGCGGTGGCGATGCCCGCCTGGTGCACACCGTGGAACGGCACGGCCGCGCCGCTGTCCGCCGCAGGCTCCGCACTCCCGTCGGAGCGCACCGCGGCGACCGCGCCGCCCGCCGCGACGGCTCCCAGCGCAAGACCGGCACCGCCCCAGCCGAGCAGTGCGCGACGGGACGGGGCCGGGTCCCTCTCCCCGGGTTCCTCGCCGGTTCCGGGCCGCATCACTTCGTCACCGCGGCGGCGAGCCTGGACAGCGGCTCGGCGAGCGCGTTGACCGCGTCCGAGAGCTCCTTGCGGTCCGCCTTGCCGACCTTGTCGTACGAGGTGAACGCGTAGGACGCCTTGTCCGCGCGGTACTTGTCCAGCAGGGTGTCCAGCGCGGCGAACTGCTTGTCCAGGGTGGCGGTCAGCGCCGGGTCGTTCTTCGACGCGATCGGCTTGAGCAGCTCGTACGACTTCTCCGCACCCTCGACGTTGGCCTTGAAGTCGACGAGGTCGGTGTGGCTGTAGCGCTCCTCCTCACCGGTGACCTTGCCGGTGGCCACCTCGTCGAGGAGCTCCTTGGCGCCGTTCGCCATCGAGGTCGGGGTGATCTCGGCCCGGCCGACCCGCTTCTGCCAGTCGGCCAGGTCCTTGTAGAGGAGGGGGGCGAGCGCCTTCTCCTCGGCGCCCAGCTTCTTGTCCTGCCACAGCGCCTTCTCCAGGCGGTGCCAGCCGGTCCACTTCTGCCCGTCCTCCAGGCCGTCCTCCCGGACGTCGACCTTCGGGTCGATGTCACCGAAGGACTCGGCGACCGGCTCGGTGCGCTCCCAGCCGATACGGGAGTCCGCGTACGCCTTCTTCGCCGCCTCGATGTCGCCCGCGGCCACGGCGTCCGTGAAGACCTTCACCTTGGGCAGCGTCTCGTCGGCCTGCGCCTGCACGTAGGTGCGGTAGCCGGCGACGGCCCTGTCCATCTCGGGGCTGCGCGCGGCCGTCTTTCCGCCGGTGACCTCGAGGGTCCGGCGGATGCCCTTGCCCTTCATGCCGGGCTTGCAGGCGATCTCGTACGTACCGGACTTGACCTCGGCGGTGATCCTCGCCTTGGTGCCGGGGCCGATGTTCTCGCGCTCGGTGACGATGCGGTCGTCCGGGAACAGGACGTAGACCTCGGTGACCTTGGATCCCTTGTTCTCCACGGCGAGTTCGACGTGGCCGGCCGGGATCTTCGTCCTGGACACCTCGCACGCGTCGTCCTTCGCGATGACCTGGACGGCGCCGTCCCCCTTGCCCTCGCTCTTTTCGGCGCAGCCCGTGACGGCGGTCAGTGCGGCCACGGTCGCGGCAGCGGTGACAACGGAGAGACGAACGGCTCGCATGCGGGCTCCACAGGGGACGAGAGAACGAGGAAAAGGCCGGACCAAGGGCAGGTGAGGCGGACCTAACTTAGTCGCGCCTTATCTGGTCGGTACACCTCCGTGCAGTGATTCAGCTCTCACCGGAGGGCCAGGAGAACGAGCAGGTCACGGCCTCCCCACGGGGAACCCACAGGAGGGTCAAAGGCGGGTCAAGCGGCCCTTGTCGGTACGACGAGCGGCGCCCCGGTCCGCGGGTGCGGGAACACCTCCGCCGGCTGCCGGTACCGTGCCGAGCAACTCTCCCGTGAACACTTCGGCGGGCGGCCCGGCGACCGCTGTCCGGCCGCCGTCCATGACCACGGCCCGGTCCGCGTAGGCCGCCGCGAGCCCCACGTCCTGCAGCACCACGACCACGGCGTCCCCGGCGGCCGCCCGCTCCCGGCAGATCCGCAGCACCAGTTCCCGATGTCGCGGATCCACCGCACCGGCACCCGCCGATGCGGCCTGTGGCGTCGCCCCGGCCCGTGCGGTGCTTGAATGCGCACGTGAACGACTACGACGTACCCGACGTACCCGACGGCATCGACGTACTGCGCGTGTTCTGCGGCCCGGACGGCCGCCACGGCAACGCGCTCGGGGTCGTACGCGACGGGCGCAGATACCCCGACAACGAGTCCCGGCAGGCGCTCGCCCGCAAACTAGGCTTCAGCGAGACCGTGTTCGTCGACGACCCGGAGCGCGGGAACGTCGACATCCGCACGCCCGGACTGCGGCTCCCGTTCGCCGGGCATCCGCTCGTCGGTGCTGCGTGGCTGCTCGACCTGGAGGTCCTGGAACTGCCCGTCGGGGACGTGTTCGCCCGCCAGGACGGCGAGTTCACCTGGATCACGGCCCGCCCCGAGTGGGCGGCGCCCAGGACGCTGGAGCGGTACGCGTCGGTCGCCGAGGTCGAGGCCCTGACGGAGCCGCCGCCCGGAAGGGGCCGGCTCTACGTCTGGGCCTGGGAGGACGAGGCGGCGGGGCGGGTGCGGGCGCGGGCGTTCCCGCGGAGGGACGACGGAATCGACGAGGACGAGGCGACCGGGGCGGCGGCCATGCTGCTGAGCGCGGAGCTGGGCCGCGCCCTCAACATCGCACAAGGACGCGGCTCCCAGATCCTCACCGCACCCGCGCCGGACGGCACGGTGGAGATCGGGGGCCGCGTCCTGCTGGCCGCCAAGGGCTGAACGAGACGGCTACGCGCTGAGCGGGAAGACCTCGCCGAGCTCGTGGAATACGGCGGTGTTCAGCGCGAAGGCGTTCTTGCACTCGTCGATGATGCGCTGCTTCTCCAGGTCGTCGGCGTTCACCGCGTCCAGCAGCTCCCGGTACTCCCGCTTGAACGCGGCCGGATTGGAGATCTGCTCGAACACGTAGAAGCGCACCCCGTCGCCCTTGCGCTCGAAGCCCCAGGTCTTCTCAGCGGTGCCCCGGATGATCTGACCGCCGGAGAGGTCCCCGAGGTAGCGGGTGTAGTGGTGCGCGATGTAACCGGCCGGCCAGGCGCGGGCGCACTCGGCGACCCGCTCCGCGTACGCGGCGGTGGCGGCCAGCGGCTCCAGGCCCTCGCGCCAGTCGGCACCCCGCAGATGCGCCAGGTCGCGCTCCAGCTCGGCACTGCGCATCAGCTCCGGCTGGATGAACGGACCCGCGACCGGGTCGTCGCGCAGCGCCTGCGCGCCGTCCTCCAGCGCCCGGTACACGAACCACAGCTGCTCGGTGTAGCGCGTGTACGCGTCCACCCCGAGCCGCCCGCCGAGCATGTCGCTCATGAAGGAGGAGGACTCCGCCTCCGTGTGCTGCTCGTGCGAAGCGGTGCGGATGAGCGTGGAGAACGGGGTGGTGGCGGTTGCGTCCAAGAGGGGCCTCCGGGGGCCGAGGGGGCGGGAAGTCCGGACAGAGACGGAAATGTCGGCAGCACCAGCCGCGCGCCGCCGGTTGCCAGTACGCCGATCCTCCTGCTTAGGTTTACCTAAGTCAATTGGTTACCGACTACCTGTCGGTAAAACATTACGCCCGGCCCGGACCGGGCGCAGCGTTACGGCAGAGTCAGGATCTCCGCCCCCGTCTCCGTCACCACCAGCGTGTGCTCGAACTGGGCGGTGCGCTTCCGGTCCTTCGTCACCACGGTCCAGCCGTCGTCCCACATGTCGTACTCGTGCGTCCCGAGCGTCAGCATCGGCTCGATGGTGAACGTCATGCCGGGCTGCATCACGGTCGTCGCGTGCGGGCTGTCGTAGTGCGGCACGATGAGACCGGAGTGGAACGAGGAATTGATCCCGTGCCCGGTGAAGTCCCGCACCACGCCGTACCCGAACCGCTTCGCGTACGACTCGATCACCCGGCCGATCACATTGATCTGGCGGCCGGGCCGCACCGCCTTGACGGCCCGGTTCAGGGACTCCCGGGTGCGTTCCACGAGGAGCCTCGACTCCTCGTCGACATCGCCGCAGAGGTAGGTGGCGTTGTTGTCCCCGTGCACACCGTTGATGTAAGCGGTGACGTCGAGGTTCACGATGTCGCCGTCCCGCAGCACCGTGGAGTCCGGGATGCCGTGACAGATGACCTCGTTGAGCGAGGAGCACAGGGACTTGGGGAAGCCGCGGTAGCCGAGCGTCGACGGGTAGGCGCCGTGGTCGACCATGAACTCATGGGCGACCCGGTCGAGTTCGTCGGTCGTGACGCCCGGGGCGATGTGCTTCGCGGCCTCCTCCATCGCCTGCGCGGCGACGCGGCCCGCGATCCGCATGCGTTCCACGGTGTCGGAGTCCTGGATCTCCGGCCCGGTGTACGGCGTGGGGGCGGGCTTGCCCACGTACTCGGGGCGCCGGATGTTTCCGGGAACGGAACGGACGGGAGTGATCTCCCCTGGTACGAGAAGCGACTGGCCAGACATGCCAGCGAGTCTAACCAGCGCGCCTGGGGCAGCATGGCTGCGAGGAAAGGATCCGACGATGGCCCTGTTCAAGAAGCGCACGGTCGGCAAACCGGGCGAATGGTACTACTGCCTGGAGCACAAGAAGGTCGAGGAGGGCCCCGAGTGCCCGGCGAAGGACCGCTTCGGCCCGTACGCCTCCCGCGGGGACGCGCAGCACGCCATGGACACGGCGCGTGAGCGGAATCTGGAGTGGGAGAACGACCCGAAGTGGCACGACCGCACGGAGGAGACCCCGGAGCCCTAGGGGCCTCGTACCCCCGGACCCCGGCGGGACCGGGGGACGCCGCCCGCCTGCGCGCCGCGTCCTCGTCCGTCCCGGAATCGTACGTGAGCAGCTTCGGCAGCGCCGCAGCCAGCAGCGCGACCGGAGCGACACACGCCGCCCCGCCCGGCCGGAACCCGTTACCAGCGGGCCGGCGGCGGGGCCGTCAGCTGGTCGGCCAGCCGTGACAGCCGGTCCCGGAACGTGCGGCGCCCTCGCGGGGAAGGCGCGCCGTTCTCCCCGGCCGCCGCGCTGACCAGGTGCTGCACGGTGTCCAGGTCCACGTCGTCCCCGTCGCCCACCGTCAGCGACTCATGGGCGAGCCCCCGCACCTCCGCGTCACCACTGTCCAGCGTCAGCACCGTCGCCCCGGCCCGGCGTGCGTCGTGCACCCGCTCCAGCAGCCCGCCGCCGGGCCGCTCCGGGGCCACCACGAGCAGGGTCTCGCCCCGCCCGGCCGCCTCGATCCGGCCCAGTCCGACGGCCAGGTGCGCCGGATCGCCCTGCTCCACCCGGTGCCGCACGAGGGTGGGCCGCAGCTGCGGCAGACCCGACCACGTGGACTCGTCGACCAGATGCGCGGCCATGTGCCACGGCTCGTACGCCTCGGTCCCCACCAGCAGCAGCCCGCCGCCCTGCGGCACGACCGAGGACCGCAGGGCCCTGGCGAACCGACGGGTCGCCGCGGGCCACTCGGTCCCGGCGAGTACTTCACGCAGCAGCGCGACGCGTACGGCATCCATGGCCCGGCATCATGCCCCAACTCATCTCCGCAGGTGGCTCCTTGGGGTTCAAGCACTCGAACGGGGTCCGGCCTGTCCGGCGGGGAGCCCAGCAGGGCGGGCCGCCGTGTCCTCCGTCGCAGAGTCGCCCCGGCTACCTCGCAGTAGGGTCGGCGCCATGACTACGAATGAGAGCGGCAGCGCACCCAAGCCCCCCGCCAAGGACCCCTGGGACCTTCCCGACGTGTCCGGGCTGACCATCGGCGTACTCGGCGGAACGGGCCCCCAGGGCCGCGGCCTGGCCTACCGCTTCGCCCGCGCCGGTCACAAGGTCGTCATCGGCTCCCGTGCCGCCGACCGTGCGGAAGCCGCCGCCGCCGAGCTGGGCCACGGCGTCGAGGGCGCGGACAACGCGGAATGTGCGCGCCGCAGCGACGTCGTGATCGTCGCCGTCCCGTGGGACGGACACGCCAAGACGCTCGAGTCGCTGCGCGAGGAGCTCGCGGGCAAACTCGTCGTCGACTGCGTCAACCCGCTCGGCTTCGACAAGAAGGGCGCCTACGCCCTGAAGCCCGAGGAGGGGAGCGCCGCCGAGCAGGCCGCCGCCCTGCTGCCCGACTCCCGGGTCACCGCAGCCTTCCACCACCTGTCCGCGGTACTGCTCCAGGACGAGACGATCGAGGAGATCGACACCGACGTCCTGGTGCTCGGCGAGGCACGCGCCGACACCGACACCGTGCAGGCACTCGCGAGCCGTATCCCCGGTATGCGCGGCGTCTTCGCGGGCCGGCTGCGCAACGCGCACCAGGTCGAGTCGCTCGTCGCCAACCTGATCTCCGTCAACCGCCGCTACAAGGCACACGCGGGGCTGCGCGCCACCGACGTGTGAGCCCGTGCCCGGAGCAGGAACGGGCATGAGGGACACTGGACGGGACCGAGCACCATCCCCGGACAGGAGCACCAGCCCTCATGCCCCGCCTCGCCATCTACGCCCTCGTCGTCTGCGTTCTCGCCGTCGCCGCTGCCGTGGTCTCCTTCGCCCAGGGCAGTTTCCTCGGGATCATCTGGGTGCTGCTGGCCGGCCTCTCCTCGAACATGGCGTGGTTCTACATCCGCAAGCACAGGGTGGAGAGCGCGGCGGCCGGGAGCTAGCCGCTCACGCCCCGAGCACCGAGCAGCCCGGGTCCTGGTCGCCGAACCACTCCCGCCAGAAGCGGTACGTGTCGAGCCCGCAGTACGTCTCGACCTCGCTGACGCCCAGCCCCCGCAGCAGTGCGTCGACCGCGTCGAAGAAGACCCCGTTCACCTCCGGGATCCACAGCAGCGCGAAGACCGCGATCAGCCCGAACGGCGCGAACGGCTCCACCTGCCGCCGGACCTTGTACGAGAGCCACGGCTCGATCACGCCGTAGCCGTCCAGCCCCGGGACCGGCAGGAAGTTCAGGACGGCGGCCGTCACCTGGAGCAGCGCCAGGAACGCCAGGGCCAGGCGGAAGGACAGCGGGACCCCTTCCAGCGCGTCCAGCCAGAACGGCGCCGTGCAGACGATCGCGAACAGGACGTTCGTCAGGGGGCCCGCGGCCGAGATGAGACTGTGCTTCCAGCGGCCGGTGATACGGGCCCGCTCGATGTAGACCGCACCGCCCGGCAGTCCGATGCCGCCCAGGATCACGAAGAGCACGGGCAGCACGATACTGAGCAGGGCATGGGTGTAAGCGAGTGGATTGAGTGTCAAATACCCTTTTGCGTCAACTGTGATGTCGCCACTGTGCAGCGCGGTGCGCGCGTGCGCGTATTCGTGCAGGCAAAGCGACACGATCCAGGCCGCGGTGACGAAGAGGAAGACCGCGAAGCCCGTCTCGCCGGCGAAGTCCGTCCACACCGCCCAGCCCGAGACGGCCATGACGGCGACGATCCCGAGGAAGATCGGACTGACCCGCCGGTCGCTGCGGCGGAAGGCGGTGGTCATCGGCGGAACTCCTGGGTGCTGGACGGCAGGCGGCGAGCCCCGACCGTACGGGTGACAGGGCGAGAACGTCCCGCGGTCGGGTGGTAGTTCCACGAAGTGCGGAGCCGTCACGGACAATGGGCGCGTGCACTACGGCATTCTCGGTACCACCCAGGCTTTCCGCGACGACGGCACGGCCGTGGCCCTCGGCGGGGCGCGGCTGCGCGCCCTGCTCACGGTGCTCGCCCTGCGCCCCGGGCGCACGGTCCCGGCGACGGTTCTCGTCGACGAGGTGTGGGACGGCGATCCGCCCGCCGATGCCGTGGGCGCCCTGCAGGCACTCGTGGGCCGCCTCAGGCGTGCGCTCGGCCGGGACGCCATCGGCTCCGTGGAGAACGGCTACCGGCTCGCCGCCGACCCCGACGCCGTGGACCTGCACCGCTTCGAGCGGCTCGTGGGGGAGGGTGCGCGGGCCCTGGAGGACGGCGACGCGGCGAAGGCCGCCACGGTCCTCGACGACGCGCTCGCCCTGTGGCGCGGGCCCGCCCTCACCGACCTGCCCGACCGTGCCGCTGCCGCCGTCCGGTGGGAGGCCCGGCGCCTCGAGGCCCGCCGCACCAGGATCACCGCCGTCCTCGCGCTGGGCCGCCCCGACGAGGCCCTGCCCGAACTCGCCGCGCTCTGTGCAGACCACCCGATCGACGAACCCCTGCAGGCCCTGCGCATCAGGGCGCTGCAGGCCGCCGGGCGAACCGCCCAGGCACTCGCGGCGTACGGGGAGGCGCGGACCGCGCTCGCCGAGCGCGTGGGCTCCTCGCCGGGACCCGAGCTGCGCCGGCTGTACGAGGAACTGCTGCACCAGGACCGGCCCCGGCCGGAACCGGCGCCCTCCCCCGCCCCGCACGGAAACCTGCGGGCCAGGCTCACCAGCTTCGTCGGCCGCGAGACCGACATCGCGGCCCTCCGCGAGGACCTCTCCCGGGCGCGCCTGGTCACCCTGCTGGGCCCCGGAGGCGCGGGCAAGACCAGGCTGTCCCAGGAGGCGGCCGAGACGGCCTCGGCGTCCTGGCCCGACGGGGTCTGGCTGGCGGAGCTCGCCCCCGTCGACGACCCGGCGGCGGTCGCCGACGCCGTACTGAGCGCGCTCGGCGCCCGCGAGACCGTGCTGCGGGGCGCGGGAGCCGAGGGGCTCCGCGCCGTGGAGCGGGGCTCCGACCGCACGGCCGGGGACCCGCTCACACGTCTCACCGAGCACTGTTCCGGTCGCCGCATGCTCCTTCTGCTCGACAACTGCGAGCATGTGATCGAGGCGGCGGCCGGGCTGGCGGACCACCTCCTCGCCCACTGCCCCGGCCTCACCGTCCTGGCGACGAGCCGCGAGCCCCTCGGCGTGCCTGGCGAGCTGTTGCGGCCCGTGGACCCGCTCCCCGACCCCATAGCGCTGCGCCTGCTCGCCGACCGGGGGAGCGCCGCCAGGCCCGGCTTCCGGGTCGACGCGGATCCCGGGACCGAGGCCGCCTGCGCCGAGATCTGCCACCGCCTTGACGGGCTGCCGCTCGCCATCGAACTGGCGGCGGCACGGCTGCGCATGCTCGGTCCGCGCCAGATCGCCGACCGTCTCGACGACCGGTTCCGTCTGCTGACCAGTGGCAGCCGCACCGTACTGCCGCGCCAGCAGACCCTTCGGGCCGTTGTCGACTGGTCGTGGGAGCTCCTTGACACGGCCGAACGTGCCGTGCTGCGCCGGCTTTCGGTGTTCGCCGGAGACTCCGCCCTCACCGCGGCCGAGGAGGTCTGCTCCGTCGCGGGCGTCGACGCCCGCGACGTCGCGCCGCTCCTCGGCTCCCTGGTCGACAAGTCCCTGGTCGTCGCCGCCCCCGGCAACGACGGCGGGATGCGGTACCGGCTTCTGGAGACCGTTGCCGAGTACGCATCGGACCGGCTGGACGAGGCGGGGGAGCGGGCCGCCGTCGAGCGGCGGCATCTCGTCCACTACCGGGAGCTCGCCCGCCTCGCCGACCCGGAGCTCCGGGGTGCTGGTCAGCAGTCCGCCCTCGATCTGTTCCAGCGCGAGTACGAGAATCTGCGCACCGCCCTGCGCCGCGCCGAGGCCGCCCAGGACGAACAGGAGCTCCTCTGCCTCGTCCTCTCTCTCGGCTGGTACTGGCAGATGCGCGACCTGCGGGCCGACGCCCGCCACTGGGCCGACGCCGCGGCTGCCCTCGGCCCCGATCCGTTCACCGAGCCCGTCGAACCGGCACCCTCCCTGCTGGAACGGTGCACCGACAGGCCGCCCCCGATGGAGCCCGACCAGACCGAGGAGGCCAGGCGTGGTGTACGGCTGATCCGGCTGGCCAATATGGACCACTCGGGCAACGAATGGACCACGGACGAGGGCAGGAAGCGCCTGAAGGCGATCGCCCGGACCTACCGGCCGGGCCAGCCGCAGACCTGCCGTACGCCGGGATCCCTCTGGTTGTTCGCGATCCTGTTCACCGGCGAGCCCGACCGGCTGCGCGAGCTCATGGACCAGACGGTGCGCGCCTGCCGGGAGTTCGGCTATGAATGGGAGCTGGCCGCCGCGCTGCAGATGCGGGCCAACGTGCTGGCCAACCGCCCCGACTGGGCGGGCGAAGCCCGGCAGGACGCGAACGAGAGCCTGGACATCTTCGTACGCGTCGGTGATGCCTGGGGCTCCGCCGAAGCGCTCTCCTCCCGGGGCGAGGCCCATGAGCGCGCCGGCGACAGTGCATCCGCGGCCGAGGACTTCCGTACCGCGGTCACCTACGCTGAGCAGCTCGGTGCCCAGACCCAGGTCGCGCTGCTGCGGGCCCGCTACGCCTCCGCTCTCCTCGAGATCGGCCGGGGCGAGGAGGGGGAGTCCATCCTGCGTGAGGTGCTCGCCAAGGGACGGCAGGCCGGGCACGAGGCGATGCCCGCAGCCCGGCTCTACCTCGCCCTGTGGCTGGGGCGGACCGGCCGCACCACGGAGGCGCGCGAGCAACTCGGCGCACTGCGGAAGGAGTTCGGATCGGAGACGGTGGCGATCTTCGAGGGTTTCGTGCTGGGCATGCAGGCCTGGCTGGACAACCTCGACGGCGATTACGCCAGTGCCCTGAACCGGGCCTGCCGCGCGCTGGAGAAATCGCAGGGTTCGATGTCGCAGATGGTGGCACCACAGATGTCGTCCCTGCACCTGGTCGCCGTCGCATGGGCCCTGGGCGGTCTCGGCGGAGAGCGGCGGTGCAGGGACGCGGCGCGGCTGCTCGGCCTGCACGCGGTACTGCTGCCGGCCGGTCACGTACCCACGCTGACGGAGCGCAGTAACCGGGATGCGGCGGAAGAGGTCGTCCGGGCGGGACTGGCGGACGACGCCGCCTTCGAGACCGCGTACGCCGAAGGCGGCGGCCTCGCACTGGAGGAGGCCACCGCCTTTACGGACGCATACGTGCGGGAGCAGGACTCCGGCCCGTGATCAGGACTTCTTGCGGAACTTGGACACCGCGAGCGGAGCCATCACCGCGGTGATGACCACGGTCCAGCCGAGCGTCACCCAGACCGAGTGGGCGAGCGGGCCGCCCATCATCAGGGCGCGGGCGGCGTCGGCCAGGTTGGACAGCGGGTTGTAGTCGGTGAACGTCTGGAGCCAGCCGGGCATCGTCTGGGTCGGAGCGAAGATGGACGAACCGAACTGGAGCGGCATCAGCACGAGCATCCCCATCCCCTGGACGGCCTGAGCCGTCTTCATGGTCAGTCCGAGCAGGATGAAGATCCACATGATGGCGGCGCCGAACGCGGCCGACAGGGCGATCGCGCCGATCAGCCCGAGCACCGACTCCTGGAGCTCCATGCCGAGCGCGAAGCCCATGCCCAGCAGGATCAGCGTGGCGACCATCATCCGGCCGAGCTCGACCACGATCTTCGCGATGAGCACCGAGGAGCGGGCGATCGGCATCGTGCGGAACCGGTCCATGACCCCCTTGCGGAAGTCGTCGTTGACACCGGAACCGACCGCCATGGCGATGTTCATGCCCATCATCGCCATCAGGCCGGGGATCAGGTAGTTGAGGTACTCCTGCCGGCCGCCGCCCATGCTGCCGCCGACCGAGCCGCCGAAGACGTACACGAACAGCAGCGTGAAGATGACCGGCATCAGGAGCGCGTCGAACATCGACTCCGGATCCTTCTTGATCTGGAGCAGATTGCGCCGCACCAGTGCCCCGATGTGGCGCAGGTTGTTCCGCAGCCCGATCCGGCCCTCGCCGTGGAGCTTCGTGACCGGTGCGGAAGCGGCCGCGTCGGTGGGGGTGGGCGTCAGAGTCGTCGTGCTCATGCCGCGACCTCCTGGGGGATCGTGTCGGTGACGGTGGCCTTGTCGCCCGTGATGGCGAGGAAGACCTCGTCCAGGCTGGGCAGAGCGGTGGCGACATGGGCGAGGGAGAAGCCCCGGGTGCCGAGCAGGCCGATCACGGCGGTCAGCTGCTCGTCGCTGAGGATCGGCACGTACAGCAGGCCCTCGTCGGGGACGGCCTGGGCGCCGGAGACCCCGTCGAGTCCGGCCTCCCTGATCGCCTGCGCCATGGCGGCGAGTCGGTCCGGGTCGGAGGGCCGGATCTGCAGGGTGCGGCCGCCGACCTTGGCCTTCAGCTCGTCGACACCGCCCCGGGCGATGATCTTGCCCTTGTCGATGACCGTGAGCTCGTCGGCGAGCTGCTCGGCCTCTTCCATGTACTGGGTGGTGAGCAGCACGGTCGCCCCCTCCGCGACCATCCGCTGCACCTCGTCCCAGACCTCGTTGCGGGTACGGGGGTCGAGCCCCGTCGTCGGCTCGTCCAGGTAGAGCACGGCCGGGCTGCCGATCATGGACGCGGCCAGGTCCAGCCGGCGCCGCATGCCGCCGGAGTAGTCCATCGCGGCCTTCTTCGCCGCGTCGGTGAGCGAGAAGCGCTCCAGCAGCTCGTCGGCGCGGGACCTGGCCTTCTTGCGCGGCAGGTCGAGGAGCCGCCCGATCATGTAGAGGTTCTCCCAGCCGGACAGCTTCTCGTCCACCGAGGCGTACTGCCCGGTCAGGCCGATGGTGCGGCGCAGCTGCCTGGGCTGCTTCACCACGTCGTAGCCCGCCACGACCGCGTGCCCGGCATCGGGCAGGATCAGGGTGGAGAGGCAGCGTACGAGGGTGGTCTTGCCGGCGCCGTTGGGCCCGAGCACACCGAGAACGGTGCCTTCGCGCACATCGAGGTCCACGCCGTCCAGCGCCTTGGTCGAGCCGTAGTGCTTGACCAGCCCCCGCACCTCGACGGCGTTCGTGCCGTTCCTGGGGTTCTTGTCGTTTCGCGTCATGTCCACCATGACATCAGCCGTCACCGACAAGTCACCGACAAGCCGCTGACAGCGGACCTACCGCAGACCCACAGCAGGGCGACAGCCCGCCGATGGGGGAGTCGGCGGGCTGTCGGTGGTGCGGCAGTGGTCAGAGGGGCGTCAGTGGAAGGTGTGCTCCGGCTGCGGGAACGTTCCGCCGACGACCTCGTCGGCGAATTCCTTCGCGGCGTCTTCGAGCACCTGGCGCATGTTCGCGTACTGCTTGGTGAAGCGGGGCACCTTGCCGCCGGTCAGCCCGACCATGTCGGTGTAGACCAGCACCTGGGCGTCCGTGTCCGGTCCGGCACCGATGCCGACGGTCGGGATGTGCAGGGTGCGGGTCACCTCGGCGGCCAGTTCGGCCGGTACGAGCTCCAGGACGACGGCGAACGCGCCCGCGTCCTGCACCGCCTTCGCATCGCGCAGCAGCTGCTGCGCGGCCTCCTCGCCGCGGCCCTGCACCCGGTAGCCCATGGCGTTGACGGACTGCGGGGTCAGGCCGATGTGGCCCATGACCGGGATTCCGGCCTCGACCAGCAGCCGGATCTGCTCGTGGGAGCGCTCGCCGCCCTCCAGCTTGACCGCGCCGACGCCGGCGTCCTTGATCAGCCGGGTGGCGTTGCGGAGGGCCTGGACGGGTCCCTCCTGGTAGGACCCGAAGGGCAGGTCGGCGACGATGAGGGCGCGCTTGGTGCCCCGTACGACGGCGGCGGAGAGCATGGCCATCTCGTCCATCGTGACGGGAACGGTCGTCTCGTACCCGAGGTGGCAGTTGCCCATGGAGTCGCCGACGAGCATGACCGGGATGCCGGCCTCGTCGAAGACGGACGCGGTCATCGCGTCGTAGGCGGTGAGCATGGGCCACTTCTCGCCGCGCTCACCGGCTGCGGCGATGTCGTGGACGGTGATGCGGCGGGTGCTCTTTCCTCCGTACAACGCCTTGCCGGCGGAGGGGGAGGGACCTGCTGGGGCGGTGGTGTTCTGATTCTGCGCAGCCTGAAGCGACATGGCCAACGGCTCCTTCGTCATCTCGTGGCGCCCTGACGGCGTCCCCGGATCCCTTCCATGGTGGCATCCCGGGGCCGCTCCCGGGAAGTGGGCCCCGGCGACCGGGTAAAGACTTTCCAATACGAGACGGTCTCGTATCGAAAACGGGCTAGGGTCGTCGCCATGTCCATACCGTCCGGCGCCCCTGCCGCCGAGTCCCGTGTCCCGGAAGCGGTCCACCGCCGCCGCTGGGCGATCCTCACCGTTCTCATGTTCAGCCTGCTCATCGTGGTGCTGGACAACTCGATCCTGAACGTGGCGGTCAAGACGATCGCCACCCCGGCACCGACCGGCATCGGCGCCACCCAGAGCGAGCTCGAGTGGGCGATCAACTCCTACACGCTCGTCTTCGCGGGACTGCTCTTCACCGCGGGCCTGCTCGGCGACCGCATCGGCCGCAAGAAGGTGCTGCTGGCCGGAATCCTGGTCTTCGGCATCGGCTCCGGCCTGGCCGCGCTCTCCACCTCGCCCGGCGAGCTCATCACCTGGCGTGCCCTGATGGGCTTCGGCGCGGCGTTCGTGATGCCCGCCACGCTCGCCGTCCTGATGAACGTCTTCGAGCGCGACGAGCAGCCCAAGGCCATCGGCATCTGGGCCGGCAGCGTCGGCCTCGGCATCGCCATCGGCCCGATCACCGGCGGGCTGCTCCTGGAGCACTTCTGGTGGGGCTCGATCTTCCTGGTCAACGTCCCCGTGGTGATCGTCGCGCTGATCGCCATGGTCGCCCTCGTACCGGACTCCCGGGACCCGAACCCCGGCCGGGTCGACCCGCTGGGCGTCGTCCTGTCCATCGTCGGCCTGGTCCTTCTGGTGTACGGCATCATCCGCGGCGGCGAACTCGCCGACTTCGCCGACCTCACGGTGCTCGCACCGCTGACCGGCGGGCTGGTGGTGCTGGCGGTCTTCGTGTGGCACGAGAAGCGCAGCAGCCACCCCTCCATCGACATCTCGTACTTCAGGGAGCCGGCCTTCTCCGCCGCCGTCGCCGCCATCGCGCTGGTCTTCTTCGCGCTGATGGGCGTCACCTTCTTCTCCGCCTTCTACCTCCAGAGCGTGCGTGGCTACAGCGCCCTGCAGTCCGGACTGCTCATCCTGCCGCTCGCCGCCGCCCAGATGATCTTCGCGCCACGCGCCCGGCTGGTCGTCGACCGGTTCGGTGCCCGTGCGGTCTGCACCGTCGGCATGCTGCTGGTCGCGGGCGGCCTCGCGGCCTTCGCGCTCTTCGACGCGGACACCCCGGTCTGGGTGATGTGCGTCGTCTTCTTCGTGCAGGGCACGGGAATGGCGCACATCATGCCGCCGGTCACCGTCGCCGTGATGCAGGCCCTGCCCCGCGAACGGGCAGGCTCCGGCTCGGCCGTCAACAACACGTTCCGCCAGGTCGGCGGGGCGCTCGGTATCGCGGTGCTCGGCTCGGTGCTGTCCACGGTCTACCGCGGTGACATCGAGGGCCACCTCGCAGGCGTCCCGGCCGCTGCGCGGGACGTGGCGGGCGAGTCGATCGAGGCGACCCTCGGCGTCGCGGCGAAACTGGGCCCGGCGGGCAAGCCGCTCGTCGCTGCGGCGAACGAGGCGTTCATCTCGGCGATGCACGTCACGGCCCTCGGCTCGGCGGCGGTGGCCCTGATAGGTGCTGTGGTGGTGGGCCTGTTCCTGCCGGGCAGGCAGCAGGCTCCGGGCCGGGACGAGAACCGGGCAGCCCCGGCGACGGAGGACGACAAGGCCGCTTCGAGCCCGTCCGGCGATTGAGGCAAGCGTCACGTCGGACGAACCCGGCACCCGATCCCCGCCCCGGCGGTCGCCCCACCCCCCGCCGGTCGGCGAGAATCAGGATGAACGGCGAACGACGAGCGGTGGACGGCGCGGCGAGAGGTGACCCACGTGCAGGCGGCACAGGACCATGCACAGGACCGGGCCGAGGACTCACCCGGCCAGGACTCACCCGGACAGGACCCTCACGGCCAGGACCCCGAACCCCGCCGCGGCCGCCCCCGCAGCGCAGCCGCCGAGCGGGCGATCCTCGACGCCGTCGTGGAGCTCCTGGAGGCCGGTGAACCCCTCGCCGGCCTGTCCATCGAGCGCATCGCCCGCACCGCGGGCGTCGGCAAGGCCACGATCTACCGCCGCTGGAGCGGCAAGGAGGAGCTCTTCGTCGACGTCCTGCGCGACATCGAACCCGCCGACCCCACCGTCTCCGGCACCGAAGGCCTCGCGGACCTCCGCCTCCTGCTGGAATCCATGCGTACGCGTGGCCTCGCCCAGCGCTCCTCCGTACTCCTGCACAACGTGTTCGCGCAGATGAAGAGCCACCCCAAGCTGTGGACCGAGTACCAGTGCACGGTGATCGCGCCGCGCCGCGTCGCCATGCTGGCCGCCGTGCAACGGGCCGTGGACGCGGGCGAGCTCCGCGACGACCTCGACGCGGAGCTGATGGACGACCTGTTCCTCGGCCCCATGCTCGTACGCACCGTCCACCGCCCCGACGCACCCCTGCCCGAGGACCTCGCCGACCGCATCATCGGGATACTGCTCCAGGGCCTCGCACCGAAACCGCAGGTCACAGCAGGGAAGCCGACGACGGCTCCTGTGTGAGCGTTCTGTCACAAGCCACCACAACCACCCTTCCGGCCGGAACCCACGACGCCACATCCGTCGTCCTGATGGCAGTACGGCCGTCGTCGACGGCACGAATAGCGTCGCCCATCGCCTAGGGTCGTGAGGCGCGGCGATGTGTACGGCAAGGCAGTGAGGACAGCGCAATGGTGCAGGCGTACAGGGCGGACACCGAGAACGCCGGCACGGGTCCGCAGGGACCCGGGCCCCGCCTCCGAGCACTGCGCCACAGACTGGCGGCGGACCCCGGAATCTGGCGGCGCGGCATCCTCCTCGCGTTCTGCTCGGTCCTCCTGACCCTGATGATGATCTTCCACGCGGAGATCCCCAACACCATCGGCAACACGGGCAGCCTCATCGAGACCTTCCTGCCCTGGTTCGGCCTCCTCGTGCCGCTGCTGCTGCTCCTCGGCCTCGTCCGGCGTTCGGCGACCGCTCTGATCGCCGTGCTCCTGCCGGCCGTGGTCTGGCTCAACCTGTTCGGCGGCCTCCTGTTCGCCGACAAGTCGGGAACCGGCGGAGACCTCACCGTCGCCACGCACAACGTGAACGCCGGCAACCCCGACCCCGCGGGCACCGCCCAGCAGGTCGCGGGATCCGGCGCGGACGTCGTGGCCCTGCAGGAACTGCCCGGCGGCAAGGTGGCCGCGTACGAGAAGGCCCTCGCCGCCCGCTATCCGCACCATTCGGTACAGGGCACCGTCGGCCTGTGGAGCAAGTACCCGTTGACGAACGCCCGCCCCGTCGACATCAAGCTGGGCTGGACCCGCGCGATGCGCGCCACGGTGACCACGCCGGACGGCCCGATCGCGGTGTACGTGGCACACCTCCCGTCCGTACGGGTCAAGCTGCACGCGGGCTTCACCGCCAACCAGCGGGACAAGAGCGCCGACGCCCTGGGTGAGGCGATCGCCGACGAGCGGATCGAGCGGGTGGCCCTGCTCGGCGACCTCAACGGCACCATGAACGACCGGTCCCTGAACGCGGTCACCGCCCAGATGCGCTCCACCCAGGGCGCGGCGGGCGACGGCTTCGGCTTCAGCTGGCCGGCGTCGTTCCCGATGGCCCGAATCGACCAGATCATGGTGAGGGGCGTCGAACCCCTGTCGTCCTGGACCCTCCCGGCCACGGACAGCGACCACCTCCCGATCGCCGCACGCGTGGAACTCTGAGCCCCGGCGGGTACTTTCTCCCCATGCCCAGCCCCGAGTCCGACAGACTCCCGCCACCGGTCCGCCGGTGGCCGACCCGCAGCGCCGAAAGGCTCTGACCTCAGCGGTCGGTGAGCCTTCCCCCTGTCGCGTCGTCGACCACCGCCGGATTCCGCGGCGGTGTGGGCCGACTCCCCTGTCCGTGAGAACACCGGGCATTCCACCGCGTTGCCGTTCCACGCGCCCCTGCGCGCACGGACGGGCGCGGCCCGCACCCCCGACGAACACCGCTCGTTCCTCCGACGGTTCCGTACAAGGGGTCTTCTTCCCATGCCATTTGCTGTCCACGTGCTCGGGCTGGCGGTCTTCGCCCAGGGCACATCGGAGTTCATGCTGTCCGGCCTGCTCTCGGGCATCGCCACCGACCTCGACGTCTCACTGGCCGCCGCCGGGCTGCTGACCTCGGCCTTCGCGATCGGGATGGTGATCGGCGCACCGCTCACCGCCCTGGCGGGCCGCACCTGGCCCCGGCGCCGTGCGCTGCTGTTCCTCCTCGGCGTGTTCATCGCCTCCCATGTGGTGGGTGCGCTGACCCCCGGCTACGGGGTGCTGCTGGCGACACGGGTGGCCGGGGCGCTGGCCAACGCCGGCTTCTGGGCGGTGGCCCTGGTCACCGCGTCGGCCATGGTCGAACCGCACCTGCGGGCGAGGGCCAGCGCCGTGGTCGTCGGCGGGGTGACCGTCGCCTGTGTGGTGGGGGTGCCGGCCGGTGCGATGCTCGGTGAACTGTGGGGCTGGCGCTCGGCGTTCTGGGCTGTGGCCCTCGCCTCAGTACCGGCGGTCCTCGCACTGTTGTGGACGATTCCCGGCGGGCGCCCGCACGACGTGGCGCAGGTGAGCGCCCGCAGCGAACTGCGTGCCCTGGCCCGCCCCCGTCTGCTGCTCACCCTGCTGGTGATGGCGCTCGTACAGGGGGCGACCTTCCGTACGTTCTCCTACCTGGAGCCGCTGGTCACCCGGGTCTCCGGCCTCGGCGCAGGCTGGGTCCCCGCCGTCCTCGCCCTGTTCGGCGTGGGCTCGTTCGCCGGCGTCACCCTGGCGGGCCGGATCGCCGACGCCAGGCCGGGCGCCGTCGTGGCCGTCGGCATGGTCGCGCCGGCCGCCGGCTGGGCGGCCCTCGCACTGACCGCAGGGAACCCGGTGGCCGCGCTCGCCCTGATCCTCCTCCAGGGCGCGTTCGCCTTCGGTACGGGTACGGCGCTGATCACCCGGGTCTTCCACCAGGCCCCCGACGCCCCGACCCTGGCGGGCTCCTTCGCCACGGCTGCCTTCAACGTGGGCGCCGCGCTGGGCCCTTGGCTGGGCGGCCTGGCCCTCGGAGCGGGCTTCGGCTTCCGCGCACCGGTCTGGGTGAGCGCCCTGCTGATGTGCCTGGCGCTCGCGGGGGCGGTGGCGGGGGGCGCTGTCGCGCGAGCGGTCCCGCTTCCTGCCCCGGACGCGGCACGACTCCACCCGTGATCTTCTTCACCGGGCGGACGAGGTCTCCTCGTTCCCGACCCGGGCAGGCAGGTCACCGCACGTATCCTGACCAGCCATGCCGACGTCACCGAGCAGCGGCGGGGGTGTTCGTTCCGCACCCCGCCGCAACGGCTCGTTCACCTCCGGGCACTAAAGGTCTGCGACACTTTGTTCCGGCTGAATACTTAATCCGGACCGGCAATGAAGCCGACGCTCCCTCCCTCGTTCCGAAAGGCCCCCTCCATGCCCCTGGCCCTGCTCGCCCTCGCTGTGAGCGCCTTCGGCATCGGCACCACCGAGTTCGTGATGATGGGCCTGCTGCCCAACGTCGCGGACGATCTGGGAACGTCCGTGCCCACCGCCGGTTACCTCGTCTCCGCATACGCGATCGGCGTCGTCCTGGGCGCCCCGCTGCTCACCGCCATCGGCTCACGGGTTCCGCGCAAGCGGATGCTCCTGCTGCTGATGGCCCTCTTCACCATCGGCAACCTCGCCTCGGCGTTCGCCCCCGACTTCGGCTGGCTGCTGGCAGGACGACTGCTGGCCGGACTGCCGCACGGGGCGTTCTTCGGGGTCGGAGCCGTCGTCGCCGCGCGGCTCGTCCCGGACGGGCGGCAGGCCCGCGCCGTGGCGACCATGTTCCTCGGCCTGACCGTCGCCAACATCGTCGGCGTACCGGCGGCGACCCTGCTCGGCCAGCACCTCGGCTGGCGCGCCACGTTCGTCGTGGTCTCGGTGATCGGGCTGGGTGCCATGGCCGCGCTCGCCCGGCTCGTACCGCAGATGCCCGTCGACTCCCACCAGGGCCTGGGGCGCGAGATGAAGGCCATGGGCAACCGGCAGGTGCTGCTCGGCCTGCTCACCGCTGTCCTCGGTTTCGCGGGTGTCTTCGCCGTCTACTCGTACCTCTCGGCCATGACGACCGAGGCGATGGGCTTCGGCGAGTCCTCGGTGACGCTCGTCCTGGCGCTCTTCGGCATCGGGATGACCCTGGGCGCCCTGGCGGCCGGACCGCTGACCGACCGGGCGCTGCGGCCCACGCTCTACGGATCACTGGCCGCCCTGGCCGTCGTGCTGGTGGTCTTCCCCTTCACCGTGCACGTGCAGTGGGCGGCGCTGGTGATGGTGGTGCTGCTCGGCGGGATCGGCTTCATGACGACCACGCCGCTGCAGATGCTGGTGATGAACAAGGCCAAGGACGCCCCCACGCTCGCGTCCGCGTCCAACCACTCCGCCTTCAACCTGGCCAACGCGGGCGGCGCATGGCTCGGCGGCGTGGCCATCGCGGCGGGCTGGGGCTGGACGTCACCGGCGCTGGTCGGTGCGGCGCTGGCGGTCGTCGGTCTCGCGGTGGCGGCCACGGCGGGTCTGCTGGACCGTACGCCGGAGGTCTCCCGTGTGGTGGCAGGCGGGTCCTCGGCGCACAACAAGCAGGAGGCCGAGGTGCGCTGACCGCGCACCCCGGCCCGTGGGGGGCGTACACCGGACCGACCCGGTGTACGCCCCCCACGCGCGTGGTCAGCTCGACTCGCGCCAGCGGTTCGTGATCGGCAGGCGGCGGTCCTTGCCGAAGCCCTTCGGCGAGATCTTCGTGCCCGGCGGGTACTGCCGCCGCTTGTACTCTGCGGTGTCCACCATCCGCAGCGTCTTCGCCACCAGCTCCGCGTCGAAACCGGCCGCCACGATCGCTTCCATGCCCTGGTCCCGGTCGACGTACATCTCCAGGATCCGGTCCAGCACGTCGTAGTCGGGCAGCGAGTCCGTGTCCACCTGGTCCGGGCGCAGTTCGGCGCTCGGCGGCTTGGTGATGGACGCCTCCGGGATCGGGGGGACCTGCCCGCGCTCCTCGGCGGCCCGGTTGCGCCACTTCGCGAGGCGGAACACCGACGTCTTGTACACGTCCTTGATCGGCCCGTACGCGCCGACGGAGTCCCCGTACAGGGTGGAGTAGCCGACCGCCAGCTCGGACTTGTTGCCCGGCGCGAGCACGATCTGGCCCTCCTGGTTGGAGACGGCCATCAGCATCGTGCCGCGCAGCCGCGACTGGAGGTTCTCCTCGGCGAGACCGGTGAGCCCCAGCGACCCCATGTACGCGTCGAACATCGGCTCGATCGGCACGGTGCGGAAGTTCAGCCCGGTACGCCGGGCCAGCTCGGCCGCGTCGCCCTTGGAGTGGTCCGAGGAGTACTTCGACGGCATCGAGATGCCGTAGACGTTCTGGGCCCCCAGCGCATCGCAGGCGATGGCCGCGACCAGCGCCGAGTCGATGCCGCCGGAGAGGCCGATCAGCACACTGCTGAATCCGTTCTTCGCGGCGTACGCGCGCAGCCCCACGACCAGTGCGGAGTACAGCTCCTCGTCGTCGTCGAGCCGCTCGGCGTAACCGCCTGCCAGCTCCGCCTCGTACGCGGGCAGGGGCTCCTCGGAGATGACCACGTGGTCGATGCGCAGTCCGTCGTTCACGACCCCGGACGGCGCCTCGGCCGCGGCGGCGGGCAGCTCCAGATCGAGGATCACGCTGCCTTCGGCGAACTGCGGCGCGCGGGCGATCACTTCGCCGTTCCTGTCGACGACGATCGAGTCGCCGTCGAAGACCAGCTCGTCCTGGCCGCCGATCATCGCCAGGTACGCGGTCGTGCAGCCGGCCTCCTGGGCCCGCTTGCGGACCAGCTCGAGCCGGGTGTCGTCCTTGTCGCGCTCGTACGGCGAGGCGTTGACCGACAGCAGCAGTCCCGCCCCGGCGGCGCGGGCGGCCGGCACACGGCCGCCGTCCTGCCAGAGGTCCTCGCAGATCGCGAGCGCCACATCGATGCCGTGGACCCGCACGACGGGCATCGAGTCGCCCGGCACGAAGTACCGGAACTCGTCGAACACGCCGTAGTTGGGCAGGTGGTGCTTGGCGAAGTTCAGCGCCACCCGGCCGCGGTGCAGCACGGCGGCGGCGTTGCGCGGGGACCCCGCGGGCTGCCCGTAGCGCGGTGCGGCGTGCTCGGAGCGGTCGAGGTACCCGACGACGACCGGCAGCTCGCCGAAGCCCTCCGAGTCGAGACGGGCGGCCAGTGCGCGCAGAGCCTCCCGCGAGGCCTCGACGAAGGACGACCGCAGGGCCAGGTCCTCGACGGGGTATCCGGTCAGCACCATCTCGGGGAACGCCACGAGGTGGGCGCCCTGCTCGGCGGCGTGCCGGGTCCAGTGGACGATCGACTCGCTGTTGCCGGCAAGATCACCGACGGTCGCGTCGATCTGATTCAGTGCGAGACGTAGTTGAGGCACGCCGCCCAGTGTAATCGTCTCTCTGACGCGATGTCCTTGAGGGCGGCCAAGAACCGCGACGTTCCGGAACCCGGCGAGCCGGAGGCCCGACGGCCCGACGGCCCTCGGGGGAGGGGCGCCGGGCCGGGACGCCCCGCCCCACGGCAACCGGGAACGGGCGGACGGAGGGCGGGGACGGGGCGCGACGGGGCAGGTACCGGGGTCAGGAACCGGAGTAGACCTGCTCCGCCCAGCCGGCCACCTGCTCGTCCGAGAGGTGCCGCGCCAGGTCCGCCTCGCTGATCATGCCGATGAGCTTCTTGTTCTCGATCACCGGCAGCCGGCGGATCCGGTGGCTCTGCATCTCCTCGAGCACCGCGTCGACGTCGGCGGTCGCCTCGATCCAGCGCGGTGTGCCGTCGCAGAGCTCGCCCGCCGTCAGCTTCGACGGATCGTGCCCCGAAGCCACGCACTTGATCACGATGTCGCGGTCGGTGATGATGCCGACCATCCTGTCCTGCTCACCATTGGCGGACACGGGCAGCGCCCCCACCTTGTGGTCGCGCATCATCTGCGCTGCGCGGTCGAGCGTCTCGTGTGCCGGGATCCAGTGGGCCCCGGTGTGCATGATGTCCTTGGCTGTGGTCATGGGGATTCCTCCTGCGTGCCGATGGGCACGGCCGTACGGCCCGAGCGAACCCATCGTCATGGGTCCGTTCGGAGTACGCGAGCGCTGTCACCCATTCGGGTGCACGCCGAGGGCGCCGGACGCTCAGGGACGGGGTGCCGACCCCCGTGCCGCGAGCATGTCCGCCATCAGGTCGAGCTCGGACTGCTGGGCCTCGGCCATGCCCTGGGCGAGGCGCTTCTCCACCGGCACCGTGCACTGCTCCGCGCAGCCGCGCGCCATGTCGACGCCGCCCTTGTGGTGGTCGGTCATCAGCTGCAGGAAGAGGATCTCGGCCTGCTTGCCACGGGCCGCGCGGAGCCCGTCGAGCTCGGTCCTGGTGGCCATGCCCGGCATGAGGGCCCCGTCGTGGGGCTCGAACCCGGTCTCCGAACCCTCCGTGTGGTGCGCGGAGTGCCGGTGGCCGGGCAGCCACGCCATCGGCTCCTGCCCGGCGGGTGCCGTCTTCGGCAGCTCCCACAGGTCCAGCCAGCCGAGCAGCATGCCCCGCTGGTTGGCCTGCGTGTTGGCGATGTCGTACGCGAGGCGGCGTACGTCCTCGTCCCGCGTACCGTCACGCACGATGAAGGACATCTCCACCGCCTGCTGATGGTGCACGGCCATGTCGCGCGCGAAGCCCGCGTCCGCCGACTCCGCCGAGGGGGTACGGGGGGCCGGGGCCGCCCCGTCGTCCCGGGCGGCGGCGACCGTCGCCGCCCCGGCGCACAGCAGGGCCAGCGCCACGGCGGAGCCGGCCACCCACCGCGTACGGCGCGTGCGTGCCGAGCTCACCCGTCGACCCCGCCCGTACAGGGCGCACCCGGCTCGGGCGTCTGCTTGCCCTGGACGTACTTCGCGAAGAACTGGGCGACCCGCCGGTCGTCCGCACCGTCCACCGTGACCTGCTTGCCCCACGCGCTCAGCATGATCGGGCCGGCCTGTCCCTCGTACGGGCTCATCAGCGAGAACGGGGTGCTCCCGACGCGGGCCGCGAGCTTCTTCACATCGGCGTCGGCCGCCTTGTCGTTGTACGTCACCCAGACAGCGCCGTGCTCCAGGGCGTGCACGGCGTTGACGTTCGGGACGGCTTTTTCGTATACGACGCCGTCGCAGTTCAGCCAGGCCGGATTGTGGTCACCGCCCACCGGCGGCTCCATGGGGTACGTGACCTCGGTCGTGACGTGGTTGCGGGTCAGCTTCTTCGCGTCCCAGGACTTCTCGCCCGCGACCGGCTCGGCGGCCAGCTTCTCCTTCTCCTGCTCGGTCTGCTTGGCGTCCTGGGCCCGCCTCTCCGAGTTCCGGTCGCTCGCCTCCGACCTCTCCAGCAGCATGTACGTGCCGAAACCGAGCAGACCGGTGACCACGACGGCGCTCAGGCCTACGGCGACGACACGGTTGCGGCGATCGCGCGCACGGTCGGCCTTGCGCATCTGCTCTATGCGGGTCCTGCGCTCGAAGCTCATGTCGTCGGGTCCTTCTGCCAAGGGGAGGGAGGGACGGAACGGGCCGGAAAAGCGGGTGCGCGCAAGGCTGTCGGAACGCCTCCGCGCCCCTTGCACACCCTGGCCGCCGATCGTAGTGGGTGGCCGAGTGCTCTCTCTCACACCGTGTGCGTAATCTGGGTGAAATCCCGGGTCGTGATACTGGAGTGTCTCCCCTACCCCGGGCGGTGGTGCACGGACCGTCTGAACTGCAAGGATGTGGCTATGGACAAGCAGCAGGAATTCGTCCTCAGGACGCTTGAGGAGCGAGACATCCGCTTCGTACGGCTGTGGTTCACCGATGTTCTCGGTTACCTCAAGTCCGTCGCCGTCGCCCCCGCCGAGCTGGAACAGGCCTTCGACGAGGGCATCGGCTTCGACGGCTCGGCCATCGAGGGCTTCGCCCGTGTATACGAATCGGACATGATCGCCAAGCCGGACCCCGGCACGTTCCAGATCCTTCCGTGGCGCGCGGAGGCCCCCGGAACGGCGCGGATGTTCTGCGACATCCTGATGCCGGACGGCTCGCCCTCCTTCGCGGACCCGCGCTACGTGCTGAAGCGCATCCTCGCCAAGACCTCCGACCTGGGCTTCACCTTCTACACCCACCCGGAGATCGAGTTCTTCCTGCTGAAGAACAAGCCGGTCGACGGCAGCCGCCCGACCCCCGCCGACAGCTCCGGCTACTTCGACCACACTCCGCAGAACGTCGGCATGGACTTCCGCCGCCAGGCGATCACCATGCTCGAATCGATGGGAATCTCGGTCGAGTTCAGCCACCACGAGGGCGCACCCGGCCAGCAGGAGATCGACCTGCGGTACGCGGACGCGCTCTCCACCGCCGACAACATCATGACCTTCCGCCTGGTCATGAAGCAGGTCGCGCTGGAGCAGGGCGTGCAGGCGACGTTCATGCCGAAGCCGTTCTCGGAGTACCCGGGCTCGGGCATGCACACCCACCTCTCCCTCTTCGAGGGCGACCGCAACGCGTTTTACGAGTCGGGCGCCGAGTACCAGCTCTCCAAGGTCGGCCGCTCCTTCATCGCGGGCCTGCTCAAGCACGCCGCGGAGATCTCCGCCGTGACGAACCAGTGGGTCAACTCCTACAAGCGCATCTGGGGCGGCTCCACCCGCGCCGCGGGAGCGGGCGGCGAGGCGCCCTCGTACATCTGCTGGGGCCACAACAACCGCTCCGCGCTGATCCGCGTCCCGATGTACAAGCCCGGCAAGACCGGCTCGGCCCGCGTGGAGGTCCGCTCCATCGACTCCGGCGCCAACCCCTACCTGACGTACGCGGTGCTGCTCGCCGCGGGCCTCAAGGGCATCGAGGAGGGCTACGAACTCCCGGCCGGCGCCGACGACGACGTCTGGGCACTCTCCGACGCCGAGCGCCGCGCGATGGGCATCGAGCCGCTGCCGCAGAACCTGGGCGAGGCGATCGCGCTGATGGAGAAGAGCGAGCTGGTCGCGGAGACGCTGGGCGAGCACGTCTTCGACTTCTTCCTGCGCAACAAGAAGCAGGAGTGGGAGGAGTACCGCAGCGAGGTCACGGCCTTCGAGCTGAAGGCGCTCCTGCCGGTGCTGTAGGGGCAGTTCAGCCCTGTTCCGGTGAACGCACGCTTCGGGCCGACGGTTTCGTACCGCCGGCCCGAAGCCGTTTCGGACGTGCTGGGCCGTCCGTGGGCCGTCCGGCGTTCCCGGCGGACGGCGTACGCCGGCCCGGTCGTACGGACCGGCGGTCGGGTACGGGGCGTCAGCGGAGTTCGTAGGCGACCGCTTCCCGGATCTCCTCGGGCAGGCCGTCGTACGCGGCGAGCCGGGCGAGGGCCGCGCGGCTCTCGGGCACGGACCTGGTGCAGCTGAGCGCGCCCACGGCCTTCTCGGCGGCCAGGCCGCGCTGGACGTAGAGCTCGGCGAGGTCCATGAGCCACGGTGTGAGGGCGGCCTCGTCGTCGACCATGAGGCCGCACCAGTACAGGGTCCGCTCGGCGATCCAGGCAGTGATGCGGCGGGTCCAGATCTCCTGGAAGCCGGCCGTGGCGAGCCCGCGACGGGCGCACTCGGCCTCGGCCCCGGCCATGCGTTCCGCCGTCACGTGGCGGGCGTAGGGCATGCGCTCGCGCAGGACGGCACGGATCTCGGTCCACTCGGGGTACGCGTCGTCGCCGGAGTCGTGGAGGACCGTCTCCTGCGGCGGCTCCGGATCGGCGAGCGGCTCGGACGGCAGGCAGGCTTCCAGCACGGCCCGCGCGTAGGCGAGGGTCTCCTCGTCCTCCTTCTCCGTGGTCCAGATGAAGCCGTTGTCCCACGGGTACGGGTAGGCCTGCAGCACCCCCGGCAGCAGCGGTGTTTCGTCGGTGGCGGTCACGAGACTCCCAGGTAATCCATCGCGCTCTTGGGGTCGTTCATCTTGCCGGAGTCCAGCGCCGCCCGCTTGTCGGCGTCGCTCTTGGCGTTCCACGCGTCGTCCATGGCCTTGATCTGCTGCGGCGTGAAGTCCTGGCCGGCGATACGGACGTCGAGCCCGTTCTCGGCGAAGGTCTGCGCCGGAGTGCCTCCGGGCGTGACGTTGTTCTTCTTGTCCGTCTGGTAGCCGTCGAAGATCTTGTGCCAGTCCTTCTTCTGCTCGATCTCGTAGCGGGCGGCCCTCGGCGGGGTGGCGCCGTCCTCCTTGGCCCAGTCCGCGAGCCGCTTCGCCTGGGCCGGGACGGTGTACTTGGTGGCGGCGTTGGCGGTGTTCTTCACCTCGACGGCGTGGATGTTGCCGTCCTTCCCCTTGTAGAGGACGTCGACGTCGTCCACAGCACTGACATCGACCGTGGTGCCGTCGCCCATGTCGACGGTCTGGCGGCCCTTCTTGCCGCCGACCGCGCCGTAGACCTTGGTGCCCTCGGCGGCCTCGGATGCCGCGCGCCGGGCGGCGCGGACCTCGGCCATCGACTCGGCCAGCTTGTGCCGGTCGCCGGCCTTGAGCACCTCGGACGCCAACGAGCCCCGGGTCTGGGTGTCGATGGACGGGTCCTTGAGCATGTCGTCGAGGTCCTTCAGCGCGGCTGCCAACTCCTCCTTGCTGTACTCGCCCCTGCTGTAGTCGGGATCGTCCTTGGCCTTCGCGACCAGGTTGTCGATGCCCTTCTCGTTGAGGTTGAGGCGCTCCGACTTGGGCGTCTTGCTCTTGTCGCGGGCATCGAGGATCGTCTTCTTGACCTTGTCGGCCACATCGCCGAGCTCGGCCCCGTCGGCCACCCTGTCCGCCTCGTCCGCCTGCTCCTGAGCCTCGCGGGCGTCGTCCGCCTCGGCACCCTTGCAGGGTTCGGGTCCGCCCTCCGCGACGAAGCCCACCGGAACGGCTGCGGGGGCGGCCGCGAGGACGACGGTGCCGCTGCCGGGCCCGCCGAGTGGGCGTGGGACGCCTCCGCCGTACGGGACGAGGCGCGCGCCGCCCAGAGCGGCGAGCGTGCACTCGCCCGCTTCCTCGACCTTCTTCTTCGCGTCGTCGGCGACGTCCTGGGCTTCGTCCGCAGCGTCCCGGGCGCCCTTGGTGTCACCGGCGCCCACGGCCTTGCGGGCGCGGCCCGCCGCGTCCTTGGCCTTGTCCACGGCCTCGGTGACGGCTCCGGCGATCTTGCCGAGGCGGCCGAGTTTGCCGAGTTTGGCGGCGGCCTTGACCTCGCCGTAGCCGGGGATGAACAGCGAGCCGACGTTCCATATGACGTTGCTGACCGCCTGGGTCTCCTCGCCGCGGTTCCAGCTGTCGCGTACGTCATCGCCGATGAACATGTCGTCCAGCGGCTTCAGGACGACGTCGACGCCGCTCCCGCCCCAGTCGGTGAGCGCATCCCAGTAGTCGCCCCTGTCCCACTTGTCGCCGGCTTCCTGGGTGCCCTCGTGCCAGGGGTCATCGAGCGTCTTGCCGTAGTCCCAAAGGCCGGTGACGCTGTCGATCGGGTGAATGATCGTGTCCCAGGTGTCGGTGACATCGCCCCACAGACCGTCCACGACGATGCCCTCGCCGACCTGGCCGAGCTGGTCCAGGGTGCAGCCCCAGAAGCCGGAGCATTCCTTCTTCTTGTCGCCGTCGCCGTCGCCGTCGCCGCCGTCGTCGTCGTCCTGCGACGCTCCGTCGTCCCCGATCGGCTCGTACGGGTCGGTCGGGTCGCCGCCCTCGTCGTCCTCGGTGCCGGGCGGGCCGCCGGTGGTGCCGCCTGTGTCATCAGTGGTGGTGCCGCCCGTGTCGCCGCCGGTGCTGCCGGCCGGTCCGCCGGTGCTGCCACCCGTGTCGCCGGTGGTGCCGCCCGTGCTGCCGGTGGTGCCGCCCGTGTCACCGCCGGTCACGCCTCCGTCGGTGGAACCGTCCGCGCCGTCGCCCGTTTCGTCGCCCGCCTGGGTCGTGTCGCCCCCACCGTTGTCGGCCGGGCAGGACTGGCCCACCACGGAGCAGATGGCCTCCTTCAGCCGGGCGGACATCTCTCCGCCGACGCCGCTCAGTATCAGCGCGATGATGATGGCGACCACCATCACGACCAGGCCGGTGTACTCCACCGCGGACTGACCGCGGTCCCGGCGCCAGGTGATCATGTGGGGGAGGGAGAAGGGCGGCCGCTCCTCCCGTTCGGACGACGCCGAACGGAACCACTCCCGCGAGTCCTTGGTGCACAGGAAGACCAGGATCACGACGGGCAGCAGGAGTTGGGTGAGGCCCTGGAGCGAGCCGTCCCGCAGGTTGGCCAGGCCGCCGGATATCAGCCAGGCCTGTACGGCGATCAGCCCCCAGCGGACCCCGTTGCCGCCCGTCCACGCCCGGCGTGCGAGCAGCCACCCGGTGACACCGGGCGCCGCCGCGTACAGCAGCATGCCGAACAACAGCCCGCCCAGCGCGTCAACCTGGGCGGCGGAGAGCAGCAGGCCGAAGCCACCCACGACCGTCGCCCCGAACAGCATGTACACGAGCCAGCGCGCGACCACCAGTTGCTGCGGCATCGCGCGTCGCGCGACCCCGCCCGCCCCGGCGACATCAGCATGAAAGGACATACTCATCCACCCCCCGCGGCGAGAGTAGGTCACCAGAGCGATTTCCCAGTGGGCCCTCGGGCCCAAATGGGGGCCCAACTCCCGTTCCACGGAACGTCCTCGGCCCAGGACCCGGGTGTCAGAGGGAGGTGCTACTTTCCGCCGACCGGGGAAAGGGGAGGGCCGATGGGGGCTTCGAGTTGGGACTACAGCGTGCCGTACCAGGAGGACCTGAACGCGGCGCTGCAACAGTTGCGGCGCGAGGTGTTCGACGCGGGGGACTACTACTGGGTCAACGGTGGTGACTGGCTCCCGGAGGAGGAACGGGAGCCCAGGCCCCGGACGCTGGAGGAACTCTGGCAGGACGAACTGGTGCAGGAGGCGGGCACCCACTCGATCCTCGACGTCCTCGAGGTGATCGGCCCCGACGACACCCCGGATCACCGGACCGTGGAACCCGTCCTGGCCGAGGAGGCGCGCGAACTACTGGGCACGGACACGCTGACCCGCGCTCACGTCAAGGACTTCGACGTCTTTCCCCGATCGCGATGGGTCGGCCGGTGCGCGGTGCTGCACGATGAACAGGGCCGGCCTCACGAGATCTGCTTCTGGGGTCACTCGGGCGACTGATCCGCAGGGCCACCGGGCCCGGGCCGGCATCGGCCGCTGAACGTACGCTTCGGGCCGACGGCTTCGTACCGTCGGCCCGAAGGCGTCTCACCGACTCAGCGCGTACGGATCAGCACAGGCAGGGATTCGTGTCCCAGCCCAGGCCCAGCACGTCCCTGTCCCGCAGCGCGCCGGAGTAGGCCTGTACCTCGTCCACGTCGCCGCGGAGGTACTCGCCCCAGCCGTCACCGGCTTTGGCCCGGCCGATCTGGAGGGCACCGGTGCTGTGCCAGCCGTCAGGGAGGCTCGCGGTCGCCCCGGCATTGGTGTAGCCGTCGAGGTAGAGCTTGATCGTGTCGGTCCCGTCGTCGTAGACCACGGCGAGAGAATGGCCTTGGCCCTCGCCGCCGTCCGCGCCCTCGATCTGGGACACCACCGTCTCGGGGGCTCCGGCCTCGTCCCGCTCCGGCATCACCAGTTGCCAGGTGAACGTGGACGGCACATAGCGCACCTTGAACGCGTCGGTGTGCTCGCCGGCCTGCGAGAGCACGGTCATCGGACGGACCGGCTCGGAGTCCGCGAGGCGTACGACGACGCCGAGGGTGAAGCTGTCCCCGGTGTCCACGATCGGCCCGTCGGACGCGGCAAACCCGGTCTCGCCGTCCAGGCGCAGATGCCCGTCGCCGACGAGCGGCGGCGGCACGTACGTGCAGTCGGGGTCGAGGTCCGGGATGCAGGAACTGTCGGAGCCCCGGTAGACGGAAGCTCCCGTGCCGAGCCGCAGCGGCACGCCGCCCGACTGCTCGGGGCTCGCGCCGTCCACCACGCCGTCCATCGACCAGTGGCCGAGCAGCGTCGGCTTGCGCCGTGCCAGTCCGGCCACCTCGTCCGGTACCACGACCCGGTCGTGGACCTGCACGTCACCGATGTCTCCGTGCCACCTGTCGCGATAACCGGTAGCCCCACGGGAGCGTCCGATCTGGAACGCTCCGGCCGTCCCGGCGGGAGTCGCCTCTGCGGCGGTGCCGACCTCATGGCCGTTGACGTACAGCTTCGCGCGACGCGTCTCCGCGTCGTACAGCCCCAGCAGATGGGCCCACTCGCCGGTCTCGGGCGCGCCTCCGGACACCCGCGCGCCCGCGATGGCGAACGACCAGACAGAGCCGGTGTCCTGGCTGCGCAGCCCAAGGCTGAAGCCTGGCTTCCCGTCCGTGTCCTGGCTGGCGACGGTCATGTTCCGACCGGTTTCGGCGGGCCGCACCCAGGCGTTGACGGCGAAGGTCCTGCGGCTGTCGACGGCCGGGGCATCCGTGGTGAGGAAGCCGTGGCCGCTGCCGTCAAGGCTGACCGTGGCGGTGGATCCGGTGCCCGCGGGCGCCGGGCCGCCGAAGGTCACGCCGGTGCCGGCACGGGCGACGGTCCCCGTCACGGCAGAGGCCGAGCGGGAGCCTGCCGGGTCGTCCAGCTTCCAGCGGGCGACAGGGGCACGCCCGGACTGCACGTTGAAGTCGTACTGCGACTGCCCGCTGCTTCGGCCCGACCGGTCGATCGCGCGGATCGTCAGCCACTTGGGCCCTGCGGTGAGCGGCAGGTACGGAATGGTCACAGCTGCGCCCGGCCGCTCGGCGGAGACGGTCCCGTACGGGCCACCAAGGAAGCCGTACGTGTACGACACCACGTCCTCGGAGGGCGAGTCCACGGTGAAGTGGCCGTACACGCCCACCCCGTCCACCCAGAACACGTCCTCGGGCTCGGGGTATTCGGGGGAGCTGATCGTCGCCTTCTCAGGGCTCGCGTCGTCGTACACGAACGTGCAGACCGAGCCGTCACCCTCATCACTCCACGCGGAGGTCGCCTCGCCGTCGTTCGCGCGGACGTGCCACGACACGACCGTGTTCGCCGGGATGTCGTCCGGCATCGTCCAGTACTGGCGCGACCCCGACGTCAAGGTGATGGTGGTGTAGGTGCGGCGCTCCTCCACTCCCGCGGAGTCCGTCCACCAGGCTTCGAACTCGCCCTTGACCGGGCTGCCTTCGGAGGGCTGGTTGTCCTCTTCCGGGTCGTACAGCATGGCGCTGAGCCTGGGAGGCTCCGGGACGTACGGCATGTCGTCGCCGGTCGCGCAGGCCTTGCCCTCCGACTGGAGGTCCTGGACCAGCGGCTGCTTCGGCGGCAGGTTGTCCACTGCGTACGCCGTACCGCCAGACGTGGCCAGCAACGCCGCCACGCAGCTCCCCACGACCATCCGTCTGCGTCTTGGCGTCCTTCCGAACCTGGTCAAGAGTCCCTCCCCTGTGAATGCTCGAGGCTCGTGGACGACACGAGCCGCACGAAGCTAAACAGAGATCACTGACAACGCCGAGCGGGTTTTCCGGCCAGGACGCCCCCGCCTGCCCTGTCGACGGGGATCTTTCGCCGAAAGGTCACTTCTCGTGCATCCAGGCGACGGTGGTCCGTGTCTCGCGGATTCGCCAGCCCGCCTGCGTCCGTACCGCGGTGCAGTCGAGTCGCAGGCCGCTCGTCAGGTGGGGTGCTTGGCCGTCGCGGAAGAAGTACACGAGGGAGTTCGCCGAGGCGGCCGCCCGGTCGCCGTTCACGTCCACCAGCAGGTCGGTCGTCAGGTGCTGGGTGTGCTCCCCCTCGACCTCGGATCGGCGCATGAAGCCGACGAGCTCGTCGAGGCCGCGGATCTCGCCCGAGCGCGGCGAGTGTCCCACGACATCGTCGGTGAAGACGGTGCCTGCGTCCTCCCACCGCTTCTCGTCGAGAAGGCGCGCGAAGCGGGTGAACAGGTCGGTGATCTCGATGCGGTCGGCGACCGGACCGTGCGTGGACATGGATCCCCATTTCGTTGGCGTGCCCAACATTGGCGTCGCCAACTATACAGAGAAATTCGTTGGCGGCGCCAACAATGTAGAGTGACCGTCGTGGAAGAGACCCCCGCGACCCCCGCGACCCCCGCACACCTGACCGCGAAGCCGAGCTGGCTGCTCACCCAGGCGGCCGTGCACGCACACCGGTTGGCGTCCGAGGGCTTCGGCGAGGTGGGCGCGCGCGGATACCACTACCGGATCCTGGCCGCGCTGGACGAGTTCGGGGTGGCCAGCCAGGCCGAGCTCGGCCGCCGGTGCAGCATGGACCGCAGCGACGTCGTGGCGGCGATCAACGAACTGGTCCAGCAGGGCTGCGTCGAGCGGACGCCGGACCCGGACGACCGGAGGCGGAACAGGGTGACCCTCGCCGCGGCAGGTCGTCAGCAGCTGCGACGCATGGACCGAGTGCTCGACAGGGTGCAGGACGACCTGTTGGAGCCGCTTTCGGCAGACGACAGGCAGACTCTGACCCATCTGCTCACCCGGCTGCTCGCGCACCACCAACGGCCCTAGGGCCTGTCTTCAAAGGCTGTTGATGGGGCATCATGTGACGCATGGTGCGGCGGCATGAGCTCTCGGACGACGAGTGGGACGTTCTGTCGGGGCTGCTTCCGCGGACGGGCACGGGGCGGCCCCGGCGGGACGACCGGGTGGTGCTGAACGGGATCGTGTGGAAGCTGCGGACTGGTTCGGCCTGGCGTGATGTGCCGGAGAGGTATGGGTCCTGGCGGACGTTGTACACACGTTTCCGCAGGTGGGCGCTCGATGGCACGTTCACGCGGATGCTTGAGGCCGTTCAGGCTCAGAAGGATGCGGCTGGGGACGTTGACTGGCTGGTATCGGTGGACTCCACGATCGCCCGCGCTCATCAGCACGCGGCCGGCGCCCGTAAAAAGGGGCAGGTCCCGCAGAAACGGCACACGCTCACGCCCTCGGACGATCCCGTGGCGGACTGACGACCAAGATTCACCTCGCCTGCGACGGCCGCGGCCGTCCGCTCGGCTTTGTCGTCACAGGCGGCAACATCAACGACTGCACGCAGTTCGAGCAGATCCTTGCGCAGATCAGGGTCTGCCGTCCAGGCCCAGGTCGACCGCGCAACCGGCCTGATCATCTCCTGGGTGACAAGGGATACAGCAGCCGAGGCATACGTAACTACCTGCGGAAACGCGGTATCCCGCACACCATCCCTGAACGGTCGGACCAGCAGGAGAACCGCCGCCGTCGAGGCAGCAACGGCGGCAGGCCGCCCGCGTTCGACAAGGAGCGCTACAAGCAGCGCAACGTCGTCGAGCGCTGCTTCAATGCGTTAAAGCAGTACCGGGCCATCGCCACCCGTTACGACAAAACCCGCGAATCCTACGAAGCGGCACTCACTATCGCGTCACTCCTGATGTGGATATGACCCTTTGAAGACAGGCCCTAGGCCCAGACATCGGTTCCGGGCCGACGGTTTCGCGCCGTCGGCCCGAAGTCCTCTCAGGCGCAGGTGAGGTTGCCGGGTGCGGTGGTGGGGCTGCCGGTGGCGGTGAAGCCGAACGTGGTCGTGCCGTTGGGAGCGGTGGTGGCCGACCACGGGGCGTTCCGTACCGTGACGGACCCGCTGGTCCCGGTGTTCACTGCGTTCCAGAGGCTGCTGATCGACTGGCCGACGGCCAGGGTCATCGGGTGCGGAGTGCGGATGCGGATTAGGTCTGGCGGGGGACCGCCGGGAGTGCCGTGACCGGGACGGCAGCGCGAGGACTCCCGGTGCGGGGCCGGGCGGACGCGGCACCAGGTGTGGGAGCGCTCCCGAGCTCAGGGAGGGGGTCAGGGCGAGACAGCGGGTGGACGTGAGGCACCTGTTGTTGGCCGTTCTCGCATGCTTCTGGGTACGCAGCGTGTTTGCCAAACCGGGACGCACAGGTGAAAGACGGTCACACGAACCGCCGTCGGGAGCCTGGCGCAACAGGGGCTTTCGGTCACTTTGGTAATTCCAAGCGAAACTTTCGAGTCGCGGAAGCGGCAGTAGCCGGGGGCGGGTGATCGTTCCGTTACCCCGCGGAGGGCAACCGCGCAGGCGGTTTCATGGTCGAACCGACGTGATCAGAAGACACCTCATCCCGCTGTGCGCCGCCGTCCTGTCGGCCACCCTGCTGATGACCGCCTGTGCCGGCGGCTCTGCGGACGACAAGCCCGCCCACCCGGTCTTCGGCGTGCCGGTCGAGCAGCAGCCCCGCCAGGCGCTGCTCGCGACCCAGGCAGCGCGTACCGCGAGCTTCACCCAGACCCTGACCTTCACCTCTCCGTCGGGTGACACGGTGCAGAAGACCTCGGGGCGGCTCGACTTCCCGGGCGGCCGGGCCGTCGGTTCGATCGACTGGGCGCTCGCCGAGGGCCTGCCGGACGAGGCCCAGGACGTGCTGCTGGGCGTCCGGCTGGGGGAGGACCGTTCCCCCGCGCTCACCCGGGTGGCGGTCGAGCCGGACACCATCCGGCTGCGTGCGGGCGAGGCCGGCTACTGGCTGCGTTACGAGGGTTCCTTCGACGCGTTCGGTACCGGCGCCGCGGTCGACTCGCTGCGGGGAACCGAGTCCGCGTTCGGTGGCACACTGCTGGAGATTCTCAGCGGGGCCCAGAAGGTGAAGGAATCGCCGGCGGCCAAGAAGGGCGGCCGCACCTACCTCGCGAGACTCACCGCATTCAACGCCCTGCGCCTGTTCCCCAAGGACCTGGGTTCCGAACTCACCGCCGACATCGATCCGAACGGTACGGAAACGCCTGTGGCGCTCACCCTGTCCACGGACGCCAAGGGGCGCATCACAGGGGCGGAGGCGGACTTCTCGGCCCTGCTCGACAAGAAGGACAGCGCACTGGACGGGGTGACCGGCTTGCGCGCCGTTCTGAAGGTGAGCGGTTTCGGGAAGTCCGCGCCGGTCATGCCGGCAGCGTCGGAGCGGACGCTCGACGCCAAGGGGGCCGTCACAGCGATCGGTGAGGTGAAGAAGGGCGGATGCGCCGATCTCACCACGGGCACCCGCACCCTCGACGTGGTGGTGTCCGTCCCCTGCGCACAGCCCCACGAGGCCCGCGTCTTCGCCCACGCACGCTTCGACGCCGCGTACCCGGGCAACAAGAAGGCGAAGCGGATGGCCGGCGACGCGTGCCGGGACGCGTACAGGTCGGCGCCCGCCGCCTGGACCCGGGAGGGAACCGAGAAGGGCCACTTCTGGTACACCTGGCCCGGTGAGGCCAGGTGGGGCGTAGGTACCGATCCGGTGGTCACCTGCTACGTCGAGACCCGGTGACGTACCGACCGTGCCGACGGTCGGCCGCAGAGGCATCCAACTGCGCTTCTGCCGCGCCCTGGTGCCGTCGGCCGACGACGTTCCTGTGACCACGGTGGCCGGCGCCTGCGGTGATCGTCCGCAGGCGCCTCCATCGACGACTTCCGCCGGGCTTGCGGGCACACGCCCGGTACGCACCGCCCCGGGAGCAGGGCGTGTGCTGAACGGCCCGACTCGGGTAATGTGACCCGTCCCGAGACCGGGACCGACCCAGGAGGTGAGACCCATTACCGCTTCAGCAGGCTGGGTGCTCACCACTCGCCGTCGCGTGCCCGACACGGCATAAGCGATCGCGGAGCGCCCATCGGTTTTCCCGAAAGGCTCCTCCGCATGCAGGAATTCGCTTCACCGCAGACCGTCTCCTCGATCGTCACCACGCTCCGTGCCGCCGGCTGTGTCTTCGCCGAGGACGAGACCGAGCTCCTTCTCTCCACCGCCGCCGGTCCGGCGGAACTCGCCGCCATGGTCGAACGCCGCGTCGCCGGTCTGCCGCTTGAACACGTGCTCGGCTGGGCCGAGTTCTGCGGACTGCGCGTCGCCGTGGACCCCGGGGTCTTCGTGCCCCGCCGCCGTACCGAGTTCCTCGTCCGCCAGGCCGTGGCACTCGCCGGGCGGAAGCCGGCCGTCGTCGTCGACCTCTGCTGCGGTTCAGGGGCGCTGGGTACGGCGCTGGCGGCGGCACTGCCGAACATCGAACTGCACGCCACGGATGTGGAACCCGCCGCCGTGCGGTGCGCGCGGCGCAATGTCGGTGAGCTCGGACAGGTCTACGAGGGCGACCTCTTCGAGCCGTTGCCCGGTTCGCTGCGCGGGCGCGTCGACGTTCTGCTCGCCAACGTGCCGTACGTGCCCACCGATGACGTCGAACTGCTGCCGGCCGAGGCGCGCATACATGAGCCGCGCGTGGCGCTCGACGGTGGCGGGGACGGCCTCGACGTCATGCGGCGCGTGGTCGCCGCGGCACCGGACTGGCTGGCGCCCGGCGGCAGCCTCCTCGTGGAGACGAGCGAGCGGCAGGCGGGGCGAGCCGCGGAGACGGTGGGCGGCAGCGGGTTGAGGGCGCGCGTGGTCGTCTCGGAGGAGCTGTACGCCACGGTGGTGATCGGGACCCGCCCCGTCCAGCCGGTGGCCGGGGCCCGCCCCGCGTAGCCGGTGGCCGGGGCCCGCCCCGCGCGTTCCCGCGCGGTGGGGGAAGCGCCGGGCAGTCAGGCGAAGCGCCAGCGGGTCTGGCCGTACGGGTCGCCCTTGGCGAAGCCGAAGGCCGTGCGGGGGGTCACCGCGAAGACCTCCGCACGGCCGCCGGCGCCGTTGGAGAACATGCCGTCGGTGACGCCGAAGTGCCAGTCGGCGCCGTACTTCGTCTCCCAGGCCTCGGCCAGCGCGATCAGGCGCTTCTCGTCCGTCACCCGGTCGGCCCGGCCCTCGACCACCACGTCGAAGCCCTCGTCGAGCGTGTTGGCGCCGGTGGTCAGGACGACCTCCGGATTGGCGGCCAGATTCTGCGCCTTGCGCTCCGCCGCGCCCGTGCAGAAGTGCAGGGCCCCGTCCGACCAGACCCCGATCAGCGGAGTGACGTGAGGGCGGCCGTCGGGGCGGACCGTGGAGAGCCAGTACAGCTCGGCGTCCGTCAGGAGGGCGACCGCTTCGGGCCACGGGCGGGCGGTGGCGTTCTCGCCGCTGTACCGGGAGTCCAGGGCGGTGTCCGGGGTGGCGTTCTCGTCCGGCATGACGGGCCTCCTGAGAGCCTTCGGCGTGATCGTTCCGTTCATCGTGCCTGCGAAGTACGGACTCCGCTCCCGCTCCGAATTCATCGGCGCACAGCTAGGCTCGAAGAGCGGACACGTGTGCGTCCGCGGGCAGGAGAACACGGGATGACGACGGTGCCTGGGCGCAGGAGCAGTAATTTCACCCGACTGCTGCGGCACGGTTTCACCGATCCGTCCGCAGCCGAACGGCTCCTGGAACTGCCCGAGCTCTCCTCCGTACGGTCCGATCCCGTCCTCTTCGACGCACTCGGTGCCACGTCCGACCCCGACCTGGCGCTGCACAGCCTCGTGCGGCTCGTCGAGGCGGAAGAGGCGGACGAACGACAGGTCCTGCTGGACACGCTCGTCACCGCGAAGCCGCTGCGGGACCGGCTCCTCGGCGTGCTCGGCGCCTCCGAGGCCCTCGGGGACCACTTGGCGCGGTACCCCCGCGACTGGCAGGTGCTCGTCACGTACGAGGCCATAGATCTGCACCCCGGCGTCGCCGAATTCGAACGCATGCTCGCCGACGCTGTCGACCCGGACTCGTTGCGCGTCGCCTACCGCCGTTCCCTGCTGTCGATTGCGGCCCGCGACGTGTGCGGCACCACCGACCTCGCCCAGGTCGCCGCCGAGCTGGCCGACCTGGCGACGGCCACCCTGCGCGCCGCGCTCGCCATCGCCCGTACCGCCGCCCCCGTCGACGCGGCCCGGTGCCGGCTCGCCGTCATCGCGATGGGCAAGTGCGGCGGGCACGAGCTGAACTACGTCTCCGACGTCGATGTGATCTTCGTGGGGGAGCCGGTGGACGGAGAGGAGGAGAACGGGGCCATGCAGGCCGCCACCCGCCTCGCCGCCCACATGATGCGGATCTGCGCCGACACCACCGTCGAAGGCACCATCTGGCCGGTCGACGCCAATCTCCGCCCCGAGGGCCGCAACGGGCCGCTGGTGCGGACCCTGAGCTCGCACCTCGCCTACTACCAGCGCTGGGCCAAGACCTGGGAGTTCCAGGCCCTGCTGAAGGCCCGGCCGGTCGCCGGTGACCCCGCGCTCGGCGCGGAGTACGTCGAGGCGGTGTCCCCGCTGGTGTGGCAGGCCGCCGACCGGGAGAACTTCGTCGGGGACGTACAGAAGATGCGCCGTCGCGTCGTCGACAACATCCCCGTCGACCGGGTCGACCGTGAGCTCAAGCTCGGGCCCGGCGGGCTGCGGGACGTCGAGTTCGCCGTACAGCTGCTCCAGCTGGTCCACGGGCGCAGCGACGCCACCCTGCACGCGGGCTCCACCCTGGCCGCCCTGCGGGCGCTCGCCGACGGCGGATACGTCGGGCGGGCGGACGCGGCGCAGCTGGACGAGGCGTACCGCTTCCTGCGCGCCATGGAGCACCGCATCCAGCTCTACAAGCTGCGCCGCACGCACCTGGTCCCCGAGGACGAATCGGACCTGCGGCGGCTCGGACGCTCCCTGGGGCTGCGCACGGATCCCGTCGCCGAACTCAACAAGGCGTGGCGGCGGCACGCCTCGGTGGTGCGGCGCCTGCACGAGAAGATCTTCTACCGGCCGCTGCTGGACGCCGTCGCCCAGCTGGCGCCCGGCGAGACCCGGCTCAGCGCGAAGGCCGCCGTCGTCCGGCTGGAAGCCCTCGGATACGCCGATCCGGCGGCTGCGCTGCGACATCTGGAGACCCTGTCGTCCGGGGTGTCCCGCAAGGCCGCCATCCAGCGCACGCTGCTGCCGGTCCTGCTCGGCTGGTTCGCGGACTCCGCCGATCCGGACGCGGGGCTCCTCGGCTTCCGGCAGGTGTCCGACGCGCTCGGCAAGACCCCCTGGTACCTGCGGCTCCTGCGGGACGAAGGCGCGGCGGCGGAGAACCTCGCCCGGGTCCTGTCCGCCGGCCGTCTCGCCCCCGACCTGCTGATGCGAGCCCCGGAGGCCGTCGCCATCCTCGGCGACCCGGAGGGGCTGAAGCCGCGCACCCGTGACCATCTGGAGCAGGAGGTGCTGGCCGCCGTGGGCCGAGCGGCGGGCGCCGAGGCGGCGGTCGCGGTGGCGCGCGGGGTGCGGCGCCGGGAGCTCTTCCGCACGACGGCCGCCGACCTGATCGGTTCGTACGGCACCGAGGAGAACCCCGCGGAACAGGACCCGGGCGCGCTCGTCGACCAGGTCGGCCCCGCGGTCACCGATCTGAACGCCGCCACGATCTCGGGTGCCCTGCGCGCCGCCGTGCGCGAGCAGTGGGGCGACACCCTGCCGACCCGCTTCGCGGTCATCGGCATGGGCCGCTTCGGCGGGCACGAGCTGAGCTACGGCTCCGACGCGGACGTCCTGTTCGTGCACGCTCCGCGGGAGGGCGTGAGCGACGAGGAGGCCGCCCGGGCCGCGAACACCGTCATCACGGAGATGCGCAGGCTGCTGCAGCTGCCGACCGCCGACCCGCCGCTGATCATCGACGCCGACCTGCGCCCCGAGGGCAAGAGCGGCCCGCTGGTCCGCACCCTGAAGTCGTACGAGGTCTACTACCGCCGCTGGTCGCTCGTCTGGGAGAGCCAGGCCCTGCTGCGCGCCGAGCCCATGGCGGGGGACGAGGAGCTGGGGCGCGCGTTCATCGACCTGGTCGATCCGTTGCGCTACCCCGCCGAGGGGCTGGGTGAGGACGCCGTCCGCGAGATCCGGCGGCTCAAGGCGCGCATGGAGTCCGAACGGATACCGCGGGGCGCCGACCCGACGCTCCACATGAAGCTGGGCCGTGGCGGGCTGAGCGACGTCGAGTGGACGGTGCAGCTGCTGCAGATGCAGCACGGCTGGGTGGAGCCGGGACTGCGGACGACGCGTACGCGCGAGGCACTGGCCGCGGCGTGCGCGGCGGAGCTGATCCCGGTGGAGGAGGCGCAGACGCTGGACGAGGCGTGGGTGCTGGCCACACGGGTGCGCAACGCGGTGATGCTGGTACGGGGGCGGCCGGGCGACACGTTCCCCTCGAACCCGCGGGAACTGACGGCGGTCGGGCGGTACCTGGGGTACGAGCCGGGGCACGTCGGGGACATGCTGGAGGACTACCGGCGGATCACGCGGCGGGCGCGGGCGGTGGTGGAGGAGCGGTTCTACGGGGCGGGGTGAGGCAGATCAAGCCCCTTGGGGGTCCCCCCGGACGAAGTCTGGGGGAGATCGAGGAGCGGGGTCCGGTGGGAGTCCCGGGAGGGGGTCAGCCGGAGTTCCGTGGGGCCGAGTGGGCAGGGGCCGGGCTCGGCTGGGCGGACGGGTGCGGCACGTCGGTGCGGGTGCGGGTGCGGCGTGCCAGGACCGGCCGCAGCGAGCGCACGCGCCCACGGCCCCCCGCGGTCGCCGGCCGCCGTGGCAGCCGGTGCGGCAGCCGCCCGTACCAGGCGTACGAGATCGCGTAGCCGAACGTCAGGCAGGCCATGCCGCCCACCGCGTCCAGCCAGAAGTGGTTCGCCGTCGCCACGATCACGACCAGCGTCGCCACCGGGTAGAGCAGGCCCAGGATCCGCGCCCACGGGGCGGTCGCCAGTGCGCAGATGGTCAGACCGCACCACAGCGACCACCCGATGTGCATCGAAGGCATCGCCGCGTACTGGTTCGACATGTGCTTGAAGTTGCCCGAAGCCATCGAACCCCAGGTCTGGTGCAGCATCACCGTGTCGATGAAGCCCCCGCCGCTCATCAGACGCGGAGGTGCCAGCGGGAAGAGGTAGTAGCCGAGCAGGGCGACGGCCGTCGTCGAGAAGAGGATCAGCCGGGATGCCGCATAGCGGCCGGGATGACGGCGGAACAGCCAGATCAGCACACCGACGGTCACGACGAAGTGCAGCGTCGCGTAGTAGTAGTTCATCGACACGATCAGCCATGTCACCGAATTGACGGCCCGGTTGACCGTCTCCTCGAAGGCGAGCCCCACCGTGTGCTCGAGGGACCAGATCCAGTCGGCGTTGCGCAGGGCCGCGGCCTGCTGCTCGGGTACGGCGTTGCGGACCAGCGAGTAGAGCCAGTAACTGACCGCGATCAGCAGGATCTCGAACCAGAGGCGGGGGCGGCGCGGGGACCGCAGCGAACGCAAGGACCACGATCGCGTCCGGCCGACGACCTGTGTCGATCCGGTGGCCGCCACCTCGTCAACGATGGGTGAGGGGTTGGCCGCCATGCGGTCTTCCTGTGTGGTCACGTGCGAATCACCCATAGGCGCAGAGTCTGCCAGATACGTCTCCCTCTGCCCGATGATCCTCCGGTCGGGTTCCGGTCGCACATTCTGCACCTCAACGACGAGGGTGGGATCCTGGGGCGGGGCCGGGCCCCGAAGCCGTCGAGCCGCGAACGACCAGCTCAGGCATGAAGACGAACTCGCTGTGCGGGGCCGGCGTACCGCCGATCTCCTCCAGCAGCGTACGCACCGCCGCCTGACCCATCGCTGTCACGGGCTGGCGGATCGTGGTCAGCGGCGGATCGGTGAACGCTATGAGGGGCGAGTCGTCGTAGCCGACCACCGAAAGGTCGCGCGGCACTTCCCGCGACATCCGGCGGGCGGCCCTGATCGCGCCGAGCGCCATCATGTCGCTCGCGCACACCACCGCGGTGCAACCGCGCTCCATCAGCGCCGAGGCGGCCGCCTGACCACCCTCCAGCGTGTACAGAGAGTGCTGTATGAGCTCCTCCACCGCTTCCGCGGTGAGGTCGAGCTGCTCCCGCATCGTGGCGTGAAATCCCTCGATCTTGCGGAGAACGGGAACGAAGCGCTTCGGGCCGACCGCGAGACCGATGCGCTGATGCCCCAGCGACACCAGGTGCGTCACCGCGAGCCGCATCGCGGCGCGGTCGTCGGGGGAGATGAAGGGCGCCTGCACCTTGGGCGAGAAGCCGTTGACCAGGACGAAGGGAACACCCTGGGCCCGCAGTTGTTCGTAGCGCTGCATATCGGCCGAGGTGTCGGCGTGCAGACCGGAGACGAAGATGATGCCCGAGACGCCGCGGTCGACGAGCATCTCGGTGAGCTCGTCCTCGGTGGAGCCGCCGGGCGTCTGGGTCGCCAGCACCGGGGTGTAGCCCTGCCGGGTCAGCGCCTGGCCGATCACCTGGGCCAGCGCCGGGAAGATCGGGTTCTCGAGCTCGGGCGTGATCAGGCCGACGAGGCCCGCGCTGCGCCTGCGCAGCCGGACGGGGCGTTCGTACCCGAGGACGTCGAGCGCCGCGAGGACTGATTCACGGGTGGTCGCTGCAACACCGGGCTTGCCGTTCAGTACGCGGCTGACCGTAGCTTCGCTGACCCCCGCCTGAGTTGCGATATCGGCAAGCCGTGCGGTCATGAGGGGACTGTACCGGGCGCGTGTCGTATTGCCCACCATGCGCAGTATTCGGACGACCCGGCCCGGGAGCCCGGGCCCGTGGGTGTCTCCGCAGCAACATCTTGCAAGGCCTTGCGGGCGCCGTCGGCTGCTCGCAGTCGGATCGTCGTACCGCGTGGAGACGGGCCCTGGCCTGGTGTGGGCAGGGATGCGAGGCTCCCGTCAAGAGGCTTGACGGCAACCTTGCGGACACGCCAATGTAACGATCGTCGGAGCTTGCAGAAATCTTCCGCAAAGTCTTTCGGTCGTCTTTCATCCTTGTTACGTTCACGTCGACCCGGCGCCGCGACGGAGCGGTACGGCAGTTGAAGGAGTTCAGATGCGACGTGGCATAACGGCCACCGCCCTGGTCGCGGCCCTGGCGCTTGCGGCAACCGCCTGTGGCAGTGACGACGAGACCGGCGGCAGCAAGAGCTCGGGCGAGCTCTCCGGCACGGTGACCTGGTGGGACACCTCGACGGTCGGCAGCGAGGACAAGGTCTTCAAGAAGATTGCCGAGGGTTTCGAGAAGAAGCACCCGAAGGTTGACGTCAAGTACGTCAACGTGCCCTTCGGTGAGGCACAGAACAAGTTCAAGAACGCGGCGCAGGCCGGCGCCGGTGCTCCCGACGTCATCCGCTCCGAGGTCGCCTGGACCCCCGAGTTCGCCGACCTCGGTTACCTCGCCCCGCTGGACGGCACCGCGGCGCTGAAGAACGAGAAGGACTTCCTCGAGCAGGCCGCCGCGTCGACCAAGTACAAGGACAAGACGTACGCGGTCCCGCAGGTCATCGACTCCATGGGCATCTTCTACAACAAGAAGATCTTCGCGGAGGCCGGTGTCGAGGTCCCCGCGAGCATCGCGGACCTCAAGACCGTCTCCAAGACGATCAAGGAGAAGACCGGCAAGACCGGCCTCTACCTGCGCGGCGACGACGCGTACTGGTTCCTCTCCTTCCTGTACGGCGAGGGCGGCGACCTGGTCGACGCCTCCAGCAAGTCCGTCACGGTGGACAAGCCCGAGGGTGTCAAGGCGTTCGAGACCGTCAAGGACCTCGTCGACTCCGGTGCCGCGAAGACCGACGCCACCGACGGCTGGGAGAACATGCAGTCGTCGTTCAAGGACGGCAAGGTCGCGATGATGATCAACGGCCCGTGGGCCGTCGCCGACACGCTGACCGGCAAGGAGTTCGCCGACAAGGCCAACCTGGGCATCTCCCCGGTGCCGGCCGGTTCGGCCTCGCAGGGCGCCCCGCAGGGCGGCCACAACCTCGCCGTCTACGCGGGCTCCAAGAACCTCGACGCCTCCTACGCCTTCGTCGAGTACATGACCTCGGTGGAGACCCAGGCGCAGACCGCCGGTGAGCTGAACCTGCTCCCGACCCGCACCTCGGTGTACTCCAAGCAGGAGGCCGTGGACAGCGAGATCGTCGGCTTCTTCAAGCCCGTCGTCGAGACCGCCGTCGAGCGCCCGTGGATCCCGGAGACCGGCAGCCTCTTCGCGCCGCTCGTCACCGAGTACACCAAGGTCCTCACCGGCCAGACCACGCCGGAGAAGGCCGCGTCCACGACCGGCGACTCCTACCGCAAGCTCCTCAAGGGCTGGAAGTAACTCAGGAAGGCAGGCCGACTGATGGCTGTCCACACCAGCCAGTCGGTGGCGAAGGCCGCGGGCGACACTGTCGCCCGCGGCCGGAGCCGCGGTACTGGTAACCCCCCGCCACCGAGCAGGCTCCGGCGGGCCATGTCGGTCCACTGGTACGCCTGGACCATGGTCGCCCCCGTTGTGATCGTCATCGGCGTGATCATCGGCTATCCGCTGGGTCGCGGCATCTGGCTGTCGCTGACCGACGCGAACGAGCGCAACGTCGCACGGTCCATCGGTGTCAACGAACTGCCCGCCACCTACAAGTTCGTGGGCGTGGACAACTACGTCGACGCTCTGACGGGTACCCAGTTCCTCGGCACGCTCGGCTGGACGCTGGTGTGGACGGTCTCCTGCGTAGGCATCACGTTCTGCCTCGGCATGGGCCTCGCCAACATCCTCAACCGCCGTATCGCGGGGCGCTCCGCCTACCGCATGGCCCTGATCCTGCCCTGGGCCATTCCCGGCTTCGTCTCGGTCTTCGCCTGGCGCTTCCTCTACAACGAGGACCGCGGGCTGCTCAACAAGATCCTCGGCGGCGGCGGCATCGACGGCATACCGTGGCTCAACGACCCCACCTGGGCCAAGTTCTCCGTCATCGCCGTCAACGTCTGGCTCGGCGTGCCGTTCATGATGGTCGCCCTGCTCGGCGGACTGCAGTCCATACCCTCGGAGCAGTACGAAGCCGCCGAGATGGACGGTGCCACCGCCTGGCAGCGCTTCCGGCACATCACGCTCCCCGGCCTGCGCCCGGTGTCCACCACGGTGATCCTGCTCTCCACCATCTGGACCTTCAACATGTTCCCGGTGATCTTCCTGCTGACCCGCGGCGGACCCGGTGAAGCCACCCAGATCCTGGTCACCCAGGCCTACAAATTCTCCTTCGAGATCAGCCCGCGCGATTTCGCGCAGTCCTCCACCTGGGGCGTGCTGATCCTCGTACTCCTGATGCTCTTCGCCATGGTGTACCGGCGAGTGCTCCGCACGCAGGGAGACAACTGGTGACCACTTACACGGAAACCTCCGCCCGGCACGCCGCCCGCAAGCCCAGGAAGCGCGGCGACCGCTCCCCGGCCGCGTCCGTGGCCCTGCACGTCACCCTGATCGTCGCGTCCGTGATCGCGGTCTTCCCGGTGCTGTGGGTCCTGCTGACCTCGCTGAAGCCCGCCAAGTTCGCCACGACGACGGACTTCTTCAAAGAGACGACGTTCGAGAACTACACGAACCTGATCAAGGACACCGAGTTCCTGAGCTGGTTCGGCAACTCCGTGGTCGTCGCGGGGCTCTCCACGGTCATCGGTGTCTTCGTCTCCGCCACCACCGGGTACGCCGTCAGCCGCTTCCGCTTCCCCGGCAAGCGCGGGCTGATGTGGACACTGCTGATCACCCAGATGTTCCCGGTCGCCGTCCTGATCGTGCCGATCTACAACATCATGGCGGGCATCGGTCTGCTCAACCAGCCGGCCGGACTCGTCATCACCTACCTCACCATCTCGGTGCCGTTCTGCGCCTGGATGATGAAGGGCTTCTTCGACACGATCCCGCACGAGATCGACGAGTCGGGGCAGGTCGACGGCCTCACCCCGTTCGGCACGTTCTGGCGGCTGATCCTGCCGCTCGCCAAGCCCGGCCTCGCCGTCACCGCCTTCTACTCCTTCATCACCGCCTGGGGCGAAGTGGCGTACGCCTCCGCCTTCATGGTCGGCGACGAGAACCTCACACTCGCGGGCGGACTGCAGAAGTTCGTCAACCAGTACGGAGCCCAGTGGGGCCCGATGACCGCGGCGTCCGTGCTCATCGCCATCCCGGCCGCGCTGGTCTTCCTCTTCGCGCAGAAGCACCTCGTCACCGGCATGTCCGCCGGAGCCGTCAAGGGCTGACGCGCCCAGTCCGCACGACCGCACGCAACGTCACGGCGGCGCCGGCTCCCCGACCCGGTCCCGGCGCCGCCCCCCACCCAGACACCCCAGGGACGACATGACCCAGCACCTCGCTGCCCCCTCCACCGGCACGTCCGACGACGCCCCGGGCCACCGCACCGGCTGGTGGCAGGACGCGGTGATCTACCAGGTCTATCCACGGAGCTTCGCCGACGGCAACGGCGACGGCATGGGCGATCTCGCGGGCATCACCGCACGGCTCCCGTACCTCAGGGACCTCGGTGTCGACGCCGTCTGGCTCAGCCCCTTCTACGCTTCACCGCAGGCCGACGCGGGCTACGACGTGGCCGACTACCGGGCCATCGACCCGATGTTCGGCTCGCTCCTGGACGCCGACGCGCTGATCCGCGAGGCCCACGGCCTGGGCCTGCGCATCATCGTCGACCTGGTTCCCAACCACTCGTCCGACCAGCACGAGTGGTTCAAGCGCGCCATCGCCGAGGGCCCCGGATCCGCCCTGCGCGAGCGCTACCACTTCCGTGCGGGCAAGGGTGCCGACGGCGAACTCCCGCCCAACGACTGGGAGTCCATCTTCGGAGGACCCGCCTGGACCCGGACCACCGACCCGGACGGCACCCCCGGCGAGTGGTACCTGCACCTCTTCGCGCCCGAGCAGCCCGACTTCAACTGGGAGCACCCGGCCGTCGCCGACGAGTTCCGCTCGATCCTGCGCTTCTGGCTCGACATGGGCGTCGACGGCTTCCGCGTCGACGTCGCCCACGGCCTCGTCAAGGCCGAGGGACTGCCCGACCTCGGCACGCACGATCAGCTCAAGTTGCTGGGCAACGATGTCATGCCGTTCTTCGACCAGGACGGTGTGCACGAGATCTACCGCAGCTGGCGCACCATCCTCGACGAGTACCCCGGCGAGCGGATCGCCGTCGCCGAGGCATGGACCCCCACCGTCGAGCGCACCGCCAACTACGTGCGCCCCGACGAGATGCACCAGGCCTTCAACTTCCAGTACCTGTCGACCGCCTGGGACGCAGCGGAACTGCGCAAGGTCATCGACTCCTCGCTCGACGCGATGCGTCCGGTGGGCGCCCCCACCACCTGGGTGCTCTCCAACCACGACGTCACCCGCCACGTCACCCGCTTCGCCAACCCGCCGGGCCTGGGCACCCAGATCCGTACGCCCGGTGACCCCGTCACGGGGCTGCGCAGGGCCCGCGCCGCGACGCTGCTGATGCTGGCGCTGCCCGGCTCCGCGTACGTCTACCAGGGCGAGGAGCTCGGCCTGCCGGACGTCACCGACCTGCCCGACGAGGCGCGCCAGGACCCGTCGTTCTTCCGCGCGGAGGGCCAGGACGGCTTCCGCGACGGATGCCGGGTGCCGATCCCGTGGACCCGCGGAGGCAGCTCGTACGGCTTCGGCGACGGCAGCAGCTGGCTGCCGCAGCCCACCGGGTGGGGCGAGCTCTCCGTCGAGGCGCAGACCGGTGTGGAGGGCTCCACGCTGGAGCTGTACCGCGCCGCGATCGCCGCCCGCCGCGAGCAGCCCGGGCTCGGCGCCGGCACGGACGTGGACTGGCTGGACGCCCCCGAGGGCGTGCTCGCGCTGGGCCGCTCCGGCTTCGTCTGCACGGTCAACACCACGGGCGCCCCGGTACGGCTGACGGCCCCCGGCACGCTGCTGCTCGCCAGCGCCCCGGTCGCCGTCGACGGCGACACGGTGGAACTGCCCGCGGACACCGCGGTGTGGTGGACGGTGTGACCGTCCCCGCACCCAGGACCGGACCGGCGCTGCGGCTCTCCGACATCGCCGGTCAGGCCGCGGTCAGCGAGGCGACCGTCAGCAGGGTGCTCAACGGGAAGCCGGGCGTCGCGGACACCACGCGTCAGCGGGTGCTCGCGGCCCTCGACATCCTCGGCTACGAACGCCCCGTACGGCTGCGGCAGCGCAGCGCAGGGCTGATCGGGTTGGTGACCCCCGAGCTCACCAACCCGATCTTCCCGGCGTTCGCGCAGTCCGTGGAGCAGGTCCTCGCCGGGCACGGCTACACGCCCGTGCTCTGCACCCAACTGCCCGGCGGCGCCACCGAGGACGAGCTGGTCGAACAGCTCGTCGAGCGTGGCGTCGGCGGGATCGTCTTCCTCTCCGGGCTGCACGCCGACACGTCGGCGGACCCGGCACGGTACGCCGCGCTCAGCGACCGCGGCGTGCCGTTCGTGCTGATCAACGGCTACAACGAGCGCATCAGCGCCCCGTTCGTCTCGCCCGACGACACGGCCGCCGTACGGATGGCCGTCGGGCACCTCGCCGAACTCGGGCACCGGAAGGTCGGCCTGGCGATCGGACCGCTGCGCTACGTGCCCTCCCGGCGCAAGCGCGACGGGTTCGTCGACGCGGCCGTCTCCGTGCTGGGCATGGACCGGAGCGAGGCCGAACTCATGGTGTGCTCGACGCTGTTCAGCGTCGAGGGCGGCCAGGTCGCCGCGGGCGCCCTGCTCGACCGGGGCTGCACCGGCATCGTCTGCGGCAGCGACCTGATGGCACTGGGCGTGGTCAGGGCAGCCCGGGGCAGGGGACTGGACGTCCCGCGCGACGTCTCCGTCGTCGGCTTCGACGACTCGCAGCTGATCGCGTTCACCGACCCGCCGCTGACCACGGTGCGCCAGCCGGTGCAGGCGATGGCCGCCGCGGCCGTGGGGGCACTGCTGGAGGAGATCGCCGGAAGTCCCGTGCAGCGCACGGAGTACGTGTTCCAGCCGGAGCTCGTGGTGCGCGGGTCCACCGCGGCGGTGCCGGTCGTCTGAACGAGCGGGAAGCGGGGCCGGGTCCGGAGGGGGGACCCGGCCTTTCCCGTGCCAGGTCGGAGCGCCGGTTCAGCCCGGCAGCGCGTCCGCGAGCTGCGTCAGCTCCTCCGGGCCCAGCTCGAGATCCGGGGCCCGCGCCGAGTCCCTGACGGAGGCCGGGCGGCTGGCTCCCGGCACCGGGACCACCGTCGGGGATCGGCTCAACAGCCAGGCCAGGGCGATCTGCTGCGGGCTCACGCCGCGCTCGGCCGCGATGCGCTGGAAAGCGGTGCCGGCGGAGGTCGGGCCCGAGGGGCCGTCCAGGGAACTGCGGGAGATGCCACCGAGAGGGCTCCAGGGCAGGAACGCCAGGCCCAGCCGGGCGCTCAGGCGCAGTTCGGGCTCGGTGTCACGGACGGCAGGCGAATACCGGTTCTGTACCGAGACGAGTCCGTCGCCGAGGATCTGATGCGCCCGGCGGATCTGGCGGGTGGTCACGTTCGAGATGCCGGCGGCACGGATGGTGCCGGCGTCGAGCAGTTCGCGCAGGGCGCCGACGGACTCCTCCCAGGGTACGGCCGGGTCCGGCTTGTGCAGTTGGTACAGGCCGATGGCCTCGACCCCCAGGCGCTCGGCGGAGGCTTCGGCGGCGCGCTTGAGGTGGGCGGGGGTGGCGTCGGCGGTCCAGCTGCCGTCGCCGGGCCGGCCGCGGCCGCCCTTGGTGGCGATCAGGACGCCGGACGTGTCGCCGCCGTAGCGGGCCAGGGCCCGGGCGACGAGGAGCTCGTTGTGGCCCACCTCGCCGGCGTGCCAGTGGTAGCTGTCGGCGGTGTCGATGAGCGTGACTCCGGAGTCCAGCGCGGCGTGGACGGTGGCGATCGCCCGAGACTCCTCCGGGCGGTTCTCGATGGACAGCGGCATGGCGCCCAGACCGATGGCGCTGACGGCGGTGCCGGCGATGCTGCGGTACTTCATGGTGGGCGGTTCCCTACGCGGCGGGGGTGGCGGACGTGCTGACGGTCTCCGCGACGGCGCCGGGCAGCCAGTCGGAGACGGCGGAGAAGGTGAAGCCCAGCCGCTTCGCACGGGTGTTGCTCATCGCGTAGTGGCGGTCGACGGAGAACGGCGAAGCCGTCCCGCCCGCCGGGGCGGTCCGGTAGACGGGCTCCCGGCCGGTCTGCGCGGCGACGACCGCAGCCAGTTCACGCACGTCGAGCAGGCCGTCGGAGCAGGCGTTGACCGGACCCGTGAAGTCGGCGGCGGTGGTCGCCCACAGCAGCAGGTCCGCCAGCTCCCGGTAGTGGATGAACACCGTCGGCTGCGCGTTCGCGTGCACAGCGATCTCTTCGCCCCGGCGGACCCGCTCGGTGTAGTGCGCCAGCCGCCCGGTGAACTCCCGCGCACCGCCGCCGAGTACATGAGCGCTGCGCACGGAGGCGAACGCGAAGCCGCCGTCCCGGGAGAGGACGGCCTCCGCCTGGCGCTTGCCCTCGGCGTAGTGCGTCTCCAGGTACGCCTCGTCCTGCCAGGGCAGGTCCATGGCCACCAGCCAGGTGTTCGGGTCCACGTTCTCCTCCGGCACCGGGGTTCTCGCCGGCACGGCCGGCAGCGCGGCGGTCGCCGGGTCGTAGACCTCGATCGTGGACGTCATCACGTAGCGACGGGTACGGCCGGCGAAGACCCGGGCGGCGATCGCGGCCTGCACCGGGGTGTAGCAGACCTGATCGACGACCGCGTCGAAGGTGCGCGAGCCGAGCGCGGCTCCGAGAGCGGCCTCGTCGTCGCGGTCGACGACGAGGTGCTCGACGCCGACAGGCGGCCGGGTGGAGCCGCGATTGATCACAGTGACCTGATGGCCGGCCGACCGCAGGCGCTCGGCCAGGAGCTTTCCGAAGTACCGGCTTCCGCCGATGACGCAGATCCTTTGCATGCCCCCATCCTGGAGACCTATCGTCATCAGCAGAAGTGCTGACCTCCTGATGACGTATTAAGGAAAACTGTTGATCGATGTGCAGCGGCTCCGCGTCCTGCGTGCGGTGGCTGACCACGGCAGTTTCAACAGGGCAGCCGTGGCGCTCCGCCTCACCCCTTCCGCCGTCTCCCAGCACGTCGCGGCGTTGGAGCGCAGCCTCGGTGCCCAGGTCGTGACACGCAGCACGCGTGGGGTGACCCTCACTCGGGCCGGCCAGATCATGGTCGGGGCGGCCGAGTCCGTGGCAGCCGAGCTCGAACAGGCGAAACAGCAGGTCGAGCGGCTCGGTACCGGCCGCGTACAGCTCACCGTCGCCACCTTCACCAGCGGCGGCAGGCACTTGCTGCCCGGCGCTCTTCCCCGGCTCACAGCAACCCATCCGTACACGCTGCTCCACGTCAGGGAGGGCGAGCCCGAAGACACCTTGCCCCTTGTCCGCCAAGGCGCCGTCGACGTCGCACTCGCCTACCACTTCGACGGGCCGCTGCCCGTGGGGACGGGTACGGGTTCCAGCCTGCACTGGACCCCGATCCTGGATGATCCCCTGCACGTCGTCATGCCGGAGGGGCATCGACTCGCCGACCACCAGTCGCTCGACATCGCCGAACTGGCAGCGGAGCCCTGGGTTCTCGGCTGCCTCAAGACCGAGGCGTACCTGCGCCGTTACGCCCAGCGGGCGGGTTTCGAACCGGAAGTGCGCGGCACCACGACCGACTACTTCTTCGCCCGGTCGCTCGTCGCCGCGGGAATGGGAATCTCCCTCATCCCCTCCATCGCGCTCGTCCCGACGGTGCCGGGTGTGCGCGCCGTCCCGATCACGCCACCGGCTCCGGCCCGGCACATCGGCGTGGCCACGCTCGGCCGCCGCCGCGACCACCCACACGTCGCGACGTTCATCGAGGCCCTCCGCGAGCAGGTGAGGCATCACCAGGGCACCGACGAGTTGTGCCGACGGCCTGTAACGTAGCGATCTTCGGTCGGTGCGACCTTCCGGAGTCACGAAGGCGACAGCCCATGACCCCTACCGACCGGACACCGGCACGACTCCGCCTCGATGCCGCGCTGCACGGCCTCACCGGAACCTTCCGGGGGATGACGGCCGCCCCGGACGAGGACAACTGCGAGTGCCACTGGGGCAGCGCCGAAGACCTCGCCCGGCTCAAGACACCGGACGTGGTACTCGACCCGGACCTGCTGCGGCGCACGTGGCAGGCGATCGACTGGCGCGATCACGGGGCTGTCCTGCGCCGCATCCTGCCTCAGTTCGCGACAGCTCTCGTCGGTGGCCAGGTGGAGCCGATCTTCGACATGGGGGACGTCGGGCAGTCCTTCGGGCGCGGCAGGTGGCAGCGATGGCCTGGAGATCAGGCCGCTGCCGTCCGGGAATTCCTGCACGCATGGTGGGCCGACAGCCTCACGGCGCCCGACACCGTCGTTCCGGCGCACGACGTCTTCGCCCTGTGCGCCGAGGCCTCGGGCACGGTGACTCCCTGGCTGGCCGTATGGGACAGGGAGAACCGTCCCACGGCGGACCGGCGGCTGGTGGAAGCCGTGGATCAGTGGGAGTTCGACCTGCTGGGAGGCAAACTCCCTTGGTACGCCTGGGATCACGACGAGAAGAGGATCATTGAGCTGAGCAACTGGCTGGCCGACCGTGCCCCCGCACGTCTCAGCTCGCAGGGCGCTCCCGAAGAGATGCACCACTGGGTACGGTTGCTCGGCCTTCCCGGGCCCGCCCGCTGGGAGGACCCGCACTGGCCGGGGTACACCTACTGATCCGGGCGGCCGGTGAACGGGCGGTTCCGCACGGGAGAGGCCCCGGCATCGGCCCGGGATGGGCCGGCGGGGAAGCGATGTCGGGGCCTCTCCACGGCGTGACCGGCCCGGCCGGCCGGGCGCGTGGGGCCCGGCGTACCAGGACCCCCGGCCGACCGGGCCGGAGTCGGGATGAATTTAACAGTCCCGCAATATCTTGCGAAAGACCTTGCAGGAAGAAATCTCCAAGATTTCGCGGATGTGAGCAGGATGTAATCGCGCCATGTCCAGGGGGTTGACCCGGCCAGGTCAGGCTCGTACCGTCTGCTCGCACGCAGGTTTTGCATTCTTGCTGCAAGAACCTTCATGAGCCTTTAGGGCACGGCGCGTTGCCATGTGAGGCTGCTCCGCCATCCCCGCATTTCCCCCACCGCAGGAGGAAAGACATGGCACGCAGACCACTGTCTGCCACGCTCGCCCTGGTCACAGGTGCTGCCGTTCTCGTCATCCCCACCGGGCTCGGCGCCGCAGGTACCGCCCAGGCCGCGCCGCCCGGCGACAAGGACGTCACCGCAGTGATGTTCGAGTGGAAGTTCAACTCCGTGGCCAAGGCCTGTACGGACAGCCTGGGTCCGGCCGGCTACGGCTTCGTCCAGGTCTCGCCGCCCCAGGAGCACATCCAGGGCGCCCAGTGGTGGACCTCGTACCAGCCGGTCAGCTACAGGATCGCCGGACGGCTCGGTGACCGTACGGCCTTCGCCAACATGGTCAGCACCTGTCACGGCGCGGGCGTCAAGGTCATCGCCGACTCCGTCATCAACCACATGTCGGCCGGTTCGGGCACCGGCACGGGCGGCTCCTCCTACAGCAAGTACGACTACCCGGGCACCTACTCGGCCGGCGACATGAACGACTGCCTATCGCAGATCAACAACTACGGCGACCGGGGCAACGTCCAGAACTGCGAACTGGTCGGCCTGGCCGATCTGGACACCGGCGAGGACTACGTGCGCGGCCGGATCGCGACGTACCTCAACGACCTGCTCTCCCTCGGCGTCGACGGCTTCCGCATCGACGCCGCCAAGCACATACCGGCCGGCGACCTCTCCCACATCAAGTCCCGGCTGAGCAACACGGGCGTCTACTGGAAGCACGAGGCGATCTACGGAGCGGGCGAGGCCGTGTCGCCCTCCGAGTACCTCGGCAGCGGTGACGTCCAGGAGTTCCGCTACGGCCGCAGCCTCAAGCAGGTCTTCAACAACGAGAACCTCGCCAACCTGAAGAACTTCGGCGAGGGCTGGGGCTTCATGCAGTCCGGCAGGTCCGCCGTCTTCGTCGACAACCACGACACCGAGCGCGGCGGCGACACCCTCAACTACAAGGACGGCGCCAACTACACCCTGGCCAACGTCTTCATGCTCGCCTACCCCTACGGCTCCCCGGACGTCCACTCCGGCTACGAGTGGTCCGACAAGGACGCGGGCCCGCCCAACGGCGGCCAGGTGACCGCCTGCTACAGCGGCGGCTGGAAGTGCCAGCACGACTGGCGCGAGATCTCCTCCATGGTCGGCTTCCGCAACGCCGCCCGCGGCCAGGCCGTCTCCAACTGGTGGGACAACGGCGGCGACCAGATCGCCTTCGGACGGGGCGCCAAGGCGTACGTCGCGATCAACCACGAGGGCTCCTCGCTGAGCCGCACGTTCCAGACGTCGCTGCCCGCCGGCGACTACTGCGACGTCCAGTCCGGCAACGGCGTCACCGTCAACGGCTCGGGGCAGTTCACCGCCACCCTCGGCTCCAACACGGCGATCGCTCTGCACGTCAACGCCCGTACGTGCGCCGGTGGCGGTACGACCGACCCGGACCCCGGTACCGGCCAGTCCGGCGCCTCCTTCGGCGTCAACGCCACCACCCAGCTCGGCCAGAACATCTACGTCACCGGCAGCCAGGCCGCCCTCGGCAGCTGGGCCCCGGCAAGCGCGCTCAAGCTCGACCCGGCGACGTACCCCGTCTGGAAGCTCGACGTCAGCCTGCCCGCAGGCACGGCGTTCGAGTACAAGTACCTCCGCAAGGACGCGAGCGGCAACGTCACCTGGGAGAGCGGCGCGAACCGCACCGCCACCGTGCCGGCCTCCGGCAAGGTCACGCTGACCGCCGACGTCTGGCGCAGCTGACTTCACCGCTCGGCGGGCCGGGGACGCGCGGCGGTGCGTCCCCGGCCCGCACCAGCTCCACCAGGACCCACCCCTGAAAGTCGAGGAGAACCCGCCCGTGTCCCGAACCACCCTCCGGCGGGGGGCCGTTGCCGCACTGTGCGCGGCGCTGCTGCCCGTCGTACCGGCGGCCACCGCAGCCGCCGCACCCAGACCCCCGGCCCCGCCCTCGGACGCCGCGCTCGCCAAGGAGCCGGCCAGGCACGACCTGACCCGTGAGCAGTTCTACTTCGTGATGCCCGACCGGTTCGCCAACGGCGACACCTCCAACGACCGCGGCGGGCTGACCGGCTCACGGCTGGAGACCGGCTACGACCCCGCGGACAAGGGCTTCTACCAGGGCGGCGACCTCAAGGGGCTCGCCGACAGGCTCGACTACATCAAGGGCCTCGGCACCACCGCCATCTGGCTCGCCCCGATCTTCAAGAACCGCCCCGTCCAGGGCACCGGCGACAACGCCTCGGCCGGCTACCACGGCTACTGGATCACCGACTTCACCCAGGTCGACCCGCACTTCGGCACCAACGCCGACCTGACGAAGCTCATCGACAAGGCCCACGGCAAGGGCATCAAGGTCTTCTTCGACGTCATCACCAACCACACCGCCGACACCGTCGACTACGCCGAGAAGAAGTACGGCTACAAGCCCAAGGGCGCCTTCCCGTACCTCGACGAGGACGGCCGCCCCTTCGACGACACCCAGGGCGTCGCGAAGACCGACGAGGACTCCTTCCCGTACACGCCGGCGAACACCGGCAAGAAGGTCCCGTCCTGGCTCAACGACACCACGATGTACCACAACCGGGGCGATTCGACCTACGCGGGCGAGTCCACCGAGTACGGCGACTTCTCCGGCCTCGACGACCTGTGGACCGAGCGCCCCGAGGTCGTGTCCGGCATGGAGAAGATCTACGAGAAGTGGGTCCGCGACTTCGACATCGACGGCTTCCGCATCGACACCGTCAAGCACGTCGACCTCGACTTCTGGACCCAGTGGGCCACCGCCCTCGACGACTACGCGGCGAAGCACGGCCGTGACGACTTCTTCATGTTCGGCGAGGTCTACTCCGCCGACACCGCCATCACCTCGCCCTACGTCACCAGGGGCCGGCTCGACTCGACGCTCGACTTCCCCTTCCAGGAAGCCGCCCGCCAGTACGCCTCCCAGGGTGCCCCCGCCTCGAAGCTCGCCGCGGTCTACGGAGACGACTACCGCTACACCACGGACAAGGCCAACGCCTACGAGCAGGTGACGTTCCTCGGCAACCACGACATGGGCCGGATCGGCACCTTCCTGAAGCAGGACAACCCGAAGGCCTCCGACGCCGAACTCCTCGACCGCGCGCGCCTCGCCAACGAACTGATGTTCCTCGGCCGCGGCAACCCGGTGATCTACTACGGCGACGAGCAGGGCTTCACCGGAGCGGGCGGCGACAAGGACGCCCGCCAGACGCTCTTCGCCTCGAAGACCGCCGACTACCTCGACGACGACCAGCTGGGCACCGACCGCACGCACGCCTCCGCCGCGTACGACACCCGGCACCCGATCTACCGGTCCATAGCGGCCCTGTCCGAGCTCACCCGGGAACACCCGGCGCTGCGTGACGGAACCCAGACCGAGCGGTACGCGGAAGGGTCCGTGTACGCGTTCTCGCGTACCGACACCAAGCGGCCGTACGAGTACGTCGTCGCCACCAACAACGGTGGCGAGGCGAAGACCGTCGAGCTCGCCACCGGGTCGGCCGGCATGAACTTCCGTACGCTGTACGGCGGTTCCGCAACGGTCCGCAGCGGCAGCGACAAGACGATCAGCGTCACGGTTCCCGCGCTCTCCAGCATCGTGCTCCGCGCCGACAAGCCGGTGGGCGCCCCGGCCACCAAGCCCTCACTCACCCTGAAGGCCCCGGCCGCCGGAGCCACCGGCACCGTCGAGATCACCGCGGACGTGGACGGCGGCAGGCTCAACCGGGTCGTGTTCGCCGCACAGACCGGCAACGGGAAGTGGCGCACCCTCGGCTCCGCCGACCACGCGCCGTACAAGGTCACCCAGCACCTGGACGACTCGGTCGAGGCCGGGACCCCGCTGCGCTACAAGGCCGTGGTCGTCGACCGCGCCGGCCGCACCGCGAGCGCCCTCGCCACGACGACCGCCGGACAGGCACCGCCCGCGCCCAAGCCGGTCGCCGTCGAGCGCGACCAGGTCGTCGTCCACTACAAGCGCGCGGACGGCGACTACGAGGGATGGCAGCTGAAGTCCGGCGACAGCACCGCCGACTTCATCGGACGCGACGCCTACGGCGCCTTCGCCTGGATCGACCTCGCCGAGGGCACATCGTCGGTCCCGTACACGGTCGAGAAGGCCGGCACCGCCGACGGGCCCGAGCGCACCGTCGACCTCGCGAAGACCGGCCAGGTCTGGGTCGAGCAGGGCAAGGACGGGCAGGCCACCGAGGCGCCCGACGGAGCCAACCCGCCGCAGGACACCTCCAAGGCCGTCCTGCACTACCATCGCGCCGACGGCAACTACGACGGCTGGGGCCTGCACACCTGGACCGGGGCCGCCGCGCCCACGGACTGGGCCAAGCCCCTGCTGCCCGTGAAGACCGACGCCTACGGAGCCACCTACGAGGTGCCGCTCACCGACGGTGCCACCTCGCTCAGCTACATCCTCCACAAGGGCGACGAGAAGGATCTCCCCAGCGACCAGTCCCTGGACATCGCCTCGTACGGACACGAGGTCTGGATGCTCGGCGGGAAGCCCGGCTACCTGCTGCCCCAGACCGGTGGCGCGCCCACGCCCGACCTCACCAAGGCCGAGGCCCAGTGGATCGACGCGGACACCGTCGTCTGGAAGGTGAAGGCCACCGACGCCACCAGTCAGCAGCTCGTGTACGCGAAGAACGGCGGGATCTCCGTCGTCGACGGCGCCCTGACCGACGAGGGCCAGTGGCTCCGGCTCAACTCCGCCGAGCTCACCGACGCGCAGAAGGCGAAGTACCCGCACCTCAGGGACTACCCGGCCTTCACCGTCGACGTCCGCGACCGGGACCGGGTCCGGGAGTCCCTGCGCGGCCAGCTCGTCGCCACCCAGCGCGCCGCCAACGGTGCCCTGCTCGCCGCCACCGGGGTGCAGACCGCCGGAATCCTGGACGGCCTGTACGGGAACGCCGCCAGTGGTGCCGACCTCGGCCCGGTGTTCCGCAAGGGCAGCCCCACGCTCTCCGTCTGGGCACCCACCGCAGTCAAGGTCTCGCTCGAACTCGACGGCAAGAGCGTCCCGATGCGGCGCGACGACCGCACCGGCGTCTGGTCGGTCACCGGGAACAGGAGCTGGAACGGCAAGCCCTACCGGTACGCCGTGGACGTCTGGGCGCCCACCGTCCAGAAGATGGTCACCAACAAGGTCACCGACCCCTACTCCACCGCTCTGACCGCCGACTCCGCCCGCAGCCTCGTCGTCGACCTCGACGACCCGAAGCTGGCCCCGAGCGGCTGGTCCGGCCTGAGGAAGCCCGCCGCGGCCCCGCTGCGCGACGCCCAGATCCAGGAACTGCACATCCGCGACTTCTCGATCGCGGACGGGACGTCGAAGCACCCCGGCGAGTACCTGGCCTTCACCGACACCCGCTCCGACGGGATGAAGCACCTCAAGGAACTCGCGGACTCCGGCACCGGCTACGTCCACCTGCTGCCCGCCTTCGACATCGGGACCATCCCGGAGAAGAAGTCCGACGAGGACAAGCCCGCCTGCGACCTGTCCGTGTACGCCCCCGACTCCGAGGAGCAGCAGGCCTGCGTGGCGAAGGCCGCGGCCAAGGACGGCTTCAACTGGGGCTACGACCCGCTGCACTACACGGTCCCCGAGGGCAGTTACGCCTCCGACCCCGACGGTACGAAGCGCACCGTCGAGTTCCGGCAGATGGTGCAGGGGCTCAACGGCGCCGGCCTTCGGACCGTCATGGACGTCGTCTACAACCACACCGTCGCCTCCGGCCAGGACGACAAGTCCGTACTCGACCGGATCGTGCCCGGCTACTACCAGCGGCTCCTGGAGGACGGCACCGTCGCCACCTCGACGTGCTGCGCCAACACCGCGCCCGAGAACACGATGATGGGCAAGCTCGTCGTCGACTCGATCGTCACGTGGGCCAAGGAGTACAAGGTCGACGGCTTCCGCTTCGACCTCATGGGACACCACCCGAAGGCCAACATCCTCGCGGTCCGCAAGGCACTCGACGAGCTGACCGTCGCCGAGGACGGTGTCGACGGGAAGAAGATCATCCTGTACGGCGAGGGCTGGAACTTCGGCGAGATCGCCGATGACGCCCGCTTCGTCCAGGCCACGCAGAAGAACATGGCCGGCACCGGCATCGCCACCTTCTCCGACCGGGCCCGCGACGCCGTTCGCGGCGGCGGCCCCTTCGACGAGGACCCCCGTGTCCAGGGCTTCGCCTCCGGCCTCTACACCGACCCCAACACCTCACCCGCCAACGGCACCGAAGCCGAGCAGAAGGCCCGGCTGCTCCACTACCAGGACCTGATCAAGGTCGGCCTGACCGGCAACCTCGCCGACTACACCTTCACCGACACCCAGGGCCGCACGGTCAAGGGCTCGGCCGTCGACTACAACGGGGCCCCCGCCGGATACGCGGCGGTGCCCGGCGACGCGCTCGCCTACGCCGACGCCCACGACAACGAGTCGCTGTACGACGCCCTCGCCTTCAAGCTCCCCGCGGACACCCCGGCCGCCGACCGGGCCCGCATGCAGGTCCTCGCGATGGCGACCGCCGCACTCTCGCAGGGCCCGTCGCTCTCCCAGGCCGGCACCGACCTGCTGCGCTCCAAGTCGCTCGACCGCAACTCGTACGACAGCGGCGACTGGTTCAACGCGCTGCACTGGGACTGCCGCGAGGGCAACGGCTTCGGCCGCGGACTTCCGCCCGCCGCCGACAACAAGGACAAGTGGGCCTACGGGAAGCCGCTGCTGACCGCTTCCGCGCTCACCCCCGGGTGCGCACAGATCACCGGCGCCTCCGCCGCGTACCAGGACCTGCTCACCATCCGCACCACCGAGAAGGAGTTCGACCTCGCCACCACCGAACAGGTACAGGGCGCTCTGTCCTTCCCGCTCTCCGGGAAGGACGAGACACCCGGGGTGATCACGATGCGCCTGGGCAAGCTGCTCGTCGTCATGAACGCCACCCCGGGTACGCAGAGCCAGGACATCCCCGAGCTGGCCGGCAAGGCGTACGCGCTGCACCACGTCCAGGCGGCGGGCGCGGACGCCGAGGTCAAGAAGTCCTCGTACGAAGGGAAGTCGGGCAGCTTCACCGTCCCGGGACGCACGGTCGCCGTGTTCTCCCAGCGCTGACGCCCCCGCTTCCCCCTGGCCGGTCTCCGGCTCCGCGCCCCCATCGGCGCGGAGCAGGAGGCCGGCCGGTCCCGTTCCACGGGGATTCCCTTGTGCGGATGGCCCGATCACGCGAAGCTGAAGGCGTACACGTCCGTGCACGCTGTACATGTATGCGTACACGCCCGCACTCGCAATCAGGAGCGCTTGATGCCGCAGATCACCGTCGACTACTCCGCCGAGCTCGACGACACCTTCGACCGCCGCGGCTTCGCGCTGGCTCTGCACCCGCTCGTCGCCGAGACCGTGTCCACCAAGGTTGCCGCCTGCAAGACCCGGTTCCGCCGGGCCGAGGACTCCGTCGTCGGCGACGCCGCGACGGGCGACACCATCGTGAACGTCTCGATCGCGATGCTGCCCGGCCGCACCCCCGAGATCAAGGCACAGCTGACGGAAGCCGTTCTGGAGCTGCTGGCCGGACACCTGAAGCCCGTCGACGGCCTCACCGTCCACGTCTCGGCAGAGGTCCGGGACCTGGATGCGTCCTACCGCAAGGGTTAGGGCCTAAGGCCTTTCGTTCGGATCATGCCGGGCTCGCGGGGTCCGGTGCACGCTCCCCCAAGGCCTTAAGGGCCAGGGGGGACCCCCTCCGGCGTTGTCGTCGGTCGCCGACCTCCCCGAGCTCTCGGCTTCGCTCGAGCAGGGGAGACCCCATCGCGTGGGCTCCCTCCTCCGCCTTGCGGCGGCACGCACCGGACCCCGCTCCCTGATCCGGCCTGATCCGAACGAAAGACCCTAGGGCTGCCGCTGCGGCGGGACGGCGGGTGCGGCGGGCGCCAGGACGGAGAGACGCGTCAGGAGATCTCCGAAGGGGCCGTCCGCCGGCTCCTGCGCGAACACCCGCAGCATGATGCCCGCCATCTCCTGGTCGTACGCGGCGCTCACCGCGGCCAGTGCCGCGAAGTCGTGCACCAGCTGCAACTCCAGTTCGGCACGCGGAATGCGCCGCCCGTCCAGCCAGAGCAGGGCCGTCGACTCGGCCAGCGACACCCAGGACCGCACCACGAGCTCGAGCCGGGCGGGCGGGACCTTGACGCCGAGGTGGGCGATGATCTGCTCGTACGCCGCCTGCCGCACCCCGTCGATCAGGACGTCGGCCGTCGACGAGCCGCCTGCCGGGCCGCCCCGCATCAGCGCGGCGAAGCCCGGCCCGTGCTCCTCGACGAAGTCGAAGAACCGGCCCATCACCCGCAGCAGCCTTGCCCCCAGGGGCCCTTCGTGCGCCTCCAGGAAACGGCCGGCCAACTCGTCGGCGGCACGCCCCAGCGCCGCCTCGTACAGGCTCTGCTTGCCGGGGAAGTAGTGGTAGACGAGCGGACGCGAGATGCCGGCCGCAGCCGCGATCTCGTCGATCGACACGTCGTCGGGGGAGCGGTGGCTGAACAACTCCAGCGCGACGCCGATCAACTGCTGCCTGCGCTCGTCGACGCCCATCCTGCGCCGCACTCCGGTCGTCATACCCACAGCCTAACGGGGGCCGGACCACGCCCGCTCAGCGCAGGGCCCTCACCCGGCTGCCGTCCGTCAACACCCCGTCGAGCCGCGCCCGGTCGCCCGCCCGGGCCCGCACAGCCAGCAGACGCCCGTCCGCCCGGCCCCTGACCCCGCCCGTCGCGGACAGGGACGCGAACTGCCGGGAACCGGCCGCGAGTACGTACCAGCGCCCGCCGTCCGACTTCCACAGCACGCCCGCGAGAACCTGCGGTCGGCGCACTCCGCAGTCGGGGGAGTCCTCGGATCGCGCCGCGACCGCGCCCGGCGTACCGGTTCCGCCCGAAGGCCCGGGCGGCGCCTGGAACTGGGCCAGCACCCTGCTGCCCGTGCCCCGCCAGGTCTCCGCCCGGGTGCAGAGCCACAGGGCGGCCCCCTCGCCCTCGGGCAGCGGCTGTTTCGCGTACGGCCAGGAGTTCACCGACCGGACCCCGCGCGAGCGCACGGCCGGCAGCAGACAGGCGGTGCGCGCCCAGCTCTCCCGTTCGGACCGGCCCGACACATCGTGCGGGGCCGACGGCGCACCCGAGGTGAGGCGGACCGGTGTCAGCTCGCCGAGATCCGACAACAACCGGACCGCTGTGCCCTCCCGCACCTCCAGGGCGTCCCAGGAGTGGCAGCCCGCCGAGGCCGCGGGGCCGGTCAGCGCAGCCGTCACCCCGTGCCGGTCGCGGCGCAGGGGCCGCGCGGCGCCGTGCGGCGCGAGCAGATCCCGTACGGCGGCCTCACGCACCCAGGGCGCCGTCAGATAGCGGATCCGGCCCTTGCGGCGCTGCACGACGAGGGCGCCCGCGGTCACCGAGTCGGCGCCGTCCACCCGGGCGAAGTCGAGCGCGGCACCCCCGGCCGGATCGGCGTTGCGCGGCTCGGCGTAACGCACGATCCGCAGCCCGTCGTGGAACAACACCACCGCCGCCGCGTCGACCTCGCCCGCGTACAGGAGTTGCGGGGGGCCCATGGGCGGGCCGACAGGTGTCCCGGGTGTCGCCGACGAGGCCACCGCACGGCCCGGGCGCGCCCAGGTGGCGAGGGCGCGGCCCAGCAGCCGGGTGTCATCGGTCCGGTCGCCCCGGGCCGGCCAGGCCGTGAAGTCCCTGCGGGCCGAGCTCCGCCAGAACCCGGCGGGCACCCGCCGCACAGCGGCCGGATCCAGAGCCTGTTCGGCGGCGGCGCCACGGGTGTGGGGCGGCGCGGAGGCGGAGCCCGGGCCCAGGCCGTCGCCCGGCATCAGCAGCAGCGTCCCGCACACCAGCAGCGCGCCGAGCCCGGCCGCGACGGCCCGCCCGCGCCGTCGGCGGCGCGGCAGATCCGTCGGACGGGCCTGCAGGGAGCACGGGTCGAACTCGGGCGAGGCGAGCAGTGCGGGGGACCCCGCGAGCCTGTCCGCCTCCAGCAGGGCGGCCGGGGGGTCGGCGACCCCCGCCGCACCGAGGACCCGGCACACCTCCGCGTCCGCGAGCCCTTCGAGGCCGCGCAGCACATGGGCGGCCCGGCAGGGTCCCGAGACCTCGGCCAGGGACTGCTCCAGGGCCAGTTCCTCGGCACCGCAGGAGTGCGGGAAGAGCCGCAGTCCCCACGCCTGCGGCAGCAGGGGCGGCAGCTGCACGCGCCGGGGCCGGGCGAACCGCCGCAGCGGCTGTCCCGCCTCCAGCGCGGAGCGCACCACCCGGAGCCGCAGATATGCGTAACCCCGCTCGGCCGAGTCGGCTCCGGCAGCATGGCGCGGCCCCGGAAGAGCCGCCTCAGGCGGCGCGCTGCGTGACCGGGGCAGGGAGCGCTGGGCGAGCCAGTGTGCCGTCAGTACCCGGCGGTTGCGGCCGAACGAGGGCGGCAGCACGAGATATCCGATCCTGACCAGCCGCGCGTAGTGCTCGACGAGTGCGGCCTCGGCCCGATCCGTATCGGCCTGTTCCGCGCAGGGGCGGCCGGCGGACGACGGTACTGCTCGTAGTGGGGGCACATTCAGCAGAACGAGCGAATGGTGCGATGGTCACTCCGGTACGCCCGGGGGCGCACGCCCCGGCCGGCCGTCGCACGCAGTTGAGCCCTTGGCCGCAATCCGTAGTTCCGCCGCACCGGGAGGGGACACCGGGGCACGATGGCCGGATGGTGAAGCAGCTTGAGTGGCGACGAGGACGAGGCCGGGGCCCCCGGGCCGCAGCGGCCGTACTTGCGGGGCTTGCCCTGCTTGCCGCCTGCGGCGAGGGAGCGGACGGCGACGACAAGCCTGCCGTGCCGCCGACCGCGACCGGGACGTTGGAGCAGCTGGCGACGAAGGCGCGCTGCGAGCCGAACCTGCAGACCGACGCCCAGGAGATCCGGCAGGCCAACTGCACCACCGGTGACGGGCGTTATGTGCTGGCCACCTTCGCCACCGACCGCGGCCAGCGGGAGTGGATCAACGAGGCCAACGACTACGGCGGTTCGTACCTGGTCGGCCGCAGGTGGGTCGCGGTCGGTGACGCGGAGGTGGTCGCAGCACTGCGCGGCCGGCTCGGGGGGACTGTGGAGACCGCCTCGCCTCACCACTCGGGGAGCAGTGGCAATGGGGGGAGCGAGGGCGGGCACTCCGGTCACCACGGGAGCTGACCGCGCAGGAACGGGGGGAGGTGCCGCTGCGTGTGGGGGGAACGGGGGCGTCAGGGCCGCGTCAGCGGCACTTGCGCCCGCCGTTGACGCAGCTCACCACCTTCTTCATCAGCTGGTCGTCGAACACGTTGATGAAGTCACCGTGATCGGTGACGGGCTTGTGCAGCTGCTCCGGGAAGGAGTCGACGGCGAAGCCGGGGCCCGGCGGCACGTCGTACACGATGCGCTGCACCAGTTGCGGAATGGCCCGGAAGCCGTTCGGGCACCGCCCGTCGTCCTGGGCGAACGCCACGTGGGTGCGGTGGTTCGCACTGTCGGTGTTCTGGCCGTCCCAGCAGCTCTGGAAGGCGAAGGAACGCACCACCTGACTGCCTTCCGGGCAGATCGGATACTTGTCCTTGAGCTGCCTGTCCTCGAATCCGGTGCAGCTCCAGGACGCGTTGGCGTTGGCGTCGCCGTTGACGAATGCCTTGGCGTCACCGGTGATGATCCGCAGGAAGCGCGGCATTGCCGTGACCTTCCCGGCCGGGGAACCCACGAATTTCAGCGTGACCTGCGACGGGGTCTGAATCTCTCCGATGTTCTGGTCCTTGCCGCCGCCGTCGGCGCCCACGTCGTTCTCGTCCTGTCCGTTCTGCAGGCGCAGGACCGGCCAGTAGTACGTGGATTTGTCGCCCTGATTACGGCAGGTCGATTCACCGCCGGCCAGATCGTCATCGCTGGAGAAGGCATCCGTGGCCTGATTTCCGACGTAATCGTGCATGTGGTGAGCACCGTTGCTCACTCCGGGTGCGGCAATGACGTTGTCAGGGTTGAATTTGCCGTTCTCGTTCCGACCGCAGTCGGTGGTGAACGTACCGCGGGAGGCGCCCCGGCGGTTTCGGGGCCTGTCGACATTGGGCTCGATGGACTGGATGTCGACAAAGTCGGAGGCTTCGGGGCCATTCCCTTGCTGGCCGCCGTCCCCGCCCTGGTCGTCGCCGCCGTCCTGGCCACCGTCCTGACCCTGGTCGGCCCCTTGATCGGCTCCCTGGTCGCCGCCGCCCTGGTCCTGGCCGCCGTCCTGGCCGCCGTCCTGACCCTGGTCCGCGCCGTCCTCGCCCCCCTGGCCGCCGCCCTGGTCGTCGTCGTCATCGGCGCGCAGACTGCACGGCGCGAGGCCGTTCAGACCCTGCGGCCGCTGCGCCGCATTGCGTTCGATGGCGATGCCGATCCGGTCGAGACTGGCTGCCCGCTTGTTCTTCAGCGGGCCGAGCACCGAATTCTCGGCAAGGTTCGGGTCCTGTGCGATCTGCTCCTTCCGGTCCGCGAATTGCCTGTAGGCGTCAGTGATCTGTGTATCCATTGCCGCGAGTTCGCGGTCGACCTCCGGGCGTGCCTGTTCGGGCACGTCGGGGAGGGCGATTCCCGCGTCGGGGCAGTCGATGGTGGACATCTGCCGGCCGGCGTTCCGGGTGCGGTCGGGGGGTGAGCCCCACGACCCTTCTCCCGCGCTTGCGTAGACATTGACGGCGACCAACCCACCTCCGCCCAGAACGAGAGCGACCGAAGCGACAATCGCCCGGTTGGCGAGTGTCGAACGTTTCTTGCGCGATGTGCGTCCCATGGAACTCCTCTGCTTCGAGGGAGAAGCGTGACGTCCCATACGGAGCGGGCACCCGGCCCGTTCAGAACACTGTGGAATTCGTGGGAATCTCCATGCCCAAATCGACCCGAACACCCGGAACGGTCCATACTCGACTCTCAGGCGAAGGCGGCCAATCGGTCATCCACCGGTGCTCCCGTCATCCGGTTGGCCAGCGTCGACATCGTGTAGGCGCCGATGCCGAGGACCACTTCCAGGGCATTGCGGGGGGTGTGGCCCAGCGACAGGAAGTCCTGCAGCGCGTCCTCGCCGACCGCGCCGGCCGTCGCGAGGACGGCGAGGGTGAACCGGCGTACGCCTTCCAGTCGTTCGTCCGGCAGGGTCTGCGGCTCGGCGGCGCGCAGGGCCGTGATGAGTTCCGGGGCGGCGTCGAGTGCTGTGAGCCTCGCCGTGTGCATGGCCACGCAGATGTGGCACGCGTTGCGGGTTGCCATCGTCATGACGACGACCTCGCGCGCCAGCGGATCCAGCGTGCTCGCCTCGAAGGTCGCGCTCGCCTGGAGGAAACCGTCGAGCAGCTCCGGCGAGGTGGCGAGTCGGGCGACGGCGGACGGGAGGTGGCCTCCCTGCTTCTTCGCCACGGCCTCCATCGTGCGCCGGGCGGCGGGCGGTGCGGAGTGGAGGGTGTGGTCGGGGAACGAGGGTACGGGCATGGCGGTCCTCTCGCGGTAAACTCGACAATGTGATTGACGAAAAGGTAAACCAGGTTGTCGAAGTGCGCAATGGCTGAGCCGGAGGAGGAGAGGGCGGGAGCCGGTTTCGAACTGCCGATATTGCTGTTCGCCGGATTCCGTTCGATCATCGACGAGTTGCACCACGGGCTGGCCGCGCACGGACACCCGGACGTACGTCCCGCCTACGGCTTCGCACTCCAGGCAGTCGGGCGCGACGGGGCGAGCGCCAGCGAGATCGGCCGGCGGCTGGGGGTCTCCAAGCAGGCCGCGGGCAAGACCGTCGAGAAGCTGGAGGGCCTCGGATACGTGGAACGGGTCGACGATCCCGAGGACGGCCGGCGCAAGCTGGTCAGGCTCACCGCGCGCGGCATCGACATGCTGGCCAGGTCCGCCGAGGGATTCGACCGGCTCCGCGCCGAGTGGGTCCGGGCGCTGGGCGCCGAGCGGGTGCGGGCGCTGGAGGCCGACCTGCGCACCATGGCACCGGCGAACGCGTTCCGGCTGGACGCGGAGAGGTGGTTCGCGGGCTGAGCAGCCGGCGGCAGGTCGGTTCGCGCGGTCGGTTCGCGCGGTCGCGGGGCGGGGTCAGCCGCGGTCCAGATAGGCGAGCACCGCGAGAACCCGGCGGTTGTCGTCGTCCGACGGCGGCAGGCCGAGCTTTCCGAAGATGTTCGAGGTGTGCTTGGCCACCGCCCGCTCCGTGATCACCATCTGCCCCGCGATCGCCGCGTTCGAACGGCCCTGCGCCATCAGCTCCATGACCTCGCGCTCCCGGGGAGTGAGCCCGCCGATCGGCTTGTCCTGGGACCGCCGCGACAACAGCTGCGAGATGACCTGCGGATCCATCGCCGTGCCGCCCGCCGCCACCCGGCGGACCGCGTCGATGAACTGGTCCGCGTCGAAGACCCGGTCCTTCAGGAGGTAGCCGATGCCGCCGTTGCCGTCGGCCAGCAACTCCCGCGCGTACAACTGCTCCACGTGCTGCGACAGCACCAGGACCGGCAGGCCCGGCCGACTGCGGCGGGCGGCCAGCGCGCACTGCAGGCCCTCGTCCGTGTGCGACGGCGGGAGCCGGACATCGACGACGGCGACGTCCGGCTCCAACTCGGCCAGGGCCCTGCTCAGTTCGGGCCCGGTCTCCACGGCTGCCGCGATCTCGAAGTCGTAGGCCTCGAGCATGCGCACCAGGCCGTCGCGGAGCAGGAAGAGATCTTCGGCTAGGACAACGCGCAAGGGATCTCCATGGTCACCATGGTGGGGCCGCCCGCAGGGCTGCTGACGGCCAGTACGCCGTCGAATGTACCCAGTCGGCGTTCGATTCCGCTCAGTCCCGAGCCGGTTCCGACCGCCGCGCCGCCCCTGCCGCTGTCCGTGACGGAGATCCGCAACATTCCCTCGGCGTGGTGCATGTCCACCCAGATGCGTTCGGCGCCCGAGTGCTTCACCGCGTTGGTGAGGGCCTCGCTGACCGCGAAGTACGCGGCGGACTCGACGGGAGCCTCGGCCCGCCCCACGAGCTCCACGTTCACCTCGGACTCGACGGGCAGCCGCAGGGCCAGGGCCTTCACCGCGTCCCCGAGCCCTCGTTCGGCGAGGACCGGCGGGTGGATGCCCCGTACGAGATCGCGCAGCTCCGTGAGGGCCTCCGCGGAGGACGCGCGGGCCATCGCCAGCAGCTTCTTCGCCTGCGCCGGGTCCTTCTCGACGAGTGCCTCGATGGTGCCCAGATTCATGCCCATGGCGACCAGCCTGGCCTGCGCCCCGTCGTGCAGGTCCCGCTCGATGCGCCGCAGTTCGGACGCGGCCGTGTCCACGGCCTCGTGCCGGGTCTCGGTGAGCCGGTCGATCCGCAGAGCCATCTCCTGCTCGTGCGTGGGCGCCAGCACCGACCGGGCGAGGACGAAGTGCAGACGCAGCAGCGGCCGGCTCGCCCACAGGCCGAGGTGGAAGATCGCGATGCCCAGCGCCGCGGCCGCCAGCCCCGTCGCCTGGCTGCTGACCGGCACGAATCCGTACCAGTACGTGCTGTCCTCGAACACCCGCCACAGGCCCGCCGCCAGGACGAGGCCCTCCACCGGGTAGACCATCAGCGCGAAGGACACGGCCAGCAGCACGTAGCCGGCTGTCATGTCGACCAGCAGCCACCGCAGGTCCCGCCAGGTCGCCGGGTCCTTCAGCATGAACAGGGTCCGCTCGACCTGTCCGGTGAAGCCGGAGCGCAGGTCCGGCGGGAACCGCCGGTAGGGGACCGGGATGCGGACGTCGGACCAGGTCACCGCGAGGAGCCGGCGCTGGTTGGCGTGCCTGCGCACCAGATGCAGCACATACGGGGTGGTGATCAGCCCGATGCCCAGCAGGACGAAGGCGATGGAGAGCACCGACAGCACGAAGAGCGTGATCGACCCGGCCGTCGCTGCGAACCCCAGGACGAACGACCGCCCGGCCGCAAGCATCGAGCCCCTGATCCGGCTGCGTGACGCGTACATCGTGCTCTCCCCTCGCCGGGGCCCGGTCGGATCCCGTTCGCACACCAGTCTCGCCCGCATCCCGTGAGGACCGTCAGCCGTTCCACCACCCGGTGGGGGTGTACCCAGCACCACCCTCACCACCTGGTCCTACGGCTCCACGAGTGGGGGCTTCGGCGGCTGGGGCGGCGGACCTCGTGTTCCTAGATTCGGATGCATCCTGTCCGACGCTGTTTCTGGGGGCGATACCGCATGAGGCGCAACCTCGCGGCAAGCATCGGTGTGTGGAGCGCACACCACCGTAAGACGGCCGTTCTCGGCTGGTTGCTCTTCGTCGTGCTCGCCGCCGGGATCGGTGGTGCGTCCGGCATGGTCGAGATGTCCGAGTCGGAGAACGGTGCCGGCGACTCCGCCCGGGCCGAGCGGATCCTCGACGACGCGGGTCTCGGCCACCCTGCCGGGGAGCTGGTCATGGTGTCCGCGGCCGGTGCCGGTGACTGGCGCACGGCGGCCGGTGAGATCTCCGCCGCTCTGAGCGCGACCGGAGAGGTCCGGAACCTCGCGGCTCCGGTCCCCTCGAAGGACGGGAAGGACGCGCTGATCACCTTCGAGATGAAGGGCGACGCGGCGTCCTCCGCCGACCGGGTGCAGCCGGTACTGGACGCGGTGTCCGGTGTACGTGAGCGCCACAGCGATGTCGCGGTCCACCAGTTCGGCGAGGCCAGTGCGGGGAAGTGGCTCGGCGATCTGCTGTCCGAGGACTTCCGCAAGGCCGAGTTCACCGCCGTACCCCTGGCGTTGGGCATCCTGCTGGTCGCCTTCGGTGCCGTCGTGGCCGCGCTGCTGCCGGTCGGCCTCGCGCTGACCGCCTGCATGGCCGCGTTCGGGCTGCTGTCGCTCGCCAGTCACCAGCTGCACCTCTTCCAGACCACGTACTCCGTGATGTTCCTGATGGGTTTCGCCGTCGGCGTCGACTACTGCCTCTTCTACCTGCGGCGCGAACGCGACGAGCGGGCCGCGGGACGCGACGCCGAGACCGCGCTGCGCATCGCCGCCGCCACCAGCGGGCGGGCCGTCCTCGTCTCCGGGCTGACCGTCATGGTCGCGATGGCCGGCATGTTCCTGTCCGGCCTGCTGCTGTTCAAGGGCTTCGCGCTCGCCACGATCATCGTCGTGTTCATCGCGATGCTCGGCTCCGTGACCGTGCTGCCCGCGCTGCTGTCCTGGCTCGGCGACCGGATCGACGCAGGACGGGTACCGCTCCTCAACCGGGGCGGCAGGCGGGGCGCGAAGGCGAGCGGCGGCATCGCGGGCAGGGTGCTGGGGCCCGTCCTGGCCGCGCCGAAGGTCTTCGCCGTGGCGGCGGTCCTCGTCCTGCTCGCCCTGGCCGCGCCCGCAGTCGGCATGAAGACCGAACAGCTCGGCCTGGAGGAGCAGTTCGGCTCGGACTCACAGCTGGCGATCGACTACGGGCGCATCTCCGACAGCTTCCCGGGCGGCCCCGCCCCCGCCCTCGTCGTCGTCAGGGCCGACGACATCGGCGCACCCGAGGTCCGTACCGCACTCGCGTCCTTCGACCGGGTGACCGTTCACGCGGCGCAGAACGTCGCGGAGATCGAGGTCCCGCTGCCCGGCGGCAAGGACGACCTGGCCGAACTGCGCGACCGGCGGGTGCCGGAAGCCTTCGACGGGACGGGTGCCGAGGCCTACGTCACCGGTGAGGTGGCCTCATCCGCCGACTTCAACGACCAGCTGAAGCGCGGCATCGTCCCGGTCTTCGCCTTCATCACCGCCGTCACCTTCCTCCTGATGCTCTTCTGCTTCCGCAGCTACGTCATCGCGGTGACGTCGATCCTGCTGAACCTGCTCTCCGTCGGCGCCGCCTACGGGGTCATGACCGCCGTCTTCCAGCACGGCTGGGGCGCCGAACTGATCGGCTCGGAGGGTGTCGGCGCGATCGAGTCCTGGATGCCGCTGTTCGTCCTGGTGGTCCTGTTCGGCCTCTCGATGGACTACCACGTGTTCGTCGTCTCACGGATCCGTGAAGCCCGTGACAGCGGGCTGGACACCCGCGCCTCGATCGACATGGGCATCCGGCGCACCGCGGGAGCGGTGACGGGCGCCGCGGCGATCATGGTGGCCGTCTTCGCCGTCTTCGGAACCCTGTCCATGCAGGACATGCAGCAGATGGGCGTGGGCCTCGCCGTCGCGGTACTGCTGGACGCCACAGTCGTACGGATGGTCCTGCTGCCCTCGGTCATGCTGCTGCTGGGCGAGCGGAACTGGCGGGTTCCGCGCGGGCTCTCCCGGCTGCCGAGCCTGGAGCACAGCGAGCCCGCCGAGTCCGCCGCCGGCCAGGTGACGGCGGGAGCGCCCGGCTGACCGAAAAGGACAGGAGGGAGGCCCCGGAACCCGGGGCCTCCCTCCTGTCCGTCAGGGTGCGTACTTGTAGCCCACGCGCCGGACGGTCTGGATCGAACGGCGGTGCTCGGCACCCAGCTTGCGGCGCAGCCGTGCGACATGGACATCGACGGTGCGCCCGTCGCCCACGTGCCCGTAACCCCAGACCGTCGTCACGAGCTGATCGCGGGTGTGCACCCGGTGCGGATGCGCCACCAGGTGCGCCAGCAGCTCGAATTCGAGGTACGTGAGGTCGAGGGTCACCCCGTCCACGGCCGCGGTGCGCCGGGTGGAGTCGATCCGGACGGGCCCGCCGGCCGGAGCCTCGGAGACCGGCTCCGGCACGAACTGCCGCTGCTGGGAGGAGGCGACGGCCCCGGCGAGCGCCGGCTGCTGGTCCGCGGGGACGAGCACCAGGTAGCCGATCATCGGCGGCCGGCCGGGCAGTGCCGGAAGCGTGTGCTGCGGAGCGGGCAGCCAGGTCGCGCCCGGCGGCAGGAAACCGGCGACATCGGCGAGCTCCACGACTTCGTCACGGTCGACGGCACGCAGCCGGTGTCGGTTGGGGGAGAGGGTGTTGCGGGCGGTGGTGGTGGCCGCAGCGGACACCGCGGAGGCCGCGGTGGCAGCCGAAGCGGTGGAGAGGGTACGAGTGTTCGCCATGAGGGTCAGCTCTTTCGCGCGAGGAGTCGTCGAGGGACGTACGTCGTGCGCGCGGGCCGAAGACCGGGGTGAGCGGCTTTAGAGGGCCTGCGCGTTCCACGCGCGGCAACACACCCGGTCGAAGTCATGATGCTGACGAGAGGGCCAGAACGGCTCGAGGTCGCTGCGACCCGACGAGGTGTACTGGAAGCTGGCCATGCCCCCATTGAAGCAGAGATTGCGGCTGTGTAGCAGAGCCCTCTCACCCGTCGATACGGTCCCGCCGAGTTACCTTCCTCACCTGCGACTTCCGCCCCACCGGCACCTCAGCCCACGAGGCGCTTGCGCCAGTCCTTGACGGGCACCAGGATCGACGAGTCCGGCGAACCGTCCCACTCCACCGGGAGCCCCGACGCGCGCAGGGACTCGGCGACCTCACGGCCCACCGCCGCGGTGGTCGCCGCCGAGCCGTCGAAGCCCCCGTAGTACAGCGCGAGTCCATGGCCCTCGGCGACGGCATCCGTGCCCTGGGAGTGGAAGAAGACGAAACCGCGGGCGTCCTCACTCCCCTCCGAGTGGATCTCCCCCGTCCCGCAGGAACGGCAACAGGTGAAGTTCTCCCGTGCGGTGATCCCGCGTCCGTCCAGCGCGGCGAAGGCGCGCTCGACGCGGTCCGCGCCGGTCACATCCGTCCACCCCGTCTGCTCCTCCACCCGCTCCAGCCACAACCGCTCCACGATCTTGCGCGCCTGCGCCATGGTGACCGGCCGGACGCCGTCCTTGACCAGGTGGTCCTCGGCCGTCTCGGTCAGCGACTTCACGGTGCCGTATCCGCCCCGCAGCGACAGCCGGATCCGCTCCTCCAACTGCTCCCGTATCTCCGGGGCAGGCTCGGGCACCTCTTCCTCCGGAGGCATGCCGGCGCTCTCCCAGCCGATCCCGGCATCCCAGTCCGGCTCCTGGCGCGCCCACCGGGCCATCACCCCGGCCACCTCGTCCGGCGATTCGAGGTCGATCCCGACATGACTCGCGGCGTTGCCGGCGCGGCACTCCAGCCGGTAGCTCCCGCCCTCCTCGTGCCACGTCTGCACGAAGAAGCCCGGCAGGTCGGGAACACGCTGCACCACCAGGAAACGGTCGCACTCCCCGCCGATCCGGTGCACCAGGGCGCTCAGGGCCTGTTCGGTGACGCGCAGGTGCCTCTGCTGGTTCTCGGTCTCCACCGCGATGTCGAGCATGGGCGGAACTCTGGCACACAGCACCGACAGCGAGGGCGCCCACCGCAGTCGGTGGGCGCCCTCGCCGGTGGAACCATGCCGTGCGGATCAGACCTGGTCGGCCTTCTCCAGCGCGGTGCAGCAGGTGTCGACGATCAGCCGCGTGACGACGTACGGGTCGACGTTCGCGTTCGGACGACGGTCCTCGATGTAGCCCTTCTGGTCCTGCTCGACCTGCCACGGGATACGCACCGAGGCGCCGCGGTTGGAGACGCCGTAGCTGTACTCGTTCCACGGGGCGGTCTCGTGCAGGCCGGTCAGACGGTCGTCGATGCCCGCGCCGTAGTTCTTGACGTGGTCCATCGGCTTCGAGCCCTCACCGAGCGACTCGGCGGCGGTGATGATCGCCTCGTAGCCCTCGCGCATCGCCTTCGTGGAGAAGTTGGTGTGCGCGCCCGCGCCGTTCCAGTCGCCCTTGACCGGCTTCGGGTCGAGGGTGGCGGAGACGTTGAAGTCCTCGGCGGTGCGGTACAGCAGCCAGCGGGCGATCCACAGGTGGTCGGAGACCTCCAGCGGAGAGACCGGACCGACCTGGAACTCCCACTGGCCCGGCATGACCTCGGCGTTGATGCCGGAGATCGCGAGGCCCGCCTTCAGGCAGTTGTCGAGGTGCTTCTCGACGATGTCGCGGCCGAAGATCTCGTCCGAGCCGACACCGCAGTAGTAGCCGCCCTGAGCCGCCGGGAAACCGCCCTCGGGGAAGCCGAGCGGACGGTGACCGTCGAAGAACGTGTACTCCTGCTCGATGCCGAAGATCGGCTCCTGGCCCGCGAACTGCTCGGCGACCGGGCGCAGCTCGGCGCGGGTGTTCGACTCGTGCGGCGTCATGTCGATGTTGAAGACCTCGCACAGGACGAGTACGTCGTCACCGCCGCGGATCGGGTCCGGACACGAGAAGACCGGCTTCAGAACCCGGTCGGAGGCGTGCCCCTCGGCCTGGTTGGTGCTCGAGCCGTCGAAGCCCCAGATGGGCAGCTCCGCGCCATCGGTCATGATCTTCGTCTTGGAACGAAGCTTGGCGGTCGGCTCGGTGCCGTCGATCCAGATGTACTCAGCCTTGAACGTCACGGACGCCATCCTTTGCGGGTGCTGCGGTCTATGGTGCGCAGCTTGGCAAGGCGCGATTTCCCGTCCGTTGCCCGAATGTGAACCACGTGTTACCGAGGTTTCCTGTGAATGCCCTGCAGCAGGTGCCCCGGGCCCTGAGGCGTCTCACCGTACGGCGCACTGGATACGGTCCACGCCCCAGGAAGGCCCCGGTCCGCGCCGCAGGAGGGGCCGGGCACACTGGCTGCATGACCACACCATCTGCGTCCACACCGCCCCGCCCCGCCCCGGGCACCCCGATGCGGATCGGCCTCGTCGGCGCGGGCCCCTGGGCCCGCATGACCCATGCCCCCGCCCTCGCCGAACACCCCGGCGTCGTACTGAGCGGCGTCTGGGGCCGCCGGTCCGAGGCGGCGGAGGCGCTCGCCGCCGCCCACGGCACCGAGGCGTTCACCGGCGACGAGGGCATCGACGCGCTCCTGGCCGTGAGCGACGCGGTCGCCTTCGCCGTACCGCCCGACATCCAGGCCCCCCTGGCGGCGCGCGCCGCGGCCGCCGGCTGCCACCTGCTGATGGACAAGCCGGTCGCCACGACCGTGGCGGGCGCGCGCGAGGTCGCCGAGGCCGCGGAGCGGGCCCAGGTCGCCTCGGTGGTCTTCTGCACCCTCCGGTTCGCCACCGGAACCGCCCGGTGGATCGCCGAACAGTCCGCCGCGGGCGGCTGGTTCACGGCCCGGGCCCAGTGGATCGGTGCGCTCTACGCCCCGGGGACGAACAACGAGTTCGCCGCCTCGGTCTGGCGCCGCGAGAAGGGCGCCCTGTGGGACGTCGGCCCGCACGCCCTCTCGGTGCTGATCCCGGTGCTGGGGGAGGTGACGGAACTCGTGGCAGCACGCGGACCGGCCGACACCACGCACCTGCTGCTCCGGCACACCTCCGGTGCGTCCAGCACGGTGACGCTCGCACTGGACGCACCGGTGGGTGCGGTGGGGACGGACGTCGAGTTCAGGGGCGAGCACGGAACGGCCGCCCTGCCTCCGGGGTTCGACGACGCGCTCGGTGGGTTCCGGGCGGCCGTGGACGCACTGGCGGAGGCGGCGCGTACGGGAGTGGCGCACCCCTGCGACGTACGGTTCGGGCTGCGGATCACGGAGCTGCTCGCGCAGGCCGAAGCGGGACTGGGGCCGGTGCCCGCGCAGGCCGAAGCGGGACTGGGGCCGGTGCCCGCGCAGGCCGAAGCGCGACTGGGGCCGGTGCCCGCGCGCTCCTGAGCCCGGGCACCTCCTCGCTCAGCCCACGCGCTCGATGCGGGCGTTGCGGATCAGGAACTTGCCGGGCTCGCGGACCTGCTCGAACGCGGCGTTGTTGAGCAGCGCGCAGCTGCCCGACACGGAGGTGACCTGCACGGTCGTCGCCTTGTCGTTGTCGAGGTTGGTCACCTTGAGCTCGGTGCCGACGGGGAACTGGCTGCTGGACGCGGCAGGGGCGCCACCCTCGCCCGAGAGCGTCACGGTGGACCCGGCACAGACGACCTCCCCGGCCGCCTGGTCCCCGCCGCCGGGCGGCGCGGCGTCCGTCGGTTCTCCGGCCGGAGCCTCCGGCGCTTCCCCGGCCGGCGCCTCCCCGGGCTGCGAGGCGGCAGGGGGCTCCGCCGGGGGAGCGGCGGGCGGAGCGGCCTCGCCCCCGCATCCCGAGGCTGCCTGCTGGCGCCGGATCTGCGCGAGGACCGCCTCCCGGTTCTCGATCCGGGCCTCCGACAGGGCGTCCGGATTCGCCCGCTGACCGGCGATGAACTGCTCGTTGTTGCTCAGGGCCGTGGCCAGCCCCGTACAGACGACCGACGAGGCGTCCGCCGAGGGCGACTGCGACGCCTGACTGGTCCCGGCCAGCACGGCCGCGGTCCCTCCGGCGAGCGCGACGGCCCCGGCGAGCAGGGCGAGCTTCTTCTTCCGGCCGATGGTCTTCTTGCGTGACACGTAGGGCTCCTGTCCTCGGCCGGGGCGCGAACTGCACTCCGGCCGGTGCGGTGCGTGTGTGTCCCTACGTACGGGTAACCGGCCCCTTCGTTTCAACGGCCGTCCCGGTATCACTCCGGGGGCAGTGCCCGGCACAGCGCGGCGAGCGCCTCCTCGTACGCGTGCTCCGGCGGTGTCGCATAGCCCACGACCAGGCCGTCCCGCCGTGCCGCCGCGCCGACGGCGGCCGGGTGCAGGTACGAGGAGAGCCCGTCCACCGCCAGCCCCTGCCAGGCCGCGGCCCGCACCACCGAACGCTCCGTGCCGCGCGGCAGTTCCAGCACGGCGTGCAGTCCCGCGGCGATCCCGGACACCCGTACCTGCGGGGCGCGCCGCTCCAGAGCCGCCACCAGCTGATCGCGACGCCGCCGGTGGCGCTGGCGCATCCGGCGCACCTGCCGGTCGTACGAACCCGACTCGACGAAGTCCGCGAGCGTCAGCTGCTCCGTGGCGCTCGACCACTGCTCCCGCTCACCCTTCGCCGTGAGTACACCGTCCACCAGACGTTCGGGCAGCACCATCCAGCCGATCCGCAGCGTGGGGGAGAGGCTCTTGCTCACGGACCCGAGTAGCACCACATGCTCGGGATCGAGTCCCTGCACCGCGCCCACCGGCTGCCGGTCGTAGCGGAACTCCCCGTCGTAGTCGTCCTCCACGACCAGGCCGCCGGTCGCCCGCGCCCAGTCGACCGCGGCGGCACGGCGCTCCGGATGCAGCGGACCGCCGGTCGGGAACTGGTGCGCCGGGGTGAGCAGTACCGCCCGCTCCCTCCGCCCCAACTCCCCGATCCGCGCACCGTGTTCGTCGACGGTGACCGGTCGGGTCCGGACCCCGTGACCGGCCAGCAGCTCACGATGGAACGGCAGCCCGTAGGCCTCGACCGCCCACGGCCCGCCCACCACGTCCGCCAGCAGCCGCAGCCCGTGGGCGGCGCCCGAACAGAGCACGATCCGCTCGGGCGAGGTCCGCACGCCGCGCACCCGGGCGAGATAGGCGGTCAGGGCCTCGCGCAGCTCGGGCCGCCCGTGCGGATCACCGGGCCCGAAGGCGTCGTGCGGGGCGCGGTCCAGTGCCCGACGGGCGGAGGCCAGCCAGGCGGTCCGCGGGAAGACCGAGGGGTCCGGCCTCCCCTGGACGAGATCGTGGACCGGCCGGGCGGGCCGCTCGCGGGTGCGCTGCCGGTACGTCCGGGTGAGGGGCGCGGCCCTCTCGGCGACCCTGGTCCCCGAACCCTGGCGGGCGGCGAGCCAGCCCTCGGCGACGAGTTCGGCGTAGGCGTCGGCCACGGTGTTGCGGGCCAGCCCGAGATCCACGGCGAGCGAACGGTACGGCGGCAGCCGGGTCCCCGGGGCCAGCCGCCCGTTCCGGATCGCCTCGCGCAGTGCCCGCATCAGAACGGCCCGCCGGTTGCCGGTGCCCGACAGCTCGAGCGGCAGATCGCTGCCCAGGATCTCCGCAGAATTGACCCAGGAATCCGTCACCGAAATGCACCTCGTAACCAGTCACCGAACCTCCTAGATTCGTACCCATGACGACCACGGAGATCAAGCCCGCCACCGACGCCTCCCCCACCGCCTCCACCGTCCGGCTCAATTTCGCAAAGGCCGCCCCCAAGGTGTTCCGCGCCGTGATCGGCCTCGACGCGGCGGCCCGCGAGGGCCTGGACCCGACCCTGGTGGAGCTGGTCCAGATCCGCTCCTCGCACCTCAACCACTGCGCGTACTGCCTCCACATGCACACCTGCGACGCCCGCAAGGCGGGCGAGAGCGAGGAGCGGCTGCACATGGTCGCCGTGTGGCAGGAGGCGGAGCACTTCTTCACGGCGAAGGAGCAGGCGGCCCTCGCCCTCACGGACGCGGTCACCCGCGTCGCGGACGCCGGAGTGCCCGACGCGGTGTACGAGCGCGCCGCCACGCACTTCGAGGAGCAGGAACTGGCCCGGCTCCTGGCCCTGATCCTCACGATCAACACCTGGAACCGCATCGCCCTCGCCACGGCCAAGCGCGCGGGCACGGACGAACGCTGATCCGGCTACATCAGTCGTGCCCTGAGCTCCAGCCAGGCCTGCGCCTCGGCCCGCAGTTCCGGGTCGCGGACGTGGGGCAGGTGCTCACGGGTGGCGAGCGAGAGGCGCTTGGCCTCCTGGGAGAGGTTGATCACCGTGATGTTCTCGCGCGAGTACGCCGTGGTGTCCCGGGTCGCCACGCCGGCCCGGGACACCCGGATGCCGTCAAGGCAGGTGCGTACCGTCTCGTCCGGCGGCAGCAGCCCGGACCGGGCCATCCGGAGAAGGGCCTCCACGCGGCCGACGGCCCCGGCCGCCTCGCACTCCCGGAGCAGCCAGAGCCCGAGCCCGGCCCGGCGGGCCCGCTCCTCGTCCGTGCCCCCGGCGTCCCTCCGGCCGGAGGCCAACCACAGGAACCACCACCAGGCCGCGCGCTCCTGCGGCTCCTCCGGACGACGCCGCACGGCCCACCGCTCCCGCTCGTCCTGGTCGAGCCCCGCCAGATGCGCCACCCGGTTCCGGAGGGTCTCCGACGACCAGCGGGCCCGCTCGCTCCGGGGCCCCGGCCCGAACCATGCCGGCGCCGAGAGCTTGAGTACCGCCCCGTCCTCCCCGTCGACCAGCAACCCGACCCCGCTGTCCTCACGTACGAAGCGCCGGCACCCCAGCCCGTCCGGGGCCACCTCGACGAGCGGGAACCCCAGCCGGTCCAGTGCTGCCGCCAGGTCATCGACGAGCAGGGGCACTTCGAGCCGGTGGGCCTGGACCATAACATGGAGCCCCAGCCACGGTGCCTTCGGCGACTCCCGTTGCCAGGCGAACTCGGCGAGGCTGTAGGACCGCAGCAACAGGCCCTTGCGGCAGGTCTCCGCGTACCCGTTCCCGAGGAGCGCGGTGACCTCGTCCGGGGTGGAGGTGGCGTCCGCGCCGTCCACGGTGCCGCTGACGACGAAGCCGGTACAGACATTCATGCCGGGAGTGCCCGGGACGCGTCCGCTCACCGCCCGAGTCACCGCCCGAGCGCGTCCCGTACGGCGTCCTCCGACCGCGCCACCACGGCGGTCCCGTCGTCGGCGGTGATGATCGGCCGCTGGATCAGCTTCGGGTGCTCCGCCAGCGCCTCGATCCACCGCTCGCGCGAACCGGCCTCCTTCGGCCACTCCTTGAGCCCGAGCTCCTTCGCCACGGCCTCCTGGGTCCGGGTGATGTCCCACGGCTCCAGCCCGAGCCGGTCGAGGACCGCCCGGATCTCGTCGGGGGAGGGCACGTCCTCCAGGTAGCGCCGGACGGTGTAGTCGGCGCCCTCGGCGTCGAGCAGATCGACTGCGCTGCGGCACTTGGAACAGGCGGGGTTGATCCAGATCTCCATGGGGCCAAGGGTACGGGAGGGATCCTCGAAAAGGCCTCTGGCCAGGGGCGATTGTCAGTGGCGGGCAGTAAAATGGAGGGAGTTCGTGAGGGTTCCACCACTGTGCCAGGAGGTTGCCGATGGCCGTCGCCACAGTCACGACCGAGCCGCTGAACAAGCCGCTGCGGAAGAAGCCGCTCCCCGCGGGCAGGCCCCGCGAGTGGTACGTCTCCCACAATCGCCGCCTCAAGGCCATGCGCCTGGCGATAGCCCTGCTCGACACGGGCGTCTACCAGCCGTCGAGCGCCGACAACGACAGGATCCGTGCGACAGCCGAACGCCTCGCCATCCACCCGCCGTCCGACACCACCTGCCGCATGGTCCGCGCCCTGATCCGCTACGGCCGCTGACACCGGCACCTGTGCCCCCGGGAGACCGGGGGCACAGGCATGTCCCCTTCTGCGAGAGAGCGAGAGAGCGAGAGAGGGGGAGACGGGTGAGGGGGAAGGCAGTGCCAGACTGCACGCCATGTCACTCGTCGACCTGACCTTCGACCACTGGCGCGCCCTGGACCGGGACGCGGCCACGCGCTACGCCGGGGAAGCCGCCCGCCGGGTGGACGGCCGGCTCGTCCGGCTGGACGGCACCCCGCACCTCGGTGGTGTCCTGCACCGCGCCGTCGTCGAACGGGCGGGTGAGGAATACGCGTTGATACCCGGGGGCCGGGTGACCGTCGGCTTCGATCCGGACACCTGGCAGCCGATGCCCGAGCAGCTCGTCTCGTACCGGGAGGAGAGCCTCGACGGCGGCTTCGGCTTCGACGAGGACCCACGGGCCCACCTGGCGCGCGTGATGACGCCGCGGCGCACCGTCACGCTGCCCACCGTGCTGATGGCGGTGGAGCCCGGGAAGCTCTCCGAACTCCCGGGCCTGGTACCGGCGCTGCTCGCCGGGCGCGGTCTGCGGCTGCCGGCTCCCGACGAGTGGGAGCACGCCTGCGGGGCGGGCGCGCGGACGCTGTTCCGCTGGGGGAACGACTGTCCGTCGGACACGCTGCCGTACGGCAGCGGCCCAGGACCGCAGCACCGGCCCAACGCCTTCGGTCTGCGTATCGCCTTCGACGTCTACGACACGGCGGAGATGACATCCGACCCCGGGTCCGTATACGGCGGGGACGGCGGGGAAGCGGTCTGCGGGGGTTACGGCACCTTCCTGGAGTGGCTGCCGCTGGCAACCGCCAACCACAACCCGTCCCTGGCGGACTTCCTCAACGGGCCTGGGGGAGAGGACATGTTCGAGGACTTCCATGTCCGCCCGGTGATCGATCTCGGCTGACGGGCGTCAAGGTGTGGCGTGTCACAGACAACATGACGGCACTGTGGGAACTTCAACTCTGTTACTCCCCAGTTGAGTTATCGACGCGCGCGTGGAGAGGGTCGAATTGAGCACTCTGCAAGCCATCACGCTCGACCAGGTGGTCGACACGGACCGCTACCCCCTGTCCGACCCCGGAAGCGTCGAGGGGCGGGCGGTGATCGACAGGGCCCGGCACGAACTGGCCACGGTCGGCTGCACCGTACTGCCGGACTTCATCCGCCCGTCGCTCCACGACGTGCTGCGCCAGGAGTGCGCGGCCATCGCATCCCAGGCGTACTTCGACGTCGAGACCGTCAACGTCTACAACATCTCCGTGGACGCGGACCTGCCCGAGGACCACCCCGGCCGCCGCACCTTCCGACGGGGCAACGCGTTCGTCGCGCGCGACCGCGTCCCCGAGGGCGCCCTCATCAGCCGGCTCTACACGCACGAGGTGTTCCAGCGCTTCGTGGCCGACTGCTTCGGACTGCCGGGGCTGCACGAGCTCGCCGACCCGCTCTCCGGGCTCGTCCTCAACGTCGTACGGCCGGGCATGGAGCACCCGTGGCACTTCGACACCAACGAGTACACGGTGAGCATGCTGACCCAGCAGGCCCGGTCCGGCGGTGACTTCGAGTACTGCCCGAACATCAGGACCGCCGAGGACGAGCACTTCGACGCCGTCCGCGACGTACTGGACGGCCGCACCGAGGGCGACCGACTGCCCCTGCGGCCGGGCGACCTGCAGCTCTTCAAGGGCCGCTACTCACTGCACCGCGTCAGCCCCGTACGGGGCGACGTGGCACGCCACTCCGCGATCTTCGCCTACAGCGAGCACCCCGGCGTCATCGGGAGCGTGGCACGCACCCGGCAGCTCTTCGGCCGCGTCCTGCCCGCGCACCTGGCCGCCGAAGGCCGGGCCGTACGGGGAGACAAGCTGCTGGACTAGCGGGCGGTCCGCGCAGACCGTTCCTGCCCCGCCCCGCGATCCACGGAGGAGTAACCCCTTGCGTTTCGACGCGAACGGAAAAGTCTCGCTCGACCACATCTACACCGCGCCCGACCCGCGCACGTACTTCCAGGTGCTCCGCCCCCTCGGCTACTGCGTCCCCCAACAGGCCAAGCCCTACTTCGAGAAGCTCATCAAGGAGTACCGGGAGGCCGAGGAGGTGTCCGTCCCGACCGTCCTGGACATCGGCTGCTCCTACGGGATCAACGCCGCCCTGCTGAAGTACGACGCGACGATGGACGAGCTGTACACGCGCTACGGCGACGCCGCCGGGATGTCCCACGAGGAGCTCCTGGCACGCGACCGTGACCTCTCCCGCTCCCGCAGCCCCGCCCACGGCCTCCGCTTCACCGGCCTGGACGCCTCCACCAGCGCACTCGCCTACGCCCGCGCTGCCGGATTCCTCGACGAAACGGTCCACGCCGACCTGGAGAGGGACGACCCCACACCGGAGCAGCATGCCCGGCTCGCCGGGACGGACATCGTGATCTCGACGGGCTGCATCGGCTACGTCACCGAGCGGACCCTCACCCGCGTCGTGCGGGCGCAGGGCGAACGGCGCCCCTGGATGGCGCACTTCGTCCTGCGGATGTTCCCCTTCGACCCGGTCGAGGACGCCCTGGCCGGGCTCGGATACCGCACCGTCCGGGTCGACGACGTCTTCAAGCAGAGGAAGTTCGCCGACCCGCAGGAACAAACACGCGTGCTGGACAGCATGGCGGCGGCCGGAGTGGATGCGCGGGGCCTGGAGGAGGAAGGCTGGATGTACGCACAGCTCTACCTCTCGCGCCCCAACTGACACCCGCCACCCTTCCCACCAACCGAAAGCAGAGCCGAATTGAACGTCAGCCAGGAAGTCGCGGTCAGCGCCACCTTCGCCAGGGAGGGCGACCTTCCGCGTGTGCCGCTGCCCACGCTCGAAGCGAGCTGCGAAAGGTTCCTCGCCTGGAGCGCACCGCTCCTGACCGCCGAGGAGCGGGCGGCCACCGAGGCCGAGGTCGCCGCCTTCCTGCGGCCCGACGGACCCGGCCGGGTCCTGCACGCGGCCTTGGAGGAGTACGACGGCACGGAGGGTGTGCACAGCTGGCTCGACACCTTCTGGCCGTACCGCTACCTCGGCCGCCGGGACCGGATCGCGCTCAACGCCAACTTCTTCTTCCTGTTCCAGGACACCGGCCAGGGGCAGCTCGACCGGGCGGCCGGACTCGTCGCCGGGGCGCTCAACTACAAGCGGCAGCTGGACGAGGGCCTCATCGCGCCGGTGGAGCAGCGCGGAGTGCCGCAGTCGATGGTGCAGAACAAGTACCTGTTCTCGACGACCCGTATTCCCGGCGTCCCACTGGACACCGTCCGCGCCCCGTACAGCGACAGCGCGCCCGGCCCCTCCACGGCCCGGCACATCGTCGTGTTCTTCCGGGGCAGCATGTTCCGGCTGGACGTACTCGGTGAGGACGGCACCCCGCACAGCCTCGACGAGATCGAAGCCGGACTGCGCGCCGTGACCAAGGCCGACGTGCACACGGACGAGGCGGACCGGGCCGGCCACCTCACCAGCATGGCGCGCGCGGAATGGGCGGCGGCCCGGGACACCCTCCTCGCCCACCCCCGCAACGCCGAGACCCTGGACGTCATCGAGACCGCGCTGTTCTGCGTCTGTCTGGAGGACTTCGCACCCGAGGACACGAAGGCCACCTGCGACGAACTGCTGTACGGGGACCGGGGCAACCGCTGGTTCGACAAGGCCGTCTCCTTTGTCGTCTACACCGACGGCCGGGCCGGAATCAACGTGGAGCACTGCGAGCTCGACGGGACGACCATCCTCAGCTTCACCGACGCGCTGCTCAGCACCCCGCCCGAGGAGCACGCCGGCCGGTCCGGCGCCCGCGCGCAGGGACAACCGGTCCCGCAGCCCCTCGCGTTCGAGCTGGACGACACCCAGAGGGCCCAGGTGCGTTCCGCCGCCGAGTCGTTCGCCGCGTACGGCGCCGCCACCGCCACCAGCACGGTCTCCTTCGCCGACTTCGGCAGCACCGCGGCCAAGGCGCTCGGCGTGTCACCGGACGCGTTCGTCCAGGCCGCCTACCAGCTGGCCCACCAGCGCGCCAAGGGGCATCTCGGAGCCACCTACGAGTCGATCGCGACCCGCCAGTTCCGCCACGGCCGCACCGAGGCGATGCGCGTCGTCACCCCCGAGATGCCGGCCTTCGTCGCCGCGATGGACGACCCGGCGGCGGACCGCGACACCCGCCGCGCCGCGTTCCGCGCCGCCGCGACCGCCCATGTGACCCGTGCGAAGGAATGCCAGGTCGGGGACGCCCCCGAGCAGCACCTGTGGGAGCTGGAACTCATCCAGCGCCGCCGCGGCGCCGAGCTCGGGATCACCGAACAGCCCGCCCTGTACCGCTCACCGGGCTGGCTCACGATGCGGGACGACTACCTCAGCACCAGCTCGGCCCCGTCGGAGAACATCCAGTACTTCGGCTTCGGCTCCACGAGCAGCAAGTGCATCGGCATCGCCTACGTCCTGCTGCCCGACCGCTTCAACCTCTACCTGAGCACCCCGCTCCCCGTGGCCGCCCAGATGCACGCCTTCGCGGACCGCCTCCGCGAGGCGGTCGCGGAACTGCGCGAGCTGCTGGCGGGCTGACAACGGGCGGGCGGCGAGCGGCCGTTGCGGCTCAGCCCGCCGCCCGCCCACCCCGGCGGGCCTTCACCGGGCCCTAAGCAGTGCGTCGACGGCCGGCCGGCATCCGGCCCGCCGCGGTGCGGCGTGGTGACGTAGCCCTCCGCCGGAGCCGGCAGCGCACCGACGCACTCCGCCGAGCACGCGTTGACGAGCAGCGGCAGGACCTCGGTCGCCACGACGAGCGATATCCAGACCTGCCGGAGGGATGGTCTCTTCCCGCGACGCTGCACCCGTCGAACAACAAGAGGAGCACGTCCCGGCGGGGGTGGTACTCCTCTTGCTTGTGCAGGACCGACGCGGAGGAATCGTCAAGACTTGTGGATCGTGTCGGATTGGCGTTGATCCAAATCTTGCAGTCGGCGGCTCGCTGCGTTCCGGACGCGGCGGGTTCGTCCCCGTTCGGCGAGCAGGCTGAGGGCCTCATGTGAGGTGACGACGAGTACGAACGTGGCCGTGCGTTGGAACCAGTCGGATGCGGTGGTGAGCTCCTCTGCGGTCCATGGCTCATCCAGCGCGACTGCTCTGAGCAGGGTCCACTCGCGCAGCCGACGGGCGAGGAAGGGGCGGTCCCCGATTACGGTCGCGAAGGTGTGGGCCCAAGCGGTGAACGCCGGGTCGGTCAGCAGGTGGGCGACCCGACGCTCGAGGTGGCGGTTGACTGCGGCCTCCGCCATCGATACGTGCGGATCGTGCAGGACGGTGGCCACCAGGGTGGCCTCGTCCGCCTCCGAGACATCTTCCAGATCCTGCAGGTAGCTGCGGTAGCGGAGGTGCTCGGGGGGCTCCTCGTCGAAGGGCTGGTCGGTCACGCGGCGTGCCTTCCCGACCGACGCGCCAACGTCGGCCTACTCGATGACCGTCACAGGATCACTCGGGAAGATACGCCCTTCGCGCGTCCCCCTACACCGATCCACAGGTCTTGAGCAACGCTCCCGACGCGGTGCCTGCTCCCGCGAAAGCGCCCCCTGCTGAAATGCCGTCCGTAGCCACGACCGAGCAGCAAGGGCATGGGTGCTTGAGGATGCCCGGCCCCGTCCCTCACGGGGAGTTCTCCGAGGCATTTCAGGGGCGGGCTGTCATTCCGCTTGGCTCTCACCGCCCCTCTTACTAGAGAGTTGAGAGAAGACAGCGTCCGCATCCGTATTCGCGTCACCTTTGACCTGCGCAGATACTGCGGACGCTAAACAAAATGTATAGCGTCCGCCAGCGTCCGCAAGACCCCACCTCCTAAGAGCATCACCGCAGGTCAAGACGACTCTCAGGGGAGAGACCGGCGGACGCTGTGGACGCTCCCCCCGGCAGGGGAGGCCTGGCGACCGGGCTGAAACCCGCTTGGCGGTTCGCTCCTTGGCATCTATGGCAACAACCCGCAAACCTCAGGTGCCCTGCTGTCCCGGCGACGAGGAGACGACCACCGATGGGGCTGCCTGCGGCGGCGCCGGTGGACCAGCCACCATTGCCTGCACCAATGCCGACAAGATTTCCCCGGCTGCTCCTGCGACAGCTCACCATCCGCCACCGGACGCTCCGCAGCCAGGTACCGCGACAGCTCCAACGGCTGGTCGAAATAGGACCTCAGATGCCGACCGCAGAAAAGGCCGTCGGCCGTGTCTTCCGAGAGGGGAAGAACACGGCCGACGGCCCACAGACGGCCCAGGCGAGTGGAAACCCACTCTGACCTGTGGCCTTCCTAGATGTCGAAGTACAGCTCGAACTCGTGCGGGTGCGGGCGCAGCTGGATCGGGGCGATCTCGTTCGTGCGCTTGTAGTCGATCCACGTCTCGATCAGGTCGGGCGTGAAGACGCCGCCGGCCTGGAGGTAGTCGTGGTCCGCCTCGAGGGCGTCGAGGACCGCCGGGAGCGAGGTCGGGACCTGCTGGACGCCCGCGTGCTCCTCGGGGGCCAGCTCGTACAGGTCCTTGTCGATCGGCTCCGGGGGCTCGATCTTGTTCTTCACACCGTCCAGGCCGGCCATCAGCAGGGCCGAGAACGCCAGGTACGGGTTCGAGGACGGGTCCGGGGCGCGGAACTCGACGCGCTTGGCCTTCGGGTTGGAGCCCGTGATCGGGATACGCATCGCGGCGGAGCGGTTGCGCTGCGAGTACACCATGTTGACCGGGGCCTCGAAGCCCGGGACCAGGCGGTGGTAGGAGTTCACCGTCGGGTTGGTGAAGGCCAGCAGCGACGGGGCGTGCTTCAGGATGCCGCCGATGTAGTAGCGGGCCATGTCCGACAGGCCGGCGTAACCCTGCTCGTCGTAGAAGAGCGGCGTGCCGCCCTGCCACAGCGACTGGTGGACGTGCATGCCCGAGCCGTTGTCACCGAAGATCGGCTTCGGCATGAAGGTCGCGGTCTTGCCGTTGCGCCAGGAGACGTTCTTCACGATGTACTTGAAGAGCATCAGGTCGTCGGCCGCGGCGAGCAGCGTGTTGAACTTGTAGTTGATCTCCGCCTGGCCGGCGGTGCCGACCTCGTGGTGCTGGCGCTCGACCTGGAGGCCGTTCTTGTCCAGCTCCAGGGAGATCTCGGCACGCAGGTCGGCGAAGTGGTCGACCGGCGGGGTCGGGAAGTAGCCGCCCTTGTAGCGGACCTTGTAGCCGCGGTTGTTGTCCTCGGACCCGGTGTTCCAGGCTCCGGCCTCGGAGTCGATGTGGTAGAAGCTCTCGTTCGCCGACGTCTGGAAGCGGACGTTGTCGAAGACGTAGAACTCGGCCTCGGGACCGAAGTACGCGGTGTCGGCGACGCCGGTCGAGGCGAGGTAGGCCTCGGCCTTCTTGGCCACGTTCCGCGGGTCACGGCTGTACTGCTCGCCCGTGATCGGGTCGTGGATGAAGAAGTTGATGTTGACGGTCTTGTCGCGGCGGAACGGGTCGACGCGGGCGGTCGAGATGTCCGCGCGGAGCGCCATGTCGGACTCGTGGATGGCCTGGAAACCGCGGATCGACGAGCCGTCGAACGCAAGCTCCTCGTTCGGGTCGAAGACCGCCGCCGGGATGGTGAAGTGCTGCATCACACCGGGCAGGTCGCAGAACCGGACGTCGATGAACTTGACGTCTTCGTCGGCGATGTACTTCTTCACGTCGTCGGCGTTCTGGAACATCCAACTCCTCCTACTCCCGACCCGGAGAAGGGCGGGGTTGCAGCTCTTTCGTGCGGCCAGTGCGGTGGCACACGCTGGACCCGACCATAGGCAGGCAGGATTTCTCAAGCATGACCCATTTGTTTCGCCCAAGTTAACCAGGCCGGGCGGCAGCGGCACCTCAGCGACGTTTATCAGTGCCCCGCCCGGCCAGGTGCAAACACGGGCGCAGTACCGTGGACGGGTGGACAACAGGCAAGCAATCGGATCGTGGCTCTCGGGGCCACGCGCGGCGGCCGAGGAGATGGGCGCCGACTTCGGTTACCGGGGCGAGCGCCTCGGTCTGCCCCAGGAGGGCCCGGGGGCCGTGGCCCCGCTCGGCCGGCGCTTCGGGGCACTCTTCATCGACTGGACCGTGTGCATGGTGATCGCATACGGGCTGCTCGCTCAAGGTGACCAACAGGCGGCCGGGAACTGGGCGCTGGCCGTCTTCCTCGTACTGAGCCTGCTGACGGTCGGAACCATCGGTTCCACCCCGGGCAAGCGCATCCTGGGCCTGCGGGTCGTCGCCGAGGGCGGCGGTCGGCTCGGCACCGGGCGGGTGATCGTCCGGACCGTACTGCTGCTCCTGGTCATCCCCGCCCTGGTCTGGGACCGCGACAGCCGCGGTCTCCACGACCGGCTGGCCCGTGCCGTCCAGGTGCGCATCTGAGGCGGGGGCCCGAGAGCGCCGGAGCAACGAGGGCGGCCCCGGACGATCACGTCCGGGGCCGCCCTCGTTCCGTACGAAGTACGTCAGCGCATCTTTCCGCCGCGCGGCATCCGCATGCCCTTCGGCATCGGGCCCTTCGGCAGCGGCATGTTGCTCATCAGGTCGCCCATGGCCCGCAGCCGGTCGTTGGCAGCGGTGACCTGCGCGCCCGTCAGCACCCGCGGGAGCTTCAGCATCTTGGTGCGCACCTTCTTGAGCGGCACCTGGCCCTCGCCGTCGCCGACGATGATGTCGTGCACCGGCACGTCCACCACGATCCGGGCCATCTTCCTCTTCTCCGCAGCCAGCAGGCTCTTCACCCGGTTCGGGTTGCCCTCGGCGACCAGAACGATGCCCGCCTTGCCGACGGCACGGTGGACGACGTCCTGACTGCGGTTCATCGCGACCGCCGGAGTCGTGCTCCAGCCGCGGCCGACACGGTCCAGCACGGCCGCCGCAGCGCCCGGCTGTCCCTCCATCTGCCCGAAGGCCGCGCGCTCGGCACGTCGTCCGAAGATGATCGCCATTGCGAGGAGGGCCAGTACGAAGCCCAGGATGCCCGCGTAGACCGGGTGATCGATCAAGAAGCCGATCGCGAGGAGGACACCGAAGGTGACGATTCCCACACCCGCGACGACAAGACCGATCTTGGGGTCGGTCCGCCTGGTCATCTTGTAGGTCAGGGCGATCTGCTTGAGCCGCCCCGCGTTCTCGGCGCTGTCCGCGCCTTCAGTGGTGTTTGCCTTCCTCGCCATGTATTGAAGTTTACGTGGCCCCGGACCGGCCTAGGAACGGCGGTCGGCCACAGCCTCCAGTACATGCTGTGCCTCGACCCGGTCCTTGGCCCTGCGGCGGTCTTCGAGGACCGCCGTCCAGGCGTTCCGGCGGGCGGTGCGCTGGCCGCTGCTCATCAGCAGCGACTCGACGGCGCGGAGTGCGGTGGTGACGGACGGGATCGCGTTGGCTCGTACCGGCGCGGCGTGCATCGTGGTCGTTCCCCCTCGGAGCGGATGCGCGCACCCGGCGCGCACTGGGTAGCGGGAAGCAGTGACTGCGGCGGCCTCGGGGGCTGCCGCTGTATGTGTACCTAGGGTCACTGCTTGGTGTTACCAGTGCATGACCGGTCGGTCAAACACCAATGAAACCCAGATTTCGGCGCCGCGCACGCCGACGCGGCCCATACGGGCCCCGGACCTGCGGGGAGCGTACGGGCCGCGTCGAATCAGCCATTACTGTTCAGTAGCTTCTTGTGCGCGGATTCACACGGCCTGGGCGGCCACGGTCGCTCACGCGACGGTCGCGCCCCGGGCCTCCATCGCCTGCTTGAAGAGACGGCCCGCGCGGTACGAGGAGCGCACCAGCGGCCCCGACATCACGCCGGAGTAGCCGATCGCGTCGGCCTCGTCCTTCAGCTCGACGAACTCCTGCGGCTTCACCCAGCGCTCGACCGGGTGGTGCCGCGGGGTGGGCCGCAGGTACTGCGTAATCGTGATGAGCTCGCAACCCGCGTCGTGCAGGTCCTGGAGCGCCTCACTGACTTCCTCGCGGGTCTCGCCCATGCCGAGGATCAGGTTGGACTTGGTCACCAGACCGGCCTCACGGGCCCGGGTGATGACCTCCAGGGAGCGCTCGTAACGGAAACCGGGGCGGATCCGCTTGAAGATCCGCCGCACCGTCTCGACGTTGTGCGCGAGCACCTCGGGGCGCGAGGAGAAGACCTCGGCGAGCTGCTCGGGAACCGCGTTGAAGTCGGGGATCAGCAGCTCCACCTTGGTGGCGCCGGTCGCCCGCTCGGCGGTCTGGGCGTGGATCTGGCGCACGGTCTCCGCGTACAGCCAGGCGCCGCCGTCCTCCAGGTCGTCACGTGCGACGCCGGTGATCGTGGCGTAGTTCAGGTCCATCGTGACCACGGACTCGCCCACACGGCGGGGCTCGTCGCGGTCCAGGGCCTCGGGCCTGCCCGTGTCGATCTGGCAGAAGTCGCAGCGCCGGGTGCACTGGTCGCCGCCGATGAGGAAGGTCGCCTCGCGGTCTTCCCAGCATTCGTAGATGTTCGGACAGCCGGCTTCCTGGCACACGGTGTGCAGACCCTCGCTCTTCACGAGCTTCTGCATCTTCGTGTACTCGGGGCCCATCTTCGCCCGGGTTTTGATCCACTCCGGCTTGCGCTCGATGGGGGTCTGGCTGTTTCGGACCTCCAGGCGCAGCATCTTGCGCCCGTCGGGTGCGACACCGGACACTCCGGCACCCCTTTGCTTTCGCTGCATTGGATTCTTCGGCGAACACCAGGGTACGCCCGTGGTTAGAACGGCCTTACGTCTGCCCAACCTGTGGCCGACAGGGCCTATTCCCGGCCCCGTGGTCAGGCGGGGGCGGCCGCGGTCCCCGAGGCGGCGGCCCCGACGGTGCGGGGCGCGAGCTCCGCGTTCTCCAGGATGTCCCTGAGGTGCCCCTCGGCGACCGGCAGTACCTCCGCGATCGTGACCTCCCGGCCCAGCTCGTACGAGAGCGAGGTCACGCCCGCGTCCCGGATGCCGCACGGCACGATCCTGTCGAACCACGTGTTGTCCGGGTTCACGTTCAGCGCGAAGCCGTGCATGGTCACACCCTTGGCGACCCGGATGCCGATCGCGGCCAACTTGCGGTCCTCGCGGCGCTGGCCGGCGTTGGACGGCGCGTACTCGGGGCCGTTCAGCCGGGCGTCGAACTCCTCGTCGTGCAGGCGGGGGTCGAAGTCCAGGGACAGTCCGCCGAGCGCGGGGCGCTCCTCGACCGGGTCGCCGAGGACCCAGACACCACTGCGGCCCTCGACCCGGGAGGTCTCCACGCCGAAGTCGGCGGCCGTACGGATCAGGGCGTCCTCCAGCCGTCGCACATGGGCGACGACGTCGACCGGCCGCGGCAGCTTCTGGATGGGATAGCCGACGAGCTGGCCCGGACCGTGCCAGGTGATCTTCCCGCCGCGGTCCACATCGATGACAGGGGTGCCGTCCAGGGGGCGCTCGCTGTCGGTCGTGCGCCGCCCCGCCGTGTAGACGGGCGGGTGCTCGAGGAGCAGGCAGGTGTCGGGTACGGAGTCCTCGAACCGGGCCGCGTGCACCTCCCGCTGCTTCTGCCAGGCCTCCTGGTAGTCGACCGCTTCCTCGCCGAATCCCAGACGGACGAACCGCAGCTCACTCACTTCGGGTGCCTCCCTATTCGGGTGTCGGGAGGCCGGGGGGGTGTCCCCGGGACCACGGCACCATGCACTGATATGCGCCCTGAGCCACTGTACGACCGCTCGGGGGACGGACGTCCGGCAGGTTCGCTCCAGGCCGTCCCGTCAGCGATGTCCACAATCCTCACACGATCGGATGAATGTGGAGCGAAGGTCGTTGGGGCGGCTGCCGGGACAGCTAAATTCGCGCCGTTCCATAAGGGCTCCCCGCCCGGCCCCGAAGGCAGGAGACCGTACAGCTGATGTCGGAACGACCTCCGCAGCGCACCCCCAACAGGCGGCTCGCTGCGCTCATCGCGGAAGCCGGATTCTCCCATGCGGGTCTGGCCCGCAGGGTGGATCAGCTTGGCCTCGAACACGGCCTCGATCTGCGGTACGACAAGACCTCGGTGACCCGCTGGCTGCGTGGCCAGCAACCGAGGGGAACCACCCCCGCCCTGATCGCGGAGGTCTTCACCCGGCGGCTGGGGCGCCGGCTCTCCGCGCAGGACCTGGGGCTGGACGCGTGCGCCCCCGTCTATGCCGGGCTGGAGTTCGCGGCCACGCCCGCCGAGGCCGTCGACATCGTCAGCGGGCTGTGGCGGAAGGACTCCGGCAGCCATGCGGAGCTGCGCAAGATCGCGTTCACCCCGGCCGGACTCGTCGTGCCCAGCCGGGACTGGCTGATCGGGCGGGCCGACGAATGGGTCGGACACGGAGAACCGGCGACGGCGGCGGCTTCCCGCGGCGCGGGCGGTGCCGGCCCTGCGAGCACTGCGAACGGAGCTCCGGCGCACGGCATGGCGGGCCTGCCCGCCCCGCGCACACCCGGCGACACGAGCGCCGTCCGCACGTCGAACGCCTTCCACGCCTCCGGCGGCGCCCACGCGCATCACGGCCCCGGGGGCACACATGGGGCGTCTGCCCACGGCGGCCGGGCCGGCAACCGGGGTCCCGGTTCGGCCCGCCCGCCCGCCCCGGCACAGCCGCCCCTCGGCGTGCCCCGTCAGCGGCAGACCGACCGCGGCCCCGGCCAGCGGGTCGGCAACGGCGACGTCGCGGCCCTGCGGTCGGTCGGTGAGCTCTTCCGCACCCTGGACAACGCCTACGGCGGCGGTCACGCCCGGCAGGCCCTCGTCAGGTACCTGGAGCACGAGGCCGAGCCCATGCTCCGGGGAAGCTACGGCGAGGCCGTCGGCAGGCAGCTGTTCTCCGCGGCGGCCGATCTGACCCGGCTGGCGGGCTGGACCTCGTACGACATCGCCGCGCACGGCCTCGCCCAGCGCTACTTCGTCCAGGCGCTGCGGCTCGCGCAGGCGGCCGGTGACCGGGGGTACGGCTCGTTCGTCCTGATCACGATGAGCCGGCAGGCGGTGTACCTCGGGCACGGCAGGGAAGCGGTGCAGCTCGCCCGGGTCGCCCAGCAGGGGATCGGGTCCTCGGCGCCGCCCGTGGTCATGGCACTGCTGCACGCGGTCGAGGCGCGCGGACACGGGGTGCTCGGCGAGACCCGGGCGTGCATCGCCGCACTCGTACGCGCGGAACGGGCCCTGCAGTCCGAGCGCCCCGGGGACGACGTGCCGCACTGGGCCCGCTACTTCGACGAGGCGCAGCTCGCCGACGAGTTCGGCCACTGCCATCGCGATCTGCAGCAGTACCGGGTCGCCGTGCAGCACGCCGAGCGGTCGCTCCAACTGCGCGCTCCGGCGTACGCCCGCAGCAGGCTGTTCTGCCGTGTGGTGCTCGCCTCCGCACGGCTCGGACTCGGCGAGCTGGACCAGGCCTGCCTGCTGGGCGCGGAGGCGGCCCAGCAGGCTTCGGAGATGCGGTCGGTGCGCGCCACGGAGTACGTGCGGGACTTCGAGCGCCGACTCGAGCCGTACCGGGACGCGGTAGCCGTGCGGGGCTACCGCGACCGGGTCGCCGCGCTCGGCTGAGCCGGCCTACGCGGCGGCGGGCAGCGCGGCCCCGCCACCGGGTTCCTCCCGCACGCCCAGGTCCGCGAGGATCGCCGAGGCCGCACGGTGCCCCGAGTGCAGGGCGCCCTGGACCGTGCTCGTGTCGCGGTGGTCGCCGCACACGTACAGGCCGGCCAGGACCCGGACCGGCCGGCGCAGATCGTGCGGGGGCGGCATCGCGGGCACCGCCTCCGGGTCGTGATGGGCCGCCAGGAGTTCCCAGTCGTGCGTGGGCGTGCCGTACAGCGCGGCGAGGTGCTCGCGGACCGTGCGGTCGAGGTCCGGTGGCGGGGGACCGAGAACCGTGGAGGTGATCAGCGTCCGGCCGTGCGGCGCGCGCGACGGGTCGACCTCGCTCATCACGGCGGTGTGCGCGACCGGACCCGAGCGGTCCGCGTCCAGCAGCAGGTGCGCTCCCGTCGGCGGGGGTGCGGGTGCGGTGTGGTGAAGCACCGTCACCGGTTGGAAGGCCGGCATCCGCAGACCGGGCAGCAACTCCGCGGCCGCGCCCGCTCCGGTGGCCAGCAGCAGGGAGCGACAGCCCAGTTCGCCGTGCTCCTTGGTGCGTACGGACGTGATGTCGGCGGCCGTGACATGCACGCCGGTGCGTACGGTGCCGGGTGGCAGGGCGGCCGCCAGCAGCCGGGGCAGTTCCGCGGAACCGCCCGACGGCACGCAGAGCCTGCCGCGCGCGTAGCTGCGCAGTGCGAGCTCGGCGCAGCGGCTCGATGTGGTGAGCGCGGGGTCGTTGAGCAGCGCGGTGAGCAGGGGGTGCAGGAAACCGCTGACCATCCGCGGGGAGAGACCACGCGCAGACAGGGCCGCGCGTGCGGTCCGGTCCGGCCTGGCCAGGATCCGGGCCGCCGGTGCGGCGGCGAGGCGGCCGAGCCAGGAACCCAGCCGGGCTTGTTCGATCGCCCCGCCCAGGGGCGCCAGGGGGGCGCTCGATCGGGTGCGCACCGCTTTGAGTGCGCCCCTTGCGCTCCGTACGTCACCGGCGCGGTACCGGCGGCCTCCGCTGTGGACGAGCACCCCGGGGCTGAAGTCCCGCAGCACCAGGCCGTCGAGCCCCGGGGTGGTGCTCAGCTCCGGGTAGGCGGAGCTGAGCAGTGGACCGATGTGGTCGAGCCGGAACCCGTCCACATCGTGGGTGACCATCCGGCCGCCGATGTGCGGAGCGGCCTCCAGGACGCTGACGTTCACTCCTGCGCTGGTCAGTTGATGAGCCGCTGACAGGCCGGCGATCCCGGCCCCGATGATGACCACATCCGCGTGGTGTGCCGTGTGTGCCGTAAACACGTACCCCTCCCCGAGTCGGCGCGACTGGTGGGAGGCTCTTGCCCCCAACAGGCCCCCGGAATGCCGGAGTTCGGGTCGAGGCTAGATGGATGGCTGGTGCAGGCGCAGTCGCGCGCGCCTGGGGGCACCGGTGCACGGGGTCGCACGGACCCCCGGCGGGCGGTGCCGCAGCGGCGGCCTGCCCGGCCTGCCGGAGGCGCCGAGGAGGCCGGCCGCGACCGCTGAGCTGCGCCGCTGTGCGGGAAGGGCGGCCCGGCCGCACGGCCGGGCGGGCGGGTTCAGCGCAGCGCCGCGCGGACGGCGGCGTCGATTCCGGGGAAGGCGAACGAGAAACCCGAGTCGAGAAGTTGGCCGGGTAGCACCCGCTGGCTGCCCAGTACGTCCTCGGCGAACTCCCCGAGAGCGACGCGCAGCGCGGGCGCCGGGGCGGTGAACAGGGTCGGGCGGCGCAGCACCCGCCCCATCGCGGCCGTCACCTGGCCGTTGGTGGCCGGGGAGGGCCCGGTCAGGTTCACCGGGCCGGACAGCGACTCGGTGTCCAGGATGTGCCGCATCGCCGCGACGTGGTCGTGCAGGGCGATGAAGCTCCAGTACTGCCGCCCGTTCCCGAGCCGTCCGCCGAGCCCCGCCCTGAACAGCGGAAAGAGACGGCCCCAGGCCCCGCCCTCCCGGGCGACGACCAGACCGGTCCGGGCGTGCACCGTCCGTACGCCCGCTTCCTCGGCAGGGGCCGTGGCCTCCTCCCACTCCACGCACACCGACGGCAGGAAGCCCTTGCCGGGCGGCGCGCTCTCGTCGACCGCACGGTCCCCGGTGTCCCCGTAGTAGCCGATGGCGGACCCGCACAGCAGGACCTTCGGCGGTTCGTCGAGCGAGGCGACGGCCTCGGCGATCGCCGCCGTGCCCAGGACGCGGCTGTCCCGGATCTCCCGCTTGTACGCCGGGGTCCACCGGTGGTCGCCGACCCCGGCCCCCGCGAGGTGGACGACCGCGTCACATCCGACGAGGCCCGCCACGTCCACGTACTGCCGCTTCGGGTCCCATTCCACCTCGTCGCCGGTGGCGGCGGGGCGGCGTACCAGGCGCACCACCTCGTGCCCGTCGGCCCGCAGCGAGCGCACGAGCGCCGCTCCGATGAGGCCGGTCGATCCTGTGACGGCGATACGGGAGCGCTGCATGGCCTCCATCCTGCCCCATGGACCCTCGCTCACGCGGAACACGGCGTGGCACAGTGGCCCGCATGTCCGAGCCGCGGTTCCACTCCCTCCTGCCCGTCCGCCCCGCCGTACAGGCGGACGAGCGCGCGCTCGGAGAGCTCGACCGTGCCACCTGGTCGACGCTGCACGCCGTGCAGCCCAGACCACGGCCCCCTTACGAGCCGTTCTTCGACGAGCGGCACAGGCCGGGGGAGTTCCTGGTGGCCGCGGCTCTCTCCGACGCGGGCGAGGAGCACATCGCCGGGTACATCCGGCTCGCTCCGGCGACGCCGCTGGCCTGCAACGCGCACGTGCGCCAGATACAGGGCCTCGCCGTGGCCGAGTGGGCGCGGGGCCACGGTGTCGCGCGGGAGCTGCTGCGCGCCTCGTACGCGGAGGCGCGGCGGCAGGGAGCGGGGCGGCTCACCCTGCGCGTGCTCGGGCACAACACCCCTGCGCGGAAGCTGTACGCATCGGAGGGCTTCGCCGTCGAAGGCGTACTGCCCGGGGAGTTCTTCCTGAACGGGCGGTACGCCGACGACGTCCTGATGGGCCGTTCGCTGCTCTCCTGAGTTCAGATCGGGCGAGTTCAGGTCGGGCCGAAGCGGCTCCAGAGCGCGGGGAGCCGTTCCGCCAGCGCCGTGTCGTCCTCGAAGTCGACGGGCGTGCCGGCGGGCTCGGTGGCCTGCGGCGGCAGGCCCAGGTCCGGCGCGACCACGCCCGTGAGCTGCTCGTACGCCTCGTCGGCTGCATAGCCGAGGTCCTCGCCGTCGCCGTCGAGCTCGTCGTCGAAGTCGTCGAGCAGCTCGGCGAGGCTGTCGGGTTCGTGCACCGCGCCCTCGAAGACCTCCCGGCCCTGCCCGATCAGCCAGCACCTGAAGAAGTCGAACGCGTCGTCGCTCGCCCCGCCGAGCAGCACGGCGGCCGCGCCCCACAGGTCCCAGCGGTACGCGCGGTTGTAGCGGGCCTCGAAGTGCCTGGCGAAATCCAGCACGGAGTCGGGATCGAGCCGCACCAGCCGTTCGACGAGCAGGTCGGCATGGTCCTCGGGGTCGCCGTCGGCGGCCTCGCGGGTGTTGTCGATGATCTCCCAGAACTCCGTCTCGTCCATCACTGGTCCAGCATCGGCCTTGGCGGCGGGCGACGCACGCGGAGACACCGAAATGAAGCCTTCAACCGTAGAGGTCGCGCATGCGTTCGGCGGCATCGGCAACACGTTCGCGCAGGGCGGCGGGTGCCAGGACCTCCAACTCCGGCCCGAGGGAGAGCAGCTGGCCGTACGCGACATCCTCGGACTCGACCGGCAGCGTGAGCGTGCGCCGGCCCTCCGCGTCCGGCGGAGCGGCCGCGGCCAGCGCCTCCTCCGCAGCGGCCCTGTCCACGGCGTACGGCAGTCGGCGCACCCCCGCCTCGGACAGCCGTACCGTCACCTCGGTACGCAGGATCGACCGGGCGAACTGTGCGGCGCGCTCCTCCCAGAACCGGGGCAGATCGAAGTCCTCGTCCCGTTCGAACCGGGTAGCCGACACGGCGACCGCGGTGAACCGGTCGATCCGGTACACCCGGAAGTCGTCCGCCACCCGGGCGCAGAGGTACCAGACCCCGGCCTTCAGGACGAGCCCGTACGGGGACATCTCCCGATCCACCTCGCCCGCGGGGCCGCGGCGGTAGCGCGCCCGGACCACGCGGTCGTCCCAGACCGCCTCAGCGACGGCGGGCAGCAGCTCGGGGGTGACCGGCTCGTGGTACCAGCCGGGGGCATCGAGGTGGAAGCGCTGGGCGGCGCTCTGCGAGGCGTCCCGGAGCGAGGGGAGCAGGGCGGCCGAGACCTTCAGCCGGGCTGCGGACGCGGCGTCGTCGAGCCCCATCTCACGCAGGGCCGAGGGCAGTCCGGACAGGAAGAGCGCCTCGGCCTCGTGACGGGCCAGGCCGGTGAGCCGGGTCCGGTAACCGCCGACGAGCCGGTACCCGCCCGCCCGCCCCCGGTCCGCGTACACGGGCACGCCCGCCTCGGACAGGGCCTGGGCGTCCCTGGTCACGGTGCGCTCCGAGACCTCCAGTTCCTGTCCCAGCTCGGCAGCGGTCATGGAGGGCCGGGACTGCAGGAGCAGAACCATCTTGATGAGCCGGGCAGCACGCATGAAGCCATTGTGGGCGCCGCACGACGACTGCGGGGCAGGTGCCGGACCTGCCCGGCACCTGCCCCGCCCTCGTGCTGCCTACAGCCCGTACCGCTCCCGGGCCTCCTTGATCGTCGAGGCCGGGACCTCGCCGCGGCGGGCCAGCTGGGCCAGGGCCGCGACCACGATCGACTGCGCGTCCACACCGAAGTGGCGGCGGGCCGCGTCGCGGGTGTCGGAGAGGCCGAAGCCGTCCGTGCCCAGCGAGGACCAGTCCTGCTCGACCCACTGGCTGATCGAGTCCGGTACCGCGCGCATCCAGTCGCTCACCGCGAGGACCGGGCCCGGCGCACCGGAGAGCACCTGGGTCACGTACGGCACCTGCTGCTCACCGCGGAGCAGCGCCTCGTCGGCCTCCAGCGCGTCGCGGCGCAGCTCGCCCCATGAGGTGGCGGACCAGACGTCGGCCGTGACACCCCAGTCGGCGGACAGGAGTTCCTGGGCCTTGAGCACCCAGTGGATCGCCGTACCGGAGCCGAGGAGCTGCACGCGGGGCGCGTCCGCCGTGGTGGGCGTGCCCTCCTTGAAGCGGTACAGGCCCTTGACGATGCCCTCCTCGACGCCTTCCGGCATCGCGGGCTGCTGCTTCGGCTCGTTGTAGACCGTCAGGTAGTAGAAGACGTTCTCGGCCTCGGGGCCGTACATCCTCCGCAGACCGTCCTTGACGATCACCGCGACCTCGTACGCGAACGCCGGGTCGTAGTTGAGCGACGCCGGGTTCGTGGACGCGATCAGGTGCGAGTGGCCGTCCGCGTGCTGCAGGCCCTCGCCCGTCAGCGTCGTACGGCCCGCCGTGGCGCCGACGATGAAGCCCTTGCCGAGCTGGTCGGCGAGCTGCCACATCTGGTCGCCGGTGCGCTGCCAGCCGAACATCGAGTAGAAGATGTAGAACGGGATCATCGTCTCGCCGTGCGTCGCGTACGACGTGGCGGCGGCGATGAAGTCGGCCATGGCGCCGGCCTCGGTGATCCCCTCGTTGAGGATCTGACCGTCCTTGGCTTCCTTGTAGTACATCAGCTGGTCGCGGTCGACCGGGTCGTACGTCTGGCCCAGCGGCGAGTAGATGCCGGCCGACGGGAACAGCGACTCCATGCCGAAGGTGCGGGCCTCGTCCGGGACGATCGGCACCCAGCGCCTGCCGGTCTCCTTGTCGCGCATCAGGTCCTTCACCAGGCGGACGAACGCCATGGTGGTGGCCATCTCCTGCTTGCCGGACCCCTTGTACAGGGCCTTGAAGGCACGCTCCTCCGGCTGCGGCAGAGCCACGGCGTGCACCCGGCGGGCGGGGGCCGGACCACCGAGGGCGGCACGGCGCTCCTGGAGGTAGCGGACCTCGGGGGAGTCGGCGCCCGGGTGGCCGTAGGGGACCAGCCCGTCCTCGAAGGCGCTGTCCGGGATCGGGAGGCCGAGCAGCTCGCGCATGCTCTTGAACTCGTCCGTCGACAGCTTCTTCATCTGGTGGTTGGCGTTCTTGGACTCGAAGCCCTTGCCGAGCGTGTAGCCCTTGACCGTCTGGGCCAGGATCACGGTCGGCGCGCCCTTGTGCTCCACCGCGGCGCGGTAGGCCGCGTACACCTTGCGGGCCTCGTGGCCGCCGCGGGAGCTGTAGAAGCATTCGGCGATCTTGGCGTCGCTCAGCAGCTTCGCCAGCTCGGCGAGCGCGGGCTCGGTGCCGAAGAAGTGCTCGCGGATGTAGGCCACGTCGCGGGTCGCGTACGTCTGGAACTGCGCGTCCGGAACCTCGCGGAGGCGACGGATCAGGGCGCCCGTGGTGTCCAGCTGGAACAGCTCGTCCCAGGCGTTGCCCCAGAGCGTCTTGATGACGTTCCAGCCGGCTCCGCGGAACGCGCCCTCCAGCTCCTGGACCACGCGGAAGTTGGCGCGGACCGGGCCGTCGAGGCGCTGCAGGTTGCAGTTGATGACGAAGGTCAGGTTGTCGAGCTGCTCACGGGCCGCGAGGGCGAGGGCAGCGGTCGACTCGGGCTCGTCCATCTCGCCGTCGCCCAGGAAGGCCCAGACGTGCGAGTTCGACGTGTCCTTGATGTTGCGGTTGGCCAGGTAGCGGTTGAAGCGCGCCTGGTAGATGGCCGAGAGCGGGCCGAGGCCCATCGACACGGTGGGGAACTCCCACAGCCAGGGCAGCCGCCGCGGGTGCGGGTAGGACGGCAGGCCCTCGCCGCCCGACTCCTGGCGGAAGTTGTCGAGCTGCTGCTCGCTGATCCGGCCGTCGAGGAAGGCGCGGGCGTAGATACCGGGGGAGGCGTGGCCCTGGATGTAGAGCTGGTCGCCGGAGCCGTCCCCCTCCTTGCCGCGGAAGAAGTGGTTGAAGCCGGTCTCGTACAGCCAGGCTGCCGAGGCGAACGTGGCTATGTGGCCGCCCACGCCGAACCGGGCGCCGCGGGTGACCATCGCAGCCGCGTTCCAGCGGTTCCAGGCGGTGATCCTCGATTCCATCTCCAGGTCGCCGTCGAAGGCGGGCTCCGCGGAGGTGGGGATGGTGTTGACGTAATCGGTCTCCAGCAGCTTGGGCAGCGCGATACCGGCGCCCTCCGCGTGCTGGAGCGAACGACGCATCAGGTATGCGGCGCGGTGCGGGCCCGCGGCCTTGGTGACGGCGTCCAGGGAGGCCGCCCATTCGGCGGTCTCCTCGGGGTCGCGGTCCGGGAGCTGGTCGAGCTCGCTCGGATGTTTTGCTACGGGGTCGGTCATGATCGCCGCCTTCCGGAGTGGAGGGGGGTGGAGAAGGCCCTGGCTGGCAGGACAGGGCGATGGGGCCGGTGGGCCCGCGACTGAACTGTAAGTCGCCGATCGATGATCGATCAAAGGATGAAAGGCAAAACTTCTCGATCTGAAGAAAGTGGCATGGGGTGCCTCGAAATGGGGCACGGAGTGACGGGATTTTTAGGGTGAAACGGGCTCTGAGCTGCACAGTCGAGCGCTCGGTGCCGCAGATGGGTGCACGCCTTCGCGCGGGCTCACGCCGGGGGTGCGCACCGGGTTCACGCTCGCGGCGCGCACCCCAGGACATGCTCCTTCACGAGCACGGCGATCCGCGGGTCCCGCCGCAGGAACGCGTCGATGAGAGCCTCGTGCTCCTCCGCGTACGACTTCTGCACCGTGCCGAGCCAGCGGATCGACAGGGCCGTGAACACCTCGATGCCCAGCCCCTCCCAGGTGTGCAGCAGGACGGCGTTCCCCGCGGCCCGCACCATCTCCCGGTGGAAGGCAACCGTGTGCCGCACCTGCGCCTCGCCGTCGGCCAGCCGGTCCGCCTCGTACAGGGCCGCCACGTGCGGGGTCAGCGCCGAGCAGTCCTCGCCGAGTGCCGGAGCCGCCAGCTCCGCGGCGATCTGCTCGAGCCCGGCCCGTACGGGATAGCTCTCCTCCAGATCGGCCGCGGTCAGATTCCGCACGCGTACGCCCTTGTTGGGGGCCGACTCGATCAGCCGCAGGGTCTCCAGCTCGCGCAGCGCCTCGCGCACGGGCGTCTGACTGACCTCCAGCTCGGTCGCGATACGGCGCTCCACGATTCGCTCGCCCGGCTTCCAGCGCCCGCTGACGATCCCGTCCACGATGTGCTCGCGGATCTGCTCGCGCAGCGAGTGGACGACGGGCGGGGTCATGACGGGCTCCTTAGGGGCAAACCGGTGCTGCCTACACCAACACGGCCGCCAGGGGCGACCGGTGGTGTCTAGACAATACGGCGGCGCCCCCGCCCGGGAGTGTTCCGGACGGGGGCGCCGCTGGTGAGGCTGGTTACAACCGCGTGCCTCAGAGGCCGAGCTCGACCTCGAACTCGCCCGCTTCGAGGATCGCCTTGACCGTCGTCAGGTAACGGGCGGCGTCCGCGCCGTCCACCAGACGGTGGTCGTAGGAGAGCGAGAGGTACGTCATGTCGCGGACACCGATGACGGTGCCCTCGGCGGTCTCGATGACCGCCGGACGCTTGACGGTGGCACCGATGCCCAGGATGGCTGCCTGGTTCGGCGGCACGATGACCGTGTCGAACAGCGCACCGCGCGAACCGGTGTTGCTGACGGTGAAGGTCGCACCGGACATGTCGTCCGGGGTGAGGCCGCCACCGCGTGCCTTGCCGGCCAGCTCGGCGGTCTTCTTCGCGATACCGGCGATGTTCAGGTCGCCCGCACCCTTGATGACCGGGGTCATCAGACCCTTCTCGGCGTCCACGGCGATGCCGATGTTCTCCGAGTCGAAGTACGTGATGGTGCCCTCGTCCTCGTTGATCCGGGCGTTGACGACCGGGTGGGCCTTCAGCGCCTGGGCCGCCGCCTTCACGAAGAACGGCATCGGGGACAGCTTGACGCCCTCACGGGCGGCGAAGGACTCCTTCGCCCGGTTGCGCAGCTTCATCAGCTTGGTGATGTCGACCTCGAGGACCGAGGTCAGCTGGGCCTGCGAGTGCAGCGCCTTCATCATGTTGTCGCCGATGACCTTGCGCATGCGGGTCATCTTGACCGTCTGACCGCGCAGCGGGGACGCCTCGAGCTTCGGCGCGGCCTTCGCCGCCGGGGCGGCTGCGACCGGAGCCGGAGCGGCAGCGGCGGCCCTGGCGGCCTCCGCGGCGGCGACGACGTCCTGCTTGCGGATACGGCCACCGACGCCGGTGCCCTTCACCGTGCCCAGGTCGACGCCGTTCTCGGCGGCGAGCTTGCGGACCAGCGGCGTGACGTACGCGCCGTCGTCACCGGAAGGCGCGGCCGGAGCGACCGGTGCCGGGGTGACGGGTGCCGGAGCGGCGGCCGCGGGCGCCGGAGCGGCCGGGGCCGCGACCGGAGCGGCGGGCGCCTCCGGAGCCGGAGCCGGGGCTGCCGGAGCGGCAGGCGCGGGAGCGGCGGGGGCCGGAGCGGCCGGGGCCGCGACCGGAGCGGCGGGGGCCGGAGCGGCGGCGGGAGCCGGAGCGGCGGCGGGAGCCGGAGCGGCCTCTGCGGGAGCAGCGGCCGGGGCGGCACCCGGAGCACCGATGACGGCGAGCTTCGCGCCGACCTCGGCGGTCTCGTCCTCGGCGACCACGATCTCCAGCAGCACACCGGAGACCGGGGCGGGGATCTCGGTGTCGACCTTGTCCGTGGAGACCTCGAGCAGGGGCTCGTCCTCCGTGACCTCCTCGCCGACCTCCTTCAGCCAGCGGGTGACCGTGCCCTCGGTGACGCTCTCACCGAGCGCGGGGAGGGTGACGTCGGTACCTTCGGCGCCACCGGCCGCAGCCGGAGCTGCCGCGGGGGCCGGAGCGGCGGGGGCCTCGGCGACGGGCGCCGGGGCCTCGGCGGCGGCGGGGGCCGGGGCAGCCGCGGGCTCGGCGGCCGGAGCCGCCGCGGGCGCGCCCGAGCCGTCGTCGATGACGGCCAGCTCGGCGCCGACCTCGACGGTCTCGTCCTCGGCGACCTTGATGGACGCCAGGACACCGGATACGGGGGCCGGGATCTCGGTGTCGACCTTGTCGGTCGAGACCTCGAGCAACGGCTCGTCGGCCTCGACGTGCTCGCCCTCGGCCTTCAGCCAACGGGTGACAGTGCCCTCGGTGACGCTCTCGCCGAGCGCCGGAAGGGTTACGGAAACCGACATGGTTTCAGTTGCTCCTTACGAAAGTGCGGAAGTGGTCGGTCGTCGCGCCCGGGACTGGATCAGTCGTGGGAGTGGAGAGGCTTGCCGGCCAGGGCCAGGTGCGCCTCGCCCATCGCTTCGTTCTGCGTCGGGTGGGCGTGGATGAGCTGCGCGACCTCGGCCGGCAGCGCCTCCCAGTTGTAGATCAGCTGGGCTTCGCCGACCTGCTCGCCCATACGGTCACCGACCATGTGGACGCCGACCACGGCACCGTCCTTGACCTGGACGAGCTTGATCTCGCCCGCGGTCTTCAGGATCTTGCTCTTGCCGTTGCCCGCGAGGTTGTACTTGAGGGCGACGACCTTGTCCGCACCGTAGATCTCCTTGGCCTTGGCCTCGGAGATGCCGACGGAGGCGACCTCGGGGTGGCAGTACGTCACCTTCGGCACGCCGTCGTAGTCGATCGGCACGGTCTTGAGACCGGCCAGCCGCTCCGCCACCAGGATGCCCTCGGCGAAGCCGACGTGGGCGAGCTGGAGCGTCGGGGCGAGGTCGCCCACGGCCGAGATCGTGGGGACGTTGGTCTGCATGTACTCGTCGACGAGGACGTAGCCGCGGTCCATCGCGACGCCGGCCTCCTCGTAGCCCAGACCCTGCGACACCGGGCCGCGGCCGATCGCGACCAGCAGCACCTCCGCCTCGAAGGTCTTGCCGTCGGCGAGGGTGACACGCACGCCGTCCTGCGTGTACTCGGCCTTGTCGAAGAAGGTGCCGAGGTTGAACTTGATGCCGCGCTTGCGGAACGCGCGCTCAAGGAGCTTCGAGCTGTTCTCGTCCTCGACGGGGACCAGGTGCTTCAGGCCCTCGACGATGGTGACCTCGGTGCCGAAGGACTTCCACGCCGAGGCGAACTCGACGCCGATGACGCCGCCGCCCAGGACGATGGCGGACTTCGGGACACGGTCCAGCTTCAGCGCGTGGTCCGAGGAGATGATGCGGTTGCCGTCGATCTCCAGGCCGGGCAGCGACTTCGGCACGGAGCCGGTCGCGAGCACGACGTGGCGGCCCTGGATGCGCTTGCCGTCGACATCCACCGAGGTGGGCGACGAGAGGCGGCCCTCACCCTCGATGTAGTGCACCTTGCGCGAGGCGATGAGACCCTGCAGGCCCTTGTACAGACCCGAGATCACCTCGTCCTTGTACGCGTGGACGGCCGCGATGTCGATGCCCTCGAAGGTGGCCTTGACACCGAACTGACCGGCCTCGCGGGCCTGGTCGGCGATCTCTCCGGCGTGCAGCAGCGCCTTGGTGGGAATGCAGCCGTTGTGCAGGCAGGTGCCGCCGACCTTGCCCTTCTCGATCAGTGCGACGTCCAGGCCCAGCTGCGCTCCGCGCAGGGCCGCGGCGTACCCGCCGCTACCACCGCCGAGGATCACTAGGTCGAAAACGGTGCTGGCGTCGTTCGCCACGTCACGTCCTCCATGCATGTGCGCCGTACGCCGGGCCCCTCGCTGGGGTGTGACCGGCCGGTCGGCTGGTGTTCGGCCGCTTGTGTTGTTCGGCCCTGTGGTGGGGGCCCTGTCCTGCCGAGAACCCATCTTCGCACTTGTTGAGGGCGGGCGGGACGCGGGCCCCTGGTCCGAGACGGACGGAGGTCCGCCTCGGACCGTTGACGATACGTACAAAGTTTCGGAAAGAGGCCGGTCAGAGCCACTGAGGTGAACATGTACGGCCCCGGACGTATGCCCGGGGCCGTATCGCTGCGCGCGAACGGCGCGAGCGAATCCGTGGAACTCAGCCGAGATCGCCGGCGGCCGTGCGCTCCGCCAGCTTGACCAGGGTGCGGACCGCGGACCCGGTGCCGCCCTTGGGCGTGTAGCCGTACGGCGCGCCCTCGTGGAAGGCGGGTCCCGCGATGTCCAGGTGGGCCCAGGCGATGCCCTCGCCCACGAACTCCTGCAGGAACAGACCGGCCACCAGGCCGCCGCCCATCCGCTCGCCCATGTTGGCGATGTCGGCCGTCGGGGAGTCCATGCCCTTGCGCAGGTCGGCGGGGAGCGGCATCGGCCAGGACGCCTCGCCGACCTCCTCGGCGATCTCGTGGATGGCGGTACGGAAGGCGTCGTCGTTGGCCATCACGCCGAAGGTGCGGTTGCCCAGGGCGAGGACCATCGCGCCCGTCAGGGTCGCCACGTCGACGATCGCGTCGGGGTTCTCCTCCGAGGCGCGGGTCAGCGCGTCGGCGAGGACGAGCCGGCCCTCGGCGTCGGTGTTGAGGACCTCGACGGTCTTGCCGCTGTACATGTGCAGCACGTCGCCCGGGCGGGTGGCGTTGCCCGACGGCATGTTCTCGGCGAGGGCCAGCCAGCCGGTGACATTGACCTGGAGGCCGAGACGGGAGGCCGCGACGACGGCGGCGAACACGGCGGCGGCGCCGCTCATGTCGCACTTCATCGTCTCGTTGTGGCCGGCCGGCTTGAGCGAGATGCCGCCCGAGTCGTAGGTGATGCCCTTGCCGACCAGGGCGAGGGTCTTCTCCGCCTTCGGGTGGGTGTAGCCGAGCCGGACGAGGCGGGGGCCGTGCGTCGAGCCCTGGCCGACGCCCAGCAGGCCGCCGAAGCCGCCCTTGACGAGAGCCTTCTCGTCGAGGACCTGGACCTTGATGCCGTGCTCCTTGCCGGCGGCGGTGGCGACCGCGGCGAAGGACTCGGGGTACAGGTCGTTCGGCGGGGTGTTGATCAGGTCGCGGGCGCGGTTGATCTCCTCGACGACCGCGGTGGCGCGCTCGGCGGCGGCCTTGAACGCCTTGTCGCGCGGCTTGGTGCCGAGCAGGACGACCTCGGCGAGCGGCAGCTTCGGGCCGTTGTCCTTCTTGCCCTTGGGGGCGAGCTTGTTCTCGCCGCCCTGGTAGGCGGTGAAGGAGTACGCGCCGAGCAGGGCGCCCTCGGCGATGGCCTCGGCGTCCTCGGTGGACTCCGTCGGCAGTGCGAAACCGGCCTTCTTCGAACCGTTCAGCGCACGGGCCGCGCTGCCGGCGGCGCGGCGCAGTGCCTCCGCGTCGTACGCGCCGTCCTTCTCCGGGACCGGGCCGAGCCCGACCGCGACGACAACGGGGACCTTGAGACCGGACGGTGCGGGAAGCTTGGTCACTTCGCCCTCGGCACCGGCGGCGCCCAGGGTCTCCAGGACGGTGGCGAGCTTTCCGTCGAACGCCTTGTCCACGGCCTCGGCGCCCGGTGCGACGACCGGACCCTTGGCGCCCTTGGCGATGCCGACGACGAGTGCGTCGGCGCGCAGCGTCGCCGCACCTGCGGTGCTGAGAGTGAGAGCAGTCACGGTGGTGAATTCTCGCTTCCGTTGAGTTGAGTACCGGTCGAGGGGGTGGGCCGACCGTGCCCGGCGCATCGTAGATGCCGCCGCAATGCGCCGGGAACGAGCCTACGCGCGCCTTTGCTTCCGGCTCACAGGGGCGGGGCCGTCCGGCCGTACGCCGCCCGGGCCGGCAGGCCCCGTACGACGGAACGGACCACGGGGATAGGGTCGTTGAACTGGGCAGGTGAGCGAGGGGTACGACATGCGGGGCGCGAGGACACGATGGCCGGCGGCCTGCGCGCTGCTGGTGCTGTCGGCCGTACTGGCCGGCTGCGCCCCAACCGCGGAGCCGGCGGGCCCCGGGCGGCCGAAGGCCGTACCGCGCTGGCAGCCGGAACCGGGCGTGGACTGGCAGTGGCAGCTCTCCGGCAGGGTGGACGCGAGCGTGGACGCGCCCGTCTACGACATCGACGGGTTCGACCAGGACGCGAGGACGGTGGCCGAGCTGCACCGCAAGGGCCGCAAGGTCATCTGCTACCTCTCCACCGGCGCGTGGGAGGACTTCCGTCCGGACGCCGGGAAGTTCCCCGCCTCCGTACGCGGGAAGAGCAACGGCTGGGAGGGGGAGTGGTGGCTCGACATCCGCCGCACCGACATCCTGGAGCCGCTGATGGAGGCCCGGATCGCCATGTGCGCGAAGAAGGGCTTCGACGCGGTGGAGCCGGACAACATGGACGGCTACCTCAACGCCACGGGCTTCCCGCTCACCGCGGACGACCAGCTGCGCTACAACCGGCTGATCGCCCGCCTCGCCCACCGCCACCACCTCGCCGTCGGCCTGAAGAACGACCTGCCCCAGATCCCCCAGCTGGTGGACGAATTCGACTTCGCGGTCAACGAACAGTGCGCGCAGTACGACGAATGCGGGACCCTGACACCGTTCATCGAGGCGGGCAAGGCCGTCTTTCACGCGGAGTACGAAGTGCCGGTGGCGGACTTCTGTCCCGGGTCCCGCAAGCTCCGACTGAGCTCGCTGCTCAAGAAGTACGCACTCGGGGTCTGGCGCCGGACCTGCTGAGAGCCCTCAGCCGAGGACGAGCGCCACCAGGGTGACGGTGACCGCGGTTTCCTCCAGGGCGCCGAACACATCGCCCGTCACCCCGCCGAAGCGCCGCACACAGTGGCGCAGCATCAGCTGCGCTGCCCCGAGACCGGCCAGCGCCGCGACGGAGTGGTGCACCGCCCCGTACACCCCGAGGAGCGCACCGGCCCCCGCGCAGCCCGCCACCACCACGACGGCGACGGCCAGTGCGGTACGGGGCGCCACCGTGCCTGCCACCGCCGCGCCCAGGCCCTCGGGACGGGCGGGCGGAACGCCCCGGCGCGCGGCCAGAGTGAGCGCGAGCCGGGCGGTGACCGCGGCGACGGCCGCGCCCAGCGCGCCGTGGGCCCAGCCCTGTCCGTACAGCTCGAAGAGCACCGCGACCTGTGCCAGCAGGACGAACAGCAGGGTGATGACACCGAACGGACCAATGTCGGACTGCTTCATGATCCGTAGTGCGTCCTCGGCCGGCCTGGCGCTGCCGAGCCCGTCGGCGGTGTCCGCGAGCCCGTCCAGATGCAGGCCTCGGGTCAGGGCGGCGGGCACGGCGGCGGAGGCGACCGCCGCCGGCAGGGGACCCGATCCGGCGAGCAGGAACAGCACCCCGGGCACGGCCGCGAGCAGTCCCACGACGAGTCCGGCGAGCGGGGCGCAGAGCATGCCGGCGCGGGCGGCCTCGCGGTCCCAGCGGGAGACACGGACGGGGAGCACGGTCAGGGTGCCGAAGGCGAAACGCAGGCCGTGGCTGTTCAGGGAGGTCACCGCGCGCAGGCTAGCCGGTGCGGCGCGGCGCTAGATTGGGCAAAACAGACCGGAAGCCGCATAAGCGGATCATCGGGAGTGGGTGGCATGGGTCACTGGCTTCACCAGAACATCGTCGAGCCGGGCAAGCTTCCGCTGCTGCTCGCGCTTGGCTCCTTCGTGCTCACCTTCGCCATCACCCGTTTCGTCACCCGGATGATCAGGGCCGGGAAGGGGCCGTTCCGCAACATCACGCCCGGCGGCGTGCACATCCACCATGTGGTGCCGGGCGTCGTCCTCTCGGTGGTCGGCGGCTTCGGCGCGGTCGCCTCAGGGCAGCACGGTGTCGCCGCCGGGATCTGGGCGGTCGTCTTCGGGGTGGGGGCCGGCCTGGTACTCGACGAGTTCGCGTTGATCATGCACCTCGACGACGTGTACTGGACCGAGGAGGGCCGTCAGAGCGTGGAGGTCGTCGTCCTCACCGCATCGCTCGTCGTGCTCGTCCTCGCCGGGTTCTCGCCGCTGGGGGTGGACGAACTGAGCGGCGATCAGCAGCAGAACAGACTGGGCGTCGTCCTCACGTACGCCGTCAACTTCGGCTTCGTGCTGATCGCCCTGTTCAAGGGCAAGGCCCGCATGGCCGTGCTCGGCACCCTCGTCCCGTTCATCGCGCTGTTCGCCGCGATCCGGCTGGCCAGGCCGGCCTCTCCGTGGGCCAGACGCTTCTACCGCAAGCGGCACCGGGCGCGCGCGAGGGCGGTGCTGAGGGCGTACCACCACGATGTGCGCTGGGCGGGGCCGCGCCGCAGGTTCCAGGACCTGATCGGCGGGGCCCCCGACCGGACACCGCTGCCGGGGCCCGGTAGGGGAGACTGAGGTTCAGGCGGTGGTGGTCCCCGCGGGCTCGCCGCCCCCGGCGGCTTCCTCCGCGGTGTCCTCGGCGGTCTCGTCCGCAGGCTTCTCCGCAGGCTCCTCCGCCCGTTCGGGCAGCTCCGCTGCCAGCGCCGCCGCGGCCTGGACGAGCGGCAGCGCGAGCAGCGCCCCGCTGCCCCCGCCCACGGTCACCCCGTGATCGAGCAGCGGCGTCAGCGCCATCCGGTCCAGCGCCTTCATCTGCGCCGGCTCACCGCTCACCTGCCCCGCCAGCCACCAGTCCGGCGCCCTGAAGGCCGCCCGCTGGGCCACGAGTGCGCAGGCCGCCGAGACGACCCCGTCCAGCACCACGGGCATCCGGCGCACCGCGCTCTGCAGCAGGAAACCGGTCATCGCCGCCAGATCCGCGCCGCCCACCGCGGCCAGCAGCTCCAGCTGATCACCGAGAACGGGCCGGGCCCGGCGCAACGCGTCCCGGATCGCGGCGCACTTGCGCATCCACGCCAGATCGTCGATGCCCGTACCGCCGCGCCCGGTCACCACGGAGGCGTCCGTGCCGCACAGGGCGGCGATCAGGGTCGAGGCCGCCGTCGTACCGCCGACGCTCAGATCACCGAGCACCACCAGATCGGTGCCGGAGTCGGCCTCCTCGTCGGCGATCCGCATGCCGAGGCGAACGGCCTGCTCGGCCTCCTCGGCCGTCAGCGCGTCCTCGACGTCGATGCGGCCGCTGCCGCGCCGCACCCGGTCCCGTACGACCGCCTCGGGCAGCAGCGCGGGGTCGCAGTCGAGACCCGCGTCCACGATCCGTACGGGGACGGCGAAGCGGCGGGCCAGCACCGCGACCGGGCTCGCACCGTCCAGCGTGGCCCGCACCAGCTCGTGCGCGGTGCCGGGCGCCCGGCCGGACACCCCCAGCTCCGCCACCCCGTGATCACCGGCGAACAGCACCACACGCGGCTGGTCCACGGGCCTGACCGGTACGGACTGCTGGGCGGCCGACAGCCACTCACCCAGCTCGTCCAGCCGGCCGAGAGCGCCGGGCGGGACGGTCAGCCGCTCCCGGCGTTCCTCGGCGTCGCGCCGTACGCCGCCGTCGGGGCGTTCGATGAGGTCGGAGAAGTCGTCCAGATTCACGGGGGTCTGCCTCGCGGGTCGTCACATGGTGGGCAGGAACCCGGCGGAGGGCTCCTGTGCGGAACAGTACCCGGCAGCCTTCCGCGCCCCCGGCCCGCGCACCCGCCCGAGGCCGGGCCCTGCCCCGGCCCGCGGCTCAGCCCCGCAGCACCAGCGCCCGCCCCGCCACCACCAGCAGCACGTGCTCGCACTCGTCGGCGAACGCGGCGTTCAGACGGCCCAGTTCGTCCCGGAAACGCCGCCCGGACGCCGTCGCGGGGACCACACCGGAGCCGGTCTCATTGGTCACGGCGACGACCGTACGGCGCGTCCCGCGCACGGCCCGGACCAGTTCCGCGACCCGTTCCCGCAGTGCCTCCTCGCCACCGTCCGCCCACCGGGCGTCGTCCCACGCCCCCACCCGGTCCATCGCGTCGGTCAGCCACAGCGACAGACAGTCGATCAGCAGCGGCGGGCCGTCCGCCTCCAGCAGAGCCACCAGCTCGCAGGTCTCCTCGGTGCGCCACGCGGCGGGCCTGCGCTCGCGGTGCAGCCCGATCCGGGCCGCCCATTCCGCGTCGCCGTTCCGCCGGCCGCCCGTTGCCACGTACACCACCTCGGGGAACGTCTCCAGGCGCTGCTCGGCCTCCAGCGACTTCCCCGACCGTGCGCCACCCGTCACCAGCGTGCGCCGGGGCATCTCGGGCACCGCGTGGTACTCGCCCACCCTCAGCGTCGTCCCGTCCGGCACGGCCCGGGCCCCCGCGGCCGCGAGCCTGCGGTGCAGCTCGTCGCCGGGCGGTGCGTCGTGGTCCAGGTGGACGGCGACGACCTCGGTGGTGGGCCCGATCGCCTCCACGGCCCGCAGCCGGGCCACGGCGTCGGGCCGCGCGACCACATCGGCGACGACCATGTCGTACGGCTCCGCCACCCGGTCGGCCAGACCGGCGGGTGCGGCCCCCGGCGGCAGGTAGAGCAGCCGTTCGCCTTCCGGCGACGTCACCTCGTACCCGGTGCCCGGAGCGTCCATCGACACCGCCCGCACCCGGTGCCCGCTGATCAGCGTCAGCTCCTGGCCGTCCGGTACGCGCCCCGCGGACGGAAGCGAGGCGGGCAGTTCCACGGCGGGCCCGTCGTGCGGGTGGGTGAGCAGCACCTGGCGTACGCCGGTGAGCGAACGGCCCGCGCGGGCCGCGGCGAACACGGCGCCCGGAGTGAGGTCGAGCAGCAGCGCGTCGTCGACCAGCAGCGAGGTCGCGGCCCGCGCCCGCGCCCCACGGGCGGACGCGCAGGCGGCGCAGGGACAGTCGGGCCGCGGCAGCCCGTCGGGGGCTCCGGTGCCGAGCAGAGTCAGTTCCACGCTCCTGATCCTCCCGCGTCCATGCTTCACCTGCGCGCCCGGGCCACGTACTAGGCTTCGGGCAGCAACGTGACCCAGGAGGCGGACATGGCGTGGACGTGGCGGTTCGAGAAGTCCGACGGTACGGAGACGGAGCCGGCTCTGCAGCCGGAGGAGTTCACGACCCAGGGCGATGCGGAGTCATGGATCGGTGAGTTCTGGAAGGAGCTCCTGGAGGGCGGTGCCGACCAGGTGTCCCTGTTCGAGGACGCGACGAAGATCTACGGCCCGATGAGCCTCCAGGCCGACTAGGGCCTTCCCGCCCCGCGATCGAGATCCGGCCCGCCACCCGCCAGGGTGCCGGGCCGGGTGCCAGGGCATCGGCTCAGATCTCGCCCAGTGTGGCCTCGACCGTCTCCTTCGAATCGCCGCGCGAGTACGTCACCGTGACCCGCGCGCCCGGCTTCTCGCCCGCCAGGGCCTCCGACAGCGATGTGATCGTCGTGATCGGGGTGTCGTCGATCGCGGTGATGACGTCTCCGGTGCGCAGGCCCGCCTTCTCCGCGGCCCCGCCCTCCTGCAGGCTGACGACGGCCACACCGGCCGGCTGGTAGTCGTCGTCGACGACGGTGCGGCCCGTGATGTTCAGCGCCGCCCGGCCCGAGTCCGTGACCTTGCCGGACTTGATGATCTGGTCCGCGACCGTCCGCACCATGGACACCGGGATCGCGAATCCGATCCCGGGTGCCGCGCTGCCGCCCAGCTGCGGATCCGCCGCCGCGAGCGTCGGGATGCCGATCACCTCGCTGTCGAGGTTCACCAGCGCCCCGCCGCTGTTGCCCGGGTTGATCGCCGCCGAGGTCTGCACCATGTCGGCGAGCGTCGCCCCGGTGCCACCGCCCGAGCTGCTCTCGCTGACGGTCCGGCCCAAAGCGGAGACGATGCCCTGGGTGACGCTGCTGGACAGGCCGAGCGGCGAGCCCATCGCCAGCACGATCTGCCCCACCTCGACCTCTTCGGCTTCGCCGAAATTCGCCGCCTTCAGCCCGCCGGGGATGTCGGTCAGTCTGACGACCGCCAGGTCCTGCTCCGGATAGGAGGAGACCAGGGAGGCCTTGAGCCCCTTCTCCCCGGTGGCGACGGTGACGTCGAAGGTCTTCGCGCTTCCCACGACGTGCGCGTTCGTGACGATGTGGCCCTTGTCGTCGTAGACGATGCCGGAGCCGAGACTGTCCCCGGCGCCGATCTGCACGACCGAGGGCAGCACATCCCTGATGACGTCCTGGTACTGGCTCTCGAGATCACCCGGGGCCCGGGCCACCGTGCCCTGCTGTACCGGGGCGCCGGCCGGGGAGGAACCCGCGCCGGAGCAGCCACCCGCCAGGGCGATCGCGCAGGCACCGGCGGTCAGGGGCAGCAGCAGGCGGCGGCCCCGGCCGCGTGAGAGGGATGCGTCCATGCCCGGAGTATCGCCAGGGGCCCAGGACAGGGCATGTGCTGATGGGCCGATCAGACGTACGGACCGGTGGCCCGCCGAGCTCCTCGAGGGACAGCCCTCAGCCGCGCACCCCGCACAGGTGGAGCAGCGCCGCCACCCTGCGGTACGGATCGGTCCGCCCCGCCCGGTCCTCCGCGGCCAGCACCCGCTCCAGCTCCTGGGCGTCGGGCAGCTCGTCGTCGTTGCTCACGTTGTCGGTGAAGACCCGCACGCCGTACCAGGCGTGCAGCGGCGCGGCGATCCCGGCGAGCGTGGACGTCAGGGCGTCGAGCCGGTCTGCCCGCACGAGGAGGCCGAGCCGGTTGGTGTACGTATCGGTGTCGAATGCCGCGAGAGCCCCGCCGAAGTCCCCCGCCGTCCCGGGCCGCATCGCCAGCGCGTCCGCGTTCCGCACGAGCAGCGAGAGGAGCCCGCCGGGCGCCAGCATCCGGGCCAGGCCCGCCAGCATCGGATCAGGCTCGGGGACGTACATCAGGACGCCGTGGCAGAGCACCACGTCGAAGCTGCCGGGCAGGAAGTGCACCCCGGTGTCGCGGCCGTCGCCCTCGATGAGGCGCACCCGTTCCCGGATACCCTCGGGCTCGCCCGCGAGGGCATCCCGGGCGGTCCGGAGCATCTCGCCGTCGGACTCCAGACCGGTCACCGAGTGCCCGGCCCGGGCCAGCCGCAGCGCCTGCGTGCCCTGGCCCATGCCGACATCCAGCACCCGCAGCCGCCTCCCCACGGGGAAGCGCGCGGCTATCTGCTCGTCCAGCTGCCGGGCGACGAGCTCCTGGCGGACCGTGTTGCGCAGTCCGCCGAGCCCGTCCAGCCATTGGGAAGAGACCCCCGTGAAGCCGGAGGTCTCCGTGCTCAGGGCCGCTCTCCCCGCTTGACCTGCGGCTTCGGAAGCCGCAGTCGGCGCATCTGGAGCGTACGCATCAGGCCGTAGGCCACGGCGCCGCGCTTGGGAGTGTCCGGGAAGCGCTCGGCGAGCTGCTTCTTGAGCCGGAACGCGAGGCCGATGGAGTCGACCACGATCAGCACGATCACGCCGAGCCAGAGCAGCAGCGAGATGTTCTGGATGTTCTGGATCTGGATCACGCTGAGGATCAGGATGACCACTGCGAGCGGGAGGAAGTACTCCGCGATGCAGAAGCGTGAGTCCACGAAGTCACGGACGAAGCGCCGCACGGGCCCCTTGTCACGTGCGGGGAGATAACGCTCGTCACCCGACGCGAGCGCCTCACGCTGCTTGGCCAGGTCCGCGCGGCGCGCTTCGCGCTGTCGCTTCGTGGCCTCCTTGCGATCGGTCGGCGTGCCGCTCGAAGCACGTCGGCGCTGCGTCTGGGCCTCGTTGCGCTTAGGGGTGGGGCGACCCTTGGGAGCCTGAGGGTCGCGGGGCTGCTTGGAGAGGTCCGCCGTCACCTTGTCGGTGGGGGCCTTCTCTTCCTTGGAACGGCTACGGAACACAAAACCCAAGGGTACGGGGTCGGTCCGGGCAAGTCAGGACCGGGCGGGAACGATCCGGCAACGGCCTGCGTCCTGAAAGGTGTCCCGACAGGGGCAGAACGGACGTCGCCACCGGTTTCCCTGATGTTCCTCTACTCCCTGGGCGGGAGTGGTCGCAGGTGGCAGTCGTTCTTGGGTAGGAGCACATCCGTACCCGAACAGTGCGGTAATAGAGGCAGGGCCCGTACTGTGGGTTCTGTTGGAGTGCTGGAGCTCAGTCCGTCAGAAGGGGGCGCGCGAAGCCCATGAGCGGTGTCATGAAGCGTATGGGAATGATCTTCCGCGCGAAGGCAAACAAGGCCCTTGACCGGGCCGAGGATCCGCGCGAGACCCTCGATTACTCGTACCAGAAGCAGCTGGAGCTGCTTCAGAAGGTACGCCGCGGTGTCGCCGATGTGGCGACCTCGCGCAAGCGGCTGGAGCTGCAGCTGAATCAGCTGCAGGGACAGTCGTCGAAGCTGGAGGACCAGGGCCGCAAGGCGCTCGCGCTCGGCCGCGAGGACCTGGCCCGCGAGGCGCTGTCCCGGCGCGCCGCCCTCCAGCAGCAGGTCACGGACCTGGAGACGCAGCACCAGACGCTGCAGGGTGAGGAGGAGAAGCTCACTCTCGCGGCCCAGCGACTGCAGGCCAAGGTCGACGCCTTCCGTACGAAGAAGGAGACGATCAAGGCCACCTACACCGCGGCCCAGGCACAGACCCGGATCGGTGAGGCCTTCTCCGGCATCTCCGAGGAGATGGGTGACGTCGGCCTCGCGATCCAGCGGGCCGAGGACAAGACCCAGCAGCTGCAGGCGCGCGCCGGGGCCATCGACGAGCTGCTGGCCTCCGGTGCCCTGGACGACCCGACAGGGACGGCGAAGGACGACATCGCCGCCGAGCTGGACCGGATCTCCGGTGGTACGGATGTAGAGCTGGAGCTGCAGCGCATGAAGGCCGAACTGGCCGGCGGCTCCTCCTCTTCCCAGCAGGCCATCGAAGGCGGTGCGCAGGACTCGGCACCGCAGTCGCAGCAGTCCCCGCACAAGTTCGACAAGCAGTAAGGGCGGCGTCATGATCGTACGGATCATGGGGGAGGGCCAGGTAGCACTGGCCGACAGTCATGTCGCCGAGCTGAACAAGCTCGACGACGTACTGCTCGCAGAGATGGAGAGCGGCGACGGCCCCGGCTTTCGCAGCACTCTTCACGCGCTCCTCGACAAGGTGCGCGAGCTCGGCTCGCCGCTGCCGGACGACTCCCTGGAGCCGTCCGAGCTGATCCTGCCGTCTCCTGACGCGACCCTCGAAGAAGTGCGCGCCATGCTCAGCGACGACGGGCTGATCCCCGGCTGACCTGGGGCCTTCCGTTCGGAGCACGCCGGGCCCGCGAGGCCCGGCACGGTCCGGACGAAGGGCCCGAGCGCTTCACTCCACACTCCCGCACTGTGCCCCGCCCGGTCCCACCGGCGCGGGGCACAGTGGCACGGGGGCGGTTCTGTGGTCGGATCCGCACGCAGGGACGGGAAAGTGCGCGACACGCCGTACCGTAGCTTGACGTGACCACCCTCGGAACCGGGTTCGTGCGCGCCCGACGCTGGCTGCGCGGCCATCCTCTGGCATTCGACGCGGCGCTTGCCCTGGCCGTGCTCGCCTGCATGATCTGTGCGTCCTTCGCGGAGCCGAACCCGGGGCACGGGCCGATCTTCGGCATCCGCACCCCCGAACCGTCGAGCGTGCTCCTCATGGTCCTCGGCGCCGGGGCACTCGTGCTGCGGCGGCGCGACCCCATGGCGGTACTCGCCGTGACCGGGCTGCTGTCCACCGCCGAGTTCATCCTCATGGACCCGCCCGCCCCCGTGGTGATGAGCGCGGTCATCGCGCTCTTCACCGTCGCGTCCCGCACCGACCGCCCCACCACCTGGCGGGTCGGACTGCTGACGATGGCGGTGCTGACCGTGGCGGCGATGGTGGTCGGTTCGACGCCCTGGTACAGCCAGGAGAACCTCGGCGTCTTCGCCTGGACCGGCATGGCCGCGGCCGCCGGCGACGCCGTCCGCAGCAGACGCGCGTTCATCGACGCGATCAGGGAACGCGCCGAGCGCGCCGAGCGCACCCGCGAGGAGGAGGCCCGCCGGCGGGTCGCCGAGGAGCGGCTGCGGATCGCCCGGGACCTGCACGACGTCGTCGCCCACCACATCGCCCTGGTCAACGTCCAGGCCGGAGTGGCCGCCCACGTCATGGACAAGCGCCCGGACCAGGCCAAGGAAGCGCTCGCCCATGTCCGTGAGGCCAGCCGCTCCGCACTGGGCGAGCTCAGGACCACGGTCGGCCTGCTGCGCCAGTCCGGCGACCCCGCGGCGCCCACCGAGCCGGCACCCGGCCTCGCGGTCCTCGGCGAGCTCGTCGACACCTTCCGCAACGCGGGACTCCCCGTCGAGGTGGCCTGCACCGACCGGGACAGCCCGTTGCCCGCGGCCGTCGACCTCGCGGCGTACCGGGTCATCCAGGAGGCGCTCACCAACGTGCGCAAGCACGCGGGTGCCGACGCGAAGGCCGAGGTGAGCGTCGTACGGGTCGGGAGCACCGCGGAGATCACGGTGCTGGACAACGGCAGGGGCGTGCCGGGGACCGGGGACGGCGGAACGGACCCGTACGGGGAGCGCGACGGCGGCGGCCACGGCCTCATCGGCATGCGCGAACGTGTCACCGCACTCGGCGGCACCCTCACCGCGGGCCCCCGTTACGGCGGCGGATTCCGCGTCCATGCGATCCTGCCCGTCATGACGCGCACGGGTGAGCCGGAGAGGCCGGGCACGGCGGACAGCACGGGGGGACGCCCATGACGACACCGATCAAGGTGCTGCTCGCCGACGACCAGGCGCTGCTGCGCAGCGCGTTCCGGGTGCTGGTCGACTCGGAGCCCGACATGCAGGTCGTCGGTGAGGCCGCGGACGGCGCCCAGGCGGTGGAACTGGCCCGCTCGACCCGCGCCGACGTGGTGCTGATGGACATCCGGATGCCCGGCACCGACGGGCTCGCCGCCACCCGGATGATCAGCGCCGATCCGGATCTCGCGGGTGTACGGGTCGTCATGCTGACCACCTTCGAGGTGGACGAGTACGTGGTGCAGTCCCTGCGCGCGGGTGCGTCCGGCTTTCTCGGCAAGGGCGCCGAACCGGACGAGCTGCTCAACGCCATCCGCATCGCCGCTGCCGGGGAGGCGTTGCTCTCCCCGGCAGCGACCAAGGGACTCATCGCCACCTTCCTCGCCCAGGGCGGCAGCGCGGGCGAGGGCCCGGACGCCGCGGCGTACGCCGAGCGGCTCGGCGCGCTCACGGTGCGGGAGCGCGAGGTGCTCGTCCTGGTCGCGGGCGGGCACTCCAACGACGAGATCGCCGAGCGGCTCGCGGTCAGCCCGCTCACGGTGAAGACCCATGTGAACAGGGCCATGGCGAAGCTGGGCGCCCGGGACCGGGCCCAATTGGTTGTTATTGCGTACGAATCGGGCCTGGTGCGTCCCAGGGCGGAGTGACGGGTGGAGATCCGGCGTACTCCACCTGCGGTATGCGCGACATAAGAATGCAACCCGGGGGGCGACGAATCCTTCCCCGGGATCGGCGATCGTATAGACGGGCGGGCTGTGTCCCCCTTTCTGCTCCCCGAGCAGCCGCCCATCTGCCGCGTAAGCCACAGAAGAGAGACCCACCCATGTCCTGGCTGTCCAGATTCAGCCTCGCGCAACGGGCCCTTATCGGGCTGATCTCGATCGTCGCGCTCGTTTTCGGAGCGATCGCGATCCCGCAGCTCAAGCAGCAGCTGCTGCCCACCATCGAACTCCCGATGGTGTCGGTGCTGGCCCCCTACCAGGGTGCGTCCCCCGATGTGGTCGAGAAGCAGGTCGTAGAACCCCTCGAGAACGCCATCAAGGCCGTCGACGGCGTCGAGGGCATCACCTCGACCGCCAGCGAGGGCAACGCCGTCATCATGGCGAGCTTCGACTTCGGCGACGAAGGCACCAAGCAGCTCGTCGCGGACATCCAGCAGGCCGTGAACCGTGCCCGCATCCAGCTGCCCGAGGACGTCGACCCGCAGGTCATCGCCGGGTCGACGGACGACATCCCGACCGTCGTCCTCGCCGTCACGTCCGACAAGGACCAGCAGGCGCTCGCCGACCAGCTGGACCGCACGGTCGTCCCGGCCATCGAGGACATCGACGGCGTCGGCCAGGTCGCGGTCGACGGCGTCCAGGAACTCCAGGTCTCCGTCGTCCCCGACGACAGGAAGCTCGCCGCCGCCGGTCTGAACGCCGGCTCGCTGGCCCAGGCCCTCCAGGCCGGCGGTGCCACGGTCCCGGCCGGTTCCTTCGCCGAGGCGGGCAAGAGCCGCACGATCCAGGTCGGCGGCTCCTTCACGTCGCTGAAGCAGATCGAGGACCTGAAGGTCTCCGCGCAGAACCCCGCCACCGGCAAGCCCGGGAAGCCGGTCCGCGTCGGCGACATCGCCACGGTGAAGCAGGAGCCCTCCACCGCGGTCTCCATCACCCGTACGAACGGCAAGCCGAGCCTCGCCGTGATGGCCACGATGGACAAGGACGGCAGCGCCGTCGCCATCTCGGACGCCGTCCAGGACAAGCTCCCCGACCTGCGCAAGGACCTCGGTTCCGGCGCGGAACTGACCGTCGTCTCGGACCAGGGACCGGCCGTCTCCAAGGCGATCTCCGGCCTGACCACCGAGGGCGCGCTCGGACTGCTCTTCGCGGTCATCGTGATCCTGGTCTTCCTCGCGTCGATCCGCTCGACCCTGGTCACCGCGGTCTCCATCCCGCTGTCCGTGGTCCTCGCGCTGATCGTGCTCTGGACCCGCGACCTCTCGCTGAACATGCTCACGCTCGGCGCCCTCACGATCGCGATCGGCCGGGTCGTCGACGACTCGATCGTGGTCCTGGAGAACATCAAGCGGCACCTCGGCTACGGCGAGGAGCGCCATTCGGCGATCATCACCGCGGTCAAGGAAGTGGCCGGCGCGGTCACCTCCTCCACGCTCACCACCGTCGCGGTCTTCCTGCCCATCGGTCTGGTGGGCGGCATGGTGGGGCAGCTCTTCGGCTCGTTCTCCCTGACCGTCACCGCGGCCCTGCTCGCCTCCCTGCTGGTCTCGCTGACCGTGGTCCCGGTCCTCTCGTACTGGTTCCTGCGCGCCCCCAGGGGCACCGCCGAGAACCCGGACGAGGCGCGCCGCAAGGCCGAGGAGAAGGAAGCCGCGAGCCGGCTCCAGCGGCTCTACGTCCCCGTGCTGCGCTTCGCGACACGGCGCCGTATCACCAGCATCGTCATCGCCTTCGTGGTGCTGTTCGGCACCTTCGGAATGGCGCCCCTGCTGAAGACCAACTTCTTCGACCAGGGTGAGCAGGAGGTCCTCTCCATCAAGCAGGAGCTGACCCCCGGCACCAGCCTGGAGGCGGCCGACGCCGCCGCGCAGAAGGTCGAGAAGGTCCTGGCGGCCGACGACGGCGTCAAGGCCTACCAGGTCACCGTCGGCTCCTCCGGCTGGATGGCGGCCTTCGGCGGCGGTACGGGAGCCAACCAGGCCTCCTACCAGGTCACCCTGAAGAACTCTGCGGACTTCGACGCCACCCAGGACCGGATCGACGAGGCCCTCGGCAAGCTCGACGGCATCGGCGACACGACGATCGCCGCGGGTGACGGCTTCGGCAGCCAGGACCTGAGCGTCGTGGTGAAGGCCGCGGACGCGGACATCCTGAAGAAGGCCTCCGAAGCGGTGCGGACCGAGGTCGCGAAGCTCGACGACGTCACCGACGTCCAGAGCGACCTGGCGCAGAGCGTTCCGCGCATCTCGGTCAAGGCCAACGACAAGGCCGCGGACGCCGGATTCAGCGAGGCCACGCTCGGCGCGGCGGTCGCCGGTGCGGTGCGCGGCACCCCGTCCGGCAAGGCGATCATGGACGACACCGAGCGTGACGTCATCGTGAAGTCGTCCAGCCCGGCCACCACCATGGCCGAGCTGAAGGCCCTGAAGCTCGGCCCGGTCGAGCTCGGCCGGATCGCCGACGTGAAGCTGGTTCCCGGCCCGGTCACGATGACCCGGATCGACGGACAGCGCGCGGCGACGATCACCGCCAAGCCGACCGGCGACAACACGGGCGCGGTCAGCGCCTCGCTCCAGACGAAGATCAACGCCCTGGACCTCCCGGACGGCGCCACCGCATCCATCGGCGGCGTCTCCCAGGACCAGGAAGACGCGTTCATGAAGCTGGGCCTCGCCATGCTGGCGGCCATCGCGATCGTCTTCATGCTGCTGGTGGCCACCTTCCGGTCGCTCATCCAGCCGCTGATCCTGCTGGTCTCCATCCCGTTCGCGGCGACCGGTGCCATCGGCCTCCTCGTCATCACCGGCACGCCGATGGGCGTCCCGGCGATGATCGGCATGCTGATGCTGATCGGCATCGTGGTGACGAACGCGATCGTGCTGATCGACCTGATCAACCAGTACCGGTCGCAGGGGATGGGCGTCGTCGAGGCAGTCGTCGAGGGCGGCCGCCACCGTCTGCGCCCGATCCTGATGACGGCACTGGCGACGATCTTCGCCCTGCTCCCGATGGCGCTCGGCGTCACCGGTGAGGGCGGGTTCATCTCCCAGCCGCTGGCGGTCGTGGTGATCGGCGGTCTGATCACCTCCACGCTGCTGACGCTGCTCCTGGTGCCGACGCTGTACGCGATGGTCGAGCTCCGCAAGGAGCGCCGCGCCAAGAAGAAGGCGGCCAAGCGCGAGGCGAAGGCGGGCGTCACGGCCTCCGGGACGCCGGAGGACGTCACCTCCGACGAGCCGGAGCCCGCGAAGGCCTGACGGCCCTCGTAGCGACACAGGAAGGCCCCCGACGCCGCACAACGGCGTCGGGGGCCTTCCTGTGTCGGGTGATGCGGGGTGACGGCCGCGCGGCCGGGTCGGCAGGCGTTCCCGCCGCGGCCGGGTCCGCCCCCGCCACCCCCTACGGCAGCGCCAGCATCCGCTCCAGCGCCAGCTTCGCGTACTTCTCCGTCTCAGGGTCGACCTGGATCCGGTTGACGAGGTTCCCCTCGGCCAGCGACTCCAGCGTCCACACCAGGTGCGGCAGGTCGATCCGGTTCATCGTCGAGCAGAAGCACACCGTCTTGTCGAGGAAGACGATCTCCTTGTCCTCCGCGGCGAAACGGTTCGCCAGGCGGCGCACCAGGTTCAGCTCCGTACCGATGGCCCACTTCGAACCGGCCGGGGCCGCCTCCAGGGCCTTGATGATGTACTCCGTCGAGCCCACGTAGTCCGCGGCCGCCACGACCTCGTTCTTGCACTCCGGGTGGACCAGCACGTTGACACCCGGGATCCGCTCCCGCACGTCGTTGACGGACTCGACCGAGAAGCGCCCGTGCACCGAGCAGTGCCCGCGCCACAGGATCATCTTCGCGTTCCGCAGCTCCTCGGCGGTGAGGCCGCCGTTCGGCTTGTGCGGGTTGTAGAGGACGCAGTCCTCCAGGGTCATCCCCATGTCCCGCACGGCCGTGTTGCGCCCCAGGTGCTGGTCCGGCAGGAAGAGCACCTTCTCACCCTGCTCGAAGGCCCACTCGAGCGCCCGCTTCGCGTTGGAGGAGGTGCAGATCGTCCCGCCGTGCCGGCCGGTGAAGGCCTTGATGTCGGCGGAGGAGTTCATGTACGAGACCGGCACGACCTGGTCGGCGACACCCGCCTCCGTCAGCACGTCCCAGCACTCGGCGACCTGCTCCGCGGTGGCCATGTCGGCCATCGAGCAGCCTGCGGCCAGGTCCGGCAGGACGACCTTCTGGTCGTCACCGGTCAGGATGTCCGCGGACTCCGCCATGAAGTGCACGCCGCAGAAGACGATGTACTCCGCCTCGGGCCGCGCCGCCGCGTCCCGGGCGAGCTTGAACGAGTCGCCGGTGACGTCCGCGAACTGGATGACCTCGTCGCGCTGGTAGTGGTGTCCGAGGACGAAGACCTTGTCCCCGAGCTTCTCCTTGGCTGCGCGAGCACGCTCCACGAGGTCCGGGTCGGACGGGGAGGGCAGGTCGCCGGGGCATTCGACGCCGCGCTCACTCCTCGGGTCGGCCTCGCGGCCGAGCAGCAGCAGGGCGAGGGGTGTCGGCTGGACATCCAGGGGCTGGGCGGTGGTCACGACACGCACCCTTTCTTTTCTGCGAACTCTGCGAACAAGCCTTTTCGTCTAATTGACGCTATCTATCATAACCGGTTCACGTCAGATTGACGATGCCGATAGCGTCGATGTGACGCATCCCGCCGAGGGTGCGGTGTGCGAGCATGAAGGGAACAGACAAGCGCCCGGCCCGGAATGAATCCGAGGCCCCGATGGTTGGACCGTCGGCAAGCACTCCGTACAACCCGGGAGAGAAGCAGATGTCCGTATCGGACGAGACCACCACCGTGAGCGACGGCATCCTCCTGTCCGACGCCGCCGCAGACAAGGTCAGGACCCTGCTGGAGCAGGAGGGCCGTGACGACCTCGCTCTGCGCGTCGCCGTTCAGCCCGGAGGTTGCTCCGGCCTGCGTTACCAGCTCTTCTTCGACGAGCGCTCGCTCGACGGCGACGTAGTGAAGGACTTCGGCGGCGTCAAGGTTGTCACCGACCGGATGAGCGCCCCGTACCTGGGCGGCGCCTCGGTCGACTTCGTGGACACGATCGAGAAGCAGGGCTTCACGATCGACAACCCGAACGCCACGGGCTCCTGTGCCTGCGGTGACTCCTTCAGCTGAGCCTGATGACGACAGCGGCGGCGCTCCCGGAGTCCGGGAGCGCCGCCGCTGTCGTCCGCGTGCGGTGCGGCGGTCAGCCGCGCGGCACCGTCGCGCCCGACGCGTCGAGCACCTTCCGGCCGTCGAGCGGTGCGTCCAGCGTCACCGTCCGGGTCAGTTCCTTGGCGATCATGATGCAGGCCTTCCCGGGCTCCGGCTTCGACTCCGTGACCGTCACCCGGACCGTGGACCCGCTCTCCTTGGCGTGTGCCGCGTACGTACTGCAGACGCCGCCCCAGAACGTCACGTCCAGCTTCCGCCCGTCGGCGCTGTACGAGATGATCTGGCGCCCGCTGCCGGTCGCGTCACCCGGGTCCGTCCCCGGGTCCTTCGTCGGCTCGGGCGCCGGCTCCGTGCCGTTCTTCTTCGCCAGGTGGTCCGGGTCCACGGCGACCTGGGTGACGGTGCTTCCCGGGCCGCCCCCCTCGGGCCGTACGGAGAAGATCCACGACGGGACGAGCGTCTGCTCCCCGTCCACGTACTGCGCCGCGAGTCCCAGAACAGCCTTGTCGACCGTCACGGTGGTGGCCACCGGCGCCCCGCTCCGCGAAGCGCAGCCGGTCTCGGCCGAGGACGGGTCGCCCTCCAGCGGTACGGGCGTCGCGCAGCCGCCGACGGACGGCTTCGTGTTCTGCCGGCTCTCCGCGTTCAGCTGCTTCAGCGCCTCGTCCGCACCGATCACCGGGTAGGTGTCGCCCTTCGCCAGGCCCTTCACCTGCCCGCTGCCGCCGACGACCTCGCCCCCGGCGCCCACCTGGATACCGGTGGACCAGCCGTAGGTCGGCAGCCCGCCGACCACCGGATCGGCATTCACCACCCGTACGGAGCCCATCACCTGGCGCGCGTCGAGTGCGGCATCGTCCTGCCCCCCGGCCTTGAGCACCGGAACAGCCGCGGCCTTGGCGGCCTTCTCGCTCACCGGCGAGCCGGCGCCGGGCCCCGGTGCCGTGTCCTTCGAGCAGACCGTGACCGACTCGCACGCGTCAGGGCCGGCGGGGCCGTTCCGGGCGAAGGTCCAGGTGCCCGGAGCCTGCTCGGTGACCCGCAGGATCGGTCCCGACCCGTCCCCGTCGACGCCCACCTTCCAGGAGGTGCCTTCGGCACGCGGCGTTCCCTGCACCCCGAGTGCCTTCGCCAGGCGCGCCACCTCGGCCGAGGTCACCGTCCCCGTCGCACGGTGGACGGCTGCCTTGCCGGGGCCGTCGGGCAGGTCTCCTGAGGCGCGGTAGACGGTCCCGCCGCCATGGGGATCGGGCTCGCCCGGCGCGATGCCCTGCGGAGGCGCCGACGGGTTGTCCGCCGACGTGTCCAGGGAGAGCAGGGGTGGAGAGCCGTCACCGGCGGCAGGGCTGCTCGCGTCCCCGCCGTCGCCCGCAGCGGTCGAGGCCCAGTACGCGCCGCCGCCGCCGGCGATCAGCACAGCTGCCGCCACCGAGGCCACCGCGAGCGGTGAACGCCGCCGCCGGGGGCCGGTCACGTCATTCTCGGGTTGCTCGGTGCTCACCGGATCGCTCCTTCGACTGCATAGCCGCCACTGGATCAACGCCTGTCCCCCGAGTGGGGACAACGGTGGGACGGAGCAGGGGAGCGTGCGGTTCCACCGCGGTGCGCGGGGGAGCCGCCCCTACCGGACACGTGCCCCGGTCAGTCCCCGTACTCGGACATGGCGTCGATGAGGCGGGACGAGTACGGCGGCACCGTGACCCCGTGGATCAAGGACGGTGCCACCGGATCGGTGACAGTCTTCACGGGCACGACCCAGTGGGGCGCCATCCGTGCGCAGTCACCCCGCAGCTCGGCCAGGCTCATCTCGGACTCACGCGAAACGATGTTGTTCGACATATCCGCACCGTACGCACGGTGGAGCTCAGGTAGAAAGACCTACTATCGGGTAGTTTTCCCCTTAGGGTCCGGTGGCGCCACCGGGTAGCGTGAACTGTCATGCCGTCCCGGAGGGCGCGCTCACGCGTCCCCTCCGCACTTCCGCAGGAGCAGCCTCCCCGTGCGCATTGCAGTCACCGGCTCCATCGCCACCGACCACCTGATGACCTTCCCCGGCCGATTCGCCGACCAGCTCGTCGCGGACCAGCTGCACACGGTCTCGCTCTCCTTCCTGGTCGACAACCTCGACGTGCGCCGCGGAGGTGTCGGCGCCAACATCGCCTTCGGTATGGGCATGCTCGGCGCCCGGCCGATCCTGGTCGGCGCCGCCGGGGCCGACTTCGACGAATACCGCGCCTGGCTCGACCGGCACGGTGTCGACACCGACTCGGTCCGGATCTCCGAGGTCCTTCACACGGCCCGCTTCGTCTGCACGACGGACGCCGACCACAACCAGATCGGCTCCTTCTACACCGGCGCGATGAGCGAGGCGCGGCTGATCGAGCTGAAGAGCGTCGCCGACCGCGTCGGCGGCCTCGACCTCGTCTCCATCGGCGCCGACGACCCCGAGGCGATGCTCCGTCACACGGAGGAGTGCCGCTCGCGGAGCATTCCGTTCGCCGCGGACTTCTCGCAGCAGATCGCCCGGATGGACGGCGACGACATCCGGATCCTCCTCGACGGCGCCACGTACCTCTTCTCCAACGAGTACGAGAAGGGGCTCATCGAGTCCAAGACCGGATGGAGCGACGAGGAGATCCTCTCCAGGGTCGGCCACCGCGTCACCACCCTCGGCGCCCGCGGCGTCCGCATCGAGCAGGCCGGTCAGGACCCGATCGAGGTCGGCTGCGCCGAGGAGGAGCGGAAGGCCGACCCCACCGGCGTCGGCGACGCCTTCCGGGCCGGATTCCTCTCCGGCCTCGCGTGGGGCGTGGGTCTGGAGCGTGCCGCCCAGGTCGGCTGCATGCTCGCGACCCTGGTCATCGAGACGGTCGGCACCCAGGAGTACACCCTGCGCCGCACCCACTTCATGGACCGCTTCACCAAGGCGTACGGCGACGAGGCCGCCACCGAGGTGCGGGCACACCTCTCCTAGGACGGGCTCACAGGAGCCGGCGGACCACGAAGGCCGAACCCCGGTCCGCCGGCTCCTCACCCACGTACTCCTGCTCGCGCATCTCGCACCAGGCGGGAATGTCGAGCCGGGCGGCCTCGTCGTCGGCGAGGACCGTCACCGTGCCGCCCACGGGTACCTCTCCGATCACCTTTGCGAGCTCGATCACCGGAATCGGACAGCGCCTGCCGAGCGCGTCGACGACCAGCGAGGCGCGCGGGGCGGGGGAGGGGGCCGCCGCGACGGGAGCCCCGAGCCTCTCCCGTACCCCGGCCACCAGGCCCGGAAGCACCTCGAGGAACCGGTCGACCTCCGTGTCGGTGGTCCCGGCGGGGAGCGACACGCGGATGTTCCCCTCCGTGAGCACCCCCATGGCCTTGAGGACATGGCTGGGAGTCAGCGTGCTGCTCGTGCAGGACGAACCGGATGAAACAGAGAATTCCGCCCGGTCCAGCTCATGCAGCAGAGTCTCTCCGTCGACATAGAGACAGGAGAAGGTCACCAGGTGCGGCAGCCGCCGCACCGGATCGCCGACCACCTCCACGTCGGGCACCACACCGGCCACCGTGGCGCGAATACGGTCCACCAGGGCACGCAGCCGTACGGACTCCGCCGCCGCCTCGGCGCGCACCGCGCGCAGTGAGGCCGCCGCGGCCACGATCGCCGGGATGTTCTCGAAGCCCGCGGCGCGCCCCGACTCCCGTTCGTCGGCGGCGCCTTGGGGGGCGAACCGGACACCCTTGCGGACGGCGAGCAGGCCGACCCCCGCGGGTCCGCCCCACTTGTGGGCGCTGGCGGTCAGCAAGGACCAGCCGCCGGGCACCGGCCCCCACCCCAGGGACTGTGCGGCGTCCACCAGCAGGGGCACGCCCGCGGCGGCGCAGACCGCGGCGGTCTCGGCCACCGGCTGCACGGTCCCCACCTCATGGTTGGCCGACTGCAGGCAGGCCAGCGCCGTGTCCGCCCGCAGCGCCCGGCCGTACGCCGACGGATCCACCGCACCGGCCCGGTCCACCGGCACCTCGGTGAACGACCCACCCGCCGCCTCCAGCGCCGCGGCCGAGTGCAGCACCGACGAATGTTCGACTGCGGAGACCACCAGATGGCGGCCGACACGCCGACGGCCGTGGAGGGCCCCGGCCACCCCGGAGTGCACCGCCCGGGTCCCCGATGAGGTGAAGACGAGCTCGTCCGGCCGGCATCCGACCGCCTCCGCCGCGGCCTCCCGGGCCGCGTCCAGCAACAGTCCGGCCCGCCGCCCCTCGCGGTACAGGCGGGCGGGATCGGCCCAGCCCTCGTCCAGCGAGGCAAGCAGCGCCTGGCGGGCGACGGGGTGCAGGGGCGCGGAGGAGGCGGTATCGAAGTAGGACACACCGCCACGCTAGCCCGCACCGGCGCCCACCTGGGGGCGGGCCGCCGCCCGAGCCGCAAGAGGGAGCGTCAGATGACCGCCGGAGGGCCGGATTCCACCCCTTCGGGGAGTCGGGCGGCGCGTTGGGCACCCTCCCCGCGCGACCCCAAATAGCGTCCAGTAGGGTTTGGTCCGCATAAACATCCAAACCCCTGCCCGCGTCAGGGCCGGCGACCGACCAAGTGAGACGGGCGCGCCGACCGTGCGGGCGAGACTCTCGGGAAGGCGCTACGTGAGTCCCAACGGCTCCGACCGCTTGTCGCGGCGCCCGATGCGGCGGAAGCTGCCGCAGGTGCTGACTGCGGGCCTGGTCCTGGCGACGGCCTCCGGTTGTTCATACAACTGGGAGGATTTCCCACGCCTCGGTATGCCCACCCCGGTAACGGAAGAGGCCCCGATCATCCTGTCCCTCTGGCAGGGCTCGTGGGCGGCAGCGCTCGCCACGGGTGTCCTTGTCTGGGGGCTGATCATCTGGAGTGTCATCTTCCACCGGCGTAGCCGGACCAAGGTGGAGGTACCTCAGCAGACCAGGTACAACATGCCCATCGAGGCGTTGTACACAGTGGTACCCCTCATCATCGTCTCGGTGTTCTTCTACTTCACCGCACGCGATGAATCGAAGCTCCTCGAGCTCACACCGAAGCCTGCCCACACCATCAACGTGGTCGGCTACCAGTGGAGCTGGGGCTTCAACTACATCGAGAACGTGGAGGGCTCGCCCTCCACCGACGGCGAGATCCCGAAGGAACTCGACGCCATCCCCGACAAGTACCTCAAGGACTTCCCCGCGGACGCCGGCGGCGTCTACGACGTGGGCATCCCCGGTACGAGGAACCCGCAGAACGGCAACCCGGGTCCGACCCTGTGGCTGCCGAAGGGCGAGAAGGTCCGCTTCGTTCTGACTTCGCGTGACGTCATCCACTCCTTCTGGGTGGTGCCGTTCCTCATGAAGCAGGACGTCATTCCGGGCCACACGAACTCCTTCGAGGTGACTCCGAACAAGGAGGGCACCTACATGGGCAAGTGCGCCGAGCTCTGCGGCGTCGACCACTCCCGGATGCTCTTCAACGTCAAGATCGTCTCTCCGGAGCGTTACCAGCAGCACCTCAAGGAGCTGGCGGAGAAGGGTCAGACGGGCTACGTGCCGGCAGGCATCGAGCAGACGGACCCGGCCAGGAATGCGGAGACGAACAAACTGTGAGCATCCTCAATGAATCCCAGGGTGCCGCGGCAGCAGACGACTCGTTCGAGGACGAGCTGCCGGTACGGCGCAAGCAGCCGGGGAGTGTCGTCGTCAAGTGGCTGACCACCACTGACCACAAGACGATCGGCACGATGTACCTGATCACGTCGTTCGCCTTCTTCTGCATCGGTGGCCTCCTGGCGCTCTTCATGCGCGCCGAGCTGGCCAGGCCGGGTACGCAGATCATGTCGAACGAGCAGTTCAACCAGGCGTTCACGATGCACGGCACGATCATGCTGCTGATGTTCGCGACGCCGCTGTTCGCCGGGTTCGCGAACTGGATCATGCCGCTGCAGATCGGTGCGCCCGATGTGGCGTTCCCGCGGCTGAACATGTTCGCGTACTGGCTCTACCTCTTCGGCTCGATCATCGCCGTGGCCGGCTTCCTCACCCCGCAGGGTGCGGCCGACTTCGGCTGGTTCGCCTACTCCCCGCTCTCGGACGCTGTCCGCTCGCCGGGTGTCGGTGCCGACATGTGGATCATGGGTCTGGCCTTCTCCGGCTTCGGCACGATCCTCGGCTCGGTCAACTTCATCACCACGATCATCTGCATGCGCGCCCCCGGCATGACGATGTTCCGCATGCCGATCTTCACCTGGAACGTCCTGCTGACCGGTGTTCTGGTCCTGCTGGCCTTCCCGGTCCTGGCCGCCGCGCTCTTCGCGTTGGAGGTGGACCGTAAATTCGGTGCGCATATCTTCGACTCGGCCAATGGCGGAGCATTGCTCTGGCAACACCTCTTCTGGTTCTTCGGCCATCCAGAGGTGTACATCATCGCTTTGCCATTCTTCGGAATCGTCTCCGAGATCATTCCGGTCTTCAGCCGGAAGCCGATGTTCGGCTACATCGGTCTCATCGCGGCGACCATCTCCATCGCGGGCCTCTCGGTGACGGTCTGGGCGCATCACATGTACGTGACGGGCGGTGTGCTGTTGCCGTTCTTCTCGTTCATGACATTCCTCATCGCGGTACCGACCGGTGTGAAGTTCTTCAACTGGATCGGCACGATGTGGAAGGGGTCGTTGTCCTTCGAGACACCGATGCTCTGGTCCGTCGGCTTCCTGATCACCTTCGCCTTCGGTGGTCTGACCGGTGTGATCCTGGCGTCGCCGCCCCTGGACTTCCACGTCTCCGACTCGTACTTCGTGGTGGCGCACTTCCACTACGTCGTCTTCGGCACCGTGGTCTTCGCGATGTTCGCCGGGTTCCACTTCTGGTGGCCGAAGTTCACCGGCAAGATGCTGGACGAACGGCTCGGGAAGATGACCTTCTGGACGCTGTTCGTGGGCTTCCACGGCACGTTCCTGGTGCAGCACTGGCTCGGCGCGGAAGGCATGCCCCGTCGTTACGCGGACTACCTCGCGGCGGACGGCTTCACCGCGCTGAACACGATCTCGACGATCTCCTCCTTCGTGCTCGGCCTGTCGATGCTGCCGTTCTTCTACAACGTGTGGAAGACCGCCAAGTACGGCAAGAAGATCGAGGTCGACGACCCGTGGGGCTACGGCCGTTCGCTCGAGTGGGCGACGTCCTGCCCGCCCCCGCGGCACAACTTCCTCACGCTGCCGCGGATCCGTTCCGAATCCCCGGCGTTCGACCTGCACCACCCGGAGATCGCGGCGCTCGAGCTGCTGGAGCACCACTCCGACGGTGACAAGGTCCTCGTCGGCGGCAAGGAGGCCGGCAAGTGAAGATCCAGGGCAAGCTGTTCATCTGGCTGAGCGTCTTCATGCTGGCCATGGCCATCACGTACGGCGTCTGGTCCAAGGAGGCGGTGGGTACCACCGCGCTCATCCTGTCCTTCGGACTGACCATCATGATCGGCTTCTATCTGGCTTTCACGGCCAACAGGGTCGACAAGATGGCCCAGGACGACAAGGAAGCCGATGTCGCGGACGAAGCCGGTGAAGTGGGCTTCTTCTCCCCGCACAGCTGGCAGCCGCTCTCGCTGGCCGTCGGTGGCGCCCTCCTCTTCCTGGGCGTCGTCTTCGGCTGGTGGCTGGCCTACTTCTCGGCCCCGCTGCTGCTGATCGGCCTCTTCGGCTGGGTCTTCGAGTACTACCGCGGTGAGAACCGCACCCAGTGAGACCGCGCCGTCCGTAGGACCCGTTACACCCTTACGGGGGCCCGCCCCGCTCTGTGATGAGCGGGGCGGGCCCCCGTTTGCAGTCACTGAACGCGCTGGATCGGATGAATCTTCTTAGCGTGGGTTCATGAACCACACGCCGCGCATCCGCACCGTAGTGAGCTGCACTCTGCTGGTCGTGACCCTGGTTGCAGGTGCGACCGCCTGTGGCGAACCCGATGGCCATCCGTTGTCGCTGAAGCCGTACGACGCGGCCGACCTGGTCTCCTTCAACGGCCCCTCCAAGGGCGAGAAGGCCGACCCCGACAAGCCCCTCGAAGTCACCGTCAAGGATGACGACGTACGCATCACCGATGTGACGGCCGTCGACACGCAGGGCCGCCGTCTGGCGGGCGAACTCGCCGCCGACGGACGGCGGTGGCACTCCACCACCTCGCTCGCCGCAGGCACCCGGTACACCGTCAAGGTCTCCACCGAGAACGGCGACGGAGCCCCCGGCAGCCGCACCTACGCCTTCGGCACGACCTCGGCCAAGAAGTTCCTCAAGGTCGCCTTCGGCCCGCAGGCGGGCACCTACGGCGTCGGACAGCCCCTCACAGCGGAACTCAGCGCTCCGGTCACCGACAAGGCCTCCAGGGCCACCGTGGAACGCGGGCTGCAGGTCCGCTCCACCCCCGCCGTCACGGGCTCCTGGTACTGGGTCGACGCCAAGACCCTGCACTACCGGCCCAAGGAGTACTGGCCCGCCGACGCCACCATCGACGTCCGCAGCAACCTCAAGGGCATAAAGGTCACCAACGCCCTCTACGGGGCCGCCGCGAAGCCCCTGAAGCTCACCACCGGCGACCGCATAGAAGCGATCACCGACGCCTCCGACCACTCCATGACCGTGCTGCGCAACGGTGAGGTGATCAACACCCTGCCGGTCACCACGGGCAAGCCCGGCTTCGACACGCGCAACGGCGTCAAGGTGGTGCTGGCCAAGGAACAGTTCGTACGCATGCGCGGGGAGAGCATCGGCATCGCCGCCGGCTCCTCGGAGTCGTACGACCTGCCCGTCTACTGGGCGACACGCGTCACCTGGAGCGGTGAGTACGTCCACGCGGCGCCCTGGTCGACCGGTTCACAGGGCAGCGCCAACGTCAGCCACGGCTGCACGGGGATGAGCACCGCCGACGCCCAATGGTTCTTCGAGACCGTACGCGAGGGCGACATCGTCAAGGTCGTCGGGAGTGACGGCGAGACGATGACGCCGTTCGACAACGGCTTCGGCGACTGGAACCTGGACTGGGACGCCTGGCGGAAGGGCAGCGCCCTGCACGGGGGCGGCACACCGGACTCGGGCACCGACGTCGAGGCGGCGCGGCTGCGCCCCCAGGTCTGACCCGGCCGGGAGTGCGCCGCGCCCTCGAAGGACACCACGGAGGGGTTCGGGGCCCCTCCGCCTCAGGCCTCCACGGAGAGCCTGTCGCGCAGCAGGGCGGCCAAGGCGTCCGCGAAGTCGACCGGGTCGACCGGATGCGTCACCGCGGAGTCGGCACGGCTCCACGTGGCCAGCCAGGCGTCCTGGGGGCGCCCGATCAGCAGGAGCACCGGCGGGCAGTCGAAGATCTCGTCCTTGATCTGCCGGCAGACGCCCATACCGCCCGCCGGAGCCGTCTCGCCGTCCAGCACGCAGACATCGACTCCGCCACCGTCGAGCGCGCTCAGTACGGCCGGGAGGGTCGCGCACTCCAGGAACTCCACCGGAGGCACGTCGGCCGCAGGCCTGCGGCCCGCGGCCAGCCTCACCTGCTCACGGGTGTTGGCGTCGTCGCTGTAGACCAGGACCGTGGCGGTCGGCTGCATTGTTCCTCCGTGACATCCGTGTCTTCGGGGCGCTCTGAGCTCTCGGGGCATGAACCGTTGGGCGGATCGTACTCCGGCGAACAGTCTGTCAGCACCGTTGGTGACAGCGTTTCGCTGGGCCGTTCGGTGAGGACACACCCCACTGACACACCGAACGGCACCCCCCGGAGTGAGGGCGGGATAAGCGACCGACATAATGTCGGTCGTGGCGACAGCAACGACAGTAGAAACCGGGCACGCGCACCCGTCGGTCAATCGGCCGAACCTCACCAGCGTCGGAACCATCATCTGGTTGAGTTCCGAGCTGATGTTCTTCGCGGCCCTCTTCGCGATGTACTTCACCCTGCGATCGGTGATGGGACCCGCTCACTGGAAGGAGATGGCCCACCATCTGAACTTCCCGTTCTCGGCGACGAACACCACGATCCTGGTGCTTTCCTCTCTCACCTGCCAGCTCGGCGTATTCGCCGCGGAGCGGGGTGATGTGAAGAAGCTCCGCACCTGGTTCATCATCACGTTCGTGATGGGTGCGATCTTCATCGGAGGCCAGGTCCTCGAGTACACCGAGCTGGTCAAGGAGGCGGGTCTCTCCCTGTCCTCCGACCCGTACGGTTCGGTGTTCTACCTGACGACCGGCTTCCACGGTCTGCATGTGACAGGCGGTCTCATCGCCTTCCTGCTCGTACTGGGCAGGACATACGCGGCCTCGAGATTCACCCATGAACAGGCCACCGCCGCCATCGTCGTGTCCTACTACTGGCACTTCGTCGATGTCGTCTGGATCGGCCTGTTCGCCACGATCTACATGATCAAGTAACCGGGCTCGCACCCACCCACCATCGACGCAGAAGATCCTGACACCGGGGTAATCCGTGAAAAAGCTCTCCGCACGACGACGCCATCCGCTGGCGGCGGTCGTCGTACTACTCCTCGCGCTGGCGGCTACCGGGGGGCTGTACGCCGCGTTTGCGCCTGCGGGTAAGGCGCAGGCCGACGAAACCGCCCAGTCCCTCGCCATCGACGAGGGCAAGAAGCTCTACTCCGTAGGCTGCGCCAGCTGCCACGGAACCGGCGGTCAGGGCACCTCCGACGGGCCGTCCCTCGTGGGCGTCGGCTCCGCCGCCGTCGACTTCCAGGTCGGTACCGGACGTATGCCGGCTCAGCAGCCGGGTGCCCAGGTACCGAAGAAGCCGGTCATCTACTCCCAGGCCGAGATCGACCAGCTCGCGGCGTACGTCGCGTCCCTGGGCGCCGGTCCGATCACGCCGACCGACAGCCAGGTCGACCCCGCGGGCGCCGACGTGGCCAAGGGCGGCGACCTGTTCCGCACGAACTGCGCGCAGTGCCACAACTTCACAGGTGAGGGCGGCGCGCTGACACACGGCAAGTACGCCCCGAACCTCGAAGGCGTGAGCCCGAAGCACATCTACCAGGCCATGCAGACCGGCCCGCAGAGCATGCCGTCCTTCCCCGACAGCACCATGCCGGAGCAGGAGAAGAAGGACATCATCGCGTACATCAAGACCGTCAACGGTGACGACGCCGAAACCCCCGGTGGCCTCAGCCTCGGTGGTCTCGGACCGGTCAGCGAAGGTCTGTTCGCGTGGGTCTTCGGGCTCGGAGCCCTCGTCGCAATTGCCGTTTGGGTCGCGGCCCACACCGCTAAGGCCAAGAAGTCATGAGTAGCCAAGAGATTCCAGAAGAGGTCCTGCCCGCAGAGCGGGACACCGCGCACGGCGCGGTAGAGGGTGCCGGCGATCCGTTCGCCGACCCCGGGCTGCCGGCCCACCGGCCGCGCATCCAGGACATCGACGAACGTGCCGCGCGCCGCTCCGAGCGAGCCGTCGCCTTCATGTTCACGCTGTCCATGCTGGCGACGGTGGCGTTCATCGCCTCCTACGTCATCTTCCCGGTCGACCAGATCGTCTACATCTGGCCGTTCGGGCACGTGAGTTCGCTCAACTTCTCCCTGGGCCTGACCCTGGGCGTCGCGCTCTTCTGCATCGGCGCGGGGGCCGTCCACTGGGCGCGCACCCTGATGTCCGACGTGGAGGTCGCCGACGACCGGCACGCCATCGAGGCCGAGCCCGAGGTCAAGGCGAAGGTTCTCGCCGACTTCGCGGACGGTGCCAAGGAGTCGGCGATCGGACGGCGCAAGCTGATCCGCAACACCATGTTCGGCGCGCTGGCCCTGGTGCCGCTCTCCGGCGTGATGCTGCTGCGCGACCTCGGTCCGCTGCCGGAGAAGAAGCTCCGCTCGACCCTGTGGGCCAAGGGCAAGCAGCTCATCAACATGAACACGATGGAGCCGCTTCGTCCCGAGGACGTCGTCGTCGGTTCGCTGACCTTCGCCATGCCCGAGGGCCTGGAGGAGGACGCGCACGACTTCCAGACGCAGATCGCCAAGGCTGCCCTGATGATCATCCGCATCGAGCCGGACAACATCAAGGACAAGCGTGAGCGTGAGTGGGCCCACGAGGGAATCGTGGCCTTCTCCAAGATCTGTACCCACGTCGGCTGCCCGATCAGCCTGTACGAGCAGCAGACGCACCACGTGCTCTGCCCGTGCCACCAGTCCACCTTCGACCTCTCCGACGGCGCCCGCGTCATCTTCGGTCCGGCCGGTCACGCCCTCCCGCAGTTGCGGATCGGTGTGAACAGCGAGGGCAACCTCGAGGCGCTCGGCGACTTCGAAGAGCCCGTCGGTCCTGCCTTCTGGGAGCGCGGATGACTACTGCGACGGATTCAAAGCGCAAGGCGCCCGCCGGTGAGCGGGTAGCCGACTGGGCAGACGGCCGGCTGGGCATCTACGGCCTGGCCAAGGCCAACATGCGCAAGATCTTCCCGGACCACTGGTCCTTCATGCTCGGTGAGATCTGCCTCTACAGCTTCATCATCATCATCCTCACGGGTGTGTACCTGACGCTGTTCTTCCACCCGAGCATGAACGAGGTCGTGTACCACGGCTCGTACGAGCCGATGCAGGGCATCCGCATGTCCGAGGCCTACGCCTCGACGCTGGACATCAGCTTCGACGTCCGCGGTGGTCTGCTCGTACGGCAGATCCACCACTGGGCCGCGCTGATCTTCCTGGCCGGCATGTTCGTGCACATGATGCGCGTCTTCTTCACGGGTGCGTTCCGCAAGCCCCGTGAGATCAACTGGATGTTCGGCTTCCTGCTGTTCGTCCTGGGCATGTTCACCGGGTTCACCGGCTACTCGCTCCCGGACGACCTGCTCTCCGGTACGGGTGTCCGCTTCACCCAGGGCGCCATCCTGGCGACGCCGATCGTCGGTACGTACCTCTCGATGTTCCTGTTCGGCGGAGAGTTCCCCGGCGGCGACTTCGTGGCCCGGTTCTACTCGATCCACATCCTGCTGCTGCCGGGCATCATGCTCGGCCTGGTCGTCGCCCACCTGATCCTGGTCTTCTACCACAAGCACACGCAGTTCGCGGGTCCCGGCAAGACGAACAAGAACGTCGTCGGCATGCCGCTGCTGCCGGTGTACATGGCGAAGGCCGGAGGGTTCTTCTTCCTGGTCTTCGGTGTCATCACCGTCATCGCGGGCATCGCCTCGATCAACCCGATCTGGGTCCTCGGCCCGTACCGCCCGGACCAGGTGTCCACCGGCGCCCAGCCCGACTGGTACATGGGCTTCGCCGAGGGTCTGATCCGAGTGATGCCGGGCTGGGAGATCAACCTGTGGGGTCACACGCTCGTCCTGGGTGTGTTCATCCCGCTGATGGCCTTCGGCCTCGTGCTCGCGGCGATCGCGGTCTACCCCTTCATCGAGTCCTGGGTCACCGGGGACAAGCGCGAGCACCACATCCTGGACCGCCCGCGCAACGCCCCGACCCGTACGGCCTTCGGTGTCGCATGGATCACCGAGTACGTCATCGTCTTCATCGGTGGTGGAAACGACCTGTGGGCCACGCACTTCCACCTGTCGCTGAACGCCATCTCGTGGTTCGTCCGGATCTTCATCTTCGTCGGCCCGGTCATCGCGTTCATCGTGACGAAGCGGATCTGCCTCGGCCTCCAGCGCCGCGACAGGGACAAGGTGCTGCACGGACGCGAGTCCGGCACCATCAAGCGCCTGCCGCACGGTGAGTTCGTCGAGATCCACGAGCCGCTCAGTCAGGGCCAGCTGCACACGCTCACCGCGCACGAGCAGTACAAGCCGGTCGAGATCGGCCCGACGGTCGACGAGAACGGTGTCGAGCGCAAGCCTTCGGCGCTGCAGAAGCTGCGGGCCAAGCTCAGCAAGAGCTACTACGGCGAGCAGAGCCAGATCGCCAAGCCCTCCGCCGAGGAGTACAAGGAGATCACCAGCGGCCACGGCCACCACTGATCACCTGAGCTGATCGCCACAGCGGGAGCCCCGTCCATTCGATGGACGGGGCTCTTCGCTGTCCCCGGGGCTGGATAGGGTGGGGGGATCCTTCTATCGGCTGTGGACCCCAGGAGCGGACCATGAACGTTGTGACCCCGGACGGCGGCGACAGCGTGGCGGACCGTTCGTGGCCCGGCGTGCTGATGCCCCTCCTGCGCGGCGAGAGCCTGACGGCCGAGGACACCGCGTGGGCCATGGACCGCATCATGAGCGGCGAGGCCACCGACGTGCAGATCGCCGGCTTCGTGATCGCACTGCGTGCCAAGGGCGAGACCGTCGACGAGGTCACCGGACTCGTACGCACCATGTACGAGCACGCCCACACCATCCAGGTGCCCGGCCGCACGGTCGACATCGTGGGCACCGGCGGCGACCTGGCCAAGACGGTCAACATCTCCACCATGTCGGCGATCGTCGTCGCCGGGACCGGCGCCAAGGTCGTCAAGCACGGCAACCGCGCCTCCTCCTCGTCGAGCGGGGCCTCCGACGTGCTCGAGAAGCTCGGCGTCAACCTCGAGCTGACCCCGCAGGGCGTCGTCCGGGTCGCCGAGGAAGCGGGCATCACCTTCTGCTTCGCGGTGAAGTTCCACCCGGCCCTGCGGCACGCGGCGAGGGCCCGCAAGGAGCTCGGCACGCCGACCACCTTCAACATCCTGGGCCCGCTCACCAATCCGGCCCGGGTGCGCTCCCAGGCCGTCGGCGTCGCCGACCTCAGGATGGCGCCGATCGTCGCGGGTGTGCTCGCCGACCGGGGTAGTTCGGCGCTGGTCTTCCGGGGCGACGACGGCCTCGACGAGCTGACCACCACGGCGACCTCCCGGGTCTGGATCGTCCGGGACGGTGCCGTGCGCGAGGAGGCGTTCGACCCGCGGGACGTCGGCCTGGACCTGGTGCCGGTCTCGGCGCTGCGCGGTGCCGACGCCTCCTTCAACGCGGACGTCGCCCGGCGGATGCTGGACGGGGAGGCAGGTCCCGTACGCGACGCGGTGCTCCTCAACTCCGCTGCCGCGCTGGTGGCGCTCGACCCGGGCGAGGGCACGCTCGACGAGCAGATCGCGGCGGGGATCGCGAGGGCCGCGGAATCGATCGACTCGGGTGCCGCCAAGCGGGCGCTGGAGCGCTGGGTGGCCGCCAGCAACGCATGAAGCAAGGACGTGTGGGGCGGGGCGCAGTCCGGATCGCGGACTGCGCCCTTGCGCATGTGGTCACGTATGGCAAGATGCTGCGCAGGTCATGAGTGACAGCGAATAAGCCCCGGCTCGCTGTCCGGCAACCCTCCGTCCGTGGCGGGGTGCCCCGGGTGAAGACCAGGCCGCAGGCAGCGAGGTCTGTGGCAAGCGCGGGCCCCTAGGCATCTGTGAATGCCATCCCCCGGGGTCCTGGTCCCCAGGGAGCCTCTTGTGAGCAAGCGAATGCGATAGGGCCCAACGCCCTCTTCCGCGCACCCTTTTCTCCTTCCCCTGCGCTGCCGCGTATCTGCCGGCGCCGGGATTTCGCCTGCCTGTTACGGGAGTTCGCCATGTCTGTCTCCACCGCTGCCGCCGATCAGTCCATTTGTGCCCCGCTGCCGGTTCTGGGAGCCGATGTCACCGTTCCGCTGGTTACGGGCGGCGAAGTCACCTATGCCGCCCTCGACTACGCGGCGAGCGCCCCGGCCCTGCAGCGCGTGTGGGACGACGTGGCCGCCTACGCCCCGTACTACGGCAGCGTGCACCGCGGCGCCGGCTACCTCTCGCAGCTCTCCACGGACCTCTTCGAGAGCAGCCGCGTCACCGTCGCGGAGTTCCTCGGCTGCCGTGCCGAGGACCAGGTGGTCTTCACCCGCTCGACGACGGACTCCCTCAACCTGCTTGCCGCAGCACTTCCCGCGGACTGCCAGGTGTTCGTGTTCGAGACCGAGCACCATGCCTCGCTGCTTCCCTGGCGCGACGCCCGGGTGACCTTCCTCGACGCCCCCAGGACCCCTGCCGAGGCAGTCGTGACGCTGGAGCGTGCGCTGGCCGACCGCGACCCCTACGGCCCCGCACTGGTCTGTGTGACGGGCGCGTCGAACGTCACCGGAGAGCTGTGGCCGGTGAAGGAACTGGCCGCCGCCGCCCACGCGCACGGTGCCCGGATCGTCCTCGACGCCGCGCAGCTGGCACCCCATCACCCGGTGGACATCGCGGAACTGGACGTCGACTGGCTCGCCTTCTCCGGGCACAAGCTGTACGCGCCGTTCGGCTCGGGCGTCCTCGCCGGCCGGGCCGACTGGCTGCGGGACGCGGAGCCGTATCTCGCGGGCGGCGGCGCCTCCCGGAAGGTTGCCCGGCGCGCCGACGGTGGCGTCGACGTGGAGTGGCACACCACGGCTGCCCGGCACGAGGCCGGATCGCCCAACGTGATCGGCGTCTACTCCATCGCCGCCGCCTGCAAGGCCCTGACCGAGGCCGGGTTCGAGCAGCTCGTCGCCCGCGAGCAGCAGCTCGTCACCCGGGTCCGTGAAGGCCTGGCCGAGGTCCCCGCGGTCAAGGTGCTCTCCCTGTTCGGCGACGACGCCCCGAGGGTCGGCGTCATCTCCTTCGTGGTCGAGGGCTGGAACAGCTCGCACTTCGCCGCGGCGCTCTCCGCGGAGTACGGCATCGGGGTCCGCGACGGCCTGTTCTGCGCCCACCCGCTCGTACGGACCCTGCTGGGCAGTGAGCCGCAGGACCCGGGCGAGTGCGGCGCCCCGGACGCCGAGCCGGGCGAGCGGTCCCTCAACGCCATCCGGGTGAGCTTCGGGGCCGGTACGCCGGACGAGCACATCGAGCGGTTCCTGGGCGCGGTCCGCGAGCTGGTGGGCGCGGGTGCCCGGTGGACCTACCGCACCGAGGACGGGCGCTGCGTCCCCGACAGGGGTGCTGCGCAGGTCTGACCCGGCCGCGTACGGCTTCGGCCGGGGACGGGAGGCCATTGTCCCGTCCCCGGCCGAAGCCGTACGCCGTCCGGTCGTCCTACGCGTCGAGCCCGATGGCGAAGGCCGCCTCGAGGTCGTGCTGCGAGTACGTGCGGAACGCCACGTGCGTGTCGGTGCCCTCGACACCGGGGATCTTGCTGATCCGGCCGGGAATGACATCCGCCAGATCGTCGTGCTTGGCCACCCGGACCATGGCGATCAGGTCGTACGTACCGGTGACCGAGAAGACCTCGCTGACGCTGTCCAGCGCGGCGACGGCCTCGGCGATCTCGGGAATCCGGTCCACGCTGGTTTTGATGAGCACGATCGCGGTGATCACGGCTGGCTTTCTCCCTCGGTGGCCGTGGCTGGAGACTTCACTCTAGCCCCACCCCGGTAACGCCCCCAGGCGTAGAGGAACCCGGCCGCGAAGCCCGCGACATGGGCGAGGTAGGCGACGCCGGGGCCGCTGCCCGCGCCCTGCGCCGCCAGCCACTGCAGCGCGAACCAGAAGACGAGCACGATCCAGGCGGGGAAGCGCAGCGGCAGGAAGAAGAGGAACGGGAAGAGGCTGGTGACCCGGGCGCGGGGAAAGAGGTAGAGGAACGCGCCGAGCACCGCCGAGATCGCCCCCGACGCGCCCACCAGCGTCTGGTCGGATCCGGAGTGCGCGACCGCGTAGACGACCAGGGCCAGATAGCCGCAGCAGACGTAGAAGAAGACGAACTCGGCCCGGCCCATGCGCTCCTCGGCCATGGCCCCGAACACGTACAGGAACAGCATGTTGCCCAGCAGGTGCAGCCAGCTCCCGTGCACGAAGAGGGCGGTCAGCGGGGTGAGGGCCGCGTGCGCGGAGCCGTCCAGGAGTTCGCTGGGGATCACTCCCCACCGCTCGAAGTACCCGGCCTGCGCGGCGAGCAGGGCGTCCGCCGTGCCGTAGGCCGGGTTGAACCCTGAGAGCGGGCTGATCAGGAACACGGCGGAACAGACGGCGATGAGGCCGTAGGTGACCGGTGCGCCGCCCGCCGAGGCCGCGGCCCCGAACTCCCTGGCCCGCTCCCGCCACCCGGCATCCCGCCAATCGATCACGTACAGAGCATGACGCACCGGCGGAGAACGTGACAGATCGCCTCGCCGTGTCGACGGGGAAACGCAAGGCCGTAGGGTTACCGCAGGACATGCGCAGTTCGACGGCGCACCGCGAGATCGAAGACCTGGGCAGTACGAGACTCGACGAAAGAGGACGCAACGATGACGACGGTTCCCACGCCGACCGACGGGACCCGCTGGCGCTGCACGCTCTGCGGCAATCTCACCCGCTTCGATGTGACGCGCTCCTCCAAGGTCGTGGAGTACGTCCACCTCGACCTGGCCGGGGAGTCGAGTGTCGAGGAGCGGGAGGTGGTCAGTGAGACCATCGAGTCGGTGCGCTGCCGTTGGTGCAACGCGGTGGACCAGATCGAGCTGGTCGACAGGCCGGGTGCCGACTCCTGACGGGGCCGTGCGGACAGACATATTGGGGTGATGGATGGTGGAGCAGCCGACAGGCGGCGCCGGACCGGCCGACGCGGCCGACGGCGCCGCGGAGTCGCTCGACCGTCCGCTGCCCGAGGGCGTGCGCCGCAGGGTCGTGGCGCTCGTCTCCGACGCCTTCGGCGGCCTGACCGTCGGCGAACTTCCCCCTCAGCTCCGGCAGTACGCCCGCTTCACCCCGACCAGGCGCGCCAAGTTCGCGGGCAACGCGATGGCGGCCGCCCTCGAGAGCGACCCGGTCTTCCGCCGGCGCATCGGTGAGCGGATCGGCCAGGGCCAGCCGGAGCTGGCCGCGGCGCTGGAGTCCGGCGCGCCGCCCGCGGCCGCCGATCCGGTCGACGTGGCCGCGGCGGCGTACGTGCTGCGGCCGGCCGGCTGGGTCAAACTGGTGGCCGCGGCGGGCGAAGAGGTCCAGCGGGCCGACGCCGAGCGCGTGGACGAGGAGACCCGGCGCGAGCTGGAGAGGCTGCGCGAGGAGCTCGCCCACGCCCGCAGCCACACCAGGAGCGAGACCGAGCGGCTGCGTTCGGAACTGGACGCGGCCCGCAAGGACGCGGAATCCCTGCAGCGCAAGCTGCGCAGCGCCCTCAGCGAGGTGAAGCGCGGCGAGGCGGCCCTGCGCAGGGGCAGCGCCGAGACGGACACCGTGCGGGCCGAGGCGGCCGCCCAGGTGTCCGCCGCCGAGAGCGAGTCCCGGCGGCTGAAGGCGCGCCTGGCCGAGGCGGAGACCTCTGTCGAGGCGAGCCGCCGGGCGGCCAGGGAAGGGCGTTCCGTCGAGGACATGCGGCTGCGGCTGCTCCTGGACACCGTGCTCGACGCGGCTCAGGGACTCCGCCGTGAACTGGCGCTGCCGCCCTCGTCGATCCGCCCGGCCGACAGTGTCGAGGCGGTGGAGCCGGGCCGCATGTCACCGAAGGACATTGCGGCCAGGGCCCTTTCGGAGACGGATCCGGCGCTGCTCGACCAGCTGCTCGCGCTGCCGCAGGCGCATCTGATCGTCGACGGCTACAACGTCACGAAGACCGGCTATCCGCAGATGCCGCTGGAGAAGCAGCGGTTGCGGCTCCTGGGCGGCCTCTCGGTCCTCGCCGCGCAGACGGGCGCCGAGATGACCTGTGTCTTCGACGGGGCCGAACTGGCCGCACCCGTCCTGCTCGCGCCGCCGCGTGGGGTGCGTGTGCTGTTCAGCAAGGCGGGGGTGACGGCCGACGAGCTGATCAGGCAGCTGGCCCGCGCGGAACCGCCGGGCAGGCCCGTCGTGGTGGTGTCCACCGACCGCGAAGTGGCCGACGGTGTGGCGAAGGCGGGAGCCCGGCCTGTCGCGTCCGCATTGCTCCTGAAGCGCCTTTCGCGCGTCTAGTTCGACATGTGCGGCATGTACGACTTGCCGGGATTTTGGGAACGTACCGTCAAGTCGCCACTACACGCGGTGTGATGAAAGTAAAGAAGTGCCTGGTGTGACGAGATTTTTCTTGTGAGGATTTGAACTGATCACAGGATGGTCACTAGGGTCAGGCCTCGAACCTTCGCACGGTTGATCACCCACCAGGGGTGGCAGCGAAGGAACCGCCGAGTCCGTGAGTGCACGGAGCCGGGGATTCAGTCCCCCACAGCCCGGTAGGCGGCTCGAGGAAGAAGGAGCTCGCCTTCGTGGCGTCCCACCGTCGTCCCAAGCAGCCGAGCCGCACCCGCGTGACCGTGCTCACCGCGACCGCCGCTGCGGCCGTGGCCCTGACTTCCCAGGCGGCCCACGCCGACCCCAAGCCGACCAAGAACGAGGTCAAGGCGAAGGTCGACAAGCTCTACCACGAGGCCGAGGCCGCCACCGAGAAGTACAACGGGGCCAAGGAGCAGCAGGACAAGCTCAAGAAGCAGGTCGACGCGATCCAGGACAAGGTCGCCCGCGGCCAGGACGAGCTCAACACCATGCGCGGTGAGCTCGGTTCGCTCGCCACCGCGCAGTACCGCTCCGGTGGGATCGACCCGTCCGTCCAGCTCTTCCTGGCCTCGGACCCGGACACCTTCCTCGACCAGGCCTCGGCGCTCGACCAGCTGACGGCCAAGCAGACCGAGTCGCTGCAGAAGATCCAGTCCAAGCAGCGCACCCTCGCGCAGCAGCGCAAGGAGGCGCAGGCGAAGCTCGGCGACCTCGCCGACGTCCGCGAGACCCTGGGTGAGAACAAGAAGAAGTTCCAGGGCAAGCTCGCCGACGCCCAGAAGCTCCTGAACACCCTCACCGCCGCCGAGCGGGCCAAGATGGCCGCGGACGACCAGCGCGCCAGCCGCGCCGCCGGTGAGCGCGTCAACCTCGGCAACGAGGTCCCCGCGTCGGCTCTCGGCGGCGCCGCCCTCCGGGCCGCCGCCACGCAGCAGGGCAAGCCGTACGTCTCCGGCGGCACCGGCCCGAACTCGTTCGACTGCTCGGGTCTGACCCAGTGGGCCTACGCCCAGGCCGGCGTCCAGATCACCCGCACCACGTACACCCAGATCAACGACGGTGTCCGGATCGGCCGCAGCGCCCTGAAGCCGGGCGACCTGGTCTTCTTCAACAACACCTCGCACGTGGGCCTGTACGCGGGCAACAACCAGATCCTGCACGCCCCGAAGCCGGGCACCGTGGTCCGTTACGAGTCGATGGACTACATGGGCACCTTCCAGTTCGGCGTGCGGATCTGACGCCCGAACGGGCGAATCGCCACACCCTTCGCTGAGCCCCGCCCCGCCGGAGACCGACAGGTCACCGGCGGGGCGGCGCTGTTTGTCCCCTTCTCGCGCCCGGGCGCGGCCTTTGGTCGCTCCGTAGTCGTCCGGTTACTGTCTGCGCTGTCGTGCAGCTCCCGGTCGTCGGTCCGCCCTCCAGGGCGGCAGGGGCTGCGCACATCTGCGTACAGCGGAAGGGAGTGCGGCTTCCTGTGGTGTCGCATCGCCGTCCCACCCGGCCCGGCCCCACCCGGGGCATCCGGGCCACCGTCCTGTCGGCCGCCGCAGCCACCGCGGCGGCCACCCTCGGCGCAGCCCCGGCGGGCGCAGAACCGCAGGACACCCGGGGGAGCACGAAGGCCAGGGTCGACCAGCTGTACGGGGAGGCCGAGCGCGCCACCGAGCAGTTCAACAAGGCCCGGGAGAACGTGGACCTGCTGCGCGGCGAGGTGGACAGGGCCCAGGACGCGGCGGCCCGCGCCCAGGAGGGCATCAACCGGATGCGGACCGCCCTCGGCTCCATGGCGGGTGCGGAGTACCGCTCGGGTGGCATCGACCCTTCCCTCGCGCTGCTGCTCTCCTCGGACCCGGACACCTTCCTGGACCGGGCCGCCGCCCTGGACCGGCTGGGAGACCGCAGGGCCGTGCTGCTGCACAAGCTCCGGCAGGCCCAGCGCAGGATCGCCCAGACCCGTGCCGAGGCCACCGGCGCCCTCGCCGGGCTGGAGCGCAACAGCGCGGCCGTCACCCGGCACAAGCGCACCGTCGAGGGCAAGCTGGCCCGGGCCCGGCAGCTGCTGCACTCACTGCCCGCCGAGGACCGCGAGAGCCTCGGCCGCGCTTCGCGGTCCGCCGGGCACGAGGCGCTTCCTCCTCCCGGTGCCGCCTCCCCGCGCGCGCTGGCGGCTCTCATGGCGGCCCGGCAGGCACTCGGCAGCCCGTACGTGTGGGGCGCCGACGGCCCGTCCGCGTTCGACTGCTCCGGGCTGACGCAGTGGGCGTACGCCCAGGCCGGGGTCAGCCTGCCGCGGACCTCCCAGGCCCAGCGGAACGCGGGCCGCATGGTGCCGCTCGGGGAGGCGATGCCCGGGGACCTCGTCGCCTACCGTGCCGACGCGAGCCACATCGGCATGTACGCGGGGAACGGCCAGGTCATCCACGCCCCGTACCCCGGCGCCCCGGTGCGCTACGACCCCGTCGGCGTGATGCCCGTCTCCTCGGTGACCCGCGTCTGACCGTACGATCGGCAGGATGGCTGTTCGGACGCGGAACGCGCGGCGGGGACGCACCCGCACACGGAGCACGGCGGGCGCCGTGCTCGCCGGGCTGCTCTTCGCGTCCGCCTGCTCCGTGCCGCAGGACTCCGCAGCCGGCCCCACCGCCCGGGAGATAGGCACCACCCTGGACCGCAGGGCCGCCGCGGTGATGGGGCACGACACCGACGCCTACCTGGCCTCGCTCGACCCGCGGGCCACGTCGTTCCGGGCGGCCCAGCGCACCGAACTGGAGAATCTGGCCGAGATACCCCTGGAGTCCTGGGCGTACAGGGTGAAAGACGTGACCGAAGAGGGCTCCGGCCGGGTCACCGCCGACGTCGAGCTGCGCTACCGCTTCAAGGGCTACGACAACGCCCCGATGTCCTCCGCCCGCACGGTGGAACTGGTGCGCCGCGGCGAGGAGGGGACCTGGTACATCGCCGCCGACCGGGCCGACGAGGACGCTCCGGGGCTGCTGTGGCAGCAGGGCGACGTCCAGGTCGTACGCGGCACGCACAGCCTCGTCCTCGGCGTCGGCCGCCGCGAGCGGGAACTGCGCCGGATCGCGGACACCGCGGACCGGGCCGTGCCGGCCGTCTCCGGCAGCTGGCCGGAGCCCTGGGCGGAGCGGGTGGTCGTGCTCGTACCGGAATCCGTGGAGGACATGGCGGGCCTCCTCGGCTCACCCGTGGCGAGCTACCGGGGCATAGCGGCCGTCACCACCGGTGAGGTCGGCGGCAAGGGCCGGGCGCCCGCGGACCGGGTGATCGTCAATCCGCAGGCGTACGGAATGCTCGGCGAGTTCGGCCAGAGGGTCGTCCTCACCCACGAGACCGCCCACGTGGCGACCAGGGCCCACACCTCCGCGGCCACACCGGTCTGGCTCTCCGAGGGCTTCGCCGACCGGGCCGCCTACCGGCAGGAGAGCCGCACCGCCGAGGAGATCGCACCCGAGCTGACCGGCGCGGTCCGCCGCGCCGAACTGCCCGCCCGGCTGCCGGTGGACGAGGACTTCGGATTCGGCGGGGACGCGGCCACCCTCGCGAAGGCGTACGAGGGCGGCTGGCTGGCCTGCGAGCTGATCGCGCAGGACTGGGGCGAGGAGAAGCTGATCGCCTTCTACAAGGCCGTCGGGGCCCGTTCCGGGCGGGACGGGGCGGTCGAACAGGCCATGCAGACGGTGCTCGGTACGACTCCGGAGGACTTCACGGTGCGCTGGCGGGAGTATCTGCGCGAGCGGCTCGGCTGAGCCGCTCGCGCCCGGTCCGCACTCCCGGCACCGTCCCCCGCCACAGCCGCCGCCCGGCGCTCAGCGTCGCCGCGACCAGCAGGCCGTTGCGTACGACGAGGAGCGTCACGCCCTCCGCGTCACTGGCCACCACATGCGCGAACCCCAGCGGGAACTCCAGCAGGGTGACGCCGGTGGCCACCAGGACCAGGCACGCCGGAGGGGCCATCCGGCTGCCGTGGAACACCAGGCACACCGAGGCCAGACCGACCAGCCACACCATGTACTGCGGGCTGATGACACGGCTGGTCGTGGTGAACAGCAGCACCGCCGTGAACGCCGCGTCCGCCGGGGTGTGCACCGCGAACGTGCGGGCCCGCAGCCGCCACACCAGCAGCCAGCCGAGGGCGAGGGCGCTCAGCCCCAGTGCCAGCGTGCTCACCGGCCCGACGTGGGCACCGGCGAACTCCATCGAGCCGTACCGCAGTTCCACCCGGCCCTCCCAGCCGAACTGCCGCGCCAGGTGGAAGACCAGCGCCCCCAGCGACTCGACCTCCAGCCCCCGGTCCCGCTGGAACGTCAGGAACGCGAACGCGCCGGGCAGAGCCGCCGCGGCCGCCAGGAGGAGCCCGCCGGCCGTCACCGCCGCGGCCGACCAGGAGAGCCGCGTGGCGCGCCCCCGGGCCGTACCCACCAGCAGCAGGACCGGCCACACCTTCATCAGCGCGCCGAACGCCGCCAGCGCCCCCAGGACCCGCGGGCGGCGCACCCCGGCCAGCAGCGCCGCCACCGCGACGGCCGTCACCACCAGGTCGTACCGGGCGTACACCGTCGGCCCGAGCAGCGGCACACCCGCCACCCACACCCAGGCACCCGCGGCGCGCGTACCCGGCCGGCCGGACGCGTGCGGCAGGAGCAGAACCACCAGGGCGTCGCACGCCAGTACCAGGACGAAGAAGGCGGACGCGTACTCCAGGAAGGGCAGCAGCGCCGGGGCGAGCACGGCCAGCGCGGCGGCGGGCGGGTACTGCCAGGTGACGTCGTCCAGCGGGTAGGAACCGGCGCGGAGCACCTCGTACCAGCCGTGGTAGATCACCGAGACATCGCTCGTGACGTCCGGGCCCGGCACCGTGAACACCTTGAAGACGCAGAGCAGCAGCGCCGCTCGGGTGAGGATCCAGGTGGCGAGGAGCAGACGCATAACCGTCATGATGCCGTTGCCTGATGTGCGGGAGCCGTCAAGCAGGGCCGGTCGGCAGCCCGGTACTGTCGGCGGCGATGGACAAGACCTTGATCGTGACCAACGACTTCCCGCCCCGCCCCGGTGGCATCCAGGCCTTCCTGCACAACATGGCACTGCGCGTGGACCCCGGCCGGCTCGTCGTCTACGCCTCCACCTGGAAGCGCGGCGCGGAGGGCCAGGAGGCCACCGCCGCCTTCGACGCGGAACAGCCCTTCACCGTCGTGCGCGACCGCACGACGATGCTGCTGCCCACCCCGCGAATCACCCGGCAGGCGGTCCGGCTGCTGCGCGAACACGCATGCTCCTCCGTCTGGTTCGGCGCGGCGGCCCCCCTCGGCCTGATGGCACCCGCGCTCCGCCGGGCCGGAGCACGCCGCATCGTGGCGACCACCCACGGGCACGAGGCGGGCTGGGCCCAGCTGCCCGGGTCCAGGCAGCTGCTGCGCCGCATCGGCGAGGGCACGGACACGATCACGTACCTCGGCGAGTACACCCGCTCCAGGATCGCCGCGGCCCTCACGCCCGAGGCCGCGGGCCGCATGGTCCAGCTGCCGCCCGGTGTCGACGAGTCGACCTTCCACCCGTCCTCGGGCGGGGACCGCGTCAGGGCCCGGCTGGGGCTCGCGGACCGGCCCGTCGTCGTCTGTGTGTCGCGGCTCGTCCCGCGCAAGGGCCAGGACACCCTCATCCTCGCCATGCCCGCGATCCTGGCACGGGTGCCGGACGCCGTCCTGCTGATCGTCGGCGGCGGCCCGTACGCGGGGCAGCTGAAGAAGCTGGCCGCCGAGACGGGCGTCCAGGACTCCGTGCGCTTCACCGGACCGGTGCCGTGGGAGGAACTGCCCGCCCATTACGGCGCCGGCGACGTCTTCGCCATGCCCTGCCGCACCCGGCGCGGCGGGCTCGACGTCGAAGGCCTCGGCATCGTGTACCTGGAGGCGTCCGCGACCGGGCTGCCGGTGGTGGCGGGCGACTCGGGCGGCGCACCCGACGCGGTGCTCGACGGCGAGACCGGGTGGGTGGTGCGGGGCGGTTCGGCCGAGGACTCCGCCGAGCGGATCGTCACCCTTCTCGGCGATCCCGAGCTGCGCCGACGGATGGGGGAGCGGGGCAGGGCCTGGGTCGAGGAGAAGTGGCGCTGGGACCTGCTCGCGGAGGAGCTGAAGACGCTGCTCTGAGCGCGTACGACGAGACGAGGGGCCCGCACCGTCGTGGTGCGGGCCCCTCGTCATGTGTACGGCCCTGTCGTGCGGCCGGCCTCGTGCCTACGGCCTCGTCGTGTGCTCAGGCGCGGTAGATCGACTCGACCTCGTCCGCGAAGTCCTTCGCCACGACGTTGCGCTTCAGCTTCAGCGACGGCGTGATGTGGCCCGCCTCCTCCGTGAACTGCTGGGCCAGGATGCGGAACTTGCGCACCGACTCCGCCTTGGACACCGCCGCGTTGCCGTCGTCGATCGCTCGCTGCACCTCGGCCAGGAGATCGGCGTCCTCGCGCAGCGACACCGCCGTCGAACCGGCCGGCTTGCCGTTCTCCTCGGCCCATCGGGAGAGGAACTCCTCGTCGAGGGTGACCAGGGCGCCGATGAACGGCCGTCCGTCGCCGACCACCATGCACTCGGCCACCAGGGCGTGTGCGCGGATCCGGTCCTCGATCACGGCCGGGGCGACGTTCTTGCCGCCCGCCGTGACGATGATCTCCTTCTTGCGGCCGGTGATCGCGAGATAGCCGTCCTCGTCGAGCGTGCCGATGTCGCCCGTGTGGAACCAGCCGTCGGCCAGTGCCTCGGCCGTCGCCGCCTCGTTCTTCCAGTACCCCGTGAACAGGTGTTCGCCGTGCAGGAGCACCTCGCCGTCGTCGGCGATGCGCACGACCGAGCCGGGCAGCGGCTGGCCGACCGTACCGATCTTCTGCCGGTCCCACGGGTTGAAGGCCGTGGCCGCGCAGGTCTCGGTGAGGCCGTAGCCCTCCAGCACCGTGAAGCCGATGCCGCGGAAGAAGTGGCCGAGCCGCTCCCCGAGCGGCGCGCCGCCCGAGATCGCGTACTCACCGCGACCGCCGAGCACCGCCCGCAGCTTGCTGAACACCAGTTTGTCGAAGACCTTGTGCTTGACCTTCAGGCCCACCGACGGGCCCTGCGGCGTGCCCAGCGCGCGGCTGTACGCGATCGCCGTGTCGGCCGCCCGGTCGAAGATCCTGCCCTTGCCGTCTGCCTGCGCCTTGGCGCGCGCCGAGTTGTAGACCTTCTCGAAGACCCGCGGCACACCGAGGATCAGTGTCGGGCGGAACGAGGCCAGTTCGTCGGTGAGGTTCTTGATGTCCGGCACACAGCCGAGCTTGATCGGCGCCATCACCGAGGCGACCTCGACCAGGCGGCCGAAGACGTGCGCGGCGGGCAGGAAGAGAAGGACGGAGCACTCACCCGTACGGAAGAGGGGCTTCAGCCGCTCCACCACGTTGCCGCACTCCGCGAAGAAGCTGCGGTGCGTCAGCACACAGCCCTTGGGGCGGCCGGTGGTGCCCGAGGTGTAGACGATGGTGGCCGGGTCGTCGGCCTTGGCGCTCACCATGCGCAGATCGAGGGTCTCGTCGGAGACGCCGGTGCCCGAGGCGGTCAGCTCGCCGACCGCGCCCCGGTCGATCTGCCACACGTGCCGCAGCCCGGGGAGCGCGTCGCGCACCGAGGCGACGGACTCGGCATGGGCGTCGCTCTCCACGACGACCGCGACCGCACCGGAGTCGCCGAGTATCCACTGGACCTGTTCGGCGGAACTGGTCTCGTAGACCGGCACGGTGACCGCGCCCGCGCTCCAGATGGCGAAGTCCAGCAGGACCCACTCGAAGCGGGTGCGGGACATGAGGGCGACCCGGTCGCCGGGCTCGATGCCCGCCGCGATCAGACCCTTGGCGGCGTCCCTGACCTCAGCCAGGAACCGGGTGGCCGTGACGTCCGTCCAGACTCCGGCCACCTTGCGGCTCATCACCGCGACATCGGGATGCTGAGCGGCATTGCGGCGGATGAGATCCGTCAGGTTGCCGTCCGTAGGGACCTCGTACAGGGCCGGAAGGCTGAACTCGCGCAAGACTGCTGCTCCTCATCGGGCTCCGGTTCCACGGCTCTGTGTGACGCACCGGATCGGTCCAAGACTGGCAGATGCTCAGTGGGGTGAGCACGACTGGACTGGCGGGACGTTACCCATCAGTACTCGGTTCCGGATAGGGGGTTCCGGCCAGATGTCTTATGCATCACACATATAAGTGGTCCTTGGGTGCACACTAGTCCACCCCTGTCACGACCCGGAAGTATCCGCAGGTCCGGTGGGCCCTACCCAGCGCGGGTGCGGAGAACCTAGGGTGATCTCCATGCGAGCCAGGGGACCGGACGGTCGAGACGCAACCGCCACCCGCGGTACGCGTGTGCACGTGGTCAGTGACGTGCACGGCAACACGGAGGCGCTGGCACGCGCCGGCGACGGTGCGGACGCCCTGATCTGCCTCGGGGACCTCGTTCTCTTCCTCGACTACGCGGACCACTCGCGCGGCATCTTCCCGGACCTGTTCGGGAAGGACAACGCGGACCGCATCGTCGAACTGCGCACCGCACGCCGCTTCGAGGAGGCGCGCGAATTCGGCCGCGCCCTGTGGGCGGGCAGGGACCGCAACGCCGCGATCCTGGGCGCCGTGCGCAAGCAGTACGCCGAGCTGTTCGCCGTCCTTCCCACCCCGACGTACGCCACCTACGGCAACGTCGACGTGCCCGCTCTCTGGCCGGAGTTCGCAGGCCCCGGCACCACGGTCCTGGACGGCGAGCGCGTCGAGATCGGCGGCCGGGTCTTCGGGTTCGTCGGAGGCGGCCTCAGAACCCCCATGAACACCCCGTACGAGATCAGCGACGAGGAGTACGCCGCCAAGGTCGAGGCCCTCGGCCCGGTGGACGTCCTGTGCTCGCACATCCCGCCCGAGGTGCCCGAGCTGACGTACGACACGGTGGCCCGCCGCTTCGAGCGCGGCAGCCGCGCGCTCCTGGACGCCATTCACCGCACCCGCCCGAGTTACGCGATTTTCGGCCACGTTCACCAGCCGTTGGTACGCCGGATGCGGATCGGCGTCACGGAGTGCGTCAACGTCGGCCACTTCGCGTCGACCGGGCGGCCCTGGGCCCTGGAGTGGTGAGGACCGCGGGTCGGGGCCGGCGGCCGGGGCGTGGACGGGGCGACGCCGGGTACGCGATAGCCTGCACACGGCAGGCCTCTGCCGAACGCGACCGGTACACCGCACTGGAGGGCCACGGCGATGGCTGAACACACCAGCTCGAGCATCACGATCGAGGCGGCACCGGCCGACGTCATGGGAGTGATCTCCGACTTCGCCCGCTATCCGGAATGGACCGGCGAGGTGAAGGAGGCCGAGATCCTGGCCACCGACGAGCTCGGCCGCGCCGAGCAGGTCCGGCTGGTTCTGGACGCCGGAGCGATCAAGGACGACCACGTCCTCGCCTACACCTGGAACGGCGCGAACGAGGTCAGCTGGACCCTCGTGAAGTCCCAGATGCTGCGCGCCCTCGACGGCAGCTACGCGCTGGCCCCGGTCGGCGGCGACCGCACCGAGGTCACCTACCGGCTGGCCGTCGACGTCAAGATCCCGCTGCTGGGCATGATCAAGCGCAAGGCCGAGAAGGTCATCATCGACCGTGCCCTGGCCGGACTGAAGAAGCGCGTCGAGTCCGTCCCGAAGGCCTGATCACGTGCGTACGGTCCTCGTCACCGGCCCCGGCGGCGCAGGCCGTACCACCGTCGCCGCGGCGACGGCACTGGCCGCGGCCCGCAGCGGCCGGCGCACCCTCCTGATCTCTTCGGACGCCGTACCCGGCTTCCCGGCCGGCACCGGACCCAACGAGGTCACCCACGGGCTCCACCACGCCCGCATCGACTCCGGCGAGCACTTCCGCAGCGAACTCGTCGCCCTGCAGGACCGGGCGTCCGGAGCGCTCGACCTGCTCGGCGCGGGCCGGCTGGACGGTGAGGAGCTCACCGAGCTGCCCGGCAGCGCCCAGCTCGCCCTCCTGCACACCCTGCGCCGCGCGGCCGAGGGCGACTGGTCGAAGGACGGCTACGACGTCCTCGTCGTCGACCTCCCCCCGCTGGCCGACGCCCTCGCCCTGCTCGCCCTGCCCGGGCAACTGCGCCGCTACCTGCGCCGCCTCCTGCCCCAGGAACGCCAGGCAGCCCGCGCGCTGCGCCCGATGCTCGCCCAGCTCGCCGGCGTCCCCATGCCGGCGCAGTGGCTGTACGAGGCCGCCGCCCGCAAGGACACCGAGCTCGCCGCGGTCCAGTCACTGATCGAGGACAGCTCGACCACCGTGCGGCTGGTCGCCGAACCCGGGCCGGCCGCCGAGGACACCCTGGGCGCCGCCCGTACCGGACTGGCCCTGCACGGACTGCGCGTCGACACCCTCGTGGCCAACCGCATCCTGCCCCGGCACTCGTCCGACCCCTGGTTCGCCGGTCTCGCCGCCCAGCAGGAGAAGAGCCTGGACCGCTGGCACCAGGTGTGGGCCCCCGGGACCCCGGTGACCGAGGTGGCCCACCTCGGGCGTGACCCGCAGGGCCTCGACGACCTCGCCCTCCTGGGCGGGGCCTGCGCACCCGACGAACGGACACCGGGCCGTGCCGGTGACCCCTCGTGGACGGAGGACACCCGTGGCGAGGGGGGCGACGGCGTCCTCGTCTGGTGCCTGCCCCTGCCCGGAGCCGTCAAGGAGCAGCTGCGGCTCGTCCGGCGCGGTGACGAACTGCTCCTCACCGTGGGTGCGTTCCACCGGATCGTGCGCCTGGAGCCCGCGCTGCGCCGCTGCACCGTCTCGGGGGCCGCGCTGACCGACGGCGTCCTGCGTGTCCGGTTCACGCCGGACCCCGGGCTCTGGCCGAGGACACGATGAACGGCGTACCACCGTTCGGGTAACGTCGGTAGTACGTGGCCCGTGGGGCCACCACAGGCAACCGCGTCGCAGGAGTCCGCCATGAGTGAAGCCACCGATCGTCCCGTCGACGACGATGCGTGGGCCGAGGCCTGCGCCGAGGACCTCGAGGCGGAGAAGGCCCGTCGGCGGGCCCAGCACGGGCCGCAGCCCGGATCCGCCGCGGAGGAGCTACGCAAGCTGATCGACGCGGTGGCCGACAAGGTCACCTCGCTCCAGTCACCGCTGCTCGGCATGGCCGCCCAGGGCACCGTCCAGCAGGTGATCCGGCAGGCCAAGTCCGCGGTCGAGCCGGTCATCGAGCGCAATCCGGACGTCTTCGACCATCTCGCCGCCGCCGGCAACGAACTTCTCGCCGCCTACCGTTCCGCGGTCGAGGGCCAGGAAGGCCGCTGGACCCGCGGCACCGAGGGCGCCGGAGGCTCGACAGGTAGGACGACAAGTACCCCGGGCCCGGCGAAAAAGGCCGCCGACGACCCCTCGGACCCGCGTGACGAGGGCCCCGGCGGCAGCGAACACATCGACCTGGACTGACCGTGGGCAGGAAATACCCGTCCCCGGCTCGGGTACGGTTGGCCGTAGCGGGGCTCGACCGAAACTGAGGGATTCATGGGACTCACCATCGGCGTCGATATCGGCGGCACGAAGATCGCGGCTGGAGTGGTCGACGAAGAGGGCCGGATCCTCTCGATGTTCAAGGTATCGACCCCGCCGACGGCCGAAGGCATCGTCGACGCGATCTGCTCGGCCGTGGCCGGGGCGAGCGAGGGACACGAAGTCGAGGCGGTCGGCATCGGCGCAGCCGGATACGTGGACGACAAGCGCGCCACCGTGCTGTTCGCTCCGAACATCAACTGGCGCCACGAGCCGCTCAAGGACAAGGTCGAACAGCGCGTCGGCCTGCCGGTCGTCGTCGAGAACGACGCCAACGCGGCGGCCTGGGGCGAGTACCGCTTCGGTGCCGGCCAGGGGCACGACGACGTCATCTGCATCACGCTCGGTACCGGGCTCGGCGGCGGCATCATCATCGGCAACAAGCTGCGCCGGGGACGCTTCGGCGTAGCGGCGGAATTCGGTCATATCCGGGTTGTCCCGGACGGCCTGCTCTGCGGCTGCGGAAGCCAGGGCTGCTGGGAGCAGTACGCATCCGGGCGGGCACTCGTCCGGTACGCCAAGCAGCGTGCCAACGCCACCCCGGAGAACGCCGCGATACTGCTGTCGCTCGGCGACGGCACGGTCGACGGCATCGAGGGCAAGCACATCAGCGAGGCCGCCCGACAGGGCGACCTGGTGGCCGTCGACTCGTTCCGTGAGCTGGCCCGCTGGGCCGGAGCCGGACTGGCCGACCTCGCGTCGCTCTTCGACCCGTCGGCGTTCATCGTCGGCGGCGGCGTCTCGGACGAGGGCGAACTGGTCCTCGACCCGATCCGCAAGTCGTTCCGGCGCTGGCTGATCGGCGGCGAGTGGCGTCCGCACGCCCAGGTTCTCGCGGCCCAACTGGGTGGCAAGGCAGGCCTGGTGGGCGCGGCCGACCTGGCTCGCCAGGGCTGAGCCCACAAGCACCACGACGACGGACGCCCGTCGCGCCCCACGGGGAGCGACGGGCGTCCGTCGTATCGTGCTTCGCATGGTCACGACGCCGATGCCGCTGCCCGACTCCCGTACCGAGCCGGACGGTTCGGCCGTCATCAGGGTGCTCAGCTACAACGTCCGCTCGCTGCGCGACGACACCGAGGCGCTGGCCCGCGTCATCCGCGCCTGCGCACCCGACCTGGTGTGCGTCCAGGAGGCCCCGCGCTTCTTCCGCTGGCGCAAGGCGGCGGCCCGGCTCGCGGCCATGACCGACCTGGTGATCCTCGGCGGCGGTGCCCCCGCGGCAGGACCGCTGCTGCTGTGCTCCTTGCGCGCCACAGCGGAACGCACCGAGGACGTCCTGCTGCCGCTCACCCCCGGACTTCACCGACGGGGCCTGGCCACGGCGGTGGTACGGATCGCGGGGGCCAGGCTCGGGGTCGTGAGCTGCCATCTCAGCCTGCAGCGTGAGGAGCGCCGCACCCAGGCGGAACTCCTGCTCGCACAGCTCGACGCGATGGACGTCCCGCACGCCGTCGTGGCGGGAGACCTCAACGACGTGCCGGAAGGGCGGGCGTTCCGGCGGCTTGCCGGACGGCTCCAGGACTGCCGGTCCGTACGCCCCTGGGGTGGCGAGTACACCTTCCCGCCCCACGCACCGGTCAAGCGCATCGACGCGGTCTTCGCGTCGGACGGCATCGAGGTGCTCGGGTGCGGCGTTCCGGCGGGCCTGCCCGGAGTCGTCGAGGCGGACCTGCGGGCGGCCACGGACCATCTGCCCGTACTGGCCGCCCTCAGAGTGCCCGCGGGGGGCTGAAGGCCCGTCGCGGTCAGACGACCGCGCCGCGCCCCGGGTCGTCGTCCCCGTCTTCGTCGTGGGGCATCCGGGCCACCAGGGTGGCGAAGCCGCCCAGGAAGCCGCCGATGCAGAGGGTCGTGAGCCACCACGTCATGTCCCACTGCAGCAGCACCGCGACCAGCATCAGCACCGGGCCGCCGACGACCGCGAGCCAGGCGAACTTCGCCGTCACATCGGCCTCGGGCAGCGGCGGCGGCTCCGGAGGGACGAAATGCCCCTCCTCGCTGTCGTCCGGATCGTCGACGTCGCCGTCCTGGGGTTCCACCACGTCGTAGTCGCGCGGACCCGCCACCCCGGGAGCGAAGACCACCGAACTGCCGAGCGGCTTCTTCTCCGGCGGCTTGCCGGGTGCCTTCTTGCCCGCACCCTTGTCCGCGTCGTCACCCGCGCCCGTGTCCGTACCGGGCAGGGTGTTGAGCTGGTCGTCCTCCAGCAGGGCGAGGTCGTCGATGGACTTGAACGGCTTGGCGCCCGGCGGGTCCGGCGGCTCCTCGCCGTATCCGGCGACGATCGCCTCCCAGGCCGCGGCCTCGTCCAGCGGCCTGGCCTCCTCCGTACCCTCGGGGACGGCCGTCCCCTCCGTGGGGCGCGGTTCGCGCTCCTCGTCACTGCCTGCTCGCTCCGCGTCGTGCTCAGCCACCGGACGTGCTCCCCTTCCTACCGACGCTCGGTGCGAGGCGGCCGATGAACCGGTAGCTCTCATCGAAGATCCGCTCCGCATCGTGGTCCAACGTCGCCACGTGGTAGCTCTGTTCCAGCAGGATCTCCTCGACGTCCCTGGACGACACCCGGCTGAGGATCCGTGCCGAGTCGGCCGGCGGCACGACATGGTCCTGCGGGCTGTGCAGCAGCACGATCGGCTGCGTGACCTGAGGCAGTTGGGCGTCGACCAGCCGGAAGAACTTCCGGACCGAATGCGCGGCGTGCAGCGGCACCCGGTCGTAACCGACCTCTTCGGAACCCTCCAGCGCGATGTCGCTGGTCAGCCCCTTCGTCGTCCGCACCAGGTGCCGGGCGACCGGCAGGGCGTACGCGGACAGACCGTGCACCTTGTTCGCCGGGTTCACCAGGACCAGGCCCCGGATCGCGTCGCCGTGCTTCGCCGCGAGGCGCAGCGACAGCGCTCCCCCCATGGAGAGCCCGAAGACGAAGACCTGCTCGCACCGGGCCAGCAGAACGCGCAGCTCCCGGTCCACCTCCGCGTACCAGTCCTGCCAGCCCGTGACCGCCATGTCCTCCCAGCGCGTGCCGTGTCCGGGCAGCAGCGGGAGGGACACGGTCAGGCCGCGCTCCGCCAGGTAGTCGGCCCAGGGGCGCAGCGACTGCGGCGATCCGGTGAATCCGTGACAGAGAAGGACGCCGACCTCTCCGCCCTCGTGGCGGAACGGCTCGGCTCCAGGAAGGACCGGCACCGGGGTCTCCTGTTCATGAGCGGGACGGGGGCGTGCGAGGGGAGTGCAAAAGGATTACTTCACCGTACGCGACCGGACCGACACCGACCAGGGCCGTCGCCGTCCGACGTCGTCTCCGGCCGTCGTCTCCCGGCCGTCGGCCGGGCCGGGGTGCCCCTGCGGCGGGGAGCACCGGTCGGGAGCACCGTCACAAGCCGGTCGGGAGCACCGTCACAAGCCGGGCGGAAGATGCCGAGGCCTCACAGGCTAAGGTCGGACGGACAGCACACAGGAGGCATCCGAGTTGATCTACGGCGCAATGAAGTTCTCCATCGGCGGGTCTCTGAAGCTCGCCTTCAGGCCGTGGGTGGAGGGCCTGGAGAACATCCCCGTACAGGGGCCGGCGATCCTCGCGAGCAACCATCTGTCGTTCTCCGACTCGTTCTTCCTGCCGGCCGTCCTCGACCGCAAGGTGACCTTCATCGCCAAGGCGGAGTACTTCACCGCCCCCGGAGTGAAGGGCAAACTCACCGCCGCCTTCTTCAAGGGCGTGGGCCAGCTCCCCGTGGACCGCTCCGGTGGCCGCGGCGCCGGTGAGGCGGCCATCAGGGCCGGCATCCAGGTCATCGAGAGCGGCGGGCTCTTCGGCATCTACCCGGAGGGCACCCGGTCACCGGACGGACGGCTCTACCGGGGCAAGCCCGGCGGTCTCGCCCGGGTGGCCCTCGCCACCGGCGCACCCGTCATCCCCGTCGCGATGATCGACACGGAGAAGATCCAGCCGCCGGGCCAGGTGGTGCCCAAGCTGGTGCGGCCCGGCATCATGATCGGCAAGCCGCTCGACTTCAGCCGCTACCAGGGCATGGACGGCGACCGCTTCATCCTGCGCTCGGTGACCGACGAGGTCATGTACGAGATCATGAAGCTCTCCGGCCAGGAGTACGTGGACATCTACGCGACCGCGGCCAAGCGCCGGATCGCCGAAGAGGCGAAGCAGAAGGGGACGGAACGGTCCGGCGCGTAACCGCGTCGTTCACCGTCCGGGGCAGGAAAAGCAGGACACGCAGGAAAACGGGGGAGGGCACATGGCCAGGATTGAGCGGGTCGTACGGATGTCGGTCGAGCAGCCGCTGTGGCGTGCGCTCACCGCGTACCGCGTACTGACGCTGATCTACGCGGTGCTGCTCGCGGGCTTCCGCGACAAGACGTACGACCGGCCCTGGGTGGCCATCGCCTTCCTCGCGATCATGAGCATCTGGACGCTGGCCACCCTCCCCAGGGTGGCGGGCGCCGCGAGCTGCACCAAACGCTTCCTCGGCATCGACCTCGCCATCGCCCTGACGGGGATCCTGCTGACCCCGCTCGCCGACTTCAGCGCCCAGCACGTCGACGGCCCGACCCTTCCCTCGATCTGGACCGCGGGCTCGGTCCTCGCCTTCGCGCTCAAGGGCGGCTGGCGCTGGGCGGCCTTCGCCTCCACGCTCGTCGCCGCCGCGAACATCGTCGAGCGCGGCGAGCCCAGCCGGGACACCTTCCACAACGTCCTGCTGGTCTGGGTCGCGTCGATAGCGATCGGCTACGTCGTCGAGGTCGCCCGCGCCAGTGAGCGCACCCTGGCCCGCGCCCTGGAGATCGAGGCCGCCACCCGTGAGCGCGAGCGCCTCGCCCGCGACATCCACGACAGCGTGCTGCAGGTCCTCGCGATGGTGCAGCGCCGTGGTTCGGCGCTCGGCGGCGAGGCCGCCGAGCTGGGCAGGATGGCGGGCGAGCAGGAGGTCGCCCTGCGCACTCTGGTCTCCAGCGGACTGGTGCCCACCACCCGGGTCTCCGAGGACACCGCCGAGGGTGCGGTGGTCCGCACCGTGGACGTGGACATCGACGACGAGGAGTCCGGGTCCGCATGCGACCTGCGCACCCTCCTCGCCCGGCACGCGGGCTCCCGGGTCAGCTTCGCGGAGCCCGGCGCCCCGGTGCTGCTCGCGCCCGCCGCCGCGCGTGAACTCGCCGCCGCGGTGAGCGCCGCGCTGGACAACGTGCGGGTCCACGCCGGACAGGGCGCGCAGGCGTGGATCCTGGTCGAGGACGAGCCGGACGAGGTGATCGTCACGGTCCGGGACGACGGGCCCGGCATCCCGGAGGGCAGGCTCGACCAGGCGGAGGGCGAAGGGCGGCTCGGCGTCGCCCTGTCGATCCGCGGGCGGCTGCGCGAGCTGGGCGGCACAGCAGAGCTGATCTCGGTACCCGGACAGGGCACCGAGGTCGAGTTGAAGGTTCCGAAGGTTTCGCGGGGGAAGGCAGGATCGGCCCGATGAGTACACCGAACACACAGGCATCCGAGGAGCGGCCCATCAAGGTGATGGTCGTCGACGACCATCCGATGTGGCGCGACGCCGTGGCCCGCGACCTGGCCGAGTCCGGTTTCGACGTGGTGGCGACCGCGGGTGACGGCCCGCAGGCCGTACGCCGCGCCAGGGCGGCCGGCCCCGACGTCCTCGTCCTGGACCTCAACCTGCCCGGCATGCCGGGCGTCCAGGTCTGCAAGGAGCTCGTCGGCTCGCACCCCGGGCTGCGCGTCCTGGTGCTCTCCGCCAGCGGTGAGCACGCCGATGTGCTGGAGGCCGTGAAGTCGGGCGCCACCGGCTATCTGCTCAAGTCGGCCAGCACCCAGGAGCTGACCGACGCCGTGCGCGCGACGGCGGCCGGCGACCCGGTCTTCACCCCCGGTCTCGCCGGACTGGTCCTCGGCGAGTACCGCAGGCTCGCCTCCGACCCCGCCCCGGCCGCCTCCGACGAGCCGAAGGCCCCGCAGCTCACCGAACGCGAGACCGAGGTGCTGCGGCTCGTGGCCAAGGGACTCTCGTACAAGCAGATCGCCGAACGCCTGGTCATCTCGCACCGCACCGTGCAGAACCACGTGCAGAACACCCTGGGCAAACTCCAGCTGCACAACCGCGTGGAGCTCGTGCGGTACGCCATCGAGACCGGCCTCGACGACGCCTGACAGGAACAAACACCGCCCACCGCACGGGAATTGACTGTCCGACCCATCCCGGAGTGAGCTGGATCACCATTAGCGTGACCCGTAGAGAGCTCACTTCGGCGAAGGGATGCTTCCATGCGGGTCGGAGTACTGACCGGGGGCGGCGACTGCCCCGGACTCAACGCGGTCATCCGCGCCATCGTCCGCAAGGGCGTGCAGGAGTACGGCTACGACTTCACCGGCTTCCGGGACGGCTGGCGCGGACCACTGGAGGGCGAGACGGTACCGCTCTCCATCCCGGCGGTGCGCGGCATCCTGCCGCGCGGCGGCACGATCCTCGGCTCCTCCCGTACCAATCCGTTCGACGCCGAGTACGCCGGGCAGGGCGTCCGCCGGATCAGGGAGAACCTCGCGAAGTACGAGGTCGACTCCCTCATCACGATCGGCGGCGAGGACACGCTCGGCGTCGCGGCGACCCTGTCCGACGAGTACGGCATCAAGTGCGTCGGCGTTCCCAAGACCATCGACAACGACCTCTCCGCCACCGACTACACCTTCGGCTTCGACACCGCCGTCGGCATCGCGACCGAGGCGATCGACCGGCTCCACACCACGGCCGAATCCCATATGCGCGTCCTCGTCGTCGAGGTGATGGGCCGGCACGCGGGCTGGATCGCCCTCCACTCCGGTCTGGCCGGCGGCGCCAACGTCATCCTCATCCCGGAACAGCGCTTCGACATCGACCAGGTCTGCGACTGGGTGAGCTCCCGCTTCAGGGCGAGCTACGCGCCGATCGTGGTGGTCGCCGAGGGTGCGGCTCCCGCGCACGGCGAGATGGTCCTCAAGGACGCGTCGCACGACTCCTTCGGGCACGTCCGGCTCTCCGGCGTCGGCGAATGGCTGGCCAAGGAGATCGAGAGCCGTACGGGCAAGGAGGCGAGGACCACGGTCCTGGGGCATGTCCAGCGCGGGGGCACACCCAGTGCCTTCGACCGCTGGCTCGCCACCCGTTTCGGGCTGCACGCCATCGAAGCCGTGCACGACGGCGACTTCGGCATCATGGTGGCGCTGCAGGGCACGAACATCGCACGCGTACCGATCAGGGAGGCGACAGCCCGCCTCAAGACCGTCGATCCCGCCCTGTACGCGGAGGCCGGGGTCTTCTTCGGCTGACCGGCGCACCGGGGGTGCGGGCCGTATATTCGCGACGACAGGCCCCACCCCCAACCCGGGAGACGTCGTGGAAATCCTGGCATTCGGTGTGCAGTCGGACGAGAAGCCACTGATCGAGAAGGCCTTCGCCGGCCTGCACGACGTCCGCTGCCTGGACGTCTTCCTGACCAAGGACACCGCCCCCATCGCGGCCGGCTACGAGATCATCTCCACCAGTGTCAACGCCGACCTCGGCGGCCCCGTCCTGCAGACCCTGGCGGCGGGCGGCACGCAGATGATCGCCCAGCGCTCCACCGGCTTCAACAACATCGACCTGGACGTCGCCGAACGCCTCGCACTGCGCGTCGCCAGGGTCTCGTACTACTCGCCCCACTCGGTCGCCGAATTCGCCTGGACCCTCGCCATGGCGGTCAACCGCAACATCGTCCGCGCGGTGAGCCGCACCCGTGACTTCGACTTCCGGCTCGACGGGCTCCTCGGGCGGGACATGCACGGCCGCACGGCCGGTGTGATCGGCACGGGCAAGATCGGCGAGGCGTTCACCCGGATCGCCCACGGCTTCGGGATGAATCTGCTGGGCTGGGACATCGCGGAGAACCCCGCCTGCACCGCGCTCGGCATGACCTACGTCGACAGGGAGCAGCTCCTCGCCGAGGCCGACCTGATCAGCCTCCACGTGCCGCTGCTGCCCGCCACCCACCACCTCATCGGCAAGGACAGCCTGTCGGTGATGAAGGACGACGCGATCCTGGTCAACTCCAGCCGCGGCGGCCTCATCGACACCGAGGCGCTCGTCGTCGAACTGCGGGCCGGCCGCTTCACCGGCGTCGGACTCGACGTGTACGAGGCGGAGGCGGGGCTGTTCTACCTCGACAAGTCCCTGGAGGGCGTCGACGACGACACCCTGGCCCGGCTCGTCACCTTTCCGAACGTCATCGTGACCTCGCACCAGGCGTACTACACGCGCGAGGCGGTGGGACAGATCATCGAAGCCACCGTGCAGAACGTCACCGACTACCTGGCGGGCCGCCGCAGCGCCAACGTCCTCGTGCCGGCCGCTCCGTAGCCCCGTGGGGCCCCGGTCGCCCGGGCCCCACGGGATTGCCTCAGCCGGCCACCGGCAGTGCCGCCAGCAGCCCGGTGACGATCGCGGCCCCGCGCAGCGTCAGCACCGACTCCGGGTGGAACTGGACCGAGGCGAAGCCCTTGCCCCGCAGGGCGTGCAACTCCCCGGAGCCCGCGTCCCGGCTCACCTCGATGCCGTGCGCCCCCAGCTCGGTGGCGGCGGCCTCGTCGCAGCGCGCCGTGAAGCTGTTGTAGAAACCGACGGTCTCGGGCCGCCCGAACAGCTCGATCCGGGTCTGCGCACCCTGGTACGGCACGGCTTTCCGTACGATCTCCAGGCCCAGCTCCGCCGCGATCAGCTCATGGCCCAGGCATACGCCCAGCAGCCCGTGGCGGTGTTCCCCGACCAGCTCGGCGGTCAGTCCGCGCAGCAGCCGCATCTTCGGATCCGCGGCGTCCCCGGGGTTGCCGGGCCCCGGGCCCAGGACAACGGGTCCCTCGTGCGCCCGTACCGTCTCGCGCAGGCCGGGCTCGTCGTACCTGTGCACCGACACGGTGAGGCCCGAGGAGCGCAGCAGATGCGCCAGCATCGCGGTGAACGTGTCCTCGCCGTCCACCACCAGCGCGTGCCCGGACAGTTCACGGGTGCGCTCCTGCATGCGCAGCCAGAAGGGGGCGAGGCCGCCGCGCCGGTCGTCCAGGGCCGCCTGCACCCGCGGATCGGAGGCCAGCTGCGGGCGGCCCGCCTCCGCCTCGGGCCGGCCGGGCCGGACGCCCAGCGCCGCGAGCACACCGGCCGCCTTCGCATGGGTCTCGGCGACCTCGCCCGCCGGGTCGGAGTGGCGCACGAGCGTCGCCCCGACCGGTACCCGCAGCCGGCCGCCGGCCGAGATGTCCGCGGTGCGGATCAGGATGGGGGAGTCCAGCGTCTGCGCCCCGCCGGGCTCCTGGCGCAGCAGGGCCAGGGCGCCCGCGTAGTAACCGCGGCCACCGGGCTCGTACCGCTCGATGACCCGGCAGGCGTTCTGCACCGGGGAACCGGTGACCGTCGCCGCGAACATCGTCTCCCTGAGGACCTCGCGCACATCCAGCGAGGAGCGCCCGCGCAGTTCGTACTCGGTGTGCGCGAGGTGGGCCATCTCCTTGAGCCGGGGGCCGACCACCACACCGCCCATGTCGCCGACGGTGCACATCATCTTGAGCTCCTCGTCGACCACCATGGAGAGCTCCTCGGTCTCCTTGCGGTCGCCGAGGAAGGCCAGCAGGCTCTCGGCGCTCGGCCCCTCGGCGGGGTAGCGGTAGGTCCCGCTGATCGGGTTCATCACGACGGTCCCGCCGGACATCCGCACATGCACCTCGGGACTGGCGCCGACCAGCGTCCTGTCCCCGGTGTGCACGACGAACGTCCAGTACGCGCCCCGCTCACCGGCCAGCAGCCGCCGGAACAGCGCCAGCGCGTCGGCCCGGCCGAAACCCGGGATCCCGCCCTCGAAGGTCCGCCGGATCACGAAGTTCGCGCCCTCGCCCTGCCCGATCTCGTCCTCGATGACCCGCCGCACGATGTCCGCGTACTCCCCGTCGGGGACGTCGAAGGCACCGTCCTCGACGCGTACGTCATGGGCGGGCAGCCGCGCCAGCACCTCGTCCAGCGGCAGCTCCCAGGACTCGTCGGCGACCAGTACGGCCAGCGGGGTGCCGTCGTCGCGTACGTCGAAACCGCGCTCGGCGATCTGCCGGAACGGCACCAAGGCCAGGGCCGGCTGCTCGCCCACCGGGAGTCCGGCGAGTCTGTCCACCTCGTGGACGGGGCCGATCAGGACCTCGACGGTGTCGTGGTCCCGGCCGGGTGTACGCCTGCGCAGCAGCGCGAAGGGAGGGCAGTCGTCCCGGAGCAGTCTGCGAACCAGGTCGGTGACACGGTCGGGCATGGGAGTTCCTTCCGGATGGAGGAACGGCTCCCGGCTCCGAAACGCAGAGAAGGCCGCCCCTCGGGCGGCCTTCGCGAAGTCTGTACGCGCGATGAGTCAGCGGGCCGCCGGATGAGCGGTCCACCACCAGTTCTGGGTCGTCTGCGCGAACATGTCCCGAACCCTAGCGGATCCACCGGACGAACGAGCGTGTGTCTCAATTGTTGAGCGCCCGGATGGACGCGCTCCGCGACCCCGTAATGTTGGGGAGGTGACCGTGAACGCCAATACCTCCGTCGCCAGTGGCAACACCTGGCGTGACCTTCCCGCGGCGCAGCAGCCCGAGTACCCCGATGCCGAGGCTCTGCGCGATGTGCTCGCGGAGCTCGAATCGTATCCTCCGCTCGTCTTCGCAGGCGAGTGCGACCAGCTGCGTGCCCGCCTGGCGGCCGTTGCCAAGGGCGAGGCGTTCCTGCTGCAGGGCGGTGACTGCGCCGAGGCCTTCGACGCGGTGTCGGCCGAGCACATCCGGGCCAAGCTGAAGACGCTGCTCCAGATGAGCGCCGTCCTCACCTACGCGGCTTCCGTGCCCGTGGTCAAGATCGGCCGGATCGCGGGCCAGTACTCCAAGCCGCGCTCCAAGTCGACCGAGACCCGCGACGGCGTGACCCTGCCGACCTACCGCGGCGACTCCGTCAACGGCTTCGCCTTCACCGAGGAAGCCCGCATCCCGGACCCCGAGCGGCTGAAGCGGATGTACCACGCATCCGCCTCCACGCTGAACCTGGTCCGCGCCTTCACCACCGGCGGCTACGCCGACCTGCGGCAGGTCCACGCCTGGAACCAGGACTTCGTGAAGTCCTCGCCCTCCGGCCAGCGCTACGAGGCCCTGGCCCGCGAGATCGACAACGCGCTGAACTTCATGAAGGCGTGCGGCACGGACCCGGCCGAGTTCAAGGCGGTCGAGTTCTACGCCTCGCACGAGGCGCTCCTGCTGGACTACGAGTCGGCGCTCACCCGCACCGACTCGCGCACCGGCCGGCTGTACGACACCTCGGGTCACATGGTCTGGGTCGGTGAGCGCACCCGCCAGATGGACGGCGCGCACATCGAGTTCGCCTCGAAGGTCCGCAACCCCATCGGCATCAAGCTCGGCCCGACGACCACCGTCGACGAGGCGCTCGGCTACGTCGACCGTCTCGACCCCGACCGCGAGCCGGGCCGGCTGACCTTCATCGTGCGCATGGGCGCCGACAAGGTCCGCGACAAGCTCCCCGAGCTGGTCGAGAAGGTCACGGCCTCCGGCGCCACGGTGGTGTGGGTGACCGACCCGATGCACGGCAACACCTTCGAGGCCGCGTCCGGACACAAGACGCGCCGCTTCGACGACGTCCTGGACGAGGTCAAGGGCTTCTTCGAGGTCCACAAGGCCCTGGGCACCCACCCGGGCGGCATCCACGTCGAGCTCACCGGTGACGACGTCACCGAGTGCGTGGGCGGCGGCCACGAGATCTTCGTGGACGATCTGCACCAGCGCTACGAGACGGCCTGCGACCCGCGCCTCAACCGCAGCCAGTCCCTCGACCTGGCCTTCCTGGTCGCCGAGATGTACCGCGACCAGTAGGGACCACCGCTGAGAGCACCTGTGGGGCACGGATCCATGTGATCCGTGCCCCACAGTCGTAACCGGGGCTTTTGCGGGCCTGGCGCGACGGGTAAGGTTAGGTTAGCCTCACCGAAACATCGGGACGGCGCAGCGAACGACCCCGTCGGGAGGTGAACCGCGTGTACGTCTGCTCCTGCTTCGGCATCACGGAACAGCAGGTCAAGAAGCATGCGGACGACGGGGCGTGCACGCCTCGCCAGATAGCCTCCGCCTGCAAGGCGGGAACGGACTGCGGTGGCTGCGTCCGCAGGATCCAGGCACTGCTCGGACGCGGCGACTGCCCGCGCCGTGAGCTCATCGAGGGGCGGACGGAGCCGACGGGCGCTCCTGCCGGTGCGCCCGTCACCTTCGCCGGTCCGCCGGACGTCCGGCTCTCCGACGCCGCCTGAGCGGGCCCTCCAGGAGCGTCAGGGTCTCCCGCGGAGCCCTGGCCCACGGACGGGTCGGGCGGGTCAGCTCTCCGGCTGCTCGATCAGCTGCGCGATGTAGAGCGGCTCCCCGAGCTTCTCCACCAGCTCCAGCTGGGTGTCGAGGTAGTCGATGTGGTGCTCCTCGTCCGCCAGGATGGACTCGAAGATGTTCGCCGAGGTGACGTCGCCCTTGGCGCGCATCACGTCGATGCCCCGCTTCAGGCGGTCGATCGCCTCCACCTCGACCTGGCGGTCGGCCTGGAACATCTCGGTGACCGTCTGGCCGACCCGAACGTGGAAGAGCCGCTGGTAGTTGGGCAGGCCCTCCAGGAAGAGGATCCGGTCGGTGAGGATCTCGGCGTGCTTCATCTCGTCGAACGACTCGGCCCGGGTGTACTTGGCGAGCTTCGTCCAGCCGAAGTTGTCCTGCATCTTGGCGTGCAGGAAGTACTGGTTGATGGCAGTCAATTCGGCGGTCAGCTGTTCGTTCAGAAACTCGAGGACCTCGGGGTCGCCCTGCATCGCAGAGGCTCCTTCCAACCGGTGAACTGGGCATGTTTGCGCCGCATCCTTGCATCGCACCCCGCAGTCGTCCAGTAAGTGCATGCTTAGTACGAGTTGCCCGAATCGGGTCTCCCTTGGTCATAACCACCCCTGCCTGTCTGTCACCATGGAGGCATGGGTCAGCCGGAAAGCCGGGAACGCGGCACAGCAGAGCAGTCCGGGCTACCGCCGGGGCAGCGACTGCAGCGTGGCTGGCCGGTCACCCACTACGGGCCGGTGCCCAAGTTCAAGCCCGATCGCTGGGAGTTCAGGGTCTTCGGGGCCACGGCGGACGGTGAGAAGCGCTGCTGGAACCACCAGGAATTCTCGGCGCTGCCGTACTCCACGGTCGTCGCCGATCTCCACTGCGTGACGAAGTTCAGCATGCTCGGAGCCGAATGGGGCGGAATCCTCGCCCGCTCGGTCGTGGAACTGGCGCCGCCCGCACCCCATGTCACCCATGTGATGGTCTGGGCCGAATACGGATTCAGCTCGAACCTGCGGCTGTCCGACTTCATGTCCGACCGCACGCTCTTCGCCACCCACAAGGACGGCGAACTCCTCACCGCCGAACACGGATTCCCGCTGCGGCTGGTCGTACCGCACCTGTACGCCTGGAAGGGCCCCAAGTGGGTCCGCGGCATCGAGTACATGAGCGCCGACCGCCGGGGATTCTGGGAGGAGCGCGGCTACCACAACATCGGCGATCCGTGGCGCGAGCAGCGCTACAGCTACCAGGAGGAGCCCGGGGACGGCCCCGAGCTCTGACCCCGCGGCAGCCGGTACACCCGCACGGAGTACCCTGCCGCGCTCACCTCACAGGCCGACGGTGCCCCGGAGTTCCTTCAGACGCGCCACGTCCGCCGCGTGCCCTTCCTTGCCGCCGGGCGTCTCGATGATCAGCGGCACCCCTTCGGTCGCCGGATGCGAGAACAGCTCCCGGAAGGGTTCGGCGCCGATGTTGCCCGCGCCGATGTTCTCGTGGCGGTCCTTGTGCGCGCCCACGACGTCCTTGGAGTCATTGGCGTGGATCAGCTTCAGCCGGCCCTCACCGACCGTGTCCACCAGCAGATCCAGGGTCTGCCGCATGCCGCCGGGGCCCGCCAGGTCGTGGCCCGCCGCGTAGATGTGACAGGTGTCCAGGCAGATCCCCAGCTTGGGGTGGGAGTCCAGGGCCTCGAAGTACGGGCCGAAGTCCCAGGTCCGTGAACAGAGCGAGAATCCCTGCCCGGCCGTCGACTCCAGCAGCAGGAACGGATCGTCGTCATGGGTCAGCTCGTCGAGCAGCGGCCTCATGTGCGTGCGCACCTGGGCGAGGGCCTCGGACCGCGGTCGCCCGCCGGTCGCCGACCCGGTGTGCACCACCACGCCCAGGGCGCCGATCTCCCTGGCCCGGCGCAGCGAGTGGCGCAGCGACTCGACGGACCTCTCGGCGGTGGCCTCGGTGTGCGAGCCGAAGTTGATCAGATACGGGGCGTGGACGTACGCGGGGACGGACTCTGCCGCGCACTCCGAGCGGAACAGCTCGTCCTGCGCCGGGTTTCCTGGCGGTGTCGCCCACCCGCGCGGATTGGCGACGAAGACCTGTACGGTCTCCGCCGCCAGCTCCCTCGCATAGCCGAGGCCGACCTTCGCGAGGCCGCCCGCCACCGGGACGTGACCGCCTACTGGGTTGCGCATGTGTTCTAGAGACCCTTGGTCTTGATGGTGATCGTGGAGCCCTCCGGGGCCTCTTCGCCACCGTCGACCGACTGACTCTCGATCGTGTCGCTGAAGGAGAGGAACGACCGGTCGACCTTGACCTCGAACCCCGCCTCCTCCAGTGTGCTCCTGGCCTCGTCCACGTCCTTCCCGGTGACATCCGGGACGTCGAGCATGCGCGGGCCCTTGGAGACCGTGAGCTCGACGGTGTCGCCCTCCGCGGCCTCCGCGTCGTCGGCGGGTGACTGGCGGGCGACGGTGCTCTCGGCCTCGGGAGAGGTGACCCGGTCGGGCAGCACCTCGGTCCTGAGGCCCGCCTCCTCCAGCGCGGCCCTCGCGGCCTCGATGTCGAGCCCCGTGACGTCCGGGACACTGACCGGGCTGCCCTTGCTGATCACCAGGGCGACGGCCGAGTCGGGGTGGCGATCGGTACCGACGGCGGGATCCGTACGGATCACCTCGCCCCGTGCGATCTCCTCGCTGAACTCCCGGGTCACCATCCCCGGCACCAGGCCGACCTCCTTCAGCTCGCGTCGGGCATCGGCGAGCGCGATGCCCTCGACATCGGGCACCTGCACGATCTCCGGCCCGCGCGAGATCACCAGCTTCACCGCGTCATTGCCCCGGATCCGCTCGCCCGATCCGGGATCGCTGCTGATCACCCTGCCGCGATCGACCGTGTCGCTGTAGGAACGCTTGACGCCCCCCACGTCGAGACCGGCGTCCGCGAGCCGCTTCTCCGCCGCCGTCTGGGTCTGGCCCAGGAGCGAGGGGACCCGGGTGAACTGCCCCGAATTGATGTACCAGACACCCGCACCGACCCCCAGGACCAGCAGGAGGGCGACGAGCGTCGCGAACATCCCGCGCCGGGATCCGGCGGCGAACGGCCGACGGCCACCCGTCCGCGGCGGCAGCGGGGGCATCTCCAGGCGGCTGGTGTGGTGCGCGGTGCCCTGGCCGGCCGGGATGACCCGGGGGATCACGCTCGTACGGTCGCCGGCGGCGTCATGCGTCCCGGCGAGGGCCTGCGGAGGCATCGCGTCCAGGTGCTCCCCGGTCAGACCGGCACGCACCTCGCGGGACCGGGCCAGCATGGCCACCGCGTCATGGGGCCGGGCCTCGGGATTGCGGGCGGTGGCGCCCGCCACCAGCTCGTCCAGCCCTGCGGCCAGGCCCGGAACCGCCGCGGACGGGGCCGGGACGTCCTCGTTGAGGTGCTGGTAGATGACCTGTGCGGCGGTCTCACCGGTGTGCGGCTTGCCGCCGGTCAGCATCTCGTACAGCACGACCCCGCAGGCGTACACATCGGCGCGGGTGTCGGCCGTGCCGTGCTCGATCTGCTCCGGCGCGAGGTACGAGACGGTGCCCAGGAGCGAGCCGGTGGTGTCCGTGACCGTGCCCACCGCCCGTACGAGACCGAAGTCGGCGACCTTCACCCGGCCGTCGTCCCCTATCAGGACGTTCTCCGGCTTCATGTCGCGATGGACGAAGCCCGCCCGGTGCGCGGCACCGAGCGCGGCGAGGACCGGCTCCAGGATGTCCAGTGCGGCCCGCGGCTGCAGGGCGCCCCGCTCACGCAGTACGTCGCGCAGGGTGCACCCCGCGACGTACTCCATCGCCAGATACACGTACGCGCCCTGGGCGCCCTGGTCGAACACGGCCACCACATTGGGGTGCGCCAGCAGGGCCACGGACTTGGCCTCGCGGATGAAGCGCTCGACGAAGGCGGCGTCGGTCGCCAGGGCCGGATGCATCACCTTGAGGGCGAGCACCCGGTCGAGACGGGTGTCCACGGCCCGGTAGACCGTGGCCATACCGCCGACGGCGATGCGCGCATCGATGCGGTAGCGGCCGTCGAGCAGCTGCCCGACGAGGGGGTCCTGGAGGGTCGTGTCCACGGGTCGAGTCTACGAGCCGCCACGGACACGGCGGACGGCCCGGGGCAGCCCGGGGACCGTTCTGAAGCCGAGCCGTGACAGGGACATGTATGTGTGGTGACCTGGGAGCGGCCGGTGGAGCAGCCGTGTGAGCAGGTCGGGCGGCCGTGTCAGAAGGCCGGGCGCTCCGGATCCAGCACCGCCCGGCCCTCGGCGGGCGAGGACGCCTCGGCGAAATGCCGCCTCGGGATCCGGCCGGCCCGGTACGCCAGGCGCCCTCCGTCCACCGCGTGCCGCATCGCCGCGGCCATCAGCTCCGGCTCCTGCGCCCGGGTCACCGCTGAGGCGAGCATCACAGCGGCGCACCCCAGCTCCATCGCCAGCGCCGCGTCCGAAGCGGTTCCCGCCCCCGCGTCGAGGATCACCGGAACCGCGGCCTGCTCGATGATCAGCTGGAAGTTGTGCGGGTTGCGGATGCCGAGCCCGGATCCGATGGGGGAGCCGAGCGGCATGATCGCCGCGCACCCCACGTCCTGGAGTTTCCGGGCGAGGACCGGGTCGTCACTGGTGTACGGAAGGACGGTGAAGCCCTCGTCCGCCAGGGTCTCGGCGGCGTCCAGCAGCTCGATCGGATCGGGCAGCAGGGTCCGCTCGTCTGCCACGACCTCCAGCTTGATCCAGTCGGTGCCGAGCGCCTCCCTGGCCAGCCGGGCGGTCAGTACGGCCTCGCCCGCGGTGAAACAGCCGGCGGTGTTGGGCAGCACGCGGATGGAGAGCCGCTCCAGGACGGAGAGCACCGAGCCCTGCACGGTCGGATCGAGCCGGCGCATCGCGACGGTGGTCAGCTCGGTTCCCGAGGCGATCAGGGAGCGCTCCAGCACCTCGAGGCTGGGCGCACCGCCCGTTCCCATGATCAGCCGGGACGAGAAGGTGGTGGAGCCGAGCGTGAAGAGATCGTCCGACATGTCAGCCTCCCTGGACCGCGGTGAGGACCTCGACGCGGTCGCCCTCGCCGAGAGCGGTGGCGGACCACTGACTGCGCGGCACGACGGCCTCGTTGACCGCGGCGGCGACACCGGAGTGCGCCGTGGTCAGGGTCGCGACCAGGGCGTCCAGCGCGGTACCGGCCGGGACGGTGCGGTGCTCCCCGTTGACGGACAGGGACACCGACTCGGGCCCGGATGCGGAGGCGGACGCAGGTGCGGGAGCGGCGGTGGGCAGGGGCTCGGTCATGCGGGCTGCTCCTGAGGTGCTGAAGTGAGGGCTCCGGGGGAGAGGTTCGGTGACGCGGGACCCCGGCCGGAGGACGCGAAGCGGCTCGGCGCGAAGGGGCGCGCCTCTGCGGGCAGTTCGCCGGTGGCCAGCACTTGGCCCATCACGTCACCGGTGACGGGCGTCAGCAGCACCCCGTTGCGGTGGTGGCCGGTGGCGAGGTGCAGGCCGGGCAGTGCCGTCGGGCCCAGCAGCGGGGCGTTGTCCGGAGATGCGGGACGCAGGCCCGCGCGGGTCTCGGTCAGCGGCAGTTCGGTGATGCCCGGCACCAGCTCGTGGGCGTCGCGCAGCAGTTCGTAGACCCCGCCCGCGGTGACCGTCGTGTCCCAGCCCATCTCCTCGCTGGTCGCGCCCACGACCAGCTCGCCGTTGGCGCGCGGGACGAGGTAGACGTGACTGCCGCGGACCACGGCCCGTACGGTGCGGCTGAGGAAAGGGGCGTACGCGGGCGGCACGGCCAGACGCAGTACCTGCCCCTTGACCGGGCGGACCGGTGGTACGACCTCCTCGGGGACCCCGGCGAGTCTGCCGCTGAGACTGCCGGCGGCCAGCACGACCTGGTCGGCGCTCAGCTCCGTACCGTCCGCGAGGACCGCTCCGGCCGCCCGGCCGCCCGTCACGCGGAGCCGCTCCGCCCGGGCCCGGTGGAAGACCACACCGGCCCGCTCACACGCCGTGACCAGGGCCGAGGCCAGCCGGCGGGGATCCACCTGGTGGTCGCCGTCCGCCCGCAGTCCGCCGCGCACGCAGGGGGCCAGCATCGGCTCCAGCCGGCGGCACTCGCGGCCGCTCAGCCACTCCGACGCCAGCCCCGAACGCTGCTGCAGGGCGTGCAGCTCCCGCAGATGGGCCCGGTCGTCGGAGTCCAGCGCGACCGCCAGCGTGCCGCAGGCACGGAAGCCGGTCTCCTGCCCGCTCGCTTCCTCCAGCTCGGCCACGAACGCCGGATAGCGGGCGGCGGAGGCGACATTGAGGCCGAGCAGCGTCTGCTCGCCGTAGTGGAGTTCGGTGACGGCCGCGAGCATGCCGGCCGCGACCTGGGCGGCACCGCCGCCCGGTTCGGGATCGGCGACCGCGACGGACATGCCGCGCCCGGCCGCCCGCCAGGCGGTCACCAGGCCGATGATGCCGCCCCCGACGACCAGGACGTCGGATCCGTTCTCGGAGATGCGCATGGGCGTCCAGCCCCTCCCTTCGCCGGCATGACCCGGATCAGGTTCGTACGGTCGGAGGCCGTCCAGCCTCCCTCTCAGCCCGGTGCGTCCGGGCTCCCGCGAGTGCCTTACGTTGGCCACCCTAAACCCCGCAACCCGCAGCCAGTAAGGGAGCAGCCACCGTGGCCCGTTCACTCGACGGACTCGTCCTGTCGCCCGTCGCGGACCAGGCACCCGGCCAGGTCGGCACCCGCACACGCTTCACCTACCGGGAGCGGGAGGGACGGGTCTGGGCCGAGTACGCGGGCGGTGACGTCGTCCGCGGACATCTCGTCGGCACCAGGGAGGGCGACACCCTGGACTTCCGTTATGTGCAGCTGAAGCAGGACGGAACGACCTCCGGCGGCCACTGCGTCTCGACCGTCACGGAACTCCCCGACGGCCGGGTGCGGCTGGAAGAGCGGTGGGAGTGGGAGTCCCAGGAGGGCAGCGGGACGAGCGTGGTGGAGGAGCTCGACACCTGATGGAACGTCAGGTGATTAGGGTGGCCGGGTGAGCGAGCAGACGGAACAGCGGGAAACGGGACAGCAGCCACGCCGGGTCGTGGTCGTCGGCGCCGGCATGGCAGGCGTGCAGACCGCCGTGGCCCTGCGCGAACAGGGCTTCGCCGGCCAGGTCACCCTGATCGGCGCGGAACCGCACCAGCCCTACGACAGGCCGCCCCTGTCGAAGGCGGTCCTGCTCGGCAAGGCCGAGGACTCCGCCTTCGACGTCGACTTCGAGGCGCTTGACATCACCCTGCGCCTTGGCCTCGACGTGAGCGGACTGCGCGCCGACGCACACGAACTGGACACCCCCGAGGGCCCCGTCCCGTACGACGTGCTGGTTCTCGCCACCGGGGCCGAGCCCGTCGTCCTGCCCGGCTCCGAGGGCGTTCCCGGTGTCCATCTGCTGCGCACCGTCGACGATGCCGCACGGCTGCGGCCCGTCCTGGAGCGGCAGCACGACGTCGTGGTCGTGGGAGCCGGCTGGATCGGTGCCGAATTCACCACCGCGGCCCGTGCCGCGGGCTGCGCGGTCACCGTCGTCGAAGCAGCGGAACGCCCCCTCGCGGGCACCCTGCCCGCCGACGTCGCCGCCCCGATGGCCCGCTGGTACGCCGAGAGCGGAGCCGAACTCCTCACCGGCGCCCGGGTGGCGCGCGTCGACCCCGGTGCCGTCGTCCTGGCGGACGGACGGGTGGTCCCCGCCGGAGCGGTGATCGTCGGCATCGGCGCCCGCCCCGCCACCGGCTGGCTGGAGGACTCCGGCATCGCGCTCGGCCCGGACGGCTCGATCACCGCCGACGGCTCGCTGCGCACCTCCCTGCCCGACGTGTACGCGGTGGGTGACTGTGCCTCCTTCCCCTCCGCCCGCTACGGCGAGCGGCTGCTGGTCCACCACTGGGACAACGCCCTCCAGGGGCCCCGGACGGTCGCGGCCGCCCTCGCGGACGGGCAGCCCCGGACGTACGACCCGGTGCCCTACTTCTGGTCCGAGCAGTTCGGCCGGTTCGTGCAGTACGCCGGTCACCACGCCGCCGCCGACACCATGCTGTGGCGCGGCGACCCGGCGGACCCGGCCTGGACGGTCTGCTGGCTGCGCGGGGGCGTCCTGGTGGCGGTGCTCGCCGTCAGCCGGCCGCGCGACCTCGCCCAGGCGCGCAAGCTCATCGAGGCCGGGGCGAGCATCGATCCGGTGCGTGCCGCGGACCCCTCCGTACCGCTGAGGACTGCGGCGCCGTAGGACCCGGGTACCTCCTTACGGGCGGCCCGGCTACCGACTGCCGGTCCGGGATGGCAGGCTTGTCCCCGTGACCGAGATTGACGCAAAGATCGATGTTCTCGTCCCCGACTGGCTCCACCTTCCCGACATCGCGGAAATGCTCGATGTCGAGGTGACGCGTGTACGGCAGCTGGTCAAGGAGGGTCAGCTCATCGCCGTACGACGTGGTGAGAGGCGGACGCTCCAGGTGCCTGCCGCCTTCATCGACGGCAACAAGGTGGTCAAGGGCCTCGCAGGGACCCTGACGCTCCTGAAGGACGACGGCTACAGCGACGAAGAGATGCTGGAGTGGCTCTTCACCCCCGACCCGAGCCTGCCCGGCACGCCCGCGCAGGCACTGAGTGAGAATCGCGGTACGGAGGTGAAGCGCCGGGCCCAGGCGCTCGCCGTCTGACCGGACGACCGTATGCGGGGTGCGGGCCGTGCTTCACGGCCCGCACCCCGCCGTGACCGGCACCCCGCCGGGCCGACGACCACCGGGTCGGCGGCCCGGCGGGTGCCGGCGACCTATCAACGGGGGAAATCCACCATGTCCACGCCTCGCTCGCTGCTGGCCGACGCCCGGCTCTACCTCTGCACGGACGCCCGCAAACGGCAGGGCGACCTTCCCGCGTTCCTCGATGCCGTGCTCTCCTCCGGCGTCGACATCGTGCAGTTGCGCGACAAGGGCATGGAGGCCGCCGAGGAGCTCGAACACCTGGCCGTGTTCGCGGACGCCTGCAAGCGTCACGGCAAACTCCTCGCGGTGAACGACCGGGCCGACGTCGCCCACGCCATCGGCTCCGACGTGCTGCACCTCGGGCAGGGCGATCTGCCGGTGCCCGCCGCCCGCGCCGTCATCGGCACCGAGGCGGTGATCGGCCGCTCCACCCACGCCGAGTCCGAGGTGGACGCGGCCGTCGCCGAGACGGGCGTCGACTACTTCTGCACGGGCCCCTGCTGGCCCACCCCGACCAAGCCCGGCCGGTACGCCCCGGGTCTGGGGCTCGTCCGCTACGCCGCCTCACTCGACCAGCCGCGCCCCTGGTTCGCCATCGGCGGAATCGACGCGGGCAATCTGGACGAGGTGCTGGACGCGGGCGCACGGCGGATCGTTGTCGTGCGGGCGATCACCGAAGCGGCGGATCCCGCCGCGGCGACCGCGGCGCTCGCCGCGCGCATCAGGGCGCGCGCGGCCTGAGCGGGCGCATCTCGCGCTCCGGGGGAGGCAGTTGTCCGAGGGGTGGACAGCGATCACATTAATCCGGGTGAAAAGCCCCGGTCTGGTTGGGGTACCGCCGAGCCCTGGTTAACCTCCCAGTATGGCTCTTGGCACACCCTCCACGAGGACAGATCACGCTCGCACCGTGCGTGAGATGCTCGCGACCGGCAAAACGTCGTACTCGTTCGAGTTCTGGGCGCCCAAGACCGAGAAGGGCGAACGGAACCTCTGGAACGCCCTGCGGCGGGTCGAGGCGGTGGGCCCGAGCTTCGTCTCCGTGACGTACGGGGCCGGCGGTTCGACGCGTGCGGGGACGGTGCGGGCGACCCAGCAGATCGCCGCCGACTCCACGCTCACCCCCGTCGCGCATCTCACGGCCGTCGACCACTCCGTCGCCCAGCTGCGCAACATGGTCGGGCAGTACGCCGACGCCGGTATCCGCAACATCCTCGCGGTGCGCGGAGACCCGCCGGGCGACCCGATGGCCGAGTGGGTAAAGCACCCTCAGGGCGTGCGGTACGCGGCGGATCTCGTCCGGCTCATCAAGGAATCCGGCGATTTCTGCGTCGGCGTCGCGGCCTTTCCCGAAATGCACCCGCGGTCGGCCGACTGGGACACCGACATCGGGCATTTCGTGGACAAGTGCCGCGCGGGTGCCGACTATGCGATCACCCAGATGTTCTTCCAGCCGGAGAGCTATCTGCAGATGCGTGACCGCGTGGTCGCCGCCGGTTGCGACACCCCCGTCATTCCCGAGGTGATGCCGCTCACCAGCGTCCGGCAGCTGGAGAGATTCGCCCAGCTCAGCAACGCGTCCCTGCCTTCCTCACTGAAAGAGCGCATCCTCGCCGCGAAGGACGATCCCGCCGCTGTACGCTCCATTGGCATCGAGTTCGCCACGGAGTTCTGCGCGAAGCTGCTCTCCGAGGGTGTCCCGGGGCTGCACTTCATTACGCTCAACAACTCGACGGCAACACTCGAGATCTACGAGAATCTCGGACTGCACAAGCAGTCGTGACCGGCCGTACCCGCCACCAACCGGGGCGGTGGCCGTAGGAGGGGGCGGGCGTGGGCTGGACGGTCCTCTACATCGCATTCGGCGTCGTGGCGCTGTGGCTGCTGGGCGAGGTGCTGCTGCAGTACAAGGCGCGGCTGCGCTGGCGGCTGCTCGCCTTCGCCGGATTCCTCGGTGTGGTCCTCGGCGTACTGATTCCCTCCGTGCTGGTGATCGCCCTCGGCGCGATCGCCTTCGCGACGGGTCAGACGTATGTGACCCTCTCCTTCCGACGGGGCTTCTCGACGGGCTGGGCCATAGGCGGCAGCCCCGGCGAGAGCCGCCGTCGCCGTGGTTCCGGCGACGCACCCGGCCGGAAACCCACGCTCGAGGTCTCCGGCCTGGAGTACCAGGAACCCGTACCGGAGGCCGGGGACGAGACCGCGGCATCCGCGGTCTACGAACCGCAGCCGCTGCCGGACGACACCGGGCAGTACGGGATATACACCGACGCCGCCTACGCGGCCGCGGGCAGCCAGGAAACGCAGGGCGAGCAGCAGCAGTACGGCGCCTACGACCCGTACACCGACTACGCGCAGCCCGCCCAGGACACCTACAGCGGCCAGGGCGCCTACCAGGGCCAGAGCGCCTATCCGGGCCAGGACACCTACCAGGGCCAGGACTCCTACGCCGGCCAGTACGACTACGGCACGCAGACGCCGGACTACGCCCCCTACTCCGACCCGTACATCGGGACCGGTGCGGCAGCGGGCCCCGACCAGTACTCCTCGTACGACAGCTACGGCAACGGCTACGACAGCTACGGGGGCCAGCAGCAGTACACCGGCCCCTACGCCGAGCAGTACGCCTCGGAGACGCCGCCGGGAGGCGTCTGGGTCCCGCAGCAGCGCGAGGGCGAGCAGTACCCCCCGATGCCGCCCGAGCAGCCCCCGCAGCCCGCCCCGTACGGCAACGGGTACGACACCGGCCAGAACGAGCAGTACCGCTACTGACCACCCGCGGGCACGACGACGAGCGCTCCGCGGCTCACTGCGAGCCGCGGAAGCCGTCACCCTCCACCACGAGCCCCGCGACCAGGGCCCCCGACATTCCGGCATGCGCCAGTCCGCCACCGGGATGCGACCAGCCGCCCGCCAGATACAGGCCGGGCAGCCCGGTGCGGTTCCCGGAGTGCAGATACGCGCCCCGAGCTCCCGCCAGCGCGGGCGCGGGCACCGAACCGCCCTCGGCGCCGGTGTCGGCGGCGGTCTCGGCAGGGGTGCGCACCTCGACGTGGAGTATCCGCTCCCGCAGACCGGGAACGGCCACGCGGGCACGATCGATCAGCACGTCCGCGTACCGCTCGCGCAGCGCCGCGTCCGTCCAGTCCACCGGACCGTGCGGGGCCACCGTCGCCATCAGGGTCACCGCCTCGTGCGCCTCGTCGGGGCGGGTGGCGGGGTCGTCGGGACGCAGCACCGTCACGGTGGGCCGCTCCGCGGTCCGTCCCCCGAACACCGCGTCCTGCTCAGCGGCCCCGTCCTCGCGGTGCACCACGCTCCGGTGCACCGCACCTGCCTCCCGGGCGCCGCGCAGTGACAGCAGCACCAGGAAGCGGCCCGGCACCGGACCCTGCACGGCCCCCCGTGCTTCTCCTGCCTCTGCGCCGGGCCGCCGCCCCTCACCGGACAGCAGACCGGGCCACGGCTGCGCGCCCAGGACCACGTGATCGGCCTCGACACTCTCGCCGTCCGCCAGTTCGACGCCTGCGGCCCGGCCGTCCTTCTCGGCCACCCGGACCACCTCGGCACCGAAAACGAACGTCACACGGCGCGCCAGGCACCGTTCGTACACCGCCTCGGCGAGCGCCCGCATGCCCCCGGTGACGTACCAGCTGCCGAAGGTCTCCTCCATGTAGGGCAGCAGGGCGGCGGCCGCCGGCGCGCGGCGGGGGTCCAGGCCGTACGACAGGGCGTACCCGTCGAGCAGGGCGGCCAGCCGGGGGTCCGCGAGCTCCCACGCACCGATCTCGGCGACCGTGCCCGCTTCCCGGACGGTCAGCAGCCTGCGCCTGCGGAGCGCGGGGTAGGGATCACGGCCCAGCACCTGCCGGTCGTCCCGCAGGGGCTCCTCCAGCAGCGGCCTGCGCGAGCGGTCCCATGCCGTCCCCGCCCGGTCCAGGAACTCCCCCCAGCGCACTCCCGATCCCTTGCCGAGTGCCCCGTCCAGCGCGCCGACGACTCCCGCCCGCGAGGCGTTCGGCAGGGAGACCGCGGTGCCGTCCGCGAAATGGTGGCGGCTCGCAGGGTCGACCTGGGTCAGCGTGACGCGCTGCTCCAGGGATTCCTTGCCCGTCTTCACGAACAGGTCGCGATAGACCGCGGGAAGGTGCAGCAGCGAGGGTCCGGTGTCGAAGACGAACCCCTCGTGGGCATACCGGCCGAGCGAGCCGCCGTAGGTCCGGGACCGCTCGTACACCGTCACCCGGTGGCCTGCCACGGCCAGCCGGGCAGCCGCCGCCATCGCGCCCGTCCCGGCGCCGATCACCGCAATTCGTGCCATGTCAGTGACCCTAAGGGGTGGCACCGACAGCTCACTCGTGAGGCCGGTGCCCGCCCGTTGCCGCCATGCGTTTCTCTTCGCGTCGCTGTGCTCTGCGACGCAGGAAGCGGCGGATACGCGAGGCGAGGAAGACCAGTATCACCAGGCCGAGCACCAGAAGTGTCGCGGCGATGACGGCCGCGGCCACGGGGTTGAACATGGCGAACGTGATGATCCCGGCGACGCCGAGGTCCTCCGCGACGCTCACCGCGACGTTGCTGAACGGTTCGGGCGAGGTGTTGACCGCCATCCTGGTGCCCGCCTTCACCAGATGGCTCATCAGCGCGGTGGAACCGCCGACCGCCGCGGCCGCGAGCTCCGGCAGCGATCCGCTCTCGCCCGCCAGCAGCGCCGCGACGACCGCCCCGGCGACCGGACGCACGACCGTATGGACCGCGTCCCAGGCCGAGTCCACGTAGGGGATCTTGTCGGCCACCGCCTCGAACAGGAAGAGCACCCCGGCCGTCACGAGCACATCGGTGCGCTGCAGCGACTCGGGCACCTCGTCGGTGAGTCCGGTCGCGCCGAAGATGCCGAACAGCAGGACCACCGCGTAGGCGTTGATCCCGCTCGCCCAGCCACTCGTGAACACCAGGGGGAGTACGGACACGGACGCGATCGTAACCAGTCGCCGTCCGCCCCGGGTGGGCTCCCGCACACAGCTCTGAGTATGTGTACCTAGTGGGGGAGATGAGTAGGGACGCGGATGGGCTCCCACCTGCACGGACGGCAGAGTGGAGACCACGGAAGGGGCGCAGCGCCCGGACCGCCGGCACGGGGCGGCGGAACGGTGCGGCACTCCGGACGCAACGGGGGTGTACGACGCGGAGCCCGGGGACCACGGGGGAATCGGGGTCACGGGGAAGGGCGCCGCGGAAGCACCGAAGACGCCGGTCCGGTGGCATTCGAGGGGGATCGAATGCCACCGGGCCGGCGTCTTCGTGTGCCGTGTGCTCCCGGGTCTCCTCAGCGTCCGCTGACGCGCCCGTGCAGCAGCAGGGACAGGGCCGAGTGCACATCGTCGATCGAGCGCTCCGGCTGGAACGCCTGCCAGTCGAGCGCCGCCACGAGGACCATCCCGACGAGGGCGGCGGCCGTCAGTTGGATGTCGATCTCCTCGCTGAGCTCACCGTTCGCGACACCTTCCCGGAGCACCCCCTCGACGACCGCGACGGCTTCCTGGCGCAGCACCAGGAGTGTCGACTGCCAGGCGCGGTTGGTGCGCCAGAGCTCGGCGACGTACAGCTGGGTGAAGGCCGGGTAGCGGTCGATGAAGACCAGACCGGCCCGGATCATCGCGTCGAGGGCCTCCACCCGGGTGCCGTCGCGCTCGTCGGTCTCCTCGGCCGCGGAGCGGAGCGACTGCGTGAGCAGTCCGACGCCGTGCCGCAGCAGCTCCTCGAAGAGTTCGGTCTTGCTCTTGAAGTTGTAGTAGACCGTGCCCTTGGCCACCCCGGCACGCTCGGCGATCTCGTCCACCGTGGTCGCCGAGAAGCCCTTCTCCGCGATGAGGGTCACAGCCGCCTCGTAGAGCTTCTGCCGCGTGGCCTTGCGGCGTGTGGTGCTACTGCTGTCCATACGGTCGATTCTCACAGGTCCCGGCGAGCTCACAGACTGAGCTCCGGATGCAGCCGGTCCAGGGTCCACACCTGCTTGCGGCGGGCGGAGAGCGCGGTCAGTGCCAGAGCGCCCGCGGTGAAGGCCAGCAGCACGGCGCAGGCCTGCCAGACCGGTCCGAGACCACCCCCGGTGATCAGCCTGCGCAGCCCCTCCACGACGTACGTCATCGGCAGGTAGGGGTGGATCGCGCCGAAGAAGCCGGGGCTGGTCTGGACGGGGTACGTGCCGCCTGCGGAGGTCAGCTGGAGCATCAGCACCGCCAGCACGAGGATCCTTCCCGCCGCGCCGAAGCGGGCGTTCAGCCACTGGACGATCGCGGCGAAGCAGCAGGTGACCAGGGCCAGGAAGCCGATCGTCCCGGCGGCGTGCGCCATCTGCAGGCCGAGCCGCCAGTGCAGCACGGACATCAGGGCGACGACCTGGAGCAGGCCGATGGCGGCGACCGGCAGCCAGCCGGCGAAGGCGATGCGCCAGGCCGGTGCACCGGCCGCGAGCGCGCGCCGGTTGAGCGGCTGGATCAGCATGTACGCCACCATCGCCCCCACCCAGAGGGAGAGCGGGATGAAGTACGGGGCGAAGCCGGTGCCGTAGTTGGGAGCCGCGTGCAGCGACGAGGAGGCAAGCTGCACGGGGTCGGCCATGACACCGGTACGGGCGTCGCGGTCCTTCTTGTCGTAGTCGGGGATCCTGCCGACACCGTCGTTCAGCCCCTGGGCCAGGGTCGCGGACCCGTCACTGAGCCGGAACAGCCCGCCGTCCAGACTCTTGGCCCCTTTCTTGAGCTTCGAGAGCCCGCTGTCCAGATCCGCGGACCCGGTCTTCGCGGTGCCGAGCCCCGTGTGGAGTGCGTCGGCGCCCTTGGCGACCTTGTGGGCACCGGTGTTGAGCGAGTTGATCTTCGAGACGGCGGACTCCAGGTCCGTGTCCAGGTTCGGCGAGCGCCTGGCGAGGGCGTCGGCCTGCTTCTGAAGGGTGGTCAGCTGGGCGCGCAGCTTCTTCAGGTCCCCGTTCTGGTTGGTGACCAGGGTGTTCAGGTCGTCGGAGACCTTCGCGACATCGGCAGCCGCGGTCTTGGCGCGCTTCAGCTGCGGGCACACACCGGGGTCGGGCAGCGGCTGCTCCGTGCAGCGGATGCGGTGGACGTCGGCCAGATCGTCGGAGGCCGCGTGTGCGGCGGCCGACGCGGTGGGCGCGGCCTCGACCAGCAGGTCGAGGTTGTCCCGCACGGTCTTCGAGGAGTCGGCGACCAGCCGCGCCGTGTCCCCGATCGTCCTGCCGTTGTCCTTCAGGAACGGACGGACATCGCCGGCCACCTTGTTGACCTTGTCGGCGAGGAGCTGGGTACCGGAGGCGACCTGCCGGGATCCGGTCTCGAGGTCGCCGGCGCCCTTGTTGAGCCTGACGATCCCGGCGGACAGCGTGCCGCTGCCCGACTTGGCGTCCTTGAGCCCGACCGCGAGGTCCTTCGAGCCCTTCTTCGCCCTGGCGACGCCGCCCTTGAGGTCGTCGGCGCCCGCGGCGGCCTTCGCCGTCGCGTCGTGGAGGCCGGAGAAGTTGATGAAGATCCGGTCGAGGAAACCGCGCGAGGCCTTCGTCGACGCGGCGCTGCGGACCTCGGCGAACACGGTCCGGGAGATCTGCCCGACGATGTAGTTGTTGGCGTCGTTCGTACGGACCTGCAGGGCGCCCGTCTCGGGGGAGTCGCCGGAACTCGATGCGATCCGCCTGCTGAAGTCGGCCGGCATGGTCAGAGAGAGGTAGTACGTTCCGTCCTCGACGCCCCTGCGGGCCTCGGCGGAGTCGACCTCGTGCCAGTCGAAGACCTTGGAGTCGAGGAGCCTGCCGGCTATCTCGTCACCTGCCGCGACGCGCTTGCCCTCCGCGCTAGCGCCCTTGTCGTCGTTGACGAGCGCGACGGGGATCCTGTCGAGCCGCCCGTACGGATCCCAGAAGGACCACAGGTACAGGGCGCCGTACAGCAGGGGGAGCAGCAGGAGGGCCACCAGTGCGGCCCGCGGCATCCGGCCCCTTCCGAAACGCCTCAGCTCAAGCGCGGCCAGTTTCGGCGATCGCATCGGCCGTCCCCTCTCCGGTCGTGTCGTCCTCGGTCGGTGCGTTCTCGCTGGTGTCGGGGGTTCCGGTCCGTACGGTGAACGCGTTCTCAGGTGCCTCGCTGCACACGGCGAGCACCGTCGTCCCGGCGTCCGCGAGGGCGCCCAGCAGGGCCCAGGCCTCGGCACGGTCCGCGTCCGAGAGCTTGAGGTCGGTGTCGTCCACCGCGAGGAGCCGGGGCCGGGCCATCAGCGCAAGGGCGACGGACAGCCGCAGGGCTTCGAGCCGCTCCAGGTCCCGTACGGAGGTCCGTTCGGCCTTGGGCAGGGCCGAGGTGTCCAGGCGGACGGCCTCCAGCGCGGCGTCGACGGTCGCCCGGGCCGTCGCGGTCCGCCGGGCCCGGGGCTCCAGCAGGGTGCGCAGCGATCCGTCGAAGCGGCGCTGCAGCAGGGCCCGTTCGCGCAGATGCTCGGCGACGGTGAAGGCGGGGTCGAGTTCGCTGACCCCGGGCACCGGGCCCAGCGCGCTGATCCTTCGGACGGCGGCGAGCCGGCCGGGCACGCGCAGACCGCCGACCTCCGCGTGCCCCTGAGTGGAGCGCATCCGGCCGGTGAGCGCGAGCAGCAGGCACGTGCGGCCCGACCCGGACGGGCCCTCGATCGCGACGAGCGTCCCGGGATCCGCGGTGAAGTCCACACCCCGGAAGGCCCAGCCGCGCGGCCCTTCGAGCCCGAAGTCCTCGGCGCTCACTTCCGCCCCGTGCGGGCTGTCCACAACCCCACCCCCCATTTTGCACTGACCAGTCAGTGCAAAAAGCTAGCCCGAACTCGCGCTCGAAGCAAAGTGCCAGGTCAGTGGCGGTACGGAAGGGATTGTCAGTGGTGGCCGTCACGATGGATACATACGGCCACGAAGCCGTCACACGACGACAGGAGGTTCGTCATGGCCAGCTCGTCCGCAGCCGCCGCTCCACGGCGCCGCGCAGGCAGCCCTGCCCCCTCACTGACCGGTCCGGCAACCGACGTCCACCCCGTTAGGCGTCGCACCACTGCGCCGCCCGCCGCTCTCGATCTGCTCGTCCAGGCCCGTTCCGGCCTGGACGAGGCCGCCGTACTCGACGTGCCCAACGAGCGGTACGCCACCGCTCACCTCGCCGCGCTGCGTACGGCAGCCGCCGTGCTCGCCGCCCGTGGCCGTCCCGAAACCAGCAGGCGCCGCCGGGAGAGGATCCGCAGCGCCTGGGAAGTCCTGCCGGAAATAGCGCCCGAACTCACCGAATGGAGCGCCCTGTTCGCCTCCGGGGCCCGGCGCAGGGCCCGGGCGGAGGCCGGGATACCGGGCGCGGCCACCAGCCGTGACGCCGACGATCTGCTGCGGGACGCCGCCATGTTCCTGCGTCTGGTCGAGCGGCTACTGGCGCTCCAGCCGGTCCTTCCGCAACCCCGCAAGGACCGGCCCCGGTAACAGTCGGGAGGTGGTCCGACGCGGGGTGACCGGGACGGCGGTGCAAGGCAATAGGGTGGAGAGCCCGTACCACCTGCACCGTTCACGCTCCGCCGTCCGTGGCGGCATCGTGCCGAGGAGTCAACTGCCGTGTCGGACCAGCTGCGCCCCCGTGCCTCCCTCCGTACCGCCGTGGTCTGGGAGGTCCTGAAGGACACTCTGGAGCGCCGCGTCAAGGCGACCGGCAGGGACGCCCTGGACGTGCTGGACACGGGCGGCGGCACCGGCAACTTCGCGGTGCCCGTCGCCCGTCTCGGTCACCGGGTCACCGTCGTCGACCCCAGCCCCAACGCGCTGTTCGCGCTGGAGCGCCGCGCCGCCGAGGCCGGGGTGGCCGACCGGGTCCGCGGCGTCCAGGGCGACATCCTCGGCCTGTTCGACGTCGTGGAGCGCACCGGCTACGACGCGGTCCTGTGCCACGGCGTCCTGGAGTACGTGGACGACCCCGCCGAAGGCGTACGGATCGCGGTCGACGCGCTCCGTCCCTCCGGCGCGCTCAGCCTGCTGGGTGCCGGGCTCGGCGGTGCCGTCCTGGCCCGCGCGCTCGCCGGGCACTTCACCGAGGCCAAGCAGGCGCTGACGGACCCTTCGGGACGATGGGGGGAGGGCGACCCCGTGCCCCGCAGGTTCACCGCCGACCAGCTCGCCGAGCTGGTGTCGGCCGCGGGGGTAGAGGTCGGCGCGGTCCACGGCGTGCGGGTCTTCGCGGACCTCGTGCCGGGGGTTCTCGTGGACACCGAGCCCGGCGCGCTCGATGCGCTCCTGAGGCTGGAGGCAGCCGTCGCGGAACTGCCGGCGTTCCATTCGGTGGCGACCCAGCTGCACGTTCTGGGCGAGAAGCGCGTCTGAGCCATGACGCGGACACGGCCGAAACGTGGCCGTGGAGCGACCGGAGCACGGCTGATCAGCAACGCAGCTGCAGACGGAGTACGGCCCAGAACACCCGATCGGGGCGCAGGCCCCGTATGATCGGGTGACACCATCCGGCATGACGGATCGGCGGTCGGGGAATCTACGCCTCAGCAGCCGGCCGACATGGCGGTCCGGACTGGCTATGGCTAGAGGGCGGGTTTCACGGGGGCGAATCCCTGCCTATTCTGGAAGGGCCGCATACCGGTCGCCCCCCGCGGCCGACGACGAGGAGGACTCCGTGCCGCTCTCGGAGCACGAGCAGCGAATGCTCGAGCAGATGGAGCGAGCGCTGTACGCCGAAGATCCCAAGTTCGCGACAGCGCTTGAGGGAAGCGGGCTGCGCAGGTACACCCGGCGACGGGTCTACCAGGCGGTGGCCGGTTTTCTGGTGGGTATCGCGCTCCTCATGGCCGGAATGGTCTTTAAGCAGACCTGGATCAGCGTGGTGGGATTCCTGGTCATGCTGGGCTGCGCCGTGCTGGTTGTCACCGGGTGGCGCAAGGCGCCCAAGCCCGGCGAGCAGCCGCAGACGGGGAGCGGGGGCGGAGGCGAACGCCGACATCCCAAGCAGCGCCGGTCGATGATGAACCGGATCGAGCAACGGTGGCAGCGCCGCCGCGACGAACAGGGCCAGTGAACCCCCGGTTCGGCAGGCATCGGTCCGCCCGGCCCTGATCCGTACCGTGAACACCGAAACTTGCTGCAGGACTCATGAGTGAGGGGCGGCCGCATCTCTGCGGCCGCCCCTCACTCGTCATGTGCGCCGCCACCCGTCGCCCGGGCTGCCGGTCCTGGCCCCCACCGGTCCAGGGCCCTCGGCTCCCGCCGGTCCTCGACTCGGGCTGTCGGCCCCGGCGCCCACCCGGTCGCCGCCTGGCCCTGGCCCCCGGCTCCCGCCGGTCCTCGCTCGGGCTGCCTGCCCCCGGGCAGCCGGTTGCCGCCTGACCCCGGGCCGCCGGTCCTTGTCCGGGTCCCGGCGGTCAGCCCTGCTGGCGGGAGGGGCGGCGCAGGCGGGTGGCCCAGCGCTCCCGGCCAGGACGGTCCATCCACCGCAGGCGGAACGCCGCGCGGCGTTCCGAAATCGTCCAGATCACCCGAACGGCCGAACGTGGCGCGACCGTCGCGCGCAGCCGTCCCAGGCGGCCGGCCGAGCCTCGCAGCCCCGCCTGGACGGCCAGGACGTCCTCGGCCGAACCGGCCGGTGCCAGGGGCTCGGGCGCGTACAGCACCTGCTCCACCGCGCCCGCCACCCGGTGGGCCGCGGACGCCGCCGTGCCGGTGAGCTTCCCCAGCCGTACGAGGCGTGCCGCGGCCTTGCGCGGCGTCTGCGACTCGTCGGGTTCGATGCCGTGGTCCCAGGCCGTGTCCGTGAGTTCCCGCCACGCGGCCATGACCCTGGCCGTGGCATCCGCGGGCGTACGGCCACCGGAGGAGCCCAGCCGCCGTGCACGGGCCCGAAGACGCCAGAGCATCGGCAGGAACGGGATGACGAGCACCAGAAGGGCACCCAGCACCACCAGAACCACGGTTCCCGTGGGCGTCCCCGGATCGGCCGAGTCCAGCGCACCGGGAGCCGCCGACGCACCGCACTCACCCTGGCGGCGCATCTGTGCCGGGCACGATTCCGAGGCGGACGGAGCGGCCGTGGGCGCTGAGGAGGCACCCGCGGAGGGCAGCGCCTGATCGTTCGTGTCGTCCGGGGAAACGTCCTGCCTGGTGTACGAGGGGGTGGTGCCCCGGGACGGGGTCGGCTCGAAGCGGGTCCAGCCCACCCCTTCGAAATACAGCTCCGGCCAGGCGTGCGCATCACGCAGCCCGACCGACACGGAACCGTCCGCCTGGACCGTGCCGGGTGTGAAGCCCACAGCGACCCGCGCCGGAATGCCCAGCGTCCTGGCCATCGCGGCCATCGTGAACGAGAAGTGGACGCAGAAGCCTTCCCTGTCCTTGAGGAACCGCTCGATCGCCGCCGTGCCGGTCCCCGACGTCACCGTCGTGTCGTAACGGAAACCGCCCCCCGACGCGAACCAGTCCTGGAGCTTGACGGCCTGCTCGTATCCGTTGGCCGCCCCCTTCGTCACCCGTTCGGCGGTCTTCAGGACCACGTCGGGCAGCGAGCCGGGCACCCGGGTGTACTCACGCGCCAGCTCCGAACGCGGAGCCAGCGCCCCGGCGAGCTGGTCGGCCGTCGGCTGCACGAGCAGACTGCTCACCTCGTACCGGACGCCTCGCGTCGTCTGGCCGTCGTCCCCGACAAGGGTGCGTCCCTCCGGTTCGAACCGCCAGCGACCGCTGATGTCCACCTCGCTCGCCGGATAAGGGAGCGGCAGATACGTCTGCCGGTACGAGCCCGAAGCGGAGATGTTCGTCAGGATCTCCGTGAAGGCGACGTCGGAGCCCAGCCCGGCCGGCTGCGGCAACCGGTCGGGCACATCCTTCAGACGGCGGGTCGAAGGCCGCCACTCGCTCCCGTTGAACTGATCCAGGGCCTGGATGCGCAGATAGAAGTCTTCGGGGTTCGCCGAGTCGGTGCGGTACGACATCACCTGCCGGTTCTCCGGCTGGTTCAGGTTGTTCTGCAGCGAGACCAGCGGGTTGACCGCGGAGATCGTGCCCCCGCCGGTGCCCTTGCCCGTACCGCCGCCCGTGCCGCCCAGCAGCCCGCCGTCCAGGGCGGGCAGCGCCGCAGGGACCACCAGGGCGATGCCCAGCGCCACCGCACCGATGCGACGCCCCGTGCGGACCGGCGCCAGAGGGCCCGAAGGCCCTTCCAGCCCGGCCGCCAGACCGCCCGACGAGCGGGACGTACCGCTGAAGACCCGCCCCCACTGGGACAGCCGGTCACGGCCCTCGGCCAGCAGCAGGAGCAGATAGCCGCACGCGGCGAGCAGGAACCAGAGCCAGCCCGCTCCTCCGTCGCTGAGCCCCGCCGCGACCGAGTAGAGCGCCAGCAGAGGCAGCCCGGCAGGCGCCGCGGTACGGAAGGTCACCGCGAGAGCATCCACGGCGAGCCCGATCAGCAGCACGCCGCCGATCAGCATCAACCGGATGCCGTCGGACGCCGGAGCGGGTATGGCGTACCGGCCGACGTCGTCGGCGCCCGCCGTCAGCAGGTCCGCCAGCCGCTGCACGGCCTCGGGTCCGGGGAACAGACCGAACAGCGCCTCCTCCGAGGCGAAGGCCATCGTCAGCAGCAGCAGCGTGACCAGCAACTGCGCGGAGACCGTCAGAATCCGTGCGAGCGGCACCCGGCGGGTGAGCGCACCCACACCGCTCTGGATCCCCAGCAGGAAAGCGGCCTGGACGAGCCACTTCGCCGTCTCGACCAGCGGCAGCAGAGCCCCCGCCGCCATCAGCGTCGCCACAAAGGCGCACAGCGTCAGCCGCGTACGACCGCTCATGACCATCCCCCAGAGAACCCTGTCGTTCCGCCGGCCGCTGCCGGGTGAGGGCCGGAGTCCTGCCGGCCCGCCTGCTGCCACAGCCGGGAGAACTCCGCCCCGGCCGGCACCGCCACCGCGGTCCAGCCCGCCTCGCGCAGCAACCTCAAGCGGTCGTCGGCCGGCGCGGGAGGCACCTTGTCCCCGTCGCGCACCCATTCCGAACTGTCCAGCACGAACGCCACAGCGGCGCCGCTGCGTTGCCGCATACGGGCAGCCAACGCCGTCTGCTCCTCGTCCAGATCACCGAAGAACGCCAGCAGCAGACCCTCGTTGCCCCCGCGCAGCACGTCGTAGGCGCGGGACAGACCGCCCCCGTCGGAGTGGTCGACGACCGCGAGGGTGTCCATCATCAGCCCCGCCGAGTCCGCGGACCCCTGGGTCGCCCCGGCGAATCCGTCGGAGCCCTCGCCCGGCACGGAACCGCCGTCGTCCGTCAGCAGACGCACGGCGAAGCCGCGCTCCAGCATGTGCACAAGAGAGGAGGCAGCCGCCGACACCGCCCACTCGAAGGCGGAGTCCGGACCTGCCCCCCGGAACGCGATCCGCCGGGTGTCCAGCAGAACCGTGCACCTGGCCCGCTGCGGCTGCTCCTCGCGGCGCACCATCAGCTCGCCGTAGCGCGCGGTGGAGCGCCAGTGCACCCGCCGCAGATCGTCCCCGTGCCGGTAGCCGCGGGGAATGATGTCGTCCTCACCGGCCAGCGCCAGTGAACGCTGCCGCCCCTCGCCGTACCCGGAGGCCTCGCCCGCCAGCCTCAGCGTCGGCAGTGCCTCGGTGCGCGGTATGACGACGAGGGTGTCGTACGCGCTGAAGGAACGGGTCAGCTCGCACATCCCGAACGGGTCGCTGAGCCGCAACTGCAGCGGACCGAGCGGGTAACGTCCGCGCAGATCGGACCTGACCCGGTAGGACACCTCACGCTTGCCGCCCGCCTCCACCCGGTCGAGTACGAACCGGGGCCGGGGACCCAGCACGTACGGCACCTGGTCCTGGAGCATCAGCAGGCCCGTGGGCAGCCGGGACAGATTGTCCATCCGCAGGTGGACCCGGGCCTCCGAGCCCGTGGGCACCCGGGACGGCGCCAGCCGCCGGCTTCCCGCGACCCGGTAGTGGGTGCGGCAGAGCACGGTCACGCAGACCAGGGGCAGCACCGCCAGCAGCAGTCCGACCCGCAGCAGGTCACCCTGGCCCAGCACATAGGCGCAGACCGCGGCGGCGACACCGGCGGCCAGGAAGGACCGCCCCCGTGTCGTCAGACCGTTCAGAGCCGCACGCAGGCTGCCCTTGTCGTCGCCGTCGTCCACGGGACCGGGAACCCCGGCCGCCATCACAGCCGCCGTACGCCGGGCTGGCCGTAGACCGGGCGGCCGGGCTGGTGCTGCGGCGCCGCCGGGGCAGCCGTGACGGCACCGGACGTCGGCACGGGGATGCGCTGAAGGATCTCCAGCACGACCTGCTCCGCCGTGCGCCGGTTGAGCTGTGCCTGGGCCGTGGGCAGCAGCCGGTGCGCGAGCACGGCCACCGCGAGGGCCTGGACGTCGTCCGGCAGGGCGTATTCCCGCCCGCTGAGGGCCGCCGAGGCCTTCGCCGCACGCAGGAGGTGGAGGGTGGCGCGGGGCGAGGCCCCGAGTCTGAGATCCGGGTGCTGACGGGTGGCCCCGACGAGGTCCACCGCGTACCGGCGCACGGAATCGGCCACGTGGACCGTGCGCACCGCGTCGATCAGCTTCACGATGTCGTGGGCGTGCGCCACCGGCTGCAGGTCGTCCAGCGGTGAGACCCCGCCGTGTACGTCCAGCATCTGGAGCTCGGCCTCCGGGCTGGGGTAACCGATCGACACCCGGGCCATGAACCGGTCGCGCTGCGCCTCGGGCAGCGGATAGGTGCCTTCCATCTCCACCGGGTTCTGGGTGGCCACCACCATGAACGGGTTGGGCAGTTCGTAGGTCTGGCCGTCGATCGTGACCTGACGTTCCTCCATCGACTCCAGCAGCGCGGACTGGGTCTTGGGCGACGCTCGGTTGATCTCGTCGCCGATCACGATCTGGGCGAAGATCGCGCCCGGCTTGAACTCGAAGTCCCGTCGCTGCTGATCGAAGATCGACACCCCGGTGATGTCCGAAGGCAGCAGGTCGGGCGTGAACTGGATACGCCGCACCGAGCAGTCGATGGACCGCGCCAGCGCCTTGGCCAGCATCGTCTTGCCGACCCCGGGCACATCTTCGATGAGGAGGTGTCCCTCCGCGAGCAATACGGTCAGCGAAAGCCGTACGACCTCAGGCTTGCCCTCGATCACACCTTCCACCGACCTGCGCACCTGCTCCACTGTGGTGGTCAGATCTGTGAGGCTCGCTCGATCGTCATAGGTCGTCACCCGGCCCTCCTCGGCCCCTTGTGCACGGGCCGACACGCAAAGCTGCCCGGCCCGCCCCGAAATACGGACACTCTCCGGAAGACCCGGAGAGGTGTCACACCCGCATTCTTGTTGCCGTTACCGCTTCGTGTCACTCGCCTGTGGATAAGTGGGCGCGATATGTCGGGTGTGGCCCGTATGTCGATGGGTGAGCCGGGGCCGGAGAGTCAGGAGGCGGGAAGGATCTCGCGGAGCAGGCCGGTCGTCACGTCGAAGACGAACCCCCGGATGTCGTCCGTGTGCAGGAGGAACGGCGAGGTGCGCACGCGCTGCATCGACTGCCGTACGTCCTGGTCCGCGTCCTTGTAGGCCTCGACCGCCCAGACCGGCCGCTGCCCGACCTCGTGCTCCAGCTCCTGCCGGAAGTCCTCGGTGAGCGATTCGAGGCCGCAGTTCGTGTGGTGGATGAGTATGACGCTGCGGGTGCCGAGCGCCCGCTGGCTGATGGTCAGCGACCGGATGACGTCGTCCGTGACCACACCGCCCGCGTTGCGGATGGTGTGGCAGTCGCCGAGCTCCAGGCCGAGCGCCTTGTGGAGGTCGAGGCGGGCGTCCATGCAGGCGACGACGGCGACGTGGAGCACCGGTCGCGCGTCCATGCCGGGGTCGCTGAACTCGTCCGCATAACGGGCGTTCGCTTCGACCAGCCGGTCGGTGACCGTACCGCCCGAACGGGCCGTCCCTGTCGTGGAAGCAATGGGCTCGGCGGAAGACTGCGCGGAAGTCGACATGGATACGACGTTAGCTGTCACGGTCGCCATCGGCGTGCTGTGGAAGGGGACAAAGAACGTCAACGAGACTTGTTGTGAGGTAATCCACAGACCTCACAGTCCTGCACCCGCACGGGTGAGTCCCGGGTCCGCAGAGGGTGGTGCGACGCGCTGTCCGGTTCGTTGATCGTGAATCGATCGAATGGCAGGGTGGACTAAAGTGACGCGAAGTTACCGACACGCCTGCACATTCTGCATATTTCAGCACGTTTCGAATTCCCCGTGATGTGCGGCGTACATGCGGCCCGGCCCTCTCCCGCTCGCCGGTCGGCCGACGCCCCTTCCCCGGCGCCGGCGGGCCTCCCCTTCCGAGCGGGCGGGGACCAGACCGCACGTGCGGCCACACGGGACTGAGCCTGAGAGGGCGCATTGAGCCAGACCCGACATGTCCCGGTGATGCTCCAGCGGTGCCTGGACCTGTTGGCCCCGGCTCTGGAGGTGGCAGGACCGCAGCCACCGGTGGTCGTGGACTGCACCCTCGGGCTCGGCGGGCACAGCGAGGCCCTGCTCGCCGCCTTCCCGGCGGTCCGGCTGATCGCGCTGGATCGCGACAAGGAGGCGCTGCGGCTCTCCGGCGAGCGCCTCGCCCCGTTCGGCGACCGGGCCACGCTGGTCCACGCCGTCTACGACGAACTGCCCGAGGTGCTCGACCGGCTCGGCGTCCCCAAGGTCCAGGGCGTGCTCTTCGACCTCGGCGTCTCCTCCATGCAACTGGACGAGGCGGACCGAGGGTTCGCGTACGCCCAGGACGCCCCGCTCGACATGCGCATGGACCAGACGACGGGCATCGGCGCGGCAGAGGTGCTCAACACCTACGCGCCGGGCGAGCTCGTACGGATCCTCCGCGCGTACGGCGAGGAGAAGCAGGCCAAGCGGATCGTCTCCGCCGTCGTACGCGAGCGCGAGAAGGAACCGTTCACCAACAGCGCCCGCCTCGTGGAGCTCATCCGGGACTCGCTGCCCCAGGCCGCCAAGCGCACCGGAGGCAATCCGGCCAAGCGCACCTTCCAGGCACTGCGCATCGAGGTCAACGGGGAGCTCACCGTCCTGGAGCGAGCCGTTCCGGCCGCTGTGGGGAGCCTCGCGGTGGACGGCCGCATCGCCGTCCTCTCGTACCACTCGCTGGAGGACCGGCTGGTCAAGCAGGTCTTCGCGGCCGGCGCGGCCAACACGGCGCCGCCCGGTCTGCCCGTCGTACCCGAGCGCTACCAGCCCCGGCTGAAGCTGCTGACCCGCGGAGCGGAGCTGCCCACCGAGGAGGAGGTCGCCGAGAACCGGCGGGCCGCCCCCGCCCGGTTGCGCGGCGCCCAGCGGATCCGCGCGGAGGAGCGATGAGCGCGCACCACAGGGCCGAGGAGACACCGGGGAAGGCGGGGGAACTGCGGTGACCAAGGCGGCCGAGCAGTTGAAGGGGCGGGCGGGAAGGCTCGCCCGGCTGATGCCGTCGGGCCCGAGCAAGGCGGCCCGTACCCCCTTCGTCCTGCTGGTCGTGCTGCTCCTCACCGGTGGCCTGATCTCGCTGCTCCTGCTGAACTCGGCGCTCAACGAAGGATCGTTCAGGCTGAGCAAGCTGAAGCGGGAGACCACCGATCTCACCGACGAGCAGCAGGCCTTGCAGCGCGACGTCGACAGCTACTCGGAGCCGGACGCGCTCGAACGGCGCGCCCGGGAACTCGGGATGGTGCCCGGCGGCAGCCCCGTGTTCCTGAACCCGGACGGCACCATCCGCGGCGTTCCCGAGCGCGTCACCGCTGAGCTGTCCCCCGCCGCAGCCCCGAAACCGGACACGAGCCCGGCGGGCAGCGCGGGCCGGCCCCCGGTGACCGCCTCGCCGCCAGGGTCCGTACCCCCGTCTCCCTCCGGTTCCGCAGCCGCCCCGCCGCCGTCCGCGACTCCCACGACTTTGCCCCCGACGAGCTCCGGCAGGTGACGCAGTGCCGTCCAAGGAACCGCCGCGCCGCCGTGTGCCCGGCCCCGCGCGTCCCCGTAAGGCGGCAGGCGGAAGCGGCCGCCCCCGGCCCTCCGCCCGTCCCGGGGCCGGGCGCCCGCGTCCGTCGTCGCGGCGCCCGCGGGGAACGGCGTCTCGCGGAGGCTCCCCGCAGTCCATCCGCCTGGGCAGCCCGCGCCCACGGCTGCGCCTGATCAGCCTCTGCCTGACGCTCGTCATGCTGGCGTTCGTCGTCCGGCTGCTCCAGGTGCAGGCGGTCGACGCCGGCACGTACTCGGCCAAGGCGGAGAAGAACCGCTATCTCGAGTACACGATCGCCGCCGAGCGCGGTGAGATCACCGACCGCAGCGGCATCGCCCTGGCGACCAGCGTCGACGCGCACGACATCACGGCCGACCCCAAGTTGTTCACCCCCGAGGACAGCAAGGCCCCCGACGCGCCGCACCAGGCGGCGGCCCTGCTCGCCCCGATCCTCGGCAAGGACGCCGCGGAACTGACGAAGAAGCTCTCGGCCCCCGACAGCCGCTACACCGTGCTGGCCCGCAGGCAGACCCCGCAGGTCTGGAAGCAGATCAAGGACCTCAAGTCCGTGTTCGCCGAGAAGGCGGCGAAGGACAAGGCCGACGGCGGCACGGGAGCGAACGTCCTAGCCGGAGTCCTCCAGGAGCCCACCACCAGGCGGGTCTACCCGAACGGCGATCTCGCCGCCGGGATACTGGGATTCGTCAACGCCGAGGGCAAGGGCGGCGGCGGACTGGAAGCCCAGCTGAACGGCCGGCTCGAGGGCGAGAACGGCAAGATCCGGTACGCCCAGGCCGGCGGCCGCCCCGTACCGACCGCGGGTACCAAGGAGATCCCGGCCGTCGCGGGCACCGACATCGAGCTGACGATCGACCGCGACATCCAGTGGGCCGCCCAGCGGGCCATCGCCGACCAGGTGAAGAAGTCCAGGGCGGACCGCGGCTATGTGATCGTCCAGAACACGAGGACCGGCGAGGTGCTGGCCATGGCCAACGCCCCCGGCTACGACCCGAACGACCTCTCGCAGGTCAACTCGGCGGCTCTCGGGAACGCGGCGCTCCAGGACGTGTACGAGCCCGGGTCCACGAGCAAGGTCATGTCCATGGCCGCGGTACTGGAGGAGGGCGCCGCGACCCCCGGTACCCACGTCACCGTCCCCAACCGGCTGCACCGGGGGGACCGGCTGTTCAGGGACGACATCGACCACCCCACCTGGTACCTCACGCTCAACGGCGTACTCGCCAAGTCGAGCAACATCGGCACGATCCTGGCCACCGGACAGCTCGGCAGGACGCAGACCGAGGCCAACAAGGTCCTCCACTCGTACCTGCGCAAATTCGGCATCGGCAGCACCACGGGGCTGGACTACCCGGGCGAGTCGCCGGGCATCCTCGCCAAGCCGCACGACTGGTCCACCTCGCAGCAGTACACGATCCCGTTCGGCCAGGGCCTCTCGCTCAACGCCATGCAGGCGGCGTCGGTGTACCAGACCATCGCCAACGGAGGGGTCAGGATCGAGCCGACCCTCGTCCGCGGGACCAAGGGCGCGGACGGCCGCTACACCGCTGGAGCCGCGCCCGAACGGACCCGGGTGGTCAGCGAGAAGACGGCGAAGACCCTGGCGAACATGCTCGAGTCCGTGGTCGACGACCGCGAGGGAACCGGGACGAAGGCGCACATCCCGGGCTACCGAGTCGCGGGCAAGACCGGTACGGCCAACCGTGTGGATCCCGTGCGCGGCATCTACAAGGGCTACACGGCGTCCTTCGCGGGCTTCGCCCCCGCCGACGACCCGCAGATCACCGTCTACTGCGCCATCCAGAACCCCACCAGGGGCAGCTACTTCGGCGGCCAGATCTGCGGTCCGATCTACAAGAAAGTCATGGAGTTCGCGCTGAAGACGCTCCAGACCGCACCGTCCGGCAGCGATCCCGCCAGGCTGCCGGTGTCCTTCAAGCCCGGCGAGTGACTCGGAATGTCCTCAGTGACGACGATCACCCCGGATCACCGGAACCGGAACGAGAAGTACCGCAAACCTGGGCCCTCGCTTCGCGAGAGGCCGGGTCCGCCCGGTACGCTCACCGCCGTGCCCCACGCCGATCAGTTCCAAACCACTCAGAAGGACGCGCCTGTGAACTATCCGGGAGCGCCCCGACCGGACCGGCTCCGGCCGACTTCCCTCGGAGAGCTGGCAGCCCGGCTCGGCGCCGGACCGCAGGAATCCGGTGAGGTCACCGGTATCACCCACGACTCCCGGGCCGTGCGGCCCGGGGACGTGTACGCGGCCCTGCCCGGCGCCCGCTTCCACGGCGCCGACTTCGCCGCCCAGGCCGCAGGCCTCGGCGCGGCCGCGATCCTCACCGACCCGGCAGGTGCCGAGCGCGCCGCCGCCACCGGAATCCCCGTCCTGGTCACCGAGGACCCGCGCGGCCGGATGGGCGACATCGCCGCCGAGATCTACGGCCGGCCCGGCGTCGGTCTCCTGCAGATCGGCATCACCGGAACATCCGGCAAGACCACCACGGCCTATCTGGTCGAGGGGGGTCTGCGCGGCGCCGGACGCAGTACGGGCCTCATCGGCACGGTCGAGATGCGGATCGGCGACGAGCGCATCAAGTCGGAACGCACCACCCCGGAAGCCACCGATCTCCAGGCGCTGTTCGCCGTCATGCGCGAACGCGGTGTCGACGCGGTCGCCATGGAGGTCTCCAGCCACGCCCTGGTGCTCGGGCGGGTCGACGGCTGCGTCTTCGACGTGGCCGTGTTCAACAACCTCAGCCCGGAGCACATGGAGTTCCACTCCGGGATGGAGGACTACTTCCAGGCCAAGGCGAGGCTGTTCACTCCGCAGCGCAGCAGGCTCGGCGTGGTCAACTTCGACGACGAGTACGGCCGCAGGCTGGTCACGGAGGCGACCGTCCCCGTCGTCACCTTCTCCGCCGAGGGCCACCCGGACGCGGACTGGCGTGCCGAGGACGTCGAAGTCGGCCCGCAGAGCAGCACCTTCACGGTGATCGGCCCCAAGGGGGAGCAGATCACCGCGAAAGCCCCGCTGCCCGGCCCGTTCAACGTCGCCAACTCCCTCGCCGCGATCGTCACCCTGGCCGTCGCGGGCGTCGACCCGCAGATCGCCGCCGACGGTGTCGCGGCGGTCCCCGGTGTCCCGGGGCGGCTGGAACGCGTCGACGCCGGACAGCCGTACCTCGCGGTCGTCGACTACGCGCACAAGACCGACGCCGTCGAATCCGTCCTGCGCTCCCTGCAGAAGGTCACCGAGGGCAGGGTGCACATCGTGCTCGGCTGCGGCGGCGACCGTGACACGACGAAACGCGGTCCGATGGGCGCGGCGGCGGCCCGGCTCGCCGACACCGCCGTGCTGACCTCGGACAACCCGCGCTCCGAGGACCCCCTCGCCATCCTCGCCGCGATGCTCTCGGGCGCCGCGGAGGTACCCGTCCACGAACGGGGCGACGTCCTCGTCGACGCGGACCGCGCCGCCGCCATCGCCGCGGCGGTGGCCCGCGCCGAACCCGGCGACACCGTACTGGTGGCCGGAAAGGGACACGAGCAGGGACAGGACATCCACGGAGTGGTACGCCCCTTCGACGACCGCCAGGTCCTGCGCGAGGCCATCGAGCGCTCCATGGGACGCGCGGGCGCCGCACACACCCACGAGAACAACAGTCAGGGATGACCAAGTGATCGCCCTTTCACTCGCCGAGATCGCCGAAATCGTCGGCGGGCAGCCGCACGACATACCGGACCGGGCCCTCACCGTCACCGGCCCCGTCGTCATCGACTCCCGAGAGGTGGAGGAGGGCTCCCTGTTCGCCGCGTTCGCCGGCGAGCGGGTCGACGGGCACGACTACGCGCAGCGCGCCGTCGAGGCGGGCGCGGTAGCGGTGCTCGCCGCCCGCCCCGTCGGTGTCCCGGCGATCGTCGTCGACGACGTCGTGTCGGCGCTCGGCACGCTCGCCCGTGCGGTCGTCGAGCGCCTCGGGACGACCGTCGTGGCGCTCACCGGCTCGGCCGGAAAAACGTCCACCAAGGACCTGATCGCCCAGCTCCTCGAGCACAAGGCACCCACCGTCTGGACCCTCGGCTCGTTCAACAACGAGATCGGACTGCCGCTCACCGCGCTGCGCTCCACCGCCGAGACCCGACACCTCGTCCTGGAGATGGGCGCCCGCGGAATCGGCCACATCCGCTACCTCGCCGGCCTCACCCCGCCGAGGATCGGCCTGGTCCTCAACGTGGGAACCGCCCACCTCGGCGAGTTCGGCAGCCGGGAGGCGATCGCCCAGGCCAAGGGCGAGCTCGTGGAGGTCCTCCCCGAGGACGGAGTCGCCGTGCTCAACGCCGACGATCCGCTCGTGCGGGCCATGTCCGCCCGTACAAAAGCGCGGGTGATCCTCTTCGGAGAAGCCCCGGATGCGGACGTACGGGGAGAGAACGTCCGGCTCACGGACGACGGCCGTCCCGCTTTCGCGCTCCACACACCCACCGGGTGCAGCGACGTGACCTTGCGCCTGTACGGTGAGCACCACGTGTCGAACGCGCTCGCCGCGGCCGCCGTCGCCCATGAGTTGGGCATGTCCGTGACTGAGATCGCCGAGGCGCTCTCCGGGGCGGGCACCCTCTCCCGCTGGCGCATGGAGGTCACCGAGCGTCCGGACGGTGTGACGGTCGTCAATGACGCCTACAACGCGAACCCCGAATCCATGAGAGCCGCACTGCGTGCGCTGGCTGCCATGGGCAGAGCCTCACGGGCAGGAGGGGGACGTACGTGGGCGGTGCTCGGTCAGATGGCCGAGCTCGGCGACGCGTCGCTCGCCGAGCACGACGCTGTCGGACGGCTTGCCGTCCGGCTCAACGTCAGCAAGCTCGTCGCTGTCGGAGGAAGAGAAGCCTCCTGGCTGCAACTGGGCGCATATAACGAGGGTTCGTGGGGTGAGGAGTCGGTGCACGTGTCCGACGCACAGGCGGCCGTCGACCTGTTGCGCAGTGAACTGCGCCCGGGAGACGTCGTGCTGGTGAAGGCGTCCCGGTCGGTCGGCCTGGAGAAGGTCGCCCTGGCACTGCTGGAGAACGCGACCGAGGGCGAGGTCGCCGTCCGATGAGGCAGATCCTCTTCGCAGGGGCCATAGGGCTCTTCCTGACCCTGGTCGGCACTCCGCTGCTGATCAAGCTCCTGGCCCGCAAGGGCTACGGGCAGTTCATCCGGGACGACGGCCCGCGGTCCCACGGCAGCAAACAGGGCACGCCCACCATGGGTGGTATCGCCTTCATCCTGGCGACGATCATCGCGTACGTCCTGGCGAAGGTGATCACCGGCGAGGAGATGCGCTTCTCCGGCGTCCTCGTCCTTTTCCTGATGGCGGGGATGGGCCTCGTCGGCTTCCTCGACGACTACATCAAGATCGTCAAGCAGCGATCGCTGGGTCTGCGGGCCAAGGCGAAGATGGCCGGCCAGCTGATCGTCGGCATCTCCTTCGCGGTGCTCTCCCTGCAGTTCGCGGACATCCGCGGCAACACCCCGGCATCCACCAAGCTCTCGTTCGTCGAGGACTTCGGCTGGTCCATCGGGCCGGTGCTGTTCTGCGTCTGGGCGCTGTTCATGATTCTCGCCATGTCCAACGGCGTGAACCTGACGGACGGCCTGGACGGCCTGGCCACCGGCGCCTCGGTGATGGTCTTCGGCGCGTACACCTTCATCGGACTGTGGCAGTTCCAGGAGTCCTGCGCCAACGCGAACACCCTGACCAACCCCGAAGCGTGCTTCGAGGTACGCGACCCACTCGACCTCGCGGTCGTCGCCTCGGCACTCATGGGCGCCTGCTTCGGCTTCCTGTGGTGGAACACCTCGCCCGCGAAGATCTTCATGGGCGACACCGGTTCGCTCGCCCTCGGCGGAGCGCTCGCGGGCCTCGCGATCTGCTCCCGCACCGAGTTCCTGCTCGCCATCCTCGGCGGCCTCTTCGTGATGATCACGATGTCCGTGGTCATCCAGGTCGGCTCGTTCAAGATGACCGGCAAGCGGGTCTTCCGGATGGCACCGCTCCAGCACCACTTCGAACTCAAGGGGTGGTCCGAAGTCCTTGTCGTGGTCCGCTTCTGGATCATCCAGGGCATGTGCGTGATCGTCGGACTCGGCCTCTTCTACGCAGGATGGGCAGCCAAGAAGTGAGCAACGCGGACTGGCAGGGCAAGCACGTCACCGTCGCGGGACTGGGCGTCAGCGGTATCCCCGCCGCCCGCGCCCTGCACGAGCGCGGGGCGCTGGTCACCGTCGTCAACGACGGCGACGACGAGCGCTCCCGCGCCCAGGCGGCGGAACTGGAGGCGCTCGGCATCACCGTGCGCCTCGGCGACGGGGCCACCCTGCCCGAGTCCACCGAGCTCATCGTCACGGCCCCCGGCTGGAAGCCCGACAAGCCGCTCTTCCTGGCAGCCGCCGAGGCGGACGTCCCCGTCTGGGGTGACGTCGAACTCGCCTGGCGGCTGCGGGGGCCCGATGCCGCACCCTGGCTCGCGGTCACCGGAACCAACGGCAAGACCACGACCGTGCGGATGCTCGCCTCGATCCTGGAGGCGGCCGGGCTGCGCACCGCCGCGGTCGGCAACATCGGCGTCTCCCTCCTGGACGCGGTCCTCGGCGAGGAGACGTACGACGTGCTCGCCGTCGAACTCTCCAGCTACCAGCTCCACTGGTCGCCCTCCCTGCGCGCCCACTCCGCGGCCGTGCTCAACCTGGCCCCGGACCACCTCGACTGGCACGGCTCCATGTCCGGTTACGCCGCCGACAAGGGCCGGATCTACGAGGGCAACAGCGTCGCCTGCGTCTACAACGCACAGGACGGCGCCACCGAGGACCTGGTGCGCGAGGCCGACGTGGAGGAGGGCTGCCGGGCGATCGGCTTCACCCTCGGTACGCCGGGTCCCTCGCAGCTCGGCGTGGTGGACGGCATCCTCGTCGACCGGGCCTTCGTGGCCAACCGCCAGAAGCAGGCGCAGGAGCTCGCCGAGGTCTCCGACGTCAACCCGCCGGCCCCGCACAACATCGCCAACGCCCTGGCCGCCGCGGCCCTCGCCCGCGCCTTCGGCGTGGAGCCGGCCGCCGTACGCGACGGCCTGCGGGCCTTCCGCCCCGACGCCCACCGCATCGAGCACATCGCGGACGTCGACGAGGTCACCTACATCGACGACTCCAAGGCGACCAACACCCACGCCGCGGAAGCCTCCCTCGCCGCCTACGACCCGATCGTCTGGATCGCCGGCGGCCTTGCCAAGGGCGCCACCTTCGACGAGCTCGTGACCGGGGCGGCCAAGCGCCTGAGGGGCGTCGTACTGATGGGTGCCGACCGGGCGCTGATCCGCGAAGCCCTGGCGCGACACGCCCCCGAGGTACCGGTCGTCGACCTCGACCGGACCGACACTGGGGCGATGTCCGAAGCGGTCCGGGAAGCGGCACGTCTCGCCCGGCCGGGCGACACCGTACTGCTGGCACCGGCCTGCGCCTCGATGGACATGTTCGTCAACTACAACAAGCGGGGCGAGGCGTTCGCGGACGCGGTCCGCCAACTCGTCGCCGAGAGCGCCTGACAGGCCCGGCCTCCGCGTCGTACCGTCCCGGAGTCCCGGGGCGCGAGCGGCACCGCCGCGGGCCCCGGCGCCCCGGTAACAGCCCCGGGCACGAGCAGTGGAGGGGACAGCGACAATGCCGGCCCACGAGAGCCCAGCCCCGCGCGGAGCGGACCGCTCACGGGTGACCGCCGCGATCAGCCGGGCGTTCAGCCCGCCCCTGCTCGCCCGGCCGGCCGTCGGTGGCCCCGGGCTGCCCTCCGGACTCGCGCAGCCCCCCGGACTCGCGCTGCGCAGCCGGCCGGCCGTCGGCTCCCGGCGGCCCGCCGTGCCCCGCAGCGGTGGCGCCGGATCGGGCACGGGGTCCCGGCCGCCCCGCTTCGCCGCCGTGCGGCGGATGTACGAGCAGGCGCGGAGGGCCTGGGACCGCCCCCTGACCGCGTACTACCTGATCCTCGGCTCCAGCCTGCTGATCACGGTTCTCGGGCTCGTCATGGTCTACTCCGCCTCCATGATCAAGGCGCTCGAGCTCGCCAAACCCGGTACGTACTTCTTCCGGAAGCAGTTCCTCGCCGCCGTCATCGGGGCCGGGCTGTTGCTGATGGCCTCCAGGATGCCCGTCAAACTGCACAGGGCACTGGCCTACCCGCTCCTCATGGGATCCGTCTTCCTGATGGTGCTCGTGCAGGTTCCGGGGATAGGGATGTCGGTCAACGGCAACCAGAACTGGCTCTACCTGGGCGGTCCCTTCCAGCTCCAGCCCAGCGAGTTCGGCAAACTCGCCCTCGTTCTGTGGGGCGCCGACCTGATCGCCCGCAAACAGGACAAACGGCTCCTGACGCAGTGGAAGCACATGCTGGTGCCGCTCGTCCCCGTCGCCTTCATGCTGCTCGGGCTGATCATGCTCGGCGGCGACATGGGAACTGCGATCATTCTCACCGCGATCCTGTTCGGCCTGCTCTGGCTGGCAGGTGCTCCGACCCGGCTCTTCGCCGGGGTGCTCGCCTTCGCCGGGCTCATCGGCTTCGTCCTGATCAAGACCAGCCCCAACCGGATGTCACGGCTCGGCTGCATCGGTGCCTCCGAGCCGGGTCCCGGCGACTCCTGCTGGCAGGCGGTGCACGGAATCTATGCCCTGGCCTCCGGCGGATGGTTCGGTTCCGGGCTGGGTGCGAGTGTGGAAAAATGGGGTCAACTCCCCGAACCGCACACGGACTTCATCTTCGCCATCACCGGGGAGGAACTGGGTCTGGCGGGGACGCTGTCGGTGCTCGCCCTGTTCGCGGCCCTAGGCTATGCGGGTATCCGCGTGGCCGGACGCACGGAGGACCCCTTCGTGAGGTACGCAGCGGGAGGCGTGACCACCTGGATCACGGCGCAGGCCGTGATCAACATCGGTGCGGTGCTCGGCCTGTTGCCGATCGCCGGTGTCCCGCTGCCGCTGTTCTCCTACGGAGGTTCGGCCCTGCTGCCGACCATGTTCGCCGTCGGGCTGCTGATCGCGTTCGCGCGAGAGGAACCCGCCGCGAAAGCGGCCCTGGCCATGCGGAGGCCCGGGGTGAGATGGAAGACGATGAGACGGCGCGTCACGAAGCGTCCGTCCGGAGAGCGGTGAATTTCGGTGCATGTCGTACTCGCCGGTGGGGGGACCGCCGGCCACATCGAGCCCGCGCTTGCCCTCGCAGACGCCCTGCGCAGGCAGGACCCGACCGTGGGAATCACTGCCCTCGGCACGGAACGCGGACTCGAGACCAGGCTCGTACCCGAGCGGGGGTACGAGCTGGCACTGATCCCTGCCGTGCCGCTGCCGCGCAAGCCCACACCTGAGCTGATCACCGTCCCGGGGCGGCTGCGCGGCACCATCAAGGCGGCCGAGCAGATCCTGGAACGCACCAAGGCGGACTGCGTGGTCGGCTTCGGCGGCTACGTCGCCCTGCCCGGCTACCTCGCCGCCAAGCGGGCAGGGGTGCCGATCGTCGTCCACGAGGCCAACGCCCGGCCGGGCCTGGCCAACAAGATCGGTTCGCGCTACGCGCACGGGGTCGCCGTCTCCACCCCCGACAGCAAGCTGCGTGGTGCCCGCTACATCGGCATCCCGCTGCGGCGCACCATCGCCACCCTCGACCGTGCCCGGGCCCGCCCTGAGGCGCGTGCGGCCTTCGGGCTCGACCCCAACCTGCCGACGCTGCTGGTCTCCGGCGGCTCGCAGGGCGCGCGCCACCTCAACGAGGTGGTCCAGCGGGTCGCGCCGCTGCTCCAGCGGTCCGGAATCCAGATCCTGCATGTGGTCGGCCCGAAGAACGAATTGCCGCGCATCGACAACATGCCCGGGATGCCGCCCTACATCCCGGTACCGTACGTGGACCGGATGGACCTCGCGTACGCCGCGGCCGACATGATGCTCTGCCGCGCCGGCGCGATGACCGTCGCCGAACTCTCCGCCGTCGGGCTGCCCGCCGCCTACGTCCCGCTGCCGATCGGCAACGGCGAACAGCGGCTCAACGCCCAGCCCGTGGTCAACGCGGGCGGCGGTCTCCTGGTGGACGACGCGCTGCTCACCCCGGAGTGGGTGCAGGGCAACGTCCTTCCGGTGCTGTCGGATCCGCACCGGTTGTACGAGATGTCCCGTTCCGCCGCGGAGTTCGGGCGCAGAGACGCCGACGACCTGCTCGTCGGCATGGTGTACGAGGCGATTGCCGCACGCCGCAAGGCGTGAGGCGGTGCGGACCCGGGGCGCGTGCCCCGGGTCCGGTGAAGGAGCGAGCGTGGCCGGACCGACGACCGCCCAGCGCGGCGCAGCCAAGCGTGCCGACACTCCGGCCCGCCCGCCGCACATCCGCCCCGAGGGGCGGCGGCTGACCGGCCGTACGCGACTGGTCCTGGCCGCAGTTGTCGCGGCGCTGATCGCGGCAGGCGGAATCTGGGTGCTCTACGGCTCTTCCTGGCTGCGCCTGGAACAGGTGACGACCACCGGTACGGACGTCCTGACGCGGGCCGAGGTGGAGGCAGCCGCGGCGGCTCCGGTCGGCGCTCCGCTGATTTCCGTGGACACCGAAGCCATGGCGGACAGGTTGCGCCAGAAGTTGCCTCGTATCGACTCGGTGGATGTCGTACGGTCATGGCCACACGGCATCGGACTTAAAGTGACCGAACGGAAGCCGGTTCTGTTGGTGAAAAAGGGCGCAAAGTTCATTGAAGTGGACGCGAAAGGCGTGCGCTTCGCAACGGTGGACGAAGCGCCGCGACACGTGCCCCTGCTGGAACTGGAATCCGACCGGTCGCCGAGCCTGCGCCGCTTCGGCAGTGACCGTCTGTTGCGGGAGGCGGTCCGGGTCGCGGGCGGCCTTCCGACGCGTCTGGCCGGGGAGACGAAGGCCGTACGGATCTCGTCGTACGACTCCGTCGTCCTGGAACTGACCCGGGGGCGCACGGTGATGTGGGGCAGCGCCGAAGAAGGGCCCGTGAAGGCGCGAGTCCTCACCGCACTCATGAATGCGGCGCCCAAAGCGGGGCACTTCGACGTGAGTGCACCCACCGCCCCGGCCGTATCGAAGAGTTGACGCACATTTGGCCTGGCCAGCACCCTGGTTGGTCATCGCTACGGGTGATCACATAGGGTGAAAAGAAAAACGGGAGGTTCGGCGTGTTCGTTGAACGTGCGCCACTTGTCGACTTAGTGTCCTGTTCGGAAGAGTCCAAGAAGCAGACACACTGGTAACCCTAAACTTCAACGTTAGGGTTCGGGTCGGCGTCCGGACCGTCCCAATCGGCATCCGTCGTCGCGGCGGGACTACCGCCAAGCGACGACACGTAACTCGAGGCGAGAGGCCTTCGACGTGGCAGCACCGCAGAACTACCTCGCAGTCATCAAGGTCATCGGTGTCGGCGGCGGTGGTGTCAATGCCATCAACCGAATGATCGAGGTCGGCCTCAAGGGCGTCGAGTTCATCGCGATCAACACCGATGCGCAAGCACTGTTGATGAGCGACGCCGACGTCAAGCTCGACGTCGGCCGTGAACTCACCCGTGGCCTCGGCGCCGGGGCGAACCCGGCCGTCGGTCGAAAGGCGGCAGAGGACCACCGTGAGGAGATCGAGGAGGTCCTCAAGGGGGCCGACATGGTCTTCGTCACCGCCGGAGAAGGTGGCGGCACCGGCACCGGCGGCGCACCCGTCGTGGCCAACATCGCCCGCTCGCTGGGCGCCCTGACGATCGGTGTGGTCACCCGCCCGTTCACGTTCGAGGGCCGGCGGCGCGCGAACCAGGCGGAGGACGGCATCGCCGAGCTCCGCGAAGAGGTCGACACCCTCATCGTCATTCCCAACGACCGACTGCTGTCCATCTCGGACCGCCAGGTCAGCGTGCTCGACGCGTTCAAGTCGGCCGACCAGGTACTGCTCTCGGGCGTCCAGGGCATCACCGACCTCATCACCACCCCGGGTCTGATCAACCTCGACTTCGCCGACGTCAAGTCGGTCATGTCCGAGGCCGGGTCGGCGCTCATGGGTATCGGATCGGCCCGCGGCGACGACCGCGCGGTGGCCGCCGCGGAGATGGCGATCTCCTCGCCGCTCCTCGAGGCGTCCATCGACGGCGCGCGCGGTGTCCTGCTCTCCATCTCCGGCGGCAGCGACCTCGGTCTCTTCGAGATCAACGAGGCCGCGCAGCTGGTGAGCGAGGCGGCCCACCCGGAGGCCAACATCATCTTCGGTGCGGTCATCGACGACGCGCTGGGCGACGAGGTGCGGGTCACCGTGATCGCCGCGGGCTTCGACGGCGGACAGCCGCCGACCCGTCGCGAGACGGTTCTCGGAGCGGGTGCCGGAAAGCGTGAGGAGTCGGCGCCGCCGGCCAGGGCCGCCGAACCGGTGCGCCAGACGGGCGGACTGGGCTCGGTTCCCTCGCGCGAGGAGACCCAGGCACCGGTCGAGCCGGTACCGGTGGCGAACGAGAGCTCGCTGCCGCCGGTCTCCCCGCCGCACGTCCCGACGGCCCGTCCGTACCAGGACACCCAGGCCGAAGAGCTGGATGTACCGGACTTCCTGAAGTGATAGGTCCGCACCACGCGGTGAAGACCGCAGTGTCCTCGACGGGCGGCGCCCATTTCGCCTTCACCGACAGGTGGGGCGGAGTGAGCGCCGCTCCGTACGAGGAGCTCAACCTCGGCGGTGCGGTCGGCGACGACCCCGCCGCCGTCCGCGCGAACCGCGGACGCGCCGCCCGTTCCCTCGGTCTGGACCCGGCGCAGGTCGTCTGGATGAACCAGGTGCACGGTCGCGAGGTGGCCGTCGTCGACGGGCCCTGGGGCGACACCACCGGGATTCCCGCGGTGGACGCGCTGGTGACGGCCCGGCGCGGTCTCCCGCTCGCGGTGCTCACCGCCGACTGCACGCCCGTACTGCTCGCCGATCCGGCCGCCGGTGTCATCGCCGCGGTCCATGCGGGCAGGCCCGGTCTGGTCGCGGGTGTCGTGCCCGCCGCCGTCGAGGCGATGACCGCTCTCGGTGCCGAACCGTCCCGGATCGTCGCCCGCACCGGCCCGGCCGTCTGCGGGCGGTGCTACGAGGTCCCGGCGCAGATGCGCGCCGAGGTCGCGCAGGCCGTTCCCGCCTCCTGGTCGGAGACCGGCTGGGGGACGCCGGCGGTGGACGTCACCGCGGGAGTCCACGCCCAGCTCGACGCCCTCGGCGTGAGCGACCGCCACGGTTCGCCGCACTGCACCCTGGAATCCGGCGACCACTTCTCGTACCGCCGCGACCGCACCACCGGGCGGCTCGCCGGATATGTCTGGTTGGACTGATAGGACATGACGGATCGCAGGTCTCAACTCGCGGCAAACCTGGCACAGGTGGAGGAACGCATTGTTTCCGCCTGTGCCGCGGCAGGCCGCAAGCGGGAGGAAGTGACCCTCGTCGTGGTCACCAAGACCTACCCCGCGAGCGATGTGCGGATCCTGCACGAACTCGGTGTGCGCCAGGTCGCCGAGAACCGTGATCAGGACGCGGCGCCGAAAGCTGACGCTTGTGCGGATCTGTCGCTCACATGGCACTTTGTCGGCCAGTTGCAGACGAACAAGGTTCGTTCCGTGGCCGGTTATGCCGACGTGGTGCAGTCGGTGGACCGGGTCAAACTGGTCACCGCCCTGTCGGCGGCGGCGGTGAAGGGCGGCCGCGAACTCGGCTGCCTCATCCAGGTCGCCCTGGACGCGGAGAGCGGCGAACGCGGTGACCGGGGAGGTGTCGCACCCGACGCGATCGAGGAGTTGGCCGCCGCGGTGGACGCGGCACCGGGGCTCCGGCTGGGAGGTCTGATGACCGTCGCCCCGCTCGCCGGGCCGTACGCGGGCAGGCAGCGGGCCGCGTTCGACCGGCTGATGGAATTCTCATCCCGCCTGCGCGGGAACCATCCGGCTGCGAACATGGTCTCTGCAGGGATGAGTGCGGATCTCGAGGACGCGGTGGCGGCCGGAGCGACACATGTACGCGTCGGTACGGCGGTACTCGGAGTCCGACCCCGGCTCGGGTAACGTCGCGAAGCAAGTCGGACCACAGCAGAAAATATGGTCATTCCCGCTCTGAGCGGGCAGGCCGGAGTGGATCTCGGGCACTTGGTGACACGAATGCCGATCCACCACAGAGCGGAGGACTCGGAGCATGGCCGGCGCGATGCGCAAGATGGCGGTCTACCTCGGCCTCGTGGAGGACGATGGGTACGACGGTCCGGGGTTCGACCCCGACGACGAATTCGAACCCGAACCGGAGCCGGAGCGGGACCGGAGGCGGCACCAGCCCGCGCATCAGGTGGAGCGGGAACGGGACGAACCGGTACGAGTGGTACAGCCGCCCGCGCAACGTGAGCCGGTTCAGCTCCCGGCGGAAAGCGGACGACCCGCCCGAATCGCCCCCGTGGCATCCATCACACCTGACCGCCCGAACATGGAGAAGAACGCACCGGTGATCATGCCCAAGGTCGTGTCCGAGCGGGAGCCCTACCGCATCACCACGCTGCACCCCAGGACCTACAACGAGGCCCGTACCATCGGGGAACACTTCCGTGAGGGCACTCCGGTGATCATGAACCTCACGGAGATGGACGACACGGACGCGAAGCGACTTGTCGACTTTGCCGCGGGCCTCGTCTTCGGACTCCATGGCAGCATTGAAAGGGTGACGCAGAAGGTGTTCCTGTTGTCGCCTGCTAACGTCGATGTCACGGCGGAGGACAAGGCCCGCATCGCAGAGGGCGGGTTCTTCAACCAGAGCTGAGAACACGAACAGGGATCAACCGGCCGTCAGGCCGGTGACCGGCCGGGAGGCCGGAGCTACGAAAGCCAGGGGAGAGGGAAGCGCGGGACATGGGCGTCGCACTGGATGTGGTCTATATCGCGCTGATGTGTTTCCTCATCGTGCTGATCTTCCGGCTGGTCATGGACTATGTGTTCCAGTTCGCACGATCATGGCACCCAGGCAAGGCGATGGTGGTCGTTCTCGAGGGCACTTACACTGTCACCGATCCACCGCTGAAGCTTCTGAAGCGGTTCATACCACCGTTGCGTCTCGGGGGCGTGGCACTTGACCTGTCCTTCTTCGTTCTGATGATCATCGTCTACATCCTGCTCAGCATCGTGGGCAAGCTTGCGAGCAGCGTGTGAACGATACGGTCTTGCCGACTGCCGACGACTACGTAGAGGTGAAGAAGAGATGCCGCTGACCCCCGAGGACGTGCGGAACAAGCAGTTCACGACCGTCCGCCTCCGAGAAGGCTATGACGAGGACGAGGTCGATGCCTTCCTCGACGAGGTCGAATCGGAACTGACTCGTCTGCTCCGTGAGAACGAGGACCTGCGCGCCAAGCTGGCCGCGGCCACGCGTGCCGCTGCGCAGAACCAGCAGCAGCAGGGCATGCGCAAGCCGCCGGAGCAGCAGGACCGCCCCGGTTCCCCCGTACCCGCCGCCATATCTGGCCCGCCGGTGCAGCAGCAGCCCCCGCAGATGGGTCCCCCCCAGCTGCCCGGTGGTGCTCCGCAGCTGCCTGCCGGTCCCAGTGGCCATGGCCCCCAGGGCGGCCACGGCCCGCAGGGCCAGCACGGCCCCGGCCCGATGCAGGGCGGCCCCATGGGTGGCCACCCCCAGCAGCAGCAGATGCAGCAGATGCAGCAGATGCAGCAGATGCAGCCGCCGCAGATGCAGCAGCAGGGCCCCGGTGGCGACAGTGCCGCCCGTGTCCTCTCCCTTGCTCAGCAGACCGCAGACCAGGCGATCGCGGAGGCCCGTTCCGAGGCCAACAAGATCGTCGGCGAGGCGCGCAGCCGCGCCGAGGGCCTGGAGCGGGACGCACGTGCCAAGGCGGACGCGCTGGAGCGGGACGCGCAGGAGAAGCACCGCGTGGCCATGGGCTCCCTCGAGTCGGCCCGCGCGACGCTTGAGCGCAAGGTCGAGGACCTGCGCGGCTTCGAGCGCGAGTACCGGACCCGCCTGAAGTCGTACCTGGAGAGCCAGCTGCGCCAGCTGGAGACCCAGGCCGACGACTCGCTGGCTCCGCCGCGGACCCCGGCAGCCGCTTCGCTGCCGCCGTCGGCCTCGCTGGCCCCGGCCGGCGCCGGTGCCATGGGTCACACCATGGGTGGCAACCACGGTGGGCACGGCAACCAGCAGATGGGCGGCAACCCGTCCATGGGCGGCCCCTCGTACGGCGGCCAGCAGCAGATGTCGCCCGCGATGACGCAGCCGATGGCTCCGGTCCGCCCGCAGGCGCCGCAGCCGATGCAGCAGGCGCCGTCGCCGATGCGCGGGTTCCTGATCGACGAGGACGACAACTGAGCGGTTCGCGCTCTCTGAGCGCGTAGCCGTCGGCAGGCTGAGGGCCGGGCCCCGGGATTCTTCCCGGGGCCCGGCCCTTTGCCGTGGCTGCGGGGCGTGCGGGCCGCTGCACGGGGCTCGTCCCCTGCCCACCCCTTCCCGTAACCCCCGCTCCCCCCGGACCTCCGCTCCTCAATCGCCGGAGGGGCTTGAACGGTCGGGCAAGGGGACAGGAAAGGGCCCGGCCGGAAGTTGTCCGGCCAGGCCCTCTCCTTTCCGCGCCGGGGGTCAGCTCGTCTTGCGGAGGCGGAACCTCAGGGACAGGCCCTCGTCCTCGAAGGCGGTGCCGTACGTGGGGTCGGCCTCGCCCTCGGCGTAGTCCAGGGCGAGGACCTCGTCCGCGATCAGCGACGCGTGCTCGGTCAGGGCCTCGGCCGTTGCCGGGGACGTGGACGTCCAGCGCACCGCGATACGGTCCGCGACGTCCAGGCCGCTGTTCTTGCGGGCCTCCTGGATCAGCCTGATCGCGTCACGGGCCAGACCCGCGCGCCGGAGCTCCGGGGTGATCTCGAGGTCCAGGGCGACCGTGGCGCCCGAGTCGGAGGCCACCGACCAGCCCTCGCGCGGGGTCTCGGTGATGATGACCTCGTCGGGGGAGAGGGTGATCCGCTCACCGTCGACCTCGACCGACGCGGTGCCCTCGCGCAGGGCCAGCGAGAGCGCCGCGGCGTCCGTGTCGGCGACGGCCTTGGCCACCGCCTGGACACCCTTGCCGAACCGCTTGCCCAGGGCCCGGAAGTTCGCCTTCGCCGTCGTGTCGACCAGCGAGCCGCCGACCTCGGACAGGGAGGCCAGCGAGGAGACGTTCAGCTCCTCCGTGATCTGGGCGTGCAGCTCGGCGGAGAGGGTCTCGAAGCCCGAGGCCGCGACCAGGGCGCGGGACAGCGGCTGACGGGTCTTGACGCCCGACTCGGCACGGGTGGCGCGCCCCAGCTCGACCAGGCGACGGACCAGCGCCATCTGCGTGGAGAGCGCCGGGTCGATCGCCGACAGGTCCGCCTTGGGCCAGGTGGACAGGTGCACCGACTCCGGGGCGTCCGGGGTGACCGGGGCGATCAGGTCCTGCCAGACCCGCTCCGTGATGAACGGGGTCAGGGGGGCCATCAGCCGGGTGACCGTCTCGACGACCTCGTGCAGCGTGCGCAGGGCCGCCTTGTCGCCCTGCCAGAAGCGGCGGCGCGAGCGGCGTACGTACCAGTTGGACAGGTCGTCGACGAACGAGGACAGCAGCTTGCCGGCGCGCTGGGTGTCGTAGCTCTCCAGCGCCTGGGTGACCTGGTCCACCAGGGCGTTCAGCTCGCTCAGCAGCCAGCGGTCCAGGACCGTGCGCCCGTCCGGTGCGGGATCCGCAGCGGACGGCGCCCAGCCCGAGGTACGGGCGTACAGGGCCTGGAAGGCGACCGTGTTCCAGTAGGTCAGGAGCGTCTTGCGGACGACCTCCTGGATCGTGCCGTGGCCCACGCGGCGTGCCGCCCACGGGGAACCGCCGGCCGCCATGAACCAGCGCACGGCGTCGGCGCCGTGCTGGTCCATGAGCGGGATCGGCTGGAGGATGTTCCCGAGGTGCTTGGACATCTTGCGGCCGTCCTCGGCGAGGATGTGGCCGAGGCAGACCACGTTCTCGTAACTGGACTTGTCGAAGACGAGCGTGCCGACCGCCATCAGCGTGTAGAACCAGCCGCGGGTCTGGTCGATGGCCTCCGAGATGAACTGCGCCGGGTAGCGGCTCTCGAAGATCTCCTTGTTCTTGTAGGGGTAGCCCCACTGGGCGAACGGCATGGAGCCCGAGTCGTACCAGGCGTCGATGACCTCGGGGACGCGGTACGCCTCCAGCTGGCAGTTCTCCTGCGAGCACGTGAACGTGATCTCGTCGATGAACGGACGGTGCGGGTCCAGGTCCGACTGGTCGGCGCCGGTGAGCCCGGAGAGCTCGGCGCGGGAGCCCACACAGGTCAGGTGGTTGTCCTCGCAGCGCCAGATGGGCAGCGGGGTGCCCCAGTAGCGGTTGCGGGACAGGGCCCAGTCGACGTTGTTGTTCAGCCAGTCGCCGAAGCGGCCGGTCTTGACCGAGTCAGGGAACCAGTTGGTCTTCTCGTTCTCCTCGAGAAGCCGGTCCTTGACGGCCGTCGTGCGGATGTACCAGGACGGCTGCGCGTAGTAGAGCAGCGCGGTGTGGCAGCGCCAGCAGTGCGGGTAGCTGTGCTCGTACGGGACATGGCGGAAGAGCTTCCCGCGGGCGTCCAGGTCCGCGGTGAGCGCCTCGTCGGCCTTCTTGAAGAAGACGCCGCCGACCAGCGGCAGGTCTTCCTCGAAGGTGCCGTCGGGGCGGACCGGGTTCACGACCGGGAGGCCGTAGGAGCGGCAGACGACGAGGTCGTCGGCGCCGAACGCGGGGGACTGGTGGACCAGACCCGTACCGTCCTCGGTCGTGACGTACTCGGCGTTGACGACGTAGTGGGCCTCGGCCGGGAAGTCGACGAGCTGGAACGGGCGCTCGTACGTCCAGCGCTCCATCTCGCGGCCGGTGAAGGACCGGCCCGTGAGCTCCCAGCCCTCGCCGAGGGCCTTCTCGACCAGCGGCCGGGCGACGACCAGTTTCTCCTCGCCGTCCGTAGCGACGACGTAGGTGACGTCCGGGTGCGCGGCGACGGCGGTGTTGGAGACCAGGGTCCAGGGGGTGGTCGTCCAGACCAGGAGGGCCGCCTCACCGGCCAGAGGGCCGCTCGTGAGGGGGAAGCGCACGAAGACCGAGGGGTCGACGACCGTCTCGTAGCCCTGGGCCAGCTCGTGGTCGGAGAGGCCGGTGCCGCAGCGCGGGCACCAGGGGGCGACGCGGTGGTCCTGGACCAGGAGGTCCTTGTCGAAGATCTCCTTCAGGGACCACCACACGGAGTCGACGTACTCCGGGTCCATCGTGCGGTAGGCGTCGTCGAGGTCGACCCAGTAGCCCATGCGGGTCGTGAGCTCGGTGAAGGCGTCGGTGTGGCGGGTCACGGACTCACGGCACCTGGCGTTGAACTCGGCGATGCCGTACGCCTCGATGTCCTTCTTGCCGTTGAAGCCCAGCTCCTTCTCGACCGCGAGCTCCACCGGCAGGCCGTGACAGTCCCAGCCGGCCTTGCGGCCGACGTGGTAGCCCTGCATGGTGCGGAAGCGGGGGAAGACGTCCTTGAAGACGCGGGCCTCGATGTGGTGGGCCCCGGGCATGCCGTTGGCGGTCGGCGGGCCCTCGTAGAAGACCCACTCGGGGCGGCCCTCGGACTGTTCGAGGCTCTTGGTGAAGACCTTGCTGTCACGCCAGAAGTCGAGCACGGCGTGCTCGAGGGCGGGCAGGTCGACCTGGGCGGGTACCTGGCGGTACTGCGGCGATGTCATGTGCGGGCTTCCTCCGGCGGACGTCTTCCACTTCCGTCGGAGGGACGAGAACCGGCAGGCTCCCGCGGTACCACCCTCCTTGGCCCCGGGCATGCGCCCGTGACCCCCTCATTGGGGTCGCGATGCCGGGTCTACTCGCCTTGCGCCCGGGGGCGGAGCCCAGGGTCCAAAGCTTTCTTCCGGCGGCTCCGGGGTGATCTTCACGACGTGCTCGCCCCCGGGCTCCCACCGTCCCCGGGTCGCTGCGGGCTGCGTACGACGCTACTCGTCCCATCCATGCCTCTCGCTGCGGCCAGTGTACGGGCCCGTACGGGCGGCGGCCGACCGGTTTACCGGCGGGGTGCGGCGTGACCCGAATGGCCAGACGGGGCGGAGGGAGTCCTGGCGGGCCGGTCAGGAGCGGATTACCGCGCGGGCAGCTGGGCACAACGGTTGCAGGCGCGTCACGACCCGGGCACGGGGAGGGGCGAACCGGCGGCGTGCCCCGTTGCCGTGGGGCTGGAGTCGATTTATCGTCCCAGCACGATTCGCGTGCAAGATCACAATATGTGAAGGGGCCGCGGCGATGGTGGCGAAGAAGACCGCCGTAACAGGAACGGCGTCGGCGAGATCCACGGGTCCGGTGGCCGAGGAGACGACCGGGAGGACAGCGAAGAAGGCGGCGAAAATGGCGGCCAGGAAGGCGGCAGGGAAGACCGTGGCCGAGGAGGCCGCGGCCGGGCCGCCCGACGGGACGAGCGCCGCGAAGAAGACGGCGGCCGGGCCGCCGGACGAGAAGGAACGGGCCGATCGGGCTCCGGCGCACCACGGGCCGGCGAAGAAGAGCGCAGCCAAGAAGGCTTCGAAGAAGGCCACGGGGGCGGCCCAGGCCGCCGAGCAGACAGGAGCCCACACGGTGGTAGCGAAGAAGAGCGCCGGCCGGACCACGGCGGTAGGAAAGGGCGGTGCCACAGCGGTGCCGCCGGCCCGGGTGGCCGCCGCGACGGCGCCCGGCGAGCTGGCGGTCAGGCCGGGGGAGGACCCCTGGACCCCCGAAGAGGTCGCGGAGGCGAGGACGGAGCTGTCCAGCGAGGTCATCCGGCTGCGCAACGAGCTGGAGGCATCGGGAGCGGCGCTGGCCGGGCTGATGCGGGACTCCGGCGACGGGGCGGGTGACGACGAGGCGGACACCGGCACCAAGAACATCACGCGCGAGCACGAGCTGTCCCTGGCCGCCAACGCCCAGGAGATGCTGGAACAGACCGAACGCGCCCTCGCCAGGCTCGACGCGGGGACGTACGGGCTGTGCGAGATCTGCGGCGACCCGATCGGCAAGGCGCGCATGCAGGCGTTCCCCCGGGCCACCCTCTGCGTCGAGGACAAACAGAAGCAGGAGCGACGCGGCTGACCGGGACGGTGTGTCGTACCCTCGTCCTCAGTCAGGCACCTAGGTTGAGGGACTCACGTGGCAGAGGCGGAGCGCATCATCGGTACGCCGGATATCCCCGATGCCGAGGGGGCTGACGGGGCAGAGCCCCAGCAGCCCTCCGAGGGAGCGACTCGGGCCGGGAGCGACGACACGGGCGGCGGCAGGGGCAGGCGGAAGATCCTCGTGCTCTTCGTCGTGGCCGTGATCGCCTACCTCCTGGACCTGGTCAGCAAGATGATCGTGGTCGCGAAGCTGGAGCACCAGGAGCCCATCGAGATCTTCGGCGACTGGCTGAAGCTCGACGCCATCCGGAACGCGGGTGCCGCGTTCGGGATGGGTGAGGCGTTCACGGTGATCTTCACGGCCATCGCCGCGGTCGTGATCGTGGTGATCGCCAGGCTCGCGCGCAAGCTCTACAGCCTGCCCTGGGCCATCGCCCTCGGGCTGCTGCTCGGCGGAGCGCTCGGCAACCTCACCGACCGCATCTTCCGCGCACCGGGCGTCTTCGAGGGCGCGGTGGTGGACTTCATCGCCCCCGCGCACTTCGCCGTCTTCAACCTCGCCGACTCCGCGATCGTCTGCGGCGGGATCCTGATCGTGATCCTTTCCTTCAAGGGCCTGGACCCCGACGGCACCGTGCACAAGGACTAGTGGGCGCAAGGCATACTCGACAGGTGAGTACGCATCCCGAGGTCCGCACCCTGCCCGTACCCGACGGTCTGGAAGGCGAGCGTGTAGACGCCGCCATCTCCAGGATGTTCGGTTTCTCCCGTACCAAGGCCGCCGAGCTGGCCGCAGCCGGGAAGGTCCAGGTGGACGGTGCGGTGGCCGGGAAGTCCGAGCGGGTGCACGGCGGCGCCTGGCTGGAAGTGGAGATGCCCCAGGCATCCGCTCCGGTCCAGATCGTTGCCGAGCCCGTCGAGGGCATGGAGATCGTGCACGACGACGACGACATCGTCGTGATCATGAAGCCTGTCGGCGTCGCCGCCCACCCCAGCCCCGGCTGGACCGGCACCACGGTCATCGGCGGCCTCGCCGCAGCCGGCTACCGGATCTCCACGTCGGGTGCCGCCGAGCGCCAGGGCATCGTGCACCGGTTGGACGTCGGCACGTCCGGGCTGATGGTCGTCGCCAAGTCCGAGCGGGCCTACACCCTGCTCAAGGCCCAGTTCCGCGACCGGGTCGTCGAGAAGAAGTACCACGCGCTGGTCCAGGGCCACCCGGACCCGATGAGCGGCACCATCGACGCCCCCATCGGGCGTCACCCCCAGCACGACTACAAGTGGGCCGTCACCGCCGAGGGCAAGCCCTCCGTGACGCACTACGACCTCATCGAGGCCTACCGCGCCGCCAGCCTGCTGGACATCAAGCTGGAGACCGGGCGCACCCACCAGATCCGGGTGCACATGTCCGCCCACCGCCACCCCTGCGTCGGCGACCTGACCTACGGCGCCGACCCGACCATGGCCAAGCGCCTCGGTCTGACCCGTCAGTGGCTGCACGCGGTCCGGCTCGGCTTCGAGCACCCCTCGGACGGCAGCTGGGTCGAGTTCTCCAGCACCTACCCGGACGACCTGCGCCACGCCCTCGAGACGATCGCGGCCGAGAGCGAGTGAGCCCCGTGTCCGCCCCGTACAGCACCCGCAGGGCCGTCGAGGAGAACGATCTCTCGGCCTGCTTCCAGGTGCGCAAGAACGTCTTCGTCGGTGAACAGCAGGTGCCCGAGGAGATCGAGTACGACGCCTACGACGCCGACGCGGTCCACGTCCTCGCCGTTGCGGCGGACGGCTCCGCGCTCGGTACGGGCAGGCTGCTGCACGGCTCCGCAGCGGAGGGCAAGACCGGCGGCGCCGAAGCCGTCGGCTCCCTCGGCAGGCTCGCCGTGACCCGCGAGGCGCGCGGCCTCGGGGTCGGTGCCGCGCTCGTGCGCGCCATCGAGGACGAGGCACGCGCCCTCGGCCTGACCGCCGTCGACCTGCACGCCCAGACCCATGCGCTCGGCTTCTACGAGCGGCTCGGGTACGTGGCGTACGGCCCCGAGTTCCCGGATGCCGGAATGCCGCACCGGGCGATGCGCCGCACGCTCTGACCGCGGCGCCCGCCCGAGGCGCCCGACGGCGCCCGTACGGGCGGTCAGCCGCGGCCCGTGCGCGGGGCCCTGCCGGGGGCCGGCACCCGGCCGTCGGGACGGTCCCGGCCGCCGTCCTGCGCACCCGTCAGCTCCGGCCAGTGGTCGCCCGGCGGCAGCACAGCGGGCGACGTCACGATCCGCGGCAGCGCGTACGGATGGTGGTCACGCAGCCAGCCGACGAGCTGCTCACGCACGGCACAGCGCACCGTCCAGATGTCGTCCGCGTCCTTCGCGGTGACCACGGCCCGTACCTCGATCGTCGACGCCGTGGTGTCCGTGACGGCCAGTGACCAGTCGCGGCCGTCCCAGGAGGCGCACTCGCCGAGGATCTCGCGCAGCCGTTCACGCATCGCGGCGACCGGCGCCGAGTGGTCGAGCTGGAAGAAGACCGTGCCGGTCATCTGGACCCCGCCGCGCGACCAGTTCTCGAACGGCTTGCTGGTGAAGTACGACACCGGCATGGTGATCCGCCGCTCGTCCCAGGTCCGCACGGCGAGGAAGGTCAGGGTGATCTCCTCCACGGTGCCCCACTCGCCGTCCACCACCACGGTGTCGCCGATCCGGACCATGTCACCGAAAGCGATCTGGAAGCCGGCGAAGAGGTTGCCGAGCGTCGACTGGGCCGCCACACCGGCGACGATGCCGAGGACACCGGCGGAGGCCAGCATCGAGGTGCCGACGGTGCGCATCGCCGGGAAGGTCAGCAGCATCGCCGCGACCGCGACCGTCGCCACCACGGCGGTGATCACACGCTGGATCAGCGTGACCTGGGTCCGGACCCGGCGGACCCGGGCCGGGTCGCGGGTGGACGTCGCGTAGCGGGCGTACGAGGACTGGACGACGGTGGCGGCTACGCGGATCACCAGCCAGGCCGAGGCCGCGATCAGCACCAGGGTCAGGACCTGGCCGATCGCGGCCCGGTTCTCCCGCACGACGTCGAGCCGGAGCTGGCCGTAGCTGGCCCTCAGCAGCGCCGTGCAGAGCACCACCTGCAAGGGCGGACGACAGAGGCGCAGCAGACCCCAGACGGGCGTCTCGTGGTGCCTGCTGTCGGCACGCCGCAGCAAGAGATCGACCAGCCAGCCCACCAGCAGAGTGATCATCAGCGATCCGCCCACCACGAGCAGCGGTCGCACTACGTTCTCCATTCCCCGGTCCTCCAAGCGTTGGGGCACAGCTGGCACCATGGACGTCATGAACATCATGCTTTTCCACTCGACCTACGGTCTGCGGCCCGCTGTGCACGCGGCTGCCGACCGGCTGCGTGCAGCCGGGCATGAGGTGCGCGTGCCCGATCTCTTCGAGGGGCACACCTACGACACCGTCGAGGAAGGAATGGCCTTCAAGGACCAGGTGGGCAAGGACGAGCTCCTGAAGCGCGCCGTGCTGGCCGCCGCACCCTATTCCGACCAGGGCCTCGTGTACGCGGGCTTCTCCTTCGGGGCGTCGGTGGCGCAGACCCTCGCGCTCGGCGACGCCAAGGCGCGCGGGCTGCTGATGCTCCACGGCACGTCGGACATCGCGGAAAACGCCTCGGTGGACGAACTACCGGTGCAGCTGCACGTCGCCGACCCCGATCCGTTCGAGTCGCACGACTGGCTGAACAGCTGGTACCTCCAGATGCAGCGGACCGGCGCGGACGTCGAGGTCTACCGCTACCCCGGGGCGGGGCACCTGTTCACCGACCCGGAACTGCCCGACTACGACGAGGAGTCGGCCGAGCTGGCCTGGAAGGTCGGGCTCGGGTTCCTCGCCACGCTCCAGGCATGAGGGAGGGCCCCGCACCTCGGTGCGGGGCCCCTTGCGTCGCTCCTCGGCCTTCGCGACCGAAGGGGCCTGTGCGACCGGGCCTTCGCGACCCGGACCTGGCTCCTCGGTGCGGTCAGCGCACAGGGGCGTCGGCCCGTTCGATCTTCTGGGTCCCGCTGCGGGTGCGGTACGAGCGGACCCAGGACGCGGTCGCGTCCTTCTTCGTCTTGTCCGAGATCACGTAGTAGTCCATCTGCGACCGTTCGGCTGTCACGTCGAGGACGCCGTAGCCGTGCGAGTCCAGGTCGATCCACTTCACATGGCGGTTGGCGGCCTTGACCGCCGCCGCGGCGACCACCGAGACGGTCTGGGGCGCCACCCGGAGGATGTCGTCCAGGTTGTCCGAAGTCACCGAGGTCACCACGAACTCGGTGGCCGCCGATGCCGACAGCGGGTAGGTCGCGGCCTTCACGGGGACGTCGTTGGCCCACGCCATGTGGATGTCACCGGTCAGGAAGACCGTGTTGGTCACCGACCGGTCCCGCAGATGCGAGATCAGCTCCTTGCGGTCGGCCGTGTAGCCGTCCCACTGGTCGACGTTGACCGCGAGCCCCTCCCCGGGAAGTCCCAGCAACTCCGCGAGCGGTGCCAGCAGATGGGCCGGCAGCGCGCCGAACGCGACCGGCGAGATCATCACCGAGGTACCGACCAGCTTCCACCTGGCGTCCGATCCGGCCAGCCCGGCCTTCAACCAGTCCAGTTGCGCCCGTCCGGTGATCGAGCGCTCGGGGTCGTCGACCGCGCCGTCGCCGATGGACGCCTGCTCGGAGCGGAAGCTGCGCAGGTCGAGCAGGTGCAGCTCGGCCAGGCTGCCGAAGCTCAGACGCCGGTAGACGGTGCCCTCGGTGGAGGCGCGCACCGGCATCCACTCGAAGTACGCCTGCTTCGCGGCGGCGACCCGTGTCGCCCAGGCGCCCTCGGTGCCCGGGGTGTGGTTCTCCGCACCTCCCGACCACGCGTCGTTCGCGAACTCGTGGTCGTCCCAGATCGCGATCACCGGGTGGGCGGCGTGCAGCGACTGGAGGTCGGTGTCCGTCTTGTACGTGCCGTGCCTGGTCCGGTAGTCGGCGAGGGTGAGGATCTCGTGGAGCGGGGCGTGGGGGCGTACGACGGTGTCCTGGGTCGGATAACTGGCCGACGCGTACTCGTAGATGTAGTCACCCAGGTGGAGAACGGCGTCCAGGTCGGCGCGGGCCGCGAGATGCCGGTACGGGGAGAACCAGCCGGCCTCCCAGTTGGCGCAGGACACCACGCCGAAGCGGATCCCCGGGGCGGCCGTGCCCGCGGCGGGAGCCGTGCGGGTGCGGCCGACGGGGGAGCGGACCGGTTCCCCGCCGCCCGCGGAGAAGCGGAAGTAGTACGTCGTCGCGGGGCGCAGTCCACGGACGTCGGCCTTGACCGTGTGGTCGGAGGCGGCCTTCGAGACGGCCGTGCCCTGCGCGGCTATCCGGGAGAACGCCCTGTCCTCGGCGATCTCCCAGCGCACCGCCGTATCGGCGCCGCGGCCGGAGCCGGGCACGGCGTCGGCGGTGGGAGTGACACGGGTCCAGAGCAGGATGCCGTCGGGCAGGGGATCGCCCGAGGCCACGCCGTGCAGGAAGGCCGGGGGCTCTGCGGCCCGGGCACTCGTGGCGGATGCGAGCACGGGGGCGGCGACCGCTGTGGCGGCGGCGGCTCTGACGACCGTGCGGCGGCTGGGTGCGGAAAGATGTCGACTGGTCACGGACGATCACCCTACTGGCGGGTAGGGCGAACAGGCGGGCGAACAAAGGAAGTTCGCCCGCCTGTTGGGTATTCGCCGCCCGGAGTTACGCCCGGGATGCCCCCGGGGCCGCAGGTTCTCCCGCCGGCCCCAGGGTTCGTGGGCCGGTCAGCCCTTCAGTGCCTTGGTGATCGCCGCGTTGAACTCGGCCACCGTCATGGGCGCGTTCTTGCTGCCCTCGGCGGTGACGGTCTCGCCGTCCATCTTCAGCGTCGGCGTGCCCTCGACCCCGCTCTTGTCGAACGTCTCGGACATCTTCATCGCCCAGGCGTCGTACGTACCGTCCTCGACGTCCTTCCGGAACGCGGTGTTGCCCTTCAGCGCGTCCACCGAGTCCGCCACCTCGATCAGGTAGCTGTCCTTGGCGAACTTGTCCTGGCTCTCCTCGGGGTGGTACTTCGCCGAGTACAGCGCGGCCTTGTAGTCCAGGAAGGCCTCGGGGCTCACATCGAGCGCCGCACCCAGCGCACTCAGGGCGTTCTTGGAGCCCTCGCCGTTGTCGGAGTTGTCGATGAAGGTCGCGCCGAGGTACTTGATCTTGTACTTGCCGGCGTCGACGTCCTTGGCGACCGTCTCGCCCACCGTCTGCTCGAGCGTGGCGCAGATCGGGCAGCGCGAGTCCTCGTACAGCTCCAGGGTCTTCTTGGCGGTCGACTCGCCGATGACGACGGTCGTGCCGTCGTCGCCCGAGGTGTTCTTCGGCGCGGTCACGTTCTTCGCGTCCGCGGCCGCCTCCCAGCCGGAGGGCTTGTTCAGCTGCATCACGCCGTAGCTGACGCCACCCGCGATCGCCAGCACGGCGACCACGGAGACGCCGACGACGACCTGCTTGCGGACCTTGTCCTTCTTGGACTGGCGCTCGCGCTCGACGCGCAGCCGCTCACGGGCGGCTGACTTGTTGGCCTGGCTGTTGCGGTTGCTCATGGCTGTTTCTCCGTGTGTACGTGTGGGGTGTCCGGGGTCTGCCGCGTGCTCGTGCTCAGGAAAGGGCACAGGCCGGGAGCGGCGGTCCCCTCCGTCCCACGGAGTGCACGAGGAGGCGGGCCGGGAAGAGCGGGTCGGCCCGTCCGCCGGAGCGCGCGTCGCGCCGTGCGTGGTGCCGGGTGCTCCCCAGCACGGCGACGGCGGTCAGCAGCGGCCGGAACGCGGCCGCGGCCGCCGCGCGCAGCACCCCAGCCAGCGCGGACTCGCCGCGCCGCAGCCAGGCCGCGGCCAGCAGGCCCACGGTCACGTGCGCGGCGAGCAGCAGCCACGGCACGGCAGGGCCGGGCGAGGCCAGCAGGGCGGCCGCGCGGTCGCCCGTGCCGGTCACCCCCGCCAGCGGTGTACCGACCGCGGCCACGCCCGCGAGATGCGAGGAACCCGTGCCCGCCCCGCCACCGCACAGCACGTCGACGCCCACGGAGCGCAGCGGACCCGCGATCGGGCCGCCCGCCGCCCCGTAACAGAGGTGCTGTCCGGTGGTGAACACGGTGTCGGCGGCCAGCTCCAGCGGAACCAGCAGCCCGGCGATCGCCCCGAAACTGCGCTCCCGGCCCGCCAGCGCGAACGCCACGGCGAAGACGGCCCCGGCCAGCAGGACGACCGCCGTCAGCGGCAGCGGAACCCGGGAGAGCAGCACGTGGGACGCGGAGGAGAGCGTGACGACGAGCGCGGTGAACAGCGCCGCGCGTACCGCTCTGATCTGCGTCCCTGATACGTCCATCGCCGGAGAGTGTGTCATGTGAACCTGTAAGCGAGCCCTAAGGACCTACAGGCCGGGGATGCGGCCGTTGCGGAAGAGGTCCACGAAGATCTGATGATCGGTACGGGCGCGGGCGCCGTAGCTGTGCGCGAAGTCGACCAGGAGCTCCGCGAAGCCCTTCTCGTCCGCCGCGATCGCCGCGTCGATCGCACGCTCCGTGGAGAAGGGGACCAGCGAGTGCCCGCTCTCGTCGTCCGCCGCCGAGTGCATCGTCGCCGTCGCCCGGCCGAGGTCGGCGACGACCGCCGCGATCTCCTCCGGCTCGTCGATGTCGGACCAGTCCAGATCGACCGCGTACGGCGAGACCTCGGCGACCAGCTGACCCGCCCCGTCCAGCTCCGTCCAGCCCAGCCACGGGTCGGCGTGCGCCTGAAGGGCGCGCTGTGAGATCACCGTGCGGTGGCCCTCGTGCTGGAAGTAGTCCCGCACGGCCGCGTCCGTGACGTGCCGGGAGACCGCCGGGGTCTGCGCCTGCTTCAGGTAGATCACCACATCGTTCTCCAGGGCGTCGCTGTTGCCCTCCAGGAGGATGTTGTACGAGGGCAGGCCCGCCGACCCGATACCGATGCCGCGACGTCCGACGACGTCCTTGACCCGGTAGGAGTCCGGCCGGGCCAGGCTCGACTCGGGCAGCGTCTCCAGATAGCCGTCGAACGCGGCGAGCACCTTGTAGCGTGTCGCGGCGTCCAGGTCGATCGCACCGCCGCCGGCGGCGAAGCGGCGCTCGAAGTCCCTGATCTCGGTCATCGAGTCCAGCAGCCCGAAACGGGTCAGGGACCGCGCATCACGCAGTGCGTCGAGCAGCGGGCCCTCGGCGGTGTCCAGGGTGAAGGGCGGCACCTCGTCGTTCTTCGCACCCGTCGCCAGGGCGTGGATCCGCTCCCGGTAGGCCGCGGCGTAGACCCGGACGAGCTCGGTGATCTGGTCGTCGCTCAGCGCCTTCGCGTAACCGATCAGGGCGACGGAGGCGGCGAAGCGCTTGAGGTCCCAGGTGAAGGGAGCTACGAAGGCTTCATCGAAGTCGTTGACGTTGAACACCAGTCGGCCATTGGCGTCCATGTAAGTTCCGAAGTTCTCCGCATGCAGATCGCCGTGTACCCACACCCGGCTGGTGCGCTCGTCGAGGTACGGCCCGCTGCGCTGCTCACGGTCCAGATCGGCGTAGAACAGCCCGGCCGAGCCGCGGTAGAAGGCGAAGGCCGAGCCCGCCATCTTTCGGAACTTCACCCGGAAAGCGGCGGGATCGGCGGCCAGGAGCTCGCCGAAGGCGGTGTCGAAAACGGCAAGGATCTGCTCCCCGCGCTGCTCGCCGCTGGGCTGCGTGTCCGACATCGCTGGGTGCCTCCTGCTACATGGCGTTCATGACAAATGGGGCGGGTGGCCCCGCCCTTCCAACGCGCGACCGTACCCCGGAGTGCCCGTCGCCTGTCACCTCCAAGACGTAGACTTCCCCGCTGTCCCCCCAAGCCGTCATCGCCAGTTTTCCCGGAGGCACCGCGCCGTGACCAAGCCGCCATTCACGCACCTGCACGTCCACACCCAGTACTCGCTGCTGGACGGTGCCGCGCGGCTCAAGGACATGTTCGAGGCGTGCAACGAGATGGGCATGTCGCACATCGCGATGACCGACCACGGCAACCTCCACGGTGCCTACGACTTCTTCCACTCGGCGAAGAAGGCCGGGGTGACGCCCATCATCGGGATCGAGGCCTATGTCGCCCCCGAGTCGCGCAAGCACAAGCGCAAGGTCCAGTGGGGCCAGCCGCACCAGAAGCGCGACGACGTGTCCGGATCCGGCGGCTACACCCACAAGACGATCTGGGCGGCGAACAGCACCGGGCTGCACAACCTCTTCAAGCTGTCCTCGGACGCGTACGCCGAGGGCTGGCTGCAGAAGTGGCCGCGTATGGACAGGGAGACCATCTCCCAGTGGTCCGAAGGCCTGATCGCGTCCACCGGATGCCCCTCCGGCGAGGTGCAGACCCGGCTGCGGCTCGGACAGTTCGACGAGGCGGTCCAGGCGGCCTCCGACTACAAGGACATCTTCGGCGAGGACAGGTACTTCCTGGAGCTGATGGACCACGGCATCGAGATCGAGCGCCGGGTCCGTGACGGGCTCCTCGAAATCGGCAAGAAGCTGAACATCCCGCCGCTCGTGACGAACGACTCGCACTACACCTACGCCAGCGAGGCGACGGCGCACGACGCCCTGCTGTGCATCCAGACCGGCAAGAACCTCTCCGACCCGGACCGCTTCCGCTTCGACGGCACCGGCTACTACCTGAAGACGACGGACGAGATGTACGGCGTCGACTCCTCCGACGCCTGGCAGCAGGGCTGCGCCAACACCCTGCTGGTCGCGCAGCAGATCGACACCGCGGGCATGTTCGAGAAGCGCGACCTGATGCCGAAGTTCGACATCCCGGAGGGCTTCACCGAGATCACCTGGTTCCAGGAAGAGGTCCGGGTCGGCATGGGCCGCCGCTACCCCGGGGGTGTCCCCGAGGACCGGCAGAAGCAGGCCGAGTACGAGATGGACATCATCATCCAGATGGGGTTCCCGGGGTACTTCCTCGTCGTCGCCGACTTCATCATGTGGGCCAAGAACAACGGCATCGCGGTCGGCCCCGGCCGAGGCTCCGCCGCCGGTTCGATCGTCGCGTACGCCATGGGCATCACCGACCTCGACCCGATCACGCACGGACTGATCTTCGAGCGGTTCCTCAACCCCGAGCGTGTCTCCATGCCCGATGTCGACATCGACTTCGACGAGCGCCGGCGCGTCGAAGTGATCAGGTACGTGACCGAGAAGTACGGCGCCGACAAGGTCGCCATGATCGGCACCTACGGCAAGATCAAGGCCAAGAACGCGATCAAGGACTCCGCCCGCGTCCTCGGCTACCCGTACGCGATGGGCGACCGCCTCACCAAGGCCATGCCCGCCGACGTCCTCGGCAAGGGCATCGACCTCAACGGCATCACCGACCCGAAGCACCCGCGCTACAGCGAGGCGGGCGAGATCCGGGGGATGTACGAGAACGAGCCGGACGTCCAGAAGGTCATCGACACGGCGAAGGGCGTCGAGGGCCTCGTCCGGCAGATGGGTGTGCACGCGGCCGGCGTGATCATGTCCAGCGAGCCCATCGTCGACCACGCCCCGATCTGGGTGCGGCACACCGACGGCGTCACGATCACGCAGTGGGACTACCCGCAGTGCGAGTCGCTCGGCCTGCTCAAGATGGACTTCCTGGGCCTGCGCAACCTGACGATCATGGACGACGCCATCAAGATGGTGAAGGCCAACAAGGGTGTCGACCTGGAGATGCTCGCGCTCCCGCTGGACGACCCCAAGACGTACGAGCTGCTGTGCCGCGGTGACACGCTCGGGGTGTTCCAGTTCGACGGCGGGCCGATGCGCTCGCTGCTGCGCCAGATGCAGCCCGACAACTTCGAGGACATTTCCGCCGTCTCGGCCCTGTACCGGCCGGGCCCGATGGGAATGAACTCCCACACGAACTACGCCGAGCGCAAGAACGCCCGGCAGGAGATCACCCCGATCCACCCGGAGCTGGAGGAGCCCCTCAAGGAGGTCCTCGGGCTCACCTACGGCCTGATCGTCTACCAGGAGCAGGTACAGAAGGCCGCCCAGATCGTCGCCGGGTACTCGCTCGGCGAGGCCGACATCCTGCGCCGCGTTATGGGCAAGAAGAAGGCCGACGAGCTCGCGAAGAACTTCGTCCTCTTCGAGGCGGGCGCCAAGAAGAACGGCTTCTCCGACGCGGCGATCAAGGCCCTGTGGGACGTCCTGGTCCCGTTCGCCGGATACGCGTTCAACAAGGCGCACTCCTCCGCGTACGGCCTGGTCACCTACTGGACCGCGTACCTCAAGGCGAACTACCCCGCCGAGTACATGGCCGCGCTGCTCACCTCCGTCAAGGACGACAAGGACAAGTCCGCGGTCTACCTCAACGAGTGCCGCCGCATGGGCATCAAGGTGCTCCCGCCCAACGTCAACGAGTCCGAGTCGAACTTCGCGGCCCAGGGCGACGACGTGATCCTCTTCGGTCTCACCGCCGTACGGAACGTCGGCCAGAACGTCGTCGACTCGATCATCCGGTGCCGCAAGGCGAAGGGGAAGTACTCCAGCTTCCCGGACTTCCTGGACAAGGTCGAAGCGGTCGTCTGCAACAAGCGCACCGTCGAGTCGCTCATCAAGGCAGGCGCCTTCGACGAGATGGGCCACACCCGCAAGGGCCTGGTGGCCCACCACGAGCCGATGATCGACAACGTGGTGCAGGTCAAGCGCAAGGAGGCCGAGGGTCAGTTCGACCTCTTCGGCGGCATGGGCGAGGCGGAGAGCGACGAGCCGGGCTTCGGCCTCGACGTGGAGTTCTCCGACATCGAGTGGGAGAAGTCCTACCTGCTCGCACAGGAACGGGAGATGCTCGGCCTCTACGTCTCCGACCACCCGCTCTTCGGCATCGAGCACGTGCTGTCCGACAAGTCCGACGCCGCGATCTCGCAGCTCACCGGGGGAGAGCACGCCGACGGTGCGATCGTCACCATCGGCGGCATCATCTCCGGGCTCCAGCGCAAGATGACCAAGCAGGGCAACGCCTGGGCCATCGCCACGGTCGAGGACCTGGCGGGCTCCATCGACTGCATGTTCTTCCCCGCCACCTACCAGCTGGTCTCCACCCAGCTCGTCGAGGACACCGTCGTCTTCGTCAAGGGACGCCTCGACAAGCGCGAGGACGTACCCCGTCTCGTCGCCATGGAGATGCAGGTTCCCGACATCTCGTCGGCCGGGACCAATGCGCCGGTCGTGCTGACCATCCCCACGGTCAAGATCACCCCGCCCATGGTCAGCCGGCTCGGCGAGGTCCTGAGCAGCCACCGGGGCGACACCGAGGTGCGCATCAGGCTCCAGGGCCCCCGCAAGACCACGGTGCTGCGGCTCGACCGGCACCGCGTCAAGCCCGATCCGGCGCTCTTCGGTGACCTGAAGGTGCTGCTCGGTCCGTCCTGCCTGGCCGGCTGACAGCCCGCCCGGACCTGCGAGAGGGGCGCCCCGCCAGTGGCGGGGCGCCCCTCTCGGCCTGTCGGCCCTAAGGAACCGTCAGTTGTGACCGAAGCGCCGCTGGTGCTTACGGGCAACATCAGAAGGGCTGCCCTGGGCCTGCGACTGCGGCTGGGTCTGCGACTCGTAGGCCGTCGACTTCGCCTCCTCCGCACCACGCTCCGCGGCGGACGCGCGGTCGTGCTGGCTGCCCTGCTTACGGTTCTTGTTCTTGGCCATGGTGATGCCTCCTGTGGGGAATCTCGGGGCCAGGACCGATGTCAGACTCACATACCACCCCATAAGCCGCATGTTGGATCATTACCCAGCGTAGTCCGGGCGGTATCATGCGCCGTTTCCCGGATCCGCCACGCCGATGATCGAGTTCCGGACCTTAACCCTCGTACGGTCGGGCAGACTCGAAGGAAACCCTGAGTAAGCGAACCCCGAGCAAGCGGACCCACCCTCATGACCGGGCCCGCTGATCCGTTCCCGAAACCTGGAAGAGGGTGGAACGCGTGGACCGTTGCGTCGTCCTGGTGGACGCCGGCTACTTGTTGGGCGCAGCCGCGAGTCTGCTGGCCGGAGAACCCGCCCGTTCCCGCATCACCGTCGACCACGCCGCCCTGATCCAGGGACTGCGCGAGCGCGCAGAGGCCGACACGGAACAGCCCCTGCTCCGGATCTACTGGTTCGACGGCGCCCCCGACCGCGTACCCCAGCCCGAACACCGCCGGCTCCGGGTGATGTCGCGCGTGACCGTTCGGCTGGGGGCCCTCACCCGCAGTGACGGACGGTGGGCGCAGAAGGGCGTCGACGCGGCGATGCACGCGGAGCTCACCGAACTGGCCAGAAACCGCGCCTGCTCCGATGTGGTGCTCGTGACCGGGGACGGCGACCTGCTGCCCGGACTGATGTCCGCCAAGGAACACGGCGTGGCCGTCCACCTCTGGGCCGTCCAGGCCGCCGACGGCGACTACAACCAGTCCGAGGACCTCGTCGCCGAGGCGGACGAACGCCGGGTGCTCGACCGGGCCTGGATCACCAAGGCCGTACGGGCCAAGGAGATGGGCGGTGTGTGCGCGCCGCCGCCCGTCCCCCGCCCCGAGATCGCAGCGATCCTCTCCGCCCCGCTGCCCGAGGCCGCGCTGGCCGCCTCGGCCGAGCGGGCGTCGGAGGCCCAGGCCGCCGCGGCCCGCAACGGCAACGGCACACCGGCGGGCGAGGCCGCCGCACACCCGCCGCCCGCCGCCGGCCACAAAGGCGTCCCCACCCCCAAGGACCTGGCCAGCCTGCGTGCCCCTGGCGCGCCGGCCGCCCCGCACCCCGTACAGCAGCCCGTCCCCAACGCGACCCTGCGCTGGTCGTCCGACCGGGGCTGGGTGGAGCGCGGCGGACCCCTCGGCGAACCCGCGGAGACCGCGTCCCTGCCGACCCTGGCCCAACTGACCAGCGCCGAACAGCGCTGGGCGGACCGGGAGGAGGACATCACCACCGTCGGCGGAGACCCCTTCGAGGTCGGCCAGGTCTTCGCCCGGCGCTGGATGGAGCGGCTGCCGGAGACCGTTCACCTGCAGAAGCTCGCCACCATGTACCCGCGCATCCCGCACCGGATCGACGGGGAACTGCTGCGCTACGCGGCACGCTTCGGGCTGCTCGCCCACAAGGACGACCAGATCGACGAGCACGACCGCTACGCCATCCGGGCGGGTTTCTGGCGCGAGATCGATGTGCGGGCCGCCGCGGAGCCGGCCCCGGTGGCGGAGTAGGCGCGGCGGCAGCGGCACGGCCCTGCCCGGCCCCGGGCGCAATCCGGGGCATCCGACCCCGTACTCTCGTACCTCGTGAGTACGGGCACAGCACAGGCACAGACCGGGACCGGGACCGTGTGCGCGGTGCGTGATCTGGTCAGGACCTATCCCGCCGTCCGCGGCCGACGCGGCCGGGCCGGCACCCCCGAGGTGCGGGCGACCGACGGGATCAGCCTCGACGTCCGGCGCGGTGAGATCTTCGGGCTGCTCGGGCCCAACGGCGCGGGCAAGTCCACGCTCGTGCGCCAGCTCACGGGGCTGATGCGCCCGGACTCCGGCAGTGTCGAGGTGCTGGGGCACGATCTCGTGCGCCACCCCGAACGCGCTTCCCGGCTCATCGGGTACCTCGGGCAGGAGTCCACCGCCCTGGACGAGCTGACGGTGTCCCTGGCGGCCGAGACCACCGGGCGGCTGAGGGGCATGCCGGCGCGTGCGGCGCGGGCCGAGCGCGATGCCGTACTCGAGGAACTGGGCCTCACCGAGCTTGCCGGGCGGCCCCTGAGGAACCTGTCCGGCGGCCAGCGGCGGCTCGCCTGCTTCGCGGCCGCACTGGTCGGGGAGCGCCCCGTCCTGGTCCTCGACGAGCCGACCACGGGCATGGACCCCGTCGCCCGGCGCGCGGTGTGGTCCGCCGTCGACCGGCGCCGTGCCGAGAACGGTGCCACGGTGCTGCTCGTCACCCACAATGTGATCGAGGCGGAGACGGTACTCGACCGCGTCGCCGTCATGGAGCGCGGCAAGGTCATCGCCTGCGACACCCCGGCCGGGCTCAAGGAGCAGGTGGCAGGCGAGGTCCGGGTCGAGCTGGTGTGGCGCGAGAGGGCGCCGCTGGACGTCCCCGAGGTGGCCGCGCTGCGTGGTTCCGCCCAGGAGTCCGGGCGCCGCTGGGTGCTGCGGCTGGTGCCGGACGAGGCGCGGGCCGCGGTCGCCGCGGTGACCGGCGGGGCGGCGTTCTCCTCGCTGGACGACTTCACCCTGGCCACACCCAGCCTGGAGGACGTCTATCTGGCGCTGGGCGGGGATGCGGCGAAGGCGGCCGAGGGACTGGTGAAGGCGTGATCATGAACGTGTCGAAGGGGAGCAGCGCCAGGTGACGAGCATCCTTCCTGTGGAGTCCGCGGAAAAGGTGTCCCGGCCGGCGGACGGACGGTCGGCTGCGGGCATGCCCGCCCGTACCGCCCCGGCACCCCTCGCCCCGCGGGCCCGGCTGCTGCCCGCGCTGGCCGCCGTGTACCGGGCACAGCTGTCGAGGGCGAGGGTCGCCCGGATTCCGCTGCTGTTCGTGGCGACCTTCCAGTCCATCGGAATCATGGTGCTCATGCGGGGCGTCGTCGACGGCGGCGCCGAGGCGCGAGCCGTGGTCGCGGGGTCCAGCGTGCTCGTCGTGGCCTTCGTGGCGCTGAACCTGCTGGCCCAGTACTTCGGCCGGCTGCGGGCGGACGGCGGTCTCGACCACTACGCCACGCTGCCGGTGCCGCCCGCCGCGGTGGTGCTGGGGGCCGCGGGTGCGTACGCCTCGTTCACCGTGCCCGGCACGATCGTCACGGCGGTCACGGGAAGCGTGCTGTTCGGGCTGCCCATGACCCACCTGTGGGTGCTCGTCGCCGTCATTCCGCTGTCCGGGGCCGCGCTCTCGGGGCTCGGCGCCGCGCTCGGGCTGCTGGCGCCGCGGCAGGAACTCGCGACGCTCCTCGGTCAGCTGGGCATGTCCGCCGCGCTGCTGCTCGGCGTGCTGCCGGCCGACCGGCTGCCGGGGCCGGTGGGATGGGCCCGCGACCTGCTGCCCTCGACGTACGGGGTCGAGGCGCTGGCCCGGTCCTTCGACGCCCACCCGGACTGGGCGGTCGTCGCCCTCGACCTCGGGGTGTGCGCGGTGGTCGGTGTCCTGTCCCTGGCCGTGGCGACCTGGGCGTACCGGCGGGCGGCGGTCCGGTAGCCCTGCCGGCGGACCGGTGAGGCGGCGCGCCGGGGGGCCTGGCACGATGGCAGCGTGACCGCACCGTTGACGCCGCCTCACCAGCCCCCGTCCGATGATCCCTGGCAGGCCACGCCGTCGGGATCCCATGCCGCGCCCGGCGGCCAGGAGCCGCCGCACGGGACCGATCTCGTGGCCGAAGTGCGGCAGGCCGCCGTGGTCACCGGGCTGCTGACGGTGGCCGGTGCGGCACTCGGACTGCTGTGGCTGTGGCTGGCGCCCCGCGTGCCGCTGGTCTCCGACGACACGGCGGTGTTCCTCAAGAACAGCGAGGGCGAGGAGGCCATCGGGGCGGACGGCACGTTCGTACTGCTGGCGCTCGCGTTCGGCCTCGTGTCGGCCGCCGCCGTCTTCCTCTTCCGCAGGCGCGGAGGGATCGCGCCGGTGGTCTCGCTCGCCCTGGGCGGACTGCTCGGCTCTCTGCTGGCGTGGGGGATCGGCACGTGGTTCGGGCCGACGTCGGATGTGGTCGCCCATGCCAAGGAGGTCGGCAAGGGCGTGACGTTCGACGCGCCGCTGGAGCTGCACGCGGTGGGGGCGGGGATGCTCGCCTGGCCGGTTGCGGCGATGGCCGTGCACCTGGGCCTGACGGCACTGTTCGGGCCGCGGGACCCCGAGCCGGAGTGGGATGCCGGCTACGGGGCGGACCGGCCCGTCGCCGGTCCCGCCGCCGGCCCCGCGGCGGGTCCTGCCGGAGGGCAGTGGCCCGACGGCGGGGCTACGGAGGGGCCGAAGCAGTCGTAGCGGTGCGGCTCCGGCCGGCGGACGGGCCCAGGAGCTACCCGCGGCCGATCGGGGCCAGTACGGCGTTCGTCAGTACCGCCAGGTCGTCCGCCGACAGTTCGACCTCCAGGCCCCGCCGGCCCGCCGACACGCAGATCGTCGCGTGCGTCCGGGCCGAGGCGTCGATGACCGTACGCAGCCGCTTGCGCTGGCCCAGCGGGGAGATGCCGCCGCGCACATAGCCCGTCGTGCGTTCGGCCGCCGCCGGGTCCGCCATCGCCGCCCGCTTGCCGCCCACCGCCGATGCCAGTGCCTTGAGGTCCAGCGACCCGGCGACGGGGACGACCGCGACGACCAGTTCACCGTCGACATCGGCGACCAGCGTCTTGAACACCCGGTCGGGCGGGACGCCGAGCGCCTCGGCCGCCTCCTCGCCGTACGACGGGGACGCCGGGTCGTGATCGTAGGAGCGGACCGTGAACGCGGTGCCCGCCGCGGTCAGTGCGACCGTGGCCGGGGTGCCGCCGGGCTGCTGCTTCTTGGCCTTCTTAGCCACCGGCAGGGTCCTCGGGTCAGTTGGGGTGTGTGGGTCCGCGGGTCAGGTCGATCGCGGGCAGCGACGGCAGATGCCGGATGACCGCGGTCTCCTTGCGCAGGAGCGTCAGCTCCTCGCGCAGCCGGGTCGCGGTGTCCGGAGCCTGGAGCAGCCGCTGCTTCGACGGGATGTCGAGAACGGCCGCGGCTGCCACCAGGTACGAGACGACGGACGGATCGTCCGGCAGGTCCGCACCCGTCGTCAGGGAGCGTTCATTGGCCCCGGCGAGCCGCTTCTGGTAGCTGCGGAAGGCCCTCAGGACACCCTCGGCGAGCGCGCCGGCCTCTTCCTCGGCCTTCGTGACGCCGCTGTCGGCCGCCCCGTCGTCCGGATCCTCGGTCAGTTCCTCGACCTCGGCCGACAGATAGGGGCCGCTCGCGTCGACGGAGAGCAGTCTGACCCGGGTGGTGCCGGTCGCGAGGACCTCGAAGCTGCCGTCGGCGCGCTCACGGATCTTCGCCGCGTCGGCGATGCAGCCGACCCGGTGGAAGCTCTGGATCGGGTCGGGGCCGAATCCGTCCGCCGGGGCGCGCTCGACCGGGCCGGCCGCGGCGACCGCGTCGGGCATCCCGGTGGCCGTGGGGGCGGTCTCGCGGCCGTCGCGGATCGCGACCACGACGAAGCGGCGCGGTTCGTCCTCGTCGATCTCGAGCAGCTCACGCATCATGGCGCGATAACGCTCCTCGAAGACGTTGAGAGGCAGCACGAGGCCGGGGAACAGCACCGCGTTCAGCGGGAACAGGGGGAGACGAGCGGTGGTCACAACGGTCAAGCCTAATGGCCGCGGAGCCCGCCGTGTCCGGCCCGGCCCCGCAAGGGTGTGGAAGAGGTCACCCGGAGCCGCGCGTCCGCTCTCGCGTCGAGGAATCCACTGAGCGCATCCTCGGACACGGACGCCCACGGGAACGACGTCACATACCGTCCGATCAGCTCGAACTGCTCCAGCGCCTCCGCCCACCTGCCCCGTGCGACCAGCACATGGACGAGGAGGTTGCGGACCTCGGCGGTCCACGGATCGCCGGGCGGATAGGCGGCCGACAGGGAGATCGCGAGATCGGCCGCCGCGTCGATCCGGTCCTCCTGCACGGAGTTCGTCCGCCGGGCTGCCCTCTCGTCGTGCAGGAGCGCGAAGGCCGCACGTACGGGGAGGGCCTGCACCAGGGAGTCCGGCGCGGCGTCCTCCGCCGCCCGCTCGGCGAAGTCGAAGCACTCGCGGTGCGAGCCGTACCAGGCGGCGGAGAGGTACTGGAGCGCGGCGACATGGCAGCCGTAGTGGTGCGCCGAGCGCCGTACCGCCTGCTCCCACAGCGATTCGAATGCGGTGTGGCCGGCGTGCGTGCCACGGGCGTGGTCGAGGGCGAGCCGCCACGGCACCGGGTCGCGCGGATCGGCCTCGGCCGCCGCCGTGATCTGCGGGGCCACCTCGCGCAGCAGCTCGGCGTGGGCGGGGGACTCCCAGGCGCGGCGTACGGCCAGTTCGGCCTTGACGAGCAGGGCGTCCGGGTCGCGCGGTGCGGCGGCCAGCCAGTCGGTGAGCCAGCCGTCGCGGTTGCGGGCGAAGGTCACCAGGCGGGCGAGGCAGCGGTCACGGATCTCCCACTCGGCGGCGTCCCGGGTGGTGGCGAGGAGCTTGGCCGCGGGTTCGAACTCTCCGAGGGCGGCGGCCACCAGAGCGGGCGACAGCCGCTCGTCGGGGGCGTCGAGCAGCACGGTGTCGTCCGCGGGCAGACCGGCCGACAGCCCGGGGCTGCGTCGGAGCGTGCACGCGGAAGTCAGCATCGCGCGGAGGGAAGCCATGGTGCAGACCATTGAAAAGCCCTGGTGGGGGCGGCGCCAGAGGGCCACTGTGAAGCTTCTGTAGGGAGTGGAAGGGTTGCCCTGGAAGGGGTCAAGAAAGGGTAAAGGAAACGGCTCCGCCCGGCCTGATTCCGACTGTCCTGTTGCGAAGAGCCGACCGTGCGGCCGTGGCTCGACAGGCCATTCGATCACTGTGTCCGCCGGAGATCCGGCCGGATCGGAGGAGGCCCTCCGGTCAGCCGCGACGCAGCATCCGGGAGGCGCCCGCCGCCACCGTCGTGGCCAATATCCACCCCAGCATGACGAGGACGGCCGCGGCCCACTGCCAGCCGCCCTCCAACCGCCAGTAGCCGTCCTGTCCGAGATTGATCACCGGAACCAGCAGATCCAGTGCGTACAGCGGGGCGTTCCACTGCGGATGCTCCTCCGCCTTGATCGCCGCCGGGTGGTACTGCGAGAAGGCCACCGCGCCCGCCGCCCACAGCACCGCCATCCACACCGCGGCCCGCCCCGGCCGGTAGCCGTACGCCACCGTCCAGTCCTGCAGATAGCCCCAGAGCCTGGCCGCGGGCGGCAGCGTCTCGCGCCGGCGCCGCTGCTTGGCGAGCAGCACCTCGCGGGCGTCCGCGTCCTCGCCGCAGTTGCGGAGCACCGTGGCGAGGCGCTCGTACGGCTCCGGCACGTACTCCGGCGTCGCGGCCTGCACCCACTCCAGGCGCCGGGAGAGCGGGAAGTGGCCGTAGGGGACGAGGTTCTCGTAGACGAAACCGCCCATCGCCAGCCCGCCGGGGCCGGGCCAGCTGGTCGACAGGTCGATCAGCGTGACGACCCGCGCGCCGTTCAGTACGACCCTGCCCTCCTGCGGGCGCTCCGCGTTGAACCGCAGCTCGGGCGTGACGATCCGGCGCAACGACAGCTCCTCGTGCTGCGCCAGTACGAAGCGGGCCTTGTGCAGGTCCACCGCGTCCCCGAAACGCCCGTCGTCGAGCCGTACGGCGCCCCGGCACTCGAAGACCTGCGCGCGGGTCCCACGCGCCGGGGTGATGCCCCGGATGATGCCGAACGGGGGAGTGGTGCCCTGGTTCCCGGTGTCGATGCTCACCCAGGCCTCGGTCATGTACAGCGTGCGCTCCACGCTCAGCTGCGGGGCGTTCAGCGCCCGCCGCCCGTCCGTCGCGCGCAGCCGGCTGCCCCGCAGGCTCAGCGAACCGCCGACCTTGGCCCCTCGCAGGCTGAGCTCACCACGCGTCTCGATCATCTCCGCCTGGAGGTCCTGGGCCACCGACATCCCGTCGCCCACGAAGGCGCGGCCGCGCCGGTCGGGGCCGACGCTGATCTGGCTGATCAGCAGATCCGTGCCGATCTGGGCGTCGGTCAGCCTGATGCCGCGGTCGACCCGGCAGCGCGGCAGGTGCAGGTCGCCCTCCGTGTGCAGCCGGGCCGCGTCCAGTCTCGGCACCGCGCAGCCCACCATGCGCAGCGTCGTGAAATAGCACTCGGGCAACACGACCTCCTGCTCGAAGCGGCAGCCCGTCAGCTCCACGTACGGGGCGACCCGGCCGCCCGCCAGGTCCAGCTTCCCCGTGATGCGCACACCACGGAGCTTCAGCGCGGCCACCCGCCCCGGCCGCGCGGGCGGCCCGCTGAGCAGCAGCCGCGCCACCGTCCGGGCGCCGACACTCCGCTCCGGCCCCCAGATGTGCGGTGCGAACGGATCGTCGCGCACCGCGTCGTGGGAGCGCAGATCGTAGGTGGTGCCGTTACGGAAGGACTGCCACATGCCCAGCTCCGCCGCGCTGAGCCCGTCCGGGATGTCGCCGTCGTGCGGCTCGGTCACTGAAATACCTCCGCCTGCGCAGCTCGTCCCGCGCTTCGTACAACCGTTCTTCCCTCTGTGTGACGGCGTGAACGCTAGTAGTCAGCTGTGACAGCCGGGACATGTATCAGCCAGTGATACGGACGACCGGACGCCGGAACCGGTCTGAGAGAATTGGGGGGTGATCTCTCGAATCGATCTGCGCGGTACCGCCCTCCCCGAGGGCGGCGCCCTGCGCGACCTGCTGCCCCGTGCCGAGTTCGACGTGGAAGCCGCCCTGGAGACGGTGCGGCCCATCTGCGAGGACGTACGCCATCGTGGCTCCGCGGCAGTGATCGAGTGGGGGGAGAAACTCGACGGCGTGCGCCTCGACTCGATCCGGGTCCCCGCGGCCACGATCACCGGGGCGCTGGAGCAGCTCGACCCCGCCGTACGGGCCGCGCTCGAGGAGTCGATCCGCCGCGCCCGCCTCGTCCACCGCGAGCAGCGCCGCACCACGCACACCACCCAGGTCGTCCCCGGCGGCACGGTCACCGAGAAGTGGGTGCCCGTCGAGCGCGTCGGGCTTTACGTGCCGGGCGGCCGCTCGGTCTACCCCTCGTCCGTCGTCATGAACGTGGTCCCTGCCCAGGAGGCCGGCGTCGAGGGCATCGCCGTCGCCTCCCCGCCGCAGAAGGAGTTCGGCGGGCTGCCGCACCCCACGATCCTCGCCGCCTGCGCCCTCCTCGGCGTCGACGAGGTGTACGCCGCCGGCGGCTCCCAGGCCATCGCGATGTTCGCGTACGGCACCGAGGACTGCCTGCCGGTCAACCTCGTCACCGGCCCCGGCAACATCTATGTCGCCGCCGCCAAGCGCCTCCTCAAGGGCCGCATCGGCATCGACGCCGAGGCCGGACCCACCGAGATCGCGATCCTCGCCGACGCGAGCGCCGACCCGGTGCACGTCGCCGCCGACCTGATCAGCCAGGCCGAGCACGACCCGATGGCCGCCGCGGTGCTCGTCACCGACTCCGAGGAGCTGGCCGCCGCCACCGAGGCCGAACTGCGGCCCCAGATCGCCGCGACCAAGCACGTCTCGGACCGGATCGAACCCGCGCTGGCCGGCCGGCAGTCCGCGATCGTCCTGGTCAACGACCTGGAGGACGGACTCAAGGTCGTCGACGCGTACGCCGCCGAGCACCTGGAGATCCAGACGGAGAACGCCGCCGCCGTCGCCGACCGGGTCCGCAACGCCGGAGCCGTCTTCGTCGGCCCCTTCTCGCCCGTCTCCCTCGGTGACTACTGCGCCGGCTCCAACCACGTCCTGCCCACCGGTGGCTGCGCCTGCCACTCCTCGGGCCTGTCCGTGCAGTCCTTCCTGCGCGGCATCCACATCGTCGACTACACCCGTGACGCGCTCGCCGAGGTCACCCACCACGTCGTGACGCTCGCCGAGGCGGAGGACCTCCCCGCCCACGGCGCCGCGCTCAAGGCCAGGTTCGGCTGGAAGGTTCCGCAGCAGTGAGCAACGACAGCACCACGCGCAACGCCTGGGACGACCTCCCGATCCGCGACGAGTTGCGTGGCCAGTCCCCGTACGGCGCGCCCCAACTCGACGTACCGGTCCGGCTGAACACCAACGAGAACCCCTACCCGCTCCCCGACGCGCTCGTCGACCGCATCGCCGAGCGCGTCCGCGAGGCCGCCCGGAACCTCAACCGCTACCCCGACCGCGACGCCGTGGAGCTCCGCACCGAGCTCGCCCGCTACCTCACCCGCACCGCCGGGCACGGAGTCGGGTACACCAACGTCTGGGCGGCCAACGGCTCCAACGAGGTCCTCCAGCAACTGCTGCAGACCTTCGGCGGCCCCGGGCGCACCGCGATCGGCTTCGAGCCCTCGTACTCGATGCACCCCCTCATCGCACGCGGTACCGGCACCGGCTGGATCTCGGGGCCGCGCAACGAGGACTTCACGATCGACGTGGAGGCCGCGAAGAAGGCCATCGCCGAGCACCGCCCCGAGGTGGTCTTCATCACCTCGCCCAACAACCCCACCGGCACCGCCGTCGACGCGGACACCGTCCTCGCGCTGCACGACGCCGCCCAGGCCGCCCGGCCGTCGATGGTCGTCGTCGACGAGGCGTACGGCGAGTTCAGCCACCACCCCTCGCTGCTGCCGCTGATCGAGGGCCGCCCGAACCTGGTGCTCTCGCGCACCATGTCGAAGGCGTTCGGCGCCGCGGGCCTGCGCCTCGGCTACCTCGCCGCCGATCCGGCCGTCGTCGACGCCGTCCAGCTGGTGCGCCTGCCGTACCACCTGTCCTCCGTCACCCAGGCCACCGCGCTCGCCGCCCTGGAGCACACCGATACGCTGCTCGGGTACGTCGCGCAGCTCAAGCGTGAGCGCGACCGGCTGGTCGGCGGCCTGCGGGAGCTCGGCTTCGCCGTCACCGACTCGGACGCCAACTTCGTCCAGTTCGGCCGCTTCGCCGACAGCCACACCGCCTGGCAGCAGATCCTCGACCGGGGCGTCCTGGTCCGGGACAACGGCGTACCGGGGTGGCTGCGGGTCTCCGCGGGAACCCCGGAAGAGAACGACGCGTTCCTCGATGCGGTGCGCGAACTGAAGAAGGAGCACGACGCATGAGCCGCGTAGGCAGGGTGGAGCGGACCACCAAGGAGACCTCCGTGCTCGTCGAGATCAACCTCGACGGCACCGGCAAGGTCGATGTCGCGACCGGGGTCGGCTTCTACGACCACATGCTCGACCAGCTCGGCCGCCACGGCCTGTTCGACCTCACGGTCAAGACCGAGGGCGACCTGCACATCGACTCGCACCACACGATCGAGGACACCGCCCTCGCGCTCGGCGCCGCCTTCAAGCAGGCGCTCGGCGACAAGGTCGGCATCTACCGCTTCGGCAACTGCACCGTCCCCCTGGACGAGTCGCTCGCCCAGGTCACCGTCGACCTCTCCGGCCGCCCGTACCTGGTGCACACCGAGCCCGAGAAGATGGCGCCGATGATCGGCGAGTACGACACGACGATGACCCGGCACATCCTGGAGTCCTTCGTCGCGCAGGCGCAGATCGCCCTGCACGTCCACGTCCCGTACGGCCGCAACGCCCACCACATCGTGGAGTGCCAGTTCAAGGCGCTCGCGCGCGCCCTGCGGTACGCCAGCGAGCACGACCCGCGCGCAGCCGGGATCCTTCCGTCCACGAAGGGCGCCCTGTGACCGGCCTCAACACCGTGCTGATCGTCGTCGGCCTCTTCCTGGCCGGCGGCGTCTACTCCTTCTGGAAGCAGGGGATGCCCAAGGGCGTCGTCGTGCTTCTCGGGATCGGATCCGTGATGTGCCTGGTCGCAGGCGTCATGCGGATCCAGGGAATCTGGGACTGAGGGCAGGACTGTGAGCGAAAGCAAGAAGGTCGTCGTCTTCGACTACGGCTTCGGCAACGTGCGTTCCGCCGAGCGGGCCCTCGCCCACGTCGGCGCGGACGTGGAGATCACCCGCGACTTCGACCGCGCGATGAACGCCGACGGGCTGCTCGTCCCCGGCGTGGGTGCCTTCTCGGCCTGCATGGACGGGCTGAAGCGGGCCCGCGGCGAATGGATCATCGGCCGCAGACTGTCCGGCGGGCGTCCCGTCATGGGCATCTGTGTCGGGATGCAGATCCTGTTCGAGCGCGGCATCGAGCACGGGGTGGAGACCGAGGGCCTCGACGAGTGGCCCGGCACCGTCGGACCGCTCAAGGCCGACGTCGTCCCGCACATGGGCTGGAACACCGTCGAATCCCCCGAGGGCTCACAGCTCTTCGCCGGACTCGACCCCGAATCCCGCTACTACTTCGTGCACTCCTACGCCGCGCACGACTGGTCCCTCGAAGTCACCAACGCCAAGATCCGTGCCCCCAAGGTCACTTGGGCGACGCACGGAGAGCGGTTCGTGGCGGCCGTGGAGAACGGCGCGCTGTGGGCCACCCAGTTCCACCCCGAGAAGTCCGGCGATGCCGGCGCCCAGCTGCTGACCAACTGGATCGAGACGCTGTAATGCCGAAGCTTGAACTGCTCCCCGCCGTCGACGTCCGCGACGGCCAGGCCGTCCGCCTCGTCCACGGCGAGTCCGGCTCCGAGACCTCCTACGGCTCCCCGCTGGAAGCCGCCCTCGCCTGGCAGAGCTCCGGGGCCGAGTGGCTGCACCTCGTCGACCTGGACGCCGCCTTCGGCACCGGCGACAACCGCGCGCTGATCGCCGAAGTGGCCGGCGCCATGGACATCAAGGTCGAGCTCTCCGGCGGCATCCGCGACGACGCCTCGCTCGCCGCGGCCCTCGCCACCGGCTGCCGCCGGGTCAACCTCGGCACCGCCGCCCTGGAGACCCCGGAGTGGGTCGCCAAGGTCATCGCCGAGCACGGCGACCAGATCGCGGTCGGCCTCGACGTGCGCGGTACGACGCTGCGCGGCCGCGGCTGGACCCGTGACGGCGGCGACCTCTACGAGACGCTCGCCCGCCTCGACTCCGAGGGCTGCGCCCGCTACGTGGTCACCGACATCGCCAAGGACGGCACCCTGCAGGGCCCCAACCTGGAGCTCCTGAGGAACGTCTGCGCCGCCACCGACAAGCCCGTCGTCGCCTCCGGCGGCGTCTCCTCGCTGGACGACCTGCGGGCGATCTCCCTGCTCGTCCCGGAAGGCGTCGAGGGCGCGATCGTCGGCAAGGCGCTGTACGCGAAGGCGTTCACCCTCGAGGAGGCACTGGAGGCGGTCTCCGTATGACGGACTCCGTACGGCGCATCTCCTCCGGCGCCCCCTGGGAGGAGAAGTTCGGCTACTCCCGCGCGGTGGAGCTCCCGGGCGGCCTCGTCCTGGTCTCCGGCTGCACCTCGGTCGTGGGCGGCCAGATCTCGGCCGGCGGCCCCTACGAGCAGGCAGTCACCTCCTTCCAGGTCGCCTTCGACGCGCTGAAGCAGGCCGGCCTCGGACGCGAGGACGTCGTCCGCACCCGGATGTACATCACGCACGCCAGGGACGTCGACGAGGTGGGCCGCGCCCACAAGGAGCTGTTCGACGACGTGCGCCCCGCCGCTTCCATGATCATCGTGTCCGGCTTCGTCGACCCCAGCCTGGTCGTCGAGGTCGAGGTCGAGGCCTTCCGGGCAGGTGAGCGATGACCCTCTCCGTACGGGTCATCCCGTGCCTGGACGTCGACAACGGACGCGTCGTCAAGGGCGTCAACTTCCAGAACCTGCGCGACGCGGGCGACCCCGTCGAGATGGCCAAGCTGTACGACGCCGAGGGCGCAGACGAGCTGACCTTCCTCGACATCACCGCCTCCAGCGGCGACCGGGAGACGACGTACGACGTGGTGCGGCGCACCGCCGAGCAGGTCTTCATCCCGCTCACGGTCGGCGGCGGTGTCCGCACCCCCGACGACGTGGACAAGCTGCTACGGGCCGGGGCCGACAAGGTCGGGGTCAACACCGCGGCCATCGCCCGCCCGGAGCTGATCCGGGAGATCGCGGAGCGCTTCGGGCGCCAGGTGCTCGTCCTCTCCGTCGACGCCCGCCGCACCCCCGAGGGCACCTTCGAGGTGACGACGCACGGCGGCCGCAGGGGCACCGGCATCGACGCCGTCGAGTGGGCCCACCGGGCCGCCGAGCTCGGCGCGGGCGAGATCCTGCTCAACTCGATGGATGCCGACGGTACGAAGGACGGCTACGACACCGAGATGATCAAGGCGGTACGGGCGCACGTCACCGTTCCCGTCATCGCCTCCGGTGGTGCGGGCCGGCTGTCGGACTTCCCGCCGGCCATCGAGGCGGGCGCCGACGCGGTCCTGGCCGCGTCCGTCTTCCACTTCGGTGACCTGCGGATCTCCGAGGTCAAGGGTGCTCTCCGGGAGGCCGGACACCCCGTCCGCTGACCCCGGGGGAGGTGAGGGCCGGAAGCGAAGACCGGCAATCTCGCCGATGTGTGCGCACGGGGTGCACCGCGAGTGTGGCGACCGCCAACGAATGACGGCGGTACCCACGCGGTGCACCCCGAAAGCCCGGGACGACAGGGCCTGAAGGCTGCCGCGTTGTGGCTCCGCCACAACCGAGAGGACCCCCCTCGTGCAGCACCTCCCCTCCGGCGACGTCTCCCCGCGCCGCCACCGGATGTCGAAGAGCCGCTCCCGCACCATCAAGCTCGGCCTGGCAGCCGCGGCCGCCACGGCCGGTCTGGTCACCGCGCTCATCCCCGGTGGAGCGCAGGCCGCCGCCAACCCGTACGAGCGCGGTCCGGCACCCACCAATGCGAGCATCGAGGCGAGCCGTGGGTCGTACGCGACGTCCCAGACGTCCGTGTCCTCGCTGAGTGTCCGAGGCTTCGGCGGCGGCACGATCTACTACCCGACGTCCACCTCGGACGGCACGTTCGGTGCGGTCGTGATCTCGCCCGGCTTCACCGCGTACCAGTCGAGCATCGCCTGGCTGGGAACGCGTCTGGCCTCGCAGGGCTTCGTCGTCTTCACCATCGACACCAACACGACGTCGGACCAGCCGGCCAGCCGCGGTGACCAGTTGCTCGCCGCGCTGGACTACCTCACCGAGGACAGTTCGGTCCGCACCCGGGTGGACGCCTCCAGGCTCGGTGTGATGGGCCATTCCATGGGCGGTGGCGGCACGCTGGAGGCTGCGAAGGACCGTCCGTCGCTGCAGGCGGCGATCCCGCTGACCGGCTGGAACACCGACAAGAGCTGGCCCGAGGTGAAGACGCCGACGCTGGTGATCGGTGCGGACGGCGACACGATCGCCCCCGTCGGCACGCACTCGGAACCGTTCTACAACTCGCTGCCGAGCTCGCTGGACAAGGCGTACCTGGAGCTGCGTGGAGCCACCCACTTCACCCCGAACTCGTCGAACACGACGATCGCGAAGTACAGCATCTCGTGGCTGAAGCGCTTCATCGACAACGACACCCGCTACGAGCAGTTCCTCTGCCCGCTGCCGTCGACCAGCCTGACGATCGCGGAGTACAGGGGCAACTGCCCGCACACCTCCTGACCGACAGGACCAGGGGCCGGGCCGCACCATGCGGCCCGGCCCTTCGTGCTGTCGGGCCACGCCGGCCACCGGCCGCCCGGGGCGAAGACCGGTGATATCGCCGATGTGCGCGCAGGGTGCGCACCGCGAAAGTGACGATCGTCAACGCATGACGGCGCTACCCACGCGGTGCACCCCCCGAAGGCCCCCGGACGAGGGGCCGTCGGCAGTCGCGGTGGTTCCGCCACAACCGAGAGGATCCCCAGTGCAGCAGCACCTCCCCTCCGGCGACATCTCCCCGCGCCGCCACCGGATGTCGAAGAGCCGCTCCCGCACCATCAAGCTCGGCCTGGCAGCCGCGGCCGCCACGGCCGGTCTGGTCACCGCGCTCATCCCCGGTGGAGCGCAGGCCGCCGCCAACCCGTACGAGCGCGGTCCGGCACCGAGCAACTCGAGTATCGAGGCGCTCCGCGGCTCGTACGCGACGTCCCAGACGTCCGTGTCCTCACTGAGCGTCAGAGGCTTCGGCGGTGGCACGATCTACTACCCGACGACCACCTCCGACGGCACGTTCGGTGCGGTCGTGATCTCGCCCGGCTTCACCGCCTACGAGTCGAGCATCGCCTGGCTGGGAACGCGCCTGGCCTCGCAGGGTTTCGTCGTCTTCACGATCGACACCAACACCACGGTGGACCAGCCGGCCAGCCGCGGTGACCAGTTGCTCGCCGCGCTGGACTACCTCACCGAGGACAGTTCGGTCCGCACCCGGGTCGATGCCTCCAGGCTCGGTGTGATGGGCCACTCGATGGGCGGTGGCGGCACGCTGGAGGCTGCGAAGGACCGTCCGTCGCTGCAGGCGGCGATCCCGCTGACCGGCTGGAACACCGACAAGAGCTGGCCCGAGGTGAAGACGCCGACGCTGGTGATCGGTGCGGACGGCGACACGATCGCCCCCGTCGGCACGCACTCCAAGCCGTTCTACAACTCGCTGCCGAGCTCGCTGGACAAGGCGTACCTGGAGCTGCGTGGAGCCACCCACTTCACCCCGAACTCGTCGAACACGACGATCGCGAAGTACAGCATCTCGTGGCTGAAGCGCTTCATCGACAACGACACCCGCTACGAGCAGTTCCTCTGCCCGCTGCCGTCGGCCAGCCTGACGATCGCGGAGTACAGGGGCAACTGCCCGCACACCTCGTAGCAGACGGGGGACGACGGGGCCGGGCCGCGCGTACCGCGGTCCGGCCCCGTCGTGCTGCCCGGGCCTCAGTCCTCGGCCAGGAACCGGGCGATGGACCCGGCGAAGCCCGGATCCCGTACGACGGTCAGATGGTCGCCGGGCAGCACGGTCAGCTCCGCCCCGTCGATCGCGTCGGCCAGCACCCCGGGCCGTATCGCGAGAGGATCGCTCTCGCCGGCAAGGACGAGCGTGGGGACCTTGATCCGGTCCAGCGGCAGCGCGCCCCGGTGCACCGAACGGATCTGCGCCGCCAGCGCGAACCGGTCCGAGCCCGACACATCGGCCAGCACCCGGAAACCCCGTGTCCGCTCCGGGGCGTCCGCCGCATCCTCGGCCGTGAGCGCCGCGGACACCAGCTCCGGAGGCATCGCCCGGGTGTCCAGACCACCCACCTCCACCGCGCCCGCACCGATCCCGCCGACCACGAGGCGGCTGATCCGCGTGTCGTCGGCCGCCGCGAGCAGCGCCACCACCGCGCCCATGGAATAGCCCGCGACATGCACCCGTTCCGCGCCGATGCGGTCGATCAGGAGGCGCACGTCACGGGCCATCAGCGACTCGCCGTAGTAGGTGTCGCCGTGCGGCTTGTCCGAGTCGCCGTGACCCCGCGCGTCCAAGGCGTACACCCGGCGGCCCTGCGCGACCAGTGCCCCGACGACCCCGGGGCCCTCCCAGTTCAGCCGGGCATGGGCGGCGAAGCCGTGCAGGAGCACCACCGGGGGCAGTGCGCCGGCCGGGCTCCCGGACCAAGTCCAGTACCGAAGGGTCAGACCGTCGTGTGTACGGAATTCATCAGTCATGCACCGACGTTACGGGCGGGTGCGGCACACCTGCCCGGGACTGTGCCCCCGCACAGCCCGCACCGCGTTCTGTTGGGAGCCCGCACCGCTCCGGGCCGCCCCGGGCGGGGGAGCGGACGCGAACCTTCCGACTCTGTTTACGCGGAAGTAACGTGAGAGCGTGACCCTAACGACGACCGTGCACAGTCCGCTCCGGCTGTACGGCCGCAGCGGTGAACTCGCCATCCTGGAAACTCTCTTGGGGCGGCTGCGGGCAGGGGACGGCGGAGCGCTCGTGCTCACCTCACCCCCCGGCCTCGGCCGCACCGCCCTCCTGCGCCGGGCCGCAGCCGACTACTTCGCACGACGCGAAGGGCCCGTGCTGTACGCCTCCGCCGCCCCCGCCGAGGAACGGCTGCCCTACAGCGGGCTGCACGCCCTGCTCTGCTCCGCGCAGGGCCCCCTGTCCGTCTCCCCCGACCGCGTACTGCGCACCGGGATCACCCCCGGCGGCCTGCTCGGCCTGCTGCGCGGCCTCGGCGCCGAACGGCCGCTGCTGGTCTGCGTGGACGACGCCCACGCCTGGGATCCCGACTCGCGGGCCGCGCTCGGATTCGCGGCCCGCAGACTCGGCGCGGGCAGCCGGGTCGCCGTGGTGATCGGCGCCGCCGACGAGACCGCCTTCGCCGGACTGCCCGCCCTGCGCCTCGGCCCGCTGGACGACGACGCGGCGACCGCACTCCTTGACCGGCTCACCGACGCCACGGGCGACATCGACCCGGTCGTGCGCAGCGAACTCCTGCGGGAGGCGGCCGGGAACCCCCGGCTGCTCGCCGGCCTCGTCGGGCGCCTGACCGCCGACCAGTTGGCCGGGCGCACCGCGCTTCCCTACCCGCTTCCCGGTGGCGAGAGCGTCCTCGACGCACATGCCGCCCATCTCGACGGGCTCGACCCGGACACCCACACCCTCCTCCTGCTGGCCGCGGCCGCGGAGGAACACGAACCCGACGGGGCAGGCGCGGACGCCGCCCTGCTGCTGCGGGCCGGAGCCCGCGCCGGGCTGCTCCCCGCCCACCTGGACCGCGTCCTGTTCGCACCCGCGGGCAGTGCGGGGGCACTCCAACGGGCGGGAAGCCGCGTGCACTTCAGCCACCCGCTGCTGCGCCGCGCGGTCCTGCACAGGGCGCCGACGGCCCGGCGCAGGGCCGTGCACGAACTGCTCGCCACACTGCTCACCGGGCCGGGATCGCCCCCGCTGCCCGCACTCGTCCAGCGGGCCTGCGCCGCACCCGGGCCGGACACCGAACTCGCCGGGCAGCTGGTGGCGGCGGCCGTCGCCCCCCGCCCGCACGCCGAACGGTCGGCCGCGCTCGCGCGCGCCGCCGCGCTCTCCACCGACGACGCACAGCGCGGCGCGCGCTTCGCGGCCGCCGCCGAACAGGCCCGGCTCGCAGGCGACACCGGCCGGGCCCGCGCCATGCTGGCCCGCGTCGGCGCCCACCCCGCCGGGGGTGTCGCACCCTACGTACGCGGCATGCTCGCCCTGCGCGACGGACCGGCGGCCGACGCCCGCGAGGCGCTCCTGAACGCGGCGGCACTGCTCGCGCCGCACGATCCGCGCCGTGCCCTGGACGCCCTGTTCGGTGCCGCGGAGGCCGCCTGGGCCTTGGGGGACGCCATCGCCTATCTGGACGCCATGAACCGTATCCCCGTCGCCCCGGCCGACCGGGCCATGGTCCAGTACCGCGCCGGGATGTGTGCCGTACTCGGCGGGCGCACCGTCGCGGGCCACGCCCTGCTGCGGTGCTGCCTGGACGGGGCCGACCGTGCCGAGGAACCCGACGAGCTGCTGAGGGCCGCGGTCTCGGCCCTGGTGCTCGGCGAGGTCGACGCGGCCTGCCGGACGGGGGCCCGCGCGCTCGCCGCCGTACGCACCCGTGGGCCCGAGGCCCTGCTGCCGCACGCCCTGGAGAACCTCGCGTACGCCGAACTGCGGGCCGGACGGCATGCCAGGGCCCGCGCCCACGCGCTGGAGGGCCTGCATGCCGCGCGGCGCACGGGACAGCCCAACGCGGCCACCCATCTGCACGCCGTACTGGCGCTCGCCGCCTCGGTGGAAGGGCCCGCAGAGGCATGCGCGGCCCATGCCGACGCCGCACTGGCCGGCGCGGGTCCGCACGGCCTGACCCAGGCGGCGACCCTCGCCACCTGGGCGGTGGGCCGTGCCGACCTCGCGGCCGGACGGCCCGGCGAGGCGGCTGCCCGGCTCGGGCCGCTGGTCCGGCCCGGACCGCGGATGGGGCACTTCGCCGTCCGGATGCTCGCCATCCCGTGCTACATCGAGGCGGTGGCCCTCTCCGGCCGTGCCGACGACGGCACGGACGGCCTGGCCGAGGCCGTCGAGGAGTTCGCGCTGTGGACCTCCCGGACCACCGACCCGCAGGCTCCCGCCCTACTGGCGCGCTGCCGGGCCCTCCTGGCACCTCCGGAGGAGGCCGCCGCGCGGTACGAGGAGGCGCTGGCCCACCACGACCGTGCGGGCGGCGACTTCGAGCGCGCCCGCACCCAGCTGCTCCACGGCCAGCTGCTGCGGCGCAGGCGCCGCACCCGTGAGGCCCGCGGCCCGCTGCGCGACGCCCTGGTCGCCTTCGAACGCTGCTCGGCCCGCGCCTGGGCCGACCGGGCGGGCGGGGAGCTGCGGGCGGCCGGGGAAGCGGTGGACGTGCCCGACCAGGGCGGGGCCGGGCCGCTCGCCGGACTGACCCCGCAGCAGCAGCGGATCGCCCGCTGTGTGGCGGAGGGTGCCACGAACCGTGAGGTGGCGGTGCGGCTCTCGGTGAGCCCGCGGACGGTCGACCACCACCTGCGCAACGTGTTCGCGGCGCTGGGGGTCAGGTCCAGGACCGAGCTCGCCAGGCTGCTGGACCGCTAGCGCCTCTCGTTCGGATCGTGCCAGGCCGGTTTCCGGTCCCGTCGCAGGTCCGAGGTGTGCCGCGGGCGGGCGGGACGCTCCGGCGCCGCCCGTGTTACTGCGAGGTTGCAGGACCGTGATGAGAAGAACGACGCAAACCTCTAGGTACCGACCGGGCGGTATGCCATTCTGCGGGCGTCAGGATCATTCGGTGTGCGCCCGCCCAATGGCGGGCCGGGCACGCACCGGGCCGACATATCCGCAGTCGGCCGATTCCCGGTGGAGGCCGCCATGCCACAGGTCGTACGTTCACGGATCAGGGCACTGCACGGGCCGCCCCCCGTAGCACCGCTGCCGCACCGCTTCCGTTCCCTGGCCGACCGTGAGGCCATCGCCGTACTCCACAGGGCCGCCCAGGTGCTGCTGGAGGCGCTGCCCGAGCTCACGGACCGGCTCGTCGAGCAGCTGCGGGAACAGGAGCCCGCCTACCGCACGGCCATCGAGAGCGACCCTGCCGAGATCTGGCAGGAGGTCCACCACTCACTCCGGCACAACGTCGCCTCCCTGATCCAGCCCCGGGAGTTCCGCGAGGCGGCCCACCGCACCTCCCGGTGGATCGGTGAGACCCGGGCCGAACAGGGCGTACCCCTCGACGCGGTCCTGCACGCCTTCCGGATGGGCGGGGCGATGGTCTGGCAGGACCTGGTCGACGAGACGGCGCGACGCCATCCCGAGGACATCCGGCTGCTCGTCCATGTCGCGGCGGACGTCTGGAACTTCGTGGACGAGCACTGCGGCGTGGTGGCCGAGGCGTACCGGCAGGCCGAACGGCGCCTCACCTGGCGCCGCGAGAACCAGCAGCGGCTGATGACGTCGGCCCTGCTGGACGGCACCGCCCGGATAGCCGACCTGCCGGACGCCGCGGTCATGCTGGGGCTGCCGGTGCACGGGCGGTACGCCGTGCTCGCGGTCGCCACCGCGCGCCGCGCCCCGCACGGTACGTCCCAGCCGCCGCTGACCCTCCCCGCGGGGACGCCGGTGCTCTGGCACGCGGGGGCCGACGCCGAACTCGCGATCCTGCCGCTGGGCGCCGGGCCGGTGGCGGCCGTCCCGCGCGAGGGGGACGCGGACACGGCTGTCACGGACAACGCGACGGCCGGGGCCCCGGTGCCGGACGAACTGGCCTCCGTGGCAGCCGAAATGACGGCTCCGCCCGGTACCCGGATCGGGATCAGCTCCGTGGTGGACGGGCTGGCGTCGGTCGGTGACGCGCGGCACCTTGCCGAGACCGCGCTGCGGGCCTGCCCGGCGTCCGGCGGCACCGTCCTGCTCGACGAGCACCTGCCGACCGCCCTGGTCGTCTCCTCGCCCGCGCTCGGCACCGCGCTCGCCGGCCGGGTACTCGGGCCGCTCGACCGGCTCGACCCCGCGGACCGGGACGTGCTCATCGAGACGCTGACCGCATGGCTCGACTCGGACGGTTCGGCTCAGCGTGCGGGGGCGCGGCTGTACTGCCACCGCAACACGGTCCTGAACCGGCTGCGGCGCTTCGAACAGCTGACGGGCCGCTGTCTCACACGGCCCTCCGACGCGGTCGAGGTATCCCTGGCGCTGGCGGCGCGGCGGCTGCTGGGCGGCTGAGATCGGCCCGAGAGGGGCGGGGGCTCCGCACGAGGCCCCCGCCCCTCACCTTGTGCGGGAGCACAGATCAACTCCGCGAGGGCTGTACGGGCGCCGCGCCCCGAACCCGGCGCCTGTCCCGCACCCGCCGCACCTGGTGCCCTGGTGCGCATGTCATCAGTCGCCCCTTTCGAGGCCCTCCCGACGGAGCCACCGCGGTGAGCGGCGCCGTCGACGCCCGGTCCCTGGCCGTGGTCATCTTCCTCGCGTTCGTCGCCGTGTCCCTGCTGCTCTGCGGACTCGCCGCAGCGGACCAGGACGACCCCGAGCACTTCTACGCGGGCGGCGGAGCCTCGCTCGGCCCCGTCGGCGGAGGGCTCGCCATCGCCGGGGACTACGTCAGCGCCGCCACGCTGCTCTCCACCACCGGATCCGTCGCGCTCGCCGGCTTCGACGGTGTGCTCTTCGCCCTGGCGACCGTCGCGTCGCTGGTCCTCGTCATGCGGGTCCTCGCCGAACGCCTGCGCCGAAAGGGTGTGTTCACCCTCGGCGACTTCCTCGCCGACCAGCTCGGCGACGGCTCCGTACGCCGGGCCCTGGGCGTCGCCACCCTCGTCGTACTCGCCCCGCTCCTGCTGGTTCAGCTGACCACCGCCGGACACGTCATGACGGCGATGTTCGGGCTCCCCGAAGGAGCGCTCACCGGCTGCACGGTCGCCAGCGGTGCGCTGATGGTGTGCTACTCCGCCTTCGGCGGCATGCGCGGCACCGGCTACATCCAGATCCTCAAGGTCGCCGTCGTACTGGCCGCAGTCACCCTGCTGGCGGGGCTGGTGCTCGCCCGGTTCGGCTGGTCACCGTTCGCGCTCTTCGACGCGGCCCAGGAAGGCAGCAAGGCGGGCGGCGCCTACGCGCGCCCAGGACTCCAGTTCGGCCACGGGCTCGCCGGCAGCCTCGACCTGATCGGCTTTCAGTTCACCCTCGTCCTCGGCGCGGCCTGCATGCCGCACATCATGATGCGGCTTCACCCGCTGCGCGACGGCTGGACCGCGCGCCGCGCGGGTGTCTGGGCCGTGGCCCCGGTCGCCGTCCTGTGCACCGGGATCGTCGTCGTCGGGCTCGGGGCCTCCGCCCTGCTGGGCCGGGACACCCTGCGCGCCGCCGACCCGGCCGGAGGCACCGCCCTGCTGATGGTGACCGGAGTGCTGGACCCGGGCGCCAGCGGGCCGCGCGACAGCCCGCTGTTCGCCCTCGTCGCCTGCGCCGCCTTCGCCACCACCCTGGCCGCCGTGGCCGGCATCACCCTGGCCGCCGCCTCGACCCTCGCCCGCGACTTCGCGGCGAAGGGCGCCCAGGGCGCCGGAAAGGCCTCCGACAGGGAGATCCGCAGGGCACGCCTGGCGGTGCTCGCGATCGGCTCGCTCGCCGTCCTCCTCTCGGCGTACACCCACGACCGCAACCCCCAGGTGCTGCTCTCGCTCTCGTTCGCCGCAGCGGCCTCGATCCTGCCGCCCGTCCTGCTGTACGCGCTCTTCCGCCCCGGATTCAACGCACGGGGGGTGCGCTGGACCGTGTACGGAACACTTCCGCTGATCGTCGGCCTGATGGTCCTGTCACCCGCGTTCTCCGGCACACCCATCGCGCTGTTCCCCGCATGGGACTTCCACGTGTTCCCGCTCCAGACACCGGGCCTGATCACGATCCCCGCCGGATTCCTCCTCGGCCTGCTGGGATCCAGGCCACGGCCGGACACCCCGCGGGAAGGCCCCCGGCACGGGGCCCGCTGGGTACCCGTACAGGCGGGACGTGACGCCTGACCGGCCGGTGAAAGCCTGTCTCTCCTCAGGCCGGATCAGGGAGCGGGGTCCGGCCTGATCCGGACGAGAGAGGCGCTACAGCCCCAGCTCCGCCGTGTGCAACCGGGCGAGCGCGTCCTTGTCGCCCTCCAGCTCCACCCGCGCGGCGTCCTGCCGGCCCGCGGCGAACAGCAGCAGCTCACCCGGCTCCCCGGTGACCGTCACCACCGGGGTGCCCTTGTGGGCCACCACCGTCTGACCGTCCGGGCGGCGCAGGACCAGACCCACCGGGGCCCTGCGGCCCAGCATCCGGGCCGACTTCTCGGTGCGTGACCACAGCACATCGGCGAAGACCGGGTCCAGGGTCCGCTGCGACCAGTCGGGCTGGGCCCGGCGCACGTCCTCCGCGTGGATGTAGAACTCGACCGTGTTGGCCGCCTCGTCCAACTGCTTCAGCCCGAAGGGTGACATCCGCGGCGGACCCGTACGGATGAGCTGGATCAGTTCCTCGTACGGCTTCCCGGCGAATTCGGCCTGCACCCGCTCCAGCCGGTTCTTCAGCGCACCCAGAACGATCCCGCCCGCCGCGTCCGCGCGGCGCTCACGTACCACCACATGGGCGGCCAGGTCCCGGGTCTTCCAGCCGTTGCACAGGGTCATAGCTTCGGGGCCCGCCGCTTCCAACAGGTCGGCGAGCAGAAGACGTTCACGCTTCGCATGGGTCGACATGCCCGCCAGCGTACGACCGACGCCCATGGTCCGCCCAGTGGACGCACACCCGGACGGCCGTCCCCGGCGCGGCACAATGGGGCGCATGACCAGCACGCCCGGCACCACCCCCGCCAGCAACCTCGACCCGGCCGTCGCGGCCCGCCTCAAGCGCGGACCCGACGGACTGGTCCCGGCCATCGCCCAGCAGTACGACACCGGCGAGGTGCTCATGCTCGGCTGGATGGACGACGAGGCGCTGCACCGCACCCTCACCACGGGCCGCTGCACCTACTGGTCCCGCAGCCGCCAGGAGTACTGGGTCAAGGGCGACACCTCCGGCCACATCCAGCAGGTCCGCTCCGTCGCCCTGGACTGCGACGCCGACACCGTCCTGGTGAAGGTCGACCAGACCGGTGCCGCCTGCCACACCGGTGACCGCACCTGCTTCGACGCGGACGTCCTTCCGCTCGCCCCGTCCCAGTAAGGTCAGCCGCCATGGATCTCGAGACCTTCCGCAAGCTCGCCGTCGACCGGCGCGTCATTCCCGTCAGCCGTCGGCTCCTCGCGGACGGTGACACCCCGGTCGGGCTCTACCGCAAGCTCGCGGACGAGCGCACCGGCACGTTCCTCCTCGAATCCGCGGAGAACGGCCGCACCTGGTCCCGGTACTCCTTCATCGGAGTGCGCAGCGCCGCCACCCTCACCACCCTGGACGGCCGGGCCCACTGGCTCGGCACGCCGCCCGTCGGCGTCCCCGTCGACGGCGACCCGCTGCAGGCCCTGCGCGCCACCGTCGAGACCCTGCACACCCCTCGCGACCTGGTCGGCGACGACGGCCTGCCGCCGTTCACCGGCGGCATGGTCGGCTATCTCGGGTACGACATCGTGCGCCGGCTGGAGAAGATCACCGAGCACGGCGGCGACGACCTGAAACTCCCCGAGCTGACGATGCTCCTCACCTCGGACCTCGCCGTGCTCGACCACGGGGACGGCACGGTCCTCCTGATCGCCAACGCCATCAACCACAACGACCTGGACACGGGGGTCGACGAGGCGTACGCGGACGCCGTCGCCCGGCTCGACGCCATGGAGCGGGACCTGTCCAGGCCGGTGGAGAACGCCCCCGCCGCCCTGCCGCCCTCCGAGCTCCCGCCGTACACCGCGCTGTGGGGCGGCCCCGCCTACCAGGACGCCGTCGACGACATCAAGGAACGCATCAGGGCAGGCGAGGCCTTCCAGGTCGTGCCCTCCCAGCGCTTCGAGACGCCCTGCACGGCAAGCGCCCTGGACGTCTACCGGGTCCTGCGCGCCACCAACCCGTCGCCGTACATGTACCTCCTGCGCTTCGACGGCTTCGACGTCGTCGGCTCCAGCCCGGAAGCGCTCGTCAAGGTCGAGGACGGCCGGGCCATGGTCCACCCCATCGCCGGGACCAGGCACCGCGGCGCCACCCCGCAGGAGGACCAGGCACTCGCCGACGAGCTCCTCGCCGACCCGAAGGAACGCGCCGAGCACCTCATGCTCGTCGACCTCGGCCGCAACGACCTGGGGCGGGTCTGTGAACCCGGCAGCGTCGAGGTCGTCGACTTCATGTCCGTCGAGCGGTACTCGCACGTGATGCACATCGTCTCCACCGTCACCGGACGCGTCGCCGAGGGCCACAAGGCCTTCGACGTCCTCACCGCGTGCTTTCCCGCGGGCACCCTCTCCGGCGCGCCCAAGCCGCGCGCCATGCAGATCATCGAGGAGCTCGAACCGACCCGCCGGGGGCTGTACGGCGGCTGCGTCGGCTACCTCGACTTCGCGGGTGACTCCGACACCGCCATCGCCATCCGGACGGCCCTGCTCCGCGACGGCACCGCGTACGTCCAGGCGGGAGCGGGCGTCGTCGCCGACTCCGACCCGGTCGGCGAGGACACCGAGTGCCGCAACAAGGCCGCAGCGGTGCTCCGCGCCGTGCATACGGCGAACCGGCTCCGGTCCCACTGAGGCGGTAAGGGATAGTGGGGTACGTGAGTGCTGTCCCCGTACCCCAGCCCCGTGCCCGTGCCGCCTCCGCGCCCGACAGCGCAGGCAGCCGCCGCAGCCTGGGCGCCGGCCTGCTCCTCGGGGCCGCCGGCGCCACCGTCGTCCTCCTCGCCTCAGGGCAGAAATGGGCCGAGGGCACGGCAGCCGTCGGAGGCGGAACCCTGCCCCTGACCGCGGACGGCCAGGACGTCACAGGCCTCCCGGCGGCCCTGGCCGTCGTCGGCCTGGCCGCCCTGGTAGCCGTCTTCGCCGTCCGGGGCGGCGGCCGGACGATCGTCGCCGGACTGCTGGCACTCAGCGGTCTCGGCGCCGGCCTGAGCTCCTACGCGGGCGCCTCCGACAGTGCAGCCCTCGACGAGAAGGCCGCCCGCACCACCGGCAACACCTCGGCCACCATCGACGCGCTCAGCCACACCGCCTGGCCGTACGTCACGGCCGCCGGCGGCCTGCTGATCCTGCTCGCCGGACTGCTCGCCCTGCGGTACGGCAGCCGGTGGCCCGCCATGTCGGGGCGGTACGAGCGCGACGGCACCCCGCGCCCCCGCAAGGCCGCTCCCGCAGCCCCGGATCCCGACCGGCCCGAGGACCTGTGGAAGGCCCTGGACCGCGGCGAGGACCCGACGCGCGAGGCATGACCCCCCGGCTCCGGTCCACCCGCACGTACGGGACAATGGCAGCGAGCTTTCTGCACAGCGATACCTTCAGCGCAACACCAACGAGGAGCAACTCATGGCGGGCAGCAGCCACGGACACACCCCGGCCGCCTGGACCGGTGTCATCATCGCCTTCATCGGCTTCTGCATCGCAGGCCTCTTCATGGTCGCGGCGAACCCGCTCGGCTTCTGGGCCGGACTCGCCGTCATCGCCGTCGGCGGACTCGTCGGTCTCGCCATGAAGGCCGCGGGCCTCGGCATGCCGAAGGAGTCGGCGGAGCTGGCGGCGGCCAGGGCCCGTGCGGGAGAGGCCCAGACCACCTCCTGACCGCACACCGGTGCACAGACACGACGCGAGGCGCAGCCCGGACCGGGCTGCGCCTCTCCGTACGAGCGGGGACAATCAGCGCGTGGACGCCTCAGCTTCTCCCGCCGCCCCGGACCCGGCCCCCGTACCGGGCACCCCCGGACCGCCGCACCCCCGCCCTGCCGCGGCCGGACCCGTGCTCCCCCCTGCCGCCGCGCCGGTGACACGGCTCAGGAGGCTCGCCGCCCCGGCCGGTGCGATGGCGGTCGTCGTCGGCGCCTTCGGCTACGTGGCCACGGTCGATCCCAACGAACCGGGCCACTACCCGGTCTGCCCCATGCTCCGCTTCACCGGAGTGTTCTGCCCCGGCTGCGGCGGGCTGCGCAGTGCCCACGCCTTCGCCCACGGCGACATCGCCGCAGCCCTCGGCTCAAATGCCCTGGCCGTCGTCGGCTACGCCGTCTTCGCCGTGGTCTGGCTGCTCTGGATGGTCCGCGCGAGCCGGGGCGAGCCGCTTCGGATCTCACTCTCCCCCGCCTACCTGTGGGGGGCCGGCGCGGTGCTGCTGATCTTCTCCGTCGTCCGGAATATGCCGTTCGGGTCAGGCTTGGCACCCTGAATGCCCAGGTAGTGGGACGTACCGCCGCCGGATGCGAGCCCATCGCCCTCCTGCGGATACCATCGAGATGGCTGATCCTGTTCCCTCATACACCGTTCCGGAAGGGGGCCGCTCGCGTGAGTGTGCTCGACGAGATCATCGATGGCGTTCGCGCCGACCTCGCAGAGCGGCAGGCGCGCGTCAGCCTCGACGAGCTCAAGGAACGCGCAGCCCGCGCTCCTCGGGCCAAGGACGGAGTCGCCGCCCTGCGAGGCGAGGGCGTGACCGTCATCTGCGAGGTCAAGCGCTCCAGCCCTTCCAAGGGGGCCCTTGCCGCAATCGCCGACCCCGCCGCGCTCGCCGCGGACTACGAGGCCGGCGGCGCGTCCGTCATCTCGGTCCTCACCGAGGAGCGCCGCTTCGGCGGCTCCCTCGCAGACCTGGAGGCCGTCCGCGCCAAGGTGGACATCCCGATCCTGCGCAAGGACTTCATCGTCACCTCGTACCAGCTGTGGGAGGCACGCGCCTACGGCGCCGACCTCGCCCTGCTGATCGTCGCCGCCCTCGACCAGGAGGCCCTCGTCTCCCTGATCGAGCGCGCCGAGTCGATCGGCCTGACGCCGCTCGTCGAGGCGCACGACGAGGAGGAGGCGGAGCGTGCCGTGGACGCCGGAGCGAAGATCATCGGTGTCAACGCGCGCAATCTGAAGGACCTCAAGGTCGACCGCTCCACCTTCGAGCGCGTCGCCCCCGAGATCCCCGACCACATCGTCAAGGTCGCCGAGTCCGGCGTCCGGGGCCCGCACGACCTCATCGCCTACGCCAACGCGGGCGCCGATTCGGTGCTCGTCGGAGAGTCCCTGGTCACCGGCCGGGACCCGCGGTCCGCGGTCGCCGACCTGGTCGCCGCGGGCGCCCACCCGGCCCTCCGGCACGGACGGGGCTGACCCGCACCGTGCCCGACTGTCCCGCGCCCCGCGTCCGGCCGGGCCTGCGCCCCGCCGGGGCGACGGCCCGGGACCCCCACGCGCCCCTGGCCCGCGGCTGCAGGCCGCGGGGCTGCCGCGCCCCCGCCCGCCGGGTGCACGGCCGCCGCGTCCGGTACGTGATCGGCGACGAACCGGGACAGGTCAACGGCATGCGATGGCGCACGGGGTCCGCGCCGTAGCGAGCCCCGGCCGTCGCACTCCTCCCCCCACGGGGAGGTCCGCACGCCCTACCGCACCGACCGCTCGACGGCCGGCGCGGTGCTCCGCCCACGGCGCATACGGTGAACCCACCCGTTGCAACGTCGAGGAGCACGTCGCATGTCGTCCGACTTCTTCATTCCGGACCCCGAGGGTCTGATTCCCAGCGCCGAGGGGTACTTCGGTGCGTTCGGTGGCAAGTTCATCCCGGAGGCGCTCGTCGCCGCCGTGGACGAGGTGGCCGTCGAGTACGACAAGGCCAAGGCCGATCCCGCCTTCGCCGCCGAGCTCAACGAGCTCATGGTCAACTACACGGGCAGGCCCAGCGCGCTGACCGAGGTCCCGCGCTTCGCCGAGCACGCCGGCGGCGCCCGGGTCTTCCTCAAGCGGGAGGACCTGAACCACACCGGCTCACACAAGATCAACAACGTGCTGGGCCAGGCGCTGCTCACCAAGCGGATGGGCAAGACGCGTGTGATCGCGGAGACCGGCGCCGGTCAGCACGGTGTCGCGACCGCGACCGCGTGCGCCCTCTTCGGCCTCGAGTGCACCATCTACATGGGCGAGATCGACACACAGCGCCAGGCGCTGAACGTGGCCCGGATGCGGATGCTCGGCGCCGAGGTCATCGCCGTGAAGTCCGGCTCCAGGACCCTCAAGGACGCCATCAACGAGGCCTTCCGCGACTGGGTCGCCAACGTCGACCGCACGCACTACCTCTTCGGCACGGTCGCCGGTCCGCACCCCTTCCCGGCGATGGTCCGCGACTTCCACCGGGTCATCGGCGTCGAAGCCCGCCGCCAGATCCTGGAGCGGGCCGGCCGGCTGCCCGACGCGGCCGTCGCCTGCGTCGGCGGCGGCTCCAACGCCATCGGCCTCTTCCACGCCTTCATCCCGGACGACAGCGTCCGGCTGATCGGCTGCGAGCCCGCCGGACACGGCGTCGAGACCGGCGAGCACGCCGCGACCCTGACCGCGGGTGAGCCGGGAATCCTGCACGGCTCACGCAGTTACGTCCTCCAGGACGACGAAGGCCAGATCACCGAGCCCTACTCGATCTCGGCCGGCCTCGACTACCCGGGCATCGGCCCCGAGCACGCCTACCTCAAGGACGTCGGCCGCGGCGAGTACCGCGCGGTGACGGACGACGCAGCCATGCAGGCGCTGCGCCTCCTCTCCCGCACCGAGGGAATCATCCCGGCCATCGAGAGCGCGCACGCGCTGGCCGGCGCGCTGGAGGTCGGGCAGGAACTCGGCAAGGACGGGCTGATCCTGATCAACCTGTCCGGCCGGGGCGACAAGGACATGGACACGGCCGCACGGTACTTCGGCCTGTACGACTCCGAGGGGGAGAAGTGAGCGGCAACCGAGAGCTTCTCGATTCGGCACTGGCCAGGGCGGCATCCGAGGACAGGGCCGCACTCATCGCGTACCTGCCCGGCGGCTTCCCGACGGTCGACGGCGGCATCGAGGCGGTCAAGGCCGTCGTCGCGGGCGGCGCCGACATCGTCGAGGTGGGCCTCCCGCACAGCGACCCGGTGCTCGACGGGCCGGTCATCCAGACCGCCGACGACATCGCGCTGAAGGGCGGCGTCAAGATCGCCGACATCATGCGCACGGTCCGTGAGGCCTACGAGGCCACCGGCGTCCCGATCCTCGTCATGACGTACTGGAACCCCATCGACCGGTACGGCGTGGACCGCTTCACCGCCGAACTCGCCGCGGCCGGCGGAGCCGGGTGCATCCTGCCCGACCTGCCGGTCCAGGAGTCCGGACTGTGGCGCGAGCACGCCGAGAAGCACGGCCTCGCCACCGTCTTCGTCGTCGCGCCGAGCAGCAAGGACGCCCGCCTCGCCACGATCACGGCAGCGGGCTCGGGCTTCGTGTACGCCTCCTCGCTCATGGGGGTCACCGGCACCCGTGAATCGGTCGGCGAGCAGGCCCAGGAGCTGGTGCGCCGCACCCGCGCCACCACGGACCTGCCGGTCTGCGTCGGGATCGGGGTCTCCACCCGCGAGCACGCCGAACAGGTCGCCGGCTTCGCCGACGGCGTGATCGTCGGCTCGGCCTTCGTCAAGAGGATGCTGGACGCCCCCGACGCGGCAGCAGGACTCGCGGCCGTCCGCGCACTGGCCGGCGAGCTGGCCGAAGGTGTTCGAAAGCGCCGATAGTGATCGTCACCCGTACGGGTGGACATGGGACCGGGGAGGCGCTCACGTGCCTCCCCGGTTCGTTTGCGCGGTGTGAGCGACAAGAACCATGAGCCGAAGAGAGCCGCACGCGAGCGGCTCGTACAGCAGCGTGAGCTGGACCGGGCGCGGGAGCGCCGCAGGCGCACGCTGATCGTCGCGACCGCCGTGGTGGGCGTCCTGGCGCTGGCCGCCGTGATCGGCCTGATCGCCGCCAACGCGGGAAAGAACGACACGGACAGCGAGGCCGGACCCGCGGTCACGCCGTCCGGGGCGACGGGCAAGGACGGTCTGGCCCTCCAGGTCGGGGCGGACGACGCGCCGTCCACGCTCACGATCTGGGAGGACTTCCGCTGCCCCGTCTGCGCCCAGTTCGAGGAAGCCTTCCGGGGCACGATCGCGGAGCTCGCCGACAGCGGCCAGATCAAGGTGGAGTACCACCTGGCCACGATCATCGACGGCAACCTCGGCGGCAGCGGATCACTGCGGGCCGCCAACGCCGCGGCCTGCGCCCAGGACGTCGGCAAGTTCGCCCCGTACCACGACGTGCTCTACCGCAATCAGCCGCCGGAGACCGACGACGCCTTCGGCGAGAACAGCAAGCTGATCGAGCTCGCCGGCACCGTGGACGGACTGGACACGCCCGCCTTCCGCAGCTGCGTGGAGGACGGCACGCACGACAGCTGGGTCGAGAAGTCGAACACCGCCTTCGGTAAGGGCGGGTTCCAGGGGACTCCCACCGCGCTGCTCAACGGTGAGTCGATCTTCCCCAAGAAAGGAACCGAGGAGATCTCCGTGGCGAATCTCAAGAAGTGGGTGGCGGAGGCCAACAAGGGCAAGGAACCGGGCACGGTCGGGGCGACGCCCTCGGGCTCGAAGCCGTCCTGAGGGCCCGGCCCGTTACCCAGAAGTTGCCGGACGGCTTGCCTCACGTCCCGTCCGGCAAGGTAGCGTCGACCCCGTCATGAACCTTGCCTTCATTCCCAGCCCGTCGACCGGCGTGATCGAGCTCGGCCCGATCCCGCTCCGCGGCTACGCGTTCTGCATCATCATCGGTGTCTTCGTCGCCGTCTGGTTCGGCAACAAGCGCTGGATCGCCCGCGGCGGGCGAGCCGGCACCGTTGCCGACATCGCCGTCTGGGCCGTGCCCTTCGGCCTCGTCGGCGGCAGGCTCTACCACGTCGTCACCGACTACCAGCTGTACTTCAGCGACGGTGAGAACTGGGTCGACGCCTTCAAGATCTGGGAAGGCGGCCTCGGCATCTGGGGCGCGATCGCGCTCGGCGCCGTCGGCGCCTGGATCGGCTGCCGCCGCCGCGGGATCCCGCTGCCCGCCTGGGCCGACGCGCTCGCACCCGGTATCGCCCTCGCCCAGGCGATCGGCCGCTGGGGCAACTGGTTCAACCAGGAGCTGTACGGCAAGCAGACGGACCTGCCGTGGGCGGTGAAGATCAGCGAAGGCCCCAACCGGGTGGCGGACACCTACCACCCGACCTTCCTGTACGAGTCGCTCTGGTGCATCGGTGTCGCACTCCTGGTCGTCTGGGCGGACCGCCGGTTCAAGCTCGGACACGGACGGGCGTTCGCGCTGTACGTGGCGGCCTACTGCACGGGCCGTGCCTGGATCGAGTACATGCGCGTCGACGAGGCCCACCACGTGCTGGGACTGCGGCTCAACGTGTGGACCGCGATCATCGTCTTCGTCCTCGCGGTGACGTACTTCGTGATCTCGGCGAAGCTGCGCCCCGGACGCGAGGAGATCGTCGAACCCGCCGCGGTGGACCTGTCGAAGGACAGCGGCAAGGACAGCGGGTCGGCAGACTCCGCCGAGGGCGCAGACAGCCCCGAGGCCGCCGACCCGTCGGACGCCGCCGACGCGCAGGCGAAGGAGCCCGAGGGCGACGACGCCCCGCAGACGGCCGACAAGAGCTGACGCACCCGGAACCACCCGAAGGGGCCGCCGGACCACACAGGTCCGGCGGCCCCTTCGCGTACCCCGGCACCCGGGCCGAACGGGCTCACGCCACGCGTCCCGCCAGCGCCAGAGTCCTCCGCGCGGTCGCCACCACCGCCGCGTCGACGAACCTCCCGTCCGGCAGGGCCATCGCCCCCGCCTGTGCCCGTGACGCCTCCACGATCTGCTCCGCCGCCTCGACCTCCCGCGACGTCGGCCGGAACGCCCGCTCGATGACGGGCAGCTGCCGGGGATGGATCGCCGCACGCCCGAGCAGTCCCAGGCCCCGCCCGTGGGCACAGGACGACCGCAGCCCGGACAGGTCCTTGACGTCCGTGAACACCGACATGGCGGGCGGATCGAGCCCCGCCGCCCGTGCGGCGACCACGAGACGGCTGCGCGGCCAGTCGAGCCCCGCATCGTCCCGCACTCCCAGGTCGGCCTTGAGATCCGCCTCGCCCAGTGCCACACCCCGCACGTCGTGATGGGCGCTGGCGATCGAGTACGCGTGCTCGATGGCCATGGCCGACTCCAGCAGCGGGTACAGCGCGACCCCCGGTGCCAGCGCCGCGACATGGTGCACCGAAGCCGCATGGGTGATCTTGGGGAGCCGCATCCCGGACAGGCCCGGAAGCCCTGCCAGAGCCTTGACGTCATCCTCGCCGTGGACCCGGACATGGACCGCTACGGCCGACGCGTCGGCCGTAGCGGGATCGGTGAGGAGCTCCGCGGTCGCCGCCCGCGCGTACTCCTTGCGGTCCGGCGCGACCGCGTCCTCCAGATCGACGATCACCACGTGCGCACCCGAGCCGAGCGCCTTGCGGACCACCTCCGGGCGGTCCCCGGGCACGTACAGCCAGGTCAGCGCCACCGCCCTGGTGCTCACAGCGCCCCCTCGTCCCGCAGGGCCGCGATGCTCGGGGCCGACAGGCCGAGCCCCTCCAGGATCTCGTCCGTGTCCGCGCCGTGCGGCCGACCGGCCCAGCGGATCTCCCCGGGCGTCTCCGAGAGCCGGAACAGGACGTTCTGCATCCGCAGCGGCCCCAGCTCGGGGTCGTCGACCTCGGTGATCGTGCCCAGCGCCCGGTACTGCGGATCCTCCATCACGTCCCGTACGTCCTGGATCGGAGCGATCGCGGCCTCCGCCTTCTCGAACGCCGACACGGCCTCCTCCCGAGTGCGCCGGGCGATCCAGTGGCCGACCGCCTCGTCGAGTTCGTCGGCGTGCTCGGCGCGCGTGGTCCCGGCGGCGAACCACGGTTCGTCGATCAGGTCCGGGCGTCCCACCAGCCGCATCACGCGCTCGGCGACCGACTGGGCCGAGGTCGAGACGGCGACCCAGTGGCCGTCGGAGGTCCGGTAGGTGTTGCGCGGGGCGTTGTTGCGGGAGCGGTTTCCCGTACGCGGCTGGACGTAGCCCAGCTGGTCGTACCAGAGCGGCTGCGGCCCCAGGACGGTCAGGATCGGCTCGATGATCGCCATGTCGACCACCTGCCCCGCCCCGGTGCGGTCGCGCCCGGCCAGGGCCGTCATCACCGCGTACGCCGTGGCGAGCGCCGCGATCGAGTCGGCGAGCCCGAACGGCGGCAGGGTCGGCGGCCCGTCCGGCTCACCGGTCACGGCGGCGAAGCCGCTCATCGCCTCCGCGAGCGTGCCGAAGCCGGGCCGGTGCGCGTACGGGCCGAACTGGCCGAAGCCGGTGACCCGGGCCAGTACCAGCCGCGGATTGACGGCGCGCAGTTCCTCCCAGCCCAGGCCCCAGCGCTCCAGTGTCCCCGGCCGGAAGTTCTCGATGATCACGTCGGTGTCCGCCGCCAGCCGCAGCAGCACATCCCGGCCGCCCGGGCTGGACAGGTCGAGCGTCAGGGTGCGCTTGTTGCGGCCGAGCAGTTTCCACCACAGGCCCACCCCGTCCTTCGCGGGACCGTGCCCGCGCGAAGGGTCGGGCCTGCGCGGATGCTCGACCTTGATGACCTCGGCGCCGAAGTCGCCGAGCATCGTGGCCGCGAGCGGTCCCGCGAACAGGGTGGCGATGTCCAGGACCCGCAGGCCGACCAGAGGTGCGGTCGTCGTACTCATGCGGCATCGATCTCGCTGCGGTAGGGCATGGACGTGGAGGCACCGGGTCTCTGTACGCAGAGCGCCGCGGCCGAGGACGCCCAGGCCAGCGCCTCGGGGACGGCCCTGCCCTCGCCGAGCGCCACGGCCAGCGTCCCGACGAACGTGTCACCCGCGCCTGTCGTGTCGACGGCGGTCACCTCGGGCGCCGGGAACAGGACGGCTTCGCTTCCCCTCGCCGCGTACAGGCACCCCTTCCGGCCGAGCGTGATCACCACCTCAGGGACCTGCCTGAGCAGGACCTCCGCGGCCGCGTGCGGTTCGTCGCACCCGGACAGCGCCGCCGCCTCGTGCTCATTGGGGATCAGCAGGTCGACGGCGTCCAGGAGTTCGGACGGCAGCAGCTGTACGGGGGAGGGGGTGAGGATCGTCCGTACCCCCCGGGCCTTCGCGGCCCGCGCGGCCTCGGTCACCGCGGAGAGCGGGAGTTCCAGCTGGAGGAGCAGCAGACCCGCGGCGGCGATGGCGGCGTGCTCGCCCGGGCCGAGCGCGGTGACGGTGCCGTTGGCGCCGGGGATCACCACGATCGCGTTCGCCCCCTCGTCGTCGACGACGATGTGGGCGGTGCCGCTGGGACCGGCGGCGGTGTGCAGCAGGTCCGTGTCCACGCCCGCGTGCTCCAGATTCGTCCGCAGCCGCGAGCCGAACTCGTCGGTCCCCACCGCGCCGATCATCACCACCTCGCCGCCGGCGCGGGCCGCTGCGACGGCCTGATTGGCCCCTTTGCCGCCGGGCACGGTCCGCAGCTCCCGCCCGGTGACGGTCTCCCCGAGCGCGGGCGCCCGGGCGACGTAGGTGACTAGGTCCATGTTGGTGCTGCCGAGCACCGCGATCGCTGTCATGGGCGGCATACCTCCTGGTGGGTCAGTTCGGCGAGGGTGTCGAAGCCGATGGAGTCGAAACCGGGGACGGACGTGGCGAGCCGGTTCTTCAGCGGGGCGGTCCAGTGGTCGGGCAGCGCGGCCGGCCGGCCGGCCAGCAGCCCCGCGAGCGAACCGGCCGTCGCACCGTTGGAGTCGGTGTCCCAGCCGCCGGACACGGCGCAGCCGATGGATCGGCCGAAGTCACCGTCGGCGTGGGTGAGCGCTGCGGCGAGCACCGCGGCGTTGGGCAGGACGTGCACCCAGTGGTGGGTCGCCCCGTAGGCGGCGTGGAGCCGGTCCACGACCGTGTCGAAGTCCGGTTCGGCACGGGCGCTCGCGATCCCGAGGCGCACCGCGTGCGCGTACCGGGAACGGGGCGGCACCACGCGCAGTCCCGCCGCGAGACACCCGTGCACATCCGTCTCGCCGCCGGCCGCCTCGGCGAGTGCGGCCGCGGTGAACATGGCCCCGTACACCCCGTTGGCCGTGTGGGTGAGCACCGCGTCCCGGTGTGCCTGCTCGGCGGCGGCGGCCGGGTCGGCCGGGTGCGTCCAGCCGTGCACATCGGCCCGGATCCGGGCGCCGATCCACTCGCGGAAGGGATTGCGGTAACGGGCGGTCTCCGGCGGCTCGATGCCGTCGAGGAGATTGCGGTACGCGACGCGCTCCGCGGTGAAGAGCCGGCCGGCCGGGAGCGCGTCGAGCCAGAGCCGGGCGAGGTCGGCCGTGCTGAAGGCGCGTCCGTGGCGCTGGAGCAACAGCACGGTGAGCAGAGGGTGATTGAGGTCGTCGTCCTCCGGCATCCCGTCGATGTTCTCGGCGAGGGAGGTGCCGGCCGAACGGCGGTTCCAGGGGTAGGCGGCGGTCAGTTCGCCGGACAGGCCACGGGCCGTGAACCAGGTGCCGAGCGGCCAGTTGCCGGTGGCCTGCGCGAGGGAGCGGATGCCGGCGAGGGGCAGCTTCTCCACGGGCTTGCCGAGCAGGCAGCCCGCGGCCCGGCCCAGCCAGGCCGCGTGCAGCCGCTCGGGCCCGAGAGCGACGGGCCGGGTGAGGGGGGCCGGCCAGCGGGGGCAGGCATCCCGGATCGCCGCCAGGTCTGTCGGCTCGACTTCCGACAGCGGGCTCTCCAGCAGGGCGAGTTCGTCGAGCAGCCGGGCGGCCAGGGCGCGCATCCGGGGTGCCGGGGGATGCTTCGAGACGCCCGCGCGCTCCGGGGCGGGGGCGCCGCCGGCCCCGTACCAGCGCTCCTCGATGTCCCGGGCGTCCCGGCCGTCCTGTGCCGCCTGCCGCAGCTCGTGACCGACCAGGTCCTCGGGCTGAACCCACGTCAGCCGTACGGTCATCGCGGGCCGGCCAGCGTCGCGAACGCCGTCTCGTGGGCCCGGCGGCGCGCCGTGTCCCGTACGAACATCTCGCGGGCCACCTCCGTCAGGACCCGTGCCGGGGCGTGCAGATCGAGGCGGCTGGCGTCGGCGACGGTTTTCACCCAGGCGGCGGGGATGGCCCGCTCGCCGTGGAGCGCGCCCGCGATCGCGCCGCTCATCGTCGCGATCGAGTCGCAGTCCCGGCCGTAGTTGACCGAACCGAGCACCGTGCGGCGGTAGTCGCCCCCGCCCACGAGCAGCATGCCGAGCGCGACCGGAAGCTCCTCGATGGAGTGCAGCCGGGAGGGCCGCCGGGCACCGAGCGAGGGGGCGCGGTATTCGGGGCCCACCGTGTCGAAGGGGGCCACGGCCTCGCGCAGGGGCACCAGCGCGGACTCGAAGTCGCTGTACCCGGTGGCCACGTCGCACACCGCCTCGATCGCCGCCCGCGTCCCGTCCTTGGCCAGGGCCAGACAGGTTCCGACGACGGAGGAGGGCGTGGCGTCCGGGGTGCAGGCGGCCGCGACCGCGGCGGCGAGGACGCCGGCCGCCTCCCGTCCGTACGAGGACTGGTGCGCCCCCGCGACATCCAGCGCCTCCGCGTACGCGGCCTCGGGGTGGGCGGCGTTCACCAGGCCGACCGGCGCCATGTACATCGCCGCCCCGCAGTTCACGATGTTCCCCGAGCCCGCCTCGCGCGGGTCGGCGTGGCCGTAGTGCAGCCGCGTGACGATCCACTTCTCCGCGAGGAAGATCCGCTGCAGCGGCAGCGCCTCCGCCTCCAGCTCCGGGATCCAGCGGGGACGGGACATCAGATCCGGTACGAGGTGGTCCGCGACGGCGTACGCGTCCAGGTGGTCGCGCACCGTGCCGTAGACCCGCACCAGCGCATGCGTCATCAGGGTGTCGTCGGTGACGTGCCCGTCGCCCTTGTGGTACGGGGCGATGGGGCGCGCGGTGCGCCATTCGTCGCCGTGCCAAGGGCCGACGACGCCGTTCACCCGGCCGCCGTGGCGCTCGGCGATCTGCTCCGGGGTCCAGCCCTCGACGGGGCCGCCGAGCGCGTCACCGACGGCGGCGCCGACGAGTGCGCCGGTGATCCGTTCATCCAGGGTGAGCGTCGTGGTGGTCGTATCTGCCGAGAACGGTTCGGGTGTTTTGAGTGTCATTCCGGGATTGTCCACCCGTGGTGGCCGGTTCCGTGGCTGCCAGCAGCCCGGCGAGTTCGATGAGATCGGTGCCGGCGAGGCGGGGCAGCGCACACCCCGCGAGCGTGCGGCAGGCCTCGCGCCAGCCCGCGGGGATCGTGCCGGTCCCGCCCAGTGCCCCGGTCAGCGCCCCGGCGAGGGCGGGCGCGGAGTCGGCGACCCGGGACAGGCAGGCGGCCGCGGGCACCGCCTGGGCGATCTCGCCCCGGGCCGCGGTCGCCAGGGCGAGGGCGACCGGCACGGTCTCGGCCGCGGCGATCCCGTAGCTGTAGACGTGGTCGACGATCTGGTGCTCCAGAACGGGGACCAGGGCGAAAGCGCCCGCAGCCTCGTCGGCGAACTCCCGGGCCAGGCGCACGGCGTGGACGGCGTTGCGGGCGATCTCGGTTCCCTCGGGCAGCTGTTCCAGCGCGGCGTTCACCGCGGTGTCGACGTCCGCCCCCGCGAGCGCCTCGGCGATCGCGGCGGCGATGGCACGGGCACCGTGCACCCCGTCGCCGTCCTGCGTGAACCGGGCGTCGAACTCGGCGAGCCCGGCCGCCGCAGTGGGATCGCCCGGGTGCACGACCGCGAGGACGGCGGCCCTGACGCAGGCCGCGTCGTCGAAGTAGTGCGGGTTGTCGTGCCCGGTGGCGGGCGGGCGCAGCCCGGCGGCGAGGTTGCCGAGGCCGGCCCGTACGGAGATGCGGGCCCGGAGCGGAAGAACGGCGGACTCGACCTCCGGCGCCCGGGCACTCGCGGCGGCGACCTTCGCGGCCAGGGCGTTCCAGGACCGGTCGATCGCGTCCCGCATCCGGTGGCCGGGGGAGAGGCCGGGCGCGTGGTCGGCCGCGGCGGCCAGCACGGCCCGGGCGGCGAACGCGGCCCACTCGGCATCGTCGGACGGACCGAGCCTGAGGGGCTCGGGCGGCTGGTTGAGGGCGATGGGCACGGGCAGCGTCGTCGTCGCGTTCTGCTCGGCGAAGGTGTCCAGCTCCCGGGTGAGCCGCCGGGTCCACTCGGGCATCCGCGCCGCCCGGTGCCGCGCGGCGGGCCACCCGGCGGCGTCCCCGGCCGCCAGTCCGAGCAGCAGCCCCTCGATCCGGGCCTGCCGGCCGGGTGCGGTGCACACCCGCGGGCCCCTGGCCGACGGGCTGCCGGAGGAAGGACGGGCGGCCGGATCGGCCGCGATGCGGATGGCGACGCGGTGGGGGGCCGCGTCCGGCGGGGCCGCGTGGCCCGGACCCGCGGGCTCCGGGGCCGTCGGAGCAGCCGCGGCTCGGGGCGCGTGTCCCCGGTCGGCCGTGGGCGCGCCGGAGCGCCTGCCCGGCTCCGGGCGGGAAGAGGACTCCGGGGCGGGTGAGGCGCCCCCGGCGGCCCCGTGCGCGGCGGTCATCGGGTCGCTCCGTGGCCGGTGGCGGCGGGGGCCGCGGGCGTGGCCGCAGGTGCGGAACGCGCAGTGCCGGGCTCGTCCCGTGGAGGCGGTCCGGCCGGCTCGTACCAGGAGGGGGTGGGGCGATCCCGGGCCGGTGTGCCGCCCGCCGCCCCGGGCGGCGCACCCGGCGTGTCCTCCGTGTCGTCCGGGGTCAGCAGCTCCGCGATGTCCAGGACGTGGTACCCGCGCATCGACGGCAGGCAGCTGCCCCGCACCGGGCCGATCTTCGACGCCCACTCCTGGGGGATGGCGGACGCCCCGTGCAGGGCGCCAGCCAGCGCACCCGCCACCGCCGCCGTCGTATCGGCGTCCCGGCCCATGTTCACGGCCGTCAGCACCGCCGTACGGAAGTCGCCCCGCGCCGCGGTGAACGCGCCGAAGGCCAGCCCCACCGCCTCCGGTGCCAGGTCCGTCCACGGGTAGCCGCCGATCACCACCGCGGAGCGCACAGCGCGTTCCCTCGCCAGCCGGTCCGGGTAGGGGCGCTGTGCGGCCGTGACCGCGCGCCGCAGCGAACGGGCGGTCCAGGAGTCCATCGGTACGACCGAGAGCGCGGCGGCGATCACCGAGGCGAGCCCGGCCCCCACCATCGCGGCGGCCACCCCGGCCGCGACCGCCTGGCCGCCGTAGATGCCCTCCCCCTCATGGCTGACCCGGCCGTCGACCGCCACCAGCCGGGCAGCCTCGGTGGGCCGGCCGGCCGCGAACACGCCGAACGGTGCCGCCCGCATCGCGAGGCCGTCGCTCCAGGCATGCCGGTGCTGGGCGGAGATCGGGGCGGCGAGACCGCGCCGCAGGTTCTCCAGCGTGCCGCGCTCACTGAACCCCGCGCCGCGGAACGGACCCTCGTCGAGGTCGGCGATCCAGTGGTGCCAGGCACGCTCGACGTGCGGAACCGTCAGCGCCGAACCGTGTCTGGCCAGCAGCAGTCCCGAGAAGATCGCGTACTCGGTGTCGTCCGTTCCTGCCGGGTCGTCGCTGACGAAACCCTCGATCCGGCCCCACCGGCGTCGGATCTCGGACGGCCGCATGTTCTCCGCCGGGGCACCGAGAGCGTCGCCCACCGCGAGGCCCAGCAGCGCCCCCCTGGCCCGGTCACCCGTACCGCCGGGCGAACCGGGTTCCCCGGCACCCCGGCCCGCCGGCGGCTCCACCGGACTGCCTGCCCTCAGCTCCATCGCGTCGACCCTTCGCTCGCACAGGGCAGTTCACCGCCTGTGCGAACCGCCTGTGCGATCTGTCCCACGCCGAGACCCGCACGAGGCGGATCACCACCACAAAAGGGCCACACGGATGACGCCCCGGAGGAGGTCCCCGAGACAGGTAAGTACGGCCTTCCTTGCTGGCGGGAGCCCCTTTTCGTGCGTACTTTCGAGCTTGTTGAACGGGGGGCGGGACGTGTGGAGTCCGCTCCCGGAGAAAAGGGGAGAGCTGTGTCCATCATCGAGACCGACGCCGTCCTGCACGAGGCGCACCGGGACAACCACACCCACCGAGACGTGAACGGTGGCTGGCTGCGGCCCGCGGTCTTCGGAGCCATGGACGGCCTCGTCTCCAACCTCGCCCTCATGACGGGCGTCGCCGGAGGGGCGGTCTCCCAGCAGACCCTCGTCATCACGGGCCTGGCCGGTCTGGCCGCAGGCGCGTTCTCGATGGCGGCCGGCGAGTACACCTCCGTCGCCTCGCAGCGCGAGCTCGTCGAGGCGGAGCTCGACGTCGAGCGGCGGGAACTGCGTAAGCACCCCAAGGACGAGATGCGGGAGCTCGCCGGGCTGTACGAGTCCCGCGGCGTCGAGCCCGCGCTCGCCCGCGAGGTCGCCCGGCAGCTGTCGAGGGACCCCGAGCAGGCGCTGGAGATCCACGCCCGCGAGGAGCTCGGCATCGACCCCGGCGACCTGCCCTCGCCGCTCGTCGCGGCCGTCTCCTCCTTCGGCGCCTTCGCGCTGGGTGCCCTGCTGCCCGTGCTGCCGTTCCTGCTCGGCGCGACCGCGCTGTGGCCCGCCGTGCTCCTCGCCCTGCTCGGCCTGTTCGGCTGCGGCGCTGTGGTGGCCCGGGTGACGGCCCGTACCTGGTGGTTCAGCGGACTGCGCCAGCTCGTGCTCGGCGGAGCCGCCGCGGCGATCACGTACGTCCTCGGCACCCTGTTCGGCGTGGCCGTCGGCGGCTGACCGGCCGCAACGGTGCCCTGACGCGGTGGGAGCCAAGGCTGCGGTAGGTGCCGCGGCTCAGCACCGGCGGCCGGGTTCCCCGGAGTGCGGCGACGGCACGGACCCGTTCCGGGCCGTGCCGTCGCCGCTCCGCTCCCGTGCGACCGTTACCGGATGCCGGCGAAGTTCTTCCAGCCGGTGCCGATCTTGACTCCTGCGCCGACGGTGCCGATGCCGGTGCCGGCGTAGCGATAGAGGTCGCCGGTCGTGGTGCGGCCCAGGATGTCGTCCTTGCCGTCGCCGGTGAGGTCGCCGATGCCGACGAAGTCGGCCATGCCGCCCCAGCCGGAACCGATCTTCACGCCGGAGGAGATCGTGCCTTTGCCGCTGCCGTAGTAGCGGTAGAGGTCGCCGGTGGTGGTGCGTGCGACGAGGTCGGCGTGCTTGTCGCCGTTGAGGTCGCCGGCGCCGACGATGGTCAGGTTCTTCCAGCTGGTGCCGATCCGGCCGGTGCGGGTGAGGCCCCCGGTCGTGGTGCCCGCGTACAGGTACAGGTCACCGGTCGCGGTCTGCCGGGCCACCAGGTCCGGGATGGAGTCGCCGGTGAGGTCACCGGAATAGGTCAGGCCGTTGAGGGCCGCCCAGCCGTTGCCGATCTTCACCGACGGGGACCGGGGCGCCACGGCGGTGCCCTGCTGCGGACTGTGGCGGTACAGATCGCCCGCCTCGTCCGTGACCAGGGTGTCGTTCGCCCCGTCACCGTTGAGGTCTCCGAAGGGAATCAACGTGGATGTCGTGGGCCAGGTCCCGCCGTCGGCCGTCTCCGAGACCTTCCCGGTGGCGTTGCCCTGGTACACGAGCAGCGAGCCGTTCGTCCCGCGCGCGTAAAGGTCGGGGAAGCCATCGTTGCCGACGTAGTCCCGGCGCGTGGCCGGGACGGCCGGCTTCGCGGCGCCCGTGGCCGCCGTCCAGACCTGTTCGATGGAGTGATACTCAGGCGTCAGCCCGAGCTGCTCGTTCCACACGGCGACGACGCGGCCGTCCTCGCCGACGGCGACCGAGCTCCGCGCGTGGAGGTCGGCCTGGCCCACGTGCACGGGCTCACCCCAGGTGCCGTCGGAGCGCACCAGGGCCCACAGCTCGCCTTCGAGCGTCGTCCACAGAGCCGCGAGCGAGCCGTCGTGGCCGATGCTGGGGCCCCAGAACTCGAACATGGACTTCTCGGCCACCGTGCGGGGCTGTGACCACGTGCCGTTCACCTCGCGGGTCGCCGTCCGGATGAGGGCGATGTCGCTGCGCCACAACGCCGTCACCCGACCGTCGGGTTCCAGTAGCGGCGGTGAGGTGGTGCCCCTTTGCGGGTCGGCGGGGAGGTATTCCGTCCCACCCCACGTCGTGCTGCCGGCCGGACGGTAGGCGAAGGGGCGGGTGAGGCTGATCTCCGACCAGGTGACCATGGCCGCACCGTCGGGAGACGTCTGTACGTCGAGATCCAACACGGAAGAGTCGCTGGTCCTGATGATCTCGGGGGCACTCCAGTCGGCCGAGTCCGCCGCTCGGGTCGACACCCGCAGGGCTTGCGTCCCGAAGTCGGCCTGCCAGGCCACGGTCACGGCGCCGTCGCCCGCCGCCGACGCCGCCAGCTCGTAGACGTCTCCGCCGCCGACCTGGACAGCGTCGGACCAGGCGGCCCCGGGTGCGACCAGATCGGAGGTGTACACCCCCACGTCCGTCTCGTCCTCACCGGGGGTCGGGTTGCCGTTCCAGACGGCGGTGAGCCGGCTGCCGGGCCCGCTGACCAGCTTGAGGTCGTTCGCGAAAGGCGCAGACGTGATCGGTGCGGGCGCCGTCCACGCCCCGGCGCCGGCCAGGAGCGTCGAGGTGCTGTGCCTGTCGAAGCGCTCCGTCGTGAAGCGGTTCCAGGAGACCGTGGCCGAACCGTCCCTGCCGGTGACCAGGTACACGTCGGACAGGTACTTCTGATCGGCGGCTATGCGCACCGGAGCGCTCCAGGCGGTGGCGTCGGCCGGGCGGGTCGCGCCCCACAGTTCCTGCGGGCTCTCCCTGGTGCCACGGGTCCACACCGTGACGGCGGTGCCGTCCGAGGTGACCTTCACACCCGGGCTGGTGCTCGCACTGTTCGTGCCGGTCAGCGCGGCGGGTGTCCCCCACGTCCGCTCGGCCGCCGAAGTCGCCGAAGCCGCCGGAACCCCCACGACGAGCGCCGTGGTGACGCCGGCGCCTACGAGGCCGAGCGTCAGCGTGGGCATGAGTGCGATACCGATGATCTTGGTTCGGCGCATGTGTTCCCCCCTGTTGTCCATTGAACAAACGCCAGAAACCTAACAGGGAGGAACGGCGTCTCACCGGCGAGTGAGGTTCTCCCCGTCGGGTGCGGCCGCACGTCGCCGACCGCCCCTGGCGGTCGGCGATCGCGGTTCCGGTGTGACGTATGTCGTGGCCCACACCTCTTGGGCGGATGGGGGAGTGGCCGTAAAATGAGACACTATGCAGCGCTACACATAAGTAGCCATTACTCGGCGGTTTCAATTCTGTGACCACTGGGAATGAGCCGTAGACACCGCAGGCAACGACGCCTGCTCTCTGCGGTCTCCCGGACGGCGAACTCCAGAACGTCCGCTGATGATCCCCGCCGCCACGGCTCTCCGTGGTGTCCGCATGTTGGAACGGACTATTCGCTTTTTGAGAAGCGTTCCATCATGTAACCTGCACGAAATTTCGCAGAGGGCCAACGTCGTCCCTCGGCACAGCACATGCCACGACGACGACGGGAGAGCCGATGCGTTCCGACGCCTGGTCGCCCATGGACGGTCGCCCCGTTCAGCAGGGGATGTACGACCCCCGTAACGAGCACGACGCCTGTGGCGTCGGGTTCGTGGCCACACTCACCGGTGTGGCCAGCCATGAGCTGGTCGAGCAGGCGCTGACCGTACTGCGCAACCTCGAACACCGCGGCGCCACCGGATCCGAGCCCGACTCGGGCGACGGCGCCGGCATTCTGCTCCAGGTACCGGATGCCTTCCTCCGCGAAGAGGTCGGCTTCGACCTCCCCGAGGCGGGTTCCTACGCTGTCGGAATCGCCTTCCTGTCCGCGGACGACTCCGCCGAGTCCGTCCAGCAGATCGAGAAGATCGCCGGCGAAGAGGGCCTCGACGTCCTCGGCTGGCGCGAGGTACCGGTCACCCCGGACCTCCTGGGCAACGGCGCCCGGGCCACCATGCCCGACTTCCGCCAGATCGTCGTCGCTGACGGTACGAGCACCGGCATCGCCCTCGACCGCAAGGCCTTCGTCCTGCGCAAGCGCGCCGAGCGTGAGGCCGGGGTGTACTTCCCCTCGCTCTCCGCACGCACGATCGTCTACAAGGGCATGCTCACCACCGGGCAGCTGGAGCCGTTCTTCCCGGACCTCTCCGACCGCCGTTTCGCCACCACGGTCGCGCTGGTCCACTCCCGCTTCTCCACCAACACCTTCCCGAGCTGGCCGCTCGCCCACCCGTACCGCTTCGTCGCGCACAACGGCGAGATCAACACGGTCAAGGGCAACCGCAACTGGATGAAGGCCCGCGAGTCCCAGCTCGCCTCGAGCCTCTTCGGTTCCGCGCAGCTCGACCGGATCTTCCCCGTCTGCACCCCGGACGCCTCCGACTCGGCCTCCTTCGACGAGGTCCTGGAACTCCTCCACCTCGGCGGCCGCTCGCTGCCGCACTCGGTGCTGATGATGGTCCCCGAGGCGTGGGAGAACCACGCGTCCATGGACCCCGCCCGCCGCGCGTTCTACCAGTACCACTCCACGATGATGGAGCCCTGGGACGGCCCGGCCTGCGTCACCTTCACCGACGGCACCCAGGTCGGCGCGGTCCTCGACCGCAACGGTCTGCGCCCCGGCCGCTACTGGGTCACCGACGACGGCCTCGTCGTCCTCTCCTCCGAGGTCGGTGTCCTGGACATCGACCCCGCCAAGGTCGTCCGCAAGGGCCGCCTCCAGCCCGGCAAGATGTTCCTCGTCGACACCGCCGAGCACCGCATCATCGAGGACGACGAGATCAAGGCGTCCCTCGCAGCCGAACAGCCCTACGCCGAGTGGCTGGAAACCGGCGAGATCGAGCTCGAGGACCTCCCCGAGCGCGAGCACATCGTCCACACCCACGCCTCGGTCACCCGCCGCCAGCAGACCTTCGGCTACACCGAGGAAGAGCTCCGCGTCCTCCTCGCCCCGATGGCCCGCACCGCCGGCGAACCGCTGGGCTCCATGGGCACGGACTCGCCGATCGCCGCACTGTCCGAGCGCCCCCGGCTGCTCTTCGACTACTTCACCCAGCTGTTCGCGCAGGTCACCAACCCGCCGCTGGACGCCATCCGCGAGGAGCTCGTCACCTCGCTGCGCTCCACGCTCGGCCCCGCGGGCAACCTCCTGGAGCCGACCGCCGCGGCCTGCCGCAGCGTCACGCTGCCCTTCCCGGTGATCGACAACGACGAGCTGGCCAAGCTCATACACATCAACGCCGACGGCGACATGCCGGGCATGAAGGCCGCCACCCTCGCCGGCCTCTACCGGGTCAGCGGCGGCGGCGACGCCCTCGCCGCCCGGATCGAGGAGATCTGCACCGAGGTCGACGCCGCCATAGAGGACGGCGCCCGCCTCGTCGTCCTGTCCGACCGGCACTCCGACGCCGAGCACGCACCGATCCCCTCGTTGCTGCTCACCTCGGCCGTCCACCACCACCTCATCCGCACCAAGCAGCGCACCCAGGTGGGCCTGCTGGTCGAGGCCGGTGACGTGCGCGAGGTCCACCACGTCGCGCTGCTGATCGGCTACGGCGCCGCCGCGGTCAACCCGTACCTCGCGATGGAGTCCGTCGAGGACCTCGTCCGCGCAGGTACGTTCATCGAGGGCATCGAGCCCGAGCAGGCCATCCGCAACCTGATCTACGCCCTCGGCAAGGGCGTCCTGAAGGTCATGTCCAAGATGGGCATCTCGACCGTCGCCTCCTACCGGGGCGCCCAGGTCTTCGAGGCCGTCGGCCTGGACGAGGCCTTCGTCACGCAGTACTTCAACGGCACCGCCACCAAGATCGGCGGCGCCGGACTGGGCATCGTCGCCAAGGAGGTCGCCGCCCGGCACACCAAGGCGTACCCCGCCTCCGGCATCGCCGCGTCGCACCGCGCCCTGGAGATCGGCGGCGAGTACCAGTGGCGCCGCGAGGGCGAGCCGCACCTGTTCGACCCGGAGACGGTCTTCCGCCTCCAGCACGCCACCCGCAACCGCCGGTACGACATCTTCAAGAAGTACACCGGCCGGGTGAACGAGCAGTCCGAGCGCCTCATGACGCTCCGCGGCCTCTTCGGCTTCACGTCGGGCCGCGAGGCGATCCCCATCGACGAGGTCGAGTCCGTCTCCGACATCGTCAAGCGCTTCTCCACCGGCGCCATGTCGTACGGCTCCATCTCGCAGGAGGCGCACGAGACCCTCGCCATCGCCATGAACCAGCTGGGCGGCAAGTCCAACACCGGTGAGGGCGGCGAGGACGCGGACCGGCTGTACGACCCGGCACGCCGCTCGTCCATCAAGCAGGTCGCCTCCGGCCGCTTCGGTGTGACCAGCGAATACCTGGTCAACGCGGACGACATCCAGATCAAGATGGCGCAGGGCGCCAAGCCCGGCGAGGGCGGCCAGCTGCCCGGCCACAAGGTCTACCCGTGGGTCGCCAAGACCCGGCACTCCACCCCGGGTGTCGGACTGATCTCGCCCCCGCCGCACCACGACATCTACTCCATCGAGGACCTGGCTCAGCTGATCCACGACCTCAAGAACGCCAACCCGGCGGCCCGCATCCACGTGAAGCTGGTCTCCGAGGTCGGCGTCGGCACGGTCGCGGCCGGTGTGTCCAAGGCCCACGCGGACGTCGTCCTCATCTCCGGCCACGACGGCGGCACGGGCGCCTCCCCGCTGACCTCCCTCAAGCACGCGGGCGGCCCCTGGGAGCTCGGACTCGCCGAGACCCAGCAGACCCTGCTGCTCAACGGCCTGCGCGACCGCATCGTCGTCCAGACCGACGGCCAGCTCAAGACCGGCCGCGACGTCGTCATCGCCGCGCTGCTCGGCGCCGAGGAGTTCGGTTTCGCGACCGCGCCGCTCGTCGTCTCCGGCTGCGTCATGATGCGCGTCTGCCACCTCGACACCTGCCCGGTCGGCATCGCCACCCAGAACCCGGTCCTGCGCGACCGCTTCTCCGGCAAGGCCGAGTACATCGTCAACTTCTTCGAGTTCATCGCCGAAGAGGTCCGCGAGATCCTCGCCGAGCTGGGCTTCCGCACGATCGAGGAGGCCGTCGGCCACGCCGAGCTCCTCGACACCGACCGTGCGATCACGCACTGGAAGGCGCAGGGCCTCGACCTGGAGCCCCTCTTCTACGTCCCCGAGCTGCCCGAGGGCGCGGTGCGCCACCGCATCAACGAGCAGGACCACGGACTGGCCAAGGCACTCGACAACGAGCTGATCAAGCTCGCCGCCGACGCCCTGGGCGCAGACAGCGCAGAGGCCGCCCAGCCCGTCCGGGCCCAGATCGCGATCCGCAACATCAACCGGACCGTCGGCACCATGCTCGGCCACGAGGTCACCAAGAAGTTCGGCGGGGCGGGCCTGCCCGACGACACCATCGACGTGACCTTCACCGGTTCCGCCGGCCAGTCCTTCGGAGCGTTCGTGCCACGCGGTGTGACGCTGCGCCTGGAGGGCGACGCCAACGACTACGTCGGCAAGGGCCTCTCCGGCGGCCGGGTCGTCGTCCGCCCGGACCGCGGCGCCGACCACCTCGCCGAGTACTCCACCATCGCGGGCAACACCATCGCCTACGGTGCGACCGGCGGCGAACTGTTCCTGCGCGGCCGGACCGGCGAACGCTTCTGCGTCCGTAACTCCGGTGCGACCGTCGTCTCCGAAGGCGTGGGCGACCACGGCTGCGAGTACATGACCGGCGGCCACGCCGTCGTCCTCGGCGAGACCGGACGCAACTTCGCCGCAGGCATGTCGGGCGGGGTCGCGTACGTCATCGACCTGGACCACGACAACGTCAACACCGGCAACCTCGGCGCCGTCGGCCCGCTCGACGACACCGACAAGCAGTGGCTGCACGACGTCGTGCGCCGCCACCAGGAGGAGACCGGCTCCACGGTCGCCGAGAAGCTGCTTGCCGACTGGGACACCGCCGTGGCCCGGTTCAGCAAGATCATCCCGTCCACCTACAAGGCAGTGCTCGCCGCCAAGGACGCCGCTGAGCTCGCCGGTCTCTCCGAGCAGGAGACCACCGAGAAGATGATGGAGGCGGCGACCAATGGCTGACCCCAAGGGCTTCCTGACCACCGGCCGCGAGGTCGCCAAGACCCGCCCCGTCGGCGAGCGCGTCAAGGACTGGAACGAGGTCTACGTTCCGGGCTCGCTGCTCCCGATCATCAGCAAGCAGGCGAGCCGCTGCATGGACTGCGGCATCCCGTTCTGCCACCAGGGCTGTCCCCTCGGAAACCTCATTCCCGAGTGGAACGACTTCGCCTACCGCGAGGACTGGACAGCCGCGTCCGAGCGCCTGCACGCCACGAACAACTTCCCGGAGTTCACCGGGCGGCTGTGCCCCGCACCCTGCGAGGCGGCGTGCGTGCTCGGCATCAACCAGCCGGCCGTCACCATCAAGAACGTCGAAGTCTCCATCATCGACAAGGCCTGGGACAGCGGCGACGTCACCCCGCAGCCGCCCGAGCGCCTCTCCGGCAAGACCGTCGCCGTCATCGGCTCCGGCCCGGCCGGCCTGGCCGCCGCCCAGCAGCTCACCCGAGCCGGCCACACGGTCGTCGTGTACGAGCGCGCCGACCGCATCGGCGGCCTGCTCCGCTACGGCATCCCCGAGTTCAAGATGGAGAAGTCGCACATCAACCGCCGCATCGAGCAGATGCGCGCGGAAGGCACCAAGTTCCGCACCGAGATCGAGATCGGCCGCGACATCGACGCCGCGAAGCTGCGCCGCCGCTACGACTCGGTCGTCATCGCCGCCGGTGCCACCGTCTCCCGCGATCTGCCCGTCCCGGGCCGTGAGCTGAACGGCGTGCACTTCGCGATGGAGTACCTCCCGCTCGCCAACAAGGTGCAGGAGGGCGACCTGACGGTCACCCCGATCACCGCCGAGGGCAAGCACGTCGTCGTCATCGGCGGCGGCGACACCGGCGCCGACTGCGTCGGCACCGCCCACCGGCAGGGCGCGGCCTCCGTCACCCAGCTGGAGATCATGCCGAAGCCGGGCGAGGACCGTAACGCCAACCAGCCCTGGCCGACCTTCCCGATGCTCTACAAGGTCACCTCCGCGCACGAGGAGGGCGGCGAGCGGGTCTACTCCGTCTCCACCACCCACTTCGAGGGCGACGAGGACGGCAACGTCCAGTCCCTGCACCTCATCGAGGTGGAGTTCAAGGACGGCAAGCTGGAGCAGAAGGCCGGCACCGAGCGTGTCATCCCCGCCCAGCTCGTCACCCTGGCCATGGGCTTCACCGGCACCGACCAGGCCAACGGCCTCGTCCAGCAGTTCGGCCTCGACCTCGACGAACGCGGTAACATCGCTCGCGACAAGGACTACGCCACCAACGTCGAAGGCGTCTACGTCGCCGGTGACGCCGGCCGCGGTCAGTCCCTGATCGTCTGGGCCATCGCCGAGGGCCGCTCCGCGGCACGTGGCGTGGACCGCTTCCTCACCGGGACCAGCGCACTGCCGGCCCCGATCCGCCCGACGGACCGCTCCATGATGGTCTGATCACGCGGCACACACACGTCCCGTACAACGGCGTACGGAACTGAACACGGCGCCCGCCTCGTCCCCGACCGGACCATGGCGGGCGCCGTGGCGCGTCCCGGGCTCCCCGGCCCCACCGGGCGCACCCCGGGGAGCGCGCCGACGGGTTGCGGCCGTACGGGCCGTCAGGCCACGCCCGTCAACGACGCCGTCCTCAATGCCACCACCACGGCCAGCAGGGCGACCAGCACCACACCACCGGCCAGCTGCATCGCCGAGGTCCGCAACTTCGCCGGGGCGTACGCGAGCCCGTACGTCACCAGGCCACCGGTCAGCAGTCCGCCGAGGTGCCCCTCCCACGACGTGAACGCGGCCGAGATGACCATCCAGAGCAGGAAACCGGCCATGAAGCGATTGACCGCGTGCATGTCGCTGCGCAGACGCCGGTTGATGACGTAGAACGACGCTGCCAGACCGAAGACCGCCCCCGAGGCGCCGACCGTCGTGTTCTCCGGCGAGACCAGGTACACCAGCACCGAACCCCCCACCGCGGACAGCAGGTACAGCGCCAGATACCGGGCCCGGCCGAGGTGCCCCTCGACGACCCGGCCCAGGTTCCAGAGCGCGAACATGTTGAAGACGAGGTGCATCACACCGAACGACGTGTCGGGCGGCAGATGCAGGAAGGCACCCGTCAGCAACCGGTACCACTCGCCGTCGGCCACTCCGACCAGATCGAATCCCGGGACCTGCTCGCCCCCGTAGTAGTACTGCCTGCCCGCCGGATCGACGAGAATCGCCCCGAGCATCCCGAACCGGTCCACCGTCTCGGAACGGACCACCTCGACGACGTACGCGACGATGTTCAACGCCATCAGCACATACGTCACCACGGGTGCCGCGGTCGCCGGGACCTCACCGCCGAAGAGCGAACGTGCCCGACGGACCGAGCGCTGCCCCTCCTTCACACACTCCACGCAGTGATGGCCCACCGACGCCTCACGCATGCAGTCGGGGCAGATGTACCGGTCGCAGCGCGTGCAGCGCACATACGCCTCGTACGACGGATGGCGGTAACACGAGGTGGCGGCGGCCTCCATGGCCGGCTCCTTCATTCGTGGGCGGAGATTCGTGGGCGGAGAGGTGGGCCGCCGGGGCGGCGGCGCTCAAGATAGCGAACGCCGGGGGAGACGGGCACATCCGGGTACGGGACAGCCCGTAGTCTCAGAAGTCCCGCAGCCGGAACCCCGATCGGAGAGCGACGTGGCCTTGCGCGTACTGAGGGCGGCCGGCCGTGCGGCCGCGCCCTGGCACAACGGCGGGGGAGTCACCCGGGAGATCGCCGCGGCTCCCGAGGGCGCGACGACGGACACCTTCGACTGGCGGATCAGCCTCGCCGAGGTGTCGGCGGACGGCCCGTTCTCCCTGTTCCCCGGCATCGACCGCACCCTGACCGTCGTCGAGGGCGAGGGAATGGACCTGATGGTCGGCGGCGAACACCACATCGTCGACGAGCCGTTGTGGCCCCACGACTTCCCCGGAGACCTGGAGACCGAGGGCCGCCTCCTCGGGGGACCGGTCGTCAACCTCAACGTGATGTACCGCCGCGGCCGTGAGGCGGCATCGACCGCCGTCGTGCGCGGCACCGTACGGCTGACCCCGCCGGACGGCGGCGCGGTCGTCGCCGTCGCGCTCGAGGACGGTGCGGTGGCCGAAGGCGCCACGGAGGACGTCGAACTGGCCTGCTACGACGCGGTGCTCGCCACCGGGGACTCACCGGGCGTCCTGCGCACCCGGGGTTACGCGGTGGTGGTCACCCTGCCGGGCCGGTGAAGGAGCACGCGCCCGGCACGGGTGGCAGCGGGCGGTGAACGGCTACGCGCCGGACATCCAGGAGCGGTGCACCGGGGAGACCGCAGGAGGCCCGGAAGCGGAGGGCATGCCGCGCTTCTCCGCAATGGGCATGATCAGCGCGCCGAACGTGTCCATGGCCTCCTGGGACTCCAAGAGGTCATAGATCTCCAGGCACGCATCGGTCGGCACGCACACATACGACAGGCACCCCGCGAAGGTGTCACCGGGAAGTGCCTGCAGCTCGGCGTCGAGGGCGTCGTACTGCTCGGCCGTGGTGCCGGGCAGGAGGGCCTTCATGAAGACTGCCATCTGAATTCACCTCGGGCGGGGTCCTCCCCTCCGTCGGGGCGACGGCGCACCCCATCCGTCGGGGCGACGGCGCACCCCCTCCAGCACACCACGACTGCAACAAGGCGGCATCCGATCCGGTGACGTCCGGCGAATCCCGACAGGAGGTGTCGGGATTGAAGGGTTCGATGGCCCCATGACATCGAGTTCGTGGCAAGACTTCCGGGCCGCGGAGCCGGCCTTCGCCGACACCGTGCAGAAACGGTTCCAGCAGTACAAGCACCACGTCCTTGCGACCCTCCGCAAGGACGGTTCGCCCCGCGTCACCGGTCTGGAGGCGGAGTTCCGGCTGGACGAGCTGTGGCTCGGCATGATGCCGGGCTCCCGCAAGGCGCTCGACCTGCGGCGCGACCCGCGATTCGCCCTCCAGGCCAACCCGGGACCCGATGCCGAGATGGCCGACGGGGACGTCCGGATCTCCGGCCGGGCCGTGGAGGTGACCGACCCCGCCGTCCTGGCGCGCTTCGTCGAGGCGGTGACCCCGCCGGAGCCGTTCCTCCTCTTCCGCGCCGAGCCGGCGGAAGTGGTCCGCACCGGGCTCGACGGCGACGACCTGGTCGTACAGGTCTGGCGGCCCGGCCACGCGCTGCGCACGATCCGCCGGGGCAACGACGACAGTCCGCCGCGCGAGATGTGAAACCCCGGCCGACGGCCGCACGGTCCCGCGGCGACACCCGCTCGGCGCAACCCGCGCCGGGTTCCTGACGGCGTTCACGCACGGGCCGGCACGGGCCGGACACGAGTCCTGCGGCATTCGGCTGAATGACTTCGCGCCGGGCGGCCCGGCGGACCACGGGGTTCCGCTCGCCGCCGCCCGAGGGCCCGAAACCCTTGGGAGAACGGCTCGGGAAGCATCCGGGAACGATTCCGGAACCCTGGCCGAACGGCTGCCGCGACCCCGCTGGTCAGCCAACCTTTCCATCCGGCGGCGTGGCGGGAGCTGCCGCAGGACGACAGAACGTGCTACGGTTGCCCAGTTGCAGTTTTGGTACCCATGAACTTTATGTGCGCCTGACGGGAACCCTCCTCAGGCGCTTTATTGTTTTCCGGCTTTCTCCGGATGGGGCTCAATGCGGCGACTTGGAATTCGTAAAGTGCGGATTTCCGGCACTGCACCTCTTTTAGGAGAATGACATGGCTACTGGAACCGTGAAGTGGTTCAACTCGGAAAAGGGCTTCGGCTTCATCGAGCAGGACGGCGGCGGCGCCGACGTCTTCGCCCACTACTCGAACATCGCCACCCAGGGCTTCCGTGAGCTCCAGGAGGGCCAGAAGGTCTCCTTCGACGTCACGCAGGGCCAGAAGGGCCCGCAGGCGGAGAACATCGTCCCGGCCTAATTGCCGGACGCGTACCTCGCAGCCGGGGCCCGCACCGTGAAGGTGCGGGCCCCGGTTTGTGCTGTTTCCGGTTTGCTCTGTCTCCGGGGACACCTGCTCTGTGCTTGCATCCTGGGGCGCACATCAAGCAGTCCACAGCAGTCGGCAGTAACCCCAGGAATCCCCCAGGAGGGCAATTCCGTATGACCCGCTCCGAACGCCAGGACCGATCGACCCGCAGCCGCCCGATAAGGGGGCGCGGCACGGACCGGGCACAGGTGAACGCCAGAGGCTCCGCCAAGGCGCCGGCCCGCCGCCGGCCCGCGCCGTCGCAGGGTGGCGAATTCGCCCTGCCGGAAAGCATCACCCCCGCGCTGCCCGCCGTCGAGGCGTTCGCCGAACTCGACATGCCCGCCGCGCTGCAGAAGACCCTCACCGCGCAGGGTGTGACCGAACCCTTCCCCATCCAGGGCGCCACCCTGCCGAACTCGCTGGCCGGCCGGGACATCCTCGGCCGTGGCCGCACCGGCTCCGGCAAGACCCTGGCCTTCGGACTGGCCATGCTCGCGCGCACCGCCGGACGCCGCTCCGAGCCGCACGCCCCGCTGGCGCTCGTCCTCGTCCCCACCCGTGAACTCGCCCAGCAGGTGACCGACGCGCTCACGCCGTACGCGACGTCCGTGAACCTGCGGATGGCGACCGTGGTCGGCGGCATGTCGATCAGCAAGCAGTCCGGCACGCTGCGCCGCGGCGCCGAGGTACTCGTCGCCACGCCGGGACGGCTCAAGGACCTCATCGAGCGCGGCGACTGCCGGCTCGACCAGGTCGCCATCACCGTCCTCGACGAGGCCGACCAGATGGCCGACATGGGCTTCATGCCGCAGGTCGTCGCCCTGCTCAAGCAGGTCGAGGCGGACGGTCAGCGCATGCTGTTCTCCGCGACCCTGGACAAGAACATCGACCGGCTGGTCAAGATGTTCCTCACCGACCCGGTCGTGCACTCGGTCGACCCGTCCGCGGGCGCCGTCACCACCATGGAGCACCACGTGCTCCACGTGGCGGACGAGACCGACAAGAAGGCCGTCGCCACGAAGATCGCCGCCCGCGAGGGCCGGGTGATCATGTTCGTGGACACCAAGCGTGCCGCCGACCGCTTCGCCAAGCGGCTGCTCGCCAGTGGCGTACGGGCTGCCGCACTGCACGGCGGCCGGTCCCAGCCGCAGCGCAACCGGACGCTGGACCAGTTCAAGACCGGCGAGGTCACCGCGCTCGTCGCGACGAACGTCGCGGCCCGCGGCATCCACGTCGACGACCTGGACCTGGTCGTCAACGTGGACCCGCCGACCGACCACAAGGACTACCTCCACCGCGGCGGGCGCACGGCGCGCGCCGGGGAGTCCGGCAGCGTCGTCACGCTGGTGCTGCCCGAGGAGAAGCGGGACATGACCCGGCTGATGGCGGACGCGGGCATCGCGCCGCGGACCACCCGGATCAAGTCCAGCGACGAGGAGCTCAGCCGGATCACCGGTGCGCGTGAGCCGTCCGGCATCGCGATCGTCATCGCCGTGCCGGAGCCGACGCCGCCCAAGCCGCGTACGCGCGGCACGGGTTCGGGTGCGGCGGCCGGCGGGTCCTTCCGCTCGGGAAGCCGCGGCCGGGGTCGTCGCGGCGGTGCGGGCGCGGGTGCCGGCGCCGGTGCGGGTGCCGGCGCGGGCTCGGGTGGTTCGGCCCGTGGCGCGGCTTCGGGTGGTTCGGCCCGTGGTGCGGGCTCGGGTGGTTCGGGCCGTGGTGCCGGGGCCGGGCGGGCCGGGAGTTCCGGCGGGCGCAGCGGTGCGCCTTCACGGGGGCGTCGGGCCGCGTAGCGGTCGTAGCAGGCCGTCGCGGTGTCCGGGTTCCCGGTCATCGCGACGGCCTGTTCTCCATTGCCGACCGGGCTGAGTGTGTGCCCGGCCGGGCTCGATGTTCCGCCCGCCGTGATCCGGACGAGAAGCCCTACGTGGCTGTGACGTCCTCCACAGCGTCCGCGGCCGTCGTGCCCGCGTAGCTGTCCGCCGGTTCTTCGGCCAGAAGGCGTGCCAGAGCCTCTGCCGCACGCGGGTCACCGCGTCGTGCCAGGCCTCGCGCCGCCTCCGCCACCGTGTCGGGATCGGCGTCGTCCAGGCGTACTGCCAGGGCTTCCCGAATCTCCGGGGTGTCGTCGTCCGTGGCGGCCAGCGCCGTCGTCGCCCAGTCGCGGACCCCCTCGTCGGTGTCCCCGCTCAGGGTGATCAGTGCCGCGACGGCTTCCGGCCGGTCCGCCGCCACCGGGCCGAACAGTGCCAGCGTCACCGCGCGCCGCACCATCCGGTCCGGATGCCCGGCGTGGCGCAGGAGGTCCGGCAGTGCGGCAGGGTCCTCATGGTGGCCGAGGCCCAGGACCGCGGACTGGATCAGCTCCGCGTCCACGGCCTCCCGCGCCAGTTCCCGCAGCAGCGGCACCGACCGCGCCGCGAACGGCTTCGCCCCGGTACGGAATCCGAGCTGCGCCAGCACATCCGCTCCGAAGGCCTGCCGCAGCGGATCTCCGCTCGCCGTCCACGCGGCCGCCGCCTGGAACGTCTCCTCGTCGCCGCGCAGCCACAGTGCCTCGACCGCCTCGTGCCAGTCGTCCAGTTCAGGGTCCGCACCCCGCAGCGCACGGGCCGCCAGCTCCTCGAAGGGGGCCCGCAGACCCAGCTCGTTCTCCAGGAGCGTCGCGATCGCTCCGTGTCCCGTCTGCCGGTCCTGTGACGCGAAGAGCTCACCGTCCCGCCGCAGTTCGACCGTGACCGTCACTCCGCCGTCCACCGGGGTGCGGCGTACCACCGTCGTGTAACCGCCGTCGATCCCGCCGCTGCCGGTACCGTCGCCGTAGAGCGCGGACAGGGCGTCGCGCAGTTCCCGCTCGATGTCCAGCCGCAGGCAGAGCCTGGCTTCCTCCAGCGCCCGGGCCAGGTCGGCCGCGCCGTGCCGGAGCAGGGTCCGGACCGTGTGCGCAGATCCCCGCCGGGCCGCGACCACCAGCGGGGACTCACCCTCCGGGCCGGGCAGGCCGGGATCCGCACCGTGGGAGAGCAGGGTCTCCGCGATCCGCGCGTGTCCCAGGCCGACCGCCCACCGCAGTGCGGTGAAGCCGAACTCCTCGCGCAGATCCGGCTCCGCGCCGGCCGCGAGCAGCGCCTCCACGACCTCGCCGTGGCCGCCGCACGCCGCGCCGCACAGCGGCAGGTCTCCCGCTTCGGGCCCGCTCGCCCGGTTGGGATCCGCCCCCGCGGCGAGCAGCAGCCGTACCGCGCCCGGCAGGTCCTCCACCGACGCCAGGTACAGCGCCGTGGTCCCGTCGGTGTCGCTCGACTCGGCGGACGCGCCCGCGCGGAGCGCTCGTACGACGGCGTCCTCACCGTCGTACAACGCCTCGAAGAGGTTGCCTGCGTCCCCGGTCGGATCTTTCGTCATACTTCGACCCTACGGCGCATGCGGGACGAACCTCAGGTGTCGCACTCCAGGACGGTGCGGCACAGTCCGCACCGGGCCCGTACCCGGCCGCGGACCGGGACCCGGATGCGCTGGCTGCAGGTCGGGCAGGCGAAGGAGACACGCAGCCCCGCGTCACCGTGCTCGAAGGCGTAGGGAACGTCCGGGCCGGGCCCGGCACCCGGGTTGTCCATGGCGACACGGCGGTCCTTGGCGTAGCGGCGGCGTCCCGCCCACCCCGCGGCCGTCAGCGGTGGGCGGTCGAGGTCCCGCAGCGCCATGGCCCGGCCCTTGGTGTAGGCCGCGTACGCCTGCGGGCTGGTGAACCACACGGAGGGGTCCTCGCCGAAGACGAGCGCACGCTTGGCGAGCACGTACCCGAACTCCTCGGGCGTGAGGTAGCCGAGCTTCTGGCTCGATGTGGCGTCCTCCCGGAAGGCGTCCAGCAGGAGCCAGCCGGCGCCGAGGTACGCCGTCACCGTGTCGGTGAGGATCTCGTTGTCGCGGGTGCCGGGGAACTCGAGGCCCAGGCGGTGCAGCAGGACATGCGTGATCTCGTGCGCGAGCGCCGCCCCGATGTCCCTGCGGTGCGTCCGGAACCGGTCGTTGAGCTCGATGAAGTACTCCGGACCCGCGGCGAGTTCGACGCTCGCGGCATGTTCCATCTCCCGGAAGCCGACGATCATCCGGGCCTGGGGCAGATGCAGATGCTCCACGAGGGCGTGTGCCACGCGCTGGGAGCCGAGGTGCAGATCGTCCGCGTCGGCGAACGCGGCGTCGGCGGGGACGAGGCTGGTGGCGTAGCCGTGCACGCCGTCGTAGGAGATCCGCCGGTAGAGCGCGGTGATCGAGGACCGGACGGTGTCCAGATGCGGAAACCCGTGGACGACCGGACTGCCACTGCTGCCGTTACTGCCGTCTCTCACGTCCGAACCCCCATCAGTGACGCTCAACGGACCTTCACTGTAGGCCGACCTGCGGGGGAGGGGGCCTGCGGGCAGCCTGATGATCTTGGCTGGAAAGTCCGCCTTGTGGCAGCGGTGATCGCTTCCCGATAATCGGAGCGTTCTTGTCGGGAGCATGCCGAGAACTGGGTCGGCTGTGCCCCTGACCTGGACCTGCACGCCCGCACGCCTGCACAGCACCTCCACCGAACCCCCCACCCGAAAGCAGGCACTCCGTTGAAGCAGCTTCTGCGCACCCTGAAAAGATGCTCCGTCATCGCCGCGGTGGTCCTCGCCGCCATCAGCCTCCAGCCATCCGGCGCCACCGCGGCCCCCAACCCCGTCGTCGGCGGAACCCGTGCCGCGCAGGGTGAATTCCCCTTCATGGTCCGGCTCTCCATGGGCTGCGGCGGCGCGCTCTACACCCAGACCATCGTGCTCACCGCCGCGCACTGCGTGAACGGCTCCGGCAACAACACCTCCATCACCGCCACCGCCGGCGTCGTAGACCTGCAGTCATCGAGCGCCGTCAAGGTCAAGTCCACCAAGGTCCTCCGGGCGCCCGGCTACAACGGCGTGGGCAAGGACTGGGCGCTCATCAAGCTCGCCAAGCCGATCAACCTGCCCACCCTGAAGATCGCCACCACCACCGCGTACGACACGGGCACCTTCACCATCGCCGGCTGGGGAGCCGCCAGGGAAGGCGGCGGCCAGCAGCGCTACCTGCTCAAGGCGACCGTGCCGTACGTCTCCGACTCCGTCTGTCAGCAGGCCTACGGCAGCGACCTCGTCCCCAGCGAGGAGATCTGCGCCGGACTCGTGGACACCGGCGGTGTCGACACCTGCCAGGGCGACTCCGGCGGCCCCATGTTCCGCAAGGACAACGCCGGCGCCTGGATCCAGACAGGCATCGTCAGCTGGGGCGAGGGCTGCGCACGTGCCGGCTACCCCGGTGTGTACACCCAGGTCTCGACCTTCGCCACCGCCATAGCGTCCGCGGCGGCCGGCCTCTGACCCGCAGTCACCGCCGACCGTCCCCGGGGGCGCCCGTCCTGACGGGTGCCCCCGGGCCCAGCTCGACGAACGGCTCCCCGGCCTCCTCCAGCTCCAGCACCCACACCTCGTTGGCGCCCTCGCGGAGCACCGGCCCCGGAACGTACAGCGTCCGCTGCGGCCCCGCCGACCGGTAGCGCCCCAGACAGAAGCCGTTCACCCACACGAACCCCCGTGTCCAGCCCGGCAGTTCGAGCCCCGCATGACCGGTCTCCGCCGCGCCCGCCACCTCGAAGAACCCCCGGAACAGACCCGTCCGCCCGGTCTCCCCGGCACTCCCGAACGGCAGCCCGGCCACCGCACCCGCATCGTCGAACGCGTCCAGCCGCAGCGCCCGGGCCCGCACCCCGTGCAGATACTGCCGCTCATGGACCACCCCGACCGTGATGCCCTTCCGCTCACCCAGCCGCGGACCGTAGTTCACCCGGCCCAGCGACTCCACCCACAACTCGACCTCCGCGGGCCCCGCCACCGGCTCCTCCAGCACGGAGAGCTCCTCCGTGAGCACCCCCGCCCGCACCCCGTCCACGTACACCACCGCACGGTCCCGCAGACCCACCGCACCCAGCGGATACGGCTGCCGCGGCCCCGGAACGCCCACCCGGTAACGCACCAGGCCCCGGTCCACACCGAGATCCTCGAACGTCGGCGGAACACCCGACTCGGCCGTCTCCGGATCGCCCAGCCCCTCCAGCACCCCGGCCAGCGCAACCCCCTGCGTCAGCTCGACCCGCACCGGGGACAGCCCCACCGGCTCCGGCGGCAACTCCGGAAGAGGACCCTCCGCATACTCCGCCAGCACCTCCCGCAACAGCCGGAACTTCTCCGTGGGCCGCCCGTACTCATCGACCGGAGCGTCGTAGTCGTACGACGTCACCGTCGGCAGGAACTCCTGGTCCTGCAACGGACCGCCACGATTGGCACCCGCCCAGCCCGCGAAATTGGTACCGCCGTGCGCCATGTACACATTGACCGAGGCACCGCACTCCAGGATCTCGCGCAGCGCATCCGCCGTCTGTGCCGGATCCCGCACGACAGGCTCGGCACCCCAGTGATCGAACCAGCCGCACCAGAACTCCATGCACATCAGCGGCCCCCGCCGCCGGTGCCGGCGCATCACCTCGAACGCCTCACGCGCCCCCGAACCGAAATTCGCCGTAGCCAGGAGACCCGGCACCGAACCACCCGTCAGCATGTGGTCCTCCGGCCCGTCCGACGTGAACAGCGGCACCGTCACCCCGCACCGGCGCAGCAACCCCACCAGCTCCTCCAGATGCACCCGGTCCGAACCGTAACTCCCGTACTCGTTCTCCGCCTGCACCATGATCACCGGACCGCCGTCAGTGACCTGGCGCCGCACCACCTGCGGAAGCAACTCCCCGAACCAGCGCTCCACCGCCGCCGTGTACCGCGCATCCCGCGTCCGCACCCGCCGGCCGAACCGCCCCGTCACCCAGACCGGCAGCCCACCGTTCTCCCACTCGGCACAGATGTACGGTCCCGGACGCACGATCGCCATCAGCCCCGCCCGCCCCACCGCGTCCAGGAACCGGCCCAGCGCCCCCACATCACGGAACATCCCGGGGCGCGGCTCATGGAGATTCCACGGCACGTACGTCTCGACACAGTTGAGGCCCATCGCCCGCAGCATCGACAGCCGGTGATCCCACTGCGCCTCATGCACCCGGAAATAGTGCAACGCCCCCGACAACAGCCGCACCGGCTTCCCGTCCAGCCGGAAATGGTCGTCCCCCACAGTGAAATCGTTCATGGTGCTCGTACGCTCCTGTGTGCGGATCCTCGCCTGCCACCAGCTTCGGCCTCTGGCGCCCGGCCGGTCCATGGAGAAAGATCACTGCTGATTGGACACAACACCCGTCAGGGAGGTGGAGAGACGATGTACCACACCTGGATGCGCTTCTTCACACCCAGCGCACTGCACCACCGCCTGGGACTGGCCTGCCTCGGCGTCGGCCTCCAGCACGGCGCCCTGCCCACCGTCGGCCCCCGCACCCTCGACCACCACGTCGCCGTCGTCATCACCTCGGGCAGCGGCTGGTACAGCGGAACGGACGGCCGACGCCGGACCGTCGAAGCACCCAGCCTCATCTGGCTCACCCCCGGCACCCCGCACCACTACGGCGCCGACCCCACCGGCTGGGACGAAAGCTTCGTCGACTTCACCGGCCCCGCCACCACCACCTACACCGAACTCGGCTACATCGAAGCGGACCGCCCCCTCGTCCCGCTCTCCGACACCGCAGGACCACGCGCCGCCATCGGCCGCATCGTCCGCGCCGCACGCCGCGGAAACCCCCTCCTCGAAGTCGAGACGGGCGCAGCCGTCCACGAACTCCTCGTAGCCCTGCGCCGAGCCCGCGCAGACATCGGCCCCGACGGCTCCCCGGTACTCCAGGCCCTCGCACGCGACGCGTTCCAGCCGCTCTCCGTCGCCGAACACGCCGCCCGGCACGGCATGACACCCGCGGAACTGCGCACCGCCGTCCGACGCGGAGCAGGATGCAGCCCCAAGGACTACCTCCTGACCATCCGGCTCGGCCGCGCCAAGGAACTCCTCGCCGCCACCGACCTGCCCATCGCCGCAGTCGCCCGCCGCGTCGGATACGACGACCCCGCCTACTTCTCCCGCCTCTTCGCCCGCCGCGTCGGCACAGCCCCCGTCCGCTTCCGCGCACAACAGGGCCGCAGCGTCCCCGGCGGCTGGAGCGACCGCATCCCCGACCCGGACCACCCACCCACGATCACAGGCCGGTAGGAACGTCTAAGCTCGCTGCCCATGACCACGAGCGACATCGACGAGTCCGTACGCGCCGAACTGAACCGGCTGCGCGAAAGCATCGACAACATCGACGCCGCAGTCGTCCACATGCTCGCCGAACGGTTCAAAGCCACCCAGCAGGTCGGCCACCTCAAGGCCGAACACCACCTGCCGCCCGCCGACCCCGCCCGCGAAGGCCGCCAGATCGCCCGGCTGAGGCAACTCGCGGAAAGCGCCAAACTCGACCCCGCGTTCGCCGAGAAGCTGCTGAACTTCATCGTCGCCGAAGTCATCAGGCACCACGAACGCATCGCGGAGGAATCAGCCGGCGAAACCCCGGCCCCCAGCCTCTGACACCCCGCCGTCAGCCCTGCGAGAACCCCACTGCACGCCCCACCGGCCGTACGGCAGCATGGGCGCCATGTCCGTACTGACGCGCAACGAAGCGCAGACCCGAGCCCAGCTCCTCGACGTACAGCGGTACACGGTCGACCTCGACCTCACCACAGGCGAGGACACCTTCGACTCCCGTACCGTCATCCAGTTCACCGCCCACACGGCCGGAGACACCTTCGTCGAGGTCAAGCCCCAGACACTGCGCTCGCTCAGCCTCGACGGACAGCCCCTGGACCCCGAACGCCTCACCGAGAACCGCTACCCCCTCGACCGGCTCACCGCGGGAACCCACGAACTGCGCATCGACGCCACCATGCGCTACTCCCGCACCGGCGAAGGCATGCACCGCTTCACCGACCCCGCCGACGGCGAAACCTACGTCTACACCCAGCTCTTCATGGAAGACGTCCAACGCGTCTTCGCCGCCTTCGACCAACCCGACCTCAAATCCGTCTTCGACATCACCGTCACCGCACCCGACGACTGGACCGTCCTCGGAAACGGCACCGCCCACCAAGCCGCCCGAGGCCGCTGGAGCATCGCCCCCACCCCACCGATCTCCACCTACCTCGTCGCCGTCGCCGCAGGCCCCTGGCACACCGTGACCACCGAACACGCCGGCCTGCCCTTCGGCATCCACTGCCGCCGCTCCCTCGCACCCCACCTCGACGCGGACGCCGACGAGATCCTCTCCATCACCCGCGACTGCTACGACCGCTACCACGAGAAGTTCGACGAGCCCTACCCCTTCGACTCCTACGACCAGGCCTTCGTCCCCGAATTCAACGCCGGCGCCATGGAGAACCCCGGACTCGTCACCTTCCGCGACGAATTCATCTACCGCTCCGCGGTCACCGACGCCGAACGCCAGACCCGCGCCATGGTCATCGCCCACGAAATGGCCCACATGTGGTTCGGCGACCTCGTCACCCTCACCTGGTGGGACGACATCTGGCTCAACGAGTCCTTCGCCGAATACATGGGCTACCAGACCCTCACCGAAGCCACCCGCTTCACCGACACCTGGGTCGACTTCGGCGTCGCCCGCAAGGGCTGGGGCTACGACGCCGACCAACGCCCCTCCACCCACCCCGTCGCACCCGACCCGGACGCCGTCCCCGACACCGCATCCGCCCTGCTCAACTTCGACGGCATCTCCTACGCCAAGGGCGCCTCCGCCCTGCGCCAACTCGTCACCTGGCTCGGCGAAAAAGACTTCCTCGCCGGAATCAACACCCACTTCGCCCGGCACAAATTCGCCAACGCCACCCTCGCCGACTTCATCGACAACCTCGCGTCCGCCACCGACCGCGACGTCCACGCCTGGGCCGACACCTGGCTCCGCACCACCGGCATCGACACCCTCACCGCCCACGTCGAAGACACCGACCGCGCCTGGACCCTCACCGTCGACCACCACGGCAACCGCCCCCACCGCATCGCCGTCGGCACCTACGACCACACCCTCGACACCCGGTCCGGCGCCGCCGAACTCGTCCTGCGCGACCGCTTCGACCTCGACATCCCGCACACCGGCGAACCCACCACCCTGCCCGGCCGACGCCCCGCCCTCGTCGTCCTCAACGACAACGACCTCACCTACGCCAAGATCCGCCTCGACCCCGCCTCCTGGGACACCGTCCTCGGCAGCCTCTCCGGCATCCCCGACGCCCTCACCCGCGCCCTCATCTGGAACACCGCACGCGACATGGTCCGCGACGGCGAACTCCACCCCACCACCTACCTCACCACCGCCCGCACCCACCTCCCCCACGAAACCGACCTCACCCTCGTCAACGGCGTCCTCGGCTTCGCCGCCACCCAGATCGCCGACCGCTACCTCACCCCCCACGACCGCCCCGCCGCACTCGCCACCCTCACCTCCCTCTGCCGCGACCTGCTCCGCCGCACCGAAGGCCTCACCGCCAAGGACTGGGAACACCACCCCGACCACACCCCGCCCGCCGGCGCCGACCCCGGCCTGCGCCTCACCGCCGTACGCCACTTCATCGACGCCGCCACCCAACCCGACACCATCCAGGACTGGCTGGCCGACGGCACCGTCCCCGGCGGACCCGAACTCGACCCCGAACTGCGCTGGCGCATCCTCACCCGCCTCGCCGTCCTCGGCGCCACCGACGAAACCGCCATCGACGCCGAACTCACCCAGGACCCCAGCGCCACCGGACAGGAAGGCGCCGCCCGCTGCCGCGCCGCCCTCCCCACCCCCGAAGCCAAAGCCGCCGCCTGGCACGCCATGTTCACCGACGACACCCTGTCCAACTACCTCTTCACCGCCACCGCCCAAGGCTTCTGGCAACCCGAACAGGGCGAACTCCTCCAGGACTACGTCGCCCGCTACTACCCCGACGCCACCGCACTCGCCGTACGCCGCGGCCCCGCCATCGCCGAAGCCGCAGGCCGCCACGCCTTCCCCGCCCACCACGTCGACACCGACAGCCTCCGCCACGGCACCGACGCCCTCGACGACAAGGCCCTCATCCCCGCACTCCGCCGCAAACTCACCGACCAGCTCGACGACCTGCGCCGCGCCCTCGCCGTACGCGACGCCCACTGACCCACCACCACCCCGTGCCCGGCCCCCGAACCAACAGGGGCCGGGCACAGCCATGCGAACAACGCACTCCTATACCAGCCCCACCCCACACACCCCACCCACACCACAGAGCAATCCCCCTTTCGGGGTCAGATCGTCGGTCTCTTCGGCCGGGGTCCCAAAAACCCGGACAAGCTGGTACGTCCGCCCCCGCGCACCCGAAGGACCACACCGACCATGCCCCTCCCACCCCTCGCCGGAGGCACCGCAGGCCCCACCCACCTGCGCCCCCTCCTCGACACCGTGCTCACCGCACTCCACGACGGCGCCGCCCACCGCAACGGCCCCCTCCCCGCCGGCGGCCCCGACACCGTCACCCACCACACCCACCACACCACCGGCCCACTCATCCCCGACCACGGAACCGGCGCCCACCACGCCCTGCGCACCCTCGTCACCGCACTCACCGAAGGCGCCGCAGACCCCGCACACCCCCACTGCGCCGCCCACCTGCACACCCCGCCCCTCGCAGTCGCCGCCGCAGCCGACCTCGCCGCATCGGCACTCAACCCCTCCATGGACTCCTGGGACCAGGCCCCCGCCGCCTCAGCCCTCGAAACCACCCTCACCAGCACACTCGCCGCCGAGATCTACCCCCACACCCCCCACCCCGACGCCCTCATCACCACCGGCGGCACCGAAGCCAACCAACTCGCCCTCCTCCTCGCCCGCGAACGCCACGGCCCCGTACAGACCATCTGCGCCGCCAACGCCCACCACAGCATCACCCGCGCCGCCTGGCTCCTCGGCCTCCCCGCCCCCGTCGTCATCCCCGCCCCCACCGGCGTCATGGACCTCCCAGCCCTCCACGACGCCCTCACCCGCCACCAGGGCCCCCTCCTCGTCACCGCCACCGCAGGCACCACCGACACCGGCCAGATCGACCCCCTCGACGCCATCGCCGACCTCACCACAGCCCACGGCGCCGAACTCCACATCGACGCCGCCTACGGCGGCCCACTCCTCCTCAGCCCCACCCACCGCCACCTCGTCCACAGCCTCCACCGCGCCCACAGCGTCACCCTCGACCTGCACAAACTCGGCTGGCAACCCGCATCAGCCGGCATCCTCGCCGTCCCCCACCACCACGACCTCGACGCCCTCCACCACCAAGCCCCCTACCTCAACGCCGACGACGACACCGACGCAGGCCTCCCCGACCTCCTCGGCCGCTCCCTGCGCACCACCCGACGCCCCGACGCCCTCAAGATCGCCGTCACCCTCCAGGCACTCGGCCGCGACGGACTCGCCGACCTCATCGACCGCACCCTCGCCGCCGCCCACCACCTCGCCGACATCGTCACCGCACACCCCCACCTCGACCTCTACGCCCGCCCCACCATCAGCACCGTCCTCTTCCGCCCCACCGACGCCCACGACACCACCGTCGCCACCATCCGCCGCACCCTCCTCACCCACGGCCACGCCGTACTCGGCCGCGCCCACGCCGACAACCGCCTCTGGCTCAAAGCCACCCTCCTCAACCCCCACACCACCCCCGACGACCTCCACCGACTCACCGACCTCGTCACCCACGCCGTCACCGGCCTCACGGAAGGCAGCACACCCCGATGACAGACCGGCCCACCCCCGACCAGCCGCACGACCTCATCGGCATCGGCATCGGCCCCTTCAACCTCTCCCTCGCCGCCCTCGCCCACACCATCCCCACCACCCCCGACCACCCCCGCCCCACCACCGCCTTCTACGAACAACGCCCCCGCTTCCACTGGCACCCCGGCCTCCTCATCGACGGCGCCACCCTCCAAGTCCCCTTCCTCGCCGACCTCGTCACCCTCGCCGACCCCACCAACCCCTGGACCTTCCTCAACTACCTCCGCACCCAGAACCGCCTCTACCCCTTCTACTTCGCCGAGCGCTTCCACATCCAACGCACCGAATACGACGCCTACTGCCGATGGGTCAGCGAACAACTCCCCACACTCCACTTCAGCCACCAGGTCGACGCCATCCGCTGGAACCCCGACCAAGCCCTCTTCGAAGTCGACTACACCCACCTCGACAACGACGGCGAAGCAGCAGCACTCGGCCGCGCCCGCACCCGCCACATCGCCCTCGGCGTCGGCACCGAACCCTTCGTCCCCGAACCACTGCGCCCCCTCGCCGAAGCCCCGAACATCCCCGTCATCCACTCCGCCGACTACCTCCACCACCGGCAGAAACTCCTCGACGCCGAGCACGTCACCGTCATCGGATCCGGCCAGTCCGGCGCCGAAATCTTCCTCGACCTCCTCCGCGCCCGCCCCCGAGGAGCCGAAAAACTCCACTGGCTCGCCCGCACCCAGGCCTTCGCCCCCATGGAGTACTCAAAACTCGGCCTCGAACACTTCACCCCCGACTACACCCGCTACTTCCACGCACTCCCCGAAGCCGTACGCGACACACTCGTCCCCAGCCAGTGGCAACTCCACAAAGGCATCGACACCGACACCATCACCGCCATCCACGACGAGCTCTACCGGCGCACCCTCCACGGCGGCTGGCCCGACGCCACCCTCACCCCCGGCGTCCACGTACGCACCGCCGGCCGACTCTCCGGCACCCGCATCGAACTCCACCTCGAACACACCCAGCAACACACCCGCACCAGGCTCACCACCGACGCCGTCGTCCTCGCCACCGGCTACCGCGAACGCCCCCTCGACACCCTCCTCACCGGCCTCACCCCCCACATCCACCGCGACGCCTCCCAACGCCCCCACATCGACGACACCTACCGCCTCGGCCTCGACCCCGCCATCGCCGGCCACATCTACGTACAGAACGCCGAACGCCACACCCACGGAGTCGGCGCCCCCGACCTCGGACTCGCCGCCTGGCGCAGCGCCACGATCCTCAACGACCTCACAGGCACCACCCCCTACCCCCTCCCGCACCGCACCGCCTTCACCACCTTCGGCCTCACCCCCCACCCCGCACCCAAGATCCCCCAACAGGGCCCCGCCCTCACCCCCCTCGCACAGGGCCACTGACCCCCGCAACCGCCCGAACCCGGCCGCCCCCGGACACACGAAGGCGGCCGCCCTCCCGAAGGAGAACGGCCGCCCCACACCCACCCGCAGAAACAACGGGTCAGAACCACCCGGTCAGACACCGGGCCGGAACCACCCGGTCAGAACACCGGGCCGGAACAACCCGGTCAGAACACCGGCACACCGTCCCGCGTCAGACGCCAGCCCACCGAAGCGAACTCCGCCGGATCCACCGAACCCTTCGCCTGCACCCACCCGATGATCGTGTTCCGGATCTCGTCCGAATTCGCCCACAGCTGCTTCGCACCCGGCACATGCGGGAAATTACCCCCACCGCTCGCCCGGTAGTTGTTCACCGCCAGCACGAACTGCGCAGCCGGATCAACCGCCTGCCCCTCGAACGACAACCCCACAATCCGCGAACCCGCAGGCTTCGCGATGTCGATGTCGTACGACACCCCCGACACCGCGTCATAGTTGTAATCCGGTGTACCGCCCGCATTCGTCAGCTTCGACGTGTCCACCGGACCACCCGCCGCCGTCTGCACGTAATACCGCGCCGAATACTCCAGATAATCCTTGAGCTGCGCACCCGTCACCAGACGCGCCTCAAGCGTGTTCTCGAACGGATACAGCCCCGCCGCATCCCTGATCGTCACCTGACCGGCCGGTATCCCCGCCGTACGCGAGAAGCACGACGCCTGCGACAGCACCGGCAACGCCGCATACGCGCCGGAAGCCAACGCCGCCTTCACCGTGTCCGCCTGCACCTGGTTGATCAGATCGATGATCGGCTCGTCCTTCCACGGAGCCTCCACCGTCGTCATCGCCACCACCGACGAACCGATGACCTGATTCACATAGGCCACCACCTTCGTGTGCTCATCCCCGAGCAACGACGTGATCCGCGGGTCCTCCGCCACCGTGTTCGAGTTCAGCACCTCGGCGCCGACCTTCTCCACCGCCCAGCGGCCCTTCTCCCACACCAGGTCGAAGTCGAACAACGTCAACCGCTGCCCCCACTTCAACGGCTCCGAAAGAACGACCTGCTTACCCGTCTCCTTGTTCGTCACGAAGTACTCAGGAATCTCCGAGTGCGCATGACCCACCAGAATCGCGTCAATACCCGGAACCTGCTCCGCCACCAGACCCGCCGCGTTCTCCACGTACGGCAGCTGATCCCCGTACGACGACGTACCCGACGAACCCGAATGCGCCGAAACGATCACCACATCCGCACCCATCGAACGAAGCTTCGGCACCCACTTCGCCGCCTGCTCCTCAAGCCCCGGGAACACCATCTTCCCGCCCACATTCGCCTTGTCCCAGATCGCGATACCAGGATTCGTCAACCCCAGCACCGCCACCCGCACATCCGGCCCGTGCGGCGTACGCAAACGCTTGATCACATACGGGGCGAACGCCGGCCGCAACGTCTTCGCATCCAGCGCGTTCGCACCCAGCAGCGGGAAATCACACTGCTCCTCGAACTTCCGCAGCACCGGAATGCCGTAATTGAACTCATGGTTCCCGAGCGCAGCCGCGTCGTACCCGATCTTGTTCATCGCCTGGGCCATCGGATGCACCGGACCACGCTGCGCAGTGATCGGATCGATCTTCGCGTAGTAGTACGACAGCTGGGTGCCCTGGATCGTGTCACCCGCATCGATCAACAGCGTGTTCCCGCACCCGCGCTCCTCGCGGATCTGCTCCACCAACGTCGAGATCTTCGCCAGGCCCACATCGTTGTGCGCCTTGTCGTCGAACTCCTTGTCCGTGAAGTAGTCCCAGTTGAAGACGTTGCCGTGCAGGTCCGTCGTCCCCATCACGGTGAACGAGTACCGCTTGGCCGGGCGGCCGTGCCCGTGCCCCTTCGACTCCGCAGCCCCGGCAGGACCGGCAACGGCCCCGCCCGCCAGCGCCACACCCGCACCCGCGGCGGCCGACCGGCCCAGAAAGTTCCTACGGTTCAACGGCATTCCTGACTCCTCGTTCAATTGAACAACGCGCGTAGATTCTGGCTCAGCCACCCCGCCCCGCAACACCCCACGCAGGTTTCGATCTGATGACCACGGGGCGCACCCACCCGCACGGACCCGCCCGCACCCCCGACACCGCACCCGCCGCACGCTCATCAGAGCGACCCGCTGCACAATTCAACACTTGTCAATAAGCTTTCACCCAAAGGTTGTTGGGGAGTCATGCAGAGATAAATACCTACCCATAGGTAAGGTCTAGGCTCGAACCATGCGCCGAGCGAAAATCGTTTGTACCCTGGGACCCGCAACCAACACATACGAGCAGATCAAGGCACTCGTCGAAGCGGGAATGGACATCGCCCGCCTCAACCTCAGCCACGGCACCTACACCGAACACGAACAGCGATACCACCACGTACGCAAAGCATCCGAAGAGACCGGACGCAGCGTCGGAATCCTCGCCGACCTTCAAGGCCCGAAGATCCGCCTCGGACGCTTCACCGAAGGCCCCGTACTCCTTGAACGCGGCGACGACTTCACCATCACCGTCGAAACCGTCGAAGGCGACCGCCACACCTGCGGAACCACCTACGACGGCCTCGCCGCCGACGTCACCACAGGCGAACGCATCCTCGTCGACGACGGCCGCGTCACCCTCGAAGTCACCCAGGTCGACGGACCACGCGTCCACACCACCGTCATCGAAGGCGGCATGGTCTCCGACCACAAAGGACTCAACCTCCCCGGCGTCGCCGTCTCCGTCCCCGCACTCTCCGAAAAAGACATCGACGACCTCCGCTGGGCCCTGCGCACCGGCGCGGACATCATCGCCCTCTCCTTCGTACGCAGCGGACGCGACATCGACGACGTCCACCGCATCATGGACGAGGAGGACCGCCGCCTCCCCGTCATCGCCAAGGTCGAAAAGCCCCAAGCCGTCGACAACATCGACGACATCGTCGCCGCCTTCGACGGCATCATGGTCGCCCGCGGAGACCTCGGCGTCGAAATGCCCCTGGAACAGGTCCCGATCGTCCAGAAGCGAGCCATCAAACTCGCCAAGCGCAACGCCAAGCCGGTCATCGTCGCCACCCAGATGCTCGACTCGATGATCGACAACTCACGCCCCACCCGCGCCGAAGCCTCCGACGTCGCCAACGCCGTCATCGACGGCACGGACGCGGTGATGCTCTCCGGCGAGACCAGCGTCGGCAAGTACCCGATCGAAACCGTCCGCACGATGGCCCGCATCGTCGAAGCGGCCGAGGAGGACATCCTCGCCAAGGGCCTCCCGCCCCTCACCGACCGCAACAAGCCCCGCACCCAGGGCGGCGCGGTCGCCCGCGCGGCGGCCGAGATGGGCGACTTCCTCGGCGCCAAATTCCTGGTCGCCTTCACCCAGAGCGGCGACACGGTCAAGCGGCTCTCCCGCTACCGCTCCCCGATCCCGCTCCTGGCCTTCACCCCGGACGAGGCCACCCGTGCCCAGCTGAACCTCACGTGGGGCGTGGAGACGTTCCTCGGGCCGCACGTGGACTCGACGGACGCGATGGTGGCGCAGGTGGACGAGGAGCTGCTGAGGATCGGGCGGTGCCAGAAGGGGGACGTCGTCGTGATCACGGCCGGCTCCCCGCCCGGAGTCGCGGGCTCGACGAACCTGGTGCGGGTGCACCACATCGGCGAGGACGACAGCCCGAAGTAGGGGCGCGCTCGGCTCAGTATTTCGGCCCGACGTGAGCATCCATGAGCGCGACGGATGCCCGTCGGGCGACGGAGATGTTGTACTTCTTGCCCGCGCGGGTGCAGTGCGTCCACTCGATGCCGAGCTTGTCGAGAGTGTCCGTGTAGAGCGTCCGGATGTCGTCCGAGACGTTGGTGAACCAGTACCGCGGATACTCGTACCGCTTCCGTACGCCGCCGACCATCCGGGTCGTCCAGTTCATGTTCCGGCAGCCGTCGGAGTGGATGAGGCCGCGGATGAAGTCCCAGGGGTGCGCGTCGACGATTTCCTGCTGCCAGGGTTCGAGGATGATCGGGCGTTCGTGCTTCCTGCCCGGGCCGTGCTGAGGGAAGAGGCATTCAAGGTGCTTGGAATAGACCTTGACGTTCTGGCACCCAATCTTGCGCACCCGGCACACCTTGTTGTCGGGAAAGACATCGCGCAGTGCCCGCTCGGCGGCGTCCATGAGACCGGGCCAGACGTTGCCGCACGTGATCATGAGATTCGGGACCCGGTGGCCGGAGTAGTGGCTGACGTGGCCGTCGCCCAGGTAGAGACCCAGCAGGTACGCGTAGGCGGGCTCGTCCAGTGCACGGCGATCGCAGCGCGGGCACTTGGGATCATGTGAGCCGGGGCACTCGCCGCGTTTGGTGCGGTCCATGTGTTTCCAGTAGCTGATGGTGCCTGCGGGGATGTTGAGCTTGCGGGCCACATCGGCATTCCTGGCACCGTTCCGGAGCATTGTGACTGCCCTGAGCCGGACTTCAGATCCATGGAAGTTCATATGACCACCATGAGTTACTGCGAGTCGCCTTGTGTAATGCAAAGCGGATGTTCACGAGAACGTGAACATCCGCTTTGACTGTTGTGCCGGGTATGGGATTCGAACCCACATGTCCTTTCGGACAGAGGTGTTTGAGACCTCCGCGTCAGCCAGTTGCGCCAACCCGGCTTGGTAGCCGGTCAGAAGTGTACCTGGTGACCAACGGGCGCAGCAGGTAGGTAGGCTCGTGGGAGCAGTATCTGCCCCATACCGAGGAGCCCCGTGACCACCCCCGAGTCGCCCCAGCCCGTAGACGCCGCCGACGACGACAAGTCGCACGTCCCGCCGCTGACGACCCGTGTCGTCATCGCCGAGGACGAGGCGCTCATCCGTCTCGACCTCAAGGAGATGCTGGAGGAGGAGGGCTACTCGGTCGTCGGTGAGGCCGGCGACGGCCAGCAGGCCATCGAGCTCGCCCGGGAGCACAAGCCGGACCTGGTGATCCTCGACGTGAAGATGCCCGTACTGGACGGGATCTCCGCTGCCGAGAAGATCACGGAGGAGTCCATCGCCCCCGTGCTGATGCTCACCGCGTTCTCGCAGCGCGACCTCGTCGAGCGGGCCAGGGACGCCGGTGCGATGGCGTACCTGGTGAAGCCGTTCAGCAAGAGCGACGTCGTGCCGGCCATCGAGATGGCCGTGTCCCGTTTCTCGGAGCTGAAGGCCCTGGAGAACGAGGTCGCCGACCTCTCGCAGCGGCTGGAGACCCGGAAGCTGGTGGACCGGGCGAAGAGCATTCTGCAGACGGACTACGGCCTCTCCGAGCCCGCCGCGTTCCGGTGGATCCAGAAGACGTCGATGGACCGCCGGCTTTCCATGCAGCAGCTCGCCGAGGCGCTGATCGAGGACGCCGAGGAGAAGAAGAAGGCGGCCGAGTAGGCCCGTACGGACATACGAAGGAGGCCCGCACCCCGGATCGATCGGGGTGCGGGCCTCCTTCGTGTACGGGAGCGGAGGGTGTCAGTCCTCGCCGAGGTAGGCCTTGCGGACCGACTCGTCGTGGAGGAGGTCCGCGCCGGTGCCCGAGAGCACGACCTTGCCGACCTCCATGACGTGGCCCTGGTCCGCGAGGGAGAGGGCCGCCTGGGCGTTCTGCTCGACGAGCAGGATCGTGGTGCCTGCCGCCTTGAGCTCGACGATGGTCTCCATGATCTTCTGCATCATGATCGGCGAGAGTCCCATGGAGGGCTCGTCGAGCATGAGCAGCTTGGGCTGGGACATGAGTGCGCGTCCCATGGCGAGCATCTGCTGCTCGCCGCCGGAGAGGGTTCCTGCTGCCTGCTTGCGGCGTTCCCCGAGGATGGGGAAGAGGTCGTAGGCGCGCTGGATGTCCTTCTCGATGCCTGCTTTGTCCGTGCGGAGGAAGGCGCCGAGCTGGAGGTTCTCCGCGATGGTGAGGCGGGGGAAGATGTGTCGGCCCTCGGGGGAGTGGGCGAGGCCGAGTGACACGATCTTGTGTGCCGGGATGCCGGTGAGGGGCTTCCCGTCGAAGAGGATCCGGCCGCCGGAGGGCTTGAGGAGGCCGGAGAGGGTGCGCAGGGTGGTGGTCTTACCGGCGCCGTTGGTGCCGATGAGGGTGACGACCTGGCCGGCTTCGACGCTGAAGGAGATTCCCTTGACGGCTTCGATCTTGCCGTAGGCGACCCTGAGGTCCTCGACCTCGAGCAGTGCGGTCACTGGTCTTCCCCTTCTGTGCTGGTGGTGCGCTCCGTCTTGCCCGCCTTGAGGGCTTCGGATCCGGGCGTTGCCGCCTCGGCCGGGGCTTCCTCGGCTTCTGCCTCCTGGGCCTCGGGCGTGGTGTCGGCTTCGGGGGCCGGCTCCGGCTCGGGTGCCTGTGCGGGGGTTTCGGCCTTCTCGGGGGTGTCCGCCTCGAAGGGCGTGCCGAGGTAGGCGGCGACGACTCGTTCGTCGCTCTGGACGACGGAGGGCGTGCCCTCGACGAGCTTTTCGCCCTGGACGAGACAGGCGACGCGGTCGCAGAGGTTGAAGATGAAGCGCATGTCGTGCTCGATGACGAGTACGGCGATGCCCATGTCCCGGATGGCGAAGATGAGCTCTTCGGTGACGCGGGTTTCCTGCGGGTTCATGCCGGCGGTGGGCTCGTCCAGGAGGAGGAGGCCGGGGTCGCTGGCGAGGGCGCGCGCGATTTCCAGCTTGCGCTGGTCTCCGTAGGGGAGGTTGCGTGCGAGGTGGTCGGCCTTGTCCTGCAGGCCGATGAACTCGAGGAGTTCCATGGCGCGTGCGTGGGAGGCGGCTTCGGCCCTCTTGAATCCGGGGCCGCGCACGAGGGCGGACCAGAGGCCTTCCTTGGTCCTGGTGTGGCGTCCGACGAGGACGTTCTCCAGGACGGTCATGTTGGCGAAGAGCCGGATGTTCTGGAAGGTGCGGGCGATGCCGGCCTGGGTGACGAGGTGGGGCTTGGGCGGCAGGACGGTGCCCTTGTAGCTGACCTTGCCCTCGGTGGGGATGTAGAGGCCGGTGAGGCAGTTGAAGAAGGTGGTCTTGCCGGCACCGTTGGGGCCGATGAGGCCCACGATCTCGCCCGCGTTGACGGTGAGGTCGACGTTGCGTACGGCGGTGAGGCCGCCGAAGCGCATGGTGACGCCGCTGGCGTCCAGCACGGGCGTGGTGGTTGCGGTGGTGGTCGTCATGTCGTTCACGCCCCCGCCTTCACGGTGCCGACGCCGGATTCGGGCAAGGTGCCTTCGGGCGTGTCGAGTTGGCCGGTCTCGTGGTATTCGAGCTGGGCCCGCCGGTTGGCGATGAGGCCTTCCGGGCGGAAGCGCATCAGCAGGATGAGCGCGAGGCCGAAGCCGAGGAGCTGGTAGTCCTGGAGGAACTGCAGCTTCGCCGGGATCATGTACAGGAGCGTGGCGCCGATCAGGGGTCCGCTGATCGTTCCCATGCCGCCGAGGATGACTGCGGCGAGGAGGAAGGCGGAGTTGGGCGGCACGGGGCCGGCGAAGACGTACATCTCCGGGACGACGGTGCTCTGTACGTGTGCCTGGACGGTGCCGGCGAGGCCGGCGAGGGTGGCGCCGAGGGCGAAGGCGATGAGCTTGACGCGGAAGCCGTTGATGCCCATGGCGGTGGCGGCGGTCTCGTCCTCGCGGATGGCGACCCAGGCGCGGCCGATGCGGGAGCTGCCTGCGCGGCTGAAGACGAGGACCACGAGGATCATCGCGAGCAGCATGAGCAGGTAGTAGTTGGCGTATCCGCCGAGTTCGAAGCCCAGGATGGTGTGGGAGTCGCCGAAGTCGTATCCGAAGAAGACGAGGTCGGGGACGTTGGGCACGCCGTTGGGGCCGTTGGTGATCTGGGGTCCGGATACGCCGTCGAGGTTGCCGACGGTGATGCGGAAGATCTCGCCGAAGCCGAGGGTGACGATGGCGAGGTAGTCGCCGCGGAGGCGCAGTGTGGGCGCTCCGATGACGACACCGAAGATCAGGGAGACGGCTGCTCCGGTGAGGACCGCTGCCCAGAAGGGGAAGTGGACGTCGAAGGCGGAGGCGGTGGTTCCGGAGACGAGTGCGGCGGTGTAGGCGCCGACGCCGAGGAACGCGACGTATCCGAGGTCGAGGAGTCCGGCGAGGCCGACGACGATGTTCAGCCCGAGTGCGACGGTCGCGAAGATGAGGATGTTGACCGCGATGAGGGTGAACTGGTCGGTGCTCTGGGTGAAGGGGAATGCTGCGGCGGCCACGAAGGCGGCGGCCACGGCGATGGGGCGGTACTTGGTGGTGAGTGCGGAGAGCCGGGCCATGATGCCGGACTTGAACAGCGCGCCGACGGCGAAGCCTGCGGTGATCATGTAGCCGGTGAAGAGCTCGGCGTACTCGGTGTCGATGCCGTAGGTGACGACGAAGAGGCCGGTTCCGAAGGCGGCGACGATGATGAGGATCTCGGCCCAGGAGGGGAGGTCCTTGGGGCGCGTGGCCTTGCGGGTGTCGTCGGGCAGACGGAATGCGACGAGGGGGATGAGGGAGGCCACCGCTGCGACGTAGCCGCCGGGTTCCAGGTTGACCACGCCACCGAGTTCGACGGCGATGGCGATGACGGTGAACCAGGTGGTGGCGACGGCGCCGAGGGCCAGGAACTGGAGGGCCTTGGTGGTGCCGGTCGGGGCGAGCCAGCGGAAGCCCCGGATGTCGAGGGCGGCGAGTGCGTACAGGAGTACGAGGGCGCCTGCGACGAGGGTGAGGACCTGGAGGCCGCCGGGGTAGCCGTAGACGGTGAGGTCGCCGGGGAACTCGTCGGTGTAGGTCCAGGACATGAACGTGCTGGCGATGGTCGCGATGCCGCCGAGGGCGGTGAGGCGGCGCAGGCCTGCCGTCCGGGAGCCGGTGTCGGCCGGTGCGGCGGCGGTGATGTCGGTGGTTTCGGTTGTCATGGCACTCACGCCCGATCCGCGACGCGCTCGCCGAGCAGGCCTTGTGGCCTGACGAGGAGGACGACGATGAGAAGTACGAATGCCCAGACGTTGGCCCAGGCGCCGCCGCCGAGCTGCTGCATGCCGGGGATCTCTTCGATGTAGGCGATCGAGAGGGCCTCGGCGAGACCGAGGACGACTCCTCCGACCATGGCTCCGTAGATGTTGCCGATGCCGCCGAGGACTGCGGCGGTGAAGGCCTTGAGTCCGAGGAGGAAGCCCATCTCCCAGCCGATCTGGCCCTTGTCGACTCCGTAGGCGACGGCTGCGACGGCTGCGAACGCGGCACCGATGGCGAAGGCCATCACGATGATGCGGTCGGTGTTGATGCCCATGAGCTTGGCCGTGTCGGGGTCCTGTGCGGTGGCCTGCATGGCGCGGCCGCTGCGGCTCTTGGAGACGAACATGCCGAGGGCGAGCATGCACATGGGGGCGAGCACGAGGATGAAGGCATCGGCGCGCTGGATGTACAGGTTGTCGAACAGCTGGAAGGAGCCGCCGTGGAACTCGGGGAAGCTGAGGGGCTTCTTCGCGTCGGGGTAGAAGCCCCAGACGAGCTGCTGGAGGACGATCGAGAGGCCGATCGCGGTGATGAGCGGGGCGAGCCGGGGGGCGCCGCGCAGTGGTCGGTAGGCGAAGCGTTCCGCGGCTGTGGCTATGGCGACGGAGGCGATTGCGCCGCCGACGATCATGAGGGGTATGGCCACCAGTAGGGACGTTCCGCTGGGGAGCGCCATGTAGGTGGTGAGGGCGCCGAAGCCCCCGATCATGAAAATCTCGCCGTGGGCGAAATTGATGAGCTGGACGATCCCGTACACCATGGTGTACCCGATGGCTATGAGGCCATAGAGCGCGCCGAGTGCGAGACCGTTGGCCAGCTGTTGCGGCAGTTCGTTCACCGCAGGGCCTCCGATGAGCTTGTCGGATATGACGCCGCGCGAGGGCGCTGTTTTCGCCCTCGCGCGGCTACGAGCAGGTGGGACGGGGGTTGAGCGGTGGGTCAGTCCTCGAACGTGGCGCTCTTGACGTCCTTCCAGGCACCCTTCTGGACCTCGTAGACGGTGAGCTGCTTGTTCGTGGTGTCACCGAACTCGTCGAAGGCGACCTTGCCGGTCACGCCGTCGAAGGAGACCTTGGCCATGGCCTCGACGACCTTGGCGCGGGCGTCCTCGGGGAGCTTGCCGTCGTTCGCGGCGACGACGGCCTTGACGGCCTGGATGATGGCCCAGCCGGCGTCGTACGAGTAGCCGCCGTAAGCCGCGTACGGGTCCTTGTACTTCTCGGCCGCGTAGTCCGCGATGAACTTCTTGGCGGTCGGGAGGGCCTCGACCGGGTAGCCGATGGAGGTGGCGAGGTCGGTCTCGTTGGCCTCACCGGAGGCGCTGATGAAGGCCGGGTCGTAGATGCCGTCTCCACCCATGGTGGGGATCTTCGCGCCGGTCTTCTTGATCTGGTCGGAGAGCAGGCCGCCCTCGGGGTACTGGCCGCCGAAGTAGACGGAGTCGGCGCCGGATCCCTTGACCTTGTCGGCGGTGCTGGAGAAGTCGGTCTCCTTCACCGTGACGTGGTCGGTGCCGACGACCTTGCCGCCGAGGCGCTCGAACTCCGCGGAGAAGATGGCGGCGAGGCCGGCGCCGTAGGTCTGCTTGTCGTCGACGACGTAGACCTTCTTCTTCTTGGCGTCGTTGTACAGGTACTGGGCGGCGAACTTGCCCTGGACGACGTCGGTGGCGCAGGTGCGGAAGTACGTCGCGAAGGGACGCTTGAAGTCGCCCTTGCCCCAGTTGTCACCCTGGCTGAGTGCCGGGTTGGTGTTGGCCGGGGAGACCTGGACGAGGTTGGCCTTCTCGAAGTCGCCCTGCATCGACTGGGCGACGCCGGAGTTCAGCGGGCCGACGGCTCCGATGACGTCCTTCATGCCGACGAGCTTGGCTGCGTTGGCCTTGCCGGAGGCGGGGACGGCCTGGTCGTCGAGGGCTTCGATCTTGAACTCGATGCCCGGGACTTCGTTGTTCTTGTTCGCCGTCTTGGCGGCGAGGTCAACGGAGTTCTTGATGCCCTGGCCGAGTGCGGAGAGAGAGCCGGTCAGCGGGGCGTCGACGCCGATGACGACGGTGGTCTTCTTGCCGCTGTCGTCGTTCTTGCCACTGTCGTCGCGCGACCCGCAGGCGGTGAGGGTGAGTGCTCCTGTGGTGAGCACTGCGGTGAGGATGAGCGAGGAACGGTGTCGCACGAAAGGTCCTTTCCCTGGCGCGGCCTCCTCTGCTGAGGTGCCGTGACGATCGCCGGGCCGTACTGGTGGTTTAAAAGGCTGTGCAGCAGTGGCGCCCGGCGGCGCGGTGACTGGCCGTGACTCTATGGGCAGCCGAGGGGGTGCGGGACAGGTCCGCTGATGATGTGACTGTCTTGTTATGCCATGGGGAAGGGTTGGTGGGAGCAGTGTGGACATTTACGGCTTGCGAAGTGACCGCATGCTGAGAACGCGCAGCTCTGCTAAGGCGCTTGAGGCGATCTTGGTGCTGTCGCACGAATCGGGGCGCAAGGGGCGCGGCGAGGCTGTCCCTCCGGACCGGGGACGCGGCGCGCGCTATTTTTCGTGTATTGCACACCTGTTACGCAGTGTTACATCTGGGTGATGTGTTCGATTCGCTGCGGTGACCGCTGTGGCTGCTGAAGTGGCTCATGGAACGTGTGCCGTGGTCAAGGGTGTTGACCGAGCGTGGTGGTCAACGTCTCAGCCCTGCTCCGGATATGGGTCTGCCCGGTCCGGAATGCGGTGCGATTTCCGGACCGGGCAGGGGTGTTGTGGCGATCGGTTCAGCCGGCGGCGGGCGGGGGGACGTCGCGGAGCAGGCAGGTGAGGCGGGCCGTGCAGACGCGCTTGTCCTGCTCGTCGGTGATGACGATCTCGTACGTGGCGGTGGACCGGCCGCGGTGTACGGGGGTGGCGACGCCCGTGACGAGGCCGTTCCGCACCCCGCGGTGGTGGGTGCAGTTCAGGTCGACGCCGACGGCGATCTTGGTGGCGCCGCCGTGGAGCATGGTGCCGATGGAGCCGAGTGTCTCGGCGAGGACGGCGGAGGCGCCGCCGTGGAGCAGTCCGTAGGGCTGGGTGTTGCCTTCCACGGGCATGGTGCCCACGACGCGCTCGGCGGAGGCCTCGACGATCTGCACGCCCATGCGCTCGCCGAGGTGTCCGGCGGAGAAGAGGGCGGGGAGGTCGACGCCGAGTGCGGCGTACTCGTCGATGATCTCCTGGGGGAACGTGGGTGCGATGTGCTCGCCCATGGGGTCCGGCTCCGTTCGTCTGCGGTCGTTCGTTGCTGTGTGCACTGTTCTTACCAGACGGCTGAGCGAACGCTTAGCCGCTGGTGGGTCCAGGATTCTCAGGCCTTCTCGAAACGGATGACGACGGACTTGCTGGCCGGGGTGTTGCTGGTGTCGGCGGTGGCGTCGAGCGGGACGAGCACGTTGGTCTCGGGGTAGTACGCGGCGGCGCACCCGCGCGCGGTCGGGTAGTGGACGACGCGGAAGCCCGGTGCGCGGCGCTCGGCGCCGTCCTTCCACTCGCTGACCAGGTCGGTGTACGAGCCGTCGGCGAGCCCCAGGGCGCGGGCGTCCTCGGGGTTGACCATCACGATGCGCCTGCCGCCCTTGATGCCGCGGTAGCGGTCGTCGAGGCCGTAGATCGTGGTGTTGTACTGGTCGTGGGAGCGCAGGGTCTGCAGCAGCAGCCTGCCTTCGGGGAGCTCGGGGTACTCGACGGGTGCGGCGGTGAAGTTGGCCTTGCCGGTGGCGGTGGGGAAGCGCCGTTCGTCGCGGGGGGCGTGGGGGAGCGCGAAGCCGCCCGGGCGGGCGACGCGGGCGTTGAAGTCCTCGAAGCCGGGTACGACGCGTGAGATGCGGTCCCGGATCGTCCCGTAGTCCTTCTCGAACTCCTCCCACGGTGTCGTGGAGGCGGGGCCGAGGACGGCGCGGGCCAGGCGGGCGACGATCGCCGGCTCGGAGAGCAGGTGGGGGCTCGCGGGCGTGAGGTTGCCGCGGGAGGAGTGGACCAGGCCCATGGAGTCCTCGACGGTGACGAACTGCTTCTGCCCGGCCTGGACGTCCTTGTCGGTGCGGCCCAGGGTGGGCAGGATCAGGGCGCGGGTGCCGGTCACGGCGTGGGAGCGGTTGAGCTTGGTCGACACGTGCACGGTGAGCCGTGCGCGGCGCATAGCCGCTTCGGTGACGGTGGTGTCGGGTGTGGCGGCGACGAAGTTGCCGCCCATGGCGAAGAAGACCTTGGCCTCGCCGTCGCGCAGCGCCTGGATGGACCGTACGACGTCGTAGCCGTGGTGGCGCGGCGAGGTGATGGCGAATTCCCTGTCCAGGGCGTCCAGGAAGGCGGCGGAGGGCCGTTCGAAGATGCCCATGGTGCGGTCGCCCTGGACGTTGGAGTGGCCGCGCACGGGGCAGACGCCGGCGCCGGGCCTGCCGATGTTGCCGCGCAGCAGGAGGAAGTTGACGACTTCGCGGATGGTCGGCACGGAGTGCTTGTGCTGGGTGAGGCCCATGGCCCAGCAGACGATGGTCCGCTGGGAGGCGAGGACCATGGCGAGCGCTTCTTCGATGTCGGCGCGGTCCAGGCCGGTGGCGGTGAGTGTCTGCGCCCACTCGGCGGCGCGGGCCGCTTCGGCGAAGTCCTCGTATCCGTGGGTGTGCCGGGCGACGAAGTCGGTGTCGACGGCGCCCTCGGTGTCGAGGATCAGCTTGTTGAGCAGGCGGAAGAGGGCCTGGTCGCCGCCGATGCGGATCTGCAGGAAGAGGTCGTTGAGGGCGGCGCCCCTGATCATGCCGCGGGCGGTCTGCGGGTTCTTGAACCGCTCCATGCCGGCCTCGGGCAGCGGGTTCACCGAGATGATCTTCGCTCCGGCGGCTTTGGCCTCTTCGAGGGCGGAGAGCATCCGGGGGTGGTTGGTGCCCGGGTTCTGCCCGGCGACGATGATCAGGTCGGCGTGGTGGAGGTCCTCCAGGCTGACGCTGCCCTTGCCGATGCCGATGGTCTCGGTGAGTGCGGATCCGGACGACTCGTGGCACATGTTGGAGCAGTCCGGCAGGTTGTTGGTGCCGAACTCGCGGGCGAAGAGCTGGAGCAGGAACGCCGCTTCGTTGCTGGTGCGGCCCGAGGTGTAGAAGAGGGCCTCGTCGGGGGAGCCGAGCGCGGTGAGTTCCTCGGCGAGGATCCGGAAGGCGCGCTCCCAGGTCACGGCCTCGTACCGGTCGGCGCCCGCGGGCAGGTACATGGGTTGCGTGATGCGGCCCTGCTGGCCGAGCCAGTAGCCGCTGCGGGTGGCCAGGTCGGCGACGGGGTGCGCGGCGAAGAAGTCGGGGGTGACGCGGCGCAGGGTCGCCTCCTCGGCGACGGCCTTGGCACCGTTCTCGCAGAACTCGGCGGTGTGCCGCTTGTCGCCCTCGGGCCAGGCGCAGCCGGGGCAGTCGAAGCCGTCCTTCTGGTTCACCTTGAGGAGGGTCTGCGCGGTGCGGCGCACCCCCATCTGCTGCTGGGCGACGCGCAGGCTGTGGGCGACGGCGGGCAGCCCCGCGGCGGCGTGCTGGACCGCTTCGACCTGCGGCGCGTCCTGGACCGGGTCACCGGTCGGGGGCTTGGTGGCCATGGTGCTCCCCTTCGAGCGCTTGCGAACCCGCGATCCGCGCGTACGCGTCGTGGCGTCCTGTCACGTTTTCCCTGTCGGCGATGTGACTGTCTCCGATCCTGTCACGCACGGCCGCCGCGGCGTCCGGAGGGCGGCGGGGGTGCTGCGGTTTCGGGCGGGGTGCGCGGTCAGGGGCGCCCGGGCCGTGCTCGACCGGGGGACGAGCGGCGGCCGGTCCGGATTGTCGGTGGTCCGTGGCAGGATCGGGGGCGTGGCTGAGACGGCATCGAAGAAGACGGCAGACAACCGACCGCGCCTGCTCCTGATGGACGGGCACTCCCTGGCGTACCGGGCGTTCTTCGCCCTGCCCGCGGAGAATTTCACGACGGCGACGGGGCAGCCGACGAACGCCGTGTACGGCTTCATGTCGATGCTGGCGAACACGCTGCGCGACGAGGCGCCCACGCATTTCGCGGTCGCGTTCGACGTGTCCCGCAAGACATGGCGTGCGCAGAAGTTCCCTGAGTACAAGGCGAACCGTTCCAAGACCCCCGACGAGTTCAAGGGGCAGGTCGAGCTGATCGGCGAGCTCCTGGACGCGATGCACGCGGACCGGTTCGCGGTGGACGGGTTCGAGGCGGACGACGTCATCGCGACGCTGGCCACACAGGCCGAGGCGGCGGGCTTCGAGGTGCTGATCGTCACGGGCGACCGTGATTCGTTCCAGCTGATCACGGACAACGTGACGGTGCTCTATCCGACGAAGGGCGTCTCGGAGCTGACGCGTTTCACCCCGGAGAAGGTCCAGGAGAAGTACGGGCTCACGCCGGGGCAGTATCCGGATTTCGCGGCGCTGCGCGGTGACCCCTCGGACAACCTTCCGGGGATCCCCGGTGTGGGTGAGAAGACGGCTGCCAAGTGGATCAACGAGTTCGGGTCGTTCGCGGAGCTGGTCGAGCGGGCCGACGAGGTCAAGGGCAAGGCCGGCCAGAATTTCCGGGACCACCTGGACGCGGTGAAGATGAACCGCGTGCTGACCGAGATGGTCCGTGACGTGGTACTGCCGAAGTTCCCGGCCGAGCTCGAGCGTGCTCCGTACGACCGCACGGCCGTCACGGGTGTGCTGGACGTCCTGGAGATCCGCAACCCGAGCCTGCGCGAGCGGCTGCTCGCCGTCGATCCGGGTGCGGAGGAGGCCGGTCCGGCGGAGCCCGCGGCCGGCATCGAGCTGGACGGATCGGTTCTGGGCTCGGGCGAGGTCGCCCCGTGGCTGGAGGCCCATGGCGGGCAGCCGCTCGGCATGATGACCGTCGACACCTGGTCGCTGGGCACCGGCACGGTCACGGAGGTCGCGCTCGCAGCCGCTGACGGGGCCGCCGCCTGGCTGGACCCGGCCGAGCTCGACGAGGCCGACGAGCGGGCTCTGGCCGCATGGCTCGCGGACCCGGAGCGGCCGAAGGTCCTGCACAACGCCAAGAACGCCCTGCGGGTCCTCCCGGAGCAGGGCTGGCGGCTGGACGGCATCGCCATGGACACCGCGCTCGCCGCCTATCTCGTCAAGCCCGGCCGCCGCTCCTTCGCGCTGGACGCGCTGGCCGTGGAGTACCTCGGCCGTGAGCTGGCCCCCGCCCCCGCCTCCGACGGGCAACTGGCCTTCGGCGCGGACGACCGCGCGGAGGCCGATGCCCTGATGGCGCAGGCCCGCGCGGTGCTGGACCTCGGGGACGCGTTCACGACGCGTCTGCAGGAGGCCGGTGCCACCGAGCTGCTGTACGACATGGAGCTGCCCACGTCGATCATGCTGGCGCGCCTGGAGCGGCACGGCATCGCCGCCGACCGGGCCCATCTGGAGGGCATGGAGCAGCAGTTCGCCGGTGCGGTGCAGCAGGCGGTGAAGGAGGCGCATGCGGCCGTGGGCCGTGAGTTCAACCTCGGCTCGCCCAAGCAGCTCCAGGAAGTGCTCTTCGGTGAGCTGGCCCTGCCGAAGACGAAGAAGACGAAGACGGGCTACACGACCGACGCGGACGCGCTGGCGTGGCTGGCCGCGCAGACCGAGCACGAGCTGCCGGTCATCATGTTGCGCCACCGGGAGCAGGCGAAGCTGCGGGTCACGGTCGAAGGCCTGATCAAGACGATCGGTGCGGACGGCCGTATCCACACCACGTTCAACCAGACGGTCGCGGCGACGGGCCGGCTCTCCTCCACCGACCCCAACCTGCAGAACATCCCCGTCCGTACGGACGAGGGGCGGGCGATCCGCCGGGGCTTCGTCGTCGGCGAGGGTTTCGAGACGCTGATGACGGCGGACTACAGCCAGATCGAGCTGCGGGTGATGGCCCATCTCTCCGAGGACGCCGGTCTGATCGAGGCGTTCACCTCGGGCGAGGACCTGCACACGACGGTCGCCTCGCAGGTGTTCGGTGTCGAGAAGTCGGCCGTCGACGCGGAGATGCGCCGCAAGATCAAGGCGATGTCGTACGGGCTGGCCTACGGGCTCTCCGCGTTCGGGCTCTCCCAGCAGCTGAACATCGAGGCCGGGGAGGCGCGCGGTCTGATGGACACCTACTTCCTGCGGTTCGGCGGGGTGCGCGACTACCTTCACCGGGTCGTGGAGGAAGCCAGGTCCACCGGGTACACGGAGACGGTCTTCGGTCGGCGCCGCTACCTCCCGGACCTGAACAGCGACAACCGTCAGCGGCGTGAGACGGCCGAGCGGATGGCGCTCAACGCCCCGATCCAGGGGACGGCCGCCGACATCGTGAAGGTCGCGATGCTGAACGTGGACCGCGCGCTGACGGAGGCGAAGCTGACGTCGCGGATGCTGCTCCAGGTCCACGACGAAATCGTTCTGGAGATCGCGAAGGGTGAGCGGGAGCAGGTCGAGGAGATCCTGCGCCGGGAGATGTCCACGGCGGTCGAGCTCCGTGCGCCGCTGGACGTCTCCGTGGGTGTCGGCACGGACTGGGAGACGGCCGCGCACTGACGCGTCTGCCGCCTGAAAGGGGCCGCCTTCGGGGAGTGGGCCCTCCTCGATGGCGGTCCCTCAGTGCGCGTCCTCGTTCGCCGGGCGGGTCCGTGTACCGGGCCTGCCCGGCGGGCGGTGGTGGCGCGGTGTCCGCAGCCGCATCCACGCCCCGTACAGCACGAGTCCGACCGCCAGGCCCGCGCCCGCCCCGAAGCACGCGGTCGGGATGATGTCGAGCGGTGTGCTGAGCTGCCCGAAGTAGGCGTACCAGCGGGCACACCGGTGGACGACACCGAGCAGTACGCACACGGCGAGCAGGACGCCCGCCCATCGGCGCTCCGCCCGGCCGAGTACCGGTACGGACTCCGGGGCGGCCGCCGGCCCGGTCCGGCGCAGGCCCGTGTACGTGAACCAGGCCAGGACCGTCAGGGCCACGGCCGAACTCCCGTACTGGACGAACTGGAACACCGGGAAGCCGCCGATGCTGCGGCTGAGCACGGGAACGAGTTCGGTCCCCCACCGGTCGTGATGGGTGAAGGCGTCCCACACGACATGCGTGCCCGCGCCGATGACCGCGGACAGGACGAACCACAGAGCTTCGGGCACGGTCGGCAGTGTTCCGGGATCCCGCCGCCGGCCCCGTACGAAGGTGTGCACGCGGCCCTGCCACGCGGTGGGCAGGATTGCGACGAGCGGTTCGCGCAGCAGCAGCCAGAGCGCCACCAGGGCCGAGGCGATGGCCACGTCCACCGTGAACACCCCCCACACCGCGTGGGTGACCGCGCCGAACTCCATCGCCCCGGGAACGGCCGTGTCCGCGAAGTAGGTCATATCGGGTGCGAACGAACCCGCGACGAGTGCGGAGGCGGCCAGCGGGCCACGACCCGTCCCGGACCGGCGGATGCCCGGTAGTACGGCTGCGGCGTGGCTGAGCGTGAACGGCATGACGGCAAGTATGCGTGAGCCCCCGTCACTTGCCCGATCCGCCTGACCAAGGCAACGACAGCTTCGTGAAAAGTCGGTAAGAACCGGTCATGTGCCAGTGTTCGGGCGGCACAAGTTGCCGTAGGGTCGCCTGAGTCCTCGCGCTGGGGAGAGCGCGAACAGCCGTCGACGGGGAGGGACCAGAACGTATGGCAGCGCAATTCGGCCGACGGCTTCGCAGGGGGGCCACCACCACTGCGGTGGCGGCAGCCGCTGTCGCGGCCCTCTCCGCCTCGCAGGCTCCCGGGGCCCCGCTCGCCGAAGGCGGTGACCCGACGGCGTCCGGTTCCGCATCGCCCGGCGACAGTGCGGCCACCGGCAACTCGCCTTACTACACGGACCTGCCGCCGCTCAACACGCCCAACAAGCCCGGTTCGTCCGTCAATCTGCCGGTCACCGGCAGTGCGGAAGCGGGCATACCGGCATCGATCCTGGCGGCGTACAAGAAGGCCGAGCAGGACCTCGCGAGCTCCGACGCGGCCTGCGCCCTGCCCTGGCAACTCCTCGCGGCGATCGGCAAGGTCGAGTCCGGCCAGGCCCGCGGCGGCAAGGTCGACGCCAACGGCACCACGTTCTCCCCGATCCTCGGCCCGGCCCTCAACGGCCAGGGCTTCGCGCTGATCAAGGACACCGACGGCGGAGCGTACGACGGGGACTCCACCCACGACCGCGCGGTCGGCCCGATGCAGTTCATCCCGCAGACCTGGGCCACCTGGGGCCAGGACGGCAACGGCGACGGACGCAAGGACCCCAACAACATCTACGACGCGGCGCTGGCCGCAGGGCGCTACCTCTGCGCGGGCCCCCGGAACCTGGCCGTCGCCGCCGACCTCGACAAGGCCGTGCTGAGCTACAACCACTCGACGGAGTACCTGCGGACGGTGCGCTCCTGGTTCGAGTTCTACAAGCGCGGCACCCACGAGGTCCCCGACGGCACGGGCGTCCTCCCCTCGGGCGACACCAGCGGCTCCGGCTCGTCGCCGGACCCCAGCCCCTCCCCGCCCGGGACGGGCGGCAGCGGCGCGACCCCGAGCCCTTCGCCGACCCCGCCCAAGCCGGGCGGCAGCGGTACGCCCAGCCCCTCGCCGACGCCGCCGCCCGAGCCGACGCCGCCTCCCGCGCCGTCCCGGACGCTGGGCAGCCTCGAGAACGCGGGCACCGGCCCCCTCGCCGCGACGGCGGGCGAGGCGTTCACCGAGCGCGTCAAGGTGCGGGCCAGGGACACGCTCGGCTCGCCCCTCGCCAAGACCTCGGTCACCTTCACGATCACCGGCGACACCGACACCCGCTTCTCCGGCCAACGGAGCACGGTCACGATGCCCACCGCGGCGGACGGCACCGTCACCGCGCCCGTCCTCAACGCGGGTGAGAAGACCGGCGGGTTCAGGGTGACGGTCGTGGCCGGCACCAGCAAGCCGCGCATCCTCACCTACACGGCGGCCGTCGCCGCCCGGCAGGCCGACACGATCGCCCGGACCGACGAGAAGGCCCTGACGGCCGCCCCCGGCGCCGAGTTCGCCGACACCGTCGAGGTCAAGGCGACGTACAAGGGCATCGCAGTGGCGGGCACCGCCGTCACCGCAACGATGATCACCGACAGGGAGACACCGGCCGAGAACGACAAGGGCCCCCACTTCAAGGACGCGGACGGCAACACGGTCAGGACCCTGACGGACCTCAAGACCGGCGACGACGGGGTCCTGAAGCTCCCGAAGATCTTCGCCGACGACACGGCGGGCACCTTCCTGCTGCGTCTCACCACCGCGAGCGGCGCCACGCTCGTCGTCGAACTCGTGGTCGAGGCACCGGCTGTCGAGGCGCCCGCCGCCTGACCCGGACCGCCGGCACACCAGCCCCCCTGCCGCACCTGCGGCAGGGGGGCTGGTGCGTACCGGACCCAGCGCCTACTCGCGCCGCAGCCTGGCCGAGGTGAAGCGCGTCGCCTCCACCGTCGTCGGGTCCTCGGGCCACGGGTGCTTCGGGTACCGGCCGCGCAGCTCGGCCCGCACCGACTTGTAGCCCTCCCGCCAGAACGACGCCAGATCCGCCGTCACCGCCGCGGGCCGCCCGGCGGGGGAGAGCAGATGGACCAGGACGGGCACCCCGGCCACCCGGGGCGTCTCCCGCAGCCCGAACAGCTCCTGGAGCTTCACCGCGAGGACCGGCTGCTCGCCGCCGTACTCCACCCTGATCCTCGACCCGCTCGGCACCGCGATCCGCTCCGGGGCCAGTTCGTCGAGCCGGGCGGCATCGCCCGTCGCCCACGGCAGCAGCCGCCGCACCGCCTGCCCGGCATCGATCCGCGCCAGATCCGAGCGCCGCCGCGCCCGCGACAGTTCCGGCTCCAGCCACTCCTCGGTACGCGACAGCAGTGCGCCGTCCGACACATCGGGCCACGGAGTCCCCAGCTCCCGGTACAGGAACGCGAGCCGCAGCCGCAGCTGCTCGCTGTCCCGGGTCCACCGCAGCAGCCCCGTGCCCTCGCGCCGCAGACCGTCCAGCAGCGCGCCGCGCACCAGTGCGGGGTCGGGCTGCCTCAGCGCGCGCACCGACAGCTCGACAGCCCCGAGCCGCTCCACGGAACGGGCCACCACGTCGCCGTCCACCCAGCGGACCTCCTCGCCGGAGAACCGCAGATGCCCGGCCGCCAGCCGTGCCGTGTCCTCGTCGACGACCGCCGCCAGGCGCACCCGGGCGGACGCCGAGTGCGCCGGGCGGTCGGCGACCGCGACGGCCAGCCACGGTGCGCTGCGCAGCCGCGAGCCCTCCCGGAGCTCCGCCCCGGTCCCCGAAGCCATCAGGAAAGCCCCCTCGCCCCGGGCCCGCGCCACCCGCTCCGGGAACGCCAGCGCCGCCACCAGTCCCGCGGCCACGTCGTCCGACCCCGCACCCGAGCCGGTGGTGCTGCCGAGCGAGGACGACAGCCGCCTCACCTCCTGCCGCCAGCGCGCCGCGTAACCGTCGCCACCCCGCCGCGCGGTGCGCAGCGCTGCCGCCAGATCGTCCCCGTACTCCCGCGGCGGTTCCTCGCTGAGCAGCGCCACGACCTCCGAGGCCCGGCGCCCGCCCACCTCGTCCGCACCGTCCAGCAGGGCCCGCGCGAGGCGCGGGTGCAGGCCCAGGCGGGACATCCGCACGCCCCGGTCAGTCACCCGCCCCGACGCGTCCACCGCGCCCACCGCGGTCAGGACCTCCCGTGCCGCGCCCATCGCCCCGGCCGGCGGCGGATCCAGCAGGGCGAGCCCGGAGGCGTCCGGATCGCCCCAGCACGCCGCCTGCAGCGCGAACGCGGCCAGATCGGCCACCTTGATCTCCGGGGACGGGAACCGGGCGAGCCGCCCGTCCTCGGCCTGCTCCCAGCAGCGGTACACGGCGCCGGGCGCCTCACGTCCGGCCCGGCCCGCGCGCTGCCGTCCGGCCGCCTGGGACGCCCGTACGGTCGTGAGCGCGCTCAGGCCACGCGCATGGTCGGTGCGGGGCTCCCTGGCCAGCCCGCAGTCCACGACGACCCGCACCCCCGGCACCGTCAGCGACGACTCCGCCACGGAGGTCGCGAGCACCACCCGGCGCCCCTGCGACGACCCCGCGAGCACCGCGTCCTGCACGGCCGCGGGTGCCCGGCCGTGCACCTGGAGCACCTCGGCACCCACTCCCGCGAGCTGCCCGGCCACCCGGCCGATCTCCCCGACGCCGGGCAGGAAGCACAGCACGTCGCCCTCACGCTCGGCGAGCGCGCGGCGCACCACGGCGGCCACGTGCGTCAGCAGTGCCGGATCGACCCTCATGCCGTGCGGCGGGCGCACGGACCCGGCCGGCGGCGCCCACACCACCTCGACCGGGTGGGACACCCCCTGCGCCTCGATCACGGGAGCGCCGCCCAGCAGACGGGCCCAGCCCTCCGCGTCCGTCGTCGCCGACGCGGCGACCAGCCGCAGGTCCGGCCTGATGGCCGCCCGCACGTCGAGGAGGAACGCGGCGACCGTGTCGGCGTCCAGATGGCGCTCGTGGCACTCGTCGATGATCACGACATCGACGCCGGCCAGCTCCTGGTCGCGCTGCAGCCGCTGGAGCAGCACCCCGGTGGTCACGACCTCGACCACCGTGTCGCGCCCCACCACCCGCTCCCCGCGCACGGTGAAGCCGACGCGGCCGCCCGGCTGCTCACCGATAAGCCAGGCCATCCGCCGCGCCGCCGCCCGTGCCGCGATCCGCCGGGGCTCGGCGACCACCACCCGGCGCGCCGGACCGCCGCCGGTGAGGCCGGCGAGCACCAGGGGTACGAGGGTCGTCTTGCCTGTCCCGGGCGGTGCGCAGAGCACCGCGACCCCCCGGTCGTCGAGTGCCCGCTCCAGAGCGGGCACAGCGGTGCGTACGGGCAACTGGCCGAGGGCGTCGGTACGGATCACGCCCCCAGTCTCGTACGCCGGCCCTTCACCAGGTCCGGCGGTCCCGCTCGCACACGAAGATCGCGGTCCCGGGGATGAGGTTGCCACGCAGGGGGGACCAGCCGCCCCACTCCTGGTTGTTCCAGGCGGGCCACTCGGGCTCCACCAGGTCCGTGAGCCGGAAGCCGCCCGCCACCACGTCGCGCACCCGGTCGCCGAGTGTCCTGTGGTGCTCCACGTACACGGCGTCGCCCCGCTCGTCCTGCTCCACGTAGGGGACCCGGTCGAAGTAGGAGGCGGCGACCGAGAGCCCTTCGGGGCCCGGCTCGTCGGGAAACGCCCAGCGGACCGGGTGCGTCACCGAGAAGACCCAGCGGCCCCCGGGCCTGAGCACCCGGTGTACCTCACGGAACACCTGTACGGGGTCGGCGACGAAGGGCACCGCCCCGTAGGCGGAACAAGCCAGGTCGAAGGAGCCGTCCCGGAACGGGAGCCTGCCCGCGTCGGCCTCCACGAGGGGGACGTCGTCGCCGATCCGCAGCGCGTGCTGGAGCTGGCGGTGCGAGAGGTCCAGGGCCACCGGACGGGCGCCCTGCGCCGCCAGCCACCGCGAGCACTGGGCCGCGCCGGCGCCGATCTCGAGGATGTCCAGGCCCTTCAGCCCGGCGGCGGGGCCCAGCAGACCTGCCTCGGCCTCGTCGAGGCCCTCCGGGCCCCAGATGAAGCGGTCGTCCCCCAGGAAGGCCCCGTGGTCGCTCTGGTACTCGTCGGCGTTCCGGTCCCACCAGCCGCGACTTGCCCGGCTGCTCTCCGATTCCCCGGCCTCCCGGCGGGTCGCTTCAGGTTCGGACCCACGGATCTCTTGGCTCATCGTGCCCGTCGTTGTAGTTTGCCTTCACCCGCCCCACACGGTGCCCGACCGGGCTGTACGGGTGAGTACGGCCGCGTGCGTGCGGAACGGTGCCGTGGCCGATGTGGCCTCGGACAACATGAGTTGTGCCGGGAATGGGCTGTTGTGCCCCGCGTGTGCGCCTTCGCGCATTGACCGCTTCCGGCTGCCCCCGTATGCTACAAGTTGCGCCGCGAGCCTGCGCGCTTCAGACCTAGCAGGCCGCGCTCGCGTCTGTCGTACTCCCCTCGGTTGTCGAGGCTCCTTCCGGAATCCGGTCGGGTGCTTCCAGAGCTGTCCGGCGTCTTCAGAGGCGATACGGGCTTACGGCGTAGCAGTAACTTCGACTCTCTGTCCGTACCGGAGCCCTTTCCCACATGACGAGCAGCACCGAGACCACCGCCACCACTCCGCAGGTTGCGGTCAACGACATCGGCGACGCGGACGCGTTCCTCGCGGCGATCGACGAGACGATCAAGTACTTCAACGATGGCGACATCGTTGAAGGCGTCATCGTCAAGGTTGACCGGGACGAGGTTCTCCTCGACATCGGTTACAAGACCGAAGGCGTCATCCCGAGCCGCGAGCTCTCGATCAAGCACGACGTCGACCCGAACGAGGTCGTCAAGGTCGGCGACGAGATCGAGGCCCTGGTTCTCCAGAAGGAGGACAAGGAAGGCCGCCTGATCCTCTCGAAGAAGCGCGCTCAGTACGAGCGTGCCTGGGGCACCATCGAGAAGATCAAGGAAGAAGACGGCATCGTCACCGGTACCGTCATCGAGGTCGTCAAGGGTGGTCTCATCCTCGACATCGGCCTCCGTGGCTTCCTGCCGGCGTCCCTCGTCGAGATGCGTCGTGTCCGCGACCTCCAGCCCTACGTGGGCAAGGAGCTCGAGGCCAAGATCATCGAGCTGGACAAGAACCGCAACAACGTGGTCCTGTCCCGCCGCGCCTGGCTCGAGCAGACCCAGTCCGAGGTGCGCCAGACGTTCCTCACGACCCTGCAGAAGGGTCAGGTCCGCTCCGGCGTCGTCTCCTCGATCGTCAACTTCGGTGCCTTCGTGGACCTGGGTGGCGTCGACGGTCTCGTGCACGTCTCGGAGCTCTCCTGGAAGCACATCGACCACCCCTCCGAGGTTGTCGAGGTCGGCCAGGAAGTCACCGTCGAGGTTCTCGACGTGGACATGGACCGCGAGCGTGTCTCCCTGTCGCTCAAGGCGACGCAGGAAGACCCGTGGCAGCAGTTCGCCCGTACGCACCAGATCGGGCAGGTCGTCCCCGGTAAGGTCACCAAGCTCGTTCCCTTCGGTGCGTTCGTGCGCGTCGACGAGGGCATCGAGGGCCTGGTCCACATCTCCGAGCTGGCCGAGCGTCACGTGGAGATCCCGGAGCAGGTCGTCCAGGTCAACGACGAGATCTTCGTCAAGGTCATCGACATCGACCTCGAGCGCCGTCGCATCAGCCTCTCGCTGAAGCAGGCCAACGAGGCCTTCGGTGGCGACCCGGCTTCGGTCGAGTTCGACCCGACGCTGTACGGCATGGCCGCGTCGTACGACGACCAGGGCAACTACATCTACCCCGAGGGCTTCGACCCCGAGACCAACGACTGGCTCGAGGGCTTCGAGGCTCAGCGCGAGGTCTGGGAGACCCAGTACGCCGAGGCGCAGACGCGCTTCGAGCAGCACCAGGCCCAGGTCATCAAGTCCCGCGAGGCCGACGAGGCCGCTGCTGCCGAGGGCGCTGCTGCCCCGGCCGCCGGCGCCCCGGCTGCCTCCGGCGGCAGCGGTGGCGGCGGCTCGTACTCCTCGGAGTCCGACGACAACTCCGGCGCCCTGGCGTCGGACGAGGCGCTGGCTGCCCTGCGCGAGAAGCTGGCCGGTGGCCAGAGCTGACGCTCTGACCCCAGTCGCTCATCGGCCGTAGAGCTGTAGAGCTTGTCGGTAAGGCCCGCTCCCTTCGGGGGGCGGGCCTTACTCGTATCCGCGAACGCATCGGGACCGGGGGCCGGCCCGACAGGGGCCCTACGGGGTGACGGCGATGTTCGTCAATCCCCTGCCGCCGGTGACCGTGTTGTCGCTGTGGACGGTCGTGCGGCACGTGGAGCTCTGGTTGGTGACGTTGACGGCGAGCTGCTTGTCACCGGTGGCGCCGGTCAGGTCCGAGGCGTTGTTGCGGAACACCGTGCCGCAGCCCCAGCCACTCTGCTGGGTGTGCGTCTCGTACCCGTTGTTCGTCGTACGGGAGCCCCTGTTGTCCTGGACCAGGACGTCGTTCCCCTTCACGTCGACCCAGGAGTCGTCGTAGTTGGCACCGGTCAGCCCGTTGCCGTCGAAGGTGTTGCCGATGATCCGCGCCCCGGTGGTGCCTTCCTTGATGTCGATGTTCTCGCCGCCGACGCCGGGCCCGATGACGTTGCCGAGGATCTGCACCCCGTCACTGCGGTCGGACAGATCGCCCGCGGACCCGACGTACACGCCCTCGCCCATGCCGCGACCGTCGTGCCCCGTGTCGTAGATCCGGGAGTTCTTGATGACGCCGTCCCTGCTGGACTTCCGGAAGTGGACGCCTTCCATGTCGAGGTCGTACACAGTCACGCCGTCGATGACGACACCGGTGGCGGCGTCGGCCATGATCCCCTTCTGGCCGCCGGTGACGGTGATGCCCCGCACGGTCCAGTAGGACGCGCCGTTGAGATGCAGCCCGTAGCCGCCGCCCGCGGTGAGTACCGCTTTGGCGGAGCCGGTGAGGGTGATCCGGGCGGAGGAGGTGGCGGCGACCGTCGCCTTGAAGTTGCCCGTGTACGTGCCGTCGGCGAGCCGGATCGTATCGCCGGGGGCCGCGGCGGTGAGTGCCGCCTTGAGCTGGGCCGCTGTGGTCACGTCGATGACCGCCTCCGCCGACGCGCTGCCGGCGGAGGCGAGGGACAGACCTCCTGCGGTGAGCGCGGTGGCCAGCAGGGCGGGGAGCAGTGTGCGGGTGCGCATGGGGGTGCCTTCCCGTCGAAGGGTTCAGAGGTTCCCGCAGATGAGCATGTTTTTGTACATGAACGTGGGGCGAGTTTCTGAATCTGCTGCCCAGTGACGCTAGGGATGAGATGTGGCCATGTCAAGGTCTGGACCATTGCCCGCCCGCGTGGTGAACGGAGGGAAACGTGCGGGATACACGAGTAACTGACGGCCTGTAACAAGCGCTTGCCAAGATCCCGGCAACCCCAGGAACGAAGGTGAGCCAGGACATGACATACACGTCGAACACCTCGCGCGACGCGCAGACTTCCCCCGTGGCGGCCGGTGCCAGCCGTCGGAGTTTTCTGCGCAACGTAGGCATCACCGGCGGCGCGGGCGCCATGTTCGCCACCATGGGAGCGCTCGGTCTCGCGCCCACCGCCCAGGCCGCAGGCCGTGAACCCGCCTTCCGGGCTCCGAGCGAAGGGGACTTCACCCTCAAGGGGAGGGCGGCGGCGAAGGTCGTCGTGGTCGGCGGAGGCATCGCCGGTCTGGCAGCCGCGTACGAACTGGGAAAGGCGGGCTACGACTGTACGGTCCTGGAGGCCCGGGGCCGCACGGGCGGTCGTAACCTCACCGTGCGTGGCGAGGACTCGACCACCGACACGTACGGCAACGAGCAGACCGCGAAGTTCCACGACGGGCAGTACATGAACGCCGGTCCCGGCCGGATCCCGCAGTGGATGGTCACCCTCGACTACTGCCGTGAACTGGGCGTACCTGTTGAGGTGTTCACCAACGTGAACGCCAATGCCTATATATACAACGAATCGGCGGGCATGAAGGCTCCGGTGCGCTACCGCACCGCGAAGGCCGACGTGTACGGCTACGTCGCCGAACTCCTCGCGAAGGCCACCGACAAGGGCGCCCTCGACCGGCGGATCACCGTCGAGGACCAGGAACGGCTCCTGGAGTTCCTGAAGGACTTCGGGGACATCGGCGACAGCCTCGACTACACCGGAAGCCCGCGCCGCGGCTACCGCGTCGACCCGGCGGCGGCCGGCACCCCGGGCGAGGAGCTCGGCTCCGTACCCACCGCGTCCGAGGTGTTCGCGAGCGGTGTCGGACGGTACTTCTCCTTCGAGTTCGAGTACGACCAGGCCATGCTGATGTTCCAGCCGGTCGGCGGCATGGACCGGATCCCGGCCGCGCTCACCCGGGCCGTCGGGGAGCGCCGTATCAGGACGGGCGCGGCGGTCACCGACATCACCGACACGGCGCACGGCGTCACCGTGACCTACACCCGGTCCGGACGCACCCGGACCATCGACGCCGACTACTGCATCGCCGCGCTGCCGCCCAACATCCTCGCCAAGACCGCTCACAACCTCGGTCCCGCCGTCCAGACCGCGCTGGAGGCGTGCAAGCCGTCCTCGGCCGGGAAGATCGGTCTGGAGTACCGCAGCCGCTGGTGGGAGAGCGACCACCGGATCTACGGCGGCATCACGGAGACGGACCTGGACCTTTCCCACATCTGGTACCCGTCCTACGGTCACAACGGGGACCGGGGGCTCGTCATCGGGTACTACAACTACGGTTCCCAGGCCGACTCGTACGCCGCGCTCGCCCCGCGGGAGCGTGAGGCGCGCGCCGTCGCCCAGGGGGTCAAGATCCACGGCGAGAAGTACCGCACGGAACTCTCCTCGTCGTTCTCCCACCACTGGCGCCAGACCCCCTACCTGGAGGCCGCCTGGCACTCACTCTCCGGTGGCCCCGACGCCCCGGCCTTCGCACCGCTCAACCAGGCCGCGGGGCACGTCTACTTCGCCGGTGACTACCTCAGCCACACGGACGCCTGGCAGCACGGGGCCTTCACGTCCGCGCGGAAGGCGGTCACCGCGCTCCATAGCCGTGTTCTGACGTAACGACCGCGAAAGGGGTGCGGGCGGGAATGCCGGTGCCGTGCGGGGTGTTCTTGTCGAGGAACACGAGGAGGAGCGGTAACCGTGCCTGATCCGCAGAGTTTGTACGAATGGGAGCCGAAGGGCCTGGCCGTCGTCGACATGGCGCTCGCCCAGGAGTCGGCCGGCCTGGTCATGCTCTACCACTTCGACGGATACATCGACGCGGGCGAGACCGGCGAGCAGATCGTCGACGGCGTGCTCGAGACGCTGCCGCACCAGATCGTGGCCCGCTTCGACCACGACAGGCTCGTGGACTACCGCGCACGGCGCCCGCTGCTCACCTTCAAGCGGGACCGCTGGACGGCCTTCGAGACGCCGACGCTGGACGTGCGCGTGGTCCAGGACGCGACGGGCGCACCCTTCCTGCTGCTGTCCGGCCCCGAGCCGGATGTGGAGTGGGAGCGGTTCGCCGCCGCGGTCGAGCAGATCGTCGAGCGGCTCGGCGTCCGCCTCGCGGTCAACTTCCACGGCATCCCGATGGGCGTCCCGCACACCCGCCCGGTCGGAATCACCCCGCACGGCAACCGCACCGACCTCATGCCGGGTCACCGCAGCCCGTTCGACGAGGCACAGGTCCCCGGCTCCGCCGAGGCGCTCGTCGAGTACCGGCTGATGGAATCGGGCCACGACGTCCTCGGCGTCGCCGCCCACGTCCCGCACTACGTCGCACGGTCCTCGTACCCGGACGCGGCCCTCACCGCGCTCGAGGCGATCACCGCCGCGACCGGCCTGGTCCTGCCGAGCGTCGCGCACGGTCTGCGCGCGGAGGCACACCGCACCCAGACGGAGATCGACCGGCAGATCGGCCAGGGCGACGAGGAGCTCGTCTCGCTCGTCGAGGGGCTCGAGCACCAGTACGACGCGGTGGCGGGCTCCGAAACGCGTCGCAATCTCGTCGCGGAGCCGGTCGACCTGCCGTCGGCGGACGAGATCGGCCTCGAGTTCGAACGTTTCCTGGCCGAGCGCGAAGGCGACTCCTGAGGGCGGCTCCCGGCCGCCCGCAGGGCACCTCTAGGCTCGGCGCATGCTGAAAGTGGGCCTGACCGGCGGGATCGGCGCCGGCAAGAGCGAAGTGTCACGGCTGCTCGTGAGCTACGGAGCCGTACTGATCGACGCCGACCGGATCGCGCGTGAGGTCGTCGAGCCCGGCACACCCGGGCTCGATGCCGTCGTCGAGGCCTTCGGGCCCGGGATCCTCACCCCGCAGGGCACGCTGGACCGGCCGGCACTCGGCGCGATCGTCTTCGCCGACCCCGAGCGCCTGGCCGCGCTGAACGCCATCGTCCACCCGCTCGTCGGCGCCCGGTCCGCGGAGCTGGAGCGGGTGGCCGGACCGGACGCCGTCGTCGTCCACGACGTCCCCCTCCTCACCGAGAACGGCCTCGCCCCGCTGTACGACCTGGTCGTGGTCGTGGACGCCACCCCCGGGACGCAGCTCGACCGGCTCGTCGCGCTGCGCGGGATGACGGAGTCCGACGCCCGCGCGAGGATGGCCGCGCAGGCCACCCGCGAGGAGCGAAAGTCCGTCGCCGACCTGGTCGTCGACAACGACGGGCCGCTGGAGGCCCTGGAGCCGCAGGTCCGCGCCCTCTGGTCGGAACTGACCGCGCGGGCCGCCGGAGGCTGAGCCCGCGCCGGGGACGGAATACGAGGATCCGGCCGGACGTTGAAGTGCCCCGGACGTTGAAGTACCGCAGCCGAGGGGAAGGATGCCGGCATGCCCGAGCGAAACCCGGAAACCCATGTCATCGACTTCCGTGCGGCGGAGCAGCTCCTCGCGGCGCGGGACCCGAGGGGCGCGGTAAAACTCCTCGACTCGGTGATAGCCGCCCATCCGGAGAACACGGCGGCCCGGCTGCTGCGTGCGCGGGCCTTCTTCGCCGCCGCCCAACTCCGCCCGGCCGAGCTCGAGTTCGAGCTGGTCCTGGAGCGGGAGCCGGACAACGCCTTCGCGCACTTCGCCCTGGCCCGCACCTTCCAGCGCGCCGGCCGCCCCGAGCAGGCCACCCGCCATTTCCGGCTGGCGGCAGCGCTCGACCCGAATCCGGAGTACCTCAAGGCAGCCCGCTTCGACGAGGCCCCCTGACCCGCCCATCCGTGTTCATCGGCCGGGTCCGCCCCGCTCGCCGCGGTCGGGCTCGTACGGCGGGACGTCCCTGCCCGGCTGGTAGTGCGGGCCCTGGCGGATGCGGTGGACGACGAAGCAGAAGTCCGTGACCGTCACGACGAGGAGCACGCCGCACGCCGCCGCCCAGCCGGCGCGTCCGGTCAGCACGAAGGCCGTCAGGCCGAAAGCGGCCCAGATCATGCCCCATAGACTCAGCCAGAGTCGCATCCGCAGGGGACTGCGCGCGGTGGACGGTTCACTTCCGGTACGCATCGGCATCGCCTCTCCTCCAGCATGAACCCGCGGTGCGGCGTACGGAAACCGATGCCGGAGGATGAGGGGGAGCGGACCGTGGACGTCAGGGAACAGGGAAACGCCACCGGGGGAAGGGCGGCGTGGGGCGACGCCGTCGCCCGCCGGGCCCGGGTGCGCGGCGCCCTGCTGGGCGGCGCCGTCGGGGACGCGCTGGGGAACCCGGTCGAATTCCTCTCGCTCGGCGGCATCCGCCGCGCCTACGGGGAGCGGGGCGTGCGGGAGCCCGTCGCGGACGCGGACGGGGTCGTCGGGCGGATCACGGACGACACCCAGATGACGCTGTTCACGGTCGAAGGGCTGATCAGGGCCCATGCCAGGGCCAGGTCGAAGGGGGCCGGCGGCTCGGAGACCGCCCTCGTACGCCATGCCTACCTGCGCTGGCTCGACACCCAGAACCACCCCGCCCCGCCGACGCGGGGCGGGGAGAACGCCGTACGGACCGGATGGCTCAGGCAGCAGCCCTGGCTGTACGCGCGCCGGGCACCCGGCAACGCCTGCCTGACGGGGCTCGCGGCCGGCCACGTCCCCGGCGCCGACGCGCCGTTCGACGTACCGGGCCCCGTCAACCCGCACTCCAAGGGCTGCGGAACGGTGATGAGGTCCGCACCCTTCGGGCTGCTCGGAGCGGACGCGCCCAAGGGATTCGAACTGGCCGCCCGGTGCGCGCAGATCACCCACGGCCACCCCACAGGGGCGTACGCGGCTGGAGCGCTCGCCGCGATCGTCACACATCTGCTGGAGGGCGACTCCCCGGCGGGCGCCGTCCTGCGGGCCATGGATCTGCTGGCCCGCCACCGCGGCCACGAGGAGACGACGGCCGCGCTGCGGGCCGCCGTCGACCTGGCCGCCCGCGGCCGGCCGACCGCCGAGCGGGTGGAGTCACTGGGGGCGGGATGGGTCGCCGAGGAAGCCCTCGCCATCGCCGTCTACTGCACGCTCGTGCTGCCGGGATCCGACGACGTGGCCGAGGCGCTGCTGCTGTCCGTCAACCACTCGGGCGACAGCGACTCCACGGGCTCGGTCTGCGGCAACCTGCTCGGCGCGCACCACGGGGACGTGGCGCTGCCGGCCTCCTGGCTCGCCCCGACGGAGGGCAGGGCCGTGATCGCGGAGCTTGCAGACGACCTGTGCATGGAGCTCGAGCAGCCGGTGGTGTGGCCGGACGGCCGCTACCCGCAGTACTGACGGGGCACCGCCCACGGCGGCCCGGGGAACGGGGCCCGGCTGCCGTGCGTTCGGCCGGGTATGAGCGGACGACGGATACGTGAGGGACATTCGGGTACAGGGCCGGGCTCCATCACGCCGGACGGCTGCGCGGTCGAGCTGTATGCGCGGCTGTCCGCCGGAAACGAACCGGATGTGATCGAGGCGGCCGTGCCCGCCGGAGCGAGCATTCTCGAACTGGGCTGCGGGGCGGGCCGGGTGACGCACCCACTGGTCGAACGCGGCTTCGTGGTGACCGCCGTGGACGAGTCGGCGCAGATGCTGGGACACGTCGCAGGCGCACGCACGGTGCGGAGCCCCATCGAGTCGCTGGACCTCGGCGACGAGAGGTTCGACGTGGTCATGCTCGCTTCGTTCCTGGTGCACACGAGTGACCACCGCGTCCGGGAGGGGCTGTTGCGGACCTGCCGCAGGTACGTCAAGGACGGCGGCGCCGTCCTCCTCCAGCGGGAGGGTGCCGACTACCGCACCGATCTGCCGCGGGAGCGCGAGGATCCGGCCGCGGGCTGCACCGTACGCATCGTTTCGGCGGAGCCCCTGGGCGACGGGGTGAGCGAGGTCCGTGCCGAGTACGTGTTCGAGGACGCGCGGTGGACCCAGACCTTCCGGTCACGGGAACTGTCCCCCGAGCAGTTCGAAGCCTGTCTCGAAGCGGCCGGACTGACCGTCGACGGCTACCTCACCGACGACGGCGTCTGGGTGCTCGCCCGCCCCAAGTAGCCACCGGTCCAAGTGAATCCGAGGTCCGGAGCGCGATGAGTTCCGGACCCCGGCGGGGTCTACCCCTCGGTAAGCGCCGGGAAGGCGTAGCGGCAGGTTCGCCCCCGCCCCGGCGCACGTCATCCACGACGCCCTCCGAGGAGACCCCCCTGTCCGAAACCGGTACTGCCGCCGTTTCCCCCGCCGCACAGGCCACCGCTTCGCCGCGCCGCAGCCGGGCTTCCGTCGTCCTGACGGCGGCCCGGATCGTCCTCGCGCTCTTCTTCGGGCTGAGCGCCGTGCCCAAGCTCATCGCCCACGAGTCCGCGGTGGAGTCCTTCGACCGCATGGGCTGGAGCAGCGGCGCGATGTACACGATCGGCGGCCTGGAGACGGCCGGCGCCCTCGCCCTCCTGGTCCCGCTGCTGTCCGGGGTGGCAGCCATGGCCTTCGCCGGGCTGCTCGCCGGGGCCGCGATCGTGCAGCTGACGCTCCTGGACCCTCCGAACGCGGTCATGCCGGCGCTGCTCATCGCTGTGGTGATCCTGATCGCCCGGGACCGGAGGGACCGTACGGCGGAGCTGGTCGCGCTGGTCAAAGGGCGCGGCCGTACACGGCGCCGCGGTCAGTGAACGAACCTGTAGCTGCGCCAGGGCAGGCTGCGCGGGGAGTTCGCGTCGGTCAGCGTGGTGGCGACGTAGGTGGTGCCACCGCCGGTGCAGTCGCGGGTGCGGTACAGGATCATGTCGATCAGGGTCCTGTTGGCGACCTCGTCGGCGCCCGCGGGCGCCAGCCGGTGGCAGCCTTTCACCGAAGGGCTGTGCACGCTGACGACCCTGTCCCGCTCGGTGGTGTAGATGACCGGTCCGACCGCGGTGCGCCCGAGGCCGGAGCAGCTCGTGAGGCCGAGAGTGAGCAGGGCCGCGCCGACTGCGATGCCGGTGTGTCGGCGGTGGCGTCGGGGGCGGTCGGTGGCGGTCGCGGTCGCGGTGACGGACATGGGCGGGTCCTCGTCTGCTCGTCCGGCTCATCGGTACGGCACGGAGACGTGCTGGTGCTGGTCAGCCTGCCTGTTACGCGGAGCCCCGGCACCCGGTGCGCGGCCGGTCGGGCCACTGACACCCGGACAGAGGTTCGACGGGTGCGCATACCGGGCATACCGTGGTAATAGGGCGTGATCGACGGGTGCTGGAACGCACTCCCGGACGCAGGGGGCCGTGATGGTCCAGGAGCTGGTGATCGCAGCGGTGGCGGCGGTCTCGGGCGTGGCGGTGTACGGAATGGCCGCGGCCCGGGTGGTCAAGCAGTACGAACGCGGAGTGGTGCTCCGGCTCGGCAGGCTCCACGACCGTGTGCGACCGCCGGGATTCACCATGATCGTTCCGGGTGTGGACCGGCTCCGCAAGGTGAACATGCAGATCGTGACGATGCCGGTGCCCGCGCAGGACGGCATCACGCGGGACAACGTGACGGTCCGCGTGGACGCCGTCATCTACTTCAAGGTGGTGGACCCGGCGAGCGCGGTGATCGCGGTGGAGGACTACCGCTTCGCGGTCTCGCAGATGGCGCAGACGTCCCTCCGGTCGATCATCGGTAAGAGCGACCTGGACGATCTGCTGTCCAACCGGGAGAAGCTGAACCAAGGACTGGAACTGATGATCGACAGTCCGTCGGTCGGCTGGGGTGTGCAGATCGACCGCGTCGAGATCAAGGACGTGTCCCTGCCGGAGACGATGAAGCGGTCCATGGCCAGGCAGGCCGAGGCCGACCGTGAGCGGCGCGCGCGGGTCATCAACGCCGACGCGGAACTGCAGGCCTCGAAGAAGCTGGCCCAGGCGGCCCAGGAGATGTCCAGCCAGCCGGCGGCGCTGCAGCTCCGACTGCTGCAGACCGTGGTCGCGGTGGCGGCCGAGAAGAACTCCACGCTGGTGCTGCCGTTCCCCGTCGAGCTGCTCCGCTTCCTGGAGCGTGCGCAGCAGGGGCAGCCGCCCGCGGAGGTGCGGCAGCCGCAGAGTCCGTCCGGGTACGACGGGTCCTCCCCGCGGACCGAGCCCTCTTCGCGGACCGAGTCCCTGGCGCAGCCGGAGTCCCGGCCGCAGGGCGAGGACCTTGCGCAGGACGGGTCACGGGCCGCGCGCATCCCGGCGGATGAGCCTCCCGCGCCGCGTGACCCCGCGACCGCGTTGCCCGACCCCGGGACCACGCCGCGTGATCCCCAGACCGCGTTGCCCGACCCCGCGACGACGCCGCGTGACCCCGCGACCGCGCCGCCGGACTCCGCGGAGGAGCCGCAGCACGGCGGGGCCCACGCCGAGCCCTTCGCCCGTCACTGACGCGGAAACCACGCCCGCCCCGGCCCGTGGGAACACGTGCGGGGCGGGTGTTGTCGTACCCCCCGCCTAGACTCGCGAAGACAGGATTCGGGCACTCGGACCAGGCGGGAGGGGCAGTGGACATGGCACAGCGGACCACGGTCCCGGCCGCCGAGCGGCTGATGCGGTGCGCGGCGGTCTTCCTGCCGGCCGCGCTGCCCCGTGACGGCCGGATCGCCTTCTGGGACCCCGAGGGCAGTATCGCTTTCACCGGTCCCGACGAGCCGCCGGGCGACAGCGGGGATCCGCCGTACACCGTCACGGAGCTGGCGGTCGTCGGGCCGCACGGCGCGGGCGCGGCCCGGCGCCGCACGGTTCCCGCCGTGGTGCTGTCCGTCGCGGATGCCGTGCCGCTCCTCTCGGGCGCCCGGCACCGGGCCTCCGCCCACCCCGCCACGCGCGCCTGGGGCGCGGCCGCGCTGCACGCGCTCACCCTGGTGGCGCGCGGCAAGCTCCTGCCCGGTCTGACGGCCGACGACCACGACGCATGGCGGGCCGGGCCCCGCGACGCGGAGGACATCGCCCACCTCAGGGCCGTCGCCGCCTCGATGCCCCCCGAGGGATACGCGGTCCCGCTGGACGGCACACCGCTGCGGGTCCCGGACCCCCTGGCCCTGCTCGGAGCCTTCCTCGACGCCGTGGCGGACACCCTGCCCCGGACCCCTGCCGCGGGCCACGCGATGGGCGCACCGTTCGCCGCGCGCGAGGCACAGCGGCTGCCCGGCGCCCGCGCCTGGGCCGTCGAGGTGGCTGCCGGACTCGACGCGGGGGTGCGCGTCTCCCTCCGGCTCGACCTGTCCGTCCACGAACTCTTCGACACCGCCGGGCCCACCGCGGAGACGGACGAGGACGCGCACGGATCCCCGGCAGCAGCCCGCCACGCCGCCGCGGCCGTCACGCAGGTGCACAGCCTGGCCGACCCGACGTACGTCACCGATGCGGCGACGTTGTGGAGCGGCGGGGCAGGGGAGCCCTTCGGGCCGCGGGCGAGGATCGACGCGGTGCTCGCCCTGCGCCGCGCCGCCCGGATCTGGCCCCCGCTGGAGCGGCTGCTGGACCAGCCGGTCCCCGACGTGCTCGCGCTCGCCGAGGACGAGCTGTACGAACTGATCGGCGAAGCGGGACCACGGCTCGCGGCGGCCGGGGTCGCCGTCCACTGGCCCCGGGAGCTCGCCCGCTCGCTCACCGCCACGGCCGTCGTCCGGCCCGCGCCGGGCTCGGCCACCGACGGCACCTCCTTCTTCGACGCGGAGCAGCTCTTCGCGTTCAACTGGCAGCTGTCCCTGGGTGACGAGCAGCTCACCGAGGCCGAGATGGACACGCTGGCCGAGGCGCACAGGCCGGTGGTGCGGCTGCGCGACCAGTGGGTGGTCGTGGATCCCGCGCTCGTACGCAAGGCGCGCAAGCGGGAGCTCGGTCTGCTGGATCCGGTGGACGCGCTCGCCGTCGCACTGACCGGCGTTGCCGAGGTCGACGGCGAACAGGTCGAGGCGGTGCCGGCCGGAGCGCTCGCGGCACTCCGCTCGCGCATCCTCGACGAGGGCGCCACCCTCCCGCCGCCGCCCGGCCTCGACGCCACCCTCCGCGACTACCAGCTGCGGGGCCTGGCCTGGCTGGACCGGATGACCTCGCTCGGCCTGGGCGGCTGCCTCGCCGACGACATGGGCCTGGGCAAGACCATCACCGTCATCGCCCTCCATCTGCACCGCGCCCACGCCGCCCCCACGCTGGTCGTCTGTCCCGCCTCCCTCCTCGGCAACTGGCACCGGGAGATCAACCGCTTCGCGCCCGGTGTCGCCGTGCGCCGCTTCCACGGCACCGACCGCACGCTCACCGACCCGGACGGCGGCTTCGTCCTCACCACCTACGGCACGATGCGGTCCAGCGCGGGCCGGCTCGCCGAGCACACCTGGGGGCTGGTCGTCGCCGACGAGGCCCAGCACGTGAAGAATCCGCACTCCTCCACGGCCAAGGCGCTGCGCACCATCCCGGCCCCGGCCCGCGTCGCGCTGACCGGCACGCCCGTCGAGAACAATCTCTCCGAGCTCTGGGCCCTGCTCGACTGGACCACCCCCGGGCTGCTCGGCCCGCTCAAGGCGTTCCGGTCCCGGCACGCCCGGATCGTCGAGAACACCGGCACCGCGGCGGGCCTGGGCAACGAGGAGGCGGTCGAGCGGCTCTCCCGGCTGGTCCGCCCCTTCCTCCTGCGCCGCAAGAAGTCGGACCCGGGCATCGCGCCCGAGCTGCCGCCGAAGACGGAGACCGACCACGCCGTTTCCCTCACCCGCGAGCAGGCCACGCTCTACGAGGCGGCCGTGCGCGAGACCATGGCCTTCATCGAGCAGTCCGAGGGCATCGCCCGCCGCGGGCTGATCATGAAACTGCTCGGTTCGCTCAAGCAGATCTGCAACCACCCCGCGCAGTACCTCAAGGAGGAGCCGACCCGGCTCACGGGACGCTCGGGCAAGCTCGCCCTGCTCGACGAGCTCCTCGACACGATCCTCTCCGAGGACGCCTCCGTCCTGATCTTCACCCAGTACGTGTCGATGGCCCGCCTCCTCTCCGCCCACCTGGCATCCCGCTCCGTCCCCTCCCAGCTCCTGCACGGCGGTACGCCGGTGCCCGAGCGGGAGCGGATGGTGGACCGCTTCCAGTCCGCCGAGGTCCCCGTCTTCCTGCTCTCCCTCAAGGCGGCCGGCACCGGGCTGAACCTCACCCGGGCCGCCCACGTCATCCACTACGACCGCTGGTGGAATCCCGCGGTCGAGGAGCAGGCCACCGACCGTGCCTACCGCATCGGCCAGACGCAGCCCGTGCAGGTGCACCGGCTCATCGCGGAAGGCACCGTCGAGGACCGGATCAGCGAACTGCTGGAGTCCAAGCGTGCCCTCGCCGACGCGGTGCTCGGATCCGGCGAGGCCGCTCTGACCGAGCTCAGCGACCGTGACCTGGCCGATCTCGTCTCGCTCCGGAGGACGGCATGAGCCCGGCCGCGCACCCCCGTCCCACGGCGCGTCCCGGCCCCGACGACCTGCGGCGCACCTTCGAGGCGGTGCCCGCCCGCGCCTCGGACACCGCGGAACCCTTCGCGGACAGCTGGTGGGGCCGGGCGTGGGTGGACGCCCTGGAGTCCCTGTCGATGGACGAGGGACGCCTCGCCCGCGGCCGGACGTACGCCGACGGCGGCCAAGTCGCCGCGATCACCGTGACTCCCGGCCGGGTCATCGCCTACGTCCACGGCAGCCGCCCCCGCCCGTACCGGGCGGAGCTGCGCCTGCGTACGTTCTCGGCCTCCGACTGGGACACCTTCCTGGACGCCGTCGCGGCGCGGCCCGGGCATCTGTCCGCGCTGCTCGACAAGGACATGCCGCACTCCCTGGTCGACATGGCGGGGGAGACCGGCATCCGGCTGCTGCCCGCCGCCGGCGACCTCGACCCGGACTGCTCCTGCCCGGACCGCGGCTGGCCCTGCAAGCACGTGGCGGCGCTCTGCTTCCAGACGGCACGACTCCTGGACAGCGACCCCTTCGTCCTGCTGCTGATGCGCGGCCGGGGGGAGCGTGAACTCCTCGACGAGCTCGGCCGCCGCAACGCCGAGCACTCCGCCCGAGAACGCCCCGCCACACCGGCGATGCCCTCGCTCGCGGCGGCCGAGGCCCTGGCCGGCCGCTTCCTGCCGCCGCTCCCGGCACCGCTGCCCGTGCCGCCGTACCCCGGGCAGCCGCCCTCCTACCCGGACCTGCCCGGCGCCCATGACCCGCTGTCCCTGGACCACCTCGCCTCGGACGCGGCTGCCCGCGCCCACGCACTCCTGACCACCGGGGACGATCCGATCGCCGGGCTCAGCACTTGGCAGGACGCGGTGCGCATCGCCGCGTCCCGGCCGACCGCGGGGCTCACGGCAACCACCCGGGCGCTCTACCGCGAGCTGGCCTACGCCACCGGCCGCAGCACCACCGACCTGGCCCGCGCCGTCGCCGCCTGGAGGCAGGGCGGCGCGGAGGGCCTCGCGGTCCTGGAAAGCCCCTGGGACCCACCGGCGGGCCCGTTCGACCGGGCCCGCCCCGCCCTCGCGGCGGCCGACTTCCCGCGCTTCCAGCCCTGGCGCAACCACCTCACCAACACCGGGGGCACCCTCCAGCTCCGCTTCGGCCAGGACGGCCGCTGGTACGGCTACGAGTCGGACCCTGGCGCGGACGACTGGTGGCCCCGCGCCACCCCGGACCCCGACCCGGTGGCCGCGCTCACCGCCCTGCGGGGCTGACCCCTGTGCTCGGCTCTCGTTCCTGTGCGCTCGCGCGCGGCGGCGGAACCATGCGGCACACGGGGTGGACGACGCGGACCACGGACTCGGCGAAGCCTCGTGGCAACGGTGGTGCCTCGCGCAGCGCCGCCCGTACCCACTCGGAATCGGCCACGAGCTTCACGAGCAGCAGGGGCTCGGCTTCCGCGGGGAGTTCGCCGCGTTCGACGGCCCGAAGGAAGACCGGATGCTCGCGGGTGAAGCGGTCGGCGAAGAAGTCGCGGGCCAGGAGACCGAGTTCGTCCTCGAACGTGTCGCTGCCCGCAGCCAACGCGCGGACGGCCGACCGCGTGAGCTCACTCGTGAGCAGGGTGAGCACCTGGTCCACCAGAAACTCCAGATCGCCCCGAAGGCTGCCCGTGTCGGGGCTGCCGCTGCCGCGCGTCTCCGCCTCGATGAGAGCCGCACGCACAAGGCCGGGCGGCCCGAGGGGCCACGCCCGGCGGATCGCCTTGCTGTCGACACCCGACTCCAGGGCGACCGACTCGATGGTGAGCCGCTCGTGACCGCCTTCGGCAAGCAGGCGCAGCGTTGCGTCGAAGACCGGCTCGGAGACGCGGGGGCCCGGGAGGCTGGGGCGGGCAGGGGTCGGTTCCGGCACGGCGGCTCCAGACGGACGACGCGTAAGGCCACCGTCATCCTGGCACAGAGTTCTGCGGTCGGTGCGAGGCCCCTTCACCCGGGTGGGGCGCACGGGCCGCCCGTGGGGGCGCCACGCGGCCCCGGGGCTCAGAAGTCGGCGAGGGTGCGTTCGTCGAGGCGGGCCACCGAGTCCTGGGCGTAGGCCTTCTCGTACGCTGCGCGGATCCGCTCGATCTGCGGGTCGCGCAGGCGCGCCTCCGACGCCGGGTAGAGCAGGATCAGTTCGTACGAACGCTCCCGTTCGATCACCCCGTCGGAGTCGCGCCACTGCCCCCGGCCGTCCTGGATCGTGAGGCCGGCCGGGAAGTCCGGTGTGACATACCGGTCGACGAAGGCGAGGAACTGCGGGTCGGTCACATCCGGTCCGCCGTCGGGGCGTTCGGTACCGAAGAACAGCCGGGTCTCCACGTACTCGGCGCCCCGGACGGCCGTCGCCCGCGCCGCCGGTGCCTCGCCGCCGAGTGTGGCGTACGCGAGCGGTGCGCCCGTGGCGAGTACGGCGCAGGCGGCCACGCCCGCCATGACCGCGGTGCGCCGCGTGGATCGCTCGGGGCCCGGCTTCGGGCGGTTGCGCAGACGCAGCAAGGTGATCTCCCACGGGCGGTCGGAAGCCGTAATGGCGCTCACCGTGGCACGCGGTCGGCGCAACGGCCCGGCAGGACACCGGGATCCGGGCCGGACCACCCGTAAGGGTGAGGTGCTACGGCCCCGCGGCACCCGGCGTCGTGACTCCGGGCAACGACACCCCGCGGCCCGCGAAGAAGCGCTCGAAGACCGGCAGCGGCAGCTCGGCCGCGCGTGTGTCCGCCGTCGTCCCCGACGGGTTGTGGAAGTGCACCCCCGATCCGTCCGCGGTGCGCGAGGTCAGCAGGACCAGATGCCCGCCACGCCCCGGCGCCGGCAGTTCCGGGTGCCGGATTCCGTAGTGCACGGACGCCATCACGCTCCTGCCTTCGTCCAGCAGCCCGAGGATCCCGGCGGGGGACAGGTGCCGGTGGACGGTCGCGTCGAGGCCGTGCGCCTCGGTCGCGTACGCGGCGAACGGGGCGTAGACCAGGCCCCGGATCACCCTCTGGGCGTCCTCGGTGTACGCGCCGTACTCGAGGGCGCCGTCGCGCAGCGCGAACAGGGTCGGAGCGGTGGGGCCGAGCGCCATGCGCAGGCAGGTCATACCGCACAGATGGCCTGCCCATCGCGCGTACTCGGCGGGCGAGGCCGCGCCGGAGTCCGCCCAGCGCGGGTCCTCGGCCGGATCGAGCCCGCCCTCCACGATCGCGCCCACCAGGCCGGGCGACGCGAACTGTGTGTGCACGGGGGTCCGGCAGCGGGTGCAGATCACTGGCGGTATCCGTTCAGGAAGCGGCCGATGCGGCTGATCGCCGCGTCGAGGACGTCGGCGTGCGGGAGGGTCAGGATCCGGAAGTGGTCGGGGCGCGGCCAGTTGAAGCCGGTGCCCTGAACGACCTGGATCTTCTCCCGCAGCAGGAGGTCCAGGACGAACCGCTCGTCGTCGACGATGTCGTGGACCTTGGGGTCGATGCGAGGGAACGCGTACAGGGCGCCCTTCGGCTTCACGCACGACACCCCCGGAATCTCGTTCAGCCGCTCCCAGGCCCGGTCGCGCTGCTCGTGGAGCCTGCCCCCGGGGGCGACGAGCCCGCGGATCGACTGCCGGCCGCCGAGCGCCGCCTGGATCGCGTACTGGGCGGGGGCGTTGGGGCACAGCCGCATGGAGGCGAGCATGGTGAGCCCCTCCAGGTAGTTGCGGGCGTGCTGCTGGGGGCCCGACACCACCAGCCAGCCGGAGCGGAATCCCGCCACGCGGTACGTCTTGGACAGCCCGCTGAAGGTGAGGCAGAGCAGATCCGGGGCCAGGACCGCCACGGAGTGGTGCTCGGCGTCGTCATAGACGATCTGGTCGTAGATCTCGTCGGCGAACACCATCAGCCCGTGCCTGCGTGCCAGATCGAGCATGCCCTCGAGGATCTCGCGGGGATAGACGGCACCTGTCGGGTTGTTCGGGTTGATGATCACCATGGCCCTGGTGCGGTCGGTGATCTTCGAGGCCATGTCCGCGAGGTCCGGATTCCAGTCCGCGGCCTCGTCGCAGGTGTAGTGCACGGCCTTGCCGCCCGCGAGTGTGGTGACGGCGGTCCACAGCGGGTAGTCGGGGCTCGGGACGAGGATCTCGTCGCCGTCCTCCAGAAGTGCCTGTACGGACATGGAGATCAGCTCGGAGACGCCGTTGCCGAGGAAGATGTCGTCGACGTCGACGTCGGTCAGGCCCATCGCCTGGTAGCGCTGCGCCACGGCCCGCCGGGCGGAGAGGATGCCGCGCGAATCGGTGTAGCCATGTGCCTGCGGGAGCATCCGGATCATGTCCTGGACGATCTCCTCGGGCGCCTCGAACCCGAAGAGCGCCGGGTTGCCCGTGTTGAGGCGGAGCACGCTGTGGCCCGCCTCCTCGAGGGCGTTGGCCTCCTCGATGACCGGGCCCCGGATCTCGTAACAGACCTCGTTGAGCTTGCTGGACTGCCGGAACTCCATGCTGTGCCCTCCCCGACCCCGAACTGTGTTACTTGGTTTTACCAAGTTGGAGCTTGGAAAGTCCAACAACATGTCTAGACTGCGTCGCATGCCACGTCAGCAGCCGCCAACACGCCCCGCCCGCCGCCGGAGTTACGACCAGTTCTGTGCCACCGCCCGGGCCCTCGACTCCGTGGGCGACCGGTGGACGCTGCTGATTGTCCGTGAACTGCTGGCCGGCCCGCGCCGGTACACGGATCTGCACGCCGACCTGCCGGGAGTCAGCACGGACGTGCTCGCCTCCCGGCTCAAGGACATGGAGCAGAGCGGCCTCGCCGTGCGCCGGCGCCTTCCGCCGCCGGCGGCCGCTTCGGTCTACGAACTGACCGAACACGGTCGCGGACTGCTCCCGGTCCTCACCGCGCTCGCGCGGTGGGGCACACCCGCACTCGCCGAACGCCGCCCCACCGACGCGGTCCGCGCCCACTGGTTCGCCCTGCCCCTGCTGCGCGCGATGGACGGGACGAAGCATGCAGGTGTCGTCGAAGTCCGGCTGGAGGAAGGGGAGTTCCACATCCGAACGGGCGGGGACGTGCAGCGGGACGATGCCTACGGGTACGGCCCGGCCCCGCACCCCGACGCCCGCATCGTGCTCGAAGCCGAGCTCTGCCTGGCGCTGGGGCGCGGCGAACTGACACTGGCCGAAGCGGTCGCGGAGGGCCGGGCCGAGGTGCAGGGGGAAGGCCCGCTCGCCACCGAACTCCGCGGGGGATGACACCCGCGTCACCGGTGACGGCAGCCCGACTCGCGCGTAGCGTGGGTTCGTTCATCCGGTCCGGCGGGACGAGGGAGATGTCCATGGAGTTCGGCAGCAGGGTCGGCACGAAGCAGCGGGGCACGCTGCGCAAGGTCATGCTCGTGGGCGCCTGTGTGACGGCGCTCGGTCTCGTCCCGGCAGCCGCGGTCGCGACGCCCGGCAGCGGTGTGAGCGGCACCGTCGTCGCCAAGGGCACGTCCGAGGGCAAGCTGAAGGTGAAGACCCCCAAGGGCGAGACGGATGTGACCGTCCGGACCATCACCATCGCGCCCGGCGGCTCCACCGGCTGGCACACCCACCCGGGCCAGCTGATCGCCGTCGTCCAGGCCGGGACGCTGACCCGGACCCTCGACGACTGCTCGGTCGAGGTGACACCCGCGGGAACGGCGTTCATCGAGCCGTCCGGAACCAAACACCGGCACATCGGGCGCAACCTCGGCACGGAACCCGTGGTGCTGTGGGTGACCTATCTGCTTCCCGAGGGCAGCGAACTCTCCGACGACGCCGACGCGGTGGACTGCCCCGCGGCGAAGTAGATCCGGCACCGGGGCGGGGTGCGCTCTCGTACGGAAGCCGGCGCGGTCCCGGGTGATGATGGAAACGTGCGATTCGAACCGATCACCTGGGAACGCCTGGCCGAAGCGCTGGCCGCGCACGCCGACGGCCTGAAACCGGCCGACGGCGGGCCCTGGCTCAGAATCGGCATCGACGGCGCTCCGGCCGCCCGCCCCGGTGAGCCCGCCGAACGCGTCGCCGAGGAACTGCGGGCGCGCGGCCGCGCGGTGCTCACCGTCTCCACCGGAGGGTTCCTGCGGCCGGCGAGTCTGCGCTACGAGTACGGCAAGGAGGACCCCGACTCGTACGCCGACAGCTGGTTCGACACCAACGCACTGTGGCGCGAGGTGTTCCGTCCGCTGGAGCCCGGCGGCAGCGGACGGGTGCTGCCCGACCTCTGGGACCCGGTGACGGACCGGGCCACCCGCAGCCCGTACCGGGTCCTGCCCGAGGGCGGGGTGCTGATCGTGCACGGGCCGCTGCTCCTCGGGCAGTGGTTCCCCTTCGACCTCGCCGTTCACCTTCGCCTGTCGCCCGGTGCGCTGCGGCGGCGCACCGAGGAGAACGAGCGGTGGACATGGCCCGCCTTCGCCCGGTACGAGGACGAGGTGGCGCCCGCCGACCGCGCGGACGCGGTGGTGCGGGCCGACGACCCGCACCACCCCGCCTGGACCGGCATCGGCACGTGACCACTACGCCGGACGCGGCCCCGGACGCCCGCCGACCGTCGCGACCGCCTCGGCCCCGGCCCGGCAGCCGGTCGCGGCTGCCGCGGCATCGTCCGCCCCGGCGATGAGAGCGGCGAGGAAACCGCCGGTGAAGGCGTCCCCCGCGCCGGTCGAATCGACCGGATCCAGTACGGCCGGGGCGGATACACGCGTGGTCACCGTGCCCCCGGCCGCCAGCAGGACGCCCCGGTCCCCGACGGTGACGGCGACCCGCCCGGCGTGACGGCTCAGCTTGGCCGCCGCGTCGGCCGGGTCCGGCAGGCCGGTCAGCTCCCGGGCCTCGTCCGCGTTGGGGAGGAGCAGGTCCACGCCCTCGACCAGGTCGAGGAAGGCGCCGGCGCCGAGAGAGGCGAGGAAGCCCGCCGACGCAGGGTCCACACTCACCGGGATGTCCCGACGCCGGGCCTCACGCAGGGCAAGCCGCACCGTCGCGCGGCTGGTCGCCGCGAAGAAGAGATAGCCGGAGAGGTGGAGCCGGGCGACGCCGTCCAGGAATGACGCCGACCAGTCGTCGGGGGAGAGGCGCAGGACCGCGCCGCTGTCGGTGAGGAAGGTGCGCTCGGCCGAGGAGTCGACCAGGGCCACCACCGTGCCGGTCGGCGCCTCCCCGTCCACGGACAGCAGCGGCCGCACCCCCGCCCGTTCCAGCGCGCCCCGGTGCCAGGCCTCCGAATCCGCCCCTGCCCGCGCCAGCAGACGCACGTCCCGGCAGCCCGAACGAACCGCCCAGCAAGCGACGTTGGCGCCCGCTCCGCCCGGCGTCGTGCTGATGCGCGCAGCCGTGTCCGTACCGTGGACCACGGCCGAGCCGTGCCGGACGACCACGTCGGTGACCACGTCGCCGACGACGAGGAGACCGCCCTCGGTCACCGCGCCGCCGCCGCGATCCGGGCGGCCAGCCGCACGTTCCCGCGCACGGCGGCCAGATTCGCTTCCAGGGACGCTCCGTCGGTCTCCCGCATCAGGTACTCCAGCAGGAACGGAGTGACTGCCTGCCCCACGATCCCGCGCTCCCGGCAGGCGTCCAGAGCCTGCGCGAGCACCCGGTCGTGCACCTCGGGGTCCAACTGCTCCTCCTGCGGTACGGGATTGGCGACGATCAGCGCGGCGGGAGGACCCCCGAGCTCCTCCCGGGCCCGCATCACGTCAGCGACCTCCCGCGGTGTGCGGACCGTCCAGTCGACGGGCTCGCCCGAACTGCTCAGATAGAACCCGGGGAAGTACTCCGTGCCGTAACCGAGCACGCCGACGCCGAGCGTCTCCAGGCGCTGGAGCGTGGCCGGCACGTCCAGGATCGACTTCACGCCCGCGCAGACCACGGTGATGCCGGTCCTGGCGAGCAGCCGCAGATCCGCGGACTCGTCCTGCGTCTCGGTCCACTCCCGGTGTACGCCGCCGAGCCCCCCGGTCGCGAAGACGTTCAGGCCGGCCCGCGCCGCCAGGAACGCGGTCGCGGACACGGTCGTCGCCCCGCTCGCTCCCTGGGCGAGAGCGGGTGCGAGGTCGCGGTGGCCCAGCTTTCGCATCGCCGGGTCACCGGCCACCCGCTCCAACCGGTCGGCCGTCAGACCCACATGGGCCCGGCCGTCGAGCACGGCGACCGTGGCGGGCACGGCCCCCGCCTTGCGTACGAGCTCCTCCAGTTCCTCCGCGACCTGGAGGTTGCGGGGGCGCGGAAGACCATGGGCGATGATCGTCGACTCCAGGGCGACGACGGGGCGGTGGTCGGCGAGAGCGTCGCGCACCTCGGTGGAGAGCACGGGGGCGTGGCGGCCGGTTTCCTGCGACGTGGATGCCGATGGGTTCCGATGCATGCCCCATCCCTGTCGCAGGCACGGCGCCCGCAAACCCGGACGGGGAGGGGAGCCGCCGGTCTCAGACCTTCCCGGACACCGGGGGCTGCCGGTTCAGGGTCCGGCGCAGGGCGAGCGCGGCCAGCGGCAGCAGCAGACAGGCGGCGGCCGTGTTCAGCCAGCCGTAGCTCAGCCGGGAGATGATCACTCCGGCGACGGCGCCGCCGATGCACGCCGCCGTGTTCATCGTGAGATCCGAGAGGCCCTGCACCGCGGCGCGGGCGGCCTGCGGCACGGAGTCGGTGAGCAGTGCCGAACCGGCGACCAGGCCGGCCGACCAGCCGAGGCCCAGGACGAACAGACCCGCGGCGGTCCGGCCGTGCCCCGCGCCCGACGTACCGGCCAGCACCGCGGCGCAGCACAGCAGGCCGACGGCAAGACCGATCACGGACAGCCTCCCCACCCGGTCGGAGAGCCAGCCCGTGATGGGCGAGAACGCGTACATGCCCGCGATATGACCGCTGAGGACCAGCCCGATCAGCTGGATGCCCGCGCCGTGGTGTCCGAGGTGGACGGGGGTCATGACCATGATCGAGACCATGGTGGTGTGCGACACCGCGATGGTCACCAGCGCGAGACGGGCCATCGGGGAGGCCCGCACCGCCGCGATGCCCGCCCGCAGGGAGCGCTTCTCGACGGTCCCGGTTTCCTGCGGGGCCAGCGCGCGGGCGGTGAGCAGCGGATCGGGGCGCAGCAGCACGGCGACCACGGCACCGGTGAGCAGGAAGATGGCGGCTGCCCAGGCGAACGCACCGGCCGTCTCGGGCACGGAGGTGTCGCGGAAGACGTGTCCGGCGGGTGCCGAGATGTTGGGGCCGAGGACCGAACCGATCGTGGTGGCCCAGACGACGTTTGAGATCGCCCGGCCGCGGCGTTCCGGCTCGGCCAGATCGGCTGCGGCGAACCTGGCCTGGAGATTGGCCGACGAGCCTGCGCCGAAACCGGCCATGCCGAGGAGCAGCAGCGGGAAGCTGCCCACCACGGCGGCGGTCACCACCAGGGACGCGCCCACCGCGCCGATCAGATAGGCGAGAACGAGTCCGGGGCGCCTGCCCCGTGAGGTCATCAGGGCGGCCAGGGGCAGTGACAACAGCGCAGTACCCGCCACCGAGGCGGTCGGAGCGAGCCCGGACAGAGCCTCGGAGCCGCTCACCTCCGCTGCCAGGACCGGTGCCAGGGCGATACCGATGGCCACGCCGAGGCCGCCGAGTATCTGGCTGCCGATGAGTACGGCGGTGGTCCTGCGCTGCAGCGCGGGCAGGTCCGCAGCCGTGATCCGGGAGGTGGGGAGGGCTACTGTCACCGCCGAAGTGTGCCAGTTCGCACACCCGTGCGACATCCCTTTCCGGACCCGGTGTGCCCGTGCGGGACCGCGCCGGTGTGCGCGTGCGGGACCGCGCCGGACGGTCCTCAGAACAGCGGCTGCGGAAGGACCCCCTCGAGCGCCAGCAGTTGCCGCTTGGTCTCCAGACCGCCGCCGAAGCCGCCGAGCCCTCCGTCGCTCTCCACCACGCGGTGGCACGGCACCACCACCGGCAGCGGATTGGAACCCATCGCCGCCCCGACGGCCTGGGCGGCCCCCGGCTGCCCCACCCGCCCGGCCAGGTCCCCGTATCCGACGACGGTGCCGTAGGGCACGCCGGCTGCCAGCTCGCGGAGCACCTCGCGGTTGAAACCGGAGGTCAGCGACCAGTCCAGGTCGAGCGAGAACGCGCGCAGCCCGCCCGCGAAATACGCCGCGAGCTGGCGCTCGGGCTCGGCGAGCCGCGTGGAGCCGGGTGCCTGCGCGGGCTCCGCGCCCAGCCGCGCCCGTATGTGCCCGAGTGCCTTGTCCCGGACGGCGGGGCTCGCATGGAAGACCACGTTCACCAGGCCGGTGCCGGTCGCGGCGAGCAACAGCGGCCCGATGTCGCTCCGCACGACGGACCACTCCACGACCTGCTCGTTGCTGTCCATGCGACCACCGTACGGCCCTCCACCGACAACCCGGCCACGGCCCTTCCCGGATCCCTCAGCGGGTGGCGTCCCGCACGACGTCGGGGTTGTTGGTGATGATGCCGTCGACACCGAAGCCGGCCACCTTCGCCGCGTTCGCCGCGTCGTTGACCGTCCAGGTGTTCACCTGGAGCGGCTTCCCATGGGGGCCCTTCAGCTTCTGGACCGCCGCGACGTAGTCGGCGCCGATCGTCGTGTACGACGGATTGATCTGGTCGGTGAAGGCCGCGTACGACGGCAGATCCGCCACCGCGGGTGTGCCGAGGAAGCCGGTGACGACGTCGGGACGCTGAGCGTGGACAGCTTTCACACTCTCTGCACCGAAGCTCTGGACGATCAGCCGGCGCTTGACGTGACCGCGGTCCAGCCACCCCTCCTCGCGCAGGATCCGCAGGGTTTCCCTCTCGATTCCCGGGTACGTCTCCGGGCTCTTGATCTCCAGGAGGAGCTTCTGGCGGTTGCGCTCGACACGGTGCAGATACTGCGTGAGCGTCGGCACCCGTGCCCCCGCGTACCCGGCGCCGAACCAGCTGCCCGCGTCCAGCCGCGCGATCTCTGCGGCGGTGAAGTCCTTGACCGCCCAGGGGGCGCGGCCGGGGAAGACCTGCTCGGCGTCGGTGGTCCGCCCGAGGGTGGTGTCGTGTACGACGACCAGCACACCGTCCTTGGTGAGCTGCACGTCGTTCTCCACCCAGTCGATGCCCATACGGTCGGCCGCGTCCACGGCCGCCAGGGTGTTCTCCGGGGCGTAGGCGGAAGCCCCGCGGTGGGCGAAGACGACCGGGCCGTCCTTCGGGCCCGCCGCCTGCGCCTGGGTGGCGGGCAGCAGGACACAGCCACCGAGCAGAGCGGCGACAGCGGCGGAGGCGGTTGCGGTGCGTACGGACACGTGTACTCCTCGCGTCGGGGTGCGGACATGCAGAGACTCCCAGCCGATACCCAACGGACGACAGGAAGGCGATGACCACAATGTGAACGGATTGTTCGCCACCGGATCGTGGACCGGCTCCAAGGCGGATAAAATGCCCCTCTTATGTTTGCCTGCCGGGCCTCGCCCTTTAGGGTCACCCCGAACCCGGGCTTCCGCGAAGGGCGTACCAGCATGCAGGGCACAGTCGACGGCTTCAGCTACGGCCTCTTGACCCCGGTCGTGGCATTCCTCATGGCGTGCCTCGGCGCGGCCCTCGGGCTGCGCTGCACCACACGGTCCCTGCGCACCGAACGCTCCTTCAAAGCGGGCTGGCTGGCCCTGGGCGCCACCTCCATAGGCTCCGGCATCTGGACGATGCACTTCGTCGCGATGCTGGGCTTCTCCGTCGAGGAGGCGCCGCTCAGCTACGACAGGCCGCTCACCTTCGCCAGCCTCGCCGTGGCGATCGTGATGGTCGGCATCGGCATATTCATCGTCGGCTACCGGGGCGCCGCGCGCATGGCACTGGTCACCGGCGGCACGATCACGGGCCTCGGCGTGGCCTCGATGCACTACCTCGGCATGGCCGGAATGCAGCTCGAGGGGCAGTTCGCGTACGACACGGTCACCGTCTCGCTCTCCGTCGTCATCGCCGTGGTGGCCGCGACCGCCTCGCTGTGGGCCGCCGTCTCCATCCACGGTTTCCTGCCCAGCCTCGGCGCGAGCCTGGTCATGGGCGTCGCCGTGAGCGGGATGCACTACACGGGAATGGCCGCGCTCAGCGTGCACCTGCACCCGGCCGTGGCCCAAGGGGCGGCGGCCGGCGACACACCCGCCTCGCTGCTCATGCCGATGCTGATCGGGCCGGGCTGCTTCCTCCTCCTCGCCGGGGTGGTCGTGCTGTTCGATCCGCTGGTGGTGATGGGCGCTCCAGACGGGCCGGACCGCCGGCCCGGTGACCGCCCGCGCAGCCCCGGTCAGGTCCCCGGCATTCCCGTCCAGCGGCTCCACACCTCGTACGGGACCGAGGCCCGCGGGGAGTACCGGCAGCTGCGGAATCGCTGATCCGGCGCCGTTGTCAGTGGCGAGTCGTACGGTGGGTGCATGCGGCCCGTTTCGAAGATCGAACGTTCGATGGCGCCTTTCGAGGTCATCAGTCCCTACCAGCCCAGCGGTGACCAGCCCGCGGCCATCGCCGAGCTGGAGCGGCGTGTCCGCGGCGCCGAGAAGGACGTCGTCCTGCTCGGCGCGACCGGCACCGGCAAGTCGGCGACGACCGCGTGGATGATCGAGAAGCTGCAGCGGCCGACCCTGGTGATGGCGCCCAACAAGACGCTGGCCGCACAGCTGGCCAACGAGTTCCGCGAGCTCCTCCCGAACAACGCCGTCGAGTACTTCGTCTCGTACTACGACTACTACCAGCCCGAGGCGTACGTCCCGCAGTCGGACACCTACATCGAGAAGGACTCCTCGATCAACGAGGAGGTCGAACGGCTGCGCCACTCCGCCACGAACTCGCTTCTGACCCGGCGCGACGTCGTCGTGGTCGCCTCCGTCTCCTGCATCTACGGCCTCGGCACACCGCAGGAGTACGTGGACCGGATGGTCCAGCTCAAGGTCGGCGACGAGATCGACCGCGACCAGCTGCTGCGCCGCTTCGTCGAGATCCAGTACACCCGCAACGACCTGGCGTTCGCCCGCGGCACCTTCCGGGTGCGCGGCGACACCATCGAGATCTTCCCGGTGTACGAGGAGCTCGCCGTCCGGATCGAGATGTTCGGCGACGAGATCGAGGCGCTCTCCACCCTCCACCCGCTCACCGGCGAGGTCATCAGCGAGGACCAGTCGCTCCACGTCTTTCCCGCCAGCCACTACGTGGCGGGCCCCGAGCGCATGGAGAAGGCGGTCGGCGGCATCGAGGCGGAGCTCCAGCAGCGCCTCGCGGAGCTGGAGAAGCAGGGCAAGATGCTGGAGGCCCAGCGGCTGCGCATGCGCACGACGTACGACATCGAGATGCTCCGCCAGATCGGCACCTGCTCCGGCGTGGAGAACTACTCGATGCACTTCGACGGCCGTGATCCGGGCACCGCGCCCAACACCCTCCTCGACTACTTCCCCGAGGACTTCCTCCTCGTCCTGGACGAGTCGCACGTCACGGTGCCGCAGATCGGCGCCATGTACGAGGGCGACGCCTCCCGGAAGCGGACTCTCGTCGACCACGGCTTCCGCCTGCCCTCCGCCCTGGACAACCGCCCGCTGAAATGGGAGGAGTTCCTGGGCCGGATCAACCAGACCGTCTATCTGTCCGCCACCCCGGGGAAGTACGAGCTCTCCCGGGGCGACGGATTCGTGGAGCAGATCATCCGGCCCACCGGGCTCGTCGACCCCGAGGTCGTCGTCAAGCCCACCGAGGGCCAGATCGACGACCTGGTGCACGAGATCCGCAAGCGGACCGAGAAGGACGAGCGGGTCCTGGTCACCACCCTCACCAAGAAGATGTCCGAGGACCTCACCGACTACTTCCTCGAGCTCGGCATCCAGGTCCGCTACCTGCACAGCGACGTCGACACCCTGCGCCGCATCGAGCTGCTGCGCGAACTGCGCTCCGGCGAGTACGACGTCCTGGTCGGGATCAACCTGCTGCGTGAGGGCCTCGACCTTCCCGAGGTGTCACTCGTGGCCATCCTCGACGCGGACAAGCAGGGCTTCCTGCGGTCCGGCACCTCCCTGATCCAGACCATCGGCCGTGCGGCCCGAAACGTGTCCGGTCAGGTCCATATGTACGCGGACAAGATCACTCCGGCGATGGCTCAGGCCATCGACGAGACCAACCGCCGCCGTGAGAAGCAGATCGCGTACAACACCGAGCGCGGGCTCGACCCGCAGCCGCTCCGCAAGAAGATCAACGACATCGTCGCGACCATCGCCCGCGAGGAGGTCGACACCGAGCAGCTCCTCGGCACCGGCTACCGGCAGGGCAAGGGGGCCAAGGCCCCCGTGCCCGCGCTCGGCGGCAAGGCCTCCGCCGGCAAGGCCAAGGGGGTGGCGCGGCGGTCACCGACCGGCCCGCCACGGAACTCGCCGGGATCATCGAGGAGATGACGGACCGGATGCGGGCGGCCGCCGCGGACCTGCAGTTCGAGGTGGCCGCCCGACTGCGCGACGAGGTGGGCGAGTTGAAGAAGGAGCTGCGCCAGATGAGGGAGGCGGGACTGGCCTGACCGGCGTGCACCAGGTGTGTTGCAAGAACGACACAAAAACGCCCCTTACCTGCTTCCGCCCCGAGTGGACTGCGTAGGGTGCGGGGAAACCGCACACGGACGGTTGCGGGGCAAGCGGAGAGGGGACAGCGCGTGACGGTCAATATGACCAAGGGTCAGGCCATCAGCCTGCAGAAGAGCGACGGGGGGACCCTGACCGCGGTACGGATGGGGCTCGGCTGGCAGGCGGCTCCGCGCCGCGGTCTGTTCGGCTCGCGCACCCGGGAGATCGACCTGGACGCCTCGGCGGTGCTCTTCGCCGACAAGCAGCCGGTGGACGTCGTGTTCTTCCGCCACCTCGTCAGCGACGACGGCTCGGTCAAGCACACCGGCGACAACCTGGTCGGCGGCGCAGGCTCGGGGGGCGACGACGAGGCGATCCTCGTCGACCTGCAGCGGATCCCGGTCCACATCGACCAGATCGTCTTCACGGTGAACTCCTTCACCGGCCAGACGTTCCAGGAAGTGCAGAACGCCTTCTGCCGCATCGTCGACGAGACGAACGGCCAGGAGCTCGCCCGCTACACGCTCGACGGCGGCGGCCAGTACACGGCCCAGATCATGGCCAAGGTGCACCGTGCGGGCAACGGATGGCAGATGACCGCCCTCGGAAACCCGGCGAACGGCCGGACCTTCCAGGACCTGATGCCGTCCATCCTGCCGCACCTGTAGCAGGACCGGACCGCGGTCCGACGTCAGTACGAGCAGCTCCCGGAGGCATCCGCCGCCGGGAGCTGCGCCCATGGCAGGGCACCACACCGAACGTCGAGGGGACAGGGCAATGACGGCCGAGCTGGTCCGGGGGCAGAATCACACGTTGCCCCAGACCCGTCTGGAGATCAGGGTGTCGGCGGGCTCGCCCGTCGTGGCCGGTGCCACGCTCGGGGACGAGCAGGGCACGGTCCATGGCGTCGAGTGGATCGCCCACCCCGGATCGCCCCAGCTGCCCGGACTCGAGGTGTCCAGGCAGGCCGCGGCCGACCACCGGCTCGCAGTCGACCTGGAGGCGCTTCCCGGCGCGGTGCACCGCGTCACCGTGCTCCTGGCCCTGCCCCTGGGGGCGGGCAGGCCCGTCCGGTTCGGTGCGGTCGCCGCACCGTTCGTCGCCGTCACCGGGCTCGACGGCACCGAGATCGCCACCTTCACCCTCACGGGCCTGGACGCCGAGTCTGCCGTGACGGCGCTGGAGCTCTACCGCCGGCAGGGGGTATGGAAGGTCCGTGCCGTCGGCCAGGGATACGCCGCCGGGCTCGCCGAGATGCTCGCCGACCAGGGCGTGGCACAGGCCGTGGAGCTGGCACGCTCGATACAGGAGGCGGTCGCCTCCGGCCTGGCCCGTTCCGTGACACCCCCGCCGCCCCGCCCCGCGGACGGCGGGCGCGTACGTCACCCGGCCGGACCGGCTCCGGCCACCGGACCGGCTCCGGCCACCGGACCGGCCCCGGCCACCGGACCGGGCCGACCCCACACCCGGGGTTCCGAACCCGTCGGTGAACCGTCCCCGACGGTGGCCGATCCCACCACGGGCGGCCCCATCGACTACGCCCATCCGCGCCGCCAGACCACCGCCCCGCCGCCGCCCCCTCCGGTGGCCCCGCCCGCGGCACCGGGACAGCCCGCCCAGCCCGTCGCCGGTGACGCCACCGGCTGGTCCATGGACGAGCGCCTCTACAACCAGATCTGGGGCATGTTCGAGGACCTGGCCCGGGCCACCGCCGCCTATCGCAGCGCGGTCGACTTCGCCGAGTCCCGGATGGACCAGGAGCTCGACAGGGCCCTGTCCGACCCGCGCAGCCGCATCGGCGGCACGGGTGACCGGGCCCGTGAGGAAGCCCGGGCCAAGCGCGACGAGCTGACCGCGCGGGCGCGTGAGGCGCTGGATCGCGATCTCGCCCAGCTGGCCGCCGAGTCCGCCGTGGTCGAGCCCGCTCTCCCCGCCGCGTACGCGGGCTGGGGCAACCCCGTCTGGCACGCCTACCGGGTGCCCATGGAGATTCCGATGGCGCTGCGCATCGGTGACCTCCATCTGCCCGAGCGCACCGACCTGCACATCCCGCTGCTGGTGCGGCTGCCGCTGGAACGCGGGATCTGGGTGGACAGCGGCCGTACGGCGTCCGAGGCCTCCGCTCTGACGGACAGCGACCAGTTGCGCAGGCTGGGCATGGAAACCGCGGTCGCCCTGGCGGCCCGGATGCTCGCCGTCTATCCCGCGGACGAGTTCTCGGTGCATGTCATCGACCCCGCAGGCTCCGCGGCCGGTGCGCTGGCGCCCCTGACCGGCTCCGGGGCTCTGGCGGAGCCGCCTGCCGCAGGTCCCGGAGGAGTGGCCGCGGTGCTCGCCCGTCTGACGCGACGCGTCGACCTGGTGCAGATGGCCATCAGGGCCGGTGCCGCCGACTCGCTCCCGCCGGACCTGGACACGGGCGAGCAGCTGCTGATCGTCAACGACTTCCCGCACGGTTTCGACGACCGGGCGGTCACGCAGTTGCGCTATCTGGCCGACGAGGGGCCCGCCGTGGGCGTGCACCTGCTGATGGTGGCCGACCGCGAGGACGCGCGGGCCTACGGTCCCGTGCTCGATCCGCTGTGGCGGTCGCTGCTGCGGATCACCCCGGTCGCCGACGACCATCTGGCCGACCCGTGGGTGGGCCACGCCTGGACGTACGAGCCCTTGAGGCCGCCGCAGGGCAGCCGCGTCCTGGAGCAGGTCCTCGCACTGGTGGCCGCCGCTCGGCGTAACGGCTATCGCTGAGCCAGGGTGCAGCGCTACACCAAACCGGCCTGACCAGCCATTTTGGGGCCCCCTTGCCTGGGACTTTACCTTTTCTTGGGAGTTCCTGTACTGTTCTTTGGGCGGAGGGGAGTACTCCCGATCGCGACGTTCCCGTCAGTACGGACTGTGACCGGTCCCGGGGCGTCGGCCCCGTGCGCATCCCGCGCACCCTGGGTGGAAGAGACCTCCGGCAGCGACGACGCTGATCTATAGCCGTAGCGAACTGCCGGAGGCGCAGTGGACGTTTCATGGACCCTTTGGACGCTGACCATTCTCGGTCTCGTCGCCCTCATCGCCGTCGACTTCTTCATCGGGCGCAAGCCCCATGACGTGTCGACCAAGGAAGCCGGAATCTGGACCATCGTCTGGATCGTGCTGGCCGCGCTCTTCGGGCTCGGCCTGCTGCTCGTCGGCGAGACCCAGGCTTCGGGCGAATTCTTCGCCGGTTACATCACCGAGAAATCGCTCAGCGTCGACAATCTCTTCGTCTTCGTCCTGATCATGGCGAAGTTCGCGGTGCCCTCACACCTCCAGCAGCGGGTGCTGCTCGTCGGTGTGCTGATCGCCCTGGTGCTCCGAGCGATCTTCATCGCCGCCGGCGCCGCGGTCATCGCCAACTTCTCGTGGATCTTCTACATCTTCGGTGCGTTCCTGATCTACACCGCCTGGAAGCTCATCCAGGAGGCGCGAGCCGGCGACGAGGAGGACGAGTTCGAGGAGAACCGTCTCCTGAAGTCGATCGAGCACCGCTTCGGTGTCGCCGACAGGTACCACGGGACGAAGCTCTTCATCCGCAACAACGGCAAGCGCGTCATGACCCCGCTCATGGTGGTCATGCTCGCCATCGGCACCACCGATGTGCTGTTCGCGCTGGACTCCATCCCCGCGATCTTCGGGCTGACCCAGGACCCGTACATCGTCTTCACCGCCAACGCGTTCGCTCTGATGGGCCTGCGGCAGCTGTACTTCCTCATCGGCGGTCTGCTGAAGAAGCTGGTCCACCTCAGCTACGGGCTCTCGGTGATCCTCGGCTTCATCGGCGTCAAGCTGGTGCTGCACGCACTCCACGAGTCCGGGGTGCACGTCCCCGAGATCTCCATCCCGTTCTCCCTCGCCTTCATCTGCGGCGTCCTGGTGGTCACCACGATCACCAGCCTGATCGCCAACAAGAGGACGGCGGCGGCGGAGGCCGAGCAGGCGGAGGCGTCCGACGAGGAGAGCAAGAGCATCGGCGCCCAGAAGTAGGCGGGAAGCAGGACCGGCGGAAGCAGAGCCGGTAGAAGCACGATCAGCGGACGAATCGGCGGGCCGGGGCCATCAGGCACCCGGCCCGCCGGTGTGTCACCAGCCGCGCTCGCGCCACTCCGGCAGCCGTGGCCGCTCGGCGCCGAGCGTCGTGTCGTGTCCGTGCCCCGGATAGACCCAGGTCTCGTCCGGCAGCGGGTCGAAGAGTTTGGTCTGCACATCGTGGAGCAGGCTCGCGAACGCTTCTGGGTCGTTGCGCGTATTGCCGACCCCGCCGGGGAAGAGGCAGTCCCCCGTGAACAGGTGGGGTGCCCCGTGCGGGTCGTCGTAGACCAGCGCGATGGAGCCCGGGGTGTGGCCGACCAGGTGGCGGGCGGTCAGCGAGACCCGGCCCACCCGGATCGTGTCCCCGTCCTCGACGAGTACATCGGTGGGGACCGGAATGCCCTCGGCGTCGTACCGTCCCGCGTACGTGCGCGCCCCGGTGGCCGCCACGACGTCGCCCAGGGCCTGCCAGTGGTCACCGTGCCGATGCGTGGTGACGACCGCGGTGATCGAGTCGTCGCCGATCAGCTGCAGCAGGGTCCCGGCCTCGTTCGCCGCGTCGATCAGGAGCTGCTCGCCGGTGGCCCGGCAGCGCAGCAGATAGGCGTTGTTGTCCATCGGGCCGACAGCGACCTTGGAGATCATCAGATCCGTCAGCTCGTGCACATTCGCAGGTCCGCCGACCTTGACCGCTCCGCTGTACGTCATACGTCTCAGCCTATAGCGGGGGCAGTGCGGGAAGGGGCCCGCCTTCCGCGGTGAGCCCGGAACCGTCGCGGCGCCCGCAGAGCCAGCCGAGGATGTCGGTCGCGCTGCCCCGGACGACGACCGCTCCGGCTTCCCCGCCCCCGCCGGTGGTCCAGAGGCGGCCGTCCGGGGTCACCGCCGTCGTGGGAGGCACATCGGGGTGCCCGGCGAACCGCTCCGCCAGGAAGTCGTTCTCCCGGATCACGAACTCCTCCGGAAGGTCCTCCAGCTCGTAGCCGATCCCCAGGTCGACATGGTGCAGCTCGACCTCGACCCGGCGGCGGAAGGGGACCCGGGAGGCGGAGTCCGTCACGCCGTTGCGCATCGTGATCGTGCGCGACCAGTCGGCGGGCGCCGCCGCGGCGGCCAGGAAGCCGTCCCCGCTGACGCGCAGGTCGGCGAAGTGCTCGGCGAGGGAGCGGGGCGCGTCGCGGTCGATGTCGGCGTCCCGGGTTTCGCTGTTCGCGTACATGGGGCGGTCCTGGAGAACATTTACGAGCGCGTCGGCGTTACGTGACAGGTGGGCGAGGACATGTCCTCTGCTCCAGCCCGGCAGCCGTGACGGCTCGGCGAGGGCGGCGTCGTCCAGTTTGCCCGTCGCGCTCAGGAGCCGTTCGGTCGCTTCACGTACGGCGTCCAGGTCGTGCACATGATCAATCATGAGGCCGAGCCTAGCCTCGCCACTCATTCGGGTGAAGGAGTCGTCAGTCGTCCGTAAATCGAATGCGCGTGCTATACGCTCGGAGTCGAAACTCCCTACATCGCTGTGGCGCCCCCCATACCCTGGGACAGGGGCTCAGTTCCCCCACTTCTCTCCAGAAAGGTGCGGACCGGCGTGGCCGACCGTCTCATCGTCCGTGGCGCGCGCGAGCACAACCTGAAGAACGTCTCGCTCGACCTCCCCCGTGACTCCCTCATCGTCTTCACCGGGCTCTCCGGGTCGGGCAAGTCCTCGCTCGCGTTCGACACGATCTTCGCCGAGGGCCAGCGGCGCTACGTGGAGTCGCTCTCCTCGTACGCCCGGCAGTTCCTCGGCCAGATGGACAAGCCGGACGTCGACTTCATCGAAGGTCTGTCGCCCGCCGTCTCCATCGACCAGAAGTCGACCTCGCGCAACCCGCGCTCGACGGTCGGCACCATCACCGAGGTCTACGACTACCTCCGGCTGCTCTTCGCCAGGATCGGCAAGCCGCACTGCCCCGAGTGCGCCAGGCCCATCTCCCGCCAGTCGCCCCAGGCCATCGTCGACAAGGTCCTCGGCCTGCCCGAGGGCAGCCGCTTCCAGGTGCTCTCCCCGCTGGTGCGCGAGCGCAAGGGCGAGTTCGTCGACCTCTTCGCCGATCTGCAGACCAAGGGCTACAGCAGGGCGCGGGTCGACGGCGCGACGATCCAGCTCTCCGAGCCGCCCACGCTGAAGAAGCAGGAGAAGCACACCATCGAGGTGGTCATCGACCGCCTCACGGTGAAGGACAGCGCGAAGCGCCGGCTGACCGACTCGGTCGAGACCGCGCTCGGCCTCTCCGGCGGCATGGTCGTACTCGACTTCGTCGACCTCCCGGAGGACGACCCCGAGCGCGAGCGGATGTTCTCCGAGCACCTCTACTGCCCGTACGACGACCTGTCCTTCGAGGAGCTCGAGCCCCGCTCCTTCTCCTTCAACTCCCCCTTCGGCGCCTGCCCGGACTGCACGGGCATCGGTACGCGCATGGAGGTCGACCCGGAGCTGATCGTCCCGGACGAGGACAAGTCGCTCGACGAGGGCGCGATCCACCCCTGGTCGCACGGCCACACCAAGGAGTACTTCGGGCGCCAGATCAACGCACTGGCCGAAGCGCTCGGATTCCGTACGGACATCCCCTGGGCGGGGCTGCCGCAGCGCGCCAGGAAGGCCCTGCTGCACGGCCACAAGATCCAGACCGAGGTGCGCTACCGCAACCGCTACGGGCGCGAGCGCGCCTACACCACCCCCGCCTTCGAGGGTGCGGTGCAGTTCGTCAAGCGGCGGCACTCCGAGGCCGAGAGCGACTCCAGCCGGGAGCGCTTCGAGGGCTACATGCGTGAGGTGCCCTGCCCGACCTGTGAGGGCACCCGGCTCAAGCCGATCGTGCTCGCGGTGACGGTGATGGACAAGTCCATCGCCGAGGTCGCTGCGATGTCGATCAGCGAGTGCGCCGAGTTCCTCGGCCGCCTCAAGCTGAACGCCCGCGACAAGAAGATCGCCGAGCGGGTGCTCAAGGAGGTCAACGAGCGGCTGAAGTTCCTCGTCGACGTCGGCCTGGACTACCTCTCGCTGAACCGTGCCGCAGGCACGCTGTCCGGTGGCGAGGCCCAGCGCATCAGGCTCGCCACCCAGATCGGCTCCGGACTCGTCGGCGTGCTGTACGTGCTGGACGAGCCGTCCATCGGCCTGCACCAGCGCGACAACCACCGGCTGATCGAGACCCTGGTCAGGCTGCGCGACATGGGCAACACGCTCATCGTCGTCGAGCACGACGAGGACACCATCAAGGTGGCCGACTGGGTCGTCGACATCGGCCCCGGTGCCGGTGAGCACGGCGGCAAGGTCGTCCACTCCGGCTCGCTCAAGGACCTGCTGGCCAACAAGGCCTCGGTCACCGGGCAGTACCTGTCCGGCAAGAAGTCCATCGCGATGCCCGACATCCGGCGCCCCGTCGACCCGACACGCCTGCTCACGGTGCACGGCGCCCGGGAGAACAACCTCCAGGACATCGACGTGTCCTTCCCGCTGGGTGTCCTCACCGCGGTCACGGGTGTCTCCGGTTCCGGGAAGTCGACCCTGGTCAACGACATCCTCTACACCCACCTGGCCCGCGAGCTCAACGGGGCCAAGTCGGTCCCCGGGCGGCACACCCGGGTCGAGGGCGACGACCTCGTCGACAAGGTGGTGCACGTCGACCAGTCGCCGATCGGCCGTACGCCCCGGTCCAACCCGGCCACGTACACCGGGGTCTTCGACCACGTCCGCAGGCTGTTCGCCGAGACGATGGAGGCGAAGGTGCGCGGCTATCTGCCGGGCCGCTTCTCCTTCAACGTCAAGGGCGGCCGCTGCGAGAACTGCTCGGGCGACGGCACGATCAAGATCGAGATGAACTTCCTGCCCGACGTGTACGTCCCGTGCGAGGTCTGTCACGGAGCGCGGTACAACAGGGAGACGCTGGAGGTCCACTACAAGGGCAAGTCCATCGCGGAGGTGCTGGACATGCCGATCGAGGAGGGCCTGGAGTTCTTCGAGGCCGTCCCGACGATCGCCCGCCACCTCCGCACGCTCAACGAGGTCGGCCTCGGATACGTCAGGCTCGGGCAGTCCGCGCCTACGCTCTCCGGCGGTGAGGCGCAGCGCGTGAAGCTGGCGAGCGAGCTGCAGAAGCGCTCCACAGGCCGCACGGTCTACGTCCTGGACGAGCCGACGACCGGTCTGCACTTCGAGGACATCAGCAAGCTCATCACGGTGCTCTCCGGGCTGGTCGACAAGGGCAACACGGTGATCGTCATCGAGCACAACCTCGATGTCATCAAGACCGCCGACTGGGTCATCGACATGGGCCCCGAGGGCGGCAAGGGCGGCGGCCTGGTCATCGCCGAAGGCTCCCCGGAGCATGTCGCCTCGGTGCCTGCCAGCCACACCGGGAAGTTCCTGCAGACCGTCCTGGGCGCGGACCGGATCAGTGAGGCCACGGTGCCCGCAGCCCGCAAGCCGGTCCGCAGGACGGCCGCCAAGAAGGCGGTCGCCGCGAAGGCGGCCCCGGCCCGCAGGACGGCCACGGCCAGGACGGCCAAGAAGGCCGCGGCCGAGGAGCCCGCATCGAAGAAGAAGGCCACCCGCACGCGGAAGGCCTGACACCGTCCGGACGAGGCTGCCCCCGGCACCCCGGGGGCCGCCTCGGTGCTGTTCCCGGTCACAGGGCCGACCCGCTCCCCGGCCCGTACCCGGCCTTCGCCGGTCCGGGTCCCGCCGGGGTCCGGGCGGGGCCGGTCGAAGGGGCGGCGTTCTCCGCCGGTATCGTCGGGTCTGTCGCCGATGCCTTCAGGCGCGGCCTGTGCCCGATGTCCGTGGGCATCCAGGACCCCGGAGCGGGAACGGCGGCGCTCTGTCCCCCCGACCAGTGGAGACCGCATGTCCGGCCTGCCCGCCGCCCGCCGCACCGTACTGAAGGGCGCCGCTCTCGCCGGTGCCGCCGGGCTGGGAGTGGCCGCCTGCTCGACCGAGTCGAAGCTCGGCCACGCACGGACGCCGACGCCCACCGCGCCCGTCGAGCTCGGCGCCGCCGAAGAGGTCCCGGTCGGCGGGGCGAAGCTCTACCGGGAGCAGAGGCTCGTCGTGAGCTGCCCGGCGAAGGGCCAGTACAAGGCGTTCAGCGCACAGTGCACCCACGCCGGCTGCCTCCTGGACAAGGTCGAGGGCAACGAGGGCAACTGCCCGTGCCACGGCAGCCGGTTCGACATGACGACCGGCAAGGCGCTCCAAGGCCCGGCCACCGTGCCGCTGCCCGCCGTCCCGGTGAAGGTCGAGGGCGGAAAGCTGGTCGCGGGCCCCGAGGCCTGACGCGAGCGGCGGACCGCTCCCGGACCTCCGCCGGGCGAACCCCGGGCCGCCCCCTCCTCGCGCTCGCCGGAGGGCGGATCCCCTGCGAGAATGCCGCGCTGTCACCACCCGCAAGTAGGGTGTGAGACATGGCAGACCCCTCCAGCTACCGCCCCAAGCCGGGACAGATCCCCGACTCCCCGGGGGTCTACAAATTCCGCGACGAGCACCGCCGGGTGATCTACGTCGGGAAGGCCAAGAACCTGCGCCAGCGCCTGGCGAACTACTTCCAGGACCTGGCCGGCCTCCACCCGCGCACGCGCACGATGGTCACGACTGCCGCCTCCGTCGAGTGGACCGTCGTCTCCACCGAGGTCGAGGCGCTCCAGCTGGAGTACTCCTGGATCAAGGAGTTCGACCCCCGGTTCAACGTCAAGTACCGCGACGACAAGAGCTATCCCTACCTCGCGGTCACGCTCAACGAGGAGTTCCCGCGCGTGCAGGTCATGCGCGGAGCCAAGAAGAAGGGCGTGCGCTACTTCGGTCCGTACGGTCACGCCTGGGCGATCCGCGAGACGGTCGACCTCATGCTCCGGGTCTTCCCCGTGCGCACCTGCTCCGCAGGTGTGTTCAAGAACGCCGCCAGGACCGGCCGCCCCTGCCTCCTCGGCTACATCGGCAAGTGCTCGGCACCGTGCGTCGGCCGGGTCAGCCCCGACGAACACCGCGAACTGGCCGAGGACTTCTGCGACTTCATGGCCGGACGGACGGGCACGTACATCCGCCGCCTGGAGAAGGACATGATGCAGGCGGCCGAGGAGATGGAGTACGAGCGGGCGGCCCGGCTGCGCGACGACGCCGAGGCGCTCAGGCGGGCCATGGAGAAGAGCGCCGTCGTCCTCGCCGACGCCACCGACGCCGACCTGATCGCGGTGGCCGAGGACGAGCTCGAGGCCGCCGTCCAGATCTTCCACGTCCGCGGCGGCAGGGTGCGCGGCCAGCGCGGCTGGGTCACCGACAAGGTCGAGGCCGTCGACACGGCGGGCCTGGTCGAGCACGCGCTCCAGCAGCTGTACGGGGAGGAGACGGGCGACTCCGTCCCCAAGGAGGTCCTCGTCCCGGCGCTCCCCGAGGACCCGGAAGCCGTCTCCCAGTGGCTCGCGGACCGCCGCGGCTCCCTGGTCAGCCTGCGCATCCCGCAGCGGGGGGACAAGAAGGACCTGATGGTCACGGTCCAGCGCAACGCCCAGCAGGCTCTGGGGCTGCACAAGACCAAACGCGCCTCCGACCTCACGACCCGCTCCCGTGCCCTGGAGGAGATCGCCGAGGCGCTCGGCCTGGACACGGCACCGCTGCGGGTCGAGTGCTTCGACATCTCGCATCTGCAGGGTGACGACGTGGTCGCCTCCATGGTGGTCTTCGAGGACGGACTCGCGCGCAAGAGCGAGTACCGCCGCTTCCAGATCAAGGGCTTCGAGGGCCAGGACGATGTCCGGTCGATGCACGAGGTCATCGGCCGCCGCTTCAAGCGCTACCTCCAGGAGAAGGAACGGACGGGGGAGTGGGAGGAGACTCCGGCCGCCACCGGCCCCGTACCGGCACCCGCGTCCGCCGCGCCCGTGGAGCCCGCACCCGGGTCGCCCGCGTCCGCCCCGTCCGTGGAGCCCGCACCCGCGGGCGCCGCCGGGGGCACACCCACCGCCCTGGCCGACGCCCCCGCCGAGCCCGGCGGAGAGCCCCGTGAGGAGCCCCGTGAGGACGACGGCCGTCCCAAGCGGTTCGCCTACCCGCCGCAGCTCGTCGTCGTCGACGGCGGGCAGCCCCAGGTCGCCGCGGCCAAGCGCGCCCTGGACGAGCTGGGAATCGACGACATCGCCGTCTGCGGCCTCGCCAAGCGCCTCGAAGAGGTCTGGCTGCCCGATGACGACGACCCGGTGGTCCTGCCGCGGTCCAGCGAGGGCCTCTACCTCCTCCAGCGCATCCGCGACGAGGCCCACCGCTTCGCGATCACCTATCAGCGCGCCAAGCGGGCCAAGCGCATCCGCAGCAGCCCGCTGGACGACGTCGCCGGTCTCGGCGCGACCCGCAAGCAGGCGCTGATCAAGCATTTCGGCTCCGTGAGGAAGCTGCGGCAGGCGACAATCGACGAGATCTGCGAGGTTCCGGGGATAGGCCGCAGGACGGCGGAATCAGTGGCCGCGGCCCTCGCCACGGCCGCCCCGGCCGCGCCCGCCGTGAACACGGCCACAGGAGAGATCATTGAAGAGGACGACGGGGGCAGCACGTCATGACCGAGCACGCGCATGAACGCCAGGACGACCGAGCAGACGGAGCAGCAGACGTGAGTACGGGAAGCACCAAGGAGAAGGCCGAGGCCGCAGTGCCGGCCATCCCCGAGCTGGTGATCATCTCGGGTATGTCGGGCGCCGGGCGCAGTACCGCCGCCAAGTGTCTGGAGGACCTCGGCTGGTTCGTCGTCGACAACCTCCCGCCCGAGCTGATCCCCACGATGGTGGAGCTCGGCGCCCGGTCCCAGGGCAACGTCGCCCGTATCGCGGTCGTCGTCGACGTACGGGGCCGCCGCTTCTTCGACAACCTCCGGCAGTCCCTCGCGGACCTGGAGGCCAAGCACGTCACCCGGCGGATCGTCTTCCTGGAGTCCTCCGACGACGCACTCGTACGCCGGTTCGAGTCGGTCCGCCGTCCGCACCCCCTCCAGGGCGACGGCCGGATCGTCGACGGCATCGCCGCCGAGCGCGATCTGCTGCGCGAGTTGCGGGGCGACGCCGACCTGGTGATCGACACCTCCAGCCTCAACGTGCACGAGCTGCGGGCCAAGATGGACGCGCAGTTCGCCGGCGACGAGGAACCGGAGCTGCGGGCCACGGTGATGTCGTTCGGCTTCAAGTACGGCCTGCCCGTCGACGCCGACCTCGTGGTCGACTGCCGCTTCCTGCCGAACCCGCACTGGGTCCCCGAGCTGCGTCCCTTCACCGGGCTCAACGAGGAGGTGTCCGACTACGTCTTCGACCAGCCCGGCGCCAAGGAGTTCCTCAACCAGTACACGGAGCTGCTCCAGCTGATCGCCGCGGGCTACCGCCGCGAGGGCAAGCGCTATGTGACCATCGCGGTCGGCTGTACGGGCGGCAAGCACCGTTCCGTCGCGATGTCGGAGAAGCTGGCCGCCCGGCTGGCCACCGAGGGGATCGAGACCGTGCTGGTACACCGGGACATGGGGCGCGAGTGACCAGTCGCAACATGCGCCTGCGCAGGCTGAGCAGAGCCACCTCCGCGCTCTCCGGCCGCAAGCGGGGCGCGCAGCCCAAGGTCGTCGCCCTCGGCGGCGGCATGGGCCTGTCGGCGTCGCTCACGGCGCTGCGCCGGATCACCGGCGATCTCACGGCCGTCGTCACCGTCGCCGACGACGGGGGATCCAGCGGCAGGCTCCGCGAGGAGCTGGGCGTCCTGCCGCCCGGCGACCTGCGCAAGGCGCTGGCCGCGCTGTGCGGGGACGACGAATGGGGCCAGACCTGGGCCCAGGTCATCCAGCACCGCTTCGAGTCCAAGGGCGATCTGCACGAGCACGCGGTGGGCAACCTGCTGATCGTCGCCCTCTGGGAACAGCTGGGCGACCACGTGCAGGCGCTCGACCTGGTCGGCAAGCTGCTCGGCGCCCACGGCAGGGTGCTGCCCATGTCCGCCGTACCCCTGGAGCTCCAGGCGCTCGTACGGGGTCACGACCCGGAGCGCCCAGAGGACATAGTCACCGTGCGGGGGCAGGCCACCGTGGCGCTCACCCCCGGTGAGGTGCAGTCCGTCCATGTGGTGCCCGCCGACCCGCCGGCGGTCCCGGAGGCCGTCGCGGCCGTCCTCGACGCCGACTGGGTGGTCCTCGGCCCGGGGTCCTGGTTCTCCTCCGTGATTCCGCACCTGCTGGTGCCCGAACTGCTCGACGCGCTGGTCTCCACGAAGGCCCGAAAGGTCCTCTCGCTGAACCTCGCACCGCAACCCGGTGAAACAGAAGGCTTCTCACCGCAGCGTCATTTGGAGGTTTTGGGACGACACGCCCCTAAACTCGCCTTGGACGTGGTGCTGGCCGACGAGGCTGCCGTGCCCGACCGTGAGTCCCTCGCCGACGCCGCCAAGCGGCTCGGAGCCGCGGTCGAGCTGGCCCCGGTGGCTTCGCCCGACGGTGTTCCGATTCACGATCCGGAGCTGTTGGCTGCCGCGTACGACCGTATTTTTCGGATGCATGGAAGGATCGGCCCATGGCGATGACGCCAGCGGTGAAGGACGAAATCTCTCGGCTTCCCGTGACCCGGACCTGCTGCAGAAAAGCAGAGGTTTCGGCGATTCTTCGATTCGCGGGCGGGCTGCACCTGGTGAGCGGCCGGATTGTGATCGAGGCCGAACTCGACACGGCGATGGCGGCGCGCCGGCTGAAGCGGGACATCCTGGAGATCTTCGGGCACAGCTCGGAGCTGATCGTGATGGCTCCCGGCGGACTGCGCCGGGGCTCCCGCTATGTCGTACGCGTGGTGGCGGGCGGCGATCAGCTCGCGCGCCAGACCGGGCTGGTGGACGGCCGCGGCCGGCCGATCCGCGGACTGCCCCCGCAGGTGGTCTCGGGGGCCACCTGTGATGCCGAGGCCGCCTGGCGCGGGGCCTTCCTGGCCCACGGTTCGCTCACCGAGCCCGGCCGCTCCTCCTCGCTGGAGGTGACCTGCCCCGGCCCGGAGGCCGCCCTCGCCCTGGTCGGAGCCGCCCGCAGGCTCTCGATCGCGGCCAAGGCCCGCGAGGTGCGTGGGGTGGACCGCGTCGTCGTCCGGGACGGCGACGCCATCGGAGCGCTGCTGACCCGTCTCGGCGCCCATGAGTCCGTGCTGGCCTGGGAGGAGCGCCGGATGCGGCGCGAGGTCCGCGCCACCGCCAACCGGCTCGCCAACTTCGACGACGCCAACCTCCGGCGGTCCGCCCGGGCCGCGGTGGCCGCAGGGGCCCGTGTGGGGCGCGCGCTGGAGATCCTGGGCGAGGAGGTCCCGGAGCACCTCGCGGCGGCCGGACGGCTGCGCATGGAGCACAAGCAGGCCTCCCTGGAGGAGCTGGGTGCCCTCGCCGACCCGCCGCTGACCAAGGACGCGGTCGCGGGCCGGATCCGGCGGCTGCTGGCCATGGCCGACAAGCGGGCCCAGGACCTCGGTATCCCGGGCACGGAATCCACCCTCAGCGAGGAGCTGGCCGACGGTCTCGTCGGCTGAGCGGTCGCGCACCTCCCGTCGCCGGCGCACCTCCCGAGGGTGTCGGCGACGGCATGGCCGGGACAGCCCTCGGGCCAGCCCTCATGCTTGCCCGGTACACGCTCTTTGTGCCGCAACGAGGCCCTATTGACATGGCCATGGACCATCACGAACCTGTCCTCTGTCCGCCGACCGGGCGGACGGAAGTGACAGACAACTGCATGGGGGGCTCATGAGACGCAGAGCGCGAGCGATCCTCGCCGCGGCTTCATTACTGATGGCCGGACTGGCGGTACCCGTTGCCCAGGCGGACCAGGGGAGGGGCGGCGGCGCGGACGGCCTGGGCGTCTGGCACGCGGAGGTCTCCGCGGCCCAGCTGCCGCTGCTGGCCGACGCGGGCACGGACAGCCACGAGCTGAGCGAGCAGGTGCCCGAACGGGGCTCGGCCACCGTGGAGCTCTACCTCACCGACGGGCAGGCCGGGGAGCTGCGCGGCAAGGGCGTCGAGATCACCGAGCACACCCTCTCCGCCAAGGCCTCGAAGCGGGTCGCGGCAGCCGGCGACGGCGTCTTCCGCCCGTACAGCGGCGAGAACGGCCTGCAGAAGGAGATCCTCGCGACCGCACAGGCCAACCCCGGCCTCACCAAGGTCGTCAGCATCGGCCGAACCGTCCGCGGCCAGGACATCCTCGCCCTGAAGGTCACCAAGGGCGCCAAGAAGGCCAAGGACGGCTCCAGGCCCGCCACGCTGTACATGTCCAACCAGCACGCCCGGGAGTGGATCACCCCGGAGATGACCCGCCGGCTGATGCACCACTACCTCGACGGGTACGGCAAGGACCCGAGGATCACGAGGATCGTCGACACCACCGAACTGTGGTTCGTGCTCTCCGCCAACCCCGACGGCTACGACTTCACCTTCACCGGCGAACGGGACTGGCGCAAGAACCTCCGCGACAACAACGGCGACGGCACCGTCACCCCCGGCGACGGCGTCGACCTCAACCGCAACTTCCGCTACAAGTGGGGCTACGACAACGAGGGTTCGTCGCCGGACCCGGGCGACGAGACCTTCCGCGGCACCGCGCCCTCCTCCGAGCCGGAGACCAGGGCGCTGGACGCCTTCCAGAAGCGCATCGGCTTCCAGTACGGGATCAACTACCACTCCGCCGCACAGCTGTTGCTGTACGGGGTGGGCTGGCAGGTCGCCACGGACACACCCGACGACATCGTCTACAAGGCGCTCGCCGGAACGCCCGAGAAGTCCGCCGTCCCGGGATACCGCCCACAGGTCTCCTCCGAGCTGTACGTCACCAACGGCGAGGCCGACGGACACGCGGCCAACGTCAACAGGATGATGATGTTCACGCCGGAGATGTCGACGTGCGCAACCGCCTCCCGGGTCGACCCCGACGACGCGTGGGAACCGGCCGACTGCGGCTCGATCTTCCGCTTCCCGGACGACGAGAAGCTGATCCAGCAGGAGTTCGCCAAGAACGTCCCGTTCGCGCTCGCGGTCGCCGAGTCCGCCGCTCACCCCGACCGGCCGGTCTCCCCGGTCGGCATCGACGCGCCCGACTTCACCCCTGACGCCTTCACCACCTCCTACGCCCGCGGCGGCGACCAGGAAGTGGCGGTCACCGTCCGCAAGTCCGTCCGCGACAAGCGCCTCAACTACCGCATCGACGGCGGCCGTACGCACACCGAGCGGCTCAAGGCCTGGGAGGGCGGCGAGACCTACGGCGGCGAGGACAACCTCCACTTCGACCAGTACCGCGCCGAGGTCGAGGACGCCGACGAGGGCGACACCGTCACGGTCTGGTTCACCGGCCGCACGACGGCCGGCAAGCGCACCTCCAGCACCCCCTTCACCTACACCGTCGCCGACCGGCCGCGCGGCGACACCCTGGTGATCGCCGATGAGGGCGCCCCCGCCCGGCACACCGCCGCGTACACCGGGGCGCTCGCGGCCAACGGGCACGGAGCGGCCGTCTGGGACGTCGCCGCGAACGGCGCCCCGCACGCCCTCGGGGTGCTCGGCCACTTCCGCACCGTCCTCTGGTACACCGGAGCGCAGCGCCCGGCTGCCGCGACCATGCTCGCGGTCCGTTCCTACGTCAACGAGGGCGGGAAGCTGATCAACGCCGGCGAGCAGGCGGGCGGGAACGTCACCGGCGCCGGGGGCACCGACGACTTCTCCCAGTACTACCTCGGTGCGTACAACAGGGTCGGGCTCAAGTCCCCGCCCTCCTTCGCAGGCTCCGGACGGCTGTCCGGGGCGACGGGAACGCTCGGCGACGTCCCGGACAACGCCCTGGAGGCGGCGGGCGCGTACACGGTCACCTCCGACACGCTGGACCCGGAGGAGTTCCCCCAGTTCCGCAGCGCCGCGGCGGGTGACTACCCGGGGGTCCGCACACCCTTCGAGCCGTACGAGGGCTCCTGGTTCGCCGCCGCCACCCACCAGGACGCCTCCTACAAGAGGCTCTCGCGCACCGTCGACCTGACGGGCACCACCGCGGCGGACGACCCCGGCCTGCGGTTCCAGCTCAGCTACGACACCGAGGAGGGGTACGACAACGTCGTCGTCGAGGCCCGCACCGTGGGCCAGGACGACTGGACGACCCTGCCCGACGCCAACGGCGGCACCGACACCGGCCTGCCCACGGACTGCGAGGAGGGCTACTACGCCCAGCTCCACCCCTTCCTCACCCACTACCTGACCGTGGGCGGAGACGCCTGCACCGGTACCGGGACCACCGGCGGCTGGCACCGGTTCACGGGCAGCTCCAACGGCTGGCAGCAGGTCTCCGTGGACCTCGGCGCGTACGCGGGCAAGCAGGTCGAGCTCTCGGTCTCCTACGTCACCGACCCGGGCTCGGGCGGCATCGGGGTCTTCGTGGACGACACCGAGCTCGTCGTCGGCGGGACGTCCCGGGACACCGAGGGCTTCGAGACCGCCCTCGGCCCCTGGAGCACTCCCGGGGCGCCGGCCGGCAGCCCGCAGAACACGGCCGACTGGACCCGTTCCGGACCGCTGTTCCATTCGCAGGCCGCCGTCACGACCCGTGACACCGTGCTGCTCGGCTTCGGCCTCGAACACGTGGCCGGTGCCGTCGAGCGGAAGCAGTTGATCGGAAAGGCGCTGAGAAGCCTGGGGCGTTGACGCTCCGTAACGATCGCACGGGCGGGGCCGGCGCCCCGCCCGTGCGATCGGCGCAGTGACGGAGGTCCGTATTCCTACTCGGGAGTACGGACCTCGCCGTCCGTTCCGTCCCTACTCGATGTCACTACCGGGCCCTCGGAGAGGTAGGGTCGGAGGCGGTCGGGGACATCCCATACAACTCGCCGGCGTCGAAAACCGGCGTACCTAACGAGGAGATCGGTTCGTGACGATCCGCGTAGGCATCAACGGCTTTGGCCGCATCGGTCGTAACTACTTCCGCGCGCTGCTGGAGCAGGGTGCGGACATCGAGATCGTGGCTGTCAACGACCTGGGTGACACTGCGACCACGGCCCACCTGCTGAAGTACGACACCATTCTGGGTCGTCTCAAGGCAGAGGTGAGCCACACCGCCGACACCATCACCGTCGACGGTCACACCATCAAGGTGCTCTCCGAGCGCAACCCGGCCGACATCCCCTGGGGTCAGCTGGGCGTCGACATCGTGATCGAGTCGACCGGCATCTTCACCAAGAAGGCCGACGCGGCGAAGCACATCGCGGGTGGCGCCAAGAAGGTCCTCATCTCGGCTCCGGCCAAGGACGAGGACATCACCATCGTGATGGGCGTCAACCAGGACAAGTACGACGCGGCCAACCACCACGTCATCTCCAACGCCTCCTGCACCACCAACTGTGTGGCGCCGATGGCCAAGGTTCTCGACGAGAACTTCGGCATCGTCAAGGGCCTGATGACGACGGTCCACGCGTACACCAACGACCAGCGGATCCTGGACTTCCCGCACTCGGACCTGCGTCGCGCCCGCGCCGCGGCCGAGAACATCATTCCGACCACGACCGGTGCCGCCAAGGCGACCGCTCTGGTCCTGCCGCAGCTCAAGGGCAAGCTCGACGGCATCGCGATGCGCGTCCCGGTCCCGACCGGTTCCGCTACCGACCTCGTCGTGACGCTGCAGCGCGAGGTCACCAAGGACGAGGTCAACGCCGCGTTCAAGAAGGCCTCCGACGACGGCGACCTCAAGGGTTTCCTGACCTACACCGAGGACCCGATCGTGTCCTCCGACATCGTCGGCGACCCGTCGTCCTGCACCTTCGACTCCTCCCTGACCATGGTCCAGGAGGGTACGTCGGTGAAGATCCTCGGCTGGTACGACAACGAGTGGGGTTACTCCAACCGCCTCGTCGACCTGACGGTCTTCGTCGGCGAGCAGCTCTGATCCTCGGATCGGCAGGCATCTCGATGTGAGCAAGGGGCTCGGGCGGCGCAACGTGGCGCCGTCCGAGCCCCTTGCGTGCTCATCCGTCCTTCCAAGGAGTACCGCAAACAAGATGAAGACGATCGACGAACTTCTCGCCGAAGGGGTCGCCGGAAAGCGGGTATTCGTCCGCGCCGACCTCAACGTGCCGCTCGACGGCACCACGATCACCGACGACGGCCGCATCCGCGCCGTCCAGCCGACGGTCGCCAGGCTCGCCGAAGCCGGCGCGCGGGTCGTCGTCGCCTCGCACCTCGGCCGCCCCAAGGGCGCCCCGGACCCGGCGTTCTCGCTGGCTCCCGCGGCCGCGCGCCTCGGTGAGCTGCTCGGTGCCGAGGTCGCCTTCGCGACCGACACCGTCGGCGAGTCCGCCCGCGCCACGGTCGGCGCCCTCACCGACGGCCGGGTCGCCGTCATCGAGAACCTCCGCTTCAACGCCGGCGAGACGTCGAAGGACGACGCCGAGCGCGGCGCCTTCGCCGATCAGCTCGCCGAGCTCGCCGACGTGTACGTGGGCGACGGCTTCGGTGCCGTCCACCGCAAGCACGCCTCGGTCTTCGACCTTCCGGCCCGGCTGCCGCACGCGGCCGGCGGCCTGATCGCCACCGAGGTCGGCGTTCTCAAGAAGCTCACCGAGGACGTCACGCGCCCCTACGTCGTGGTCCTCGGCGGTTCCAAGGTCTCCGACAAGCTCGGCGTGATCGACCACCTGCTGGAGAAGGCGGACCGCATCCTCATCGGAGGCGGCATGGCCTACACCTTCCTCAAGGCCCAGGGCCACGAGGTCGGCAGCTCCCTCCTCCAGGAGGACCAGATCCCGGCGGTGCTCGGCTACCTCAAGCGTGCCGAGGAGAAGGGCGTGGAGTTCGTGCTCCCCGTCGACGTCGTCGTCTCGGCGCAGTTCCCGGACCTCAAGGCCAAGACCCCGGGCCATCCCACCACCGTCGCCGCCGACGCCATTCCGGCCGGCGTGATGGGTCTGGACAACGGCCCGGAGACCAACAAGCTCTACGCCTCGAAGCTCGCCGACGCGGCCACCGTCTTCTGGAACGGCCCGATGGGCGTCTTCGAGCACCCCGACTACGCCGAGGGCACCAAGGCGGTCGCCCAGGCCCTCGTCGACTCCCCGGCCTTCAGCGTCGTCGGCGGCGGGGACTCCGCAGCCGCCGTCCGCATCCTGGGCTTCGACGAGAACGCATTCGGCCACATCTCGACCGGTGGCGGCGCCAGCCTCGAATACCTCGAGGGCAAGACGCTTCCCGGCCTCGCCGCACTGGAGGACTGACCCTTAATGAGCACCCGCACCCCGCTGATGGCGGGCAACTGGAAGATGAACCTCAACCACCTCGAGGCCATCGCCCACACCCAGAAGCTCGCCTTCGCGCTGGCCGACAAGGACTACGACGCCGTAGAGGTCGCCGTCCTGCCGCCCTTCACCGACCTGCGCTCCGTGCAGACCCTGATCGACGGCGACAAGCTGAAGATCAAGTACGGCGCCCAGGACATCTCCGCGCACGACTCCGGCGCGTACACCGGTGAGATCTCCGGCCCGATGCTCGCCAAGCTGAAGTGCACGTACGTGGCCGTCGGCCACAGCGAGCGCCGCCAGTACCACAGCGAGAACGACGAGATCTGCAACGCCAAGGTGAAGGCCGCCTACAAGCACGGTCTGACGCCGATCCTCTGCGTCGGTGAGGGCCTGGACATCCGCAAGGCCGGTGAGCAGGTCTCCTACACCCTCGCGCAGCTCGACGGCGCCCTGAAGGACGTCCCGGCCGAGCAGGCCGAGTCCATCGTGATCGCGTACGAGCCGGTCTGGGCCATCGGGACCGGCGAGGTCGCCACCCCCGAGGACGCCCAGGAGGTCTGCGGTGCGATCCGCCGCCGGCTCGCCGAGCTGTACTCGCAGGAACTGGCCGACGCCGTCCGTATCCAGTACGGCGGCTCGGTGAAGTCCGGCAACGTCGCGGCCATCATGGCGCAGCCCGATGTGGACGGTGCGCTCATCGGCGGCGCCGCCCTGGACGCCGACGAGTTCGTCAAGATCGTCCGCTTCCGCGACCAGTGAGTATGCGGTAGCGCCGATCCGTCGTACCCTTGCGGGGGCCGAGAGGGGTATCCCCCTCAGGCCCCCGCTGTTCGTACATGCAGTCCTAAAGATTCCGGAAAGTAGGGACCAGCCGTGATTTTGGCGTTCGAGATCGCCCTGATCGTCTTCAGCCTGCTGCTGATGCTGCTGGTGCTGATGCACAAGGGAAAGGGCGGCGGCCTCTCCGACATGTTCGGTGGCGGAATGCAGTCGTCCGTGGGCGGCTCGTCGGTCGCCGAGCGTAACCTCGACCGCATCACCGTTGTGGTTGGTCTGGCCTGGTTCGCGTGCATTGTCGTCCTTGGTCTGCTCATCAAGCTGGACAGCTGACCCGTCGTTCGCGATTCCCGGTGAGGGTGTAACTCCTTCCACTGGACGCGCGTTGGGCCTTACGTAGACTGGGGCATCTTCGAGCACCATCACGCAGGGAGTTACGACCGTGGCAAGTGGCAACGCGATCCGGGGAAGCCGGGTCGGAGCGGGGCCGATGGGGGAGGCCGAGCGCGGCGAGTCCGCGCCGCGCCTCCGCATCTCCTTCTGGTGCTCGAACGAGCACGAGACGCAGCCGAGCTTCGCCCATGACGCGCAGGTACCGGAGACCTGGGACTGCCCGCGGTGCGGCTTCCCGGCCGGCCAGGACCGGGACAATCCGCCGGCACCACCGCGCACCGAGCCGTACAAGACGCACCTGGCGTACGTGCGCGAGCGGCGCAGCGACGCGGACGGCGAAGCGATCCTCGCCGAAGCCCTCGCGAAACTCCGCGGCGAAATCTGAGAGCTGTTCACCGGCCGGTCACCCCACGGGTGCCCGGCCGGAATCCGTATGTCGTCCCACGGTCCGCTGCTGCCCCGTCGCGCCCTTCAGATCAATTAGGTTGGAGGGGCAGCGGGGATGTTGCAGGTACGAGAAGAAGTGGGCGATTTCCCGGATGAACGCACAAAGCCGAACGAAGCTCAATCAGACTCCCGAGTGGACGGCTCTCGGCAAGCACCGTGAGGAGCTCGGCGGCACCCATCTGCGTCAGCTGTTCGCGGACGCGCCGGACCGCGGGAGCGCGTACACCCTCCGGGTCGGCGACCTCCACATCGACTACGCCAAGCACCTGGTCACCGACGAGACGCTGGGCCTGCTGCGCGAGCTCGCCGTCGCCACGGACGTCGCCGGGCTGCGGGACGCGATGTTCCGCGGCGAGAAGATCAACACCACCGAGGACCGGGCCGTCCTGCACACCGCGCTCCGCGCCCCGCGCGACGCCGTGATCGAGGTCGACGGCGAGAACGTGGTGCCGGCCGTGCACGCCGTCCTCGACAAGATGGCCGCCTTCTCCGACCGGGTCAGGGCGGGCGAGTGGACCGGTCACACCGGCAAGCCCATCAAGAACATCGTGAACATCGGCATCGGCGGCTCCGACCTCGGCCCCGCCATGGCGTACGAGGTGCTGCGCTCCTTCACGGACCGCTCGCTCACCGTCCGATTCGTGTCCAACGTCGACGGCGCGGACCTGCACGAGGCCGTACAGGGCCTCGACCCGGCGGAGACGCTGTTCATCGTCGCGTCCAAGACCTTCACCACGATCGAGACGATCACCAACGCCACCTCCGCCCGCGACTGGCTGCTCACCGAGCTGAGGGCCGGTCAGGACGCCGTCGCCAAGCACTTCGTGGCGCTGTCGACCAATACGGAGAAGGTCACGGACTTCGGTATCGACACGGCGAACATGTTCGAGTTCTGGGACTGGGTCGGCGGCCGCTACTCCTTCGACTCGGCGATCGGCCTCTCGCTGATGATCGCCATCGGTCCGGACCGGTTCCGCGAGATGCTCGACGGGTTCCACCTCGTCGACGAGCACTTCCGCACCGCGCCCGCCGAGGAGAACGCCCCGCTCCTGCTGGGTCTGCTGGGTGTCTGGTACGGCGCGTTCTTCGACGCCCAGTCCCACGCCGTGCTGCCCTACAGCCACTACCTGTCCAAGTTCACCGCGTACTTGCAGCAGCTGGACATGGAGTCCAACGGCAAGTCCGTGGACCGGGACGGCAATCCGGTCGACTGGCAGACCGGCCCCGTCGTCTGGGGCACCCCCGGCACCAACGGCCAGCACGCCTACTATCAGCTGATCCACCAGGGCACCAAGGTCATCCCGGCGGACTTCATCGGCTTCGCCGCGCCCGTCGGCGACCTGCTGCCCGGCCTGATCGCCCAGCACGACCTGCTGATGGCCAACTTCTTCGCCCAGACCCAGGCCCTCGCCTTCGGCAAGACGCCCGACGAGGTCCGCGCGGAGGGCGTCGCCGAGGAGCTCGTTCCGCACAAGACGTTCCGCGGCAACCACCCGACGACCACGATCCTCGCCGACCGGCTCACCCCGTCGGTGCTCGGCCAGCTGATCGCGCTGTACGAGCACAAGGTCTTCGTCCAGGGTGCCGTCTGGAACATCGACTCCTTCGACCAGTGGGGCGTCGAACTCGGCAAGGTCCTCGCCAGGAAGATCGAGCCGGTCCTGACCGACGGCACCGGCGCGGAGGAGCTCGACAGCTCCACCGCAGCCCTCGTCTCCGCGTACCGCACGCTGCGGGGTCGCTGAGCCGATGGGCTGGGGGGCGGGGACGGTAGCACTCAGGCCGCCACGGAACACACCGGCTCCGCGGGCCGTCGGATGGTGGCGGGCCCAGTGGCTGCTGCTGACGGCCGCTCCGGTGGCCGTGCTGGGCTTGCTGGGAGCCTTCATCGCTCCGGCCAGGTTGTGGCTGCTGGTGCCCGCGGCGGCGCTGGCGGTCATCGGCCTGCTGTGCGCCGTCCTCTTCCCCCTCTGGTGGTTCCGCACCCATCGGTGGGAGGTCACCGACGACGCGGTCTACGTACGGACCGGTGTCTTCCTGCAGGAGTGGCGGATCGCGCCGATGTCCCGCATCCAGACGGTGGACACGGTGCGCGGCCCGCTGGAGCAGCTCTTCGGACTGGCCACGGTCACGGTCACCACCGCGTCCGCCAAGGGGGCCGTGCGGATCGAGGGCCTCGGCCACGAGGCCGCGGCCGAGCTCGTCGAACGGCTGACCAGGGTCACGCAGGCCACGCCCGGGGACGCCACGTGAGCACCGCCGCGGCCGAGGACCTCCGGTGGCGGCGGATCCACCCGCGCACGGTGCTGGTCACCGCGCTCGTCACGGCAGGAGTCGTGGCCGGCGCGGCCGTACCGGCCGTCCTCGCGCTGTCCGGCCGGTTCGGATACACGCGGGCCATCGGCTGGGCGCTGGCCGGGGCGGCCGTCCTGATCGGGTGCGCCGCCGCCGGTGACTACGTGCGGTGGCGGCGCACCCGCTACCGCATCGGCCCCGAACGCGTCGATCTGCACACCGGACTTCTGCTGGTCAGACGGCGCTCACTGGACCGGACGCGGATCCGCAGCGTCGACCTCACCGCCCCCGTGCACCTTCGGCTCCTCGACCTGGTCACGGTGCGCATCGGCACCGGCGAACATACGGGCGGCGAATCCACCCTGGAGCTGGACCCCGTCTCCCGGGCGGAGGGGGAGCGGCTTCGCCACGAACTCCTCGACCGTGCCGCGGAGTCAGGCTCCGGGACGCACCGCGAGGGCGAACTGGCCACGCTCGACCCGCGCTGGATCCGCTACGCACCGGTCTCCTTCGTCGCCCCCGCGCTGGGCGGTGCCGCGGTCGGCGGTCTGCTGCAGATCAGCGAATGGGCCGGGGTGCAGGGAGAGGTGATCGACTGGGTCGCCGACCGGTTCCTCGACACCCCGCTGGTCCGGGCGATCGCGGTCATGGCGGGAGCCGCCCTGGCCGCCGGTGTCGTCGGGGCACTCGGCCTCTGGGTCGAGATGTGGTGGAACTACCGTCTGGAACGCGAACCCGGCGGCACCCTGCGCGTGCGGCGGGGACTGCTGACCTCCCGCTCCCTCTCCGTCGAGGAACAGCGGCTGCGCGGCGTGGACCTGGTGGAACCGCTCGGCGTACGGCTGTTCGGCGCCGCGCGGGTGGACGCGATCACCACGGGGCTGACCAAGGACGAGGAATCACAGGGCGCCGACCACAACACCCTGCTCCCGGCGGCGCCCCGCCCGCTGGCCGACACGATCGCGGGCGAGGTCCTGCGCGAGACGAGGACCCCGACCGGTGCCACGCTGACCGCCCACCCCCGCGCGGCCCGGAGCAGGCGGCTGCGCCGCGCGCTGGGGGCCGTTCTGGTCCCCGTGCTGACCCTGGCTGTTCTGGGCGCCGCACTCACGCCCGTACTGCTGTGGATCGCGACGGCCTGTGCCGTGGTGTTCCTCCCCCTCGCCGTGCTGCTGGCCCTCGACGCGTACCGGGCACTGGGGCACACCGTCAGCGGCGACTACCTCGTGACCCGGTCCGGCACCGTCCGGCGCTCCACGGCAGCCCTGCAGCGGACCGGGGTGATCGGCTGGACGGTGAAGCAGTCCTGCTTCCAGCGCCGGGCAGGACTGCTGAGCGTCACCGCCACGACGGCAGCCGGGGCCGGTGCGTACACCGCGCACGACACCGACGCCTCCGAAGGCCTCACCTTCGCCGCGGAGGCCGTGCCCGGCCTGCTGGAGCCGTTCCTGGAGCGCACCTGAGGCGCGCGGGTGGTCAGCCGTGCGTCGTATCGATGACGCAGAAGCGGTTGCCCTCGGTGTCCGCGAGAACCACGAAGTCCGGATCCGGCGGATAGAGCTCCCACGCCACCGGCTGCGCCCCCAGCCCCGTCAGCCGGGCCACCTCGGCGTCCTGCTCGTCGGTGTACAGATCGAGGTGGACGCGCGGCACCTCCTGCACGGGCGACTCGCTCCGCCCCAGGGCCAGTCCGGCGCCCGGCCCCTCGGCCGGGACCAGCACCACCCAGTCGTTCTCGAGCGGCTCACGCTCCACATAGCCCAGCGCCGCCATCCAGAAGTCCGCAGCGCGCCGTACGTCCGACGCGCCCATCACCACAGTCCCGATTCGCACCATGGTGCCACCCTGGCACGACGGAGGCCCGGCCCGCTCCTGGGAGCGGAACCGGGCCTCGGACGACCAGTGCCTACGCGGAGGCAGGCGGGTAGAGCGCACGCGGCAGCCGCGAGGCCGCCGCCGCGTCCAGCAGCCACAGCGTGCGGCTGCGGCCGTACGCGCCCGCCGCCGGGGCCTGGATCTCCCCGGCACCGGACAGCGCGATCTCCGCCGCCTCGGCCTTGTCCTCACCGGCCGCCAGGAGCCACACCTCGCGCGCGGCCCGGATGGCGGGCAGCGTGAGCGAGACACGGGTGGGCGGCGGCTTGGGAGCGCCGTGCACACCGACGACGGTGCGCTCGGTCTCCCGTACCGCCGGCAACTCCGGGAAGAGCGACGCGACATGCGTGTCCGGGCCGACGCCCAGCATCAGCACATCGAACGTCGGTACGGGCCCGTGGTCCTCCGGGCCCGCCGCGGCAGCCAGTTCGGCCGCGTACCCCGCGGCGGCGGCATCCGCGTCACCGCCATAGGGACCGTCCGACGCGGGCATCGCGTGCACCCGGGACGGGTCCAGGGCCACCGCGTCCAGCAGGGCCTCGCGGGCCTGCGTGACGTTGCGCTCCGGATCGCCCTCGGGCAGGAACCGCTCGTCGCCCCACCACAGGTCGAGCCGCGACCAGTCGATCGCGTCCCGCGCGGGCGAACCGGCGAGCGCGGCCAGCAGGCCGTTGCCGTTGCGCCCGCCGGTGAGGACCACCGAGGCCGATCCGCGCGCGGCCTGGGCGTCCACGATCTTCGTGATCAGCCGGGCCGCCGCGGCCTGGGCCATCAGCTCCTTGTCGCGGTGCACGACGAGCTGCGGAGCACTCACTTCGAGGCCGCCTTCTTGGCCGCGGCCTTCTTCGCGGCCGGGGCCGCGGCACCGGCCGGGGACGACGGCTTGTGACCGGCACCGACCGAGGACGCCTCGGTGGGACCGCCGAGACGCTCCACGCCGAACTTCACCGTGGCCTCGTAGATGTTGTCCGGGTCCAGCCGCCGCAGCTCCTCCGCGAGGAGCTCGGCGGTCTCCCGCCGCTTCAGCGCCACCGCACGGTCCGGCTGGCCCACCATGGAGAGCGTGGCCAGGGAACCGTCGGCCCGGTCCAGAACGATGACACCGTTCCTGGTCTCCAGCCGCACGGCCGTCAGACCGGGACCGGCGGACAGGGTGCGCTCCACCGGGACACCGAGCCGGTCCGCGAGCCACATGGCCAGCAGTTCGCAGCTCGGGTTGTCCGACTCGCCCTCGACCGTCGCCGAGACGACCTGGGCGGGCTGCTGGTCGAGCGCGGCCGCCAGCATCGAGCGCCACGGCGTGATGCGGGTCCACGCCAGGTCGGTGTCACCCGGCTGGTACGTCGCCGCACGCACCGCGAGCTCGTCGAGCGGGTGCTCGGCCGAGTACGTGTCGGTGATACGGCGCTGGGCCAGCGCACCCAGCGGGTCCTTGGCCGGGTCCGCCGGGGCGTCCTCGGGCCACCACACCACGACCGGGGCGTCCGGCAGCAGCAGCGGCAGGACGACCGACTGGGCGTGGTTGGCCAGCTCGCCGTGCAGACGCAGGACGACGGTCTCGCCGGAGCCCGAGTCGGAACCGACCCGCACCTCGGCGTCGAGGCGGGCGTCACGCCGGCTGCGCGGCGAACGGCTGATCCGCTTGATCACCGCGATGATCCGCGAGGGGTGCTCGCGAGAGGAGTCGGCCGCCGCCCGGAGGGCGTCGTAGGCGTTCTCCTCGTCGGTGACCACGACGAGGGTGAGCACCATTCCGATGGCCGGGGTGCCGATGGAACGGCGGGCCGACACCAGGGCCTGGTTGATCTTGCTGGACGTGGTTTCCGTGAGATCGATCTTCATGGCCGGCGCCAGCTCCGTCCGTCGCGTGCGAGCATCTCGTCGGCCTCGGCCGGACCCCAGGTGCCGGCCGCGTACTGGGCGGGCTTGCCGTGCTTGTCCCAGTACTCCTCGATCGGGTCGAGGATGTTCCAGGAGAGCTCGACCTCCTGGTGGCGCGGGAAGAGGTTGGCGTCGCCGAGCAGGACATCCAGGAGAAGCCGCTCGTACGCCTCCGGGCTGGACTCCGTGAAGGACTCGCCGTACGCGAAGTCCATCGTGACGTCCCGTACCTCCATGGAGGTACCGGGCACCTTGGAGCCGAACCGCACCGTGACGCCCTCGTCCGGCTGCACCCGGATGACCAGGGCGTTGCCGCCCAGCTCCTCCGTCGCACCGGACTCGAAGGGCAGGTACGGGGCGCGCTTGAAGACGACCGCGATCTCCGTGACCCGGCGGCCGAGCCGCTTTCCGGTACGGAGATAGAACGGCACGCCCGCCCAGCGGCGGTTGTTGATCGTCAGCTTGATCGCGGCGAAGGTGTCGGTCTTCGACTTGGGGTCGATACCGTCCTCCTCCAGATAGCCGGGGACCTCCTCGCCGCCCTGCCACGCGTGCGCGTACTGGCCGCGCACGGTGTGCTTGCCCAGGTCCTCCGGCAGCTCCACCGCCGTGAGCACCTTGAGCTTCTCGGCGACCAGGGCCTTCGGGTGGAAGGAGCCGGGCTCCTCCATCGCGGTCAGCGCCAGCAGCTGGAGCAGGTGGTTCTGGATGACGTCACGGGCCGCGCCGATGCCGTCGTAGTAGCCGGCCCGGCCGCCGATGCCGATGTCCTCGGCCATCGTGATCTGGATGTGGTCGACGTACGACCTGTTCCAGATCGGCTCGAACATCGTGTTGGCGAAGCGCAGCGCCAGGATGTTCTGGACCGTCTCCTTGCCGAGGTAGTGGTCGATACGGAAGACCTCGTTCGGCGGGAACACATCGTGCACGAGCTGGTTGAGCTCCTGCGCGCTGGTGAGGTCGTGCCCGAACGGCTTCTCGATGACGGCACGCCGCCAGGAGCCCTCCTTCTGGTCCGCCAGCCCGTGCTTCTTGAGCTGCTGGACGACCTTGGGGAAGAACTTCGGCGGTACGGACAGGTAGAAGGCGAAGTTGCCTCCCGTGCCCTGTGCCTTGTCGAGCTCCTGGATCGTGTCCTTCAGGGTCTCGAAGGCGTCGTCGTCGTCGAAGTTGCCCTGGACGAAGCGCATCCCCTGGATGAGCTGCTGCCAGACCTCTTCACGGAACGGCGTACGCGCGTGCTGCTTGACGGCGTCGTGGACCTCCTGGGCGAAGTCCTCGTCCTGCCACTCGCGGCGTGCGAAACCGATGAGCGAGAAGCCCGGCGGCAGCAGGCCGCGGTTGGCCAGGTCGTAGACGGCGGGCATCAGCTTTTTACGGGACAAATCGCCCGTGACGCCAAAGATCACCAGGCCCGACGGCCCCGCGATACGCGGGAGCCGTCGGTCCTGTGCGTCACGGAGCGGGTTCACTCCGGGAACACCAGACAAGGTGGTCAGCCCTCCGAAGGAGCGAGGCGCTTGAGCTCGGCCTCGGTGGAGTTGAGCAGGTCGATCCAGGCAGCCTCGAACTTCTCGACGCCCTCGTCCTCGAGGAGCTGGACGACGTCGTCGTAGCTGATCCCGAGCTTCCCGACGGCGTCGAGCTCGGCACGTGCCTGCTCGTAGGTGCCGGCGACGGTGTTGCCCGTGATCTGTCCGTGGTCCGCCGTGGCGTTCAGGGTGCCCTCGGGCATGGTGTTCACCGTGCCGGGGGCGACCAGGTCGTCCACGTACAGGGTGTCCTTGTACGCGGGGTCCTTCACGCCCGTGGAGGCCCACAGCGGACGCTGCTTGTTGGCGCGGGCCCTGTCCAGGGCCGCCCAGCGGTCGGAGGAGAAGACCTCCTCGTACGCCTCGTAGGCGAGGCGGGCGTTGGCCAGAGCGGCCTTGCCCTTCAGCGCCTTCGCCTCGTCGGTGCCCACGGCGTCCAGACGCTTGTCGATCTCGCTGTCCACACGGGACACGAAGAACGAGGCCACCGAGTGGATCTTGGAGAGGTCCAGGCCCGCGGCCTTCGCCTTCTCCAGGCCCGCCAGATAGGCGTCCATGACCTCGCGGTAGCGCTCCAGCGAGAAGATCAGCGTCACGTTGACGCTGATGCCCTTGCCGATGACCTCGGTGATCGCCGGCAGGCCGGCCTTCGTCGCCGGGATCTTGATGAGTGTGTTCGGCCGGTCCACCAGCCAGGCCAGCTGCTTGGCCTCGGCGACGGTGGCCGCCGTGCGGTGGGCCAGGCGCGGGTCGACCTCGATGGAGACCCGGCCGTCCTGGCCGTCGGTGGCGTCGAAGACCGGGCGCAGGATGTCGGCCGCGTCGCGGACGTCGGCCGTCGTGATCATGCGGATGGCCTCGTCGACCGTGACCTTGCGGGTGGCGAGGTCGGTGAGCTGCTGGTCGTAACCGTGGCCCTCGGAGATCGCCTTCTGGAAGATCGACGGGTTGGTCGTGACACCCACGACGTGGCTCTGGTCGATCAGCTCGGCCAGGTTGCCGGAGGTGATCCGTGTACGGGACAGGTCATCCAGCCAGATCGCCACGCCCTCGTCGGAGAGGCGCTTGAGTGCGTCTGTCATGAGAATTGCATCTCCTACTTGTCGTATGACCGGGTCAGCGCGCGGTGGCGGCGAGAGATTCCCGGGCGGCGGCGGCCACGTGGCCGGCGGTGAAGCCGAACTCGCGGAAGAGGACCTTGGCGTCGGCCGAGGCACCGAAGTGCTCCAGCGAGACGATCCGGCCCGCGTCGCCCACGTACCGGTGCCAGGTCAGACCGATACCGGCCTCGACCGCGACACGGGCCTTGACGGACGGCGGCAGCACGCTGTCCTTGTACTCCTGGTCCTGCTCCTCGAACCACTCGACACACGGCATCGAGACCACACGGGTCGGCACACCGGCCGCCTGGAGCTCGTCCCGCGCCTCGACGGCCAGCTGGACCTCGGAGCCCGTACCGATCAGAACGGCCTGCGGCTCGCCGCCCTCGGCCTCGAACAGGACGTAGCCGCCCTTGGCCGCGTCGTCGTTCGGCGGGTACGTCGGCACACCCTGGCGGGTCAGCGCCAGACCGTGCGGGGCGCCCTTGCCGAACACCTTGGTGTAGCGGCGCAGGATCTCGCGCCAGGCGATCGTGGTCTCGTTGGCGTCGGCCGGGCGGACGACGTTGAGACCCGGGATGGCGCGCAGCGAGGCGATGTGCTCCACCGGCTGGTGCGTCGGACCGTCCTCGCCGAGGCCGACCGAGTCGTGCGTCCACACGTACGTCACCGGCAGGTGCATCAGCGCGGACAGGCGCACGGCGTTGCGCATGTAGTCGGAGAACACCAGGAAGGTGCCGCCGTAGATGCGGGTGTTGCCGTGCAGCGCGATGCCGTTCATGGCCGCGGCCATCGCGTGCTCGCGGATGCCGAAGTGGATCGTCCGGCCGTACGGGTCGGCCTCGGGCAGCGGGTTGCCGACCGGGAGGAACGACGACGTCTTGTCGATCGTGGTGTTGTTCGAGCCGGCCAGGTCGGCCGAGCCGCCCCACAGCTCGGGGATGACCCCGCCGAGCGCCTGCAGGACCTTGCCGGAGGCCGCACGGGTGGCGACACCGTGGCCGGCCTCGAAGACGGGGAGCTTGTCCTCCCAGCCCTCGGGCAGCTCGCCGGCGGCGATGCGGTCGAACTCGGCGGCGCGCTCGGGGCTGGCGGTGCGCCACGCGGCGAAGGACTTCTCCCACGCGGCCTTGGCCTCGCGGCCGCGGTCCAGTGCCTCACGGGTGTGCGAGATGACCTCGTCGGAGACCTCGAAGGTCTTCTCGGGGTCGAAGCCGAGCACCCGCTTGGTGGCCGCGATCTCCTCGTCGCCGAGCGCCGAGCCATGCGCGGCCTCGGTGTTCTGGGCGTTCGGGGCGGGCCAGGCGATGATCGAACGGGCCGCGATGAACGACGGGCGCTCCGTCTCGGCCTTGGCGGCCAGCAGCGCCCGGTAGAGGCCCTCGGGGTCCAGGTCGCCGCTGGGCGACTGGTCGACGCGCTGGACGTGCCAGCCGTAGGACTCGTACCGCTTGAGGGTGTCCTCGGAGACCGCGGTCTCCGTGTCGCCCTCGATCGAGATGTGGTTGTCGTCCCACAGGAGCACCAGGTTGCCGAGCTTCTGGTGGCCGGCCAGCGAGGACGCCTCGGCGGAGATGCCCTCCTGGAGGCAGCCGTCACCGGCGATGACCCAGACGGTGTGGTCGAACGGGGAGGTGCCGGGGGCCGCCTCCGGGTCGAACAGGCCGCGCTCGTAACGGGAGGCCATCGCCATGCCCACGGCGTTGGCGACACCCTGGCCGAGGGGGCCGGTCGTCGTCTCGACACCGGTGGTGTGGCCGTACTCCGGGTGGCCGGGGGTCTTGGAGCCCCAGGTGCGGAAGGCCTTGAGATCGTCCAGTTCCAGGCCGTAACCGGCCAGGTAGAGCTGGATGTAGAGCGTCAGGCTGGAGTGGCCCGCGGAAAGGACGAACCGGTCACGGCCGGTCCAGTCGGCGTCCGCCGGGTCGTGGCGCATCACCTTCTGGAAGAGGGTGTACGCGGCAGGAGCCAGGCTCATCGCCGTACCCGGGTGGCCGTTTCCGACCTTCTGTACGGCGTCCGCGGCGAGGACGCGGACAGTGTCCACGGCCCGCTGGTCCAATTCGGTCCACTGGAGGTCTGTGGTGGTCGGCTTGGTGCTCACCCTGAGTCAGGGCTCCTCTCCACTGTTTGTAAACCGGTGGCTGTTACCGCACCGGGCATTGCCGAGCCTACCCCCGGAACAAGGCCTCACTTCTGCCCTTTCCACAGTGCGGGCGACCTGCGGAGTTCGCCTCCCGTATGAGCGCCACCGTTCACTTCTGCGCCACCCCAACACGACCCCACCCCCGCGAAGAGGGGCGTATCCGCAACGTCTACAGTGGTCTGGTTCGCGCAAGTCTTTACCGGGCCTTCATGCCCGGAGCTTGCTGGGATTTCTCTGTCAGGGGTGTGCGTGACGGCCGTCGAGTCCCGACCCGCAGGGGTCGCCTTGACTCCGAGCCCAGTGGGCCAGCGCCCGTTCGGGGCCCGCATCAAGGCATTCGTGGCACTTACCAAGCCGCGCATCATCGAGTTGCTGCTGATCACCACCGTTCCGGTGATGTTTCTTGCCGCTCAAGGCGTGCCCGACCTATGGCTCGTAGTCACCACCACCATCGGCGGATATCTCTCCGCGGGCGGTGCCAATGCGCTCAACATGTATATCGACCGTGACATCGACGCACTGATGGACCGCACGTCCCAGAGGCCGCTGGTCACGGGCATGGTGAGCCCGCGCGAGTGCCTGGTGTTCGGAATCGCCCTCGGAGTGATTTCCACGGTCTGGTTCGGCCTGCTCGTCAACTGGCTCTCGGCCGCGCTCTCGCTCGGCGCACTTCTGTTCTACGTCGTCGTCTACACGATGCTGCTGAAGCGCCGGACCTCGCAGAACATCGTCTGGGGCGGAATCGCCGGCTGTATGCCCGTACTCATCGGCTGGTCCGCCGTGACCAATTCGATGTCCTGGGCCGCGGTCATTCTCTTCGCCGTCATCTTCTTCTGGACGCCGCCGCACTACTGGCCGCTGTCGATGAAGGTGAAGGAGGACTACGCCCGGGTCGGCGTCCCGATGCTCCCGGTCGTCGCCTCCAACCGGGTGGTGGCCCGCCAGATCGTCATCTACAGCTGGGTGATGGTCGGCGTCTCGCTGCTCCTCACCCCACTGGGCTACACCGGCTGGTTCTACACGGCGGTGGCCCTGCTGGCCGGCGGCTTCTGGCTCTGGGAGGCGCACGGCCTGCAGAACCGGGCCAGGGCCGGGGTGACCGGCGGCAAGCTCAAGGAGATGCGGCTGTTCCACTGGTCCATCACCTATGTCTCCCTCCTCTTCGTCGCCATCGCGGTGGACCCCTTCCTGCGGTAGTCCCGCAGGTACGAAGCGCCGCCGACGGGCGGGGACGTGGCCTATGCCACGTCCCCGCCCGTCGCCCGTTGAAGTACCCGTCGGTAGCATCATTTTCATGGCAGAGACGGCAGAGCCCCAGACCCAGCAGACGGACGACAGCAAGCACGCGGCCCGCGCGGAGCGCAGGGCTGCGAAGCTCGCCAGGCAGATCGGCGCCTTCGCCAAGGCGCACGGCGGCGCCGAGGGGCAGCTCGCCTACCTCGGCCAGACGGGCACCCGCATCGTCCTCGTGGGTGAGGACGGCGGCTGGGGCGACCTGGTCGCCCCCTCCTACGCCGTCGCCGAGAGCGCCGCGCAGAAGTCCGGGATCACGATGCACGAGAGCTTCGACGGCGACTTCGCCTCCAAGATCCGCACGGGACCGTACGAGTGGACCCGGATGGCCGGTATCCAGCTCGGCGGCCCGTCGAACGGCTGAACCAGCACACGGCAACGGCCTCCGCCGTCGTACCCGCTCGGGTACGACGGCGGAGGCCGTTGTCTGCTCGGATCAGGCTACGGGCGTGTGCTCAGGCCGCTGTCCGGCCGCCGGGGCGGGAACGGTGGCCGTCGCCACCGGGCGCTCGCGCAGCGACAGCAGCAGCCGCAGCACGGCGATCCACATCAGGCCCGAGCCGAGCATGTGGAGGCCGACCAGGATCTCGGGGACGTCGCTGAAGTACTGCACGTACCCGATGGTGCCCTGTGCCACCAGGACGATCAGCAGGTCGCGGGAGCGCGCCCGGGTGTCGGCGGGGGCGTCCACGATCCGCAAGGCCAGCCACATCGCGATGGCCAGGGCGCAGACCACCCAGGCGGCGACGGCGTGCACATGGGCCGCGGCGGACCAGTCCCACGGCATGCGCGGTACGTCGCTGCTGTCCCCGGCGTGCTTGCCCGAGCCGGTCACCGTGGTGCCGAGAGCGATCAGGACGACCGAGGTCGCCACGATCGCCCCGGACAGGGTGCGCACCGGCTTCGGGGCGCGAGGGCGGCGCGGGCCGTCGCCCTCGCCGATCCGCACCCAGGTGAGGACGGCCACGGTGAGCAGGCAGTTGGCGAGCAGGAAGTGCCCGGCCACCGACCACGGGTTGAGGCCCGCCCAGACCGTGATACCGCCGATGACGGCGTTCCCCATCACGAGCCAGAACTGCGACCAGGCGAGCCGGGTCAGACCGTGCCGGCGGGGCTTCAGGGAGCGCGCCGCGATGATCGCCCAGCCGACCGCGGCCGACAGGACGTACGTGAGCATGCGGTTGCCGAACTCGATGGCGCCGTGCAGGCCCTGCTCCGGCGTGGCGAAGAGGCTGTCGTCCGTGCACTTGGGCCAGGTGTCGCAGCCCAGACCGGAACCGGTCAGCCGGACGGCACCGCCGGTGACGATGATGAACACCGTCATGACGACTGCGGACAGTGCGGCACGCCGGGCCGTCGTCATGGACGGCGTCCAGCGCTTGGCGATGTAGGAGAGGGGGGTTTCCACGCGCACCATCGTAGGCAACGGCTTGTGCATGTTTTCACGAGGGGTGGTGGTCATTCCCGGATGTCTCGCGACATCAGCGGTATGTCACCGCAAGCTCACTCCCAGCGGAAGAACTTCGCCGCCGCGCCCAGCCCGAGCACCGCCCACACGGCAAGGATCCCCAGGTCGCCCCAGGGCATCGGGGCGCCGTGCTGGAGGACGTCCCTGAGGCCGTCCGAGAGCGCCGAGATCGGCAGCAGCCCGAGGACCGACTGCGCCGCGTCGGGGAACCTGTCCAGCGGCACGATGACCCCGCCGCCGACCAGCAGGAGCAGGAAGACCAGGTTGGCCGCCGCGAGGGTCGCCTCGGCCTTCAGCGTCCCCGCCATCAGCAGTCCGAGGCCGGAGAAGGCCACGGTGCCCAGCACCAGGAGCAGCAGGACGGCGAACGGATTGCCCTCGGGCGACCAGCCCAGCGCGAAGGCGATCACCGTGAGCAGGACGATCTGCAGCACCTCGGTGACCAGCACCGCGAGGGTCTTCGCCGCCATCAGGCCCCAGCGCGGCAGCGGTGAGGCGCCGAGTCGCTTGAGTACCCCGTAGCGCCGCTCGAACCCCGTCGCGATGGCCTGGCCGGTGAAGGCCGTGGACATCACCGCGAGCGCGAGAATGCCGGGCGCCAGGAAGTCGACCGGCTCGCCCGCTCCCGTGTCCACGATGTCGACCGCGCTGAACAGCACCAGCAGCAGCGTCGGAATGACCACCGTCAGCAGCAGCTGCTCGCCGTTGCGCAGCAGCATCCGCGTCTCCAGCGCGGCCTGGGCGGCGATCATGCGCGGCAGCGGGGCGGCGCCGGGGCGGGGGGAGTACGTACCGGCGCTCATGCGCGCAGCTCCTTGCCGGTCAGTTCGAGGAAGACGTCCTCGAGGGTGTGCCGCTCCACCGCGATGCCGTCCGGCATCACGCCGTGCTGGGCGCACCAGGAGGTCACGGTGGCCAGCAGCTCCGGGTCGATCCTCCCGGTGATGCGGTACGCGCCCGTGGTGAGCTCGGCCGCCTCGGTGCCGTCGGGCAGAGCCTTCAGGAGCGAGGCGAGATCCAGCCCGGGCCGGCCGGTGAAGCGCAGGGTGTTCTCGGCGCCGCCGCGGCACAGCTGCTCCGGGCTGCCCTGGGCGATGACCCGGCCCGCGTCGATGACGGCGATGTCATCGGCGAGTTCCTCGGCCTCGTCCATGAAGTGGGTGGTGAGGACGACCGACACGCCGTCGGTGCGCAGCTCCCGGACCAGATCCCAGGTGGAGCGGCGGGCCTGCGGGTCGAGGCCCGCGGTCGGTTCGTCCAGGAAGACCAGCTCGGGCCGGCCGACGACGGCCATCGCCAGGGCGAGGCGCTGCTGCTGGCCACCGGAGAGCCGGCGATAGGTGGTGCGGCCGCAGCTGCCGAGCCCGAGACGTTCGATGAGCATGCCGACGTCCAGCGGGTGGGCGTGCAGCTTCGCCATGTGCCTGAGCATCTCGTCGGCGCGCGCACCGGAGTAGACGCCGCCGGACTGCAGCATCACGCCGATACGGGGACGGAGATCGGCCGCGTCGGCGACCGGGTCGAGGCCGAGGACCCGCACGGTCCCGTCGTCCGGCCTGCGGTAGCCCTCGCAGGTCTCGACGGTGGTGGTCTTGCCGGCGCCGTTGGGGCCGAGGACCGCGGTCACCGCGCCCGCCCGGACCTCCAGGTCGAGGCCGTCCACGGCGGTCTTGGTGCCGTAGCGCTTCACCAGGGCCTTGACCTGTACGACGGGCTCGCTGCTCATGGCGGGTAAGTCTAGGCAGTGACCGAAGGACCCCGGGGCCTGGGTCCCGTGGAGCGCGAATCGGCCAATGTGGGGCCGGGCCGGGGCCGGGAGTCCCCTCCGGGAGCCGGGCGTACTTCCCTGGGCGATACCTCGGTACACCTCAAAGCTCGGCCAATGACGCCCCAGGCGCCCCGCTGCCCCCTTCCGTGTCCTGCGTCACGTCCCCCATGCTCCTTCCTGAGCTCATGCGGTTGCTGCGCCCCCCACACGTACACGGGCAGCGGCAGTTGTGAGTGGCACCCGCGCCTGTTCCTTCATCCCCTACGGCGGGCGATCCCCGCCTGTTCCTGAAGGAGAGCTCGTGACCAGACGTTCCACGCGTCTCAGACGGCGGTCCGCCGCCGCACTCCTCACCGCGGCAGCGACCGCGATACCGCTCCTGATCAGCGCATCCCCGGCCCAGGCCAGGGAGGCCGAGCCGGCGCCGCAGTCCGCGTACCAGGCCAAGTCCGAGGGCAAACTGCTCAAGCAGTTCGCCGTGCAGGACGAGGTGACCTTCTGGGTCGGCCTGAAGGCGGAAGCGGATGTCACGTCCGCTCACAAGGCGAAGGGCAAGACGGCCAAGGCCCGCGCCGTTCTCGAAACGAAGACCGCGTTCGCCAAGAAGTCCCAGGCCGGGGTCATCGGACTGGCCAAGGACGCCGGAGCGCGGTACACGTCGTTCTGGATCGCCAACACCGTGCAGATCACCGGCGACAAGGCACTAGCCGAGAAGATCGCGGCCCGTTCCGACGTGGCCAGCATCGAGGCCGACGACCCGGTCACGCTTCCCGACCCGCTGCCCGGCACCGGCGAGCCCGAGGTCGACGCCGTCGAGTGGAACATCGACCGGATCAACGCGCCCAAGGTGTGGAGCAGCTTCGGCGTCAAGGGCGAGGGCGTCGTCGTCGCCAACATCGACTCCGGCGTCCAGTTCGACCACCCGGCGCTCCAGGCCGCCTATCGCGGCACCAAGGCCGACGGCACGTACAGCCACGACTACAACTGGTTCGACCCGGCCTCCGTCTGCGCCACGGCCGCACCGTGCGACAACAACGGCCACGGCACGCACACCATGGGCACCATGGTGGGCGCCGACGGCATCGGCGTCGCGCCCGGCGCCAAGTGGATCGCCGCGAAGGGCTGCGCGACCAGCTCCTGCGCCCGGGACACCCTGCTCGCCTCCGGTCAGTGGGTCGTCGCCCCCACCGACTCCGCCGGCGCCAACCCGCGCCCGGAGCTGGCACCCGACGTGGTGAACAACTCCTGGGGCGCCAACGTCTACGACGCCTGGTACCGGGACACCGTCCGGTCCTGGAGGGACGCCGGCATCTTCCCGGCCTTCTCCAACGGCAACAACGGCCCCAGCTGCACCACCTCGGGCAGCCCCGGCTCGTACACCAACTCCTACTCCTCGGGCGCGTTCGACATCAACAACGCCATCGCCTCCTTCTCCGCCCGCGGGACCGGCGAGAACGCCGAGATCAAGCCCGACCTCGCGGCGCCGGGAGTCAACGTCCGCTCCTCCTGGGCGGGCGGCGGCTACAACACGATCTCCGGTACGTCGATGGCCTCGCCGCACACCGCGGCGACCGTCGCCCTGATGTGGGCGGCCTCGCCCGCCATCGCCGGTGACGTCGCGGCCACGGAGGCGCTGCTCGACTCCACCGCCATCGACACCGCCGCCGACCAGTGCGGCGGCACGCCCGCCCGCAACAACGTCTTCGGCGAGGGCCGGCTCGACGCCTTCGAGGCGGTCGACGCCACCCCGCGCGGAGCGCTCGGAGCAGTCAGCGGCAGCGTCACCTCCGGCGGCGCGGCCGTCGCCGACGCCGTCGTCACCTTCGCGGGGCCGATGCGCGCGACCGCGACGACCGCGGCGGACGGCGCCTACGCCCTGCCCAAGCTGATGGTCGGCGACTACGAGGTCTCCGTCACCAAGTTCGGGTACCTCCCGGCGAAGGGTGCGGTGACCGTCGTCGAGAACGGTGCGGCGGTCAAGGACTTCCCGCTGGCCCAGGCTCCCGAGGCCACCCTGTCGGGCAAGGTCACCAGCTCCGCGGGCGCCGAGGCGGGCGCCGTCGTCGCCGCCCAGGGAACCCCGGTCACCACGACGGCCGGGGCCGACGGCTCGTACAGCCTCACGCTCCCGCAGGGCTCGTACACCCTGGCGGTCACCCCGGCGGGCGCCTGTGCCACCGCGACCTCGCTCACGGTCGACATCGCCGCCGACCTCACCCAGGACATCGTCCTGGACGACCGGACCGATACCTTCGGCTACTCCTGCAGCACCGAGAGCGCCGCCGACTTCCCGGCCGGCACCGAGAAGCTGACCTACACCTCCACCACCTCGGGCGCGGCCTCCTTCAGCCTGCCGTTCACCTTCGCGCTGTACGGCAAGGGCTACACGACGGCGACCGCGACTCTGGAGGGTGTGCTGGCGTTCGGCACCTCGTCCACCAGCAGCACCAACGCCACGCTGCCCAGCACCGGGACCCCCAACGGGGCGCTCTACCCGCTGTGGGACAACATGACGGTCGACGCTTCGGGAGGCGTGTACTGGGCGGTCACCGGCACCGCGCCGCACCGCAGGGCCGTCGTCGAGTGGCGGGACGCCCTGGTCGTGACCGGCGGCACGCGCGCCACGTTCTCCGCCGTGATCGGCGAGGACGGCTCGATCTCGTACCACTACAAGAGCGTGCCGGGCAACGGCGCCACCGCGACGGTGGGCCTGGAGAACGCCACGGGCACGGACGCGCTCCTCTACTCCTTCAACGCCCCGGTCATCACGGACGGCACCACCCTGTCCTTCGGTGCCAAGGCCCGCGGCGTCGTGGCCGGCAAGGTGGTCGACGCCAACGACGACGAGCCACTGGCCGGTGCCACGGTCACCGTCGCCGGGGAGAGCGTGACCACGGCGGGCAACGGTACGTACGCGCTTCAGCCGGCCGCGGGGGAGTACACCGTGGAGGTGTCCGCCGACCGCTACGCGACCGCCTCCGCACCGGTCGACGCGAAGGCGGGCGACGTCGCGTACACCACGACGGCGCTCGGCACCCCGCTGGTGCGGTCCGCGCAGGACGCCGTGAAACTGGTCGTTCCGGCAGGGCAGTCCCGTACCCGGACGCTGGACCTGGCGAACGCCGGAACGGAGTCGGCCTACGCCGTGACCGAGAAGCAGGACGCGGGCTGGCTCGGGCTGTCCTCCGCCGAGGGCACACTGGCCCGGGGAGCGGAGGCATCCGTTCCGCTCGCCTTCGACACGAGCGGCGCCACGCCCGGCACCGTTCTCACCGCGACCCTGGTGCTCACCAGCGGCAGCGGCCGTGCGCCGGTGGTCGAGATCCCGGTGAGCGTCGTCGTTCCGGCGTACCAGACGGCGCTGGACACCGGCGCCAGGAACTCGGCCGTCGATGCGCTGGGTGACACCTGGGCGGTCGACCCGGCCTACACCGCGGGCGCCTTCGGGTACCTCGGGAGCACCTCGCGTGTCACCACGTCGAGGACCGTCTCGGGGACCGTCGACCCGGCGCGCTACGCGACGGCGCGGCAGGGCATGTACGAGTACCGCTTCGACGGGCTGCCCTCGGGCACGTACCGGATCGAGCTCGGCTTCGCCGAGCTCGCCTCCAACGATCCGACCGACCGGGTCTTCGACGTGATGGCGGAGGGGGCGCAGGTCGTGCCCAACCTGGACCTGGCGCTGGAGGCCGGGCGGTACACCGCGCACGACCGTGCGTTCACCGTCACGGTCACCGACGGCCAGCTGAACCTCCGGTTCGTGGCCAATGAGGGCAGGACGCTGGTCAACTCGATCAGAGTGACCGAGCGGTCCGACCTCGCGGCGGGCTGACCGGCCCGCAGTCACTCGACCGGCCCCCGGCGGATCTCCTTCCGCCGGGGGCCGGTCCCGCGTCTTCGCAGGCCCGGCCGCTGCCCGTGGTCTGGACCTCCCACCTGCGAAGCCTTGCCGGAGATCATCATTTCCGCAGGTCAACTTAGGTTCGCCTAAGTGATGAAGCGCACCGCGCCCGATCCGGGGGCGGGTTGTCAGGCCCGGATGAATTACGCAACAATGGCGTTGTGAAATACGTTGGCGAGGCTCCTCAGGAGGAACTCGCGACCGGTGAGCGCTCGACGCGCAACCGTGTCGCGCGCTCCATCCTGGATCACGGCCCGTCCACCGCCGCCGATCTGGCCAAGCGCGTCGGCCTGACCCAGGCCGCCGTACGCCGCCATCTCGACGCCCTCGTCTCCGACGACGTCGTCGAGGCCCGCGAACAGCGGGTGTACGGAGCGCGCACCCGTGGCCGCCCGGCCAAGGTGTTCGCGCTGACCGACTGCGGCCGGGACGCCTTCGACCAGTCCTACGACGAGCTCGCCGCCGACGCCCTGCGCTGGATCGCCGAAACGGGCGGGGACGAGGCGCTCGTCGCCTTCGCCCGCGCGCGGATGGCCGCCCAGTGGGAGACGTACCGCGCCGCGGTCGACGCCGTGGCCCCCGAGGCACGGACCGAGGCGCTGGCCAAGGCCTTGTCGGCCGACGGGTACGCTGCTACGGCGCGCAGCGCGCCGGGCCCCCAGCAGGGCGAGCAGCTGTGCCAGCACCACTGCCCGGTGGCGCACGTCGCCGAGCAGTTCCCGCAGCTGTGCGAGGCGGAGACGGAATTCTTCTCCAGCCTGCTCGGGACGCACGTACAGCGTCTGGCCACCCTCGCCCACGGCGACGGGGTGTGCACGACGTTCGTTCCGCGCAGCAGCCCCGCAGCACCACAGACCACCCCATCAGCATCTGCAAGTACGGCCGGGAGGAACCCCGCATGACGCTCCCTACGGAGACTGCCCACCCTGAGCTCGATGGCCTGGGCACGTACGAATTCGGCTGGGCCGACTCCGACGCGGCAGGCGCGGCGGCGAAGCGCGGCCTGTCCGAAGCTGTCGTCCGCGACATCTCGGAGAAGAAGAACGAGCCGGAGTGGATGCTGAAGCTCCGTCTCAAGGGCCTGAAGCTGTTCGGCAAGAAGCCCATGCCGAACTGGGGCTCGGACCTGTCGGGCATCGACTTCGACAACATCAAGTACTTCGTGCGGTCCACGGAGAAGCAGGCGGAGTCCTGGGAGGACCTGCCCGAGGACATCAAGAACACGTACGACAAGCTCGGCATCCCCGAGGCGGAGAAGCAGCGCCTGGTCGCCGGTGTCGCCGCGCAGTACGAGTCCGAGGTGGTCTACCACCAGATCAACGAGGAGCTCGAGGCGCAGGGTGTCATCTTCATGGACACCGACACCGCGCTGAAGGAGCACCCGGAGCTCTTCCAGGAGTACTTCGGCACCGTCATCCCCGTCGGTGACAACAAGTTCGCCTCGCTGAACTCGGCCGTGTGGTCCGGCGGCTCCTTCATCTACGTGCCGAAGGGCGTGCACGTCGAGATCCCGCTCCAGGCCTACTTCCGTATCAACACGGAGAACATGGGCCAGTTCGAGCGGACGCTGATCATCGTCGACGAGGACGCCTACGTCCACTACGTCGAGGGCTGCACGGCGCCGATCTACTCCTCGGACTCGCTGCACTCCGCGGTCGTCGAGATCATCGTGAAGAAGGGCGGCCGCTGCCGCTACACGACCATCCAGAACTGGTCGAACAACGTCTACAACCTCGTCACCAAGCGCGCCGTGGCGTACGAGGGCGCGACCATGGAGTGGGTCGACGGCAACATCGGCTCCAAGGTCACCATGAAGTACCCGGCCATCTACCTGATGGGCGAGCACGCCAAGGGCGAGACCCTGTCCATCGCCTTCGCGGGCGAGGGCCAGCACCAGGACGCCGGCGCCAAGATGGTGCACATGGCCCCGAACACCTCCTCCAACATCGTCTCCAAGTCGGTGGCACGAGGCGGCGGCCGCACCTCCTACCGCGGTCTGATCGAGATCGGTGAGGGCGCCCCCGGCGCCAAGTCGAACGTGCTGTGCGACGCACTGCTCGTCGACACCATCTCGCGCTCCGACACCTACCCGTACGTCGACGTCCGCGAGGACGACGTGTCGATGGGTCACGAGGCGACCGTCTCGAAGGTTTCCGAGGACCAGCTCTTCTACCTGATGAGCCGCGGCATGACCGAGTTCGAGGCCATGGCGATGATCGTGCGCGGATTCGTCGAGCCGATCGCCAAGGAGCTGCCCATGGAGTATGCCCTGGAGCTCAACCGGCTGATCGAGCTGCAGATGGAGGGCTCGGTCGGCTAGCAGGCCCGCCGACCGGAACCCCCTGACATTTGACTGAGAAAGCGAGCACTACGACAGCCATGGCTGAGGCTCAGAACATTCCGGCGGGCTCCACCACCGCCGGGTCCATCGCGGTGGCGGCCGAGTCCACCGTCGCCACGCGCATGAGCGCCCCCCCTTCCTTCGACGTCGCGGACTTCCCGGTCCCGCACGGCCGCGAGGAGGAGTGGCGGTTCACGCCGCTGGAGCGGCTGCGCGGACTGCACGACGGCACCGCCGTCGCCACCGGCGACGGGGTCAAGGTCGTGATCGAGGCGCCCTCCGGCGTCACGGTCGAGACCGTCGGCCGCGACGACGCGCGGCTCGGCAGGGCCGGCACGCCCGTGGACCGGGTCGCCGCCCAGGCGTACTCGTCCTTCCAGCAGGCCTCGGTCGTCACGGTCGCCAAGGAGGCCGTGCTCACCGAGCCGGTCCGGATCGCCGTGCACGGCCAGGGCGGTGTGGCCTACGGCCACCAGGTCATCGAGCTGGGTGCCTTCGCCGAGGCAGTCGTCGTCATCGACCACACCGGCGACGCGGTGCTCGCCGCGAACGTCGACTACGTCCTGGGTGACGGAGCGAAGCTCACCGTCGTCTCCGTCCAGGACTGGGACGAGAACGCCGTCCACGTCGGTCAGCACAACGCGCTGATCGGCCGGGACGCCTCGTTCAAGTCCATCGTCGTCACCTTCGGCGGCGACGTCGTCCGCATCCACCCCCGGGTCGCCTACGCGTCCACCGGTGGCGAGGCGGAGCTCTTCGGTCTGTACTTCACCGACAAGGGCCAGCACCAGGAGCACCGCCTCCTGGTCGACCACAACGCCCCGCACTGCAAGTCCAACGTGGCCTACAAGGGCGCGCTCCAGGGCGACGGCGCGCACGCCGTGTGGATCGGTGACGTCCTCATCCAGGCCGCCGCCGAGGGCACCGACACGTACGAGATGAACCGCAACCTGGTTCTCACCGACGGCGCCCGCGTCGACTCCGTACCGAACCTCGAGATCGAGACCGGCGAGATCGTCGGCGCCGGACACGCCTCGGCGACCGGCCGCTTCGACGACGAGCAGCTGTTCTACCTGCAGTCCCGGGGTATCCCGGCCGAGGAGGCCCGCCGGCTCGTCGTGCGCGGCTTCTTCGCCGAGCTCGTCCAGCAGATCGGTCTGCCCGACGTCGAAGCCCGTCTCCTCGACAAGATCGAGACCGAGCTGAAGGCGTCGGTCTGATGGCCTTCGTCAAAGCCTGTGCGCTGAGCGAGCTGGAGGACGACACCCCGAAGCGGGTGGAGCTCGACGGCACGCCGGTGTCCGTCGTCCGCACCGAGGGCGAGGTGTTCGCGATCAACGACATCTGCTCGCACGCGAACGTCTCGCTGTCGGAGGGCGAGGTCGAGGACTGCTCGATCGAGTGCTGGCTGCACGGATCGAGTTTCGACCTCCGCACCGGCAAGCCGTCCGGTCTTCCCGCGACGCGCCCCGTCCCCGTATACCCCGTAAAGATCCAAGGGGACGATGTGCTCGTCTCCGTCACCCAGGAGTCCTGAGTCACCCATGGCAACGCTTGAAATCCGCGACCTGCACGTCTCCGTCGAGGCCGACAACGCCACGAAGGAGATCCTCAAGGGCGTCGACCTGATCGTGAAGCAGGGCGAGACCCACGCCATCATGGGCCCCAACGGGTCCGGCAAGTCGACCCTCGCCTACTCGCTCGCGGGTCACCCCAAGTACACGATCACGAGCGGCACGGTGACCCTGGACGGCGAGGACGTCCTGGAGATGTCCGTGGACGAGCGCGCCCGCGCGGGCCTGTTCCTCGCCATGCAGTACCCGGTCGAGATCCCCGGTGTCTCGGTCTCCAACTTCCTGCGCACCTCCGCCACCGCCGTCCGCGGCGAGGCGCCCAAGCTGCGTACGTGGGTGAAGGAGGTCAAGGAGACGATGGCCGGGCTCCAGATGGACCCCGCCTTCGCCGAGCGCAACGTCAACGAGGGCTTCTCCGGCGGTGAGAAGAAGCGCCACGAGATCCTCCAGCTGGAGCTCCTCAAGCCGAAGATCGCGATCCTCGACGAGACCGACTCCGGCCTGGACGTCGACGCGCTGAAGACCGTCTCCGAGGGCGTCAACCGGGTCCGCGAGACCGGCGAGGTCGGCACCCTGCTGATCACGCACTACACACGCATCCTCAAGTACATCAAGCCCGACTACGTGCATGTCTTCGCCAACGGCCGGATCGCCGCCTCCGGTGGCGCCGAGCTCGCTGACACGCTGGAGAACGAGGGCTACGAGGCCTACACGAAGGGTGGCGCTTCCGCGTGACTGACGCCCGACAGGGGCTCTCCGGCCTCCTCGACACCGAGGCGATCCGCAAGGACTTCCCGATCCTGGACCGCACGGTCCACGACGGCAAGAAGATCGTTTACCTGGACAGTGCGGCGACCTCGCAGAAGCCGCGCCAGGTCCTCGACGCGCTCAACGAGTACTACGAGCGGCACAACGCCAACGTCCACCGCGGTGTCTACACGATCGCGGAGGAGGCCACCGCGCTGTACGAAGGCGCTCGCGACAAGGTCGCGGCCTTCATCAACGCACCCAGCCGCAACGAGGTGATCTTCACCAAGAACGCCTCGGAGTCGCTGAACCTCGTCGCCAACATGCTCGGCTGGGCGGACGAGCCCTACAGGGTCGACAGCGACACGGAGATCGTCACCACGGAGATGGAGCACCACTCCAACATCGTGCCGTGGCAGCTGCTCTCGCAGCGCACGGGCGCGAAGCTGAAGTGGTTCGGCATCACGGACGACGGCCGGCTGGACCTGTCCAACATCGACGAGATCATCACGGAGAAGACGAAGATCGTCTCCTTCACGCTGGTCTCCAACATCATGGGCACGATCAACCCGGTCGAGAAGATCATCCGTCGCGCGCAGCAGGTCGGCGCGCTGGTCTGCATCGACGCCTCGCAGGCCGCCCCGCACATGGTGCTCGACGTGCAGGCGCTGCAGGCCGACTTCGTGGCCTTCACCGGCCACAAGATGGTCGGCCCGACCGGCATCGGCGTGCTCTGGGGGCGGCAGGAGCTCCTGGAGGACCTGCCGCCGTTCCTCGGTGGCGGCGAGATGATCGAGACCGTGTCGATGCACTCGTCCACGTACGCTCCGGCGCCGCACAAGTTCGAGGCCGGTACGCCCCCGATCGCGCAGGCCGTCGGCCTCGGCGCGGCCGTGGACTACCTCTCGGCCATCGGCATGGAGAACATCCACCGCCATGAGCAGGCGATCACGGAGTACGCGGTGAAGCGGCTCCTGGAGGTCCCCGACCTCAGGATCATCGGTCCTGCGACGGCCGAGGACCGCGGCGCGACGATCTCCTTCACGCTCGGCGACATCCACCCGCACGACGTGGGCCAGGTACTCGACGAGCTGGGCATCGCGGTCCGGGTCGGACACCACTGCGCACGGCCGGTGTGCCTGCGGTACGGAATTCCTGCGACGACGCGAGCGTCGTTCTATCTGTACTCCACGCCCGCCGAGGTCGATGCCCTGGTGGACGGCCTGGAGCACGTGCGGAACTTTTTCGGTTAATGGCGAGGGTTGACTGGTGAAGCTTGACTCCATGTACCAGGAAGTGATCCTGGACCACTACAAGCACCCCCACGGGCGTGGCCTGCGGGAGGGCGACGCCGAGGTGCATCACGTCAACCCGACGTGCGGCGACGAGATCACGCTCCGTGTGAAGTACGACGGCGAGACCATCACCGACGTCAGTTACGAGGGCCAGGGCTGCTCCATCAGCCAGGCCAGCGCTTCCGTGCTCAACGAACTGCTGGTCGGCAAGCAGCTCGGCGAGGCGCAGAAGATCCAGGAGACCTTCCTGGAACTGATGCAGTCCAAGGGCCAGCTGGAGCCGGACGACGCGATGGAGGAGGTGCTGGAGGACGCGGTCGCGTTCGCCGGTGTCTCCAAGTACCCGGCCCGGGTCAAGTGCGCGCTGCTGAGCTGGATGGCGTGGAAGGACGCGACGGCGCAGGCGCTGTCCGAAGGGAAGACGGCATGAGCGAGAACGAGACTCTTACGACCAAGCCGGCCTCCGAGGAGGAGGTCCGCGAGGCGCTGTACGACGTGGTCGACCCCGAGCTGGGCATCGATGTCGTCAACCTCGGCCTGATCTACGGCATCCACATCGACGACGCCAACATCGCCACCCTCGACATGACCCTGACGTCCGCGGCGTGCCCGCTGACCGATGTCATCGAGGACCAGGCGAAGTCCGCGACGGACGGCATCGTCAACGAGCTGCGGATCAACTGGGTCTGGATGCCGCCGTGGGGCCCGGACAAGATCACCGACGACGGCCGCGAGCAGCTTCGCGCACTGGGCTTCAACGTCTGAGTCCAGTCGTCGCCCCGTTTCGGTACGACGAACGGCCATGCCCGCCAGGCAGACTGGCGGGCATGGCCGTTCGCTTCTACCACCTCGCCGTCGACGCCCACGATCTGCCGTCGCTGGCACGCTTCTGGTGCCGTGTCATGGACTGGCAGGTGCTGTTCGAGGACGAGGGCGAGATCGTCATCGGTGCCGACGAGTTCGCGATGCCGGGCATGTGCTTCCTCCCCGTACCAGAGGCGAAGACGGTCAAGAACCGGCTGCACATCGATCTGGCGCCCGACGACCAGGCCGCCGAGGTCGAGCGGATCATCGCGCTCGGTGCCCGGCGGCTGGACGTGGGGCAGGGCGAGGACGTGACCTGGGTGGTGCTGGCCGACCCCGAGGGCAACGAGTTCTGCGTACTGCGCCCGAAGAACTCCCTCGTGGACTGAGTCCGTCCGCTACCGCGGGGGACCGTAGGGGGCCTCGCCCTGCTGCCCTCCGTACGGGGCCCGGCCGGGTTGGCCTCCGTACGGGGCCCCGCCCTGCTGCGGTACGCCGGCCGCCTCGGCCAGTACCGGGCCCAGGTCCTCCGTCCGTATCCGCCGGTCCACGTACAGCAGACCGGTCACCAGCTGCGGGAACGTCGTCGAGATGATCTGGCTGAGCATCTGTCCCAGCATCATCGCGACGAAGTAGCCGCTCATCGCGACCACGATCGCCGTGGGGCTCGGGTCGTCGTCCAGCGAGGACGTGCTGATGATGCCGGGGAACATGCCGAGGATCGAGAACGGCATCTGGATGAAGTAGCCGGCCGTCGCGGCCATGACGTAGACGAGCAGCGTGATGCCGAAGATCCGCCACCAGTCGCCGCGTACCAGCTGGGCGGAGCGGCGCAGGGCGGCCACCGGGCGCTGGCCCTCGAAGACCACGATCGCCGGTGCCAGGCAGAACTTGACCCAGAGCCAGGCGGCCAGCGGCCCGGTCGCCAGGGCGCCGAGGATGCCGACCGTCATGGCCGTGGCCGCGCCGGAGTCGCTTTCCAGGGTGACCGCAGCGATGATCACCCCGACGAAGGCCGTCATGATCAGCGCCACAGGCACGACCACGATCAGCGCCGTGAGGAGCAGCGTGCCGATCACCGGGGTGAGATGGGACCAGGCCCGGCGCCACACGGTGGAGAAGTCGGCGGGCCTGCCCAGCACCGCCTCCTGAAGCACCGTGGGGACCGCCGCGTACATCAGGCCCGAGACGATCATCATCGTGACGATCCCGAGTACCGCGAGGGCGCCCACCGCGGTCACGAGCGAGACGACGTCCGACGAGACCGCCTCCTCCTCGTAGTCGAGCGAGACCACCCGTTCCAGCGGATCGGCGACCGCGGAGTAGGCGACGGCCACCGCCGCCGCCATCAGCAGTGCCGCGCCGCCGTACAGGGCGATGCCCAGGCCGAACAGCTGCTTCCAGTACTTGCCCATCGTCGAGAACGCACCGTTGAGTACATCCCCGAGCCTGAGAGGCGCGAGGGGTATCACCCCTGGCTTCGACGGCGGACCCCAGCCGCCCCATCCCGGCGGCCCCGGAGGCCCCCCGTACGGAAATCCGCCGTACGGTGCGCCCCCGTGCGCGCCGCCGCCCCACCCTGCGTCCTGCGCCACTGCTACTCCGTTGTGTTGTTGTCGTGCATTCATCATCCGGTACGACCGGTCGGGACACCGTAGCGTCCCGTGACGACAGTGCGTCCGGGGAGGACACCCCAGCTGTTGTGTACGGTCGTACACAACGATGTGTACACTCGTACGCATGGGATACGGACTGCTGGCCGTCGCGATCGCGGCCGAGGTGGCCGGGACGACGGCCATGAAGTACAGCGAAGGATTCACCCGGTTGTGGCCCTCGCTCATCACGGTCGTGGGCTACGTGCTGGCGTTCGTGCTGCTCGCCCAGACCCTCAAGACGCTCTCCGTCGGCACCGCCTATGCCATCTGGGCGGGTGCGGGCACGGCGGCCGTCGCCGCCATCGGGATCCTGTGGATGGGCGAGTCCGCGGGGGCCGCCAAGCTGGCCGGCATCGCGCTCGTCATCGCGGGGGTCGTGGTGCTCAACCTCGGCGGTGCCCACTGATGGTGCGCCGTTACGACCCCGAGCGGCGCGACCGCATCATCGACGCGGCGATCCGTGTCGTCGCGGACCGGGGTATCGCGGGCCTCAGCCACCGCTCCGTGGCCGCCGAGGCCGACGTGCCGCTCGGCTCGACGACCTACCACTTCGCCTCGCTCGACGAACTGCTGATCGCGGCGCTGCGCCGGTGCAACGACGACTTCGCCCGCGTCGCGAGGGAGAGTGCGTACCTCGCGGACCCGGACGCCGATCTCGCCGACGAGCTGACACGGTTGCTGACGGAGTGCTTCGAGGGCGGCCGCGGCCCGCTGGAGCTGGAGTACGAGCTGTATCTGGCCGCCCTGCGAAGGCCTGCCCTGCGGCCCGTCGCCGCGGAGTGGACCGACGGCGTGAGCCGCCTGCTGGCCGACCGCACCGACCCGGCCACCGCGCGGGCCGTGGTCGCCCTGCTGGACGGGATCAGCCTGCAGGTGCTCCTTACCGGGAGCGACTTCGATCCGGAGTACGCCCGGGAGATGCTGGCCAGGATCGTGGACGGTGCCGCGCGCTGATCACCGCCGCCGGACGGCCGCCGACCAGGCACCCGCCCACGCGCAGGGCCGCTTCCAGAGCCTGTACGGGGGTGCGTCCATCAGCGGCCAGGTCCTGGCGCCGCGTCGCGGTGGCGCGCTCTGCGTGGCCTCGCCCGCCCTGCTCCGGCCGGTCTGCGCAGCCGTGGCGTGCGGTGCGGGGGTGGCCGTGCTGGCGGCACGGCGGGCGGCCCCCGCAAGCCGCGCCTCCACGACGCCGCGCACCTGTCCGCCCACCGGCCTGCCGGGGGCGGCGACCCCGTCGGCCTAGCGTGCGCCGGGACCGGACGGGCGGCCTCCCCGTCCTGAGACCGGTTCGCCCGCGCACCGCCCGGGCGGTTAGGTTCTGTTCATGACCGACACGACTTCCCAGGGCTCCGCCCGCACCACCGGCGCCGTCGCCGCCGGCCTCGCCACCATCGCCGGTGACGGCACCGTCCTCGACACCTGGTTCCCCGCCCCCGAGCTCGTCGCCGACCCCGGGCCGGCAGGCACGCAGCGCCTCGGCGCAGACGAGGCGGTGAACCGGCTCGGCGAGGGCGCGGCCAGGGCCATCGGTGTGGACGCCCGTCGGGGGGTGGAGGTCGTCGCCGTCGCCACGGTCATCTCCTCGCTCGACGACAAGCCGCTCGACGCGCACGACACCTACCTGCGGCTGCACCTGCTCTCGCACCGCCTCGTCCAGCCCCACGGGCAGAACCTCGACGGCATCTTCGGCTTCCTCGCCAACGTCGCCTGGACCTCGCTCGGCCCCGTGGCCGTCGACGACCTGGAGAAGGTGCGGCTCAACGCCCGCGCGGAGGGCCTGCACCTCCAGGTCACCTCGGTGGACAAGTTCCCCCGGATGACGGACTACGTCGCGCCCAAGGGTGTACGGATCGCCGACGCCGACCGGGTCCGCCTCGGGGCGCACCTGGCCGCCGGCACGACCGTGATGCACGAGGGCTTCGTCAACTTCAACGCGGGCACGCTCGGCACCTCCATGGTCGAGGGCCGCATCTCCGCGGGCGTCGTCGTCGGTGACGGCTCCGACATCGGCGGCGGCGCGTCCACCATGGGCACCCTGTCGGGCGGCGGCAAGGAGCGCATCGTCATCGGACAGCGCTGCCTCATCGGCGCCGAGGCCGGCATCGGGATCGCGCTCGGCGACGAGTGCGTCGTGGAGGCCGGGCTGTACGTCACGGCCGGCACGCGGGTCACGCTGCCGGACGGGCAGGTCGTCAAGGCCCGGGAGCTCTCCGGTGCTTCGAACATCCTCTTCCGCCGCAACTCGGTCTCCGGCGCCGTCGAGGCCCGTCCGAACAACGCGGTCTGGGGCGGCCTCAACGACGTACTGCACAGCCACAACTAACCGGTAACGGCGAGAAGTTCCTCGTACACCCTGCGCAGCCCGTCGGTCGCCTCGCGGCCGGCGGGCTGCAGCGGTTCCCGGACCGGGCCCGCGTCGAGCAGTGCCTTCGCCGTGACCGTGCCGGGCAGACCGGAGGCCATCATGGCCTCGATCAGGCCGATGGTGAGCGCGTTCAGGCGGGCCGCCTCCGCGGTGTCACCGGCGTCGAAGGCGTCCAGGACGGCCCGCATCCGGCGCGGCACCACGTTCGCCACCGTACTGACGTAGCCGGCGCCGCCGACCGCGTACAGCGGAAGGTTCATCTCCTCGCAGCCCGAGTAGTAGGCCAGCCGGGTGCGTGCCATCACCTTCGTCGCCCCGAGCAGGTCGTACGCGCAGTCCTTGACCGCCACGATGCGCGGGTGCTCCGCCAGCCGCAGCAGGGTCCGCGGTTCGATCCTCGTTCCCGTGCGGCCCGGGATGTCGTACAGCATCAGGGGAATGCCCGTGGCCTCCGCGACCCGGAGGAAGTGCGCTTCCACGGCGGCCTGCGGGGGGCGGCTGTAGTACGGGGTGACCACCAGCAGCCCGTCCGCGCCGGCTGCCTCCGCCTCCTGGGCCAGCCGGACGGTGTGCCGGGTGTCGGAACTCCCGACCCCCGCGAGGAGCGGGACGCTGTCGCCGACCGCCTCGCGGACCGCCCGCAGCAGGGCGGTCTTCTCCTCGTCGGTGGTGGTCGGGGACTCGCCCGTGGTGCCGCTCAGTACGAGTCCGTCGCAGCCTTCCCCGATCAGGCGCAGAGCGTGTTCGCGGGCGGTGGCCAGGTCCAGGTCACCGGCGGCCGCGAACGGAGTGATCATGGCGCAGAGGGCGCGGCCGAAGGGCCTGGCCGGGGTTTCTGTCATGCCGGAAGTGTCCGGGCGGCTGTCCGTACAGGTCCACTTAGTTCTGCTTGGAGTGATGGTGAAGAGATGCTGAACTCACCGTCTGGCATGATCGAACAGACAGGCGGCAGACCGTTCCAGGGGTGGGGGTACACGGGTATGCGGGTACGGAAAACGATGTCGGCGGTAGTGATCATGGCCGGTGCGCTGGCGCTTTCCGGCTGTTCCGGCTTCCTCGTCCCCGCGGGCGAGGGGGAGCCCGGCCCGACGTCGAGCGCGGCGGGCACCGGAAGCGCGCAGGCCGGCGCGGGCGGGGTGCGCGCCGAGCCGTTTCCCACGCCCTCCGTCACGGCGGACGTACCCGCCCAGGGTGCTCCGAGCCCTGCCGAGTCGACGGCGGACTGCCCCGCCTCCGGGGTCCGGGTCGACGTGGGCCCCGTGCAGACCGCGATGTTCCACCGGGCCGTCCCCCTCACGCTCGTGAACTGCGGTACGAAGCCCTACCGCGTGAACGGCTATCCGTCCGTCCGGGCGCTGGGTGAGGACGGCGAGCGGATTCCCGTCCCCGTGAACGCGGGCGGCTCGATGTTCGGCAACGACCAGGGAGCGAAGGGCGTCACCCTGAAGCCGGGCGGAACCGTCAGGTCGATCCTGGCCTGGGTCTCCACCAAGGAGGGCGGCGACCTCATCGAGGGGTACGCCCTGGAGATCGCTCCCGCCCCCGACACGGGAGCCCGGGTCTTCCCGCTGGAGGGCCACGACCTGCGCCTGATGGACGAGCTGAACACGACGGCGTGGCGCACCGAACTGCCGGAATGAGCCGGGGGACGGCCGGAGTCAGAGAGGGAGCTTGAAGCCCTCGTGGCTGCGGGCGAAGCCCAGTGACTCGTAGAACCTGTGGGCGTCCGTCCGCTGTCTGTTGCTCGTCAGCTGCACGAGCGCGCAGCCCCGCAGCCGGGCTCGCTCCACGGCCTGCCGCATGAGGTCACGCCCCAGACCGCCGCCCCGCAGGTCGGCCCTGATCCGCACCGCCTCGACCAGCGCACGCTCGGCTCCGTGCTTCCCGAGACCGGGGATGTACGTCATCTGCAGGCACCCCAGGACGCCGTTGCCGTCTGCCAGGACCAGCATCTCGTTCCTGGGATCGCTGTCGATGGCCGCGAAGGCCGTCTCGTAGGCCGCGTCGACGACGACCGACGCCGGGTCCACCACCCGGTCCTCGTCCGCGAGGAGTGCGAGAACGGCAGGGAGATCGTGGCGCGTCGCCGGTCGGAGGTTCACAGGTGCGCAGTCTGGCACGAGCACCCGGCCGAGGGCCCGCCGCCCTTGACCTCGAGCGCGCTTGACGTACGAGGGTGAACCGGCGGCGCACCGAAGGAGTGCGCGCGGAGAGGAGCACCGTCATGCCGTCCACGCAGTTCAACTCCCGCCCTGAGATCCGGCGTTCCGACTCGGGCCTCGTCAACGTCAGCACCTGGGACGTCGGTTCCCCCGAGCGGCAGCGGCAGACGGTCGAAGCCGTGCGCTCGGCATGGGCCGGCCGTGACTGGCCGCACCCGGGCCTGCTCTCGTACACCGTGCACACCGGGGAGGACGGCAGGACGCTGCTCCACTACTCGCAGTGGACCGGTGAGGAGGCCTACCAGGACTTCGTGCGCGGCGGCCGTGACGCGCGCAACGCAGAGATCGACGCGGCCGTCCCCGGTATCGAACGGCTCGGGCCGCGCACGTTCGAGCTGTACCGCTCGGGGGTCACGGAGGGCGACACCCGAGAGCCGGGCTGCGTGGTGATCGTCGACGTCGAGTTCGACGGACCGGACCCGGCCCGCCAACGGGCCTGGGTGGACGCGGTGTTCGAGGCACTGGGCACCGATCCGGCCCCGGCACCCGGCGGCATCGCGGCGTACTTCCACCTCGGTACGGGGGGCGACCGCGTGCTCAACTACGCCGAGTGGGAGACGGCGCAGGCCCACGTGGACGCGCTCGCCTCGGCCGGTGAGGGCGTCGGGTCCCCGACACCGCAGTGGCAGCGGGTCCGGAACTACCCGGGTACGAGCGGCGGCGGTGTGCACCGCTACACCCCGGTGCTCAGCCTCGGAGCGGGCCTGTAGCAGAACCGGGCGGCTCGGGACGAAATGCGTCTACGCTGGGGCTGCGGCGCCAGGCCCGTACGCAAGGGCCCGCGCCGTGCGCAACGGGATCCGCCCGTACGCACGGGGGCCCGGCGCAACGGGTCCGGGCCCGCGCAACGGCTCCGCCCCGCACCTGTCCCGAGCACGCCCGAGGAGAACCCCCAGATGTCCGCAGAGCGCCCCTCCCTGCCGCCGGTGCGGCTGCACACCGAGGCCGAGCTGGCACGGGACGCGCTGGCCGCTCCGCTGCTCGCCCGCGCCGTCCGGCTCGCCCGCTGGGCCGGACCCGCGACCCGGGTCGGCGCCGGTGGCGAGCTCGTCGAAGCGCAGCTGCCCGCGGCGGCCGAGCACCTCGGTCTGACCGACGACGAGGACGGGGCCGCGTCCGCCAGCGAGGCGTGGCGCCTCGCTGTCGACGCCGGGCTCGTGGACGTCGAGGACCCGCAGGACGAGGACGGCGAGCCGGACGACGGAGCGGAGGGCACCGTCACCGCCGGAGAGAACCTGGCGCTGCTGACCGCCGGATCCCCGCAGGACGTCCTCGCGATCTGGCTCGACGGTCTGGAGGCCGTGCACGCGGACGCCACCGCGCCGGCGTTCGACGACTTCGCCGATCTCATCCGTGAGGACGGCAGCGTCGACTTCGAGGCCCTGGACTGGGACCCGGACGTCGAGGCCGAATTCCTCGACGGGGTGCTCGGCAACCTGTACCTGCTCAGCCTCTCCGACGGTGGACCGGGCGAGCGCCCCGTGCCGTTGCCCGCCCTCGCCGCTTCGATGGTCGTGCCCGACGACATGGGCGAGCCCACCGACGACGTCCTTGAACAGGTGTCGGAGGTGATGATGCGGCTGGACGACCAGTTCCGGCTGCTCGAGCCCATCGGGATCGTCGAATACCGGCCGGTGGACGAGGCGTTGCTGGCAGAGGAGGGCGAGGAGGCGGAGCCGCCCGCCGACGACGAGGACGTCACCCGGTACGGGCTGGTGAAACTGACGCCGCTCGGCTTCTACGGCATCCGGGAGCGGATGCTGGAGGCCGGAGTGGACGCACCCGCGGTCGGTGACCTCGCGGACAAGGGTGCCGACGCGCTCCTCGACGGCATCGCGTACTACCCCGAGGGCGCCTTCCTGGCCGAGGTCGGGCTGTGGCTCGGCCGGCACGGAGCGGACGGAGCGGTGGCCGCCGCGGCCGAGCTGCTGGTCGCGGCGCGCGGCGCGGACCAGGGCGGCCCGCTGCGCAGGCTCCACTGCCAGCAGGCCCTCGCCCTGGTGGGCCCGGAGGCCGAACCCGCGGTGCGCGCGGTGCTCGGCGACCCGGAGCTCGGCGGGCTGGCCCGGGTCTGGCTCGCCGAACGGGGCGCGGCCGACGTGCCCGCCCCGCCGGAGTCGATGATCTTCTGGCTCGCCGTCGACACGATCGCCGCGCAACTGGACGCCGACGGCGACATGGACGAGCTCCAGGAACTGGTAGAGGGGCTCTCCGGTCAGCACAGCGGCTTCTTCGACGAGGCGTGGCGGGTGGAACACCCGGCGACGGCCGATGTGCTCGAGGCGATCGGACGGCTGCACCGCGACAGGAGGACAGCGAAGGCCGCACGCAAGGCCGCCTTCAAGGCGCGGTCGCGCGGCAGGAGCTGAGCGGGAGCCTTTTCGGCCAGCGGAGAGCGGCCGGGATACGGCCGGATGCCGGGTTCGTCCTTAAACGCCGTACGGGCTTGGCGTCAGGGCCCGCTCGAAGTCGTGCGGCGTTCAACTGGTGTTGGTGCGAGGGCGGGAGTGTGATCGCGCCAACCACCCGGCCACGTCGCACCAGGAGTCCGTGATGTCGTTCACTCGCAGGGAATTCACCAGACAGTCCGCCCTCACCGGTGCCGGTATCGCTCTCACCGGCACCGTCGGCGCGCTGGCCACCGCACCGGGTGCCCTGGCCGCCGAGGACGCACGGCACGGACACGGGAACGACCACGACGACCACGACCACGGGCACGGACACAGCAAGGAGCTGGGCTACGGCCCACTGCTCCCCGACCCGAAGGGCATCCTCGCGCTGCCCGCCGGATTCTCGTACCGCATCGTCACGCACAGCGGTGTCACCAAGCTGGAGACCGGCGAGTCCACCCCCTCCAACCACGACGGCACCGCTGCCTTCGAGGGCCCGCGCGGTGTCACCCTCCTCGTCAACAACCATGAGCTGAGCGGTACCAGGGCCGGCTGGGAGCACCCCGTCCCGCTCATCGAGGGCTACGTCTACGACCCGGTCGCGGCCGGTGGCTGCACCGTCGTGGAGACCCGCCGCGACGGACGCACCGCCGAGTGGGTCGGCATCGCCGGCACGTCGACCAACTGCGCGGGCGGCAGCACCTCCTGGGGCACCTGGCTCACCTGTGAGGAGACCGAGGACAAGGCCGGCAAGAACGGTCTGCTCAAGGACCACGGCTACGTCTTCGAGGTCGACCCCTACGACAGGCGCGCCAACCGCGACCCGCGCCCGATCAAGGCGTTCGGCCGGTACGCCCACGAGGCCGTCGTCATCGACCCCAAGCGGGGCCACGCCTATCTGACGGAGGACGCGTCGGGCCCCAACGGCCTGCTCTACCGCTGGGTCCCGCCGCACGGCTTCGAGCACGGCCGCGGCAAGCTGCGTACCCTCGCCGACGACGCGGGTGTCCTGCAGGCCACCAAGTGCTTCGACAAGAACGGCGCGTTCGTCGACGACCTGGCCCGGGCCACGAAGATCGGCACGGTCTACGGCGTGGACTGGGTCGACGTACCCGACCGTGACGCGAGGACCGTCCCCGTGCGCAAGCAGTTCGACGCCACCCAGGTCACCCGCGCCCGCAAGCTCGAGGGCATGTGGTGGGGAGACGGCGGTGCCTACCTCGTCTCCTCGTTCGCCCGGAGCGAGAGCCCCGCCCAGCACGACGGCCAGGTCTGGTTCTACGACCCCAAGCGCCGCACGCTCACCCTGAAGGTGCTCCTCGGCGTCAACCCCGACCCGTCCAAGGACGGCGCCCTCGACGGCCCGGACAACATCACCGTGTCCCCGTACGGCGGTCTGGTCATCTCCGAGGACGGCGAAGGCATCCAGCACCTCTTCGGTGCCACGGACAGCGGTCGTACGTACGCGATCGCACGCAACGACCTGAACGCGGGCACCGAGGACGACCCCTCGTACAGCGAATTCACCGGTGTCACCTTCTCGCCGGACGGCAGGACACTGTTCGCCAATATCCAGTCGCCCGGAATCATGCTCGCCATCACGGGCCCGTGGAAGCGCCAGCCGAACCGGCACTGACATCCGCCCGGTGCGCGGCACGCGAGGGAAATTCCCTCGCGTGCCGCGCAGTTGTTCTCCTAGAGTCAGGGCCATGCACCTCCCGGTGCGAAGGCAGCGGCTACTTCCTTTCCAGAAATCACGCCGCAGCCGTCCTGACCTCGGGAGGCACAAGCGTCGGGGTGCCCGGTGCGCAGGCAACGGATACTTCCCGGATCCGAAGGTTGCGGGTTCGAATCCCGTCCGGCCACGGCCGGTAGCTCAATCGGACAGAGCATCAGACATGAGCCCGTCGCCGACTCCTGATCTCGGGCACCCCATTCGCTGTGCCTTCTCCCACGAATTCGGGGGGAATTCACATGGCACGCTTCAATACCCGTCTCAGCAGGCCCCGCGTCACCTCGCCCGTGAAGTCCACCGGGCGCACCGCGCGCAACCACCAGGGCGCCGTCGGACATGTCCGGGACAGCCGCTCCGAGCTCTTCCTCCTCGCGGTCGCGAACTTCGTGTCGCAGCAGACCTTCCACGAGGGAGGCGACGAGCGCGACAGCCGGTTCGCGGCGCTGGTGCGGGAGCTCGCCGTCGAGGACCCGCAGTGGACCGCGGGGCTGCTGCACTGGCTGCGCCGCGAGGGCGGGATGCGTACGGCGTCGATCGTCGGCGCCGCCGAGTACGTGAAGGCCCGGCTCGACGCGGGCACCGTGGACGGCCCGTCCAACCGGCAGGTCGTGGACTCGGTGCTGCTGCGTGCGGACGAGCCCGGTGAGCTGCTCGGCTACTGGACCTCCCAGTACGGCCGTGCCGTGCCCAAGCCCGTCAAGCGCGGCATCGCCGACGCCGTACGCCGGCTCTACAACGGCAAGGCGCTGCTGAAGTACGACACCGCGTCCAAGGGGTACCGCTTCGGCGACATCCTCAACCTGGTGCACGCCGCGCCCGACCCGGCCAAGGCCTGGCAGGGCGAGCTGTTCCGGTACGCGCTGGACCGCAGGCACCACCCCGAGGACGCCGTGCCGCCCGTCTCGAACCGGACCCTGACCGCCCACCGGGCGCTGATGGACCTGCCGGTCGCCGAGCGTCGCGCCGTCGTCACAGGACCCGGTGGAGCGGACCGGCTGGCCGCCGCAGGCATGACCTGGGAGGCACTCGCGGGCTGGCTGCAGGGTCCGATGGACGCCGCGGTCTGGGAAGCGGTCATTCCCTCCATGGGGGCGATGGCGCTCGTACGCAACCTCCGCAACTTCGACGAGGCCGGGGTCTCCGACGCGGTCGCGGCCGAGGTGGCAGCGAGGATCTCCGACCCGGTGGCGGTCAAGGCCTCCCGGCAGTTCCCCTTCCGCTACCTCGCGGCCTACCAGCACGCGCCCTCGCTGCGCTGGGCCTACCCGCTGGAGCAGGCGCTCGGGCACTCGCTGGCGAACATTCCGGCACTGCCCGGCCGCACCCTGATCCTCGTCGACCGTTCCGGTTCCATGTGGGCGCGGCTCTCGGACCGCTCGCAGCTGAACCGGGCCGACGCCGCGGCCGTCTTCGGTGCGGCGCTCGCGCTGCGGGCCGCAGATGCCGACCTGGTGGAGTTCGGCACGAGCAGCGCGCCGGTGCGCCACCGCAGCGGCGAGTCGGTCCTGAAGATCCTGGAGCGCTTCCACAGCCTGGGCGGAACCAACACCGTGGAGGCCGTGCGCAGGCACTACAGGAAGCACGACAGGGTGCTGATCGTCACCGATGAGCAGGCCTCGTTCACGTACTACGGGGACGTCGCCGAGGGGATCCCGCCGACCGTTCCGGTCTACACCTGGAACCTCGCCGGGTACCGGATCGGGCACGGCCCTTCGGGGAGCGATAACCGCCACACCTTCGGGGGTCTTTCCGACGCGGCATTCCGCATGGTGCCCCTGCTGGAAGCGGGCAGGAGCGCCGACTGGCCCTGGAACGGCTGATTACGAATCCGGCACTACTGCGGCCCCGGGAGTGGTCGGGCATGGCGTCGGGCGCTCCCAAGGCGCATACTCAACGTAATGAAACAGTCAGCCGGATCCCGGCGTCACCTGCCTTCCAGTCCCTTCAACCGCCCGGCCCAGGCGGCCCCACCGGTCGAATGCTTCGATGTGGGCGACAGGGTGTCGCATGACCAGTTCGGACTCGGCCGAGTCCTTGCTGTCGAGGGCGACAACGACGCAGTGCTCATCGACTTCTCGGGGCGACAGGGGAGGATCCTGAGCCCGTACTCCAAGCTGACCAAGCTCTGAGAAGGAGGACGAGCACCTACAGCGTCCGACCGGATACTCTCCGGATCCGGGGCACCTGAGGAGAAATCCGTCGGGTGCCCCGGAAGCCGTTCCAGGGGTACGCGGGCGGCTGCGGCCTACAGCGCCTTCGCGGCGGGCTTCACCATGCCGCGAACGGTCCGCGACTTCACGAACTCGCCCATGCCGGTCATCTCCCACTCGCCGGTGAACTGCTTGATCAGCTTGGCCATCATCACGCCGGTCTGCGGCTCCGCACCCGTCAGGTCGAAGCGGACCAGCTCCTCGCCGGTCGCCGCGTCGATCAGCCGGCAGTAGGCCTTGGCGACCTCGGTGAACTTCTGGCCCGTGAACGAGTTGACCGTGAAGACCAGACCGGTCGCGTCGGCGGGGATCCGCCCGAGGTCCACGACGATCACCTCGTCGTCACCCGCGCCCTCACCCGTGAGGTTGTCGCCGGAGTGCTGGATCGCGCCGTTGAGGATGGAGAGCTTGCCGAAGTAGCAGCTCTCCAGGTGGTTGCGGTTGGGGCCGAAAGCGATCACCGAGGCGTCGAGGTCGATGTCCTTGCCACGGAACGCGGGCTCCCAGCCGAGGCCCATCTTGACCTGGGACAGCAGCGGCTTGCCGCCCTTGACCAGGGATACTGTCTGGTTCTTCTGGAGGCTGATCCGGCCCTTGTCGAGGTTGATCTTGCCGGAGGCGGCGGGAGCCGGTGCGGCGGCCGGCGGGGCCGGCGGGGCGGGCGGAGCGATCCGCGGGTCCACGGGGGTGTGCACCGGGGGAGCGGGCGGAGCAGGCTGAACGTTCCGCGGTTGCGCCGGTGAGGGGGGCGCGACCGGTGCGGCGGGCGCTGCCGGCTCCTCCACCGACACGCCGAAGTCCGTGGCGATGCCGGCCAGGCCGTTCGTGTAGCCCTGGCCGACGGCGCGTGCCTTCCAGGCGCCGTTGCGCAGATAGATCTCGATGACCACCAGCGCCGTCTCCGCGCCCAGCTGGGGCGGGGTGAAGGTGGCGAGCGCGCTGCCGTCGTCCGCGTTGCGCACCGTCGCGGTCGGCTCGACCCCCTGGAAGGTCTGGCCCGCGGCGTCGGGGCTCGCGGTGACGACGATCTTCTCGATGCCCGGCGGGACCGCGGAGGTGTCCACGACGATCGCGTCGGGCGCGGAGCCGCCGCCCGAGCGGTACGTCACGCCGGGGCCGGAGGGCTGGTTGTAGAAGATGAAGTCGTCGTCGGAGCGGACCTTGCCGTCGGCGGTGAGCAGCAGGCCCGAGACGTCGAGCCGCACCGGGGCGGCGACGTCCACCGCCACGCGGACGGCGGAGAGAGGGATGTTCGAGCCGGGGGTCATTGCGGTCATGCTCGGGCTAACGAATGACCCCGCTTTGCCGTTCCCTTACCTTCGGGTACGTGCTCCGTACGGCTCAGCGCCCGCCCACGGGCCGGTTCCGGGGGTGGTTGCGCGCCATGCGTTCGTTGCCGTGCTTGTACGCGCCCGTCCAGCGCGCCATGACCAGCTGGGCGTCGCCGGACGTCACCTCGGCGAGGAACTTCTCCGCACGGCCGCCACGCAGGGTCCCCGCAGGGCGGCCGTGATGGGTGATCGTGACGCTCGCGTCGGCATGCTGCTCGTACAGGAATCCGGAAGGTTTCGGCATGCGCCCCATGCTGCCCGCGCCCCGGGTGCGCCGTCGCGCTATTTTCCCGGGCCCCGCCGACGGAGCCGGGCCGGGTCTAGTACGGCCACATCGGCGGGTCCGTGACGAAATGACCGCCGATGTGGGCGTGGTCCGGGTTCTCCGGATCCAGTTCCCCGTGCTCGGCGACGAGTTTGTCGGCGTACTGCTCGGAGTCGTCCTGCGGCTCGTACCCGAGGGACCTGGCCGTCGTCAGGTCCCACCACAGGCGGGTGTTGTCGGAGGAGCCGTAGATCACCGTGTGGCGCACGTCCTCGGCGGTGAGCGCGGCGTGGAAGAGGCGCGCACCGTCGCCGGGGCTCATCCAGACCGACAGCATCCGGACCGATGTCGGCTCCATGAAGCAGGAGCCGATGCGCACCGAGACGGTCTCGACGCCGTACTTGTCCCAGTAGAGCTGCGCGAGGTCCTCGCCGAAGGACTTCGACAGACCGTAGAAGGTGTCGGGGCGGTGCGCGGTGTCGATCGGGATCAGCGGATCGCCGGGCAGGGGGCGCGGGGTGTAGCCGACGGCATGGTTGGAGGAGGCGAACACGATGCGCCCGACGCCCTCCTCGCGTGCGGCCTCGTACAGGTTGTAGGTGCCCTCGATGTTGGAGCGCAGGATCTTGTCGAACGACGCTTCCAGGGAGATGCCCGCGAGATGGATGATCGCGTCGACGCCCCGTACGGCTTCCCTCAGGGCCTCCTTGTCACCGAGGTCGGCGGTGATCGCGTCGGGTTCTCCCTCGATGGGGACGACGTCGAAGAGGCGCAGCTCATAGCCGTACGCGGGCAGCAGTCCCCGCATCAGGGTGCCGAGGCCGCCGGCGGCGCCGGTGAGCAGGACGGTGCGGGGAGCGGGCATACGGAAATCTCCTCGGTGCGGGCACAGGACGGGGGCGCGGCGTACGCGGACGTGCCGTGCGTTGCGGTGGTGCGTACGGACAGCAAGGTACGCGCGGCACGCAGGCATGACACATCAGCACGGTGCGTCAAATCCATGGACGACATTCACATGCATGGACAAGCTAAGAAGTCCTGGCGGATCACGTCAAGTGTGACCCGGAGTGAGCTGCTCTGCCTCCAGGTTGGGCGTTTTCGTCTTGACCTGCCCCGCGCGGCTGCCTTAGCGTGGCGGCGTTCAGAAATATGGACACCGATCAGAATTGTGCACGCCTGAATCTGCTCAGGGAGCGCCCGTGACCTCAGCCCCCCTTGCCGCCCGACTCACCGATGTCGCCGGGCCGCTCTTCTTCCCCGTCACCGCCTACGGGCCGGACGGCACCGTGGACCTCGACGCCTTCCGTGCGCATGTGCGCGCCGGCATCGATGCCGGCGCCGCAGCGGTCTTCGCCTGCTGCGGCACCGGCGAGTTCCACGCGCTGACGCCGGAGGAGTTCCGGATCGTCGTGGCCGCGGCCGTCGAGGAGACCGCCGGGCAGGTGCCCGTCGTCGCGGGCGCCGGCTACGGCACGGCGCTCGCGATCCAGTACGCGAAGCTCGCCGATGACGCGGGAGCGGACGGACTCCTCGCCATGCCCCCGTACCTCGTCGTCGCCGGCCAGGAAGGCCTGCTGGGCCACTACACCGCGCTCGCCGCGGCCACCGGCCTGGAGACGATCGTCTACCAGCGCGACAACGCCGTCTTCACCCCGGAGACCGTCCTCGCCCTCGCGCGGACACCCGGGATCATCGGCCTCAAGGACGGCTTGGGCGACCTCGACCTGATGCAGCGCATCGTCAGCGCCGTACGCACCGGCCTGCCCGGCCAGGACTTCCTGTACTTCAACGGCCTGCCCACCGCCGAGCTCACCGGGCTCGCCTACCGCGGCATCGGCGTCACCCTCTACTCCTCCGCGGTGTTCGCCTTCGCACCCGACATCGCCCTCGCCTTCTACCGGGCGATGGAGTCCGGCGACGACGACCTGGTGAACGCGCTGCTCGACCACTTCTACCGGCCGCTCGTCGAACTGCGCGCCAAGGGGCGCGGTTACGCGGTGTCCCTGGTGAAGGCGGGCGTCCGGCTCGAGGGCCTGGAGGTCGGCGAGGTGCGCACCCCGCTCACCGAACCGCCCGCCGAGCACGTCGAGGAACTGACCGTGATCATCGCGAACGGCCGTGCCCTGCTGGAGAAGCACGGGGCCGGGCAGGAGGAGCGCGGGTGAAGACCTCCGCCTTCCTCTATCCGTGGGACGTCGTCGGGGACCCGGACGCCGCCACGCGCGTCGCGGACCTCGGTGTCCAGCAGGTGACGCTCGCCTCCGCGTACCACTCGACCCGGGCCCTGACCCCGCGTCACCCGAACAGCCGGATCGTCACGGCCGAGCACGCCGCGGTCCTCTACCCGCCGGACCCGGCGCGCTGGGCGGGACGCGAGCTGCGGCCGTTCGGGCAAGCCTGGGTGGCGGGCGAGGACCCGTACGCCGAGGCGGCCGAGGCCCTGACCGAGGCCGGTCTCCAGGTGAACTCCTGGGTCGTCCTCGCGCACAACTCCCGCCTGGGCGCCGAGCATCCGGACACCTCCGTGGTCAACGCCTACGGCGACCGCTACCCCTGGGCACCGTGCATCGCGCAGCCCGCCGTCCACACCTATCTGGTGGACCTGGCGGCGGAGGCGGCCGTGCGCCCCGGGGCGCACGGCACCGAGCTGGAGTCCTGCGGCTGGTACGGCTTCGCCCATCTGCACGCCCACGACAAGATCGCGGGTGTGGGCCTCGGGGACGCGGCGCAGTACCTGATGTCGCTCTGCTTCTGCGCCGCGTGCCGGGACGGGTACGGCGGGCACGGTCTGGACCCGGACGAGCTGGGTGCGGCGGTACGCCGTGCCCTGGAGCCGGTCTGGGCCGGATCCGGTTCCGGGGAGACCGGCTGGTCCGGCGTCGAGAAGCTGCTGGGGGCCGGCCTCGCCGATGCCACCCTGCGATGGCGCGGCCAGGTGGCCAGGACGCTCCAGGAGTCGGCCGTCGCCGCGGTGCGGCAGGCGGCGGAGGGCCGGGACTTCCAGGTCCTGCTGCACGCCGACCCCGCCCCGTACCGCACGGGCGCCAACGTCGGAGTCGACGCCGCCCACATCCTGTCCACCGCGGACGGAGTGGTGCTGCCCTGCACCGGCGGCGACGCGGCGCGCGAGGCGGTGCTCGGCCCGTTCGCCGGGCTGTCCGGAGTGCGGGCCGCCAACTTCGGTGTGGTCACCGGCATGGGCGGCAGCCCCGGAACGCTGGAGCGGGACGCGGCGCACGCGCTCTCGCTCGGCGCCACCGAACTGCGCCTGTACCACGCCGGACTGGCCTCCGGGCCGGACCTCGAGGCCGTCGCCGACGCACTCTCACGCGTCGGTCGATGAAGGAGGCGGGCCGGTGAGGGCGCCCGTCAGCCGTCCCCAAGCTCTCGACTTCGTTCGAGCAGGGGAGACCCCATCCGCCGGCCCGTGCCCAGCCATGCCGCGGTGGCCAGTCCGGCCACCGCGGTCAGCGGCAGCAGCACGGTGACGTCCACCACCGCGACCAGCCCCGCCCCGAGCGCCGGGGCCACCGCGTGCGGCACCGTCATCAGCGAGTCGGCCGCCGCCGGCGTGCGGCCGAGCACCGCGTCCGGGGTCTCCCGCTGCACGGCCGTCACCGTGGCGATCAGCACACACGGCAGACCCGGACCGATGGCCGCGCTCGCCTCCAGGGCCACGGGCTCGCAGGGCGGTGCCCGCGCCCCCACGGCCACCGCGAACACAGCGGTCCCCGCCGCCGCGAAGACACGCTCGGGCATGCGCCGGAGCAGTGGCCCGGCCAGCAGCCCGGCCGCCACCGAACCGGCGCCCCGGGCCGCGTGCAGCACCCCTGCGTAGGCGGGGGACCGGCCCAGGACGTCGTCGACGACGGCGTACACCGCAGCGCCGTTGAGCCCGGCCAACGGCATCGTCAGCGCCTCGGCGCACACCAGTGGCCGCAGCACCCGCGAGCCGCGCAGCAGCCGTGCGCCCGCCGCCGCGACACCCGCCCCGCCCTGTCGGGCCCCCTCACCCGCAACGGCGCGAACACCAGCGTGGCCAGGGCGAACGTCACCGCGTCCAGGAGTGCCGCCGGCCCGCCGCCGTACCGCGCCAACAGCCCCGCGCCCGCCGGCGGCGCAAGCAGTTCCATGCCCTCGTTCGCCATGGTCCGCAGCCCGTTGAAGTCACCCAGCAGCCGCGCGTCGACCGTCCGGGCGACCAGCGCCGCCTCGGCCGGCCGCGTCCAGCAGGACGCCACTCACCCCGTAGGCGAACAGAACGGCGAAGAGCACCCGGACCCGGCCGGCCGGATCGACCATGAGCAGCGAGGTCATCAGCCCCGCCATGGACAGATTCACCCCAGATCACCAGCTGTTTGCGGGGCAGCGGATCGGCGAGCGCGCCGAGGGCGGGGCCGGCGAGCACCGGTGCCCACCTCGCGAACACGGTCAGGACCACCAGGCTGTCCGAACCGGTGAGCGGCCTGACCCGGATCCCGGCGGTGAGCCACATCGCCGACGTACCGAATCCGGGGACGAGCACCCCGTCAGAACGAGCAGGGCCGTCCGATCGCATACCACTCCGCCCACGGCGCCGCCCGCCCTCGCACCACCGTGACCTGCGCACTCGCCTCCTGGCCACGCCAACGGGGCCATGCCGGCGACTGAGGGCGCCTCCGGACATCGGGCAGAAGCCCTAGAGATGCGTTGAAACATCTTCTGTCAGAAGCGTTGACGAAACATTCACGACCGCTCTAACTTCATCGCGTCGTACTTCGTACGTCATATATGAGACGCGATACGCGAGATGCGAGAGCCCTTCACTCATGACCTTTGCTCCCACCCCGATCCCCTCCCGGACCCAGTACGTGCTGGAGGCGATCAAGCACGCCATCCTGACCGCGCAGCTGAGACCGGGGCAGGCGCTCGTCGAGACCGAGCTCGCCGCGCAGTTCGGGGTGTCGAAGACTCCTGTACGTGAGGCGCTGAAGACGCTCGCCGGTACGGGACTCGTGGTCATGAGCCAGTACAAGGGCGCCACCGTGCGACTCGTCGACGCGACCATGGCGCGGGAGGTGTACGACGTTCGCCTGCTCCTGGAGCCCGAAGCGCTGCGCCGCTCCATCACCCGCAAGGCCTCGCTCGACGCGGCGCAGGAAGCCCTGGAGCGCTCCGACTCGGCGGTCGACAAGGCCGACAGGTCGCTCGCGAACCGGGACTTCCACCGCGCCCTCTACCTGCCCTGCGGCAACCCGCTGCTCTCCCGGATGCTGGACGAGATCCGCGACCAGGCCGCCCTCGTGTCGACCGTGGCCTGGTCGGCCATCCCGTCGTGGGAGCGGGAGGCGGCCGAGCACCGGGAGATCCTGCGGCTCGCGCTCGCGGACGACGCGGCGGCGGCGGCCGGGGCTCTGCACGACCACATCGCGTCGTTCGTGCGCCGCGCCTTCCCCGACGACGAAGACGGGGGTGACGCGGCGTGAACAACCAGCTGGAGCTCAATCACCAGCACCTCGACGAAAGGCCAGTCCGCATGGACCTCACCCCGCTGAAGGCGGCCCTCGCAGACGTTGTGGCGATCCCGGTGACCCCGTTCGCCGAGGACGGGAGCATCGACACGACGGCGCACCGTGCCCTGCTGCGACGGCTCCTCGACGGCGGCGTCCGCATCGTCACCCCGAACGGCAACACCGGGGAGTTCTACGCGCTGACCCCCGACGAGCGGCGCACCGTCACCGAGCTCACCATCGAAGAGGCGGGCGGCCGTGCCACCGTCCTCGTGGGCGTCGGACACGACGTACCGACCGCCGTGGCCGCCGCCGAGCACGCCCGGGACGCCGGCGCGGAGATGGTGATGGTGCACCAGCCCGTGCACCCCTACATCTCGCAGGAAGGCTGGATCGACTACCACCGGGCCATCGCCCAGGCGGTCCCGGAGCTCGGTGTCGTCCCGTACATCCGCAACCCGCTCCTCGCCGGCGAGCGCCTCGCCGAACTCGCGGACACCTGCCCCAACGTCATCGGCGTGAAGTACGCCGTCCCGGACGCCGCCCGCTTCGGCGCCTTCGCCCGGGACGCCGGCCTGGAACGCTTCGTCTGGGTCGCGGGACTCGCCGAGCTGTACGCACCCTCCTACTTCGCCACCGGCGCCACCGGATTCACCTCCGGCCTGGTCAATGTCGCCCCCGGTGTCTCGCTGGCCATGCTGGGGGCACTGCGGGCCGGTGACTACGCGGCGGCGATGAAGGTCTGGGAGCAGATCCGCCGCTTCGAGGACCTGCGCGCCGACCGGCAGTCCGCCAACAACGTGACCGTCGTCAAGGAGGCCCTGGCCGCACTCGGGCTCTGCCGCCGCGACGTCCGCGCACCGAGCAGGGTCCTGCCCGAGGCGCAGCGCGCCGAGGTCGCCGACCTGGTCGCAGGGTGGTCCATATGACGGGTACCGAAGGCACGCGCATCACTCCCGAGGAACTGCGCAGCCACCAGTGGTACGGAACGGACGGGCTCCGCTCGTTCAGCCACCGCGCCCGCACCCGCCAGCTCGGCTACCTCCCCGAGGAGCACCTGGGCAAGCCGGTCATCGCGATCCTCAACACCTGGTCCGACATCAACCCCTGTCACGTCCATCTGCGCGACCGCGCACAGGCGGTCAAGCGGGGCGTCTGGCAGGCGGGCGGCTTCCCGCTCGAGTTCCCGGTCTCCACACTCTCGGAGACCTTCCAGAAGCCGACCCCGATGCTCTACCGCAACATGCTGGCGATGGAGACGGAGGAGCTCCTGCGCTCCTACCCCGTCGACGGCGCCGTGCTGCTGGGCGGCTGCGACAAGTCGACGCCCGCCCTCCTCATGGGCGCGGCCTCCGTCGACCTGCCGACCGTGTTCGTGCCCGCCGGGCCGATGCTGCCGGGCCACTGGCGCAACGAAGTGCTCGGCTCCGGTACGGACATGTGGAAGTACTGGGACGACAAGCGGGCCGGGCTCATCGGTGACTGCGAGATGGCCGAGCTGGAGAACGGGCTCGCGCGATCGCCCGGCCACTGCATGACGATGGGAACCGCCTCGACCCTGACGGCCGCCGCCGAGGCGCTGGGCGTCACGGTGCCGGGCGCCTCGTCCATCCCGGCCGTCGACTCCGGTCACGACCGGATGGCCGCGCAGTCCGGGCTCCGGATCGTCGAACTGGTGTGGCAGCAGCTCACGTTGTCGAAGATCCTCACCGCCGACGCGTACGAGGACGCCGTAGCCACCGTTCTCGCGCTCGGCGGCTCCACCAACGCCGTCATCCACCTCACCGCGATGGCGGGGCGGTCCGGGGTGAAGCTCACCCTGGACGACTTCGACCGCATCGCCCGGACCGTCCCGGTCCTCGCCAACCTCCGCCCCGGCGGCAAGTACCTGATGGAGGACTTCCACTTCGCCGGCGGGCTGCCAGGATTCCTGGCCCGGCTCACCGACGTACTGCATCTGGACCGTCCCACCGTCTCGCACACCACGCTGCGCGAACAGCTCGACGGGGCGCTGGTGCACAACGCCGACGTCATCCGGGAGCGGGACAACCCCCTGGCCGAGGAGGGCGGCGTGGCGGTGCTGCGCGGCAACCTCTGCCCCGACGGCGCGGTCATCAAGCACATCGCCGCCGAGCCCCACCTGCTGCGCCACACCGGCCCCGCGGTCGTCTTCGACGACTACAAGGAGATGCAGCGCACCATCAACGACCCGGCCCTGGCCCTCACCGCGGACCACGTCCTGGTGCTGCGCAACGCCGGACCCAAGGGCGGTCCCGGCATGCCCGAGTACGGCATGCTGCCGATCCCGGACTACCTGCTGAAGCAGGGCGTACGGGACATGGTGCGGATCTCCGACGCCCGGATGAGCGGCACCAGTTACGGGGCGTGCGTGCTGCACATCGCGCCCGAGTCGTTCGTCGGCGGGCCGCTCGCCCTGGTGCGCACCGGTGACCTGATCACCCTGGACGTCGAGGCGCGCCGGCTCCATCTCGATGTTCCCGACGAGGAGCTGGAGCTGCGCAGGGCCCGGTGGACACCGCCGCCCGCCCGGTACGGCCGCGGCTACGGGGCGCTCTACCAGGACCAGATCACCCAGGCCGACACCGGATGCGACTTCGCGTTCCTGGCGAGGCAGGGAGAAGTGCCCGACCCGTACGCGGGCTGAAACCGGGCGAAGAGAATTCCGCGCACCGATCCGTTCGGCACACCGAACGGCATGCGGTAAGCGCTTGCACGGCACACGTACCACCGCACGGCACACGCACCACCGCACGGCACATCCAGCACTTCCCAGAGATCGGAGACGTGTCATGGCCCAATCCGCAGCCGTGGCCACACCGCCGCCCAAGGTGCCCCGGCGCCGCTCGGCGAGCCCCCGCCGCCTGCCGTATTTGCTGATAGCGCCCGCGGGCCTGCTGATGCTGGGCTTCATCGCCTATCCGGTGATCAGCGTCTTCTACTACAGCCTGCAGAACTACAACGTCACCAAGCCGTGGCGGAACGGCTTCGCCGGTTTCGACAACTTCACCCGCATCTTCACCGAGGACGAGCAGTTCTGGCCGACGCTCGGCTTCAGCGCCCAATGGGTCTTCACCCAGGTCACGTTGCAGCTCGCGCTCGGTCTCGCACTCGCCCTGATCGTCAACCAGAGCTTCATCGGCCGCGGCATCTCACGCGCCATGGTCTTCTCGCCCTGGGCCGTCTCCGGGGTGCTGACCAGCACCATCTGGATCCTGCTCTACAACTCCTCGACCGGCTTCAGCCGCTATCTCGCGGACGCCGGAATCGGCGAGTACGGCACCTCGGTGCTCTCCGACACCGGGACCGTCTTCTGGGCGGCGACCATCTCCGAACTCTGGCGCGGTGTCCCCTTCTTCGCCATCCTCATCCTCGCCGACCTGCAGTCCGTCTCGAAGGAGCTGTACGAGGCGGCATCGGTCGACGGCGCGGGCCGGCTGCGGCAGTTCTTCCACATCACCCTCCCGCACCTGCGGGACGCGATCATCCTCGCCACACTGCTGCGCGGTGTCTGGGAGTTCAACAACGTCGACCTCCTCTACACCCTGACCGGCGGCGGACCGGCCGGAGAAACCACCACCCTGCCGCTCTATGTCGCCAATACCGGCATCGAGGGCCACGACTTCGGCTACGCCTCGGCACTCACCACCGTCGCCTTCGTGATCCTCCTCTTCTGCTCGATCGTCTATCTGCGCCTGAGCAAGTTCGGAGGCGACCACAAGTGACTGCCGCACTCGCAGAGAAGAACAGCGCCCCGGGACGGTCTGTGCGACACAGCGCCCCGCCGCCCTCCTCGACCCGCCGACCCAAGCGCGAGCGTGCCTTCGACGACGTACCGCGCTGGCAGATCTACGTGCCGCTCGGCATCTACCTGCTCTTCACGCTCATCCCCTTCTACTGGATGTTCCTGTTCGCCGTTCGGCCCGCCGGTTCCACCTCGCTGGTGCCCTGGCCGATGACGGGGGAGCACTTCTCCAAGGTCTGGAACGAGCGGAGCTTCGCGCTCTTCTTCCAGAACAGCATGATCGTCGGCGTCTGCACGCTGTTCGCCACGACCCTGGTCGCGCTGGCCGGCGGCTATGCCCTGGCCCGGTTCAACTTCAAGATCAAGAGCGCGTTCATGCTGGCGCTGCTCTGCTCGCAGTTCATCCCGGGCGCGCTGATGCTCGTACCGCTCTTCGAGATCTTCAAGAACCTCCAGATGATCAACTCCCTCGGGAGCGTCGTCATCGCGGAGACCGTCTTCCAGCTTCCCCTGTCGATCATCCTGATCAGCGGCTTCATCAAGAACGTGCCGGTCTCCCTGGAGGAGGCCGCCTGGGTGGACGGCTGCTCGCGCTTCCGGGCCTTCTGCGCGGTCGTCCTGCCGCTGCTGCGCCCCGGACTGATCGCCGTCGGCTCCTTCGCCTTCGTCCACAGCTGGAACCACTTCCTGTTCGCCCTGATGTTCCTCAGCGAGCAGGACAAGCAGACGATCCCGGTCGGACTGAACACCCTGATCGGCGCCGACAGCGTCGACCTCGGGGCGCTCGCCGCGGGCGGTGTCATCGCCGCCGTGCCCGTGGTGATCGTCTTCGCCTTCATCCAGAAGTGGCTGATCACCGGCTTCAGCGCCGGCGCAGTGAAGGGCTGACGGACATGACCCCACGCCCCCGCGCCGCGCGCCGCGCCGCCGCCGCGCTCGCCCTGCTCCTCGGCAGCCTGGCCCTCCAGCCGGGCGCCGAGGCCGCCACCCCGGCACCGGCGGCGCAGCCGCCCGCCGCGGACCGCGACCTCGGCCGGGAGGTCCTCGCCGCCGACGACGGCTGGGCCGCCGAAGGCACCGGGACCACCGGCGGCTCGGCCGCCGACGACGCCCACGTCTTCACCGTGCGCACCAGGGCCCAGCTCGTCGCCGCGCTCGACGGCGGCAGCTCCGTACCCAAGATCATCCGTGTCGCCGGGACCATCGACGCCAACACCGACGACCGGGGACGGCGGCTGGACTGCGACGACTACGCCACCGACGGCTACGCCCTCGACGCGTACCTCGCCGCCTACGACCCCCGTACCTGGGGCGGCGCCAAGCCCGCCGGACCCCAGGAGGACGCCCGCAAGGCGTCCGCCGCCCGCCAGGCCGAACGCGTCGAGCTGCTCGTCGGCTCCCACACCACGCTCGTCGGCGTGGGCCGCAACGGCGTACTGAAGGGCGCGAGCCTCCAGGTCAAGGACGCCGACAACGTCATCGTCCGCAACCTCGAACTCCGCGACGCCTACGACTGCTTCCCGGCCTGGCAGCCCAACACCGGCGGACTCGGCGACTGGAAGACCGCGTACGACACCCTGTGGCTGCGCGGCGCCACCCACGTCTGGGTCGACCACGTCACCGCGAGCGACAAGGGCCACCCGGACGACCGGGAACCCACCTACTTCGGACGCAACTTCCTGCGCCACGACGGGCTGCTCGACATCACCAACGGCGCCGACCTGGTCACCGTCTCCTGGAGCCGGTTCGCCGACCACGACAAGGCGATGCTCATCGGCAACGGCGACGGGGTCACCACCGACCGCGGCAAGCTGCGCGTCACCCTGCACCACAACGAGTTCCACTCCGTCGTGCAGCGCGCACCGCGCGTCCGCTTCGGCCAGGTCCACCTCTACAACAACCGCTACGTCATCCCCGGGGAGGGCGACTACCGCTACTCCCTCGGCGTCTCGACCGAGTCCCGGATCGTCGCCGAGAACAACTCCTTCGAGAGCCCCGGCCACGTGGAGGTCGCCGACCTGCTGAAGAGCTGGAACGGCAGCGCCCTCACCCAGCGCGGCACCGTGTTCAACGGCTTCCCCGTCGACCTGGTCTCCATCTACAACGCCTACAACTCCGGCAGCGAGACCGACCTCGCCACCGACACCGGCTGGACACCCACCCTGCACGGCCCGGTCGACAGCGCCGAACGCGCCGCCGCCGACGTCGCCCGCGGGGCCGGAGCGGGGAGGGCCGGATGACCACGACACCGCTGACCGTCGTCCTGGCAGGCGCCCGGGGCCACGGCCGCTGGCACCTCGCCAACATCCGCCGCCTCCAGCACCAGGGCCTCGTCAGGCTGGCCGGGATCTGCGAACTGAACCCGCTGACCGACGGCGAACTCGACGCTTTCGCCGCCGAGATGCCCGAGCAGTCCGCCGACTTCGGGGCGCTCCTGGACTCCACCGGCGCCCGCGCCGCCATCATCTGCACCCCCATCCCGACCCACACCGCGCTCGCCCTGACGGCGGCGGACCGCGGCGTCCATCTCCTCCTGGAGAAGCCGCCCGCCGCGACCTGGGCCGACTACGCCCGCATGGCCGACGGTGTGCGGGAAGCCGGCATCGCCTGCCAGGTCGGCTTCCAGTCCTTCGGCTCGCACGCCGTGCCCGCCATCAAGGAACTCGTACGTTCCGGAGCCATCGGCAACGTACGCGGCATCGGCGCCGCCGGTGCCTGGGTCCGCGACGACGCCTACTTCCGGCGGGCACCCTGGGCGGGCCGCCGCACCCTGGGCGGCACGGACGTGGTCGACGGTGTGCTGACCAACCCCTTGGCACACGCCCTCGCCACGGCGCTCGAACTCGCCGACCGGGGCTCCGCCGAGGACGTGGCGTCCATCGAGACCGAGCTGTTCCGGGCCCACGACATCGAGGCGGACGACACCAGCAGCGTCCGCGTCACCACCACGGACGGGCTGCCGGTCACCGCCGCGGTCACCCTCTGCGCCGAACAGGCCGGGGAGCCCTATGTGATCGTCCACGGCGACCGGGGGCGCATCACCTTCTGGTACAAGCAGGACCGGGTCCTCGTCCAGCGCGCGGGACACGGTCCCGAGGAAGCCGTGCACGGGCGGACCGATCTCCTGGAGAACCTCGTCGACCACCTGCTGCGGGGCACCGAGCTGCTCGTACCGCCCCACCGCACCGGCGCGTTCATGCGGGTCGTCGAGGCAGTGCGCACCGCCCCCGAACCCACCGCGCTGCCCGCCGGCGCCTGGGTCACCCGGCCCGCCGAGACCGGTGACGGGGTGCGGCGCATCGTGCGCGGCATCGACGCCATGGTCGCCGCGGGGGCCGACACCCTCACCCTCTTCTCCGAACTAGGCGCCCCCTGGGCGCAACCCAGCGAGGTGAGCACACCGTGACCACCGCACTCCTCAGCTGCGCCGGACGCCCCGTGGGCCGCTACAGCTACCGGCCCGGGACGGACAGCCGCCCCTACCTCCACCCCGTCACCACCCTGGCTGGCACCCCCGTCACCGAGGAACGCCCCGCCGACCACATCCACCACCTGGGCGCCTCCGTCGCCGTCCCCGACGTGGCCGGGCACAACTTCTGGGGCGGGCGCACCTTCGTCCGCGACCAGGGCCCCACCGAGCTCGACAACCACGGGGTCCAGCGCCACCTCGGCTGGAAGCTCCGCGACCCGGACGGCTTCGTGGAGGAGCTCAGCTGGGAGGCCGACGGCACCGAGCTGCTGCGCGAGCACCGCACCGTGGCCGTCAGCGAACTCACCGACACCGCCTGGGCGCTGGACTTCTCCTTCTCGCTGACCAACCGCGGCAGCACGGACCTCTCCATCGGCAGCCCCGCCACCAACGGCCGGCCCGGCGCCGGATACGGCGGCTTCTTCTGGCGCGCCCCCAAGGAACCCACCCCGCCCGGCGTGTTCAGCGGCACCCTCGACGGCGAGGAGGCGGTGCACGGAAGGGCCGCCGACTGGCTGGCCCTGACCGGCGACGGCTGGACCCTCGTCTTCGCCGGGGCGACCGACGAGACCCGGCGCGACCCGTGGTTCGTGCGGACCACCGAGTACCCGGGCGTCGGATCCTCCCTCGCCGCGGACCGGCGGCTCCCCGTCGCGGCCGGTGCCACCGTCGTACGCAGGGTGGTCACCGTCATCGCCGACGGCACGCTCGACCGCGAGACCGCCGCCGGCTACGTCCGCAAGGTGGCGACCGCATGAGCAGACCCTGGACCGCGGACCTCGGCAACGGCACGTACCGCAACCCCGTCCTGAACTCCGACTGGTCCGATCCGGACGTCGTGCGGGTCGGCGAGGACTACTACCTCACCGCGTCCAGCTTCGGCCGGGTCCCCGGCCTGCCCCTGCTGCACTCGCGCGACCTCGTCAACTGGTCACTCCTCGGCCATGCGCTCGAACGCCTCGAACCGGCCGCCGACTTCGCGGTGCCCCGCCACGACTGCGGGGTGTGGGCCCCCTCACTGCGGCACCACGCCGGACGCTTCTGGATCTTCTGGGGCGACCCCGACCACGGGATCCACCAGATCAACGCCGAGGACATCCGCGGCCCGTGGAGCGCCCCGCACCTCGTGAAGGCAGGAAAAGGGCTGATCGACGCCTGCCCCCTGTGGGACGAGGAGACCGGCGAGGCCTATCTCGTGCATGCCTGGGCCAAGTCCCGCTCCGGCATCAAGAACCGGCTCACCGGCCACCGGATGAGCCCCGACGGACGCGAGCTGCTCGACGAGGGCAAGACCCTCGTCGACGCCGACACGATCCCCGGCTGGTTCACCCTGGAAGGGCCCAAGCTCTACCGCCACGACGGGTACTTCTGGATCTTCGCCCCGGCCGGCGGAGTGGAGACCGGCTGGCAGGGTGCCTTCCGGTCGCGCAACTTCTTCGGCCCGTACGAGGAGAAGGTCGTCCTGGCCCAGGGCGCGACCGGCGTCAACGGGCCGCACCAGGGCGCCTGGGTGCAGACCGCGGAAGGCGGTCCCTCCTCCCACTGGTTCCTCCACTTCCAGTCCCGCGGGCCCTACGGGCGGGTGGTCCACCTCCAGCCCATGAGCTGGCCCGTCGACAGCGACGGCTGGCCGGTCATCGGCGACGGGGGAGAACCCGTCGCCGTGCACGCCAAGCCCGAGGCGCCCGAACAGCCCGTCGAGGCCCCGGCCTCCAGCGACGACTTCCCCGGCGGGCGGTACGGCAGGCAGTGGCAGTGGACGGCGACCCCCCGGCCCGGCTGGACCGTCGAACACGGCGGTGACGGGCTGCGGCTGAGCTGCGTACGGACCGCGTACGCGCACGATCTGCGGGCCCTGTCCAACGTCCTGGTCCAACGCCTGCCGGCCGAGGAGTTCAGCGTCGAGGTCGACCTCGCGCTGCACAGCCGGGAGCCCGGTGCCAACGCCGGACTCGCGGTGTTGGGGGACGCCTTCAGCTGGATCGGGCTGGAGGCCGGGGAGGACGGGACGGCCCGGCTCGTCCACCGCTACGCCGAGGCCGTCGCCGAACACGAACGGGACGCCGAACACCCCCGCGCGGCACCCGAGGGGCGGGTCCGGATCCGCATCGCGGTCACCACGGGGGCCCGCTGCCGCTTCTTCGCCGACACCGGTGACGGATTCCGGCTCTCGGGCCAGGTCTTCGCCGCCACACCCTGGCGCTGGGTCGGCGCCCTGCTCGGCCTCTTCGCCACCGCACCGGCCGGGACCGGCCCCGCCGGGACGGCTTCCTTCACCGCTTTCCGTACCAGCGGCTGACCGCACACACCACAGACCACCCCCACGGCAGCCCCCCACTGACGTAACGCACAGCACCTGCGACACCAGCGATTTCACCGATCAGTACCGAGAGAGAAGAGCCGACGATGACCATCTCCAAGACGCAGCGGGGGCGCGCCATGGCCGCGATGTCCCTCACAGCGGCGCTCGCCCTGACGGCCACCGCGTGCGGTGACGACGGCAGTGGCACCGGCAACGAGGGCAGCGGCAAGGGCGAGATCACCTTCTGGGACAACAACGGCGGTCCGCGCACCGCCATCTGGACCGAGATCATCAAGGACTTCGAGAAGAAGTACCCCGACATCAAGGTCAAGTACGTCCCGATCCCGATCGCCGACGTCCAGTCCAAGTACGACACGGCGATCGCGGGCGGCGGCCTGCCCGATGTGGGCGGCGTCGGAACCGCGTACCTCGCCAACATCGTGTCGCAGGAAGCCCTTGTGCCGGTCACCGACCGGATCAAGGAGTCGTCGCTGAACGGCAAGCTGGTCCAGACCATGGTCGACAGCGTCAAGGACGCGGGCGGCCGGGGCGACGACCTGTACAGCGTGCCGACCTCCGCGAACAACGGTGCGCTCTGGTACCGCACCGACCTGTTCGAGGCGGCGAACCTCGAGGCGCCCACCACCTGGGACAGCTTCTACACGGCTGCCGACAAGCTCACCGACGCGAAGAACAACAAATTCGGCTACACCATCCGCGGCGGCGCCGGCTCCATCGCGCAGGCCCTGGACGCGTCCTACGGCCAGTCCGGCATCACGGAGTTCTGGGCCGGCGACAAGACGACGCTCAACGACCCCAAGAACGTCGCCGCGCTGGAGAAGTACGCCGCCCTCTTCAAGAAGACGACGCCCGCGGCCGACGTCAACAACGACTTCACCAAGATGGTCGCCCAGTGGGACACCGGCACCATCGGCATGCTCAGCCACAACCTCGGTTCCTACCAGGACCACCTGAAGGCACTGGGGGCGGAGAAGTTCGCCGGCATCCCGGCACCGATCGGCGCGGGCGGCACCCGGGTCCAGGTCTCCAACCCGGTCGACGGGCTCGGCCTGTTCCGGGCGAGCGAGAACAAGACGGCGGCCTGGAAGTTCATCGAGTTCGCCGCCTCGCACGAGTCGAACAGCAAGTGGAACGAGGCCGCGGGTGCCATCCCGGCCAACACCGAGGCCGCCAAGGACCCCTGGATCTCCAAGACCGAGCCGACGGCGCTCGCCGCGAAGGCGCTCACCGACGGTTCCACCAAGATCGTGCAGCTGCCGTACTACCTGCCCGACTGGAACAACATCAGCAAGGCGGACAACGAGCCGGAGTTCCAGAAGCTGCTGCTCGGCAAGGTCACGGCCAAGCAGTTCCTGGACAAGATGGCCGACGAGCTGAACACCGCCCAGAAGGAGTGGAAGGACCTGGGCCACTGATCCGTCCGTCTCGCCACGGCCGGTACCCGATGACCGGGATCCGGCGGCGGTTCGGGTCGCGCCCCGCCGCCGGTCCCTCTCCCCCTGTACACCAGGCCCAGTACGTCAGGTACGTCGAGCACGTTCGGTACGTCGTACGAGCCAGTCGTACGAGAGAGGCAGTCCCGCTGTGTCACTCACCCGCAGGCAGACGGCAGCCGCGCTCCTCGCGCTGCCGCTCGCACTCACCGCCACCCCCGCACTCGCCCACGGCGGGGGCCGGCCACGGTCCCGGACGCTCCACATCGCGGGCGACTCCACGGCCGCCCAGAAGTACGCCGACGCCGCACCCGAGACCGGGTGGGGCATGGCCCTCCCCTTCTTCCTCGGCCGTGGGCTCACCGTCGCCAACCACGCGATGAACGGCCGGAGTTCCAAGAGCTTCATCGACGAGGGCCGCCTCACCGCCCTCCTCGAAGGTGTCCGCCCCGGCGACCTCGTCCTCATCCAGTTCGGGCACAACGACGAGAAGACGGAGGACCCGGCCCGCGGCACCGACCCGTACACCACGTACCAGGAGTACCTGCGCCAGTACGTGAACGGCGCGCGGGCCCGCCGGGCGGAGCCCGTGCTGCTGACGCCGGTGGAGCGACGCCGTTTCGCGGCCGACGGCACCGCCAAGCCCACCCACGGCGAGTATCCCGCCGCCATGCGCGCCCTGGCGGCCGAGGAGCGCGTGCCGCTGCTCGACCTCCAGGCGCTCTCCCTCGCCCGCTGGCAGGAACTCGGCCCGGACGGGACCGAGCCCTACTTCAACTGGCTGGAGCCGGGGGAGTCCCCGAACTACCCGGACGGCAAGCAGGACAACACCCACTTCCGGCCTGCGGGCGCGATCGACGTGGCCCGGGCGACCGCCCGCGCCCTCGGCGCGGAACGCGTGCTCGCCCCGCGGGACCTGCGCCGTCTCGACGACCCGGTCCCCGTCGAGTGGATCACCTGGCCGCAGGCCTGAACCGCTTCACCCCCTTCTTCTTCCTCCCGTACGACAGTTAAGGATTCGCCATGCCCGCACGCATGTCCCACGCCCGTGCCACCGCCGTGGTGCTGGGCTGCGCATCGCTGGCCCTCGCCGTGAGCGTCCCCGCCCAGGCGGCCACGCACCACGGCAAGGGGATCGAGCGCGCCGTACTTCCCGCAGGCGACGGCTGGGCCGCGGCCGACGGCTCCACCACCGGCGGCTCGCAGGCCACTCCCGACCACATCTACACCGTCACGAACCGCGCCGAGCTCATCGCGGCCTTCCAGGACGCGGGCGACGCCCCCAAGATCATCAGAATCGCCGGCACCGTCCACGGCAACTCCGATGTCAACGGCACCCCGATCGGCTGCGAGGACTACGAGCAGGACGGCTACACCCTGGAGAAGTACCTCGCGGCCTACGACCCCGCGGTATGGGGCACGACCGAGGTTCCGGCGGGTCCGCTGGAGGACGCCCGTGTGGCCTCCGCGAAGCTGCAGGCGGCCGCGGTCAACGTGAAGGTCCCCTCCAACACCACCCTCGTCGGCGTCGGCGACGACGCGACGATCATCGGCGCCAGCCTGCAGGTGAAGGGCGTCTCCAACGTCATCATCCGCAACATCGCCTTCGAGGACACCTACGACTGCTTCCCGCAGTGGGACCCCACCGACGGGGACAAGGGCGCCTGGAACTCCGAGTACGACAACCTCGTCGTCTACGGCTCCACCCACGTCTGGGTCGACCACAACACCTTCAGCGACGGCGACCGGCCCGACGCCGACCAGCCCCTCTACTTCGGCCAGGTGTTCCAGCAGCACGACGGGCTCTTCGACATCGTCCGCGGCGCCGACCTCGTCACCGTGTCGTGGAACGTCCTCAAGGACCACGACAAGACCATGCTCATCGGCAACAGCGACGGCGCCGGGGCGAGCGACCGCGGCAAGCTCCGCGTCACGCTGCACCACAACCTCTTCAAGGACGTGAAGGAGCGCGCGCCCCGCGTCCGCTTCGGCCAGGTCGACTCGTACAACAACCACTTCGTCGCCACCACCGGCAGCGCCTACGGCTACTCGTACGGCATCGGATTCGAATCCAAGCTCGTCGCCGAGCACAACGCGTTCAGCCTCGGCAGCGGCTTCGACAAGGCCACCATCCTCAAGAAGTGGTCCGAGTCCCCGCTCACCGCGGACAACAACTACGTCAACGGGCGCAAGACCGACCTGATCGCCGTGCACAACGCGGGTGTGCCCGCCGAGCAGCTCACCGTGGGCGCCGGCTGGACGCCCGAGCTGCGCACGAAGGTCGACCACCCGCTCGTCGTCCCCGTGCTCGTCGCACTCAAGGCCGGAGCGGGCAGGGTCTCGGGCCGCTGACGACGCACATCCGAACCGGCCGGAGCGGCACCGCACTCTCCCCACCACCCCGGAGAGAGCCGCTCCGGCCACTCACTTTCCCCGCCTCGCATGTCAGGAGTACCGCCATGACCAGCAGACGCAGCGCGCTGTCACTGCTCGCCGGCGCGGGCGCCGCCCTCGCCGTCGGCGCCCCCACCGCACACGCCCGGCCCGCGCAGGTCCGTCCGTTCGGCCGCTACGGCGCACCCGACCGCCGCCTGGACTCCCGCACCCTCTACGTCGACCCGCAGGGCCGGGGCGACCACACCGACGTCCGGTCCGCCGTGGCCGCGGCCACCGGTACGGGGCACACCCTGGTGCTCGCCCCCGGCGTCTACCGCGGAACGGTCACCGTCCCGGCGGACCGGGCCGGCCTCACCCTCATCGGGGCGAGCGGCGACCCGCGTGACACCGTCATCGTCCACAACAACGCGGCCGGCACGCCCAAGCCCGACGGCTCGGGCACCTACGGCACCAGCGGATCGGCCACCGTCACGGTCCAGGCCGCCGACTTCACCGCCCGCGACCTGACGTTCGCCAACGACTGGCTGCGCTCGGACAACCCCGAGTACACCGGTACCCAGGCCGTCGCGATCAAGGTCCAGGGCGACCGTTCGGCGTTCTACGGCTGCCGCTTCCTCGGCCACCAGGACACCCTGTACGCCGACTCGCTGTCCCTGACCGCGTTCGCCCGCCAGTACTACCGCGACTGCTACGTGGAGGGTGACGTCGACTTCGTGTTCGGCCGCGCCACCGCCGTGTACGACCGCTGTCACTTCCGCACCCTGACCCGTACCGACCTCGCGTCGGCCCCGTACGGCTTCGTCTTCGCGCCCAGCACCGCCGGTGCGAACCCGCACGGCTACCTGGTCCTGCGCTCCCGGGTCACCGGTACCGCCCCCGACGCGTACTACAAACTGGCCCGCCCGTGGGTGCCCTCGTCCGATCCCACCGCACGGCCGATGCTGACCGTCCGCGACAGCCACCTCGGCGCGGGCATCGACGCCGTCACGCCGTACGCCACCATGTCCGCCGGCTTCCCCTGGCAGGACCAGCGCTTCGCCGAATACCGCAACACCGGCCCCGGCGCCCGCGTCACCGTCCCCGAAAACCGCCCCCAGCTCGCAGCCTCCGAGGCCCGCTCGCACACCCCCGCCGACTACCTCGGCGACTGGCGGCCCTGCGTGTGACCTGGTGTCGCCGCCCGGCAGCCCGTTACGCGGTGCCGGGTTCGGCGAGCCACCGGTCCGCAGGTCCGTGCGGCGCGCGATCGTTTCGAAGTCGGCATCGTAGTGGCGGAGCGTGAGGTCCGACATCTCGGCGACGGCGGCGACGACCGGGTCGACCGGCCCTGCCGAGTGGTGCTCTCCGTACCCGGTCAGGATCTCCTGGACCTCCCGAGCCCCGCGGAAGACGCCGTCGGGGGTGGGCGCCCAGGTCAACAGGTGGTGCAGCCGTTCCTGTTTGGCCAGTCGGTCCGTTCCCGAACGGGCCGGGTGGAGGATCTCGCTCGGCGGCCCGGCAGGAGCGGCGTCGTCGATTTCGAGCAGAAACTTGGACATGCGATCTCTTCGTACAGATGACTTACCTTGAGCGTATATACGAGGGGGTGTACCGGCGATCGACCCTGCGGCCGCGAAGGGCCGTGGTCCGGCGCCGACAGCGCCGGACCACGGCCCTTGTGCCTGATCCGGAAGGAAGACTCCTAGTCGTAACTGATGTCCGACGAGGAGTAGCGGCAGTACGTGCCGTCCGGGCCGCTGCCGGTCTCCTTCGGCTCGGCACCCGTGTTGTTGCCCGTGTAGCGGACACAGGGCTTGATCTTCTTGCTGCTGTCGCCGTGGATGCGGACCGAGCGGAGCGCGGCCGTGTCCCCGTAGTTGGTGTTGATGCCGACGAGGGACTTGCCGGGCGCCGTCACGTCCACGTCGTTGACGATGATGTCGCGCTTGTACTGCTTGGAACAGTTGCCGCAGGACCGGACGAGCTTGCCGAAGTCGGCGACCTGGAACTTCGTGATGACCAGCTTGCCGGCCCCGTTGAACTGGAAGACCTTGTCGGAGGCCTTTCGGGCGCCGCCGCCGTACACCGTGTACACGGAGCCGGTCGACGTGCCCTTGAAGGACGCGGCGTCCTCGCCGACGTCCTCCCACCAGACGTTCTGGAGCGTGCAACTGCCGGAGCAGTGGATGCCGTCGGCGGCGGGCGAGCCCAGGATGACGTTCTTGAGCGTCGCCCCGTCCTTCAGCTTGAAGATCGGGTCCTGGCCCTCGTCCTGGCCCCCGTCGCCGAGGTCGCCGCTCCCGTAGAAGCGCTTCAGGCCGCCGTCGTACGTCCCCGAGACCTCGATGGTCGACGAGGCCGCCTGGCTGCCTTTGGCCGTGGGCCAGGCGGGCACCGCGGCGGCTGCCGCGCCGGCCGGCTGGAGCATCACGTTGGTGGCCAGGGCGGCGCCGGTGAGGCCCAGCGCCGCGGTGAGCGCGGCTGCCATGCGGCGGCGGCCGGGACGGCGCCGGTGGGTGTGCCGGAGTGCGGCTCGTTCCCTCATGTTCCTTGTTCCGTTCCTCGGTGGTGGGGGAGTGTTGCGCTCCTTGGTCGCCACCGACGCGCGGAAGGGTTGCCGTGTACGGATCATTTTCCGGCGCTCGTTCCTCGCACCACCTGCCCCGGCCGGCCCGGGTGCCTCAGCGGCCCAGGCCGAAGCCGCCGCCCACCGAGGCCTGTCCGCCCGCCCCACGGGCCCGCGCCGTGTAGTCGTCCCGTCCCGCGCTCCGGACGCCTTCGGTGTGGTTGTACTGCGCCGCGAAGGTGTACGTGCCCGCCTGCACGTTCCGTCCCGGCTTCAGCGTCCACCGGTAGACGAGGAACCCGTCCTCCTCCTGCGCGGAGGCCACGAAGTCCTCCTCCGGCAGGGACCGCCAGGATCCGGTGGTGTTCACCCCGCCGTTCAGCGCGACCCGGAGTTCGACGGCGAGCGCGGTCAGCGGCTGCGTGGTCCTGAGCGTCACATTGCTCTGCGCCCAGTACCTGTTGCTGTGGGCGTCGACCGAACCGTCCGACCACAGCGGCCCGTTCTCGGCGGGCAGCGCACCGCCCCGCGCGGTGGGCCGCGACTCCGGCGCGGGTGACACGGGTTCACCGGCCACCTGCTGCCCCGGCCGTCCCATGCCCTGCTCGCCCTGCCCCGCCGAGGTCACGGCGATCGCGCCGGCCACCAGGACCCCGCACACCGCCGCCGTCGCGCCCACGACCCGGAGCCACGGCTTCGGGGCGTGCGGGGCGCGCAGGGGGAGACGGACCGGCGGCTCCTCGGCCATGCTCCGCTCGATCCGGGCCAGCATCCGCTCCCGGTCGGGGCGGTGCGAGGCGGCGGCGTGGCGCAGCCGCTCACGCAGGTCGTCGTCCATCAGTGCCTTCCTCCGGTGCGCTGCCCCGCGGTGGCCACCTGCTTCTGCGCCGCCGGGGCTTCGGGGCCCAGCAGTCGTTGCAGCTCCGCCACACCGCGCGAGGTCTGGCTCTTCACCGTACCGACCGTTATCCCCAGCACCAGCGAGGTGTCCCGTTCGGACAGATCGAAGGCGTGCCGCAGCACCACGCACGCGCGCTTACGGAACGGCAGCCTCCGCAGAGCCCCCTGCACGTCCACCACCGCCGACACATCGGGGTCGTCCACGGCGTATCCGTCACCGGACCCGCGCGGCGCCCAGAACAGTGCGATCCTGCGGCGCTCCCGCACGGCGCTGCGGATGCGCGTACGGGCCAGGTTGGCGACGACCCCGCGCGCGTACGCGACGGGGTGGTCGGCGCCCCTGACCCGGTCCCACCGGTGCCAGAGCGCCATGAGCGCATCGGCCGCCAGATCGTCCGCCGCGTCGGCCTCACCGGTCAGCAGATGGGCGAGCCGGGCGAGTTCGGCATAGTGCGCCTCGAAGAACGCATGGAACTCGGCGGCGGCAGCATCGTCGACGACTGTGCCCACGGGTACGTCTCCCTGCATCCGATTCCGTGCGCTCAGGCTGTTGGCTGCGTACGCTCCCGGTCCGGCCCGCGGAGCGCGGGCAAGGTGCGTGAGCGTACCAGCGCACCGCGGAAGCGCTTCGACACGGTGCACAACCCAGTAAGACGTAACACAGCGAAAACGTGAACCCTGTGGACCAAGGTCAACTACCCGCACCCGAGGGCGGGAGTTTCGACCAGAAGTGGTCCAGGATCTCCTCCAGGTAGCGCTGACCCGCCTCGCCCGAGGCGGACGAACCGCCGGCCCTGCTCAGGGTCGCGGTCATCAGTGCCTGGTACTCCTGGTGCATCTCGCGCAACGGGTCCGACAGCTCGCGGCGGTCCACGGACAGCAGGCGGGCGATCGGGCGGGTGTGGGCCTGCCAGCGAGTGCCGACCGCGTCGTGCAGCATCTGCGTCAGTTCCCCGTCCAGTCCGGTCACTGTGATGAAGTCCCGGGGGTTGAGCGCGAGGACCCTCGCGAGTGCCGCGGACTGGCGGCTGGTGCCGGTCCACTCCCCGGTCGACTCCATGAGCTGGTAGGCGTGAACATCCAGTCCGGTGGCGCGGGCTATGTCGTCGACGGCGAGTCCGCGCGCGAGTCGGTGCTCCCGCAAGTTTCGTGGCGCCCCGATGAGTTGACTCTGCGAACACCACAATGCCCCGGCCAGCGCCGCGAGTTCGGATGCCGAGGGTAAGGAGGTGCCGCGCTCCCAGGCGGTGATGTGATCCGCGGTGACGTGGGTCATCCCGTATGAGGCGCGCATGCCGTAGGCCACATGCCCGGGCGCCATGCCCAAACTCTCGCGCATGGCCCGAGAGGCACGCGCGTTGAAGGGGGGCGCCGGGTCGGCTGAGGAGTGATGCTGCACGGGCACAGGGTAGGGGGCGATCGTCATGCTGCCCATTGGTCTGTATCGCCAGTTGTCGGATTTGGTGGAAACCTGCTGGCTCGATTTGTGGAAAATGACAAGAAGCAGTGCACGAATGGCGCGTCTCGAACACCCGAGGATCCTGTAACTCCCCTTTTCCGTAAGGGAATCAGGCACTCCTGTGGCGCGCGTATGATCCGCACACGCGTCCCGTCGTCGCGTGTGCGTTCGTCCGTGACGTCCGCTGTGCGGCTATCGGCGTATCCCACCAGGGCGTTGACCCCTCCATGCCGTGCCGTGCGCTTGGGGGTGTGCACTCCTCGCGCCCATCCGTAGACAACAGGAGAAACCATGCAGACCAGCGCGACCGGCAAGGCGGATTCCGCCAGAACGCCTGCCGCAGGGCCAGGGCCAGGATCAGGATCAGGATCGGCCGTGGATCGCTACTTCCGCATCACGGAGCGCGGTTCGACGTACGGAAGGGAGATACGCGGCGGGTTCGCCACGTTCTTCACGATGGCGTACATTCTCGTGCTCAATCCGATCATCCTGGGCAGCGCCAAGGACAAGTTCGGCGACCAGCTCGATCCGGTCCAACTCGTCACGGCCACGGCTCTGGTGGCCGCCGTGATGACAGTGATCATGGGTGTGGGCGGCAATCTGCCGCTGGCTCTGGCTGCCGGGCTCGGACTCAACGCAGTCGTCGCCTTCCAGATCGCGCCTCTCATGAGCTGGGACGACGCGATGGGTCTCATCGTGCTCGAGGGCCTGCTGATCTGCGTTCTCGTCCTGACGGGTCTGCGAGAGGCGGTGATGCACGCCATTCCGCAGCCGCTCAAGCAAGCCATCAGCGTCGGCATCGGCCTGTTCATCGCCTTCATCGGCTTCGTCGACGCCGGATTCGTCACACGCATCCCGGATGTCGCCCAGACCACCGTGCCGGTCCAGCTCGGCACCGGCACGCTGAGCGGCTGGCCCATGCTGGTCTTCTGCGCCGGGCTGCTCCTGACGATCGTGCTGCTCGCCCGCAAGGTCAAGGGTGCGATCCTCATCAGCATCCTCCTGATGACCGTGGTCGCCATTGCGGTCAACGAGTTCGCCGAGGTCAAGTCCTGGGGCCTGACCGTGCCCCAGATGCCGGACGAGATCGTCGCCTCGCCGGACTTCGGGCTCCTCGGCAACTTCGACCTGTTCGGCTCCTTCGGTCAGGTGAGCGTGCTGACCGTGGTGCTCCTGGTCTTCACCCTGATCCTGTCGGACTTCTTCGACACGATGGGCACCGTCGTCGGCGTCACGGCCGAGGCCGGACTGCTCGACGAGCGCGGCCAGGTCCCGGGCCTCGGCCGGGTCCTGCTCATCGACGGCGCGGCTGCCGTCGCGGGTGGCGCGGCGTCCGCTTCCTCCGCCACGACCTACATCGAGTCGGCCGCGGGCGTCGGCGAGGGCGCACGCACCGGGTTCGCCAACATGGTCACCGGCGGCCTGTTCGCGCTCGCCCTGTTCCTCACCCCGGTCCTGACCATCGTGCCGATGCAGGCCGCGGCGCCTGCGCTGATCGCGGTCGGCTTCCTGATGATGACCCAGGTCAAGCACATCGACTGGGACCGCTTCGAGCTGGCCATCCCGGCCTTCCTGACCATCGCCGTGATGCCGTTCACGTACTCCATCACCAATGGCATCGGCGCCGGCTTCGTCGCGTACGTCGTCATCAAGGCGTTCCTCGGCAAGGCGCGCGAGGTGCACTGGCTGCTGTGGGGCACCTCGGCGCTGTTCGCGGTGTACTTCGCCATCGACCCGATCGAGCAGCTGCTCGGGGTGAAGTAGCGGGCACGGTGGGTTCCGGCCGCTGCCGGAACCCACCGTGCGTCAGCCCTTGAGCGCCGCCTTCGTCATCTTCTGCGCGATCGGCGCCGCCAGACCGTTGCCGCTGACCTCCGAGCGGGCCGCCCCCGAGTCCTCGACGACCACCGCGACCGCGACCTGCTTGCCGGTGGAGTCGTCCTTCGCGTACGAGGTGAACCAGGCGTACGGGGTGTTGCTGTTGTCCACGCCGTTCTGCGCCGTGCCCGTCTTGCCGCCCACCTCCGCGCCGTCGATCCGGGCGTTGGTGCCCGTGCCCTCCTCCACGACGGTGACCATCGCACTGCGCAGCTGCTCGGCCGTGGACTCCGACACGACCCGCTCGGTGTCGCCGTCCTCGAACTCCTGCAGCGCGGAGCCGCCGGCGTCGGTCACCTCGGAGACCATGTGCGGCGCGGCCAGCTCACCGCCGTTCGCGAGGGCCGCCGAGACCATGGCCATCTGCATCGGGGTCGCCGTCACCTCGAACTGGCCGATACCGGTCAGCGCGGTCTGCGCCTCGTCCATGCCCGTCGGGTACACGCTCTCGGCGGCCCGCACCGGCACGTCCAGCTTCCCGGTGTCGAACCCGAACGCGTCCGCCATCGCCTTCAGCTCGTCCTGCCCGAGGTCGGCGGCCGCCTTCGCGAAGACGTTGTTGCAGGAGTACTGGAGCGCGGTGCGCAGCGTGGCGTTCTCGCAGGGGGCGGAGGGGTTCTCGTTCGACAGGACCGTCGTCGTGCCCGGCAGGGTGTACGGGTCGGGGCTGTCCGTCGGCTCGTCGACCGAGTCGTACAGACCGTTGTCCAGGGCCGCCGAGGCCACCACCAGCTTGAAGGTCGAGCCGGGCGGGAGCGGCTGCCGCAGCGCCCGGTTGACCAGGGGCTTGCTCCTGTCGTCGAGCAGCTTCTGCCATGCGTCCCCGTCGGTCGTCCCGCTGATGGCGGACGGGTCGTACGACGGCGAGGACACCATGCCGAGGATCCGGCCGGTCTCCGGATCCATCGCGACGGCTGCGCCCCGGTCGTCCCCGAGCGCCTCGAAGGCCGCCTTCTGGACGTCCGGGTCGATGGTCGTCAGAACCTGCCCCGGGGCTGACTGCTCGCCCGTGAGCACCGCGGCGGGATCCTTCAGCCGGTTGTCGGTGCCGTCGAGCACATCGCTGTAGATGCCTTCGAGCTGCGTGGCGCCGTAGGCCTGTGAGCTGTAGCCCGTGACCGACGCGTACAGCTCGCCCCGGGTGTAGGTCCGCTTGTGGCGGAGATCGCCGCCCGTGGTCTCCTTCGAACCGGTGACCGGGGAACCGGCCACGATGATGTCACCGAGCGGCTGCGCGTACCGCGCGATCGTGTTCCGCCGGTTGTGTTCGTCGTCCGCGAGCGCCCGGGCCTCGTACGCCTGCACCCAGGTCGCCCGCACCAGCAGGGCGAGGACCATGAGCAGACAGAAGACCGAAGCGCGCCTGATTGTCTTGTTCATCCCGCTGGAGGACGAGCGGGGGAGCCCGGGACGTTCCCGTTCGTGTCCCTTCTCACCGTTTTCTCAGCTGCCGTGCCATCGGCCCAGGTGTGTCAGGCGTCCAGGCGCAGGAGCACCTCGTCGGTCTCCTCGCCCCTCGCCTCCGCATAGCCCCGGTCCGTGCCGGTCAGGGTGAACCCGCACTTCTGCAGCACCCGCACCGAACCGGTGTTGTCGGCCGCGGCACGCGCGTGCAGCGGACGCTCGGGCACGGCGTCGAGCATGGCCCGCAGCGCGGCGGTCGCCAGCCCCCGGCCCCACTGCGCCCTGTCCAGCCAGTAGGTCACCTCACGCTCGGCAGGCGGCCCGTACACCCCCACGCTGCCGACCACCACGTCATCCGCGAGCACCGTGCGTATGATCACCGTGTCCGAGGCGCGGATGCGCTGCCAGTGGGCGTCGAACATGGCACGGTCGGAGGGGTCGGCGCTGGTGAAGGCCGCCATCCGGGTCGCTTCCGGGTCGCTCATGAACGCGAAGAACAGGGGCAGGTCGCCGTCCCGCACCTCGCGCAGTTCGATGCGCACGGTGTCAGAGCCTCCGGGTCGCCAGGGTCAGCCGGTCGCGGGCGTCGAACAGGGCGTCCTTGACCATCTGTTCGTGCGCGGGCGTGAGCCGGGCGACCGGCACCGAGCAGCTGATCGCGTCGCGCGCCGGGGTGCGGTACGGGATCGCGACCCCGAAGCAGCGCAGTCCCAGCGTGTTCTCCTCGCGGTCCACCGAGTACCCCTGCTCGCGGATGAGGTGCAGTTCCTCGATCAGCTTCTCGCGGTCGGTGAGGGTGTGCTCCGTCAGCGCGGGCAGCGTCTCGGGCAGCATCTTGCGGACCTGCTCGTCGCTGTGGGTGGCCAGCAGCGCCTTGCCGAGCGAGGTGGAGTGGGCGGGCAGCCGGCGGCCGACGCGGGTGAACGGGCGCAGATAGTGCTGGGACTGCCGGGTGGCGAGGTACACCACGTTCGTCCCGTCCAGACGGGCCAGGTGGATGGTCTCCGTGGTGTCGTCGGAGAGCCGGTCCAGGGTGGGACGGGCGGCCGCGACCACCTCGTCACCGTCGATGTACGAGGTGCCGACGAGCAGGGCACGCACCCCGATCCCGTACCGCGTGCCCGTCGCGTCGGTCTCGACCCAGCCCAGCTCCACCAGCGTGCGGAGCAGCATGTAGAGGCTGGACTTGGGGTACCCGACGGCCTCCTGCACGGCGGCCAGTGAGTGCATACCGGGGCGCCCCGCGAAGTATTCGAGGAGCTCCACCGTCCGTACCGCTGACTTGACCTGTGTCCCACCGGACTCGGCAACCGACATCGCCCTATGCCCCTTCCAGCCATCTTGTACAACCTGCGCAACGCTGCGACTTCTTGCCAACACGGAACGCCCGGAAATAGAGTCCCCTGCATATTCACGATCAGGAACTCTGTTCAGAATACCGAACAACTCCTGATGTGTGGCAGTGGACCGGAAGGAAACACGGTGGCAGCAGCACCAGTCTGGAGTGTCGACCCCCGAACCGGGAACCCGCGTGAGCAGGTTGCGGTGGAGGCTACAGCGGAGGAGGTCGACCGCGCGGTCAGGGCCGCGCATGCCGTGCGCGACACGCTGGCCGACCGCACGGTGCGCGCCGCGTTCCTGCGTACCGCGGCCGATCTGCTCGCCGGTGCGGGGGAGCACGTCATCGAGGCCGCCGACGCGGAGACCGCGCTCGGCCCGGCCCGGCTCACCGGCGAACTCGCCCGCACGGCAGCCCAGTTGCGGGCCTTCGCGGAGGTCGTCGAGGAGGGTTCCTTCCTCGACATCCACATCGACCACGAGGACGGCAGCAGGACCCCGCCCTGGCCGGACCTGCGCCGCTACAAGATCCCGCTCGGCGTCGTCGCCGTCTACGCGGCCAGCAACTTCCCGCTCGCCTTCTCCGTCCCCGGCGGCGACACCGCGAGCGCGCTCGCCGCGGGCTGCCCGGTCGTCGTCAAGGCGCACCCCGACCACCCGGCCACCTCCGAACTCTGCGCCTCGCTCCTGCGCAGGGCCGCCGCGCAGAACGGCCTGCCCGAAGACGTGGTGACCGTGGTGCACGGCTTCGACGCGGGCGTCGAGCTGGTCAAGCACCCCCTCGTCACCGCCGCCGGGTTCACGGGCTCGATCCGTGGCGGCAGGGCACTCTTCGACGCCGCGGCGGCCCGGCCCACCCCGATCCCCTTCCACGGCGAGCTCGGCTCCCTCAACCCCGTCGTCATCACCGCGGCCGCCGCCGCGGAGCGCGGCGAGCAGCTCGGTGCCGGGCTCGGCGGCTCCATGACCATGGGCGCGGGACAGTTCTGCACCAAGCCCGGCTTCGTCTTCGCCCCGTCCGGCGAGGCCGGTGACCGACTGCTGAAGTCCCTCACCGAGACGGTCAGCGACACCGGTGCGGGCGTCATGCTCGACCACCGCATGCGGGACGCCTTCGTCGCGGGAGTGGCCGAGAGGGCGGCACTCGCGGACGTGGAGGCCCCCGTCACCCCCGGCGCGGGCAGCGAGCACACCGTCTCTGCGGGCTTCCTGACCGTCCCCGCACAGCGGCTGGCCGCCGAAGGGCCGCACGACGCGCTGCTGGAGGAGTGCTTCGGCCCGGTCACCGTCGTCGCACGCTACGACTCCGAGGACGAGATCACCGCCGTCCTCTCCCGCCTCCCCGGCAACCTCACGGCCACCCTCCAGATCGCCACCGAGGAGGCCGACGGAAGCGCCGCCGGTCTGCTCGCGGCGCTCACCCCGCTGGCCGGACGCGTCCTGGTCAACGGCTGGCCGACCGGGGTCGCCGTCGCCCCGGCCCAGCACCACGGCGGCCCGTACCCGGCCACCACCTCCACCTCGACCTCGGTCGGCGCGACGGCGATCGAGCGCTGGCTGCGCCCGGTCAGCTACCAGTCGACGCCCGAGGCGCTGCTCCCTCCGGAGCTGCGCGAGGACAACCCGCAGGGCCTGCCCCGCCGGGTCGACGGGCGCCGCGCATGACCGTGCACCTCCCCGAAGTGCCCTTTCCGCTGGAGCCGTTCGGCCCGGAGGGGTCCTGGGGGTACGAGGACGGCGTGCTGACCGGCCGGGCGGGCGCCCAGCAGGACCGCTTCGTCCCGCCGGGCGGCGACGCCCTGGAACCCGCCTCCGACGCCCCGCGCCTGCTGGGTGCCGTGCCGGAGGGAGACTTCCGGCTGGCCGCCCGGGTGAAGGTCGGCTTCGCGGGGGCGTTCGACGCGGGCGTGCTCTATCTGCACGCCGGCGAACGGGAGTGGGCGAAGCTCTGCTTCGAGCTGTCCCCGGAGCGCCCCACCATCTGCACGGTCGTCACCCGAGGCCACTCCGACGACGCCAACTCCTTCGTCGTGGACGGTGACACCGTCTGGCTGCGGCTCAGCCGCACCGGCAAGGCGTTCGCCTTCCACGCCTCCGAGGACGGCGAGAAGTGGACCTTCGTGCGCGTCTTCGCCCTCGGGGCGGAGCGTGCCCCGGTACTGGCCGGCTTCCTCGCCCAGGCGCCCACGGGCGAGGGCTGCGAGGTGGCCTTCGACCGGATCGCGTACCGGCCCGGCGGCCTCGGCGACCTGCGCGACGGCAGCTGACGACCGGCGGCGCCCACCCCCCGGCCCCGGCCGGGGGGTGGGCCCCGTTGTCCACAGCGTGAGCCAGAGGTAGCCCACGAGGCCGACGGGCGTCAGGACGCACAGCAGCCCCGTCACCAGGAACACGACGGACGGGACCCCCATCGCCCTTGCCTGCTGGGCACGCATGCGGCGAAGCACGTGAAGCCCAGCGCACCCATGGCCGATCCCCCTGTTGTTCCCGCCCGCGCGCCTGCCCGTCCGCCTGTGTCGTGGAGGAACCGTACGCAGAACCGCTCCGGGCAGGTGCGGTCGGGCCACTACGGTGCGATGAACGCCGGAGTCAGGTGGGCGGGGGCCGACAGGGCGCGGTGCGCCGCGGGCTGCTCCAGCAGCGCCTCACGGGAGGCGGGGGCGCGTCCGGGTCACGCTCGCCGGCGTCGACCGCCGGGTTGCCCAACTGGACGGCATGCACCAGTGCGTCGCCGGTGACGACGACGTCCCGGCCGCCCGGCTGCCGCAGACGGCGGCAGCCGACGGTGTCACATATCCAAGTCCAGTTCCACGTACGTGAATTAATCGTCCCGACCCGGCAACCTGAGCGCCACCTGCGGCGACCCATGAGTGCACCCCGTACTCAGTCGTACCGAGAAAGGGCCCCCATGCGCACCCCTCTCCGCAGCCGCCGAAGCCGTATCACGGCACTGGCCGCCGCCTCCGCCGTCGCGGCGCTCACCGTCGCGGTGCTCCCCCACTCCGCAGGTGCCGCCGAGTCCAGCCCCGTGGGCTTCGGCGCGGGTACCACCGGCGGTGGCAGCGCCGCCGCGGTGACCGTCAGCAGCCTCGCCGCGTTCAAGTCGGCCGTCACCGGCGACACCGCCAAGACGGTCAAGGTGAGCGGGCTCATCTCACTCAGCGGCCAGGTCGACATCGGCTCCAACACCACCGTGCTCGGCGTCGGTTCGTCCTCCGGATTCACCGGCGGTGGCCTGCGCCTCAAGAGCGAGTCGAACATCGTCATCCGCAACCTGAACATCAGCAAGCCGCTCGCCCCCTCCGACGGCATCACCGTCCAGAACTCCACCAAGGTCTGGATCGACCACAACTCCTTCTTCGCGGACCGCGACCACGACAAGGACTACTACGACGGCCTGCTGGACATCACGCACGCGTCCGACAACGTCACCGTGTCCTGGAACACCTTCAAGAACCACTTCAAGGGCAGCCTCGTCGGCCACAGCGACAGCAACGAGAGCGAGGACAAGGGCCATCTGCGCGTGACGTACCACCACAACCACTTCCAGAACATCTTCTCCCGCATCCCGAGCCTCCGCTTCGGCACGGGCCACTTCTACGACAACTACGTCGAAGGCGCGGACACCGCCGTGCACTCCCGCATGGGCGCGCAGATGCTGGTCGAGAACAACGTCTTCCGCAACACGAAGATCGCCATCACGACCAGCCGCAGCAGCGACGAGGACGGCTATGTCGTCCAGCGGGGCAACGACCTCGGCGGCGCGGCCACGGAGATCTCGCAGACGGGCTCGTTCACCACGCCGCCGTACTCGTACACGGCCGAGCCCGCCTCGTCCGTCGCGGCCTCGGTGACCGGTGGCGCGGGCGCCGGCAAGATCTGACCCGCGACGGATGAGCGAGGGGTGCGCGGCCCGGACGCGGGCGGCGCACCCCTCAGCGGTCGGCCGCGAATCGCAGGAAACGGGCCCAGTGGGCGGGGGAGACGGTCAGGTGGGGGCGGGTGACGTCCTTCGAGTCACGTACGAGGACGACGGGTCCGCCGGAGGCGACCTCGACGCACGCTCCCCCTTCGTTGGAGCTGTAGGTGCTCTTGGTCCACGTGAGGGATGCCGTCATGTCCACAGCGCCGTTGTCACTCATGCCGCTCCCAGCAACTCCATGATGACAGCGAGGGATTCGGGCGGGTTGAGTGCCTGTGCCCTGATGCTGCCGTAGCGTGCGGCCAGGATACGGACTTCGTCCGGATCGGTGACCAGACGGCTGATGTTCTGAATCTCCAGGTACGCGACCTGGGCTCGCCCCTTGGGCGTCAGAAGAATGAACGGCCCACCCATACCGGCATGCTGCTCCCGGTCGGTCGGCATGACCTGAAGCTCCAGGCTTCTCAGCCGGCCCAGTTCGAGCAGCTTCTCCAGTTGCGCCGTGTGCACTGCGGAACCGCCGATCGGCCGACGCAGCACGGCCTCCTCGATGATGCATGTCAGGATCGCCGCAGGCCATCGCGTCAGGAGCTCCTGACGAACCATGCGCGACGCGACCCGTAGTTCGATGGTCGCATCGTCCAGCAGCGGCTTGCGCATCGCGAACAGGGCACGCGCGTGGTCCTCGGTCTGCAGAAGGCCGGGCACGACATGGCTGCCGTACTCGTGGACCTCCACCGCATCCGCCTCCAGCCGCGCATAGTCCCTGAACCACGCCGGATGCTTCACCCGCGCCCGGGCCTTCGCCCGGGCGACGTCCTCCGTTGCGGCCCGCAGCAGCCCGCCCGCATCCAGCGCGTCGTCCGCGCAGCGTCCAGGAACTCCGGCTGCGGCGTCCTGCGTCCGCCCTCCAGCGAGCGGACCAGGTCCTCGCTGTAGCCGAGCCGCTCACCGAGTTCCCGCTGGGTGAGCCCCGCCCGTTCACGGAGCAGCCTGACCTGGCGGCCGATCACCCGGAACAGGTCCGTCGCACCCTCCGAGTCGTCGTTCTCCCCGATCGCGTCCGTCAGCCCCATCGCCGGCCCCGTTCGTCCCGCGTGCCGCACGGCGGACGACCGGTACCGATCACCACCCGCACCGGTACACGCACGCTGCGTACCGTAGTCACTCCTGGTCAGCGTACGGTCACCCGGCCACGCTGAGTGGCGTGAAGAGCGAATCCGTACACACAGGCATGCGCCGACCGGTAACACCCGCACCACAGTTCACGCAGCTGCTGAGCGCCACCCGGCGGGGTGCGCGCCTCGCCCGGCTGCTCGCCGTGGAGCAGCTCGCCGCCTGGGGGTGGCCGCGCGGCGGCGAACCCATCGACGCGGCCGCGCTCGTCGTCGCCGAACTGGCGGCCAACGCCGTGCGGCACGGGCGGCTGGAGGGGCGGGGTTTCCGGCTCGGGCTCGTACTCCTGCCGGGTGCGCGGTTGCGCATCGAGGTCACGGACCCGCGTGGTGAACGGGCCCTGGCCCCGTCCGGCGGGGGGTGCGGGCTGGTCATCGTCGACGCGCTCGCTGTGGACTGGGGCGTGAGGCCGTTCCCGCCCTCGGGGAAGACGGTCTGGGCGGAGATCGGAATCAGGTGACGACCACGGTGTTCTGGCAGGCGGTCAGCAGCCAACGGCCGTCGTCCTGCTTGGAGATGACGTAGAGCGGTGCGCCCTCGCTCTCCTCGCCCAAGGCCAGGTAGCGCTGACGGACCTTGACCGCCGCGACGTCGGGGCGGATGAACAGGACGTGGGCGACCTCGTAGGTGACCCTGCCGTCCCAGTTCGAGGCGGGGAGCACCTCGCGGGTGAATTCCGAGATGGCGTCGCGGCCGACGAGGACCTTGCCGTGGGCGGTCGTCCAGATCGCGTCCGGGTGGAAGAGGCCGAGGAACTCCTCGGGGTCCTTGGCCTGCTGGGAGTGCTCGACGGTGGCGACGAGCCGGCTGATCGCTTCGAGGTCAGCCGCGCGGGACGTGGATTGCGTAGTCATGGGAGACATCGTCGGACCTCAAGTCTGATTGAGGTCAAGGGGAGATCGTCACAGGGGCGGGAAAATCGCTTCGGGCGCCGAGGGGTTGCCTCTACCGTGCCCGGATGGCCACTCAGGTGATTGTGTTGAACGGCGGGTCCAGCTCGGGCAAGTCCGGGATCGTCCGGTGTCTGCAGGCGGTACTGCGGGATCCGTGGCTCGCCGCGGCGGTCGACTCGCTGATCGAGGCGATGCCCGCGTCCATGCAGACATCCGACGCGGGAATCGAGTTCGCCGCGGACGGCGGGGTGACTGTCGGCGCGCAGTTCCGGGAGCTGGAGGCGGCGTGGATGGAGGGGGTGGCCGCGATGGCCCGTGCGGGCGCCCGGATCATCGTCGACGACGTCTTCCTCGGCGGAGCGGCGTCCCAGGAGCGGTGGCGGAAGGCCCTGGGCGGACTGGACGTGCTGTGGGTCGGCGTCAGGTGCGAGGGTGAGGTCGCCGCGGCCCGCGAGGTCGCCCGCGGGGACCGTGCCCAGGGGATGGCCGCCCTGCAGGCGGAGACGGTCCACCGGGGCGTGGTCTACGACCTCGAGGTCGACACCACGCACACGGAGTCCCTGGACTGTGCGCGGGTTGTCGCCGCGCGGGCCGGGTGACCGCAACGCCACCGGGATCGCGCGGCGCCGTCACCGGACCCGGCGGGCCGTGCTGCTCGCACCGTCGAGCGACTCACGGATGATGTCCGCGTGCCCCGTGTGCTGGGCCGTCTCCTGGAGGAGGTGCAGCGGGATCCGGCGCACCGGCCAGTGGTGCACGACGCCCGGCTCCCAGGGTGCCTCCGGCAGGTGTACCTCCGTGGCAGGGTCCGCCTTCGAGACGGCCTCGTCGGTGGCGCGCGCGGCCTCCTCGTAGGCGGTGCGCAGACCGGCGGTCGTCGCGCCTTCCGGTGCCAGGTACTGGGTCATGTCCCCATGCCGTCCGGGGGCCGGCCGGGGGTGTCGGTCAGGATGTGCGTCCAGACCCGCTCGCCATGGGTGAGGTGGTTGAGGATGCCTCCGAGCGCCAGCTCGCTCACGGTGGACGCTCCGCGACCTGCGTGTCCGTGATGTCCTGCACGGTGATGAGGAGGAGTCGCCGCGCATCGTGCAGAGCGGTCAGGACGCCCTCGGTCTCAGGTGTCATGCGGACAGGCCAGGAAGCCATCAGGTCAGGTTCCGGCCCCATGGGCACCTGGGAATCAGCCGTCGCCCTTGAACGTTGAACGGGCGGCGGAGGGTGGCTCCGCACCCGTACGGCAGAGCTGGAGAGAAGAAGAGTCATGCGCGTCGAGATCTGGAGCGACATCGCCTGCCCCTGGTGCTACATCGGGAAGGCGCGCTTCGAGAAGGGCCTGGCCGAGTTCGCCCACCGTGACGAGGTCGAGGTGGTGCACCGCTCCTTCGAGCTCGACCCCGGGCGTGCGAAGGGCGACACCGACAAGGTGATCGACATGCTGGCGCAGAAGTACGGGCGCACCCTCGAGGAGGCCCGCGGCATGGAGGCCAATGTCGCGGCGAACGCGCAGTCCGAAGGGCTCGGCTACCGCTCCGAGGGGCGTGACCACGGCAGCACCTTCGACATCCACCGGCTGCTGCACCTGGCCAAGGCGCGCGGTCGCCAGGACGAGCTGCTGAGCCTCGCCTACCGGGCGAACTTCGCCGAGGAGCGCTCGGTCTTCGACGACGCGGTACTTGCCGACCTCGCCGAGGAGGCGGGACTCGACCGGGAGGAGGCCCTGGCGGTGCTGGCCGACCCCGCGGCGTACGCCGACGAGGTGCGGGCCGATGAGCGCGAGGCGGCCGAGTTGGGCGCGAACGCGGTGCCGTTCTTCGTGTTCGACCGGCGCTACGGAATCTCCGGCGGCCAGCCCTCCGAGGTCTTCGTCCAGGCCCTGGAGCGGGCGTGGAAGGACCGTCCGGTCAGCGCGCTCACCACCCTCGGCGACGCCGAGGCCTGCGACGCGGACGGGGCCTGCGAGGTCCCCCAGGGCGCCTCCGACCGCCACGCATAAGCACTTCTTGGGTCCGCCCCTCAACTCTTCGTGATTGACGAGGGGTTGAGGGGAAGACAGGCTGGACACATGGAGACGTCTACGATTCACCAGGTCACAGCCGCCGAGTTCGCACCGGAGACCACCTACCTCAACACGTCCAGCTGCGGTCTGCTGCCCCGCCGGACCGTCGAGGCGGTCAAGGAACTGGCCGACGACAACGCCACGGGCCGCCGGGCCGGTGCGGGCAGCTTCGAGTCGGTGGACGCCGCACGGGCCGGCTTCGCCCGGCTCGCCGGTGTCGGTCCCGACCGGGTAGCCACCGGCGGCTCCGTCGCCGCCCATGTGGGGCTCGTCGCGGCCTCGCTGGCGCCGGGCTCCGAGGTCCTCGCCCCGGAGGGCGAGTTCAGCTCGGTCGTCAGCCCGTTCGCCGTCCGCGGTGATCTGAAGATGCGGTACGTCCCGCTGGAGGAGCTCGCCGAGTCCGTACGGCCGGAGACCGCGCTCGTCGCCTTCTCCGCCGTCCAGTCCGCCGACGGCAGGGTCGCCGACCTGGACGCGGTCCGGGCGGCAGCCACCGCGCACGGCGCGCGGACCCTCCTCGACGCCAGCCAGTCCGCGGGCTGGCTGCCGCTGGACGCCGGGGCCTACGACTACACGGTCACCGGAGGCTTCAAGTTCCTGCTCTGCCCCCGGGGCGCGTCGTTCCTGACCGTGACCGAGGAGGCGCAGGAGACGATTCCCGTGCTGTACGCGGGCTGGGTCTCCGCCGAGGACCGCTGGAACAGCACGTACGGGCCGGTCGAGCAACTGGCCGTCACCGCACGGCGCTTCGACGAACCGGCCGCCTTCCTCGCGTACCACGGCGCCGAGCACTCCCTGGAGCTGCTCGCGGAGGTCGGGGTCGACGCGCTGTACGCCCATGCCACCGGGCTCGCCGCACTCTTCCGGGACGGGCTGGCCGGGATCGGGCACGAGGCGGTACCGGGGGAGTCGGCGATCGTCGCCGTGCCGGGACTCGGCGGCCGCCTGGACGAGCTGACGCGGGCGGGGGTCATGGTCTCGGACCGGGCGGGGAACCTGCGGGCGGCGTTCCACCTGTACAACACCGAGGCCGACGTGGACCGTGCGCTGGACGTGCTCTCGGGCTGAAGCGGCCCGGCCGAACCGGTCACTCCGTGCCGGGGCACCCCTCGGTCTCCCGGCAGAGGTTCGCCTCGACCTTGGCCAGGAGCCTGGCCAGCTCGGTACGCTCCGCCGGGTCCAGCCCCGCCAGTGTGTGCTCCTCCAGGCTGGACCAGGCGTCGCGCACGGAGGTGTGGAGCCCGCAGCTGTCCGCGGTGGCCTCGACCAGGACGGCCCGCCGGTCGTCGGGGTCGGGGCAGCGGCGCACATGCCCGGCCTGGTCGAGCCGCTGGAGCATCTTGGTGACGGTGGACGGGTCGAGGTCCACGGCCTTGATGAGCTCCGACTGGCGGACCGCCCCGCCGTCCCACAGGTGCATCATCAGGAGTTCCTGGCCGGGATAGAGGCCGAGCCCCTTGAGCAGCCTGCCCGCCGCGATGCGGTGCAGCCTGGCGATGCGCGAAACGGCATGGCTGACGGGGCCGCCGCGGGCGGCGCTGGGCAGCGCCTCGGCACAGACGGGATCTGCGGGGGCCGTGCTGTCGGCCTTCATCGGGACTCCTCGGGGCGGTGGTGCTGCCCGGTCGTTTCCGCTGCCGGGTCCGCGACGTCGCCTGGTCCATGACGTCTCCATGAACTTTACCTTGGCCGACCAACTAATGGGTTACAGTGCGGCGGAGATAATTACTTGGCCGACCATGTAAATTTCACGGGAGCTTCCATGACCACCGTGTTCGACCCCATCGACCTCTCCGGAACACAGCTCGCCAACCGCATCGCGCTCGCCCCGATGACCCGCAGCCGGGCCGGTCACGGCGGTACGGCCACCGATCTCGTCGTCGAGTACTACACCCAGCGGGCTTCGGCCGGACTGATCATCACCGAGGGCATCCAGCCGTCGGTGGTGGGACAGGGCTACCCCGCGACCCCCGGACTGCACAGTGCCGAGCAGGTCGCCTCGTGGCGCAGGGTCACCGACTCCGTCCACGAGGCCGGCGGGCGCATCTTCGCCCAGATCATGCACGCGGGCCGGATCGGCCACCCCGTACTGCTGCCGGACGGACTCACCCCGGTCGCCCCCTCCCCGGTCGCGGCGCCCGGCCAGGTCTACACGCAGGTGGGCCCGAAGGACTTCGTCGAGCCGCGCGAGCTGACCGACGCCGAGATCCGGGCGACCGTCGGGGACTTCGCCACGGCCGCCCGCAACGCCGTCGACGCGGGCTTCGACGGGGTCGAGCTGCACGGCGCCAACGGCTACCTGATCCACCAGTTCCTCGCACCGAACACCAACCTGCGCACCGACGAGTGGGGCGGCTCAGAGCAGGCCCGCATCCGGTTCGCCGTCGAGGTGACCAAAGCCGTCGTCGCCGAGATCGGCGGGGAGCGCACCGGGCTGCGCATCTCGCCCGGAAACCCGTACAACGGCATCGAGGAGCCCGCTCCCGACGCCGTCTACACCGCGCTCGTCGCGGAGCTCGAACCGCTCGGGCTCGCCTATCTGCACATCCTGGAGGAGGCCGAGATCCGTGAGCTGACACTCGCGCTGCGCAAGCAGTTCTCCGGAACGGTGGTCCTCAACGTCTTCACCGACGGGCCGACCGGACCGGAGCACCACACGGTGATCGACGACGGGATCGCGGACCTCATCTCCTACGGCGCGCTCTTCCTCGCCAACCCGGACCTGCCGGCCCGCCTGAAGGCCGGCGGGCCGTTCAACACTCCGGACCCGTCGACGTTCTTCGGCGGCGGGGCGAAGGGCTACACCGACTACCCGGCGCTGCAGGACCGGTAACCGGCCTGCTGTCACACCGCGTGCTCCGGCCCCCTGACGGGCTTCGGCCCGCCAGGGGCGACGCGTGTGATCACCGAGAGGTGCGGGGCCCGCCCGACGACATCACGCCGAGTCCCGGCGGACCAGTTCGGTGGGCAGGATCACCGCCGCCGGGTCCTCCCCGCCGATCTGCGCCAGCAGCACCCGTACCATCTCGGAGCTGATCCGGTCCCACGGCTGACGGACCGTCGTCAGAGCGGGACGGGCCGCGAGCGCCGCGGGCGAGTCGTCGAAACCGCCGACCGCGATGTCCTGCGGCACCCGTCGGCCCGCCTGCTCCATGGCGGTCAGCACCCCCTGCGCCATCAGGTCGGACGCCACGAACACCGCGTCGATGTCCGGTGCGCGCTCCAGCAGGAGCGATGCCGCGGCCTGACCGCCCGCACGGCTGTAGTCGCCCGGCACGACCAGCGCCTCGTCGAAGGGCAGCCCGCACTCGGCGAGCGTCTCGCGGTAACCCGCCAGCCGCTCCACGCCGCCGGGGGTGTCCAGCGGGCCGGTGACCGTGGCGATCCGGCGGCGCCCGGACTCGTGCAGGAACCGCACCATGTCCCGTGCGCCGTCCCGGTCGGCCGCCGCCACGTAGCTGACCTTCGATCCCTGCCCGAGCGGCTTCCCGCAGGCGACCAGCGGCACGCCCGCCTCGTGCAGCTGGGCGGCGACCGGGTCGCCCGAGTGGCTGGACACCAGCAGCACCCCGTCGACGTGCCCGGCGATGTACCGCATGTTCCGGCGGCGCTCCGCCTCCGTACCCGCGATCATCAGCAGCAGCGGGATGTCGTGCGCGGCGAGCGCCGTGGTGCAGCCGCGCAGCAGGACGTTGAAGTTCGGGTCCTCGAAGAACCGCTCCTGCGGTTCGGTCAGCAGGAACGCCACGGAGTCGGAACGGCCGGTGATCAGCGACCGGGCGTGCCGGTTCACGGTGTACCCGGTCTTGTGTATGGCGGAGTTGACCGCGTCGAGCGCGGCGGGGCTGACGTTGTGGCCGCCGTTGAGCACGCGGGAGACCGTGCCCCGGGATACTCCGGCCTCCCGTGCGACATCGTGGATCGTCGGCGGCCGGCGCCGTCCCGCGCCGTTCTGTTCTGTGCGGCTCATGGTGCATGATCTTTCATCAAGGGGAGCCCTGTTGAGGAGCTGTCAGGACTTTACGGCGCCGGAGAGCAGGTCGAGGCTCCAGAACCGCTGGATCACGAGGAACAGGGCGATGAGCGGGATGATCGCCAGCAGGGCGCCCGTGATGACCAGCGTGTACAGCGCCGGGGTGCTCGAACCCTGCTGGAGCAGGGTGTAGAGCCCCAGGGTCACCGGGAACTTCTCGTCGTCACCGAGCATGATGTACGGGAGCAGGAAGTTGTTCCAGACAGCCACGAACTGGAACAGGAACACCGTCACCAGTCCCGGCAGCATCATCGGCAGCGCGATGGTCCGGAAGATCCGCCACTCGCCGCCGCCGTCCATGCGCCCGGCCTCGATCACATCGGCCGGCACGGCCGCCGCGGCGTAGATCCGGGCCAGGTAGACGCCGTACGGGGAGAGGATCACCGGCAGCAGCACCGACAGGTAGGAGTCGGTCATGTCCGCCTTGGCCAGCAGCAGGTACTGCGGTACGGCGAGGATCACCGGCGGCATCAGCACCCCGGCCAGCAGGATGTTGAAGACGGTCTCCTTCCCGCGGAAGCGGTACACGGCCAGCGCGTACCCCGAGACCGCGGACACCGCCGTGGACAGCAGGGCGCCCACCCCGGCGTAGAAGGCCGAGTTGGCCATCCACTTCCAGTACACGCCGTCCCGGTACGCCGTCAGGTCGGCGACGTTGTCGGAGAAGCCGGAGCCGGGCAGGAAGGTGAAGGTGGAGAACAGCTCGCTGCCGGACTTGGTCGAGGCGACCAGGACCCAGACGACGGGCAGCAGGCAGTACAGCGCGCCGAAGAGCAGCGCGGCCGTCGGGACGAGCGGAAAACGGCGGGGGCCGGTGGCAAGGGACTGCGTACTCATCGGGAGTCTCCCTGCTTCGTACGGGAGTTGGCCGCCTTGAGGAAGCCGAAGGACAGGGCCAGCGTGGCCAGGGCGATGATGACCGCCTGCGCCGCCGCCGCGTAGATGTCGTTGTTGACGAAGGCGTCCTGGTAGACCTTCATCAGCGGACTCCAGGTGGTGGAGAGCGAGTTGGTCAGCGGCTTCAGCGTGGTGGGCTCGCTGAACACCTGGAGCGTCGCGATGATCGAGAAGAAGAAGGTCAGGATCAGCGAGGGCGCCACCATCGGGATCTTGATCCGCAGCGCGATCTGCAGCTGCGAGCAGCCGTCGAGGCGCGCGGCCTCGAAGATCTCGACGGGGATCGCCCGCAGCGACGTGTAGATCACGATCATGTTGAATCCGGTGCCGCCCCACACCGCGATGTTGGCCAGGGAGAGGTACAGCGGGCCGCCGTCCAGGAGGTCCGGCTGCGGCAGCCCCGCCTTGTCGAGCAGGTAGAGGAAGGGGCTGACGTCGGGCAGGTACAGGAAGCCCCACATCAGCGCGGCGATGACACCAGGGATCGCGTACGGCAGGAAGATCGCCAGCCGGGTGAAGCCGCGCAGCCGGACCCGTTCGGTGTCCAGCAGCAGGGCGAACAGCAGGGCCAGCCCGAGCATCACGGGGACGACGATCGCGCCGTACCCGAGGATGCGCAGCGCTCCGTGCAGCAGCTCCGAGTCGGAGAGCGCGTCGGTGTAGTTGGCCGGTCCCGCCCAGATCTCGTCCCTGGCGCCCTTGCCCAGGCCGAGCCCCTTGACCTCGGTCCTGCGGAAACTCAGGTAGAGCGCGTACCCGATGGGCAGGGCGAAGAAGAGGAGGAAGAGGACGGTCGCGGGTATCAGGAAGGCGTACGGGGCGCTCTTGACCCCGTACGGCCTCCTGCGGGGTGCGCGTGTCACTCGGAGACTCCGAAGCCCTGCTTCTTGAGGTCGGCGACGGTGGCGTCCTGCATCGCGGTCAGCGCGGGACCGAAGTCCGACTTGTTCTTGGCGGCCTGCGCGAAGTTGTCCTTGAAGGCGGTGTACGCGACGTTGACGTTCGGCCCCCACGCGGCGGGCGCGGTGCCCTGGGCGATCCTGGCGGCCTCGGTGTAGAAGTCGGGCTGGTTGGAGAAGTAGTCCGGGGCCTGGGCGAGCGCCCCACCGGTCTGGGCGGCCGTCGCGGCGGGGTAGATGCCGCTCTCCTTGACGAGGGCGGCGAGCGCGGCCGGGTCCGTGTTCAGCCACTTCGCGAACGTGGCCGCGGCCTTCTTGTTCTTGGAGTCATTGGTGACCGCGGTGGAGGAGCCGCCCCAGCTGCCGGTGACGTTCTCGCCGGCCGTCCACTGGGGGAGCGGGGCCATCGCCCACTTGCCCTTCGTCTCCGGCGCCGCCGTGGTCAGGGTGCCCGGCGCCCAGACGGCGCTGACCCAGGCCACCTGCTTGCCGGTGTTGAGCGCCTTGTTCCAGGCCGGGGTGTACATCGGCTGGTTGTCGATGGCGCCCTCCTTGACGAGGCCGCCCCAGAAGTCGGCGACCTTCTGCGTGGCGGGGTCGTCGATCGCGACCTTCCACTTGTCGCCGCCGGTGGTCCACCACTGGGCGCCGGCCTGCTGGGCGAGGCCCGCGAAGAGGCCCGAGTCGTTGGAGGAGAAGGTCGTGAGGTCCTTGTCCGGCGCCTTCTTCTTCAGCGCGCGGGCGGTCTCGGCGAACTCGTCCCAGGTGGTCGGCACGGTCAGGCCGTACTGCTTGAAGAGGTCCTGGCGGTAGTAGAACATCAGCGGGCCCGAGTCCTGCGGCAGGGCGTACAGGGCGTCGGAGCCCAGGGTCGTCTGCTGCCAGACCCCGTCCGCGAAGGCGCTCTTCGCGTCGCCCGCCTCCTTGGATATGTCGGCGAGGACGTCGTTGGAGACCAGGGTGGGGAGGGCCTGGTACTCGGCCTGGACCAGGTCGGGGGCCTTGTGCGCCTTCGCCGCGGTGATGATCTTGGTGACGAGGTCGTCGCCCGACGCCTGCTTCTTCACCGTGACCGTGATGCCGGCTTCCTTGCCCGGTCCCTTGTTCCAGATGTCCGCGACCTTGTCCAGGCCGGGGGCCCAGGCCCAGTAGGTCAGCGAGGCGGGCCCGGAGGCGGCCGGCTCGTCGCCCCCGTCGTCCGAGGAGCCGCAGCCCGAGAGCAGGGCGCCGGCGGCGAGTGCGGCTGCGGTGGTCACCGCGACGGAGCGGTATTTCATGGGTTTCTCCCCTGACGAGACGGGCGGGCGCATCGGCGGACCGGCCGATCGGACGCTGTGAGCGTTCACAGTAGAGAAACGAAACCGACACTTGTCAATGGTTGTTGCTGTGCGGTTATGTTGGGCCTGCGTCGCCACGAGTGTGTGTGCACGTTCCCAGAAGTTGTTCCAAAGAGCCAGGAGACGTCCATGCCGCACTCAGCGCCCGCTGCCACCCCGATCGGTCTGCACAAGCTGGCCTTCGGCGGCGACTACAACCCCGAGCAGTGGCCCGAGGAGGTCTGGCACGAGGACGTGCGCCTGATGCGGGAAGCCGGCGTCACCATGGTCAGCGTCGGGATCTTCTCCTGGGCGCTGCTGGAACCCGAGCCGGGCAGCTACGACTTCGGATGGCTCGACCGCCTCCTGGACCTGCTGCACGTCAACGGCATCCGCGCCGACCTCGGCACCCCCACCGTGGCCCCGCCCGCCTGGTTCTACCGCGCCCACCCCGAAGCCCTCCCGGTCAGCCGCGACGGGGTCCGCCACGCCTTCGGATCACGCGGCGCGATCTGCCACAGCTCGGCCCCGTACCGTGCGGCCGCCGCGAACATCACCGAACAGCTCGCCCGCCGGTACGCGAAACACCCGGCCCTCGCGATGTGGCACGTCCACAACGAGTACGGCGTCCCCGTCAGCGCCTGTTACTGCGACAACTGCGCCGCCCACTTCCGCCGCTGGCTCACCGATCGGCACGGCTCCGTCGAAGCGGTCAACGAGGCCTGGGGCACCAACTTCTGGGGCCAGCGCTACCGCACCCTCGACGAGATCGACCCGCCCCGCACCACCCCCACGGTGGGCAATCCCGCCCAGCAGCTGGACTACGCCCGCTTCGCCGACGCCACGATGCGCGAGAACTTCACCGCCGAACGCGACATCCTGCACCGGCTCGCCCCCGGCGTCCCCGTCACCACCAACTTCATGACCGCCCTCAGCCAGTGCGACTCCGTCGACTACTGGGCCTGGGGCCGCGAGGTCGACATCGTCACCAACGACCACTACCTGATCACCGACGGCCGCCGCACCCACGTCAACCTCGCCATGGCGGCCGACCTCACCCGCTCCGTGGCGGGCGGCGCCCCCTGGCTGCTCCTGGAGCACTCCACCAGCGGCGTCAACTGGCAGCCCCGCAACCCCGCCAAGCGCCCCGGCGAAATGGCCCGCAACAGCCTCGCCCACGTCGCCCGCGGCTCCGAGGGCGCGATGTTCTTCCAGTGGCGCCAGTCCCGGCGCGGCGCCGAGAAGTTCCACTCCGCGATGGTTCCGCACGCCGGCACCGACTCCCGTGTCTGGCGGGAAGTGACGGCGCTCGGTGCGGGCCTCGGCCTGCTGGAGGGCATCCGGGGCACCCGTACCGTCGCCGACGCCGCGATGCTCTGGGACTGGCAGTCCTGGTGGGCGCAGTCCCTGGAGTGGCGCCCCAGCGAGGACCACGACGCCCGCGAGCGCGCCGACACGTTCTACGCCTCGCTCTACGACCGCCACCTCACCGTGGACTTCGCCCACCCGGACGCCGACCTGTCCGCGTACCCCCTCGTCGTCGTCCCCGCCCTCTACCTCGCCACCGAGGAGACCGGCCGCAACCTGCGCCGCTACGTCGAGAACGGCGGCACCCTCGTCGTCTCGTACTTCTCCGGCATCGTCGACACCCACGACGCCGTGCACCCCGGCCCCTACCCGGGCGCGCTGCGGGACGTCCTGGGCCTGACGATCGAGGAGTTCTCCCCGCTCGGCGAAGGCGAGAACGTCCGCCTGATCACTCCCGAGGGCGCACCCGAAGGACCGGAACTGACCGGCGACCTCTGGACGGACGTGGTGATCCCGCGCGGCGCCGAGACCCTCTGGTCCTACGCCGACGGCATCCCGGGCGGCCGCCCCGCCGTCACCCGCAACAGGCTCGGCAAGGGCACCGCCTGGTACGTCTCCACGCGGCTCTCCGGCCCCCACCTGGACGCCGTCCTGGACCGTGCCTGCGCCGACGCCGCCATCACACCGCGCGTCGGCCTCGCCCATGACGTCGAGATCGTACGGCGCACCGGGGACGACGGCACGTACCTCTTCGCGATCAACCACACCGGCACCGACACCGAGGTGGCGCTGGACGCCCCCGGCACCGAACTCCTCACCGGCGAGCCCGCCGCCCACTCCCTCGCCGTCCCGGCGGGCGCGGTGCGCGTCGTACGGCTCGACGGCTGAGGCGCACCGAGAACCCCCGCAGGACCCGCACACACATCCCCCGTTACCCCGCACAACTGTCGAAGGGACATCGACGATGTACGGAACGACGCACACCCGCAGAGCCGCAGGAACGGTGGCCGCACTCTCCGGCCTGCTGTTCGCCGCCCTCCCCGCCCAGGCCGCCCACGCGGCCACCACCCCCGCCAACCCCGGTTTCGAATCGGGCAGCACCGGCTGGTCGACCTACTCGGCGGGCGGGCAGTCCGCCGCCTCCTTCACCGAGGCGGGCGGCCACGCAGGCAGCACCAGGCTCAGCCACTGGTCCGCCTCGGCGTACAAGGTCGAGACCTACCAGTACCTCTCCGGTCTCACCGACGGCACGTACACCCTCAGCGCCTGGGTCCGTTCCGGCGGCGGCCAGAACTCCGCCTACATGGCCCTGCGCAACTGCGGCGGCGCCGAGCAGCGCACCGACCTGCCGCCCACCGCCAACGGCGCCTGGATCCGGCTCGTCACCTCCGTCAAGGTGACCGGAGGGGCCTGCACGATCAGCCTCAACTCCGACGCGCACGCGGGGGAGTGGGCCAACTTCGACGACATCACCTTCACCCGGGGCACCACCGGGCTGAGCGTCAAGGGCGGTGACCTCTCCACCCTCCCGAAGAACGAGGCGCACGGCGCCACGTACCGCAACGCGAGCGGTACGGCCGGCGACGCGATGACCATCCTCAAGAACTCCGGGATGAACTACGTGCGTCTCAAGGTCTGGGTGAACCCGGCCGACGGCTACAACAACAAGGCCCGTGTGCTCGCCATGGCCAAGCGCGCCAAGGCACTCGGCATGAAGACGCTCATCGACTTCCACTACTCCGACGCCTGGGCCGACCCGGGCAAGCAGAACAAGCCCGCCGCCTGGGCCGGCCACAGCTACAGCCAGCTCCGCACCGACGTCTACAGCCACACATACGACGTGCTGAACGCGCTGAAGGCCCAGGGCACCACCGCCGACATGGTGCAGATCGGCAACGAGACCAACGCCGGAATGCTGTGGCCCGAGGGGTCCACGGACAACTGGTCCCAGCTGGCCGGCCTCCTGACCTCCGGGGCGAACGCCGCCAAGGCCGTCTCCTCCGGTACGAAGGTGGCGCTGCACCTCGCCAAGGGCGGCGACAACGCCGGCACCCGCTGGTGGTTCGACAACGCCGTGTCGCGGGGCGTCCCCTTCGACGTCATCGCCCTCTCCTACTACGGCTACTGGCACGGCTCGCTGTCCGAGCTGCAGACCAACCTCGACGACACCGCCTCCCGGTACGGAAAGCCGGTGCTGGTCGCCGAGACCGCGTACGCCCACACGCTCGCGGACGACGACGGCCTGGAGAACAACGTGGCCACCGCCTCCCAGCTGGTCACCGGCTACCCGGCGACGCCGGCCGGCCAGGCCGCCAACCTCCGCGACGTCATGAACGTCGTCGAGGCCGTCCCGAACGGCCGCGGGCTCGGCGCCGTCTACTGGGAGCCGTCCTGGACCGCGGTCACCGGCAGCGGCTGGGACCCGGCCGACCCCTCTTCGGGCAACGCGTGGGAGAACCAGGCGGTGTTCGACTACGACGGGAAGCTGCTCCCGGCGGCGAGCTGGTTCTCGCACCGGTAGGGGTTACAGGGGCGCGCCGTGCCACTTCCACGAGGTGACACGGTCGCGGCCCGGGAGTTCGGCGCGGCCGGTGGACCAGAGCAGGACGGCCCACCGGTCCTCGTCGTCCGGCGCACCGGGGAAGAGCCGGGCCAGCACCCGGTCGCACAGATCCGCGGGCGGCGCCCAGGACAGGGACAGGCCCTCGGCGATGTCGTGGGTGTGCACGAGGGTCTCCACGATGCCCATCGCGGCGAAGCCCTCCGGGTCGGAGAGCCCGAACACATGGTGCGAACGGACGTCCGCCGGAGTCGTCCGCACCATCGCCGTGAGCAGGGCGCCGCTCGCCTCCAGGGTCTGCAGCAGCCCGGCGGACCCGGCCGCCGGATCCGCGAAGATCGAGTTCGCCGGGCCGCCCTCGCGCTCCGCAGCCCACCGATAGGGCACTTCGGTGCCCGTCGGCGGCTTCCGGGGGCCGAGCTGGACCGCGTACGCGAAAAGATCGTCGCTCAGGTGCTCGACGGTCTCCCAGCAGCTCCACTCCAACGACCCCGCCGGTGCGTGCCAGTTGTCCGCCGGGGACTCCTTGAGGACGTCGACCGCGAGATGCACGGCCCGTGCCACGTCGTCCGCGGAGACCGGCATCCGGGTCCCGCTCAACGCCGCGCGCTCGGCGGCGCTGCACTCCACGCAGAACTCGTTGCCCTCGGGGTCGGCCATCGTCGCCCAGCCCCGCCCGTTGGGCTTGCGGTGGTCGGCGACCAGCGTGGCACCGAGAGCGAGCAGCCGCTCGACCTCCGCGTCACGGCTGCGGTCGTCGGGGCGCAGATCGAGGTGGACGCGGTTCTTGGTGCGTTTGGGTTCGGGAACCGTGACGAAGAGCAGTGCGGCACGAGGCGTCTCGACGAGCGCCTCGGGGTCCCCGGGCTCGTCGTCGTCGGACACGGAGGAACCGAGGACCTCGGCCCAGAAACCGGCCAGCTCGTAGGCGTCGGCGCAGTCGATGGTGACGTGCTGTACGAGGGATGTCATGGGCGCCACCCTCTCCGCTGACCCGGTCCGAGGTCCAGCGACGTGAACGGACGGGGTGGGGCCCGCGGTGGTGGACGCCGGTGGCGCTCCTCGTTCCCGTCAGCCGAGGATCTCGGCCGCCTTGGTCATCGGCCCCCCTGCGTCACCGGTGTTCATCGTTCCCGCCGGTTCGAACAGCAGGATCGCGGTCTCCTCCTCGGCCACGGGGCAGTGTTCGACACCGCGGGGCACCACGAACAACTCGCCGGGCTCCAGCACCACATCGGTATCCCTGAGCCGGATCGTGAGCCGCCCGCTGATGACCAGGAACAGTTCATCGGTGTCCTCGTGGGAGTGCCAGACGAACTCCCCTTTCAATTTGGCCAGTTTGACCTCGTAGTCGTTGAGGACAGCTACCTTCTTCTGCGACCACAGGTCGCTGAACTGCGAGAGCTTGTCAGCGAGGTTGACAGGAAGAGCGGACATGGACACAGGGAGTCCTTCCTCGAGGGACGGCGGCCTCTCAGGTGGCCGCCCGGCGTCACGAGCCTGCCGTGCTCGGGCTCCGCACGTCTTGTACGTTCCTGGCAATGGCCGAAGAACGCCGGAGGGGCGGGACGCGTGACGCGACCCGCCCCTCCTGACCGTCGTACGTCCCTACTTCACCGGCGTGAAGTCGCGCGCCCCGATGAACTCGGGGCGGCGGATCGGAGCCGCGAAGGGCTCCTCGGCCGTGTTCTCCACGCTGTTGAACACGATGAAGACATTGCTGCGCGCGTACGGGGTGATGTTGTCCCCCGAGCCGTGCATGCAGTTGCAGTCGAACCAGGTCGCCGAACCGGCCCTGCCCGTGAAGAGCCTGATGCCGTGCCGGTCGGCCATCTTCGTCAGCGCCTCGTCGGACGGGGTGCCGGCGTCCTGCATCTGCAGTGACCTCTTGTAGTTGTCCTTCGGCGTCTCGCCCGCACAGCCGAGGAACGACTTGTGCGAACCGGGCATGATCATCAGCCCGCCGTTGGTGTCGTAGTTCTCGGTCAGCGCGATCGAGACGGACACCGTCCGCATGTTCGGCAGGCCGTCCTCGGCGTGCCAGGTCTCGAAGTCCGAGTGCCAGTAGAAGCCCGAAGCACCGAAGCCCGGCTTCACGTTGATCCGGGACTGGTGGACGTACACGTCCGAGCCGAGGATCTGACGGGCCCTGCCCACCACGCGCTCGTCGCTCACGAGCCGGGCGAAGACCTCACTGAGCTTGTGGACCTCGAAGACGGACCGCACGCTCTGCGACGTCGGCTCGATGATCGAGCGCTCGTCGGCACGGACCGCGGGATCGGCGATGAGCCGTTCCAGCTCGGCGTGGTAGCCGGCCACCTCGTCGTCCGTGATGATCTGGTCGACGGTGAGGAAGCCGTCCTGCTCGAAGCCCTGTAGGTCCTTCGCGGCGACGGGACCGGGTACGCCCGGCGCGGACCAGATGACCGGGTCCTGGCGGGGAGTGGTCATCTCGGCGGCGCCGCGCGAGGGGTACAGGTCGGCGCGTACTTCGGTGGTCATGGGGTTCAGCCCTCCTCTGTCAGCAGCGGATAGACACCGTTCTCGTCATGGTCCTCCCGTCCGGTGACGGGGGGGTTGAAGACGCACACGCAGCGGAAGTCGGTCTTGGGCCGCAGCGTGTGGTGCTCGTGCCCGTTCAGCAGGTACATCGTTCCCGGGGAGATCCAGTGCTTCTCGCCGGTCTCGTCGTTGGTGAGCTCGGCCTCGCCCTCGGTGCACAGCACGGCCTCGATGTGGTTCGCGTACCACATGGACGTCTCCGTGCCCGCGTACAGCACGGTTTCGTGGAGCGAGAAGCCCACCTTCTCCTTGGCGAGCACGATGCGCTTGCTCTCCCAGGTGCCGGAGGCGGCCTTGACATGCCGGTCGGTGTTCTCGATGTCACTGAACGATCGGACGATCACGGTGGGATGGTGCCTTTCTCTTCTGTACTGCTCAGCTGTGCCTGCCCCGGGGGCGTACCCCGGTCAGGCGGTCTCACGGACGGACCGGGCCAGTGTGCGCAGGCCCTCGTCCAGCTCTTCGGGGGTGATGGTCAGCGACGGAAGCAGCTTCACGACCTCGCTCTGCGGGCCCGAGGTCTCCAGCAGCAGGCCCAGCTCGAAGGCGCGGGCGCAGACGGCGGTGGCGCGCGAGGCGTCGGGGAACTCCAGGCCCCAGACCAGGCCGCGACCGCGGAAGTGACCGCCGAGCTGCGGGTTCTCGTCGCAGATCGCGAGCAGCGCACGCTCCACCTGCTCGCCGCGTGCCAGGGTCTGCTTCTCCATCTGGCCGTCCGCCCAGTAGGCGTCGAGCGCGGCGGCGGCCGTGACGAAGGCCGGGTTGTTGCCGCGGAAGGTGCCGTTGTGCTCGCCCGGCTCCCAGATGTCCAGCTCGGGCTTGAACAGGCAGAGCGCCATCGGCATGCCGTAGCCGCTGATGGACTTCGACAGCGTGACGATGTCCGGGACGATGCCGGCCTCCTCGAAGGAGAAGAAGCCGCCGGTACGCCCGCAGCCCATCTGGATGTCGTCGACGATCAGGAGCATGTCCTGGCGGTGGCAGAGGTCCTGGAGCGCGCGGAGCCACTCGGCGCGGGCGACGTTGATGCCGCCCTCGCCCTGCACGGTCTCCACGATCACGGCGGCGGGCTTGTTGAGCCCGGAGCCCTGGTCCTCCAGGAGCCGCTCGAACCACAGGAAGTCGGGGACCTGGCCGTCGAAGTAGTTGTCGAACGGCATCGGGGTGCCGTGCACCAGCGGGATGCCGGCACCGGCGCGCTTGAAGGCGTTGCCGGTCACGGCGAGCGAGCCGAGCGACATGCCGTGGAAGGCGTTGGTGAACGAGACGACGGACTCGCGGCCCTTGACCTTGCGGGCGAGCTTCAACGCCGACTCGACCGCGTTGGTGCCGGTCGGGCCGGGGAACATCACCTTGTACGGCAGGTCACGGGGGCGCAGGATCACGTTCTGGAAGGTCTCCAGGAAGGCGCGTTTGGCCGTCGTGGCCATGTCCAGACCGTGGGTGATGCCGTCGCGCTCGATGTAGTCGATCAGCGCGCGTTTCAGCACCGGGTTGTTGTGGCCGTAGTTGAGGGATCCGGCACCGGCGAAGAAGTCGAGGTACGAGTGTCCGTCCTCGTCCGTCAGCCGGGCGCCCTGCGCGCGGTCGAAGACTGCGGGCCAACCGCGGCAGTAGCTCCGTACTTCCGACTCCAGGGTCTCGAAGACACTCAGGGCGGGCGGGGTGATGGTCACAGCGAATCTCCTGCTCGAGGGGGGTGTGACGGGCGGTGGGTGAGGCGCGCCCGGGCGGGGGGCGGGTCAGGCCCTACGCGTGGAGCGGGCCGATGCGGTACAGGACCTCCGGCAGGTGCGTTCCCTCCGGGAACAGCCCGCCGTCGAAGAGCACCTCGCGCTCCAGGGGAACGTCGTGGCGCTGCGCGAAGGAGGTGAACAGGCGGTCGGACGCGGTGTTGTCCGGAGTGACGGTCGTCTCGACCGAAGCCAGGCCCTGGGCGGCGGCGACGCGGGTGGTCAGGGCGTCCAACAGCGTGGCGGCCAGTCCCCTCCCGCGGTGGGCACGGTCGACGGCCACCTGCCAGACGACGAGCGTCTCGGGGCGGTCGGGGCGGATGTATCCCGTAACGAAGGCGACCGGGGCGCCGTTCTCGTCGCGGGCGACCACGGAGGTCGCCGCGAAGTCACGGCACCACAGCAGGTAGCTGTACGAGGAGTTGAGGTCCAGGACCTCGGAGTCGCGGGCAAGGCGCCAGATCGCGGCTCCGTCCTCCACTCGCGGGGTGTCGATTCTGAGGAATTCGCTTCGGGCACGTGCAAAGTCTGCTGGTGCTGCGGTCATGCGAATTGAATTTACCCAGCAAAAATCAAAATTGCATCGACGTAGAGGGTTGGGCGAGAGGCCTCACTGTGTTATCACGCGGGTGCGATCCGGGCCGGATCGGTGGACGTTTTCTCGCCATTTGACCGGAATTTATCCGGCATAACGGCCTCTCTGTGGAGTCGGTCACAGGGCTGTAACTCTCGTGACACGCATCCGGATTACGCGGCCCGGCCATGTCGGAACTGGGGCGTTTAGCTGCGAGGAAAGCGGGAAGAAGAATGCGGGGAGCTGCTTCGGATAAAGCAGCTCCCCGCATTCATCGATTCAGGCTCCGGATTGCGGATCCGGGTGAATTCACTTCCCCGGCCAGGTTTCCGACACGGCCTTGCGGGCAGCCTCCGGGTCGGTCGTCCGTCCGGCGCCGTCCAGTGCGGCGCCCAGGGCGGCGAGGGAGGACCGCACCGCGTCCGGCGTCGCGTCCACGCCGTAGTGGTTGACCCGGATCATCTCCTTGGACAGCGCGCCGCCGCCCGCGATCAGCGGCAGCGACCGGTCGGCGGCGAGCGCCCGCTCGACCAGGGCGGAGGCGTCGACGCCCTCGGGGGCGCGCAGCGTCGTGGCGACCGGCGCCGCGTCGCGGGCGTCGTGGACGTACGGCTCCAGCCCGCCGCCGAGCGCCAGGGCGCCCGCCCGGGTCGCCGCCGCCGCCGAGGCGTGCCGGGCCATCAGGGAGTCCAGGCCCTCGGCCTCGATCCGCTCCAGACAAGCCTCCAGCGCCAGCATCTCCAGCTGTGCGGGCGCGTGCAGCAGCGCCTTGCGCCCACCGTCGATCCAGCGCGTCTTCCAGTCCAGGAGAGAGAGGTACGAGTGCCGCGGGGCCTTCGGGTTGGCCGAGATCCGCTCCCAGGCCCGCCCGCTCACCGACACCGCCGAGACCCCGGCCGGGCCGCCCATCGCCTTCTGGGCGCCGATGACACACAGATCCACGCCCCAGGCGTCCGGCAGCAGCGGCTCCGCCCCCACCGACGCGACGGCGTCCAGCATGAACAGCGCGCCGTGGGCCCGGACCACCTCGCCGATCTCCGCGACCGGATTGGTGTTGCCCGTCGCGGCCTCGGCGTGCACCAGCGACACCAAGTCGATCTCCGGGCGCGCGGCGAGCGCCTGTGCGACCTGCTCGGCGGTGACCGCCGTGTGGAACGGCACCGCGAGATCGACGACATCGGCGCCGCAGTCGCGCAGCCAGTTCCCGAAGGTCTGGCCGTAAGGACCCGTGACGATGTTCAGCGCGGTCGAACCGGGCCCGGCCCCGCCCCGGATGCAGCCTTCGAGGGGCAGCAGCGCCTCGCCCTGCATGATGACGACGTCCTGCTCGGTGGCGAGGAGGCCGGCCACCCGACGCTCGATCGCCGCGAAATGCGCGGCGGTGAGCGGGGGAAGGCCGAGGAAGGGGTGCGTCACGGTGGTGCTCTCTTCGGATCGGTCCAGCTGCGGTCAGCGCTTGCGTCGAGGGTACCCAGCGCCTCTTCGGGAGCCTTGTCCACCGCCTCGTACAGTGCTGGTATGAGTGATCACGAGGTGGCCCCGGTGCTGCGGATCAAGGGGCGGGTGCTCGTCGGCCCCGACGACGTCAGGGACGGTCTCTGGGCCGTCGACGGGCGGATCACCTACGAGCGGCCGCCCGGCGCGGACGACGCGGTGACCGTCACCGGCTGGGCCCTGCCCGGTCTCGTCGACGCGCACTGCCATGTCGGCCTCGACCGCCACGGGCCCGTCGACGCGGCGACCAGCGAGAAGCAGGCACTCAGCGACCGGGAGGCGGGCACGCTGCTCATCCGGGACGCGGGATCACCCTCCGACACGCGGTGGATCGACGACCGCGAGGACCTGCCGAAGATCATCAGGGCGGGCCGTCACATCGCCAGGACCCGCCGGTACATCAGGAACTACGCCCATGAGATCGAGCCCGGTGACCTGGTCGCGTACGTCGCGCGGGAGGCGAGGCGCGGGGACGGCTGGGTGAAGCTGGTAGGCGACTGGATCGACCGCGACGCCGGCGACCTGACCGCCTGCTGGCCGCGCGCCGAGGTCGAGGCAGCCATCGCCGAGGCGCACCGCCTGGGCGCCAGGGTCACCGCACACTGCTTCGCCGAGGCGGCCCTGCGCGACCTGGTGGAGGCCGGGATCGACTGCATCGAGCATGCGACGGGGCTGACCGAGGACACCATTCCGCTCTTCGCGGAGCGAGGCGTCGCGATCGTCCCGACGCTGGTCAACATCGCCACGTTCCCCGCCCTCGCGGCGGGCGGCGAGTCCAAGTTCCCCCGGTGGTCCGCACACATGCGGCAGCTGTACGAGCGCCGCTACGACACCGTGCGCGCGGCGTACGACGCGGGCATCCCGGTCTTCGTCGGCACCGATGCGGGCGGCTCGCTGGCCCACGGCCTGGTGGCGGCGGAGGTCGCCGAACTGGTGAAGGCGGGCATCCCGCCCCTCGAAGCCCTCTCCGCGACGGCCTGGGGCGCCCGGAAGTGGCTCGGCCGGCCGGTGCTGGAGGAGGGCGCTCCGGCGGACCTGGTGGTGTACGACGAGGATCCGCGGGCGGACGTGCGCGTGCTGGCGGATCCGCGGCGGGTGGTGCTCGACGGACGGGTGGTCGGCTGACCTGCCGGGGGAGGCGCCGAGTTGACCGGCAGGTGACCAGGCCGCCGCCCACTCGTTGAAGCACCTTGTTGCGTCTCCCCGTCGTTCGGTGACCGCGCTGCCCACGCTGGGCGAAAAGAGTGACTCCGGGGAACTCCTGTGCCGGAATATTCGAAGAGGCACGCGAAAACCCCCCTTTGGAGTGAACTGACGCCAGGTGTCTGTCAGTTCACTCTCAGTGAGTGAAGATTCACGGAGTCGAGGCCCCCGGCGCACGCGATGTCCCCCATTGACGGCGCCGGAGGGCTCCATGTCTCTTGTGGGGGTTCCACCATTTTGAACAGCAACACCTTCCGCCTGGCTGCCCTGGCGGTCGCCGCCGCGCCCGTCGCACTGCTGGTCGCCGTCCCCGCACAGGCCGCCACCGCGACGGCGCCGGCCACCCCGGCCGAAGGCCGCGGAAAGGCGAGCGCGGTCGTGCTCCGTGCCGCACTCGACGTCTCGCTCCTGAACAAGTCGGTCGAGGTGCCGCTCAAGGCCACGCTGAACGAGGTGCAGGCACCCGCGAGTGCCGACGAGACCGCGCTCAGCGTGGAGCTCGACGGAGCGGAGCGTGGCCGCCCCGTCCATGTGCTGAAGGCTGACGTGGCCACCGCGAAGGCGACCGTCGACAGGCGCAGGGCCGAGGGCTACACCAACCTCGTGAAGGCCCGGGTGCATGTGCCCGGACTGCCGCTGCTCTCTCTCGTCGAAGTCGAGAAGGTCACGTCCAAGGCGCTCTGCGAGGTGGGGAAGAAGCCGGTCGCGGAGTCGAACGTGCTGGGGCACGTCTCGGTGCTCGGCAAGCGGGTCAGGCTGACCTCGGGCGGTCGGACGCAGGTCGAGGTACCGGGCGTGGGCGAGGTGACCCTCGACCTGTCGAGGACCAGCACCACCTCACGCACGGCCGCCGCGACGGCGCTCCAGCTGCGGGTGTCCGTGAACCCGGGCAAGCTCAATGTGGCCGATGTGCAGGGAGAGGTCACGCTGGCCGAGGCCACGTGCAGGACGCCGAAGGGCCATGGCGGCTCGGAGGACGGCGGCGCCAATGACGGCGGTTCGCACAACGGCGGTTCGGACAACGGCGGTTCGGAAAACGGCGGTTCGGACAATGGCGGTTCGAGCGCCGGCGGTTCGGACAGTGGCGGTTCGGACAGTGGTGGGTCGGACAGCGGTGGTTCGCAGGACGGCGGCTCGACCGCCGGTTCCTCCGGCAGCGGCGGCTCGACCGGCGGATCCGGGGACACCGGCAGCACGGGCGACAAGGGCGATGCCGTGGACGTGAAGCCCCAGACCGGCGCCGACCCGGTCCAGGCAGCCGGCAGCGGCGACCTCGCCGAGACCGGATCCAGCTCCTCGCCCCCGTACATCGCAGCCGGTGCGGCCCTTCTGCTGGCGGTCGGCGCCGGAGCCACGGTCGTCGCCCGCAGGCGCGCCCGGAGCTGAACCGCCCGAGGGGGAATGGGGCGGGGCGGGAAGCGGCGTTCGTGTGACGGAACACCGTCTCCCGCCCCGTGGGTCCGTCAGCCGACGGCTCTCCGGGGCAGCCCCTGGAGTGCCAGGTCGAGCGCCTGGAGGAATCTGTTGGTCGTCACACGGTCGCGTACGGCCAGCCGCAGCCAGTCGCTGCCCAGCCCGGGGAACGTGTCACCGCGCCGCGCGGCGAACCCCCGTGAGCGCAGCCGCTCCCTCACCTCGTCCGCACGGTCCACCCGCACGAGAACGAACGGCCCCGCCGCCGGCTCCACCACCTGCACCTCGCTGAACTCCGCCAGCCCGGCCAGCAGATGCGCCCGGTCCACCACGACACGGTCCGCCGCGTCGGCCGCCTCCACCAGCGCACGCGGCTCCATGCAGGCTTCCGCCGCCGCCAGGGCGGGGGAGGACACCGGCCACAGCGGCTGCGCCTCCTGCAGCAGAGCCAGCGTCGCCGGATCCGCGAGCACGTAGCCGATCCGCAGCCCCGCGAGACCCCAGGTCTTGGTCAGGCTCCGCAGCACGACGAGCCCGGGGACGTCCTCGCGCCCGCACAGCGCCTCCCGTTCGCCCGGAACAGCGTCCATGAACGCCTCGTCGACCACCAGCGTGCGACCGGGCCGCGCCAGTTGCTCCAGCACACCCGCGGGATGGAGCACGGACGTCGGGTTGGTCGGATTGCCGACCACCACCAGATCGGCGTCCTCGGGCACCGCCGACGGATCCAGCCGGAAGCCGTCCTCCGGACGCAGCACCACCCGCCCGACGTCGTGCCCGGCCGCGCGCAGCGCCGCCTCCGGCTCGGTGAACTGAGGATGCACGACGACCGGCCGCCGGGCCGGCAGCGCCCGTGCGATCAGTACGAAGGCCTCGGCCGCCCCCGCCGTCAGCAGGACACGCTCCTCGGGCAGTCCGTGCCGTGCGGCCACCGCCGCCCGTGCCGAACGCCCGTCCGGATAGGCGGCCAGCGAGACCAGTGACCCGGCTATCCGCTCCCGCAGCCAGTCCGGGGGCGTACCGGTCCGTACGTTCACGGCGAGGTCGGTCAGATCCAGGCCGCGTACTTCCGCGTCGCCGTGGTGCCGCAAGTCCGGCCCGGCGCTGTCGATGTGCTTCGTGGGGGGCAGCATGGCAGCCATGGTGAACGGCTCAGCGCCATTCGTCGACGCCGGGGTGCCGACAGAATGCAGCCGGCGCGCCACCGCGCAGGTCGCCGAGGCCGACTTCCGCTTCGGTACGAGGAGTTCGTCCGCCCCGACGAGTGCGGCAGCCTCCGCGACGGACGGTGTGCCCACGGCGTCCCGCGGCACCCCCGAGGGGTTCGGTACGCGGACGGCGGCCAGTACCGCGGCGGGAAACGAGCGCACCGGCACCCCGAGCCGTGCCGCCGCACCCGTGATCCCCGGTTCGTCCGCCCTCGTGTCGAGCGTTGCGACCTCCACCACGTCGGAGGCGGCCGACCCGGCCGCGCGCAGTGCCCCGAGAATCAGCCCGAGGACCTCGTCGGCCGAGACACCCCGGCGGGCACCGACGCCGACGACGAGTGCGGTGCGGGTCATGAGCGGAGTCCTTCTCGGAGTGGTGGGTTAGGGCTGCCTGAGATGCGGGCCCGGGGGTCGATCGGCTAGCAAGGGCCCATGGCGGTGTTCGTCGCGCTCGGCGCGTTCCTGATGACCCTGGCCGGCGGCTGGGTCGCTCAACGCGTCACCGACCGCCGTCACCTGGTGCTCGGCCTCGCCGGCGGACTGATGCTCGGCGTCGTCGGTCTCGATCTGCTGCCCGAAGCGGTGGAGGCCGCGGGCGGAGCGGTCTTCGGTGTCCCCGCCGCGCTGCTGCTCTTCGTGGGCGGCTTCCTGGTGGCCCATGTCGTGGAGCGTTCACTGGCCGTACGCCAGGCGGCACATGGTGCGAGCGAGGAAAGGGTGCCGCAGGTAGGGATGACGGCCGCGGCCGCGATGGTGGGCCACAGCCTGATGGACGGCATCGCGCTCGGCGCCGCCTTCCAGATCGGCGGCGGCATGGGAGCCGCCGTCGCACTCGCCGTCATCACCCACGACTTCGCCGACGGATTCAACACCTACACGATCGCCAGCCTCTACGGGAACGCCCGCCGCAAGGCCCTCCTGATGCTGTACGCGGACGCCCTGGCCCCGATCGTGGGCGCGGCGACCACCCTGCTGTTCACCCTTCCGGAGGAACTGCTCGGCTGCTATCTCGGCTTCTTCGGCGGGGCACTCCTCTACCTCGCCGCCGCCGAGATCCTGCCCGAGGCCCACCACGACCACCCGGCCCGCTCCACGCTGCTGTGCACCGTCGCGGGAGTGGGCTTCATCTGGCTGGTCGTCGGCATCGCGGAGTAGCCTCGCCGTGCTGCTCATGCCCGGCAGTGCTCCACGAAGCGCCGGGCCACCCCGGGTGACGCCGCCCAGTGCGTGTGCAGATAGCTCGCGTGCACACCCTGCTGGACGAAGCCCTCCACCCGCCGTTCCGGCTGGTGCATGCCCCAGGCGGGAGTGGCACCCGCGCCCGGCTCCAGCACCGTCCGGTGGAACTCGTGCCCGCGCAGCCGGGTTCCAGCCGCCGCCAGCACACTGTCGGACACCGCGACCGCCTGCCGGTAGCCGAGCGTCAGCCGCTCGGACATCCGGGCCGAGGCATCCAGGACCCCGCACATCGGACGCCCGTCCAGCTCACGCGCCAGGTACAGCAGCCCCGCGCACTCCGCCGCCACCGGGGCGCCGGACAGGGCCAGTTCGGTCACCGACCTGCGCAGCGGCTCGTTCGCCGAGAGCTCCGGCGCGTACATCTCGGGGAAGCCGCCACCTATGACCAGCCCCGCCGTCCCCGCGGGCAGCTTCTCGTCGTGCAACGGGTCGAAGACCACCACATCCGCTCCGGCGGCCGTCAGCAGCTCGGCGTGTTCCGCGTACGCGAACGTGAACGCTGCCCCGCCCGCCACGGCCACCACCGGCCGCAGCCCCTCGACGGGATGCCGCTCCGGCTCCCACACCTCGGCGGGCAGTGCGGGCGCCGAACGGGCCAGCGCCAGCAGGGCGTCCAGGTCGCAGCCCGCCCGTACCCGCTCCGCCATCGCCCGTACCGCGTCGACGGCCTCGGTCTGCCGCTCCGCCACCGGAACCAGACCCAGATGGCGCGAAGGCGTCACCACCTGCGGTGCCCGCCGCAGCGCCCCGAGGACCGGCAGGCCCGTCTCCTCGAGGGCCTCCCGCAGGAGGGCCTCGTGCCGGTCGGACGCCACCTTGTTGAGGATGACCCCGCCGATCCGCACCTCCGGATCCCAGGACGCGAAACCGTGCACGAGGGCAGCGACCGAACGGGACTGCGACGAGGCGTCGACGACCAGCACGACGGGAGCCCGGAGCAGCTTCGACACCTGGGCCGTGGAGGCGAGTTCACCCTGCCCCGAAGCACCGTCGTACAGCCCCATCACACCTTCGACGACCGCCAGGTCGGCACCGGCGGCACCGTGCGCGAACAACGGGGCGATCAGCTCCGGACCGCACATGTACGCATCCAGATTGCGCCCCGGCCGGCCGGTGGCCAGGGCGTGGTACCCCGGGTCGATGTAGTCCGGGCCCACCTTGTGCGGGGACACGGCGAGGCCGCGGCCCGCGAAGGCCGCCATCAGGCCCGTCGCGACCGTGGTCTTTCCGCTGTTGGAGGCCGGCGCGGCAATGACCAGACGAGGAACACTCACCACTCGATGCCCCTCTGGCCCTTCTGGCCGGCGTCCATCGGGTGCTTGACCTTCGACATGTCGGTCACCAGATCGGCGGCCTCGATCAGCTTCCCGGGAGCGTTGCGCCCGGTGATCACGACATGCTGCGTCCCCGGACGGTCGCGCATCACCTCGACGACCTCGTCGGTGTCGATCCAGCCCCAGTGCATCGGATAGGCGAACTCGTCCAGCACGTACAGCTTGTACGTCTGGGCCGCCAGGTCGCGCTTGACCTGCTCCCAGCCCTCACGGGCCTTCTCCTCGTTGTCGGAGTTGTCGCCGTGGAGGCCACGCTGGACCCACGACCAGCCCTCGCCCATCTTGTGCCAGTCGACGGTGCCGCCCTCGCCGCTCGCCCCGAGGACCTTCAGCGCGTTCTCCTCGCCGACCTTCCACTTCGCCGACTTCACGAACTGGAACACCCCGATCGGCCAGCCCTGGTTCCAGGCCCGCAGCGCGAGCCCGAAGGCCGCCGTCGACTTGCCCTTGCCGATGCCCGTGTGGACGAAGAGGAGCGGACGATTGCGTCGCTGACGTGTCGTCAGTCCGTCGTCCGGCACCGATACAGGCTGTCCCAGTGGCATTACGCGGCCCTCCCGGCTGCTTGAACATCCTTGACCAGTCCGGCGATCGAGTCGGCGCGCAGCTCGTCGAGCGTGACCGCGCTGCCCCCCAGGTCCCGGGCGAGCTGTGCGGCGAGCCCGAGGCGCACGAACCCCGACTCGCAGTCCACGACGACGGACGCCGTGCCCTCGGCGGCGTGCAGTCGGCCGGCCCGCGCGGCCAGCGCCACCGGGTCCGGACCACCGGTCGCCCGGCCGTCCGTCACCACGACGAGCAGCGGCCGCCGGGACGGATCGCGCATCCGCTCCACCCGCAGGACGTCGTGCGCCCTCAGCAGCCCCGCGGCCAGCGGGGTGCGCCCGCCGGTCGGCAGCGACTCCAGCCGCGCCGCCGCCGCGTCCACCGAAGAGGTGGGCGGCAGTACGACCTCGGCGTCCTTGCCGCGGAACGTCACCAGGCCCACCTTGTCCCGCCGTTGATAGGCGTCCAGCAGCAGCGACATCACGGCGCCCTTCACGGCGCTCATCCGCTGCCGGGCCGCCATCGACCCCGAGGCGTCCACCACGAACAGCACCAGGTTCCCCTCGCGCCCCTCCCGCGTCGCCTGCCGCAGATCGTCACGCCGTACGACGAGCCCCCGCCCTGACCGCCCGCGTGCCCGCTGGTGCGGCGCCGCCGCCTGCACGGTCGCCGCGAGGTGCAGCTTCGTCAGCGCCCCCTGGGGCCGCCGCGCTCCCGTCGTCCGCCCGTGCTCGGTACGCGCCCGGGACCGCCGCCCGGCCGCGCCCTCGCCGAGACCCGGCACGCTGAGCATCTTCGTGCGGAACGGCTCCGAGGCACGTACCGGCTGCTGCTCCCCGCCGCCGGGCGGCGCGGGCGCGTCGGGACGGCCGGTTCCGGGACCGCTCTCCTCCCCGGGACCGCTCTCCGTGCCCGGACCGCCCTCCGTGCCCGGACCGCCCTCCGCGTCGGGACCGCCGCCCTGAGGGGGCAGCCCGCCGCCACCGGGCCCGTCGGGATCCGGATCGTCCTCGCCCCCGGCCGCGTCGTCGGCCGCCTCCCTGAGCGTGTCGTCGAGCTTGTCCTCGTCCAGCCCGGGGGCGTCGAAGGGGTTCCTCCGCCGCCGGTGGGGGAGCGCCAGGAGCGCGGCCTGCCGCACGTCCTCGGCGGTGACCTCGACGCGCCCCGCCCACGCGGCCAGCGCCGTGGCGGTGCGGGCCATGACGATGTCGGCACGCATGCCGTCCACCTCGAAGGCCGCGCACGTCGCCGCGATCTGCCGCAACACGCCGTCCCCGAGCACCACTTCGGGCAACAGGACACGCGCGGCGGCGATCCGTGCCCGCAACGCGCCCTCCTCCTGAGCCCACCGGGCGGCGAACCCGTCCGGATCGTCGTCGTACGCGAGCCGCCGCCGCACGACCTCGACCCGCTGGTCGGTGTCGCGGGAAGCGGCCACCTCGACGGTCAGCCCGAAGCGGTCCAGCAACTGCGGGCGCAGCTCGCCCTCTTCGGGGTTCATCGTCCCGACCAGCAGGAACCGCGCCGCGTGCCGTACGGAGACGCCTTCGCGCTCGACGTACGAAGCACCCATGGCCGCCGCGTCGAGCAGCAGGTCCACCAGGTGGTCATGGAGCAGGTTGACCTCGTCCACGTACAGGATCCCGCGGTGGGCGTCGGCGAGGAGCCCCGGCTCGAAGGCCTTGACCCCCTCCGAGAGCGCCCGCTCGATGTCCAGCGCACCCACGAGCCGGTCCTCGGACGCGCCGACGGGCAGCTCCACGGTCCGCGCGGCACGTGACACGCCGGTCCCGGCCTCGTGCGGACCGTCGGGACACGCCGGGTCGGGCGCGGCCGGATCGCAGGAGAACCGGCACCCGAAGACCACGGACACCTCCGGCATGAGCGCGGCGAGCGCCCGTACGGCGGTGGACTTGGCAGTGCCCTTCTCGCCCCGCACGAGAACACCGCCGACGGCCGGGCTGACGGCGTTCAGCAACAGCCCGAGCCGCAGATCGTCCTGTCCGACGATGGCGGTGAAGGGATACGGGGTACTCACGGTGCCTCCTCTGTCACGAGATCAACTGCTCCATCCGCACCGGGCGTCGGCTCGGCGCTCCGGGGCGCGAAGTCAAGCCTGTCCGGAGATCGAGGACCGGGGGCCGGGGCGGAACCGCGGTCACGGGATGCCCGCGGCGGCCCCGGCGGCACGAACGGCAGCCCCGCCGGCGCCCCCTCCTCGATCAGCCGCCACAACGCATCCGTGTCCGCGTGCTCCTCGATCAGATCCCCCAGCCGGTCCAGCTGCTCCTCCCGGAGCTCCGAGAAGCTCGTGTCCGGAGCCGCCACGAAGCGCCGCCCGGCCGCGCGCGCCACCTCCGCCAGGAACCGCCGCCTGAACGCGTCGCTCTCCAGCGACCCGTGCCAGTGCGTGCCCCACACGGCGCCCACCCGGCACCCGTCCAGGAACGTCTCACCGCCGCGCACATCGGCGACCCCGTGATGGATCTCGTACCCCTCCACGGGCTCTCCGAGCGCCGACCCGACAGGCCGGCCAAGCACCTTCTCCCGGCCGAACCGGATCCGCACCGGCAGCAGCCCCAGCCCTTCGACCAGCCCCGCCCGCGACTCCACCTCGTCCTCGATGGACTCACCGAGCACCTGGAAGCCGCCGCAGATCCCCAGCACCGGCAGCCCTTCGGCGGCCCGCCGCAGCAGCGCGTCGGCCAGCCCTCGCTCGCGCAGCCACGCCAGCGCCTTCACCGTGCCGCGCGTACCGGGCACGATCACCAGGTCCGCGTCGGCGAGCTCCTCGGCCCGGTCCACGAACCGCACCACCACACCCGGCTCGGCCGCCAGCGCGTCCACATCGGTGAAGTTCGACATCAGCGGCACGGCGCACACCGCGACCCGCAGGACGTCCTGCCCGTGCGGAGGCGCGACGACCGACTCCCGGACGGCGCCGCGCATCGACACCCGCAGCCCGTCCTCCTCGTCGATGCCGAGGCCGTGGGCGAACGGCAGCACGCCGTACGTACGGCGCCCGGTGAGCTCATACAGCATGTCCAGGCCGGGCTCCAGCAACGACACATCGCCGCGGAACTTGTTGACGAGGTACCCGGCGACCAGCGACTGGTCCTCGGCGCTCAGCAGCGCCGTCGTACCGAAGAACGAAGCGAACACCCCGCCCCGGTCGATGTCCCCGACGACCAGCACCGGGAAGCGAGCCGCCCGCGCGATGCCCATGTTCACGATGTCCGTGCGCCGCAGATTGATCTCGGCCGGACTGCCCGCCCCCTCGCAGATCACGGCGTCATACGTGCCCCGGAGCTGCTCCAGACAGTCCACGACCGTCCCCAGCAGCGATTCCTGGCGCCCGCCGTGGTAGCCCCGCGCGCTCATCTCGCCGACCGGCTTGCCCATCAGGACCACCTGACTGGAGCGGTCACCACCGGGCTTGAGCAGCACCGGATTCATCAGCACGCTCGGCTCCACCCGGGCGGCCTGCGCCTGCATCGCCTGGGCGCGGCCGATCTCCGCACCCTCGCGGGTGACGAACGAGTTCAGCGACATGTTCTGCGCCTTGAACGGCGCGACCTTCACCCCCCGGCGCACCAGCCACCGGCAGATTCCCGCCGTGACGACACTCTTGCCCGCGTCCGAGGTCGTTCCCGCGACCAGCAGCCCGCCGCCCTGTCCGCCGCTCATGCCCGGCCCCTCCTTCCCGAAGCCAGCCGCGCGGCCGCACACACGCCGAGGGCCAGCACACTCACCCGGCGCGACAGCCGCACCGCGCGTTCGATATCCGTCACCCGCACGTCCCGGCCGGTCTCCCCGTTGAGCACGGGCCGGTGCTCGACCCGCCCGCCGTACGCGAGGGTCCCGCCGAGGCGCACACCGAGCACACCCGCGAACGAGGCCTCCACCGGGCCCGCGTTGGGGCTCGGGTGCTTGCCCGCGTCGGCCCGCCAGGCCCGTACGGCCTCGCGCGGACGGCCACCGGCGGCCACGGCGAGCACGGCGGTGAGGCGGGCACCGGGCCAGCCGGCGAGGTCGTCGAGGCGGGCCGAGGCCCAGCCGTAGCGCCGGTGGCGCGGAGACCTGTGACCGACCATGGCGTCGAGGGTGTTGACGGCCCGGAATCCGACGAGGCCCGGGACACCACCGATGGCGCCCCACACCAGAGCGCCGACGACGGCGTCCGAGGTGTTCTCGGCGACGGACTCCACCACCGCGCGGGCGATCTGCGGTCCGTCGAGGGACTGGGGGTCACGGCCGCAGAGGTGCGGCAGCCGCTCCCGGGCCACCTCGATGTCACCGGCGGCGAGCGCACCGCCGATGGCCCGGGCCTCCCGGCCCAGCGACGTACCGCCGACGACGGACCAGGTGGCGACGGCGGTCAGTGCCACGGCCGCGGCGGGACGGTTGCGTACGGCACGGGCGGCCAGCGCGGCGGCGCCCGCTGCGCCCCCGGCGCAGACCAGCGCGTGCAGGGCGCCCCAGCCGCGGTGATCGCGCCACAGCCGGCTCTCGAGGCCTGCCGCGGCCTGCCCGAAGGCGGCGACGGGGTGGCCCCGCCGGGGGTCACCGAGCAGCAGGTCGCCGATCAGACCGGCGGTGGCGCCGTACGCGAAGATGCGGTCGGCTCGCACGGTTCAGCCGGCCGTCGTGCCTCGAAGGATGTTCGGAGCGGGTGACACAGGGACCGACGCACGGCAGCCAGGCATGGCAGATGTCCTTAACTCAGGGTCCGCGCCCTGGTTCGACGTGACCGGCGACGAGAGTCTCCTGGCTTCCGGATCCGCAGTTCCCCCGGCCTTCCAGTCCGTGCCGGACCGTGACTTCCGTGTGGGGGCCTGCTCCCCGGTGACAGTGGCGGGACCGCGCCGGATTCGCACCGGCTTCCTCTCCTGTCGCCGTAAATGGCACCGGCAGTCCACCACGCCCCGTGAACGCCCGTCAACCTGCCGTTGACCTGCGGAAGTGCAGTGTGCGCAGACGCACATCGGGCCGGACACACACGTGGTGTGTCCGGCCCGATGCGAGGAGACGGTGGCGTGGCGCCGGAGTGGTCAGACGACGATCAGATAGATCCCGTAGGCGACCGCCGCCGCGCACAGCCCGAAGCAGGCGTACGCGCCGGTGCGCGCCAGCGTGAGAGATCCGCCGGACTGCACCGCCGAGGCCTGCTTGGAGAGGCCGATGATGCCGAGAGTGAAGAGGCCGACCAGTGCGACGGTGACCACGAGGCTGACGCCGAAGACGGAGGCGAGAGCTGCCCAGTCGATGTTCATGCGGATCTGTCCTTACACCGTGGCCGGTCGGGCCGGGTCGGCCGGGGATCCGGCCGTCGGGGCCGGGGCCGGGATGGTGGTCTTGAGGTCCGGGACGCCGGAGCCGACGGGCGGAGGGCTGACGGCCGCGATGGCGGTGGTGACGACGCCCGCGGGCTCGGCGTCCGTCTCGTTGACGTTGGTGTGGTCGACCGGCTTGCGGCGCGACAGCAGCCAGATGGCAGCGGAGCCCGCGACGAGGAGCACGGCGACCACGCCGACACCCCAGGGGCCCTGCTTGGTGAGGAACTCCGCGCCCGCGCCGACCAGACCGGCGGCCGGCAGGGTCAGGCCCCAGGCGATGAACATGCGGGTGGCCGTGGACCAGCGGACCACGCCCCCCTTGCGTCCGAGACCGGCGCCCATCACGGCACCGGAGCAGGACTGGGTGGTGGAGAGCGAGAAGCCGAGGTGCGAGGAGGCCAGGATGACCGTGGCCGCACTGGTCTGGGCGGCGAAGCCCTGCGGCGGCTTGAGCTCGGTGAGGCCGCTGCCCATGGTGCGGATGATGCGCCAGCCGCCGAGATAGGTGCCCAGCGCGATGGCGATACCGGCGGAGGCGATGACCCAGACCGGCGGGTTGGAGCCGGGGGCGAGCACGCCACCGGTGACCAGGGCCAGGGTGATGATGCCCATCGTCTTCTGGGCGTCGTTGGTGCCGTGGGCGAGCGAGACGAGACCCGCCGAGGCGATCTGTCCGGCCCGGTAGCCCTTGGCGGTCGACTTCAGCTGCGCCTCGTCGGTGATCTTCCGGTTGAGGCGGTACGTCAGCTTCGTGGCCAGCAGTGCGGCCAGACCGGCGACGAGGGGGGCCGCGATCGCGGGCAGGAGGACCTTCGTGACGACGGTGCCGCCGTTGATCGAGGACCAGCCGGCCGACATCACCGCGGCGCCGATGAGGCCGCCGAAGAGTGCGTGGGAGGAGCTGGAGGGCAGGCCGACCAGCCAGGTCAGTAGATTCCACAGGATGGCGCCGACGAGCGCCGCGAAGATGACCTCGGTTCTGAGGCCGTCCTCATTGATGATCCCGCCGGAGATCGTCTTGGCGACCTCCACCGACAGGAACGCGCCGACGAGGTTGAGAACGGCGGACATGGCCACCGCTGTCTTGGGCTTGAGGGCGCCGGTCGAGATGGTGGTGGCCATCGCGTTGGCGGTGTCGTGGAAACCGTTCGTGAAATCGAACACGAGAGCTGTCACGATCACGATCGCGAGCAGCAGCGTGATGTGTTCCATTTACCCAGGCAATCGTTCGACGTCAGTGGCTGTAGGAACGTAAGCAACCTGGGTGAACGGAAGGTGAACTGGGCAGGGCGTTGCGGTGACCCCAAGCGCGAATGGCCATTCCGCTTGTGTGCACCCGGGGCGGTCGCACCGGCCTGCGACGGTGCGGGAACCGGCCTTCGCCGGGTTCCGGCGTATCCCCGGTCTGCCGTATTTGCCCCATTGGGGAGACATCGCTCACGTGCTCCGCGACGGATTCGCCCGACACGTCCGGTGGGCCCGGCGTCATCCGAACGCATGACCCTAGGATCGCCGCATGGGCGATCAGCACCGGGACGCGATCGAGCGGGCATGGGACGGCGTCGTGGCGACGGCCCGCAGGACTGCCGCGGACGGTCTGGTCGTCGGCACCTCGGGCAATGTGTCGGCGCGGGTCGGCGGAGTCGTCCTGGTCACCCCCAGCGGAGTGCCCTACGACCGGCTGGGTCCCGGGGACGCGGTCGGCGTCGACCTCGAAGGGCGCCAGGTCCTCGGCGACATGGCCCCGACCAGCGAGCTTCCCCTCCACCTGGCCGTCTACAGGAACAGCGGCGCCGCCGCCGTCGTACACACCCACGCGGTCCACGCCACGGCCGTCTCCACCCTCGTCGACGAGGTCCCGCTGGTGCACTACGCCGCCGCCGTGCTCGGCGGCCCCGTCCGCACCGCCGCCTACGCCCGGTACGGGACGGCGGAGCTTGCCGGGAACATGCTCACCGCACTGCGCGACCGCACGGGCTGCCTGCTGCAGAACCACGGAACGGTCACCTACGGGGACACCCTCGACGAGGCTTACGAGCGCACTGCGCAGCTCGAATGGATGTGCAGGCTCTGGCTCACCGCGAGCTCCGTGCCCGGCCACCACCCGTCCCTGCTCTCCCGCGCCCAGTTGCGCGACGTACAGGACGCCCTCAAGGGGTACGGCCAGCCCGGCTGAGCCCGGGGCCGGCACCGTACGGCCCCGTTCCGCTGGCAGCACGCGCCGCAGCCCAGGACACTGGAGCCGTGCGCCCGGCAACAGTGACGGCAGCAGCCGTCTCCACGATCCTCGGCGTCGGAGCGGCAGCGGTCGCGGCCGGCCGGTACGCCAGCGACGCCGCCCTCGGGGCCCCGTCACCACGCCCCTTCCCCGGAGACCGAAAACTCACCGTGCACGCCACGGCGCCCGGGCAGGTCACTCTGACCCGCTCCTTCGCCGCGCTGCGCCCCGGCACGTACGGACTGGTGGGCCGCGACGTCCGCGCGATCGTCGGCCCGGTCGTCGAGCAGGCGCCGCACGGCTCCGCCGACACCGTCGTGCGCAGGCTGGAACGCGTCACCCGGGGCAGCCTGGAACCTGGCGCCAAGGTCCGCCTCACCCCCGAGCTCCACAGCGGCGACCCGCTCGACGCACTCGGCCTCACGTACAAGGAGGTGGAGATCCCCGGCGAGCTGGGCGCCCTGCCCGCGTGGTTCCTCCCCGGCGCCCGCGACACCTGGGTGATCACCGTGCACGGTCTCGGAACCACCCGCGAACACCCCCTGAACGTGACGGGATTCCTGCAGGAGCAGCAGTTCCCGGTGCTCGACCTCGCCTACCGGGGTGACACCGGAGCGCCCCGCTCCCCGGACGGGCTCGGCCACCTCGGCGAGTCCGAGTGGCGCGACCTGGACGCGGCCATCCGCTACGCCGTGCGCTACGGGGCCGAACGCGTCGTGGTCCACGGCTGGTCCACCGGCGCCACGATGGCCCTGCATGCCGCCGTCAACTCCGCACTCCGCGACCGCATCAGCGGTCTCGTCCTGGACTCCCCGGTGCTGGACTGGAAGGTCACCCTCCGTGCCCTGACCGTCGCCCACGGCATCCCCGCCGCACTCCTGCCCCTCGCCGTCCGGGCCGCCCAGGGCCAGACCGGACTGCGCGGCGCCCCGCTCCTGGACACCTCCGTACCGACCGCCCTGCACGCCCCCACGCTGATCTTCCACGGCCCCGACGACACCCTGGCGCCCTGGCAGCCGTCCCGGCGACTGGCCGCACTGCGTCCCGACCTGGTCACCCTGCACCCCGTGACCCAGGCTCCGCATGCGGCGATGTGGAATGCCGATCCGGCACGCTACGAAGAGGCCCTCAGACGCTTCCTCACGCCTCTGATGTGAGCTGATGGGATGGATCGGCCCGCTTGGTGACCGGGCCCGAAACCTTCCCGTACCCATGGGATCCGGCTTCCGTTTGGGCTTTCGGGCCGTCAGAGGCAAGACTGCTCCTGTGACGTCCCGTACCCCGCGCGACTCCAGGCTGCGACTTGTCCGCCCGCGACCCCTTGCCACCGCCCGCAAGGCCGTGACCACCCGGCGCACCAGGCCGGCCCCCCGCCCTCCCGAGGGCACACCGCCCCCTGCGGAACTGGCACGCCAGGCCAGGGCCGTGCTCGCCCACGCCGTCCGGATCGCCCACTGGGCCGCCGACGCGGCGGGCCCGGGGGCAGCCCCGCTCGCCACCGAGGCCCTGGAACGGGCCGCGGCGGCGCTGGAACTGTCCCCCGCCCAGATACAGACCGGCTGGGACCGGGCCAGGCTGGCCGGGCTGATCGAACTCCACGGCGACACCGCGCGCCCCGGCTGGAGGCTGCGCGCCTGGGACCGGGACGACTCCGCCGTGCTCCGCGGCTGGGTGGCGCTCTTCGACGCCTGGTCGCTCGTCCACGCCGCACCCGAAGGAATCGAGGCGACCGCCGTCGCCGAAGCCGTCGAGGCGGTGCCCCAGGTGCTCTCGCTCCTGCAGCTCTCCGCCGGGCCCGTCACCGTGCCCGCCCTCCTCGACCTCCTCGGCCAGCGCGTCGCGGAACTCCACGAGGAGCGGTGCGAGGTGCCGTACGGGCCGCCGCAGCAGCCCGCGCCCGGCAGCACCGCGACCGGGCAGCCCGAGGACCTGAACGCGCTCCTGCTCGACTGGGCCCTCGAAGGCCTCGCCGCCGTCGGCGCGCTGACGCTCGGAGCCGGACAGGCCACACTCACCCCCCTCGGCAACTGGGCGGTCTGGGTCAAGCTGGAACAGATCTGCGTCGCCGCCCAGAGCCCGGCCGGGAACATCGAGCAGTCCGCGGCCGACATGCTGCTCGGCTGCGCCCGGCTCACCCCCGGGCCCGCCCGCGTCGAATACCGGGCCTGGCTCGCCGCCCGGACCGTCGGCAGCGCGGTGACAGAACTGCTCGCCGTCGCCCGCGGCGAGGACGCCCTGCTGCGCGGTCTCGCCTTCGAGGCGCTGCGCGTCGTCGGTGCTCCCGCGGAGCCCGTGGTGCGCACCGTCGTCAGCGAACCGCCGCTGCGTCCGTACGCCCTGCTCTGGCTCGCCGAGTACGAGGGTGCCGACCCGGACGACGCCCAGGACGTCCTCAGCCGTGAGGAAGCCACCTGGCTCTGGATCGACACCGCCGCGGCGGTCGCGGACCACGGCGAGACCGGACTCCTGGTCCGCCATCTCGACTCCGCCGTCCAGGGCACGGTCCCGGCCCTGCTCGACGAGGTCCGCGCGGTCGGACACCCGCGCACCGTGCAGGTACTGGTCGCCCTGGCCGCCGCCCACCCCGACCCGGCACTCGCCAAGGCCGTACGCCGGGCGGCCTTCCAGGTGCACACCGGCGGCGCCTGAGCACGGAACGCGAAACCCCGGGGGAGTCGGTCAGCCCGCCGAACCCGGGGCGTACGTCCCGAAGCTCCAGACGTTGCCCTCCGCGTCCCGCGCCATGTAGTCACGCGAGCCGTAGTCCTGGTCGGTGGGCGGCATCAGGATCTCCACGCCGTGCTCGACGGCCCGCGCGTGGTGCTCGTCCACCTCGTCCACGACGACGTACACCCCCGCGGGTCCCGCCCCCGCCATCGCCTTGGCGAACACGCCTTCGCCCCCCTTGGAGCCGAGCATCACCCTGCCGTTGCCGCAGGACAGCTCGGCGTGCAGGACGCTGCCGTCCTTCCCCTCGTACACCGCCTCCTCCGTGAAGCCCAGGGCCTGGGTCAGCGTCCTGATCGCGGCCCTCGCGTCGTCGTACAGAACCGTCGGACAGATCGTCGGAACACCGCCCGCGCCTGCCATCGAGCTCACCTTCTCCCAGCCGTTCCCACCGGTTTGCTGTGATCTGCGTCTCAGTGTTCCACCCGGCACCGACAGTGCGCCCCCGCAGGGTCGGCGGTTCAGCGGAAGGTGTCGCAGCGGCTCGCGTCCCTGGTACGGAATCCGGTCGTGAACCACTGCCGGCGCTGCTCCGACGAGCCGTGCGTCCACGACTCCGGATTCACGCTCTCCTGGAACCGCTCCTGGATCCGGTCGTCACCGACCGCCGCCGCGGCGTCCAGGCCGTCCCGGATGTCCACCTCCGTCAGCTCGGTGATCAGGGGGCGCCCCGACTCGGCGGCGGCGGTGGTGGTCGCGTCGTTCGCCCACACCCCGGCGTAGCAGTCCGCCTGCAGCTCCACCTTCACGGAAGTGCTGTCGGCGCCCTGCCGCCCGTCCTGCGCCCTGCTCGGCGTGCCCAGCTGGTTCTGCACGTGGTGGCCGTACTCGTGGGCGACGACATACGCCTCGGCGAACGGCCCGCCGCTCGATCCGAACGTCGTGCGCAGCTCGTCGAAGAACCCCAGGTCCAGATAGACCTGCCGGTCACCCGGGCAGGAGAGCGGCCCGACCGCCGAGGTGGCCGACCCGCAGGAGGGTGGCGATCCGGTCGCTGAACAGGACGGTCCGCGCCGGCGTGTACCTCTCGCCGTTCAGGGCGAATTCCTGGCCCCAGTAGTTCTGCACGCTGTTGACCACCGCCACGGTCCGGCAGTCGTCCTTGGTGTTCGCGTCCTCGCCCGTCAGGCAGCTCTGCTGGACCTGGGCGGCGGACGACGCGATCGCGGTCGTGTCGGGGTCGCCCGAGGAGAGTCCGAGCTGGTCCGGACCGACGCCGAAGAAGAGCCCCAGGACCAGCGCGACGATGCCGCCCCGCCCATGGTGGCCCTGCCACCCGGGATCCGGCTGCCGCGCACCTCCTGGACCTCGGACGTGTCCAGGTCGGCGTCGTCGTCGAACTGCATGGGGCGCACCACCCTCTGCTCCGGCTGCGGCACGGCACCCTTGCCGCCCCGCGCCGAGTATCGGGCAGTTCGGTAGGGGATGCCCTTTTATGTGACGCGCCGTGGTCACGGGGTGGCAGGCCGGAAGCACGCGGAAAACCAGGTGGACACCGCCAGTAGAATGAGCTCCATGGCAATTCTCCTTGTGCATTAGACGGCGTCGAGTCGTGAGTCCGTAACCGTCCCTCCGCCGTCCATACCGCCCTGGAGTTTTTCCGTGATCACCGCTTCCGGCATCGAGCTGCGCGCCGGCGCCCGCATCCTCATCGAGTCCGCCTCCTTCCGTATCGCCAAGGGCGATCGCATCGGCCTGGTCGGCCGTAACGGAGCGGGCAAGACCACCCTCACCAAATGCCTCGCCGGTGAAGGAACCCCGGCCGGCGGCACCATCACGCGCTCCGGCGAGGTCGGCTACCTCCCGCAGGACCCGCGCACCGGCGACCTCGAGGTCCTGGCCCGCGACCGCATCCTCTCCGCCCGCGGACTCGACGAGATCCTGCGCAAGATGCGGGAGAACGAGCAGCGGATGGCGACCGGCCAGGGCGCCACCCGCGAGAAGGCGATGAAGAAGTACGAGCGCCTGGAGACGGAGTTCCTCACCAAGGGCGGATACGCCGCCGAGGCCGAGGCCGCCACCATCGCCGCCGCGCTCAGCCTGCCCGACCGGGTGCTCGGTCAGCCCCTGCACACGCTCTCCGGTGGTCAGCGCCGCCGTGTCGAGCTCGCCCGCATCCTGTTCTCGGACGCCGACACCCTGCTCCTCGACGAGCCCACCAACCACCTGGACGCGGACTCGATCGTCTGGCTGCGCGACTACCTGAAGACCTACCGCGGCGGCTTCATCGTGATCTCCCACGATGTCGATCTCGTCGAGACGGTGGTCAACAAGGTCTTCTACCTCGACGCCAACCGCGCGCAGATCGACGTCTACAACATGGGCTGGAAGCTCTACCAGCAGCAGCGTGAGGCGGACGAGAAGCGCCGCAAGCGCGAGCGCCAGAACGCCGAGAAGAAGGCCGCGACACTCAACGCGCAGGCCGACAAGATGCGCGCCAAGGCCACCAAGACCGTCGCCGCTCAGAACATGGCCAAGCGCGCCGACCGGCTGCTCTCGGGCCTGGAGGCCGTCCGGGTCTCCGACAAGGTCGCCAAGCTGCGCTTCCCCGACCCCTCGCCCTGCGGCAAGACCCCGCTGATGGCGGAAGGCCTCTCCAAGTCGTACGGGTCGCTCGAGATCTTCACGGACGTCGACCTCGCCATCGACAAGGGCTCCCGCGTCGTCATCCTCGGCCTCAACGGTGCGGGCAAGACCACGCTGCTGCGCCTCCTCGGCGGCGCCGAGAAGCCCGACACCGGCGACATCATCGAGGGGCACGGGCTCAAGCTCGGGTACTACGCCCAGGAGCACGAGACCCTCGACCCGGACCGGACCGTCCTGGAGAACATGCGCTCCGCGGCGCCCGACCTCGACCTCGTCGCGGTCCGCAAGACGCTCGGCTCCTTCCTCTTCTCCGGCGACGACGTCGACAAGCCCGCGGGAGTGCTCTCCGGCGGTGAGAAGACCCGGCTCGCCCTGGCGACGCTGGTCGTCTCGTCCGCCAACGTGCTGCTCCTCGACGAGCCGACGAACAACCTCGACCCGGCCAGCCGCGAGGAGATCCTCGGCGCGCTGCGCACGTACAAGGGCGCGGTCGTGCTCGTCACCCACGACGAGGGCGCTGTCGAGGCGCTCCAGCCGGAGCGGATCATTTTGCTGCCCGACGGGGTCGAGGACCTCTGGGGTGCGGACTACCGGGACCTGGTCGCCCTGGCCTGATCCCGGGGGCCGGTCGTCGCGACCACCCGGCCCCGCCGGGATTCGGCGATCCACCGCGTCTGGATCATTCGGCCTATGTGTGATCCATCATCTGGGTGAGCGGGTCTCGTACCCCGGCGCGGCGCCCGGCAGATGCCTGGCAGGTGCACCCATTTAGGGCGACTCGCCCCGTACGGCCCTGACCTGGCCGTTCTTTCGAACAGCCGCCCCGTAGGCCACCGCAATCCCTCGGAATGCTTGATTCCACTTGTGTCTCCCCGCTTCAGGACCCGGAAACCGGTCGGACGGACCTTGCCGAATGGGTGGCCAGGAAGCCCAGGAGGGGTGATCATGAGAGTCCAGAGCGCACTTCCTTGAGGAGGCACGGGTGGCCGAGACTCTGAAGAAGGGCAGCCGGGTAACCGGCGCCGCGCGCGACAAGCTCGCGGCAGACCTGAAGAAGAAGTACGACTCCGGTGCGAGCATCCGGGCGCTGGCCGAGGAAACCGGCCGCTCCTACGGGTTCGTCCACCGGATGCTCAGCGAGTCCGGAGTGACGCTGCGGGGACGCGGCGGAGCGACACGAGGCAAGAAGGCCGCTACGGCCTGACGGCGGGCAGCGGTCCGGGGCCGGAGTGTGCCGACCCCGGGGGCTCACCGGAACACCGGGTGGCCACCCGGCCGATCGTCAGGTCGTCCGGGTGGTTACTGTTCAGTACTTGCCAGTAAGTGCTGACTGCACCCGATCCGGAGGCGCCCCATGACCTCGCTCGACTCTGTGCTCGACAAGGACGGCGTACGGCTCACCGTCGATGACGCGGTTGCCACGGTGACGCTCACCAACCCGGCCAAGCGCAACGCTCAGTCTCCCGCTCTGTGGCGGGCGTTGGCAGAGGCCGGACGGGTACTGCCCGGCAACGTGCGGGTCGTCGTGCTGCGTGGCGAGGGCAAGTCCTTCTCCGCGGGCCTCGACCGGCAGGCGTTCACCCCTGAGGGGTTCGACGGTGAGCCGTCCTTCCTCGACATGGCGCGTGGCTCCGAGGCCGACCTCGACGCGACCATCGCCGAGTACCAGGAGGGGTTCACCTGGTGGCGCCGCAACGACATCGTGTCGATCGCGGCCGTCCAGGGCCACGCGATCGGCGCCGGCTTCCAGCTCGCCCTCGCCTGCGACCTCCGGATCGCCGCCGAGGACGTGCAGTTCGCCATGCGCGAGACCGGCCTCGGTCTCGTCCCCGACCTCACGGGCACCCACCCCCTGGTGAACCTCGTGGGGTACGCCCGCGCGCTCGAGATCTGCGCCACCGGCCGCTTCGTGCACGCCGAGGAGGCCGAGCGCACCGGCCTCGCCAACCTCGTGGTCCCCGCCGACCAGCTGGACGCGGCAGCCCGCGACCTGGCCGCCGCACTGCTCGCCGCCCCGCGCGACGCGGTCATCGAGACCAAGGCCCTGCTCAGCGGCGCCGTCTCCCGCACGTACGAGGAGCAGCGCACCGCCGAGCGTGCCGCACAGGGCCGCCGGCTGCGCGACCTCGCCGGCGTCACCGACTGAACCGCCCGACCCTGACCCCGCCCCCGTCCCTGCGCCGGGGGCGGGGTCAGCCCTGCTCCACCACGGCCGTGACCAGTACGGCGACGGACGGCCTGCCCTCCACGGCGAAGGCCACCGCTTCGCGCACGGCCTGCGCCACATCGAGCGCACGGTGGTCCCCGGCCGTCGCCAGCTCCACCCGGACATGCCCCGCACCCGTGTGCACCGCGCTGCCCAGCACTCGCGTCAGCGAGACCACCCCGGGCACCCCGGCGGCCGCGGTCCCCGCCACCCCGTCCGGCTCGGCCCTGCGCACCTCGGCCTGCGGTACCGCGGCGGGCTCGGGCTCCTCGTCCAGCAGCCCCGTCACCCGAAGGTCCACCTCGGTGACGTCCAGGCCCAGTCGTACGGATGCCGCAACGAGCAACGCGGAGCGGAGCGCGTCCGCGGTGACGTGCAGCGGACGCTGCGCCGTCGTGGAGAAGCCCGCCTCGATCCGCAGCGGCCCCGGCGGCAGCGCGCTGGGCGGAGGAGGCACCACCGGGTCGGGCGCACTGTCCGCGTCTGCCGAGGCGATCCTGAGCCGCCCCAGCACCGCCCCCGAGCCGGCCGCGGCATCCCGCAGTACTGCAGCCGCCGCCCGTTCCGCGATCCAGGCCCCGTCGGCCGGCCCACCCAGAGGGAGTAACCGGCCGAGGTCGAGCCGTAGCCGTACCGCAGCGGTCCATCCGTCGGCCCGGTGCGAACTGTCAGCCGTTGTCATTGCCCCAGCCTGCCGCATCCACGGCGCGGGATGTGGAAAGCGCACCTAATGTGAGCGACGGAAGTCCAATCCTGACCCGAAGGGAAGAGCGGCGATGACCGAGACCCCACAGCGGAACCGGCCCGACAACCCCGGCGGTGTGCCCGGCGGGGACGACGGCAGGAAGAATCCGCTCGCCAAGCGCGGCGGGGGAGCCCCCGCCACCCGCGGCCGCACGACGATCGCCGACGGTGTGGTCGAGAAGATCGCCGGAATGGCCGCGCGCGATGTCGTGGGCGTCCACGCGATGGGCAGCGGCTTCTCCCGGACCTTCGGAGCGGTACGCGACCGGGTGCCGGGCGGAGGCAAGTCCGTGACCCGCGGCGTCAAGGCGGAGGTCGGCGAGTCCCAGACCGCCCTCGACCTGGAGATCGTCGTCGACTACGGCGTGTCGATCGCCGACGTGGCCCGCGATGTGCGTGAGAACGTCGTCGCCGCCGTCGAGCGGATGACCGGCCTCGAAGTCGTCGAGGTCAACATCGCGGTCAGCGATGTCAAACTGCCCGACGAGGAGGACGAGTCCGAGCCCGAGCCCCGTCTGCAGTAGACCTCCCTTCCCCATGAGGCAGTTGAGGAGCGCACGATGAGCATGGCTGTGGCCGGCCTGTTGGCCGGCATGGCGCTCGGTTTCGCCGGATACTTCGGCGGGTTCGGGGCCTTTCTCCTGGTGGCAGCCCTGGGCGCGGTCGGCTTCATCGCCGGCCGGTTCCTGGACGGCGACCTTGAACCCGGCGACTTCTTCCGCAGTCGCGAGCGCGGCGACCGGCGACGGCGGTGACAGACCGGGTCGCCGTCGCGGAGCGCGGGGAGACCCGGATCGCCGACCGGGTCGTCGCGAAGATCGCCGCGCAGGCGGCGAAGGAGGCGGTCGACAAGCCTCCCGAGGACGGCGCGCCGCCGAGCGCCACGGTCACCGTGCACCGGGACACCGCCCGGGTGCTGGTCAGCCTCGAGCTCGGCTACCCCAGTGATATCGGCCGCCAGTGCGGTGCGGTGCGTCGCCGTGTCATCGAGCGGGTAGAAGCATTGGCGGGCATGGAGGTGCCCGAAGTAGCGGTGCAGGTCGAGCGGCTGCATCCCGCAGGAGCGGGCGCGATGCCGGAGGGGAGCATCCGATGAGCGAGCCCCAGGATCCGCAGAACAGCACACGACGCCTGCCGGCCGCGGAGTCCGCGGCACCCACGGGCGTACTCGACATGGACCAGTCCGCGGCGGGGTCTTCCTACGACCCCGTTCCCGTACTGGACCGGCCCGGCGGTCACGCCGGCCGGTTCCGGTCCGAGCGCCGGATCCCCGCCACGCTCGTCGGTCTGGTGGTCCTCGGCGGCGCCGGGCTCCTGCTCTACGACATCGCGGCGGTACGGACCGGCCACCCGGCCATGCAGTGGCGGCGCTCGCTCGCCGACGAACTGGCGACCCGTCACCTCGACGACGTCTGGGTGCTGGCGGGCTCCGCGGCGGCAGCGGCCATCGGCCTGTGGCTGCTCTGGCTGGCCGTCACACCCGGACTGCGCGCGCTGCTGCCGATGCGCCGCGACCACCCCGGAATCCGGGCCGCACTCGACCGGAACGCCGCCGGCCTGGTCCTGCGCGACCGGGCCGTGGAGGTGTCCGGTGTGCAGTCCGTACGGGTCAGGACGGGACGCGGCAAGGTGGCCGTCCGCGCCGTGTCGCACTTCCGTGAACTCGACGACGTCCGCAACGACCTGGACACCGCGCTGGGCGCGGGAATCAAGGAGTTGGGCCTGGCCAGGCCGCCGCGCCTGTCCGTTCACGTCCGCAGGGCGGCGAAGAAGGGGTGAACCGCGTGATCGGAACCGTCAACCGGGTGCTGCTCGCCCTGGCCGGGCTGGTCCTCCTCGTCGTGGGCGGGGCCGTCCTGACGACGGGGCTCGGTGTGACCGTGCCGTCCTGGTGGCCCTTCGACGGCAAGGACGATGTGCTGCTCAGCCGGGGCGACCGGTACCGCTGGCGGGACGAGGGCTGGTGGTGGCCGGCCGTCATCGCGGGCCTGGCCGTCCTGGTGGTCCTCGCCCTGTGGTGGCTGCTCGCCCAGCTCCGCCGCGGCCGTCTCGCCGAGGTACTCGTCGACAGCGGCGACGGCCAGGGCGCGCTCCTGCGGGGCAGGGCACTGGAGGGCGTGCTCGGCAACGAGGCACGCACCCTGGACGGGGTCTCCGACGCCAAGGTCATGCTGACCGGTCGGCGCACCGCTCCGCAGGCCCGCGTCCGGTTGCTGCTGGAGCCGCACGCCGCCCCGGATCAGGCACTGCGAGGTCTCGCCGACGAGGCGCTGGCCCATGCGCGTACCTCGGCGGGCCTGGACGAGCTGCCCGCCGAGGTACGGCTCAAGGCCGTCAAGCACCGTGCGGAGCGGGTGAGCTGACGGCGCTGTCCGCTCCGGACCGTCAGAAGCCGTGCCGGGCACCGCCGTCGACGGGCACCATGATGCCCGTCAGATACGAGGCGGCAGGGGAGAGCAGGAAGGCCGAGGTCTTCCCGAACTCCTCCGGCGTGCCGTAGCGGCGCAGCGGGATGCGCGCCTCGTGTGCCCTGCGGGCCGCCTCCGCGTCACCCGACAGGGCGTCCAGCTCGCGCACCCGGTCCGTTTCGATCCGGGACGGCAGCACCCCGACGACCCGGATCCCCTGCGGGCCCAGCTCGTCGGCGAGGGACTTGGCGAAGCCGGCGAGGCCGGGGCGCAGGCCGTTGGAGATGGTGAGCCCGGCGATCGGCTCGTGCACCGACGCGGACAGTACGAAGCCGATGACACCGCCCTCGCCCAGTGCGGCAGCCGCCGTACGGGCCAGCCGTACGGCACCGAGGAAGACCGACTCGAACGCCGTCTGCCACTGATCGTCCGTGTTGTCGGCGGCGAAGCCCGGTGCGGGTCCGCCGACGCTGATGAGGATGCCGTCCAGCCTGCCGAAGCGTTCCTTCGCGGCATCCACCAGGCGCTGCGCGGCAGTCGGGTCGGCGTTGTCGGCGACGACGCCGAGAGCGCCGGGCCCCAGGTCCTCGGCGGCCGCCGCGACCCCCCTTTCGTCCCGGCCGGAGACGATCACCTTCGCCCCGTCGGCGACCAGTTCGTGCGCGGTCGCACGGCCCAGCCCACGGGTCGCACCGGTGACGATGTAGACGCGGTCCTTCAGTCCAAGATCCATGGCCTCATCCTGCCGTGTCCTGCCGGGCGAGGTCGACCGCGCTGTTCACCAGCCCGATGTGGCTGAACGCCTGCGGGTAGTTGCCGAGCTGGCGCCCGGCCACCGTGTCGTACTCCTCGGCCAGCAGCCCCACGTCGTTGCGCAGCTCCAGCAGCCGTCCGAACAGTTCCTCGGCGTCGTCCGTCCTGCCGATCCGCAGCAACGCGTCCACCAGCCAGAACGAGCAGGCGATGAACGCCCCTTCGTCGCCGGGCAGACCGTCCACGGAAACGCCCTCGGTGCTGTAGCGGCGGATCATGCCGTCCCGGGCGAGCCCGGCCCGTACGGCATCGACCGTGCCGATGACCCGGGGGTCGTCGGGCGGCAGGAAACCGGTCCGCACGATGAGCAGCGTGGAGGCATCGAGCTCCTGCGAGCCGTAGTACTGCGTGAACGTATTGCGTACGGCGTCGTAGCCCTTCTCGCAGACCTCCGCGTGCACGGCGTCCCGCATCGCCCGCCAGCGGTCCGCGTCGCCCGGCAGCCCGGGGTCCTCCTCCAGCGTGCGCACCGCTCGGTCGGCGGCCACCCAGGCCATCACCTTGGAGTGCACGAAGTGGCGGCGCTGCCCGCGGACCTCCCACAGGCCCTCGTCCGGTTCGCGCCAGGTGGATTCCAGGAAGCCGAGCAGACTGAGCTGCAGGTTCCAGGCATGCGGCTTGTTGCCGAGTCCGGCCTCGCGGGCCACCCTGAGCGAGTCGATGACCTCGCCGTACACGTCGAGCTGCCGCTGCCGGACCGCCGCGTTGCCCGTCCGGACCGGCCGGGAGTGCTCGTAGCCGCTCAGCCACGGCAGCTCGGTCTCGGGGAGTCTGCGCTCGCCCGCGAGGCCGTACATGATCTGCAGGTCCGCCGGGTCGCCGGCCACGGCCCGCAGCAGCCAGTCCCGCCAGGCGGCGGCCTCCTCCAGGTAGCCGGCCGCGACCATGGCGGCCAGTGTGAGGGTGGAGTCCCGCAGCCAGCAGTAGCGGTAGTCCCAGTTCCGTACGCCGCCGATCTCCTCCGGCAGCGAGGTCGTGAGGGCCGCGACGATTCCGCCGGTGGGCGCGTAGGTGAGCGCCTTCAGAGTGATCAGGGAGCGGAGCACGGCTTCCCGGTGCCTGCCCTGATAGGTACATCGCGCCGACCACTTCGCCCAGTCGGTGAGGGTGTGCTTCAGCGCCTTGTACGGATCGATCAGCTTCGGACGCGGGGCGTGCGAGGGATGCCAGGTGAGGACGAACGCCACCTTCTCCCCCTCGGCGACGGTGAACGAGGAGCAGGTGCTGAACTGCTGGCCCCAGGTCTTGACCGGCGGCTCGCTGCGCAGCCAGACGGAGTCGGGCCCCGCGACGGCCACCCGGTGGCCGTGCGAGCGGCGCATCCACGGCACCACGGAACCGAAGTCGAAGCGCAGCCGCAGGACGGAGCTCATGTCGACGCTGCCGCTGACCCCCTCGACGATGCGCATGATGTCGGGCGCCTTGTCGCGCTGCGGCATGAAGTCGATGACCTTGACCGTGCCGGTCCTGGTCTCCCAGAACGTCTCCAGCACCAGGGAGTCGCCCACGTACGCGCGCCGGGTGCAGGTGTCGGCGCTGTCGGTGCCCCGGGGGGCGATGCGCCAGTGGCCGTTGTCCTCGTCGCCGAGAAGGGCGGCGAAGCAGGCACCCGAGTCGAAGCGGGGCAGGCACAGCCAGTCGACAGAACCGTTCCTGCCGACCAGGGCGGCGGTCTGGAGATCGCCGATGAGTGCGTAGTCCTCGATACGTGGGGTCACGCTCTGGCGTCTTCCCGAACCTGGGCCCCGTTAAGCAGCCCTGCCGGGCCCAACACACCGGCGCGAGGCGGTGCACGGACACGTTCGCGGGCTGCGCGGCGACGTTCGCGGGCTACACGGCGACGGGCGCGGGCTACACGGAGACGGGTGCGGGCTCCCCGGCCGTCTCGCTCTCCCGTGAGGCCTGTTCACGGTCGTGCTTCTCGCGCCGTACGAGGATCACCCAGCCGACGGGCACGCCGGCGGCGAAGAGCCACCACTGGACGGCATAGGCCATGTGCGAGCCGATGGAGCCGTCGTCGGGGGCGGGGATCATCTCGGGGGTGCCGTCGGCCGTTTCAGGGGCGGTCAGTTCGAGATATCCGCCCAGGACGGGCCTGCCGAGCAGCTGCGACTGCTGGGCGCTGTTGATGAGCATCACCTGGCGGTCGGGAAGGCCTGCCAGGTCCTTGATCCCACTGGCGCCCGTCGTCTCGTCGGCCTTCAGTCGGCCGGTGACGGTGACCTCGCCCCGGGGCGGGGCCGGGACCTCCGGGAATGCCTGCTGGCTGTCGGCTGAGGGAACCCACCCGCGGTTGACCAGCACGGTGCCGCCGCCCTTGAGGTCCAGCGGGGTCAGGACGTGGACACCGATGCGCTCGTCCTTCGAGGTGCGGCGCCGTACGACCACCTCGTGCGCGGTGTCGAACGTGCCGGTGGCCGTCACCGCGCGCCAGTAGTCGGAACGGGGAACGGTGTGTCCCGGGGAGGTGAGGCGGGAGACCGGGACCGGCTTCGCCTCGAGGTTCTGCGAGATCAGCGCATTCTGCGCGACGCGGTGCTGATGCCGGTGCAGCTGCCAGAAACCGAGCTCGACCATCGTGGGAATCAGGACGAGGACGAGGAGGGTGAGAATCACCCACTGCCGGGTCAACAGGAAGCGGTACACCCCATGACCGTACAACCGGGGTCATGGGGTGCAGCACGCAGGGGTCCCCGGGGGGCCGGGGCGGACTGTCACACTTTGTCCACGATGCCCGCCCTTCCCTCGGCCCGGGCGCAGTGTCCGCCGCAGTACCAGTGGCCGTCGACCTCGACGCCCTGGCCGATCACCTGGACCCGGCAGTGCTCACAGATGGGCGCCATGCGGTGGATGGCGCAGGAGAAGCAGTCGAAGACATGCACCGCGCCCTGCGCGTGCACCTCGAAGGACATCCCGTAGTCGTTTCCGCAAACCTCGCAACGTGCCATGCGCCACAGGGTCGGACGAGAGGGCGGTGGCGGGCGAGCGGGCGGCGGGCGAGTCGCGCCCGGTTCACTCCGATGACGGCGGCGGCACGATCCGCGAGCGCGCCGGTGCCACGTCCCGCAGGAGATGGGTGAAGGCGCTCTCCTCGAGGATCGGCGTGCCGAACGACTTCGCCTTCACCGTCTTCGACGTCGCCGCGTCCGGATCGTTGCTGACGAGCAGACTCGTGAGCCGGGAGACGCTGGTCGCCACGTGCAGGCCCGCCTCCACGGCGCGGTCCTCCAGCAGCTCGCGGTCGATCGAGGTGTCTCCGGAGAACGCCACCCGCATCCCCTGCATGAGGGGTTTGTCCGACTCGTACCGGCCCGGATTCGGGTACGGGCACGCGGGGCGCTTGCGTGAGGGCCGCCAGCTGCCCTGGCCGTGCGACGCCTGGTAGCCGATGCGCGGGGTGACGGGGGAGTCGGACCACTCGGTCAGCGGCCGGCACTCCAGCAGGGGCAGCCGCATCCCGTCCCGGGCCGCCGCGTGCAGACTCGGCCGGAAGGCCTCGGCCAGCACCCGGGCATCGTCCAGCGCATGGTGCGCCCGCTGCTGCACCACGCCGAAGTGCGCGGCGAGCGACTCCAGCTTGTGGTTGGGGAGGGGAAGCCGGAGCTCCTTGGAGAGCGCGATGGTGCACAGCCGCTGCTCGACGGGCGCGACGACCGCCGCGCGCGCGTACTCGCGGGCGAGCATCGACCAGTCGAACGCCGCGTTGTGCGCGACGAGTACCCGGCCGGCGAGCCGCTCGGACAACTGCGCGGCCACCTCCGGGAAGAGCGGTGCGCCCTCCAGGACGGCACTGGTCAGGCCATGGATCCAGACGGGCCCCGGATCCCTCTGGGGGTTCACCAGCGTGTACCAGTGGTCCTCGACGTTACCCAGGGCGTCCAGGCGGTAGACGGCCGCGGACACTATCCGGTCGTCGCGGGCGAGTCCCGTGGTCTCCACGTCGACGACCGCGTACCCCTGGGGGTAGGCGGTCGGCCACGGCGTTGCGGTCTGGCGGTCGTCGAGCATGGTCACAGAGAATACGGGCCGCGACCGACAGTGCCCTATTCGGGCGCCTGTGGACCGCGAACCCGGAGCGGGTGCCGAGCAGTTGGCCGAGTCGGCGGACGGGCGGGTCGGGGTGCGGCGGGCGACCGTGCGGTGAGACCCTCCCGAGGTGACGGACACACAGACGCAGACACACGACGAACCCCATCAAAACGGACTGGGTGCCCGGCTCAACTGGCTCCGGGCCGCGGTCCTCGGCGCCAACGACGGCGTGGTCTCCACCGCGGGCCTCGTCGTCGGCGTCGCCGGGGCGACGGACAACAGGGCCGCCCTGCTGACGGCGGGTCTGGCCGGGCTGCTCGCCGGGTCCATGTCGATGGCGGCCGGGGAGTACGTATCGGTGTCCACCCAGCGCGACTCCGAGAGGGCGGCGCTGGCCACGGAGAAGCGCGAGCTGGAGGAGGCCCCGGAGGCAGAACTCGTCGAACTGACCGGCCTGTTGGAGGAGAAAGGGCTGAGCGCGAAGGTGGCCCGCGAGGCGGCTGTCCAGCTCACGGAGCGCGATGCGCTGCGCGCCCACGCGGAGGTCGAGCTGGGCATCGACCCGGACGAGCTGACGAACCCGTGGCACGCGGCGGGCGCGAGTTTCCTGGCGTTCACGGTGGGTGCGCTGCTGCCCCTGCTGGCGATCGTGCTGCCGCCTCCCTCGGTGCGGCTCGCGGTCACGGTGGTGTCGGTACTCGCGGCCCTGGCGCTCACCGGCTGGTGGAGCGCGCGGCTCGGTGACGCGGCGGTGGGGCGTGCGGTGCTGCGGAACATGGGCGGGGGAGCGGTGGCGATGGCGGTGACCTACGGCGCGGGGGCGTTGCTGGGGGCCGCGGGGGTCTGAGGCGGGGCTGCCCTTGGTGGAACCTGCCAACGGCTGCTGACGTCCGGTCTCCCATACTTGTGGGTAACAACGTCTAGCCCCCGGCCGTCCGGCAGCTCTACGGTGCTCGCATGGAGCCGAACCTGCCCGATGTCGTGCTGTGGTCGATCCCGGCCTTCGTCCTGCTCACCGTCCTCGAAATGGTGGTCCACCGCGTTCACCCGGACGAGGACGCCGCCGGGTACGACGCCAAGGACGCCGCCACCAGCGTCACCATGGGCCTCGGCAGCCTGGCCTTCGACCTGCTGTGGAAGATCCCCATCGTCGCGATCTACGCCGCGGTGTACGAACTGACCCCGCTGCGCATTCCCGTCCTGTGGTGGACGATCCTGCTGATGCTGCTCGCGCAGGACTTCTTCTACTACTGGTCCCACCGCGGCCATCACGTCATACGGATCCTCTGGGCCTGCCACGTGGTCCACCACTCCAGCCGGAAGTTCAACCTCACCACCGCGCTGCGCCAGCCCTGGACCTCGCTGACCGTCTGGCCGTTCTACGTCCCGCTCATCGCCTGCGGCGTCCACCCGGCGGCACTCGCCTTCTGCTCCTCGGCGAATCTCGTCTACCAGTTCTGGGTGCACACCGAACGGATCGACAGGCTGCCCCGCCCATGCGAGTACGTACTCAACACGCCCTCGCACCACCGGGTGCACCACGCCTCCCAGGGCGGCTACCTCGACCGGAACTTCGGCGGGATCCTGATCATCTGGGACCGGCTCTTCGGCTCCTTCACCGCGGAGACCGAACGGCCCGTCTTCGGCCTCACCAAGAACATCGCCACCAACAACCCGCTCCGCGTCGCGACCCATGAGTACGCCGCCATAGCCCGTGACGTACGGGCGGCGGACACCTGGAGCGAGCGGGCGGGCCGGGTCTTCCGTGGGCCGGGCTGGCAGCCCGCGGGCCGGGCCACCGCAGCCGCCCCCGTACAGCCGCTCACCTCCGTGGAGCGCACCGGATGAGCCCCCGCACCGGCGCTCCCCGGCTCGTCCGCCCGCTGCTCGCGGCCTTCCTCGCCGCCGCCGCCCTCCACCTGGCCGGGCTCCTCGCCGGCATCGACACCGCCCACCTGGTCACCAAGCCGCTGCTGATGCCCCTGCTCGCCGCCTATGCCGCCGCCCGGGGAGGTCCCCGGCTGCTCATCGCCGCGCTGCTCCTCGGCTGGGGCGGGGACGTGCTCCTGATGCCCGACGCGGAGGCGGCCTTCCTCGCCGGAATGGGCTCCTTCGCCGCAGGCCACCTCTGCTACCTGTGGCTCTTCGGGCGTGCCCGGGCCTCCAGGCCGGCCGGCCTCGCGTACGCCGCCGTCCTCGTGACCTTCCTCGTCCTGCTCTGGCCCGGCCTGCCCGCGGACCTGCGGATCCCGTTGACCGGCTACAGCCTGCTCCTCACCACCATGGCCTGGCGGGCCGGCATCCTCGGCCGGTACGCGGCACTCGGCGGCGCGCTCTTCCTGCTCTCCGACGCGCTCATCGCGACCGGCATCGCCGACTGGCCGCAGCTGCCCGTCCACGACTTCTGGATCATGCTGACCTATCTGGCCGCGCAGTACCTGCTCACCACGGGAGCGCTCGCCGGCCGAGGTGATTCCACCGGCCAGGCCCGCGGGGCGTACCGTGAGGGGAGTACCAGCATCTGAGACCAGCGAGGACCCCCACGCATGCGCGCCACCGTGATCCATGCCCCCCACGACATCCGCGTCGAGGAGGTGCCCGACCCGACGGTCCAGCAGCCGACCGACGTGGTCCTGCGGGTCCTGCGTGCCTGTATCTGCGGCAGCGACCTGTGGGCCTACCGCGGCGAATCGGCCCGGCAGCCCGGCCAGCGCATCGGCCACGAGTTCCTCGGCATCGTCGAGGAAGCGGGCTCCGCGGTCAACGGCTTCGCCGTCGGCGACCTCGTCGTCGCCCCGTTCGTCTGGTCCGACGGCACGTGCGCCTACTGCGCGGAGGGTCTCACCACGTCCTGCGCCCAAGGCGGATTCTGGGGATCGGTCGGATCCGACGGCGGCCAGGGCGAGGCCGTGCGGGTCCCGTTCGCCGACGGAACCCTCGTCAAGCTCCCGGCGGCAGCCGCCTCCGACGACCGGCTGCTCACCGCGCTCCTGGCACTCTCCGACGTCCTCGGCACCGGGCACCACGCCGCGATCGGCGCGGAGGTGAAGCCCGGCAGCACCGTCGCGGTCGTCGGTGACGGTGCGGTCGGTCTGTGCGGTGTCATGGCCGCCAAGCGGCTCGGGGCCGAGCGGATCATCGCGCTGGGCCGCCACGAGGCCCGTACCGACATCGCCCGGGCCTTCGGTGCCACGGACGTCGTCGCCGAGCGCGGCGAGGCCGCCGTCGCCGCCGTGCGTGAACTGACCGGCGGCGAGGGCACCCACGGGGTGATCGAGGCGGTCGGCACCGAGCAGTCGATGCGCACGGCCATCGGCATCGTCCGCGACGGCGGCTCCATCGGGTACGTCGGCGTCCCGCACGGCAGCGGTACCGGACTCGACCTCGGTGTCATGTTCGACCGGAACATCGCGCTGCGCGGCGGCGTGGCCCCCGTGCGCACGTACATCCCGGAACTGCTCCCCGACGTGCTGGACGGCACGATCGACCCCTCTCCCGTCTTCGACCTGAGCGTCGGACTGGACGGGGTTCCCGGCGGCTACAAGGCGATGGACGAGCGCACCGCCCTCAAGGTGCTCATCAAGCCGTAGCCGCTTCCCGAAGCGGCAGGAGGGGCCGGGGACAGCGTCCCCGGCCCCTCCTCACGCCCTGCCGCAGGTGTTACCTGCGGACCGCGTCGAGCGCGTCCACGACACCGGCTCCGTAGAAGCCGTTGTAGTTGGTGCCGCCCTCGCAGACCGCGTCGATCGTTCCGTCACGGTTGATGTCGTACGGGGCGCCACAGGCCGTGGCGTCCGCCTGGTGCGTCAGCAGTGCCTTCACCGTGCGCGCCGAGGCGTACGGGTGGGTCGACTTGATCAGGGCCGCGACTCCCGCGACGTGCGGGGACGCCATGGACGTACCGGCCTTGTAGCCGAACCCGCCGCCGGGCAGCGTGGACAGGATCAGGCCGCTGGTGGCAGGGGCGTCGGGCGTCTGGTAGACCGTCGAGTCGCCGCCCGGGGCAGCCACGTCGATGACGCCGAGACCGTAGTTGGAGTAAGAGGACTTGAGGCCCTTGGCGCCGGTTGCCGAGACCGTCACGACGCCCGGGAGCTGCGTCGGGATGTCGGGGCAGAGGCTCGGGTCGATGGTCCGGGTGACCGGTTCGGTGTCGTTCGGGCTGCTCGCGTCCTCGATCGCGTCGGACGCCAGGTCGAACCGGGAGTTGCCCGCGGCCGCGACGTTGACGGTTCCCTTGCTCTCCGCGTAGCGGGTCGCCCGGGTGATCGCGTCGACCAGGGCGCCCTGGTCGGGATCGTTCGTGCAGTTGAACATCCACGGGTCTGTGTAATAGCTGTTGTTCGTCACGTCGACACCGTGGTCGGCGGCCCACACGAAGCCGCAGACGACGGCCTCGGTGTAGAAGAATCCGTCCGGCGTGGACACCTTGATGCCGGAGACCTTGACGCCGGGTGCGACGCCGGTGACGCCGACGCCGTTCTTCGCCGCGGCTATGGTGCCCGCGACGTGCGTACCGTGGTCGCTCTCCCCGGCGGCGGGGCGCCAGGCGCCGTCCGTGGTGTCCGGGGCGCCGGACACACAGTTCACCGATGCCTTGCGGTCGAAGTTGGGCGCCAGGTCCGGGTGCGTGTCGTCCACACCCGTGTCGATGACGGCGACCGTGACCTTGCTGCTGCCGAGCGACTTCTCGTGCGCCTTGTCCGCCTTGATGGCGGGCAGGTCCCACTGCAGGGGCTCCAGCGGGTCCTGACCGGCCTTCGCGTCCGCCGCGGCGGCCTCGGCCTGTCCGGCCGTGAGTGGCTGCTCGACCCCGATGTCCTTGGTGGCCTGCGGGACGATCGGGCTGGTGCGCGTGGACCCCGCCGACTGAACGCCCTTGGCCCTGCGGATCGTCGGGCCGAAGTCCGGGTTCTGCGAGTGGACGACGATGACGCCGATCCTGTCGTACGACGTCACGACGGTGCCGCCGGCCTTGGCTATCGCCTTCTTCACCTGCTTGACGGTGCCGTGACCGGCCCGCGTGTTCACGACGTACGACAGCTTCGGGCCGTCGGTCGAGACAGCCGCGGTCGGCTCCTGGGCCGGAGCGGCCGTCGCGGTTCCCGGGAGGAAACCGAGCGAGGCCGTGAGGGCCAGTCCGACGGGCAGCGTGAGTGCGCGTGTCCGTCTGGATGCCAGATGAGCCATGGGTTCTCCACATCATCCGTGCCTGCGGCCGGACACACGGCGTGTCCGGCTGGGTACATATCGAGTGAAGCTATCGCCGATCATGCCGCCGCATCAATGAATAAGGGCAAGTGAGTTCGAGGTGTGATCTCGGGGAGGCCCACCCGTGGAGGCGGGTCCGAGAACGGCGAATCTGCGGTGAACCGCTTCGCCGCGCTCTCCGTGCCGTTGTCAGGGAGTCGCACGCCAACCCCCCACCACACAGAGGACTCCCTGTGAAGACCACTACCGAGACCACCGCACCCGCGTCGCGAGGAGAATCCGTGGCTACCGATGCACCGCCGCCCCCGGGCACGACGGACACCAGTCCCGCCCAGCCCACGACCGAGGCATTCCTCGAGGTGCAGAAGAGCGCGGAGTTCGCCGAACTGCGCCGCTCACAGCGCTCCTTCGCCTTTCCGCTGACCGTCGGCTTCATCGCCTGGTATCTGCTGTACGTGCTGCTGTCCAGCTACGCCGGCGACTTCATGGGCACCGTCGTCGTCGCCAACTTCAACGTGGCCTTCGTCTTCGGCCTCGCCCAGTTCGCCACCACGTTCCTCATCGCCTGGCTCTACTCGCGCCACGCCTCGGCGAAGCTCGACCCCAAGGCGGAGGCCATCAAGTCCCGTATGGAGGCCGACGCATGAGCGCCGTATACCACTCGCAGTCCGCGATCCAGCTCGCCGCCTCGTCCACGAGCGAGCACCGGCCGCTGATCATCAGCCTCTTCGCGGTCTTCGTCGCCGCGACCCTGGCCATCACCGTCTGGGCGGGCCGGCAGACCAAGAGCGCCTCCGACTTCTACGCGGGCGGACGCCAGTTCACCGCCTTCCAGAACGGCCTCGCCGTCTCCGGCGACTACATGTCCGCGGCGTCCTTCCTCGGCATCGCCGGTGCCATCGCGCTCTTCGGGTACGACGGCTTCCTCTACTCCATCGGCTTCCTCGTCGCCTGGCTCGTGGCACTGCTGCTCGTCGCGGAACCGCTGCGCAACTCCGGCCGCTACACCATGGGCGACGTCCTCGCGTACCGGATGCGGCAGCGGCCGGTCCGCACCGCCGCGGGCGCCTCCACCATCGTCGTGTCGATCTTCTACCTGCTGGCGCAGATGGCGGGCGCGGGCGTCCTCGTCTCGCTGCTGCTCGGTATCACCAGCGACGCGGGCAAGATCGTCATCGTGGCGCTGGTCGGCGTGCTCATGATCCTCTACGTCACCATCGGCGGCATGAAGGGCACCACCTGGGTGCAGATGGTCAAGGCGGTGCTGCTCATCGCGGGCGCCCTGCTGATGACGTTCATGGTGCTGTGGAAGTTCAACTTCAACATCTCCGACCTGCTGGGCACCGCGGCCGAGAAGAGTCTCGCCGGACAGCAGGGCGACGCGAAGGCGTTCCTCGAGCCCGGCCTCAAGTACGGTGCGGACGCGATCACCAAGCTGGACTTCATCTCCCTCGGTATCGCACTCGTCCTGGGCACCGCAGGCCTGCCGCACATCCTGATCCGCTTCTACACGGTGCCGACCTCCAAGGCCGCCCGGAAGTCCGTCAACTGGGCCATCGGCATCATCGGCTCCTTCTACCTGATGACGATCGCCCTCGGCTTCGGCGCCGCGGCACTGATCGGACCGGAGGAGATCAAGGCGAAGAACCCGGCGGGCAACGCGGCGGCACCCCAGCTCGCCGAGTACCTCGGAGGCGTCGGCACCACGGGCGGCGCGATCATGCTCGCCGTGATCTCGGCCGTCGCCTTCGCCACGATCCTCGCCGTCGTCGCGGGCCTCACCCTCGCGTCCTCGTCCTCCTTCGCCCACGACATCTACGCCAACGTCATCCGCAAGGGGAAGGCCACGGAGAAGGAGGAGATGCGCGCCGCGAAGTGGGCCACCGTCGCCATCGGCGTCGTCTCCATCGCACTCGGCGCGATGGCCCGCGACCTGAACGTGGCGGGGCTCGTCGCCCTGGCCTTCGCCGTCGCCGCGTCGGCCAACCTGCCGACCATCCTCTACAGCCTCTTCTGGAAGCGGTTCACCACCCAGGGCGCGCTGTGGTCCATCTACGGCGGACTCTTCTCGTCCGTCTTCCTGGTGCTGTTCTCCACGGTCGTCTCCGGGAAGGCCACCTCGATGTTCCCGGAGGTCGACTTCGCCTGGTTCCCCCTGGAGAACCCGGGCCTCGTCTCCATCCCGCTGGGCTTCCTGCTCGGCTGGATCGGCTCGCTCCTCTCCAAGGAGGAACCGGACGCGGGCAAGTACGCCGAACTCGAGGTCAAGTCCCTCACCGGCGTCGGCGCCCACTGACGCACGCCGCACCCCGGCGGGGCCCCGTCGTAGAGACCTACGACGGGGCCCCGCCGCAGCTCGTGTCAATCGGGCACCCGCGATGTCACCGGTCTCGCGTAGTCTCGGAGCAGTCAGACCGCGCAACCGCGGACATCACCGGGGGAGGGGGCCCACAGTGCTCATCGACACCTACGGCAGAGTCGCCACGGACCTGCGTGTATCGCTGACCGACAAGTGCAACCTGCGCTGCACCTACTGCATGCCCGAGGAAGGCCTGCAGTGGCTGGCCAAGCAGGAACTGCTGAGCGACGACGAGATCGTCAGGCTCATCCGCATCGCCGTCACCGACCTCGGCATCCGAGAGGTCCGCTTCACCGGCGGCGAGCCGCTGCTGCGCCCCGGGCTCGTCTCCATCGTCGAACAGTGCGCCGCCCTGGAACCCCGCCCCAGGATGTCGCTCACGACCAACGGCATCGGACTCAAGCGCACCGCCGCGGCCCTGAAGGCCGCGGGCCTGGACCGGGTCAACGTCTCCCTGGACACCCTGCGCCCCGACGTCTTCAAGACCCTCACCCGCCGTGACCGGCACCGGGACGTGCTGGACGGACTCGAGGCCGCCCGCGACGCCGGACTCACCCCGGTCAAGGTCAACGCGGTCCTGATGCCCGGACTCAACGACGACGAGGCCCCCGAGCTCCTCGCCTGGGCCGTCGAGCACGGCTACGAGCTCCGCTTCATCGAGCAGATGCCCCTCGATGCCCAGCACGGCTGGAAGCGCGACGGAATGATCACGGCCGGTGACATCCTCGAGTCACTGCGCACCCGCTTCACCCTCACCGCCGAGGGCGAGGACGCGCGCGGATCCGCCCCCGCCGAGCGCTGGACCGTGGACGGCGGCCCGCACCGCGTCGGTGTCATCGCCTCCGTGACCAGGCCGTTCTGCCGGGCCTGCGACCGCACCAGGCTCACCGCCGACGGCCAGGTCCGCACGTGCCTGTTCGCCCGCGAGGAGACGGACCTGCGCGGCGCCCTGCGCTCGGACGCCCCGGACGAGGAGATCGCGAGGATCTGGAAGCTTGCGATGTGGGGCAAGAAGGCGGGCTCCGGACTCGACGACCCGACCTTCCTGCAGCCCGACCGGCCGATGTCAGCGATCGGTGGCTGAGGACTCCCACTCCGCGAGGGGCACGACATCCTTCAGGAATCCTCGTACCCCGAGGAAGGAGGAGAGGTGCTCCCGGTGCTCGTCACAGGCCAGCCAGGTCTTGCGCCGCTCCGGGGTGTGCAACTTCGGGTTGTTCCAGGCGAGCACCCACACGGCATCGGTGCGGCAGCCCTTGGCGGAACAGACAGGCGCACCGGTGGCGCTCTCGGCGGAAGTCTCGGGGAGGTTCACGACCTCAACCCTAGGGCCTCTCGTCGACGCATCCCCGCCGGAGAAAAGGCGACGCCGAGCAGCCACGGGGGGAGCTGCCCGGCGTCGGTCCGTCGCTCCGACGGGGGATGCGGAGCGCGTACGAAGTATGTCACGGGGACCGGGGTGCGGTGCACAGGAACTTCATGATTGATCTGAGCTTTTCCTGAGCTTTCCCGACCTGCCGGCTCACTCGTTCTCGCGCACGTTTCCGGTGCTGCCCGTCTGCCCGGCCTCCGGGGCCGGCTCCGGAGTACCCGCCGCAGGGGCGGTGCCGAGAGCGGGCCGCATGGGTGCGGGCACGAACGTCGAGGGGAGTGAAGGGGCGTTCTCGCGACCGGCGTTGGCGATGACCACCGCGACATAGGGGAGCAGGACGCCCAGCACGAGGGCCACCACGGCCACATGCCTCTCGACGTTCCACAGCGTCGCCGCGAGCACCACCGAGACGGTCCGCACGGACATCGAGATGATGTAGCGCCGTTGCCTGCCACGCACGTCGTCGGCGAGTCCCTGGCGGGCTCCGGTGATCCGGAAGACCTCTGTGCCGCTCTGCTTCCGCGCCATGTTCCACCACCAGATCTCTGTGCCGGGCAACCCCGGACCGGGCCGCTCCTACGGTACGCCCGGCATCCGCCGGGTTCGAGACCGGGGCATGTCCCGTCCGTCCCGATCCGTACCGCCTCACCACGTACGGACCTGTCCGGCATGCGGTGTAGGTCCCATGCGCCGAGACTGGGCGGACGTGCGCACACCGCGCCGCACGAGGAGGCGATATGGGCTGGTTGTGGGCAATCATCGTGGGATTGGTCCTGGGGCTGCTCGCCCGGGCCATCCTGCCGGGCAAGCAGGACATCCCCCTCTGGCTGACGGTTGTGTTCGGTATCCTCGGCAGCATCCTGGGCAACGCCGTGGCGACCTGGATCGGTGTCAACGAGACCAAGGGTATCGACTGGATGCGCCACCTGCTGCAGCTGATCGGCGCAGTGGCCGTTGTCGGAGTCGGCGACATGCTCTGGCAGTCGATCAGGAGCAGTCGCGGCAAACAGCGGACCTGACCACACCCACAGCACGGCGGCCGGCCACGCGTCACGCGTGGCCGGCCGCCGTGCTGTGCCCCCGTGAGTGCCGTCGGCCGGATCAGCCGGCCGTGACTTCGACGGCCGCCAGGTTCTTCTTGCCCCGGCGCAGCACCAGCCAGCGCCCGTGCAGCAGCTCCTCGCGGGCCGGGGCGGCCTCGCCGTCCGTGACCTTCACATTGTTCACGTAGGCCCCGCCCTCCTTGACCGTGCGGCGGGCGGCCGACTTGCTCGGCGCCAGACCGACCTCGACCAGGAGATCCACCACCGGACCGAGCTCGGCGACCTCGGCGTGCGGCACCTCGGACAGTGCGGCACCCAGCGTCGCCCCGTCCAGCTCGCCGAGATCTCCCTGGCCGAACAGCGCCTTCGAAGCCGCGATGACCGCCGCGCACTGCGCGCCGCCGTGCACCAGCGTCGTCAGCTCCTCGGCCAGCGCACGCTGGGCCGAACGGGCCTGCGGGCGCTCCTCGGTGAGCTGCTCCAGCTCCTCGAGCTCCTCACGGCTCTTGAAGCTGAGGATGCGCATGTACGTGGAGATGTCCCGGTCGTCCACATTCAGCCAGAACTGGTAGAAGGCGTACGGCGTCGTCATCTCCGGGTCGAGCCAGACGGCCCCGCTCTCGGACTTGCCGAACTTGGTGCCGTCCGCCTTCACCATCAGCGGGGTCGCCAGCGCGTGCACGGTGGCAGCCGGATCCACGCGGTGGATCAGGTCGATCCCCGCCGTGAGGTTGCCCCACTGGTCGCTGCCGCCCTGCTGGAGGGTGCAGCCGTAGCGCCGGTACAGCTCCAGGAAGTCCATGCCCTGCAGCAGCTGGTAACTGAACTCCGTGTAGCTGATGCCCTCCTGGGACTCCAGCCGGCGGGCGACCGAGTCCTTGGTGAGCATCTTGTTGACCCGGAAGTGCTTGCCGATGTCCCGCAGGAACTCGATCGCGGACAGGCCCGCGGTCCAGTCCAGGTTGTTCACCATCGTCGCGGCGTTCGGACCCTCGAAGGCGAGGAAGGGCTCGATCTGCCCGCGCAGCCGCTGGACCCACGCGGCAATGGTCTCCGGGTCGTTCAGCGTGCGCTCCGCGGTCGGCCGCGGGTCACCGATCTGACCGGTGGCCCCGCCGACCAGGGCGAGCGGCTTCAGCCCGGCCTGCTGGAGCCGGCGCATGGTGAGCACCTGCACCAGGTGACCGACGTGCAGACTCGCCGCGGTCGGGTCGAACCCGCAATAGAACGTGACCGGGCCGTCCGCGAGAGCCTTGCGCAGTGCGTCCTCGTCAGTGGACTGGGCGAACAGCCCACGCCACTTCAGCTCGTCGACGATGTCCGTCACGGTCTTTTCGCTCCTCGTGGGGTCGAGATGGGTCGATGGAATACGCGGTTCAGTCTAGGACGGTCAGACGCCCCGGCTGACCGAGCTCATGTGGAAATCGGGGATCCGCAGCGCGGGCATGGCGGCCCGGGTGAAGTAGTCGCCCCACTCGCGCGGCAGCGTCTTCTCCGTGCGGCCCGCCTCCGACGCCCGGGACAGCAGATCGACCGGCGACTCGTTGAACCGGAAGTTGTTCACCTCGCCGAGGACCTCCCCGTCCTCCACCAGATAGACCCCGTCCCGGGTCAGGCCGGTCAGCAGCAGCGTCGCCGGATCCACCTCCCGGATGTACCACATGCAGGTCAGCAGCAGGGCCCGGCCTTTCGTGGCGGCCACCATCTCCTCCAGTGAGCGCTTGCCGCCGCCGTCCATCACCAGGTTGTCCACGGCCGGGGCCAGCGGCAGGTCCGTGAGCCCCGCCGAGTGCCGTGTCGTGGTCAGCCGCTCCAGCTTGCCCTCCCTGACCCAGTCCGTGGGCGCCAGCGGCAGGCCGTTGTCGAAGACGGAGGCGTCGTCGCCGGACGCGTGGGCGATCACGAACGGTGCGGACTCCAGGCCCGGCTCGTGCGGGTCGCTGCGCAGGGTCAGCGGCAGGGCGGAGAGCTTCTCGCCGAGCCGCGTACCGCCTCCCGGCCTGGAGAAGACCGTCCGGCCCTCCGCGGCGTCCCGGGCGCTCGACGACCAGAACTGGTAGATGAGCAGGTCGGCCACCGCGGTCGGCGGCAGCAGCGTCTCGTACCGGCCGGCCGGCAGCTCGATCCGGCGCTCGGCCCAGCCCAGCCGCTGCGCGAGCTCCGCGTCCAGGACCGCCGGGTCGACGTCCGTGAAGTCCCGGGTCGCCCGTCCCGCCCAGGCGGACCGGGTCCGGTCGGGCGACTTGGCGTTCAGCTCCAGCGTCCCGTTCGGCTGGTCGTGGCGCAGCCGCAGCCCCGTCGACGTACCCAGGTAGGTCGAGGTCATCTCGTGGTTGGCGAAGCCGTACAGCTCACGGCCGCCGGAGCGGGCGCGGGCGAAGGCGTCACCGAGCGCCGGGGCGAAGGCGGCGAAGACATCGGAGCCCGTCTCCGCGGGGGCATCCGTGAAAGCGGCGGACACCGGCACCCCGGAGACGAGCGGCTGCGCGTCCTCTGCGGGCCCGGCCCCGCGCGCGGCGGCCTCGGCTGCCCGTACGAGCGGTTCCAGGTCGTCGGCGGTGACGGCGGAGCGCGACACCACGCCGGACGCCGTCCCCCGGGCGCCGTCCACGGTCGCGATCACGGTCAGGGTCCGGCCGCGCGTCACCCCGTTCGTGGTGAGCGCGTTGCCGGCCCAGCGCAGATTGGCGGAGGAGTTCTCGTCCGCGATGACCACACAGCCATCGGTGGTGGACAGCTCGAGAGCGCGCTCGACGATCTCGTACGGCTTGCTGACGCGGCTCATCGCCCGGCCTCCTGCGTCGTGTTGAGGATGTTCACGCCTCGGAAGAGGGCGGAGGGGCAGCCGTGCGAGACGGCCGCGACCTGGCCCGGCTGGGCCTTGCCGCAGTTGAACGCGCCGCCCAGGACGTAGGTCTGCGGCCCGCCGACCTTCTCCATCGAGCCCCAGAAGTCCGTGGTCGTCGCCTGGTAGGCCACGTCCCGCAGCTGACCGGCCAGCCTGCCGTTCTCGATGCGGAAGAACCGCTGCCCGGTGAACTGGAAGTTGTAGCGCTGCATGTCGATCGACCAGGACCGGTCGCCGACCACGTAGATCCCGCGCTCCACCCCGCCGATCAGGTCCTCCGTGGAGAGCCCGCCCGGATCCGGCCGCAGCGACACGTTCGCCATGCGCTGTACGGGGACGTGGCCCGGCGAGTCCGCGTAGGCGCACCCGTTGGACCGGCCGAGACCGGTCAGCTTCGCGATCCGCCGGTCCGTCTGGTAGCCCACGAGAGTCCCGTCCTTGACCAGGTCCCACGACTGCGCCTCGACGCCCTCGTCGTCGTACCCGATCGTGGCGAGCCCGTGCTCGGCGGTGCGGTCGCCCGTCACGTTCATCACGGGGGAGCCGTACGCCAGCTTCCCCAGCTGGTCGAACGTGGCGAACGACGTACCGGCGTACGCCGCCTCGTAGCCCAGCGCCCGGTCCAGCTCGGTGGCGTGGCCGATCGACTCGTGGATGGTCAGCCACAGGTTGGACGGGTCGACGACCAGGTCGTACGTCCCCGCCTCGACGCTCGGCGCCCGCATCTTCTCGGCCAGCAGCCCCGGGATCCGCTCCAGTTCGGCGTCCCAGTCCCAGCCGGTGCCGGTGAGGTACTCCCAACCCCGTCCCACTGGTGGTGCGATGGTCCGCATCGAGTCGAACTCGCCGGTCGTGGAGTCCACGGCCACCGCGGTCAGCTGGGGATGCACGCGCACGCGCTGCTGCGTGGTGACGGTCCCCGCCGTGTCCGCGTAGAACTTGTTCTCGTGGACGGTCATCAGCGAGGCGTCCACGTGCGCGACCCCGTCCGCCGCCAGCAGCCGCGAGCTCCACTCCGCGAGCAGCCCGGCCTTCTCCTCGTCCGGTACGGAGAAGGGGTCGATCTCGTACGCCGAGACCCAGCTCCGCTCACCGTGCACCGGCTCGTCCGCCAGCTCGACACGCTCGTCCGATCCCGCCGACGCGATCACCTTCGCCGACAGCTTCGCCATGGCGACGGCCTGCGAGGCCACCTTCGCCGCGGCGTCCATCGTCAGGTCCACCCCGGACGCGAACCCCCACGCACCGCCGTGCACCACCCGCACCGCGTAACCGAGGTCGGTGGTGTCCGAGGTCCCGGAGGGCCGTGCGTCCCGCAGCCGCCAGGTGGCGCCCCGTACCCGCTCGAACCGGAAGTCGGCGTGCACCGCGCCGAGCGCACGCGCGCGGGCGAGCGCCGCGTCGGCGAGGGCACGCAGTGGCAGGGCCAGAAACGACTGATCTACCTCGTGGGCCACGCGGGCCTCCCCTTCTCCACCTCTGGAAATGTCTCCGCAGTGAATCATGGGGGGTCCCGGGGCCCGGGTGCGCCGGATTTTACGTGTCCGGCCCCCGCAGGTCCGTTCTGTAGGGATCCAACAGTCGCGGCACTGCGGCGCTGTCAGAGGCCGATTCCCTGGATGAGGGGTGGTACCGATAGGTTTCGATGTACCAGACCGCCAAGGAAAGGGTGATCCGTTGAGCCGCTCGGTTCTCGTCACCGGAGGAAACCGGGGCATCGGCCTCGCCATCGCCCGCGCCTTCGCCGACAACGGCGACAAGGTCGCGATCACCTACCGCTCCGGCGAGCCGCCCCAGGCGCTCACCGACGCGGGCTGCCTGGCGGTCCGGTGCGACATCACCGACACCGAGCAGGTGGAACAGGCCTACAAGGAGATCGAGGAGAAGCACGGTCCCGTGGAGGTACTGGTCGCCAACGCCGGTATCACCAAGGACCAGTTGCTGATGCGGATGTCCGAGGACGACTTCACGTCGGTACTCGACACCAACCTCACCGGCACCTTCCGGGTCGTCAAGCGGGCCAACCGCGCGATGCTGCGCGCGAAGAAGGGCCGCGTCGTCCTCATCTCCTCCGTCGTCGGCCTCCTCGGCTCGGCGGGACAGGCCAACTACGCGGCGTCCAAGGCGGGCCTGGTCGGCTTCGCCCGGTCGCTGGCCCGTGAGCTCGGCTCGCGGAACATCACGTTCAACGTCGTCGCACCCGGGTTCGTCGACACCGACATGACGCAGGCGCTCACCGATGAGCAGCGCAAGGGCATCGTGTCCCAGGTGCCGCTCGGCCGCTACGCGCAGCCCGCTGAGATCGCCGCCGCGGTGCGCTTCCTCGCGTCCGACGACGCGTCGTACATCACTGGAGCCGTCATTCCCGTTGACGGCGGATTGGGCATGGGTCACTGATCACCATGAGCGGAATTCTCGACGGCAAGCGCATCCTCATCACGGGTGTGCTGATGGAGTCGTCCATCGCGTTCCACACCGCGAAGGTGGCACAGGAGCAGGGCGCCGAGGTCATCCTGACGGCGTTCCCCCGGCCGACACTGACCGAGCGCATCGCCAAGAAGCTGCCCAAGCCGGCCAAGGTCATCGAGCTGGACGTGACCAACGACGAGCACCTGGACCGGCTCGCGGGCCTGGTCAAGGAGGAGCTCGGTTCGCTGGACGGCGTCGTCCACTCCATCGGCTTCGCGCCGCAGGACGCGCTCGGCGGCAACTTCCTGAACACCCCGTTCGAGTCGGTCGCCACCGCGATGCACGTCTCGGCGTTCTCGCTGAAGTCCCTCGCCATGGCCTGCAAGCCCCTGATGAGCGACGGCGGCTCGATCGTCGGCCTCACCTTCGACGCGCAGTTCGCCTGGCCCCAGTACGACTGGATGGGCCCGGCCAAGGCCGCGCTGGAGGCCACCTCCCGCTACCTCGCCCGTGATCTGGGCACGGACAGCATCCGCTGCAACCTGATCTCCGCCGGACCGCTCGCTTCCATGGCGGCCAAGTCCATCCCGGGCTTCACCGAGCTCGCGGACGTCTGGAACCACCGCTCCCCGCTGGCGTGGGACATGGCCGACCCCGAGCCGGCCGGCCGCGGTGTCGTGGCGCTGCTCTCGGACTTCTTCCCGAAGACGACGGGCGAGATCATCCACGTCGACGGTGGCGTGCACATGATGGGCGCCTGAGTCCCGCAGACCGCTCACGGCCGCGTACCGCCCCTCGCGAGGGGCGGTACGCGGCCGTCGTGTGTCTCAGGTCGAAAAGATGGTCGATCCACCGCAGAATGTGGAGGAACCGGACTTTTGGTCAGGCTGTGGGGAGGAGATCGCTGTGCTGCGCTCCACACGTCGCCGAACCTGGGCCCTCTTGGCCGCAGCGGCTGCCGTCGCCGGTCTCCTCGCGCCGGTCGCCGTGAACGCGGCGAACCGGGCGGGGTCCGGGGCCGCCGCACCCCTCGCACCGGTCCTGGAACCTTCGGGCGCCGAATGCCGAACCTCGGTCGACGGCTCCCGGGTCGTCGCCTACTGCCACAACCCGGACTCCACCACCGACCACGTCCAGCTCCACACCGAGTGCAGCCGCTGGTGGGACGTCGACGCGGACGGAGAGGCTGTCGTGGTCCAGCCGGGACGGACCGTGCGCCTCGAGGACCGGTGCTGGAAAGAGGTCGGCTCGGCCTGGGTCAGTCATAGGTCCTGAGCGTCCCCAAGTCCCCAAGTCCCGGAGTCCCGGAGTCCCGGAGTCCCGGAGTCCCGGAGTCCCGGAGTCCCGGACCATTGGACCTGCGGAGCCCCGAGCCGCAGTACACCAGAGCCTCAGACCCGGTCCCTCAAACAGTTCAGCGCATGACTGGCGGCCTCGGCGGCGGCCGTCTCCGCGTCTCCCGCCCGGATCGCCTCGACCAGCCGTGCGTGGTCCATGTGCTCCTCGGGGCGCAGCTCCGAGCCCACGTCGTCGCGCAGATAGTCGCGGAGCAGGCCGTTCAGGTCGGCGTAGAGCTCGGTCAGTACGTCGTTGTGCGAGGCGGCGACCACGGCCAGGTGCAGCGTCGCGTCGGCGGCGACGAATGCCTCCGCGTCCCCGGCGGCCCAGGTCGCCTCGCGCCGCGCCATCAGCGCGTCCAACTGGCGCAGATCCCGCTCCGTGCGCCGGGCGGCGGCCAGCCGGGCCGCCGAGGACTCCAGCGTGGAGCGCAGCTCGGCGACGTGGCGCGGGTCTGCGTCGGCGAAGCGGCGGTGCATCACGCCGGCGAGCTCGCTGGTGGCGACGACGTACGTCCCCGACCCCTGCCGGATGTCCAGGAGGCCGTTGTGCGCCAGCGCGCGTACCGCCTCGCGCACGGTGTTGCGGGCGACCCCCAGCTGCTCGACCAGCTCGGGCTCGGTGGGAATCCGTGAGCCCACGGGCCACTCGCCCGAAGTGATCTGATTTCTCAGCTGGGCAATCACCTGATCGGCGAGAGCCGAACGCCGCGGAGACGTCAGCGCCATGGTGCTCCTTGCTCGGGGTTTTTGGAACGGGGGCTGGTTTTGCTGTGTGGAGCGGGTGCCGGGATTCTCTCAGGAGGGAGAGGCCCGGAGTGGACAACCAATCATCCCATGATTCTATGATGGGCCTCATGCCCGACGACGAAACCCGGACCCTGAGCCCCACCTCCCACCGGAGCGCAACCATCCCGAGCGCCCTCGCTTCCCGGGCGGCCATCCCCGTACCCGGCTCGGGCTCGGGCTCGGCACCGGGACCCGCCCCGTGGCTGCTGCGCCTGGTCGTCGTCGGCCTCGTCCTCGCCGCGCTCAATCTGCGGCCCGCCATCACCAGCCTCGGGCCTCTCCTGGAAGAAGTGCGGGACGGGCTGCACATGAGCGGCAGCGTCGCCGGAGTGCTCACCTCCGTACCGCCGCTCTGTTTCGCGCTCTTCGGCTTCATGGCGCCGCGGCTCGCCCGCCGGTTCGGGCCGGGCGCCGTCGTCTGCGCGGGCATGGTCGCCATCACGGCGGGCCTGCTGATCCGCCCCTTCGTCGGCAGCACCGCGGGGTTCCTCGCCGCCAGCGCCCTCGCACTGATGGGCATCGCCGTCAGCAACGTCCTGATGCCCGTCATCGTCAAGCGCTGGTTCCCGGACCGCGTCGGCAGCATGACCGGCCTCTACTCGATGGCCCTAGCCCTCGGCACCGCACTCGCGGCAGCCGTCACCGTGCCCTTGACCGACGCGCTGGGCGGCAGTTGGAAGACCGGGCTGGCCGTCTGGGCCGCCCTCGCCGCCGCGGCGATCCTGCCCTGGACGGCCCTCGCACGGGACCGCGGCAGCGCCCACGGGGAGCCGGCCGACAAGCACAGGCAGCAGGCCCCCGCCCTCAGGATCACCCGCAGCCGCACCTCCTGGGCGCTCGCCTGCTTCTTCGGCCTCCAGGCCACGGCCGCGTACATCACCATGGGCTGGATGCCGCAGATCTTCCGCGACGCGGGGATCCCGGCAGGCACCGCCGGTGTCCTGCTGGCCGTGACCATGGCCATGGGCGTACCCCTCGCCTTCGTGATCCCCCGGGCGGCCGCCCGTCTGAAGAACCAGGGACCGATCGTCCTCGTCCTGGGCGGCTGCGGCCTCGTCGGCTACGCGGGGCTCTACCTCGCCCCCGCAGGCGGCGCCTGGCTCTGGGCACTGCTGCTCGGCATCGCCAACTGCGCCTTCCCGCTCGCGCTCACCATGATCGGCATGCGCTCGCGCACCGGTGCGGGCGTGGTCAGGCTCTCCGCCTTCGCCCAGTCCACCGGCTACCTGCTCTCGATCCCGGGCCCGCTGCTCGTCGGCGTGCTCTACCAGCACAGCGGCGGCTGGGGCCTGCCGATCGCCCTGATGGCGGGGCTCATGGTGCCGCAGATGGTGGCGGGAGTGCTGGCAGGACGGGACCGGACGATCGAGGACGAATGCTGAGATGCGAGACTGGACCCATGCCGGTGCTCGATCCGAATCCTCAGAACGGCCAGAAGAAGTTTCTCCTCGTCCTCGGGGCGATGCTTCTCATCGGGGTCGTCATCAGTGTCATCGCCACGATCGCCTCACCCTCCTGAGCAGGTCGCGTGAGCGAGGGTGGTGCTAGCCCCCCATCCCCTAGGGGGCCAGGTTCAGGGTCGAGTGGGTGGGTCGCCGGATGGGACCGCCTCACCGCGATCCGTAGGTTCTAGGTATTCAGTGCCGAGGACCCACGGAGGCGGACATGTCGGCCCGTATGCACCCCCGGACCCACCGCCCGGCCCCGGACGGCGTGGAGATCCGGCTGCCGTGGTGGGCCGTCGCGCTGCCCGCCGTCGCCTTCGCCGCCCTCCTCCTGCTGATCGTGGGACCGGGCCAGGCGCACGCCGCCACCGGGGATCCCGCGATCGGACGGCTGCTCGGGCGCATCCTGGAGCTGCTCTCCGGCTGACGGCTCCCGGACAGACACGCACAGGTCACCCGGCGTCATTCACCCTCAACGGGGTAGCACGTCAACACCCTGCGCCCGGACACGCATTTCGTGCGAAGCTGAGGTGTATGAGCGCCGATACACCTCGCAGGATCGTCCTTCTCAGGCACGCAAAAGCGGAATGGTCGCAAGCGGCCGACCATGAGCGGCCCCTGGCCGAGCGGGGACGGAAAGACGCCCCCGTCGCCGGCCGCAAGCTCGCCGATTCCGGCACCGTCTTCGATCTGGCTCTGTGTTCGACCGCCACCAGGACGCGCGAGACCTGGAAGCTCGCGGTCCACGAATTCCCGCAGCGCCCCAGGACCGTGTACGAGGAGAGGCTGTACGAGGCCTCCCTCGGAGAACTGATTGCCCTGTTCAACGAGACCCCGGACGACGTGCGGAACCTGCTGGTCATCGGCCACAACCCCGGCATGCACGGTGCCGCGGACGCGCTGTCCGGCCAGGCGGAGGGGGAGACACTCGCCCGGATGACCAGGGACGGCTTCCCGACGGCCGCCTATGCCGTCGTCGAGTTCTCCGGATCCTGGAAGGGCCTGGAGCAGGGTGTGGGCAAGCTCGTCGAGTACTGGACGCCGAACGACTGAGCAGGATGCACGGGGCCCCGGCACATCACAGTGCCGGGGCCCCTTCGTACGTACGCGTCCGGAGGGATCAGTCGACGAGACCGTCGGCTGCCTCCACCTCCTCGCGGGTGATACCGAGCAGATACAGAACCGTGTCCAGGAACGGGACGTTCACCGCTGTGTGCGCCGCCTCGCGCACGACCGGCTTGGCGTTGAACGCGACGCCGAGACCGGCCGTGTTGAGCATGTCCAGATCGTTCGCGCCGTCCCCGATCGCGACCGTCTGTGCCAGCGGCACCCCCGCCTGCTCGGCGAAGCTGCGCAGCAGCCGGGCCTTGCCCGCACGGTCCACGATGTCGCCCACGACCCGGCCCGTGAGTTTCCCGTCGACGACCTCCAGCGTGTTGGCGGAGGCGAAGTCGAGCCCGAGGCGTTCCTTGAGGTCGTCCGTGACCTGAGTGAATCCGCCCGAGACCACGCCGACTTGGTAACCGAGCCGCTTCAGCGTACGGATGAGGGTGCGGGCACCCGGTGTCAGCCGGACCTCGGTCCGCACCTTGTCCACCACCGACTCGTCGAGCCCTGCCAGCAGCGCCACACGTGCGTGCAGCGACTGCTCGAAGTCGAGCTCGCCCCGCATCGCCTGCTCGGTCACCTCGGCGACCTTGTCCTCGCAGCCCGCATGGGCAGCGAAGAGCTCGATGACCTCGTCCTGGATGAGTGTCGAGTCCACATCCATGACGACGAGCCGCTGCGCCCGGCGGCTGAGCCCGGCCGACACGACGGCGATGTCGACGCCGATTCCGGCGGCCTCGGTCGCCAGCGCGGTCCGCAGCTCCTCCGTCCCGGTGCCGGACACCGCGAACTCCACTGCGGTGACCGGGTACTTCGCCAGCCGGAAGATCCGGTCGATGTTGCCACCGGTCGACGTGATCCGAGCAGCTATGGCCGCCGTCGACTCCGCGGTCAGCGGGTGTCCCAGCACGGTCACATGGGAACGGCCGTCGCCACGGGGCCGGTTGTCACCCGTACCGGAGATGATCTCGGCCTGCAGTTTCAGCGACTCCGCCCAGCTGTGGACGGTCGCCCGGAGGTCGCCCTCGGTCGTACCGCCCGAGACCGGCGAGGTGACCAGCGCGCACAGGACGATGCGGCCGCGGGTGACCACCTGCTCGATGTCCACGACGTCGACGGAGTACGCGGCCAGGGTGTCGAAGAGCCCGGCGGTGATGCCGGGACGGTCCTTCCCGAAGATCTTGACGAGAAGAGTGGGTTCGTCTGTGCCCCGAAGGGGCTCAGGGGGCTCAGGAGACCGGGGAGACTGAGGTGCGCTCATGGTGGTTCCACCGTATAGGTCCGGCGCACGGCCCCCGAAGCCCGTCCCGAGTGGCGGACAGCACCCCCGACCCGGGTGGCCGCACCGACGTGTCTGCGCCGGACGCCCCGGTTGCCATGCTCCGGTCCGATATCTCCCGAGTCGGCCCGGGTGCCGCACAGGCCTCCGCGCTGTCTACACCCGCCCGGCTTTCCGTTCGGTGACTGCTCCTGGAATAGTTCCCCACGATGTTCAGCATCCCTAGACTCCCTGCAACGGGGGTAACTCGGGGGACAACTAGTGGGGCGCGGAGTGCCGGAACTCGTACTGGAATTGAATGGAAGGACCTGGACGCTCGATCCGTCCAGGTCGTACACCCTCGGACGCGATCCGCAGGGCGACCTGATGATCGACGACGCCAGGGTCTCCTGGCGGCATGCCACGATCAGCTGGGGTGGTCGCAGCTGGGTCATCGAGGACCACGGCAGCACCAACGGCACCTATGTGCAGGGCCATCGGATCCAGAAGATGGAGATCGGCCCCGGCTCGTCGGTGCACCTGGGCAACGCGACGGACGGGCCGCGGCTGAGCCTGACCGGCGCTGCCGCGGCTGCCGGTGTCCACAGCGGCCAGGCCGCGGCGGCGCAACAGGCGCCCGCACCCGTGCAGCCCCAGCAGCCCCCGCAGGGTGTCGCCGGCTGGCACGACCCCGCACAGCAACAGCAGCAGGCAGGCTGGCAGCAGGCGCAGCAGGCGCAGCAGGCGCAGCAGGCGCAGCAGCCGCAGGTCCCGCATCAGCAGGGTCCCGCGGCACCTGGACCGGGAGGGCCCGGCGGTGTCGCGGGGGCCCCGCCGGTGTACGGCGACCGGAGCCCGACCACGTTCCACCAGCTGGACCTCGGCCGGGTCATGCGCATCGGCCGTGCGCTGGAGAACGAGCTGGTCGTCTCCGACCTCCAGGTCTCGCGCCTCCACGCCGAATTCCGTGCGACGCCCGACGGCCGCTTCGAGATCCGCGACCTCGGATCCCACAACGGCACGTACGTCAACGGCCAGCCGCTCAGCAAGTCCGGCTCCGCGCTCATCGGCCCGAACGACATCGTCGGCGTCGGTCACTCGACCTTCCGGCTGGTCGGGGACCGGCTGGAAGAGTTCGTCGACACCGGTGAGGTCTCCTTCTCCGCCCGCCACCTCACGGTGACGGTCGACGGAGGGAAGGACATCCTCAAGGACGTCTCGTTCGGCGTTCCGGAGAAGTCCCTGATCGCCGTCATCGGCCCGTCCGGATCCGGTAAGTCCACCCTGCTCAAGGCGCTCACCGGCTACCGGCCCGCCAACAGGGGCGACGTCCTCTACGACAACCGGAACCTGTACAAGCAGTTCGCCGAGCTGCGGCAGCGCATCGGACTGGTCCCGCAGGACGACATCCTGCACAAGGAGCTCACGGTCACCCGGGCTCTGCGGTACGCGGCCAAGCTGCGCTTCCCCGCGGACACCACCGAGGCCGAGCGCACCGCCCGGATCCACGAGGTCCTCGCCGAGCTCAAGCTCGACATCCACAAGGACAAGAAGATCACCTCGCTCTCCGGCGGCCAGCGCAAGCGCGTCTCGGTCGCCCTGGAGCTGCTGACCAAGCCGTCGCTGATCTTCCTCGACGAGCCGACCTCGGGCCTCGACCCGGGCATGGACCGCGACGTCATGCAGCTGCTGCGCGGGCTCGCCGACGACGGCCGTACGGTCCTCGTCGTCACGCACTCCGTGGCCGAGCTGGCGATCTGCGACAAGCTCCTGGTGATGGCCCCCGGCGGATCCGTTGCCTACTTCGGTCCGCCCGAGGAGGCGCTGAACTTCTTCGGCTACAGCACCTGGGCCGACGTCTTCTCCGCGTTCGAGAACTACCGCGACTACGACTGGGCGGGCCGCTGGCGCGGTTCGCAGCACTACCAGATGTACGCGGCGGACATCGACGCCGTCGCCGCGCAGCCCGTACACATGCCGCCGCCGCAGTCGATCCGGCCCCCCAAGCCCTCCGGCTGGGTGGCCCAGCTGTGGACGCTGATGCGCCGCTACATCTCGGTGATCGCGTCCGACAAGGGCTTCCTGCTCCTGATGGTGCTCCTGCCGGCGGTGCTCGGCGTGGTGAGCGTGGTCATCCCCGCGGAGTTCGGCCTGGCGGAGCCCGAGCCGCCCTCCCGGTTCAACGGCAAGGCCGGGACGATCATGCTGATCCTCGCGGTCGGCATGTGCTTCGCCGCCGCGGCCAACTCCGTACGGGAGTTGATCAAGGAACGGGTGATCTACGAGCGGGAGCGGGCCACCGGTCTGTCCCGTTCCGCCTATCTGCTGTCCAAGGTGATCGTCCTCGGCGTGATCACCGCCTTCCAGGGCGTGATCATCTGCGGGATCGGCTTCTCCACCCGGAAGCTTCCGGACGAGGGCCTGTTCATGCCGCCCGCCGTGGAGATCTGCGTGTCGATCATCGTGCTCGGCTTCACGTCGATGATGTTCGGCCTGATGATCTCCGCGCTGGTGAAGACCGCCGAGAAGACCATGCCGCTGCTCGTCATGTTCGCCATCGTCCAGGTCGTCTTCACCGGAGTGCTCTTCCAGGTCTACGGTTCCCCGGGCCTGGAGCAGTTCGCCTGGCTGATGCCGTCGCGCTGGGCCGTGGCCGCGGCCGGTACCACGCTGGACCTGGCCCATCTCATGCCGCCGTGGGACCCCGAGAACCCGACCGACCTGGACCCGCTCTGGGAGCACGCGGCCGGCCAGTGGGGGATCAACATCGCGGTGATGCTCTTCATGAGCGTCATCCTCTTCTTCGCGGTCTCGCGGATGCTGCGGCGCCACGAGCCCGAGGTGATGCGCAAGTAACGCGTCCGGCCCGACCGGGCCCGGAAACGCCCGAGGGCGGCAACCCCGTGGGGTGCCGCCCTTCGGCATGTGCCGGCCGGTCACGCGACGCTGCGGACCGGCTGGCCCTCAAATGCCAGGCCTGACTCGGTGCGTGGCTCAGTACGCGCTGTCGACGTTGTCGATCGAGCCGTACTTGTCCGCGGCGTAGTTGGCCGCAGCGGTGATGTTGGCGACCGGGTCGTACTGGTCGTGCTTGGTGCCGGGCACGTGGTAGAAGTCGAACGTCGGCTTGATGACCTGCAGCAGGCCCTTCGACGGGACGCCGTTGATGGCGTTGATGTCCCAGTCGTTGATGGCGCGCGGGTTACCGCTGGACTCGCGGATGATGTTGCGGTGCAGACCCTCGTACGTGCCGGGGATGTTCTTCTTGTCCATGATCGCGAGAGCCTCGCGAATCCAGCCGTCCAGGTTGTTGGCGTAGACCGGCTTGCGGTCGGCGGCACGGCTGGCCTTCTTGGCGGCACGCTTCTTCGCGTCGGCCTTGGCCTCGGCGGCAGCCTTCTTCTTGGCTGCGGCGTCCTTCTTGGCCTCGGCGACGGCCTTGGCCTTCGCCTCGTTCTTCGCGGCTGCCTTCTTCTCGGCGGCCTTGGCGGAGTCGGCGGCCTTCACCAGCTGAGCGGCGGTGGAGTGCTGCTCGAGGATGCTGGACTGGACGCTCTGGGTCTGCGCGGCACCGGCGAAGGCGACCGGCGCACCGGATATGGCCTGCGGCTCGGTCGACGCCGCGGCGTTGTCCGGGACGAGGGAGAAAGCGAGAGCGGCGGCGGCCAGGGTGGAGACCCCCGCGACGGAGAGCTTCTGCGCCTTGTTCAGGCGACGGCTACGGCTGGAGATGCGGGACACGGACATACAGTCGTACCTCTTCGAATTGCAGGGGGTCCTCGGCGAGGACGCAGACGGAAGCGGCGGTGCGCATCTCCGTCGGGGACGAGTGCAATTCTTAGCGACCGCAAAACGGCCTGGCAAAGGTGTGACGTACGAAGCTGAGTAGTGGACCCCGGGGGTGTTCATACCCCCTTGTCCGGTTTGGGGCCCGGAATATTGCCCGTTTTGCTCCAACTATTCATCTTCGTAAGTGACGTGGGCCCTATGCCTGGGCTCACATGGGGACCCCTCCGCGCTCACGAAACGTTGCTCATGTAATGCGGAGTGTTAGCTTCCGGAACCCGGTAGGAGGAGATGGACGTCCCCGAACTCGTGCCAGAGGTACCGGTGGCGCAGGGCCTGGGCGTAACCGCGCTGCAGCACGGCCCGCCCGGCTGTCGCCTCCAGCATCAGCAGGTGCGAGGCCTCCGGCTCGTGCAGCCCGGTCAGCAGCCCGTCCACCACCCGCACGCCCCGCTGCGGCGTCACCACCAGGTCCGTCCAGCCCGAGGCGGCCCGCACCACTCCGTCCGCCCCCGCCGCCGATTCCAGGGCCCGCACCGCCGTCGTCCCCACGGCCACGACCCTGCCGCCACCCGTCCGTGCCGCGTTGACCAGCCACGCCGTCGTACGAGGCACCGCGAAGCGCTCCGGATACGGCGGCTCGTGCGCCTCGGCCGACGCCACCCCCGTATGAAGGGAGAGCGGGGCGAACTGCACCCCGCGGCTCACCAGCGCCGCCACCAGCCCCGGGGTGAACGGCCTCGCCGCACTCGGCATCTCCGCCGACCCCGCCCCGTCGGGCGAGGGCACGGCGAACACCGTCTGATACGCGGACAGCGGCTGGTCCCGCTCCGTGTACGCGTACCGGATCGGCCGCCCGTACCGGCCCAGCAGCCCGGGTACGTCCCGCGGCACCCGCGCCCTCCACAGCCTGGCGCCCGCCGGGGGACCCAGCGGCTCGTCCAGCACCAGCACGTTCCCGCCCGGCAGCCGCACGGCGGCTCCCGCCCGGCCGCCGGGGCGCGGCCGCGTGGTCCCGTTCCCGTCCGGGCGGCGCAGCTCCACCGCCCACCTGCCGTCCTCGCCGCGGGTCGAGAAGTGCACGACGACGCGCTCACCGCCGACGCGCCCGTTCACGGCGGCCGCCAGCGTCGTCGACGTGTTCACCACGAGTACGTCCCCGGCCCGCAGCTCCCGGGGCAGGTCCCGGAAGGCCCGGTGCGAAACCGCCGTACCCCGCGACACCAGCAGCCGCATGTCGTCCCGCCCCGCACCCCGCTGCTCGGCCGGGACCCGGGCGGACAGCTCCTCGGGCACCCGCAGGGCATCCAGCGCCGTCATCGCCGCTCCCCGTCCTTCTCCTCCAGCAGGGCGGCGGCCGCATACCGCCCGCCGGCCGGCCGCCGCTCCAGCAGCCGGACGAACGCGGGCGCCACGCTCTCCGGACCCGGCCGCGGCCCCGCGTCCCCGGGTACCGCCGCCGTAGAGAGGTCCGTCCGCATGTCGCCCGGATCCACGGCCCACACCCGCAGACCCGGTTCCTCCTCGCCCAGCACCGCGGCCAGCTGGTCGAGCGCGGCCTTGGACGCCCCGTACCCGCCCCACGTCGGATACGGCTCGGCCGCCGCGTCCGAGCTCACCGTCACCACCGCTCCGGCCGCCGATGCCCTCAGCAGCGGCAGCGCCTCCTGCGCCAAGCCGAGCGCCGCCACCACATTCGTCTCCAGTGCCTCCCGCAGCCCGGCCAGGGGCAGCGACTCCAGCGGTACGAGCGGTTCGGCACCCAGGGCGCTCGCATTGCTCACCAGCACGTCCAGCTCCCCGGCGGCGGCCACCAGGGCCTTGCGGTGCGCCCCGTCCGTGACATCCCCGGCGACGGCCACCACCCGTGTCCCGTACAGGCGGCTCAGCTCCCGCGCCGTCTCCCGCAGCACCCCGGCCGTCCGGGCGTCCAGGACGAGATCCCAGCCCAACTGCGCCAGCGCCGCCGCCAGCGCACGCCCCAGCCCCTTCGACGCACCCGTGATCATCGCGATCGGCACGGCAACCGTCCCCTCGAACCTCGTGAATCTCCGACCCCACCAACGTAGGAACCCGGCTCCCGCCGCCGCCTCGTCCATCGGCCGCACCCCGACAAGGCACTTCGACCTAGGTCCTCGCGTCTGGATCAGGCCGGGCTCGCGGGGGCCGGCACGCACATCTGCCGCGTTGTCGTCAGTCGCCTACTTCCCCGAGCTCTCGGCTTCGCTCGAGCAGGGGAGACCCCATCGCGTGGGCTCCCTCCTCCGCCTTGCAGCCGCACGCACCAGCCCCCGCTCCCCGATCCGGCCTGATCCAGAAGCGAGGACCTAGTCCCCGAGCCCCACCCGACGGCCGTCCACAGCCCGATACGGCGGCCGAGGGACCGCCGGTACGGTGAGGACATGAGCCATCGCCCACCGTCGGGCCTCGCCGCGGTGAGTGCCGCGCTGCTCGCCATGAGCCGGCACCTCGAAATGCGGGACGTCCTCAAGACGATCGTCGCCTCCGCGCGCGAACTGCTCGACGCCGAGTACGCGGCCCTGGGCGTCCCCGACGACCACGGGGGCTTCGCCCAGTTCGTCGTGGACGGGGTCAGCGACGAGCAGTGGAAGGCCATCGGGCCGCTGCCCAGGCAGCACGGCATCCTCGCCGCGATGCTCCACGAGGCGAAGCCCGAGCGGCTCGCCGACGTCCGCAAGGACCCCCGCTTCGAAGGCTGGCCCGTCGCCCACCCGGACATGTCCGACTTCCTGGGCCTGCCCATCCAGGACGGCGACGAGATCATCGGCGCACTCTTCCTCGCCAACAAGCGCTGCCCCAAGCCCGAGGGCAGCTGCGGCTTCACGGAGGAGGACGAGGAACTCCTCGCGATCCTCGCCCAGCACGCGGCGATCGCGCTCGTCAACGCCAGACTGTACGAACGCAGCCGCGAGCTCACGATCGCCGAGGAGCGCTCGCGGCTCGCGCATGAGCTGCACGACGCGGTCAGCCAGAAGCTCTTCTCGCTCCGGCTGACCGCCCAGGCCGCCGCCGCGCTCGTCGACCGCGACCCCGCCCGCGCCAAGGGCGAGCTCCAGCAGGTCGCGGCCCTGGCCGCGGAAGCCGTGGACGAGCTGCGCGCGGCCGTCGTGGAGCTGCGCCCGGCCGCCCTGGACGAGGACGGTCTCGTCGCCACGCTGCGTACCCAGATCCAGGTACTGGACCGCGCGCACAGTGCCCGGGTCACCTTCGAGAGCGCCGGAGTCCGGGCGATGCCCTCCGTGCAGGAGGAGGCCCTGCTCCGGGTCGCCCAGGAGGCCCTGCACAACGCCCTCCGCCACTCCGGCGCCGAACAGGTCGCCGTCACGCTCAGTCGGCACACCTCCGCCACGGTGCTGCGGATCACCGACGACGGCCGCGGCTTCGACGCCCATGCCGTCCGGCACGCGGGCCGCCATCTGGGCCTCGTCTCGATGCGCCACCGGGCGGGCAGCGTCGGGGGAAGGCTCACCGTTGCATCGGAGCCCGGCAAGGGCACCACGATCGAGATGGAGGTCCCCTGTGCCTGACAAGATCATCAGGGTGCTGCTGGTCGACGACCACCAGGTCGTCCGCCGGGGGCTGCGCACGTTCCTCGAGATCCAGGACGACATAGAGGTCGTCGGGGAAGCCTCCGACGGAGCCGAGGGAGTCGCCAGGACCGAGGAGCTCCGGCCCGATGTCGTCCTGATGGACATCAAGATGCCCGGTACGGACGGGATCGAGGCCCTGCGCAAACTCAGGGAGCTGGGGAACCCCGCGAAGGTACTGATCGTCACCAGCTTCACCGAACAGCGCACGGTCGTTCCCGCCCTGCGCGCGGGCGCGTCCGGCTACGTGTACAAGGACGTCGACCCGGACGCGCTGGCCGGCGCCATCCGCTCGGTCCACGCTGGGCACGTCCTGCTCCAGCCGGAGGTCGCAGGCGCGCTCCTGGCCCAGGAGGACGCCGGTAGCGGTACGGGCCGGGGGAGCACCCTGACCGAACGGGAACGGGAAGTGCTCGGGCTGATCGCCGACGGCCGCTCCAACCGGGAGATCGCCCGGGCGCTGGTCCTGTCGGAGAAGACCGTCAAGACGCACGTGTCGAACATCCTGATGAAGCTCGATCTGTCGGACAGGACGCAGGCCGCACTCTGGGCGGTCCGGCACGGGGCGGCAGGCTGACGGGCCCGAGGTCCGAGGGAGGGGAGCGGATGGTTCCACTCCAGTCCGAGATTCATACTGTCGGGTGTATGTCACTCGAACAGCGCAACCTGTGCGGCGTCGAGGCGTTCTCCATGGCGTGCTGCGGCGGTCGGTCGCAGCGACGCGAGGAGGATCCTGAAGTGAAGAACCTGAAGAAGGCCGCTGCCGTCACCATGATCGCCGGTGGACTCATCGCCGCCGGTGCCGGGGCTGCCTCCGCCACGGGCCACAACGGCGCCGGTGCTCACGGCGCGGCCGTGGGCTCCCCGGGCGTCGCCTCGGGCAACCTCGTCCAGGTCCCCGTGCACGTCCCCGTGAACGTGGTCGGCAACACGGTCAACGTGATCGGCCTGCTCAACCCGGCCTTCGGCAACTTCGGCCTGAACGGCTGACCCGCGCTGCCGCACCCAACCGCCGGACGGGCCGATCGAGCCCGTCCGGCGGTTCGCGTGCGGGGCCGCCAGGGTCTTCCGTACGGATCAGGGCCCGCGAGCCCGGCACGATCCGAACGAGGGGGCCATGATCCGACGAGGGGACCTAGCGCCCCCGCTCCTCCACATACGCGTTGTACGCCGCGACCTGCGCCCGCCGGGCAACCCGTTCCACCGGCCGCAGCGCCTCGCCCCGAGCCGCGATCTCCGAGGAGCTCACCGCGCCGCCGTGCCCGTTCTCATGGGCCACCGAGATCAGCAGCCCCACCCGCTGGGCCAGTTCGAGCACCCGTACCGCCCGCGCCGGATACCCCGGAGCCAGCACCTCACGGCCCCGCTCCGCCCGTGCCCGGTACGCATCCACCGCGGCCTCGGCAACCGGCCCGGAACCTGCCACATCCAGCCGGGACAGCACCGCCGTCGCATCCCGCAGGGCCTCCGCCAGCTCCCGCTCCGCCTCGCTCAGCGACGGCACATCCGCCGGCGGCGCCTCCCGCACCGGCAGGCAGCGCCACACCACCTCGACGTGCACGTCCCCGGCCGGCCCTGCCTCGCTCACCTCCGGGACGAGTCCGTACGGCGCTCCGGACGTGACCACCGCCTCCTCGGCGTCCAGTGCCCGCGCGTTGAAGTCCGGCGGCCCGCTGAGCCCCAGCGGATGCCCGGGCACCGGCAGCGCGACCCGGAAACCGGTCGCGCCGAGCCCCCTCAGCCGGCCGAGCGCCAGCGTGAGCCCGACCGGCCCCGCCTCACCCGGCAGGCCCTCGACGCGGTGCACCGCGTCCTCCCCGACAATCGCGAGCGCAGCGTCGTCCGGTGACACAAGTCCGGCCAAAAGTGCGTTTCCCCATGCGGTCAGCCGCCCTGAGCGTGGTTCCGAAAGCATGGGGACAGCCTAGGCAACCGCCCTAAGGGCTGGAGCACTCTTCGGGTGGCGTAGGTTTTCCCTGGGAGCTGTGCCCACAGGCACGCGACGATCTCGAGACTGCATGGGGAGACAACGCGCTCATGAGCGATGTACTGGAGCTGGTGGACGTATCCGTGGTCCGCGACGGACGCGCTCTGGTGGACGACGTCTCCTGGTCGGTCAAGGAGGGGGAGCGCTGGGTCATCCTCGGACCGAACGGCGCCGGCAAGACCACGCTGCTCAACATTGCGTCCAGCTACCTCTTCCCGAGCACCGGCAAGGCCAGGATCCTCGGTGAGGAGCTCGGCGGCGTCGGCACCGACGTCTTCGAGCTCCGGCCCCGCATCGGGATCGCCGGTATCGCCATGGCCGAGAAGCTCCCCAAGCGCCAGACCGTGCTGCAGACGGTGCTCACCGCCGCGTACGGCATGACCGCGACCTGGCACGAGAACTACGAGGCCGTCGACGAGGAGCGCGCCCGCGCCTTCCTCGACCGGCTGGGCATGACCGACTACCTCGACCGCAAGTTCGGCACCCTTTCCGAGGGTGAGCGCAAGCGGACCCTGATCGCCCGCGCCATGATGACCGACCCCGAGCTGCTCCTGCTCGACGAGCCCGCCGCAGGCCTCGACCTCGGCGGCCGCGAGGACCTGGTCCGCCGCCTGGGCCGGCTCGCCCGTGACCAGTACGCCCCCTCCATGATCATGGTCACCCACCACGTCGAGGAGATCGCGCCCGGCTTCACCCACGTCCTGATGATCCGTCAGGGAAAGGTGCTCGCCGCAGGCCCGATGGAGACGGAGCTCAGCTCCCGCAACCTCTCCCTCTGCTTCGGCCTGCCGCTCGTCGTCGAGCACACCGGCGACCGCTACACCGCCAAGGGGCTTCCGCTCTCCTGAGGATCCGCACAACAGCCGTCCCCCGGCGCCCTGTCCGCGAGGGCACCTGCGGTCCTACGATGAACACGTGGAAATCGACGCGTGGGTATGGTGGTTGATCGGCGCCGTGGGACTGGGTATCCCCCTCGTCCTGACCGCGATGCCCGAGTTCGGAATGTTCGCCGTGGGAGCCGTGGCCGCGGCGGTCGTCGCCGCACTCGGCGGTGGCATCGTCGCCCAAGTACTGGTCTTCGTCCTGGTGTCCGTGGCGCTGGTCGCGGTCGTACGCCCGATCGCCGCCAGGCACCGCGCCGGCCAGACCCACCACGCCTCCGGCATCGACGCGCTGAAAGGCCGTCAAGCCGTCGTGCTGGAACGGGTGGACGGCAGCGGCGGCCGCATCAAGCTGGCCGGTGAGGTCTGGTCCGCGCGCACGCTCGACAGCGATCAGAGCTTCGAACCCGGACAACAGGTCGATGTCGTCGAGATCGACGGTGCAACGGCCGTCGTCATGTGAGCGAACCGGTCACGCGGCAGCCCGCAGTCTGCCAAACTCGAAGTCGATCATCATGAGAATGCAACCGTCATGAGCACTCGACCTCGATCATCGCGATCCGTCGGCAACCGAAGGGCACGAGGCACACGATGCAACCGATCATCATCGTCCTGATCATTCTGGTGGTGCTCGTCTTCATCGCCCTGATCAAGACGATCCAGGTCATCCCACAGGCCAGTGCCGCCATCGTGGAGCGCTTCGGCCGCTACACCCGCACCCTCAACGCCGGGCTGAACATCGTCGTCCCGTTCATCGACTCGATCCGCAACCGGATCGACCTCCGCGAACAGGTCGTTCCCTTCCCGCCCCAGCCGGTGATCACCCAGGACAACCTGGTGGTCAACATCGACACCGTCATCTACTACCAGGTGACCGACGCCCGGGCCGCGACCTACGAGGTCGCCAGCTACATCCAGGCGATCGAGCAGCTCACCGTCACCACCCTCCGCAACATCATCGGCGGCATGGACCTCGAACGGACCCTGACCTCCCGCGAGGAGATCAACGCGGCCCTGCGCGGAGTCCTCGACGAAGCCACCGGCAAGTGGGGCATCCGCGTCAACCGCGTCGAGCTCAAGGCCATCGAACCGCCCACCTCCATCCAGGACTCGATGGAGAAGCAGATGCGCGCCGACCGCGACAAGCGCGCCGCGATCCTGACCGCGGAAGGCATCAGGCAGTCCGCCATCCTCACCGCCGAGGGCGAGAAGCAGTCCGCGATCCTGCGCGCCGAAGGTGAGGCCAAGGCATCCGCCCTGCGCGCCGAAGGCGAGTCCCAGGCCATTCGTACGGTCTTCGAGGCCATCCACGCCGGAGACCCCGACCAGAAGCTGCTCTCCTACCAGTACCTCCAGATGCTTCCGAAGATCGCCGAGGGTGACGCCAACAAGCTCTGGATCGTGCCCAGCGAGATCGGCGACGCGCTCAAGGGCCTCAGCGGTGCCTTCGGCAACCTCGGCAGCGGCGCCCCCGGCTTCAGCACGGGACCCGAGCGCCGCGAGCAGCCCCCGGTCGACTGACCGCGAATGACCTTCGTGCATGATCAGTGAGGCCCCTCGACCTTGATGGCGGGGAGGCGTCACTGACCATCGAAGGGGATGGCCTTGTCCATCTGGGAAATTCTCGCGGTCTTCGCGGCCGGAGTCGGCGCGGGCACGATCAACACGATCGTCGGCTCAGGCACGTTGATCACCTTCCCCGTCCTGCTCGCCACCGGACTGCCGCCGGTCACCGCCACCGTCTCCAACGCCCTCGGCCTGATCCCCGGCTCGATCAGCGGCGCCATCGGGTACCGGGCCGAACTCGCAGGCCAGCGCCGCCGCATCATCAAGCTGAGCATCGGCGCACTCATCGGCGGCCTCACCGGCGCCACACTCCTGCTGGCCCTGCCCTCCACGGCGTTCGAGACGATCGTCCCCGTCCTGGTGGCACTCGCCCTCGTACTGGTCATTCTGCAGCCCCGCATCAGCAAGGCCGTCCAGCGCCGCCGCGCACACAGTGGGGCTCCGGCCCACCCCGACGGCGGGCCGCTCCTGTTCACGGGACTGACACTCGCCAGCGTCTACGGCGGCTACTTCACGGCGGCCCAGGGAATCATCTACCTCTCCCTGATGGGCATGCTGCTCGACGACACGATGCAGCGCCTCAACGCCGTCAAGAACGTACTCGCCGCCGTCGTCAACAGCGTCGCGGCACTCTTCTTCCTCTTCGTCGCGGACTTCGACTGGACGGCCGTCGTCCTCATCGCCGTGGGGTCGGCGATCGGCGGCCAGATAGGCGCCAAGGTCGGCCGCAAGCTCAGCCCGGGCTTCCTGCGCGCCCTCATCGTCGTCGTCGGCACCGCGGCCATCGTCCAGCTGCTGCTCCGCTGACGGAGAAGCCCGCCTCCCGGGGGAGACGGGCTTCTCCGTGAACCTCGCGGGCTACGCGGCGGACCGCGCCAGCCACTCCGGCAGCACCGACCGGTCACCGGCCCCGAGCGCGAGCAGCATCGCGTCCGCGGGCGAGGGCACGAACGGCTTACGGAGCAGCGGCATGTCCGCCTGCTCCGGCGTCCGCGCCGCCTTGCGGTGGTTGTCCTCGGCGCACGAGGCCACGGTGTTCAGCCAGGTGTCCTGACCCCCCTGTGCACGCGGCACCACGTGGTCGACGGTGCTGGCCCGCCGTCCGCAGTACGCGCACCGGTGCTGGTCCCGTATGAGTACACCCCTTCTGGACCACGGGGCGTGTCTTCGGAACGGCACCCGTACGTACCGGCAGAGCCTGATCACCACGGGCACCGGGATGTCGACGGCCGCACCACGCATACGGAGTCCCGGGTGCGACTGCTCGACGACAGCCTTGTCCTGCAGGATCAGAACCACCGCGCGGTTGAGTGTCACCGTCGACAGCGGCTCGAAGCTCGCGTTGAGCACCAGTGTGTCCCGCATCCTGCCCACCTCCCGTGTGCCGGCCGCCTCCTGGCTGGCCCGGATCAACTCTGGCCGGGCGAGCCGTGATGGACAACGCAATAAAAATTGCCCTGCCCTGATCTCTCCAAGACCAGGGCAGGGCAAACAGGAGGCGAACCCTCAGCTTTCGGGAGACGCGTACTCACCGATCAGCTGGGCCCGTCCCAGGGTGTGGAACCGCAGATTGAATCCCACCGCGGCAGGCGAGGCGTCGCTGTCCGGCCCGAGCTTCTCGGTGTCCACCGCGTACACGGTGAAGACATAGCGGTGGTTCTCCCCCGCCGGTGGCGCGGCACCTCCGAAGTCCTTCGACCCGTAGTCGTTACGGGCCTGAACGGCGCCCGCGGGCAGCCCCTCGAACGTGCCGCTCCCCGCGCCGGCCGGGAGTTCCGTGACCGAAGCCGGGATGTCGAAGACCACCCAGTGCCAGAACCCGCTGCCCGTCGGGGCGTCCGGGTCGAAACACGTCACGGCGAAGCTCTTCGTATCCGTGGGGAAGCCCTCCCACCGCAACTGCGGCGAAGTGTTACCCGCCGCGAACACCTGCGCGTCCGCCAGCACGGCTCCCGGCGCGAGGTCCTTGCTCACCACGGTGAACGGGGGTACCTCGGGATGGAAGTCGTGCGGCAACGGCGCCCTCTTCGGCTCGGTCACGTCAGAACCTCTCCTGGTCGGCTGTGAAGTCTCCCCACCGACCCTAGAGCCCGTCAGAGCCAGTTGCGCTGTCCGCCGACCTGGGCGAGCCACTGGTTGAGGTACGCGGCCCAGTCCGTGCCCTGGAAGTCGTTGTGGCCGACCTTGAACGCGCGGTAGGAGTCGCTGCCTTCGCTGAAGAGACCCGGCTTCTTGTCCATTTCCAGCACGACGTCCATCTCGCGGTCGTCGGCGACGAACGTCAGCTCGACCTGGTTGAGCCCGCGGTACTGCTGCGGCGGGACGAACTCGATCTCCTGGTAGAAGGGCAGACGCTGGCGCGTGCCACGGATGTGGCCGCGCTCCATGTCCGCGCTGCGGAACCCGAAGCCGAGCTGCGCGAAGGCGTCCAGGATGGCCTGCTGCGCAGGCAGGGGGTGCACGTTGATCGGGTCCAGGTCACCCGAGTCCACGGCACGGGCGATCTCCAGCTCCGTGGTCACTCCGATGTTCATGCCGTGCAGGTGCTGCCCGGCGAACGTCGTGATCGGGGTCTCCCACGGAATCTCGAGCCCGAACGGCACGACGTGGACGGCGCCCGCCTTGACCTCGAAGGCACCGCCGAGACGCAGCTTGGTGAACTCGATGTCCTGCTTGGTCTCCTGGTCCGCGCCCTCGATCTCGACCCGGGCCTGCAGACCGACCGAAAGTCCCTCGATCTGCTGGTCGACGGAACCGCCCTGGATCCGCACCTCGCCCTGAACGACCCCACCGGGGACGACGTTGAGTTCGGTCAGCTCGGTTTCCACCGAAGCACCGCCGGCACCCATGCTCGCGAGCAACCGCTTGAAGCCCATGATTTTCCTCCTTGGTCCTGACCCCTACATACGCGTCACGACCGTAGCCGGTTCCCGGAGCCGCGAGCCCAGTACCCTCGGACGCCATGAACGAGGGCATGGACCGTACGCCGCTGACGCGGGACTTCTTCGACCGGCCGGTCCTGGACGTGGCCCCCGACCTCCTGGGCCGCGTGCTCGTCCGCGCCGGTGAGGACGGCCCCATCGAGCTGCGGCTGACCGAGGTGGAGGCGTACGCAGGCGAGATCGATCCCGGCTCCCACGCCTTCCGCGGTTCCACACCACGCAACAGCGTGATGTTCGGCCCGCCCGGTCATTCGTACGTCTACTTCACGTACGGGATGTCAAGGCGGTCAGCATGAACATCGACTTCCTCGCCCATCCTGCCGAAGAGGTCGCCCCCAAGCTGCTCGGGACCGTCCTCACCTGCAAGACCCCCGAGGGAACCGTGAGCATCGCCATCACGGAGACCGAGGCGTATTCCGGTATGACTGATCCAGCTTCCCACGCCTACGGGGGCCGGACTGCCCGCAATGCCACCATGTTCGGGCCCGCAGGACACCTCTACGTCTACCGGTCCCACGGTCTCCACTGGTGCGCCAACGTGGTCACCGGTACGGATGGCATCGCCTCGGGTGTCCTCATCCGGGCAGGCAGGGTCATCGAGGGTGAAGACCTGGCACGCAAGCGGCGAGGGGCGAAGGTCGAGAGTCCACGTCTCGCTCGCGGTCCGGGGAACGTCGGCCAGGCACTCGGCATCACGGCAGAGCACAACGGCGCAGACCTCCTAACGGGTCCCTCGGTCACGCTGTCCGAGGGGGAGCCGGTGCCTGCCGCGCTCATCCGGGTTGGTCCTCGGGTAGGCGTGAGCAAGGCCCACGACTGGCAACACCGGTTCTACCTTGCCGACGATCCAACGGTCTCGGCGTACCGACTGAGCCCGAGAGCCAAACCGACCACAGGAGCCTGACTCGCTGTGCGCCTTGCTGACGGCCCGCCGGTGAGTCGGTGCGGAGAGTTGGGTCAGTCGGTGCGTGATCGTCCGCGAGCGCGCCCTGTGGCGCATCCCTGGCCGGTCGAGTGCCTGCTGGCGGGGGCCCGCCGGGTCTGATGTCGTACTCCGCTTCTGTCCTCCTGCGATGACGTCTTACGAAGGAACGCATCCCACCGTTCTCGTCCGGGTCGGCAACCTCCAGGCCAGATCGACGAGCAGCTCGCACCAGCTGTCCAGGCGATCTGGGAGAGAGCGTCAGTGCCATCGCCAAGGCCCTCGGAATCTCCCGAGCCACAGTTCAGTACCAGACTCGCCAAGCTGCTCAGCTTCGAACGTCACTCCGTCACGCGCTCCGCGTACTCCAGGAAGGGAACCGACTCGGCAACGGCGATGCGCTGCCGCTCGATGAACGGCGCAGGGTCGCCCTCGTACAGCTCCCGGCTGATCTGCGTGCCGTCGCCCTCGTAGTGCATCAGGACGACCGTCGAGCGGTCGAACATCCAGAAGTCCCCGGACTTCCGGCAACGGGTTCTCTCGCTCGGTCACGTCAAGGATGCGGATGTCCTCCCCGGCGACCCCGTGTGGGGCGTAGTACCGGGAGAACTCGAAGCGCAGGTACTCGGAGAGCGGTCGAGTCAGGACGTGTACTCGCCCCTTGCTCTTACCCTCGCCGCGCAACCGCTTCAGGTCTTCCGTGTACGCGGAGGAGTAGGCGTGCGGGTCGACGCGCTTGCCTGCCCGGAAGGCTTCGAGCTCTTCCGCCCCCTGCGGCACGAGGTACTGGGGCAGGGTTTCCAGTCGCCACGCCTCCGACTGGAAGCCTCGGAGCGTCGCCCGCCACTCCTCACCATCCAAGAGCACGAACGGCCTCCCGAAGAACGCTCTCGGGGACCTCCACGAGTCCTTCCCTTTGCGGGGGAGCGAAGGCCTTGACTTGGCGGCCCGGTCAGGCCGCCTGAGACGACCGTAAAGGGGCCGCTTGCGGCCGTCCATGCACGGACGTGACTCATGCACGTTGTTGCATGAACTGGGAAGCGAAAGGCGCGCTTCCTCGACGGGCATGGCGAAGGGCCCTGCCCGACACTCGTCAGACAGGGCCAGTGCTCACCGAGCGCCGACGGCCGACTCGGCTCTCCGCGGTCGGATCTCAAGGGTTCCGGAACGTGATCCGGCAGTGCTCGCCCTTGAAGGATCGGACCCCGCGACCGCGCGGCATCGACTCGACGCGCTCGCAGACCCGCATGACGACGGTCCGCACGTAGTCGATGCGGTCGGGGTCCTCGTAGTCCAGCTCCTCCCACAGGTACTCGATGTCGCCGAGGTCGACACGCACCCGCTGCGATGCCAGGTCTGCCAGCTCGGCCCGGATCTCGGTCAGGTCGGCGTCACACCTGCCGATGCCCGTTCGCAGGGCCGACGCGTCGATGTCCCCTACGGCGAACATCTCCGCCAGGGCGGTCCGCCTCTCGGATGCGGCCGTCTCCTTGGCCAGCAGCTCGGCCTCCCGCTCCTCGTCTGCGGCATCTGTGGCCGGTGCAGCGTTCCACTCCTCGGCCCTGTCGATGACCTTCCTGACTACGAAGGAGTCCAGCGGGTCAGCCGGGCAGGTGATGCACCGGCCACCCGAACAGGTCTAGATGCGGTACCGCTCGCCTGCCGCGTTCTTCTTGCTCCACCCCTGAGTGACGATGGCCTGGCACTTCGAGCAGCGGACCACGCCGGACAGCAGGGCCTTGCGCTTGCCGCCGCCGCCCGTGTTGCGCTCCGGGTCGCTCAGGTAGCGGACCAGGGCCCGGAACATGCCCTCGGAGACGATCGCCTCCCAGTTGCCCGCGCCGGTCTCCTCGGTCCGCCGCACGCGCGTCCCGTCCCGCTTCTCGACCCACTGCGAGTACGTCTGGATTCCCGCGTTCCTCGGCTTCAAGAGGACCACCCGGAGGTTCGAGCTGCGCCACTCCTTGCCGTGCGGCGAGAGCAGGCCACGCGTGTTCCAGTCCTTCGCGATGGACCAGAGGGTGACGCCGGCCAGGACATCCCGGTACGCCTGCCGCAGGGCCTCCGCCTCCGCTTCCCGGTGCCTGCCGTCCCGCTCGAAGCCGAAGGGGCGAGTACTCCAGAAGGGCCTCCCCGACTCCCTGCGCCGCTGGTGTCCGAGCACCTGACGCTCGACTCGCATCTCGGTCTCGTTGCGAGCCACCACAGCGCCGATGCGAGCAGCGAGACGGCCGGACGGGGTGGACAGGTCGAGCACTCCCTGCGCCTGTGCCGCTGCCAGCGTGACGCCGGTCGCCTCGGCCAGGTCCACCAGGTCTTCAAGATCCCCGGGGGTGCGGTACATATGCGGTCGTAGTGGCGGGACACGATGGCGTCCGCCTTACCGTCCTCCACCAGAGCTTTGACGCGTTCCCACTCCGCGCTCCGCTTGGTTCCCCGCTTCGTCGAAGCCGACGTGTCCTTCTCAACGATCGTGACTACGACTGACCAGCCCTTCCGGTCGCACAGCGCCTGACTCAGCTCGACCTGTTGTGTCAGGTTCCCACCCTTGGATTCCTCGCCCCTCGGGGTGGGGCTGAGCCTGGCGTAGATGATCGCTCGCACTGCCCGTCTCCTGCTTGTCGTCGCTTTGCCGATGCTGCCCAACGACGTACATGCCTGACGTACCTATGGATGTGGCACTGTCTGAACCTCGCGTGTGGCCCGACGGCGAGCGGTGTCCTGCTCCGGGCCGGCGAGATCGGCGAGGGTGCCGAGACGGCCCGCAAACGTCGGTTCTCGGCCCGCAATGACAGAGAACTGGCCAAAGGGCCGGCCCGCCTGGCCATGGCCCTCGGAGTCGACCGAACGCTCAACGGCAGCGATGTCGTAGAAGGACCGTGCCGCCCCCTGTCCTTGCTGCGTGGCACCCCGCCACTTCGTGACCAGGTGCGAAGCGGCCCGCGCACCGGGGTGGGCGGTGACGGTTCCCATCAGCCGTGGCGCTTCTGGATCGACGGCGACCCCACGGTGAGCCCTTACAGGCCCATGCGCCACGCCGCCGCGCAACTTGACTCGCCCCTGCCCGTTGCCTAATGTAGTCCGAGCCGCTTGAACGGATGCAGTTGTTGTTGGCACGGTCCATCGGACCGGGTCGGAGCATCGGGAGAGGGCCAACCACTACCTTCGATTCGCCCTGACGGGTGCAATTTCGGCATGCCGAAATTGTCCCGCGGCTCGATTATGAGTCGCCACGGAAATCGGCTAGCGTAGTGAACATGCCGAAAGGCAAAGGCCAGTCCACAGGCCACCGGAATCACATTCGGACCGGAAACGGAACGGAAAAGAGTCTGGTAAAGTTGGAATCGCTGGAAAGGGAAAGCGCGAAAGCGAAGAACTGGAAAGCGCAGTAAGAATTCTCCTGCTTCGCAGGGGGCCCGCTTCGGCCGGGAATCGGACACGAAAGAGTCTGATAGAGTCGGAAACGCAAGAACGAAGGGAAGCGCCCGGAGGGCCCCGGTGAAACGGGACCGAAGGAAGCGTCCGTTCCTTGAGAACTCAACAGCGTGCCAAAAGTCAACGCCAAATTTGTTGATACCCCGGCCCACTTCGGTGGGTTGGTGGTTCCTTTGAAGTCCTACTGGCCCATGTGGCGGGTAGGCAACATCAGCGAGGACGCTGTGGATGACCAGCCCTATTCCGGTTGGTTGTCCCGCTCTTTTATGGTGCTCTCCCGATTACGGGAAAACATTCATGGAGAGTTTGATCCTGGCTCAGGACGAACGCTGGCGGCGTGCTTAACACATGCAAGTCGAACGATGAAGCCCTTCGGGGTGGATTAGTGGCGAACGGGTGAGTAACACGTGGGCAATCTGCCCTTCACTCTGGGACAAGCCCTGGAAACGGGGTCTAATACCGGATAATACTCTGTCCTGCATGGGACGGGGTTAAAAGCTCCGGCGGTGAAGGATGAGCCCGCGGCCTATCAGCTTGTTGGTGGGGTAATGGCCTACCAAGGCGACGACGGGTAGCCGGCCTGAGAGGGCGACCGGCCACACTGGGACTGAGACACGGCCCAGACTCCTACGGGAGGCAGCAGTGGGGAATATTGCACAATGGGCGAAAGCCTGATGCAGCGACGCCGCGTGAGGGATGACGGCCTTCGGGTTGTAAACCTCTTTCAGCAGGGAAGAAGCGCAAGTGACGGTACCTGCAGAAGAAGCACCGGCTAACTACGTGCCAGCAGCCGCGGTAATACGTAGGGTGCGAGCGTTGTCCGGAATTATTGGGCGTAAAGAGCTCGTAGGCGGCTTGTCACGTCGGATGTGAAAGCTCGGGGCTTAACCCCGAGTCTGCATTCGATACGGGCTAGCTAGAGTGTGGTAGGGGAGATCGGAATTCCTGGTGTAGCGGTGAAATGCGCAGATATCAGGAGGAACACCGGTGGCGAAGGCGGATCTCTGGGCCATTACTGACGCTGAGGAGCGAAAGCGTGGGGAGCGAACAGGATTAGATACCCTGGTAGTCCACGCCGTAAACGTTGGGAACTAGGTGTTGGCGACATTCCACGTCGTCGGTGCCGCAGCTAACGCATTAAGTTCCCCGCCTGGGGAGTACGGCCGCAAGGCTAAAACTCAAAGGAATTGACGGGGGCCCGCACAAGCAGCGGAGCATGTGGCTTAATTCGACGCAACGCGAAGAACCTTACCAAGGCTTGACATATACCGGAAAGCATCAGAGATGGTGCCCCCCTTGTGGTCGGTATACAGGTGGTGCATGGCTGTCGTCAGCTCGTGTCGTGAGATGTTGGGTTAAGTCCCGCAACGAGCGCAACCCTTGTTCTGTGTTGCCAGCATGCCCTTCGGGGTGATGGGGACTCACAGGAGACTGCCGGGGTCAACTCGGAGGAAGGTGGGGACGACGTCAAGTCATCATGCCCCTTATGTCTTGGGCTGCACACGTGCTACAATGGCCGGTACAATGAGCTGCGATGCCGCGAGGCGGAGCGAATCTCAAAAAGCCGGTCTCAGTTCGGATTGGGGTCTGCAACTCGACCCCATGAAGTCGGAGTTGCTAGTAATCGCAGATCAGCATTGCTGCGGTGAATACGTTCCCGGGCCTTGTACACACCGCCCGTCACGTCACGAAAGTCGGTAACACCCGAAGCCGGTGGCCCAACCCCTTGTGGGAGGGAGCTGTCGAAGGTGGGACTGGCGATTGGGACGAAGTCGTAACAAGGTAGCCGTACCGGAAGGTGCGGCTGGATCACCTCCTTTCTAAGGAGCATCTAGGTTCTCTTCGGGGAATCCAGAGACCATTTCGTCGGCAAATGTTCGACGGTGGTTGCTCATGGGTGGAACGTTGACTATTCGGCACGACAGGTTGTTTTTGCGAGTACTGCTTCGGCGTGGAAAGTGAGAGGGATCGGTCGGGTCGGGCACGCTGTTGGGTATCTGAAGGTACGGGCTCGTTGAGTCTGGATCTTCGGTTGCCGGCCCCAGTGCACTCGTTCTTCGGAACGGGGTGATGGGTGGCTGGTCGTTGTTTGAGAACTGCACAGTGGACGCGAGCATCTGTGGCCAAGTTTTTAAGGGCGCACGGTGGATGCCTTGGCACCAGGAACCGATGAAGGACGTGGGAGGCCACGATAGTCCCCGGGGAGCTGTCAACCAAGCTTTGATCCGGGGGTTTCCGAATGGGGAAACCCGGCAGTCGTCATGGGCTGTCACCCACTGCTGAACACATAGGCAGTGTGGAGGGAACGCGGGGAAGTGAAACATCTCAGTACCCGCAGGAAGAGAAAACAACCGTGATTCCGGGAGTAGTGGCGAGCGAAACTGGATGAGGCCAAACCGTATGCGTGTGATACCCGGCAGGGGTTGCGCATGCGGGGTTGTGGGATCTCTTTTTCATGGTCTGCCGACTGTGAGACGAGTCAGAAACCGTTGGTGTAGGCGAAGGACATGCGAAAGGTCCGGCGTAGAGGGTAAGACCCCCGTAGCTGAAACATCAACGGCTCGTTTAAGAGACACCCAAGTAGCACGGGGCCCGAGAAATCCCGTGTGAATCTGGCGGGACCACCCGCTAAGCCTAAATATTCCCTGGTGACCGATAGCGGATAGTACCGTGAGGGAATGGTGAAAAGTACCGCGGGAGCGGAGTGAAATAGTACCTGAAACCGTGTGCCTACAAGCCGTGGGAGCGTCGCTGTTGTTCTTCGGAACAGCAGTCGTGACTGCGTGCCTTTTGAAGAATGAGCCTGCGAGTTTGCGGTGTGTTGCGAGGTTAACCCGTGTGGGGAAGCCGTAGCGAAAGCGAGTCCGAATAGGGCGATTTAGTAGCGCGCTCAAGACCCGAAGCGGAGTGATCTAGCCATGGGCAGGTTGAAGCGGAGGTAAGACTTCGTGGAGGACCGAACCCACCAGGGTTGAAAACCTGGGGGATGACCTGTGGTTAGGGGTGAAAGGCCAATCAAACTCCGTGATAGCTGGTTCTCCCCGAAATGCATTTAGGTGCAGCGTCGTGTGTTTCTTGCCGGAGGTAGAGCACTGGATAGGCGATGGGCCCTACCGGGTTACTGACCTTAGCCAAACTCCGAATGCCGGTAAGTGAGAGCACGGCAGTGAGACTGTGGGGGATAAGCTCCATGGTCGAGAGGGAAACAGCCCAGAGCATCGACTAAGGCCCCTAAGCGTACGCTAAGTGGGAAAGGATGTGGAGTCGCAGAGACAACCAGGAGGTTGGCTTAGAAGCAGCCACCCTTGAAAGAGTGCGTAATAGCTCACTGGTCAAGTGATTCCGCGCCGACAATGTAGCGGGGCTCAAGCGTACCGCCGAAGTCGTGTCATTCCAGCACATACCCCCAACGGGGGCTGGGATGGGTAGGGGAGCGTCGTGTGCCGGGTGAAGCAGCCGCGGAAGCGAGTTGTGGACGGTTCACGAGTGAGAATGCAGGCATGAGTAGCGATACACACGTGAGAAACGTGTGCGCCGATTGACTAAGGGTTCCTGGGTCAAGCTGATCTGCCCAGGGTAAGTCGGGACCTAAGGCGAGGCCGACAGGCGTAGTCGATGGACAACCGGTTGATATTCCGGTACCCGCTTTGAAACGCCCAATACTGAATCAGGCGATGCTAAGTCCGTGAAGCCGGCCCGATCTCTTCGGAGTTGAGGGTAGTGGTGGAGCCGATGAACCAGACTTGTATTAGGTAAGCGATGGGGTGACGCAGGAAGGTAGTCCAGCCCGGGCGGTGGTAGTCCCGGGGTAAGGGTGTAGGCCGTGTGGCAGGTAAATCCGTCACACATTAAGGCTGAGACCTGATGCCGAGCCGATTGTGGTGAAGTGGATGATCCTATGCTGTCGAGAAAAGCCTCTAGCGAGTTTCATGGCGGCCCGTACCCTAAACCGACTCAGGTAGTCAGGTAGAGAATACCGAGGCGTTCGGGTGAACTATGGTTAAGGAACTCGGCAAAATGCCCCCGTAACTTCGGGAGAAGGGGGGCCATCACTGGTGAGGGAACTTGCTTCCTGAGCTGGGGGTGGCCGCAGAGACCAGCGAGAAGCGACTGTTTACTAAAAACACAGGTCCGTGCGAAGCCGTAAGGCGATGTATACGGACTGACGCCTGCCCGGTGCTGGAACGTTAAGGGGACCGGTTAGTGCACTTTCGGGTGTGCGAAGCTGAGAACTTAAGCGCCAGTAAACGGCGGTGGTAACTATAACCATCCTAAGGTAGCGAAATTCCTTGTCGGGTAAGTTCCGACCTGCACGAATGGCGTAACGACTTCTCGACTGTCTCAACCATAGGCCCGGTGAAATTGCACTACGAGTAAAGATGCTCGTTTCGCGCAGCAGGACGGAAAGACCCCGGGACCTTTACTATAGTTTGATATTGGTGTTCGGTTCGGCTTGTGTAGGATAGGTGGGAGACTTTGAAGCGGCCACGCCAGTGGTTGTGGAGTCGTCGTTGAAATACCACTCTGGTCGTGCTGGATGTCTAACCTAGGTCCGTGATCCGGATCAGGGACAGTGTCTGATGGGTAGTTTAACTGGGGCGGTTGCCTCCTAAAGAGTAACGGAGGCGCCCAAAGGTTCCCTCAGCCTGGTTGGCAATCAGGTGTTGAGTGTAAGTGCACAAGGGAGCTTGACTGTGAGACCGACGGGTCGAGCAGGGACGAAAGTCGGGACTAGTGATCCGGCAGTGGCTTGTGGAAGCGCTGTCGCTCAACGGATAAAAGGTACCCCGGGGATAACAGGCTGATCTTCCCCAAGAGTCCATATCGACGGGATGGTTTGGCACCTCGATGTCGGCTCGTCGCATCCTGGGGCTGGAGTCGGTCCCAAGGGTTGGGCTGTTCGCCCATTAAAGCGGTACGCGAGCTGGGTTTAGAACGTCGTGAGACAGTTCGGTCCCTATCCGCTGTGCGCGTAGGAATATTGAGAAGGGCTGTCCCTAGTACGAGAGGACCGGGACGGACGAACCTCTGGTGTGCCAGTTGTCCTGCCAAGGGCATGGCTGGTTGGCTACGTTCGGAAAGGATAACCGCTGAAAGCATCTAAGCGGGAAGCCTGCTTCGAGATGAGTATTCCCACCACCTTGAGTGGTTAAGGCTCCCAGTAGACGACTGGGTTGATAGGCCAGATGTGGAAGCCCGGTAACGGGTGGAGCTGACTGGTACTAATAGGCCGAGGGCTTGTCCTCAGTTGCTCGCGTCCACTGTGTTGTTCCCAGGCCACGAATAGTCGTGCTGGTTGAACAGTTTCACTACTTAATTGAAAAGTGTGCTTGTTCGCTAAGTGCCGATGCTCTGCTTTTCATTGCGGAGCTGGCCGATAGTGTTTCGGTGGTCATTGCGTTAGGGAAACGCCCGGTTACATTCCGAACCCGGAAGCTAAGCCTTTCAGCGCCGATGGTACTGCAGGGGGGACCCTGTGGGAGAGTAGGACGCCGCCGAACAATCTTTCAAGGACCCTTGGTCCCAGCGTTCATGCTGGGACCAAGGGTCCTTTTGTTTTTGTCGAAGCGCGTCGGATGGTCGGCTGCGCGAGAATGTCTGTGGTACCCGATGACAGGAGTCACCCCCATGTCCACCAACTCTTCCGACGACCGTCCGGAGCGCGAGCCGCGTCGCCGTGACGGCGGTGACAGGGGCGGTTTCCGTGGCGGTCGTGACGACCGGTCCGGCGCGCCTCGACGTGACACCAACGACCGTGCCAGCGGCCCCCGCCGGGACGACAGCCGTGGTGGCAGCACCGGCGGCGGCCCCCGCCGGGACGACAGCCGTGGTGGCAGCACCGGCGGTGGCTTCCGTCGCGATGACAGCCGTGGTGGCAGCACCGGCGGTGGCTTCCGTCGTGATGATCGTGCGCCGCGTCGTGATGACGAGCGTGGTGGGTACCGCGGTGGTCAGCGTGACGACCGTGGCGGTCGCCCCACCGGTGGCTTCGAGCGCCGTGACGACCGTCCCAGCAGCGGCCCCCGCCGGGACGACAGCCGTGGCGGCAGCACCGGCGGCGGCTTCCGTCGTGATGACCGTGCTCCGCGGCGTGATGACCGTCCCAGCAGCGGCCCCCGTCGCGATGACAGCCGTGGTGGCAGCACCGGTGGTGGCTTCCGCCGTGATGACAGCCGTGGTGGCACCGCCGGCGGCGGTTTCCGTCGTGATGATCGTGCGCCGCGTCGTGATGACGAGCGTGGTGGGTACCGCGGTGGTCAGCGTGACGACCGTGGCGGTCGCCCCACCGGTGGGTTTGAGCGCCGTGACGACCGTCCCAGCAGCGGCCCCCGCCGGGACGACAGCCGTGGCGGCAGCACCGGCGGCGGCTTCCGTCGTGATGACCGTGCTCCGCGGCGTGATGACCGTCCCAGCAGCGGCCCCCGTCGCGATGACAGCCGTGGTGGCAGCACCGGTGGTGGCTTCCGCCGTGATGACAGCCGTGGTGGCACCGCCGGCGGCGGTTTCCGTCGTGATGATCGTGCGCCGCGTCGTGATGACGAGCGTGGTGGGTACCGCGGTGGTCAGCGTGACGACCGTGGCGGTCGCCCCACCGGTGGGTTTGAGCGCCGTGAGGACCGCGGTGGTCGCCCCAGCGGCGGCTTCGAGCGCCGTGACGACCGTCCCAGCAGCGGCCCCCGCCGGGACGACAGCCGTGGTGGCACCGCCGGCTTTGGCTTCCGTCGTGATGATCGTGCGCCGCGTCGTGATGACGAGCGTGGTGGGTACCGCGGTGGTCAGCGTGACGACCGTGGCGGTCGCCCCACCGGTGGGTTTGAGCGCCGTGACGACCGTCCCAGCAGCGGCCCCCGCCGCGACGACAACCGTGGCGGCAGCACCGGCGGTGGCTTCCGTCGTGACGACAACCGTGGCGGCAGCACCGGTGGTGGCTTCCGCCGTGACGACAACCGTGGCGGCAGCACCGGTGGTGGCTTCCGCCGCGACGACCGTGGTGGTCGTGACGACAGGAGCCGTGACCGGGACCGTGCGCCCCGTCGCGACAACGACCGCGGTGGCTACCAGGGTCGCGACGACCGCGGTGGTTACCAGGGTCGCGACGACCGCGACCGTGAGCCGATCAAGCGGCTTCCCATCCCGGACGACGTCACGGGCCAAGAGATCGACAAGGATGTCCGGCAGGAGCTGTACAGCCTGCCCAAGACCCTGGCCGATGACGTCGCTCGTAACCTCGTGATGGTGGCCCGCCTCCTCGATGAGGACCCCGAGCAGGCATACGCGTACTCGCGTATCGCACTGCGTCTTGCCTCGCGCGTCGCAGCGGTGCGTGAGGCGGCCGGCTTCGCGGCGTACGCGACGCAGAAGTACGCGGAGGCACTGGCCGAGTTCAGGGCGTCCCGTCGCATGACCGGCTCCGTGGACCTGTGGCCCGTCATGGCCGACTGCGAGCGCGGACTCGGCAGGCCCGAGCGGGCGATGGACATGGCCGGTGGGCCCGAGGTCCAGAAGCTGGACAAGGCAGGCCAGGTCGAGATGCGCCTGGTAGCCGCCGGAGCCCGCAGGGACATGGGGCAGATCGACGCGGCAATCGTCACCCTGCAGGGCCCCGAGCTCGCCTCCAGCTCCGTGCACTCGTGGACGCCGCGCCTGCGGTACGCGTACGCGGACGCACTCCTGGAAGCCGGGCGCGAGGACGAGGCACGTGAGTGGTTCGGCAAGGCCCTCGAGGCGGACAAGGACGGGGCGACCGACGCGTCGGACCGGCTCGCCCAGCTCGACGGTGTGGAGTTCGTCGACGCCATGGGTGAGGACGACGAGCACCCGGCTGTGGCCGAGGCCGAGGCCGAGGCCGAGGCGCCGGGCGCCGCGGAGCAGGACGAGGACGACGGCGTCGAGGAGTACTACGACGAGGACGACCTGGAGATCGAGGAAGTCGACGACGACGACGCGGAGGGTTCCGCGAAGGCGTAAGCGCTGAACGGCTGAAAGAAGGAGGGCGGCACCCGTGACGGGTGCCGCCCTCTTCTGTTTGTCGCCCGTCCTCAGTCCGTGTCGAGACTGCGCAGAACGAGACCCGTGGCCGGCTTGGGGCCGAACGAGGTCGACTTGCGGGGCATGGTGACGCCCTGTCTGGCCAGGTCCCGGACGACGTCCTCGCGGACCGGATGCATCAGCACCGCCGTGGCATTGTGCCGCTCGGCCTGCTCGACGGCCGCCGCGGTGTCGTGGATGTACGCGATGTGCTCCGGCGCGTCGGGAATCCTCCAGACATGGTCCAGGAGTGTGGAGTGCAGCACGGTCGCGTCCAGTGCCCGCCAGGCCGCCGGCCGGTCGGCACGAACCGTGCGGGCGAGGAGGTCTCCGTCCGGCCGGTCGACGAGGTGGAAACTGCCGTCGCCGGCGAACAGAAAGGCGTTGCCCTCCGCGGCGGCCTCCGTGAGCGCGTCGAGGGCCCGGGGGAGCGGCCCCTCGATCTCCCTGACCCGGAAGCTGCTGCCCAGGGCCTCGATCGCCTCGGCGACCGGAAGGCGGTGCAGCAGCCGGTGGATGGCACGGACCTGCAGGGGATAGCGGGCCGTATCGACGAGGAGGACCAGCCCGAAGTCCCAGGGGCCCGGCGCCGGCTGTTCCTTCTGGAGCCGGAGATAGGTGGCCCAACGATGGTGGCCGTCGGCGATCAGCGCCTGGCGGCGGGAGAGATCCGCCTGGATCTCCGCGTGCTCGCCGGGATCGGTGACGGCCCAGAGGCGGTGGCTGAAGCCGTCCTCCGTCGTGGTGGTGAGCAGCGGGAGGCGTTCCAGCACGCGTTCGATGACGGCGTTCGCTCCCGCTCGCGCGCCGTCGCTGACGTAGCTGAGCAGCAGAGGTTCGAGGTGGGCCGCCGCGGTGCGCATCAGGTCGGCGCGGTCCTCCACGACATCGGCCATGACGTCTTCGTGCGGGAGCACGATGCCCTCGCCGGCGGGGGAGAGCGCCAGGGCCCCGATCACACCACGCTGCAGGATTCCGCCGCGTCGCTGTTCGTAGACGTAGAGCGCCGGGACGGGGTCCGGAGCGAGAACGCCCTCGGCGAGCCAGCGCTTCAGGGTCTCGGCTGCCTGCTGGTGGCGCGCCGCGGCGGTGCCGGCCTGCGGAAGGATCAGCCGCACGATGTTGTGCGGGTCCGCGGACTCCAGGTGGTGCAGCCCGTCGGGCCTGACCACGACGTCGTACGGCGGTGAGGTCACCGCGGCAAGGCTGCCGACCCGCTCGGGGACGTACCGCAGCCCGCGGAAGGGGATCAGCCGCAGTCCCTGCTCGGCGGGCCCTGATGTGTTCATTTGTGCATCGTATGTGCGGTCCCTATATGCGCGATGATCGGGGCAGAGGCATGGAAAGAGGAGCACAGGCATATGAGTCAGCAGTACAGGTCACGGCCGCTCGGGAGCACCACGGCGCTGAGCGAGGCGTACGACACGGCTCTGCTCGATCTCGACGGGGTGGTGTACGCGGGCGGGCACGCCATCGTCCACGCCGTCGAATCGCTGGGCAGCGCACGTGAGGGCGGGATGCGGCTGGCGTACGTCACGAACAACGCCCTGCGCACCCCCGACGCGGTGGCGGAGCACCTGACGGAGCTCGGGGTGCCGGCGGAGCCCGCCGATGTGATCACGTCGGCGCAGGCGGTGGCCCGGCTGATGGCCGATCAACTGCCCTCCGGGGCCAGGGTGCTCGTGGTCGGCGGGGAAGGGCTGCGCGTCGCCCTGCGCGAGCGGGGGCTGGTGCCGGTGGAGTCGGTGGACGACGAGCCGGTGGCGGTGGCGCAGGGGTACGGCGGACCGGACCTGGCGTGGGGGCGGTTCGCCGAGGCGGCGTACGCGATCGCGCGCGGGGCAGTGTGGTTCGCGTCCAATACGGACCTGACGATTCCCGGCGCCCGCGGCATAGCGCCGGGCAACGGTGCGGCGGTGGAGGTCGTACGCATCGCCACCGGTGCCGAGCCGCAGGTCGCCGGCAAGCCGTTGCCCCCGATGCACCGGGAGACGGTCCTGCGGACCGGTGCCGAGAGGCCGCTGGTCGTCGGGGACCGGCTGGACACGGACATCGAGGGCGCGTTCAACGGAGGAGTCGACTCGCTGCTGGTGCTCACCGGCGTGACCGACGCGGCACAGTTGCTGGCCGCCGAGCCGAAGTACCGGCCGACGTATGTGGACCGGGACCTTCGGGGGCTGCTCACCGGTCAGCCGGAGGTGGCGGAGGAGGGCGGCCGGGTCAGCTGTGGTGGCTGGACGGCCGAGGCACAGGGGGACGCCCTGGTGCTGGAGGGCGACGGCGATCCGTTGGACGGGCTGAGGGCCCTGTGCGGTGCGGCATGGACGTACGCCGGTGAAGGTGCCTGCGGGCTCGACTCGGCGAAGGCGGTGGCCAGGCTCGGGCTGTAGGCGCCGGGGCGGAGGCGCACGCCGAACCGGCCAGGTGAGACAACTGGAGGGTAGGCTAACCTAACCCGGTGTTGGTTGAGAGTCCCCCCGAATCGAGCGCCGGCCCCGCGGCCACGCCGGAAAAGCCCACGCGCCCCGCGCGTCATGCGGTGCGTGCCGCAGGTCTGCTGGCAGCCGTGGGCGTCCTGGTCCTGGTCTGCCTCGCGAGTGTCGCGATCGGGGCCAAGGCGCTGCCCCTGTCCGAGGTCTGGCACGGCCTGTTTCACTACTCGGGAACCAACGGTGACGTCCTCGTACGGGACGTGCGCGTCCCGCGGACCGTGCTCGGGCTGATCGTCGGGGCGGCACTCGGCCTCTCCGGCGCGGTGATGCAGGCCCTGACCCGTAACCCGCTCGCCGAGCCCGGCCTGCTGGGTGTCAACGCGGGCGCTGCCGCGGCGGTCGTCTCCGCGATCAGCTTCTTCGGCGTCACCTCGCTGACGGGGTACGTCTGGTTCGCGTTCGCCGGTGCCGCGGTGGTGTCCGTGGCCGTGTATCTGCTGGGCGGCAGCCGGTCCGCGAACCCGGTGCGGCTCGCGCTCGCCGGTACGGCGGTCACCGCGGCGCTGTTCGGCTACGTCAACGCCGTACAGCTGCTGGACGCGGCGGCGCTGGACCGGCTCCGGTTCTGGACCGTCGGTTCGCTGGCCTCCGCCACCATGGAGACCGTCGGCAAGGTGTGGCCGTTCATCGCGCTCGGCGTGCTGCTCGCGCTCCTCATCGCCCGGCCGCTGAACGCCCTGGAGATGGGCGACGACACGGCCAGGGCGCTCGGTGCCCATCTGACCCGGACCCGCGTCCTCGCGATGGCGGCCGTCACCCTGCTCTGCGGGGCGGCCACCGCCGCCTGCGGGCCGATCGTCTTCATCGGGCTGATGATCCCGCACCTCGTCCGCACCATCACGGGGCCGGACATGCGGTGGATCCTGCCGTACGCGGCCGTGCTGTCGCCCGTGCTGCTGCTCGGCGCGGATGTGGTCGGCCGGGTCATGGCTCGCCCCTCCGAACTGCAGGTCGGCATCGTCACCGCACTGCTCGGCGGACCCGTCTTCATCCATCTCGTACGACGCAAGAGGATGGCCCAGCTGTGAAGGCCCCGCAGGACACAGCGAAGTCCGTCCGCGCCGTACGGACCGCCGGCGGCTTCTCCTTCCGGGTGGACGTCCGGGCGCTCGTCGTGATCGTGCTGCTCGCCCTGGTGGCGGCAGCGGCGGCCGTGGTGCTCACCGGCAGCGGCGACTACTCCATGACGCCGGGCGAGGTCCTCACCACGCTGTTCGGCAACGGGACCTTCCAGCAGGAGTTCATCGTCACGGACCTGCGCCTGCCGAGGGTCCTGGTCGGACTCCTGGTCGGTGCCGCGCTCGGCGTGGGCGGAGCCGTCTTCCAGAGCGTCTCCCGCAACCCGCTGGGCAGCCCCGACGTGCTCGGCTTCGGCCAGGGCTCCGCGGTCGGCGCCCTCACCGTGATCGTGCTCTTCCACGGAGGGCCGACCGAGGTCGCCGCGGGGGCCGTGGCCGGAGGCGTGCTCACCGGTGTCGCCGTCTACCTGCTGGCCTGGAAGCGGGGGGTGCACGGCTACCGGCTCGTCCTCGTCGGCATCGGCGCGGCCGCGATGCTCACCGCGGCCATCCACTACCTGATCACCAAGGCCAACCTCGTCGACGCCACCCGCGCCGTCGTCTGGATGACAGGCTCACTCGACGGCCGGGACTGGGCCCAGGTCTGGCCGCTCCTCGCGGTCTGCGGCGTTCTCGTCCCCCTGGTCCTGGGCCACGGACGCGCCCTGCGCATGCTGGAGATGGGCGACGACGCCGCACACGCCCTGGGCGTACGGGTGGAACGCACCCGGCTCGTCCTGCTGGGCTGCGCCGTGATCCTCGTCGCCGTCGCCACGGCTGCCGCCGGCCCCATCGTCTTCGTCTCGCTGAGCGCCCCGCAGGTCGCCCGCAGGCTCACCCGCTCGCCCGGCCCCAACCTGGCCGCCGCGGCGTGCACGGGCGCGGCCCTGCTGCTCGTCGCCGACTGGACCGCGACGAACGCCTTCGGGGACCGCCGGCTTCCGGTGGGTGTGGTCACCGGTGTGCTGGGTGGCTGCTACCTGCTGTGGCTGCTGGTGTCCGAGCGCAAGGCGGGACGCATATGAAGCCCGGTACACCGGTGGCGGCACCGGACACCTCGCAGACGAACCCCATCAACTCCGGGAGTACGACCATGCAGCGCCTCACCGCAGACTCGGTGACCCTCGGCTACGACCAGCGCGTCATCGCCGAGGACCTCTCGGTCGAGATCCCCGACAACTCCTTCACGGTGATCGTCGGTCCCAACGCCTGCGGCAAGTCGACCCTGCTGCGCGCGCTGTCCCGGATGCTGAGGCCGAGCCGGGGCGAGGTCCTGCTGGACGGACAGGCCATCCACCGGATGCCCGCGAAGAAGGTCGCCAGGACCCTGGGCCTGCTGCCCCAGACCTCCATAGCCCCCGACGGCATCACGGTCGCCGACCTCGTCTCGCGCGGCCGGTACCCGCACCAGGGGCTGCTGCGCCAGTGGTCTCCCGAGGACGAACGGATCGTCGTGGAGTCCATGGCGTCCACCGGAGTCGGCGACCTCGCCGACCGCTACGTCGACGAACTGTCCGGCGGTCAGCGCCAGCGCGTCTGGATCGCCATGGCGCTCGCCCAGCAGACCCCGCTGCTCCTGCTCGACGAGCCGACGACGTACCTCGACATCCAGCACCAGATCGACGTGCTCGACCTGTGTGCCGAACTCCACGAGACACAGGGACGCACGCTGGTCGCCGTGCTGCACGACCTCAACCACGCCGCCCGGTACGCCACCCACCTCATCGCCATGCGCCGGGGCGAGATCGTCGCCGAGGGCGTCCCCGGCGATGTGGTCACGGCGGAGCTGGTGGAGGAGGTCTTCGGGCTGCCGTGCCAGGTCATCGACGACCCGGAGACGGGAACACCGCTCGTGGTCCCGGCCGCCCGCCGGAAGCGGGCCGGCGCCAGGGCCACCGCCGGGGCCTGAGGGGCACGGCCTACAACAGGGACCTGAGCTTCAGCAGATCGCGGAAGCCCGCCTCCAGCCGGACCCGGCCCGAGCCCCAGGCCTTCGCGAAATTGAGCTCGCCGTTCACCATGGCCACCAGATCGTCCCCGGTCATCGCGAGCCGGATCTCGGCCTTCTCGCGGGGGGGACCCTCGACCGTGTCGAGTACCCGGATCCGGCCACCCGACAGCCGCCCGATGAACGTGACGTCGAGATCCTTGATGTGGCAGCTCAGCGAGCGGTCGAGAGCAGCAGCGCTGCGTACGTCGCCGTCGGCACCTGCCAGGTTGCCGGAAAGTGTGTCGAGTGCGCTGCGGCACTCCGCCATGGTCGCCATCGCCACCGACGGTACCCCAGCCGTTCGGGGTAGCGTTTCGGGCATGAGCGACTGGATGCCGGAGCCGGGGACGGCACAGGAGGGCGACGCGGAACCCGGGGCCGCGGCACAGCCCGACGTGCCGCCCGCGCCCTCCTTCGACCCGGCCCCGCCCGCCCCCCTCGGTGTCGCACGCACCGCCACCGGGCATCCCGGGGTCGATGCGCAGCTGGAGCGACTGGCCGACGCGGACCACCTCCCGGCGGACGGGCACACCGCGGTGTACGAGGATGTACACCGCGGGCTGCGCGACGCGCTGACCGAGCTGGACGCCGGACCCGCACCCGCACCCCCGTACAACAACAGGAGCTGAACGAGAAGTGGCAGGAGTGGCACGTCGCCGCCTCGACGCCGAGCTGGTGCGCCGCAAGCTCGCGCGCTCGCGCGAGCACGCGAGCCAGCTGATCGCGGCGGGGCGGGTGACCGTCGGCGGCAGCACCGCGACCAAGCCCGCCACCCAGGTCGAGACGAGCGCCGCCGTCGTCGTCGTGAAGGACGACAGCGACCCCGAGTACGTCTCGCGCGGCGGGCACAAACTCGCGGGCGCGCTCGACGCCTTCGTCCCCCTCGGGCTGAAGGTCGAAGGACGACGGGCCCTGGACGCCGGCGCGTCCACGGGCGGATTCACCGATGTGCTGCTGCGGGCCGGAGCCAGGCACGTCGTCGCCGTCGACGTCGGCTACGGGCAGCTGGCCTGGTCCCTGCAGTCGGATGAACGCGTCATCGTCAAGGACCGTACCAATGTGCGGGAGCTGACGCTGGAGCAGCTCGACGGAGAGGCGGTGGACCTGGTGGTGGGCGATCTGTCGTTCATCCCGCTCGGTCTCGTACTGCCCGCCCTGGCGCGCTGCGCAGCACCCGACGCGGACCTGGTCCTCATGGTCAAGCCGCAGTTCGAGGTGGGCAAGGAGCGCCTCGGAAGCGGTGGTGTGGTCCGCAGCCCCGAGCTGCGGGCCGAAGCGGTACGGGAAGTGGCGCGCCGGGCCGGCCTCCTGGGCCTCGGCGTCCGGGGTGTCACGGCGAGCCCGCTGCCCGGGCCGTCGGGAAATGTCGAGTACTTTCTGTGGCTGCGGGCCGGAGCTCCTGAACTGGATCCCGCGGATGTCGACCGTGCAGTGGCGGAGGGGCCTCGTTGACGACGCATGCGGCACAACCCGAGAACGCGGTACGAACTGTCTTCCTGCTGGCGCACACCGGCCGCTCGGCAGCGATCCGCAGCGCCGAGCTCGTCGTCCAGGGCCTGCTGCGCAACGGCCTCGGCGTCCGGGTCCTGGCGGTCGAGGCGGCCGACCTGCCGCTTCCGCCGTCCGTGGTGACGGTCACCGATGCCACGCCCGCGGCCGTGGACGGCTGCGAACTGCTGATCGTGCTCGGCGGGGACGGGACGCTGCTGCGCGGCGCCGAGATCTCCCGGGCATCCGGCGTACCCATGCTGGGCGTCAACCTCGGGCGCGTCGGATTCCTCGCCGAGGCCGAGCGGGACGACCTCGACAAGGTCGTCGACCGGGTCGTCACCCGCGCGTACCAGGTCGAGGAGCGCATGACGCTCGACGTCATCGTCCACAGCAACGGCGACATCGTGCACACCGACTGGGCGCTCAACGAGGCGGCCGTGCAGAAGGTCTCGCCCGAGCGGATGCTGGAGGTCGTGCTCGAGATCGACGGCCGGCCGGTGACCGGCTTCGGCTGTGACGGAATCGTCTGCGCCACGCCGACCGGCTCGACCGCCTACGCCTTCTCGGCGGGCGGCCCCGTCGTCTGGCCCGAGGTCGAGGCCCTGCTGATGGTGCCGATCAGCGCCCACGCGCTGTTCGCCAAGCCGCTGGTGACCTCACCCGACTCGGTACTCGCGGTCGAGGTACAGCCGCACACCCCGCACGGGGTGCTGTGGTGCGACGGCCGCAGGACCGTCGAGCTGCCTGCGGGGGCACGCGTCGAAGTGCGGCGCGGTGCGGTTCCCGTACGGCTGGCACGGCTGCACCAGGCCTCGTTCACGGACCGTCTGGTCGCCAAGTTCGCGCTTCCGGTGCAGGGCTGGCGCGGCGCTCCGCACTGAGCGGAAAGCGGTCCCGGGGCCCGGGAGAGTGAACCGGTACCCGGGGCCCTTGGCGCACCGGGGTCCGGACCTCGTAAGGTCATGTCCGTGTTGGAGGAGATGCGGATACGGTCGCTCGGAGTCATCGACGACGCGGTGGTCGAGCTGTCACCCGGTTTCACCGCGGTGACGGGCGAGACCGGCGCGGGCAAGACCATGGTCGTCACCAGCCTGGGGCTACTGCTCGGGGGGCGTGCAGACCCTGCCCTGGTACGGATCGGGGCCAAGGCCGCGGTCGTCGAGGGGCGGATCACGGTGTCCGAGGGCGACGCGGCGGCGCTGCGCGCCCAGGAGGCGGGGGCCGAGATCGAGGACGGTGCGCTGCTCATCAGCCGTACCGTTTCGGCGGAGGGGCGCTCCCGCGCCCACCTCGGGGGCAGATCGGTGCCCGTGGGGGTCCTCGCCGAGCTCGCCGACGAACTCGTGGCGGTACACGGCCAGACCGACCAGCAGGGACTGCTCAAGCCCGCGCGGCAGCGGCAGGCCCTCGACCGGTACGCCGGCGACGGCGTCGAGGGTCCGCACACCAAGTACGCGGCGGCCTACCGGCGGCTGCGCGCGGTCGTCGTGGAGCTCGACGAGATCACCACGCGTACCAGGGAGCGGGCCCAGGAAGCGGATCTGCTGCGCTTCGGCCTCAACGAGGTCGCCGCGGTCGAGCCACTGCCCGGTGAGGACACCGAACTGGCCGCGGAGGCCGAGCGGCTCGGCCACGCCGAGGCGCTCGCCTCCGCGGCGGCCCTCGCGCACGCGGCGCTCGCGGGCGACCCGGAGGACCAGGAGGGCGTGGACGCCACGACCGTCGTCGCGGCGGCAGGCCGGTCCCTGGACGCCGTGCGGGCCCACGACCCGGCGCTGGCCGCGCTCGCCGACCGCATCGGCGAGATCTCCATCCTGCTCGCCGACGTGTCCGGGGAACTCGCCGGGTACGCCGACCAGCTGGACGCCGACCCGCGGCGGCTCGCCGCCGTCGAGGAGCGGCGCTCGGCGCTGACAGCGCTGACCCGCAAGTACGGTCAGGACGTCTCCGCCGTGCTCGCCTGGGCCGAGGAGGGTGCTGCCCGGCTGACGGAGCTCGAGGGCGACGACGACCGCATCGGTGAGCTGACGGCGGAGCGCGACGCGCTGCGCAGCGAGCTCTCCGGGCTCGGGCAGGCGCTGACCGACGCGCGTACGGAAGCGGCGGCACGTTTCGCCGGGGCGGTGACGGAGGAACTGGCGTCGCTCGCGATGCCGCACGCCCGTGTGTCCTTCGCCATCCGGCAGACGGAGGCGGCGGACGAGGCGTCCGGCATCGACATCGGCGGGCGGAGCGTGCTCTACGGGCCGTCCGGCGCCGACGAGGTCGAACTCCTGCTGGCACCGCACCCCGGGGCCCAGCCCCGGCCGATCGCCAAGGGGGCGTCGGGCGGTGAGCTGTCGCGGGTGATGCTCGCCGTCGAGGTGGTCTTCGCGGGTTCCGACCCCGTACCGACGTACCTCTTCGACGAGGTCGACGCGGGTGTCGGCGGCAAGGCCGCCGTCGAGGTGGGCCGTCGGCTGGCCAAGCTGGCCAGGTCCGCGCAGGTCGTGGTGGTGACGCACCTGCCCCAGGTGGCGGCCTTCGCCGACCGGCAGCTGCTGGTCGAGAAGACGGTGGACGGCTCGGTGACGAGCAGTGGCGTCACAATCCTGGAGGGCGAGGACCGGGTGCGCGAACTCTCCCGGATGCTGGCCGGACAGGAGGACTCGGAGACGGCACGGGCCCACGCCGAGGAGCTGCTGGCGACGGCACGGGCGGACGGATAGCGGATTCTGGTGTCAATACCGGGCCGCCGATCTCACTCCAACGGGTGGGGTGGCCCGGTCGCCTGTCGCCGCAAGGACGGGAACAACGTTTCGTCAGTCCCGGAACGTGCGTACGGACTGGCATCCTTGGTCTGTACATACCGCCGACTCCGGAGCTCCGGGAGCCATTCGACGTGTCACAGCTGCGTACGGTCCAAGTCCTGGGCGGTGGTGCCGGAAGCAGCGCTCATGTCGTCTCGCTCGCCGCAGGTCTGGTCGCCAGAGGGGTGCAGGTCACGGTCTGCGCCCCCGCCGGAGCCGACCGCGGCCATGACTTCCCCGCGACGGGAGCCCGCTTCGTCGCGGTACCCCGGCGCAGCGACCCCGCAGCCGTCGCCGCCCTGCGCGCCGCCTGCGCCGGCGCAGACGTGGTCCACGCGCACGGTCTGCACGCCGCCGTCCGGACCGGGCTCGCGCTCAGCGGCCGCCGTACGCCGCTGGTCGTGACCTGGCGTGCCCGTGCCCACACCGAAGGCGCCCGCCGCCGGCTGCTGCACCTGCTGGAGCGAAGGGCCGCCCGGGCGGCGGCCGTCGTGCTGGGTACGTCCTCGGATCTGGTCGACCGGGCCCGCCGCCGGGGCGCCAGGGACGCGCGCCTCGCACTGGCCGCGATCCCGGCGGGCCCCTCTGCCGCCACCGGTCACGACGGCAAGGCGCGCGTCGAACTGGGAGCGGTGGGAAGGCCGTTGCTCGTATCGGTCGGAAGTCTCCTGCCGCACCACGGCTTCGGCGCGCTGCTGGACGCCGCCCGCGTCTGGCGTGAACTGGACCCCGTACCCCTGCTGGTGATCGTGGGGGAGGGGCAGGAGCGGGCCGCCCTGCAGCGCAGGATCACCGACGAGCAACTGCCCGTCCTCCTTGCCGGCAGCCGGGACGACACCGTCGAGATCCTCGCCGCGGCGGACCTTGCCGTGCTGACCTGCGGCGGGGAGTCGCCGCCGCCGACGGCGGCGCACGAGGCGCTGCGGCTGGGGGTGCCCCTCGTGGCGGCCACGACCGGCGGGCCGGCCGAACTGGCGGGCGACGCGGCGGAACTGGTTCCCCCCGGGGACGCGGAGGCGCTCGCGCGCGCCGTCGTAAGGCTCCTCGGCGACCGGGAACGGCGCGAGCGGCTCGCAGCGGCGGGGCTCGTGCAGGCCGCGGGGTGGCCGACCGAGGACGACACGATCGCCCATGTGCTGTCCGTCTACGACGAGTTGGCGCAGCCACTGGCCACGGTCCGCACATGAGGCCCCGGGGGCGCGAGCCCCGGGAGTACGGGGCACCGGGGGCGTGGGTCTCACGGCGTGTGGCGCCGGGCACGCAGGGCCAGGCTCAGGGCCAGGACCGTCTGCGGGTCGTCCAGATCGGCGCCGAGCAGCTCCCCGATGCGGGCCAGCCGGTTGTAGAGCGTCTGGCGGTTCAGATGCAGCTCGCGTGCGGCCTCCGCCTTGCGGCCCGCATGGTCGATGTACGCCTCGAGCGTGGGCAGCAGCGGGGGGCGGGAGGTCCGGTCGTGCTCCCGCAGCGGCCCGATCGTCCGGTCCACGAAGGACGCCAGATCCGGGTGCTCCCGCAGCCGCCACAGCAGCAGATCGATGTCGAGGCGCTGGGCGTCGTACCAGGGAAGCTCGTCGAGCCCCTGGGCGGCCGTCGCCGCTTCCGCCGCGTGCCGCAGTCCGGCACCGGCCGCCGCCCAGCTGCCGGCCGCCCCGACCACCACGACCGGCGCACGGTCACCGGCCCGTTCGAGACCCGCCCGCTCGACGCCCGCCCGCAGCGCCGCCGCCACCCGGTCCGCGACCGCCGCGCGCCCCGTCTCCGGACGCAATGCCAGCAGCAGCGGGATCCTGCCCTCCACGGGCCGCACCCCGAGCAGCACGGGTACGCCCACGGCCGACAGCTCCTCCAGCACCGCCCGTGCCAGCAGAGCCCAGTTGCCCGACGGCGACAGCTCGGGTGCGATACGCATCACCACCGGCAGCAGGGGGTCCCCGCCCGGCTTGAACCCCAGGACCTTGGCCTGCGCGGGCGCGTCCTCGGGGGCGATCCTGCCCTCGGCGAGATCCGTGAGGAAGTCACCGCGCCCCCGAGCCGCCAGCTCCTCGTCCTGACGCGCCTGCATCAGGACGACGGCGAGGATGCCCGCAGCCCGCTCGGCCGCCATCCGGTGCACCACCACCAACGGCCCCGACACCGCGAGCAGCACCAACCGGGCCCGCACGGAACCGGTCCCGGAACCTCCGCCGGGCACCTCCACCAAAAGCGCCCCGGCGGGCGGTGCCTCGCGGGCCGCACGGCCACCGCGCAGCCCCTCCCAGACCTGTAGCGGATCGGCTCCCACCGGCCCGGTCCCCGTCCCCGCCGCGTACAGCAGCCGGCCGTCCGGGGTTTCGAGGAAGACGGGGTTCGCGGTGAAGTCCGCCAGGATGCCCAGCACCTGCGGCACCCCACCGCCGCCGAGCACCGCCTGCGTGCAGCGCCGGTGCACCTCCTCGGCCCGCTGGAGCAGCGCGTAGTGCCCGTTGACGATCTCCGTGTGGATCTCCTCGGTCACCGACACGAACGGGACCTCACGGTGCAGCTGTACGAGCGGCAGCCCCGCCGTCCGTGCCGTGTCCACGATCGCCGCGGGCAGCCGGCTGAAACGGGGGCCGAGCTCCACCACCAGGGCGGCGATGCCCCGGTCGGCGAGCCGCCGCACGAAGGCGCGCTGTTCGGCGGGCCGGGAGCCCAGCACGAGACCCGTGGTGAGCAGCAGCTCACCGCCCTTGAGGAGGGAGGCGATGTTCGGCACCTCACCCGTGTGCACCCAGCGCACCGTACGGTCCAGCCGGTCCGCCCCCGCCAGCACCTCCGGGACTCCGCCGCGCAGCCCCGGCAGTTCCAGCGCCCGCCGCACGGTGATTCCGCCCTGTGTCTCCACTGACTCCGACCTTCGTGCTTCCTGCTCGCGTGCGACGGGGCAATCGCCCCGGTCAGGAAGTTACCGGGCCCGGCGGGGTACGTCACACCGCGGCTGCGGCGGGACGGATGTTGTGGTTCAGGTGGAAGACGTTGCCGGGGTCGTACTGCGCCTTGACGGCGGCCAGCCGGGCGTAGTTCTCCTCGCCCACTCCGGCGACGACGCGGTCCTGCCCCTCGCGTCCGATGAAGTTGAGGTAGACCGCACCGTTCGCCCAGGGACGGACGCCCGCGCGCACCTCACGCACCCACTGCTTGCCCCGTTCGTCGTCCGCGGCGCTCTCCCAGATCCCGAACGGGTGCACACCCCACGGGGACGAGCGCCAGGGGACCGGATAGTCGGCGGGGCCGCGCGCCGTCGCGCCGCCCATCGGGAACAGCACATGCTGAGAGCCGGAGGGAACGGGCATCGCCTCCGCGGTGGAGCAGAAGACGGACACGGCCTCGTCGGGGAAGCTGTCCAGGTACTCGGCGGACCAGTAGTTCCGCATGCCGGGCGGATCGTCCAGCATGCACTGGAGCTCCGCGTAGGGGAGTTCGGCCACGAGCTCCGACTCATGCCCGAGCGCGAGCAGCGGGGCCGCCGCCTCGCGGAGCTCGGCCTCCGTCCCGGCATAGGTGAACACGATCGCGCAGACGAGCGTGCCCACCAGCTGCTCGGGCACGAACTCCTCGGGCGGGGCGGTGAGATACAGGCAGCCGCCACCCGCCTCGTCCGGTGCGGACCCCATCAGATCCCGGTACACACGGACGGCCCCGGGGCCGTCCTCGGGCCGGAAGAGAATCAGGGCCATACTCATCGCGGGCAGGTCGTGCAGCCGCAGGGTGAGCGAGGTGACCACGCCGAAGTTCCCGCCGCCGCCGTGCAGCGCCCAGAAGAGCTCCGGGTTCTCCTCGGGCGTGGCGCGGACGCTGCCACCGTCCGCGGTGACCAGATCGGCGGCCAGCAGATTGTCGCAGGCCAGCCCGAACTTGCGTTCCAGCCAGCCGGATCCGCCGCCCAGGGTGAAGCCGCCGACCCCGGTGGTGGAGACCCGTCCGCCGGTGGTCGCCAGGGCGTACGGCTGGGCCGCCCGGTCCAGATCGCTCATGGTCGCCCCGCCGCCGACGCGGGCCGAACGGCCCTCCCGGTCGACCCTCACGCTGTTCATACGGCGCAGATCCACCACCAGGCCGCCATCGCTCAGGGCCATACCCGCGACGCTGTGACCGCCTCCGCGCACGGCGACCTCCAGCCCGTGCTCCCGTGCGAAACGCAGCGCCCGTGCCACATCCACCTCGGAGGCACACTGCGCCACCACCGACGGCCTGCGGTCGATCATGCTGTTGAAGACGGCGCGGGCCTCGTCGTAACCCGGATCGCCGGGCACATGGACAGCGCCGGTGAGATCGGTGCGCAGACCGCTCAGAGCGGCTTCCGGCAAGGTGCTGCGGGGCGTCATGATGTCCCCTTCGCAGGGCGTGACAGGACCTTTCCATCGTAGGCCCGGCCCCGGAGATCGGCCGTTCCACCCGGTCCTGTCACACCGCCCGCGTACGCCTTCGGGCGCGCCCCTCAGCCGACGTACGCCCCGCTGGCCGTCAGCCGCAGCGCCGTGTCGATCAGGGGCACATGGCTGAACGCCTGCGGGAAGTTCCCCACCTGACGTTGCAGCCTGGCGTCCCACTCCTCGGCCAGCAGCCCCAGGTCGTTGCGCAGGGACAGCAGCCTCTCGAAGAGCTGGCGGGCCTCGTCGACCCGGCCGATCATCGCGAGGTCGTCCGCCAGCCAGAACGAGCAGGCCAGGAACGCGCCCTCGTCGCCCTCCAGGCCGTCCACGCCCGCGTTCTCACCGGCGGTGGGGTAGCGCAGGACGAAGCCGTCCTCCGTGGACAACTCCCGCTGGATCGCCTCGATCGTGCCGATGACCCGCTTGTCGTCGGGCGGCAGGAAGCCCATCTGCGGAATCAGCAGCAGGGACGCGTCGAGCTCCTTCGACCCGTAGGACTGGGTGAAGGTGTTGCGTTCCTTGTCGTAGCCCCGTTCGCAGACATCGCGGTGGATGTCCTCGCGCAACTGGAGCCACCGCTCCAGCGGCCCGTCCGTGTCCCCGGACTCGATCAGCTTGATGGTGCGGTCGACCGCGACCCAGGCCATCACCTTGGAGTGCACGAAGTGCCGGCGGGGGCCGCGCACCTCCCAGATGCCCTCGTCGGGCTCCTCCCAGTGCTTCTCCAGATAGCTGATCAGCTTGAGCTGGAGCCCCATCGCGTAGTCGTTGCGGGTCAGGCCCGTCATGTGCGCCAGGTGCAGCGCCTCGGTGACCTCGCCGTACACATCGAGCTGGAGCTGGTTCGCCGCACCGTTCCCGACCCGGACCGGCCCGGAGTTCTCGTAGCCGGGCAGCCAGTCCAGCTCCGCCTCGCCGAGCTCCCGCTCACCCGCGATGCCGTACATGATCTGCAGGTTCTCCGGGTCGCCCGCGACGGCCCGCAGCAGCCACTCGCGCCAGGCGCGGGCCTCCTCGCGGTAGCCGGTGCGCAGCAGCGAGGACAGCGTGATCGCCGCGTCCCGCAGCCAGGTGTAGCGGTAGTCCCAGTTCCGTACGCCCCCGATCTCCTCGGGCAGGGAGGTGGTCGGAGCCGCCACGATGCCGCCGGTGGGCGCGTACGTGAGGGCTTTGAGGGTGATCAGGGAGCGGACCACGGCTTCCCGGTAGGGCCCGTGGTACGTGCACTGGTCGACCCATTCGCGCCAGAAGTTCTCGGTCGCCTCGAGGGAACCCTCGGGGTCCGGCAGGCTGGGAGGCTCGTGGTGCGAGGGCTGCCAGCTGATCGTGAACGCGATCCGGTCGCCGGGGGCGACGGTGAAATCGGAGTACGTCGTCAGATTCTGGCCGTACGTCTCCGCCTGCGTGTCCAGCCAGACCGAGTCGGGGCCCGCCACGGCGACCGTCCGGCCGTCGACCTTGTGCACCCAGGGGGTGACGCGTCCGTAGCTGAAACGCATCCGCAGTTCCGAGCGCATCTGCACCCGGCCGCTGACACCTTCCACGATGCGGATGAGCTGGGGGGCGCCGTCACGCGGCGGCATGAAATCGGTCACGCGGACCGTGCCGCGCGGGGTGTCCCACTCCGATTCCAGGACGAGCGAGTCCCCGCGATATCGGCGGCGGTCCGCGGCGAGGGGCTGTTCCCCTTCCGCGCGTGCGGGTCCCAGACGCCAGAAGCCGTGCTCCTCGGTACCGAGGAGCCCGGCGAAAACGGCGTGCGAGTCGAAGCGGGGGAGGCACAGCCAGTCTGCTGTGCCGTCCCGGCAGACCAGGGCAGCGGTCTGCATGTCTCCGATGAGTGCGTAATCCTCGATGCGCCCGGCCACGTGCGTCTCCAGTCGAACGGCCAATTCGCCCCGTGGGGCGCTTATTGCTGGTCAAGGGGTCGTTGTAATAGAACCGACGAGCTCTTGCACGGGTGAGCGGGCTGGGGTGGAGCCGCTGGCCGGCCAACTCGGCAGCGAGTGGTCCGAGCAGGATACGACGCACCAGGAAGATCCGCGCGGTGCTGTCCATAAGTTCTCCGCGGCCCGTCCGTGGCGAACGGGTGGGACGTGAAGTGCCTGCGGGGTTTCTGTGACTCCGGTGTGAGAGGCGTGGCCGGAAGCAGCCTCCTCTCGTCGCTGTTACCCTGGTAGCCCGTGGACCGGTGGTCGTCCCGACAGTGGACGAGGCCCCCGAACCGCAGCGACGGCGCCTCCGGAACTCTCCGGACGGCACGCCGGTACGCACCTCACGATCGCGACCACGGGAGCCCCCTTTGGCTATGCAGCCCACATCCACGACGACCAAGCACATCTTCGTCACCGGGGGTGTCGCCTCCTCCCTCGGCAAGGGTCTGACTGCCTCCAGCCTGGGTGCCCTGCTCAAGGCACGTGGCCTGCGGGTCACCATGCAGAAGCTCGACCCCTATCTCAACGTCGACCCCGGCACGATGAACCCCTTCCAGCACGGTGAGGTGTTCGTCACCAACGACGGCGCCGAGACCGACCTGGACATCGGCCACTACGAGCGCTTCCTCGACGTCGACCTCGACGGCTCGGCCAACGTCACCACCGGCCAGGTCTACTCGCAGGTCATCGCCAAGGAGCGGCGCGGCGAGTACCTCGGCGACACCGTCCAGGTCATCCCGCACATCACCAACGAGATCAAGCACCGCATCCGCCGCATGGCCACCGCGGACGTCGACGTCGTCATCACCGAGGTCGGCGGCACGGTCGGCGACATCGAGTCGCTGCCGTTCCTGGAGACCGTCCGCCAGGTCCGTCACGAGGTCGGCCGGGACAACGTCTTCGTCGTGCACATCTCGCTGCTCCCCTACATCGGCCCGTCCGGTGAGCTCAAGACCAAGCCGACCCAGCACTCGGTGGCGGCCCTGCGCAACATCGGTATCCAGCCGGACGCCATCGTGCTGCGCGCCGACCGCGACGTACCGCTCTCCATCAAGCGCAAGATCTCGCTGATGTGCGACGTCGACGAGGCCGCCGTGGTGGCCTGTCCGGACGCCAAGTCGATCTACGACATCCCCAAGGTGCTGCACTCCGAGGGCCTGGACGCCTACGTCGTGCGCAAGCTCGACCTGCCGTTCCGCGACGTCGACTGGACCACGTGGGGCGATCTGCTGGACCGCGTCCACAACCCCGACCACGAGGTCACCGTCGCCCTGGTCGGCAAGTACATCGACCTGCCCGACGCCTACCTCTCGGTCACCGAGGCCATCCGGGCCGGCGGCTTCGCCAACAAGGCCCGCGTCAAGGTCAAGTGGGTCGCCTCCGACGACTGCAAGACACCGGCCGGCGCGCAGAAGCAGCTCGGTGACGTCGACGCCATCTGCATCCCCGGCGGCTTCGGCGAGCGCGGTGTGGTCGGCAAGGTCGGCGCCATCCAGTACGCCCGCGAGAACAAGGTGCCGCTGCTGGGCCTCTGCCTCGGCCTCCAGTGCATCGTGATCGAGGCCGCGCGCAACCTCGCCGGAATCCCCGACGCCAACTCCACCGAGTTCGACGCCGCCACGAGCCACCCCGTCATCTCGACGATGGAGGAGCAGCTCGCCTATGTCGAGGGCGCGGGCGACCTCGGCGGCACCATGCGGCTCGGCCTGTACCCGGCGAAGCTCGCCGAGGGCTCCGTGGTCCGCGAGGCGTACGACGGCCAGCCGTACGTGGAGGAGCGCCACCGCCACCGCTACGAGGTCAACAACGCCTACCGCACGGAGCTCGAGAAGAAGGCCGGCCTGGTCTTCTCCGGCACCTCCCCGGACAACAAGCTCGTCGAGTACGTCGAGTACCCGCGCGAGGTGCACCCCTACCTGGTCGCCACCCAGGCGCACCCGGAGCTGCGTTCCCGCCCGACCCGCCCGCACCCGCTCTTCGCCGGTCTGGTGAAGGCGGCCGTGGAGCGCCAGGCCGCAGCGCGGGGGACCGGCGCCAAGGCCTGAGGCGATACGGTTGACCGGGGTACGGATCCTTCGTGGATGCGTGCCCCGGTTTCTGTTTTCGTGGGAGGACGTACATGGGTTTCCAGGACACGCCCGAGGAGTGGCAGGTCACCGCGACGGTGACCCCCTTCACCGGTAACAAGACCAGCGTCCGCACCGACGACGTGGTGATGCCCGACGGCACCGTCGCGCGCCGCGACTACCAGGTCCACCCCGGATCCGTCGCCGTCCTCGCACTCGACGAGGCCGGCCGTGTCCTGATCCTGCGGCAGTACCGGCACCCGGTGCGCCACAAGCTGTGGGAGATCCCGGCCGGGCTCCTCGACATCCCCGGCGAGAACCCGCTGCACGCCGCGCAGCGGGAGCTGTACGAGGAGGCGCACGTCAAGGCCGAGGACTGGCGGGTGCTGACCGACGTCTACACCACGCCCGGCGGATGCGACGAAGCCGTACGCATCTTCCTCGCCCGGAACCTCTCCGAGGCGCAGGGTGAGCGTTTCGAGGTCTCCGAGGAGGAGGCCGACATGGAGCAGGCCCGGGTGCCGCTGCAGGAGCTCGTGCAGGGAGTGCTCGCGGGAGACCTGCACAACAACTGCCTCGTCGTGGGCGTCCTCTCGCTCACCGCGGTGCTCGCGGGCGACGGGGTGGACTCGCTGCGCCCGGCCGAGGCGCCGTGGCCGGCCCGGCCGTTCGAGGTCTGAACCGGCCGGTAAGGGGTTGAACCCGCCGGTCCGGGGCCTGAACCGGTCGGTACGGGGGCATGACGACCCGCCGTCGGGGTGCGCGTCCGTTGTTCCGGGTGCGCCCCCGCCGGCGGGGGCCGTCCCGCCGTTCGAGAGCCTGCCCCGCCAAGCGGGTGCCTGCCCGGACATCGCGAGGTCCGCATCAGCATCCGATCGGCATTCGATCGTAAGAATCGCTGATCCGATCGGGGGATGTGTCCGCCGCGCGCGACCGTGATCGTCCGCACCACTGAACTACGCTCGAAAGGCCCCGACCGGAGTTCCGGCGGGCAACCGCGTGCAGTGAAGTGGAGCGTGGCTCGTGACCGATCAGGCGGTGGACACCAGCGGTCCGGCCGGTGCGGCGGGAACGGCGGGGGCCGAGAAGCCGTCCGATCCCACCCCACCTCAATTCTTCGGCCGTGAACGTGAGCTGAAAGCCCTTCAGGCGGACATCGAGCGAGCGGGGCTGGACACCCTCGCCGGCCGGAAGGCCGCACGCGCCAGGGTCCTGCTGATCGCCGGACGGCCCGGATCCGGACGCACCGCCCTCGCCGCCGAACTCGCCCGCAGGCTCGCGGAACCCGGCGACTACCCCGATGGGGTGTTCCGGCTCCCGCTCACCGATCCCGGAGGCGAACGCGTCCCCGTCGAGCGCACCGCACGCGAACTCCTCGACCTGCTCGCCATTGCCGCCCCGCCCGGCGCGGACGAGGACGAACTCTCCGAGATGGTCCGCGAGGCGTTCGCCGTACGCCGCGCCCTGATCGTGCTCGACGACGCCGTGGACGCCGAACAGGTCGACCCGCTGCTGCCGGACAACCCGGACTGCCTGGTCGTCGCCACCTCAACCGGCCCGCTCACCGGAATTCCGGGCGTCCGGCCGTGCACCATCGGGGGCCTGGACGCCGGCTCCGCCGTACAGCTGCTCGCCCGCACCATCGGCCAGGTCCGCATCACCGTCGATCCGCGCACCGCCGAGACGCTGACGGAGGAGTGCGCGGGACAGCCCGCCGCCCTGACGCTGGTCGCGGGCTGGCTCGCGGCCCGCCCGGGCGCCTCGGTCGCCGACGTCACCAAGCAGCTGCACGACCTGCCGGGCGACGCCGAACAGCCCACCGGCGCCCGCCCGCTGGCCCGTGCCTTCCGACTGGTCCACGAGTCGCTGCCGCAGGCAGCCGCCCGGATACTGCGACTGCTCGCGCTCGCCCCCGCCGGACTGGCCGACGCCCACACCGCCTCCGCGCTGGCAGGGTGCTCCGTCTCGGCCGCGCAGACCACCCTGGACGATTTCGTCCGGCTCGGTCTCCTGCGGACGAACGGCGCGGTCCTGCCCCAGTACGAGGTCCCCGGCTGCCTCGCACCCCTGCTGCGCGCCCTGTTGGAGGAGCGGGACCGGCCGGCCGAGATCCAGCTGGCACGGGCCAGGATGCTGGAGCGGACCGTACGTCAGCTCCAGTCCTGCCGGGCCGTCACCGATCCGGAGGGTTCCCCGGCCCGCCGCAAACTTGCCGGGCTGCCCCGCTCGCTGCGCTTCCCCAACCCTGAGGCCGCCGCCGAGTGGCTGCGGATCCGCAGGCCCGCCCTGCTGGCCTCCGCCCGGATCGCGGTCGAGGACGGGGAGCTGGACACCCTCGCCCGCCGCCTGGTCGCCGCACTCGTCCGGGCGCTCGCCGTGCACCGGGGCACCGAGGACGCCGCACCCGACCTGTACGGGCTGCACGGTCTGGTCCTGGACGTGGCCGAGCGCCGCGATCTTCCCCGGGAGAAGGCCGCGGCCCTGCTCAATCTCGCCGACCTCGACGCCGGCACCGGCCGCACCCGGGCGGCGCTGGCCCGGTACCGGGCCGCTCTGGACGCCGGACGCGCGGCGAACGACCTGTACGCGACCGGCCGCGCCATGGAATCCGTGGGCGGTGCCTACGCGGAGCTCGGCGACTTCAACCGTGCCTCCGACTGGTACGGCCGGGCCCTCGCGCAGCGGCTCACCCAGGGCGAGGGGGCCGACGAGGCGCGGTTGTACGGCCGGCTCGGGGCCGTCCACACGTACGCCGGGCGCTACGGCGAGGCCCTGCGCAAATGGCGGGCCGCGGCCGCGGGCCACCGCAGGCTCGGTGACCTGCCCGCGCAGGCGCGGGCGCTCAGTGAGGCCGCGCGGGTCCAGGAGTACGCGGGCAGGCCGCAGGAGTCGCTGCACACCTGCCACGAGGCGGTCGACCTGGCGCGCCGGGCGGGTGACGTGCGGCTCCAGGCGGCCCTGCAGCTCAGGCTGGCCGACACGCTGGACCGGCTCGGTGACCCCGCAGCGGCCAGGCTGCACCGGGGTGCAGCCGACAGATTACTGGCGGAGGAGGGGTCAGCCTATGAAATCCGTAGTACTTCGACGGAAACTTAATGCTTTGTAAGGCTGGACAGCGGGAAGTCCTTCATTAATGATGGCTCTGCCGCGCATCCCTGCGGTGTCTCCATTTATGCTTGATTCATGCGGGTATCTCCCGTCATGTCCGAGCCATCCTCCGAGCCAAGGACCGTGATCGACGTGAAGGTCGGCATCCCCCGCGAAGTCAAGAACAACGAGTTCCGGGTGGCGATCACCCCCGCCGGAGTGCATGAGCTCGTCCGTCACGGCCACCAGGTCATCGTCGAGCAGCACGCCGGCGAGGGCTCCTCCATCCCGGACGAGGAGTACGTCGCCGCCGGGGCGCAGATCCTGCCCACCGCCGACGAGGTCTGGGCCGCCGCCGACCTGCTGCTCAAGGTCAAGGAGCCGGTCGCCGAGGAGTACCACCGCCTCCGCAAGGGCCAGACCCTCTTCACGTACCTGCACCTCGCCGCCTCCCGCGAGTGCACGGACGCGCTCCTGGAGTCGGGCACGACCGCGATCGCGTACGAGACGGTCGAGACCGTGACCCGCGCGCTGCCGCTGCTCGCTCCGATGTCCGAGGTCGCGGGCCGCCTCGCCCCGCAGGTCGGCGCGTACCACCTGATGCGCTCGGTCGGCGGTCGCGGTGTGCTTCCCGGCGGTGTCCCCGGTACGGGCTCGGCCAGGGCCGTCGTCATCGGCGGCGGCGTGTCCGGCTGGAACGCCACGCAGATCGCCGTCGGTCTCGGCTTCCACGTCACGCTGCTCGACCGCGACATCAACAAGCTCCGCGAGGCCGACAAGATCTTCGGCACCAAGGTGCGGACGGTCGTCTCCAACGCGCTCGAGCTCGAGAAGGCCGTCGTCGAGGCCGACCTCGTCGTGGGTGCCGTACTCATCCCCGGCGCGAAGGCCCCGAAGCTCGTCACCAACGAGCTGGTCGCCAAGATGAAGCCCGGAAGTGTCCTTGTCGACATTGCGATCGACCAGGGCGGCTGCTTCGAGGACTCGCATCCGACGACGCACGCCGAGCCGACCTTCATGGTTCACAACTCGGTCTTCTACTGCGTCGCGAACATGCCGGGCGCCGTGCCGAACACCTCCACCTACGCGCTCACGAACGCCACGCTGCCCTACATCCTGGAGCTCGCGAACCGCGGCTGGGTCGACGCGCTGCGCCGTGACGCCGCCCTCGCCCGCGGTCTCAACACCCATGACGGACAGGTGGTTTACCGTGAGGTGGCCGAGGCGCACGGCCTCGACCACGTCGAACTGAGCACGCTTCTCGGCTGAGCGGTCAACGCCGTTCGTCAACCTCATGATTCCGGCCGGACCTTGCCCAGCAAGGTCCGGCCGGACTCATGCCGTGGCCCATCGGGAGCCCCGCTCAACTCGCCGTAGACGTAACCCTCTACCCGTTCTGCACCCCCGTGAATGATGCGCTCCGCTCCCCGTGCACTCTTGACAGAGGGGTGTTCGATTGCCGACACATCGGGCCGGGTCCGGCGGATTGTGTTGCTGCGAACCGGTGACACGCCATAGAGTCGCCAATCGTCGGCATGGTGCCACGCTGACCTATCGATAAGTTTCCTGGTCACATCCAAGGAGGTAAGACGACTTGTGAATGAGTCGACAATTACTCCCGGGGGTGGTCAACCAGGGATGCCTGCACGGGGTCTGAGCCCGATCGGGCTCGAAGCTGTCGGCTCCGTCGCTGTCCGCACCTTCGCCACCCACCAGCACATGACGACAGCCCCCCAGATGATGGACGGCCTACACGTGAACGCCATGGCCGGCAACGAAAGTGGCCGAGACACAGCCCACTTCGCCGACTTCGCCGAGGTGCCCGAGGGGCACTTCTACGACCCCGATGCCGAGTACGAGCCCGATCCGGAGTACGCGGCCACCCTCGCGCCCGACGCCGCTCGCCAGCGCCGCGAGCGGATCGGCCCGACCGGCCGGCCGCTGCCGTACTTCCCGATTCCCGGTCCGCTGCCCGATCACGGCCCCGCGAAGATCATCGCGATGTGCAACCAGAAGGGCGGTGTCGGCAAGACCACGTCGACCATCAACCTCGGTGCCGCGCTCGCGGAGTACGGACGACGCGTCCTGCTCGTCGACTTCGACCCGCAGGGTGCCCTGTCGGTCGGACTCGGGGTCAACCCGATGGAGCTCGACCTCACGGTCTACAACCTGCTCATGGAGCGGGGCATGGCGGCCGACGAGGTCCTGCTGAAGACCGCCGTACCCAACATGGACCTGCTCCCGAGCAACATCGACCTCTCGGCCGCCGAAGTGCAGCTGGTGAGCGAGGTGGCGAGGGAGTCGACGCTGCAGCGGGCCCTCAAGCCGCTGATGGCCGACTACGACTACATCGTGATCGACTGTCAGCCCTCGCTCGGCCTGCTCACCGTGAACGCCCTGACGGCAGCTCACAAGGTGATAGTCCCGCTCGAGTGCGAGTTCTTCGCACTGCGCGGGGTGGCGCTGCTCACCGAGACCATCGAGAAGGTCCAGGAGCGGCTCAACCCGGAGCTGGAGCTCGACGGCATCCTCGCGACGATGTACGACTCCCGTACGGTGCACAGCCGTGAGGTGCTCGCGCGCGTGGTCGAGGCCTTCGACGAGCACGTCTACCACACCGTCATCGGGCGCACGGTGCGCTTCCCGGAGACCACGGTCGCCGGCGAGCCCATCACCACGTACGCCTCCAACTCGGTCGGTGCCGCCGCCTATCGCCAGCTCGCCAGGGAGGTGCTCGCCCGGTGTCACGCCGAGTGAGTCTGCCGGGGGCCGACGAGCTGTTCCGCACCACCGGGGGCATGGGCCTTCAGGCCTCGTCCCCGGCCGAACGGCGACGCAAGGCGAACGGTGAGGCACGCGTGCCCGCGCCGGCCGGGGAGAGCGACACCTCGGCAGCCGCGGACACGGCCGGGCAGAGCGGATCCGCCGGGGGAGCGGGCGGTACCTCCGCCGCTCCGTCCCGGGAGGAGCACTCCGCGGCGGACTCCGACGGGGGCGGCTCCCGCAGCCGCGCCGACGGGGGCGAACGGGCCGGGACCGGGTCTGCCGCGGGCAGACCGGGCGGTAACGCACCGCAGGAGGCTCCTCCGGTCGTCCAGCCGCAGCGCGGTCGCGGCGGCGGTCGCGGCGCGAACCGCCGGCCCAGCGGTCGTGAGCGCCACGACGAGAAGATCACCGTCTACGTGTCCGCCGAGGAACTGATGGACCTCGAGCACGCACGCCTCGTGCTGCGCGGTGAGCACGGGCTGGCGGTCGACCGCGGGCGCATCGTCCGCGAGGCGGTCGCGGTGGTGCTCGCCGACCTGGAGTCGCGGGGCGACGCGAGCATCCTCGTACGAAGGCTGCGGGGCCGCTGACCGGTGCGGCGCCGGTAGCCTGCCGGGGAGCGGGCCGCCCCACGGGCGGCCCGGCCCGTGTGTACGGGCCAGCGCCCGTCCGTCCCTCCGCCGCACCCCTGGACCGCAATGCCGACTGCCGACGACCCCGCCCGCCCGCCCCGCCGTGCTCTCGGCCGCGGACCGGGTGTCCGGCCCGCGGACCCGCCGGCCGCACCCGTGGGGCCGGTGGACGCGCCGCAGGAGGCCGGAGAGGCCCCAGGAGCCCCGGAGGAGGGTCCGGGCGCCGGTGGCCCCCCTGAGGGCGCCACAGACGTGCCGCAGGCCGCCCGGGCGGACACGGAGCCCTCTCCGGCTCCGGATCCCGCCCCGTGTCCTGCCTCGGACCCGCGGACGCCCGAGGGGGATCCGGCGCCCGAGGCGGCCGACGACAAGCGGTTCACCGTGCGGCTGGTCAATTTCGAGGGCCCCTTCGACCTGCTGCTCCAGCTGATCTCCAAGCACAAGCTCGACGTGACCGAGGTCGCGCTGTCCAAGGTCACCGACGAGTTCATGGGACACATCCGGGCCATGGGCCCGGACTGGGATCTCGACCAGACCACCGAATTCCTCGTCGTCGCCGCGACCCTGCTCGACCTGAAGGCCGCCCGGCTGCTGCCCACCGCCGAAGTGGAGGACGAGGCGGACCTCGCACTCCTGGAGGCGCGGGACCTGCTCTTCGCGCGGCTCCTGCAGTACCGGGCGTACAAGCGGATCGCCGAGATCTTCAGCGAGCGGCTGGAGTCCGAATCCCGCCGCTACCCCCGTACCGTCGGGCTCGAACCCCACCACGCGGCGCTGCTGCCCGAGGTCGTCATCAGCATCGGCCCGGACGGCTTCGCCAGGCTCGCGGTGAAGGCGATGCAGCCGAAGCCCAAGCCACAGGTCTACGTCGACCACATCCACGCACCTCTGGTCAGCGTCCGTGAACAGGGAGAGATCGTGGTGGCGCGGCTGCGCGCGGAGGGCGAGCTCAGCTTCCGGACGCTCACCGAGGACGCCCCGGACACCCTCACCGTGGTCGCCCGGTTCCTGGCGCTCCTGGAGCTCTACCGGGAGAAGGCGGTCGTCCTGGACCAGGAGGAGGCACTCGGTGATCTCATCGTGCGCTGGGCGGGCGTGGAAGGGGCCGAAGCCCTTGTGACGGACGAGTTCGACCAAGAGGCGCGCGAGGTACTGGAGGGCGAACGGGAATGAGCGCAGAAGACGACGGACACGGCGGTACGGTCGCCGGTCTCGACCTCAAGCCCGCCCTGGAGGCGGTCCTGATGGTCGTCGACGAGCCCGCCACCGAGGAACACCTCGCCAAGGTGCTCCAGCGGCCCCGCCGGGCCGTCGCGGACGCCCTGCGGGAGCTGGCGGACGAGTACACCGTCCAGCGCCGCGGCTTCGACCTGAGGCTCGTCGCCGGGGGCTGGCGCTTCTACACCCGCCCGGAGTACGCGGAGGCGGTCGAGGGCTTCGTCCTTGACGGACAGCACGCCCGGCTCACCCAGGCGGCCCTGGAGACGCTCGCGGTGGTCGCCTACCGCCAGCCGGTGAGCCGGTCGAGGGTCTCGGCGGTGCGCGGAGTCAACTGCGACGGCGTCATGCGGACCCTCCTCCAGAGGGGTCTGGTCGAGGAGGCGGGCGCGGAACCCGAAACAGGTGCGATCCTGTACAGGACGACGAACTACTTTCTGGAGCGCATGGGCCTGCGAGGCCTGGACGAGCTCCCGGAGCTCGCGCCCTTCCTCCCGGAGGCGGACGCGATCGAGGCTGAGACGCTAGAGGGTGTGCCGTCGTTCGATCCGGACGCACCGGACACCCCGGAAACTCACGCAGACGACAAGACGGAATTTTGATGCGAAGCAGTGGCAGCAGCAACGGAAGCGGCAGCGGCAAGAGCGGCGGCAACCGGAATCCCCGGGGCGGCTCGGGCGGTTCCTTCCGGCCCAAGGCCGGGGGACCGAAGGCCGACGGCGGGCGGGACGGCGCGCGCGACGACAAGCAGGAGCAGCGCCCCCGCCGGCCCCGCCCCGAGGAGCGCCGCTACGACGTGGGCTCCGACAAGCCGGGCGGCGACGGCGGCGCCCGCAAGGGCCGCGGCGCGGCGGCCCGCGGCGGGGCCAAGGGCGGCCCCAAGTCCGCACAGAACGTGACCAAGGGCGGACGCCGCGTGGGTGCTCCGTCCCGCCCCCGCGAGCTCGACGCCAAGATCGAGCAGCGCAACCGTGACAGGTACGCGGACAAGCCCGACGTCAAGACGCCCAAGACGCACCCGGGCGCCGAGCAGGAGGGCGAGCGGCTGCAGAAGATCCTCGCCCGGGCCGGCATGGGCTCGCGCCGGGCGTGCGAAGAGCTCATCGAGCAGGCCAGGGTCGAGGTCAACGGCGAGATCGTCCTCGAGCAGGGCAAGCGTGTCGACCCGCAGAAGGACGAGATCAAGGTCGACGGCCTGACCGTCGCCACCCAGTCGCACCTCTTCTTCGCGCTGAACAAGCCCGCAGGTGTGGTCTCCACGATGGGGGACCCGGACGGCCGCCAGAACCTCGGCGACTACGTCAACAACCGCGAGACGCGGCTGTTCCACGTCGGCCGGCTCGACACCGAGACCGAGGGCATCATCCTGCTCACCAACCACGGTGAGCTGGCCCACCGCCTCACGCACCCCGGGTACGGGGTGAAGAAGATCTACCTGGCCGCCATCCAGGGCCCGCTCCCGCGCGACCTCGGCAAGCGGCTCAAGGACGGCATCCAGCTGGAGGACGGGTACGCCCGCGCCGACCACTTCCGGGTCGTCGAGAACACCGGCAAGAACTACCTGGTCGAGGTGACCCTCCACGAGGGCCGCAAGCACATCGTCCGCCGGATGCTGGCCGAGGCCGGCTTCCCGGTCGAGCGGCTCGTGCGTACGTCCTTCGGGCCGATCCCGCTCGGCGACCAGAAGTCCGGCTGGCTGCGCCGCCTGACCAACACCGAGGTCGGCATGCTGATGCGCGAGGTCGGTCTGTAACCGCGCCCGCACCGAACGGCCCGCGGCCGGTTCCTGGTTCGTTTTTCGAACAGGAACCGGCCGCGGGCCCTTTTGCTGGCGCCGTTTCTTCTTTATAGTCAGAGTGACCATAAAGAAGAGAGAAGGAACGGCGTGACGCTCGCGGAGATACTCGACCCCCTGCAACAGCCCCTGGTGACGGTCCTGGACACCCCGGTCAGCTGGACCGAGGTGCTCGGTTTCGGCAGCGGGGCGCTGTGCGTGTGGCTCGTGGCCCGCCAGCACCTCGCCAACTGGCCGATCGGCATCGCCAACAACCTGTTCTTCATCCTGCTGTTCGCCCAGTCCGGTCTGTACGCCGACGCCGGCCTGCAGATCGTCTTCATCACCCTCGCCGCGTACGGCTGGTGGACCTGGACCCACGGGGGTGGACCAGGTGCGACCGTCCTGCCGGTGCGCAGAACCACGCGCGCCGAATGGACCTGGCTGCTCGCGGCGGGGGTGGCGGGGACCCTCGGGCTCACCCTGCTGCTGTCCCGGGCCACGGACTCCACCGTGCCGTTCTGGGACGCCCTGACGACCTCGCTGTCCCTCATGGCGACGTACGGGCAGTGCCGCAAGCGGGTCGAGTCCTGGTGGCTGTGGATCGCCGCCGACGTGGTCTACATCCCGCTGTACGCGTACAAGGAGCTCTACCTGACCTCCCTGCTGTACGCCGGCTTCCTCACGCTCTGCCTCATCGGGCTGCGCAACTGGAGCCGCGACCTCGCTGTGGCCCCGGGCCGGGAGCGGGTGCCCGCATGAAGAGCTACGGGCACGGTCTGGTCCTCGGCAAGTTCTACCCGCCGCACGCCGGCCACCACCACCTCGTCCGCACCGCCCGGGACCGGTGCGAGCGGCTCACCGTCCTGGTCTGCGCTGCCTCCGTCGAGTCGGTGCCCCTGGCCGACCGGGTCGCCTGGATGCGCGAAGTGCACCCGGACGTAAGGGTGGTGGGCGCCGTCGACGACACCCCCATGGACCTGAACGACCCCGCGATATGGGACGCGCACATGGCCGTGTTCACCGGGGCCGTACCCGAACAGGTCGACGCCGTCTTCACCTCGGAGTCGTACGGCGACGAACTTGCCCGCCGCTTCGGCGCCCGGTCCGTCCTCGTCGACCCCGGCCGCACCGTCTTCCCCGTCTCCGGCACCGCGGTCCGCGCGGACCCGGCCGGCAGCTGGGACTTCCTCGAACCGCCCGTACGGGCCGCGCTCACCCGCCGGATCGTCGTCCTCGGCGCCGAGTCCACCGGCACCACGACCCTGGCCCGGGCACTGACCGAGCACTACCGGCAGCGGGGCGGCACCTGGGCGCACACCCAGTACGTCCCCGAGTACGGACGGGAGTTCAGCGAACGGAAGCTGTCGGACCTGCGCAGCCGGTGGCCCGGAGCGCAGTGGGAGGACGTCGCCTTCACCACCGACGACTTCCCCCTCATCGCCGAGACCCAGAACGACCGCGAGGAGGCTGCCGCCCGGATCGGCTCCCCGGTGCTCCTCTGCGACACGGACTCCTTCGCCACCACCGTCTGGCACGAGAGGTACATCGGCGGACGCAACCCGCTCGTGGAGAAGACCGCCGACCGGATCACCCACCACCTCTGGCTGCTCACCGATCACGAGGGCGTCGCCTTCGAGGACGACGGACTGCGCGACGGCGAGGAGCTGCGGCCCTGGATGACGGACCGCTTCCGTGCCGAACTCACCCGTACAGGAAGGGACTTCATCGAGATCACGGGCCCGCACGGGACACGGCTGGACACGGCGGTCGCCGCCGTCGACGAACTCCTCGCCTCCGGCCCGTACTTCACCGAACCCCTCCCGGAGAAGCGATGAGCACCGTCCCCGAGGGATACGACCCCCATGCCTTCGCGCCCTTCGCCGTCACCGTCGACCTCGCCGTCTTCACCGTCCGGGAAAGCAGGCTCCACGTGCTGCTCGTGGAACGGGGCGAGGACCCCTACAAAGGCCACTGGGCGCTGCCGGGCGGATTCGTCCTGCCCCGCGAGTCGGCCGAGGAGGCGGCACGCCGAGAACTCGCCGAGGAGACAGGCCTCACCCAGAACACCGTGAGCGCCTTCCACCTGGAACAGCTGCGCACCTACAGCGACCCGGACCGCGACCCCAGGATGCGGGTCGTCTCCGTCGCCTACGCCGCTCTCGTGCCCGACCTGCCCGAACCGCGGGGCGGCGGGGACGCGGCACGCGCGCAGTGGTGGGACACCGGCGGAACCGGGCCGCTCGCCTTCGACCACGACGGCGTCCTGGCCGACGCGCACGACCGGATCTGCGCCAAGCTCGAGTACTCCTGCCTGGCGACGGCCTTCTGTCCCGCCGAGTTCACGCTCGGGGACCTCCAGCAGGTCTACGAGACCGTCTGGGGCGTCGAACTCGACCGGCCCAACTTCCGGCGCAAGGTCCTGACCACGCCCGGCTTCGTCGAGGCCGTCGACGGACCGCCGCGCCGCACCGGCGGACGGGGGAAACCGGCCGCCCTGTACCGGGCGGGTGCCGCCACCGCCCTGCACCCTCCACTCCTGCGCCCGGAAGGACGGACATCATGATCCCGACGAGAATTCTCACCAAACAGGCGGCCTCGGGCGCGCTGACCGGGCTCGCGCTCGGTGACGCGCTCGGCTTCCCCACAGAGTTCAACAACGTGCCGTCCATCCTCGCCAAGTGCGGGCCGTGGCGGCAGATGCGGCTCCCGAAGCCGGCGATCGTCAGCGACGACACCCAGATGACACTCGCCCTGGGACGTGGCATACGCACCGCCATGGACCGCGGACTGCTCACCCCGCTGCGGCTGGTGCGCCCCGTCCGCGAGGAGTTCGTCGACTGGTACCACTCGCCGGACAACAACCGCGCCCCCGGACGCACCTGCATGACGGCCTGCCGTCTGCTCGACAGTGAGCGGCCCTGGCAGGAGGCCAGCCAGACAGGCTCCAAGGGCTGCGGCGCCAACATGAGGGTCGCACCCGTCGGGCTCGTACCCGGCCTCAGCGAGGAGCAGCGCTCCGGCGCGGCCCAGCTCCAGGCCGCCCTCACCCACGGCCACCCCACCGCCCTGGCCGCCTCCGACCTGATGGCCCGCGCGGTGTTCCTGCTGGCGCAGGGGGCCGAACCCATGGGCCTGGTAGGGCAGTTGCGCAGCTACGCGTTCGAGAACAGGGGCCGCTACCTGGAGCGCTGGCTCGGCGACCTCTGGCGGTACGCGGGCGACGCCTCGCCGGAGGAGTACATCGGCCGGGGCTGGGACGAGTGCCTGACCGCCCTGTCCAAGGTCCAGGACGCGATTCGCCACCCCTCCCCGGAGACCGACCCCTGCGAGGTCACCGGCGACGGCTGGATCGCCGAGGAGGCCCTCGCCACGGCCCTGCACTGCTTCCTGCTCTTCCCGGAGGAACCGGCCACCGCCCTGCGCAGGGCCGCCTGCACCCGGGGCGACTCGGACTCACTCGGCTGCCTGACGGGAGCGCTGGCCGGGGCGCATCTGGGGGCGGCGGCCTGGCCCAAGGAATGGTCGGAACGCATCGAGTACCGGAGCGACCTGCTGTCGCTGGGCGCGCTCTGGGACTCTTGATCCATGCACCTCGACACGACGTCCCTCCTACGGGCCGGGCTGCCGGTCACCGACTTCGCCCCGGTCCTCGCCGAGGAGCCCGGCCCGCTCCTGTTCGCCACGGTCTCCGGCGCGCATCTGTACGGCTTCCCCTCCCGCGACTCGGACGTGGACCTGCGGGGGGTCCACGTCCTTCCCGCGGAGGACCTCGTGGGGCTGCGCGACCCCGAGGAGACGCGCTCGCGCATGTGGGACCGCGACGGTGTCGAGATGGATCTCGTCACCCACGATCTCCGCAAGTTCGTCCGCCTCATGCTGAAGCCCAACGGCTACGTACTGGAGCAGCTGCTGTCCCCGCTGGTCGTGCACACCACCGCACTCCACGCGGAACTGACCGCACTGGCGCCGAGCGTGCTGACCCGCAACCACGCCCACCACTACCGCGGGTTCGCCGGCACCCAGTGGCGGCTCTTCGAGAGGACCGGTGAACTGAAACCGCTGCTCTACACGTTCCGGGCCCTGCTCACCGGAATCCACCTCATGCGCAGCGGTGAACTGGTGGCGCACCTGCCGACGCTGCTGGGGGAGGTGGCGGCACCCGCCTGTCTGCCCTCCCTGATCGAGGCCAAGGCGGAGGCCGAGCACGGGGGTGCCCACACCGTGGACGGTGCGGTGGCGGCGCGGGACGTCGAGGCACTGCACACGGTCCTGGACGAGGCCCAGGCCCGATCACGGCTGGCCGACGCCGGGTCGGGGTTCGACGCGCTGCACGACCTGGTGGTCCGCGCGCGGCTCGGCTAGCCGCCGGCCGCCGACGCCCTCCGGGCCCGGACCAGGAACGCCTCCACGCGCTCCAGGTCCGGCTCCGGGGGCAGGGGCGAACGAGTGACCGCCTCGTCGTTGTCCTCGGACAGGCGTGCCATCCGGCGCTCCACCTCGGACCACGGCACCTCACCCCGCTTCACCGCGAGGAGCTCCTCCCGCGCGTCGCCGACCTCGATCGTCAGCCGGCCCGTCCGCAACAGGTCCCGGCTGCTCGCCAGCAGCCGCAGCAGGTGCATGGCGTGCTTCCAGCGCGGGGCGCCGAACTGCCGGACGTCCGCCTCCAGCTTCCTGCGCTGGCCCATCGCATAGCGGACGAACGTCTCGTGGGCCCGGCGGGACAGGAACGCCTCGCGCAGGCCGAGCAGTTCCCGGCCTGTGTCGTCGATCCGCTCCACGAGAGGCGAGTGCAGGCACTCCAGCACATTGGGGTTGGCCCGGAGTGCCAGCTCGCAGAAGCGCTCCAGCTCCCAGGAGAACTGCTCCCGATCGGGTCCGTCGACATGCGTCGGAGGTTTGGTGAAGCGCCAGAACAGCGGGGTCGGCGCCAGGAAGATCCCGCGCCGGTCCGTGTCGCTGTCGTCCGTGGCCAGCCCGAAGGCGCGGGAGCCCATCACACACGAGTAGACCGTGTGGTCGCGTACGAGGGCCTCGGCCTCAGGGGTGATCATGCGCGCGAGGCTACCGGCCTACCCGAGCCGGATGCCGTCGCCCTCGACGGTGATCTGCTCGGGCGGCAGCGGGCGCGTGGCCGGGCCGGCTTCGACGGCGGCGTCCGTGATGCTGAACTTGCTGCCGTGGCAGGCGCAGTTGATCGTGCCGTCGCTCACCGACGCGACGATGCAGCCCGCGTGGGTGCAGACGGCGGAGAAGGCCTTGAACTCGCCCGCCTCCGGCTGGGTCACCACGACCTTGCGGTCCTTGAAGATCGTGCCACCGCCGACCGGGACGTCGGAGGTCCGGGTCAGCTCCCCGGTGGGGGTCCCCGAGGTCCCCGAGGCCTCCGGGGTCCTCCCGGTCCCCGAGGCGGAGGCCGGGGCCGTGCTTCCGTCACTGTCCCCGTCACCGGACGAGCCGCAGCCGGTCGCCAGTGCGGCGGCGCCCGCCGTCAGGACCGTCCTTCGCCGTGCGTTCATGGCTCTCCTCGCGTGGTGGTCGATGAGAGGCATCGTGGCGCCGCGGGCCGGACGGACGAAGCAACCGCGCGGAGGGTGCGCCCGGGCGGGTGGCAGTGGAGGAACTTCCTGTACGATTGTCCAGGAAATCCCTTCGCAGGAGGCCGAACCCCATGCAGACCGCCGCCCAGGTGCTGGTCGCGCTCGTCGCGCTGATCCACGCCTACTTCCTCGTCCTGGAGATGTTCCTCTGGGACACCCCGCGCGGCCGGAAGGCCTTCGGCACGACCGAGGAGTTCTCCGGCCGGAGCGCCGCGCTCGCCGCCAACCAGGGGCTCTACAACGGATTCATGGCCGCCGGGCTGGTGTGGAGCCTGATCGCGGGCGATCCCGTCGCGTACCAGGCGCAGATCTTCTTCCTGAGCTGCCTCATCGTCGCCGGGGTGTACGGGGCGGTCACCGTCAGCCGCAAGATCCTGTACGTCCAGGCGGCGCCCGCCGCCCTCGCACTCGCCCTCGTCCTGTCGGCGGGCTGAGCACCATGACGCCGGCGGTGACGGACGGCAGCGGCGACCCGCGGACCGCGCGCACCCGCGGCAGGCTCCGCGAGGCGCTGCTGGCGGCCTGCGCCGAGCGGTCGCTGGACCGGGTCAGCGTCGCGGACGTGGTGCGCGGGGCGGGCGTCGGGCGCGCCACCTTCTATCTGCACTACGACGATCTGCGCGCCCTGGCCCTGGACGCCTGTGCCGGGCCCGTACGGGAGGCGGTCGACGCCCTCCACGCCTGGGACCGGACACCCCCCGGACCCGACGCACCACCGGATGAGCTGGTCGCCCTGCTCGCGGACGTGCGCGACCGTGCCCCGGTCTTCCGGAGCCTGCTCGGCCCCGGCGGCCCTCTCGGCGACCTGCTGCACCGGGAGCTGCGGCAGCGCAGCATCGACGAGCTGCGGCGGCGCAGGCCCGGCGGCAGCGGCCACGACCTCACCGCGAGCGCCGTGGCCGGGCTGTTCACCGGAATGCTCGCCGACTGGGTCCACGACCGGACCGACGCCACACCGGAACAGCTCGCCGGGCGGATCTGGCGCAACCTCCTCGCCGTGCACGCCGCGGCGGCGTCTCACGGACAGAGCACGGCGACCGCGGGTCCCGCCGCACCTCTAGGCTGAAAGAGCACGCAGATCGAAGAAGCAGGGGGTTACGACGTGGCGGTACGAGCGATCCGAGGCGCCGTCCAGCTGGAGCGGGACGAAGCCGGGCACATGGACGAGCAGGTGGGTGCGCTGCTCACCGCGATCCTGGAGCGCAACCAGATCGTCCCCGACGACCTGATCAGCGTCTGGTTCACCGCCACCCCCGATCTGCACAGCGACTTCCCGGCCGCCGCCGCACGCGGCCTCGGCATCGTCGACGTACCGCTGATCTGCGCCCAGGAGCTCGACATCACGGGGGCCATGCCCCGGGTGGTCCGCATACTCGCGCACGTCGAGACGTATCTCTCCAAAGCAGAGATCAGCCACGTCTACCTCGGCGCCACCGGCGCCCTCCGCAAGGACATCGCCCAGTGAGAACAGTCGTCGTCATCGGAACCGGCCTGGTCGGCACCTCCGCGGCCCTCGCTCTCGCGGGGCGGGGTGTCCATGTCCACCTCGTCGACCGGGACACCACGTCGGCCGGGACGGCGGCGGCTCTCGGGGCCGGTACGGAAGAGGCGCCCGAGGGCCCCGTCGACCTGGCGATCATCGCCGTACCGCCCGCTCACACCGCGTCCGTACTCGCCACCGCCATGCGTGACGGTGTCGCCCGCGGCTACCTGGACGTCGCCAGCGTCAAGGGCGGCCCGCGCCGCGAACTGGAGGCGCGCGGCATCGATCTCACCACGTACATCGGTACGCACCCCATGGCCGGCAAGGAGCGCTCAGGCCCCCTCGCGGCCACCGCCGACCTCTTCGAGGGCCGCCCCTGGGTCCTCACCCCGACCAGGGACACCGACACCGAGGTCCTCAACCTCGCCCTGGAACTGGTCGCGCTCTGCCGCGCCGTCCCCGTCGTCATGGACGCCGACGCGCACGACCGCGCCGTCGCCCTGGTCTCCCACACCCCGCAGCTGATCTCCTCGATGGTCGCCGCCCGCCTGGAGGAGGCCGACGAGACCGCCGTACGCCTGTGCGGCCAGGGAATACGGGACGTCACCCGGATCGCCGCCTCCGACCCCCGGATGTGGGTGGAGATCCTCTCCGCCAATCCCGGCCCGGTCGCCGACGTCCTGGCCGGCGTCGCCACCGACCTGAACGAGACGGTGCGGGCGCTGCGCGGCCTCCAGTCCGCCGACGAGGACAAGCGCCGCGCGGGCACCGAAGGCATCGAGGACGTCCTGCGTCGCGGCAACGCCGGCCGGGTGAGGGTGCCGGGCAAGCACGGCGCAGGGCCGGCCTCGTACGAGATCGTGGCCGTGCTCATCAGCGACCGGCCCGGTGAACTGGCCGCGATCTTCGCCGACGCCGGGCGGGCCGGGGTCAACGTCGAGGACGTACGCATCGAGCACGCCACCGGGCAGCAGGCCGGTCTGGTCCAGCTCATGGTCGAGCCGAGCGCGGCGCCCGCACTGAGCGCGGCGCTCAGCGAGCGGGGCTGGTCGATCCGCCCGTAGCGGGACGGCGGGACAGGGGTGCGCAAGGGCCCTCCCCGCACTCGGTAACCTTGGGGGAGGCCGTCCCGTGGCCCCGCTCCGCCCACCCCGTGTACCAGGAAGGTGTCCACCACCGTGGAAACCGTAAGCGCCGCCGCCCGGACCGCACCGGCTGCAGTGATCGTCGCCATCGACGGACCCTCCGGCACCGGCAAGTCGAGCACCTCCAAGGCCGTCGCCGCCCAGCTCGGCCTGAGCTACCTGGACACCGGCGCCCAGTACCGGGCGATCACGTGGTGGATGCTGAACAACGGCATCGACGTGCAGAACCCGTCCGAGATCGCCACCGCCGCCGCCAAGCCGGTCATCGTCTCCGGTACGGACCCGGCCGCCCCGACGATCACCGTCGACGGCGAGGACGCCTCCGGTCCGATCCGCACCCAGGAGGTCACCTCCAAGGTCAGCGCCGTCAGCGCCGTCCCGGAGGTGCGCACCCTGATCACCGGGCTGCAGCGCTCCATCGCCGCGGAGGCCGAGCGCGGCATCGTCGTCGAGGGCCGGGACATCGGCACGACCGTCCTGCCCGACGCCGACATCAAGATCTTCCTGACCGCTTCCCCGGAGGCGCGCGCCGCCCGTCGCAGTGGTGAGGTCAAGGGTTCCGATCTCGCCACCACCAAGGAGGCGCTGATCAAGCGGGACGCAGCCGACTCCGGCCGCAAGACCTCGCCGCTGGCCAAGGCCGCCGACGCGGTCGAGGTGGACACCACCGAGCTGACCCTTCAGCAGGTCATCGAGTGCGTCGTCACCCTCGTCGGGGAGAAGCAGGCCGTGAAGTGACCGAAGCCACCGCCGCACCCGCACTGCGTGGAGCGGCCGTCGGACGGGGCATCGGCATCGGGCTCATGTACGGGCTGTTCAAGCCACGAGTCCTCGGTGCGTGGCGGGTACCTGCCGCCGGACCCGTCATACTCGCCGTGAACCATGCGCACAACATCGACGGACCGATGCTGATGGGCACCGCGCCCCGGCCCGTCCACTTCCTGATCAAGAAAGAGGCGTTCGTCGGCCCCCTCGACCCGTTCCTGCGCGGAATCGGTCAGCTGAAGGTGGACCGTGCGACCGTCGACCGCACCGCCATCACCCGGGCACTCGGTGTGCTGGACGACGGCGGGGTCCTCGGGATCTTCCCCGAGGGCACCAGGGGCGAGGGGGACTTCGCCTCCCTGCGGGCAGGACTCGCGTACTTCGCGGTACGCGGCGGGGCACCGATCGTCCCCGTGGCGGTCCTGGGAAGCACCGAGAGCCGCGGACGGCTGATACCGGCACTGCCCCCGCTGCGCAGCCGGGTCGACGTCGTCTTCGGCGACGCCTTCCAGGCCGGCGACGGCAGCGGACGGCGCACCAGGAAGGCGCTGGACGAGGCGACGCTCCGTATCCAGGGAAAGCTGACCGCTCACCTGGAGCACGCCAGGCGCCTCACCGGGCGCCAGGCCCGGCCGTCAGCGGTTTGACGGCAGGGCCTGCGAGACTTGAGTAGTGGGCCGCGCGATCGTGGCCCATCGATGATGATGCAAAGAGGGAACGGACTTCATGAACGACCAGATTCACTCCGACGGCTCGGACCACGAGCACGGAGCGCTTGGCGATGCCGAGTACGCGGAGTTCATGGAGCTCGCCGCGCAGGAGGGGTTCGACCCCGAAGAGGTCGAGGGCGCGATCGGTGAGGCCGGTCACGGCCCGCTTCCCGTCCTCGCCGTCGTCGGCCGTCCCAATGTCGGCAAGTCGACCTTGGTGAACCGCATCCTCGGCCGCCGCGAGGCCGTCGTGCAGGACAAGCCGGGCGTCACCCGCGACCGGGTGAACTACGAGGCCGAATGGGCCGGCCGCCGCTTCAGGCTCGTCGACACCGGCGGCTGGGAGCAGGACGTGCTGGGCCTCGACGCCTCCGTCGCCGCCCAGGCCGAGTACGCGATCTCGACGGCCGACGCGGTCGTCTTCGTCGTCGACGCGACGGTCGGCGCGACCGACACCGACGAGGCCGTCGTCAGGCTGCTGCGCAAGGCGAAGAAGCCTGTCGTCCTGTGCGCGAACAAGGTCGACGGACAGAGCGGCGAGGCGGACGCGACCGCGCTCTGGTCGCTCGGTCTCGGCCAGCCCCACCCGGTCTCCTCGCTGCACGGCCGCGGCACCGGCGACATGCTCGACGCCGTGCTGGAGGCGCTGCCCGAGGCGCCGGCCCAGACGTTCGGCACCGCCCTCGGAGGCCCGCGCCGCATCGCGCTCATCGGCCGCCCGAACGTCGGCAAGTCCTCGCTCCTGAACAAGGTCGCCAACGAGGACCGGGTCGTCGTCAACGAACTCGCCGGCACCACCCGTGACCCGGTCGACGAACTGATCGAGCTCGGCGGCATCACCTGGAAGTTCATCGACACGGCCGGCATCCGTCGCAAGGTCCACCTCCAGGAGGGCGCGGACTACTACGCCTCCCTGCGCACCGCGGCCGCCGTGGAGAAGTCCGAGGTCGCCGTCATCCTGATCGACTCGAGCGAGTCCATCAGCGTCCAGGACCAGCGGATCGTCACCATGGCCGTCGAGGCGGGCCGCGCGATCGTGCTCGCCTTCAACAAGTGGGACACCCTCGACGAGGAGCGTCGCTACTACCTCGAGCGCGAGATCGAGACGGAGCTCGCGCAGGTCGCCTGGGCTCCCCGCGTCAACGTCTCGGCCGTCACCGGCCGTCACATGGAGCGGCTGGTCCCGGCGATCGAGACCGCGATCGAGGGCTGGGAGACCCGTATCCCCACCGGTCGGCTGAACGCCTTCCTCGGTGAGATCGTCGCCTCCCACCCGCACCCGGTCCGCGGCGGCAAGCAGCCCCGCATCCTCTTCGGGACGCAGGCCGGCGTGAAGCCGCCGCGGTTCGTGCTCTTCGCCTCCGGCTTCCTGGAGCACGGCTACCGTCGCTTCGTCGAGCGCCGCCTGCGCGAGGAGTTCGGCTTCGAGGGGACTCCGCTCCACATCTCGGTCCGCGTGCGCGAGAAGCGCGGCCGCAAGAAGTAACGGCACGACGGAAAGCCCCGGACCGCTCGCACGGAGCGAGTGGTCCGGGGCTTCGTCGTGCCGTCAGGCGTCCGAGGACCCGGGCGGCAGCGCCGCGGGCCGGGCGTGCCCGGCATGTCGTCCGACCCGCTGCCAGGATCCGAGGTTCCCGGTGTGGGCGCTCTGGCTGCCCTGCCCGTTCGCCGCGCGGCCGCCCAGCGGCGCACGACTGCCGAACATCCCGGTGCCGAACGTTCTGAAGCCGAGATTCTCCTCACCGTTCCGGTCCCCAGGCAGCGCCCGGAACGACCGCCGGTACTCGGAGTACAGCGCGTCGTAGATCGGGGTGGGGGACTTGCCGTCCGAGGGTTCCTGCGACGGGCGCATGGCAGGGATCGGGGTCTGCTGCTGGCGCGGAGGGTCGTATGAGTGCACGTAGGTGCCAACGACCTCACCGCCCGTCGGATGCGGGCCCGGCGGAGAAAACGCTGTTCGGCGGGTGTGGGAAGGCAGCACGGACACGGTCAGGTTCCGGCCAGCGGCATCGACGCGGCGACCAGGAGCCCGTTGACCGCGGCCTTGTCCAGCGCGTCGCGGAGCAGGTCCTCGCGCGGCTGCTGGCCGATCGAGCCCGCCGGGGCGGCGAAGACGAGCACGGTCTGCGACTTGTTCACCGCAGCCCGCCAGCCCTCGGTGACCTGGAGCGGCTGATGGGCCTGCCACCAGGCGACCGGGTTGCCGCCTCCGGCGCCCGGCTGCAGCACTGCGTGCAGCTGCCCCATGGCGAGGAGGACCGACCAGCCGGGGAGCACGGCCGGCAGACGGTTCAGATCGGGCGTGTGCAGGAAACCCTGTTCCTGCAGCAGCTGGAGGAACTGGTCGCCCGCGAGGCCGTCCGTGCCCGGCCGGGCGATCGGGCCGGTCGGTTCGACGACCAGGGCCGGGCGGAGATCATCCTCGATGAGGACGAGACCGCTGGTGATGCCGAGGACGGCCTGCTGGGGCATGAGGCTCTCCGCGTTCTGTGGCTCGCTGCCGGTGATGGATCGCACGGCGCCCTGCAGCTGGTTCTCGGTGACCTGGACGACCTGCGACGGGATGCAGGTCGCGTGGGCGAACGCGAGCACGGCGGTCTCCTCGCCGATGAACAGCACCGTGCTGGTGCGCTCCTGGTCGGAGTCGCCGGGAGTGCGGCAGGAGGTGCAGTCGTAACTGCCTGGGGCGTTGTCGCCGACGAGCAGCCGGTCGGCTTCGGCGTCGCCGATCTCGGCGCGTACGTCCTCGCTGACGTCGAGCATGCGCGGCACGGGTGGCTCCTCGAACTCGGTGCGTGGGCCGGGCGGTTCCCGGCTCATGAAGAGACAACGGGCGATCCGGGGCCGGGGTCACGCGCGAATCGTGAGGAGAAAAGCGGGAGAGTCGGCAGGCCGATACATCGACAGATCGGGAAACTGATGCGGAGTCGGGTATTCCGCGGATGAATCCTCCATGCACGGGCGTTCGTTCGAATTGTTACGACTCTGTACGACTCCTGTGCGAACCCTGGGACCGTTCCTGACGCCGCGTAATGTCCGTTGCAGACCAGTCGACCAGGGGAAACGACTACGTAATGCACCTTTCATTTCTGCTCCACAACGCGTACGGCATCGGGGGAACGATCCGTACCACCTTCACGCTCGCGCAGACCTTGGCCGAGCAGCACGACGTCGACATCGTGTCGGTCTTCCGGCACCGTGACGAACCCGCGCTGGGTGCGCCCGGCGGCGTACGGATGAGCCACCTCGTCGATCTGCGCAAGGCGAGTCCGTACTACGAGGGCGGCGACGGTGAGCATGCCAGGCCTGCCGCGGTGTTCCCGCGCGGCGACACCAGGCACCGGCAGTACAGCAGGCTCACCGACACCCGGATCGCGGCGCATCTGGGCGCGCTCGAAGCGGATGTCGTCATCGGTACGCGCCCCGGCCTCAACGTCCACATCAGCGCACAGGCGCGGCGCGGGCCCGTGCGCATCGGCCAGGAGCACCTCACCCTCGACAGCCACAGCTACCGGCTGCGGCGGGAGATAAGCCACCGGTACGGACTGCTCGACGCGGTCACCACCGTCACCCGGGCGGACGCCCGCGACTACCGGAACAGACTGCGGCTGCCCGGCGTACGGATCGAGTCCATCCCGAACAGCGTGCCGGAGCCCGCGGGCCCGCCCGCGGAGTCCGACGCCAAGTGGGTCATCGCGGCGGGCCGGCTGCACCGGGTCAAGCGGTACGACTTACTGGTGCGCGCCTTCGCCGAGGTGGCGGCTGCCCGCCCCGGCTGGCGACTGCGGATCTACGGAGGTGGCGACGCGACCGGCAACGAGCAGAAGACACTGCGCGGACTCATCGACGCACTCGGCCTCCAGGACCGGGTGCGCCTCATGGGCTCGGTCCATCCGATGGAGGCGGAGTGGCCCAAGGGCTCCATCGCCGCTGTCACCTCGGAGCGCGAGTCGTTCGGCATGACCATCGTCGAGGCGATGCGCTGCGGACTGCCGGTCGTCGCCACCGACTGCCCGCACGGTCCGGCCGAGATCATCGACGACGGCACGGACGGGCGGCTCGTGCCGGTGGGTGACACCGACGCGTTCGCGCGGGCCCTTCTCGCCCTGATCGACGACGACGAGCTGAGGCGTCGGATGGGACGCGCCGCGCGGGCCTCCTCCGCGCGGTTCGACCCGGCACCGATCGCGGAACGGCACGAGAAGCTCTTCACCGAGCTGGTCGCGCAAGGTCCGCGGGGCCGTTCCCGGAGCGCACTGCGCACCGTGCTCCACCGCTCCAGGGGCACTGTCCTGGACGGGGCGTACGCGCTGCGCTACAAGGCGGCCGACGCGGTGCGCAAGGGGCGTGCCGGGTGAGCTCTGGCCACGACATCCCGGATCGTTTCATTCCGGATAGTGCGGACGGACGGACGGGGCCCGGGTGAGGGGCACTGCGGGGATCGCGGTTTCATAAGACCCGCATAAGGCCGCGCACATTCAGGGTGGCGAAACTGTTTACGCCCGCCTTCGTGAGCCGGGGGGAATGCGGACCTCGTGCCGTATCTCTCCCGCAATTCCCTTCGTGGGCACCGGATAGTCATTCTCCGGACAGTCCGCATTCTTACTGTGTGCGCCCGGATGGCTCGTTCGGGTGAAGCGGTTCGAAGTAAACGGGTGTGGGGATCCTGTGACACAAGCGTGACCGGTGAGGTACGTGGGGATGCATCGCCGCTTGTTACCGCCCAGGCTTCCGTCACGGTGCGGTGCCGCCTACGGTGAGAGGTATGGCACCTATACCGACCCCTCCCGCCCAGCCGGACGACACCCCCCAGTCGTACGTCGGCCTCGACGCCGAAACCGCCGAACGGCAGGCCAGAGCGCGTGGCTGGAGCACGGTGAGGGCTCTTGCGCCCGGCACCTTCATCACCATGGAGTTCGTCGGCGGGCGGATCAACTTCGAGGTCGACGCCTCCACCGTGACCCGCTGCTGGGTGGGCTGAACCCCCTCCGTACGAGTGAAGGCCCCGACCGGAGTCGGGGCCTTCACTCATGCAGGGAAGCGGCTGTGCTTACCGTCCGGGCAGCTCAGGGGGCGACCGATCCGCCCGTCACCGGGTGGGCCGGAGTCGTGCCGCCCCGGGGGGTGCGGTCCGCGTGCGGCGGGCGCCGCGAGCCGGCCGGGGTGATCGGCGTCCGTTCCGAGCGGGCCCCGTGCGCGGGGTGGGCCCTCGCCCGGGTGCCCGTGCCGGTATGGCCACCGGCCGTCGGTGCGTCCGGCGCGGAGTCACGGCTTTCGGCCCGCTCGGTGCCGAGCGTGCTCAGCGACTGGGGCAGGAGCACCGGCGCGGGGCCGTCCGCGGCCACCGGGGCGGCGGCCTGCGCCCTGCGCCGAGCGCGCCACTGCTCGCGCACGGACAGGATCCAGACCTCCGTACGGGTGATCAGCGGCTCGAACCAGGGCAGGGCCAGCAGGATCAGCAGACCGGCGGCCCAGCCCAGCAGGACGTCGCTGAGCCAGTGCGTGCCGATGTAGACGGTGGTCAGCCCCACGCCCAGCGAGACGAACGCGGACAGGGCCGACAGGTAGCGCCTGGCGCGCGGCGTGGTGGCCAGATAGGCAAGGATTCCCCAGGTCACCACGGCGTTGGCGGTGTGTCCCGAAGGAAATATATCGCCGCCCGCGAAGAGCTCCGCGGAGCCGATCTGGGTGGCGTAGTGCGGGCCGAGCCGCCCCAGGCCGAGCTTGACCGCCCCGACCGTCACGTTGAGCAGCAGCAGCGAGGCACCCAGCGTGAGCAGGGGGCGCAGCGTGTGCTGGCGCCAGGAGCGCCAGCCGAGCCAGGAGGCGACCATCACGGCCGTCGGGCCACGCTGGCCGAGCACGACGTAGTAGTCGAGGAAGGCATGGAGTCCGGGCCACTGCTGGTAAGGCCGGAACAGCATGACCTTCCAGTCGAGAGCCACCAGCCAGGACGAGACCAGCACGGCAACGACGATGGCGAGATAGAACGCCAAAGTCCCGCCGAAGAGAGCGATGCGGTGACGACTCATCCGCGGGATCTCTATCTTCGGCGGTTCCGGCTCCCGGTCCAGCCGGGCAAAGATGTCGGTACGCACGCAAAGGACGTTACAGCGAGTGAGTGTGCGATCCGGTCGATCCCGGCTCTTTGTGATGACGATGTGATGTGGACTTTGTCTCAGACCGGTATCCATTACGGGTGCCGCGAAGAATCCGATCCGCCGTGCGGCCTATTCGCTCCGATGGCAATTCGTGGGAATGTTTGATCATCGACGTAATGGTGTGACGCATCTTTCGTATGTATTCACCCGGCCATTCGGAGGAGACGCGATGCGGCGCCCGGAGCGCCGCCCCGGGAGCCCTCCGGGCCGCCCCCACACCGGTGCGGGGGGCCTCGGATACGGCCCCGCCGATGGGTCGGAAGTGGCGTACGACACACTCGGGGCCGGGCGAAGGTATGAGCTGGACCACGTGTGACCACGTGGAACTCGCGTACGCTGACGGCTCACTCGCCCGTCGATGCCGGACCTGAGGGACGCCGAAAGCCGGGGCCCCGGTAGGTCTGCCGAGCGCGAGGGACTCATTGGGAGGTACGTATATGAGCGGGACGTCCACGGCTGTGACCCGGCTGCGCGCAGCAGCCGGCGGTGCCAACCGCTGGGTCGTCCTGGTCGTCCTCTGCCTCAGTCTGCTGCTGGTCGCGCTCGACGCGACCGTGCTGCACGTCGCCGTCCCCGCCGTCACCGAGGACCTGCGGCCCAGCGCCGTCGGCCTGCTGTGGATCGTGGACGCCTATCCGCTGGTCTGTGCCTCGCTGCTGATCCTCTTCGGCACGCTCGGTGACCGGATCGGCAGACGGCGTGTCCTGCTGTTCGGCTACGCGCTCTTCGGGATCGCCTCCGCGCTGGCGGCGGCAGCCGATACTCCCGCCCTGCTGATAGCTGCCCGTGCCCTGCTCGGTGTCGGCGGCGCGATGATCATGCCCGCGACGCTGTCGATACTGCGCCAGGTCTTCCCCGACCGGCGCGAGCGCGCCCTGGCCATCGGCATATGGACCGCGGTCGCCGCCGTGGGCGCCGCCGCCGGACCGGTCATCGGCGGATTCCTCGTCGAGCACTACTGGTGGGGTTCGGTCTTCCTCATCAACATCCCGCTCATGGCCATGATCCTTCCGCTCGGACGCTTCCTGCTGCCCGAGTCCCGCGGCACCGGAGACGGCCCCTGGGACGTGGTCGGCGCCCTGGTGGCCGCGGCAGGCGTGCTCGGAGTCGTCCTCGGGGTCAAGCGGATGGGTGGTGGAGGGCTGGACCTCGCCGGTGTCGCCCCGCTGCTCGCGGGAGCCGCGCTGCTGGTGTTCTTCGTGCGCAGACAGAAACGCCGTACGCATCCGCTGATCGACATCGCGATGTTCTCCCGGCCCGCCTTCACCACCGCCGTCGGCTGCATCGTCCTCGCGATGCTGGCCCTGGTCGGACTGGAGCTGATCGCCGTCCAGTACCTCCAGCTGGTGCTGGACCTCAGCCCACTGGAAACCGGTCTGCGGCTCCTCCCGCTGACCTTCGCCGCGATGGCGGCCGGCGCCACCGGTTCGTACACCCTGAGCCGGATCGGCCCCCGCCGCATGGTTGGCTGGGGCTTCGTCCTCACGGCGGCCTCGGTGCTCCTGCTGACCCTGATGGGGCAGCACGACCGGCCGGTGCTGCTCACCGCGGGCTTCGTGCTGCTGGGCTTCGGGCTGCAGTCCACGCTCTTCGGGGCGTACGAATCGATGCTGAGCGAGGCGCCCGCCGAACGCGCCGGCGGCGCGGCGGCGATCGGCGAGACCTCGTACCAGCTGGGCGCCGGACTGGGTATCGCCCTGCTCGGCAGTGTCATGAACGCGGCCTACGCGCCCGGACTGGCACGGCTCCACGAGGAGGGTGTGCCCGCCGCGGCCGGCTCGGCCGCCTCGAACTCGCTCGGCGAGGCGTACCAGGTGGCGGGCCGGCTGGGCGGACCGATGGGTGATCTGCTCCGGAACACGGCCCGGCACGCGTTCGTCCAGGGTCTGCATGTCACCCTGCTGGTCAGCGCCGGACTGCTGCTGCTCGGGGCACTGGCGGCGCTGCGGCTGCCGAAGGTCATGGACTGTGCTCCGGCCAGGGAGACCTGCCGACCGCGCGCGGCCGAACAGGCGGCCTCGGGGCAACGCTCCGAGCCGCGTGCACTGCCGGTGCAGAAGCGGCCGGGCCGCCGGCTCGCACTGCCCGCGCGGCGCGAACCCGCCGAGGCCACGGGCTCTGGACGGGCGCCGCGCTGAGCCGTAACGTCGGCACGACGCCATAACTATCACTGCTAGTTTTAGTACCGTGCGAGCCGCCGGAGGCACTTCCATGTCCGTCAAGCCGTCGAAACTCCCGCCGTTCGACCCGGCCGACCCCATCGGCATCGACGATCTCCTCGAGCCGGAGGACCTCGCGATCCGCGACACCGTGCGCACCTGGGCCACCGACCGCGTCCTGCCGCACATCGCCGAGTGGTACGAGAACGGCGAGCTCCCCGGAATCCGCGAGCTGGCCCGCGAACTCGGCTCCCTCGGCGCCCTGGGCATGTCCCTGCAGGGATACGGCTGTGCCGGCGCCACCGCGGTCCAGTACGGCCTGGCCTGTCTGGAGCTGGAGGCGGCCGACTCCGGCATCCGCTCCCTCGTCTCCGTCCAGGGCTCTCTCGCCATGTACGCGATCCACCGCTTCGGCTCCGAGGAGCAGAAGCAGCAGTGGCTGCCCGGCATGGCGGCCGGCGAGATCATCGGCTGCTTCGGCCTCACCGAGCCGGACCACGGTTCGGACCCGGCCGGGATGCGGACGTACGCCGAGCGTGACGGCGACGACTGGATCCTCACCGGCCGCAAGATGTGGATCACCAACGGATCGGTCGCCGGGGTCGCCGTCGTCTGGGCGCAGACCGACGGGGCCGACGGCGGCTCCGGCATCCGCGGCTTCGTCGTGCCCACGGACAGCCCGGGATTCTCCGCGCCGGAGATCCGGCACAAGTGGTCACTGCGTGCCTCGGTCACCAGCGAGCTCGTCCTCGACGGGGTGCGGCTGCCCGCCGATGCCGTACTTCCCGGCGTCACCGGTCTGCGCGGCCCGCTCAGCTGTCTCAGCCATGCCCGTTACGGCATCGTCTGGGGGGCCATGGGCGCGGCGCGCGCCAGCTTCGAGTCGGCCGTGGACTACGCGAAGACCCGGGAGCAGTTCGGCAAGCCGATCGGCGGCTTCCAGCTGACCCAGGCCAAGCTCGCCGACATGGCCGTCGAACTGCACAAGGGAATCCTGCTCGCCCACCACCTGGGCCGGCGGATGGACGCGGGCAGGCTCCGTCCCGAGCAGGTCAGTTTCGGCAAGCTCAACAACGTGCGGGAAGCCATCGAGATCTGCCGCACCTCGCGCACGATTCTCGGCGCGAACGGGATCTCGCTGGAGTACCCGGTGATGCGGCACGCCACGAATCTGGAGTCGGTGCTCACCTACGAGGGCACCGTGGAGATGCACCAGCTGGTGCTGGGCAAGGCGCTCACCGGTCTGGACGCCTTCCGGTAGAAGGCGGACGGTGAACCGGATCTGTCCGGCGAGCGCCCTGCTCAGCTCTGGTTGAAGAAGCCGTCGGCCTTCCGGCCGGCGGCTTCGCCGGTCACCACCTGGGTGTCGGCGGGGGTCAGGAGGAAGACCCGTGTGGCCACGCGCTCGATCGAGCCGCGCAGCCCGAACGTCAGACCTGCGGCGAAGTCCACGACGCGCTTGGCGTCGGCGGGGTCCATGGCCGTGAGGTTGACGATCACCGGTACACCGTCCCGGAAGAGCTCGCCGATGCCGCGCGCGTCCCGGAAGCTGTCCGGGGTGACGGTGGCGATCCGGCGGCCTCTGTCCTCGGCCGTCTCGACAGCCACCTGCACGCGGGGGTCGGTCGTCCAGGCCTGGTTCGTGCCGGTCTCAGCATCCTCGGAGTACTCGTCGTCGTAGTACCGCTCGTCGTTGTCCTCTACGAGGCCCAGCCAGGCACTCGCCTTGCGCACCGATCCCATGGACGCCTCCTCTCACCGCGGTTCCTTGCTGTCCGCATCTCTTTCCTGTCCCCATCGTCGTCCATGATGCGGATACTGCGCCAAGGGGATAGTCGGCGCGCAGGGGATTCGTGACGGTACTGGTGCAGAAGATGTGGCGTTTCGTCAAGGTTCCTCCTGTGTAGGGCCGCTCACGGAAAGAAAATACGATCCTCCGGTCCGTACGGGTGACATGGGGGACGTACGGGTGAACGGGTCACTCGATACGATGCACGCCGCGCATGTGCACGAGCGCGGCACATCAGGTGAACGGCTCCCGGGGGATCGTCGTGTTCGGAATAGTGAGGCCCTGTACCCATCGGCTCTCCGAGAGGCTCAAGACGGAGTGGATGGCCCATCTCTGCGGGCTGTGTCTCGCCCTTCGCGCGGACCACGGCCAGTTCGCCCGGATCGTCACCAACTACGACGGCCTGATCGTCTCGGTCCTGACGGAGGCTCAGAGCGAACGGGTCACGGGACAGCGGCGCACCGCGGGCCCCTGCCCGTTGCGCTCGATGCGGACGGCTCCGGTCGCCCACGGTGAAGGGGCCAGACTCGCCGCCGCCGTCTCGCTCGTGCTGGCGTCGGCGAAGGTGCGCGACCACGTGGCCGACAGGGACGGGCTGTTGAAGCGGCGTCCGGTCGCCGCCGCGGCGCGCCGGGTGGCCGCAGGCTGGGACAGGGCCGGCGCGCGGACCGGCGCCGAGCTCGGATTCGACACGGCGGTACTGGTCGACGCCGTCGACCGGCAGACCGGGATCGAATCACTCGCCGGACCGGGTACACCCCTGCTGACGGTCACCGAACCCACCGAGACGGCGACGGCCGCGGCCTTCGCGCACACCGCCGTACTCGCGGGCAAGCCGCAGAACGCCGCGCCGCTCGCCGAGGCCGGGCGGCTCTTCGGACGGCTGGCCCACCTGCTGGACGCCGTGGAGGACCAGGAAACTGACGCGGCGTCGGGTGCCTGGAACCCGCTCACCGCCACCGGCACGCCGCTCTCCGAGGCCCGGCGGCTGTGCGACGACGCACTCCACGGGGTGCGCCTCGCGATGCGCGACGCGGAGTTCACCGACGGCAAGCTGGCGCATGTGCTGCTGGTGCACGAGCTGCGGCGCTCGGTGGACCGGGCCTTCGGCTCGGCGTCCTGCTCGCATCAGCCGGACCTGCCGTCGGGATCCTTCGGCCCGGCACCCGGCAACCCGTACGCGCCGACACCCGGTGGTCCGTACGGCCCGCCGCTCCCGCCCGAGCCGCCCCGCAACCGGCGCGGTCTGATCGCCGGCTGCCTGGTCTGGGCGGGACTCGCCTGCACCTGCCAGATGTGCTGCGGAAGCTTCCACGACCCCTGGTCGGGGCAGGAACGCGAAGGCCTCTGCCAGAAGTGCGACTGCAGTGACTGCTGCGACGCCTGCGACTGCTGCAGCAACTGCTGCAGCTGCGGCGGGGAGGACGGCGGCTGCTGCGACTGCGGGTGCGACTGCTGAACCGGCCGGTCGGGCCGCCGCACCCGGGCAACGCGGGGGGCGGTCGTACGTGAGGCGGTCGCCCGCCCTCACCCGATCTCGGGCGGCGAGATCTGCGACGCCTCGATCGCCGAACCCTTCGTGCCCCACTTCTGCAGGATGCGGTCGTAGGTCCCGTCCGTCTTGAGGCCGTTGACCGCCGCCTGGAAGGCGGGCGCGAGCGGGGTGCCCTTCTTGAAGGCGAAGCCGACATCGAGCCGCTTGAACTCGCTCAGGAAGCGCAGCCCCTTCTGCTGGGTCACGGCGTAGCGCAGCCCGTTGATCGTCGACATGACGACATCGCTGCGGCCCTGCTGGAGCGAGATCCAGACGGCGGCCTGGTCGGCGTACGTCTTCACGTCGTACGCCTCCTTGCCCGCGTCGGCGCACACGTGCTTGTTCTCCTCCAGCGTCGCCTCGAACGTGGTCCCGGCGCTGGTGCCCACGGTCAGGCCGCAGAGCTGGGTGAGGTCGGTGACGTCCTTCAGCTTGCTGTCGTCGCGGACGGCGAAGCCCTGGCCGTCGTTGATGTACGTCACGAAGTCGATCGTCTTCAGGCGCTCGTCGGTCACCCCGAAGTTGCCGGTGCCCAGGTCGTACTTCCCGCTGCCGAGCGCCGGGAGGATCGCCTCGAAGGAGGCGACCTCACGCTTCAGTTCCAGTCCGAGGGCCTTGGCCGCCGCGTCCGCGAACTCTATGTCCGCGCCGCTCAGGGTCTTGCCGTCCTCCAGGTAGAACGCTCCGGGCGGGGTGCCGACGCCGGAGGCGATGGTGAGGGTGCCCGAGTCGCGTACATCGGCGGGCAGCAGCTTCGCCGCAGCCTCGTTCTTCTTCACCGACGAGACGACATCGACCGTGGAGAACTTCCCCTTGCCCGCGGGGCCGGTGCCGGCCGAGGAGGCCGCCGGGTCACCCGATCCGCAGGCGGTGAGCGTGAGTGCGGCAACGGTGATCAGGGCGAAGGCAGCGGTGTGCCGGGTTCGGGGCATGACGGAAACTCTCCGGGTTCGTCGACCGCGCTCCGGTGCGTGGGCGCACGGAGCCACGGGGCGGGAGATCAGCTGTACGAGGGGAGGGTGGAGCGGCGTCGTGTACGGGAAGGCACGTGGAAGATCAGCTCGAGCGCCGGCAGGGGCGCGAGCGGGGAACAGCGGAAAAGCAGGGGGGTCAGCTCAACAGGAAGAGGACCACACGCGACCGAAGTCGATGTGGGAGCGGGTGACCAGCCACTGCTGCGAATACATGGCCCAAGTGGAGCAGGCATCCGGTTGCACGTCAACTGGCCTGAGACGTAAGGCTCACAGTGTGGACAAGCTTGACAACCGGCCCCGGACAGCGGTTGTCTCGGAACCGGACCGGCGCTGAGGGGCCCGGTCCACGTTGTGTTTCTGCTGAAGGCACATCCCGTGTTCGATCTCTGCATCCACGGAGCCTTCGCATGTCTGCGCAGACAGATACCCTCCCGCCACCGCTTCCGGCCCCGCCCGCACAGCACGACGAAGCCTCCGCCCCACGCATCGTCCCGGTACGACGAACAGGGCAGTGGGCAGCGGCCGTTGCCGTCCTGCTGCTTCTCGCGGGGGCCTTGAGCTCGGTCATCCGCAACGACGCGTTCCAGTGGGACGTCGTCGGCGACTACCTCACCACCGCCTCCGTACTGCGCGGCCTCGGGCTCACCCTGTGGCTCACCGCCCTCGTGATGGTGCTCGGCTTCGCCCTCGGGACGCTCCTCGCCGTGCTCAGGCTCTCCGGCAACCGTGTGCTGCAGGCCGTCAGCTGGGGATACATCTGGCTGTTCAGGTCCACCCCGATCCTGGTCCAGCTGCTCTTCTGGTTCAACATCGGCGCGCTGTACCCGGAGGTCCTCGGCGTCAGCACGGTGAACATCCTCGGCCCCCTCGCCGTGGCCGTCATCGGACTCACCCTCCACGAGGCCGCGTACGCCGCCGAAGTGGTCCGCGGCGGCATCCTCTCCGTCGAGCGCGGACAGCTGGAGGCCGCCCAGTCGCTCGGCCTCGGACCCTGGCGCCGGCTCCGGCGGATCGTGCTGCCGCAGGCCATGCGCTCCATCGTCCCGCCCGCCGGGAACATGCTGATCGGCACGCTCAAGGGCACCTCGATCGTCAGCATCATCGCCGTGCAGGACCTGCTCTACTCGGTGCAGCTCGTCTACCACCGCACGTACGAAGTCATCCCGCTGCTGCTGGTCGCCACCCTCTGGTACATCGCCGTCACCTCCCTCCTGTCCCTCGGGCAGTACTACGTCGAACGCCACTACGCGCGCGGCACGGCAGACGCCCGATGAGCGGCGTACCGACCCTGGTCATCATCGGCGGCGGACCCCGCGGCACCGGCGTCATCGAACGCATCGCCGCCAACGCGGAGGACCTGTACGAGGGCCTGCGCCTGGACGTCCACCTCGTCGACCCGTATCCGCCCGGCGGCGGCCGGATCTGGCGGCAGGAACAGTCCCCGCTGCTCTGGATGAACTCCATGGCCGAGGACGTCACCATGTTCACCGACGACACGGTGCAGCAGGACGGCCCCGTACGCCCCGGCCCCGCCCTGCACACCTGGGCCGCCGACATCCGCGAGGGGCGGACCACGACCGGCGCCGCCCCCGCGATACTGGAGGAGATACGAGGGCTCGGCGCCCAGGACTTCCCGAGCCGCCGACTGCAGAGCGCCTATCTGCGCTGGGTGTACGAGCAGGCGCTCGCCTCACTCCCGCCGGGCATCACCGTCCACGAACACCTGGGCCGCGCACGGCAGATCACCGGTCCCCGCGACGGCCGGCAGCGCGTCTGGCTCGACGGGCGCACCGAGCCCGTCGTCGCCGACCTCGTCGTCCTCACCGTCGGTCACCTCGACGCCGAACTCGACCCCGCACAGCGGGAACTGGGCGACTTCGCGGCACGGCACGGGCTGGTCCACCTGCCACCCGACTTCACCGCCGACACCGACCTGACGGCCCTGACCGCGGGCGAGCCGGTCATCGTCCGCGGCTTCGGGCTCGCCTTCATCGATCTCATGGTCCTGCTCACCGAGGGCCGGGGCGGACGGTACGAGAACGGCGTCTACGTCGCCTCGGGCCAGGAACCCGTCCTGTACGTCGGATCGCGGCGCGGCGTTCCGTACCACTCGAAGATCGGCTACCCCTGGACGGGTGAACGGCCGCCCCTGCCGCGGCACTTCGGACCCGACCGGGTGGAGGAACTGCTGAGCGGCCCCGGCCCCGTGGACTTCCGGCGCGAACTGTGGCCGCTGGTCGGCAAGGAGCTCGGCCACGCCCACTACCACCGGCTCTTCACCACCCACCCCGAGCGCACCACCGTCGAATGGGGCGACTTCGAGGAGAAGTACGCCGTCGCGGAGCCCGGCAGCGCCGAACTGCGGGCCCTCGTCTCCTCGGCCGTACCCGACCCCGCCGACCGGCTCGACCTGGAGGCGCTCGACCACCCGCTGGACGGGGTGCGCCACGCCTCGTACGACACCCTGCAGGACGGGCTGCGCGACTACATCACCGCCGACCTGGCACGCCGCCACGACCCGGCCAACAGTTCCGATCTCGCGGTCTTCCTCGGACTGCTGTCCGTCTACGGGCAGCTGATCCACTTCGGCGACATCGGCGAGAAGTGGCACAGCTTCTTCAGCTACCTCGCCTCCGGACCACCCGGCCCCCGGCTGCGCCAGCTCCTCGCCCTGTCCCGCGCCGGAGTCGTCCGCTTCCTCGGAGCCGGGCTCACCGTCGAGGCCGACGAGGAGCGGGGAGTCTTCAGGGCCTCCGGCACGACCGTGCCCGGAGAGTTCACCGAGGCGCGGGCACTGGTCGAGGCCAGACTCCCCGACCCGTCCCTGCACCGCACCCGCAGCCGGCTGCTGCGCGGACTGTACGAGGACGGGGCCGCCGGCACCGACACGGGACTGCTCTCCGTGGACGCCCGCGACAGCCGGATCCTGGGCGTCGACGGCCGGCCGCACCCGCGCCGCTTCGCCCTCGGCCCGTACACCACCGCACGGTCGAGCGGCGCCTTCACCAGGCCGCGCACCGGCGGCCCCGCGTTCCGGCAGAACGACGCCACCGCCCGCACGGCGCTCGCGTTCCTGCGCGACCTCTCCTGTCGTGACCGCCGCACCGCGTGAGTGCGGCACCTCCTCCCGTACACGTCGCCGAAGGAATCCGAATGCCGCTGACCAGTGATCCACCCATCGAAAAAGAGACCGTACGAACACCCCCGCACGACGGGCCCGGCTTCGCCGAGCTGACCGTCGTCCCACTGCGCCACCCCTTGCGCTGGGTCGCCGTCGCGGCCACCGCGGTCCTGCTCGCCCAGTTCCTGAACGGGCTGATCACCAACCCCGGCTGGGAATGGGACGTCTTCGCCCAGTTCTTCACCACCGAGACCATCCTCAAGGCGGTCTGGGTCACCCTCCAGCTGACCTTCTACGGAACGGTCCTCGGCTTCGCGCTCGGCATCGTCCTCGCCTTCATGCGGCTGTCGGCCAGCCCCTTCCTCAGGGCCGTCGCGTACGCCTACATCTGGGCGTTCCGTTCGATCCCGCTCATCGTCCAGCTGCTGTTCTGGTTCAACCTCGCCTACCTCTACAAGGAGCTGCAGTTCGGCATCCCGTTCGGACCCGGCTTCCTCTCCTTCGACACGATGAACCTCGTCGGAGCGATGAGCGCGGCCGTCCTCGGGCTCGCGCTGCACCAGGCGGCGTACGCCGCGGAGATCGTCCGGGGCGGCGTACTGGCCGTGGACAGCGGCCAGTTGGAGGCCGCCGCCGCCCTCGGGATCCCCCGGCTGCGGCAGCTGCGGCGGATCGTGCTGCCGCAGGCGATGCGCTCCATCCTGCCGAACGCCGCCAACGAGATCATCTCCCTCTTCAAGGGCACCTCGATCGTCTCCGTGATGGCGATCGGCGAACTCTTCTACCAGGTCCAGGTCGTCTACGGCCGCAACGGCAGGGTCGTGCCCCTGCTGATGGTCGCCACGGTCTGGTACATCCTCCTGACCACCGTGCTCTCCGTCCTCCAGTACTACGTCGAACGCCACTACGCCAAGGGGACAGTGCGATGAGCGCACCCACAGATGCATCCACCGACGCACCGGCGAACACCGCGGACGCCATGGTCGAGATCCGCGCCGTGCACAAGAGCTTCGGCTCCCTCGAAGTGCTCCGCGGCATCGACCTGTCCGTACGGGCGGGAGAGGTGACCGTCGTCCTCGGCCCCTCCGGCTCGGGGAAGTCCACCCTGCTGCGCACCATCAACCACCTGGAGAAGGTCGACCAGGGCTGGATCAGCGTCGACGGCACCCTCGTCGGCTACCGCCGGTCCGGCAACAAGCTGTACGAGCTCCGCGAACGCGAGGTCCTGCGCCAGCGCACCCAGATCGGCTTCGTCTTCCAGAACTTCAACCTCTTCCCGCACCTGACCGTCCTGGAGAACATCATCGAGGCCCCGGTCGCAGCACTCGGCCGCACCCGCAAGGACGCCGTCGCCGCTGCGGAGACCCTCCTCGCCCGGGTCGGGCTCGCCGACAAGTCGGGGGCGTACCCCAAGCAGCTCTCCGGCGGCCAGCAGCAGCGCGTCGCCATCGCCCGCGCGCTCGCTCTCGAACCGAAGCTGCTGCTCTTCGACGAGCCGACCTCCGCGCTCGACCCCGAACTCGTCGGCGAGGTCCTCGACGTCATCAAGGACCTGGCGCACCAGGGCACCACGATGATCGTCGTCACACACGAGATCGGCTTCGCCCGTGAGGTCGCCGACACCGTCGTGTTCATGGACGGGGGGCGGATCGTCGAGCAGGGGACGCCCGCCGACGTACTCGACCGCCCCGTCCAGGAGCGCACCCGCGCCTTCCTCTCCAAGGTCCTCTGAGCCATGGCCCCGCAGTCCCTGTCCCCGAAGTCCGTGTCCCCGCAGTCAAGGAGCAGTCACGTGTCCGTCCGCCGCACCCTCGCCGTCGCCCTCGCCACTCTCACAGCCGCCGGTCTGCTCACCGCCTGCGGCAGCAGCGACGCCGCCACCGACGTGGTCCGTCCCGCAGGGGAGAAGGACACAGGGATCAACATCGGGCCCGACCAGAAGCGGATCAGGGGCGAGAAGGTCGACGCCATCGCCGCCAAGGTGCCCGCCGCCGTCCGTGAGCGCGGCACGCTCCGGCTCGGTGCGAGCGCCGACGCATCACCCCCGCTCGGCTTCTACGCGACCGACGACAAGACCCGGATCGGCAGCGAGATCGACATAGCGACCCTGATCGCCGACACGCTCGGGCTGAAGCCGCAGTTCGAAGAGGTCTCCTGGGAGAACCTCTTCGTCGGCCTCGACAGCTCCAAGTTCGACGGCGTCCTGTCCAACGTCACCGTGACCGAGGAGCGCAAGGAGAAGTACGACTTCGCCACCTACCGGCTCGACAACATCGCCTTCGAGGCCAAGAAGGGCTCCGGCTGGAAGGTGAAGGGCCCCGAGGACGTGGCGGGGAAGACGATCTCCGTCTCCTCGGGCACCAACCAGGAGAAGATCCTCGTCGACTGGAGCGAGCAGAACGTCAAGGCCGGCCGGAAGCCGGTGGAGATCAAGTATTTCCAGAAGGACACCGACTACTACCTGGCCCTGCAGTCGGGCCGGATCGACGCCCACCTCGGCCCGAGCCCCTCGGCCAACTACCACGTCGCCGCGGCCGGGCAGTCCGAGATCATCGGCACGCTCTCCGGCGGCGGTGACGGCGTCCAGGGGAAGATCGCCGTCACCACGAAGAAGGACAGCGGCCTGGTCGAGGCCTACGGCGCGGCGATCGACCACATCGTCCAGGACGGCTCCTACGCCGAGGTGCTGAAGCGCTGGGGGCTGTCCAACGAGGCCGTCGAGAAGTCGGAGATCAACCCGCCCGGCCTCCCCAAGACCAAGAACTGACCCCGAGAGGTCCCCGCAATGTCTGCCACCAGGCCACTCCATCTGGCCGCCGAGATCGGCGGTCCGCCGCGCTACGACGCCGCCTCCCACGTCGCGCTCGCCCGCCTCGCCGAGCAGGGCGCGCTCGACTTCGTCACCCTCGGCGACTCCTTCGCCCCGCCGGGCCCGGACGCGCTCGCCGTGCTCGCCCGGGTCGCCCCCGCCACCACCCGGATCGGTCTCGTACCGACCGTCACCACCACACACACCGAGCCCTTCCACGTCTCGTCCGCCGTCGCCACTCTCGACTGGGTCAGCGGAGGCCGGGCCGGCTGGCACGCCGACGTGTCGACGACCGAGGCCGAGGCCCGGCTGTTCGGCCGCCGCGGTGCCGCACCCGCCGCCGCCCTGTGGCAGGAGGCCGGGGAGACGGCCGACGTCGGAGCCCGGCTGTGGGACAGCTGGGAGGACGACGCGGAGATCCGGGACGCCGCCACCGGCCGGTTCATCGACCGCGACAAACTGCACTACGTCGACTTCGAGGGCAGCACCTTCTCCGTACGGGGCCCGGCCATCGTGCCCCGGCCGCCGCAGGGCAGGCCCGTCACCGTCTTCGACGGCACGGGCGGCCCGGCCCGGGAATCCGCGGGGCGGTACGCCGACGTGGTGTACGTACGGGCCACCTCGCCCGAGCAGGCGGCCTCCCTTCGCACGGATGTGCGCCGCATCGCTGCTGCGCACGGCCGCGATCCCGACACCCTGCGGGTGCTGGTCTCCCTCACCGTCGACCTCGGGGACGCGGAGACGGCACCGGAACCGGGGCTGGCGAACGGTCCGCAGCTCGCCGGGCGGGGCACCTACTTCCGGGGCGGCCCGGTCGACCTCGCCGAACTCATCACCCAGTGGCACCGGGGCGGGGCCGTCGACGGATTCCACCTCACCCCCATCACCCCCGAGCGAGACCTCGAAAGGATCGTCAACGGCACCGTGGCCCTGCTCCAGCACCGCAGCCTCTTCCGCACCTTCTATCCGGGGGGCACACTGCGCGAGCACCTCGGCCTGGCCCGCCCGGCCAACCGCTACGCGCACGCAAGGACTTCGGGGGCGACCTCATGAAGCAGATGCACCTCGCCGCCCACTTCCCCGGCGTCAACAGCACCACCGTGTGGGCGGACCCCCGCTCCCGCAGCCAGATCGACTTCGCCTCCTTCGAGCACCTGGCCAGAACCGCGGAACGCGGCCGGTTCGACTTCTTCTTCCTCGCCGAAGGGCTGCGGCTGCGCGAGCACAACGGCCGGATCCACGACCTGGACGTGGTCGGCCGCCCGGAGTCCCTCACCGTCCTGAACGCCCTGGCCGCCGTCACCGACCGCCTGGGGCTCGCGGCCACCGTCAACGCCACCTTCAACGAGCCGTACGAACTCGCCCGCCGCCTCGCCACGCTCGACCACCTCAGTGACGGGCGTGCCGCCTGGAACGTCGTGACCTCCTCCGACGCCTTCACCGGGGAGAACTTCCGCCGCGGCGGCTACCTCGACCGCGCGGACCGCTACACCCGCGCCGCCGAATTCGTCGCCACCGCACGGGAGTTGTGGGACGCCTGGACTCCGGACGGGACCTCCCGGCCGTTCGCGCACTCCGGACAGCACTTCGAGGTCTCCGGAGAGTTCACCGTCCCCCGCTCCCCACAGGGGCACCCCGTGGTCATCCAGGCCGGGGACTCCGACGAAGGCCGGGAGTTCGCCGCATCGGCCGCCGATGTCATCTTCACCCGGCACGGCACCCTGGAAGCGGGGCGGATCTTCTACGCCGACGTCAAGGAACGGCTCGCGAAGTACGGCAGGCAGCCCGACGACCTGAAGATCATGCCCGGAGTCACCGTCGTCCTCGGCGACACCGACGCCGAGGCGCAGGAGAACGCCGCCGAGATCCGCCGGCAGCAGGTCTCCCCGCAGAACGCCATTCTCGCCCTCGAACAGGTCTGGGGCCGCGACCTCTCCTCGTACGACCCGGACGGCCCCCTGCCCGACATCGAGCCGGACCCCGAGTCCGGGCTGGTGAAGGGCAGGGTCCGGGTCGCCGATCCGCTGGCCGTGGTGGCCAAGTGGCGTGCCCTGTCGGCAGCCAAGGGGCTGTCCATCCGCCGGACGGTCATCGAATCCACGGCCCGCCAGTCATTCATCGGCTCACCGCAGTCGGTGGCCGCCGAACTGGAGAGGTTCGTCGCCACCGACGCGGCCGACGGCTTCATCCTCGTACCGCAACTCACACCGGGCGGCCTCGACGACTTCGTCGACCGGGTCGTCCCGCTCCTCCAGGAACGGGGAGCGTTTCGCTCCGAGTACACCGGCTCCACCCTGCGGTCGCACCTCGGTCTGGCCGAGCCGGTATGGAAAGGTTGATCACATGAGCACGGACGTACAGCAGGGCAGCCAGGACTTCCAGGACTGGCAGCGGTGGCACGAGGCGCGCATCGTCGCGGTGGCGGCGCCGCACGGGCCGCTCTCCCTCACGGGCACCCACTGGCTCTCCGACCACCCGGACGGTCGAATTCCGGCCGTGCCGGGGCAGTGGCGTGAGGACGGGGACGAGGTGGTGCTCACCGCCGCCGCCGAGGACGGGCTGACCGTCGACGGGAAGGCGCTGGACGGCGAGGTCCGCCTGGGCGCCGACCGCGGGCCGATCGACGCGTCCCGGGTGGCGCAGGGTGAGCGCCGGCTGGTCGTACTGAGCCGCGAAGGCCTCTGGGCAGTGAGGGACTTCGACCCGCAGTCACCCGCACGGCACTCCTTCCGCACCATCGACGCCACCCCCTACGACGTGCGCTGGTCGCTGGGGGGCACCTTCCGCCCGTACGGCTCCGACCGGACCGTCCGGGTGGCGAACGCCGACGGGCGCGAGCGGGGGCTGGGTCTCGGCGGCGAGATCGCCTTCCGGCTGGACGGCGCGGAGCACACGCTCCAGGTCGCCGTCGAGCCCGACGGCTCGCTCTGGGCCGTCTTCGCCGATGCCACCAGCGGAGACAGCAGCTACCGCTTCCGCTTCCTGCGGCCCGAGGCCCCGGACGCGGCCGGCAAGGTCAGGGTCGACCTCAACCGCGCGCTGCTGCCGCCCTGCGCCTTCGCCGACCACTTCATCTGCCCCTTCCCGCCGCCCGGCAACACGCTCGCGGTCGCGGTCCCGGCGGGGGAGCGGAACCGCATCGACGCCTGATCCGTCCCACCGGCGACGCAGCGCCCGGCCATCCGGCCCCGTCAGCCACAGAGCCGACGGGGCCGTCCCCGCTGCGCGTCCGCCGCGGCCGAAAGGCGCCCTTGCGCGGCGAGTTGACGCACCCGATACTCCCGAGCAGCGCTTGTCAGGGGCACATGGCATCCGGAATTCGAACGCCTTCGGGATGCGGACGCGCCCGCTGACTGCGCCTCACGGGTCCGGCCACCCCACAGGCGGGCCCCCGATTCCCCTCGGGAGGAACGAAAAGTGAGGATCAAGCGCACCACCCCCCGCAGCGGCACAGCGAGACGCAGCAGGATCATCGCCGTCTCCGCAGGCCTCGTCGCCGTCGCTGCACTCGCCGTCCCCGCGGCCGACGCCAACTCGACCGGGACGTTCGGCGCCGACCAGCTCACCGCCGCCCAGGACGCCGTACTCGGCGCCGACGTCGCCGGTACCGCCTGGAACATCGACCCCGCGACCAAGCGCCTCGTCGTCACGGTGGACAGCACCGTCTCGCAGGCGGAGATCAACCGGATCAAGAAGTCCGCCGGAGCCAACGCGGGCGCCCTGGACATCGAACGCACTCCCGGAACGTTCAGCAAGCTGATCTCCGGCGGCGACGCCATCTACGCCTCCAGCTGGCGCTGCTCCCTCGGCTTCAACGTCCGCAGTGGCAGTACCTACTACTTCCTGACGGCCGGGCACTGCACCGACGGCGCCGGAACCTGGTGGTCCAACTCGGGGCGCACCACCGTCCTCGGCACCACCTCGGGCTCCAGCTTCCCGACCAACGACTACGGCATCGTGCGGTACACCAACACCTCGGTCACCAAGTCGGGCACCGTGGGCAGCCAGGACATCACCAGTGCCGCCAACGCCACGGTCGGCATGTCCGTCACCCGCCGCGGCTCCACCACCGGCACCCACAGCGGCTCCGTCACCGGCCTCAACGCCACGGTCAACTACGGCGGCGGGGACATCGTCTACGGCATGATCCGCACCAACGTGTGCGCCGAGCCCGGCGACTCCGGCGGCCCGCTCTACTCGGGGACCCGGGCGATCGGTCTCACCTCGGGCGGCAGCGGCAACTGCAGCTCCGGCGGAACGACCTTCTTCCAGCCGGTCACCGAAGCGCTGAGCGCCTACGGCGTCAGCGTGTTCTGACAAGGCCGGGCGCGGCCGTACCCCCGTGAGCCCCCGTCGATTCCCGGCGGGGGCTCCCCTTCGGTCCGCGGCTTTTGAGAGGATGTCAGGACGGTCGGTCGCAGAGGCACCACGGGGGCGGACGCTGCACCTGTCCGGAGGGATGCCCTCCGGGCCCCCACAGACTCCCAGGGGGTTCCAGGTCCGTGAAACGCATCGGAGTGACCGGTCACCGATCCATCCCCCAGGAGGCCTACGCGCACGTCCTGGAAGGGATGCGGGCGGCACTGTGCGGCCTCGAAGGCTCCACGGAAGCCCTCTCCAGCCTGGCGGTCGGAGCCGACCAGCTCTTCGCCGACCTCGCACTGGCCTGCGGGGCGGAGCTGACCGTGGTGATCCCCAGCGGGGACTACGAGGCGGGCTTCGCCGACGAGGCCGACCTCGCGCGCTACCGGATGCTCAAGGCCCGGGCGGCCCGCGAGGTCCGGCTGGACTACCCACACTCCACCGACGAGGCCTACTACGCGGCGGGCGCCTACATCGCCGACCACTGCGACCGGCTGCTCGCGGTGTGGGACGGCCGGCCCGCACGCGGCCTGGGCGGTACCGGCGACATCGTGACGTACGCCCGGAGCCTCGGCCGGCCGGTCACGGTCATCTGGCGCGCCGGCGTGGAGCGGGCCTGACGACGCGCGCTCACATCCGGTGACGGACCAGCCAGTCCGTGTGCTCGGGGGAGACGATCCGCTCGGTCTCGAACACGGCGGCCGCCCACTGCCGCTCCGTCAGAGTGGTCTCCATCGCCGCCTGCATGTTCTCCAGATCGTCCTCCACCAGGGAGTGCGCGGAGACCAGCGGGTGGTGGCGGCGCATCTCGTTCCAGGCGAGACAGGCGGCAGCGGCGGCGGACAGCGATCCCGTCAGCGCGAAGGACCCTGCGGTGCCGAACGCCTGCAGCAGGGCGAGGACCAGGGCGGGCAGTGTCAGTGCGGCGATCGTGCTCGACCAGACGAACGCACCGCGCCGGGAGACCTGCCGGCGCCTGCGGTACCAGCGCCGCTGCTCGATCAGCCGGTCCCGGATGTACGTCTCCTTGCGCACCGTGAACGCCTTGTCCCGTAACTCGCGCATGGACTCGGTGATGAGTCCGCCGCCCGCGTCCGTCATCTCCTCCCGGGGGTCGTCCCACCCCACCTTCCTCAGCTCCTGGAGGCCGTCCTCCAGCCGGTTGGCGAACACGGCCTCCGGATGGTGCGTGCCGGTGTCGAACGGCGAGCCGTGGACCGCGTAGCGCCAGCAGTTGGACTTGATGTACTCCGCTGCCGACCGGTTGAGCTGCCAGTGCGACTTGGCCTTGCGCCGTGAGGCGACATACGTGGTGACCAGGACGCCTAGATACGCCAGTACGGCCACGGAGTCGAGGAGTTGGAACGAGTCGCCGACCTCGACGTGCCAGGGCAGAGCGCCGGGAACGGTGCCGAGGACGAGCAGGATCAGCTGCCCGCGGGTGGTGTTGACCGCCTCCCGCTGGCGTGCGATGGCGATGGCGTCCGTGTGGTGGAAGAGCGCCGGAAGGTCCTCGCTCCGGAAGACCATGGACTGAAGTGGCCCGGGAATCGCGGTCATGTTCACCCCCGTGTGCAGTTGTGGGCATGCTCCGTCGGTCATACGGCCGGTCAGACCGTGTGTGCTGCCCGGGGCTCAGGAGGACGCGTGGGCCGAGGCCTGCCGGGGCCATGAGAGTAGGGTCGCCTCCCCGCAGACTGCAATGGTGCCTCCCGGCCGGACCGTGCCCGAAGGGCGCTCTCGTGCGATCCGTCGCCCCATGAGAGGGTCTGACAACTGAGTATGTATACAGGTGAGTTGACCCGCAGCAATGGAAACAGGGTCTCGCCTGCCACGGGGGGAGACAGTGTGAACAACGCAGGCCCTGGCCCTATGGTTCCGCCGTCCGAGGCGCAGCGCAGGGTCCGCAGGAGCCCCCTGCTCTTCACCGCGCCGCTGGTGCTGCTGGGGCTGCTGGTCGTCGTCCTGTTCTGGGAGGCGGTCCGTGCCAATGTGACGGCCGATGCGCGCACCCAATGGCCGTGGCGTCTCCAGCTGCTCGAGATGGAGGCGCTGGGGAGCCTGCTGGCCGTCGCGGTCGGCGCCGTACTGGCCAGGGCCCAGTACGCCCGCACCGTCCGGCCCTATCTGGGCTGGCGGGGAGCCTGGGCCAAGGGTCTCCTCAAGGCGGACGCGCAGGCGTGGCGGGTGGGCGTACTCAACGGCGGTCAGCACATCGCGGCGATCGAGGCCTTCGACTGCCGGGTGGTGCTGGCGGGGGATACCGAGTCCGGTGCCGCCTCGTGGGTCGACGTCTCCGGGGCCGTGGCCGAACTGACCGCGGCCGGACTGGTCGTGGCCGAGGACTTCCAGCTCGTCGAGTTCGGCAGGGGCTTCCCCCTGGTGGGGACCGGAAGCTACGAGACGGTGCTGGTGGGTGCCTTCTCGAAGAGGTTCGTCGAGAAGGTCGACGCGCTGTACGTACGCGTCCGTGTGACCGACGTGGTGGGCGACAGCCATGAGCGCATCGGCGACTGCATGAAGAGTGCGCGAGGGGTTGTCCACGCCCCGCTCGACTGACTTTCGTCCCCGCCGCGAGAGGCCGGGCAGACCGTTCACGCGCAGGATCGGTCACCCCGGACCACCGGACGGGTGAACGGGCCGGAAGTGAACACCTGTTGTCCTGGGAGTGTCCCGAAGCCGACGCCGGGAGTGTTCCCGGTCCGAGCGGGATCCGCGGAGCGGTGGCCTCCGCGGCGTCCGCCGGAGCGGTCCCCGCCGCAGGTGCTTTGGCCTGCGGATTCATTCATCACCCAGGTGGGCGAACCCCGGCCGGCATTTCCTTCTCCGAAATGCTCCATTGCCGCAAGGTTTCACGTCAGGGCGGCGTGTGAGAGAGGCCGGTTGGGAGTAAAGTCGTGCTGAATATGCGGACTCCGACGTCCGAGTCGTTGTCCGAAAACACCCCCTCCAAGGACCCTCAAGGACGGCCGTGAAGACCTACGAAACCTCCCCCTCCTCCGCTTCCGACCACGCGAAGAAGAGTCGTGTGGCGCTTGCCGAGATCGATGCACGGAGCATCGAGGCATCCAGGAAGCTCGGCCGGGTATTCGGCACGCCCGTGGGTCGTCCTGTCCAGACGTCGAGCTTCAGCTCTGCGCTCTGAGCCAAGCTTCCGCTCCGAGCTCCGAGAGGGGTCCTGGCGTGGCTAGACTGGGAGAATGACAGGACCCCTGGTCCCTTTTCGCGAGATCGTACTCAAGGTGCACAGCAGGTGCGATCTCGCGTGTGACCATTGCTATATCTATGAACACGCAGATCAGAGCTGGCGTACCCGCCCGAGAACGATCTCTGACGAAGCCATTTCATGGACAGCTCGACGACTGGCCGAGCATGCCTCGGCGCATGCGCTCGATTCGATGTCAGTGATCCTGCATGGAGGAGAGCCGCTCCTGGCCGGACCCGCGCAACTGCGTCGTGTCTGCGAGGAGCTCACATCGGCGATGAACGGTGTCGCTGAGCTGGACCTCAGGATCCACACCAACGGTGTCCAGCTCAGCCCCCGCTACCTCGACCTCTTCGACGAGTTCCACGTCAGGGTCGGCATCTCGCTCGACGGCGATCGCACGGCGAACGACCGGCACCGCCGCTTCGCCAACGGGCGTACCAGCCATCCGCAGGTTCTCAGAGCCGTGGATCTGCTCCGTCAGGAGCGCTACCGCCACCTGGACCTCGGGCTCCTGTGCACCATCGACATCCGGAACGACCCGGTCGCCGTGTTCGACGCGCTCGCGGAGCTCGAACCGCCTCGTGTCGACTTCCTTCTGCCGCATGCCACCTGGGACGATCCCCCGCTGCGGCCGGACGGCTCGCCCACCGCCTACGCCGACTGGCTCCTCGCGGTCTTCGACCGCCGGCAGGAGCAGGATCCGGAACACCGGCTGCCGGTGCGCCTCTTCTCCTCGGTGCTCTCCACCCTGAGCGGCGGCCCCAGCCTCACCGAGTCCCTGGGCCTCGCACCCACCGATCTGGTGGTCGTCGAGACCGATGGCCAGCTGGAGCAGGTGGATTCGCTCAAGAGTGCGTACGAGGGTGCGGCGGCCACCGGATTCGATGTCTTCTCACACTCCTTCGACGACGTCGCCGCCCACCCCGGCGTGCGGGCGAGGCAGCTCGGGCTGGCGGGTGTCAGCGAGACGTGCCGCCGGTGCCCCGTCGTACGTTCGTGCGGTGGAGGCCTTTATACGCACCGCTACAGCTCGGCCACCGACTTCGACAACCCGTCCGTGTACTGCCATGACCTGGAAGCGCTGGTGCGTGGCATCGAGGCGCGTACCGCTCACCTCACGGTCCCCCCGGCGGTGACCGACCCGCAGGAACTGGCCGCCGAGCAGCAGGACCTGACCCGCACCCTGCTTGCCGGGCTCCATTCCGAGCTGGACGGCCGGGGTGGGGAGCGCTGGGACGAGGCCTGGGAGCTGGCAGCGGTGCTCGAGTCGTCCGAGGAGGGCGCCTCGGCGCTCGACCGGGTACTGGCGCATCCGTACACGCGGACCTGGCTGCTGGACACGCTCGAGGGCCTGCACGCAGGACGGCCCGGAGCGGTCGACGACGCCCTGAGGTTCCCGGCCTATGCGGCGGCAGCCGCCGTACGGGCGGGTCTCCCCCTGGCGGCGGAGGTTCCGTACCGGGACGGCAGGCTCTATCTGCCCACGCTCGGCGAGCTGCGGACCGGTGGGGCCGGGCAGGCCGGCACGGTCCGGGTCTGCGCCACGGACGGCGGGTTCGTGGTGCGGCCGGACAGCGGCTGGGCCGAGTGGCGGATCGTGACGGACAGGCAGGGTGACGAACCCGACTGGCTCCCGGTACGCCTCCTCGGCCAGGACCGCATGCCCCGCTTCGTACTCGACGACCTCGACCCGTACCGGGACTGCTTCGGCGCTCCGGCCGCACCCCGGCTCGAACAGGCCGAGGCCGAGGCGTGGGGCGCCGGCCTCGCGGAGGCATGGGAGCTGCTGGAGGCGTCGGCGCCCGCCGCGGTCGCGGCTGCTGGGGGCGGTCCGACGACGCTGACCCCGCTCACCACGGGGCGGAGCGAGGAGCGGCGCCACGGCCACGGCGCGATCGGCCTCCCCGTGGCGGGGGACGCGACGGAACTGGCGCTGGGACTGATGAGCGGGTTCCGGCGGACCACGTTGCGGGCCATTCTCGACATCACAGAGCTTTATGCGTCGGACGGTGCCTGGGAACATCGCCTGCCATGGACGGAGGAATTGGTTCCGTTTTCACGGCTGCTGGCCGACACCTATGAACGGGTGGCAATCGCCGCTCTTGATCCCCGTTACATGGAGGGTGTGGAACAGGCACTCGACATGATCGGGACAGCGGCCGAGCCCACGGTCGCGGGAAGGCGACTCGTCGGAGTGCTCACGGAGGAGATGAAGGAAACACGGGACAAGTGGGCCGAATAGCCACAGGATTTCTGTGAATCACGAAGGCACCGGATGAACCTGGGTATGGATGACTGAAAAGCGGCGTTGATTGACCGAACGCCATGGGGGTGGAGCAAGGTCCGCTCCGGAATGATGAATTCGCTCGCACCCTCTCCACAGTCCTGGGATGCGGGTGCTCACACAGGACGGGGGTCGTGTGCACGCATCGACGCAGCAGCGAGCGGCGGACCATCGGCCGTACTTCTTTCTGAGTTACGCGCACACACCGGGGTACGGCGGTGGAACAGACCCCGATATGTGGGTCGAACGGCTTTTCCAAGATCTTTGTGGTCATGTGATGGCCATGACCGATCTGCCCGCGGGCGCGCCCGCGGGGTTCATGGACCGGGAGATACGTTCCGGTGAGGGCTGGTCGGAGCGCCTGGGCGGGGTGCTCGCCACCTGCCGTGTCTTCGTACCGCTGTTCTCGCCGCGCTACTTCGCCAGCGAGATGTGCGGCAAGGAGTGGTACGCCTTCGAACAGCGTGCCATCCACCACCGCGCCCGCTCGAACCAGCCCGCCGAAGCGATCGTTCCGGCGCTCTGGGTTCCGGTGCCGCCCAACCAACTGCCCGGATCAGCCGAGCGGTTACAGTTCAACCACCGCGATTTCGGGGACCGTTACGTCAGCGACGGGCTCTACGGGCTGATCAAACTCAGGCTCTTCGCCCAGGAATACGAGCGGGCCGTCTACGAACTGGCCAAACGCATCGTCAGCGTCGCCGACACGGTCCAGATCGACACCGGAAGGCCGGTCGACTACCGCCTCGCTCCCAGCGCCTTCGGATCACCGAGCAGCGGAGTCGGAGCACCCCGGCCGATGCAGATCACCATCGCCGCTCCCACACGCCACGACCTGCCGGCGGGACGCAACCCCGACTACTACGGGGACAACCCGCACGACTGGAACCCGTACCATCCGGCCGCCGCGAAACCGCTGGCCTACGTCGCCGAGGAACTGGTCCGTTCCCTCAACTACCAGGCAGTCATCACCTCGTTCGACGAGGAGTCCGGGCAGCTGGAGGGAAAACAGCCGCCCAGCACCCCGGAGATACTCCTGGTCGACCGCTGGGCCCTGCAGGACGAGGACCGGCGGCGCCGGCTCGCGGCCTTCGACGCGGAGAACCGGCCCTGGGTGACCATGGTCGTGCCGTGGTGCCGCGACGACCACCAGAGCAGAGCCGCCGAAGCCGAACTCACCGAGAAGCTCGAGCAGACGATGCCCGCCAAGATGCGGCAGGGGCGGGCCTTCTGCCGGGTGGCGGCCAAAGGGGTACCCACCATGGAGGCGTTCGGACAGATCCTTCCCCAGGTGGTCGAGGTGGCCGCTCAGCAGTATCTGAGGCATGCCACGGTCTATCCGCCCGCGACCGGCGGACGGCACACCGAACGGACGCGACTGATGGGGCCCATGGGTAACACGCAGTTCATACCCGACATGCACGACCCTGCGACGGATGCGGAGGACGTATGACAGCCGGTCGTGACGGGCGCATCGTCACTTTCTACTCGTACAAGGGCGGCACGGGGCGCACCATGGCCCTGGCCAACACCGCCTGGATCCTCGCCGCCAACGGCAAGCGGGTGCTGGCCGTCGACTGGGACCTGGAAGCCCCCGGGCTCCACCGGTTCTTCCACCCCTTCCTCGACCCGTCGACGCTCGGTGCCACCACCGGTGTGATCGACCTGATCACCGAGTACGCCTGGGCCGCGACCAACCCCGCCCAGCGCGCGGACGACTGGCACCGCGACTACGCCCGCATCCAGCCGCACGCCGTCTCGCTCAACCCCGAGGCGCTCGGCTGGGAGTTCCCGCAGGGCGGCACGCTCGACTTCGTCTCCGCCGGACGCCAGAACCGCGAGTACTCCGCGACCGTCTCCACCTTCGACTGGGACAACTTCTACGACCGGCTGGGCGGCGGGCACTTCTTCGACGCCCTGCGCGACGACATGAAGGCCAACTACGACTACGTCCTCATCGACAGCCGTACCGGCCTCAGCGACATCGCCGACATCTGCACCGTCCACCTCCCGGACGTGCTCGTCGACTGCTTCACCCTCAGCGACCAGTCCATCGACGGCGCGGCCTCCGTCGCCCGGCAGATCGCCGAGCGCTACACCGGCCGCCCTATCTCCATCTTCCCCGTCCCGATGCGCATCGACGAGGGCGAGAAGGAGAAGGCCGACGCGGGCAGGGCCCTGGCCCGGCTGAAGTTCGACCGGCTGCCCCGGGACCTCTCCGGCGACGAACTCACCGCCTACTGGGGTGCGGTGGAGATTCCCTACCGCCCCTACTACGCGTACGAGGAGACCCTCGCCACCTTCGGCGACGAGGCCGGCCTCAGCAACTCGCTCCTGTCCGCCTTCGAACGGCTGACCGCGGTCGTCACCGCCCAGGAGATCACCTCGATGCCGCCGGTGGGCGAGGAGGTACGGCTGCGCATCCGCGACGCCTTCACCCGGCGCCGCCCCGCCATGCCGGCCGATCTCTTCCTCAGTTACGTGGCGGAGAACCGGATGTGGGCCGACTGGATCGAATCGGTCCTCACCCGGGCCGGATTCCGGGTGGTCCCGCGTGACGTCTCCGCCGACCCCGCCACCGTGGACGCCCCGCACAGCGCGCCCGAGGCCGCGGCCCGTACCGTCGTGCTGCTCTCCAGCGCCTACCTCAAGTCCCAGCGGGCCGTCGACCTGTGGACCCGGGCGGTCTCCGAGGATCCCGGCGGCGGGCGGCGTCAGCTGCTGCCGCTCAGGGTCACCGATGTGCGCCTCTCGGCGCCGTACATCGACCGCAACCCGGTCGACCTGTTCCGGCTGGACGAGGTCCACGCCACCACCGCCCTGATGCGCGCCCTGGACAGGCCGGTCCAGCTCGGCGACGGAGTGTCGCCCGGACCCCGCTTCCCCGGTACCGTGCCGAGGATCTGGAACGCACCGCCCCGCAACCCCGGCTTCACCGGCCGCTCACTGGTCCTGGAGCGGATGCGGGACCAGCTCGGCGGCGGCATGGCCGTCGTGCTGCCGCAGCCGCAGACGCTGTACGGGCTCGGCGGCGTCGGCAAGACGCAGGTGGCACTGGAGTACGTGCACCGCTTCATGGCGGACTACGACCTGGTGTGGTGGATATCGTCCGAACAGTCCGACGACGTGGTGGCCAGCCTCGCCGAACTCGCCGTCCGGCTCGGTGCCCAGGGCGGCGACGACATGGCCACGGCCTCGCTGGAGGCCGTGGACCTGCTGCGGCGGGGTGTGCCCTCGGACCGCTGGCTGCTGGTCTTCGACAACGCGGACGACCCCGAGCGGCTCAGGCGCTACTTCCCGCAGGGCGGCTCCGGCCACATCCTGGTCACCTCGAGGAACCAGGCGTGGTCCCAGCACGGTGACGCGCTGCCCGTCGACGTCTTCCTGCGGGAGGAGTCGATCGAACACCTCCAGCGCCGCGCCCCGGGGCTGAGCGTGGAGGACGCCGCCCAGGTGGCCACCGCCGTCGGTGACCTGCCGCTGGCCGTCGAACAGGCCGCGGCCTGGATCGCGGAGACCGCCACCCCCATCGGGACCTACCTGGAGCAGCTGGCCCGCCAGGCCCCCCAGGTACTGGCCCTCAACCAGCCCGCGGGCTACCCGGAGCCCGTCGCGGCCACCTGGAACATCTCCATCGAACGTCTCAAGGAGCGTTCGCCCGCGGCGGTGCGGCTGCTCCAGCTCTGTGCCTTCTTCGCCCCGGAGCCGATCTCCGCGGACCTCCTCTACAGCAAGGAGATGATCGAGGCGCTGAAGCCGTACGACTCCTCGCTCCAGGAGAAGCTGGTCCTGGGCCGGGTCATCCGGGAGATCGGCCGGTTCGCCCTCGCCAAGGTCGACCAGGTCTCCAACTCGATCCAGGTCCACCGCCTCGTACAGGCCGTCATCAAGGCCCAGCTCAGCGAGGAGGAGCAGCGCGAGGCCCGGCATGTCGTGCACCGGATCCTGGCCGGGGCCCGGCCCGACAGCGACGAGCCGATCGACAACCCGGAGACCTGGTCCCGCTTCGCCTCGATCTGGCCGCACCTCGGCCCGTCCGACGCGCGCAACTGCAAGGAGCCGGAGACCCGCAGGCTGCTGATCGACCGGGTGCGCTACCTGTGGAAGCGCGGAGACGTCAGGACCGCGGCCACGCTCGGCGACGAACTGCGCGAGACCTGGCTGGAGATGCTGGGGGAACAGGATCTGCAGTACCTGTACCTCTGCTTCCACATCTCCAACATCCTGCGCACCCGCGGCCGGTACGTGGAGGCGAAGGAGCTCGACGAGTTCACCCTCCAGCAGCAGCGGGAGGTGCTGGGGCCGGAGCACCCGCACACGTACATGACCACCAGCAGTCTGGCCATCGACCTGGGACTGCTCGGTGACTACGGCAAGGCGATCGAACTGGCGACCAAGGCCCACGAGGGCTTCGGGCAGATCTTCCACGAACGGCATCCCAGGACGCTGGCGGCGGCCAACAACCTGGCACTGAACCTGCGGAGCATCGGGCAGTACGCCCGGGCCAGGGAGATCGACCAGGACTGCTACGACCTGCGTTCCGAGGTGCTGGGACAGGAGCACCCGCACAGCCTGTCCTCCGCCATGAACCTGGCACGCGACCTGCGCGAGGTCGGACGGTACGAGGACTCCGTCAGTCTGCTCAGCCGCACCTACGACAGCTTCAAGTCCACGCTCGGCCGGACCTATCCGACCACTCTGAGCGTCGCGAAGAGCCTCGCGGTCTCGCTGCGCAGGGCCGGGCAGCTGGAGGACGCCCGCAGGCTGACGGTGGCCACCCGCGCCAGGTACCGGGGCAAGTACACCTCGGCCAACCCCGAATCGCTGGCCTGCGACCTGAACCTGGCGGCGGACCTGTTCGCGGCAGGCGAGGCGGCCGAGGCCAGGAACACCGCCCAGGAGGTCGTCGACCAGTACATGAAGGTGCCGGGGGAGCAGCACCCGTACACCTTGGCCGCACAGAACAACCTCGGTGTGTACCTCTTGGGGTCCGGTGCGTCGGAGGAGTCGGAAACGTTGCTGACGCGGGTGGTCGCCTCGATGCGCGACGTGTTCGGCCGCCAACACCCGAACACCCTGTTCTGCGTCATGAACCTGGCCAACGCGACGGCCGAGCGCGGCGATCTCGAGCTCGTGCTGGAGACGGAGCGCAAGGTCTCCGGTCAGCTCAGGGAGGTCCTCGGGGCGCACCACCCGGAGACCCTGGCCATGACCTCCAACCTCGCGGTCACCCTCGATGCGATGGGGCGCAAGGACGAGGCACTGGGGCTGCGGGCGGAGACGGGCGACGAGCTGGCACGCCAGCTCGGCGACGATCACCCGCTGACCCGGATAGCGCGGGACGAGACCAGGTTCCTGCGCGAACTGGAACCGATGTCGGTGTGACCGTGCCTGCCGCGGGCCCGGGGTGCGGTGTCCATACGGACACCGCACCCCGGGCCGCGGGTCAGCAGACCGGTGCCTCCCGGTCGTCCAGCAGCCAGTTGAGCACCTCGGGGAGCACGGACAGCGCGTCGAAGTGTGCCGCCGCGGGTTCCATCACGGCGGTGACGCCCGGGATCTGTTCCGCGAGCCAGCGGGAGTGGCCGACGGGTGAGAACACGTCCTTCTCGCCGTGCCACAGCATCACGGGTCCCTTGATGTCGGCCGGGTCGAAACCCCACGGCCGGCAGAACGCGATCGCGTCGTCGATCCAGCCGTACGCCGATGTGCGCAGCCCTTCGCGGTAGTTGGCGAGCAGCATCGTACGGATCCCGGCGTCGTTGACCACGATCCGGTCGGAGTCGGTCAGCTCCCGACGCAGGTCGTCCAGGAGCCGGACCGGGTCCTGCCGGATCTCCGCCGAGCGGCTGATGAAGGACTCCGCGAGCCCGTCGGGATCGGCGGCGGCCGCGGAGTAGGCGAGGACGTTCGACGCGGCCATCCCCTCGAACCAGTCGAGCCCCTCGGCATCCCAGGGAGCCAGACCGACCAGTGCGGCGGTACGGGTGACCCGCTCGGGCATCATCGCCGCGCACGCCAGGGCGTGCGGCGCGCCGCCGGACCGGCCGACCACGGCGAAGCGCTCCAGGCCGAGCGAGTCGGCGATCGCCCGTACGTCCTCGACGACATCCACCACCCGGCGTCCCGCCAGCCGGTCGGAACCGCCGTACCCCGGTCGGTCGTAGGCGATCAGCTGCATCTTGCGCTGGTAGAGGATCATCCCGCGGGGAGCGGGGCCGAGCCGGCTGCCCGGCATTCCGTGCAGGAGGAAGACCGGTCTGCCGCGCGGATCCCCCTGACGCTCGACCATCAGATGCCGCCCGTCCGCCACGCGCACCCGACTGCGCACCCCGCCGCCTCCGCTCGGTCACCCCGCCCGGTCCGGACATCAAGTGCCCGGTGTGTGCTGCCAGTTCGATGATGACCCATCAAGGGCACCACCGGGACTCCTTGTCGGAAGGAACCCGTGTTTGCCCGGTTCCGGCTCGCACCGCATCCGGACGGGCGACCCCAGCATCCGGACTCACGAGAGCGAAAACAGGACAGGACTAGTCCTCACCCGCTGCCGACAATCGATTGCACGCGGTGTTCGCACATGGAACCGACGTGGTCCGACCTCCCGGTTGTGAACGGGTCAGGAGTGAGGCGTCGTTGTCGTGTGTGCGTCCTGAAGTCGACCTTGTGTGCTATCGCCCGCATCGGAATAGTGGGCGCCCCATCCTCCGTGTTCCGGACCCCCCACTGGTCCGTACCACGGCCCCACAGGAGGTCGAAGTTGAAGCACCGACGCATATCCAGGAAGCGCGCGGCCATTGCGGGATCGGCCGTCGTCGCCCTGGTTGCAGCAGGAGTCACCTTCCAGACTGCGAACGCCAGTGATGACGTGCCCCAGTTCACGGCACGGACACTGACGGCGAACGCGGCCGGAAATCTCGCCACGACCCTGGACAGGACCCTGGGCGGCGACACGGCCGGCGCGTACTACGACGCCAAGGCGAAGAACCTGGTCGTGAACGTCCTCGACGACGCCGCCGCGGAGCAGGTGCGCCAGGCGGGCGGCAAGGCCAGAGTCGTACAGAACTCGCTCACCGAGCTGACGTCGGCCCGGCAGACCCTCACCGCCGAGGCCACCATCCCCGGCACCTCCTGGGCGGTCGACCCCGTCAGCAACAAGGTGGTCGTCACCGCCGACCGTACCGTCGAGGGCGCGGCGTGGGACAAGCTCAGCGCCGTGGTCGAGGGCCTCGGCGACAAGGCGGAACTCAACAAGTCCGCAGGGGAGTTCAAGCCCCTCATCGCGGGCGGCGACGCCATCTTCGGTGGCAGCGGACGCTGCTCGCTCGGCTTCAACGTGGTCAAGGACGGCGAGCCGTACTTCCTGACCGCCGGACACTGCACCGAGGGGATCACCAGCTGGTCCGACTCGCAGGGCGGCGCCGAGATCGGTGCCAACGAGGGCTCCAGCTTCCCGGACAACGACTACGGCCTGGTCAAGTACACCGCGGACGTGCCGCACCCCAGCGAGGTGAACCTCTACAACGGCTCCACCCAGCCGATCACCAAGGCGGGCGAGGCCACCGTCGGCATGTCGGTGACCCGCAGCGGCTCCACCACCCAGGTGCACGACGGTGAGGTCACCGCACTGGACGCCACGGTCAACTACGGCAACGGCGACATCGTCAACGGGCTCATCCGGACGACGGTCTGCGCCGAGCCGGGCGACAGCGGCGGCTCGCTCTTCTCGGGCGACACCGCCATCGGCCTGACCTCGGGCGGCAGCGGCGACTGCTCCTCGGGCGGCGAGACCTTCTTCCAGCCGGTCCCGGAGGCGCTGTCCGCCTTCGGAGCCGAGATCGGCTGACCTTCGGTTCGTCAGTTGCGGGCCCGCTCGCTCACTTCGTGTGAGGCGAGCGGGCCCGTTGCCGTGTCCGGGTTTCGGGCGGGTCGGGCGATCATCCGGTCGCGCCGGCCGGGCTCGGGCCTGCCCGCATCACCTCCCGGGCGTCAGTCCGCCCGCTGCGAGCCGGTCACCGATGTCGCCCGCGAGCTGCTCGCCCAAGGCGTCTGCACGTGTCAGCAGCCGTGTGAAGGACGTGAGGTGGAGGAACGCCTCCGCGTATGCGGCCTGCTCCTGCAGAGGTAGTTGCAGTACCTGCAGGCGTCTGATGTCGACGCGGGACGAGCTGGAGGCGTGCGTGCCGGCCTGGCGGCCGTTGGACGGGGCGCGCAGGCACCCTGCCAGGAAATGGGTGCTCAGCTTTTCGGGGTCCACGCGCAGGACGTGGAGCTGGGGGCCCAGAGCGATCGGTGGCCCTTCGTGCACCCAGGCCCGGAAGGCGCGAACTACCCCGGCGACCACGACATCGCCCTCCTCGGCCACGGTCACGGAGGCTCCGGGAGCGACCTCGGTGCGCGGGGTCCCATCCATCAGCAGGTCGGCGACGGTGAGAAGCGGCAAACCTGTGTCACGGGGCAGCGGTGTCGCGGTATTCCCCGGTTGCTGCCCGGCGCGCAGGGTGAGGGCGCCGGCTTTGACGAGGTCGCCGACCGTGGCCGTCGTGCGGGACTCCCCGGAGGAGAGGCCGAGCCTGGACAGGTTCTGTACCAGTTCGGTCAGCCGGCCGAGAGAGCCGGTCAACTCCTCCCACGACGCGGCGAGTTCCACGCCCGATGGGTCATTGCCCGCAGGGGCGTAGCGCCCCGGGGTCACATCCACCTCGTCGTCCAGCAGATCGAGGAGGGGAATCCTTACGGCACCGTCCGGGAGCTCCCCTTCCGGCGCGTCGAGCTGAGATACGGCGGACAGCACGAACTCCGTCAATGGGGCCCAGTCGGGGCCCTGCTCACGCGCACCGGGCTTCGCGAGTCTGGTCGCGTCGACCAGGAGGGCATCCTGGGCGCCCGAGACTGCTGAGGCAGGACCGTCGGGGGCAGCTCGCAGAACCCACAGCTGGAGCGAGACGCTGTGCGGCTGGGCGCAGCCCGGCGGCAGGGCGACGACCGCCCGCAGGGTTCCCGTGCGCAGCAGGGACCCGCGGATGCGGCGGCCAGCCTTGCGTGAGGCGACGGCCGGGGGAAGGACGACCACGGCGGTGCCGCCGGGCCGGAGGTGAGCCAGCAGGTGTTGGACCCAGGCCAGCTCGGGTTCGGTACGGGGCGGCAGTCCGTGGGTCCAGCGCTGGTCCGTGGCCAGCTCCTCGTAACCCCAGTCGCGCTCGTTGAACGGTGGGTTGCACAGGGCGATGTCGGCCCGCAGACCCGCAAACGGATCGGCGCGCAGGGCATCGGCTGTGACGATCTCCGTACGCACCTCGGTCCGGGTCTCTGTGGCGAATCCGAGGCGAGCCGTGGCGAGTGCGGCAAGCGCCGGATCGCGTTCGCTTCCCAGCAGCGCCAAGCCCGGGCCGGTGTACTCCTGTGCGGCCGCCACCGGCAGATGCCCTGTGCCGCACGCCGGATCGAAGACCGTGAGGCCGCCGGTGCCCTCGCCGAGCCGGGCGTCGAGCGCGATACGGGCCATCAGCGACGCCAGTTGAGCGGGCGTGGAGCTGAGCTGGCGGACGTGGGTGTCCAGCCACCGCTGCAACAGGAACTCGAACGTCTCGCGCGGTCCCTCGCTCCGCCCCAGCCGGGCGGCCTCGCCTGCCAGGTCCCGTGCCTCCTCGGAGAGGTCCGAGGAGTGGGAACGGGCTCGCGGGGAGCGCATCCGGCGGGCAGCCTCGGCCACGGCGAGCCCTGATTCGTCCCTGCTGCCGAGCGCTTCGAACCGGGGCCACAGGAATTCGCGGCCGGCGACGTCGTGCAGTTTGCCGTTGCTGCGCAGCCATTGCTCGACTTCGGCCAGCGAGAACTGAGGGCTCACGTCCGTCCCGCCGATGCGGGAAGGGAACGAGTCGTGGCGCCGGCGCCAGTTGCTGACCGCCGCACGTCCCACACCCGCGATCCGGGCGATCTCGGCCAGACTGACCGGTACGGCGTCGGTAGTACGCATTCGAGGCTCTCCGGGTCCTAGGCGGGCCGGGCGGGGTCGGCGTCCCAGCGGCCTCAGTGATGGCAGGCTACTACGATCATTGACTTTGTTCACAGGTCTGACCCGTGATGTCGGCGTGCAGGAAATGTGGAGGCTTGGGAATAGGGGTGCATTTGCTCCGGGAGTAGTGCTGCGCGACCGGTACCGGCTCGACTCCGTACGGGGGCGTGGCGTGATGGGCCAGGTGTGGCGGGGGTGCTCGAACGGCAGGCCACGGACGACCAGGTGCCGGGTGCACCGGACACGTCGGCGGACCCGGTGATCGGGAAGCTGGAGGTGCTGCTCCAGGGGAAGGCCGGGGCCCGGCCGACGGATGGCCGGCTCACGCGATGGCGCTCGGAAGCCAAGGAGCGGTCACAGCACAGGCAGCCGCCAGGCTTTCGCGACTTGGAGGAAGGAAAGCCCGATCAGGCTGCGGCGGGCGGCTGCATCGTGTGGAGACAGCTCTCCGCGGAGGTGGCAGCGCGCGGCACGGACGTCCTCTTCGTCACCAGGGACCTCAATCAGGTCAGGTGTCGGGCAGCCAATGTCGCCGCAGCCAGGGCATACCCATTCGTGCGCATGCTCTCCACCCCTCGTGCCTTGAAGCCCTCCCTCAGGCTGTCCAGAAGCGTGAAGAACAGGAGCGGCCTCCCCAGGTCGCAGAGCGGGGCGATGCCGCTCTTGCGTACGCCCCAGAGGCGCAGCGCCTCCGCAGGGTTTCCGCCGACGGCAAGGCGTGCCGCCTCGCCAAGCCAGGCGCCGGAGTGCCGGCTCTCGCTCTCCAGCAGAGCCAGAAGCCAGGACTCCGAGCGGCACTGCAACGCGTCGAGCTGGGCAACGTTGAGCACGTCCGTATGAGGCAACGACGTGTAGACCGGCGCTGTTCCGGCCAACTCCCAGGAGAAGAGCTGGGCTTCTTCGGAGATGGTCGAGGCCGCTTCCGTCGCAGCCAACGGCGTGCTGAGGAAGATTCTGGCGAACTGCTGCTCCCGCTCGCCGACCTGGTCGAGAAGCAGCGCGGACCGGACACGGGCGGACGGGTGAGTGCAGCCTCGGCGGATGAACAGCGCTCGCTCCGTCAGGTGCACGGCCAGCATGGCGATCAAGGCCCCCAGGAGGGAGAAGGTCGCAGCGTGGGCAGCCTCGGCATGGCCGGTGAGTTCCTGCTCGATCAGCCGCTTGCCCGCACGGTAAGCGAACAGATCCGCCTCCAGTTCCCTGGCCTGGTTGTCCGAACAGACCGGAATGTGTTCGTCAGGTGAGAAGCCGCTCACGGCGGACTGATGCCCCAGTGCGTGGTGGGCTATTTCGTGCCCGATGATGAACTGGCTGGCCTGGAGGTAGAGGAACGCGGCGTTCTTCTCGGCCTCGATGTCCAGCCGCAGGCCCAGTTTCGCCGCCAACGCGTACACCCGCTGGTTCGTGCTGTAGTAGCGCAGCAGGCCGGTGAGCACGGCCGGGTCCCCGCCCATGTTTCCTGCTCCGGCCGCCCGTACGCTCGCGGGAAAGGACCCGGAGGCAAGCTGGGTCAGGGAGATCGAGATGTACCGGGCGTAGTGGGAGCACAGGGTGAGGGTCGCGTCGGCGACATTGACCAGCCCTGAACCGTCGGAGAACGGGGTCATCTGTGCCGAGACGTCTTCCCTGAGGGTCTTCACGACGCGGACGGAGGCGAGGCGCTCCGTACTCGCACCGAGATCGGCCATGGCGGCTTTCAGCTGCTCTGTCACCAACTCCTCGGGCGCGGTCATCATGTCCCCGTACTTGTCGGCCCACTCGCTCCGCTGCCAGGCGGCTGTGGCGGCTTCGAGCTGTCGGAGGCCCTCCTCGTCCCCGAGCTCACGCAGCCGCTTCCTCATTTCGCCGAGCTGCACGTCGCGGTCGGCCCGGAGCAGCTCGTACTTGCGGTCCGCCATCGTCTTGCGCGTCACGACGGAGCCGGTGACGTGCGGCAGAAGGCGCCGAGACCTACCCGCGCAACCAGGACGGCGATCAGTGCGGCTGTGGTGGGGTCGTCATCCAGGTCGGTGAGGAGCTCGTGGATGGTGAACGCGTCGATCAGCCTGTCCGATCCCGTGGTCCCCAACAGGCCTTGCGTCTTCTCGTGATGGCAGATCTTCCGCTGCAGTTCACTGTGCTTGTTGCCGAACCACTGTTTCCCGAAGCGACGGTGGTTCTCCTGATCCTCGGGGGAGAGCCCCAAGCCCTCGCCCAGCAGCTCCGCCCCGAGCAGGGAGTAGAGCTCTTCGTCGGATTTATCCCAGTAGGCCTCGACAGTCACCTTGTCCCGTCCTTCGTACTGGATTCCGGTTATCAGATGGTCCGACCGATTCCTGCATCTTAGAGACCCCGCAACCCCAGGAGGGGGAGAACGGGAAACATGGGTACCACCGCGCTCGCTCCCCGAGCCTTTCCGGCTACCGGCGGCCCGCGCATGGTCGGGCGGGAAGCGCGCGTCGGCAAGGTGAGGCGTCAGTGGCGAACGCCCCGGTTCACGGGTGGGGTGGTGTCGAGATGCCGAGGTCCTGGTGCATGGCGAGCTGCATCGCCGTGATCGCGTCCCACATCTGGATCAGAAAGGTGTGGGTTTCCTGCCACTTCTGCTGGTCGTGTGCACCGTCCTCGGTCAGCGACTCCATGAGCTTCTTGGCCTCTGCGAGCGCCACACGGACGGCTTGGCAGGGCTGCAGGACGTTATCGGGGACGAGCATTTGAGCCTGGGCATAGGTGTCCTGGAACTCGGCCCGGACCACCTCTGTCGCGGGGTTCGGGTCTGCCTCGGAACGCATCGCGTAGAGGTCTTCCATCATGTGGAACCGATACCGTCGGGCACCGGAGTTCAGCGCGACGTAGATGTCGCGTCGACGCTCCAGGTTGGCCTGGGCGTCGTCGAGGTGCCGCTTGGTCCGCTCCGATCGCTGCTGGAGCTCGAAGTCCTGGCGGCGCGACCGTGAGCTCACCCAAGCGGTGGTGATCGGAGCGAGCAAGGTGCCGGCCACACCCACCACGGCAACCAGTAACGCTATGAGTCCAGTGCTCATTCTTGCCCCCTGGCACGGCGTGGTCCAGGTCAGCCGCCGCATTGCGTCACCGGCTCCTGCCCCACGATTCGATGGCACGCGACCCGTCACCCATCGCGTTGGCCTTTCGCTGTCGGAACACACTCAGACGTCCAGGGTGTGCAGTCAAGGCCGCCAGGGGGTGTTCCCCTGGTGCCCCATCGCCTCGTCTTCCGTGTCGGGCCGCGGCATGGCCGCCCCGGCCGTGATTTCCGCCTGGCTCTCGGGTTCCTGCCCTGCCGTGCGCATCGCAGTGACGGACACCCGCCCCGAACGCCTGCTGCCGAACCCCTCGCTCGCCCTCCCTGAGGGCGCCGCGGGACGGGGCTCTTTTCATTGACGCGTACGCGGATCGATGGGGCTGCACAGCTCGTGACTCCTCCACCAAGACGGTCCGGGCGGAAGTGGCATCCATGCATCTTGTGAACTCAGTTAACGAGTGACAGTCTTGTCGTCGAGGGGGGGGCGTCCCGACGAGGCGTTCCGATGTGAAGGATCGACGTGCCGGCCCGGACGGGACAAGACGGCTTCGACCGGCGATCACCGCGCGCACCCTCAACTGTGAGAAGCCACTTCAGGAGCCCACGATGGACAACGAGATCCAGCTGATCAGTGACGGTGACGGACTGGCGGTCCTCGGGAACGAGGCCGACGTCGAACGCTTCCTCGTCTCGGAAGGGCTGTCGTCGAAGGACCTCGGAGTGCAGCGGCTCAAGTCCGCCGTCGGCATCGGCGCTGTAGCCGCACAGGTGGGTTCGGACATTGCCGCCAACTCCGGTCGCTGGGTGAAGCTGACCCCGAAGTCGGCACGGCTCGTCAAGAAGTACGGGCTGAGGGAGAGTTCGAAGACGGGTCTCGGTACAGGTGTGGTGAAGGGGCAGAAGGGGCAGATCAGGGGATTCGTCGAGTTCGTGAAGGGCCCCCGCTCGCTGCTGAGTAACCCGGCGGTTCTCGCCAATGCCGCGAAGCTCATGTCGCAGGTCGCGATGCAGCAGACCATGGACGAGATCACCGACTATCTCGCGACGATCGACGCGAAGGTCGACGACGTGCTGCGTGCCCAGAAGGACGCTGTGTTGGCCCGCATGATCGGAGTGGGCTTCGTCGTCGAGGAGGTCATGACCATCCGCGAGAAGAGGCGGGGAGTCGACGAGATCACCTGGTCGAAAGTCCAGGCCGCGCCGACGGCGATCGCGGAGACCCAGGTGTACGCGTTGCGTCAGCTCGACGCAGTCGCCGAGAAGATGGAGCGCAAGGACAAGATCGGTGGTCTCGCCACGACGGCCAAGGAAGCCGAGTCCGCCGTCCGCGAGTGGCTCGCTGTTCTGGCTCGCTGCTTCCAGCTGCAGGACGCGATGGCTGTGCTCGAACTCGACCGAGTGCTGGACGTGTCACCGGAGGAGCTGAACGAGCATCGCCTCGGGTTGAAGGCCGCCCGTCAGGACCGCCTGGAACTCATCCTGCGGACCACCGAGCGTCTGCTGGCCAGGATGAACGCGGCTGCCGATACGGCCAACGCGAAGGTGCTGCTGCACCCGGCCAAGTCCCCGGCCGTGGTGCAGTCGAGCAACCATGTCGCGACCTGCGTTTCCGACTTCCACGCGCTGCTCGGGATCGAGGCCGGTGGGCAGTCGTCGGAGGAGAGGCGATGGGCGCATGCGGCTGCGGAGGTGAGGGACAAGGCGCTTGAGGCAGGAGTCAAGGGTGTCGATACCGCCAGAAGCCTCGGCAGCGACACCCTCGACCGGGCCGGTTCGGTGACGGAGAAGCTCTCCAGTGGGATCGCCGAGCGAGTACGCCGTCGGCGCGGACGCGATGAAGAGCCCGACGGGAAAGGCTGAGCGGGCACCGGCCATCAGGTACGTGTGCAGCCGGCTGCGCCGCCAAGCGTAGGAGGCGTAGATACTTGTGAACTGAGTCAATGATTGCCATGCTTACCGGGATGCTTCTCACGGGGAGGGTGCCCGCCTTGCACGACCACCGCCTGGTCCAGACTGCCGTGATCGGTCAGAAGAACTCCGACCTCCCGATCATCCTGCCCATGGACGCATTCGAGCTGGACATCTGGCGCAAGAGGCACCCGGACTACACGTACTGGTGCGGACTGCAACTCGGTGGCTGCGGCGGTGAGCTGAGCGACCGCCGGTACACCAACAAGGTGTGCCACTTCGCCCACCAACCGGACGCCCCCGTCTGCCGTCGCAAGGCCACCGGCGAATCCAGTGCGGACCATCTCTTCATCAAGCAGGGCGTCCGGCGCCTGATGGAGGTGCGGAAGCTCAAGGGCAAGGTGCAGACATATGATCTCGGGACCGGCCCCGGAGACGCCGTCGATGTGTATCTCGCCGACAGCCGCCGTCGACTGCGCTTCCAGCTCAGCGCCGTGGACTACCGGACCTGGCGCAGCAGCGCCGAGGACCTCGGCGCGCAGGGCGGTGACATCGATTGGATCTTCGGCACCGAAGGGCCTGTCACCCAGCAGTTCCTCGGCCGGCAGGGCTACTGCCTCCGCGTGCGCTGCGAAACGGTCGGAGGGGAGCGGCGCGTGGACATCGGCGCCGAGGCCCGGGACCGTACGGTCGCCTGGACCCCGCTCGAGGACTGCACCCTGACGCCCTCCGGCATCGTCACGCCTCATGTCGAGGAGATCCGCCTGTCCCGGCCGCTGCCCAGGCCGATCGCTTTCCCCGTCCAGGGTTCGGTGGTGTTCGCACCCGTTCCGGGAGCCATGACGCCCGAGCGTTCGCCCTTCGAGGAGAACGGCAGACGACTCCTCCTCGCGGACGTGAAGCCGGTGGACGGCCCCATCGTCCGGACCGTTGTCTCCCTGCCGGGCGACACCGACAGCCCACCCGCCGAACACGTCTACCGCGTCTCCGAAGGTGCTCGCGTCCTGATGGCCGAGGACGGCGGCGGCTGGGCCGTCAAGGCGGACCGTTACCAAAGGCTCAACGCACACGAAGCCCAGCGCACGGGACTGTGGACCCCGCCTCCCGGGGGCAGCACCGAGCCGGTGGCCGCGACGGCACCTCGCCGCGAGCAGCCGGCGGGCAGGAATTCCGCAGGAGCGCCCACGGTGGCTCAGCCCTCGAAGAAGGCATTGAAGAGGGCAGCGAAGAAGCTCTCGGAGAAGGTCTCGGAGAAGGCGCAGGCCCCTCGCGGCCCCAGCACCCGGCCCAAGCAGGTGAACGCCCTGCGCGAGGCTCTCAGGCAGAGCGCCCGCCGGGGCCGTACCACAACGTGGGAAGAGCTCGCCCGGACCGTCGGTCGCGCACTCGACACCTGCACGACCGAGGACCGGATCTCCCTGCTCCTGGACGTGGATCAGCCGCTGTGGGAGAACGTGCCGGTGCTATCCGCGCTCGTCAGGGAGAACGGGGCGCCCCCGTCGTATCTGCCGCGGCTTCTTTCCCGGCTGGGCGTTGCTGACTCCGAGCGCTCGTCGCAGATCACACGTTGGGCCGATGTGGAGGCCGACCGGGCCTTCGCCGCCTACGCGAAGCCCGCACGCCTGATGAGGCCTCGGCTGTCGCTCAGGCCCGAGCGGCGCGTGCCGCAGCAGCGGGAGCAGGAGACCGCACCGCAGCAACCCACCAAGACCCGGACCGCCCCGGCCGTGAAAGAGCCCAGGGCGGAGCCGAAGGTCCAGAACCCAGATGACACACGGCGCGTACGGGCGCTCGTCACGCGACTCGACGCGTTGATACCCGGGCTGGGTAAGGACGCCCGCAGACCGGCGATCAGGGCTCTCGGTCGTGCGGAAGCCTGGCTCGCCTACCGGGAAGGTGAGAGGCGGCCCCAGGGGCAGCAGCAGAAAAAGGTGGCGTGTGAGACCCCGGAGTTCGTCGTCAGTCTGCTGGAGTACACGCTTCGGGAAGCCGAGCGGGGGCGCGAGTCCGCAGGGGTGCAGGGACAGCGGCGTGCGACAGCTCCCGCAGCTCCGCACCGGTCTGCCGAGCAGGCGAAGGCGGCTGCGGGAGACCCGGTGGAGTGGCTGACCAGACAACTTATCGGTGTGGCGGCCCTGGGGCAGACCATTCCGGCCCTGCACCTGGACGGGGGCGTGCGCCGACCCGATCTGCGGCAGCGGATGGAATCGCTGGACAGTCAGCTTCCGCACGACGTGCCGGTGCTCTCGGCGCTCGTGCTGGGAGCGGACGGCGGGCCCGTCCCCTTCTTCCGCGACGTACTCGGTGCTGCGGGTCTTGCGGTTCCCTCGACCGATGAGGCGTTGCGCAGAGTATGGCGTCGCGAGCAGGAACGGGCCCACGCCGCCTACGGGAACCCGCCTAGAGAGCTGCCGCCCCGCCTTACCCCCGAAGCGAGCTCCTGGGAGGGAGCGGGAGTCCAATGATGCGCAGCAGGGCGATTCTCGTCCCGACGATCCGGAACGCAGGGTGACAAGATGACGCCGTTTTCCGGCAGGACTGCCCTCGACCTCCTCGACGCCCATCTGGAAGACCTCCGGGACGGAGCGGATCTTCCGCTGCTGCCGGATGGACTCGACGGTCACGCCGTCGATGAGGCGGGCGACCCCGTTCACCGGGCTCTCGACCGGCTCAAGGGCTTTTCGCGGCAGCCCGGGGACGTCTTCACGCAGGAAGTCGGCGGAGGAGTTCCGCACGCGGCTGTGCCCTTGGAACGTGGCGGCCGTCCGGCTGCTCGGCGACCCGTACGTCTTCGTGGCCACAGGGCCTCGCTCGCACGAGTGCTGGGCGCACGACGTGCCGGCGGTACCGCACCGCTCGGTCCGTGACCCGCGCGGGTGGGTCCGACTGGATCCGGACCGCACCAACAGCGCTCGCGACAGCGTGCCCGCTTACCCCTTCGATCCGCCTGTCGCATCAGAGCCGGCCGATCACCGTGCACATGAGCCGAGTGCCTCGGACACTTCGTGGTGGGTGCGTGGTACCCGGGCCGTCACGGTCAGCTCCCCGTCGGGACGACCTTGGTAGAGCAGTCCGGCAAGCTCTACCGGCAGGTTGGAGTTGCCATTGATGGAAGCGCCGCTGACCGCGTAACCGTCGCTGTGACCTGTCATGTTCCGTCCCCCGATTGGATCACGGTCGCAGGATAGGGGAGGGCGTGTTCTGCCGTCGCACGGACGTGCCCTATATGCAAAGGAGTTGATCCGCTGCGTCCGGTGACCGCTTCGAGCGCCGACCCGATCCGGGCCGGGCCGCAATGCGCGCGCCCGGTCCGGATCGGCGACGGTCAGGCGGTTTGAAGCGATCTGTCGGAGCCCGCCTCGGCCGGTGCGACGCCGAGGATGTCCACGGCGTGGTAGTACGTCCAGGCCGTGGCGTTGCACGACGTCAGTGTTGCGCCGGAGTAGGCGGCGCATACGCGCTTGAGGTCCGAATAGAACGCGGAGTCGATGCGTGCTTTGTTGGCGGAGAAGGTGCCGGCTGCCTTGTAGTTCCGGTAGCCGAAGTCGTGGCGGGCGCACGCCGTTCGGAAGGGGAAGCCGAACGGGTTGTCGGGGGAGGTGCTGCAGTAGTCCGTCCCCCAGTCGAAGCCGTACGCGGCCCATGCGCCCTGGTTGTTGCGGGCGGAGTTCCAGGCGTTGTAGCTGGAGACGCTCGTCTGGGTCCAGGAGCTGAGGACCTGGGGCTTGTCCGCGGGTGCGGCCGAGGCGGATGCGGCGGGTATCAGGGCGAGCGGGAGCGACAGGGCGACTGCGGCGATCAGGGTGGCGAAGCGGCGACGCATGAGCAACCTCCGTGGGATGAAAGAGAGCTGTGGTGGCCGTGCTCCTCGCGGGTCGCACGAGGCCGCTCCAGAATGCCGCCATGTACCTGCCATGCCTAGCTGTTTGGCCGACCGGACGCCAAGAGTTGGCGCACTGGTCGGGCAGCAGTCACGGGGACTACCGGGCGCGTGCGGGAGCCCGGCGCAGAGGAGTGCTCCGGCCGCTCCGGACGTGATCGCTCACAGCCTCAGGCGCCGTTCGAGCCGCCGTGGCCCGTCGCCGCTCTCGTCGCCTCGTCCGGCTTGCGCCGCATCGCGGTCAGCAGGGTGACGACCGTGCCGGCGACCGCCCAGGCCGAGAGCACCAGCAGGGGTCCGGTGACCGCGTTGCCCTTGAAGTACGCGATCGAGCGGGCCACCCAGGTTCCCGCGCCCGGCGGCAGGGCGGGGCCGATCGCGCGCCAGAAGTCCGGCAGCATCGGCAGCGGGAAGGCGCCGCCGGCGCTCGGGTTGCCCGCGATCACGATGATCAGCACGGCCAGGCCGATGCCGACGATGCCGGTGAGCGCCTCCAGGGCGAGTGTGATCATGCCGACCGAGAAGACGACCAGGGCGCCGAGCCCGGACAGGGCCCACACGCTGCCCGGGAGTGCGCCGAGCACCGGTCCGACGATGACCGCGCCGCCGATCCCGCCCGCGATCGAGTACAGCGCCATGACTCCGGTGCGGATGAGCGCGCGCTGCCGGTTGGCGGGCCTGGTGCCCGCGCTGATCGCCAGGATCGAGGCGCAGAGGTAGCCGCCGACACACCAGCCCACGACCAGGTAGAAGGACGACAGGCCGTCGAAGTCCTCCGGGGAGGCCGGGGCCACGTCCACGGCTCGCACCGTGCGCTGCCGGGGCTCCTCCGCCCTGGCGATGATCCTGACCAGGCTGTCCGCCAGTACGGTGCCGCCGCCGGAGGCGACGAGGACGGTGTCCGTCCTCCCGGTGGGGCTGACGACCAGGGCACCGTCGATGTCGCGGTTCATGATCTGCCTGCGGGCCTCGGCCGCGTCACTGACGGCGCGCGGGTCCAGCGGGCCGCCCGGGAGGTCGTCCAGCTGGGTGACGAGCTGCCCGGACATCTGCTGCGGGGCTACGACACCGAAGGGGACGTCCGTCGGGTCGGGCTTGTGCAGCGCCCCGACGTACGACGCGATGAACAGCAGCTGCAGCCCGAGCACGCCGATGACGAGCAGTGCGGCCCGGGTGGTGACGGCGTTCTTCACTTCACCGGCGAAAGTCATGCCCCCACGGTCCGGGCGGTCCGCCGTTCACGCAGGCGGGGCGGGGCCGAATGGCCCAGGGGGGACAGAGGGGCCGACACGGGCGCCGGAGGTGACGAAGCTCTCGCCGCGAAGGGATGTGTGCGGTTCGGAGGCCGATCTGGACCAACCCTCCTGCCGAGCAAAGGAGGTGACGGTGAGACAGCTGTTCCGGCCATGCCAACGACATTCCGTAATCCGTTCACGCGTTCGAATCATGTCGCCGACCTGCGGTGATGGAGCTAAGGTAATCGAACGAGCGTACGATAGACGTATCGGGTGAATGGGTTAAGTGGGGTGAAGTGATGGAGGTGCGACATGGCGGGCTTCGCCCATCTGCACGTCGCGTCCGGTTACTCCGTCCGCTACGGCGCAGCCCATCCCGAGCACCTCGTCCGGCGGACCGCCGAGCGCGGTATGGCGGCGGTCGCGCTCACCGACCGGGACACGGTCACCGGGGCCGTACGGTTCGCGCGGGCCTGCGCGAAATCCGGCGTCCGGCCGGTCTTCGGCGTCGATCTGGCGGTCGAGGCCATCGCACCACCGCCCCCGGCACAGCGGCGTCGCACCCCGGCACGCGGCGGCGCGCACGTCGTCGAGCCGCCGCTGCGGTTCGTGCTGCTCGCGCAGAACCGGGCCGGATGGGCGCGGCTGTGCCGCATCACGTCGGCCGCGCACGCAGGTACCGCGTCCGGCGCGGCACCGGTGACGGTGCCGTGGGAGGCGCTGCGCGAGCACGGCGGCCCCGGTCTGATCGTGCTGCTCGGGCCGCTCTCGGAGCCGGTACGGGCACTGGCGGCAGGCCGGGAGGACGTCGCCGTGAAACTGCTGGCGCCGTGGCAGGAGATCTTCGGGGACGGCGTCCGGCTGGAGGCCGTCGCGCAGAAGCGTTCCGGCCTCGGCCCCGGATCGCTCCGCCTGGCCGCCCGCACCCTGGCGCTGGCCGACCGCACCCGCACCACCGCCGTGCTGTCGAACGCCGTCCGCTACGCCGACCCGGACCAGCACCGGCTCGCCGACGTCCTGGACGCCGCGCGGCTGCTGCGGCCGATCGACCGGCGCCGCCTGGACAGCGGGCAGCGCTGGCTCAAGGACGAGGGCGCGATGGCGGGCATCGCACGGATGATCGCCGAGTGCGCCGGAGCCGACCCCCGGCGGGCCGCCCGCCTGCTAGCGGACACCGCCGCCACCGCCGCCTCCTGCGCCGTCGACCCCGTGGCGGACCTCGGGCTGGGAACGCCGCACTTCCCGGAACCGGAGGTGCTCGGCGCCGGGAACCGGACGGGCGGAGCGTCGCAGTTGCTGCGCAGGCAGTGCGAGACGGGTATGGCCCGACGCGGCCTGGACCGGGACCGGGCGGCGCTCGACCGGCTGGACGAAGAACTCGGCGTGATCGCGGAGCTGACGTACGACTCGTACTTCCTCGCCGTCGGCCAGGTCGTCACCGACATCCGGGCCAAGGGCATCCGAGTCGCCGCCCGCGGCTCGGGCGCCGGGTCGATGGTCTGCCACGCGCTCGGCATCGCCACCGCCAACCCGCTCGACCACCACCTGCTGTTCGAACGCTTCCTCAGCGTGCGACGGGCGTCCCTGCCGGACATCGACATCGACGTGGAGTCCGCCAGGAGGCTGGAGTGCTACGACGCGATCTTCGACCGGTTCGGCAGGGAACGGGTGGCGGTCACCGCGATGCCCGAGACCTACCGGGCCCGCCGCGCCCTGCGCGACACCGGCCTGGCCCTGGGGATCGCGCCCGCAGAAGTCGACCGGATCGCCAAGAGCTTTCCGCACCTGCGGGCCTGTGACATCACCGGTGCGCTTGCCGAGCTGCCCGAACTGCGGCAACTGGCGGCCGAGGCGAACCGGTACGGACCGCTGTGGGAGCTCGCCGAGGGCCTCGACTCCCTGGTCCACGGCATGGCCATGCACCCCTGCGGTGTGGTCATCAGCAACGCGACACTCCTGGACCGGCTGCCGGTGCAGCCGACCCCGCAGGGCGACTACCCGATGGCGATGGCGGCGAAGGAGGAGATCGAGGCGCTGGGCAACATCAAGCTCGACGTCCTGGGCGTGCGGATGCAGTCCGCGATGGCCCACGCCGTCACCCAGATCGAAGGAGCGACCGGCAACCACATCGACCTGGACGACCCGCAGCAGGTGCCGCTCGACGACGTCTTCGCGTTCAAGCTCATCCAGGAGAGCCAGACCCTGGGCCTGTTCCAGCTCGAGTCACCCGGCCAGCAGGACCTGCTGTCCAGGCTGCAGCCCCGCGACCCGCAGGACGTCATCGCCGACATCAGCCTCTTCCGTCCCGGACCGGTCGCCGGCGGCATGCCCGAGCGGTACATCGCCGCACGTCACGGCGGTACACCGCACTACGCCCACCCGGACCTCGAACCCGTACTCGCCGACACCTACGGCGTGACCATCTGGCACGAGCAGATCATCGAGACGCTGTCCGTGCTGACGGGCTGCGACCGCGCACTGGCCGAGATCGCCCGGCGGGCACTCGGCGACAAGAACCGGCTGCCCGGGATCAAGGACTGGTTCCATCGCCAGGCACGCGCTCGCGGTTACCGCGCGGAGGTCCTCGACGAGGTGTGGGGGACCGTCGAGGCCTTCGGCGCCTACGGCTTCTGCCGGGCCCATGCGGTCGCCTTCGCCGTACCGGCCCTGCAGAGCGCCTGGCTCAAGGCGCACTACCCGGCGTTCCTGCTGGCGGGCCTCCTCGAACACGATCCCGGGATGTGGCCCAAGCGCGTCCTCGTCGCCGACGCCCGCCGCCGCGGAGTGCCGGTCCTGTCCGTCGACATCAACCACTCCAAGGTGGAGCACATCGTGGAGCGGACCGACACGGAGCAGTGGGGGGTACGTCTCGCACTGTCCGCGGTGCACGGCATCAGCAAGGAGGAGTGCGTACGGATCGAGGAAGGGCAGCCGTACGGATCACTGTCGGACTTCTGGCAGCGGGCCCGCCCCGGCCGGCCGGTCGCCGAACGCCTCGCGGAGATCGGTGCCCTGACCTGCCTCCACGACGGCCGCCTCACGCGGCGCGACCTGCTGCTGCAGATCGCCGAACTCCACCGGGCCTCCCGCACCCGGTCCGCGGGCAAGGGCCAGCTGCCCTTCGACGCTGACGTGGCCGGCGGAGCGGAGCCGAGCGGCCTTCCGGAGATGACCGGGCGCGAGGCCCTGAGCGCGGAGCTGGGCACACTCGGCATCGATGTCTCCAGGCACCTGATGGAGCACCACCACCGCCTGCTGCGCGAGATCGGCGCGACCGACGCGGCCCACCTGGCCGGACTGCGCGCCGGTCAGCAGGTCCTCGTCGCCGGTGTACGGGCCTCCACCCAGACCCCGCCCATCGCCAGCGGCAAGCGCATCATCTTCGTCACCCTGGAGGACGGTGCGGGACTGGTGGACCTGGCGTTCTTCGAGGACTCCCACCCGGCCTGCGCGCACACCGTCTTCCACAGCGGACTGCTGCTGGTCCGCGGCACGGTCCAGGTGCGCGGCACCCGCCGCACCGTCGTCGGCACCATGGCCTGGGACCTGGACGAGATCGCCGCGGCCCGCCGCGACAACGGCCCCGAGGCCGCGCTCGCCCTGCTCGGCGCCGACCATCCGCAACCGACTCCCGCACAGCCGCAGCGCGCCCTGGTCAACGGCACCACGGGCGCCCGGCTGCACCCGTACGCCGACCTGCAACCCGCCGGCAGTCGCACGGCCGACCTGAAGAAGTTCGGCTACACGAGCCCGGGGAGCGCGGGATGACCACTCGTCAGCGGCACATCGCCCACCTCCATCTGCACGACGCGCTCACCGAGACCCAGTACGCCGACGTAATCGAACTGGTGTCCGGTATCACGCCTCACGTCCAGGCTGTTCCGCCCGACGCCGTTCAACTGGACCTTGCCTCGGCGCTCCGGTACTTCGACATGTCTCCCTACGACGTGGTCCAGTTGGCGAAGATCAGGATGAAGGCCCTGTACGGCATCGACAGCAGCGCCGGCCTCGCGGGCAACCGCATGCTGGCGGCCATGGCGGCCGACGCGTCCGCGCCCGGGCACACCACCTGGGTCCCTGCCGAGCGGGCCGCCGAATGGCTGTACCCCCGCCCGGTCACCGCACTGCCGGGGATCGGCCGCGCCACGGCGTCGACGCTCAGCAGATACGGCTTGCACACCGTCGGCCAGGTCGCCGACGTACCTCCGGCGACTCTGCAGCGCCTTCTCGGCGCCGGTCAGGCACGGCTGCTGGCCGAACGTGCCCGCGGTCACGACCCCCGTCCGGTCATCCCCATGGAGCCGGCGGCGTACCTGGTCGACGATCTCGTGCTCGACCGGGACTGCCTCGATCCGGCACGGCACCACCGATCCGTCCTGGGACTCGCCGACCGGATCGGCCAGCGCCTGCGCGGTGAAGGTCAGGTCGCCGCCCGAATCACCCTCACGGTGCGGTACGCCGACCGCAGTTCCACCACCCGCATGCACAAGCTGCCGGAACCCACCAACCACTCGCCCGCCCTCGTCGCAGCAGCTCTGGGCCTGCTGACCGCCCTCGGGCTGCAGCGCGCACGAGTCCGCGCCTTCGCCGTCCGCGCCGACGACCTGCTGCCGGCCGACGGTGCCTACCGCCAGCTCTCCCTGGACCACGGGGACGCCAGGGCCCGCGCCGCCGAAGCCGCCGCGGACCGGGCACGCCGGCGCTTCGGGGCGGGGGCCGTGCGGCCGGCGGCCCTCGCCGACTGACCGTGTGGGCTACCGGCATTTCTTTACCGACGCGTAACTTCCCCCGCTACCTTACTCGCGCGTAATTTGGCATGAGCACATAGAAATGCCAGCACATTCAGCTTGTGGTCCGGGCCACAGGGCGCACAGACATCGCAACTCCCTTGAGCCGCAAGGAGATCGCTCGATGCTGCCCTGGACCCGTGCCCTGCGTACCCCACGCGCACGCCGACCCCTCACCGCACTCTTCCTCGCCGTCGCCGTACTCGCCACCCCCATGGCGACCGCGACCGCAGCCACCCCCACGGAAGCCGCCGCCACGTCCGCCGCGTCCTCCCGTGGCTGGAACGACTACTCCTGCAAGCCCTCCGCCGCCCATCCCCGCCCCGTCGTCCTGGTCCACGGGACCTTCGGGAACTCGATCGACAACTGGCTCGTCCTCGCGCCGTACCTCGTCAACCGGGGCTACTGCGTCTTCTCGCTCGACTACGGGCAACTCCCGGGCGTGCCGTTCTTCAACGGCCTCGGCCCCATCGACAAGTCGGCCGAGCAGCTCAAGGTGTTCGTCGACAAGGTGCTCGGCGCCACCGGCGCACCCAAGGCCGACATCGTCGGCCACTCCCAGGGCGGCATGATGCCCAACTACTACCTGAAGTTCCTCGGCGGCGCCGCCAAGGTGAACGCCCTGGTCGGGATCGCCCCCGACAACCACGGCACCACGCTCCTCGGCCTGACCAAGCTCCTGCCGTACTTCCCCGGCATCGAGGACCTGCTCACCATGAACACCCCCGGCCTCGCCGACCAGGTCGCCGGATCCGCCTTCATCACCAAGCTCAACGCGGGCGGCGACACCGTGCCCGGTGTCCGCTACACCGTCATCGCGACCCAGTACGACGAGGTGGTGACCCCGTACCGCACGCAGTACCTGAGCGGCCCGAACGTACGCAACGTCCTGCTCCAGAACCTGTGCGCCGTCGACCTGTCCGAACACGTCGCGATCGGGACCATCGACCGCATCGCCTTCCACGAGGTCGAGAACGCGCTCGACCCGGCGCACGCCACCCCGACGGACTGCCTGTCGGTGATCGGCTGAGCCTGCCGGGTCCCCCGCGCGGCAGCGCCGCGCGGGGACCCGGCCGTGAGCGGTCAGCCCCGGTGCGAGCCGGTGGCTGCCCGGCGGCGGACCGAGGCGAACAGGGCGCTCGCGCCGATCGCCAGCGCGGCGGCTCCGCCGATCGCCAGGTACGTGGTGCTGCCGCTGCCACCGGTCTCGGCGAGAGTCTCGTCCGCGGCGCCGGCCGGAGCGGCGGCGCTGTTCGGCTCCGGAGCGTTGGCCCCGTCCTCGTTCGCGTCCTCGCTCCTGCCCCCGTCGGCCGGGGCCGCCTCGGTGACCTTCGCGCCCGTCGCGGCGTCGCTGTCACCATGCCCGTTGTGCTCGACGGACGACTTGTCGGCGCCCTCGTCGATGTCCTGGTCCGACGGGGCGGAGGCGGCAGGGGCCGGGACGGCGGCAACGGAACCGCTGCCGGTCCCCTCGCCACCGAAGACCACGTCGGAGCAGGCGTAGAACGCCTCGGGGGAGTCCGAACGCTGCCAGACGGTGTAGACCAACTGCCGCCCCGAGGCCTGCGGCACGGTGCCGTCGAAGACGTACGAACCGTTCTCCAGCTTCGGGTCGGTCGCCTCGGCGAACGGCTTCTCCTGGAGGTCCGACCACTTCAGCGGCTGTGAGGGGTCGTAGCCGGCCTTGGTGAGGTACAGCTCGAAGGAACCCTTGTGCGGCGCGGTCGCCCGGAACCGGAAGGTGTGGCTGCCCGCCTTCATCGGAGTGGACGGCCAGTCCGCGCGCGGCAGGTCGAGCCCCTTGAACTTGTCGTTGCCCGCGCTGCACAGCTTGCCGTCCGGGATCAGCTCACGGTGCTTGCCCGCCGCGTTGGCGATGTTCACACCGTTCCAGTCGTACAGCGCCTGGGTGCCGCCCGCCGCGACCGCAGCCTGGCACGCCGCGGACTTCGGGCTCTCCGGCCCCTCCGCGAAACAGGCCGAGACCCGGCTCACCGGGTCGGTCAGCGAACCGTGGGCGGCCGCCGGGGCGGCGGACAGCCCGGTCAGCGCGAGCGGAGCGATGCCGAGCGCGACGATCGGGGCGAGCCTGCGGCGAGCGGTCTTGATGGCGGCCATGGTGGCGGTTCTCCTTCGACGGACGCGTCTGTGAGGGGACGGCACAGGGCCGAACGCCGGTGCGGCCCCCCGTACGAATGCCGCACCGACGGAACGGACCCCGTCCCGGTGATCAGCAAACTAGCCGCCGTCCAGGGCGGATCCAGCCGTGGAAAGCCGCAGGTGGCCATCGTTATGGCGGGCTTAAGGGACCGCTAAGAGAGGCCTCAGGAAGCGGGCGGGCGAGGTGCTTCGGGGGCGGGGGAGCGGTGAGGGCGCCGCACCGTACGGACCGAAGTTTCGTTCATGTTCGTGAACAAGAAACAAGGACGAGACCGTTGACGCGTCCACGGCAAACACTCTAGCGTCAGCAGAAAGCGCTTTCGTCTCGCGCTCTCCTCCTTCCCCCCATGGTCGGACGAGTCGACCAACCTGGAGACACGATGCATCTGAGACCTGTCATCGCATGCGTCAGCCTGCTGGCCGGCATGCTTGTCGCGCTGTCCGGCAACGCGGTGCACGCCGCGGGCACCGAGCTGTATGTGTCGCCCCACGGCACCGACAGCGCCGCCGGAACCGAGTCGGACCCCACGACGCTCACCTCGGCCATCAGCCGCGTCACTCCCGGCGGGACGGTCTACCTGCGCGGTGGGACCTACGAGTACTCGCAGACGGTCACCATCCCGCAGGGCAACGACGGCACCTCGGGCGACCGCACGGAGCTGTCCGCCTACCCGGGTGAGACCCCGGTCCTGAACTTCTCGGCCATGGCCGAGGAGACGACGAACCGCGGGCTCGCCGTGAACGGGTCGTTCTGGCACGTGAACGGAATCGTCGTCGAGCACGCCGGTGACAACGGGATCTTCGTCGGTGGCAGCAACAACATCATCGAGCGCACCGTGACGCGGTTCAACCGCGACACGGGTCTGCAGCTCTCACGGATCCTCTCCACCACCCCCAGCGACGAGTGGCCGTCCAACAACCTCATCCTGAGCGCGGAGTCGCACGACAACGCGGACTCCGACGGTGAGGACGCCGACGGCTTCGCCGCGAAGCTCACCGTCGGCCCCGGAAACGTCTTCCGCTACGCCGTGTCCCACAACAACATCGACGACGGCTGGGACCTCTACACCAAGTCGGAGACGGGGCCGATCGGCGCGGTGACCATCGAGGACTCCCTCGCCTACGGCAACGGCACCCTGAGTGACGGCAGTCAGGACTCGAACGGCGACCGGAACGGCTACAAGCTCGGCGGCGACGACATCGAGGTCGACCACGTCGTCCGGCGCAGTATCGCCTACGACAACGGCAAGCACGGGTTCACCTACAACAGCAACCCCGGGCACATGTCGGTGTCGGGCAACGTCAGCATCGACAACGCCGAGCGCAACTTCCAGTTCGACGACGGCACTTCGGTGTTCCAGGACAACGTGTCCTGCCGTAGCGGCGACGGGACGAACGACCGGACCATCGGTGACGTCGACGGTTCGAACCAGTTCTGGACCGGTACCAACGGGTCCCGGTGCTCCGACTACGCCGGTGCCCTGGACTGGTCGTTCGCCACGGACGGCAGCCTCGCCGTGACCTTCGGCGGAAATGCTGTGACGCCGTAACCGACTCCCGACCGGTCCGTCCTGTGGTGTCGGACGGACCGGCCGGGCCTCAACGGTGCCGTAACGGGGGTGTGCGACAGTACCGATGACCTTCGGTCAGATCTGCACGCCGGGCACCTTGTCCTCCACGACCACGCTCGCACGCGTACTGATCGGCGCGTCCGGCTTCGTCACGAAGGGCAGGACGCGGAAGTCGCTCGTCCACCGCTCACGGTCCACCGTGACCCGCACGTAGCCGCGCTGGCTGTTGAAGAACTTCATGTGCGGGTTCGCCGCGAGGAACGTCTCGCCCTGCGGCGTCATGTCCGCGCCGTCGCCGCCGCTGGTGACCGAAGTGCCCACGAACTCCGAACCGACGGTCGCCGAGGCCGGATCGGCGTAGTCGCGCTTCAGGTCCCACGCGTAGTTCTGGTGCCGGTCGCCCGTGATGACGACCAGGTTGCGCACCCCGCGGGTGTCGGCCTCGGCCAGCAGCCGGTTGCGCTCGGTGACATAGCCGTCCCACGGGTCCATCCAGACCGTCGTGCCGGGACCCGGGTCCTGGTCGGTCTGGCCCATCGGGGCCTGGTTGCCGAGGATCTGCCAGCGGGCGGACGAGCGGCTGAAGCCCTTGAGGACCCAGTCCCGCTGCCGGGCACCGAGCAGGGTCCGGGCCGGGTCGAAGCGCTCGGCGCAGTCCGCGGACGTACCGTCACCGCACGGCTGGTCGTCACGGTACTGGCGGGTGTCGAGCATGGTGAAGTCGGCGAGCCGCCCGTAGGAGAGCCTGCGGTACATCTGTACGTCCGGGCCGTTCGGCAGCTGGGTGCGGCGCAGCGGCGCGTGCTCGTACAGGGCCTGGAACGCGTCGGCCCGGCGCTTCAGGAAGGTCTCGGGGTTCTCGTTGTTCTCGGAGACCTCGTCGGCCCAGTTGTTCTCCACCTCGTGGTCGTCGAAGGTCATGATCCAGGGGAAGTTGGCGTGCGCCTCGCGCAGCGGGGCCTCGGACTTGTAGAGGCCGTACTGCAGCCGGTAGCGCGCCAGGTCGAGGGTCTCCGTGTGGAACCTGGGGTCGGTGGTAACGCCGCGCCTGTTCGTCCTGACGCCGGACTCGTACAGGTAGTCACCGAGGTGCACCACCAGGTCCAGGTCCTCCTGCGCCATGTGGTGGTACGCGGTGAAGTAGCCGTCCTGCCACGCCTGGCAGGACGCGAAGGCGAACTTCAGCCGACGGGGGGAGTCCCAGGGCGCCGGAGCGGTGCGCGTACGTCCGACGGGGGAGACGGCGGTGCCGGCCCGGAAGCGGAACCAGTACACGCGGTCGGGGGCGAGGCCGTCGACCTCGGGGTGGACGGAGTGCGCCAGTTCAGGAGTCGCGATCACGCTGCCGCGCCGTACGACCCGGCGGAACCGCTCGTCGAGCGCCACCTCGTACTGAACACGGACGGGTGTGGCAGGCATGCCGCCGAGGCCGTCCTGGGCGAACGGGTCGGGAGCGAGACGCGTCCAGAGAACGACCCCGTCCGACGTGGGTTCGCCCGACGCGACACCCAGGGTGAACGGGTCACCCTTCAGGGCGGGCGCGGCGAACGCGGACTGCGCGTCCCACGCCCCCGTCCCGAGCATCACCGCGGCGGCTGCGGCCCCGCCGAATCCGAACATCTGCCTGCGGGACACGGACATCGCGACCACGGGTCCTCCTCGGTTGCTCTGCGCCAACCTCGGACACGCTGCCGGGAGTTGATGTCATGCTCACGCGCAACGTATGGCCGGGGGCCGAGCGATGCGTGAACAGGACACCTATACGTCGAGCGACTCAGGACACCTGTACGGCGAGCGGCTCAGGACACCTGTACGTCGAGCGGCTCAGGACACCGCCCGGTAGCGCCGCTCCGGCCGCCCCGTCCCCCGTACCGCAACGACACCTCGGCCCGCCCCGTCTCCGCGAAGTACTTCGGAATGCGGAGGTACGGACTGCCGGTGCTCCCCGCGATCATCGCCGTCATCCTCGGCCCGGCCGCCGAACAGCAGGTGCGCCGCGCACTGCAGATCAGCGACGGCAGTGCCACCGGTCTGGTCAACACCCCGTTCGCCGTGACGGTGTACGCGATTGTCCTGCTCGTCCTGGTGTGGCCGCTGGTGAGGAAGCCGGTGACGAGGCTGCTGGTGAGGCGCAGGGCAGGCGCAGAAGTAGCGGGTGCTGTCGGCGGCGGCTGAGAGGATCGCGGGTATGACCACGATCGACTGGGACGCCGCTGCCGACTCCTTCGACGAGGAGCCCGACCACGGGCTCCTCGATCCCGCGATACGCCACGCCTGGGCGCAGCGGCTGGAGAGCTGGCTGCCCACGGCGCGCTCCGAGGTGCTCGATCTCGGGTGCGGTACGGGAAGCCTGGCGCTCCTCGTCGCCGGGCAGGGGCACCGGGTCACCGCCGTCGACCGCTCGCCGCGCATGGCCGAGCAGGCGCGGGCCAAGCTCGCCGGTACCGGCACCGAGGTGCTCGTGGGCGACGCGGGGCAACCCCCCGTCGGCAAGCAGCGGTTCGACGTGATCCTGGCCCGGCACACGGTGTGGCTGCTGCCCGACCCCGCAGCGGCACTGCGGCACTGGTTCACGCTGCTGAAGCCGGGCGGCCGGCTGGTGCTGATCGAAGGCGTGTGGGGCGGCGTGGGACTCTCCGCGGCCCGTCTCACCGGACTGCTCGCCCCGCACACGGAGCGCATCCACCACGAGCCGCTCTCCGGCGACGCCCGGCTCTGGGGCAGGGTGGTCGACGACGAGAGGTACGCCCTGGTGGCCCGCGCCGAGCCGGCACACCGGCACACGGAGGTCGTCGACGTCCATCTGATCCTGCGCCGCGGACCCGATGTACTGCTCGCCCGGCGGGCGGGCACGGGATACGCGGACGGGCTGCTCCACGCCCCCTCCGGCCATGCGGAGGACGGGGAGGACGTCCGGGAGGCGATGATCAGGGAGACGGCCGAGGAGATCGGCGTCGTCCTGGATCCGGACGAGCTGCGGGTGGCCCTGGTCATGCAGCACCGGGGGCCCGGAGGCAGTCCCAGGATGGGCTGGTTCTTCGAGGCGGAGTACGACCCGGCCAGGCCGCCCCGCAACGCCGAACCGGAGAAGTGCTCCGAGCTCGGCTGGTACCCGCTGGACTCGCTGCCGGACGACATGGTGGCGTACTGCCGTGCCGGCCTCGACGGGTACCTGGCCGAGGAGCGCTTCCTGGTCCACTGGCACGAGGACGGTGACCCGATCGGGTACGCGCCGGACGCGGAACGGCGCGCCGTACCGCTGCCGGTCTCCGTGGCCCCCACCGGCCGTGTCCACCACATCGAGCTGTGGGTGCCCGACCTGGCGGCGGCCGAGGCGGAGTGGGGCTGGCTGCTGGGCGAGCTGGGCCATGTCCCGTACCAGCGCTGGGCGCAGGGCCTCAGCTGGCGGCGCGGCGGGAGCTACCTGGTGGTCGCGCAGTCACCGGACCTGTCCGGCGACACGCACGACAGGCTGCGCCCCGGCCTGAACCACCTGGCCTTCCACGTCCGGGACCGTGCCACGCTCGACGCGCTGGTGGCACGCGCACCCGGGCACGGCTGGCGGCTGCTCTTCCCGGACCGCCATCCGTACGCGGGCGGCAGCGGGCACTACGCGGCGTACCTGGAGAACGCCGCGGGGTACGAGGTCGAGCTGGTCGCTCCCTGATCCGGCCCGATCCGAAGGGTTCTAGCTCAGGAGTTCCGCCAGGCCTCCGGTGCGGGCCAGCTGTTCCAAGTCGTCCAGCGCCCGCACGGCGGCCTCGGCCGCCACCGGGTCCCGGTCGGCCAGGCCGCTCTCCTCGAACTCGTCCTCGTCCAGCCGCAGCACGGACGAGCCGTCCGCCGACACCCACAGGTCGAGATCCAGGTCCTCGACCAGGAGTTCGGCGTCCCGCAGTACGGCAGGCCTGGTGATGTCGCAGTACCAGCCCTTGAGCTCCCCGCCGCCGGTGCGGACCTCCTTCACCGCGAACCACCGGTCGCGCCAGTAGTGCTCGGTGAAGACGTCGCCCGGCTCGAACCGTACGAAGCCGAAGTCCCGGGTGTGCGGGGCCGCCCAGGGGGCCCGGACCGTGATGCGGGTGCTGTCGTCCCGGACGAGGTCCGCCGGGTACCGGATCTTGGTGCTGCCCGCCTTGACCAAGGTGACGAACAGGGCGTTCTCAGGTGAGACGGTGGACATGCCGTACCTCCGTGGCGCAGATCTCGTAGCCGAACCATGTGTTGATCGCCAGCATCGGGCCGTTCCCGGCGTCGTTGCCGGTGTAGGCGTCCGTGTACCCGGCGGCCCGCGCCCGGTGCAGCGAGTCGTTCTTCGCGAGCTTCGCCAGACCCCGGCCGCGGAAGGCGCGCCGGGTGCCGGTCATGCCCGACCAGTAGCGGGTCAGACCGTCGGTCTCCGCCACGCTGAACGCCGCCACCGCACCGTCCGCCACCACCACCGAAGTGAGGTCGTGGTCGAAGCCGGGCCGGTGCCAGGTCGTCCTCAGCCAGTCCTCGTAGTCGGTGAGTTCGGACGGGGTGTCGCTCGGCTCGTCCGCGGTCGTCTCGGCGTCCGCCTCGAACAGCGGGCGCGGGTCGTCCTCGAAGTCGGCGGCGGTGAGCAACTCCACGCCTGTCGAGGCCTTCCCGAGCGGAGGCAGTGTGCGGTTCGCCAGATCGAGATGGAGGAAGTGGGCCGGACGGCCCGCCACGTAGCCGCGCTTCTCCGCGAACGCCCGGTTGGCCGGTGCGTCGAGCACCCACGTGTGGACGGCGACCGCACCGACGCCGGCCAGATACTCCTCGGCGGTCCGCACCAGGAGCGAACCCGCCCCGCGCCCCATCCTGTCCGGACGGGTGTACGGATTGCAGAACCCCTGGCCCGGTTCCGGGGTCTCGTAGGCGATACCGACCTGCGCGGTCCCGATCAGCTCGCCGTCCTCCTCGGCGACCAGCAGCCGGAAGTGCTTGTCGGGATGGGCGTCGGCCAGGTCACGCAGGACCTGCTCCGGAGTCGTCACCATGTAGGGCAGGGCCGCCCGCCGCACCTGCACCCAGGTCCCCGCGTCGGCCGGCCGGAAGTCACGAACGATCACCGTCATGGGCCGGACGGTACGCGGAGCCCGAGGCACCCCGCCTCCGAATTTCCGGGGGGGCACCCCCGGACCGGTCACCTGGTTGGCGGCGGCGGGCGGCCGGTGCGGGAGAATCGGCCCGTGACCCTGACGATCGCCATTGATCCGGATTCCGCCACCGCCCCGTACGAGCAGCTGCGCACCCAGCTGTCCGAGCAGGCCAGGTCCGGCGCCCTGCCCGTCGGCTACCGGCTGCCGACCGTACGCGGCCTCGCCGAGGAACTGGGCCTCGCCGCCAACACCGTCGCCAAGGCCTACCGGGCGCTGGAGGCCGACGGAGTGATCGAGACCCGCGGCCGCAACGGCACGTTCATCGCCGCCGCGGGTGACGCTGCGGCGCGGAAGGCCGCGACGGCGGCGCAGGAGTACGCCGACCGGGCCAGGCGCCTCGGTCTGTCGCGGGCCGAGGCACTCTCGCTGGCCGAGGACGCCGTGCGGGCCGCCTACGGTCAGTGAACCCAGGAGCCCTGAGCCGCGAGGGCCTGGAGACGCAGGAACCCTGAGCCGCGGAGGCCCGGAGACGTGGGGTGCTCAGAGGTACAGGCCCTCGTCCGCCCTCGCGTCCTGCTTCGGCACGGAGGGGGGAACGCTGCCACGCCGCAGCGAGTACAGCTCGGCGAGCGTCGCACCCTCCCGGCCCAGGCCCTCCTCCGTACCCAGCCAGGACACCGACTCCGCCCGGGTCAGCGAGCCCACCTCGATCCGGGCCAGGCAGCGGCCCGGCCTGACGACCGCGGGGTGCAGCCGCTCCAGGTCCTCGTTGGTCGTCACCCCCACCAGGACGTTGCGCCCCTGGCCCAGCAGACCGTCCGTCAGGTTCAGCAGCCGGGACAGCGCCTGGCCCGCCGTGTGCTTGGCCTCGCCGCGGATCAGCTCGTCGCAGTCCTCCAGGAGCAGCAGCCGCCACCGGCCCTTCGCCGAGCCGTCGTCCTCACCGATCGCGATGTCCATCAGATAGCCGACGTCGTTGAAGAGCCGCTCCGGATCCAGCACGCAGTCGACCTGGCACCAGTCGCGCCACGACCGGGCCAGCGTGCGCAGCGCGGAGGTCTTGCCCGTGCCCGGAGGGCCGTGCAGCAGGAGCAGTCGGCCGGAGATGTCGTCCGGAGTGACCTTCATCAGCCGGTCCATGGCATCGGCCACCGGAGCCGTGTAGTTGGTGCGCACCTCGTCCCACGTCCCGGCGGCGATCTGCCGGGTGGTGCGGTGCGGGCCGCGACGCGGGGACACGTACCAGAACCCCATCGTCACGTTCTCGGGCTGGGGCTCCGGTTCGTCCTTCGCACCGTCCGTCGCCTGCCCCAGTACCTTCTCCGCGAGCTCGGGGCTGGTGGCCGTGACAGTCACGTCCGCGCCCCGGTTCCACCGCGAGATCAGCAGGGTCCATCCGTCACCCTCGGCGAGCGTGGCACTGCGGTCGTCGTCCCGGGCGGCCCGCAGCACCGTGGCCGCCGGCGGCAGCAGGGTCGCCCCCGACTTCACACGATCGAGGGAGGAACTGTGCGAGTACGGCTGCTCGCCCGTCGCGAAGCGCCCGAGGAACAGCGCGTCGACGACGTCGGACGGCGAATCGCTGTCGTCGACGGTGAGCCGGATCGGCAGAGCGGACTCAGGGTTGGCAGACATGGCGCCCATGATCCGGCACGGCGGCACCCCGTGCACCCAGGTTTCGCGAGCTGCTCCCGGCCGGTGCACACGGCACCCCGGCGCGGCCTCCCCCGAGGTCAGCGCGGCGCGCGCCCCTCGAAGTCACCCGTCGCGACCGGGACCGGGGCGGGCCGCCACCCGTCCCGCGCAGCGCGTACAGATGCGCGTCGTCGTTCGACAGGACGCGCACCGGATCGGGCCGGGCGTCGAGACTGCGGACCAGCCGCCGCTCCCACGACGCGGAGTGCCCCGCGGTGAGCCGCAGGTACTCCGCCTGACGGTGACCGGCCATCAGATACGCCTGCGGGCCCGCCTCCCGCAGCGCGGCGACCAGTCCGCCCACCAGGACCGGATCGCGGGGCGCGGCCGTCGGACGCAGGATGCCGGGGGAGAGTGCGGGCCCGGCCCCGGCCCCGCTGCCGTCGCTCAGCCACAACAGCCGCCCCGGTCCGCCGGGAAGCCCCTCCACGTACGCGACAGCTTCGGCCTCACCGCGAGTGATCCGTTCGAACGGGGCATCGCCGCCCGGCACCACGAGGAAGCCACCGGTCAGCGCGAGCCCCGCGAGGACGCGCCGACCGGGGCCGCGCTCATCCGGCCGAGCCGCCGAACCGGCGGCGCACCCGGCGCACGCCGCGTACGACCGCGAACCCCTTCGTGAGCGTCCGGTCCACGGCGAAGGTGCGGGTGACCGCCCGGCCCTCGACCAGTCGTGCGAACTCGGCGGTACCGGTGCTGCGGCGGACCGTCACCCGTTCCAGGGCGTACGGCCCCTGCCGGCGGTGTGCCAGGGCGTTGCCCACGGCGAGTGACTGCGCGAAGCCCGCCGCCCGAACCGCCTGTCGCACCCGGCGGCTGGAGTAGCCGTAGGGATAGGCGAAGGAGGCCGGGCGAGCGCCCAGTTCACCGGCGATGATCTCCCGGCAGCGCACGGTCTCGGCCCGCAGCCGCGCGTCGTCGAGCTGGTCGAGCTGGGGATGGGTGTGGCTGTGGCCGCCGATCTCCACACCCGCCGCCGTGAGTTCCCGTACCTGGCCCCAGTCGAGCATGGTGTCCGGGGCGCCGCCCTCGTCGTACGCACCGCGCAGCCATCCGGTGGAGACGAAGACGGTGGCGGCGAAGCCGTGTTCGGCCAGCACCGGCAGGGCGTGCCGGTGCACCCCCTCGTAACCGTCGTCGAAGGTGATCAGCACGGGCCGGGACGGCAGGGGCCGCCCGGAGCGCCAGCCCTCGCCGAGTGCCGCCGTGGTGAGCGGGGTGAAGCCTCGCCCGGCGAGGGTCTCCATCTGCGCCCGGAACGCGCCGGGCGACACGGAGAGTCCGTACGCGGCGGCGGCCGGACGGTGACCCACGGCGTGGTACATGAGGATCGGTACGGCCACGCTCACGACGGCTCACCCCGCACGTCGCGGCCCGGGGCGCAGGCGTCCTCCGCGTCCGGGTGCCGTTCGACGGCCGGTACGGAGAACGCCGCCCCGCTGCCCCGCGACCGGACGCTCCCCACGGCGTAGCCGCCCGCGGCTGCCAGCACACCGGTCACGACGGCGCCCGCCCGGCCGGCGCCTCCCGACCTGCCGAGCAACGCGTCCCGCACACCCCGCACCACCCCGGCCGGAAGCACCCGGGTGGTGTAGCGGCGCTCGGACTCGAGGCCCTTGCCCGCGCCGACGCTCCGGGACACGAGTGCCTTGGAGAGCCCCTCGGCGTAGCAGCGGGTACGGAAGTAGCGGAACCGCTCCCGTACCGCGGGGACCTTGTGGTGGATCACCGCGCGGTCGTCGATCAGCAGGACCGCGCGGGGCAGCGCACGGGCCAGCCGGATGCAGAGTTCCGTCTCCTCACCGCCCAGCGGCCGCTTGTCTCCGTCCCGCCCGATGCCGGTGGCGAAGCCGCCCGCGGCGTCGAACGCCGTGCGCCGGAACGACGCGTTGCCCCCGAGGACGTTGCGGACCCGGACCGTGCCGGGCGGCAGCCCCCTGTACGTACACCCGACGACCCAGTCGAACTCCTCGGGAAACCAGGCAGGCCTGCGGCCCGACGACCAGGCGGGCACGGTCCGCCCGCCGACGGCCATCACCCGCGGATCGTCGTAGCCCTTGTCGAAGTGGCGCAGCCAGTCCTCCTCGGCCACGGCGTCGTCGTCGAGGAACGCGACGATCTCCCCGCGGGCCGCGGCGATGCCGGTGTTGCGGCCGGCCGAGAGGCCGCGGGGGCCCGCGTTCGCGAGCACCCGCACCGCCCCGGACCGCCCCGGCTGCCCGTACTCCTTGCCCAGCCGCTCCAGCAGCGCCGGGTTGTGGTCCACCACCAGCAGGATCTCCCGGGCCGGCAGGGACTGCGCACGTACCGAGCCGACGGCCGCGAGGATGTCCTCCCAGCGGTCCTCGGTGTACACGCAGATGACCACGGAGAAGTCGCGCAGGTTCACAGCACCCGTCCCCGGCCGATGACCGCGGGCACGGCGGCCGCCCGGCGCCCGCCGCGGCGCACGCGCTTCTCCGTGAGGATCACCTTGAGCACCCGGATCCCGTCGCGCACGGCACTGAGGTTGCTCACGCCGTGGATCCGGTTGTACTCGTGACTCGGGACCTCCTGGACCCTGAGCCCGGCCTTGACCACCCGGATGTTCATCAGCGTCTCGATCTCGAAGCCCGTGCAGTCCAGGGTGATCCTGTCCAGGCAGTGCTTCCAGAAGGCGTTGTAGCCGTAGCAGAGGTCGGTGTAGCGGGCCCCGAACTTGCGGTTGACGACGGTGCACAGCGCCCAGTTGCCGAACTTGCGGACCGGCGTCATGTCGTCCGTTCCGCCCCCGTTGGCGAAGCGGGAGCCCTTGGCGAAGTCGGCGCCGCCGACCAGGGCCGAGACGTAGCTGACGATCTCCTCGCCGTCCGCCGAACCGTCCGCGTCGACCATCACGATGATCTCACCGGTGCAGGCGGCGAAGCCGCTGATCAGGGCGTCACCCTTGCCCTTGCCGACCTGCTTGACGACCACGACGTCAGGGCGCAGCTCACGGGCCACCCTGATCGTGTCGTCGGTGGAATTCCCGTCCACGAGCACGACCTCATGAATCCAGTCGGGCAGGGTCTTGAACACATAGGGAAGATTCTCCGCCTCGTTCATGGCGGGGATCACGACACTTACCGGCGGCGCTATCGCGAGATGCGAAGAGATCGGTCGGTATTCGCTCTCCATTCGAGCGACTTCGGTCTCTTCGGCGGTCGATCTGATCGAGGAAGGCAGAACTGAACTCATGAGTCTTTTCCCTCTCGTCCGGTGGACGGCCCGCCCCCGGGCAGTCCGGATAAAGGTCCGGTTCGAAAGGGGGGTTCTCACCCCGGCCATGACGGCATGGCACGCCGAGCCGGCTGGATGAGCTGGCGCAACTGGCCGCACGGCGGCCGACTCGACTGAGTACGGCCGCTGGGCACGGCACCCCCCTACCGCGCCCCGCCCGGTATCCACCGCGGCTGCCTGAGCCCTCCCCTGGAGCCGCCTTGCGTGATGGACCGTTGCGGGTGGATGTACGACGGTATTAACGAGTGGAACTATATGGCAAGACCTCCCATGAGGTCTCGCTTTTTCCGGTTTTTTGCCCGACTGTCACGCTCGCGCGCGGAATTGGGACTTCCTATTGCTTCGGCCTTTCCGGGTCTTCGGAATCCGGGACGACAGAAAAATGATCAGCGCAGCGACGGAAATGATCAGAACGGAATTCCGCGCTGACCTGCTGTCCAGTGCGGTCAGCGCCTGCGCCGCCAGGAGATTGACGGCGAGGGACCCCGAGACCGAGACGACCAGCCGGCTCGTGCGGTCCATGCCGGGCAGCCACGCGGAGAGCGCGGCGGCCGGGGTTGCGAAGAGGTGATAGAGCGCGAAAGGGGCGCGCAATGCCGAGCCGAAGTCGCTGAGTGCCAGCACGGCGCCCACCCCCGCCACCGCCACGGCGGCACCTGTCGCAACAGGCGGCACATCTGTCCGAACTGACCCTGTCTCACTACTGATGATCCGCATTGGCGACTTTGCCCCCTGTGCGCCGGATGCCGGATTTCAATGTGACGTAACGCCAGGAGGGCGTCAAGAAGCACTTGCTGAATGGTCTTGGCATGGACACTTCCGGAATCGCGGCCGTGACTGCTACCACGGAGTAGGCAGAGATCCTGCCCAAGGAGGTTCCATGAAAATGTCCAGACTCGTGGCGTTCTCGTCCTCTCTCCTGCTCGGCACCCTTCTCGCTCTGGCAGGGGCCGGTGTCGCCAACGCCGATGAATCCGCAGCCGCGGTCGACTACGTGGCTCTCGGCGACTCGTACTCCTCCGGCGTGGGCGCCGGCAGCTACGACGGCGCGAGCGGCAACTGCAAGCGCAGCACCCGGGCCTACCCGGCCCTCTGGGCCGCCGCCAACGCGCCCGCCTCGTTCTCCTTCACCGCGTGCTCGGGAGCGCGTACGGCCGATGTCACGGCCGGTCAGCTCGGGCCCGTCAACTCCTCGACCGACCTCGTCTCGATCTCCATCGGGGGCAATGACGCGGGCTTCGCCGACGTCATGACCACCTGCGTCCTGCAGTCGGAGTCCACCTGCCTGAGCCGGATCGCCACCGCCCGTTCCTTCGTCGACTCGACCCTGCCCGGCCGGCTCGACTCCGTGTACTCGGCGATCAGCGCCAAGGCACCCGCCGCCCGTGTCGTCGTCCTCGGCTATCCCCGCTTCTACAAGCTCGGCGGCAGCTGCCTCGCAGGTCTCAGCGAGAAGGAACGCGCCGCCATCAACAGCGCTGCCGACTACCTCAACGCGGCCACCGCCAAGCGGGCCGCCGACCACGGCTTCACCTTCGGTGACGTCACCTCCACCTTCACCAACCACGAGATCTGCTCGGGCAGTGCCTGGCTGCACAGTGTGAACTGGCTCAACATCGGCGAGTCCTACCACCCCACCGCCGCCGGGCAGTCGGGCGGCTATCTGCCGGTCTTCAACTCGACGGCCTGACACCGCCCGTAGTCGCGCAGCTCAACCGGCCCGGCCGTCCGCCGGGGAGGAGACCCCGCCCTTCGGGGTCTCCTCCATCCGCGGCACTCGGTGACCGCCCGTCAACCTCCGTATGCATGTACGTAATCCCGCAACCGGGATACGCGAGTGTCATCGCGGGGCGATAGGGTTAACCTGCCCGGGCCGGGTGCCCTCGTACGGGTGGGGAGTGACATGGAACAGATAACGGTGCGCAGCAGGGCGCGTGTACCTGCCATTACATGTGGGAGCAGTGCGACCAGTTCGCGCCTCGACCGCCATCTCGCAGTGCTGGGCGGCCCCGCCGTTCCGCAGCGTGAGTCCGCGGAAGCGACGCTGCTGATGCTCGAGCTCACCTCGCGCGACGCCGCGCACACCCGCAGGAGCAGGAGCGCGCGTGTCTCGCTCTTCGCGCCGCTGCGGCGACTGCGCCGTTCGCTCTTCGGCAGCCGCCGCTGACCGACGGCCTCTCACGACCGGTCCGGCCCACCGCTCAGGGCCGTGCCCACGATCACTCCGTCCCGGCGCAGTGCTGCTGTCTGCTCGTCCGTCATTCCCAGGGCCCGCAGCGTTGCGTCGGTGTGTTCCCCCAGCGCCGGTACGGCACCCATCGGCGTCTCCGCCCCGCCCGGCAGTGTGATCGGCGGCAGCAGCGTGCGCAACGCGCCGACCGGTGAGGCCACTTCCCGCCACCGGTCCCGTGCGGCCAGCTGGGGGTGGGCCGCCACGTCCGCGACGGTGTTCAGCCGTGCGCAGGCGATACCCGCCGTGTCCAGCCCGGCGAGCGCCTCCGCGCCGGTCAGCCGCGCGAGAGCCTGCCCCACGACCGCGTCGGTCCGCTCCCGGTTCGCCGTCCGGGCGGTGTTCGTCGCGAAGTCCGGATCGTCCGCGAGCTCCGGCTGCTCCAGCACCTGTTCGGCGAGGCGGCGCCACTCCCGGTCGTTCTGTACGGAGAGCAGCACCTGTTCCCCGTCCGCGGTGCTGTAGGCGTCGTACGGGGCGATGATGGCATGCGCGAGCCCCGTGCGCGCCGGGGTATCACCCCCGTACATCCCGTGGTGCAGCGGATGCCCCATCCACTCGGCCAGCGAGTCCAGCATCGAGATCTCCACCGGACCGCCGCGTCCCGTGGTGGCGCGCCGCAGCAGCGCCGCCAGCACACCGGAGAAGGCGTACATCCCGGCCGCGATGTCGGCGGCGGGAATCCCCGCCTTCACCGGCTGCCCGGGGGTTCCCGTGACGGACACCAGGCCGGCCTCGCACTGGACGAGCATGTCGTAGGCGCGCTTGTGCGCGTACGGCCCCTCGGCGCCGTACCCGGAGATGTCCACGGCCACCAGACGCGGATGTGCGGCACAGAGGGCGGCGGCGTCCAGCCCGAGCCGAGCGGCCGCTCCCTGCGCCAGGTTCTGGACGAACACATCGGCGTCCGCGACGAGGCGGCGCACCACGGCCAGCCCGCGTGGGTCCTTGAGATCGATCGCGACGGACTCCTTGCCGCGGTTACACCAGACGAAGTGGGAGGCGAGTCCGCGCGCAGCGGTGTCGTAGCCGCGGGCGAAGTCCCCGCCGTCGGGACGCTCGATCTTGATGACCCTGGCGCCGAGGTCGGCGAGCTGGCGGGTGGCGAAGGGGGCGGCGACGGCCTGCTCGACCGCGACCACGGTGATGCCGTCCAGGGGGAGGGGCTGAGTGCTCATGAGCACCGTGCCTACCTTGTACGCGGCACTTCTGTCATCCCGTCCGCCCACGCTCACGGGCGCTGGTGGTTCAGTGCGTGCCCCGTGCGTACCTGCGCACGGTCAGCGGGACGAACACGGCGAGCAGGACGGCCGCCCAGGCCAGCGTGCCCGCCACCGGGTGCGCGACCGGCCAGGCGGCGCCCTCGGCCGGGGCCGCGTTGCCGAAGAGGTCGCGGGTGGCCGAGGCGAGGGCGCTGATCGGGTTCCACTCGGCGACGGTGCGCAGCCAGCCCGGCATGTTGTCCGTCGGGATGTACGCGCTGGAGAGCAGCGGCAGGATGAAGGTGGCGCTGCCCAGCTGCCCCGCGGCCTCCTCGTTGCGGATGACCAGGCCCAGCCAGTAGCCCGCCCAGGACGTGGCGAACCGGAACAGCAGCAGCAGCCCGTACGCCCCGAGCGCGGCGGCCGGGCCTCCCTCGATCCGCCAGCCCGCCGCGAGTCCGACGAGCATCAGCGGGATCATGCCGACGGCCGTGGTCAGCACCTCGGCGGCGGTGGAGCCGAGCGGCACGGCGGCCCGGCTCATCGGCAGCGTACGGAAGCGGTCCATCACCCCGCGGTCGCAGTCCTGGGCCGCCTGGAACATTCCGGTCATGAGGCCGTTGGCCGCCGTTGCGGCGAGGAGGCCCGGCACCAGGAAGGAGCGGTACTCCTGCCCCGGGACCGCCAGCGCGCTGCCGAACACGTAGCCGAAGAACAGCAGCATCGTGATCGGCATGGTCTGCGTCAGGATCAGCACGCCGGGCGCGGCCTTGATCTTCTGCAGGTGGCGTCCCACCATGGCCAGGCCGTCGGCCGCCAGGGAGCCCGTGGGGGCGTGTGCGGGGGCGGGTGCAGGGATCCGCTCGTGGACCGGGGTCGTCGTGCTCATGCTGCCGGCTCCTTCGGGGCGCGGACGTCGCCGCGGTCGGTCAGTCGGAGAAAGGCCTCGTCGAGGGTGGGCGGGCGCAGGCTCGCATCGATCACCGGGACACCCGCGGCGTCCAGTTCGCGGACGATGCGCGGCAGCGTGAGCGTGGCGTCGGACGCGACGACGCCGATGGTGCGGTGCTCGTGGTCGAGCGTCGGTTCGGCGCCGGTCAGCTGGTCGAGCACCGCCGCCGCGGCCCAGAGCGCCGACTCGTGTGCGACGACGACCTCCGCGTAACTGCCGATGAGGGACTTGAGTTCGGCCGGAGTGCCCCGGTGGGCGGCGCGGCCCCGGTCGATCAGCACGATGTCGTCGGCGAGCTGATCGGCCTCCTCCAGGTACTGCGTGGTCAGCAGGACGGTGGTGCCGCGCCCCGCCAGTTCGCGTACCGCCTCCCAGATCTGGTTGCGGCTGTGCGGGTCGAGGCCGGTCGTCGGCTCGTCCAGGAAGAGCACCTGCGGGCGGGTGAGGAGTCCGGCGGCGAGGTCGAGGCGGCGGCGCATGCCACCCGAGTAGGTGCGGGCGGGGCGGTCGGCCGCCTCGGTCAGCCCGAAGCGTTCGAGGAGCTCGTCGGCGCGCGAGCGGCCCCCGGGCCCCCGGAGGCGGAGCAGCCGCGCGAAGAGGCGGAGATTCTGCCGCCCGGAGAGCTCGCCGTCGATCGAGGTGCTCTGCCCGGTGACCCCGATGGCCGCGCGCACGGCGGCGGCCTCGCGGACCACGTCGTGGCCGGCGACCCGCGCGCTGCCGCCGTCCGGGCTCGTCAGCGTGGTGAGCAGCCGGACGGCGGTGCTCTTTCCGGCGCCGTTCGGCCCCAGCACACCGCAGACGGAGCCCTCGGCGACGGCGAGGTCGAGCCCGCGCAGGGCGTGGACGTCTCCGTAGTGCTTCTCCAGACCTTCACTAAGTACAGCGTACGTAGTTGTCATGGGCCTACCGTAGCGCACTACGTACGGTGTACGTAACTACGATGGTGAGCGAGGTGATGACCGATGGCGGGGCGACCCCCTGTACCCGAAGTGATCTGGGCGCGCCCCGAGCGGGCGGGCCGCGGGCCCAAGCCCGCTTTCAGCCGTGCGGACATCGCGGCAGCCGCCGTGCGTATCGCCGACGCCGAGGGCCTGGACGCGGTGTCGATGCGCAAGGTGGCCGCGGAGCTGGGCTGCGGCACGATGTCGCTCTACAACTACGTGCCGCGCAAGGAGGACCTGTACGAACTGATGCTCGACGCGGTCAGTGGCGGCTACGACCTGCCGGAGAAGCCGTCCGGCGACTGGCGTGCCGACATGACGGCGCTCGCGCGCCAGGCCCGCGCGATGATGCACCGCCACACCTGGGTGCCGCGGCTGATGTCACCGGTCTACGGGTTCAGCCCGAACGTGCTGGCCTACATGGAGTACTCCCTGAGCATCCTGGACGGGCTCGATGCCCGGTTCGGCGAGAAGATGGAACTCATCGCCATGGTCAACGGCGTGGTCACCACCTACACGGCCAACGAGATCGCCACGGCCGAACGCAGCCGCTCGCTGCCCTGGACCGAGGAGCAGGAGCACGCGGCCCGCACCACGTACCTGATCAGCCAGATCGCGACCGGCACGTACCCGCGCCTGGCGGCCGGGTTCGCCGAGGACTCCGGGCCGATCGATCTGGAGGGGGTCTTCGACCGGGCGCTGGGCCGGGTGCTGGACTCGTTCGAGCGGTAGCCGCCTGCCGGGGCCGGGGTCACAGCAGCGCGAACTGCCCCTCCGGGCCCTCCTCGTGGTGGTCGAGGACCGAGGCGGGCCGCCGAGCCGTCGCGGGCGCCGGGACCACCCCGGCCGCGCGTAGCGCGTCGCGGGTGAGAGCGGGCTGCGCCGAGAGCCGCTTCCGCAACGCCTCCTGCGCGGACCGCAGTTCACCCAACAGGGCGAGCACGGTGATCAGTTCGAGCAGTTCGGACGTCCACTCCTGCGGCCAGTCGCGCGGGCGCAGTGCCTCCAGGCCGTCCCGCCCGTCCCGGTCCGTGCGGCGCTCGAACCAGAGCTCCAGCATCCGCACGCCGCTCACCCGGAACTCCCACGCCCCGGCCGGAACGGGTGAGACGCGCCCCTCGCCCGGCCCTTCGCCGAGCGTGAGCACCTCGTCCTCGGGGTCGTAGCGCAGCGCGGACGGCCGGGGCGGTATCGAGGCCCGCACATAGGGCCGGCGCCCGCCCGGCAGCCGGGGACGCTGCCCGCCGCGCGCCCCGCGCAGCTGCAGGCGCAACAGCTCCCGGCCGAGCTCCACACCCTCGGCCCACAGGGTGCCGTCGGCGGGCAGCGGCACGAGACATCCGGCGGGGGAGGGGCGGGCGGCGGCAAGGGCCCAGGCAAGGACGGACTCCGGGCAGACCGGGGCCCCGTACCTGGCGCCCAGCAGAGCGGGCAGGCCCGGCGCGAGATTGGGCTCCCGGCCGCCGGGACGCCGGTAGAGCGGCCGGATCCGGCCCGGGCGGCCTGCGGGGGAGTGCCCGTCCGGCAGCAGCGCCGTCACGGACAGGGCGGGCCCGGTGTCCTGCGGTACGTATCCGTGCTCGACGGCGAAGACCTGGTGCCCGTCGGCGACCCGCCACAGCTCGGGACGGGCCGCGTCGAGCAGCCGCTGGTCGGGGATCAGCCACTGCTCGTCGAAGGGGCCGTGCAGGATCCGTACCGGTTCGGGGTACGGGCCCGGGTCCCGGGCGAACCGGCCCGTCGCGGTGGTGCGGCCCGGCAGCGCCGCGGCCGGGGTCAGGGGGCTGCGCGAGCGGCTGGACCGGAACAGCCGTTCCTGCTCGGCGCCCTCGGCCTGTACGAGCAGATTCCAGCGGGCCCTGAGGGAGGCCGCGTCCGGCGCGGTCACCCAGGGGCGCCCCGTCCTCAGGGGCCGCACCGACCAGGGCATGAGGTCGTCGAGCAGCGGGATCCCCTCGGCCCCGCCGGCTCCGGCCGCCACCCGTGCTGCCACCGTGTCGTCCTCCCCGTCGCCACGTCCGCCGCCCAGGGCATCGTAACGGCGGGCGGTCGGGGCGGGGTGGTCAGTGCGCTTCCACCGTCACGGAGAAGGAGAAGCGGTCCCCCCGGTACCGGATCCGCGCCACGTCCACCACCCGCCCGTCGTCGTCGTACGTCACGCCCGTGTAGTGCAGGATCGGGCTGAGCAGCGGGACCTGGAGCAGTTCCGCCGTCGCCGGGTCGGCGAGACGGGCCTCGACCGTGTCCGTGATCCGGGAGATCCGCACGCCGATCGCGTCGCGCAGCACCTTCGTCATCGGCCAGCGCTCGAGATCGGCCACGTCGATCCCGGCCGCGATGTCGGGACGCACCGCGTTCTCCGCCCAGTTGGTGGGCTCGCCCGTCCCGTCGTCGCAGCGCAGCCGCCGGTAGTCGACCACCTCGGAGCAGTCGGGGAAGAACTCGGCGAGATCGCCCGGGACGGGGGTGGCGCCATGGCCGAGGACGGTGGTCCGCTCACCCGACTGCTGGGCGACGATGGCGTCGATCGAACCCAGCAGCCGGACCGGCGACACCCGCCGGGCGCGCGGCTCGATGAACGTTCCGCGCCTCCGGTGCCTGCTGATCAGGCCCTCGGTCTCCAGCTCCTTGAGGGCCTGGCGCATGGTCAGGACGCTGACGCCGTAGTGCGCGGCGAGCTGCTCCTCGGTGGGCAGCCGCGGTGAGGCGTCCTGGGGGCGGCCCAGTATCGAGGCCCGCAGCGACTGCGAGACCTGGTACCACAGGGGCAGCTTCCGGTTCAGCACGAGGGAGTCGGGGGCGAAGGCGGGGGTGTGATTCACCTCGTTCACCTGGTTCATCCGGTTCACCTGGACTCTCTGGGCAGTGGCCGGCTTCGGGGTTTCACGGCCGGAAGTTGCGGCTCAGACCCTGCCACACGTCGTCGTACCCGTGCTGCAGATGGTCCGCGGCAGCGGCCTGCGCGGTCGCCGTGACCGGCCAGCGGGTCTCGAACATGAACGCCAGCCCGTCGTCGATCTTCTGCGGCTTCAGCTCTGCGGCACTCGCCCGGTCGAAGGTCTCACGGTCCGGTCCGTGCGCCGACATCATGTTGTGGAGCGAGCCGCCGCCGGGCACGAAACCGCCGGCCTTCGCGTCGTACGCGCCCTCGATGAGTCCCATGTACTCGCTCATCACGTTGCGGTGGAAGTACGGCGGACGGAAGGTGTCCTCGCCGACCAGCCAGCGCGGGGCGAAGACGACGAAGTCGACTCCGGCCAGCCCCGGGGTGTCGGACGGCGAGGTCAGCACGGTGAAGATCGACGGATCCGGGTGGTCGAAGCTGATGCTGCCGAGGACGTTGAAGCGGCGCAGGTCGTAGACGTACGGGGTGTGGTTGCCGTGCCAGGCGACGACGTCGAGCGGGGAGTGGTCGTACGTCGCCGACCAGAGGTTCCCGCAGAACTTGTTGACGACCTCGACCGGTCCCTCACGGTCCTCGAACGCCGCGACGGGTGCGAGGAAGTCCCGCGCGGCCGCCAGGCCGTTGGCGCCGATCGGGCCCAGGTCGGGGAGGACGAACGGCTGACCGTAGTTCTCGCAGACGTACCCGCGGGCGGTGGTGTCCAGGAGCTCGACGCGGAAGCGGACGCCGCGCGGGACGAGCACCACCTGGCCGGGTTCGGCGCGCAGCAGTCCCAGTTCGGTACGGACCATGAGGCCGCCGCGCTCGGGCACGATCAGGAGCTCGCCGTCGGAGTCGCTGAACACCCTGTCCGTCATGGAGGAGTTCGCACTGTAGAGGTGAATGGCCATTCCGGTGCGCTGCGTCGCGTCGCCGTTGCCGCCCAGCGTCCACAGGCCGGCCAGGAAGTCCGTACCCGGCGCCGGCTCGGGGAGCGGGTCCCAGCGCAGCCGGTTGGGGTCGGGAACCGCTTCGGCGAAGGGAGCGGTGCGCACGGCGCCGTTGTCGACGCGGACGAACGGGGGATGGGCCGCCGAGGGGCGGATCCGGTAGAGCCAGGAGCGGCGGTTGTGTGCGCGGGGTTCGGTGAAGGCCGAGCCGCTCAGCTGCTCCGCGTACAGCCCGAGGGGTGCGCGCTGCGGTGAGTTCCGGCCGTGCGGAAGCGCTCCCGGGACGGCCTCCGAGCCGTGCTCGTTGCCGAAACCGGCGCTGTACGTGAGAGTCTCCGCCGTCTTCCTGGCCTGTTCGGTGCCACTCATCATGCGCTCCCGTTGGAAGAGGAATCCCATGGATCCCCTGACGAAGAATCCTATGGACAACCGTAGGAATCGAAACGCCGCCCGTCAACGGCATACGGGGACCGCTGTGCCGTGTCCGTGACGGCCGACGCGGCGACGCGGTGGGACCGGGTGCGGCCAGGGTGCTGCGGCCGGGCGGGACCGGCTCGGCGGGTCCCCGGGGGCACGCACGGTGGATGAACACCCGGCCGGACCCACGGCATCATGGAGCCGTGCCCCATGCGAACACGAACCTCCGGCGCGTCCCCGTGCAGCAGCGCAGTGCCGACCGCCTCGCCCGGATCCTCGACGCCTGCGCCGGGCTCCTCGACGAGACCGGCTACGAACAGCTCTCCACCCGGGCGGTGGCCGACCGTGCCGGTGTGCCCATCGGATCCGTCTACCGGTTCTTCTCCAACAAGCGGGGGCTGGTCGACGCACTGGCCGAGCGCAATCTGGACCTCTACGCCGAGCGCATCGTGGCGCGCCTCGCGGACATCCCCACCGAGGACTGGCGGAGCGCCATCGACGCCGTACTCGACGAGTACCTGGCGATGAAGCGCTCGGTCCCCGGCTTCGCCCTCGTCGACTTCGGCCCCCCCGCGCCGGCCGGCGACCCGCTCGGCGAATCGAACCGCAGGGTCGCGGGCCGGCTGGCCACCCTGCTCTCCGGCCACCTCGGCCGCGACCCCGACACCGATCTGCTACGGACGGTACTGGTCTGCGTCGAGGCCGCCGACGCGGTGCTCCAACTCGCCTTCCACGCCGATCCGTCGGGCGACCCGGCCCTGATAAAGGAGACCCGCGTGCTGATCCAGGCCTATCTCGCGCGGGTCCTCGAATGACAGGTGGCGCCAACACCTCGCCAGCATCCGTACCGGTCGGTATGCTCGATCCGGCCGGGAGCTCGCACCCGATGTGCGGTCCGCGGCCCGACGGCGCATGCCCGTGCGCCACCGCTGTCGCCGCCCCGGGGAGGGCCCATGTCCCACGATTCCCGCACCGCTCTGCGTATCTGCCCGCTCTGCGAAGCCACCTGCGGACTCACCCTCACCATCGAGGGAACGACGGTCACCGGCGCCCGCGGCGACCGTGACGACGTCCTGAGTCAGGGCTTCATCTGCCCCAAGGGCGCGTCCTTCGGAGGTCTGGACGCCGACCCCGACCGGCTGCGCACCCCACTCGTGCGCACGGACGGCGTCCTGCGGGAGGCGACCTGGAGCGAGGCCTTCGACATGATCGCCGCGAGGATCCCGGCCCTGACCGAGGAGCACGGCAAGCAGTCGGTCGGTGTCGTCCTCGGCAACCCCAACGTGCACACGATGGCCGGCGGGCTCTATCCGCAACTGCTGCTCTCCACGCTCGGCACCCGCAACGTCTTCACCGCGAGCACCCTCGACCAGATGCCCAAGCACGTCTCCAGCGGCCTGCTCTTCGGCGATGCCAACGCCATCGCCGTACCCGACCTGGACCGCACCGCGCATCTGCTGCTGATCGGCGCCAATCCGCTCGAGTCCAACGGGAGCCTGTGCACCGCCCCCGACTTCCCGGGCAAGCTCAAGGCGCTGCGCAAACGCGGCGGCACCCTCACCGTCATCGACCCGCGCCGCACCCGCACCGCCCGCCTCGCGGACCGGCACGTCGCGATCCGCCCCGGGGCCGACGCCCTGCTGCTCGCCGCGCTCACTCAGGTCCTGCTCGAGGAGAAGCTCGCGGACCCCGGCGCGCTGGCCGAGCATCTCGACGGCTACGACGAACTCGCGGAGGCCATCGAGGACTTCACGCCCGAAGCGGTGGCAGCCGCCTGCGACATCGACGCCGGCACCATTCGTGCGATCGCCCGCGAACTGGCAGCCGCCCCCGCCGCGGCCGTCTACGGGCGCATCGGCAGCTGCACCGTCGAACACGGCACCCTGGCGAGCTGGCTGGTCGACGTGCTCAACATCCTCACGGGGAATCTCGACCGCCCGGGCGGCGCACTCTTCCCGCTCTCCGCCACCGCCCGCGCACCCCGTGCCGCCGCCCCCGGCAAGGGCTTCGCGCTCGGCCGCTGGGCGAGCCGTGTCTCCGGGCACCCCGAGGCCAAGGGTGAACTCCCCGTCGTCGCGCTCGCCGAGGAGATCGAGACCCCGGGGGAGGGGCGGATCCGTGCACTCATCGTCGTCGCGGGCAACCCGGTGCTCTCCGCGCCCGACGGTGACCGGCTCGACCGGGCGCTCGCCGAGGGCCTCGACTTCATGGTCAGCGTCGACCCGTACCTCAACGAGACCTCACGCCACGCGGACGTCGTGCTGCCGCCGCCACCGCCCTCGCAGAGCGCCCACTTCGACTTCGCCCTCAACTCCCTCGCCGTGCACAACCAGGTCCGCTACACCCGCGCGGCCGTCCCGCTGGAGGACGACCGCATGGCCGAGAGCGAGATCCTCGCCCGGCTCGTCCTCGCCGTCGGCGGTATGCACGGCGCACCGCCCGAGACGGTCGACGACATGGCCATCGCCGCCGCCCTCACCCGGGCCGGCCTCCCGGAGGAGTTCGCCGCCGAGCTCACGGGCCGTACCGGCGCGGAGCGTCGCCTCGACCTGATGCTGCGCCTCGGCCCGTACGACCTCACGCTGGAAGGGCTCCTCGCGCACCCGCACGGCATCGACCTCGGTCCGCTGAAGCCCCGCGTCCCGCAGTTGCTCAGGACCCGCAGCGGCCGCATCGAGCTGTTGCCGGCCCCCATCGCCGCCGACCTGCCACGGCTGCGGGAGGCGCTGGACGAACGGCCCACGGGCCTCGTCCTCGTCGGCCGCCGCCATCTGCGCTCCAACAACAGCTGGATGCACAACGTCTCCTCCCTCCGCGGCGGCTCGAACGTCTGCACCCTGCAGATCCACCCCGACGACGCCGCCCGCATCGGGCTCGCCGACGGTGCCACGGCACGCATCACCGCGGCGGGCGGCGAGGTCGAGGCGCCCGCCGAGGTCACCGACGCGGTACGGACCGGAGTCGTGAGCCTTCCGCACGGCTGGGGGCACAGCCGTCCGGGCACGCGCATGTCCGTCGCCGAGACCGGGCCGGGAGTCAACGTGAACCAGCTGCTCGACGGCACCCTCCTGGACCCGCTGTCCGGCACCGCTGTGCTCAACGCCGTCCCGGTCTCCGTAACGCCAACGCTCTGACCTGGGGTTTTGCTCGTATTGCTCACACGTCAACGTCTTGTTAACAGCCCGACGGGACACCTAACGTCATCCGAACCGCCGAGACCGGTGAGAGTTCAAAGGTGAACGTTAGGTAACCCCCATGCTGACAATCCTCGGATTTGCCATGATCGCGACCTTCCTGGTCCTGATCATGATGAAGAAGATGTCGCCGATCGCGGCGCTGGTCCTGATCCCCGCACTCTTCTGCGTAGCCGTCGGGCAGGGCGCGAAGCTCGGCGACTTCGTCATCGAAGGCGTCGGCACCCTCGCGCCGACCGCGGCGATGCTGATGTTCGCCATCGTCTACTTCGGCGTGATGATCGACGTCGGTCTCTTCGATCCCGTCGTCCGGGGCATCCTGCGCTTCTGCAAGGCCGACCCGATGCGGATCGTCATCGGCACGGCGGTGCTCGCCGCGATCGTCTCGCTGGACGGCGACGGCTCCACCACCTTCATGATCACCGTCTCGGCCATGTACCCGCTCTACAAGCGGCTGAAGATGAGCCTGGTCGTGATGACCGGTGTCGCCGCCACGGCGAACGGTGTCATGAACACCCTGCCCTGGGGCGGTCCCACCGCCCGCGCGGCCACCGCGCTCAAGCTGGACGCGGCCGACATCTTCGTCCCGATGATCCCGGCCCTCGCCGTCGGACTGCTCGCCGTCATCCTCCTGGCGTGCGTCCTGGGCCGTCGAGAGCGCAAGCGCCTCGGCACACTCACTCTCGACGAGGTGCTCGTGCGGGAACCCGAGACCGTTCTCGTCGGCGCGGGCGGCAGCGACGACCGGCCGGTGAAGGGCACGCCCTCCGCGGGCGGCGGTGACGGCGCCGAGGACCACGCGGCCGGTGACAGCGACCAGGACCTCAAGGGGCTCGACCCCGACAGGCCGACCCTGCGCCCCAGGCTCTACTGGTTCAACGCTGGCCTCACCGTCGCCCTGCTGGCGTCGATGATCCTGGAAATGATGCCGATCCCGGTGCTCTTCCTCCTCGGCGCGGCCCTCGCCCTCACGGTCAACTTCCCCCACATGCCCGACCAGCGGGCCCGCATCGCCGCCCACGCCGACAACGTGCTCAACGTCTCCGGCATGGTCTTCGCGGCCGCCGTCTTCACCGGGGTGCTCACCGGCACCGGCATGGTCGATCACATGGCCGACTGGCTGGTCGGGGCCATCCCCGAGGCGATGGGCCCGCACATGGCCGTCGTCACCGGCGTACTGAGCCTCCCTCTCACCTACTTCATGTCCAACGACGGCTTCTACTTCGGCGTCCTGCCCGTGCTCGCCGAGGCCGGTGCCGCCCACGGCGTCTCCTCGCTGGAGATCGCCCGGGCCTCCCTGGTGGGCCAGCCCCTGCACATGTCGTCCCCGCTCGTGCCCGCGGTCTACGTCCTGGTCGGCATGGCGAAGGTCGAGTTCGGCGACCACACCAGGTTCACCGTCAAGTGGGCCGTGCTCACCTCGCTGGTGGTCCTCGGCGCCGGAATCCTCTTCGGCATCATCTGATGCCTGCGGAACCACGGCCCGGCAGGGGCTGGCTGCTGCGCCTCGTCATCGCCTTCGCCTTCGCCCAGGGAGCGGTGTCGATGGCGCGGCCCGCCGTCTCCTACCGGGCCCTCTCGCTCGGCGCGGACGAGAGCGCGATCGGCGTCATCGCCGGTGTGTACGCGCTCCTGCCGCTCTTCGCCGCCGTACCGCTGGGCCGCAGGACCGACCACGGCCGCTGCGGCCCCCTGCTGCCGCTCGGGGTCGTACTGATCGGCGGGGGTTGCGCACTCAGCGGCACGGCCGGCTCCCTCCCGGCCCTGGCGGCCTGGAGCGGACTCATGGGCCTCGGACACCTCTGCTTCGTGATCGGCGCGCAGTCACTCGTCGCACGGCAGTCGGCGCCCGCCGAACAGGACCGCAACTTCGGCCACTTCACGATCGGCGCCTCCCTCGGCCAGCTCATCGGCCCGATCGTCGCCGGCTACCTCATCTCGGAGCGGGACGGCGCCCTGGCCCGTACCAGCGCCCTCGCCCTCCTCGTCTCCGCAGCCGTCGCGGTCCTGTCCTTCACCGCGCTGTGGCGCATCGAGCACCGGACGGCCGTCGACTCCCCCTCGGAGGCGGCACAGAAGGTGCCGGTCGGCCGGATCCTGCGCACCCGTGGCGTCCCGGCCGGCATCTTCATCAGCCTTGCCGTGCTCTCCGCCACCGACATCCTCACCGCCTACCTGCCGGTCGTCGGCGAACAACGCGGCATCGCACCCGCCACGGTCGGACTGCTGCTGAGTCTCCGGGCCGCCGCGACCATCGCCTGTCGGCTGGCGATGACACCGATGCTGCGGATCCTCGGCCGGAACGCGCTGCTCACCACGACCTGCCTGCTCGGGGGCCTGATCTGCGCGGGCATCGCGCTGCCCGTGCCCGTTCCGGTGCTCGCCGTGATGCTCGCCCTGCTCGGCTTCTGCCTGGGAGTGGGCCAGCCCCTGTCGATGACCACCGTCGTCCGCGCCGCGCCTGCGAAGGCGCGCTCCACCGCGCTGGCCCTCCGGCTGACCGGGAACCGCCTCGGCCAGGTGGCCGCCCCCGCGACGGCGGGCCTCACCGCGGGAGTCGCGGGCAGCGCCGCACCGTTCGTGATGCTGGGCGTGCTGCTCGTCGGGGCCGCGGGGCTCGGTCTGCGCGGCGGCCGGACGCAGGCGTCAGACGTACCTCCCGTCCCTTCCACCTCACCTGTCCCACCCGTCCCAGTGACCGGACACCCCTGCGCAAACCGGAACCCCACCTGACACATCCGGCCTGCTCCGCAACTTCGCCGACTTAACTGCTTAACCTGCGCACGAGTCATTCCCACACCCCGCCCGGTGGGCTAACTTCGGCCACGCAGCCGCTCCCCACGTGCAGCCCACCCACCTCCCCGGGCGGAACCATGACTCGTGCCATCTCCTTGCACAGCGTCAGTAAGACGTACGGACGGGCTCCGCGTGCCGTCGACAACTTCTCGCTGTCCGTCGACCCGGGCGAGTTCGTCGTGCTGCTGGGGCCCTCCGGCTGCGGCAAGTCGACCGTGCTCCGCATGATCGCGGGCCTGGAGGAGATCTCCGAGGGGGAGCTGCTGCTCGACGGCGAGCCCGCGAACCACGTGTCGCCGCGCGAACGCGGCATGGCGATGGTCTTCCAGAACTTCGCGCTCTACCCGAACATGACCAATCGCGCCAACATCGGCTTCCCGCTGAAGCTGGAGAACCCGCGCAGGGACAACAGCGAGCGCGTCGAGGCCACGGCCAGGATGCTCGGCATCGAAAGCGTGCTCGACCGCTATCCGGGCCAGCTCTCCGGCGGCGAACGTCAGCGGGTCGCGATGGGCCGGGCCATCTCGCGCCATCCCTCCGCCTTCCTGATGGACGAGCCCCTGTCCAACCTGGACGCGAAGCTACGCAACCACCTGCGGGCCGAGATCTCCCAGCTCACCCGGGAGCTGGGCGTCACCACCGTGTACGTCACGCACGACCAGGCCGAGGCGATGTCGCTCGGCGACCGGGTTGCGGTGATGCGCGGCGGGGTGCTCCAGCAGGTCAGCACGCCGCGTGAGGTCTACGCGACACCCGAGAACGTGTTCGTCGCCGCGTTCATCGGCACCCCCAGGATCAATCTGCTCCAGGCCGTCGTGCACGCCCCGCTCGATGGGCGCATGTCCATCGACCTCGGGCGCCAGCGCCTGCCGCTGGCCGAACCGCTCAGCCCCGACCACCAGCTGCTCCGCATCCAGCAGGGACGCCGGATCATCGTCGGCCTGCGCTCCGAGGCCGTCCGGATCGCCCCGCCCAGCCATGCCCGCCGCGGCGAGGTCGCGCTCAGCGGCATCGTCGAGCACGTCGAGTACCAGGGGCACGAGGCGCTCGTCCACCTCAACACGGGTTCACAGCCCGCGGTCGTGCCCGACCTGGAGTCGGCCAGCCGGCAGGCGCCGCAACGCCGCCGTCGCGCACCCGGTGGCGGGATCGGAGTACTGGAACGCCTGAAGCAGCGCGCCACGGGATCCGTCGCCGTACTCGACGAGCCGGACGCGGAACCGTACGCCGTGCGCAGCCCCGACCGGCCGGCCGTCACGGCGAGCGACCTCGTGGTGCGCACCGGCCCCGACATGCGGCTGCGGGCCGGCGGGCAGGTTCCGCTCCTCGTCGACCTGGCGCATCTGTACGTCTTCGACCACTCGGGGCGCCGGATCTGCCCCCTGCCCAAGGTCATTCCGGGGCTCGACGTGTGACTGCCGGCCGCGGCCGTGCGTGACCTGTGTCTCCAGCCGTTCCCTGGCGCCGAAAAACTAACAGCGCTAGTTTGGGGCCGGGACGGCATCCGTCCGTACGACGCACGGCTACGGCGGCAGGCACAGCAAGCCCGGGAGGAACAGCCATGAAGGCGCATGACGGGATGTACATCGGCGGGGAGTGGCGGCCCGCCGCGGGCCGGGACACGATCGCGGTCGTGAATCCGGCGGACGAGCAGGTCATCGGTCACGTCCCGGCGGGCACCGCCGAGGACGTCGACGCCGCGGTACGCGCCGCACGCGCCGCGTTCCCCGGCTGGGCGGCCACCCCGCCCGCCGAGCGCGCCGCACGGATCGCCGCCCTGCGCGACGCGCTGGCCGCCCGCAAGGACGAGATCGCCGAGACCGTCACCGCGGAACTGGGCTCGCCGCTGCCGCTGTCCCAGATGGTGCACGCGGGCGTACCGGTGCTGGTCGCCGGCTCGTACGCCGAACTGGCCGCCTCCTACTCCTTCGAGGATAAGCTGGGCAACTCCACCGTCCTGCTGGAGCCCGTCGGCGTGGTCGGGGCGATCACCCCCTGGAACTACCCGCTCCACCAGATCGTCGCCAAGGTGGCCCCCGCGCTCGCGGCCGGCTGCACCGTCGTGCTCAAGCCGGCCGAGGACACCCCGCTCACCGCCCAGCTCTTCGCCGAGGTCACCCAGGAGGCGGGACTGCCCGCAGGCGTCTTCAACCTGGTCACCGGTCTCGGCCCGGTCGCAGGACAGGCACTCGCCGAGCACGCGGACGTCGACCTCGTCTCCTTCACCGGGTCCACGGCCGTCGGCAGGCGGATCGGCGCCACGGCGGGAGCGGCGGTCAAGCGCGTCGCCCTGGAACTCGGCGGCAAGTCCGCCAACGTCATCCTCCCCGGCGCCGATCTCGCCAAGGCGGTCAACGTCGGCGTCGCCAACGTGATGTCCAACTCGGGCCAGACGTGCAGCGCGTGGACCCGGATGCTGGTCGACGGCGAGCGGTACGAGGAGGCCGTGGCTCTCGCCGTGGCGGCCGTGGCGAAGTACGTACCCGGGGAGCGGGTCGGCCCCGTCGTCAACGCCAAGCAGCAGGCCCGGGTGCGCGGATACATCGAGAAGGGCATCGAGGAAGGCGCCCGCCTCGTCGCAGGAGGACCCGAGGCGCCCAAGGAGCGGGGGTACTACGTCAGCCCCACCGTGTTCGCCGACGTCACCCCCGGTATGACCATCGCGCGCGAGGAGATCTTCGGCCCGGTGCTCTCGATCCTGCGGTACGAGGACGTGGACGACGCCCTGCGGATCGCCAACGACACCGTGTACGGGCTGGCCGGGGCGGTCTGGGCCGCCGACGACGCCGAGGCCGTCGCCTTCGCCCGCCGCATGGACACCGGGCAGGTGGACATCAACGGCGGCCGCTTCAACCCGCTGGCGCCGTTCGGCGGTTACAAGCAGTCCGGAGTGGGGCGCGAGCTCGGCCCGCACGGCCTCGCCGAGTACCTGCAGACCAAGTCCCTCCAGTTCTAGGGCGTGTCCTGCACGTCCCGCCTGCACCGCCCGCGGGCGGGACTGCTTCCAGGACACGCACCGCCCCACCGACCGTCAAGGAGTCTGTTCGTGGTCCGCGCCGCTGTACTGCCCGCCGTCGGAGCTCCCCTGGAGATCACCGACATCGAACTCCCCGAGCCCGGCCCCGGCCAGGTGAACATCTCGCTCGCCGCCGCAGGCGTCTGCCACTCGGACCTGTCCCTGACGAACGGCACCATGCGGCTGCCCGTCCCCGCCGTCCTCGGCCACGAGGGCGCCGGTACCGTCCTGTCCGTCGGTGAAGGGGTGACCGACATCGCCCCCGGTGACGCGGTCGTCCTCAACTGGGCGCCGTCCTGCGGGAACTGCTTCCACTGCGGCATCGGTGAGGTCTGGCTCTGCGCCGACGCGCTGAAGGGCGCGGCCAACGTCCACGCCCGCACGGCCGACGGCACGGAGCTCCACCCGGGGCTGAACGTCGCGGCGTTCGCGCAGGAGACCGTCGTCGCCGCGAACTGCGTGCTGCCCGCCCCGGCCGGCATCCCGCTCACCGACGCCGCGCTGCTCGGCTGCGCGGTCCTGACCGGATACGGCGCGGTGCACCACTCCGCCCGGGTCCGTGAGGGCGAGAGCGTCGTCGTCTTCGGGGTCGGCGGGGTCGGCCTCGCCGTCCTGCAGGCCGCGCGGATCGCCGGGGCATCGAAGATCATCGCGGTCGATGTCTCACCGCAGAAGGAGGAGCTCGCCCGCAAGGCGGGTGCCACCGACTACGTCATCGCCTCCGACACCACCCCGCGCGAGATCCGCAAGCTCACCGGCGGCCAGGGCGCGGACGTAGCCGTGGAGTGCGTGGGGCGGCCCGCCACGATCCGCGGGGCCTGGGAGTCCACCCGCCGCGGCGGCCGCACCACGGTCGTCGGTATCGGCGGCAAGGACCAGGTGGTGTCCTTCAACGCCCTGGAGATCTTCCACTGGGGCCGCTCGCTCACGGGCTGTGTGTACGGGAACAGTGACCCGGCCCGAGACCTTCCGGTGCTCGCCGAACACATCCGCGCCGGACGGTTCGACCTCTCCATGCTGGTGACGGAGCGGATCGCGCTGGACGGCATTCCGGCGGCCTTCGAGAACATGATCGCGGGCAAGGGCGGCCGCGCGCTCGTCGTCTTCTAGGAGCTCCCGGCCGGTGGCCCGGGTCAGGGAACCGGGGCCACCGGCTCCGCCCGGGGCCTGCCATTGAGCCCGGGGACGCTTCGGCAACCTACCGAATGGTTTCCGCTTCGATTCCGAGCAGTTCCGACAGGGCGCGCTCCCCGGCCGGCGTCGCCTTCACCGCGCGGCCGGACCCGATGCGAACGCACCATCCCGCCTCCGTTGCGTGACCGCACAGCACGGCCCCGGCGGCCCCCGCGAGGTGCGGGCGGCGCTCCGTCCAGTCCAGGCACCCCCGTACGAGCGGCCGTCGTCCGTCGGGTTCCAGGACGATTCCCGGCGCCGCGAACCAGTCGAGTCCGTCGTCGGTGAGGGCGAACCCGGTGTCCTGGCGCAGCGGCCCCCGTGCGGTCATCGCGTCCGTGACCGTGATGCCGAGCCGCCCCGCGAGATGGTCGTAGCAGGTGCGTCCCCTGGCCAGGGCGCTGCTGATGCCTGCCGCGCGCAGGGTGCGTGGACGCTCCTCGTCACGCTCGGGAAGGGAGTGGGCGGCCAGCTCCTCGACGAGGCGAGCGTTGCGGCTGCCGGCGAGCCGCACGTAGCGGTGGCGGCCTTGGCGCTCCTGCGTCAGCAGACCGCCCGCGACCAGCTTCCCCAGGTGCTCGCTCGCCGTCGAAGGGGCCACTGCGGCATGCCGGGTCGGCTCGCCCGCCGTCCAGGCGCGGCCGTCGAGCAGGACGAGACAGAAGGCGGCGCGGGTCTCGTCGGCGAGCAGCGAGGCCAGGGCGGCGAGGTGGGACGCGGCCGGACCGTGCGGGGTCTTGCGAGCCATACGGTCCAGGATGCGTCAGCGACCGTTCGGCGAGTGCCGAAGAGTGCCGCTCGGCGCGGTCTGCTCGTACTGCAGCGCGAGCCCGTCCAGCAGGGCCCGCAGGCCTGTCTCGAAGGCTCCCTCGTCGACCTGCTGGCGACGGTCGGCCAGCAGGTGGGCCTGACCGAGGTGGGGGTAGTCGGCGGGGTCGTACGCCGTTTCGTCGTCGACGAATCCGCGGGCGAAGGAGCCGAGCGCCGAGCCGGTGATGAAGTAGCGCATCAGCGCGCCGATGTAGGTCGCCTGGGCGGGGGGCCAGCCGGCCCGGACCATCGCGCCGAAGACGGCGTCGGCGACCCGCAGGCCGGCCGGTCTGCGCCCGGGGCCCTGGGCCAGCACGGGGACGATGTGCGGGTGCGCGGCGAGTGCCGCACGGTAGGAGACGGCCCAGTCGTGCAGGGCGGCCGGCCAGTCGCGGGGGTCGGCCTCCTCGAACATCGACAGGTCGACCTTCGCGGACACGGCGTCGGCCACCGCGTCGAGGATCTCGTCCTTGTTGCGGAAGTGGTTGTAGAGCGAGGGCCCGCTGACCCCCAGCTCCGCCGCGAGCCGACGGGTCGAGACGGCGTCGAGTCCCTCGGCGTCCACGAGCGCGCTCGCCGCCTCGACGATGCGGTCTCTACTCAGGAGGGGCTTGCGCGGTCGGGCCATGCGGCACATAGTAGGCCTGCAAACATAAAACTAGCAGTGCTAATTAAAAGTGGGGTGTCGCAGGATGAACCTGGAGCTGAGCGAGGAGCAGGCAGCCGTCCGGGAGCTCGCCGAGAACTTCGTCGCACGGGAGATCACCCCGCATGTCGTCGAGTGGGACCGTGCCGAGAGCGTCGACAAGTCGATCGTGAAGAAGCTGGGCTCCCTCGGCTTCCTCGGACTGACCGTTCCCGAGGAGTACGGCGGCTCGGGCGGTGACCACCTCGCGTACTGCCTGGTGACCGAGGAGCTCGGGCGCGGCGACTCGTCCGTGCGCGGCATCGTGTCCGTCTCGCTCGGCCTGGTGGCCAAGACCATCGCCTCCTGGGGCAGCGAGGAGCAGAAGCGGCAGTGGCTGCCGAGGCTCACCGCCGGCGAGGCCGTCGGATGCTTCGGCCTCACCGAGCCGGGCACCGGATCCGACGCGGGGAACCTCACGACGAAGGCCGTGCGCGACGGGGGCGACTACGTCGTCAACGGCTCCAAGATGTTCATCACCAACGGCACCTGGGCCGATGTGGTGCTGCTCTTCGCCCGTACCGGGGACGCCCCCGGCCACCGGGGCGTCTCCGCCTTCCTGGTGCCGGCCGACAGCCCCGGCCTGACCCGGCGCACCGTCCACGGCAAACTCGGCCTGCGCGGCCAGGCGACGGCCGAGATCGTGCTGGAGGACGTCCGCGTTCCCGCCGACACGCTCCTGGGGCCGGAGGGCAAGGGCTTCTCCATCGCCATGTCCGCCCTCGCGAAGGGCCGGATGTCGGTCGCGGCCGGCTGTGTCGGCATCGCGCAGGCCGCCCTCGACGCCGCCGTACGGTACGCGGGCGAGCGCGAGCAGTTCGGCAAGTCCATCGCGAGCTACCAGCTCGTCCAGGAGCTGATCAGCGACATCTCCGTGGACGTCGACGCGGCGCGCATGCTGACCTGGCGCGTGGCCGACCTCGTCGACCGCGGCCAGGACTTCGCCACGGCCGCGTCCACGGCGAAGCTCTTCGCCTCCGAGGCGGCCGTCCGCGCAGCCAACAACGCCCTCCAGGTGTTCGGCGGCTACGGGTACATCGACGAGTACCCGGTCGGCAAGCTGGTCAGGGACGCCCGCGTGATGACCCTCTACGAGGGCACCAGCCAGATCCAGAAGCTGATCATCGGCCGCGCGCTGACGGGGGTCTCCGCCTTCTGAGTGCCGGACTGAGTACGAGGACGGATGTGCCGGACGCCGCCGCGCCGGATGCTGTGCGACATGAGTGAGACAACATCGGTCAAGCAGCAGAGCACCGCCGCCTTCTACGGCCAGGCCGTCCTCTCCTTCGGAGTGGCCATGGGCGCGGTGGCCCTCGGCATCTTCTTCCTCGACGCCGACGCCTGGGTGCGGGCCTTCCTCGCCATCGGCGTCCTCTACCTCGTCACTTCGTGCTTCACTCTGGCCAAGGTCATCAGGGACCGTCAGGAGGCGGGGCAGATCATCAGCCGCGTCGACCAGGCCAGGCTGGAGAAGATCCTCGCCGAGCACGACCCCTTCCAGAAGCTCTGACGGTCTCGGTCACCGGCGACCCCTAAGCGCTTGCTCAGGATCGCGGTATGGTGTTCGTCCTGCAGAGGGAGAGGGGCACGTGACCATGAGCACGGCGGAGCAGACCGACGGTGACGAGACGCCGTGGAGTGAGGTCACGCCCGAGGCGGCCCGGCGACTGCTCGTCGCCGCCGTCGAGGCCTTCGCCGAACGTGGGTATCACGCGACCACCACCCGGGACATCGCGGGGCGGGCCGGGATGAGTCCGGCCGCGCTGTACATCCACTACAAGACGAAGGAAGAGCTGCTCCACCGGATCAGCAGGATCGGTCACGACCGGGCCCTGCTCCTCCTGGAGACGGCCGCCGACAGGGACGGCACGGCGACCGAGAGGCTCGCCGGCGCCGTACAGGCCTTCGTCCGCTGGCACGCCGAGCGGCACACCACGGCCCGGGTCGTCCAGTACGAACTCGAGGCCCTCGGCGACGAGCACCGCGTGGAGATCGTCGAGCTGCGCAGGAAGAGCGACGCCGCGGTGCGCCGGATCATCAGCGAGGGCGTTCGGGCGGGGGAGTTCGACGTCCCCGACGTCCCGGGCACCACGCTGGCCGTGCTCTCGCTCTGCATCGATGTGGCCCGCTGGTTCAACGCGCAGGGGAGCCGGACGCCCGACGAGGTCGGCACGCTCTACGCCGACCTCGTCCTGCGGATGGTCGGGGCGCAGAAGTAGCGCACGTGTGCGGGGCGGGCCTCGGGCCAGCCCCGCACACGTGCGCACGGCTCAGAAGTAGAAGCGCGAAACCGCTTCGGCGACACAGGCCGGCTTGTCGCCGCCCTCGCGCTCGATGGTGACGAGGGTGGTCACCTGCACACCGCCGCCCACCTCCTCGACGTTCTTGAGCACACCCGTGGCGCGCAGCCGCGAGCCCACCGGAACGGTCGAAGGGAAGCGGACCTTGTTGCTGCCGTAGTTGATGCCCATCTTCACTCCCTCGACCCGCATGATCTGCGGTACGAATGCGGGCAGCAGCGAGAGCGTCAGATAGCCGTGGGCGATCGTCGTGCCGAAGGGGCCGGCGGCGGCGCGCTCCGGATCCACATGGATCCACTGGTGGTCGCCGGTGGCCTCGGCGAACTGGTCGATCCTCTTCTGCTCGATCTCCAGCCACTCGCTGTGCCCGAGCTCCTCGCCCACCCCGTCCCGCAGCTCCTGTGCGGACGTGAAGATCTTCGGCTCTGCCATGTTCCTGGTCCCTGCCTTCCGGCTGTCTGCCGTCGTCCCCGAACGAATGTCTAAGCGCTTGCTCAGCATGGTTGGGCGGTGCGTCCCTGTCAACGACGGACCGGCCAGGTTTTCGAAGCGGGCGGCAGGGTTCGAGGCGGGACCAGTAGGGTTCGGGGAGTGCCACAGATCCCGCAGACACTTCACGAACTCACGGTCGGCCAGCTTTCCGCACGCAGCGGCGCCGCCGTATCGGCCCTGCACTTCTACGAGTCCAAGGGCCTGATCACCAGCAGTCGTACCAGCGGCAACCAGCGTCGCTACACCAGGGACGCCCTGCGCCGGGTCGCGTTCGTACGCGCGGCGCAGCGGGTCGGTATCCCGCTCGCCACCATCAGGCAGGCGCTCGCCGAGCTCCCGCAGGAGCGCACGCCGAACCGGGAGGACTGGGCGCGGCTGTCCGAGGCGTGGCGCTCGGAGCTGGATGAACGCATCAAGCAGCTGGGGCGGCTGCGGGACCATCTCACCGACTGCATCGGCTGCGGATGCCTGTCGCTGGAGACGTGTGTGCTGTCCAACCCCGACGACGTGTCCGGCGAACGGATCACGGGGTCGCGCCTGATGCCCGAGCGCAAGGCGGCGGACGGCTCCAAGGCGTCCTAGTGCCTCTCGTTCGGATCAGGCCGGACCCCGCTCCCTGATCCGGCCTGATCCAAACGAAAGACCCTGGCCCTGCCGGCTCCGGACACGGACGACGCGGGGTGCGCGCAGGCGAGCGCCCCCCCGCGCGCTTCAGGCCACCGACGCCAGATCCCTCGGCCGCATCCCCCTGGCCCTGGCCAGTGCTCCCGGGGTCAGGACGGGGCGGGGGACGACGATGCCGCACCCCGTGCAGACCGGGCCCGACCAGGGTTCCCGGTCCAGGTCCTGCCGCCAGACGATGCCGGTCGCCGTGCAGACCGGGCAGGCCACGCCCGGCTCCGCGCTCAGGGCGGCGATCAGGCGCCCCAGTACGTCGGCGAGCGGTGCGGCGGGATGGACCCCCGGGTTGTCGCACGGGGCGATGCCGTTGCCGCCCCAGGTCCTGCGGTGCCAGTCGTCGAACGCGCCCGGCCGACGCAGTCCGTCGTGCTTCTCACGTCGCCGCCGTTCGGCGAACCCCGTCTCGTACGCGAGCCAGACGTCCCGCGCCTCCTCCAGCTCCTCCAGCGCACCGATCAGGCGCACCGGGTCGGGAGCCCGGTCCTCGGGTTCGATCCCGTGCCGGGCACACAGGTGATCCCAGGTGGCCCGGTGGCCGTAAGGGGCGAATCGCTCCAGGCATTTGCGCAGCGAGTACCTCCGCAATGCCAGATCGCCCCGCGGATCGCGGACCTGTCTCGCAAGACTCCGGAAACCGGCCATGACACTGCCACCTCCGTCGGTCGTACTTCGGCGTCAAGGGATGGACGTACGACTGCCCGTTTCGGCTCCATCGAAAGGTGAAAAGTGTCCACTACCTGAGATGGCCCATGTGGGGCGGCGTGGCGACGGGTGTGGTGATTCGGAAAAAGTGACTGATGTTCATCTTACTGACGGGGTGTACCGCCAGTAACCTCCGGCGCATCGGCCATCCGGAGGAGCACGCATGCCCCCACGCACCCGCACGCTCAGAGCCGCCACAGTCGCGGCCGTTCTCGCCCTCGGTACGTCCCTGCTCGCCTCGGCCCCCCAGGCCGGCGCGGCCCAGCCGGAACCCGTCGCTGTCACCGATCACTGCCAGGGACAGTGCGCGGACATCCTGCCACCCGGCGAGAACGGCAACGCCACCCTCGTCGAGATCCTCGGCAACAAGGCGTTCGGCACCCACCCGGCTCACAGCGACGACCAGCTCGACCGCTACGACGGCCTGGTGGCGGGGCATACGAGCCTCACCGACCAGAAACTGACCGACTTCTTCAACGACGCCTCCTTCGGGGTCGCCGCGGACCAGGTCGAGTCCGTCACGAAGCCGCGCGAGGACGTCACCATCACCCGCGACAAGAAGAGCGGCGTTCCGCACATCAAGGGAACCACCCGCTACGGCACCGAGTTCGGCGCCGGGTTCGCGGCGGGGCAGGACCGCCTCTGGCTGATGGACCTCTTCCGGCACATCGGGCGCGGTGAGCTGACCTCGTTCGCCGGGGGAGCGCTCGCCAACCAGGGCCTGGAACAGCAGTTCTGGCCGCAGGCCCCGTACACCGAAGCGGACCTCGAAGCCCAGGTCGAATGGATCAGGACCACCGAGGGCCCACACGGTGAGCAGGCGATGGCCGATGCCCAGGCCTACGTCGACGGCATCAACGCCTACCGGGTGAAGTCGAAGAACGGCCGCTACTTCCCGGGCGAGTACGTCCTCACCGGAAAGATCGACTCGATCACCAACATAGGCGAGATCCAGCCGTTCAAACTGACCGACCTGATCTCCATCGCGTCGGTCGTCGGCGGACAGTTCGGCGGGGGAGGAGGCGGCGAGGTGCAGGCCGCGCTCTCGCTGCTCGCCGCCCAGCAGAAGTACGGCGTCGAGGAGGGGACCAGGGTCTGGGAGTCGTTCCGCCAGCGCAACGACCCCGAGGCCGTCCTCACCGTCCACGACGGCACCTCGTTCCCGTACGCGGGCAAGCCCGACCAGGCCCGCGGCGCCGCCCTTCCCGATGCGGGCTCCGTCACACCCGAACCCCTGATCCACGACCGCACGGGCTCGGCGGGCACCGGCGCGAAGGCCCCGGTCAAGGCGCCGGCCGCCCTCAAGCCGCTGCAGGGCATGTACGACGACGGCGTCATCCCGGAGGGATCGCTCCCCGGAACCGGCGGCGGCGCCCAGAAGCGCGGCATGTCCAACGCCCTCCTCGTGTCCGGCAAGCACACCGCGAGCGGCAACCCGATCGCCGTCATGGGCCCCCAGACCGGCTACTTCGCCCCCCAGCTGATGATGCTCCAGGAGCTCCAGGGGCCCGGCATCAGCGCCCGCGGCGTCTCGTTCGCCGGCGTCGGCATGTACATCCAGATGGGCCGCGGCCAGGACTACGCCTGGAGCGCCACATCGGCCGCCCAGGACATCACCGACACGTACGCCGTCGAGCTCTGCGAACCGGACGGCTCCACGCCCTCCAAGGACTCCACGCACTACCGCAACGACGGCGCCTGCACCCCCATGGAGAAGCTGGAGCGCACCAACTCCTGGAAGCCCACGGTCGCCGACTCCACCGCCAAGGGCTCCTACCGGATGCAGGTGTGGCGCACGGACTACGGCATCGTCACCCACCGCGCCACGGTGGGCGGAAAACCGGTCGCGTACACCTCGCTGCGCACCACCTACCGCCACGAAGCCGACTCGATCATCGGCTTCCAGCTCTTCAACGACCCGGCGTACATCACCGACGCGGCCTCGTTCCAGCAGGCGGCCAGTCACATCGACTACGCCTTCAACTGGTTCTACGCGGACTCGCGCACCGCGGCCTTCTACAACAGCGGTATGAACCCCGTGCGCGCGGCCGGAGTCGACCCGGCGCTGCCGGTCAAGGCCGAGAAGGCGTACGAGTGGCAGGGCTACGACCCGGCCGCCAACACCACCGACTACACGCCGTTCGCCGAGCACCCGCAGTCCAGCGGCCAGGACTACTACATCTCCTGGAACAACCGCCAGGCCAAGGACTACGCCACCGCCGCGTTCGGCTTCGGCGCGGTGCACCGGGGCGACCTGCTCGACGACCGGGTGGCGGAACTGGTCGACGACGGCGGAGTGACCCGCGCCTCCCTCACCCGCGCCATGGCGGAGGCCGCCGTCACGGACCTGCGGGGCGAGCAGCTGCTGCCCGAGCTCCTGAAGGTGCTGCGCTCCCAGCCGGTCACCGATCCCGCGCTCAACGCGGTGGTGCAGCAGCTGGACTCATGGCGCGCGGCGGGATCGCAGCGCAAGGAGACCGGTCCGGGATCGCACACCTACACGCACGCGGACGCGGTACGGATCATGGATGCCTGGTGGCCGAAACTCATCGAGGCGGAATTCCGGCCCGGTCTGGGTGACGGCCTCTACACGGCGCTCACCGCGAACCTGGCCACGGACGAGTCGCCGGCCGCGAGCCACGGGCCGAGCGGGGCGCACAGCGGTTCCGCGTTCCAGTACGGCTGGTGGGGCTTCGCCGACAAGGACCTGCGACAGGTCCTCGGACAGCCCGTCAAGGGACCGCTGGCGAAGACGTACTGCGGCAACGGCGACCTGAGCACCTGCCGCCAGGCGCTGCTCGCCACGCTGAAGCAGGCGGCTGCCGAGCCCGCGACGGCGGTCTACCCCGGGGACGACAGCTGCGGGGCGGGCGAGCAGTGGTGCACCGACGCGATCGTCCACCGCGCGCTCGGCGGGATCACGCACAAGACGATCCACTGGCAGAACCGGCCGACGTACCAGCAGGTCGTGGAGTTCCCCTCCCACCGCTGACCTGGACTCCTCGAACGCCGGACGGGCATGTCGAGCCCGTCCGGCGGTCGAGGACGAGGCAGGTGCCTTCGGCACTCACCGGTACTGGAGGTACCTCTTGCGCTTGGCCCGGAACGCCGCCAGATCGGCGTTCCACGCCCCCACCACCTCATCGGTGTCCGCACCGGCGTCGATCATCGTGCGGACCCGGGTGTTGCCCGTGAGCTTGTCGATCCAGTTGTCCGGGCGCCACGCGAACCCGCTCCACGTCCGCTTCGCCGTCACCAGCAGCGCGATGCCGGTACGCACCGGGTCGAAGACCTCCCGGTCCTGGACGTGCACCTGGACCCCGCCCACCGTCTTCCCCTGGAACTTGGAGAACGTCGGCGCGAAGTAGGCCTCACGGAAGGCCACCCCGGGCAGCTCCAGCGCGTTCGCCGCCGCCGCCCACCGGTAGTCGATCCCCTCCGCCCCGAGCAGTTCGAACGGCCGGGTCGTGCCGCGGCCCTCGGACAGGTTCGTGCCCTCGAACAGGCACGTCCCCGAGTAGACCAGCGCCGTCTCCGGCGTCGGCATGTTGGGGCTCGGCGGCACCCACGGCAGCCCCGTCACGTCGAAGAAGTCCGAACGCCGCCACCCCGACATCTTCACGATGTCCAGCTCCGCCGGCCGCGCCGCCAGGAACTCCCCGTTGAAGAGCAGCGCCAGCTCGGCGACCGTCATCCCGTGCGCCTGCGAGATCTCCCTGCGCCCCACGAACGTCGCGAAGGCCGGGTCGAGCACAGGCCCCAGCGCCGCCCGCCCGGTCACCGGGTTCGGCCGGTCGAGGACCACGAACCGCTTGCCGGCGAGGGCCGCCGCCTCCATGCAGTCGTACAGGGTCCAGATGTAGGTGTAGAAGCGGGCGCCCGCGTCCTGGATGTCGAAGACGACCGTGTCCACGCCGGAAGCCGTGAAGACGTCCGCGAGCGGTTGCCCGCTCTTGAGGTAGGTGTCGTAGACCGGCAGCCCCGTCGCCGGGTCGTCGTAGCGTCCCTCGGAGCCACCGGCCTGCGCGGTCCCCCGGAAGCCGTGCTCCGGTCCGAAGACAGCGGTCAGATTCACCCGCTCGTCCGGGTGCATCACATCGACGATGTGCCGTACGTCCGCTGTGATCCCGGTCGGATTGGTGACGACACCGACCTTCTCGCCCGCCAGAAGCCGGTACCCGTCGGCGGCCAGCCGTTCGAAGCCGGTACGGACCCCGGCGCGCCCGGCACCGTGCCCCCGGCCTGCGGCCGAGGCCGTGCCGGGCCCCGCCGCGGTGGCCGCGACGGCACCCATCGCTCCGCCGACGGCGAGCAAACCACGTCTGGACAGGGTCATTCCGCTACCTCCATGATCGCGCCGACTGTCATGGCCACGCACGCTAGCGCGGGCGCGGGCCGCTCGGAACGGCTCTGACTGGGCAGATTCCCAGTCCTGCCCGGGACCCCTTCCCTGATCACATACCGACTGGTTAGTCTGCCGGGGAAGACGGCTGAGAGAGGCGGGACCGATGAGTACGGTGCAGGGCGCTGGCGTAGTGGTGACCGGAGCCGGAGGCGGCATCGGAGCCGCTCTGGCCCGCAGATTCGCCGCGGAGGGTGCACGGGTCGTCGTCAACGATCTCGACATCGACCGGATCAAGGCGCTCGCCGAAGAGATCGGCGCGACCGCCGTCGCAGGTGACGCCTCGGGGATCGTGGACGCGGCCCGGGACGCACTGGACGGCACGGTGGACATCTACTGCGCCAACGCGGGCCTGGCATCCGGCGGCGACGTCTTCGCCGACGAGGACGTCTGGGCGGCGGCCTGGGACGTCAACGTGATGTCCCACGTCCGCGCGGCAAAGGCGCTGCTGCCGGACTGGCTGGAGCGCGGCAGCGGCCGTTTCGTCTCCACCGCCTCCGCGGCCGGTCTGCTCACGATGATCGGCGCGGCCCCGTACAGCGTCACCAAGCACGGCGCGGTGGCCTTCGCCGAGTGGCTCGCGCTCACCTACCGCCACCGCGGCATCAAGGTCCACACGATCTGCCCGCAGGGCGTGCGCACGGACATGCTCACCGCCGCGGGCTCCGCGGGCGATCTCGTACTCGCCCCCACCGCGATCGAGCCGGAGGCCGTCGCCGAGGCCCTGTTCGACGCCATGGAGCAGGACCGCTTCCTGGTCCTGCCGCACCCGGAGGTGGCCGGGTACTACCGCGCCCGCGCCAAGGACCCCGACCACTGGATCGGCAGCATGAACCACCTGCAGCAGAAGTGGGAGGAGGCCGGCGCATGACCGAGTCGATCTACGCGGCAAAGCCCTGGACCGCCCTGCTCAGCGAGGCCCAGCGGGCCCCCGTCCACCCGGCCGAGACCCTGGTGCACGCCTTCCGCGCCGCTGTCGGGCGGGCTCCGGAGCACCCGGCCCTCGCCTACTTCGACGGCCGGCTCGGCTACCGCGAGACCGATGAGCTCTCCGACTCCGTGGCCGGACACCTCGCCGCCGAAGGGCTGCGGCGCGGCGACCGTGTGGCGATCATGCTGCAGAACACCCCGCACTTCGTCCTCGCGCTGCTGGGCGCCTGGAAGGCCGGCGCGACCGTCGTCCCGCTGAACCCGATGTACAAGTCCGGCGAGGTCGGCCACGTACTGAAGGACGCGGCGGTGACCGCGCTGATCTGCTCGGACCGGGCCTGGGAGTCCTACCTGCGGGACGCCGCCGAGGCCGCGCCCGACGTGAAGATCGCCGTCACCGCCTGCGAGCGCGACCTGCAGACGGCCGACGACCCCCGGGTGCTCGGCTTCGAGCGGCTCCCCGCCCCCGGCCCCGACGACTGGGCGGCGGACCTGGTGGCCGTGGCCCGCCGGGGCCTCGCCGCCCCCGAGGGCCGCGAGCTCACCGCCGCCGACGTGGCGCTGATCAGCTACACCTCCGGGACGAGCGGCACCCCCAAGGGCGCCATGAACTCCCACGGCAACATCATGGTCAACGCGGAGCGGCAGCGGACCGGCCACCCCATCGCCGAGGGCGCCGCCTACTTCGCGCTGGCTCCGCTCTTCCACATCACCGGCATGGTGTGCCAGCTCGCCGCCTGCGTCGCCAACGCGGGCACCCTGGTCCTCGCCTACCGCTTCGAGGCGAGCGTCGTCCTGGAGGCCTTCGCCGAGCACCGCCCCGCCTACACCGTCGGCCCCTCGACCGCCTTCATGGCACTCGCCGCGCACCCCGGGGCCACCCGCGAGCACTTCGCCTCCTTCAAGGTGATCTCCTCGGGCGGTGCGCCGCTGCCGCCCGCGCTCGTGGAGAAGTTCCGCGACGGCTTCGGCCCGTACATCCGCAACGGCTACGGCCTCACCGAGTGCACGGCGCCCTGCGCCGCCGTACCGCCGGAGCACGAGGCACCCGTCGATCCGGTGTCCGGGACCCTGTCCGTCGGTGTTCCCGGACCCGACACGCTGGTCAGGATCATCGACGAGAACGGCGACGACGTCCCCCTCGGCGAACAGGGCGAGATAGCCGTACGCGGGCCGCAGGTCGTCTCCGGCTACTGGAACCTCCCCGAGGCGACCGAGGCCGCCTTCCCCGGCGGGGAACTGCGCACCGGCGACATCGGCTTCATGGACGCGGCCGGCTGGCTCTACGTCGTCGACCGCAAGAAGGACATGATCAACGCCTCCGGCTTCAAGGTCTGGCCCCGTGAGGTGGAGGACGTCCTCTACACCCACCCCGCGGTACGAGAGGCGGCCGTCGTGGGCGTCCCCGACACCTACCGCGGGGAGACCGTCCGGGCCTACGTCAGCCTGCGTCCGGGGGCCGAGACGGAGCCCGGCGAACTGAGCGCGTACTGCAAGGAAAGGCTCGCCGCGTACAAGTACCCGCGCGAAGTGGAGATCCTGACGGAACTCCCGAAGACCGCAAGTGGGAAGATCCTCAGGCGGGAACTGCGTTCCCCCCGGTAGAACACCTCACGCACAGACGAAAGGGCAGGTGGCGGCAATGGCCAAGGCGACGGACGGGGACGGTACGCCCGTTCCTCAACGGCTGCTGGCCGCCGCCACCCGGCTCTTCGCCGAGCGCGGCTACGACCGCACCTCGGTCCAGGAGATCGTCGAGGCGGCGGGCGTCACCAAGGGCGCCCTCTACCACTACTTCGGATCCAAGGAGGACCTCCTCCAGGAGGTCTACGCCAGGGTGCTGCGGCTCCAGCAGGAGCGGCTCGACGCGTACGCGAACGCCGAGGCGCCGATCGAGCAGCGGCTGCGCGACGCGGCGGCGGACGTGGTCGTCACGACCATCGAGAACCTCGACGACGCCGCGATCTTCTTCCGCTCGATGCACCACCTGAGCCCGGAGAAGAACAAGCAGGTGCGGATGGAGAGGCGCCGCTACCACGAGGGCTTCCGGGCGCTCGTCGAGGAGGGGCAGCGCAGCGGGGTGTTCTCCTCGGCGACCCCGGCCGACCTGGTGGTCGACTACCACTTCGGTTCGGTCCACCACCTGTCCACGTGGTACAGCCCGGACGGCCCCCTCAGCCAGCAGGAGGTCGCCGACCACCTGGCCGACCTGCTGCTGAGGGCACTGCGCCCCTGACGGCCGGAGCCACCGGACGCGCCTTGCCGTGCGACAGAACACTGCTGGAGGCCGTCAGCCGGCGGCGGCCCACCGCGGGACCGTCGGCAGGACCTTCTCGGCGACGCCGAGCAGCACCCCGTCGTCCGGCGTCATGCCGTCCGCACGCCACACGGCCACCTCGTAGGACCCGCCGCTGTCCTTCGCGTCCTGGGCCACGCTCAGGACGCGGGCCGGAACACCGGGACCGCTGTCGGAGTCGCTGCCATCGAGGCGGAAGCTGATGCTGATGGTGCGCTGCGAGTAGAGGACCGCCGGGCGGCCCAGAAACGTCTCCTGCCGGGCATCGGCGCCCAGGAGCGCCGCGGACCCGTCCACCGGGAGACCGTCGTAGGTGGCCGACAACGTCACGGTGTAGGTCCCGAACTCGACCTGGGCCGAGGGGGTGTCGATCTCCTCGGCGCCGGAGAAGTCCAGGGAGCCGCCGTTGCCGCCGGCCGACTTCACGGTCTCGCCGGGCGTACCCAGCACTTCGGCCAGGCCGGGACGGTTCAGTGCCTCGCACAGCTGCGCCCCGGAGACGCGCCAGGGTGCCTTCCCGGGCTTTCCCGTGGCCTTCTCGGGCTCCCCGCCCGAGCATCTGACAGGCGGCGGGACGCTGTCCGCGGACGACGTCTCCTGGACCGTCCACAGTCCGACCCCCAGTGCCCCCACCATCACGACGGCCGTGACGGCCTGCCCCCATGCGCCCGCGCCCTTCGTGGGCGCGCCTGTTACGTCTGCCATGTCCCCCGCCTGTCATGATCACCCCATATGTGCCCGGGGACCTTATCCCGTGATCATCGGGCGGGCAAGCGGGATTGCCGCGACCCCTACGCCAACTCCGTTCCTGTGCGCGGTGGTTGCGGTCCGTTGCGCGGTGCGACGGTGTTCTCCTGCTCCCGTACGGCCGTCCCCGCCATCCCTGTCCGCTGAGCGAACGGGGCTGTCCGGATTCAGCTCTTGACGGTACGCGGCCATCTCGCTGACCATCGGTCACGCATATCGCACCACCAGCTCCAGGCCCCGGCCGTGCACGGCCGGGTACCCCCCGCACGTTCCGTCAGTCCCCGAACGGAATCGGAGCCTTCGATGAGCCCAACCAGATACAGACCCGTGTCCGCATCCGCCCTCGCCGTCGTGGCCCTGCTCGCGACAGCCGCCCCCGCGGCACAGGCGGCGCCCGCCTCCTCCGCGCCGGCCACCTCCACCGCGGTGGCCGCGGCGCCCGACATACCCCTCGCCAACGTCAAGGCGCACCTCACCCAGCTCCAGTCGATCGCCACCGCCAACGGCGGCAACCGGGCCCACGGCCGGACCGGCTACAAGGCGTCCATCGACTACGTGAAGGCCAAGCTGGACGCGGCCGGATACACCACGGCACTCCAGCAGTTCACCTCCGGCGGAGCCACCGGGTACAACCTCGTCGCCGACTGGCCGGGAGGGGATCCGAACCAGGTACTCATGGCCGGCTCCCACCTCGACTCGGTGACCTCGGGCGCGGGGATCAACGACAACGGCTCCGGCTCGGCGGCCGTACTCGAAACCGCCCTCGCCGTCTCCCGGGCGCAGCTCGCACCCGACAAGCACCTGCGCTTCGCCTGGTGGGGTGCCGAGGAGCTGGGGCTCGTCGGCTCGAAGTACTACGTGAACAACCTCGCCACCACCGAGCGTGCCAAGCTCGACGGATATCTCAACTTCGACATGATCGGCTCGCCCAACGCCGGCTACTTCGTCTACGACGACGACCCGGTCATCGAGCAGACCTTCAAGAGCTACTTCGCCGGTCTTTCGGTGCCCACCGAGATAGAGACCGAGGGCGACGGCCGCTCCGACCACGCCCCGTTCAAGAGCGCGGGCGTGCCCGTCGGCGGCCTGTTCACCGGGGCGAGCAACACGAAGAGCAGCGCCCAGGCCACGAAGTGGGGCGGCACCGCGGGGCAGTCCTTCGACCGCTGCTACCACTCGTCCTGCGACACCACGGCCAACATCAACGACACGGCCCTGGACCGCAACAGCGACGCGGTGGCCCACGCGATCTGGACCCTGTCCGCAGGCACCGTCGAACCGCCCACGGGCGAGGGCGTGTTCACCAGCACCACCGATGTCGCCGTACCGGACGCGGGGGCCGCCGTGACCTCCTCCATCGCGGTCACCGGCCGGACCGGCAACGCTCCCACCGCACTTCAGGTGGGCGTGGACATCAAGCACACCTGGCGCGGTGACCTCGTCGTCGATCTGCTCGCGCCGGACGGCACCGCGTACCGGCTGAAGAGCGCGAGCAGCAGCGACTCGGCCGACAACGTGATCGCGACCTACACCGTCAACGCGTCGAGCGAGACCGCGAACGGCACCTGGAAGCTCCAGGTGCGGGACACGGCCTCGCAGGACACCGGCTACATCGACAGCTGGAAGCTCACCTTCTGATCCCCTTCGGCGGTGCGGCCAGTAGGAGCGGGCCGCACCGTCGTCGGTCAGAGGCCGGAGCCCAGGACTCAGAACTCAGAGGTACTTCTTGATCTCGCGCCGGGCGAGCGACCGCTGGTGCACCTCGTCCGGCCCGTCCGCAAGCCGCAGCGTCCGTGCCGAGGACCACAGTTCGGCCAGCGGGAAGTCCTGGCTCACGCCGCCGGCGCCGTACAGCTGCACCGCCTGGTCGAGAATGCCGACGACCGCGCGCGGCGTGGCGATCTTGATCGACTGGATCTCGGTGTGCGCCCCGCGGTTGCCCACCGTGTCCATCAGCCAGGCCGTCTTCAGGACGAGCAGCCTCAGCTGCTCCACCGTCACCCGGGCGTCCGCGATCCAGTTCTGCACGACACCCTGCTGGGCGAGCGGCTTGCCGAAGGCCGTACGGGACACGGCCCGCCTGCACATCAGCTCGATCGCACGCTCGGCCATCCCGATCAGCCGCATGCAGTGGTGGATCCGGCCCGGGCCCAGCCGCGCCTGGGCGATGGCGAAGCCGCCGCCCTCCTCGCCGATCAGATTCGCGGCGGGCACCCGCACATCGGTGAACACGACCTCGGCGTGGCCGCCGTGGGAGTGGTCCTCGTAGCCGTACACCTGCATCGCACGGCGCACCTCCAGGCCGGGGGTGTCGCGCGGGACGAGGATCATGGACTGCTGGCGGCGGATGTCCTCGCCGTCCGGGTCGGTCTTGCCCATCACGATGAAGACGGCGCAGTCCGGGTTCATCGCCCCGGAGATGTACCACTTGCGCCCGTTGATGACGTAGTCATCGCCGTCCCGCACGATCCGCGTCTCGATGTTCGTCGCGTCCGACGAGGCCACCTCGGGCTCCGTCATCGCGAACGCCGAGCGGATCTCGCCGGCGAGCAGCGGCTCCAGCCACTGCTTCTTCTGCTCGTCCGTGGCGAACTGGAAGAGCACCTCCATGTTCCCGGTGTCCGGGGCCGCGCAGTTCAGCGCGGTCGGCGCCAGATGCGGGCTGCGGCCGGTGATCTCGGCGAGCGGGGCGTACTGGAGGTTCGTCAGTCCGGCGCCGTACTCCGCGTCCGGGAGGAAGAGGTTCCACAGACCCTGCCTGCGCGCCTCCGCCTTGAGGTCCTCCACGATCTGCGGGGTGTCCCACGGCGAGGCGAGCAGGGCGCGCTGCTCCTCCGCGACCGCCTCGGCCGGGTACACGTGCTCGTCCATGAAGGCCAGCAGCTTGGTGCGCAGCTCTTCGGTACGGGCGTCGAATGCGAAGTCCATAAGTGATCAGCCTTCCTGGAGGGTGGTGAGGCCGTGCGCGATGAAGACGGGGACGAGGTCGCCGATGCGGTCGAAGCCCGGGCCGACGGTCTGGCCGAGGGTGTAGCGGTAGTGGATGCCCTCGAGGATCACGGCGAGCTTGAACCACGCGAAGGCCGTGTACCAGGAGATGCCGGAGGTGTCCCGGCCGGAGCGTGCGGCGTAGCGCTCGATCAGCTCGGCGGGAGTGGGGTGACCGGCCGCGCCGCTGGTGGTGGACACCGGGGAGGCGGGCAGATCGAGGTCGGAGCTGTACATCACGAGCAGGCCGAGGTCGGTCAGTGGGTCGCCCAGCGTGGACATCTCCCAGTCCAGGACGGCCTTGATCCGGTCGTCCTCCCCGATCAGCACGTTGTCCAGGCGGTAGTCGCCGTGCACGACGGTGGGTGCGGGGGAGACGGGCAGCGCCCGGCCGAGCGCGGCGTGCAGTTCGTCGATGCCGGCCAGCTCACGGTTGCGGGAGGCGTCCAGCTGCTTCCCCCAGCGCCGCAGCTGGCGGTCCAGGAAGCCCTCGGGACGCCCGAAGTCGCCGAGGCCGACGGCCTCGGGGTCGACGGCGTGCAGATCGACGAGCGTGTCGACGAGTCCGAGGACGGCGGCGCGGGTGCGCTCGGGGCCGAGGGGAGCGAGCTGCTCGGCGGTGCGGTACGGGGTTCCCGCGACGTACTCCATGACGTAGAACGACGCGCCGATGACCGACTCGTCCTCGCACAGCAGTACCGGCTCGGGCACCGGCACGGCGGTCGGATGCAGGGCGCTGATCACCCGGTGCTCGCGCTTCATGTCGTGCGCGGTGGCCAGCACGTGGCCCAGCGGCGGTCTGCGGACGACCCACTGGCCCGTGCCGTCGGTGACGATGTAGGTCAGGTTGGAGCGTCCGCCCTCGATCAGCCGGCCTTCGAGCGGTCCGTTCACCAGCCCGGGCCGCTCGCGGTCGAGGAACCCACGCAGCAGGCCGAGGTCGAGACCTGGCGGATGGACTGGGCTCATGGGCGCACCTCCGGGACGGTTGAACGATCGGGACCATGATGCCGACCAGTCGGTATGTCGTCCAGTGAACTCCCGGAATCAAGTGGATGATCTCGGCCCTCGGTCTGGCGTTCAGTCGTATCCCTGAATAAGGTTCACGTATGGATACAGCATTGTTGATCGACGACGTCCGGCTGACCCCGATCCTCATCGCCGATCCGCCGTTGCTGAACACCCAGGGCGTCCACCAGCCGTACACCCCGCGGCTCATCGTGGAGGTCGTCACACGCGGCGGGGTGACCGGAGTCGGGGAGACCTACGGCGACGGCACCTACCTCGAACTGGCCGAACCGCTGGCCCATGCTCTCCCCGGCCGCTCGGTCAGCGACCTGAACGGCCTCTTCGCCCTGGCCGACGAGGTGTGCGGCGACTCACGTGCCACCGACGGGCGGGTCGACGCGGGTGGGCTGCGTGGCGTGCAGACCGCCGACAAGCTGCGGCTCTCCGTCGTCTCCGGGTTCGAGGTCGCCTGCCTGGACGCGCTCGGCAAGACCCTCGGCCTGCCCGTGCACGCACTGCTCGGCGGCAAGGTCCGCGACAGCGTCGAGTACAGCGCGTACCTCTTCTACCGCTGGGCAGCCCATCCCGCAGGCGGTGAACAGGACGACTGGGGCGCGGCCCTGGACCCCGCCGGAGTCGTCGCGCAGGCCCGGCGCTTCTCCCGCGAGCACGGGTTCACCTCCTTCAAGCTCAAGGGCGGAGTCTTCGAGCCCGACCAGGAGATCGCCGCCGTCCGCGCGCTCGCCGAGGCCTTCCCGGGACAGCCGCTGAGGCTGGACCCCAACGGGGCCTGGTCCGTCGAGACCTCGCTGTACGTCGCCGATCAGCTCAAGGGCGTACTCGAATACCTGGAGGACCCGGCGAGCGGCACAGCGGCGATGGCGGAGGTCTCCGCCGGCACGGACCTCCCGCTCGCCACGAACATGTGTGTCACCACCCTCGCGGAAGTCCCCGAGGCCTTCGCCCGTGACGCGGTCCAGGTGATCCTCTCCGACCACCACTACTGGGGCGGCCTGCACCGCACCCGTGAACTGGCCGGGATCTGCCGCACCTTCGGCGTGGGACTCTCCATGCACTCCAACACCCACCTCGGCATCAGCCTCGCCGCGATGACCCACGTCGCCGCCACGGTGCCCAACCTCGACTACGCCTGCGACAGCCACTACCCCTGGCAGACCGAGGACGTCATCACGGCACGCCACACCTTCGAGGGCGGACACCTCGCCGTCTCCGACGCCCCCGGACTCGGTGTCGAACTCGACCGCGACCGGCTGGCCGTGCTCCACCGGCGCTGGCTCGACGACGACGGCACGATGCGCGCACGCGACGACGCGGCGGCGATGCGCACGGCCGACCCGGAGTGGGTGACCCCGCCGATCCCGCGCTGGTGAGGCCGGTGAGGCCGGTGAGGCTCCAGGGCGAGGAGCTCTACTCCTCCCAGCCCTGCGCCGCCACGAACGCGTCCCCGTAACGGGCCGACCAGCGGCCCAGTGCCTCGATCGGTTCGAGCAGCGTCCGGCGGGGCGCCGTCAGCGCGTACTCCACGCGCGGCGGCGCCTCGGCGGACGCGCACCGCTCGACCAGTCCGTACCCCTCCAGTCGGCGCAGCGTCTCGGTCAGCACCTCGGCGCTGATGCCACCGATCTCCGCCCGCGGCTCACCGGGCCGGCACGGGCCCTCGGCCAGTGCGTACAGGATGACGGGATTCCAGGCGTACGCCAGCAGATCGAAGCCGAGCCTGGCCCCGCAGTCCGCGAGCAGCCGGTCCACGGTTCCCCCCGGCCCGTCGGGCACCGAACGGTGCGCAACGGATCTCCTAGCGTTCCGACAGGACGACGCTACGCGAACAGCGGCCACGGGGGACGGACATGCGGATCGGCATCATCGGTACGGGCAACACAGCGGAAGCCCTCGGCACCCAGTGGGGGAGAGCCGGGCACGACGTCCTCTTCGGCGGCCGGTCACCCGACCGCACCCGTGCCCTCGCCGGCCGCACGGCCAGAGCGCGGGCACGGTCACCGAGGCGGCGGCCTTCGGCGACGCGATCCTGCTCGCCCTGCCGTACGACGCCGTGGCCGGTGTCCTCGGCGGCCTCGGGGCCGCGGACGGCGCCCTGCGGGACCGGCTGCTGATCGACTGCACCAACGCCGTCGGACCCGGATTCAGGCTCACCACGAACGGGGGCCCGGGCGCCGCCCGTACGATCGCCGACTCCACCGGCGCACGGGTCGTCAAGGTGTTCAACCACCTCCCGGACTCCGTGTGGCGGCGCACCCCGCCCGCCTTCGTCGACGGGCCGGTCACCGTCCCGCTGCGCGGGGACGACGAGCAGGCCCTGGAGGCGGTACGGGTCCTGGTGCGGGCCCTGGGATGCGTACCGCTGGCCGTGGGCGGGCTCGACCGGGCCGGGTATCTCGAGACGGCGACCGCCTTTCTCATCGGGCTCCGGCACCGCGGTCATGACCCGCGCACACTGCTGCCGCCCTTCCACGCCGCCACAGCCTGAGTTGCGGGGACCCTGACCTGCGCCGATCGTCGGAGGATGAAGGCGATCAGCTACAGCAGCTACGGTCCGGCCGATGTCCTGGAGTACGGCGACCGGCCCGACCCCAAGGTCGGCCCGGACTCGGTCCTGGTGAAGGTGCGGGCCGCGGCCGTCAACCCCGTCGACTGGAAGGCGCGCGAGGGCTACCTCCAGTCGGCGCTGGAAGCCGTCTTCCCGGTCATTCCCGGCTGGGACGTCTCCGGGGTCGTCGTCCAACCCGGTGCCGCCGTCGACGAGTTCTCCGTGGGCGACGAGGTCATCGGCTACGTGCGCGAGGACTTCCTCTCGCGCGGGACCCTCGCCGAATACGTCGCCGCGCCCGTGCGGACCCTCGCCCGCAAGCCCCTGAACCTGAGCTTCGAGGAGGCCGCGGGCCTCCCCCTGTGCGGACTCACCGCCTACCAGGTGCTCCACCGCACCCTGGAGGTCCGGGACGGCGAGACGGTCCTCGTCCACGCCGCCGCCGGAGGAGTCGGCTCGTTCGCCGTCCAGCTCGCCCGGCACGCGGGCTGCCGGGTCATCGGCACGGCGGGCCCCCACAACCACGAGTACGTGCGTCAGCTGGGCGCCGAGCCCGTGGAGTACGGCGAGGGGCTCGCCGACCGGCTGAGGGCCCTGGCCCCCGAGGGCATCGACGCCGCGTTCGACACCGTCGGCGGGGAAGCCCTGCAGGTCTCCGCGGAGACGCTCGCCCCCGACGGCAGGCTCGCCTCCATCGCGGACGCGGAGGTCTTCTCCTACGGCGGCCGCTACGCCTTCGTGCGCCCCGACGCCCAGGACCTCGCACAGATCGCGGAGCTGGCCGAGCAGGGCGTCCTCACCGTCCACGTCGACCAGGTCTTCACCCTGGAGCAGGCAGCGGACGCCTACCGCCTCAACGAGCAGGGGCGCACCCGCGGCAAGATCGTCGTCACCGTGGACTGGGAGAACTGAGACCGGCTGTCGGCTCAGAACAGCATGGCTGCGGCGAACGCCGCGATCGCGACCGTGCACGCCGCTGCCGTCGCCGCGTCGCGCGGCGACAGCGCCGGCGGCGCGGAGGATCCCAGGCCCACCACCCGGCGGTGCGTCACCCGCAGGAATCCCAGCCAGGCCAGCAGGCTCAGCGCCACGGCGACCACCCCCGCCGCGTCGGCCCCGCCGTGCAGGGCCTGCCTGACCGCGAGCAGGGCCACCACCGTGCAGGACAACGTCGTACGCCGCCAGGCCAGCCTCGTCCGTTCCGGCTGCAGACCCGGATCGCGCTCCGCCGTGGTCACCGGCCCTCCCAGCCGAACAGGACCACCACCACCATCGCGAGGGCGACCACGGCGACGACCATGCTCAGGATCGCCGGGAAGCGGGACACCGGCAGATCCTCACCGCGCCGCATCGCCCGCTCGCACCGCACCCAGTGATTCACCGCGCGCAGGGCACACAGGACACCGGCCACGAGCAGGCCGAGGGCCAGGCCCGCCCGGAGGCCCCAGCTCAGACCGGGCAGGAACTGGTCGACGGCGAAACCACCGCCGATCAGCGCGAGAGCCGTCCGGAGCCACGCGAGGAACGTGCGCTCGTTGGCGAGCGAGAAGCGGTAGTCCGGGGTGTCGCCCTCCGCGCGGATCTGCTGCGGCGCGAACCACAGCCGCAGGCTCTGCATGACGTCGCCGCGCCGGCTCACGAGGTGAACCCCGCTTCCCCGGCCCTGAACTCCCGCAGGCGGTGGTAGGTCTCCAGCCCGTCCGGAACCCACAGCCGGTCGCCGAGCCGCCGCTCCAGTTCCGCATCGGTCAGGAACGTGTGCCAGGCGACCTCCTCCACCTGCGGATTCACCGGCAGCTCGCACCGCACCCGGTACACGTAGGACCACCAGCTGTGCTCGGCGCTCGTGTAGAGGAACTTGAACAGGGGCTCGGGGCGGGGCAGGTCCGGCACCCCCAGCTCCTCACCGGCCTCCCGCAGCGCAGCCTCGTCGTAGGACTCGCCCGCGCCCACGACCCCGCCGACGAACATGTCGTAGTGCGAGGGGAAGACCAGCTTCGTCGCCGTCCTGCGGTGCACGAAGAGCCGCCCCCCGGCGTCCCTGGCCTCGATGAAGACACAGCGGTGGCGCAGGTTCCGCGCGGTCGCCTCGCCACGCGGCGCCTGCCCGACGACCTTGTCGTTCTCATCGACGATGTCCAGGATCTCGTCATCCGGAGTCATGCTGCTCATCCAACATCACCCGGTCGGCAGCAGTGGACCCGTGCCTGTCCTTCCCCTCCGGCATCGCCGGATGGAGCCCGAGCAGCACGATCCCCGCCACGATCGCCGCGAGTCCGGCAGCCTGCCAGGCCAGGGCACCCGTGTCGGTGCGCACCTGGTCGCCCAGGAACCCGATTCCGCACGCGATCCCGGCCAGCGGCTGCGCGGCCGTCAGCGCGGGCAGCGACATCCGCAGCGGCCCCGCCTCGAACGCGCTCTGGACCAGGATCAGACCGGTCACCCCGATCACGACGACCGCGTACGGATGCCAGCCCGTCATCAGTGCCGCCCAGCCGCCGTCGTCCAGCCGCTCCCCGCAGAGTCTGGTCAGGGCATCCTGCAGTCCGTACAGCAGCCCCGCCGCCAGCCCGAGCAGCACGGGGGTTCCGGGGGTCCGCGGGTGCCTGGCAGAGGCGGTCAGGACCACCGCGAGCCCCGCGACCGTGCCGATCACCAGCCACTGCCGCAGCGGATCCGCGGTCGCCTCCCCGCCTTCCGGCTGGCCGGCCAGCAGGAACGCGGTGACGCCGCCCGCCAGCAGACAGAGCCCGCCCCAGCCCTGCCGGCCGAGTGACTGACCGGTGCGGTGGCGCGACAGTGCCATCGCGAAGACCAGATTCGTCGCCAGCAGCGGCTCGACGAGCGACACCTCGCCCTGGCCGAGCGCGAGCGCGCCGAGGACCATGCCGCAGACCATCAGGCCGATCCCGGCGAGCCAGCTCGGCACCCGCATCAGGTCGAGCAGCAGCCGGGGCGACAGGAAGTCGCTCAGGGGCGCACGTCGGGCGGCGTCCTGCTGGAGGACGAACCCGAAGCCCAGACAGCACGCGGCGCCCACGGAGAGCAGGAGAACCAGCACCGACACGGATCCGACGATAGCCCCGCGGACCCGCGGGAGCGGTGAGGGCGGCGCCGACCGGGCGGTTGACGTGGAAGCGGCCGGTACCGAAGATCTGACGCACAAGTAACTTCGTGCACCGCACGGCATCGCCCCGAAGGATGGAACCATGGCGTACGACGCTGATGTGATCGTGATCGGGGCCGGACTCGCGGGCCTGGTGGCCACCGCCGAGCTCGTCGAGGCGGGCCGGACGGTGATCCTGCTGGACCAGGAGCCCGAACAGTCCATAGGCGGCCAGGCGCACTGGTCCTTCGGCGGCCTCTTCCTCGTCGACTCGCCCGAGCAGCGCCGACTGCGCATCAAGGACAGCCACGAGCTGGCCCTCCAGGACTGGTACGGCACGGCGGGCTTCGACCGCAAGGAGGACCACTGGCCGCGCAAGTGGGCCGAGGCGTACGTCGACTTCGCGGCCGGTGAGAAGCGGTCCTGGCTGCACGCTCAGGGGATGCGGTTCTTCCCCGTCGTCGGCTGGGCCGAACGGGGCGGGTACGACGCGAACGGCCACGGCAACTCCGTCCCGCGCTTCCACATCACCTGGGGCACCGGGCCCGGTGTCGTCGCCCCCTTCGAGCGGCGGGTGCGCGAAGGCGTCGCGAAGGGCCTCGTCCAGCTGCGGTTCCGCCACCGGGTCACCGGCCTCGGGGGCTCGGCCGGGGCCATCGACACGGTCACCGGCGAACTCCTCGACGCGAGCGGCGCCGAGCGGGGCACGGCCAGCAGCCGCGAGGTCACGGGAGCCTTCGAGCTGAAGGCGCAGGCAGTGATCGTCACCTCGGGCGGCATCGGCGGCAACCACGACCTCGTACGCGCCCAGTGGCCCGAGCGGCTCGGCACCCCGCCCGAGAAGCTGCTCTCCGGGGTGCCCGCCCATGTCGACGGGCTGATGCTGGGCATCACCGAGGAGGCCGGCGCCCATCACATCAACCGCGACCGGATGTGGCACTACACCGAGGGCATCGAGAACTGGAACCCGATCTGGGCCAAGCACGGCATCCGCATCCTGCCCGGCCCGTCCTCGCTCTGGCTGGACGCCCGCGGGAAGCGGCTGCCGGTCCCGCTCTTTCCCGGCTTCGACACGCTGGGCACCCTCGAACACATCATGAAGTCCGGGTACGGGTACACCTGGTTCGTCCTCGACCAGAAGATCATCGGGAAGGAGTTCGCGCTCTCCGGCTCCGAGCAGAACCCCGACCTGACCGGAAAGTCGGTCCGGGACGTGATCGGCAGGGCGCGCGCCGACATCCCCGCACCGGTCAGGGCGTTCATGGACAAGGGCGTCGACTTCGTCGTCGAGAAGGACCTCGGCGCGCTGGTCCGCGGGATGAACGCACTGACCGACGAGCCGCTGATCGACGAGGACGACCTGCGCCGCGAGATCACCGCCCGCGACCGAGAGGTCGCCAACCCCTTCACCAAGGACCTCCAGATCACGGCGATCAACGGCGCCCGCGCCTACCTGGGCGACAGGCTCATCCGTACGGCCAAGCCGCACCGCATCCTCGACCCCGGGGCGGGGCCGCTGATCGCCGTCCGGCTCAACATCCTCACCCGCAAGTCCCTGGGGGGCCTGGAGACGGATCTGTCCTCCCGCGTCCTGACGGCGGACGGTACCCCGCTGTCCGGTGTGTACGCGGCGGGAGAGGCGGCCGGCTTCGGCGGTGGGGGAGTCCACGGCTACCGCTCGCTGGAGGGCACGTTCCTCGGCGGCTGCATCTTCTCGGGCCGCGCGGCGGGCCGGGCGGCTGCCGAGGCGACCGGCTGAGGCAACTGGCTGACCGGCCGCGGCGACCACTGGGCGGACGGCCCGGCGGCCGTTCTGTGACGGGGCGACGGGAGCTTCACGGCCCTGTCCCGATTCCGTACTGCTCAGGCGGACGGGGACGGGGACGGGCCTGGCCGGGGTCGTCGGTTGCGGTCCCGAGGGGGAGGCGGTCTAGCCGGGAGGCAGTCCGACGCCGGGCGGGGGCGAGAACGGTGACCCCTTCACGACTCCGCCGCCGGGCACCGCACCCGAGCCGCTGTGGCAGCAGAACGCGGCGAACAGCGACCTGACCGGCGACGGCGCGTTCGCGCCGGCCGACGGCAAGGAGAGCTGGTCCCTCGCGGCGAGCGATTTCAGCGCCTTCAGCGACCCGCACGTCCTGGACGGAGTGCTCCACGCCTCCGACACCGCCCGCAGCCTGCGGGCGGTGGATCACGCGAGGGGCAAGCAGATCTGGCACAACGAGGACCTGCGGGACACGGCCACGCAGGCATGGCAGTTCGCCAAGGTGGACAACACCCGTACCGCGCGACCGAGTTCGACAAGGGCGGGGGCGTGCACGCCTTCGACGCGACGACCGGGAAGCTGCGCTGGACCTACAACGACAGAACCGGCGACATCCAGCAGTGGAACGCGGTGGCGGCGGCAAGCGGCCGGCCGTGATGCACGGCAAGAGGTTCTACGCGCTCCCCGCCGTGTGACCCCGCCTCCCGGTCCGGATTCCCGCCGCGTCCGCACGCGGGGCCGGGCCGGGCACCGTCACTCCGGTCCCCACCCCTCACTCCCACCGCTCCACCACTCGGAACCTCTCCACGACGATCTGCGTGTCGTCGTCCACGGTGAACGCCGGGTCCCCCAGGGCCTCCCGCATCTCCTCGCTGTGCCAGAACGCCTCGTGCCCCGCACGCCACCCGGCGACCGACGTGTACCCCTCGCCCTCGTCGAGTGCGTGCTGCAGGCCGACCGAGCCCAGGGCCACCACCCGAACCTCCGTCAGCTCCACGACGGCGACCTCCTGCCCCCGGGAGTCGATCAGCGCGGACCGCTCGCCCACCGGCGGAAGGTCCTCCTTCTCCACCTCGTACTCCGCGAGCAGCCCCGACGTCGACACCTTCTCGCCGGAGAGCACGGCCGCCACCAGCCGGTCGCGCAGCGGTCCGGGGAAGGCGAGGAGGAAGGGTTTGAGCGGTTCACGGTTCTCCATGACGGCAGTGTGGCACGCGTCACCCCAGCCGTTCCGTGTCTCCGCGACCCCCGCGACGAGCTGCGCGAATGGTTCAGACCACGCCCCCCGACCATCAACTGCATGGCTCACGCATGCAGTTGACGGAGGGTTGCCCTTGACGTGGAGCATTGCCTACCGCTTTGCTGTGCGCGATCGTTTGCTCGCACACAGCATCGAACCAACTCGCACACCGCGTCGAAAAAAGGAAGCCTGCGGATGTCCCCGCCTCCGCCGCCCCTGGGCCGCGCCCGCCGCAAGGGCGGTCGCTCGGACCACGCTTTCGACCCGGCTCTCGACGACAGCGAACTGATCGACGTACGAGGTCAGTTCGCCCAGGGCCGGTGGGCCAGGGCCCGCGCTCTTCTTGCCGCCACCGATACCGACTGGGACCGCCGCGGCCACCGTGTGCTCGCACTCGCCGCCACCCCGTCCGCGGCCGACTGGGCACGCGAGTGGCTGCTCGCCGAACCGGACAGCCCCGACGCCTCCACCCTTCTCGCCTGCGCCACCGTGACCAGGGCCCTGAGCCCCAAGTCCGGTGCCGGAGAACGGGAAAAGGCCCGCGAGGCCTGCCTGGGCGCAGCCCGGCTCGACCCCGCGGACCCGACCCCCTGGCTGGGCCTGATGCTGCTCGACCGCACGTACGGCACCCGGGAGGAGACCGCCAGGCAGTTCGAGGCGATCCGGTCCCGTCACCCCGAGCACCACCAGGCGCACCACCTGATGACGGCCCTGCTGGCCGAGACCGATCCCGAGGGCGGCGACCCGCTGCACGAGGTCTACGACTTCGCCGCATGGGCGGCCGAACAGGCCCCGGCCGACTCGCCGCTCGCCGTACTCCCCGTCGTCGCGCACGCGGAGCGCTACCGCGTCCTGGCCGCGGCGGGCAGCGTGTCCGACGACCCGGCGGGCTCGGGGCACTGGACCGGCCGCCGGGCCAGACAGGTGATGAAGGCAGCCTTCGACTGGTGGCTGGAATGGGAGCGCGAGGACCACCCCCGCCACCACGTCGACCTCAACTTCCTCGCCCACGCCAAGATCTGCGAGGGGCGCCCCGCCGAGGCCGCCGCGCTCTTCCACCGCATCGGCCCCCACGCGACCGCGGCCCCCTGGTCGTACTCCGGCCGCGATCCGTACCCCGCATTTCTTGCCGCGCGCACCTACGCGCTCGGTACCCCGTGATGCACCTTGCTTTCAACGAAGGGACCAACCCCGCCATGTCGACGGGCAGAACAGATACGACCGGGACCGGAACGGCCGCGACGAACGGCGACACCGGCGGGATCAACACGTACAAGGGGGAGGAACGCGCCCTGCGCGCCGACCGGCTCGGCACCCCCGGACTGCTGCTCTCGGTCCTGGCGGCCAGCGCCCCGCTGATGGTCGTCGCGGGGGTGATGCCCACGGTCTTCGGTGTGATGGGCATCGTCGGGCAGCCGCTGCTCTACGTCGTCCTCGGCATCGTCCTCATGCTGTTCAGCGTCGGTTACGCGGAGATGAGCCGGCACGTCCACAACGCCGGTGCGTTCTACGCCTACATCGCCCGCGGTCTCGGCCCGACGGCCGGCGCGGGCGCCTCGCTCGTCGCGCTGGTCGCGTACAGCGCCATGCAGGTCGGCATCTACGGCATCCTCGGCTTCGAGGTCTCCGGTCTCTTCGCCACCTATCTCGACATCGACATGCCCTGGTGGCTTCCCGCCCTCGTCTCGGTGGCCGTCGTCGGCGTCCTCGGCTGGCTGAAGATCGACCTCAACGCCAAGGTGCTCGGCGTCCTGCTGGTCATCGAGTGCGCCCTGGTCGTGATCTTCGACATCGCCGCCGTGAGCAAGCCCGGCCCCGAGGGCCTGTCCTTCCACGCGTTCAACCCCGACACCCTCACCGGCGCGGGGCTGGGCACGGCGCTCTGCTTCTGCATCGCCGCGTTCGTCGGCTTCGAGCAGGCCCCCGTGTACGCGGAGGAGACCAGCCGTCCGCAGGTCGTCGTGTCCCGGGTGATGTTCCTGGCCGTCGGCTACGCCGCCCTGTTCCTCGCGGTGAGCTCCTGGGCGCTGACCGTCGCCGCGGGCCCCGGCTTCATCTCGGACACCTCCCTCAGGGAGGGCCCGGGCATGCTCTTCGGTCTGACGGAGGAGAGGCTCGGCGCCACGTTCACGGACGTGCTGCACGTCCTCTTCGTCACGGGCATGTTCGCCGCGCTGCTCAGCTTCCACAACGTGGTCGCCCGCTACGCCTTCGCGATGGGCCGTGAGGGCCTGCTTCCTGCGGGCTTCGGCCGGACCAGCAAGACCAGCGGCGCGCCCGCCACCGGCTCGATGCTCCAGTCCGTGATCTCCGTCGTGATCGTGGCGGCCTTCGCCCTCACGGACGACCACCCGGTCGGCGACCCCACGGCGCCCGTCCTGCGGCTGTTCACGTGGATGGGCAACGTCGGTGCGCTCGGAGTGATCCTGCTGATGGCGGCGGCCTCCTTCGCCGTGATCGCCTTCTTCGTACGCCGCGGTGCGGGCCGCGCCCAGGCACCCCGGCTCGTGGCCTCCGGCCTCGCCGGGATCGCGCTGCTGGCCATCGCGGTGTTCACCGTCCGGGACTTCGACGTACTGGTCGGCTCGGGCCCCGGCTCCGTACTCAACTGGCTGCTGCCCGGCGTCATCGGTGTCGCCCTCGTCGGCGGCCTGGCGTACGGGGCGGTGCTGCGCTCCACGAAGCCCGAGGTGCACGCCAGGATCGGCCTCGGCAACGAGGCGTTCCAGCTGGAGAAGGCCGCGGAGAGCACGACGGCCCCCCGGTAGTTCTTACCGGGTGGTGACGAACGCCCGCGGCTCCTGGTGACGGACGGCCGCGGGTGTTCGAATGGGCGGGTGAACAGTCGCCCTCCCGACAGCGAAGATCCTCCTGACGGCAGCCGTGCCGAAGGCGCGCCCGTCGGCCGCCGCCTCGTCCTGGCCATGCTCGGCCTGGGCGTCGCCGGAGTGGTTGCCGCCCCGGTGCTCCAGCGGGGCCTGGAGACCGGGCTCGGAGCGGTCGCGGACAAGGACCCCACCGGGCTGACCGGGCTCCTGCCCAACGGCGGCGGTTTCCGCTACTACTCCGTCGCCACGTCCGTACCGGAGAAGACCGCCGCCGACTACCGCCTCACCGTGGACGGCCTGGTCGACCGCCCCGCCACCTACACCCTGGACTCCCTGAAGGCGCTCCCGCAGAGCCGCCTGGTGCGCGATGTCCAGTGCGTCACCGGCTGGCGCGTCCCCGAGACCCCGTTCGAGGGGGTCAGGCTGTCCGTGCTGCTGGACGCGGCAGGAGTACGTCCCGGCGCGAAGGCGGTCCGCTTCACCTGCTTCGACGGCGCCTACAGCGAGAGCCTCACCCTGGAGCAGGCCCGCCGGGCGGACGTCCTGGTCGCGCTGCGCATGCAGGACAAGCCGGTCACCCACTCGCACGGCGGCCCCGTCCGTCTCTACGTGGCACCGATGTACTTCTACAAATCGGCGAAATGGCTCTCCGGGATCACCGTCACCGACGCCGTACGCCCCGGCTACTGGGAGGAGCTCGGCTATGACGTCGACGCCTGGGTGGGCCGGTCCAACGGCCGGGACGACGCCCCCACCGTCTGAACACCCCACGAGGATCCGCCGCTTCACCCGCACCGAGCGCTGGGTGCACCGCACCACCGCCTGGCTGACGCTGCTGTGCGTGGCCACCGCGGCCTTTCTGTACGTCCCCCAGCTCGCCGAACTCGTCGGCCGCCGCCACCTCGTGGTCACCGTCCACGAATGGTCCGGGCTGCTCGTCCCCGTACCGCTGCTCGCCGGGCTGGTCTCCCGGGCCCTGCGCGCCGACCTCTCCCGGCTCAACCGGTTCGGACCGCACGACCGGCAGTGGCTGAAGGCCGCTCTGCGCCGCGACCGCACGCCCGGCGCCCGGCCGGCCGGGAAGTTCAACGCGGGCCAGAAGCTCTACGCCGCCTGGATCGCGGGCGCCGTGCTCGTGATGCTCGGCACCGGCCTGCTGATGTGGTTCACGGACCTCGCCCCGCTGGTGTGGCGCACGGGCGCGACCTTCGTGCACGACTGGCTGGCACTCGCGATCGGCATCGTCCTGGCCGGACATACGGCAATGGCGCTCGCCGACCCGGAGGCACGCCGTGGCATGCGCACCGGGTCGGTCGAGCGCCCTTGGGCCCGCTCCGAGCACCCGCTGTGGCGGGATCCGGAGGAGTAGCTACAGGACCAGCGACAGCAGCAGGATGAAGCCCAGCGAGACGACGGAGATGATGGTCTCCATCACCGACCAGGTCTTGATCGTCTGACCGACGTCCATGCCGAAGTACTCCTTCACCAGCCAGAACCCCGCGTCGTTGACGTGGCTGAAGAAGAGCGAGCCCGCACCGACGGCCAGGACGAGCAGGGCCGCCTCCGGGGTGGACATGCCGGCCGCCAGCGGAGCGACGAGACCGGCCGCCGAGATGGTGGCCACGGTCGCCGAACCCGTCGCCAGGCGGATCGCGACGGCGATCAGCCAGCCGAGCAGCAGGGCGGGTATCGACCAGTTCTCGGAGAACTCGAGGATCATCCGGCCCACACCGGCGTCGATGAGGGTCGTCTTGAAGCCGCCGCCGGCACCGACGATCATCAGCACCCCGGCGATCGGGGCGAGCGACTTCTCGACGGTCGTGGAGAGCCGCGCCTTCGTGAATCCGGCGGCCCGGCCCAGCGTGAACATGCCGACGATCACTGCGGCGAGCAGGGCGATCAGCGGCGAACCGATCACATCGGTGACCCGCTGGACGTGGTTCTCCGGGTCGTCCACCACGATGTCGACGAGGGCCTTGGCCAGCATCAGGACGACGGGCAGCAGCACGGTGGCCAGGGTGGCGCCGAAGCCCGGGCGGCGGTCCAGGTCCTCCGAGGGGCGCTCGGGGATCATCTTCTCCGGTGCCTGGATGTCCACCCAGCGGGCGGCGTACCGGGAGAAGACCGGGCCCGCGATGATCACGGTCGGGATGGCGACGAGGACACCCAGCGCGAGGGTGACCCCCAGGTTGGCGTCGAGCGCGTCGATGGCGACCAGCGGGCCGGGGTGCGGCGGGATCAGGCCGTGCATCACCGAGAGTCCGGCGAGCGCGGGGATACCGATCCGCATCAGGGAGTAGTTGCCGCGCTTGGCGACCAGCAGCACCACCGGGATCAGCAGCACGATGCCGACCTCGAAGAACAACGGCAGACCGATGATCGAGGCGATCAGGACCATCGCCCAGGGCATGGCGCGCCCGCTCGCCCTCGCGAGAATCGTGTCGACGATCTGGTCGGCGCCGCCCGAGTCGGCGAGCAGCTTGCCCAGGATCGCGCCGAGCGCGATCAGCACACCGACACTGGCGACGGTGGCGCCGAGGCCCGTGGAGAAGCTGGTGATCGTCTTGTCCAGCGGGGCACCGGCGAAGACGCCGAGCGCCAGTGAACCGATGGTCAGCGCCAGGAAGGCGTGCACCTTGAACTTGGTGATGAGTACGACGATGACGGCGATGCCCGCCAGGACGGCGATGCCCAACTGCGCGTTGCCGGCCGAGGTGATCGGCTCGACGGCATCCGCTGCCAGCATCTCGACGCTGAGACTGCTCACGGTGATCCTTAAGAGGCGAGCCGGCGCAACGCGGCGACGGCCCGGTCGGTTATTTCTTCGGGGGTGCCGGACACGTCCACTGCCACGCCCGCCTCGTCCTCCTGCAGTTCCTGCAGGGTCGCGAACTGGGAGTCGAGCAGTGCGGTCGGCATGAAGTGGCCCTTGCGGTCCGCCATCCGGCGCTCGATGAGAGCCCGGTCACCGGTCAGATGGAGGAAGACGGCACCAGGGGCTTCGGCGCGCAGCCGGTCACGGTAGACGCGCTTGAGCGCGGAGCTGCTGACGACGCCGCCGAGCCCCGCCCGGCCGTGGGCCCACCGGCCGATCGCGTCCAGCCAGGGCCGGCGGTCGGTGTCGTCCAGCGGGGTCCCCGCCGACATCTTGGCGATGTTGGCCGGCGGGTGGAAGTCGTCGCCCTCGGCGTAGGGAACGCCGAGTTCGGCGGCGAGCAGGGGACCGATCGTGGTCTTGCCGGTCCCTGCTACGCCCATCACCACGACGACGTGGGGGGTGCTCATTGGTGCCTCGCTGTCTTCTTCGACATCGGTCCGTCGCGCTACTGAAACTCATTACATACGACTTATTCAAGTAGCTGTGACATAAACGTCGTACTTAATGTTCCCGCGGGCCTCCCCGTAGGCTTGCGGGCATGACCACACAGGGCCAGGGGCTGCATACACATGTGCTGGACACCCTGGGTCTGGAGATCGCCGCCGGGGACTTCCCGCCCGGCCGGGTCCTGCGCACCGACGAGCTGGCGCAGCGCTTCGAGGTGTCCCGCACCGTCGTACGCGAAGTGATCCGCGTCCTGGAGTCCATGCACCTGGTCGAGTCCCGCCGCCGGGTCGGCGTGACCGTGCGGCCCACCGAGGAGTGGAACGTCTACGACCCCCAGGTCATCCGCTGGCGGCTGGCCGGCTCCGACCGCCCCCGGCAGCTGCGCTCCCTCACCGTGCTGAGGTCCGCCGTCGAACCCGTCGCCGCCGGACTCGCCGCCCGGCACGCCACCCCCGAACAGTGCGCCGCCCTCACCGAATGCGCCCTCGGCATGGTCGCCACCTCGCGCGGCCAGCAGTTGGAGGGCTATCTGCGGCACGACATCGCGTTCCACCGCATCGTGCTCAACGCCTCCGGGAACGAGATGTTCGCGCGGCTCGGCGACGTCGTCGCCGAGGTCCTCGCCGGCCGTACCCACCACCAGGTGATGTTCGAGGACCCCGACCCCGCCGCCGTCACCCTCCACGTACGCCTGGCCGAGGCGGTCCGCGAGGGGGACGCGGCAGCCGCGGAACGGCTGACGAAGGAGATCGCGGTGGGCGCCCTCCACGAACTGGACGTACTCGCGCCCTGAGCTCCGCCCTCGGTCGCCGGGCGGGCACGGTCCTTCACGCACGTGCGCCGACCGCCTGGCAGCGGCCGCGAGCACCGGCTCACTCCGCGCCGGAGCCCTCGCCGGCCTGGTGGTCCTGGACCGCGACCCGTAGCGAAACCCGTCCGACGAGATCGGCCGGACACGTGTGCTGCGGACCTGCGTCGGCGGCCGGAAGGCCCACGACTCCGGGGCCTGACACCGAACCTCCTCCGTGGAACGCAACGCCCCGGAGGGTGCCGACGCGGCACCCTCCGGGGCGTACGGTTGTCCGTGATCAACCTTCGCAGGAGTCCCACTCGGAAACAGGGAGACCACGGTATGGCGCAGCAGGTGCAAGGGGTCATCGCACCGGGGAAGAACGAGCCGGTACGGGTCGAGACCATCGTGATCCCGGACCCCGGGCCCGGCGAGGCAGTCGTGAAGATCCAGGCGTGCGGCGTCTGCCACACCGACCTGCACTACAAGCAGGGCGGCATCAACGACGACTTCCCGTTCCTCCTCGGCCACGAGGCCGCGGGCATCGTGGAGTCCGTGGGCGAGGGCGTCGGCGACGTCGCGCCCGGCGACTTCGTCGTCCTCAACTGGCGTGCGGTGTGCGGACAGTGCCGCGCCTGTCTGCGCGGCCGTCCCTGGTACTGCTTCAACACCCACAACGCCGCGCAGAAGATGACCCTGCTGGACGGCACCGAACTCTCCCCGGCACTCGGGATCGGCGCCTTCGCCGAGAAGACCCTCGTCGCGGCCGGCCAGTGCACCAAGGTCGACCCCGAGGTCTCCCCGGCCGTCGCCGGACTGCTCGGCTGCGGTGTCATGGCGGGCATCGGCGCCGCCATCAACACCGGCCAGGTCGGCCGCGGCGACTCCGTGGCCGTCATCGGCTGCGGCGGCGTCGGCGACGCGGCCGTCGTCGGCGCCCGGCTCGCAGGCGCGGCGAAGATCATCGCGGTCGACATCGACGACCGCAAGCTGGAGACGGCGAAGAAGATGGGTGCCACCCACACCGTCAACTCACGCTCCGACGACCCCGTCGAGGCGATCCGCGCACTGACCGGCGGCAACGGCGCGGACGTCGTCATCGAGGCCGTCGGCCGCCCGGAGACGTACAAGCAGGCCTTCTACGCCCGCGACCTCGCCGGCACCGTCGTCCTCGTCGGCGTCCCCACCCCGGAGATGCAGCTCGAACTCCCGCTGCTCGACGTGTTCGGCCGCGGCGGCTCGCTCAAGTCCTCCTGGTACGGCGACTGCCTGCCCTCGCGCGACTTCCCGGTGCTCATCGACCTGCACCAGCAGGGCCGCATCGACCTCGGCGCGTTCGTCACCGAGACGATCGGACTCGGCGACATCGAACAGGCCTTCGCCCGCATGCACGACGGTGACGTCCTGCGTTCGGTGGTGGTGTTCTGATGACCGCCCGCATCGACCACCTGGTCACCTCCGGCACCTTCGCCCTCGACGGCGGTGAGTGGGACGTCGACAACAACGTCTGGATCATCGGCGACGAGACCGAGGCGGTCGTCATCGACGCCGCCCACGACGCCCTCGCGATCGAGGCCGCACTCGGCGGCCGTACGCTGCGCGCCATCATCTGCACCCACGCGCACAACGACCACATCGACGCGGCCCCCGCCCTCGCCGACGCGACCGGCGCACCGATCCTCCTGCACCCCGACGACCTGCCGCTGTGGAAGCAGACCCACCCGCACCGCACCCCCGACGCCGAACTGGCCGACGGGCAGGAGCTGGAGGTCGCCGGAACACGCCTGTCGGTCCTGCACACCCCGGGCCATGCGCCGGGCGCTGTCTGCCTCTACGCCCCGGACCTGGCCACCGTCTTCACCGGTGACACCCTGTTCCACGGCGGGCCCGGGGCGACCGGACGGTCCTTCTCCCACTTCCCGACGATCGTCGACTCGATCAGGGACCGGCTGCTCGGACTCCCGCCCGAGACCGTCGTGCGCACCGGACACGGGGACTCCACCACGATCGGCGACGAGGCCCCGCACCTGGACGAATGGATCGCCCGCGGCCACTGACCCGGCCCGGGTTCACCGGTCCGGCCACGCGGTGAGCCGCAGGCCGCTCTCGAAGCGGTGCGGCGTGCCCGTGACCGGATCGGTGAACTCCAGCACCCTGGCCAGCAGTTGCATGGGCCGCGTGTAGTCGTCACGGTCCTGCTCCGGTTCCACCACCGGATAGACGGGATCGTGGACGAGCGGCAGCCCCAGCGCGTTCATGTGGACCCGGAGCTGATGGGTACGCCCCGTGGCGGGCAGCAGCCGGTAACGGCCGAACCCGCCCCGGTGCTCCAGGAGCTCGATCCGGCTCTCACTGTTCGCCTCGCCCGGCTCCTCGCGCGCGGCGATGACCCCGCGCTCCTTGACGATCCGGCTGCGCACGGTGCGGGGGAGCGTCACACCCGCGTCGTACGGTGCCACGGCCTCGTACTCCTTGCGCACCAGCCGGTCCCGGAACAGGGTCTGGTACGCCCCCCGCTCCCCGGGCCGTACGACGAACAGGACGAGCCCCGCCGTCAGCCGGTCGAGGCGGTGGGCGGGCTGCAGCTCCGGCAGATCCAGCTCCCTGCGCAACCGGGCCACCGCCGTCTCGGTGATGTGCCGGCCGCGCGGAGTCGTGGCGAGGAAGTGCGGCTTGTCCGCGATGACGAGGTGCTCGTCGCGGTACACCACACCGACGGGGAACGGCACCGGATCCTCCGGCGCGAAGTCCCGGTGGAACCAGAGGTACCGGCCCGCTGTGTACGGCTCGTCGCCACGCACCGCACCGCCGTCGGCCCCGACGAACAGCCCCTCGGCGAGCATCGCCTCCACCCGCCGCGCCCCGACCGCCCCTGCGAACCGGTCCAGCAGATGGTCCCGGACGCATCCCCAGACCCCGTCCGGGTCCTCCGGCAGCCTCACCCGCACCGGATCGATGCCGTCCCGCTGGGGCAGCGGGGCGGCGGGGGGCTTCGCCCGTCCTCTCATCGCGTCGGTCCTTGTCATGGGTGGGGGCCTGGAGGACTGCCCATCATGGCACCGCCCGGTTGCCGGTGACCTCTGACAGCGCGCCCCCCGGTGCTGCCGATCGCCGATCGCCGAGCGCCTGATCGAGATCGGCGTGCTCGACCGGCTCAAGGGCGACCGGACACGGTGCGACCCGGCATGCAGCCCGGTTCCCCACAGTTGCCTGCTTGCGGGGCAGTTGCTGGGTGGGACGGTGGTCCCGGTATCAGCCGCTACGGCGCGGTGGTGCTCGAGGTCGTCGTGCTCAGCCTTGAGCCGGCCAAGGGGTGAGCGAGGGACGGCGGCGAGCCAGGACCGCTACGCCTGCACCAGCTCGTCCGGGAATCCTGGCCGGGTGCTCGGAGCGCGCCGAGGCCACGTCCCGGCACTGCAGCGCGCCGGCCGCCCCGCCGCCGCTCCGGCCCCACCCGCCTGCCAGAGTGCCCCGATGCTTCTGAATCCTGAGAAGACCCAGTTCATTCGGGGGGCCACCCCTGTGCTCCTGCTGTCCGTAGCCCCGGTTCATGGCGTTCTACCCGTTCTGGCCGCACCTGACGGCGCGGTACCCCGGCGCGAGGGGTGGAACATCGTCTCCAAACTCACCCTGTGTGTCGTGGACGGGCCCGGCGAGGCTGGGTTCATCATCCCTGCCGCAGCGGCCCCGGTCATCGATACGGGCAACGGTGCCGAGGCCGGCGAAATGGGCGACTGGTGCACGGACACAGAACGAGCCGGTGGCGCCGTCGTCCTGTCACTCGACGAACTGCCCGAGGTGCTCGATCGGGCCTACCTGGTCGGCTCCGGCTCCGCCCACGGGGGCTTCATGGCGAGTCTGAACTGACGTCTGGGGGCGTGACACCCGTGTGCGCAGCAGACCTTCCCGAAGGTCTACCGGCGGCTTCACCCCCAGCACCAGGTGGAATGCCGACGCGCGGAGGCAATGAGCGAGCCTGCGGCCTTGGGGCGGGTCTGGAGCCGGTTGCGTACCCGCGGTCGGCTGGGAGCGGGCGGGCCGGTGGTCTTGGTGAGGGTGCGGATGTGGTCGGTGAAGCCAGGGGCAGGCAGGGGGAGTTCGAAGTCGCCGATGGGGCCGACGGCTGCGGGGACGTAGTCGAGTACGGCGCCTACCACCTCCGGCACCGGAGCCGGTTCGGATTCGGTTTTGAGTGCGCCCAGGATGCGCAGAGCAGTGGGCAACAGGCTCGCGTCGGTAGTCGTTACGGCGTGCAGTGCGTCGGTGACGGCATCGGACACGTCGTTCTTGATGCGGGGCTCTGCGTCGGTGGAGTCGTCGCTGGAGGGCAGAGCGCTCTGGATCTGCTCGGTCTGTTCGTGCCACCAGTCGGCTTCACCGTGCTCGCCGAGCGCGAGGTGGTGGAGGTACAGGCAGTAGGAGGCTGCAGGGTCTCCGGCGCCGGCCGCGTACTGCCACCAGAAGCGGGCGTTCTCTTCGGACTCGGCGAGCTGGAGGATGCAGCCCAGGACCCGGGCGCCCGGGGGCTCGGGGAGTTGCGGGGTGAGGAAGGTGTTCAGGGTGCTGAGGGCGGTTTTGCGGGTGACGACGGCTTCGCAGAGGGTGTTCAGGTTCTGCGCTGCCTGCTGCTCCGTCGGCTCTTCCGGGACAGCAGCGGGTGGCGCCGGAGGCGCGGCGGCGGGTGGTGTGCTCGTGTGGATGCGAGCGATGAGGCGGGCCTCGGCGGCGTCGATGTCTTCTTGGGTGTAGGGGGTGGTGACCAGGCGGGCTCGGGAGAGGAACTCCGTGATGTGGGGGGTCATCGCCGTCCTTCCATGGTGTGGTCGGTGCCCAGGATGTCGCGCAGTCTGCGCGTTGCGTGGCGGACCGTGGATCGGACGGTAGCGCTGGTGATGCCGAGCGCTTCGGCGACCTGGGTCGCGTTGAGTGCGTGGAGGCAAGTCATCACCATGACGTCGAGCTGGCGTTCGGTGAGCTGGCGCATGGCGCGCATAAGTGCGAGGGACTCGGTGATCTGGCCGTACGGATCGACGGCGTCGCGCAAGGCGACCGTGTTGAAGGCCTCGTCGTCGAGCAGTGGGGGCCGGCGGTTACGGGCGCGGACGTGGTCGGTGACCTTGTTGCGCATGACGGTCCAGGCATAGCCGTCCGGATTGTCGCTGCTCAGGACTTTGCCCCAGGAACGGTAGAGCTGCTCGAAGGCGCTGTCGGTCGCCTCCTCGGCGTCGTGACGGTTGTGCAGGAACGTCTCGGCGTAGTGGACGTAGTGCGGGCGCTTCATCCGGTGGAAGGCAGTGAAGGCGTGGTCGGGGGGCTGCTGTGTCATCGGCTCGCCACCCCGCCGGGTGCAGTGTCGGTTCTCGGTCACCGCCCTTCCTTCCCGTCGTGGGGGCGGCGGCTCATCTCGCTCACCCCGGCCCGGACGCCTGCGGCTGCCAGACGGCGAAGCAGCGTGATGGCGTCCTGACCGAAGACGCGGATCGTGACAGCCAGCATCATCAGGTCACCTACGAGTTGGATCGTCACAGGCGCAGGCCTCTGCTCGTACGAAGAGCCGGGCGGATTTCTCAAGCCCGGGAAGTGCGCGGGTTGTGCGCCCTTCACTTACAACGACGCCACCCAATGGCCAGGTGTGCAGGGGTAATTCGAGAAAGGTTACGCAGCGCCAAGCCTTGGTGACACACAGGTGTTCCCTACTGCTTATCCAGAATCAATAGCCATCCCGCGCCACCCGAACGCCAGAGCTACCACCAGCAAATTCATCGTACGATCAGCAATTTGCGTAAATTTGCGCGAATGCAGCAAACTTTTGGAGTGATGTAGCTCACGCTTCGACAAGGTTCGGAACCTACGTGCCGGCGCGGTGGCCTCTTCGTCCGGCGTCGGCCGATCTGATGCGCCTGGCCTCGAGACAACAAGTACGGTTGCAACCGCATAACCCCTTTGCCGTGATTCCGCTGCGAGAATGCGCTTCATGGTCAGCGTCGAAGAGTGGATCCGGGCTCGGAGAGGCCTGTGGTTGGGGCAGAGGCTTTCAGGGACGGTGACCGCGGTTCCGAATCCGGGTGCGACGGGGATCTTCGTCGACATCGGCCTTCCGGTTGGCGGGTTCGTCGACGTGCTGCTGCTTCCGTCCGCCGCGGAGCGCTGGCCGACGGTGGGGACCGTGGCGGAGTTCGAGGTCTGGTGGGCCGATATGCGGCCGCAGGTGCGACTCAAGCCCGTAGTGCGCCAGTTCCTGCGCGAGGACTTCGACGAGTGGCTGGCCCAGTGGCGGCCGGGCTGGCCTGAGAACGTGCCCGTGGATCAGGCGTGGGTCGAGGCAGATGCGGCGGCCCGGCGGGATGCCGGTGAGGTCGAGGAGACGCTGCGCGCGGCCGGATGGCGGCCGGAGCGACGCGTCCCCGTTCAACAGTGGCGCGAGAGGCTGGAGGCAACTGGGCTGGTGCGGTTGCATGAGGCCGCCGACCGCTTCCTGACGGAGTTCGGAGGTTTGGACGTCCAGATCAGCGGGCCGGGCATCACCTGTGCGAGAACGCCCTTCACCTTCGATCCCGAACTCGCGGTGGGCGAGGAGGACCGATTCGCAGACTGGAGCTCGACGGTGGGACGGGACATCTTCCCCATCGGTGAACTCGACGAGGGCAGATTCTTCCTCGGCATCGACGAGACCAGCGAGATCTATCTGATCGAGACGTGGATAGCGACGTTCGGCCCGGCCCGGGAGGCACTGGAGAAACTCGTCCTGGGCATATCTCCACGGCGTATCGGTTGAGGTGAGTCGCCATCGCATACCGTGCAACGGCAGTGGTGCTCCGAACCGGCTGTCTCAACACGCCTCGTCAACAGGGGTCCTGCCCCAGCGACTTGTCCGACGCCCGCTGAGACCCGCTGGTCCACGTCCGTCGCCTGGCGTGCGGCGCGACGAGCGAAGGGCCTGGACATAGGCCGGCCTCACAGCTCGGCCGTCAGGAGCCGAGCAGCCGCTCGTACTCCTCCTGCGTGACCGGAAGTACCGTGCCGTGCCGGGCGCCCGCCGGGAGTGCGTAGTCCGCGGACATCGTCCACCTGCCCGAGTCGAGGTCGTCCGTCTCGAACGGTACGTAGCCGCGCCCGCCGAACTCGTCGATGAGGAGGTACCACGTCTCCTCGGTGTTGGACCTGAAGACCGCGGGGCCCTCGCCCCGGTCGACCGAGCCCTTACCGATGCAGTCGGTCACGAAGCCGTACGAACGGGATGTGAGGTCCTGAGACTTCTCCGCCGTGATGAACTTGGAGCACGGGGTGTCCGACGACGGGTTCCGCTCGTCCTTGGTGAAGCGGTAGTAGCTGCCGTCGTGGCGGATGACCGTCGAGTCGATCACCGAGTACCCGGGGTCGTGCCACACCTCCGGCTCGGTGAAGGTGCGGAAGTCGCGCGTGGTCGCGTACAGCATCTTGTTGTAGGTGCTGCCGGTGTGCTCCGGGTCGTCCGCCGCGTAGATCTTGGAGGCCCAGAAGACGACGTACGAGCCGAGCTTCTCGTCGTAGTACGCCTCCGGGGCCCAGGTGTTGCCGGCGGTGTCGGGCGCGACCTCCACCAGGCGCCGGTCGGTCCAGTTCACCAGGTCCGTGGACTCCCAGACCATGACCGATCTGCTGCCGGTGCGCTGGACCTGGTCCCAGCTGCCGCCCGCGCCGCCGTACATCCGCAGGTCGGTGGCGATCTGGTAGAACTTGTCGCCCTCCGGTGAGCGGATGACGAACGGGTCGCGGAGCCCCTTGGTGCCGAGGTCCGAAGTGAGCACCGGCTCGCCGCCGTTCAGCTCCTGCCAGTGCAGCGGGTCGTCGCCACGGCTGAGCGACATCCGTATCTGCTCGCCGTCCTCGGTGCCCTCGCCCGTGAAGTAGCTCATGGCGTAGCCGGTGTACGTCCGCTCCTGCGGCAGTTCGGGCACGGCCGCGGTGAAGGTACGGCGCGCGGCCGCCCTGCCCCGGGTGACCAGGGCGGTGAGCTCCACGCTCGTCGGTCCCGCACCCGGCGCCGGGCGGTGCACGATGCCCGTCGCGTCGATGACCCGGGGCCGGTGGGACCTCCACGTGACGGTGGTGCCGTGGGCCCCGGCGGCGGGCAGCGTCAGATTGCCGCGCACGTCGGCGAGGTCGTGCACCGTGAGCGCGGCCGCGGCTTGCGAGGTCGCGGCCCCGTCGCTGATCCCCGCGGGTCCGGCGTGGGCGGGGCCGCTGCCGGGGAACGCGAGCAGGCCGACGACGAGGGACAGGAGAGGCAGCAGAGGGGCAAGGGCTCTTCTCGCGGGGTGCGGACGCATGTCTCTCCCGAAGTCGTTCGGAATACCGGACGCTGTTCGTCAAATCGGACCGACGCTAGGGGTGTTGAGGGCCCTCGTCAAGGGTCGCGGACGAATTCGCACGCCCTGTAGAAAGCGCTTGCCGACCCGCGTAGGGTCCTGCCCGCTGAATCCATTCAATCCGTTGACGTCCAACCCTGAATCACCCAGCCCCGAATCACCCAACCCTGAATCACTCGACCCCGAATCACTCGACCCCGAATCACTCGACCCGGAGGAGCCTCGCCATGCGCCGAGCCGGAACACTCCTGCTGACCGCCTGCACCGCCGCTGCCGCCCTGACCGCCCTGGCGGTCACTCCCGCGGTGGCCCAGGGCCGCACCGCCGCCGGGCCGGACGGCCTGGACCGCTGCACCGGGACGGCCCCGGTCGTCTGCCACTTCGACGTCGCTCCCGGTACGTACCGGGTCCGGGTCCTTCTCGGAGGTGTGGAGGCCGGCTCGACGGCGGTCACCGCCGAGACGCGAAGAGCCGTGCTCGCCGAGACCCCGAACGCGGCCGGTGAGACCCTGCGCCGCAGCTTCACGGTGGATGTGCGCGAGCCGGAGGGCGAGCCCACGGGGCCGGCCGGCAGCCCCGGACTGGACCTCGCCTTCGGCGGCACGGCACCGCGGCTCGCGGCACTCCGGGTCGAGCGGGTCCGCACGCCCCAGATCCTCCTCGCGGGCGACTCCACCGTCTGTGACCAGCCCGGTGAGCCCTACTCGGGTTGGGGGCAGCAGCTCCCGCAGTACCTCACGGACCGGCTCTCCGTCGCCAACTACGCCGACTCCGGGGAGAGCTCGCAGACCTTCCGGGACAACCCGGCCCTGTTCCCCGCCCTCCGGGCCCGAATCCACCGCGGCGACCTCGTCCTCATCCAGCTCGCCCACAACGACAAGCAGACCGACCGCGCCACCTACCGGGCCAACCTCACCGCGATGATCGAGGACGTGCGCGCCGAGGGCGGCCGGCCCGTGCTCGTCACCCCGATCGTCCGCCGCTGGTTCAACACCGACGGCACGCTCGACAACGGCACCGCGCTGATCGTCAACGGCCTGGGCGTGGACCTGCCTGCCGAGGCGCGCACCCTCGCCGCCGAGCAGGACACCCCGCTCGTCGACCTCACCGCCCTGACCAGGGCGAGGGTCGAGGAGCTCGGCCCCGAGGCCTCCAAAGCCCTCTACCTCTACAACGAGAAGCGCGACAACACCCACACCTCCACGCGAGGCGCCACCGAGTACGCCGCGCTCGTCCTCGGTGAACTGCGCGCCCAGCAGCTCCTTGCGCCGCGCACGGTCCGGTGACCCCGCACCCCGACGAAAGGCCATCGCCGTGAACCATGCCGAAATGCCCAGCCGCAGGGCCGTGCTGAGGGGAGCCCTGGGTGCGGGAGCCCTCACCGCCGTACCAGGCGTCGCCCACGCCGCGGCGCCACGCGCCCCGTACCGCAATCCACTGGTCGAGCAACGTGCCGACCCGCACATCACCCGGCACACCGACGGCCGTTACTACTTCACCGCCAGCGCCCCCGAGTACGACCGGATCATCCTGCGTTCCTCCCGCACCCTGCGCGGCCTGAGCACCGCCGAGGAAGCGGTGATCTGGACCCGGCACACCACCGGGGACATGGCCGCCCACATCTGGGCGCCGGAACTCCACCGCATCGGCGGCAAGTGGTACGTCTATTTCGCCTCGGCGCCCGCGGACGACGTGTGGAGGATACGGATCTGGGTGCTGGAGAACGCGAGCGCCGACCCCTTCCGCGGCACCTGGACCGAGAAGGGGCAGCTTGCCACGGCCTGGGACACGTTCTCGCTCGACGCCCACACCTTCACCCACCGGGGAGACCGCTACCTCGTCTGGGCCCAGCACGAGCCCGGCCTGGACAGCAACACCGGGCTCTTCCTCTCCCGGATGGCCGGCCCGTGGAAGCTGACCGGGCCCCAGATCCGCCTCAGCACACCCGAGTACGACTGGGAATGTGTCGGCTTCAAGGTCAACGAAGGGCCCGCGGTGATCAAGCGGAACGGCCGCGTCTTCATGTCGTACTCCGCGAGCGCGACCGATGCCAACTACTGCGTGGGCCTCCTCACCGCGGACGCCCGCAGCGACCTGATGAACCCTGCCTCCTGGACCAAGTCCCCGGAGCCCGTCTTCACCAGCAGCGAGGAACGGGTCAGTACGGCCCGGGCCACAACTCCTTCACCGTGGCCGAGGACGGCCGCACCGACGTGCTCGTCTACCACGCACGGCCGTACCGGGAGATCGCCGGCGACCCGCTGCACGACCCCAACCGGCACACCCGGATCCAGCGGCTGGCCTGGAAGGCGGACGGCACACCGGACTTCGGCATCCCGGTGGCCGACTCCGAGTGACATCCGGAACCGGCCCCGCCCACCGGTGCCGGGACCCGTCCGCGGCATTGACGCGCCCCATGTCCCTGCCTATCTTGCGTTCGAAGTTCTGGGCAACGTCCGATATATCGAACAGTGAACTCCTGGAGCATCCATGCCGTACCCGCACCTGTGGCCCCGGCTCACCGTCCCCGTCGTCGCGCTCCTCCTCGGAACGCTGGTGGCCGCACCCGCCCGCGCCGACGGCACCGCACCGGTGGCCGAGCCGACCGACTACTCCCTCACCGTGCACCCGGACCGCACCGGCCCCACCATCGACGACACGATGTACGGGGTCTTCTACGAAGACATCAACCACGCGGCCGACGGAGGGCTGTACGCCGAACTCGTCCAGAACAGATCCTTCGAGTACGACCGTGCCGACAACGCCGCGTACTCGGCCATGACCGCCTGGAGTCCGACCGCGGTGTCCGGCGGCACGGGGCAGGCCCTGACCGTGGACGACGACGACCGTCTGAACGAACGCAACCGCCGGTACCTGCGCCTCGACCTCGCCGGCGGCGCGGGCGGACAGGCCGGTTTCGGGGTGACCAACTCGGGTTACAACGAGGGCCTGCGCATACGCCGGGGCGCCCGCTACGACTTCTCCGTCTGGGCGCGCACCGACCGGGCCGAGGGCACCGCGCTGACCGTCGGAGCGACCGCCGCGGACGGCACCGCGCTCACCGCACCGCTGCGCATCACCGTGCGTGGAGACCGCTGGGCGAAGTACACGGGCACCCTCACCGCCCGCACCGCGGCCGCGGACGGCCGGCTCACCGTGACGGCCGGCGGCAGCGGCACCGTACGGCTCGACATGATCTCCCTCTTCCCCCGGGACACCTACAAGGGACGGGCGAACGGCCTCCGCAAGGACCTCGCGGAGAAGACCGCCGCACTGGAACCCGGCTTCCTGCGCTTCCCCGGAGGCTGCCTCGTCAACACGGGAAGCCATGAGGCGTACGAGGCGCCCGGCTGGGAGCGCAAGCGCTCCTACCAGTGGAAGGACACCATCGGCCCGGTCGAGCAGCGTCCCGTCAACGCCAACTTCTGGGGCTACAACCAGACCTACGGCCTCGGCTACTACGAGTACTTCCAGTTCGCCGAGGACATCGGCGCGATGGCGCTGCCCGTCGTGCCCGCACTGGTCACCGGCTGCGGCCAGAACAAGGCGACCGACGACCCGGACCTGCTGCAACGGCACATCCAGGACGCGCTCGACCTGATCGAGTTCGCCAACGGCCCGGCCGGCTCCACCTGGGGCGCCAAGCGCGCCGCCATGGGCCACCGCGCGCCGTTCGGACTCACCCACCTGGAGGTCGGCAACGAGGAGAACCTCCCGGACGAGTTCTTCACCCGCTTCACCGAGTTCCGCGAGGCCATCGAGGCCAGGTACCCGGACATCACCGTGGTCAGCAACTCCGGCCCGGACGACAGCGGCACCACCTTCGACCGCGCCTGGCAGCTCAACCGTGCCGCGGACGTCGCCATGGTCGACGAGCACTACTACAACAGCCCGCAGTGGTTCCTCGAGAACAACGCCCGCTACGACACCTACGACCGCAACGGCCCCGAGGTGTTCCTCGGCGAATACGCGTCGCTCGACAACCGCTTCTCCAACGCCCTTGCCGAAGCCGCCTTCATGACCGGCCTCGAACGCAACGCGGATGTCGTGAAGCTCGCCTCCTACGCCCCGCTGCTCGCCGACACGAGCGACGCGCAGTGGCGCCCGGACATGATCTGGTTCGACAACGAGAAGTCATGGGGGTCGGCGAACTATGAGGTGCAGAAGCTCTTCATGAACAACGTCGGCGACCGGGTCGTGCCGAGCACCGCCTCCACCACACCCGCGGTCTCCGCGCCGATCACCGGCGCCGTCGGGCTGTCGACCTGGGCGACCAGCGCCGCGTACGACCACGTCGAGGTCACCGGCGAGGACGGCACCCCTCTGCTGAGCGACGACTTCTCGGCCGGGGACGCGCAGTGGACGAAGGCGGCGGGCTGCGGCGCCTGGGCCGTCGAGGACGGCGCGTACGTCCAGTCCGACGAGAGCGCCGAGAACACCCTGGTCACGGCCGGCGACACCGGCTGGCAGAACTACGACCTGCGGGTCAAGGCGACGAAGAAGGCGGGCAAGGAGGGCTTCCTCGTCGCCTTCGGGGTCAAGGATACCGGGAACAAGTACTGGTGGAACCTCGGAGGCTGGGGCAACACCCGCTCCGCAGTGGAGAAGACGGTCGACGGCGCCAACCAGACGATGACCGAGGACAGCACGAAGATCGAGACGGGACGCGCGTACGACCTCAGGATCCAGGTGCGCGACCGGCAGGTCACCCTCTTCCTCGACGGGAAGCAGTGGGGCACCTTCACCGACGACAAGCCCGCCGAACCCTTCCGGCAGGTGGTCACCCGGGACGACGCCACGGGCGAGCTCGTGGTCAAGGTGGTCAACGCCCAGGCGTCGGATGCCAGGACCAGGATCGACCTGGGGGCGAGGCCGGCCTCGCGGACCGCCCGGCTGACCACGCTCCAGGCGGCCCCGGACGCGGTGAACACCGCAGACGACCGGCAGGTGGCGCCACGGAAATCGACCCTGAGGGTCGACGGACGCGTACTCACCCACACGTTCCCGGCGCACTCCGTGACCTTCCTGCGCATCAGGGAATAGGGCCGGAACAGCGAAAACCCCCAGGGTGACCTGGGGGTTTTCTGCTGGTGTCCGAGGGGGGACTTGAACCCCCACGCCCGATAAAGGGCACTAGCACCTCAAGCTAGCGCGTCTGCCATTCCGCCACCCGGACCGGGTGTGTGTCGATCGGGCAGGGCCCGTTCCGACGTGGAAAACCATAGCAAACATTCGGGGGTGCTCGATCACGCCCCATGGTGTGAAAGGCACGTAACGAGGAGCGGGCGGTCTTGGGTGTGCGGGGCAGGCGCGCGAGGATGAGGGGGAGCACCACCGCGACAGTGGAAGGAAGCAGCGTGAGCGAGACCAACACGACTCGGACCGTCTCCGGTGAGGATGAGGTCGTGGACCTCTGTCGTGACCTGATCAGGATCGACACCAGCAACTACGGCGACCACTCGGGCCCCGGGGAGCGGCTCGCCGCCGAGTACGTCGCCGAGAAGCTCGCCGAGGTCGGGCTGGAACCGAAGATCATCGAGTCCCACAAGGGCCGGGCATCCACCGTGGCCCGGATCGAGGGCGAGGACCCCTCCAAGCCCGCGCTGCTGATCCACGGGCACACCGACGTGGTCCCCGCCAACGCGGTCGACTGGACGCACGACCCGTTTTCCGGCGAGATCGCGGACGGCTGCGTCTGGGGCCGGGGCGCGGTCGACATGAAGGACATGGACGCGATGACCCTCGCGGTCGTCCGCGACCGCATGCGCAGCGGACGCAAGCCCCCGCGTGACATCGTGCTGGCCTTCCTCGCGGACGAGGAGGCGGGCGGCACGTACGGGGCGCGGCACCTCGTCGACCACCACCGTGACCTCTTCGACGGCGTCACCGAGGCGATCGGCGAGGTCGGCGGCTTCTCGTTCACCGTCAACGAGAACCTGCGGCTCTACCTGGTGGAGACCGCGCAGAAGGGCATGCACTGGATGCGGCTCACCGTGGACGGCACGGCCGGGCACGGATCCATGACCAACAACGACAACGCGATCACGGAGCTCTGCGAGGCCGTGGGCAGGCTCGGCCGCCACAAATGGCCGGTCCGGGTGACCAAGACCGTGCGGTCCTTCCTCGACGAGCTGTCCGACGCGCTGGGCACCCCGCTCGACCCGGAGGACATGGAGGCGACGCTCGCCAAGCTCGGCGGGATCGCCAAGATGGTCGGCGCCACCCTGCGGAACTCCGCCGCCCCGACCATGCTCGGCGCCGGGTACAAGGTGAACGTGATCCCCGGACAGGCCACCGCGCACGTGGACGGGCGCTTCCTGCCCGGTTACGAGGACGAGTTCCTGGCCGACCTCGACCGGATCCTCGGCCCGCGGGTGAAGCGCGAGGACGTGCACGGCGACAAGGCGCTGGAGACCAGTTTCGACGGCTCCCTGGTGGACGCGATCCAGCTCGCGCTCAAGGCCGAGGACCCGATCGCCCGCGCCGTTCCCTACATGCTCTCCGGCGGTACCGACGCGAAGTCCTTCGACGACCTCGGCATCCGCTGCTTCGGCTTCGCCCCGTTGAAGCTGCCGCCGGAGCTGGACTTCGCCGGCATGTTCCACGGTGTGGACGAGCGGGTGCCGGTGGACGGCCTGAAATTCGGCACCCGGGTGCTCGACCGCTTCATCGACCATTCCTGAGGTCCTGGAGCAGAGGGCGCGCTGCCGGCAGCCGAATTCGCCAGCGTGTGCGTACCTCACCGGAAAGGATGAAAGGGGTCGCGCACTCGTAGCCCCCCAACTCCCTCCTCGTTACAGGTGATGCGGTCCGCGGCTGGGATCGCACTTGTCAACCAGGAGGAATAATGATCAAGAAGGTCGTCGCGGTCGCGGCTGCTACCGGTGGTCTCGTGCTCGCGGGTGCGGGTATGGCTTCTGCCGACGCCGGCGCCCAGGGTGCTGCCATCGGCAGCCCCGGCGTGCTCTCGGGCAACGTTGTCCAGGTCCCGGTCCACGTTCCGGTGAACGTGTGCGGCAACACCATTTCCGTCATCGGCCTGCTGAACCCGGCCTTCGGCAACGTCTGCGTCAACAGCTGACGTTGAACACCAACCCGTAAGGGTGTGAGTCCGGTCGGCCCCGGAGTGCGCCATGCACTCCGGGGCCACTGGGCATTCGGCCCTCGCACGGCTGTGCCGAGGGCATTCGGAAGGCAGAAGGCAGGAAACGAACCTATGCGACAGGTCACACGTAAAGGCCTGATCACCATGGCAGCGGCGGGCGGCGTGCTCGCGCTCAGTGGTGGCTACGCACACGCCGACTCGGGAGCCGCAGGCGGCGCGTCGAACTCACCGGGGGTGCTGTCGGGGAACTCGATCCAGGTCCCGATCGACGTACCGGTCAACGTCTGCGGAAACTCCGTGAACGTCGTCGGCCTGCTCAATCCCACGGGCGGGAACGACTGCGGAAACGGATCGGCGGACGCCGGTCCCGGCCACTCCAGGGAAGACGGCGCCTCGTCCGGTCACGGACACGGCAGGTCCGGCTCCGGCAGCCGGGCCTCCGGGCACGAGGGCCTGGGCGGCGGAGAGGGGACCGGCAGGCACCGCGCCCCGGGCGCCTCCGCTCAGGGGGAGGCGAAGGGGTCACCCGGTATCGGCTCCGGCAACCAGGTGCAGGTGCCGGTCGAGATCTCCGTGAACGTCTGCGGCAACAGCGTCACCATCGGTGGCCTGCTCAACCCGGTCTTCGGCAACAGTTGCGAGAACGACGCGGAGGTCAGCCCTCCGCCCGTCGTACCGCAGACGCCCCACACCCCCGAGGAGCCGGCCCTGCCGCCCGCGCAGGTTCCGCCCGCTCCCGAGGCCCAGCTCGTGCCCGGCCCGCAGCTCGCACAGACCGGTGCGGGCGGGCTCGACCTGCTGGTCCCGGCGAGCGCAGGCCTGCTGCTCGCCGGTGCGGGTACGGTCCTGTACCGCCGCTCGCGCAGCGCCGCATAACGGCACCGCGACTTCGGCGTACGGCGTCGTTCAGGGAGCGGGTTCCGCAGGCGCGGGACCCGCTCCGCGCTACCAGGTGGCCCGGAGCTGGCGGATGATCCGGCGGCGCAACCGGACGCGGCGGCTGCCGTCCAGGCGCAGGGTCAGGCGGTCCAACTCCCAGTGCCCGTACTCGGCATGGTCGGTCAGCAGGCGGGTCGCTTCCTTGCGGGAGACCCCGCGCGGCACGTACACGTCGACAAATTCGTATTCCGGCATCGCATCTATTGTGCGTGCAGAGCCCCGGTACGGATAGCGTCTGCACTATGTCTGATGCTGCGCAGCCCACCGCTGCCGAGGTACGCGCCGCCGCCGATGCAGTCAAAACCGCGCTCGACCGCCACCTCGAGGCGGTCGAACGACGTACGGGGGACGACGACCCCGCTGTTTTCGACGCGTTCAACGCACTGGCCGCTGCGGCCGAGGTCTACGACGAATTCCTCTACGACCGCTACGACGAGGTCACCCCCTTCGAGATCCCCGGCGCTGAGGACTCGCTGCCGCCGTACGCGGGTCCGGAGGAGCCGCACGCCCTCAGTGTGCTGATCAGGCGCGACTACGCGGTGGTGGAACCCCCGCGGCTGCTGGCCCAGGCCCAGCGGCTCGCCGACCTGGACCCGGACCAGCACGACAGCGACACCGTGCCGGTGGTCGGCACCAGCGTGCATGCCGCGCTGGGCGTGCTGTTCGGCGAGTACGAGGTGGACGAGATCGCGTCCCGGCACAAGGAATTCGGACTGGAAGAGGGCGACTCCACGCTGTGGGTCTCCGCAGTGGACGAGCTTCCCGAGCCGGGGGAGTGGCTCGGGGCACCGTTCGACGACGCCGATCCGGCGCAGGTGGTCTGCCGCTTCGACGTCAGCTCGGTCTTCGACGAGGACGAGCTGGACGGAGACGCGGACGTGTCGGTGGTCGGCGGCTCCTGACTCCGCGGACGAAGGCCCCGGCGCGCACCGGGGGCCTTCGTCGGGCGGTCCGGGGCACGCCGGGGTTCCCTAGGACGCGTCCGGGGTCGGCAGCGCCTCCAGCAGGGGGCGCAGCCGCGTCGTCCGCTCCTGGGCGGGGATCTCGGCGACCGCGCGCGGCAGTGCCTGGTCCACGCCGTGCACCACGGACAGGTGGTGCTCACCGCGGCTGAACGCGGTGTACACCCATGGGCGGCTCAGGCCCTGAGCCGCATCGCCAGGCAGGACGACGACCACGGCGGGCCAGCGCATTCCGGCCGCCTGATGGGCGCTGAGGGCCCAGCCGTGGCGTACCGACGACTCCACCGCGTCCGGGGGTACGACGACGGGGGTGCCCGCACAGTCCAGGTGCAGTCCCTCGGCGTCGGCCGAGACGACCGAACCCGGAACGGTCCTGCCGGGAGCCGGTACGTGGACGACCCGGTCGCCCGGGTCGAAGCCGCCGAATCTGCCGGGGCCCGGATTGAGCCGCTCCTTGAGCGCCGCGTTGAGCGCCTTGGTGCCGGCGGAGCCACCGTGTCCGACGGTGATCACCTGCGTGTCGGACGAAGGCACGCCGATGGCACGCGGCACCGAGTCGGCGACGAGCTGCACGGTGCGGTGGACCGCCTCACCCGCATCGCGGACGGGGACGATCACGACTTCCCGGCCCGGCGCGTCGACCTGGGTGAGCTCACCGATTCCGATGCCCGAGACGAGTTCGCCGATCGGTCCGGGGTCCGGTGTGCGCGACACCACCTGCGGGCAGGCGCGTGCCGCCAGCACGTCCGCGAACACCCGGCCCGCACCGGCGGAACCCAGCACACCCGGGTCGCCGCTCAGCACCAGCCGGGTCCCGTCGGCGAGGGACTCCACCAGCATCGCGGCGGTCTCCACATCGAGCTGCGGCGCGTCCAGCACGACCAGCAGGTCCAAGGCGAGGGCACCGTCAGTGTCCCGTCCGGGGCCCGACGCACCGGAGAGCAGATCCAGGAGGGTGACCGCGGTCCGCGGATCACCGACCGCGGTGGCCAGCCGGTGCCTGCCGTCCACACTGTGGGTCGCGCCGAGGGCGCGCAGTCCCAGGCCCTGCGCGGCGGCGACGAGGGCGGCGGGTTCCGCCCGGGCACTCTCGCCACCGCTGTGGGCGACGAGTCCGGCGGTCGCCACCGTCCTGATCAGCTCGGCCGCCGAGGGCGACGGGGCGGCGTCAGCGGCCTCCGTCCAGTCGGCGCCCTTCTCGCAGGCGTTGACCAGCCGTGCCAGGCCGTCGGCGAGGCTCTCCTCGGCCAGCGCGTACCGGTCGAGGCCCAGTAGGACCTGTACCGGCTCCTGCTCGTCGTGTGCGTCCTGAGCGCCGTCCTCGTCGTCCCCCTCCGACTCCTCGGCCTCCGCGGCGTCCGCGGGGTCGAGGCCGTCCTGGAAGACGAGCACGACACCCTCGGCGACGGCGTGCTCGACGGCGGCTTCGGGATCGGTGACCGCGCGCTCGGCCAGTGCCGCACGTACCTGCGACGCGTCCAGTGCGGTATGGCCCTGGAGGGCGGCACGCTCCAGCAGCCAGCCCACGAGCGCCGCCGTGCGCCGCTCGTCGTCCGGGCCGCACTCCGCCCCGAGCAGAGCCCTGGCGAAGCCGTCAGCCTGCTCGGGGCGGACCCCGGGCACGGACAGCAGCTGCCAGGGGTCCTCGCGCAGGAGACCGGCGGCCTGTTCGCCGAGCGTCACAGCAGCCGGCCGTGCCAGGGCCTCGGGCGCGCCGCCCTCGGCGAGCACCGCCGCGACGGCGCCGGCCGCCTCGGGGGAGGCGCTGTGCGTGGGCTGCTGTCCGGCGGGCCGGGGCCGGGCGGCAGCGGGTACGGACGCGGGTCCGGTGGCGGCCGGGCGGGGCGCGGGCGCCGACGCGCGCGGCTCGAAGAACGCGGTGCCGGCCTTCTCGCCGCTCTCGACGGCGCGCACGGCCGCGAGCAGGTCGGCAGCCGGGCCGCTCAGCTTCGTACCGGCGGCGATGGGTCCTTCCTTCTCCGCCTTGCGCTTCTCGATCCGCTCCCGGAGCTCGCGCTGAGCCGCCAGCTCGATCTCGGCCTCCGAGAGCGCGGGATCCGCGACGGTCCCGGGCGTGCCGCCGGCCTCGGTGCCGCCGGAAGCCTCGGCGTCTGCGGATTCTGCGGAGGGCTCGAGGTCGGCCGAGGCCTCGGCGTCCGCGGCGGTCTCGGACTCTGCGGAGGCTTCGGGGCTCGCGGGAACCTGCTCCGCACCGCCCTCCGCGGCCCCGTCGTCGCCGGGCGCACCGGAGGCGCCGACGGCGTCGTCGGAGCCCGCGTCCTCGCGGTCCTCGTGGTTCTCGGCCGCGGGGTCCGGGGTTTCCCCCCGGGGAAGGGCAGTCACAGCGTGCTCCAGTCCTGGTCGGGATAGCGGTGCACGGGCGCCGACACATCGTCGAGCGCCTGGCAGATCTCGTCAGGAAGACTAAGCGCCTCCACTGACAAGGCCTCGGAGAGTTGCTGCGCGTTGCGCGCGCCGATGATCGGGGCCACCACTCCCGGGCGGTCCCGCACCCAGGCGAGCGCGACCATGAGAGGTGTCGTGGCGAGGCCGTCCGCGGCTGTGGCCACCGCGTCCACGATCCGGCTCGCAGGTTCGTCGAGATACGGCTCGACGAAGGGGGCGAGGTGCTCCGAGGCGCCCCGTGAATCGGACGGCGTGCCGGTGCGGTACTTGCCGGTCAGTACCCCGCGGCCGAGCGGGGACGAAGGCAGCAGCCCCACTCCGAGATCCAGTGCCGCGGGCAGCACCTCCCGCTCGATGCCCCGCTGCAGCAGTGAGTACTCCATCTGCGTGCTGGCCAGCCGGGTACGCAGACCGGGCGCCGCGAGCTGCCAGGTGGCCGCCTTGGCCAGCTGCCAGCCGCTGAAGTTCGACACTCCCGCATAGCGGACCCGTCCCGAGGACACCGCCAGGTCCAGTGTCTGAAGGGTCTCGTCCAGCGGAGTCACGGGGTCGAAGGCGTGGACCTGCCACAGGTCGACGTAGTCCGTCCCGAGCCGCTCCAGGGACGCGTCGAGCGCGGCCAGCAGATGCCCGCGCGATCCGTCGAAGCGGCGGTACGGATCGGGCACGCTGCCGGCCTTGGTCGCGATGACCAGATCCTGCCGGGGCACCAGGTTGTCGACGAGCCGCCCGAGGAGGTACTCGGCCTCCCCGCCGCCGTACACATCGGCGGTGTCGACCAGCGTGCCGCCGGCGTCCCAGAAGGCTTTCAGCTGGTCGGCAGCATCGTGCTCGTCGGTGTCCCGGCCCCAGGTGAGGGTGCCGAGCCCGACCCGGGACACGCGAAGGCCGGTACGGCCGAGATGCCTCTGCTCCATGGGCGCTGAGATTACTGGCCAAGGCCCCACAGGGTGGAAGCCTGTGGACAACCGAACTGAGGGCCGTCCAGCCTGCCGGATCCCCGGCATGCGCGCTAGAGTCCGGGACACAGGGACGTTACTCATCAGTAGAGGGAGCGCGGCATGCGGCTCGGCATCAATCTCGGTTACTGGGGCGCGGGCATGGACGGCGACAACCTCGCCGTCGCCCAGGAGGCCGACCGGCTCGGTTACGACGTCTGCTGGGCGGCCGAGGCCTACGGCTCCGACGTACCGACCGTGCTTGCCTGGGTCGCCGCCCAGACCGAGTCCATCGACGTCGGGTCCGCCATCATGCAGATCCCGGCCCGTCAGCCCGCCATGACGGCGATGACCGCGGCCACTCTCGACTCGCTCTCCGGAGGCCGGTTCCGCCTCGGCCTCGGTGTGTCGGGACCGCAGGTCTCCGAGGGCTGGTACGGCGTCAAGTTCGACAAGCCGCTGGCCCGCACCCGCGAGTACGTCGACATCGTGCGCAAGGCCATGTCCCGCGAGCGCCTCTCCTACGAGGGGGAGCACTGGACGCTGCCGCTCCCCGACGGCCCGGGCAAGCCCATCAAGCTCACCGTCCACCCACAGCGCGAGCACATCCCGCTCTACATTGCGGCGATCGGCCCGAAGAACCTGGAGCAGACCGGCGAGATCGCCGACGGAGCCCTGCTGATCTTCCCCTCCGCCGAACACCTCGAGGACACCGCGGTGAAGCACCTGCGGGCCGGCCGTGAGAAGGCCGGGAAGACCATGGAGGGCTTCGACGTCTGTCCGACGCTGCCGCTCGCCGTCGGCGACGACATCAACGGCCTCGCCGACATGTTCCGCCCGTACACCGCGCTGTACGTCGGCGGCATGGGCAGCCGCAAGCAGAACTTCTACAACCAGCTGGCCCGGCGCATGGGGTACGAGAAGGAAGCCGCCGAGATCCAGGACAAGTACCTGGCCGGTGACAAGGCGGGCGCCGCCGCCGCCGTGCCGCACCAGCTCATCGACCAGACCACGCTGCTCGGCTCGGTGGAGCGGATCGCCGAACGCATGCAGGCCTACGCCGCCGCCGGAGTCACCACGCTGACGCTCGCCCCGGCCGGCTTCACGCTCGAGGAGCGGCTTGCGGCCCTGCGCGCCGGCACGGACGCCCTGGAGCACTCCGGCATCGCCGCCTAGGGCCTTCCACGCCCCCGGGGACAGCACTACGGCCGTGGTGGGGGCTTCTGGGGTCCTCCCCGCCACGGCCGTCACAGGGAACAACGCGCACCGCGCCCGACGGTTACGCCCCGACGCCCCGACGCCCCGACGCCGCCGACCGGACGGGGCGGGGGCCCGTTCGGCCCTGTCCGGCCCCCCTCGTGTTGCCTGCCGCCCGGTTCCGCCTTTGACTTTGTTTCTGCGGACACGGTGCGAAGGGTGGCAGTGATGCTCTCGGCAAAGAGTCTTTTTCAGGAGATCCTGGACGACGACGACGCCTTCCGGCTGTTCTGCTCGATCGCAGCCAGCGGGGAGTCCCAGGGCGGCTGGGAGAACGGCCGCATCGCCGCCCTCGTCCCGGGAACCTTGCGCGATCTCGCCCCCAAGATCACCCGGCACGGGGCCGACGAGGACAAGCACGGCCGGATCTTCAACGCCCTGCTGAAGCAGCGCGGGCTCGAACCCGTGGTCGTGCCGTACGAGACCGACTACACGCGGCTCCTGGAGAGGCACGGCATCGGCCTCGCCCATGACCAGCTCAACCGAGACGAACCGCTGTCGGAGCGGGACATCATCGTCTACCTCGCCCACAGCAGGGTCACGGAACAGCGCGCCTCCGAGCAGATGCAGCTGCTGCGCAGGCACTTCGCGGACCATCCGGCACTCGGCCGCGCGGTGAAGATGATCTCGCGGGACGAGGACAACCACCTTGCCTACTGCCATGAGGAACTGCTCCGCTTCGCCCGGGCCGGGCACGGCCGGACGATTCAGACCGTCCTGCGGGAGTGCGCCCTCGCCGAGATCCGGGTGTACCGGGACGTCAGCCTCGCCGTGATGAGCCACATGGGCACCGTGCTGCGCTGGCCCCGCGCCAAGGCGGCCGTCCTGGCCGCGGGGATCCACGGGATGTACGCGTACGAGCGGCTGGCCGGCTGGCGGCGCATGGTGAGCCTGGAGCCGCCCGCACGGCCCGACGCGCTGGGCGGCCCGGCGACGCCGGAAGTCGAGTACGCCTGACGGACGGGCCCGGCCCGCCCCGAACGCGGAGCGCTACATCCAGCCGCGGTGTTTGAACAGGCGGTACAGGCCGAAAACGGCGCAGCCCATCAGCCCGATCACCACCGGGTACGTCCACACCCAGTGCAGCTCGGGCATGTGGTCGAAGTTCATGCCGTAGATGCCGGCCACCATGGTCGGTACGGCGGCCATGGCCGCCCACGCCGAGATCTTCCTCATGTCGTCGTTCTGCCGTACCCCCATCTGTGCCAGATGCGCCGACAGAATGTCCGAGAGCAGCCGGTCGAGCCCCTCCACATGCTCGTTGGCACGCGTCAGGTGGTCGCTGACGTCCCGGAAGAACGGCTGAGAGTGCTTGTCGACGAAAGGCACGCCCGCGCCCGCGAGCCGGGTCATCGGCGCGGTCAGCGGGCCGGTCGCCCGGCGGAATTCCAGCACCTGCCGTTTGAAGGTGTAGATGCGGGCAGCGGTGTTCTTGGCGTCCCCGGTGCCGCTCGGGGCGAACACCTGCGCCTCCAGCTCCGACAGGTCCGCCTGGAGCTCGGCGGCGACCTCGATGTAGTGGTCGACCGCCGCGTCGCTGACCGCGTACAGCACTGCCGTGGGGCCGTGCCTGAGCACCTCGGGCTCGGCCTCGAGCCGGCGGCGTACCGCTGCGAGGGGTGCCCCCTCGCCGTGGCGGACGGTCACCACGAAGGAGTCGCCTATGAAGATCATCAGCTCATCGGTGCTGACCGTGTCGCTCTCCGGCTCGTAGACCACGGGCTTGATGACGGCGAACAGGGAGTCGTCGTAGACCTCGAGCTTGGGACGCTGATGGGCGCGCAGGGCGTCCTCCACCGCCAGGGGGTGCAGGCCGAACTCGCTGCTGACGAGGTCGAACTCCTTCTCCGTCGGCTCGTGCAGTCCGATCCAGACAAAGGCGTCCCCGACCTGCCGCGCTTCGCCCAGGGCGTCGGAGAAGTCGGCGGGGCCGTCGGTCCGGCGCCCGTCCCGGTAAATGCCGCAGTCCACGATCACGCGCGCATTCTTCCCTGCATCGTGCCTCCTCGCACCTTCGACGTTCCCTCTACGCTGGCACGTATGCCCACGCTCATCCTTGTACGCCACGGACGCTCGACCGCCAACACCGCCGGAGTGCTCGCGGGGCGGACCCCCGGTGTCTCCCTCGACGAGCGCGGCGCCGAACAGGCGGCCGCGCTGCCCGGACGACTGGCCGCGATCAACCTCGTCGCGGCCGTCAGCAGCCCCCTGCAGCGCTGTCGTGAGACCCTCCAGCCCCTGCTCGACGCCCGGCCCGGCCTCGTCCTGCGGACCGAGGACCGGATCAGCGAATGCGACTACGGCGACTGGTCGGGGCGCAAGCTCGCCGAACTCTCCGACGAACCGCTGATGTCCGTCGTGCAGCAGCACCCCTCGGCCGCCGCGTTCCCCGGCGGCGAGTCCATGCGGGCCATGCAGGCCAGGGCCGTGGACGCCGTACGGGACTGGAACAGCCGCATCGAGGCGGAACACGGCGACGACGCCACGTACGTGATGTGCTCGCACGGCGACATCATCAAGGCCCTCGTGGCCGACGCGCTCGGCATGCACCTCGACCTCTTCCAGCGCATTCACGCCGACCCCTGCTCGGTCACCGCGATCCGCTACACCCGCCTCCGGCCCTTCCTCCTCCGCCTCGGTGACACCGGCGACTTCGCGTCCCTGGCACCGCGCGAACAGCCCCTGGGGGCCGACGCGGCGGGGGAGGAGGCAACGGATGCGGCCGTCGGGGGCGGCGCGGGGGCGCCGTGATCTCTCCGCGCAGTAGGGTGGACGCGCCGTGGAGGCCTTGCGGGGGAATCCCCCCCCCCGGGGCCCGGGCGGCCCCCATTCGCCTTCATATTTCAAGGGAGACAGGACGTGTCCCGTCAGGTGTTCCTCTACGACCCCCCGGACCGTTTCGTGGCCGGTACGGTCGGGCTGCCTGGCCGCCGTACGTTTTTCCTGCAGGCATCCTCGACGGGACGGGTCACCAGTGTGGCCCTGGAGAAGACCCAGGTTGCCGCGTTGGCCGAACGGATCGACGAACTCCTCGACGAGGTCGTCCGGCGGACCGGCGGCAATTCACCGGTGCCGGCGGTGGCACCCATGGACGTCACCGACACCGCCCCGCTCGACGCCCCGGTCGAGGAGGAGTTCAGGGTCGGCACGATGGCGCTCGCCTGGGACGGCGAGGAACAGCGCATGATCGTCGAGGCGCAGGCCCTCGTCGAGCTGGACGCGGACTCCGCGGACGACCTCGCGGAGGCCGAGGAAAGGCTCCTGCAGGACGAGGAGAACGGCCCGCCGATGCTCCGGGTCCGGCTGAGCGGCGCGCAGGCCCGGGCGTTCGCCAAGCGCGCCCTGGACGTCGTGAACGCAGGCCGCCCGCCGTGCCCGCTCTGCAGCCTGCCGCTCGACCCGGAAGGACACGTATGCCCGCGCCAGAACGGATACCGTCGCGGAGCCTGACGGAGGCCGGACTGAAGACCCTGCTCGCCCAGGGGGAGCTCACGGTCCTCGGACAGGTCCGCGGCGCGTCGAACGCCGTGCTCTACTGCACGGTCGCGTACGAGGGCGAGGAACGCCCCTGCGTGTACAAGCCGGTGGCCGGGGAGCAGCCGCTGTGGGACTTCCCGGACGGCACGCTCGCCCAGCGCGAGGTTGCGGCCTACGAGCTCTCCGAGGCGACCGGGTGGGGGCTCGTGCCGCCGACGGTGCTGCGCGAGGGCCCCTACGGCGAGGGCATGTGCCAACTGTGGATCGAGGCGGACGAGACCGCCGAGGAGTCCGCGGCCGACGGCGGCGGTGTCCACGGACTGCCGCCGCTGCTCGGGCTCGTCGAGGACGAGGAGCCGGGGGACGGCTGGAAGGCTGTGGGCTTCGCCGAGGTGGGAGAGGGGAAGACCGCGCTGCTGGTGCACGCTGACGACCCCCGGCTGCGCAGGCTCGCGGTCCTGGACGCGGTGATCAACAACGGCGACCGCAAGGGCGGGCATCTGCTGCCCGCCCCCGGAGGCCGGCTGTTCGGCATCGATCACGGTGTCACCTTCAACGCCGATGACAAGCTGCGGACGTTGCTGTGGGGCTGGGCGGGCGAGCCGCTGACGGCCGAGGCGGTCGAGGTACTGGACGCGCTGTCCGCCGACCTGGAACCAGGTGCGGCGCTGGCCACCCGGTTGGGGGAACTCATCACCGCGGTGGAGCTCGACGCGCTGCGGGGGCGGGTTGCCGGGCTGCGGAAGTCCGGGAGGCACCCGCAGCCGAGCGGGGAGTGGCCGGCGATTCCGTGGCCACCGGTCTGAGAGCGGCCCTCTCGCGGGGGCAGGTGGCCGAAGGCCGGACAGCGGGTCCGGAGGGCGGATCGACCGGTGCGGGAGTGGGCCTCCGGCAGCCCGTTCCCGGCCGCCGGCGGAAAACTGCCGCCCGTACAAGACGCCTCTTCGGCCAGGATCCTTGATCCGGTTCGTATCCGGAAGCATCGTCCGGTTACGCTCATGACATGCATGCCTGGCCCGCTTCTGAGGTCCCCGCCCTGCCTGGCAAGGGCCGCGACCTTCGGATCCACGACACCGCGACCGGCGGACGGATCACCCTTGACCCCGGTCCCGTCGCCCGCATCTATGTCTGCGGCATCACGCCGTACGACGCGACCCACATGGGTCATGCGGCGACCTACAACGCGTTCGACCTCGTTCAGCGCGTGTGGCTCGACACCAAGCGGCAGGTTCACTACGTCCAGAATGTGACCGACGTGGACGATCCGCTGCTGGAGCGGGCCGTGCGCGACGGTCAGGACTGGACCGAGCTCGCGGAGCGCGAGACGGCACTCTTCAGGGAGGACATGACCGCCCTGCGCATGCTTCCGCCCCAGCACTACATCGGGGCGGTCGAGGCGATACCGGGCATCGTCCCGCTGGTCGAACGCCTCAGGGACGCGGGTGCCGCCTACGAGCTCGACGGCGACGTGTACTTCTCCGTCGACTGCGACCCGCACTTCGGTGAGGTCTCGGGGCTCGACGCCGATGCGATGCGCCTCCTCTCCGCGGAACGCGGCGGTGACCCGGACCGGCCGGGCAAGAAGAACCCGCTCGACCCGATACTCTGGATGGCCGCTCGCGAGGGCGAGCCGAGCTGGGACGGCGGCAGTCTCGGCCGTGGCCGGCCCGGCTGGCACATCGAGTGCGTCGCCATCGCGCTGGACCACCTCGGCATGGGCTTCGACATCCAGGGGGGCGGTTCCGACCTCGCCTTCCCGCACCACGAGATGGGTGCCTCCCACGCGCAGGCACTGACCGGCGAGCATCCGTTCGCCCGCGCCTACGTGCACGCCGGCATGGTCGCCCTGAACGGCCAGAAGATGTCCAAATCCAAGGGCAACCTCGTCTTCGTCTCGGCCCTGCGCCGCGACGACGTGGACCCCGCGGCGATCAGGCTGGCGCTGCTCTCGCACCACTACCGGTCCGACTGGGAGTGGACCGACCAGGTGCTCGCCGACGCCGTCGCGCGTCTCGCGACCTGGCGTGCCGCCGTCTCCCGGCCCGACGGGCTCTCCGCGGACGCACTCGTCGAGGAGGTCCGGGAGGCCCTGGCCGACGACCTGGACGCTCCGGCGGCGCTCGCCGCCGTGGACCGCTGGGCAGCCCGGCAGAACTCCGACGGCGGTACCGACGAGGGCGCACCCGGTCTCGTCTCGCGCACCGTCGACGCCCTGCTCGGTGTCGCACTCTGACCCGACCACCCCTGCCGACACGAACCGGCCCCGGACTTCGACGAGAAGTCCGGGGCGGGGCCTCGTGTACGGAGGCGGGTGGTGCGCCGTGCGGAGTCAGTCCCCGGCAGGACCTGCCGGCCCCTCGTCGGTCCCGGCGGACGGGTCCTCCGGCGAGTCCTGGGACCCGGGACCCGAGCCGGACCCGCCCTCGGGGGCGTCCTTCGGGGTGTCCTTGGGCCGCCCGCTCTCCGGACGCTGCGGCTTCGGCGGTCTCGTGCGACCGCTCGACGTGTCCCGCAGATAGGACACGTCGCCGCTCTCCGTTGCATGGCCGCCCGGCCCCTGGCCGGGACCTCCGACATCCCGGCGTCTGAGATACCGCTCGAATTCCCGGGCGATGGCCTCGCCGGACGCCTCGGGCAGCTCCGCGGTGTCCCGAGCCTCCTCCAGTGTCTGCACGTACTCGGCCACCTCGCTGTCCTCGGCGGCCAGTTGATCGACGCCGAGCTGCCACGCGCGTGCGTCCTCGGCCAGTTCGCCCAGCGGGATCCGCAGCCCGAGCAGGTCCTCCAGACGGTTCAGCAGGGCGAGCGTCGCCTTCGGGTTCGGGGGCTGCGACACGTAGTGCGGCACCGCCGCCCACAGGCTCACCGCAGGCACACCGGCGTGCGTACAGGCCTCCTGGAGGATGCCGACGATGCCGGTCGGGCCCTCGTACCGGGTTTCCTCCAGATCCATCGTCCTGGCCAGATCCGGGTCCGACGTGACCCCGCTGACCGGCACCGGCCTGGTGTGCGGGGTGTCGCCGAGCAGTGCCCCCAGGATGACGACCATCTCGACGCCCAGCTCATGGGCGAAACCCAGGATCTCGTTGCAGAACGAGCGCCAGCGCATCGAGGGTTCGATGCCTCGGACCAGCACCAGGTCGCGGGGTTTCTCCCCGCCGATACGGACCACGGAGAGCCGCGTGGTGGGCCAGGTGATCTTGCGCACCCCACCGTCCAGCCACACCGTGGGCCGGTTGACCTGGAAGTCGTAGTAGTCCTCGGCGTCGAGCGCCGCGAACACCTCGCCCTTCCATTCCCGGTCCAGATGTCCGACCGCTGTGGAGGCGGCGTCACCGGCGTCGTTCCAGCCTTCGAACGCGGCCACCATGACCGGGTCGATCAGCTCGGGTACCCCCTCGAGCTCGATCACCCAGGCCTCCTTCCGAAGTTTCCTTGCGTACGGACCAACCTTACGGCTTCCGCCCCCTCCCCCTGCAGTCCGTTTGCGTGGGCGAGTGAACCGTGCATGTTCCCTGATTCATCCGAGCTGTAGGCCAGGAAAACAGGTCGAGTTGTCGCTCTGTCCTGGGGCTGCGTGCTGCGCGCGACGTCATGCACCGGCCGCCCGGTCGGGCAGTTCCTCCGGCCGAGGCCGTGGAGTGGATGCGCGCGTCAGCGCCGCACGGCCCGTACCGGCTCGACCACCGGCGCCGCCACCGGCGAACACGCCGCGAGCCGCGTCGTGTTCGGGCCCGCCCGTCACAGCGCCGAGCGCAGCCACTGCTCGACACTCGCCACATGCACCGTCGCCCAGGAACGGGCCGCCTCGGCGTCCCGGTCCCGCAGCGCCGCGAGAATCGCCCGGTGCTCGTGCAGGGTGCGGCTGACCGCGTCCTCCTGGGTCAGCCCACGCCAGACCCTGGCGCGGGTGGTCGGCCCGGAGAGCCCGTCCAGCAACGAGCAGAGGACGGAGTTCCCGGACGCCTGGACGATCCCGCGGTGGAACTCCAGATCGCCGGCGACCAGCTCCTCCACCGAGGGATCGGCACCCAGTGCGTCCAGCTGGGCGTCCAGCGCGTCCAGTTGGGAATCCTCGATCAGCGGGGCCGCCATCGCCGTGGCCGCAGGCTCCAGGATCCTGCGGACCGCGAGGAACTCGAGCACGGTGTCGTCCCGGTGGAAGTCCACCACGAAACTCAGGGCCTCCAGCAGCAGCTGAGGATCCAGGCTGGTCACATAGGTGCCGTCACCCTGGCGCACGTCGAGGATCCGGATGAGGGACAGCGCCCGCACCGCCTCGCGCAGCGAGTTGCGTGACAGGCCCAGCTCGGCCGCGAGTTCGCTCTCCTTGGGGAGCCGGTCGCCGGGTCGCAGGGCGCCCGTGACGATCATTCCCTTGATCTTCTCGATCGCTTCGTCGGTGACGGCCATGGTGGGCCTCCTCGCGCACACAAGACATCCGATGTATGCCCCCATTATGTGGCCCTCTGCCCGTGGCACGGCCACCCGCGGGCTCCAAAGGCTCCGGGGGGTGCTCCACAAAGAGCCGGTGGAGGGACTCGCCGCATGAGGCGGAGCCCGACCGCGGTGTTTCGCCCCGTGAGGCGGAGCCCGACCGCGGTGTTCGGCCCGTGGACACCCACTCGACTGCCGGCGCCGTGGATGGCTAGTCTGACGGGCATGAAGGACCGACGGAACCTCACACAGCGACGTCACATCGACCTCGCACGTGTTGCCAGCTCCTTCTGTTGTCGCGAAGTCTGAGGGACCCCTCCTTCGCGCGCTGTCCCATGCCCTCCTGACCAGGACGGGCCGGCCCGTCTCCGGGACCCCCTCCGCCGGTGACCCGGCATTTCCCGCCGACGCCGACGCCGACGCCGACGCCCCGCTCCGCCCCGGCCGACCCGGCGCCTCGTGCCGCTCCGCGCCGTCCGGCGCGGGTCCGTGCGCCGTCCGCGGTCCTGCCTGCACCGCCCCACGAGAAGAGAGCCCATGGCCACCGTCCTGTCCGTCTCGGGAAGCCCCTCCGCCACCTCCCGCACCGCCCGGCTGCTGCGCCACCTCGACGACCGCCTCGCAGGCCAGGGCCACACGGTCATACCGTTCGACGTCCGCACGCTGCCCGCGGACGCCCTGCTCCGCGCAGACTTCGGCCATCCGGCCGTGGTGGGCGCCCTCGATCTGTTCGCGCGTGCCGACGGCGTCGTCATCGGCACGCCCATCTACAAGGCCGCGTACTCGGGACTGCTCAAGTCCCTGCTCGACCTGCTGCCGCAGTCCGCCCTCGCCGGGAAGACCGTCCTGCCCCTGGCCACCGGAGGCAGCACCGCCCACGTCCTGGCCATCGACTACGCGCTGCGCCCGGTGCTCAGTTCGATGGGCGCGTCCCACATCACCCAGGGCTGGTTCGTCCTGGACCGGCACATCACGGTGTCCACCGACGGGGCACTCACCGTCGAGGCGGCGGATGCCGAGGCGCTGGACCGGATCGTCGACGGGTTCTCGGCCGCGCTGGAGCGCACGGCACCGGTGGCAGTCCATGGCTGAGATCATCCGCGACGACGCCGAGGCACTGAAGAAGGCTGCCGAACTCGCCGCGGAATTCCGCGAAGGAGCCCCGCGGCGCGACGCCGAACGCCTGCTGCCGCGCACCGAACTGGAGAAGCTCTCGGCATCCGGCCTGCTGGCCGTGACCGTCCCCGCGGACCACGGCGGCGCGGACGTCAGCGCCCTCACCCTCGCCCACGTATTCCGGCTGCTCGCCTCGGCCGACGCGAGCCTCGCCCAGATCCCGCAGAGCCATTTCGCGTACGTCAACGTGATCCGCAGGCAGGGCACCCGCGAGCAGCAGGCCTTCTTCCACGCGGAGCTGCTGGCGGGCAAGCGGTTCGGCAACGCCCAGTCCGAGGCGGGGACGAGGCACGTCCAGGACATCCGCACCCGGCTGGAACCCGCCCCCGACGGCTCGTACCTGCTGACGGGTGTGAAGAACTACGCGACCGGCGCACTCTTCGCCGACTGGATCCCCGTGCTCGCCCGCGGCGTCGAGGACAAGCTGCACGTCGCCCTCGTCCCCGCCGGGGCACCCGGTCTGACCGTCCTCGACGACTGGGACGGCATGGGCCAGCGCACCACCGCGAGCGGCACCGTACGCCTGGAGGGCGTGCGCGTGCCCGCAGACCGGGTGTTCGCGCACCATCTGACCTTCGAGGGTCCGCAACTGCACGGCGCGGTGGCCCAGTTGCTGCACGCGGCGATCGACGCGGGGATCGCGGCCGGAGCCCTGGCCGAGGCGGCGGATTTCGTGACGACGAAGAGCCGCCCCTGGTTCGAGAGCGGGTACGACACCGCGGCCGAGGACCCGCTGCTCATCCAGCGGTTCGGCGAACTCGACCTCCGGGTGCGGGCCGCCGACGCGCTCCTGGACACCGCCGCCCGTGCCGTCGACACCGCGCAGACCACCCTCACCGACGGGACCGCCGCCGAGGCGTCACTCGCCGTCGCCGCAGCCAAGGCGTACGCCGCGAGCGCCGCCGTCGAGGTCGCGGGAGCCCTGTTCGAGGTGGCCGGCACCCGCTCGGCCCTCGACTCGCTCAACCTGCACCGGCACTGGCGCGACGCCCGCACCCACACCCTCCACGACCCGGCCCGCTGGAAGATCCAGCACCTCGGCCGCCACGCCCTCAGCGGCACCCGACCGCCCCGCCACGGCCTGCTGTGACACCCCCGAACGGAGATCACCGGTGACTCTCACCTTCCACTGGTTCCTGCCCACCAACGGCGACAGCCGCCACGTCGTCGGAGGCGGGCACGGCACCCCCGTCACGGCGGCGGGCGGCGACCGTCCGCCCACCGTCCGCTACCTGGCCCAGATCGCCCGTGCCGCCGAGGACCTCGGCTTCGAAGGGGTGCTGACCCCCACCGGTGCCTGGTGCGAGGACGCCTGGCTGACCACGGCCATGGTCAGCCAGCACACCGAACGCCTGAAGTTCCTGGTCGCCTTCAGGCCCGGTTTCCTCTCGCCCACCCTCGCCGCGCAGATGGCCTCCACCTACCAGCGCCAGACCGGGGGACGGCTGCTGCTCAACGTGGTGACGGGCGGGGAGAGCCATGAGCAGCGCGCGTACGGGGACTTCCTCGACAAGGACGCGCGCTACGCCCGGACCGGAGAGTTCCTGGAGATCGTCCGGGACCTGTGGGCGGGCAGGACCGTGGACATGAAGGGCGAGCACCTCACCGTCGAGGACGCCCGGCTCACCCGGGTGCCCGACCCGGTGCCCGAGGTGTACTTCGGCGGCTCCTCGCCCGCCGCCGGTGTGGTCGCAGCCCGCCACGCGGACGTCTACCTCACCTGGGGCGAACCGCCCGCCCAGGTAGCGGAGAAGATCGCCTGGATACGCGGGCTGGCCGAGCGCGAGGGCCGCACCCTGCGCTTCGGCATCCGGCTCCACGTCATCGCCCGTGACACCTCCGAGCGGGCCTGGGCCGAGGCGGACCGCCTCCTGGCGGGCTTCGACCCCGCCACCGTGCGCTCCGTCCAGGAGGGCCTGGCCCGCAGCGAGTCCGACGGGCAGAAGCGGATGCTCGCCCTGCACGGCGGCGGCCGCGACGGCCTGGAGATCCACCCCAACCTGTGGGCGGGCATCGGCCTGGTCCGGGGCGGTGCGGGCACCGCGCTCGTCGGCAGCCACGAGGAGGTCGTCGAGCGCATCGAGGAGTACCACCGGCTCGGCATCGACGAGTTCATCCTCTCCGGGTACCCGCACCTCGAGGAGGCGTACTGGTTCGGCGAAGGCGTCCTTCCCCGGCTCGCCGCCCGGGGCCTGTGGGCCCACCCGGACGGTCCGGCCGACCCCGGCCCCGCCCAGGTCCCCTTCGCCAAGGCTCCGGCAAGGGCCTGAGGGCCCGGCGCCCCGGGCCCCGTGCGGGCCCGGGGTCACTCCCAGAGCGTGGAGGGCGCCTCGCGTCGCAGTACCGGGGCGACCTCCTCGGCGAACCGCTGCAGGGTCTCCAGCTGTTCGCCGTGCGGCAGACCGAAACCGTCCACGGTGATCGACTGCAGGTCGTGCCGGTACACCGAGTGGCAGCCGAGGACCTTGTCGATGATCTGCTGCGGGGACCCGATGAGCTGCGGCCCGTTCGCGATGGCGTCCTCGATCGTGCGGAACGGGGTGTTGTAGCCTGCCCTGCCCTCCAGATGCGGTCTGAACGACTGGGCGACCCTGGCCTCGTAGAGCTCCTTGTATCGTTCGACGGCACGCTGCGAGCTGTCCGCGATGAGCAGCCCGCCCGACCCCGCCGCCACCCGCGCATCGGCCGGGTCGTGTCCGTGCGCCTCGAACCGTTCCCGGTAGTGGGCGATGAGCCGGGCGTACGCCTCACGGGGCTGGATCGCGTTGGCCGTGAAGAGCGGATCGCCGTGCTTCGCGGCGAGTTCGGGGGAGTTGAGGCTGGTCGCCGAGCCGTGCCAGATGCGCGGCAGCCCGGCGTACGGACGCGGCACGGTCGTCACGTTCTTCAGGGACGGACGGAACTCGCCCTCCCAGTCGACCCCTTCCTCGGTCCACAGCCGCCGCAGCAGCTCGTACTTCTCCTTCTGCAGATCCCACTGCCGCTCCTCGTCGAGCCCGAACAGATCGAAGTGCCCGGCCTCCGCACCCTTGCCCACGACGAGCTCGATCCGGCCGCGCGATATCTGGTCGAGCGTCGCGAAGTCCTCCGCCACCCGCACCGGATCGAGGATCGCGACGACCGTGACCCCGGTCAGCAGCCTGATGGTGCTCGTACGTGCGGCCAGCGCGCCCAGTACCACGCCGGGACTGGAGGAGAGGAACGGCCCGGCGTGCCGCTCCCCGACCGAACAGGCGTCGAAACCGAGGCGCTCCGCAGCCGTCGCGGTCTCGATCACCTCGTGGAACCGGTCGGCCGCCGAGGGGAGTTCGCCCGTCAGCGGGTGCGGGGCGTGCCCGATGAGGGAGAGCACGGAGAACTTCACGAGGACCTTTCCTTCCGATGCGTGGAGAGACGGGGCGTCAGACCCCGGCCGGACCGAGGTGGCCGCGCAGGGTCAGGGCGGTGTACTCGGTGCGGAAGAGCCCCCGCCGCTGCAGGACGGGCACCAGGTCGGCGGTGACCGGGAGTACGGCGGGCCGCAGCCGGAACCCGTCCTCCTCGGCGCCGCGCACCAGGGAGGCGTACGCCTCGGGCGTGAACGGCCGTGCGGGTGCGGCGGGATGGGACCCGGCACCGTTCAGTGCCACCGACAGACGGAAACCCTCGTGTGCGGTCATCCCTCCACTGTCCCCGCGTCACGTTGCACCCGTATGGCAGCTGTGTGGCGCGTCCCACGGAGGCACACCGCAGGGGCGGCTCCCCCGGAGCCGCCCCTGCGGTGTGCTGTGCCGACCGTCAGCGCCTGTCGGCCAGTACCTCCTCGACCTGGGCCCGGATCCCGTCCGTCGCCAGACCCCGGATCGTGAGCGTCGTCCGGCGGCGCAGCACGTCGTCCGCCGTCTCGGCCCACTCGCGGTCACGTGCGTACGCGACCTGCGCCCAGATCTCCGGCGCGTCCGGGTGGATACGGGCCGCCAGCGCCGGGTTCTCGTTCGCCAGCCGCGCGATGTCGAAGGCGAGCGATCCGTAGTGGGTGGCGAGGTGCCGGGCCGTGTCGGCCGGCATCCGCGGACCGGGCGTGCCACCGTCGACCATCAGCCGGTGCGCGACCGCGTTGGGGTTCGCGATGCCGGGGAGCGGCAGCTTCCGCGGCAGCCGCGACATCGGCTCCATGTCCTCGGTGAGGGGGTGCCCGGGCAGTGCGGCCAGCTTGTTCATCACCGTACGGCCGATGTGGCGGAACGTCGTCCACTTGCCGCCCGCGACCGACAGCATGCCGCCGCGGCCCTCCGTCACGACGGTCTCCCGCTTCGCCTTGGACGTGCCGCCGGGACCGCCCGGCAGGACGCGCAGGCCCGCGAACGCGTACGTGATCAGGTCGCGTGACAGCTGCTGGTCGCGGACGGAGAACGCCGCCTCGTCCAGGATCTGCGCGGTGTCCTTCTCGGTGACCGCGACATCGGCCGGGTCGCCCTCGTACTCCTCGTCGGTCGTGCCGAGCAGCAGCATGTCCTCCCACGGCAGCGCGAACGTGATCCTGTACTTGTCGATCGGGGTGGCCAGCGCGGCCTTCCAGGGGCGGGTGCGCTTGAGGACCAGGTGCGCGCCCTTGGACAGGCGTATGGAAGGAGCCGCGTCGGGGTTCTCCATCTTCCGCAGGTGGTCGACCCACGGGCCGGTGGCGTTCAGGACGAGACGGGCGTCCACACCGAACTCCGTGCCGTCCTGACGGTCCTCCAGCTCCGCCCCGGTGACCCGGCCCCGGGTGAAGCGCAGCCCGGTCACCGCGGCGTGGTTGAGGACGACGGCGCCGGCGTCGACGGCCGCGCGGACCGTCATCAGCGCCATCCTGGCGTCGTTCATCTGGTCGTCGCCGTAGACCGCGACGGCCTTCAGATTGTCCGTGCGCAGCTCGGGCACATCGCGCTGTGCCCTCGCCGGGCTGATCACATGGCCGACGCCGTCACCGAACCCGGACAGCGCCGAGTAGGCGAAGACGCCCGCCCCGAGCTTGGCCGCGCCGTGCGGCCCGCCCTTGTAGACGGGGAGGTAGAAGGTGAGCGGATTGGCCAGGTGCGGGGCTACCTGACGGGACACCGCGCGCCGCTCGAAGTGGTTCTCCGCGACCAGCTTCACCGCGCCGGTCTGCAGGTAGCGCAGACCGCCGTGGAGGAGCTTGGAGGAGGCGGAGGAGGTGGCGCCGGCGAAGTCGCCGGCGTCCACCAGAGCCACCCGCAGCCCGGACTGCGCGGCGTGCCAGGCGGTGGAGATGCCCAGGATGCCGCCGCCGATCACCAGGAGGTCGTACGTCGCCTTGGAAAGCTGCTCCCGGGTCTCGGCGCGGCTCGGAAGGGAGCCGGAGGCCGGATGCGTCCCGAGGGCGGGGACGCTCTGCAGGGTGGTCATGTCGTTTTACTCCTCGGCAGTGTCTTCGTCGAGCCAGCCCATGGAACGCTCCACGGCCTTGAGCCAGCTCTTGTACTCGCGGTCGCGGGTGCCCGCGTCCATCCGGGGTGTCCACTCGGCGGCCCGGCGCCAGTTGGCGCGCAGCGCGTCGGTGTCCGGCCAGAAGCCGACGGCGAGGCCGGCGGCGTAGGCGGCGCCGAGGCAGGTGGTCTCGGCGACCATGGGACGCACCACGGGCGCGTCCAGGAAGTCGGAGAGCGTCTGCATCAGCAGGTTGTTGGAGGTCATGCCGCCGTCGACCTTGAGAGCGGTCAGCTCGACGCCGGAGTCCTTGGTCATGGCGTCACTGATCTCGCGGGTCTGCCAGGCGGTGGCCTCGAGCACGGCACGGGCGATGTGCGCCTTGGTCACGTACCGGGTGAGGCCGGCGATGACACCGCGGGCGTCGGGACGCCAGTAGGGGGCGAACAGACCGGAGAACGCCGGCACGAAGTACGCGCCCCCGTTGTCCTCGACCGAGGACGCGAGCGTCTCGATCTCGGCCGCGGACTTGATCAGACCCATCTGGTCGCGCATCCACTGCACCAGCGAACCGGTGACGGCGATGGACCCCTCCAGGGCGTACACCGGCTTCTGGTCGCCGATCTGGTAACCGACGGTCGTCAGCAGTCCGTTGTACGAGTTCACCGGGGTGTGGCCGGTGTTCATCAGCATGAAGGTGCCGGTGCCGTACGTGGACTTGGCCTCGCCCTGGGAGAAACAGGTCTGGCCGAACAGCGCGGCCTGCTGGTCGCCGAGCGCGGAGGCCACCGGGATGCCGTCGAGGACGCCGCCCTTGGCGGTTCCGTACACCTCGGCGGAGGACCGGATCTCCGGCAGCACGGCCGGCGGGATGTTCATCGACTGGACGATCTTGTCGTCCCACCGCATCGTGTGCAGGTTCATCAGGAGGGTGCGGGAGGCGTTGGTGACGTCGGTGACGTGGACGCCGCCGTCGGTGCCGCCGGTCAGGTTCCAGATGACCCAGGAGTCCATGGTGCCGAAGAGGATGTCGCCCCGCTCGGCGCGCTCGCGCAGCCCTTCGACGTTGTCGAGCAGCCAGCGGACCTTCGGACCGGCGAAGTACGACGCGAGCGGCAGCCCCGTCTCGCGGCGGAAGCGGTCCTGGCCGACGTTGCGGCCGAGTTCCTTGCAGAGCGCGTCGGTGCGGGTGTCCTGCCAGACGAGGGCGTTGTGGACGGGCTCACCGGTGTTCTTGTCCCAGAGCAGGGTGGTCTCGCGCTGGTTGGTGATGCCGATCGCCTTGACGTCGGCGGAGGTGATTCCCGCCTTGACGACCGCCCCGGCGACGACTTCCTGGACGTTCTCCCAGATCTCTGTCGCGTTGTGCTCGACCCAGCCCGGCTTGGGGAAGATCTGCTCGTGCTCCTTCTGGTCGACGGAGACGATCCGGCCGTCCTTGTCGAAGACGATGCAGCGACTGGACGTGGTGCCCTGGTCGATGGCCGCGATGAACGGCCCGGTGGTGTGTGCGTCGGTCACGGTGTGCTCCCGGAGGTCTGTGGTGTCGAGGGGTTTTACGGCTCAGGCGAAGGCGAGGTTGTAGAGCCCGCCCGCCAGGGCGGCGCCTACGAGGGGTCCTACTACCGGTACCCAGGCGTAGCCCCAGTCGGAACCGCCCTTGTTCGGCAGTGGCAGCAGCGCGTGCACGATACGCGGACCGAGGTCGCGAACCGGGTTGATCGCGTAGCCGGTCGGACCACCGAGCGAGAGACCGATTCCGACGACCACCAGAGCGGTGATCAGGACGCCGAGCGTCCCGAGGCCCTTGCCCTCGTTGTTGAGGCCCTGGGTGAGGATCGCCAGGATCAGGACGGCGGTGGCGATGATCTCCGTGACCAGGTTCTGTACGACGTTGCGGATCTCAGGACCCGTGGAGAAGATCCCGAGTACGGGGCCCGCCTTCGGAGCGGCCGACTGGTCGACCATGCCCTCCTCGGCGGGAGGGCCCTTCACGATCTCCGGGTCGTTGAGGTGTGCGTGGAACTGCCCGTAGTACACGGCCCAGACCAGCACCGCGCCGATCATCGCGCCGAGCAGCTGGGAAGCGAAGTACAGCGGTACTTCGCTCCACGGGGTGCCGCCCTGAATCGCGACGCCGATCGTGACGGCCGGATTGAGGTGGGCACCGGACACGCCGGCCGAGAGATAGGCGCCGGTCAGTACGGCGAAGCCCCACCCGAAGGTGATGGCCAGCCAGCCGGCGTTCCGCGCCTTCGAGTGCTTGAGCGTGACGGCGGCACAGACACCGCCGCCGAGCAGGATGAGTATGGCGGTACCGATGGTCTCGCCGATGAAGATGTCGGAGCTGGACACCCGCGACTCCTTTGTCCTTCGTCCATGGGAAGGCGAAACACCGGGTCCCTCCGGTGGATCGCGCCCCAGGTGGGTACCCCTCATTGAGGGCACGTCACCTGTAAGGGCTTGACCGGCCCTCGGCACTGTCACACCCTAACGCGTATTGCCGTTAGGTGTTCGGCAATGCCGACCGGTGAACGGCAATGTTTCTCCCCAATGAACGACGCGTCAAGAGTTCTGTGGCTCGGGACCCGGTGCGGGACTCGATCGTTACCGACGGCGCGGTGCGGGCTCAGAAGCGCCCGGCACCCAGATCCCGGGAGACGGCGCGGGCGCAGTCCCGTACCGCGGCGATGAGCTCGGGGCGCAGGTCACCGCCGGGGCTGACCCGCTCCACGGCGCCCGTCACGGCCACGGCGCCCACGGGCATCCGCCGCCGGTCGTGAATGGGTGCGGCCACCGCGGCCACCCCCTCCCAGGTCTCCTCCACGTCGGAGGCCCAGCCCTGCGCCCGGATCAGGTCGAGCAGTGACTCGAACTCCTGCTCGGCGGTGACCGTGCGCGGCGTGAAGGGCCGGCGCTCCACCTCGACGACCTCGCTGTGCGCCACGGGGTCGTAGGCGGAGAGCACCTTGCCGAGAGCGGTGGAGTGCAGCGGCTGCATGGCCCCGACCTCCAGTACCTGGCGGCTGTCGTCGGGCCGGAAGACGTGGTGGACGATCAGCACGCCGTGCTGGTGCAGCACGCCCAGGTGGACGCTCTCGCCGCTGGAACGTGCCAGGTCGTCGGTCCAGACGAGGGCGCGGGCCCGCAGCTCGTGCACGTCGAGATAGCTGTTGCCCAGGCGCAGCAGTTCGGCGCCGAGCTGATAGCGGCCGGAGGCGGCGTCCTGCTCGACGAAGCCCTCGTGCTGCAGGGTGCGCAGGATGCCGTGCGCGGTGCCCTTGGCCAGCCCCAGCGAGGAGGAGATGTCGGACAGCCCGAGCCGACGCTCGCCGCCCGCCAGCAGACGCAGCATCGCTGCTGCCCGCTCGAGCGACTGGATGTTCTTGGCCATCGCGCCGTACTCCTCCACCTCGGTTCGACAATGCTGAACACTATCGGTCGATGCCGACCTATGTCCGGTCGGTCGAAGATTCTGCGTCACCGCGCGACCGGGCCCGTTCCTCGCACAGCATGCAGTCCGCCCCGTGGGACGCGACGACCGGGCCGGGCCCCGCCCGGCTAGGCTGGCGGCGTGCCCTCCTCCGCAGAAGGGCGCAAAGCCGACAGCCGTCGCATCCCAGGGAGAACATCCATGGCCTCGTTGCAGACCCCCGCCGCTGACAGCCGCACCCGAGCCGCAGCCCTCCGCGAGGCGCTCGCCACCCGTGTGGTGGTGGCCGACGGCGCCATGGGCACGATGCTGCAGGCCCAGGACCCCACCCTCGAGGACTTCGAGGACCTGGAGGGCTGTAACGAGATCCTCAACGTCACCCGGCCCGACATCGTCCGTTCGGTGCATGAGGAGTACTTCGCCGTCGGCGTGGACTGCGTCGAGACGAACACGTTCGGAGCCAACCTCGCGGCCCTGGGCGAGTACGACATTCCCGAGCGGGTCTTCGAGCTCTCCGAATCCGGAGCCCGTATCGCCCGTGAGGTCGCCGACGAGTTCACCGCCTCCACCGGGCAGCAGCGCTGGGTGCTCGGCTCGATGGGGCCGGGTACCAAACTGCCGACCCTCGGCCACGCCCCGTACGGCAAGCTCCGCGACGCCTACCAGCAGAACGCCGAAGGCATGATCGCCGGCGGCGCCGACGCGCTCCTGATCGAGACCACCCAGGACCTGCTGCAGACCAAGGCCTCCGTCATCGGCGCCCGGCGCGCCCTCGAAGCCACCGGCGCCGACCTGCCGGTCATCTGCTCCGTCACCGTCGAGACGACCGGCACGATGCTGCTCGGCTCCGAGATCGGCGCCGCACTGACCGCGCTCGAGCCGCTCGGCATCGACATGATCGGCCTGAACTGTGCCACCGGCCCGGCCGAGATGAGCGAGCACCTGCGCTACCTCGCCCGGCACTCCCGCATCCCGCTCTCCTGCATGCCGAACGCGGGCCTGCCGGTGCTCGGCAAGAACGGCGCGCACTACCCGCTGTCCCCGTCGGAACTGGCCGACGCCCAGGAGACCTTCGTACGCGAGTACGGCCTCTCCCTGATCGGCGGCTGCTGCGGGACCACGCCCGAACACCTGCGCCAGGTCGTCGAGCGCGTGCGGGGCGTGGCCCCCACCGTCCGCGAGCCGCGCCCCGAGCCGGGCGCCGCCTCCCTCTACCAGACCGTTCCGTTCCGCCAGGACACCTCCTACCTGGCGATCGGCGAGCGTACGAACGCCAACGGGTCGAAGAAGTTCCGCGAGGCCATGCTCGAGGCGCGCTGGGACGACTGCGTGGAGATGGCCCGCGACCAGATCCGGGAGGGCGCGCACATGCTCGACCTCTGCGTCGACTACGTCGGCCGCGACGGCGTGGCCGACATGGAGGAGCTGGCGGGACGCTTCGCCACGGCCTCCACGCTGCCCATCGTCCTGGACTCCACCGAGCTGCCCGTCCTGCGGGCCGGCCTGGAGAAGCTCGGCGGACGAGCGGTGCTCAACTCCGTCAACTACGAGGACGGCGACGGGCCCGAGTCCCGCTTCGCCCAGGTCAGCGCGCTGGCCTCAGAGCACGGCGCCGCGCTGATCGCGCTGACCATCGACGAGGAGGGCCAGGCCCGCACCGTCGAGCACAAGGTCGCCATCGCCGAGCGCCTGATCGAGGACCTGACCGGGAACTGGGGCATCCACGAGTCCGACATCCTCATCGACACCCTGACCTTCACCATCTGCACCGGTCAGGAGGAGTCCCGCAAGGACGGCGTCGCCACGATCGGAGCAATCCGGGAGCTGAAGAAGCGCCACCCCGACGTCCAGACCACGCTCGGCCTGTCCAACATCTCCTTCGGCCTCAACCCGGCCGCCCGCGTCGTCCTGAACTCCGTGTTCCTCGACGAGTGCGTCAAGGCCGGCCTGGACTCCGCGATCGTGCACGCCTCCAAGATCCTGCCCATCGCGCGGCTGGAGGAGGAACAGGTCAAGGTCGCACTCGATCTCGTCTACGACCGGCGCGCCGAGGGGTACGACCCCCTCCAGCGGCTCATGGAGCTGTTCGAGGGCGTCAACATGAAGTCGATGAAGGAGGGCAAGGCCGAGGAGCTCCTGGCCCTGCCGCTGGACGAGCGACTGCAGCGCCGCATCATCGACGGTGAGAAGAACGGTCTGGAGACGGACCTCGACGAAGCCCTGCAGAGCCGTCCCGCGCTCGACATCGTCAACGACACCCTGCTCGCGGGCATGAAGGTCGTCGGCGAGCTCTTCGGCTCCGGGCAGATGCAGCTGCCCTTCGTGCTGCAGTCCGCCGAGGTCATGAAGACGGCGGTGGCCCACCTCGAACCGCACATGGAGAAGTCGGACGCCGAGGGCAAGGGCACCATCGTGCTGGCCACCGTCCGCGGCGACGTCCACGACATCGGCAAGAACCTCGTCGACATCATCCTGTCGAACAACGGCTACAACGTCGTCAACCTGGGCATCAAGCAGCCCGTCGCCGCGATCCTGGACGCCGCCGAGGAGCACCGGGCCGATGTCATCGGCATGTCCGGTCTCCTGGTGAAGTCGACGGTGATCATGAAGGAGAACCTGGAGGAGCTGAACCAGCGCAGGATGGCGGCCGACTACCCGGTCATCCTGGGCGGTGCCGCCCTCACCCGGGCCTACGTCGAGCAGGACCTGCACGAGATCTACGAGGGCGAGGTCCGCTACGCCCGCGACGCGTTCGAGGGGCTGCGGCTCATGGACGCCCTCATCGCGGTCAAGCGGGGCGTCCCGGGTGCCACGCTTCCCGAGCTGAAGCAGCGCAGGGTGCCCAAGCGGGACACCGCCGTACCGGAGGTCGAGGAGCCGGAGGAGGGCGTGCGTTCCGACGTCTCCGTCACCAACCCGGTCCCCGAGCCGCCGTTCTGGGGCACCCGCGTGGTCAAGGGCATCCAGCTCAAGGAGTACGCCTCCTGGCTGGACGAGGGAGCCCTCTTCAAGGGCCAGTGGGGCCTCAAGCAGGCCCGTGCGGGCGACGGGCCGACGTACGAGGAGCTGGTGGAGACCGAGGGCCGCCCGCACCTGCGCGGCTGGCTCGACAAGCTCCACACCGAGAACCTGCTGGAGGCGGCCGTCGTCTACGGCTACTTCCCGTGCGTGTCCAAGGGTGACGACCTGATCCTGCTGCACGAGGACGGCTCGGAGCGCACCCGCTTCACCTTCCCGCGCCAGCGCCGCGGCCGCCGTCTGTGCCTCGCGGACTTCTTCCGCCCCGAGGAGTCGGGTGAGACGGACGTGATCGGCCTCCAGGTCGTCACGGTCGGCTCGAAGATCGGCGGGGCCACCGCCGAGCTCTTCGAGGCGAACTCCTACCGCGACTACCTGGAGCTGCACGGGCTGTCCGTGCAGCTGGCCGAGGCGCTCGCCGAGTACTGGCACGCACGGGTCCGCAGCGAGCTGGGCTTCGCCGGGGAGGACCCTTCGGACGTCGAGGACATGTTCGCCCTGAAGTACCGCGGAGCGCGCTTCTCCCTCGGCTACGGGGCCTGCCCGGACCTGGAGGACCGGGCGAAGATCGCGGCGCTCCTGGAGCCCGAGCGCATCGGGGTGAAGCTCTCCGAGGAGTTCCAGCTGCACCCCGAGCAGTCCACCGACGCGATCGTCATCCACCACCCCGAGGCCAAGTACTTCAACGCACGGTAGTCAGCTGTTCAACGCGCGGCAGGGCGCCGCTCCATGCGTCGTCCCCGCACGAGTCGTAGACTGGTCGGTCCAGTGCAGGCCGGTCGCCGTTCCCACCGGGAAGGCGGCCGGCCTTCTCGTCCCTCATGGAGGTGTACCGGATGACCAGTACGGTCCCCGCGTCCTTGACCCGTACGGCCGAAGGCTCCGCCCTGCAGGCCGTCCTTCTCGACATGGACGGCACCCTGGTCGATACCGAGGGATTCTGGTGGGACGTGGAGGCCGAGGTCTTCGCCGACCTCGGGCACCGCCTGGACGAATCCTGGCGCGACATCGTCGTCGGAGGTCCGATGACCCGCAGCGCCGGGTACCTGATCGAGGTCACCGGTGCCGACATCTCCATCGAAGAGCTCACGGTGCTCCTCAACGACCGCTTCGAGAAGCGCATCGCACGTGGCGTGCCGCTCATGCCGGGCGCCGCACGGCTGCTCGCCGAGCTCGCCGCGCACAGGGTGCCCACCGCCCTCGTGTCCGCCTCGCACCGGCGCATCATCGACCGGGTGCTGGACTCGGTGGGGCACCACCACTTCGCGCTCACTGTCGCGGGTGACGAGGTCACCCGCACGAAGCCCCACCCGGAGCCGTACCTCGCGGCGGCCGCCGGATTCGCGGCCGACCCCCGGCGCTGCGCGGTCGTCGAGGACACCGCGACGGGCGTCGCCGCGGCGGAGGCCGCGGGCTGCCGTGTGGTCGCCGTGCCGTCCGTCGCTCCGATCGCCGCCGCGCCCGGACGCGTGGTGGTGCCCTCCCTCGAGCACGTGGATCTCGCGTTCCTGCGCCGGCTGATCACGGAACAGCACGCGTAATGCAGGTTCATGTCAAGACGTCGTCATCAGTCCGGGCGTGAGGTTCGTCACGCGCCGTGACGGTCGGACCCTTTCGGGATCACCCCGAGTGTCCGTTTCGGCAGCCCATGTGTCCCGGTTCATGAAGCGGTGTACGAATCATTCCCGAGCGTGATGTGAACGCGCGGTCATCTGTCATCACCGAGTGCATACGTGGCCGGATCGCCCCGGTCAAGCCCTTCCACGGCTCCCACTAACCTCGGTCATCTCACATGTCGGAATGAGGGAGTACGTCCAGATGAACCGCAAGACGCTGGTGCTGCCGGCCGTGATCGGCCTGCTCGCGCCCGTTCTCGCCGCCTGTGGCGGGTCGGACGACGGGGGCGATGCCATCGTCGTCGGGACAACGGACCAGTTCGTCGCCTCCAAGGACAACACCGCGCCGCTCGACCCGGCGATCGGCTACGAAGCGGGTGTCTGGAACGTCCTGCGCCAGACGGTGCAGACCCTGACCCACATCCCGCGCGGCGGCGGTGAGCCCGTTCCCGAAGCGGCCCGGAGCTGCGAGTTCACCGACACGGCGAGCGAGAGCTACCGCTGCACCCTGCGCGACGGCCTCACCTTCTCCGACGGCACGCCCGTCACGCCGGAGGACGTGAAGTACTCGATCCAGCGCGTCCTGGACATCAAGGACGAAAGCGGCCCGGTGGGCCTGCTCGCGAACATCGACACGATCGAGACCAAGGGTCCGAAGCAGATCGTCTTCCACCTGAAGACCTCGGACGCGACCTTCCCCTACAAGCTCGCCACGCCGCCCGCCGGGATCGTCCAGAAGGACAAGTACCCCGCCAAGGCCGCCCGCGACGGCTTCCAGGTCGACGGCTCGGGTCCGTACACCATGGAGCCCGAGGTCAAGGACGACCAGGTCGTCAAGGTCGTCTTCACCCGGAACCCCAAGTACAAGGGCGACCTGAAGGTCCTCAACGACAAGGTCGAGCTGAACCTCTTCCCCGACGCGGCGGCGATGGGCAAGGCGCTCGAGGACGACGAGATCGACATGATGACGCGCACCATGTCGCCCGAGCAGGCCCAGCAGATGCTCGAGCAGCCGAAGGAAGGCATCGAGCTCACCGAGATGCCCGGCCTCGCCATCAGCTACCTCGCCTTCAACACCGAGGACCCGGCGGTGAAGGACAAGGCCGTGCGCCAGGCGATGGCCCAGGTCATCGACCGGGGGTCCATCGCGACCGGCGTGTACGGCAGCACCGCCGAGCCGCTCTACTCGCTGATCCCGTCCGGAGTGACCGGACACACCAACTCGTTCTTCAACAAGTACGGGGAGCCGAGCGTCACAGGCGCCGCGGAAACCCTGGAGAAGGCCGGCATCGACACCCCGGTGAAGTTCACGCTGAACTACACGACCGACCACTACGGTCCCGCCACCGCCTCCGAGTACAAGCTGCTGGCGAAGCAGCTCAACGACTCGAAGCTCTTCGAGGTCGACGTCGTGGGCACTCCGTGGTCCAAGTACCGCCCGGCCCAGAAGAACGGTGACTACGCCGTTTACGGGATGGGCTGGTTCCCGGACTTCCCGGACCCGGACAACTACACGGCGCCGTTCCTCGACAAGAACAACTTCCTCAACTCGCCCTACGAGTCGGCGCTCGCCCAGGACACGCTCATTCCCCAGTCCCGCCGCGCGGCCGACCGCAGCGCGGCGTCCGGGACCTTCACGAAGATCCAGGACATCGTGGCCGACGACGTCCCCGTCCTCCCGGTCTGGCAGGGCAAGCAGTACGTCGCCTCGCGTGTCGGCCTGAACGGTGTGGAGTGGGCGGTCAACGCCTCGGCCGACCTGCAGCTCTGGGAGCTCGCCCGCAGCTGACGCGGCACCTTGCGGAACGGCGATGCGGTCCGGGGCAACTGCCCCGGACCGCATCACCGTACGCACCGCCTGTACCGCCCCGGCTCACTGGGCGCCGGGACGCACCAGACCGCTCTCGTAGGCGTAGACAGCCGCCTGCACCCGGTCGCGCAGGCCCAGCTTCGTCAGCACGTGGCCCACATGGGTCTTGACCGTCGTCTCGCTCACGAACAGGTCGGCGGCGATCTCCGCGTTCGACAGGCCCCGCGCCACGAGCTTCAGCACTTCCACCTCGCGCTCCGTGAGCGTGTGGAGCGCGTCCGGGACGGGCTCCTCGCCCGACGGCAGATGGTCCGCGTACTTGTCGAGCAGCCGGCGCGTGATGCTCGGCGCCAGCATCGCCTCGCCCGCCGCCACCACGCGGATGGCCTGCACCAGCTCATTGGCCGGAGCGTCCTTCAGCAGGAAGCCGCTGGCTCCGGCGCGCAGCGCCTCCACCACGTACTCGTCGAGATCGAACGTCGTCAGCACGAGGACCTTCGCCGGACCGTCGCGTCCGGGGCCGGTGATCTGACGGGTCGCCTCGACACCGTCCATCCGCGGCATCCGGATGTCCATGAGCACGACATCGGGCTGCAGCGCCCGCACCTGGTCGATGGCCTGCAGACCGTCGCCGGCCTCCCCGACCACCGCGAGATCGCCCTCGGCCTCCAGGATCATCCGGAAACCGGTGCGCAGCAGTGGTTGGTCATCGACCAGCAGGACGCGGATAGCCACGGAATCTCCTTAAGGGCCTTCGAGGGCCGCCGGTTGGCCGGCCTCTGCCCGGACCGGCTCCATTCTGCCCTGGACACCTTCCTCCGACTCCGCAGGGCGTACCGACAGGGGATACACCGGGGGAGTCCCACCGAACTCGGGACAGACCGCACGGTGATCGCACCAGCCGCAGAGCTTCGTCGGCCGCGGCCGCCACTCGCCCGTCTCCGTAGCCAGCCGGATCGCGTCCCACAGGGCCAGCAGTTTGCGCTCCACCCGCTCCAGGTCGGCCGGAACGGGGTCGTACGTCAGGACGTCACCGCTGCCCAGATAGACGAGCTGGAGCCGCCTGGGCAGCACGTTCTTCAGACGCCAGATCACCAGGGCGTAGAACTTCATCTGGAACAGCGCGCCCTCCGCGTACTCCGGACGCGGGGCCTTGCCCGTCTTGTAGTCCACGATCCGGACCTCGCCGGTGGGAGCCACGTCGATCCGGTCGATCACACCGCGCAGCCGCAGCCCCGAATCCAGCTCCGTCTCGACGAACAGCTCACGCTCGGCCGGCTCCAGCCGGGTCGGGTCCTCCAGCGAGAACCACCGCTCCACCAGCTGCTCCGCCTCGCGCAGCCACCCGGCGAGGCGCTCACTCCCGGCGTCCCCGTCGAACAGCTCGGTCAGCTCGGGCTTCGACTCGAGCAGCCGGTCCCACTGGCCGGGGATCAGCGCCTTGGCCTTCGGCGCCGTACGGTCCCCCGCCGGGGAGTCGAACAGGCGCTCCAGCACCGCATGCACCAGCGTGCCCCGGGTAGCTGCCTCACTGGGCTTCTCGGGCAGCTTGTCGATGACCCGGAAGCGGTACAGCAACGGGCATTGCATGAAATCGCTCGCGCGCGACGGCGACAGGGACGAGGGTGGCCGAGGCGGGCGCGGTACGGAGGTCATGTCGCAGACCCTACGACCCGCCACCGACACCCAGCGGCATACCATCGACCACAGAGCTCGCAGACTGCATGATCGTGGCAGGACGCCACCGACCGAAAGGACCCCGTGGACGAGAGCGGCGACAGCGGGCGCCCGAAGCCCGGCGCAGGGGGTTCCGACCCCGGCACCGGGCCGGAGAAAGGCAAACCGCGCCGCCCCGCAGATCCGGGCGGCGGCCTCCTCATGGGCCGCCCCTTCGGCGTGCCCGTGTACGTGGCGCCCAGCTGGTTCGTCGTCGCCGCGCTGATCACGTGGGTCTTCGGCGGTCAGCTCGACCGCGTGCTGCCGGAACTCGGCGCCGCCCGCTACCTGGTCGCACTGTTCTTCGCGATCGCCTTCTACGCCTCCGTCCTCGTCCACGAGCTCGCGCACACCGTCGCCGCCCTGCGCTACAAGCTGCCGGTCCGCCGCATCCAGCTCCAGTTCTTCGGCGGCGTCTCCGAGATCGAGAAGGAGTCCGAGACCCCCGGCCGCGAGTTCGTCCTCGCCTTCGTGGGTCCCCTGCTCTCCCTGGTGCTGGGCGGCCTCTTCTACATCCCCCTGCAGTTCGTCGAAGCCGGCACCGTCCCCGGGGTGCTCCTCGCCGGACTGATGATCTCCAACCTCATCGTCGCCGCCTTCAACCTGCTGCCCGGCCTCCCCCTCGACGGCGGACGCATGCTGCGCGCCGTCGTCTGGAAGATCACCGGCAAGCCGATGAGCGGCACCATCGCCGCCGCATGGGTCGGCCGGGGCCTGGCCGTCGCCGTTCTCGTCGGCCTGCCCCTCCTCACCCACACCGGCGCCCTCGGCAACGCCACCAGCGAGATCAGCGGCTTCGAGACCGTGACCGACGCTCTGCTCGCCGCGATCCTCGCCGGAATCATCTGGACCGGCGCGGGCAACAGCCTGCGCATGGCCAGGCTGCGCGAGCACCTCCCGGACCTGCGCGCCCGCACCCTGACGCGGCGCGCGGTCCCCGTCGAGTCCGCCACTCCGCTCTCCGAGGCACTCCGCCGTGCCAACGAGGCGGGCGCCCGTGCCCTCGTGGTCGTCGACGGACAGGGCAACCCCAAGGGCGTCGTCCGCGAGGCAGCCATCGTCGGAGTCCCCGAACACCGCCGCCCCTGGGTAGCCGTCAGCGGCCTCGCCCAGGACCTCACCGAGGGCATGAAGGTCCCCGCGGAACTCGCGGGCGAGGCTCTGCTGGACCGGCTCAAGGCGACCCCCGCCACCGAGTACCTGGTCGTCGAGGACACCGGCGAGATCTACGGAGTCCTCTCCACCGCCGACGTCGAACGCGCCTTCGTCGCGGCGATGGCCCGGCCCGCGGCCTGACTCTCCGCCACCGGGCACGCGGGCGGCCGAAGGCCCCCGGAAAGGCCCCCGAAAATGGGGGACTCCGAAATACCGGTAGGCTGGCCGCATGTCCGAACCGACCGGTGCCGCCCGTCGTCGCGGCCCATTCAAAGTCGGGGACCAGGTCCAGCTCACCGACCCCAAGGGACGCCACTACACCTTCACGCTCGAGGCCGGAAAGAACTTCCACACCCACAAGGGTTCTTTCCCGCACGACGAGCTGATCGGTGCTCCCGAGGGCAGTGTTGTCCGTACCACGGGAAACGTCGCCTATCTCGCGCTGCGCCCCCTGCTCCCCGACTACGTCCTGTCCATGCCCCGCGGCGCCGCCGTGGTCTATCCCAAGGACGCGGGGCAGATCCTGGCCTTCGGCGACATCTTCCCCGGCGCCCGCGTCGTGGAAGCCGGTGTCGGCTCCGGAGCGCTCAGTACCTTCCTCCTGCGCGCCATCGGCGAGCAGGGCATGCTGCACTCCTACGAGCGCCGCGAGGACTTCGCCGAGATCGCCCGGCAGAACGTGGAGCGTTACTTCGGCTCTCCGCACCCCGCCTGGCAGCTCACCGTCGGCGACCTCCAGGACAACCTCTCGGACACCGACGTCGACCGTGTCGTCCTGGACATGCTCGCCCCGTGGGAATGCCTCGAGGCCGTCTCCAAGGCACTCGTGCCCGGCGGCATCCTCTGCGCGTACGTCGCGACCACCACGCAGCTGTCGCGGACCGTCGAATCCATCCGGGAGATCGGCTGCTTCGCGGAGCCGCAGCCCTGGGAGTCGATGATCCGCAACTGGCACGTCGAAGGCCTGGCCGTCCGTCCCGACCACAGGATGATCGGCCACACCGGCTTCCTGGTCACCGCCCGCCGTCTCGCGGACGGCGTCGAGGCGCCGCTGCGCCGCCGCCGCCCGTCCAAGGGCGCCTACGGCGAGGACTACAGCGGTCCCGGCAGCAAGAGCGGCTCCGCCAACCGCGACTGACCCGTACAACGCTCAGGCGCCGCCGCCCAGTTCCCCGGACCGACCCGGGAGCCGGCAGGCGGCGCCTTTTCGTCCTCCGCGGCAACGGGCGGTGACCCCGCCGTTCCCCTGCGGTGTGAGGTGTGGCACGATGCTGGCCACCCCCACCCGCCGATTTCCCGTCGGCCGCCGCCTGTCCAGGCCTCCAGGAACCACAGGAGAGAAACCGCGTGCAGTCCTCCGCGCTCCCGGATCTCGCGCACACCGACACCAAGCCGGTGCACTGGCTCGCCACGGCCGCGGCCATGGCCGCCGTCGTCGCAGCGGCAGGCCTGCTCCAGCCGGAGGCGGCCACCGCGACCGCCTCCGCGTCCGAGCACCGCACCAACGCCCAGCACGGCGCCGCGCCCGCCGCCGCAGCACCCGACCCGGCCGACGCCGACTTCCCGCTGGACTGCGGCACAGCCGGGTACACCGTCGCCGAACAGGCCGCCGGCGACCTCGACGGCGACAAGAGGCCCGAGACCGTCGCCGTCGTGCACTGCGCCGCGGGTTCCGGCACACCGCCCAGCGGGATCTACGTCCTGACACAGGCGAGCGGGGCCGCACCGCGGGTTGTGGCAACCCTGGTGGACCCCGCCCAGAAGATGACGGTCACGGATCTCGCGGTCCGTGACGGCCTCGTCGCGGCGACGCTCCTCGGCTACTCCTCGGCCGAGGTGCCGCGCTGCTGCCCCGACGAGCAGGAGAGCGCCACCTGGCAGTGGAAGGGCAACGCGTTCATCAAGTCCGCCGGGGACACCGCGCTGAGCGCCTGAGGCGTTACGCCGCGTCCGGGCCGAAGACTTCCACGTTGTCCGAAACGCGACGTACATGAATGCAGTCGCCCGGGCATTCCTTGGCCGAGTCCACCACGTCCTGGAGCAGCGGCAGCGGCACCGGGGTGGTCGCCCCCTTGTCCTGGAGCAGCTCGTCCTCGGCGCTCTTGACATATGCCAGACCGTCGATGTCCAGCTCGAACACCTCAGGTGCGTACTGCACGCAGATGCCGTCGCCCGTACAGAGGTCCTGGTCGATCCAGACCTCCAGGTCCTGCGTGTCACTGCTGCCCGGAGCGTCCTGCTGCGCGGTCATGTGTCCTGCCGTTCCCTGCGTATCTGCACCAATTGAAGCCAGCCCTGACGGGTGTTGAACGGTTCGACGATACAACCGGCAGCTTCCCGGTGCCGAAGGGTGGGTATTCCCTTGGCGTGAGGGAGAGCGCAAGGGTGAAGATCGGACACACCACCGGGTCTTTGTGATCTAGGGGTTTCAATCATCACCCACCCAGGTAGGGTCAGGAAGCGTCCAGCTCCCCTTGGAGGAGGTGAGGACCGTGGCAGCCCACGACGACGACATCAACCGCGGCATCCGGCCCGGGCGGGGGTCAGAAGACCCAGCCGGCCAGGTTGCCTATCTCGAGCAGGAAATCGCCGTCCTGCGACGCAAGCTCGCCGACTCTCCGCGTCATACGAGGATTCTCGAAGAGCGGATCGTCGAGTTGCAGACCAACCTGGCAGGCGTGTCCGCACAGAACGAGCGGCTCGCCAATACGCTCCGCGAGGCCCGCGACCAGATCGTGGCCCTCAAGGAGGAAGTCGACCGGCTTGCCCAGCCACCGGCCGGCTTCGGTGTCTTCCTGCAGGTCAACGAGGACGGCACCTGCGACATCTTCACCGGGGGCCGCAAGCTCCGGGTGAATGTGAGCCCCAGCGTCGAGATCGAAGGCCTTCGGCGGGGCCAGGAAGTCATGCTCAACGAGGCGCTCAACGTGGTCGAGGCCATGGAATTCGAGCGGGCCGGGGACATCGTCACCCTCAAGGAGATCCTCGAGGACGGCGAACGCGCCCTGGTCGTCGGGCACACCGACGAGGAGCGGGTGGTGAGGCTCGCCGAGCCTCTGCTGGACATCACCATCCGCCCCGGCGACGCCCTCCTGCTCGAACCCAGGTCCGGCTACGTCTACGAAGTGGTCCCCAAGAGCGAGGTCGAAGAGCTCGTCCTCGAAGAGGTTCCGGACATCGACTACGAGAAGATCGGCGGCCTGGGCGACCAGATCGAGCTGATCCGCGACGCGGTCGAGCTCCCCTACCTGCACCCGGACCTCTTCAAAGAGCACGAACTGCGTCCGCCGAAGGGCATCCTGCTCTACGGTCCCCCCGGCTGCGGCAAGACACTCATTGCCAAGGCCGTAGCCAACTCGCTGGCCAAAAAGGTCGCCGAGGTCACCGGACAGCCCGCGGGGAAGAGCTACTTCCTCAATATCAAGGGCCCCGAGCTCCTCAACAAGTACGTCGGTGAGACCGAGCGGCACATCCGTCTGGTCTTCCAGCGTGCTCGGGAGAAGGCGAGCGAGGGCACCCCCGTCATCGTCTTCTTCGACGAGATGGAGTCCCTCTTCCGCACCCGTGGTTCCGGTGTCAGCTCGGACGTGGAGAACACCATCGTCCCCCAGCTGCTCGCCGAGATCGACGGTGTGGAGGGCCTGGAGAACGTCATCGTCATCGGTGCCTCCAACCGCGAGGACATGATCGACCCCGCCATCCTGCGGCCCGGCCGTCTCGATGTGAAGATCAAGATCGAGCGCCCGGACGCGGAGGCCGCGAAGGACATCTTCGCGAAGTACCTCACTCCTTCGCTGCCGCTGCACGCGGACGACCTCACCGAGCACTCCGGCTCGAAGGAGGCCGCCGCCCACGCGATGATCCAGTCGGTCGTGGAGCGGATGTACACGGAGTCCGAGGAGAACCGCTTCCTCGAGGTCACCTACGCCAACGGCGACAAGGAAGTCCTGTACTTCAAGGACTTCAACTCCGGAGCGATGATTCAGAACATCGTGGACCGGGCAAAGAAAATGGCCATCAAGGCATTCCTCGAGCAGCGCCAAAAGGGCCTGCGCGTCTCCCACCTTCTCCAGGCGTGCGTGGACGAGTTCAAGGAGAACGAGGACCTGCCCAACACCACGAACCCGGACGACTGGGCCAGGATTTCCGGAAAGAAGGGCGAGCGGATCGTCTTCATCCGCACACTCGTCACCGGAAAGCAGGGCGCGGACACCGGTCGCTCCATCGACACGGTGGCAAATACCGGACAGTACCTGTAAAACGCAGACCGGCTGCGGATGCCCGGCAGGGCATTCGCAGCCGGCCGTTTTCCCGGCAGCTCCGGCCATACCCGAACAATGACGTAATTGATCTCCCCACCGGCGCAGAGGCGCTCTAGGCTCTGCTGTACCGCCGAGTCGCGCAGTGCGGGGACGGGCACCGCACGCGTACCGGACCAGCAGCGGTACTTGAGCGGCGCTCCCGGACGGGGGCACCGCCGGGCAAGGAGGGCCGCATGACCGTACGGCGAGTAATGGGCATCGAGACGGAGTACGGGATCTCCGTCCCCGGTCACCCCAACGCCAATGCCATGCTCACCTCGTCCCAGATCGTCAACGCCTACGCGGCGGCGATGCACCGGGCGCGCCGCGCCCGCTGGGACTTCGAGGAGGAGAATCCGCTGCGCGACGCGCGAGGCTTCGACCTCGCCCGCGAGACCGCCGACTCCAGTCAGCTCACCGACGAGGACATCGGCCTCGCCAATGTCATCCTCACCAACGGTGCGCGGCTGTACGTCGACCACGCGCACCCCGAATACAGCTCACCGGAGATCACCAATCCGCTGGACGCGGTGCTCTGGGACAAGGCCGGCGAGCGCGTCATGGCCGAAGCCGCCGAGCGGGCCGCGGCCATCCCCGGTGCCCAGCCGATCCACCTCTACAAGAACAACACCGACAACAAGGGCGCGTCCTACGGCACGCACGAGAACTACCTGATGAAGCGGGAGACCCCCTTCTCGGACATCGTGCGCCATCTGACGCCGTTCTTCGTGTCCCGGCAGGTCGTCACCGGTGCCGGCCGGGTCGGCATCGGCCAGGACGGCCACGAGCACGGGTTCCAGATCAGTCAGCGTGCCGACTACTTCGAGGTCGAGGTCGGTCTCGAGACCACTCTCAAGCGCCCCATCATCAACACCCGCGACGAACCGCACTCGGACGCCGAGAAGTACCGCAGGCTGCATGTGATCATCGGCGATGCCAATCTCTCCGAGATCTCGACCTATCTGAAGCTCGGCACCACGGCACTGGTGCTCTCCATGATCGAGGACGGCTTCATCAACGTCGACCTGGCCGTCGACCAGCCGGTGCGCACCCTGCACCAGGTCTCGCACGACCCGACCCTGCAGCAGCTGATCACGCTCCGCAGCGGCCGGACACTCTCCGCGGTACAACTCCAGATGGAGTACTTCGAGCTGGGCCGCAAATACGTCGAGGAGCGCTACGGGGCGGACGCCGACGAGCAGACCAAGGACGTCCTGGTCCGCTGGGAGGACACGCTGAACCGCCTGGAGACCGATCCGATGAGCCTGTCGGGCGAACTGGACTGGATCGCCAAACGGGAACTCATGGAGGCCTACAGGCGGCGCGACAGCCTGGACTGGGACGCCCCCCGCCTGCACCTGGTGGACCTCCAGTACGCCGACGTGAGGGCCGACAAGGGCCTCTACAACCGCCTGGCGGCCCGCGGGAAGATGAAGCGACTGCTCGACGAGAACGACGTCGAGCGGGCCCGTACGAAGCCTCCCGAGGACACCAGGGCCTATTTCCGGGGCCGCTGCCTGGAGCAGTACGCGGACGACGTGGCCGCGGCCTCCTGGGATTCGGTCATCTTCGATCTGCCCGATCGTGACTCTCTGCAACGGGTGCCCACGATGGAGCCGCTGCGCGGTACACGGGAGCACGTGAAGGAGCTCCTGGACCGCTGCCGCACGGCGGAAGAGCTGGTCCGGACGCTGTCGGGCGGCTGAAAGGCCCCTCGACTGGGAATCAATCAGATGACCTCCGGACGTTGAGACAAGTACCGGGCCAATGTCGGACTCCGTAGGTAGGGTCTGATCAAGTGCTTCGAACCGAGCGGGGTGAGCTACATGGCGACCAAGGACACCGGCGGCGGACAGCAGAAGGCGACACGTTCCACCGAGGAGGCCGAGGAGCAGGCGCAGGAGGCGCAGGCATCCGAGGACCTCAAGGAGCGGCAGGAGAAGCTGGGCGAGGACGTCGACGACGTCCTCGACGAGATCGACGACGTACTCGAGGCCAACGCCGAGGATTTCGTGAGGTCGTTCGTTCAGAAAGGTGGAGAGTAGGGCTTAATGTCCGACCTCTCTGCCGGAAGGAAATGCTCTCGCTGTCGAAAAACTCTGCCGACGGAGTCCTTCGCCAGTAACAGGGCAATGCGGGACGGCCTCCAGGCGTACTGCCGGGGGTGCTCTGCTGAGTACTACCGGCAGCGCCAGGAGGCCAGGGGCCGGACCGTTCGAGTCAAGGTCCCGGTCCCTCGGGGGCACAAGCGTTGCCCGCAGTGCGGCGAGGTGAAACCGCACGATCAGTGGGATCGCAACAGATCGTCTTCCGACGGCTGGTCGAGCTACTGTCGCCCATGCCGCGGCGAGCGAAACCGGATCAGTTACTTCCAGCGCAAGTACGGGCTCGGTCCAGCGGAGTTGGACGCGCTGATCGCCGCTCAGCAGGGCGTTTGCTGCATCTGTCTAACTGCTTCGGCGGAGCATGTGGATCACTGTCATGAGACGGGTAGGGTCCGTGGCGTACTGTGCTTCAGCTGCAACGCAGCCCTGGGGCAGCTCAAGGACCGGCCGGATGCCATAAGGCGTGCAGCCGCATACGTGGAGGGAAACGCGTGGAAGCCAACACTCGTAGCACCGGGCGTCTACCAGCTGCCTTCCTGACGCCGGGATCGTCCTCGTTCATGGACTTCCTGTCCGACCAGTCGCCGTCGATGCTTCCGGGCAACCGCAGCCTGCCGCCGATGCAGGGAGCCATCGAGGCACCGCACGGTACGACGATCGTCGCGGCCTCGTTCCCGGGCGGTGTGGTGCTGGCCGGTGACCGGCGGGCGACCATGGGGAACATGATCGCGCAACGGGACATCGAGAAGGTGTTCCCGGCCGACGAGTACTCGGCGGTGGGGATCGCCGGCACGGCCGGTCTCGCCGTGGAGATGGTCAAGCTGTTCCAGCTCGAACTGGAGCACTTCGAGAAGGTCGAGGGCGCCACACTCTCCCTGGAGGGCAAGGCGAACCGGCTGTCCACGATGATCCGCAGCAATCTGGCGATGGCCATGCAGGGTCTGGCGGTCGTCCCGTTGTTCGCCGGCTACGACGTCGACCGTGAGAAGGGCCGGATCTTCTCGTACGACGTCACCGGCGGGCGTTCCGAGGAACACGGGTACGCGGCCACCGGCTCCGGCTCGATCTTCGCCCGCGGGTCGATGAAGAAGCTGTACCGCGAGGACCTGACGGAGGAGCAGACACTCACTCTGGTCGTGCAGGCGCTGTACGACGCGGCAGACGACGACTCGGCGACCGGTGGCCCCGACGTGGCCCGCCGGATCTATCCGATCGTCACCGTCATCACCGACGAGGGCTTCCGCAGGCTGAACGACACGGAATCCTCGGAGATCGCGCGCGCGATCCTGGAGCGCCGGCTCGAGCAGCCCGACGGCCCGCGTGCCGCGCTGCTCTGACCGGCCCGATTCCTCTCCGATGCACTCGTCACTGACAGAAAGGGACGGATAGCCGGTGTCGACGCCGTTCTATGTCTCACCCCAGCAGGCCATGGCCGACCGGGCGGAATACGCCCGGAAGGGCATCGCCCGTGGTCGCAGCCTGGTTGTGCTGCAGTACGCCGACGGCATTGTGTTCGTCGGCGAGAACCCGTCCCGTGCGCTGCACAAGTTCAGCGAGATCTACGACCGGATCGGCTTCGCCGCCGCCGGCAAGTACAACGAGTACGAGAACCTCCGGATCGGCGGTGTGCGCTACGCGGATCTGCGCGGATACACCTACGACCGTGACGATGTGACGGCCCGTGGGCTGGCCAACGTCTACGCGCAGACCCTGGGCACCATCTTCTCCAGCGCCGCCGAGAAGCCGTACGAGGTGGAGCTGGTGGTCGCCGAGGTCGGTGCCGGGCCGGAGGGCGACCAGATCTACCGGCTCCCGCACGACGGTTCGATCGTGGACGAGCACGGCTCGGTCGCGGTCGGCGGCAACGCCGAGCAGATCAGCACCTTCCTCGATCAGCGCCATCGTGACGGGATGTCGCTCGCGGAGGCGCTCAAGCTGGCCGTGCAGGCGCTGTCGCGCGAGGCCAACGGCAACGAGCGGGAGATTCCCGCCGAGCGGCTCGAAGTCGCGGTCCTGGACCGTACGAGGCCGCAGCAGCGCAAGTTCAAGCGGATCGTCGGCCGGCAGCTGACGCGGCTGCTGGACGCGGACGGTGCGGGAGCGACCCCGACGGACGCCCCGTCCGACACCGAGGAACCCGACGCCCCGGACGGGACGACCGGCGAGAGCTCGGGCGAGAGCACCGGTGGCAGCACCGGCGAGTCCACGCAGGAGTAATCCGCTCGGGCAGGTATCCGTGCCGGTGCCCCCGGCAGCCGCGACCGGCTGCCGGGGCGCCGTCATGTCCGGCCGCCGTCGGCGGGAGGCGCCGCTGTGGAGCCGCGGACCACCAGGCGCACGGGGAGGCTGCCCGGCTCCGCGGGCCGGCCGTCCAGGACGGCGAGCAGGGCCGCCATACCGCGCTCGCCCACCTGTTCGGCCGGGAGCTGCACCGTGGTGAGCTCCGGTTCCACCGCTGTGGCGAGGGCGAGGTCGTCGAAGCCGGTCACGGAGATGTCGCCGGGAACCCGTAGCCCGCGCCTGCGTACCGCCTTGCAGGCACCGGCGGCCAGGATGTCGTCGTCGCAGACGATCGCCGTCGGCAGCGGCCCGGGGGCGGCCAGGACCGCCTCCGTTGCCTCGCGCCCGGCCCGAACGTCCAGCGGGGACGTCACCCGGCGGACGGCGGCGCCGGGGACGTCCCGCACGGCGTCCGCCAGGGCGCGGGCCCGCTCCGCGAAGGTCCAGGTGTCCACGGCGGAGGCCAGATGGACGAGGCGGCGGTGGCCGAGGGCCAGCAGATGCTCCGCCACCTGGCGCATGCCGTCCGCGATGTCGAGGTTCACCTGTGCCGCCGCGCCGTGTTCGTCGGGGTCGCTGTCGAGCATCACCAGGGGCAGATCCGCCCCGCGGAGCGCACCCAGGGCGTCGGCGGCCATGGAGGAGGCGATGACACCGTCGAGTGCCGCGCGGGCCGACGCGAACGGGTCCCTGGCCGGTCCTGTGCCATCGGGCGAGGGGTAGAGCACGACGCCGAAGTCGTGCTCGGCCGCGACGGCGGCGGCGCCCGTGTAGACCCGGGCGAAGAACTCGTTGGTGAGCGCGGGCACCACGAGGAGCGCGGTGCGGGTGCGGCCGAGCCGGAGGCTGCGAGCGGCGAGGTTGGGCCGGTAGCCGAGGTCCCGGGCGCTGTCGCGGACGCGCCCGGCGGTCGCCTCGGACACCCGTCCCTGCCATTTGCCGCCGAGCACGAGCGAGACGGTGGCCTGCGATACGCCTGCGGCCCGGGCCACGTCGCGGCTGGTGGGCCGGGGTGGGGCGGGCTGCTGCGCGCTGCTCACTCGTGCCTCCGTGCTGGACCGGCCAGCTGCCGTGGGATGGACTCGCGGACTGCGCACATGGTACGTATGAACCTCGACGTTATACGTAAAACTTCGGTGGAGCGCGAAGCACGCCGGGGGAGAGAGGCGGACATGGCCGCGGGATATCTGGACATCCTCCGGGCGCGGCATGCCGCCCGACTGCTGGCGGGGACCCTGGTCGGGCGGCTGCCGAACGGCACCGCCCACATCGCGATCGTCCTGTTCACCCGGGCCGAGGGCGGCAGCTACACGCTGGCCGGTGGCCTCGCCGCCGCGTACGGTCTGGCCACGGCCGTGGGGCAGCCCCTTCTGGGCAGAGCCGTGGACCTCTACGGCCAGCCACGCGTCCAGCTCCCCGCCGCCGTGCTCTCCGCACTGGGCATGGCCGCGCTGGCCCTGGTGGGCCTCGGCTCGCTCCCGCAGGCCGTCGCGGCCGTGATCGTGGCCGGAGTCTTCACACCGCCGCTGGAGGGCGGCCTGCGGGCCCTGTGGCCGAAGGTGCTGGGCAGCGAGGACCGGGTCCACCGTGCGTACGCCATGGACGCGGTGGCCCAGGAAGTGATGTTCACCCTGGGGCCGCTCCTCGTGACGGTCCTGGTGTCGCTCTGGTCACCGGCCGCGGCGCTGCTGGTCATCAACGCCATGGGTGTCCTCGGCGCGCTCTGGGTGGTGCTGTCCGAGCCGTCCCGCACCTGGCGCTCCGCTCCCCGCGAGGCGCACTGGCTGGGCGCGCTGCGCTCGCGCGGGCTGCTGGCCCTGCTGGGGGCGTTCTTCTTCGTCGGGCTCGCCCTCGGCTCGATCACGGTGGCGGGTGTCGCGTACGCCGACGACCACGGCCGGGAGTCCGTGTACGGCTGGCTGATGGCCGCGCTCGGACTGGGCGCACTGATCGGCGGCGTGGCCTACGGGGCGCGCCAGTGGGCCGGAGCCCCCGAGCGGCGGCTGCGGGTCATCGTCGCGCTGCTGGCCCTGTGCTACCTGCCCCTGATGCTGACCCCCGGGGTGCCCGCCATGACCGCGCTGTCCGCGCTCGCGGGAGTCTTCCTCGCGCCGGCCATCGCCTGCTCGTTCATCGTGGTCGACCGGCACGCCCCGCGGGGCACGGTGACGGAGGCGTTCTCCTGGCTCGTGACGACGTTCGGTGTGGGTGCCGCGGCCGGAACGGCCGTGGCGGGCCCGGCCGTCGAGCTCGGCGGAACGGCGTCGGGTTTCGCCGTCGCGGGGGCCGGGGGAGTGGCCGCGCTGCTGGTTCTGCTGGCCACCGGAAGGGTCCTCGCAGTTCCCGGGCGCAGGCCCGCTGTTGTGACCGGATCGGAAAATGATCGAAACGGTGCTGCCGAACCCGGTTTCAGCTCAGGCCGTAAGGCGTAATGTTCAGTCATGGACCGCCGCATTTTCGGGCTGGAGAACGAGTACGGCGTCACGTGCACGTTCAGGGGACAGCGCCGACTGTCACCTGACGAAGTGGCGCGCTACCTCTTCCGCCGTGTTGTGTCATGGGGCCGCAGCAGCAATGTCTTTCTGCGGAACGGCGCCCGCCTCTACCTCGACGTGGGATCGCATCCGGAATACGCGACACCCGAATGCGACGACGTGACCGAACTGGTCACGCACGACAAGGCAGGCGAACGCATTCTCGAAGGCCTGCTCGTCGACGCCGAACGCCGCCTGCACGAGGAGGGAATCGCGGGCGACGTCTATCTCTTCAAGAACAACACCGACTCGGCGGGAAACTCCTACGGGTGCCACGAGAACTACCTCGTGGCCCGGCACGGAGAATTCTCCCGGCTCGCGGACATCCTCATTCCGTTCCTCGTCACCCGGCAGCTGATCTGTGGTGCGGGCAAGGTGCTGCAGACCCCGCGTGGCGCGGTCTACTGCGTCAGCCAGCGTGCCGAGCACATCTGGGAGGGCGTCAGTTCCGCCACGACACGCTCCCGGCCGATCATCAACACCAGGGACGAACCGCACGCCGACGCCGAGCGGTACCGCCGCCTCCACGTCATCGTCGGTGACTCCAACATGTCCGAGACGACCATGCTGCTCAAGGTCGGCGCGACCGACCTGGTGCTCCGCATGATCGAGGCGGGCACGGTGATGCGCGACCTGACCCTGGAGAACCCGATCCGGGCCATCCGCGAGGTCAGCCACGACATCACCGGGCAGCGCAAGGTGCGCCTGGCCAGCGGCCGGGAGGCATCGGCCATCGAGGTCCAGCGGGAGTACTACGAGAAGGCCGTCGACTTCGTCGAACGCCGCGGCATCCGCACCGGCACCGTCGACCAGGTCCTCGAACTGTGGGGCCGCACGCTGGACGCCATCGAGGCCGAGGACCTCGACCGGATCGGCACCGAGATCGACTGGGTCATGAAGTACAAGCTCATCGAGCGGTACCGGGCCAAGCACAACATGACCATGTCGAACCCGAGGGTCGCGCAGATAGACCTCGCCTACCACGACATCCATCGGCGGCGCGGGCTCTACTACCTCCTGGAGCGCAAGGGCCAGACCGCCCGTATCTGCAACGACCTGAAGATCTTCGAGGGCAAGTCGGTGCCCCCGCAGACGACCAGGGCACGGCTGCGCGGTGACTTCATCCGCAGGGCCCAGGAGCAGCGGCGGGACTTCACCGTCGACTGGGTGCACCTCAAGCTCAACGACCAGGCACAGCGCACCGTGTTGTGCAAGGACCCGTTCCGCTCCGTCGACGAGCGGGTGGAGAAACTGATCGCGGGTATGTGATCCGGACGAGAGATCTCCCGCCCCGCACGCGACCGGGCCCCGTACGTTCCTCGTGCGGGGCCCTTCGCTCGGCCTAGAGTGTCGGGGACCCATTCACGTGCCGTCTGAGATCTGAGGAACCAGTGCGCCGACTTGCCGGCCTTCTCGTCGTCCCCCTTCTGCTGCTGTCCACGGCGGCATGCGGCGACGACAAGGCCTCCGACTCCGCCTCGTCCGAAGGCAATCCCGCGATCACCGCGGGAGCGAAATTCGGCGAGAAGCCCACCCTGGCGAAGGGTGAGGGCGATCCGCCCAAGGAGCTGAAGACCGAAGTCATCAGTGAGGGTGACGGCGCGAAGCTCAAGAACGGCGACGCGATCCAGGTCAACTACCTCGGGCAGGCGTGGAACTCCACCAAGCCGTTCGACAACAGCTTCGACAAGGGCCAGCCGTTCGACCTGACGCTCGGTGCCGGCATGGTCATCCAGGGCTGGGACAAGGGTCTGGTCGGCCAGAAGGTCGGTAGCCGGGTCCAGCTCGTCATCCCGCCGGACCTCGCCTACGGGGAGCAGGGGCAGGGAGACATCAAGCCCAACTCCACCCTCGTCTTCGTCGTCGACGTGGTGAAGGCGACGCAGGTTCCGAAGTCCGCCGAGGGCACCCCGGTCGCCCAGGACAACATCGACCTGCCGAAGGTCGGCACGAACACCGACGGCAAGGCACCGAAGGTCACGTTCCCCAAGGGCAACCCGCCCAAGAAGCTGGTCTCCCACTACATCCTGGAGTCCGACGGGGACGTCATCAAGGAGACCGACAGCCTCGTCGTGAACTACGAGGCCTACCTGTGGAAGGGCGGCAAGAAGTTCGACAGCACCTACGACACGGGCAAGACCGCGACCTTCCCGCTGGCCCAGATCACCGTCAAGGGTCTGAAGAACGGGTTGGTCGGCAAGAAGGTCGGCAGCCGTGTGCTGCTCGTCATCCCGCCGGACCAGGCTTTCGGCAACGAGGCGCAGCAGACCATTCCTGCCAACTCGACGCTCGTATGGGCCATGGACATCCTGACAAAGATGTAAGACTGTCCCGGTTGCCCAGTTCATCATTTAGAGGAGCAGTTCAGTGAGCATCGAGAAGCCCGAGATCGACTTCCCGGGTGGCGAGCCGCCGGCCGACCTGGAGATCAAGGACATCTGGGAGGGCGACGGAGCGGTGGCCCAGGCGGGCCAGACCGTCTCCGTGCACTACGTGGGTGTGGCGTTCTCCACCGGCGAGGAGTTCGACGCTTCGTGGAACCGCGGCACCCCGCTGCAGTTCCAGCTCGGTGCCGGTCAGGTCATCGCCGGCTGGGACCAGGGCGTCCAGGGCATGAAGGTCGGCGGCCGTCGTCAGCTGACCATCCCCGCGAACCTCGCCTACGGCGACCGCGGCGCGGGTGGCGGCGCCATCGCGCCCGGCGAGACGCTCATCTTCGTCTGTGACCTGGTCGGCGTCTGATCCGTCCGGACTACAGGAGCGAGGGCCCGCGCCGCAAGGCGCGGGCCCTCGCTTTGGTCCGGACACCCCGGGGCGGTACGGTCGACGGTCGTAGCACGTAGAGAAAGGGCGTCGATGGCGATTGCCAAGGCCGAACGGCTGATGAACCTGGCACTGTGTCTGCTGGGTACCCGGCGCCCGCTCAGCAAACGTGAGCTCCGCGGGTCCATCGAGGCCTACATGGAAGCGGGCTCGGACGAATCCTTCAACCGGATGTTCGAGCGCGACAAGGATGATCTGCGCGAACTCGGTCTGGTCATCGAGACCGTGGAGAACCTGGACGGCGACACCGGCTACCTCGCGCGCCGCGACAGCAACCGGCTGCCCCCCATCACGCTGGACGCCGAGGAGGCCGCCGCCCTCGGGCTCGCCGCCAAGGTCTGGCAGCAGGCAAGGCTGGCCGGGGCCGCCAGCGGCGCCCTGCAGAAGCTGCGGGCGGCCGGCATGCCGGAGGCCGAGGACGCGTACGAGGTGCACAGTGCCCTCGAACCCCGTATCCCGGTCCACGAGGCGGCCTTCGAGCCGCTGATGCTCGCCTGCAGGGACCGCCGCCCCGTCACCTTCGACTACCGCAAGGCCAACGCCGCCCGCCCCGAGCAGCGCCAGGTGGAGCCCTGGACGCTCGAGTGCTGGCGCGGCCACTGGTACCTGGCAGGCTGGGACCGGGACAGGGGCGCCGAGAGGGTCTTCCGGCTGTCCAGGATCGCCGGCCGGGTCCGCTCCCGGGCCGGGGCCTTCACGGCCTCGGTGCCCGATGTGGTGACCGTGCGCGAGACCGTGGAGAGCTGGGCGGGGGAGACCGCGACCAGGACCGCCCGGATCAGGCTGCGCGCCGGGTCCGGCTACCCGCTGCGCTCCCGCGCGATATCCGTACGGGAACTCGGTGACGGCTGGGACGAGTTGGAGATTCCGTACGGACACGGACTGGACGCCTGGCTCGTCGAGTTCGGACCCGACGTCGTCGTGAGGGAACCCGCCGATCTGCGGGCCGATGTGATGGACCGGCTGCGCGCCGTGGCCAAGGACTGAGGGGAACCGTACTCGTGGCCACGAACGCGATCGACCAGACCAGGCGGATGCTCTCCCTGGTGACATACCTGCGCGAGCGCCCCGGCGCCCACGTCCAGGACGTCGCCCGGGCCTTCGGGATCACCGAGGACGAGCTGATCTCCGACCTCGACGTGCTCCCCATGTGCGGGACCAGCTTCCGCGGCGGTGACCTGCTCGACATCGACACCGACGGCGACCGGATCTGGTGGCACAACCCGGACGACGTGGCGGAGCCGCTCCGGCTGGCCGCGGACGAGGCCACGGCGCTGCTCGTCGCGGCCCGCGCGGTGGCCACGCTGCCCGGACTGCGTGAGAGCGACCGGCAGGCGCTGGTGCGCGCGACCGCGAAACTGGAGACGGCGGCCGGAGAGGTCGGGGCGGCCAGTTCTCGGCTCTCGGTGATCTTCGAGTCCGAGGGCGGGGTCTTCGCCGAGGTCGACCGGGCGATCTCCGAGCGCCGCCGCCTCTGGCTGCGCTACTACTCTCCCGCGCGCGACGAGCTCACCGAGCGCGAGGTGGACCCGATCCGCCTGTTCGCCGTCGGCCACACCTATATGGAGGGCTGGTGCCGGCTCTCCGAGGCGCGGCGTACGTTCCGGCTCGACAGGGTCGCCGAGATCCGGCTGCTCGACGCCCCGGCCGCACCGCCGGAGCTCGAACTGCGTGATCTTTCGGAGGGCCTGGTGCAGCCGGCGGCCGAGGACCCGGAGGTCGTCGTCGAGGTGGGACCCGGGGGCCGGTGGGTCGCCGAGTACTACCCGCACGACAGCGCGGAGGAACTGCCCGACGGGGGCCTGCGGATCACACTCCGTACCCCCGACCCGGCCTCGCTGCGCAGACTCGCCCTGAGGCTGGGCGGAGAAGGGCGCATCACGGCGCCGGAGGACCTCGCGCAGAGTGCGCGGACGGCGGCCCGGGAAGCGCTCGCCGCCTATGACGGTGCCCTCTGAGCGGCGGCTACCGGAACACGGAGGAGACAGAGGCCGTATGACTGCGATATCGAGTAGGCAGACCGGGCCGGTAGCGGTACCGGTGCCCGCCACCGTCCGGTTCCGGGCGGCCTGCCCGGACTGCCGCGAGAGATTCGAGCTGGCGGCAGGTGCCCTGCGCCTCGCGATAGGCGCGAGCCGTCGCACGACCTTCTACTCCTTCACCTGCCCCGAGTGCGGCTCGGCCGTCCGCAAGCCCGCCGGGGAGCGCATCATCGAACTCCTCACCGGCGGCGGAGTGCGGACCCTTCGCCTCCACACCGCCCTGCGGTGACCGCCCCGCAGTAACGAGAAGACATCGAGGCTCCGTCCATGTTCTGGCCCATGCTCGCCATCGCTCTGGGATTCCTCGGCCTGGCCGTGCTCGGAATCCTGGCCGTCAAGGTCTTCGTCGAGGCGCAACGGCTCGGCCGCCAGGTTTCGGCCACCACGAAGCGGATCAATCGAGCGGCAGAGGATCTCGAACGAGCGGCCACCGGTCTCGCGGACACCGGTGAGGCCCTGCGATAGCAGGGGAGCGGCCTTAAGGATTCACCGGTTCGGGGGGTACGCTGCTGGAGTCGGCCCAGGCTAGGGAGGTGCGGGCCGCAAGCGGGAGTACGCACGGGCATTGCCTCGCGTTTACCCCTGCGGGTTACGATCGCTGCCAGCGCGCAGGTCGGACGTACGTCCGGTCGAACGGGTAGTGAGTCCACCCTCCAGTCGCCTCAGTGAGAAGGAAGTCGCACATGCCGCTCGGCAATCTGAAGCCCCTCGAGATCATCCTGATCATCGCTGTCATTCTGCTGCTCTTCGGTGCCAAGAAGCTTCCCGACATGGCGCGTTCGCTCGGCAAGTCGGCCCGCATCCTCAAGAGCGAGGCCAAGGCCATGAAGAAGGACGGCGCGGAACCCGCGACGCCCACCACGGAGACCGTCGCGGACCCCACCCCGCAGCCGGCCCCCGCCAAGACGATCCAGGCCGCCCCGGGAGACGTCACCAGCTCCCGCCCGGTCAGCGAGGCCAAGCCCACCACCCAGAGCTGACAGCTGACGCGCTCCACCGACAGCTGCCGCACGAGACGAGGGAAGTGGGTTGCTCAAGTCTGCCCGCAAGCAGGAGAAGGACGACGAGGGGCGGATGCCCCTCCTCGATCACCTGCGTGAGCTGCGCAACCGACTGCTGAAGTCGGTACTTGCCATCGTGGTCGCCGTGATCGCGGCAGCGTTCTTCCAGAAGGAAATCTTCGAGTTCCTGATGAAGCCGATCCTGGACTCGGTCGGCTGCAAGAACGGCGCCGTGACCATGGTCAACGGTCGGCCGTGTGCGGAGATGACCACCAACGGTCTGCTGTCGCCCTTCACCATCGCGCTGAAGGTGTCCCTGATGGCGGGCGTTCTGATGGCCACGCCGGTCTGGCTGTACCAGCTGTGGGCGTTCGTGGCCCCGGGCCTGCACAAGCAGGAGAAGCGCTACTCGATGGCCTTCGTGGCTGCCGGGGTTCCGCTCTTCCTCGCCGGCGCCTACCTCGCGTACACGATCCTTCCGCAGACCGCGGAGATCATGCTCGGCTTCACGCCGGACAACGTGAAGAACCTGCTGCCCCTCGACGACTTCCTCGACCTGATCACGCGGATGGTGCTCGTCTTCGGGCTGGCCTTCGAGCTGCCCCTGCTGCTCATCCTGCTCAACATGACGGGGGTCCTGTCCGGAGCCCGCATGCTGCGCTGGTGGCGCGGGATGCTCGTCGGACTCACCGCGTTCGCGGCCATCGCGACGCCGGGCGGCGAGCCCATCTCGATGCTCCTGCTGGCGGGCCCGCTCGCGGTGCTCTACTTCATCGCGGTCGGTTTCTCCCTCCTCAACGACAAGCGCAGGCGGCGCCGCAACCCCGACGCCGACCTCGACGACGACGAGGCATCGCAGCTCGACCTCACACCCGAGGGCGTCGGCGCGGTCGAGGGCGTCTCCGCCTCACGGGCAGCCCTGCCCGAGCAGGCCAGTGGTGACTCCGACGGTGCCCGATCTCACCGCCTCAACGGTTACGACGACATCACCTGATCTTGTAGGGTCCTCCCCCAGACTCCGTCCAAGGGGACCCCAGTGACCAGCGAGATCACCCTCTTCGTCAATCCCACCGCAGGACGCGGCCGGGGCGCGCGTGCCGCGCAGCCGGCCGCTTCCGCGTTGCGGGACGCCGGATTCTCCGTGCGGACCGTGCTCGGCGAGGACGCCGTTGACGCCCTGCGGCGCGCCCGCGAGGCCGTGGCCGCCGGGACCGGCGCACTGATAGCCGTGGGCGGGGACGGCATGATGTCCCTCGCCCTGCAGGCCGTCGCCGGGACCGGGACACCGCTGGGCGTCGTCGCGGTCGGCACCGGCAACGACTTCGCCCGCGCGCTCGGGCTGCCGATCCGTGACCCCGCCGCGGCGGGACGGCTGGCCGCGGCGGCGCTCAAGGCGGGGACGGAGCGCGAGATCGACCTGGGCCGGGTCGGCGAGCGCTGGTTCGGTTCCGTGCTCGCCTCCGGGTTCGACTCGCGGGTCAACGACCGCGGGAACCGGATGCGCTGGGTCGGCGGACGGTTCAAGTACGACCTGGCGATCCTCGCCGAACTGGCGGCCTTCCGGCCGATTCCGTACCGGATCCGGCTGGACGGAGGTCCGGTGCGCGAGATCGAGGCGACGCTGATCGCCGTCGGCAACGGGTCCACGTACGGCGGTGGCATGCGGATCTGCGCGGACGCGGTCATGGACGACGGGCTCTTCGACGTCACCGTGGTCGGAGACTGCAGCCGGTCCACCCTGCTCAAGGTGTTCCCGAAGGTGTACAAGGGGACGCATCTCGGCCACCCCGACGTCACCGTGCACCGGGTCGCCTCGATCGAGCTGGCCGCCGCGGGCGTCACCGCGTACGCCGACGGCGAGCCGCTGGGGGCGCTGCCCCTCACGGCGACCTGTGTACCCGGTGCCGTCCGGGTCCTCTCACCGTGAATTTAAAGATCGGGCTGACTGTCATACCTGGCGGGTAGGCTCGTATCAAGATGACAGAGGACCTCTCACCAGCTGAGCGATACCAGGCTTCCCGGGTCCGTGCGGCCGAGCAGGCCACCGCCCTCGGGCCCTTCCGCGAGATGTACGAGTTCGGACTGGACCCGTTCCAGATCGAGGCCTGCCAGGCCCTGGAGGCGGGCAAGGGGGTGCTGGTCGCGGCCCCCACGGGGTCGGGCAAGACGATCGTCGGCGAATTCGCCGTACACCTGGCCCTGGAGCAGGGCCGCAAGTGCTTCTACACGACGCCGATCAAGGCGCTGTCCAACCAGAAGTTCACCGACCTGGTCAGGCGCTACGGCGCGGACAAGGTCGGACTGCTCACCGGGGACAACAGCGTCAACGCGGACGCACCCGTGGTCGTCATGACCACCGAGGTGCTGCGCAACATGCTGTACGCGGGCTCCCAGTCGCTCACCGGCCTCGGCTATGTGGTGATGGACGAGGTGCACTACCTCTCCGACCGCTTCCGCGGTGCCGTGTGGGAGGAAGTGATCATCCACCTGCCGGAGTCGGTGACTCTGGTGTCGCTGTCGGCGACCGTGTCCAACGCCGAGGAGTTCGGCGACTGGCTGGACACCGTCCGGGGCGACACCCAGGTGATCGTCTCCGAGCACCGGCCGGTTCCGCTGTGGCAGCACGTCATGGCCGGACGGCGGATGTACGACCTCTTCGAGGAGGAGACCGACCACGGCGGCCGGGGCACCGGCCGGCGCGAGGTCAACCCCGACCTCGTCAGGCTCGCCCGCATGGAGAACCAGCGCGGGTACAACCCGCGTGAGCGCCGCCGGGGCAAGATGGTGCGCGAGGCCGACCGCGAGCGCGAGCGGCGTCAGCGCAGCCGGATCTGGACCCCGGCCAGGCCCGAGGTCATCGACCGGCTCGACGCCGAGGGCCTGCTGCCCGCCATCACGTTCATCTTCAGCCGGGCAGGCTGCGAGGGGGCCGTCCAGCAGTGCCTGCAGGCGGGGCTGCGGCTCAACGACGAGGACAAGCGCCGTCTGGTGCGGGAGATCGTCGAGGAGCGCACCGCGTCCATCCCACCCGAGGATCTGCATGTCCTCGGGTACTACGAGTGGCTCGAAGGCCTGGAGCGGGGCATCGCCGCGCACCACGCCGGCATGCTGCCGACCTTCAAGGAGGTCGTCGAGGAGCTCTTCGTCCGCGGCCTCGTCAAGGCGGTCTTCGCGACGGAGACACTGGCGCTCGGCATCAACATGCCGGCGCGTTCCGTCGTGCTGGAGAAACTCGTCAAGTGGAACGGCGAGCAGCACGCCGACATCACTCCCGGCGAGTACACCCAGCTGACCGGGCGGGCCGGGCGGCGGGGCATCGACGTCGAGGGCCATGCGGTGGTCCTGTGGCAGCGGGGCATGGACCCGGGCGCGCTCGCCGGACTCGCGGGTACGCGCACGTATCCGCTGCGTTCCAGCTTCCGGCCCTCGTACAACATGGCCGTGAACCTCGTGCAGCAGTTCGGGCGGCACCGGTCGCGCGAGCTGCTGGAGACCTCCTTCGCACAGTTCCAGGCGGACCGTTCGGTGGTCGGGATCTCCCGGCAGGTCCAGCGCAACGAAGAGGGCCTGGAGGGCTACCGCGAGGGCATGACCTGCCATCTCGGGGACTTCGAGGAGTACGCGCGGCTGCGCCGCGACCTCAAGGACCGGGAGACGGACCTCGCCAAGCAGGGTGCGGCGCAGCGGCGGGCCGCTGCCGCGTCGTCGCTGGAGAAGCTCAAGCCCGGTGACATCATCCATGTGCCGACCGGCAAGTTCGCGGGACTGGCTCTGGTGCTGGACCCGGGGCTGCCGGGAGGGCGCACCAACGGGCACCGCGGGCTGGAGTACCACGACGGACCGCGTCCCCTGGTGCTGACCGTCGAGCGTCAGGTCAAGCGGCTGGCCCACATCGACTTCCCGGTGCCGGTGGAGGCGCTGGAGCGGATGCGGGTCCCCAAGTCGTTCAACCCGCGCTCACCGCAGTCGCGCCGCGATCTGGCGTCCGCGCTGCGCAGCAAGGCGGGGCACATCGATCCGGGACGCCACCGCAAGGAGCGGGCCGCGGCGGCCGACGACAGGGAGATCGCCCGGCTGCGTACCGAGCTGCGTGCGCACCCGTGCCACGGGTGCGACGAGCGTGAGGACCACGCCCGGTGGGCGGAGCGGTACCACCGGCTGCAGCGCGACACCCGGCAGCTGGAGCACCGGATCGAGGGGCGGACGAACACGATCGCCCGCACCTTCGACCGGATCGTCGCCCTCCTCACCGAGCTCGACTACCTGCGGGGCAGCGAGGTCACGGACAACGGCAGGCGGCTGGCACGGCTCTACGGCGAGCTGGACCTGCTGGCGAGCGAGTGCCTGCGCGAAGGCGTCTGGGAGGGGCTGAACCCCGCCGAGCTCGCCGCGTGCGTGTCGGCCCTGGTCTACGAGTCGCGCCAGGCGGACGACGCGGTGGCGCCCAAGCTGCCGTCCGGTCCGGCGAAGACGGCGATGGGTGAGATGGTCCGCATCTGGGGCAGGCTCGACGCCCTGGAGGAGGACTTCAAGATCAGCCAGACGGAAGGGGTCGGCCAGCGCGAACCGGACCTCGGTTTCGCCTGGGCCGTCTACATGTGGGCCTCGGGGCGGACGCTGGACGAGGTGCTGCGGGAGGCGGAGATGCCGGCCGGCGACTTCGTGCGCTGGTGCAAGCAGGTCATCGACGTGCTCGGCCAGATCGCGGCCGCCGCACCCAGGGACGGGAGTTCGGTGGCGAAGAACGCGCACAAGGCCGTCGACGGGGTCCTGCGGGGCGTGGTGGCGTACAGCTCCGTGGGGTGATCCCGGACGGGGTGATTCCGGCGGGTGATCCCGTCGGCGTGATGCCGCCGGGTAGGAACGACAGCAGAGTGGCCGCAGGCGTGTTCGTGTCTGTGGCCACTTCTGTGCGTGCGCAGTCCTTTCCTGCGTTCGCGGTCCTCTCCGCTACGTCTTCTTGTTCATCACCGCGAGGCCCGCGCAGACCGCCCCCAGCACCACAGCCAGGCCTCCGACGATCACGTTGTTGAGGATGACGCCCATATCGGGGCTCGAGCCCACGATCCAGGGCGACACGATCAGCCAGGCGCCCAGGGCGCAGATGGCGATGCTCATGCCGGTCATCCGTTCCGGCATGGCGGTGAAGCACAGCGCCAGAACGGCGATCGCGATACCGATGACGAGGTTGTGTGTCACCAGGGCCGGCTGGCTCGCCGTGAAGTGCAGCACCCAGGGCGAGACGGCGCAGTAGATACCGAGGAGGAACACAGGCGCGTCGGCGAGAGCGGTACCGCGGCCGCCGCCGCTCATCACGCGGTCGTGGCGCTCCCGCATCTCATCGACATCGGGATGGCCCGATAGGTCACTCCTGTGCGAGACGTTACTCATGAGATCGTCTCCTTCGAACCTTTGAAGGGCGACCGCGGTACGGATGGCGCGGTCATCGTCTCTTCAGCCAGTGTGCCCTTATATGTCTCTTATGTGTAGGTTTTCTCGCGGCGGATTCCTGCGTTTCCGTCGAGCCGCTCGGTCAGGGACACCAGGTCCGCGGCCCGCAGCACCCGGTCCCCGTACCCCGGCAGCGGCACGTGCAGGGTTCGCGTCCAGCGTTCCGGGAGGGCGCCGAGCCCGTACACCGCTCCCGCCAGTCCGCCGGTGACCGCCGCGACCGTGTCGGTGTCCCCGCCCACGTCGACCGCGGCGCCGAGCGCGCCCTCGAAGCCGGAGGTGGTGCGCAGTGCCCGGAGCGCGGTGCCGAGGCAGGGCCACACCGCACCGTTGAACTCGGTCGCGTCGTCCGGATGCCAGTCCGGTGCCAGCACGGCCGCCCAGCGGTCCCGGTGGTCGGCATGCACCTCGGCGAGGGCGCCGGGAACGGCGGCGAGGGGATCGTCGCCGTCCAGGGCGACGCGCACCAGCTCGTGGAAGACGGAGGTGCCTTCCCACGCGGCCCGGTCGCCATGGGTCAGGGCCGCGATGCGGCGTGCGGCGTCCATGGTCGCCGCACCCCCCTGCCGCGCGAAGTACACGGCGGAGGTGGTCGCCCGCATCAGCGAACCGTTGCCCGCCGCACGCGCGTTGATCGGGAAATGCAGGGCGGCGGCCATGTCCCAGGGGTCCCCGCTCGTCAGGACGTCCTCGGTCTGCAGCCCGAGTTCCTTGGGTCCGTCGGCCGCCCAGCGCCTGAACGGGTCGAAGATGTCGGAGAGTTCGAGACCGTCGTTCTCCAGCAGCGACTCGCCGACCAGAACGGCCATCTGCGTGTCGTCCGTGGCCTCGCCAGGATCCCAGCCCCCGCCCCCGCACAGCGTCCTCACGCCGTCCGGGAAGCGGGCGCCGAACACACCGGGCGCCCCGAACTCGAAGGGGGCGCCCAGTGCGTCGCCGGCCGCGGAGCCGACCACGGCACCGGCGGCGCGGTCCCTCCGGGCCGCCTTCCCCGGTTCGCCCGTTCCAGGAGTGCGGCCCTCGGGGCCCGTTCTGCTCATACGGTCAGCGCACGAGCGGAAGAGAACGTCAGGCGGCCGGCATCAGGACGGTGTCGATGATGTAGACCGTGGCGTTGGCGGTCGGGACGTTGCCGCAGACGACCTTCGAGGAGTCGTTCACGGTGTACGTCATGTCCGAACCGGACGTCGTCAGCTGCGTCTTGGCCAGGGTGTCGAAGGAGCCCTTGTCCAGCTGCGAGGGCGCCAGCTTCTCGCCCACGACGTGCGAGGTGAGCACCTTGGTGAGCGCGGCCTTGTCGGCGAGCAGCTTGTCCAGGTCGGCCTTCGGGATCTTGGCGAAGGCGTCGTTGGTCGGGGCGAACACCGTGATGTTCTCGGCGCTGTTCAGGGTGTCGACGAGGCCGGCCTGCTTGACGGCCGTGACCAGGGTGGACAGCGCCGGGTTGCTCGACGCCGCCGTGGCGACCGGGTCCTGCGCCATCCCCGCGAAGGAGCCCGCGCCGTCCTTCGGGACCGTCGCACAGGCCGGGCCGAACGGCTCGTCCATGGGCCGGGTCTCCTTGGCCGGAGCGCTCGACGCGGCCTTGTCCGCGCCGGAGTCGGAGCCGGACGCCGCGGTGTCGGAGTCGCCGGAGCAGGCGGTCATCGCCAGCGGCAGCAGGGCGGCGGCGGAGACGGCGACGGCGACGCGGCGAAGGTGACGGTTGTTCATGGTGTTCTCCTGTGAGGTGTGTTGATCAACAAAGCGGAGGGGACAGGAAGGGGAACGGGTGGAAAGGCCGGGCGGTCAGGACACGTCGACCACCACCGAGTGCCGGCCGGTCGCACCGTCGGGCACGGTGCCGACCCGCTCGTCGGTCTGGGTGACGCCGCTACGGTCCGTCGCGCGGACCTCGAGGGTGTGGTGGCCGGTCGTGGCCGGCCACTCCCACACCCATTGGCGCCAGGTGTCACGACCGGCCTCGGCGGCCAGCCGTGCCGTGTGCCACGCGCCGCCGTCCACCCGGACCTCCACCCGGGCGATGCCCCGGTGCTGGGCCCATGCGACGCCGGCGACGGGCACGGTCCCCGCGCGCGGGGAGGCGAAGGGGCGGGGCGTGTCGATGCGTGACTGGGTCTTGATCGGAGCCTCGCGCGACCAGTCGCGCTCGACCCAGTACGCGTCGTACGCGTCGAACGTCGTGAGTTCGATGTCCCGGATCCACTTGCAGGCCGAGACGTAGCCGTACAGACCGGGAACGACCATCCGGACGGGGAAGCCGTGGTCGAACGGCAGCGGTTCGCCGTTCATACCGACCGCGAGCAGTGCGTCGCGGCCGTCCATGGCCGCCTCGACCGGGGTGCCGATCGTCATCCCGTCGACGGAACGCGCCACGATCTGGTCCGCGGGCCCGCCCTCCGACGGGGGCTTCACCCCGGCCTCGCCCAGCAGGTCGGCCAGTCGTACGCCGATCCACCGGGCGGTGCCCACGTACGGGCCGCCCACCTGGTTGGACACACAGGTCAGCGTGATGTCCCGCTCGACGAGTTCGCGCCGCAGGAGGTCCTGGAAGCGGAGAGTGACGGGTTGCGCCACCCCTCTGCCGTGGATCCGCAGCCGCCACCGGTCGGCGTCGACGCGCGGGACCACCAGGGCGGTGTCCACCCGGTAGAAATCCTTGTTCGGCGTCACGAAGGAACTCAGCCCACGGATCCCCAGATCGGCGCCCCCGGGTACGGCGGGAGCCGGTGAGGCGGGTGCCGGGAGTGCGATCTCGCCGCGTGAGGCGGAGACCCCGGCCAGTTCGGACACCTGGAACCGACGGCCCAGGAGCCCCGCACCGGCCGAGGCCGCCGCGGCAGCGGTCGCCGCGATCACGAATCCGCGGCGGTCGAAGGCACCCTGCGCCCCGCCGTCCGTCTCCTCAGCCGCGGGAGACGGGCCGGTTGCCGGTGTGAGCCGTCCGGCCAGGAGGTACAGGACCCCCGCGGCCACCAAGGCGCCCACGACCGACGGCAGCGCGTCGGCCGGGCGGCCCTCCGGCCGCCCGGCTGCCGCGACCGCGCCGACCACACCGAAGACCAGTACGGCCGCGGCGCCGCTCCGCCGGTGCCGCAGCGCGAGGACCCCGACCGCCATGGCGAAGAGCGCCAGGAGTACGAGGATCCCGAGCTGCAGCACCAGCTTGTCGTCGGTGCCGAAGTTCCGTACGGCGAAGTCCTTGACGGCCGGGGGAGTCCGGTCGATGACCGCCCCGCCCACCGCCGTGACCGGCCCCGCCTCCGGACGTACGGCAGCCGCGACGAGTTCGGCCACGCACAGGGCCGTGAACCCGGCGATCAGACCGCTGAGCGCGGCGAACGCGGCGCGTGCCCAGCGGGATCCCCGGGACCCCGGGGCCCCGTGACTCTGCGAAACGTATCGGTCTGTGCTCACACCAGGAGTTCGGCACCGGGGACCACGCGGATTGGTCGTTCACCCGATCGAAGGAAGTCCGCACAGCGGCCAATCCGCGGGCCCACCTGCACCGAATGGCCTCTGAGGGGCTCTCCGGCGAGCCCCGCCAGCCGTGCGACACCGGGAGGAACCCCCATGACAACGAAGCGGCGGCGCACAGCCGTGATCGGCAGCGGAGTGGCGGGGCTGACCGCCGCTCACGTCCTGGGCAGCGCACGGGACGTGACACTCCACGAGGCGGACGAGCGCGTCGGGGGCCACGCGCACACCCACGACCTGACCTCGTCGGACGGCCGCATACACCGCGTCGACTCCGGGTTCATCGTGCACAACCGGCGTACCTACCCCCATCTGCTCCGGCTCTTCGACGAACTCGGTGTGGCGACCCAGGAGTCGGAGATGAGCATGTCCGTGCGCTGCGAGGGCTGCGGCCTGGAGTACGCGGGCGCCCGGGGCGCCGCAGGACTGTTCGCCCGGCCGGGGGCCGCCCTGAGGGGCCCGTACCTGCGGATGCTCGCGGAAGTGCCCCGGTTCCACCGGGCAGCCCGCGCCCTGCTCGCCCGGGACGACGGTGCGTCCGCCATGACCCTGGGGCAGTTCGCCGCCCGGGGCCGCTTCTCCCCCTACTTCAGCGCCCACTTCCTGACACCCATGGTCTCCGCCGTCTGGTCCTGCGACCCGGTGACCGCGCTGCGCTACCCGGCCCGGTACCTCTTCCGGTTCCTGGACCACCACGGCATGCTCACGATCGGCGGGTCGCCGGTGTGGCGGACCGTCACCGGCGGATCGCGGACCTACGCCGAACGCATCGCCAAGCAGGTGCACTCCGTGCGCACGTCCACCCCCGTGCGTGCCGTGCGCCGGCACAGCGACGGCGTGGAGATCGTCACCGAGGACGGCGCCACCGACGAGTACGACGAGGTGGTCGTCGCCACCCATCCCGACCAGGCGCTCCGCCTGCTCGCCGACCCCACCGACGAGGAACGGCGCACCCTCGGCGCCTTCCGCTACTCCCACAACCCCACGCTGCTGCACACCGATACCGCCGTCCTTCCGCGCAGCCGGCGCGCCGCAGCCTCGTGGAACTACCTGATGCCGTCCTGCGCGGCCGACGCCGACCGGGTCACCGTCAGCTACGACATGAACCGGCTCCAACGGCTGGACGCCCCCGAGCGGTTCGTCGTCACGCTGAACGGTGCGGACAGGGTCGACCCGGACCGCGTCCGGGCCCGCATGCTCTACGAGCACCCCGTCTTCACCCCGGAATCGGTCGCCGCCCAGGCCCGGCTGCCGGCCCTTTCGGGACCGGTCACCGCCTACGCCGGGGCCTACCACGGCTGGGGTTTCCACGAGGACGGCTGCCGTTCCGGAGCCGAGGCCGCAGCCGCCCTGGGGGTGACCTGGTGAACGCCCTCTACCCGTGCGCCATCACCCACGTACGCACCGCGCCCCGTCGGTACGACCTGCGGCACCGCGGCTATCTGTGGCTGATCGACCCGGACCGGCCGCCACGACTCCCTTCCGTCCTGCGCCCGTTGGCCCGTTTCGACGCGCGCGACCACTTCGGCGGCACGGCCCCCACGATCCGGGCCGGGCTGGAGCGGTTCCTCGCCGCCCGGGCCGTCGACCTCGCCGACGGCACCGTCACCATGCTCACCCAGGCCCGGGTCTTCGGCCATGTCTTCAACCCGCTGACCGTCTACTGGTGCCGCCGCCCCGACGGCACGCCCCTCTGCGTGGTCGCCGAGGTGCACAACACCTACGGGGAACGTCACTGCTACCTGCTGCGCCCGGACGCGGCCGACCGGGCGGTGACCGGCAAGGACTTCTCCGTGTCGCCGTTCTTCCCCGTGGACGGCGACTACCGGATGCGGCTGCCCGAACCCGGCCCTCGACTGAACCTGACGATCCATCTGGAACGCGACGGCACACGCCCGTTCACGGCGACCGTACGGGGAACGCGGCGCCCCGGTACGCCCGCCCAACTGCTCCGGCTGTTCCTCCGCCACCCCTTTTCCACCCTTGTCGTCTCCGCCGCCATCAGGCTCCACGGCATCCGGCTGTTCCTTCGCCGGCTGCCCGTGCAGCCACGTCCCCGTCACCGCACACAGGAAGGCATGCAGTGAAGGTGCCCACCTCTCCCACTCCCTCAGCCCCTCGCGTGGCTCCCGCCCGCAGCGGCAGCATTCCGGCCCAGGTCAGAGCCGCCTCGGCCTCCCTCACGGGCGTCGACCCGGACAGATGGCCCGATGTGGTGGCCCAGCCGCGGGCGTCCGGGGTCAGGACCGCCGTGGCCGAACGGCTCGTCCGGCACGCCCTGTCACGGCTCCCGTTGCGTGCCCGGCTCGCCGGCCGTGACAGCATCGGACCGGGCGGGCCGCTCATGGAGATCCGGCGGCCGGACGCGTTCTTCCGGCGGATCGGCGCGAGCGGACTGGTCGGCTTCGGCGAGTCGTACATGGCCGGCGAATGGGACTCGCCGGACCTCGTCGGCGTCCTGACGGTCCTCGCCGGCAACGCGGCGGACCTCGTCCCCGCACCGCTGCAGAAGTTGCGGAGACTGTGGGCACCGCGGCAGCCTGCCGCTCAGGCCAACACCCCCGAGGGCTCGCGCGACAACATCAGCCACCACTACGACCTGTCCAACGACCTCTTCGCCCTCTTCCTCGACGACACGCTGACGTACTCCTCGGCCGTCTTCCGCGGATTCCCGGCCGAGCACGACCTGCTGGCCGCCGGCCAGCACCGCAAGATCGACCGGCTGCTCGACATGGCCGGCGTGAGCCAGGGCACCGAACTGCTGGAGATCGGAACCGGCTGGGGCGAACTCGCCCTCCGGGCCGCCGCGCGCGGTGCCCGCGTCACCACGCTGACGCTCTCCCGGGAACAGCGGGAACTGGCCATTGGCAGGATCCGCGAGGCCGGCCACGAGGACCGCGTGGACGTGCGCCTCTGCGACTACCGGGACGTCACCGGGGAGTACGACGCGGTCGTCAGCGTCGAGATGATCGAGGCCGTCGGCCAGGAGTTCTGGCCGGTGTACTTCCGCACGCTGGACCGCTGCCTCGCCCCCGGCGGGCGCATCGCACTCCAGGCGATCACCATGCCGGACGACCGGATGCTCGCCAGCAGCAGCACCCACACCTGGATCCAGAAGTACATCTTCCCGGGCGGGCTGCTCCCTTCCACCGAATCGATCGAGCGCGTCACCACCGCACACACCGCCCTGCGGACCAGGCGGCGCAGCACCTACGGCATGCACTACGCAGAGACACTCAGGCTGTGGCGTGAGCGCTTCGAGGAGCGGGCGGACCGGGTCGACGCCCTCGGCTTCGACGCGACCTTCCGGCGCATGTGGACGTTCTACCTCGCCTACTCCGAGGCCGGATTCCGGTCCGGTTATCTCGACGTGCAGCAGATTCTCCTGACCCGTGAGGACACCGCGTGAACACCATCACCCACACCCCGGGGTACGGGGCCGCGCAGCGCATCGCGCCGGTCATCGAGCAGTACCTCGGTGGGCAGCCGCCGCTCAGGATCAGGATGTGGGACGGCAGCGAGACCGGCCCCGAGGACGCCCTCACGGTGCAGGTCCGTTCGCCCAGGGCGCTGCGCCGCCTCCTCCGGCAGCCGGGCGAACCGGGCCTGGCCGAGGCCTGCATCACCGGTGACATCGACATCGCCGACAACCTCGCGGCCGGTCTGCGCGCCACCCGCCACGACCGGTACACGGGCCTCGGCGCCACGGCCGCACAGGACGGCCACACCCCCGGCGAACCCGTCATCGCGGGGCCGCGCCCAGGGTCCGGCCGGTGAACGGCTTCGCCTGGGCGGCATTCGCCCAGAACCTGGCCGCGGCGGCGGGTGCCGCGCTCGCCGTCATGCTCGTGACGTTCCTGATCGCCCTGCGCGAGGGCCTGCACCGGATCGTCGACGTGGCGTGGGGCATCGGCTTCGCAGCCGTCGCAGTCGTCTCGTACGCGCTCTCGAAGGGCGACGGTGAGGACGCACGCCGGCTCCTGGTGACCGCACTGACGGTCGTCTGGGGACTGCGGCTGGCCGTGCACATCGGCCTCCGCGGCCGAGGCCACGGGGAGGATCCCCGCTACGCCGCCATGCTGGCCAAGGCTCCCGGGCACCCGGACCTCTACGCCCTGCGCAAGGTGTACCTCCTCCAAGGGGCGCTGGTCTGGCTGATCTCACTGCCCGTACAGGCGGCGCAGTACCTGACGGGACCGCTGTCCTGGTGGGCCTGGGCGGGCACCGCGCTGTGGGCGGTGGGGCTCGGTTTCGAGGCGGTGGGGGACCGGCAACTGGCCCGGTTCAAGAGCGATCCGGAGAACAAGGGGCGGATCATGGACCGGGGGCTGTGGTCCTGGACCCGGCACCCGAACTACTTCGGCGACTTCTGTGTCTGGTGGGGTCTGTTCCTCTTCGTGTGCTCCGACCCCGCGGTCGCGGCGGCGACCCTCGTGGCGCCCGTGGTGATGAGCTTCCTGCTGATCAAGGGCAGCGGCAAGGCGCTGCTGGAGCGGCACATGGCAGGACGGCCCGGCTACGACGACTACCGGGCCCGTACCAGCGGATTCCTCCCGTGGCCGCCGGGCAGGAAGCGCTGAACAGCCCCTGGGCGCGCGTGCCCAGGGGCCCCTCGCTCCGACTCAGGCGCCCGGGAAGTCCATCAGGGCCACGGGCGCCGAGGTCGGCTGCTCGGATCCACCCGCCGGCTCGACGGTGATGCCCATGCCGGACGCCCGGTCGACCGGCCCGTCCAGCAGTACGGCGTCGTCCGTCGCCGACGGGTCCATCAGACCGGCCGACCGCATGGTCCCGTCGTCGTTGAACCACAGCTGGTAGACCTTCCCCCCGGGCGGCCGGGCCAGGCCGGAGGCCAGGAAGACCGCCCGGTTCTCACTCTGCGAGACGACGACCGCCCCGCGGGCGCCGTCTTCCAGGGCTCCCGAGCCGGTTCTGGCATCCGGCGCCGCGAGCACCCGGGCCAGCTGCTCGTTCTGCTGCTGTGCCCGGTCCGCCTTCTGCCGGGCGTCCTGCGCGACCTGGTTCTGCCACACGGCGACCCCGCCGAACGCGGCAGCGGCGGCGACGCAGGCGGCGAGCGCGTACGTCGACCAGCGGCCCGCCCGGCGCGGAGGGGCACCGGAGAGGCCGGTCCGGCCGCGGGCCGGCGGCTCCTGCCGTACGGTCGTGATCTCCCGCAGCACCCGGTCGCGCAACCCGGGCGGCGCAGGGGTGGACACCGCGAGCCCGAGCCGGGCGGCGGTGGCGGACAGCTCCCGTACCTCCTGGGCGCACGCCTCGCAGGCGTCCAGGTGCCGCTCGAACGCGAGGCGTTCGTCCTCCGGTAGAGCGTGCAGGGCGTAGGCCCCGGTCAGTGTGTGCAGATCGGCGGTGCTCATGCGTTCACCCCCAGGCAGTCGCGCAGCCGGATCAGCCCGTCGCGCAACCGTGTCTTGACGGTTCCCAGTGGTACGGAGAGCAGCTCGCCGACCTCGCGATAGGTCAGCCCCCGGTAGTACGCCAGGGTCACGGACTGCCGCTGGAGTTCGGAGAGCGTCCGCAGACAGCGACGGACCTGTTCCCTCTCGAGCCGGGTCTCGACCTGTTCGGAGACCTCGTCGAAGTCGGGCGTGCGGTCCAGCAGCGCCGCCCTGTGCTCCCGCGCCGCGCTCGCCTCGGCCGACCGGACCCGGTCGACGGCGCGGTGGTGGGCGAGGGTGAGCACCCAGTTCATGGCGCTGCCCCGGGACGGCTGGAAGCGGGCGGCGGTGCGCCACACCTCGACCAGCACCTCCTGGGCGACCTCCTCGGACTGGGCGGGGTCGCGGAGGACACTGCGCACCAGGCCGAGGACCGACCCGCTGACCATGTCGTACACCTCGGTGAAGGCGTCCTGGTCCCCACAGGCGACCAGGACGAGCAGCGCCTGCAGATCGGGCCCGGGCGCGGGTGCCCCGCTGATGTAAACGGCCTCTTTCACGCGGATGTTCCTCCCAGGGCACGCAACGGTTTCCTGGGTGATTCGAAGCCGGCGGCCGTGCGGATTGGTCGGTGGGCCGGAATCGTCGCACGGCCCGGCCGCCGTCGATGACGGGGACCGGGCCGCAGGGGTGCGTCGGGCTCGCTACGCGGCCTTCTCCTGCTCGCGCTCGACCTGCTCGTTCCACTCGCGCTTGACCGCGCGCCAGGCGTCGTCGTTCTTGCCTTCGCGCCAGTAACCGGAGATCGACAGCTGAGCGAGCGGGATCCCGCGCTCCAGCCGAAGGTGACGGCGGATCTCCTTGACGAAGCCCGCCTCGCCGTGGACGAAGGCCTGTACCTCGCCCTCGGGGAACTCAAGACCCGTCACCGCGGCGGTCAGAGCCTCTCCGACGGGACGTTCGGCCCGGTGCAGCCAGGTCACCACCACTCCGTCGGGCGTGACGATCTTCTGCTCCTCCGCGGCGTCCGCGACCTCGACGAAGGCGTGCACCAGCGCGCCCGCCGGCATCTGCTCCAGGGCCACGGCGATCGCGGGCAGCGCGCTCTCGTCGCCGACGAGCAGGTGCCAGTCGGCCGAGGCCTGCGGCCCGTAACCGCCGCCGGGGCCCAGGAACGTCACCTGGTCGCCGGGCTGCGCCCGGCTCGCCCACGGACCTGCGAGCCCCTCGTCCCCGTGCACCACGAAGTCGATGGCGAGCTCACGGGCGGCCGGATCCCAGGAACGCACCGTGTACGTACGGGTGGTGGGCCACTGCTCGCGCGGGTACTCCTCGCGGATCCTGGCCATGTCGAAGGGGTGTGCGTAGTCCGCGCCTTCGGGCGCGAAGCACAGCTTGACGTAGTGGTCGGCGAACCCCGCGAGCTCGAAGCCTGCCAGGCCGTCGCCGCCGAGAACCACCCGCACCATGTGCGGGGTGAGCTGTTCGGTGCGCACGACCTGCGCCCCCTGCGCCGTCGGTGCCTGGCGTGCCTGCCGCTCTGCCACAAGGGACTCCCTGCTCCGGTTGTGCAATGAACCTCTGGACTTAGGTATGCCTAAGTTAGCACTCTCACGCCTGGAGTGTGACGAGCAGGCGTTGCAGGGAGCCGCCCAGACCCCACTGGGCCGCGAGGGCCTCGAGGGCCGCGGGGTCCCGCGGCTCGTCGGGGAGCGCGGCGTCGAATTCGGGCAGCGGTACGTCGCCGGCGACCCGGACCACCTTCGGTGCGACCGCCACGTAGTCCCGCGCCTCGTCGAGGCGCTTGCGCTGCGACGGGGTCAGCTTCGAGGCCGGATCGCCGACCGCGGCCATGATCCCGGCCAGATCGCCGTAGGCGTCCAGCAGCTTCGCCGCGGTCTTCTCGCCGATGCCGGGGACCCCCGGCAGGCCGTCGCTCGGGTCTCCGCGCAGCAGCGCGAGATCGACGTAGCCGGCGCCGTCGACACCGTACTTCTCCCGCAGCCATGCCTCGTCGGTCATCTGGAGCGTGCCCACGCCCTTCAGCGGGTACAGCACCCGCACCTGGCGGGCGTCGTCGACCAGCTGGTACAGGTCGCGGTCGCCGGTCACGATGTCCACGGGGCCGGTGGCCCGGCCGGCGAGCGTGCCGATCACGTCGTCCGCCTCGTACGGGGCGACGCCCACCCTGGCGATGCCGAGGGCGTCCAGGACGTCCTCGATGATCGGGACCTGCGGGGAGAGGGTGTCGGGGGTCTCCTCCTCGTCCGGGACCCCGGCGGGTGTCTCGGCGGCCACCCGGTGCGCCTTGTAGGTGGGGATCAGCTCGACCCGCCAGTGCGGCCGCCAGTCCGCGTCCATGCAGGCGACCAGGTCGTCGGGCCGGTGGTCCTGGACCAGCCGGGCGATGAAGTCGAGGAGCCCGCGCACGGCGTTGACCGGAGTGCCGTCCGGTGCGCGCACCGAGTCCGGGACGCCGAAGTAGGCGCGGAAGTAGAGGGAGGCGGTGTCGAGGAGCATCAGGCGTCGCGTCACACCCCGATGATGCCGCACGGCACCGACACCGCCGGCGGCCGACGCCTGCCGTCCCGCCGCCACCGCCACCCGAAGGTGAACTGGATCACACATGTGTTTGGGCTGCGTAAGTGAGGGCAGGCGCGCCACCGGAGCGGACCACGTCCATTTTTCGACTGATGTGCGTGCTTTGCGGACCGAATCCGCACTGCTCCACGGTCTGCCGGAGGGGGTGGCAGACCGTTTTTGGTTCAACGCGTGAGGTATATGTGTCAAGGCTGCAAGCGGAGCACCTGTACAAGGTGTTCGGCAGACGACCCGATCAAGCCGTGCGGAAGCTCGAGAGCGGTACCCACCGCGACGAGCTGCGCGCCGACGGAACGACCGCAGCGGTGATCGACGCCTCGTTCACCGTGGAACCGGGCCAGATCTTCGTCGTCATGGGGCTCTCCGGATCCGGGAAGTCCACATTGCTGCGGATGCTCAACGGGCTGCTCGAGCCCACCGCCGGACGTGTGCTGTTCGACGGGCAGGACCTCACCGCCCTGAGCCCGCGCGAGCTGCGCGGCGTCCGCTCCTCCAAGATCAGCATGGTTTTCCAGCACTTTGCGCTCTTCCCCCACAGGAGCGTGCTCGAGAACGCCGCGTACGGGCTGGAGGTTCAGGGAGTACCGCGTGCCGAGCGCGAGAAGCGCGCCACCGACGCCCTGGAGATGACGGGCCTCGCCGGCTGGGAGAAGTCCTGGCCCGACGAGCTGTCCGGCGGCATGCAGCAGCGTGTCGGGCTCGCCCGCGCGCTCGCCACCGACGCCGACCTCCTGCTGATGGACGAGTCGTTCAGCGCGCTCGACCCCCTGATCCGCCGCGACATGCAGGACCAGCTGCTCGAACTGCAGAAGCGACTGAAGAAGACCATCGTCTTCATCACCCACGACCTCAACGAGGCCATGCGCCTCGGTGACCGCATCGCCGTGATGCGGGACGGCGAGATCGTCCAGCAGGGCACCGCCGAGGACATCCTCGTCCGGCCGGCCAACGACTACGTGGCCTCCTTCATCCAGGACGTCGACCGCTCCCGCGTGCTCACCGCCGGTTCGATCATGGAGCAGCCCGAAGCGGGCCGCTCCGACGAGGACCTGTTGGCCGAGGCCCCCGCGACGGTGTCCGCCGAGACGCCCATCGCGGAGCTCTTCACCCCCTGTTCCACCAGCGGGGTCGCCGTCGCCGTCACCGACGCGGAAGGCGGCGTCATCGGCGTCGTGCCGCGCAACCGTCTGCTCGCCGCGCTCGGCGAGGAACCGAAGGTCGAGAACGTGGTGCCGGCCCAGCGTGACATCAGGAAGGTGAACGCCGGTGCCTAGGATCTCCTTCGGCGCATGGGTCGAGAGCGCCGTCGACTGGCTCCAGTCGAACCTCACCTGGATCTTCGACGCCATCAAGGCCGTCCTCGGCGGCATGTACGACGGTGTCAACGCGGTACTCGGCGGCGGCGAGCCGCTGCTCGTGGCCGCGATCTTCGCCGTGATCGCCTTCTGGCTGCGCGGCATCGTCCCGGCCGTGCTCACCTTCGCGGGCTTCGCGCTGATCGACTCCCTCGCCCTGTGGGGCGAGGCGATGGCGACGCTCTCGCTGGTCGTGGTGGCAGCCGTCATCACCATCGTGATCGCGGTGCCCATGGGTATCTGGGCCGCGCGCAACAACCGGGTCGGCGCCGCCCTGCGGCCCGTGCTCGACGTCATGCAGACGATGCCCGCCTTCGTCTACCTGATCCCCGGCGTCATGTTCTTCGGCGTCGGCGTCACCCCCGGTGTCATCGCCACCATCGTCTTCGCGATGCCCCCCGGCGTCCGGATGACCGAGCTCGGCATCCGCCAGGTCGACAGCGAGCTGGTCGAGGCGGCCGCGGCGTTCGGCACCACGCCCAAGGACACCCTGACCCGGGTGCAGCTTCCGCTCGCGCTTCCGACGATCATGGCCGGAATCAACCAGGTCATCATGCTGGCCCTGTCGATGGTCGTCATCGGCGGCATGGCCGGCGCCGGAGGCCTCGGCGAGAAGGTGTACGCCGCGATCACCCAGCTCCAGGTCGGCCTCGCCGCCGAGAGCGGGATCGCCGTCGTCATCCTCGCCATGTACCTCGACCGGATGACCGGAGCGCTCAACGAGCGGGTCTCCCCGCTCGGCCGCCGAGCGGCCGCCAAGGCCGCCGCCGGTGCGCGTCGCCTGAAGTTCACGCACTACAAGCCGGGAACCGCTGTCGCGATGACCGGTGTCGTCGTGCTCGCGCTCGTCGCGGGCGGTCTGAACATCGCCGGCTCGGGCTCGAACGACTCCGGGACCGCCACGGCCGACAGCGGGAACGTCGGCAAGGGCGAGAAGATCAACCTGGGCTACATCCCCTGGGACGAGGGCATCGCCTCCACCTTCCTCTGGAAGGAGCTCCTCGAGCAGCGCGGCTACACCACGGGCATCACCCAGCTCGACCCGGGCCCGCTCTACACCGGCCTCGCGCAGGGACAGCTGGACGTCCAGTTCGACTCCTGGCTGCCGACCACGCACAAGGACTACTGGGATCGCTACAAGGACAACCTCACCGATCTCGGTTCCTGGTACGGGCCGACCTCGCTGGAGCTGACCGTTCCCTCGTACGTCAAGGGCATCGACTCGCTCGATGACCTCAAGGGCCAGGGCAAGAAGTTCAACGGCAAGATCATCGGCATCGAGTCCAGCGCCGGGATGATGGGCACGCTGAACGAGAAGGTGCTCAAGGAGTACGGACTGGAGGGCGAGTACGAGGTCGTCTCCTCCAGCACCTCCTCGATGCTGGCCGAGCTGAACCGGTCGATCAAGAAGAAGGAGCCGGTCGTGGTGACCCTGTGGTCGCCGCACTGGGCCTACGGCAAGCACGACCTGAAGAAGCTGAAGGACCCCAAGGGCGCCTGGGGCGAGGGCGAGCAGATCCACACCGTCGCCCACAAGGGCTTCGCCGAGAAGGCACCGGCCGTCGCCGACTGGCTGAAGAAGTTCAAGCTCACCGAGAAGCAGCTCACCAGCCTGGAGAACGAGATCCAGGGAGCCGGCCAGGGCAAGGAGCAGGACGGCGTCCGCAGCTGGCTGAAGAAGAACCCCGGTCTCCTCGCCAAGCTGGCGCCGGTACCCGGCGGTGCGGGCGGTGCGCAGCAGGGCGAGGACGCGGGCAAGACCGTCAACATGGGGTACTTCCCGTGGGACGAAGCCATCGCCTCCACCTACCTCTGGCAGAACATGCTGGAGGACCGCGGGTACAAGACCACGGTGAAGCAGCTCGACCCGGGCCCGCTCTACACCGGCCTCGCGCAGGGACAGCTGGACGTCCAGTTCGACTCCTGGCTGCCGACCACGCACAAGGACTACTGGGATCGCTACAAGGACAACCTCACCGATCTCGGTTCCTGGTACGGGCCGACCTCGCTGGAGCTGACCGTTCCCTCGTACGTCAAGGGCATCGACTCGCTCGATGACCTCAAGGGCCAGGGCAAGAAGTTCAACGGCAAGATCATCGGCATCGAGTCCAGCGCCGGGATGATGGGCACGCTGAACGAGAAGGTGCTCAAGGAGTACGGACTGGAGGGCGAGTACGAGGTCGTCTCCTCCAGCACCTCCTCGATGCTGGCCGAGCTGAACCGGTCGATCAAGAAGAAGGAGCCGGTCGTGGTGACCCTGTGGTCGCCGCACTGGGCCTACGGCAAGCACGACCTGAAGAAGCTGAAGGACCCCAAGGGCGCCTGGGGCGAGGGCGAGCAGATCCACACGGTCGCCAAGAAGGACTTCGCCAAGGACTTCCCGGAGTTCACCGGCTGGCTGAAGGACTTCAAGCTCAGTGAGGCGCAGCTGGCCTCGCTCGAGGTGGAGATCCAGAAGGGCGGGGCGGGCAAGGAGAAGGAATCCGCCCGCCACTGGATGGACGCCAACCCGGAAGTGGTGGACCAGCTGGCCCCCGTCGGCAGCTGAATCGGTCCGCGTCAGCAGTCAACACCCTGAAGGGGACGGTCCCGGCATTGCGCCGGGGCCGTCCCCTTCAGGCTGGTCGGAGCCCTCCCTGAAGGTTTCCCGGACATTCACTTCGGCTCCATCCCACAAACGACATGCGTAGGGTGCTGGCAACCGGGAGGATGACGATCCGGGGAGGGAGCCGGACATGGACGACAAGGAAGCCCTTCGGGTGGGTGCCGCGGTTCGCCGACGGCGCAGGACCCTGGGTCTCACACTGGCCGCGGTGGCCGGGCGCAGCGGCTTGTCCGTGCCGTTCCTCAGCCAGATCGAGAACGAGCGTGCCAGACCCAGCGCCCGTTCCCTGGACCGGGTGGCGGAAGCACTGGAAACCACGACCGAGCGGCTGCGGGCAGCGGCGGACTCGGCGCGCTCCGTGGACGTCGTGCGGGCGGGTGACGACGACGGCGTACGCAGACTCGTGCGCGGCCGCCACCAGCTCAGCGTCCTGGAGTTCGTGGGCGAGCAGGACCTCGGACGCGAGTTCCAGCACCGCAACGACGAGGTGATGTACGTCGTGGAGGGCGCAGCCGAGGTCGAGGCCGAGGGCCAGGCCTACCGGCTGGGCCGCGGCGACACCCTCTTCCTCTCCGGAGGGGTCCGGCACCGGTGGCGCGCGACGGTGCCCGGCACCCGGCTGCTCGTCGTCTCGGTCGCCGAGCACATCGACGCGACGTACGACTCGCGTCGCTGAGCCGAGGGGTCCTGTCGTGCGCGTCGTGTCCCTCGTTCCCTCGCTGACCGAGGCGGTGGCCGTCACCGCCCCCGGCCTGCTGGTCGGTGCCACCGACTGGTGCACCCACCCGCCGGAGCTCACCACCGCCCGGATCGGCGGTACCAAGAATCCCGACGTGGCGGCCGTCGTGGCACTGCGCCCCGACCTCGTCGTCGCCAACGAGGAGGAGAACCGGGACCCCGACCTCGCCGCCCTGCGGGAGGCCGGGCTGAACGTCCTGGTCACCGAGGTCCGCACCCTCGCCCAGGCCTTCACCGAACTGGAGCGGGTCCTGGTCGCCGGATGCGGCCTGGGCCGGCCGCGCTGGCTGGAGGAGGCCGAGACCGCCTGGGCGGCGCTGCCGCCTCCCGCCACCCCGCGCCCCGCGGTCATCCCGGTCTGGCGCAGGCCCTGGATGGTGCTGGGCCGCGACACGTTCGCCGGTGACCTGCTGGCACGGTTCGGCGTACGCAACGTCTACGCGGACCACCCCGAGCGCTATCCCCGCATCCCGGTGGCCGAGCTGAACGCGGCAGGCGCCGAGCTGGTCGTCCTGCCCGACGAGCCGTACCGGTTCACCGCGACCGACGGCCCCGAGGCCTTTCCCGGGCTGCCCGCCGCGCTCGTCGACGGCCGTCACCTCACGTGGTACGGGCCGTCGCTGACCGAAGCGGCTGCGGTGCTGCGAGCAGCACTCCGCTGAGCAGTCCCCGCAGCGTCCGTGCGCCCGCCACCGCCCAGGCGGCCACCAGCAGCACGTAGAGCGCGACGGCCAGCCAGACGAAGGCGGTGAGCCCGGTGTGCCGGGCCAGCCCCGCCGCGCCCGTGACACACGTACCGACCGGGAACGTGAAGCCCCACCACGTCATCGTGAACCGCATGCCGCGCCGCGCGGCCCGCACCACCATCGCCACGGACAGCGCCAGCCACAGCAGCGCGAACCCCATCACGGGTACCCCGTACAGCACGGCGAACGCGCCGAACGCCGAGGCGTGCGGCGCCCCGATCGCAGCCGGCGCCGCATCGGCCAGCTGATTGACCGCGGTCGTCGACTGGCCCAGGGGGCCGAGCACCAGGAAGAGGGTCGGTGTCAGCGCGAGCGGCAACGGGCCCTGGTGCACCAGCCGGCCGAAGACCAGCGGAACGATCACCAGGGTCGCCAGCAGCGACAGCCCGAACATCGCGAAGCAGGCGAGCAGCAGTGCCTCGCGCCACTGGCCCGCGGGCAGTTCCGGCACGAGCAGCGGACCGACAGCGGCGGAGACCATCGGCGCCACGAGGGGGAGCAGCCAGACCGGCGACGCGGTGCCGGGTTCCGGACGGTGCCGTACGACCATGAGGTACGGGATCGCGACCGCCGCGGCGAGTCCGGTCACCGTGCCGAGCGTGAACAGCACCGCGTCCACGGCGACCGCGGCGGAATGCCCGATGACGTCCCGGCCGACCAGGAGGGTCCCCGCGCCGACCGCGAGCAGCGCCATGGAGAGGCAGCCGTAGAACGGGGCGACGGCAGGATCCAGGAGGTGGGCGCGGGCCTGGTCCCGGTGCAGGATCCAGTGTCCGGCGCGGGCCGCGAGGACCGTTACGAGCAGCACCGCGGACACGGCCCAGACCACGAGGCAGGCACCGCGCAGCCCGGGCACGTGCACGGGCAGCCCGGCCCCTGCCGTGGCGACGATCACGGTGCCCATGACCGTCGCGTACCAGTTGGGGCCGATGTACCGCAGGGTGGGGAGCCGAAGAGGGGTGGGGGCGGGGGCGAGCACCCGGGACTGGATCTGCGGAAAGATGGCCATGCCACGATCCTCGGCGGGCGGGTTCCGGCCCACCAGGGAGCCCGGACCTATGACGTCATAAGCTGGGCTTATGTCCATACCGATGTCCAGCGCCCCGCCGCCCAGCCCCGGTGACGAGCACGGCCCCCTGTCCCACCGGGTCCCCGACCTCGGGGCGATGGTGCTGCTGCTGGCCGTCGCCCGTCACGGCAGCCTGGGCAGGGCCGCGCGGGACGTCGGCATCACCCAGCCCGCCGCCTCCAGCCGCATCCGGTCGATGGAGCGGCAGCTCGGTGTCGCGCTCCTTGACCGCTCGCCGCGGGGCTCCCGGCTGACCGACGCGGGCGCCCTCGTCACCGACTGGGCGCGCAGGGTCGTCGAGGCTGCCGAGGCGTTCGACGCCGGTGCGCAGGCGCTGCGGGACCGGCGCGACTCCCGGCTGCGGGTCGCGGCGAGCATGACCATCGCGGAGTACCTGCTGCCGGGCTGGCTGATCGCGCTGCGCGCCGCACGCCCTGGAACGGCCGTGTCCCTGACCGCGGGCAACTCGGCCGTGGTCGCCCTGCGGTTGCGCGCGGGTGAGGCCGACCTCGGCTTCGTCGAGGGACTGTCGGTGCCGGAGGGGCTCGACGGCACGGTCATCGCGCACGACCGCCTCGTCGTCGTCGTCGCGCCCACCCATCCGTGGGCCCGCCGCCGCAGTCAGCTGACTCCGCAGGAGCTGGCGGCGACACCGCTGATCCTGCGGGAGCACGGTTCGGGCACCCGGCAGGTCCTGGACGCCGCACTCGCCGTGCACGGCGGACTCGCGCGGCCGCTGCTGGAACTCTCCTCGACCACGGCGGTGAAGGGGGCGGCGGAGAGCGGGGCCGGTCCCTGTGTCCTGAGCGAACTGGCTCTCGGCGAGGAGCTGTCGGCCCGGCGCCTGGTCAAGGTCCCCGTGGCGGGCGTCCGGCTCAGGCGTCAGCTGCGGGCGGTCTGGCCCGCGGGCCACCGCCCCACGGGCCCCGCCCGTGACCTGCTCTCACTGACCGCCGACGGGGCGTAGTCCCGCGGGCCTGCCCGCCTTCCGGCTCTGCTGCTCCTCGGTCCCCGGACCGCTTCCGGCCCCGGTTCCTCAGACGGCGGACGGGCTCGTCCGTGCCAGGGCCGCCGTGACCAGGGCCCGCATGATCCGGAGGTCCTCGCCCATCTCCGGGTGCCACTGCACCCCGAGCACCCACTGCGGGCCCGGCAGCTCGACCGCCTCGACCGTGCCGTCCGCCGCGTGCGCGGACACCACGAGACCCGGAGCGAGACGGTCCACGGCCTGGTGGTGGTACGTGGGTACGGACGCGTTCTCGGGCACGAGCGAGGCGTACAGCGTCCCCGGCACCGGCGACACCGCGTGCTCGCCGAGCACCCCCGCCTTGCCGAACGGACCGGTGTGCCCGTCCAGATGCTGGCTCAGTGTGCCGCCCAGCGCCACGTTGAGCAGCTGCATGCCGCGGCAGATGCCGAGCACCGGGGTGCCGGCCTCCATCGCCGCGCGGAGCAGCGCAAGCTCCCAGGCGTCGCGCTCGTGCGCGGGCGGCCCGGTCCTGAAGTCGCGCTCCGCGCCGTACAGACCGGGGTCGATATCGGCGCCGCCCGCGATCACCAGCCCGTCCAGCCTGGCCACGACGGCCGACGCGCGCTCGGGGGCGTCCGGCGGCAGCAGGGCCGCCAGGCCGCCGGACCGCTGGACCAGCCGGGGATACGCCGAGGGGAGCACCGCTGCGGGGAGCTCCCAGACACCCCAGCGAGCCGCCGGCTCCAGGTAGGTGGTGACGCCGATGAGCGGTTCGTGCATGGTGCGGTCCCTCCGGCGGGCGGTCGCGTGGACCGGGCCCGGTGCAATGGTGATGCGTCATACCTTTGTGCGTACCGGGCCGGTGCGCAAGAGAGACGATCCGGAAGATCGGGTTCAGGCCAGGAAACCCCGGAGCAGTGCCGCCGTTCCGGCGCAGTGCTCGCGCATCACCGTGCGCGCGGCCTCCTCGTCGCCGTCGAGCACCGCGTCGACGAGCACCGCGTGCTGGTGCTGCGAATGCTCGAGGTTCCGCACCAGCAGGGGTATGCAGTCGAGCAGGTCGTTCAGGGTCGCCCGTACGGCGGCGTACCGGGCGGTGAGGGACGGGGAGCCGGAGAGCTCGGCCAGCGTCAGGTGAAACAGGGTGTCGAGCCTGCGGTAGTCGGGCAGAGGTGCTTCGTGTGTCGCGATCAGTGCCCTGCGCAGCCGGTCCACGCCCTCGTCGTGGAGGCCGTGCGCCGCGCACAGCCCGGCCGCCCCGGTGTCCAGCACCTCGCGGAAGCGCAGGACGTCCTCGATGTCGACCCCCTCCACCCGGCGGCGCAGCTCGCCGCCGCCGGCCCCGCCGGCGCGGGGGAGCACGAACGTGCCGCCGTACCTGCCCCTCCTGGCCTCGACCAGCCCCTGGTCCTGGAGCACCTTCAGGACCTCGCGCAGGGTGACGCGGCTGATCCCCAGCAGCTCCGCCAGATCCCGCTCGGCGGGCAGCCGCCCGCCGCTGGGCACCAGGCCGAGCCGGACCACCTGGAGGACCTGCTCCAGCGCCTCCTCGAAGCCGTTGCCCGCGTGCACCGGCCTCAGTACGGGCAGCAGCCGGTCGAAGGGCCCGGTCCCACCGGTCTCCTGCGCCACGTCCCGATCCCCTTCCCCTCAATGGTTCTGTCCCATACCTTAAGCCTTCCGGCTGACCGAACGAGGAGTACCCCGTGGCAGACCGCACACCCCCGCTCCGGCCCGAGGAGCTGCGTCTGCTCGTCGCGAGCGGCGAGATCGACACCGTCGTCCTTGCCTTCCCCGACATGCAGGGCCGGCTGCAGGGCAAACGGTTCGCGGCGTCCTTCTTCGTCGACGAGGTGCTGGAACACGGAACGGAGGGCTGCAACTACCTGCTCGCCGTCGACACGGACATGAACACCGTCGACGGATTCGCGATGTCCTCCTGGGCCAACGGCTACGGCGACTTCGCGATGCACCCCGACCTGGCCACCCTGCGCAGGGTGCCCTGGCACGAGGGCACGGCCATGGTTCTCGCCGACCTCGCCTGGGAGGACGGTGCACCCGTCGTCGCCGCGCCCCGCCAGATCCTCCGCCGCCAGCTGGAGCGGCTCGCCGCCCACGGGCTGACCGCCCATGTCGGCACCGAGCTCGAATTCATCGTCTTCAAGGACACCTACGAGCAGGCCTGGGACCGCAACTACCGCGATCTCACCCCGGCCAACCAGTACAACGTCGACTACTCCGTCCTCGGAACCGGCCGCATCGAGCCCCTGCTGCGCCGCATCCGCAACGAGATGGCGGCCGCCGGCCTCACCGTCGAGTCGGCCAAGGGCGAGTGCAACCCCGGCCAGCACGAGATCGTCTTCCGATACGCCGAGGCACTGGTCACCTGCGACCAGCACGCCGTCTACAAGACGGGCTCCAAGGAGATCGCCGCCCAGGAGGGCGTCGCGCTCACCTTCATGGCCAAGTTCAACGAGCGCGAAGGCAACTCCTGCCACATCCACCTCTCGCTCCGGGACGAAGGCGGACAGAGCGTCATGGCGGGCGAGGACGGCACGATGTCACCCGTGATGCGGCACTTCCTCGCCGGACAGCTCGCCGCCCTGCGCGACTTCTCCCTGCTCTACGCGCCCAACATCAACTCCTACAAACGCTTCCAGCCCGGCTCCTTCGCCCCGACGGCCGTCGCCTGGGGCCACGACAACCGCACCTGCGCCCTGCGCGTCGTCGGACACGGCCGCTCGATGCGCTTCGAGAACCGGCTCCCCGGCGGAGACGTCAACCCGTACCTCGCCGTCGCAGGCCTCGTCGCCGCCGGACTCCACGGCATCGAGCACGCACTCGAACTCCCCGACGCGTGCGAGGGCAACGCCTACACCGCCGGATACGACCAGGTCCCCACCACACTCCGCGAAGCGGCCGCCCTCTGGGAGGACAGCGACGTGGCCCGGGAGGCCTTCGGCGACGAGATCGTCTCGCACTACCGCAACATGGCGCGTGTCGAACTCGAGGCCTTCGACGCCGCGGTGACCGACTGGGAGCTCCGCCGCTCCTTCGAACGCCTGTGAGGCACCTGTGATCACCGAGCACCGAGTACTGAACCCGGCGACCGAAGAGCTCGTCGCCACCGTTCCCGCCACCACCGTCGCCGAGGTGGACACCGCCGTCACGCGGGCCGCGGCAGCGCAGCAGGTCTGGGCCGCACTCGCTCCCGCCGACCGCGCCCGGCTGCTGCGCCGCTTCGCCGTCCTTGTCGACGAACACGGCGAACGGCTCGCGCGGCTGGAGGTCACCGAGGCGGGCCACACCCTGGGCAACGCGCGCTGGGAGGCCGGCAACGTCCGCGATCTGCTGGACTACGCGGCCGGGGGAGTGGAGCGCCTCACCGGGCGTCAGATCCCCGTGCCCGGCGGCATCGACGTCACCTTCCTCGAACCCCTCGGCGTCATCGGGGTGATCGCCCCCTGGAACTTCCCCCTGCCGATCGCCGCCTGGGGGGTGGCCCCGGCTCTCGCCGCCGGTAACGCCGTACTCCTCAAACCGGCGGAGACAACCCCGCTCACCGCCCTGCACCTGGCCGGGCTCGCCCTGGAAGCGGGTCTGCCCGAGCACCTCTTCCAGGTGCTGCCCGGCGCGGGCGAGGTCGCGGGCAGGGCCCTGGTGGAACACCGCGGAGTGGCCAAGATCGTCTTCACGGGCTCCACCCGTGTCGGCAAGCAGATCATGGCCGCGTGCGCCGACCGCGTGAAGCGGCTCACCCTCGAACTCGGCGGCAAGAGCCCCAACATCGTCTTCGCGGACGCCGACATCGAGGCCGCCGCAGCCGCCGCACCGATGTCCTTCCTGGACAACGCCGGTCAGGACTGCTGCGCCCGCAGCCGCATCCTCGTCCAGCGTTCCGCCCACGAACGCTTCCTGGAACTCCTCGCCCCCGCCCTCGCCTCGGTGGTCGTGGGCGATCCCTCGGACGAGAAGACCCAGATGGGCCCGCTGATCTCCCGCACCCAACTGGAGCGGGTCCGCTCCTACGTCCCCGAGGGCGCGGCCGGCATCCGGGGCAGCGCCCCCGAAGGCCCTGGGTTCTGGTTCCCGCCCACCGTCCTCACCGAGGTCCACGCGGACGCGCCCGTCGCCACCGAGGAGGTCTTCGGGCCGGTCGCCGTCGTGCTGCCCTTCGAGGACGAGGCGGACGCGGTCCGGCTGGCGAACGCCACCGAGTACGGCCTGGCCGGGTCCGTCTGGACCCGCGACGTGGGCCGCGCCCTGCGGGTCTCCCGGGCGGTGCGGGCCGGAAACCTGTCCGTCAACTCCCACTCCGCCGTCCGCTACTGGACACCGTTCGGCGGCTACAAGCAGTCCGGACTCGGCCGTGAACTGGGGCCCGACGCCCTCGCGGCATTCACCGAAACCAAGAACGTCTTCATCGGCACGGAGGCCTGAACACGCATGACCACCGACACCGGGAACATCTGCCGCCGCCTGGCCGGCCGTACCGCCGTCATCACCGGAGCCGGCAGCGGCATCGGTCTCGCCACCGCCCGCAGGCTGGCGTCCGAAGGCGCCAACGTCGTCTGCGGCGACATCGACGAAACCGCGGGCAGAGCGGCCGCCAAGGAAGCCGGAGGCACCTTCGTACAGGTCGACGTCACCGACCCCGACCAGGTCGAGGCGCTGTTCAAGGCCGCGTACGACACGTACGGATCCGTGGACATCGCCTTCAACAACGCCGGCATCTCGCCACCCGACGACGACTCCATCCTGACCACCGGGCTGGAGGCGTGGAAGCGCGTCCAGGACGTCAACCTCACCTCCGTCTACCTCTGCTGCAAGGCTGCCCTCCCCTACATGCGGCGCCAGGGGCGCGGCTCGATCATCAACACCGCGTCCTTCGTGGCCCGGATGGGCGCGGCGACCTCCCAGATCTCGTACACCGCGTCCAAGGGCGGAGTGCTCGCGATGTCCCGCGAACTCGGTGTGCAGTTCGCCCGGGAGGGGATCCGGGTCAACGCCCTGTGCCCGGGACCGGTCAACACCCCTCTGCTCCAGGAGCTGTTCGCCAAGGACCCCGAGCGGGCAGCCCGCAGGCTGGTGCACATTCCCGTCGGCCGGTTCGCCGAGGCGACGGAGATCGCGGCGGCCGTAGCCTTCCTGGCCAGCGACGACTCCTCGTTCGTCAACGCCACCGACTTCCTCGTCGACGGCGGGATCTCGGGGGCGTACGTGACTCCCCTTTAGCGATCGCCCGTTCCGGTCGGCCGGGTCGACGGACGAGCCGCGGCCAGGCCGGCCGCCCGCCGGAAGTGTCGACCAAGTGGACCGGCTGTGACCTACCCTGACGGGGTTTCGACCGTTCGAGCCAGGGGTGGGGATCCGCATGGCGACGCGCACGACCGACGACACGGGGCCGGGGCGGAAGAGGCTGCTGCCGGGCCGTCAGGGTACGGGGCGGCTTCGCCCCCTCCGCGCGGCCTTCACCGCGCTCCTCGTCGCCGGCCTCGCCACGGGCTGCTCCGCCCTCGGGGGCTCACTGCGCGTCGTCTGGGAGGCCCCGGTCGACAGCGAAGCCATGGGCTACGGCAACGGAACCTGGCTGGTCGGTGACACGCTCGTCCGCAGCCGGTACGACGCGGTCACCGCCTTCGACGCGGGGACGGGGAAGGGCCGCTGGGAGTACACCCCACCCGGACAGGAGCACATCTGCGCCGTCAGCCGGCGGTCGGCCGGCTCCATCGTTCTGATCGCCCGGGGGAACACGACGGACGCGGGCTGCTCGACCGTCGCCGCGCTCGACCTCACGACCGGCCGCGAGCGATGGCACACGCCTCGCCCCCCGGGCGAACAGACCGATACGTTCACCGACATGGTCGCCGTCGGTGGCGGGATCGCCGTCGTGCGGGACGCCGACGACATGTGGGCCCTCGACGACGACACGTGGACCCCCGACACCCGCCCCGCCGTCCCCGGGTCGAAGGCCCTGCGCGCCCTCGATCTGCGGACCGGCGCCCCGCGCTGGACAGCGGCCGTCCCCGAGGGCTGCGTGCCCGAGCAGATCGCCGCGGGGGAGCGGCAGGTCGTCGCAGTACTCGCTTGTGCCCGCACCGAACTGCGCCTCGCCGCGTTCGATCCGGCCGACGGCCGGCAGCGGTGGACCGCGCCCCTCGGCGGCCGGACCACGCCCGTACCGGACGGTCAGGTGACCCTGTTGTCCGCCGAGCCGGCGGTCGCGCAGCTCGGCGGCGCGACGGAGGGCCAGCCAAGTACCTTCCTCGCCTTCAGAGAGGACGGGAAGCCCGCCGGGCGGATCGAGTCCACCGGCGGATACGGAACGGTCCAGGCACACGCGCCGGCCCTCGTGGCCGTCGCGGACGGGCGGCTCTATCTCGGCGCCGAGAGCAGGGAGCGCGAGGCGTACCGGGACCGCGTGGTCGCCTTCGACCTCACGAGCGGCGGCCAGGTCTGGCTGGAGGACGTGGCCGTCGCGGGCGGTCTGCGCGCCCTCGACGTGACCGGCGGCCGGGTGACCGTTCTCGCCGACCGCGGCTCCCGGCACGACGGCCTCGACGAACTGCGGGTGCTCGACGCCGCCACGGGCGACGAGAAGGAGAGCATCGAGACCGGTCTCGACGTGGACCGGGCACAGGGCGAACTGGCGGACCTGCTCGTGTACGAGGAGCTCGTCGTCGCCGTGCGGCAGGATTCGGGGGCGCGCCCCTTCTCGGTGTACGCGCGCGAGTGACGGATCGGGGACCGCACCACCGACGCCGGATCTCCGGCGCAGGGCACCAGGGCCCCTCGCAGCGAAATCCCCGGAATCTAGAGTGGGGGCATGAGCAACGCGACCCCTCCCGGCTGGTACCCGGACGCGAGTACCTCCGGCACCGAGCGCTGGTGGGACGGCACGGCCTGGACCGGGCACACGCGGCCGGCCGCCGTCGCGCAGCCCGTCGCGTTCCAGCAGCAGTTCGCACCGCAGGTCCCACCGGCCCCCGCCCCGAGCGGCGGCCGGACCACCCGGGTCGTCGCGGTCGCGCTGGCGGTCCTCGTGATCGCCGGCGCGACCGTCACCGGAATCCTGGTGCTGGGCGAGGACGACGGCACAGGCACACAGGCGGGCCCCGGGCCCAGCAGCTCCGCACCGGCGACCGGTGGCTCCGACACCCCGGGCACGGACACCCCGTCGGCCGACGACGCCCCCGCGGACGACCCGAAGCTGCTCGTCGACCAGCTCAACGGGATCACGCTCCCGGTCCCCGAGGGCTGGGAGAAGCCGGAGAGCACGCTCGACGACGCGACCACGATGCGTACGGTCGAGTCCTACACCTGCCCCGGCGATTCCGGCAGTTACTGCTACCACGGCACGGTCACCGTCCGCACCGCGAGCGGCACCGACGTCACGTCCGTCGAGACTCTGGCGAAGCAGGACATCAAGACCGCCGCCGACAAGGCCTACGGGGAGAACTTCGTCGGGGACCCGATCCACGGCGGCATCACGTCGCAGAAGGAACTGGCGTCCAAGTCCGTGAGCGTGGCCGGGCGGACCGGATACCTGGTGCGCCGGCAGGTCACCACGGGCAAGGGCCCCGGCGGATTCGTGCAGTCGCTCGTCTTCCCCTCGGCGGTGGGCAGCGAAACGCCGGTCATCGTCCGCTTCGCGCTCGACGCCGGACAGGACAAGCTGCCCGTCTCCCTCATGGACACCATCACCCGGGGCATCCGCCCGCTCGGTGACAGTGCCACCGGAGGAGGCGTCGGCAGCTCGGTCGGACCCTGACCCGCTCCGGCCCCGATCCGGGCAGACGACCCTAGAGGAACGTACGGCCCTCGCCCCGGTACGTCGGCACGGTCGCCGTGATCCGGTCGCCCTCGATCAGCTGCAGTTCGTCGAAGCGCTCGCACAGCTCACCGGCCTTGGCGTGCCGGAACCACACCTTGTCCCCGATCAGCAGATCATCGGCGGGCGAGCCGAGCAACGGCGTCTGCACCTCTCCCGGACCCTCCTGCGGGTCGTAGCGCAGCCCCTCGGGCAGGTACGGGACCGGCAGCCGGTCCGCGCCCGCGGCCCCGGACGCCGGATATCCGCCACCCAGCACCGTCACCACGCCCACACCCGGCCGCCGCACCACGGGCTGGGCGAACAGGGCGGCCGGACGGCCCGTGAACGAGGTGTAGTTGTCGAACAGCCGCGGTACGTACAACCCCGAACCGGCCGCGATCTCGGTCACCGCCGCCTCGGCCGCGGTGTGCTGCACACTGCCGGTGCCGCCCCCGTTCACGAACTCCAGGTCCGGCGTCACCGCCCGGACGGCCCGCACGACCTCCGCCCGCCGCGCCGCCAGCTCCTTGCGGGCCGTGGCCTGCATCAGGCGGACCGCACGCGATCGCAGCGGCCGGCCGGCGACCGAGTCCCCGACGCCCGCGACATGGCCCTCGTACGCCATCAGCCCCACCAGCCGGAAGCCCGGCCTACGGGCCACGGAACGGGCCAGCTCGGCCAGTTGGGCGGGCGAGCGCAGGGGCGAGCGCAGCGCGCCGATCCTGACCCGGCCGCCGAGCATCCGCAGCGAGGTGTCCAGCTCCAGACAGACCCGGATCTCCTCGGTGCCGCCGGCCCGTGCCGCGTCGATCAGCTCCAGCTGCGCGTGGTCGTCCACCATCACGGTCACGGCCGCCGACAGCTTGGGATCCGCCGCCAGCTCGGCGTACGCGGCCCGGTCGGCCGACGGATAGGCCAGCAGCACGTCGTCGAAACCGGCCCGGGCCAGCCACAGCGATTCCGCGAGGGTGAACGACATGATCCCGGCGAACCCCGGACGCGCGAGCACCCGCTCCAGCAGCGCGCGGCAGCGCACCGACTTGCTCGCCACCCGGACGGGCTTCCCGCCCGCCCGGCGCACGAGGTCGTCCGCATTGGTGTCGAAAGCCTCCAGGTCCACCACCGCCACAGGGGCGTCGAGATGGGCGGTGGCCCGGTTGTAACGGGTCCGGTCAGCGGCGCGGGCAGTCATGGCCGCAGCTTGCCAGACGGTCGTACCACTGGGTAGGGGGACGTTCGGTGCAGATCCCCCGCACCCCCGGTCCTGTGCCCACGGGGCGCCCTTCACCCCGTAGAGTGACGGTCACGCGGATGACCGACGGCCGGTCCGGGAAAGTGATCCGCAGGCGGTACGGGGAAGTGAACCAGGGGGCCGGATGAGTACCGAAGCGCAGCGCGCTCCTGTGCCGCCCCGCCCGACCACCCCGCCGCCCGTCCCCGCGCAGCCCCCGGCTCCGCCCGCGCCTCCCGCCGCACCGGGCACGGGCGTGCAGCCCATACCGCCCTCCGTGCCTCCCGCCGCACCGGGCACGGGCGTGCCGCCCACGCAGGCCCCCGCCGCACCGGGCACGGTCGCGCAGCCCACGCAGGCCCCGGCTCCCCGCCCGCAGGCCCCCGCGCCCCGCACCGCGGACGACGCGCCCCCGCCCGTGGAGACGACCACCCAGCTGCGCATCGTGCCGCCCGCACCACCCGCCGCGCCTCCTCCGCCGCCGCCCGCGACCAGGCGCAGGCCCGTCGGCGCGGTGGATCTCACCCCGCGCCCCGGCGCCGTCCCCGCCCCGCCGGGGGCGTACTACGGCTACGCCGAGACGCCCGTCGAGACCACCACCCGCCTGCGCCCCATAAAGACCCGGAACCCGGGCAGGGCCGCGGCCGCCGTGGCCTGTGTCGTGCTCGGCATCGGGCTGATCGGCGGTGCGGTCACCGGCACCTGGCTCACGGGGGACTCCGCGGCCGAGCCCGGAGCCGGTACCGCGTACTCGGCCGGCCGCTCCGCCTGGCACAGCGTCCCCGTCGACACGCTCTTCCCCCGCACCCTCAAGGGCGACGGCGCGGGACCGGGGGCCACCGACCGGGTCTGGACCCGCGTCGCCGTCGCCACCGACAGCGATTGCGCGGCGGGCCTGGACCCGCTGCTGCTCAAGACGCTCCGCCCGGTCGGCTGCGCACGCATGGTGCGGGCCACCTACACCGACGCGACAAGCAGCAGTGTCACCACCGTGGGCATGGTCTTCACCGAGGCGGACAGCGAAGGGATGCGCGCGCTCAGTACCCGGTTCACCGGCCAGCACCTCGATGTACGGGCAGACCTGATGCCCCGTACCTACCCCGCCGAGGGCACCGCCGCAGCGGACTTCGGTGACCGGCAGCGTGCCAGTTGGACGGTCAGCGTCCTGACCGAGGTGCCCGTCGTCGTGTTCGCCGTCTCCGGTTTCGCCGACGGCCGTACGGTCGCCGAGCCGCAGCCCGCAGCCGTCGCCATGGCGGCAGGCGCCACCACGGCGGTCGCCCAGGCCGGGCTCGGCCACGAGGCGAAGGGCATCGCCGACCGGGTGGAGCGCTCGCTGCGCAGGAACGTCACCGACCTCACGGAGAAGCCGGAATGACCCGCCCCCGCCGGCTCCGCGCGTTCGCCGCGGTGGCCATCGCCACAGCGTTCGCGGTACTGCCCGCGGTGCCGGCCCAGGCCGACGCCCTGCGGGACCGGCAATGGGCCCTGGAGGCCCTGCACACCGACCGGGCCTGGCAGACCACGAAGGGCAAGGGCATCACCGTCGCCGTCCTGGACACCGGGGTCGACGGCAGCCACCCCGACCTCCAGGGCCAAGTGCTCCCGGGCAAGGACCTCATCGGGTTCGGCGCCGGAAAGGGCGACCGGGCCTGGGCGGTGCACGGCACCGCGATGGCCGGCATCATCGCGGGCCACGGCAACGGGCCCGGGCGGAACGACGGCGTCCTCGGAGTCGCACCGGAAGTGAGGATCATGCCCGTGCGGGTCATCCTCGAGTCCAACGACGCGTCCCGCGCCAAGGCCCGTCAGTCGCGCGGTACCGCCCTCGCCGACGGCATCCGCTGGGCCACCGACCACGGTGCCGACGTCATCAACCTCTCCCTCGGCGACGACAGCAAGTCCGCGCACCCCGAGCCCGGTGAGGACGCGGCCGTCCAGTACGCCCTGAGCAAGAACGTCTCCGTCGTCGCCTCGGCCGGAAACAGCGGTGAGAAGGGCAACGGCGTCTCCTACCCCGCCGCCTACCCCGGGGTGATCGCTGTCGCCGCCGTCGACAAGTACGGCACCCACGCCGCGTTCTCCACCAGCCGCTGGTACGCCACCGTCAGCGCGCCGGGTGTCGACATCGTCGTCGCCAACCCGGACCGCCACTACTACATCGAGTGGGGCACCTCGGCCGCCTCGGCGTTCGTCTCCGGAGCCGTCGCCCTCGTACGCGCCGCCCACCCCGGGCTGTCGCCCGCCCAGCTCAAGACGTTGCTCGCGGACACCGCGCGCAACTCCCCGGCAGGCGGCCGCGACGACGCCCGTGGCTACGGGCTGGTCGACCCCGCCGCCGCGATCGAGGCCGGGGAGAAGCTCCGCCCCGACAACCTGGACGCCAAGTCCGCCCCGGCCGGTTACCGCAAGCAGTACTTCGGATCCGGCCCCGACCCGAAGGCCGGGGACGACGGCCCCGCCGGCTGGCTGGCCCCGTCCGCCGGGGCGCTCGGCGCCGTGCTGCTGGCCCTGGCCGTGGTCCTGTGGCGCGGCAGGGGAGCCCACACCGGCGGAAGCACGAGCGGAAACAGCACCGTCGCCGGCATCACCCGGTGGCGCTGACCCGTCCTGCCACGCCGACGGCGGCCTTCGCCACCGACTCGACGAGGGCTACGCCGGCCTCCTTCGTCGCGTGCCCGCGCGACAGCACGGCCACCAGGTAGGTGCTCCCGCCGCTCTCCACCCGTCCGATGCTGTTGATGTCCCACAGCCCGGTCGTCGTGCGGGGCATCCACCCGTTCTTCAGCGCCGCGCCGCTGCCCGCCGCCGACACCCCCCACCGCTGGTCCGCCCGGACCTCGCCCATCAGCTCCGTCAGGTACGCGCGCGAGGTCTCCGACAGCTCCGAATCCGTACCGAACACCGCCTCCAGCAGACGCACCTGGTCGGTGGCCGTCGTCTGCGTCAGCCCCCACGCATGCGCGGCAGTCGTCCCGGAGAGCCCCAGCCGCTCGTTCGCCGCGTCCAGCCCCTCGGCGCCGCCGACCGTCTTCAGGAGCTCGGTGGCCGAGGTGTTGTCGCTGCGCCGGATCATGGCCTCCGCCCACGCGTGCTCGGCGCCGTTCAGCTCCCGCCCCTCGTCCTGGGCGAGGAGCAGCAGGGCCGCCAGGATGTCGACCTTGACGATGCTCGCGGTGTCGTACGCCCCGTCCCCGTACACCGCGCCCGCCCCGCTCGCCGTGTCCAGCACCGCCACCGACACGTCGGCGCCGCCGGTCAGGGGCGCCAGCGCGCCTGCCAGCTCCGCATCGAGATCCACCTCGGGCTCCTCGCTCGTGCTCGCCGCGGCCGACGGGCTCGACGCGGACGATACGGATGCCACGGCGGCGGGCGCACGATCCGGCGAGTGACCCACCAGATTCGCGCCCCCGGCGGCGGAACCCGCCAGCAGCACGACAGCCGTCACGGATGCGGACAGGGCGGACCTGCGGATTCTTCTGCGGGACATGATCCGGACGCTAGGAACCGCAGCTGGCAGCAGCCTGTGCCCGACCTGTCGCCGGGATGGGAGAACCGGTCCACTACGCTCGTCGTGTGGCGCTCAAGAACATTCCGGACCCCGGCTTCTCCGACGACGACGGCACGGCCGCCCCCGAACTGACGGCGGCGCTCGCCGCGTGGGCGGAGGACCGGACAACCGTCGGCCCGGTCCTGGCGGCGCTCCGCGGCGCCAGGCTCCTCGTCCCGGTCGTCGCCGTCCTCGGCGAGGTCGAGGAGGACGAGAACGGGCTGCGTCGCGAGAAGACCAGCGACATGGCCGTGCCGACCCTGCAGGCCGGTGACCGGCGCGCCCTGCCCGCCTTCACCTCCACCGCCTCGCTGGCCCGCTGGGACCCGCAGGCGCGCCCGGTCGCCGTACCCCTGCACCAGGCCCTGCAGGCCGCCGCCCACGAGAAGGCGGACACGGTGGTCCTGGACCTCGCGGGGCCCGTCGCCTTCGAACTGACCGGCCCGGCGCTGCTCGCCCTGGCAGAGAACCGCAGCAGCACGGACCCGCTCGACGACCCGGCCGTGGTCGCCGCGGTACGGGAAGCGGTCGCAGCCGAACCTGCGGTGATCCGGGCCCACCTGGGCCCGGGGCAGGCCGACGGCACCCTCGCCCTGGTCCTCCGCCCGGACGCGGTGGTGGCCGAAGCCGCCCGGCGGGTCGCCGACGCGCTGTCGGCCAGCGAGGTCCTGCGTGCCAGGCTGGTGCGCGGTATCGACCTCGCACTCCTGCCGGCCGGGGCCGAGGCACCCGGCGAGCCCCTCTTCACCCGCTGACACACGCGAGAGCCCGCCGCCTGTCGCAGGCAGCGGGCTCGGAGGTGTGCGGTGCGGAGGGATCAGCCGTAGACGGGGCCCGTGTACTTCTCGCCGGGGCCCTGGCCCGGCTCGTCCGGTACGAGCGAGGCCTCGCGGAAGGCCAGCTGGAGCGACTTCAGGCCGTCGCGCAGCGGGGAGGCGTGGAAGGTGCTGATCTCGGTGGTGCTCGCGTCGAGCAGACCGGCCAGTGCCTGGACCAGCTTGCGGGCCTCGTCCAGGTCCTTGTGCTGCTCGCCCTCCTCGGTCAGACCGAGCTTCACGGCGGCCGCGCTCATCAGATTGACGGCGACGGTCACGATCACCTCGACCGCGGGGACCTCCGCGATGTCGCGGGCCATGTCGTCGAAGCCGGGGTTCTCGGTGCTGGGGGTCGCGTCACTCATGCCCCACACGATAAGGCCACGTCCGCACGGCGCTGTCCGTGGGAGCACCTGTGGGAGCGACTGCGAGGCGTGCGGGGCCGCGGGTTAGCCGCAGCCCCGCGAAGCTGCTAACCTTGTGTAACGACCGGCCGGACACCTATGTGCTCGGCCCACAAGTGGAGGCTCCGATCTCCCACCTGACCGTCCTCGCGGACGGCGGGTCACCGGTCAGGTAGCGACCATCGTTCCGTACGGACGATGGAGCTGCTCGATGCGCCCCGCGGTTGACCGCGCGGTGTTCCGGTATTTCCTGGAGCCCCGCCTGTGTCCCGTCCCGGGGCATTTTTGCTTTCCCGGCTCGGTTGGTCTTACGAAACAGACGCTACGCGGCTGTCCGCCAGGCGGTCGCGTGGCGCTACCGAGGAGGATCCATCAGCGCCGAGCCCCGCATCAACGACCGGATTCGCGTTCCCGAGGTGCGACTTGTCGGTCCCAGCGGCGAGCAGGTCGGGATTGTTCCGCTTGCCAAGGCCCTGGAACTTGCACAGGAGTACGACCTCGACCTGGTCGAGGTGGCGGCGACAGCCCGTCCCCCCGTGTGCAAGCTCATGGACTACGGAAAGTTCAAGTACGAGTCGGCCATGAAGGCCCGTGAGGCGCGCAAGAACCAGGCGCACACGGTCATCAAGGAAATGAAGCTCCGGCCGAAGATCGACCCGCACGACTACGACACCAAGAAGGGTCACGTCGTCCGGTTCCTCAAGCAGGGGGACAAGGTCAAGATCACGATCATGTTCCGTGGTCGTGAGCAGTCCCGTCCCGAGCTGGGTTTCCGACTGCTCCAGCGTCTCGCTTCGGATGTCGAGGACCTCGGCTTCATCGAGTCCAACCCGAAGCAGGACGGCCGGAACATGATCATGGTTCTGGGCCCGCACAAGAAGAAGACCGAAGCCATGGCCGAGGCCCGTGAGGCCCAGGCCGCCCGCAAGGCGGAGCGTCAGGGTTACGCCCACGACGCCGAGCCCGAGGGTGAAGACGCTGAGGCCCCGGCCGCAGCTGCCGAGGCTCCGGCCGAGACACCTGCAGAAACACCTTCCGAGGCGTGACCTCTGGGGGCTGCCATCCAGGCGCCCCCAGGTCCCTCGGGAACCACCCAAAGATCTGACGCCCCTGCAGTCCGGTGCCCGCACCGAGAGGGGCGCCACTGACGAGGAGAGAACGGCGCGATGCCGAAGAACAAGACGCACAGCGGTGCCAGCAAGCGCTTCAAGATCACCGGCTCCGGCAAGGTGCTCCGTGAGAAGGCCGGCAAGCGCCACCTGCTCGAGCACAAGTCGTCCAAGAAGACCCGCTCGCTGACCGGCACGGTCGTCGTGGCTCCGGCCGACGTCAAGAAGGTCAAGAAGCTTCTCGGCAAGTGAGGACGCTGCCTCCGGTGAACCCGGAGGCGCGACCTCGATCCGACCGGGACCAATTCGTTTCCGGGCCGTGTGAGTCCAACCACGGCCCCGCTGTAAGGAGTCAAAAGTGGCACGCGTCAAGCGGGCAGTAAACGCCCACAAGAAGCGCCGGGCGATCCTCGAGGCCGCCAAGGGTTACCGCGGTCAGCGTTCGCGCCTGTACCGCAAGGCCAAGGAGCAGGTCACCCACTCCCTGGTCTACAACTACAACGACCGCAAGAAGCGCAAGGGCGACTTCCGTCGGCTCTGGATCCAGCGCATCAACGCCGCTGCCCGCCAGAACGGCATGACGTACAACCGCCTCATCCAGGGTCTGAACGCCGCCAACATCGAGGTGGACCGCAAGATCCTGGCCGAGCTCGCGGTCAACGACGCCAACGCGTTCGCCGCTCTCGTCGAGGTCGCTCAGAAGGCCCTTCCGAGCGACGTCAACGCCCCGAAGGCCGCCTGATCCAGGCAGTCCTTCCAGGTGTGTGAGCCGGACCCGCAGGCGCAAGCCGTCTGCGGGTCCGGTGCGTTGCAGGACGCTGTGCGTACGTAGTCATCCGTACGCAGAGAAACGTACGCAGAGAAGCAGAGATACGCAGAGAGGCTCGCCGCCGACCATGGGCACCCCCGAACTGATCTCCGCGCGGTCGCCGCGCGTCGCCGCCGCACGACGGCTGGCCAGGCGCAACTTCCGCGGCAAGGAGCGCAGGTTCATCGCAGAGGGGCCGCAGGCCGTGCGGGAGGCAGCGGCGCACCGGGGCAGCGACGGCGAGCCCACGCTGACCGAGCTCTTCGCCACCGTCGAGGCCGCCGACCGGTACGCCGACATCGTCGACGCCGCCCACGCGGCGGGCGCCCGCGTGCATCTCGCGGACAGCGACGTGCTGGCCGACGTCTCGCAGACCGTCACCCCGCAGGGGCTGATCGGTGTCTGCCGCTTCCTGGACTCGCCCTTCGAGGAGATCCTCGCGGCGAAGCCCACACTGGTCGCCGTACTCGCCCACGTACGGGACCCCGGGAACGCCGGAACCGTGCTGCGCTGCGCCGATGCCGCGGGCGCCGACGCCGTCGTGCTCACCGACGCGTCCGTGGACCTGTACAACCCCAAGTCGGTCCGTGCCTCGGTCGGTTCGCTCTTCCATCTGCCGGTCGCCGTCGGCGTGCCCGTCGAACAGGCCGTGCAAGGGCTGCGGGACGCCGGTGTGCGCATCCTGGCGGCCGACGGCGCGGGCGCGGACGACCTCGACGACGAGCTCGACGCGGGCACCATGGGCGGTCCCACCGCCTGGGTGTTCGGTAACGAGGCCTGGGGCCTGCCGGAGGAGACCAGGGCGCTGGCCGACGCCGTCGTCCGGGTCCCGATCCACGGCCGGGCGGAGAGCCTCAATCTTGCCACTGCCGCCGCCGTGTGCCTCTACGCCTCCGCACGGGCCCAGCGCCCGCGGCACACCGGCTGAGCCGGCCCGTTACCGGAGCTCCACCGATCGATCCAAGCCACACCCGGCGGTGCGCAGCCTCGGGGTGTCGCTCGCCGTCCGGCGCCTAGTAGGGTGACGAACTCGGGGGCCCACTGCACCGGTTCGAGAGGTGGGGTACGGGAATATGGCTGTCGGCATGAGCAGGCCGCGTCAGACACACACGGCCGCCGTGCGCGCCATCACCGACGGGGACGACACCATCGGCATCATCGGGGACGCGGCAACGGGCATCGACCCGGACGACCTGCCCGACGGTCTCGTCGTCGCCGACGAGAGCGGCCGGATCATCTGCTTCAACTCGGCCGCGACGCGGATCACCGCCACACCGCGGGCTGCGGCCCTGGGCCGCCCCCTCGAGCTCGCGCTGCCCCTCGAAGACCTCAAGGGCCGCCGCTGGTGGGCCCTGACCGACCCGTACGGGGGGCTCGCCATCAGGGTCGGACAGCCCGAGCGGAACCTGCTGCTCCCCGGCGGCCGTGAGGTCCTGGTATCAGCGCGGTACGTACGTGAAGCCCCGACCGGCCCGGTCCGCCGGCTGGTCGTCTCGCTCCGCGGAACCGAGGCGCGCCGCCGCACCGAACGCAGCCACGCCGAGCTGATCGCCACCGTCGCCCACGAACTGCGCTCCCCGCTGACCTCGGTCAAGGGGTTCACCGCGACCCTGCTGGCCAAGTGGGAGCGTTTCACCGACGACCAGAAGCGGCTCATGCTGGAGACCGTCGACGCCGACGCCAACCGCGTCAACCGGCTCATCGCGGAGCTGCTCGACATCTCCCGCATCGACTCCGGGCGCCTGGAGCTGCGCCGCCAGCCCGTGGACATCTCCGCCGCCGTCGAACGCCACGTCCAGGCCCTCACGGCGAACGGCCAGGCACCGGACCGCTTCCTCGTACGCACACGGCAGCCCCTGCCCGACCTCTGGGCCGACCCCGACAAGGTCGACCAGGTCCTGGGCAACCTCCTGGAAAACGCGGTGCGCCACGGCGAGGGAACCATCACTATTGAGATCGCCCCTGCACCCGCACCGGGCAAGAGCGACGAGATCGGAACGGCAGTCACCGTGAGCGACGAAGGTCCCGGCATCCCCGAGGAGTCGATGGGCCGCGTCTTCACCCGCTTCTGGCGGGGGAGCAAGCGCGGCGGGACCGGCCTGGGCCTCTACATCGTCAAGGGCATCGTCGAGGCGCACGGCGGCACGATCACGGTCGACCGGGGGCCCGGCGGCGGCGCCGAGTTCCGATTTATCCTGCCCGTGAGCGCCCCGGCCTATCTGAAATGAAGGGGTTTCGCGCCAGCGAATCGGACAGGGTGGCGGCGGGCGACGGGTGGGCTTGAGCGGCCCACGGGCTCCTTCGCCTCTCCCCGGCCCTTAGACTCGACTTTTGGCACCTTTGCGTCCTCAGTCGTCGAGCGAGGGGCCGCAGGGTCCGGGGTTTCCCCGGTTCAGCGCAGTATCAGCCAATCGGAAGCACGGGAAGAGATGTCGGCACCGAACAAGTCGTACGACCCAGTCGAGGTCGAGGCACTGAAACCGGAAGAGATCGAGCGCATGCGGGACGAGGCGTTCGCCGCCTTCGCCGCTGCCGGCGACCTCGACGCGCTCGCCCAGGCGAAGACCGCGCACACCGGTGGCACCTCGCCCCTGTCGCTCGCCAACCGCGAGATCGGCGCCCTGCCGCCGCAGGCCAAGGCCGAGGCCGGCAAGCGCGTGGGCCAGGCCCGCGGCGCCGTCTCCAAGGCCCTCGCCGCCCGCCAGACGGAGCTGGAGGCCGAGCGTGACGCCCGTGTGCTCGTCGAGGAGGCCGTGGACGTCACACTGCCCTACGACCGCACCCCGGCCGGTGCGCGCCACCCCCTCACGACCATCATGGAGCGCGTCGCCGACGTCTTCGTCGCCATGGGCTACGAGATCGCGGAAGGCCCCGAGGTCGAGGCGGAGTGGTTCAACTTCGACGCCCTGAACTTCGTGCCCGACCACCCGGCCCGGCAGATGCAGGACACGTTCTTCGTGCAGGGCGCCGACGGTGCCAGGAACGACGAGTCCGGTGTCGTGCTGCGCACGCACACCTCGCCCGTCCAGGCCCGCTCGCTGCTCAGTCGCAAGCCCCCTGTCTACGTGGTCTGCCCCGGCAGGGTCTACCGCACCGACGAGCTCGACGCGACGCACACCCCGGTCTTCCACCAGATCGAGCTGCTCGCCGTCGACGAGGGCCTCACCATGGCCGACCTCAAGGGCACCCTCGACCACATGGTCCAGGCGCTCTTCGGCCCGGACATGAAGACCCGGCTGCGGCCGAACTTCTTCCCGTTCACCGAGCCGTCCGCCGAGATGGACATGGTCTGCTACGTCTGCCGCGGCGAGTCCGTCGGCAACCCGGACCGCCCCTGCCGCACCTGCGGCAGCGAGGGCTGGATCGAGCTCGGCGGCTGCGGCATGGTCAACCCGAAGGTGCTCGTCGCCTGCGGTGTCGACCCCCAGAAGTACAGCGGATTCGCCTTCGGGTTCGGCATCGAGCGGATGCTGATGTTCCGCCACAACGTCGAAGACATGCGAGACATGGTCGAGGGTGACGTCCGGTTCACCCGGCCGTTCGGGATGGAGATCTGATGCGCGTCCCGCTTTCCTGGCTGCGGGAGTACGTCGACCTGCCGGCGACCGAGACCGGCCGTGACGTACAGGCCAAGCTCGTCGCGGTGGGCCTCGAGGTAGAGACCGTCGAACAGATCGGCGCGGGCCTCAAGGGCCCCCTCGTCGTCGGTCAGGTACTGACCATCGAGGAGCTGGAGGGCTTCAAGAAGCCCATCCGCTTCTGCACCGTGGACGTCGGCACCGCCAACGGCACCGGCGAACCGCAGGAGATCGTCTGCGGCGCCCGCAACTTCGCCGTCGGCGACAAGGTCGTCGTGGTCCTCCCGGGCGCCGTCCTGCCCGGTGACTTCGCGATCGCCGCGCGCAAGACCTACGGCAAGACCTCGCACGGCATGATCTGCTCGACCGACGAACTCGGCATGGGCGACGACGGCACGCACGGCATCATCGTGCTGCCCCCCGAGCACGAGGCCGGCACCGACGCGATCGAGCTCCTCGAGCTCATCGACGAGGTCCTCGACATCGCCGTCACCCCCGACCGGGGCTACTGCCTGTCGATGCGCGGCGTCGCCCGCGAGACCGCGATCGCGTACGGTCTGCCGCTGCGCGACCCGGCGCTGCTGGACGTGCCCGCCCCGAACGCGTACGGCTACCCGGTGAAGGTCGCCGACCCGATCGGCTGCTCCCGCTTCACCGCGCGCACCGTGGTCGGTCTGCAGCCCGAGGCACGCTCCCCGATCTGGATGCAGCGCAGGCTCCAGAAGGCCGGGATGCGCCCGATCTCGCTCGCGGTCGACATCACCAACTACGTGATGCTCGAGCTCGGCCAGCCGCTGCACGCCTACGACCGGACCCGCATCCAGGGAGCGATCGGGGTGCGCCGCGCCCAGCAGGGCGAGAAGCTCACCACGCTCGACGGCACGGTGCGCGTCCTGGACGCCCAGGACCTGGTCATCACCGACGACCGCGGGCCGATCGGTCTCGCGGGTGTCATGGGCGGTGCCGACACGGAGATCGCCGACGTGCAGGCCGAGGAGGCCGGCACCACCGAGGTCGTCATCGAGGCCGCGCACTTCGACGCGATCTCCATCGCACGGACCGCGCGCCGCCACAAGCTGGCCTCGGAGGCGTCCAAGCGCTTCGAGCGCGGCGTCGACCCGCAGGCCGCCGCCGCTGCCGCGCAGCGCACCGTCGACCTGCTGGTCCTCCTCGCCGGCGGCACCGCGGAGTCGGGCGTCACCGAGATCAGCGCCCCGTCCGCCCCCCGCACCATCGCCATGCCGGCCGATCACCCCGACAGGGTGGCCGGTGTCGCCTACGGCCGCGAGATCGTCGTACGCCGCCTCCAGCAGGTCGGCTGCGACGTCTACGGTCAGGACGAGCTGATCGTCACGGTGCCGTCCTGGCGCCCCGACCTCGCCGCGCCGAACGACCTGGCCGAAGAGGTCATCCGGCTCGAGGGCTACGAGAACCTCCCGTCCACGCTGCCGACGCCGCCGTCCGGCCGGGGGCTCACCGACCGCCAGCGGCTCCACCGGCGCATCGGCCGGGCACTCGCGGGCGCCGGTTACGTCGAGGCGCTCAGCTACCCGTTCATCGGCGACGCCGCCCTCGACCAGCTCGGCCTGGACGAGGACGACGCCCGCCGCCGCACGGTCACGCTCGTCAACCCGCTGTCCGACGAGGAGCCCGCGCTGCGCACGACGCTGCTGCCGGGTCTGCTCGGAGCACTGCGGCGCAACGACGGGCGAGGCAGCCACGACCTCGCGCTCTTCGAGACCGGTCTGGTCTTCCGGCCGTCCGGCGAGGAGACGAAGGCCGTGCGGCTGCCCGTCGACCGCCGTCCCACCGACGAGGAGATCGCCGGTCTCGACGCGGCGCTCCCGCGCCAGCCGCGCCGCGCCGCCGTCGTCCTCGCGGGCGCCCGCGAGCAGGCCGGCTGGTGGGGCAGGGGCCGTCCCGCCGACTGGGCGGACTCCGTCGAGGCGGCACGCACGATCGCCCGTGAGGCGGGCGTCGAGCTGACCGTCCGCGGCGATCAGCACGCCCCGTGGCACCCCGGCCGGTGCGCCGCACTGTACGTCACGGTGAACGGCGAGGAGACCCTCTTCGGGCACGCGGGCGAACTGCACCCGCGCGTCATCAAGGAGCTCCACCTGCCGGAGCGGGCCTGCGCCATGGAGGTCGAGCTCGACGTCCTGGAGCAGGCCGTCGACGGTGCGCTCCAGGCGCCGCGGATCTCCACCTTCCCGGTGGCGACCCAGGACGTGGCGCTCGTCGTCGGGCAGGACGTGTCCGCCGACGCGGTCGAGAAGGCGCTGCGCGAAGGCGCCGGCGAACTCCTCGAGTCGCTGCGGCTGTTCGACGTCTTCACCGGCGACCAGATCGGCGAGGGTAAGAAGTCCCTGGCGTACGCGCTGCGTTTCCGCGCCACCGACCGCACGCTCACCGTCGACGAGGCCTCCGCGGCCCGCGACACCGCGGTCGCCCTGGCCGCCGAGCGCACGGGCGCGGTGCTGCGCGGCGCGTAGCACCCGGCGCGACCGGTCCTTGCCGACGAGGGCTCGCGCAGGGTTCGCGCACAGTTCGCGCACAGTGAGGAGGGGCGTATCCGGCCATCGGATACGCCCCTTCTTCTGTCTCGCCGGGCGCGTGGACCGCACGCGGGCCCCGGACGGCGCCGGGGGAACCCCGGTCCGGCCGGACCCGCAGCCACCCTCCTGTCATCGGGGCAGTAGGTCGTGCGATCCGGCGCCGTCCGCCCTGCCACGGAGTGTCGGGCAGGTCGGCAGAACGGACGGCGCGGGTGCGGGTCGTCGAACTTTACGAGGGGGAGCCGACGACCCGGCCGCCTCTTGCGAGGCACTCATTCAAGCGACCGGTGCCCCGGCGCGGCAGAGCGCACAGCAGGATGGTTCGGGCATTCCGTTCACACCCCGTGTGAATCGTGCTCCACTAGGGTCATTGCGACGCGCACATGGGGGGGCAATGGAGCCCAACGTCCTGCTCGAATCCCTGATCGACGAGGCGGGTGTGTCCCGCGCAGGGCTCGCCGGCCATGTCAATCAGGCAGGCCGCGCCCGCGGCCTGTGCCTGAAGTACGAACACACTGCGGTCTCCCGCTGGCTCAAGGGCCAACGCCCGCGCGGTCAGGTGCCGGACCTGATCTGCGAGGTCCTGGGCAGCCGACTGGACAGGCCCGTCACGCTCGACGACATCGGCATGGGTACCTCAGGGGTGTACACGGTCGCGCACGGTTCGACCCTCCCGGGATTCGTCGAGCACGCGACCGCCCTGTGGCGCTCCGACGAGCAACAGCGCCCCAATCTCGTGACGGCTCCCGCCGTCACGGGTACGACGGCCGTGATGCCCGTCTGGGAGTGGGAGAACCCGCCCGAGGACGCCGATGTGTCCCGCCCCGGGCCGTCCCGCGTGAGCATGGCCGACATAGCGATGCTGCGTGCGGCCCGCGCCCACTACGAACAGATGTACCGAAAGGCGGGTGGCATCGCGACCAGGGCACGGGTCGTGGGCTTCCTCAACGCCGAGACCGCGCCGCTCCTGCGCAGCGGGTACAGCGACGCGACGGGCCGTCAACTGCACCGTGCGACGGGTGGGCTGGTGGCCGTCGCGGGGATCTGTGCCTACGACTCGGACGCCCATGGGCTCGCGCAGCGCTACTTCCACCAGGCACTGCGACTCGCCAAGGCCAGCGGGGACCGGGGGCTCGGCGGCTACGTGATCGCGCTGCTGGTCAACCAGTCGCTGTTCCTGGCCGACTACCGCCGGTCCGTCGCGTTCGCCGAGGCCGCACTGCGGGCGGCGGGCTCCCACATCACCCCGGCCCTGGCAGCCGATCTGTACGCGATGCAGGCCAAGGCCTACGCGCAGCTCGGCGACCACCGGAGCGCCCTGGAGTGCATCCGCCGCGCAGAGTCCCAGGACGGCCGTATCCACCCGGGCCACGAACCGGACGAGACGGGATACGTGCAGCCCGGACTCGTCAACGTCCAGGTGGCGGAGGCGCTGCTCAGGCTCGGGGATCTCCCCGGCGCCAGGGAGCACGCCGCGGCGGCCGTACGCTCCCCGGCGCACGACCGCGGCACCGTGCACAGGCTGGCGATGCTCACCCATCTCGAACTGCTCCAGGGCGAGCCGGACAAGGCGGCCCGCACCGCCTCGGAAATGGCGGAACGCGCCCGGGGCATGGAGTCGCGGCGACTGCGTGACCGGCTGCGCTCCGTGCGGGAACACCTGGCCGCGAGCGGCTCCGCCGACGCCGACGCTGCGGCCGGCCTCATCGACGGGGCGCTGCGCGTGCCTCTGTGAGCTCCGCCCGAGGTGCCGCCGTACGTTCCCTTGCGGGGCTGACCCTGCTCCGATGTTGCCATCGACCAGTCGGAAGGTGGCAAAACTGTGCAGTGGATGAACTTAGGCGAACAGACTGTTTATGAGAATCGCTGGTTCCGGGTCAATCTGGCAGATGTCGTTCTGCCTGACGGCCGGCATCTCGAGCACTTCCTCATCCGGCTGCGGCCGGTGGCCGCGGCGACCGTCGTGAACGAGGCGAACGAGGTGCTCCTGCTGTGGCGGCACCGGTTCATCACCGACAGCTGGGGCTGGGAGCTCGCTGCGGGTGTCGTCGAGGACGGCGAGGACATCGCGGCCGGGGCAGCCCGGGAGATGGAGGAGGAGACCGGCTGGCGCCCGGGCGAACTGCGCCCACTGATGACGGTGGAGCCGGCCAACGGCCTCATCGACGCCCGGCACCACCTCTTCTGGACGCGGGAGGCGACGTACACCGGCCCCCCGGCGGACGGCTTCGAGTCCTCGCGCCGTGAGTGGATACCGCTCAAGCTCGTGCCCGACATGATCGCGCGCGGCGAGATCCCGGCGGCCAACATGGCGGCCGGCCTGCTGATGCTGCATCACATGCAGCTGGGCTGAGCGCATACGGACATGCGAAGGGCCGGCCGGGGATGTCCCGGCCGGCCCTTCGCGTACACGTGCGGCGCCTGGCGCGTGGTCGCGGCGCCGCGGGAATTCAGCCGTACGGGTAGAAGCCCGAGCCCGTCTTGCGGCCGAGGCGGCCCGCGTCCACCATCCGCTGGAGCAGCGGGGGAGCGGCGTACAGCGGCTCCTTGTACTCGGCGTACATCGAGTCGGCGACCGAGGCCACGGTGTCCAGCCCGATCAGGTCGGCGAGCTTGAGAGGACCCATCGGGTGGGCGCAGCCCATCTCCATGCCGTTGTCGATGTCCTCGCGGCTGGCGATGCCCGACTCGAACATCCGGATCGCCGAGAGCAGATACGGGATCAGCAGGGCGTTGACGACGAAACCGGAACGGTCCTGGGCGCGGATCGCGTGCTTCTCGAGCACGTTCTGCACGACGGCTTCGGCGCGCTTTATCGTCTCGTCCGACGTTGTCAGAGCGGGGATCAGCTCGACGAGCTTCTGCACCGGGGCCGGGTTGAAGAAGTGGATGCCGATGACCTGGTCCGGCCGGGACGTCGCCACGGCGAGCTTCACCAGCGGGATGGAGGAGGTGTTCGAGGCGAGGATCGCGTCCGGCCGGGTCACCACCTGGTCGAGCACCTGGAAGATCTCGGTCTTGACCTGCTCGTTCTCCACGACGGCCTCGATGACGAGATCGCGGTCCGCGAACTCACCGAGATCGGTGGTGAAGCTGAGGCGGCCGAGTGTCTCGTCGCGCTCCTCCGCAGTGATCTTGCCGCGTTCGGCGGCCTTCGAGAGGGAGTTGTGCAGCCGGGTACGCCCTATCTCCAGGGCCTCGCCGGTGGTCTCGGCCACCATGACATCGAGGCCGCTGCGGGCGCACACCTCCGCGATGCCTGCGCCCATCTGGCCACAGCCCACCACTCCGACGCGTGCAATGTCGGCCATAGAGTCCGTCACCTCGTGCCTTTCGCTGATCTTCGTGCGGCAGTTCCCGTCTGATTCCGGTGCCCGCCTCGACCCCACGACGTTACTCCGCGATCCGGCCGAGGTGACCTGCGGGTCGGGAGGTCTTGGGGCGGGCATGATCTGCGTCACCGGCCATGATCCGGAGTGAGACCGGAGCGGTACAGGGGACAGACGAGTGAAAGGTGTGATCAATGCGGCATATGGGCCGGAGATCCTTCGCGATGGGCGCGGCCGGGATGGTGGCCGCCCTGATGACGGCGGGCGACGCGGTCGCCGGGCCCCGGCCGGGCTCCGCACGGAGGCGCCGCGGGGCGGCCCCGGGTGAACTGCGGGGTGTGTGGATCGCGACGGTGGCCAATCTGGACTGGCCCTCTGCCCCCGGCCTGACCGCCGCGGCCCAGCAGGCGGAGCTGGCCGCCCATCTGGACCGGGCGGTCGAGCTGCGGCTGAACGCGGTGTTCCTCCAGGTGCGGCCGACCGCGGACGCCCTGTGGCCCTCGCCGTACGAGCCGTGGGCGCGGTGCCTGACCGGGGTGCAGGGCCGGGACCCGGGCTGGGACCCGCTGGGGACCGCGGTGCGCGAGGCGCACGCCCGCGGTCTGGAGCTGCACGCATGGTTCAACCCGTACCGGGTCGCGAACCACACGGACCCTTCACGGCTCGTCGCCACCCACCCGGCCAGACTTCATCCGGACTGGGTACTGCCCTACGGCGGGAAGCTCTACTACAACCCGGGGCTCCCCGAGGTGAGGACGTTCGTTCAGGACGCGATGCTCGACGCGGTCAGCCGCTACGACATCGACGGGGTCCACTGGGACGACTACTTCTACCCCTACCCGGTGGCGGGCCAGGCCTTCGCCGACGACGCGGCGTACGAGGAGTACGGCGCGGACTTCCCGGACAAGGCCGCCTGGCGCCGGGACAACACCGACCGGCTCGTCAGCGGGACGGCCGAACGGATCAAGGAGCTCAAGCCGGCCGTCCGCTTCGGGATCAGCCCCTTCGGGGTGTGGCGCAACGCCGCGACCGATCCACTGGGCTCGGACACCAGGGCCGGTGTGCAGACGTACGACGACCTGCACGCCGACACCCGCAAGTGGGTGAAGGAGGGCTGGATCGACTACATCTGCCCGCAGATCTACTGGAACATCGGCTTCGCCGCCGCCGACTACGCGAAGCTGCTGCCCTGGTGGGCCGAGACGGTCCGGGGCACGGGAGTCGGTCTCTATGCGGGAGAGGCGCTCCACAAGGCCGGTGATCCCGCCCAGCCCGCCGCCTGGCAGGACCCGGCGGAACTCTCCCGCCACCTCGACCTCGCCGCCACGCACCCGGAGGTGGGCGGCCACGTCTTCTTCTCCGCGCGGCACCTGAAGGCCGACAGGATCGGGGCCATGGCCCGTGTGGTCGCCGACCACTACCAGGTGCGGACCCGCACGCCGCGCTGACCGGGGACGCGTGTGCCGGGGACGCGTGTGCCGGGGACCCGCACGGTCCCCGGCTGCACGCGCGCGGCCCGGTTACCGGTCCCGGTCCTCGGGGGCGGTGTGCTGGACGACGCTGTCGGGGCCGGGGGACATGATCGACTCATGCCCGTCCTTGAAGCGCAGGCGGAACGGGGGACTGCCCCCGTCGCCGAGCACTTCGATGATGTCTGCGACACGGTCGTGCTGTCCCACGGTCCTGCCGTGCATCAGCAGCCGGTCGCCCGCATGTGCCTCCATCGGGAGTGACCTCCTCACGGGTGGCGATCCATGTCGACAAGTCTATGACCGGACGCGGGCGCCGCCTCTCGTACGGGCCGTCCCGCGGGCTCCAGGGCGTCCTGCGGGCCTGCCCGCGCGCTGGGTGACGGCGATGCACACCAGCACGGCCACCGCCGCCACCGGAGCGGCTGCGGGCACCTCCTCGCCGAGGGCGAAGAACGACCAGACCAGGGTGAGCAACGGCTGCGCCAGCTGGAGCTGGCTCGCCCGCGCGACCCCGATCTCCGCCATGCCGCGGTACCAGACGTACAGGCCGAGGAAGGTCGACCCCGCCGCGACCCAGACCAGACCGATCACCCCGTGCGCGGTGATTCGCACCGGCTCGAAGGGCAGCGCCACGGCCGCGCCCACGATGGCGAGCGGCAGGCAGAGGAGCAGAGCCCAGCCGACGACCTGCCAGCCCGGCATGACGCCGGCGAGCCTGCCGCCCTCCGTGTATCCGGCCGCGCAGACCAGCAGTGCGCCGAACAGGTACAGATCGCCGCGGGAGAGGACCCCGCCGCTCTGCTGGACCGTGAAGGCGATCACCACGGCGGCGCCGGTGAGCGCGGCGATCCAGAAGGCGCGGGGCGGCCGGGAGCCGGTGCGCAGCGACGCGAAGAGCGCGGTCGTCAGTGGCAGCAGCCCCACCACCACGGCCGCGTGCGAAGTCGTGGAGGTCTGCAGGGCGAGCGTCGTCAGCAGGGGGAACCCGACCACGACCCCGCCCGCGACGACCGCGAGGCCGCCCCAGTGGCGGCGGTCCGGCAACGGGACGCGGCCCGCGAGCAGGAAGCTGCCGACGATCAGCGCGGCGAGCACGCTGCGCAGCGCGACCAGGGACCAGGGGCCGAAGCTCTCCAGCCCCCACGCGGTGGACGGAAAGGTCAGTGAGAAGGCGAGGACGCCGAGTCCGGCGAGCAGGACGCCGCCACGGCCCGTGTGCCGGCCGACCGCTATCGTGGTGGGCGCAATAGCGCTATCCTGTGCTGTCATGCATGAGCGTAGCAGTGTGGCCGAGCTGGTGAGTTCCCTGCGCGAGGAACTCAACCGCTACTCACCCGGTGGAAAGCTCCCATCGAGCCGAGCTCTCGTCGAGCGCTTCCGGGTGAGTCCCGTGACCGTCTCCCGGGCCGTCGCGCAGCTCGCCGCCGAAGGCCTGGTCGTCACCCGGCCCGGCTCGGGAGCCTTCCGGGCCGAGGACCGCACCGACGTTCCCGCACCGGGTGACACGTCCTGGCAGGAGGTCTCGCTCAGCGGCGACAGCGGACCGGAGGTCGTACCGCGCACCGTCGACGCCTCCGGAGTGCTGGTCACGCTCGCCGCGCCGCGGCCCGGAGTCATCGAGTTCAACGGCGGTTACCTCCACACCTCGCTCCAGCCCGAGCGAGCCATGTCCGACGCGCTGGCCCGGGCCGGCCGCCGCCCCGGAGCGTGGGGGAGACCGCCCACCGACGGCCTGAGCGAGCTCCGCGCCTGGTTCGCCCGCGAGATCGGCGGCACGCTCACCGGCGCCGACGTCCTGATCACCGCGGGCGGCCAGAGCGCGCTGGCCACCGCACTGCGGGCCCTCGCGCCGCCCGGGGCCCCCGTTCTCGTCGAATCCCCCACCTATCCCGGCATGCTGGCCGCCGCCCGTGCCACCGGGCTGAGGCCGGTGCCCGTGCCGGTGGACACCGACGGCGTACGCCCCGACCTGCTCGCCGCCGCTTTCCGCGCCACCGGGGCGCGGCTCTTCGTCTGCCAGCCGCTCTTCCAGAACCCGACCGGCGCGGTACTCGGACCGGACCGGCGTGCGCAGATCGTACGGACCGCCCGGGAGGCGGGCGCCTTCGTCGTCGAGGACGACTTCGCCCGCCGCCTCGCCCACGCGGACTCCGGCCCGCTGCCCGAACCTCTGGTCGCACACGACCGGGACGGTGTCGTCGTCCACGTCCGCTCCCTCACCAAGGTCACCTCGCCGAGCCTGCGCGTCGGCGCGCTGGCGGCCCGCGGTCCTGTCCTGGAGCGCCTGCGGGCCATCCAGGTCGTCGACAGCTTCTTCGTGCCCCGCCCGCTCCAGGAGGCCGCACTCGAACTCGTCGGCTCACCGGCCTGGGGGCGTCATCTGCGTGCGGTGGCCGCCGAGCTCGGCAGCCGCCGCACCGCGATCACCGCCGCGGTCCGGAGCCGGCTGCCCGAACTCGCGCTGCCCCACGTGCCGTCGGGCGGAGGCAGCCTCTGGCTCAGGCTCCCCGGGCCGGGGGCCGAGGAGCCCGCCCTGGTCTCCGCCGCCCTGCGGGCCGGCGTCGCCGTCGCCCCCGGCCGCCCGTACCACTGCGCCGAGCCCCCGGCCGGTCACATCCGGCTGAGCTTCGCCGCGGTCGCCGGCCCCGTGGAGATCGCCGAGGGCGTACGGAGACTGCGCACAGCGTGCGACGAGCTGTTCGACCGCCAGGGCCCGACGGATAGCCTGCGCGCATGACCGACACAGACGCCTCAGCAGCCACCGCCTCCTCTGCCGACGCCTCCTCCGCAGGTGCCTGCGGGCAGCGGTACGAGATCTCCAGCGACCCCTCCCGGCTGGACCCCGCCCGCATTCACCAATGGCTCTCCACGGACGCCTACTGGGCCCTGGGCCGCAGTCGTGAGCAGCAGGACCGTGCGCTGGCCGGATCCCTCAACTTCGGCGCGTACGACGTCGCCTCGGGCGAACAGGTCGCCCTCGCCCGGGTGGTGACCGACCACGCCTCGTTCGCCTGGATCTGCGACGTGTACGTCGACCGGGCGGCCCGCGGCAACGGAATCGGCACCCGGCTCGTCACCGAGATCCGGGACCGGCTGGCGCCGACGGGCGTGCGCAGGTTCCTCCTCGCCACGGACGACGCGCACGGGGTCTACGCGAAGGTCGGCTTCATGCCGCTCGAAGCACCGGGAAAGTGGATGTGCCTCCAGGTGGGCTGACCGGAAGCGCTTGTGTCCGCCGGACGCCGCCCTCTTGACCGGCGCGGCGTTCGGCTCCACGATCGCGCCCATGAGTGTTCGTGTCTCCCTGGTCGCAGCAGCGCGCAGCTCCGCCCTGCTCGCCGAGCGTTTCGACGACGACCGGCCGCTCGACCACACGGGCTGGCACGAGGTGCAGCTCGCCGCACACGCCCTGGTGTCGCTCGGCGCGGCCGAGCTGCGCTACTGCTCGCCCACACCGCGCAGCCGCGCCACCGGCGACGCCCTCGGCTTCGCGCCCATGGCCCAGCCCGCGCTCCGCGACTGCGACATGGGCCGCTGGCGCGGCCTGACCCTCGCGGACGTGGCCGCCCGGGAGCCCGCGTCCGTCGACGCCTGGCTCGCCGACCCGCGATCCGCCCCGCACGGCGGCGAACCGCTGCTCGCCTTCATCTCCCGGATAGGCGGCTGGCTCGACACCCGTCCGGCGTGCGACGGTTTCATCGTCGCCGTCGCCGAACCCGCCGTCGTCCGGGCCGCCCTCGTCTACGCGCTCAAAGCTCCGCCGTCGACGTACTGGAACGTCGACGTCCGCCCGCTCTCCACCCTCACGCTCACCGGGATGCCCGGCCGCTGGAGCCTGAGCCTCGAAGCGCTTCGGCGCTGACGGCTCCCCTCGATCGGAGGAACCCGGAGTTCGGCTTCTTCCCGCCAGTCCGACCAGTCGGTACGGTGAGGGCTCCCGAGACGAGGAGTGATCCGTGCCGCACTTCCATGGCCACTGCGACGACCGGTTCGCGGCGGTGCGCGACGCGTTCGCGGCGAATTTCGAGCAGCGTGACGAACTGGGCGCGGCCGTCACCGTCCTCGTCGACGGTTCCCCGGCGGTAGACCTCTGGGGTGGCTGGGCGGACAAGGACCGGACCCGTCCGTGGGAGCGGGACACCGTGGTCAACGTGTGGTCCACGACGAAGGGCCCGACCGCGCTCTGCGCCCACATCCTCGTCGACCGCGGCCTCCTCGACCTGGACGCTCCCGTAGCCACGTACTGGCCCGAATTCGCCGCCGCCGGCAAGGAGTCCGTGCCCGTACGCCATCTGCTCTCGCACCGGTCGGGCGTCGCGGGCCTGCGGGATCCGCACACCCTGGCCGAGCTGTACGACTGGGAGCTGACGACGGCCCGCCTCGCCGCGACCGAACCGTGGTGGGAGCCGGGCACCCGCTCCGGATATCACGCCATCTCGTACGGATTCCTCATCGGCGAGGTCGTCCGCCGGATCACCGGCCTGCTGCCCGGGGAGTTCCTGCGGCAGGAGATCACGGGCCCGCTGGACATCGACTTCACCATCGGTTTCCCGGAGGAGGACGCCCACCGGGTCGCCGAGCTCGTCCAGCCGAAGACCGTCTCGCGTGAACAGGCCGCGCTCTTCGCCCGGATGGAGCCGGTGGCCATCGCCTCACTGCTCAACCCCGGTACGGGCACGGCCGCCGCCAACACCCCCGAGTGGCGGGCCGCCGAGATCCCCGCCGCGAACGGCCACGGAACGGCCCGCGCGGTCGCCGCGCTCTACGGCATCCTCGCCGGACGGGGCAGCGTCGACGGCCGTCGGATCCTCTCCGAGAAGGCCGCGGAAAGGGTCCGTGAGGGGCAGGGCAGCTGCCGGGACCTGGTCCTCGGCGCGGGCTTCGCCCACGACACCGAGCTGGGCCTCGGCCTCTGGCTGAGCGGCGAGAACGCCTCCTACGGTCCCAACCCGCGTGCCGTCGGGCACGACGGGGCGGGCGGTTCCTGCGGATTCGCCGACCCGGAGGCCGGCATCTCGCTCGGCTACGTCATGAACCGCATGGGCGCGAACATCGCCGACGACCCACGCAAGATGGCGCTGATCGACGCGGTGTACGCGTCCCTCTGACCGGGCGGACGGGGCGGACGACGTGCCCCGCTCCCGGCCGCGGGCGGCGTCCGGTCAGTAGCCGGCCGGGCGCACCAGCCCCGACTCGTACGCGAACACCGCGGCCTGCGTCCGGTCGCGCAGGCCCAGTTTCACCAGGATCCGGCTCACATGGGTCTTCACGGTCTGCTCCGCCACGACCAGCCGCCCGGCGATCTCCGCGTTGGACAGCCCTTGCGCGACGAGGAACAGGACCTCGGTCTCGCGTTCCGTGAGATCACCGACGCGGTCCCTGCTCGGGGCGCGCGGCGCGGTGCTCACCCGGGAGAACTCGGCGATCAGACGCTTGGTGATGTTCGGGGCGAGCAGCGCGTCGCCGGCCGCCACCACCCGTACCGCCCGCGCGAGTTCGGCCGCCGACGCGTCCTTCAGCAGGAAACCGGAGGCGCCCGCGCGCAGCGCCTCGTACACGTACTCGTCGAGGTCGAAGGTGGTCAGGACGAGGACCTTGACGGTGGCGCCCGGCGCTTCGGTGATGCGGCGGGTGGCGTCGATCCCGCCGAGACGCGGCATCCGTATGTCCATCAGGACGACGTCGGGAGCCAGTGCGGCGACCTTCTCCACCGCGTCGAGACCATCCACCGCCTGGCCGACGACCTCGATGCCGGGCTCGGCGTTCAGCAGCACCGTGAAGCCCTGACGCACCATCATCTGGTCGTCGGCGATCAGCACGCGGATGGTCATGCGGGTTCCTCCAGGGGAAGTGTCGCCACTACTTCGTAACCCCCGCCGGGGGTGGGGCCGTGGGTGAGTTCGCCGCCCAGCATGGCGGTCCGTTCGTTCATTCCGAGCAGCCCGTGGCCGACGCCTGCGGACCGTGCGGGCGGGGTGTCCGGGGCGGAGTTGGTGACCCGGACCGTGACGGCCGCCCTGTGGTAGCCGACCTCCACCCGGGCGCGTGCCCCCGGGGCGTGCCGCATCACGTTGCTGAGCGCCTCCTGCACGATGCGGAACGCCGACAGCTCGACGCCGGGCGGCAACGGCCGCCGGGTGCCGGCCGTTTCCGTGGTGACGGTGATGCCGGCCCCCCGTACCTTCCCGACCAGTTCGGGAAGCATGTCGAGGGTGGGCTGCGGGGCGTGCCGTACGCCGTCCGCGAGGGCGTCCTCCGAGCGCAGTACGCCGAGCACGCGGCGCAGTTCGGCGAGTGCCTCGACGGCGTTCTCCCGGATGCCCGCGAGGTTCTCCTTGAGCTCGTCCGACGGGTTCTCCACCAGGTGCGGGGCTACCTGGGCCTGGATGGAGATCACGGACATGTGGTGGGCGACCACGTCGTGCAGCTCGCGTGCGATCCGGTTGCGCTCCTCCAGGAGCGTGCGCCGGGCCCGTTCCTCCTCCGTCAGCTCCGACTGCTCCACCAACTGGGTGCGGGCCACCCGCAGGGCCCGCAGCGCGCTGCCGACCACGACGGCCGCGACGGCGACGAGGGCGGCGCGGTCGAGGGCGTAGTTGTGGGCCTGCGTGGCGAACGAGCTGGCGGCAAGCCCCGTCAGGAGACTGACCACCAGCGCGGTGACCGCGCGGCGTGGCTGGACCCGGAGTGCCAACAGAAACAACGCCCCGCTCTGCAGGGCGATTTCGGGCGTGGTCCACGGGAACAGCGCGTCTGGCCTCAGCACCGGCTCGGCGAGCCGCACGCTGACGACCATGAGCCCGAGCGACGCCCACCAGGCGTACAGCGGCCGGGACATACCGGTGATCAGCGCCACCGACTGGAGCACGGCGAGGAGAACCGCGTACAGGGGGATGCCGGAGCCGTCCGGTATCAGGTCGTACACATGGAACAGCGTGATCGCCGACGCGACGATCGCCAGCAGCATTCCGAACACCGGCCGCCATATCGGTGCGCCCGGCCGGCCCGGTGGCGGTACCGGATCGACGGGCGAGGTCCACAGATCCTCGCGCAGCGTGCGCGGCAGCCTCCGCAGAGCGGCCGCCAGCCGTCGCCCGGCCGCCCCGGCCCCCGCCCACCCCGTCATGTTCTCCACCTTAAGCACGTCGCGACTCCTGGATCCGGGCGGGGGAACTCTTCCGTACGACGGTCGATCTGCTGTTCCGCCGCTGCTCGTACGCACCGAAGGCGTGCCGGAGCGCCAGCAACACCAGGGCGAAGACCGGCAGCCAGGCCAGCCGTGCCAGGACCCAGACCGGGCCGTCGGGCACGGTGTGCAGACCGGGCAACGGGCCGCCGGCGAACAGGACGGTCGAGGTGACCACGATCATCGCGGTCTGGTGCCACAGGAACACGGTCATCGCGGACAGGTTCACCAGCGCCACGGCCGCCCAGACGGCGGGACGCGCCAGGACCCGGCGCAGCGGTCCGAGCAGCAGCAGAGCCGCTCCGCACTGGGCGAGGCCGAAGGTGACGACCGCGAGCGTCGGAGGATCGAGGTTGGACAGCTCGCCGCCCGGCACCCCGACCATGGACGCCGGATAGCCGGCGAACAGGACGAGCCCTGCGGTGGCCGCCGCGCCCCCGAGCAGCAACGCCCAACCGGTCCGGCGGCTGCGCAGCCCGCCCCGCGCCCAAGCGGCGCCCAGGCAGTACGGGACCAGCCAGCCCGCCGCCACGTTGACCCGGCCGAGGGCGGCCGGGCCGTCGAGGCCCAGGCGGATCAGGTCGACGTGGAGGACCGCGGCGAGCGGCCACAGCGCATGCAGCCGCGCCACGAGCGGGGTCGCCGCCGTCAGCGCCGCGAAGACCAGCAGGAACCACAGGGGCGACCACACCAGCTTGCCCAGCGCGCGCACGGTGCCCTGGTCCACCCCGGAGGCCAGCATCACGCACGCCGCCACGGCCCACACCACCAGGACCACGGCGACCGGCCGGAACAGCCGCCCCATCCGGGCCCGCAGCCACACGCCGTAGGACTCGCCCCTCGCCCGGGCGGAGGCATAACCCTTCGCTCCCACGTGCCCGCCCACCAGGAAGAAGACCGCGAGCGTCTGGAACACCCAGGACACCGGGGTGAACTGCGGCATGTACTGGAGCGGACTCGCCCCGTGCACCGTGCCGCTGTCGGCGACCAGAGCCGTCACCAGCCAGTGGCCGCACACCACGCCCAGGATGGCGAGGCCGCGCAGGGCGTCGAGCGCACGGTCGCGGTCCGGAGGCGTCGCGGACTCGATGCGCCGCACGAGCTCACGCACGACGGCCCGCCGTCCCCGCGACGATCCGGCCGATGCTGCGCAGCGAGACGGAACCGGGCTTCAGGTAGTCGCTGTGCCCGCCGTCGCCCGCGTCGAAGACCTCGGCGCCGAACTCCGGCGAGACCGGGTCGGTACCGAACCCGACCGTCACGAACGGCAGTCGCACCCGTATGTGCGGTACGTCCGCGATCCAGTCGTCACCGCTCCGGCCGGCCCGGACGGTGGCCCGGGTGTGCAGCGCGGCGGCGCTGTCGGCACCGGTGCCGGGACTGCCGTACAGCACGATCTCCGCGACATCGAGTCCGGACGCCGCCCTGGCGCAGACGACGGAACCGTAGGAGTGGCAGAGCACGGAGACCCGGGCGGGGGGCCGTGCCGCACCCAACTCCCGTACGAAGGAGGTCAGTTGAGGTGCCGCTTCGACGGCACGCGCCGACGTCAGCGCCCCGGGGCTCACCGTGACCGGTGTCCGGTACCCGAGCCAGGCGACGACGGCCGACCCGCTGCCGAGCTCCCGGAGGAGCGCCTCGGCATCGCGCCGTAAACGCCAGTAGTGGTCGAGGTCGACGCCGGCTCCCGGTACCAGTACGGCGATCCGTCCGGCCCGGGACAGATCCCCGAAGACCTCGGCGCTGCGGCCGCCGTCGCGCCCGTCGAACGCGAGGAAGTGCCGGGCGGACCTGGCCATGTCCCGCAGCGAGGCGGCGCGTTGCCGGTCCCCGTTCCGGGCGGCCATGTGCTCGGCGGCCCGGATGCCGTCACGGTTCGCCGCGTACCGCGCCGCCAGCGCGCCAGGGGCCGTGGTGCCCAGCGGGCCGAGGGCCGCAGGGGCGGGTGCCGGAACAGCGGCGGGGCGGGCCGCCCCCGACACCGGCAGTGCCACGGACGCGGTGACGAGCGCGGAGAGCAACGCGCGACGCAAACGGCTGCTGCGTGGGCGGGACGCCATGGGTGGTCCTTCCGTACCGGATGTGCCTGATGAATCCGGTACCGAAGCTATGGACCGCCCCGTGTGGTCGGCGTCCCGCTGAGGAGCGCACCTGTCACGTAGCTCTGGAGTACTACGAGTAGGGGGTGCCCCGCCTCCGATGCCCGCTACGGGCGACGCCGGGGCTTGCCGCGCTTGCCGCCGCCGGACGCGCCCCGGGGGCTCTTGCCCGTCGCCTTGCCGGCTGCGGGCTTGCGCGGTGCGCCGCCCTTCTTCTCCGGGCGCTTGGCCTTCGGCTGCGGGGGTGTCGGGGGGCGGCCCCGGGTGCTGTTCACGGTCCGCCCGCGGACGATCCCGATGAACTCCTCCACCAGGTCGGTGGTCCTCTCCTCCGGCCAGGACAGGGCGATGCGCGACTCGGGTACGTCCGAGAGCGGCCGGTAGGTGAGGTCCTTGCGGTGGTACAGACGGGCCAGCGACTGCGGGACGACGAGCAGCCCCACCCCCGCCGCCACCAGCTCGACGGCGTCCTCCGTCGTCGCGGGGCGCTCGAGCGCGGGCCGGCCAGGCGGACGCTCCCACTCCAGGGTGTCGTCGAGGGGGTGCAGCACGATCTCGTCGGCGAGATCCGCGGCCGACACCTCGTCGACGGCCGCCACGAGGTGGTCCTTGGGGACCACGACCACGGTCGTCTCGGTGTAGAGGGGGATCGCGCTCAGATCCGTACGGTCCACCGGGAGGCGTACGAAACCGGCGTCGGCGTCGCCGCCGCGCAGCACACCGGCCGCCTCGGCCGCGGGGACGCCCACGAGGATCAGCGGGACGCCGGGCAGCCGCTCGTTCCAGATCCGCACCCATTTGGTCGGGGTCACGCCCGGGACGTAGGCGAGCCGGAACGAAGAGGGGGTTTCCGAGCCTGTCACTCCGCCAGGTTACCGGCCGTGGTCGGAGGCGGCGCACATGCTCGATACCCTGGACACCATGACGTCGCACCAGACCACCCAGACAATGAAGCCCGCCACCGCGGCGAAGAAGCTGGGTGTGTACCTCGAAGCCACCCCCGCCGAGTTCCAGGAGGGCGTCGTCTCGCGCAGCGAGCTGAACGCACTCCAGGCCGATCCGCCCGAGTGGCTGCAGGAGCTGCGGCGCAACGGTCCGCACCCCCGGCCCGTGGTCGCTTCGAAGCTGGGCATCTCCATCGCCGGCCTCGCGCGGGGCGGAGTCACCGAGCCGCTCACCACCGAGCAGATCGACGCGCTCAAGGACGAGAGCCCCGAGTGGCTGCAGAAGGAGCGCGCCACCCAGGCCGAGGTCCGCAAGGAAGCGATCCGCATCAAGGAGAAGAACGCGGCGCGGTCCGAGGAGTCCGGCGACCCGCGTTCCTGACGCGTGCGGGGGCGGTGAGGGCGCGGTGACGGCCGCCGGGTCTCCCGGGTCCGTCAGGGTCTCGAAGCGGTGAGGAACCCGGCCGCCCCGCTCTACGCCCCGGTGTAGGCAGCGATCGTCGCCGCCGTCGTGGCCGCCACGACCTCCGGGTCCGCGCCCGACGCGGCGTACGCGGCGCCCCACTCGTTGCCGGAGCGCGCCATGACCGACTTCGCCTCGGGCGTGGACTGCCAGGCGGCCGCTTCCTCGCCGAACCCCGGCTCCGGCCCGAACAGCGGCGCCGGTGAGCGGTCAGCCGCCGTGGAGGCCCCACTGGTCGAGGCTGCCGTAGACGTGAGCCTCCAGGCATTGAGGTGCGTCAAGGCCTACGGCCTCGCCACGGTAGAGGGCGATGAGCGAGTCCTTGCCCCGCCACCAGGTGTCGGTCAGGCCCTGCACTTCAGGCACCTGCTCGTAACCGTCGAGGTCCAGTGAGTCGACGGCCTTGCCGGTGGTCCTCGTGATGGTCTTGGCCCAGCGCCTCGCGTGGGCGGCCAGCGCCAGCGATTCCACCCAGCCGTCCGCACTGGCATGCAGCGGCGCCCAATGGGAGCCGTGGATCCCGAACTCGCCACCGGGGCCGATCATGAAGCCGTAGGCCATGGACACCCGACAGTCCCCGGCCGGAATCCACCAGCCCTCCGCGGCCGAGCCCTCGGGGACGTCCGCGTCCAGGATGCGCGGGCCGCTCTCGTAGAACGGGGCCGGCGGCAGCGCGAGACCGCCCCAGCGGTTCTGGAAGGCCGCGACCCGGTCGATCTCTGCGGCCGGGATGCCGTGCCTGAGCCACGTGTCGCGATGGCGCCCGATGCACTGCCGAGGAACGCGGATGCCCTCCACCTCTACGAACCTCTTGGCCCTGCGGGTCAAACCGTCAGGAGCGACCGGGATCGGCGACAGGGGAGTGGCGGCCGTCATGGTGCCGGAGTCTAGTGGCGGGGTCCGGCAGCGCATCGGGCGGCAGTCCCGCCCGCAGTCCTACGGGCCAGGAATCGCGCTCAGGGGCCAACTCGTGAGCTCAAGGGCCAACTATCGCGCTCAGTCACCATCAAGACGACGCTCAATCAGCAAATCTTTGCATAAAAGTGCAGGCCAGCGTATAGTCATGCCATCGACGAGGAGGCATTTCGATGGTGGTACGTGCGGCAGTGGCTGGAGCGAGCGGATATGCCGGCGGGGAACTGCTCCGCCTGCTCCTCACCCACCCACAGGTCGAGATCGGCGCCCTCACCGGCCACTCCAACGCCGGACAGAAGCTCGGCGCACTGCAACCGCACCTGAGGCCGCTGGCCGACCGCGTGCTCCAGCCGACCACGGCCGAGGTGCTCGCCGGGCACGAGGTCGTCTTCCTGGCCCTGCCGCACGGGCAGTCGGCCGCCGTCGCCGAGCAGCTCGGCGACGAGGTGCTCGTCGTCGACATGGGCGCCGACTTCCGGCTGAAGGACGCCGCCGACTGGGAGAAATTCTACAACTCGCCGCACGCGGGCACCTGGCCGTACGGCCTGCCCGAGCTGCCCGGAGCCCGCAGCGCGCTGGAGGGGTCCAAGCGCATCGCGGTGCCCGGCTGCTACCCGACCGCCGTCTCCCTCGCGCTCTTCCCGGCGTACGCGGCCCAGCTCGCCGAACCGGAGGCCGTCGTCGTCGCCGCCTCCGGCACCTCGGGGGCGGGAAAGGCCGCCAAGCCGCACCTCCTGGGCTCCGAGGTCATGGGCAACATGTCCCCGTACGGCGTCGGCGGAGTCCACCGGCACACGCCCGAGATGATCCAGAACCTCAGTGCGGCAGCCGGTGAGCCGGTCACCGTGTCCTTCACACCGACCCTCGCGCCCATGCCCCGCGGCATCCTCGCCACGTGCAGCGCGAAGGCGAAGCCGGGCGTGAGCACGGAGTCCCTCCGCGCCGCCTACGAGAAGGCCTTCGCGGACGAGCCGTTCGTCGACCTGCTGCCCGAGGGGCAGTGGCCCGCCACCGCGGCCGTGTACGGATCCAACGCCGTCCAGATCCAGGTCGCCCACGACGAGGCAGCCGGCCGGATCATCGTGATCAGCGCCATCGACAACCTCGCCAAGGGCACCGCGTCCGGAGCCCTGCAGAGCATGAACATCGCACTCGGGCTGCCCGAGGACACAGGTCTTTCCACCATCGGAGTCGCACCGTGAGCGACGCACGCGCAGCCGCCGGGCTGCGGGAGACGACGAGGACCGCGCCGCCGCGCAGCGCCGGCGGAGCAGCGAACGAGGAGATGCAGTGAGCGTCACGGCAGCCAAGGGATTCACGGCGGCGGGCATCGCCGCCGGAATCAAGGAGAGCGGCGGTCCGGACCTGGCCCTCGTGGTCAACAACGGGCCCGGTCGCGCCGCCGCGGGCGTCTTCACCTCCAACCGCGTCAGGGCCGCACCCGTCCTCTGGTCGGAGCAGGTCCTCAAGGGTGGCGAAGTGACCGCCGTCGTCCTCAACTCCGGTGGTGCCAACGCCTGTACGGGCCCCAAGGGCTTCCAGGACACGCACGCGACCGCAGAGAAGGCCGCCGAGGTCCTCACCGGTCACAGCGCGGGCGAGATCGCGGTCGCGTCGACCGGACTGATCGGCCTGCTGCTCCCCATGGACAGGCTCCTGCCCGGCATCGAGAAGGCCGCGGCGGCGTTGAGCGAGCACGGCGGTGAGAAGGCCGCCATCGCCATCAAGACAACCGACACCGTGCACAAGACCGCGGTCGCGGGCGGCGCGGGCTGGACCGTCGGCGGAATGGCCAAGGGCGCCGGCATGCTCGCCCCCGGCCTCGCCACCATGCTGGTCGTCCTGACCACCGACGCCGACGTGGACGCCGCAGGTCTCGACTCCGCGCTGCGCGACGCGACCCGGACCACCTTCGACCGGGTCGACTCCGACGGCTGCATGTCGACCAACGACACCGTGCTGCTGCTCGCCTCGGGCGCGAGCGGAATCTCCCCGGGGCAGGCCGAGTTCGCCGCTGTCGTCCAGACCGTCTGCGCCGACCTCGCACGCCAGTTGATCGGTGACGCCGAGGGCGCTTCCAAGGACATCCGGATCGAGGTCGTCAACGCCGCGACCGAGGACGACGCCGTCGAGGTGGGCCGCAGCATCGCCCGCAACAACCTCCTCAAGTGCGCCATCCACGGGGAGGACCCCAACTGGGGCCGTGTCCTGTCCGCCATCGGTACCACGAAGGCCGCCTTCGACCCCGATCAGCTGAACGTCGCGATCAACGACGTGTGGGTCTGCAGGAACGGCTGTGTCGGCGAGGACCGCGACCTCGTCGACATGCGCTACCGGGAGGTCAAGATCACCGCCGACCTCGCCGCCGGCACCGAGACGGCCGTCATCTGGGCCAACGACCTCACCGCCGAGTACGTCCACGAGAACAGCGCGTACAGCTCATGAGTGCCGCGAGGAAGCACACGGCGCTGCCGAAGGCGCAGATCCTCATCGAGGCGCTGCCCTGGCTGACCCGGCACAACGGAAAGACCGTCGTCATCAAGTTCGGCGGCAACGCCATGATCGACGAGGAGCTGAAGGCCGCGTTCGCCCAGGACGTCGTCTTCCTGCGGCACGCCGGTCTCAAGCCCGTCGTCGTGCACGGCGGCGGTCCGCAGATCAGTGCCCAGCTCGACAAGCAGGGCCTGGTCAGTGAGTTCAAGGCCGGTCTCCGCGTCACCACGCCCGAGGCCATGGACGTCGTACGCATGGTGCTGGCCGGCCAGGTCCAGCGCGAGCTCGTCGGCCTCCTCAACCAGCACGGCCCGCTCGCCGTCGGCATGACCGGCGAGGACGCCCACACCATCACCGCCACCCAGCACCGCCCGATGATCGACGGCGAGTCCGTCGACATCGGCAGGGTCGGCGAGATCACCGCCATTGACACCGGAGCCATCCAGGCGCTGCTGGACGACGGCCGGATCCCGGTCATCTCCTCCATCGCGCGCTCCGCCGAGGACAACCACGTCTACAACGTCAACGCCGACACCGCCGCCGCGGCCCTCGCGGCCGCGCTCAACGCCGAGACGCTGATGGTCCTCACCGATGTCGAGGGCCTCTACGAGGACTGGCCCCACAGCGACGACGTGATCAGCCGGCTCACCGCCACCGAGCTGGAGAAGCTGCTGCCCGATCTCTCCAGCGGCATGGTGCCCAAGATGCAGGGCTGCCTGCACGCAGTGCGCAACGGCGTCGAGACCGCCCGCGTCATCGACGGCCGGGTCCAGCACTCGATCCTGCTGGAGATCTTCACCGACGAGGGAATCGGCACGATGGTCGTGCCCGACACGCAGGACGGCGCACCGGTCGGCCCACACAACGACGTACACATCGAGCCGCAGCCGCACGCGCAGGGGGAGTCATGAGCAACGAGCAGTTCTCGCAGCGCTGGCAGACGGCGCTGATGGACAACTACGGAACACCGCAGCTGTCCCTGGTCCGCGGCGCGGGCGCCCGTGTGTGGGACGCCGACGGCACCGAATATCTCGACTTCGTCGGCGGTATCGCGGTGAACGCCCTCGGCCACGCGCACCCGGCCGTCGTCGAGGCCGTCTCCGCCCAGGCCGCCTCACTCGGCCACGTCTCCAACCTCTTCATCGCCGAACCGCCCATCGCGCTCGCGGAGCGCCTGCTTCAGCTCTTCGGCCGGACGGGCAAGGTCTACTTCTCCAACTCCGGCGCCGAGGCGAACGAGGCCGCCTTCAAGATCGGCCGGCTCACCGGGCGCAGCCACATGGTCGCGACCGACGGCGGATTCCACGGCCGGACCATGGGCGCGCTCGCCCTGACCGGCCAGCCCAGGAAGCGCGAGCCCTTCGTGCCGCTGCCCGGCGACGTCACCCACGTGCCGTACGGCGACGTCGAGGCGCTCCGCGCCGCGGTGACGACCGACACGGCCCTCCTGATCATCGAGCCCATCCAGGGTGAGAACGGTGTCGTCGTACCGCCCAAGGGCTATCTGGAGGCCGCCCGGGAGATCACCCGGGCCACCGGCACACTGCTGGTCCTGGACGAGGTGCAGACCGGGATCGGCCGCTGCGGCCACTGGTTCGAGTACCAGGCCCACCAGGGCGTCGAGCCCGACCTCGTCACCCTCGCCAAGGGCCTCGGCGGAGGGCTGCCGATCGGCGCGACCGTAGCGTTCGGCGCGGCGGCCGACCTGCTGAAGCCCGGCCAGCACGGCACGACGTTCGGCGGCAACCCGGTCGCCTGCGCCGCCGGTCTCGCCGTTCTGGACACCCTGGCCGCCGACGGCGCCCTGGACGACGTGAAGCGGCTCGGCGAGAAGATCAGGGACGGTGTGGAGGGGCTGGGTCACCCGTTGGTCTCCCACGTCCGCGGCTCCGGCCTGCTGCTGGGCATCGTGCTCACCGGGCCCTTCGCACCGCAGGTGCAGAAGGCGGCCCAGGAAGCCGGACTCCTGGTGAACGCTCCCGCCCCCGATGTCGTGCGGCTCATGCCGCCACTGATCATCGGCGACGCCGAGGTGGACGCGTTCCTGCGCATTCTGCCCGGAGCTCTCGACGCGGCCCACGGGGACGGACGATCCGGAGAATGAGGCGACGACGATGACCGAGGCGCAGGAATCCGAGCACGGCGGGCCGTCGGTGCCACAGACCCGCACCGCCCGCCACCGACGGATCGTGGACATCCTGAACCGGCAGCCGGTGCGCTCACAGAGCCAGTTGGCCAGGCTGCTGGCCGACGACGGGCTGAGCGTCACCCAGGCGACGCTCTCCCGGGACCTGGACGAGCTCGGCGCGGTGAAGATCCGCAACACCGGAGGCGAGCTGATCTACGCGGTGCCCAGTGAGGGCGGTTTCCGTACCCCGCAGGCACCGCTCGGCGGGTCCGCGAAGGAGGAACGGATGCGCAGGCTCTCCTCCGAGCTGCTCATCTCGGCGGAGGCCTCGGCCAACCTCGTGGTGCTGCGTACGCCGCCGGGCGCCGCCCAGTTCCTCGCCTCGGCCATCGACCAGGCCGAACTGCAGGCGATCCTCGGCACGATCGCGGGTGACGACACGCTGATGCTGATCAGCCGTGACCCGAACGGCGGCCAGGCGCTGGCCGACCACCTGCTGCGGCTCGCCCAGAACGAGCGCTGAGCGGCGGCCCGTCAGTAGCGCGTGATCGCGGTCGGGCCGGACTCGGTCCCGACCGCGATATGCGGACGCCGCGCCGGCTCCGCCCAGGCCAGGATCCGGTCCATGTCGGCGGCCGGCACGGAGACACAACCCGCTGTCGCCCCCTTGCCGTTGACGTGGAGGAAGATCCCGGCACCCCGGCCCCGTACCGGCCGGTGGTAGTTGAAGCCGATCACGAGCGCACGCGCGTACTGCGTCCCGTACGTCACCAGATGTTCGGCCTCGTCCGCCCGGCAGTCCGCCGACAGCGGCTCCACCCAGCGGTTGTACGCGCGCGACGCGTTGTCCTGGCACCACCACGAGCGCTCGTTGACCAGGCGGTACGGATAGCGGGTCCCGGCCGGGGCGGCAGCGACGCCGAAGGCGTACGGCAGGTCGTACAGGCCGGTGGGCGTGGTGTTCGTGCCCTGCGTACGCGCGGCACCCTCGGTCAGTCCGTTCGCCCCGAAGCGGGCAGGTGCGGAACCCGCACGGACCCATGTACCCGACCGCCGGTCCCACCACGTGACCGTGCCCGTGGTGGAGTCCGTGCCCGGGGCCTCGGCGGTGATCAGTTGGCTGCCGCCGCCCGTGTCGGCCAGCCGTTCAGGGAGGGGTGCCGGTTCTGCCGGCCGGGCCGCGAGGGACGCCAGTGCCAGCAGAACCGACACGGTCACCAGGGATCTGCGCATGTTCCGGACCGTACGGCCCGCGGCGGCGCGGCCCCACCGCGCCTGCTCCGTACGGCCCAGCGCCTCACCCCGCGGACGGCGCCGGCAGGGCGGGCAGCGGCAGGGGAAGACCCGGCAGCCCGTCGATGCTGGTCGCGATGTGCTCCTTCTTCCCGAAGTACGCGCTCAGGCTGGCGTCGTCCTCCCGCCTGAAGCGGTCGGCGTGCAGGGAGCGGTCCTCGTCGTACGCCATGAAGGGCACCCCGTATCCGCAGCTGTCCCGGATCAGTTCGGCCGTCACCACGATGATCGCGCGCAGGCCGTGCGAAGCCGGGTCGACCGAGGGGAAGTGGCCGAGCAGGGCAGGGAACCGCGGATCGTCGCGGAAGACCGGCTCACCGCGGCCGTGCACACGCACGATGTTCGGCGGCCCCTGGAAGGCACACCACATCAGCGTGATGCGTCCGTTCTCGCGCAGGTGGGCGACGGTCTCGGCGGTGCTCCCCGCGAAGTCGAGGTAGGCGACGGTCCGTTCGTCGACGACGGCGAATGAACCGCTGACGCCCTTGGGGGAGAGGTTCACCGTGCCATCGGCGTCCAGAGGGGAGGTGGCGGTGAAGAAGATGTGCTGCTCCTCGATGAAGGTCCGCAGCCGTCCGTCGATACGCTCGTACGTTTTTCCCATGAAGTGAAGTATCCGTCGCCGGACGACTCGCCCGTAATGCTTCTCATCCACCGGAACTGAAGGGCGGCAGCGGCTCGTAGCGGGCACGCTGCGCCTCGTGGGCGACCTCGGGGTCCTCGTCGTCCTCCATCGCGGCCAGTACGCGTTTGCGCAGAGCGAGGCTGTGGGCGCAGAGCAGGCGGAGGGCGGAACGCCGCACGTGCTGGGGGCGGCCGGGGGCGACCAAGGAGGCCAGCCACTCCTCCGGGACCAGCAGGACGTACGGGACGAGCGCCTTGCAGGCGGTGCGCACCACCGGCGGATGCGGGTCGTCCATGGCGGCCATCAGCTCGTCGGGGGAGACCGCGTCCAGCATGCGCAGGGCGGCGAGTGCCGCGGCGCGCACCCGGCCCTCCGGATGGGCCGTCAACGGCCGCAGCAGGGCCGTCGCGTCGGGCGCTCCGGACTCGGCCAGGCCGAACAGGGCTCCCGGCGGCAGCCCGGAGGCGGCGCGACCGGCGCACATCGCGCGGTAGACCTCCCCCGGGTCGCGGCCCTCCAGCCGCAGGACCAGGCGGGCGGCGGAACGCACGCGGGCCGACTGATCGACCAGGCGCGACTCGGCCTCCGGGCCGCGGTCCGCCCGGTGCAGGGCCATCACCGCGGAGGACCGCGTCACGGCCGAGGAGGCCCCGAGCAAGGGGTCCAGGAGCCGCTCCGGATCACCTGCGGTGACCTGCGCGAGCAGTTTGTCGGTGCACCGGTGGCGGACGACCCGGTCCGGGGCGGTGAGGATGAGCTCCGTCAGCCCGGCGGGCGTGAGCAGGTCCCCCTCCAGGGCCAGTCGCGCCCCGAGGACCCGGACCTCCGGCGCATGGCTCGCGCAGAGCATGCCCGGCAGTCCCGGCAGGGGTCCCGTGGCGGCCAGGACCCGGTCCAGGGCCCAGCCGCCGTGCGGGAAAAGGGTCAGACGCAGGGCCAGGGCCACCAGGTCCGAGGGCTCCGCCTCCGACGCCTGCAGGGTCGCACGCATGATCCGGCGGGCCCGCTCCCGTACCCGTACGTGACGGTCGGCGCAGCGGATCAGCAGCAGGGGCAGGAGGGGCGGCTGCCCGGGGGTGAACGCCAGCGCGGCCTCGCGGACCTGCCACCGGCGGTGGCAGAGGGCGATCGCGGTCTCCGCCTCACGGGGCGGGAACTGCGACCAGGTGACGTCCTTCGCCTCCTCGTCCCAGCGGGGTGCGCTCGACCAGTCGACCGACCCGCGTCCGCCTGCATGACGCTCCCGGAGCAGGGACACCAGCGGCAGGACCCCGCTCCGCCGCGCGGTCTCCGACCGTATCCGCCGGTCGAGCTCGACCCATGCCTCCGGATCGGGCGTGTCCAGTGCCGCGGCCAGGGGCTTGCCCAGCAGGAGTCGGTCCTGCGGGGAGAGGTACAGCGTGGGCGACAGAGGGATCACGTTCCGCATGAGCCCAGCCTAGGGATCACACGCGCCTCCCACCAGCAGCTTTGACAAACCATACAGAGGGCTGCATAGTTATGCCTACCAGTGACTGCACCGCACAGGGCTTCATCGGGATCCTCGGCCTTTCCTCGAAGATCGCGGCCACGTGCGACCTCGTCCGATCCCCGAGTCACCCACCGCCTCCCCTCCGTACGCGTGCGGGGAGGCGGTCGCACATCCCACCCTTGCACTCCCGAGGAGCACGCAGTGAGCAACGGCACCGGCAACAGCGACGTACGCCTCTGGGGCGGCCGTTTCGCCGACGGACCCGCCGAGGCGCTGGCCAAGCTGTCCGCCTCCGTCCACTTCGACTGGCGGCTCGCCCCGTACGACATCGCCGGCTCCCGTGCCCACGCGCGGGTGCTCAACAAGGCGGGTCTGCTCACCGAGGACGAGCTCGACCGCATGATCGCCGGCCTGGACTCGCTCGAAGCCGCCGTCGCCGACGGCTCGTTCACCGGCACCATCGCCGACGAGGACGTCCACACCGCGCTGGAGCGCGGCCTGCTGGAGCGTCTCGGTCCGGACCTCGGCGGCAAGCTGCGGGCAGGCCGGTCACGCAACGACCAGGTCGCCACGCTCTTCCGGATGTACCTGCGCGACCACGCCAGGATCATCGGCGGGCTGATCGCCGAACTCCAGGACGCGCTCGTCGGGCTGGCCGAGGCCCACGCCGACGTGGCCATGCCCGGCCGTACGCACCTGCAGCACGCCCAGCCCGTGCTGTTCGCCCACCACGTCCTGGCCCATGTGCAGCCCTTCATCCGGGACGCCGAGCGGCTGCGGCAGTGGGACGAGCGGACCGCCGTCTCCCCGTACGGCTCCGGCGCGCTGGCCGGATCGTCCCTCGGGCTCGACCCGGAGGCGGTCGCCGCCGACCTCGGCTTCGAGCACGGATCCGTCGCCAACTCCATCGACGGCACCGCGTCCCGGGACTTCGTCGCCGAGTTCGCGTTCATCACCGCGATGATCGGCATCAACCTCTCCCGGATCGCGGAGGAGATCATCATCTGGAACACGAAGGAGTTCTCCTTCGTCACCCTCCACGACGCCTTCTCCACCGGGTCATCGATCATGCCGCAGAAGAAGAACCCGGACATCGCCGAGCTGGCCCGCGGCAAGTCCGGCCGTCTCATCGGTAATCTGACCGGGCTGATGGCGACCCTCAAGGCCCTCCCGCTCGCGTACAACCGCGACCTGCAGGAGGACAAGGAACCCGTCTTCGACTCCTGCGACCAGTTGGAGGTCCTGCTCCCCGCCTTCACCGGCATGATGGCCACGCTCACCGTCAACCGTGAGCGCATGGAGGAGCTGGCCCCGGCCGGCTTCTCGCTCGCCACGGACATCGCCGAGTGGCTGGTCAAGCAGGGCGTCCCGTTCCGGGTCGCGCACGAGGTCGCAGGCGAGTGCGTCAAGGTGTGCGAGCAGCAGGGCATCGAGCTCGACGAACTGACGGACGAGCAGTTCGCCAAGATCTCCGAGCACCTCACCCCCGAGGTGCGCACGGTACTCGACGTGCCCGGCGCGCTCGCCTCCCGCGACGGCCGCGGCGGCACGGCCCCGTCGGCCGTCGCCGTCCAGCTCGCCGAGGTGAAGGCCGACCTCACGACGCAGCACGCCTGGGCGACCGCGCGCGGCTGATCCGGCGGCATCGCGGGCTACGTTGGTCGGGCAGGTACATGAAACCGACCAGGAGGAGTCCGCGATGCCCTTCGCCCGCCTGAACCGAGCGACCACCCCGACCGCCCACATCGGGCTGGGCCTGGCCGCTGTCGGCAGGCCCGGTTACATCAATCTGCACCGGGACCGGGACCTGCCCGCAGACCGCAGCGCGGACGCGCTGCGCTCCCGCACCCACGACCTCCTGGACGCCGCCTACGCGCAGGGCGTCCGGTACTTCGACGCGGCCCGCTCCTACGGCCGTTCCGAGGAGTTCCTCGCCGACTGGCTGACCGCGCGGCCCGAGGTGACGGACGTGGTCATCGGCAGCAAGTGGGGCTACACCTACACCGCCGACTGGCGCGTCGACGCCGAAGCGCACGAGGTCAAGGACCACAGCCTCGCCACGTTCGAACGCCAGCGCGCCGAAACGGCCGGACTGCTCGGCGAACGGCTCGACCTCTACCAGATCCACTCGGTGACCGCCGACAGCCCGGCACTGAGCGACAAGGACCTGCACGCGCGCCTGGCCGCGCTGGCCGCGGAGGGCACCACCGTCGGTCTCTCCACCAGCGGCCCCGCCCAGGCCGACGCCATCCGGGCCGCCCTTGCCGTCACGGTGGACGGCGAGCCCCTCTTCCGCACCGTCCAGGCCACGTACAACGCGCTGGAGACCTCCGCGGAGCCGGCGCTCGCCGAGGCGCACGACGCCGGGCTCACCGTCATCGTCAAGGAGGCCATGGCCAACGGCAGGCTCGCCGGGACCGAGGCTCCCGCCGTCGTCCGGGAGATCGCCGCCGAGGCCGAACTGGGCGCGGACGCCGCCGCCCTGGCCTTCGTGCTCCACCGGCCGTGGGCGGGCGTCGTGCTGTCAGGAGCGGCCACCGTCACCCAGCTCGCCGGCAATCTGCACGCCCCCCTCCTCGACCTGGACGCGGACCGGCTGGACCGGCTCGACGCCCTGGTGGAGGAGCCGGAGGCGTACTGGCGGCACCGCTCCTCGCTGCCCTGGAGCTGAGCCGGCATCACGCCCAGGCGGCGAGTGCGTCGAAGTCCGCCCGCACCAGCCCCACCCGGGGATCCACCGGACGCAGCAGCGCCCGCCCCGGGTGGTGTCCCGCCACCCAGCCCGTGTCGAGATCCGTGATCTCGTCGTCGACCCAGGCGAACGGCCTCCCGGCCGCGTACTCGACGACGTACCGCGTCTTCCAGTACGTCCCGTCCGCGGTGGCACCGTGCATCGCGGGCCAGTCGATGTACGGCAGCGGGGGCAGCCCGAGGTGCGGGCCGATCCACTCGTTGGCCTCGTCCTTCCAGGTGGTCGCCCAGACGAGTTCGTACCGGTCGGTGAGGGCCAGCAGTTCGTCGCCGTGCTCCGGGTTGAGCAGGACCGGCAGCGCCGGCCCCGCCGTCCACCCCGTCGGCCGCATGGTGTGCCGCCGGTAGCCCTCGGGCGCCCCGCGGCGGGACAGCGCCATGTACGGATTGAGCGGGCCGTCGATGTCGATCAGCAGCAGCGGCTTCATCGCCTCATGGTGCCCCTGTCCCCGCCCGACAGGGTGGAAGGCGTCAGGAGCTCGTGAGGATGACGAGCTGCTGGGTCGCCCGGGTCATCGCGACATAGCGGTCGACCGCCCCTTCGACGCCCTCGCCGAACTCCTCCGGGTCGACGAGGACGACCAGGTCGAACTCGAGCCCCTTCGACAGCTCCGGGGTCAGCGACCGGACGCGGGACGTCGAGCGGAATGCCGGATCGCCGATGACGCAGGCGATCCCGTCCGCATGCTCGGCGAGCCAGGTGTCGAGGACCGAGCTCAGTTCCGAAGCGGACCCGTGCACGACGGGAACGTTGCTGCTGCGGATGGAGGCCGGAACATTGGCGTCCGGGAGCACGGCCCGGATGACCGGCTCGGCCTCCGCCATGATCTCCTCCGGCGTCCGGTAGTTGATGCTCAGTGAGGCCAGGTTGATCCGGTCGATCCCGACCCGCTCGAGACGTTCCTGCCACGACTCCGTGAACCCGTGCCTGGCCTGGGCGCGGTCCCCGACGATGGTGAAGCTGCGGGACGGGCACCGGAGCAGCAGCATCTGCCACTCCGCGTCGGTCAGTTCCTGGGCCTCGTCCACGACGACGTGGGCGAACGGGCCGGCGAGCAGGTCCGGTTCGGTGCCCTGCAGTGCGCTCTCGTCGATCAGGGAGTCCTGCAGGTCCCGGCCGTGCAGCATCCCCAGCGCGCCTTCGCTCTCGTCGATCACCATGTTCTGCATCATGCTGGTGATGGACTCGGCCCTGCGCTCGCGCTCGTCGGCGACAGCGGCCTCGTTCCGACGCCTGCGCCGCGCCGCCTCGGGGTCCCCGACCCGCTGTCGAGCCGCGTCCAGGATCGGCAGGTCGGACACGGTCCAGGCCTGGGCGTCGCGGCGCTGCAGACGCTTGATGTCATCGGGGCCGAGCCAGGGAGCGCACTTGCGCAGGTAGGCGGGTACCGACCACAGGTCTCCGACGAGGTCGGCCGCTTCGAGCAGCGGCCACGCCCGGTCGAAGGCCGTGAGCAGGTCCCTGTTCCGCAGCAGCGACTTGCGCAGCAAGTACTCCGAGCCTTCGCCCTCGTACTTGTCCATCAGGATCGTGAGCAGTTCCTCCCAGACCTGGTCGCGCGCCTCGTTGTGCGGGGCACCGGGTCCTGCTGCTTCGAACGCCACGGCCCAGTCGGCGGCGCTCAGCCGGATGTCGGACCACTGGGTCGTGACCGTCATCCCCTCGGTCGGCGGCTCCTCGTAGAAGCTGACGGCCGCCTCCACCGCCTTCACCAGGTTCGCGGACGACTTCAGGCGGGCCACCTCCGGGTCGGTCTCCACGGCCGCCGCGGCTCCCTCGGTGACGAGATCCCGCAGGGTGCAGGTCTGTACGCCCTCCTCCCCGAGGCTGGGCAGGACGTCGGCGACGTAGCCGAGGTAGGGCTGGTGCGGACCGACGAACAGGACGCCGCCCCGGCGGTGACCGAGGCGGGGGTCGGAGTAGAGGAGGTAGGCGGAGCGGTGCAGCGCGACGACGGTCTTCCCCGTGCCCGGACCGCCGTCGACGACGAGGGCGCCACGTGATCCCGCGCGGATGATGGCGTCCTGGTCGGCCTGGATGGTGCCGAGCACATCCCGCATCTTGGGCGACCTGTTGCTGCCCAGGCTGGCGATGAAGGCGGACTGGTCGTCGAGCGCGGCGTGCCCGGCGAAGCCGTCCGGGGTGAACACCTCGTCCCAGTAGTCGCTGATGCGGCCGCGTGTCCAGCGGTACCTGCGGCGGCTCGCCAGACCCATCGGGTTGCCGTGGGTGGCCCCGAAGAACGGCTCGGCCGCGGGTGAGCGCCAGTCGAGCAGCAGCCGGCGGCCCGAGCTGTCCGTCAGGCCCAGACGTCCGACGTAGACCGGCTCGGAGGTGTCCGCACCGACCATGTGCCCGAGGCACAGGTCCATGCCGAAGCGACGCAGTGTGCGCAGACGAGCGGTCAGCCGGTGGATTTCGCTGTCCCGGTCCATGGCCTGCCGGCCGATGCCGCCGGGGGTCCTTCGTTCGGCGGCGAGGCGGTCGGACAGTTCGGCGATCGACTGCTCGAGGCACTCCGCGATGGCCGCGAAGTGCCGCTCGTCGCCGGCGATCAGTGCCGGGTCGGCCTTGGGGGAGAGGCGGTCGGGAAGGTCGAATGCGCTGGTGGTCAGCGGGTTCACGGCGTTGGCTCCGATCTGAGGTCGCTTGCAACCGTTGCGCGCAGCAAGGTGCCTGGACCGGCGTGAAGAATCTGGTGTCCGTGGCGGGCATCGGCCACCAGGGGTGTTGAGGTCTCGTGCTCTGTGCTTCCGGGTTTCCGGGCCGGCGTTCCCGCGTGGCTCACGCGGACACGGGGTGTCGTTCGTCGGCCACCCGTCCGGCCCAGTACGGCCGGGTCACCACCACCGGAGGTGCGTCGGCCCGGATGGCCGTCACCGCGAGTCCCATCAGCGGTTCGGCCTCCCCGCCCGGTCCATACGCAGACGACAACGCGCGCACGTCGTTGCTCCCTCATTTCCGCAGGTAGTGGCTTCGGCGGATGATTCTGCGGCATGACCGGGGCCTTGCCGCAAGGCCCCCCGTGCGCTATATGTTGAGAGTGGAAAGGAGTGGGTGCTCCTCTTTTCCCTCTGCCGTCCGCTCCGGACGGACAGCCTCCTCGTACATCCGCGGTGTGCAGCCTACGAGCGTACGCCGGTGCCGCGGCTCAGGAGAATCTCCCGTCGGCCCACGGATGCGGCCGCGGATCCAGAAGTCGTTCATGATGACCCGTACCGCCGCGGGCTGCGACACGACCCGGCCTCGCTATGAGACGTCCATGTCTCATTTGGGTTAGTGTCGTCTCATGACTCTCGACCGTGAGCAGGTGCTGCGCAGCGCCGCCGCACTGCTGACCCGTAGATCCACCGCCACCATGGACGAGGTCGCCAAGGCCGCAGGCATCGGCCGCGCCACCCTGCACCGCCACTTTGCCGGACGGGATGCGCTGGTCAGGGCATTGGAGAACCTCGGCATCCAGGAATTCGAGGCCGCACTCGACACCGCCGAGCTCGACGAGGGAACCGCCGAGGAAGGCCTGCGGCGCCTCGTCGCCGCCGTCGAGCCCGCTGCCGGGCTGCTGTCCTTCCTCGTCAACGAGAACCAGCTCTTCGAGGGCGATCAGGTGAACGAGGGCTGGAACCGGCTCGACGCCCGCGTCTCCGCCTTCTTCCGGCGCGGCCAGGAGCGCGGCGAGTTCCGGATCGACCTCACACCGGCCTGGCTGACCGAGGCCCTGTACGGGCTCATCGGCACCGGCGCGTGGGCCGTACAGGCCGGGCGCGTCGCCGGACAGGACTTCCAGTACATGATCGTCGAGTTGCTGCTCGGCGGAGCACGCCGGAGCGTGGAGAAATGACCAGCACCGAGCACCGCCCCGGCATCTCGGGCGACCCGTACCACCCGGGGCGGTGGATCGCCCTCGCGGTCCTCGTCCTCGCCGTCCTGCTGGTGGCCGTCGACGCCACTGTCCTCGGCCTCGCCACCCCGTTCCTCAGTGAGGACCTCGAACCGACGGCGACCCAGTTGCTCTGGATCGGCGACGTCTACTCCTTCGTCATCGCCGGACTCCTCGTCTCCATGGGCAGCCTCGGCGACCGCATCGGCCGCAAGAAGCTCCTGCTGACCGGGGCCGCCGCCTTCGGCGCGGTCTCCGTGCTCAACGCGTATGCGAACAGCGCCGAGATGATGATCCTGGCCCGGGCGCTGCTGGGTGTCGCGGGAGCCACCCTGATGCCGTCCACGCTCGCCCTGATCCGGAACCTCTTCCACGATCCGCGCGAGCGAAGCTTCGCCATCGGCATCTGGGGTGCCATGGCCTCCGCGGGCGCGGCGGTCGGCCCCGTCATCGGCGGTGTCCTCCTCGAGCACTTCTGGTGGGGCTCGGTCTTCCTGATCAACCTGCCGGTGATGGCGGTCCTCGTGGCCGTGGGCATCAAGATGATCCCCGAGTCGAAGGACCCGGCGCCGGGGCCGTGGGACGTGCCCAGCGTGGGGCTCTCCCTCATCGGCATGGTCGGCGTCGTGTACGCCATCAAGGACCTGGCGGCGCACGGCATCAGCTGGGCCGTGGCTCTCGCAGCCGTGGTGGGTGTGCTCGCGCTCGTCTGGTTCGTACGGCGGCAGTTCCGGCTCCCCGCACCCCTGCTGGACATGCGGCTCTTCCACCACCGGGGCTTCTCGGGCGCGGTCGTCGCCGACCTGCTGACCATCCTCGGCCTGTCCGGACTGGTCTTCTTCCTCTCCCAGTTCCTGCAGCTGGTTCAGGGGCGCAGCCCGCTGGAGGCCGGGCTCGCCGAACTGCCCGCGGCGATCGGCGCGGTGACCGCGGGGCTGCTGGCGGGCCGGGCGGCCCGCCGCTTCTCGGTCCGGTCCGTCGTCGCGGGCGGGCTGGCGGCGATCGGGCTGTCGCTCGCGGTGGTCACCCTCATCCACAAGGAGACCGCGTATCCGCTGATCGGAGCTCTGCTCCTGGTGGTCGGCGTCGGCGCCGGATTCTCCTTCACCGTCACCGCCGACGTCATCCTTTCCAGCGTCCCCCATGAGCATGCCGGCTCCGCGTCCGCCGTCTCCGAGACGGCGTACGAGCTCGGCGCGGCCCTCGGTATCGCGCTGCTCGGCTCCATCGTCACCAGCGTCTACCAGGGCTTCGCCACACCGGAGGGAGTCCCGGCGGACACCTCCGCGGCGGCCCACGAATCACTCGGCGGTGCCGTGGAATCGGCCGAGGCACTACCCGCCCAGCAGGCGGAGGCACTGGTCTGGGCCGCGCAGGAGGCGTTCGTCAACGGGCTGAGGGTCGCCGCTGGCGTCGGCGCCGCGGTGCTCCTGGCGACCGCCGTATCCGCGTGGTACCTGCTGCGCGGCCAGAAGCTGGAGGAAGGCATCGTGCCGGACGGCAGGCCGTAGGGCCTTCACGCCGGCCACAGGGTCCACCCGAGCGGCGGACACACGAAAGGGCCCGTACCCCCGCCATCCGGAGGTACGGGCCCTTTCACGCCGGGCGCGGCCGGGTCAGGCGGCCTTGGCCTTCGTTGCGTACATGTCGACGTACTCCTGGCCGGACAGCCGCATCACCTCGGCCATCACCGAGTCCGTCACCGCCCGCAGCACATAGCGGTCGCGGTCCATGCCCTCGTAGCGCGAGAACTCCATCGGCTCACCGAACCGGACCGTCACCTTGCCCGGCCGGGGCAGCCCGGCGCCGCCCGGCTGCAGCTTGTCCGTGCCGATCATCGCGAACGGCACCACCGGCGCACCCGTCATCAGCGTCAGCCTCGCGATGCCCGTACGGCCCCGGTAGAGCCGGCCGTCGGGGGAGCGGGTGCCCTCCGGGTAGATGGCGAAGGCGTTGCCCCCGTCCAGCACCCGGCGGCCCGTCATGAGGGCGGCGACGCCTCCGCGGCCCCCGTCCCGGTCGACCGGGATCATTCCGCAGCCCGTGAAGAACCAGGCCATCAGACGGCCCTTGAGGCCCTTGCCGGTGACGTACTCGTCCTTGCCGATGTAGAACACCGGCCGGTCGCAGCAGATCGGCATGATCATCGAGTCGATGAACGTCAGATGGTTGCCCGCGAGAATCACCGGCCCGGTCCCCGGAATGTTCTTGGCGCCTTCCACCTGGGGGCGGAACATCAGGCGCAGGATCGGTCCGAGCACTGCCTTGATGACCGTGAGTCGGGACAACGCATCCTCCGGTGTTGTGGCCGGGCCGGCCGGGTCGGGAATTTTAAGGGTCTGTGCAGGTGAGGACGATACTCGTGGGTACCCCCGAATCGCACATCGGGTTCACCGAGTGGATACGCAGTGTTGACGTGTGTTTCCGCCATGTTCGTCCACGTGCCGCCCCACCGATGGCGTAGCTGCCTACGATCAAGCCACTCGAGCCTCTCGTACGGATGGGGCCGGGCTCGCGTGCGGCTTTACCCCGTCTCCTGGTCGTCGGGCAGCGCCTCCGCCCCGCGATCCACGGCACCGGACCCCGGCCCGATCCGGCCTGTTCCAAGCGGAAGACCCCGGCTCGACAGGTGCCGGACATCACATGCGAGGAGTACACATGACAGAGCGTGCGCAGGGTCCCGGCCGGCGGACACTGCTGGGAGCGGCCGTCCTCGGTACGGCAGCCCTCGGACCGATCGGTACGGCGAACGCGGCCGAGCACGGCCGGGCCGCACAGGGCGGCGGCCACGGCTCCTACCGGGACCTGCCCGTGCCGACCGTCATCGGCCACCGCGGCGCCAGCGGCTACCGGCCCGAGCACACCCTCGGCTCCTACCAGCTGGCCCTGGACATGGGCGCGCACATCGTCGAGCAGGATCTGGTGCCGACCAAGGACGGCCATCTCGTCTGCCGACACGAGAACGACATCACCGGCACGACGGACGTCGCGGACCACCCCGAGTTCGCGGGCCGCAGGACGACCAGGACGGTCGACGGGGTCTCCCTCACCGGCTGGTTCACCGAGGACTTCACCCTCGCCGAACTGAAGACGCTGCGCGCCAAGGAGCGGATCCCCGGCACCCGCCAGGAGAACACCCTCTACGACGGCCGCTGGGAGATCCCCACCTTCGAGGAGGTCCTGCGCTGGGCAGACAAGGAAGGACGCCGGCGCGGCAAGCCCGTCTGGCTGTACGTCGAGACCAAGCACCCCACGTACTTCCGGAGCCTCGGGCTCGGTCTCGAGGAGCCGCTGGCCCGGCTGCTGCGCCGCCACAACCGGCACCGCGCGCACTCCCCGCTGATCCTGCAGTCCTTCGAACCGACCTCCGTGCAGCGGCTGTCGAAGCTCGTCGCCACACCGCGCGTCGTCCTGCTGTCCGGACCGAAGGAGCGGCCCTGGGACTTCGTCGAGGCGGGCGACCCGCGTACCGTCGCCGACCTCGTGAAGCCCGCCGGGCTGACGTGGATCGCGTCCTTCGCGCAGGGCATAGGCCCGACGCTGGACCTGGTCATCCCCAAGGACTCGGCGGGCCGGCTCACCACACCGACCACCCTGGTCCGGGACGCGCACGCGCGCGGCCTGATCCTGCACCCGTACACGATGCGCAACGAGAACTCCTTCCTGCCGGCGGACTTCCGGCGCGGCACGGACCCGAACGCGTACGGCGACGCCTTCGGCGCCCTCCGTACGTACTTCCAGGCCGGCATCGACGGGGTCTTCTCGGACAACCCGGACACCGCGCTGCTCGCGGCGGCCGACTTCGCCGGGGACGCCGCCGGCCGCTGAGCCACCTCCGTCAGCGGCCAGGCCGGGATGCCCCGGTCGGGTGGAGCTCCCCGTGCACGGCAACCGGCTGTGGACGGGGAGCGTTGACGGGGCATGACGCTTCTCGATCAAGCTCCCGCGGCCCGGGGCCCGCTCTCCCCGGCCGCTGTCGTCCGGGCCCTGCTCCCGCTGGTGCGCGCGGAGGCGACGGCCGAGGCCCCGGCCGCCGAGATCGATCCGGCGGACCTGGAACAGGCCGTGTGGCTGCGGCTGCTGGAGCGGCCGGCGGGGCAGGGGGCACCCGCGGATCCCGCCCGCTGGGTCCGCACCGCCGTACGGGCGGAGGTGCGCCGCGCCCGCCGCAGAGCACGGCGCGAGCGCGCGTACACAGCGGGCGAGCCGCCGGGAGACTGGAGCGGCTGCCCGGAGCGCCTCGCCCTGGGTGCCGACGAACGCCGGGTGCTGCGTGCGGCGGTGGACCGGCTGCCCGGCCGGTGCCCCCGGCTGCTGGCGGCGATACTCGCTCCCCACGATCCGACCTACCGGGAAATCGCAGGGGAGTTGGGTATGTCACAGGGAAGCTTGGGCCCGATCCGTTCCCGATGCCTTGGATGTCTGCGCAGAATGCTCGCGGCGGAGGTTGTAGCTCCTGAAGTGCGGGGATAGGAGCGGTAGACAACCGGCGGACCAGGTGAGCGGGAGGCATGCACACATGGGCATGAGCGTGACCATCTCGGCGGCGACAGCACAGGACGTCGAGCAGATCTTCAAGCTTCAGTACCTCTGCTTCCAGAGCGAGGCGGAGCTCTACGGCAACTACCGGATCGACCCACTCGTCCAGACCCTCGAATCGGTACGCGGCGAAGTCGCCAGGGACCTGGTCTTCGTGGCCCGGCTCGGCGAGGAAGTCGTCGGTTCGGTACGCGGCTTCACCGACGGGGACAGCACCGGCCTCATCGGCAAACTCTGCGTCCACCCCCGGCTCCAGGGGCACGGCCTCGGCGCACGTCTGCTGCGCGCCGCGGAATCGGGCCTGGCCGACGGGCGTTCGGCCAGGCGCTTCCGGCTGCACACCGGAGAGCGCAGCGAGGCGAACCTGCGGCTCTACAGCAAGGCCGGCTACTCAAGGGTGGGCAACGCCACCGGCGAGGACGGCGTTCGTCTGATCCTGCTGGAGAAGGACGCTGCCGCACCGGTCTACGTGGCCAGTGCCTGAAGGACCGCGGCGGATCTGACAGTCAGGCGTTCCGCGCGCGGCGCAGCCAGATCATCCCGGTGACCGGCAGGATCACCGGGATGAACAGGTAGCCCATGCCGAAGTCCGACCACACCGTGGCATCGGGGAACGCGGACGGCTCCAGCAAGGTCCAGGTGCCGATGACCAGCACCCCCGCGAGCTCGGCGGCGCAGCACACCAGCGCCGCCCTGCGCGCCTTCTCCCCGCCCCGCACCAGCGAGTACGTGATGAAGCCGTATACGACGGCGGCGACGGCGGACAGCACGTAGGCCAACGGAGCCTTGTCGAAGTCCAGGATCATCTGGACGATCGAGCGGGACGCGGCGGCCACGGTGAACACCCCGTAGAACCAGACGAGTACGCGCCCGGGCCCGGTGCCGAGCTCGAACTGCGGCTTCGGGCCCGCGGGTACGGGGGAAGCGCCGGGGTCCCCGGTGCGGTCGGTGTCGGTCACGGTCAGTTTCCCCAGATGTCGTAGAGCCGTACTTCGAGCACGGCCAGCACGACCGCGCCCGCCGCCACCGTCACCGAACCCCAGCGGGTCCGCTCGCTCAGCGACAGGAAGCCCGCCGCGGGCACGGCCGCGAAGGAGCCGATCAGATAGGCGATGAAGATCGTCATGCCCTGGTCGGGCCGCTCACCCCGGGCCAGCTGCACGATCCCCACCAGCAGCTGGGCCAGCGCCAGCACGGAGACGACGGCCATCCCGATGAAGTGCCAGTCCTTCGTGGGCTGGTCCCGGTAGGCGGCGTGACCGCACCAGGCGGCGAGGGCGAGCGCGGTCACGGCGACCGCGACCGTCAGGGCGTCAAGCATGCAGTGAGGGTATTACGGACTCCAGGACCCGCCGCGTGCGGCCCCGGCCCCTCGGGCGGGCACCGGCGTCCGGACCGGCGCGGCGTCCGGACTTCGTGGCCTTGACCACAGCACGCGCCCGGCAAGGGCGGGCCGGGCACTGTGGAGGGGGTATGCCGTACCTCGTGTCACCGCAGGTCAGAGCGGTGCGCACGGGGCGCGGAACCGGAGGCCGGGCGTCGTGGGCCGACCATCCACGGCTGTCCGCTATCCGGACAGCTGGATCTTCCGGAACGGCACGTCTGTTTTACTGGGGCCCATGACCACGACGAGCTGCCGCATCCCTGCGACCGAGGCGATCACCACGCCCGGTGCTCGTTGTATGTGTCGAATGCGCGCCTTCTGAGGGCCCCCGCCTGAGCCTCGCGCCCCGAAGCGAGACCGAGCCCGCGCCGTCCGTAGCCAACGGATCGAGCCTGCCCGGGCATGTGCCGCGCCCCCGCCCACCGACGGCCCGGCCGTGCCGAGACTCCCACCGGTCGACCACGAGACCACCGAGAACAGTCTCTTCAGACGAATGCCCCGTGCCCGGCGGACACCGCGCCGTGCACTCGACAGTGACGGAACCCCCCTGTGATCACCACTTCGGGCCTCACGAAGGTCTACCAGTCACGCGGCCGTGAGGTCACGGCCCTGGACGGCGTGGACCTCCATGTCCGCGAAGGCGAGGTGTACGGCGTCATCGGACAGAGCGGCGCCGGAAAGTCCTCCCTCATCCGCTGCGTCAACCTGCTGGAACGCCCCACCGCCGGCACCGTGACCGTGGCCGGCCAGGACCTCACCGCCCTCGCGGGCCGCGGCAAGCGGGCCGGCAAGGAACTGCGCGAGGCGCGCAGCCGTATCGGCATGGTCTTCCAGCACTTCAACCTGCTGGCCTCACGCACCGTCCTCGGTAACGTCGAGCTGCCCCTGGAGATCCTCGGCGTCTCCGGCCAGGCACGCACCCGCAAGGCCCGCGAGCTCCTCGACCTCGTCGGACTCGCCGACAAGGCGAAGGCCTACCCGGGCCAGCTCTCCGGCGGTCAGAAGCAGCGCGTCGGCATCGCCCGCGCGCTGGCCGGCGACCCGAAGGTGCTGCTCTCCGACGAGGCGACCTCCGCCCTCGACCCCGAGACCACCCGCTCCATCCTGCAACTGCTGCGCGACCTCAACCAGGAGCTCGGCCTCACCGTGCTGCTCATCACGCACGAGATGGACGTCGTCAAGACCATCTGCGACTCGGCCGCGCTGATGAGGAAGGGCCGCATCGTCGAGTCGGGCACCGTCGGCACGCTGCTGGCCACGCCCGGTTCGGAGCTGGCCCACGAGCTCTTCCCCGTGGGGGGCACGGCCTCCGGCCCCGACTGCACGGTCGTCGACGTCACCTTCCACGGCGAGGCCGCGGCCCGGCCCCTGATCTCGCAGCTCTCCCGTACGTACAACGTCGACATCTCGATCCTGGGTGCCGCGATGGACACCGTCGGCGGCCGGCAGATCGGCCGGATGCGCATCGAGCTGCCCGGCCGGTTCGAGGAGAACGTCGTCCCGATCGGCTTCCTGCGCGAGCAGGGCCTCCAGGCCGAGATCGTGGACAGCGCGCCCGCCGGCACCACCGCCATCCCCGCACAGACCCCCGCCCCGCTCACCAAGGAGGTGGCGAAGTGACCTGGTCCGAAATGCAGCCACTGCTCACCCAGGGAACCATCGACACCCTCTACATGGTGCTGTGGTCCGCGGTCGTCACCGTCCTCGGCGGACTGCCGCTCGGCGTTCTGCTGGTCCTCACCGACAAGGGCGGGCTGCTCCAAAACACCGTGGTCAACAAGGTCATCGGCGTGATCGTGAACATCGGCCGCTCGCTGCCCTTCATCATCCTGCTGATCGCCCTGATCCCGTTCACCACCTGGGTCGTCGGCACCTTCATCGGCCCGTCGGCGATGATCGTGCCCCTCGCCGTCGGCGCCATCCCGTTCTTCGCGCGCCTCGTCGAGACGGCGATCCGCGAGGTCGACCACGGGCTCGTCGAAGCCGTCCAGTCGATGGGCGGGTCCATCCCCACGATCGTCCGCAAGGTCCTGCTCCCGCAGGCGCTGCCCTCGATTGTCTCCGGTGTGACCACCACCGTCATCGTGCTCATCGGCTACTCCGCGATGGCCGGCGCGGTCGGCGGCGAAGGGCTCGGCTCCAAGGCCGTCACCTACGGATTCCAGCGCTTCGACAACCAGTTCATGCTCATCACCGTCGTGCTGCTGATCGTCGTCGTGACCCTGATCCAGCTGATCGGTGACGGAGCCGTACGCCTGCTGGCCCGCCGGGGCCGCACCACCTCCTGACTTCTCCCCAAGAAGCCCGAACTCCTTGTCCGGGCGCACCACCATCACCACCGGAAAGAGGCACTCTTCGTGCGTAAGAACATCAAGATCACCGCTGCAGCCGCAGCCACCGCCGCCCTCGCCTTCGGCCTCAGCGCCTGCGGCACGGACTCCGACCCGGCCGCCAAGGGCGAGACCGGCGCCGGCGCCGACACCTCCAAGGCCCTCGTCGTCGCCGCGTCCCCGACGCCGCACGCCGACATCCTGAACTTCGTCAAGGAGAACCTGGCGGACGAGGCGGGCCTCAGGCTGGAGGTCAAGGAGTTCACCGACTACGTCCTGCCGAACACCGCCACGGAGAACGGCCAGGTCGACGCCAACTTCTTCCAGCACAAGCCGTACCTGGACGACTTCAACAAGAAGCAGAAGACGCACATCGTCCCGGTCGTCAACGTTCACCTGGAGCCCCTCGGCCTCTACTCGAGCAAGATCAAGGACGTCAAGGACATCAAGGCCGGCCAGACGGTCGCCGTGCCCAACGACACCACCAACGAGGGCCGCGCGCTCCAGCTGCTCGCCGAGAACGGGCTGATCACCCTCAAGGACGGCGTCGGAACCAGCGCCAAGCTCAGCGACATCACGGACAAGAAGGGTCTGGAGTTCAAGGAGCTGGAGGCCGCAACCGTGCCCCGCGCCCTGAACGACGTCGACGCCGCCGTCATCAACGGCAACTACGCCATCGAGGCCGACCTGAAGCCGGGCAAGGACTCGCTGGTGCTGGAGAGCGCCGACGACAACCCGTACGCCAACTTCCTCGCCGTCAAGGAAGGAAACGAGAAGGACGCCCGCGTCCAGAAGCTCGTGAAGCTCCTCAACTCCGACGAGGTCAAGAAGTTCATCGAGGACACCTACCAGGGCTCGATCGTCCCGGCCTTCGGAGTGCCCGCCAAGTCCTGACCCTCCGGGGCCACTTGCGTCACGAGCCCCGCACACCCCGACCGGGGTGTGCGGGGCTCCGCCGTGCGGACCCGGCCATGCACATCAACGGCCCGATGCTGCATGCTGTGCCTTTACACGGTCTTCGGCATGGAGCTGCGCATGAATACCACCTTCCCGTCCATCTCCATCAGCACGGACAGGTTGGTGCTGCGCCCCTTCGACATGGCGGACGTCCCCGCGTACATCGAAATGATGAACGACGAGCTGGTCACCGCCTGGACCGATGCGCCACACCCCTACACCCAGGTCGACGCGGAACGGTGGGTCCGCAGGATCGCCCCCGCCGAGCGCACCCAGGGAAACGGCATCGTCTTCGCCGTCACCGAATTCCTCACCCAGCGCCTCGTCGGCTCCGTCCGGCTCCTCAACACCGACTGGCGCACCCTGGCGGCCGAGGTCGGCTACATCACCGCCCCCTGGGCGCGCGGCGAGGGATACGCCACCGAATCCGTCCTGGCCCTCGCCGAGTGGCTCTTCCGCGACCAGGGCTTCGAGCGCATCGAGCTGCGCACGCCCGCCGACAACACCGCCTCCCAGCAGGTCGCCCAGAAGCTGGGCTGCATCAGCGAGGGAGTGCTGCGCAACGCACGGATAGCGCGCACCCGGACCGAGAACGGCACGGACGGCGGCTGGACGGACATCAGGACCGACCTGATCGTCTGGGGGCTCCTCCCGGAGGACCTCGAAGGCGTCGCCGAGCAGCTGGCCGACGCGGGCGGCTACGGCACCTACAACGACTGGAACTGAAGGCCTCCTCCGGGCTCAAGGAAGCCGCTGGCCGGCCCTTGGTACGGACCGGATACGCTCACCCTTGCTCCGCCGCTCCCGCGCAGAGCCCACGCCTGCGACACACCAGGAGACTGACGACGATGGCCGACCGGGTCACGGTGATCGGCTGGGACGGCTCGCCACTGACCAGAGCGGCCACGGCCGCGCTCTCGGCCGCCACGCTCGTCGCCGGAGCCGCCCACCACCTGGCGCTCCCCGAGGTCCCCGGGAGCGCCGAACGGATCCGCCTCGGCAGCATCGACCTGGCCGCCCGCAGGATCGCCGGCCACCGTGGCAGCGCCGTGGTCATCGCCGACGGCGATCCCGGCTTCTTCGGGGTCGTACGCACCCTGCGCGCACCCGAGCACGGCCTCGAGGTCGAAGTCGTCCCCGCCGTCTCCTCGGTCGCCGCCGCCTTCGCCCGCGCGGGAATGCCCTGGGACGACGCCCAGGTCGTCGTGGCCCACCCGCGCACCCTGCGCCGCGCGGTCAACGTCTGCCGCGCCCACCACAAGGTCGCCGTCCTCACCTCCCCGGGCGCGGGACCCGCCGAGCTCGCCCTCCTCATGGAAGGCGTCCACCGCACCTTCGTGATCTGCGAGGAGCTCGGTACCGAACGCGAACGGGTCACCGTCCTCACCTCCGACAAGACCGCCGACCACACCTGGCGCGACCCGAACGTGGTCATCGTCATAGGCGGCGGGCCCGAGAATCCCGCCACCGGCGCCTGGTTCGCCGGCCGCGAGCCGGTCCAGCCCCGGGGAGCCCGCGGCTGGGCCCTGCCGGCCGGTGCCTACGGACCCGTCGGGGCGGAGCCCGGCGAGGGCGAGTCGCCCGGCCTGCGGGCCGCCCAGTTGGCCCGCCTCGGCCCGCGCACCGGCGACCTGGTCTGGGACATCGGCTGCGGCGGCGGCGCCCTCGCCGTGGAGGCCGCAGGCTTCGGTGCGGCGGTCCTGGCCGTGGACAGCGACCCGGACGCCTGTACCCGTACGACGGCGGCGGCCAGGACCTTCCAGGTCCCGGTCCAGGTCGTCCACGGCCGGGCCCCGCACGTTCTCGAACGCCTGCCTGAGCCCGATGTCGTACGGATAGGCGGCGGCGGCGTTCCCGTGGTCACCGCCGTCGCCGCCCGGCGCCCGGAGCGCATCGTCACCCATGCCTCCACCCGGGACGAGGCCGAAGCCCTCGGGGCGGCACTCACGGAGAACGGCTACACCATCGAGTGCGCACTGCTCCAGTCCGTCGAACTCGACACCTCTGCCTGGACCGAGCGCGAACGGTCCGTCGTGTTCCTGCTCTCCGCGCTCCGTTCCGACCTCGCCCCCTGAGGTGCTCGCCACGGAGCGCGAGGTAGGCTGACCGATTGTTGTACCGCGCCCGGCCGTTCGTCGCTTCGTTCGTCAATGTCCGGAAAAGTGGCTCGTTTTGGTCCGCGGTGTGGTACGGCGAAACCGGGGGACGCGCAACGTGGCGCAGTCCACAGCGAGCCGTGGCGGAACTGCCTGTCGCGGCGGCGAACGACCGCGAGAATGTATAGCTCCGCGCGCGTTTCGTGCCGCGCGGCGAGCCCGCTCGTTCTTGTTGACGAGCACCGGCGTGCCGTGGTTCGGGCATCCCGGGCGAAGGGCCGAAGGAGCACTGACGATGGGCGAGGGGTACGCATGACTGACACCGGCCAGATCCCGGGCGAGGGACTGCCGGAGAACGCAGGCATGGTGGCGCAGCCGGGCATCCCCGCCCCGGACGCGTACGCCTACCTCGACCCCTCCGAGCACGCACCCGAGGACGAAGACCTTCTGCTGATGCCCGCGCCCCAGGGCGCGTGGAGCGACGCACCCGCCGCCCCGGCACCCGCACCGGCGCCCGCGCCGTCGGGTCTGCCCGAGCAGTCGGCAGGACAGCAGTCCGCCTTCCAGTCGCAGCACCATGCGCATGTACCGGCGCAGGGCCAGCCCCTGTACGCCGCCGAGGCGCAGACGTCCACGACCGGCACCCACGAGTCCGGAGGCCGTGACTCCGGCTCCGTCGACCTCAACGGGGTACGGATCCCGGCCCCCGCCCCGGTGCAGGCCCCCGCCCAGGTCCCCGTGGCCGCCCAGGCCCCCGCCCCGGCGCGGCGCCCACTGCACCGGGGCCCCGCCTCGGGCGACGCCCCCTCCTACGGCGGTTCGCCGAGCGGCGGCGTCGTGCGCTCACTCGCCGACCGCGGCCCGGCCGGCGCCCCGCAGAGCCCGATGCCCGCACGGCACGCCGGGCCGCCGACGACGGGTCCCGAGTACTTCGACATCCCGGCGGACGACCAGGCCCCGCTGCCGGGCCCGCAGCTGGGCGAGATCCCGCGCCAGCTCGGCGACCCGTGGGGCGCGCAGGCGCCCGAGCAGGCTTTCCGGCCCGAACCCGTACCTGCCGTTCCCGCAGAAACGGTCGCCCCGGAACAGGTCGCCCCGGAACAAGTGGCCCCGGAACCGGTGGCCGAGGCGACACCGGAGGTGCCGGCGGAGGTGCAGACCGGGATTGCCGGTCTTCCTGACGGGGTTGCTGAGGGAACTCCCCTCACGACGCCCCTCGACGCGCCGGCCGAAACTGCCGCAGCCGAGTCCATGGGGCAGTTCGTGCCCGTGGAAGGCTCCGTGCCGACGACTCCGCACCTCGCCCCGACGCCCGCTGCCCCGGCACCCGACCCCGTACAGCCGGAAGCCGGGGCTGTGACGGCCGAGGAGGCCCGGCCCGACGCGGTCGTCGACCAGGAGCCGTTCGCTGTCGCCCCGGCTGCTCCGGTCGCGTTCGCGCCCGAGGTCGCCCCGGCTGCTCCGGTCGCGTTCGCGCCCGAGGTCGCCCCGGAACCCGTGGCGCCGACCGCGCCGGAGCCCACCGCTCCTGCGGTGGCCGTCGCCCCGGTGCCGGTGGAGGCCCCCGAGCCCGAGCAGGCGGTCGAGGCGCCGGACGGCGTCGCCCCGGTCGAGCCGGTCACCTTCGCCGAACCGGCCCCCGTTGCGGAACCCGTCGCGATCGCCGAGCCGGTTGGCGCGCCCGAGCCCGAGCCGGTTGCCGCGCCGGACCCCGAGCCGGCCGCGCTCGCGACTCCGGAACCCGTCGTGGAGTCCGAGCCCGAGCTCGTCGCGGAGCCCGTCCCCGTACCGCAGGCCGAACTCCCCGTAGAGGCCGAGGCCGAACCGGGCACCGGACCGGAGATCATCGAGACTCCCGCCCTGGAGACCCCTGCCGTGGGTGCTCCGGCCACCGAACTCGCGGGCGGCGCGGAGCCCGACGCCGTGACGACGGACGCCGAGCCCCGCGGGGCCGAGGCCGTGTCCGCGGAAGCGGCTCCCGCCGGGGCCGTCTTCGTCGAAGCGGCTCCCGACGGGACCGTTGTCGCCGAGGCCGCTCCCGCCGCGGCCCCCGAGCCCGCCGAACCGCCGGCCGTGACCCCGCCCGCCCCCGGCTACGACGACGCCGAGCGCGAAGCCGTCCTCAAGGTCATGCGCGAACGCCGCGACATCCGCAACGGATTCCGCAGCGACCCCATCCCGCACGAGGTCCTGCTCCGTGTGCTCGAAGCAGCGCACACCGCACCGAGCGTCGGTCACTCCCAGCCCTGGGACTTCGTGGTCATCCGTTCCGCGGAGACCCGCCGTTCGATGCACGAACTGGCTCAGCGCCAGCGGGAGGCGTACGCCAAGTCGCTCCCCAAGGGCCGGGCCAAGCAGTTCAAGGAACTGAAGATCGAGGCCATCCTCGACACTCCGGTGAACATCGTCGTCACCGCGGATCCCACCCGCGGCGGCCGTCACACCCTTGGCCGCCACACCCAGCCGCAGATGGCCCCGTACTCCTCGGCTCTCGCCGTCGAGAACCTGTGGCTCGCCGCCCGCGCCGAGGGCCTCGGAGTCGGCTGGGTCAGCTTCTTCGACGAGCGTGAGATGGTCCGTGCCCTGGGCCTGCCCGATCACCTCGAAGTCGTCGCGTACCTCTGCGTCGGTTACGTCGACGAGTTCCCCGAGGAACCCGAGCTGATGCAGGCGGGCTGGTCCAAGCGCCGCCCGCTGTCCTGGGTCGTGCACGAGGAGACGTACGGCCGCCGTGCCCTGCCGGGCGAGGAGCCGCACGACCTGCTGCAGGACACCATCGCGAGCATCCGCCCGCTGGACGCGAAGGCGCTCGGCGAGGCCTGGGAACGCCAGAAGCGGATGACGAAGCCCGCAGGCGCGCTCGGCATGCTGGAGATCATCTCCGCCCAGCTGTCCGGACTCTCGCGGGTCTGCCCGCCGCCGGTCCCGGAGCCCGCCGCCGTCGCGATCTTCGCCGGTGACCACGGGGTGCACGCCCAGGGCGTCACGGCGTGGCCGCAGGAGGTCACGGGCCAGATGGTCGCCAACTTCCTCGGCGGCGGAGCCGTGTGCAACGCGTTCGCGGCCCAGGTCGGCGCCGAGGTCTGCGTGGTCGATGTCGGAGTCGCCTCCGACCTGCCCTCGACGCCCGGCCTCCTTCCCCGGAAGGTACGCCCGGGGACGGCCGACTTCACGACGGGCCCCGCGCTCACCCGCGAGGAGGTCCTCGCGGCGATCGAGGTCGGCATCGAGACCGCGCGGGACCTCGTGGCTGCGGGCAACAAGGGCCTCCTCACAGGTGAGATGGGCATCGCCAACACCACCGCGTCGGCGGCCCTGATCTGCGTGTACACGGGCATGGACCCGGCGGAGGTGACCGGGCGGGGCACCGGGATCAACGACGAGATGCACGCCCGCAAGGTCGATGTGGTCCGGCGCGGCCTGGAGCTGCACCAGCCCGACCCGGCCGACCCGATCGGCGTGCTGGCTGCCGTCGGCGGCCTCGAGCACGCCGCGATGGCCGGTTTCCTGCTGGGTGGTGCGTCGCTCCGCACACCCGTCATCCTCGACGGTGTGAGCGCGGGCGCGGCCGCCCTGGTCGCCCGCGCGATCGCCCCCGAGGCGCTCGCCGCCTGCATCGCCGGACACCGCAGCGCGGAACCCGGCCATGTCGCCGCCCTCAACAAGCTGGGCCTGCGCCCGCTGGTCGACCTGGACCTCAGGCTCGGCGAGGGCACGGGCGCCCTGCTCGCACTGCCGATCGTGCAGAGCGCGGCGCGCGCGATGCACGACGTGGCGACCTTCGACTCAGCCGGAGTCACGGAGAAGTAGCGGGCACCGCACCGCGGTACCGGTCCCACCCGGTGGGACCGGTACCGCGGTGCGGTGCACGATCGGGGACCGGGGACGGGCGGGAGCCCCGGTCACCGGCAGGGCGGGCAGGGGTACAGGCCCACCGCGGGCGCCCACCGGACCCCGCACCGCCCACCGACCCCCGCCCCCACCACCCCGTATCGTGGGTCCGCGACAGCCACACGTCACAGCCTCACGTCACAGCCGCTCCACCGCCGCAGCGGCCCGCAGCACACCGCACCCTGCACCCTGCACGAGGAGCCCGCACCGCCATGGCCGAGCACGACGATCACCCTGCCTACCCCGTCGGACTGCGCCTGACCGGGCGCCGCGTCGTCGTAGTCGGCGGCGGCCAGGTCGCGCAGCGCCGGCTGCCCGCCCTCATCGCGGCCGGCGCCGACATCACCCTGGTCTCCCCGTCCGCAACCCCGTCCGTCGAGGCGATGGCGGACGCCGGTGAGATCCGCTGGGAGCGCCGCCGGTACGAGGACGGCGACCTCGCGGACACCTGGTACGCCCTGGTCGCGTCCACCGACGCCGCAGCCAACGACGCCGCGTCCGCCGAGGCGGAGCGCACCCGCACCTGGTGCGTCCGCAGCGACGACGCGGAGGCGGCGACCGCCTGGACACCGGCCACCGGCCGCAGCGAGGGCATCACGGTCGCCGTCCTCACCACCACCTCGCAGGGCCGGGACCCCCGCCACTCCGCCGCGGTCCGCGACGCGATCGTCGAGGGCCTGCGCGACGGCACCCTCGCCGCCCCGCACCACCGCACCCGTGCCCCCGGCGTCGCGCTGGTCGGCGGCGGCCCGGGCGACCCCGACCTGATCACGGTCAGGGGCCGGCGCCTCCTGGCCGAGGCCGATGTGGTCATCGCCGACCGGCTCGGTCCCCGTGATCTGCTCGACGAACTCCCGCCGCACGTCGAGGTGATCGACGCGGCGAAGATCCCGTACGGCCGCTACATGGCGCAGGGGGCGATCAACCAGGCGCTGATCGACCACGCCAAGGCGGGCAAGGCCGTCGTCCGGCTCAAGGGAGGCGACCCCTTCGTTTTCGGCCGCGGGATGGAGGAGGCCCAGGCGCTGGCCGCCGAAGGCATCGCCTGCACCGTCGTCCCCGGCATCTCCAGTTCGATCTCCGTACCGGGGGCGGCCGGCATCCCCGTCACCCACCGCGGAGTCGCCCATGAGTTCACCGTGGTCAGTGGGCACGTGGCCCCCGAAGACCCGCGCTCGCTGGTCGACTGGGAGGCCCTCGCACAGCTGCGCGGCACCCTCGTCCTCCTGATGGCCGTCGACAAGATCGGCGCCATCGCCCGTGCGCTCATCTCCCACGGCAAGTCCCCCGACACCCCGGTCGCACTGGTCCAGGAGGGCACCACGGCCGCTCAGCGCAGGGTCGACGCGACCCTCAAGGACGTCGGGGAGCGAGTCGTCGCGGAGGACGTGCGTCCGCCCGCCGTGATCGTCATCGGCGCCGTCGTCGGCGTCGGCACCGGCCCGGTCACCGGTGGGGAAGCATCGTCCCGTGGCTGAACTCATCACGATCGACGACCCCGACGACCCGCGTCTGAGCGACTACACGGGCCTCACGGACGTCGAACTCCGGCGCCGCCGGGAGCCCGCCGAAGGCCTCTTCATCGCCGAGGGCGAGAAGGTCATCAGACGGGCCGCGGACGCCGGGTACGAGATGCGGTCCATGCTGCTGTCCGCCAAGTGGGTCGACGTGATGCGCGATGTCATCGACGAGGCCCGCGCACCCGTCTACGCGGTCACACCGGAGCTCGCCGAACGCGTCACCGGCTATCACGTGCACCGCGGAGCGCTCGCCTCCATGCAGCGCAGACCGCTTGCCGAGGTCGGCTCCCTCCTGGCCCCGGAGTCCGGGCACGTCCGCCGGGTGGCCGTCTTCGAGGACATCGTCGACCACGCCAATCTCGGAGCGGCCTTCCGTAACGCGGCAGCACTCGGAGTCGACGCCGTCCTCCTCACCCCGCGCTGCGCCGACCCCCTGTACCGGCGGGCGGTCAAGGTGTCGATGGGGTCCGTCTTCCTGGTCCCGTGGACCAGGCTCGGTGCATGGCCCAAGGACCTCGACCTGCTCCGCTCGGCCGGCTTCACCACGGCCGCGCTCTGCCTCAGCGAGCAGTCGATCACCCTGGACGCCCTGGCCGCACGTCGGCACGAGAGGCTCGCGCTCGTCTTCGGTACCGAGGGGGACGGGCTCACCGCCGCGGCGCTGGCCGCCGCGGACGAACACGTCCGCATCCCCATGGACGCCGGAGTCGACTCGCTCAACGTCGCCGCTGCCTCGGCCGTCGCCTTCTACGCGACGCGTCCCGTCTCCGCCTGACCGGACGGCGCCACCTGCTGATCCACGGCCGGGTACGCGTCGTGGGTCGGGGACGGCGTGCCGCCCAGCCCCTGCGAGGGGCCCTGGCAGCCCTGCGCAGCCGCGATCCCCAGCGCCACGAGCAGGGTCACGACGACGAACACGACGAGCCGCTGGCGCAGCAGCCGCGGATTGGCAGGCCGCCGCTTGCCGCTCTTCCCGGCGGAGGTCGTCCGGACCCCGGGGCGCGTGCCCGGACGGCCGTTCGTTCCGTTGGTGCCCTGCGGACGCTTCCCGGAGTGCCCGGTGCCGCGCGCCGCCTGAGGGCGTGTGCCGCCGGTACGTGGCGCAGCCGAGCGCGACGACGAGGGGCGCCCGGCCGCGGGACGGGGCGCCGGAGTGGGGCCGGCCGCCGCGCGCCGGGTGTGCTGCTCGGTGTACGGGCCGTCGAGGAGACCGGTCGGCCGGTCCAGCTCCTGCTCGGCCCGCTGGGCGGGCGGCCTGCGCTCCTGCAGTCCCTGTGCCTCGCGCGCGGCGATCTCCTTGAGCCGCATCGAGAGCTGCAGAGTGCTCGGCCGCTCCTCCGGGTCCTTCGCCAGACAGGCGCGCACCAGCGGAGCGAGCGCGTCGTGCACCTCGAAGAGATGCGGCTCCTCGTGCACCACGCGGTAGAGCATCACTTCGGAACTGCCGTGCCCGAAGGGCGAGTCGGCCGTCGCCGCGTACGCCAGGGTGGCGCCCAGCGAGAACACGTCCGTGGCGGGCGTCACCGCCGCGCCCCGCACCTGCTCGGGCGCCAGGAAGCCCGGCGAACCCACGGCCGTCCCGACATGCGTGAGCGTGCTCGCCCCGGTCGCCCACGCGATACCGAAGTCGATGATCCGGGGGCCCTTGGGGGAGAGGAGGATGTTCGACGGCTTCAGATCACGGTGAACCACCCCGGCCTCGTGCACCGCCACCAGTCCTTCGGACAGCGCCGCACCGATCGAGGCCACCTCGGCCGCCGACAGCGGCCCCTCCTCGACGACCTTGTCGTGCAGCGAAGGCCCCGGGACGTACTGCGTCGCGAACCACGGGCGGTCCGCCTCCAGATCGGCGGCCACCAGACGTGCCGTACAGCCACCGCGGATCCGGCGGGCGGCGGACACCTCGCGCGCGAAGCGCGAACGGAACTCCTGGTCCTCCGCCAGATCCGGCCGGATCACCTTGAGCGCCACCCGCTGGCCCCTGCGGTCGGAACCCAGATAGACCACACCCATACCGCCCGCACCGAGCCGCCGGTGCAGCCTGAACGAGCCGACGACACGCGGGTCCTCGCGCCGGAGCCGCATCATCGCCATCGTCTGCCCATCCCCGCTGCCGGTCCGCCTGACGAGGCACAGCTTACGTACCCGTGGCGCGGCGCGCTCAGAGGCCGCGCCCTCGCCGACCCATCGATTGTCAGTGCCCGGTGGGAGAATTGAGGAGTGGTCAGGGAGCCGGAGATCCAGGCCCTGTGACCCGTGCGAGATCTCAAAGGACCGTCGCAGAAGGGGGATTGGATCAATGAAGGGCGATCGCGTGGAGATAGTCGTGGACGCGGGAGACACGACTCGGACGTACGAGGTGGTGGCCTCCAGGGCAGGCCGCCGGGTGGAGACAGCAGTCCGTCGAGGGGTGGTCGAAGTGAGCGAAGTCACCCGAAGTGGATCAGTTGTCCGAACCGCCCGCTTCATGGCGACCAGGGTGCTCGCCCTGGTCGAACAACCGGTACCCAGGGAGGACGACTCGGAGCGTCCCCTCCGGGAAGACCCCAAGGCCTAGCGCCGCGTCTCCACCCAGGGGAGTACGCCGGATGCCGACGGCTCATCCTCCGGGAGGCCCGGTAATCGGTACGCGGGCATGACGCCCGAGGGCTTCCGCCTCCCTAATGTTGAAGTCAAGCGGCGGGCGCAGAACTCGTCCCCCGAGGTCGAACGCCCGCCGCTCCGAAACAGGTCAGGAGAGGAACCATGGCGGACACGGCAACGCGGACCATGATCCGCGCACAGGGACGCAGGGCCTACGCCTCGTTCGGTGCACGCCCGTCCGGTACGCGCCACCCCCTGGTGGCGACAGCCATGGTCCTTCCCCTGGCGGCCCTGCTCGTAGTTGTCTTCGGCGGCTGGGACGCAGTGGTCACACAAGCGTCGTCCGTGGGCGTGATGCTGGGGCGCTGAGCGGCGCCCCGGGTCCGGAAGAGCGGTCCGGACCAGGACATCCGGCCAACAACCCCGTGGGGACGGGGGTGCGGCGGACGGCAGCGTTTGTCCGGCCAGCTGGGGAGCTGGCCGGACATCGCGCTGTCCGGACCCCTTCGGGGCCGCCGGGCGACCTCCGGCCGGGCGGCCGCGCCCCGTACGCTCGTCGCCGGGACCGGCCGCAGGGCCGGCCGATCACCGCCGGGGGAGCCGAACCGATGACCACCACCCCTGTCGTACGCGTACTGGGCGACCTCGCTCATGCCGGCAGCCATGCCCGTGCCGTCGCGTGCGACTGCCCCCCGCCCCGGGTGCTCGCGGACCGCCCCGACGGAACAGTGGTCCGCAGGGGGCCGGTGGTCGCCAAGGCGCACGCCCCGGACACCGACCGGCCGGACCTGGCTGACCGTCTCGCCCTGGCCGCGGCACCGCTCCTCGCGGGCGTCCTGCTCCCGCCCCTGCCGGTCCCCGCACCCCGTCAGGCGCCGGAAACCGCGGCGCCCCCGGCCGGCTTCCTCGGGGTGACGCCCGACGGCCGCCCCGTCAGCCTCTGGCCGCACGGTGAACCCGTCGACCCCTCGGACCCCGATGCCGCTCCCTGGGAGGAGGCGGGCACCCTCCTGGCCCGGCTGCACCGCACCCCGCCGCCCCATCCGCTGCCGCCCATGCGCGGACCCGCCAAGGCCGCCCGGGCCGTCGCGCGGATGCGCGCCGCCCGGCCCGGCGACCCGGACACCGCTCCGGTCCTCGCCGCCTGGCGCGGCCTGCCCGCGTGGGCTCGTGACGAGGCGCCGTCCCGCGGGCTCCGGGCCCGCTTCGTCTGCCACGGAGACCTGCACCTCGGCCAGCTCGTCCGCCACCCGGCCCCGAACGGCCCCTGGTTGCTGATCGACGTCGACGACGCGGGCCTCGGCGACCCCGCCTGGGACCTGGCGCGCCCCGCCGCCTGGTACGCGGCAGGGCTGCTGGCGCCCGAGGTCTGGCTGCGCTTCCTGGACGCCTACCGGGCCGCGGGCGGCCCCGCCGTACGCGCCGAGGGGGACCCGTGGCCCGACCTGGACGTCGCCGCGCGCGCACTCACGGTGCAGACGGCGGCGCTCGCCTTCGCCAAGTCCGCGGCGGAGGGCCGAAGTCCGGATGCGGTGGAACAGCTGATGATCGACGCGTGTGTCCGCATTGCGTCCCTCCCGCCCGAGTTGACACCCGAGCTCTCGTCGTAGGGTGAACCGACTGCCGCCGGGCATGCATTCCGGCGACATCGAAACGACGGTGAGGAGCCGGCCCGATGATCCAGTGTCCCAAGTGCCACGCCCAGATGAACACGTACAACCGCAACGGCGTCCAGATCGAGCAGTGCACAGGCTGCCGCGGCATATTCCTCGACTACGGCGAGCTGGAGTCCCTGACCCGCCTCGAGTCGCAGTGGTCGCAGCAGGCCCCGCCCGCTCCGCCCGCCCCCCAGGCGTACCCCGCCGCCCCGCAGGCGTACCCCGCGGCCCCGGCTCCCGCGTGGGGTGCGCCGCACCAGGGCGGGCACCACGGACACCACCGCCAGAAGAGCTTCGGCCGGATGCTCTTCTCCTCCTGAACCCCTGCGGGGGCCCGGGCGCGTTGCGTCCGGGCCCGTCGCGCCCGCATTGCATACCGTCGACGAAGTTCGGTTCCTGATCTAGTCATGAGCATGATCGCTGCCTAGCGGGGCCATGCACTTCCTCGACAGGTCCCGAACTGTCGCCCCCCGGGCTGGAGCCGCTGGCTCGTGCCACCCGCCGCGCTCGCCGTGCACCTCTCCATCGGACAGGCCTACGCCTGGAGCGTGTTCAAGCCCCCACTCGAATCCGCACTCGGGCTGTCGGGCACCGTGAGCGCCCTCCCGTTCCAGCTGGGCATCGTGATGCTGGGCCTCTCCGCGGCCTTCGGCGGCACACTCGTCGAACGCAACGGTCCCCGCTGGGCGATGTCCGTCTCCCTCGTCTGCTTCTCCTCCGGCTTCCTCGTCGCCGCCCTCGGTGCGGCCACCGGCCGGTACTGGCTCGTCGTCCTCGGCTACGGCTTCATCGGCGGGATCGGGCTCGGCATCGGCTACATCTCCCCGGTCTCCACCCTCATCAAGTGGTTCCCCGACCGCCCCGGCATGGCCACGGGCATCGCCATCATGGGCTTCGGCGGCGGCGCCCTCATAGCCTCGCCCTGGTCCACGGGCATGCTCGAGAGCTTCGGTACGGACCGCTCCGGCATCGCGAGCGCCTTCCTCGTGCACGGCGTCGTCTACGCGGCGTTCTTGGCGCTCGGCGTCCTCCTGGTACGGGTGCCGCCGGAGGGCTGGCTCCCCGACGGCTGGGAGCCGAAGCAGGAAACCCGCAGGCTCGTCACCAACGCCCAGGTCTCCGCGCGCAACGCCCTGCGCACACCGCAGTTCTGGTGCCTGTGGGTAGTCCTGCGCATGAACGTCACCGCGGGCATCGGCATCCTCGAGAAGGCCGTGCCGATGATCCAGGACTTCTTCGCGGACACCTCCACCCCGGTGTCGGTCTCGGCCGCGGCGGGCTTCGTCGCCCTGCTCTCGCTGGCCAACATGGGCGGCCGTCTCCTGTGGTCCTCCACCTCGGACCTGATCGGCCGCAAGAACATGTACCGCGTCTACCTCGGTGTCGGCGCGCTGATGTACGTGATGATCGAACGGCTCGGCAACGACTCCAAGCCGCTCTTCATCTGCTGCGCGCTGGTGATCCTCTCCTTCTACGGAGGAGGGTTCGCGACCGCTCCCGCCTACCTGAGGGACCTCTTCGGCACGTACCAGGTCGGAGCCATCCACGGTCGGCTGCTGACCGCCTGGTCCACGGCGGGCGTGCTCGGTCCGCTGATCGTCAACAGGGTCGCCGACGCGGGGGAGCGCGCAGGCCACAGCGGTCCCAGCCTCTACACGACCTCGCTGACCATCATGATCGGGCTGCTCGTCGTCGGCTTCGTCGCCAACGAGTGCATCCGCCCCGTCCACCCGCGCTTCCACGAGACTCCGGAAGGGAGCAGCCCCCCGTGTCCACCAGGAGTCGTAAGCCGCTCATGGTCCTCGTCTGGCTCTGGGTCGCAGTGCCGTTCGGCTACGGGCTGTACGAACTGACCCGCAAGGCCACCCAGCTCTTCACCGGCTGACCCGCAGGACAACGACGAAGCCCCCGGTCGTCGAGACGACCGGGGGCTTCGAACGGTGCGCGATACTGGGATTGAACCAGTGACCTCTTCCGTGTCAGGGAAGCGCTCTCCCGCTGAGCTAATCGCGCAGGGTGACCCTGCGTGTACTGCGTGCGCGATACTGGGATTGAACCAGTGACCTCTTCCGTGTCAGGGAAGCGCTCTCCCGCTGAGCTAATCGCGCGGGGGTCCTTGCGGACCGGTGGACGATACTGGGATTGAACCAGTGACCCCTTCCGTGTCAGGGAAGTGCTCTCCCGCTGAGCTAATCGTCCTTGGAGGTGGAGACGGGATTTGAACCCGTGTAGACGGCTTTGCAGGCCGTTGCCTCGCCTCTCGGCCACTCCACCAGGGATGGGGGTTCGGGAAGATCCCCCACCTTCTGCGAGCGGACGACCAGGTTCGAACTGGCGACCTCAACCTTGGCAAGGTTGCGCTCTACCAACTGAGCTACGTCCGCTTGTCATTCCCGTTCGGCTTGCGCGTCCCGGTGACGTGTTGAACTCTAGCGGATTCCCGGGCCAGCACAAAAACGCGTTTGTGCAGCGTGCTGCGCTGCCTCCGCCCCGCCGCAGGTCACCGTGCACCGTTCTAGACTCACCAGAGTGCACGACCTAGCTCCCATGGCCCGCTTCGGCGGCCTCATCGCCTCAGGCCTGCAGGATGTGACCAGCGATCCTGCGGCTCTCGAATCATCCGGTTTCTGGGCCGTATCCGCCGATTTCGAGGGCCGTCTCGTCTGCGCCCGCTTCTCCACCGTACGGACCGAGCAGGTGCCCCTTCCCGTGCCCGGCGCCTGGCGTGGCCCGGCGCCGCAGGACTGGATCTCATCGCTCGACGAGGACGCGTACAAGGCCGGCGTACGGCGGATCCGTGAACACATCGCGGCGGGCGAGGTCTACCAGGCCAACCTCTGCCGGGTCCTGTCCGCACCGCTGCCCGGCCCCGTAGCCGACGTGGACGCGCTCACCGCCCTGCTGGCCCGCGGCAACCCCGCTCCCTACGCGGGGACGATCCGGCTGCCTGCCCAGGGTGTCGAGATAGCCACCGCCTCCCCGGAGCTCTTCCTGAGGCGTGAGGGCAGGATCGTCGAGTCCGGGCCGATCAAGGGAACCGGGCGGACCGAGGACGATCTGCTGGACAAGGACCACGCCGAGAACGTGATGATCGTCGACCTGGTCCGCAACGACCTGGGCCGGGTCTGCGCGACCGGCAGCGTGAGCGTCCCCGACCTCTGTGTGGTGGAGAAGCACCCCGGACTCGTCCACCTCGTCTCCACCGTGCGTGGCCGGCTGGCCGACGGCGCCGGCTGGCCGGAGCTGCTCACCGCCGCGTTTCCGCCCGGATCCGTCACCGGTGCCCCGAAGTCCAGTGCCCTGAGGATCATCGACGCCCTCGAGACAGCGCCGCGCGGTCCGTACTGCGGAGGGATCGGCTGGGTCGACGCGGACAGGGACACCGCGGAACTGGCCGTCGGCATAAGGACCTTCTGGATCGACCGCACGGGCACCGCACCCGAGCTGCGCTTCGGTACCGGAGCCGGTATCACCTGGGGATCCGACCCGCAGCGTGAATGGGCGGAGACCGAGCTGAAGGCGTCCCGGCTGCTCGCTGTAGCGTCGGGCGCCTACGAGGAGACAGGAAGGACCGCGTCATGAGGATTTGGGTCAACGGCGAGCTCCGGGACGCCGATGACGCACGGGTGTCCGTGCTCGATCACGGACTGACCGTGGGGGACGGCATCTTCGAGACGGTCAGGGTCGCCCAGGGCCGCCCCTTCGCCCTGACCCGGCATCTCGACCGGCTGACGCGCTCGGCCCGTGGCCTCGGACTGTCCGACCCCGACCAGGACGAGGTCCGCCGCGCCTCGGAGGCCGTCATCGCGGCCAATCCCACGGAGCTCGGCCGGCTGCGGATCACGTACACCGGAGGCCTCTCACCCCTCGGTTCCGACCGCGGCGACGCGGGGCCCAGCCTCGTCGTCGCCCTCGGTGAGACGTCACGCCGTCCGGACAGCACAGCCGTGATCACCGTCCCCTGGACGCGCAACGAACGCAGTGCGGTGGCAGGGCTCAAGACCACCTCGTACGCCGAGAACGTCGTCGCCCTCGCGCGCGCCCACGAGCAGGGTGCCTCCGAGGCGCTCTTCCCCAACACGGTCGGGCAGCTCTGCGAGGGCACCGGATCCAATGTCTTCGTCGTGCTCGACGGCCGGATCCACACCCCTCCCCTCACCTCCGGATGCCTTGCCGGGATCACCCGCGCACTGGCCGTGGAGTGGACCGGTGCGCAGGAGACGGAGCTGCCGCTGGACATCCTCGAAAGGGCCGAGGAGATCTTCCTGACCTCCACGCTCCGCGACATCCAGGCCGTCCACCGGGTGGACGGACGGGAGCTGCCGGGCGCGCCGGGGCCGGTTACGGCGAAGGCGATGCGGATCTTCGACGAGCGCGCGGGCGACGACCTCGATCCCTGAGCCCGTCCGGCAAAAACAGGTGACGGACCGAGGACGAGCGGATAGAACACCCCTGATGACCACGACCCTCCGGCCGACCGGGCCGATCCAGCAAGGCGCCGACGGCGCACAGGAACGCACGTACGACGTGTGCGACAACGGGCGTCCCGTCGGTTCCGTCGCCGTCTCCACCGATCCGGTGTTCGGCGCGTCGGCCGGGATAATCCGGTCGCTGCGCATCGAGGAGACGCATCGCAGGCGGGGCCGGGGCACCATCGCCGCCCTCGCCGCGGAGGAGGTGCTGCGCAGCTGGGGGTGCACCCAGGTCCGGCTGGTGGCTCCCGCGGACGACGAGGCCGCCCGGGGGCTCGGGGCCGTGCTCGGCTACACCGAGCGCAGCCGGAACATGGTCAAGGAGCTCCGGCGGACCGCACCCGCGCTCCCGGACGGCGTCACCGGGCGTCCCATGAGCGGCCAGGAATTCGCCGACTGGGCGAGCACCAGCGTGGAGACGTACGCGCAGAACTGGATCGAGCGCGGCGTCCCGGAGGAGCAGGCCCGGCGGAAGTCCGAGACCGACCACGCCACGAACCTGCCGGACGGTCTGGCCACCGAGGGCATGCACTTCCACGTGCTCGTCCACGGCGGCGACGTCATCGGCCATGTGTGGGTGGCGCGGCACGAGACACCGACGGGCGAGGCGATGGGATACGTCTTCGACGTCGAGGTCCGGGGAGAGCACCGCGGACACGGATACGGCCGTGCGCTGATGCACCGTGCCGAGGACATCACGCTCGACTCGGGGCTCGGCAGGCTCGGCCTGCACGTCTTCGCGTCCAACACCCCCGCGCTGCGGCTGTACGAGTCGCTCGGTTACGAGCCGACCCAGTACAACCTGGCCAAGGCGTTGTAGGCGGTCCTCGCGGCGGGGTGCCGGCCCGCGCCGCCGGGCGGACCCGCCGTCAGCCGCGGTCGGCCAGCAGACGGTCCGCGATCTCCTCGATCCGCTCGCGCAGCCCTTCCTGGCTCTTGCCACCGTCCAGCCGCTCGTCACCGATCACATACGTCGGGGTTCCGGTGACCCCGATGGCCTTGCCCTCGGCCTGGTCCGCGTCGACGATCAGCATGTGCCGGCCGTCGATCAGCGCGGTGTCGAACTCCTCGGCGTCCAGCCCCAGTTCACGTGCCACATCGAGCAGCACGGGCTCACCGGTACGGGCGAGGTCGGCGGTGCGGGCCAGTACCGCCTCGATGTACGGCCACCCCTTGCCCTGCTCGACGGCCTCCTCGGCCGCCTGGGCCGCGGCGTACGCGTGCTTGTGCTTCTCCAGCGGGAAGTGGCGCAGCCGGATCTCCAGCCGGTCGCCGTAGCGGGCGCGAAGGGCGTGGACGTCGGAGAGGGCCTGATGGCAGTCGGGGCACTCGAGCTCGCACCAGATGTCCAGGACGACCGGGGCTGAGGGGGTGGAATCGCTCATGGGATCAGTCTTTCAGGCCGGACCTCCGCTTCCCAATCGGGACCTGGGGAGGACCGCAGCCCTGAAATGTCCCTGATGTGGCCCGGGACCGTGGCCCCCGAGCCGCGACCGGTGCAGGATGGAAGGGACGTTTCCCGATGTGCTGGAGGCACCGATGCTTGCCGAGACCATCTGTTCCGCGGTGTCGGCGGCAGGCCTGGGCATCGCCGCGATCACCGCGTACCGCAAGCGATTCCTCGCGGCGACCAGGATCGCCGCTTACTCGCTGGTGCCCGTCGGCCTCGTGATGACCGGTGTCGTCGAGTGGTTGTCCGACATCGTGTTCAAGCCCAGCGTCTGGCTCGGCTTCGGGCTGCTCGCGCTGGCGTGGCTCCTCTTCATGACCACACGGGCGGTGGAGCGTCGCGGCGGCTCCACCCGCAGGGAACGCAAGGCCGCTCGGGCTGCGTCGCAGGGTGACGCAGTCTCCCCGGCCGCGTCGACACCCTCACTGACGTCCGCGAACACGACGGCCCGCCCGCAGCCGCAGCCGCAGGCGAAGAAGAAGCCGCAGCAGGCCGCCGCGCCCGGTGAGGACTTCAGCGACATCGAGGCGATCCTGAAGAAGCACGGCATCTGACAGGGCAATCCGGGCGCTGCGTGACACCGCCATTATGGCTGCAATATGAATCGATTCATGCGTGTGGGGGGCGTGCGCGAGCCGCTCGTCTCCGCTTCGCGTATCGGTATATTCGGGGTTGCTCCGATCCGATCTTGACGGTATCCGGGGATGGAGTTAGCGTCCCGGACGTATTGAAACAATTCATTCCTGGGCCGCAGGGCAAGGGCGACGGGCCGGCGGATCTTGCCGGATGACGTCGGCAGGACAGGGATACGCTGCGCCGACGCGCGGCGGCCGGACGCATCAGTGGGGCAGGGCAAGTGGGGCGTGTGGCAGGGATCAAGGATGTGGCCCGGCAGGCCGGAGTCTCGGTGGGCACCGTCTCCAACGTGATCAACCGCCCCGAGGCGGTGCTTCCGGACACCCGGGCCCGGGTACTGGCGGCGATCGAGGAGCTCGGTTACGTACGCAGCGAGTCGGCCAGGCAGCTCAGGGCGGGCCGGAGCCGGATCATGGCCCTGCTCGTCCTCGACATGGGCAACCCCTTCTTCGTCGACATCGCCCGCGGCGCGGAACGCGCGGCCCGGGACGCCGGTCTCGGCGTGATGGTGTGCAACAGCGGCCAGAGTCCCGAGGAGGAGGCCGAATACCTCGGGCTCTTCGCCGAACAACGCGTCTGCGGGGTGCTCGTCACCCCGGCCGACGCCACCGGCGGCAACCTCGAGGCGTTCGGCCGCCACCGGATTCCGTACGTGCTCGTGGACCGGGTCGCCCCGGGTGCCGAGACCTGCGCCGTCTCCGTCGACGACGTACGCGGCGGCAGGCTCGCCGTAGGGCACCTCGTCTCGGCGGGGCACCGTTCCGTCGCCTATGTCAGCGGCCCCGGCGACCTGCACCAGATCAGGGACCGCCGTGAGGGTGCGCTCTCCGCCCTCGCTGAGGCCGGACTCGGTCCCGAGGCCCTCATCGAGATCCCGTCCGACCGCCTGGACGTGGCGGCGGGCCGGGACGCCGGGGCACGGCTGCTCGGTCTCGTGCCGCGCCCGACCGCCGTCTTCTGCGCCAACGACCTGCTTGCCCTCGGTGTCCTTCAGTCGCTCTACGCGGCGGGCGTCCGGGTGCCGCAGGACGTCGCCATCGTCGGTTACGACGACATCGAGTTCGCCGCGGCGGCCGCCGTGCCGCTGACCTCGGTCAGGCAGCCCGCCGTGCTCATGGGCAGGATGGCGGCGGAGCTCCTTCTCGAGGAGGCGGACGACGGGGACGGCAGCCACCGGCACCGCAGTGTGGTGCTCCAGCCGGAGCTCGTCGTACGCGCGTCCAGCGCCGCTCCGCGCTGACTCGCGGGCCGCGCCCGGAGAGGGGTCCACGAGTCGTGGGCGACGGGTGCGGATGGGTGACCGGGGATCGGACGCCGGAGCGAATTCGCGCCGTACGCGGAGGGTGAACTCCCCGTGCGAAAAGGCGTGTTGATCGCCAACGGGGGTGCCTCTGCGTCATGATCGCCTCGAGATGGTGGATACATACCGGGGCGAGGCCCCCGCACCCCCTGCCGAAGAGCCGCGTGGCTGCCTCTTCGCGCTGTCCCAGCCACCCCTGATGATCTTTCTGACGGTGATCGGCAGTCTTCTGCTGATGGCCGCGCTGCATGATCTTTTCTTCCTGTGAGCGGGCATCGGCATCCGGGACCGCCGCTCCGCCCGCCACCCTGCAGGGGCCCGTCCGGCGCGTGCGGCGACGGTCAGCGCGCCGCTTCCCTGCGCCGTGCCCGGTACGCGGCGACATGGAGCCGATTACCGCAGGTGCGGCTGGAGCAGTAGCGACGCGAGCGGTTGCGGGACAGATCGACGAACGCGCGCCGGCAGTCCGGCGCCTCGCAGCGGCGCAGCCGCTCCTGTTCGCCCGCCACGACGATGAAGGCCAGGGCCATGCCGCAGTCGGCCGCGAGATGGTCCGAGACGGAGGCGTCCGGCGCGAAGTAGTGGACGTGCCAGTCGTAGCCGTCGTGGTTCGTGAGTTGCGGGGTGGTGCCCGCGGCGGCCACCAGCCGGTTGACGAGATCGGCGGCAGTACGGGCGTCGGGCGCCGCGAACACCTCCGCGAACAGGCTCCGCACGTCCCGTACGGCGCGCAGGTCCTTCTCGCCGAGCTCGCCCACGCCGCTGATGAGATGGCGCTCCGCGAAGTCGTAGAGCGCATCGACGTCGGGGAGCCCGTCGGCCGGCTCGCTCTCCGGCGCGGTGTTCACCAGATCGACCACCGTGTCGAGGGCGATCCGGGTGTCGTGTGGGATCAGCACGCTTCGCTCCCTGGCCTCCGGCGGGCGGGTGCCCGCCGATGCCGGGTGACTCTACTGGCTCGGCGAAGGCGCCACGGGCCCGGCAGGGACTTACGGGCGAGCGGGAGGGCCTTTGCCGGTCGGACGAGCCGCCGGAGCGCGTGACGGCCGCCTGGCGGCTCTGGTGGTCACATGGCGGTCACTCGTGAGTCGCTTCGGTACCTGTGGGGCGTGTGGGACGCGTGGGGTCGCCAGGACGGGACCGGAACCGTCGGTCGTGGGGGACCGTGACCGAGACCGCCGGTTCCCGGGACCGCGAGACCGAAGCCGTCGCAACCGAGGGACGCGCAGTAAGGAATCCCGGTGCCCCGGCGCGCGCCGACGCCGTCGCCGCGGTGGGTTCCGCGGCGACGGCGCCGGTGTCTGCCGTATGAGGTTGTCCGCGCGACGCCGTCTCCCCGAGTCGGACGGCGTCCCGCAGCTCTCGGCCTGGCTCAGCTCTCGGCCAGGATGTGTGAGAGCTCCGTATCCAGATCGAAGTGACGATGCTCGGTGCCCGGCGGAACCGCGGCGTCGGTCCTCTTCAGGAACGACTCCAGGGCCCTTGCCGGAGCTTCTAGCAGGGCTTCTCCCTCCGGGGAGCTCAGTGCGATGCAGACGACACCCTGGCCGTGACTACGTGATGGCCAGACGCGGACGTCTCCGGTGCCGGTGGGCCGGTGCAGCCCCTCGGCAAGGAGGTCACGGGCGAAAACCCACTCGACCGTCTCCTCCGCTCCGGTGTGGAAGGTGGCGTGCACGGCATAGGGATCGGCCGTGTCATACCGCAGGCCCGCGGGTACAGGCAGTGAGGACTCGCTCGACACAACGAGGCGCAGGTGCAGCTCGCAGCTGACCGTGGTGTTCATAAGCGCCAGGGCCTTTCGCTCAGTGTGCGCTCGGGGATTCGCACGTCGGCGAAATCGACATGCCACCTACGGTGGTGTTGTAAACCCCTCTGACCTATTTGTGATGCTTCGGGCGTGTTGTGGGGCGGTGTGTAACTTTGGGTGATGCGTCCATTCCAGTGACCGACACCGTTCGGGTAGGTTGGGGTTCATGAATGCGGAGAGTGACGAGCGGAGCGAGGTCGCCTCACGGCCGGCCGCGGAGTCCGCGACGGGGGATGCGGCGCAGGCCGAGAGGGAGCTGGGCTCGCGGGCCCCGGGGTTCATCAAGGCGTCCCGGCTGTTGCACGTGAGCTGGCAGGTCGGCATCTTCGTCGTCGGCCTCGCGGTGGTCGGAGCGGGCATCGTGATGCTGCCGCTGCCGGGCCCCGGGTGGCTGGTGATCTTCGGGGGTATGGCGATCTGGGCGACGGAGTTCGTCTGGGCGCAGCTCGTCCTGCGCTGGACCCGGCGCAAGGTCACCGAGGCTGCTCAGCGCGCCCTCGATCCCGAGGTGCGGCGGCGCAACATCATCCTCACCACGGTGGGGCTCGTGATCATCGCCGTACTCGTCGGGATCTACGTCTGGAAGTTCGGGATCACCATGCCGTGGAGGATCGACCAGTGACCCGTCGATGGTCCGGAGACACCGCTGACATGGGGTAATGTTTGCGGTGCGCCGGGGCGATTAGCTCAGTGGGAGAGCGCTTCGTTCACACCGAAGAGGTCACTGGTTCGAACCCAGTATCGCCCACCCCGTACCGATGGCCCGGAAGCTTCACTCGAAGCTTCCGGGCCATCGGTGTTTTCGCGTACAGGTGTTCGGCGGGCCGGGCGTTCCGCCGATTTTCGTCCTAACCGTTGACGAGCCGGGTGCCGCTCCTTACTTTGACCCAGCAAGCGCTTTCTAAAACGATTCAATGCGATGGTGGGGGCAAGAGATGTCTCGGAACAACGGCATGGACCGGCGGCAGATGCTGAAGCTGGCCGGCCTCTCGGCGGCCGGTCTCGGACTGACCGCAGCTGGTTGCGGCTCGGGCGGGAGCGGCAGTTCCGGGGGTACGGTCACCATCCGGCACTCCTGGTGGGGCGCCGACGACCGGGCGAAGAAGGTCCAGCAGTGCGTCGCCCTCTTCGAGAAGAAGCACCCGAAGATCAAGGTGAAGACGGACTTCCAGCAGTACCCGGACTTCTGGAAGAAGTTCAACACGCAGGCGGCCGGCGGCAACGCCCCGGACGTCATCCAGAACGCCGTGACCTTCCTGCGCAAGTACGAGGCGAAGAACGTCCTCCTCGACCTCAGCCCCCAGGTGGAGAAGGGCAACCTCAGCCTCGACGGTTTCCGTTCCGGGCTGGAGAAGTTCGCGGAGGTCGACGGCAAGCTGCTCGGCGTACCGGTCGGCAGCAACTCGATGGCCCTGGTCATCGACGAGAGGGTCTACGAGAAGGCCGGCATCGCCCCCGAGATCGGCTGGACCTGGGACGACTGGTACGCGGGCCTGCAGAAGATCAAGAACGGTCAGAAGATCGCCGGTGACGCCGGACCGCACGGCGTGATGTACCTGTACGACCTGATACTCCGCCAGAACGGCAAGGCCTTCTTCACCGAGGACGGAATGGGCTTCGGCGAGACCGAGCTGCTGCCGTACTGGACCGAGGCCCTGGAGCGGGTCAGGTCGGGTGTCTACGCCGACCCCAAGAAGGTCGAACAGATCAAGCCCGCCTCCGCGACCGCCAAGGGACTCTCCGCCGGTGAGTTCACCTGGGACAACTTCTCGGTCCGCTACAGCGCCGAGGGCAAGAGCAGCTACGGCCTCGCCCCCATCCCCAGCACCGACGGCAAGAAGACCGGCCAGTACCTGGGTTCGCTGATGCTCAGCGGCACGGCGCGCACCAAGCACCCGGCCGAGGTGGCCACCTTCATCGGCTTCATGACCCACGACCCCGCGGTCGCCAGGATCATGGGGTACGACCGCGGCGTACCCGCCACCACCGCCCAGTTCGAGGCCTACGAGCCCACCGACGCCCCCAGCAAGGCGATCGCCGCGTACGAGTCCGCGATCGCCGGCGCGGGCATCCTGGAGCCCATCACACCGCACCCGGCGGGCGCCGACGTGATCGAGGCGGCCTTCCTGCGCATCTCCGCCGACCTCTCCCTGGGCAAGGCCTCGCCGAAGGACTCCGTGAAGCAGTTCTTCTCCGAGGCCAAGACCGCCCTCGCCTCGAACTGAGAGGTACCGTGGTGACTCACATCCAGACCTCCTCGGGCGCACGCGCGTCCGGGGGCGACCGGTCCGCGGAGAAGCGGACCGGTCCCGTGGGAAACGCGCCGCCTGCCGGCCCCGAGCGGGCCGGCAGCCGCGAGAACCTGGCCGGCTACCTGTTCATGTCGCCCTGGATCGCGGGCTTCCTGTTCCTGGTCGCCGGGCCCATGGTGTTCTCGCTGTACCTCTCGTTCACCGAGTACAACCTGTTCGAAGCCCCGCGCTGGATCGGCCTGCAGAACTTCACCGACATGTTCGCCGACCCCCGGTGGCGCCAGTCGGTCGAGGTCACCTCGTGGTACGTACTGATCGGCACCCCGGTCAAACTGGCCGCCGCACTCGCCGTCGCGATGCTGCTCGCCCAGAAGCGGTGGGGCCAGTCCTTCTACCGGGCGGCCTTCTACGCCCCGTCCCTGATCGGCGCGAGCGTTTCGGCGGCCATCGTCTGGCGCGCACTGTTCTCGGACGACGCCCTCGTCGACCGTACGCAGAAGGTGTTCGGTGTCGAGGTGGGCGGCTGGATCGGCGACCCCGGGATGATCATCTACGCGCTGATCGCCCTCACCGTCTGGCAGTTCGGCGCCCCGATGGTCATCTTCCTGGCCGGTCTCAAGCAGGTCCCGCGGGAACTGTACGAGGCGGCCGAGGTGGACGGAGCCGGCCGATGGCGCAGGTTCTTCCACATCACCCTGCCGATGATCTCGCCGGTGCTGTTCTTCAACGTCCTGCTGGAGACCATCCACTCCTTCCAGATCTTCGGCTCCGCCTACATCGTCAGCAACGGCAGCTGCGGACCGGCCGACGCGACGCTCGTCTATACCTGCTACCTGTACGAACAGGGCTTCGTGAACAGCCGGATGGGCTTCGCCTCCGCCATGGGATGGCTGCTGCTCGTCGCGGTGGGCCTGGTCACCGCCGTGCTGTTCTGGTCCCAGAAGCGCTGGGTGCACTACGAGGAGGGCGGCCGATGAGTCTCCTGCACGCAGCCGTACGACGCCGGGGACCCGGCGCATTCGCCTGGCACCTCGGTGCACTCGTCATCCTCGCCGTGGTCCTCTACCCGGTGGTGTGGACGATCGGCGCCTCGTTCAAGCCCAGCGCGGACATCATCGGCGCCCTGGACCTGTTCCCGGCCGACCCCATCACGGACAACTACACCCGGCTCACCGAGGGCATCGCCGACATCCCCATCTCGACGTTCTTCCTGAACTCGGCCTACATCGCGGTTGGTTCGGTCATCGGCGTGGTGCTGTCCTGCTCGCTGACGGCGTACGCCTTCGCGAAGGTCCGCTTCGCCGGCCGCAACGTCATGTTCGCCATCATGATCGGCACCCTGCTCCTGCCGTACCACGTGCTGATCATTCCGCAGTACGTGCTGTTCCAGAAGCTGGAACTGATCAACACCTTCACGCCGCTGCTCATCGGCAAGTACCTCGCCACCGACGCCTTCTTCGTCTTCCTGATGGTGCAGTTCATGCGTGGGCTGCCCAAGGAGCTCGACGAGGCCGCGCGGCTCGACGGCTGCGGACACCTGAGGATCTACTGGTCGATCGTCATGCCGCTCTGCCGGCCCGCGCTCATCACCAGCGCCATCTTCACCTTCATCAACGCCTGGAACGACTTCATGGGCCCCCTGCTCTACCTCAACGAGCCGGACAAGTACACCGTCTCCATGGGGCTGAAGATGTTCATCGACCAGGACGCCGTGGCCGACTACGGCGGCATGATCGCCATGTCGCTGGTCGCCCTGCTGCCCGTGCTGGCCTTCTTCCTGGCCTTCCAGCGCTACCTGATCGACGGCATGGCCACCTCCGGTCTGAAGGGCTGAGGCCACCGTGACGACGAAGTCCCGCACCGCGGAACGGCGTTCGCGTGTCATGGACCGTTTCGGCCTGTTCTCCGAATGCCTGCTCACCGGCGTATGGATCGCCGTCGCCGCCCTGCCGCTCCTCACGTTCCCCGCGGCCTTCGCCGCGGGGACCCGGCACCTGCGCCGCCATCTGGCGGGCGAGCAGGGCGGCCTGCGGGAGTTCGTCACCGACGCACGCGCCGCTGCCCGCGGCGGCTGGCTCGTCGGCGTGTCCGTGTGGGCGGCCGCAGCCCTGCTGTGGCTGGACCTGTCGGCCGTACGAGCCGGGCTGCCCGGCGGCCCTTTCGTGGGCGCCGTCGGCATCCTCGCCCTGATCGGCTACCTGGTCGCGGTCGTACGCGCCGCCGCGTGCTGGGAGCCCGGCGACAACTGGCGGTCCCTCCTCGCCGCCGCGGGCCGCCGCACGGTCCGCGACCCGGCCGGCTCCCTCCTGCTCGTCTGCGGGATGGCCGTCGTCGTGCTCTCCGGCGCACTGGTACTGCCGCTCGCCGTCCCCGTCCTCGGGGCCGTCGCCGCCGCGGCCACCGCAGTCGAGGCCCGCCGGCTCGCCCGCTGAGACCCCCGTACCGCCCTTTCGATGTCCCCCGTCCGCACGGAGAGAGGCACAACCATGTCCAGGATGCCCCGCAGAACACTCCTGAAGGCCGCAGCGGCGGCCGGCGCAGCCGCCCAGTTCAGCTGGTCCTTCGGCGCCACCACCGCAACCGCCGTCCCGGGCGCGGAGAACACCACCGAGCCCGTCCCCCTCACCTGGCTCGAGTCCGGCGGCCTCGGCGCCGCCCCCGGATCCACACTCGGTGTGCCCTGGCCCAAGGGGCAGTACGCGAAGGACCAGACGTTCGCGCTGGCCACCGAGGACGGCAAGGACGTCCCCGTACAGACCTGGCCGATCGGCTACTGGCCCGACGGCTCGCTCAAGTGGACCGCGCACGCGGTCGGCCCCGAGGTCACCGCGAAGAAGTTCGCACTCACCACGGGGACGCCCGCCGCCCCGGAGAAGAAGGTCACCGTCACCCGGGCGGGCGGCACCCTCACCGTCTCGACCGGGGTGATCACGGCCAAACTCGGCACCAACGGCTCGGCACTGGTCACGTCCGTCACCCGCGGCTCCACCGAAATCGCCCGCAACGGCCGGCTCGTCCTGCTGCGCCAGGGCGAGATCGAGGACGGCGACCAGGGCAACGAGAAGTACGAGCGCTTCGAGAGCGTCATCGAAGCCGCCGAGACGGAGCAGGACGGCCCCGTCCGTGCCGTCGTCCGCATCGACGGCAAGCACCGCAAGGGCTCCCGCTCCTGGATGCCGTTCTCCGTACGGTTCTACTTCTACGCGGGCGCCGACTCCTTCCGGATGATGCACACCATCACCTACGACGGCACCCAGGAACCCGGAAAGGCGAGCGGCGACTTCATCCGCGGCCTCGGCGTCCGCTTCGGCGTCCCGATGCGCGACGCCGCCCATGACCGCCACATCCGCATCGGCGGCGACGGCACCGGCCTCCTGCGCGAGGCCGTGAAGGGCATCACCGGGCTGCGCCGGGACCCCGGGGCCGCCGTGCGCGAGGCACAGTTCGCGGGCCAGAAGCTCCCCGACCCCGCCACCTGGGACCAGCGGGTCACCACCCGGCTCCAGTACATCCCCGAGTGGGGCGACTACACGCTCTCCCAGCTCTCCGCCGACGGTTTCGGGCTGCGCAAGCGCACGAAGAAGGGCCATGGGTGGATCCCCGCCGGAGGCGGCACGCGGGCCTCCGGCTTCGGATACGTCGGCGGGCCGAGCGGCGGACTCTCCTTCGGACTGCGCGACTTCTGGGAGAAGCACCCCGCCCAGCTGGACATCCGCGACGCCCAGACCGACGAGGCCGAGGTCACCCTCTGGCTCTGGTCACCCGAGGCCCGGCCCATGGACCTGCGCTTCTACCACGACGGCATGGGACAGGACACCTACGCCGAACAGCTCGAAGGCCTCAACATCACCTACGAGGACTACGAACCCGGCTTCGGCACCCCGTACGGCATCGCGCGGACGAGTGAACTCCTCTTCTGGGCCAACGAGTTCACCCCCACCGCCGAGACCCTCGCCCAGCAGGTCGACGCCGTACGCACCCCGCCCCAGCTCGCCGCGCCGCCCAAGCAGCTCATCAAGGCCAAGGTCTTCGGCGGGCTCTTCGCCGAACCCGACCGGTCCACCGCCGCCAAGTCGAAGATCGAGGACCATCTGGACTTCCTCTTCACGTACTACAAGGACCAGGTGGAGATGCGCCGTTGGTACGGCTTCTGGGACTACGGCGACATCATGCACACCTACGACCCCACCCGCCATCAGTGGTGCTACGACGTCGGCGGCTACGCCTGGGACAACTCCGAGCTCTCGCCCGACCTGTGGCTCTGGTACGCGTACATGCGCTCGGGCCGCGCCGACATCTACCGCTTCGCCGAAGCCATGACCCGGCACACCGGCGAGGTCGACGTCTACCACCTCGGCAGGTGGGCGGGACTCGGCACGCGCCACGGCGTCCAGCACTACGCCGACAGCGCCAAGCAGCAGCGCATCGCCAACACCACCTACCGCCGAATGTTCTACTTCCTCACCGCGGACGAGCGCGTGGGCGACCTCATGCACGCCAATGTCGACTCCGACGAGACCTTCCTCGCCCTGGACCCCATCCGCAAGATCCGCACCGAGCCGTACACCCCCGACCGGCACGCCCTGTCCATCGGCTTCGGCACCGACTGGAGCGGCCTCGTCTCCGCCTGGCTCACCGAGTGGGAGCGCCGCGGCCCCAAGTGGGAGAAGGCCAGGGACCGGGTGCTGTCCACCATGGAGACCATCGCCGCCCAGCCCAACGGCTTCGTCCAGGGCGTCGGTCTGTACGACCTCGACACCGGGAAGTTCGCGATAGCCGAGAAGCCCGCGGTCGGTGTCTCGCACCTGTCGGCCATGTTCGGCCTGGTCGAGCTCAACGCCGAACTCATCGACATGATCGACATGCCGGAGTTCGAGGCGGCATGGATCGACTACTGCCGCTACTTCAACGCCACCAAGGCGGAACAGACCGCCCGCTACGGCAGCAACTTCGGCACCCTGCTGCTGTTCCAGGGCCACTCCCGCCAGGACGCCTACGCCGCCGTACGAACAGGAGACGTCACCCTTGCCACCCGGGCGTGGAAGCAGTTCTACAGCAGCGCCGACACGTGGGACTACAAGGAGACCACCGACTGGAGCACCCACAAGGTCGAGGGACCGACCGGACCCGTACCGGGCAGTGAAGCGGCCTGGGTCAGCACCAACTCCACCGCCCTGTACGGACTCGCGGCGATCCAGAACCTCGCACTCGTCGGCGACAAGATGCCCTAGGGTTCTTCGTTCGGGTCAGGCCGGATCAGGGTGCCGGGCCCCGCGAGCCCGGCATGATCCGAACGAGAGGCCCTAACGCATCCGGCCGAGGCTCTCCCGCACCCGGCGCGCGTCGCGCAGCCGCTGTTCGTACGTCGCCCCGAGTGCGAGCAGCAGCAGCCCGGCGAGCGCCGGGGGCGCCCAGCGGGGGAGTGCGTCGAAGACCTGGACGACATGCGGGGCCAGCTCGTGGAGCCCGACCAGGGCCAGGACCGAACCGCCCAGCACCAGGGGCGCCTGAAGCCGGAAGCGGGCGCCCACCAGCGTGACCACGAGCGCCGCCATGCCCAGCAGCAGGGGCCGCAGCCAGTGCGGATCGACCCACGCCACCACGAGGCTCGGTACCATCGTCATCGAGAGCGCGGGGCCGTACGCCACCCAGGAGGACGCGGCCGGGTCCGTGCGACGGCGCAGGTACCCGACCGCGAACGCGATCACCGACACCGGCAGGGTGTAGGCCTCCGGGTCCGACACCTCCGAAGCCGCCAGCCGCACCCACGCGGCCATCACGAACAGCACCGCCGCCAGGTGCCCCGCAACCGGCCGGCGGTCCGGCCGCACCGCGGTACCCGCGGCCAGCACCCCGCACAGCGCCAGCACCAGAGCCAGGAAGGGCGCGTCCGTCACCGCGAGCCCCACGGCCACCACCGCTCCGAAGGCCCCGGTGAGTTCCACCGTCGACGCCACGGCGGCCACCCGTAGCCGTGCCCCGAGCAGCACCGTCACCGCGGGAACGACCAGGACCAAAGGAGCGGCGTGCGGCGCGCTCCACCCCAGCGAAGCCCCCGCCGCCGAAACAGGCACGATCGCGCACAGGACGGAGGCACCGGCGAGGACCGACTGCACCGCAGCCGCCCCCGACCGGGCCGCCGCACCCGCGAACAGCACCGACAGTCCCACGAACACCGCGTACGTGGCCGGTTCGGCGGCCAGTGCGAGCAGGCCCGCACTCACCGCGCCCACGAGCGCGCACACCAGAGCGGTGAACGAAAGCGCACCCGCCCCCGCCCGCACGGCGACCGCCAGCAGCCCCGTCACCAGCAGCAGTTCCACGCCCACCGCCACCGCGTACGGCACGTCCATCACAGCCGGCAGCGCCAGTGCCGCACACCAGCCCAGGACCATCGCGCCGGCCGCCGCGGCGACACGCCACCCCGGCCGGGGCGACAGCAGCGCGCCGCATACCCGGTCCCACCCGGCGTGCAGAGCCGCAAACAGGCCCGCCACCAGTACCAGCACCACCGGCGAGGCAGCCGACTCCGGCCACGGCATCGACGGTCCCAGGGCGCCCCGGACGCTCCCCGGCGCCCCGGCCCACACATCGGTCAGCAAGGACACCGGCCCCAGCAGCACAGCCGCCACCGCAGGCAGCGCCCACAGCACCGCACCCGCCGTCACCGCCGCGGACGCCACCAGCACACCCCGGCCCACCGGCTGCGGAACCCGCACACGCACCACCGCCGTCAGCGCCGCACCGCACAGCAGGTACACCACCACCGACCAGTTCCACGGCAGGCCCGTACGCAGCACACCGCCCACCCCGGCCACCGCGGCGAGACCCGCCACCACACCCGCGGCACCGGCCCACTCCTTCGGCGCGCGCCACGCCGCGAACAGCGCCACCACCGCACCGGCCAGCAACAGCGCACCCGGGCCCGCGGCCGCGAGCGGTCCATCGGCCGACACCGACTGGCCCAGGCCGATCAGCATCGCGATCAGCCCGGCCGACGCCGCCCCGACGCCCGCCGTGATCCGCACCGCGAGTCCCCGGCCACGCAGCGCCACCGCGACATCCGCGGCCGCGGTCACCAGCAGCGCCCAACCGAAGACCGCTGCCTGCGCCCCGGCGGACCACGCCCCGAGCACCAGCGGCAGTTGCCCCGCCACCACGGCAGCGGGCAGCGGCATCCGCAGCCGCCCCAGCGCCAGCCCGTACGCCGCCCACAACGCGGTCAGCACCGCGGACGCGACCGCCGCGAAGCCGAGCCTGTCCGTGTCCGGCACGGCCACCGCGTGCAGCGCGTACGCGTCCAGAACCGTCAGCACGAGCGCCAGTACCGTCAGCGCCTCCGCCGTCGCGGACAGCTTGCGCCTCAGCAGCAGCGCGGGAGCCACGAGCGCGGCCAGCGTCACCGTCGCCAGCACCGCCGAACGGCCGGCGATACCCATCTCGCCCCAGCTGAACAGGGTGAACGCGATCGCCGCGATCGTCAGCAGCAGACCACCGAGGACCAGCAGCACGTTCTGTACACCGGACGCACCGGACGCCGGGGCTGCGGCGGCGGCGCCGACCGGCGGCCCCCAGCCGAACGGCGCGGCGGGAAGCCGCCCGGGAGGTGCCGCGAACGGAGGCGGGGCGACCGGCGGGCGCAGCACGCCCAGCAGCCAGGCGCGGCGGTTCAGCAGCTGCAGCCGACGGGCGTCGAGCCGGACAAGTTCTTGGTCGAGGAGCGCCAATTCCTCGGCGGGTGGCGGCACATGTTCCATGAGGGGAGTGTGGCGCCGACCACACGCTCGTACATGCGCTCGGATACTCAGTTCCCGCCATGAGTAGGTCCGGCACGCGCAGACTGGACCCATGGACTGGAACCACTACCGCTTCACCAGCGTCTGGGACCTGCCCGCCGCTCCCGACACCGTGTACGTGGCCCTGGAAGGCGCCGAGGACTACCCCCGGTGGTGGCCGCAGGTCCGCGAGGTCACGCCCGTCGACGACACCTCCGCCACGACGCGCTTCCGCTCCTTCCTCCCGTACGACCTGGTCGTGACCGTCAGGCAGAGCCGCCGCGAGCCCGCGTCCCGGATCCTCCAGGCCGCCATGACCGGTGATCTCGAGGGCTGGGTCCGCTGGACCGTCACCGCGCACGACGGCGGGAGCCGGGTGCTCTACGAGCAGGAGACCGTCGTCCGCAGGAGGCTGCTGCGCCGCCTCGCCGTGCCCGGACGCCTCGTCTTCCGCGCCAATCACACGCTGATGATGCGCGCCGGACGCCGCGGGCTGGCGGCATGGCTGCAAGGAGTTTGAACGTAGCCCGCCGGGCCCTGTATGGTTCAACCCGTTCCCGGGCGATTAGCTCAGTGGGAGAGCGCTTCGTTCACACCGAAGAGGTCACTGGTTCGAAACCAGTATCGCCCACCCGGGAAAAGCCGGTCCGTCAGCACCATCGACGGACCGGCTTTCGCGTACCGGCCCGGATCAGGCCGCCGCCGGCAGCTCCGGACGCAGCGGCCACGCCGGATCCACAGCCTCCGCCTCGCCGTTCTTCTCGAACCACGCCTGCAGACCGCGCGCCTGCGCCGCGTGCCACACCGCCTGCAGCGAATGCAGCTCCGCCGGCGACAGCCGCTCCAGCCGGGCGGAGAACCGCCGCCCCACCGCGCGCACCAGCTCCAGCGACGCCGCCGCGTCGGCCGCCGCGTCATGCGCCCCGTCCAGCACCACCCCGTACAGCTCGCACAGATCCGTCAGCGTGCGGCGGCCCTTGCGGTAGCGGTCCAGGTGTTTGTCCAGGACACGTGGGTCCAGCACGCACAGGGGCGTGTTCTGCAGATACGCGCCCAGCGACGACGCCCGGTGCCGCTTCAGCTCCCGGTCCAGCAGCGTCAGGTCGAACGGCGCGTTCATCACGACGAGCGGCCGGCCCGTCGCGCACTGCTCGGCCAGCGCCCTCGCTATCTCCTCGACGACCGGTGCGGGCCACCGGCCGTTGCGCTGCAGGTGGTCGTCGGTCAGACCGTGGATCTCGGTGGCCCCGACGGGTACCGGTATCCCCGGATTGACCAGCCAGCGGGTGACGCGAAGGCGTCCGCCCGCGGTGTCCTGGACGACGAGAGCGGCCGAAACGATCCGGTCCTCCTCGACGTTCACGCCTGTTGTCTCCGTGTCAAAAGCGGCCAGCGGCCCTTCGAACCAGTGCATCATCCCCGAACTCCTCGCCCCTGCGCGGCAGATGACGGGATTCCTCTGCCCGATTCGGTGATACCCGGGCCCTTTGCCTGATACGCCGTTTGCGGGCCGTCTCCTGCGGTGACAACACAGGAGACGGGAAAGGAAGTTGGCCGTCCCGTCAGCGGAGACCGGGCAACCGGTCGGCACAGCCCGGAAGGCACACGGAGCCATGGCGCTCGCGCAGCCGAACCCAGGGGGTCCCGCCCGCGCCGAGGACTACGGGGGAGGACCGCCGCCGCAGCGGATGGCACCACCACTGCGCGGCACACTCGCCACCACCGCCTGCATGGAGACCCTCCAGGTGGGCTACTTGCACGCGGTAGCGGCCGCGGCGGGGTGTTCCCTGTCGCAGCCCTTTCCCGACAACGGCATCGACTGGCACGTCAGCCACGGCGCCCCCGACCACACCGTCGACGACGAAGTGACCATCAAGGTGCAGCTCAAGTGCACCTACCAGATTCCCCCGCACCCACCTGGCGCGGCGTTCTCCTTCACGCTCGACAACGCCCACCTCGTGAAGCTCGCACGGACACCCGTGTCGGTGCACAAGATCCTCGTCGTGATGATCGTGCCCCGCAGCCAGGACGACTGGCTGCGGGCCGGGCACGACCGTCTCGACCTGCGGCACTGCTGCTACTGGACCAACCTGGCCGGCCACGCGGTGACGGGCCGGCACAGGACCACTGTGCGGATCCCGACCTCGCGGATCTTCGACGACCGAGCACTCTGCGAGATCATGGCCCGGGTCGGGGCGGGAGGGAGACCCTGATGCACCGGTCGATGGACGAGCCCGCCGGCGGGACGACGCCGGCGGGCACACGCGCGCACCCGTACGCCGAGGACGTGGACCAGGGGCCCGACCCCGCCCTCGTCGACCCGGCCGTACTCGGCACGCTCCTGCGCCGGCACGGATGGCGCCGTCGCGGGGGAGCCGCCGGGCGCTACAGCCGGTGGACCCCGCCCGGTTCCGCCGCGGGCACCAGCCTGCTCGTGCCCGACACCGCCGCCTACCCCGACAGTGAGGACCTGCTCGCCGAAGCCCTCACCGCGCTCGCCCGCAGCGCCGCGCCGTCGGCACGTGACGTCCTGGTCTCCCTCGCCGTGCCGAGCGACGAGATCCGCTGGTGGCGCGATGTCCCCGAGGAGACCGCCGGGGCCGCGGGCTGGACGGAGGCCGAACAACTGCGTACGGCCGCCCGGCAGATCCTGCTCGCCGGAGCACTCGCCGTACGCGGCCTCGCCGGCTACCACGGCGCACGCCACCGCGGGAAGGCGCGGGCGGCCCTGGACGGCACCCTCGTCGGACCCGCGCCGGGCGGCCGTCGGCTCACGGTCTTCGTCCCCGTCGCCTCCGGGAGGGCCGTGGCCGTACAGCTCTACCAGGCGCTGCACGCCACCAGGGAGGCCGTCGACTACCAGCGCGCCACCGGGGGCATGGAAGCGTTCGACAGCGCCGTCGCGGCCGGGGTCAGCAGGGAGCTGACCGAGGCGGTCGTCGCTCTGGTCCGCGGATCGGAAGGCACCAGGATCACGCTGGACTGGGCACCCGCCGCCGGAACGCCCGAAGGCTGCCCCGCACGGCCCGAGCCCGTCGAGTTCTCCCCGGGGGACCTGCCCGCCCTGCGCCTGGCAGGGGTGCGCTACCTCCAGGACGAGCCGGCCGTCCCGGTACGGATCACCGGGGCCGTCGTGCGGCTGCGCCGCTCCGGGCCGCGCGGCCCGGGCATCGTGCGGCTGCGGGTGCTCGCCGGGGCCGAGGTCGCGCACGTCCGGATCGAACTCGACGAGGAGGCGTACCGGATCGCCGGCCACGCCCACCTCGTCGGCCTGCCGCTGCGGGTCGAGGGCCGACTGGAGAACCGCGGCGGCTTCCGGCGGCTCACCGGAGCCTCGCAGGTCGCGCCCGTCCAGGTGGACGAGGCGGAGCGGGACCGGCTGATGAAGTCGCTCCAGGAGAACGTCGACTTCTTCGAGGAGGCGTGCACGGGGGACGAGGGATAGCCCCCGGGGTACCCCCGCGGTATCCCTTTCGCGTCCGGGGCCTCCGGCTCGGTACGATTCCTCTTGCGCGCAGAGGAATGCGACGCACCCCCTCAGTCAGGAGAGACCGGTGTCAGACGTCCGTGTGATCATCCAACGCGATTCCGAGCGGGAAGAGCACGTGGTGACGACGGGAACGACGGCCGGCGAGCTCTTCCCCGGACAGCGCACCGTCGTCGCCGCACGGGTCGAGGGGGAGCTGCGGGACCTCGCGTACGAGCTCAAGGACGGCGAAGTCGTCGAGCCCGTCGAGATCTCCTCCGAGGACGGCCTCAACATCTTGCGGCACTCCACCGCGCACGTGATGGCCCAGGCCGTGCAGGAGCTGCACCCCGACGCCAAGCTGGGCATCGGCCCGCCGGTCAAGGACGGCTTCTACTACGACTTCGACGTCGAGAAGCCGTTCACGCCCGAGGACCTCAAGGCCATCGAGAAGAAGATGCAGGAGATCCAGAAGCGGGGGCAGAGGTTCTCCCGCCGGGTGGTCACCGACGAGGCCGCCCGTGAGGAGCTCGCCGACGAGCCGTACAAGCTGGAGCTCATCGGCATCAAGGGCTCGGCCTCCTCGGACGACGGCGCGGACGTCGAGGTGGGCGGCGGCGAGCTGACCATCTACGACAACTTCGACGCCAAGACCGGCGAGCTGTGCTGGAAGGACCTCTGCCGCGGTCCCCACCTGCCCACCACCCGGTTCATCCCGGCGTTCAAGCTGATGCGGAACGCCGCGGCGTACTGGCGGGGCAGCGAGAAGAACCCCATGCTGCAGCGCATCTACGGCACCGCGTGGCCCACCAAGGACGAGCTCAAGGCGCACCTGGAGTTCCTGGAGGAGGCCGCCAAGCGCGACCACCGCAAGCTCGGCAACGAGCTGGACCTCTTCTCCTTCCCCGACGAGATCGGCCCCGGCCTCGCCGTCTTCCACCCCAAGGGCGGCGTCATCCGCCGGGCCATGGAGGACTACTCGCGGCGCCGCCACGAGGAGGAGGGCTACGAGTTCGTCTACAGCCCCCACGCGACCAAGGGCAAGCTCTTCGAGAAGTCGGGTCACCTGGACTGGTACGCCGACGGCATGTACCCGCCCATGCAGCTCGACGACGGGGTGGACTACTACCTCAAGCCGATGAACTGCCCGATGCACAACCTGATCTTCGACGCGCGAGGCCGTTCCTACCGCGAACTTCCGCTGCGGCTCTTCGAGTTCGGCACGGTGTACCGGTACGAGAAGTCGGGTGTCGTCCACGGGCTGACCCGCTCGCGCGGCTTCACCCAGGACGACGCGCACATCTACTGCACCAAGGAGCAGATGGCGGAGGAGCTCGACCGGACGCTCACCTTCGTCCTGAACCTCCTGCGCGACTACGGGCTGACCGACTTCTACCTGGAGCTCTCCACCAAGGACCCGGAGAAGTTCGTCGGCTCCGACGAGGTCTGGGAAGAGGCCACCGAGACGCTGCGCCAGGTCGCCGAGAAGCAGGGCCTGCCCCTCGTCCCCGACCCGGGCGGCGCCGCGTTCTACGGCCCGAAGATCTCGGTGCAGTGCAAGGACGCCATCGGCCGTACCTGGCAGATGTCGACCGTGCAGCTCGACTTCAACCTGCCGGAGCGCTTCGACCTGGAGTACACCGGCCCGGACGGCACCAAGCAGCGCCCGGTCATGATCCACCGCGCGCTGTTCGGCTCCATCGAGCGCTTCTTCGCGGTGCTGCTCGAGCACTACGCGGGTGCGTTCCCGGTATGGCTGGCCCCGGTCCAGGCGGTCGGCATCCCGATCGGTGACACCCACATCCCGTACCTCCAGGAGTTCGCCGCCGAGGCACGGAAGAAGGGCCTGCGGGTCGAGGTGGACGCTTCTTCGGACCGCATGCAGAAGAAGATCCGCAACCACCAGCGCGCCAAGGTGCCGTTCATGATCATCGTCGGTGACGAGGACATGAACGCGGGCACGGTGTCCTTCCGCTACCGCGACGGTTCGCAGGAGAACGGCATCGCCCGCGACGAAGCGATCGCCAAGCTCGTCGACGTGGTGGAGCGACGCGTCCAGGTGTGATCCTGCCTGAGGAGAGGCCCCCGGTGAGCTACGCGCTCCCCGAGGGCCTCTTCTCGTCCTCCCGGGCGAACACCTGCAGCAGCCACGACGAGAACGAGCCCGTCACCGCCCCCAGCAGGGCCAGCCCGCAGACCATCAGTCCCGTCGCGACGACCCGGCCGCCGAACGTGATCGGCACGGCGTCCCCGTACCCCACCGTCGTGAGCGTCGCGCACGCCCACCACACCGCGTCGCCGAACGTACGGATGCTGGCGTCCGGGGCCGTGTGCTCCAGGTGGTACACGGCGAGCGACGCCGAGAAGCCGAGCAGCACGGTCGTGAGCCCCGCGTAGGCGATCACACGGGCGTACAGGCTCAGCCGCGGCTCGTCCCGGCGCTTCTGGACCGCCGTGTAGATCTGGACCACACGCAGGGGGCGCAGCAGGGGCAGCGCGAGTACCACGGTGTCCAGCACGTGGGTGCGTACGAAGTGCCGGCCCAGGCCGCTGAGGCGGAGCCGTACGCCGTAGTCCACCGCGAAGAGCAGCCAGGTGGCGGCGACCAGGGCGAGGGCGATGTCGGGCCACGGTTCACTGTCGTGGGGGGCCAGGACGCGTACCGCGTAGCCGGTGAGGAAGACCAGCGCCGCGACGAAGAGCGGGACCTCCGTGCGCTGCTCCCATTCCGTGAGCCGGACGGGTACGGAAGAGTCGGAAGGGGCGCTCATGGCCCCAGCATCGCGGTGCGCTGCCCGGCCGGGCCCCGGCGACACGCTCCGCCGGGGTGAAGCAATATGCTGACCGGCATGACGAGTGAGCCGGAGCAGCAGATCGGAGTGGGGACGCCCGACGCGTTCCAGCGCCTGTGGACGCCCCACCGGATGGCCTACATCCAGGGTGAGAACAAGCCGAACGGTCCGGGGGCCGAGGACGGCTGTCCGTTCTGCGTCATTCCCTCCAAGTCGGACGAGGACGGGCTCGTCGTCGCGCGCGGCGAGAAGGTCTACGCCGTGCTCAATCTGTACCCGTACAACGGCGGGCACCTGATGGTCGTGCCGTACCGGCACGTCGCGGACTACACGGAGCTGGACGGTCCGGAGACGGCCGAACTCGCCGACTTCACCAAGCGGGCGATGGTCGCGCTGCGGGCGGCATCCGGAGCACACGGGTTCAACATCGGGATGAACCAGGGTGCGGAGGCCGGGGCGGGAATCGCCGCGCACCTGCACCAGCACGTGGTGCCGCGCTGGGGCGGGGACACCAACTTCATGCCGGTCGTCGCCCACACGAAGGTGCTGCCCCAGCTGCTCGGGGACACCCGGGCGATGCTGGCCGGTGTGTGGCCGGCCGAGCAGCCCTCCGGCTGAGTTCTCCCCGCATCGCACGCGTGGGCGCCCGCGGCCGGGTGGCCGGGGGCGCCCACGGTCGTGCCGTCACGCGTCGTAGACGTCGGCCTTCCGCGGTGCCGGGTCCTGGACGAGACCGCTGAGGATCATGGATCGGTTGTCGAAGCGTTCGGTGTCGACGCCGTTCTCCTTCAGGACCCGCATGGCGGCGGAGTGCACGGATCGCAGGACGGGGGTGGCCGCCCGCATGGCGTCGTCGGCCATGAAGCGGTGGCCCCACGGCTTGGCGGCCCAGGCGTGGCGCAGGCCGAAGGGCTCGGGCAGGACGATCTTGCCTCCGAGGTAGTCGAGCAGCGGCGGGTACCAGGTGAACGGGGCACGCAGCGCGAGCCTGACGACTTCCTTCGCCTTGACGAGGGGGAGCGTGACCTTGCGGGTCTCCCAGAACTTGACGGCCTTCTTCACCGTCTTCGTCTTGGCCTCCGGCTTGGAGAGGAAGAGGGAGTGGACCGGCCCAAGGGCGTGTCCGGTGACCTCGATCCGCAGGGTCTCGTGGAGCACGGTGACGGTGATCAGCATGGTGATCACCAACTGGCCGTCCCAGAGGGTGAACTGGACGCCCAGGTAGTGCCGGTCCCCGCTGCCGAACTGCTGGTGGTTGCAGATCCGCTGTATCTCGTGCGGCTTGACCTGGAAGGTGGCGACGTCCTCGCCCGCGGGGCGCGAGACGGAGTCGGCGTTCTCACCGACGGGCGACACGATCCAGTGCTTGACGGAGGGAGTGGGGAAGCCTCCGGTGTTCAGCGGGCCGCGCTCCAGCATCTTGAGCTGGTCGTGGATGACCCTTATCAGGTCCCAGCTGCGGAACTGGTGGATCTCCTTGGCGGGGTCCTTGGGTACGAGCTCCTCGGCGAGCTGCCAGCTGCCCCAGCGGGTGCCCATGCCGAGGATGCCCTTGGGGCCGGCGTAGAAGACCGCGTTGGACTGCTGTTCGGCGGAGAGCTTCTCCAGGCCCTGGCGCAGGGCTTCGCGGGCCGTCTCGTTGGGGTTCTTCGGTACGGCCTCGGGGATCTTGGCCCTGACGCCGGTGCCGGAGAGGAGCCCCTCCCAGCGGTCGCGCATGTCCTTGGCGGACGTCTCCGCGATCCGCTTGGCGAGCAACCAGCCGATGACCGGGGCGACGACCATGGCGCGGAGATAGAGGGCCAGGAGTCCGGTGACCGGCATGGCGACCAGGAAGATGATGGCGATGACGCCGACGGCGACGAGCAGGACGCCGCCCAGGGACTGGAAGACCTTGTCCTTGGAGTTGTTGAGGGAGTCACGTAGCCGGAAGGCCAGGACCCACAGGATCAGTCCGGGCAGGAACGCGAAGCCGAAGAGAGCCGTCACCAGGGTCAGCCGGGTGTCGCGCGCCTTGCGCAGCCGGGTGGCGGACAGGCAGTGCTCGACGACGGTCTGCGGGTCGGTGCCGAACGACTGGATGAGTGCCTTGCGGTCGCCCCCGAGCGTGCGTTCCTGGACGGCGCGGGAGAACGCCTCACCGAGATTCGGCTTGAAGTAGTCGGACTTGAAGAGCTTGGAGTCGCCCGGCTTCACCTCGGACTTGTGCCACTCGCTGTTGGCCTTGAGGATCTCCGACACATCGCTGTCGCGGTATGCGGCGGAGGCGAGGGCGTTGGTCGCCACCGCCTGTCCGGCCGAGCCCTGGACAGGGATCTGCGCGCCGGGAGAGAAATCGAATCCGTTGCTGGCCACTCTGCCGCCCCCACTTGACGCCTGGTCTGCTCCTGCGGCTTTCCCAACTACCGTACGTCGCACACCTTCTGAGCTGGGACCACAGCGTATCGTCCGGATCGCGACGCCGCCCGGCTGTGGGGGCCGGGGCGGGTTGGCAGGTGTCAATTCCGGTCAGCTAGGTGACGTCTGTGCCGTTTTCCTGCTCTTTGCGGATGCGGTCGGCGAGTTGGGGTGGCATGGCCTCGTGCCGGGCGTACGCCCGGTCGAATCGTCCGGTGCCGTGCGACAGGGAGCGTAGATCGACCGCGTACCTGCCGATCTCGATCTCGGGCACCTCGGCGCGTACGAGGGTCTGCTCCCCGGCCGCCTGCTCGGTGCCGACCACCCTGCCGCGCCGGCCGGCGAGATCGCTCATGACGGCCCCCACGTAGTCGTCGGGGACCAGCACCCGGACCTCGGCGACCGGTTCGAGGAGCTGGATGCGGGTGTCGGTGGCCGCCTCACGCAGTGCCAGGGCGCCGGCGGTCTGGAAAGCGGCGTCGGACGAGTCGACCGAGTGCGACTTCCCGTCGAGCAGGGTGATGCGGACGTCGACGAGCGGGTGCCCCGCCGCGACGCCGCGGGCCGCCTGGGCGCGCACGCCCTTCTCGACGGACGGGATGAACTGGCGCGGCACCGCGCCGCCCACCACCTTGTCGACGAACTCGATGCCCGTACCGGGAGGCAGCGGCTCCACCTCGATCTCGCAGATGGCGTACTGGCCGTGGCCGCCCGACTGCTTGACGTGGCGGCCCCGCCCGACGGTCCGTGACGCGAACGTCTCCCGCAGGGGCACCCGGTGGGCCACGGCGTCGACCTGCACGCCGTACCTGCTGCGCAGCCGCTCCAGCGCGACGTCCGCCTGGGCCTCTCCCATGCACCACAGGACGACCTGGTGGGTGTCCTGGTTCTGCTCCAGGCGCAGGGTGGGATCCTCGGCGACGAGCCGGGCCAGGCCCTGGGAGAGCTTGTCCTCGTCGGCCTTGCTGTGCGCGCGCACCGCCAGGGGCAGCAGCGGGTCCGGCATGGTCCACGGCTCCATCAGCAGCGGATCCCCGGTGCCGGAGAGCGTGTCCCCGGTCTCGGCACCGCCCAGCTTGGAGACGGACGCGAGGTCTCCGGCGATGCAGTGGTCCAGGGGGCGCTGCTGCTTGCCGAAAGGGGAGGAGAGCGCGCCCACCCGTACGTCCGCGTCGTGGCAGGGGCGCGGCTCGTGCCCCGGGTCGGTGAGGCCGTGGCCGCACACGTGCACCGTGTCGTCGGGGCGCAGGGTGCCGGAGAAGACGCGCACGAGGGAGACGCGTCCGACGTAGGGGTCGGACGCCGTCTTCACCACCTCGGCGACCAGGGGCCCCTGCGGGTCGCATACCGGGGCGGGCCGCGGGGCGCCCTCGGGAGTGGTGACGGCGGGGAGGGTCCGTTCGAGGGGGAGGGGAAGCCGCCGGTGATCAGGTCCAGGAGCTCGACCGTGCCGATCCCCTGACGCGCGCCGTCGACGGCCGGGGCCGCGGTGAGGACGGGGTGGAAGGCGCCGCGTGCGACGGCGCGTTCCAGGTCGTCGACGAGCGTCTTGGTGTCGATGTCGCCGCCGGCGAGGTAGTGGTCCATCAAGGTCTCGTCCTCGCTCTCGGCGATGATCCCTTCGATGAGCCGGTTGCGTGCCGCCAGGAGCGGTGCCCGCTCGTCGCCCGCGGGCGGGTTCTCCTTCCGCTCCCCGGAGGAGTAGTCGAAGATCCGCTGCGTGAGCAGTCCGGTGAGGCCCGTCAACGGCGCGTGCCCGTCAGGGGCCTCGGGGCCCTGCACCGGCAGATAGAGGGGAAGCACGGCGTCGGGGTCCTCGCCGCCGAAGAGCCGGCCGCAGACCCGGGTCATCTCGTCGAAGGAGGTGCGGGCGGTGTCCAGGTGCGTGACGACGATCGCGCGCGGCATCCCGACGGCGGCGCACTCCTCCCAGACCGCACGGGTGGTGCCCGCGACCGCGTCGGCCTCCTGGGCCGCCGAGACGACGAACAGGGCCGCGTCCGCAGCGCGCAGACCGGCCCTGAGTTCCCCGACGAAATCCGCGTAGCCGGGGGTGTCCAGCAGATTGATCTTGTAGCCGCCCCATTCGACGGGGACCAGCGAGAGCTGTACGGAACGTTGTCGGCGTTGCTCGATCTCGTCGTAGTCGGAGACGGTCCCGCCGTCCTCGACCCGGCCGGCCCGGTTGACCGCTCCCGCCGTGAGCGCGAGAGCCTCGACCAGAGTGGTCTTGCCGGAGCCGCTGTGGCCGACCAGTACCACGTTCCGTACGGAAGCGGGCCGGTCGGCCGTCGCTGCTCTGCCGGCGGCCCCGGTGTGTGTATGCGTCCTGTCGCCCATGATGCGTTCCTCCCGATCGGTGGGGCTGTGAGGCCCTGGGGAGTGGGGGTCACGGGCAGGAGGAGCCGACGCGGCTCCGGCAGCGCCCGCGTCATTCGAGCTTTCCACTCGCGCCGGGCCGCGTCCATATGTCGCACCCCGACGCCGGTGAGTTCCGGGTGACCCACCGGGACGGGGTGCCCCGCCGTGGGACGGCACGGCTCGTGACTACGATGGGCCAGCCGGTGGCCGAAGTGGCCGCACGGCCCACCGAACCTCGGGAAGGCCATGCTGAACAAGTACGCGCGTGCATTTTTTACGCGTGTCCTCACACCGTTCGCCGCTCTGCTGCTCCGCCTCGGGGTCAGCCCCGACGCGGTCACTCTCGTCGGCACGGCCGGAGTGATGGCAGGTGCGCTGGTCTTCTTCCCGATGGGGGAGTTCTTCTGGGGCACGATCGTGATCACGGCCTTCGTGTTCTCGGATCTCGTCGACGGCAACATGGCGCGGCAGGCCGGGATCTCCAGCCGGTGGGGCGCGTTCCTGGACTCGACGCTCGACCGGGTCGCGGACGGGGCGATCTTCGCCGGGTTCGCCCTCTGGTACGCGGGCAGCGGCGACGACAACGTGCTGTGTGCGGTCGCGATCTTCTGCCTGGCCAGCGGCCAGGTGGTCTCGTACACCAAGGCCCGCGGTGAGTCGATCGGCCTGCCGGTCGCGGTCAACGGGCTGGTGGAACGCGCCGAACGGCTGGTGATCTCGCTGGTCGCCGCCGGACTGGCCGGCCTGCACGGGTTCGGCGTGCCCGGGATCCAGATCCTGCTGCCGATCGCGCTGTGGATCGTTGCCGTGGGCAGCCTGGTGACCCTGGTCCAGCGGGTGGTGACCGTGCGCCGGGAGTCGGCCGAGGCCGACGCCGCGGGCGGGACCGCGGAACAGGGGAGCGAGGCCGCGCAGTGAGCGGCACCGGATCCGATCTCAGGGGACGGCTCACCGACGGGCTCTACGGGCTCGGCTGGGGCGCGGTCAAGAAGCTGCCCGAACCGGCCGCCCGTGCGCTCTTCCGCACCATCGCCGACCACGCCTGGAAGCGGCGGGGCAAGTCGGTGCTGCGGCTGGAGTCGAACCTGGCCAGGGTGGTTCCCGACGCGGACGCCGCCCGTCTCGCCGAGCTGTCGAAGGCCGGCATGCGCTCCTACATGCGCTACTGGATGGAGTCCTTCCGGCTGCCGACCTGGAGTCCGCAGCGGATCAGGGACAGCATCAACGTCCGGGACGTCCACCGGCTCACCGAAGGCATGGACGCCGGGAACGGGGTCATCATCGCGCTGCCGCACCTGGGGAACTGGGACCTGGCGGGCGCATGGGTCACCACCGACCTGAAGGTGCCGTTCACGACGGTCGCCGAGCGGCTGAAGCCGGAGACCCTGTACGACCGGTTCGTGGCCTACCGCCGGGGCCTGGGCATGGAGGTCCTGCCGCACAACGGAGGGGCCGCCTTCGGGACCCTGGCCAGGCGGCTGCGGTCCGGCGGCCTGATCTGCCTGGTCGCCGACCGCGACCTGTCGGCGTCCGGTGTCGAGGTGAACTTCTTCGGCGACACCGCGCGGATGCCCGCAGGACCCGCGCTGCTGGCCCAGCAGACCGGCGCGCTGCTGCTGCCCGTCACGCTCTGGTACGACGGCACGTCCGTCATGCAGGCGCAGATCCATCCGGCCGTGGGCGCACCCGGGACAGGTACCCGCGCCGAGAACACGTCCTCCATGACACAGGCGCTGGCCGATGCCTTCGCCACCGGGATCGCCGAGCATCCGGAGGACTGGCACATGCTGCAGCGGCTCTGGATCTCCGATCTGGACCCCCAGGGGGAAACTCCGTGAAGATCGGCATCGTCTGCCCGTACTCCTGGGACGTCCCCGGTGGGGTGCAGTTCCACATCCGGGACCTCGCCGAGCACCTGATCCGCCTCGGCCATCACGTCTCGGTGCTGGCGCCCGCGGACGACGAGACGCCGCTGCCGCCGTACGTGGTGTCCGCGGGCCGTGCCGTGCCCGTCCCGTACAACGGCTCGGTGGCCCGGTTGAACTTCGGGTTCCTGTCCGCCGCGCGGGTGCGCCGCTGGCTGCACGACGGCACCTTCGACGTCATCCACATCCACGAGCCCACCTCGCCCTCGCTCGGGCTGCTCGCCTGCTGGGCGGCGCAGGGGCCGATCGTCGCCACGTTCCACACGTCCAACCCCCGCTCCCGGGCCATGATCGCCGCGTACCCGATCCTCCAGCCGGCGCTGGAGAAGATCAGCGCGCGGATCGCGGTGAGCGAGTACGCGCGACGCACCCTGGTCGAGCACCTCGGCGGGGACGCGGTGGTCATCCCCAACGGCGTGGACGTCGGCTTCTTCGCCGGTGCCGAACCGAAGGCCGAGTGGCAGGGCGGCACGCTCGGCTTCATAGGGCGCATCGACGAACCGCGCAAGGGGCTGCCCGTCCTGATGAAGGCGCTCCCCGCGATCCTCGCCGCCCGCCCGGAGACGCGCCTGCTGGTCGCGGGCCGCGGTGACGAGGAGGAGGCGGTCGCCTCACTGCCGAAGGAGATGCGCGAGCGCGTCGAGTTCCTCGGCATGGTGAGCGACGAGGACAAGGCGCGGCTGCTGTGCAGTGTCGATGTGTACGTGGCGCCGAACACCGGCGGCGAGAGCTTCGGCATCATCCTGGTCGAGGCCCTGTCGGCGGGAGCACCCGTGCTCGCCAGCGACCTCGACGCGTTCGCGCAGGTGCTCGACCAGGGGGCCGCGGGCGACCTCTTCGCCAACGAGGACGCCGACGCGCTCGCCGCGGCCGCGATCCGCCTGCTGGGCGACCCGGAGCGACGGGCCGGTCTGAGGGAGCGGGGCAGCGCGCACGTGCGCCGCTTCGACTGGGAGACGGTCGGCGCGGACATCCTCGCCGTGTACGAGACGGTCACGGACGGGGCCGCATCGGTGGACACCGACGAACGCACGGGCCTGCGCGCACGGTTCGGGCTGGCCAGGGACTGACGCCGGGCTCACGGGCCGATACGGCGCACCGGCGGCCCGGGGGCGCACCCGGCGACGGTAGCCTTGCCGCCCGTGATCGAAACCTTCATCTGGATTGCCGTCGCGCTCCTCGCGATCGGCCTGTACCTCAGCTGGACCGCCGGCCGGCTCGACCGGCTCCACGCCCGTATCGACGCTTCCCGGGCGGCCTTGGACGCCCAGTTGTTGCGCCGTGCCTCGGTCACCCAGGAACTGGCCACCGCCGGGGTGCTGGATCCCGCGGCGTCGATCGTGCTGTACGAGGCGGCGCACGCCGCACGGCAGGCCGAGGAGGAGCAGCGCGAGGTCTCCGAGAGTGAGCTGAGCACCGCGCTGCGGGCCGTGTTCGGCGAGACGGCGCAGGTCGAGGCCCTCAAGGAGTTCCCCGGCGGACAGGACGCGGCGAAGGAACTGGCCGCCGCCGTGCGCCGGGTCCCGATGGCCCGGCGCTTCCACAACGACTCGGTGCGTGCCGCCCGCGCGCTGCGCAGGCACCGGACCGTACGACTGTTCCGGCTCGCCGGACACGCCCCGTTCCCGCTCGCCTTCGAGATGGACGACGAGCCACCGGTCGCGCTGGCGGACCGGCCCGGCAGCTGAGGCGGCGCACAAAACGATCCACGGGGTGTCCATTGGCCCTTGCTGTGGACTGGTCCCGGAGCGTTTGCTCGTGCCTGCAGTCTCCCGTTCCTTTTTCACCCCCAGTGAGGTCGATCCGTGTCCACGCTTCCCAGCACCCCGCAGTCCACCGAGTCCCCGGCCACCGGCACCGCCCGCGTCAAGCGCGGCATGGCCGAGCAGCTCAAGGGCGGCGTGATCATGGACGTCGTCGACGCCGAGCAGGCGAAGATCGCCGAGGACGCGGGCGCCGTGGCGGTCATGGCCCTGGAGCGGGTTCCGGCCGACATCCGCAAGGACGGCGGCGTGGCCCGGATGTCCGACCCCAACATGATCGAAGAGATCATCGAGGCCGTCTCCATCCCCGTCATGGCCAAGTCCCGCATCGGCCACTTCGTCGAGGCCCAGGTCCTGCAGTCCCTCGGCGTCGACTACATCGACGAGTCCGAGGTCCTCACCCCGGCCGACGAGGTCAACCACAGCGACAAGTTCGCCTTCACCACTCCCTTCGTCTGCGGTGCCACCAACCTGGGCGAGGCCCTGCGCCGCATCGCCGAGGGTGCCGCGATGATCCGCTCGAAGGGCGAGGCCGGCACCGGCAACGTCGTCGAGGCGGTCCGGCACCTGCGCCAGATCAAGAACGAGATCGCCCGCCTGCGCGGCTTCGACAACAACGAGCTGTACGCCGCCGCCAAGGACCTCCGTGCCCCGTACGAGCTGGTCAAGGAGGTCGCCGAGCTCGGCAAGCTGCCCGTCGTCCTGTTCTCCGCCGGTGGTGTCGCCACCCCCGCGGACGCGGCCCTGATGCGTCAGCTCGGTGCCGAGGGCGTCTTCGTCGGCTCCGGCATCTTCAAGTCCGGCGACCCCGCCAAGCGCGCCGCCGCCATCGTGAAGGCCACCACCTTCTACGACGACCCGAAGGTCATCGCGGACGCCTCCCGCAACCTGGGCGAGGCCATGGTCGGCATCAACTGCGACACGCTGCCCGAGGCCGAGCGCTACGCCAACCGCGGCTGGTAACCCACTGATGACCGACAACCCTGTCATCGGAGTCCTGGCTCTCCAGGGCGACGTACGGGAACATCTGATCGCCCTGGCCTCGGCGGACGCCGTGGCCAGGCCGGTCCGGCGTCCCGAGGAGCTCGCCGAGGTCGACGGGCTCGTCATACCCGGTGGCGAGTCCACCACGATGTCCAAGCTGGCCGTCCTGTTCGGCATGCTGGAACCGCTGCGCGAGCGGGTCGCCGCCGGAATGCCCGTCTACGGCACCTGCGCCGGGATGATCCTGCTCGCCGACAAGATCCTGGACCCCCGCTCGGGCCAGGAGACGGTCGGCGGTATCGACATGATCGTGCGCCGTAACGCTTTCGGGCGGCAGAACGAGTCGTTCGAAGCCGCCGTCGAGGTGGACGGGATCGCGGACGGTCCGGTCGAGGGCGTGTTCATCCGCGCGCCCTGGGTCGAGTCGGTCGGGGCGGAGGCAGAAGTCATCGCGGAACACGGCGGGCATATTGTCGCCGTACGGCAGGGAAACGCCCTGGCTACGTCATTCCACCCCGAACTGACCGGGGACCACCGGGTCCACGCACTCTTCGTCGACATGGTGCGCGCAGTGTGCTGACTCGATCCCGGTAGGATCTCTCGGGTTCGTTCAGATTTTGGTGACGCGAAGGAGAAGGCAGATGTCCGGCCACTCTAAATGGGCTACGACGAAGCACAAGAAGGCCGTGATCGATGCCAAGCGCGGCAAGCTCTTCGCGAAGCTGATCAAGAACATCGAGGTTGCGGCCCGTTCCGGCGGCGTGGACCCCGAAGGCAACCCGACGCTCGTCGACGCCATCCAGAAGGCGAAGAAGAGCTCCGTCCCGAACAAGAACATCGACTCCGCGGTCAAGCGCGGCGGCGGTCTCGAAGCGGGCGGCGCGGACTACGAGACGATCATGTACGAGGGCTACGGCCCCAACGGTGTCGCGGTGCTCATCGAGTGCCTCACCGACAACCGCAACCGCGCGGCGTCCGACGTACGTGTCGCGATGACCCGCAACGGCGGCTCGATGGCCGACCCCGGCTCCGTCTCGTACCTGTTCAACCGCAAGGGCGTCGTCATCGTCCCGAAGGGCGAGCTGTCCGAGGACGACGTCCTGGGCGCCGTGCTCGACGCGGGCGCCGAGGAGGTCAACGACCTCGGTGAGACCTTCGAGGTCGTCAGCGAGGCCACCGACATGGTCGCGGTCCGCACCGCGCTCCAGGAGGCGGGAATCGACTACGACTCCGCCGAGGCCAACTTCCTGCCCACCATGCAGGTCGACCTCGACGAAGAGGGCGCGCGCAAGATCTTCAAGCTCATCGACGCGCTCGAGGACAGCGACGACGTGCAGAACGTCTTCGCCAACTTCGACGTCTCCGACGAGGTCATGGAGAAGGTCGACGCCTGACATCCGGGCACCCTCCGCACGAGCGGAGCCGACGGGCCGACGGGGACACACCCCGTCGGCCCGTCGCATTGTCGGTGCGAGCCGATAGCCTGCGGGAACAGTTGACCGATCGGTGAGGGGAGGGGGCGCTCCATGCGTGTTCTGGGCGTGGACCCGGGGCTGACCCGGTGCGGTGTCGGAGTCGTCGAGGGTGTGGCGGGCCGGCCGCTGACGATGGTCGGCGTCGGCGTCGTACGCACGCCGGCCGATGCCGAGCTCGGACATCGACTGGTCGCCATCGAGCAGGGCATCGAGCAGTGGCTCGACGAGCACCGGCCCGAATTCGTCGCTGTGGAGCGGGTGTTCAGCCAGCACAACGTCCGTACGGTGATGGGCACGGCCCAGGCCAGCGCGGTCGCCATGCTCTGCGCCTCCCGCCGGGGCATCCCGGTCGCCCTGCACACCCCCAGTGAGGTCAAGGCGGCCGTCACCGGCTCGGGCCGCGCCGACAAGGCGCAGGTCGGAGCCATGGTGACGCGGCTGCTGCGGCTCGACGCACCGCCCAGGCCCGCCGACGCCGCCGACGCACTCGCCCTCGCCATCTGCCACATCTGGCGCGCCCCCGCGCAGAACCGACTGGAGCAGGCCGTCGCCGCCCACCGCACGCTGAAAGGCCGTACCGCATGATCGCCTTCGTCTCCGGCCCGGTGGCCGCCCTCGCCCCGACCACGGCCGTGATCGAGGTCGGCGGCATCGGCATGGCCGTCCACTGCGCCCCCGGCACACTCGCGGGCCTGCGGATCGGCCAGGAGGCGAGGCTCGCCACCTCCCTCGTCGTACGGGAGGACTCGCTCACGCTGTACGGCTTCGCCGACGACGACGAGCGGCAGGTCTTCGAGCTCCTCCAGACCGCCAACGGCGTCGGCCCGCGTCTCGCCCAGGCGATGCTCGCCACCCACAGCCCGGACGCCCTGCGCATCGCCGTCGCCACCGGTGACGAGAAGGCGCTCACCGCCGTCTCCGGGATCGGCAAGAAGGGCGCCCAGAAGCTCCTCCTGGACCTCAAGGACCGGCTCGGCGAGCCGGTCGGGGCGCACATCGGGCAGCAGGGCATCGGCACCGCGGTCAGCTCCTCCTGGCGCGACCAGCTGCAGGCCGCCCTGATCGGCCTCGGCTACGCGACGCGCGAGGCCGACGAGGCCGTGACCGCCGTGGCCCCGCAGGCCGAGGCCGCGATCGCCGGCGGCGCACAGCCGCCCGTACCGCAGCTGCTGCGCGCGGCCCTGCAGACACTCAACCGCGCACGCTGACCCGGGGGCCGACGCCCCGTACGCCGGCCGGAGCATCGCACGACCGGCACCGAAACACCCGAGGCGGGACTGACGAGATGAACTGGGACGAGACCGGAACCGACACCGGCGCGACGGACGACCTGCTGGACGACCGGCTGGTCGCCGCCGGTGCGGACGGGGAGGACACCGCGGTCGAGGCCGCGCTGCGCCCCAAGGACCTCGACGAGTTCGTCGGCCAGGAGAAGGTACGGGAACAGCTCGACCTGGTACTCAAGGCCGCGCGCGCCCGTGGCGCCACGGCCGATCACGTCCTGCTCTCCGGTGCCCCGGGCCTCGGCAAGACCACTCTCTCCCTGATCATCGCCGCCGAGATGAACGCCCCGATCCGCATCACCTCCGGCCCCGCCATCCAGCACGCGGGCGACCTCGCGGCGATCCTCTCCTCCCTCCAGGAGGGCGAGGTCCTCTTCCTCGACGAGATCCACCGCATGTCGCGGCCCGCCGAGGAAATGCTCTACATGGCCATGGAGGACTTCCGCGTCGACGTCATCGTCGGCAAGGGCCCCGGTGCCACGGCCATCCCGCTGGAACTGCCCCCCTTCACGCTGGTCGGGGCCACCACCAGGGCCGGACTGCTGCCGCCCCCGCTGCGCGACCGATTCGGCTTCACCGGCCACATGGAGTTCTACGCCCCCACGGAGCTGGAGCGGGTCATCCACCGCTCCGCGGGCCTCCTCGACGTGGCCATAGACACCGAGGGCGCGGCCGAGATCGCCGGACGCTCCCGGGGCACGCCCCGTATCGCCAACCGGCTGCTGCGCCGCGTCCGGGACTACGCGCAGGTCAAGGCCGAGGGCCGGATCGACCGGGACATCGCCGCAGCGGCCCTGCGGGTGTACGAGGTCGACGACCGGGGCCTGGACCGGCTGGACCGCGCGGTGCTCGGCGCCCTGCTGAAACTCTTCGGCGGCGGCCCCGTCGGCCTGTCCACCCTCGCCGTGGCGGTGGGGGAGGAGCGTGAGACCGTCGAGGAGGTCGCCGAGCCCTTCCTCGTACGGGAAGGACTGCTCGCCAGGACCCCCCGAGGACGGGTGGCCACCCCAGCGGCCTGGGCTCACCTCGGCCTCGTACCGCCGCAGCAAGGCGTTAAGGGACAACAGGGCCTGTTCGGGGCGTGATGCGTCACAGGGTTGGCCACCAGGGGAACCACGGTGCCATGCTGGGCGTTGTTCCAATGATGCGGACTCGCTTAGACTCCGCCGATGCCGCCCGTACAGGTCGGTGTACCCACCCCCGTAGATCAGGCCGCATTTCAGCGCGGTCGTGCGAAGGAAGTTCCGTCCCGTGAGTCTCGTGACCCTCCTCCCCTTCATCGTGCTCATCGGGGCCATGTTCCTGATGACCCGGTCCGCCAAGAAGAAGCAGCAGGCGGCTGCGCAGATGCGCAACGACATGCAGCCCGGCACGGGCGTCCGGACGATCGGGGGCATGTACGCCACCGTCAAGGAAATCCAGGACGACACGGTTCTCCTCGAGGTCGCGCCCGGCGTCCACGCCATCTACGCCAAGAACTCGATCGGTGCCGTCCTGGACGACGCGGAGTACAACCGCATCGTCCACGGTGACGACGAGGACCTGAAGGTCGACGGCGCGGTCGTGCCCGACGACGCCTCCTCGCTGACCGCCACCGAGACCGCCGAGGCGGACGCGGACGACGCGAAGATCGACCTGGGCAAGAAGGCCGAGGGCGACGCCGACGGGTCCAAGGACTCCGAGGTCAAGGACGCCAAGGCCGACGGCGAGGGCGACGCGAAGAAGTAGTTCCACGATCCAGGGACGCCGGACACCTACAGGTGACCGGTGTCCCCCGGACCGTGCGGTCTTCTGCGGGGGCGGGTCCCCACAACACTTCGTGGCCGCTCGGGCGCGTACCCGGCGCGGGGCGGTTGGACAGGGAGAAACGAGAAGGTGGCAGCACCGAAGAAGGGCCGAGGGCCGGCCGGCGGTCAGAGCAGGCCGGGGCGTGCCCTGGCTTTTATTCTGATCGCCATGGTCGCGCTCGCCGGCGGGATGTTCTGGTCCGGTCACACCACGCCCAGGCTTGGCATCGACCTGGCGGGCGGCACGTCGATCACGCTCAAGGCGAAGAGCCAGCCCGGCAAGCCTGACGCGATCAACGAGACCAACATGAACACCGCGGTCAGCATCATCGAGCGCCGTGTCAATGGTCTGGGTGTCTCCGAGGCCGAGGTCCAGACCCAGGGCAAGTCGAACATCATCGTCAACATCCCCAAGGGCACGAATTCGAAGCAGGCCCGGGATCAGGTCGGTACGACTGCCCAGCTCTACTTCCGTCCCGTGCTCACCGTCGCAGGCGGCGAACCGACGCCCACCGGGTCCGCGAGCCCTTCCGCGAACGGTTCCGGCAAGCCGAGTGCCACGCCCAGTGCGAAGGCGAGCGACCCGGAGACCGCTTCCGACTCGAAGGCCACGCCTTCGGCGAGCGCCACCACCCAGGGCCGTGCGGTCACCGGCGCCCTGAAGAAGGACGCGACGCCGACCCCCAGTGCCTCGGACGGTGCGAAGACCTCCGAGCCCCCTGCAGCGACGCCGGCGCCCGACCCGGCGACCGCCGCGCTGGAGAAGAAGTTCACCGCGCTGGACTGCACCGACCCGGAGGCCCGGGTGGCCGCCGGTGTCGGAGTCAAGCCCGAGGACCCCGCGGTCGCGTGCAGCTCCGAAGGTGACGCGAAATACCTCCTCGGCCCGGCCGAGGTCTCCGGTACCGACGTCGACGACGCCAAGGCCCAGTTCGACCAGCAGCGCGGCATCTGGCTCGTCTCGATGGAGTTCACCGACAAGGGCTCCAAGAAGTTCCAGACGATCACGAAGAAGCTGTCGGCGCAGCAGTCCCCGATGAACCAGTTCGCGATCTCCCTCGACGGCGAGGTCGTCTCCGCACCGCAGGTGAACGAGACCCTCAGCGGCAGCGCCGAGATCTCCGGCAGCTTCACCCAGCAGTCCGCCGAGGACCTGGCCAACGTGCTCTCCTACGGTGCGCTTCCGTTGTCCTTCAGCGAGGACACGGTCACCACGGTCACCGCAGCCCTCGGTGGCGAGCAGCTGGAGGCCGGTCTGATCGCCGGCGCCATCGGCCTGGCCCTGGTCATCATCTACCTGGTGGCCTACTACCGCGGTCTGGCGCTCATCGCGCTCCTCAGCCTCGCGGCGTCCGGCATCCTGACCTACACGATCATGGCTCTGCTCGGCCCGGCCATCGGCTTCGCGCTGAACCTGCCCGCAGTCTGTGGCGCCATCGTGGCGATCGGTATCACGGCGGACTCGTTCATCGTGTACTTCGAACGCGTCCGTGACGAGATCCGCGAAGGCCGCACGCTGCGTCCCGCGATCGAGAGGGCCTGGCCCCGTGCCCGGCGCACGATCCTGGTCTCCGACTTCGTGTCGTTCCTCGCCGCCGCGGTGCTCTTCCTGGTCACCGTCGGGAAGGTTCAGGGCTTCGCGTTCACGCTCGGCCTGACGACCGTGCTCGACGTCGTCGTGGTGTTCCTCTTCACGAAGCCCCTCATGACTCTGATGGGCCGTACGAAGTTCTTCTCCAGCGGTCACCCCTGGTCCGGGCTGGATCCGAAGCGGCTCGGTGCCAAGCCGCCGCTGCGCCGCTCGCGCCGTGTCCACGCCCCCACCGACCACCCGAAGGAGGCGTGAGATGTCGCGACTCGGCAATCTCGGCGCCCGGCTCTACCGTGGCGAGGTCGGTTACGACTTCATCGGCAAGCGCAAGATCTGGTACGGCGTCTCGATCCTGATCACGATCACGGCCATCCTCGGCCTGGCGGTCAGCGGTCTGAACATGGGCATCGAGTTCAAGGGCGGCGCGGTCTTCACGACCGACACCAAGGCCAAGGTCTCGGTCTCCCAGGCCCACGAGGACGCGGTGGCGGCCTCCGGCCACGAGGCGATCGTCCAGGAACTCGGCGACGGCGGGCTCCGGATCCAGATCACCGAGGTCGACACGGCGCAGGCCGACCGGATCAAGACCCAGCTCTCGGAGGACCTCGGCATCCCGGAGTCCAAGATCAACGCGGATCTGGTCGGTCCCAGCTGGGGTGAGCAGATCGCCAACAAGGCCTGGACCGGCCTCGGCATCTTCATGGTCCTCGTGGTGATCTATCTCGCGATCGCCTTCGAGTGGCGCATGGCCATCGCGGCCCTCGTCGCGTTGATCCATGACATCACCATCACGGTCGGTGTCTACGCCCTGGTCGGCTTCGAGGTCACCCCGGGCACCGTGATCGGTCTGCTGACGATCCTCGGTTACTCCCTCTACGACACCGTCGTCGTCTTCGACAGTCTCAAGGAGGGCCAGAAGGGGATCACGAAGCAGACCCGCTGGACGTACAGCGAGGTCGCCAACCGCTCCATCAACGGCACGCTGGTGCGCTCCATCAACACCACCGTCGTCGCTCTGCTGCCGGTCGCCGGCCTGCTCTTCATCGGTGGCGGTGTCCTCGGCGCAGGCATGCTGAACGACATCTCGCTGTCGCTCTTCGTCGGCCTCGCGGCCGGTGCGTACTCCTCGATCTTCATCGCCACACCTCTGGTCGCCGACCTCAAGGAACGCGAACCGCAGATGAAGGCGCTGAAGAAGCGGATCCTCGCCAAGCGGGCTGCCGCAGCCGCCAAGGGCGAGTCCGCGGAGGACGAGCGGGACGACCGCGCGCAGGAGGAGGACGGCTTCCCCGAGGACGCCGCAGCCGCCGGCGCCGTCGTCGGACAGCGCCAGCAGCCAAGGGGCCACGGGCGGACTCCGGGGAAGCGTCGATGACCAGCACCACCGACTCGACCCGGGAGCTCCTGCTCAGCCGGATCCGCGACGTACCGGACTATCCGAAGCCCGGAGTGGTGTTCAAGGACATCACCCCGCTGCTCGCGGACCCGGTCGCCTTCACGGCGCTCACCGACTCCCTCGTGGACCTGTGCGTACGGCACGGGGCCACCAAGGTCGTCGGCCTCGAGGCGCGCGGTTTCATCCTGGCGGCGCCCGTCGCCGTCAAGTCCGGCCTCGGCTTCGTACCCGTCCGCAAGGCCGGGAAGCTGCCCGGTGCCACGCTCGGGCAGGCGTACGAGCTGGAGTACGGCACGGCGGAGATCGAGATCCACGCCGAGGACCTGTCGGCCGACGACCGGATCATGGTCATCGACGACGTCCTGGCCACCGGCGGCACCGCCGAGGCCTCGCTGGAGCTGATCCGGCGGGCCGGCGCCCAGGTCGCGGGTGTGGCGGTCCTCATGGAGCTCGGCTTCCTCGCCGGCCGTGCACGTCTGGAGGGGGCCCTCCGCGGCGCCCCGCTGGAGGCGCTGATCACGCTCTGAGCGGCGCTGCGCAGCCGTAGTGGCAGCAGCCGGTCACACAGGACGGGCACTCGGGACATCCGGGTGCCCGTCCTGTGTGGTGACGGGTTCCCACGGTCCCCGGGCGAGGACCGGCCCGGGGATCGATACCATGGGCTTTCCGGGTAGCCCGGATCCGCACGAGGAGCGCACTTGCCAGACGAGGCCCAGCCAGTCGCCGCCCCGCAGCCCGACGAGCCCGCTGCGGACCCCGCCACGCCCGAGGAGGCGCAGCGCGCGCAGGAGCCGGAGCCCGGGAAGCGAGAGCCCGCGGACGACGCGGACCAGGACCGGGGCACCGCCTCCGAGGCACCTGCCGCACCTGCGACGGCGAAGCCGGGCCCCCCGCCCGGGGTGAAGGCGGCGTCCCCGGCGAAGCCGGATGCCGAGCCCGCGCCCTCCGCCGAGCCCACCGGGTCCACGCAGGCCGCCCCGAAGACTCCCGCACCACCGACGTCTCCCGCTCCGGCCGCGAAGCCCCCGGCCGCGACGTCTCCCGCTCCCGTCGCCAAGCCCCCGGCCAAGCCCGCAGCCACCCCGCCGGCCCCGCCGGCCCGCTCCGGTGGTTCGTCCAACCGTGTCCGGGCCAGGCTCGCCCGGCTGGGCGTGCAGCGCTCCAGCCCGTACAACCCGGTCCTCGAACCGCTCCTGCGCACGGTCCGCAGCAACGACCCCAAGATCGAGTCCGCCACACTGCGGCAGATCGAGAAGGCCTACCAGGTCGCCGAGCGCTGGCACCGCGGGCAGAAGCGCAAGAGCGGCGACCCCTACATCACCCATCCGCTCGCCGTCACGACCATCCTCGCCGAGCTCGGCATGGACCCGGCGACACTGATGGCCGGACTGCTGCACGACACGGTCGAGGACACCGAATACGGCCTGGACACGCTGCGCAAGGACTTCGGCGACCAGGTCGCGCTCCTCGTGGACGGCGTCACCAAGCTCGACAAGGTCAAGTTCGGCGAGGCCGCGCAGGCCGAGACCGTGCGCAAGATGGTCGTCGCCATGGCCAAGGACCCCAGGGTCCTCGTCATCAAGCTGGCCGACCGCCTGCACAACATGCGCACCATGCGGTACCTCAAGCGGGAGAAGCAGGAGAAGAAGGCCCGCGAGACCCTTGAGATCTACGCGCCCCTGGCTCACCGCCTGGGCATGAACACCATCAAGTGGGAGCTGGAGGACCTCGCCTTCGCGATCCTCTACCCGAAGATGTACGACGAGATCGTCCGCCTCGTCGCCGAGCGCGCGCCCAAGCGCGACGAGTACCTCGCCGTAGTGACCGACGAGGTCCAGTCCGACCTGCGCGCCGCCCGGATCAAGGCCACCGTCACCGGACGCCCGAAGCACTACTACAGCGTCTACCAGAAGATGATCGTGCGGGGCCGCGACTTCGCCGAGATCTACGACCTGGTGGGCATCCGTGTCCTCGTCGACACGGTCCGCGACTGCTACGCGGCCCTCGGCACCGTCCACGCGCGATGGAACCCGGTCCCCGGCCGGTTCAAGGACTACATCGCGATGCCGAAGTTCAACATGTACCAGTCACTGCACACCACGGTGATCGGCCCCAGCGGCAAGCCCGTCGAGCTCCAGATCCGCACGTTCGACATGCACCGCCGCGCCGAGTACGGCATCGCCGCGCACTGGAAGTACAAGCAGGAGCCCTCGGCCGGCGCCTCCAAGGTGCGTACCGACGTGCCCAAGAACACCGGCCGCGGCCAGGACACCGTCAACGACATGGCGTGGCTGCGCCAGCTCCTGGACTGGCAGAAGGAGACCGAGGACCCCAGCGAGTTCCTGGAGTCCCTGCGCTTCGACCTCTCGCGCAACGAGGTCTTCGTCTTCACACCCAAGGGCGATGTCATAGCGCTCCCCGCGGGTGCGACCCCGGTCGACTTCGCGTACGCCGTCCACACGGAGGTCGGCCACCGGACCATAGGAGCACGGGTCAACGGGCGGCTCGTACCGCTCGAGTCGACGCTCGACAACGGCGACCTGGTGGAGGTCTTCACCTCCAAGGCGGCCGGCGCCGGACCCTCCCGGGACTGGCTCGGGTTCGTCAAGTCGCCGCGGGCGCGCAACAAGATCCGCGCCTGGTTCTCCAAGGAGCGCCGCGACGAGGCGATCGAGCAGGGCAAGGACTCCATCGCGCGGGCCATGCGCAAGCAGAACCTGCCGATCCAGCGGATCCTCACCGGCGACTCCCTGGTCACCCTCGCCCACGAGATGCGGTACCCCGACATCTCGTCGCTATACGCGGCGATCGGTGAGGGGCACGTCGCGGCGGCAGGTGTCGTCCAGAAGCTGGTCCAGGCGCTCGGCGGCGAGGACGCCGCCAACGAGGACCTCGCGGAGAGCTCGCCGCCCTCGCACGGCCGCAACAAGCGCCGTGCCAAGGCGGATCCGGGTGTGGTCGTCAAGGGTGTCGAGGACGTCTGGGTCAAACTGGCCCGCTGCTGCACCCCCGTGCCCGGTGACCCGATCATCGGGTTCGTGACCCGTGGCAGCGGTGTCTCCGTGCACCGCGCCGACTGCGTCAACGTCGACTCGCTCTCGCAGCAGCCGGAGCGGATCCTCGAGGTCGAGTGGGCGCCGACCCAGTCGTCGGTCTTCCTCGTCGCCATCCAGGTCGAGGCACTGGACCGGTCGAGGCTGCTCTCCGACGTCACGCGGGTCCTGTCGGACCAGCACGTCAACATCCTGTCGGCGGCCGTGCAGACGTCCCGCGACCGGGTGGCCACCTCGCGGTTCACCTTCGAGATGGGCGACCCCAAGCACCTCGGCCACGTCCTGAAGGCCGTGCGGGGCGTCGAGGGCGTGTACGACGTCTACCGGGTCACTTCGGCCCGCAGGCCTTAGGACCGTCCCGGGGCGGTCCTACGGCGTCGTCGGCGTTGTGGCTCCGGCCCACGTCGCCGACGACGGCGCCCGTACGACAGGCCCAGGGAGCGCGGTCCTGCCCACGGTGCCCTCGGACATGACCGGGCTGAACGCCCCCTCGGAGCGAGGGGGCGTCAGAGGAGGTCGCGAGGCAGCGTCTCGTTCCACGTGCGGGAGAACACACGGCGGCCGTCCTCGTACCCGTCGAGCGTCGCGTCCACGAGGAATTCCGTCCGGGTGCACCGCAGTACCGTGCGGGTCTCCACCCGCACGTCCCAGTCCTTCCGCTGGAAGCGCATGGTCCAGGCGGCTTCGCCGCTGACCGACGTCAGGTCGTCGGCGACCGCCGCGTAGCGTTCGTAGGCGCGCAGGCCCACGTCGAGCCCGATGTCCTCGTAACGCACCAGACCACCGTCCTTCACGATCTCCAGCGCGGAGTGATAGTCGATCAGGTCACGCCTGACCTCCCAACGCTGCTCCGGGGGCGTGAGCTGTGTGGTCGCGAGCGGTGGAGCGCCCTCGGGCTCGCCGAAGGGCTTCCAGGACAGGTGGTCGGGTGCGCTGACAGGACGCACCGGCAGGGTCAGGCTGCTGGTCCCCTCCCACACGTTCAACGTGACCGGTTCGGGCGGAGGCCAGGCCAGCGGCCAGTACGAGGTCGAAAGGGAGAGGCGGATACGGTGTCCGGCCGGGAACGCCTGCGCCACGCCGTTGAGTTGGACGGTCGCCCGGTACCGCTTTCCGGGTTCGAGCGGCTGCGGGTCCTTCGACGTCTCGCAGTGGGTGAGGTTGAGCAGCCCGTACGTGACCCGGGTGGCGCTTCCGTCGGGTGCCACGTCGGAGAGCCGGGCTGCGACCATCGCCACCGGTTCGCTTGCGGACACCTCGAGTCGGACAGTCGGGGACCCAAGGATCTCAAGCTGCTCGGTGAGTTCGTCGGTCTCGAACACGAGTGAACCGCCGTCCTCCTCCCGCTGGTCGTAGGGCAGGTCCGGCGGTGCGTTGTACGACGCCCACTTACCGGCGAACTGGCCCACCGACAGGGGCGATCGCACAGTCAGCGGGTCCGCGGCCTCCGGCACCTCCCCGGGCCTGCCGATGCGGTGACGGCTCAGGCGGTGCTCGGTCGGTTCGATGTGCGGGGAGGGCCAGGCCGGTTCGCCCACCCAGCGGCCGGGCCGTTCCTCGTACGACGTGGAAGGCGGCACACTCTCCTGCATCCATGTCTGGAGCATGGGGCCGTCCATGACGCCGTTGTCGATGTCCTTCAGCCAGTGGTCCCACCAGGCAACGACCTCCTGCAGGTAGCCGATGGCCGGGCCCGGTTCCCCCAGGTGCGGGAACTTGTGGGACCACGGCCCGATGAGGCCCCTGCGCGGGACGTCCAGGTTGCCCAGCAGACGTGTCACCGCGTTGGAGTAGCCGTCGGCCCACCCGCTGGAGGCAAGGACCGGGCACCGCACGCGGGAGTAGTCCTCGCAGACCGAAGCGTGCTCCCAGTAGGCGTCGCGGCGCTGGTGGCGCAGCCATTCCAGGGCCCAGGGGCTGGTGTGCTCCATGCGCTGGTGCCACATCTCGCGCCACTGCTCGCCGACGACGGCCGGGTCGGGCGGGCAGGTGGCGTAGGCGAACATGGTGCCGGCCTCGGCGAGGTTGTCGGACAGCATGGCGCCGCCCATGTAGTGCATGTCGTCGGCGTAGCGGTCGTCGGTGAAGGAGGAGATGGCGATCGCCCGCAGGCTCGGTGGCTGCCGGGCAGCCACCTGGAGCGCTGCGAATGCGCCCCACGAGATGCCCATCATGCCGGTGCTGCCGTCGCACCAGGGCTGATCGGCCAGCCAGGCGAGCACTTCCTCGGTATCGGCCTGCTCGCGTTCCAGGTACTCATCCGCGAGCACGCCTTCGGAGTCGCCGGTGCCGCGGATGTCGACGCGGGCACAGGCATAGCCGTGCCCGGCGATGTAGGGGTGATGGAGCGAATCGCGCACCGAGGTGAGATCCCGCTTGCGGTAGGGGATGCACTCCAGAATCGCCGGCACCGGCTCCGCGTCCGAGGACACGGGCCGCCAGATCCGCGCGGAGAGGTTCACACCGTCGGACATGGGGATGACGACGTGGTCCTCCTCCGTCGTCTCGCAGGGCAAGTTGCTCACGGAACGCATACGGGCTTCCACCTCCTGGTGATTGCGGCTCAGCTGGTCTGCTGCCCAGGTGCTCGGCTGCCACACAGCAGCCATCCCTGCAGTCCGGGTCAGGGAGTCGTGCCGTCGTGGTCCGCGGGAGCAATGCCGTCGAAGGCGAGGTGCAGCGAGGCGACACAGCGGTCGAACTTCTCGCGCAGTTCCTCCTCGCTGTCGCCGCCGGTGAAGATGTGGGCCACTTCATAGCTGTAGCTGTCCTGCTCAGGCATCCGAGACAGCCGCTGCCCTTCTTCAGGGATCATGTCCACCCGCACCCCGGGGACTTCGCGCTCGATGCGCCGGATGTCCTCCTCGTCCGGGACTCCGTGGACGACCCCGTCGGCGAACCACCGGTAGTACCACTTGGCAGCCATCCGGTACGGGCCCGCGCCCCGGGCCACGCCCGGATCGTTGTCGAGGGCGAGGCTGATCATGTGGTGGTGGTTGGGGACTCCGTCCACGTACTCGAAGAGTTCCGCATGCGACTGCGAGTGCCGGGGGTTGATCTCCAGGAGGTTGAGTTCGTCGGCACGGGGATCGTAGAAGTACTCGATGCTGAAGGTGGCGGAGTCCATGCCGATCTGCTTGATCACCTTCGCGGAGACGTCGTGCAGTCGCTGGACCACCGGGGCGGGGAGCGTCGACGGGTACTGGTGGCGCAGGAAGGACGAGCTGTCCGGGTAGTTGATGGAGTCCAGCACGCCGTACACGGTGACCTCACCGCCACGCGCGTATCCCTCCACCGCCACTTGCAGGCCGGTGAGCGCCTCCTCCGCGAGGCAGACCTGTCCTCCGACACCCTTCATCTCGGGCGGCAGATCGAGCTGATCGAGGATGTGGTCGAAGGGACGGCCGACCCGGCTGATGCCGTCCCGTATCTCCGCGACGGCGGCACCGAATTCCTCGTCGTTCTTCACTCCGAAGGCCAGTTCCGAGGAGTACGACAGCGCCGGCTTGAGCCACATCGGATACCTCACCCCTTCCGGGGGGCGAGGGTCGGACGCGGACAGATCGACCCTTCCGAAACGGGGGTGCTCCTTCACCGCCTTCTGCTGTTCCAGCCGACTCCAGTACTTGTGCTCGCACTTGACGATGGATTCGAGGCTGGTGCTCCGCGTGCCGTAGCGTTCGGAGAGGAGCGGGACGAGGGTACTCACCGGGAAGTCCCGATAGCCGACGATCGCGTCGACAGTTCCGTCGAACGCGTCGAGTACGGACCGGGCCTTCTCCAGCAATGCGGGCACCGACACCTCGCCGACCTGGAGCTCGTCCATGGTCAGCAGAGGATGGAAGCGGTACCGCCCGGCGTCGGGTACTGATTCCAGCGTGCGCAGGTCGGCATCGCTCAGGCCGATGACGAATATGTTGTGCTTGCTCACCGCGTCTCCTCCGTCTGGGCATGCCGAACCGGTGAAGTGCCCTACCGGGCACGGGGTTCGGATCACCGCCGCCTACCCCTCACGCTTGTGGCCATGCCGTCACGCACACCGGTCGCAGACGCAAGCTCGCCGGTGGACACGCCATCTGTCCCGAGGGGTGTGTACCGATGCGGCGGGGGTACGCGCTGGTTCGCCTACGGGGGCCCAAAGGGCAGCAGATGACAGTGGAGGGGAAGATCGTGACATCGACGTCCAGACAGGCCTTGGTCGCGGACCCGGCGGTTGGGGCCGGGCTCCCGCAGATCGACGATCCTCAGAGGATCGCTCCGAAGGACGCACGGGCGATGGGGAAGATCTTCTTCGACCGGCTCCAGGTCCTGGAAGAGGGCACGGCCGAATACCAGTACGCCCGCAACACCTTGATCGAGATGAATCTGTCGCTGGTCCATTTCGCTGCCAAGCGATACCGCAACCGCGGTGACGGGCAGATGGAGGACATCATCCAGGTCGGCACCATCGGCCTGATCAAGGCGATCGACCGCTTCGAGCTCTCCCGCGAGGTCGAGTTCACCTCCTTCGCGATCCCCTACATCGTCGGCGAGATCAAGCGCTTCTTCCGGGACACGACATGGTCGGTCCACGTCCCGCGCCGACTTCAGGAACTACGGGTGACTCTCGCCAAGACCAAGGAACAGCTGGCCAACAGGCTGGACCGGGATCCCACGGTCGCCGAGATGGCCGCCTTCCTGGACATCGGCGAGGAGGACGTCATCGAGGGTCTCGTCGCGGCCAACGGCTACACCGCGGGCTCCCTCGACCTGCCCGTGGGTCACACCGAGGAGAACAGTTCCCGAAAGGGCGGCCATACGTATGCCGAGATCACGGGCTGCCTCGACCCCGACATGGAGCTGGTGGAGAACCTCCACGCACTGGCCCCACTGATGGAATCGCTGGACGAACGCGAACGCGCCATCCTTCGGATGCGCTTCGGCCAGGAGCTGACCCAGTCTCAGATCGGCGAACACCTCGGCCTTTCCCAGATGCACGTCTCACGCCTCCTCACCCGCATCCTGAAAAAGCTCCGCACAGGCATGCTCACCCAGGAATGACCTGCCCTCCCACCGGAAACGCCCGACGTGGCAGCCGTCGGCCGATGGCGCAGGCACCTCAGGCACCCCAGGAACTGAACCGGTCCGGCTCCGGGTAGGCGGAGCGGGCCGGAGTGCTACCTGGCGGTCGCCCTTCGCCGCCCCCGACGCCGGACCCGGTGGCAACGGCCACACAGCGGCAACGGCACGGCGCGACGCCGGGCGGGACCGGTACGCGTGTCATCCGCCGGGCGGCGGACGCCAGAGGGGCTTCCCCGCGCAGACGCGGGGAAGCCCCTCTGATCAAGTCGGGAGGCTTGTCAGCCGCCGAACTCCTCCAGGCCCTTCAGCGCCTGGTCCAGCAGCGCCTGCCGGCCCTCGAGCTCGCGGGACAGCTTGTCCGCCCTCGCGTTGTTGCCCGAGGCGCGCGCCGTGTCGATCTGCGTGCGCAGCTTGTCGACGGCGGCCTGGAGCTGACCGGTAAGACCCTCGGCGCGGGCCCGCGCCTCCGGGTTCGTCCGGCGCCACTCGGACTCCTCGGCCTCCTGAAGCGCCTTCTCCACCGCGTGCATCCGGCCCTCGACCTTCGGGCGGGCGTCACGCGGGACGTGGCCGACGGCCTCCCAGCGCTCGTTGACGGAGCGGAACGCGGCCCTGGCCGCCTTCAGATCCGTCACCGGCACCAGCTTCTCGGCCTCGACGGCGAGCTCCTCCTTCAGCTTGAGGTTCTCGCCCTGCTCCGCGTCACGCTCCGCGAAGACGCCGCTGCGCGCCGCGAAGAAGACGTCCTGGGCGCCGCGGAAACGGTTCCACAGGTCGTCCTCGGACTCGCGCTGGGCGCGGCCCGCGGCCTTCCACTCGGTCATCAGGTCGCGGTAACGGGCGGCCGTCGTACCCCAGTCGGTGGAACCGGAGAGCGACTCGGCCTCGGCGACCAGCTTCTCCTTGACCTTGCGGGCCTCCTCGCGCTGGGCGTCCAGCGAGGCGAAGTGCGCCTTGCGGCGCTTCGAGAACGCCGAACGGGCATGCGAGAAGCGGTGCCACAGCTCGTCGTCCGACTTGCGGTCGAGTCGCGGCAGACCCTTCCAGGTGTCGACGAGCGCCCGCAGCCGTTCACCCGCGGACCGCCACTGCTCGCTCTGCGCCAGCTCCTCGGCCTCGACGACGAGCGCCTCCTTGGCGTGGCGCGCCTCGTCGGTCTGCTTCGCCTTCTGGGCCTTGCGCTCCTCCCGCCGCGAGTCGACGGTCGCGACGAGGGAGTCCAGCCGCTTGCCGAGCGCGGCGAGGTCGCCCACGGCGTGGTGCTCGTCGACCTGCTGACGCAGATGCTCGATCGCAGCCGTCGCATCCTTCGCCGACAGATCGGTGGTCTTCACCCGCCGCTCGAGGAGGCCGATCTCGACCACCAGGCCCTCGTACTTGCGCTCGAAATAGGCCAGTGCCTCCTCGGGGGAACCGGCCTGCCACGATCCGACGACCTGCTCGCCCTCGGCCGTACGCACGTACACGGTGCCCGTCTCGTCGACACGGCCCCACGGGTCGCTGCTCACAGCGCCTCCTCCACCTGATGCCTACGAGGGGGTTCGCCCCCCGGGCATCGTCCACAGTTTCCTGGGGCGGGCAGCGCCCGCCCTGCACAACGCCAATCTAGGCGACCGGCCACCCGGCTGTCCGCACTCAGCGCGGCCGAAATTCTCCGCCCGCCCCGAGCGACGGGGGCCGGCCGGCCGGCCGGCCGGCCGGTCAGACCTTGTCGACCGTCGCCTTCTCGACCGTGACCGCCTTCTTCGGAGCACCGTCGGCCGCCCCACCGGTGACGCCCGCCGCGGCGATCTTCTTGACGGCCTTCAGGCCGGCATCGTCCATGGTGCCGAACGGCGTGTAGCTGGGCGGCAGTTTGGTGTCCTTGTAGACGAGGAAGAACTGGCTGCCGCCGGTGCCCGGCTGGCCGGTGTTCGCCATCGCGACCGTGCCCGCCGGGTATGTGACCGACCCGTCGTCGCCCGCCTTGCCGAGCGCGGTCAGGTTCTCGTCCGGGATCGTGTAGCCGGGACCGCCCGTTCCGTCTCCCTTGGGGTCACCGCACTGAAGGACGAAAATGCCCTCCGTGGTCAGGCGGTGACACTTCGTGCTGTCGAAGTACCCCTTGTCCGCGAGGGCCTTGAACGAGTTGGTGGTGTGCGGGGTCTTCGCCGCGTCCATCGCGATCGCGATGTCGCCCTGGCTCGTCTTCAGCGACATCGAGTACTTCGCTTTTTTGTCGATCTTCATCGCGGGCTCGGGAGCCTTGCTCTCGCTCGCCGAGGGAGAGGCCGACGGGCTCGCGCTCGCCGCCGCATCCGCGGAGTCCTTCGTGTCGTCGCCGTCCCGGGAGACGTACGCGCCCGCGCCGATGACCGCCACCACGGCCACAGCCGACACGATGATCACGGCAAGGCGCCTGGTCTTCCGGCGCGCTTCCTCCCGGCGCTGTTGCTGCCGCTCGAACTTCTCCCGGGCGAGCTGCCGCCGCCGCTGATCGCTGCTGACCACCGGTTGGTCTCCTTGTACGTCGTGTGATTCGGCCTGGGTTGCCCCGTACCGTATATGGGTTAGCTGTGGAATGAGGAGCGCCGGTAGGCTCTGATCTGCCGCATCCGTCTCCACAGCCCTCTCCCGTCGGACGAACACTAAGGACGATCGTGCTCATTGCCGGGTTCCCCGCCGGGGCCTGGGGGACCAATTGCTACCTGGTCGCCCCCGCCGCAGGCGAGGAGTGCGTGATCATCGACCCGGGCCACCAAGCGGCCCAGGGCGTCGAGGAAGCGCTCAAGAAGCATCGGCTCAAGCCCGTCGCCGTCGTGCTCACCCACGGCCACATCGACCATGTGGCCTCGGTCGTCCCCGTGTGCGGCGCCCATGACGTCCCCGCCTGGATCCACCCCGAGGACCGGTACATGATGAGCGATCCGGAGAAGGCGCTCGGCCGCTCCATCGGGATGCCGCTCATGGGTGAGCTGACCGTGGGCGAACCGGACGACGTCAAGGAGCTGACCGACGGCGCCCTGCTGAAGCTGGCGGGCCTGGAGTTCGGCGTCGCGCACGCGCCCGGCCATACCAAGGGGTCGGTGACGTTCAGGATGCCCGAGGCCGCGGATGTTCCGCAGGTTCTCTTCTCGGGCGACCTGCTCTTCGCCGGCTCCGTCGGACGCACCGACCTGCCCGGCGGCGACCACGCCGAGCTGCTCGAGTCGCTGGCCCGTGTGTGCCTGCCGCTCGACGACTCGACCGTGGTGCTGTCCGGCCACGGCCCCCAGACGACCATCGGCCGCGAGCGCGCCTCCAACCCGTATCTGCACGGCATGGACGCGCCCCGCCGAGGAATGTGACGAGAGAAATTCCTGTGAGTACCTTCCAGGCCCCCAAGGGCACGTACGACCTGATCCCGCCGGACTCCGCGAAGTACCTCGCGGTGCGCGCGGCGATCTCCGCACCCCTGAAGAACTCCGGCTACGGCTACATCGAGACGCCTGGATTCGAGGACGTCGCCCTGTTCGCGCGCGGGGTCGGTGAGTCCACCGACATCGTGTCCAAGGAGATGTACGCCTTCGAGACCAAGGGCGGCGACAAGCTCGCGCTGCGCCCCGAGGGCACCGCCTCCGTGCTGCGTGCCGCGCTGGAGGCCAACCTGCACAAGGCCGGCAACCTCCCCGTCAAGCTCTGGTATTCCGGCTCGTACTACCGCTACGAGCGCCCGCAGAAGGGCCGTTACAGGCACTTCTCGCAGGTCGGCGCGGAAGCCATCGGCACCGAGGACCCGGCGCTGGACGCCGAGCTGATCATCCTGGCCGACCAGGCGTACCGCTCGCTGGGCCTCGCGCAGTTCCGGATCCTGCTGAACTCGCTGGGCGACAAGGAGTGCCGTCCCGTCTACCGGGAGTCGCTCCAGACCTTCCTGCGCGACCTCGACCTGGATGAGGAGACCCGCCGGCGCATCGAGATCAACCCGCTCCGGGTCCTCGACGACAAGCGGCCCGACGTGCAGAAGCAGCTGACCGGCGCACCCAAGCTGCGCGACTACCTGTGCGACGCCTGCAAGGCGTACCACGAGGAGGTCCGCGATCTGCTGACGGCGGCCGGAGTCGTGTACGAGGACGACGAGAAACTGGTCCGAGGCCTCGACTACTACACGCGCACGACCTTCGAGTTCGTCCACGACGGTCTGGGCTCCCAGTCCGCGGTGGGCGGCGGCGGCCGCTACGACGGACTGTCCGAGATGATCGGCGGCCCCGCGCTGCCGTCCGTCGGCTGGGCGCTCGGCGTGGACCGTACGGTGCTCGCACTGGAGGCGGAGGGCATCGAGCTCGCCGTCCCCCCCACCACCAGCGTGTATGCGGTACCGCTCGGCGAGGAGGCCCGTCGGGTGCTCTTCGGCCTGGTCACCGAGTTGCGCCGGGCGGGTGTCGCCACCGACTTCGCGTTCGGCGGCCGGGGCCTGAAGGGTGCGATGAAGAGCGCGAACCGCTCCGGCGCCCGCTTGACGATCGTGGCCGGTGAGCGCGACCTCGCCGAGGGCACGGTCCAGCTCAAGGACATGGAGTCGGGCGAGCAGCAGGCGGTGGCGCTTCACGCGCTCGTGGCCGAGGTGCGGACCAGGCTGGCCTGATCGGCCGAGTTCGCCCGTGCCCGCCCGGTTCTCCCGGGCGGGCACAGGCGCGTTCGGCGCCGGCTGTGCCGCCGGACGGCGGGCAGGCCCAGGAGGGGTCCGCCGGGCTGTCTCCCGCACCGTCAACTCGGCGGGAGCCGATTCATCCTGCCGGACGTCGCCGATCCGGGAGCGCCGCCGGCGGCCGGCGGTGGCCGGATCGGCCCCGGGCACACGGACCGTCGCGGCCGCGGCGACCTCACAGGATCTCGACGCGGGTGCTCTTCCCCGCACCGTGCGGCCCGTGGGAGCCCGAGCACCTGTCCGGCACGGATCCGCAGGTGGACGCCGTCCGCGGCGGTCGGCCACCCCGTGTCGCCTGTGCAGCCCGCACACGTCGACCGCCCGATCCGTCATGCCGTGGAGGACCTCCCGCGGCCCCGCATTCCGGGCCCTGTCCGGGCACACCTTTATGTTCATCGAACGGTTGGCCGTGCCGGCTGTGCGGCACAATGACCAAGCCCGGCTGGCTACTCAGTGATGGAACGGCGATATGACGATGGCAGCGGTAGACCACCCCTCCTCCCGGCAGGACGAGGACGACGGCGCGAAGACCTTCGGCGGCAGTCGCGCGCTCGCGCTGCTGCTGGTGATCACCGGCGCGGCCGGGCTGCTCGCCGCCTGGGTGATCACGATCGACAAGTTCAAGCTGCTCGAGGACCCCAGCTTCACCCCGGGCTGCAGCCTGAACCCGGTCGTCGCCTGCGGCAACATCATGAAGAGCGAGCAGGCGGCGGCGTTCGGCTTCCCCAACCCGATGCTCGGAATCGCCACCTACTCGGTGGTCATCGGCATCGGCATGGCGCTCCTGGCCGGCGCGCGCTTCCGCAGCTGGTACTGGCTCGGCCTGAACGCGGGCACGCTGTTCGGCGTCGGATTCTGCACCTGGCTCCAGTACCAGTCGCTCTACAACATCAACTCGCTCTGCCTGTGGTGCTGCCTGGCCTGGGTCGCCACGATCTTCATGTTCTGCTACGTCACCACGCACAACATCAAGCACGGCATCCTGCCCGCCCCCGCCTGGCTGCGGAACACCCTCACCGAATTCCACTGGGTGCCGCCGGTGCTCTGGATCGGAATCATCGGCATGCTGATCCTGACCCGCTGGTGGGACTTCTGGACCAGCTGACGCAGCCGGCGGTCCTGTCAGTGGGGTGACATAGGCTTCGGAGCGTGGAGCCCGACCTCTTTACCGCAGCAGCCGAAGACCGCCAGGAGAAGGACCCGTCCAGCAGCCCCCTCGCTGTCCGGATGCGTCCTCGTACGCTCGACGAGGTCGTGGGCCAGCAGCATCTGCTCAAGCAGGGCTCGCCCCTGCGCCGGCTCGTCGGCGAAGGGAGCGGGGGACCGGCAGGCCCCTCCTCGGTGATCCTCTGGGGGCCGCCGGGCACCGGCAAGACGACCCTGGCGTACGTGGTCAGCAAGGCCACCAACAAGCGCTTCGTCGAGCTCTCCGCGATCACCGCGGGCGTCAAGGAGGTCCGGGCCGTCATCGAGGGCGCGCGCCGCGCCACCGGGGGCTTCGGCAAGGAGACGGTCCTCTTCCTCGACGAGATCCACCGCTTCTCCAAGGCGCAGCAGGACTCCCTGCTCCCCGCCGTGGAGAACCGCTGGGTGACCCTGATCGCCGCCACCACGGAGAATCCGTACTTCTCGATCATCTCCCCGCTGCTGTCGCGCTCCCTGCTGCTGACCCTGGAGCCCCTCACCGACGAGGATCTGCGCGCCCTCCTGCGCCGGGCCCTGTCCGATGAGCGGGGGCTGGGCGGAGCCGTCACCCTGACCGACGACGCGGAGGCGCATCTGCTGCGGATCGCGGGCGGTGACGCCCGGCGCGCCCTGACCGCTCTGGAGGCGGCGGCCGGAGCGGCCCTCGCCAAGCACGAGCCGGAGATCACGCTCACGACGCTCGAGGAGACCGTCGACCGGGCCGCCGTGAAGTACGACCGTGACGGCGACCAGCACTACGACGTGGCGAGTGCCCTGATCAAGTCCATCCGCGGCTCCGACGTGGATGCCGCCCTGCACTACCTCGCCCGGATGATCGAGGCGGGGGAGGACCCCCGGTTCATCGCCCGGAGGCTGATGATCTCCGCGAGTGAGGACATCGGGCTCGCCGATCCGACAGCGCTGCCCACCGCGGTGGCAGCGGCCCAGGCGGTAGCCATGATCGGCTTTCCGGAGGCTGCGCTCACCCTCAGCCACGCCACGATCGCGCTGGCGCTCGCCCCGAAGTCCAACGCGGCCACCCTGGCGATCTCGGCGGCGCAGGAGGATGTGCGCAGAGGCCTCGCAGGCCCGGTTCCCGCCCATCTGCGCGACGGTCACTACAAGGGTGCCGCCAAGCTGGGCCACGCCCAGGGCTATGTCTACCCCCACGACGTCCCCGGCGGGATCGCCGCACAGGAGTACGCCCCGGAGGCGGTCCGCGGCAAGCGCTACTACGAACCCACGCGCTACGGCGCGGAGGCGCGGTACGCGGACGTGGCGGACCGGGTCCGTGAGCGGCTCGGCCGCGGCGAACCGGGCACCGCGTCGTCCTGACCGTGAGCGGCCCGATGCGGTGACTCCGGGGCGGTTCAGCAGGAAGCCGCCTCGAAGAGCGTGTACATGGCGCGGCGCAGCTCGCTGACATCGCGGACGGGGTCCGGGAACTCGAATCGTGCGTCGAAGCAGTCCCCGCCGTCCTCGACGAACCGGACCCGGAGACCGAAGCGGTCGAGCGCGACCGGGACGGCGGCGGTCCGCCGAGCCGAGCGGGTGTCCGCGGTCCGTTCGCCGAGCAGCGTGGACAAGGTCTCCATCTGCTCGCCGTGGGCCGCGTGCAGATGCTGGAGCAGCTCGGCCTCGTGGCTGACGAGCGGATCGGCGTCCGCGTCGCGCAACGCCTCGGGCTCGATGTCCTCCGCGCCCCACAGGTCGTCGATGGCCGCCTCCCCGACCTCCAGCCTGAGCATCATCCGGCCGGGCTCGGCCAGGCCCGGTGGCCGGGTCAGCCAGCCGGCGATCCGGGCTCGGCCGCGGATCCGGTGCGGGACCGAGACCGGTGCGACGTCGGTGATCTCCAGTACGGCGGTGAGCTCGTCACCCTGGGCGTGTGTCGCGGCCCGCACGACCGGTGAGTCGGCTGGGAACCGGAGGAACAGATCCCCGTCGGGGCCGATGTACCTGGAGTCCGGTACCAGGAGGTCGGGAGGGATCACATCCAGCCCCGGTACGAGCAGTGCCGCGGAGCAGGTACTCTGTACGAGAGAACGTGTGCGCTCGGCTGCTGACGGCATCCGAGTGTTTTCAAGCCCGCTGGGACGCGGCTGACCACGATCAGATCGGCCTTCCGTCGTAGCAGCACCTTCTGGTGTGCTGCCGCTGTCTGTGCTGTCCGTGACGTGAGTGGTGTTCCCAGGGCGAGACATGCGATCTCCTTGAGTAAGGTAAGCCTTACCTAACTTAACCTACAACGGAGGTCTGGAGAACGTGCCTAACCAGTCGCGTCCCAAGGTCAAGAAGTCGCGTGCCCTCGGCATCGCCCTGACGCCGAAGGCTGTCAAGTACTTCGAAGCCCGCCCCTACCCGCCGGGCGAGCACGGCCGTGGCCGCAAGCAGAACTCGGACTACAAGGTCCGTCTGCTCGAGAAGCAGCGTCTCCGCGCGCAGTACGACATCAGCGAGCGCCAGATGGCGCGTGCCTACGACCGCGCCAAGAAGGCCGAAGGCAAGACGGGCGAGGCGCTGGTCGTCGAGCTCGAGCGCCGCCTCGACGCCCTGGTCCTGCGTTCGGGCATCGCCCGCACCATCTACCAGGCCCGCCAGATGGTCGTCCACGGCCACATCGAGGTCAACGGTGGCAAGGTCGACAAGCCGTCCTTCCGCGTGCGCCCCGACGACGTCGTGCAGGTCCGCGAGCGCAGCCGCGCCAAGGTCCCCTTCCAGGTGGCCCGCGAGGGTGGTTACGACACCGACGGTGAGACCCCGCGCTACCTCCAGGTGAACCTGAAGGCCCTGGCCTTCCGCCTGGACCGTGACCCGAACCGCAAGGAAATTCCGGTCATCTGCGACGAGCAGCTCGTCGTCGAGTACTACGCCCGCTGATCCAGGCGTAGCTACCTCACAGCTCGGGCCCGCCCCTCCCTGTTGTCCGGGAGGCGGCGGGCCTTCGCGTTTCCCCGGGCGCCGCCACACCGCGTGTCCCCTCCCCGCCCGGACGGACGTGGGCCACCTCGCCGAGCGCCCGCGCCACCGCGGCCGTCGTGTCCAGCCGGCTTCCCGTGCGCCGCTCCGCCTCGTACCGCACATCGCCGAGCACGTTGCGGGCCCGTGCCTCGCAGTCGGCGCGCGGCCTGCCGTAGTACGCCGAGCCGAACAGGGGAAGGCCCACCGAGGGCCAGACCCGGTCCGCGGCGCCCTGCAGGACGGCGGCCTCCGCGGCGTCGCCCTCGACGGCGGTCAGCAGGGCCATCAGCTCCAACGAGAGGACCGTGCCGAGCAGGTCGTGGAACGTGTGCGCGATGGACAGTGCTTCGCCGAGCATCTGCCGCGCCCGCGTCGTGCGCCCCCGCTGCAGAGCCGCATAGGCCAGTACGTACAGAGCGTAGGCAAGAGCCCAGCGCTCCCCGTGGTCCTCGCAGATCTCGCGGACCTCGTCACAGATCTCCGCCGCCCCGTCCAGGTCCCCGCCGAAGGCCACGGCCATCGCCAGCTCGATCTGGGCCATCAGTACATTGCTGTTGAGCTCACCGATCTCCCGGTAGCGCGCCAGGGCCTCGCGCAGCAGCTCCTCGGCGCGGACCAGATCGTCCGTGACGATCGCCAGGCAGCCGGTGCGGTGCACCGCGTAGGCCACCGCGGAGGCGTCCCCCGAGCGCTCGCCCTCCTCCCGGCACTCCTGCAGGGCCGAGACCGCGCCGATCGCGTCGCCCTGCAGCACCGCCACATAACCCAGCACCCACAGGGCCTTCAGCCGCGACGGATCGTAGGGCGACTCCTCCTCCAGGACGTGGTCCAGCCAGTGGCGCCCCTCCGAGAGCCGGCCGCAGCCCGCCCAGTAGAACCAGAGGGTGCCCGCCAGGTACTGGGCGAGGTGGACCTCGTCGGGGCTCTCCATCGAGCACTCCATCGCCCGGCGCAGATTGGGCAGCTCGCTGTCGATGCGGGCGGCCGCCGCGGCCTGCCGGGGGCTGAACCAGTCGAGCTCGCACCAGGTGGCGAGCCCCAGGAACCAGTCCCGGTGCCTGCGGCGCAGCCGTTCGGTGTCGCCGGTCGCGCCCAGCCACTCGGCGCCGTACTCCCGCACGGTGTCCAGCAGCCGGTACCGACTGCCCACCGGCGAGTCCTCCCGCAGTACGACGGACTGCGCGAGCAGCTCGTCCAGAACGTCGAGCACCGAGTCCACCGGCAGGTCGGGACCGCTGCAGATGTACTCGACGGCCTCCAGGTCGAACTGCCCGGCGAACACCGAAAGCCGCGCCCACAACAGGCGCTGTTCCGGGGCGCACAGTTCGTGGCTCCAGCCGATGGCCGTACGCAGGGTCTGATGGCGGGGCAACGCGCTCCGGCTGCCGCCGGTCAGCAGCCGGAAGCGGTCGTCCAGCCGCTGGAGGACCTGCTCCACGGACAGGGCCCGCAGCCGCCCGGCGGCCAGTTCGAGCGCGAGCGGGATTCCGTCGAGGCGCCGGCACAGCTCACGTGCGGACTCCTGGTTGTCGGCCGTCAGCCGGAACCCCGGCTGTACGGCCCGGGCCCGGTGGGTGAAGAGCTCCAGGGCGTCCTCGTCCGCCATCGGCGCCAGCGCGAAGGTGACCTCGCCGTCCACGCGCAGGGGACGGCGTCCGGCGGCGAGGATCTGCAGCCGCGGTGCCCTGCGCAGCAGTTCGCCCACCAGCTCGGCACATGAATCGATGAGATGTTCGAAGCCGTCGATCACGAGCAGAAGTTGACGCTCGGCGCAGTGCTCCACCAGCGTGGTGCGTGGCGGCCTCTTGGTGTGATCGGTGAGGCCCAGGGCGTCGACCAACGCGTGCTCGAGCAGCGCCGGATCGTGGATGGCCGACAGCTCGGCGATCCACACCCCGTCGCAGTACCGTTTCTCCGTGAGTGCCGCGATCCGGACGGCACAACGGGTCTTGCCGACCCCGGCCACCCCGGCGACCGTGACCAGCCTGGACTCGTCCAGCAGCAGCCCCAGCCGGGCCAGCTCGTCCTCGCGTCCCACGAATGTGTTCAGTTCGGCAGGGAGGTTTCCGTGGACGGCGGCGGGCGAGGGTTCGGCGTCGTCGGGTGCGGGGGAGGGGCGCTGAGGGCGTCGCATGAAACACGCAGAGTACTGGCACATAAGCTCTCCGTACAATCTCCCCGCCTCCGCGCTCGCCCCGCCCGCCCGTAATGCGGTACAGGGCCTGACGCCCGGCGCGATAGGGTCGAGGGACGAGGACCGGCTGTGGTGGCAGCACACACCGGCCGACCCGAGACAGGCAGAGACAAGCCCCGGCCGGGGCAATCGACGAGCAGGGAGCGGTGCACTGTGTCCGGTGGAGAGGTGGCCGGGATCCTGGTGGCCGTCTTCTGGGCGATCCTGGTTTCGTTCCTCGCCGTGGTGCTGGTGAGGCTGGCCCAGACGCTCAGGGCGACCACCGAGCTGGTGGCGGACGTGACCGAGCAGGCGGTTCCGCTGCTCGCCGACGCCTCCGCGACCCTGCGCTCCGCGCAGACCCAGCTCGACAAGGTCGACGCCATCGCGAGCGACGTGCAGGAGGTCACCTCCAACGCCTCCGCGCTCTCCACCACCGTCGCTTCGACGTTCGGCGGGCCGCTCGTGAAGGTCGCCGCGTTCGGCTACGGGGTACGCCAGGCGCTCGGCCGCCGGACCGCTCCGGAACCGGAGCCGGCCCCCCGGACCTCCCGCCGCACCGTGATCGTCGGCCGTACCGTGCCGTCCGCCCGCAGCAGGAAGCGGAGCGGCCGCAGCTCCCGTGGACAGAAGGACTGACGCAGCGATGTTCCGCCGTACGTTCTGGTTCACCGCCGGCGCAGCCGCCGGCGTCTGGGCCACCACCAAGGTCAACCGCAAGATCAGGCAGCTGACTCCCGAGAGCCTCGCGGCCCAGGCCGCGAACAAGGCGATCGAGGCGGGTCACAGGCTGAAGGACTTCGCTCTCGACGTGCGCGAGGGCATGGTCCGGCGCGAGGCCGAACTGGGCGGGGCGCTGGGCCTCGACGCACCTGTCGACCCCGAACTCCCGGTACGCGCCCATTACGCAGTCGAAGCGGCCGACCCGGGCCGCGACGCCACCCACCGCAAGCTCCCCTACAACTCGAACAACCGGAATGAGGACCACTAATGGAGTCGGCTGAAATTCGCCGCCGCTGGCTGAGCTTCTTCGAGGAGCGCGGTCACACCGTCGTGCCTTCGGCGTCGCTCATCGCGGACGACCCGACTCTGCTGCTGGTCCCCGCGGGCATGGTCCCCTTCAAGCCGTACTTCCTCGGCGAGGTCAAGCCGCCCGCCCCGCGCGTCACCAGCGTCCAGAAGTGCGTCCGTACGCCGGACATCGAAGAGGTCGGCAAGACCACCCGGCACGGCACGTTCTTCCAGATGTGCGGCAACTTCTCCTTCGGGGACTACTTCAAGGAAGGGGCCATCCAGTACGCCTGGGAGGCCCTGACCAACTCCGTCGAGGACGGCGGCTTCGGCCTCGACCCCGAGCGTCTGTGGATCACCGTCTACCTGGACGACGACGAGGCCGAGCAGATCTGGCGCGAGAAGATCGGCGTTCCGGCCGAGCGCATCCAGCGCCTGGGCAAGAAGGACAACTTCTGGTCCATGGGCGTCCCCGGTCCCTGCGGCCCGTGCTCCGAGATCAACTACGACCGCGGCCCGGAGTTCGGCGTCGAGGGCGGCCCCGCCGTCAACGACGAGCGCTACGTGGAGATCTGGAACCTGGTCTTCATGCAGTACGAGCGGGGTGCCGGCGACGGCAAGGAGGACTTCCCGATCCTCGGCGACCTGCCGTCGCAGAACATCGACACCGGTCTCGGCCTCGAGCGCCTCGCCATGATCCTTCAGGGCGTACAGAACATGTACGAGACCGACACCCTGCGCGTCGTCATGGACAAGGCCACCGAGCTCACCGGCGTGCGCTACGGAGCCGAGCAGGGCTCGGACGTCTCCCTGCGCGTCGTCGCCGACCACATCCGCACGTCGGTGATGCTCATCGGCGACGGCGTCACTCCCGGCAACGAGGGCCGCGGCTACGTGCTGCGCCGCATCATGCGCCGCGCCATCCGCAACATGCGGCTCATGGGCGCCACCGGACCGGTCGCCCGCGACCTGGTCGACGTCGTGATCGACACGATGGGCGAGCAGTACCCGGAGCTCATCACCGACCGCAAGCGCATCGAGACCGTCGCCCTGTCCGAGGAAGCCGCCTTCCTCAAGGCCCTCAAGGGCGGCACGAACATCCTCGAGACCGCCGTCACGGAGACCAAGGCCGCCGGCGGCCAGGTCCTCGCCGGCGACAAGGCGTTCCTGCTCCACGACACCTGGGGCTTCCCGATCGACCTCACGCTGGAGATGGCCGCAGAACAGGGCCTCTCCGTCGACGAGGAGGGCTTCCGCCGCCTGATGCAGGAGCAGCGGGACAAGGCCAAGGCCGACGCCCGCGCCAAGAAGACCGGTCACGCCGACCTGTCCGCCTACCGCGAGGTCGCCGACAGGTCCGGCGCCACCGAGTTCACCGGCTACACCTCCATCGAGGGCGAGTCGACGATCGTCGGTCTCCTCGTCGACGGTGTCCCCTCGCCGGCCGCCACCGAGGGCGACGAGGTCGAGGTCGTCCTGGACCGCACCCCGTTCTACGCCGAGGGCGGCGGCCAGATCGCCGACCAGGGACGGATCCGGCTCGACACCGGCGCCGTCATCGAGGTCCGCGACGTACAGAAGCCGGTCCCCGGCGTCCACGTGCACAAGGGCGTCGTCCAGGTCGGTGAGGTGACGGTCGGTGCCTCCGTGTACGCCGCCATCGACAACACGCGCCGCCGCGCCATCGCCCGCGCCCACAGCGCCACGCACCTCACGCACCAGGCGCTGCGCGACGCCCTCGGCCCGACGGCCGCCCAGGCCGGTTCGGAGAACTCGCCCGGCCGCTTCCGCTTCGACTTCGGCTCGCCCGCCGCCGTACCCGGCACGGTCCTCACCGACGTCGAGCAGAGGATCAACGAGGTCCTCTCACGGGAGCTCGACGTCCAGGCCGACGTCATGTCGATCGACGAGGCCAAGAAGCAGGGCGCCATCGCCGAGTTCGGCGAGAAGTACGGCGAGCGGGTCCGGGTCGTCACCATCGGCGACTTCTCCAAGGAGCTGTGCGGCGGCACGCACGTCCACAACACCTCCCAGCTGGGCCTGGTGAAGCTCCTCGGCGAGTCGTCGATCGGTTCCGGTGTGCGCCGTATCGAGGCCCTGGTCGGTGTCGACGCGTACAACTTCCTCGCCAAGGAGCACACGGTCGTCGCCCAGCTCCAGGAACTGGTCAAGGGCCGGTCCGAGGAGCTCCCGGAGAAGATCGCCGGCATGCTCGGCAAGCTGAAGGACGCCGAGAAGGAGATCGAGAAGTTCCGCGCGGAGAAGGTCCTGGCGGCCGCCGCCGGGCTGGTCGACTCGGCCAAGGACGTCCGGGGCGTCGCCCTGGTCACCGGACAGGTCCCGGACGGCACCTCGGCCGACGACCTGCGCAAGCTCGTCCTGGACGTGCGTGGACGCATCCAGGGCGGCCGGCCGGCCGTCGTGGCCCTGTTCGCCACGGCCAACGGACGCCCGCTGACCGTGATCGCCACCAACGAGGCCGCACGCGAACGCGGCCTCAAGGCCGGTGACCTGGTCCGTACCGCCGCCAAGACCCTCGGTGGCGGTGGCGGCGGCAAGCCGGACGTCGCGCAGGGCGGCGGCCAGAACCCGGACGCCATCGGTGACGCCGTCGCCGCTGTCGAACGCCTCGTCACCGAGACGGCGTGACACCGGAGATGACGCAGATGCGCCGTGGACGTCGACTCGCCATCGACGTCGGTGACGCCCGTATCGGGGTCGCCTCGTGCGACCCCGACGGGATCCTCGCCACGCCGGTGGAGACCGTGCCGGGACGCGACGTCCCGGCCGCCCACCGGCGGCTCGGCCAGATCGTCGAGGAGTACGAGCCGATCGAGGTCATCGTCGGTCTGCCCCGCTCACTGGGCGGTGGCGAAGGTCCCGCCGCGGCGAAGGTCCGGGCCTTCGCCCAGGTGTTCGCCCGCTCGGTCGCACCCATTCCGGTGCGATTGGTGGACGAGAGGATGACCACAGTGACGGCCACTCAGGGGCTCCGTGCTTCGGGCGTGAAGTCCAAGAAGGGCCGGTCTGTCATCGACCAGGCTGCCGCTGTGGTGATCCTTCAGAACGCTCTGGAGTCCGAACGGGCCTCGGGGCAGGCTCCCGGCGAGGGCGTCGAAGTGGTTGTCTGATCGCGATACGGTAACGTTCCGCGCGATGCGTCGGTGTTCGAACAAACACCGCACAGCGAAGCGAAGAGACGGAACGTCGTCTCGCGGCTCAAGGGGATCGATGACTGAGTATGGCCGGGGCCCCGGCTCCGAACCGTGGCACCCCGAGGACCCCTTGTACGGGGACCAGGGGTGGGAAGGCGGCCGACAGGCTGCCCACGGCCAGGGCCAGTACGACAGCCAGCAGCAGCCCTATGCGCAGGACCCGTATGCCCAGCAGCAGCCCCAGCAGGGCTACCCGCAGGACCCTTATACCCAGCAGCAGGCCCCGTACGCGCACCAGCAGGACCCGTATGCCCAGCAGCACCCCCAGCAGGGCTACCCGCAGGACCCGTACGCCCAGCAGCAGCCCCAGCAGCCCCAGCAGCCCCAGCAGCCCCAGTACAACGGCGGCTGGGACACGGGCCAGCACGCCGCGATGCCGTACGAGCCGCAGCCCCAGCCGCCGTACGGCAACGCCCCGGGCGGCTACGGCGAGCAGGCCGACTACTACGGCACGGCCGAGGCCTACCCCCCGCCGCAGCCCCCGGGCCGCCGCGAGCAGGCGCCCGAGCCTCAGCAGCCTCAGCGGCAGAACCCGGACTGGGATCCGGATGAGCCTCAGGAGGAGACGCATCCTTTCTTCACGGGTGCGGACGAGCCCGACGAGGGCCGCGATTCCCGGAACCCCCGCGACTCCCGGGACGGTGACGACTACGACGACGAGCCGCGCGAGCCCCGCCGGGGCAAAGGCAAGAAGAAGAGCCGCAGCGGCTGCGCCTGCCTGGTCGTCTCCCTGATCCTCGTGGGCGGCCTCGGCGGAGCCACCTACTTCGGCTACTCGTACTACAAGAGTCAGTTCGGCGAGGCCCCCGATTTCGCGGGCAGCGGTTCGGGCGAGGTCGAGGTGGAGATCCCGGAAGGCGCTCTCGGGGCGGAGATCGCGAACATTCTGAAGAAGGCGGGCGTCGTGAAGTCGGCCGACGCCTTCATTTCGGCCCAGAACGGGAATCCCAAGGGGAAGTCCATTCAGGCCGGTGTTTATCTCCTGAAGAAGGAGATGTCCGGGGACAGTGCAGTGGATCTCATGCTGTCCCCGACGAGCAAGAATGCTCTGGTGATTCCGGAGGGATGGCGGAACGCTGCCATCTACCAGTTGATCGACACGAAGCTGAAGATCAAGGCGGGCACGACGGCGGGCGTCGCCAAGACCAAGGCGGGAAGCTTCGGACTGCCCGACTGGGTGGAGGACGGCCCGGTCCTCAAGGATCCGCTGGAAGGATTCCTCTACCCGGCCGCCTATCCGGTCTCCCAGGGGACGAAGCCTGAGGTCGTCCTGAAGAAGATGGTCGATCGGGCGAACGCGGAATACAAGAAGCTCGACCTCGAAGCGGCGGCCAAGAAGTACAACCTGGACGGCCCGTGGCAGGTGCTCACGGTGGCCAGCCTCGTCCAGGCGGAGGGCCTCACGCACGATGACTTCCGCAAGATGGCGGAGGTTGTCTACAACCGCCTGAAGCCGGACAACACGATCACGAATCGGAAGCTCGAGTTCGACTCCGCGTTCAATTACCTGAAGAAGCAGAGCAAGATCAAGATCGATCTCGGTGAGATCCGGAGCAACGACGATCCGTACAACACCTATTTCCACGCCGGCCTGACCCCCGGACCGATCAGCAATCCGGGCGAGGAAGCGATCAGGGCCACGCTCAATCCGACGGCCGACGGCTGGATGTTCTTCATTTCGCTCGACGGCAAGAAGACCGACTTCACCAAGACGGTTGCTGAGCACGAAAAGCTCAATGACAAGTTCAAGGAACAGCATGGCCTCGACTGACGGACGCCGCCGCGCGGCCGTCCTCGGCTCGCCGATCGCCCATTCGCTCTCCCCGGCCCTGCACCGGGCCGCGTACGCGGAACTCGGCCTCGATACATGGTCGTACGACCGCTTCGACGTGGACGAGGCCGGGCTTGCGGGCTTCGTCGAGGGCCTGGACTCCTCCTGGGCCGGACTTTCCCTGACGATGCCGCTCAAGCGGGCGATCATTCCGCTGCTCGACGAGATCAGTGAGACCGCAGCCTCGGTCGAGGCGGTCAACACCGTCGTGTTCACCGAGGACGGCCGTCGGGTCGGCGACAACACCGACATCCCCGGAATGATCGCTGCACTGCACGAACGCGGAGTCGAGAAGGTGGAGTCCGCCGCCGTACTCGGCGCCGGAGCGACCGCGTCCTCGGCCGTCGCCGCACTCGCCGCGATCTGTACCGGACCGGTCACCGTCTACGTCCGCAGCAGGGAACGCGGAGACGAGATGCGCGGCTGGGGCGACCGCCTCGGCGTCGATGTCCGGGTCGCCGACTGGGCGTCGGCGGAGCAGGCGCTGCGGGCCCCGCTGGTGATCGCCACCACCCCCGCCGGCACCACGGACGCTCTGGCGGACGCGGTACCGGCTGCCCCGGGCACCCTGTTCGACGTGCTCTACGAGCCGTGGCCGACCGCGCTCGCCGCCCGCTGGTCAGCAGCGGAAGGGACCGTGGTCGCGGGTCTCGATCTTCTCGTCCATCAGGCCGTCCTCCAGGTGGAGCAGATGACCGGACGAAGCCCCGGCCCGCTGGCCGCGATGCGCGCGGCGGGCGAGGAAGCCCTCGCGGCGCGCGAGCACTGACGCCGCGCGAAGCGACGTGCACGTCGGGACCCTTCGTCCCGCGCGCGGGACCGCGTCGGGCGCCGGAACGGTCCGTCTGCTGGACCGGCGGGTGGTTCGCGCCCCCGGGCGTGGGAGGATCGGGGTGGCGGGCCAGGGCCGCGCACCCGGTCGCGCCGTTGCAGTTTTCAGGCGCGAGCATGAGGAGCACCGTTGAGCAGGTTGCGCTGGCTGACCGCGGGAGAGTCGCACGGCCCCGCACTGGTGGCGACGCTGGAGGGTCTTCCCGCCGGCATCCCGGTCACCACGGAGATGGTGGCGGACGCGCTCGCCCGGCGACGGCTCGGTTACGGGCGCGGCGCTCGGATGAAGTTCGAGAAGGACGAGGTCACCTTCCTCGGCGGCGTCCGGCACGGTCTGACCATGGGTTCGCCCGTCGCCGTGATGGTGGGCAACACCGAGTGGCCCAAGTGGGAGCAGGTCATGTCGGCCGACCCGGTCGACCCCGACGTACTGGCCGCGCAGGCCCGTAACGCCCCGCTGACCCGGCCCCGGCCCGGTCACGCCGACCTCGCCGGGATGCAGAAGTACGGCTTCGACGAGGCCCGGCCGATCCTGGAGCGCGCCAGCGCCCGGGAGACCGCGGCCCGTGTCGCCCTCGGCGCCGTCGCCCGCTCCTACCTCAAGGAGACCGCGGGCATCGAGATCGTCTCCCACGTCGTCGAGCTGGCCGCGGCCAAGGCGCCCTACGGCGTCTGCCCCAAGCCGTCCGATGTCGAGCGGCTCGACGCCGACCCCGTGCGCTGCCTGGACGCCGACGCGTCGAAGGCGATGGTCGCGGAGATCGACCAGGCCCACAAGGACGGCGACACCCTCGGCGGAGTCGTCGAGGTGCTCGCGTACGGCGTGCCCGTCGGTCTCGGTTCGCACGTGCACTGGGACCGTCGGCTCGACGCCCGGCTCGCCGCCGCTCTGATGGGCATCCAGGCCATCAAGGGCGTCGAGGTCGGCGACGGCTTCGACCTGGCCCGGGTACCGGGCTCCAAGGCGCACGACGAGATCGTGGCCACCGCGGACGGGATCAGGCGCACCTCCGGCCGTTCCGGCGGCACCGAGGGCGGCCTGACCACGGGTGAGCTGCTGCGGGTCCGGGCCGCGATGAAGCCGATCGCCACGGTGCCCCGCGCGCTCGCCACCATCGACGTCGTCACCGGTGAGGCGGCCCAGGCCCACCACCAGCGCTCCGACGTCTGTGCCGTCCCGGCCGCCGGGATCGTCGCCGAGGCGATGGTCGCACTGGTCCTGGCCGACGCGGTCGCGGAGAAGTTCGGCGGCGACAGCGTCGCGGAGACCCACCGCAACGTGCAGTCGTACCTCTCCCACATGCAGATCCGGTGAGCGGCCCGCTGATCGTCCTCGTCGGCCCCATGGGGGTCGGCAAGTCCACGGTGGGCGAGCTGCTCGCCGAGCGCCTCGGCACGACCTACCGGGACACCGACGCGGATGTCGTGGCCACGGCGGGCAAGGCGATCTCCGAGATCTTCTTCGACGAGGGCGAGGAGCACTTCCGGGCGCTGGAACGGCAGGCGGTGCGGGACGCCATGGCCCAGCACCGGGGCGTCCTCTCCCTCGGCGGCGGAACGGTGCTCGACGGGACGACGCGTGAGCTGCTCGCAGGCCACCCCGTCGTCTACCTGTCGATGGACGTGGACGAGGCCGTCAAACGGGTCGGGCTGAACACCGCCCGGCCCCTGCTCGCCGTCAACCCGCGACGGCAGTGGCGCGAGCTGATGGAGGCCAGGCGCCATCTCTACGAAGAGGTGGCCCGCTCCGTCGTCGCCACTGATGAACGCACCCCCGAAGAGGTCGCCCAGGCGGTCCTCGACGCACTGGAACTGCCGGAGCGCACGGGCGAGTCCCCGCTGTCCGGCCGGGAGAACACACGTATGACCGAGCAGGGCACCACGCGCATCCAGATCGCCGGCACGGCGGGTACCGACCCGTACGAGGTGCTCGTCGGCCGCCAGCTCCTCGGCGAGCTGGCGAACCTCATCGGCGACCGCGCCAGGAGGGTCGCCGTCCTGCACCCCGAAGCGCTCGCCGAGACCGGTGAGGCGGTCCGCCAGGACCTGGCCGACCAGGGCTACGAGGCCATCGCGATCCAGCTGCCGAACGCCGAGGAGGCCAAGACCGTCGAGGTCGCGGCCTACTGCTGGAAGGCGCTCGGCCAGACCGGCTTCACCCGCACGGACGTCATCGTCGGTGTCGGCGGTGGCGCCACCACCGACGTGGCGGGCTTCGTCGCCGCCACCTGGCTGCGCGGGGTCCGCTGGATCGCCGTGCCGACGACGGTGCTCGCGATGGTCGACGCGGCCGTCGGCGGCAAGACCGGTATCAACACCGCCGAGGGCAAGAACCTCGTCGGCGCCTTCCACCCGCCCGCCGGAGTGCTCTGCGACCTCGCCGCGCTCGACTCGCTGCCGGTCAACGACTACGTCTCCGGCATGGCCGAGATCATCAAGGCCGGCTTCATCGCCGACCCGGTCATCCTCGACCTCGTCGAGGCCGACCCGCAGGGCGCCCGCACGCCCGCCGGACCGCACACCGCCGAGCTGATCGAGCGTTCCATCCGGGTCAAGGCCGAGGTCGTCTCCAGCGACCTCAAGGAGTCCGGACTCCGGGAAATCCTCAACTACGGGCACACCCTGGCCCACGCCATCGAGAAGAACGAGCGCTACAAGTGGCGCCACGGCGCCGCCGTCTCGATCGGCATGGTCTTCGCCGCCGAACTGGGCCGGCTCGCCGGACGCCTCGACGACGCCACCGCCGACCGGCACCGCGCCGTCCTGGAGTCCGTCGGACTGCCGCTCACCTACCGCGGCGACCAGTGGCCCAAGCTCCTGGAGAACATGAAGGTCGACAAGAAGTCGCGCGGCGATCTGCTGCGCTTCATCGTCCTGGACGGCATCGGGAAGCCCACCGTGCTCGAGGGACCCGACCCGGCGGTCCTCCTCGCCGCCTACGGGGAGGTCTCCGCATGACCACCCGCAGGGTCCTCGTGCTCAACGGCCCGAATCTCGGACGGCTCGGCTCCCGCGAGCCCGACGTGTACGGGGCGACGTCGTACGCGGGTCTGGTCGACACCTGCCGTACCGTCGGCAAGGAGCTCGGCTTCGACGTCGACGTCCGCGAGACCAATGACGAGGGCGAACTGATCCGCTGGCTCCACGAGGCAGCCGACGGATCGATTCCGGTCGTTCTCAACCCGGGCGCTTTCACCCACTACTCGTACGGCATGCGCGACGCGGCCGCTCAGCGCACCGCTCCGCTGATCGAGGTGCACATCTCGAATCCGTACGCACGGGAGGAATTCCGCCACACCTCGGTGGTCGCCCCGGTGGCCACCGGCACCGTGGCCGGATTCGGTATCGGCTCCTACCGACTCGCCCTGCGCGCCCTGTCCGACGAGTTGACGGCCTGACGGACTGTCAACGGGCACTTCGTGCCTCCCTGGGCCGTTCACTCGGTGGCGGCCCAGGAAGGTACGGTTGCCGTCGACCAGCGCCAGTTGCCTGCACGAGACGGAGTGGCACCGGATGCAGCACGCAGTGGGGGCCCCGCTGCCGCCGCCCCACGGTCCCGGAAACGGGCCGTGGACGCAGGAGGCCCAGCACCCCGGTCCGCCGGGGCCGCCGCCGATACCTCCCGCCCCCCAGGGGCAGGGCTGGACCGGCCCCGCACCCCAGCACGCCCCTTCCCCTCCCTCGCGGGAGACCACCGGGCACATCCAGCTCCCACCGGGCGGGCCCGTTCCGCTGCCCGCGCCGCCCGCCGAGGCGGGCACCGGCACCGCGACCCTGGCCGTGCTGCTGATCGGCCCGGCGGGGGCCGGCAAGACGACGGTCGCCAAGCTCTGGGCGGGCCGCCGACGCGTCCCGACCGCGCATGTCTCCCTCGACGACGTCCGCGAATGGGTCTGCTCGGGTTTCGCCGACCCGCAGGCCGGTTGGAACGACCACTCCGAGGCGCAGTACCGGCTGGCACGCCGCACCTGCGGCTTCGCCGCCCGTAACTTCCTGGCCAACGGCATCTCGTGCATCCTCGACGACGCGGTCTTCCCTGACCGGCCCGTCGTCGGCCTGGGGGGCTGGAAGCGCCATGTCGGCCCCGGCCTGCTGCCCGTCGTCCTCCTGCCCGGCCTGGAGGTCGTCCTGGAGCGCAACGCGGCCCGCAGCGGCAACCGGCGCCTGTCCGACGAGGAAGTCGCCCGGATCCACGGCCGGATGGCCGGCTGGTACGGCTCCGGCCTGCCGATCATCGACAACTCCACGTACGACGTCGAGACCACCGCCAGGGTCCTGGACGACGTGCTCGCCCGCTCCATAGCCAGCCCGCCCACCTGGTAGCCGCGGGTGCCGCGCCCCGGTCGGATGCGCTGACCGGGCGGCCCGCCGCCCGCGCTCGTAGGCTCGGAACATGTCAGAGGTGTACGCCGTCCGACGCGGGCTGCTCCGCGACCGGTACGCCGCCGCCGGATCCGCTGCGGCCCTGGTCTCCCGCCCCGCCAACGTCCGCTATCTCGCGGGCGGGGCCCCGCCCGGCGCCGTGCTGCTGCTCGGCCCCGGACAGGACGTCCTGCTCTGCCCCCGTGCCCCGACGGGCGATCCCGCCCACGGGCGCCCCGACGAACAACTGCGGCTGACGGTGCTGCCCGCGCCCGACGGGGACCCCGTCGTCGCCGCCGCGGATCTGGCTCTCTCCCTCGACGCGGAATCCCTCGCCGTCGAGGAGCACGACCTCACCGTCGCCCGGCACCGAGCCATGGGCTCCGTCGCCCCCCGCCTCCGCCTGGCCGATCTCGGCTTCACCGTGGAGCAGCTGCGGGTCGTCAAGGACGAGGAGGAGATCGCCTGTCTGCGGATCGCCGCCGAGATCACCGACCAGGCCCTCGGAGAGCTCCTCGAATCCATCCTGGTGGGCCGCACCGAGCGGCACCTCGCCCTGGAGCTGGAGCGCCGCCTGGTGGACCACGGAGCGGACGGCCCCGCCTTCTCCACTTCCGTCGGAACCGGCCCCAATTCCGGCCAGGGGCGTCACAGGCCCTCGGACCGGAGGGTGGAGGAAGGCGATTTTCTCTCCGTCTGCCTGGGTGCGAACTATCGCGGCTACCGGTGCGAGATCGGTCGGACGTTCGTCATCGGGACCGCTCCCGCCGCATGGCAGATCGAGCTGTACGACCTTGTTTTCGCCGCTCAGCGGGCCGGGCGGGAGGCTCTCGTGCCCGGTGCCGCCTACCGTGACGTGGACCACGCGGCCCGTCATCTGCTGGAATCGGCGGGTCACACGGAGGGCCTCCAGGCATGGACCGGGCACGGGGTAGGGCTCGAAATCGACGAGGACCCGCAGCTGGCACCGACAGCCATGGGTAAACTGGACGCTTGTGTGCCGGTCACCGTCGAACCGGGGGTCCACCTCCCGGGCCGGGGCGGTGTCCGGATCGATGACACGCTCGTCGTGCGCCCCGAGGCGGACGGCGGACCCGAGCTACTCACCATTACGACCAAGGAGCTGCTCGCGCTCTAGCGCGCATCCTTTGTCGTCCACCAGCTTCAGTCCAGGAGATTCCGCAACCGTGGCTTCCACGAACGACCTCAAGAACGGCCTGGTGCTCAAGCTCGACGGAGGCCAGCTCTGGTCCGTCGTCGAGTTCCAGCACGTCAAGCCCGGCAAGGGCCCGGCTTTCGTGCGTACCAAGCTCAAGAACGTGCTCTCCGGCAAGGTCGTCGACAAGACGTTCAACGCCGGCGTGAAGGTCGAAACGGCCACCATTGACCGCCGAGACATGCAGTTCTCGTACATGGACGGCGAGTACTTCGTCTTCATGGACATGAACACGTACGACCAGCTGATGGTCGACCGCAAGGCTGTCGGCGACGCCGCCAACTTCCTGATCGAGGGCTTCACCGCTTCGGTCGCGCAGCACGAGGGCGAGGTGCTCTACGTCGAGCTGCCGGCCGCGGTCGAGCTGACGATCCAGCACACCGACCCGGGTGTCCAGGGTGACCGCTCCACCGGTGGCAGCAAGCCCGCCACCCTGGAGACGGGCTACGAGATCGGCGTCCCGCTCTTCATCACCACCGGCGAGAAGATCAAGGTCGACACCCGTACGGGCGACTACCTCGGCCGGGTGAACAGCTAACCGTGGCTGCCCGGAACAAGGCCCGCAAGCGCGCCTTCCAGATCCTCTTCGAGGCCGACCAGCGCGGTGAGTCCGTGCAGACGGTCCTCGCGGACTGGGTTCGGCTCTCGCGGACCGACGACCGTCAGCCGCCGGTCGGCGAATTCACCATGGAGCTCGTCGAGGGGTACGCGCAGTACGCGGACCGCATCGACGACCTCATCGTCACCTATGCCGTGGACTGGGAGATCGACCGCATGCCGGTCGTCGACCGGAGCATCCTCAGGCTCGGCGCGTACGAGCTGATCTGGATGGACTCGACCCCGGACGCCGTGGTGATCGATGAGGCGGTCCAGCTCGCCAAGGAGTTCTCCACGGACGACTCCCCGTCCTTCGTGAACGGCCTGCTGGCCCGTTTCAAGGATCTCAAGCCGAACCTCCGCCGGGAGCAGTAGCCCGGCGGTGTTCAGCCGAACGAAGGGCCCATGGCGCGAGCTGTGGGCCCTTCGGCGTGCCCGGCGCCGCCACCCCGCCCGGCAGGGCCGCGCCCCACACCTGCCGAGGTGCGAGCCGCCCCGGAAACGGAAAGGCGCCGGGAACGGAAACGCCGGGCCGGCGGGGTGCCCGCGAGGGCCCCCGCCTACCCGGCGGTACGTTTCTGCTGCGGCTGTCAGCCCTCGTCGTGGGCCACTGCGCGGCGCGCGTCGGCGTCCAGAACGCCCCAGCTGATCAGCTGCTCCGTGAGCACGGACGGCGACTGGTCGTAGATCACGGCCAGCGTGCGCAGATCGTCCTGGCGGATCGAGAGCACCTTGCCGTTGTAGTCGCCGCGCTGGCTCTGGATCGTCGCCGCGTAACGCTGCAGCGGTCCGGCCTTCTCCGGCGGGACGTGGGCGAGGCGCTCCAGGTCGAGGACGAGCTTCGGCGGCGGCTCGGCAGCACCGCCGGGCGTCGTGCCGGGCAGGAGCTCCTGCACCGGGACGCCATAGAAATCCGCCAGCTCGGCAAGGCGCTGCACGGTCACGGCGCGGTCGCCGCGCTCGTACGAACCGACCACTACGGCCTTCCAGCGGCCCTGCGACTTCTCCTCCACGCCGTGGAGGGAGAGGCCCTGCTGGGTGCGGATGGCGCGGAGCTTGGCCCCGAGCTGTTTTGCGTATTCGCTGGACATAAGGCTCCCCGGACGCTGGAACATTCTGCGGCTCCGCCGCGTGGCTGGTAACTCACTGTGAGGTTACGCAGCGTTACTTGGATGCGTCAAGCTGAAAGGTCCGGACTGCCACCTCCCGGGGGCGGGGTCGGGGCTCGCACAAGCCCTGGTAACGTGGATGACGCAATTTCGACGTCCTTTAACGTCCGTCCAGTGAGGCGGAGAAGGAGGTCCGTTTCTTATGGACGCACAGCATGACGACCACGGCAATGCGGCACGCCCCGTTCTCGAGGCTCCCGACATCGCCCGGGTACTGACCCGAATCGCCCACGAGATCGTCGAACGCGCCAAGGGCGCCGACGACGTGGTGCTCCTCGGCATCCCGACGCGGGGGGTCTACCTCGCCTCCCGGCTCGCCGGGAAACTCGAAGAGATCACCGGCCGGAAGACGCCGGTCGGATCGCTCGACATCACGATGTACCGCGACGACCTGAGGATGCGCCCCGCGCGCGCCCTTGCCCGCACGGAGATCCCCGGTGAGGGCATCGAGGGCAGGCTCGTCGTCCTGGTCGACGACGTGCTCTTCTCCGGCCGCACGATCCGCGCCGCACTCGACGCGCTCGGCGACATCGGCCGTCCACGCGCCGTGCAGCTCGCGGTCCTCGTCGACCGCGGCCACCGTGAACTCCCGATCCGTGCCGACTACGTCGGCAAGAACCTCCCCACGTCGCTGCGGGAGACGGTCAAGGTCCAGCTCGCCGAGGAGGACGGCCGCGACGCCGTGCTGCTCGGCGTCAAGCAGACCGTCCCGGCGGGCGAGCAGTAGCTCCGCGCCCCGTACGCCGCTCCAGTGGCCGTACGGCAGCTTCCGCACGCCCGCATGCCTGATCCCTCCACCATCCACGGAGAACCCCAGATGAAGCGTCACCTCATCTCGGCCGCAGATCTCACCCGCGACGACGCCGTCCTGATCCTCGACACCGCCGAGGAAATGGCCCGGGTCGCGGACCGGCCGATCAAGAAGCTCCCCACCCTGCGCGGCCGTACCGTCGTCAACCTCTTCTTCGAGGACTCGACGCGCACCCGCATCTCGTTCGAGGCCGCCGCCAAGCGGCTGTCCGCCGACGTCATCAACTTCTCCGCGAAGGGCTCGTCCGTCTCCAAGGGCGAGTCCCTCAAGGACACCGCCCTGACCCTGGAGGCGATGGGCGCCGACGCCGTCGTCATCCGGCACGGCGCCTCGGGGGCTCCGTACCGCCTCGCGACATCGGGCTGGATCGACGGGGCCGTCGTCAACGCGGGCGACGGCACGCACGAGCACCCCACCCAGGCACTGCTGGACGCCTTCACGATGCGCCGCAGGCTGGTCGGAGCCGACGCGGGGCTCGGCCGGGACCTCGAAGGCCGCCGCATCACGATCGTCGGCGACATCCTGCACAGCCGGGTGGCCCGGTCCAACGTCCACCTGCTGACCACGCTCGGCGCGCACGTCACCCTGGTGGCCCCGCCCACCCTGGTGCCCGTCGGTGTCGAGCAGTGGCCCTGCGACGTCAGCTACAGCCTCGACGAGGTGCTGCCGAAGTCCGACGCGGTGATGATGCTCCGTGTGCAGCGCGAACGGATGAACGCCGCGTACTTCCCGACCGAGCGCGAGTACTCGCGCCGCTACGGCCTGGACGGCCTGCGCATGGCGCGCATGCCCGAGCACGCCATCGTCATGCACCCCGGCCCGATGGTCCGCGGCATGGAGATCACCGCCGACGTCGCCGACTCCGACCGCTGCACGGTCGTCGAGCAGGTCGCCAACGGCGTGTCGATCCGCATGGCCGTGCTCTACCTGCTGCTCGGCGGCTCCGAGCCCGCCGCTCCCGCCGTTCACAACCGTACCGAGGAGAACAAGTAACCATGAGCAAGATCCTTATCCGCGGTGCGAAGGTCCTCGGCGGCGAGCCCCAGGACGTCCTCATCGACGGCGAGACCATCTCCGCGGTCGGCACCGGACTCGACGCCGGCGACGCCACCGTGATCGAGGCCGCGGGCCAGGTCCTGCTGCCCGGCCTCGTCGACCTGCACACGCACCTGCGCGAGCCCGGCCGCGAGGACTCCGAGACGGTGCTCACCGGCACCCGGGCCGCGGCCGTCGGCGGCTTCACCGCCGTCCACGCCATGGCCAACACATTCCCCGTAGCCGACACCGCGGGCGTCGTCGAGCAGGTCTGGCGGCTCGGCAAGGAGTCCGGCTACTGCGACGTGCAGCCCATCGGCGCCGTCACCGTCGGCCTGGAGGGCAAGCAGCTCGCCGAGCTCGGAGCCATGCACGACTCCGCCGCCGGAGTGAAGGTCTTCTCCGACGACGGCAAGTGCGTCGACGACGCGGTGATCATGCGACGCGCCCTGGAGTACGTGAAGGCGTTCGACGGCGTCGTCGCCCAGCATGCGCAGGAGCCCCGCCTCACCGAGGGCGCCCAGATGAACGAGGGCATCGTCTCGGCCGAGCTCGGTCTCGGCGGCTGGCCCGCCGTCGCCGAGGAGTCGATCATCGCCCGCGACGTACTGCTCGCCGCCCACGTCGACTCCCGGGTGCACATCTGCCACCTCTCGACCGCCGGCTCCGTGGAGATCGTCCGCTGGGCCAAGTCCAAGGGCTGGAACGTCACCGCCGAGGTCACCCCGCACCACCTGCTCCTCACCGACGAGCTCGTACGGACCTACGACCCCGTCTACAAGGTGAACCCGCCGCTGCGCACCGAGGCCGACGTGATGGCCCTGCGCGAGGCGCTCGCCGACGGCACGATCGACTGCGTCGCCACCGACCACGCCCCGCACCCGCACGAGGACAAGGACTGCGAGTGGGCCGCCGCCGCCATGGGCATGGTGGGCCTGGAGACCGCGCTGTCCGTGGTCCAGCAGACGATGGTGGACACCGGTCTCATCGACTGGGCGGGCGTCGCCGACCGCATGTCGTTCCGTCCCGCGGCCATCGGCCGGCTCGAAGGACACGGCCGGCCCGTCTCGGCGGGTGAGCCCGCCAACCTCACACTGGTCGATCCGGCATACCGTGGAGCCGTGGACCCCGCGGGCTTCGCGTCCCGCAGCCGCAACACTCCGTACGAGGGTCGCGAGCTGCCGGGCCGAGTGACCCACACCTTCCTGCGGGGCCGTGCCACGGTCGTCGACGGGAAGCTCGCGTGACAACACTCAACCCCAGTTATCAGCTGTACCAGCTGGCCGCCGAGCAGAAGTCGGCGGAGGTGACCGACTGGTCCGCCCGCATCAGCTGGGTCCTCGGACTGGTCGTCTTCATCGCTTTCGTCTACTGGCTGATGCGCCAGGGGTGGAAGTGGCGCGGCAGCCTCCAGTCCGATCTGCCCGAGCTCGCCACGGCCCCCGAAGGATTCGCGGACGGCGAGAAGCTGCTCACGCTGACCGGCCGCTACCACGCGTCGACCACTGCGGGACAGTGGCTCGACCGCATCGTCGCCCACGGCCTCGGCACCCGCAGCCGGGTGGAACTCACCCTCACGGAGCAGGGCCTCGACGTCGTACGCCCCGGCGCGGCCGACTTCTTCGTCCCCGCCGCCGCACTGCGCGAGGCCCGGCTCGACAAGGCGCTCGCCGGCAAGGTCCTCCCCGAGGGCGGCCTCCTGGTCATCACCTGGGCGCACGGCGACAGGCTGATCGACTCCGGTTTCCGCTCCGACCACGCCGCCGAGCACCCGGCCTGGGTCGACGCCGTCAACCACCTCACCAGCACTACGGAAGGCACCGCACGATGACGATCTCCACCCGGGGAGCCGACAAAGCTCCCGCCGTACTCGTCCTGGAGGACGGCCGCTCCTTCCGCGGCCGCGCCTACGGGGCCGTGGGGGAGACCTTCGGCGAAGCGGTGTTCTCCACCGGCATGACCGGTTACCAGGAAACGCTGACCGATCCCTCGTACCACCGCCAGGTCGTCGTGATGACCGCCCCGCACATCGGCAACACCGGTGTGAACGACGACGACGCCGAGTCGAAGCAGATCTGGGTCGCCGGATACGTCGTCCGCGACCCCGCCCGCAAGCCCTCCAACTGGCGCTCCCGGCGCTCGCTGGACGAGGAGCTCGTCAGCCAGGGCATCGTCGGCATCAGCGGCATCGACACCCGTGCGCTGACCCGCCACCTCCGCGAGCGCGGCGCGATGCGCGTCGGCATCTTCTCCGGCAACGCCATCGCGGACGAGGGCATACTGCTCGCCAAGGTGCGCCAGGCGCCCGAGATGAGCGGCGCCGACCTCGCCGCCGAGGTCGCCACCAAGGAGACGTACGTCGTCCCGGCGATCGGCACCAAGAAGTTCACCGTCGCCGCGATCGACCTCGGCATCAAGGGCATGACCCCGCACCGCATGGCCGAGCGCGGCATCGAGGTGCACGTCCTGCCCGCCACCGCCACCCTCGACGAGGTGTACGCGGTGAAGCCCGACGGAGTCTTCTTCTCCAACGGCCCCGGCGACCCGTCGACCGCCGACCACCCCGTCTCCGTCATGCAGGGCGTCCTGGAGCGGAAGACCCCGCTCTTCGGCATCTGCTTCGGCAACCAGATCCTGGGCCGCGCACTGGGCTTCGGCACGTACAAGCTGAAGTACGGCCACCGCGGCATCAACCAGCCCGTGCAGGACCGCACGACCGGCAAGGTCGAGGTCACCGCGCACAACCACGGCTTCGCCGTCGACGCCCCCCTCGACAAGGTCTCCGACACCGAGTTCGGCCGCGCCGAGGTCTCCCACGTCTGCCTGAACGACCAGGTCGTCGAAGGCCTCCAGCTCCTGGACCGGCCCGCCTTCAGCGTCCAGTACCACCCCGAAGCAGCTGCAGGCCCGCACGACGCCGCGTACCTCTTCGACCGTTTCGTTACCCTGATGGAGGGCCAGCGTGCCTAAGCGCTCCGATATCCAGTCCGTCCTGGTCATCGGCTCCGGCCCGATCGTCATCGGGCAGGCCGCCGAATTCGACTACTCCGGCACCCAGGCCTGCCGCGTTCTCAAGGCCGAGGGCCTGCGCGTCATCCTGGTCAACTCCAACCCGGCCACGATCATGACCGACCCGGAGATCGCCGACGCCACGTACGTCGAGCCGATCACCCCCGAGTTCGTCGAGAAGATCATCGCCAAGGAGCGCCCCGACGCGCTCCTCCCGACGCTGGGCGGCCAGACCGCGCTCAACACCGCGATCTCCATGCACGAGAACGGTGTCCTGGAGAAGTACGGCGTCGAGCTCATCGGCGCCAACGTCGAGGCCATCAACAAGGGCGAGGACCGCGACCTCTTCAAGGGCGTCGTCGAAGCCGTCAAGGCGAAGATCGGTTACGGCGAGTCCGCCCGCTCCGTCATCTGCCACACCATGGACGACATCATCGAGGGCGTCGACACCCTCGGCGGCTACCCCGTCGTCGTCCGCCCGTCCTTCACCATGGGCGGCGCCGGTTCCGGCTTCGCCCACGACGAGGACGAGCTGCGCCGCATCGCCGGACAGGGCCTCACGCTCTCGCCGACCACCGAGGTGCTCCTGGAGGAGTCCATCCTGGGCTGGAAGGAGTACGAGCTGGAGCTGATGCGCGACAAGAACGACAACGTCGTGGTCGTCTGCTCCATCGAGAACTTCGACCCGATGGGCGTCCACACCGGTGACTCGATCACCGTCGCCCCCTCGATGACCCTCACCGACCGCGAGTACCAGCGGCTGCGCGACATCGGCATCGCGATCATCCGCGAGGTCGGTGTCGACACCGGCGGCTGCAACATCCAGTTCGCCATCGACCCGACCGACGGCCGGGTCATCGTGATCGAGATGAACCCGCGCGTCTCCCGCTCCTCGGCGCTCGCCTCGAAGGCCACCGGCTTCCCGATCGCCAAGATCGCCGCCAAGCTGGCTGTCGGCTACACGCTCGACGAGATCCCCAACGACATCACCGAGAAGACGCCGGCCTCCTTCGAGCCGACCCTCGACTACGTCGTCGTGAAGGCCCCGCGCTTCGCCTTCGAGAAGTTCCCCTCCGCCGACTCCACCCTCACCACCACCATGAAGTCGGTGGGCGAGGCCATGGCGATCGGCCGCAACTTCACCGAGGCGCTGCAGAAGGCCCTGCGCTCCCTGGAGAAGAAGGGCTCGCAGTTCGCCTTCACCGGCGAGCCCGGCGACAAGGCCGAGCTGCTCGCCGAGGCGGTCCGCCCCACGGACGGCCGCATCAACACCGTCATGCAGGCGATCCGCGCCGGCGCCACCCAGGAAGAGGTCTTCGACGCCACGAAGATCGACCCCTGGTTCGTCGACCAGCTCTTCCTGATCAAGGAGATCGCCGACGAGCTGGCCGCCGCCGAGCGCCTCGACACCGAGCTGCTCGCCGAGGCCAAGCGGCACGGCTTCTCCGACGCCCAGATCGGCGAGATCCGCGGTCTGCGCGAGGACGTCGTGCGCGAGGTACGGCACGCCCTGGGCATCCGCCCGGTCTACAAGACGGTGGACACCTGTGCCGCGGAGTTCGCCGCCAACACGCCGTACTTCTACTCCTCCTACGACGAGGAGAGCGAGGTCGCGTCCCGCACCAAGCCCGCGGTGATCATCCTCGGATCCGGTCCGAACCGCATCGGCCAGGGCATCGAGTTCGACTACTCCTGCGTCCACGCCTCCTTCGCACTGAGCGACGCGGGCTACGAGACCGTGATGGTCAACTGCAACCCGGAGACCGTCTCCACGGACTACGACACCTCCGACCGGCTGTACTTCGAGCCGCTCACCCTCGAGGACGTCCTGGAGATCGTGCACGCCGAGTCCCTCGCGGGCCCGATCGCCGGTGTCATCGTCCAGCTCGGCGGCCAGACCCCGCTCGGCCTGGCGCAGGCGCTCAAGGACAACGGCGTGCCGATCGTGGGCACCTCCCCGGAGGCCATCCACGCCGCCGAGGACCGCGGTGCCTTCGGCCGGGTCCTCGCCGAGGCCGGTCTGCCCGCCCCGAAGCACGGCACGGCGACCACGTTCTCCGAGGCCAAGGCCATCGCCGACGAGATCGGCTACCCCGTCCTCGTACGCCCGTCGTACGTGCTCGGCGGCCGCGGCATGGAGATCGTGTACGACGAGGCGCGCCTCTCCTCGTACATCGCCGAGTCCACCGAGATCAGCCCCACCCGGCCGGTCCTGGTCGACCGCTTCCTCGACGACGCGATCGAGATCGACGTCGACGCGCTCTACGACGGCACCGAGCTGTACCTCGGCGGCGTCATGGAGCACATCGAGGAGGCCGGCATCCACTCCGGCGACTCCGCCTGCGCACTGCCCCCGATCACGCTCGGCGGCTTCGACATCAAGCGCCTGCGGGCCTCGACCGAGGGCATCGCCAAGGGCGTCGGCGTACGCGGCCTGATCAACATCCAGTTCGCGCTCTCCGGCGACATCCTCTACGTGCTCGAAGCCAACCCGCGCGCCTCGCGGACCGTCCCCTTCACCTCGAAGGCGACCGCGGTCCCGCTCGCGAAGGCCGCCGCCCGCATCTCGCTGGGCGCGACCGTCGCCGAGCTGCGCGAGGAGGGCCTGCTGCCGAAGCAGGGCGACGGCGGCACCCTGCCGCTCGACGCGCCGATCTCCGTCAAGGAGGCCGTCATGCCGTGGTCGCGCTTCCGCGACATCCACGGCCGCGGCGTCGACACGGTCCTCGGCCCGGAGATGCGCTCCACCGGTGAGGTCATGGGCATCGACTCGGTCTTCGGCACGGCGTACGCCAAGTCGCAGGCCGGCGCGTACGGCCCGCTGCCCACCAAGGGCCGCGCCTTCATCTCCGTCGCCAACCGCGACAAGCGCTCGATGATCTTCCCGGCCCGCGAGCTCGTCGCCCACGGCTTCGAGCTGATGGCCACGTCCGGCACGGCCGAGGTGCTCAAGCGCAACGGCATCAACGCCACCATCGTGCGCAAGCAGTCCGAGGGCGAGGGCCCCAACGGCGAGAAGACCATCGTCCAGCTGATCCACGACGGCCAGGTCGACCTCATCGTCAACACGCCGTACGGAACGGGCGGCAGGCTCGACGGCTACGAGATCCGCACCGCGGCCGTCGCCCGGTCGGTGCCGTGCCTCACCACGGTCCAGGCGCTCGCCGCCGCCGTCCAGGGCATCGACGCGCTCAACCACGGTGACGTCGGCGTACGTTCCCTCCAGGAACACGCGGAACATCTGACCGCGGCCCGCGACTAGGGCCTCCCGTTCGGATCATGCCGGGCTCGCGGGGTCCGGCACGCACTCCCCCAAGGCCTTAAGGGCCAGGGGGGACCCCCTCCGGCGTTGTCGTCGTCGCTTACTTCCCCGAGCTCTCGGCTTCGCTCGAGCAGAGGAGACCCCATCGCGTGGGCTCCCTCCTCCGCCTTGCAGCTGCACGCACCGGACCCCGCTCCCTGATCCGGCCTGATCCGAACGAAAGACCCTAGGACGCCAGCAGGGGGGACACCGGAAACGGTGTCCCCCTCTTCATGAGGACTGTGTGATGTACAAACTCTTCTTCCAGCTGGTCTTCAAGCGCATGGACCCGGAGCAGGCCCACTACCTGGCCTTCCGCTGGATCCGCCTCGCGGCCCGCGTCCCCGTGCTGCGGACCTTCGTCGCCGCCGCGCTCGCCCCCCGCTACGAGGAACTGCGCACCGAGGCCCTCGGGCTGAGGATGCACGGCCCGTTCGGGCTCGCCGCCGGCTTCGACAAGAACGCGATCGCGATCGACGGCATGTCGATGCTCGGGTTCGACCACATCGAGATCGGCACGGTCACCGGTGAACCGCAGCCCGGCAACCCGAAGCAGCGCCTCTTCCGGCTCGTCGCGGACCGTGCGCTGATCAACCGCATGGGCTTCAACAACGAGGGCTCCGCGGCCGTCGCCGAACGCCTGGCCGCCCGCAGGCCCGTCTTCCGTACGACGGTCGGCGTCAACATCGGCAAGACCAAGGTGGTCCCCGAGGCCGAGGCGGTGGGGGACTACGTCAAGTCCACCGAGCGGCTCGCCGCCCACGCCGACTACCTCGTCGTCAACGTCTCCTCGCCCAACACCCCCGGCCTGCGCAACCTCCAGGCCACCGAGGCGCTCCGGCCGCTGCTCTCGGCGGTGCGCGAGGCCGCCGACCGTACGGTCACGGACCGCCGGGTCCCGCTGCTCGTCAAGATCGCCCCCGACCTGGCGGACGACGACGTCGACGCGGTCGCGGACCTCGCCGTCGAGCTAGGTCTGGACGGCATCATCGCCACCAACACCACCATCGCCCGCGACAGTCTCGGACTGAAGTCCCCGGCGTCGCTGGTCAAGGAGACCGGCGGACTCTCCGGCGCACCCCTCAAGGAGCGCTCCCTGGAGGTCCTGAGCCGCCTGTACGCCCGTGTGGGGACCCGGATCACCCTCGTCGGTGTCGGGGGCGTCGAGAACGCCGAGGACGCCTGGCAGCGCATCCTCGCCGGTGCCACGCTCGTCCAGGGCTACAGCGCCTTCATCTACGAGGGCCCGTTCTACGCCCGTTCGATCCACAAGGGCCTGGCCGCCCGCCTTGCCGCCTCCCCGTACGCCACCCTCGCCGAAGCCGTCGGCGCCTCGACACGGAAGGTCATGCAGTGACCCTCGAACCCTTCGGCGCCCGTCTGCGCCGCGCCATGGACACCCGCGGACCGCTCTGCGTGGGCATCGACCCGCACGCCTCGCTCCTCACCTCCTGGGGCCTGAACGACGACATCGCGGGCCTGGAGCGCTTCACCCGTACCGTCGTCGAGGCACTGGCCGACCGGGTCGCCGTGCTCAAGCCGCAGTCGGCGTTCTTCGAGCGATTCGGCTCGCGCGGCATCGCCGTCCTGGAGAAGGCCGTCGAGGAGGCGCGCGCCGCCGGGGCCCTGGTGCTCATGGACGCCAAGCGCGGGGACATCGGCTCCACCATGGGCGCCTACGCGGCCACGTACCTCGACAAGGACTCGCCGCTGTTCTCCGACGCGGTCACCGTCTCGCCGTACCTCGGCTTCGGCTCGCTGCGCCCGGCGCTCGACGCGGCCGCGATCTCCGGCTCGGGCGTCTTCGTCCTCGCCCTCACCTCCAACCCGGAGGGCGCCGAGGTCCAGCGTGCCACCGCCGCGGACGGCCGGCCGCTGGCCCAGCTGATGCTCGACCACATGGCCGCCGAGAACGAGGGCGCGGCGCCGCTCGGCTCCGTCGGGGCGGTCGTCGGTGCCACGCTCGGGGACGCGGGTGTGAATCTGGCGATCAACGGTCCGCTGCTCGCTCCCGGCATCGGCGCCCAGGGCGCCACTCCCGCGGATCTGCCCGGTGTGTTCGGCGCCTCGGTGGGCAATGTGGTGCCGAGCGTGAGCCGGGGCGTGCTGCGCCACGGACCGGACGCGTCAGGGCTGCGCGAAGCCGCCGGTCGGTTCGCGGACGAGGTCCGCGCAGCCGTCTCGGATGGCTGACCATGCCACGTAACAGCGCGTTGACGGAATCCTGACCAGAAATCCGGGTTGTTATGACGGAAATGTCCTGGTCGGCTGAGGCTGACCAGGACTTTTCGTCTGTTCTCGCTGACTCAGGCGGCCGTGGCCGCTAGTCTCCGTCGAGAGCTAACGAGCACAGGTTGTTCGTTGCTCACCGGCTGTGGGGCTTTCACGTTCCTCAGCGGTCCGTATCCGACAGATCGACATCCGAGGTGACGTAGGCGTGGCTCTTCCGCCCCTTACCCCTGAACAGCGCGCAGCCGCGCTCGAAAAGGCCGCCGCGGCTCGCCGGGAGCGGGCCGAGGTCAAGAATCGACTCAAGCATTCCGGCGCCTCCCTCCACGAGGTCATCAAGTCGGGCCAGGAGAACGACGTCATCGGCAAGATGAAGGTCTCCGCCCTGCTGGAGTCCCTGCCGGGCGTGGGCAAGGTCCGCGCCAAGCAGATCATGGAGCGGCTCGGCATCTCCGAGAGCCGCCGGGTCCGGGGTCTTGGCTCCAACCAGATCGCATCTTTGGAGCGTGAGTTCGGCGGCAGTGCCGCCTGACGTTCTCAGGCACTCCTGAGAAGCGGGATAATCGCTCCATGGCTGCAACATCCCGGGGGAACTCCCCCGTACCCCCGGACGTACGTCCGCGGCTGACCGTGCTCTCCGGCCCCTCCGGGGTCGGTAAGAGCACGGTCGTCGCTCATATGCGCAAGGTTCACCCCGAGGTCTGGCTCTCGGTGTCGGCCACGACCCGCAAACCGCGCCCCGGCGAACGCAACGGCGTCCACTACTTCTTCGTGGACACCGAGGAGTTCGACAAGCTGATCGCCAACGGCGAGCTGCTGGAGTGGGCGGAGTTCGCGGGCAACCGTTACGGCACCCCACGCCGGGCCGTGCTGGAGCGCCTCGAGGCGGGCGAACCGGTGCTGCTGGAGATCGATCTGCAGGGTGCCCGCCTGGTCCGCCAGTCGATGCCCGACGCGCAGCTCGTCTTCCTGGCGCCGCCGAGCTGGGACGAGCTGGTCCGCCGGCTCACCGGCCGCGGGACGGAGGCGCCCGACGTGATCGAGCGCCGTCTCACGGCGGCGAAGGTCGAGCTGGCCGCCGAGGCGGAGTTCGATACGACTCTTGTCAACACCTCGGTCGAGGACGTGGCACGCGAGCTGCTAACGTTGATGCTGCAGGCTTCCGGCCTCCGCGGCATCGACGACTGACCTCGTCGGCCCCCGCGGACGCAGAGCATCACCACTGCGGAACCAGCATGATCAAAGATCTCTTTGATCTCTATCCCCTTCGGAAGGCAGAGAGTGTCCTCTTCCATCACCACGCCCGAGGGCATCATCAACCCGCCGATTGATGAGCTCCTCGAGGCCACCGACTCGAAGTACAGCCTCGTGATCTACGCGGCCAAGCGCGCGCGCCAGATCAACGCGTACTACTCGCAGCTCGGTGAAGGCCTCCTCGAGTACGTCGGTCCGCTCGTCGACACCCACGTGCACGAGAAGCCGCTCTCGATCGCGCTCCGCGAGATCAACGCGGGCCTGCTGACCTCCGAGGCCATCGAGGGCCCCGCACAGTAGGCAGGAAACGCACCTTCACCACAGGCCCGGCGGTCATCACCGCCGGGCCTGTGGTGTGTCCGGGGCCGGGCCCGCCGAGGGCCGTCCCATGCGGTGAGGCAGCATGGAGTGCGTACGTCCCCCGGCTGCGGGCAGCCGGGTGCGCATCGGTTGCGCGGAGAAACGAGTGCGGGGAGACGCAGTGGACAAGCCGAAGGTCGTCCTGGGGGTCAGCGGTGGCATCGCCGCCTACAAGGCGTGCGAACTGCTGCGCCGGCTGACCGAGTCCGGTCATGACGTCCGGGTCGTGCCGACCGGGGCGTCGCTGAACTTCGTCGGGGCCGCCACCTGGTCGGCGCTCTCCGGCAACCCCGTGTCGAGCGAGGTCTGGGACAGCGTGCACGAGGTGCCGCACGTCCGGATCGGGCAGGCGGCCGACCTCGTCGTGGTCGCCCCCGCCACCGCCGACATGCTCGCCAAGGCCGCCCACGGCCTCGCCGACGACCTCCTCACCAACACGCTCCTCACCGCCCGCTGTCCGGTCGTCTTCGCACCGGCGATGCACACCGAGATGTGGGAGCACCCGGCCACGCAGGAGAACGTGGCCACGCTGCGCCGCCGCGGCGCCGTCGTCATCGAGCCCGCTGTCGGCCGCCTCACCGGCGTCGACACCGGCAAGGGCCGGCTGCCGGACCCGGGTGAGATCTTCGAGGTCTGCCGCCGCGTCCTGACCCGCGGACCGGCCGAACCCGACCTCGCAGGCCGGCACGTGGTCATCAGCGCCGGCGGCACCCGGGAGCCCCTCGACCCGGTCCGCTACCTCGGCAACCGCTCCTCCGGCAAGCAGGGCTACGCGCTGGCGCGCACCGCTGTCGCCCGCGGCGCCCGGGTGACGCTGATCGAGGCGAACACCGGACTGCCCGACCCCGCGGGCGCCGACGTCCTGCGCGCCGGAACCGCCGTACAGCTGCGCGAGGCCGTGCTGAAGGCGGTGGCCGACGCCGATGTGGTGGTGATGGCCGCGGCGGTCGCCGACTTCCGTCCCGCGGACTACGCCGCGGGCAAGATCAAGAAGAAGGACGGCCAGGAGCCGGCGCCCCTGGTCCTCGTCCGCAATCCCGACATCCTCGCCGAGGTCTCCGCGGACCGGGCCCGCCCCGGCCAGGTCGTCGTCGGTTTCGCCGCGGAGACCGACGACGTCCTCGCCAACGGCCGCGAGAAGCTCCGCCGCAAGGGCTGCGACCTGCTCGTGGTCAACGAGGTGGGGGAGCGCAAGACCTTCGGGTCCGAGGAGAACGAAGCGGTGGTGCTCTCGGCCGAAGGCGGCGAGACCGCTGTGCCGTACGGGCCGAAAGAAGCACTCGCCGACACGGTTTGGGACCTGGTGGCGGCGCGCTTCGGCTAGATTGCTCAGTTGCCGCTCCGGCGGGATGGAAGCTCAAGAAATTCGGTCATTTCTCACACCCGGAAGGAGTGATTGTCGTACTGACGTCAACAGTGCCGCCGGTCACAGAGCTCCCAAGGGGCGAGACGCGTGGCCCATTCACCGGAAGCGACCGATAAACTGGTCGACGGAACGTGCCGGGCGCAGCTCCCGGAGGTCCATCAATGATCAGCCAGCAGCCGCTGCAACCCCAGGGAGCGATGTGTCCCGCCGTCTCTTCACCTCGGAGTCCGTTACCGAGGGCCACCCCGACAAGATCGCTGACCAGATCAGCGACACGATTCTCGACGCGCTCCTGCGTGAGGACCCTTCCTCGCGTGTCGCCGTCGAGACCTTGATCACTACTGGTCTGGTGCATGTCGCGGGTGAGGTCACCACCAAGGCCTACGCCGACATCCCCAACCTCGTGCGCAACAAGGTGCTGGAGATCGGCTACGACTCCTCCAAGAAGGGCTTCGACGGAGCCTCCTGCGGCGTGTCCGTGTCCATCGGAGCGCAGTCCCCGGACATCGCCCAGGGTGTCGACACGGCGTACGAGAAGCGCGTCGAGGGCGACGAGGACGAGCTCGACAAGCAGGGCGCCGGCGACCAGGGCCTCATGTTCGGCTACGCCTGCGACGAGACGCCCGAGCTGATGCCGCTCCCGATCCACGTGGCGCACCGGCTCTCCCGCCGGCTGTCGGAGGTCCGCAAGAACGGGACCATCCCGTACCTGCGTCCCGACGGCAAGACCCAGGTCACCATCGAGTACGACGGTGACAAGGCCGTCCGCCTCGACACGGTCGTCGTCTCCTCGCAGCACGCGTCCGACATCGACCTGGACTCGCTCCTCGCGCCCGACATCCGTGAGTTCGTCGTCGAGCACGTCCTGGCGCAGCTCATCGAGGACGGCATCAAGCTGGACACCGAGGGCTACCGGCTCCTGGTGAACCCGACCGGCCGCTTCGAGATCGGCGGTCCGATGGGTGACGCCGGTCTGACCGGCCGGAAGATCATCATCGACACCTACGGCGGCATGGCCCGCCACGGCGGCGGCGCCTTCTCCGGCAAGGACCCGTCGAAGGTCGACCGCTCGGCGGCGTACGCCATGCGCTGGGTGGCGAAGAACGTCGTCGCGGCCGGTCTCGCCGCCCGCTGCGAGGTCCAGGTCGCGTACGCGATCGGCAAGGCCGAGCCGGTGGGTCTGTTCGTCGAGACCTTCGGCACCGCCACCGTCGAGACGGAGAAGATCGAGCACGCGATCGGCGAGGTCTTCGACCTCCGTCCGGCCGCGATCATCCGCGACCTCGACCTGCTCCGCCCGATCTACGCCCAGACCGCCGCGTACGGCCACTTCGGCCGTGAGCTGCCCGACTTCACCTGGGAGCGCACCGACCGCGTGGACGCGCTGCGTGCGGCGGCGGGGCTCTAGCCCGGCCGACGTCAGCCCTCCGGGGCCCGGATGCCGTACACGGTGTCCGGGCCCCTGTGCGTGCGCTGCGGGAGGCGCGACCGGTGTCAGTGGCGTCTGGTAGGAATTTGGCTGTGAGCAGCGAAGACGAGCGGTCCGACGAGCCCGAGGCCGGGGCACCGGAGCAGCTTGCGCTCATCCGGGAGACCGTGCGCCGGGCCAAGGTGCCGCGGGCCAAGCCCCGCACCTGGCGGGGCGCGGCGCTCGCCGAGGAGCTGCCGGTCGCCCGGGTCCTGGTGAACAAGGGCGCGCTTCACCTCGATCAGTATTTCGATTACGCGGTCCCGGAGGAGCTCGACGCCGAGGCGCAGCCCGGTGTCCGGGTGCGGGTGCGGTTCGGGGCCGGGGGGCGCCAGGTCCGCGGCGGGCGGCGCGAGGGCGGTGGGCTGATCGACGGATTCCTGATCGAGCGGCGTGCCGGGTCGGACTATCAGGGCGCCCTGGCGGCGCTCGCCTACGTCGTCTCGCCCGAGCCGGTGCTCGGCCCCGAGCTGCTCGCGCTCTCGCGGGCCGTCGCCGACCGTTACGCGGGCAGCCTCGCCGATGTGCTGCAGCTCGCCGTGCCGCCCAGGAACGGCCGGGCGGAGTCCAAGGCGTCACCCGCGCCGCTGCCACCGCCCCCGGCACCGGCCCCCGGCACCTGGGAGCGGTACGCCCAGGGGCCCGCGTTCCTCGGCGCACTGGCCGAGGGCGGTGCGCCCAGAGCCGTCTGGACCGCACTGCCCGGGCCGCACTGGCCCGAGGAGATCGCCAGGGCCGTCGCCGCCACGCTGGCCTCGGGACGGGGCGCACTCGTCGTCGTACCCGACGGGCGGACCGCGGGGCGTGTGGACGCCGCGCTCACCGAGGTGATGGGGGAGGGGCGCCACGCGCTGCTGACCGCCGACTCGGGGCCCGAGAAGCGCTACCGGGAGTGGCTCGCCGTCCGGCGCGGTTCGGTGCGCGCGGTGGTCGGGACCAGGGCCGCCATGTTCGCCCCCGTCGCCGATCTGGGCCTGGTGGCCGTCTGGGACGACGGGGACTCCAGTCACAGCGACGACAACGCCCCGTTCCCGCACGTCCGGGAAGTCCTGGAGCTGAGGGCGGCGCACGGCCGGTGCGCGTTCCTCCTGGGCGGTACCCACTGCACCGTCGAGGCCGCCCAGCTGGTCGAGAGCGGCTGGGCGCTGCCTCTGCGCGCGGACCGGGAGCAGTTGCGGATCGCGGCGCCCCTGGTGCGTACGGTCGGCGACGGTGAGCTCGCGAGGGACGGGGCGGCGCGTTCCGCCCGGCTGCCCAGCCTCGCCTGGCAGACCGTACGGGACGGGCTGCGCAGCGGTCCCGTGCTGATCCAGGTGCCGCGCCGCGGGTACGCACCCCGGCTGGCCTGCGAGCGCTGCCGCGAACCCGCGCGGTGCGGGCACTGCGCGGGGCCGCTGGAGGCTCCGGACCAGCAGGATCTCAACTGCGCCTGGTGCGGACGCGCCGAGACGGCCTGGCGCTGCGCCGCCTGCGGCAGCGGGCGGCTGCGGGCCCGGATCGTCGGTGCCCGGCGGACCGCCGAGGAGCTGGGCCGGGCGTTTCCCGCCGTTCCGGTGCGGACGTCGGGCCGGGACCACGTGCTGGACTCCGTACCGGACCAGCCCGCCCTGGTGGTCAGCACGCCCGGGGCCGAACCCGTGGCGGAGGGCGGCTACGCGGCCGCGCTGCTGCTGGACGGCTGGGCGATGGTCGGCCGGCCGGACCTGCGGGCCGGCGAGGAGGCACTGCGGCGCTGGACGGCCGCAGCCTCACTGGTGCGGGGACAGCCTGAGGGGGGCACGGTGGTGATCGTGGCCGAGCCGACCCTGCGGCCCGTCCAGGCCCTCGTGCGCTGGGACCCCGTCGGCCATGCCCGCCGCGAACTCGCGGAGCGTGCCGAGCTCGGCTTCCCCCCGGTGTCCCGGATGGCTTCGGTGACCGGGCCGCCGGAGGCGATCGCCGCGTACCTGGCCGCCGTGGAACTGCCGTCGGAGGCGGAGATCCTCGGACCGGTACCGCTGCCGGGGGCCGTCTCCGGCAGGCCCCGGAGGCAGGGGGACGCACCGCCGGGCGAGACCTGGGAACGGGCACTGGTCAGGGTTCCGCCAGGGCGCGGGGCGGCGCTCGCCGCCGCCCTGAAGGCGGCTCAGGCGGCGCGGACGGCCCGTGGGACCGGAGATCCGGTACGGATCAGGATCGACCCGCCGGACATCGGCTGACGAGGCCGTACGGCCCCGCCGCCATGGCCGCCGCCCCCGCCGTGCGGACGCGGTGAGGGCAGAGGAAGCGCTCCGGTCAGCCGTTGCGGGGGCCGGGGAAGGCGCCGGGGCGCAGCTCCTCGCGCGGCGCGGGACGGTCCGCCGACGGCTGCGGCGGCATGGAACGGGCCGCGGGCACCGCGGGCAGCACGGGGGAGGAACCGGGCGGCGCGGGCAGCGGACGGGGTGCGGACTCGGCGGCGACCTCGGCGGTACCCGGCTGCGGGGTGTTCCGCCGCGCACCGTAACGGCGGTGCACCGCCTGCTTGGTGACCCCGAGGGCCGAGCCCACCGCGTCCCACGAGAAGCCGAGCGAGCGGTCGAAGTCCACCGCCGCCGTGACCAGCGTCTCGACGCTGTCCCGCAGTTCCTGAGCCAGCCGGACGGTGGGCGCCGGGGCCCTGCCGTAGACGACGAAGCCCGCGGACGGGCCGGAGCGGCGCGGACGGTAGACGTTTCCCAGCTGCGCAGTGAGGGTGCGCAGCGCGTCCACCTGCCGCCGGACCCGCTCGATGTCCCGCACCAGCAGGTGCAGACTGGCACGCGCCTGGGCGTCGTGGGTTGCGTGGTCGGCCATGAACAAGCCTCTCGAACCGGCGTTGAAAGGGATCGGACCGCATCTTTCGGCGGCCCACTTCGGTCAATCTCTCTTGACCAACGCCTCACCCGGCCATGTGGTCACGCATCAGGGGCGTATGCGCATATGCGCGGGGCGCACAGGCGTGCGTACGCCCCCCGGTGGCCGGGTCCCGGGGCCGCCCCGTCGTCCCGGGTGTGCGCCCGTCAGGGACGACGGGACAGCCCCTAGACTGGTGTGCTGCTCGCCACACCGTACGTTTCGGCCCGAGAGGCAGTCCGCCACCCATGAAGCTCGTCTTCGCAGGCACCCCCGAGGTTGCCGTCCCCGCCCTGGACGCCCTGATCGCCTCCGGCCGCCATGAGGTGGCCGCCGTCGTCACCCGTCCCGACGCACCCGCCGGGCGGGGCCGCCGCCTCGTGGCCAGCCCGGTGGCCGAGCGCGCCGAGGAAGCGGGGATCGAGGTCCTCAAGCCGGTACGCCCGCGCGACGAGGCCTTCCTGGCGCGGCTGCGGGAGATCGCCCCGGACTGCTGCCCCGTCGTGGCCTACGGTGCGCTGCTGCCCAGGACGGCCCTCGACGTTCCCGCCCGCGGCTGGGTCAATCTGCACTTCTCGCTCCTGCCGGCCTGGCGTGGCGCCGCACCGGTGCAGCACGCGGTGATGGCCGGGGACGAGGTGACCGGCGCGTCGACCTTCCTGATCGAGGAGGGCCTGGACTCCGGACCGGTGTACGGCGTCCTGACCGAAGAGGTACGGCCCACGGACACCAGCGGTGACCTGCTCACCCGGCTGGCCTTCGCCGGCGCCGGGCTGCTCGCCGCGACCATGGACGGCATCGAGGACGGCACCCTGCACGCCGTACCGCAGCCCGCCGAGGGCATCACCCTCGCGCCCAAGATCACCGTCGAGGACGCCCAGGTGCAGTGGTCCGCACCCGCGCTGCGGGTCGACCGGATCGTGCGCGGCTGCACCCCGGCCCCCGGTGCGTGGACCCTCTTCAGGGGCGAGCGCCTCAAGCTGGTCCAGGCAGCGCCCGTCCTGGACCGCGCCGACCTGGCGCCGGGCGAGCTGTCCGCGGGCAAGAACAACGTGTACGTGGGCACCGGATCGCACGCCGTGGAGCTCCTCTGGGTCCAGCCCCAGGGCAAGAAGCCGATGAAGGCCGCCGACTGGGCGCGCGGTGTGCGCATCGTCCCGGGCGAGCTCCTGGGACTCTGACGACGGGGAGGCGCCCGCGCCTCCGGAGCCCACGTCGCCGCACATGCCGCCGCCCGTGCCGCCGGTCCGGGCGGCGACGTACGCTGGGTGGGTTCGCCACTCTCACCATCAGCGGAGCACCTTTCACGTGAACGACCAGCAGCGTCGCCGTCCCGCCAAGCCGCATCGCCGCCCGCAGAAGGACCCGGTCCGGTTCCTCGCCTTCGAAGCGCTCAGGGCCGTCGACGAACGCGACGCGTACGCCAACCTCGTCCTGCCCCCGCTGCTGAAGAAGGCACGCGCCAAGGGTGACTTCGACGGACGGGACGCCGCGCTCGCGACCGAGCTGGTCTACGGGACCCTGCGCCGCCAGGGCACGTACGACGCGATCGTCGCGGCCTGCATCGACCGGCCGCTGCGCGAGGTGGACCCGCCCGTGCTGGACGTGCTCAACATGGGCGTGCACCAGCTGCTCGGCACCCGCATCCCGACCCACGCGGCCGTCTCCGCCAGCGTGGAGCTGGCCCGCGTCGTCCTGGGTGAGGGGCGTGCCAAGTTCGTCAACGCCGTGCTGCGCAAGGTCTCGGCGCACGATCTCGACACCTGGGTGGAGCGCGTCGCGCCGTCGTACGACGAGGATGCCGAGCAGCACCTCTCGGTCGTCCACTCCCATCCGCGGTGGATCGTCTCCGCGCTGTGGGACGCCCTGGGCGGTGGCCGCGCCGGGATCGAGGACCTCCTCGAAGCCGACAACGAACGCCCCGAGGTGACGCTCGTCGCCCGCCCCGGCCGCTCCACCACCGACGAGCTGCTGGCTGCCCTGGGCGAGGAGAGCGGACTGCCGGGCCGCTGGTCCCCCTACGCCGTACGGATGGCCGAGGGCGGCGAGCCCGGTGCGCTGACCGCGGTGCAGGACGGCAGCGCGGGTGTGCAGGACGAGGGCAGCCAGCTCGTCGCCACCGCCCTCGCCAACGCGCCCGTGGAGGGCAGTGACACACGGTGGCTCGACGGCTGCGCCGGCCCTGGCGGCAAGGCGGCCCTGCTTGCCGCGCTCGCTGCCGGACGCGGCGCGGCACTGCTCGCCGCCGAGAAGCAGCCGCACCGCGCCCGGCTCGTCGAGCGGGCACTGGCCGGCAACCCGGGCCCGTACCAGGTGGTCACCGCGGACGGCACCCGGCCGCCCTGGCAGCCGGGCACCTTCGACCGGATCCTGATGGACGTACCGTGCTCGGGCCTCGGGGCGCTGCGCCGCCGCCCGGAGTCCCGGTGGCGTCGCCGCGCGGAGGACCTGGAGAGCTTCGCGCCGCTCCAACGGGGCCTGCTGCGCGAGGCGTTGAAGGCCGTCCGGATCGGCGGGGTCGTCGGCTACGCGACCTGCTCGCCGCATCTGGCCGAGACCCGGATCGTCGTCGAGGACGTGCTCAAGGGGCGCGGCGGAGCGCCGGTCGAGGCGGAGTGGGTGGATGCCCGCCCCCTGATGCCGGGAGTACCGGCGCTGGGCGACGGTCCAGACGTCCAGTTGTGGCCGCATCTGCACGGCACGGACGCGATGTATCTGGCGCTGCTGCGACGTACGGGGTGACCCCTGGCCCGCAGGCCGGGCGAAAAGCCGGGATTGTGCGAACCGTAATGATCCCGTGAGGCTTTGGGGGGCACCGAGGCGGGGAAGTGGCGCGGAACATGGCAGGCTTGGTGCATGGCCCAGATCAACCCCAGCATCCTGTCCGCCGACTTCGCGCGACTCGCCGAGGAGGCGAAGGCCGTCGACGGCGCCGACTGGCTCCATGTCGATGTGATGGACAACCACTTTGTGCCCAACCTGACGCTCGGCGTGCCGATCGTGGAGGCGCTGAGCAAGGCCACGGACACCCCGCTGGACTGCCATCTGATGATCGAGGACGCGGACCGCTGGGCACCGCAGTACGTCGAGGCGGGCGCCGGCTCCGTCACCTTCCACGCGGAGGCGGCGGCGGCGCCCGTACGGCTGGCGCGGGAGATCAGGGCCAAGGGGGCGCGCGCCTCGATGGCACTCAAGCCCGCGACCCCGATCGAGCCGTACGAGGACCTGCTCCCCGAGCTCGACATGCTGCTGATCATGACGGTGGAGCCGGGCTTCGGGGGCCAGTCCTTCCTGGACATCATGCTGCCGAAGATCCGGCGTACCCGTGACCTGATCTCCAAGCACGGCCTCGAGCTCTGGCTCCAGGTCGACGGCGGCGTCTCCGCCACCACCATCGAGCGCTGCGCGGAGGCCGGAGCCGATGTCTTCGTCGCCGGGTCCGCGGTCTACGGGGCCCAGGACCCGGCCCAGGCCGTGCGTGCCCTGCGCGAGAAGGCGGACGCAGCCACCGCCGCGGCGCCCTGGGCGTGCGGCCACTGAACAAAGGGCAGATGAACGCGGCCCGACGGGCCGGATCAAGGATCGCCGGATCTGACAGGATGACGGTGTATCGGGCGTGTGAACAGCAGTGAGGAGATCGCGGTGTCTGGCATCTCGGCGGGTCGGTCAGCCATGCGGATGGGACCCGCGGAGCTGGTCCAGGCGGCGGCCATGGCCCGTCGGTTCTACCTCGAGGGAAAGTCGAAGATCCAGATCGCCGAGGAGTTCGGCGTCAGCCGCTTCAAGGTGGCCCGGGTTCTGGAGACGGCCCTCGAGCGTGATCTCGTACGGATCGAGATCCGGGTACCGGCCGAGCTTGACGCGGAGCGCTCCGACGCGCTGCGGGCCCGCTACGGGTTGCGCCACGCGGTCGTCGTCGAGTCCCCGGCGGACGAGCAGGACGACGCAGCCGACCCGGAGAACCTGGGCGAGGTCGCGGCCGAGCTGCTCGGCGAGCTGGTGAACGAGGGCGATGTGCTGGGCCTGGCCTGGGGCCGCTCCACGATCCACATGGCCGCGGCGCTCGACCGGCTGCCGCCCTGCACGGTCGTGCAGCTGACCGGGGTCTACGACGCGGGGACGGCCGAGCGCGGATCGGTCGAGGCGGTGCGCCGCGCGGCCCAGGTGTCCGGCGGCGAGGCGCATCCGATCTACGCGCCGATGCTCCTGCCCGATCCGGCGACGGCGGCGGCCCTGCGCCACCAGACGGGTATCGCCCGCGCCTTCGAGTACTTCGACAAGGTGACGGTCGCCGCGGTCTCCATCGGTTCCTGGGAGCCGGGCATCTCCACCGTCCACGACATGCTCTCGGACGAGGAGCGGGCGCACTACGCCTCGCTCGGGGTCGCGGCCGAGATGTCCGCGCACCTCTTCGACTCCGACGGTCGGCGCGTCGGCCGGGACCTGGGCGAGCGGTGCATCACCGTGGAGGCGGACCGGCTGCGCCGGATCCCCGAGGTGGTCGCCATCGCCGGCGGTCAGCGCAAGGCGGCGGCGATCGGCGCGGTGCTCCGCTCGGGCCTGGTCACCAGCCTGGTGACGGACACGGCCGCGGCCGACTACCTGCTGACGGAGTCCGCTGCCGGACAGCGCCCCGCCCTGGAGCGCGCCGACCCCGACGACTGACCGTCACGGAACATCACGGAGGCCGGGCACCGCACGGGTGCCCGGCCTCCGTCGTCTACCGGCTTCGCTGCCCGTCGGACGTGCCCGATCCCGCCGGGTCCGCGGCCACGCCGAGGACGGTCTCCTCCAGGTACTCCGCGGGTTCCGCGTACTGGCTGACATCCGCCGGGTTGTAGCGGGGGGTCTGCCGGGACCAGTCCAGATTGCCGCGCATCCAGCTCCGCATCCCGTCGAGATAGGGGACGAGCAGCTCGGACAGCTGCGGATACATGTCGAGCAGCTCGTCCTCCGCCGTGAGGAAGCGCTCGGTCTCGGTGGCTATCTCGGCGCACACGTGGTCGAGGGCCTGCTGTTCCCCGTAGCCCCGGTGGTGGCGTACCAGGTGAACGAGGTTGTGGATCTCGCCGAGCACCTGCTCCTTCTCGAAGGAGTACACGTCGTTCGCCCAGCACACGACGTTGCAGGAGGCTTCCAGAGCCGTGATGAACCGGGGGTCGTTGTGGACCGACTCGGGCGCCTCGATGCCCGCCACGATCTCTATCAGGTCCATGCACACATGGATCGCCCCCGTGTGCCGGCGCTGGGCCACGTAGGTCTCCTCGGCCGGCACGACGCCTTCGGCCCGGTTCCCCGCCTCCCAGGTGGTGGCGGTCATCAGGTACGTCATGAGGTGCCAGGAGAAACGCGTGCGCCAGTGCGGGGCCGCCTGCGGAATCGTACGTTCCCACAGATCGGCCAGGGCGACGACGGCGGCGGGCGGCTCCTCGCCCGGCAGCGGGCCGGGAGCCGTTCCCTCCACCACGGAACGCATCCGAGCCACGACGTCGCGTACCCGTTCGGGGCTGCGGCCGAGATGGCCGTCGTCCAGCTGGTCGTCGACGAGGAAGAGCCAGACGAACCAGTCGGCGACCAGGTCGAGGTGCTCGCTGCCCGCCGTGGGGTAGACCATGCCGACGAACGCGCCGAAGTCGGCCTGCTCGAAACGGCGTCTCGCGGACTCCCGGTGCACCAGACCGGTGCGGCGCGTCCACGCGGCGATGTGCTCGCGGGTGTGCCCTACGTGGGGGTTCGTCCGCTGAGGGAACGGGCAGTAGATGTCGGGCAGTTCGCTCTCCACAGACGGATCCGAATCCTCTCCGGCCAACGACGTGACGGGTTCCTCCGCGCGCTCTGAGCGGTGGTGGCGGTCACCCCCGAGACCTGCGGATTTGAAGCTACCTGACCCCCTGTCACCCGGTCCAGGGATCGTGATCACGAATGGTTGAAAGGCGTTCGGGTAAGGTCTACGAGTAAGGCAGGTTCCACTTGCCAGGCCCCCCGGAGCGCCTCTTTGGAGGAACTCACGAACGCGGGGGTCCATTGCTGTGTCTTCGTGGAAACGACCTGCACCGTTTCGTATGAAAAAATGAGTGTTATGCGTTTTCTTGAGCCCGGCACCGGTCGCTACACGGCGTCCCCCTCGGTCCCCTACGACCTCACGTACGACGATGTCTTCATGGTCCCCGGCCGCTCCGCGGTCGGTTCCCGGCAGGCCGTGGACCTCTCCTCGCCCGACGGCACCGGCACCACCATCCCGCTCGTCGTCGCGAACATGACCGCGATCGCGGGGCGCCGGATGGCGGAGACGGTCGCCCGCCGCGGTGGGCTGGTCGTCATCCCCCAGGACATCCCGATCGAGGTGGTCACCGAGGTCATCAGCTGGGTCAAGACGCGCCACCTCGTGCTCGACACTCCCATCGAGCTGTCTCCCGGCCAGACCGTTGCCGACGCCCTGTCCCTGCTGCACAAGCGGGCCCACGGAGCGGGTGTCGTCGTCGACGCGGAGCGCAGGCCGGTCGGTGTCGTCACCGACCACGACCTGACCGGTGTCGACCGCTTCACGCAGCTGTCCGAGGTCATGTCCAAGGACCTGGTGCTGCTCGACGCGGACATCGACCCGCGCGACGCCTTCGGCAAGCTCGACGGCGCCAACCGCAAGCTCGCCCCCGCGGTCGACGCGGACGGCAGGCTCGTCGGCATCCTCACCCGCAAGGCCGCGCTGCGCGCGACGCTGTACACCCCGGCGACGGACTCCGAGGGCAGGCTGCGCATCGCCGCGGCCGTCGGAATCAACGGCGATGTCGCGGGGAAGGCCAAGCAGCTCCTCGACGCGGGCGTCGACACGCTCGTCGTCGACACCGCGCACGGCCACCAGGAGTCCATGATCAGCGCGGTCGCCGCGGTGCGGGCGCTCGACCCGCGCGTGCCGATCGTGGCAGGCAACGTCGTCGCGGCCGAAGGCGTGCGCGACCTGATCGAGGCCGGCGCGGACATCATCAAGGTCGGGGTCGGCCCCGGCGCCATGTGCACCACCCGGATGATGACCGGTGTGGGCAGGCCCCAGTTCTCCGCCGTGCTCGAGTGCGCGGCCGAGGCCCGCAAGCACGGCAAGCACGTCTGGGCGGACGGAGGCGTCCGCCACCCGCGCGACGTCGCCATGGCGCTCGCCGCCGGTGCGTCCAACGTGATGATCGGTTCCTGGTTCGCCGGCACGTACGAGTCGCCCGGTGACCTCCAGCAGTCCGCGGACGGCCGCTACTACAAGGAGTCCTTCGGGATGGCCTCCGCACGCGCGGTGAAGAACCGCACATCGGAGGAGTCCGCCTACGACCGGGCTCGCAAGGGTCTGTTCGAGGAGGGTATCTCCACCTCGCGGATGTTCCTGGACCCGGCGCGCCCCGGTGTGGAGGACCTGATCGACTCGATCATCGCCGGCGTCCGCTCGTCCTGCACCTACGCGGGTGCGGCCTCGCTCGAGGAGTTCGCCGAGAAGGCCATCGTGGGTGTGCAGAGCGCCGCCGGTTACGCGGAGGGCAAGCCGCTGCACGCCAGCTGGAGTTGACCGCGCGGTCCACGCATCACAGGTGCCCCTCCCGGGTGTTCGTACCGGGAGGGGCACCTGTGTGTTCAGGTGTCGTTACATGACTGAATAAGACCGCTTCTAGTCGGCAGTCAGGCATTATTGACCACCTTCAACTCTGTTGAATTGTAAGTAATATGAGTCGCAATCAGCTGCCCGCCTCTCTGCGGTAAGGGATCTCATGTCCTTCTTCACTGACCTGGCCCACCAGTACATCGACGGCGAGTGGAGGCCGGGGAAGGGGTCCTGGGACATCATCGACTTCAACCCGTACAACGGTGACAAGCTCGCAGCCATCACCGTCGCCACGGCGGCCGAGGTCGACCAGGCCTACCGCGCGGCCGAGCGGGCCCAGCAGGAATGGGCGGACACCAACCCGTACACCCGCCGTGCGGTCCTGGAGAAGGCTCTGCGGATCGTCGAGGAGCGCGAGCCCGAGATCGCCGATGCGATCGTCGCGGAGCTCGGAGGCACCCGGCTGAAGGCCGCGTTCGAACTGCACCTCGCCAAGGAGTTCCTGCGCGAGGCCGTCCAGCTCGCGCTGCGGCCGTCCGGACAGATCCTTCCCTCGCCGACCGAGGGCAAGGAGAACCGTGTCTACCGCGTGCCCGTCGGCGTCGTGGGCGTCATCAGCCCCTTCAACTTCCCCTTCCTGCTGTCGCTCAAGTCGGTCGCGCCCGCGCTGGCCCTCGGCAACGCCGTGGTCCTCAAGCCCCACCAGAACACGCCGATCTGCGGTGGCACGCTCCTGGCCAAGGTTTTCGAGGACGCCGGTCTGCCCGCCGGGCTGCTGAACGTCGTGGTCACCGACATCGCCGAGATCGGCGACGCGCTGCTCGAACACCCCGTCCCGAGGCTCATCTCCTTCACCGGTTCCGACAAGGTGGGCCGCCACGTCGCGACGGTGTGCGCGGCCAACTTCAAGCAGTCCGTACTCGAACTCGGCGGGAACAGCGCGCTGATCGTCCTGGACGACGCCGATGTGGACTACGCCGTCGACGCGGCCGTCTTCAGCCGGTACGTGCACCAGGGCCAGGTCTGCATGGCCGCCAACCGGATCCTGATCGACCGCGCCGTCGAGAAGGAGTTCACCGAGAAGTTCGTCGCCAAGGTCGCCTCCCTGCGCGTCGGGGACCCGGCCGACCCCTCGACCCAGATCGGCCCGCTGATCAACTCCTCGCAGGCCGAAGCGGTGAGCAAGATCGTCGACCAGACCGTGGAGGCCGGCGCGACGGCCCTGTTGCACGGCCGGGCCGAGGGCAACCTGGTGAGCCCCTCCGTACTGACCGCGATAGCCGCCGATTCCCCCGTCCTGCAGCAGGAGATCTTCGGGCCCGTCGCCCTCCTCGTGCCCTTCGACGGCGAGGACGAGGCCGTCCGGATCGCCAACGACACCCCGTACGGGCTGAGCGGCGCGGTGCACACGGGAAACATCGAACGCGGTGTACGCGTGGGGCAGCGCATCCGCACCGGCATGATCCACATCAACGACGGCACGGTCCACGACGAGCCCATCGTGCCCTTCGGCGGCGAGAAGGCCTCGGGCCTGGGACGGCTGAACGGCGACTCGACGATCGAGGCCTTCACCACCCAGAAGTGGATCTCGGTGCAGCACGGCCGCTCGCAGTTCCCCTTCTGACCGGCCGCCCCCCTGCGGTGAGCGCGCCCCGCGCGGGCGCGCGTGGTCTACTTCGGGGGCGGCCCGTGCCGCCCCCGAATCCGACCGTCGCAGAGAAGTGATCCCTCTGAAGTGCGCCTGAACGACCTCGACGAACGCATCGTCCACGCCCTTGCCGAAGACGCCCGGCGCAGTTACGCCGACATCGGCGCGATCATCGGACTGTCCGCCCCCGCCGTGAAACGCCGCGTGGACCGACTGCGCGCCGAGGGAGCCATCACCGGCTTCACCGTGCGGGTGGACCCGGCGGCGCTCGGCTGGCACACCGAGGGCTTCATCGAGATCTACTGCAGCCGCAACACCGCACCGGAAGCGATCAAGCAGGGCCTCGCCCGTTACCCGGAGATCGCGTCCGCGTCCACCGTCACGGGGGACGCCGACGCGATCGTGCAGGTCTTCGCCGCCGATATGCGGCACTTCGAGCAGGTGCTCGAGCGCATCGCGGGCGAGCCGTACGTGGAGCGCACCAAGTCGGTGCTCGTCCTCTCCCCGCTGCTGCGACGGTACGCCTCGGGCTCTCCCGCCTGAGGCCGCGCGGGGCCCCGCCCCCGCCCGTGCGAGACCGAAATCACCCTTCTGACCTGCGTGGACGCCGTACGCAACGAATCGCCGCGGCAGCCCTGTCCGACGCAATGAATCGATGGTGTGTGCGCAACACTCGCGCCTTGTCCGGCCCGATCGGCGCCCCGTACCTTCAATACGTCTCCCCGTACTCCGCCCGCACCGCCCGAGGTCAGCCATGCCGCCGCTGCGTACCGCCCTGCTCCAGAGCTCCGGACGACCCGGCTCCGTGGACGAGAACATCAAGGTGCTCGACGAGGCCGCAGGACGCGCCGCCGAAGCCGGTGCCCGACTGCTCGTCTGCCCGGAACTCTTCCTCACCGGATACGCCGTCGGCGACGCCGTCCCCACGCTCGCCGAACCCGCGGACGGCCCGGGGGCACGCGCGGTCGCCGAGCTCTGCGCGCGGCACGGCATCGCGGTCCTGTACGGCTACCCGGAGCGCGCCGGCGAGCTGATCTTCAACGCGGCGCAGCTCATCGGCCCGGACGGCGGCGCCCTCGCGAACTACCGCAAGACCCACCTGTTCGGCAGCTTCGAGCAGAAGTGGTTCACCCCCGGCGAGCAGGCCGTGGTGCAGGCGGACCTCGACGGCGTCCGGATCGGCGTGCTGATCTGCTACGACGTCGAGTTCCCGGAGAACGTCCGCGCGCACGCCCTGGCGGGGACCGGTCTGCTGCTGGTGCCGACCGCCCAGATGCACCCCTTCCAGTTCGTCGCCGAGTCGGTGGTCCCGGTCCGTGCCTTCGAGAGCCAGATGTACGTCGCGTACGTCAACAGGACCGGTCCGGAGGGTGAGTTCGAGTTCGTCGGGCTGAGCTGTCTGGCAGGCCCCGACGGCACTGTGAGGACCCGCGCCGGCCGCGGTGAGGAGCTCGTCATCGGTGAGGTGGACCCCGGGTTCCTCGATGCCTCGCGGACGGCCAACCCGTATCTGAAGGACCGCCGTCCCGGCCTGTACGGCTCCCTCGTCTGACCCGCGCCGCCCTCCCTCTTCGTCCCCCTCTCACCTGTGCAAGGAGTCCGTACCCCATGACGTCCACGGTGCCCAACGCCGTCCAGCACACCGACGCGCAGCCGCCGATCACCATGTTCGGGCCGGACTTCCCCTACGCGTACGACGACTTCCTCGCGCACCCGGCGGGCATCGGCCAGATACCGGCGACCGAGCACGGATCCGAGGTCGCCGTCATCGGCGGTGGCCTCTCCGGCATCATCGCCGCGTACGAACTGATGAAGATGGGGCTGCGGCCCGTCGTCTACGAAGCGGACCAGATCGGCGGCCGGCTGCGTACGGTCGGTTTCGAGGGCTGCGACCCCTCGCTGACCGCCGAGATGGGCGCCATGCGCTTCCCGCCCTCGTCCACGGCGCTGCAGCACTACATCGACCTGGTGGGCCTGGAGACCGAGCCGTTCCCCAACCCGCTCTCCGCGGCGACTCCGTCGACCGTCGTCGACCTCAAGGGCGAGTCCCACTACGCCGAGACGATCGCCGATCTGCCGCAGGTCTACCGCGATGTGATGGACGCCTGGAACGCGTGCCTGGAAGAGGGCGCCGACTTCTCCGACATGAACAGCGCCATGCGCGAGCGCGATGTCCCGCGCATCCGGGAGATCTGGGCGAAGCTCGTCGAGAAGCTCGACAACCAGACCTTCTACGGGTTCCTCTGCGCCTCGGACGCCTTCAAGTCCTTCCGGCACCGCGAGATCTTCGGCCAGGTCGGCTTCGGAACCGGCGGCTGGGACACCGACTTCCCCAACTCCATCCTGGAGATCCTCCGCGTCGTCTACACCGAGGCCGACGACCACCACCGCGGGATCGTCGGCGGCAGCCAGCAGCTGCCGCTGCGCCTGTGGGACCGCGAACCGCGCAAGATCGTCCACTGGCCGCTCGGTACGTCGCTGGCCTCCCTGCACGGCGGGCAGCCGCGCCCCGCGGTGACCCGCCTGGACCGTACCGCAGGCAACCGGATCACCGTCACGGACGCCACCGGCGACATCCGCTCCTACCGGGCGGCGGTCTTCACCGGGCAGTCCTGGCTGCTGCTCTCCAAGATCGCCTGCGACGACGCGCTCTTCCCGATCGACCACTGGACGGCGATGGAGCGCACCCACTACATGGAGTCGTCCAAACTGTTCGTGCCCGTCGACCGGCCGTTCTGGTTGGACAAGGACGAAGCGACCGGCCGCGACACCATGTCGATGACGCTCACGGACCGGATGACCCGGGGCACGTACCTCCTGGACGACGGGCCCGGCAAGCCGGCCGTCATCTGCCTCTCCTACACGTGGTGCGACGACAGCCTGAAGTGGCTGCCGCTCTCCCCGAAGGAGCGCATGGACGTCATGCTCAAATCGCTCGGCGAGATCTATCCCAAGGTCGACATCCGCAAGCACATCATCGGTAACCCGGTCACCGTCTCGTGGGAGAACGAGCCCTACTTCATGGGCGCGTTCAAGGCCAACCTGCCGGGTCACTACCGCTACCAGCGGCGCCTGTTCACCCACTTCATGCAGGACCGGCTGCCCTCGGACAAGCGGGGCCTGTTCCTGGCCGGCGACGACATCTCGTGGACGGCCGGCTGGGCCGAGGGCGCCGTGCAGACCGCGCTCAACGCCGTCTGGGGTGTGATGGCCCAGTTCGGCGGCGCCACGGACCCGACGAACCCCGGCCCCGGCGACGTCTTCGACGAGATCGCACCGGTCGAGCTTCCGGAGGACTGAGACCGGGCACCGGCCGGGCCGTCGGCGCAGACCCCGGCCCGGCCGGCAGCCCCGGCACCGCCCGGAACGCCTGCGCGCGCAGACCCCGGACGGGCCGTCAGCGCAGGCGTTCCAGGGCGTCGGCGGTCACCGTGTGGAGCAGGCGCTGCCCGGCGAGCAACCGCAGCACCTCGCCGACGGCGCTCGCCCCGAGACGCTGCCTGCCCTCGACGCTGCCCGCGGCCCGATGCGGGGTCAGCAGCACGTTCGGCAGGGCGCGGAAGGGGTGGTCCTCCGGGAGCGGCTCCGCGTCGAACACGTCGATCGCCGCGTCCAGCCGCCCCGAGGCCAGCTCCGCGAGCAGTGCCTCCTCGTCGACCAGCCAGGCCCGGGCGGTGTTCACCAGGCCCGCGCCGTCCGGCATCAGCGCAAGCTGGGCGGCACCGAGCATCCGGTGCGTCCGCTCGGTCACCGGGGCGTGCACGGCGACGATTCTGCTCCGCGTCAGCAGCTCCTCCAGCGGCACGGACTCCACCCCGAGCGCCACCGCGTCCGCGTCGGACAGGAACGGGTCGGTGACCCGGACCCGCGCCCCCATCGCCCGCACCATGGAGATGTACGCGCGACCGGTGCGGGACGCGCCGACCACCCCGATGTCGCTGCCGTGGATCTCGTGCGACGGCGGCGCCCTGGACGGCCTCGGCCCACGGGGCGCCGCCGTGCAGGGCATGATCGAAGCGGTGGATGCGGTGCAGCAGGGACAGGGTGAAGGCGAGGGCCACCTCGGCCACCGGCCGGGCCATCTCGTGCCCCGCCTGCGTGACATGGACGCCGCGCCGGAACACCTCCTCGTCGACGTACGGGGCCACGGCCGATCCCGTGTGCGCGACGAGCTCCAACCGGTCAGCGGAGTCGAGGAGCCGCGCGTCGACGCGCGGACTGCGCCACGAGGTGATGAGTGCCCGTGCGCCGGGGAGGGCCGCAGCCAGCGCCGTACGGTCCCGGTGCTCGTCCAGAACGGTCAGCTCGGCCGCCGCGTCCAACTGCTGCCAGACCTCGGCGGTGAAGAACTCGGCGCGCAGGTGCGGGGGTACGGAGACGACCACGCGGGGGCGGCCGGCCGGATCGGACATGATGGGCTCCGCGGGGAAGAGGCCGGGGAACACCCCAGGGTATGACCCGCCGTCCGGGTGAACCGGATCAGCGGCACGGGGTGAGCAGAATCCGCCCCACCAGGCCGATACCCGCGTCCGTACGAGCCCTGAACTCCTCGGCCAGCAGCGGTACTCCACGCAGTCGCCACAGCATCCGCGCCGCCGACCACGAGGCCTCACGGGCCCTCTCCAGGCTCCAGGAACCCGCCAGATGCGTGAGGGGGTCGGCGACCTCCAGCAGATCGGGACCCGGCATCAGTTCTTCGCGGATCTGTTCCTCCAGCATCACGAGGAGATCTCCCACCCGGTCGAACTCCTCCTCCAGGTCCGCCGGAGCGCAGCCGAGCGTACGACAGGTGTCCACCACGGCCACGGCGAGATCGTGACCGATGTGCGCATTGATACCGGCGAGTGCGAACTGCAGCGGGCGTACGCCGGGATGGCGCCGGAGCTGGAACAGCGGACGCCAGCAGGCGGGCGGCCGACCGCCCGCGGCGGCGGTGTCGACAGCGGTCAGATAGCGCTCGGCGAACCGCACATCCAGGGCGGACACGGTGTCCCGGTCCGGGAGGGAACCGTCCTCGGTCCGCCCGCTGACGGCCTCGGTGACCGTCAGATAGACCTGGTTGAACACGGCTACGCCGTCTCCCGGCGGCCAGTGGGAGCGGAGCATGCGCATCCGCTCGATCACCGTGCCCACATCGGCCACCGCACCGTCCACTCGTGGGCAGGAGGCGCCGACCGGGTCTGCGAACTGCTCGAACTGGGCCATGCGGGCAGCGTCCCAGCCGTAGGCTCGCCACGGCGCAGACCGGCCGGAGGTTCATCGGAACGGACGAACGCGGGGCGCCGGGGGAGAGGAACGAACAGTGTCGGGCGCACGCGCACAACGCAGGACCGAAACCAGACAGCGGAGGCGTACCGCACGCCGGCACGCCATGGCCTTCGCCGCATCGGCCGTCGTCGCCGTCGGTACGGCGACCGGTGTGATCACCGCAGCCGCGGGGGAGGGCGAGCGGACGACCGCCCGCCCCGACACGACCGCTTCGCCGGTCCTCGAACCGCTGCCCGCGGTGCCCACCGCGTCACCGGCCACCGTGTCCCCCTCCGCCTCGCCGCGTCCTTCCCGGACGGGCGTGAAGAGAGCCGCTCCGGCGCCGTCGCAGAAGAAGCCCCCGCAGCGGACCGCCACGGCCGCCGGGCTCTACCGCCACCCGGAGTCGCAGGTCCTGGACTGGGTCCGAGGCCACCGGGACGATCCGCGCCGCCCGCTCATCGAGTCCCGGATCGCGGCGCAGCCGGCCGCGGTCTGGTTCGCGGCCTACAACCCGTCAGCGGTGACCGCCCAGGTCCGCGGCGTGACGTCGGGAGCCGCCGCCGCGGGCCGCACCCCCGTGCTCGTGCCCTACGCGATACCCGACCGGGACTGTGGCGGAGCCTCCGAAGGAGGGGCGCCGGGACTCGCGGCGTACGACGCGTGGATGGGCGAATTCGCCGAAGGGCTGGGCAGCGGGCCGGTGATCGTGATCCTTGAGCCGGACGCGATCGCGCTCTCGGACTGCCTCTCGGCGGGGCAGCGCGCAGCCCGCTTCGCGTCGCTGGCCAGGGCGGGCCGTACCCTGCACGCCGCGAACCCGCGGGCCAGGGTCTACTTCGACGGCGGGCACTCGGGCTGGCACGCCGCCGCCAAGCAGGCGGCGGCGCTCAAGGAGGCCGGAGCCGCGACCAGCGGGGACGGCATCTTCACCAATGTGTCGAACTTCCACAGCACGGCGGACGAAGCGGACTACGCCCGCCGGGTACTGGCCGCCCTCGGCGGCCCGGCCCGCCTCGGCGCGGTCATCGACACCAGTCGCAACGGCAACGGGGCGCCGCAGGCCGGTGACTGGTGCGACCCGGGAGGCAGGGCCCTCGGCCGGACCCCGACGACGAGGACCGGCGAGTCCCGGATCGACGCCTACCTGTGGGTGAAGCTGCCGGGGGAGTCCGACGGCTGCACGGGCGCGGCCGGATCCTTCACCCCGGACTACGCCTACGCCCTGGCCACCGGCTGAGCCTCAGCTCTTGGGCGATTCCTCGTCGTACGCGGAGGTGCCCGAGTCCAGCAGGGCTCCTTGGTCCTGAGGTGGGCGGGGGCGAAGGCCCGCAGCACGTGGTAACCGGTGATCACGACGATGGTGCCGAGCACGGCACCGCTCAGTTCGAAGTCGTCGGGACATCGTGAGGGTGGAAGCCGGCCCCAGGAGCTCGCACGGACCAGGAGCCGGCACTACTCGACCTTCGACCTGGTCGCCCACACCCGGCTCGCCGCCATCGGCAGGCAGGTCGGGGTGGACCTCTGGGACTACGAAGGGCCGCAGGGGCAGAGCCTGTTCACGGCCGTGCGCCATCTGCTGCCCGCCGCGACCGGGGCCGCCCCCTGGCCGCACCCCGAGCTGGAGTTCCACCGGTACGCGGCGAGCGACATCGTGCACGCGGCCGCGGCCGCGGGCGACCGGGAGGCCCGGGCGGCGGTCCCCGCCTCGAAACTCCCCCGGCGGTGACCCGTGGGCACTGTGCCCCGCCGCGGAACAGCTCGACTCGATCGCCGGCTGACCTGCGGCGTACGGGCCCCGCGCCGTCCGCGGCACCCGTACGCCGTCCCGTGTCACTTTCCGGCGGTGCTTCCGGACGGTGCGGCGGCGGGTGCCGCGTCGGGCGCGCCGCCCTCCGCCACCTTGCGATCGCCCGCCCTCAGCACCCCGGCGCCCAGCACCAGTCCGAATGCCAGCACCGTCACGAGGCCGAACGACACCAGCAGCGACGTCGCCTCCGCCAGGGAGCCGATCGCGGACGGGGCGATGAGCCCCGAGGTGTACGTGATGGTGGCGACGCCCGCGATGGCCCGGCTCGGGTTGTCCCCGCTGCGCCCGGCCGCCGCGAACGCCAGCGGTACGACGACCGCGACGCCCAGTCCCAGCAGGCCGAAGCCGCACAGCGCCAGCCCCGCGTTCGGCGCCAGGACAACCAGCAGCCCGCCGACGGTGGCCAGGACGCCGCCGACCCGTACGGTCCGCACCGCGCCGAACCGGTCGACGACCCGGTCGCCGGCGATCCGGGCGATCGCCATCATCAGGGCGAACGCGGTCGTGGACGCCGCGGCGAGCCCGGCGGAACTGCCCATGTTGTCCTTGAGGTAGACCGCCGACCAGTCCAGGCTCGCTCCTTCGGCGAACACGGCGCAGAAGCCCACCGCGCCGATGACCAGCGCGGACTTCGGCGGCAGAGTGAAGCGTGGCGGCGGCTCCTCGTCCGGCTCGCTGCGCAGGTCGAGCACGTGCCGGCACGCGATCAGGCCGAGCACGGTGAGCACGAGCGCGGCCAGGGTGTGATGGAGCCGGGCATCGGCGCCGATGTGCGCGGCGACCGTGCCGGCCGCGGAACCGACCAGCGCGCCCACGCTCCACCACCCGTGCAGCCCGGACATGATCGACTTGTCGAGCCGGTTCTCCACCTCGACGCCGAGCGCGTTCATGGCGACGTCCGACATCCCGGCGGTCGCCCCGTACACGAAGAGCGCCGCGCAGAGCGTGAACAGGTTCGGGGCCAGGGCCGGAAGGGCCAGTGCCAGCGTCCAGAGCGCCAGCAGCCCGCGCAGGGCCGTCCGTGCGCCGAACCGGTGACTGACCCGGCCGGCCAGCGGCATGGCCAGTGACGCGCCGATGGCCGGGAAGGCGAGGGCGAGGCCGAGCTGTCCGGCGCTCACCGAGGCATGGTCCTGGATCCAGGGGACCCGGGTCGCGAAGCTGCCGGTCACCGCTCCGTGCACGGCGAAGACCGCGGCGACCGCGTACCTGGCCCGCCTGACCTGTTCCATGCCGAAAACCCGGACCGTTGGATCCATCGTCATACGCCGTGCCCTCCCCGGAGAATCCTCGCCGAACAGGCCACTCGGGTGCCCGTCCACGCGGTGCGGGACGTAAACTATCAGGAACCCTGCCTGATAAATAGCCCGCCACGGCGGGCCGGCAGCGATCTGGAAGGATCCCGGCATGCCCGCATCCCCCAGCACGGCCCGGGCCATCAACGACCGGCTCGCCCTGCGACTTCTCCAGCAGGACGGCCCGCTGACGGCCACTCAGCTCAAGACCCTGACCGGACTGTCCCGCCCCACGGTCGCCGACCTGGTCGAACGACTGCAGGACGCCGGCCTGGTCAGGGTCGTCGGCGAGAGCGGATCGGACCGCCGGGGCCCCAACGCCCGGCTGTACGGGATCGTTGCCGACCGCGCACACCTGGCCGCTCTCGACGTACGCACCGACAGCGTCGCCGTGGTCGTCGCCGATCTGCTGGGTGTCACGCTCGCCGAGGCCACCCTGCCCATCGGCAGCGACACCGCGACCGAGCCCGCGGTGGAACAGGCCGTCGCGCTGCTGGAGCGCACCGCCCGCGCCGCGGGAACGGCGCCGCTCCACAGCGTCGGCATCGGAGCCCCCGGCCTCATCGACCCCGTTTCCGGCGAGCTCCGCGACACGACAGGGCTCCCCGCCTGGCACCGCGGGCTGGTCAAGGTGCTCCAGCAGCGGCTGCCCGCGACGGTCCTCGTGGAGAACGAGACCAATCTGGCCGCCGTCGCCGAACACCGCATCGGCGCCGCACGCGACCGCGACACCTTCGTCCTGCTCTGGCTCGGCCACGGCATCGGAGCCGCCGTCATGCTGGACGGGAAGCTGCGCCGCGGCGCCTCCGGCGGGGCGGGCGAGATCGGATTCCTGCCGGTACCCGGCACCGGCGGGGTGCCCTCGGCACACAACTGCGACGGCGGATACCACTCGCTGACCGGCTCGGTCGCCGTCTGCGAACTGGCAGCCGACCACGGCATCAAGGCGCAGGGCCCCGCCGGCGACGGGGAGCAGGAGCAGTACCTCGCAGCCGCGTCCGTCGTCCGTTCCGCGCTGGCCGCGGACGGCCCGGAGGGCGACGCGTTCCTGGCGGCGCTGGCCGACCGGATCGCGCTCGGCGCCGCAGCCGTCGTCTCGGTGCTCGACCCCGGCTGCCTCGTCCTGGCCGGCGAGGTCGGCAGGGCGGGCGGTGACACGCTCGCCGCACGGGTCGAGGAACGGCTCGCCCGCATGTCGCCCCTGCCCACGGAGGTCAGGGCGGGGGAGCTGGGTGGCAGCGCGGTCCTGCGTGGCGCGCTGCTCGCCGCCCGCGAGGCCGCGCAGGAGGTCCTGTTCGCTCCGGGTGGCGCCCGGTAGCTTTCTGTGATCCACGCCACAGTGCGCACCCGCATGGCTGAACTCCAGCCGTGGCAGAATGTGTGCTGTACCAGTAGCAGCGCACTCCGGGGTCGGTGTAATTCCGAACCGGCGGTTATAGTCCGCGACCCGTCCGCATCCAGCGGCCGGTTGACCAGGTGAGATTCCTGGACCGACGGTGAAAGTCCGGATGGGAGGCAGTGCGCGGCGGTCCGTCACAGGTACGCCGCCTTGGGCGGATGCGTTCCGGGATCTTCCGGGACCACGCATCCGTGTCCCGGCTCGGCGTTCCCCTGTTGCGTTCCGCTTCATCTGTCGTCATCGACAGGCCCCGGAGTCCGTGCCCGAAGAGGCAGGAGGACCCGGTGGCCACCGCAGCCGATATCACCGCCATGCGGCGAGCGATCACGCTCGCGGCCCGCGGACTCGGCTCCACCAGCCCCAACCCGGTCGTCGGGTGCGTGATTCTCGACGCCGCCGGACAGCCGGCCGGTGAGGGCTTCCACCGGCGCGCCGGTGGGCCGCACGCCGAGATCCACGCCCTGCGCGAGGCCGGCGAGCAGGCCAGGGGCGGCACCGCCTACGTCACCCTCGAACCCTGCAACCACACCGGACGCACCGGCCCCTGCGCGCAGGCGCTCGCGGCAGCCGGTGTCGAGCGGGTGGTGTACGCCGTCGGTGACCCGAACCCGCAGGCCGCCGGAGGCGCCGACACCCTGCGTGCCGCCGGGATCGAGGTGGAGCAGGGCCTCCTCGCCGAAGAGGCCGAGGCGGGCAACGCCGCCTGGCTGACCTCCGTGCGGCTCAGCCGCCCGTACGTCCTGTGGAAGTACGCGGCCACCCTCGACGGCCGGATCGCCGCCGCGGACGCCACGAGCCGCTGGATCACCTCCGCCGAGTCCCGCGCCGACGTCCACCGGCTGCGCGCCGAGGCCGACGCCGTCGTGGTCGGTTCCGGCACGGCCCGCACCGACGACCCCCAGCTCGCGGTACGCGGCATCGAAGGCGCCGACCAGCCTCTCCGTGTCGTCGTCGACACGGGCGCCACCGCCGTACGACCCGGCTCCCGGGTGCTCGACGGCACGGCACCCACCCTGATCGCGGTCGCCGGCGACGCCGACACCGCGCACCTCCCCGAAGGCACCGTGCTCCGGCTGCCCCGCGCCGCCACCGGCCCCGGCCTGGACATCCCGTCCCTGCTCACGGCCCTGCACAGGCGCGGGATCCGCTCCGTACTCCTCGAAGGCGGACCCGTCCTCGCCGGTTCCTTCGTCGCCGCGGGAGCAGTCGACAAGGTCGTCGGCTACCTCGCTCCGGTCCTCCTCGGCGCGGGCCCGGCAGCCCTCGCCGACGCCGGAATCTCCACCATCTCCCAGGCGTTGCGCCTCGACGTGACCGAGACCGTCCGTATCGGCCCCGATCTGCGCATCACCGCCGTCCCCGTCCCTGCTCGGAAGGGAAACTGAGTGTTCACCGGAATTGTCGAAGAACTGGGTGAGGTCACCGCCGTCGAGAAACTCGGCGACGCCTCCCGCTTCCGACTGCGCGGCCCCGTTGTCACCGAAGGCGCCAAGCACGGCGACTCCATCGCCGTCAACGGCGTCTGCCTCACCGTCGTGGACCTCGGCGAACACGAGTTCACCGCCGATGTGATGGCCGAGACGCTGAGCCGCTCCAGCCTCGGAGCGCTCGAGACCGGCTCCCGGGTCAACCTGGAGCGCCCCATGGCGCTCGGCGGCCGGCTCGGCGGACACATCGTCCAGGGCCACGTCGACGGCACGGGCCGCATCATCGAGCGCAAGATCTCCGAGAACTGGGAGATCGTGAAGATCTCCCTGCCCGCCGATCTCACCCGTTACGTGGTGGAGAAGGGCTCGATCACCGTCGACGGCGTGAGCCTGACCGTCGTCGACGCGGGCCCTGACTACTTCACCATCAGCCTCATCCCCACCACCCTCGCGCTGACCACTCTGGGCGTGAAGGAGCCCGGCGACCCGGTCAACCTCGAAGTGGACGTCATCGCGAAGTACGTCGAGCGGCTGCTCGGCGGGAACGCGCCGGAATCCGGAGGGCCGGTCGCATGAGCGCCCTGGACTGGCTGAACTCGGAGGCGTTCACCGCCTTCGGCCAGCACATCATCTGGTCGGACCTGATCGGCAACACGATCGGTCTGACAGCCCTGGCCCTCGGCTGGCTCCGCTCGGTCTGGACCTGGCCCGCCCAGCTCCTGTCCGGCGTCGTCCTGATCGCCGCCAACGTCTCCGTGCAGCAGGCGGGCAGCGTCGGCAAGCAGCTGATCGTCGTCGCCGTCGCCGTATGGGGCTGGCAGCAGTGGACCCGCGGCAGGCAGCAGGACGGTTCCATCGCCGTGCGCTTCGCCACCTGGCGCGAGCGTGCGTACCTGGCGGGCGGCGCCGCGGTCGGCACCCTCGCGGTCGGCTGCCTGTTCACCGCCTTCCCCTCGCTCTCCTGGAGCCCGTGGGCGGACGCGTACATCTTCGCCGGCACGCTCGTCGCGATGCTGGCCCAGGCCCGCGGCATGGTCGAGTTCTGGTTCGCGTGGCTGCTCGTCGACCTCGTCGGCGTACCGCTCAACTTCCACAGCGGACTCGCCTTCTCCGGTCTCATCTACGTCGTCTACGGGGCCCTCGTCCTGTGGGGCATGCGCGACTGGTGGCTGCGTACGCGGTCACCCGCTCTGGAAGGAGCCACGGCATGACTGCCCAGCCCACCTGGTTGCACGACCGTACGGCCGAGGACCTGTCCCTCGACCCCGTGGAGCAGGCGATCCGCGACATCGCCGCCGGCCGGCCCGTCGTCGTCGTCGACGACGAGGACCGCGAGAACGAGGGCGACCTCGTCATCGCCGCCGAGAAGGCGACCCCCGAGATCGTCGCGTTCATGATGAGCGAGTGCCGTGGGCTGATCTGCGCGCCCATGGAGAACGACGAGCTGGAACGGCTCGAACTCCCGCAGATGGTCGACAACAACACCGAGTCGATGAAGACCGCCTTCACCGTCTCCGTCGACGCCTCGGCCGCCCATGGTGTGACCACCGGGATCTCCGCAGCCGACCGGGCCACCACGCTGCGGATGCTGGCGGGCGGCAGGGCGGGCGCCGGCGACTTCGTCCGGCCCGGCCACATCTTCCCGCTGCGCGCCCGCTCCGGTGGTGTCCTCGTCCGCAACGGCCACACCGAGGCCGCGGTGGACCTCGCCCGCCTCGCCGGGCTGCGGCCCGCAGGCGCCATCGTCGAGATCGCCGGCGAGGACGGGGTGATGCTCAGGCTGCCCGACCTCGTCCCGTTCGCACGCAAGCACGGACTGACGATCATCTCCATCGAGGACCTGATCGCCTACCGGCGCAGCTCGGAACCGACCGTCCGCCGTGAGGCCGAGGTACGCCTGCCGACCGCGTTCGGCGCGTTCACCGCGTTCGGCTACCGCTCCACCGTCGACGGCGTCGAGCACGTGGCACTCGTCCACGGGGACATCGGTGACGGCCAGGACGTCCTCGTCCGGGTCCACTCCGAGTGCCTGACGGGGGACATCTTCCAGTCCCAGCGCTGCGACTGCGGCCCCCAGCTGCACGCCTCGATGGAACGCATCACGACCGAGGGCCGCGGCATCGTCGTCTATCTGCGCGGTCACGAGGGACGCGGCATCGGCCTGCTGTCCAAGCTGCGCGCGTACGAACTCCAGGAGCGGGGCTCCGACACCCTCGACGCCAATCTCGAGCTCGGCCTGCCGGCCGATGCCAGGGACTACGCGGCGGGTGCCCAGATCCTCGAGGACCTCGGCGTCCGCACGCTCCGGCTGATGACCAACAACCCCGACAAGACCGCCGCGCTCGTGCGGCACGGGCTCGGGATCACCGGGCGCGAACCCATGCCCGTCCAGGCCGGCGAACACAATCTGCGGTACCTGCGCACCAAGCGGGACCGCATGGGGCACGACCTGCCCTGGCTCGACGCGGTCACCGCGTCGACCTGCGGCAACCAGTAAGCACAGACGAACAGTAGGAGAGACATGAGCGGCAAGGGCGCACCCGAACTGTCCGTACGCAACTGCGGTGACCTGCGGGTGGCAGTGATCGCTGCGCAGTGGCACGAGAAGGTCATGGACGGACTCGTCGACGGGGCACTGCGCGCCCTGCACGACCTGGGCATCGACGAACCGACCCTGCTCCGGGTCCCCGGCAGCTTCGAGCTCCCGGTGGTCGCCAAGGTCCTCGCGGGACGCGGTTACGACGCGATCGTCGCCCTCGGAGTGATCATCCGCGGCGGCACCCCCCACTTCGAGTACGTGTCCCAGGGCGTCACCAACGGCCTCACCCAGGTCACCGTCGACACCGGCGTCCCCGTCGGCTTCGGCGTCCTCACCTGCGACACCGAGGAGCAGGCGCTGGACCGGGCGGGACTCGAGGGTTCCAACGAGGACAAGGGGCACGAAGCGGTCACCGCCGCCGTCGCCACCGCGGCCACGCTGCGCACCGTCAGCGAACCCTGGCGCTGAGAGAGGGTCCGGGACCCCGTATTCTAAGGACCATCATGGCGAACAAAACCTTCGAAGAGCTCTTCGCCGAGCTGCAGCTCAAGGCCGCCAACGGCGACCCCTCCACCTCCCGCACCGCCGAACTGGTGGACAAGGGCGTGCATGCCATCGGCAAGAAGGTCGTCGAGGAGGCCGCCGAGGTCTGGATGGCCGCCGAGTACGAGGGCAAGGAAGCCGCCGCCGAGGAGATCTCGCAGCTGCTGTACCACGTCCAGGTGATGATGGTCGCCCGCGGAATCTCCCTCGACGACGTCTACGCCCACCTCTGAGCACAGCCCCGCACGTTCCCGGAACTCCCTCCGTACAAAGGAAACCTGACCTCATGCTGCGCATCGCCGTCCCCAACAAGGGTGCAATCTCCGGGCCTGCGATGGCGATGCTCCATGAGGCGGGCTACCAGCAGCGCAAGGAGTCGAAGGAACTCGTCCTGGTCGACCCCACGAACGAGGTCGAGTTCTTCTATCTGCGGCCGCGCGACATCGCGATCTACGTCAGCTCCGGCCGCCTGGACATCGGCATCACCGGCCGCGACCTGCTGCTGGACTCCGGTGCCGACGCCGAGGAGATCCTCCAGCTCGGCTTCGCCCGCTCCACCTTCCGCTACGCCACGAAGCCCGGCACGGCCACCGGCCCGCAGGACTTCGACGGCATGACGGTCGCCACCTCCTACGAGGGCATCGTCGCCAAGCACCTCGCCGAAGTGGGTGTCAAGGCCTCGGTCGTGCACCTCGACGGCGCGGTCGAGACGGCCATCGAGCTCGGTGTCGCCCAGATCATCGCCGATGTGGTGGAGACCGGCACCAGCATGCGCAACGCCGGTCTGGAAGTCATCGGCGAGCCGATCATGTCCTCGGAAGCGGTCGTGATCCGTCGCAAGGGCGCCCCCGCCGACGAGCCCAAGGTGGAGCAGTTCCTGCGCCGCCTGCAGGGCGTCCTGGTCGCCCGCAGCTACGTGATGATGGACTACGACTGCCGCGTCGAGCACCTGGAGCGCGCCGTGGCCCTCACCCCGGGCCTCGAGTCGCCGACCATCTCCCCGCTGCACCACGAGGGCTGGGTGGCCGTCCGCTCCATGGTCGCCGCCAAGGAGGCGCAGCGGATCATGGACGACCTGTACGAGCTCGGCGCCCGCGCCATCCTCACGACGGCCATCCACGCCTGCCGCCTCTGACGGCCCGGACCGACCAGCGCACACCGAAGGACGACAGTCTCATGTCCGCCCCCGCGTCCCGGACCGAACTCCCCGCCCTCCCGGTCACCTTCAGGCCCACCCTCACCCGGGTGGTCCTGCTGACCGTGGGGGTGGCCATGTTCGTCGTCATCACCGTCGTCGCACTGATCCTCGAACACCTGAGCCCGGGGGAGCGGACCAGCTTCGTCTTCGTCGCGCTGCTCTTCCTCGGTGTGCTCGCCCTGCTCAGCAGGCCGAAGATCGTCGCCGACGAGGCCGGGGTCAGGGTGGTCAACATCACCCGGACCCGCCGACTGGCCTGGGCGGAGATCCTGCGCGTCAATCTGCGGGCGGGCGACCCCTGGGTCTTCCTCGACCTGAGCGACGGCACCAGCATGCCCGCCCTCGGCATCCAGCCCGGAATCGCCAGGGAACAGGCCATTCGTGACGCACGGACACTCCGCGCGCTCGTGGAATTCACACGGCACCGGAACGGACGACGCCACGGAGAACGTCTGAGCCCTCTGCCCCGAAGAGCCGCATCTTGATTACTCTGGAGGGCGGCGGCGCCTCGAGCGCCCCGCCCCGCACCAGAGGCCCACGGGCCGGCGGGGCATTCCTGCGACCCAAGGAGTGACTCCCTCCAGCAATGGACGGATCGTCCGGTAGTACCTGCGCCGCCCTCTCCCCGGAGGCGGCGGCATGACAACCCCCCTGCTGCTTCTCAGCGCGGCATTCCTTCTCATCCTCGCCAACGGATTCTTCGTGGCAGCCGAATTCGGGCTCGTCACGGTGGACCGGCCGGACGCCGAACGCGCCGCCGCCGAAGGCGACCGCCGGGCCCGCACCGTCGTCGCGGCCCTGCGTGAACTCTCCTTCCAGCTCTCCGGCACCCAGCTCGGCATCACCATCACCTCGCTGGTCGTCGGCATGCTGGCCGAACCCGCGCTCGCCCAGCTGCTCGCCGGACCGCTCACCGCCACCGGACTGCCCGCAGGCGCCGTCCCCGGTGTGAGCGTCGTGATCGGCATGCTGCTCGCCTCCGCCGTCCAGATGGTCATCGGCGAGCTCGTACCGAAGAACTGGGCGGTCTCCCGGCCGCTCCAGGTCGCCCGGTTCGTCGCCGGTCCCCAGCACCGGTTCGCCACCCTCCTGAGGCCGGTGATCACCGTGCTGAACACCGTGGCCAACCGGCTGGTACGGCTGCTGGGCGTCGAGCCCACCGATGAACTGGCCTCCGCGCGGACCCCCGGCGAACTGGTCTCGCTCGCCCGCCACTCGGCAGAGGCCGGCATCCTGGAGCAGGACACCGCCGATCTCTTCGTACGGACCCTGTCGCTCGCCGGTCTCACCGCGCAGCACGTGATGACCCCGCGGGTGAAGGTCAGCGCCCTGCAGTCGTCGGCGACCGCCGCGGACGTCCTCAACCTCACCCGGGCCACCGGGCTCTCCCGCTTTCCCGTCTACCGGGACCGCATCGACGAGGTCGTGGGGATGGTGCATCTCAAGGACGCCCTCGCCGTCCCCGCCCAGGACCGGCTCCGGACCCCGGCGGGCCGGATCGCCGTACCGCCGCTCCTGGTACCGGAGACGCTTCCCGTCGAGCAGCTGCTCCGGCAGCTGCGCAACGAGCAGCCGATCGCCGTCGTGGTCGACGAGTACGGGGGCACCGCCGGTGTCGTCACCCTCGAGGACATCATCGAGGAACTCGTCGGCGAGGTGAGGGACGAGCATGACGCGGAAGGCGCCGACCGCCCCGAGCTGACGTCCGTCGTCACCGACGACGGACGCCCCGGCTGGGACGTGGAGGGAAGCTGCCGGGTACTGACATTGCTGCGGATAGGCCTCGACGTGCCCGAAGGGCCGTACGAGACCGTGGCAGGACTGGTCGCCGATTTGCTGGGACGCATCCCCGCTCCCGGTGACCGGGCCGAGCTGCCCGGCTGGCGGATCTCCGTCCGCCAGGTCGGCCACTACCGCGCCGAGCAGGTGCGCTTCGTGCGGCTGACGGGCGCGGCGGAACCGGTGGCGCACGAGCCCGTCCGTGCACTGGCGGAGGCTGTGCGATGAGTCTCGTCCAGTTGCTTTTCGCGGGGCTCCTGGTGCTGGCGAACGGCTTCTTCGTCGGCGCCGAATTCGCTCTGGTGTCCGTGCGTCGCAGTCAGATCGAACCCCTGGCCGCCAACGGGTCGAGCAGGGCGGGGAAGGTGCTGTACGGCCTGGAGAACCTGCCGCAGATGATGGCCGCCGCACAGTTCGGCATCACGGTCTGCTCGCTCACCCTCGGCGCCGTCGCCGAGCCGACCGTCGCCCATCTCCTGGAGCCGGTCTTCCACGCGGCGCACATGCCCGAGGGACTCATCCACCCCCTCGGCTACGCCCTGGCCCTCGTCTCCGTGATCTTCCTCCATCTCGTCATCGGCGAAATGGTCCCGAAGAACCTGGCGATGGCCGCTCCCGAGAAGACCGCGATGTGGCTCAGCCCCGGACTGGTCGGCTTCGCCCGGCTCTGCCGGCCGGTCACCTCGGCGCTCGGAGCGTGTGCCCGGCTCGTGCTCCGGCTCTTCAAGGTCGAGCCGAAGGACGAGGTCGAGTCCGTCTTCACCAGCGAACAGCTCAACCGGCTGGTGGAGGACTCCGGACAGGCCGGACTGCTCGAACCCGAGGCGCAGGAACGGCTCGGGGACGCACTGGAGCTGGGCAGCCGGCCCGTCACCGACGTGCTGCTCGACCGGGCGTCCCTGGTGACGGTGGATCCGTCCGTCACCCCGCGCCAGGTCGAGGAGCTGACCGTACGGACCGGCTTCTCGCGCTTTCCTGTCCGTGCGGAGGGCGGCGGCCCCTTCATGGGATATCTGCACGTCAAGGACGTCCTCGAGCTGGAGGACGGCGAGCGTGCCGTCCCGCAGCAGATCTGGCGCCCGATGGCGACCGTGCGGGCGGAACTCCCGCTGGACGACGCCCTGACCGTGATGCGCCGCGCCGCGACGCATCTGGCCCAGGTCGCCGACGCCACGGGCAAGGTGCTCGGCCTGGTCGCCATGGAGGACGTCCTGGAAAAGCTCGTCGGTGAGGTCCGGGACCCGGCGCACCGCGTCTCGGTGCCCCGCCGCACGGTGAAGGTGCCGACGGAGCGCAAGGCCATGGCCCCACTGGGCTGACGGGTCATTCACCACCGCACGGAACCGGCTCGGCGCCGGGAGGGCACCCGCCCCCCGGCGCCGGGGGACCCGGCGCCCTGCTGCTCACAGCGCCCCTGGCTCCGGCTTCCCGCGGTCCACCGGACCCCGCCCGGAGAGCACTTCGCCGTACGCCTGCATCAGGTCCGGCAGCCGGAGCGTGGCCAGATCGTCCCGGGTCGGCGCGACCGCGTAGCCGGAGAGCCGCAGATCGCGATAGGCGCAGCTCTTCTCGTACAGGGTGCGGAGGAAGCGGCCGTTACCCAGCTCGTCGATCCAGCCCTGGTCGACCACGTGCCCGCTGATGCTGCGCAGCTCGTCCAGCGACTCCTCGTCCCAGACGTCGCCGTTCTCGGCGGCCAGCACCCCGCCGATCGCGGTGAGTTCCAGAGGGCGGTAGCTGGGGAAGTCCACCCGGGTCGTGAAGCGTGAGGAGAGACCCGGATTGGTGGAGAGCAGCCGGTCCATGCCCTCCGGATAGCCCGCGAGGATGACCACGAGATGGTCCCTGTTGTCCTCGGCCCGCTTGAGCAGGACCTGCAGGGCCTCGTCGCCGTACGCGTCGCCCTTGCTGTAACCGGAGTTGGAGAGGCTGTACGCCTCGTCCACGAAGAGCACCCCGCCGAGCGCCGAGTCGATCAGCTCATTGGCCTTCACCGCCGTCTGGCCGAGGAACTCACCGACGAGATCGGACCGCTGGGCCTCCACCAAGTGGTCACCGCCCAGGAGGCCGAGCGCGTAGAACACCCGGCCGAGAATGCGCGCGACCGTGGTCTTGCCCGTCCCGGACGGCCCGGAGAAGACGAAGTGACGCTTGGGCGGCTGCACCGGAAGACCCTGCTCGGCGCGGAGCCGCGCCATGTTGAGCTGCGCGGACAGAGCCTTGACCTGGCGCTTCACGGGTTCGAGTCCCACCATGCGCTCCAGCTCCGCCAGGGCCTCGGCGAGCAGCGCCGGATCGCTCGGCCCCGAGGGGAAGGCGGCGGGCGCGGGCTGTCCCGCGGACTTCTCCCTCACCCCGTCGGCACGCGGAGCCGAACCGGCTCCGGGCAGGTCCTGCGGGTCCCCGCCGAGCCAGGGTTCGCGCCCGTCCACCAGACCGGTGTCCAGCAGCGAGTCCCCGTCGGCCTGGGCCTCCGTGCCCGTGCCGTCCGGGCCGAAGCCGGTCATCGACACCGCGGCCAGATCGGCCGCCTCGTCGTATCCGTCCCCCTCGGAGATCGCCGCGAGCCGGGCGGAGGTGTCCATGAAGGCGGGGTCCACGCGATGCACCGCCCGGTACAGCGGAAGCGCCGCCGCGCTACGCCCGGTGCCCTCATGGGCCCGCGCCAGCCAGTAGCGCAGCTCCTTGCGCTGCGGTTGCTCGCTGCGGCAGCGCATCAGGGCGGCGGACAGCAGTGGCTCCGCATGCCCGTACATCTCCAGGCGCACCCGTGCCATCCCGCCGAAGAGCCCGGCCTCGATGCCGAGCAGTGGATCGTCGACCAGCTGCTCCGTGGTGCGTACGAGCTGCTCCCAGTCCTTGACCAGGTAGGCGCGGCAGGCGTGGAGGAACCGCACATGCGGATCCGTGTCGATCGGGGGAAGGCCCGCCAACGCCCGGTCCAGCTCGGGTACGTGACGGCCGTCCAGCCAGTGCGAGGCGTGCGCGAGAAGCAGGTCGCGCGGGCTCTCGAGCACCGGTTGCACCCACCAGCCCAGCCAGTACCAGGAGTTGAGGGTGCGTCGATGGCGCGCCCGTTGCTCGCCGAACCGGTCTCGATGGCGGTACATGCGTAAGAGCGCGGTGGTGGTGTCGATCCGCAGGGCGTGCAGGCCGAGCCAGCCGTCCGCCATGCCGGGGTCGAAGCGCACCGCACTTCGGAATTCCTCTTCGGCCTGCGGGTACGCACCCATCGTGTAGGCGTCCACGCCGCGCAGCCACGCAAGGTCGGCGGGGGCTTGTGAGCCCTGCGTGCCGATGTCCATCAGGTCCCCCACAAACCGTGCCCCCAGAATGTCCCGCCCGCACAGCATGCCCATCGGAGCGTGCCGAATCACTGCGTCGGGGACGGGAATTGACCGCACCGAGATGCATCGTACCTGTACAGGGAGTGAGCAGCGAAGGGCGTAACCGGCGCATCGGAGTCGTGACCCAGTGTGAGCGGAACGCGTCACCGGGCGGCCGGAAACGGCTGCCCGAGGGCAGAACGAAGCCCCCGATCACGGGGGAACAACCGGGGGCTCCGCGTCTGTGAGGGCTCCGAAAAGCCGCACATCGAGAACGTAAGACCTGTACGGCCCCTCGGTCAAGCCGAGTTGGGGCACGCCGGGAGCGAATTCCGACTGCTCGGTATGGCGACCCTCAACCTTCACTGTGCGTGATGATGTGACGCGTTCCCGCTGTCGCGTGAGGCGCTTCCAGCCACGCGTACCCCTCGGGCAACTGCCGTATCACCGCATCCGCGAAGGGGTACGAGGGGTCGTGGGCGAAGTGCTCGAGTTCCGCGACGGTCCATCCGTCCCAGAATTCCGAGAGCGCGGGGCCGTCGCGACGGCGGCCCCGCTCCCAGGACCTGCCGCTGTCCCCTTCGAGCCACAGCAGCTCCGCCAGGAAGGGGCGCACCGCGCTCCGGCCCGCGCCCACCCCCTCGATCAGCATCACCGGGGCGGGCGGCAGTGCCCGCTGCGGCCCGAAGCACCGGCCTGTCCAGTCGTACGGGGCGTAGTGCGCCGTCTCTCCGCGCGAGAGCGGGCCGAGGACCTGCGCCCGCAGCCGGCCGGTCCAGGCGAAGAGCTCGCCATGGGTGGCGAGGTCGTCCAGATGCAGCACGGGGGCGTCGTCCAGGGCTGCGGCCAGCCGGCCCGCGAAGGTCGTCTTGCCCGAGCCCGCGTGTCCGTCGACCGCGATCAGCCGCACCGGCCCGCAGGACGGGGCCAGGGAGCGCAGGCGGCGGGCGTGGTCCGCCAGGTCGTTCATGTCTCCAGCCTAAGGGCTGTCCCGCACCCCGGCCGGAGCCCTCGCAGGTCACGCCAGTGGACCAGACCAATATTGATCACGCGACGCGGCGCGAATCGCTGGCCGGATCCGGTCCGGACCCGCAATAGTTGGCGCACCGCTCGGCATCCGCAGCCCCATATCCGCTCACGACAGGGGGTCTCGCCCATGACCAGACCGACTTCACGCAGAACCGTGCTGACCGCCGCGCTCGCGGCCGGCGCAGGCGCGGTGTCCGCCGCAGGCTCCGCCGCAGCCGCTCCCGCCCGCACCTCTCCCACCCCGGCGGTCGCCTCGCTCGTCGACAACCGTTTCTGGAACACCTACACCGACTGGCGCTTCGGTACCTCCGAGGGCACACGCGCCGTCGCCGGCCGCAGGCCGGGTCTCGTGATCTCGACCCCCGCCGGGACCACCGACTACGCCGACCCGCACACGGGGAGGACCACCACCTGGGAGTACGCGACCTGGACCTCACCCGTCCACCGCTCCACGGTGCCGGCCACCGAGGTGATCGCCTCGTGGAACGCCCGCACCCCGGCCGGTACATGGATCCAGATCGAGCTGCGCGGCCGGTACTCCGACGGGACCGACACCCCCTGGTACGTGATGGGCCGCTGGGCCTCCGGCGACGCGGACATCCGCCGGACCTCCGTCGACGACCAGACCGACGACAGGAGCACGGTCTGGACCGACACCTTCTCGGTGGACGACGCCGCGAGCGGGCTGCGGCTGGTCTCGTACCGGCTGCGGCTCACCCTCCACCGGACCCCGGGCAGCCGTCTCACCCCCACGGTCCACCGCGTCGGCGCGATGGCCTCGGACGTCCCGGACCGCTTCACCGTCCCGGCCGCCGCGCCGGGGCTCGTCCGCGAACTGCCGGTGCCCCGCTACTCGCAGAACGTCCACGTGGGGCAGTACCCCGAGTACGACAACGGTGGCGAGGCCTGGTGCAGCCCGACCTCCTCGCAGATGATCATCGAGTACTGGGGGCGCAAGCCCACCGCGGACGAGCTGTCCTGGGTCAAGCCGGGGCTCGCCGACCCCCAGGTCTGCCACGCGGCCCGCTACACCTTCGACTACCAGTACGAGGGCTGTGGCAACTGGCCCTTCAACGCCGCATACGCGGCCACGTACAAGGACATGAACGCGGTCGTCACCCGGCTCGGGTCGCTGGGCGATCTGGAGAAGCTGGTCGGTGCGGGCGTGCCGGTCATAACGTCCCAGTCGTTCCTCGAGACGGAGCTGACCGGGGCGGGCTACGGCACCTCCGGCCATCTGATGACCGTCATCGGCTTCACGGCCGACGGCGATGTGATCGCCAATGACCCCGCCTCGCCGGACAACGGGGCCGTGCGGCGCGTCTACCTTCGGCGAGAGTGGGAGAACATCTGGCTGAGGACGAAGCGCTACGACGCGAACGGCGCGGTCAGGAGCGGTACGGGCGGGGTCTGCTACGTCTACTGGCCGACGGACCCGACACCGGGTCAGCAGCGGGTTCTGAGGTCGCTGGGCCTGGCCTGAGCGGGGAACCCCACGGCCGCCTCGACGACCTGACGGCAGTGCTCCCGGCCGTCCTGGGCGAGGTGGCCGTACGGGGTCCACCGTGACGTCGACCCGGCGAAGTCCCAGGCGTTGATGTCGACTGGGGCCCGCTGGGTGCCGGCTCGGCCGGATGCACCCAGCGGTTGCGACGCGGGCCGATCGCTCTCGTCAGTAGCCGACCGAGAAGGTGGCGTCCGCCCTGTCGGTGGCGGTCACGACAGGGTCTATCCGCAGGGTGTAGTCGGAGTGCCGGACGTAGCGGGTCGGGTTGTTGTGTGAACGGAAGGACGCCCAGGAGGCATCGGCGAGGCCGGCGACCCGGTGGAAGGTCGCGTCCGCTGCGAATCCGGCCGTGCCGTCACTCTCGTCGAGGCGCAGCGCGTAGTTGAAGTGACGCAGGTAGCGGGTCGGGTAGTTGACCGACTGGAAGGACACTCCGGAAGCGTCGGCGAGGCCGGGTACCAGCTTCCACTGCGAGTCGGGGTACGGGTCGAACGGGTAGGTGTCCAACCGCGCGATCAGGTTGGCGTGGCGTACGTACCGGTCCGGGAAGTTGTAGGACTTGAGCCGGTTCCAGGCGGGTGCTCCCCACCGCGTCACGAGATTGCTGTGCTGGCCGGCGGTGATGGCGGCGATGGTGCAGTGTTTGGCGTTGAGGGGGTGGGTGTAGAGCCGCTGGTCGACGGGGGTCCAGCTGCCGGCGGCGAGATCGTTCGTCTGCCAGGCGTAGAGGACGCCGTTCGGCGTGTACGTGTCGCCCCACAGGTACCAGGTGTTCGAGGTCAGGGACTTCACCAGGGTGGGCGCCTCGGTGCCACCGTGGGCGAGCGAGGTGCCGAAGGGAACGAAGCTTCCCGGGTTCAGCGACGTGGACCGAGCCCCGGTCAGACCGCCGGTGGCGCTGTTCTTGAAGAACAGGTAGTTGACGCCGTTCACCCCCACCGCCATGTCCCCGTCGATGACGTCGTATCCCGGGTCGAAGAAGACCTGCGGTGCGGAGACCGTCAGGAAATCCGTCGTGTAGTTGACCATGATGACGCTGTGCCCGGTCGAGTTCACCGACGAGTAGATGAGGGCGTACTGGCCCCGGGAGGCGTCCCAGAAGGCTTCCGGGGCCCAGCTGTGGGTGGCCATGCCGTGCAGCTTCGGGCGCCGGTAGTTGGTGAAGGTGCGCAGGTCGGCGGAGTCCCAGACATGGATGTACTGGCTGTTGTAGCCCCAGTCGGTGCCTTTCAGATCGGTGGCGAGAACCACGAAGGCGCCGTCCTGCTTACGCAGGATGAACGGGTCGCGCAAGCCGCCGGCGCCCGCGGTGGGGGTGACCACCGGTGCGTTCTGGTTCAGCGGCATCCAATTCAGGGAGTCGGTGCTGACAGCCAGGTGGAGGCCGTAGTCGTTTCCGTTGTTCAGTGGTGATTCGGTGAAATAGCCCATGACGTATGCAGAATCGGCGGCGTGAGCTGTCCGGGCCCCTAGGGACACATCGGCGGCCAGAGCCACAGAAGTGGCTGCGGCGGCGCCGAGAAATGAACGGCGCGAAAGGGCTCGGGGGCGGGTGGGAATGCTCATCGGAACTCCGGTTTCTCGCTGGAGGCAGGGGTCTGGGGCGAGCTGAGGGAGTGCAGGTGCGGAGTGCGAAGTGACATATTGGTCGCGTGTTCGGCATCTCGAACCCAGTTCGGTTGGGCGGTCAGAAATTAGGGGCCCGCCGCTGCGACGTCAACGCCTGTGACGTAATTTCTTGCGCCTGCCGTTGCCGTCTCATCTGCTCCGCCCTCACGTCACCGAAAGGCGTCCTGGGAGTTGACTCCGCATTGCCCGGCACTTATGGTTCCGGCGACATCTGGCATGTGTTCGATATTCCGAACCTCGCGTGCCTCTCTTCACCTTTCCACGCAGAGGAAAGAAATAGCCCAAGGCAGGAACTGGCGTTTCCGTATTTCCGTACATGAGGCTCCTTCGAAGGTCTCTCAGGCCGGATCGGCTGCGTGTTCTCCCCGTTGGGCCCCCGCAGCCACGCTGCCGCGGGACAGGACCGCATCGGCAGGGTGGATCGAGAAGTGACTCGCCCGCCGCCGGTCGCGCCACGACCACAGCCTCTGCGCAGATGAGGGCCGGGGCGGGTCCCGCACCCGCCCCGGCCCCCTACTGACCGCACCGTTCTCGTCGCACGCCCCGATCAGGTCGTTCCCCTGCGCGACGGGGCGGCTCCGGCGGCGTCACAACCCCAGAGCAAGGCGGTGATATGCCTGGTTCCAGCGCAGTTCGCGCGTGAACTGCCGCACGTTCGTCGCCCCGTCGATGACAGCGAGTTCCATGCGGAGCATCTCGGCCAGATCGTCCAGGTGCTCCGTGGTGAGCGCGGTGCTCAGCACGGTGTGGTGCGGGCCGCCGGCCGTGAGCCACGACTCGGTGGAGGTACGCAGGTCGGGGCGGGGCTGCCAGACGGCGCGGGCCACAGGAAGGGCGGGCAGGGGCTCGGCCGGGGACACGACGTCGATGTCGTTGGCGACCAGGCGGAAGCGGTCCCCGAGGTCGGCCAGACCTACAACGACGCCGGGGCCCGGGGCGGCGTCGAACACCAGACGTACGGGGTCCTCGCGGCCGCCGATGCCCAGCGGATGGATCTCACAGCTGGGAGTGCCGGTCGCGATCGTCGGGCAGACCTCGAGCATGTGCGCGCCCAGGATGACTTCGTTGCCGGGCGTGAGGTCGTACGTGTAGTCCTCCATGAAGGACGTTCCGCCGGGGAGGCCCGCGGCGGCGACCTTGAGGGCGCGCAGCAGCACGGCGGTCTTCCAGTCGCCCTCGCCTCCGAAGCCGTAGCCCCGGGACATGAGGCGTTGCACGGCAAGACCCGGGAGCTGGCGCAAGCCGCCGAGGTCCTCGAAGTTGGTGGTGAAGGCCTCGAACCCGCCCTCGTCGAGGAAGGTGTTCAGACCCACCTCGATACGGGCCGCGTAGCGGAGCGACTCGTGCCGTTCGCCCCCGGTGCGCAGCTCCGGTGCGAGGTGATAGGTGTCGTCGTACTCCTTGACCAGGGCGCTGACCACTGATTCGTCCGCGCTGTCGACCACGTCGACGAGGTCGTTGACGCCATAGGTGTTGACGGACACCCCGAAGCGGAGCTGCGCCTCGACCTTGTCGCCCTCGGTGACGGCCACGTCGCGCATGTTGTCGCCGAAGCGGGCGACCTTGAGCGTGGCGAGTTCGGAGCGGGCGGCTGCGGCACGGGCCCAGGTCGTGACCCGGGCGACCGTCAGGGGATCGGTGACATGGCCGGCCACGGTCTTGCGGGCCACCCCGAGGCGGGACTGGATGTGCCCGAACTCGCGGTCGCCGTGGGCGGCTTGGTTGAGATTCATGAAGTCCATGTCGATGGTGGCCCAGGGCAGGGCGACGTTCGACTGGGTGTGGAGGTGGAGCAGGGGCTTGCGCAGGGCGTCCAGGCCGGAGATCCACATCTTCGCGGGGGAGAAGGTGTGCATCCAGGCGATGAGGCCCACGCAGCGATCGTCACTGTTCGCCTCGAGACACATGCGCCGGATCGAGGAGGCCTCCGTCAGCACGGGCTTCCACACGATGCGCGCCGGGAGGTCGCTCGCGTCGGCGAGAGCAGCGGCGATCTGCCCGGACTGCTCGGCCACCTGGTGCAGGGTCTCCTCGCCGTAGAGGCCCTGGCTGCCGGTGAGGAACCAGATCTCGTGGATGGATGATGCGGGGCTGGACACGGGAGCTCCTGGAGGTAGTCGTGTACGTGGTGGGGCCGCGCGCAGAGCGTTGCGGGCGTCGTGGCCGTTGTCAGAGGGAGGCGATCGCGTTGTTCCGTACGTTCCTCAGGCGGTGCAGGAGGTCGCCGGTGCCGAAGTGGTCGTGCAGCAGCCGGTATTCGGCGAACAGCGCGTCGTAGGCGTCGGCGCGCGCGGAGTCGGGCGTGAAGGCGTCGCGCTTCAGGCTGCCCATGGCGGCTGTCGCGGTACGCACGTCAGGGTGCGCTCCCGCGGCGACGGCGGCGTGGATGGCCGAGCCGAGTGCCGGTCCCTGCTGGGAGGCCGCGAGGGAGACAGGACGGCGCAGTACGTCGGAGTAGATCTGCATGAGCAGTTGGTTCTTGGCCAGTCCGCCGGCCACGATGAACTCGTTGACCGGGACGCCGCCGCTCTCCAGCGTCTCCACGATGACGCGGGTGCCGAAGGCGGTGGCTTCCAGGAGCGCGCGGTAGACGTCTTCGGGCCGGGTGGCCAGGGTGAGTCCCACGATGACACCGGAGAGGTGGTGGTCGACGAGCACCGAACGGTTGCCGTTCATCCAGTCCAGGGCCACCAGCCCATGGCCCCCGACCGGCTGCCGAGCCGCTTTGCGGGTCAGCAGGGTGTGCAGATCCTCGCCCAGGGACGCCGCCTCTTCGAGGTACTCCGCCGGGACGCCCTGGCGAAGGGCCCAGGCGAAGATGTCGCCGACCGCGCTCTGCCCCGCCTCGTAGCCGTAGGTGCCCTCCACGATGCCTCCGGCGACGACACCGCAGATCCCGGGGACGTCGGCCAGCACGGGAGCATTGACGACATGGCAGGTGGAGGTGCCCATGATGGCCAGCAGACGGCCGTCCTCCACGGCTTGGGCGGCCGCCGCGGTCACATGGGCGTCGACGTTGCCGGCCGCGACGGCGATACCGGCGGGAAGACCGGTCCAGTCGGCAGCCCTGGCGGACAGTGATCCCACACGGGAGCCGAGTGCGGACAGAGGGAACTCGAGCCGGGTCCGGGCGAAGTCCGAGAAGCGTGGGTCCAGGCCGGCCAGGTACTGCTCGCCGGGGTAGGAGCCGTCCTGGTAGATGCCCTTGTACCCGGCGGTGCAGGCGTTCCGCGACTCCGCACCGGTGAGCTGCCACACGATCCAGTCCGCCGCCTCGATCCAGCGGGCACACGAGTCGTACACCTGCGGGTCCTCCTCCAGGACCTGCAGGGCCTTGGCGAACTGCCATTCGGCCGAGATCTTGCCGCCGTACCGCGAGATCCACTGCTCGCCCCGTGCGTGAGCGAGATCGTTGATGCGGTCGGCCTGTCCCTGTGCGGCGTGGTGCTTCCACAGCTTCGGCCAGGCGTGAGGGCGGTCGGCGAGCCCCGTCTCGGCCAACGGGGTCCCGTCCGCAAGCGTGGGAAGCACGGTGCAGGCGGTGAAGTCGGTGGCGATGCCGATGACCGAGACGGGATCGACGCCTGCCGCCGCGACAGCCGCCGGCACGGCGTGGCGCAGGACGTCGACCCAGTCCTGGGGGTGCTGCAGGGCCCAGTCGGGCGGCAGTGATGCGCCGGTGCCGGGCAGATTCCGGTCGATCACCCCGTGCGGATAGTCGTGTACCGCGGTGGCCAGCTCCGCTCCGTCCCGCACGCGCACCACCACGGCGCGGCCCGACAGAGTGCCGAAGTCGACTCCCACGGTGTACTGCTCGGAGCTCTCGGAGCTCTCGGAGCTCTCGGAGCCCTCGGAACGCGGGGGTACGGGGGACGCGGGGGGATGGGGTGACGTCACCAGGGGTGCCTTTCGAGGAAGTTGTTCAACAGCAAGCGGCCGGCAGGAGGGCGGCGACTCGTGTGGGCCCAGGGAGCGGGCTTGCTCGACACTCGAAGTGTGAGCGCTAACAATCGTGAAATCAAGAGTCGCGCGCTGCCGGCGCCTCTCGCGCGGGAGGTGACCGTGCGTGCCGCCGGTCGAGACGTGGGGCAAATGTTGTCCGGTTATGGGTAAATGGTGCTGATCTGCTCGGCAGTTCCATGTCCTGTGTGCGTCACGGCGAGCCTTGTGGCGGTGCAGTTGCCGACGGAGAGGAGGTCGGTCGACCCGAGGCATGGAGCAAGATAACGGAAAAGTAACGCGCGTCAAGGGATTGAGATGTTGAGCTGTTAGCGCTCACAATGCTGCGGCACCCACCCTTCGAGGCGGGCCTGTCGGTACTCGTTCCTGCTGCCGGCTCCACTGCTCGAACAGGGCTCAACTCGCCTGCGGAGACCGCCTCGTGGTCGCGCCGACGTGAATTTCGTGTATCCCGAAAGGACACCCATCATGGCTCGCAGAGCTGCCTTTGCCGTCAGCATCGCCCTCATCGCGTCCTCGGCGCTGACCGCCTGCTCCACGGAGAACCCCGCATCCGGATCCGCGGGCGCCGGCGGGGGCGGCTCCGACGGCAAGATCGTGCTCGGCTTCGCCCAGGTCGGCGCCGAGAGCGGGTGGCGTACCGCCAACACCAAGTCCGTCCAGGAGGCGGCGAAGAAGGCCGGCATCACCCTCAAGTTCTCCGACGCGCAGCAGAAGCAGGAGAACCAGATCAAGGCGATCCGCACCTTCATCCAGCAGAAGGTCGACGTCATCGCCTTCTCGCCGGTGGTGGAGTCCGGCTGGGACACCGTCCTGAAGGAGGCCAAGGACGCCGGCATCCCGGTGATCCTCACCGACCGTGCGGTGGACAGCAAGGACTCCTCGCTCTACAAGTCCTTCCTGGGCTCGGACTTCGTCAAGGAGGGCAAGTCCGCCGGTGAGTGGCTGACGGCGGAGTACGAGGGCAAGGACGCGCCGGTCAACATCGTCGAACTCCAGGGCACCACCGGCTCGGCGCCGGCCAACGACCGCAAGGCCGGCTTCGCCGACGTCATCAAGGGCGACGACAAGTTCAAGATCACCGCCTCGCAGACCGGCGAGTTCACCCGCGCCAAGGGCAAGGAGGTCATGCAGGCCTTCCTGAAGTCCCAGAAGGACATCGACGTCCTCTACGCCCACAACGACGACATGGCACTCGGCGCGATCCAGGCGATCGAGGAAGCGGGCAAGAAGCCGGGCACCGACATCAAGATCATCTCGGTGGACGGGATCAAGGACGCCTTCGTCGCGATGGCCGCAGGCAAGATCAACGTCGTCGTCGAGTGCAACCCGTTGCTCGGTGACCAGCTGATGGAGCTGACCAAGAAGGTCGCAGCGGGGGAGGACGTGCCGGCCCGCGTGGAGACCGAGGAGGGAGTCTTCCCCCAGGCCGAGGCCGAGGCCGCACTGCCGACCCGTAAGTACTGACGCACGTCCGACCGGCACGGAGGAGGCCCCGACGCGGTGCGCCTCCTTCGGCCACACCTCATGAGAGGAGGGCGGATGGCAGCCCCAACCACCCCCCAGGCAGAGACGGCCGACCAGCGACGGCCGGTTCTGGAAGCCCACGGAATCCGCAAGCAATTCCCGGGTGTGCTCGCCCTGGACGGGGTAGCCCTGCGGCTCTACCCCGGAGAGGTTCACGCCCTGATGGGTGAGAACGGCGCGGGGAAGTCCACTCTGATCAAGGTTCTCACCGGCGTGCACCCGGCCGACGAAGGCACCATTCTCGTCGGCGGACGGCCGCAGGAGTTCGGCGACCCCCTCCAGGCCCAGCGTGCGGGCATCAGCACGGTCTACCAGGAAGTCAACCTCTGCTCGAACATCTCCGTCGCGGAGAACATCCTCATCGGCCGGGAACCCCGCAGGTTCGGTCTCATCCACTGGTCGGCGCTGCGGCAGCGGGCGAGGGAACTCCTGACGGAACTGGACCTCGACCTGGAAGTCACCAGTCCGCTGAGCACGCACTCCCTTGCCGTACAGCAACTGGTCGCCATCGTCCGGGCCGTGGACGTCTCGGCCAAGGTTCTCGTGCTGGACGAACCCACCTCCAGCCTCGACCGGGAGGAAGTCGCGCAGCTGTTCACGCTGGTACGCCGCCTGCGGGACCGCGGTGTGGCCATTCTGTTCGTCACCCACTTCCTCGATCAGGTCTTCGACATCTGCGACCGCGTCACGATCCTGCGCAACGGCCGCCTGGAGGGTGAGTACCCCATCGAGGAACTCACCCCTGTCTCCTTGGTGCAGCGCATGATCGGCGGGGCGTTGGCCACACTCGACCAGCTCTCGGACGAAGCCCACCGAGAAGCCTCCGAACGTGCCGGCGGCGAGCCGTTCCTCCGGGCGCGGCAGCTGACGCGCACCGGATTCATCGAACCGTACGACCTGGACATCCGTCCCGGAGAGGTCATCGGCCTGGCCGGGCTCCTCGGCTCCGGCCGAACGGAGGCCGCCCGCCTGCTGTTCGGCGCGGACAGCGCGGACGCCGGCGAGCTGAGTGTGGAAGGCGAGACGGTCTCGTTCCGCACCCCGCGCAACGCCATCGCCCACCGGATCGCGTTCTGCTCGGAGAACCGCAAGTCCGAGGGGCTCGTGGGTGAACTGACCGTCCGCGAGAACATCGTGCTCGCATTGCAGGCCGCCCGTGGCTGGACCAAGCCCCTGTCCCGGGCCAGGCAGGACGAGCTGGCGCGGCACTGGATCGACGCCCTGGACATCCGTCCCGCCGCCCCCGAGGCCCAGGTGCGCCATCTCAGCGGAGGCAACCAGCAGAAGGTCCTGCTGGCTCGCTGGCTGCTGACGGACCCCAGACTGCTGATCCTCGACGAACCCACCCGGGGCATCGACATCGGGGCCAAGGCCGAGATCCAGAAGCTCGTGGCCCGCCTCGCGGCCGATGGCACCGCCGTGCTGTTCATCTCCGCGGAGATCGAGGAGGTCCTGCGCCTCAGCCACCGCATCGCCGTGCTGCGGGACCACCGCATGGTCGCCACCCTCACGAACGACGACAGCGTCACACCCGAACGCATTCTGGCCACCATCGCCACCGGAGCGCATTCATGACCCCGCAGCCTGCCAAGGCCACAGCGGCCGACGGCCTCCGGAAGCGGCTGGCCGGCCACCGACTCCTGTGGCCCTCGCTCATCCTGCTCGCCCTGTTGCTCGGCAACCTCGCCTTCACGCACGACTTCCTCGCCGTGCGCGTACGCAACGACCACCTCTACGGCAGCCTCATCGACATCGTGCAGTTCGGCGCTCCCCTCATCCTGGTGTCGCTCGGCATGACGCTCGTCATCGCCACTCGTGGTATCGACCTCTCCGTCGGTTCCACCGTCGCCATCGCCGGCGCGCTCGCCTGCCAGCACATCGCAACCTCCGAACATCCCGGCAGTGTCGGCACCATGGCCACGGCAGTCGTCATCGCGCTGTGTGTGGCGTCGGTACTCGGCCTGGCGAACGGGCTGCTCGTCTCACGGCTCGGAGTACAGCCCATCGTGGCCACCCTCATCCTGATGGTGGCCGGCCGCGGCGTCGCCCAGCTGATCACCGACGGTCAGATCATCACGGTGACCAGCAGCCCCTACAAGATGATCGGCGGGGGCTACTGGCTCATGTTCCCCTTCGCCGTGCTCCTTGCGGCGGCCGTCGTCGCGCTCACCTCGGCCATCACGCGGCGCAGCGCACTGGGCCTGCTGATCGAGTCGGTGGGCGGCAACCCCACAGCGAGCCGCCTGGTCGGCATCCGCGCAGCCGGTGTCCTCACCGTGGTCTACGTCTTCAGCGCCCTGTGCGCCGCCATCGCCGGCTTGATGATCAGCTCCAACGTCTCCAGCGCAGACGGCAACAACGCCGGACTGTGGATCGAGCTCGACGCGATCCTCGCCGTCGTCGTGGGGGGCACGGCGCTCACCGGCGGGCGCTTCTCCATCGGCGGCACCGTCCTGGGTGCGTTGATCATCCAGACGCTCTCGACCACCGTGTACACCCTGGGCGTTCCGCCCGAGGTCACACTCGTCTTCAAGGCAGTCGTCGTCATCGTCGTCTGCCTCGTGCAGTCCCCGGTATTCCGGGCCAAGGCACTGCGCCGCCGCAGAAGAACGGCGCCCCCCGGATCACACACCACGGCGGGCGAGACCCCGCGGCAGCAGGAGGTACGTGCATGAGCACCGGCATCGCGGGGGCCGCCGCGACCCTCACCCGGCCCTTCCGTGCGACCGCCTCGGCGCGCAGTCGCGCCCGTATCCCCCTGATGGTCACCGCCGTCCTGCTGGTGGCGATGTTCGCCGTGGGCTCGGTGCGCTACGACGGGTTCTTCTCGGCACAGGTCCTGCTCAACCTCCTGATCGACAACGGCTTCCTCCTGGTCGTCGCCGTCGGCGTCACCTTCGTCATCCTCACCGGTGGCATCGACCTCTCCGTCGGTTCGGTCGTCGCCCTGTCGACGATGCTCACCGCCTGGCTGGTCGAACAGCACCAATGGCCGCTGGTCTCCGTCATCCCTCTGGTGCTGCTGGTGGGAGGGGCAGGGGGATCCCTGATGGGCTGGATCATCCACACCTTCGAGATCCAGCCGTTCATCGTCACCCTCGCCGGCATGTTCCTGGCCAGGGGCCTGTGCTACACCATCAGCACCGAGTCCATCTCGATCAGCGACCCCACCACGGTGCAGATCGCGCAGACGCGTCTCTACGCACCCGGGGGACTCTTCGTCTCCATATCCGTGGTCATCGCGCTGGCGGTGGTGGTGGCCGCCTTCGTGACCCTCCACCACTCCCGGTTCGGCCGCAACGTCCACGCTCTGGGCGGCAACGAGAACTCAGCCCGCCTGATGGGTCTGCCGGTCGGCACGACGAAGGTCGCGGTCTACGCGATCAGCGGTCTGTGCTCCGCACTCGGTGGCGTGCTGCTGACCTTCTACATGCTCTCCGGCTACGCCCTGCACGCCATGGGCCTGGAGCTCGACGCCATAGCCGCCACCGTCATCGGCGGCACCCTCCTGACGGGAGGTTCGGGGTTCGTCCTGGGCACGGCCATGGGCGTTCTCGTCCTGGGCATGATCCAGACGGTCATCAACTTCCAGGGCACGCTCAGCTCCTGGTGGACCCGCATCGTCATCGGGGCCCTGCTGCTCGTCTTCATCGTGCTGCAGCGCCTGATGAGTGGTCGTCGCCCCGCCGCCGACTGACGCCTCGCACGTCTCTCCTCCCACCGGTCGGCCCGCCCGTGCAGCCCGGGCAGCGGCCGCCCGCCCCCTGCCCGGTACCGCTACCGGGTACGCCACACGTCCAAGGGAACACAGACCATGGGACATCCACAGGAATCAGTGGGCGGACTGCCCCGGCCGAAGACGGGCGAGCCCTCCGGGCGGGTCCGTAGACCCTTCCCGTCGGCGGACGTCGGGACGGGCGACCGGTGGGTCTTCGGATTCCCCGGCCGGGCACGCGCGGAAGTCCACACACGCGGCGCCCGCCTGCACTCCCTTGTCGTACCCGACAGGTGGGGCCGCCTCGCGGATGTCGTCCTCTCCCCCCGGGAAGCAGGGGCGCTCCAGGGCGAGGCCCGCTACTTCGGTGCGACGGTGGGCCGCTACGCGAACCGCATCGCCCACGGCCGGCTCACCGTCGACGGGGTCACCCATCGCCTCGACACGCAGGACACCGGTCACAGCCTGCACGGCGGCCCCGACGGGTTCGATCAGCGGTCCTGGCGCTGCGAACCCTTTCACTCCGCCAACCGCACCGGCGTCAGGCTCTTCCTGCACAGCCCGGACGGGGACCAGGGGTTCCCGGGCGCCGTGAGCATCCGCGTGAGCTACACGCTGGACCGGGAGGACAACCTGACCCTGTCCTACCGGGCAGAGGCCGAAGCCCCGACCGTCGTCAACCTCTCCAACCACGCCTTCTGGAACCTCGAGGGAGAGGACCGCGGCAACATCCTGGCGCACCATCTCCAGATCGACGCACCGCTGTTCACCCCGGTCGATGCCGAACTCATCCCCGAAGGTCCTCATCGGCCGGTCAGCGACACACCGTTCGACCTGCGCCGTCCCCGGCGGCTGTCCGACGTCCTCACCCACACCGACGCCCAGCTCATCACCGCAGGAGGCGGGTTCGACCACAACTGGGTCCTCTACCCGGCGCGGCGCTCCCAGTTGCGCAGGGCGGCCGTTCTCCACGCTCCGGTGTCCGGACGGCGCCTCGAAGTCCGCACCACAGAGCCAGGCATGCAGGTGTACACCGGAAACGGCTTCTCCGGAGACGTCATCGGAAAGGGCGGCAGGCCGTACCGCGCCTATGCGGGGATAGCCCTGGAAACCCAGCACTTCCCGGATTCGCCCAATCGGGCAAGTGATCCGACCACCCTGCTGCGGCCCGGTGAGGTGTACCGGTCCACCACGGTACTGAGCTTCACGACGGACTGACCGGAGAACCCGCTGGTACCCGGCCCCGGATGAGGGTCGGGTCGTCGGCACGTCCTCCGGGAGAGCGGTCGAGGACGATCGCCCCGACGGCACCCCTCCCGGATTTCGGCAGCGGTGCGCTCCGGCCGTCCGCATCTGCGAGGTTGTCCGGTCGTGCGGGCGGCCATCCGTCCGAAGTCTGTCCGAGCCGTCAGGCTCGGCTTCGAAGGGCCCCTCGATGGCGTACGCACGCCCATTGACTTCGTTTCGACGCCGCCTCTAACGTACCGCCAACATCTCGAACGTCATTCGATATACCGAACAGATCGGGCCATGGTGATGATCGTCGCAAGACAAGGACTCCGGCACGGCAGCCGACCGCGCCGACCAGAAGAGGCTCTGCGGCACCACCAGCCCATGGACGGTGAATGATGAGTGCCGCGATCCTGGTCACCGGGCCGGGAGCGCACCAGGTGATATCGCAACCAGTCGTGTCGCCCGGCCCGGCCGAAGCGCTGGTCCGCGTACACAGCAACGGGCTCTGTCGAAGCGACACGGACATACTCCGCGGTGCGAGACCCGACGGCTATGTGCGGTATCCGCTCACGCCCGGCCATGAGTGGTCCGGAACCGTGGAGCGCGTGGGCAGCGGGGTGCCGGAAGGGCTCCTGGGCCGGAAGGTTGTCGGCGAGAGTGCCCGGGGATGCCAGATCTGCGAGCGGTGTCACCTGGGTGAGAGCACGCTGTGCGAGTCGGGGTACGAGGAGACGGGGTTCACCCAGCCCGGCGGCATGGCCGAAACGCTCGTGATTCCCGCACGGCACCTGCATGTGCTTCCGGACGACGCGGATCTTGCCGCGGCCGCCCTGCTCGAGCCGGCTGCCTGCGCGGTGGCCGCCGTGCTCAAGGCGCGGCCCCTCCCCCTGGAGAGCATCGCCGTGCTCGGCGACGGGGTGTTCGGGCTCCTCGTCGTCCAATTCCTGGTGGCGACCGGTGCGAAGCGGGTGACCGTGGTGGGTTCGGGTGCGGGCCGCGAGGACCTGGCCCTGGCTCTCGGCGCGCATGCCTACATCGCTCTCGGTGAGTCTCTGCCCCGGGAGTTCGACGTCGCCGTACACACCGTCGACGCGCACACCACCTCGCAGCAGGCGGTCGGAACACTCCGGAAGGGTGGTCGCCTGATCGGTACGAGTACGGGTCTGGGCCCGGACCTCCTCGATCCCGCCGAACTCATGAAGCGGCAACTGAATGTGCAGTGTGTCCTCGGAGCGACATCGGCGGCGTGGGTCCGCGCCGTGCGGGCCTTCACCTCGGGACGGCTCTCCACCCGCCCTCTGATCACGCACACCTTCGGCCTGGACGCCTATCAGCAAGCCATACAGCTCTCCGAATCGGTCGACCCCGGTGTCGGCAAGGTACTGCTCAGGCCCGGGGCGTGACGTACCGCGAACGCCTCTCGCTGCCGAGGAGTCCGACCGCGCTGTCGGAGCACGGGGATCGGCGGCAGGGGGTCGTCATTCCGCGTGCGGAATGTTCCGGCGCGCGGTGCTCGCACGCACGATGAGCTCCGGCGCGACGGTGAGGTGGGTCGACTCGCTGGTCCGGCCCTCGATGTGGTCCAGGAGCAGTGCGATGCTGCTTCGGCCCAGTGAGGTGAAGTCCTGACGGATCGTCGTGAGCGGGGGCGGGAAGAACTCCGCCTCGGGGATGTCGTCGAAGCCGGCGACCGCGACGTCCGTGGGTGTCTGCACGCCGGCTTCCCGAAATGCGCGCAGTACCCCGAGTGCCATCTGGTCGTTCGCGACGAACACGGCGGTCAGACCGTCCCCGCGTCCGGGTGAGGCCAGGACGTGGCCGGCGAGCTGCTGGCCTGCCCGGTACCCCGACATGGGACTCCAGTCGCCCCGGAGTGGCGGCGGTACCGTGGCGCCGGCGTCGCGCAGGGCGCTCTCCCATCCCGCGGTCCGCGCTTCGCTCTCCAGCCAGTCCTGAGGGCCTGCGACGTGCCACACGGTGGAGTGCCCGGTGGCGAGGAGATGCTCAGTGATCATCCGGGCGCCCAGGTGCTGGTCCAGGGACACCCCGGGCAGATCGAGGGTGTGGCCGCCTTCCACGGTGACGACAGGGCATGGGGTGTCGAGCGCCGCCAAGGCCTTCACGGCGTCACGCTGGGGGGTGATGGCGATGACACCCTCCACTCCCCAGGTCGTGAGGTGCTGCATGGCCTCCGTGAGCGCGGCCTGATTGGCCATGCGCAGGGTCACGGCCGAAGCGAGGTAACCGCGCTCCCGAGCCGCCTCCTGGACGCCCGACAGGGTGCTTGCGGGCCCGTGCAGGGTGGTGTTCACCGCGATGACACCGAGAGTGTGAGTGCGCCGGGTTGCCAGGGCGCGAGCCGCCGAGTTGCGGCGGTAACCCAGCTGCTCGATCACCTGTGTCACCGCGGCGCGGGTCTTGGCGCTCACGTTCGGATGACCACTGAGGACGCGGGAAACCGTCTGATGGGACACGTCCGCCGCGCGAGCGACGTCTGCCATCGTGGGGGCTCTCGCCACATCTGGGAGCTGGGTCAATCCTCTTCCTTCCTCGAGCGAGCGGCATGTCCAAGGTACCGCCCGGGGCCACGCCGGGGCGTGGGTGCCGACTTGCGTGATGACCCGTCCTTCTTGTGCGCGCGCACATTCTGCCCCATGCCTGGTACGGGGCGACAGGGAAGTTGGTGCACCAGAGGTCTTGAGTGTTGTGATGTTAGCGCTCACAATCTGATTGGCATAGAGCCGCTGCCCTCGCGGCCGACGCGCACCCATGCCCGACACACTCGACGTGCCGCAGCCTCCGCCGGCTCCGCTTCCGGAGAACTGCTGCCGACCCCAGAAGGCCCGGTGAACACGTAGTGAGCGAGACCACCATCAAGAAGCTCCGCCGCGAGGTACTGGCGGCCAACCTGCGGATCCCGGAGGCCGGGCTTGCGACGCTCACCTGGGGGAATGTGAGTGGAGTGGACCGTGACGCGGGTGTGTTCGTCATCAAGCCGTCCGGCGTCTCCTACACCGATCTCACCGAGGAAGATCTCGTGGTGGTGGCGCTGGAGGACGGCAGTGTCGTGGAAGGGAGCCTCAAGCCGTCCACCGACACCGAGACCCACCGCTGCCTCTACCGGGCCTTTCCCTCGGTGGGGGGAGTCACTCACACGCATTCGACCCACGCGGTCGCCTTCGCGCAGGCCCGGCGCCCCGTACCCGTCCTGGGTACGACACATGCGGACACGTTCAACGGGGCCATCCCCGTGACAGCGGATCTCACCGCCGAACAGTGCATGAAGGACTACGAGTACAACACCGGCCAGGTGATCGTCGCCCTGCTCGAAGGCGACCCCCGACGTGCCGAGGACGTCCCCGGGGCACTCGTTTCGCGTCACGGTCCCTTCACGTGGGGGGCCACCGCCACGGCTTCGCTCGAGAACGCCATCATCTGTGAGGCCGTAGCCGAGATGGCCCTGCACACGCTGGCGCTCCAGCCGGCACTCGAGGCCGTGTCGGCCCCACCGCAGCATCTCCTGGACAGGCACTTCACGCGGAAGCACGGACCGGACGCCTATTACGGCAACTCCGCTCATACGCCTGCCCGTTGACTGCGGCGTGCCGGGCAACAGCAGGTGTGTGCGGCTCGGGGGGCGCTCCTACGGCGTCGCCCACGGAGCTCGCCAGGGAAGGGTTCCGTCCGAGCGGGCCGCCGGGCGTGCCCGGCTGCGACGTCATGACTTCGGGTGGACGCGGACACGGAGGCGGCGGTAGGTGCCCGCTCTGCCGCCCGGACGCAGGCCTTCGAGACCGGTCGGCCTTCGGCGGCCCCACGAGGGGCCCATGCCCGAGCCCGCTTCGTCCGCCGACACGTACGGGGCGACGGGAGTGACCCGGTGCGCCGGGGCCGGGCCTCGGCCGGCCCTTCGGGTGCGGTCTGCGTCCTCTCGCCCGCAGTGCGGCATCACCCTCCGGGACTGCGGCGGTGGAGCCGGATGACCGGCTGGGACGACTCCATGATCACGCAGGGGACTTTCTTTCGGGGGAGCGTTCCCGGGAGTGATCCGTCAGCAGCACCTGCTGGTGTGACAATGGAGTACCGATCGCCGACGGCGACGCGGTGGTCGGCGGCCCGTCAGTACTCGCGGCTCGGCAGAGCCACCTCGGCCTCCTCCTGGGTGTAGACGTCCTCAACCGTCTCGACGCGCCGGGGAACCCTGCTCCCGGCTGCTACCTGCCGGACCAGGCGCATCAGTTGGTCGCCGAGCAGCGGATTGCACTCCACGATGACATTGATCTTCTTGGCCTTCATGGCCATGAAGGCATCCTTCGTGCCGTCGACCGAGATGATCTTGATGTCGGTCCCCGGTTCCATTCCGGCTTCCTCGATGGCCTCGATCGCACCCAGAGCCATGTCGTCATTGTGGGAGTACAGGACATCGGGGTTCCTGTGCGAATTCAGAATGGCCTGCATGACCTCCTTGCCCTTGGCGCGGGTGAAGTCACCCGACTGCGAAGCCACGATCCTGAACTTGGCGTCCAGCTTGATGGCCTCGGCGAAACCCGCTTCGCGGTCGTTCGCGGGAGCGGATCCGGTGGTGCCCTGGAGTTCGACGATGTCGACCGGGCCACTACGGTCCTCGTACTCCTTGACGAGCCAGACTCCCGCCTCCTCGCCCTCCTCGACGAAGTCCGAGCCGAGAAAGGACGTGTAGAGAGGGACATCCTCGGAGTCGACCGCACGGTCCGTGAGAATGACCGGAATCTTGGCGTCCTTCGCCTCGTTCAGTACCGCACCCCAGCCTGACTCCACGACCGGGGAGAAGGCGATGACGTCGACCTTCTGCTGGATGAATCCGCGGATCGCCTCGATCTGGTTCTCCTGCTTCTGCTGCGCATCGGAGAACTTGAGGGTGATGCCGGCCTTCTTCGCCGCCTCCTGAACGGACTTGGTGTTCGCCGTGCGCCAGCCGCTTTCCGAGCCGACCTGGGCGAATCCGAGCACCAGTTCGCCGTCCGAGTCCTCCCCGGACGACTGCTCGGTGGAGCAGGCGGTGAGCATCGAGCCTGCCAGAACGGCGGCGGCGAGAAGAGCTCTGCGCTTCATGGTCGTTGGGTCCTCTCGCATCTGCGGGTGGGCCCCGGAGCACGGTGAAGGCAGTGCACCGGGGTGGATGGGTCCCTGAGGGTGCGCCGTGGGAGGGCTCCGTGGCCGCCAGGGAGGCGAGGCGGGAGGTGGCCAGAGGCTGAGCGCGCATCATTGTTAGCGTTCACACATCGAGACTTCAAGGCCTCGGTGACGCGTTATCCATTCTTGACCCGTCGGGCCTTGAGGGGCTCATCATGCTTCCAGGCGGCCGGTATCCAGGGTGGAGGCGTAAGGCGTCGGAGGGCGGTGGGATGCCGGGCTCCGTGAGCGGAGACCGGGACCACGCTGGTTGATTCATCCCTAGATGCGATGAGTTGATACGCGGTGGACGCGACGGGCGGCCCTGAGGTCATCCGCCTCGGGGGTCGGCGTGACGCTGGAGCTCCACCAGGCCCGCAGAGCCGGTCGGGCGTAGGGGTGGAGTCGAACTTTGACAGAGCTCTTGACGCCCGGGCTGTTAGCGTTAACAATCTCGCAACCGATGGACCTCCTGGGTCGAACGGCAGGCGCTGCTCGTTGTCTCAGCCCACGGCACGGCAGGGCCCATGTCGTACGCCACCGCATGATCGCCCGCGGCCCCGGCCGGCGGGCGTGGGTCGGCCTTCGTCCACGCATGCCCAGCTGGTGCGCGAGGACGAAGGGGCGTCGGGGTGCAGCGACATGCGTAGGCCTGAAAGTTCATCCAGCTCAGCCCAGCCCGTCCCAGCCCGGCCCATCTCGGCTCAGCCCGGCCCAACGCACGTTTACCAGTGATGGCCGTCGGCCTCACTGTCGCCACATGAGGAGGACAGAGTGGGGTTCCGTAAGCTCTTCAGCGCTCTCGCGGTCGGGGTTGTCATGGTGGCAACCCTGCTGCTGCCCTCTCCCGCCCAGGCCGCCGCGCCGGACTCGCCGGCCGTCCCGTATTCCAACCCTTGGTGAATCAGCGGGCCGACCCGCATATCTTCAAACACACGGACGGGTTCTACTACTTCACCGCAACCGTCCCCGAGTACGACCGCATCGTCCTGCGCCGGGCCACAACCATCCAGGCACTCTCCACCGCCTCCGAAACGGTGATCTGGACGAAGCACGCGACCGGAGAGATGGGCGCACACATCTGGGCGCCGGAAATCCACTTCATCGACGGCAAGTGGTATGTCTACTTCGCTGCAGGACGCGCCGACGACGTGTGGAAGATCAGGATGCACGTCCTCGAGAGCTCTGCCGCGAACCCGCTGACCGGTGGATGGACCGAAAAGGGTCAGATCAAAACGCCGATGGACAGCTTCGCGCTGGATGCGACCACCTTCGTGGTGAACGGTTCCCGGTACCTCAGCTGGGCGCAGCAGGACCCGGGCATCAACAGCAACTCCAACCTCTACATCGCCAAGATGGTCAACCCGTGGACCATCAGCGGCACGCCTGTACGGCTGAGCGTGCCCACGTACGGCTGGGAGACCGCCGGCTATCGAGTCAACGAGGGTCCGGCGTTGATCCAGCACGGCGGCAAGGTCTTCATGACGTACTCCGCGTCTGCGACCGACAGCAACTACTGCCTCGGCATGCTCACCGCCTCGGCCACCGGAAATCTGCTCGATCCCGCGGCTTGGTCGAAGAGCGCCACTCCCGTCTTCGCCACCAACGCGGCCACCGGCCAGTACGGCCCGGGTCACAACTCCTTCACGACCTCGGAGGACAACAGGAGCGACGTACTCGTCTATCACGACCGCAACTACAAAGACATCGCCGGCGATCCGCTCAACGACCCCAACCGCAGGACGCGTGTCCAGAAGGTCTACTGGAACGCCGACGGCACACCCAATTTCGGGATTCCGGTCGCCGATGGTGTCACCCCCAAGCGTCTGTCCTCCTTCAATTTCCCGAACCATTACATCCGGCACTGGGAATTCCGCGGAAAGCTCGAGGCGAACGTCAGCAATCTCGCTGACTCGCAATTCCGCACCGTGAGTGGGCTCACCGGCAGCGGAACGGTCTCGCTGGAGTCCGCCAACTTCCCGGGCTACTACCTGCGCGCCAGGAACGGCGAGGTCTGGGTGGAGAAGAACGACGGCACCACGACCTTCGCCGACGGAGCGACCTTCTACCAGCGGCCCGGCCTCGCGGATGCGGCCGGTGGTGTCTCCTACGAGGCCTACCGGCTTCCGGGACAGTACGTCCGGCACTTCGGCTTCCTGCTGTACGTACAGAGCGTCGGTACGACGACCGCCAACCAGGACGCCACGTTCCGCCAGCAGTGACCACGCTTCCGTCGCAGGGCTTGCCGAGAGGGCTCCTCCTGCCCGAGCGATCTCGGCTGCGCAGCGCAGTCCGTCGTCCGCAACCTTCACACTCCCCCGAGGAGAAGATGTGCTGTTCGTCCATGAAGGAAGAGCCGTGGGGCGAGGAATTCTCCTCCTTCTCGCGTTCATCACCGCAATTGGCATGAGCCTGCCTAGCGCGAGCCCTGCTCAGGCGGCACCCGGCCCATCCTTCACCAACCCTGTGGTAAATGTTCCGAACAGCGCGGACCCGACGCTGGTCTTCCACGGCGGCTTCTACTACTACGTCGCCACGACATGGTCCTCCGACGTCGTCATGCGCCGGTCGACGACCGTCGCAGGTCTGCGCAACGCCCCGGAACAGGTGGTCTTCCGCACGGCCGGAACGGCGATGTGGGCACCCCACCTGGAGATGATCGGCGACCGCTGGTACCTGTACTACTCGGTCGAGCAGTCCGGTGGCCCCCGTCGGACGCACGCACTGGAGAGCGCCGGGACCGATCCGCTCGGGCCGTACACGGACCGAGGCATCATCCATCTGATGCCGGACAACGGGTGGGCGATCGATGCGAGCCCGCTGAGGCTCAACGGCGCTCTCTACATGACCTACTCCGCGTTCTCCCCGCAGGACGGTCTGCAGTCGCTCTACATCGCACCCCTGTCGAACCCTTGGACGGCCGGCGCCCACGGCACGCGGATATCGGCTCCGACCCTCGCGTGGGAACGGCAGGACGGAGCCGTCAACGAGGGGTCGTTCGCCCTGCAACGCAACGGCCGCACCTTCCTGACGTACTCGGCCAGCCACTGCAACGGCCCCCACTACAAGCTGGGCATGCTGGAGTACAGCGGTGGCGACCCGCTCGCCACCGCGTCCTGGGCCAAGTCGCCCCAGCCGATCTTCCAGCGCAACGACGCGGCCGGGGTGTTCGGGCCCGGGCACCATTCGTTCTTCACGTCCCCCGACGGCAGCGAGACCTGGATCGCCTACCACGCGAACTCCTCGGCGAGCCAGGGCTGCGGCACCACACGCACGACGCGGGTGCAGAAGATCTCCTGGAACGCCGATGGCACTCCGAACCTGGGCACCCCGGTCTCGACGTCGACCGTCCTCCAGGGCCCGTCGGGCGAGGCCGGCGCCGCCCCCGCACCGGTGGCCCTCCGCAACCGGCACAGCGGCCTGTGCCTGGACGACTACGACTGGGCCACCACGCCAGGAGCGGAGGTGCGCCAGTGGACATGCAACGGCGCCGCGGTCCAGAACTGGACCCTGACACCCACGGAGAACGGGTACTACCGGATCCGCAACGGGCACAGCGGGCTCTGCCTGGACAACAAGGACTTCGCGACCGCGCCCGGATCCGTCGTTCAGCAGTGGACGTGCAATGGCGCGACAGTGCAGCAATGGCGGCCGGTTCCGGTGGGGGAAGGGTATTCCACCCTCGTCAACCGGCACAGCGGGCTGTGCCTCGACAACTACAACTGGGGTACCGCGCCGGGCGCCGAGGTCCGTCAATGGACCTGCAACAACAACAATGCCCAGCGATGGAGCATCACCTGATGCCCGTGCCCGCTCGCAGGGCACCTCGGCCATGAGGAGGAGGGCGGAAACGCCCGCTGCCCGAGACGAGGAATGCCCCGCCGGCCGGTGCGTCCGCGTCGGACCGGAGCGGGCCCGGAGTCGGTTCGGGTGCCGTGTGGTGTCCCGCACAGCCGGCACGCTCCCTCCGCTCCGGTCCCGTCCCGGATCCCTTACGGCAGAGGGGATCCGGGACAGCGGCCGGCCGCACGCCCGGTCCGCGGGCCGCGGCGGGAGTGATCCGGGTCTCTACCCGTGAGCCGGCCACGCTGGCACTGTGGTCGGGTCACGGGGGACGACCACTGCCGAACGACCGAGCGAGATGCCATGACCGCGACCGCAGCCGAGAACACGACCCGCGCCCGCCGCGCCCGCACGGGCGGCCCCCAGGACGGGCCGAAGGTGCTGGAGCACATCCTGGGCTGGACGCTCGTGGTCGTGCTCGCGATGTTCGTCACCCAGGCCGGACTCATGTGACGCCGGACGATCGCGGCGCGGGGGCACGTGCGAGAGGGGCGAGGCGCCCGCCCGGCCCCCCGCCCCTCGCCCGCCCTGTCGTGCGTGTACCCCGTCGCGGCTAGTTGATCGCCTTGATCAGCTCGCCGTTCGTGGTGTCACCGCTGAGCTCCCAGAAGAAGGTGCCTCCCAGGCCCTGCTGGTTCTTGTAGTCCATCTTCGTGGCGATGGTGGCCGGGGTGTCGTAGCTCCACCAGTCGGTGCCGCAGTGGGCGTACGCGGTCCCGGCGACCGTGCCCGTGGCCGGGCAGCTGTTCTTCAGGACCTTGTAGTCCTCCATGCCCGCCTCGTACGTCCCCGGGGCAGCCCCGGTGGCCGTGCCGCCGGGCTCCGACTGCGTGACGCCCGTCCAGCCGCGGCCGTAGAAGCCGATGCCCAGCAGCAGCTTCTCCGAGGGGACGCCCAGACCCTTGAGCTTGGATATGGCCGCGTCGCTGTCGAAGCCCTCCGTCGGGATGCCCGGGTAGGAGGTCAGCGGGGAATGCGGGGCGGTCGGCCCCTCGGCCGCGAACGCGCCGAAGAAGTCGTACGTCATCGGGTTGAACCAGTCGAGGTACTTCGCCGCACCGGCGTAGTCCGCGGCGTCGATCTTTCCGCCGTCCGAGCCGTCGGCCGTGATCGCCGAGGTGATCAGGTTGCCGGTGCCGAACTTGGTGCGCAGAGCGGACAGAAGGTTGCCGTAGGCGTCACGGCCGCTGGTGTCGCAGCTCAGGCCGCAGGCATTCGGGTACTCCCAGTCGATGTCGATGCCGTCGAAGACGTCGGCCCAGCGGGGGTCCTCGACCAGGTTGTAGCAGGACTCGGCGAAGGCGGCCGGATTCTGCGCGGCCTCACCGAAGCCGCCGGACCAGGTCCAGCCGCCGAAGGACCAGATGATCTTCAGGTCCGGGTGCAGCTTCTTCAGCTTGCGCAACTGGTTGAAATTGCCGCGCAGTTCCTGGTCCCAGGTGTCCGCGACGCCGTCGACGGACTGGTCGGCCGTGTACGCCTTCTCGTAGTCGGCGTAGCTGTCGCCGATGGTGCACTTGCCACCCTGGACATTGCCGAAGGCGTAGTTGATGTGCGTGAGCTTGTCGGCCGAGCCGGACGTCTCGATGTTCTTGACGTGGTAATCGCGCTCGTAGACACCCCAGTTGGTGAAGTATCCGACCACCTTGCCGCCGGCGGCGGCGGGGGCGGCCTCGGCGGCTGCCGGTGCGGGGGCGGCGGGGGCCGCACCCGCCGACGACGTCCCTGCTACGCCTAGGAGGGCGGCTCCGAGCGCGGCGGTGCAGACGGTCGCTGCGAGCGCCCGGAAGCGGGCGCGTGGACGGTGAAGTCCGGTCATTGTGGCTCCTCGTGGGGGAGGGCTTCTGTGTGGGGGTGCCGACCGAATCCATAGGTTTGGCATGGACGCGATCGGCAATGGGGGAAACCGTAGGTGGACTAGACCAGTTGGGTCAATGGTTCGGACCAATTTCCCTGATCAAGGACGCCGGGCGACCGGTGACGCAAGCGCTCCGATCGGGCATACTCAACGCGCCACAGCCGCTGGCCAGCGCCTCTCGTGATCCGAGCAGGCAGGATCGGCTGGGGAGTCATAGATTTCCGGGCATCGCCCGGGACCACCCGGCGGCGCCGCTCACACCCCGCGCGCGCGACCGCCGCAACGCCCGACAGGGAGGAGAGCGCCGTCATGTCCGACAGTGCCCCGCAGCCGGTGGAACGCCGCCTGCCCACCGAGGAGTCCCGGCAGCTCATCGAGCTCGTCCGCGACATCGTGTCCAAGGAGATCACTCCCAGGGCGGCGGAGGAGGAGGAAGCGGGCCATTTCCCGCGCGCGGTCTTCACCCTGCTCTCCGAGTCCGGACTGCTCGGCCTGCCGTACGACTCCGCACACGGCGGCGGTGACCAGCCGTACGAGGTGTACCTCCAGGTGCTCGAAGAGCTGGCCGCGGCCAGGCTCACCGTCGGACTCGGAGTCAGTGTCCACTCCCTCGCCTGCCACGCGCTCGCCGGATACGGCACCGAGGAGCAGCAGGCAACCCACCTCCCGGCGATGCTCTCGGGCGGTCTGCTGGGCGCCTACTGCCTCTCGGAGCCCGCCTCGGGCTCCGACGCGGCCTCGCTGCGCACGAAGGCGGTGCGGGACGGCGACGACTGGGTGCTGACCGGCACCAAGGCCTGGATCACGCACGGCGGCATCGCCGACTTCTACACGGTGCTGGCGAGGACCGGGGTGGAGGGTTCCCGCGGGATCACCGCGTTCCTCGTCCCGGGGGACGCGGAGGGGCTCACCGCGGCCGTACCCGAGAAGAAGATGGGCATGAAGGGCTCGCCGACCGCCCAGCTGCACTTCGACGGTGTGCGGATCTCCGGTGACCGCCGTATCGGCGACGAGGGGCAGGGCTTCGCCATCGCCCTGTCCGCGCTCGACTCGGGGCGGCTCGGGATCGCCGCCTGTGCCATCGGGGTCGCCCAGGCGGCCCTGGACGAGGCCGTCGGCTACGCGACGGGACGACGTCAGTTCGGCCGTCCCGTCGCGGACTTCCAGGGCCTGCGCTTCATGCTCGCCGACATGGCCACCCAGATCGAGGCCGGACGGGCGCTCTACCTGGAGGCGGCGCGCCTCCGTGACGCGGGCCTGCCGTTCTCCCGGCAGGCGGCGATGGCGAAGCTGTTCTGCACCGACGCGGCCATGAGGGTGACCACCGACGCGGTCCAGGTGCTCGGGGGCTACGGCTACACCCTCGACTTCCCCGTCGAGCGTCTGATGCGTGAGGCCAAGGTGCTGCAGATCGTCGAGGGCACCAATCAGATCCAGCGCATGGTCATCGCCCGCCATCTCGCGGGTCCCGAGACGCGCTGACCCGGACGGGCCGGTCCGACCACACCGGCGTCGTCATGATCCGGTTCCACTCCTGGTCCTGGCGGCCCGGCAGCGTCCGGCCCGTACCCTCCCAATGGTGCAGCATCGCCCGGTAGATGGGCGGGTCGGTCGTGTGCGGCACGGGCGGCTGTGCCGCCTCCCGGGGTGCCTGGCCGGGCTGAGGAACCGATTCTTCGGGCGTCGGAGCGGTCAGGCGGCGGCGAACCGGTCCGGCTGTCGAGTGCAGCATGCTCATACGCAAACAACGCCCCGGCAGGGCGGCGGGTCACCGTCCGGGCGATTCGTGCGCCCGTTCCTCGGGTGCACGGGCCCCGGAGGGCGCATGCGGGTGCCCCGGACGGTGTCCGGGCTGTACGGGCGCCGGAACCGGTCGGTGGAACTGTCCGCACCACGACGGCCCGCCGTCGTGGTGCGGCACAGATGTGCGACTCAGGGAACGTCAGGCGGCGCGACGCCGCATCTGCGGAACCTGCAGGGGGCGTGAGCCGGGGCCGCCGGCGTGCGAGAAGGGCTGCATCCGCCAGTCGAGCCCCTGAGGGAGTGTCAGCAGCAGGGCCGTCTCCTGCTCCTGGGCATCGAGGGACTCATCGGCCGGACGCGCGTCCGCGGCGGAGCGGCTCGTGCCCGAGCACACGGTGAGGACGAACGGATTCCACGGGGAGGGGCACAACGCGTGCTCGGGCAGGACGTCCTCGTCCGCCAGCAGGGCGATGGGCTGGGAGCAGTCCGGGCAGATCACCCGGTACATCTCGAATGTGTCGTACGCGTCGGGAGCGGTGTCCTCGTCGGAATCAACGGGCTCCGGTTCGGTACGTCCGGTGAGCTTCAGGCTCTGCATGGGTTGTTCCCCCCTCGGGTGGGCCGGCAAGGCGCCACGGCCTCGACCACAGCAAGCACTTCCCGTCGGGAGCGGGCGGTAACCGCGAGGCCGTCGGCTACCCACCCGTAAACTTGTGGCATTCGTCACATGCCCCCCGAACGTGCAGTTCCACAGGCTCCACGACTGTGCTTGGAGGGACCTGGGGCCATAGGTTGATCCGCATGGAGGAGCTGGACCGTCAGATCGTGGAGTTGCTCGTCAAGGACGGGCGGATGAGCTACACCGACCTGGGCAAGGCCACGGGCCTGTCCACCTCGGCCGTTCATCAGCGTGTGCGCAGGCTGGAGCAGCGCGGGGTCATCCGGGGCTATGCCGCGGTCGTCGACCCCGAAGCCGTCGGCCTGCCCCTTACCGCGTTCATCTCGGTGAAGCCGTTCGACCCGAGCGCGCCCGACGACATCGCCGAACGCCTCGCCGGTGTCCCGGAGCTCGAGGCCTGCCACAGCGTCGCGGGCGACGAGAACTACATCCTCAAGGTGCGGGTCGCCACCCCCCTGGAGCTGGAGCACCTGCTGACCCGGATCCGCTCGCTGGCCGGTGTCTCCACCCGTACGACCGTCGTCCTCTCCACACCGTACGAGGCCCGCCCCCCGCGTATCTGAGGCGCGGTGCCCCGGCCCCCGCCCGGGAGCGGGCGGTGCTCGTCGGTGCGTGGGTGCCGGCCCCCCGTCGAGGGGGTGCAGCCCTCCGTCGAGGGGGGTGCGGACCGAAGCGGTCCGGGCAGGCGCGAGACTGGTGCCATGACCGAGAGCACCGCCTTTCAGGGCGACCACCGCACCGTGCTGCTGCGCGGTGGAGACGTCCACAGCCCCGCCGACCCGTTCGCGACCGCGATGGTCGTCGAACGCGGGCATGTCGCCTGGGTGGGGTCCGAGGGGGCCGCCGACGCCTTCGCGAGCGGCGTCGACGAGGTGATCGACCTGGAAGGGGCCCTGGTCACCCCGGCGTTCACCGACTCGCACGTCCACACCACGTCGACCGGACTCGCTCTCACCGGGCTGGACCTCTCGGGCGCGCGCACGCTCGCCGACGCCCTCCGGCTCGTGCGTGCGTACGTGAAGAGCCACCCGGGGGAGCGGGTCGTCCTCGGCCATGGCTGGGACGCGACGCGCTGGCCGGAACAGCGGCCCCCCTCGCGCCCCGAACTCGACGCGGCGGCCGGCGGCCGGCCGGTCTACCTGCCCCGTGTCGATGTGCACTCCGCGGTGGTCACCACCGCGCTCCTGGACCTCGTCCCGGGTGCCACCGAGCTCACCGGCTACCACCCCGACGGCCCTCTGGTCGGCGCCGCGCACCACGCGGTGCGCGCCGCGGCCCACGGCGCCGTCACACCGCAGCAGCGTGCCGAGGCCCAGCGTGCCGCGCTCGCGCAGGCGGCCTCGCTCGGCATCGGGACGGTGCACGAGTGCGCCGGCCCCGACATCTCGGACGAGGAGGACTTCACCGCTCTGCTGAAGATCGCCGCCGAACAGTCGGGCCCCCGGGTCTTCGGATACTGGGCCGAACGGATCGAGGACGCGAAGGGCGCCGCCCGGATCCGGGAGCTCGGAGCCGCCGGCGCGGCAGGGGACCTCTTCGTCGACGGGTCCCTGGGCTCGCACACCGCCTTCCTCCACGAGCCGTACGCCGACGCGCCGCACACCGGCACCGCCCATCTGGACGCGGCGCAGATCGCCGCGCATGTCACGGCCTGCACCGAGGCGGGACTGCAGGCGGGGTTCCACGCCATCGGCGACGCCGCGGTCTCCGCGGTCGTGGCGGGTGTACGGGCTGCCTCCGAGACTCTCGGACTGGCCCGGATCCGCGCCGCCAGGCACCGGGTGGAACATGCCGAGATGCTCACCCCCGAGACCATCGCGGCCTTTGCCGAGCTGGGGCTCACCGCATCCGTCCAGCCCGCCTTCGACGCCGCCTGGGGCGGCCCGGACGGCATGTACACCGGTCGGCTGGGTGCCGAGCGGGCCGGCACGCTCAATCCGTACGCGGCACTCCTGCGCGCAGGTGTGCCCCTCGCCTTCGGCTCGGACAGCCCGGTCACCCCTCTGGACCCGTGGGGGACCGTGCGCGCCGCTGCCTTCCACCGGACGGCGGGGCACCGCATCTCCGTACGGGCGGGCTTCACGGCACACACCCGCGGCGGCTGGCGGGCGGTCGGCCGCGACGACGCGGGAGTCCTCGTCCCCGGCGCGCCCGCCGACTACGCCGTGTGGCGTGCCGGTGAGCTGGTCGTTCAGGCCCCCGACGACAGGGTCTCCCGCTGGTCGACCGACCCCCGTTCCGGCACCCCTGGCCTGCCGGATCTCACTCCCGGGGGTGAGCTTCCCGTATGCCTGCGCACCGTGGTTTTCGGACAAACTGTCTACGTACGGCCGAACGAGTGACGTCGTGACATTTCGTACCGCCGATCGAAGTTGCGCGCACTCTGCCGCGACCTGCGGACCCTTGGCACTGGCCAGGCGCTTTAGGTAAAAATCGCAGGTCAAACGGCTGTTGACAGAGAGTGCCCACGGGCCGGTAGGTTCGGCTGGGTCCACCACTGGACGTCCGCCCGGTCAAACCTCCACGCAGTCGTCGAACGCCGCTGGGTCACGGGGTGGTGTGCCGCACCGGCGCGCCACCACTGACAGCCAGGTTCAGCGCCCGCGCCTCGGGGGCGAGGGGAGGTTTCGGCCGGACGGCGGGTGCGACCCGGGTGGGGCCCGGAGGTTCAGTAGACAACGGCATTCGGTCGACCCGCAGCCAGCGGGTCCCAGGTCGGCCCGAAGGACGCCGGGCCCCGATCCGCAGTTCTGTCCGCAGTTCCATCCTTCTGTCCGGTACCGCGGGCGCGCCTCGCGCGTCACGTCGTGACCGCGTCGGAGTCCGGCCGTGGCGCGCTGGATATGGTGTGCACCTGCGTACGGACTTTAAGGGGCAGTAGTGAACGACGGCGGTCAGAGGCAGTTCGGCCCGCTCGGCAGAGTCTTGGTGATCATTCCGACCTACAACGAGGCCGAGAACATCAAGCTGATCGTCGCCAGGGTGCGCGCCGCCGTTCCGGAAGCGGACATCCTGGTCGCCGACGACAACAGCCCCGACGGCACCGGAAAGGTCGCCGACGAGCTCGCAGCGGGCGACGACCACGTGCACGTCCTGCACCGCAAGGGCAAGGAAGGGCTCGGAGCCGCCTATCTGGCGGGCTTCCGCTGGGGCTCGGAGAACGACTACGGCGTTCTCGTCGAGATGGACGCCGACGGCTCCCACCAGCCCGAGGAACTTCCCCGGCTCCTGACCGCGCTGAAGGGCGCCGATCTCGTCCTCGGCTCGCGCTGGGTCCCCGGCGGCCGGGTGGTCAACTGGCCCAGGCACCGCGAGATGATCTCCCGCGGCGGCAGCCTCTACTCCCGGATGCTCCTCGGCCTCTCGGTGCGGGACGTCACCGGCGGCTACCGTGCCTTCCGCACCCCGACCCTGGACGGCCTCGGCCTCGAAGAGGTCGCCTCGCAGGGCTACTGCTTCCAGGTCGACCTGGCCCGCCGCGCGGTCGAGGCGGGCTACCACGTGGTCGAGGTGCCGATCACGTTCATGGAGCGGGAGATCGGCGACTCCAAGATGAGCCGCGACATCCTGGTCGAGGCGTTGTGGCGGGTCACCGGATGGGGAATCACCACCCGGGTGAGCAAGGTCCTCGGCCGCAAGCCCTCCTGACCTCCCGGCCCCGGTCGATGATCGGCGGCGGGCACCATGATCACCCCCTTATGCCGCTTCCACGCCCGTACAGGCACACTGGGTGCATGACGACCGGCACACCGCCTTCGAACCGTCCACGGCGCTCACGCGCCCGTACCTTCCTGCCCCTGGGCCTCGCGGCCTGGCTGGTGCTGGAGATCTGGCTGCTGACCGTGGTGGCCGAAGCGGCGAGCGCGTTCACCGTGCTGCTGATCCTGGTCGCCGGCGCCGTACTCGGGGCCGTGGTGATCAAGCGGGCGGGGCGGCGGGCCATGCGCACCCTCACCGAGACCTTCCAGCAGATGCCCGGGCAGCCGGGCGCGACGGCGACCCCGGCCGCTGCCCCGTCGGGCAGCAAGGGCAACGGCTTCCTGATGCTGGCCGGCCTGCTCCTCATGCTCCCCGGCCTCATCTCGGACGCGGCGGGACTGCTGCTCCTGCTGCCGCCGGTCCGCTCGATGGCGGGCCGCTACGTGGAGCGTTCCCTGGAGCGCCGGATGCGGGCGGCCGGGCCGGGCAGCCTGTCGGACGCCTTCCAGCAGGCCCGTATGCACCGGCCGGACGGAAAGGTCGTCCAGGGCGAGGTCATCCGTGAGGACGGCACGCGGACGCACTCCCGCCCCGACGAGGGCCCCGGAGCGAACCGGCCGCCGCTGTCCCCCTGAAACTCTGTGGGCTGTACGGCTCCCGAGGCCGCACAGCCCACAGAAGTGCAGCGCGGCCCACAACGCCTTGGGCGCACAAGCCCTGGGTGCACGGGCGGACAAAGAGCCGCGGGCCGTGACACACGTTCTGTGTCACGGCCCGCGGCTCTTGGATCTGTGCGGTGATATGCGGTCAGGCAGACTTCCTGCTGTCCCGCGGGTGCACGGCAATGTTCATGGCGCCGGAGCGCAGGACCGCCAGCCTCTCGGCCAGCACTTCCTCCAACTCCTCGCGTGTGCGCCGCTCCATGAGCATGTCCCAGTGCGTACGCGCAGGCTTGCCCTTCTTCTCCTCGGGGCCATCCCCGTCCACCAGGAGTGCCGTGGCGCCGCACGCCTTGCACTCCCACTCCGGCGGAATGTCCGCCTCTACCGAGAACGGCATCTCAAATCGATGGCCGTTCGGGCATGCGTACTCCACCGCCTGGCGCGGGGCCAGATCGATGCCGCGGTCCGTCTCGTAGCTGGTAACCACAAGTCGCGTGCCGCGGAGAGCTCGCTCACTCATGAATCGTGCCTCCCGGGCTTGTCGCCCACAGGACAAATGTCGCTGTCGTCGTCATCCGGTCAACGTCCGGTCGGCGGTAAAGATTCCCGTTTCCGGTCATGCGTCGCCCGTCGTGCCGCTGCTGTATCTGGGTTGAGTACCCATCGGTGCCCGGTTTGTCACCTCTGGTGGAAGTTGTCACCCAACGGTTTTGCTTCTACCACTCGCAGTAACGGTCCTCCGGGCAGGCCAAAGGCGTACACTACCGGCCTTTCACTTCAACGTCTAAATCCGGTCCGGCACGGGATTGCCCGCGGCGGCCACAGCCGCCCGCACAGGCACCCGCGCGAGCAGCACGGAACCGAGCGTGAAGAAGATCACCAGGGACAGGATCGCGTCCCGGTAGCTGCCGGTCAGCTGATAGCCGAGACCGAAGACCAGGGGGCCCAGCCAGCTGAGTCCCCGGTCGCTCATCTCGTACGCCGAGAAGTACTCGGCCTCCTTCCCGCGCGGCACGAGGTGCGAGAACAGCGAGCGCGAGAGCGCCTGGCTGCCGCCCAGAACCAGGCCGATCGCGGCCGCCAGCGAGTAGAAGAACACCGGCGCGTCGGCAGGCAGCAGGTAGGCGCAGACGAGGATCAGCGTCCAGACGACCAGCGAGGCGAGAATCGTGCGCTTCGCGCCGTACACCCGGGCGAGCCGGCCCATCCCGAGCGCCCCGGCCACCGCGAGCACCTGCACGAGAAGCACCGCGGTGATCAGAGTCGTCTGGTCGAGGCCCAGCTCCTCCGAGCCGTACACCGAGGCCTGGGAGATCACCGTCTGGATCCCGTCGTTGTATACGAGGTAGGCGAGCAGGAAGGACAGCGTCAGCGGATGGCGGCGCATGTCGCGCAGGGTCGCCATCAGCTGCCGCCAGCCGGATCCGACCGCCCCCTCGCCGCCGGGAGCCACCCGTCGGTCGCGCAGCCTTCGCAGGGGTACGAGGGTGAAGGCGCCCCACCACACACCGGCCGAGGCGAGACAGATCCGGACCGCGTCGGACTCGGACAGGCCGAAGGAGTCATGGCCCGTGTAGAGGACGAGGTTCAGGACGAGGACGAGGGCACCCGAGGTGTACCCGAAGGCCCATCCGCGGGAGGAGACCGCGTCGCGTTCCTCCGGAGCCGCGATCTGCGGCAGATAGGCGTTGTACAGCACCATCGACACGGAGATCGACGCGTTCGCCACGATGAGCAGGAACGCACCCAGCAGATAGCGCTCGCCGTCCAGGAAGAACATGCAGGCGGTCGCCGTGGCGCCCACGTAAGCCGCCGCCGCGAGCAGCGGCTTCTTGCGCCCCGTACGGTCCGCGGCGGCGCCCGCCATCGGCATCACCAGTACCGCCACCACGACCGACACCGAGACGGCGTACGCGAAGAGCGAGCCGGCCCGCACGGGTATGCCCAGCGGATGCACGAAGCCGTCCGCATCGGCGGCGGCCTTGGCTATGGACGTCAGGTACGGGCCGAGGAAGACCGTGAGGACGCTGGTGGAGTAGACGGAACAGGCGAAGTCGTAGAAGTACCAGCCTCGTTGTTCCCGAAGGCGGTCCGCGGCCCCGGGGGGCCGTTCCGCAGGTCCGGTCGATTCTGCGGTTCCGGTGCTCACGCCGCGCCCCCTCGCTGATGCAGTGCGGACGCGGCCGTGCCGGCGTCAGGCCCAGGCCCCCCGCTCGCTCAGCACCGTGCGCAGCGTCTCGATGTGATCGGTCATGATGCCATCCACACCGAGGTCCAGGAGCGCCGCCATTCGTTCCGGTTCGTTGACCGTCCAGACATGCACCTGCAGTCCGCGTGCGTGGGCCGTACGGACGAAGCTCCGGTCCACCACCCGGATGCCGTTCTGGCTCTCCGGGACCTGTGCGCACACGGCCCCGGCGCGGAGCGCCGCCGGAATGCCGTACGAACGCAGCCGCAGGCCGAACACACCGCGCACACCGTAGGAGGTGGCCAGGCGCGGACCCGCGAGACGGTGCGCCCTGGCCACCCTCGACTCCGAGAACGACCCCACGCACACCCGGTCCCAGGCGTCGGTCCTGCGGATCAGCTCGATGAGCGGGACGAGGGCAGGCTCCGCCTTGATGTCCACGTTCCAGCGGGCCTCGGGGAACTCCTCCAGCAGCTCCTCGAAGAGCGGCAGCGGCTCACTTCCCGCCACCCTCGCCCGGCTCACCTCGCTCCAGGGGAGCTCGGCTATCCGGCCCCGGGCGTCCGTGACACGGTCCAGGGTGGAGTCGTGGAAGGCCACCAGGCGGCCGTCCGCGGTGGTGTGGACATCCGTCTCGAAGTAGCGATAGCCCGCACCGGCCGCCCGACGGAAGGCTGCTGCCGTGTTCTCCATCCCGTCCGCCGCTCCGCCGCGGTGGGCGAACGGAATCGGCGAAGGGTGGTCCAGATAGGGGTGGCGTCCCGAAGTCGCTGTTGTCACTGCGGCAGTATCGCCTCCTGCGGTGTCCGGCCGGCAACATCCGGGGTGCCCTCGTCCGGCGCCGGGAGGTCGAAGACGCGTAGGAAGAACTGGGCCAGCGGGCCGATGGCCAGGGCGTACAGCACAGTGCCTGCGCCGAGGGAGCCCCCGAGCAGGAATCCGGTCACCACGACGGCCACCTCGATCGCCGTGCGCACCAGCCTGATGGGGCGCCCCGTGAGCCGGTTCAGGCCGGTCATCAGCCCGTCGCGCGGCCCCGGGCCGAACCGCGCCGAGATGTACAGCCCGGTGGCGACGCCGTTGAGGACGATGCCCGCGGCCATCAGCGGGATCTGCGCCCCGAACCCGTGCGCATCCGGAAGGAGGGCGAGGGTGGAGTCCATCGCGATGCCCACGGCGAAGACGTTGGAGACTGTGCCGAGCCCGGGGCGCTGTCTGATCGGGATCCACACGAGCAGCACGACGGCGCCGACGATGATCGAGACGACGCCGATGGAGATGCCCGTCCGCTCAGCGAGGCCCTGATGCAGCACGCCCCACGGTTCGAGCCCGAGCCCGGCGCGGACCATGAGCGCCGAACTCGCTCCGTAGAGGGCCAGGCCCGCATAGAGCTGGATCAGCCGCCGGCTGAGGCGGGTCCCGCTCCGGGCGGTGGGTTCGGACAAGTGGTGCCCCCTGTGTGGTGGTGTTGGACTGCTGCATGACACTCTGTGGCGGGGGATCGGCTGCCAACTATGGCCAATCCGAGGAAGGTGGACTGATTTCCATGGCTCAGTGGACTTCGACGGTGGGTGCCGCGCAGCTCGCACGGCAGCTCAGGGCGCAGCAGCCCCGGCCCGCCGGGCAGGGCACCCGCAAGCCGCCCGCCTACCGCGCCCTCGCCGACGGTGTGCGCCTGCTCGTCCTCGAAGGCAGGGTCCCGGTCGCCGCCCGGCTGCCCGCCGAGCGGGAGCTGGCCCTCGCCCTCTCGCTCAGCCGGACCACCGTCGCCGCGGCGTACGAGGCGCTGCGTGCCGAGGGGTTCCTGGAGTCCCGCCGCGGGGCCGGCAGCTGGACCGCGGTCCCCGCGGGCAACCCGCTGCCCGCCCGCGGTCTCGAACCCCTGCCCCCGGAATCACTCGGCTCGATAATCGATCTGGGCTGCGCCTCGCTGCCGGCCCCGGAGCCCTGGCTGACCCGGGCCGTCCAGGGCGCTCTGGAGGAGCTTCCGCCCTACGCGCACACCCACGGCGACTACCCGGCCGGCCTGCCCGCACTGCGGCAGATGATCGCCGCCCGCTACACCGGTTCCGGCATCCCCACCATGCCGGAACAGATCATGGTCACCACCGGGGCGATGGGCGCCATCGACGCGATCTGCCACCTCTTCGCCGGGCGCGGCGAGCGCATCGCTGTGGAGTCCCCGAGTTACGCCAACATCCTGCAGCTCATGCGGGAGGCCGGGGCCCGGCTGGTACCGGTGGCCATGGAGGAGGGGCTCGGCGGCTGGGACATGAACCGGTGGCGCCAGGTCCTGCGGGACTCCGCGCCCCGGCTGGCCTATGTCGTCGCGGACTTCCACAACCCCACCGGGGCGCTCGCCGACGAGCAGCAACGGCGCGCCCTGGTCGACGCGGCCCGCTCCGCGGGCACGGTGCTCGTGGTCGACGAGACCATGAACGAGCTCCATCTGGACGCCGACGTGGAGATGCCCCGCCGGGTCTGCGCCTTCGACCCGGCGGGCAGCACCGTCCTCACCGTCGGATCGGCGAGCAAGGCCTTCTGGGCGGGAATGCGGATCGGCTGGGTCCGGGCGGCCCCGGACGTCATCCGCAGCCTGGTGGCGGCCCGTGCGTACGCGGACATGGGCACTCCGGTACTGGAACAGCTCGCCATCAACTGGCTGATGCGCACCGGAGGCTGGGAACAGGCGGTGGAGGTCCGGCGCGACCAGGCGCGGGTGAACAGGGACGACCTGGTGCGGGCACTGCGCCGGGAACTCCCGGAGTGGCAGTTCGAGGTGCCGCGCGGCGGGCTCACCCTCTGGGTGCGCACGGGCGGGCTCTCCGGATCACGGCTGGCCGTGGCAGGCGAGCGGGTCGGCGTACGGGTGCCGTCGGGGCCCCGGTTCGGGGTCGACGGGGCGTTCGAGGGCTATGTGCGGCTGCCGTTCACGGTGGGCGGCCCGGTGGCGGACGAGGCTGCGGTGAGACTCGCCGCGGCAGCGGAGCTCGTCAGGTCCGGCGCGAGCGCGGGAGCCGAGACCCCGCGGACGTTCGTGGCCTGAGGCCGTCGGCTTCACCCCTCGGCAGTGGCCGGCGCCGTGATCAGCGGATCCGGGTGTGCCGGGACGGGGACGGATTCGGCGGCTTCCGCGGCCCGTGGGGCCTGTTCCACCGGAGGCTGCTGCCCACCCGGCAGCAGGTCGAGCACGGCCTGCCGGTGCGCCTCGCTCGTCGCGTGGTCGTACGGGTCGGGTGTTGCCGGGACCTGGAGCCGCAGGACCGGGCCGGTGCCCAGTCGCGCGTACCCCCGGCCCGGCGGTACGTCCGCGGTCGGGGTGGTGTGGGGCGGGGCACCGAGCACGGACTCGACCTGCTCGTGCGTGGCGGGGCCGAGGACGGCGCGGGCCCGGGTGTGGGTCCGTACGGTATCGGTGAGCGCGTCCACGCTGTCGAACTGGTCCGCCACGACGACCGTCACACCGGCCGCACGGCCGTGTCGCAGTGGTACCTGGAGCAGCTCCTGCGGATCGGGCCTGCCGTCGGCCGCCGCCAGGTGTCCGAGCGCGCTCGGGCGGTCCAGCAGGATCCAGAGAGGGCGCTTGATGTCCTCGGGTTCGGGGTGGCCCGCCTGGCGCGCCCGGTTCGCCGCGATGAGCCGGCGTTCCGTCTCGTGCGCGGCCCATTCGAGCGTTGCCAGGGACCCGGCCAGACCGCATTCGACGGCGAGGACTCCCGGGCGTCCTGCCAGACAGCCGTACTCGCCGGTTCCGCTGCCTTCGACGACGAGGACGTCGCCGTGCTGGAGGGCCTGCAGCGCGATGGACCGCAGGAGCGTCGTCGTGCCGCTGCCAGGATGCCCGACGACGAGCAGATGCGGTTCCGTGGAACGGGCTCCGGTCCGCCAGACCACCGGAGGCGCGTCCCGGGTCGCGTCACCGTCCACGACCGGAACGGTGCGCCGCACCGCGTCGGCGTCGGTGAAACCCAGCACGGTCTCACCGGGGCCGGTGACGAAGCGCTGGGCGGCAATGGTGGTGGGCAGCGCTTCGAGCACGGTCATGAGGAGGTGGTTGTTCTCCTCGTCCCAGGCGAAGTGGTACTCGCGGCCCCGGCCCGACTTGGCGTGGAGGACCTGCTCGATGCGCGTCCGGGAAGCCGCTTCGCCGTCCGTGAAGTACGCCGGGTAGCCCACCTGGAGACGGGTGAGGCGGCCGCTGCCGTCGAACGCGAACGAGGAGTCGAAGGCCTTCTCCCAGTCGCCGCCGTGGGAGTACAGCGGACTGGGGTCGTCGGCCACGGAGAAGTGGGGCACCAGCGCCTCGTAGAGCGCTTGCAGCCGTGCCGTCTCCGTGTCGTCGGGACCGGTCTTCACCGGAGTGCGGTCCCGTCCCTTCCACGCGGCGGCGCCCATCACCGAGATCAGGGCCAGCAGGGGCCCGTACGGGATGAGCGCCACCACCAGTACGCAGGCCGCGACGAGGAACAGGACGTGCCCGCGCCTGTCCCTGGGCGTCGCGGCCCATTTCTGTCGTCCTGCTCCGGCCAGCAGCCGCAGTCCACGGGTGACCGTGATCAGCGGATGGAGGACGTCGGTGGCGTTGTCGGCGGCCGTGCGCGCGAACTCGCGACTGCGAGTGATCGAAGCGCTGCCGCTGCTCAGAATGCGGGGGAGTGGTCGCCGGGCCACGTCGGTCTCCTGAAGAGGTCGGAGCGGGAGGGGAGCGTCAGAACTTGATCCCGCCCAGCATGCTGGCGAGGCTCGCGCCGCCTGCGGTGATGCTGGGAGCGATGGCGGTGCCGGCCAGGTAGAAGCCGAACAGGGCGCAGATGAGGGCGTGGGATGCCTTGAGCCCGTCCTTCTTGAAGAACAGGAAGACGATGATGCCGAGCAGTACCACGCCCGAGATGGAGAGGATCATGAGCAGTTCTCCTGGTTGAAGGGGACAGTCACCATGAGTACTTCCAGGATCACAAGATGTATCTATACGATAAAAGGTGCAATTGGGTGAAATGGTGATGTTTTCACTCGACCGGCGGGCGAAAAGTGGTTGTCCGAGCGGAACGGTCCGGAGAGCGCGCCGCAAAGGCCGCCACTCGTCGTGATCTTTTGCCGCATCCGGGCACGCTCATGTCGGCACCGGAGCAGTACCCTGTCGATTCACTCGTACGGCCCCCGCCGTACTCCCCACCAGGTCGGCAACGGCGACCAACGGTTATGGAAGGCGGTCCGTCCGATGAGCGAAACCCCCGATCCCGAGGTGGTCGAGCTGGCGACCAAGGTCTTCGACCTCGCTCGCAAGGGGGAGGCCGACTCGCTCGCCGCCTATGTCGACGCCGGAGTCCCCGCGAACCTCACCAACGACCGGGGCGACTCCCTGCTGATGCTCGCCGCGTACCACGGGCACGCAGAGGCCGTCACGGCCCTCGCCGGCCGTGGTGCGGACCCTGACCGCGCCAACGACCGGGGGCAGACCCCGCTCGCCGGAGCCGTCTTCAAGGGGGAGCGCACCGTGATCGAGGCACTGCTCGCCGCGGGAGCCGATCCGGCCGCCGGAACACCGTCCGCGGTGGACACCGCACGCATGTTCGGCAAGGGCGACCTGCTGGAACTCTTCGGTGCGCGCTGAGACACCGCCCGGACCGCCGGCTGACCGGTGCGCCGTAAATGTGGTCGCGTCGGCGAAATGGCTGGGTCATCATGACGTCGCGGGTCCGCTCAGGACCACCGACGAGAGGCAGAGGAAGATGAGCACCAGGCAGAAGACGGCGGTCGGCCGATCATGTTGCTGCGCGGCCTAGTGCCTCCCAGGCACTTGGAACAGCACAGTCCCGGTTGCGTCGACAGCTTGATGTGAGGCTTTCCCCATGTTCGATCCATTCATAGCGCCGAGCGGCACCCTGCTCGGCCTGTTGCAGAGGGGCCGCGGCGACGGCACGCTCCACGCACTCGCCGCACCACGCCCCGAGGCTCTCGCGGCCCTCAACCACTGCGTCCTGAGCGATCCGCGTCACGACTGGCAGGTCGACAACCGCTCCCTCTACTACGCACGCCTGTACCTCGATCTCGACGGCGGCATCGAGGAGATCGAGCGGCACCTGTGGGACCCCGAGGACCAGCTCGACACCGAGGACTCACGCACGGGCCTGGCACTCTCCGTACTCGGCCACCTCGCCTCCTACGGACGCGACGACGCCCTCGTGCTGCTCCGGCGCTACGCGGCCACCGGGGCCAACTGGGCCTGGGCACTCGACGAGCTGGCCCTGCGCGACGACGACGCCGGACTGCGCTCACTCGCCGTACCCGTACTCGGCCGGTTCCCCGCCACCCCGGAAGGCACCGCCGAGCTGGCCGCCGCCGTACGGGACGCATTCGAGCCGCGGCCCTGGCGGCTGTGGGCGGACGACCCGCGCGAAGCGGTCGGAGCCCGCGTCCGGGCCGCGACCGAACAGGGCTCCTTCGACCGGTGGCAGCGGCAGATGCGGCCCGGCGGTCCCCGCCCCGGCTGGAGTGTCCAGGCCGTCTTCGACTGGGCACAGGAAGGTCTGGAGCGCGGCAGTGTGCTCCACGTGCCGGCCGCCCGCTGCCTCTCCGCCGTCGCGGGCGCCGAGGACAGGCCGCTGATCATCGAGGCCGCCCGCGGCGGCTCCGACGGCGCACGCTGTGCGGCCCTCCACTACCTCGTCGAGGCCCAGGACCCGGCCGTGCTCGACCTGATCGAGCAGGCCGCCCTCAGCCCCTCGTCCGTCGTCGCCGAAGCCGCCGTGGCCGCGTTCGAGCGCATGTGCGGCGACGCGGCGGTGGACCGAGCCCGGCGCTGGGCGCACCGGCCCGACGCCCTCGGAGCGTCGGCCGCGGGAGTGCTCGCCTGCCGCGGCGGCGCCGAGGACGCCCCGCTCGTACTCGCCGCGCTGCGCGAGGCCGTACGGGGGGACGGCCCCGACGCCCAGCGGCTGTGGACCCTCGTCGACGGCACGGGCCGCCTCGGCATCGCCTGCGCCGCTCCGGTACTGCGCCACGTCTACCGGGAGACGTCCTCCTCGCACCTTCGAGGACGGGCGGCCCGCGCCCTGGCAGCCACCGACCCCTCCTTCGCCACCGGCTTCGCGGTCGAATGCCTCTGGGACTGCGAGGAGACGACCCGGGAACTCGCCGCGCTCCACGCGGAGACGGGGGACATCAGGGTCGCCGAACGCCTGCGGCGGCTGGCCGCCGACCCGGCCGAGGAAGCCGAGGTACAGACGGCTGTACGCAGCCGGATCGGACCGGACGCTCCCGCCGTCTGACCCGGGGCGCGGGCTGCCGCGCCGAACCCGGGATGCCGCGTGTCGGGGGGCACGCGGCGCAAAAGCTCATAGGACGTTCCCCGGGCGGAAAGATCCAAGTCGGCGCAGCCACGCCCGGCGCGGCGACAACACGGGTATGCGTGTCGTCATCGTCACCGAGTCCTTCCCGCCCGACGTCAACGGTGTGGCCCACTGCACCCTGCAGACCGCACGGCATCTCGTCGCCCGAGGCCACGAACCGCTCGTCATCGCCCCGGCAGCCGCCGGGACAACGTCCTCCACCGTCTCCGCCGACCCCACGTACACCGACGCGCCCTGCCCGGTGGTGCGTGTCCCCTCCCTGCCTCTGCCCGGCTACCCGCAGGTCCGGGTGGCGCTCCCCAGCCGACGGCTCGCCGCCGCGCTCACGGGGCACCGCGCCGAACTCGTCCATCTCGCGGGACCCTTCGTCCTCGGCGTACGGGGGATGGCCGTCGCCACCCGGCTGGGGCTGCCGGCCGTCGCCGTCTACCAGACCGACCTGGCCGGCTACGCCCGCACCTATCTGGGCACCGGTGAGAACGCCGCCTGGCGCAGGATGCGCGCCGTGCACAGCGCGGCCGACCTCACCCTCGCCCCCTCCGCCGCCGCACTGCGCGATCTCACCGACCACGGAGTGCCCCGGGTGAGGCTCTGGCCGCGGGGCGTCGACACCGTACGGTTCCGCCCCGGTCTGCGGGACGAGGCGCTGCGCCGCTCGCTCGCTCCCGGCGGGGAGAAGATCGTCGGCTACGTCGGCCGGCTGGCCCCGGAGAAACACGTCGAACTCCTCGCCGGAGCCTGCACCCTGCCCGGCGTCAGGGTCGTGGTCGTCGGCGACGGACCGAGCGAGGCCTCGCTGCGCACGGCACTGCCCGGAGCCGTCTTCCTGGGAAGGCGGACCGGAGAGGAACTCGCGCGGATCTTCGCCTCCCTGGACGTGTTCGCACACACAGGTCCGTACGAGACCTTCTGCCAGACCGTGCAGGAGGCCATGGCCTCCGGCGTCCCCGTGGTCGCCCCGGCGGCGGGCGGACCGCTCGACCTCGTCGACCACGGGCGCACCGGGGTGCTCGTCCCCCCGCACGACCCCGGGGCCGTACAAGCAGCGGTCGGCGCCCTCGTCGCGGACCCCGCGCGCGCCGAGGCCTACGGCAGGACCGCACGGGCCATGGTCGAGGGCCGCACCTGGGCAGCGGTCGGCGACCAGCTGCTCGGCCACTACGACGAGGTCCTCCGCGGCCGGACGGCGGTGGCCGCGTGAACGGCAGGACCCCAAGAGCCCGGGACGGGCTCAGGATCGTGCGTCTGGCGAACTTCGTCACCCCCGCATCCGGCGGCCTGCGCACCGCACTGGACGAGCTCGGCCGCGGCTACCGCGCGGCGGGGCACGAGCCCGTACTGATCGTCCCGGGGGCCACGGCGAGCGACGTGCACACCCCCCAGGGCCGCGTGATCACCCTGCCCGGGCCGGTCCTGCCGGGAAGCGGCGGCTACCGCGTGCTGACGAACCGCAGGAGGCTGCGCGGCCTCCTGGAGGGGCTGCGCCCCGACCGGCTCGAGGCGTCCGACCGGACCACACTGCGATGGACGGGGGAGTGGGCACGCCGCGCCCGGGTGCCCGCGGTCATGGTGTCCCACGAGACGGCCGACGGAGTCCTGCGCACCTGGGGCGTCCCCCCGGCGGCGGCGGGTCGCGCCGCCGACCGTCTCAACGCACGGAGCGCCCACGCCTACACCCGGATCGTGTGCACCACGGAATGGGCGGAGCGCGAGTTCGTACGGATCGGTGTGCGCAACGTCGTGCGCGCCCCGCTCGGCGTGGACCTGCGCGGGTGCCGTCCGGATCTCCGCAGCGGGACGCTGCGCGCCCGTCACACCGTCGGCGACGCGGTGCTCCTGCTGCTGTGTTCACGGCTCTCGGTGGAGAAACGGCCCGGCCGCGCCCTGGACGCACTGGCGGCGCTGCGGGGCCAAGGGGTGCGCGCCGCGCTGGTCGTGGCAGGTGACGGGCCGCTGCGGGCCGGGCTGGAGAACAGGGCCCGTGCGGAGCGCCTGCCGGTCGAGTTCCTGGGCCACGTACGGGAGCGCACCCACCTGGCCGACCTTCAGGCGACGGCGGACGTCTGTCTGGCCCCGGGCCCCGCAGAGACGTTCGGCCTGTCGGCCCTGGAGGCACTCGCCTGCGGTACCCCGGTCGTCGCGAGCGGCACCTCGGCACTGCCGGAGGTGATCGGAGACGGAGGCCTGGCCGCCGCGGACACGGGAGAGGCGTTCGCCGCCGCGGTACGGGAACTCCTGGCCCGCCCCGAGCGGGAACGCAGGGCGGCGGCGCGGGCGCGGGCCGAACTCTTCGGCTGGGAACGCTCGGTGGCCGCGTTCCTGGCCGCGCACGATGCCCCCGAACGGCGCGGAGCGCTCGGGGCGAGGCCATGAGCGGGCCGGCCGGCCTCCACGCGACGGCCGGTCCCGCGACACCCGGAGCCGGCGCCACGGCCGCCCGTAAAACCCTGCGGTTCGCCGCACTGGGGGACTCGCTGACCGAAGGAATCGGGGACCCTGTTCCGGGCGGCTGGCGGGGCTGGGCCGCCCTGCTCGCCGAGGGACTCGGCGGCGCGGAGCGGGACGTGGAATTCCGCAACTTCGCCGTCGCCGGCTCGCTGTCCGGCGATGTCCGCGACCACCAGGCAGCGGCGGCCGCGGCGTTCCGGCCCGACATCGCCTCGGTCGTCGTCGGCGTCAACGACACCCTTCGCCGCTCCTTCGACATCCGGCTGCTCGCCGGGCGGCTCGACGAGATCTGCGCACAGCTGGCCGCGGGCGGAGCCGTGATCCTGACAGCGTGTCTGCCCGACCCCGGCACGGCCCTGGGGCTCCCCGCCCCGCTGCGCCACCCCCTGGCCCGGCGGCAACGGGCGGTGAACGCCGTGGTGCACGCCCTGTCCGCCCGCTACGACGCGGTACATCTCCACGCCGCGGACCGGACCTGGGTCCAGGATCGCTCCCTGTGGAGCGTGGACCGGCTCCATCCGGCCGAGCGGGGACACAGGAGACTCGCAGGCGGATTCCACCGGCTGCTCGCCGACCGCGGCCTCGCCCTGGGCGCCCCGCCCGGTCCCGAACCGCAGCAGCCGCCCCCCACGCGCGCGGCCGCGGCCCGCTGGCTGGTCACGGAGGGCACGGGCTGGCTGGCCCGCAGAAGCACGGACCTGCTGCCCCAGCTGCTGGGACTCGCGGCGGCCGAGATCCGCCACCGGGTGGGCGGAACGAGCGGACAGCTGGACGTCAGGGCCGAGCAGACGCTGCTGGAGGCACTCGCCGACATCACGCACGCGCCGTCCCTGCGTGTGGTCGTCCCCCGCGCCAGAATGGAGGGATGACCGGGCGCTGGGAGTTCTGGATCGACCGTGGAGGCACCTTCACCGACGTGGTGGGACGTGACCCCGACGGGCGGCTCGTCTCCCGCAAACTCCTCTCGCACGATCCGGACCGCTACCGCGACGCGGCCGTGGCCGGAATCAGGCAGCTGCTCGGTCTCGGCCCCCACGACCCGGTTCCCGCCGACCGGGTCGCGGGCGTCAAGATGGGCACCACCGTCGCCACGAACGCGCTCCTGGAGCGCCGGGGCGAGCCGACCGTCCTGGTCATCACGGAAGGCTTCCGGGACGCCCTGCGGATCGCGTACCAGAACCGGCCGCGCCTCTTCGACCGGCACATCGTGCTCCCCGAGGCCGTGTACGACCGGGTGATCGAGGTCCCGGAGCGGATCGACGCCGGGGGCCGGATCGTGAGACCCCTCGACCGCACCGCGGTGGCCGAGCAGCTGAAGGCGGCCCGGGACGACGGAATCCAGAGCGCGGCGGTCGTACTCATGCACGGCTACCGCCACCCCGACCACGAGATCGCCGTCGCGGCGGCAGCCCGGGAAGCGGGCTTCACCCAGATCAGCTGCTCGCACGAAGTCAGTCCGCTGATCAAGCTGGTGCCACGGGGCGACACCACGGTCGTCGACGCCTACCTGTCGCCGATCCTGCGCCGGTACGTCGACGAGGTGGCCGGTGAACTGAGGGGGATCCGCCTCATGTTCATGCAGTCCAACGGCGGACTGCGTGAGGCCGCGCACTTCCGGGGCAAGGACGCGGTGCTCTCCGGCCCCGCCGGCGGCGTCGTCGGCATGGTCCGCACGTCCGAACAGGCGGGATACGACCGGGTCATCGGGTTCGACATGGGTGGCACCTCCACCGACGTCTCCCACTACGCGGGCGAGTTCGAGCGGGAGTTCGGCACCCAGGTGGCAGGGGTGCGGATGCGCGCACCCATGATGAGCATCAACACCGTCGCCGCGGGCGGCGGCTCGGTGCTGCACTTCGACGGGCGCCGTTACCGGGTCGGCCCCGACTCCGCGGGCGCCGACCCCGGCCCCGCCTGCTACCGCAGGGGCGGGCCGCTCACCGTCACCGACGCCAACGTGATGCTCGGCCGGGTCCAGGCCGCGTACTTCCCCGCCGTCTTCGGACCGGCCGGCGACCAGCCGCTCGACGAGACCGTCGTGCGAGAACACTTCGACGCGCTCGCCGAGAGGGCCGCATCCGTCACGGGGAGGCCCCGGACCGCGGCGGAGGCCGCCTCGGGCTTCCTGGAGATCGCCGTACTGAACATGGCGAACGCCGTCAAGAAGATCTCCGTCCAGCGAGGCCACGACATCACCCGGTACGCGCTCACGACGTTCGGCGGGGCCGGCGGTCAGCACGCCTGCGCCGTCGCCGACGCCCTGGGCATCGACACCGTCCTCGTACCGCCGCTCGCCGGGGTCCTCTCCGCGTACGGCATCGGTCTGGCCGATGCCACCGCGATGCGCGAACAATCGGTCGAGGCCGAACTGGACGAGGAGACCGGGGCCGGGGTGGACGGCACCTGCGAGGAGCTGGCCGAGCGCACCCGCGCCGAGCTCCGAGCGGAATCCGTCCCCGACCGGGCCGTCGGTACCCGGGCGCGGGTCCTCCTGCGCTACTCCGGCACGGACGCGAGCCTGCCCGTAGCCCTCGGCACGGTGACCGCCATGACGGAGGAGTTCACAGCCGCCCACCGGGCCCGCTACGGATTCACCATGGACAAGCCCCTGGTGGTCGAGGCCGTCTCGGTGGAGGCGACCGCGGCAGCCGGACCGCACGTCCCCCACCGCGTCTCCTCGGCCGCGCGCGAGCACGCGCTGCAACCGCTCGAGAACGTGCGGATGTTCACCGAGGGCCGATGGCAGGACACCGCTCTGTACCGCAGGGCCGACCTGCGCCTGTCGGACACCGTGACCGGCCCGGCCGTCGTCGCCGAGGACGACTCCACCACCGTCGTCGACCCGGGCTGGCAGGCCACGGCGGACGCGGCCGGGCACCTCGTACTGACACGGGTACGCCCCAGGCCCGAGAGGACCGCCGTCGGCACCCGGGTGGACCCGGTGATGCTGGAGGTGTTCAACAACCTCTTCATGTCGATCGCCGAACAGATGGGCGTGAGGCTGGAGAACACCGCCCACTCCGTCAACATCAAGGAGCGTCTGGACTTCTCGTGCGCGCTGTTCGACCAGGACGGCAACCTCGTGGCCAATGCACCGCACATCCCGGTGCACCTGGGCTCGATGGGGGAGTCCATCAAGGAGGTGCTGCGACGCAACCGGAACTCCTTGCGCCCCGGCGATGTGTATGCCATCAACGATCCGTACCACGGCGGCACGCACCTGCCCGACGTCACCGTCGTGTCGCCCGTGTTCGACGACGAGGACGGCTCGGAGCCCCGGCTGCGCTTCCTGGTGGCCTCGCGCGGACACCACGCCGAGATCGGCGGCATCACCCCCGGGTCCATGCCCGCCTTCAGCCGCACGATCCACGAAGAGGGGGTCCTGTTCGACAACTGGCTGCTCGTGCGCGACGGAAGGCTCCGCGAGGAGGAGACCCGGGAGCTGCTCACGACCGCCGCGTACCCCTCACGGGACCCGGACACCAACCTCGCCGACCTGCGCGCCCAGATCGCGGCCAACGAGAAGGGCATCGCGGAGCTGCGCCGCATGACCCGTCAGTTCGGGCACGACGTCGTCTCGGCGTACATGGGTCACGTCCAGGACAACGCGGAGGAGTCCGTGCGCCGGATCGTCGCCGGGCTGCACGACGGCTCCTGCCGCTACGAGACCGACAACGGCGCCGTCATCGAGGTGGCCGTGACGGTGGACCGCGAGGCACGCACCGCCGTCATCGACTTCGCCGGCACCTCCCCCCAGCAGCCCGGCAACTTCAACGCCCCGAAGTCCGTGGTCATGGCAGCCGTCCTGTACGTCTTCAGGACACTGATCGAGGACGACATCCCGCTCAACAGCGGCTGCCTCGAACCCCTGGAAGTACGCGTCCCGGCGGGATCCATGCTGGCGCCCGTCCACCCGGCGGCGACCGTCGCGGGCAATGTGGAGACCTCCCAGGCCGTGACCGGTGCCCTCTACGCGGCACTGGGCGTCCAGGCCGAGGGATCGGGCACCATGAACAACCTCACCTTCGGCAACGACCGCGTCCAGTACTACGAGACGGTCGCCAGCGGGTCGGGCGCCGGTGACGGCTTCGACGGCACCGACGCCGTACAGACCCACATGACCAACTCCCGGCTCACCGACCCCGAGATCCTCGAGTGGCGCTACCCCGTGCTGCTGGAGAGCTTCGGCGTACGGGAAGGCAGCGGCGGCGAGGGCCGGTGGCACGGCGGCTCCGGGGTGGAACGCAGAATCCGCTTCCTCGAGCCCGTGACCGTGGCACTGCTGTCCGGACACCGCCGAGTGGCACCGTACGGAATGTCCGGAGGCGGGCCGGGGGCACTGGGCACCCAGCACGTGGAACGGGCCGACGGTAGGACCGTCACACCGCTGGACGGCTGCGACACCGCCGAGCTGGACACCGGGGACGTGCTGGTCCTGCGCACACCGGGCGGAGGCGGCTACGGGTCCGGGCAACCGGTCGCTTCTGCGCCGTTTCGACCGTTGTCGGTGTGAGGACCTAATCTGTTCAGCGTGACTTCGCCTGCCTACACCGACACCGCTGCGTCCCAGCTCAGCGCCGGACCGCGGCCCGCCGCGGGCCCCGCCGCCGACGAGGGGCTCTCGCGTCGGCTGCGCGCGCTGGCCTGCACCGCTCCGCTGCACGACCTCGATGTGCGCAAGGCGAATCTCGCCGGCGAGTACACGGTCTACGCGATGGCCGAGGTCGCCCTCGCCGCGATCGACCTGGTCACCCTGAACATGGACTTCGACACGGGCGCCGACCACGACCAGATAGTGGCCAGACTCCTCCCGCGGGTCGGTGCCCAGGCACCGGGCCGCCCCGTCGCCGAGTACGAGCGGGTTGCCCGCTGGGTGCTGGAGAACCTGATCAACGTCGGCAGCGTCGACCGCGGCTTCCGCGCGGTGTACGGCACCTTCGGCCCCGATGGCGTGTACGTCCGCAGGGACTATGACTTCAAGCTCATCGAAGAGGTCCCCGGGCACGGCGGCAGCCTCTACCTCCGCGCCACCGACGAAGCGGTCAACGTCCTGGTCGGTGCACTCGACACGGACGTGACCAGCGCCCAGATCGCCGCCGAGGTCAAGTTGGAGGTCCTCATCAGCCGGGGCCGCCTGGCCGACGCGCAGCTCGCCGCGGAGCAGGCCCGCTACCGCACCGTGCAGTACGCGCAGACCCTCCGCAGGACACTCGAGGCGACCCGGCGCAACGTCCGCGCCGTCGACTGGCTCAACGCCGTTCCGGACATGATCACCGAAGCGCTGGACCACGTAGCCGACCGCTACCGCCACGAGAACGCGATTCTCACCAACATCCGCAAGGCCAGGGACGAGGCGGAGGACCCCGAACACAAGCGGCGCGCCGCGGAGCTCGTCGACATCGTGAAGGACTGCATCCGCCGCCACACCCAGCTGCAGTCCAGGCTCCTGGAGGCCGGACCGCTCTTCCGCGCCGAGCAGGACCGCCAGGCCTTCGCCGCCCCCACGGCCCGGGTGGGACTCGATCTGTACGGACAGCTCGTCGTCCCCCTGCTGCCGCTCCCCGTCGAACAGGCCACCAGGGCCACCGACGCGTTCTTCGCCCACGGGACCGGACTGCGTACCCCCACCTCGGTCCGCATCGGCGATCTCGTCGACATGCTGTTCACACCGCCGGTGGAGCGTGAGCACCTGGGCGTGGAAATGCCCGAACCCGATCTCATCGCCACCCCTGACGACAGCCGGTTCAGCGAGGAGCAGCTCGCGAGCGCCATGGAGCTGCTCGACCTCGAGCACGACGCCCCCCGCCGGCTCTCCGGACTCCTCGCCGAGGCCCGCCTCCGTGATCCGGACCTGCCCTACCTGGTCGCCCTGCTGTCGGTCCATGCGGCGAGCCCGCCGGTCGGGACCGCCTACCGCCAGGGCGAGCGGCGACTGCTGTTCGCCGTCGACGACGGCACCCAGCTCGACGACCCGGAATTCGGCGGCGCGGACCTGATAGTGGGCATGGCGCTCCTGGACGCCGCAGGCATGGCCGCCGACCGGAAGGAAGCCTCATGAGGGCCCCCGGAACGAAGGCCCCCGGGGCGAGGACACCAGGAACGAAGGCCCCCGGACCGGGTCGGCGGGCGAGGACCCGCACCACCCTGCCGGAACGTGAGCGCAGTACCCGCACCGAGGAGCCACAGCAGTGAGCGAGCAGCACGCCGAGTACACCGAAGGGTGGGGCGACCCGTCCGCCACGCACACGGCCGACACCGCACCGCCCGCCGCTCCCGCCGCCGTCACCCCGGCCGACGCGGCCGACGCCGCGCGGCTCGTCTCCTTCGGACTGCAGCCCAAGCTCATGCCTGCCCGTGACGCCGAGTACGCGGAACTGCTGCGCCGCTACCGGGAAGAGCCGGCCTTCGCCCGGCTCGCCGACGCGGTCGCCACCGGGCTCGGACTCGTCGTCCTGGAGGTCTCCACCCGGGCGGGCATGGCCGTGACCGCCGACGAGGACTCGGTGTTCGCCGTGCGCATGGGGGACTACGCCCGGCGCGCGTCCTCCGATTCCGCCGACCGCTTCCTCCACGGCCTCGCCCACCTCGCCGTCGCCGCCATGGCCTTTCCCCGGCCCGAGGACCTCGCGGACGACGCCTACATCGGCCGCATCACGGTCAACGGGGTCGACGCCTTCGTCCGCCAGGCCTGCCACCGCCTGGAGGAGCTTGCCGAGGAACGGGGCGACAACACCGACCCGGCCTCCGACGCCCCGGGGCTGGAATCCGGCTGGCGGGTCTACGCCCGCCGCAGCGCCACCGGAGCGACGAAGGACGCACGGCGGCTCGCAGGATCCACCACGGGCATCATCGGCAAGGCCGTCGCCTTCCTCACCGACTCGGGCTTCCTCCAGCGCACCGGGGACGACGCGGGCGGCACGTACCGCACCACCGCCCGTTACCAGCTGCAGGTACGTGACATGGCGGGCAACGCGGCCATGACCGAGCTGCTGGAGCTCGGCGTCGTCCCGGTCACGGACGGCTCGGCGACCCTCCTGCCCCCGCCCGACGCCGACAATCCGGAACTGGTCGCCGACGCGGGTCTGCCCTTCCACTCCTGACCCGGCCCCGTCCACGCCCCAACCGCCGTGCCCGGCACCTGTCGGGCCCAGCCTCTTCCGTTGCCCCTCCGCTGCCTGAACGACGAGAGTCCGCCGCCATGTACGAGTTGTCCCGGGTCCGCCTCTACTCCATCGGACCCGCCGGTGCGCGCTACGCCGACACCGTGCTCGACCTGCGCGGTGTCGGTCAGCCCGTGCCCCACCCCGCACCGGCCCAGGCGGAGTTCTTCGAGGACGAGCCGGTGGGCCCGCCGCGCCGTCCCGCACCCGCAGGTGTGCTCTTCCTGGAGAACGGCGGCGGAAAGTCCGTCCTGCTCAAGCTGATCTTCTCCGTCATGCTGCCGGGGCACCGCAACACCCTGGGCGGCGCGAGCTCGGGAGTGCTGCGCAAGTTCCTGCTCGCCGACGACTGCGGGCATGTCGCCCTGGAGTGGCAGCACACGCTCACCGGTGAATGCGTGGTCGTCGGCAAGGTCAGCGAGTGGCGCGGGCGTCAGGTGTCCAACGACCCGCGCAAGTTCGCCGAAGCCTGGTACTCCTTCCGCCCCGGGCCGGGACTCAGCCTCGACAGCCTCCCCGTCGCCGAGGCCACCTCCGTGGGCCGCCCGGCCGAAGGCGTCTCCGGCGCCCGGGGCAGGCGCCGCACCATGAAGGGCTTCCGGGACGCCCTCACGGACGCGGGCAAGTTCTACCAGCACCTCGATGTGCACTGGGAAGAGATCCACGACCGATGGAACGAGCACCTCGGTGAGCTGGGCCTCGACCCCGAACTCTTCCGCTACCAGCGCGAGATGAACTCGGACGAGGGCGAGGCAGCCGGTCTGTTCGCCGTCAAGAAGGACTCCGACTTCACCGACCTGCTGCTGCGGGCCGTCACCGACACCCGCGACACGGACGGCCTCGCCGACCTCGTCAGCGGCTTCGGCAACAAGCTGGGCCGGCGCGCCGAGCTCACAGCAGAGCGCGACTTCACCGCGGGATCCGTCGACCTGCTGGGCCGGATCGTCGAGGCCACCGCGACCAGGGCCCGCAGCCGCGACATCCACGCCGGTGCCGAGCGCCGCACCCGCACCATCGCCCGCAGGCTGGCCACCCGCGCCGCCGAGGAGCGGGGCCGCACCGCGGAGCTGGCCGAGCAGGTCACAGCAGCCGCCCACACCGTCACGGCGGCGGAGGCCGCCCGCGGCCACCGGGACCTGATCGCGGCGGAGCTGGCCTACCGGCACGCCTCACTGGCCCTGGCAGCCGCGGAGAAGGGCGCGGCGGCCCAGCGCCGCGAGCTGGGCGACGCCCGTACCCTGCACGCCGCCTGGCAGGCAGCCGAGGCGGTCCTGCGCCATCGCGCGGCAGCCGACCGCTCCGCCCGCGTCGCCGTGGCCATCCGGGAGGCGGAACGGGACGCCGCCCCGGCTCTCGCCGCACGCGCCACAGCCGCCGCGGACCTGGTGCGCGCCCTGCACACAGCGGCCGAGGCGGGCGAGAGCGTCGCCAACGAGGAGGAGGAGCGCTCCGCCACCCTCCAGGCCACCGGCGAGACGGCTCACCGCGACGCCACCACCGCGGCCACGGAGGCCCAGCGCGCCCGCAGCGAGGCCGGACACCTGCGCCAGCGCCTCGCCGAGGTCGAACAGGAGACAGCCGAAGCCGTCCGGGCGGGCTGGCTCGACAACACCGCGCCGGACGCCGACCCGGCCCGCGCCGCGCTCGCCGCGAGCGATGCCGAACAGACCGCCGTCGCCGCCTGGGACACCGCCAGGGAGGCCGCCCGGGCCACGGCCGACCACGCCAGGGAGGCGGCGGCGGCCGAGAGCCGCGCCGAGCTCGCCGCGGCAAGGGCCGCGGACGGCGCGCAGGCCGCCGAACAGTCGTACGAGGCCGAGCGCAGGGCCGCCGAGTCGATCGCGGCCGACCACCGCCTCGCCGACCTGCTGGGACTGCAGACCACGAGCGGCACCGGCGTGCCCCGCCCCCGCCGGGGCGCCGCAGAACAGGAGGGGGAGAGCACCCCGGGGGCCGGCGGACCGGCTTCCCGGGACGCGCAGTCCCTCAGCGCCGAGGAGTTCGACAGCAGCGCCGACGAACTGCGTGAGCTCCTCGACCAGGGCGTCGCCTCCGCCGAGCGCAGGCTCTTCGACCTGCGCACCGCCGCCGCCGACGACGCACGCATCCTGGGCGCGCTCGGCGACGGAGGACTGCTGCCGCCCGGCCCCGACGTCCTCGCCACCGTCGAGTACCTCGGTGAGCACGGCATCCCGGCCCTGCCCGGCTGGCGCTACCTCGCCCAGGCCGTCGACCCCGCCGACCACGCAGCGATGCTCTCCGCACGCCCCGAGCTCGTCGACGGCGTCGTCATCACCGACCCGGACGCCCACGCCCGCGCCCGGGAGGTGCTCGGCACCGCGGCCCTGCTGCCCCGCTCGGCCGTCGCGGTCGGCACCACCGCGGCACTCCTCGCACCCGTCCCCGCGCCCGGCGCAGGCACGGGCGGAGCGGACGAGGTCTTCCTCGTCCCGCCGAACCCGGCCATGCACGACGAGCACGCGGCGGACGAGGAACGGCAGGCGCTCAGGACCCGGGCCGCAGCCCGTGACGAGGACATCAGGATCCTGGCGGCGCGGCTCACCGCCGACCGCTCCCTCGCCGCCCGTATCGGCTCGTGGCGCTCCGACTGCCCGCCCGGCATGCTCGGCGAGCTCGGCGATGCTGCCCGTACCGCGCGCACCGCCGCCGAGACGGCCGAGGCCGTACTCGCCGAGGCGCGCACCGTCCGCGCCGAGGCCGACGAAGCCGCCGCCGACGCCGCACGCGTCCGCGAGGAGCGGCAGGAGACCGCGCAGCGCGCCCGCCGTGCTGCCGACGCCCTCGCCGGCCTGGCGCACCGTCTGCGCGAGCGGTCGGCCTGGCAGGCACGGCTCCGTGAACTGACGGACGAAGCAGCCGAATCCGAAGCACGGGCCACGGTCTGCCTGGATCGGGCGCGTGCCGCGGACGAGGACCGCAGGGCCGCCCAGCGCGCCGCGGACGACGCCCGACGCACCGCCCGTGCCCTGCGCGCCGAACGCGCCGAGATCGCGGGTGCCCCCGAAACCCTGCCCGAGCAGGCCGCCGGCACAGCCCGCACCTCCCTCCCCGCCCTGCGCGAGGCGTACCGGGCCGCATCCCAGCTGTACGAGAAGGTGGGCGTCGGCGCCGACCTGCGCGCCGAGCAGGCCCGCGCCGAGAGCGACGAGAGTGCCGCCGTCGCGGAGCTCGACCGCCTCTCCAACAAGGTCCGTACCCGTGCCGCCCAGCTCCTCGAAGGCACCGACGGCGCCGACGGCCCCTCGCGGCAGGCCGCGGCCGCCCGCGCCGAGTCCCTCGTGCAGCTCCTGGAGACCAGGGCGTCCACGGCCAGCGAGCAGCTCGGCAGGCTGCGGGGCGAGGCGGAACGGCTCGCCCCGGCCGACGACGAGGCACGCCACACCGAGCTCTCCGAGGACCTCTCCCCGGCCGACGCGGAACAGGCCCAGATCCTGTTCCGCACGGCAACGGCCGAACTGGCCACCGCCACCGCGGCCCTGGACACCGCCCGTGCCACCCACGCCGAACTGCTGCGCGCCCACCGCGGCGCGGAGGACTCGGCGAGCGGCTTCGACGAGACGGCGGCGCTCCTGCGCGATCTGCTCAGGGACCACGGCGCGGACGACGAAGGCGACGCCCCCAGCCCGTACCCCGGCACCCTCGAGGAGGCCAGGCAGTCCGCCGCGGAGGCCCGGCGCTCACTGCGCGGCTGCGTCACCGACCTGTCGGCGGCCGAGAGTTCCGTACGGGAAGCGAGCGACGTGCTCGTACGGCATGCCAACTCCACCCGCTACGAGCAGGTCCGCACACCCGCCCGGCAGCAGATCCGTGAGCTACCGGCCGTCGCCCTTCCCGACCACGCGGAGAAGTGGGCCGCCGCCTTCGCCCCCCGGCTGCGGGTGCTCACCGACGAGCTCGCCCAGCTGGAGCGCAACCGCGACTCCATCGTCGACCGGCTCCGCGGTCTCGTGGACTCCGCCCTCACGACCCTTCGCTCCGCCCAGCGGCTCTCCCGGCTTCCCGAGGGGCTCGGGGAGTGGTCCGGCCAGGAGTTCCTCCGGATCCGCTTCGAGGAACCCGACCAGGCCACTCTCAGCGAACGGCTCGGAGAGGTCATCGACGACGCCACACACGCCGCGCTCAAGAAGAACTCCGACCTGCGCCGGGACGGTATGTCCCTGCTGCTGCGGGGAGTCCAGGCGGCGCTGCTGCCCAAGGGCATCGCCGTGGAGATCCTCAAGCCGGACGCGGTGCTGCGCGCCGAGCGGGTCCCGGTCGGGCAGATGGGCGATGTCTTCTCGGGCGGTCAGCTGCTGACCGCGGCGATCGCCCTGTACTGCACGATGGCGGCCCTGCGCAGCAACGACCGGGGCCGCGACCGCCATCGCCACGCGGGCACCCTCTTCCTCGACAATCCCATCGGCCGGGCCAACGCCACCTATCTGCTGGAACTCCAGCGTGCCGTCTCGGACGCCCTGGGGGTTCAGCTCCTCTACACGACCGGTTTGTTCGACACCACGGCGCTCGCCGAATTCCCGCTGGTCATCCGGCTCCGCAACGACGCGGACCTGCGCGCGGGACTGAAGTACATCAGCGTGGAGGAGCACCTGAGGCCGGGACTGCCGCAGCAGGACCCGGCGGGGGAGACCGTCCACGGAGAGATCACGGCGACCCGCATGTTCAAGCGCAGCGAGCAGACGCCGAACGCCCCGGCGGGGGCATCGGTTCCGGAGATGCGGTCGGAGACGACTCTTCGCTGAGGCTGTCCCGGAGGCCCTCTCGAACCGTGAGGCCCTCTCGAACCATGAGGGCCTCTCCAACGGTGAGGGCCTTTCCAACCGTCCGAGCGTCACCGGATCGCCGGCCACCGCGCCGGAGCACAGGCCGTCAGGCCCTGGAGAGCCCGCCTGTGCCCCGGCGCCGTATCCGGGTGGCCTTGCGCGTCTGCGCCCTGGCCGTGCGCCGGGCGCGGCGCCGCTCACGCCGCATGCGACGCGCGGTGCTGGACGGCACGGACACCACGCCGTTGCGCTGGTTCCACACCTGCCGGGTCACCCACACATCCAGCACCGACCATGTCGCGACGACCGTGCTGCCCACACCGCTGAGCACCATCGGGAAGGCGAGCCACGATCCGGCGAGGGTGCACAGGAAGGCCACCATGGCCTGAATGATCGTCAGCGACGCTATGAGGACGGCACGCACCGCGGCAGTCCGCACCGGATCAGGCATCCGCCGCCGCAGCGCGGGTTCCTCCACCCACAGCTGCTGCCGCGGAACCCTCGCCGGCCCGGTCGCCTCCGCAGCCGACGCCGCGATCCGACGCTCTTCCGTGTCCAAGGACCTTCAACTCCCCACCGCTGTCCGACTTCAGGGTGGCTGCCCGGGTTGCGCCCGTTCTACGCGGGCGGGCCCTGCAGCTCTGCCACGCCTGCCCCATAATGTTCTCCTGCCCCGTACATGTGGACGAATGCCGAGCCGGGAAGATTCCCGCAGAACATCCTCAATCGGCCCCGTACGGTCGCGGAACGAAGAATTCCAGCCAACTGCCTGAAGTGACTCCGTGGCCTGTCGGGAGACTTTCTCTGTCGCTTTCGCGAATTTCATCTCAGGGAATACCCGGACAACTCGTGATCAACGATGGGGAGGGCGGCCGAAAATCGTCCGGACACGCCTTCGAGTTGTCTGCTTGTCAGTAGTAGGCTCGCGCCGTTTGTTGACGGCACACCGACGTACCTCCGGCGGACCACCGCCGGAACACCGGAACGACACCGACACGACCACCCCCGCAGCGCGGGGTCGAGCTGGGGGAGGCCATGCGCTTTCGCGGGAAGTCCATCCGCAGGAAGATCGTGGCGTTGCTCCTGGTGCCGCTCGTCTCTCTCACGGGACTCTGGGTCTTCGCCACTTACGTCACCGGGCGCGAAGCCGACGAACTGATGGGTGCGAGCGCCATCGTGGAGAAGGTCGGCCATCCTCTGGAGGACACCGTCCGTGCCGTCCAGGGCGAACGCCGTCAGACGCTGGTCTTCCTCGCCGACCCCCGGGCTTCCGACGCCCTGCCGATCCTGCGCCGTCAACGTGCCGCGACCGACCGGGTCGTGGCGGACGTCAGGAGGAGCGCACAACAGGAGGGCGTCCGCGACGCGCTGAGTCAGGACGCGGAGACGCAGCTCGACTCGATCCTCAGCGAGGTCGACGGCCTGGACTCGCTGCGTGCGTCCGTCGAGAAGCGCACCATCGACCGTACCCGTGCCCTCGACTTCTACAACGGTCTCGTCGACCCCTGCTACCGCTTCCTCAACGGACTCCACACCATGGAGAACGTATCGATGGACAAGCAGGTCCGGGCGCTGGTCGGCATCTCCCGGGCGCGCGAGATGCTCTCCCGCGAGGACGCGCTGATCACCTCGGGCCTCATCGCGGGACGCCTGGGCGCCCCCGAGCTGCGCGCCATCTCCGACCTCGCCGCCAGCCGCAACCTTCTGTACGAGGTCAACCTCGAACTGCTGCCCGAGGCCGAGAGCCGGCGCATGGAGCAGTACTGGGGAAGCCCCGACACCGAATCGTTGCGTACGGCCGAGCAACGGCTCATTGCCGCAGGCCCGTTCAAGAAGCCCGGCCCCATCGACGCGGCGCGCTGGCAGGAAGTGGCCCCGCCGGTTCTCGAACACCTGGCCAACGACAGCACGGAGATGGCGAACCGCTTCCAGGACCGTGCCGAACCGGCCGGATACCGCGTCCTCATCCAGGCAGGCGTCGCCGGTGTCCTCGGATTCGTCGCGCTGCTCGTCTCCGTCTTCGTCTCGGTACGCATCGGACGCGAGCTCGTCCGCGACCTCTCCCGGCTGCGCAAGGACGCCCACGAGGTGTCCGGCGTACGGCTGCCGAGCGTGATGCGGCGGCTGGCCGCGGGCGAACAGGTCGACGTCGAGACCGAGGCCCCGCACCTCCAGTACGAACGGGACGAGATCGGCCAGGTCGGCCAGGCGCTCAACACGCTCCAGCGGGCCGCCGTCGAGGCCGCGGTCAAGCAGGCGGACATGCGCCGCGGCGTCTCCGAGGTCTTCGTCAATCTCGCACGGCGCAACCAGGTGCTCCTGCACCGCCAGCTGACGCTCCTGGACACCATGGAGCGCCGCACCGAGAACAGCGACGAACTCTCCGATCTCTTCCGCCTCGACCACCTCACCACCCGCATGCGGCGCCACGCGGAAGGGCTCGTGATCCTCTCCGGGGCAGCCCCTTCCCGGCAGTGGCGCAAGCCCATCCAGCTGATGGACGTGGTACGGGCGGCGGTCGCCGAGGTCGAGGACTACGAACGGATCGAGGTACGGCGCCTCGCCCGTATCGGCGTGGGCGGCCCCGCCGTGGCCGACCTCACCCACCTGATCGCCGAACTCCTTGAGAACGCCACCGTGTTCTCGCCCCCGCACGCCGCCGTCCAGGTGCACGGCGAACGCGTGGCCAACGGCTTCACGCTCGAGATCCACGACCGCGGCCTCGGCATGTCGCCCGAGGTCCTCCTGGACGCCAACCTACGGCTCGCCGAGACCCCCGACTTCGAGCTCTCCGACACCGACCGGCTCGGCCTCTTCGTGGTCAGCCGGCTCGCCCAGCGGCAGAACGTCAGGGTGTCGCTGCAGACATCGCCGTACGGGGGGACGACCGCGATCGTCTTCATCCCGGCCCAACTGCTCACCGACGCACCCGACACCCATGGCACGGGCTTCCGCCTCGACCGCCGGGCCGAGAAGGCCATCGGCAGCGGCCGGCCGGGCAGCACCGTGCCCGGCAGCGACAAGGCCCGCAGGGACGGACTGGCGGACGTGACCACCACGGCCAGGCCCGCCGGGCTCTCGCCGGTCCCCACCGGACTCAGCGACCCGTCCGTGCTCGACGGCCCCGTGGAACTCGAAAGCCCGGTAGGGGCCCTGGAGTTCACCGACGACCAGGTACTCGACCCGGCGCTCGCGCCCGTCCTCGACGGCGTCTCCGACCTCGAGGACACGGAGAGCGAGCGCGGCGGCATCTTCCGCGCCCGCGATCTGCGCCGGGACACCGGCCGTGAACAGCACCAGCAGGCGTTCGACCCGTCCGACGGGCGCTCCGGAGACGTCCGCCCGATGCGCCCCGCGGGGCCCGTACCGCTGCCGCGCCGCAAGCCGCCGACCCTGGTCACCGACCACGGCCGCCGGGTCGGCGAACGGGACCGGTCCCCCTCCACGGCACCGGACGACTTCCCGGTCGCGCCGGACGCCGCGGTCTTCCCGGCCGCTCCCGAGACAGGCACCGTCTCGGCGGCCGGCCGGCGGGCCCCCTTCCCGTCACAGCGCAGCTCCAGTGCGCGGCCGTCCGCACCGGACACCGTGGGCGGCCTGCCGCGCAGGGTCCGGCAGGCAAGCCTCGCCCCTCAGCTCCGGGAGGACTCCGCGGGCCGGACTCCCGGCAACGCCCCCGCAGACACCGTCGACGACCTCGAACGTGACGCGGACGAAGTACGCAATCGCATGGCTTCGCTTCAACGCGGCTGGCAGCGCGGCCGTCGGCAGAACGCCGAGGACGTGACCGGCCACGGCGAGACAGCACCAGGAACCACTCCGGGAGGGGACGGTCGATGACCGCACCGAACGCCGCAGCACACAACGCCTCACGCCAGGGCTCCGGCGAACTCAACTGGCTCCTCGACGAACTGGTCGAGCGCGTCGCGAGCATCCGTAAGGCGCTGGTGCTCTCCAGCGACGGCCTGGCCACCGGCACGTCCAAGGATCTGACCCGCGAGGACAGCGAACACCTGGCAGCCGTGGCGTCCGGATTCCACAGCCTCGCCAAGGGCGTGGGCCGGCACTTCGACGCGGGCCGGGTCCGGCAGACCGTAGTGGAACTCGACGACGCCTTCCTCTTCGTCACCGCGGCCGGTGACGGCAGCTGTCTCGCCGTCCTCTCCGACTCGGACTCGGACGTCGGGCAGGTGGCGTACGAGATGACACTCATGGTCAAGCGCGTGGGGGTTCACCTGGCCAACGCCCCCCGGACGACCGGTTTCCCCGCCGGCGGGTGAGCGGACGGCATGAGCGCCGACTCCGACCGGGGCACCGCCCCCGGATCAGCACCCACCGATGTGGGCTCCTCACGCTGGTACGACGCCGAAGCAGGCCCGGTCGTCCGTCCCTACGCGATGACCCGGGGCCGTACCAGCAGCGCGTCCCGTCATCGTCTCGACCTGATCGCGATCGTCGTCCCCGAACCCGCGGCCGACGATCCGGGCCGTGATCAGACGCTCTCCCCGGAACACGTGGAGATCGTTGAACTGTGCAGCGACATGCCCCAGTCCATCGCCGAGCTCGCCTCCGGACTGGACCTCCCTGTCGGGGTGGTCCGGGTCCTGGTCGGCGATCTCGTCGAGGACGAACTGGTTCATGTCACCCGTCCCGTTCCGCCGGCCGAGCTGCCGGACGTGAACATTCTTCGCGAGGTGATCAATGGCCTTCGGGCGCTCTAGCCGCAGAAAGCGGCCCGTTGAGCCCGTTACCCTGAAAATCCTGGTGGCGGGCGGATTCGGCGTAGGCAAGACGACCCTGGTGGGGGCGGTCAGCGAGATCAGACCGCTGCGTACGGAGGAGAGGCTGAGCGAGGCGGGCCGCCCCGTCGACGACCTTGCCGGTGTCGAGGGCAAGAACACCACCACGGTGGCCATGGACTTCGGGCGGATCACCCTGCGCGAGGACCTGGTCCTCTATCTGTTCGGGACGCCCGGACAGGACCGGTTCTGGTTCCTGTGGGACGAACTGGCCCAGGGCGCGCTGGGGGCGGTCGTCCTCGCGGACACCCGCCGGCTGGAGGACTGCTTCGCGGCGGTCGACTACTTCGAGCGCCGCGGGATCCCGTTCACCGTCGCGGTCAACCTCTTCGAGGGGGCCGAACAGTTCCCCGACGAAGCGGTGCGAACGGCACTCGACCTCGACCCCGAGGTACCGGTTCTCCTGTGCGACGCGCGCGACCGGGCGTCCGTACGGGATGTGCTGGTGGCCGTCGTCGAACACGCGATGGCGCGGGCCGACCGGCTCCGGGAACCTGCCACGACCTGACAGTCCGGCGACAGCACCGAACGCGGCCCGTACCCCCGCCGACCGGGGTACGGGCCGCGCGTACGGTGCGGACCGGCAGTGGTCGTGGAAGGAGTCTTCACCTGTCGTGACGGACCGTCAACCCCCGTGCACACCCTCCGGTCAGGGGTTCTCGGCGAGCCACTTGGCGGCCGTCTCGGCCAGCTCCCCGTCCCGTCCGGCGAGCATCATGCGGATCATCTGCACATCGCCGCGCAGCGACCATGCGGGGTGCCCGAACGTGGCGGGATTGTTCTTCTCGATGAGGAAGTGCGCCGGCCAGGCGGTGCCGTACCCGATCAGGGGCAACGCAGCGGCGTAGCGCTTCCGGCCGCGCGCCAGTCCGTAGGCGGTGACGGCGAGACCGGTCAGTGTTCCCGTCAGATGGACCCACCTCGTCGCCGCCCTGGAATGCATCGCGACGTAGTAGGGCCAGAACTCTTCGTACGAATCGAACGTCTGTTGTGACATAGAGGCACCGTAATGGCTCAGATGGCAACCGGATACGGCAGTTCCGCGTCCGACAAGGAGAACGGGCGGCCGGAGCCCACGGGGGTGGTCCCGGTCGCCCGTTCTTCGCGCCGGAGCCGCTCTCAGTGGCCCGCGACGGACCGCCTGCTCACCGGGAAGTCGAAGTAGGTGTCCGGGAACACCTCGGGCTTGTAGGTGTAGTGCCACCACTCCTCGGCCAGGTTCACGAAACCGAGGCCGGTGAGCGTCGTCTTCAGGAACTGCCGGTTCGTGCGCTGTATCCCCTGCACCCTCGGGTCGTCCGTGTGCGACAAGGTGTCGAAACAGTCGTAACCCGTCCCCATGTCGACCGAGTTGTCGGGGAATCGCTCGTCCGCCGGCGCGTAGCACGGCGCCAGCCGCTCGCCCGGCACGTAGGGCCTGGTCGGCAGGGCGGGAAGCTTCACCAGCGTCAGGTCGACCGTGCTGCCCCGGCTGTGACCGGACTTCTCCGCGATGTAACCGTCCTCGAACAGACGGGTCTTGTCGACGAGCGGATAGAACTCGTTTTTCATGGTCTGGTCGTCGAGATCCTTCGCCCAGCGCACGAAGTGGTCCACCGCCCGCTGCGGCCGGTAGCAGTCGTACACCTTGAGCGAGTAACCCTGGCGCAGGAGGCTCCGCTGAGCCGTGCGCAGCGCCCGTGCCGCGGGCCGGGTCAGGATGCAGACGGGCTGCCGGTACCCCTCCACCCGCTCGCCCAGGAAGGTGTGCGCGGTGGTGTACCGCATCTCGGTGATGATCGTGGGATCGACGGAGCGCAGGTCGACGAACTCCGGGGGAGCCTTGGGTTCGGGCTCGGCCCGGGCCACCGGAGCGGCAGCGGTCAGGGCGAGCAGGGCGGCGGCAGCGGCGGCCGAAGCGCGGAGGGCGTGAACGATTCCTGTCATGGGCACATCGTCCATCAGCTCGGGGGCGGAGGAGAAGGGCGATCGGATACAGTCCGCCCGTGAAGGACTCCCACTGCAGCTCCTGCGGAGCCCCGTACTCCGCAGACCCGTCGGTGCCCACCGCCTGGCCACGCACCTGCCCCGCCTGCGGCGCCACCACCTACCGCAACCCGCTGCCCGTCGCCGTCGCCCTCCTGCCCGTCACCGGCCCGCACGGCACCGGACTCGTCGTCATCACCCGCACCATCCCACCGCAACTGGGCGGCATCGCCCTGCCCGGCGGGTACATCGACCACACCGAGGACTGGCGCGAGGCGGTCGTACGGGAACTGCGCGAGGAAACCGGGATCAAGGCCGACGGGACGGACGTACGGCTCGCCGACGCCCTGAGCTCGCCGGACGGCCATCTCCTCCTCTTCGGTCTGCTCCCGCCCCGCCCCGCCGCGGACCTGCCGCCGTCCGTGCCCACGGACGAGACCTCGGGGTTCGAGGTCCTGCAGACCCCCGCGGAGCTCGCCTTCCCGCTGCACACCCGGGCCGTACGCTCCTGGTTCGCCGGCAGCTACAGCGACTGAACCGGGCCCGCGGGGGCCCGCAGCCCCCGCACCCGTACCGGATACGTCACCAGGTCCTCCTCACCGTCCCGCTCGACCACGACACGCCCGCCCGAGAGCCGGGACGTGAACCGCTCCACCTCGGACCGGGTCCACCCGTCGCCCACATCGCGCGCCACCAGCCCGCCACCCGTGCGCCCCGCCGCAGGAGCCCACACCTCCAGCTCCGTGCTTCCGTCCGCACGCCGCACCGGAAGCACCGCCCCGGCCCGCGCCAGCACCGGAATCCGTGACAACGGCGCGTCCAGCAGAACCTGTCCCGGCCCCTCGTACGCCTCCTCGGTCGCCGTGTCGTACCAGCGGCCGCGCGGCAGCCGAACCGCCCGGCGATCCGACCCGCACTCCAGCACCGGTGCCACGAGCAGTGCATCGCCCAGCAGGAACGCGTCCTCGCACTCCCGCAGCGCCCGGTCCCCGGAGGCCCCCCACCACAACGGCCGCACATACGGCGCACCCGTCAGCCTGGCCAGTTCCGCCAGCGTCACGAAGTAGGGGCGCAGCCGCTCCCGTTCCTCCAGTGCGGCCCTCGCGCCACTGAGCACCTCGGTCCCGAACTCCCACGGCTCCCGCCGCCCCGCGTCGATGGCCGCATGGGTACGGAACAACGGCAGGTACGCGCCCAGCTGGAACCAGCGCAGATACAGCTCCGGCGACGGCGACCCGTCGAACCCGCCCACATCCGGCCCCGAATACGGCACCCCGCAGAGTCCGAGACCCAGCACCAGGGCCAGCGACGCACGCAGCCCGGGCCACCCCGTCGCCACGTCACCGGACCAGGTGCCTCCGTACCGCTGCATCCCCGCCCAGCCGGAACGGGAGAACAGGAACGGCCGCTCATCGGGCCGCAGCCTGCGCAGCCCTTCGTACCCGGCCTGCGCCATCGTGAGGCCGTAGACGTTGTGCGCCTCACGATGGTCACCGCCACGGCCCTCAAGCGCGTGCCGGGACGAATGCGGCAGCGAAGGGTCCCCGAAGGCCGTGAACGCCACCGGCTCGTTCATGTCGTGCCACACCCCGGAGAACCCCTGGGCGAGCCGCTCCTCGTACAGCGTCCCCCACCACTGCCTCACCTGCGGATCGGTGAAGTCCGGGTAGACGCACTCACCCGGCCACACCTCACCGAGCACCCGGCGCCCCTGCGGATCCCGGACGAACGCACCCGCCGTGCCGACCTCCCGGCCGCTGTCGAAAACCCCGTTGCCCGGTGACGCCTTCACCGCCGGGTCGACGATCGACACCAGACGCACCCCGTCCGCGCGCAACTCCTTGGCCAGCCCGGGCAGATCGGGGAACCGCTCACGGTCGACCGTGAAGACCTGATGCGCGTCGTAGTGATCGATGTCCAGGTGCACCGCCGACAGTGCCAGGCCCCGCTCCCGGTACCCCGCCACTATCCGCCGCACCTCGTCCTCGCTGCCGAACCCCCACCTGGAGTGCTGCGGACCCAACGCCCACGAGGGCGGCAGCGCGGGCGCACCGGTCAGCGCCGTCCAGCCCTGCAGCACCCTGGACGGCGTACCCGTCACCACCCAGCAGCGCAGCGGACCGCCCTCCATCCGCACCTCACAGGTACCCGGCCGGTCATGCCCGGACCCCGCACCCTCCTCACCCTCCCGGAGGGTCACCCGGCCCGACCAGGTGTTGTCATGGAAGGCCAGATGCGTCCCCGCGTCCGACACCACCAACTGCACCGGCATAGTCAGATACAGCGGATCGTCCCCGGGACCGAAGCGGCCACCCGGATCGGTGTTCCACAGCCTGTACGTCCCCCCGCGCAGCCGCGGACCGCCCGCCCGCCCACCGAGTCCGAAGAAGCGCGCGTCGGCAGGCACCTCGGAGCGCTGGACCCAACGCGCCGCACCCCCGCCCACCGGTTCCCACCACCGCGGCGGCAGCTCCCGGCGCAGCACCACACCGCCCGGTGTACGCAGCTCCACCGCCCCGTGCCGCGACACCGCCACCGTCAGCCGCTCCGACACCACCTGCCAGCCGCCGTCCTTGTCCGGCTCCAGCCCGGCCCGCGGATCCGGTTCCGGCGCCTCTCCCGGCAGCGCGTAGGACGGCATCGACTCCGCACCGTCCCAGGACCAGAACACCGCACCACCGACGGCCACACGGATGCGCAACTCCGAACGGGCGAATCTCACGACACCCCCGCCCGGTCCGGGCTCGGCCCCCACCAGAAGACCGGGGACCCGAGCCCGCTCCGGCCCCCGCGGCGGCAACGCCCGCGCGTCCGTCCGCCGTCGTCGCCAGGCGGAGCGCACCGCGCGCATCCCCTGCACGGAACCGACCATCTTCACCGAGCGCACCAGGTCACGACCATCCATGCAGGCCACCCTGCCACCCGGCCGACGGCGAACGGGGTCCGTTCAGCTTCCGTTCACCTGTGGCCGGACCACACTGCCGCGCCGGCAACCATGGCCGGGGGACCCTGGTGCGAAAGACGATCACATGGCATCGTCCGTGAATGCCGCTCACGCGCACACCCCAGCCCGTGCGCGCGACGCACGCACACCCCGCGTACCCGAGAAAGGCCAGGGAGCCACCCCATGACCTCAGAAGCCGGCGAAGCCCCCCTCTGGCAGCCCGACCCCGAACGCATCGAGGCCGCGGCCGTCACCCGCTTCCAGCGCTGGGCGGCAGGGCGGTACGGAGCGCCCGCCGAAGGCGGCTACGAGGCACTGCACCGCTGGTCGGTCGACGAGCTCGACACCTTCTGGCAGGCCGTCACCGACTGGTTCGACGTGCGCTTCTCCACCCCGTACGAGACCGTCATCGGCGACCGCGCCATGCCCGGTGCCCAGTGGTTCCCCGGATCCACCCTCAACTACGCCGAACACGCACTGCGGACCGCCGACGACCCCCTGCGCGCCGATGCCCCGGCACTGCTCCACGTCGACGAGACCCACACGCAGATCCCCATCAGCTGGTCGTCGCTCCGCAGCCAGGTCGGCTCCCTCGCCGCCGAGCTGCGCGCCCTCGGCGTCACACCCGGCGACCGCGTCAGCGGGTACCTCCCCAACATTCCGCAGGCGGTCGTCGCCTTCCTCGCCACGGCTGCCGTCGGCGGAGTCTGGACGTCGTGCGCCCCCGACTTCGGTGCCCGCAGCGTCCTCGACCGCTTCCAGCAGGTCGAACCCGTCGTCCTGTTCACCGTCGACGGCTACCGCTACGGCGGCAAGGAGCACGACCGCACCGAGACCGTGGCGGAGCTCCGACGCGAGCTCCCCACCCTGCGCGCCGTCGTCCACATCCCGCTCCTCGGCACGGACGCGCCCGACGGAGCCCTCGAGTGGTCCGCGCTCACCTCCGCCGATGTCGAACCCGTCTTCGAACAGGTCCCCTTCGAGCACCCGCTCTGGGTGCTGTACTCCTCCGGGACCACCGGACTTCCCAAGGCGATCGTCCAGTCCCAGGGCGGCATCCTCGTCGAACACCTCAAGCAGATCGGGCTGCACTGCGACCTCGGCCCCGACGACCGCTTCTTCTGGTACACCTCCACCGGCTGGATGATGTGGAACTTCCTCGTCTCCGGCCTGCTGACCGGCACCACGGTCGTGCTGTACGACGGAAGCCCCGGATACCCGGACGTCAGCGCCCAGTGGCGGGTCGCCGAACAGACCGGAGCGACCCTCTTCGGTACCTCCGCGGCCTACGTCATGGCCTGCCGCAAGGCCGGAATCCATCCGGGCCGCGACCACGACCTCAGCCGTGTCCAATGCGTCGCCACCACCGGCTCCCCGCTTCCGCCCGACGGTTTCCGCTGGCTCCACGACGAGGTGGCCGAGGACCTGTGGATCGCCTCCGTCAGCGGCGGCACCGACGTCTGCAGCTGCTTCGCGGGCGCGGTCCCCACCCTGCCGGTCCACATCGGCGAACTGCAGGCCCCCTGCCTCGGCACGGACCTCCAGGCCTGGGACCCCGCAGGCAAGCCGCTGACCGGCGAGGTCGGCGAGCTCGTCGTCACCAGCCCCATGCCCTCCATGCCGATCCACTTCTGGAACGACCCCGACGGCAGCCGCTACCACGACAGTTACTTCGACATGTACCCCGGCGTCTGGCGTCACGGCGACTGGATCACCCTCACCGGCCACGGCTCGGTCATCATCCACGGACGCTCCGACTCCACCCTCAACAGGCAGGGGGTGCGGATGGGATCCGCAGACATCTACGAAGCCGTCGAACGGCTCCCCGAGATCCGCGAGTCCCTCGTCATCGGCATCGAGGAGCCGGACGGGGGCTACTGGATGCCGCTCTTCGTCCACCTCGCCGAAGGTGCCGCGCTCGACGACGACCTCCGCGACAGCATCAAGCGGACGATCCGCGAGAACCTCTCCCCACGCCACGTACCGGACGAGGTCATCGAGGTCCCCGGTATCCCGCACACCCTCACCGGCAAACGCATCGAGGTTCCGGTCAAGCGCCTCCTACAGGGCACGGCCCTGTCCAAGGCGGTCAACCCCGGCTCCATCGACAACCTCGAACTCCTCCACTTCTACGAGAACCTCGCCCGCGAACGCCGCTGACCCGGTCACCGAGGGCACCGTTGTCAGTCCCCCTGATTACGCTGAGTGAGCATCGATCGACAGCGCACAGGGGGACTCATGGCGCACATCAAGCAGACGAAACGCACCCACCACCGCTCCGCCACATCCATGCGACGCGCGCTGCGCCGCGAAGCACCCAATACCGTCGGCCTCCTGGTCGACGCCGAGGACTTCGCGGCGATGCGTCACTACCGGACCTTCACCTTCGACGATCACTCCGTCTATCTGCAGCAGGTCGAAGGCCTGCTCAAAACCCTCGCAGCGCAGGGAATGCACACCACGGTCGCCCTCTTCGACCCGGAGGACTACGCGGAGTTCTGCACCGACGCCGACCTCGATCCGGACGACCGCACGAACCGCAGCCGCTTCACCGCCGAAATCGCCGCAGCCGGTGCCACCGTGGCCTATACCGGCCAGCCCATCGACGCCCTGATCCCGCAACTCGTCTCGCGCGCCGTCCGCCGGGCTACCTGGGAGTACGCCACCATGCTCCTGGCGGACCTCGGAGACTGCGCGGACTGCGGACAGGACATCGGCAGGGCCGCCTTCGACCGGGCCTCCCACCTGCTGACGCGTCTGCTGGAGACAGCAGGACCGGGTACCCACCACACGGTCTGCAGCACACCCACGGAAAACGAACAGCTCCTCGCCGTGCTCCACACGACGAGGCACCCCGACGGTCCGGTGCATCTCGAATCGTCGGAAGGAGCGGAGTTCGCCACCGTCCTCGCCGTCGGCATCGCACTCGAGACACGGGGAGGCGTGGTGATGCGCACCAGCACCGCGGACGCCCCCGACCGGGTGTACGGCTGGCGTCTGATCCGCGGCGGACTCGTCCCGCTGACCGCGGGCGAGGTCTTCAGCGCCTACTGCACCGACGCGGACACGGGCGAACCGGTCTCCCCGGAGTCGAACGTGGAGTACTGCGCAGGCTTCGACCTCGGCGCCGACGAGCCGGAGGAGCACCACTGACGGAAAGAACGAAGGGGCTCCCGCCTGCAGGGCGGGAACCCCTTCACAACCGACTGCGCGAGTCCGGCGGCGTCACTCGCCCGACAGCACCGCCTGGGCCGCGATCCGTGCCTCTTCGGCGGAGTCCGTCGCACGAGCGGCGGAAGCGGCACGCTCGCACTGCGCGAGCGTGTACTTCGCCAGCGTGGCGCGCACATAGGGAATGGAAGCGGCGCCCATGGACAGCGAGGTGACACCCAGACCGGTCAGCACGCAGGCAAGCAGCGGATCCGCGGCAGCCTCTCCGCAGACACCACAGCTCTTGCCCTCCGCGCGGGCCGCGTCGGCCGACAGAGCGACCAGATCCAGCAGCGCCGGCTGCCACGGGTCCTGCAGTCGGGAGACGGCGCCCACCTGCCGGTCGGCCGCGAAGGTGTACTGCGCCAGGTCGTTGGTACCCAGCGACAGGAACTCCACCTCCTGCAGGATCGAGCGAGCCCGCAGCGCGGCGGAGGGAATCTCCACCATCGCACCGAACTTCGCCTGCAGTCCGGCCTCACGGCACGCGTCCGCGAACGCCTTCGCGTCGGCACGGTCGGCCACCATCGGGGCCATGACCTCGAGGTAGACGGGCAGACCCTCGACCGCCTTGGAAAGGGCGGTCAGCTGCGTGCGCAGCACATCGGGGTGGTCCAGCAGACTGCGCAGCCCACGGACACCGAGCGCCGGGTTCGGCTCGTCCGCCGGGGTCAGGAAGTCCAGCGGCTTGTCCGCACCGGCGTCGAGCACCCGCACGACGACGCGCCCCTCGGGGAACGCCTCCAGCACGGCACGGTAGGCCGCGATCTGCTTCGCCTCGGTGGGCGCCTGCTTGCTGTCGTCCAGGAACAGGAACTCGGTACGGAACAGCCCGACGCCTTCGGCACCGGCCTCCACCGCCGCCGGCACATCGGCGGGACCGCCGACATTGGCGAGCAACGGGACCTTGTGGCCGTCGGACGTGGCACCCGGTCCCGTCGTGGCGGACAACGCGGCCTTGCGGGCCGCCGCGGCGCTCTCCATCGCCGTACGCTTCTCGTCGCTCGGCTCGACGAAGACCTCACCGGTACTGCCGTCCACCGCGACGACGGTGCCTTCGGCGATCTCCCCGGCTCCCGGGAGAGCAACGACGGCCGGAACTCCCAGTGCGCGCGCCAGAATTGCGCTGTGACTCGTCGGACCGCCCTCCTCGGTGACGAACCCGAGCACCAGAGCCGGGTCCAGCAGGGCCGTGTCGGCCGGGGCCAGGTCGCGAGCAATCAGTACGTAGGGCTCGTCACTGTCCGGAACACCCGGCATCGGAACGCCGAGCAGCCGCGCAACGATCCGGTTCCGCACATCGTCGAGGTCCGCGACGCGGCCGGCCAGATACTCCCCGGCATTGGCCAGCAGAGCCCGGTACGAGGCGAATGCGTCGTAGACCCCCCGCTCCGCGGTGCTGCCGACTGCGATGCGGCGATCCACATCGGCCATGAGCTCCGGGTCCTGCGCCATCATGGCCTGGGCCTCGAGCACGTGCTGGGCCTCGCCGCCGGCAAGATTGCCTCGCGCGATCAGGTCGGCCGCGACAGCTTCCACCGCCTGGCGGGCGCGCCCCTGCTCGCGCTCGGCCTCCTCCGTAGGAATCTGTTTGGCGGGCGGCTCAAGCACCGCCGTACCCATGTGCCGAACTTCGCCGATCGCCACACCGTGGCTCACGCCGACGCCTCGCAGCGTTGTCTCCATTTCACCCGTCTCCGGTTGTGCGGTGGCTGTGCCACCGCGGTGAATGCCCACTGGCAGTTGCTGAACCAAAGGTGTTACTGCCAGCCGAACAGTGCGTCTCCGACCTTCACGTCGCCGTCCTCGCGCACCTCGGAAAGGGATTCGGCGGTGGCTTCGAGCGCCACGATCGGGCAGATCGCCGACTTGCCGGCTGCCTCGACGGCGGCCGGGTCCCACCGCACGATGCCCTGACCACGGGTCACGGTGTCCCCCTTGTTCACGAGGAGCTCGAAGCCCTCGCCATTGAGCTGTACGGTGTCGATGCCGAGGTGGGTCAGCACCCCGTGTCCCTCGTCGTCCACCACGACAAAGGCGTGGGGGTGCAGGGAGACGACGATGCCGTCGACCGGAGAGACGGCCTCGGAGGGCTCGCGCACGGGGTCGATGGCGGTACCGGGACCAACCATGGCGCCGGAGAAGACCGGATCGGGAACCGCGGTGAGTCCGATCGCGCGGCCGACAAGCGGGGACGTCACTGTGGTCATGGGGAGCCTCCCAGGGGTGGAGCTTGGTCTGTTGTCGCCGTACCGACTGATGGGGACGGCGTACTGATCAGCAGCGTAAGTCATATGAAGTCACGGTTCCGCCCGAGAGCTACCGGTTGGCAGACCTAGGGGTGCACCGCGAACGATTTGCCTCGCCCCACAGCGGCCTGTATTGTCGTCATTCTGCCTGGCCCCAACACGACCTCGAGTCGGGGGTCGGCGGCGACTCTCAAACACCGAACTTCCGATCTGAGCCTCATTCTGCGTGTCTGCAGGAGCTGGTCAAGGAAATGGAAAACGGCTGATAGAGTCGGACTCGCCGGAAAGGGAAAGCGCGAAAGCGAAGAACTGGAAAGCGCAGTAACAATTCTCCTGCTTCGCAGGGGGCCCGCTTCGGCCGGGAATCGGACACGAAAGAGTCTGATAGAGTCGGAAACGCAAGAACGAAGGGAAGCGCCCGGAGGGCCCCGGTGAAACGGGACCGAAGGAAGCGTCCGTTCCTTGAGAACTCAACAGCGTGCCAAAAGTCAACGCCAAATTTGTTGATACCCCGGCCCACTTCGGTGGGTTGGTGGTTCCTTTGAAGTCCTACTGGCCCATGTGGCGGGTAGGCAACATCAGCGAGGACGCTGTGGATGACCAGCCCTATTCCGGTTGGTTGTCCCGCTCTTTTATGGTGCTCTCCCGATTACGGGAAAACATTCATGGAGAGTTTGATCCTGGCTCAGGACGAACGCTGGCGGCGTGCTTAACACATGCAAGTCGAACGATGAAGCCCTTCGGGGTGGATTAGTGGCGAACGGGTGAGTAACACGTGGGCAATCTGCCCTTCACTCTGGGACAAGCCCTGGAAACGGGGTCTAATACCGGATAACACTCTGTCCTGCATGGGACGGGGTTAAAAGCTCCGGCGGTGAAGGATGAGCCCGCGGCCTATCAGCTTGTTGGTGGGGTAATGGCCTACCAAGGCGACGACGGGTAGCCGGCCTGAGAGGGCGACCGGCCACACTGGGACTGAGACACGGCCCAGACTCCTACGGGAGGCAGCAGTGGGGAATATTGCACAATGGGCGAAAGCCTGATGCAGCGACGCCGCGTGAGGGATGACGGCCTTCGGGTTGTAAACCTCTTTCAGCAGGGAAGAAGCGCAAGTGACGGTACCTGCAGAAGAAGCACCGGCTAACTACGTGCCAGCAGCCGCGGTAATACGTAGGGTGCGAGCGTTGTCCGGAATTATTGGGCGTAAAGAGCTCGTAGGCGGCTTGTCACGTCGGATGTGAAAGCTCGGGGCTTAACCCCGAGTCTGCATTCGATACGGGCTAGCTAGAGTGTGGTAGGGGAGATCGGAATTCCTGGTGTAGCGGTGAAATGCGCAGATATCAGGAGGAACACCGGTGGCGAAGGCGGATCTCTGGGCCATTACTGACGCTGAGGAGCGAAAGCGTGGGGAGCGAACAGGATTAGATACCCTGGTAGTCCACGCCGTAAACGTTGGGAACTAGGTGTTGGCGACATTCCACGTCGTCGGTGCCGCAGCTAACGCATTAAGTTCCCCGCCTGGGGAGTACGGCCGCAAGGCTAAAACTCAAAGGAATTGACGGGGGCCCGCACAAGCAGCGGAGCATGTGGCTTAATTCGACGCAACGCGAAGAACCTTACCAAGGCTTGACATATACCGGAAAGCATCAGAGATGGTGCCCCCCTTGTGGTCGGTATACAGGTGGTGCATGGCTGTCGTCAGCTCGTGTCGTGAGATGTTGGGTTAAGTCCCGCAACGAGCGCAACCCTTGTTCTGTGTTGCCAGCATGCCCTTCGGGGTGATGGGGACTCACAGGAGACTGCCGGGGTCAACTCGGAGGAAGGTGGGGACGACGTCAAGTCATCATGCCCCTTATGTCTTGGGCTGCACACGTGCTACAATGGCCGGTACAATGAGCTGCGATGCCGCGAGGCGGAGCGAATCTCAAAAAGCCGGTCTCAGTTCGGATTGGGGTCTGCAACTCGACCCCATGAAGTCGGAGTTGCTAGTAATCGCAGATCAGCATTGCTGCGGTGAATACGTTCCCGGGCCTTGTACACACCGCCCGTCACGTCACGAAAGTCGGTAACACCCGAAGCCGGTGGCCCAACCCCTTGTGGGAGGGAGCTGTCGAAGGTGGGACTGGCGATTGGGACGAAGTCGTAACAAGGTAGCCGTACCGGAAGGTGCGGCTGGATCACCTCCTTTCTAAGGAGCATCTAGGTTCTCTTCGGGGAATCCAGAGACCATTTCGTCGGCAAATGTTCGACGGTGGTTGCTCATGGGTGGAACGTTGACTATTCGGCACGACAGGTTGTTTTTGCGAGTACTGCTTCGGCGTGGAAAGTGAGAGGGATCGGTCGGGTCGGGCACGCTGTTGGGTATCTGAAGGTACGGGCTCGTTGAGTCTGGATCTTCGGTTGCCGGCCCCAGTGAACTCGCCTGTGAGGGCGGGGTGATGGGTGGCTGGTCGTTGTTTGAGAACTGCACAGTGGACGCGAGCATCTGTGGCCAAGTTTTTAAGGGCGCACGGTGGATGCCTTGGCACCAGGAACCGATGAAGGACGTGGGAGGCCACGATAGTCCCCGGGGAGCTGTCAACCAAGCTTTGATCCGGGGGTTTCCGAATGGGGAAACCCGGCAGTCGTCATGGGCTGTCACCCACTGCTGAACACATAGGCAGTGTGGAGGGAACGCGGGGAAGTGAAACATCTCAGTACCCGCAGGAAGAGAAAACAACCGTGATTCCGGGAGTAGTGGCGAGCGAAACTGGATGAGGCCAAACCGTATGCGTGTGATACCCGGCAGGGGTTGCGCATGCGGGGTTGTGGGATCTCTTTTTCATGGTCTGCCGACTGTGAGACGAGTCAGAAACCGTTGGTGTAGGCGAAGGACATGCGAAAGGTCCGGCGTAGAGGGTAAGACCCCCGTAGCTGAAACATCAACGGCTCGTTTAAGAGACACCCAAGTAGCACGGGGCCCGAGAAATCCCGTGTGAATCTGGCGGGACCACCCGCTAAGCCTAAATATTCCCTGGTGACCGATAGCGGATAGTACCGTGAGGGAATGGTGAAAAGTACCGCGGGAGCGGAGTGAAATAGTACCTGAAACCGTGTGCCTACAAGCCGTGGGAGCGTCGCTGTATGTGCTTGCACATGCAGTCGTGACTGCGTGCCTTTTGAAGAATGAGCCTGCGAGTTTGCGGTGTGTTGCGAGGTTAACCCGTGTGGGGAAGCCGTAGCGAAAGCGAGTCCGAATAGGGCGATTTAGTAGCGCGCTCAAGACCCGAAGCGGAGTGATCTAGCCATGGGCAGGTTGAAGCGGAGGTAAGACTTCGTGGAGGACCGAACCCACCAGGGTTGAAAACCTGGGGGATGACCTGTGGTTAGGGGTGAAAGGCCAATCAAACTCCGTGATAGCTGGTTCTCCCCGAAATGCATTTAGGTGCAGCGTCGTGTGTTTCTTGCCGGAGGTAGAGCACTGGATAGGCGATGGGCCCTACCGGGTTACTGACCTTAGCCAAACTCCGAATGCCGGTAAGTGAGAGCACGGCAGTGAGACTGTGGGGGATAAGCTCCATGGTCGAGAGGGAAACAGCCCAGAGCATCGACTAAGGCCCCTAAGCGTACGCTAAGTGGGAAAGGATGTGGAGTCGCAGAGACAACCAGGAGGTTGGCTTAGAAGCAGCCACCCTTGAAAGAGTGCGTAATAGCTCACTGGTCAAGTGATTCCGCGCCGACAATGTAGCGGGGCTCAAGCGTACCGCCGAAGTCGTGTCATTCCAGCACGTACCCCCAACGGGGGCTGGGATGGGTAGGGGAGCGTCGTGTGCCGGGTGAAGCAGCCGCGGAAGCGAGTTGTGGACGGTTCACGAGTGAGAATGCAGGCATGAGTAGCGATACACACGTGAGAAACGTGTGCGCCGATTGACTAAGGGTTCCTGGGTCAAGCTGATCTGCCCAGGGTAAGTCGGGACCTAAGGCGAGGCCGACAGGCGTAGTCGATGGACAACCGGTTGATATTCCGGTACCCGCTTTGAAACGCCCAATACTGAATCAGGCGATGCTAAGTCCGTGAAGCCGGCCCGATCTCTTCGGAGTTGAGGGTAGTGGTGGAGCCGATGAACCAGACTTGTATTAGGTAAGCGATGGGGTGACGCAGGAAGGTAGTCCAGCCCGGGCGGTGGTAGTCCCGGGGTAAGGGTGTAGGCCGTGTGGCAGGTAAATCCGTCACACATTAAGGCTGAGACCTGATGCCGAGCCGATTGTGGTGAAGTGGATGATCCTATGCTGTCGAGAAAAGCCTCTAGCGAGTTTCATGGCGGCCCGTACCCTAAACCGACTCAGGTAGTCAGGTAGAGAATACCGAGGCGTTCGGGTGAACTATGGTTAAGGAACTCGGCAAAATGCCCCCGTAACTTCGGGAGAAGGGGGCCATCACTGGTGAGGGAACTTGCTTCCTGAGCTGGGGGTGGCCGCAGAGACCAGCGAGAAGCGACTGTTTACTAAAAACACAGGTCCGTGCGAAGCCGTAAGGCGATGTATACGGACTGACGCCTGCCCGGTGCTGGAACGTTAAGGGGACCGGTTAGTGCACTTTCGGGTGTGCGAAGCTGAGAACTTAAGCGCCAGTAAACGGCGGTGGTAACTATAACCATCCTAAGGTAGCGAAATTCCTTGTCGGGTAAGTTCCGACCTGCACGAATGGCGTAACGACTTCTCGACTGTCTCAACCATAGGCCCGGTGAAATTGCACTACGAGTAAAGATGCTCGTTTCGCGCAGCAGGACGGAAAGACCCCGGGACCTTTACTATAGTTTGATATTGGTGTTCGGTTCGGCTTGTGTAGGATAGGTGGGAGACTTTGAAGCGGCCACGCCAGTGGTTGTGGAGTCGTCGTTGAAATACCACTCTGGTCGTGCTGGATGTCTAACCTAGGTCCGTGATCCGGATCAGGGACAGTGTCTGATGGGTAGTTTAACTGGGGCGGTTGCCTCCTAAAGAGTAACGGAGGCGCCCAAAGGTTCCCTCAGCCTGGTTGGCAATCAGGTGTTGAGTGTAAGTGCACAAGGGAGCTTGACTGTGAGACCGACGGGTCGAGCAGGGACGAAAGTCGGGACTAGTGATCCGGCAGTGGCTTGTGGAAGCGCTGTCGCTCAACGGATAAAAGGTACCCCGGGGATAACAGGCTGATCTTCCCCAAGAGTCCATATCGACGGGATGGTTTGGCACCTCGATGTCGGCTCGTCGCATCCTGGGGCTGGAGTCGGTCCCAAGGGTTGGGCTGTTCGCCCATTAAAGCGGTACGCGAGCTGGGTTTAGAACGTCGTGAGACAGTTCGGTCCCTATCCGCTGTGCGCGTAGGAATATTGAGAAGGGCTGTCCCTAGTACGAGAGGACCGGGACGGACGAACCTCTGGTGTGCCAGTTGTCCTGCCAAGGGCATGGCTGGTTGGCTACGTTCGGAAAGGATAACCGCTGAAAGCATCTAAGCGGGAAGCCTGCTTCGAGATGAGTATTCCCACCACCTTGAGTGGTTAAGGCTCCCAGTAGACGACTGGGTTGATAGGCCAGATGTGGAAGCCCGGTAACGGGTGGAGCTGACTGGTACTAATAGGCCGAGGGCTTGTCCTCAGTTGCTCGCGTCCACTGTGTTAGTTCTGAAATAACGAACGGCCGTGTTTTCTTCCGGTGTTGGTTAATTTCATAGTGTTTCGGTGGTCATTGCGTTAGGGAAACGCCCGGTTACATTCCGAACCCGGAAGCTAAGCCTTTCAGCGCCGATGGTACTGCAGGGGGGACCCTGTGGGAGAGTAGGACGCCGCCGAACAATTATTCCGGGAAAGCCCCGTGCCCTTGTGGCACGGGGCTTTTCTGCGTTCAATCACGTCCTTGTACCCCCGTGCATCGGCACTCGGCGGCTGAGGGTAGGGTCAGGGTGCATCATTGGCACGTTCTTCACAGGAGGCCCCCGGGTGGAGGTCCAGGAGACTCGAGTTCAGACGAACCGAGTACTCACCATCCCCAACATCCTCAGCATGGCTCGCCTCGTCGGCGTGCCGCTCTTCCTGTGGTTGATCCTTCGTCCCGTCTTCGGCGGGCCCAACAGCGACGGCTGGGCGTTGCTGGTGCTGATGCTGAGCGGCGTCAGCGACTATCTCGACGGCAAGCTCGCACGCCGGTGGAACCAGATCAGCAGCCTCGGGCGACTCCTGGACCCAGCTGCCGACCGCCTCTACATCCTGTCGACCCTCGTCGGGCTCACCTGGCGCGAGATCCTGCCGCTCTGGCTCACCGCAGCTCTTCTCGCACGTGAGCTCATGCTCCTTGTCATGGTGGGAATCCTGCGCCGGCACGGCTATCCGCCGCCGCAGGTGAACTTCCTCGGGAAAGCTGCAACCTTCAACCTGATGTACGCCTTCCCCTTGTTGCTGCTCAGTGACGGAAGTGGTTGGCTGGCTTCGCTGGGCGCCGTTTTCGGATGGGCGTTCGCTGGTTGGGGTACAACGCTCTATTGGTGGGCAGGGATCCTCTACGTGGTCCAGGTCCGCCGACTCGTCAAGGCGGATGAAGTAGCCGAATAGCTCGTTGATGCGGTGCCGCGCAGTGTCGCCGGTCCGCAACGGATGCTGTGGTTGTTGCCCCGACGGGTGATGTCGGCTAGACCGTCGTCTCTTCAAGGAGGACGTTTCCGACATGAAGGCCGTCGTAATGGCCGGCGGCGAAGGCACTCGTCTTCGCCCCATGACCTCAAGCATGCCCAAGCCGCTCCTGCCCGTAGCCAATCGGCCGATCATGGAGCATGTGCTGCGGCTGCTCAAGCGGCATGGGCTCAATGAGACCGTCGTAACCGTTCAGTTCCTTGCTTCGCTCGTGAAGAACTACTTCGGCGACGGCGAAGAACTCGGAATGGAGCTCACCTACGCCAACGAGGAGAAGCCACTCGGTACCGCGGGAAGCGTCAAGAACGCAGAGGAAGCCCTCAAGGACGACACCTTCCTGGTTATTTCCGGTGACGCACTCACCGACTTCGACCTGACGGACCTCATTGCCTTCCACAAGGAGAAGGGCGGACTGGTCACGGTATGCCTGACCAGGGTCCCGAATCCGCTGGAGTTCGGCATCACGATTGTCGACGAGCAGGGTCAGGTCGAGCGCTTCCTGGAGAAGCCGACCTGGGGCCAGGTCTTCTCGGACACCGTCAACACGGGCATCTACGTCATGGAGCCCGAGGTCTTCGACTACGTCCAGGCAGATACCTCGGTGGACTGGTCCGGCGACGTGTTTCCGCAGCTCATGAAGGAGGGCAAGCCGATCTACGGCTATGTCGCCGAGGGCTACTGGGAGGACGTGGGCACCCACGAGAGCTACGTGAAGGCCCAGGCCGACGTGTTGGAGCGCAAGGTCGACGTCGAGCTCGACGGCTTCGAGATCTCGCCCGGTGTGTGGGTCGCGGAGGGCGCGGAGGTCCATCCCGACGCGGTACTCCGAGGGCCGCTGTACATCGGCGACTACGCCAAGATCGAAGCCGGTGTCGAACTCCGGGAACACACCGTCATCGGGTCGAACGTCGTGGTGAAAACCGGTGCCTTCCTGCACAGGGCCGTGGTGCACGACAACGTGTACATCGGCCAGCACAGCAATCTTCGTGGCTGCGTGATCGGTAAGAACACCGACATCATGCGGGCGGCCCGCATCGAGGACGGCGCCGTCATCGGCGACGAATGCCTGGTCGGCGAGGAATCGATCATCCAGGGCAATGTGCGGGTGTACCCGTTCAAGACCATCGAGGCCGGAGCCTTCGTCAACACCTCGGTGATCTGGGAGTCGCGGGGGCAGGCGCACCTCTTCGGAGCGCGCGGTGTCTCCGGGATCCTGAACGTCGAGATCACCCCGGAGCTCGCCGTGCGACTCGCCGGTGCGTACGCGACGACCCTGAAGAAGGGGTCGACCGTCACCACGGCACGTGACCACTCCCGTGGTGCGCGCGCGCTGAAGAGAGCGGTCATCTCCGCCCTGCAGGCGAGCGCCATCGACGTACGGGACCTGGAGAACGTGCCGCTGCCGGTGGCCCGCCAGCAGACCGCGCGGGGCAGTGCCGGCGGCATCATGATCCGGACGTCGCCCGGTGTGCCGGACTCCGTCGACATCATGTTCATCGACGAAAGCGGTGCCGATCTCTCCCAGGCGCGCCAGCGCAAGCTTGACCGCGTCTACGCCCGCCAGGAGTACCGCAGGGCCTTCCCCGGTGAGATCGGAGACCTCCACTTCCCGTCGAGCGTCTTCGACTCCTACACGGGATCCCTGCTCCGCAACGTCGACACGGACGGTATCGCCGACGCGAGCCTCAAGGTCGTGGTCGACGCGTCGAACGGCAGCGCGGGGCTCGTCCTGCCCAGCCTGCTCGGACGCCTCGGTGTGGACGCGCTGACGATCAACCCCGGGCTCGACGAGTCGCGTCCCACAGAGTCCGCCGAGTCCAGGCGGGCCGGACTGGTGCGCCTCGGGGAGATCGTGTCGTCCGCACGGGCGGCCTTCGGGGTGCGGTTCGACCCCGTCGGTGAGCGGCTCTCCCTCGTCGACGAGCGGGGCCGGATCATCGAGGACGACAGGGCCCTGCTGGTCATGCTCGACCTCGTGGCGGCCGAGCGGCGGAGCGGGCGCGTGGCCCTGCCGGTGACCACCACCCGTGTCGCCGAACAGGTGGCCGCGTACCACGGCACGCAGGTGGAGTGGACGACCACGTCCCCGGACGACCTGACCAGGGTGGGACGCGAGGACGCCACCATTTTCGGTGGTGACGGACGCGGCGGATTCATCATTCCCGAGTTCAGCAGCGTCTTCGACGGCTCGGCTGCCTTCGTCAGGCTCATCGGGCTGGTGGCCCGGACCCAGCTCACGCTCAGCCAGATCGATGCCCGCATTCCGCGTGCCCACGTGCTGCGCCGTGACCTTGCGACGCCCTGGGCCGTCAAGGGGCTCGTCATGCGGCGGGTCGTGGAGGCGGCAGGGGAGCGCAGTGTGGACACCACCGACGGTGTCCGGGTGGTGGAGACCGACGGCCGCTGGGTGATGGTGCTGCCCGACAGGGCGGAGGCCGTCACCCATCTGTGGGCCGAAGGCCCCGATGACGCCTCCGCCCAGGCCCTGCTGGACGAGTGGTCGGCGATCGTGGACAGCGCCGGCGACTGAGCCGAGCCGGGTGGCCCGGACGCCGTGGTGCTGCGGCTTCCGGGCCACCGGTGGGGCCATTCGGCGGCAGCAGGCATGACGTGCGACGATGTGCGGCATGTCGCAGCCGCCCCCCGATCGGAGTAGCACCCCGCAGCGTCCCCGCCCCGACGCGTCCATGTCGCTGTTGACCAATGTGATGGACCACAGCCTCGACGAGGGATACGCCGAGGCTGCTGCGCGCCGCAAGGCCGACGGAAGTGCGGGCATGCCCCGTACGCTCAAGTCGAAGCTCGGCCTCGCGGCAGGCCTCGTCGTCGCGGCTCTCGTCGTGACGCTCGGTGCCGCCGAGGCCCAGGTCGCGGCACCGGTCGTGGCGAAGGAGCGCGAAGAGCTCATCGACCGTGTCAACGCCGAGACCGATGCGGCGGACGCGCTCCAGGAGGACGTCGACGAACTGCGCAAGGACGTCGACGAACGGCAGCGCAAGGCGCTCGAACGGCATGGCGGGGCCAAGGGCGGGCTGGTGGCGCTCCTCTCCGGAGCGACCGCGGTCGAAGGGCCCGGAATCAAGCTCGTCGTCGATGACGCCAAGGACACCGACCAGGGCGGCGGCGGACCGCGTGAGTCGACCGGCTTCGCCGACACCGGGCGGGTGCGCGACCGCGATATGCAGCGCGTGGTCAACGGCCTCTGGCAGTCCGGGGCGGAAGCGATCGCCATCAACGGACAGCGGCTGACCGCCCTCTCCGCGATCCGCGCGGCGGGCGACGCCATACTGGTCGACAACAGGCCGCTGGTGCCGCCCTACACGGTGCTGGCGGTGGGGGACGGCAAGAAACTCTCCGACGCCTTCCAGGACAGCGCGGACGGTCTGTATCTGCAGGCGCTGCACGAGAGCTTCGACATCCGCACCAGCATCTCCGAGCAGGAGCGGGTGCGCCTTCCGGCCGCGCCGAGCCTGATCGTACGCACAGCAGAGCCTCAGGCCGCAGACACGCGCAGTGGTGCGGCAGAAACAGGGAAGGGCACATCGTGATCGCCGTACTGGGCCTCGTCGTGGGAGTCGTGGTCGGACTGTTGGTCCGGCCCGAAGTGCCGGCGGTGGTCGAGCCCTACCTGCCGATCGCCGTTGTGGCCGCACTCGACGCCGTCTTCGGAGGTCTGCGTGCCATGCTCGACGGGATCTTCGTGGACAAGGTCTTCGTCGTGTCGTTCCTCTCGAACGTCGTGGTGGCCGCACTGATCGTGTTCCTCGGCGACAAGCTGGGTGTAGGCGCCCAGCTCTCCACCGGTGTGGTGGTCGTGCTCGGTATCCGCATCTTCTCCAATGCCGCGGCGATCCGTCGGCACGTCTTCCGGGCTTGAGGCCGATGAGCAACGACGAGAATCCGCGCAACGAGGGACCTGCGGGCGAGCTGCCGGCAGAGGTCCCCGCGCCGGCCCCCGAGACCGGCGCCGACCAGCCCAAGGAGTCCTCCGGGCGCCAGCGGCTGCTGGCGGGCCTCTGGCCGCCCAGGGTGAGCAGGGCCCAACTCATCGTGGCGCTCCTGCTGTTCGTACTGGGGCTGGGGCTGGCCATCCAGGTCAGGTCGAACAGCGACAACAGCGCGTTGCGCGGTGCCCGCCAGGAGGACCTGGTCCGCATCCTCGACGAGCTCGACAACCGGACCCAGCGGCTCGAGGACGAGAAGCAGAGCCTCGACGACCAGCGCACGGAGCTGGAGAACAGCTCCGACCAGGCGGAGGAGGCCCGCAAGCAGACGCTCGAGAAGGAGCGGCAGCTCGGCATCCTCGCGGGTACGGTCGCGGCCGAGGGACCCGGCATCACCCTCACCATCAACGACCCGAGCGGTGCGGTCGAACCGGACATGCTCCTCGATGCCATCCAGGAACTGCGGGCGGCCGGTGCCGAAGCGATCGAGATCAACGGCGTGCGGGTGGTGGCCAATACGTATTTCTCCGGCGACGGGGGAGACCTGAGGGTGGACAACCGGAGGATCCGGTCTCCGTACGAGTTCAAGGTGATCGGCAAACCGCAGGACCTCGAGCCGGCGCTCAACATCCCCGGTGGAGTGGTGCAGACGCTCGAGAAGGAGCAGGCCACGGCGGAGGTGGCACGGGCCGAGGAGATCGTCGTCGACGCCTTGCGACCGGCGAAGCTGCCTGACTACGCTCGGTCGTCGTCCCGGTGAGGCCTTGGCGCACGTGGCCCGCAGGACACAGTCACGAGGTTGCGGGGGGTCGGCGCATCGGATCGGTGGCGCGTGGTGGAAACTGTCGGGTGGATACGGACGTTGTGAAGATGTCCGGGTCGGCAGGTGTGTTCATTCAGGGTTCGTCCTGCCCCACGGGCGGGTCTATTTCGGTCAAGGGGAATCGCCCGTGAAGTTGTTTGCGAAGTTGTTCGGAAAGAGTGCACGCGAAGACAGCGGCGCTGCTCGCCACCGTGCTCCGCGCCAGGGTCAGGGCGCCGAGGAGCAGGGTTCGGAGCGCCCGCTCTTCCGCGATGAGGTGCCGGGTTCGCCGGGCGATCAGAGGGGCGCCTCCGGCGCGTCGTCTGTTGACCCTGCCGGTGCCGGACGCATAGGTTTCGGGGAACCATCAACCTCAAGTACGGGTGGAGGGTTCACCCCCGCCCCGGAGGGCTCCTCCATGCCGGTCTGTACGAGGTGCGGGCATCGCAATGGCGAGGCCGGCCGTTTCTGTTCCAACTGCGGTGCGCCGCTGCGGGGCGGAGTTCCCGAGCGCGCCTCCGAGACGACGTCGACGATCTCGATCTCCGGCATCGAGGCGTACGAGGCCGAGGTGACGGGACAGACGGCCATTCCGTCCCTCTCGCCGGAAGCACAGGCAGCCGTCGACGCGCTGCCCGCGGGATCCGCGCTCCTGGTGGTGCGCCGCGGCCCGAACTCCGGCAGCCGCTTCCTGCTGGACGGCGAGCTGACCACCGCGGGCCGTCACCCGCAGAGCGACATCTTCCTCGACGACGTGACCGTGTCGCGGCGCCATGTGGAGTTCCGCAGGAGCCCGGACGGTAGTTTCACCGTGGGCGACGTCGGCAGCCTCAACGGCACCTACGTCAACCGTGAGCGCATCGATTCCGTCCTGCTGTCCAACGGCGACGAAGTTCAGATCGGCAAGTACCGGCTGGTCTTCTACGCGAGCCAGCGGGGCGTCTGACCCTCCCCCGGACCGCGTCCGGAAGGACCCCGAGGAAGGTTCATGCTGCGAACACCGACAGGCGGTGCCGGACACGGCACCGCCGCCGCGGACGAGCGCGCCATGAGCATCGGCACGGTGCTTCTGGAGCTGCGCGACGAGTTTCCCGAAGTAACGATCTCCAAGATCCGCTTCCTTGAGGCGGAGGGGCTCGTCGAGCCGCAGCGGACGCCCTCCGGCTATCGCAAGTTCAGCCCGGCCGACATGGAGCGGCTGGCTCAGGTGCTGCGCATGCAGCGGGACCACTACCTGCCGCTCAAGGTCATCCGTGAGCACCTGGATGCCCTCGCCCGTGGCGAGCAGGCCGCGCTGCCGTCCGGCGGCGGTCAGGGCGAGCTCGTGGACGGTCGCTGGGAACCGGACCCCGGCCGGGCCACAGCCGCCCGGATCGGGCGCTCCGAGCTTCTCGCGGCCGCTGACGTCAGTGAGGACCAGCTCGTCGAGTGGGAGTCCTACGGGCTGATCGCTCCCTCGCCCGAGGGAAGCTACGAAGCCGAGGCGGTGACGGTCGCGAGACTTGTGGCGGATCTGGGGCGATTCGGTCTGGAACCTCGGCATCTGCGGGCCGTCAAGGCCGCCGCGGATCGTGAGGCGGGACTGGTCGAACAGGTGGTCGCGCCCCTGCGCCGGCACCGGAATCCGCAGACCAGGGCCCATGCGGAGGCCACCGCGAGAGAGCTCGCGGAGCTGTCCGTCCGGCTCCACGCGGCCTTCGTGCAGACCGCCCTCAAGGTCCGGTTCCACTGACCGCGGCGGAGCCCGACTATCCAAACATGGCGGGCACGTCCTAGGGTTGCTGTGTGAACGAGCTCGACGTTGTGGGTGTCCGGGTGGAAATGCCCTCCAACCAACCGATCGTGCTCCTGCGTGAAGTAGGAGGCGACCGGTACCTCCCCATTTGGATCGGCCCTGGGGAAGCGACCGCGATCGCCTTCGCCCAGCAGGGCATGGCTCCGGCCAGGCCGCTGACCCATGATCTCTTCAAGGATGTGCTCGAGGCCGTCGGCCAAGAGCTCACCGAGGTCCGGATCACGGACCTCAGAGAAGGGGTTTTCTACGCGGAGCTGGTCTTCGCCAGCGGAGTCGAGGTGAGCGCGCGGCCGTCCGACGCCATAGCGCTCGCCCTGCGCACCGGAACGCCGATCTACGGCAGTGACGGTGTGCTGGACGACGCCGGGATCGCCATCCCGGACGAGCAGGAGGACGAGGTCGAGAAGTTCCGTGAGTTCCTCGACCAGATCTCACCGGAGGACTTCGGTACGAACAGTCAGTGACCGTCCCGCGGGGGTGCCGTCAGCGCATCCGACAAGCCGTTCCCGGAAATGAGACACGGGAAACCACCCTCAGGGTGATTATCACTCGGCGTGCCGAGTGTGGCGATCGTTGACGCACCCCTGGTGACTGCCTACCTTCGAGATGGCAGGTCAAGGACGGAGGTCGGCGTGAGAAGCAGCGGCGACGGTACGGCTGCGGGTGGGCCGTACCGGCAGCACAGCAGTGCGGCCGACCACACCATCAGACAGCCGGTTCAGCCGGAGGCGGTGGCAGCGGACGGTGCGGTAGTGGCAGGTGACATCGGCTACCGGGGGCCGACGGCGTGCGCGGCGGCCGGGATCACCTACCGGCAGCTCGACTACTGGGCCCGTACGGGTCTGGTGGAGCCGAGTGTGCGTCCGGCGTACGGATCGGGGACACAGCGTCTCTACAGTTTCCGGGACGTGGTCCTCCTCAAGATCGTGAAGCGGTTCCTCGACACGGGTGTCGCGCTGCAGAACATCCGCACCACGGTCCAGCACCTGAGGGCCCGCGGATTCACGGATCTGGAACGGATGACCCTGATGAGCGACGGGGCGACGGTCTACGAGTGCTCCTCGCCCGACGAGGTCGTGGATCTGCTCCAGGGGGGGCAGGGAGTCTTCGGTATCGCCGTGGGCGTCGTCTGGCGCGATGTGGACGCGACCCTGTCGCAGCTCCACGGCGAGCGGGTCGACACGGGGGAGACGCTGATCGGCAACAACCCCGCGGACGAGCTGGCCCGGCGGCGCAACCGTGCGGGCTGAGCCACCGGGCCTGCTCCGCGCCGCACGGGCGCGGAGCAGGCCCGTTGTCAGTGGCATAGGGCAGCATCGGTTGATGTGAGATCCGCTCCCACCATCCTGCATCTGGACATGGATGCCTTCTACGCCTCTGCCGAGCAGGCGGCGAAACCGAGCCTGCGCGGCAAACCGGTGGTGGTGGGCGGACTGGGAATGCGTGGGGTGGTGGCCACCGCGTCGTACGAGGCCCGGCGCTTCGGAGTGCATTCGGCGATGCCCATGGCACAGGCGAGACGGCTTGCACCCAACGCCGCCTATCTGGTGCCGCGGTTCGCGCTCTACCGGACGGTGAGCGACCAGGTGATGGAGCTCCTCGGGCGGCTTTCGCCGCTCGTCGAGCCGCTCAGCCTGGACGAGGCCTTCGTCGACCTGGAGGCCGGCGGGGTCGCCGATGACGCGGCATCGGCCCGTGCGATCGGTGAGCAGCTGCGCACGGTCATCAGAGGCGTCACCGGACTCAGCGGTTCGGTCGGTCTGGCCGGTTCCAAGATGCTGGCCAAGATCGCCTCGGAGGAGGCGAAACCGGACGGTCTCCTGCTCATCGAGCCGGGTACGGAGCGCGAACTGCTCGCTCCCATGTCCGTGCGGATCCTGCCGGGCGTCGGGCCCGCCACCGGGGACCATCTGCGGCGCGCGGGGATGACGGTGGTCCAGGACCTGGCCGAGGCCGGGGAGGCAGAGCTCGTCCGCCTGCTGGGCAAGGCGCACGGCGTCGCGCTGTACCGCATGGCCCTCGGGCACGACGACCGGCCCGTCGTCGCGGAACGGGACGCGAAGTCCGTATCGGTCGAGGACACCTTCGACGTGGACCTGCACGACCGGGTCCGGGTCAGGACGGAGGTGGAGAGGCTGGCCGGACGGTGTGTGGAGCGCCTGCGAGGCGCGGGGAGGTCGGGGCGGACCGTCGTGCTCAAGGTGCGCCGCTACGACTTCTCCACGCTCACGCGTTCCGAGACCCTGCGCGGCCCCACCGACGACCCCACGGTCGTCAGAGAAGCCGCGGCGCGGTTGCTGGAGGCCGTTGACACCACCGGTGGCGTACGGCTCCTCGGAGTGGGTGTCACAGGGCTCGCGGACTTCACCCAGGAGGACCTCTTCGCGCAGGCCGCCGACGCCCGGCAGGCGGTGGCGGACGAGTCGGAGGACGGGGCCGACGGTGCCCCCGACGAGCCGGTCACGGCGGAGGAAACGGCCGAGGAGAGGGCGGACCGCCTCGCGGGCCGACGGTGGCCCGCAGGCCACGACGTACGCCACGAGGACCACGGCCACGGATGGGTGCAGGGCAGCGGTGTCGGCCGTGTCACGGTCCGGTTCGAGGAGCCGGAGGAGCGGCCGGGCCGGGTACGCACGTTCCGTGTCGACGATCCGCAGCTCCGGCCGGCCGACCCGCTACCCCTGGTGCGGGACCCCGTGGACTACTCCTCGTGGCCGGCCAGCCTGCCGAAGTCCCTGTCGGGCCCCGTACCGCCCGGCGCGGCGGAGTCCAGCCCGTAATGGCGGTAGAGCTGCAGTTCCTGCTCAGGGGAGAGATGACGGCCGACTCCGAAATCGGGGGCGTCCTTGATCAGGGCGCGGTCGAAGGGGATCACCAGGGTGCCGTCGACGAATTCGCTCGGTTCCAGCGGTACGAAGGCGTCCCGGGTGAACAGTCCGGTGCGCACGGCCGCCCACTCGGGTACACCGGTGGCGTCGTCGAGATAGACCTCGTCCACCGTTCCGATCTTGGAGCCTTGGCGGTCGTAGGCCTTGCGGCCGATCAGGCTGCGCGGATCGATGTCGGTCTGCACGGTGCCTCCCACTGGTCGCACTGCGGTCAGGGTGGTCGCAATAGCTCCACAGGCACTACGAAAGGCCAGATCCGGGGCTTCGGCCACTCGAGACGGCCGGCGCCGCCCCGCTGGTAGTCTGGAACACGGCTGCTGACCCTGTGCGGGAGAGTCCTCCGGAGCATTCCGGAGGCGCCGAAGGAGCAACTCCTCCCCGGAATCTCTCAGGCCCCCGTACCGCACGGACGAGGTCACTCTGGAAAGCAGGACGGGATCCGTACGGCACGTGCCGTGGCGGGCCCCGTCCTCACCGACGGTGAAAGCCGGTATGCCTCAGGGCGTGCCGGTGAAGCTCTCAGGTCGAGATGACAGATGGGGAGGCCGTTCGGGCAGCCACGCCGTGGTGCCCCTCGCAGGTCGTGAGACCAGGAGGCCTCCATCATGACCCCCCGTCGCACTCCGCTCTCCCAGCTGGAGCAGGGCATTCCCTTCGAGCAGCGCCACATCGGGCCCGATGCCGAGGCCCAGGCCAAGATGCTCGCCCAGGTCGGATACGGCTCCCTCGACGAGCTCACCGCCGCTGCCGTGCCGGACGTGATCAAGAGCGCCGAGGCGCTGGATCTTCCGGCTGCCCGTACCGAGGCCGAGGTCCTGGCCGAACTGCGACGCCTCGCCGACCGCAATCAGGTGCTCGCGCCGATGATCGGGCTCGGCTACTACGGCACGTTCACCCCGCCGGTGATCCTGCGCAACGTCATGGAGAACCCTGCCTGGTACACGGCGTACACGCCCTACCAGCCGGAGATCTCCCAGGGGCGGCTCGAGGCCCTGCTGAACTTCCAGACGATGGTGGCCGACCTGACCGGTCTGCCCACCTCCGGTGCCTCCCTCCTCGACGAGGGCACGGCGGCTGCCGAGGCGATGGCGCTCGCACGGCGCGTCGGCAAGGTCAGGAACGGCGTCTTCCTGGTCGACGCCGACACCCTGCCGCAGACCGTCGCCGTGATCCGGACCCGCGCCGAACCGACCGGCGTCGAGGTGGTCGTCGCCGACCTCACCGACGGAATTCCGGCCGATGTCGCCGAGCGCGGCGTCTTCGGCGTCCTGCTGCAGTATCCGGGCGCCTCCGGAGCGGTCCGTGACATCAAGCCCGTCATCGACCGCGCACACGAGCTCGGCGCGATCGTCACCGTCGCGGCCGATCTGCTGGCCCTGACCCTGCTCACCTCGCCCGGCGAGCTGGGCGCGGACGTGGCCGTCGGGACCACGCAGCGCTTCGGTGTCCCGATGGGCTTCGGCGGACCGCACGCCGGCTTCATGGCCGTCCGCGAGAAGTTCGCGCGCAGCCTGCCCGGCCGTCTCGTGGGCGTCTCCGTCGACGCCGACGGCAACAGGGCCTACCGTCTCGCCCTCCAGACCCGCGAGCAGCACATCCGCCGGGAGAAGGCCACCAGCAACATCTGCACCGCGCAGGTGCTGCTCGCCGTGATGGCGGGGATGTACGCCGTCTACCACGGCCCCGACGGTCTGCGCACGATCGCGCGGCGCACCCACAGGTACGCCACGATCCTGGCCGACGGTCTGCGGGCCGCCGGTATCGACGTGGTGCACGGCGCCTACTTCGACACCCTCACCGTGAGAGTTCCCGGTGCAGCTACCGGTGTGGTCGCCGGTGCCCGCGAGCGCGGGGTGAACCTGCGGCTCGTCGACGCCGACCACGTCTCCATCGCCTGCGACGAGACCACCACCCGTGCGCAGATCGCGGCCGTCTGGGCCGCCTTCGGAGCCGGCGGCGACATCGAGGCCCTCGATGCCGACGCCGAGGACGCGCTGCCCGGGAACCTGCTGCGCACCGACACCGTCCTCGCCCACCCGGTCTTCCACCAGCACCGTTCCGAGACCGCGATGCTGCGCTACCTGCGCAAGCTCGCCGACCGCGACTACGCGCTGGACCGCGGCATGATCCCGCTCGGCTCCTGCACCATGAAGCTCAACGCCACCGCCGAGATGGAGTCGATCACCTGGCCCGAATTCGGTGCGCTGCACCCGTTCGCGCCGGCCGAGCAGGCACAGGGCTTCCTCACCCTCATCCGTGAGCTGGAGGAGCGCCTGGCCGAGGTCACCGGCTACGACGCCGTCTCCCTCCAGCCCAACGCCGGCTCCCAGGGTGAGTTCGCCGGTCTTCTGGCCGTGCGTGCCTTCCACCGGGCGAACGGCGACGAGGGGCGTACCGTCTGCCTCATCCCGTCCTCCGCGCACGGCACCAACGCCGCGAGCGCCGTGATGGCGGGCATGAAGGTCGTCGTCGTGAAGACCGCCGACGACGGCGAGGTCGACATCGACGACCTCCGCGCCAAGATCGAGAAGCACCGTGACGAACTCGCGGTCCTCATGATCACCTACCCGTCCACGCACGGTGTCTTCGAGGAGCACGTCGCCGCGATCTGCGGCGAGGTGCACGACGCGGGCGGCCAGGTGTACGTCGACGGCGCCAACCTCAACGCGCTGGTGGGCCTCGCCAAGCCGGGCAAGTTCGGCGGCGACGTCTCGCACCTGAACCTGCACAAGACCTTCTGCATCCCGCACGGCGGCGGTGGCCCGGGCGTCGGCCCGGTCGGTGTCCGCGCGCACCTGGCGCCGTACCTTCCCAACCACCCGCTGCAGCCCGCCGCCGGCCCCGAGACCGGCGTCGGCCCGATCTCGGCGGCACCGTGGGGCTCGGCCGGAATTCTGCCCATCTCCTGGGCGTACGTACGGCTGATGGGCGGCGAGGGACTGAAGCGTGCGACGCAGGTCGCCGTACTCGCGGCCAACTACATCGCCAAGCGTCTGGAACCGCACTTCCCGATCCTGTACAACGGCCCGGCCGGTCTGGTCGCACACGAGTGCATCGTGGACCTGCGCCCGATCTCCAAGTCGACCGGCGTCAGCATCGACGACGTCGCGAAGCGGCTGATCGACTACGGCTTCCACTCGCCGACGATGTCGTTCCCGGTGGCCGGGACGCTGATGATCGAGCCCACCGAGAGCGAGGACCTCGCGGAGCTCGACCGGTTCTGCGACACGATGATCGCCATTCGCGGTGAGATCGAGAAGGTCGCATCCGGCGCGTGGAGCGCGGAGGACAACCCGCTGAGCAACGCCCCGCACACGGCGGCCGCGCTCGGTGGCGAGTGGACGCACGCCTACAGCCGTGAAGAGGCTGTCTTCCCGGCCGGCGTCACGCCTTCGGACAAGTACTGGCCGCCGGTGCGCCGGATCGACGGCGCCTTCGGCGACCGCAACCTGGTCTGCTCCTGCCCGCCGCTGGACGAGTACGACCAGTAGGAACGCGGACACCCGTCGGGGCCGGTGCGGAGACTTCTCCGGGCCGGCCCCCGTCTTTCTCCGGCCGCGGTCAGGCGGCCTTCATCACCTGGCCGGTCTTCAGCGTCCGGTGCGGGGCGATGATCTGCCCGTCCGGGAGCAGCTCACCGGTGTCCTCGAAGAGCAGGACGCCGTTGCACAGCAGGCTCCAGCCCTGTTCCGGGTGATGAGCCGTCAGGCGCGCGGCTTCCCGGTCGTTGGAGTCCGCGGTCGGGCAGGGTGGCTGGTGCTGGCACATGGATGGGTTCTTTCGCTGCGTTGAGTCGAGTGTCCTGCGGCTTGACGATGTGTTCATGGCCGCCCCCGTATCAGTCGGTCCGGTCCCAGTGTTGCCCTACGGGCGTCGTTCCGCAGGGATTTCGCAGCAGCTGCTCTTCTCCTCTCATGACGCATCACCCGGCCGGACGGTTCAATGCAACTGCACTGTCCCTTCGGGTGGTTCGGGGTGGCCTGAAGGGGCTAGTCCGGACGGGTACGGATGCGCCCCCGCCGTGGTGCACGGCGGGGGCGCATGGCGTTCGAGGATCAGGCAGGCGACCCGAGGAGGCCGGGCAGACCGGGCAGCGGAGCCGGGGAGACACGCATGGTCATGACCGGAAGCAGATCGGAGACGCGATGCGGTCGATGGGCCGTGATGCCGGGAGGAGCGGGCGCGAGGGGCACCAGCACATCCGTCGGGGCGAGGGTGCCTCCCCCGGCATCGGCTTCGGTGTCCGCGTGCAGCCACAGCGTGAGCATGTAGAGCTCCGGTACGGACAGCAGGCGCGGCTGGTAGTGCGCTGCCGCCGAATCCGCCTGTCGTACGGCGAGTTCGGTCGAGACGATGTACGGCCCCTCGAAGAAGTGGGAGAAGGTCCAGCCGTCGGCGGTGAGCATGGTGTCCGCGGCGGCCACGGCGCGCTCGCCGCTGCGGATCAGGAAGCGCCAGCCGGCCAGGCGGGTGCGGGGCGTGGAATCGTCGGGGACGATCCGGTCCAGTACGTGGACCGGGAGGGGCAGTTCGGGGCTCAGCGATCCCTGGACGGACCGGAGAGCGGGCGTGTGGGCCTCGCGGACTGCGGTGGGAGAACCGAGTGCCGCGAGAACGCTGCGCAGTGCGGGCGCTGGGGCCGGAGAAACATGCAGCGGCATAGTGGGTCGCCTCTCACTTGGAGACACGGTGATGCGTGGGCGGGTGCAGACGGCGCTGTCGGCGTGCGGGGCCAGAGGAAGGCCGGTGACGGGCGGACGGGCCGGTGCGTCAACTCTCTGCCTCGTTCGCAGAGTTTATACGACAAGTGTTCACACGGTGTTTCGTCTAGCTGTCCCGCATATTGCACGCAAGGCGGGATCGAGCCTTTGAAATGTGGAGATGGTGTTGGTTCGGCAGGCCCTGGATGCCCCCTGCCAGGTTTTCTTCCGACACAGCGGTAGGCTGAAACCCGTCGGTGTTTCTACCACGTATCCGGCGGCGACTGTGCATTGGCCGCATGCCGAAGGAATGTGCCTCCGGCTTCTGTCGCCAGACTAGCGGGTACGCGTGGACATCGGGGCGTTATAGATCACGCCGTCTGGGCATTATCGATCGTGATGCGAGCGGCCTGGGCCGCGGGCCGCCCACTCGAGGAGGGACCCTTCGATGGGCGAGAAGGTCGTGGCGGGCGCCTTTGACCTGTCCGATCGGCAGGCGTACCGGAAAAAGCTCTCCCAGTGCCTGGAGGGACTGGGGAGGCTCCTGTCGGAGGGGAGGTTCGATCGTCCCAGAAATCTCATGGGTCTGGAGATCGAGCTCAATCTGGCGGGCTCCGACGGTATGCCGAGGATGCGGAATGCGGAGGTGCTCCAGCGGATCGCCAGCCGGGATTTCCAGACCGAACTCGGGATGTTCAACCTGGAAGTAAATATCCTTCCGCACCGGCTGAGCGGACGGGTTTTCGATCAGCTCGCCGAGGAGCTCCGTACCGGACTTGCATATGCCCACAGGAAGGCCGTCGAGGTCGATGCCGGGATCATGATGATCGGAATCCTGCCCACTCTGGGCCGCCACGACGTGGTCTCGGCCAATCTGTCGGACGTGGACCGATACACGCTTCTCAACGATCAAATGGCCGCGGCACGCGGTGAGGATTTCGCCCTCGATATCGAGGGCGTCGAACGCCTGGTGGCCACTTCCGCCTCCATTGCGCCCGAGTCGGCGTGCACCTCCGTCCAGCTCCATCTGCAGGTGACGCCGACACGCTTCGCGGACGTGTGGAACGCCGCCCAGGCCATCGCGTCCGTCCAGATCGCACTGGGGGCCAATGCCCCCTTCCTGTTCGGCAAGGAGCTGTGGAGGGAGTCCAGGCCGCCCCTGTTCCTGCAGGCCACAGACGTGCGGCCGCCTGAGCTGACGAATCAGGGGGTCCGCCCGAGGACCTGGTTCGGGGAGCGCTGGATCAGCTCCGCCCACGAGCTCTTCGAGGAGAATCTGCGCTACTTCCCGCCGCTGCTGCCGATCTGCGACGACGAGGAACCCTTGCGCGTGCTCGACGAGGGCGGCGTTCCCACGCTTGCCGAGCTCGTACTGCACAACGGCACGGTCTACCGGTGGAACCGGCCGGTGTACGGCCTCGTCGACGGCATTCCCCACCTCAGGGTGGAGAACAGGGTCCTTCCCGCCGGCCCGACGGTCACCGACGTGATCGCCAACGCCGCCTTCTACTACGGCCTGGTGCGCGCGCTGGCAGACGAGTCCCGGCCGGTGTGGACCCGGCTGCCCTTCGAGGCGGCCGCCGAGAACTTCGACGCCGCCTGCCGCCACGGAATCGACGCGGAGCTGCTCTGGCCCCGTCCGGGCCGCTCGGGCGGGGTCGCGAAGGTGCCCGCTGTCCAGCTGGTGCGGGACGAGCTGCTGCCCCTCGCCGCCGCCGGGCTCGATGCCTGGAACATCGAGCCCGTGGACCGCGACCGCTACCTCGGCGTCATCGAGGAACGCTGCAGGCTCCGGGTGAACGGGGCCTCCTGGCAGGTCGACACGTACCACCGGGCGCTGGAGGCAGGTCTCGAACGTGAGGCCGCGCTGGCTGCCACCACCCGGCGCTACGGGGAGCTGATGCAGGCGGGCGAACCGGTGCACACCTGGCCCGTCGGCTTCCCGGCTCCCTGAGGGCGGGAGACGGCGGAGCCCCGGCCGGGGGGAGGCTGCTCCTGGGCGCCGGGGGAGGCTGCTCCCGGGCGCCGGGCGCTCTGGTCCAGGGCGTCGGTCTCGGGTCTTGGCCGCTCGGCGGAGGCTACTCCCGGTCTCAGCGACCACTCTGCCCGGCCGTCATGACTGCCTGCAGGATGACAGCCTGGATCTCGGCGGGGTCGCTGACCCCGTAGCAGCCTCCGCCGGTGACCTCAGCCATCTCCGTCACCTCCGCGCGGTCGGCGTCCGGGCCCACCGCGATCGCGATGATCGGAACCGGCCTCTCCGGGTCCGAGACCTCCTTCAGCCGGTCGATCAGGGCGCTCCTGGAGATGCTGTGGTCGTCCTGGTTCGAACCGTCGGTGAGGAGGACCAGGGCATTGAACTTGCCCTTCACGTACGACGACTGCGCCTCCTTGTAGGAGGCCAGAGTGGTGTCGTACAGGCCGGTCGCGCCGTTCGGCACGGGCTCCAGCGCGTTGAAGGCCGCCGAGAGCCTCTCCCGGTGCGTTCCGCCGCCCTTCGCCGGTTCGCCGAGCCTCCGGGTGGGCACCACCCGGCGGTAGTCCTTGTCCCCGTCGAGAGTCGTCGCGAACACCCACAGGCCGATCTCGTCGTCGGGCGTGAACTGGCCCAGTGCCTGGATCAGCGAGGCCTTGGTGACGTCCATCCGCGACCGGTCACGCCCCGGCACCGTGACGGCCATGGAACCGGAGGCGTCGACGACCGCGGTCAGCCGGGCGCTCTGCACCGTGACCGTCCACATGCCGAGGGTCTCCTGGAGCACATCGGCGGAGGGCGGTACGGCGGCAGGGGTGGCGAACGGCTGAGGAGTTCTGCCGCCCGCGGACTCGACCAGCGCGGCCTCGGTGGTGCCGTCGGTGGTGCGGAAGCCGTTCTTCTCCAGGACGGCGTGGGCTTTGTCGTCGTCCAGCAGTCTCATGAACCGGAGAGCGGCTCTGCTCTCGTCGCTGGTCAGCTCGGCGCTGTTGACCAGCGCGTACGGATAGTTGAGGAGCGGGGTGCCGTCCGCGGGGTAGAAGAGCTGGAGCCTGCCCGCACTCGGCGAGCTCGCGTTGTGGGTGAACGCCGCCTGCTCGGAGACCAGAACCGCCTGATTGTGCTCCGGATTCCCGCCTTCGACTCCTGAGGCGTCCTGCGCCAGCGACTCGAGCAACTGTCTGTCGCTGTCGGACATCCGCTGCGCCAGGGCCTTGGCCGTGGCGGCGACCTCGGTGTCGTGGTCGCCGCCCGGCCCGCCGGCCGACGCTCCCATGCTGCTGAGAGCCAGCAGGCCGGTGGCGCTGCGTGCCGGATCGGCAACTCCCAGACGTACCTCGTCCGATCCCATGGCCGAAGCAGCCAACTCGGCCCAGGAGTAGGTCTTCTCGGGCCAGCCCAGTGCCTTGGACGCGGACGGCACCATGCCGACGGTCACCGGGGAGGTGGCCACGAAGTCGCCCGGGGCGACCGGGATGCCGCTGCCCGTGCCCTTCGCGCGGTCCAGCCAGAGGTCGGAGTCCGGCAGCCAGACCTGGTAGCCGGGATCCCCCGAACCCGTGGCGAGCGCGTTCGCGACCTTGTAGGAATCGCGGGCCAGAACGGTGACATGGAGGCAGCGGTCGTCGGATCGCGCCGACTCCTCGCGCGCCCTGGCCGCGACGGTCCTGACGGCAGGGGCGATGTCCGGGGAGGCGACAACGGTCAGGCGTACCGCCGCGTCCTCGCAGGAGTCCGATAACGACAGCAGGCCGCCCTCCGCCGCGACCGCTGTTCCCGCTGCCGCGGCAAGCACGAGCACCGTGGCGATGGCGACGGAGCGACGGTGACGCGGGGGAGGGGTGTCCCGGTGACCCTCCGCCCGGCAGCCGTCGGGCAAGCTATGACGTCCCATGTCGATGGTGCCTCCTTGAGGATGAACAAGGAAAAAGGGGGACCGCACCATCGGCAATGGCGATTGTCCCCCGGCCTGTCACGCATGATCTTCGTACCTGCATTCGAGACCTTAGCGGGACGGCGGGCGGCATGAGTTGCGATTGCAGAACTGAAGGCAGGTGTACTGGTGGAGGCGGGGCGCGTGGCTGAATTCACTCCTCATGAGGCCGTTTCGCGGCGGATCCTGCGGCAGGAGACGGTGCTGGTGCTGGCCCTCTCGCTGGGGGCCAGCGGGGTGTCTGCCCTGATCAGCTTTGTCGGGTCGTTGACGAAACCAGGAGGCTTGAAGGATCAGGCCGCGACGCTGAACGGCTCGTACGCGCCAGGCCGGCCGTGGTTGGATCTGGCCTGGCAATTGTTCGGGATCGCAACGGCCCTGGTGCCCGTCGTGCTGGTGGCTCATCTGCTGACCCGTGAGGGCGCCGGTCTGCGCGTCCTCGGATTCGACCGGACCAGGCCCTCGTCGGACCTCGGGCGCGGCACCCTGGTCGCGGCGGGGATCGGCAGCGCCGGGCTGGTGTTCTATCTGGTGGCGCGGGCGGGCGGATTCAACCTGACGGTGGTCCCCGAATCGCTGCCCGAGGTGTGGTGGAAGTTCCCCGTCCTGATTCTCTCCGCGGTGCAGAACTCCGTTGTGGAGGAAGTCATCGTCGTCGGCTATCTGCTGCGCCGGCTGCAGCAGTTGGGCTGGACGCCCATGGCCGCCCTGATGGCGAGTTCCGTGCTGCGCGGCTCCTACCACCTGTACCAGGGCATCGGCGGCTTCATCGGGAACATGGTCATGGGCGTCGTCTTCGTGCTGCTGTACCGGCGCTGGGGACGCGTCGGTCCGCTGGTGGTCGCGCATGCCCTGCTCGACATCGGGGCGTTCGTGGGATACGCGCTGCTCGCGGGGAAGGTGAGCTGGCTGCCGACGCCGTGAACGAAGGGGCCGGGGTGCGCGGACCCGCGCACCCCGGCCCGCGTCAGAGTGCGGCCAGCAGTTCCCCGTCGATGACGGTGACGGCGCTGCCGGTCAGCAGGGTGCGGTCGCCGCGCAGTGAGGTGCGGACGAGGCCGGAACGGGCGGAGGCCTGCAGGCCGGTGAGGTCCTCGCGCCCGAGGCGTGCCGACCAGAACGGGGCCAGGGCGGTGTGGGCGCTGCCGGTCACCGGATCCTCGTCGATGCCGACTCCGGGGAAGAAGCCGCGCGACACGAAGTCGTAGCCGCCCGAAGGGTCCGCGGCCGCGGCCGTGGCGATGACGCCACGCCGGGAGAGGGCGACCAGTCCGGCGAAGTCCGGCGAGAGCGCGCGTACGGCAGCCTCGTCGGCGAGTTCGATCAGCAGGTCGCCGATGTGCGATCCCGTGTCGTGGACGGAGACGGGATCGGCGCCCAACGCCTTCGCCAGGCCGGGCGGGGCGGTGACGGGTGTCAGCGGAGCTGTCGGGAAGTCCAGCGTGAGGGTGCCGTCCGGGTGGGTGGTGGTGCGCAGGATTCCGCAGCGGGTCGAGAAACGGACCGTGCCGCTCGCCGTTCCCGTGGTGTGCAGGACGTGCGCGGTGGCGAGTGTGGCGTGCCCGCAGATGTCGACCTCGGTGGCCGGGGTGAACCAGCGCAGCGCCCAGTCGGCGTCGGCGCCGGGCGGCAGCGGGTGGGCGAACGCCGTCTCGGAGAGGTTGACCTCGGCGGCGATCTGCTGAAGCCGTCCGGGATCGGGGAAGGGGCCGGATTCCAGGATCAGGACCCCGGCGGGGTTGCCGGCGAAGGGGCGGTCGGTGAACGCGTCGACGATGCGGATCCTCATGACGGTGACCGTAGGCGGACCGGTGGGCGCGGTCCAAGGCCAATTCCCGGTTGGCGGCCCTGCTGTCCTGTGACGGTGAACCTTGACCGTTGTCAGCGAAGTTCGCCCAAGACGTCGCATGGCCCATCCAACGCCCCGGACTCCGGGCCGGGTGTGGTTCGGCCCGTGCGACGGGGCGGTGGGGAGGGGTGCGACCATCCTCGGATGCGAGCGATCGACGAGTTGACCCATGTGGATGATCCGGCGTGGCCAGAGCTTCGGGAGACGCTGTCGGCGAGCTCCGCACCCGTTCAGGTGCTGTCTGCCGACGTCGACGAGGGTCGCCGATGTCTTCTGCAGATGCAGGTCACGGCGCGATCGGTGCTGGGTGCTCTGGCGCTGAACACCGGCGGGCTGCTCGTGGACAACGGGTGGGTGCGTGTGTTCGGCGGGGGTGCGGTCACGGGCGGAGGGCTCCCGAGTCTGGCGCGGGTCAACCGTTTTCCCGCAGACTTCGATCCGGTCTGGCATCCCGCGACAGGTCTGATCGTCGGCCACGACGTCGTCGGTGGGGTCTTCGCGCTGAACGGTGGCGATCCTGCGGCTGTGGGCAGGCCAGGGGCACCTGGGCAGATGACGTACTTCGCTCCCGACACCCTTCAGTGGGAAGCGATGGAAATGGGCCACTCCGGATGGGTCTCCTGGCTGCTCTCGGGTCGGTTGGAGACGTTCTATGACGGGCTGCGATGGCCGGGCTGGCGTGAGGAAGCTGCGGCCCTGGCCTTCTCGCAGGGCATTTCTGTGTACCCGTTCCTGTGGTCCGAGGAGGCCCATGCCGATCTCGCGGCGACACGTCGGCGGCCTGTGCCGATGCGCGAGGTCATCGGAGTCGCTGCGGACTTCGCCCGGCAGATGGGGCCGTCCGATCCTGGGTTCCTCGGCGACGTGTGACCGGCTGGTGCATGCCGTGGGGGCAACGGCTCCGCGAGCACGTCGCTCACGTGTCATCGCTGTGTGGATGAGCGTTCCAGAGGCGTCTGGGGGCTTCGAGTTCGGTTCGAGGGAAGTGCTCACCCCATTTGGCCAAGTAGCCGCTCTCGTCGTAGGTCCGAGCCACCTCGTCGAAACAGCGGATCACGGCTCGGGCCGGCGTGTCGATGTGAAGTCGGCTCGACCAGATCTCGGTGCCCTTGTTGTCGCTGCCGCGGCGAAGTTCCAGGATGCGGATCCAGGCGTCGCCACCTTGGCGGTAGAAGATCCACCGGAAGGCTGTGGTCTCGGCTTCGAACTGCGCGCGGGTGTCCGTCTCGCCTGAGACGAGCCGGGCCGGGCCACGGCAGTCAGGAACTCCTTCGGAGCGCTGGTGATGCAGGAGGCTGTGAGTTCGGCTTTGGCCTGTTGGTCTTCACCGGTGCAGTCGGCCCAGCCGTGTCCGTCCAACCTCCAGGTCATGCGCATGCCCGTCGTCACGTCCGTTCCGTGTTGAACGGCGCCGGCGGTATGCCCGGCGGAGGAAGGTCGAGAACGCGGGCAAGGGCGGCGACCAGAGGAGCAGAGTGGTCGGGCAGGTGCTCGGAAACCCGGTCGGTCGCCACCGCTGGGAACCCAGTCAGGTCATGCTCGGCGCCGGCGAGCAGATGGCGCAGCTCCGGGACTGACAGTTCGATCACTGAACTGCCGGTCCGATCGGTGCCGACGGTCAGACGGATGGTGTCGCCGAGGCGCTCGGCCGTCGACGGGTGAGGATCGTGGCCGTACCCGATTCTGCTGCTGCCGTCGGCGACCCGGTACCAGTCGTGCCAGTCTTCCGGTCCGTCACAGCAGCTGGGCGAGAAGGCGACGGCTGTGGAGGTGTCCGTGACCCGCAGGCCGCCCGCGGCATAGGGGGTGTCGAGAGTAAGCAGTCCGTGCAGGAAGCCGCTCAGAGGGTGTGCCGGCCGAGGCGGCAGATCGGCGGAATCCGCAGGGTCGACGTCATTGCATGCGGCGATGCGCATGTCAGCCGTACCGATCTCGGCGGGTGAGAGCTCGCTGCTGAGCGTCAGGAAGCTGAACCGTTCGGTCCGGAGGACGGGCCGGAGGGCGAAGCCATCGGGGGTGTTCATCCCCAGGACGGCTGCGCATCCCGATCACCTGGCGAAGTGTTCCTTGTCAGGCGATCGGTTCCGATATATCGTTGAAGCATCGTGACAGATCAACGATGGAAGGAGCGTAGCGATGCGTTCACATGGACACGAGCATGAGCACGGACATGGGCACTGCGGGCCCGGTCATCAAGGTCGGGGCGACTACGAGGGGAGGCGGGCAGCCTTTGGCTCGTTCGGCCCGCCCTTCGGTGGCGGACCGTTCGGTGGCGGGCCCTTCGGCGGCGGACGCGGCCGGGGCGGCGGCAGGGGAAGGGCGCGGCGCGGCGACGTGCGAGCGTCGATCCTGGCGCTGCTCAAGGATCGTTCGATGCACGGTTACGAGATGATCCAGGAGATCGGCGAGCGCAGCGGAGGGGCCTGGCGGCCCAGCCCCGGATCGGTCTACCCCACCCTTCAACTGCTGGAGGACGAGGGCCTGATCGTCAGCGCGAGCGAGGGCGGCAAGAAGCTGTTCACCCTCACCGAGGCGGGCAGCACCGAGGCCGAGACCGGTCCCGAGGCGCCGTGGGAGGAAGTCGGGCGTGGAGTCGACTGGGAGGGTGTGAACGAGATCCGCCAGGCCGGGTTCGGCCTGATGGAGGCGTTCGGGCAGGTCTGGAAGACCGGCTCCGCCGATCAGCGCCAGAAGGCGCTCACGGTGATCAACGATGCCCGTAAGAAGCTCTATCTGATCCTTGCCGACGACGACCACTGACCCGTGGGGTGTGCGACCGTACGCCGCAAGGGCCCTGTTCCGCGGGGCCCTTGCGGCGTACGTCGTGTGCGGGTGCCCGCTTCACGGGCGGGCGATGAGGTCCGCCGGCCCCGTCCGCCAGATCGCCGCCGCGTCGAACCGGTCCGAAGCGCGGGGGTGCGGACCGTCGTCGTGGCAGTGGAACGCAGCCCAGAAGAGGTCGGCGGGCAGTGCGTCGGCGGGGGCGTGGACGCGGTAGACGTACTGCCGTCCGTCCAGGGCCGGCAGAGCGACCGACCAGGACACGAAAGGACCCTCCTCCCGCCGGTGTCGTCGGATCGGTGTGGCCTGAGGGACGTGTCCGGCGCGTCACCGGTTGCGCCGGGAGTGCGGCGCAAGGCGGCGCGCGCTCTTTCCGCGGACCGGTGCCCCGTGCGAGCCCGATCTCATCCGCAAGGATGAGGAACTCCGCAGGTGCCCGCCCTCGGTGGGATACGCAGATGGGCCGTGCCGGGGATGCCGCCGTGTTCCGGGACTGATGGGGTGGGTTGTGTGCACAACCGGACACCCTGGATACCCGAACAGCCCGCACCGAACGACGCCGGATTCACCGCTGAACTGGCCTCGGTGGTCACAGGTGCGCGCAGACGGGCCCTGCGTGACGGCGACCGCCACATCGACACAGCTCATCTGCTGCACTCGCTCATCGAATCAGATCCTGAGGTCCGTGCCGTTTTCGACGGTGGACCCAAGCTGGCACGGGTCCTCGGCTATCTCGTGCAGCGCAGCATCGGCTACGGGCTCCGCTGGCAGGGGACCCTGGAGCACTCGGGTGACCTGACGGCGGTGGCCGGGCCGGGGGCCGACGGGTGGTCACCCTCGGCCGTCGCGGCAATGGGCCGGGCGGAGCGGGGCGCGGTTCTGCGCGGGGAGTCCCGCGCCGGTGGGCTCGACATTCTCGGCGCACTGGTGGGGGACCCGGAGTGCCGCGCCGTCGAGGTGCTGGAGCGGGCGGGCGTGGAGGCGGCGTGGCTTGCCGGGCGTACGGCGGACCGGCTGGCCGAGGTTTCCCGGCAGGGGTGATCATGGACACCCTTCCGACAGGCGTGACGAGGGTGACGCTGCTGACGCGGGCTGTCATGATGTGCCGATGCACGCGTCTCAGGGGAGAAGCGCCGGTCTGGGCCTGGCCTTGGTCTCGGCGCTCGCATTCGGTGGTTCAGGGGTGGCGGCCAAGCCGCTGATCGAGGCGGGGCTCGACCCGTTGCACGTGGTGTGGCTACGTGTGGCGGGCGCAGCGCTCGTCATGCTGCCCGTCGCCTGGCGGCACCGGCATCTGGTGCGTGAACGACCGGCCCTGCTGGCCGGTTTCGGGCTCTTCGCCGTCGCGGGCGTGCAGGCCTTCTACTTCGCCGCGATCTCCCGTATCCCCGTCGGTGTCGCCCTGCTCGTCGAGTACCTGGCGCCCGCGCTGGTACTCGGCTGGGTGCGTTTCGTGCAGCGCAGGCCCGTCACCCGGGCCGCCGCGGCCGGGGTGGTCCTCGCGGTCGGCGGACTCGCCTGTGTCGTCGAGGTGTGGGCCGGACTGAGCTTCGACGCCGTCGGCCTGCTGCTCGCGCTCGGAGCGGCGTGCTGTCAGGTGGGCTACTTCGTCCTGTCCGATCAGGGCAGTCGTGACCGAGGGAGCCACGGCGACACCGAAGCCGGGCCGCCGCATCCGTTCGGCGTGATCGCGTACGGACTGCTGGTCGGGGCTGCGGTACTCACCGTGGTGGCCCGGCCGTGGGGCATGAACTGGGCGGCTCTGGGCGGGAGCGCCGAGATGAACGGGAACGCCGTTCCCGCGTGGGTGCTGCTGGGCTGGATCGTGCTGCTCGCGACCGTGCTCGCCTACGTCACCGGTGTGGTGTCGGTACGGCTGCTCTCACCGCAGGTCGCCGGTGTTGTCGCCTGCCTGGAGGCGGTCATCGCGACCGTGCTGGCCTGGGTGCTCCTCGGTGAACACCTCTCCGCGCCCCAGCTCGTCGGCGGCGGTGTGGTGCTGATCGGGGCCTTCATCGCGCAGTCCGCCGCGCCCAGACCGCCGTCCGGTCCGGTGGCGTCCGGCGCCGGAGTGCAGGTATCGGACGGTGAGGACGGCGGCGGCTCCGCCGTCGCGGAGGGTGAGTTGTCCGGGCACCGGACCGCACCGTAGGGTGGCGATCATGCACCTGACCGTACTTCCGCCGCCTGTCGCCTAGCGCGCGCGGCCACTCCTGACGAAGACCGGGCTCGGGCAGTCCCCGAGCGGTTCGTCGCTGCCCGCGTGCGGAGCCGAGCGACCACCACCCCCCTCTTCCTCCGGAGAAGTCACGTGTCCCACCCTGTTTCCGGCCTGCCCGTCGGGCGGAGCCTCCTCTATCTCGTTGTCGCCGGTATCGCCTGGGGCACCGCGGGCGCGGCCGCGTCCCTGCTCTTCCGGGTCAGCGATCTCGGCCCGCTCGCCCTGTCGTTCTGGCGGTGCGCCGGGGGTCTCGTACTCCTGGCGGGCGTGCTGGCGCTGCGACCCCGTCGGCCGGGCGCCGCGCATGAGTCCCGCCGTCTGCGGCTGCTGCGCATCCTGGGGACCGGCATCGGTCTCACGGTGTTCCAGAGTGCCTACTTCGCGGCGGTCGAAGCGACCGGTCTCGCGGTCGGGACCGTCGTCACTCTGGGGGCCGGGCCTGTCCTCATCGCGGTCGGCGCACGGCTGTTGATGGGGGAGCGGCTGGGCCGGGGCGGATTCGTCGCCGTCGCCGGTGCCCTCGCCGGTCTCGCCGTGCTCGTGCTCGGCGGCGAGGCCGCCGAAGTGCGGCCCGTCGGGGTGCTGCTGGCCCTGCTGTCCGCCGCCGGTTATGCGGCGATCACGCTGCTGACCCGGTGGCTGGGACGCCAGGGCGCGTCCGGCGACTCACTCTCCACCAGTGCGTGGGCGTTCGGCATCGGCGCGGTCGGTCTGCTGCCTGCGGCGCTGGCCGAGGGGCTCGTGCCGCACACCGCCGCCACGGGGCAAGTGCTGTGGCTGATGGTCTATGTGGCGGCTGTGCCGACCGCGCTCGCCTATGCGCTCTACTTCGCCGGCGCCGCTGCGGTCCGGTCGGCGACCGTGTCCGTGATCATGCTCCTGGAGCCGGTGAGCGCGGCCTTCATCGCGGTCACCGTCCTGCGGGAGCAGCTCACCGCAGCGACGGTCGTCGGCACGCTGCTCCTGCTCGGTGCGGTGGCCGGGCCGGCCCTCGACGAGGCGCGCGGCGCGGCTGCCGCCGTCCGCAGGCGCCGGGAGGCCCTGCCCATCTGATCCCGTGTGCCGGGCCCGTCCACGTGACGGGCCCGGCACACGAAGAGGCGTGTCAGAGAGCGGCCAGGTAGTCCGGTACGGGCACGGCGGGGTCGAGGTCGTCGGACGGAACCGGTGCGGCGTAGCCGTGGGCCAGCGGCACCACACCCGCCCAGTACGGCAGCGTGAGGTCTGCCTCGTCGTCGTTCGGCCCTCCGGTGCGTACCTTGGCGGAGACCTCGTCGAGGTCCAGCCGGATGACCGCCGTGGCGGCGAGTTCCTTCGCGTCGGCCGGCCGGGAGTCCAGCGACCTGCCGGGAACGACCTGATCGACGATGGCGTCGAGGGCCACGCGCCGTTCCTCGGGGTCGGTCACCGTGCGGGCGACTCCGTGCACCACCACGGAGCGGTAGTTCATGGAGTGGTGGAACGCGGACCGGGCCAGCACCAGGCCGTCGACGAGCGTGACCGTCAGGCAGACCGCCAGGCCCGGATCCGACGCGCCCGCCGTGCGCAGCGGCCGGGATCCGGTCGAGCCGTGCACGTACAGCCGCTCGCCGACCCTGCCGAAGAGGGTCGGGAGCACGACCGGTGCCCCGTCGCGGACGAATCCGAGATGGCAGAGGTAGCCCTCGTCGAGTATCGAGTGGACGACCTCCCGGTCGTACGAAGCGCGTTGCCTGGCACGGCTCGGGACCGTGCGCTCGGTCGGCTCGTACGGGGCTGCGACTGCCTGGCCGGTGCTGTCGGGCGTTGCGGTGTCCGGCATTGCGCTCTCCATTGCACTAGTGCATAATCATGTTTGTGCTAGGAGAGTATCGGATCGGCGGGCGGCGCGCATCGGACATTGCCGCGAGCGTGGAGCGCGGGGTGGGTTCGGGCGACCTCGCCCCCGGCCATGTGCTGCCGCCTATGCGGGAGTTGGCGTCGGTGCTGGGGGTCAATCCGAATACGGTGGCCGCCGCCTACCGGACGCTCCGTGAGCGCGGAGTGATCGAGACCGCGGGGCGCAGGGGCAGCAGGGTGAGGCAACGCCCTGCGAGCACCTCCCGCGGCTCGCTCCGGATCGACGCGCCGCCGGGTGTGCGGGACCTGGGGTCCGGCAACCCCGATCCGGCCCTGCTGCCCGACCTCGGCGAAGCGCTGGCCGTGGCCGCGCGGGCGAACGCGCTGAAGCCCCGGCTGTACGGGGATGCTCCCGTGATCCCCGAACTCGCGGCGTTCGTCCGGGCGGAACTGGATGCCGACGGTGTGCCCGCGGGGCCCGTGGCGGTCACCTCGGGATCCCTCGACGCGATCGAACGCGTGCTGTCGGCCCATCTCAGACCCGGTGACGCGGTCGCCGTCGAAGACCCCGGGTGGGGGAGCCTGCTGGATCTGGTCCCGGCCCTCGGCCTGCGTGCCGCGCCCGTCGCCGTGGACGACGAGGGGCCGCTGCCCGGCGACGTGGAGCGCGCGCTGAGGGCGGGGGCCAAGGCGCTGATCGTGACCGGCCGGGCGCAGAACCCGACCGGGGCGGCGGTGGGGGCAGACCGGGCGAAGGAGCTGCGGTCCGTTCTCGCGCGGTACCCCGGGGTGCTCCTGATCGAGGACGATCATGGTCACGCCATCGTCGACCTGCCGCTGCACCCGCTGGTGGGATCCACGGACCGCTGGGCCTTCGTACGGTCCGTCGCGAAGGCGTACGGACCGGATCTGCGGGTCGCCGTGCTGACCGGGGACGCGGTTACTGTCGACCGTGTGACCGGCAGGCAGAGGCTGGGGCCGGGCTGGGTCAGCACCCTGCTCCAGCGGGCGGTGGTGCACCTGTGGACCTCCGGAGCCGTCGACGTCGTCGCGGTCGCGAGGGCCTACGGTGAGCGCCGTGACGCGCTCGTCCTGGCGCTGGAGGACCGTGGCGTGCCGGCGCGCGGGCGGAGCGGGATGAACGTCTGGGTCCCCGTCGGCGACGAGACCGGCGCCGTGACCAGACTGCTGCACGCGGGCTGGGCGGTGGCCCCGGGTGCGCGCTTCCGGAACGTCGCACCGCAGGGGGTGCGACTGACCGTGTCATCGCTGACCGGGGCGGACATCGAACCCCTGGCGGACGCGGTGGCGGCCGCGGCGCAGCCGGCCGCGCCCATCACCTACGGCTGAACGGGCGGCGCCCCGGCACCCGTGCGGGCTTGATGGACGGACGGGGTCTGCTCTGGGTGAGTGCGGCACCCGCGAGGACCACCAGGGCGCCGACCGGGGTGTTCCAGCTCAGCTGTTCGCCTAGCACGGCCACGCCGGCCGCGGTGGCGATGACCGGGATGAAGTAGGTGACCATCTGGGCCGTCGTCGGGCCGACCTCCTGGACGAGCCCGTACTGCATGAGCAGCGCGAGCCCTGTTCCGAGCGCTCCCAGAGCGATGACGGAGAGCGTCGGGAGCAGCGGGAAGCGCTCGGGGAGCGAGGTGAACATCGGTGTGACGACGGCCAGTTGCAGCGTCCCGAGGAAGAGCTGGCTACCGGTCATCGCCAGCGCCGAGGAGCCGGTGCCCGCCAGCGTGCGGCGTACGTAGATCCAGCCGATCGGATAGCTGAGCGAGGCGAGCAGGGCCATGGCCGTACCGCCGAAGTCCAGTCCGGAGAAGCCCTGCCAGGCGCCCAGGACGGTCAGCACGCCGATGAAGCCGAGGCCGAGTCCCGCGACGCGGCGGCGGGTCGGCCGGTCCTCGGAGAGCGCGACGAGCGAGAGGGCCATGCCCCACAGGGGCGAGGTGGCGTTGCAGATCCCGGCGAGCGTGGACGGGATGGTCAGCTCGGCGTAGGCGAAGAGCGAGAAGGGCAGCGCGTTGAGGAGGAACGCGGCGACGAAGAGATGGCCCCAGGTCCGGCCGGAACGCGGCAGCCGTTCGCGGCGCACCGCGATGGCGACGGCGAGCACCGCCGTACCGAACAGCAGTCGGCCGAAGGTGACCTGGAAGGGGGCGTACCCGTGGGTGCCGACCTTGATGAGCAGGAAGCTGAAGCCCCAGATGAGGGAGAGCACCACGAACCGGATGCGCCAGTCCACGGCCCGACGCCGGCCGGGGGAGGGTGTGATGGGCCGGGGGATACCGGCGGACGGCACCGTCGCCGGTGCGGAGGGAGCGCTCATGGGGTCAACGATGACAACAAGAACCGCGTAGGACAAGTGAGATTTAGTGGCTTCATTCGCGTAGCATTGCTTACATGTTGAATCTGGAGCGCCTGCGCACCCTGGATGCCCTCGCCCGGCACGGCTCGGTGAGCGGCGCTGCCGAGGGTCTTCACGTCACCACGTCGGCGGTGTCGCAGCAGATGGCCAAGCTGGAACGCGAGGTGGGCCAGCAGCTCCTCGCCAAGAACGGCCGGGGCGTCCGGCTGACCGATGCCGGTCAGCTGCTCGCCGACCATGCCGCACGCATCCTGTCGCAGGTGGAGCTGGCCCAGTCCGACATCGAGGCCCAGCGCGGCGAGGTGGTGGGTGAAGTGCGGCTGGCGGCCTTTCCGACCGCCGCGCGAGGGCTGTTCCCCGCCGCCCTCACCGCACTGCGCCGGGATCATCCCGAACTGAAGGTACGCACGGTGGAGCTGGAGCCGGAGCGAGCCATTCGCGCCGTGCTCCGGGGCGACATGGACCTGGCCGTGGTGCTCGACTGGAGCAACAAGCGCCTGCCGGTGCCGGGTGGTCTGGCCAAGGCCGAACTCCTCGAAGACGTACCGGACATCGCCATGCCGGCCGGGCATCCGCTCGCGGACCGGACGGAGGTGGACCTCGAGGACTTCGCCGACGACGAGTGGGTCTCCTGGCCGGAGGGCGAATTCTGCTACGACTGGCTGATGTTCACCCTGCGGTCCGTGGGCGTCGAGCCCCGCATCTCGCACCTCGCGGGCGAGCACCACACCCAACTCGCCCTGATCGCGGCCGGATTCGGCGTCTGTGTGACGCCCCGGCTCGGCCGCGGACCGGTCCCGGAGGGGGTGTGCATGGTGCCCGTACGGCAGAGGATGCGACGCCACATCCACGCGGTGTGGCGGACGGACGCGGACCGGCGTCCGTCGATCCGGGCAGCCGTCGCGGCCCTGCGTGACGCAGGACGGGCACTGTGATCCGGTACCGGTCCCGTAGCGGCGGGCCGGGTTTCAGGAGAGGCCGGCCAGCTTACGGAAGTCCCAGGAGGTGACGGCCTCGGGCGTGAGCCGCAGCCAGGCGTGCCGTCCGTCGTGCGGCAGCGTGTCCAGGCCGAAGTACTTCGAAGCGAAGAGCTGCTCCGGCAGCTCGAGTTCGGCACACACCTCGCCCGTACGGGGTGCTTCGCCGACGACCTCCGCCTCGCCGGACAGCTCCACTCCGCGCAGGTCTCCGTACTCCACCCCGTCGTCCACCACCACCGCTACCTTCGGGTTCTGCCGCAGCTGTGCCCAGCGCCGGCTCCGGGTGAGCGAGTACAGCCAGAGGGACGTGCCGTCCCACACGAACCAGAGCGCCCCGACGTGGGGCATCCCCTCGGCGGAGACCGTGGCCACCCGGCAGGTGCGCTGCTCGCCGAGATAGGTGTCCCGTTCCGGGTCCGTCATCATGATCCGACGGCCGCGACGCTGGGTGACGGTCATGGGGGTGCCTCTCCTGCTGTCCGACCGGGTGTCCGGAATCATGGAGGCTCTACCTCCGGAAGTCCACTCGGGTGGAGCAGGCCGAGGCCATCGCGGGGGTGCCTGCCGACTGCCCCCGCGATGATCCGTACACGCTCGCCCGGCTACACGAGCGTGATCGAGTCGCCCTCGACCTTGATCTCCTTGGCCGGCAACGCCTGGGTCGCCGGACCGTTCGTCACGCTGCCGGTCGCCGCGTCGAAAGTGCTGCCGTGACAAGGGCAGTTGATGGTTCCGTTCGAGATTTCCTTCACCGCGCAGCCCTGGTGGGTGCACTTCGAGGAGAAGGCCTTGAACTCACCGGCCGTGGGCTGCGTCACCACGACCCCCCGGTCGGCGAACACCATTCCGCCTCCCTCAGGAATATCGGCGGTGCTTGCGAGGACCGTGCCGCCCCCGTTCGCACCGTCCCCCTCCCCGGCGGGCTGAACCGTGTCCGAACCGCCCGAGTCCTTCGAGCCGCCGCACGCGGTGAGTGCGGCGGCCACTCCGGCTGCGCCGACCGCCGCGACGACGGTGCGGCGCCCGAAGTGGACCTGGCGCTCCTGCGATGCGCTCATGCCGGCTTTCCCTTCATCGGAATACATGACGTCGTCAGTGGTACGGACCGAAGAGCTCCCGTGTTCAGACGCCGGCGAAGTTCCCGCCCCCACCTCATACATCCCCTCGGACGCCGGATCCCGTGCGCCGCGCACCCGCCCCCACCTGATCACAGCCGTGTGGCTCTCCCGCACCCTGCTTCGCCGCTCTCACGGATGCGCGCCTCCAACGACGTGCTCCGGTCGTACGGGTCGACCTCGGGGCCGTCCCCCGAGCCGTTGGCCGCGCGTTCGGCCCTGAACTCGGGGGTGAAGTAGCCGGTGTAGGTGTCACAGCCGCCGTTGGTGGTGTCCGACTTGTAGGAGACGAGGGAGAACGTCCCGGGCCTGATCTTCACCTTCGACGGGTCGTCCCAGCTCATGACGACCTCGCGGCGCACAATGGTGCGGGTGACTTCGTCACTTCCTGCCGCAGCGCGTACGACCGGATAGACGTACGTGACATCAGTGGCTACCTCGACCGCGCCGCGCTCACCCTCCTGGTACGTGATCCGTCCGCGTGTCCTGACCACGTTCCCGACAAGCCGCGTCTTCGTTTCCGCGAAACGGCTGAACAGCTTCAGAGGATTGTTCTCCCGGCTCGGGGCGCGGAACGCGGTCGCCAGGTAGTCGTTGACGTCCTGCTGGTACGGATTGATCAACGCGATCGCCTTCCCCGGCCGCTCCCCGCGCAGCACACCAGGATCCAGGCTGGACTCCGCGAGGAAGTCTCGGGTCCGGTCGAGCGCCTGTGCGACCTGCTCCTTGCTCATCCAGCCGGTCACCCGTGCCGCAGGCAGGACGAGTGATGCCGTCCCGTCGCCCCACCGCTCCGCCGGCGACCCCCTGAACGGCTCCTCCAACGTGGGTGGTAGGGCCGCCAGCTCATTCGCCGGCGGCTGGTCCGGACGTTCCGACTCGGCGGCGAGCGGCGCACTCCCACCGACTCCGACTCCGAACCACCCGGCCACCCGCCCCGGAATCATCACCACGACCAGCAGGACGACCACCACCAGCAGACCGACCGCGTACCAGCCTTTTCCCGTTCGCGGCCGCCGCGGTTGGTGGGTTCGCCACCCCTCCGGCCGACCGGGCGCCTCACGCAGCCGCCGCGCCACCATCCGGGCACGCGCCGAAGGTTCCTCGGGCGCGCCCGGAATCCCCGCCTCGGCCTCCCGCAGAAAGCGCTCCCACTCCTCGTCCGGTATGGATGCCCCACCCTTGCGCACGCTGTGTTCCCGCCCTTCTCACCCGCCCGGTCTCTCCCCTGAGACGGTTGACATCGGTGCATCATCACACAGCTCATCGGCGCTTCCGCGAACCCAAGTCCCCGCTCGGACAGCCCTGGAGACCCGTTTGCGGATCAGGGAAGGCGGCTGTGCCGAAGAGGTCCCGCACAGCCGCCGCCTCGTTCCCCGGACTACTTGTTGACGTTGAACCCCTGGTCGTTGCCGTACTTGATGCTGGACTGCTCCCAGGCTTCCAGCCCCTGCGACAGGGGGGTCGAGGAGACGTACGACTTGCCCACGGTGTCGTTGAAGACGGAGTTCGCGTACACCTGGTACGGCAGGTACGACCAGTCGCTGCCCACGTTGCGGGCCGAGTCGGCGAAGACCTTGTTGGCCTGCTGGCCGCCGAAGTAGGGGAACGCGGTCTCCAGGAAGGTCTTCGATTCCAGGTCCGCCCGGGTGGCGGGGAAGGCGCCTTCGCCGACGCGGGCCGTGGCGCCGGCGCCCGTGGTCGCGAACTCGGCGAAGGCGTAAGCCAGTTCCCTGTTCTTGGCGGCCTTCGGGACGGCGAGGGAACTGCCCCCGTTCTCGGCGCTGTCCGTCCTGCCCTTGGTCCACTGGGGGAGCGGGGCCACGCGCCAGTCACCGGACGCGGAGGCGACGCCCGAGGTGAAGTTGGCGGGCATCCAGGCGCCGATGGACAGGGTGGCGATGCTGCCGTCGGCCAGGCCCTTGTACCACTCGTCGCTCCAGGAGCTGATCGGTGCGATCAGGTCCTCGTCCAGCAGCTTCTGCCAGGTGCTGGTGTACGTCCTGGTGCCCGCGTCCTTGAAGTCGACCGTGACGTCGGCGCCTTCGGCCTTGTACGGACGGCCACCCGCCTGCCAGATGAGGCTGGTGGTGGCGCCCGCGTCGCCGGTGTCGTTGGTGATGAAGACCTTGGGGTCGGCCTTGTGCAGGGTGCGCGCTGCCTCGACGTACTCGTCCCACGTGGTGGGGACCTCGATGTGGTGCTTGTCGAAGACCTTCTTGTTGTAGAACAGCGCCATCGGGCCGGAGTCCATGGGCAGGGCGTAGACGGCCTTGTCGTACGTCACGGCGTTCCAGGGGCCGTTGGTGAACTTCTTGTCGTGTCCGGCGGCGCCGTAGCCGGCGAGGTCCTCCACGGACTTGCCGATCGCGAACTGGCCGAGGGCGTAGTACTCGATCTGCGCCACGTCGGGGGCGCCGGAGCCGGCGGCGATGGCGTTCTGCAGAGCGCTGTACTGCTTGTCGCCGGTGCCCGCGTTGACGAGTTCGACGTCGACCTTCGGGTACTTCTTCTCGAAGTCGGCAACCACCGTCTTGAGCGTGGGTTCCCAGGCCCACACCGTTATCTTGCCTCCCTTCGCCAGCGCGGACGCGACGTCCTTCGTGTCGCCGTCCTCGGCCGGATCGGAGGAGCCGCAGGCGGTCGCGGCGAGGGTGATGGCGCAGACCGCGGCGACCGCGGCGAGAAGCCGGCGAGTGCTGTGTGTCCTCATGCGTGGTGCTCCTGGTTCGGTGCTCGGGGAAGGGGAGGGGAGGGCGCGTGTGGGGGCGGATTCACTCCTTGACGCTGCCTGCGGCCAGGCCGGACTGCCAGTACCGCTGGAGCAGGAGGAAGATCACGACGATCGGCACGATCGTGAGCAGGGAGCCGGTGATGATGAGGTCGAAGACGGCCTCGCCGCCTGCCGTCTGGGCCTGGGCGTTCCAGGCGTTGAGACCGAGGGTGAGCGGGTACCAGTCCGGGTCCTTGATCATGATCAGCGGCAGGAAGTAGTTGTTCCAGGTCGCGACCATGGAGAAGAGCAGCACGGTGACCGTTCCCGGCATCAACAGCGGCAGGGCGATGCGGAAGAAGGTGCGCAGTTCGCCTGAGCCGTCGACGCGGGCCGCTTCGAGGAGTTCCGCGGGTACCGCCTCGGCGGCGAACACCCACATCAGGTAGAGCCCGAACGGGGAGATCAGGGAGGGGATGATGACGGCCCACGGGGTGTTCGTCAGGCCCATGCTGCTGAACATCAGGAACGTGGGTACCGCGAGAGCCGTGCCCGGCACGGCCACCGCACCGATGACGACCGCGAACACGGCGCGCCGGCCGGGGAATCGGTACTTGGCCAGGGCGTATCCGCCCAGGACGGCGAGGATCGTGGCGCCGCCGGCTCCCGCGGCGACGTACAGAAGGGTGTTGAGCAGCCAGCGGACGAAGACACCGTCGTCGTAGGCCAGCGTCCGGGAGATGTTGTCCCAGAGGTTGAAGTCCTCGCCGAACCACAGGCCCGAGGACCCGAGCAGGCCCTTCTGGTCCTTGGTCGCGTTGATGACCAGCCAGGCCAGCGGAAGCAGTGAGTAGAGGAGGACCAGTCCGGTCAGGAGGGTCAGCGGGATGCTGGGGCGGGGGTTGAGCGGGGTGTGGGGGCGACGGCGGGGCCGCAGGGCCGGCCGGCCGGATCCCCGGGAGGTGCGCGCGGTCCCGGCGGGGCCGGCGGGGTCCGCGGCGTTCGCGTCGACTCCGGCGAGGTTCGTGGTCATGGCTCAGCCCTTCCGCATTCCGCGCAGCTGGACGCTGTACGCGATGATCGCGGTGATGACGCCCATCACGATCGCCACCGTGGCCGCGTAGTTGTGCTGCCGGCCGGAGAAGGACAGCGAGTAGGTGTAGAGGTTGGGGGTGAAGTCGCTCGTGATCGCGTTCGGGGCGAGCTTCTGCAGGATGCTCGGCTCGTTGAAGAGCTGGAAGCTGCCGATGACCGAGAAGATCGTCGCGATGACCAGGGCGCCGCGGATCGCCGGCAGCTTGACCGCGGTGATGACCCGCCACTCGCCGGCGCCGTCGATCGCGGCGGCTTCGTGGAGCGAGCGGGGCACGACCTTGAGCGCCGAGTAGAAGATCAGCATGTTGTACCCGACGAATTCCCAGGTCACGATGTTGCCGATGGAGGTGAGCACCAGTGCGGGGGAGAGCGGGTCGGGAAGGGCGACGCCGAAGGCGTCGTTGATGTTGCCGACCAGACCGAACCGGGTGCCGTAGATGAAGCCCCACATCAGGCTCGCGACGACCGCGGGTACGGCGTAGGGCAGGAAGATCGATATGCGGAAGAAGGCCTTGCCGTACAGACGCCCGCTGTCGATGGCCAGCGCGACCAGCAGCGCGATGCCCAGCATGATGGGCACCTGTACGGCCAGGAACAGCCCGACCCTGGCCAGTCCCTCCCAGAACTGCGGGTCCGTCAGCGCCTGCTGGTAGTTGTCCATGCCGACGAAGGAGTTCCCGCCGATGAGCCGGTCGCGGAAGAGGCTGAGATACAGCGCGTATCCGATCGGCGCAAGGAAGACGAGGCCGAAGACCGCGACGAACGGACCTGCGAACCCCCACCCGACGAGGGCCTGCCTGCGGAGGCGGGAGCGCGCTCGCACGCGGGGTGGTGGTAGTGCCTTCGCCGGAGTCGGCAGGAGCGTCATGGCTGGTTCCTTGTGTCGGTGACCGACCGGTCCGTTGTGAGGAGGGACGAGGGCCTTCGGGCCGGAAGCGGCCGGATCAGGCTGTGCCCGATGAGAAATGTTTACGTAATCATCGGTAGCGTGATGGTGACACTCCCGGTGGGGGTCGTCAAGCATGGGGTGGGAGTCGATGGAAGGAAGACCGGTGACGGAGAAAGACGCGGCCGCTCGTGCGGAGACGGTGGACAAGGGCGGCCGCCGCGCCGCGAAAGGCAGGCAGCCACGGGTGTCGATGGCTGACGTCGCCCGGGTCGCCGGCGTCTCGTCGCAGACGGTCTCCCGGGTGTCCAACGGGGACCCGGCCGTCATCGACCGGACCCGGCAGAAGGTGCTGGACGCCATGAAGGAGCTCGGCTACCGGCCCAACAGCGCCGCCCGCGCTCTCAAGCGAGGCGACTTCCGGACCATCGGCGTCATCACCATGAGCCTGTCCAGCACCGGCAACGTGCGGACCCTGGAAGCCATCGCGAAGTTCGCCTCGCACGCGGGGTACGCGGTCACGCTGATCCCGATCGACGCCCCGACCCAGGACAACGTCAGAGGAGCCTTCACGCGGCTCGACGAACTCGCGGTCGACGCGGTCGTCCTGATCATGGAAGTGCACCTGCTCGACACGGCGTTGCTGACCCTGCCGCCGCATGTGACCGTCGTCGTGGTGGACTCGGACGCCGGCGACCGCTTCCACGTGGTGGACACCGACCAGCACCAGGGTGCCCGTACGGCCGTGCGCCACCTCCTCGAACTCGGGCACCGTACGGTCTGGCACCTGGCGGGCCCGGAGGAGTCGTTCGCGGCGGGTCGCCGCGCGGTCGCCTGGGAGTCGGCGCTGCGTGAGGAGGGGCGGGAGGTGCCGCCCCTGCTGCGGGGCGACTGGGCCCCCGCATCCGGCTACGAGGCGGGCCTGCGGCTGGCCGACGAGCCCGACTGCACCGCGGTGTTCGTGGCGAACGACCAGATGGCACTCGGCGTGCTGAGGGCACTCCATGAGCGCGGAAAGCGCGTACCCGAGGACATGAGCGTCGTGGGCTTCGACGACATCACCGAGAGCGCCTCCTTCATCCCGCCTCTGACCACCGTCCACCAGGACTTCGCCCGGGTGGGGGAGTTGTGCGTCGACGCCATCCTGGCGGAGCTGGGTGGCAAGGCCGTGGAGGGCGGCACGACGCTGGTGCCGACCCGGCTGGTCGTGCGCGCGAGCACGGCTCCGTATACGGAGGTCTGATCTCCTTCGGACCACCGGCTGCGGCCTCACGGCTTCGTCGGACATCTCGCGGGCGGACGGGCTGATCCACGGGCCCGCCTCACCCGGCATGGGGATGGCGCCGCCGCATGCCGGCGGAGGGGATCGCACCCCCGCCGCGGCCGGGCGGGTGCCGGCCGTCCGCGCCAGGTGGCGGCGACCGGGCTAGGGTTTGATCAGGGGGAACGGAATCCTCAGGAATGTCATGTACCGACACCGCAGAGCGCCGGACAGCACCCAGGAACTTCTCCTCACCCTTGGGCGCCTTGTCGATCAGGCACTGGAGAACGTCAGGCTCCAGCGTGCCCGGGCGGAGCTCGGCATGGCGCTGCAGCGGCACATGCTCCCTGCCGAACTGCCCGATTTTCCGGGCGTCCGACTGGCGGCCCGGTACGCGCCCTCGCAGGACGGTCTTGCTGTCGGCGGTGACTTCTACGACGCCTTCCCGATGAGGGACGGGGTGGCGGGGGTGGTCATCGGCGATGTGCAGGGCCACGGAGTGGAGGCCGCCGCCTTCATGGGGGAGGCGCGGGCCAGCCTGCGGGCCCTCGCCAGTGTCACGGCCGACCCCGGGGAGGTGCTGACCAGCGCCAATGACTTGCTGATCTCGCTCGGCGGCGACCTCTTCACCACCTGTTGCCTGCTGAGCTTCGTACCGCAGAGCGGCGATCTCCGTATAGCCCGGGCCGGCCACGTCCCGATGGTGTGGGGCACCGACGCGGGTGATTCGGGTGTGTCCCTGGACGCCGGCGGGGTCCCTCTGGGGATTCTGCCCGGCCAGAGCTACCCGGTAGTCCACCGACGCGTGACGCAGCCCGGCTACCTCGTCCTGCTGACCGACGGCGTCGTGGAAGGACCGGCCTACCCGATCGAGGAGGGGCTGGCGGAGGTGGCGGGGCTGGTGGCCTCCGCACATGGTGTCGCGCCCGACGTCCTGGCCTCGCGGGTGATCCGGGTCGCGGACCGCACCGGACACGATGACGATGCCGCCGTTCTCGTCGTCCGCTACGAGGGGCCGCCGGGCACCCGGTAGTACAGACGCAGACGTACCGCCCGCCTGCATGGCCGTGGCGTCGGCGCGTCCGTCAGGCCCTGACCGCTCGGGATGGTGTCTGATGCTGATGTGGTGGACTTCTCACAAATCGGGCGGCACAAGGCCACTGCTCTGACGATTTTGGCGGTCGCCGCCCTCTACTACGCGACCGCCCGCCTGGGACTGCTCCAGCAACTGGTGCGTGGCCAGGTCACGCCCCTATGGCCGCCGACCGGTATCGCGGTCGCCGCCCTGCTCCTGTTCGGAGCGCGGGTCTGGCCCGGAATCGCTGTCGGCGCCCTCGCGGTCAACATCTCCATCGGCCCCACGGTCCCCTCGGTACTGGCGATCGTCGTCGGCAACACCTTCGCCCCGATCTGCTCCTACCTGCTGCTGAACCGCGCCGGTTTCCACAACGGCCTCGACCGTCTGCAGGATGCGCTGGCCCTGGTCTTCCTCGGCGCCCTGGCTCCCATGCTGATCAGCGCGACCATCGGCAGCAGCACCCTCCTGCTGTCAGGGGTACTCCCGGCCAGCGGCTTCTGGCCGACCTGGTCCGTGTGGTGGACCGGCGATGCCATGGGCGTGCTCGTTGTCACCCCCTTCCTGCTCGTGGTCCGATGGGCCCGGTGGCCACGCGGTGTCAGCGCCATGATCTGGGTCGAGGCGGCGGCACTGGCGGCGTGCACCCTGACCGTGACGCTCCTGGCGACCAACGCCGGCAGCTCATCTCTGCTCTTTCTCGTGTTCCCCTTCCTGATCTGGGCCTCGTTCCGCTTCGAACGTGCGGGAGCCGCACCGTGCGCCCTGGGCGTCTCCACGCTCGCGATCCTCGCCTCCGGGCGGATGACCGGCCCCTTCGCCCACCAGGACCTCCTCACGAACATGGTCACCCTCCAGGCGTTCAACGGCACGGTCTCCCTCACCGCCCTGCTCCTCACCGCGGTCGTCACCGAACGGAACCGCACCCACGGCGAGATCGAGCGCCTGTGCGCGCAGCTCTCCGACGCGGTCGCGCACCAGAACGACGGGTCCCGCCGCGGTACTCCCCCCGACGCCTGAGACCGCAACTTGTGCCCTCACCGGACCCGGTGGGGGTCGGAGGCGCCGCCGGACCGTCGGCTGCGGCAGTGGGGCCCGTCCCGCCCCCGCCCGAGCAACCCCTCACCGACAGCGGCATGTGTTTACGCCCGGTGACGGACCTGCACCTACTCGTCGGTGGGGCCGAGGTCGTGGGTCTCCCGGAAGTCGACGGTACGGGCGCGATGGGCCGCGTGCAGTTCGAGAACGACGATCTCGTTGGTGCCCTCCTGGAGCACCGGCGCGGGGACGTACAAGGACCGCTGGGGCCCGCGGGACCAGTAGCGGCCCAGTGCGAAACCGTTGATCCACGCACTGCCCTTGGTCCAGCCGTCGAGGTGGAGGAAGGTGTCCGCCGTACCGGCGAGTTCGAAGGTCCCGCGGTGGAAGGTCGGACCGGTCGGCGTCGTGGTCGTGGCGGCGAAGCCCAGTCCGTCGAGAGAGGTCAGAGGCAGCGGCCGGTTGGTCCAGCCGACGAGCTCCGTGCCGTCCAGCAGGAGCCTGCCGGGCAGCCCCTTGCGGTCGTGGATGCCCGGCCCGTAGTTGACGCGGCCCTGGTTCTCGACGAGCAGGCTGAGGACGCAGCCCGCGCGGGGCACGGTGAAGGAGAGGGCGTGCTCGTGGTTCTCCCGCTCCAGGACCCCGACGCTCCGGCCGTCGAGGAAGACCTGGGCGCGGTCGCGGACGTGCTCCAGTTCGAGCAGGGCGGGTCCGGCGGCCGCCAGGACCGTCTCGTAGAGGACGAATCCGAAGTCCTGGCGCAGTTGCTCCATCGTCAGCGGATTCAGGGACCCGACGGCGTCACCGAGGCTCGGAGCCCAGTCGAACAGGCCGGCACTCTCGTTCAACGCCACTGCCGCCAGGGCGAGTTTGTCCGCGCGCGCGGGAACAGGCTCAGCGGGGACCGGTGCGTACTTGGCGATGACCTCGCGGAATGCGGTGAACTTCTCGGTGGGGTCCCCGGCTTCGTCGAGGGGTGCGTCGTAGTCGTAGGAGGTGACGGTCGGCCGGTAGGTGTGCTTGTCGTTGGCGCCGTTGGTGAAGCCGAAGTTCGTGCCGCCGTGGAACATGTAGAGGTTCACCGAGGCCCCGGCCGCCAGGGCCTCGTCCAGCTCCTGTGCCGCCTGGTCCGGGTCACGGACCACGTGGTGGCCGCCCCAGCGGTCGAACCAGCCGATCCAGAACTCCGTGGACACCAGCGGTCCGGTCGGCCGGTGTGCGCGCAGAGCCGCGAGGTTCTGGGTGGAGCGGCTACCGAAGTTGGCCGTGGCGAGGACCCCCGGCAACCCGCCACGCTCCAGGTCCGCGGGCTGGTCGCAGGTGAACAGCGGCACGTCGACACCGCAGCGCCGCAGCGAGTCGGCGAGGTGCTCCAGGTAGGCGGAGTCGTCGCCGTACGCCCCGTACTCGTTCTCCACCTGCACGGCGAGTACCGGTCCGCCGCGGGTGGCGAAGTAGGGCTGGAGCGGGGTGAGGAGCCGGGTGAAGTAGTCGTCGACCGCGGCGAGATAGCGGGGGTCGCGGGTGCGCAGGCGGATGTCGGGCTGCTCCAGGAGCCAGGAGGGCAGGCCGCCGCCCTCCCACTCGGCGCAGATGTAGGGCCCGGGACGGAGCAGGACGTGGAGGCCTTCCGCGGCGGCGAGGCCGAGGAAGGCGGGCAGGTCGAGTCCGCCGTCCATGTGGAACCGGTCCGGACGCGGCTGGTGGAGGTTCCAGGGGACATACGTCTCGACCGTGTTGAGACCCATGAGGCGGGCCTTGCGGAGTCGGTCTGCCCACTGCGCCGGATGGACCCGGAAGTAGTGCAGCCCACCGGACAGGACCCGGAAGGGTTCACCGTCGAGTCGGAATCCGCCGTCGTCGATCTGAAGAACGGACATGTGCTGCTGCTCCTGTGCTCAAGGGGGTGCGCGAGCGATCCGGCGCACGGCGGCCGGAATCCCTGCCGGATACATGTTTGCGTAAACATGAGGGCGATGGCAAGCCTCACGGGGAGGGACGGACGCCCTGCCACCACATGCAGACGCGCGGACGCGCCCGTACGCGGTCCGGCCCCGTGCCTACCATCCGGTCCAGAACACGTGGTTGACCGTCAGGGCCACGACTGCCTGTGCGGCCAGCCAGCCGCGTCGGCGCGGTACGGGCAGGAGCGCGGTGGCGGGGAGCAGCCAGAGGATGAAGGGCTGCCAGATCCGTTCCGTCTCCGCCTTGCTCATCCCTGACAGGTCGGCGGCCAGCAGCGCGAGGAACGCCGCCGAGACGAACAGGACCAGGCGGTGCGGCGAAGCCGTCGTCCCGGTTCGCAGGGCGCGCACGGCTCCGGGGACACCCACCGCCGTCCGGCGCAGGCCCGCGAGCGTCGCAGGTCCGACGGCGATCGCGGTGCAGGCGAAGTTCGCCCAGACCCAGTAGGAGTACGGCCGGAGTCCCCCCGCCCCCTGGTAGTAGCGATCGACGAGCAGGTGGTACGCCTCCCACCAGTTGAAGCCCGCGAGCGTGAAGGCGGCCGGTACGACCAGCGCTCCCAGCACGAAAGGGACGAGCGGCCGTGCGGTGCGAGTCAGCACGAGTACGGCGAGGAGCAGGAGTGCGATCAGCGTCAGCCCGTAACTGAGGTAGCAGACCAGGCCGTACAGCAGGCCCGCCCCCAGCGCGGCGGCTGCGGGGCTGCGGACCGTGCGGGTCGCGGCCAGGGCGAGCAGGGTGATGGACCAGGCGGCCACCGCGGTGAAGTAGCCGTCGGCCGAGGTACCGGCCCAGACCGCGACGGGTGCGAGGACGGTGAAGGGCGCGGCGCGGCGGGCGGTGTGCTCGTCCGTCAGGGCACGAACGGCGATCAGGGCCGCCACCGACGCGGAGGCGCCGGTCACGATGCACCAGATCCCGGCCCAGGCGCCGCCGCCGAGCCCGACGCGGTCCAGCAGGACGAAGGTGAGGGTGGCGCCCGGCGGGTGTCCCGCGACATGGGCGGGCCAGTTGCCCGGAGGTCCGATCAGGATGTGGTCGTTGAAGCCCTGCAGAGCGGCACCGATGTCGTCGAAGCGGCCGATGACTCTCAGGTACTCGTGCTTCGTGGTGAGACGTACGGCGATGCCACGCTCCCAGCCGTCGATCAGCGCGAGCGAGAAGACCCAGGCGAGAGAGGCGGCGTAGCAACTGAGAAGCAGTGCCCGCCGACGGAGCCGGCCGGCGAGGACGGGGCCGTACGCGACGACGGCCACGGCGACGGCCGGGGCGGCCACCGTGCCGGGGCCGACGTGCGGGTACCACGTCGCCAGCAGGGGCGCCCAGCGGACGTAGAGGGTGTGGTCGGCGTTCTCGATGGCGTGGCCGACGAGCACGGCGGCCGTGACCAGCATGATGCCCGCGCCGGCGGCCACGAGGTCACGGCGGTGCCCGGAGCGCTGTGCGGTCGGCTCGGTGATGTGCTCGGTGCGGTCCTCGGTCTTCACGCAGGCACCGTACGCACGGCGGTGCCGCGGTGGCGGGTGCCGGCGGGGCGCGTCACCGAACCGTCAGATTCCGGACTGCGTCGGTGGGCCTCCGGGCAGGAGTGGGCGGGGTGCCGGGCCCGTACGCTCCGAGGGGTGACGTCATCGTTTCGTCAGGAGTCGCACCCGCCCCTCCCAGGTTCCGCGGGCATAGCGTCGGGACATGGGCGACAGCCGTCGGAACAGTCCGACACCTCCCGCTTCCCTTTCCCGGCTCCTTTCCGGACGCGCCGCGACGCTCCCCGAACGCCTTCCCTCGGCGCCCGGGTTCTGGCGCAGTCCCGTACGGGGAGTGCGGTTCACCGCGGTGCTCGGCCTCGTCCTGCTCGTCGGGATCACGTTGCTCTTCGTCACGGGCCTGTTGTCGTACGCCGCCTACAACCCGGACCTGAATCCGGTCAACGACAAGACCCCAGGCAAGGGGCTGCTCGGCTTCTACCTCTTCGCCTGGCCGACCGGGCCGCACTGGCTGTACCGGCTGACGCAGGGCCTCCACGTCACCGTGGGGATCGTGCTCGTCCCGGTCCTGCTGGCAAAGCTGTGGTCGGTGGTTCCCAGACTCTTCGCACTGCCGCCGGTCCGCTCCCTCGGGCACGCGCTGGAACGGATCTCGCTGCTGCTGCTCGTGGGTGGTGCGCTGTTCCAGTTCCTCACCGGGTTGCTCAACATCCAGCTGGAGTACCTGTTTCCGGGCTCCTTCTACCCGTTGCACTTCTACGGGGCGTGGGTGTTCTTCGCCGCGTTCCTCGCCCATGCGGGCCTGCGGGCGCCGCAGGCCGTTCGGGTGCTGCGGTCGGGGGGACTGAGCGGGACGGTTCGGGGTGACCGGCTGGAGGCCCCCCTTCCCGCCGCGCCGACCCTGTCCCGGCGCGGCGCGCTGGCCATGGTGGGTGCCGGCTCATCGGTCCTCCTGGTCACGTCGGCCGGGCGGAGCTTCGACGGGCCGTTGAGGCGTCTCGCGGTGCTCACCCCGCACGGTGCCGCCGAGCCGGGCTCCGGACCCAACGGCTTCCAGATCAACAAGACGGCCGCCGCCGTCGGCGTCACCACGGCCGATACGGGGGAGGGCTGGTGGCTCACCGTCAGTGGGCCGGCCGGGGACCTCCGGTTCACCCGGGAGCAGTTGCTGGCCATGGACCAGCACAGCGCGGCGCTTCCGATCGCGTGCGTGGAGGGCTGGTCCACCTCCGACCAGTGGTGGCGCGGCGTACGGCTGCGGGATCTGGCGGCGCTCGCCGGGTACCCGGACCAGCCACCGGGCGTGCTGGTCGAATCGGTCCAGCGCAGCGGGCCGTTCCGCCGGGCGGCGCTCCGCGACAACCAGGTACGGGACCCGCGTTCGCTGCTGGCGATGCGGGTCAACGGCGAGGAACTGTCACCCGATCACGGATACCCGGCGCGGATCATCGTCCCGGCCGCCCCCGGCGTACTCAACACCAAATGGGTGGCCCGGCTGACCTTCGGAGAGCTGTGAACAGAACGGATCCCCGCGCGCTCCTGCGGCGTCGGTACGGGGAGGGGCCCCTGCACCTCGTCATGATGGCCGCTTCCTTCGCCCTGGCCGGATACGCCGGTGTACGGCTGCTGGCGGGGGACACGCTCGGCGTCATCGTGTGGTTCGTCGGCGCGGCCCTCGTGCACGACCTGGTGCTGGTTCCGGTGTACGCAGGGGCGGACCTGCTGCTGCGCAGGTCCTTCCGCCCGCGTTCCGTCTCGGTGAACTTCGTCCGCGTGCCGGCGTTCATCTCCGGACTGCTGTTGCTCGTGTGGTTCCCGCTGATCACCCGGCAGGCGGAGCGCTACGAGCCGGCGAGCGGGCTGTCCCCCGATGTGTTCCTGGGGAACTGGCTGCTGATCACGGCAGCGCTGTTCCTCGTGTCGGGGCTGTGCCTGGTGGTCCGGACGGTCCGGCCGCGCCGCAGGGAGACGAAGGAGCGGCCGCCCGCGTCCCACTGATCGACGGAGTGCAGCCCATGGGGGAGGGCGTACCTCATCAGGGCGGGTGTGCCGAGCCGGGCCCACGGGAAGGGGGCGGTCCGTGCCGGTCCGGGGCCGGAGGAGCGTCCGTCGTCCAACTGAACCCGGACCCGTTCGTCGATGTCCTGCGGCGCGGTCTCGGCGATGAGGAGTCCACCGGGGGCGAGCAGGTCCGCCGTGCGGTGCAGAAGGTGCCGCGGATCGCCTCCGATGCCGATGTTGCCGTCGACGAGGAGAACCGTGCCCCAACGCCCCTCGCCGGGCAGCGGCTCGAAGACGGACCGGTGCAGGGCGGACGCTCCGAGCCGCAGGGTGCGGTCTACGGCGGCCTCGCTGACGTCGATGCCGAGGGCGCGGTGGCCGCGGGCCGCCAGCGCGGCGACCAGCCGCCCGGGCCCGCACCCGATGTCCAGTACGGGGCCCTCGCACCGCCGCAGCGCCGACAGGTCCGCGGCGTCCGCGTCGGCGCACCAGCGTTCGACGTCGAGGGGCAGCAGCCAGCCGTCCGTACGGCGGAGGAAGAGCGGCCCGTGTCCGTTGCGCAGGGCGTTGGAGTACGGGTCGGTGCTCCATGAGGTGACGTCCGGGCGCGACGGGATCACCACACCGCGGTCCGGTCCCGAGCGGCTCATCGGACCGCCGTCCCGGTCAGCCGGGCGAGCTCGGCGGCGAACCGCCCGTGCGGCGCGAGGGCCGCGACCGCCAGGGCATCTGCCGCCGTGTCCACGTCCCGCAGCAAGGGAAGATCGCGAACGGCCAGCCCGGCATCGACCAGCCTGCGCCGCTGCACGGCACCGGTCTCGGGTACGGACATCGGCACACCGCGCAGGAGTTCGGGATCCGGTTCAACCAGGCCCAGCGCCCAGAAGCCGCCGTCCTCGGCAGGGCCGAACCAGGCGTCGCAGCCGTCCCAGGCGCCGGGGCTCAGTACGGGGGCCAGATCGGCCGCAGAGACCTGCGGGGTGTCCATGCCGATCAGGAGTGTCGGCCCCGCGCACGCGCCGAACGCGGCGGCGAGCCGCTCGTCGAGACCTCCCGTGCTCTGTGCCACCACCTCGATGCCGGGCGGCAGCCACGGTCCGGGCGCCCCGTCCAGGACGACCGCCCGCCGCGCGGCCGGCAGGGCGCCGACGGTACGCAGGGTGTCACCCAGGGCGGCCTCGGCGAGCCGTGCGGCCTCGACGGGCGAGAAGGGAGGGGTGAGCCGGGTCTTGACCCGGCCGGGCAGCGGCTCCTTGGCGATGACCAGCAGGGTAGTCGACCCGGCCGGCCCCGAACGGGCGGCGCCGGGATCGGATGCCCTCATCGAGAGGCCCCCGCCCGGACCGGCGGCTCACTCAGCACGGCGCGCATGTCGCGCACCGCGTGCCAGGTGCCCAGCCAGGTGCCGGTGACCTTCGACTTTCCCGTCCGCGCGACGTACGGGACGTCCGTCTCGGTGACCCGCAGTCCCGCGTCGGCCGCGCGCACGACCATCTGCAGCGGGTAGCCGCTGCGCCGGTCGGTGAGATCGAGCGCCAGCAGATCGGTCCGGCGTGCGGCCCGCATCGGCCCCAGGTCGTGCAGCCGCAGTCCCGTGCGGCGGCGGAGCATGCGGGCCAGCGCCGCATTGCCGGCCCGCGCGTGCAGCGGCCAGGCGCCGCGCTCCTCGGGACGGCGGCGGCCGAGCAGGAGATCGCTCTCACCGTCGGCGACCCGGCGGACGAAGCCGGGCAGCAGCCCGGGATCCAGCGAACCGTCGCAGTCGCAGAAGCAGACGAACTCCGCGTCGGAGGCGAGGAGCCCTGCCTGACAGGCCGCGCCGAACCCGCGCCGGGGTTCGTGCACCACGGTCGCACCGAGGGACCGGGCCAGCTCCGCCGAGCCGTCGGTGGAGCCGTTGTCCACGACGATCGCCCGCCAGCCACGAGGGACCGAGGCCAGCACCGCGGGCAGTGCGGCAGCCTCGTCCAGACATGGCAGGACGATGTCGGCACGGAGGGCGGAAGTATCGGAAGGAAGGGTCACCCGGATCACCCTACGGAGAGGAAGCGGGCATTTCGGGTTCCAGATTCTTACGAAATGTGGACGTCGCCGGGCAGCGGCACACGGGCGTCCCCGGCTCCGCGCCCCGGATGCCAAGGTGGGGGCATGCAGACGACTCCGGACACTCCACAGTCCGTCCCCGCCGACGGGGTGCGTCCGGCGGAGGAGAAGCCCATGCCGGCGACCGGCACGAAACCGGGAGGGCGCGGCCGCGTACTCGTCGTGGACGACGACCCCACCGTCGCGGAAGTGGTCGCCGGATACCTGAGTGGCGCCGGATACGAGGTGGCCCGCGCGGCGAACGGCCCCGCCGCGCTCGAGCAGTACGCCGCCCGTCGCCCGGACCTGGCCGTCCTGGACCTGATGCTGCCCGGGATGGACGGCTTCGAGGTCTGCCGCCGCATGCGGGCGCACGGACCGGTGCCCGTCATCATGCTGACCGCACGCGGCGACGAGGACGACCGCATCCTCGGTCTGGAGACGGGCGCGGACGACTACGTGACCAAGCCCTTCAGCCCCCGCGAACTCGTCCTGCGCGTCGACTCCGTGCTCCGCCGCGTCAGGGCCGCCGCGACTTCCGGCGGCCGCTCCGCGCTGCTCGAAGGCGCGGGGCTCGTCCTCGACCCCGCGGCCAGAAGTGCGACCTGGGAGGGCCGTGCGCTGGCCCTCACGCTGCGGGAGTTCGACCTGCTCGCCTTCCTCCTGCGCCACCCGGGGCAGGTGTTCACCCGGGAGGAGCTGATGCGCGGGGTCTGGGGCTGGGACTTCGGGGACCTGTCGACAGTGACCGTCCACGTCCGCCGCCTGCGCGGGAAGGTCGAGGCCGATCCGGCCCGCCCGGAGCTGATCCGCACGGTCTGGGGTGTCGGCTACCGCCTGGACCTCCCGGGCAGGGCTGCCATCCACGCCTCCGCCGATTCCGCCTCCGGAACACCGTCATGACCGACATCCTCCTCATCGCGCTCCTCGCCTTCCTGGGCGCCGCCGCGGCCGGACTGCTCGGCGCACTCGTGCTGCGGCTGTCCCGGCGCCGTTCGCTGGTCGTCTCGCTGACCGTCGTGGCCGCCGTGGCCGTCACCGCGATGCTCGCCGGAACACTGGCCGTCGCCTGGGCCATGTTCCTGTCGCCGCACGACCTGACGGTGGTCACGACCGTCCTCGCCATGGCCGCCGTCGTCTCGCTCGTCACCGCGATGCTGCTGGGCCGCTGGGTGGCGGCGAGGAGCCGCGAACTGACCCTCGCCGCCCGCTCATTCGGCGACGGCGGCACCTTCGCGGCCCCCGAGGCCCCGGCCACTGCCGAACTCGCGGCTCTCACGAGGGAACTGGCCGCCACCAGTGCCAAGCTCGACAGTTCACGCGAGCGGGAGCGCGCCCTGGAGACCTCGCGGCGTGAGCTCGTTGCCTGGATCTCGCACGACCTGCGCACCCCGCTCGCCGGGCTGCGCGCCATGTCCGAGGCGTTGGAGGACGGCATGGCCGTCGATTCGGGACGCTATCTGCGGCAGATACGCACCGAGGTGGAGCGGATGAACGACATGGTCGGCGACCTCTTCGAACTCTCCCGCATCCATGCCGGCTCGCTCACCCTGAGCCCCACGCGGATCTCCGTCCACGACCTGGTGGGCGACGCGCTCGCCGGCGCGGACCCGCTGGCCCGCGAGCACGGCGTGCGGCTGGTCGGCGACCGGATCGAGGCGGTGCCCGTCGAGGTCGACGGCAAGGAGATGAACCGGGTCCTGGGCAACCTCCTGATCAACGCCATCCGCCGCACCCCCGCCGACGGCACCGTCGCCGTGGCCGCGCAGCGCACGGGCGGCGGGGTGGTCCTCTCGGTGACCGACGGCTGCGGCGGCATCCCGGAGGAGGACCTGCCCAGGGTCTTCGACACCGGCTGGCGCGGCAGCCACGCCCGTACGCCACCGGCCGGCGCGGGACTAGGTCTCGCCATCGTGCGGGGGATCGTCGAGGCACACGCCGGCCGGGCGGAGGTCCGCAACGTGACCGGCGGCTGCTGCTTCGAGGTGACCCTGCCCGTGGCGTGAGCCTCAGGCGGACAGACCCGCGGCCGCATCCCGCAGCGGCGCCCCGGCGAACTGCGCCATGCCCTCGGCGAACCCGACCTCCGGCTTCCAGCCCAGTTCGTCCCGCAGCCGTCGCGAGTCCGCCGTGACATGGCGTACGTCCCCGAGCCGGTACTCACCGGTGGTCACCGGCGCGGGGCCTCCGTGGGCCGAGGCCAGCACGGCAGCCATCTCACCGATGGTGTGCGGCTCACCGCTCCCGGTGTTGTACGCGGCGAAACTGCCCGGTCCGCGTCCCGCGACCGCCTCCAGCGCCACCGCGTTGGCGGCGGCCACGTCCCGCACATGGATGAAGTCCCGTCGCTGACCGCCGTCCTCGAAGACGCGGGGAGCCTCCCCCCGGGCGAGGGCCGAACGGAAGAAGGAGGCGACACCCGCGTACGGGGTGTCGCGCGGCATCCCCGGTCCGTACACGTTGTGGTAGCGCAACGACACCGCGCGTCCGCCCGTCGCGCGAGCCCAGGCTGCGGCGAGATGCTCCTGGGCGAGCTTGGTCGCCGCGTACACGTTGCGTGGGTCGGCGGGAGCGTCCTCCGCGACCAGCCCGGACTCCAACTCGGCACCGCAGTCGGGGCAGTGCGGTTCGAACCGGCCCGCCACCAGATCGGCCTCCGCCCGTGGGCCCGGCCGGACACCGCCATGACGGGGACAGGTGTAGCGGCCCTCCCCGTAGACCACCATCGACCCGGCGAGCACCAGACTCCGGACCCCCGCCGCGGCCATCGCGGCCAGCAGCACGGCTGTTCCCAGGTCGTTGCAACCGACGTACTCCGGGGCGTCGGCGAAGTCCTTCCCCAGGCCGACCATCGCCGCCTGGTGGCACACCACGTCGACTCCCCGCAATGCGCGGCCCACGGCCTCGCGGTCCCGTACGTCCGCCACGATCAGTCCGCCGTCACGGCCGTCGCCGCCGGGCGGTGCCGCGGTGCCGCCGTGCGCCGAGGGGAGCAGGGCGTCGAGCACCACCGCCTCGTGCCCGGCAGACACGAGCGTCCGCACGATCTCCGAACCGATGAACCCGGCGCCGCCGGTGACCAGTACACGCATACGCCCACGTTAGGACGCCCGGCGCGGAATCGTCCGCCGACGGACCGGCACGTCACGAAGCCGTAAGCGGTATACCCGGACGAGCTCCCCGGCTTCCCTCGAAGGCATGGAGGGCCCGGACCGGCCGAACGGGACGCGGCAGCGGATGCCGCAGGGCGTCCTGTGCGTCCTGTCCGCGGAGGCGGTGTGATCATCCATGGATCGCAAGGTGCCCGAGCCGTATAGCCTGGCGAAATGCTCACAGAAGTCACGGCGACCCGCTACGTCACGCCCCTGCGGGAGGGCGGATCGCTGCCCGGGATCGTCGAAGCCGACGACCTCGGCACGTACGTCATGAAGTTCACCGGCGCAGGGCAGGGGCGCAAGACCCTTGTCGCGGAGATCATCTGCGGGGAGCTCGGCAGGCGGCTGGGACTGCGGGTCCCCGAGCTGGTGACGATCCAGCTCGATCCCGTCATCGGGCTCGCCGAACCGGACCAGGAAGTGCAGGAGCTCCTCAAGGCGAGCGGCGGGCTGAACCTGGGGATGGACTATCTGCCCGGCTCGCTCGGTTTCGATCCCCTCGCCTACGAGGTGGACCCTGCGGAGGCCGGCCGGGTCGTCTGGTTCGACGCGCTGATCAACAATGTGGACCGGTCGTGGCGGAACCCCAACTTGCTGGTCTGGCACGGCGATCTCTGGCTCATCGACCACGGGGCCACGATGATCTGGCACCACAACTGGCCGGGAGCGCAGGCGTCGGCGGCGAAGCCGTACAACGCCTCCGACCACGTCCTCGCCCCGTTCGGGCCGGACGTCGCGGCCGCGGCCGCGGAGCTCGCCCCGCTCGTCACCGAGGAGTTGCTGACCGGGGTGGTCGCCGATGTGCCCGAGGAGTGGCTGGCGGGCGAACCCGGATTCGACTCGACGGACCAGCTGCGCCGGGCGTATGTGGCGCCGCTGCTGGCACGCGCCGGCAGTGTCCACGAACGGATCACGATGGAGGCGCCCACGAAGACACGGGCATCCCAGGCCCCGGGCTGGCTCACCGAGCGCCTCGCGCCGCGGCCGCGCCCCACCCGTGAGGACCGTGCGGAGCAGGCGGACGCCGGACAGAGCAGCAAGGACGGCGGCCGATGAGCGAGCGCACTGTTTTCGAGTACGCGCTGCTGCGCGTCGTCCCGCGGGTCGAGCGCGGCGAGTGCTTCAACGCGGGCGTGCTGGTGTACTGCCGGGCGAAGTCCTTCGTCGCGGCGCGCACGCATCTGGACGAGCGCAAGCTGAAGGCCCTCGATCCGCACGCCGACGTGGTGGGCGTCCAGGCCGCTCTGCGCGCGGTCGAGGGGGTCTGCTGCGGTGGTGACGCCGCAGGTCAGGCTGCCGGTGACGACGCGGGGCGGCGCTTTCGGTGGCTGATCGCACCACGCTCCACGGTGGTCCAGCCGGGGGCCGTCCACAGCGGTCTCACCACGGACCCGGAGGCCGAGGTCGAGCGGCTGCTCGACCTGCTGGTGCGCTGAGCCGGCGGTTGGCGGCGCCGCCTGCGGCAGGTCCGGCAGCGGCGCCTTCCGGTGTGACATGCGCCCCTGCCCCCGTGGGCCGTTGACACCGGGTGCCAGGGCTTCTAGCGTCTCGTCTGCTGAAGGTACTAAGCGGTTGCTCAGTTATCGGGAACTTCCTGACGTCCGCTGAGCCGCGATCCAAGGGCGAGGAGAACCAAGCATGTCCACCACCGAGCAGCGCGTCGCCATCGTGACGGGAGCGGCGCGGGGCATTGGCGCCGCCACCGCCGTACGCCTGGCGGCCGAGGGCCGCGCCGTCGCCGTACTCGACCTCGACGAGGCGGCCTGCAAGGACACGGTCGAGAAGATCACCGCCGCGGGGGGCACCGCCCTCGCCGTCGGCTGCGATGTGTCGGACAGCGCCCAGGTGGAAGCCGCCGTCGCGCGCGTCGCCGCCGAGCTCGGCGCCCCGACGATCCTCGTCAACAACGCGGGCGTACTCCGCGACAACCTGCTCTTCAAGATGAGCGAGGCCGACTGGGACCTCGTCATGAACGTACATCTCAAGGGTGCGTTCCTGATGGCGAAGGCCGTCCAGTCGCACATGGTGGAGGCCAAGTTCGGCCGCATCGTCTCGCTGTCCTCCTCCTCGGCCCTCGGAAACCGGGGTCAGGCCAACTACTCCGCCGTGAAGGCCGGTCTCCAGGGCTTCACGAAGACCCTCGCCAAGGAGCTCGGCAAGTTCGGCGTCACCGCCAACGCCGTCGCCCCCGGCTTCATCGTCACGGAGATGACCGCCCAGACGGCGGCCCGCGTCGGCATGGGCTTCGAGGAGTTCCAGGCCGCGGCAGCCACCCAGATCCCCGTGCAGCGCGTGGGGTGGCCCGAGGACATCGCCAACGCCATCGCCTTCTTCACCGGCGACGACGCGGGCTTCGTCTCCGGCCAGGTCATGTACGTCGCCGGCGGACCGCTCAACTGACCCCGGAAAGGTAACGGACATCATGACTGTGCAGGACAGTGGCAAGGTCGCACTCATCACGGGTGCGAGCCGCGGTATCGGCTACGGCGTCGCCGAGGCGCTCGTCGCCCGGGGCGACCGCGTCGTCATCACGGGCCGTGGCGAGGACGCACTCAAGGAGGCCGTCGAGAAGCTCGGCGCCGACCGGGCGATCGGGATCGCGGGCAAGGCGCACGACGAGGCACATCAGGCGGCAGCGGTCGAGCGCGCCATGGAGGCGTTCGGCCGGGTCGACTACCTGATCAACAACGCGGGTACGAACCCGGTCTTCGGCCCGATGGCCGAGCTCGACCTCAACGTCGCCCGCAAGGTGTACGAGACCAATGTGATCTCGGCGCTCGGCTTCGCCCAGCAGACCTGGAAGGCCTGGCAGAAGGACAACGGCGGGGCGATCGTGAACATCGCCTCCGTCGCCGGTGTCTCGGCGTCGCCCTTCATCGGTGCCTACGGGATGAGCAAGGCCGCCATGGTCAACCTGACCCTCCAGCTGGCGCACGAGTTCGCGCCGGTCGTCCGGGTCAACGCGATCGCTCCGGCCGTGATCAAGACCAAGTTCGCCGAGGCGCTCTACGAGGGCCGGGAGGCGGAGGCGGCAGCCGCCTACCCGCTCGGCAGGCTCGGAGTTCCGGAGGACATCGGAGGTGCCGCGGCCTTCCTCACCTCCGCGCAGTCCGACTGGATCACGGGGCAGACTCTCGTGGTCGACGGAGGTATTTTCCTGAATGCCGGCGTGGCCTGAGTACGGCCTGAGCCGGTTTGGCCCTGAATGAGTCAAGCGCCCCGCCGGGCCAGCGGATTGACCTGGCGGGGCGCTGCGGTATGGTCTGCCGACCCATGGCTGATCGAGGAGCGTTCACGTGTTCTACCGGGCCAGTCTGCAGGCTGCTGCAGCCCTTGCATCTCTTTCTCTGCTGGCCGGCTGCGGTTTGCTGTCCGACAGCAGTTCGGAAACCGACCAGCAGATAGCCGTCGGGACGACGAGTTCGCCCTCGACGCTCGATCCGGCAGCGGCCTGGGACGGCTCCTGGGAGCTGATGAGGAACGTCTTCCAGACCCTGGTGAGCTTCCCCACCGGCACGATGAGCCCCGAGCCCGACGCGGCGGAGGACTGCCAGTTCACCGATTCCACGAGCATGGCCTACCGGTGCAAGCTCCGTCAGGGCCTGAAGTTCTCCAACGGCGAGGCGATCAACGCCGAGGCCGTCAAGTACTCCATCGACCGGATCGTGAAGATCAAGGTCAAGGGCGGCCCGGCCGGTCTGCTCGGCTCCCTCGACCGTGTGGAGACCAAGGGTGACGACACGGTCATCTTCCACCTCAGCAAGGCGGACGCGACCTTCCCGTTCATCCTCGCGACCCCGGCGATGTCGCTCGTCGCACCCAGTGAGTACCCCGCGGACAAGATCCGTGACGACGGCAAGGTCACCGGCTCCGGTCCGTACGTCCTGGAGTCGTACGAGCCCGGGAACAAGGCCGAGCTGACCAAGAACCCCAACTACAAGGGCTTCGCCAACCGCAAGAACACCGCCGTCACCATCCGCTACTTCAAGGACTCCGCCCCCATGGTGGATGCCCTGAAGAAGAAGGAGATCGATGCCACCTACCGCGGTCTGACCGCCGAGGAGGTCGTCGGCCTCGAGGACAACAAGAAGGACAACGCCGGTCTGCAGATCGTCGAGACCGTCGGCGCCGACATCCGCTTCCTGGTCTTCAACCCCAAGGACCCGGCCGCAGGCAAGCCCGCGGTCCGGCGGGCCATCGCGCAGCTGGTGAACCGTGACGCCCTGGTCGCCAAGGTCTACCAGGGCACCGCGGAGCCGCTGTACTCCATGGTCCCCAAGGGCATCGCCGGCCATACCACGAGCTTCTTCGACGCCTTCGGCGACGCGAACAAGACCAAGGCCCAGGCCATCCTCGCCGAGGCGGGGATCAACGAGCCGGTCAAGATGACGTTCTGGTTCACCACGGACCGCTACGGCTCCTCCACCGCCCCCGAGTTCGCCGAGATCAAGCGCCAGCTCGAGGACTCGGGGCTGTTCAAGATCACCCTGAAGAGCGCGCCGTGGAAGACCTTCCAGGAAGGCTTCACCAAGGGCGAGTACCCGGTCTTCGGCCGTGGCTGGTTCCCCGACTTCCCGGACCCGGACAACTTCATCGCCCCCTTCGTCGGCAAGGACAGCGTCACCGGGACGCCCTACCTGACCGCGGAGATCGATGAGCAGCTGGCGTCGTCCCGCCAGGAGAGCGATCGCGGAGCCGTTTCCACGCAGTTCAAGAAGGCCCAGGAAGTCCTCGTCGAGGACGTCCGGCTGCTGCCGCTGTGGCAGGGCAAGCTGTACGTGGCGGCCGGTGAGGACATCGGCGGCGGCGAACGAGCCCTGGACCCGCAGACGGTCATGCAGATGTGGGAGCTCTACCGCAAGGCCAGCTGGTAGGGCTCGGGGCGGTCGTTGTCAGTGGCCCCCGGTAGGTTCTGTGGTCAAGAACCGATTGTGTACCGGAGGTTGTGGACGTGACCGACACCGACCTGCTGCCCGAATCCTGGCGCGGCGTCCTCGACGAAGAGCTGCAGAAGCCGTACTTCAAGGAGCTCACGGAATTCGTCGAGGAGGAGCGGGCCAGGGGGCCGGTGTATCCGCCGCGCGAACAGGTCTTCGCCGCCCTGGACGCCACCCCGTACGACCGGGTCAAGGTGCTCATCCTCGGCCAGGACCCGTACCACGGTGAGGGGCAGGGGCACGGGCTCTGCTTCTCGGTGCTGCCCGGCGTCAGGACGCCCCCTTCGCTCCGCAACATCTACAAGGAGATGAACGACGAGCTCGGCCTGCCGGTCCCGGACAACGGATACCTGATGCCGTGGGCCGAGCAGGGCGTCCTCCTGCTCAACGCGGTGCTGACGGTGCGCGGCGGCGAGGCGAATTCGCACAAGGCCAAGGGCTGGGAGAAGGTCACGGACGCGGTGATCCGCGCCGTCGCCGAGCGGCCCGACCCGGCGGTGTTCGTCCTCTGGGGCAACTACGCGCAGAAGAAGCTCCCGCTGATCGACCAGGAGCGCCACGTGGTGGTGAAGGGCGCGCACCCCTCGCCGCTGTCCGCGAAGAAGTGGTTCGGCTCCCGCCCCTTCACCCAGATCAACGAGGCGATCGCCGCCCAGGGCCACGAGGCCATCGACTGGCGCATCCCGGACCTGGGACGAGGGGCGACCCGACCGGCGGTTCCGGTCCGCGCCTGAGCGGGTTTCCCGGCGGCTGCGGCTAGCGTTCGACCGACCGGAACGGGCTGGACGGCGTACCCAGGGAGACCGCGGTGGCGGAGCAGCAGGAGGCGTCGAAGGACGCCGTCATGACCAGGATCGGCCAGGCGATCATGCTGCTGCACGGAGGGGACAGGGAAGAGGCCCGCAATCGCTTCGGGGCCATCTGGTCGGAGATCGGCGAGGAGGGCGACGCCCTCCACCGCTGCACCCTCGCGCACTACATGGCCGACACCCAGGACGATCCCGGCGATGAGCTCGCATGGGACCTGCGGGCGCTGACGGCCGCGGAAGGGCTGAGCGGCGGGCCGGTCGCGGAACACCGGGACGCGACCGCGGTCCGGGCCTTCTTCCCCTCCCTGCACCTCAATCTCGCGGCGGACTACCTGAAGCTGCAGCGCCCCGAGTCCGCCCGGATCCATCTGGACCGGGCGTGGGACGCCGCCGGTGTGCTCGGCGACGACGGGTACGGCGGGGGCGTCCGCGCCGCCATCGGACGGCTGGAGCAGAGGATGCGGGGCAGCGCCGCCGGGCAGTGAGGTGGGCCCGCCCGTGACCTGGCGGGCCCACCCCGTACGGGCTTTCGCGGCTCAGCGGCCGTATGTCTCGTCGCAGATCAGGGACTGAGGGCTGCCTGCGGGCCAGCGCCCGTACCCGCGCCCGAGCCTGCAGACGTCGTTCCCGGTGACGGCGGAGCCCGGCACGGCGGGGAGCGCCGCGGGCGGCACGGCGGACAGCCGGTGAGGTGTCCGCCCCCTCGGGGTGTCGGCCGGTTCGTACTGCCGTGGGGCCCGTGGCGTGGTCCTCCGGGCCGGGGAGGGTGCTCCCGGGGCCACGGCCCGTACGGACGTCACGGGGTCCGGCAGGGCCTCGAGGGAGTCCCGGACCGGCGGCTGCACGATCTGCGGGGCCACGTCCTGGACGGGTCTGCCGGCTCCGGAACGTGGCGCGACGGTTCTCTTGGAGGGTTCCACCGACACGCAGCCGGAGACAGCTGTGACAGTAATCCCCACCAGCAGCGTTGCTGTGATTCTGATTCGATGCACCTGGGTAACTCTGCTCGGTCGTTTCGCCCGGTGACAGCCGGTGAGCGAGGATTGGTCCGCACGAGTGACCCGGTCAGCGGCGTGCCCCCGAACCGGGTGCGGAGCGTCAGGAGGGGCGTGGGGTGAGGGCCCGCAGGATCACTCCCCGGTCGTGCCGTCGATCCGTTCCCGTACGAGGTCCGCGTGACCGTTGTGCCGGGCGTACTCCTCGATCATGTGCGTGTAGATCCAGCGGAGGCTGAAGGGCTTGCCCTGGCTGCTCAGGCCGACCGAGAGTCCGTCGAGTTCGAACTTCGCCGAATTCAGCCGTGCCGCCTCGATCTCCGCCAGCCAGGTCGCATGCGCCTCGTCCCAGGTGTCCGCCTCGGTGAGGTGGAACTCCCCGTCCGGGTCCTCGTCGCTGCCGTAGAGGGGCGGTACGTCCTCACCGACCAGCACCTCGCGGAACCAGCCGCGCTCGACCTCGGCCAGATGTCGCACGAGTCCGAGCAGTGTGAACTCCGAGGGGGGCACGGACGCCTCCCGCAACTGGGCGTCGGTGAGGCCCGCGCACTTCATGACCAGCGTCTGGCGGTGGTAGTCCAGCCATCCCTCGAGCATCTGGCGCTCGGCGGCGTCGAAGGCGGGTTCGGAACGTTCGTCTGTCGTCATGCCGATCATCCTCACTCAATGATCATGAGCATGGCCAGCGGTTAGAGGTTCTGGGCGGCCTGGACGCCGAGCATCCCGCGCAACAGTTCGGCGCACCCGGTACGCAGTTCGTCCTCGGTCGGAACGGATCGGTGGTACGAGCCCGCGGCGCAGGCGAACATCATCCCTTCCGCCCAGGCCACGAGGGACAGCGCGTGGCGCTCCGGTTCGGCGGATCCGGCTGCGGTCATCAGGGCGACCAGGGGCTCGCGGAACTGCCGGCCCGCGGCATCGTAGAACGCCCGCAGTTCGGGGCGCCTGGTGGCCTCCAGGGCGAGTTCGTAACGGCAGACCAGAAGTTCCGGATGGCCGGTCAGACAGCGGTGCAGCGCGCGGGCCAGTGCGGCGGCAGCGGAGCCTGGGGCGCCGTCCGCCGGAAGTTCTCCGGGAGCGAGCACCTGTGCCTCGCGTTCCGCGAGCCGGCGAACGGCGGCTTCCAGCAGCGCCTGTCGGGTGCGTGCGTGGTTCGACGTCGACCCCTGGGGGAGTCCGGCCCGCTCGTCCACCGCGCGATGGGTGAGACCCCGCATTCCGCGCTCCGCGAGAAGGGTGAGCGCGGTGTCGGCGATCACGCGCGCGCGGGAGGTGCCGGGTGTCCCCGTGGTGCTTGTGGGCATGGGGTCAATCTACCGTCGCCACTACGGCTGTAGTACGGTGGATCTCGCACTACAGGTGTAGTTCCGAGGAGGGCTCAGTCATGACGACACCCCATGCGGTGATCATCGGCAGCGGAATCGGCGGACTCACCGCCGCCACGGCGCTGCACCGGTGCGGCTGGCACGTCACCGTCCTGGAGCGTGCGCCCTCGGTGGAGCCGGTCGGCGCCGGCATCAGCCTCTCTCCCAACGCGCAGCGCGCCCTGGACGTCATCGGCCTCGGCGACACGATCAGGTCCCTCGCCGCCTGGCAGGGCGACGGCGGGATGCGCAATCCGTCCGGCCGCTGGCTCGCCCGAATGAACAGCGCGGCCGCGGCGGAGAGGTTCGGCGGCCCTCTGGTCCTGCTGCACCGCTCCGTCCTGATCGACCTGCTCCGCGCCGGGATCCCCGACACCGCCCTGCACACCGGCACACCGGCCCAGCTCGTCGGCGCCGGCAGCGCGGGCGGCCGCCGGGCCGTCGTGAGGACACCCTCCGGGGACATCGAGGCCGACCTCGTGGTCGGGGCCGACGGCATCGGCTCGTCCGTACGCTCCACGCTCTTCCCGCATCACCCGGGTCCCACCTACAGCGGGTTCACCACCTGGCGTGTCATCGCCCCCGCGCCCGGCAGCCCGATCGGCTCGCAGGAGACCTGGGGCCGGGGCGCCCTGTGGGGCAGCCATCCGCTGAAGGACGGCCGGATCTACGCCTACGCGGCGGCCAGTGCCCCGGCCGGGGCGGTCGCACCCGACGACGAGAAGGCGGAACTCCTGCGCAGGTTCGGCGACTGGCACGCCCCGGTTCCCGGGATCATCGACGCCGTCACGCCCGAGGGGGTTCTGCGGCACGACGTGTACCACCTGACCGACCCGCTGCCCTCCTTCCACCGGGGGCGAACGGTGCTCGTGGGTGACGCCGCGCACGCCATGGCACCCACGCTGGGCCAGGGCGGCAACCAGGCCATCGAGGACGCCATCGTGCTCGCCCACCACCTCACCCCGGACGCCGACCTGGCGGAGGGGACAGCCGCCTACAGCGCGGTCAGACTGCCCCGTACGACGGCGATCGTCCGCAAGTCCGCACAGGTCTCCCGGCTGATGCAGCTGTCCAGCGGGCCGGCCGCCGCACTCCGGAACGGGCTGATGTCCACCGCCTCCCGCCTCGGCCCGGGACTCGTCCTGCGGACCTTCGACGGGATCGCCGACTGGCGGCCGCCCCGGCGCACGTATGCTGCCGGAACCAAGGACGGACATATGACGCGGCCGTGACACGGGCGTGCGCGGACGACAGGGAGACACTGGTGAAGGTCGGCTGCATCGGGCTCGGCGACATCGCGCAGAAGGCGTATCTGCCGGTTCTGACTGCCCTGCCCGGGGTCGAGCTGCATCTGCAGACCCGTACACCGGCCACCCTGGCGGCCGTCGGGGAGACCCATCGGATCCCCGCCCGGCAGCTCCACGCAGACCTCGACTCGCTCCTGGCCCAGGGACTGGACGCCGCCTTCGTGCACGCACCGACCCCCGTGCACCCGGAGATCACCGGCAGGCTGCTCGAAGCGGGTGTGCCCACCTACGTCGACAAGCCACTCGCCCATGAACTCGCCGACTCCGAGCGGCTGGTGGCCCTGGCCGAGGAGCGGGGCGTGAGCCTCGCCGTCGGGTTCAACCGCCGCCTCGCCCCGTCCTACGCGCAGTGCGTCGAGCACCCGCGCGAGCTGATCCTGCTGCAGAAGAACCGGGTCGGGTTGCCCGAGGACCCGCGCAGCATGGTGCTCGACGACTTCATCCACGTCGTCGACACGCTGCGCTTCCTGGTGCCCGGTCCGGTCACCGGTACCGTCGTGCGGGCGCGCATCATCGACGGCCTCATGCACCATGTGGTTCTTCAGCTGTCGGGAGACGGCTTCACCGCCATCGGCATGATGAACCGGCTCAACGGATCGACCGAGGAGATCCTCGAGGTCTCCGGCCAGGACACCAAGCGCCAGGTCCTCAACCTCGCCGACGTCGTCGACCACAAGGGCCAGCCCACCGTCCGGCGGCGCGGTGACTGGGTACCCGTCGCACGCCAGCGCGGCATCGAGCAGAGCGTGCTGTCCTTCCTGGACGGAATCAGGGCCGGAAAGGTGCTCAGCGCCCAGGACGCCCTGGAGACCCACCGTCTGTGCGAGCGCGTGGTCCGGGACGCGCTGGAGCAGGCGTCCTGAGGGATCGCACCCCCGCCACGGCGAAGAAGGCGGTCAGCACGGCCAGTGCCCCGTACACCGGCCACGCACCGAGGCGCGCATAGAGCGTCGTGCCCCGGGCGCGCGGTACGTCGAACACGGCGGCCTCACTCGCGTCCGTACCGATCCACGTTCCCACCCGTTCGCCCTGCGGCCCGTACACGGCGCTGACGCCCGTGAGGGTGGCGTGCACCATCGGGCGCCCGCTCTCGGCCGCCCGCAGCGCCCCGAGCGACGCATGCTGCTCCGGGGCCCAGCTGTGCTGGAACGTCGAAGTGGACGACTGGGCGATCAACACCTGGGCGCCGTCCTTGGCGAGCCGTCTGCTCATGTCGGGAAACGCGGACTCGAAGCACACCAGCGGCCCGAGCCGCAGCCCGTCCTCGCCCGGCAGGCGCATCACCACCGGGCGGCTGCCGCGCATGCGGTCCTCACCCGCGGCCTTGCCCACCGAGGTCGCCCAGCCCAGCACCGCACGGGCCGGGACGTACTCACCGAACGGCACCAGCCGCATCTTGTCGTAGCGGTCCCCGGTCGGCCCGTCCGGACCCACCAGCACCGCCGACTTGAAGATCCCGGCGCGGTCCGTGTCGTCCGTCCGCCTGGCATCCATGTTCACCAGCACGTCGGCCCCGACCAGCCGCGAGAGCGCCGCGATCCGAGCCGCCGTCCCGGGGCTGCGCGAAAGATCGACACCCACACTGCTCTCGCCCCACACCACCAGGTCGACATCCCGGCCGGCGAGACCACGGGTCAGCGCCTCACTGCGCGCGAACCGGCGCTCGATGCTGCCGGGGCCGTCGACAACACCCGGCTGCACGACGGCGATCCGGGCCGTTCCCGTGCTCTCCGGCCGAGGTGCCCATACCCACAGCGCGCCGACGAACAACGTCCACGCCACCAGGGACGCGGCCGCGGCAGTGCGGGCCCCAGGTACGGCGATCAGCAGAGCGACCGCCGTGTTCACCGCCAGGACGAGCAGGCTGACCAGCCACACACCGCCCACCGACGCGGTCCGCAGGGCGGGCGCGAACTCCCACTGGCTGGCGCCCAGCAGCCCCCAGGGGCCGCCGAGCCCCTCCCAGGAGCGGACGAGTTCGATCATCAGCCAGCCGGAGGGCACCACGGCGACAGCCGCGACCGAGCGCGGTACGGATGGTGATCCGCGGAGCAGTCCGGCCACCAGCAGGCCCCAGGGGGCCCACAACAGGCCGAGCAGCGCCGCGAGCACCACGATGAACACGTGCAGGCTCGGAACCAGCCAGTGATGGACGGCGAGCATGAAACCCATGCCGCCGAGCCATCCGTCGAAGGCCGCCCGCCGCCCGGTGTCCGCCGACCGGATCAGGAGCAGCCACGGCACCAGTGCGACGTAGGCGAACCACCAGGCCGAAGGTTCGGGAAACGCCAGGGCGGGCAGTGCGCCCGCGAGCAGGGCGGCGGCGGCGCGCCACCCGGGTGAGCGCAGCAGGTGCACGCCAGGCAGGAACCCGGTGGCCGGGCCGTCCGCAACCCGGCCAGCCGGAACCCGCCCGCCCCGCAACGGCATACCGTGTCCTCCCTGCCGGTCCGCCCACGTGATCCCAGTGTGGGGCAGAAGATCGGCAGCGCACAGTGGGCGTGCCGTCCGACACGGCGCCGCCGGGCCCTGGGACCAGCCGGTGACGCCGGTGCCGGACGGGGGGTCAGCCGGTGGGGGAGCCGGGCGCGCACCGCCACATCTCATGCGCCTCGACGGTACGGATGCGCCAGCCCGGCTCCGTACGCAGCAGATCGAAGGCGAACCTGCCGCCGGAGACGAAGGCGGGTGCCGTCCCGTGTTTCCCGGGTTCGGCTTCCGGGCCCATCGGGTTCAGATAGTCCGCCCGCACCCGTGCCCGGTCACCGGAGTAGCCGCCAAGATCCTGGAGATCGAGCCGCCGGTTGACGATCAGGTGCTGGCGGACGGGGGAGGCACGCAGGGTCCGGGCGAGCCATTGTGCGACCTCGGCTGCCGTGCCCTCGATCCCTCCGGCACCGCGGTAGTCGGCGCGCCCGTCCTCGGTGAACAACGCGATGTAGTCGTCCCAGGTGCCGTCGTCCACCGCGACCGCGTAGTCAGTGATCAATGCATCGATGGAGAGCCGGTCCATCACCGTCGCGAGAGCCACGCGCTGTGTCATCGCGCAAGTCTCCGCCTGTGGGAGCGGCAGGCCAAGGGTCCGGCCCCAGACGTGGCCGGACCGTGCCAGGCGGGCGACGATCCCGGAGCTCCACGTGCGGGTCGGGTGCGGAGGTGTACCGGGCGGCTGACGGACGCGGCTCACTTCACAGCGCGCCGAACCACATGTCCGCGAGCGAGTCCAGCGTGCCGTCTGCGGGAGCCGGCAGTTCCCGGAGGTACCAGGGGAGGTCGCTGTGCACGTGCAGCAGCGTGTACGCCAGGAGTTCCGACGGTTCGAAGGTCCGGCCGTACGCCTTCAGCACCCGTCCCATCAACTGCGGGTCCCCGCGCGTCACGAAGAGTCCGACGGCCACGAAGTCGTAGGCAGGGTCGCCGATCATGGCAGGCTCGAAATCGAACAGCCCGGTGAGCCTGCGGCCGCCCGCGTCCACGAGCAGGTGCTCGCGCATGAACTCCGTGTGCAGAAGGGCGGGTCGAGGGGCGGGCGGAGGTCGCATCCGGTCCAGGAAGCCGGGGATCTGTTCCGACCAGGCTTCCCCCAGCCCTCGCTTCTGCTGCCGCACGACCGCGTCCGCACGCTGCCCGGCCACGAACGCACTCCAGTCGCCGGGGCCGAGCACGTCCGCGAGCGGCTCGGTGTCGAGTGCGTGCAGGCCGGCGAGCGTCTCGCCGGCCTCGCTCACGATCCGCTCGTGGTCCGCCCGCGGCATGCGGTCCCAGGCGCCGGCGAGGCCTTCACCGGGCAGCCGGGACATCAGGACGTACTGCTACTGCCGGCCGTTCTCGTACGCTCCGAAGCTGCGCACCTCGGGCGTGGGGACGGGGAGCCGCCGTTGCACATGGGTCAGCACCCGTCCTTCGGCGATGCCGTCCTCGGCAGCCGCCCCCGGGAACAGTTTGAGCACTTGTTCGTCCCCGACCGCGTACACCGGCTGGGAGCCTTCCGGGAAGCGGGTGAGGGGGGCTCCGGCGAGCCCGAGCCGTGCACAGAGATCCTCCGCGCCGGGACGCATCACGGCCTCGTCCGGTACGACCGCGTCCCACTCCTCGTCCGTATTCACTTCAGGCAGCACGCGCCGCACCGTATGGAGGGGGAGAACAGATGGCAACGCGGTTTCCCGGCGGCGGGGCGGCACGGCGGAATGCCACGGGCCGCGGCCGGCCGTAGCGTGGACGGAAAGTCTCCGAGCGGACGGCAGGTACCCGTAATGGCCGGTGAGGTCTCCTTCTTCGAACTGGGTGCGGGCGACCCCGGGCAGGCGCGGACGTTCTACGGCGGGCTGTTCGGCTGGACCTTCGAGCCCGGCCCCGCCGACGGCGGCGGGTTCGCGATCGGTACGCCCAATGTCCCCGGCGGGCTGCACGGCGGGGACGCGGGCGCGAGCCCGTACCTGTTCTTCGCCGTCGACGACATGGCGTCCGCGGTGGCACGCGTCCGCGAACTCGGCGGGCAGGTCGACGACATCGACCTGGGAAGCGACGAAGGGTCGGTCGCCCGGTTCGGCCGCTTCCAGCTCTGCCACGACGACCAGGGTGCCCCCTTCGGGCTGCACCAGCCGCCGGAGCGAAGCTCCTGACGCCCGCACCGACGGTCAGGCCGCCTCGACGCCGCCCTGCACCGAGGCCCCCCACTCGACCAGCAGCCGTTCGTACTCCCGGCGGGACTCCGGGGACACCAGGCCGCCGTCGACGAGCGCGCGGATCTCCGCGTTCAGCTCGGTGAGTGAGCGGACAGGCGTCGGCTCGGAGGGCGGGGTGGGCATGTGCAGATTGTACGGGCGGTCGAGGTTCTACGGCGGCGACGGGTTACCGGTCTCCGCTGACCTGGGCGTCGTGGTGTCGCCGACTCCTGCCGTGGCCGACGGGACGACACCGGCCGAAGCGCGCCGAACCCCTGGCACGGGCTGCAACTGGTCATCACTCGGCGGGCCGTGAGCGGCCACCGTGATCGGCACTGCCTCGGCGTGATGAACAAGAAGGCGGCCTGTCAGGGCAGATAGTGACCTATGCATACGAAAAGCTGTCAACAATCTGAAATAGGGAGACGTATCGGCAGAGGGTACGGATGATGAATCGGATGAGAGCCACAGTCGGTACCGTCCTCATCACCCTCGCCGCCACCGTCGCTCTGAGCGGTTGCGCCGACGACGTCAGCAGCGAGAACGGTGGAAGCAACACGGGCGGCGACGGGGTCCGAGGCGGGAGCAACGCCGCCGCGGTCGCCTACAAGATCACCGAACGGGAAGAGGTGGGCGCCGTCAGGAACGTCCTCGTCCAAGTCGACAGCGACGACCGGCTCCCTGCCGTCTTCGACGCCGTGAAGGCCGAACTCACCGAAGAGGCCGTGTACGTCGTCGGCATCGAATGCACGACCGGCGGGGACGAGTACGACCGGCGCCTCGCCAACGGGCGCTACGTCGTCGGGGCAGCCGGATCGGCAGAAGCAGGACTCCCGGCCGGTACCACCGAGTACCAGGCCGCAGGCGGCAAGTGCCCGGCCTGATGCCGCACCGCACAGTGAAGCCCCAGGCCCGATGGTCCGGGGCTTCCTTCGGCTCGATGGAAGGACACGAAGAGCCGGAGCACTTCTGTGTGAGCCTGACCGAGCCGTCGGAGATGGGGTCCTGCGCGGCCGGTGCGGGGCGCGGTGGGAGTGCCAAAACGACTGGCGGCCTCCGGGGAGCGCGCCGGAGACTGTCGTGGTCATCGACACAGGAGGAGCGCATGAGGAAGATCCCGACCCTGTTCGTCCGCGACTTCGACGCCCGCCCCGCTCTTGTGCTGCCCGAGGTGACTCCGGGCTGCGCATGGGTGATAGCCGGTGAGGGGGAGGCGACCCGGAAGTACGACGGCACGTGCGTCATGCTCGATCAGTCCGGAGAGTGGTGGGCGCGCCGCGAGGTGAAGCGTGGGAGGACGCCGCCACCGGGCTACGTCCTGATTTCAACCGACGATGAGACGGGCAGGACCGTCGGTTGGGAACCTGTCGCGCAGTCCAGCTTCGCGAAGATCCACGCCGAAGCCGTCGGGAGCCGCGAGATCGAGAAGCCGGGCACCTACGAGCTCCTGGGCCCGAAGGTCAACGGGAACCCGGAGAACTACGCCGACCACGTCCTCGTACCCCACGGATGGTCCGTTCTGTCCATCCGGCAGGACTTCGCTACTGCACCCCGTGACTACGACGGCCTACGCACCTGGCTGCACGCCCGCCCCTACGAGGGCATCGTCTGGCACCACCCCGACGGGCGCATGGTGAAGATCAAAGGCAGGGACTTCCCCCGCCAGGAGCAGCCCTGACGGGTCTTGCCGACTTCTTCCGCAGGGCCGGTCTCAGCCCGCGGATTCACCGGCGTGGGGGCTCAGGACACCCGCGCCGATCAGGATGAACAGGAGGATGCCCAGAAGCACGCGGTAGATGACGAACGGCATGAAGCTCTTGGTCGTGATGAACTTCATGAACCATGCGATGACCGCGTAGCCGACCACGAACGCGATGATCGTCGCGAAGATCGTCGGCCCCCAGGAGACATGTCCCTCGCCCGCGTCCTTGAGCTCGAACGCGCCCGAGGCCAGCACCGCAGGAATGGCGAGAAGGAAGGAGTAGCGGGCCGCTGCCTCACGGGTGTAGCCCATGAGCAGCCCACCGCTGATCGTGGCACCCGAGCGGGAGACGCCCGGGATCAGGGCCATTGCCTGGCAGAAACCGAAGATCAGGCCGTCCCTGACGCCCAGTTCCTTCAGCGACTTGCGCTCCTTGATCGCCCGGTGCTTGCCGCCGGTCTCGTCACGGGCCGCGAGGCGGTCCGCGATGCCGAGGACGATGCCCATGACGATCAGCGTCGTCGCGATCAGACGGAGGTCGCGGAAGGGGCCCTCGATCTGGTCCTTGAAGGTCACGCCCAGCACGCCGATGGGAATCGAACCGATGATCACCAGCCAGCCCATCTGGGCGTCGTGGTCGCCTCGCATCGAGGAGTTGGTCAGTGACCGGAACCAGGCCGAGACGATCCGGGCGATGTCCTTGCGGAAGTAGATGAGGACCGCAGCCTCGGTGCCGATCTGCGTGATGGCGGTGAACGCCGCACCCGGGTCGTGCCAGCCGGCGAACGCGGCGGTCAGCCGCAGGTGTGCGCTGGAGGAGATCGGCAGGAACTCGGTCAGTCCCTGAACGAGGCCCAGGACGAATGATTCGAACCAGCTCATGGGGCTTTGGCCATCCCGGAGGTGATCATGCAACGTCCGACGGAGACTCAAGCCGTCGACAGCGTGCGGAAGCGGTCAAAAGGGAAAAAGAGGGCATGGTGTTGCGCCCCGGAGATCGTCTTTCGGTCGCGCGCAGCGTATCGCCTGTACGTGAACGGACTCCCGGCTGCCCCCGCTACGCCGCCCGTGCACCGCTCAGGAACCGCCCAGCCGGTGACGCTTGCGCCAGGCGAGCAGGGCCGCACCCGCCCCCGACAGCACGATGAAGCCCATGGCCGCCAGGAAGGCGGGCGAGGTCGGCGAGGATGCCTCGCTGCCCGCGATGACGTACGCCGCCGTATTGGGGATCGAACCGATCCCGGTGGCCAGCAGGAACGGCGGGTACCCCATCCGGGAGGTCGCCGCACAGTAGTTGGCGGCGGCGAACGGCACTCCGGGGAAGAGCCGCAGCGCCAGCATGGAGCGGAAACCGTGCCGGCTCAGCAGTCCGTCCGCGGCCTTCATCCACCGTCCGCGCAGGAGCGTCCGGAGGGCGTCCTGTCCCAGTACCCGACCGAGCATGAAGGAGACACCCGCGCCGAGCACGGTACCCGCCAGAGCCGCCGCCAGGCCTGTCTGTGCGCCGAAGAGCGCACCGGCGGCGAGGTTGAGAAGCGGACGCGGTACGAACGCCACGGTGCACACGCCGTACGCGGCGCCGAACAGCATGGCCGCGGCCGAACCGGTCAGCTGGGGTGGCCAGCCGGAGGCGAGCAGCCGCTGTGGTTCGAACAGCAGCATCGAGGTGGCGGCAGCCAGCAGTACGGCCACGAGCAGGGAGAACCGGGACCAGGGTGAGAGCAGCACCCTCGTACAACGCACTGCGAGACCGCCGGCGGGCCGGGCGGCGGGGACGGGGTCGAACATTTGGGGAGACTAACCGAGACGGGTGTGTGATCGCCGTAATGTGTCCGGACGCGATACACCGGCTGACTGTGCGGGGCATCTGTTCAGGCGGCAGGTGTCCTCAGCCTCCGCCCGGTTTGCCCAGGTGCCCGTGCCCGTGGGGTTGCCGGGAGGGAGCGGGCGTGGCCGACGATGGTCGATGCACAGCGGTGAGGCTCGGGATGGGCGAAACATCTTGCTGGCGTGCGGATTGACGGTTGTCGAGGGGTCGGTACCCGTGCCGGCGCGTAGCCCTTCCGTACCGCATCGCGGCGGAGACGGGCTCGCCCGAGTTCCTGGGTCTGTCGGCGGACGGAAGTCGTCCGTTCGCGGTCTCGGAGGCGGACGACGAGTACTGGATCATCGTCCGGAGTGTTCCTGGTGGTTCGGGGGGATGAACCGGAACAGACGCGTGATCGCCGTAATGTGCAGCCCATGAGGCCCGCAGCGCACGCCGCTCCCACCGTGCCGGACAGCGAGCTCGCCGACACCCTGTTCGAGCGGCTCACGGCTGTCTACCCCCGGGCCGCCGACCCGGAACGAGCGGTCTCGGCAGCCGCGTACATGAAGGACATCGCCCCGTTCCTCGGCATCGCCACCCCGCAGCGGCGGGCCCTTTCGCGGACCCTGCTGGCCGGTACGAGGCGGCCGGACGAGGCGGACTGTACGGCGATCGCCCTGCGCTGCTGGGAGTTGCCGGAGCGTGAGTACCAGTACTTCGCCGTCGACTACCTGCGCCGCCATGTGGCGCGCTGCTCCTCCGGGTTCCTCCCGGTCCTGCGCCACCTCGTCTCCACCAGGGCCTGGTGGGACACCGTCGACCTGCTCGCCGCCCATGTCGCAGGCCCGCTCGTGACCGCCGATCCGGTGCTCGCGACGGCGATGGACCGGTGGATCGAGGGCGACGACATGTGGGTCGCCCGCACGGCCCTGCTGCACCAACTGCGGTACAAGGAACTGACCGACACAGGAAGGCTGTTCGGCTACTGCCTGGCGCGGGCCGACCACCCGGACTTCTTCATCCGCAAGGCGATCGGCTGGTGTCTGCGCGAGTACGCGAAGACCGACCCGGATGCCGTGCGCGACTTCGTCGAGGGTGCCCGGGACAGGTTGTCGCCGCTGTCCGTCCGCGAGGCGCTCCGGAACGTGTGACGACCACGGCCGGCTGAACTCGTGTGTGCGGCAGGCCCGTCCGCCCGCCCGAAAACCATTCGACGCCCCCGCGCCGCTCCGCCATGATCAGGGACATGTTCCGGTACGCCTTCCTCGCAGCGCAGTCCGCAGTCGCGGACTCGCCGAAGGCTGCCGTGAGCACCGCGGTCGCAACCGCAGCAGCAGTCGAAGCAGCGTTCCTCGCTGCCGCAGCGCCCATCGGCGGCGCCCGAAGCTGACCCTCCCCCGACAGTCCGGCGGACCCCGTAAGGGGAGGGTCGGCGGGGCCCTGGGGTCTTCTCTTCTCAGCCTCGAATTCCAAGGAATGAGCCATGCCCAAGACGGCATACGTGCGCACCAAGCCGCACCTGAACATCGGCACCATGGGCCACGTCGACCACGGCAAGACCACACTGACCGCCGCCATCACCAAGGTGCTGAGCGACCGGGGGACCGGCACCTTCGTGCCGTTCGACCGGATCGACCGGGCGCCCGAGGAGGCGCAGCGCGGCATCACCATCAACATCTCGCACGTCGAGTACGAGACCGACACCCGGCACTACGCGCACGTCGACATGCCCGGCCACGCCGACTACATCAAGAACATGGTCACCGGAGCGGCGCAGCTCGACGGGGCGATCCTCGTCGTCTCCGCGCTCGACGGGATCATGCCCCAGACCGCGGAGCACGTCCTGCTGGCCCGTCAGGTCGGCGTCGACCACATCGTCGTCGCCCTCAACAAGGCCGACGTGGGTGACCCCGAGCTGACCGACCTCGTCGAGCTGGAGGTCCGTGAGCTGCTCTCCGCGCACGGCTACGGCGGCGACACGGTGCCCGTCGTACGGGTGTCGGGGCTCAAGGCCCTGGAGGGGGACCCGCGGTGGACGGCGTCCATCGAAGGGCTGCTCGACGCGATCGACACGTACGTGCCGATGCCCGTGCGCTACATCGACGCGCCGTTCCTGCTGTCCGTGGAGAACGTGCTCACCATCACGGGCCGCGGCACCGTCGTCACCGGTGCCGTGGAGCGCGGCACGGTGCGCGTGGGGGACCGGGTGGCGGTGCTCGGTGCGGACATCGAGACGGTCGTGACCGGCCTGGAGACCTTCGGCAAGCCGATGGAGTCCGCGGAGGCCGGGGACAACGTCGCGTTGCTGCTGCGCGGAGTGGAGCGCGACCGGGTCCGCCGCGGCCATGTGGTGGCGGCTCCCGGAAGTGTCAGTCCGAGCCGGCGCTTCACCGCGCAGGTGTACGTCCTGTCGGCCCGGGAAGGCGGCCGCACCACCGCGGTCACCACCGGCTACCGGCCGCAGTTCTACATCCGTACGGCGGACGTGGTCGGCGACGTCGACCTCGGCGAAACGGCCGTGGCCCGGCCCGGCGACACGGTCACCATGACCATCGAGCTCGGCCGTGACATCCCGCTGGAGTCCGGTCTCGGCTTCGCGATCCGCGAGGGCGGCAGGACCGTCGGCGCCGGTACGGTCACCGGCCTGCTCTGAGGCCGGGGAACCCGCCTCCCGCATTCCACGGGGGGCGGGTTCCGCATGTCCTGCGGACCCGGGCAGTCAGGCGCACCCGGGCAGTCCGGTACACCCGGGCAGTCCGGTACACCCGGGCAGTCCGGTACACCCGGGAACATCCGGTATTCCCGGGCAGTCCGGCCCGCCCGGGAAACAGGGAACAATGAGGGCGTGAACGAGCCGATACCCGTCATCCGCGCCGCCGACTTCGGCACCGCCCGGCTGCTGCCCGACGTGGACCGGGACCGGGCGTGGCTGCTCACGGTCGACGGAGCCCCGCAGTCGTACGTCGACCTCGACGATCCGGAGTACCTCGAATTCGAGTACGTGCAGCGGCTCGCCCATGTCGTGGACCTCGCGGCAGAGCCCGGCGCGCCCTTGGACGCGGTGCACCTCGGCGGCGGCGCGCTCACGCTGCCCCGCTACGTCGCGGCGACCCGCCCCGGCTCCCGGCAGGACGTGGCCGAGGCCGACCGGGGACTGATCGAGCTGGTCCATGAGCATCTGCCGCTGCCCGAAGCGGCCGGGATCACCGTGCACGGCACCGACGCCCGGGGCTGGCTGGAAGAGGCACCGGAGGATTCCGCCGACCTGCTGATCGCCGACGTCTTCGGCGGCGCACGGGTACCGGCGCACCTCACGTCCGTCGAGTACGCACGGGCCGCCGGGCGGGTCCTGCGGGCCGGAGGGATCTACGCGGCCAACCTGGCGGACAGCGCGCCCTTCGGCTTCCTGCGCCCGCAGCTCGCCAACTTCGCCGAGGTCTTCGACGAGCTCGCGCTGATCGCGGAGCCGGCCGTACTGCGCGGCCGTCGCTTCGGCAACGTCGTGCTCGTCGCCTCGCGAAGCCCCCTCGACATCGCACCGCTGACGAGGGTGTGCGCCGCGGACGCGTTCCCCGCCCGGGTCGCCCACGGGACGGCGCTCACACGGCTCGTAGGTGGCGCCGAGCCCGTACGGGACGCCGACGCGGTCGCCTCACCCGAGCCCCCCGACGGAGCCTTCGGTATCGGCTGACACCCGGCGCTCCTGCGCGGGCGGCACCGGCGCCGGGCCTCCGGCCGCCTTCACCGTGCTGCGCCGGGTCAGGTTCCGTACGTCCGGGACGAGCAGCACCGCCGCCGTCACCACCACGATCAGCGCGGCGCAGCCCCACAGGGCCTCGCTGCGGCCCACCAGTGTCTCCACCGGACCGGCCGCCGCCGTGGCCAGCGGCACCATCGCGACGGAGCCGAACCAGTCGTACGCCGAGACCCGGGACAGCTTCTCCTCCGGGATCTCCTGATGGAGCGCCGTCATCCAGGAGACGCCGAACACCTCGATGGCGACCCCGGTCACGAACATCACCCCGCAGAGACCGGCCACCGGCAGCGGCACGGCGAGGCTCGCCGAGGGCAACGCCAGCGGGAACACGCAGAGCGTCCCGGCGAGCAGCAGACGTCGGGGCTTCCAGCGCATCATCAGCAGCGCCCCGCCCAGCGTGCCGACTCCGAACGCGGCGAGCGCGAACCCCCATGGGCGCGCACCGCCGAGCTCGTCCCGGGCCACCAGGGGTCCGTACACCGCCTCGGCGGCGCCGATGACGGCCACGACCACGGAGAACTGCAGCACGATGGCCCAGAGCCAGGGGCGGCTCGCGACCTCCCGCCAGCCGTCACGCAGATCGGCGAGCAGTCCACCGCCCGGAGCGCGCTTCGGAATGTGGCTCACGTCGAGGAAGGCCCGCAGCGCACCGGCCACGGCGAACGCCGCCGCGTCGGCGGCCAGCACCCAGCCGGGGTCCATGGCGGCGATCATCGCGCCGCCGAGCGCCGCGCCGCCGATGGCCGCACCGTGCATGGACATCCGGAAGAGGGCGAAGGCGCGGCTCGCCTGCTCGCCGCTGACGCCGGACATCAGCATGCCCTCGGCAGCGGGACTGAAGAAGGCCTGCCCGGTGCCGCACAGCGCGGTCAGGAGCATCATGTGCCACAGCTGGGCGTCGCCGGTCAGGACCAGCCAGGCGAACACCGCCTGGGAGACGCAGTTGAGCGAGTTCGCAGCGACCATCACCCGGTGGCGCGGCAGCCGGTCGGCGATCGCACCGCCGATCAGCAGGAAGAGCACCAGCGGCGCGGTACGCGCGGCGGCGACCAGGCCGACGTCGCCGGCGTCGCCGCCCGACTCCAGAACCGCGAACGCCGCCGCGATCAGCGCGCCGTGGGTACCCAGGCCCGTGATGATCGCGGCGGCTGTCAGCAGACCGAAGTTGCGGCCCGTCCGCTCGGAGCGGAGCGAGGGGGGCGGAGATGCGGCGGCGGAAGTCACCAGGGGACTATCCCCGCCGCAGCCCCTCGCTGCCAAATGGGCCGGCCGTTCCGAGGGTGCGGAGCGTCAGGACGTGCTCTCCGCGAGCCGGACCGTGCTGAGGATCTTCTGGATGGTGGCGTCCGGGAGTTCGTCGTCCACGCCCGCGTTGGCGTAGAGGATCCAGGACGAGTACTCGGCCTTGGCGTTCTTGAAGGTGAAGGCGATCGACTTGCCGTCGGTGTCGCACTTGTCCTTGTTGGCCAGCCCCGTCGCGGTGGCGGTCACCACGCTGCCGGAGAGGCCGGACTTGGTCGTGTACGGCTTGGGCTTGCCGATCTTGACCTTCTCCTTGGGGTCCTCCTGGGCGTAGGCGGCCCACACCCAGTTGGCGGCCTCGTTGGTGGCGGCCTCGTCGGTGCTCTTGGCGCCCTGACCTCCCTTGGTGCCGACGCCGGCCAGACCGGTGTCCTCCTTGGTGCCGTCCTTGTCGGCGTCGTCGACGCACCACTTGCTCTTGTAGTGGGCCGGCGCGGAGAAGCCGACGGCGGGCGGGCCCTCGGGCTTCTTGACGTTCTCGAAGCCGGAGAACACGCCGGCGCCCGAGACCTCCCAGTCGCCGGGTACGTCGAACTGCGTGCCCCACTTGGGGTTCGTGACGACCTTCCAGCCGGGGATCGTCGGCGCGGCGTCCTCACCGCCCCGCGGGTTGGCCGCGGGCGAGGAGGTGGCGTCGGACGGCTTCGCCGACGGCGACGACTTCTTGTCGTCGGCGACGGTCTTGCCGCCCTTGTCGTCGTCCTTGCCCATGACGACGACGCCGGTGACGACAGCCGCCACGACGACCGCGGTGGCGGCGACGATCGCGACGATCGCCGTCTTCTTCTTGTCGTCCGGCTGCGGACCTCCGGGCGGCCCCGGCACCGCGTACTGCGGCATCGTCGGCTGCTGGTACGGGTTCGGCTGCGGGTAGCCCGGCTGCTGCCCGGGCTGGCCCTGCTGCGGATAACCCTGCTGCTGGTATCCCGGCTGCTGGTAGGGATTCGGCTGCTGGTACCCCGGCTGCTGGTACGGGTTCTGATTCTGGTCCTGCGGGTTTTGCTCGCCCCCGGGCGGCTGCTGTCCTGGCCACATGGCCAGTAACCATAGAGGGGTGCGGCGCCCACTGCTACGGCCGCCCCTGTGAGGAGATGGCCAAAGCCTTGTACCCGCGAGTAACATCCCGTTCATGAGCACTGAAGAGATGACAGTCGGCGAGATGCTGTCCGCGACCGTTCCGATGGTCAGGACCCTCAACCTGCAGTACCTCGAAACGAGCGCGGAGCGGGCTGTCCTCTCGCTGCCGGACCAGGCCGAGTACCACAACCACCTCGGCGGACCGCACGCCGGAGCGATGTTCACCCTGGCCGAGTCCGCGAGCGGCGCGATCGTCGTGGCCGCCTTCGGCGACCAGATGGGCCGGGCCGTGCCGCTCCCCGTCACCTCGGAGATGTCCTTCAAGAAGGTGGCCATGGGAGCCGTCACGGCGACCGCGACGCTCGGCCGCCCGGTGGCGGACGTCATCGCCGAACTCGACGAGGGCAAGCGGCCTGAATTCCCCATCACCGTCGAGATTCGGCGGGCCGACGGCGCCGTGACGAGCGAGATGACCGTGGTCTGGACCCTGCGTCCGAACCGCTGACCGATCCGTCCGCACCGGGCCGCCGCACCCCGCTCAGGGGAGCGGCGGCCCTTCGCGCCGTCCGGGCCAGGTAGGCTGCCCGCCGTGCGCCGGAGGAGTGCACAGCGGCAGGATTTCTTACGGAGGGACCGGCGTTGCACGTCCAGGAGTGGCTCGAGACCGTACCCGCGGTCAGTATTTACCTCCTGGTGGGGGTCGTCATCGGGCTCGAGAGCCTGGGAATTCCGCTGCCGGGCGAGATCATCCTCGTCAGTTCGGCGCTCCTCGCCTCCCAGCACGGTGACATCGACCCCGTGGTGCTCGGCGCCTGCGCGTCGGCCGGAGCGATCATCGGTGACTCGATCGGCTATGCCATCGGCCGCAGGGGAGGCCGTCCTCTGCTCGCTTGGCTCGGCGGCAGATTCCCCAAGCACTTCGGTGAGCCCCAGATCGCACTGGCGGAGCGGTCGTTCGAGAAGTGGGGTGTGTGGGCGGTTTTCTTCGGCCGCTTCGTCGCACTGCTGCGGATCTTCGCCGGACCGCTCGCCGGCGTTCTGCACATGCCGTACTGGAAGTTCCTGATCGCCAACGTGCTCGGCGGCATCGTCTGGGCCGGTGGCACCACGGCCGTCATCTACTCGGTGGGTGTCGTCGCCGAGGCTTGGCTCAAGCGCTTCTCGTGGCTCGGCCTGGTGGCTGCCGTACTGATCGGCCTGACGTCGATGCTGGTGCTGAAGAACCGGGCGAAGAAGGCCGGACAGCAGTCGGCGGCCGGCTCCCCGGCGGCGGCGGAGCCGGACCCGGTACCTGCCGTCGACTGACCCCGGCGCCCGCGGCCCGGACCCCCCGCGGGGCTTCGGCCGCGAGCCCGGCTGCCTGCATCAGGCCTGGTGGGCCTTACGGTGCGCCTTCGCCAGTTCCACGTAGCCGACGGCGTTGAAGCGGATGTTCGCGAGCTCCTCGGCGGTCAGTTCCCGCTTGACCTTGGCGGGCACACCGGCGACGAGCGAACCCGGCGGCACCCGCATCCCCTGCGGTACGAGGGCCTGCGCGGCGATCAGTGACCCGGCGCCGATGTGCGCCCCGTTGAGCACCGTGGCGCCCATGCCGATCAGGACGTCGTCCTCGATCACGCAGCCGTGCAGGACCGCGTTGTGGCCGACGGAGACCCGGGCGCCGACCGTGAGCGGGAAGCCGGGATCGGTGTGGACGCTGCAGTTGTCCTGGATGTTGCTGTCGGGCCCGAGAGAGATCGGGCCGCAGTCGGCACGCAGCACGGCCTGGTACCAGACGCTGGAGCCCGGGGCCAAGGAGACCTCGCCGATGACGACGGAGGTCGGCGCCACGAAGGCGTCCGGGTCGATGTCCGGCTCCTTGCCGCCGATGCCGGTGACCAACGCCTGCTCTGTCATCGTGTGCTCCTCGGTTGCGGGTGCGGTGAGGACGCGTCCTCCCACCTGTGAAACCGTAAGCGACGTCCTCTTCGTCCCGCCGGGCCGGGGTGGGGCGAACATCACAGCCTGGCGCGAGGGCCGGTCCCGTCACGGCCGACTACCGTGAGCGGGTGCCGAAGAACAGAAACACGTTCTCGTCCGTGGCCCTCTGGCGGCGCCGCGTCCTGTCCCGTGCCGTCCACCGGGGCTGGGCCTGGGTGCAGGAGTCCGGCGCGGTCACCGCGCAGCACCCGGGGCGCCTGCGGTTCGGCCGCATGGGCGCCGGGACCCGTCTCGCCTTTCCACAGGGCACCGTGTTCGGCGAGCCGTGGATCGAGCTCGGAGACCACTGCATCATCGGCGAGCAGGTGACGCTCACGGCCGGGATGATGCCCGACCTGGACCTGGGGTCCGAGCCGATCCTGACCCTGGGCGACGGTGTGGTGCTGGGCCGCGGCAGCCATGTCATCGCCGACACGACGGTGACGATCGGCTCGAACACGTACTGCGGTCCGTACGTCTACATCACCTCCACCAACCACAGCTACGACGACCCCCACGAGCCCGTCGGGAAGCAGTGGCCCCGCATGGAGCCCGTGGTGATCGGTCCCGGCTGCTGGATCGGAACCGGAGCGGTGGTCCTGCCGGGGGCCAGGCTCGGGCGCAACGTGGTGGTCGCCGCCGGAGCCGTCGTACGGGGCGAGGTGCCCGACCACGCCGTGGTGGCGGGAGCGCCCGCCCGGGTGGTACGGAGCTGGGACCCCGAGAACGGCTGGCAGCCGCCGCTGCGGACACCCGCACCTGTGCCGATCCCGGAAGGCGTCACGCCCGAGCAGTTGCTGGCCGTGGCGCATCTCGAGGACACGCCCCGCGGCTGAGTGCCTACCCCGTGGCCAGCAGGAGGGTCCCGAGCAGGGCGAGGCCCGCGCCCGCGGCCTGGACCGCGCGCAGCCGTTCGCCCAGCACGACGCGTGCGCCCAGCGCCGTCACCACCGGGTACAGCGACGCGAGGACCGCGGCCACGGTGACCGGGCCGTACCGGGCCGCGATCGAGTAGGTGCCGTTCGCGGCGACATCGGCGAGGCCGACGAACGCCAGCGCGGGCAGCGCGGCGAGGACGACGGCCCGACCGCCCTCCTCGGGCAGGGCACGGCCCCCGCGGCGCACCGATACGTACAGGGCCGTGCCGCCGACGGCGATGTTGGTGACGCGCTGGACGAAGAGCGCCAGGAACAGTCCGGTGACCGTGGTGGACGCCTCGGCGATCAGCGCCATCACCGCTCCGAAACCGAATGCCGCCAGCAGGGTCAGCACAACGGCCTGGCGCTGCACCGGGGCCCCACGCAACTGAGGGCCGCCTGCCAGGACGACGCCGACGACGGCCACGGCGACACCGGCGAACTGCGGCAGTCCCGGCTGTTCGCCGACGATCAGTCCGATCCCGACCGGAACGGCGACACCCAGCGCGCCGAGGGGGGAGACCACGCCCATCGGGCCGAGGGCCAGCGCCTTGTAGAAGCTCAGCATCGCCACGGGTCCGACGGCGCCGGCCGCGACCGCGAACCAGAGACGTCCGTCCAGCTCGCTCCAGGCACCCGTCGCCGTCACGACGATGCCGAGCACCGCAGCGGCGATGCACTGCGAGACCACCACCACGGTGAGTGCGGGGGTCCGCCGGGTCAGCAGCCCGCCGCCGAAGTCGGCCAGCCCCCACAGGAGGCTCGTGGCCAGGGCGAACAGTGCTGTCATCGCGTGCCTCGCAGTACAGTGCGGTGATCGGGTGGGTACACCACACCGTAGTGCAGTATTTTCGACCCAGTCATCCAAAATATTGGACGGAACGTGTCTGACCTCGATCAGCTCACCCAGTCGCTCGCACGCAACCTCAAGCGCTGGCGGGGCGAGCGCGGCTTCACCCTCGACGCACTCGCCGCCCGTGCCGGGGTCAGTCGCGGCATGATCATCCAGATCGAGCAGGCACGTACGAACCCGAGCGTCGGCACCACCGTCAAACTCGCCGACGCTCTCGGCGTGAGTATCACGACCCTCCTCGACTACGAGCAGGGGTCCCAGGTGCGCCTGGTTCCCGAGAGCCAGGCCGTGCGGATGTGGTCCACGGAGGCGGGCAGCTGGACCACGCTGCTCGTCGGCACGGAAGCCAGGGGGCCGATGGAGCTCTGGGCCTGGCACCTGATGCCCGGCGACGGCAGTGCCTCCGACCCGCATCCCGAGGGCACGGTGGAACTTCTCCACGTCACCTCGGGCGAACTGACCCTGATCGTCGACGGCGGCGAGCACTCCGTGCCGGCCGGCACCTCCGCGACCTTCGAGGCACACGTGCCGCACAGCTACCGCAACGACGGCACCGAGCCGGCCGAACTGACCATGGCCGTCTCGATCCCGCCGGTACGCCGTGACGGCAACTGACCTCGGCCGGAGGGCTGTTGGCGTGACGCGCATGCGCGCACCACTGGGCAACCTCGAGGACGCTTCTCCCGCCACAGACCGTCTCGGTCTGCTTCCCCCGCCCGTCGCCGATGCGGTGGCCAGGGGCTGGGGCGGCGTCCCCGCCGACCGCATCGTCCACGTCGACACGGATCCGGCGATCGCCGACACCGACGTCTTCGTCGAGCACTACGGCCCGGAGCTGCTCGACCGGTCGGCCAACTGCGTCGTCGTCGCGGGCAAGCGTGGCGGCGAGGTCACCCTGGCCGCATGCCTGGTCCTCTCGCGCACACGCGTCGATGTGAACGGCGCCGTACGCAAGCACCTCGGCGCACGCAAGGCGTCCTTCGCCCCGATGGACGTGGCGGTCGGCGAGTCCGGCATGGAGTACGGCGGGATCACCCCGATCGGCCTGCCCGCCACCTGGCCGCTGCTGCTCGACCCCGCGGTGGTCGACGAGGAGTGGGTGCTCATCGGCAGCGGCCGGCGCCGCGGCAAGCTGATCGTCCCGGGCAAGGCACTGGCGGCACTGCCGGGTGCGGTGCTGGTCGAGGGCCTGGGGATCTGAAGCCAGTAGCGGGAGGGCGCGGACCTGCCCGCCTCAGCTTCGGGCGCGGTTGTCCTTGAACCAGCCGACGGCGAAGTCCACCGCCGAGGTCAGCCGGATCAGCCGGCTCTGTGCCGAGCCCACGCGCCCCCGCCGTACGGCCCCGCCGGTGTCCGCCCGCTCGAAGTCGCGCCCCAGCGCGGCGAAGTCGCTGTCGTCCAGCGCGACGTCCTCGTACTCCCACCACTGACGGCGGCCCTCGGGCGCCACCACGCAGCGGTAGAGGCGGCGCGGCGGGTCGGGGAGCAGGTACTCGGCCAGATGAAAGGCCGTGCACGTGTCGAAGCCCGTGCCCAGGAGCAGAATCCGGGCGTCGGATTCGTACAGACGGGCGAGGGGGGAGTCCTCGCCCAGATGGCAGGTCGGACGGTGCCGGGCGAGCAGGCTCCCGGCCGCCGGGCCGATCGCGGCGAACGACGTCTGGGGGTGGGCGCTGCGCTCGGCGCCCGGTGCCAGACGGACCGTCTCGGCCAGCGTGCCCATGCCGGTCGCGGGCGACGCGGCCCTGTCGAACGGGGGCATCGACGCGCGCACGGCCGCGCGCGCCGCCTCGCTCAGCCCCCGTACCCGGTCCAGGTACGGGGGTGAGGTGTCGGAGTTCTCCGAGGTGAACGAGGGGACGACCAGCGTCCCTTCCGGTCCGAGCGCCTGCCGAAGGGCGTCGACCATGTCGACGGCGTCACCCCCCACCGCACGCATCGAGGTGTGGACCAGCAGGACACCGCCCCGCTCCACCCCGAGCCGGGACAGCTGGGCCACCGCCCGGTCATTGCTGATCAGCTGCTCTGTCACGGCAGACATTGTTCCCGTTGCGGAACGGGTGCGACACCGTCCTGTCAGGAGCGGCGGGCGAGTGTCGGGATTTCGATGGCGGGGCAGCGGTCCATCACCATGTCGACACCGGCCGCGCGAGTGCGCCCGTACGCCGCCTCGTCGATCACCCCGAGCTGGAACCAGACCGCCTTCGCGCCTGCCGCGACCGCTTCGTCGGCGACCGTGCCCGCCAGATCGCTGTTGACGAAGACGTCCACCACGTCGACCGGGAACGGAATGTCCGCCAGCGCGGCGTACCCCTGCTCGCCGTGGACCGTCGCCGCCTTGGGGTGCACCGGGACAACACGCTTGCCGAAGCGCTGAAGGACCTCGGCCACCCCGTAGGCCGCCCGGGAGCGGTTGTCGGACAGACCGACCACCGCCCAGGTGTCGCCAGAGTCCTGAAGAATCCTGCGGACCGTCTCATCGTCTGCGTACATGCCCGGGACAACGGACGGTCCCCCCGGACCATTCCCGTACGGCCGGGGGAGGGGCGGTCGCCGGACGGCGCATAGGGTGGCCGGATGCAGGAGCAGTACCGGACAGTCGCTCGCGCGGGTGTGCACGAGACCGAGGTCAACCGATCGCGCTTCCTCTGCGCGCTCGCCCCCGCAGCCACCGAGCAGGAGGCGCAGGAATTCGTCGCACGCATCCGTAAGGAGCACCCCACCGCCAGCCACAACTGCTTCGCCTACGTGATCGGCGCCGACGCCTCCGTACAGAAGGCGAGTGACGACGGGGAGCCGGGCGGCACCGCGGGCGTCCCCATGCTCCAGATGATGATGCGCCGGGAGGTGCGGTACGCCGTCGCCGTCGTCACCCGCTACTACGGCGGCGTCAAGCTCGGCGCCGGCGGGCTGATCCGGGCGTACGGGGGCGCTGTCGGGGAAGCGCTCGACACGCTGGGCACGATCACCCGGCAGCGCTTCCGACTGGCCACGGTCACCGTCGACCACCAGAGGGCCGGCAAGCTCGAGAACGATCTGCGCGCCACCGGCCGCTCCGTGCACGATGTGCGGTACGCGGAGGCGGTGACGATCGAGATCGGCATCCCGGACGCAGACATCGAGGACTTCAGGGTCTGGCTCGCCGATGCGACGGCCGGCTCGGCGACGCTCGAACTGGGTGGCGAGGCGTACGGGGACGTACGGGCCGGATGAGGGATCAGAGGCCCCGCGGCATTAGCGTGGTGTCGGGCCGACTGCGGAAATCCGCGGCGGGCGGGGGTGCGGAGCCGGTGCGGCTCCGGGGCGGAGGAAGCGGAAGATGCAGGTCGGAGCCGTCGGAGTGATGTCGTGAGGATTCTGCACACCTCGGACTGGCACCTGGGGCGGTCGTTCCACCGTGTCCCCATGCTCGAAGCCCAGGCCGACTACCTCGACCACCTCGTGCGGACCGTACGCGAGCACGAGGTCGACGCGGTCCTCGTGGCGGGCGATGTCTACGACAGGGCCGTGCCGCCGCTGGCGGCCGTCAGGCTGTTCGACGACGCACTGCACCGGCTCGCCGCCGCCGGCGTGCCGACCGTCATGATCTCCGGCAATCACGACTCCGCCCACCGGCTCGGCGTCGGTGCGGGGCTGATCGCGCGGGCCGGCATCCACCTGCGCACCGATCCGGCGGACTGCGCGACCCCCGTAGTGCTGCAGGACGCACACGGAGACGTGGCGTTCTACGGTCTGCCCTATCTGGAACCCGCGCTCGTCAAGGACACCCTGGGTGCCACGAAGGCCGGACACGAAGCGGTCCTGACCGCCGCAATGGACCGGGTCCGTGCCGATCTCGCCGACCGGCCCGCCGCCACCCGCTCCGTGGTCCTCGCTCACGCGTTCGTGTCGGGCGGCGAACCCAGCGACAGCGAACGCGACATCACGGTCGGCGGTGTCGCCGCCGTCCCCGCGGGAGTCTTCGCCGGTGCCGACTACGCGGCCCTCGGGCACCTGCACGGCTGCCAGACCGTCACCGAACGCGTCCGCTACTCCGGTTCCCCGCTCGCGTACTCCTTCTCCGAGGCAACCCACCGCAAGACGATGTGGCTGATCGACCTCGGCGCCGGCGGAGAGATCTCCGCCGAACGCATCGAATGCCCGGCCCCGCACCCGCTCGCACGGCTCCGGGGACGGCTCGACACCCTCCTCGACGACGCCGCCCTGGAACGGCACGAGGAGTCCTGGGTCGAAGCCACCCTCACCGACCCGGTACGGCCCGTCGAGCCGATGGCACGCCTCCTGGCCCGATTCCCGCACACCCTCAGCCTCGTGTTCGAACCGGAGCGTGCCCCCGAGGACCCCTTCGCTTCGTACGCCCAGCGGCTCCGGGGCCGGGACGACCAGCAGATCGCGGAGGACTTCGTGGCCCATGTGCGCGGCGGGAGCGGGCCCAGCGAGCAGGAGCGCACGGTGCTGCGCGCCGCGTTCGACGACGTACGGGTGAGCGACGGCGTGCACGAGGTGTCCCGTTGAGACTGCACCGGCTCACCCTCACCGCCTTCGGCCCCTTCGGCGCCACCCAGGAAGTCGACTTCGACGCGCTCTCCTCGGCCGGGCTCTTCCTGCTGCACGGTCCGACCGGCGCGGGCAAGACCTCCGTCCTCGACGCCGTCTGCTTCGGCCTGTACGGAGCCGTACCCGGCGCCCGGCAGAGCCTCGGCACCTCGCTGCGGAGCGACCATGCCCCGGCCGACCTGCCGACCGAGGTCCGGCTGGAGCTGACCGTGGGAGGACGTCGCCTGGAGGTCACCCGTCGGCCCGCCCAGCCCCGTCCGAGGAAGCGGGGACACGGCTTCACGACAGAAAAGGCACAGAGCCTGCTGCGCGAGTACGGCCCCGAGAAGGGCTGGCAGGCGCTCAGCCGCTCGCACCAGGAGATCGGCGAGGAGATCGGCCGGCTCATCGGGATGAGCAGGGACCAGTTCTGCCAGGTGGTCCTGCTTCCCCAGGGAGACTTCGCGCGCTTCCTGCGGGCCGACGCCGAGGCACGCGGCAAACTCCTGGGCAGGCTCTTCGACACCCGCCGGTTCGCCGCGGTGGAGGACCACCTGGCCGAGCTGCGCCGTAGGGCGGAAGCGCAGGTCCGAACCGGCGACGCACACATCCTGGCCCTCGCCCAGCGCATCGCGCAGGCCGCCGGACCGGCCGCCAGCGAATCGCCCCTGCCCGAGGACCGGCCCGGTGAACCCGGACTCGCCGACGGCGTACTGCAATGGGCAGCCGTCGCGCGTGGCGGCGCACACGAGCGGCTCGACATCGCCCGGTGCGCACTGTCGGCGGCGGAGGCCCGGAACAACGCCGCGCGCGACGCCCTGGACGCCGAGCGCGAGCTCGCCCGGCTGCAGCAGCGGTACGGGGAAACGCGCCGCCGCGCCGCAGGACTGGAGGAGCGTCGCATCGAGCGCGACCGCTGCCACGAACAGCTCACGCGCGCACGCAAGGCGGACCTCGTCGCTCCGGCGCTCGAGCTGCGCGAGGAGGCCGAACGCGCCCACCGGGCGGCGAGCGGGGCCCGTGAACGCTCTCGCGCGGAGCTGCCCCCGGAGCTGGCCGACGCGGGCGTCGAACAGCTTTCCGGCGCTGAGCGCACCCTCCGGTCGGACCTCGGCGCACTCGAAGCGGCGCGCCGCGCCGAACGGCGCAGCAGGCAGATCGACGCCGAACGGGCGGGGATCGAACGGCAGTCCCGTGCCGACGACGAACTGATCCAGGAGTCGGCGGACTGGCTGGCGGGCTGGGACGGCATCCACCGGGAACTGCGGGAGCGCATCGAGAGCGCGCAGGAGGCCGCGACCCGGGCCGAGCAGCTGGCCGGCCGGCTGGAACCGGCGCGCAGAAGGCTCGACGCGGCACGGCGGCGCGACGCACTCGTCGTCCGGGAAGGGACCGCCGAGGACAGTCTGACCGCGGCCCGCGAGCACGCCCTCGCCGCGCACGAGACCTGGCTGGGGCTGCGTGAGCGGCGGCTGCGCGACATCGCGGCGGAGCTGGCCGCAGGGCTCGCCGACGGCGTGGCCTGCACGGTGTGCGGGTCGGCCGATCACCCGGAGCCGGCCCGCCCGGGAGACGGCCATGTGGACCGCGCGACGGAGGAAGCGGCGCTCGCCGACCACCGGCGTGCGGAGCAGTCCCGCGCGGAGGCGGAGCGCGAGCTCGGCGTGCTGCGCGAACGGCTCGCCGTGGCGCGGGCGGAGGCGTCGGGGGACCTGTCGGAGCATCTGGAGGTGCCGGAGGCCGAGGGGGCGGCGCAGGATTCCGGCCGGGGTACGGCCTCCGTCGCGGAACTCGAGGCGGTCGTCACCGGGCTGGCCCGGGAACACGCGGAAGCGCACCGGCTGGCAGCCGGGATGCACGGCGCGCGGGAGGCACTCGCCGCTGCCGAGCGGGAACACCTCGGACGGCTCGACGCCCGGCAGCAGGCCGAACGGCGCTCGGCGGCCCGTACCTCACAGCGGGAAGCACTCGACCGCGAACAGGCCGCACTGGAGACCGAACTGGTGGCGGCACGGGGGGCCTCGGGCTCCGTCGCCGCACACGCGGACCTGCTGGAGCGCCGGGTCTCGCTGCTCGCCGATGCCGCTGATGCGCTGCGGGCCGAACAGAGCGCCGCGCAGCGCCGCAAGGAGGCCGACGGCACACTCGCCGACGCCGCCTTCCGGGCCGGGTTCGACACCCCGCAGGCCGCGGCTTCGGCGCTCGTCGACGGTACAGCCCAGCGGGAACTCCAGCACCGGATCGACGCCTGGCAGGCGGAGGCCGCAGCCGTCGCCGACCGGCTCGCCGAGGAGGACGCCCGGGCAGCCGCGGCGCACCCGCCCGCGACGCCGGATGCCGCGCAGTCGGCGTACGACGCGTCAGGACGGCAGCTGCGCGACAGCGCCGCCGCCCTCGCCGCCGCCCAGGAGCGCTGCACGGAGCTCGGCCGGCTCTCCCGGCAGACCGCGGACGAGGTGCGCAGGATGGGGCCGCTCCGGCAGGAGCACGAACGGGTGGCACGTCTCGCCGGGCTGACCGCGGGCACCTCGGCCGACAACGAGCGCAAAATGCGGCTCGAGGCGTATGTGCTCGCCGCCCGGCTGGAACAGGTCGCCGCGGCCGCGACAGCCCGTCTCCAGCGCATGTCGTCGGGCCGCTACACCCTGGTCCACTCCGACGCGCGGAGCGGTGGGCGCAGAGCAGGACTCGGGCTGCACGTCGTGGACTCCTGGACGGGCCGGGAGCGCGACACGGCGACCCTGTCCGGCGGCGAGACGTTCTTCGCGTCGCTCGCCCTCGCGCTCGGCCTCGCCGATGTCGTCACGGACGAGGCGGGCGGCGTACGGCTGGACACGCTCTTCATCGACGAGGGCTTCGGCAGCCTGGACGAGCAGACCCTGGACGAGGTCCTCGACGTCCTGGACTCGCTGCGCGAACGCGACCGCAGCGTCGGCATCGTCAGTCATGTCGCCGACCTGCGGCGCCGCATCCCCGCACAGCTGGAATTGGTCAAGGAACGACACGGCTCGGCGGTGCGGCATCGCGTGGCGGGCACGCTCAGCGGCTGATCGCCCGGCGGGGGAGAGGCGAGGAGTACACGATGCTGGTGGTCACGGAGCCGAGGGTGCCGATCCTCCCCGTGACCTCTTCGAGGTGGCGCATCGAACGGGCGGTCACCTTCAGCACGAAGCAGTCGTCCCCCGTCACGTGATGTGCCTCCACGATCTCCGGCGTCGTGTCCGTCAGATCGTGGAAAGGCTTGTAGTTGCCGTTCGGATAGCGCAGCCGTACGAGGGCCATGATCGGCATCCCGAGCCGCTCGGGTTCCACCACTGCGGTGTAACCGCTGATCACGCCCACCTCCTCGAGGCGGCGCACGCGTTCGGTGACGGCGCTCGGCGACATGGCGACGGCGCGGGCCAGCTCGGCGAAGGTCGCACGTCCGTCGCGTTGCAGGACGTCGAGGATGCGCCAGTCCGTGGCGTCCGGGGAATAGTCGGTCATGCTCCTCAGACAACAGGGAGATCCCCGGCAGATCAAGCGATGTGGCGGGGATCCTCACTTCCGGCAGAGGAGCACCGACCGTAGATTTCTGGGCATGACCTCACAGCTCACCACCACAGACAACCCCGTCCTGCGCGTCGCCCCGGCCTCCCCTGCGGCCGCCGCCGCGTACTTCGGTGCCTCGCTGGCCTTCCACGCCGATGCCTCCGACGTGGCCGCGGCACTGGCGGCGGGCGGCGACCCGGGCTTCGTCGTGCTGGACTCCCGGTCCACCGCGTCCTGGGACCAGGGACACATTCCCGGCGCGGTACACCTGCCCACCGCACTCGTGGCGGAGCAGGCACAGGAACTTCTCGACCCGGCGGTACCGGTGGTCACCTACTGCTGGGGCCCCGGCTGCAACGGTGCCGCCCGCGCCGCCCTGGCCCTCGCCGAACTCGGTTACCAGGTCAAGGAGATGCTCGGCGGATTCGAGTACTGGGCGCGCGAGGGATTCGAGTTCGAGACCTGGCAGGGCCTGGAACGGCGCCCCGCCGACCCGCTCACCGCGCCGGCGGGTGCCGACGACTGCGGTTGCTGACCACCGCGTCGTGCCGACGACTGCGGCGACTGCCGGTCACCGGCCGGTCAGCGCCCCTGGGAAGTGCCCGCGGTGTCGAGCAGGGCAGCGAACACGCCCTCCCCGTCGTGGCCGGCAGGCAGTCCGCTGACCTGCCCGTCGCCGACCTCCACCACCCGCCACACCCCGTCGTCGCGCAGGGCCATGTCCGTCGTCACCCAACGCCAGCCGAGGCCACGCACCGCCTCACCGACGGCATCGAGCCCGGGCGTGGGTACCTGGGCGGGCGTGTCGGGGTGGGCGGTCACCAGCACGGCCTCACCGTCCACCCACCACACCCGGGCCTCGCCGCCCGGAACGAACGACTCGTAGGCCCGCAGCACCACACCACCGGCCAGGAAGTCGCCCTGCAGCTCGACGAACCGCCCGACGACCGAGGCGAGCCGAGGAGCGTCCGACAGCGCCGGTACGTAGCAGGCCTCGTCCCACTCGTGCTTACGGGACTTCACGAAGTCCTTGACGACGCCCGCCCCGGAGCCGAGAGGTCCGGCGAGGCGTGCCCAGAACTCCGTGCCTGTACCTGCGGCGGCGTCGGAGGTCAGCGCGCACCAGACGCTGTGCGGTGTGAGACCGGCGAATACCCCGTACCAGCCGGGCAGTTCATGCGCCGTGCGGTATGCGGCGGCATCCGTGAGGAGCGAGCAGCCGCGCCCTGCCAGCGCCCCCTCCAGCTCCTCGTACCGCACCGGCGGAATCATCCAGCCTCGGTACCAGTACGCCCCCGAGTCCCGCCGGACCCGGCCGACGGACGCTTCCGGGTCCCCGGCGAGCAGCGCGTCGTGGTCGACCAGGGCGATCTGCGCCCCCGCCCTGCGGGCGGCGGCAGCCTCCTGGGCGAACTGAGGGTCCGGGCGTCCGGGGCGCAGGGGGTCGGAGCAGAACAGGAAACCGGTCGGCGTCATGCGGAACCGTTTCTTGAGCTTTCGCTCGGGACTCGGGCGGATACGGAAGGGCGCGCCGGCGGAGGCGTCGCGAGCGGACAGGGCCATGGTTCCACCGGACCCGTCGGCCGCGCGGATCGGAACGCGGAACCGCTCGCGGATCAGATCCCCGACGTTCGATCCGGCGTCAGATCCTGGACAGCTCGTCCACCAGATCGTCCAGGCCGAGCGAACCCTGCGAGAGAGCCGCCATGTGCCAGGCCTTGAGGTCGAACGCGTCCCCGTGCGCCTTGCGTGCGTTCTCCCGGCCCAGCAGCCAGGCGCGCTCGCCCAGCTTGTAGCCGATGGCCTGCCCCGGCATCGACAGATAGCGGGTCAGCTCGCTCTCCACGAAGTCGGCAGGCCGGCCGCTGTGGCTGCCGAAGAACTCCTGGGCCAGCTCCGGCGTCCACCGCTCGCCCGGGTGGAACGGCGAGTCCGCGGGGATCTCCAGCTCCAGGTGCATGCCGATGTCCACGATCACCCGGCAGGCACGCATCATCTGCGCGTCCAGATAGCCGAGCCGCCGCTCGGCGTCGGGCAGGAAGCCCAGCTCGTCCATCAGCCGCTCCGCATACAGCGCCCAGCCCTCGGCGTTGGCACTGACATGGCCGATCGACGCCTGGTAGCGGGAAAGGCTGTCGGCGACGTGGGTCCACTGGGCGATCTGCAGATGGTGGCCCGGCACTCCCTCGTGGTACCAGGTGGACACCAGGTCGTACACGGGGAAACGCGTCTCGCCCATGGTGGGCAGCCACGTGCGGCCGGGCCGGGAGAAGTCCTCGGAAGGACCGGTGTAGTACGGAGCGGCGGCTCCTCCCGCCGGGGCGATCCGGGACTCCACCTTCCGTACCCGCTCGGCGAGTTCGAAGTGGGTTCCGTCGAGCGCGTCGATGGCTTCGTCCATCAGCTCCTGCAGCCACACACGGACCTCGTCCACGCCCTCGATGTGCTTGCCGTGCACATCGAGATGGGCGAGAGCCTCCCAGGGGCCGGCGCCCGGAAGGATCTTGTCTGCCTCGGTCCTCATCTCGGCCAGCAGCCGGTGGTATTCGGACCAGCCGTACGCGTACGCCTCGTCGAGATCGAGGTCCGTGCCGTTGTACTGGCGTGCCCAACGTGCGTAGCGCTCACGGCCGACGGTGTCGGGGGCACCCTCGATCGCGGGGGCGTAGACCTCCCTCAGCCACCCGCGCAGCGCGAGGAGCCCCTCGGTCGCCCGGCGTGCGGCGTCGTCCAGCTCCGCGCGCAGCGACTCCGGTCCCGGGGCCACGAAGTCCTGGAAGAACCCGGTGCCGCCCTCCCCGGCCCAGGAACCCAGTTGCTCGATGAACGTGGCCGTGGGGCGCGGGCCCGCGTACAGCTTGCGATCGAGACCGAGCGCGAGCGAGGCCCGGTACCCGTCCAACGCCGCGGGGACCGCGAGCAGTCGGTCCACGACCGCCGCCCAGTCCTCGTCCGTTGCGGTCGGCGTCGCCGTGAAGACGTCGCGCAGGCTGTGCGCCGGTGAGTGGATGTTGGAGACGGCCCGCATGCCCTCCTCGGTCTCGTGGATGGCGAGTTCGGCCGTCAGCCGCTCGCGCAGAAGTCGCGCGCAGCGCTGCTCGGCGTCGGTGTCCGCGCCCGGCGCCCGCTCGGCGGCGTCGAGCTCCGCCAGGGTGCGGCGGATCAGCTCGGCAGCGGCTTCCTGGCCGGCCGGAGAGAAATCGGGCAGCCGACGAGAGCTTTCCGCGACACCGAGGTAGGTACCGGTGATCGGGTCGAGTTCGATGAACGCGTCGACGTAGGCGTCGGCGACCTGGCGCGGCAGCGTGCTGCTCGATGTGTCTGACATGTGGACATCCTCGTACGCCGAAGGGCTCCGCGTCACCCGGATAGGACCTAGGTCCCGGTGGAGGTCCTTTACGGCGTTGTGGAGTCGGGGTGCGCCTCGTCCGTGCCCGCGGTGGGCGGCAGCAGCGGACCGCACTCCCATTGCTGGAAGATCAGCCGCGTCTCCACCCGCGCCACCTCACGCTGCGAGGTGAACTCGTCCAGGACCAGGCGCTGCAGGTCCGCCGTGCCGGCGACGGCCACATGGACGAGATAGTCGTCGGGCCCGGTGAGATGGAAGAGCGCGCGGGACTCGGGCAGTGCGCGGATCCGCTCGACGAACGGTCCGATGAGTTCCCTGCGGTGCGGCCGGACCTGCACCAGGAGCAGTGCCTCGAGGCCCCGGCCGAGCCGGGCCGGATCGAGCCGCAGCTGGTGCCCGAGGATGACACCGGAGCGGCGCAGCCGTGCCACCCTGTCCAGACAGGTGGACGGCGCCACCCCGACTTCGGCGGCCAGCTCCCGGTACGTCGTCCGTGCATCGTTCTGCAGCAGTCGCAGAATGTGTAGATCCACCGGGTCCAGAGCGACAGATTCAGCCATTGGGCGAACGTAACACGGGATTTTCGCTCGATCGGCCGCTCAGTGTTCAGAGTACTGGCATGGACACCGAAGCCTCATCGCTGACATCCCCGGCCCTCCTCCGGTCCAGGGCGCTCGCCACCGAAGCCGTGCACGCCGGACGCGACGATCTCGCCTCTCTGGGACTGCACGCCGCGCCCATCGATCTGTCCACCACCTACCCCTCGTACGACTCACGGGGTGAGGCCGAGCGGATCGATGCCTTCGCCGCCACCGGAGCCAAGCCGGACGGGCCGCCCGTCTACGCCCGGCTGGACAATCCGACGAACGCCCGCTTCGAGACGGCACTGGCCCGTCTGGAGGGGACCGAGAGCGCTGTGGCCTTCGCCAGCGGAATGGCGGCGCTCACCGCCGTGCTGCTGGCCCGCGCGAGCATGGGGCTGCGCCATGTCGTCGCCGTCCGGCCGTTGTACGGATGCAGTGACCACCTCCTCGGCGCCGGGCTGCTCGGGACCGAGGTGACCTGGACCGATCCGGCGGGCATCGCCGACGCGATCCGCCCGGACACCGGGCTGGTGATGGTCGAGACTCCGGCCAATCCCACGCTGGCCGAGATCGACATCCGGGCGGTGGCGCACTCCTGCGGTTCGGTGCCGCTGCTCGTCGACAACACCTTCGCGACCCCCGTACTCCAGCGTCCGGTCGAGCACGGTGCCCGGGTCGTGCTGCACAGCGCGACCAAGTACCTCGGTGGCCACGGCGACGTCATGGGCGGGGTCGTGGCGTGCGACGAGGAGTTCGCGGCGAAGCTCCGGCAGGTGCGGTTCGCCACCGGTGGTGTGCTGCATCCGCTGGCCGGCTATCTGCTGCTGCGCGGCCTCTCCACCCTGTCGGTGCGGGTCAGGGCCGCGTCGGCGAGCGCCGCCGAACTCACCCGACGGCTCTCCGCCGACCCCCGCATCGCGCGGGTCCACTACCCGAAGCTGGGCGGGGCGATGGTCTCGTTCGAGGTGTACGGGGATCCGCACCGCGTGATCGCGGGAGTCGGGCTCATCACGCCCGCCGTGAGTCTCGGCAGCGTCGACACCCTGATCCAGCATCCGGCCTCCATCAGCCACCGCATTGTGGATGAGGGAGACCGGCAGGCCGCGGGCGTCGGCGACCGGCTGCTGCGGATGTCCGTCGGCCTGGAGGACGTCGAGGACCTCTGGGCCGATCTGTGTCAGGCGCTCAGCGACGGGCCTGCGGTGTCTGCTCGGACTGCCCGTGCGGGGCGGCCGGCAGACCTGGTGTCGCATCCAGCCGGGCTGTGATGACGAGGGTTCCCTCTTCGATCTGGTAGTCGAGGGGCAGCGAGAGCGCACGCATGGCAGCGACCATGCCCGTGTTGTGCGCCTGGGTGACGGCGTACACGCTCTCGCAGCCCGCCTCGACGGCCATGGCCACCAGCCGGCCCAGGAGTTCGGAACCGATGCCCCTGCGCTGCCAGTCGTCCTCGACCATCAGAGCGACCTCGGTCTCGTCGCCGTCCCAGAGCAGGTGGCCGAGCGCGACCAGCCGGCCGGAAGCCGTCTGAACGGCGAGCGTGCGGCCGAAACGCGGGCTCAGCAGGTGGTCCAGATAGCGGTCGGCATCACGCACCGGGCCGTGGTAGCGCAGACCGAGGGTGTTGTCGGAGCAGCGGTCGTGCATGGCGCGGGCGGCAGCGAGATCGCCGCGGTCCGCGCGCCGCACCGTGATCTCGTTGCCCTCGGGAAGGGTGAGGACGTCCTCGCTGCGCGGTACGCGGGGCCCGAGACGGGCATCGAGCTCCACCAGGGCGCGGGCCCGGGCGAATTCGGTCGGGGTGAACGGAAGATAGGGCCGCTCGACGGTGATGACGCCGCCGGAGGGATCGCGAAGCCTCATCACGGTCTCCTCCAGCACTCCCTCCACGGGAGCACTCTCCCCGGTGGGCCGTCCGGTGATCGACAGGGCCGGCAGCGAGTGGATGGTGCAACGGCCGAGCAGCTGGCGCAGCGCGAGAGGGAGTTCCGCCGCGTCCAGAGCGGTGCGGGTCGCGAGGCCGAGGACCCTGGTGGGCGCATCCACCAGATCGTGCGCGTCGGCGCGCTCGATCCAGGTGGCGGAACCACCCGCGGCGGAGATCTCCCGGGTGAGCTGCTGAGCCGGCAGCGCCGCGGGAGCCCTCAGCAGGAACTCGTCGACGGTGCCCTCGGCCAGCGGGTGCGTCTGCAGCGTGAGAATGTCGATCCGGTGCCGGGCGAGAGCGATGCAGAGCGCGGCGAGGGTGCCGGGGGTGTCCCGCACCGTCGTCCGCATCCGCCACAGCACGGTCTCCACGTCCGCCTCCACGCCGGAGGACGTGAGCGCGCTGCCTGCGCCGCCGGTGTCCGTATCGCTGTCCGGCTGCGGCGGCGGGGCGTGGCTGTGGCGTCGTGCCCACCATGTGTGGAACGCGGCCGTGGCCGCGAGGGCCACGGCCGAGGCGACCAGCAGGTACGGGCCGTCCGGGGTGTGCCCGATCAGATTGGCGATCGCGTCGGCCACCGCAACCGCCGTGAAGAGGGCGGCCAGCTCGATCAGGTCCCGCCGCCAGTGGTGGGGGCGGCGGGCACTCTTTGCGGATGTCACATCAGTCATGTCTTCACTGTGACCGAACGGTGTTGCCTGATCACGAACGCATTGTGACTGATGGGTTACGTGTGGATCTGGCTCCTATCAACACCTTTTGGCTGTCCCCCTCGACGGCACCCCCGTCATACCCGGATCCGGACGCCGCCAGCAGCCGGGCGGCCTGCCGCACCAGCTGCGAGGAGCCCCGTCGGCCGGCCGTCGCGGCGAGGCCGGCGATCGGTTCCGAGGTCACCGGTCCGCAGCGTTCCGCGCACGCGGCAGCCACGGCCAGGACGTCGCCCAGCCCGTGGGGCGCCTTCTCGTAGGCCAGCAGGCTCGGCAGCGCTGCCGTCAGCACCGAAAGGACCGTCCGGTACGCGCCGGTGGCGGCGGCCGTACGGGCCGAGTCCGCGAGCCGGTTCGGCTTCACGAGATCGTGGTCGACGAGAACGGCGAGCTCCCGCCCGAGCAGCCCCGCGTCCAGGCGCCCCTGGGAGGCGAGGACGAGGAGGGCGTCCACCGCGGACAGGCGGTCCTCCGGACGGCGAGCCCCCAGTCCGTACGCCAGGGCGAGATGAATGGCGTCGGCGGCAGGTCCACCCGCCTCGGCGAGTCCCGGCAGGACCCACGCCCCACCGTCCGGACCGTCGTCCGCACCGTGCATGAGGGTGGGTATCAGCCAGGCCGCGAGGGCCTCGCCGTCCTCCGGGAGGGCCGCGAGCCAGTGCTCCGAGCGGGCGGCGTCCCAGTGGTAGCAGGGACTCTGATCGGGGTGGTGCGGACGGCCCAGCCAGTGGAACGCGGGTGGGAACTCCTGCTGGATGTCGAGGCGTTCCTTCGTGGCGAGCAGCACCCGCCGGGTCCCGGTGGCGGAGCGCTGCCACCAGGTACCGGAGGTCGGACGGTCGCTGTCGGACCTGTGCCGCAGTACGGGGGCGACCGGTGTGTCCGTCCGCAACCACGAGGCGAGCCGGTCGCCCTCCGTCGTGCCGAGCAGGGCGGCGTCGGCCGCTGCCCGCAGGCTGCCGGTCCTTCGCACGCGAAGCAGCGCCTGCGCGAAGTCGGCGGGCCCCGGCGGGACGCCGAGCCGACGGTAGGCACGCAGCCGCTCCACGAGCTCGTCGGGGTCCAGCGAACCGGTGTGCCAGGTCGGCGTGGCCAGCAGGAAAGGCACCCGCCCCGTCGTCGCGAAGTCGGCCGCCTCCCAGAGCCTCGCGTGCATCACCCTGTCCAGCGCGGCGTGCGGGCAGGTGCCGGCTGCCGTCCAACGGTTGCGTCCGTCGTGGAGGGACCGGAACGAGATCCGGCCGAGCAGCGCTGCCGCGACAAGATCGAGACCGCCTGGATTCCTGGAGAACCACCGGTCCACCTGCTCCTGCCGAAGGTCATCGAGCCACCATTGTCCGGCCATCGCCTCGCGCAGTGCCTCCGTCAGCGCCGTACGGTCGGTCCGGGCGTGACGGATCAGCCCGTCGAGGGCTCGCTCGAACGAACTGACCTCCCGAGAACCGGAGTTGATCAGGGCGGCGACCTCTTCGACGAGCTCGGCCACCGTCTCCGGGGCGGGTCCGACGAGGCGCGCGGCGGGTGCCGGAGGCAGAGTCTCCTCGTAAGCCTCCTCGGCGGTCCCCTCGTCCAGCAGGTCCCCGAACACCTCACGGGCGGCGGCCCGGTGCATCGGTCCCAGCTGCGCCGCGGCAACGGCGAGATCCTCACGGGCGGTGTCACCGGCCGAACGGAGATGACGTGCCGTCAGCTTGAGGGCCCGCTCCTGGATGTCCATGTCCTCGTGCCCGAAAGCCTCGGCGACGACCGGAAGCAGTTCATCGGCGGTGGACGCGTCCCGGCGCAGCACCTTGCCGATCAGTGTCAACTGGGTCCGCACCAGCTTCTTCTCCGTGCGGAACAGCACCGGGCCCGAGACTTCTGCGAGCACACGCGTGGTCAGTTCCCCGCGGGCGTCCAGTCGGGACAGCACCTCCTGCGCATGGCCCGCGACGATCGCGATGCCGTCCCCGGCCATCCCCGACCAGTCCGGGACACGCGCATTCTCCTCCTCCTCGGTCAGGCCGAGTGCACGCACCACGGCGAGGTAGAACCTCAGACTCCCCGGCTTCCCCCCGCGCAGCAGCCGTTTCACGGCCCCGTCGACCAGCACGGCACGGTCCAGCATCCCTTCGGCGGCCAGCGTCGCCAGGGCTGCCGGCCAATGATCACCGGAGTCGGGATCGTCGTACCAGTACAGAGCGGACGGCGGCTCGGAGCCCTCGAACAGCCTCGGCACCATGGCCGTGAGGTGCGGGTCGGCGCGCAGGACCTCGATCAGGGGGGTCCGCTTGTTGTCGTGCCACCTGCTGGAGCCGACGTACGACAGCCAGGCCTCCACGATGGTGTCGGTGACCGGCATCGGGCACTGCGCGATGCGCACCAGTTCGGCGACGAACCGGTAGTCGGCGTCCGTCGAGGCCATCGACGGACGTGCCGCCAGCCGATGGGCGAGATCGGCGAGCCAGTCCGGATCACGGTCCGCGAGGACCTTCAGGACCAAGGGGTAGGGAGTGCTCGACCAGTCGCGCAGATCCCTGCCGCCGATCCAGGCCGCGCAGGCGGCTGCGCCGGTGTGACACCCCGCGCCCGCGACCAGCAGGGTGTTCTGGACGGCTGCCCGCTGCCGCCAGTCCCAGCCCCGGGCCTCCTTGCGCAGGGACTTCAACTCGGCGAGGGCCGCCCTGCGTCCCTCGCGGTCGAGTCCGGCCACCAGTGCGGGCACATCCTGTGTGCGGCCTTCCCGTACGGCGGTGAGGAGCTCCTTCATCGCACACCGCCGGCGACCGCGGCACCGCCGGCGACCGCGGCACCGCGGCGGACCATACGGACCGCCAAGGCGTGTTTGCAGGGGCCGCGGCGTCCTCGGTAGTCCGCCCACCACTGGCAGGTACAGCTCAGCACTCCGTCCCTCTCCCGCACCTGGTAGCGGCGTTCACCGGAGGAGACGGCCGCCAGCTCACCGTCGACGACGACCGCTCCCGAACCGGCCAGCTGCCGTGCCGCGACCAGACGTGGATTGTGCCGCTCGGCCCGGCGTGCGTCGTAGGGAAGCTCCCGGTGGAAGTAGGCGGCGTTCGCGAGGTCGTACCCCACGCGCCCGGCCGTGCCCAACCGGGTGAGCGCCGCCCGGATCCGTTCCACCGTCAGCCCCGACTGCTCGGCCAGATCGGCAGGGTCGATCCTGGGCTCCCAGGCCAGCAGCACGGACACCAGTTCGGCGTCCGCCGCGGCATCGTCCGTTGCCAGCGCCTCCAGCACTCCTCCCTCACCGGAGAATCCGCGTGACGCGTCCGGCGACAGGGTCAGTGTCAGCCGCATTCCCGGCAACACCACCTCCCAGGCACTCGCCGTCGCCGTACCGTCGGCCACCGGACCGTAGATCCGCAGAGCCGTCGCATGCCGCAACACCCGCTGCAGCGCCACCAGTCGCTCCGGACCCGGCAGGCAGACCGCGCCCGCGACGGGGCGGGTCGTCGGTCGCAGGGTCTTCCCGGCGGGCACGACCCACCGGGCTCCCCGCGAGGCGTTCCCCGAGGAGCGCGGCAGCGAACGGAGGAACCGGACAGCCTCCGCCGCCGGGAGCTCGGCCCGCAGATCGAATCCGGCGGACACCACCTGGGCCTCGGCGAAACCGCGCAGCCAGCGTCCCGGCAGCGGCACCTTCTTCTCCACCACCGGCCCGTCGATGGTGGTGACCGCCATCTCGTCGGGCCCGACCCGCAGGTGCAGCGGATCGTCCGCGGTTATCCGCGACAGCGCCTCACGCAAGGGGTGGTTGACGTCCACATTCGTCGTCCCGTGCCCCGTCTCCGCCCCGTCGAGGCCTTCCTGCAGCACATCAAGACGCGCGTACACCCCGCAGCAGCCGGAGAACGACTCGAAGCGCAGCCGGTCGCCGTTGCCCGTGACCACCGGGTCGAGGGACGACGGCAGCGTCCGCTGGTAGTAGCGGGCGGACGCCACATCGGCGACGGCCAGGAGCCCCCGCGCGGCGATCCTCGGCGAAGTGAGGAACCCGGAGAAGAACCGGGGGTGCGCCTCGGCGCCGCGCGGCGTGAGACCGCCGGCGGTCTCCAGTCCGAGCAACCGCCCGGCCTGCGAGGACTCCAGGACGGACGGGCGTGAGTAGGCCAGGGCCTGAACGGTTCGGGTCATGGGAAAACCGTAGGACCCACCACTGACAACGGCCCCGGACGCGAGCCCGGGACCGGTTCCCGACGACGCCCGCTCACTGCCCCGTACGCCCGGGCTGCAGCACCTTGGTGAACAGAACCGTGCCACCCTGCGCCCGCAGCCGCACCGTCAGTTCCCCGCTCCCACCGTCGATATCGACCTCTCCGAAGTACTGCGGGGACTCCATGGGCGACACGTTCGCCCGGTCCGGAGCCCGGACGAAGACCCGCTCGGGACCGAACGTGCCGTCGAGCGCGTTGGCGGGGAAGCCGCCTGCGGCCAGCGGACCCGAGACGAACTCCCAGAAAGGCGCGAAGTCCTTGAATGCCGCACGCTCGGGTGAGTAGTGCTGGGCGCTGGTGTAGTGCACATCGGCGGTCAGCCAGAGGGTGCCCGTGATCCGCCGGTGCTTGATGTACCGCAGCAGTTCGGCGATCTGCAGCTCACGTCCCAGCGGTGCGCCGGGATCCCCCTGGGCGACCGCCTCGAAGTCGGTGGCCCCGTCGGGGACGACCAGGCCCAGCGGCATGTCCGCGGCGATCACCTTCCACACCGCGCGCGACTGCGAGAGCTCGCGCTTGAGCCAGCTCAGCTGCTCGGAGCCGAGGATGCCGGTGGTGTCGTCGGGCTGCCGCCCGGGGGAGTTGGCGTTACGGAAGGACCGCATGTCCAGGACGAACACATCGAGCAGCGGACCGTGCCGCACGACGCGGTGCATGCGCCCTTCCCGGGACGCACCGTGCGCGGAGGGGCCGTGCAGGGCCGACGCCGGGAAGTACTCGCGGAACGCCCGCATCGACCGGGCCGCCAGGAGATCGACGTTCTTCTCGGTGTAGCGCACGTCGTCGAGGATCTGACCGGGATACCAGTTGTTCCGGACCTCGTGGTCGTCCCACTGGATGACGGAGGGAACCTGTGCGTTGAACGTGCGCAGGTTGTCGTCCAGCAGGTTGTACCGGAAGTTGCCGCGGTACTCGTCGAGGGTCTCGGCGACCTTGGACTTCTCCTGGGTCGTGATGTTGCGCCAGGTCCGGCCGTCGGGCAGTGCCACGCTCGGTTCGAGCACCCCGTCCGCGTAGATGTTGTCGCCGCTGCACAGGAAGAAGTCCGGGTCGAGGCGCCGCATTTCGTCGTACACCACGTAGCCGCCGATGTCCGGATTGATGCCCCAGCCCTGGCCCGCGATGTCGCCGGACCACAGGAAGCGCACCCCCTCACGGCGCCTGGCGGGGGCGGTGCGGAAGGTTCCGTACACCGGCTTGCCCGTGCGGCGCGGGTCGTGCGGGTCCGCGAGCGTCACCCGGTAGTGCACCTGCTCGCCGGCGGGCAGACCGTACAGGGGGGTCGTGCCCGTGAAGTCCGTGCGCGCCCCCATCAGCGGACCGTGCCATCTGCGTGCCTTGCGGAATGACTCGGTGGCCGACGTCTCGACCAGCATCCGGGCCGGACGGTCCGAACGCACCCATACCAGCGCCGACGACGCCGTCACATCGCCCACCTGCACACCCCATGCCGCGCTCGGCCTGCCGGAGAGCGCGAAGGCCGGAGCGGCTGCCAGGGTGGTGGGCACTGCGGCCGCGGCCGAGGCGAGCAGCGAGCCGCGCAGCACGGTGCGACGGCCCGGGGCCGATATGCGAGGACGGTTCGACATCGGGATGCCTCCAGGGGCGACGGGGCGGACGGCCTGCCGGAACGGCTGTGCGCGCATGGCTGGTTGCCGACTCATGCCTAGTGCCTGGCGGCGGCCGGAACGCCAACCCCAGATGAACAGGCGGCCTGTTCCTTCCCTAGGACGCCGTGAGCCCGCGGGCCAGCAGACGGATCCCGTGCGCGATATCGGCCGGGGCCAGATGCGCGTAGCCGAGCACCAGACGGACCGCGGGGTCCTCGGCGTCAGCCGTCCCGTAGTCGCTCAGCGGGCGCAGGGCGATCCCGGCTGCCGCCGCCCGGACCAGGATGTCCGCCCGGGAACCGCAGCGTTCGGGCAGACGGGCGATGATGTGCAGCCCCGCGGCGATCCCGCTGACTTCGGCACCGGGAAAGTGTTCCTCCAGCGCTGCGGTCATGGCGTCCCGTCGTTCCCGGTAGGCGCGCTGGCAGCGCCGCAGGTGACGGTCGTAGCCGCCCCGGGTGACGAAGTCCGCGAGGACGGCCTGGTCGATGGCGGGATTGCCGAGGTCCATGGTGCGCTTGCGGTCGACGATCTCGTCGGTCATCGACGCGGGGGCGATCAGCCAGCCCAGCCGCAGTCCCGGCGCCAGCGACTTGCTCACCGAGCCCGTGTACACGACATGCTCCGGGTCCAGTCCCTGGAGAGCCCCGACAGGCGCCCTGTCGTAGCGGAAGTCACCGTCGTAGTCGTCCTCCATGATCACGGCCGAGGAGCTGCGGGCCCAGTCGAGGAGCCTGCTGCGGCGCTCGGCCGAGTAGGCGATCCCGGTGGGGAACTGATGCGCCGGGGTCGTCACGAGAGCGCGCACACCGGAACGCAGAAGCGGTGCCACAGCGAGACCCTCGCCGTCCAGCGGCAGCGGGACCGTCCCGAGCCCGGCCGAGGCGAACAGCGCTGCGTGCTCCGGGCTTCCCGGGTCCTCCACACCGACCTCCGCGGCGCCGCGCCCCCGCAGCACGAAGCCGAGCAGCGTCGTCGCCTGTGCCACGCCCGAACACACCACAAGCCGCTCGGGATCGGCCACCACTCCGCGACGCCGCGTCAGCAGGGCGGCCAAAGCCTCGCGCAGCTCCGGAAGACCGCGCGGGTCCGGGTAGCCGAGAGCGCTGTGCGGCAGCCGGCCGAGGACCGCGCGGTGGGCGGCGCCCCAGGCGCTCCGCGGGAAGAGGGAGAGATCGGGGGTGCCCGGGCGGAAGTCCACCCGTACGCCGGGCGCACGCGGCGCCAGATCACGCGCCCCACGGGCAGCCGGTCGCACCCCGCCGCTCACCCACGTGCCCGCGCCCCGGCCGCTGCGCAGATAACTCTCCGCCGTCAGCTGCTCGTACGCCTCCGTCACCAGACCCCGCGACACCCCGAGGTCGGCGGCGAGTTCACGGCTGGCCGGAAGCCTGGTGCCCGCCGCGAGCCGACCCGAACGCACGGCCTCGCGCAACGCCGACTGCAGCGCACGACCGCGCTGACGGGCGGGCGCGGAGACTGCGGGGATCAACAGCTCCCAAGCGGCGGAGGCGATGGGCCGCTCTTCCTGAACGCCCGGACCGGGTCGTGGATTGGTCTCCGAAGACGTCATGGAAGTGGACCTTAAACCGGACCGTGCCGGAACCTAGCGTCGGTTCCATGAACGCTACCGATCTGCGCGGCGCCCTTCTCGCTGCTTTCGCCTGCACTCTGGTCGGTGCCTCCTTCACCGCGAACAGCCTCCTGGGCGACTATCCGTACGCGGGCGGGCAGGCACTGAGGTACGGCCTCGCCGCGCTGTTACTGCTCCCGCTCCTGCGCAGCCGCGGCACGTCAGGGCTCGTCCCTCTTCGTACCCTCACCCGCCGTCAGTGGGTCCGCCTCGCGGCCCTCGCGGCCATCGGCATGGTCGGCTTCAACCTTGCGGTGCTGGTTGCCGAACGCTCGGCGGAGCCGGCCGTTCCAGGCGTGTTCGTGGGCTGCGCGCCCATCGTCGTGGGCGTCATGGTCCCTGTGCTGGAAGGCCGCCGCCCCTCCCGGACCGTCCTGTACGCGGCCGGTTTCGTCGCGGCCGGGGCGTTCACCGTCCAGGGCTGGGGCCGGACCGACCTGGCGGGCATCCTCTGCTCGATGGGCGCGCTCGTCGGTGAGGTCGGCTTCGCGGTACTGGCCGTGCCGGTGCTGCGTCCGCTGGGCCCGAAGCTGCTGTCGGCGACCGTCTGTGGCGTCGCCGCCCTGGAGTCGGCGCTGCTGGGTGTACTGCTGGACGGGGCGGGGTTCGTACGGGTGCCCGCGGTGGAGGAGGCGCTGGCCCTGCTGTGGCAGGCGGCCGTCGTCACAGTGATCGGATTCGTCTGCTGGTACAGCGGTATGCGGCGCATCGGTGCCGAGCGCGCGACGCTCTTCTCCGGGCTGATCCCGGTATCGGCCGCGCTCACCGCGCCTGTCGTCGGTGCGGGGGTGTACGGCATCGCGCAGGGTGCGGGCAGCATTCTGGTGGGCGCGGGTGTGGCCCTCGGCTCGGGCGTCCTCAGGCGCCGCCTTCCCGCGGCCGGGAAGCCGGCCGGCGCCGCGAGCGGTGCGGGCCGTTCCGGGACCGAGGCCGCGGCACTGCGCGTCGGGCGTTCAGCGGCTCGTGTCGAGGATGACGCGCGCCACGGGGGCGGGGTCGTCGTTCATCGGAACATGACCGCAGTCGGGGAGCTGTACGAGCCGGGCACCGGGGATGAGCCCCTTGGCCCGGATTCCCTGCCGGCGCAGCAGCAGACGGTCCCGGCTGCCCCAGGCGATGGTGACCGGGAGATCAGGCACATCGTCGGAGAAGGTGAGGCCCCGGCCGGCGGCAAGAGTCTGGTGGAAGCCCGTCGCCCCGCGCAGAGCGACCGTCTCCGACACGACGGCATCGGGTGAACGGCGGCCGGGCCGTGCGTAGATGGTGCTGGTCAGCGCCGCACGGCCGGCCGAACTCCGCGAGAGCCGCTCGATCACGGGCATCGGCATCGTCAGCGCGCCGCGTCGCATGGTGCGCAGCACCCCGAACGCGTAGCGTCGCTCGCCCTCCGTCCAGAACCCGGCCGGGGACAGGGCCGTCACCGAGGAGACGAGCTTCTCGCGGCCCAGCTCCAGAGCCAGGAGCCCTCCGAGGGAGTTGCCCGCGACATGGGGACGCTCCACCCCGATTGCCTCGCAGAACGCGGCGAGCACCGGGACCACGGTCCCCAGGTCGTAAGGGAGGCCGTCCGGCAGAGCCGGTGAGTCCCCGAACCCGGGCAGGTCCACCGCTATGACGTCCCGCTCGACGGCCAGGATCCGTACGACCGGGTCCCAGGCCTGACGGTGGTGACCGATGCCGTGGAGAAGCAGCAACGGCTCGCCGGACCCGGCTCGTTCGTACGCCATGGACACGGTGTGCCGGCCGACGGCCGAATCGACTGCGAACGAGACCGTGGTGGCCATGCTGCTCCTCGGGTGATCCGGCCCCGTGCGGGCGGGGAATGAGGGGACGGACCCCTCGTCAGCAATGATTACCGCCGAGTAGCTTCCAGTTCAATAGGTGCGCCCGATTCCTGTTGTTCCTGCTGGACAGCGCCTGACGTGTCCGCTGGGATGGGGAAGTGACTGTCGATACCGTGACCGATCTCTTCGAAGAAAGCCGGCCCGTCCTCACCGGGGTGGCCTACCGCATGCTCGGCCGCATCGCCGACGCCGAGGACGTGGTGCAGGAGGCGTGGCTCCGCTGGTCGTCGGCCGGACGCGAGGACGTGCGCGAACCGAGGGCCTTCCTCGTACGCATCACCACCCGGCTGGCCATCGACCGGCTGCGTCACCTGCAGTCCAGGCGCGAGGCGTACGTGGGGCCGTGGCTGCCCGAGCCTGTCGTCACCGAGTTCGGCCCTTCCGTCCCCGACACCGCGGAGCAGGCGGTCCTCGCCGACTCCGTGTCCCTCGCCGTGCTGGTCGTCCTCGAGTCGCTCTCGCCCCTGGAGCGGGCGGTGTTCGTCCTCCGTGAGGCATTCGGGTTTCCCTACGCCGAGATCGCGGTCACCCTCGACCGGACCGAGGCAGCGGTGCGCCAGCTCGCCGGACGTGCCAAGCGGCACGTGGAGGAGCGCAAGCCGCGCTACGACGTGGATCCGGCCGTACGCCGTGATCTCACCGAGCGGTTCCTCTCGGCCGCGTCGGGTGGCGACATCGAAGAGCTGCTCGTCCTGTTGGCGCCCGATGTGCGGCTGGTCAGCGACAGCGGGGGCAAGTCGAAGGCGCCGCGGCGGATCATCGAGACCGCGGACAAGGTCAGCCGCTTCCTCTTCGCTGTCGGGAGGGACATGTCCGTGGAAATGGAGGCGCGGGTCCTGGAGCTCAACGGGGGTCCGGCCGTGGGTTTGTTCATCGACGGAAAAGTGGACACCGTCTTCCAGGTGGACGTCGAAGAGGGATTCATTCAATGCGTCTATATCATTCGTAATCCAGACAAACTTTCTGGATTGTCCGTGAGTTAAGTGCCGGCTGGCGGATAGCCGTCTGCTTTCTCTCCGCCGACCTTCCTCCGGCACCCGCGAGCCCATGAACCTCACGAGCCCCACGAGCCTCCTCGGTCGCGGGGCTCATTGCTGCGCGGGGCTCACGGCTCCGCGAACGTCCTGTGAACGCTCTGCGGCAGCAGCCCGTTTCGCTCTGTTACGGGGTGAGGATTGGTCTTGACCAAGGTGGTACGCCGTCCTAAGGTCTCCATGTTAAGACAGGGACCTTTAATAAATAACGTCGCGGAAAGACGCCGGGCGAATGCGGAGGACAGGGTGGGGACCACGCAGCTGGAATCGGTACAGGAGCCGAAGTACTGGCACCTCAAGACCGTGCTCAGTGAGGCACTCGACTCGGACTTTGCGGTAGGAGAGATCCTGCCCAACGAGCGTGACCTCGCGGCGCGTTTCGGAGTCGCCAGGGCCACGCTCCGACAGGCTCTGGAGCAGCTCGAACTCGAAGGAAGACTGCAGCGACGCCGGGGCGTCGGCACGACCGTCGCTCCGCCTCGTGTCGGTGTGGCCGTCGCTGCCGCGCAGCACGACTGGGCGGGCGGGGGCTCGGACGAGGCCTGGCAGCCCGTCGAATGCACCGTCGCGACTGCTCCCGCCGCGGTTGCCGCCGTACTGGAGTGCGACGCCGAGGAACCTGTGCACGTGGTGCGCCGCATACGTGTCACCCATGGGCAGTCGGTGGCGGCGGAGCTCCTGTACGTCCCCTCGTCGTCCGTACCCGAACTCTCCGCGATCGAAGCGCCGTCCGGGCCCACCCGGGCCCGCAGCGTCCTGCGCGAGCTGCACCGACTCGGCCTCGACGGCCAGGACCGCTCGGTCGAGCTCGGATCGGCACGCGCGGACGATGCCAAGGAGCTCGACCGGCTTCCCGGTGCCCCGGTTCTCGTGGTCACGACACGCTACTTCGCCGCCTCCGGTACAGCGGCCGTATCTGTCGCCACGTACCGGGCGGACACCTGCCGTCTGACCTTCGGGGACTCGGGGGCGCTGGAAATCAGTCACGACGAGCAGGAACGGCAGGCTTCCTGACCCGAGGGCGCCGCGGTTCCTGTCCTCGGCACCCGAGGCCCGCCACTCACTCGTGTCATGCCCAACGTGCGGCCCGTCGCAGTCAGCGGCGGGCCGTCACCGTTGCCTCCACCGCGAAGAGCTGTTCCTCGACATGGTCCAGCGCGAGCCGCAGGGCGCCGGTGGCCACGGCCGCCTCGCCCAGCAGAGACAGGGCCACCCGGGGCGGCCGCAGACAGTAACGGGCCAACTCGTCCCGGAGAGGGTCGAGGACACCGTCCAGTCCGGCGGCCCAGCCGCCGATGACCACGAGCTCCGGATCCAGCGCCAGCACCAGGGCCGCGACATCATGAACCAGACGTTGGATGAACCGTTCGACAGCGGCCTGCGCTCCGTCATCGCCGTGCTTGGCCTTCGAGAAGACGGCGGCCACGGCGTGCTCGTCCAGCGGGTCCAGCGGGGTGTCGGTCGTCGAGAGGAGATGCTCAGGGGTGACATCCCGGCCCAGCAGGTGCAGCGCGCCGATCTCGCCGGCCGCCCCGCCGAATCCGCGGTGCAGCCGCCCCCCGATCAGTGAACCCGCCCCGGGGCTCAAGCCCGCGAGAACGAAGACGATGTCGTCGGACTCGGTTGCCGCACCCTTCCAGTGCTCGGCCACCGCCGCGGCATTGGCGTCGTTCTCCACCAGTACAGGACACCGGAAGGAACGCCGCAGTTTCTCGCCGAGCGCCAGGCCGGTCCAGTCCGGCAGGGCGGTGGCCAGCCGTACGGTCCCGTCGGCCTCGACAATGCCGGGGCTGCCCACCCCGACCGCGCGCAAGCTGCTCCGCGCGACTCCGGTGCGCCGCAGCACATCGGCGATCACGGCCCTGACCTGATCGATCCTGTCATCCGCGCAAGCCGTCTCGGAGACCTCGCGCGAGCCCGCGCCCACGATCCTTCCGTCCAGCCCGGACAGCAGCGCGGAGACCCGGTGGGCGCCGATCTCGACACCCAGCAAGTACCCGGCCTCGGCACGGAACCGGAACCGCCGGGCAGGCCGCCCCTGCCGCCGTGTCTCACTCTCGTCCGGCAGGGCCTCGACGACCAGACCTGCCTCGAAGAGGCCCTCGACGACTCCCTCGACGGTGGGGCGGGACAGCCCCGTGAGTCGTGTCAGGTCCGTGAGAGTGGGTGACTGGGCACCCCGCAGGGCGTGCAGCACCACCGCGGAATTGATCCGCCGGAGCAGAGACGGGTCCCCACCGGTCAGCCGGCCCACGGTGTGTCCTCCCAGGTCGCGCGCATGTCTGCCGGATCGTACTCGCTGACCCAGGCTGCGGCGACCGGCTCCGGAAGCCGGTACCGAGAGGTGACCTGAGTCAGCCTGGAGCCACGAAGCCGGACTCGTAGGCGGCGATCACCGCCTGGGTACGGTCCCTGGCGCCCAACTTCGCCAGGACCGCGCTGACATGGCTCTTCACCGTCTCCACTCCGACCGTGAGCTTCGCTGCGATCTCCGCGTTGGACAGGCCCCGTGCCATCAACCGGAGCACCGCTGCCTCGCGGTCGGTGAGAGCCGCACGGTCCATCGCCTCCCGCGCCTTGCTCGTGCCGTACTCCGCCGCGAGCCGGCGGACCGCAGCGGGGAACAGCAGCGACTCCCCCTCCGCCACCAGCCGCACCGCGTGCACGATCTCCGCGGGCCGGGCGCGCTTGAGGAGGAACCCGTCCGCACCGGCACGCAGCGCCTCGTACACGTACTCGTCGTTCTCGAAGGTCGTCACCACGAGGATCTTCGGCGGATCGGGAACCGTGCGCAGCACCAGCCGGGTCGCCTCGATCCCGTCCATCAAGGGCATACGGACGTCCATCGCCACGACATCGGGACGCAGTTGACGCACGAGGGGGATCACCGCGGCGCCATCGGCGGCCTCGCCCACCACGGTGATATCGGGCTGCGCCTCAAGGACCGCACGCAGTCCCGTGCGGACGAGGGGCTCGTCGTCGACCAGAAGTACGGTAACCGGCATCCGGTCAGCGTATGTGGTCCAGCGGGAGGCTCGCGTGCACCATCCACTCTCCTCCGAACGGGCCCGTCTTGGCCTTTCCACCCAGCAGGGAGGCTCGCTCACGTACGCCCTGCAGGCCGCTGCCACCGCCCCGCCCCTTCGGTGATCCACCGATCGGATTGGCCACTTCGAGCTCCAGCCACCCGTCCATCACCGTGAGTCTCACCCGGATGGGGACGGGGCCGGCGTGACGCAGCACGTTGGTGAGTGACTCCTGAAGAATTCGGTAGCCCTCGCGGGACACGGGGTCGGGGACCAGACCCAGCGGACCCGACACATTCGCACTGACCTTCGCTCCGGCGCCGCGAGCCGAGTCCAGCAGCCTGTCGGCCTCGAGCAACGTGGGCCGCCGGCTGACCGGGGTGCCCGATTCGCGCAACACTCGCAGCACGCGCTCCAGATCGTCCAGCGCACTGCGGCCGGTCTCCTCGATGGCGGCGAGTGCCCGGTCGGTGAACTCGGGGTCGCGCGCAGTCCGGGCTGCCCCCGCCTGCACCACCGCGACCGTCAGCGCGTGCCCGATCGAATCATGGAGCTCCCGCGCTATCCGGTTCCGCTCGAGCAACTGCTCGGTGCGCTCCTCCAAGGCGGTCATCCGCTCCACGGGTGACGGACCGAGCAACCACCGGGCAACAGCGGTGACCAGATGGCCGAGCATGACGACCAGCCCGAGCAGCACCAGCATCGGCAGGGGGGCGAGCAGCACGAACCACCAGCTCGGCTCGACACCACGGACCAGCCAGTCACCGCTCAACCGGGTCCCGAACAAGGCGCTGACGAGGTCGACCGTCGTGGCAGGCAGCCAGACAGTCGCGAAGGTGGCCGCGGCCGCAAGCAGCAGCCGTATCTCCAGCCAGGCCACGGTGCGCCAGCGGTCCGCCCATGTCGCCGCAGGCCCAATGGAGATCGCGGCGTCCGGACGGCCGCGCTCCTGCGGTGTGAGGAGCAGCTGAGCCTGTACTCCTTCGGCGAGACGCATCGCGGGAATCAGCCCCACAGGAACCGCGAGGAAGAAGGGAACCCATGGATTGGCCGGGGAAATGAACATCCACACGCTGACGACCGCGGACGGGATGAGCAGATGAAGCCATCGGCTGTAGGTGGCGGGGACTGCCAGCGGTCTGAGGAGGCGGCGCATGCTGCCATCGTGCCAGTGCCGAGCGGCCGGAGGCTCCCCCCGCGAGAGGGAGACGATCCACTCGGGCGGGGGAGGCCACGGGCCGGGGCCGGCGGCCAGTCTGGGGTCATGACCAGCATCGACGTTCACGAGCTCACGAAGGACTACGGATCCACCCGCGCCGTGGACCGCCTCACGTTCAGCGTGCGGCCGGGCCGAGTGACGGGTTTTCTCGGCCCGAACGGCGCCGGGAAGTCCACCACCATGCGACTGGTCCTCGGCCTGGACCGGGCCACGGGCGGTTCCGCCACGATCGGCGGACAGCCCTACGCCTCGCTCGGCAACCCGCTGCGCCGGGTCGGCGCACTGCTCGACGCGCAGGCGGCGCACGGCTCGCGGACCGCGCGCAATCACCTGCTGGCACTCGCCGCGAGCAACGGCATAGCAGGCAGACGGGTCGAGGAGGTGCTCGAGGAAGCCGGCCTCGGCGCGGTCGGCGGGCAGCGGATCAAGACGTTCTCGCTCGGCATGCGCCAGCGTCTCGGTATCGCCGCGGCCCTGCTCGGAGATCCCGAGGTGGTGATGCTGGACGAACCGTCCAACGGACTGGACCCGGAAGGCATCATGTGGATCCGTGAGCTGATGCGGCGGCTGGCACGCGAGGGCCGCACCGTACTCGTCTCCAGTCACTTGATGTACGAGACCTCGTCCTTCGCCGACCACCTGGTGGTCCTCGGCCGGGGCAGGCTCCTCGTCGATCTGCCGATGCAGGAGTTCCTCGACTCCCGGAGCCGGCCGCGCGTACGGCTCCGGACAACCGAATCCACGCGTCTGAGGGATGCGCTGATCCGCAAGGGATACGAGCCGGAGCAGGGAGGCGACGGCCGCTGGACGGTGGAGGGAGCCAAGGCGGAGCAAATCGGTGCCCTAGCCGCCTTCGAAGGGATCCCCATCCTTGAACTCCTTGATGAGCAGGTCACCTTGGAACAGGCGTATCTCGACCTCACCGCGGCCGAAACGGAATTCGCCGCCTCCACATCACCCAACGCACACCAGGAGGTCTGACCGCCGTGACGATGTCGGCAACTGCCGTTCTGCACTCCGAGTGGATCAAGATCAAGTCGGTGCGGTCCGTGTCCGGATCCCTGATAGCGGTCTTCGCCGCCACCCTCGCCATCACCGTGCTCACGTTCGCCACCGTCGGACAGGCCGAGGCGGACAACGCTGATACCGAGTTGGTCTTCGGCGCCTTCTACGCGCTGAACTTCGGCCAGATCGCCGCCATCAGTTTCGGTGCGACTGCCCTGTCCTCCGAGTTCCTGAACGGGGCCATGCGGATATCGCTCTCGGCCGTTCCGCGTCGAGGCCTCTTCTACGCAGCAAAGATGTCCGTGGTCGGCGGACTCGCTCTCGCCGTGGGAATGATCACCAGCTTCACCACGTTCCTCGTGGGACAGATGTTCATGGGCGACTACGCGATCGGTCTGGGAGAGCCCGGTGCACTGCGAGCGGCGTTCGGCGGGGGCGTCTACCTCACGCTGATGGCTCTGTTCGCGGCCGGACTGACAGCGCTGCTGCGCAGCGCGGTTGCCGTACTCAGTCTGCTCATCCCCTTCATCCTGATCGTCTCCTTCGTGGTCGGAGACATCGCGGGCGGGGTAGCGCAGTATCTTCCGGACCGGGCAGGGCAGGTGGTTCTCCACCAGAATCCCGAAGGAAACCTCGGGCCGTGGACGGGGCTGGCCGTCACCGCAGCATGGGCCGGTGCCGCGTTGCTCGCCGGTTGGTGGGCCGTGCGTAAGAGGGACGCCTGACCGGTGCCCGCCCGGCGGCCTCAATGGCTCAAGAGCTCAAGAGCTCAAGAGCTCAAGAGCTCAAGAGCTCAAGAGCTCAAGAGCTCAAGAGCTCAGGGGCTCAGGGGCTCCGGGGCTCAATCGCTCGGGGGCTCAATGGCTCGGGCTCTCAAGGCCTCGGAGGGTGCAGCGGTCAGGGGGTGGGGGGAGGTGTGTCCTGTCCCACGGCCGTGCGCAGGCGGGCGAATTCCTCCGCCATCGTCCTCACGGTCCAGTGGGCGTTGAGTCCACTCGGGTTGGGCAGTGCCCAGACACGGGCGCCCCCGATGGTCGGCTCCTGCGGACCGATCTGCGCACGGCGTTCACCGAAAGCCGTGCGGTAGGCGGTGACGCCGACGACAGCGAGCCACGAAGGCCCGAGCTGTTCCACCTTCGCCGACAGAAGTTCGCCTCCTTCGCGGAATTCCGCGGTGCTCAGCTCGTCCGCACGTGCCGTGGCACGGGCAACCACGTTGGTGATGCCGAGCCCATGGGTGAGCAGCTCGTTCTGTTCCGACGGTTTCAGTTGCCTCGGAGTGAAGCCCGACAGATGCAGAACCGGCCAGAACCGATTGCCGGGGTGGGCGAAATGGTGTCCGGTCGCCCCGGTCATGAGGCTCGGGTTGATGCCGCAGAACAGCACACGCAGACCGCCCGCGACCACATCGGGGACGATGCGGTCGCGGGCGGCCAGGAGCTCTTCGGGTGTCATGCGCCGGTGGTGGGGACCATCAGAGGATGGAACCGGGCGTGTAGCCGGCCGCTTCCGGGTGCTGCTTGGTGATCTCCTCGATCCGGGCCACCAGAGCGGCAACCTGGTCGCCGGCCGCGCCGGTGAAGGACAGCTTGTCCGCCATCAGGGCGTCCAGCTGCCCGCGGTCGAGCGGGATGCGCTCGTCGGCGGCCAGCTTGTCCAGCAGCTCGTTGCGTTCGACACCCTGCTCACGCATGGCCAGCGCCGAGGCGACAGCGTTCTCCTTGATCGCCTCGTGGGCGACCTCACGGCCGACTCCTGCCCGTACCGCGCCCATCAGCACCTTGGTCGTGGCGAGGAACGGCAGGTAGCGGTCCAGCTCACGGGCCACGACCGCAGGGAACGCGCCGAACTCGTCGAGGACCGTCAGGAAGGTCTCCAGCAGCCCGTCGAACGCGAAGAACGCGTCCGGCAGTGCGACCCGGCGGACCACGGAGCAGGACACGTCGCCCTCGTTCCACTGATCGCCCGCCAGTTCGCCCGTCATCGACGCGTAGCCGCGCAGGATGACCATCAGGCCGTTGACGCGCTCGCAGGAACGGGTGTTCATCTTGTGCGGCATGGCCGAGGAGCCGACCTGACCCGGCTTGAAGCCTTCGGTCACCAGCTCGTGGCCGGCCATCAGCCGGATGGTCTTGGCGACCGACGAGGGCGCAGCGGCCAACTGGACCAGCGAGGTGACCACGTCGTAGTCGAGAGAGCGGGGGTAGACCTGGCCGACCGAGGTGAAGGCCTGCGCGAAGCCGAGGTGCCCGGCGATGCGCTGCTCCAGGTCGGCCAGCTTGTCCGCGTCGCCGCCCAGCAGGTCCAGCATGTCCTGCGCCGTTCCGACCGGGCCCTTGATGCCACGCAGCGGGTAACGGTCGAGCAGGTCCTCAAGCCGTCCGTAGGCCACGAGCAGCTCGTCCGCGGCGGTCGCGAAACGCTTGCCGAGCGTCGTCGCCTGCGCGGCGACATTGTGCGAGCGCCCCGCGATGACCAACTCGCGGTACTCGGCCGACAGCTTGCCCAGCCGGGCCAGAACCGACACCGTACGGTCGCGCATGAGCTCCAGCGAGAGCCGGATCTGCAACTGTTCGACGTTCTCGGTGAGGTCCCGGGAGGTCATGCCCTTGTGCACCTGCTCGTGGCCGGCGAGGGCGTTGAACTCCTCGATCCGGGCCTTGACGTCGTGCCGGGTCACCTTCTCGCGCTCGGCGATCGAGGCCAGGTCGACCTGGTCGATCACCCGCTCGTAGTCGGTGAGCGCTGCGTCGGGCACCTCGATCCCGAGGTCCTTCTGAGCGCGCAGCACCGCCAGCCACAGCTGACGCTCCAGCTTCACCTTCTGCTCGGGGGACCAGAGGACGGCCAGCTCCGTAGAGGCATAGCGGCCGGCCAGGACATTGGGGATGCGAGGCTTCGCAGACACAGCAGTCACGTGTCCAGATTCTACTGGCGGTTTCTGCAGGCCGACGCCGCGGGCCGGTGTGTGCTTTCCTACGAACGCGATGCCCGGCCTGCCCAAGGCCTCATGATGAGATTGCCCTACCGCTTCGCGGCCACGAATCCCCACTGGTCGACCGGCTCACCGGTGACGGGCTCCTCCGGGCGCCACAGGCTGATCGAACCGAAGCCGGGCTCGACCAGGTCCAGGCCGTCCGCGAAGGAGCGCATGATCTCCCTGGGCCGTGAGATGTAGGGCATCGCGCCACCGCTGGCGTAGTCGTCGGACGCAGCCCGGGTCTCCTCCGTCTCGATCGTGTCGCACAGCATCAGGAAGCTTCCGACGGGCAACGCGTCGAGATAGCTGCGCAGAAGGGCGGCGGCCTCGCCCCCGTCCGCGATATGCCCCAGGGTCGACAGCACCATCAGGACAACCGGCTGCTGGAGGTCCAGTGTTCTGGCGGCCTCCCGCAGTACCGTCCCGGAATCCTTCAGGTCCGCGTGCACGTAGTCCGTGGCGCCCTCGGGCCGGCTGGTCAGCAGGGCACGAGCGTGGGCCAGCACGATCGGATCGTGGTCCACGTAAACGATACGAGCGGAAGGGGCCACCGCCTGGGCCACCTCGTGCGTCGCGTTCGCTGTCGGCAGGCCGGTGCCGAGGTCGAGGAACTGCCGTATCCCCGCTTCCTGGGCAAGGTAGCGGACGGCCCGCGCCTGGAACAGGCGGGAGGCACGGGCGATGTCGATGATCTGCGGGTACGACTCCTCCATGGCCGCGCCCAGCAGGCGGTCCACCTCGTAGTTGTCCTTGCCGCCGAGCCAGTAGTTCCAGACGCGTGCCGAGTGCGGTGTGCCCGTGTCGATCCGGTCCGTCGGCGCCGCGGTGTCGTCACTCATCGTTCATCCCTGTCCTGGTGCCCAGGGTGCCCCTGCGCGGTCGACGACCAGCCTGGCTCATCCGCCCCTTGCGTACCAGGTGCAACTGCGCCAACTCGGCTGCTGGGCGATGAAGTCGGGAAGCCAAGGCCCGCACGGGCGGACGGCACCATCGCGCACGCACGAATGGACGCCAGGGCACGCGCGGAGAGGCATCGGGGCGCGCGGGGCGTCAGTGTTCCAGCCGGCGCCACTCCGTCACAGGGCCGGGGTTCGCCGCGTCCGCAGGCGTGACGTAGAAGGCGCGCCCGAGCCCGGCGTCGAACTGCGCGCCGGCCCGTCCGTCACCGGACGAGCGTCCGGTGAGGCGCCGCCCGATCCAGGGCATCAGATGCTGCCGGGCGAACCGGACGTCATCGACGCGCCTCTTGGCCCAGCGCGCGGGCTGGGAAGCCGGCACGGGGGTCCGCCAGTCGCTCTCCGCCGGCAGCCCGAGCGTCTGCCAGACCGCCTCGGCGACCCTCCGATGCCCCTCGGGTGTCAGATGCAGACGGTCGACGTCCCACATCCGGGGATCCCCCAGGGAGGGCGCACCGTACAGATCGGCCACCACCGCGCCGTGCCGTTCCGCGAGGTCGTCGACCAGCGAGAAGAGCTCCTCCATGCGCGGACGGAAGCGTTCCATCACGGGACCGTTGCGTCCCGGGCTGCGCATCAGCACCAGTTGCTTGCACGACGGAGCGAGACGCTCCACGGCCTCCTCCAGCCGACCCCGCACCATGCCCATGTCGCACTTCGGCCGCAGGGTGTCGTTGAGCCCGCCGACGAGCGTGATCACGTCGGGCTGCAGCGCCGCCGCGACGGCAACCTGCTCGTCGACGATCTGGCTGATGAGTTTTCCGCGCACGGCGAGATTCGCGTACCGGAATCCGGGAGTGCGGGCCGCGAGCCGGGCGGCGAGGACGTCGGCCCAGCCGCGGTAGGAACCGTTGGGCAACAGGTCCGACATGCCCTCGGTGAACGAGTCGCCGAGGGCGACAAGACTGGTGTAGGAGGCATTCAATTCCATGGCCATGCGATCCTACCGTGGTGGGAACCGCGGCCGGATCCCGCCGGAAGAGGGGCGCGACCGCAGCCGCGCCCCTCGCCACTCCCTCCCACAGGACACCGAGGTCAGCGCGCCTGGGCCCTTCCCACCAGCTCCCGCAGCACGTCCTCCATCGTGACCATGCCGACCAGCCGGTCGTCGTCCTCGTCCAGCACGGCTGCCAGGTGGGTACGGCTCCGCCGCAGCGCGGTGAGGACATCGTCGAGCGGCGTATTGGCCCGTACCCGGGCGATCGGCCGCATCGCCGTCACCGGGAACGGAACGTCGCGGGGTGTGGCGTCCAGCGCGTCCTTCACGTGGAGGTACCCGAGAATCCGCTGCTCGCTGTCCATGACGGGAAAGCGGGAGAAGCCGGATTCCGACGAGAGGCGCTCCAGCTCCTCGGGCGTCGTCCCGACCCGCGTGTACAGCACCCGGTCGACCGGGAGCAGGACGTCCCGGACCGGCCGGCGGCCGAGTTCCAGGGCATGCCGCAGCCGCTCCGCCGAGCGGTCGTCGACGAGGCCCGCGTCACCGGCGTCCTTGACGAGCCGGGCCAGCTCGTCGTCGGAGAAGGTCGCGGACACCTCGTCCTTGGTCTCCACCCGCAACAGCTTCAGCAGGGCGTTGGCGAAGGCGTTGATGGTGAAGATCACCGGGCGCAGCGCCCTGGCCAGGGTCACGAGCGGCGGTCCGAGCAGCAGCGCGGTGCGGGCCGGCTCGGCCAGCGCGACGTTCTTCGGCACCATCTCGCCGAGCAGCATGTGCAGGTAGGTCGCCACCGTCAGGGCGATCACGAACGAGATCGGGTGAACCAGTCCGTGCGGCACCCCCACAGCGTCGAAGACGGGCTCCAGCAGGTGTGCGATGGCGGGCTCGGCGACGATGCCGAGCACCAGCGTGCAGAGCGTGATGCCCAGCTGCGCCGCCGCGAGGAGTGCCGAGACATGCTCGAGGCCCCAGATGACGCTGCGTGCCCGCCGGTTCCCGGCCTCGGCCTCCGGCTCGATCTGGCTGCGCCGTACGGAGATCAGTGCGAACTCCGCGCCGACGAAGAAGGCGTTCACGACCAGGGTCAGCAGCCCGATCAAGAGCTGCACGGCGATCATCGTTCGTTCTCCGTCGGATCGTCGGTACCGGGCAGCGGTGCGTGCAGCAGGGCGCGCGCGGCGCGGTGCCCCGAGGCGTCCACGACGTCGATCCGCCAGCCGGTGAGCTCGACGGTGTCGCCGACCACAGGGATGCGGCCGACCTCGGTGGCGATGAGCCCGGCGAGTGTCTCGTAGGGGCCGTCCGGGACCCGCAGCCCGATGGTCCGGAGCTGGTCCGTGCGGGCGGCACCGTCGGCCGACCACAGGGTGCGTCCGTCGGCGTCCTCACCGGCGGGTGCGAGGTCGGGCGTCTCGTGCGGGTCGTGCTCGTCACGTACCTCGCCGACGACCTCCTCGACGATGTCCTCCAGCGTCACGACGCCTGCCGTGCCGCCGTACTCGTCGATGACGACGGCCATGGCGAGTTTGCCCGACAGCCGGTCCAGCAACCGGTCCACCGTGAGGGTCTCGGGCACGAGGAGCGGCTCGCGCAGCATGTCCGAGACCGGCTTGCGGGGCCGCTGCGCTGCGGGAATGGCCAGCACGTCCTTGATGTGCGCGACTCCCACGACCGAGTCCAGGCTGCCCCGGTAGACCGGGAAGCGGGAGAGACCGGTCGCCCGGGTGGCGTTCGCGACGTCCTCCGCGGTGGCCCGGACCTCGAGGGCGGTCACCTGGACGCGCGGGGTCATCACGTTCTCCGCGGTCAGCTCGGACAGGTTGAGGGTGCGCACGAACAGTTCCGCGGTGTCCGCCTCCAGGGCGCCCTCCTTCGCGGAGTGACGTGCCAGGGCCACCAGTTCCTGCGGGCTGCGCGCGGAGGCCAGCTCCTCGGTCGGTTCGAGGCCGAAGCGGCGCACCATCCGGTTGGCGGTGTTGTTGAGGTGGCTGATGAACGGACGGAAGACGGCGGTGAACACCCGCTGTGGAGTGGCGACCACCTTGGCGACGGCCAGCGGGGACGAGATCGCCCAGTTCTTCGGGACGAGCTCGCCGACCACCATCAGGACCACGGTGGACAGGGCGGTACCGAGGACGAGTGCCAGCGTGGAAGCCACGCCGGGGGAGAACCCCATGGCCTCGACCGGTCCCCGGATCAGCTTGGCGATGGACGGCTCGGCGAGCATGCCGACGACGAGGTTGGTGACGGTGATGCCGAGCTGAGCGCCGGAGAGCTGATAGGTGAGGCTGCGGACAGCCTTGAGTGCTCCCGCCGCACCTCGTTCCCCCCGCTCGACGGCCCGTTCGAGCTCGCCGCGCTCCACGGTGGTCAGGGAGAACTCCGCCGCCACGAAAGCGCCGCAGGCGAGTGAGAGCAGCACCGCCACGAGGAGCAGTAGCACTTCGGTCATCGGTTCACCTCCGTCCCATGATCGGGCAGGGGCAGGAGGTTCGCGCGATGTCGGCGGTGTCTACTACTGGGAGGCTCGCCCATGGGCGGACGCTCACACCTTTCGAAAAGTGGGACGGTTGAGGGTCCATAGTAAAGGGTCGGCAAAATGCCGGGTGCGTCGGGCGTTCCCGGAGGTTACCCATGGTCGCAACCGGTGAGGTGCTTCAGTCCTCTGCCCGCATCGGATTCGGGCATGCGCCGGAGGAAGCCCGAATCCTCAGGGGAGGTCAGAATCCGACGGAGGCAGAGGCGGAGGCAGAGGCGGAGGCAGGGCGCCCCCGCACGTGTCTACAGCGGTTTCACCCAGCGCCGCCAGTGGTCCTCGCGGTGGTATCCGGCCGCCGCCCATGTGTGGTGCGCCGTCTCGTTGGCCTCCAGGACCATGGCGTCGACCCGGCGCCCGCCCAGGGCGATGAACCGCTGTTCCGCCGCGTCCATCAGTGCGGTGGCGGCGCCCTGCCGGCGGTGGTCCGGGTGTACGGCGAGCCGGTAGGCAGAGCATCGCCAGCCGTCGAAACCGGCGATGATCGTTCCTGCGAGGACGCCGTCGCGCTCTGCGAGGAGCAGGGCTTCCGGGTCTCTCGAGATGAGCCCGGCCACCCCGTCGTAGTCGTCGCTGATGCTCGTTCCCTCTGCGGCCTCATCCCAGAACCGGAGCACGCTGCTGATGTCGGCCGGGGTCGCGCAACGGATCGCGAGGGATGCGGAACGTATATGGAGATCGCTCATGTGGCCAACCAAGCAGAGCACCGACCTGTTCTGCGAGCCATTTCCTCGCCCAGGAACGGCGTGGTCACGGTGCGGCCGCGTGCCCGCCCCCGCCGGTTCCCGCAGTGCGGTACGCGCACCAGCCACCGTGGGCCGTGATGTCCGCGGCCCCGTGCAGCGCATACGGCTCACAGAGGAATCCAGGGGCCGTGGTGCCGTCGGCGAGGTCGATCCGGCCCAGCGTCATAGGGTGCGGGAGCTGTGCCGTCAGTGTCCCCAGCCCTTCCGGGGGCAACTCCCAGATCTCCGTCTCGACGGATGCGCCGTCCTCGGCGACCCGTTCCAGGCCCGGCTTTGCGGGAGTCGTGCGCAGCGCGTGCAGTCTGTAGGAGGGCGCTGTCCTCGTCGTACGGATCAGCCGGGCGCCCAGCGCGAGGAGCTGTGAGTTGAGCGGCTGGCCCGTCAGATGGGCGCCGACCACGGCGAGCTGTACGGGTGGGGTCAGGAGCGCCGCGATCCGGGGCAGCCGTTCGTCGGTGTCGGCCGGGCCGATCAGCATGACCCCGAAGGGCAGTTCCGCGACGTCGCCCGCGGGCACGGCGAGCGCGCACAGGTCGAACAGGTTGGTGGAGTTGGTGAACCGTCCCAGTCGGGTGTTCGCGCCGACGGGGTCGGCGGCCACTTCGGCGAGGGTGGGGTGCCCGGGCGCGGTGGGGAGCAGGAGGGCGTCGGAGTCGCCCAGCGCGCTCAGGGCCGCTGTACGGAGACGGGCCAGGCGGTCCCGGTCGGCGAAGAGGCGGTGCGCGGGGATGTCGCGGGCCGCGGAAATGATCGCTGCCACCGTGGGGTCGAGATCCGTGGGCGCGGGAGTGCCGTCGATGAAGTCCCCCACGGCGGTGTAGCGCTCGGCCACGAACGCCCCCTGGTACAGAAGGGCGGCCGCCTCGGTGAACGGGGTGAGGTCGAGCGGTCTGATCTCGGCACCCGCCGCGCGGAGCCGCTCGACGGCGGCCTCGTACGCCTCTGCCCAGCCGGGGTCGAGCGCCCCCAGCTGCTGGACGGGAGGAACGGCGACGCGCCAGGGACCCGGTGCCCGGGGAGGGACGGCGCGCGGTGCGGGAGTGCTCATCAGGCCCAGTGCCTGCTCCGCCTCGGGGAGCGTACGGGCGAACACCGTGACGCAGTCCAGGCTCGCGCAGGCCGGCACCACCCCCTCGGTCGGGACGAGACCTCGGGTCGGCTTCACACCGACGATGCCGTTGAACGCCGCGGGAACGCGCCCCGAGCCCGCGGTGTCCGTGCCGAGTGCCAGGTCGGCGATGCCCAGGGCCACCGCGACCGCCGACCCGGAGCTTGAACCGCCGCTCACGCGGGAAGGGTCGACGGCGTTGCGCACCGCACCGTACGGGGAGCGGGTCCCGACCAGACCGGTGGCGAACTGGTCGAGGTTCGTCGTTCCGATCACCAGCGCACCGGACGCGCGCAGACGGGCCACGGCGGGGGCGTCGGCGGCGGGCTCGTACGCGTACGAGGGGCAGCCGGCCGTGGTCGGCAGGCCGGCCACGTCGATATTGCCCTTCACCGCCAGCAGACGGCCCGACAGCGGAAGGTGTTCGCCCGCGGCGACGCGGGCGTCCAGAGCGCGGGCCTCCTCCTCCAGATCGGCCAGCGGACGCAGGTCGATCCAGATCTCGGGCCGGTCGACCGCCCGGACACGCGCGTGGGCCGCACGAACCCGCCGGAGAACGGGGCTGGGGTCGGTCATGGTGCCACCTCGGGTCGGCGGGACAGGACGAGCAGCGGTGTTCCCGACTCCACCTGGGCGCCGGGCTTGGTGAGGATCCGGACGACCGTGCCGTCCATCGGGGCATGGACGCGGGATTCCATCTTCATCGCCTCCAGCGCGAGCAGCGGCTGACCCGCCGTGACCGTGTCCCCCGCGGCCACATTCACCTGCCAGACGGATGCGGCGAACTCGGCTTCCAGCAGTCGGCCCCCCTCAGGTACCTCGATCTCCGCGGGCACCTCGGCCGGGGCGGTTGCCGCCTCGGCCCTGGTGAACTCGCCGGCCTCCTCCCAGGCGTCACGCTCGGCGCCGAACGCGGTGCCCTGCCGGGTGCGGAACGCGGCGATCGACTCGGCGTTCGAGTCGAGGAACGCCCGGTACCGCGCCAGCGAGAACTCGCCTTCCTCGATGCGCGGTACGAAGCGCCCGGACGCGATGTCCGCGCGGAGTTCGAGGAGTTCGTCCGCCTCCACCGGATACCACTTGATGCGGTCGAAGAAGCGCAACAGCCAGGGCGAACCCGGCTCGAAGGCACCGCGCTGCTGCCAGCCCGACCACACCTGGGTCGTTCGGCCCACGAACTGGTAGCCGCCGGGGCCCTCCATCCCGTAGATGCACAGGTACGCGCCGCCGATGCCGACCGAGTTCTCGGCCGTCCAGGTGCGGGCCGGGTTGTACTTCGTGGTGACCAGCCGGTGGCGCGGGTCCAGCGGGGTGGCGACGGGCGCGCCCAGGTAGACGTCACCGAGCCCCATCACCAGGTACTCGGCGTCGAAGACCGTGCGGTAGACCTCGTCCACGGAGTCCAGGCCGTTGACCCGGCGGATGAACTCGATGTTCCACGGGCACCAGGGGGCGTCGTCCCGTACCCCCGCCGTGTAGCGCGCGATGGCTTCCCGGGTCGCCGGGTCGTCCCAGGACAACGGCAGATGCACGGTCCTGGACCGTACGACGAGGGCGTCGGTCGGCGGGAGGGCCGCCTCGGTGCGGTGGAGCAGCTCCAGGAGCCGTTCCTGCGGAAGGACCGAGGGGTCGGTCTGGATCTGGAGCGAGCGGATACCGGGCGTGAGGCCGGTGATGCCGGGGACGGCCTGCGCCGTCAGCGCCTCCATCAGCGCGTGGACGCGCATCCGCAGCGCCAGGTCCAGCTGCATCGGCCCGTACTCGACCAGGACGTTGTCGTCGCCGCTGCGGCGGTAGGTGAGGGTGCCGTCCTGGAACAGGATGCCGCCGTCGACGATCGCGGGGCGCGGCGCACCGGTGATCGTCACCGGCCGGAAGCGGACGGTGTCGCCGGGGCGCAGCTGCCCCAGCTTCCAGCGTTCGCCCGTCACCACCGTCGCCGGGCAGACGAACCCGCCCAGCGAGGGCCCGTCGGGACCGAGGAGCACCGGCATGTCGCCGGTGTAGTCGACGGCGCCCACGGAGTAGGGGGTGTCATGGATGTTGGACGGGTGCAGGCCCGCCTCGCCGCCGTCGGTGCGGGCCCAGCGCGGCTTGGGACCGACCAGGCGCACACCGGTCCTGGCCGAGTTGAAGTGGACCTTCCAGTCGGCCGCGTAGAAGTCGTGGATGTCCTCCTCGGTGAAGAACTCGGGCGCTGCGTGGGGGCCTTCGGCCGCTCCGATTCGCCACACGGAGCCGAAGTGCGGACGTGCACTCTCCGGGACGGCGACGCCCGCGGCCGCGCCGCTCCCGTCGGTCGCGCCGGCCGCGCCGCTCCCGCCGTGCAGGACGTCGCCGGTGCGCAGGGCCCGCCCGCCGTGGCCGCCGAAGCCGCCGAGCGTGAACGTGGCGGCGCTGCCCAGGAAGTCGGGGACGTCCAGGCCGCCACCCGCGAACAGGATGTAGGTCCGCAGTCCGTGCGCGGCCGGGGTGCCGACGGCGAGGGTGGCGCCGGCCGGGACGGTCAGGGGCTCCCACTGCCCGACCGGCGCGCCGTCGAGCGTCACGGGGGCGGGTGCACCCGTGACACACACCGTCGTCGCACGGGTGAAGCGCAGAGTCGGGCCCTGGAGCGTGCATTCGAGGCCGGGTGCGCCCGGGGCGTTGTCCAGAGCGGTGTTGCCGAGCCGGAAGGAGAGGTCGTCCATGGGGCCCGAAGGCGGTACGCCCACCTGCCAGTAGCCCGTGCGACCGGGCCAGTCCTGCACGGTGGTGAGAGTGCCGCCGGCCACCACCTCGATGCGGGGGGTCGGGTCCGTGACCGTGGCCAGGGTGGCGGTCGAGTGTGCGGCGCCCCGGAACCGGTCGTCGGCCAGGGCTGCCCGCACCAATCCCAGATTGGTCTCGATGCCGTCCACCCGGGTCGCGGCCAGGGCCTCGTCCAGCCGGGTGAGCGCGTGGGCACGGTCGGTGCCGTACGCGATGACCTTGGCCAGCATCGGGTCGTACGAGGTCGTCACCTCCGTACCCGTCTCGATCCAGGTGTCCACACGGATGCCCTCGGCCTCGGGGAACGCGACGCGGGTCAGCAGGCCGGCGCCCGGACGGTGGTCGCGCGTCGGGTCCTCCGCGTACACGCGTGCCTCGACCGCGTGGCCGCGCGGCTCCGACGGTTCCCGCACGACGTCGGTGTCGCCCTGCGCCAGGCGCAGCATCCAGGCGACGAGGTCGACACCGAAGATCTCCTCGGTGACGGGGTGTTCGACCTGGAGACGGGTGTTGACCTCCAGGAAGTACGCCTCCTCGCGGGCGGCGTCGTACACGAACTCCACCGTGCCCGCCGATCGGTAGCCGACCGAGGCGCACAACTCGCGTGCCGACGCGGCCAGTCGGCTGCGGACGGCATCCGGGAGGCCCGGGGCGGGGGCCTCCTCCAGGACCTTCTGGTTGCGGCGCTGGAGCGAGCAGTCGCGGTCGCCGAAGGTGACCACGCGGCCCCGGCCGTCGCCGAAGACCTGCACCTCCACATGCCGCGCGTGCTCGACGAGCCGCTCCAGGAAGACCCCCGCCGAGGAGAAGGACGCGGCGGCGACGCGCTGCACGCGCTCCCATGCGTCGGTCAGCTCCTCGGCGGACCGGCAGGCCGACAGACCGATTCCGCCGCCTCCTCCGGTGGCCTTGAGCATCACCGGGTAGCCGATGCGCTCCGCCGCGGTGAGGGCCGCGGGCAGGTCGGGGAGCAGCCCGGTGCCGGGCGCCAGGGGGACACCCGCCTCCTCGGCCGCCGCGCGGGCGGTGTGCTTGGCGCCGAACAGTTCAAGCTGATCGGCGGTCGGACCGACGAAGACGATTCCGGCGTCCTCGCAACGCCGGGCGAACTCCGCGTCCTCGGACAGGAATCCGTAGCCCGGGTGGATGGCGCCCGCGCCGGTGTCCTTGGCGGCCTTGAGGACCAGATCGGCGTCGAGGTACGACTCCTTGGCCGGCGCGGGGCCGAGGCGCACCGCCTCGTCGGCGAGCCGGACGTGGGGTGCGGAGCGATCGGCGTCGGAGAACACCGCGACGGTACGCAGGCCCAGTTCGCGGGCCGTCCTGATGATCCGGACGGCGATCTCGCCGCGGTTGGCGATCAGGAGGGTGTCGAAGGTCATCGCGCGGCCCCCGTTGCGGCGGGAGCGGTGATGGTGGCCTCGACGGCTGTCGGGTCGAAGCCGTTGCACGGGTTGTTGATCTGGGGGCAGTTGGAGACCAGGACCAGGACGTCCGTCTCGGCGCGGAGGGTGACCTTCAGGCCGGGCGCCGAGATGCCGTCCACGATGCCGAGCGTGCCGTCCTTCTCGACGGGCACGTTCATGTACCAGTTGATGTTGGAGACGAGATCCCGTTTGCCGAGCCCGTGCCGGGCGCCCTCCGCGAGGAAGTTGTCCACGCAGGCGTGCTGCGACCAGGTGTGGTGTCCGTAGCGCAGCGTGTTGGACTCCTTGGAGCACGCGCCGCCGACGGTGTCGTGCCGGCCGCAGGTGTCCTCGGTGACCGTCATGAGCGGGGTGTGCTCGTTCGACATCAGCACGCTGCCGGTGGTGAGGAAGATGTTGCCCTGCGCGTGGAGGGTGTCCGGCGCGCTGTAGCGGACGGCGGTGTCCCGGGCGTCGTACACGAGGAAGTCGACGGCCTGATTGCCGTGCAGGTCGGTGAGAGTGAGGTGTTCGCCGGCGCGGACCACGGCGGACCACGCGGCCCGTGCGGGGATCGTGGCGGTGGTGGTCGTGTCGGTCATGCTCGCCCCCTGGCGGTGAGGAAGTCGTTCGTGTTGAGGAAGGCCCCGCGCCCCTCGGGCGATGCGTCCCAGAGCGGGTCGCCGGGCCGCGTCGGCCGGGCACGCCAGGCGAGCACCTCCAGCGAGGTGCAGGTGTACGCCGGGCGGGGGTCCAGCGGATGCGGGACGTTCGCGACGAGCACCGTCAGGTCCTGCTCGGCGCGCAGCGTCACGGCCGTGCCCGCTCCCGCCGAGCCGGTGAAGTCCAGGGCACCGTCCTCCCGTATCTGCACGCCCTGGAAGAAGGAGAGGGAGGGCGGCAGATCCCGGGGCTCGAGGCCGTTCTTGGCGGCGGCGAGCTTCAGCAGTTCACGCCCGGCGGGGGAGGCGGACTGCGGAGTGCCGTCCCCGTACCGCGCGGTGTTGCGCAGGAGGGTTGACGTACCGCACAACGCGTCGTGCCGGCCCGAGGAGTCGGCGATCACCGAAGCGAGGACACGCCCCTGGTCGGACAGGAGCAGCCGGTCCGCGCCGAGATAGGCGTTCCACTGGACCTTGACCGTGTCGGCGGTGTTCAGCCGCTCCCACGGGCGGCCGTCGGCGTACAGGAGCACATGGGCGCAGGCGTCACCGTCGAGGTCCGTGAGGCGCAGTTCCGTACCGCGGGCGAGGACGCGGTGTGTGTAGTTGCCTCCCGCGACGGTCTCGGCCCACACGGGCTCGCCCGGCAGGCCGGCCGGCCAGTCGGCCGCGGGGACCACCGGCATGTCACGGGTACGGGTGATGTGTTGGGAGCGGGCGTGCTCCCGCGCTCCGTGTGTTGTCGCTGTCGCCATGGCTGGACCTCCGGTCGGCGGTGGCATCAGTGCGCGGCTCGCTGCGGGGCCCCGCGCCAGTTTCTGTCGCTCGACAGAAATTAAGTCGCCCGGGATTCGGGTTCGTTGCCCGTCCGTTGCGGGTGCGTTACCGACTGCTCACCAAGATCCCCGCAGCCCGGGATGTGCGACGATCGGCCTCATGCCTCCCACCGGAAGAAAGGTCGGTCGCCCGCGCGCCCAGCAGCGGCCCGACAGCGGTCTGTCCGCGCGAGACGAACTGCTGAGCGCGGCCGCCGAGCTGTTCACCAGCCGCGGCTACTCGGCGACCACCACCCGGGCCGTCGCGGAACGGGCAGGCATGCGCCAGGCGACGATGTATCACTACGTCGCGGGCAAGGAGGACCTGCTCGCGGAGCTCCTCGAGTCCACGGTCACCCCGTCGTTGGCGGTGGCACGGCGACTGCTCGCCGATGACGCGACGAGTGCGGAGGACCGGCTGTGGGAGCTGTGCCGCTCGGATGTGGCACTGCTGTGCGCGGGCCCGCACAATCTGGGCGCGCTGTACGTGCTGCCCGAGGTGCGGGCGGAACGGTTCGCCGGATTCCATCGCGTCCGGACCGAGCTCAAGGACGCGTACGGGGAGTTGCTGGCCGACACGGAGGCGTGCGCGGACCTCGACGAGGGGGAGCTGGCGCTGCGCACCGATCTGGTCTTCGGCCTGATCGAAGGCGTGATCCTGGTGCACCGCTCGGACCCGGAGCGGTCGGCCGACGTGTTCGCCGCCGCGACGGCGGACGCGGCGCTGCGCATCGCCGGGTCGCGGCGCGACGGGTAGGCCACGCGGCGGCCCCGGGCACCGGCGGTTCTGCCGGTATCCGGGGCCGACGGGTCAGCGGGTGGAAACCGCTCGCCTCCGGTACGTGCGGTACGCGGCGCCCAGGGCGACCGTGCCGGTCAGGAACAGGACCGTGAACCACTGGAAGTACCAGTGACCGCCCGCCGGGTCGTAGACCTCCGCCCGGGGCCAGGCCAGGTTGACCGTCATGAACAGGCCGTAGAGCAGGGCGAGAACATTGACCGGCAGGCCCCAGCGCCCCAGTGAGAACAGCGGCTTGCCCGCCTCGTCCAGGGCATCGGTGCGGGAGCTGTACGTGCCGCGCAGCCGGCGGACCAGGAGCGGGCCCGTCACCATCGAGTACGCGAGGTACAGCATCACGATGCACGTGGTGCCGATGGCCAGGAACGCGTCCGGCGAGGAGAAGTTGAGGAGCAGCAGGACCGCGGCGAGCACCCCGACGACCAGTGCGGGTGCGGTCGGCATCCCGGTCCGCCGGTTGACCTTGGACAGCAGGCCGGAACAGGGCAACTGCCCGTCACGTGCCATCGAGAACAGCATCCGGCACGCCGCGGTCTGGACCGCCAGCGTCGCCACCACGACGGCGACCACCACATCGGCCAGCAGAACCCTGCCCAGGCCGTCACCCAGACTGCTGGTCAGGACGTAGCTCATGCCGTCGGTCGCGAGGTTCCCGTCCGTGAGACTCGGCGCGGCCAGCAGCCCGCCCAGGACCAGGAGCCCGCCGAGCAGGCCCGCCGCGCCGAGCGCGGACAGGATCGTGCGCGGGGCGGTCCGGAGGGGATCGCGGGTCTCCTCGCTCATCTCCCCGGCGCTGTCGAAGCCGATCATCACGTACGCGGCCGTGAACGAACCCACCAGCAGGGCGCCGAACACACCCGTCTCCGCGCCGCTTGTGTGAAAGGTGATGCCCGGACTGCGCTCGGAGTGCGTCAGAAGCAGTACCACGATCAGGACGGCACCGATGATCTCGGCCGTGACCCCGATCCGGTTGACCACCGACATCACGCGGTTGTCGATGACGTTCACCAGCGTCGTGAGGGCCAGCAGAATAGTCCCGAGGACCGCCGCGTTGGCCGCCCCGGTCCGCGACAGCGGTGCCGGGTCGCCGCCGAGGATCTGGAAACCGGACCAGATCGGGGGCATCACCATCTGGAGAGCCAGGGCCGCCGCGGCCACCACCACGACCTGACCGATGACCATGATCCAGCCTGCGAACCAGCCGAAGGTGAGATTGCTGAGCCGGGACGACCACTGGTAGATCGCACCCGAAATCGGGTAGCGGGCGGCGAGTTCGGCGAAACACGCGGCGACCAGCAGCTGTCCGGCCAGCACGGCCGGCCAGGTCCAGAAGAAGACCGGACCGCCGAAGGCGTAGCCGACCGCGAAGAACTGGAAGACCGTCGTCAGGACGGAGATGAACGAGAATCCGGCGGCGAAGGAGGCGTACCGGCCGAGGCTGCGGTGCAGTTCCTGTCGGTAGCCGAACTCCTGGAGGGAGGAGCCGGCTTCCGGGGCCGGGGGTACGGGCGGGTCGGGACGTAGGTCGGCGGGGGCGGTGGCGGCCATGGCTGGACCTGCTCTCAGGGGAGGGCGGACGGTTCCGGGAGCGCGGGGCAGTCGGCCGAAGCCGTATTCCTGTCGGACGATAGAAATTAGGGAGAGGGTGTTTCCGCCGGATGACGCGGTCGTGTCCGCACGGAGCCGAAGCGCTCACTCCGCCACGGGGCGCGCCCGCAGCCCGCAGGTGTCCAGCACTCGGGTGCGTGCGACGTGATGGGGGAGGCGCGGCGGCGTATTCCCAGCTCACCGGCGTCCCGCCGGACGGTGCGCGGTCGTGCGTCCTGTGTGCGGCGGTCACCGGTGCACGGGGCACGCGCCGGTTCCTCTTGCCGGTGCTAGCGCAGGCACGCTAGCGTGATGGTGTGCCCAAGACTCAGCTGAACGTTCGAGTGGACGAGGCCACCGCCGAAGCAGCGCGCCAGCGCGCGCTGCAGCGGGGGATGAGCGTGAACCGCTACATAGAGGAGCTCGTCAAACAGGATGCGGGCGAGGTGGGACACACCTTCGTCGAGGCCGCGGCCGACTTCATGAAGCAGTACGAGTCGGTGTTCGCCGAGGAGTTCGGCACGGAGCGCAAAGGCAGCCGTTGAACCTCCAGATCGACCTTTCCTGGCTGCTCATGGTCGCCGAGCACAAGACACCCGGTGATCCACAGGTCGTCGACTGGGGTGCGCTCGTCGCCGCGGTCGGCCGGCACGAGGCGGAGATCTTCGGCAGTCCCGTCTACAGCGATCCGCACTCCCGGGCCGCAGCCCTGCTGCAACTGCTTCTCCACGTACCGGCTCTGGAGCACTCCAACGCGATGTTCGCGTCCGCGGTCGCGTACGGCTACCTCGTCGCGTCGGGCCTGAAGGTCATCACGTCGCCCGAACAGGTCCGCGACCTGGCCCTGCTGGTGAAGGAGGGCAAGGCGGATGTCCGGGCCATCGCGGACGAACTGCGCCAGTGGACCCTGTGACCGGGCAGGCTGCTCCCACGCGCCGCGTACCTGAGTCCACGGCCGCGCGTCCGAGTGCGGGGCTGTGTGCCTGAGTCCCCGTGGCGGCGCGCCTGGGTCCACGGCCCCGTGCCTGGGTCCACGGCCGCGCGCCGGGTGCCTCAGTCCACGACCATGGGGCGCCGGGCGACCCCGAGCACGCAGGGTGAGGACGGCAGCTGCACACCCCGTTCCGGGATCCGCAGCCTGCGGTACGTCCCCAGCTCGAAGCCGGCAGCCTCGATCGCCGCGAGGGTGTCCCGCGCCGTGTGACAGCCCCCGAAGAGCAGCGGCCAGACGGTGCGGTCCACCGCGCGCTGAGCGGTCGACAGCGCCCGGCCTGACGCCAGCGTGTGCTCGAAGAAGCGCAGTTCACCGCCCGGCCGCAGCACCCGCTTGATCTCACCGAGGGCCCGGGGCAGATCCCGGACGGTGCACAGGACGAGCGAGGCCACGGCCGCGTCGAAGGCCTCGCTCTTGACCGGCAGGGCCTCGGCCGTGCCCGGCACCACATCGACCGGGACCTCCGCACGCAGGCCGGCGCGGGCCGCCAGTTGACGCAGGCTGCGCTCGGGTTCGATCGCCACCACCTCGGAGACGGACCCGGGGTAGTGCGCGAAATTGAGTCCGTTGCCCGCGCCGATCTCGATCACCCGGCCCGAGAGCCCGGACAGGAGCTCCTCCCGGTGGGCGGCGATGCCGCCCTTCAGATCGGCGGTCACGCTCATCCAGGCGTAGAACCGGGCGAAGACCGGGTGGTGCACCGCATCCCCTGGAATCTTCGTGTTGCGCAGGTGCGTGACGGACCTCGGCATGACGGACCTCCTCGAGGGACAGGTACGGCTACCTCGATTCTCCCCCGTGCGGGCCCGCTCAGCCGCTCAACGGCCGAACCCGTTCCCGCCGAGCTCCGGTGCCAGCCAACTCGCGGCCCGCGCACGGAAGTCGGCCGGAGGCAGAAATCCCGCCCCGGCCGGGACCGCGCCGAGCAGCGGGGCGCCCGCCACGACCGGAAGGTCGTCGAGATTGCAGCGGGCGGCCAGATCCGGTTCGGGCGGCATGCTGCCCACCACCACGCCGAGGCACTCGATGCCACGCGCCCGCAGTGCCTCGGCCGTGAGCGCCGTGGCGTTCAGGGTCCCCAGGCCCGCGGGTGCCACGACCAGCACGGGCGCTCCCATCAGTCGTGCGGCGTCCGCGAGGGTGGCACCCTCGTCGTCGAACCGGACCAGCAGTCCGCCCGCACCCTCGACGAGCACCAGATCGTGCTCCGTCGCCAGTTTCTGGGCGGCTTCGGCCACTTCGTACGGACGCACCGGTGCCATTCCGGCACGGCGCGCGGCCGTCGCAGGGGCCAGCGGCTCCGGGAAACGTGCCAGTTCGACCGCGGTCACATGGGCGCCCGCGAGCCGTGCCACCTCGGCGGCGTCCCCCGGCTCGCCGGGCGCCAGCCCGGTCTGGGCGGGCTTGAGAACCGCGACCCGGCGGCCCCGGAAGGCCGCGGCCACCGCGGCTGTCACGACCGTCTTGCCGATCTCGGTGCCCGTACCCGACACCACCAGAATCGTCATGTCACCCTTCCCGCGCTGCCGCGCACACGGCCCGGCAGATCCGTGCCACATCGTCGTCGCCCGTCACATAGGGCGGCATGGTGTACACGAGGTCGCGGAACGGCCGCAGCCAGACGCCCTCGCGGACCGCGGCGCGTGTCGCGGCCGTCATGTCCACCTCGTGATCGAGCTGTACCACTCCGATCGCGCCCAGCACCCGTACGTCCCGGACACCAGGCAGACCGGAGGCCTCCGCGAGCCCGTGCCGCAGCCCTGCGCCGATCCGCTTCACCTCCTGCTCCCAGTCCTGGCCCAGCAGCAGATCGATGGAGGCCGAGGCCACTGACGCGGCGAGCGGATTGCCCATGAACGTCGGCCCGTGCGCCAGCACCGGCACATCTCCGCTCGAGATGCCCTCCGCCACACGTGAGGTGCACAGCGTGGCGGCCAGCGTCAGATAGCCGCCGGTCAGAGCCTTGCCGACACACATGACATCGGGGGAGACCCCGGCGTGCCCGGCTGCGAACAGCTGCCCCGTGCGGCCGAATCCCGTCGCGATCTCGTCGAACACGAGGAGTACGTCGTTCTCGTCGCACGCCTCGCGGAGCACCCGCAGGTACGCGGGCGAGTGGAACCGCATGCCGCCGGCACCCTGTACCACCGGTTCCACGATCACCGCCGCCAGTTCGTCGGCGTGGTCCGCGACGATCTCCCGCAGATGACGCACGTAGGCGTCGTCCGGCTCGGCGTCGAAGCCGTCCGGCGGAGCGTCCGCGAAGATCTGGCGCGGGAGGGCCCCCGACCACAGTTCGTGCATCCCGCCCTCGGGATCGCACACCGACATCGGCTGCCAGGTGTCCCCGTGGTAGCCCCCGCGCCATGTCAGCAGCCGGTGTTTGGCGGGCTGCCCGGCCGAGCGCCAGTACTGCAGGCACATCTTCACCGCGACCTCGACCGAAACCGATCCGGAGTCGGCGAGGAAGACGTGTTGCAGCGGTTCCGGAGTGATCTCCACCAGCCGGGTGGCGAGCCGGACGGCGGGCTCGTGGGTGAGCCCGCCGAACATCACATGGCTCATCCGGTCCAGCTGGCCGCGTGCGGCCTCGTTGAGAACCGGATGGTTGTAGCCGTGCACCGCCGACCACCACGAGGACATGCCGTCCACCAGCTCGCGGTGCCCTTCGGCGGGTTCCGCGAGCCGGAGCCGCACACCGGACGCGGACTCCACGACCAGCGGCTCCTGACGGCCCGGCATCGGACCGTAGGGGTGCCAGACGTGGGCCCGGTCCAGGGCGCGCAGCCGTCCGGGCGCGAGCGGTTCACGCATTGGGCGCGAGGTCCGTCCCGGCACCGCGGCGTCGGACCGCCACCAGATCCGTCCGTGCCGCAGGGACCTCGGCGTCCTCCGCGGCCGCCTCGGGAGCGTCACCGCAGGGTGCGCAGCCGCCGTCGTGCGAACCACAGCCGCCGCCCACCTGGGCGCGGTGCTCGGGAAGCGTCGTCGTGCCCGCACCCTCCACCTCGAAACCGGCGTCCGCGATCATGTCGAGGTCGGTCTGGCCCGCCTGGCCCTCACTGGTCAGATAGTCGCCCAGGAAGATCGAGTTGACCAGGTTCAGGGCGAGCGGCTGCATCGAGCGCAGATGGACCTCGCGCCCGCCGGCGAGACGTACCTCGACGTCCGGGCAGACGAAACGGACCATCGCCAGAATGCGCAGGCACCGCTGAGGGGTGAGGTGCCAGTCCTTGGCGAGCGGGGTCCCCTCCATCGGAATCAGGAAGTTCACCGGCACCGAGTCCGGGTTCAGCTCGCGCAGCGAGAAGACGACGTCCACCAGGTCGGCGTCGGTCTCGCCCATGCCCGCGATCAGCCCGGAGCACGCCGAAAGGCCCGCGGCCTGGGCCTGCTGCACGGTATCCACCCGGTCGGCGTACGTGTGGGTCGTCGTGATGTCCCCGTACGTCCCCTCCGAGGTGTTGAGATTGTGGTTGTACGCATCGGCTCCCGCGGACCTGAGACGGTCCGCCTGCCCCTCGGACAGCAGACCGAGGCAGGCGCACACCTCGACGTCCTCGTGCTGCTCCTTGATCGCCTCGATGGTCTTCGACACCCGGTCGACGTCCCGGTCCGTCGGCCCTCGGCCGCTCGCCACCAGGCACACGCGCTTCGCGCCACCGGCGACCCCGGCGGTCGCGGCCTTCGTCGCCTCGTCCGGCTTCAGCCAGGTGTACTTGAGGATCTCCGCCTTGGAGCCGAGCCGCTGCGAGCAGTACGAGCAGTCCTCGGGGCAGAGCCCGGACTTGAGGTTGACCAGATAGTTCAGTTTCACGCGCCGCCCGAACCACTGGCGGCGCACCTTTCCGGCCGCGGCCACCACGTCGAGCAGTTCGTCGTCGGAGGTCGCCAGTACGGCGAGCGCTTCTTCACGGGTCGGCAGTTCGCGCCGCAGCCCCTTGTCCACCAGCGTGTTCAGCAGGTCCATGGACCTGATCCTTACGTACGGCACGGCCTCCGGCCAAGGAGGAACCGGACAGGAGAGGCGGCCAAGGGTGTGTGTATTGCCACATCCTGACCTGCTGCGCACCGGGCTAGGGTCTGTGAGCTGCCTACAAAAGGGACCCTCCCATGCCCTTCGCCCCGTTCGACTGGATCGATGACGAGGCCCGTCGCCGTGCCGCCGCCGGACTCGTCCGGACCCTGCGCCCCCGGCCCGCCGAAGCGGAACTGCTGGACCTCGCGAGCAACGACTATCTCGGCCTCACCCGGCACCCCGAAGTCACCGCCGCGGCGGCGGACGCGGCCCGGCGCTGGGGGGCCGGCGCCACGGGCTCACGGCTGGTCACCGGGTCCACCGCGCTGCACGCCGAACTCGAACGCGCGCTCGCGGACTTCTGCGGGTTCGAAGCCGCCCTGGTGCTCTCGTCCGGCTATGCGGCCAACCTCGCCGCTCTCACCGCACTGACCGGACACGGCTCGCTGATCGTGTCCGACGCGGGCAACCACGCCTCGATCGTCGACGGGTGCAGGCTCTCGCGGGCCGCCACGGCGGTCGTGCCGCACGCGGACCCCGACGCCGTGCGCAAGGCGCTCCAGGCGCACGACGGACGTGCGCTGGCCGTCTCGGACTCCGTCTTCTCGGTGGACGGCGATGCCGCGCCGCTGGCGGAGCTCGCCACTGTCTGCCGCGCCGAGGGCGCGGCACTCCTCGTGGACGACGCGCACGGCCTGGGCGTGCTGGGCGAGGGCGGGCGTGGAGCGCTCGCCGCCGCCGGGCTGGCCGGCGGCGAAGGTGTCGTCGCCACGCTCACCCTCTCCAAATCCCTGGGCAGTCAGGGTGGAGCGGTCCTCGGCCCCGCCCGTGTCATCGACCATCTGGTCAACACGGCCCGCACGTTCATCTTCGACACCGGTCTCGCGCCGGCGGCGGCAGGCTCGGCCCTGGGTGCTCTGCGGCTGCTCCGCCGCGAACCGGAACGGGCGGCCAGGGCCCGGGAGGTCGCCGGCGACCTGTACGGCCGGCTGACCGCGGCAGGTCTGACAGCGGTGCGCCCCGACGCGGCGGTCGTCTCCGTCCGCGCGCCGTCCGCGGAGGCGGCGGTGCGCTGGGCGGCGGACTGCCGCACGGCCGGTCTCGCGGTCGGGTGCTTCCGGCCCCCGTCGGTACCGGACGGGATCTCCAGGCTGCGGCTGACCGCACGGGCCGACCTCAGCCGTGAGCAGATCGCGACCGCGGTGGCCACGATCGTGGCATCGGCACCCTCCGGGGTCAGCTGACCCGGCGGTCACCCAGCCCGCCGACGAAGGAGGTCCAGGCCGTCGCCGAGAAGCGCAGCGGCGGCAGGTCCACGTCCTTGGAGTCGCGTACGGCGAGCTGCCCAGCGCCGAGCCGGGCAGCTTCCACGCAGTTGTTCATCCCGGTGCTGCGGCTGCTGCGGCGCCACCGCGGTGCGTGCGCTTCGAGACGGTGCTGTGCGAGACGGTCGGACATCGTGCCCCCCTCGGGCAGTCTGTAGGTCCGGTCAGTCGCCGCGGCTGACTGCGGCGATGAGGTCCAGCGATCGCTCCGGCGACAGCGCGTGAGCCTGCATCGTGCGGAAGGCCGAGCTGTACGCCTCGAGGTCTTCTCTCCGCTCCAGATAGAGACTACTCGTCAAATGGTCAAGAACGACCACATCCAGATCAGAAATGTTCGGGAAGGAGAAGATAACGAAAGGTCCCGTGAGGCCGATATAGCTGCCGGCCTCGAAAGGCAGTAACTGCAGTTGCACGTGCGGTAGTTGAGCTGCGTGGGCCAGATGGTCCAGCTGCTCCCTCATCACCTGGGGGCCGCCGACTCCGCGCCGCAGCACGGCTTCGTCGAGCACGACGCTCAACTCCAGCGGGCGCTGCGCGTACAGCACCCCTTGGCGGGCGAGCCGGACCTCCACCAGGGAGTCCAGCTGTCCGGGCGGCAGCCCGTCCAGCGAGGACCGGGTCACCGCCCGTGCGTAGCCCGCGGTCTGGAGCAGCCCCGGGACCACCGAGGTCTCCAGCGTGCGGGCGGCTCCCGCCTGGGACTCCAGGCTGATGAAGTCGCGGTACTGGGGTGGGATGAGGCCCCGGTAGGCATGCCACCACCCTGTGCCCCCACCGCCCGCCGAGCCCGCGAGCACCTCCAGGAGGGACCGGAGGTGAACGTCGTCCACGTCGTAGGCGTCCAGCAACCGGGTCACATCGCCCGGAGTCACTCCGCTCGCACCCGTCTCGATCCGGCTCACCTTCGACTGGTGCCAGCCCAGCAGACGGGCTGCCTCCCGGCTGGTGAGTCCCGTGGTGTGGCGCAGACTCCGCAGCTCCTCCCCGAGCTTGCGTCGGCGTACCGCTGGGCCGTGCCGCATGCCGGCCTCCTTCCGCTCTGCGGGGAGCCGGCCCGTACCGGGTCCGGCTCGGAAGGGGGCCAGTGTTGCGCCCGTATACGGCTTCCGGGGCAGAGTTCACCGTATTGGGCGACAGATATATGCATATCTTGATGGATTGCCGTTACAGAGGGCGGCATCAGTGGCAATCTGGCGCGAAGCACAATCCAGGCCGATCGCAGGTCGGTCAGGGCGGGAAAGGGACGGCGTCGCCATGGCAGACCATCAAGAAGCAACCGCCACTCTGCCGAGCGACCCGGTCTCGGTCTCCCGGGCACGGAGGTACGTGGCCGGCGTTCTCGCCGGCTGGGGCCTCCCCGACGGGACCGACGCCGCCGACACGATCCGGCTGATCGTCTCGGAGCTCGCCACCAACGCCGTCCAGCACACCTTCGGGCAGTCGCCCACCTTCACGGTGGACCTCCGCCTCGACCGGGACGTCGAACTCTATCTGGGAGTGACGGACAGTCACCCCCGCTGGCCCCAACGGCTACCCGCCGCAGTCCAGCAGGACAACGGCCGCGGGATGGTGATCATCAGGGCCCTCGCCAAGGAATGCGGCGGCCGGCTGAGCGTCAGCCCCACCCCGGACGGCGGCAAGACCGTGTCGATCGCGCTTCCCTGGGTCGTGCCCGCTCAGGCCTGACGTCACCGCGCCCCCGTGGCGCGGCCGAAGCCGCTGCGCAGCAGAGCCCTGAGTGTCGCGGCCGCGGCCGTCGACCGGTCACCGCGGTGCACCACGGAGATCGTCCGGCGGAAGGCGGAGGGGTCGAGGCGCCGCACGGCGAGTGGCGTCGGAGACATCGACGCGACCATCTCGGGCACCACCGCCACGCCTACACCCGCGCTGACCAGTGCGCACACCAGCGCGTAGCCGGGGGACTCGCACACCACGGCCGGCGTCGCCCCGGCGTCGGCCAGCGCGCGCTCCACCCCCTGTCGGGGTGGATGCGCGGGTGCGCTGCTGATCAGCGGACGGCCCGCCAGCTCGGTCACCGGGAGCCGGCCGCTGCCCTCGGACAGCGCCTGCCCCACGGCTGTGATCAGTACGAGCTCCTCGACCAGCAGAGGCTCGGCGTACACCCCGGAGGGCAGCGGATCGGCGACAGCCGGTTCGTACGCATGGGTCAGCGCCAGATCCACGTCGCCCGCGGCCACGGCTGCGACCCCGCCGGGCGGCTCGTAGTCCGTCACGGTGAGTTCCACGTCCGGGTGGGCGCGGCGGAACGCACTGAGCACCGGCGGCAGCAGATGAATACCGGCCGTGGTGAAGGTGCCGACCCGCAGCCGCCCTCCCGACAGCCCCGCGAGCCGGGCCAGCTCGTGCCGCGCCTGGTCCATCTCGTCCAGGACCCGTCGGGCACGCCCGGCCAGTAGCTCACCGGCAGCCGTCAGGCGGGCCCCGCGATGGTGGCGCACCAGCAGCGCGGCCCCGGACTCCCGCTCCAGTTTCGCGAGCTGCTGGGAGAGGGCGGGCGCGGTGTAGCCGAGCCTCGCGGCCGCCTTCGTGATCGAACCGGCCTCGGCGACCGCCACCAGTGCGGCCAGCCGCGTCGGATCGTACATAAAGCATTCCTTTTGGCAGACCCAGAAGATTGCAAGTACACGCTAAAGGGCCGGCCGGGTCAGGGTGTACCCATGGACGCACAACTTCTCGCCTTCGTCCCGGTCGCCGCGGGAATGGTCGCCCTGCCCGGCGCGGACTTCACCGTGGTCGTACGCAACGCCCTCGCCTCGCGCCGGTCAGGGATGGCTGCGGCGGTGGGTGTCGCCGGGGGGCTGCTCGTGCACACCGCGCTGGCCGTCGCCGGACTCGCGGCGGTGCTGGTGGCGGTGCCCGTCCTGTTCCGCACCGTGCAGCTGCTCGGTGGCGCCTATGTGCTCCACCTGGGGGTGAGCGCCCTGTACGCGGTCCGGCGGCGGGCGGTTGCGGGCGCCTCCGCACCGGATGAGGCGCCCGCAACCGAACGGGGGCCGGTACGGGCACTGCGCCAGGGCTTCCTGACCAACGCCCTGAACCCGAAGGCGCCTGTGCTCTTCCTCAGCCTGCTGCCCCAGTTCGTCCCCGAGGGGCAGCCGCCGCTTCCCAGAACCCTGCTGCTGGCGGCCGTGGTCGTGGTGCTGGCCCTCCTCTGGTTCCCGGCCGTGGCCCTGCTGGTGGACCGCCTCGGCCGTTGGCTGCGCCGGCCGCGTACCGCCCGCGCGATCGAGGGCGGCAGCGGCGCGGCGCTCACCGCGCTGGGGCTCGTGCTGGTGACCGGGCCCCTGCTGCACTGACTCGGCAGGACCGGCCTCCTGCGGGGCTGGCAGGGACGGCCGGCGGCGGTGTCAGCCGGGGGCAGCCGTCAGCGGACCCGCCCGTACCAGATGCTCTTCGACCAGATCCGTTCCAGCCGGACCACCGCCCCGGTCTTCGGCGAGTGCCAGATCTTGCCGCCGCCGGCGTAGATGCCCACGTGGTAGACGCTCCGGCCCGCGTGGAAGAAGACCAGGTCGCCGCGCCGCCGTTGCGACGAGGAGATGTGGCGGGTCTTGTTGTACTGCTGCTGGGCCGTGCGGGGGAGCTTCTTGCCCGCCTTCTTGAACGCGTAGAGCGTGAGGCCCGAACAGTCGAAGCGGTGGGGGCCGCTGGCGCCGTGCCTGTAGGGCGCTCCCTTCTTCGAGGCGGCGATGTCGAGCGCCCTCGTCGAGTGGGTAGCGGCCCCGGCCTCGTTGACGAGGCCGGGGGCGAGCATGGTGGTACCTACAGCGAATGTGAGAACCGAGGCCGTACCGACCCGGGCGAAAAGAGACGGGACATGAACCTGCGCAGTCATGCGCAACCCTTCGTCAGCCGCCTGTGAAGGATGACCTGTCGGGTTCGGGCTGGCGAAGTTGCCCGGCCGCACTTGGCGGCTTCACCCCGAGGGTCGAAGGGATATCCCGTCGACCCGTTGTGCTCGGGTCCTCCACTCCTGCCGATCCACTTCTGTCGACCAGGCATCCGGACAGCGGCAGGACTCGGCGTCCGCCCGGACCGCCCCGTCGCGGTGGCGGGGGCTTGTCGTCTCAGGGATCTTTACTCACGGGCTGCCGGATTTCCGCGGTGAAGGTTGTTTTGTGAGAGTCATCACGACTGATCCGTTCGGGTGGACGGGGCGGGACCGAAGCTGAGGCGACGCTGTGTGACCGGCCTCGTACCAGCAGCGGAACGGTGAATTCCACTCAGTGTCCGCGCGCACTGCGCAAGTTGAGCTGTCCCCCGTGAGGGGGATGGTCTACGCCGAACGGGTGAGTAAAATTGATCTGCGCATCGGGCGTGTCCGGCTTCGGGGGCATCGGTGCAGCCGTTGACGGAACTGTTCGAAGATCTGGCGGCTCGGGGCAGCCGAGGGTTCCGTAGCCCGGGTGTTCGACGGTGGCGGTGAGCGAGGCGCGTGCACCCCTCGGCGGGAGACGGGCCGGTGACCGTCCTTCCGCAATTCGAGGACGTCTACGGGCGTGCCAGCCCGTGGCGGTCGGCCCAGACGTTGATCGCCCCGGCCAGGTCCGCGGGGCGGTCCTCCGGGGAGTGGTGGCCGGCCGGCCCGTGGCGGGAGACCTCCAGACCCGCGATGTTCTCCTCGCACCAGGCGACTGCCCCCTGGTCGGTCATCGCGCCCGGACCGGGATCGAACGAGGCGAGCAGCTTGGGGACTTCGGGACTGGCGGCCAGCCAGGCGTCGTAGCGTTCGATGCGGGCCACGACGTCGGCGGGTTCGGAGTCCAGCGGCATCATGCGCGTCCACGCCAGGATCGGGCGGCGGCTGTGCGGGGTCGGGAAGGGGCGGCGGTAGACCTCGAGATCGGCCGGATCCAGTGGGGTGGCGAGCGTGCCCGGGAGCCCGTCGATGAACAGCGACTTCTCCAGGATCATCTCCTCGCCCACCCCCGGGGTGCGCAGAAGAGTAAACAACTCCCTTCCGGCCGACGGGAATTCGTCGCCGACCAGCGGTTTGATGATCGCCTCGGTGAAGGCGAGGCCACGCACGCTGTCCGGGAGGCGGGCTGCGCGGTCGAAGGCGAGCGCTCCGCCCCAGTCATGGCCGACGAGGACAGCCTCGGCAAGGCCGAGGGCGTCGAACCAGGCGTCGAGGTAGCGGGCGTGGTCGTCGAAGGAATAGGCGAGGTCGGGCTTGCCGGAGTCGCCCATGCCGATGAGGTCGGGGGCCAGGAGACGGCGGCCGGGCGCGGCCACGCCCGGCAGGACGTTCCGCCACAGGTGCGAGGAGGTGGGGTTGCCGTGGAGGAAGACGAACGGCAGGCCGTCGGGGTCGCCGGACTCGCGGTAGTGAAGGGCGGAATCGAGGACGGGAAGGGTGGGCATCGCGGTGTCACTTCGCTTTCTGTGCGGGAGATTCAGAGATTGAGGCTCTGGACGCGGTCGACGGCCATCTCGACGACGACCAGGTCCGGCGGGGCGGGCGAGGCCGTGCGGTAGCGGTCGGTGTAGCGGCGAACGGCCTCGGCCAGGCGGGCGGGGTCGTCGGTGACGGCGGCCCGGCCTTCGAGAGTGAGCCAGCGGAAGCCGTCCGCCTGGCAGAGCGCGACACGGGCCGCAGCGCCACCTGCCGCCACGTTCCGGGCCTTGCGGGCTCCCGCCCGGGTGGTCACCCGGACGAGACCGGCGGACGCGTCGAAGGTGAAGCGGACGGGCGTGGCGTGCGGTGTCCCGTCCGGGCGGAGGGTGGTCAGCGCGGCCGTGTGGGGCAGAGCGAGGAACGCCCTTGCGGCGGCCGGCAGTCCGGCAGTCGCCCGGCTCACCTCTTCTTCACGCCCTCGTTCCAGATCAGCTTGGCGATGTTCGGTCTCACGGCAGTGGTGATGACCCCCATGGCCGTACGGACGTACCGCCGCTCCTCCAGCTCGCGCAGCATGCTCGCGGCGAGGTCGGCACGAGCGGTGAAGACGCCGTCGGCGCTGGTCTCGGCGGTGTGGTAGCGGGTGACGGCGGGGTGCTCGAAGAGGCCCGAGGGGCGGACGAGCGTCCAGTCGAGGTCGGTACGACCGATCACGGCCTCCATGCGGCGCATGTCCTCGTGCAGGGTGCGGCCGAGGCGCCGGTTGACGAGCGGGTCGAGCACATGGTTGAAGAAGTGGGCGCCGGTGGGCCGCCAGTCGGGGTCGGCGATGCTGGAGCTCACGGTGAGCAGCCGTTCGACACCGTGCCGGGCCATGGCCCGGGTGAGGGCGGTGGCGCTTGCCGAGTACGTGGTGATGTTCTCTTTGGAGAAGCGTGCGCCCAGCGCGGAGAGGACGGCGTCCGTCCCGCCGATCACGGCGTCGACGGCCTCCGGGTCGGTGGCATCGGCGACTGCCACGGTGAGGCCCGGCCGTGCGGGGAGGGAACCCGGGCGGCGGGTCACGGCGACGACCTCGTGGCCGGCCGCGAGGGCTTGTTCGGTGAGGTGGCGCCCGGTCGGTCCGTTGGCGCCGAAGACTGCGATACGCATGGTGTGGGCCATCCCTTGGTGTGGCTTCCGGAACGCCCTTGACTGTGCCGACCGCGAAACGCAGGCTCAACGCTGATGAATAACGCCGCCCCCGCCTCCGTCCGCACCCGAGGCCGCCCCCGCGGCAACCCGCCCACCCGCGAGTCGATCGTCTCGGCGGCTCGTGAACTGTTCCTGGAACGCGGCTACCGGCTCACCACCCTGCGCGCGGTCGCCGGGGCCGCCGGCGTCGACCCGGCGCTGATCGCGTACCACTTCGGCTCGAAGAAGGGCCTGTTCGCGGACGTGATGCAGTTCCAGTGCGCCAACGCGCTTGCGGTGGACGATGTCCTCGGCGGCGATACGGCAACCCTCCCCGACCGTCTGATCGACGCCGTGACGGACCTGTGGGAGGACGCTGACTTCCGGCAGCTCACCATCCGGGGCGAGGAGGCGGCCGAGGTGATCCGCGAATACCTGGAACGCGAGCTGTTGGCCCGGCTTGTTGAATTTCTCGGCGGACGCGACGCGACCGCCCGCGCCACGGCTGTGGTGACGGTTCTGGGCGGCCTCATCTACACGCGCTACCTCAACCCCCTTCCCACCCCCGCCGCACTCACCCCGTCCGAGACCCGCCGCGTCCTCACGCCGGCACTGCGCGCCGCGCTGGCCCCGAGGTCGCGCACGGCGGCGGCCGGAACGGACCGTCGCGGCTCGCCTCCCGCCGGAGGAGACGCCATGAAACGGCGTCAGGACGACTTCACGGCAAGGGAGACGGCCTGAGGAGCGGTCAACCCTCCGAAGCGGGAGGCACGGTGACCCGCTCGGCGCGCCGCTCACCGTCCAGCACCCTCAACGCCCGTGCCAGCGTGCCCGCATGGATCTGGGACTCGCCCCGCTCATGCATCAGCGCGAGGGCGTCGCGCAGGGCGGTCGCCCGTGAGGCCAGCGCCTGGGCGGCCCGGAGCGCTGCGTAGGTGTCGCTGCCGCGGGCGGGGTTGATCCGGCCGACCTGGTCGAGCACCTCCAGGTAGCAGTCGATGAACTCTCCCTCGGCGCGGGTCAGCGCGGGGAGCGGCGGAAGCTGGGGAGAGAGCAACGGGGATCACCTCGCGGGGTGTGGCGGCCGGTGCGGTGTGCGGTTCTCCGTGATGTGGTCGACCAGCCCGTACGCCTTGGCGGCCGGGGCGTCGAGGATGGTGTCCCGCTCGAGGTCGGTGCCGATGTCCTGTGCGGAACGCCCCGTGTGGCGGGCCAGCATCGCGGTGAGCGACTCTCGCTCACGCATCAGCTCGCGCGCCTTGATCTCGAGGTCGGAGGGCTGGCCCTGCACCGGCTCGTCGAGAGCCGGCTGCTGAATGACTACCCGGGCGCCGGGCAGGGCATGTCGGCGGCCGGGTGCGCCGGCTGCGAGCAGAGCGGCGGCGTAGGAGCCCGCCTGGCCGAGGCAGAAGGTCTCCACCTCGCAGATCAGGTACTGCATGGTGTCGTAGACCGCAGCCATGGCGTTGAACGAGCCGCCGGGCGAGTTGATGTAGAGGGAGACCGGCCGGTCGGGCCCGGAGTACTCCAGGTACATGAACTGCGCGATGAGGTCGGTGGCCGCGGTGTCGTCGATGGGCGTGCCGAGAAAGACGATCCGCTCGGCGAGCAGCTTCGAGTACGGATCCAGAGTCCGGGTGCCGGTCGCGGTGCGTTCGGTGAACTCGGGCAGTACATGGCGGGCGGCAGGACGGTGCACGGCGTTGCCTCTTCCTTCGAGTCCGTAAAAAATGTACAGGACGTACAGAAGCTTCGATGGGAACTATGGCTCAGGGGTCCAGGGGGAAGCAACAGGGCCGAGGCTGTTTCGCTCTCGGCGAGGGACGAAACCTGATAACCCATCACATCGGGGGCCGAGGAGGCTCGCGTTCGTGCAACCTCGACGCCGACAGGGGGCTGTGGGCGACACGCTGAGCATTCCTGGAGGGCACCGCTGTCCGCCGTACGCCGGGTGAACCTGGGGGCGTAGGGACTCCACAGGAAAGGTCGGTTCCATGTCCGAGAGTGATGCCACCACCGTCTGTACGAAGTGCGGCGGCACCATCGCCGTCTCTCCGGCCCGCCACGACCAGGCCGCACGTGTCCGCCACGTCGACGCCCCTGGCCGGCCCGAGAAGTGCCCTGGCTGGAGGGTGCTCGACAGGCGCGCGGTCTGCGGGCCCGGCGCCGCGACAGGGCCGGCGTCGACTGCCTTCGGCCCGTCGGCAGAGCGAGGGGTGCACGTTGACGTGTACCCCTCGCCTGAGGGTGCGCTGCCGTTACCGGCTCGGCTTCCGGTCAATGTCCAGGAGCGGCGGCGCCCTGCTTCGAGTTCCCCAGGAGGGTGCCGCCTGTTCGATCCTCCATCGGGAAGAACTCGGCCCTCGCATCCGTTCTCCACCCGAGCAGTGGACAACAGGGGTTGCGGGACAGAAGGGTGAGGCAGTGTCAGTAGCGTTCAACGAGGAGACGCGGAAGCTTCTGGACGGGAGGAACTTCGCCACCGTCGCGACGCTGAACCGGGACGGAGGGCCGCAGACCTCGGTGGTCTGGATGGCGAGGGACGGAGACGCGGTGCTGTTCTCCACCACGGCCGGGCGGCAGAAGGCGCGAAACCTCACCCGGGACCCACGGGTCAGCCTCACCGTCTACGACATCGAGAACCCGTACCACTCGGTGGACATCCGTGGCACCGTCGAATTGATCGAGGACCGGGAAAAGTCACTTCCGCGCGAGCTCTCGCAGAAGTACCTCGGAGAGGACCCGCCCGCCGAGTCGGACGATGTCCTGCGGCTGATCGTCCGGGTGACTCCGCAGAGGATCTCCGGTTTCTCTGTCTGAGGCCGACAACTCCTGGACCGGAAGAACGTCGCTCGGGACGAGGCCCTCGCCGTCGACCTCGGGCGGAATGGATGCCGACAGGAGCTGGGCTTCTCCGCTGCCGCACGGACTCCGTGACGGTGAGATACGCGCCTTAAGCTGGGGACCATGGCCTACGAGATTCCGGTGACGCAAGCCCGAGCAGAGCTCGCCGAACTGATCAACCGCGTTGTCTACGGTGGTGAGCGAGTGGTCGTGACACGGCACGGCAAGCCGCTCGTGGCCCTGGTGTCGGCGGCTGACCTGCAGCGACTCGAGAGTGACGAGGTCGCGGCCGAGGCCGAGGAGCAGATCGTTCGTACGGTGTCCTCGATCGGCTCCATCACATCCGCTCCCGGCGAACGCCGCCGTTTCGGTATCGCCGCGGAGCACCGCGGCCACGACGACCGGGACGACTGACTCCGGGCACGACGACAAGAGCCGCGCACCCCCGTCCGCTACGGCGGGGGTGCGCGGCGGTTCCGGTGCGGAGTCGCTCAGCCCGCGAGGGCGGGTGCGGGGTCGCGCTCGGAGGATTCGATCTGGTCGGGGTTCCCCGGGCGGGCGCGGCCGCCGATCAGGACGGCGGTGAGGCCGAGCACCGCCCAGATCGCCAGGGTCGCCATGGCCCCGCCGGCCGCACTTCCGTCGAAGAACGCCACGGATCGCAGGAGTGATCCGCCCGCGCCCGGCGGCAGCCACTGGCCGATCATGCCGACCGGTTCGGGGAGCAGTTCGGGGGCGCTGGTGATCCCGGAGAACGGATTGCCCAGCAGCACCATCAGCAGCGCCCCCAGACCGATGCCCGGCGTGCCGATCAGGGCGGCGAGCCCCGCCACGGCCGCACCGATCGCCACCACGGTCAGTCCGATGGTGCCGGCCTCGGCCCACCAGTCGCCCGTGATCACGCCGAGCCAGCTGTGTGCCACGGCCGTGGCGGCGACACCCACCAGGACTGCCGCGCCGGTCAGCGTCACGGCGGCACGGGCGCCGCGCAGCTTCATGAGGGTCACCACCGCCCCGGAAGCGACTCCGGCCAGGGCCAACGGCAGGATGCTCGCGCCGAGCACGCTGCCCCGGGGATCGGCTCCGGGCGCGGCGACGACGTCGGTGACCGGTACCTCGCTGCCCGCAGGGGCCGCAGCGGTGACCGCTTCGCGCAGCAGCTGGGAGACGGCCGGGCTCGCCGCCGACGCGGTGAGCAGCTGCGGGCCCTTCTCCGTGGCCACGACGGCGCCGTATACGACCCGGTCCTCGATGGCGGCGCGGGCGGCGGGTGCGTCGTCGTAGCGGTGGATCTCGAACGCACCCTCGCGCCGCTCGAGCTGCTCCTGCAGCCGGTCGGCCGCCGGTGCGGTGCCCGCGATGCCCACGGGCAGGTCCCGAGGTGCCGTCCGGGCGGCGGGCCACGAGAAGGCCCAGAGCGCGAGCGTCACCACCAGAGGGACGAGCAGGATGACCGCCACCGCGCGGCGGTTCTGTCCGGGCATGACGAGTGCCTCGATTCAAAGAGAAGGATCGTTCGTTTTATGCTCATCCCACTGTCCTTCCGGCTCGGCACCTTGTCAAGAAGGAACGTTCGTTTTAGGTTGGGTCCATGGCCCGTGTATCCCAGGAACACCTCGACGCCCGCCGCCGGCAGATCCTCGACGGCGCCGCACGCGCCTTCGCCCGCGACGGCTTCCACGGCACCTCGATGCAGGACGTCCTGAAGGAGGTCGGGCTGTCGGCGGGGGCGGTCTACCGCTACTTCAGCGGCAAGGAGGACCTGATCGCGGCCATCGCGGGGGAGGCGGTCGGTGGAGTCCGTCAGGCCTTCGAGCGGGCCTCCCGGGACAGTCCGCCGCCCACTCCCGATGTCCTGATCGGCCGTGTGGTGCGCACGCTTTTCGGTGACGGGACGGACAGGGCGGGCGGGCTGGACCGCAGGGCCTACGCCGGGCTGATCGTCCAGGTGTGGTCCGAGACCCTGCGCAGTGAGCGGCTGGCGGACACCCTGGGTGAGGCCTATGCGGGTCTGCGTGTGGCCTGGGCGGAACTGGTCGGCGTGTACCGCGCGGCCGGAATGCTCACCGCCGAGGTGCCGGACGAGCACGTCGCCCGCACGCTGATCGCCGTCGCCCAGGGGTACATCGCCCAGCTGGCCATGTTCGGCGACGTCGGCCCGGAAGTCCTCGAAAGCGGCCTGCGCGGGCTGATGTCCATGGATCTGCAAAAGATCAGTTAACGCGCCGGAAAAACTTCCGCCCTAACGTGCAATACCTGGCCGCGCGATCCGCTTCATCGTTCAACAGAGTGTTGAACGGGGATAGGGTCCCGCTGCGCCCGGGCCGGTCCCGGGCGGAAGACGAAGAGGTGGAAGCGTGCAACTGACTCCGCACGAACAGGAACGCCTGCTCATCCATGTGGCGGCCGATGTCGCCGAGAAGCGCAGGGCGCGCGGGCTGCGGCTGAATCACCCCGAGGCGATCGCTCTGATCACCTCCCACCTCCTGGAGGGCGCGCGCGACGGCCGGACCGTCGCCGAACTGATGGCCTCCGGCAGGAAGGTGCTCACCCGCGAGGACGTCATGGACGGCATCCCCGAGATGATTCACGACGTCCAGGTCGAAGCCACCTTCCCGGACGGCACCAAGCTCGTCACCGTCCACGATCCGATCGTCTGACGGGGGAGCGGCCGGATGATTCCCGGAGAGATCCTGTACGCGGAAGGCACGGTGCGGCTCAACGAGGGGCGCCCCGTCACCCGCATCACCGTCCTCAACGCTGCCGACCGGCCCGTCCAGGTCGGCTCGCACTACCACTTCGCCGAGGCCAACCCCGGTCTGGACTTCGACCGCCGGGCAGCGCACGGGCTGCGGCTGAACATCGCAGCGGGTACCGCCGTGCGCTTCGAGCCCGGTGTCCCGGTCGACGTCGAACTCGTCCCGCTCGCAGGCCTGCGCACCGTCCCCGGGCTGCGCGGCGAAACCGGAGGTTCCCTCGATGCCTGAGCTCAGCCGCGCCGTGTACGCCGATCTGTTCGGGCCGACCACAGGCGACCATATCCGGCTCGCCGACACCGATCTCGTCGTCGAGATCGAGGAGGACCGCTCGGGCGGCCCCGGGAGGGCCGGTGACGAGGCGGTGTTCGGTGGCGGCAAGGTGATCCGCGAATCGATGGGCCAGGCGCGCACCACCCGCGCCGAGGGAGCACCCGACACGGTCATCACGGGCGCCGTCATCATCGACCACTGGGGCATCGTCAAAGCCGACATCGGTATCCGCGACGGCCGGATCACCGGCATCGGCAAGGCCGGCAACCCCGACACGATGGACGGCGTCCACCCTGATCTGGTCATCGGTCCCGAGACCGAAATCATCGCGGGCAACGGCAAGTTCATCACCGCGGGTGCCATCGACGCGCACGTCCACTTCATCTCCCCGACCCTCGTCGACCAGGCGCTCTCCTCCGGCATCACCACGCTCGTCGGTGGTGGCACGGGCCCGGCGGAAGGGACCAAGGCCACCACGATCACCCCGGGGCCCTGGCACCTCGCCCGGATGTTCGAGGCCCTGGAGGGCTATCCCGTCAACATCGGCCTGCTCGGCAAGGGCAACACGATGTCCCGCGAGGCCATGCACTCCCAGCTGCGCGCCGGAGCGCTGGGGTTCAAGATCCATGAGGACTGGGGCGCCACCCCCGCCGTCATCGACGCCTGTCTGAGCGTCTGCGAGGAGACAGGCGCGCAACTGGCCATCCACACGGACACGCTCAACGAGGCCGGATTCGTCGCCGACACCCTCGCCGCCATCGCCGGGCGCTCCATTCACGCGTACCACACCGAGGGCGCGGGCGGCGGGCACGCCCCCGACATCATCAGCGTGGTCTCGGAGCCGTACGTCCTGCCCAGCTCCACCAATCCGACCCGGCCGCACACCGTCAACACGATCGAGGAACACCTCGACATGCTGATGGTCTGTCATCACCTCAACCCCGCCGTGCCGGAGGACCTGGCCTTCGCCGAGTCCCGGATCCGGCCCTCGACCATCGCGGCCGAGGACATCCTCCACGACCTCGGCGCCATCTCGATCATCTCCTCCGACTCCCAGGCGATGGGACGGATCGGCGAGGTGATCCTGCGTACCTGGCAGACGGCCCACGTGATGAAGCGGCGACGCGGTTCCCTGGCGGGCGACGGGGCCGCCGACAACCACCGGGCTCGTCGCTATGTCGCCAAATACACGATCAACCCGGCAGTCGCCCAGGGCCTGGACCGGGAGATCGGCTCGGTCGAGACGGGGAAGCTCGCCGACCTCGTGCTGTGGGACCCGGCTTTCTTCGGCGTCAAGCCGCAGACCGTGATCAAGGGCGGTCAGATCGCGTACGCGCAGATGGGCGACGCCAACGCCTCGATCCCCACCCCGCAGCCCGTCATGCCCCGTCCGATGTTCGGCGCCGTGGGGCGTGCGCCCGCCGCCAACTCCTTCAACTTCGTGTCCACGGCCGCCATCGAGGACGGGCTGCCGGACCGGCTGGGGCTGGGCAAGGCATTCGTGCCCATCACCAGCACCCGCGGGGTCACCAAGGCGGACATGCGGGAGAACGACGCCATGCCACGGGTCCAGGTCGACCCCGACAGCTTTGCGGTCACCATCGACGGGGAGCAGGTCGAACCTGCTCCGGCAGCCGAACTCCCCATGGCCCAGCGCTACTTCCTCTTCTGAGGGCGGGTCAGGCCTCCATGACGACACGCGCCGCACTGCTCGTCCTCGCCGACGGCCGGTTCCCCGCCGGCGGCCACGCCCACTCGGGTGGCGCCGAACCGGCCGTCAAGGCAGGACACATCCGCAACGCCCAGGACCTGGCGGGCTTCTGCCTGGGCCGGCTCCACACCACGGGACTGACCTCGGCCGCACTCGCCGCGGCGGCGGCCCACGGCCTCGACCCGCTCGCGCTCGACGAGGCCGCCGACGCCCGGACGCCCTCGCCCGCGCTGCGGGCCGTCGCACGCAAGCTCGGCCGCCAGCTGATGCGGGCCGCGCGGGCAACCTGGCCCAGCACCGAACTGGCCGCGCTCGCAGCGGCCCGGCCGCGGGGCGCCCACCAGCCCGTCGTCCTCGGCCTCACCGCACGCGCGGCGGGCCTGGGGCCCGAGGACGCCGCACACTGCGTCCTTTACGAAGCAGTCAGCGGCCCGGCCACCGCGGTCGTCCGGCTGCTCTCCCTGGACCCCTTCGAGGCCACCGCCGTCCTCGCCCGCCTCGCGCCCGAACTCGACCTGGTCGCCGAACAGGCCGCCGCAGCCGCACTGGAGGGCATCGACGCACTGCCCGCCGCCTCCGCGCCGCTGCTCGACATCACCGCCGAAGCACACGCGGCCTGGCCGGTCCGGCTGTTCGCGTCCTGAGAACTCCACACCTGCCACCAGGAGTCACCCCCATGCACCTCGACCACACCCACAGCGGCCCCGCAGCCGTCAGCGCCGACGCCGCACGCCCCGACGGCACCCGGCGCGCCCTGCGCATCGGCCTCGGCGGACCCGTCGGTTCCGGGAAGACCGCGACGGTTGCCGCCCTGTGCCGCGCCCTGCGCGACCGGCTGTCGATCGCCGTCGTCACCAATGACATCTACACCCGCGAGGACGCGGCCTTCCTCCTGCGCAACGCCGTGCTGGCGCCCGAGCGCATCCAGGCCGTCGAGACCGGCGCCTGCCCGCACACCGCCATCCGCGACGACATCTCCGCCAACCTCGAAGCCGTCGAGGACCTGGAGGACTCCGTGGGACCGCTCGACCTGATCCTCGTCGAATCCGGCGGCGACAACCTCACCGCGACCTTCTCCAAGGGACTCGTCGACGCCCAGGTCTTCGTGATCGACGTGGCGGGGGGAGACGACATCCCGCGCAAGGGGGGCCCGGGAGTCACCACCGCCGACCTCCTCGTCATCAACAAGACGGATCTCGCCCCGTACGTCGGCTCCGACCTGGGCCGGATGGCCCGCGACGCCGCCGAGCAGCGCGGTGAACTCCCCGTCGTGTTCACCTCCCTGACCTCCGCCGAGGGCGTGGCGCCCGTCGCGGACTGGGTGCGGGCGCAGCTCGCGGCCTGGACCGCATGAGCATCGACGCCACCGCTCGCATCACCGCGGTCCCCGACGGGCGAGGTTCCACCGCGCTCCCCGTGCTGGAGAGCGCGGGACCGTTGGCCCTGCGCCGCACCAGATCACCGGAGCCCGGACGCGCCCGCGTCACCGTGGTCGGAGCGATGAGCGCGCCGCTGGGCGGCGACCGCCTCGCCATCGAGGTGCGGGCCGAGGACGGCGCACGGCTGGCGGTGGACTCCGCCGCGGCCACCGTGGCGCTCCCCGGCGCCCGTCCGGACGCGGGCCGCGCCTCGTACGACCTGCGGCTGAGCGTGGGGGAGGGCGCGGAACTCCGCTGGCTTCCCGAGCAGCTCATCTCCGCGTACGGCAGCGAGCTCGACCAGAGCACCCGGGTCGAACTCGCCGCCTCCGCACGTCTGGTGCTGCGCGAGGAACAGATCCTGGGACGGCACGGCGAGGTCACCGGCAGCCTCACCACCCGTCTGACGGTCCGCCGGGCCGGCCGCCCCTTGCTCGACCAACAGCTGGGGTACGGGCCCGGGGCGCCCGGCGGATGGGACGGCGCTGCGGTCCTGGGCGGTCACCGGGCGGTAGGTCAACTACTCGTCGTCCACCCGGCTTTCGAGGAGGACCTGCCTGAACCCCGGCTTCTGGGACCCACCGCCGCGCTCGCCCCGCTGGCCGGTCCCGCCGTCCTGGTGACAGCGCTCGCAGCCGACGCCCGGCTGCTGCGCGGCGTCTTGGACGAGGCGCTCGCCGGGCTGTTGGACGGACTCAAGGACTGCCACGGGGCCTGAGTCCGCTCAGCGGGACGCGGTCACCGGTTATTGGTTCGGTAAAGAAACATGCGTTCGCCCTGTTCTCAGTAGCCCCACAGACGAAAGGATCCGCTGGACGTACGAACACCTGCGCCACCAGCGGGCGCAACACACAGGGGGAGGTTCCACTTGAGACGCACAGCAGTGCTCGGCTCGGCCGGCACTCTGATCGCGGGCACGCTCGTAGCGGGGGCGATAGCCGCACCGGCAGCCAGTGCCGACGGCCGTCACCACGGCGGTTCCGAGGCGCGCGGCGTCCAGGTCGCCGCGGCCCGAGCGGCGAAGGCCGGCATCGACTGGACGGACTGTCCGGCCGACTGGGCGATCGTCACACCCATCCAGTGCGGATGGGTGACCGTGCCGCTCGACTACGCCAAGCCGAACGGCAAGCAGATCAAGCTCGCCGTCGACCGGCACGTCAGCACGGGCACGAAGGAGGAGCGCCAGGGCGCGCTCCTCTACAACCCCGGTGGCCCCGGCGGCTCCGGTATGGCGTTCCCGAGGCGCATCGTCACCAAGAACCCGCTCTGGGTGAACGTGGCGAAGGCATACGACTTCGTCGGCTTCGACCCACGCGGTGTCGGCCACTCGGCGCCGATCTCCTGCATCGACCCGCAGGAGTTCGTGAAGGCCCCGAAGGCGGACCCCGTACCCGACAGCGAGGCCGACAAGCGCGCGCAGCGCAAGCTCGCCGCCGAGTACGCGGCCGGCTGCGCCGAACGCAGCGGCGACATGCTGCCGCACATGACCACGCCCAACACCGCACGCGACCTGGATGTCATCCGTGCCGCGCTCGGCGAGAAGAAGCTCAACTTCCTGGGCGTCTCCTACGGCACCTACCTGGGTGCGGTCTACGGCACGCTCTTCCCGGACCACGTGCGCCGCATGATCGTCGACAGCGTGGTCGATCCTTCGAAGGACAACATCTGGTACGAGGCCAACCTCGGCCAGGACGTCGCCTTCCAGGTGCGCTGGCAGGACTGGAAGACGTGGGTCGCCAAGAACGACTCCGTCTACCACATCGGTGACACGCCCGAGAAGGTCGAGCAGGCGTGGCTGAAGCTGCGCGCCGCGGCCAAGAAGGACCCGATCGGCGGCGTCGTCGGCCCCGCCGAACTCATCGGGTTCTTCCAGGGTGCGCCGTACTACGACTCCGCCTGGGCACCCACCGCCCAGATCTGGAGCGACTACCTGGGCGGCGACACCCAGGCGCTGATCGACGCCGCTGCCCCCGACCTGTCGGACACCAAGGGCAACGCCTCCTCGGAGAACGGCAACGCTGTGTACACGGCGGTCGAGTGCGCGGACGCCAAGTGGCCCACCAACTGGTCGAAGTGGGACCGCGACAACACCAGGCTGCACAAGGACAACCCGTTCATGACCTGGGCGAACGCCTGGATGAACCTGCCCTGTGCGACCTGGTCGACGAAGCAGCAGACCCCGCTGGACGTCAGGACCGGCAAGGGCCTGCCGCCCGTGCTGATCGTGCAGTCCACGCGCGACGCCGCCACTCCGTACGGGGGCGCCGTCGAACTGCACAAGCGCTTCAAGGGCTCCCGCCTCATCACCGAGAAGGACGCCGGCTCCCACGGCGTCACCGGTCTGGCCAACCCCTGCATCAACGAGCGGGTGGACACCTACCTGCTCACCGGGAAGACCGACCCGCGTGATGTGACGTGCACCCCGCACGCCACACCGAAGCCGTGAGCGTCGATCTGAAGTGAGCGGGCGGGCGGCCGGAGATCCAACCGGCCGCCCGCTGCGCCGACCGGGCTCATGCCCTGCGGTCGTACCGTTCCAGCCAGGCGTCCTCCGCCGCGTAGTCGAAGAGGGCCTCGCCGTAGTTCCGCGCCATCTTCGGGAAGGCCTTCGTCCACTCCTGTCCGTGCAGTTCGGACGCGAGCCACTCGACGGTCCCCGGAAGTGATTGCGCATAGTCCGTCACGGGCACGTAGCCGAGCTCGCGCCGGGCGAGCGCCATGTCGTAGACGATGGGATGAGCGCTGGTCCACGGCGTCTCGCCGACGTGACCCTCGGGAGGGGCACCCGCCACCAGGACCGTTTCGGTCCTCCGGCCCAGCACGTCGTCGATGGCCGCGCCGATCTCGGAGACGGTCGGCGCCTGCGGATCCCCTGCGTTGAGCACCCGCGAAGCCGGCCGCAGAGCGGCGAGACGTATCAGCTCGGCGAGGTTGGACACATGGACCGGATGGAAGCGGGACCTCCCGTCGTACGCGAGCACCCGCCGCCCGCGTCCGTCGAGCAGACGCTTGACGAAGTACAGCTCGCGCGGCGTGCGGCAGTACTCCCCGTGTATCGCGCCCGCCCGCAGCAGCGTCACCGGGAGTTCGCCGCCGGCCGCGAGCAGCTCCTGCTCCAGCTGCATCTTCCGCGTCGCGTACGTCGCGTCGCCCGGGGCCACCGTGCGCTGTGTCTCAGGGATCGGCAGCGGATAGTGAGGAGTGCCGTCGGGCTCGCCCTGGGTGTCGAAGCCGCGTCCCCTGCCGTCCTCGTAGACGGCACCGCTGGAGATGACGACGGCCGAACCGACACGGCCGGTGAGCCCGGCCAACTGCCGGGCGTGGGCGCCGTCGAACGCCACCATGTCGACCAGGACGTCGCAGCCGTCGCCGAGCGCGGCGGCCAGCGCCCCCTCGTCCTCACGGTCGAGCGACACACTGCCGACGGCCGACCCCCACGCACCGTCCCGGCCGCCCCCGCGCGACCCCGCCGTCACGTCCCAGCCGTCCTCCGCCAGGGCCCGCACGGCGGCCCGGCCGACCTGCCCCGTGGCGCCCAGCACGAACGCTCGTCCTCTGCTCATACGGGAGACGCTACGGGGCGCCACGACGCCGGACCAGGGAGATCTGCCAGGAGCAGACTCCACGCTCAGCGTTGCCGCCGAGGGAACTTTCTGGACGGCTCCGCCTGCGCGGCCTTCACCTTGACCGCGTACTCGTCGACGTACTCCTGCCCGGAGAGGCCGAGGATGGCGTACATGATCTCGTCGGTGACCGCGCGGATCGCCGCCTTCTGGTCCTCGAGCCCGGCGTAGCGGGAGAAGTCCAGGGGCTCGCCGAAGCGGATGGTGACCCGCTTGATCCGCGGCACGACCTTCCCGGGCGGCTGGATCTCGAACGTACCGACCATCGCGCACGGGACGACCGGGACGCCTGCCCTGATCGCCATCACGGCGACCCCGACCTTGCCCTTGTACAGGCGCCCGTCGTGCGAGCGGGTGCCCTCCGGGTAGATCCCCAGCAGTTCACCCTTGCTCAGCACCCCCAGCCCTTCGCGGATCGCCGCCTGACCGGCCTCCTTGCCCGACCGGTCCACCGGAATCTGCCCGATGCTGTGGAAGAACGCCGCGGTGAGCTTGCCCTTGATGCCGGGGCCGGTGAAGTACTCCGCCTTCGCGAGGAACGTGATGCGCCGTTTGATGATCGCGGGCATCAGGAAATGGTCGGAGAACGACAGGTGATTGCCCGCGACGATGGCCGCGCCCTCGGCAGGAATGTGCTCCAGTCCTTCGATACGGGGCCGGAACCCCAGCCGGAGCAGTGGTCCGAGCACGACATATTTCAGGACGTAATAGAACAAGGTCTCTCCCACTCTGGTTCGGGCTGGTGACCGTGTTCAGCCAGGTCACAGGACACAACCTCGCACATCGCCGATCGGCGTGTGTGATCGCCTGCGGCCGGGCCCCACCGGTCATGCGGGACACCCATCGGTTGCCCTGTGAGACAGGGACGTAACTCAGGTGTCGCGGGTGGCCACCATTCCCAGGGTGGCCAGCCCCAGGACCACCCAGCCGAACCAGAGCCAGCCGTTGCTCCCCAGCGCCACCGTGTACGCCGTCACCGCGACCAGCGCCCCGACGGTAAGCACTCCCATGATCTTCGTGGATCCGGACATGAGCGCACTCTCCTCATCGGCCGCACGGCCGTTGAGGCCATGGTCACCCCACAGGCGTGCCCGCCGCTACTGCCCGCGTGCCTGCAATGAGGCGAGATAGGCGTTGTACGCGTTCAGCTCGCGGTCGCCGTCCCGGTCGGCCGCCCGGTCCGCACGCTTTGCCGTCCGCTGTTCGGAGCGGTACCACTGGAAGACCAGAGCGATCAGGACCAGCACCGACGGGATCTCGCTGAACGCCCAGGCGATGCCGCCCGCCCAGTTCTGATCGCTCAGCGGATCGATGCCGAGGGACGCCGGAGGCGTCTTGTACGTCTCCACCATCGGCCCGCTCGCCATCATCAGGGCAATACCGAAGAACGCGTGGAACGGCATGCCCGCGAAGAGCTCCAGCATCCGCATCACATAGCCCGGCCGGTGCGGCCCGGGGTCCACGCCCATGATCGGCCAGAAGAACACCAGGCCGACGCCGAGGAAGTGCACCATCATCGCCAGATGGCCGGGCTTCGACCCCATCAGGAAGTCGAACAGCGGCGTGAAGTAGAGCGCGTACAGGCTCGCGATGAAGAGCGGGATCGTGAACACCGGATGCGTGACGACCTTCATGTAGCGGCTGTGCAGCAGCATGAGCAGCAGCTCGCGCGGCCCGGTGCGGTCCCGCCCCGCGACCGGAAGCGCCCGCAGTGCCAGCGTCACCGGGGCGCCCAGCAGCAGGAGAATCGGCGACAGCATGCTGATCACCATGTGCTGCACCATGTGCACGCTGAACATGACCATGCCGTAGTCGTTGAGCTTGGTGCACATCACCAGGGCGATGGACAGCACGCCGACGACGAAGAAGGTGATCCGGTTGACCGGCCAGCCGTCGCCGCGCCTGCGCAGACGCAGCACCGCGTACCCGTAGAGAGCCAGCGCGGCGACGGAGCCGGCCAGGAAGAACGGGTCCGCGGAGAATTCGAGCCCGCGTCCCAGCGTGAACGGCGGCAGATCCATGTTCATGCCGTGCCCGCTGTGATCCATCTGTTCACTCCCGCCGGGGGCGTCCCCGATTCGTGCCGGTTGTCCGGTCCAGACTAGAACCGCCCCCGGCCGCGGCTGCGGGCGGGGGCGGTTCGTGGACCTTTGTGTCGGTCAGAGCACGCACTGGGCCTCGGCGTAGCGCTCGGCGGGAACCGTCTTCAGGGTCTCCACGGCCTCCGCCAGCGGGACCATCGTGATGTCGGTGCCGCGCAGCGCCGTCATCATGCCGAACTCACCGCGGTGAGCCGCCTCCACCGCGTGCCAGCCGAAGCGGGTGGCCAGGACGCGGTCGTACGCGGTCGGGGTGCCGCCGCGCTGGACGTGACCGAGGATCACCGGGCGGGCCTCCTTCTGCAGGCGCTGCTCCAGCTCGATGGAGAGCTGCGTCGCCACACCGGCGAAGCGCTCGTGCCCGTAGATGTCCTTGGTGCCCTGGTTGAACTCCATGGAACCCGCGCGAGGCTTCGCACCCTCGGCGACGACGACGATGGCGAACTTCTTGCCGGCCGAGAAACGCTGCCCGACGAGCGCGGTCAGTTCGTCCATGTCGAAGGGCCGCTCGGGGACCACGATGGCGTGCGCGCCGGCCGCCATGCCGGAGTGCAGCGCGATCCAGCCGGTGTGCCGTCCCATGACCTCGACGATGAGCACCCGCTGGTGCGACTCGGCCGTGGTCTTCAGCCGGTCGAGGGCCTCGGTCGCGACACCGACAGCCGTGTCGAAACCGAAGGTCACATCGGTGGAGGCGATGTCGTTGTCGATGGTCTTCGGCACACCGACGATGGGCAGCCCCGCCTCGGAGAGCAGGTTGGCCGCCTTCAGCGTGCCTTCGCCGCCGATCGGGATGATCGCGTCGAGGCCGAGGTCGGCGACGTGGCCCTTGGCCCGTTCGACCCCGTCACGCAGATGGGCCGGCTGGACCCTGGAGGAGCCGAGGATCGTGCCGCCGCGGGCGAGGATACCGCCGACCGCATCGAGGTCGAGCTTGCGGTAATCGCACTCGAGGAGGCCCTTCCAGCCGTCGTGGAAGCCGATGACCTCGTCGCCGTGATCTACCACCGCGCGGTGCACGACGGAACGGATGACGGCGTTCAGGCCGGGGCAGTCGCCGCCGGAGGTGAGCACACCAATTCGCATTGCCCGGGAAACCTTTGCAACGTGGGCCGACGACCGGACCACGTCGTCCGGTTGGATCCCCGCCACCCTACCGGCGCAAGGTGGCGGGACCGAAACCACCGTCCGCCTGCTGGACGTCCACCGGCCGTACACGGAACCCCACAGCTAGGTGCAGCCTGTCAACAGGGCGTGCCCGTAGGGAGACCGTGACGGCCGGGAGGAGTCAGGCGGGCTGCGTCGCCGCGGCGATCCGTTCGGAGCGGAGCGCCTCGTACCAGCGGTCGTCGCACGGCGGCAGCGCGTTCACATCGAGGGCCAGCTTCAGCAGGTGGTCCGCGATCAACGGATTGCGTGCCAGTACGGGACCGTGCATGTACGTGCCGAAGACCGTGTCGTTGTACGCGCCCTCGGTGCCGTCGCCCGTGCCGTTGCCCCGCCCGATCCGGGTGCGGGCGAACGGCCGGGCCGTCGGGCCGAGGTGCGTGATGCCCTGGTGGTTCTCGAATCCGGTCAGGGGCGGGAGCCCCAGGTTCGGATCGATGTCACCGAGCACGTCGCCGACGCACCGGGCGCCCTCGCCGCGCGTGGAGACCACATCGAGCAGCCCGAGCCCGGGCTCCCGCTCGCCGAGGTCGTTGATGAACTCGTGGCCGAGGATCTGGTAGCCCGCGCAGACGGAGAAGATGATCGCGCCGTTGGACGCGGCCCTGCTCAGCCCGCCGTCGCGGCGCAGCCGCTCCGCGGCGAGACGCTGCGGACGGTCCTCACCGCCACCGATCAGGTAGATGTCGCCCGAGGTGGGGATGGGCTGGTCGCTGCGCACGTCGACACGCGACACGTCGAGACCGCGCTGGCGTGCCCGGCGCTCGACCACGAGGGCGTTGCCCTGATCGCCGTAGGTGCTGAGGAGGTCGGGGTAGACCCACACCAGCCGCAGGCTGTTGTTGCTCATGCTTCGTCCTCTCCGGGGGTGGCCCGCGCCGGGGTCAGTTGCCGACACGACGGCGCAGATCCTGGAAGGCGGTGTAGTTGGCGATGACCTCGATGCGGCCGGGCGGAGCCATCTGGACGGCCTCGTCCAGGGTCTCGCAGACGCGGAAGTCCAGTCCGGCGACCTCGAGCCGCACCGCGAGGTCCAGCTTGCGGTCACCGAGTACGAAGATCGGGTGGCCGTACAGCTGGGTGTAGTCGACGTCCCACAGCCAGGAGGTGTCCGTGCCGTCCGCCCCTCGGGCGTTCACCGAGAGGATCACCGGGGTGGGCGGGGGGTCGATCAGGGAGAACGTCTCGAGCCAGCCCGCCGGGTTCTTCGCCAGCAGGAGGCGCAGCTCGCGGCCGAGGAAGGTCACGACGTCGTAGCGTCCCGCAACGGCCTGCACCTGGTACATCCGCTCCAGGGCGACCTGCGGCGGCACACCGAAGACCGCGGCGACCGCGGCCGAACTGGTGGCGTTCGCCTTGTTGGCCCGGCCCGGCAGCTGAAGGTGGATCGGCCATGCGGAGCCGTGCGGGTCCAGGACGTAGTCGCCGTTGAGCGCCCAGCTGGGGGCGGGGCGGCGGAAGCCGCACTCGCCGCAGAACCAGTCGTCGCCGGGGCGCTGCATCACACCGCCGCAGGACGGGCAGGACCAGGCGTCGTCCTTCCACGCCTGTCCGGCCGCGACCCACACCACGTTGGGGGAGGAGGACGCCGCCCAGACGATCAGCGGGTCGTCCGCGTTGGCGACGATCACGGCCTTCGAGCCGGAGAGGCCCTCACGCCACTTCTCGGCCAGCATCCGGGTCTCCGCGGCGCGGTCCAGCTGGTCGCGGGAGAGGTTGAGCAGCGCGATCACCTTCGGCGTCGTATCGCGTGCGACGCCGGCGAGATACTTCTCGTCGACCTCGATCACGCCGTACTTCGCGTCCGATCCGCCGGCCAGCGCGGAGGTGATTCCCGCGGGCATGTTGGCGCCGAGCGCGTTCGACACGACGGGCCCAGCGGCCCGGAGCGCCTCGGCGATCAGCCGGGTGGTGGTCGTCTTGCCGTTCGTCGCGGACACGAGGATCACGTCCAGGTGCTGCGCCAGCCGCCCCAGCAGGTCGGGGTCGAGCTTGAGCGCCACCCGGCCGCCGATCACCGATCCGCTGCCACGCCCCGCAGCGCGCGACACCGCCGCCGCGGCCTTGCCCGCCGTCACGGCGAGCTTGGCCCGCGGCGACAACGGCTCCGTGTTGCCTGCCATCGTCCTAGATCCTCCTTGCATCAGTCCGCGCCCAGCCTATCGATGTCCGGCGCGTCGACCGCACCTCGGCACCACGGGGAACGTGGAGGTCACGTGGAACGTACGCTTCTCCCCATGCGAAACCGCCCGATCCCCGGCAGTTCCGGACTCGTTCGCGCCCTGAGTCTGCTCGGCGACCCGGTGCTCCACCGACCGTGCGAGGAAGTCACCGACTTCGGGCCCTCGCTCGCCCGGCTGGTCGAGGACATGTTCGCCACCATGTACGCGGCGCAGGGGGTCGGGCTCGCCGCGAACCAGATCGGCGTCCCGTTGAAGGTGTTCGTCTACGACTGCCCGGACGACGAAGAAGTCCGACATCTGGGACATCTCGTCAATCCGGTGCTCGTCGAGGCGGACGGCATCACCGTACGCGGACCGGAGGGGTGCCTTTCACTTCCCGGCCTCGAAGCCGGCACCCAGCGCTTCGACCGTGCGGTGGTCGAGGGCAGGTCCATGACGGGCGAGCCGGTACGGGTCACCGGTACCGGCTGGTTCGCCCGCTGCCTCCAGCACGAGTGCGACCACCTGGACGGCAGGGTCTACACCGACCGGCTGACCGGACTGCGCCGCGCCAGGGCGCTGCGCGCGGCCCGGCGGGCGCCGTGGGGGCGGACGGACTGACTCCTCAAGTGGAAGGCGGTTCAGAAGCCCTGGCCGCCCGGCAGGTCGCCGGCCTCGGCCAGCCTGCCCCAGAGCAGGTCGGCGAGGCTGCGTACGAGCTGTTCGCGCGAGCACGGGCGGTCGCCGAGCCACCAGTCGCCGGCCGCATGCATCATGCCGACGATGCCGTGGCCCCAGATGCGGGCCATCTGTTCGCTGTCCGGGCCGAGGTCGACCCGTTCGGCGATCACCTTGCCGAGCTCCTCGCCGAGGCGGCGCAGCAGCGGGGCGGAGTGCCGGCCCACGTCGAAGCCCTGCTCGGGAGAAGGTGCCGCGTCGTCGGACGGGTGCATCAGGAAGCGGTAGACCTGGGGGCGGGCCTCGATCGCTGCGAGATAGGTGTCCAGAGTCGCCTCGACCCGCTCGCGCCGCTCGGAGGGGGCGTCGAGCGCGGCCCGCAGGGCACTCAGCAGTGCGTCCGTGTGGCGCTTGCCGAGCGCGCGGTAGAGGCCGCCCTTGTCGCCGAAGTGCCGGTAGAGGATGGGCTTGGTGATCCCGGCCTCCGCCGCGATCGCGTTCATCGACGCCTTCGGCCCGTCCCTGAGCACCACGCGGTCCGCCGCTTCGAGCAGCTCCCGGCGCCGGCGTTCGGCCGCCGTCCGCTGTCGCTCGGCCCCTCGTGTGGTCTCCATGTCGTATCTCCCCGCCCCGGCCAGCTGTCATGCGATCTCTTGACGCCCGGGCAACGTAACACCATGACCTGCCGGGCGCGGATCCGCGTGTGACCGGTTGACAGTGGCTACTTGCTGGTAACAGACTGTTGTTACCGCGAGTAACGCATGTTTTTCACTGAAGTGCATGGAGGGAACATGGCCGAGTTCACGCTCGATCTCAACGACGACCAGAAGCAGGTCCGGGACTGGCTCCACGGCTTCGCCGCGGAAGTGATCCGCCCGGCCGCTTCGGAGTGGGACGAGCGTGAGGAAACGCCCTGGCCCGTCATCCAGGAGGCGGCCAAGGTAGGCATCTACTCCCTCGACTTCTACGCCCAGCAGTTCTTCGACCCTACGGGTCTCGGCATCCCCGTGGCTATGGAGGAGCTCTTCTGGGGTGACGCGGGCATCGCCCTGTCGATCGTCGGTACGGGCCTGGCGGCCGTCGGCGTCCTCGCCAACGGCACCGAGGAGCAGATCGGCACCTGGATCCCGCAGATGTACGGCGACGCGAACGATGTGAAGGTCGCCGCCTTCTGCTCCTCCGAGCCGGACGCCGGCTCCGACGTCGGCTCCATGCGTACCCGCGCGGTGTACGACGAGGCCAAGGACGAGTGGATCCTCAACGGCACCAAGACCTGGGCGACCAACGGCGGTATCGCCAACGTCCACGTCGTCGTCGCGGTCGTCGACCCGGAGCTGGGCTCGAAGGGCCACGCCTCGTTCATCGTCCCGCCCGCCACCCCGGGCCTCTCCCAGGGGCAGAAGTTCAAGAAGCACGGCATCCGCGCCTCGCACACCGCCGAGGTGGTCCTCGAGGACGCACGCGTCCCCGGGCACTGCCTGCTCGGCGGCAAGGAGAAGCTCGACGAGCGCCTCGCCCGGGCCCGTGAGCGTGCCAAGTCCGGCGGGGAGCGCGTCAAGAACGCCGCGATGGCCACCTTCGAGGCGTCCCGCCCGGCCGTCGGCGCCATGGCGGTCGGCACCGCCCGTGCCGCCTACGAGGTCGCCCTCGACTACGCGAAGACCCGGACCCAGTTCGGCCGCCCCATCATCGACAACCAGGGCATCGCCTTCCAGCTGGCCGACATGCGTACGCAGATCGACGCGGCCCGGCTGCTGGTCTGGCGCGCCTCCTGGATGGCGAGCGCCGGCAAGCCGTTCACCTCGGCCGAGGGATCGATGTCGAAGCTCTTCGCGAGCGAGACGGCGAAGTCGGTGACCGCCCAGGCCGTCCAGATCCTCGGCGGCAACGGCTACACCCGTGAGTACCCGGTGGAGCGCATGCACCGTGACGCGGCGATCTACACCATCTTCGAGGGCACGAGCGAGATCCAGCGCCTGGTGATCGCCCGCACCCTGTCGGGGATGCCGATCCGCTAGCGCCGGCCCTCGGACGTACCGCGGGGCCGGACCGGGCAACGGTCCGGCCCCGCGAGCCGTTCTACTTCTGCGGCAGGTTCGCCTCGATCGCCGCGATGACCTCGGGCGCGTCCGGCTCGGTACGGGGGCGGATCCGGGCGACCGGTTCGCCGGCCGGGGAGATCAGGAACTTCTCGAAGTTCCACTGGACGTCACCGGCCGCGCCCTCGGCGTCCGCGACCTTCGTGAGCTCCGTGTAGAGCGGGTGCCGGTCCTCGCCGTTGACATCGATCTTCGCCAGGAGCGGGAAGCTCACCCCGTACGTCGTCGAGCAGAACGTCTGGATCTCCTCAGCCGTGCCCGGCTCCTGGCCCGCGAACTGGTTGCAGGGCACGCCGAGGACGGTGAACCCGCGGTCGCCGTACTCCTTCTGGAGCCGCTCCAGACCGGCGTACTGCGGGGTGAGCCCGCACTTCGAAGCGACGTTCACCAGCAGGACCGCGGAGCCCTCGTAGGCCCCCAGCGTGGTCGGCTCGCCGGTGAGGGTGCTCAGCGGGATGTCGTGCAGGGTCATGGGGTATCTCCTCGATAGCGTGGCGTCGCTGTTCATTGTGACTCCTGGGGATTCGCGGGGCCGACCGCCTTGTAGTAGAAGGTGGTCGCCCGCAGGGTGCCGGCGGGGTCCATGGCGTACCGGGGGATCGAGCCGCACTCCGTCCAGCCCGCCGAGCGGTAGAGCCCTTCGGCGGGACTGCCGGTCTCGGTGTCGAGGATCAGCAGGGAGAGCCCCTCGGTGGCGGCCGACCGCTCGACCGCCGTGAGCAGGGCGCGGCCGACTCCTCGGCCGCGGGAGGAGGGCCGCACCATCAGCTTGGCGACCTCCGCGCGGTGCCCGGCATTGGGCAGCGCGGGCCTGACCAGCCCGATCGTGCCGGCCACCCGTTCCCCGTCACGGGCGATCCACACCTGATGGCAGCCCGTCTCGACGGAGGCCGCCCGCTCCCGCCACCAGGTGGCGGCAGCCCCGCGGTCCAGCGGTGCCAGGAAGCCCACCGAGGATCCGCCCTCCACGGTCTCGACCAGCAGGGCAGCCAACTCGTCGGCGTACGTGACCAGTTCGGGGCCGGACACGGAGACGATCTCGGTCATGCGACAGGTCCTTTCACATTCACGGCAGGACGATCATCAGGGCGTAGCGGACCCGGTCGGGGCCGGGGCAGTGGAACTGCGAGGGGCCGTGCAGCCGGAAGCGCAGGCAGTCTCCGGGGCCGACGGTGTGCGCCGTGCCTTCGACGGTGATCTCGACCGTCCCCTCGAGTACCCAGATGTGCTGCTCCACGCCGGGCACGGGCGGATTCTCGTACGTGACGACGGAGCCCGCGGCGAGCGCGCCCTCGATGACCTCGGCACGCAGGCCGGCGTGCGGCGGCGACACGGAACGGCGCACGAATCCGGCGCGCTCGTCCCGCCACACCGGCTGCTGTGCGGCGGGCACGAGTCCTGGCGGCTCCGCCTCCACCTCCATCAGCAGCCGCGACATGGTCCGCTCGTACACCGTGCACAGCTGTCCGAGCACGGTGGTGGTGGGACTCAGCTCGCCGCGCTCCAGTCGTGACAGCGTCGAGCGGCTCACGCCGGCGCGGCGGGACAGCTCGTCCAGCGACCAGCCGCGTTCGGTGCGGAGCAGGCCCAGCCGGGTCGCGAGCCGGGCATCGACGGACTCCGGCGCACCCTGTTCTCTCATATGCGGGATTGTATCTCTGATCGGAGATAGGTGTCAGGCGGTCTACGTGCCGATCGGGTGATGGTGTGTCAGTCTGATAAATGCGACATAAGCCATATGTGCGGCGCGTCCTGCGCCGCACATCGGCTGCGGAACCTAGGAGACTGACATGGCTGGAAGCATGAGTGGGACGCGAACGGGCCACGACGCCCCGGACGCGCACAAGGAGGTTCAGTCCGGCTGGACCGTCTTCGCCGCAGTGATGATGATCTTCGGCGGTGCGATGGCCATCCTCGAGGGGATAGCCGCCCTGGCCAAGGACGATCTCTTCGTCTCCACGAGCAACTACGTGTTCAAGTTCAGCCTGACCGGCTGGGGCTGGGTGCACCTCATCCTCGGCATCGTGGTCGTTCTCGCCGGCTGCGCCCTGTTCACCGGAGCGCTCTGGGCGCGTGCGGTCGGTGTCGTGCTGGCCGGACTCCTGGCCATCGCCAACTTCCTGTGGCTCCCCTACTACCCGTTCTGGTCCATCGTGCTCATCGCGATCAACGTCTTCATCATCTGGGCGCTGTGTTCGGGGTCGCAGAAGGCTCGAGCCTGAGTACGAGGACGTAGGAGACCACGACGGAGACGATCACGAGCGGCATGACCGTGATGCCCTCGGATCCCAGCAGCAGCGTGGCGAGCAGTACCGATGTCATCGGCAGCTTGAGCATCGCCACGCACATCGCCCCGAGTCCCATCGCGAAACCCGAGGTGGCGTTCAGGCCGGGCAGGTGCGACAGTGCCAGCCCGCCTGCCGCCCCCAGGAACATCGACGGGAAGATGGGGCCACCTCTGAAGCTGCTCAACGACAAGGCATACGCGAGCGCCTTGCAGGTGATCAGTACCAGGAGCGTTCCGACCGAATATTCGGCGTCCTCGGTGAGCAGACCCCCGAGGGCGTCCTGGCCCGAGTACAGCACCTCGGACGCGTCCCCGCCCGTGCTCTCGGCATACAGGAGCGCGAGTACGCCGACGGCCACGCCCGTTCCCACGGTGGCGATCACCCTCCGCTGTTCGACCCACTCCTGCAGGAGCAGGGCAAGCCTTCTGATGCCCGTGCCCGCGAAGGCCGCCGCGACTCCGAGGGCGAGCGCCCAGCCGAACTCGGCGACGGTGGGCGTGGGCGTGTGCGGCACGTGCGGGATGGCGAGGGAGTACGTCCCCAGCCCGGTCCACGATCCCAGCCCGACGAAGATGAGCGCCCCGATGCCCGAGGCGAGCAGCCCCGGCACGAGCACGAGGCCGAGCATCATCCCGGCGAGGCCGGACGCCTCCATCAGCAGGAACGCGCCGGCGAGCGGTGATCCCAGGAGGGCGCTGATGGCGGCGAAGCTGCCTGCGGCCGCAACCATGGCGCTCGCGCTCGGCTCGATGCCGGGTTTCAGTAGACGCACCGCGCACACGGCCAGCCCGCCGCCGATGGCGATGAGCGGGGCCTCGGGTCCGAGGACCGCGCCGAGGCCGAGGGACGCGAGGGCGGCGAGCGCGACCCCCGGAAGTTCCGCGGCCGTCGGTGCCCCTGATTTCACCAGGCCCTCGGCCGGCTTGTGTCCACCCGTTCCCGGGAGGTAACGGATGCTCAGTGCCGTCAGCAGGCCCGCGACGGCGAGCAACGGGACCGGCCACCACGTCGGCGTATCGTCGAAGCCCAGTGCGTGGGGCAGGTCCTTGTAGGTCAGGTTCTGGAGCTCGTGGACGAGCGCCAGGAACCCGAACGCCGCGGCGGAGATGGGGACTCCGAGGATTGCCACCATGACCAGAAGTACTGCGTAACTCCGCGTGCGGATCACCGCGCGCGGATCCGGGGACTCCGTGCCGGGTGTTCCGACCGGTGCGGCCGACATCGTCATGGTCTCCTCGGTTTCGGGTCCCGGCCGGCTCGTCCTGCCCCGCCGGGCTCCTCACGTGATACCACGATGTCCCGCTATGTCCGCGGTGTACCCGCTGTTGAGGTGGGGTGAATCCGGGTCTCGCTACTTCGTGCCCGCCCCGGTCGCGGGAAGACGGCCCGTGGCCACCGCATCGACCAGTGCCCGGTGGTCCCGCTCGTTCTGGTCGGCGTACCGCTCGGCGAACGTCTGCAGCGCCCGGTCGAACCCGTCGCCGTGGCCCAAGTAGGCCGCGATGGCGATCCGGTCACCGGACCGCGCGTGCGCACGGGCCAGCGTCATCCCGCACAACTCGCCGAAAGCGGCCATTCCGCGCGGCACCATCTGCTCCGGTTCGGCGATGCCCTTCCAGTCGCGCAACTGGCGTACGTAGAAGTCCCTGCGTTTCCCGTCGAACCCCTCCACCCGCTCCCAGCCCAGGAAGATGTCGCCGGCAGCCTGCATCAGGCGCTGACCGGCCACCACCCGCTCGCCCTGATTCCGGTAGGCGCTCGCCCCGGCGTGCGCCGCGAGCACCGAGGAGTCGGCCTCCTTGGCCTGGAGGACGAGCGGATCCCCGCCGTCCCTGCCCAGCAGGAGGATGATCCAGCAGCGCGTCCCGACGCTTCCCACGCCCACGACCTTGCGGGCCATGTCCACGGGCCGGAAGTCGGCGAGCAGGGACCGCCGGTCCGAAGGAAGGCTGAGGCCGTAGCGCCGGAGAAGCGTCCGGAACTGCTTCTCCGTCGCGCTGCGTTCCGCGTCGGGAAGCAAGTCCGCGACCGGCACGATCAGGGGTGGATCCGCGGCGATCCGGAGCTGCCCGCCGACCACCTCGGTGAGTTTGTCGAACGCCTGCAGGCTGTCCCGGGTGCGGGCCTTGGCCGTCGCTCTGGCCATGCGCTTGCGGCCCCGGGAGGCCAGTCTGTCGGCGGCCAGGGCCTTGAGACGACCCTCGTCGGTCTGCGTGTACCAGACATCGAGATTGCGCATGCCCGCGAACCGGATCATCGACTCCCGGTACGACCGGACGGTGGCCCGTACGATGCGGGCCCGCTCCTTGTCCGAGAAGCCGTTGGCGCGCCCCGCGATGACGAGGCTGGCCGCCAGCCGCTTCACGTCCCACTCCCAGGGACCCGGCAAAGTCTCGTCGAAGTCGTTGATGTCGAACAGCAGATGGCGCTCGGGGGAGGCCAGCAGTCTGAAGTTCAGCAGATGGGCGTCACCGCACAGCTGCGCCCTGATTCCCGAGGCGGGCGTCCCGGCCAGGTCGGAGGCCATGACGGCCGCGGCGCCCCGGTAGAAACGGAAGGGTGACTCCGTCATCCGCCCGTAGCGGATCGGGACGAGCTCCTGCACCCTGGCCGCCGACTGGGCCTCCAGGAGGGCCAGTGGATCCGGCCGGTCCGCCGGTGGCTCGTACACCTGGTGGCTCGACCGGGGAGCCCGCTTGCGGGCTGCCTTGCCGAGCGCGGCCCGTTCCTTCGGTGTCGAGCCCGGTACGGCACGGAGCGGTGAGGTGCGTTCCTGGGGCATGGCGGCCCTCCTGACTGCGCGCGGGGCCGTGCGGGCGGCCCCTGCCTCCCATCATCCCCGGCCGGACGGATTCCGCCCGCCCGGCGCGTTCCGGCGGCGGGGGTCGCCGTGTGGACTCAGGCGTGTCCCCGCTTCCTGGCCCGGCGGCCCACCCTCCGCCAGATCGCACGCTGGCACCGCAGCGCACCCGCGCCCACCACGATGAGCACCACGATGTTCACCAGGAGCTGGATGAGGGAACCCCGTGCCTCGGACCAGCTGGCGAAAGCAGTCGACACGCTGATGGCCGCAGCGGCCGGAATGGTGGTGACTGAGATGAACACCCCGAGGAGGGCGCTCGCGCGGGCCTCCGTGAGCGACACGATGCCGACGACAGCGGCGAGGGCGGCGACGGCGAAGGAGAAGAAGTTGGGGGTGTTGATCAGGTCGGAGACCGGCCGGAGCCCCAGGTCGAAAGCCTCCGACTGAAGACCGAAGCCGCGGATGAGGAGGCTGAAGAGGAAGGTGACCACGATCGTCAGCAGGAAGCCTGTGCACAGGGCGCCCAGCCCTGCGCGGATCATGGTCCGGTCGCCCCTGTCGATGCCCAGCGCCACGGCGACGATAGCGCCGTACTCGGGGCCGACGACCATGGCCCCGACGATCAGGATCTGGGAGTTGGTGACGATGCCGACCGAGCCGATGAGACCCGCGATGACCAGGTAGAGGTAGAAGCTCGGCGGGTACCTCCCCTCGGACCTGATGCGCGCCTCCACCTGGGCCCAGACCGGGGCGTTGACAAGTGCCCCGAGGCGGCGGGCCGCGTTCTCCGATGCCCGCCCCGAGAACGCCATGTCCACCGGCTCGATGACGACGGAACCGTCCACGTCGATCTCGAGTCCCCGCAGGCCCCGCAGTACATCGTTCGCCGCCCCCGCCAGCACATCGCAGGCGAAGGCGTCACCGTCGGGGTGGCGCGCGGCGCCACGCTGCACGATCAGGTTCAGGACGTAAGGGTCACCGGCGAGGAGCTCCACGACCCGGTCGGTGCGGTCCGGGGGGCTCACCGCGCGGACATGGATCATGTCCATTCCGTGCCCCCACGAGGCAGGGCGGGCGGCCGGATGCCGGGTGGCTGATAGTGGCATAGACAGTGACATGCCGGAGATTGGACGGTCATGGACCGATACCCTCCCATAGCCACCCACGGTCTGGTGGGCGACCTGCAGACCTGCGCGCTGATCTCCTCGCAGGGCGTCGTCGACTGGCTGGCCGTCCCCCGGTTCGATTCCCCGAGCGTCTTCGCCGCACTGCTCGACCACGACCGGGGCGGCTGTTTCCGGCTGTCGCCCGACGGCCCGGAGAGCTCCTGCAAGCAGCTCTACTACCCGGACACCGCCGTGCTGGTCACCCGCTTCATGTCGCCCGACGGAGTCGGCGAAGTGCTCGACTGGATGGCGCCGATCACCTCCGGCGGCGCCACCGGCCGGCACACACTGGTACGGAAAGTGCGCGCGGTGCGGGGGACCGTACGGTTCTCGATGGAGTGCAGGCCCCGGTTCGACTACGGGCGTGCGTCCCATGAGCTCGAACTCGGCCCGGAGGGAGCCGTGTTCAGGTCTGCGGGGATCAGCGGGCATCTGCGGACAGGCTTTCCCCTGGAGCGCGACGGCCACGATGTGCGCGGAACGGTGACGCTGGGCGTGGGCGAGTCGGCGGTCGCCGTCTTCACCGTCTGCGGGCCCGACGGACCCGCGCCGCCGCGGCCCACCGTCGAGGGGACCGACGAGCAGCTCTGGGAGGTCGTCGAGTTCTGGCAGAACTGGCTGCGCACCTCCCGTTACCGGGGCCGTTGGTCGGACATGGTCAACCGTTCCGCCATCACCCTGAAGCTCCTCACCTACGCCCCCACCGGCGCACCGGTCGCCGCCGCCACGATGGGCCTGCCCGAGCAGATCGGTGGTGAACGCAACTGGGACTACCGGTACACCTGGGTCAGGGACGGGTCACTGTCGGTGCGGGCCCTGCTGGACCTGGGATTCGTCGAGGAGGCGACCGCTTTCACCCGCTGGCTGGGCGCCCGCCTCGGGGACGGGGACATCGACGGCGAGGCACTGCAGACCATGTACCGCGTCGACGGCGAACCCCTGCCGGCGGAGGAGATTCTCACGCACCTCGAGGGCTACCGCGGTTCCCATCCGGTACGCCTGGGCAACGCCGCCTCCGACCAGTTGCAGCTCGACATCTACGGCGAGGCCCTCTACGCACTCTCCGAAGGGCACGAGGTCGGCATCCAGGCGGGCTACCGCGGCTGGAAGAAGGTCTCCCGCACCCTGGACTGGCTCGCCGACTCCTGGGACGGCCCCGACGAGGGCATCTGGGAAACGCGCGGCGGACGCGAGGACTTCACCTACAGCCGGGTGATGTGCTGGGCCGCGTTCGACCGCGGGCTGAAGCTCGCGACCGCGTTCAGCAGACCGGCCGATACCGTCCGGTGGACCCGGGCCAGGGACTCCATCCTCGAACAGGTCATGGAACGGGGCTGGAGCGAGCAGGAAAAGGCGTACGTCCAGCACTACGAGGGGGACGTTCTCGACGCCTCGCTGCTCCTGATGCCCAGGGTGGGATTCCTCGCACCCAAGGACCCCAGCTGGCTGTCCACCCTGGACGCCATGAACGACACCCTCGTCTCCGACAGCCTGGTCTACCGCTACGACCCGGCCGCCTCCCCGGACGGCCTGCGCGGCTCCGAGGGCACGTTCAGCCTCTGCACATTCCTCTACGTCGACGCGCTGGCCCGCGCCGGGCGACTGCGGATGGCCCGCTACACGTTCGAGAAGATGCTCACCTACGCCAACCACGTCGGCCTGTTCGCCGAGGAGATCGGCCCCACCGGCGAGCAACTGGGCAACTTCCCCCAGGCATTCACCCACCTCTCCCTCATCACGGCAGCCCGCACCCTCGACGAGGCACTCGACCGGCTGCGCGACTGACAGGTCGCACGGTCACCGGTCGTGCCTGCCGCCCTGGCTTGAGAGGATCCGTACGTGAAGTCCCCCGAGCCCTTCCCTGAACTCTTCCCCGGACCGCAGCCCGAAGCCGGCCGGACCGAGGGCCGCCGTACGGTGCGCTGCGGCCTGTGCGGACGCCCCCTCACCGGCGCGGACTCACGCCGCACCGGACTCGGCCCCTCCTGCGACGCCAAACTGCATCCGGCAGGCCCGGACATCCGGACCCGCCGTCACGACGTCGAGCAGGACACGCTGCCCGGCATCTGACCCCGCAGTGGGCGCTACGCGCCGTCGAGACGGCGGAACAGGCCCTCCTGCACCACCGACACCAGCAACTGCCCCTGGCGGTCGTAGATCCGGCCCCTGGCCAGTCCGCGGCCACCCGTGGCGATCGGCGACTCCTGGTCGTACAGGAACCACTCGTCCGCCCGGAACGGCCGGTGGAACCACATGGCGTGGTCCAGCGACGCCATGTCGAAGCCGCGCGGACCCCACAGCGGCTCCACCGGGATCCGGACCGCGTCCAGCAGCGTCATGTCGCTCGCGTACGTCAGCGCACAGGTGTGCACGAGCGGGTCGTCGCCCAGCGGGCCCACCGCGCGCATCCACACCGCGCTGCGCGGGTCCGCGTCCTTGATCTCCTCGTGCGTCCAGCGCAGCCGGTCGACGTAGCGGATGTCGAAGGGCTGACGCCGCGCCATCCGCTCCAGCGCCTCCGGCAGCCCGCCCAGGTGCTCGCGCACCTCGTCGGCGACCGTGGGCAGGTCGTCGGGGTCCGGCACCGTACGGGCGGGCGGCAGCTGATGCTCGAAGCCCGCCTCCTCGGGACGGTGGAAGGACGCCGTCAGATTGAAGATCGTCCGGCCCTGCTGGACGGCCGTGACCCGGCGGGTGGTGAAGGACCGGCCGTCCCTCACCCGCTCGACGTCGTACACGATCGGCACACCGGGGCGGCCGGGCCGCAGGAAGTAGGCGTGCAGCGAGTGGACGGGACGGTCCCCGTCCGTGGTGCGGCCTGCCGCGACCAGGGCCTGTCCCGCGACCTGACCGCCGAAGACCCGTTGCAGGGACTCGTCGGGGCTGCGGCCACGGAAGATGTTGACCTCGATCCGCTCCAGGTCGAGAAGATCGACCAAGCGCTCGGCGGGGTTCGTCGTCATGCGGTTCTTCTCCACTCTCGAAGCCGGTGCGTCGTCACAGCTGGCCGACGGCCGTGACGCGGACAACCGCACGGCCCTCCTCGTCGGAGGCCGCCAGATCGACCTCCGCACGGATACCCCAGTCATGGTCACCCGCCGGGTCGGCAAAGGCCTGCCACACGCGCCACAGACCGTGCTCGAGGTCCTCGTCGATCTTCAGCAGCTTCGGGCCGCGCGCGTCCGGACCCGTACCCAGGTCCTCGTGCGCTTCCCAGTAGCCGTCCATCGCCTCGCCCCAGGCGTCCTCGTCCCAGCCCGAGTCGGCGTCGAGCTCGCCCAGGTCGCGGACCCGGTCCAGGGCGGCCAGCTCCACCCGGCGGAACATCGCGTTGCGCACCAGGACCCGGAAGGCGCGGGCGTTGGCGGTGACCGGCTTGACCTCGTCGGCCCGCTCCTGAGCCTGCTCGGCGGTCTCCACCTCCGGGTTCGCCAGCTGCTCCCACTCGTCCAGCAGGCTGGAGTCCACCTGACGCACCATCTCGCCGAGCCAGGCGATCAGATCCTCCAGGTCCTCGGACTTCAGGTCGTCCGGGATGGTGTGCTCGAGCGCCTTGTACGCACTCGCCAGATAGCGCAGCACGATGCCCTCGGTACGGGCCAGCTCGTAGTTCGACGTGAACTCCGTGAACGTCATGGCCCGTTCGTACATGTCCCGGATCACCGACTTCGGCGACACGGGATGGTCGCCGACCCACGGGTGGCTCGTGCGGTACACGTCGTACGCGTGCCAGAGCAGCTCGCTCAGCGGCTTGGGGTACGTGACCTCCTGGAGCCGCTCCATCCGGTCCTCGTACTCGACGCCGTCCGCCTTCATCTGCCCGACGGCCTCGCCCCGCGCCTTGTTCTGCTGGGCGGCGAGGATCTGCCGCGGGTCGTCGAGCGTCGACTCGACGACGGAGACCATGTCCAGGGCGTACGAAGGGGATTCGGCGTCCAGCAGGTCGAACGCGGCCAGCGCGAAGGTCGACAGCGGCTGGTTCAGTGCGAAGTCCTGCTGGAGATCGACGGTCAGGCGCACGATCCGGCCCTCGGCGTCCGGGGTGTCGAGCTGCTCCACCACACCGCCGTCGAGCAGCGAGCGGTAGATGGCGATGGCCCGCCGGATGTGCCGGAGCTGAGCCCGGCGCGGCTCGTGGTTGTCCTCCAGCAGGTGCCGCATCGCCTCGAAGGCGTTGCCCGGGCGGGCGATCACCGAGAGCAGCATCGTGTGCGTGACCCGGAAGCGCGAGGTCAGGGGCTCGGGATCGGAGGTGATGAGCTTGTCGAAGGTGGTCTCCGACCAGGCGACAAAGCCCTCGGGGGCCTTCTTGCGGACCACCTTGCGCTTCTTCTTGGGGTCGTCGCCCGCCTTCTTGACGGCCTTCTCGTTCTCGATGACGTGCTCGGGTGCCTGGGCGACCACGAAGCCGGCCGTGTCGAAACCGGCCCGGCCGGCGCGGCCGGCGATCTGGTGGAACTCGCGGGCGCGCAGCGTGCGCACCCGGGTGCCGTCGTACTTGGTGAGGGCGGTGAACAGCACCGTGCGGATCGGGACGTTGACGCCGACACCGAGTGTGTCCGTACCGCAGATCACCTTCAGCAGGCCCGCCTGCGCGAGCTTCTCGACCAGGCGGCGGTACTTGGGGAGCATGCCCGCGTGGTGCACCCCGATGCCGTGCCGTACGTAACGGGAGAGGTTCTGGCCGAACTTGGTGGTGAAACGGAAGTTGCCGATCAGATCGGCGATCTTCTCCTTCTCCTCCTTCGTGCACATGTTGATGCTCATCAGCGACTGCGCGCGCTCGACGGCCGCCGCCTGGGTGAAGTGCACGATGTAGACCGGCGACTGCCGGGTGTCCAGGAGCTCGGTGAGCGTCTCGGTGATCGGCGTCAGCCGGTACTCGTAACTGAGCGGGACCGGACGCGTCGCCGAGCGCACCACGGAGGTGGGGCGGCCGGTGCGGCGGGTCAGGTCCTCCTCGAACATCCTGACGTCACCGAGCGTGGCCGACATCAGGATGAACTGGGCCTGCGGCAGTTCCAGGATCGGGATCTGCCAGGCCCAGCCGCGGTCCTGCTCCGCGTAGAAGTGGAACTCGTCCATCACGACCTGGCCGACGTCCGCGTACTTCCCGTCACGCAGCGCGATGGAAGCCAGCACCTCGGCCGTGCAGCAGATCACCGGGGCGTCGGCGTTGACCGAGGCGTCGCCGGTCAGCATGCCCACGTTCTCCGTGCCGAACATCTTGCACAGGTCGAAGAACTTCTCCGAGACCAGCGCCTTGATCGGCGCGGTGTAGAACGTGACCTTGTCCTGGGCCAGGGCCGTGAAGTGCGCACCCGCCGCGACCAGGCTCTTTCCGGAGCCGGTGGGGGTGGAAAGGATCACATTCGCCCCGGAGACCACCTCGATCAGCGCCTCCTCCTGAGCCGGATAGAGGGTGATGCCCTGCGATTCGGTCCATGACGAGAAGGCCTCGAAGAGGGCGTCCGGGTCGGCGGTCGGGGGCAGCTGATCGATAAGGGTCACGCCCCCATCTTGCCTGCCTTGTGCCCGGATGCGGGAACCGGAGGACCGACCGAAGATCACGGACGATACGCTGCCCACTCAACTCGGCCGCAGCGCACAGGCAATGGCGGCCCGGCCGTGCCGCACGGCCGAATCACGATGGGGGCGGAAACAGCCATGATGGGACCGGCACACTCTCTGTCAGGGGCAGCCGCCTGGCTGGGGGTGGGCGCCGCGGCCGCCGCCGCGGGCCACACGATGCCCTGGCCGGTCCTCGTCGTGGGGGCACTGATCTGCGCGGGCGCCGCGCTCGCCCCCGACCTCGACCACAAGTCCGCCACGATCTCGCGTGCCTTCGGCCCGATCTCCAAGGGCGTGTGCGAGATCGTCGACAAACTCTCGTACGCCGTCTACAAGGCGACCAAGGGAGCCGGCGACCCGCGCAGGACGGGCGGACACCGAACCCTCACCCATACCTGGCTGTGGGCGGTGCTGATGGGCGGGGGCGCCTCTCTCGCGGCGATCACCGGCGGCCGGTGGGCGGTCCTGGCGATTCTCTTCGTCCATCTCGTGCTCGCCGTCGAGGGCCTGCTGTGGCGGGCCGCGCGCATGTCCAGCGACGTCCTCGTCTGGATGCTCGGCGCGACCAGCGCGTGGATCCTGGCCGGGGTGCTCGACAAGCCGGGCCACGGTTCGGACTGGCTGTTCGCCGAGCCCGGCCAGGAGTACCTGTGGCTGGGCCTGCCGATCGTGCTCGGGTCCCTCGTCCACTGCGTCGGCGACGCGCTCACCGTCTCGGGCTGCCCGATCCTGTGGCCGATCCCGCTCGGCCGCAAGCGGTGGTACCCACTCGGACCCCCGAAGTTCATGCGCTTCCGGGCCGGCAGCTGGGTGGAGATCAAGGTGCTGATGCCCGCGTTCATGGTGCTCGGGGGAGTGGGCGCGGCCGCGGCGCTCAACTTCATCTGACCGCCGCGCGCCCGTTCCGGGGGCGGTGCGCACCGAGCCGTAGCACCATGACCCCATGCTGCTCGCCCGGCTCGCCCACGTGTCCCTCGAGGTCGCCGCGACATCGGCACGGACCCGGAAGGTCGCCCTGCTCGCCGGACTGTTCCGGGAGGCCGGTCCCGACGACGTCCCCGTGGTCATCCCGTACCTCGCCGGCCGCCTCCCACAGGGGCGGCTCGGCATCGGGTGGAGCACCCTGGGCGATCCCGTGGCGCCCGCGGACACGGCGACGCTGACGGCGACGGACGTCGACGCGGAACTGACGGCGATCGGGGCCCTGACCGGTCCGGGCTCGCAGGCCGCGCGCAAGGAGCGCCTCCAGCGGCTGTTCGGCGCCGCCACCGCCGACGAGCAGCATCTTCTGCGCGGGCTGCTCACCGGTGAGGTGCGCCAGGGGGCACTCGACGCCGTCGCCATCGACGCCCTGGCCGGTGCCACCGGCGCGGTGCCCGCAGAGGTGCGCCGCGCCGTCATGCTCGCCGGATCACTGGAGGCGGTCGCCCGCGCGCTGCTCGCGGACGGCCCCGGGGCTCTCCCGGCCTTCGGACTCACTGTCGGCCGGCCGGTCCTGCCGATGCTCGCTCACACCGCGCGCTCGGTCACCGAAGCCATCGACAAGCTGGGGCCGTGCGCCGTCGAGGAGAAGCTCGACGGCATTCGCGTACAGGTGCACCGAGACGGGGCGCGGGTGCAGGTCCACACCCGCACCCTCGACGACATCACCGACAGGCTTCCCGAGCTGGTCACGGCGGTGGCCGGCTTCGGAGGCGACCGGTTCGTCCTCGACGGCGAGGTGATCGCTCTCGGGCCCGACGGCAGACCGCGGCCCTTCCAGGAGACCGCCGGCCGGGTCGGATCCCGGCGGGACGTCGTCACAGCGGCTGCCGAGGTCCCCGTGGTCGCCGTCTTCTTCGACGTGCTCTCCGTCGACGGGCGCGAACTGCTGGACCTCCCCCTCACCGAACGGCACACGGAGCTGGCCGCCCTTGTCCCGGAACCGATGCGGGTGCGGCGCTTCCTCGTGACGGACCCCGGGGACGAAGCGGCACGCGGGGGCGCGGTGGCGTTCTTCGAGACCACCCTGGCGCACGGCCACGAAGGCGTGGTGGTCAAGGGACTGACCGCGCCCTACAGCGCGGGCCGACGGGGCGCCTCCTGGCTGAAGGTGAAGCCTGTGCACACCCTCGACCTCGTGGTCCTGGCGGCCGAGTGGGGGCACGGCAGACGCACCGGAAAACTGTCCAACCTCCATCTGGGAGCGAGGCGGCAGGACGGCACCTTCGCCATGCTCGGCAAGACCTTCAAAGGCCTCACGGACAAGATGCTCGCCTGGCAGACCGAACGCCTCCGGGAACTGTCCACCGGCGACGACGGACACGTCGTCACCGTGCGGCCGGAGCTCGTCGTCGAGATCGCCTACGACGGACTCCAGAGTTCCACCCGCTACCCGGCGGGCGTCACCCTGCGGTTCGCCCGGGTGCTGCGCTACCGCGAGGACAAGTCGCCGCAGGAGGCGGACACGGTCGACACGGTGCTCGGCCGACGGATCTGAACCCGGCGCCGGACGCGAGCGCGGCCCCCACCGGTGCGGCGGGGGCCCGCGCCTGACCGCTGATCAGCCGCGGGTGCCCGTCGACGCGGTGTGCGCGCGGAGCTGTTCCGGCGTGAGGTAGGCGTCGGTGTACTCGAAGTCGCGCAGGGTGGCGGGCTTGCGGGCCTGGAATCCGGTCCGTACGAAGTCGTCCCCCGCGATCGCGTTCAGCATCCAGTTCGTCAGGACCCGGGTCTTGGCGACATTGGTCCTCAGCCCCGACCAGTGGTAGCCGCGTGCCACCAACTGGGCGGGCATGCCCTTCAGCTCGATGCCCAGCGGCTTGGACACCGCGTCCCGGCCGCCGAGGTCCACGACGAGACCGAGGTCCTTGTGGACGTACGGCTGCAGCGGACGGCCGCGCAGCGAAGCGATGAGGTTGTCCGCCAGCACCCGCCCCTGCCGTATGGCGTGCTGCGCGGTGGGAGGGCAGACCGCTCCGTCGCCGGTGGCCAGGTCGGGCACCGCCGCCGAGTCGCCCAGGGCGAACACCCCGTCCACGCCCGGCACCTGCATCTCCGGGGTCACCGCGAGCCTGCCGCGTACCGTCTCCGCGTCGAGGGTGGCGACGAGCGGGCTGGCCGCGACCCCGGCGGTCCAGATGAGCGTGCGGCTGGGCAGCACCCGGCCGTCGGTGAAGGTCACCTTGTCCGGAGCCGCCTCGGCCACCGAGACACCGAGGGACACCTCGATGCCGCGCTTGCGCAGGATCTCCAGCGCGGTGCGCCCCAGCTTGTCGCCGAGCTCGGGCATGAGCTTGGGCGCGATGTCGATCAGATGCCACTTGATCAGCTTCGGGTCCAGCCGGGGGTAGTGCCGGACGGCGTTGGCGGTCAGCCGCTGCAGGCAGGCGGCGGTCTCCGTGCCCGCGTATCCGCCGCCCACCACCACGAACTGCAGCCGGGACTCCCGTTCGGCCTCGTCCTGGCTGGCATCGGCCAGGTCGAGCTGGGAGATGACGTGGTCCCGGATGTAGGCGGCCTCGGCCAGCGTCTTCATCCCCCGCGCGTTGTCGACCAGCCCAGGGATGTCGAACGTCCGGGTGACGCTCCCGGCGGCCAGCACGAGGTGGTCGTACGGCTCGTTCACGATCTCATCGGTGATCTTGCGGATGACGCAGATCTTCGCCTTCGTGTCCACACCGATGGCGCCGCCCGGCACGATCCGGGTGCGGTGGCGCCGGCTCCTGCGCAGGGAGACGGCGACCGACTGGGGGGTGAGCACCCCGGACGCCACCTGCGGGAGCAGCGGAAGATAGAGCTGGTACGAGAACGGCGTGACGAGGGCGATGTCCGCCTCACCGGGGGTGAGGCTGCGTTCCAGCCGGCGCACGCACTCGACTCCGGCGAAGCCTGCGCCGACAACGAGGATCCTGGGTCGTGCCACGGTGTGCGTCCCTTCTCGGGCTTACGCGGTCATCGCTCACCTGCCCCGTATCCGGGGCCAGTCACTCCTCATCCTCACCGGAGGGGCCGCAGTCCGCCTCTTGTGGGGCGGCGGCCGGAGGGTCACCCCGGCCGCCGCCCCGGGCTCATCCGTGCCAGGACCGCCACAGCGCCGCGTACGCGCCGTCCGCCGCCACCAGCTCGTCGTGGCTGCCCAGCTCGCTGATCCGGCCCTCCTCGACGACCGCGATCACATCCGCGTCGTGCGCCGTGTGCAGCCGGTGCGCGATCGCGATCACCGTCCGGCCGTCCAGCACCCGGGCCAGTGAACGCTCCAGGTGCCGGGCCGCCCGAGGGTCGAGCAGCGACGTCGCCTCGTCCAGCACCAGGGTGTGCGGATCCGCCAGCACCAGGCGGGCCAGCGCGATCTGCTGCGCCTGCGCCGGGGTGAGGGCCAGACCGCCCGAGCCCACCTCCGCGTCCAGGCCGTCCGCCAGGGCCTTGGCCCAGCCGTCCGCGTCGACCGCCGCGAGCGAGGCCCACAACTCCGCGTCCTCGGCGCCCGAACGGGCCAGCAGCAGGTTGTCCCGGAGCGAGCCCACGAACACGTGGTGCTCCTGGTTCACCAGAGCCACATGGGTACGTACCCGCTCCGCCGGCATCCGGGACAGCTCAGCCCCGCCCAGCGTGACCTCACCGGTCCGGGGCGCGTAGATCCCGGCCAGCAGACGCCCCAGCGTGGACTTGCCCGCACCGGACGGCCCGACCAGGGCGAGACGCGTACCAGGGGCCACGTCAAGCGACACCTCGTGCAGGACGTCGACACCGGCGCGGTAACCGAATCGCACTTCCTCGGCCCGTACCTCCCGGCCGTCCGGCCCGACCGCGTCGTCGCCCGCGTCCGGCTCGATCTCCCGTACGCCGACAAGCCTCGCCAACGACACCTGGGCGACCTGCAACTCGTCGTACCAACGAAGGATCAGACCGATCGGGTCGACCATCATCTGTGCCAGCAGCGCGCCCGTCGTCAGCTGCCCGACGGTGAGCCAGCCCTCCAGCACGAACCAGCCGCCGAGCAGCAGCACCGCCCCGAGAATCGTCACGTACGTGGCGTTGATGACGGGGAACAGCACCGAGCGCAGGAACAGCGTGTACCGCTCCCACGAGACCCACTCCTTGACCCGCCGGTCGGAGAGCGCGACCCTGCCCGCTCCCAGCCGATGGGACTCCACCGTCCGGCCGGCGTCCACGGTCTCGGCGAGCATCGCCGCGACCGCCGCGTACCCGGCGGCCTCCGAGCGGTACGCGGAAGGCGCCCGCCGGAAGTACCACCGGCAGCCGGTGATCAGCACCGGCAGCGCGATCAGCACGGCCAGAGCGAGCGGCGGGGCGGTGACCGTCAGAGCGCCGAGCAGCAGCCCGGCCCACACGACGCCGATCGCCAGTTGCGGCACGGCCTCCCGCATCGCGTTCGCCAGCCGGTCGATGTCCGTCGTGATCCTGGAGAGCAGATCGCCGGTGCCGGCCCGCTCCAGAACGCCCGGCGGCAGCCCGACCGACCGCACGAGGAAGTCCTCGCGCAGATCGGCCAGCATCTCCTCACCGAGCACCGCTCCGCGCAGCCGCATCGTCCGTGTGAAGACCGTCTGCACGATCAGTGCGAGGGCGAACACCGCCGCGGTGCGCTCCAGATGGAGGTCGGTGACGCCGTTGGAAAGGTCCTCGACCAGCCCGCCCAGGAGATACGGCCCGGTGATCGACGCGATCACCGCGATCGCGTTGACCGCGATGAGCACCACGAACGGCTTCCGGTGACGCCGGAGCAGAGAACGCACGTAGGACCGTACGGTCAGCGGTGTGCCGACCGGCAGGGTCGTCGCCGACTGCGGTGCGGCCGGGTCGTATGCGGGGGGTGCGACGCCGATCATGCCCTCTCCTCGAATTCCTCTTTCGTTTCGGTGGACTGCGACGCACCGATTCCGGCGAGCCCGTCCTGTACGGCCGGTGCCGCGATCTCCGCGTCGGTCTCACGGGTGACGACCGCCCGGTACCGCGGTTCGTCCCGCAGCAGTTCGCGGTGCGCGCCGACCGCCGCGACCGTGCCCGAGTGGACCAGGACCACGCGGTCTGCGAGGTCCAGGAGCAGCGGCGACGAGGCGAACGCGACGGTCGTACGGCCCTGGCGCAGTTGCTTGATCCCGGCGGCGACCCGGGCCTCCGTGTGCGAGTCGACGGCGGACGTCGGCTCGTCGAGCACGAGTGCCTCCGGGTCGGTGACCAGGGAGCGGGCCAGCGCGAGCCGCTGGCGCTGGCCACCCGACAGGGACCGGCCGCGTTCGGTGATCCGGGTGCGCATCGCGTCGCCGTCCGTGTCCACGGACGCCTGGGCCAGAGCATCCAGCACGTCACCGCAGTGGGCGGCCGCGAGCGCGTCCTCGGCGGTGACCCTGCCCGACGACGGCACGTCGAGCAGCTCCCGCAGCGTCCCCGAGAGCAGCACCGGATCCTTGTCCTGCACCAGCACCGCGGCCCTCGCCGAGTCGAGCGGCAGCTCGTCCAGAGCCACACCGCCCAGGAGCACCGAGGGTTCCGGGTCCGAGGCGTCGTCCGTCTCCGCGTGCCCGCCGAGCCGCTCGGCCAGCCGGCCCGCCTCGTCGGGATCACCGCAGACAACGGCGGTGAACAGGCCGCGCGGCGCCATCAGTCCGCTCACCGGGTCGTACAGATCGCCCTCGGGTGACATGGCGTCGATCGTCGAGGGCTGCGCACTGCGCCGCAGCGACAGGACCCGGACCGCACGCTGCGCCGACGGCCGCGAGAAGGAGTACGCCATGGCGATCTCCTCGAAGTGCCGGAGAGGGAAGAGCATCAGCGTCGCCGCGCTGTACACGGTGACCAGCTGGCCGACGTCGATCCGGCCGTCCCGGGCCAGCGTCGCCCCGTACCAGACCAGCGAGATGAGCAGGATTCCGGGCAGAAGCACCTGGATCGCCGAGATCAGCGCCCACATCCGCGCACTGCGCACGGCGGCCTTGCGGACTTCCTGCGAGGCACGTCGGTAGCGGGCCAGGAAGAGCTCCTCGCCGCCGATGCCACGCAGCACCCGCAGGCCGGCGACGGTGTCGGAGGCCAGTTCGGTCGCCTTGCCCGCCTTCTCACGCTGGAGATCCGCCCGCCGGGTGGCGCGGGGGAGCAGCGGCAGGACGGCGAGCGCCAGGACAGGCATGGCGATCGCGACCAGCACGCCCAGCGAGGGCAGGTAGACGATGAGCCCGATGCTGATGAGTACGAGGGCGGTGGCGGCGGCGGCGAAGCGCGACAGCGCCTCGACGAACCAGCCGATCTTCTCGACGTCCCCGGTGGAGACGGCGACGACTTCTCCCGCCGCGACCCGCCGGGTCAGCGCCGAGCCGAGCTCGGCGGTCTTACGGGCCAGCAACTGCTGGACCCTGGCCGCCGCGGTGATCCAGTTGGTGACCGCTGTGCGGTGGAGCATGGTGTCGCCCACGGCGATGAGGATGCCGAGGGCCACGATGAGTGCTCCGGCCAGCGCGAGGTCCCGGCCGGAACGTTCGACGACGGCCTGGACCGCGACTCCCACGGCGAGCGGCAGCCCGGCGATCGCGCACTGGTGCAGCAGCCCCCAGGAGAGGGATTTGAGCTGGCCGGTGAGCTGGTTGCGCCCGAGCCAGAACAGAAAACGTGGGCCTGAACGGACATCGGGGTCGCCGGGATCCGAATACGGAAGATCGCGAATCTGCATGACGTTCCAAAGATCGGAAGGGGCAGAGATCCGTGACGGATCTCGTGGAACAGTAGGTGACCAAACCGTGCAAGGTTCGCGTCATGCCCCGGTCCGAAGCAAGCGATTATTGGTGGATACGGCGGCCGGCAGCCGAGGGCGGCGGAGCGGGACGCAGGGCGCGAGGCCGGCCCGGTCCGCACAGGTCCGACACAGGTCCGACCCGTCAGGTACCGGGCACCTGCGGCGGGGCTCCGCGCCGTTCGGCGCGGAGCCCGTCCGGTCTACTCCGCGGGCTTGTCGGAGTCCATGCCCGGACGGGCCTTCTTCCATTCACCGCGGGTGAAGTCCGGGATCTGCTGCGGAACGCCCTTGGCCTTGATGGAGAGGTGGCTCAGTGGAACAGGCGCGGTCCAGGTGGCCGCGTCGTAGACGTCGAAGTCGGGCGCGAGTCCGAGCCGCATGCACTGCATCAGACGGAACACCAGCATGTAGTCCATTCCGCCGTGACCACCGGGCGGGTCGGCGTGCTCCTTCCACAGCCAGTGGTCCCAGTCGGCGTACGCGGAGAAGTCCTTCCACTGGTCGTCGGTGTGGTCGGGCTCCAGATAGATGCGTGTCGGGTAGTCCTCGAAGACGCCCTTGGTGCCACCGAGGCTGTTGATGCGTGAGTACGGGTGGGGCGTCGACACGTCGTGCTCCAGGCGGATCACCCGGCCCTTCGCCGTCTGGACGAGACTGATCGTCCGGTCGCTCTCGATGTAGGTCTCCTTCCAGCTCGGGTCACCGGCGGGCATGTGCTGCTCGCGGTACTCGGCGAGACCGCGTGCGGGTGAGCCGACGCTGGTGATGCTCACCGCGCGGTCGCCGCGGTTGATGTCCATGTAGTTGGCGACCGGCCCGAATCCGTGGTTGGGGTACAGATCACCGCGCAACCGGGTGTGCCACAGGCGCCGCCACGGACCCTCGTAGTAATCGGGGTCGAACATCAGCCCCCGAAGATCGTGGTTGTACGCGCCCGCCCCGTGCAGCAGGTCGCCGAAGAGACCGGCGTGCGCCATCCGCAGCACCCGCATCTCGTTCCGGCCGTAGCAGCAGTTCTCCAGCTGCATGCAGTGTCGCCGGGTCCGTTCGGAGAGGTCGACCAACTGCCAGAGCTGGTCGAGCTGGAGAGCGATCGGACACTCGACGCCGACATGCTTGCCGTTGAGCATGGCGGTCTTCGCCATCTCGAAGTGGAGGTCCCAGGGAGTCGCCACGTAGACGAAGTCGATGTCCCCGCGCTTGCAGAGGTTCTCGTAGTCGTCCTCGCCGTTCGTGTACACGGCGGGCACGGGCTGACCCGCCGCTGTCACCTTCGCGGCCGCCTGTTCGGCCTTGGCCTTCACCGGGTCGCAGACGGCGACGACCTGTACTCCGGTGACGGCGAGGAAGAGGTCGATCATGCTGCCGCCACGGTTGCCGAGGCCCACGATGCCGACCCGCACGGTGGAGCGCCGGTCGAAGCGAACCCCGGCCATGGTGCTGCCCTGGCGTGCGGGGACGGTCGCCGGATTCGCCTCCGCCGTTGCTGCTGCCGTGCCGGTGCCGAGTGTTCCGAGTCCGAGTCCGGCGCCTGCTATTCCGGCCACTCCGGCCGTGGTACGAAGCACGGAACGACGGCTCATAGAGCCGTCGTCCGTGTTCTGCGGGTCCTGATCCTTTGGTGCGTCGTCGTTCATCGAGCCTCCAGGAAGGGGGATCTGACGGTGCGCGTAAGGGTGTGGGAAGCCCTGGGGCATGACGGGTTCCCGAACCTCGGTAAGGACCCTGGACGGTGGGACTGCTGTTGCGCAAGGGATGCGTTTGGACTCGCGCGTGGACTCTCGCGCCGAAACCATGGACTTTCCGGCGGTGTTGACGGAGGACGGGCGTGCCGGATCCGGACGGCCGGCGGACGCCCGGGACCGGGGTACGCACCGGGTTCAATGACCGGCCGGGGGGTCGCAGGTGTGGTGCGCGCCTGGGTTCAGAGAACCGGCCGGGGGGCGGAGGGCCGGTGCGCGCCGGGGTTCAGAGAACCGGCCGGGGGGCGGAGGTGTGGTGCGCGCCCCGGGTTCAGAGAACCGGCCGGGTCGCCCGCTCCAGCTCCATCAGTGCCGAGTAGTACGTGCGGCCGGTCGCCCGGTCCATGCCGATCTCGCACATCCGGTTCGCCGACAGATACGCGTCGTACTCCCGGGTGTTCACCTCGGCCGCCTCCTTGGCGGTCGCCGAGTCGGTGAGCTCCTTGTGCAGCATGCCGCGGTCGCCCGCGAACGCGCAGCAGCCCGCGTCGTCGGGGATGACGACGTCCTCCGCGCATGCCTCGGCGACCGCGCGCAGCTGTGCCACGTCTCCCAGGTGCTCCATCGAGCAGGTGGGATGCAGGACGGCCGAGCCCACCCTGCGGAACACGGTCAGCGAAGGAAGCAGCTCCTCGGCGGCCCAGACGAGCGAGTCGACGACAGTCAGCTCACGGTGCAGGTCCCGGTTGGCCTCGGTGAGATAGGGCACCACCTCGTGGGACATGCCGAGCGTGCACGAGGAGGCGTCGACGACCAGCGGCAGCCTGCCGCCCGCGGTCCAGCCCCATGCCGCCTCCACGATGCGGTTGGCCATCACGGCGTTGGCCACGTCGTACCCCTTGGAGTGCCAGATCGTCGCGCAGCAGGTACCCGCGACGTCCTCGGGGATCCACACGGGCTTTGCGGCCCGGGCGGACAGGGAGACGACCGCATCGGCGAGCGACGGCGATCCCTCGTCCTCGGGTCCGGCGAAGATGCGGTTCACACAGGCCGGGTAGTAGACGGCGTGCGCACCCGCCCGCGAGGTGGGAGGCATCCTCCGGCCGGCAGCGCCGGGGATCTGGGGAAGCCACTCCGGAACCAGATCGGGGCGAACGGCCTTGCGGGCCAGCCGGGTCACCGACTCGAGCAGACGGTCGCCGACCCGGTCGGAGACGGCGTCGGCCGCGGCGACCGCGAGCCGTGCCGAGACCTCCACCGCCTTGAAGTGCTTCGCCGTGAGCGCCGCGATGCGCTCCTCGCGCGGCGAGTGCCGGTGATGACGGAAATCCTTCATCATCGCGCCGGTGTCGATGCCGACCGGGCAGGCCAGCTTGCACGTGGAGTCGCCCGCGCAGGTGTCCACGGCGTCGTACCCGTACGCGTCGAGGAGACCGGCCTCCACCGGGGAGCGGTCCGGCTGGCGCATCATCTCCCTGCGCAGAACGATGCGTTGACGGGGCGTGGTGGTCAGGTCCTCGCTGGGGCAGGTCGGTTCGCAGAAGCCGCACTCGATGCACGGATCAGCGACCGGCTCGACCTTGGGGATCGTCTTGAGCCCGCGCAGGTGCGCCTTCGGGTCGCGGTCCAGGACGATCCGCGGCGCCAGCACCCCGTCGGGGTCGATGATCTGCTTCGTACGCCACATGAGTTCGGTGGCCTTCGGGCCCCACTCCAGCTCCAGGAACGGCGCGATGTTGCGGCCCGTGGCGTGCTCCGCCTTCAGCGATCCGTCGAAACGGTCGACGACGAGCGAGCAGAAGCTGTCCATGAAGGCGGCGTACCGGTCGACGTCCGCGGATTCCGCGGCGTCGAAAGCGAGCAGGAAGTGCAGGTTTCCGTGCGCCGCATGACCTGCGACGGCGGCGTCGAAGCCATGGACGGCCTGGAGTTCGAGCAGGGCCTCGCAGGCCTCGGCAAGCCGGGACGGCGGCACCGCGAAGTCCTCAGTGATCAGCGTGGTGCCCGAGGGGCGGGAGCCGCCGACGGCGGTGACGAACGCCTTGCGGGCCTTCCAGTAGCCCGCGACCGTGGCGGCGTCCCGGGTGAACGCGTTGGTCACGGACACGGCCGGCACGACGAGGTCGAGCCCCGTGACGACCGAAGCCGCCGCCTGCTCGTAGGCCTCCAGAGCCGCCTCGTCCGGGGCGCGGAACTCCACCAGGAGCGCCGTCGTGTCCCTGGGGAGGGACGCCCAGTCCGACGGGACGCCCTGGACGCGCACCGATGCCCGCAGCGTGTTGCCGTCCATGAGCTCCACGGCGATCGCACCCGCCTCGTTGAACTGCGGCACGGCCGCCGCGGCTGCGGTGAGGGAAGGGAAGAACAGCAGAGCGGAGGAGACCAGGCGGTCCAGCGGCAGCGTGTCGAAGACGACCTCCGAGATGAAGCCGAAGGTGCCCTCGGAGCCCACCATCAGCCCGCGGAGGATCTCCACGGGGGTCGATCCGTCCAGGAACGCGTCGAGCCGGTAGCCGTTGGTGTTCTTGATCTCGTACTTGGCGCGGATCCGGGCGGTGAGCCGCTCGTCCGCCTCGATCTCCGCCTTGACGGCCAGCAGCCCTTCGCACAGGCGCGGCTCGGCGTGACGCAGCAGCTCGTCGGCGGCCGGTTCGGCCGTGTCGACCACTGTGCCGCTCGGCAGGACGAAGGTGAGGGAGGAGACCGTGCGGTACGAATTGCGGGTCGTGCCGGCGGTCATTCCTGAGGCGTTGTTCGCGACGACACCGCCGATGGTGCAGGCGATGGCACTGGCGGGATCGGGCCCCAGCAGCCTGCCGTGCCGGGCGAGCGTGGCGTTGGCACGCATGACGGTGGTCCCCGGACGGATGCGTGCCCGCGCCCCGTCGTCGAGGACTTCGATGCCCGTCCAGTGGTGGCGGACGTCGACGAGGATGTCCTCGCCCTGTGCCTGGCCGTTGAGGCTGGTGCCCGCGGCCCGGAAGACCACGTTGCGGCCCTTGCCGTGGGCGTACGAGAGGATCGCCGAGATGTCGTCGATGTCCTTGGGGACCAGGACGACCTGCGGCAGGAAGCGGTAGGGGCTGGCATCCGAGGCGTACCGCACGAGGTCGGAGATCTTCCACAGCACCTTCTCCGCGCCGAGCAGGGCGGTCAGGTCGGCGCGCAGCGGTGTGGGTGTGCCCGCGGCCTTCCAGCCCGGCACCCGGTCGGGGGACGGCGCCCGTGCCGTACCAGGACGGAGGGCTTCCGGCTTCGGCTCCAGCAGCGGCATCTCAGGATCTCCTCGACGACACGGTGCGGTGCCCCGCACCGCGCCTCAGCAGCGGCGGCGCTCCGGCATCCCGTCCACCAGAGCGGTCAGCAGCCCGCCGAGCACCTCGCGCTGCTCGGCGGTCAGTGGAGCCAGGATCTCCTCTGCGGCGGCCTTCCGCGCGTTGCGCAGCGAACGGAGCGTGGCCCTGCCCTCCTCGGTGATCTCGATGCGGACCACCCGGCGGTTGGTCGGGTCCGGCGCGCGGCGCACCCGGTCATTGGCCTCCAGGCCGTCCACCAGTGTGGTGACCGCGCGCGGGACGACGTCGAGGCGCTGGGCGAGATCGGCCATCCGGGGTGGATCCTCGTAGTGCGCGACCGTGCGTAGCAGCCGGAACTGCGCCGGAGTGATGTCGATCGGCTCCAGCTGGCGGCTCTGGATGCGCTGAAGTCTGCGGGTGAGACGCAGCAGCTGTTCGGCCAGAAGACCGTCGGGATCGGGGGAGTCCATGAGGGAACGATATCAGGACCTCGTTCATTGTGAATAGAGGTAACAATGAGCTAAGCTCCGTAACGTCGAAATTCCGCACGTCCGCCGCCGCACGCCTCCACCCGGGGCCTGTCGGCCACACGCTCTCGAAGGAGCACATGAAACCCGACGAACCCACGTGGACACCCCCTGCCGGTGATGCCCAGCAGCCGCCCGCCGAGCTGCGCCGCATCTTCCGCCTCTTCCGCCCCTACCGCGGCAGGCTCGCGATCGTGGGGCTGCTGGTCGGCGCCTCGTCGCTGGTGTCGGTCGCCACCCCGTTCCTGCTCCGCGAGATCCTGGACACCGCGATTCCCCAGGGGCGTACGGGACTGCTCACGCTGCTCGCGCTCGGCATGATCCTCACCGCCGTGATGACCAGCGTCTTCGGCGTGCTGCAGACCCTGATCTCCACGACGGTCGGCCAGCGCGTCATGCACGACCTGCGCACCGCCGTCTACACCCAGCTGCAGCGGATGCCGCTCGCCTTCTTCACCAGGACCCGCACGGGCGAGGTCCAGTCGCGCATCGCCAACGACATCGGCGGGATGCAGGCGACGGTCACCTCCACCGCGACCTCGCTGGTCTCCAACCTCACCGCCGTCATCGCCACCGTGGTCGCCATGCTCGCGCTGGACTGGCGGCTCACGGTCGTCTCGCTGCTCCTGCTGCCCGTATTCGTCTGGATCAGCCGCCGGGTCGGCCGTGAGCGCAAGAAGATCACCACCCAGCGGCAGAAGCAGATGGCCGCGATGGCGGCCACGGTCACCGAGTCGCTCTCGGTCAGCGGCATCCTGCTCGGCCGCACCATGGGCCGCTCGGACTCCCTCACCAAGGGCTTCGCCGAGGAGTCGGAACGCCTGGTCGACCTCGAAGTGCGCTCCAACATGGCCGGGCGGTGGCGGATGTCGACGATAGGCATCGTCATGGCCGCGATGCCCGCCGTCATCTACTGGGCGGCCGGCCTCACCCTCCAGTCGGGTGCCACGGCCGTCTCCATCGGCACGCTGGTCGCCTTCGTCTCGCTGCAGCAGGGCCTGTTCCGGCCGGCGGTGAGCCTGCTCTCCACCGGCGTGCAGATGCAGACATCCCTCGCCCTGTTCCAGCGGATCTTCGAGTACCTCGATCTCGACGTGGACATCACCGAGCCCGAGAAGCCCGTCCGGCTGGAGAAGATCAGGGGCGAGGTCGCCTTCGAGAACGTCACCTTCAGCTACGACGAGAAGAGCGGCCCGACGCTGAGCAGCATCGACGTGACCGTGCCCGCCGGCCGCAGTCTGGCCGTCGTCGGCCCCACCGGCTCGGGCAAGTCGACGCTCAGCTATCTGGTGCCGCGGCTGTACGACGTCACCGGCGGCAGGGTCACCATCGACGGGGTCGATGTCCGGGACCTGGACTTCGACACCCTCGCCAGGGCCGTCGGCGTGGTCTCCCAGGAGACCTATCTCTTCCACGCCTCCGTGGCCGAGAACCTTCGCTTCGCCAAGCCGGACGCCACCGACGAGGAGATCGAAGCAGCGGCCCGCGCCGCTCAGATCCACGACCACATCGCATCACTGCCCGACGGCTACGACACGCTCGTCGGTGAGCGGGGGTACCGCTTCTCGGGCGGTGAGAAGCAGCGCCTGGCCATCGCCCGCACGATCCTCCGTGACCCGCCCGTTCTGATCCTCGACGAGGCGACCAGCGCGCTCGACACCCGTACGGAACACGCCGTGCAGCAAGCCATTGACGCGCTGTCGAAGGGGCGCACCACCCTCACCATCGCGCACCGGCTCTCCACCGTCAGGGACGCGGACCAGATCGTCGTCCTGGACGGCGGGCGGGCGGCCGAGCGCGGCACGCACGCGGAGCTGCTGGAGAAGGACGGCCGGTACGCGGCCCTCATCCGCCGCGACGGCGACCTCGCCCCCGCGGCCACATGAAGGCGCGATCGCGCCTGTGCGGCGGGATGCCCGTACGGCATGATCGCCGTCCATGAGAGCTCTGCTCGGGGTGGAACTCCCCGGATACCGGCCCGTGGACAACGACGCCTGGGTGAATGACGACGGTGATGTGCTGTCGCTGCACTACTTCGGACTGCCGCCTGACCTTCCTGCCGCGCTGGAAGACGGCCCGACCCTGCGCAACACGCTGACGCACTGGACCGCGCAAGCGGGCGGCGGGCTCATAGAGGCATCGGTGAAGACGCTGGGCGGGCTGCCTGCACTGCGTCAGATACTCAAGGTGCCGCTGCCCCAACAGGCCCACGGGCAGGTGTTCATCGGCAGTTTCACGGTGCCCCGGGCCGGATGCAGCACGGTGGTGAAGATCCAGGCGCCCGAGCGCGGAATGACAGGCATGCGGGAAGCCGTCGTCCTCGCGAAGCTCGACCCCGACCAGTACTTCCGGCCGCACCCCTATGCCCCCGAGGTCCAAGGCGGCCTTCCCTTCCACGCGGCGGATCACGCCAGGTGGGACGCGGAATTCCCGGACCACCCGCTGCCCCGGGTCCGGCGGACACTCGACGCGCTGGTCGAGGCGGTCACCGTGGACCCCGGATTTGCCGCGCTGGCGCCTTTCGCGGGCCCGGTCGAACCTGCCCCCCGCGGCTGACGAGCCGCGCAACACGGCGGCGCCGCCGCTCCCGTGGGACGGGGAGCGGCGGCGCCGGTCGAGCAATGGCCAGACGAGCCAACCCACGAGTGGACGACGCCGGCAAGCAGGTGGGTGAGGAAGCTATTCGGTGCCTCTCCTTGTGCATGGTGCATAGGTGGGACTGCGCAGTCGCGGTCTGCCCGTTGCCCGCGCCCTGCAATCATCAGGCTGCGCACCGGAGTTGATCGACGAGATGCGAGACGATCACATGTTCTGGCGAAATCCCGATCCCCTGTTCGTGTATGAGGCCGGGAGTTTGCAGCGAGTGCGGAATGCAGCGGGCTTGGAGGGCGGAGGCGCTTCGTGAGATGTGTTCGCAGCGTCGGCGCAGGCTGGCAGACTGAAGGGCGCCACGGCGGCGCAGCGAGAGAGGTTGTGCGCATGTCGGCTGGGCCCGGGGTTGCAGAAACGATCATGATCGCGTTGGCGACGGCGCTGGTCACAACCGTGGGCACCGGGTGGTTGGTGATGCCGCGGTTGGAGGCCCGGAAGCGGCGGATCATGGATGCGCACCAGGCCCGGGACCGGTTCCTGGCCACGATGCTGCGGATCTTGTCGGCAAGCGGCAGACTGCAAAAGTTCGAGGCACCGAACCCGGACGATGCGGCGTGGACGCCAGTTATGCGTGAGCGCGTTGAGGCGGAGCGGGCCCGTTGGGTGAAGCAGCTCGACGAGGCGACCGAGTGGATGGTCGACAACGTGGAAACGTACGCGGTCAGCTGGCCGACGGACTTCCTGCGCGGTCTGATCGGCACCTACGTGCCTTACGCCCGGGCGGTGATGATCTCCGAGCGCGAGGACGACCGGAAGGCCGAACTGCTGGAGTGGCTCACCACGCCTGTGTGGGAGGTCTTCGGCTCGCGGGGCTGGCAGCGTAGCCCTCGCCGCCTGGCACGGGCGCAGCGTCAGCTTGGGGCGCGTATCGCAGAGATCGAGGCCGAGGCGGACCGCCAGAACGCCGCGGCGGTCGCCGCCTGACCGGGCAGGACCTTGCCCGTGGTGGGCGATGCAAGCTGATCATTCACCTATGAGAGCCGAAGTGCAGGCGTTCGTTGCCGCGGCCCGCTCCCAGACTGGGATGCAAGCGGAGAAGAGATCGACAGACGTGTCGAGCAACTCGAAGCGATCCCCGAGCCGGTCACGGCAGAGGAAGCCCGAGCGCTCCTCTCCTGCTTCGGCCCCGACGACTGCTACGGCGTCGCAGGGACCCCGCTGCACCTCATCGAGACCGATCCGAACCCCGTCCTGACCACCGATCCCGGACCTGACGCCAACGAGTGGCACAAGCGGCTCTACGACCGGGCCGTGCACGCAGGGCTCATCCCGAAGACTTGACGGCCTGGTCGGCCTGGTCGGCCTGGTCGGCCTGGTCGGCCTGGTCGGCCTGGTCGGCCAGGTCCGCCGCCAGCTCGTCGCGCCAGTGTAGGGACATGCGCAGGCTCAGGACCGTCTCCGCCGCTGCGGGCAGGGGTAGCAGCAGGAACCGGCGCAGGGCCCCGGCCGCCGCGTCCCGTCCGTGCCACGCCGCGAGGTCGGCCGCGGTGACGGGCGCAAGGTCCGGCTGGTGGCGGGCCGCGTCGAGCAGTCCGCGGACGGCCCGGGTCTCCGCCCGGATGGTCCGCATCCGCAGGTCGAGTGCCCCGTCGGCCGGGAGACCCACCAACTCGCCCCGGCCGGTCTGCTCCAGTGCCCGGGCGATCTCCGGGTAGCCGTCGATACCCGTCTCCGACGCCAGCCGGGCGAGCTGCGCCGCCACCGCGGAGCGCAACCGCTGCGGCGGGGTCCGCTCCACGAGGGCGCCGAGGTCGAAGTCGCGTACGACGGTCACCGGGTGCCCCGCCTCCGGCACCTCGTCGAGGACCGGCAGCAGCAGCGCGCCGGCCAGCGGCGCCGCTGCGTCGTCCGCCGGGTCCCAGCTGATGCCGTGCTCCGCCGTCAGGCCTGCCAGCAGCCGCGCGTAGGCGGCCGTCGAGCCGGGCCAGGGATCGACGCCGAGCTCCTGCCACTTCTCCCCGTCGGGGCCGGTCACGTAGTCCTCGCGCGGCGATTCGACCCGGTGGCCCGCCTCCGGCCGCTCCGTGCCGTCTTCCACGACGGTCACGCGCACCTCGGGTCCCTGCTTCGTCAGCCGCACCACCCGGGTTCCGCGGGACAGCCGTCCCAGCACCTCGGGACGGCCGAACTGGGCGTCACCGCCCTCCTGCGTGGCGTACGACCACCCATCGCCGCAGGACCCGGCCCGGACCATCGGGCGGTGCGCGGCCCAAGGCGCGCCTGCGGACAGCCGCGCCTGCTCCCGGCTGCGCGGCCCGGCGGTCGCGGGCACGGAGCCCAGCCGGTCCAGCAGCTCCCCGGGGTCGATGCCTGCCACGAACACGACGTCCGGCTGCACGGGCGGTGCGGGCTCGGGTCCGAAGAGTCCGCCGCTCCCGAAGGTGATGACGGCGTACACCCCGTCGGGCTGCGGGACGGGCGCGGCCGGCTCGGGCGCGGGTGGTACCTGCGGCTCAGGGGCCCCGGCGGCGAGGCCCAGGGCGGAGATCGGGTCGGCGACGACTGTCCCGCCTCCGTCCCAGATCAGCCGGCCCTCGTGGGCCAGGGGTGTCCGCCCGTCGAAGGGCAGGCCGTGCTCCAGGGCCGTGGCGAAGTCGGAGAGGACGTGCCGCAGCCCCGGCCAGGGGGTGAAGGTCGAGCCCGTCTCGTCGAAGTACCGGCCGACCCGCCCGTGGTGCGGGCCGGGGCGGGTGACCAGGAAGAGCCCGTCGGAGGACTGCCAGCCGATGCCCAGGGTGATCAGCAGTCGTTCGTGCGGCCAGTACGCATACTCGTCGCGCTCCTCCTCGTCGAGCTCGGCCTCCTCCTCGGCAACGTCCTCCCCGGCCTCGCGCAGGAGCTCGGCGCTCTGGATGATCTTCCCGACTCCGGACGGTGGTCCGTAGTAGTCGAGCCTGAGCGTTCCGTCCTGGAGCTCCACACCGTCGTGCCGCAGCAGCGACTCCCTCAGGTCGGGCGGGAAGGTCACCCCCAGCCGAAGTTCGGCCGCCGCGATGGCCGCCGGGGGAGCCGGCGGTCGCAGCAGCCCATGGGTGACAGGGGCGTGCCGCGCGAGCCAGCTCTCGATGCGGTCCCAGGACTCTTCGACAGTGAACACGATCATGCCCGGCACCCTAGGCGCGGGCACTGACACCGGGCAGGCCCGGGCTGTCCGTCGTCCTCTCAGCCCCGGCGGGCGACCATCCACTGGGGCACCGCCCCTTCCGAGTTCCGTACCTCGCCACCGGCGGCGATGGCGGCGTGTGCTGCTTTGCACGCGCTCGTCTGGTCGGTGAGTATCGCGGCGATGTCGGGGTGACGTTGGGTGCTCGTCCTGGCAATGCGCTGCCTGTAGAGACTGAATGTGGGTGTTGCTACAGGATTCGGCGTGGCCGTGAGCTGGCCGGAACCAGGTCCCCGGCAGGAACGGACCAGAGGAACCGGTGTTGCTGTCCTACTTCGCCGTAGCTTCGGGAGAACAGGGCCTACAAGACCGCTCGCGCTATGAGGTCCGCTCACGCGGCCGGCTCCGGGGGCACTTCGTCGTGATCATCGGGATGGCGGCCCCTCCGGAGTTTGCACGCACACGTCGGGCGGCCCCGATCCTCGCCTCACTGTCCCTGACCGAGCGTCACATAATTGCAGAGAGTACTGGCCACTTCGTCGCAGCTCCGGGAGAGCAGGGCCTTGCCGGCTCGATCGAGCAGTGGTGGGTCTGTTGCGCTCGGTGCGGGTCAGACGGAGGCGCCCTGCGCGGCGGGCGTGCCGCTGCCGGTCCGCTCCAGCAGACGGGTGATCGAGCGTGCCGCGGCGCGTCCCGCCCGGTTGGCGCCGATCGTGCTGGCCGACGGCCCGTACCCGACGAGATGGACGCGCCCGTCCCGTATCGCCCGGGTGTCCTCGACGCGTATGCCGCCGCCCGGCTCGCGCAGCCTCAGCGGGGCCAAATGATCGACTGCGGCCCGGAATCCGGTCGCCCACAGAATCACATCGGCCTCTGCAGTCCGGCCATCGGCCCAGGCCACCCCGTCCGGGGTGATCCGCTCGAACATGGGGAGCCGGTCGAGGACCCTCTCCTCGCGTGCGCGTCGGACAGCGTCGGTCAGCGGCAGTCCGGTCACGCTCACCACGCTCTGCGGCGGAAGCCCACGCCGTACACGCTCCTCCACCATCGCCACGGCGGCCCGCCCCTGCTCCTCGCCGAACGGCCCCTCCCGGAACACCGGGGGCCGACGCGTCACCCAGTACGTCGCGGCCGCCACTTCGGCGATCTCCATCAGGTGCTGGGTCCCCGAGGCTCCACCACCGACCACGATGACCCGTTGTCCGGCGAACTCCGCCGGCCCCGGATAGTCGACAGTGTGCAACTGCCGCCCCCGGAAGGTCTCCTGGCCCGGATACCGCGGCCGGAACGGCCGGTCCCAAGTCCCCGTCGCGTTGACAAGGGCACGCGTGGCGTAGGTGTCCTCGGACGTCTCGACGAGCAGGCGGCCGTCCTCTCCTTCGCTGCCTTCGCGCACGGCCTTCACTTCGACGGGACGGTGCACCCGCAGGTCGAAGCGGTTTTCGTACGCGTCGAAGTACTCGGCGATCACCTCGGACGAAGGGCGGCCGTCGTCGGCACCCGTCAGCTCCATGCCGGGCAGGGAGTGCATGCCGTGGACCTTGCCGTAAGTGAGCGACGGCCAGCGGAACTGCCAGGCACCCCCGGGCCGCGGGGCGTGGTCGAGGACGACGAAGTCCCGGTCGGGTTCGAGGCCGGCGCGCCGCAGATGGTAGGCAGCGGACAGCCCCGCCTGCCCGGCGCCGATCACGACCACGTCCCGCTCGCGCATCCCGAAGTTGTTCACCCTTCTACCAACTCTGGACGGCTCCCGGATCTTCCCGGACCGACCGGGGGCGCGACCGCCTGCCGACGGCGCCAGAATGGAGCCATGCCCGACTCCTTCGCCACGCACCTGCTGAGCATCGCCACCGGACGGACCGAGACGGTCACGGACCTGACGGCGGACTGCGAACAGTTCCTCGCCCGTGTCGCCCACGGCAGGGACGGCCTGCTCAACGTCTTCGTCCCTCACGCGACCGCCGGAATCGCGGTCCTGGAGACCGGAGCGGGCAGCGACGACGACCTCCTCGCGGCCCTGCAGACCCTGCTCCCCGCCGACGACCGCTGGCGCCACCGCCACGGAAGCCCCGGCCACGGCCGCGACCACGTGCTCCCCGCCCTCGTACCGCCGCACGCGACCCTGCCGGTGATCGGTGGAGGGCTGGAGCTCGGGACGTGGCAGTCGGTCTGCCTGGTCGATACCAACATCTCGAATCACAACCGTCAGGTGCGGTTGAGCTTCCTCGGATAGGACGCTGACTCGGTGCGGACTGTAGATAGCAAGTCCGGCCGCGCCAACTGCCCCCGGATTGAGGCTGCTGTCAATGCTGCCGACGGGTTCTTGGTCTGCTAGTGGTACAGCACCCTGCCCCCATGCTGAACACTGAGTGAGCTTCTTCGAGTTGGCCACCGATCGGGTGATGGGCCGTGAAGCGCAACGAGCGAGGCCCGGGCTGTTGATCGAGATGTCTGACGTAGGCCGGGCGGCAGACAACGTGCACGGCCGTTGCTGCCGCTCTTCACCGAATGCTTTGCAGGAGCGCCCCCGTGGCCGTGACGGTCCAGAACGACCATCCGTTGCGGTTCGGGTTGACGCGCGGGTTGAGAGCCCGGACCATGGCTACCGCCGCCCCGCTGGGGGATTCGTACACGCCGCGGCCGGGGCCGGAGGGGATCGTCACGGCGCGGGAGGGCGGATCGTAGTAGGCGGTGGTGCGCCGGCCATCGTAGACGGCGTGCAACTCGACGCCCTGCTCCGTGCGCAACGCCTGCACGTCTGCCTTGACCAGCGCGGGCGCGGAAGTGTCCTCAGCGATCACGGTCTCGTCGGCCGGCATCTCGTCGGCGTCCTGACGGATGGCACTCCCGTCGTAGGCGGGCAGACCCAGGAGCTCGTTGAGGACATTGGCCAGCAGGCTCCTGCGCGCGGCCAGGAAGTCGGGGAACCGGTCCAGGGACCGCAGCTCCGGGTCGCTGGGGATCCACTGTTCGGCCAGGCGCTCCGGCGCGACGCCCGCCATGTACTCGGCTGGCAGCTTGGAGGAGATCATCTTGTTGGTCTGGCCGGTGACGAAGGCCAGGTTGGCGAGGCTGTTCCACTCCTCCTTCGCGCAGGTCCCCTGGACCCGGGCGCGAGGGAACACGTGGTGGAACTCGATCCTGGAACCGCTGTTCATCGGCTGATCGTTGATGGCGATGTTGGTCGACCAGTCCCGCGCCCTGCCCCGCAGCGCGGCGATGTAGAGCAGTTTGAAGAAGGCGTGCGTGGAGTACTTCTGCTCCAGGTCCCTCGGGTGCAGTGCGCTGTCCAGTGAGCGGGGGCCGGAGGCCCGGCGGATGAGCTCGGCGAACAGGTCCTCCCCGGCACGGGACCTGATCAGCCGGGCCTCCGCGTCGAGCTTGCCCTCGACCTGCAGCGAGTAGTGGCTGAAGGCCATCGCCGTGTACACCCAGCGACGCAGCAGTTGCGCCTCTCCCGGACGCAGCTTGCCGCTCCGGTGATAGAGCAGCAGCGCAGGCACGATCGTGACGTTCGGGGAGGAGAGGATCTCGGACCGGGGGATCGAGCACTCGCCTTTCAGGAAGTCGATCGCGAAGCGAAGGGCCCTTTCGGTGGCGTGCCACGCCTCCTTCAGCGCGGTCTCGTTCACCTCCGCTCCGATGAGCTTGATGTGATGGGCGCCGGTGCCCGCGAGGAGGCTCATGAGGCGCAGGACGGCTTCCCTGTTCAGGTCGAAGTCGCTGTCCCGTAGTTCCTGGTGAAAGGCATCCATGGTGTCCAGGCCGGCGGACCAGCGGGCCGCGATGGCGCTGTACACGAGATCGCCTTTGGAAAGCCGTCGGCCGCCCTTGTTCAGCCGGGCGAATAGCTCGGCGACCTCCTCGTAGTCGTCGGACTCATAGGTGATGACGGCGATCTGGTGATACCGGATGTTGTTCACCTTCTGCAGCCGCTGCATCCAGGTGCCGAAGTCCGGGTCGTCGGGGGACACCCCGGCCTTGTTCAGGACCGGGTAGAACTGCACGTTCTCCTGCAGGAGCGTCGACACCGGGATCAGGAGCGGATCCTTGCGCTGCACGGCGCTCGGGGTCACGAATTCCTCGGTACGCACGTCGAAGCGCAGGTCTATGTGCCGACCGTCGGCCTTCGACTGGGGTCGGTAGACCCAGGCGAGGGAGGTCAGCCGCTGCTGTCCGTCCAGCAGATAGAGGGGTTGGTTCGTCGTTTTGTCGGTCTGGACGACGGCGGCAGTCTTGAACGGGACGTTCAGGCCGGTCTTCCACAGCAGCAGGGCGCCGACCGGATAGCCTCGGTAGAGCGAATCGAAGAGATCACGTACGTCAGGCCGCATCCAGACGAAGTCGCGCTGGATGGAGGGAATGACGACCATGCCCCGCAGCAGGTTCTCCACCTGGGAAATAATCTTCTCGTTCGCCAGTCCCATGCCGCCCCCAGCATTCCGGTGATCCGTCACATCCACGGTAACCGCCATCCGGGTGCGGCCGGCTGGTTTCGGATCTTTGCGCTACTCCAAGCGATGGCCACACCTGCATGGCCCGATCGGTCGTCAGCCCCTCACCAGTGGCTCCGCTTGTCCGCACAGACGATCGTGGAGTGAGCCTCGACACCCCGGTACGGCTCTCATTGAACTTCCCTGACGTCTTGTGGCGCGCTGCGGGAAGACCGCTCCGTCGTGTCGTCGTTGGATTGCAGCGCAGGTCGACCGCGAGGTCGACAGACCCTGAACGAGCACGAGCGCATGGTTGGCAGACAACTCTGTCCGCCGAGTTGACCCCTACGAACTGCCGCCTGCTCGCACGTGACGGTCCCTATCACGTCCAGCCCCACGGCGAGGGTGGCCAGCTATTCTCAGGGTGCCTTAGTGGAGTTTGGCGGACACGAACGTCGACAATGCGGAACGTCAGGTCCGTCTGTCGTTCCTCGGGTAAAGCTGCGTCTGCCGTCGCTGTAGGAGTGATGTCCGGCCGGACCAAGCGTCCACCAGCACGGCCGGGGAACTTGCCCTTCCTCTCCATCCGCGAAGCGGGAAACCGCGGGGATGAGGGCGTGACATGGTTGACCACGGGAGGCTGTCCACTCACCGTGACGACTTACGCGTCAGACCTTGTCGGGGGAGTCGTCGACGGGTTGTTCCGGGGAGCGGATGGAGGCCGAGATCACCGCGCAGGACGGAGCGGAAGGTCGCGAGCCGGTCCCCACTTGCTGGCTGCCGCAACGGCCGCCGAGGCAAGCGGGTAACCAAGGCGGTCGGTGACCCGGAACCGGCGATACCGAAACTGCGGACCGGCTGACGGGGTGGGCCGGAATCGAGGCTGATGCTACCCGGACGGTGAGACGATGGGACGCATGGTGCTTCATGTGGGTGTGCACGCCCTTCGCAGTCGTCGGGGCCAACTACGCGGTAGCGCAGGCAAAGTAGCGGAGTGCGGGGATGCCAGCACGTCGTACCTCCTGCTCTTTTACGCGACGGAGTGCGCGATCAAGGAGCGAGTACTGAGCCGTAGGGGACAGCGGAATACATCAGGGTTGGAGCCCACGCACGACCTGCGGAAGCTTGCCAAGGAGCTGTGTCTGCCGCGTTCGGTCAGCGACCACCTTGCCAGGCTGGATCGCTGCCGAATGAGCGCTCAGGGTGCTGGAAAGGTTGCCCTCGCTGACCTTCACCAGGCATGGCGTTATGGTGCGAAACTGAATGAAGAAGACGAAAAGAATGCTCAGGCGTCACTGCACGCACTCATCGCATGGTGCGAGCAGGACTGAGACGTGATGAACAGAGCCGCGGAGGAACTGGGGACCATGGACAGCAGCACAGCGCCTCCCGCGCACCTTTTCAGCTGGGTGGACGTCGACGAGCACCTGGCCCGACTGGCGACTCTGGGAAGGTGGCCGGAGTGGCTCGTCGCCGCTGACGGCTGGTGGGACTGTCTGGAGCTCGTCGTCGACGACGGCACGGACCAGGAGCTGGTGCGGCAGTGGCTGGAGGAGGCGTTCGGGGCGGGCTCCGCGGCTCAGCACGACGGAGTATTGATGCTGGGTCTGGACGACCCACGTACGAACGAGTTCACGGGCCTCCGGGTGCAACTGAGCATCGAGCCGGAGGTGCCCGACGGACCCCTACGGCTACCGCTTCTACGGGAGAAGCACATCACCCGTCACCTGGCGGAGCCATTGCGACGCCCTCAGCGTGACGGTTTCACGAACGACGTCCAGGTGATGGCCTTTCACTCCTTCAAGGGCGGCGTCGGGCGCACGGTGCACGCCGTTGCCGCTGCAGACAAGCTCGCCAGGCGCGGCGGTAACGTTCTGCTGATCGACGCGGACCTGGAGGCGCCCGGTATCTCTTGGATGCACAAGGAGCAGGGCGGTCAGTGCGACTTCAGTTACGAGGACTTCGTCACACTGATTCAGGGTGACGAGGACAACGGCTGGCAGTCGGCCGTGGACATCGCGGCGAAGTACCTGCCCAACCAGCAGGTCGGTCACTACACGGGCGGGGGCCGTCTCACCGTGGTGCCGACCAGCCGTAGGGTGTTGCTTGGGCCGCCGCGTATCGAACCCGCGGACCTGTTCTCCCCAGGCCGTTCCCCCTACCTTCTGACCGAGGCCATCGCTGCACTTGGCGCCCGCATGGGCGCGGACACCGTGATCGTGGACCTGCGTGCGGGAGCGTCCGAGCTGTCCGCGCCGATCCTCCTTGATCCGCGGGTGCAGCGTGTCTTCGTCACCACGCTGAGCCATCAGTCCTTGGCCGGCGTCGAACTGATGGTCCGGCAACTCGGGCAGAAGGCGCCTGCTGTCCAGGGACTGGACCCCGCCAGCTCTGTGATCGTCACTCAGTATCGCCTGGACGCGCACGGTGCGCAGGCAGAGGCTGCCCGTAGCGCGCTTGGCGGCGCACTTGCGGCGACGATCGGACGCCCCACGGCCGACTCCGCGGACGGCACGGAGGCTGTGGATACAGGGCTGCTGGTCCAGCCGGTCATGAGTCCCTTCCGGGAAGAACTCCTGGCTCTGCCCTCCACCTGGGACGCGGTTTTGAGGGTTCTCGGCTCCTGCGGGATCGCCGATGCCCTTGACCCGATTCTTCCTAGCCCCACCCCTCAGCTGCTCCTCACAGGCGGGCCGCCGGATGGGGGCAAGGCGAGGACCGACTACGCGCAGCTGCGGCGGAACCTTGCTCAAACCGCAGGGGAACTGATCCACGCGGAAAAGAAGGGGCTCTCGTCGACCGGCGGATTCCTAGTCACGGACCCTTTGCGTAGGCTTCTGGGCGACCACCGCACTGAGTTGCCGCTTGCGCTCGTGGTCGGTGCGAAAGGGGCCGGAAAGACGTTTCTGTATTCCAAGGCGTGTGCGGCGCGCACGTGGGAGAGATTTGCCGAAAAATCTGGGGTTGACGGAGTTGATCTGCGCGCACCAGTGGTCCCTGTGCTGGAGTCCGCCAACTTGGAGTACGGCGAACTGGAGCCGCAGGACCTTCGCGACGACTTCGCCAGGCAAAACGGTGGCCCAGCGGATGTCGATGCTGCTTCGGGGAGAAGCATCAGTGACAGGTTGAAATCCGGGCTGGCCAGGTTGGACGGTCAGAACGAACTTGCCTGGCGGAGTCTCTGGCTGGAGTGTCTGGCCGTCGCCGCAGGGGTGGAGCCAGCGGACGGACGGAGTCCGGAGGAGGCGCTAGCAGAGCTCGGCAAGCGAGCCAAGGCCGTGTTCGTGATCGACGGCCTGGAGGATCTGCTGCAGAGCCTCGACGCTGAGGTGAAGAGCACGGCGCTGCGGGTGCTGCTGATCGATGTACTTGGCTGGCTCCGATCCCTGCGCGGGCGGCCCTTCGGGCTCATGGTTTTCGTCCGCAGGGACCTGGTCACCTGGGCTGTACGGCAGAACAGCGGTCAACTTCTCGGCCGGTACGACCGCTATGCACTGCACTGGAGTAAGGAGGAAGCCCTGCGGCTCGCGCTTTGGGTAACCGCACACGCGCAAGCCCTGCCCACTCCTGTGGACCTTGTCGCGGTCACTGAACTTTCCGAGGACGATTTGGTACAGAGCCTCGTTCAAGTGTGGGGTTGGAAGATGGGGACGGAGAAGTCGCGGGAGGCACGTTCGCACCTGTGGGTGCCTGCGGCACTCGGAGACTTCAATAACCAGGTTCAGGCTCGGGACGTCGTGGTGTTCCTTGCCAAGTCTGCCGAACTCTCTAGCTCTTACGACACGGTCGAGGACCGGGTCCTGGTGCCTGGCGCGATGCGAAAGGCACTGCTTGCGTGCAGCAAGAACAAGATCGAGTCGATTCGGGCCGAGAATCGTGAAATCGGTGAGCTACTCACCAAGCTGGAGCGTCTGGAGACCCAGGTCACTGTCCCGTTCGAACTCGAACGGGTCGGTCTCACGGTTCAGGAAGCGGATACGCTCATCGACTCCGGGGTTTTCAGCAAAGGCACGGACGGCCGCTACTGGGTTCCGGAGATCTACCGGCACGGCCTGGGTTTCAACAGCGAGCGCCGGGCGCGGGTGCTTTGGGGTGGATAGCATTCCCGAGCTGGTGGGGTGATCTCTGGGCGCGCAGGTTGTCGACCGGGCCGGAATGGCGTGTACCGGTGGGGCTATGCCTGCGGCCGAGGCGACGGTCGTTTCACCGAGGAAATGGTTCTGGAAAGACTCAAGAAGTCGGACGCGGTGTACCACTCGACACCGGGCGGAATCGACCGTGATGGTGGCGGGCGAACTGCTGTGTCTCACCCCGCTTCGACTTCCGGGACTTCCGCGTGCGCATCGCGGAGTATTCGAACGTAGAGGAGCGCGGCGCGTTCCATCTGGATACCTTCGGCAGTGGGCCGTGGCTGGGAAGCGCCTGATGAGTCCCGGGTCCACCGCCAAGACCAAGACCTGGCCGGCGCCGAGTTCCAGGTCTTCGGTGAGGCCGCCGACCCCGAGGACTCTGCCCGCCATCCCTGACCCCCGCTATCGACCCGGGAGGTCTTCGCGTGGACGAGGCCCGGGACTTCCGACTGGAGGTGACGACCGAGCTCTGCCGTGCCCCGGAGGACGCCGTGCTGACCTGTCTGCGTGACCTCGCGGTTTTGACGAGCTGCTGGAGGCACGCATCTGAATCGCCCCGACGTGGCACTCCTCGTCCAGGATGGTACCTTCGTCGGCTGGAGTCTGACCGAACCGGCCCGTTATGTGACCACGGGGTTCGCCGCCCCCGACCCGGCGCCCCGCCCCGTCCACCCGGCTCCTGTTCTCCACGTGCATGGACCTCGTCAGCACGCCGTGGCTGGACGCGATGCGGCGCCGTGATCCGGCCGCAGTGTCCGGCCTGCGGGGACTTGACCACAGGCTGCGCGACCAGCGTAAGGATCGGAACCGGGCCGACGCGCTCCTCGCTGTGATCGGCGAGCTGGTCGAGGACTACGGGAGCCGGTGACGGTCGGTCGATTCGACAGTGAGTCCTTCTGGTCTTGTCGCGGCGACATGTTCACCCCAGTCACGTTCGGCCCTCTGCTGAAGTAGGAGCGCGCGCAACTCCATTGCAGCACTGGACTGTTCGTGCAGACCAACCGTGAGGGTACGCTGCGGGTTGCCGTAACGGATGTTGGTCGATACCAACAGGGACAATGCCGACCGGCAGGTACGGCTGTCGTTCCTCGGGTAGGGCTGCGTGTGTCGTCACTGTAGGGGTGATGTCCGGCCGCACCAACTGAGCGAGCCCAAGCTCTGGGCAGGGCTGGGCGAGCGGTGCCGCGCGGCGATGTAGGCCTGGGGGACGCGCGAGCAACTCCCGGTGACGCGCCCGTGGTGCTGAACGAGCACGATGGCCACTGGGGAGCGTTCGCCTGTCTTCCGAAGCTGGCCGTCGCGCCGACCTCCGGTGGCGCCGCCGGTGATCTCGCCGGTGAACTTGAACGCGGGCAGCGGCTGTAGCCCACCTGCACGGCCGAGGAACTTGCCCTTCACCTCGCCATCCGCGGCGCGGGAGACCGCCGGGCGAAGGCGACGTTATGGGTGACCACGGGAGGCTACTCACTCTCCGTGACGACTAGTCCCCCTAGATGCTGACCCATGCAAAACCATGTTCCGCAATGCCCTCGGCAATGGATGGATCGATCAAGAAGCGAAGTTGGCTTCGGTACTCCTGCGGACTTACCGCAATCTGGTTCACCCGCTCGCCGAGAAGCGAGCCAAGCACAGCGCGGACTTCGATACAGCCGACCTGTGCTGGTCCACAGTCAACGCCGTCCTCAACGACCCGGCGGCGAGCAACGTCTAGCTGTATTGATCACGAGCGTTGTTGACACAGGGGTCTTGATCAAAGGCGCAGACCTCCGGTGTGGTGGAGCTGTCTAGGACTGCACCGCACTGGAGGTCTTCGTGTCCCACCGTAATGCCCGGCTGACCGTCTTTGGCAGGAGACTGCTGGTCGAACGTGTCTGTTCGGGCCGTCCTGTCGCGCACGTTGCTGCGGAGATGGGCGTCTCCAGGGCAACGGCGCACAAGGGGATGCGCCGCTGGCGGAACGAGGGTGAGGCGGGGCTCCATGACCGGTCCAGCAAGCCGCTCACGACACCGCACCTCACCTCGCCCGACGTCGAGGCCAGGGTGTGCCGCCTGCGGACCGACCGCAAGCTGGGCCGTGCCCGGATCGGCCCGGTCCTGGGCCTTCCCGCCTCGACCGTCCACCGCATCCTGACCCGGCACCGGCTGGCCTGGATCGACCGCCCCACAGGCACCGTGATCCGCCGCTACGAACGCGAACGGCCCGGCGAACTCATCCACGTCGACGTGAAGAAGCTCGGACGGATCCCCGACGGCGGCGGACACAAGACCCTTGGCCGCCAGGCCGGCCGGGCCACCCGCAGCCAGATGGGCTTCGACTACGTCCACTCCGCCGTCTACGACCACTCCCGCCTGGCCTACAGCGAGATCCATCCCGACGAGAAGGTTGCGACCTGCGCGGACTTCCTCACCCGCGCGGCCGCGTTCTTCCACAGCCACGGCATCACCCGCATCGAACGCGTGCTGACCGACAACGCCTGGGCCTACCGCAAGGGCCTGGCCTGGAAAGCAGCCCTCACCAAGCTGGAAGCGACCGGGAAACTCACCCGGCCCTATCGCCCCCAGACCAACGGCAAAGTCGAACGGTTCAACCGCACCCTGCTCGACGGATGGGCCTCCCTACGGCCCTACACCAGCAACGACGAACGGTCTCTGGCCCTGGCAGACTTCCTGCACACCTACAACCACCACCGCTGCCACACCGCACTCGACGGACACCCGCCGATCAGCCGCGTCAACAACGCTGAGGGGCAATACATCTAGCCCTCAGTAGGGAACGGGAGCGCGTAGCTACGGTTCGGCCGATTGTCCACATTCAAAGCCTCAGGTGTTCCGGCTCACCCACCGGCGGTGTACTACTCACCTCCCCTAGCGATAGTGCGAGGAGCCCGTGGTCGAGCCCAACGATCAGCCGCTGTGACACCCATGTGACGGCAAGTGCAGGATGATGTACGGGAATCTCTTCAACCAGCGCTTGGCCCGACACGTCCCACAGGCGTACGGTCCTGTCGCTACTGGCGCTGGCGAGGAATGTCCCGCCCTCACCGATCATGCTCACTGCGTTTACTGCGCCCGAGTGGCCTGAGAGGGCTCCGATGGGTTCGCCACGCGCGGCATCCCACAGGCACACTTCTCCATGTGCGTGCGCGGTGGCGAGCGCGGTCTGCCCCATCATGGGCAGCGCGCACATTGCAAGGGTCTCGGTTGCGGCGACCAATTTGTGGCGCTGACCAGAGGTGGCGTCCCACAACCACACCGCGCCGTCCTGACCGTCCGTAGCCGTTGCGACGTATGGTTGGCCAGCGATTTCCAGGGGACACATGGCGTAGATCCCGCTATGGAAGCGGGCAAAGTGTGCGGTCTCGTTGCTCAGTGGGTCCCAAAGCCATGCGCTTCCGTCGGTGTGGCCCGTAGCTAGTAGCGTTTGGTCGCCGACGCGCACGGAGCACACGGTGTAGGCGGGTTTGTTGCCTGGACGTCGAGACGACCGCGGCACGGCTTCCGTAAGGTCGGACAGCCACACTGCTCCGTCGTCACCGCACCCGGCGAGGTACGACCGGTTGAGGTGGGTCACGGTACATAGAGCCCGCACCCAGTCGTGATTTCCACTCAACGAGTTGACGACCGAGCCAGAGCCAGGATCTCGCAGTTGGGTCACGCCGTCGTCACCGCCAGCGGCCAATAGCAAACCGTTACCGCTGGATGCGGGGGAGAGCGCGCGTACAGCGCTCACACTGCTGGCGCGCGGCGCCGACGGGTCCCACAGCCGCACGGTGTGGTCGGCGCCCCCACTGGCGATCAGGTCTCGGCCGTTGACGTGCAGCACGCAGAGGGAGTCCACGGAGTCGGAATGGCCTTGGAGGGTGATGGCGATGCGGCCGCTCTCCGGGTCCAGCAGTCGGACCAGGTCGCCGCTCGGGCTGGCAAGCAGCGACTTTCCCTCGACTGTGAGGGCGCGCAGTCTAAAGGCCAGGTCCTCCCCGGGGAGGGTACTTACACACCAGCCGCTGATCGGGTCCCACAGACGAACCGTCTTGTCGTCTCCGAGACTTGCCAGCAGGGTGTGATCTCCCATCTCCACCGCGGACAGGGCGATGACGGAACTCTCGTGCCCTTCGAGGATGTGGACGCGTTCGCCGGTGTCGGGACGCCAGAGAATGATGGAGCGGTCATCTTCGTCTCCGCCCGACGCCAGGAGAGTTCCGTGGTTGACCGCTACCGTGCACACACTCTCGACCCAGCCGCCGTGCTCCGACAGGACCGCTGTGCACTCTCGGGAGGCGGGATCCCAGATCCGGACTGTTCCGTCCGCGCTCCCTGTTGCAAGGCGAGGCCCGTCGGCCGTTTCGAAGGCACACAGATCTCGGATCGAGCTGACGTGGCCGCGCAGGTACCCCGCTGCGCGTCGCAGGGACTCGTTCCACAGCCAGACGTCCCTGTCCGCAGCGAGAGCGAGGTAAGTCTGCCCGTCGACGATCAGGCCGCACATCGCACTGACGCGCCCGAACTTGGGAGTGAGGCGTCGTACCGTCCGGGCGGTCACTGGGTCCCAAAGCCGGACGGTCCCGTCGCCGGCGGCGCTGGCGAGCAGGGTGCCGGTCGGGGGGCCGAGGGCGCATACAGCGCGGATCTCGCCGCTGTGGCCCTCTAGAATTGCGTCTTCGGCGCGGGAGGCGACTGCTGCCCACTCGGCTCGGTATGGCCCCTTCACTGCCAAGGGCCCGTAGACCTGTCCGAATCCTTCCTGCGCCTCGGTTACGCTGAAAAGGGCCGCGCGCCTGGTGGGGACACAGTCGATGGCTTGCGGCGTCCGGCGTAGAACCTGGGCGCGTTCCTTGGCCGCCCGGGAGACCGCCGAACTGCTCGCCGGGATGAGGCGTCGCAGATCTGCGTGGAGCGCGTACTCCGCGTCCGCAAGCAGCTCGTCGATGACCCGGCCGCCCACGGCGTGCCGGGGTAGCGAACGCAGCAGGTACGCGGGCGCACGGTCCCAGCCCAGCCGTCGGCCGTAGGAGATGAAGGAGCGCGTGAGGGCGCGCTCGTCGGTCACGTTCGATCCGAGCTGCGCGCGATTTTGCCGCAGCGCGTCATTCAGGGCTTGGTGGAATAGCCGGAACACACCCGTGTTCTGATCGCTGACGCCGCTCTCGATGAGAAAGTTCGCGGCTGACGAGCGTGCCAGAGAACGGAGCTGGTTCTCAGTGAGGTGGTGGCCCGTAAGTTTCTCCACTGCAGCGCTCCACAACGGCAGTGGGAGCCCTGGAGCCTCGGCGTAGGCCAGGACGCTTAGGGCATCAGCCGCCGGAGCGCCGTCAACTGCAGGCAGTCGTGAGAGGTATTCCTCCAGTGCTGCAGCGACGGTGGGCGTGAAGGCAATATCTGCGGGCGCAACAGCGCGAGTATCGTGCAGGCCGTGAGCGCGCGCGGTGAGACCGGCCACGAGAAAGTTCGCGTCGGCGAGTTCTGCGATGCGGGCAGCAACCGGGCGCGCGGTGCGCTTGTCGGCATATGGGTTATCGGGCCGCTCGTCGCCCAACAGTTGGAGCGTAGCCATGGTGTACGCGGCGAGGTCCGCTGTGGCGAAGAACTCGGGAGTGTCCAAGTCGATGACACGGACCGCCGCGCCGAATGGGTCGAGCAAGCTACCGGCGTCGTCCCTGCGGCGGCTACCAACTAGAACCCGGACATGGAGATCCGCGCAAGTCTCAGCCAGCGGGATGGCAATGTGTCGCGCGATCAGGCGGGCCTGCTGCGCGCTGGTGGCCTCGTCAAGAGCGTCGATGACGATGACGAAGGGCGTTTGCGCGGAGGCGGCTCGTTCGGACAGCGCGGCCCGCAGTACGGAGGCCAGGTCGCTCGCGCGTTCGGGTGGCGCGGCCGAGGCCGCAGCGGCAATCTCCTCGGCTACCTCGAGAGCGGTCTTTCCCTTGGCGTGAACGGCGCAGGAGACCGCACCGAGGGGGGCACGCAGGGCGTCGTCATCCGCCGGGAGTGACGCGGCGATACCGAAATCTGCTGAGGTGACCACGCGCCCGAGTACTGCGGACTTGCCCACGCCGGGTGACCCGGTCACCATCAAGACTTTCCGCGGTGCGGTGACGCAGGTCATCCAGCCGATGATCTCGGCGAGCGCTGCGGTGCGGCCTCGGAACCGGAAGCCCTTTTCGGAGTCGGTGCTCACGCCGCGGGCGCGCGGCTTCCAGTGCCGGCCAGCTTCCGGGTCGTCGTCCAGCGTCCAGCCCCACGCCGCGAGCGCTGTTTCGCCCGCTGCCTCGGCCGACCAGTCGGCGAGCAGCGCGATCTTTTGTTCGGGCAGACACCTATCGGCCTGATAGAGCGTAAAGGCTCGGGCGTCACCCGAGCCGCTGGCTTGCCCGACCAGACCCACGATCGCCTGGTACGTCGATGACCACAATGCGGCACCGCTATAGCCGGGCTTGACGGGATAACGCGATGCCGTGTCGAGTCGCACCCACCCGTAGGCGAGCGCTTCGCCGACCGTCCCGTCCGACGAATTGCCGAATAGGTCGCCGTCGGGGAACCCGAATGCCCACCACGCGTCACCTACGAGGGCGGAAGGCGTCGGCCGCCGCAGTCGCCCTGCCGGCTCACCGGAGACCGGCTCCGAGAGTACGAGGACGGCTACGTCCTGCGCGCGGTGCTTTGCTGGAGCTTCCGGCGCGAACACATCTCGTACTCGGAAGCGCCGGTCCATGAACTGGTCCGACTTGGGGAAGGCCACCCACAGCTCCCGCGTTCTTTCCCACGTTGGGCATGCGACATGCGCGCAGGTAAGCACCCGATGGTCGTCTATGAGGAAGCCGGATCCCAGGGCCTTTTCGTCGTGCTCCGTGCCGTGTGCTGCGGCTACCCAGGCATCGGTGCCCGGGCGCGGGCCCGAACCGACAGCGGCGTTCATCGAGGCTCAGGCCCCGTCCGCCGCCTCGGGTCGCCAAACCATGGACACCTCGAAGTTCGCGTCCGTCGAAGCCTTGGCCACGAGCCAGTTGGCCGTCCCACTGACCTTGATGCCGAATTTCACCTGGACCTCCGCAGGGCGGAGCGCCACAGCCTGGTCGAGTACTGTCCGGGCGGCTTCCACAGCCGGCCGTACCGCTTCGCGGACCTGGCCCACGATCTCTGCGGCGCTGACCTGGTGGAACTCGTCTGTCGGCTCGATCTCGAACCGGATGACCGTCTCGTCGTCCAGCGCGTACGACACCACCTGATCTGCCATTGCGGCCCCCTCGATAGATTGCGAACACAGCTTAGAGCCAAGCCGTCGCTCACATGGGTAGTTGGCTGACCGCGCGGGCTGCCCGATGCGTCGCTCTTGCTCCTTCCCCGTGCTGCCCCCGCCGAGTTCATCGCGGTCGAGGGTAGCCACGGTACTGATCAGGTCCACGTGGGTCCGGATACCCTGGGGTTGCCTTAACGGAGTTTGGTGGATACGAACGTCGATAATGCGGACCGCCGGGTGCGGCTGTCGTTCCTCGGGTAGGTCCCAAGAGGTGGGACTGTAGGGGTGTTTCTCGGCCGCACCAAGTGAGAGGGACCAGCTCTGGCGGGTGACCCAGGCGACCGGGTGACCTCCGTCTCAGGGCAGGTGGGCAGCCCGCTCTCTACGTCTTCAGCCGCACTACATCGAATCGACCTTCAAGGACGCCTTCACCCGGCTCGGTGGCCGGATCGTCAAGCGCGAACAGGGGCGTTACGAGATAGCCAACGTGCCCCAGCACATCCGCTCGGCAGGCAGCGGACCGATCGCCACCAAGTACAACCGCATCTCCTTCGACCTTAGCCACGTCCAGCCTGACGACCGCGCCCGCGCCGACCTGCTCGCCCCCGGCCACCCGCTGCACGACGCCGTCATGGACGAAACCATCCGGAACTTCGGGGGCGCGCTGAACCAGGGCACCGTCCTCGTCTCAGCCACCCTCAAGGAAGCGCACCTCCTCGTCGGGGTCGTCGAGGAGGTCGCGGACGCCACCGGTGAGTCGGTGGCCCGACGGTTCGCCTACGCCTACGTCGACAGCCACGGCACCGTGCACCCGGCCGGCCCCGCGCCCTACCTGGACTGTGCCGCGGCGCCGAACGGCGCGGCGACCCACGTTGCATGTGGCCTTCCCTGGCTCGCAGACGCCGAGGACAAGGCAACCAGCTGGATCATCGCCAACCAACTTCCCGAATACCTGGCCGAGGTCCAGCCCCGTCGCCTGGCGGAGTTGATCAGGACCCGGGAACTGGTGACCAAGCGTCTGACCTCGGAGACCGAGCGGTTGCTCCTCGATGCTGCGGCAGCCGCCGAGAAGGAACGGAGGGGCGAAAAGCCCAAGGAGTCCGCCGAGAGCCTCCGCCGCAAGGCTGTCGAACTCGATGTACGCCTTCGAAGGCGTCTCGCACTGCTCGATCAGCAGCAGCTGATGTCGACGAAGCCACCGCAGATCCTCACCGCGGCGCTTGTGCTGAGCGTTTCCGATCTACCCTCTTGCGACTGAAGAGCGCCCGAGGACGCCCTCGCGGCGGAAACCCGGACCGTCGCCCACCAACTCGCCCACGACCAGGGTGTCGACCCCGCGGTCCTCGCCGCCGCGTCCATCATCGAGATCGTCACCGCCTGCCACCCCGACACGGCGAGCGGGCTGGCCTGGCTCATCGCCCAGTCCAAGCCCCGCGCCCGCCCTGCCCCGCGAACTCGTCCAAGCGACACGGCCGTTCGCAACCCTCGTGGAGGGCTGGCCCGCTGTGCGCGCCCTGCCCGGCGGACCGGAACTCCTGGCAACCCCGACACAGAGCGCTCACCGCATACCGCGACCACCGGGCTCCCCAGTGGCCTCGCGACGGTGTCCTCCACGCCCTGATCGACTCCCACCTCCGCACCGGCGGCTATCCGGCGGGCACCAGCAGCACGCCGTGGCACCTCGCCCGGGCCGCCGCCCTCTCCACCATGCGCACCAAGCGCCCGCAGCACCCCATGATCCACCGAGCCGCAACGAACGGACCATCATGAGCAGCCCATCGAGAACTACGCCCTGTAGGAGACCTCCAGACCGCCGCCCTGATCAGCAGAACCGGGAGCGTGGACTGGGGGTGTCTGCCCCGGTTCGACAGCCCGGCCCCGTTCGCCGGGCTCCTGGGCACCCGTGAGCACGGCTTCCGGCAGCTGGGACCCGCCGCCGACGACGGGCTGCCCGCTCCCGCCGACCACCGCCAGTACCAGCGCGACTCCCTCGTCCTGGACAGCTTCTGGATTACCGAGGACGGCACCCTGCAGATCACCGACTTCATGCCGCCCTGGGACGCGCGGACCACCCAGCCCCGCCTGATCCGCATCGCCCAGGTCCTCACCGGACAGATGACGGTGCGCTCGGAGTTCCGGCCTCGGATGGACTACGGGGGAACGACGCCCCGGATCACGGTCACCGACGGCCGGGCCTCGGCCGTCGCCGGCCCCGCACGCTCTCTACCTCGACGCCGAGTCGGACACCACCGTCCGCACCCACCCAGCCGCGCATGCTGAAGACTGCGGAGTACCACCTGATCCGGATGGCCGCCGCCGAGGGAACGACCGGGGAGTACGCGTGGGAGAAGGGTTTGACGCAGTTCCGGGCCAACTACATAGCGCGCACGGTCCGAAGGACTCTGGAGGCCGCCACGCTCCACGCTCTGATCAGACGGGCCTGGCAGCGGCAGCTGCTCGGCCCCACTCCGTTCTCCGCCGACTTGGCCCGGATGCACGTTCAGCAGCCGGCGGAGCCGGATCTCGGCTTCACGTGATTGTCCGCTCGCCAGCGGCTACCGGTTGGCGCTCCGAGTCTGGGGATTCCGTCCCATCCTGTACCTCGACGTGCCCGACGAGGTCTCGGCCCAAGCCGTCGCGCGGTTCCTCTCCGGCCGCGAGGGCTACGCCCACCTCCGTGTGCCGTTGGGTGGCGCATCCGCCTCGCAGGCCGGCCGCGCGCCAGGGCAGGCAGGTCACTTGTCGACGCCCCGTTCTGCAGAATCGATTCATCGCGTCAGGATTTGCCCCCCGCTCAGCCAGTGACATCCGGGGTGGTGGGGGGTTACGGTGCCAACGAACAGAGTGACAACGTTGTCAGTCGGTCAGGATTCGAAGGGAAATACCCCATGCGGTTTGCTTTCAGACCGTTCCGTCCCCGTGCTTCCGGTATAACAGCCGGTCTGATGGCCGCCGTCCTCGTGAGTGGTGGAGTGGTCGGCATCGCCCAGCCCGCCGCCGCCTCGGACGCGGAACCGATCGATCTGGTCAATCCGTTCGTCGGAACCCAGAACTTCGGCAACACCTTCCCCGGGGCGAGCGCGCCGTTCGGCATGGTTCAGGTCAGTCCGGACACCGGCGGCCAGGGCGGATACGACTACAAGCAGGACTCGATCTACGGATTCAGCCAGACGCACCTGTCCGGCGTCGGCTGCGGCGTCATGGGCGAGCTGCCCATCATGCCGACCACGGGCGCGGTCGACTCCGTGGACCCGAACGCCTACCGCTCCCCGTACAGCCACGACGACGAGCAGGCCAGTCCCGGCTATTACCGGGTGGGACTGAAGAAGTACGACGTCGACGCGGAACTCACCGCCACCGAGCGCACCGGGTGGCAGCGCTACACCTTCCCCTCCACCGGTTCGGCCAACGTCCTGTTCAACACGGGCAAGGCCAACCAGTCCGTGCTGGACTCCGAGGTGCACGTCGTCGGTGACCGCACCATCGAGGGCCGGGTGCACGCCGGGGGCTTCTGCGCCGGGCACGACGAGCACACGGTGTACTTCAGTGCCACCTTCGACCGGCCCTTCAAGGCCTACGGCACATGGGACGGCGCAGACCCCGAGCCCGGCACGCGAGACGCGGAGGGAGGCGGCCAGAACGGCGCCTGGGTGACCTTCGACGCGACCACCGACCGGGACGCCGTCCTCAAGGTGGGGCTGTCCTACACCGGTGTGGAGGGCGCCCGTAAGAACCTGGCCGCGGAGACCAAGGAGTCCTTCGACTTCGACGGCACGCGCAAGGCGTTGCAGGACACCTGGAAGAAGCAGCTGGATTCCATCCGGGTGGGCGGAGGCGCGGCGGACCGGCAGAAGGCCTTCTACACCGCGCTCTACCACAGCCAGTTGCACCCGAACCTCGCCGGTGACGTCGACGGCATGTACCAGGGGTTCGACAACAAGACGCACACGGCAAAGGACTACACGCCGTACCAGAACTTCTCGCTCTGGGACACCTACCGGCCGCAGAACCAGCTTCTGCAGATGCTGGAGCCGAAGGTCGCCCGGGACGTCGCGCTGTCGGTCGTCGCGGCTGGCCGGGACGGCGGCTGGCTGCCCCGCTGGGCGCTCGCCAACAGCGAGACCAACATCATGACCGGTGACCCCGTCACGCCCTTCCTCGTAGAGGCCTGGTCGAAGGGTCTGCTCGCCGGACACGAGGCAGAGACCTATGCGTTGCTGAAGAAGAACGCGACCAGCACCCCGCCCGCCGACTCGCCGTACAACGGACGCTCGGGATCGGACCACTACACCGAGCGCGGCTACATCCCGTCAGGACTCGAGCTCGGCAAGGACTGCGCGGACAAGGGCGGCGACAACGACTGCAAGCACCCGGCGTCGGCGACGATGGAGTACTCCGCCGCCGATGCGTCGCTCGCACTGATGGCCGACCGGCTCGGACACAAGTCGGACGCCCGGATGTTCGCCACGCGCGGGCAGTGGTACCGGAACCTGTGGGACTCCTCGATCCAGCAGTTCCGGCCGCGGACGGCCGACGGCACCTGGCTCACGCCGTACGACCCGGTCGAGGCGGCGCACCAGTTCCATGAGGGCGGCGCGTACCAGTACCAGTGGCTGGTACCGCAGGACCCGGCTGGTCTCGTCAGCCTGATGGGCGGCCGGAGCGCCACCGAGAAGCGGCTCGATTCCTTCTTCGTCCACGACAAACTGCTCACCGACCCGGCGGGCACCGCTCGGAACGACTGGATCTCGCAGCCGTACGACTACTACGGCAAGCCGACGTACAACCCGAACAACGAGCCGGACCTGCACGCCCCGTACATGTACAACTGGGTCGGCGCCCCGGCGAAGACCGCGACCGTGGTGCGTGCGGCGATGACGCTGTTCACCAACGGGCCGGACGGGATGACGGGCAACGACGACCTGGGCACCATGTCGGCCTGGTACGTCTTCTCCTCCCTCGGCCTCTACCCGACGATGAGCGGCGGCGACTTCCTGGCCGTGTCCAGCCCGCAGTTCGAGTCGGCGACCGTCCGGATCGGCAGCTACCCCAAGGCGTCCGGCACCAAGGGTCAGGGCGGCACGCTGACGATCGAGGCACCCGGAGCGAGCGACACGAAGCGGTACGTGCAGAGCGTGGCCCTGAACGGCCGGGACGTACCCCAGACCTGGCTGAGCTGGAACAAGCTCGCGCACGGCGGAACCCTTGCCCACCGGCTCGGGACCTCCCCCTCCTCATGGGGCACGGGCAAGGGCGCCCAGCCGCCCTCCGTCAACCAGGCATCCCCCGACAGCCGCAAGCACGTCGACGCGTCGCTGCGTCCCGCCTCGGCGGTCGTCCCCACGGGTGACGCCGCACAGATCGCGAAGTTCACGCTGGACGTCCTCGGGCAGGCACCCGGCAAGCTGAACGTGTCGGTCACGGCGAAGGTGCCCAGCGGCTGGAAGGCCACGACGGCACAGCGTTCACCACTGGTGATCGATTCCGGTCATCTCCCGGTGCAGAAGGAGGTGTCGCTCGGCATCACCGTGCCGCCGGGCGTCGCGGCCGGGTCCTACCCGGTGGAGGTGAAGGTCGCGGGCCGAGGGACGAACTCGGTCACCCGCAAGGCCACCGTCGCGGTGGGAGCCGCCACGACCTGCGCGAGTGAGGCGAACGGGCAGTGCGCAGTGGACCTGCGCGCGGACCTCGGCCACGACGGCACGGCCACGGTGGCGAACTCCGACGAGGGCGACTTCGACGGGCATGGCTGGAGCTATGACGGCGACCTGCTGCCCAAGGCGGGGCCGGTCACGTGGGACGGGGTGACGTACGACGCGCCGGACCCCACCGGCACGGCGAACAACTTCCTCGAAGCAAGCGGGCAGGCCCTCCTGCTGCCCGCCGGACAGCACAGTGCGCTGCGGCTGGTCGGCTCGGCGCACAACGGTCCTGTGACCACCACACTGACCGTGCACTACACGGACGGCAGCAGCACGGAGGCACCGGTGACGTTCGGCGACTGGGCGGGCTCCGCGCCGGACGGCGGCACGGTCGTCCTCGACATGCCGCACCGCATCAAGCGGGGCAGCGGTGTCGACGGGCCGTCCATTCGGCTCTTCGGTACGGCCGCCGAGCTCGACGGGGGCAAGACGGTCCGTTCGGTCTCGCTGCCGGACGACTCCCGCGTCGAGATCTACGCGATGACGCTCGTTTAGAGAGGGACGGCGGACCGCCGAAACCCAGCCTGCGGTGCGCCGTTCCGGATCGGCGCACCCCTCTCATCAGGGCCTCGGCGCGAAAGCGCCGGGGCCCTTCGCGTGCTCGCCCACCCCGACATCCGGCCCACCGTCCAACTGGCGCCGACGCCTGCCCGAACGGGACGGCCACGGCTGCCGTGCCGTCGGCATCTCCGGGTACGACGCCGGCCACGGACACCGTGACGACCTTCCGCTCCTCCTCACCATGACAGGAGCCGCCCGGGTGTACGCGGTGAGCGGCCCACGGCAGTACGGGCACCGCCGGTCGAGCGCGGTGGGCTGCCCGTCACGGCCGAGGGCCCGCTCGACGCGGGCGCGGCGGGTGGTCGCGGCGATCTTGTCGGCGAGCAGTGGCCGGACCGCGGTGAACAGGTCGCCGTCGGCCTCCTCGCCGAGCGCGCGCCCTTCCAGCCATACGGCGGCCCAGTGCAGCCCGTACGCACGGCTGCCCGGGTCGGTGGGGGACGCGTAGCTCCAGCGCGCGGGGTCGGCAAGGTCGGCCGCAGCGGGCGCCACCGCATAAGCGTGGCGTCCGGGGTGCGGCGGCCTACGAGGTGGCGGCGCACGGGGCGCTGCGGGCGGCGGCCACGGCGTCGCACAGCCGAGCTACTCGCGACAAGTCTGCCGGCGGTGGACCGGTGCTACCCGCCGCTGGGCACCGAAACGGACCCGGCTCCGACTGTTCACCACCGCCCGTGTGGGAGTCCTCCTTGAAAGCCCTGGCATGGGAGCCGTCTGTCGCCGCATCGTGAGGGCAAGCATCGGCGACTACTTGGCGTCGCGCCGCCGGCGCGCGCGCTCGAACTCGGCGGCATCCGACATCCAAGAGCCGTGCTGCTCGAGTGCGGCGCAGCCGCCGCGGACGAAGGTGCTCACCAGGTTCCGGTACCCGCTGATCCCGTCGACCAGGCTGTACTCGACCCGGTACTCCGGATCCGACTCGCCTTCACCCTCGTGCACCGTCGTGATCCGGGCGATGGAATCCGCGTAGAAGTGGAGCTGGATCCCTTCGCCCATCTCCTCGTCCTCGATGGTGAACACTTCGTTGTCCGCGGCAGAGCGATCGCCGACGAACTCCCAGAACTCCGCGGTGGCAGTGCGGGGATCGTCCTGGATCCACTTCTTGTCGACGCCCTTGTCGTCGGTGAACGACAGGATCGTCTTCCTCGCACTCTCGCCGAAGTCGGCGCGGTCGCCGGAAGCCTCCTCGTCGTCCTCCATGGGGGTGCTCCTGGAGTGGTCCGCAGCCTCCGAGCACATCAGGAAGCTCACGGTACGCACCGCGTCATCGACGAGCTCAGGGTGTGCACGGCGCACGGCCGCGTCGACCGCCGTCGCCATCCGATCCCAGTCGCGCTTGTCCGTGGCGCGCTTGCCCCGTCGCGGATCGCGGCCGATCCGCATCCCGGCGCATGCCCGCTCCGCGGTGGCGATCACACGCATGACCTCCGGCAGCAGCACGGGGTCGACGGTATCGGGCATCCGCTTCGGAACCGTCGCGCCGTGCAGGTACTGGCCCGTGTACCTCAGTATCGCGGCGTCGAGTGGACCGAGTACTGTTCCGCGCTCGGCGCGGCGGCGGTCCGCGTGGTACTCCTGAGCTCGTTTCCCGTTGGACGTCTCTGTCGCCGCGCGCATCGCCGCGCAGACCTGACCGCGCTCGAGCAGATCGATGTCAGCCCCATGGGCGATGAGCCGACCCCTGTCCCACCGGATGCGTTGGAAGAGCGCGTCGACGTCCGCGGGCGCGGAGAGGAGGATCGGGTCCAGGAGCGCGACGGCAGCGTTCTCTTCGAGCCGGCCCCGGGTTCCGGCGTCGTCGCACAGCGGAAGGACCGCACTCCACAGCAGCAGGTGTCTGGCCAGGTCCTCCCGGATCACCGCAAGATGGGCTTCCCCGATCGAGAACGTGAACGTGCGAGGCTCATGGTTGGCGTCGGCCCCGGCACCGAGCATCAGCTTCAGCTCACCGGCCTCGCGGATCACGTTCGGGATCCAGCCGCTCCTGCGCGTGAAAACTATGTCTCTCATGGACTCAGTCTTCCCCATCAGAAGAGACTGGCGAGTCCTGCCTGCACCGACCTGACCGGCCGCTTTCGTGTCATCCCACGCCGCCCGGAGCGAGCAGGCCCGTCATGGTCGAGTCAGACGTCGAACCTGAACTCCACCGAGTTCCGGTGCAGAGCAACTTCGATCCGGCACCGATCTCGACAGGATGCGACCAGATGGAAATCGCCGCCTACCCATCACCAGAGGAATACAGCAGTCAGTGGTCGACGCGTAGGCGAGTCATTTCCGAACGGCACCGGCTGGACACGGTTGGCCTTGGCCCACGGCGGGCATCACGGCGATGTTGCAGCCCCATCCCGAACCAAATCTGTTCATGACCACCGTTCAAATTCGACGTCGAGGCGCGTGTCGGTGCGCACCCAGACTTCGCCATCGGCGGCCTCGGCCGGGGCGTCGACTCGTTCGACACCGAGGAATTCGATCAACTTGAGCAGTTCGGCTCGTTCAGCTCGGTCATCGCTGACATCATGCGAGTCGAAGAAGACGTAGTACTGGTTGCTCGGGTCTACGATGCCCGAATTTCCCCAGATCCGAGCGACTTCTTCGATTGCCGCGGCTTCGGTCGTGATCGTGGCGGCGCGGGTAGCGCCGCGAGTCTCCGGTGACGCGTCGAGGTCCGCGAGGTCCGAGAACCACTGGCCGAAGTAGTCGAGGCCGGCATATCCGTTCTCGAAAAACAGCATCGCGCTCGGCAGGTAGCGATTGGCCCTATCGACCTTGAGGTATTCAGACCGAGGCTGATCCGCCACATCGATCCGTGCGATCACACCTTGACCGGGCATGAGCACCAAGCTTTGGCTCGCAGGTGCATCTTCGATGGTGTAGGTATCAGCATCTCGATTCCGGAAGAACGCGGAGAATGCTACGTACGCTTCCTGAGGGTCGCCTACGGAGACCTGCTGGGAGTTGCCGTCACCGACAGCGAAGACGAACTGTTTCGGTCCGGGGTTGTAAGGGCGAGCCATTTGTGTCCTTCCTTCACGTGTGATACCTCCGCCAGCGTAGTCGCATCAGAGCAGGCAGACGGACCTGCCGTTCATCGCCGACGAATTGCCGGAAGAGCCGGCGGCCACCGGAGCCACAGCCCCGCGCGCCGGTAGTCTGTTCGGCACGCTCGGTACCCCATCACCGCGCGCGCAGTTCGAGAGGGCACAGGGGCGGGCGCCGCAGGACTTGCCCCCGGGTCCCCTCCCGCGCCCTCTGCCTTGGTTCAGTGCTCGCAGAGGGAGAATTCTCGCTCGTAGAGCTGCTCGTTGTGCTCGTCGACGAAGAACTTGCGTTCCCGCATGAGTTGTTCCCGAAATTCATTGGCCTGTTCAAGCGTCATGGTCGAGGTTTCGGACCATGGTTGCTGCGGTGGCACATCGGATGTCGAGACGATCTTCTCCGACGGGTCGACCAGGAAGAACGCGAGAATTTTGCGATGTCCCGGGCGGGTTGGGTCCGTCAGGTGGAATGAGCCGACGCGGTGCTGCAGGATGTTCGGGAACGCCAGGCAGCGGCCCGCTGGGGTCGATGCCGATCCCAGCGTCTGGTTCAGTGCGTCTTCGTCCTCCAGGCCGTAGACCTCACGCAGACCGTTGTCGTCGTTCTGTTCGTAGTTCGGGTCGTCGAGTGCCGCCCGGAAGCTCAGCCGGCTTTCGGTGATGTTCTCACTGTCCCAGTAGTAGATGCCGGTCGAGACGATCCGCTCGTTCAGCATCCCCTCGACATGCCAGGAACCGCCCGGGTACTCGGGCTTGTCCGGGGTGAGGTGAATGGTGGCGAGCTTGACGATGACCTGGAGGCGGTGGCCTCGCAGGTCGACTCGGGCGGATGCACCGGGCAACTCGGGCGGAGTGAAGGCCGGGGCGTCCGGGATGACCGGGCGGCGGTTTTCCCACCAGTCGTCCTCGGCCTCCTCCCAAGCACGGAGGGCTTCCGCGTAGGCCCCATCATCGCTGTAGTCTGATGTGTCCGGATGCTCAGGCTCCGAGTCGTACCACCCGTAGGGATCGGCCTCGATCCGCAGGGGCCGGGGATGGCGCAGATCGGTGAGCACGTTCTCCAGCAGAGGGCGCATGCACGAGAACAAGTCCGGTAGGACGGAAGCCAGTTCGTGATGAGTCTCGGGGTGGACGTTGTTGACGTACGAACGGAAGGTGATATCGCCGTCATCAGTGACGTCGACGTCCGTGGGCAACCACTGGAATTTCTCCGAGAGTTCGTATGTCGAGTAGCGGCCCGTCTCGTTCTGCCAAGCCCGCTCGGGTGCGTCGCTCACCTCTTTCACCAGGCAGAACAGTGAGGGATGGACCAGATCCAGTACCTGGCCGTCGGACCCGGGATGCCAGTCCTTTTCCGCTTCGGGGACCTGCTCCAGAACCCGGACCGCCTCGCGCAGCCGGGATCCGAGCGTGTCGTCGACCAGCGTGTCCGACTGCCACACCCCGTCGACGGCGGACACCTCGATGCCGGTTCGTCCGTCCCGCAGCGCGGCGTAATGCACGAGTTCGGCGAGCACGTAACGAACCTGCGCTTCGGTGAGCCCTTGGGCGACCGCTTCCTGCGTCCACCTGGCGACGATGTCGGCATCGTTCATCTTGTCGAACCACCCCGGCTTCGCCCGAATGTGTGAGCTGCACTGCATCATCTGAAGTTCCCGCAGTGTTCGGGGTGTTGCGAACGCTATGGAACGGGAAGCACGAAAGGGCAGCGGGAAAGCAGACAGGCCGGTCAATTCTCTTGATCCTCCGAGTCGGTGTGCGGTGGCCGGAAGGATACGTCAGCAGACTGACACCGCAGCTGTAGTCCCTCTCGCCGCCGGTCCGGGAGTCAGCTATGACCCCCTTCTGCGGGCTGCGGACCGCGGCCGCCGTGCCGCCGGCGTCATCGTCACGCCAAGGCATCAGTTCGTACGAGGGCTGTAACAGACCCGGATCCGGGGCGACCGACCGATGGGCGGCAACCCAGAATGGCTGTGCAGAGCTTGAGACATCGACCGGTCCCGGGGGCCGGTCTCGGGGGAGTGGAACACAGCATGCACGCGAAGACAGTGAGAGTCGGATCGCTACGTCAGGGCCTGCGCGGCACCCTCTTGGGGGTGGTGGCGGTCGCGGCGCTGCTGGGGGCCACCGCCTGCCAGGCCTCCGGGGGTGAGGACAACGCCGCCCCGTCGGCCTCCGCGTCGGCCGGGGAGAGCGCGTCGAAGAGTCCCGAGGCATCGGGCGACACCGGCACCGCCACCGAAACCGGCAGTGGTGGCTCGGCCGGTGACGCGACCGGGGACAGCGGCGAGACCGGCGGAGGCAACGGCACCGACTACCAGGACTGCAAGGTCACCGACCTCACCACCGCGGTCGAGTTGCAGGACCCGTCCGGGGAGACCCCCCGCCACTTCCTGCTGACCGTCACCAACGGCAACAAGAAGCCCTGCGTCCTGAACGAGGCACCGCTGGTGCGACTCGGGGCAGGCAACGACGCCTCCACCGTCGAGACGCTCGGAGAGCCTGACACCGAGCCCGTCGTCGTCGAAGGAGACGGCGCGGCGTACGCAGGCCTGTACGTCTTCGGCAACGACGAGGGCGGCGAGGCGGCGTACGACCAGGCCGACCGGTTCACCGCCACCCTGGTCGCCGGTGAGGGCACCGAACTCAACGGCACGCTCATCTTCGACCTGCCCGACGGCCTCCCCTCCGTCTCCTACGACGACGCGGCGCGGGTGAACGGCTGGGCCGGCACCGAGGGCCTGGCGATGCGCGCGATCAACCAGCTCTGACCCCGGGCGGGCGACCCATGCCCCCACTGCCGGGGCATGGTTCTCCCACGGCGGAACGTCGTGAGCGGCACGGGAGCAGCCCTGCGCTCGCTGTTCGTCACCCGCTTTGCTCTGCCGTACTGCACTGCGACTAGTTTGGGTGCAGGACAGGTACGCGGGCCCGTGGTGGCACAGGTGCACGGGGGACGGGAGGTCGGGAAGGGTGTCGCTGCGCGAAGGAGATCCAGCCGAGATCGGCGGTTATCCACTTGAGGCGCGGCTCGGCTCGGGTGGCATGGGCACGGTCTTTCTGGCCCGTACGAGTTCGGGGCGACCCGTCGCGATCAAGCTCATCCATCAGCAGTACGCGGGGGACGACGAGTTCCGCATCCGCTTCCGGCAGGAGGTTGCTGCCGCGAGGCGGGTGAGTGGAGCGTTCACCGCCGCCGTGGTCGACGCCGCCCCCGAGGCCGAGCAGCCGTGGATGGCGACGACCTACATCGAGGGGCACACGCTCGCCCAGCGCATCGCCGCGGAGGGTCCGCTGAACGGAGCGGAGCTGAGGAGGCTCGCCATCGGGCTGGCGGAGGCACTGCGCGACATCCACCGGGTGGGGGTCGTCCACCGTGACCTGAAGCCCTCGAACGTCGTGCTCTCGCCCGAGGGCCCGCGCGTCATCGACTTCGGCATTTCGCGCGCCGTGGACCAGCAGACGCTGACGATGACCGGGCGGGTCATCGGTACGCCGCCCTTCATGTCGCCGGAGCAGTTGCAGGCGCCGCGCGGTGTGGGGCCGCGGTCCGATGTCTTCTCGCTGGGGACGCTGCTGGTGTACGCGGCAACGGGACATGGGCCCTTCGACGCGGACAGCCCGTATTTGACGGCGTATCAGGTGGTGCACGAGGAGCCGTCGCTGGGTGCGGTACCGGCGGCTCTGCGTGCGGTCATCGAGCCGTGCCTGGACAAGGAGCCCGAGGGGCGCCCCTCGGCGGACGAACTCCTCGTGCTGTTGCGGGATTTGCCGTCCGACCTCGGCGGTACCGAGGTGAGCGGGCTCGGCGCGGGCCGCACCCGCGACATGATCACCCAGCATCACGCGACGCGGGCCACCCCGGAGCCGAATGCCCCGGCCACCGCCGAGGCCGGTCCAGGGAGCACCGGCACCCCCATCGGCCACCGTCTGCGCCGCCGGTGGCGTCCTGTGCTCGCGGCCGCGGTCGCCGTGGCAGCGATCGGCGGGGGAGTCGCGGCGCTGAAGGCGGGCGGCTCCGGGGGCAACAGCGGCGGTGACAAGGGCAACAGCGTCGCGGTGCCGGGTGCTGCACTGCCGGACGGCTTCGAGCCGTGGCGCAGGACCGTGCAGGGTGGCAGCGAAGACATCCCCGACGAGCTGCGTTGCGTCGCGCGCGGCGAGGCGCTGTTCTGCGGGGGCGGCGGTGTCGTCGCCACCCGTATCAGGACCATGGACGGCTCGCGGGTGTGGACGGCGAAGAGCCCGGGCGTCCCCGTCCAGGGCATGCACCTGGTGGGCGCCACCGACGACACGGCGCTCGGTTACCGCTTCGCCGCCCAGGACGCCCCGCAGGACCCTCCCAGCGAGGTGGTGGCCATCGACGCCGACAACGGCAGGGAGCTGTGGTCCGTACCGTCCGGCGCCCAGTCGACCGCCGTCACGGGCCGGACCCAGGACGCCGTCGTGATCGGCTCCGCCGTCGTGACGGTCGACGCTTCCAACTCCCGCTTCGAGGCCCGGGACGCGCACAGCGGTGAGGTCACCTGGACGACGTCGTTCCCCGCGGGAACGCAGTGCGCTCCCGTCCCGGCGGGCCCACGGCTCTTCGCCATGTGCGCGACGGATGCGGAGGTGGATGCCTTGGAGGTGCGCCACCCGACCCTGTCCACGGTCGACCGCGCCTCGGGGACCCTGGGCAGGCCTATCGCGGTCGACGGTCCCGCCGTGCCGGTGGGCGGCGCCGACGGCAGGCTCGTACTCCTTCAGGAGCACCTGGAGGGACCGGCGCTGACCGGTTACGACGGGGTGGCGCGGGTTGACCCGGCCTCGCGGAAGGTCACGTACTCCCGACTGGCCCAGACGTACGCGGGGACGCCCGGCATGGCGGACGGCACCGTGTACGTGAGCGGGCACACCGGTCTCGTCACGGCGCTCGACCCCGCGACCGGCCGGAAGAAGTGGTCGCGGCAGACGGGCGTGGAGGGCGCGTCGGGTCCCGCGGCAGGAGCCGACGCGCTGTACTTCAGCTCGGCCACCGGTCGGGTCGTCGCACTGTCCCCGCACGACGGCAGAGCGCTGTGGACAACGGATCCGCAGGCCGACGGTCTGACGGGTGAGCAGGGCGCAGGCCCGCGTGTGACCGTCGCTGGACGTGCGGTGATCGTGGCCGCGGCCAGGAACACTCTCTTCGCCTTCGACGCACAGAAGCCGCCGAAGCCGAGCTGACCCCGGCGGCACCGGACGCCGGCCGCCTTCCTTGCGGGGCCCAGGATCTCACCGGCTCACCCGCTGATCTGCTGCGCCACCTGGAGGTTGCGCACCGCGGCGACCGGCTGCACGGACGCCGGCCGGACCACGATGTGCGCCGTTCAGGCGACCGGCTCGCCGATGCCCAGCAGGTTGCCCTCGCTGTCGCGGAACCAGGCGGCGCGCTCTCCCCGTGCGCCCTTGCTCGGGTAGTTCCCGTCGATATCGGCGATCCCGTCCTTCGTCCGGAGACCGGGCACGTCGACCTCCTCGAACATCACGCCGCGTTGCTTGAGTTCCGCCACGATCGTCTCCACGTCGTCGACCTGCCACCCCATCTGGGTGAAAGTTCCGGGCGAGGCTCCTGTCGACTCGAACAGGGCGAACTCGGTGTCTCCACACCGGTACAGCAGTCCACCGGGCCGTTCGTCGACGGGCTCCAGCCCGAGCTGCTCGGCGTAGAAGCGCCGTGCCCGGTCCAGGTCCTGGGCGGGCAGCCGGGTCGCCACGCGCCCCCGGGCGAGAATGTTCCTGTTGTCCGTGGTCATGCCTCCACTGTGCCTGGCGCCGCAGTCAGCTGCCGCGCGTGAGCCCCAGCGTGTCGAGCAACCGCACTGGCCCACAGCACCCGGCCGGGGCGTGGAACGCATCTGCTCGGTCACCTCGCCGCGCTTCCCCCGTACGGCCCTGCGAGCGCCGGTCGACCGCTTGATCGTCCCCGCGCGGGGTAGCGAGATGGCATGGCCACTGACAACACATCCACTGCTGCGAGCGGATACGTGCAGCCCGAGGTCGACGTCCGGGCCCTGGCCGAGGTGCTCGACGGCGAGTACGCCGAGATCCGCGGCCTGGTCCGGAGCAACCTGGTGACGCATGCCTCCGTTCTCGAGGAGGCCGACGAGCTCGGCGTCGACGCGTTTCGCGAGCGGGTTCGTGAGCTCGTGGTCGAGATGGCCGCGACGGGACAGACCGGTATGGGTTTCCCGAGCAAGTACGGAGGGGGCGGCGACATCGGAGCCTCGATCGCCGCTTTCGAGACCCTTGCCTTCGGTGACCTTTCGGTGCTGGTGAAGGTCGGCGTGCAGTTCGGACTCTTCGGTGGCGCGATCCTGCACCTGGGCACCGAACGCCACCACGACGCCCATCTGCCGGACCTGATCACCGGGCGGCTGATGGGGTGCTTCGCGATGACCGAGACCGGGCACGGCTCCAATGTCCAGGCGCTCGGCACCCACGCGAGGTACGACGCCGCCCGCCAGGAGTTCGTCATCACCACGGACGGCGACCAGGCGCGCAAGGACTACATCGGCAATGCGGCCCGCCACGCGGAGCTGGCGGTCGTCTTCGCCCAGCTGGAGGTGGGCGGGAAGCCCGAGGGGGTGCACGCGTTCGTCGTGCCGGTCCGGGTCGGCGGCGAGGTGGCCCCCGGTGTCCGGATCGAGGACGACGGCCGAAAGATGGGCCTCAACGGCGTGGACAACGGCCGCATCTGGTTCGACGGCGTGCGGGTGCCGCGTGAGGCGCTGCTCAACCGGTTCGCCGACGTCACCGCCGACGGCGTCTACGAAAGCTCGATCGAGAACCCCGACCGGCGCTTCTTCACCATGCTCGGCACACTGGTCCAGGGACGGGTCAGCGTCGGCGGCGCCGGGGTCAACGCGGCCAAGGTCGCCCTCGCGATCGCCACCAAGTACGCCGTGCGGCGCCGGCAGTTCGAGGCGTCCCCGGACGCGGAGGAGCAACTGCTCCTCGACTACGGTCTGCACCAGCGTCGTCTGCTGCCGCTCGTCGCGCGCACGTACGCGTTGCACTTCGCGCAGGACGTCGTGCGCACGCAGCTGCACGACGTCTTCTCCGGCATCGAGGACGACGCGCACGCGCGGCGCCGGCTGGAGTCACGGGCCGCGGGCACCAAGGCGCTCGGCACCTGGCACGCCACCCGGGTCATCCAGGAGTGCCGCGAGGCGTGCGGCGGCGCCGGTTACCTCACCGTGAACCGGTTCGCCGCCCTCAAGAGCGACAGCGACATCTTCACCACCTTCGAGGGCGACAACCACGTCCTGCTGCAACTCGTGGCCAAAGGCCTGCTCACCCATTACGCGAGCGAGTTCGAGGACCTCGACCAGCTCGGCATGGTACGCCACGTCACCAACCTCGCCGTCGAGACGGTCATCGAGAAGACTTCGGCCCACAAGCTGCTCGAGCGGGTACGCGATCTGCTGCCCGGCGGAGACGAGTGGGACCAGGAAGCCGGGCTGCGAGACTCGGAATACCAGCTCGCCATGCTCCGCTACCGAGAGGAGCACATGCTCGCCGGCGTCGCCCGCAGGCTCAAGCGCGGGATCGACCAGAAGCGCAACCCCGGAGCCGTCTTCTCGCAGGTCCAGGACCACGTCATCGCGGTCGCCCACGCACACGTGGAGCGGCTGGTGCTGGAAGCGTTCGTCGACCAGGTGCGTGCGTTGCCGAAGAGCGGCAACAAGGTCGCGCTGGGCTTGCTGTGCGACCTGTTCGCCCTGTCGACGATCGAGGCGGACCGGGCCTGGTTCATGGAGCACGGCAGGCTGACCGTCCAGCGTTCCAAGGCGATCAGCCGTGAGGTGAACGACCTCTGCCGCAAGGTCCGGCCCCTCGCGGTCGACTTCGTCGACGCCTGGGGCATCCCGTCGGAAATGCTGCGCGCGCCGGACCTGGTGGGCTGACCGGGCGCCGTGCCGAGCCGCAGTGGGGCGCGTGGCTGTGGCACGGAGAGGGCCCGTTCCACCGGGGGCGGGCCCTCCGGTCAGCAGGCGGTCAGATGCGGTCGGCTGCGATGAGGAGGTACTGGAAGGACCCGTCCCTGTAGGAGTTGATGAACGCGTCCTCGATTCCCGTGACCAGCGAAGACGTGGCCCGTAGCTCCCAGTAGGGCAGGGTGTCGGGGGTGAGATCGATGACGGCCTGTGGCACGAGGCGATTGTCGGCCATGGCGCGCAGGTACTCCCGGCGCGAGTGGATGTTGCACTCGAAGTGCGCGTTGATCTGCGAGACCCACTTCGAGGGCTGCCCGTACCGCGGGTTCCAGCAGCCGGTGATGGTCACGTAGCGGCCGCCGACCTCGAGGATGCGGGAGTGTTCGGCGAAGAGGTCGTGCAGGTCGACGTACATGCTCGACTCGTTGTTCCACGAGGCCGCGGCCGACCCGGTCTCGAACGGAGTGGCGAGCATGTTGCAGACGCGGGCGCGGACGTGGTCCTGGACACGGAGTTCTCGGGCACGACGGTTGGCGAAGTCGGCTTGCTTGGCCGACAGCGTGACACCTTCGACCTCGCACCCGAAGCGCTGGTGCGCCATCACCATCGAACCGCCGCGGCCACAGCCGGCGTCCACCAGGGTGTCGTCCTCGCCGATGTCACCGAGATGCCCCAGAAGGAACTCCGCCTGGGCGGACTCCAGTCGGTGGAGCTCGGCGATGAGTTTCTTCTCGCTCTCGCTGTCCGTGGAGTCACCGAGTGCGGCGTGGTCCACGTCGCCGATGCCGTAGTGATGGTGGTAGAGGCCGTCGACATCGCCGAGACGCAGGTTCACGGGCCTGGCCTCCCCGTCCCAGTAGCGGGCGATGTCCCCCTGGTAGGGCGTCGACGGGCGGGGGATGTGGAGGGACGCGGTGGCGAGTTCGGTGTGGGTCACAGATGATTCCATTCTCTTACCAGAAATCGGGCAGGCTGTAGCGGTAGGTGTTGGACCGGTGCCAGTGGTGGTTGCCGTCGACCCAGGTGGCCACGCCCCGGAGGAAGCGCTGCACGTCGGGGGCGGGGCAGGCCTCGGCCAGGGCGGAGGCTTCTCGTTCGAAGTCGTGCATGAGGTCGTTGTGGACCTCGACCGACTTCAGATAGGCGTCCCGTTCGGAGAGGCCCTCACGTTCGGCGATCACGACGGGCAGGTTCAGGTGCCGGCCCGGAGCGTCGAGTTCCTTGGTGTACGAGTACAGGTCGTTCACGATGGTCGTCGCGTTCCCCGCGAGGGCGATGACCTTCTGCATCGCGGCCTGGGCGTGCAGGTCCGCCGGCAGTTCGTAGCCGCCGACGGTGTCGGTGATGGTCGGACAGGGACGGAAGTTGTTGAACTGGCGCATGGCCAGGTACTCCCACACCTCCGGTACGTGGTCCAACTGCGCCCAGGCCGCTTCGGCGAGGTACCCCAGGTGCAGCCGGGCCATGTCGTGCCGTAACCGGTCCGCCTGGGAAGGGCTGGCAGCTCGGACGAAGTACTCCATGGCGGAGCGGTAGGCGCGCCGGGGTGCGTCCGCGTGGAGCGACTTCGCCCACTGCGGCTGGTACTCCTCGGTCGTGTGCAGGGGGTCGAGGGCGGTGTGCGCCAGCAGAAGACGTTCGCCCAGGCCGACGGGAGAGCCCCCGTGGTCCTCGCAGTAGCAGTCGTCCACGGCGTTCTCGGCCACCATCAAGCGTGTGGCGACCATCAGGTGGTCGACGGTGGGCGCGTCCGGATGGCAGCCGACCATGTAGCGGCCCACCGAAAAGCCGTCGAACTCCTCCTCCCAGTCCTCGGGATACAGGCTGACCTCGTCCAACGCCCAGGACTTGATCCTTCGGCTGACTTCTTCGACCCGCACCGGGTCGGGCTCGGGCACCGGGTGGTAGTAGAGGCCCGGGACCGGCGTGCCCTCCGCTGTGTCCGTCGGCGGCTCCGAAGACGTCGGTGGCCTTTCCCGCAGGATCAGGCGCAGGCCCGCTGTGCCCAGACCGCTGGGGCCACGCAGGATGCGTGCCAGGTCGGCGCCCGGTGCGGGCACCTCCATCGCCGGGGTGTCGAGGGGAGTCAGGGCGGGCGAGGCCGGCGCAGGCGGGGCGGGCGAGGCCGGAGCGCAGGGCGGCCCGCCGGTCGCGGTGTCGATGTCGAAGGCGCGGGCCGCGGCGGAAGCGAGTACGTGCGCCCCGAAGCGGGAAGCGGCCTCTTGCAGGTGGGACTGTGGTGGTGGCAGCTCAGGCTCTGACATCCGTGGCTCCTTCGTGGGGTGGGCGGCTGTCCCGAGGCCCTCCGGGGCATGCGCGACCGCCCCGAGAGGGGTTGGGGGTGTCGCACCAGGCCTTTTCGGGCCGGGCCCGCTACTTGGGCCAGTGGGCGATCTGCACGTTCTCCAGCACGCCGACCGCGTCCGGCACGAGGATGGCGGCGGAGTAGTAGGTGCTGACGAGGTAGGACGTGATCGCCTTCTCGTCGAGGCCCATGAAGCGGACCGACAGACCCGGTTCGTACTCGTCCGGGAGCCCGGTCTGGTGCAGACCGATGACGCCCTGGTTCTCCTCGCCGGTACGCATGGCGAGGATCGAGCTGGTCCTCTCCTTGGTGACGGGGATCTTGTTGCAGGGGAGGATCGGGACCCCGCGCCAGGCCGGGACCTGCTGGCCCCCGAGGTCGACATGGTCCGGATAGACCCCACGCGCGTTGAACCCGCGCCCGATCGCCGCGATCGTCCGAGGGTGCGCGAGGAAGAACTTGGTGCCGCGGCGCCGGCACAGCAGTTCGTCCATGTCGTCCGGAGTCGGGGGACCGGAGTGCGTCTGGATGCGCTGCTTGAAGTCCGCGTTGTGGAGCAGGCCGAACTCCCGGTTGTTGATCAGCTCGTGCTCCTGGCGCTCACGCAACGCCTCGATGGTGAGCCTGAGTTGCTCCTTCGTCTGGTTCATCGGCCCGTTGTAGAGGTCGGCGACCCTCGTGTGGATCCGCAGAATGGTCTGGGCGACCGAGAGTTCGTACTCGCGCGGTTTCAGTTCGTAGTCGACGAACGCGCCGGGCAGCTCGGTTTCGCCGCTGTGGCCGGCCGACATCGCGATCTCCGCCTCGCCGCGGTGGTTCTGCCGTTGGCTGGACAGCGAGGAGAACTCTTCGAGGTGGGCTCGGAGGCTCGGCGCCGTGGACAGCACGGCGCGGAAGTCGGCGCGTGACAGGGTGAGCAGCGTGCCCGAGGTCTCGGCGGTGGCGGTGTGCTCCCACCGGGCGTCCTCCTCGAGCAGGGCGTGCTCCCCGAACCGGTCGCCATCGGCGAGTACGTCCAGAGCGGCATCGTCGCCGTACTTGCCGACCGAGGTCCGGCTGATGCGTCCGTGGGCGATCAGGTGGAGCTGGTCCGCGGGTGTCCCGCGCTCCACGAGCGTCTCGCCGGTGCGGAAGTCGCGTTGGACGCACCTGTCCGCGACGGCTGCCAGTACCTCGACGTCGTCGAAGCCGCGCAGCAGGGCCAGTTCACCGAGCTCACGGGGAATCACCCGGACGTCGGCGCCGTCCTGGATGAACTCCACGCTCCCGTCGCCGACGGTGTACGTCAGCCGACGGTTCACCCGGTAGGCCCCGCCCTGGGTCTCCACCCAGGGGAGCATGCGCAGGAGCCAGCGAGAGGTGATCTCCTGCATCTGCGGGGCGGACTTGGTCGTGGTGGCGAGGTTGCGGGCAGCCGCCGTGCTCAGGCTGGACTGCCGGGGCAACTCCACTTGCGCTTCCGTGGTCGAGTCAGTGGTCATCGGGCAAGGTCTCCTTGGTCAGGGCGGTGGCGCGCGTAAGCGGACACCACCGGGCAACAGGAGGGAAAAGCGGTATATGAACGGGAATCCGTCCAGACCCAGAGGAACCTTAACGGCCGCTTCGCCCCCTGAACCAAGGGAAGTTGCTGACATTCGCTCGATACGATGATCGCGTCCGCACGATGTTTGTCCGGGTACCGGCTGTATTCAGCCGAGGCTGATGGCGCGTCCCAGGGATCGGCCGGCTCGGATTCAGCGGTGTGGGACCGACGGGCCGACGGCGGCGGAAGTGCCGTACGCCAAGAGAGTTGCGGGCTGTCGGGCCCGACGGGTCGACCGCCCGCTGACGCGACCGTTTCCGCATGAGTCACGACCGGCCTCACCGACACGAGGCCAGAAACGCGACAAGGCCCGGATTCGGGCCAGGGAACAGCTGGGGAAACGCACCGACGAGGCATCTTCGCGGACTTGAGGCGAAAGGGGTGGCCGGTGCCGGTCGTCATCGTCGGGGAGGCGCGCCGCCGCGGGCTCAGGCGCCGTGCGAACCGAGAGTCATCGGTCTTCCGTGTGCGGCGCGGGGCGGGCTGCGCGCCGCGCCGCACACGGCGACCGACGGGGGGTGGCCGTCGGTCCGGCGTGGGACTGTGCCGGATCCACGGGCGGTACCTGCCGGGCAGGGACGTGGTGGGGTCACCGATGCGTCCCGGGCGGCGGGCCCAGCCCGATCGGTGCCGGGCCGGAAGGCCGCTTCATCGCGCGGACGACGGCCCGCCGGTGTCCCGAAGGTTCCGGGTGCGGGCGTATTCAGGCCAGCATGCCGGCGCGGAGCTTGCCGAGGGTGCGTGTGAGGAGGCGGGAGACGTGCATCTGGGAGACGTCGAGTTCGGCGCCTATCTGCGACTGCGTCATCTCCTGGCCGAAGCGCATCTCGATGATGCGTCGCTCGCGGTCGTCGAGCTCCTCCAGGAGCGGGGCCAAGGCGTGCAGGTTCTCCACGGTCTCCATGGCGGAGTCGGGCTCACCCAGGATGTCGGCGAACGTGCGGGACGCCGAGCCCGGCGTTTCCCCGGAGTCGGTCGGCAGGTCCAGGGAGCCCGCGGTGTAGCCGTTCGACGCGATGATGCCCTCGATGACCTCGTCCTCGGTGAGGTCCATGTGTTCGGCCAGTTCCTTCGCCGTCGGGTCACGGTCCAGGTGGGTGGCGAGTTCGTCCTTCGCCTTGGCCAGATCCACGCGGAGTTCCTGCAGCCGTCGGGGGACGTGGACGGCCCAGGTGGTGTCACGGAAGAAGCGCTTGATCTCGCCGATGATGTAGGGGACGGCGAAGGTGGTGAACTCGACCTCACGGGAGAGCTCGAACCGGTCGATGGCCTTGATGAGTCCGATGGTTCCGACCTGGGTGATGTCCTCCATCTCACCGCTGCCCCGGTTGCGGAAGCGGCGCGCGGCGAACCTGACCAGGGAGATGTTCATCTCGATGAGGGTGTTGCGCGCGTACTGGTACTCGCGCGTGCCCTCCTCCAGGACCTGCAGCTGCTCGAAGAACAGCGTCGACAGGGCGCGCGCGTCCTTCGGGGCCACCTTGCCCGCGTCCTCGATCCAGGGCAGCTCACCGACACGCTCCGGCGAAGCCTCCGAAGCCGACGTCACGTCAGTCGGCATGAGCCCGGCAGTCTGTTCAGCAATCACTTCTTGTCACCCTCCCTGGAACGAGCTCGCTTCCTGACGAGCCCTTGCCCCGCCTCGGGAGGACCATGCGCGGTGACGCGAATTTTCTTGCTGTGCGGAAACAGTTGTCTCTGGGCATCGTAAGATGAGCAGCGCCGATCACCGGTGCGACCCCCCTGGGCGCGCCGCGCTGGATCGGGTACAGGCCCCGTACGCTGGAGGCTGACGGCCGAGGCCCACGGACGGTCCGGGGCTTCGGCGCAGCACGACGAGAAACAGGATCACGTGGACAGATTCGCTGCCGTCGAGCGAGAGCTGCGCAAGGCCGCACCTCATCAGCTCCTCGACGTCGTCACGACGACTCTGCGGGAGCAGTACGACGTACAGAGCGTGGAGTTGCGGCTCGCCGACTACGGCGTGACCACGCTCCAAGTGGTGTCCGAGGCGCCTCTCGCCGAGCCGGTGCCCATACATGACAGCCCGCAAGGGCGGGCATTCGGCGCCCAGGAGGCGTACGTGGAGCCCCGGACCACGCCGGGTCCGGCGACGGCGCACCTGCCGGTGACCGTCCGGGGAGACCGGCTCGGTGTCCTCAGCGTCACGGCGCGGGAGGGCGGCTGGTCCCGCGAGTGCCTCGCGGAGATGCAGCAGATCTGCGAAGCGCTCGGCCACGAGATCCTCGTAGCCGAACGGGACACCGACCTCTATCTCCTCGCCCGCCGCGCCACACGGCTGACCCTGGCCGCGGAGATGCAGTGGCAGCTGCTGCCCGGCCGCTCCGTGTCCCGCCCCGAATTCTCGCTGGGTGCCCACCTGGAGCCCGCGTACGCGATCTTCGGCGACAACTTCGACTGGTCGGTGTCGGCCCATCACCTCACCCTCACCGTCACCAACGGTATGGGCAAGGGGATGGAGGCGGCCCTGCTGACCAATCTCGTAGTGAACGCGCTGCGCAACGCCCGCCGCGCCGGCCTCGACCTTTCCGGCCAGGCCAGCCTTGCCGACCAGGCCGTCTACGCCCAGCACCGGGGCGCCCTGCACGCGTCGGTCCTGCTGCTCCGTTTCGACCTGGCCACGGGCGAGGTGGAGGCCGTGGACGCCGGCTCCCCCCGCATGTGGCGGCTGAGGGGACGCGGCGTCGAATCCTTCGACTTCGACGCGCAGCTCCCGCTGGGCATGTTCGAAGAGACGGAGTACGTCGCGGAGCGCCTTCGCGTGGAGCCGGGCGACCGGCTGCTGATCGGTAGTGACGGTGTCTACGACAGCGCGTCGGCGGCGGGGGAGCACTACGGGCAGCGTGCCCTCGCACGGGCACTGTCCGCGCACCGCTTCCTGCCTTCCGAGCAGGTGCCTCTCGCGGTTCTCCGCGATCTGCGGGACTACCGGGGCGCGACACCGCTGGAGGACGATGCCCTGGTGGTCTGCCTGGACTGGTTCGGACGGCAGTCCTCCACCGGTGGCACGTTCGTGTGACCGTGGCCGATCAGGCGGCCGTGCGGTCGGCCGGCTTCTATCCGGTCGACCGCAAGGGTCTCGCCCCGTCGCTGTCCTGCCCCGAGGACGCAGCCGCGCCGCGGAAGGCCCTGAGCCCTTCGAGGAGCGAACGCCGTGCCTTGGCCGGCATCGCGTCGATCGTGGACATCAGCACCTCCTCCCTGCGCATGCGCAGGTCGACCAGATACGCCTTGCCGAGACTGGTCAGCCGGAGCTCCAGTTCCCGGCGGCTCACCGGGCTGGGGGTGCGCTCCACGAACCCCGTGGCCTGCAAGCGGTCGCACAGCCTGCTGACCGAGGGGGAGGCCGATCCCAGGGCATCGGCGAGCATCCGCAGATTGATGCCCTCCTCCCGGTCCAGCGTGTACAGCACGCGGAGCTGGGAAGGGGAGACCGGGCCTGTCGGCACGGCTTCGCGTCCGTGCTCCCAGAGGACTTCGAGGAGTTCGACGAACTCGGAACCCTCACGGGCCACATCCCGCGACCGATGGTCGGGTTCGGGGCTCAGGCCCATATTGATGACACTCCGATCCGGCATCGCCTCACTCGTCCGTCTGGCCACCGGACCGAGCAATCGAGCCGGGCATCCGCTGCGCTCGTACGGAGAGCCAGGACCGAGGTTCCGGGACACACATGCACGGCCCCGAATATCCTACCCCCGTCCGCCACAGGTTCCCCGGGTCGCGACGGAGGCTCGATGGGTTTCCGTACGACAACAGTTGTCATGGGGTACGGTTCGGCAGTCGACATCTGATGCGTGATCTTCGAGCGGGCCACGCCGCTCCCGCCGTGACGGCGACCCGCTCCCGGCCTGGAGTACTGACACCCATGACGCACAGCCAGACCCTCATCCTCACTGTCAGGTATCCGGCGGACTCGATCGCCGTCCTCACGGTTGCCGGAGAGATCGATGTGGACAGTGCGCCGGCCTTGCGGACCCGGGCCATGGAGCTGATCAGGCAGGGCAGGCCACACCTGGTCCTGGACCTGGCGCCCGTGGAGTTCTGCGATTCCTCCGGTCTCAACGCGATGATCGCCATCCTCCGGTACGCGAAGGACCGGCACGGGTCCCTGTCGTTGGCCGCCGCACCGCCCCACCTGACGAGGCTGCTGGGCGTCACGGGTGTCGGCGACCTGATACCCGCACTACCCACCACGGCCGAGGTGCTGACACACATCACGATGCCCGGGGGTACGCCGGAGCAGCAGGAACCCCTCTAGACGGGCACGACGAAGCCCAGGCCAGGGACTGCCGGGCGGGGCTCGATCTCATCAGTTCAGGCCTGCTGCGGAGCGGGCAGGACTCGCGGGGCCCATCCGTTGCCTGCGGCGCCTCGCGGCGCGCCAGCAGCCGGTACGGGGCCGCCGGGACCACCAGGCCCACGAAGGCTGGACCTCGGGTCCGGGAGTGCAACGGCGTTCCACGGCAGGCGTGTTGTCAGCGGAAATCGCTGTCCGGTTGCCGGAGCGCAGTGTCAGGCATCCGGAGTGGGGAAGAATCTGGAGTCCCCCGGTCTGCTGCGGCTGATCGACGAACGGCCGGCCTTCCGCGCCGCCGTCGCTTCCGCGCCCAGCCTCGACGTGCAGGTGCCGACCTGCCCCGGGTGGACGCTGTTCGACCTGGTGCGGCACCTGGGCGAGGGGTGTCGCTCCTGGGCCGCCACCGTCGCGGCAGGCCCTGCCGCCTTGATGAAGTCCGCAGGGAAGGCCCGGTCCCACCTCGGGAGCGCGAGGCCCTGCCGGCCTGGCTGGCCGCATCGACGCAGGAGCTCCTGGACGAACTGCGGGAGGCCGGCCCGGACCGTGGTTGCTGGACGTGGTGGGGCACGGCGCAGTCGCCGAGGACCTGCGGCGCCGTCGCCCGGCACCAGCTCCAGGAGATCGCGGTGCACACCTACGACGCGCAGGTCACCGCGGGTGACCCGCAGCCGCTGCCGGACGAGGTGGCACTCGAGGGTGTCGACGAATTCCTGTCCACCTGCTGCGCAACTCCCGGCGCCTGGCCGCACAAGCCCACTGCCTTCGGCTTCCACGCCACCGAGGGCCACTCCTGGCGCCTGACGGCCGACGGCGACGGCGCACGCTCCACGCGTCTCCCCGTCCCCGGAACGCCGCCCGCCACCGCTGCCGACGAGGGTCAGGAAGCGGCCGGAGTCTCCGGCCGCGGCACGGCCGGTGAGCTGGTCCTGTTCATGTACGACCGCATCCCGGCGGACTCCCTGCGGATCGACGGAGACGCAGGTCTCATCGACCTGCTCCGCGCCTGGGAGCCGGAGGGGGAGGACCTGACGATGCGCCACCGTCAAGGTCGAGGGAATGCCTCCGGGAGAACGGGCGCAGCCAGGCCGTGGTGGCTCGGTCCGAAGGCTTGTTCCGGGTCCAGGGCGGAACACGAACGCGCCGCGCTGCACGCGGGCCGCGGCGGAATCCTGCGCATCGGTGCGTTCGCCACCGCCACCATCTCCCTGGTGCGCGCGGCCCTGCGCGAGTTCAAGCGGGACGGGCCGGACGTGGAGGTCACCGCGGTCGAGGGGCGGAGCGGCACCCTGATGCGGCAGCTCACGGAGAGGGATCTCGATCTCGCCGTGGTCAGTGAACTCCGTCCGGTCTTCCGCCGGCCGGGGGTGTCACGACGACGGCTCTCCCGGGGACGAGTTGCTCGTCGCTCCACCACGGCCATTCCCTGGCGGGAGCCGGGACCGTCGAGCTGCGCTATCTGTGCGACGAGGTCTGGCTCCAGGACGCGCCCTCGGACAGCCCCGCCATGCTCGCTGGCGCGTGGGCACGGGCGGGCTTCAAGCCCAGGAAGGTCATCAGGATCGCGGAGTGCCGCCGCCGGACCGGGGATCGCCCTGGTCCCCTCGTCGGCGACCCACGCGGTCCCGGCCGGACTCGTCCTGTGTCGGCTCGGCCCCCCCGCACCGGAGCGTACACATTGCACTGCCCGCGGCCCCGGTGCCGGCGGCGTTGAAGCTGCGGACCTGCGCCACGTCGCCTCCGACCGGACTGTGCTGACCGGCAACTGGCGGTTGCGCCGCCAAGGAACGGCGAAGGCCGTGGTGCGTCGGAGAGGGCTTCGCTGGTCACTCCTGATCCTTTGCGATCCGGTTGGTGGCGCTGAGCTGCGCAGTTGGCGGGCGTGAGGGTGGTGCCGGTGTGAGGACCGTTGACAAAAGTGTGACCTGCTAGAAACCTGTCACCTCGGCACCGCAAAATATTGACCGGATCACTCAAAATCCTAGGCAATGCACGCGAGTTTCCGGCGGGTGGCCTGCCTTCCCCCTGCCGGCGTCCCCGATCGTCCCCCCATCGGTGTACCGGCAGCCCGTACCCGGCCGTCACCGACCGCGTGACGCAGAACGCGTCGCGCTGTCGGTGACGCGCCGCTGTGCCCTCCCGGTCCCGCAGCCCACGGAACTGAGGACAGCATGAGATGGAAGCAACTCGGACGGCGGTTCGCCGTCGGAGCGGTGGCAGCCGCGCTGATGACCGTCGGGCTCCTGCCCGTCGCCGCATCGGCGGCCGTCCGGAGCCCCGACCTGGCTCTCGGTAAACAGGCGACGACCAGCGGGTCGCACGGTGGCTACGCGGCGTCGAACGTCACCGACGGCAGTCAGCAGACGTACTGGGAGAGCCCGGGCACCTTCCCGCAGTGGGTCCAGATCGACCTCGGCAACCGGTTCGACGTCGACCAGGTGGTGCTGAAACTGCCGACGACGTGGGAGGCGCGGACGCAGACGCTCGCCGTCCAGGGCAGCACGGACGGGAGTGGCTTCAGTACCCTGTCCGCGTCGGCCGCCCGGGTGTTCAGCCCTTCGGCGGGCAACACCGTCACCATCGGCTTCCCCGCGAAGCAGGCACGGTTCATCCGGGTGCACGTGACCGCCAACACCGGCTGGAACGCCGCGCAGCTCTCCCAGGTGGAGGTCTCCGGGGACGGCGGGGAGGATCCCGGCCCACCGTCCCCGGACGGCTCCAACCTGGCACTGAACAAGCCGATCGAGGCTTCGTCGGTCACACAGACCTATGTGGCGGCGAACGCCAATGACGACAAACTCTCCACGTACTGGGAGTCGAACGGATACCCCTCGACGCTGACGGTGAAGCTCGGCGCCGACGCCGACATCGAGGCCGTCGTCGTCAAGCTCTCCCCGGACCAGGCGTGGGCGACCCGTACGCAGAGCGTCCAGGTGCTCGGCCGCGCCCAGGACGCCACAATATTCGCCTCGTTGAAGGACCGCGCCGACTACTCCTTCAACCCCTCCGGCAACCAGAACACGGTGACCATCCCGGTCAGCGGCCGGTACGCGGACGTACAGCTCAAGTTCTTCTCCAACACCGGTGCGCCCGGTGCGCAGGCAGCAGAGATCCAGGTCGTCGGGACCGCCGCCCCCAACCCCGACCTGACCGTCTCCGAGCTGGCATGGTCGCCCGCCACGCCGTCGGAGAAGGACGACGTCACCGTGAACGCCACGGTGCGCAACACGGGTACGGCGGCGTCCGCCGCGACGACGGTCGACGTCAGCCTCGAAGGCCTGGTCGCCGGCAGCGCGTCCGTGGGCGGTCTCGCCGCCGGAGCATCGGCCACCGTGCCGGTCGCCGTCGGCAAGCGCCCGATGGGCGCCTACAGCGTCTCGGCCGTCGTTGACCCGACCGACACGATCGTCGAGCAGGACAACAGCAACAACAGCCGCACCGCCGCGTCGAAGCTCGTGGTCTCCCAGAGCCCCGGACCCGACCTGGAGGTGCTGGGCATCACCTCCAGCCCGTCGAATCCCGCGGTGGGCGCCGCCGTCACCTTCACCGTCTCCGTACACAATCGCGGTACCACGGCGGTGAGTTCCTCGACGGTCACTCGTCTCCTGGCGGAGAGCACCACACTGAACGGCGCGACCGGGGCCGTTCCCGCCGGAGGTACGGTCAGCGTGCCCATCAGCGGGAGCTGGACCGCGAAGAGCGGCGGGGCCAACCTGACCGCCACCGCGGACGCGACCGGAGTCCTCACCGAGACCAACGAGAACAACAACGTCTTCTCCCGCGCCATCGTGGTCGGCCGGGGGGCTGCGGTCCCGTACACCGAGTACGAGGCGGAACAGGCCGACTACGAGGGCACGTTGCTGAAGGCCGACCAGGAGCGCACCTTCGGGCACACCAACTTCGCCACCGAATCCTCGGGCCGCGAATCCGTGCGGCTGAACTCCACCGGCCAGTACGTCGAGGTCACCTCGACCGTACCGTCCAACTCCCTCGTGGTCCGCAACTCGATCCCCGACGCCTCCGGTGGCGGCGGGACGGAAGCCACGATCAGCCTGTACGTCAACGACACCTTCGCCCGCAAGCTGACACTCTCCTCCAAGCACAGCTGGCTCTACGGTGACACGGACAGTCCCGAAGGCCTGTCCAACCAGCCGCAGGCCGACGCCCGCAGGCTGTTCGACGAGTCCAACGCCCTGCTCGGCCAGACCTACCCCGCCGGCACGAAGTTCCGTCTCCAGCGCGACGCGGGCGACTCGGCCTCCTTCTACATCATCGACCTCGTCGATCTGGAGCAGGTGGCGCCGCCCGCCGCCCAGCCGGCCGGATGCACGTCGATCACCACCTACGGTGCCGTCCCGAACGACGGAATCGACGACACGGACGCCATCCAGCGGGCAGTGACGGCCGATCAGAACGGTGACATCGGCTGCGTGTGGATCCCGCAGGGCCAGTGGCGGCAGGAGCAGAAGATCCTGACCGACGACCCGCTGAACCGGGGCCAGTTCAACCAGGTCGGCATCAAGGACGTCACCATCCGCGGCGCGGGCATGTGGCACTCCCAGCTGTACACCCTCACCCAGCCCCAGAACGCGGGCGGCATCAACCACCCGCACGAGGGGAACTTCGGCTTCGACATCGACGACAACACCAAGATCTCGGACCTGGCGATCTTCGGTTCCGGCACCATCCGGGGCGGAGACGGCAACGCCGAGGGCGGAGTGGGTCTGAACGGACGCTTCGGCGATGGCACCAAGATCACCAACGTGTGGCTGGAGCACGCGAACGTGGGCGTGTGGGTCGGCCGTGACTACGACAACATCCCGGACCTCTGGGGACCGGGCGACGGCGTCGAGTTCACCGGCATGCGGATTCGCAACACGTACGCGGACGGCATCAACTTCGCGAACGGCACGCGCAATTCGACCGTGTTCAACTCCTCGTTCAGGAACACCGGCGACGACGCACTGGCCGTGTGGTCGAGCAAGTACGTCAAGAATCCGTCGGTGGACATCGGCCATGACAACCACTTCCGCAACAACACCATCCAGTTGCCCTGGAGGGCCAACGGCATTGCGGTATACGGCGGTTACGGCAACACGATCGAGAACAACATCATCGCCGACACGATGAACTACCCGGGCATCATGCTGGCGACGGACCATGATCCGCTGCCTTTCTCCGGGCAGACACTCATCGCCAACAACGCGCTCCACCGCACGGGCGGTGCGTTCTGGGGCGAGGCCCAGGAGTTCGGTGCCATCACCCTGTTCGCGGCCGGTCAGGACATTCCCGGCGTCACGATCCGGGACACCGACATCCATGACTCGACCTACGACGGCATCCAGTTCAAGTCGGGCGGCGGGTCCGTGCCCGGAGCGCAGATCTCGAACGTCCGCATCGACAATTCCGTCAACGGGTCCGGAATCCTCGCCCACGGAGGTGCGCGGGGCAGTGCGACCCTGACCGGTGTGACCATCACCGGCTCGGCCGACGGTGACGTCGTGGTCGAACCAGGATCGCAGTTCGTCATCAACGGCAGCGCCGGTCCGGCGTCCACCCGGAGGTAGATCCGGTCCTCGGACCGGGCACGACCCGGCCCCCGGCCGGCGCGCTGTCCGAGCGCGCCGGCCGGGGGAGCGCCGACTCACCTTCCTGGGGCCGGAATACCCATGCGCTCCCTCGGCCGTGACGGTTGCGATCCGTCCGCCTGTGCGGCCCTGGCGGCGACGAGCTCCTGCGCCAGCCGCCGCATCCCCTCCAGTATCTGAGGGTCACGCGCCAGCGCCCCCGTGTCGGCACACTCGCGCAGCGCCTCGTCCGCCTCCGCCAGCCGCCCGCAGCGCAGCTCGACCTCGGCGAGCCCCACCAGCGCGTAGGGCAGCACCCACGAGGAACCGAGTGAACGGGCCAGCCGGACCGCCGCGTTCGCCAGTGCCGTCGCCCGCCGGTGATCGCCCACCAGTAGTTCGGCGCCCGCCAGATTGCTCTGGTCGAAGGCGAGCACCGTAGGGTCCCCGGTACGCCGGGCGACCGACACCGCGCGCCGTGCGCAGTCCCGTGCGGCCTCCGTCCGGCCCTCCTCGCGGGCCAGTTCACCCACGACGGAGAGTGCGCTGGAGATCAGCGCCGCATCACCGGTCCGCTCGCCGGTCAGCAGTGCCGCCTCGGCCGCCCCGCGGCTCTCGCGTACCTGCCCGGAGGTGAGCAGCGAAGCGGCACGGATCGTGAACAGGCGGGACAGCAGCGGATCGCGGTCGTCCTCGGGCAGCCGGGCCGCCTCCAGCTCCGCCCGGCGCAGCGCGGCCATCGTCCCGTCGGGCCGCCCGGCGTAGAAGCTGAGCGCGCCCTCGGCGAGATGAAGACCGACCCGGTCGGCAACCGTGGACCGCTTCGGCGAGGGCGCCTCACGGAGCACCGCGAGACCTTCGAGCGGGCGCCCGGCACGTCCGAGCACCTCGGCCAGGGACACCGCGGCACGGAGCGCCCCGGCGTGTTCGGCGGCCGACGCCAGATCGCGGAGCGCACACCGCAGTACCTCCTCGGCCTCCGGATACCGTGCCGCGCGGCGGAGCACATTCCCCCAGGCGAGCCGCGCCTCGGCGGCCGCGACGCTGTCCGTGGCGTCGAGTTGGGCCACCAGTTCGCGGTAGTAGTCGCTTGCACTGTCGTTGGCGTACAGGGCGGCGGCCCGGTCGGCGGCGGCCCTGAGGAAGACAGGTGCTCGTGAGTCGTCCGCCACCGACATGTGGAAGGCGAGGGTGTCGACGGCATCGGGACGCAGCCCGAGCACGGTGTCGGCATACGCCTGATGGAGGCGACGTCGCGCGGCCCTGCTGAGCTGTTCGGCACACGCCAGTCGTACCAGCGGGTGTCGGAACGCGTAGCCGAGGACCTGACGGCCGCCGAGGACCACATCGCGCTCCTCGACAATGCCGGAACCGGCTGCCGCATCGAGCGCCGCCACGACCTCCGCCCCGTCCAGCGGCGGATGCAGCCCGGCGGAGGTGACGGCCTGGAGCTCGGCGAGCGAGACCGCGGTGCCGCCCGCCACGGACAGGGCCACGAGGGTGCGCCGGGCGTCCCCGGGGAGCCGGGCCAGCCGTCCGCCGACCAGGCGCCGGATGCTGTCCGGGACGGCGTCCGCGGCCGGTTCGGCGGTGGTGCGGTGGCGGGGTCCCATGCGTTCCAGGTCCGATTCCGCACTGGTGGTGAGTTCCAGGGTGAACAGCGGGTTCCCGAGCGACAGCCGGAAGATGCGTGAGGCGGTACGGCGGTCCTCAGCCGGCCCGCCGCGGCCGGCTGCCGCGGCGGCGAGTCCCGCGCAGTCGGCACGGCTCAGACGCAGCAGGTCGACCTCCATCGCCATCCGCTGCCGCAGGATGCCGTCGAGCACCTGCCGCCGCACGTCGTCCGGATCGAGGGTGTCGTCGCGGCAGGTGGCGATGAACCTCCATCGTCTGGCCTGCGCGGTCCGCACCAGGTGATGCAGCAGGCTCAGCGAACCCGGATCGGCGGCGTGCACATCGTCGAGGACGACGAGGACCGGCCGGGTGGCCGCAAGGTCGGTGAGGACACCGGCGACGGCCCGGAACAGCCGGGCGCGCTCCTCCTCCGGGCTGGCGGCGGCCGGCGGCCCGCCGCCCAGGGAGGGCAGCAGGGCGGCGAGGCCGCTGTGCTCGGCGCTGACCCGGGAACGCTCCTCGGCGCTGCAGCCGGCGAGGTGACCGTCGAGCGCGTCGGCGAACACCCCGTACGGTGTCTGCCCCTCCGCCTCGTGGCTCGTGCCCCAGAGCACGCACACACCCTGCGCCGCCGCGCAGCGCGCCGCCTCCGCGACCAGCCTGGTCTTCCCGATCCCCGCCTCACCGCGCACCACGACGAGCGGGGTGTCGCCCGCCGACGCCGAGGCGTGCTCGGCGAGCAGCGCCAGAGGGCGCTCGCGGCCGAACAGCGGGAGCCGTTCGGGACGTCGGATCGCGGGTGGCAAGGGCGTGGGCTCCGGCGCGGTCCGGGCGACCGGCGCCGTGCCGAGAGCATCCAGTGCGGACAGGGCGGTACGGTGCAACGCCTCCAGCGCGGCACCGGGACGCACCCCGAGCTCATCGTCGAGCGCCTCACGGCAGGCGTGGTACTGGCGGATGGCCTGCCGCGGCCTGCCCATGTCGCACCACGTGCGGGCCAGCAGCAGGTTCAACGGCTCGTCGGCGGGCGAGCGGTCGACCGCGTCCCGCAGCACACCGATCGCCGCCTCGGTGCGACCGTCGGCCAACAGCCGCTCGGCCAGAGCCGGTACGAGCCGCTCGCGCAGCACCTCGATGCGGCGACGGCGCTCCCCGGCCCAGTCCGCGTACCGGTCCTCCGGCAACAGCTCGCGGTCCAGGACCTGCAGTGCCTCTCCGATCACGTCGGCGTCCCCCGAAGCGAGCGCGGCGCGCCCGGCCTCCTCGGCCCCGTCGGCGTCGACCCGCACCCGGTCCGGCGCCAGGAACAGCAGATCGCCCTCCGCGATCAGATAGGAGGAAGGAACCCGCGGTGCCAGCTCGGGCTGCAACGCGTGGCGGGCGGCATGCAGGGTGACGCGAAGATTCCGCACCGCCGTGTCCATCGGGGCGTCCGGCCACAGCAGATCCATGACCTCCTCGCGGTGGCGGCGCAGACCAGGAGCCACCGCCAGCAGCTTCACCAGGGTCTGCGCGGTGCTGCGCCGCCACCGGCGGGGGATCGCCACGCCGTCGTCGCGGACCGCCGCGAACCCCCCGAGGAGGTGCAGGGACAGCATCGGGGCGCGTGAGAGTTCGGCCGGTACTGGCATGCGCACACCCCAACGATCAAATGGCACCTGTACGGCTGCTGTGTACACGGCCGCCGTTACTGGGGTGTTACAGCGGGCGGGGCCTCCCGTTCCTGCTGGTTTCGCCCACCCGCGCAGACCGGGAGCCTGAAGCCGACCGTGCCGGAACAGGGAGGGATTGTGATGTCCGAAGCGCTGGGACTGACCGATGAGGAGACCCGGATCTATGCAGAGCTCGTACGGCAGGGGCCCTGCCGTGTCGACCGGTTGCCCGCGCTGACAGGACTGCCGCCCGAGCGGATCGAGGTGTAGCCGACCGGTCTGGCGGCGCGGGGCCTGCTGACCAGGACGGAAGGTGAGGGGCCCCGGGTGATCGTCTCCCCGCCGGACATCGCGGGCGAAGTCCTGCTGCGCGATGCAGGAGTTGCACGTGGCCCGCGCGGCCATGGGCCGGCTCGCCGCCGCGTACCGAACGACCGCGGAGCAGCAGAGGACCGACTCCGTGCCGGTGGAGTTCATCCCCGGCGCAACGGTCGCCCAGCGGTTCGACCAGCTCCGGAGCAACGCGCGCAAGGAGGTCCTCGTCTTCGGCATCCCGCCGTACGTGTCCCGCGCCGCCGGCCTCGACCTGCTCGCCAACGACCGTGAAATGGAACAGCTTTCGGCAGGGGTGCGCTACCGGACGGTCTACGACCGCCGGGCACTGGAGAGCCCCGGCGGTCCGGGCCGGATCGGCCGGTACGTCGACGCGGGGGAGGAAGCACGATCAGCACCCAGGCTTCCAATAGAGATGGTGATCGTCGACCGCGAACTGGCGATCCTGCCCGCGCCCGTCGACGGCCCGGGCACGCAGAGCGCCTCCGTCCTGGTCCGCCCCGGCCCGCTCCTCGAGCGGTGCATCCGCCCGCCGTCCGCCCGTGCCAGGGCCTTGAGCAACCGGCGCGCACCGGGCCGTGACCACCGCGCGGCCGGGGCCGTCTCACCGGCGCGGTCCACCCGGAAGCCGCCGAGCACCCTGATGGTGACGATCTCCACCGCTGACGGAGTCACCGCATTCCCTCCGTACGCCGGACCATGATGCCGCGCCACGGTAGGAAGCCCTCATTACCCGCCCATACCCATTACCCGTTAGTGCCCGCGGCTGCCGGGGCACTGCCCGGCGGCGGCGTCGTCAGCGAAGCCGGCAGCTCTTCACGGTGGACGATGCCCAGGCGCTGCGTGGCGCGGGTCAGTGCCACGTACAGGTCGCTGGTCCCGTACCTGGCGGGCTCCACGACCAGTACATGGTCGAATTCGAGCCCCTTGGCCTGGCGCGGGTCGAGCAGCACCACCGTGCGGGTGAGATCGGGCTCCTCACCGGCCGTCACACCGTCCAGCCGGGCAGCGACCTCCTCGTGGAGCGCCGCAGGCGCGATCACCGCGAGTCGTCCCTCCTCGGGCATCAGCTCAGCGACCGCGAGCGCCACCGCGCCCGCCAGATCCTCGCCGGCGTCGCGCGTCCAGGGCGCCTCACCGGTGGACCGCACGGAGCCGGGAGGCTCGAACGACGGGTCCACGGCCCGTACGACACGGGCGGCGAGCTCCATGATCTCGGCAGGCGTACGGTAGTTCACGCCCAGCCTGACGTGTTCGTAGCGGTCACCGACGTACGGCTGGAGGATCGTGTCCCACGAGCCGACCCCGGCCTCCTCGGAGGTCTGCGCCGGGTCGCCGACAAGGGTCAGCGAGCGTGTCGGCGAACGGCGCATCAGCAGCCGCCACGCCATGGGCGACAGCTCCTGCGCCTCGTCGACGATGATGTGCCCGAACGCCCAGGTCCGGTCGGCGGCGGCGCGTTCGGCCGCGCTGCGGTGGTCGGCCTCCTCCTGCCGCTCCGCCATGCGTTCGGCGTCGATGATGTCGTGGGCGGCGAGGATCTCGGACTCCTCCTCGTCCTCGAACTCGTACGTCTCCGAGCCCCGCGACATCTCCAGGACGGCCTGCGCGTACGCGATCCGCTCCTGGCGCCCTGCCTCGGCGGCGGCCCGATCGGCGCTGTCGTCCGCCCCGAGCAGTTCGGCGGCCTCGTCGAGCAGCGGGACGTCGGCGGGGGTCCACTCCCCGTCGCCCGGCGCTCGACGGATGGCGTCGGCGTCCTCGTCCGGCACGTACACGGGCTCGGCCAGATAGTCCGTCAGGAACTCCTCCGGGGTGAGCTCGGGCCACAGCGCGTCGATGGCGGCGTGCACCTCCTCACTGACGGCGACGCTCTTGCCCAACTGGGCGAAGTCGTCCGGGCCGAGGAAGTTGGGGCCGCCGTACGGGTCCGCACCGAGGCGCTCGCCGAGCTGCGCGGTGAGGGCGTCGATGATCCGGAAGGCGAAGTACGGGCGGGCGAGGTTGTGCGGGAGGCGGGTGTCGCGGGCCCCCTGCCGGGCCTCGTAGGCGATCTCCCAGTCGAGGACGAGGTCCCCGTCGTCGTTCCGGATGATCAGCGGGGCGCCGGGCTCGGGCAGCTGCTGCCGGTCGCGTACGGCGAGGGCGAGCGCCTCGGCCATCGGTTCGCCGCCCTTGACGGCGGCGGCGCGCGGGGCGTCGGTGCCGCGTGCGTGGACGCCCGGGAAGAGTTCGGCCTGCGTGGAGAGCAGGACACCCGTCTCGCCGAGCGCGGGCAGCACCTCGCCGATGTAGCGCAGGAAGGCGGGGTTGGGGCCCACGATCAGGACGGCACGCTTGGCGAGCAGCTCGCGGTGCTCGTACAGGAGGAAGGCCGCCCGGTGCAGCGCGACAGCGGTCTTGCCCGTGCCCGGGCCACCCTCGACGACGAGTACACCGCGGTGCGGGGCGCGGATGATCCGGTCCTGCTCCGCCTGGATGGTCCGCACGATGTCGCCCATGCGGCCGGTGCGGGCGGAGTCCACGGCCGCGAGCAGCACGGCATCGCCGCTCGGGTCCTCGAAGCCGGTGCGCTCCCGGTCCCCGAGGTCGAGGACCTCGTCGTGCAGTTCGGTGACGACGCGGCCCTCGGTGGTGAGGTGCCGACGCCGGCGCAGCCCCATCGGTGTGTGCCCGGTGGCGAGATAGAAGGGGCGGGCGACCGGCGCACGCCAGTCGATCAGCAGGGGAGTGTGTTCGGTGTCGTCCTCGCGGATCCCGATCCGGCCGATGTGGTGCGTGTCGCCGTTCGCGAGATCGATGCGCCCGAAACACAGCGAACCGTCCACCGCGTCGAGGGCAGCCACCAGACCCGAGCGTTCCGCGACGCGGACATCGCGTTCGAGGCGCGCCTGCAGGCCGGTCCCGACCGGCGTCAGCGCCTCCTCGACGGCGTCCGAGGCGGCCCCGCGCAGCACGTCGACACGGTGATGGAGCCGGTCGACGTATTCCTGCTCCTTCTCCAATTCGACGCTTTCCCGATTTGACAAAATGGCTCCCTGCCGGATACTGTGTTTCTGGTAGGCCCCCTGTGCGGGGCCTTTTCTGTGGGCACACAGAAGAATTCAATATACGTGAGAAAATCCCCGATCCGCAATTGCGGACCGGGGATTTCCTTGTGCGCCGAAGGGGGTGGGTCAGTCCCAGCGGTCCTGGTTGATGAAGTGGCCGAAGCCCCGCCAGGAGTTGGGTCCCATGGCCCCGTCGATGGGTCCGGTGTAGCCGTTGGCGGCGGCCAGTCGTTGGACCGCGGCCCAGGAGTTGGGTCCCATCACGCCGTCGATGGGTCCGGTGTAGCCCCAGTTGCGCATGTTCCTCTGGAGCGCGGCGTATGTGTTGGTCCCGGGGACACCGTCGATCGGGCCGGTGTAACCGGACTCGATCCGCAGCCAGTTCTGCGTCCGCTTCCACATGATCGGACCCGGAATACCGTCCTGCTCGGTCGTCGACTTCGGCAGCCCGCCGCCCCCGCCCAGGTAATTGAGCGGGTTGACCCGGGTGCCGCCCGGGGTGATCAGATGCCAGTGGACGTGCGGTCCGGTTGAGCTCCCGGAGCCGGGGGCACCGACGGCACCCCCGGACCGTCCGACGATGGCGCCCTTGCCGACCGAGGTGCCGTTGGCCAGCAGGAACTGCGACAGGTGCATGTACTGCGTCCGGTACCCGTCGCTGTGGGTGATGGTCACCGTGTGTCCACCCGTGCCGTTGTTCGGGATGTTGGTGACGACGCCGGCGCCGGCGGCGGGCAGCGCAGTTCCGACGCCCATCCCGTAGTCGAGCCCGCCCAGGGAGCCACTGTTGAGGTGATCCTGCCAGGTACCCGTCATCCGGTAGCCGCTGAACGGGTTGTAGATGTCCAGGGCGTGGGCGGCGGTTCCCGAGAACAGTACGCCGCCGGCGGCCAGGCCGAGCGTGGTGACCGAGCCGCGCAGCAGGGTGCGGCGGCTCATCTCGAGCCGTGGCCGATCCTGCCGGCCGTCGTCAGGCCGATGGTTCTCGCACACAGCAACTCCCTTGTTAATACGGCGACTTGAGCTGGCGGAGGAACGCGGCACCACGGTAGCCTACGCGCATAGATATTGATAAGAACATGTCACGTTTGCCGCTGTGAGCCCCGCCCCCACCGGAGGAAGCATGCGCAGGAGAACCTTGATCCGTGGCGCCGTCGCGACGGCCCTGGCCCCGGCCGGCATCGTCACGGCCGCCCGCGCCGCGGCCACCACCGGGCCGGCTCCCGCTGCCGACGTGCAGGGCGTGGACGTCTCGAACTACCAGCGCGGCATCGACTACGCCCGCGCCGTCGGGGAAGGCCGTAGCTTCCTCATCGCCAAGGCCGGAGGGTGCCAGCTCGCCGAGGGCCCCTACGTCACGTCCTCCTACGCCGGCCATGTGGACGGCGCCCGCGCCGCAGGTCTGCGCGTGGGCCACTACTGGCTGTCGGGGGACTTCCTCACTCCCACCGCCGCCGCCGACTACTTCGTGGACCACCTCCACGACTACCGCGTCGGTGACGTGCTCGCGCTGGACGTCGAGGTGCTCGACGACTCCACCCGGCTGTGGAACGACACGGATGTGTCCGCCTGGTTCAACCGCGTACGGGAACGGGTCGGCGCCTACGTGCCCTGGTTCTACATCAGCGCCGGTGCGCTGCGGGCCGGTACCTGGAGCCGCACCGTCGCCGCCGGCGCTCACCTGTGGGCGGCATCCTGGGGGTCCGACAACGGCACCTATCCCGGCGCACCGGACCTCGGCGGCCGCTACCCCGCCTGGGCCGCCCACCAGTACACGTCGGTCGGATCCGCGGGCGGAGTCTCTCCCGTCGACCTCAACCTCGCCCGCTCCTGGGCCTTCGACCTCACGGAGCCCACCGACCCGCCGCCCGGAGGGGACGCGCTGCCGAAGTCGACGACCGAGCAGGACGGTATTCCGGGTCCGATCATGTGGAAGCGGACGCAGAACTGGCTGCGGATCGAGTCCGGTTACACCGGCCCGATCGACGGTGTCCCCGGGACCAACACATACGCCGCGCTCCAGAGGAACATGCGCAACTGGGGCTACACCGGACCCATCGACGGCGTGATGGGACCCAACTCCTGGGCCGCGGTCCAACGACTGGCCGCCGCCAACGGCTACACCGGACCCATCGACGGGGCCATGGGACCCAACTCCTGGCGGGGCTTCGGCCACTTCATCAACCAGGACCGCTGGGACTGACCCACCCCGGTCAGGCCGCGGTCCGGGCCGCCGCGCCGTGCGCGGGCATCAGCACGCCCCGCTGAGTGCGCACCACTTGACCCGAGCCCGTGGCACCGCCTCCGAAATGACCCTGGTTCAGTGCGTGTGGCCGCCGTCCTCGTGCTCCGTCGTGGGCTCGGCGGGCCGGGGGGTGAACGGCGCCGCTCCGGCCCGGACCGTGAAGGCCGCGGTGCGGACCGTGCCGTTGTGCTTGAAGTCCAGGAAGAGGCGGTAGGTCCCGGAACTGGGCGCCGTCGCGGTGAACGAGACCTCCGGACCGGTCTCGGTGCTGCCGTCACCGGGCTCCCCGGTCGGGTGGACGTGCAGGTGGGCGAGGTCACCGGCGCGCAGGGCGACGAGGTGTCCGTAGGCGGCGAGGTGGCGCTGGAGGTCGGTGACCGGGCGGCCGCCCCTGCTGACGTCGAGCCTGAGGTCTTCCGCGGCGCCGGGCCGAAGCGTCCCGTTCAGGGTCACGGTGTAGCCGTCGACCGTGGCGGTGCGGGACGGCTTGGGGAGCTCGGCGGGCTTGTAGGCGCCGGACACGGCGAGGTCGGCGCCGAGAGTGAGGTCGGGGGCGTTCCTCGCGCCGGGGGTGAAGTCCGCGAAGACCCGGTAGTCACCGGCGGCAGGGAGGGTGACGGGGGTGCTCCAGGTGCCGTCGGCGGCCCGGGTGGGGTGCAGGTGCCGATAGGTGGCCAGGTCACGTGAGGCGAGGATGAGGTGGAGTTCCTTGTCGTGCTCGCGCTGGTACGCCGTGACCGGCCGACCGGGCCGGTCGCGTACGGCGAAACGCAGTTCGCCCTCCTGTGCCGCCTTCAGGCGCGGGGTGAAGAGGTCGAGGGTGTAGCCGCCTTCGGAGATCTGGAGCCCTCCGGGCGGTGATGGCGCAGGGTCGCTGCCGTCGCCACTTCCCTCCGACGCCGTGCTGTTCATGTGGTCGGCCTGCGGGGCCGGTTCGGTGCCGCCCAGAGGGCCGACGGTGTTGCCGAGGCCGTAGGCGGCGCCGAAGGACACAGCGAGTGCTGCGGTGAAGGACGTGATCCTCCCGGCGGTGTTCATGGCTGCTCCTTGTCGTCCGGGCGGGCTCCGGGGCGGTGCCCACCGTCATCAGGCTATACCCCTAGGGGTATACGCAAGGCCCCGCGCCGGCTTGCGCAAGATACGGGAGGGGGGTATACCTGGAGATCTTCAAGGTACCCCATGGGGGTATCAGGATCTCAAGGGGGAGCCCTCGCACCCCGGCCTCCGTCGACCCGTACTTCCGGCCCGGGCCCCCCGCCGAACGTAGGAGCAGCCACATGACCACCAGGACGCCGGGCGCCGCCCGGGTAGAGCTCGCCATCAGCGGTATGACCTGCGCCTCGTGCGCGGCCCGCATAGAGAAGAAGCTGAACCGCATGGACGGGGTCGAGGCCACCGTCAACTACGCCACCGAGAAGGCGAAGGTCACCCATGGCGACGACATCTCGGTCGAGGAACTGATCGCCACCGTAGAGGCGACCGGCTACTCCGCCCAGGTACCCACCCGGCCCCGGACCGGCAACGACGAGGACGCCGCGAGCGGCATGAGCGACGACGAGCGTGCCGACAACGAGCTGAGGCCGTTGCGTCAGCGCCTGGTCATCGCGGTCGTCCTCGCCGTACCCGTCGTCGCGATGGCGATGATCCCCGCCCTGCAGATCGAGTACTGGCAGTGGCTCTCGCTCACCCTTGCCGCGCCCGTCGTCACGTACGCGGCCTGGCCCTTCCACCGCGCCGCCCTCACCAACGCCCGGCACGGGGCGGCCACGATGGACACCCTGATCTCCGTCGGTACCGGCGCCGCCTTCCTGTGGTCACTGTGGGCGCTCTTCCTCGGAACGGCCGGCACACCGGGCATGACGCACCCCTTCGAGTTCACGATCGCCCGCACCGACGGCGCGGGGAACATCTATCTGGAGGCCGCGGCGGGTGTCACGGCCTTCATCCTGGCCGGCCGGTACTTCGAGGCCCGCTCCAAGCGCAAGGCGGGTGCCGCTCTCAAGGCACTCCTGGAGCTCGGCGCCAAGGAGGTGACCCTCCTGCGCGGCGGACTCGAAGTCACCGTGCCCACCGCGGATCTGCGGGTGGGCGACCGCTTCCTGGTCCGTCCCGGGGAGAAGATCGCCACCGACGGCACCGTCGTCGAGGGGTCCTCCGCCGTGGACGCGTCGATGCTCACGGGGGAGTCCGTACCCGTCGAGGTGTCCGTCGGCGACACCGTCACCGGGGCGACGCTGAACGCCGGGGGCCGGCTGGTCGTCGAGGCCACCCGGATCGGTGCCGACACCCAGCTCGCCCGCATGGCAGCGCTCGTCGAGGACGCGCAGAACGGCAAGGCCGCCGCCCAGCGCCTCGCCGACAGGATCTCCGCGGTGTTCGTGCCGGTCGTCATCGGGCTCGCGCTCGCCACGCTCGGCTTCTGGCTCGGCAACGGCACCGGCCTCACGGCCGCGTTCACCGCCGCCGTCGCCGTCCTGATCATCGCCTGCCCCTGCGCACTCGGCCTGGCCACCCCGACCGCCCTCATGGTCGGTACCGGCCGTGGCGCCCAGCTCGGCATCCTCATCAAGGGCCCGGAGGTACTGGAGAGCACCCGCAGGGTGGACACCATCGTCCTGGACAAGACCGGCACCGTCACCACCGGGCTGATGACCCTGGTCGGCGTGCGCACCGTCGGGGACACGGACGAGAAGGAGGTCCTGCGTCTCGCGGGCGCCCTGGAGCACGCCTCCGAGCACCCGATCGCCCGAGCGATCGCCACCGGGGCAGTCGCGAAGGCCGGTGCCCTGCCCACCCCCGAGGACTTCGCCGGCGTCCCCGGCCTCGGCGTGCAGGGCGTCGTCGAGGGCCACGCCGTTCTCGCAGGCCGGGAGAAGCTGCTCATCGAGTGGGCCATCGACCTGCCCGAGCAGCTCAGGAGGGCCAAGGACGACGCCGAGAAGGCAGGGAGGACCGCCGTGCTCGTCGCCTGGGACGGCGAGGCGCGTGCGGTCCTGGAGGTGGCCGACGTGGTCAGGGAGACCAGCCCCGAGGCGATCAGGCGGCTGCGCGGACTGGGCCTGACCCCGGTGCTGCTGACCGGCGACAACAAGGCCGTCGCCGAATCCGTGGCCGCCGAGGTCGGCATCGGCGACGTCATCGCCGAGGTCATGCCCGAGGACAAGGTGGCCGTCGTCAAGAGGCTCCAGGCGGAGGGCCGCAGCGTGGCGATGGTCGGTGACGGCGTCAACGACGCTGCCGCACTCGCCCAGGCCGATCTCGGGATCGCGATGGGCACCGGTACCGACGCCGCCATCGAGGCCGGCGATCTGACCCTCGTACGGGGAGACCTGCGGGCCGCAGCCGACGCGATCCGGCTCTCCCGCAGGACGCTCGGCACCATCCGCTCGAACCTGTTCTGGGCCTTCGCCTACAACGTGGCCGCCCTGCCGCTCGCCGCCGCCGGACTGCTCAACCCGATGATCGCCGGAGCGGCCATGGCCTTCTCCTCCGTCTTCGTCGTCGGCAACAGCCTGCGCCTGCGGGGCTTCCGCGCCGCGGACTGAGCCGGGCACGGCGAGAATCGGCACGGTCCCGCGCGGACCGCGCCGGGAGAGCCGGGAACGAGGCCGGAAGTGACAGGTGCCGAGCGTGTCTCGGGCAGGAACGGGTACGCGTCGTCCCGGCCGGCTTCCCCGAAGCATCGCCCGATCCGCTCCACCGCTCCCGCCCCGGGATGCGAAGGGCGCCCAGGGAACCGAGGATGCCAAGAGGGACCGAGCCACAGGGCCGGGCCCGTACGGGCCGGTAAGCGACATCCCGAGGGAGACACCACCATGGCGCCCGAGCGATCCTCTTCCGGCAGCACCGCACCGCGCGACCCCGGCCTCGCGCTGCCGGTGGCGGACCGGGCCGGCTGGGGTCCGGTGGACGTGCGGGCGGTGGACACCGTCCGGGTGCTGGCCGCCGACGCCGTACAGAAGACCGGCAACGGCCACCCGGGCACGGCGATGAGCCTGGCGCCGCTCGCCTATCTGCTGTTCCAGCAGGTCATGCGGCACGATCCGGCCGATGACCAATGGCTGGGCAGGGACCGCTTCGTACTCTCCTGCGGTCACACCAGCCTCACCCTGTACATCCAGCTCTATCTCGCGGGCTACGGCCTGGAGATGGAGGATCTGGAGGCGCTGCGGACCTGGGATTCGGCGACGCCCGGGCATCCGGAGTACCGGCACACCCGCGGTGTCGAAGTCACCACCGGCCCGCTGGGCCAGGGCATGGGCGCTGCGGTCGGCATGGCGATGGCGGCCCGCCGGGAGCGGGGGCTCCTCGACCCGGACGCCGCGCCGGGCGCCAGCCCCTTCGACCACCAGGTGTACGTGGTGGCTTCCGACGGCGACATGATGGAGGGCGTGGCCTCCGAGGCCGCGTCGCTCGCCGGCCACCAGCGGCTCGGCAGCCTGGTGGTGTTCTACGACTCGAACCACATCTCCATCGAGGACGACACCGACATCTCCTTCAGCGAGGACGTCCCCGCCCGCTTCGCCGCCTACGGCTGGCACGTGCAGACGGTCGACTGGACCCGCACGGGCGACTACGTCGAGGACGTCGACGCGCTGCTCGCCGCGATCGAAGCGGCCAAGGAGGACCGGACCCGCCCGTCGTTGATCATGCTGCGCACCATCATCGGATGGCCCGCCCCGACGAAGAGGAACAGCGGCAAGGCGCACGGGTCGGCCCTGGGCGACGAGGAGGTCGCCGGCACGAAGAAGCTCCTGGGCTTCGACCCCGAGGTGTCCTTCGCCATCGAGGACGAGGTCCTCGTCCACACCCGCGCGGTCGGTGAGCGGGGCCGGGCGGCGCGGGCTCAGTGGCAGCCGGGGTACGAGAGCTGGCGAGCCGCGAACCCGGAGCGGGCCGCGCTTCTGGACCGCCTCCGGGAGCAGCGGCTCCCGGAAGGCTGGACCGAGGCACTGCCCGCGTTTCCGGCCGACGCGAAGGGCATGGCCACCCGCAAGGCGTCCGGCAAGGTGCTCGGTGCCCTGGCTCCCGTGCTGCCCGAACTGTGGGGCGGCTCCGCGGACCTGGCCGGGAGCAACAACACCACGATGGAGGACGAGCCCTCCTTCGTTCCGGCGGACCGGCAGACCGCGGAGTTCAAGGGCGGTCCCTACGGGAGGACCCTGCACTTCGGCATCCGTGAACACGCCATGGGAGCCGCCCTCAACGGCATCGCCCTGCAGAGCCTGACCCGCCCCTACGGCGGTACGTTCCTGACGTTCAGCGACTACATGCGCCCCGCTGTCCGCCTGGCCGCGTTGATGAAGCTGCCCGTCACCTATGTGTGGACGCACGACTCGATCGGTCTGGGCGAGGACGGTCCGACGCACCAGCCCGTCGAACACCTCGCCGCACTGCGGGCGATCCCCGGGCTCGACGTCGTACGCCCGGGCGACGCGAACGAGACGGTGGTCTGCTGGCGGACGGTCCTGGAGCACACCGACCGGCCCGCCGGTCTCGTCCTGACCCGGCAGAACCTCCCGGTGCTCGACCGCGGGAACCTGGCGAACGCCCCGGCCGAGGGGGCGGCACGCGGCGCCTACGTCCTCGCCGACGCGTCCGGAGTGGTTCCCGACGTCATCCTCGTGGCGACGGGATCCGAGGTCCACATCGCCCTCGACGCGCGCGCCCTCCTGACGGGCGAGGGCCTGGCCGTACGTGTGGTCTCGATGCCCTGCCGCGAATGGTTCGCCGAGCAGTCGCCGGAGTACCAGGACGAGGTCCTGCCGCCCACCGTGCGCGCCCGGGTCAGTGTCGAGGCCGCCGTCGGCCAGGGCTGGCGCGAGGTGGTCGGCGACGCCGGGCGGATCGTGAGCCTCGAGCACTACGGCGCGTCCGCCGACTACGCACGGCTGTACCGGGAATTCGGGATCACCGCCGAAGCGGTCGCTGCGGCGGCACACGACAGCATCCGCGACGCCGCGGCCGCTCCGAGGCCCGGCGGCCGGCGCGGCTCGTCCGACTGAGCGGTGGCCGCGTCGGAAGCGGCGCCCGCAACTGTCGCCTAGTGCATCTGACGCCGCACCAGCTCATGAAGCCGCCCGCCCGTGTCCGCGAGCAACTCGGCGGGCGGCCCCTGCTGAACGATCCGGCCGTCCGACATGACGATCACACGATCGGCGTCCAGGACCGTGGAGAGCCGGTGCGCGATCACGACGCGGGTGGCCTTCAGGGACCGGGTGCTCTCGATCACCGTGCGCTGGGTCTCGTTGTCGAGCGCGCTGGTGGCCTCGTCGAAGAACAGGATGCGGGGCCGCCGGACGAGCGCCTGGGCGATCATCAGCCGCTGACGCTGGCCACCGGAGATGGCGCCGCCACCGGAGATCATGGTGTGCAGGCCCATCGGCATGCGCGTGATGTCCTCGGCCAGACCCGCCATCGCGGCGGCCTCCCACGCCTCTTCCTGGGTGAAGACCTCGGCGCCGCAGATGCAGTCCAGGATCGAGCCGGACAGCGGCTGGGCGTTCTGCAGGACGACCCCGCACTGGCGGCGCACGGCCGCCTGGTCGAGTGCCGCCAGATCCTGGCCGTCGTACAGGACGCTGCCGGAAGCCGGCTTGTCGAAGCCGATGAGCAGCCGCAGAAGCGTCGACTTGCCGCAGCCGCTGGGACCGACGATCGCGACGAACTCGCCCGGCCGCACGGCAAGGGACAGGTCGTCGAGCACGGCGGGACCGTCATCGGTGTAGCGGAAGGACAGGCCCCGGGCCTCGATCTCCCCGGACAGCGCGCCGGGCTGCGTGCTGGCACCCCGTACCTCGGGCGCCTCGTCGAGCACCGGCCTGATCTGCTCGAACATCGGCAGTACGGCGGCAGCGGACACGAACGCCCCGGTGAGCTGCGTGACCGCGGTCAGCAGCATGGTCACCGAGGTGTTGAAGGTCAGGAACTCGCTGGCGGACAACGAGCCGCGGGCAGGGCCCGCCAGCAGGATGAACATGACCAGCGAACACAACGGCAGATAGACCGCGTTGAGCACCGTCGTCAGGTTCTTGATCCGGCCCGCCCGCTTCTGCAGCTCGCGGCTGCGCGCGAACTCCGCCGCCCACGCCCCGTACGCGAAGCTCTCCGCCGAGGCGACCCGCAGCTTGGGCAGCCCGCGCAGTGTCTGGAACGCCTGGTTGTTCAGCTTGTTGCCGAGCTCCACCAGCCGCCGCTGCCACCGCAGTTCCCACATGCCCAGGGTGAGGAACACACCCGCGATGACGACCAGCATCGCGATGGCGGTCAGCGCCAGCGGGACGCTGAACCAGAACAGCAGGCCGAGATTCATCGCACCGAGGGTGCCGGCCTGCACGGCCACGGGCCCGATCCCGGACAGCACGCGACGGATCGCACCGACACCCATCGCCGCGCCCGCCAGCTCGCCCGTCGACCGCTCTGTGAAGAACTTCGTGGGCAGACGCAGCAAGCGGTCCCACACAGCGGGCTGGAGCGTGCTCTCGATGCGCCCCTCCATTCGCAGGATGGTGAGGTTCTGCAGCAGCATGAAGGCGGCCGACACGACACCGGTGATGATCACGGCCAGTGAGACCTGGACGATGAGGTCGCTCTCGGCATTGGGCACGTACACGCCGAGCACCTGGCCCGTCGCGAGCGGCACCAGCGAACCGAGCGCCACCGTCACGAGTCCGGTCAGCAGCAGTCTGCGCAGATCGGCCCGCGTGCCGAACAGGCTGAAGCGCAGCAGCTGCCACGTGCCCAGCGGCCGCTCGGGCAACGGCCGGTAGAACATGACGGCACGCTGCTCGAAGTCCTGGGCGGCTGTGCTGTCGACGCGGGAGCGCCGGCCGGTCAGTGGGTTCACCGACTCGTACCCGCCGCGGCGCCAGAGCAGCGCGACCGGTGCCCCCGACGCGGCCCGGTGGCCCACCAGAGGCCCGGAGTTCTCCCGCCACCAGCGCCCGTCGAGCCGCACGGGGCGCGTCCTGATCCGGGAGGCGACCGCGACGCGCTCGACCGGATCGATCCGGTCGCTCACCGCACCGCCTGCCGGAGCCTCCGACAGAACGATCCCCGAATCACGCGCCACCAGCCGGCAGGCCGCGTACACCGCGTCATCGGTGGCGCCCGCCCTGCGCGAAGAGCTCCTGCCGGAACGGCCCATCGAGGTCAGCAGCGCCTCGTCGGCCTCCTTGCGGACGGCTTCGCCCGCCTTCATACCGGCCGCCGTACGGTCCTCGTGGGCGCGCTCCAGCTGCTCGATCCAGCGGTCGAGCGCGGACAGCAACCGGTACTGCTGGTTGACCATCCCCTGCCACAACGCGCCGTCGACGAGCAGGTCACCGGCCGCCTCGGCGCTGAAAGCGGCACCGTACTGCACGCTGCCCGGCGACACCGGCAGCCAGAGGATGTTGTCGTCGCCCACCGTCTCTTCGAGAGCGGTCCTGCTGTCCAGCGGGGCCTCGAACAGGACACGCTGACTGCGCCCGACACCGAGCGAGAAGGCGTGCTCCAGCAGACTCAGAGCGGCATCGCCCGTGTCGTAATGGCTGCGGTACTGCCCCTCGAACGCCCCCTGGGCCGCGTACTCGGGCCGGTAGAGCTCCCGCAGCGGGATCCGGCGCAGCACGCACTCCTGCAGGGGCCGGCCGACCAGCGTGTGCTGAGGCCCCTCGACGGGTCCCAGCACCAGTGTTCCCGGCTCGAGCCGACCGAGGAAGTGCCAGTGGCCCTGCTCCAGCGCGTCGACCGCGAACAGGTCGAGGGCACCGCCCACGACGAGCCACAGCACCTGGGGCCCTTCGAGCGAGAGGCTGCGCAGCCCGGTGCAGTCGATGGGAGCGCCGAGCCCTCCCAGCGCTCCGATGACCGGGTCCTGTCCTAGGGACTCCGCGCCCGCAGGGTGGTGTACGGACGTCACGTCAGTGCTCCCTGACCAGTTCGGCGTACGGACCCCCGGCAGCGACCAGGTCCTCGTGCCGCCCGCGTTCGACGACGGATCCGTGGTCCAGGACCACGATCTCGTCGCTGTCGCGGACCGTGCTCAGCCGGTGTGCGATCACGACGCAGGCACAGCCGCGCCGCCGCAGATTGTCGATGATGACCTGCTCGGTCTCCGCGTCCAGTGCGCTGGTGACCTCGTCCAGCACCAGGATGCTGGGCCGTCGCACGAGAGCGCGCGCGATTTCCAGACGCTGGCGCTGGCCGCCGGAGAAGTTGCGGCCGTCCTGCTCCACCCTGCTGTGGATACCCCTCGGGCGGCGGGCGACGACTTCGTACAGTGCGGCGTCCTGGAGCGCGGCGACCACGGCTTCGTCCGGCACCGAGGGGTCCCACAGCGCCACGTTGTCCCGCACCGTGCCCTCGAACAGGAAGACGTCCTGGTCGACGAAGGAGACCGACGCGGCCAACGCGCCCCTCGGAATGTCCTCCAAGCGCTGCCCGTCGATCCGGATCGTGCCCTCCCACGGGCTGTAGAGCCCCGAGATCAGCCGGGAGACCGTCGACTTGCCACTGCCGGACCCGCCGACGAGCGCCACCTGCTGACCAGGGCCCACGGACAGCGAGAATCCGGTGAGCAGCGGCTTGTCGAGCGGGCTGTAACCGAACCTGATGTCGTCCAGCGTCACATGGCCCTTGAGCCGGCGTGTACTCGCCGCGGGCTCGCGGCGGGAGTAGAGGGGGTCCACCGGGAAGTTCTCGACATCCTTCAGACGGGCCACATCGGCCGCGAAGTCCTGGACCCGCCCGGCCACCCCGTTGAGCCGGGTGACGGGTGCGGTGAAGCGGGTCACCAGCGCCTGGAAGGCGACGAGCAGCCCGATCGAGATGTGCCCCTCGACCGCCCTCAGCCCGCCGATCCAGAGGATCAGCGCGCTGTTGAGCGTCGCGAGCGCGGGAGCGACGACGCCGAGCCAGGCGCTCGGCACTCCGAGCCGCTGCTGCTCGTCGAGCGTCGTCGCGTGCTGGCCCGCCCAGCGCCGGAAGTACCCGTTCTCCCCGCCGGTCGCCTTCATGGTCTCGATCAACTGCAGCCCGGTGTACGAGGTGTTCGTCAGCCGGGCGCTGTCGGCCCGCAGCTTCTGGGTACCGGTGGTCCGCAGCCGTACGACGATGCGCATCGCGACCACGTTGAGCAGGGCGATTCCCACCCCGATGACGGTCAGTTGCGGATCGTAGGTCCACAGCAGGAACGCGTAGAGGATGACGACGATTCCGTCCACACCGGCCGCGGTGAGGTCGCGGGCGAGTGTCTCGGCCACGGCGTCGTTCGACTGCAGGCGCTGGACGAGGTCGGCGGGACTGCGCTGGGCGAAGAAGGTCACCGGCAGCCGCAGCAGATGACGGAAGAAGCGGGCGCTGCCGAGCGTGGAGGAGATGATGCGGCCGCGCAGCAGATTCGCCTGCTGCAGCCAGGTCAGTACGAGAGTGAGCGCGACCATCGTGCCCATCGCGCCGAACAGCACACCCAGCAGCGAGGTCTGATCGCCGATCAGGAACATGTCGATGTACGTACGGCTCAGGGCCGGCAGCGTGGCGCCGACGGCCACGAGCAGCAGGCTGGCGAGCAGTGCCACCAGCATCGTGCCCGTGGTGCCGCGCAGCCGCGCGGGCAGGGCGCCCATGACGCCGGGTTTCCGGCCGCCGCGCCGGAAATCGTCGCCCGGCTCCAGCACGAGCACCACTCCGGTGAAGCTGGTGTCGAAATCCTCGGAGGCAACGAAACGGCGACCCTTGTCGGGGTCGTTGATGTGCACGCCCCGGCGTCCGAGCCGCCGGCCGATGCCGTCGTACACGACGTAGTGGTTGAACTCCCAGAACAGAATGGCCGGCGCCTGGACCTCCGCGAGTGCGGCGGGCTCCATCTGCATGCCCTTGGCCGTCAGGCCGTAACTGCGGGCCGCCTTCAGCACGTTGCTGGCTCGCGACCCGTCGCGCGACACTCCGCAGGCGATGCGCAGCTCCTCCAGCGGCACATGCCGGCCGTAGTGGCCGAGCACCATGGCCAACGAGGCCGCCCCGCACTCCAGCGCCTCCATCTGGAGCACGGTGGGCGTGCGGACGGTCCTGGTCCGTCCGGTCTTCGGCGCAGGCCGCGGCCGCGACCGCCGCCTGCCTCCGGAGGCGCTCTCGGGGCGGTGTCTGCCGCGACCGGGGGGCGGCAGCCGCTGCGCTGCGGGGGAGGGGTGCGGTGCGGTCACGGGAGGAGCCAATCGATCGGATGCCGGTCGGCCAGATGGACGGAGCCGGTGGCCAGGGTCATGGAGTCGATCGCGTACGGGGGCCCCTGGGTCGATGACCACCGGTAGCCGGACTCGGTGGCGGCCGAGCGGTCGAGTTTCACCAGGACTGCCACCGGCCTGCCTCGGCGCGAGAACTGCTCTCCCAGCTGGCCGTCACCGAGGAACCGGGTGATCTGTTGCTGGGTCCGGGGCCGGCCGACCGCGGCCACCCGGCCGCGCAGCACCCCGTACTGCTGGGAGGGCACGGACTGGACGGTGAGGTCGACGGAGGCGCCCACCGGGACGGCCGCCCCCTTGTTGCCCGGTACGTAGAGCATCACGACGAGCGGATCGGCCGTGCCGTCGACGCGTTCGACGCTCGCCACATCGGCGCCGGTGGTGACCACGGCGCCGATCGTGGCCGTCACCGTGGTCAGCCTGCCGGCGTCGATGGTGCGGACGACGTGATCGCCCTGCTCCGTGCGGACCTTGAGCAACGGTGCGCCGGCAGGCAGGCTTTCGCCCTCTTCCGCGAGCACTTCGGTGATCTGTCCGGCTACGGGGCTCTGCAGGATGTAGCTGCCCTTGGCGTGTGTGAGGATCCCGGGGGCGCTGAGTGTGGTGGCCACGGTGCCGGTGACCGCCCAGAAGCAGGCAGCGGCCATCACCGCCACGGTGATGCTCAGGACGAGCAGTCCCTGCGGGCGCGCGAAACGCACCGGCAGGTTGAGCTGTTCGGGCGACTGCAGCTTGGAAAGGGCCTGTTGGCGGAACTGCACGGAACTCTTCCCTCACCTGTCGGCGGTCGGCACCGAGCCCCGGAACCGACGGGTTCCGGGGCTCGGTGGGTGCTGCCGTCTCTCAGAGACCGGCGGTGAGGCCGGTGGCCAGACCGGTGACCGCGCCGGTGTTCACGCCGGTGGTCGACTCGACCAGACCGGTGACGGAGCCCACGATGCCGGTGACCGGGGCGATCGAGTCGGCGGTGGCGGTGACATTGCCGAGAACGCCACCGATGAGGCCGCCGGACACGTTGTCCAGGTCGTTGTCGGAGATCTCGAGGGTCTCAACCTGGGGGGTGAGGTTCATGATGAGCGCTGCCCTTCGTCTGGAAATTCCTTAAACCGGAAACCCGTGGTGCGGCTCCCGTATGGGCCAGGATCAAAGCACGCCGATGGCTTGCGCAGCCAATCGAACAAGGGTGGCGCGGTCGATATCTGCGCCCTCGAATCGCCTCGCGTGCAGACCCGTTCATTTTCTGACGGCAAATCCTTCACGAGCTTCACGGGACGAATTCCTCGTGGTCGTGACTCTCCTTGCTCCAAGTGGGGCACTCCCGTACCAAACGGCCCTGGACCTGGTACGTACCTGGTTCGGACCGGGTGTTTCTCGGCGGCCGCGTGCTCGGTCTGCGTATGCGGTGTGCAGGTTTTTGCGGAACCGGCGATATGCGTGTCCGCGTGAAGAAACGCGTGCGTATCCCCGTCCGCACGAGTTGGGAAGAGGAGGCCGGGAATGAGTGCAGTCAGTGAATAGGTGGAGCTATTTCTCTCGTTGCGTGTTCATCCGTCACGCGGCCTCCGGGAATGTGGCGGAGATGTGCCCCTTTCCCTGATGCTGCGGGGACCTGGGCGCGGGGTGAGGGCGTCAGCAGTCGGCAGGCGGTGCCGTCGGAAGGGTGCGGGGTGGTCTGCGCGGGGCTCGTGGCCGATTCATCCGATGAACCGTGCGCACCACCCTTCTCCCCGGCGGCGCGCGACGCTACCATCGTGTTGCTTCATGGGAGCGCTCCCATCTCTGTGTCCACCCCCCAGCCGCCGTCCTCGGCGGCCCAGCTCGGAGAGGACGTTTCCGTGCGCTTGAGCGCCAGACCATTCGCCGCACTACTGGCGGCACTCACCCTGACCGCCGGGTTGGCCGTCACCGGATCCCCGGCGGCGGCACGCTCCGACGATGTGCCCCGCACGGCCGAAGCATCCGATGTGTCGATCGCCGCAGACACCTACACATGGAAGAACGCGCGGATCGACGGCGGCGGTTTCGTGCCGGGCATCGTCTTCAACCGGTCCGAGAAGAACCTCGCCTACGCACGTACCGACATCGGCGGTGCCTACCGGTGGGACCAGTCGGGCAAACAGTGGACCCCGCTGCTCGACTGGGTGGACTGGGACCGATGGGGCTGGTCCGGCGTCGTCAGTCTCGCCTCCGACACGGCTGAGCCCGACAACGTGTACGCGGCAGTCGGCACGTACACCAACAGCTGGGACCCGACGAACGGCGCCGTCCTCAGGTCCTCGGACCGCGGCGCGTCCTGGAAGGCGACCACGCTTCCCTTCAAGCTGGGCGGCAACATGCCGGGGCGCGGGATGGGTGAGCGCCTCACGGTCGACCCGAACAAGAGCTCCGTCCTCTACCTGGGTGCCCCCAGCGGCAACGGGCTGTGGAGGTCCACCGATTCAGGGGTCACCTGGTCGGAGGTGACGGCCTTTCCGAATCCCGGCAACTACGCGCAGGACCCGTCCGACACCAGTGGGTACGCCAGCGACAACCAGGGCATCGTCTGGGTGACGTTCGACGAGCGCTCCGGCAGCGCGGGCAGCACCACCAAGGACATCTACGTGGGGGTCGCCGACAAGGCGAACACCGTCTACCGCTCGAAGGACGGCGGAAGCACCTGGTCGCGGATCGCCGGACAGCCGACCGGGTATCTCGCGCACAAGGGCGTGCTCGACTCCTCGACGGGCCACCTGTATCTGACCCTGAGCGACACGGGCGGCCCGTACGACGGCGGCAAGGGGCGCATCTGGCGGTACGCCACCGGGACCGGCGAGTGGACGGACGTCAGCCCGGTCGCGGAGGCCGACACCTACTACGGCTTCAGCGGACTCTCCGTGGACCGGCAGCAGCCCGGCACCCTGATGGCCACCGCCTACAGCTCCTGGTGGCCCGACACCCAGCTCTTCCGTTCCACGGACAGCGGCGCGACCTGGACGAAGGCCTGGGACTACACCAGTTACCCGAACCGTTCCAACCGCTACACCCTGGACGTCTCCACCGTCCCCTGGCTCAGCTGGGGCGCCCACCCGTCACCGCCCGAGACCTCGCCCAAGCTGGGCTGGATGACGGAGGCACTGGAGATCGACCCGTTCGACTCGGACCGGATGATGTACGGCACGGGCGCGACGGTCTACGGCACCGAGAACCTCACCTCCTGGGACTCGGGCAGCCAGTTCAAGATCACCCCGATGGTCAAGGGGCTGGAGGAGACGGCCGTCAACGACTTGGCGAGCCCGCCCTCCGGAGCTCCGCTGCTGAGTGCGCTCGGCGACATCGGAGGCTTCCGCCACACGAATCTCGACGCGGTGCCCAGCCTGATGTTCACCTCGCCGAACCTCGACTCGACCACCAGCCTGGACTTCGCGGAGGCGTCACCGGGAACGGTCGTCCGGGTCGGCAACGCCGACGCGGCACCGCACATCGGCTTCTCCACCGACAACGGAGCCAACTGGTTCCAGGGCTCCGAGCCCTCCGGAGTGACCGGCGGCGGCACGGTCGCCGCAGCGGCGGACGCCAGTGGATTCGTCTGGAGCCCGGACGGCGCGGCCGTCCACCGCACGACGGGCTACGGCAACTCCTGGACCGCGTCCACCGGCATTCCGGCCGGGGCGACGGTCGAGTCCGACCGCAAGAACCCGAAGAAGTTCTACGGCTTCAAGGCCGGCACCTTCTACGTGTCGACGGACGGCGGCGCCACCTTCACCGCCAAGGCGAACGGCCTGCCCGCCGAAGGCAACGTCCGCTTCAAGGCGTTGCCCGGTAAGGAGGGCGACATCTGGCTCGCGGGCGGCACGTCGACAGGCGCTTACGGGCTGTGGCGTTCCACCGACTCCGGTACGAGCTTCACCAAGTTCTCCGGCGTGGAGCAGGCGGACAGCGTCGGCTTCGGCAAGGCGGCCCCCGGCGCCTCGTACCAGACCGTCTTCGTGAGCGCGAAGATCGGTGGGGTGCGCGGGATCTTCCGGTCCACGGATGCGGGTGCGCACTGGACCCGCATCAACGACGACACCCGCCAGTGGGGTTGGACCGGGGCCGCGATCACCGGAGACCCGCGGGTCTACGGACGGGTGTACGTCTCCACGAACGGCCGGGGGATCCAGGTGGGCGAGTCCTCGGACTCCGGCAGCCCGGACCCCGACCCGGATCCGGGTCCCGACCCGGAGGAGCCTCCGGCGGACGCCGACTGCTCGGTGACGTACACGATCACCAACCAGTGGTCCGGTGGTTTCCAGGCCGATGTGACGGTCACCAACACCGGAAGCGCGGCCCTCGACGGCTGGCAGCTGGCCTGGTCCTTCTCCGGCGGGCAGAAGGTCACCCAGATGTGGAACGCCACCCCGCGGCAGGACGGTGCGAAGGTGACCGCGGCCAATGTCGGCTGGAACGGCAAGGTGGCGTCCGGCTCCTCCGTGGGCTTCGGCTTCTCGGGCAGCTGGTCGGGCAGCAACGTCGAGCCCACCGCCTTCACCCTGGGCGGTGAGGCCTGCACCGTCGCCTGACGCCCACGGGCAGATTGCACGGGCCGGCGATCTCGGGGCGGCGCGGGAGGGAACGAGTCCTCCCGCGTCGGCCCACCCGATTCGCGAAATGGACACAACGCCCCCGGTGTGCTGCATTTGAGTGACGCACTTCCTCCCGGGAGGCACCGTGATCGACGTCGACGTGCTGGTCGTAGGGGCGGGCCCGGTCGGTCTCACGGCCGCGTCGGAGCTGCAGCGGCGGGGCATCGGGAACAGGGTCGTCGACCGGCTCCGCGCCCGTCAGCCCTTCGCCAAGGCGGTGGGCGTCCAGCCCAGGACCCTGGAGATCTGGGACCGGATGGGGATGGTCCGCGAGGCGCTGGAGACCGCAATCCCATTGAAGGGGCAACTGCTCTACGTCAACGGCGAGGAACAGGGCCGGATCGACCTGACCCTGCCCGCGGACGTTCCCTACGCCTTCGCCGCCCTCCCGCAGTACGAGACGGAACGGCTCCTCGAAGAGCTCCTGGTCCGCCTGGGAGGACAGGTCGAGCGCGGTACGGAGCTCGTCTCCTTCGAGCAGGACGACGGCGAGGTCAGGGCACGTCTCGCGTTGCCCTCCGGCGGAACGGAGGAGGTCCGGGCCCGCTACCTGGTGGGCTGCGACGGCGCCCACAGCGTCGTACGCAAGGGCCTCGGGCTCACCTTCGAGGGTGCGGCCCTCCCCGAGGAGTACATGCTGGGCGATGTCGAGGTCGACTGGGACCTGCCCTTCGGGTACACGGTCCGGTCCTCGCACGTCGTCGACGGGCGCACCGACGACCTGCTGGTGTGCATCCCGCTGCCCGGGCTCCGCCGCTACCGGATGTCGATGCTGACTCCGCCGGAACTGTCGCAGGCCCAGCGGACCGGGAAGGACGAGGTGGTGCACGGTCTGAGCGGTGACCGCGGCCCGCAGCCCGGGCTGGAGCACATCCAGGCGGTGCTCGACCGGCTCTCACCCGTGCCCACGACCGCATCGTCGCTGCGCTGGTCCTCCGTCTTCCGCATCAGCCATCGGCTGGTCGACCGTTACGGGCAGGGGCGGGTGTTCGTTGCGGGGGACGCCGCCCACATCCACCCGCCCACGGGAGCCCAGGGCATGAACACCGGTGTGCAGGACGCCTACAACCTGGCGTGGAAACTGGCCGCCGCCGTGCGCGGCCGGGCGGGCGAGGGCCTGCTGGCGAGCTACGACTCCGAGCGCCGCCCGGTCGGAGAGGAAGTGGTGCGGCGAACGGTCCGTCATGCGCGGAGCGGCATGCAGTCCGATCCGGACGACCCGGCGACGATGATGCGCCGGGAGGCACAGCTCCTGGTCGGCTACCGGGGCAGCCCCGTCGTGGGCCCGGACGGCACCGCGCACGACGGCCCCGCCCCGGGCGACCGCGCTCCCGACTGCGGCGGCCTCGAGTACGGTCTGGCGTCCTTCCCCGTACGGCTGTTCACCCTGCTGCGGGGACGCGACCACACCCTGCTGCTCTACGCGGACGACGAGGAGCAGCCGGCGCGATTCGACGAGGTGGCGGCTGCCGCCGAGCGGGCGGCGCCCGGCCTGCTGAACGCCTGCGCGGTCCTCGCTCCGAAGGTGCGGGCACCCGGGCTGCGACTGCCCGCCGTGCACGACGGCCTCGACGAGTTCCGGTCGATGTACGGCGCTCGGGGCGGCGAGGCGATCCTCGTACGGCCCGACGGCTACCTGGGGCTGCGGATCACCGCCGCGACGGGCCCGGAACTGCGTTCCTACCTGGAGATGCTCGTCGGGACGTGACGCGGGGCCCGGCAGTGACTGCTGCCGGGCCCCGCGCCGTCGGGTGAGTGGAGCTCCGCTCACCTCACCCCGTCTCAGGGAAAGGACACCACCTGTGACGGGATGGTCGAGGTGCCGGATGTGGGGGATCCGGTGCTGTTGATGACGTGTTCGTACTGTCCCTGGCCGCCCAGGGACACCACGAGCAGGTCGTGGAACTTCACTCCGGGCTTCACCGGTGCCTGGAAACCGTGCTCCTGACGGATGGTCGGGTCGACGTTGTAGTAGCAGTAACTGCCCATGCCCCAGCCCTCATGGGTGGTCACCGAGTCGGCCACCTTGTAGGCGGCGAACCCCTTGGTGCCGCCGTTCTGGATGGCGGCCTGGTTGGGGGCGTCGTACGCCTTCTCGTTCTGGAAGAAGATCGTCTTGCCGTTCTCCCCGTACCACTGCACGTCGTACTTGTTGAAGTGCTCGACGAACAGCCCGGTGGCCAGCACGTCGTCGCCGTTCACCCGCAGACCGTAGTCGGACCGGTTGGTCTCCCATCCGACCCCGTCGCCGTGGTCGGCGCGCCAGAGCCAGGTGTGGTCGATGATCGTGTCGTCGCTGTTGACGACCATGCCGGTGGTCGCCTTGCCGGCGCCCGCTCCGCCGACCCGGACGAACACGTCCTGGAGCGAGGTCGGGTTGGCCGAGTGGTCGGCCGCCGCGCCGTCGGGGCCCACCTGGACGAGCACCGAGGAGTTCTGCGTACCGGCGTCGACCAGGAGGCCGGCCAGCTTGACGCCGTCGACGTCACCGACCTTGATCGCGGTCACCCCGTTGTCCGGGATGATCGTGGCGAGGCCGAGGCCCAGTGCGACGGTGTTCGCGCGGTTGATCTCGATGGGCTCGTTGACGTGGTAGATGCCCGGGGTGAACAGCAGGTGCAGCCCCTGGCGGACGGCGGCGTTGATCGTCTGCGCGGTCGCGCCGGGCTTGACCACGTAGAACTGGCTCAGCGGAATGGACTCGCCCTGCGGGGTGCCGTTCCAGGAGACACCGCGTGCGTTGGTGCGCTTGGCGGGGACGAAGACCTTGTAGTTGTTGCCGTCGAGGTACAGGAACGGCTTCTCGCGGGAGACCGGGGTGTTGTTCAGGGTCGTGTACGGCGGCTCGGGGAAGCTCTGCGCGGGCGCCCCCTCGACTCCGGAGAACGTCATGTTCCAGACGCCGTTGCCCCAGCTGCCGATGGAGCTGTCGCGGGTGTACCACTGCTGCTGCGAGTAGGGGCCGACCTGGCCGTCGATCTTGCTGTCGGCGATGTAGCCGCCGCTGGCCCAGCCGTATCCGTTCGGCGCGAGGTTGAGCCCGCCCTTGACGTGCATGCGGCGGAAGGGGGCGGCCTGGGAGACGGCCCAGCGGTTGGTGCCGCTGACCGGGTTGAGGGCGAGGTTCTCGGCCGAACGCCAGAAGTTCTGGGTGGCGTTGCCGTTGAACCAGCCGGCGTCCACGGTGACATCACCGTTGAAGGTGGTGTCGTCCGGCTTCAGGCCGAGACCCGCGATCTGGGTGTAGAAGCCGATCTGGGCGTTGATGTTGTTGTACGTGCCCGGCTTGAACATCAGCGCGTACCTGCCGGTCCCGAACTGGGCCGACTCCTGCTTCTTGAAGATCTCGTCGACCTTGCCCTGGATGTTCGGGGTCGACGGGTCGAAGACCAGGACGTTGGGGCCGAGGTCACCGCCGCCGGGGATCTGCGGGTCGCCCCCGCCGCCCGTCGTCCCGAACACCTGGAACTCCCAGAGGGAGTAGCCGTACCCGGTGGCCCGGGTGGTACCGGTCAGCCGGACGTAGCGGGCGGTGCCGGAGACGTTGAGCGTCTCCGTGCCGCCGGGGCCCGTCGTGGTCGAGTAGGCGGTGCTCCAGTTGTTGTTGTCCGTGGAGAACTCGATGCGGTAGGCGGTGCCGTAGGCGGCCTCCCACCGCAGCACGATCTGGCTCACCGAGGCGGAGGCGCCCAGGTCGACCTTGATCCACTGGGGGTCGGCGAAGGCGCTCGCCCAGCGGGTGCCGTTGTCGCCGTCCACCGCAAAGCCGGCGGGAGTGCCGCCGTTCTCCTGGCTGGAAGCGGTGACCGTCTTGCCCTGCGACAGGAGCGCGGGTGCCGCGCTCGCCGGGGTCGAGGGGACGAACGCCAGGAGCGAGAGGACGAGGCCGGCGACGACGGCCAGCACACCGCCGCGTCTTCTGCCCAGCGGGGCAACGTGTCTGTGGAACAGAGGGGGTGCGTACATACGAGTGTCTCCTGAGTCGTGGGGCGGGTACACGACGCGCACAGCCAGAGAGCGCTCTCTCCGGCTGCGGCAGATACTCCACCCTTGTTACGAACACGTCAAGAGATGTGCAACAACAGATGTATCAGGGCCTGTTGACGACAAGAACTGATGACACCCCTGCAGTGATTGCCCCTTTGATTCGTCCTGTTCAGTGACGGAGCGTGAGATCTGAGACCTCGTCTGTTCAGGAAGTGGGGGATCGGCTCATCGGCCCCGTGTGTCCCGTAACGGGGCCGCCGCCGCCCAAACATCGCCTCGGCGTGGCGTGCCGTCCAACGGGTGACATCTGGCCTGCTGTCACACGAAGAGCCCATGGAGTCCCTCGAATGCGGCTCTCCCCAGTGGTGGGACACGGGATTTCAGCTGACGGTGGATCACGTCGCACCTGCGATCCGATGAGCCGACGATGTGTCGGCCTTCGCGGGGGTGGTGAAAGGACTGTGTATCCATGCGCTCTGCTCGCACCCTGTTCGCATCGGCCGCCGTCACGGCGGTCCTCGCGGTCTCTGCCCCAGCCGCGTACGCCGTGACCTCGGCCGATGGCTGGGACAAGGACAGCGGCTCCTCATCGAGCAGCAACAACGACGACCGTGAGAAGCCGGACTCGTGGAAGCACGAGAAGCCGGAGGGTGGCGTGCACACCGGTGGCGGTGCGCTGGCCGGCATCACGGCGGACGACTGGCAGAAGGACAAGGAGGAGTCCGCGGGCGGTAACAACGCGGACCGTGAGAAGCCGGACTCGTGGAAGCACGAGAAGCCGGAGGGTGGCGTGCACACCGGTGGCGGTGCGCTGGCCGGCATCACGGCGGACGACTGGCAGAAGGACAAGGAGGAGTCCGCGGGCGGTAACAACGCGGACCGTGAGAAGCCGGACTCGTGGAAGCACGAGAAGCCGGAGGGTGGCGTGCACACCGGTGGCGGTGCGCTGGCCGGCATCACGGCGGACGACTGGCAGAAGGACAAGGAAGAGGGCTCCGAGTCCGGCAGCACCACGGGCAGCGAGAAGTCGGAGACCTGGAAGCACGAGAAGCCGGAGGGCGGCGTCCACACCGGCGGTGGAGCGATGGCTCTGTCCGGCGGCGGCCTGGCAGCGGGCTCCCTGCTGATGCTCGGCGGTATCGGGGCGGCCGCATACCGGCTGCGCCGCCGCAACACCTCGGGTGTCGCGGCAGCCTGACAGGCATCCGCCGGGCCGAAGATATTCCTGTCGCGGCCGCCGCCCTCCCCGGGCGGTGGCCGCGCCGATTTTCCCCCGGCGTCCCCCGGTCCGTTCCGCCCTCCTCGTACCCGAAAGGCAGCATGCGCATGGCCGCCCAGCAGCCGTCCGACACAGAGTCCGCTTCCCCCGGCCTCGGCCGTTCCCTGCTGTGGCCCGCCGTGGCGGTGGGCCTGGGCTTCCTCCTCGTCTACAACTCCCTCGACGCCTCGGCAGGAGTCCCGCCGCCCGTCGCGGCCGTGGCGCCGGCGCCCGCGTCCTCTCCCGCCGCCGCCCCGCCCTCGCCCGTTCCGGCGCCCTCCGAGTCCTCCGAGTCCTACGGGCTGTCCCGGTCGGAACCCGCGCGGATCAGGATCAAGAAGATCGCCGTCGACGCCCCGTTCACTCCGCTGGCCATCGGCCCGTCGGGGCGGCTGGACGCGCCGCCCCCGAACGACATGAATCTGGCCGGCTGGTTCAAGGACGGGGCGACCCCCGGCGAGCGCGGCACCTCGGTCGTCGCCGGTCACGTCGACACCATGACGGGCCCGGCCGTGTTCCTGCTGCTCGGGACGCTCAAGCCCGGCAACAAGGTGAGCATCACCCGCGAGGACGGCATCGTCACCGTGTTCCAGGTGGATTCGGTCGAGACGTTCAGCAAGGCGAACTTCCCCGACGAGCGGGTGTACGCCGACGACGGCACCGCCCAGCTCCGGCTGATCACGTGCGGCGGCGAGTACGACAAGAAGGCGAAGGACTACAAGGACAACGTGGTGGTGTTCGCCCACCTGGTAGCCGTCAGGCCCGCGTGAGTACAGCCCGGGGCTTGCCCCTGACGTACAGGTGAGGGTTTAGCGTCTGCGGGCCTCCGGCCGATCGGCCGGAGGCCCGCAGACGAGGAGCCCGCATGACCGTTCGACCGCCCCTGCCTCGCACCTCCCGGGAAGTGCGGCTTGCCGCCGTTCCCGAAGGACTGCCCCGCCCGGAGCACTTCCGTGTCGTGGAGACACCGCTGCCGCAGCCCGGGGAGGGTGAGGTCCTGGTGCGCAACGGCTGCTTCCAGGTCTTTCCCGCCCTGCGTACGGTCATCGGCGGGGGAGTCGAGGGAGCCCCCTTCCCGGGTGTGGGCCCCGGGGACACCCTGTTCGGTGCGGCCGTCGGAGAGGTCGTGACGAACCCAGGCCCCGGCGGACCGGCCGTGGGGGAGCTGGTCTCGCACTATCTCGGCTGGCGGGAGTACGCCGTGGTCCCCGCCGCCGGATGCACGCCGCTCGGTGACGTCCTGCCCGACCCGGTGGCCCATCTGTCCCAGGGGTCCCTGGCGTACGCGGCACTCACCCGGGTCGCGGAACTGCGGGCCGGGGAGACGGTGTTCGTGTCCGGCGGGGCCGGAGCGGTCGGATCCATGGCGGGACAGACCGCCAGGCTGCTCGGGGCCGGCCGCGTGATCGGCAGCACCGGCTCACCCGAGAAGGCCGCCGTGATGCGGGAGCGCCTGGGGTACGACGCGGTCGTACTGAGGGGGCAGGAGGGTTCCCTGTCCGATCGGCTGGCCGAAGCGGCACCCGAGGGCATCGATGTGTTCGTCGACATGGTCGGGGGGGAGCAGCTGCGGGCGGCCGTCGGGGCGGCGCGCCCGGGCGCCCGGTTCGTACTGGTCGGGGCGCTGTCGGGTCAGCTGTCCGAGCGGGGGAGCGGCACCACGGCCCCCGTCGAGATCGACTCGTTCCAACTCGTCGTCAAGCGCGTCACGATGACCGGCATCAGCGGGCTCGACCACCCGGAGGCGCACGGTGAGTGGAACCGGAGGTTCGGGCAGTGGCTGCGTTCCGGAGAGATCACCTTCCCGCATGTGCGGATCGCGGGCATGGACAACGCCGCACGGGCGTTGCACGAGATGATCGGCGGTCACCATCTCGGCACCGTCGTCGTCACGTTGTGAGAACGCTGCGGGAACCCTGGGGGTGGCGGATGCGGATCGGTGACGCTGCGGCGGCAGCGGGGACCACGCCGAGAGCGTTGCGGTTCTACGAGGAGCGGGGACTGCTGCCACCGCCCGGGCGCAGCACGACGGGCCAGCGGGAGTACGGAACGCGTGATGTCGCCAGGGTCCGCGTCATCCGTGAGCTGCTGTCGCTGGGGCTGACGGTCGAGGATGTGCGGCACTGCTCGGACCGACTGGACCTCCTGGTCGACGGACCGCTCCGGTCCTGTGCCGGATCCGGGGAAGGGGGCGCGGAGAGCGAGGGGGTGGCGGCGCGGCGGCTTGCCGTACTCGACGCGGAGATCGCCCGGCTGAGCCGGCTGCGGGAGCAGCTCGCGGCGCGGGTCGAGGGGCGGACGACCGTGTCCTGACCCGGACCACGGGTCAGCCGGCCCGCTCCCGTTCCGCGGCGGCGACCTGGTGCAGTGTCCGGCCGGTGCGGGCCGAGCGGGCGTGGTACGGGTCGGGTGTGCCGGGCCTGTCGCGTACGGCCTGCCGGTCGTCGGCCTTGATGAGCAGCCAGGCCTCGGGGCCGTCGGTGTCGTCCTCGTTGCCGATGTGGAAGCGGGTGAGCGTGAATTCGCCGTGCAGTTTGCTTCCGTCGAGCCAGAACGTGGCGTGCCCGCGGTCCAGGGACTCGCCGAACGGTACGGGAGCGCCCTCGGCGTCGTGGCTGAGCGGACGGTAGGTGCCCTGGTCCCAGACGATGACGGTGCCGCTGCCCTGTTCGTCCTGTGGAATGACTCCTTCGAACTCGCGGTACTCCAGCGGGTGGTCCTCCGTCGGCACGGCAAGCCGCTTGTCGCGCGGATTGTCCGACGGGCCGCGGGGCACGGCCCACGACTTCAATACGCCGTCCAGTTCCAGGCGGAAGTCGAAGTGCATCCGCCGGGCCTCATGGATCTGCACCACGAAACGTTGTGCGTCGTCGCTGCTCACGGCTGGATCCTTCCGCCCTGGACTGCCGTCGGACGAGGCGTGCGGCTCCGCCCGGCCAGGCCCGCGCAGGCACTGCGCGGCCCGTACCTCCACTGTGCCGCCGTCGGCCGCGCGGCGCACGACGGCGGCCGTAGGGGGGCCGTGGGATCTGCCCCGGCGGTCAGTCCGTGTGCCGCTCGAGCACCGCGTCGGCAGCGGCCTGCGACGGGTGCCACGACGTGGTGACCGGTTCCCACACCCGGATACCGTCGGGGGCTCCCAGAGAGGCGGCGTCGAAGGTGCGTCCCCGGTGGGACGGGTCCCCGGCGACCGTCAGCCGGTCCGCCACCCGCAGCTCCGTCGACGTGGGGGCCAGCGTGCGCACAGCCGCGTACGCCGATCGGCCGGCCGCCAGGCGGTACGGTGCGCTCCCGCTCGCGGGCACCGGCTGTGCCGAGCCGTCCAAGCCGCCGAAGACCACGGTGGGGATGCGGTCGACGACACAGGCCGTGCCACCGCGGTTGGTGATGCTGATCCGTACAGCGTCGGGCTGGTCCGAGGCGGTGGCGGCGACCGCCAGGCGGCTGTCTCGGCAGGTGGGCGGCACCGGGGCCGCGACGGCTGAGGAGGCCGCCAGGGCACCCGTCGGAGCCAGCAGGGCCAGGGCGATTGCGGCGGGAACGGCGAGTACGGGTCGCATACGCATGAGATGTCCGTTCCCCATGGCGATGACTTCTACCCGCCCGGTCCGGACCGGGACCTTGACGGCTCTTCGGCGCCTGTCTTAAATCAAGAGTTGAAATATACGCCCGGGATGAGCGCCCCAACCGTTCACCTCTCGGCGTCCACCTGTCATGCACATGCCCCCCACCATCCTCCACCTCGAAGTGACGTGATGACTGTGCACCCCTTTGATCACACCATGAGGCGTCCGGCGAAACGGCGTCGCACGATGATGTACGCCCTCTCGCTGCTCTGCTGTTCGGCCGCCCTGACCGCCCTTCCCGCAGGCGCGTCGGCCGCCCCGTCTCCCCACACGACCGCGTCCTCCGCGGCACCGAAGGCCGCGGCCCCGGCCGCCGTGGTGTTCGCCGACGAGTTCGACGGAGCCGCGGGTTCGGCCGTCGACGGCGGCAAGTGGCAGATCGAGACCGGCGACAACGTCAACAACCACGAACGGCAGTACTACACGGCGGGCAACAACAACGCCGCCCTCGACGGCCAGGGCAACCTGGTCATCACCGCGCGCAAGGAGAACCCCGGCAACTACCGGTGCTGGTACGGAACCTGCGAGTACACCTCGTCCCGTCTCAACACCTCCGGCAGGTTCACCCAGACGTACGGTCATGTCGAGGCCAGGATGAAGGTCCCGCGCGGACAGGGGATGTGGCCCGCGTTCTGGATGCTCGGCGCCGACATCGGCAGCGTCGGCTGGCCGAACAGCGGTGAGATCGACATCATGGAGAACGTCGGCTTCGAGCCCGGTACCGTCCATGGGACCCTGCACGGCCCCGGCTACTCCGGATCCGGAGGAATCGGTGCCGGATACAGCCTCCCGGGCGGGGCGGCCTTCGCGGACGACTTCCACACCTTCGCCGTCGACTGGGCACCGGACTCCGTCACCTGGTCCGTCGACGGCACCGTCTATCAGAGGCGCACTCCCGCCGACCTCAACGGCAATCCCTGGGTCTTCAACAAGCCGTTCTTCCTCATACTCAACCTCGCCGTCGGCGGCTACTGGCCCGGCGATCCGGACGGCAGCACCACGTTCCCCCAGCAGCTCGTCGTCGACTACGTACGCGTCACCACCAACTGACGAGGGCCCACCCCGGGGCCGGCGGTCCACCACGCCGCCGGCCCCGGGCGGCGACGTAGCATGATCCTCATGGAGCAGCGGACACTGGGCAGGACCGGACGTGACGTATCGGTCGTAGGACTGGGCACCTGGCAGCTGGGCGGGGACTGGGGTGAGGTGCGGGAGGCCGACGCCTTCGACGTCCTGGACGCGGCCGTCGAGTCGGGAGTCACCTTCTTCGACACCGCCGACGTCTACGGGGACGGCCGCAGCGAGCAGCTCATCGGCCGATACCTGAAGGACCGTCCGGACGCGGACGTCTTCGTCGCCACCAAGATGGGCCGGCGCGCCGACCAGGTCCCCGAGAACTACGTACTGGACAACTTCCGTACCTGGAACGACCGTTCGCGCGCCAACCTCGGCGTCGACACGCTCGACCTCGTACAACTGCACTGCCCGCCGACCAGCGTCTACTCCTCGGACGCGGTCTACGACGCCCTGGACACGCTCGTCGCGGAAAAGCGGACCAAGGCCTACGCGGTCAGCGTCGAAACGTGCGCGGAGGCACTCGCGGCGATCGCCAGGCCGGGTGTCGCGAGCGTGCAGATCATCCTCAACCCGTTCCGCCTCAAGCCGCTGGACGAGGTGCTTCCGGCGGCTGCCGCGGCGGGAGTCGGGATCATCGCGCGGGTTCCGCTCGCCTCCGGACTGCTGTCCGGCAAGTACACCGAGGACACGGTCTTCGCTCCCGAGGACCACCGCACGTACAACCGCCACGGCGAGGCCTTCGACCAGGGCGAGACGTTCTCCGGCGTCGACTTCGCGACCGGTGTGGCGGCTGCCGCCGAATTCGCCGAACTCGTTCCCGAAGGCGCCACTTCGGCGCAGACCGCGCTGCGCTGGATCATCCAGCAGCCCGGTGTCACGAGCGTCATCCCCGGTGCGCGTTCCGTGGCTCAGGCCCGGGCCAACGCTGCCGCGGCCGTTCTTGCCCCGCTGCCGCTGAGCACGCTGGACGCGGTGCGGGAGCTGTACGACCGCCGGATCCGCGCGGAGATCCACGCGCGCTGGTGACGCGGACACGAGCCGGGGCCGAGCACCGCGGAGGGGCTCAGTCGTCCGACTCCTCGCCGTCCTCGCCGTCCTGCCGGGGCCCGTCCCCGGCAGGGCCGGCCGGTTCGACAGGCGCGGACGGCTGCAGTGTGGCCGTCGGCGTAGGACCGGGATCCGGGGTATCCGCCGCACCGGAGTCCGGCGAGAACAGGACCGTTCCCAGGTACACCGCCGCCACGAAGGCGACGGCTCCGGCGACGGCACTCGCCACACGGGGCCGTCGGCGGATGGCCTCACCCGCGCGGAGCCGGCGCGTGGACGCTGATCTGGCGGCCCGGGGCGCAGGCGTCGCCCGTCTGCGCCCGGTGGGCTGCGGCAGCCGGTACGCCGACATGCCCCCGGTGTCGGGAGTGGCGGCACCCGGCGCCGGAGCGGCAGGGACGACGGGCCGCGGGGCGGCGGCATGCTGCTGCGGCAGCGGCTCGGGGCGCCCGCGCCAGGCGCCGCTGCGGAACCATTCCGAGGCCTGCTGTGCACTCGGCCGGTCCTCGGGCTGCTTCGCCAGCAGGCCCAGCAGATACGAATCGAAGGCGGGGGAGATGTCGACCCCCCGCTGTCTCACCGGCACCGGAGGCGTGTCCACGTGCTGGTAGAGCGTCGCGGTCGCGGTGTCCGAGCGGAACGGCGGCTGACCGACCAGTAGTTGGTAGACGACACAACCGAGGGAGTACATGTCCGACGCGGAGTCGGCGGTGCGGCCGAGCGCCCGCTCCGGAGCCAGGTACAGGCTCGTGCCCACGATGTGGCCGGCGGTGGTCAGAGCCGTCGAGGGGTCGTCGACGAACTGGGCGATGCCGAAGTCGCCGATCTTCACCGTACCGTCGGCATCCAGCATGAGGTTGCCCGGCTTGATGTCGCGGTGCACGATGCCCTGCCGGTGCGCGGCCGCCAGACCCGCAGCCGCCTGACCCGCGATGTCGGCCACCTGCTCGGGGTGAACCGACTCCTGGGCCGCCAGCAGGTCCCCGAGACTCCTGCCCTCGACCAGCTCCATCACCAGATAGAAGCGGTCCTCCCACGAGCCGAAGTCGAACACGGCCACCAGGTGAGGATGGCTCAGACGCGCCGCGGTCTGCGCCTCCAGGCGGAACCGGGCGGTCGACGAGGCGTCGGCATGGTCCCCGAGCAGCAGTTTCACCGCCACGGCCCGGCCCAGGACTTCGTCCGTGGCGCGCCACACCTCACCCATGCCGCCACGACCGATGGGGGATATCAACCGGTACCGACCAGCTACCAGCACCTGTGCACACCTATCTCGAACTGTGGCCCGCTCCGACTGCCGCAGCGGCGACCTCATCGGGCTCAACGGCTCGGTACGGTACGTGGGGTGTGCGGCATGATCAGGATATCCGTCCGCCGGGCCTCCGGTTGCCGGGGCCGCCACCACCCCGCCGAATCCGGCCTGATCCGCATCAAAGTCCCTGGCGGAGGCGGTCGAACACGGCCTGTGCGGTGAACTCGTCCTGCCCGCCGGGGAAGAGCAGTTCCGCAGTCGCGAACGCGGGCTCACCGGCGATCTCTTCGGCAAAGGGAACCGCGATGCAGCGCATTCCCGCCGCGTACGCCGCCTCGACGCCCGGCACGGCGTCCTCCAGCACCACGCAGTCCGCCGGTTCGGCGCCGAGCCGCCGGGCGGTCTCCAGGAACACATCGGGCTCCGGCTTTCCGTGCGCCACCTCCTCGGCGGACACGTACAGCCGGATGTACGCGTCCAGCCCGGTGACGGCGAGGGTGGCTCCGATCGCCGCCCGGGACGAACCCGAGGCCACCGCCATCGCGACCCCGTCCTCGTGCAGCCGCTCGACCAGGAGCCGCATCTGCGGGAAGACCTTCGTCGAAGCGCCGGCGAGCTCCAGATACAGGGCGTTCTTCCCCGCCAGCAGTTCCTCGACCGGCGCCTCGATCCCGTACTCCGCGCGCAGGACGGTCAGGGTCTCCCGGGTACCGATCCCGATGAAGCGCGCGTGCTTCTCCCAGTCGTAGTCCTGTACGCCGTACCGGGAGAGGAGGCGGCGCCCCGCCTCGTAGTAGTTCGGCTCGCTGTCGACGAGCGTGCCGTCGAGATCGAAGATGACCCGAAGGGCCGGGGTGCGCCTGGAACTCATGGCTCCCAGCATGCCGGACGGTGATCAGTCCGGACTGCCCGCCGCCCGCCCCACGGCCTCGACCAGCGGCAGGACCCGGTGCGCCACCCTCTCGCGCAGGGCCACCTCCGTGCGCGTCCTGACGACGCCGGGGAGCTGGATCAGCTGCTGGATCACGTCCTCGAGGTGACCGTTGTCGCGGGCCACGACGCGCGTCAGGAGGTCACCGCCGCCGGTCGTCGAGAACACCTCGATGATCTCCGGGACCGCCGCGAGCGCGTCCCCCACCTCGTCCAGGTGCCCCTGGGTGACCTCCAGGTGGACGAAGGCGAGCACCGGGTGACCGAGTGCCGCGGGGGAGATCGACGGTCCCGTGCCGGTGATCACGCCGTCCCGCTCCAGACGGTCCAGCCGGGCCTGGAGGGTGCCGCGCGCCACTGCCAGGATGCGCGCGTACTCGCGGACGCTGGTGCGCGGCTGCTCGATGAGCAGCCGCAGGATTCGGGTGTCGAGGGCGTCCACCGCCATGATCGGCCGTTCTCCTCCCGGCTCGGTGATCCTTCGCCCGACTCTAACCGTGGCCCGGCCCGGGATCGGTGCCTTCCACGGGCGACCGGGTCCGTTGGCCTACTTGTGGCACGCCATACGCCTCCGGAGATGTACCAATGGCCCAGTGGTTTCGCCTCGATTTGAGCCATGAGGTGCCGGGATGCTCTGATGTATCTGTCGATGGCGCTGCGGATCCCCGTGGCGCCTTTTTCATGCCGGTGCACGGGCCGGGTTCACAGGGGAGAGCCTTCGTTGCTGAAGAGGATGTTCGTTGCCGCGGATCCGGGACGACTGCGCCTGCGCAGCGGGGTCCGGGCCGTCCTCGGCATCGGGCTGGCGGTCGTGGTGTGCGGGCTGGCCGGCCACTCGCTCGTCGGGGCGATCACCGGCGGTCTCGCCGCACTGCTGGCCCTGTTCACGGTGACCGACCCCACCGTGCGCGGGCAGGCCATCACGACGGCTCTGCTGCCTGCCGCGGGGCTCCCCGTGCTGGCCCTGGCAGCCCTGCTGCACGACCAGCCTGTGGCGCGCGACGTGGCCTTCCTCGCGGTGATGGGTGCCGGCGTGTACGCCCGGCGGTGGGGGCCGCGGGGGCACGCCCTCGGTGTGTTCGCCTTCATGTCCTTCTTCGTCACGCAGTTCCTGCACACGCTGCCCGCGCAGTTGCCCGAGCTGTACTCCGCGGTCGCCCTCTCCCTGCTGGCCTCGTCCGCCGTCCGCTTCGGCTTCTGGTGCTACGAGCGGCGGCTGCCCGCCCCCTCGGTGCTCACCCCGGTGGCCGGCCGGGGGCTGGCCCGCGCGACCACACGCCAGGCGATCCAGGCGACCGCGGGTGGCGCCTTCGCGCTCCTGGTGGGGCAGCTCCTCTCCGAGGAGCGCTGGTACTGGGCCGTCGGCGCCACCTGGTGGGTCTTCGTGAACACCGCGTCCCGTGGCGAGACCCTGGTGCGGGGATTCCGCCGGGTCCTGGGCACGCTGATCGGTATCCCCGTCGGTCTGGTCGTCGTCGTTCCGCTGCACGGTGCCGCCGTGCCGACCGCCGTCGTCGTGGCGGCCGCTGTCTTCGGGATCTTCTACTCGGCGGCGGTCTCGTACACCTGGATGATGTTCTCGGTGACCGTCATGGCAGGTGCGCTCTACGGGGCTCTCGGCGTGCTGGACCCCTCACTGCTCGCACTGCGGCTCGTGGAGACGGGTGTGGGGGCGCTCGGCGCGATGGCGGCGGTGCTCCTCCTGCTGCCGGTCACCACGCACGCCACGACCGATGCCTGGATCCAGCGGGCCCTGCGCTGTGTGCACGCCTGCACCGCGGAGGCGGCCGCGCGGCTCGCGGGTTCGGCGACGGCGGACCCGGCCCCCCGCGTCGCCGAACTGGAAGCGCTCCTCGGGCGCGTACGGCTCTCGCTCGGCCCGCTGGTGCATCCCCTGAGCCCGCTGCGCGCCCGTAAGGCGCGGGCCGGGCAGGTGCTCGCACTGCTCGACGTGTGCGCACGCGAGGTACGCGGTCTCGCGTCCGTCGCGGCGGACCCGGAGGCGTCGCACGACGCCCGTCTCGCCGCCGCCTGCTGGCGTGTCGAAGCCTCCGTGGAAGCGCTGACGGCCCCGGACCGCAGGCGCCACGAGACGGCTTCCGCCGCCGGCCACCTGCCGGCCGCCGGTGTCGCCGAACCCGCGCTCGCCCACCTGCACAGCCTGGAGCGGGCGCTCGCCGAACTGGCCGCGCCCCTGCACAGCTCCCCCCGGGCCCCGCTGATCCGTGCCTGACGTCCCCTAGGCCCCTTGAGGGGGCCGCTCGGCCGGCCACCGGCACGCAGGCGCGCGGTACGTGTCCGAAGGGGCTTTCCGGATTGGTCTGGACCACGAAGGGCTGCCTGCTACCGTCGCCGGGGAAGATCGCGACAGACGGCACAGACGGCAAAGGCGGGGTAGCGCGATGGGCAGCAGAAGCGCCGGGCGGGCATTCATAGGGTCGTTCACCTCGGCCGGCGGACGCGGTGTCACCGCGGTCGCCGTCGACCCGGACACCGGGGCGCTGACCGTGCTCGCGGCCACGGACGCCGTTCCCGACCCCTCCTTCCTCACGGTCGGCCCCGCCTCCGCAACGGGTGTCAGGCTTCTGTACGCGGTCAGCGAGACCTCCGACGGCGCCGCCGCCGCATGGGAGATCGGCGACGACGGCCTGCGGCCCGCCGGCCCGGTGCGGTCCGTCGACGGGAGCAGCCCCACACACCTGGCACTCGCCGCCGGTCATCTGGTCACCGCCAACTACGGCTCCGGGAGCGTGACCGCGCTGCCGGTACGGGCCGACGGCTCCCTCGGCCCGGCGGCCTCCGTGCTCCGGCACGAGGGCAGCGGGCCCGACACCGGCCGGCAGGCGGGCCCGCACGCCCACCAGGTGCTCGCCGACCCCTCGGGGAACTGGGTGCTGAGCGTGGACCTGGGTACGGACTCCGTGCGCGTCTGCGCCCTCGACCCGCGCACCGGGTCGCTGCGGCTGCACGGGGAGACGGCCATGCGCCCCGGCAGCGGGCCGCGACACATGGCCTTCCACCCGTCGGGGGGACACGCCTACGTGCTGAACGAACTGGAGCCGACGGTCACCGTATGCCGCTGGGACGCGGCCACGGGCCGGCTCGAGCCGTTCGGGGAGACACCTGTGCTGCCCCACGACGTGGATTCCGAAGGCGTCACGGCCGGGGACGCGCGTACGTACCCGTCCGAGGTCGTGGTCTCGTACGACGGGCGGTTCCTGTGGACCGCGAACCGCGGCCACGACAGCATCTCCGTCCTCACGCTCGACGAGACGGCCGAGAAACCGCTCCTGGCCGCGGCCGTGGGCTGCGGCGGGCAATGGCCCCGCGACCTCACCCTCGATCCCACCGGGCAGTGGCTGTACGTGGCGAACGAGCACTCCGGCAACGTCAGCTGGTTCGCCGTCGACGCGGAAACGGGCATTCCGGCCCACGCGGGCTCCATCGACGCTCCCGCCGCCTCCTGCGTCGTCTTCGCCTGAGGCGCCCCGGGGCGCCCCGGGGCGCCCCGGGAGACGCCCCGTGAGTCCCGGGGAGGCGCCCGGGAACGACAGGCGGCACGGGCCGGGGCTATCCGGTCCGTGCCGCCCGATCAGTCGGAGGTGCGGGCGCCGATCAGTGCGCCTGGGCGCCCTGCGGTGTCGCCGGCGTGATGCCGAGCGTCGCCGCGTAGGTCGAGAGCACGAGCTTGCCGATGGCCGGGTACGCGCCGAGCGGCTCGGCGGTCGCGCAGCCGGCCTCCCTCGCGGCGGCCTCCAGCAGGCCGGTGTCGACCTCCGGGCCCACCAGGTACGGCGCGAGCGCGAGCTGGGCGGAACCGGAGTTCTGGAGCTGTGCGGCGATCGAGGCGACCGAACCCTCCACATCCAGTGCGGCGGCCATCACCGGAACCGCGAGGCGCGCGGCCAGCAGCATGCCGGTGATCCCGGCGGCCTGCACGGCCTCGTCGCCGCCCACCGTGGCCAGCACGATGCCGTCGGCCGCGGTCGCCACGGTGAACAGCCTGGCACGGTCGGCGCGCGCCAGGCCGGCCTCCGAAAGGCGCACGTGGAGTGCCTCGGCGAGGAGCGGGTGCGGGCCCAGCACATCGGTCAGCTCGGTCTGGGTGCCGCTCTCCATGACCGCCTGCCGTATCCGCCGGATCAGGGCGCTGTCCGGCCCCGCCAGCAGCGGCACCACGACGGCGGACGGGCCCTGCGGCTCGGAGACCTCACGACCCGCGGCAACGGCCTGCTCGTAGCGCGCGGTGCGCTCGGTGGCGGTATGCGCGAGTACGGAGACGAGCGTGGGGTACTCGGCGTCGTCACCGTCGAGATAACCGATCTGTGCGTTCAGGCCGGGAAGCTCGGAACGGGCGATGCTGATCACTTCTTCGGCGAGGCTGCGCGTGGCCGAGGAAGGGGTACCGGGAACAGCGAGAACGAGCGCGGCAGCGCCCTCAGGTGCGACCACGGGCTCCGGGCGGCGGTGCCGTCCGGACTGGCGAGGTCGCGGCATTCGTACAGGCAGGCCGGAAGCGGGCCCAGTGGGGGTGCTCATGGCGCCGCATGCTACTGGTTTTGGGTGCCCCTCTGTTCGGGGAGGGGGTGGTCGGGCGTTATCTGTCCGGTTATGTCTGTTGAGTGGCATACCAGTCAACTGCCCTGCTCTGTCCGGGCGGTCAGATGCTCGGTATGCTCACGTCACCTCCGCCACGAACAGCAGTGCCGGGTGGGTGGGCAGCCGCAGTTCCGCCAGGGCGAGAGCCCGCGCGACGGCCAGCGAACCGTGGAGCGGATCACCTGCGGCGGGCACCACGCGGGCCTGCGGGACCTGTCGCGCGAGCTCTGCGTACAAGGGCCCGGTGAGCGGATCGCCCATCCTGAACAGACCTCCCGTCAGGGCGACTTCGCACCCGCCGTTCCCGGCGTCCGTGGCCGGGGGGCAGACCGCCGCTGCGGCTTCGGCGATGTGGACGGCAGCCTCCCGCAGGATGCCGGCCGCGACCTCGTCCTCGGCGGCGCAGGCCGCGACTTCGGGGGCGAAGGAAGCGAGCAGAGCCGGACGGTCGCCTCGCGGATAGAGGAGCCCCGGAAGATCGGGAGCAAAACCGAAAATCTTCCGGAGCCGCGCGAGCAGGTCGGGGGAACCCCCGGCCCGCCCGTCGTGGGCGCGCATCGCCGCGTCGAGTCCGGCGCGGCCGATCCAGGCACCGCCGCCGGAGTCGCCCAGCAGATGACCCCAGCCGTCGGCCCTTCGCCACGTCGTCAGATCGGTGCCGAGCGCGATCATGCCCGTGCCGCCCGCGACGACCGCTCCGGGTCGCTGTCCGAGGGCACCCGCGTAAGCGGTCACCGCGTCGGCGGCCAGCGCCACCCGCCGCACGACCAGCGCCTGCGCCAGAGCTGCCGGCAGCTCGGTACGCAACTGCCCGCCGAGCGTCGCCATCCCGGCGGCCCCGACGGCCACAGCGGCGATCTCCGCCCCCGGCCCGGCCTCCTCCAGCAGCCCCCGGACCGCCGGCAGAAGCTGCTCCAGCATGTGCCCGGCATCGATGCCGGCCGTTCCCGTCCGCACCGGTTCGGCGCAGACCGTGGTGGACACGGGATGCTCCGTGCCTACGGTCCCGAGCGCCACGCGCAGCCCGGACCCGCCGGAGTCCACGCCGATGACGAACGGGTCCGGCGCTGCCGTCACGGCAGCCGCCAGTCGACCGGCTGCGCCCCCTGGCGCTGCAGCAGTTCATTGGTCCGGCTGAACGGACGTGAACCGAAGAAGCCGCGGTCGGCCGACATGGGGGAGGGGTGCGAGGACTCGATCGCCGGGAAGTCGCCCAGCAGCGGCCGCAGATTGCGGGCGTCACGGCCCCACAGCACCGACACGAGCGGTGTGCCGCGCGCGACCAGCGCGCGGATGGCCTGCTCGGTCACCTCCTCCCAGCCTTTGCCCCGGTGCGCCGCAGGCCGCCTGGGAGCCGTCGTCAGCGCCCTGTTGAGCAGGAGCACCCCCTGCTGCGCCCAGGGCGTCAGATCGCCGTTGGAGGGCCGTGGAAGGCCAAGATCCGAGTGCAGCTCCCGGAAGATGTTCTCCAGACTCCCGGGCACCGGACTCACCTCGGGTGCCACCGCGAAACTCAGGCCGATCGCATGCCCCGGTGTCGGGTACGGATCCTGGCCGACGATCAGGACGCGTACCTCGTCGAAGGGTTGCTGGAACGCCCTCAGCACATTCGGTCCCGCGGGCAGGTAGGTGCGCCCCGCGGCGATCTCCGTGCGGAGGAAGTCGCCCATAGCGGCGATGCGTTCGGCCACGGGCTCGAGGGCCTGCGCCCACCCCGGCTCAACGATTTCTTTCAACGGTCGTGCTGCCACGGGCCGCACTCTACTGGTCTCCACCGGTGCTACGACCACACCGGTCGGCTGCGGGTCAGTCGAGCACCACCGCCCGCACGCACAGCACGTCGGGCAGATGCGAGGCGAGCTGCTGCCAGCTGTCCCCGTCGTCCTCGCTGGCGTACACCTCGCCGTTGCGGTTGCCGAAGTAGACGCCCGCCGGGTCGGCGTCGTCCGTACAGAGCGCATCGCGGAGCACCGTGCCGTAGTGGGCGCCGTCCGGCAGGCCCTGCGTCAGGGGCTCCCAGGTCGCTCCGGCGTCACGCGTACGGAACACCCGGCAGCGGCGACCTGCGGGGACGCGGTCGGCGTCCGCGTTGATCGGGAAGACGTAGACCGTGTCCGCGTGGTGCGGATGCGCGACCGCGGCGAAGCCGAAGTCCGAAGGCAGGCCCGCGCCGATGTCCGTCCAGTTGTCCCCGGAGTCGTCGCTGCGGAAGACCCCCCAGTGGTTCTGCAGGTAGAGCCGGTCGGGATCGGCCGCGTCACGGGTGACCTTGTGCACGCACTGGCCGAACTCGGGGTCGGGGTCCGGCAGGAAGACCGCGGAGACCCCCTTGTTGGACGGAGCCCACCGCTCGCCGCCGTCCTTCGTCCGGAACACGCCCGCGGTGGAGACGGCGACGGTCACCGCACGGGCGTCCCTCCGGTCGGTCAGGATGGTGTGGAGACCCTCGCCTCCCCCGCCGGGTACCCACTTCGACCTCGTCGGGTGCTCCCACAGCGGGCGGACCAGCTCGAAGGACTCGCCACCGTCCTCGGACCGGAACAGGGCCGCCGGCTCCGTCCCCGCGTACACCACGCCGGGCGCCTCGGGTCCGGCCGGATGCAGCTGCCAGACCCGCTCCAGCGACGCCTCGGTGAACTGGGGGAACTTCACCGCCGGCTGCTTCGGCTCGACCCATGTGGCGCCCAGGTCGTCGGAGTGGAAGACGGAGGGGCCCCAGTGTGCGCTGTCGCCGCCGACCAGAAGGCGGGGTGCCGGCCCGCGGGTGTCGATCGCGATCGAATAGACGGCCTGCGCGTTGAAGTGCGGATCTCCGAACTCCCATGCGCCGCCGCGCCTGCGGCCGATGAAGAGTCCTTTGCGGGTGCCCACGGTGAGCAGTACGTCGGTCATGACAGAGACCTCCCGAAACGCCGTTATGCCGGATAGGGGACAGTCTGCACCGGGCCACTGACAGCAGCCCGCACATTCGGTCGCCGCCCTGGCCGGGGCGGTTGCGGCAGGCGCTCTTGACCCCCGGTCGTACGCCGGGTCGTCTGGTGTGGAAAGCGCTTGCAGCCCAGGCGCGACAGACCGGGGGCGGGCGGTGGAACAGGCGCGGGGACGCACGGAGCGGCGTGCCCGGCAGGCGAAGGCGGCACCCGACCGAGGAGCACCTGTGACGGCCTTCGAAGGGCTGCGGGGCGCTGTCGCGGTGTCCCACCTCAGGGTCTACGACTGGCCCACGGAGGACGGCCTGCGCGGTGGCACCCCGCATCTGCACCTGAGGTGTTCCGAGGGCTACGTGGTCGTCGGAGGCAGCGGGTCCGTGCAGACACTCACGGCGTCGGGCTCCAGGAGACCCCCCTGGTTCCGGGGGCCCTCGTGTGGTTCACCCCGGGCACCATCCACCGGCTGGTCAACGAGGACGGGCTGCGCATCGTCGTCCTCATGCAGAACAGCGGGCTGCCGGAAGCGGGTGACGCCGTGCTCACGTTTCCGCCCCGGATCCTCGCGGACGCCGGGCTCTACCGTGCGGCAGCCACCCTTCCCGGCGGCACCGAGGAAGCGCAGACGTTCGCCGCACGCACCCGCCGCGACCTCGCCGTCCAGGTTTCCTCGCACTGCGCGGCGCCACCGAGGCGGGCGACCCCGGGCCGCCGGCCGCGTTCCACCGGGCCGCCGCGGAGCTCGTGCGCCCCCGGACCGAGGACTGGCGCGCACGCCGGCAGCAGGGCGCGGCGGCCGCGTCCCGGGCGACCGGCCGGCACCTCGACGCCCTGGCCCGCGGCGAGGACGCGCACCTCCGCGATGCCCGGGTGCAGGCAGAACAGGCTTTCGCACTCGGGAGGTTCGGTATGTGCGGCCGCCTCGACGTATGCCCGGGCTGACCGACTCCCGATCGCCGCCCCGCCGACAGGGTCCCGCTCGTGCGTCAGCCGGCCGGCGGGGCCGTGCTGCTGCGGACCACCAGGCTCGTCGCCAGGTCGACCCGGGTGGTGGCGGGCTGCCGGCCCCGGCCGAGGTCGAGCACCAGCCGGGCGGCGGTCTCGGCCATCTCTATGAGCGGCTGCCGCACGGTGGTGAGAGGCGGCCCGATCCACCGGGTGAGCGGCAGGTCGTCGAATCCGACCACGCTGAGGTCCTCCGGAATCCGCAGTCCCAGCTCACGCGCCGCCTCGTACACGCCGAGTGCCTGCAGGTCGTTGCCGGCGAAGATCGCGGTGGGGGGGTTCGGCAGGCGCAGCAGCTCCAGGGCCGCCGTGTAGCCGTCTTCGTGGTGGAACTCGCCCTCGCGCACGAGCTCGGGGTCCATCGGAATGCCCGAGGTCTCCAGCGCGGCACGGTAGCCGTCGATGCGGGCGCGGCTGCACATCATGCGGGTCGGCCCGCCGATGACGCCGATCCGGCGGTGTCCCAGACCCGTCAGATGGCGTGTGGCGGCGAGACCGCCCTGCCAGTTGGCCGCGCCGACCGAAGGGATGTCGTCACCGGGATCGCCCGCCGGGTCCACCACGACGAACGGGATGCTGCGGCTGTTGAGCTGGGCGCGCTGGGCGGCGTCGAGGTCCGAGAGCACCAGGATGACGCCGGCCGGGCGGCGTGCCAGGACGCCGTCCACCCAGGTCTGGCCCGGGGTCAGCCTGCCGGCGCTCTCCGAGAGCACCAGGCTCAGGCCTTCCTCACGGGCGACGTTCTCGACTCCCCGGACGACTTCCATCGCCCAGGCGCTGTCCAGTTCGTGGAAGACCAGGTCGATGAGCTGGGACTGTTGCGAGGCGCCGCGCCTCCGGCGGTAGCCGTGGCGCAGCAGCAGTTCCTCCACCCTGGTGCGGGTGCTGGGGGCGACATCGGCTCGCCCGTTCAGCACTTTCGAAACTGTCGGAGCCGAAACTCCGGCCGCTCGGGCGATTTCTGCCAGCGTGGCGGTGCTCTCCGACGACTCGTCGACGGACACCTTCTCCTGTTGGGGCTGGACCTTTGCAGCGCTCATGCACGAATCGTAGCTCCCCGAAGCCCCGAACAGGTGGCCGGGCGGTGTTGGTAAATCCTTGGTCCTGCCCTCTTGACGGGCCCGAAACACGACCGTACGGTTCCGGCAACATTCGAAAGGCAAGCCGAAACATTCGACAGAGGGTGCGGTCATGCGGTCGGGTATTTTCACTCAGGGCACACGTACGACGAGATGGGTCGCAGTCGGTGCGGCGATGGCGATGGCCGGTCTCCTGGCCGGCTGCGGTTCGGGAGACAGCGGCAGCGACGGCGGCGGCACCATCACCGCGTACGTCTACGGCGATGACGCGGTCAAGGTACAGCAGGCCGCGGTCGACACGTTCAACAAGACCTCCGAGGTCAAGGTCAAGCTGGTGTCGGTCCCCGGGACCGACTACGTGAACAAGCTCCGCAGTGCCATGGGCTCGCCCAGCGCCCCGGACGTCTTCTTCAACTGGGGCGGCGGTTCCATCAAGCCGTACGTCGACTCCAAGAACCTGGTCGACCTCACCTCGACCGTCAAGAACGACGCCACGCTCAAGGACGGCTTCCTCCCGTCGATCATGACCGCGGGCAGCCTCGACGGGAAGATATACGGGGTGCCGATGCGCGGCATGCAGCCCGTGATGGTCTTCTACAACAAGAGCCTCTTCGCCGAGCACAAGCTCGAGGTCCCCAAGACGTGGGAGGACCTCCAGAAGGCCATCACCACCTTCAAGGCCGCGGGCATCACCCCCTTCGCCCTGGGCGGCTCCGACAAGTGGCCCGAGCTGATGTGGATGGAGTACCTGCTCGACCGGATCGGCGGACCCGAGGTCTTCCAGAAGATCCAGAACGGCGACACCGACGGCTGGGGCGACCCGGCGGTGCTCAAGACGGCGCAGACCGTCAAGGAGCTGATCGACGACGGCGCGTTCGGCAAGAACTTCAACTCGGTCGACTACGGCAACGGCGGAGCCCCGACCCTGCTCAACAAGGGCAAGGCCGCCATGCACCTCATGGGCTCGTGGGAGTACTCGACCCAGCTGGGCAAGGCGCCCGAATTCGCCAAGAAGGACCTCGGCTGGGCCGCGTTCCCGACCGTGGCGGGCGGCGTGGGTGACCCGGCGAACGTGGTGGGCAACCCCACCAACTACTGGTCCGTCAACGCCCGTACCAAGCACAAGGACGCCGCCATCGCGTTCCTGAAGACGATGGCGTCGAAGACCTACGCCCAGGCCCTCGTCGACAACGGTGACATCCCCACCACCTCCAACGCGGCCTCGATGCTGAGCACCTCGCCCAACCCCGAGTTCGCCAACGACCAGTACCAGCTGGTCCAGAAGGCCCCGAGCTTCACCCTCTCGTGGGACCAGGCGCTGGAGGCCCAGTACGCCACCCCGCTGCTCACCGAAATCAGCAAGCTGTTCGCCGGAAAGAGCACTCCGGAGCAGTTCGTCGAAGCAATGAAGGCCGCACACTGACGATGTCCCACCACACTCCGCACGCGAAGAGGCGCGGAGACAGGAAGGCGGCCGTCGGCAACGTCGGCCGCCCCCCGGTCGCCTGGGCCCTGCCCGGCATCCTCTTCTTCGCCGTCTTCGCGATCATCCCCCTGGCGATCGCCGTCTACCTCTCCTTCTGCGAATGGGACGGGCTCAACTCCCCGACCCTGACGGGCCTGGACAACTGGACCCGGTTGTTCCAGGACTCCGAGTTCGGCCAGGCGGCCTGGCTGAGCCTCCTGCTCACCACGATCAGCTGGGCCTTCCAGACCCCCGTGGCACTGCTGCTGGGCGTCTGGGCGGCGGGACGCCAACGCAGCCGGGCCGTGCTGTCCGCGATCTTCTTCATTCCGCTGCTGCTCTCCACCACCGCGATCGCCATGCTCTTCCACGCCCTGCTGGACCCCAACTTCGGCGTGATCAAGGAGATCGGCCCCTGGATCGGAATCGATCCCAACATCATGGGGTCGTCCACGGGCGCGCTGCTCATGGTGGCGTTCGTCGGCGGCTGGCAGTTCATGCCCTTCCACACGCTGATCTACCAGGGCGGTGCCCGGCAGATCCCGGAGGTCCTCTACCAGGCCGCCGCCATCGACGGCGCCGGCATGGTGCGGCAGTTCTTCCACATCACCCTGCCGCAGCTGCGCCACACCATGACGACCTCGTCGGTCCTGATGATCGTCGGCTCGCTGACGTACTTCGACACCGTGCTCATCATGACCAAGGGCGGTCCCGGCACGGACACGACGATCCTGCCGTACCTGATGTACCGGACCGGCTTCCAGACGTACGACCTGGGATATGCCGCAGCCATCGCCACCGCACTGGTCGTCGTGGCCACCAGTCTCTCGCTCATCCTGGTCCGCTTCAGCGGCTTCGGATCGATGCGATCCACCCGGGAAGGTATGTGACGCGATGTCGATCGACACCCGCCCCGTTGCCCCGCAGCGGATCTCGCCGTCCCTGAAGCGCCATCAGGCCTCCGCCCGCCGCCGGAAGCTGCTGGGCAACCCGCTGGCCGGCCTGGGCTCGCTGGTCTGGCTCGTCATCGTCCTGGTGCCGCTCTACACGCTCGTCTCCGCGTCGCTCATGCGCCAGGACGAGGCGCTGAACGGCGACCCGCTGGCTTTCCCGACGGATCCGACGTTCGACAACTACAACACCGTGCTGCACAGCGGGTTCCTCACGCTGCTCGGCAACACCGCGATCGTCGCGGTGTCCACGGTGGCCATCGTGCTGGTGCTGTCCATCCCGGTGGCGTACGTGGCGGTGCGCACCCGCAGCCGCCTCTCCTCACTGGCGTTCCGGACGTTCCTGCTCGGTGTGGCGATACCGGCGCAGGCGGTGATCGTTCCCCTGTACCTGCTCATCGGCAAGATGGGTCTCTACGACACCCTCTACGCGATCATCCTGCCGACCGCGGCCTTCTCCATGCCGGTTGCCGTCCTGGTACTCAGCGGCACCATGCGGGACGTATCGGAGGAGATGTACGAGGCGATGTCCCTCGACGGCGCCTCGCCCGTGCGGATGCTGTGGCAGCTGGCGATACCGCTCTCCAAGGCCGGCATCAGCACAGTGGCGATCTTCTCCGCACTGCAGGCGTGGAACGGTTTCCTGTTCCCCCTGATCCTGACGCAGTCGGAGGAGAACCGGGTGCTCACGCTCGGGCTGTTCAACTTCATGACCCAGTTCGGCGTGAACATCCCGGCCGTGCTGGCGGCGATCGTGCTCTCCGTCGTGCCCATCTTCGCCGTGTACCTCGTGGCCCGGCGTGCGCTGGTCAACGGACTGATGGGGGTGGGCGGCAAGTAGCGACACCTCTGCCGCCCCGCACCACCGCACTCTTGAGAGGAACCCCTGCCGCCATGGCGATCCACCCCCACCCCCAAGCCCGTGAGGCCGACCCGGTACCCGAGGCCGACGGCCCCTGGCGCGACCCCTCGCTCACCCCAGAGGTGCGGGTGGCCGATCTCATCACCCGGATGACCCTCGAGGAGAAGGCCGCACAGCTCTACGGAATCTGGGTGGGCGCCGACGCCGAGGGCGACGGGGTCGCACCCCACCAGAACGACATGGTCGACCCGGTCGACTTCGAGGAGCTCACGACCCGCGGACTCGGCCAGCTCACCCGGCCGTTCGGCACCGCCCCGGTGGACCCGGGTGTCGGCGCCGTCGCACTGGCGCGGGCGCAGACCCGGATCGCCGAGGCCGGCAGGTTCGGCATCCCGGCGCTCGCCCACGAGGAGTGCCTCGCCGGCTTCACCGCGTGGGGCGCCACCGCCTATCCCGTGCCGCTGGCCTGGGGTGCGGCCTGGGACCCCGAGCTCGTCGAGGAGATGGCCCGTCTGATCGGCGCCGACATGCGGTCGGTCGGCGTCCACCAGGGGCTCGCTCCCGTTCTGGACGTCGTGCGGGACCTTCGCTGGGGCCGCGTGGAGGAGACCATCGGCGAGGACCCGTACCTGGTCGCGACGATCGGTTCGGCCTACGTCCGGGGCCTCGAGTCCGCCGGGATCGTCGCCACGCTGAAGCACTTCGCGGGCTACTCCGCGTCCGCCGGGGCGCGGAACCTCGCGCCGGTCCGTGCGGGCGGCCGTGAGATGGCCGACGTGATCCTTCCGCCCTTCGAGATGGCGCTCCGCGAGGGCGGTGCCCGCTCGGTGATGCACTCGTACGCCGAGATCGACGGGGTGCCCACCGCCGCGGACCCGGCACTGCTCACCGAGCTGCTCAGGGACACCTGGGGGTTCGGCGGGACCGTCGTCGCCGACTACTTCGGCATCGGGTTCCTGGAGACCCTGCACAAGGTCGCCGCCGGTCGCGCCGATGCCGCCCGGCTCGCACTCACCGCGGGCGTCGATGTGGAACTGCCCACCGTGCGCAGTTACGGCGACGAGCTCATCGCCGCAGTGCGTGAGGGAGCGGTGGCCGAGGATCTGGTGGACCGGGCTCTGCGCCGTGTCCTGCTGCAGAAGTGCGAGCTCGGGCTGCTCGACCCGAAACGGCCGGTCCTGCCCGCCGCGCTCGACGGGGTGGACCCGGACCGGGCGCGCGGCACCGTGGACCTCGACCCGCCGCGGAACCGGGCCCTGGCCCGGATCCTGGCCGAGCGGTCCTGTGTCCTGCTCGCCAACCCCGGCGATGTGCTGCCGCTCGGCGGCACCGGACGGATCGCGGTGGTGGGGCCACGCGCCGACGACCCGCTGGCCATGCTCGGCTGCTACTCCTTCCCCAGCCATGTGGGCGTCCTGCACCCCGAGATGCCGATGGGCATCGCCGTTCCGACGGTGCTCGAGTCGTTGCGCGAGGAATTCCCGGGTGCCGGGATCGACTTCGCGGAGGGCTGCGACGTCGACGGGGCGGACACTGCCGGAATCGCGCAGGCCGTGGAAATGGCCGTCGGCGCCGATGTCTGCGTGGCCGTGCTCGGCGACCGGGCCGGCCTGTTCGGCCGCGGCACCTCGGGCGAGGGCTGCGACGCGGCCGATCTGTCCCTGCCGGGTATCCAGGCCGAGCTGCTCGACGCGCTGCTGGACACGGGAACCCCGGTGGTCCTCGTGCTGCTGACGGGCCGCACGTACGCGCTCGGCGGCCGGGCCGACCGGCTGGCCGGGTGCGTGCAGGCCTTCTTCCCGGGCGAGGAGGGCGGACCGGCACTGGCGGGCGTGCTGTCGGGGCGGGTCAACCCCTCCGGACGGCTGCCCATCGGTGTCCCCCACGGTCCCGGCGGCCAGCCGTGGACCTACCTGCAGCCGCCGCTCGGCCGGGTCAACGGGGTCAGCAACCTGGACCCGACCCCGCTCCACCCGTTCGGCCACGGACTCTCGTACACCTCCTTCGAGTGGGAGGCCGGCGCTCCCGTCCCGGCCGAGCTGCCCACCGACGGCGCGACCGACCTCGAGCTCACCGTCCGCAACAGCGGCGAACGCGAAGGCGCCGAAGTCGTCCAGCTCTACGTCCACGACCCGGTCGCCCAGACCACCCGCCCCGAGTCGCGGCTGATCGGCTACGCCCGCGTGCCGCTCGCCGCGGGGGAGACCCGGCGGGTCCGCTTCCGCTTCCATGCGGACCTGGTGTCCTTCACCGGGACGGGCGGGCGCCGCATCGTCGAGCCCGGTGACATCGAGCTCCGCTTCGCCGCATCCAGCGACTACGCCGACGTTCGGCACACGGTACGGCTGCGCCTCACCGGGCCCGAGCGAACCGTCGATCACCGGCGCCGCCTCGTCTGCACCACGTCGCACGAGCCGGTGGTCCCGGAGAACTGACGGGCAGGGGCAGCGGTTCCCTGCCCGCCCGCTCCGCACGCCCGGGGGTGTGCGGAGGTGCTGTCGAAACTTTCGAAGGCTGCCCCGGAGCCCTCGGCGTGAGCCGAGGGCTCCGGACGGGGCGCCACTGCGAAAAGGCGTCTGTCATGCTCAAGGCAACCTGCTCGCTGGCCGTCGGTGCCGCCTCAAGTTGCCCGTCCGGCAGCCTGTTCCAGATGGTTCCGAGGCCTGCCACGCCGTCGCCCAGGGCTCGTCGGTCTGACCCTGGCGGGAATGTTCTCCCACACGATGACGATGGCCTCGTCGGACGCCAACGCGGTCTCCGCGGTCGTCACCCGCGACATCATCCCCGCGGTGGTCCGCCGCGCCAGGGACCTGTCCCCGGCGACCGGACTCCTCGTCGCCCGGGTGTGCACCGTCGTGTTCATCACCCTCAGCATGATCGTCGCCATCGAGGCGGACCATTCCGGTGGTGTGCTGGGCATCATCGTCGGACTCGTCGTGGCCGTGATGGGCCCCATCTCCATCCCGATGCTGCTGGGGCTGCTGCCGGCGTTCCGCAGGTTCGGGCCCCGCGCGGCCCTGTCCTCCTGGGCGTCGGGGCTGCTGGGCTACGTCCTCGTGAAGTCCGTGCTCGAGAGCACGGACCAGACCTTGGTGATCGTCACCCCGCTGGTCACCTCGCTGGTGGTGTACATCGCCGTCGGTCTGATCAGCCCGGAGCCCGACGACACCGCCGACGCGATCGTGGCGGCCCTGTCACCCGCCTCCGACGGCGACGGCGAAGCGGTGACAGCCACCGCTGCCCAGCCCGCCGCGTCCGGCGCCATCGACTGACGCGCCACACCCCCTCCACCCGAACACATGCCAAGGACTCATACCCGTCCAATTTGTCAAGAGTGTGAACAAAACTGGGAGAGCAGTATGGACCAGCACGTCCCGCACCACAGCAGTCGCCGATCGGTCCTGGGGGCCGGCCTGGGGCTGACCGCGCTCGCGGCCACACCCCTCGGCTCCCTGATGGGGATCACGGGTGAGGCGGCAGCGACGACACCGCTGTCCGGCGGCCCCGCCCCTCTCCGGCCCACGGACCCCGGTGCCTACGTCTCCTTCACCCCGCGCTCCGGCGCCTTCCCGCTGGTAAGGGCCGGCAGGGCGGCCCCGATCGTGGTCAGCGACAGCGACTACGCCGGAGTCGTGCGGGTGGCCGGTGACCTCCGGGCGGACATCGAGCGCGTCACCGGGGTCCGCCCCGTGCTCGCGCACGACACCGCTCCCAAGGGCAGCCGCGAGATCGTGCTCGTGGGAACCCTCGGCCGCAGCCCGCTGATCGACGCCCTGGTCGCCGCGCGCAAGCTCAAGGTCTCCTCGATCGAGGGACAGTGGGAGACCAGCCTGCAGACCGTGGTGGAGAAGCCGCTGCCGGGCGTTGACCGTGCCTTCGTGATCGCGGGCAGCGACCAGCGCGGCACGATCTTCGGCGCGTACGACGTCTCCCGGGGCATCGGCGTCTCGCCCTGGTACTGGTGGGACGACGTCGCACCCGTACACCGTGACGCGCTGTACGTCCTGCCGGGTCTGCACAGCCAGGGCACCCCCGCCGTGAAGTACCGCGGATTCTTCGTCAACGACGAGAACCCGGCGCTCGGGACCTGGGCCCCCGCCTTCTTCGGCCCCGGCAAGGCGCCGGGCTTCGAGGGCGGATTCAACGCCGACTTCTACGCCAAGATCTTCGAAGTGATGCTGCGGCTCAAGGCCAACTACCTGTGGCCCGCCGTCTGGGGCCGCGCCTTCGCCGAGGACGACCCGCAGAACCACGCCACCGCGAAGGCGTACGGCGTCGTCATGGGCACCTCGCACGAGGCACCCATGATGCGGGGGATCGAGGAGTGGAACAGGCATGCCGTCGCGGCCGTCCGTGACGGCGCGGGAAACATCACCAAGCCCGGCAACGACCCCTACGGCGGCACCGGGGAGTGGTCCTTCCGCCGCAACGCCGAAGCCATCAAGGCCTACTGGAGGCAGGGCATCCGCCGCATGGCGGACGAGGACTTCGAGGGTGTGGTCACCCTCGGCATGCGTGGCAACGGCGACGTCAGCCTGCCCGACGGCGACGGCATCGAGCTGATGAGCGAGATCATCGCCACCCAGCGCCAGATCCTCGCCGAGGAACTCGGCCCCGACGCCGACGTTCCGCAGGTGTGGACGCTCTACAAGGAGGTCCAGCGCTACTGGGACCGCGGACTGCGGGTCCCCGACGACGTCACCGTCGTCCTCACCGACGACAACTGGGCCAACATCCGCAAGCTGCCCGACCTGGAGAACGACGACCGCAGCGGTGGGTACGGCCTCTACTACCACTTCGACTACGTCGGGGTGGGCCGCAACTACAAGTGGGTCGACACCGCCTCGCTCCCCAACATGTGGGACCAGCTGCACCAGAGCGCGGCCTACGGCAACCACGGCCTCTGGATCACCAACGTCGGAGACCTCAAGGGCAACGAACTGCCCACCCAGTTCTTCCTGGAGTACGCCTGGAACCCCGACCGCTGGACCCTGGACCGGATCCCGGAGTGGGAGGAGCAGTACGCCCGGCAGAACTTCGGCGAGAAGCAGGCCGAGGACGTGGCCGCCGTCCTGCGCACCTACGCCCAGCTGCAGTCCCGCCGCAAGCCCGAACTGCTCAACCGGAGGATCACCCTCGACCCCGCCAAGGACCCGGCGAAGGACTCGTCCGCCATCGTCTACGACGACCGGGCCACCCCCTTCAGCCTGACCGACTACCGCGAGCTGGAGCGGGTCACGGGGGACTGGGAGCGACTGGACACCGCGGCGGCGCGCATCGGGCGCAAGCTCCCCGCCTCGGCCCAGGACGCCTGGTACCAGCTGGTCGGTTACGAGGTCCGGGCGACCGCCAACCTGTACGCCCTGCGTGAGGCCGAGTTCACCAACCTCCACTACGCGCCCCAGGGCAGGGCCCTCACCAACCAGCTCGCGGCCACCGCCGAGGCCAGGCTCGCCGACGACTTCGCGCTGGCGCGCCGCTTCAACACCGAGGTGGCCGACGGGAAGTGGGAGGGCTTCCAGACCCAGCCGCACATCGGTTACGGCGATGTGGACCGCTACGGCCCCAACGCTCCCTGGCAGCAGCCCGAGCTCAACAACGTGGCGATCGCCGACGAGATCTTCCCCGCCGTGCGCCGCATCGAACTCCCGCGCACGGCCGAGATGGGGGTGGCCATCGACGGCTCGGCCGCCTGGTGGCCGGCCGCGGGGCAGGACGGTGCCGAGCCCGTGCTGCCGGTCTTCAGCCCGTACCAGAGCCAGCCGGCGCAGTACGTCGAGGTGTTCAACCGTGGCTCCGAACCCTTCGACTACCGCATCCGCACGGGCGCGTCGTGGCTGATCGCCGACCGGACGCAGGGGCGGGTGGACGCCCAGACCCGGGTCACCTTCAGGGTCGACTGGTCACGGGCACCCGAGGGTGTCACCCGGGTTCCGGTCACCGTTTCCGGCCCCGGTGGCAGCGAGGTGGTCGTCCAGGCCGTGATCGACCGCCCCCAAGCGCGGCGCGCACAGCTCTCCGGCTTCGTCGAGGCCAACGGTTACGTCTCCATCGAGGCGGACCACTTCCACCGGGCGCTGGGCCGCGACGGCATCTCCTGGCAGCGCATCCCCGGCATCGGCCGCACCGGTTCGGGCATGGAGCCCTTCCCGGTCACGGCCGCACGCCAGACGCCGGGCGGGAAGGGGCCGAGGCTGGAGTACCGGGTCAGCCTGTTCACTACCGGGCCGGTCACGGTCTGGGCGTACCTCTCGCCCCGGAACAACGCACGGGCGGCCGACGGGCTCACGTACGCCGTCTCCTTCGACGACGACGCGCCGCAGTCCGTCAACGTCACCGCGGTCACCGGCGCCGACGACGGCACCATGAACCCGCAGTGGGCCCGTAACACCTCGGACAACGTCAACCGCACCAGCACCGCACACCACATCGGCCGGGCCGGCGTCCATGTGCTGAAATTCTGGATGGTCGACCCGACGGTGGTGCTGCAGAACCTGGTGGTGGACACCGGCGGCCTCAAGCCCAGCTATCTGGGCCCGCCGGAGAGTCTCCGGCTGAGCTGACCGGAGCGGGACGAGGAGGCGCGACAGGCATGAGCATCGAGATCGAGGACACCGAGGGACGCGGTGCGGCGCTGGAGGTGACCCCCGGCCCGGCCGAGGGCGCCCCCAGGGTCGGGATCCTGATCGAGGGCCCGTCGGCCGGCGCCTCCTGGTCCTGTTCCCCGGCCGCGGCCAGGGAACTGGCCGCGGCGCTCGTCGGGGCGGCCGAGGAGGCGGAGAACGCGCGTCTGTCGGATCCGGTGACCGTCAAGGCCCGCGAACTGCTCCGCGGCGACGTACGCGACGGCGACCGGGCCATGACGGTGGAGGGCGTCAGGGTCGACGGGGCGAACGTCCAGGTGACGTGGACGTCGGGCGGCGGACGCAGTTGGAGCCAGATGTACGCGGCCGAGGCCGACATCAGGCTCAGGCGGCGGCGGCCGGGGAGGTGAAGGGCGGACCCGGGCCGGTTGTACGAGAGGCTTCGTAATTCGACGTTTCCCGTAGTACGGTAGATCTCGTAGTACGGTGAATCTCGTATAAGGCGTGCTCGGCATGTCCGCCCGCCTGTCCTGCCCGTCGCATCGTCGCATCCAGAGGAAGCGGAGTCTCCCGTGAGCGCACTCTTCGAGCCCTACACCCTGCGGTCGCTGTCCATTCCCAACCGCATCTGGATGGCCCCGATGTGCCAGTACAGCGCGGAGACGTCGGGGCCGGACACGGGCGCGGCGAACGACTGGCACTTCGCCCACTACGCCTCCCGCGCGACGGGCGGCACGGGTCTGATCCTGGTGGAGGCCACGGCCGTCAGCCCGGAGGGCCGGATCAGCCCCGCCGACCTCGGCATCTGGAACGACCGGCAGGCGGACGCACTCCGCCGCATCACCGACTTCCTCACGCGCCACGGAACCGTTCCCGGCGTCCAGCTCGCCCATGCCGGCCGCAAGGCGTCGACGGACCGCCCCTGGCTGGGCGGCGGTCCGGTCGAGGCGACCCCGGACAGTGAGGGCTGGCAGCCGGTCGCCCCGAGCCCGGTCGCGTACGACGAGGGCCACCCGGTGCCCGCCGAGCTGACGGTCGAGGGCATCCAACAGGTCGTCGCCCGGTTCGCGGATGCCGCCCGCCGGGCGCTCGCGGCCGGCTTCCGTGTCGTCGAGGTCCACGGCGCCCACGGATATCTGATCGGTGAGTTCCTCTCCCCGCACGCCAACCACCGGACCGACGCCTACGGCGGCTCCTTCGAGAACCGCATCCGCTTCGCCCTGGAGGTCGTGGACGCGGTCCGGGCCGTGTGGCCCGAGGAACTCCCGGTGTTCTTCCGGATCTCCGCCACCGACTGGCTGACCGAGAACGCGGACGACGAGCGGGAGGGCTGGACGGCGGACGACACCGTCCGCTTCGCACGCGAGCTGCGGGCGCACGGCGTCGACCTGCTGGACGTCTCCACCGGCGGGCTCGCGCCGCGCGCGCAGATCCCCGTCGGGCCGGGCTACCAGGTGCCGTTCGCCGAGCGGGTCCGCACCGAGGCGGGCCTTCCGGTGGCCGCCGTCGGTCTGATCACCGACCCCGTACAGGCCGAGAAGATCCTCTCGGATGAGCGCGCCGACGCCGTTCTGCTCGGACGGGAACTGCTGCGCGACCCCTACTTCGCCCGCAACGCCTCGCGCGCACTCGGCGGAGATGTTCCGACACCCGAGCAGTACCAGCGGGCTGTCTGACACGAGGCTGCGCCCGGGGCGGGGGCCCGGGCTTTTCTCGGTACGCTGATCCGCGATGTTCACTCCACAGGGCCCGACCCTCCGCGAACTGGCCGTTCAGGCGCTCTCGTCCACGATGCGCGGGTACGACCTGCTCGCCCCCAAGTTCGACCGGACGCCCTACCGGACCCCGGACCGGGTGCTCGACGCCGTCACCCGGGCGGTGCGCCCCCTCGGCCCCTTCGACAGGGGGCTCGACGTCTGCTGCGGCACCGGAGCGGGTGTGGGCGTACTGGGCGAGCTGTGCCGGGAGCGGGTCACCGGAGTCGACTTCAGCGCCGGAATGCTCGCCGTGGCGCAAGTGGCGCAAGTGGCGCAAGTGGCGCAAGTGGCGCAAGTGGCGCAGGCGGCACAAGCCGCACGGGCGGCACAGGCAGGGGGCGACGGCGGTCCGCGGGTGGACTGGGTACGCGCCGACGCGCTGGCGCTGCCCTTCGCGCCGGTCTTCGATCTGGCCATCAGCCTCGGGGCGTTCGGTCACTTCCTGCCGAAGGAGCGCCCCGAGCTGTTCGGGCAGGTGTACGCATCGCTGCGGCCGGGTGGCCGGTTCGTCTTCCCGGTCGGTGCGCCGCCCCCGGTGGGTTCGCGTGCCTACTGGTCGCTGCTCGGCTTCGACGCGGCCATGCGCGTGCGCAACGTGCTGTGGCGTCCGCCGTTCGTCATGTACTACCGCACGTTCCGGCTTCCGGATGTGACGGAGGATCTCGTGCGCACCGGATTCTCCGTGCGGCTGCTTCCCCTCACGGACCTCGGCCAGGGCCCGGACGGCAGTCCCCGCGCCCGTCTGGTGGTCGCCACCCGCCGGTAAAACTACGACAGGTCTCGTACAATGGACAGCCCGGACGAAGTGGAGCCACAGTGACATCGAATGCCGCCCGTGCGCTCGCACACCCCTCGCGGGACGAGATCCGCCTGGAGGACGTGCTCCATGCGCTCTCCGACCCGATACGACTGCGGATCGTGCGCCAACTGGCAGGCGCCGCAGATGAACTGGCCTGCTCCCGCTTCGGGCTTCCGGTCACCAAGTCCACCAGCACGCATCACTTCCGGGTGCTGCGCGAAAGCGGTGTGATCCGGCAGATCTACCGTGGCACCGCCAAGCTGAGCGGCCTGCGGACGGAGGACCTGGACGCCCTTTTTCCGGGCCTGCTCGACAGTGTCCTCGGTGCGGCGGACCGGCAGGCGAAACGTCTCGGGGAGGACTGACCCCACGGCGGGCCGCTCAAGGGCTGTCCCGTCACCCGGTGCCGTCGCCCCGTGCCGCGTCGAGCAGTCCGGGCCAGTCGGGGATCTTCACCCGTCCACGTCCGAGCGAACGGCCCAGTGCGGCCTCCGCCCGCTCGATCGACAGCCAGCCGTTCCACTCCACCGGCCGCAGCCCCCAGTCCCTCAGGGCGCCCAGCGGGTCGGCGGGCACTGCCCTTTCCGCCAGCAGCGGCGCGTCGTCGATCAGCGAGGCGACCGTCTCCTTGGCGCAGGACCTGTTCGAACCGATCACTCCCGTCGGGCCTCGCTTGATCCACCCGGCGACGTACTCCCCGGGCGACGCGACCCCGTCCCGCAGCACCCGGCCGGCCAGATGCGGCACCGTGCTCCGCGCCGGGTCGAACGGCAGACCGGGCAGCGGAGTCCCCCGGTAGCCCACGGCCCGCAGCACGAGTTGGGCCTCGATGTCCTCGTAGCCACCGGTGTCCCGCACTCCACCGGCACCGTTCGGAGCCGTCCGCGCGAACCTCACACCCGCCACCCGTCCGCCCCTCTCCAGCAGCTCGACCGGGCGCAGGAAGAAGCGGAGCCGGATGCGGCGCTCAGGGTCACCCCCCAGGGGCGGCGGATCGGCCGACCACCCGCGCAGCACCTCCAGATTCCGCCGCACCACGGCGGGCAGCGGCGGCGTCCCGGGCGCGCCCGCCGGGGACGCGTAAGCAGGGTCGAGGGCCAGCTCCGCACCGTCCACGACCATCCGTGCGCGCGGCAGCGCACCGAGCTCGCGCAGTTCCTTCGTGGTGAACCTCGCCTGTGAGGGGCCGCGCCTGCCCGCGATGTGGACCTCCCGGACCCGGCTCGCCGCGAGTGCGTCCAGGGCTGCCGGGGGCACATCGGTGGAACGCAGCTCCGCCGCGCCGCGGGCCAGGATCCGGGCCACGTCGACCGCGACGTTGCCGACGCCGATCACCACGGCCGAGCGCGCCCCGAGCGTGAAGCCGTCGGCGGCCGTGTCCGGGTGCGCGCTGTACCAGGAGACGAACTCCGTCGCGGAGAAGCTCCCCGGCAGATCCTCGCCGGGAACGGCGAGCGGGCGATCGGCCGCCGCACCGACGCAGTAGACCACCGCGTGGTACAGCTCCTTGAGCCGGGCGGGTGACAGCCCGCCCTCGCCGCCCACCTCGACATGCCCGACGAAGGTGATCCGGTCGTCCTCCAGAACCGCCCGGAGGCTGTTCTGGAGCGACTTGATCTTCTCGTGGTCGGGGGCGACACCGTAGCGGACCAGACCGTACGGGGTGGGCAGCCGGTCCAGTACATGGACCCGCACATCCGGCACCCGCGACTGCTGCAGCAGGGCCTGGGCGGTGTAGACACCGCTGGGGCCCGAACCGACGACGGCGACACGAAGCACGGCGCACCTCTTCCCGCAGGATGCCTCCAGCATCGCACCGCGGCGCGAAACGGGGGAGAGGCACGCGGGGTCCGGTTCGCCCGGGCCGTCAGGTCATCAGCTTGCGCATCCGGTCGATCTCCACGGTCTGCTGGGCGACGACATCGGTGGCCATCTCCTCGACGGTGACGTTGTTGCCGTCGGCGAGTGCCTCCGTCGCCATCGTGATCGCGCCCTGGTGGTGAGTGATCATCAGGTCGAGGAACAGTGCGTCGAAGGCCTTGCCCCGTGCCGCGCGCAGCTTCTTCAGCTGGCCCTCGGTCGCCATGCCGGGCATGGCGGAGTGGTCGTGGGACTCTGTGCGCTTGTCTCCGCCGTTGTTTTTCAGCCAGCCTTCCATCGCGCCGATCTCCGGCTTCTGACCTGCCGATATGCGTTCGGAGAGCCGTTCGACAGATGTGGAGGCGCTCCGTCCGGAGACCAGTGCGGTGAGGACCAGGGCCTGCTTGTGGTGCTCGATCATCAGCTCGGCGTAGCGGAAGTCCGCGGAGTTGGGGGTGTCGTCCCCGGCGGCCTTCACCGCCTCCTCGGCGGAGAGCGTCCTTGCGGGCTCGCCCGGTTTTCCGGGCGCCACCACCGAAGGCCCCTTGCCCGTCGCGGATTTCGTCTCCTTGTCGCCGCTTCCGGAATCGCAGGCCCCCAGGGCGAGTACGGCCACCGCGAGCGTCGCCGCGAGAGCGGTTGCGCGTGCGCGCGGGATCTGACAGCGAATCAACACGGCGACCTCCTGTGCCACATGGGTGTGTTGCAGACCGTCCTAACACCTTCCGCAGGGCAAAGATCAAAAACTTTTATTACGTCTCTGTTGCCATCTGTTGGTGTGTACATGCGAGGGACGATACTGCCGGGGTCGATGCACCGTTCAACCATGAACGGCCACAAGGGAGGACGCAGTGACCTCGTTGCACACCACCAGAGTGCGGCGCAGACGTCTGGGTGTGGCGGCAGCCGCGGCCGGACTGATCGCCACGCTGTTCACGGCCGGGCCCGCGGCCGCGACACCCGACCCCGGTGACAAGGCTGCCACCAGCAGCGGTGTCTCCGTGAGCCAGCAGGCCGAAGCCAGGGCCGCCATCAAGAGCGGCGAGATACCCGGCGTGGACGAGATCGTCCACAGCGACAACATCACTCACGTCGCCAACGTTCCGAAGGACGCGCTGAAGGGCACGAACTCGGACCTGGTCTTCCAGGGCAAGTACGCCTTCTCCGGAAACTACGACGGCTTCCGGATCTTCGACATCAGCAACCCGAAGAGCCCGAGGACCGTCGCACAGGTCCTGTGCCCCGGTTCGCAGAACGACATCTCGGTCTCCGGGGACCTGCTCTTCCTGTCGACCGACTCCTCACGCAGCGACAACTCGTGCGCCAGCACCACCCAGCCCGCCACGGAGAAGTCCTCCTGGGAGGGCATGAAGGTCTTCGACATCAGCGACAAGCGCAACCCGCAGTACGTCGCCGCAGTCGAGACCGCGTGTGGTTCGCACACCCACACGATCGTTCCCGAGCGCAAGAACGTCTACGTGTACGTCTCCTCGTACTCGCCCAACGCGACGTTCCCGGACTGCCAGCCGCCGCACGACGGGATCTCCGTCATCAAGGTGCCGCGCAACGCTCCCGAGGAGTCCCGGATCGTCAACTTCCCGATCCTCTTCCCGGACGGCGGGAACCCGGGCGCTCCGGACAACCCGGGTGTCTCCAAGACCACCGGCTGCCACGACATCACCGTGCTCCCGTCGAAGGACCTGGCGGCCGGCGCGTGCATGGGGGACGGTCTGCTGTTCTCCATCGAGGACCCCGAGAACCCGAAGATCATCGACCGGGTCCAGGACAACGTGAACTTCGCGTTCTGGCACTCCGCGACCTTCAACCAGGGTGCCGACAAGGTCGTCTTCACCGATGAGCTCGGCGGAGGCGGCGCGGCCACCTGCAACGACGAGGTCGGTCCGAACCGCGGCGCCGACGGCATCTACGACATCATCGGCAGGGGCGACCACCGCAAGCTGGTCTTCCGCAGCTACTTCAAGATCGACCGCCCGCAGGCCGAGACCGAGGTCTGTGTCGCCCACAACGGGTCGATCATCCCGGTCAAGGGCCGCGACCTGATGGTCCAGGCGTGGTACCAGGGTGGCGTCTCCGTATGGGACTTCACCAACTCCGCGAAGCCGAAGGAGATCGCCTTCTTCGAGCGCGGTCCCATCACGACCGCGGCCGTCACCACGGCCGGTCCCTGGTCGGCCTACTACTACAACGGCTATATCTACTCCAACGACATCGCCAAGGGCTTCGACGTGCTGAGGCTCGACGACTGGCGGACGGACCCGGCGAAGCGGGTGCGGATGCACGAGCTCAACGTGCAGACGCAGCCGGACTACTTCGACCGCTGACCCGGCCGCATCTCCGCACGAAACGCCGTGCCCCGCCGGGTGGATCGCACCTGGCGGGGCACGCTTAATTCATTGACCGACGAGCCACGCGGGGACATGCTGTACCCCTGGATCCGGCGACGCGGGGGATCGCCGGAATCAGAGGACCCAGCAACACCGGCGGGAGCCGGACGGTACCGGCGGGGCAACGGCGGTACCAGCCGGGGCCCGTGCCACACCGGAGGCTCTCAGGCCGCAGGCCTCACGCTCGTACCCGCCGCCGCGGCCCACTCCACCAGCAGGCTCTGGTACTCCGTCTCGTCGTCCGGGGACAGCAGTCCGCCCGAGCGCTGCCACAGGTCACGGATCTCTTCGTTGACCACTGAGGCGGAACGCACGGAACCGGACGTGTTCGGATACGGGGACATGCGTCCAGGCTAAGGCCCCTGTCCGACAATCAGCCCCATCGGCGGACAGGACATCCCTCACACCGTCTCCAAGAAGTCTTCACGAAGCGTGCGGATCCGGGCGCCCGTCCGCGAGCGCCACCAGCCCGAGCGCACGGAGCCCGTCCGGCCGCTCCCGTACGGGCAGGTGATCCACGAAACGCACGTCACAGCCCAGTGCGGCCGCGCCCCCGTCCGCGTGCCGGTCGTCGCCGACCATGACCACGTCCGACGGATCGCGCCCCAGCAGCGTGCAGGCGGTCCGGAACAGGCGGGGATCCGGCTTCTGGATGCCGTGCTCGAAGGACAGGACGTACGCGTCGACCAGGCCGTCCAGGCCGTGTGTCCGGAAGACGGGCCGCAGATCCCAGCCGATGTTGCTGACCACAGCGACCGCGATCCCGTTGTGCCGCAGCCCACGGAGCACCTCCATGGCATCGGGGTACGGGCGCCATGCCTCGGGCGTCATATGGCGGTCGTACAACGCGTCGCACAGGCCGGGATCCGGCAGCTCGGCCCGGTGGGCCAGCCCGGTGTACGCCTGCCTGTGCAGCTCCGCGCTCCTGTCCCGATCGGCCCAGGCCGCCGTGAGGTGCGACGGAACCCGCTGCGGATGAGGGCCGCCCGGCAGGGCCCCGGCAGCTGTCAGCCGCTGTACGAACCGTCGGAAGTCGGCCCGTCCCATGGTCGCGCCCCGTGCGTCGAGGACGGCACGCAGCCACGAGTCGACCGACTCGATACGGAAGAGGGTCCCGGAGAAGTCGAAGAGCACACCTTTGACGGCCATGGTCCCTGATCCTCGCCGTTTCACGGGCGTCGCGACAAGGCCGCGTCCCGTCCGCCGCGCCGCCGGAGTGCCGTGTAACCGGCTGTCGAGAACGCGACCACGGCGGCGCCCAGCAGCAGGCCGCCCACGACATCGGTCATCCAGTGCACCCCCAGGTAGAGGCGTGTGACGGCCACGCCCACCACGGAGACCCCCGCCACCGTCAGTGCCGTACGCCACAGCCTCGGCCCCGCGCCGTAGAGGCGCAGCAGCCACAGCAGCAGTCCGCAGCTCACCACCGCCGTCATCGCGTGGCCCGACGGAAAGGCCGCGTAGTTCGCCGAATCCACCGGGTCGGGCCACCGGGGGCGCTCGCGGCCCAGGGCGGCCTTCAGCCCTTGCTGAGACGCCGTGGCGAGCGCACTGGTCGCGGCCACCCACACCGCGAGCAACCGCGCCCCGCGCCACCACAGGGCGATCACGGCGACGGCGATCAGGGCGCGCATCGTCCAGGGGTCCCATACCCAGTCCGTCAGCACCCGGTTGACCTGGACGAGCCCGGACTCGGTCACCGCTCTGCGGTGCAGAGCCTCGGCGACCGTGCGGTCCAGCGACATCAGGGGTGACCAGCGCACCGCGACCAGGATCAGCAGCACAGCGGCCAGGGCCGCGCAGATGACTCCGGTCGTCGGAAAGCCGGCTTCGGTGTGCGGGGGCCGGGAAGGGGAGTGCATGGGGACGATCCTCGCGGACGTGGGGCGAAACCCACTCATCCCAGTGCGCTGAGTCCCGGAACGAAGGCCACCAACAGCGGTACGACCGGCACCAGGGCGGCCGCCGCGGTCAGCCGCAGCCGACGGCCCGCGGTCAGCCGCTCCACCGGGGCGAGCAACCGGTTCACCCGGAGCGGCACTTGCGCGTCCGGGGTCGGGCACGGGCCGAACACTCCGCGGTCCTCGTTGAGTTCGACCAGGGCGAGGGCGATCGTGAGGCGCCCGAAGCGCCGGGACGCCACATCGTCCGCCGCCAGTTCGACCAGTCGGTGCATCTCGTCACGGAACGCCGCGAACACCGGCACCTGCGGGAACCCGGTCGCCAGCGCGGTCGAGCAGTGCAGGAGCCAGTCGTGGCGGGCCTGCGCGTGACCCTGCTCATGAGCCAGTACGGCATCGAGCTGACGGCCTTTCAGCCGCCCGAGAGCCGCTGTGGTGATGACCAGTCGAGGCGCCGCACCGGGCAGCCACCAGGCATCCGGACGCTCGCCCTCCAGCACCACCAGAGGGCCGCTGCCGGGCTCCTCGCCGGGCATCAGTGGGGAACGGACCAGCAGTTCGCTCCGGCGCCGCCTGCGCCGCTGCTGCGCCCGGTGGATCTCCCGTACGAGCATGGCCACGGTCCAGAGACCGCCCAGCGCGAGCAGCACCGCGATGACGGCCGACCAGGGCCCGTAGGCGGCCAGCGCGTAGGCCTCCACCACCGCGCGGGGGGCGGGCGCGAAGACCTGTCCCCGTACCGCCTGCCAGGCGGCGGCCGCACTGAGCATCATGGAGAGCCCGAAGGACAGCAGAACCCCGGCGACCACGCACTGCCAGACCCACAGGGCCACGACCGGCTCGCGCTCCGGCCACTGTGCCCGGGCCATCAGGCGCGGAGTCACAACGGCGGTCAGTGCACCGAGGACCAGCAGCACGAGGGAGACCAGCATGGGCGTCACCCTATGAGGGCCGCGGTACTCGCGGGTATGGCCGTGCACGCCAAGTGACGCACGACACGGCACAACGGGCCCGCTGTCTCACAGAGTGAGCAGCATCGCGAGCATGCCTATCCCCAGGGTCAGCCTGCAGGCCAGTGCCAGCTCGGGGCGCGACCCCCGGCCGGGGCCCGCCGCACGGCCAGGACTGCCCGGGCCGGCGGCTGCGGTCACCGGGATCAACCGTCCCGCGGAGCGCAGCACGTACAGCGCGTAGTACGCCAGCAGCGCTCCGGTCAGCAGGGGTATGCCTCCGGCCGACGCCGCGGATCCGGCGGCTCCGTGATCCATGTGCCCGCCGCTCACGCCCCGGCCCGCGTTGCGCGCCATCGCCACCGCCATGTAGACCATGGCCAGCGAACCGACCAGATGGTGCAGATGGTGGGCGCGGTACCGGGCGGCCACGAGCACGCGCAGAGCCGCCCCGCCGAACAGCACCGCGTACACCGCCCAGGTCCAGCCGGGCAGGGTGAACACGGCCGCGGGCACGGCCATCGCGGCCATGCCGAAACCCATCAGTCCTTCCGCGCGCGCCGTCCTGCGCTCCTCCTCCGTTCCGCTGCGCGTACGCACCAGGCTGTACGCCCCCGTGGCTCCGCACAGCACCATCAACAGCCAGCCGGCCGGCGCCGGTCCGTGCACGGTGCACCTCCCCCTACGGTGATCGCCGATGTCATCTACTCGGTGCCCAGCGCCGGATCGCCCTACCGGGGCGCATTGGGGTACTGGGGGAGCGCACCAGGGCCCGAAGGGGGCGGCCGGCGGCCGGGTTAGTCTCGGACCGCACCGTCGGCAGCAGACAAACGGAGAACGCCACCATGGACATCGCACCGTCCCCTGACCGGGCACAGCTGACCTTCCGCGACGCGACCGAAGCCGATGTGCCGGTTCTCGTGCAGCTCGTCCAGTCCGCCTACCGCGGCGACTCGAGCCGGGCCGGATGGACCACGGAGGCGGACATCCTCCAAGGGCAGCGGACGGACGCGGACGGGGTGCGCGAGGTGGTCACGGCTCCCTCGGGGCGGCTCCTGGTGGCCGAGCGGGACGGAGAGCCGGTCGCCTGCTGCCAGCTCGAGCACCGGGGCAAGGCTGCCTACTTCGGCATGTTCGCGGTGAAGCCCGGGCTCCAGGGCGCCGGCCTCGGCAAGGTCATCATCGCCGAGGCGGAGCGCATGGTCCGCGAGAGCTGGGGTGTGACCGAGATGCACATGACGGTGATCTCGGTCCGCGAGGAGCTGATTGCCTGGTACGAGCGCCGGGGCTACCGCCGTACGGGAGAGCTGACCCCCTTCCCGTACGGCGACGAGCGCTTCGGCATCCCGCAGCGCGACGACCTCGCGTTCGAGCTGCTCGTCAAGGAGCTGTAGACCCGTCCCGGGGCTCAGGCGGTGAAGCGGCCCGCCCGGCGGATCTCCGGATAGTCGGTCGTCGCTCCGTCCAGGCCGAGTCCGCGCACCAGACGCAGATGGTCCTGGGTGTTCACCACCCAGCCGATCACCTTCAGACCCGCCGCGTGCGCCTGCTCCACGACCTCCAGCGTGGTGCGGCGGATGTTCAGGGCAAGCGTGGCAGCGCCCACCGCCCGGGCGCGTTCGACCACGTCCCCGCCCCAGTGGCTCGCGATGAGCACGGTCCGCACCCCCGGTACCAGCTGCGCGATCTCGGCGACCGCCCCGTCATGGAACGACGACACCTCGACCCGGCCGGCGAGATCGCGCCGCAGCATCACCTCGGCGAGCGCCCGCGCCGCGGCCAGGTCCTTGATCTCCGCCTGCAGGGGTGAGCCGACCGCGTCGAGCACCTCCTCGAAGACGGGCACCCGCTCACCCTGTCCGGCATCGAGCTCGCGGAGCTCTGCCAGCGTCTTCTCGGCGATCTGCCCCCTGCCGTCCGTCGTGCGGTCCACCGCGGCGTCGTGCATGACGGCGAGTGCGCCGTCCTTGCTCAGATGGAGATCCAGTTCGATGGCGTCCATGCCGGCCTGCTCCGCGTGCACGAAGGAGCGCAGCGTGTTCTCCGGCTCGACACCCATGACTCCGCGGTGACCGATGGTGAGAAAAGTCAAGGCAATCCCGCTTCCGTCCGTCGTCGGCCCCCGCGTGCTGCTCATACCCCAGGGAACCAGGTCTCGCGCGCAGGAAGGCTAACGTCCTGCCCGTGCGGCGGAAGAAGTTGTCCAGCGGATGTGTGGCAGGAAAAATAGCGGTGATGATGGAGGATCGCAGGATAATTTTCTGGATCCGACTTGTTCGAAGTGGCCGACGGTGGTTACCGTTGCTCCACGCGAGGTTCTTCTGTGAAGGAAGTGTTATGACGGAAATTCTTGAGCACGCCGCCGCCACCGGCGCGATAGCTGCTGCCCCGCGGGTAGTCGAGCACCCGGCCTGGCCCGTGCTCAAGAGTGCCGTGGAAGAGCTGCGTCCCTGGCAGTCGAAGGACGGCTCCATCGACTTCGCGGCCGTGGGAGCCCCCTCCACGGAGACGGCCACCGCCACGCTCGAGCGCGTGATCACCGCGGTCGAGGAGCTCTCCCCCCTGCTCCCGTACGACGCCGCGTACCACCGCGCCCTCGTTCAGGACCTGCGCCGCTGGGCCGCCGACGACTTCGGCGTTCCGGACTTCCTCGACTCGCTCCTCGCCTTCCAGCCCGCCAAGAACCGCGCCGACGGACTCCAGCACCTCGTCGTCTTCGCGATGTACACGCAGAACGGCAACCCGGACCGCAACCTCGAAGCGGTCGTGCTGCGCATGGTCTGGCCCGAGTGGCTCGCCGACCTCGAGGCAACCCGCTACGACAACCCGCTGTTCTGCGGCATCACCTTCGAGGACTTCACCTCGGGTTACGACACCAACTCCGCCGTGCTCTTCCCCGAGACCATCGCCGTGCGCGAGGCTCCCGAGCGGTTCAGCTGGGGAGGCATCTTCTGCGACCGCGAGGCGGCCCGCTTCCGCCGCGTCACCGAGGCCTCCGTCGCGCTCCTGGCTGTCGAGCTGCCCGACGACATCCGCGAGATGATCGGCGACCAGAAGCGCTGCGAGCAGGCATTCGTACTCTGGGACATGGTCCACGACCGCACCCACAGCCACGGCGACCTGCCGTTCGACCCCTTCATGATCAAGCAGCGCCAGCCGTTCTGGATGTACGGACTCGAGGAGCTGCGCTGCGACCTCACCGCCTTCAGGGAGGCTGTGAACCTGGAGGCCGACGGCTTCGGCCAGGGCCGCGACGTGCAGTTCGCGGTGCTGTTCGACCGGATGTTCCGCTTTCCCGTCACGGGCGAGCGCGTGCGCAACTACGACGGCCTCGGCGGCCAGCTCCTCTTCGCGTACCTCCACAAGCACGACGTGGTCCGCTGGACCGACAACACCCTGAAGATCGACTGGGACCGCGCCCCGCAGGTCACCAACCAGCTCTGCGGCGAGATCGAGAAGCTCTACCGCGACGGCATCGACCGGCCCAAGCTGGTGCACTGGTTCGCCGCGTACGACCTGGTCGCCACCTATCTCGCCCCGCACCCCGGCTCCCGCTGGGCCAAGGGTCCGGACGCCCTGGACCTGACCCAGCCGCCACGCAAGCTCGTCGACGACGTGCTTCCGGACGAGTTTCCCCTGAGCATGTTCTATGAGGCGCTTTCCAAGAAGCTGAAGCACGTGATCGCCGCCACCAAGGGGATCACGGCGACGGATGCCGAGCGGGCAGCTGCGTGAACGCGCGTTCTGAGGAGTCGGTGGCCATGAACGGAACAGACAGGAACGAGGGCAGCGGTGTGCTCGAGGGTGCGGTGATCGCGGTGGCCGGAGCGGCGGGGCCCGCCGGCCGGGCCACACTGCTGAGGCTCGCCGAGGCGGGCGCGACCGTGGTGGCGTCCGACTCCCATCCGGAACGGCTCGCCGAGGCGGTCGACGCCGCGCGGTACGCGCACGGTGGAGCGACCGTCACGGGAGACACCGTCGATCTGCTCGACGTGGGTGCCGCGCGTGAGTGGGTGGACAAGACGGAGAAGGAGTTCGGCCGGATCGACGGCCTCGTCCATCTCGTCGGGGGCTGGCGCGGCAGCGCGACCTTCGCCGAGACGTCGCTCGCCGACTGGGACTTCCTCGAGAAGCTGCTGATCCGTACGGTCCAGTCGACTTCTCTCGCGTTCCAGGACGTCCTGCAGCGCAGTGACCGCGGCCGCTACGTCCTGGTGAGCGCGGCAGGAGCCAGCAAGCCCACGGAGGGCAACGCGGCCTACGCCGCAGCCAAGGCCGCGGCAGAGGCCTGGACGCTCGCTCTGGGCGACGCCTTCCGCAAGGCGGGGGGCGACGACGGTCCGACCTCGGCTGCTGCGATCCTGGTCGTCAAGGCACTGGTGCACGACGCGATGCGCGCCGAGCGCCCGAATGCGAAGTTTGCGGGCTTCACCGATGTCAAGGAGCTGGCCGAGGCCATCGCCGGCGTCTGGGACATGCCCGCCGGAGAAGTGAACGGAAAGCGTCTGTGGCTGACCCCGCAACCGTAAGGACCGATGCGCGACGTCACCACGATCCGCATGTACGCGGTTTCGCCAGTGACAACTACGCGGGCGCGCACCCGGAGATCCTCGCCGCCCTTGCCCTCGCCAACGGCGGCCATCAGGTCGCCTACGGCGAGGACGACTACACCGGGCACCTCCAGCGGGTCATCCACAGCCACTTCGGCCCGACCGCCGAGGCCTTCCCGGTGTTCAACGGCACCGGAGCCAACGTCGTCGCGCTCCAGGCCATGACCGACCGCTGGGGCGCGGTGATCTGCGCCGAATCCGCCCACATCAACGTCGACGAGGGCGGAGCGCCGGAGCGGATGGGCGGACTGAAGCTGCTCACCGTCCCGACCCCGGACGGCAAACTGACGCCGGAGCTCATCGACCGCCAGGCCTACGGCTGGGACGACGAGCACCGGGCGATGCCACAGGTCGTGTCGATCACCCAGAACACCGAGCTCGGTACGGTCTACACACCGGCCGAGATCCGGGCCATCTGCGATCACGCCCACGAGCGGGGCATGAAGGTCCACCTCGACGGAGCCCGGATAGCCAACGCCGCCGCGTCGCTGGACGTGCCGATGCGTACGTTCACCAACGCGGTCGGCGTCGACGTCCTCTCCTTCGGGGGCACGAAGAACGGCGCTCTCTTCGGCGAGGCTGTCATCGTCCTTGACCCGGACTCCGTCCGTGCGATGAAGCACCTGCGCAAGCTGTCGATGCAGCTGGCCTCCAAGATGCGCTTCGTCTCCGTCCAGCTCGAGGCGCTGCTCGCCCGTGACCTCTGGCTGCGCAACGCCCGGCACTCCAACGCCATGGCGCAGCGCCTCGCCGAGGGGGTCCGCTCGGTGGACGGCGTGGAGATCCTCTATCCCGTCCAGGCCAACGCCGTCTTCGCCCGCCTGCCGCACGACGTGAGCGAACGGCTGCAGAAGCGCTTCCGCTTCTACTTCTGGGACGAGAAGGCCGGAGACGTCCGCTGGATGTGTGCCTTCGACACCCGGGAAGAGGACGTCGACGCCTTCGTGCTCGCGCTCAAGGACGAGATGTCGAAGTAGTCGTGGGGGATGCGGCCGACCGGAGCGCCCGGTCGGCCGCATCGCTGTGCCCGGCGGGCGCACGCGCAAGTCCAGTGGATTGGGCTGTCCAGTACACTGTGCCGTACCGCGTGCGGTGGTTCCGGAACGCCCGGACCTGTGCCCGCAACGCGTCGGAGCGAGGCGGACGATGGCCCTGACGATCACGGTTACCGACGAAGTGCGCAGCCTGGCCCCGGGCTTCACCCATGTTGCCGTCGAGGCACACGGTCTGGTCAACGGGCCCAGCAACGAGGACAGTTCGGCGCTGCTGGACGATGCGACCCGCAGGCTGGTCGAGCGGCTCGGCGGCCGGGCGCCGCACGAGGACCCGCACATCGCCGCCTGGCGCGAGACCTACACGTCATTCGGTGCCAAGCCCTCACGCACCCGCAACTCCGCCGAGGCGCTGGCCAGGCGCGCGCTCACCGAGGCCGGACTGCCCCGGATCAATCTGCTGGTCGACCTCTACAACGCCATCAGCGTCGCCCACCTGATCCCTGTCGGCGGCGAGGACCTGGACCGCATCGGCGGTGCCATGCGGATCGTGCGCGCGACGGGGCTGGAGCCGTTCCCCACCGTCGCCGGCGGCGAGGACGCCGTGGAACACCCCGAGCCCGGCGAGGTCGTCTGGCGCGACGACGAGGCCGTGACCTGCCGCCGCTGGAACTGGCGTCAGGGCGTGCGCACGCGTCTCACCGAGGAATCGGTGAACGCCCTCTTCCTGCTGGAGGGTCTTGCCCCCGTGACGCCCGGCGAGCTCGGGGTCGCAGCCACCGAACTCGCCGAGTCCCTCGAGAAATTGAGCCCCGGGGTACGGATCACCCTCCACGAACCGGCGTGACGATTCGCTGCTGACCGGCCGGTCAGCCGAGCTCGCGGACCTCGGCGGGCGTCGGAGCCGTACCGCCGAGGTGCGCCGGAACCCACCAGGTGTCGCTCGCGTCCCTGGGGCGCACCGGATAGGCGCGCTGCGCCGCTTCCAGGAGCTCCTGCACGCGCTCCCGGAGCCTACGGGTGATCGCGCCCGCGTACTGGTCGGTGGGCGCATCCAGGGGCTCGCCCACCCGGATGGTGACCGGGATGTGGCTGCGCCGGAAGTTGCGCGGGCGGCCCTTGGTCCACAGCCGCTGCGTGCCCCACAGCGCCATCGGGATCAGCGGCACGCCGGCCTCCTGGGCCAGCCGCGCGGCACCCGACTTGAAGCTCTTCAGGGTGAAGGACTGGGAGATCGTCGCCTCGGGGAACACACCGACGATCTCGCCGGACCGCAACGAGGCGAGCGCGTGCGCGTAGGCGTCCTCGCCCTGGTTGCGGTCGACGGGGATGTGCTTCATACCGCGCATCAGCGGGCCGGAGACCTTGTGCCGGAAGACCGATTCCTTCGCCATGAAGCGGACGAGCCGCTTCTGCGGGAGGGCGCCGAGTCCGGTGAAGATGAAGTCCAGATAGCTGATGTGGTTGCTGACCAGTACGGCGCCACCGGTCTTCGGGATGTGCTCCGAACCCTGGGTGTCGATCTTCAGGTCGAGCGCCTTGAACAGCGTACGAGCGGCGCCGACGACCGGCCGATAGACGAGTTCTGCCATCTGGATGAAGACCCTTCTTCAGTGCCTGGGGTGGGTTCTCCCGGCGGAAGTTACGCAGCCGTAGGTAATCGGCATTGTGGCGATCGTGCCCCATGCGCGACGCCGTGGCCAGCCCCAAAGGGCCCGGCGCGCGAGATTCTCGTCACGTGAAACCTCCGGGAATGTAATGGGGCCATAGGGTGCTGACCCTTTGCGCAGAGCTCTGAGAAGGAGGACGCGGATGGACGGGCAGACGGCTGCCGAGACCCTGGACGCTGCCCAACTCGGCGCGGAACTGGGGGATCGAGCGACCCTCGTGCAGTTCTCCAGCGCCTTCTGTCAGCCCTGCAGGGCCACTCGGCGCACGCTGGCCGAGGTCGCGGGGATGGTCGACGGCGTGGCGCACATCGAGATCGACGCCGAGGCGCATCTCACGCTCGTACGCAGACTCGGCATCGGTCGCACGCCCACCGTCCTCGTGCTCGACGCGGCGGGCAGGATCGTCCGGCGGGCCGCGGGGCAGCCGAGGACGGCCGACGTCGTCGCGGCGCTGGGGCGGGCGTTGTGACGGACCGTGATGCATCTCCCACATGGCGGGACACGCTTGACTGCACACACCACGTATCGGAAGTCTGACGGCATGCCGCCAGCACTCCTTCTCTACGGCCGGGTCCACGTCGACCTCGTACGCCATGCCAGTGCGCGCTGTCCGGGTGCCTGAGAACCCACGGCCCCCGTACATCCCCTCGCAGAAGGACATCCCATGACGGCCTCGCCCGATCTCGCCGCCCCCCGGACGGCCTCGCCCGAACTTCTCCGTTCTGTCTTCCGGCAGCATGCCGCCGGTGTCGCCGTGATCACCGCGGCCGGCAAGCGCCCGGTCGGCTTCACGGCCACCTCGCTCAACTCCGTCGCCGCCGAGCCGCCCCTCATCTCCTTCGGTGTGGGCACCGCGTCCTCCAGTTGGCCCGTGGTGGCCGAGGCCGAGCACATCGGCGTGCACATACTCGGCGAGGAACAGCGGGAGCTGGCCGCCGCGTTCGCGCGCAGCGGCGCCGACCGGTTCGGCCCGTCCACCGGCTGGCGCAGTGGGCCGGAAGGCGTGCCCCTGCTCGACGGTGTGGTCGCCTGGCTCGTGTGCCGAGTGGTGGCCCGGATTCCGGCCGGGGATCATCGCGTGGTGATCGCTCAGGCGGTGGCCGGGGATCCCTCCGGAGGTGGCCGCCCGCTGGTCTACCACCAGGGCCGATTCACCGCTCTGCGAGACTGAGGACCCGCATGCGGCACATGAGCGGACCGCGTTGGCAACGTCACAGTTCCAAGCGCTTGCTTATGGGCAGATCAATGGGTGTACTGACGAGTAATATTTCCACCGGAGCATCGGTCGCCCTGACCGGAAACCGCCCCATAAGGCGCCTATGCTGCGTGCAACAAGGCAGCCCAGAAAAGACGATGCAGTAGGAGAGCCGGCGTGAGCTTGAGGATCGTTGTCTGTGTGAAGTACGTGCCCGACGCCACCGGCGACCGGCACTTCGCCGATGACCTGACCCTGGACCGTGACGACGTCGACGGTCTGCTGTCGGAGCTGGACGAGTACGCGGTCGAGCAGGCACTGCAGATCGCCGACGAGGCGGACGACGCGGAGATCACCGTGCTGACGGTGGGCCCCGAGGACGCCAAGGACGCGCTGCGCAAGGCGCTGTCGATGGGCGCCGACAAGGCCGTCCACGTCGAGGACGACGACCTGCACGGCACCGACGTCATCGGCACCTCGCTGGTGCTCGCCAAGGCCATCGAGAAGACCGGCTACGACCTGGTCATCTGCGGCATGGCGTCGACGGACGGCACCATGGGTGTGCTCCCGGCGCTGCTCGCCGAGCGGCTCTCCGTCCCGCAGGTCACCCTGCTCTCCGAGGTCTCGGTCGAGGACGGCACGGTCAAGGGCCGCCGCGACGGCGACTCCGCGTCCGAGCAGCTGGAGGCTTCCCTGCCGGCCGTGGTCTCGGTGACCGACCAGTCGGGTGAGGCCCGCTACCCGTCGTTCAAGGGCATCATGGCGGCGAAGAAGAAGCCGGTTGTGTCCCTGGACCTCGAGGACCTGGAGATCGAGGCGGACGAGGTCGGCCTGGGCGGCTCCTGGAGCGCGGTGGACTCCGCGGCCGAGCGTCCGGCCCGCACCGCGGGAACGATCGTCAAGGACGAGGGCGAGGGCGGCAAGCAGCTGGCCGAGTTCCTTGCGGGCCAGAAGTTCATCTGAGCCCCGGCCGTTCCCCCTTCACCGCCCCCGCCTACTTCGCACGCAGGAGATTGAAGTCCCATGGCTGAAGTTCTCGTCTATGTCGACCACGTGGACGGTGCCGTCCGCAAGCCCACTCTGGAGCTGCTGACGCTCGCCCGCCGCATCGGCGAGCCCGTCGCCGTCGCGCTGGGCAACGGTGCCGCGGACACCGCCGGTGTCCTCGCCGAGCACGGCGCGGTCAAGGTCCTCACCGCCGACGCCCCGGAGTTCGCCGACTACCTCGTCGTACCGAAGGTGGACGCGCTGCAGGCCGCCTACGACGCGGTCTCCCCGGCCGCCGTGCTGCTGCCCTCCTCCGCGGAGACCAAGGAGATCGCGGCCCGCCTCGCGGTCCGTATCGGCTCCGGCATCATCACCGACGCCGTCGACCTGGAGTCCGGCGACCAGGGTCCGGTCGCGACGCAGTCCGCGTTCGCCGCCTCGTACACCACCAAGTCCCGTGTCTCCAAGGGCACTCCGGTCATCACGGTCAAGCCGAATTCGGCCCCCGTCGAGGCCGCTGCCGCCGCGGGCACCGTCGAGGCCCTCGCCGTCTCCTTCTCCGCGACCGCCACCGGCACCAAGGTCCTCTCCCGCACCCCGCGCGAGTCGACCGGCCGCCCCGAGCTGACCGAGGCCGCGATCGTCGTCTCCGGCGGCCGTGGGGTCAACGGCGCCGAGAACTTCGCGATCATCGAGGCGCTCGCCGACTCGCTCGGTGCCGCAGTCGGCGCCTCCCGCGCCGCGGTCGACGCCGGCTGGTACCCGCACACCAACCAGGTCGGCCAGACCGGCAAGTCGGTCTCCCCGCAGCTCTACATCGCCTCGGGCATCTCCGGCGCGATCCAGCACCGGGCCGGCATGCAGACCTCGAAGACGATCGTCGCGATCAACAAGGACGCCGAGGCTCCGATCTTCGACCTGGTCGACTACGGCGTCGTCGGCGACCTGTTCGCCGTAGTCCCGCAGCTGACCGACGAGGTCAAGACCCGCAAGGGCTGACCCGCGAGAAGCAGTACCTGTGCGACGGTCCGGGGCCGCGCGGTGTTCCTCGCCGCGCGGCCCCGGACCGTTTCCGATCACCATTGACGCAAGGGCAGGCGGACTTATAACTTCACTATGCGGATGAGTGTTTCCGGGAAGCGGAAATTGCGAGAGTGCGGAGGGTACGGTCATGGGTCAGCAGGAGAAGGTGGCGACGAGCCTCGCCGACGCGGTGGGTGAGGAGATCAGTGCCTCCCTCGCGGCGGTGGACGCCGAACTCGCCCGCCGCTACCCGGGAGACCCGGGCACGCGCCAGCCGGTGCACACCGTGTACGTCCCCGCCGACACCTTCACCGCCGGCACCATCCGGTCCTGGGGCGACCAGGCGCTGATGGCCCTCGACGAACACGCCCCCGACGCGGCCGCGCTCGCCGCGGTCCTGGGCATCCCGCAGGAGCTCGCGGAGCCCGTCCACGACCGCGTACGCGCCAAGCTGGAGCGCGAGCCCGTGGAGGACCTGCGCATCGACTTCGAGGACGGCTACGGGCCCCGCCCGGACGCGGAGGAGGACGAGGCCGCCGCCCGCGTGGCCCGGCTGGTGTCCGAGGCGTACAGGGACGGGACCGCCGCCCCGTACATGGGCATCCGCATGAAGTGCATGGAAGCCGGGGTGCGCGACCGCGGCATCCGCACCACGGACATCTTCCTCACCGGTCTGATGCGGGCCGGAGGCCTCCCCGAGGGGCTCGTGCTGACGCTGCCCAAGGTGACGTACCCCGAACAGGTCACGGCCTTCGTCCGCCTGCTCGAGGCCTTCGAGCAGGCTCACGGGCTGCCCGCGGGCCGCCTCGGGTTCGAGATCCAGATCGAGACGAGCCAGTCCATCCTCGCCGCGGACGGCACCGCGGCCGTGGCCCGCATGATCGACGCCGCGCGGGGCCGAGCGACGGGCCTGCACTACGGCACCTTCGACTACAGCGCCTGCGTCGGGGTCAGCCCCGCCTACCAGGCGAGCGACCACCCGGCCGCCGATCATGCCAAGGCCGTCATGCAGGTGGCCGCCGCGGGAACCGGCGTGCGCGTGTGCGACGGCTCCACGAATGTGCTCCCCGTCGGCCCCGCCCACCAGGTCCACGAGGCATGGCGCCTCCACTACGGCCTCACCCGGCGCGCTCTGGCCCGCGCCTACTATCAGGGCTGGGACATGCACCCGGGTCACCTGCCGACCCGCTACGCGGCCGTGTACGCCTTCTACCGGGAGGGTCTCGCACAGGCCGCGTCCCGCCTCGCCGCGTATGTCGCCAAGGCGGCCGGCGACGTCATGGACGAGCCGGCCACCGCCAAGGCACTCAGCGGCTATCTGCTGCGCGGCGTCGACTGCGGCGCCCTGGACACCGCGGAGGTGGCCCGGCTCACCGGCCTCACCCGCGCGGACCTGGACGCCTTCGCCTCTCCCCGGCGCGGCGGGCTGACGGTCACGACGCCGTAGCCGAGCGCGCCGTACGCATGTTTCAGGCGGGCGGCAGTTCGCCCGAGCCGCGGGGGATGAGCCTCGTCGGGAGCTCCACCCGCACCGGGGGGTGGTCGGCTCCGTCGAGGCGGCGGAAGAGGTGCTCCGCGGCGGTGCGGCCCACCGCCGCGGCGTCCTGGGAGATCACCGTGATGCCGAGCAGGTCGGCGAGCTCGATGTCGTCGAAGCCGACCAGGGCGATCCGGCGTTCGTACTCTGCGAGGACGCGCACGGCGGTGACCGTCACGCGGTTGTTGCCCGCGAAGAGGGCGGTGACCGGTTCGGGACCCGAGAGCATGGTCCGGGCCGCTGCCCCGACCCGCTCCGGATCGGTGGATCCGAGGGAGACCCACGAGTCCTCGACCGTGATTCCGGCGTCGGTCATGGCCGCGTGGTAACCGCGCAGCCGCTCCGTCGCGGTGTGGATGCGCGGCTGGTCTCCGATGAAGCCGATCCGGCGATGGCCGTGCGCGAGTAGGTGGCCGACGCCTTCGCGCGCGCCGCCGAAGCTGTCCGAGAGGACCATGTCGGCATCGACCCGCCCCGCAGGGCGGTCCACGAACACGGTGGCGATACCCGCCTGTATCTCGGGCTCCAGGTAGCGGTGGTCGTCACCGGCCGGAATCACGATGAGGCCGTCGACGCGACGTGCGCAGAGCGCGAGCACGAGCTCCTGCTCGCGCTCCGGGTCCTCGGCGCTGGAGCCGTTGATCAGCAGCGCACCGTGGGCGCGCGCCACTTCCTCCACCGCGCGGCTCAGGGGGCCGTAGAACGGGTCGGCGAGATCCTCCAGGACGAGGCCGATGGAGGCCGTGCGGCCCTTGCGCAGCACCCGCGCGCTGTCGTTGCGGCGGAAGCCGAGGGCCTCGATCGCCTCCTGGACGCGGCGCTCCGTGTCGGGGGTGACGCCGGGTTCGCTGTTCACCACCCGGGATACCGTCTTGAGGCCCACTCCGGCACGGGCCGCCACGTCCTTCATCGTGGGCCGGTTGCCGTAGCGGGACTCGGAATGACGGGTGGTCTCGGCCACGGTGCGCTGTCCTGTCGTCGGGTGCGGGAGGTTCCGGCGGCGCCCCACGGGCGGTGCTGGGGAGGGCTCGGAGCCTGTGGCGTCGAGCATAGGCCCTGGACAACGTTGTCAACAGAATGGAGACTATGCAGACCACGTACGGAAGTCGCAGGTCCGCACCTTCGCCCGCTCCTCACCCATCCGGAGAGACCACACCGATGCATACCGACCTCGTCGCAGCGCTCGACATCGGCGGCACCAAGATCGCCGGCGCGTTGGTGGACGGCGGCGGAACCCTTCTCCTGCGGGCGCAGCGGCCGACACCCGCACGTGAGGACGCCGAGACGGTCATGGGTGCGGTGAGCGAGGTCCTGTCCGAGCTCAGGGCCTCCACGCTGTGGAACAGGGTGAGCGCGGCCGGCATCGGCAGCGCAGGGCCGGTCGACGCCTCGGCCGGCACGGTCAGCCCCGTCAACGTGCCGGCCTGGCGGGGTTTCCCGCTGGTGGAGCGGGTCGGTGCGGAAACGGGCGGACTCGCCGTCGCGCTGGTCGGCGACGGCGTCGCGATGACTGCGGCCGAGCACTGGCTGGGGGCGGCCCGCGGCTACGACAACGCGCTCTGCATGGTCGTCTCCACGGGCGTCGGTGGCGGCCTCGTGCTCGGCGGAAGACTGCACCCGGGCCCCTCGGGCAACGCCGGACACATCGGTCACATCAGCGTCGACCTGGACGGCGACCTCTGCCCGTGCGGTGCGCGCGGCTGTGTCGAACGCCTCGCCAGCGGACCGAACATCGCGCGCCGCGCCCTGGAGAACGGCTGGCTCCCCGGCCCGGACGGCGATGTCACGGCAGCAGCGGTGGCCGCCGCCGCGCGGGCCGGTGACCCGGTCGCCGTCGCCTCGTACGAGCGGGCCGCCCAGGCGCTGGCCGCCGGAATCGCCGCCACCGCCACGCTGGCCGAGATCGACATCGCGGTGATCGGCGGGGGAGTGGCCGGCGCGGGTGAGGTGCTCTTCGCGCCGCTGCGCCGGTACCTGCGCGACTACGCCACTCTGTCCTTCGTCCGGCAACTGACGGTCGCCCCAGCGGTGATGGGCACCGACGCAGGACTGGTGGGCGCGGCAGCCGCCGCGTCTGCGGTCCGTCCCGCAGGAGCGAACGGGGTACGGGCCGTCGCCGCCCCGTAGCGGCCTCCCGGGCCGGGCGCCCCGCGCCGGGCTCAACGGCCCCGGTCGGTCGCCTGCTGCGGAACGACCACCAGGAACGCGTCCTGCTCCAGGTCCATCACGACCTCGGCGGCCATGCCCTCGCAGCGTCGGGCGGCCGCGAACTCCTCGGCGGGCAAGCTGCCCCGTGGTCCCCCCGCGGGAAACCGCTCAAGTACCGTACGGCGCACCGCGCACCCCCTCGTCGTTGCTGTGCTGACCGCTCCAACGACGTCCGGCCGCCCGCCGTTACGGTCGCGCCGGCGGCTGGGCTCGTACAGATGGGACGCCCTCCGACAGCCGCCGGTTGCCGACTCCGTGCAACAGCGTCGCCCGGGCGGGTTTCCGCAGCGGGGTGTTGCGGGCAAGCCACAGAGGGCTACGGAAGAGGGGGACCCGTGATCGTCTGGATCAACGGTGCGTTCAGTGCGGGCAAAACGAGCGCCGCGTGCGAACTGATCGATCTGATCCCGAACAGCACCTTCTACGACCCCGAACTGATCGGCGGGGGACTGCGCCACCTGCTGCCCCAGAAAAAGCTCGCCGAAGTGACCGATTACCAGGACCTGGCGATATGGCGGCGTCTGGTGGTCGACACGGCCGCCGCTCTGCTCGCCGAGCTCTCCGGGGTGCTCGTGGTGCCCATGACACTGCTGAGACAGGAGTACCGCGACGAGATCTTCGGTGGACTTGCCGCCCGGCGCATCCCGGTGCGTCATGTACTGCTCTCACCTGAGGAAACGATCCTGCGGAGACGGATCGCCGGCCGGGAGGAGTTCGCGGACGATCCCGAGCACAGCGAGAGGATCCGGCAGTGGGCCTACGAACACATCGAGCCCTACCGGGCGGCGCTCGAGTGGATCACCGCGGACGCCCACACGATCGACACCAGCGCCCTCACCCCGTACGAGACGGCCGAACGGATAGCCGAGGCCGTACGCACCGGGGACGCCCGTGAGTGCGAGATCGTGCAGACCCCCGAACCGCGTGCGGAAACCGTCGCCTCCGGGGTCCTGCTCTTCGACGAACAGGACCGGTTCCTGCTCGTCGACCCGACCTACAAGCCGGGCTGGGAGTTCCCCGGTGGGGTGGTGGAGCAGGGCGAGGCTCCGGCGGAGGCCGGGATACGGGAAGTCGCCGAGGAGCTCGGGCTCCGCCTCGGCACCGTACCCAGACTCCTGGTGATCGACTGGGAGGCGCCCAGACCCCCCGGATACGGGGGGCTGCGCTTCCTGTTCGACGGCGGGCGCCTGAGCGGCGAGGACGCCGCGCAGCTCCTGCTGCCCGGTTCGGAACTGCGCGGCTGGCGTTTCGTCACCGAGGAGGAAGCGGCCGTCATGCTCCCGCCCACCCGCTTCGAGCGGCTGCGCTGGGCGCTGAGGGCCCGCGAACGGTCGACCGTGCTCAACCTGGAGGCCGGTGTGCCGGTGGGCTGAGATGCCTCTCGGCCCACCGGCACCGTCACCGTTCGGGAGGCCGTCGCCCGGAATCCGCTCCGGGCGACGGGTGCTCGAAGGCGCGCTCCCTCAGGCCTTCTTCGACTCCGCGTAGTTGCGCAGGAACAGCGCCTCGGCGACGGAGAGGCGCTCGAGCTCCTGAGGGGACACGCTCTCGTTCACCGCGTGGATCCGGGCCTCGGGTTCGCTCAGCCCGATCAGCAGGATCTCTGCCTCGGGGTACAGCCCGGCCAGGGTGTTGCAGAGCGGGATCGAGCCGCCCATGCCGGACGACTGCATCTCCTCGCCGGGGTAGGCGGCCCGCATGGCCTCCGCCATGGAGGTGTACGCCGGGCTGGTGATGTCGGCGCGGAACGCCTGGCCCTGGCCGACCAGTTCGACGGAGACCCGCGCGCCCCACGGGGCGTGCGACTCGAGATGGGCGGTCAGCAGCTTCGTCGCCTCCGCGGCGTCCTGGCCCGGGGGCACCCGCAGGCTGACCTGAGCCCGGGCGCTCGCCTGCAGCGACGGTGTGGCACCCACCACCGGCGGGCAGTCGATGCCGATGACGGTCACCGCGGGCCGCGCCCAGATCCGGTCGGCGACCGAACCGGTGCCGATCAGTTCCACGCCGTCGAGCACCTTGGCGTCCTTGCGGAACTCATCCTCCGGGTACTGCAGTCCGTCCCATTCGGCGTCCGACGTCAGCCCGTCGACCGTCGTCGTGCCGTCCTCGGCGCGCAGCGAGGCCAGAAGCTGGATCAACGCGGCCAGCGCGTCCGGGGCCGCGCCGCCGAACTGCCCGGAGTGCAGGTTCCCTTCGAGGGTGTCCACCTGCACCCGCAGCATGGTCATACCCCGCAGCGTCGAGGTGACGGTGGGCAGACCGACCCGGAAGTTCCCGGTGTCACCGATGACGATCGTGTCGGCGGCGAGCAGTTCCGGGTGCGCCTCGGCGTACTGTTCGAGGCCTCCCGTCCCCTGCTCCTCCGAGCCCTCCGCGATCACCTTGACGGAGACCGGCACGCCCCCGTTCGCCTTGAGGGCGCGCAGCGCGAGCAGATGCATGATGAAGCCGCCCTTGCAGTCCGCGGCGCCCCGGCCGAACCAGCGGCCGTCACGTTCGGTCAGCTCGAACGGAGGGGAGATCCAGGCGGACTCGTCCAGCGGCGGCTGGACGTCGTAGTGCGCGTAGAGCAGCACGGTCGGCGCGCCGGCCGGTCCGGGCAGGAAGCCGTACACGGAGCGGGTTCCGTCCGGGGTGTCGAGCAGGGCGACGTCCTGGAAGTCCTCGGCCCGCAGCGCGTCGGCGACCCAGTCGGCCGCCGCGTCGCACTCACTCTTCGGGAACTGTGCGGGATCCGCCACCGACCGGAAAGCCACCAGCTCGGTCAGCTCCGCCTTCGCGCGGGGCATCAGTGAGGCAACGGTCTCGGAAATCGGACGGGCGGTCATGGGCACGCTCCTGGTGGGTACGACGTTAGGTCTGTGGCGCGGTGTGTACGCCACGGTGGGCGACGCCGGGGTCGCGACGTTGCGTGTACGACGAAATCATGGCTGATCCTCCCACAGCGGGGCGCGGCCGCAACGCGCCGTAGGATGCCGTGAGCAGCTGGGGCCACTGGTCGGGATCGGGAGCAGAAGCACATCGTGAGCAGCGAGAACGCAGACGCCGGACGTGAGCCGGAAGAGTCGTCGTCGGTATGGGACGTCGTCGTGGTCGGTGCGGGTCCGGCCGGGGCTTCCGCGGCGTATGCGGCAGCCGTCGCAGGCCGTCGGGTGCTGTTGCTGGAGAAGGCGGAGATTCCCCGCTACAAGACGTGCGGCGGCGGAATCATCGGATTCTCCCGGGATGCCCTGCCCCCGGGGTTCGAACTGCCCCTGAGGGACCGTGTGTACGCGGTGACCTTCTCGCTCAACGGGAAGCTGTCGCGCACCCGCAGGTCCAAGCGCATGCTCTTCGGGCTGATCAACCGTCCGGAGTTCGACGCCGGTCTGGTGGAGGAGGCGCAGAAGGCGGGCGCCGAGCTGCGCACCGGTACGGCGGTGACGCGGGTGGAGCAGCACGGCCCCGCGGTGCCCGACCGGCGTACGGTCGCCGTGGTGCTGTCCGACGGGGAGACAGTTCTCGCGCGGGCGGTCGTCGGTGCGGACGGCAGTGCCGGCCGCATAGGAGCGCACGTCGGGGTGAAGCTCGACCAGGTGGACCTCGGCCTCGAGGCGGAGATCCCGGTTCCGGAGACGGTCGCGGAGGACTGGGCGGGGCGGGTGCTCATCGACTGGGGCCCGATGCCGGGAAGTTACGGCTGGGTCTTCCCGAAGGGCGACACGCTGACAGTCGGGGTGATCTCGGCGCGCGGCGACGGCGCGGGGACCAAGCGGTATCTGGAGGACTTCATCGGGCGGCTGGGGCTTGCCGGGTTCGAGCCGAAGATCTCCTCCGGTCACCTGACCCGCTGCCGCAGCGACGATTCGCCTCTCTCCCGCGGCAGGGTGGTGGTCTGCGGCGACGCGGCCGGGCTGCTCGAACCGTGGACCAGGGAAGGTATTTCGTTCGCCCTTCGGTCCGGACGGCTCGCCGGTGAGTGGGCGGTACGGATCGCCGAGGCGCACGACGCTGTCGATGCACGGCGCCAGGCCCTGAACTACGCGTTCGCGATCAAGGCGGGTCTGGGCGTCGAGATGGGGGTCGGCCGACGCATGCTCAAGCTGTTCGAGCGGCGCCCGGGAGTTCTCCACGCGGTGCTGACCGGATTCCGCCCGGCCTGGACCGCGTTCGCCGGGGTCGCCCGGGGGACGACGTCGCTGGCCGAGCTGGTGCGCTCGCACCCGATGGCACAGCGGGCGCTGTCGGCGATGGACCGCAGGGAGCTCCGGGAGCAGGCGTCGGTCTCCGAGGATTCCACGGTTCGCTGAGGCTCCCGTTCACGGGGGGCCTCGGCTCCTTGATGTCTTCCGTCGCAGGGGCGCGGCGCCTCGGCTCGCTGAGGGTGTTTCAGCCGGTCAGCCGGTCAGCCGGCAGCCGACTAGGCCCTCCGTTGCCTCGGCCCTCAGCCGCTCAGCCCTTGACCGTGATGCGGAAGACCGGGTGGTCGGGGGCGATACGGCGCAGCTCCTCGGCGGACGAGTCCGGGCCGACGCCGTTGAAGAACACGCCGACCTCCGCCTTCCAGCGCTTGAGGTAGGCGCGCAGCAGGTCGGGCTTCTCGTCGTCAGGAACCTCGGTGGCGGTGAACGCCGTGCTCTTCTTCCCGAGGTGGAGCTCGCCGCCGCCCGCCGCACGCATGTTGTGCGTCCACTGGACGTGGCCGCGGGGTGCGACCAGGTACTGCTGCCCGTCCACGGTCAGGAGGTTGACCGGCGTGCGGCGCCACTCGCCGCTCTTGCGGCCACGGACCGCCAGGACGCGGGATCCCCAGACACTGATGCCGCGCCGGGTGATCCATGCGACCGTCCGGTTGAGGATGTTCACGGTGAACCAGCCGGGCTTCTGAACGTGTGCGGACATGAGATCCCCTTCGCAAACGTGAGCGCTGCTCTCTCTTGAGATCAGTGTGCACGTGATGAGTGCTCAAAGGCAAGAGCACCGCTCTCGTTGTTGGTCAGTGATCCGTTCCGTGTCAGAATGAAGCCATGAGCACCATTCGAGGAGCCAGGGAACGAGCTCGCATCGAGGTCACCGCCGCCATCAAGGACGAGGCGAGGAGACAGCTTGCCGTAGACGGCGCGGCGAAGCTCTCCCTCCGCGCCGTCGCACGCGAACTGGGCATGGTCTCCTCCGCGCTCTACCGCTACTTCCCCAGCCGCGACGATCTCCTCACCGCGCTCATCGTCGACGCGTACGGCGCGGTCGGCGAGACCGCCGAGGCGGCTCGCGCGACGCCCGGCGGCTCCACCGGACCGCACACCGCCCGCTGGACCACCGTCGCCTGTGCCGTACGGGAGTGGGCTCTTGCCCATCCCCACGAGTACGCACTGATCTACGGATCGCCCGTCCCCGGCTACACCGCCCCGCAGGACACGATCGGCCCCGCGTCGCGCGTGGGCCTGGTCCTCATCGGGCTCGTCCGCGAGGCCTTCCTCAGTGACGGTCTGGCCGTTCCGCCGCTGGCCGGCGAGCTGCGCCCCGAGGCCGAACGCATGGCTGCCGACCTGGCCCCCGACCTCCCGCCCGGCGTCGTCGCCGCGCTCGTCCCGGCGTGGGCTCAGCTCTTCGGCCTGATCTCCTTCGAGGTCTTCGGCCAGTTCAACCGGGTCGTCGAGGCGCGGGACCTGCTGTTCCGCCGCGGCGCCCACGACCTCGCCCGCTCGGTGGGCCTCCTGGACGGCCGGGCCACCGCGGCCGACCGGGCGGGCGGAGCGGCGTCCTGACGCGGTACGCCGGTGCAGGCCTGAAGGGCGGACCCCGCAGAAACACCCCGCCCGCCCGGGCGAGGTACTCCACAGGGAGTACGCGTCATCACCACGCCCGGCTGACGCCCGGCGGGGGCCCGTCCGTCTAGCGTTGCCGGTATGGACGAGCAGCGAGCGCGCAGAAGCGCGGCCCCCCGCAGGGGACCGGGCGGCCCCAGGGGCGAGGGGCCGCCGCGGTGGCTGTCCGGCGTGCGGGCACGGTACGCCGCCCGGCTGCCGTGGCCGTCGACCGTGGCGCTCGGCGTGTTCGTGATGGCGGGCACCGCCTTCGCGGCGCAGGGCCAGGACCGTCAATCGGTCGACCTCCTCGCGCGGCTGCTGCTGTCGGCAGCCGTCGGTGTACTGCTCGTGCGGCGCCGGCACCCGGTGGTGGCCGTCACCGGGACGTCGGCGGCGACACTCGTCTACCTCGGGCTGGGGTATCCCTACGGCCCGGTGTTCCTCGCCGTCGCCGTGGGCTGCTTCAGTGCGATCGTCTCGGGGCACCGCAAGGCCGCCTGGTGGTCGCTCGGCGCGTTGTGGGCGGGCCATGTGCTGATGTCGCACTGGCTGTACCGGTGGCTGCCGCCGGACGGGGACGACTCCGCCCCCTGGGGGCAGGAGGCGTTCGTCACCGCCTGGGTGGTGGCGATCGTCGCGGCCGCCGAGCTGCTGCGGGTACGTCGTGAGCAGTGGGCCGCGGCCAGGGCGGAGCGCGAGGCGGCCGAGAAGCGGCGGGCCGACGAGGAGAGGCTGCGCATGGCCCGTGAACTGCACGACGTCCTCGCCCACAGCATTTCCGTCATCAACGTCCAGGCCGGTGTCGGACTCGCGCTGCTCGACTCGGATCCGGAACAGGCCCGCACCGCTCTCACCACCATCAAGTCCGCGAGCAAGGAGGCACTGGGCGAGGTCCGTCAGGTCCTCGACAACCTCCGCGCCCCGGGCGACGCCCCCCGCGCCCCTGCCCCGGGTCTGGCCCGGCTCCCCGAACTCGTCGACCAGGCCGCTGCTGCGGGCCTCACCGTCACGGTCGAGACGGACGGGGCGCCGGGCCAGGTCCCGCCCGGCACCGATCTCGCGGCCTTCCGCATCGTGCAGGAGGCGCTCACGAACGTGGTGCGGCACTCCGGGTCGCGCAGTGCCGAGGTCCGGATCGCGTACGGGAGCGAGGGCATCCGGCTCCGTATCGACGACGAGGGACCCGCGACCGGCGGCGACGCCGGGGGCAGCGGCAACGGTCTTGTCGGTATGCGGGAGCGTGCCGCCGCGCTGGGTGGCACGATCGACGCGGGGCCACGGCCCGACGGGGGCTTCCGTGTACGGGCCCAGCTCCCGCTGCCGTCGGCCTCACGGGATCCGGCCCGACCCACGGAGGAGACATCGTGATCCGCGTACTGCTGGCCGACGACCAGCTGCTCGTCCGGGCAGGCTTCCGGGCCCTGTTGGACGCCCAGCCCGACATCGAGGTGGCGGGAGAGGCGGCCGACGGAGCGGAAGCGGTGCGCCTCGTACGCGAACTACGGCCCGACACGGTGCTCATGGACATCCGCATGCCGCATCTGGACGGCCTCGCGGCGACGCGCGCCATCACCGGCGACCCCGCGCTGCACGAGGTGAAGGTCGTCATGCTCACCACCTTCGAGCTGGACGAGTACGTGTTCGAGGCAATTCGCTCCGGGGCCTCCGGCTTTCTGGTCAAGGACACCGAACCCGAGGAACTGCTGCGCGCGGTACGGGCGGTGGTGGGCGGCGACGCCCTGCTCTCGCCCGGAGTGACGCGCCGCCTGATCGCCGAGTTCGCGGCCAGGTCCAAGGAGCCCGCGGCGGCGACCGCCCTGGACGAACTGACCGAGCGGGAACGGGAGGTGATGGCCCTCGTCGGAATCGGGCTCTCCAACGAGGAGATCGCCCGCAGGCTCGTCGTCAGTCCGCTCACCGCCAAGACGCATGTGAGCCGCGCGATGGTGAAGCTGGGCGCCCGTGACCGGGCCCAGCTCGTCGTGCTCGCCTACGAGTCGGGGCTCGTGCGGCCCGGTTGGCTCGGCTGAGCGGACGGCACGCGCTGCTCATGCGGCGCCCGCGGAAAGCGCCACAGCACGTGTACCACGCGTACGACGAACGTCAGGGAGCCGAGCGCGGCGCCGATGCGGAACAGGACGCGCTCACCCGTGGACGTCAGATCGAGGAACAGGGCAGGGAGAAAGATCCCGGCGAACGTGGCCGCGGCCACCAGGGCTCCGCTCACCAGCGCGTAGCCGATCTCGACCGTCATCGCGTCCCGGTCCGCCTGAGTGCGTCGCCCCATGTCCGAAGTGTCACAGGAGCGGTGGCCGGCGGCAAGGAGCCCCTGCGGCCACCGCCCCCGGAGTTCCATGCGCGTGCATATGATTCCGATGCAACGACCACCCGGTGCTCTGCTAGCGTGCGGACATGCCAGCGAACACGTCCGACCGGGTGCTCGTCGACGAGTGGCGGGCTCTTCTCGCGCTGCACGCCAGGACTCTCTCCGAGCTCGATCGCGCCCTTCACCAGCACGGCCTGGGAGCCAGCGACTTCGAGGTGCTGGACGTCCTCGCGGAGAGCGCGGCCGACGACGGCGGAGCCGCCTACCGGGTACAGGAACTCGCCTCCCGGGTCCATCTCAGCCAGAGTGCGCTGTCCCGGCTGGTCGCCCGGCTGGAGAAGGACGGGCTGGTCTGCCGCGGGATGTGCAGCGAGGACCGTCGCGGCGTACGGGTCGAGCTGACGGAGAAGGGCCGGACCCGCCACACGGAGGTCAGGCCGCTGCAGCGCGCGGTGCTCGCCCGGATGCTGGGCGAGCACCGCGGCTGAGCGGGACCGTCCGGTCCGGGGCGGCCGGGGCGTTCACGACCAGTTGACTCCGGAGTTCCCGGTCCACAGCGCGGCGACCTCCTTGTCCCCGCTCGCCACGAGGGACGAGAGCGGCAGCCGGTTCCACAGGGCCAGACAGAGCTCCGAGGCGGTTCCGCTCACCTCGCAGTCGGCCTGCTCCGCCTCCGCGTCGGCGCCCCGCACTGTCTGAGGGGGTTCGGCGGACAGCCGTACGGTCCACACCGCGTCCGCGTCCAGCGCACGCAGCCGCATGGTGCGGGGTGTGCCGGAACGCACCCGGCTCTTGGGGCGGGCGTGGAAGCCGGTCAGCAGTTCGTCGATGCCGTCGACGGCGTAGGGCGCCGACACCGGTGTCAGTGCCCCGCCGCGCGCCGACTCGGCGTCCACCCGGTGGATCCTGGTCTCGTGCGCCTGCCTGCGCGCCCAGAACGCCAGCGGGGACGGTGCGGGCAGGAAGGCCCAGCAGTCGAGGTCGTCGGGCGCGTTTCTCAGTGCTTCCACCAGCAGCGCGTGCCCGTCCGTGAACCAGTCGAGGAGCTCGTCGCCGTCCAGATCGGGCTCGCCGCCCTCCGGGACGTAACTCCGGTGGCCCTCGGTCACGAACGCCGTCGCCCAGCGGTGCACCATGCCGGTGTGTCTCAGCAGATCGCGCACCTGCCAGCCGGGGCAGGTCGGTACTGGTGCGTGCGGGCCCGCCTCGCCGGCGGCTCCGGCCAGCAGACGGCCTTCACCGGCGAGGGATGCGATGTGCTCGGTTATCTCCACGGCCGAGATTGTGCCAGGTGGGTCAGGCGCCCTGGGGGTGGACGGAGCGGCTCCGGCCGCCACGGCGGACCAGTCGTGCGAACCAGCCGAGGGCGCAGGCCTGCACGAGGACGGACACGATCAGCGCAAGGTAGACGAACCAGGCCGGACCGCCCGTGTCGGCGCCGGCCATGGAGCTGCCGACGAGGAAGACGAAGACCGTCGGCGCCGCGAGGAAGAACACCCAGACCCCGGCGAACGAAGCATCCTCGTGGGCCACGAACAGCGTGTCCACCGCCACGAAGACCGTGGCCGCCAGGACGAGGCCGAGGTAGATCCGTGACGCCGTGTTGCCGAATGTCAGTCGTGCCAGTGTGCGCAGCTGCCGCTTGGTCATCAACTGGTGGCTCATGTCCGCTCCCCGTGGTCGGTTGATGTCTCCATCGTGCGCCGGGGAAGCCGTCCGTGCCTGAGTACGCCTACTCATTCGCTCATGTGTGCGTTGCGCGGCGTGCGCCGAAGCCCAGCAGTGCGGCGGTCGCGGCGAGCAGCGTCACCGTCGTGAGCGCCACGGGCAGGGAGAACCAGTCGGCCAGGAAGCCGATCACCGGCGGTCCCAGCAGCATCCCGCCGTAGCCGAGCGTCGACGCGGCAGCCACTCCGCTGGGACCGGCCAGCGCGCCCGCCCGGCCGACCGCGACGGGGAAGATGTTGGCCAGGCCGAGGCCGGTCACGGCGAATCCGAGCAGGGCGAGCCAGAGCGTGGGGGCGAGGGCTCCGAGCAGCATCCCCGCCGCGGCCGTCGTCCCGCCGACCACCAGGGTGCGGGTCTGCCCGAACCGTTCGAGGAGCGTGGTGCCGGTGAGCCGGCCGATGGCCATGGTCAGGGCGAACAGGGAGTAACCGGCTGCCGCGGGTCCCGGGTTCGCGTGCAGGTCCTGCGTGAGGTGCAGCGCGCCCCACTCGGCCAGCGCGCCCTCGCCGTACGCCGTGCAGAGCGCGATGACGCCGAAGAGGATGACGATCCGGCGGGCCCGGCCGTCCATGCGCTGCGGGCGCTCCCGTGTGCCGGAGGTCCCCTTCGGGGCGGTGACGGCGGTGGCCGGGCGGTGGCGCAGCAGTACCGGGCCTGTGACGGCAGTGACGAGCAGCCCGATTCCGGCGAGGGCGAACAGGTGCGTCGAGGGCGACAGATCACCCGCGACCAGTCCGCCGAGCCCGGCGCCGGCCATGGCGCCGAGGCTGAAAGCGGCGTGGAAACTCGGCATCACCGGGCGGCGCATGGCGGTGACCAGATCGACGGCCGCGCTGTTCGCCGCCACGTTCATGCCGCCGTAAGCGGCTCCGAACAGCAACAGGACCAGCCCCAGGGCGAGGACCGAATGCGTCTGCGCGGGAAGGGCGATGCTCAGCGGGAGCAGCACGCCGCAGACCACGGTGACGGCATGGCTCCCGTATCGCCGGCAGAGCCTTCCGGTGAGCATCATGGTGATCACCGCACCCGCGGAGACTCCCAGCAGGGCGAGTCCGAGAGTGGAGGGGGAGGCTCCGGTCTGGTGCTTGATGGCCGGGATGCGGACCACCCAGCCGGCGAAGAGGAACCCGTCGAGGGCGAAGAACACGGTCAGCGCGGTACGGAGGCGGGCCGACGGGGGTGGGGCGGTGTCTCCGCCAAGTCCCCCCGGTAGGGCCGTCCGCAGTTTGTTTAGTTGCGGCACAAACTCAGCATAGGGCCGCGCGGACGCCGTACGCAACATGGCGAACCCCGTGACCGTCCGGTGAACGATGTGGGGCGTACGGGCGTCGGCGGCGGCTCCGGATCATGGGAGACTCGCCCCCATGAACGGGAAGTCGACCACCACCCGGCAGAAGTTGGAGAGAGGCCGCAGCGCCCTGGGACCCGCACTGGAGCTGGTCCACACAGGCCGCGCGCCCACGCGCGCCGTGCTGACGTCCGAACTCGGTGTCACCCGCGCCACCGCGGGAGCGGTGGCCGCGGAGCTGGAGGCGCTCGGGCTGATCCGGGTCGACTCCAGCCCCGGCTCCGCCGCCGGTTCGCAGGGCCGCCCCTCGCACCGGCTGGCCGTCAGGGACGGCGGGCCGGTCGCACTCGCCGCACAGGTCCACTCCGACGGCTTCCGTGCCGCGCTCGTCGGGCTCGGTGGCAGGATCGTCGCCACCGCACCCGGCTGCGTCGCGGTCATGGCCGATCCCGCCCAGGTCCTCGGCGAGGTCGTCGAAGCCGGTGCCCGGCTGCTCCGGGACAGCGGACTGCGCTGCGTCGGAGCAGGGCTCGCCGTACCCTCGGCCGTCGCCGAACCCGAGGGCACCGCCCTCAACCCACTGCACATCGCCTGGCCCGCGGGTGCCCCCGTCCGGGAGATCTTCACCGCCTGCGTGCGCGCGGCCGGAATCACCGGACCGGCGTTCACCGGCAACGACGTCAACCTCACCGCCCTCGCCGAGCACCGGCACGGCGCAGGACGCGGCGCCCAGCACCTGCTCTGCGTGGCCACCGGACACCGTGGCGTGGGCGGTGCGCTCGTCCTGGACGGGCGCCTGCACAGCGGGAGTTCGGGACTCGCCCTGGAAGTGGGACATCTCACGGTGAACCCCGAGGGGCGGCCCTGCCACTGCGGCGGACGCGGGTGCCTGGACGTCGAGACGGACCCCCTCGCCTTCCTCACCGCGGCGCGCCGGGAACCCGGTCCCGAGGAGTCGCTCCTCAAACAGGCCGGCGACCTGCTGCGCACGGAGTACGCCGACCCCTGCGTACGGACCGCGGCGGAGGAGCTGATCGACCGGCTCGGCCTGGGCCTTGCCGGGCTCGTCAACATCCTCAACCCCGACCGCATCATCCTCGGCGGACTGCACCGCGACCTCCTCGAGGCCGACCCCGAACGGCTCCGTGCGGTCGTCGCCGACCGCAGCCTGTGGGGGCGCAGCGGCAGCGTGCCGATCCTGTCCTGCACGCTGGCCCACAACAGCCTGGTCGGCGCCGCAGAGCTGGCCTGGCAGCCCGTGCTCGACGACCCGCTGGCCGCCCTCACCTGATCAGGGGCGGGGGCCCCGCCTCGGGGCGGCGAACGCGAAGGCGCGCGCCGGGGCCGTGACAAGGACCGAGTGCAACAGGTCCTTTCCGAGGGCCTGCTCCGGCCGGGGACGCAGCCTCCGCAGGAGGTCGGGCATCCCCGGTGTCCCGGGCACGGTCGTGTCGCCACCGAGCAGCAGCCGGCCGCCGAAGCCGGCATCGGCGAGCTCCGCGAGCTGGTCCGGCAGCCGCCAGTCCGTGGCGTGGTTGGCCCGTGAAGGGCCGTCGAACGCGAGGAACGCACCCGCCCGCGCGGCCTCGCGCTGCACCACGCCGTCGGGGAACCGTCCCAGGTGGCCGAGGGCGACCCGCCCCGGATCCACCCCCGACTCCCCGCACAGCAGGTCCAGTACGTCCAGCGCACCCGTACCCAGCTCCAGATGCACGGCGATCGGTGCGCCGGTCCGTTGATGGGCACCTGCCGCCGCCGTCATGGTGAGCCGGGCGTGGGCGTCGATGCCGTGGAACGATCCGGCCACCTTGATCGTCCTGCCCGCGCTTTCGTACCGTCGATGCCCTCGGTGAGCTCCCGGACGAACAGGGCCTCCGGCTCCGGCAGGATCCGGCCGAGCAACTCCTCGGGGTAATGGGCGGCTTGATGGAGTCCCGTGGCCGCGACGACCTGGACCCCGGTCGCACGGGAAAGTGCCACGAGGTCCCCGGGCTTCCTGCCCATCCCGTACGGAGTCCACCGGACCACCGACCGGCCCCCGAGCCCGTGGAATCCGTGCAGCGGTTCCTGTGCCCGCCCGGGGTCGTCCAGCTCCTGGCCGGGCAGCAGCGGGGTGCGGATGAAGAGGTGGTCGTGTGCGTCGCAGACACCCAGGTCTTCGGCGGGGATGTATCCGAGGACGGTGCGGACCGCGGTCACCACTGCCTGTCCCGCCCCAGCCGGTCGCGCTCCGGCGCCGACACGTGGAGCACCTCGAAGCGGTCACCGGGGGCCGCGCCGGGCTCCTCTTCCCAGAGGGTGAAGTGGAGCAGCTCCCAGCGGCGCGGATCCACGGCCAGTGCCGTGGCGACGACCCCGGGAGACGCGGCCAGCAGTCGGGCCTCCTCCAGCGCGGCCTCGACCGCCCCGGCGGGCCGGACCGTGTCCGCGACCCGCACCCGGCGGCGGACCGCGATACGGGCGGACGCGCCCGCGGCCGGCCCGTCCAGGTACGCGAGTCCCGTCCAGTGCTGCACCTCGGGGCGGCCGAAGTCATCGACGACGCCCTGGAAACCGGGGCCCCAGAGAAAGGCGTTCATGCCCTCGGGGGCCGACCACAGATACAGCGGTGCGTACTGGTTGACCGGTGACGCCGCGCCGCGTTCCCGGATCAGATACGCCTTGAGGCCGAGGCCAGGGAAGGCGTCGAGGAGGTGCCCCCTCGTCGCGACGCGTCCGCGGATGATCTCCATGTCGTAGTCGGCGGGCAGGGTGATCTCGTACTGCATGGCGTGCATCGGTAACTCCTCGGGCAGGGAACCGTCTTCGCGGCTCAGGCCGACGGGGTGCGTGCGGTGAGCAGGGAGAGCAGCCCCGTGACCGCCGAGTCGAAGGCGGCGGTCGAGCCGGAGGCGCGAGCCAGGACGTAGCCGCCCTGGACGGTCGCCACGATGGCCGCCGCGATCTCGCCCGCGACGAGACCCGGTGTGAACTCGCCCCCGTCCAGGCCCTCCTGGACGACCTCGGTGAGCCGGCCCCGCAGCCAGGCCAGTGTCTCGTCCACCGGTGCGCGCAGCTTGTCGCTCGCCACGACGTCCGGATCCATCGTCAGCCGCCCCACCGGGCAGCCCTGCAGCACCTCGCGCTCGCGCAGCAGGTAGCGGGAGATCCGCGCGTACGCCGGTCCGGGTCCGTCCAGCACGCGCCCCGCGGCTTCCCGCATCTGCGCCGCGGTGCGGTCGATGGCCGCGAGCGCCAGATCGGGCTTGCCGGCGAAGTGGTGGTACATGCTGCCCTGGCCCGCACCCGCCCGCTGCTGGATGGCCTTGGGGCTGGTGCCCACGTAGCCGCGCTCCCAGAGGAGCTCCTGGGTGGCTTCGATCAGACGGTCCGGAGTGCTCATCCCCTTACTGTACATACCAGTAGGTACAAACGGATGCGGCCGGGACCGATGCCGGGAGCAGACGCGTGGGCACCACGTACTCCCACAGTGGTACGCGCACTGCCGCCGGCCGTACGACGCCCCGGACCCCCTCCCGGAGCCAGGCTCGTGAGCGACAGAAGAACGCGCACGAACCCCCTGACCGAGGGAGCTGACCGAGATGAACACCCTTGCCCACTCCGGCGGACCCGGACCCTGGATCCTCCTCTTCCCGATCATCTGGGCGGCCGTCGTCATCGGCGTCGTCACCCTGCTGCGCCGCACCGTCCGGCGTGGCCGCCGGGGCCCGTGGCAGTCCCACGGCGTCCGCCGGGGCGGCACCGGCGAGCACTCGCCGATCGACCTCCTCGGCAGGCGGTTCGCCACAGGTGAGATCGACGAGGACGAGTACTGGCGCCGCCTCTCCGTCCTGGACGAGCCCTTCGGACGCTTTGACAAGGACGGACCGGCATGACCACCGCCGACACCACCACCGGTAGCACAGCAGCGGCCCGGGTCGCCGACGCCGTGAAGGTCTACGGCACAGGCGACTCCGAGGTCAGGGCCTGGACGGAGTGGGCGTCGGCTTCCCGGGCGGCCGCTTCACCGCGATCACGGGGCCCTCCGGCTTCGGGAAATCGACCTGATGCACTGCGCCGCCGGTCTCGACACCCTGACCGCCGGATCGGCCACCGATCTGGTCCGAAAGATCGAACAGGTACCGGGTGTCGCGGCAGCCGCTCCGAAGACCGAGGGGGAGGGGCAGCTCCTGGGAGCAGACGGCGGACCATCGGCGGGCAGGGGCCGCCCACCGTCGCCGGGAACTGGATCGCCGATCCCTAGCTCAATCCGTACCGCCTCGTGGACGGACGAGCGCCGTTTGTGCCCGGCAAGGTCGTCGTCAACCGCGGTACCGCCGAGCCGGGCGGCCTGAAGATCGGCGACACCACCGTCCTGCGCACCCCCGACCCGGTCCGTGTCACCGTCGTCGGCCTGCCCACCTTCGGCGGGGAGGACGGCATGGCCCAGGTCTCCTACATTCTCCGGGTTGGGCACGGCAGGCGGCCTGCTGCTCGGTGCTCTCCTGGGCTGGGTGCCCGTCAAGTCAAGGCGTCGGAAGGCACCGGCGACACGGTGTTCGTCTTCGCACCGCCGCCGCTGAGGCTGCTGGCCGTCGCCCTGGTCGGGCTCGCCGCGGGCGCGCTGGCCGGCTGGCGGCCGGCCCGGCGCGCCGCACGACTCGACGTGCTCCGCGCGATCGCCACGGAGTAGCGCGCACGACAGAGGAAGTGACGCCCTCGCCCCGCCCGGTCAGCCGACGACGGCCGACCGGGCCCGAGTCTGTGCCGTGTGCTCCACGAGCGTGTCCCGTCCGGAGCCGAAAGGACCGTCGGTCGTCGACCCGTACACCGGGAGAGGCGACAGTGCGATGGCGAAGGACGGGGCCGGAAGGGTGAACCAGACGACCTTGCCCGTGTCGTCGGTCGGTCGTACTCCCCAGCTCTCGCTGACCGCGGCGATCATCGCCAGTCCGCGCCCCGAAGTGGCGGACGAATCGGCATCGCACACGGTCGGCAGCCGTGGGTCGTGGTCGTGGACGGAAACCGTGAGACGGTCGAGCAGCAGCTCGATCTCGACGGTGCACGATTTGTCCGGCTGTGCATGCCGGTGGACATTGGTCAGCAGTTCGGTGACGCCGAGCGCTGCCGGGTCGATCAGAGGATCGAGATGCCAGTAGCGCAGTTGCGCCGAAATGATTCTGCGGACCTGACCGATCCGCGACGGCAGGGCCTGGAGCTCCACCGCGCAGTGCCTGCTTGGCTCGCTGATCACGGCTGCGACTCCCCGAAATAGGTCCGGAAGAAGACGAAGGAACGGATCCAGCAGTGTGGCGCGCTGCTGTTTCTGGTCTGGTCGTGCGTGGTCCGCCCTGCGGCACCCGGCGGAGCGGCTTGCGCGGTCACCGCCGGTACACCATCAGTGACGTGTCAACAGCGTGACTCAGGGGGTTGGGGTCCGCAACTCGCGGTGTCCGTACGGAACCGTTGCGTCAGGTCCGCCGCCCGCCCGCGCGGCGCAGCGCCTCCAGGAACCTGCGCACCGGAGCGGCCCCGCCGGGCCTGCGGTTGCGCTGCCCCATGGTCAGCCGGTAGCGCACCCCGTTGACCCGCGCGACGGCGGAGTCCGCCGCCAGGAACCATCGCTTGCCCGCGCTCACCGTGGTCACCGGGGCGCTGTCGATCTCCCGGCCGTTACTGGTCAGCAGCGCCAGCCGGCCGTCCTTGACGACGACCTGACCGGCCCGGGTCAGGGAACGGGTCCACCGCTCGATCCTGACTCCACTCGCACTGAACTCTGCCTCGGACATGGCGACTTCGCCCCCCCTTGTACCGGCTTCTGCTGGGAAGTCTGCCCGCATCGGGGCCTGTGCACCAGGTCGCATCAGGCCGGAACCGTGCGTTTCGGGAGAGGATCTCAGGCACCATGGGCACCTGCGGCCACGACAGGGCCAAGGAAGGGCTATGGGGTATCAAAGCGATCGTTTGCGCAGGTGGGGGGAATATCGTGATGGCGTCGGGTACCGGTGGCACGAGGAGGAGATCGCTGATGGACACCAGTGGGCACAGACGTGACGGTGAGATCGCGACGACCACGGACATCGACCGCAGCGATCCCGACTACCGTGCCTGGCTCAAGGAAGCCGTGCGCAAGGTCCAGGCGGACGCCAACCGGTCCGCGGACACCCACCTCCTGCGCTTCCCGCTGCCCGAGCAGTGGGGCATCGACCTGTACCTCAAGGACGAGTCGACGCATCCCACGGGCAGCCTCAAGCACCGGCTGGCGCGTTCGCTCTTCCTCTACGGGCTCTGCAACGGCTGGATCCGCCGCGGCAAGCCGGTCATCGAGGCGTCCAGCGGCTCGACAGCGGTCTCGGAGGCGTACTTCGCGAAGCTGATCGGTGTCTCGTTCATCGCGGTGATGCCCCGCACCACCAGTCCCGAGAAGTGTCGGCTGATCGAATTCCACGGCGGACAGTGCCACTTCGTCGACGACTCGCGGAAGCTGTACGAGGAGTCCGCGGCCCTCGCCGCCCGCACCGGCGGCCACTACATGGACCAGTTCACCTACGCCGAGCGGGCCACCGACTGGCGCGGAAACAACAACATCGCGGAATCCATCTACCAGCAGCTCAGGCTGGAGCGGTACCCGGCGCCCGCCTGGATCGTCGCCACGGCCGGAACCGGCGGTACCTCGGCGACCATCGGGCGCTACGTCCGCTACATGCAGCACGACACGAAGATCTGCGTACCCGACCCGGAGAACTCCTGTTTCTTCGACGGATGGACCCGGCACGACCCCCTGGCCACCAGCGACTGCGGTTCACGCATAGAGGGCATCGGCCGGCCCCGTATGGAGCCGAGCTTCGTACCCGGTGCCATCGACCGGATGATGAAGGTGCCGGACGCGGCGAGCATCGCGGCCGTGCGCGCACTGGAGCGGGCCATCGGCCGCAAGGCCGGCGGTTCCACCGGCACCGGACTGTGGAGCGCGTTCAAGCTCGTCGCGGAGATGGTCGGCCAGGGCAGCACCGGGAGCATCGTCACGCTGTTCTGCGACCCGGGCGAGCGCTACCTCGACAAGTACTACTCCGACAGCTGGCTGAGCGAGCAGGGCCTGGACATCGACCCGTACACGGGGACCATCGACCACTTCCTGGCCACCGGCACCTGGCCCGCCTGAGGTCAGGATCCTTCGAGCAGAGCGTCGAGCACCCGCCCGAAGACCCGGCGGCCCGCATTCGAGAGCAGCGGATCACCCCACCCGGGCAGCAGCCTCACGCGCAGATCCTCGACCCACACCACGTGCGACCCCGCGACCGTCGGCCGGACATCGATCGACGCCCTGCCCAGCACGATCCGGCCGCGCTTCTCCAGCCGGCAGATCCCGGCACGGCCGGCCACCGGCGGCGTCCACCGCACCACTTCCATCGGATCGTCGAACCCGAACGGCCCGAGACCCGTACGAGCCACGAAGACCGTCCCCACTCGCGTCGGCAGACCGGTCGGGACGGTGACCGACGTCATCGGTACGGATCCGGCGTGCGCCTCCCAGTCGGTCACCCGACGCCAGGCCTCGGCGGCGGGAAGGGGGGTGAAACGCTCGATCCGGAAGACGGCCACGGCACGATCCTAGGACGTCCGCGGCCCGTCGGATGCGGAGCGGAACCCAGGCGCCCCTGGAACGCGGCTACTGGGGTGCCGATCCGCCCGCCACGACAAGCCCCGGCAGATGCTCCTCGATCTCCTGCCGGGCGCCGTCCGGCAGCCCCGAGTCCGTGACGAAGGAGTCCACCTCGTCCAGCGTCGCGAACGAACTCAGGCCGACCGTGCCCCACTTGGTGTGATCGGCCACCACCACGACCCGGCGTGCGGCCCGCACGAAGCGGCGGTTCGTCTCGGCCTCCGCGAGGTTCGGGGTCGAGAGGCCGGCCTCCACGGAGATCCCGTGCACCCCGAGAAACAGCACATCGAAGTGGAGGGAGCCGATCGCGCGGTCCGCGACCGGCCCGACGAGGGAGTCCGAAGGCGTGCGTACCCCGCCGGTCAGCACCACGGTGGCCGCTCCGGCCCGGGGCCCACCTCCCGCCGTCGGCCGCTGGGCGTCGTGGAACACGTCGGCGACCCGCACCGAATTCGTCACCACGGTCAGGGACGGAACGTCCAGGAGGTGTCGGGCCAGCGCGAACGTGGTCGTGCCGCCGGACAGGGCGATCGCGCTGCCCGGCACGGCCATCGCCGCCGCCGCCCGCGCGATGTCCTCCTTGGCGCTGAGCTCGAGCGTCGACTTGGCCTCGAACCCTGGTTCGTGCGTACTCGCCTCGACCAGCGGCACAGCCCCGCCGTGCACCTTCTCGATGACGCCCTGGCGGGCCAGCGCGTCCAGGTCCCGGCGGATGGTCATGTCGGAGACATTCAGCCTGCGGGTCAGCTCGTTGACCCGGACCCCGCCGCGCTTGCGCACCTCGTCGAGGATGAGCGCGCGCCGCTGTTCCGCGAGCAGGTTCTGGTTCTCGCTCAACGCCGGGTCCGGTCCCTTCCCTCTGGCCGCAGGTCCGACACCGGCCTGCGGGACGCCCTCATCCTGCCACGCAGCCCTGCCGACCGTGTCACTGGGGAGATTCGGTGAGAGCGATGCGGCAGGCCCCCTCCGTCGGACATGGTGGTGACTGCGCGTCAGCCCGACGCTCCGCGCCGTGCCCCCGTCCCTTCCCCGCCGTCCGACAGGCCGGCGGACCAGAGAGCGAGCAGACGACCTTGCCCCCTGCCACCCAGGCCCCGCAGAGCACCGGGGCAGCGCTGGAACTGCTCGTCCACGGCGTCGGCGGAGCCACTCCCCAGGAGATGCTCGGCGACCCCCGTACGACCAGGATCACCGGCGACGCGACGGCCGCCATCTACCGGCGTACCGAGGACATCGAGGCCGAGCAGCACCCCGGACGTCATGGGGACGGACCCGTCGCCGAGGCCTACTGCTGGGCCAACCTCACCTCGGGCAACGGCTCCCGTGCCCTGTGGCTGCTGCTGCTCCCCTTCATGGTGGTCAACCTCGCCCACTGGATGCGGCCCACGGCACGGGGCCGCACCGCGTCGGTGCGGCTGTACGGCATGGTGGTGCGGCTCATCGCGCTCAGCCTGACCGTGCTGCTGACCGCCGCGGTCTGCGAAGTCGCCCTCGACCTGGTGGCCTGGCAGTGCGCGGGCGCACCCGAGTGCTCCGGCCGGCGGTCCTGGCTCGGCTTCCTGTCGACGGAGCAGGGCGGCTGGTGGTCCCAGCCCGGACGTCGGCTCGCGGTCGCCGCACTCGTGCCCACGGCCCTGGTCGGACTGCTCTGGTACCTGTCCAACCGCACCTGGAGCGCGTACGAATCGCAGCGACCGCTGAGCTGGGACGACCCCGGGGAGGACTCGGCACACACGCCGGAGACCTCCACGTCCGCCGCACCACCGGTCCGTCCCGCCCTCGGCCGGCCCGGGTTCTGGTACGGCCGCCGGCTGGTCGCCCGGCTGCGGGCCGCCCACACCGCCGCCGGATTCCTCACCGTCGCAGCCGCGGTGGGGGGAGCCGCAGCCCGGCACGACCGGTCCACCGACGGTCCCGTGGCCGCTGTGATCGGCGGTCTGTTCGAGGCGGCTCTCGCCGTGTGCGCGCTTGTGGTGGTCGCGGTGGTCTGCCGCCGGGGCCGCAGCGAGCGGCGCCTCGACAACACCCTCGACCGTGCCGTCACCACCCTGCTGCCGGGGGCGTCGCTCGCCCTGCTGCTCGTCGGCACGGTGTACGCCGCATGGTCCCGTCCCGCCTGGGCTTCCTCGGGCACCCTCCCCGGAGAGACCGCCTTCCGCGTCCTCGCCGTCGGACAGTGCGTTCTCGTCGTCCTGCTCGCCGTGGTGGCGCTGAGCCTGTACCACCGCATCCCCGAGCCGCGCACGACCCTCCACGGCCTCGGAGGGCCCGCCGTGGCCATGCTCGCCTGTGCGCTCGGCGGTGTGATGACCGGCGGGGTCGCCCAGCGTGTCGCCGACTGGCTCGACGGCTCCGGTACACCCGGCATGGGCGCCGGCTCGACCATAGAGGGGCCGCCCGTGCTCCTCAGCTGGCAGGCTTCCGTCATCCCTGTCCTGCTGCTGCTCCTGCTGGCCCCCCTCACCTGGCTGGCCGTCCGCACCGGTCTGCGCGCCCGTCGGCTGGGACCCGAGGTCGAGGCGGAGTACGAACAGGCGCGGCCCGACCGCGCCCGCACCCGGCGGATCGCGGGCACCAGGGCCACGGCGGCCCTCACCGACTCCGCCCCCTGGCTCGTCGCGCTGGTCTCGGGCGCCACACTGCTCCTCGGCGCCGGAGCGGTCGCCGGGTCGTGGCTCACCGGTGAGGTGCCCGGCCGGGCGATGGACGGTGCGGTTCCCCTCGTCGAATCGCTCGCCGAGGCGGCGCAGTCGACCGGCTCCTGGATGATCGGCTTCGGATTCGTCCTGTTCGTCACCTGGGGCCGCCGCGCCTACCGCGACGTGTCCGCCCGGCGCACGATCGGCATCCTCTGGGACGTCGGCACGTTCTGGCCGCGCGCCGCCCATCCCTTCGCACCGCCCTGCTACGCGGAGCGCGCCGTGCCCGACCTGTCGTCCCGGATGTCCGCCTGGACGGCGCGCACCCGGGGCCGGCTCGTCATCTCGGGCCACTCCCAGGGCAGCGTCCTGGCAGCGTCCGCGGTCTGGCAGCTGCCCGACGCGACGCGGCGCCGGGTCGCGCTCCTCACCTACGGCTCACCGATCGAGCGGCTCTACGGGCGCTGGTTCCCCGCCTACTTCGGACCGGTACCCCTGGACGGGCTGCACCGGTCCGTACACTGCTGGCGCAACCTCTGGCGTGCGACGGACCCGATCGGAGGTCCCGTCCGCATCGACGAGAGCCAGGGACCCGAGGTGGACCGTGGCCCGCTGAAGGACCCGCTGGTCTACGGCCGAACCCCTGAACACCCGCTGCCCGAACCGATTCTGGGGCACTCGGACTACCAGGCCGACCCGGTCTTCGCCGTGGAGCGGGCCGCGCTCCTGGAACGGCTCGGACCGGTGGTGCCCCACCAGGGCGGCGGGGAGACTCAGGGGAGTTCGGGAAGGTCCTCCGGATAGAGCAGAGTGAGGTCGTCCGTACTCGGCTCGGCGAGCTGGGCGACCCGGCCCGCATGCCGCTCGACCATCGACTCGAAGGTCTGGCGGGCCGTGCGGCCGTTACCGAAGGCGGGGCCCTTGGGAAGCTCTGTGAAGTACTTGAGCAGCGCTTCCCCGGCTCCGCCCGCGAGGCTGTACTCATGCTCCTCGGCCTGCTGCTCGACGATCCGCAGCAGCTCTTCGGGAACATAGTCACTGAAGGTGATGGTCCGTGAGAAACGCGACGCGACGCCCGGGTTGACGGTGAGGAAGCGCTCCATCTCGTGCGTGTACCCCGCCACGATCACGACGACGGCGTCCCGGTGGTCCTCCATCAGCTTCACCAGCGTGTCGATGGCCTCCCGACCGAAGTCCCGGCCGGAGTCCTCGGGCGACAGGGCGTACGCCTCATCGACGAACAGGACTCCGCCACGGGCCCGTTCGAACGCCTCCTGCGTGCGGATCGCGGTCGAACCGATGTGCTCGCCGACCAGGTCGACCCGGGACACCTCCACGAGATGACCGTGCTCCAGCACACCGAGCGAGGCCAGGATCTCGCCGTACAGGCGGGCCACCGTCGTCTTGCCCGTACCCGGGGACCCGGTGAACACGAGGTGCCTGCGCACCGACGCCGCCTTGAGGCCCGCGAGCCTGCGGCGCCGGCCGACCTCGATCATGTCGGTCAGGGCACGCACCTCGCGCTTGACGCTGTCCAGACCCACCAGCGCGTCCAACTCCCCGAGGACGGCGCCCGAATCGCGCACCGGCTCCGTCGGAGCGGGGGCGGCGGGCTCGGCGGCGCGTTGTCCCGGCATCGCACCGAGCAGGCCGGGCGTCGACTGGGTCGCCGTCAGGACCGGCGGGGCCGGGGCAGTGGCACCGCGCAGTCCGCTCTCGTCGCTGGTGCAGTCCTTCACCACAGGACCGCCGCCGATCCCGTCGCCCGGGGAGCCGGAGCCCTCCGCGAACTCGTACCCGCCGCGGGCGCACCGCTCGGTGCGGCAGCGGGTGAGCGTGGAGCGGCAGCCGTCCATGACATGGAAGCCGTAGCCCTCGCTCCCGGTGACGCGGCAGGTGTCGAAGGTGCCGCGGCCCTCGGCCGAGACATAGAAGCCGGCCTCGGCGGGCGAGGTGACCGTGCAGCGCTCGATCGTCGGGTCGGCGCCCTTGGTCACGATGACGCCGGTCTGGGCGGCGTCGATGGTGCAGTTGTTCAGGGTTCCGCCACTGCCGTGGTCGCGGAACCACGCTCCGGTGGACGCTTCGCGGATCCGGCAGTCGTCGAGCTGGGCGGTGGCGCCGTCGCTCACCGACACCGCCGTGTTGCGGATCTGGGACAGGTCGCTGTCCACCACGTCGGCGCGCGAACCCCGGTCCAGGACGAAGAGGGCATCGGGTACGTCGTGGACGCGGCACGAATCGAGTATCACGGTGGCGCCGTCGCTGACCCACACCGCCGGGTAGTCGCCCGTGCTGTCGTGGATCTCGCACTGGTTGGCGTCGACACGGGTACCCGGGTCCCAGACCGACAGGCCGTTGCGGCCGAACCGGCGCACGGTCGAGCGCGTCAGCGTGAGAACGGAGCGGGACCGCAGGTCGACCGCGTTCTCCGGGATGTCGTGAATGTCGCAGTCGGCGAGCGTGAGGACCGCGTCGGTGTCCAGCGTGACGCCGTCCGCGGACGTGCGGTGCACGGTGCAGTCGGTGAGTTGCGCGGAACCGCGGGCCGTGACCTGCACCCCGCTGCCCTTGATCTCGTACACCTCGCAGCCCACGGCTTCCAGACCGCTGCCCTCGCCGGTCACGCTCAGCCCCGCACCGGAGGCGTGGTGGACACGGCACCGCTCGAGCCTCGGATGCGCCCCGTCGCGGACCGAGACACCGGACTGCCCGGCCGACACGATCTCGCACTCCTCGAAGACGCCCCCGGCACCGTCGAGTACGGCGATGCCGACGCCGGCCGGGTTGTCGACGGTACAGCGGCGCACGGTGGGCCGGGCCGCCCCCCGCACCTCGATCCCGGCGGCCGACCGGGTCACGACACGCAGATCCGAAAGCTCGGGCGCGCCCTCCTCGACGAGCAGCGCCGGGGCGGCGGAATCCTGACCCTCCACATGAAGATCCTGGATCACCGCCGAGGCGCGCACCGTCAGGGGTACGCCGTCGACCGGCGCGATCCGCACGGAACCGACGGATCCCTCGGGGCCGCGCAGGGTCACCGCGCGGTCGACGACGAGGTTCTCCCGGTAGGTACCCGGGGCGATGGTGAGGACGTCACCGTCCGCTGCGGCCTCCAGGGCTGCGGTGAGGGAAGCGTATTCGCCCGTGCGGCGGCGCCATCGCGATGTGCCGGTGTGCGTCACCTGGACCGTGCCCTGTGCCATGGTGCTGCTGTGCCCCCACCTCGTGCCGTGTGCGCTGCCTCGTGCCTGTCCGCATGCCTGTGCGACGCCGGTGCCACCGGCCGCACGACAGCGCCGGGCCCGCCTGCCGAGGAGTCGGGCGGGCCGGTCCACCGTAGCGCGCGCGACGGACGCGAGTTGACGAGTCGGCTGCTCATGAGGGTCCGTAAACAGATGTAGCGTCCCGGCACTCGACCTCGCGCACCGGTGGGCTCAGCTGCCCGTCCCGGTCCGGCCCCAGTCCGGACCGGTTTCGGCCCAGGCCCGGTCGAGCCGACCGTACCGCCGTTGCATCATGCGCCATACGGCCAGTCGGCGTGTGGCTTCCACCAGACCCGCCGCGACCAGGGTCGCACCGATTCCGGCCAGGACCGCATGGGTGCGCGCCGTGGATGTGTCCATCGGGCGAATCACCGGGCGGCCCCCGTCATCCGTCCAGATCCGTATCCGCTCCCCGGGGGCGGTGACCGCGGACGCCGCGGACACTCTGCCGGTGCGGGCCGTACCGTCCGGGGCCTTCCACCGGGCCACCGCGGAGGATTGCGCGGTGCCTTCCGCCACGGCCGCCTCGGGGTCCTCGGCGAAGCGCGAGCCACCGGAGGGCCCGCGCACGACGACAGCGGTGGTGAGGTGCCGCCGCGCGTGCTGCGCGCGCACTGCCTGCTGAAGGGCTTCATCGGTGAGGGACCCGCACACCCAGCCGAGCACCGGGGCGGCGATCAGCATCAGCAGCATCGCTGCCAGTGCCCCCCATGCCTCGTGGCGGTCGGTGGGCCTGCACAGGGGATTGTGCCGCCACCGCCGGATTCCCAGGACCGCTCGCACAGTCATCCACCCCCTTCCGTATCCGTCATAGCCCGGTACGGCACTGATCACGTGCTGGGGAAGCGAAGAGAGAGCAACCTCACGCCGTCCAACGCCCGGGACGCTCCGGTGAGTTCCCGGCCGGTGCGAGGTGGTCCGACGTTCAGCCGAGGATCCGCACCGGGTCCCCGACCCGGATCACCCCGGTGCCTTCAGGGATCAGGTTCTGGCCGAAAAGGAGATCCCTGCCCACCAGACGATGGCGGGCGAGCGTACGCAGGGGCTCCTTGCCGCGCTTCGACGTCCGCTGGTCGGTCGTGGTCACGATGCAGCGGGCGCAGGGCTTCGCCACGCGGAAGGCGACCTCCCCGATGGCGATCCGGCCCCAGTCGTCCTCGGCCCACGGGGCCGTCCCGTCCACGACCACGTTCGGCCGGAAGCGGTTCATCGGCAGCGGGCCCTCTTCGGGGTGGTCACCCCGGGCCACGAGTGCGTTGAGCGCATCCAGCGAGGCACTCGAGGTGAGAAGGAGGGGGTAGCCGTCGGCGAACGAAACCGTCTCACCCGGGCGGCCGAACACCGGATCGACGGGCCTGCGGTGCGACGGCGCGTCGAGATGGACGAGCCGGACCTCCGCACCGAGGCGTGCGCCGAACCAGGCGTGCGCGGCCTCGGCCGCCTCCACCACCTCGACCTTGTCCCTGAAGAGCTCCGCGCCGACGGTGCAGACCGGCTCCGGCACGTCCACGGTCAGCGGGGCACTCCCCGGCGCCGAGACGATCACCCCGCCACCTGGCAGGGGCCTCGCGGACAGCTGGGCCATGCCGGGCTGCTGACGCTGGGTGACCACCTTGCCCCGGCCGTCGATCAGCATCCAGCGACGGTCGCCGTCGAGTCCCCATGGCTCGACGACGGCCTGCTCGGCTGCGCACGCTGCCAGCGACTTGACCGGGTGGACGTGGACAGCCCTGAGTACGGGAGAGACCATGCGTCCAGTTTGCCAGTCGTATCCGGCAGCGGGCAGGAGCGCCTGCTCAGTACCCCCGGCCCTGATACGGACGGTTGTACGGGTCCTCGTACGGGGACGGAGTCGGGGCGGGCCGGGGCGATGCCGGGCGCATCGACTCGTAACCCGTGCCGGGGCGCTGCGGCTGCTGCTGGTAGCCGCGGGGCGCCGAGGGCTGCTGCGGGATGTACGGGGCCGGCGCGTGCTGCAGGTGTGCGGGCTGCATCGGCGCGTGCTGCATGCCCGCGTTCTGGTACTGCGGCTGCGGCGCCTGCTGCGGGTAGCCGTACGACCCGCTGGACGGGGCCGCGGGCAGGGCGGGAAGCGACGACGGCAGGGCCGGCAGATAACTGTTGCCCGTGTCGTACGCGGCGGGGACTCGGATCGGTGCGATCTGAGGAGTACCCCGCTCGGCGACCAGGGAGTCGTAGATCGGGGTGTCGGGGAACGACGGCGCGGCGTAGTAGCCGCCGCCGTAGGTGGAGCGGGGGGAGGTCATGACACATAAGTTAAGCCCACGATGTGCTGGTTGGGGAGTCCGATAAGAGGGTTGTTTTACGCGTTGTGAGGGAACCGCGTTCCCCAATGCGAGCGAACTTGGCAAAAAGGGGCACCGAGCCACGCTGTGATCGTGTAAAGAGCGAGTTCACGGGGGGTTACCGGCGGGTCGCGGGGAGCAGTCTCCGCCGTACTGTGGGCTCCCCGGCGGGCCGGGGATTAGGTTGTCGTGAAACTCTCCGGGCAGCCGGACTCGTGATGGGGGCGAGCATGACCATGCAAAAGGGAACCAATGTTCCTGTGCCGGCTCAGGTCGTACAGGTCGAATTGGGCTGGCGAACCTCCCCAGGGGCGCCGGACGTGGATGCCTCGGCGCTCCTTCTCGTGTCGGGAAAGGTACGCAACGACGCGGACTTCGTCTTTTACAACCAGCCGGCCCACGCATCCGGCGCGGTGCGCCACGAGGGCAAGCGGACGGCCGGTGACGCGGTCACGGACAGCCTCGTGGTCGACTTCGCCGCGGTGGAGCCGGCGATCGACCGCGTGGTCGTCGTGGCCTCGGCGGACGGCGGCACCTTCGGCCGGGTGACAGGCCTCTACGTGCGGATCGTGGACTCGGCGAGCGGCTCCGAGATCGCGCGCTTCGAGAGCGCGGACGCGACGGTCGAGACCGCGTTCATCCTCGGCGAGCTGTACCTGCGGCAGGGCGCATGGAAGTTCCGGGCCGTAGGACAGGGGTACGACACCGGACTCGGAGGTCTGGCGACGGACTTCGGTATCTCCGTCGACGAACCGCAGCAGTCGGCACCACCTCAGCAGGCCCCCCACCCGCAGCCGGCGCAGGCGCCCCCGGCGCCCTACCGCGCACCTCAGGCCGCTCCCGCCCCGCAGGTCGCGCCTCCCGCCGCACCCCCCGTCACGCAGCCGGTGAGGCTGACCAAGGTCACCCTGACGAAGGAGGCGCCGTCCGTCTCCCTGTCGAAACAGGGCGGAACCTCCGGGGCCCTGCGCGTCAATCTCAACTGGGAAGTGCGCAAGCAGTTCAAGAGCTGGGGCGCGAAACTCGGCAGGGCCGTCGCCATGCACGCCGACCTCGATCTCGATCTCTGCGCACTCTACGAACTCACCGACGGAAGCAAGGGAGTTGTGCAGGCGCTGGGAAACGCCTTCGGTGATCTCAGCCGGCCCCCCTTTATCCACCTCGACGGTGACGACCGCACCGGCGCGCTCTCCACCGGCGAGAACCTCACAGTCAACCTCGACCACAAGGACCGGCTGCGCCGCGTTCTGATCTTCGTAACCATCTACGAAGGCGCCCGGAGTTTCGCCGATCTGCATGCCACCGTCACTCTGCAGCCACAGAACGGAGCGGCGATCGACTTCTCTCTCGACGAATGCACCGTGCCCTCCACCGTTTGCGCTCTCGCGCTGATCACCAACAACGGGGGAGAGCTCACGGTGCAGCGGGAGGCACGCTATCTCGTCCCACAGCGCGGGGTGAGCCCCCAGCGGACCATCGACGCCGCCTACGGCTGGGGAATGAACTGGACCCCCGGCCGCAAGTGACCCCCGGCCCATGGAGCCCGGCCTCCCACGGCCGGGCTCAGGGCTCAGGTGCGGCCTCGGGGCGGGCGTACGTACGCCCCTTCCAGGCCGCACCGCGTCCGCGGTAGTGCTGGACCGCCGAGTCCACCGTCATCAGGAGGTAGAGGACGGCGGTGAACGGCAGGAGCGGCGCCAGCCACAGCGACTGACGGTAGTACCCGAGCATCGGCATGTACGTCCCCGCCATCACGGCCCACGCCGCCGCCCCCGCCCACGCGGCCACCGTATCGCCCGTCAGCAGCCCGGCCGCGAGCGTCACCGGCGGTGCGACGTAGACGAGACCCAGCCCGAGAACGGTCCCGGCCAGCAGCAGCGGACTGTGCCGCAACTGCGCGTACGCACTGCGCGAAACCATCTGCCACAGATCCGCGAGCCGCGGATAGGGCCGCGCACTGTCCACCCGCTCCGCGAGCCCCAGCCAGATCCGGCCGCCGCTGCGCTGCACCGCCCGCGCCAGCGACACGTCGTCGATCACCGCCTGCCGGATGGACTCGGGGATGCGTGCCCGTTCGGCGGCCCCGGTGCGCAGCAGCACGCAGCCGCCCGCCGCGGCCGCCGTCCGGGTACCCGCCCGGTTGACCCGGCGGAAGGGGTAGAGCTGCCCGAAGAAGTAGACGAAGGCCGGCACGACGAGCCGTTCCCAGGTGCTCGTCACCCTGAGTCGTGCCATCTGCGAAACGAGATCGAAGCCGCCCGCCCCCTCGTCCCCGGCCGCGGCGACCAGCTCCCTCAAACTGTCCGGCTCGTGCGCGATGTCCGCGTCGGTCAGCAGCAGGAACTCCGGCTTCCGCTGCCGGGCCAGCGCGATTCCGTGCCTCAGGGCCCAGAGCTTGCCCGTCCAGCCGGACTCGGGCTCACCCGGCGACACCACCGTCAGCGGCAGCCCCCCGTGCTTCACCGACAGCGCACGCGCGAGCTCACCCGTGCCGTCCTCGCTGCAGTCGTCGACCAGGAAGATCTCCGTGTCCCCCGGATAGTCCTGGGCGAGCAGCGACGGGAGGCTGACAGGCAGCATCTCGGCCTCGTCCCTGGCGGGCACGACGACGGCGACCGAGGGCCAGCGCACCGGGTCGGCACGCCTGGGGAGCCGCTGGTCGGTCCGCCAGAAGAACCCCTGCCCCAGCAGCAGCCACACCCACACGACCAGCGAACCCACGGCGATCCAGGCAACGGCGCTCATCCGCCGAAGTCTGCCCCACTTCGGCGGCGCCGCAAGGGCTGTCGACTATGGTGACCGGGTGAAGATCGCACTGATGGACTCGGGAATCGGCCTGCTCGCCGCCGCTGCCGTGGTGCGCCGGATTCGGCCCGACGCCGATCTGGTGCTGTCCTCGGACCCCGGCTCGATGCCCTGGGGACCCCGTACTCCTGAGGACGTGACCGATCGCGCGCTCGCCGTGGCACGCGCGGCCGCGGCCCACCGGCCGGACGCCCTGATCGTCGCCTGCAACACCGCGTCCGTCCACGCGCTGCCGGCCCTGCGGGCCGAACTGGAACCCGGACTGCCGGTCATCGGCACGGTCCCCGCGATCAAGCCCGCCGCGGCGGGCGGCGGCACCGTCGCCATCTGGGCCACCCCGGCCACCACCGGGAGCCCCTACCAGCGCGGGCTGATCCGAGACTTCGCCCGGTCGGTGGACGTCACCGAAGTTCCCTGCCCCGGGCTGGCCGACGCCGTACAGCACGCGGACGAAGCGGGGATCGACCGTGCGGTGGCCGCTGCCGCCGCCCTCACCCCGCCCGGCGTGACGGACGTGGTCCTGGGCTGTACCCACTACGAGCTGGTGGCCGAGCGCATCCGCGCCGCCGTGCAGCAGCCCGGCCTGCCGCAGGTCGTCCTGCACGGCTCAGCCGTGGCGGTCGCCACACAGGCGCTGCGCCGTATCGGCTTCGCACCCGCTCCGTCGGCCGAACCGGTCGGCACCCTCGCGGTCCTCCTCGGCGGACACGCCGCCGACCTGCCCGAACCCGCACTGGCGTACGCGGAGGGCCTGCTCCTCAAGGCCGTCAGCCCCGCGCTCTGACCGTCCCGCCCGGCTCTGCAGCCGCTCCCCGGGACGCGGAACGTGGGTACGCTGCTTGGCATGACGGACCACCCCGGCAGTGCGAGGCACGGTTCGAGCCAGGCCCCGGCCACGATCTGGACGGGCCGGGCCCGCAACCGCTTCCAGTGGCTGCTCGCCGCCGCCGGAGCGGGATGCCTGGCGCTGGGCATCGAACTCGCTGTCGATTCGGCCTGGAGTGCCGGAATCGCCCCCCTGCTCATGTCGGTCATCGGCTGTCTCGCCGCCGGACTGCTGATCCTGTTCGGGACCCTCGCCTTCGTCCACGTGGCCGTCAAGGTCGACGGCGACGCCCTCGAGGTACGTTGCGGCCACATCGGACTGCCCAGGCGCCGGATCCTGCTCACCCATGTGGTCGGTGCGGACTTCGCCCCCCAGGTCACCCCGCGCCAATGGGGCGGCTGGGGCTACCGCTGGCGCCCCGAGCAGGGAACCGCCGTGGTGGTGCGCCGGGGCGAGGGGCTGGTGCTGAGACTCGGCGACGGCAGGACCTTCACCGTCACGGTGGACAACGCCGAAGCGGCTGTACGGTTCATCCGCGACCGGCTGCACCTGAGCGCCACCGGGTCCGCGGAGTCGTAACGGCCGGAGCGGGATGCCGCTCCCACAGCCGCCCACCGTAGACTCCGCCAGGTGAGCGCCACCATCACCACAGTCGAACCGCCGTCCGCCCCCGCGCCCCGCAGCAGGAAGCTGTGGCCGCGGCTCGTCCGGCCGGCCGCAGCCGTCCTGTCCGGTGCGCTGCTCTACGCGAGCTTCCCGCCCCGGCCCCTGTGGTGGCTGGTCCTGCCCGGGTTCGCCCTGCTGGGATGGGTCCTTTTCGCGCGCAGGCTGCGCGCCGCGCTGGGCCTCGGCCTCCTGGCCGGTCTCGGCTTCATGCTCCCGCTGCTGCACTGGACGGGCGAAGAGGTCGGCCCCGTCCCGTGGCTCGCCCTGGCGCTCGCCGAAGCGGTGTTCATCGCCGTGGGCTGCGTGGGGATCGCCGCGGTCTCCCGGCTCGCGTACTGGCCCTTCTGGGCTGCCGCGGTCTGGGCCCTCGACGAAGCGGTCCGCGCCCGCGTGCCGTTCGGCGGCTTCCCCTGGGGCAGGATCGCCTTCGGCCAGGCGGACAGCGTGTTCCTGCCGCTCGCCGCGCTGGGCGGAACCCCCCTGCTCTCCTTCGCCGTGGTGCTGTGCGGCTTCGGACTCTTCGAAGCCCTGCGACAGATCCGCGCGTACCGCGCCACCGGCACGGTGCCCCGCATCGCCGTCGCGGCGGCCGCGGCAGCCGTCGCGGTCCCGGTCGTCGCCGCCCTCGCGGCCCTGCCGCTCGTCGACGACTCCGCCGAGGACGGCACCGCGACGGTCGCCGCCGTCCAGGGCAACGTGCCGCGCCTGGGGCTCGACTTCAACTCCCAGCGCCGCCAGGTGCTGGACAACCACGCCAAGCGCACGGAGCAGCTGGCCCAGGAGGTGAAGGCGGGGAAGGTGCCCCAGCCGGACTTCGTCCTGTGGCCGGAGAACTCCTCCGATCTCGACCCTTACCGCAACGCCGACGCCCGCGACGTGATCGACAAGGCGGTGAAGGCCATCGGTGCCCCCACCGTCATCGGTGCCGTGCTCGCGCCCGACACGGGAAACCTCCGCAACACCCTCATCGAGTGGGACCCGGACAGCGGCCCCGTGGACACGTACGACAAGCGGCACATCCAGCCGTTCGGCGAGTACATGCCCATGCGGTCCTTCGTGCGGATCTTCAGCAAGGACGTCGACCGGGTGCAGCGCGACTTCGGACCCGGCAGCAGGGTCGGCGTGTTCGATCTGGCGGGCACCAAGGTGGGGCTCGTCACCTGCTACGAGGCGGCCTTCGACGACGCCGTGCGCGACACCGTCAAGAACGGTGGCCAGCTGATCGCCGTGCCGAGCAACAACGCGACCTTCGGGCGCAGCGAGATGACCTACCAGCAGCTGGCGATGTCCCAGGTGCGTGCGGTCGAACACGGCCGGGCGGTCGTCGTGCCCGTCACCAGCGGGGTCAGCGCGGTGATCCGGCCGGACGGCACGATCGTGCAGAAGACCGGGATGTTCACCGCGGACGCCCTGGTCGACGAGGTGCCGCTGCGGTCCTCGCTCACCCCCGCCACGCGGATGGGCCCCCTGCCCGAAGGCATCCTCGCGCTGCTCGCGGTGGCCGGCCTCGGCTGGGTGACGGTCCGTTCCGCGCGTGCCAGGAACGACCGGAGGGCACGCCCCGGGACCTCCCCCGCGGCCACGTAGGCTCGCCGCATGGCTACTCCCGACTTCATCCGCGAGATCCGCGCCACCGCCGGACACCAGTTGCTCCTGCTGCCGGGCGTCACCGCGATCGTCTTCGACGACGAGGGCCGAGTCCTGCTCGGACGACGGTCCGACACGGGCATGTGGGCCGTCATCGGCGGCATCTCCGAGCCCGGTGAGGAGCCCGCGGCGACCGCGGAACGGGAGGTGTACGAGGAGACCGCCGTGCACTGCGTCGCGGAGAGGGTGGTGCTCACCCAGGCGCTGCAGCCCGTGCAGTACGACAACGGCGACCGTTGCCAGTACCTCGACATCACCTTCCGCTGCCGCGCCACCGGCGGCGAGGCACGGGTGAACGACGACGAGTCGCTGGAAGTGGCGTGGTTCCCCGTCGACTCCCTGCCGCCGCTCAACGAGTTCTCCCTGTTCCGGATCAAGCATGCCCTCACCGACGGCCCCACCTGGTTCGAACCCACGCCCGAGCCCGGCGTCTGACGCGGCACGACGCCGAGGGGCCGGCCACCACCCGACAGGTGGTGGCCGGCCCCTCGGCGTGAACGGCTCAGGTGGTGCGGGAGTCGGCAGGCAGCGCGGTCCGGGCACCCGGGACGTCTCCGGCACCCTTTCCGGCATCCGCGTCGATGTCGCTGAGGTCCCTGTTCCGCGTCTCCTTGGCGCAGACGATCGCCAGTACCGTGATCAGCGCGGCCGCGATGACGTACAGGGAGATGGGCGTCGAACTGCCGAACTCCGCGAGCAGGGCCGTGGCGATGAGCGGCGCCGGCGCACCCGCGGCGACCGACGAGAACTGTGCTCCGATCGACGCACCCGAGTAGCGCATGCGCGTCGAGAACATCTCCGAGAAGAACGCCGCCTGGGGTGCGTACATCGCGCCGTGGAAGACCAGCCCCACGGTGACGGCGAGCAGCAGGCTCCCGAAGCTCCGGCTGTCGATCAGCGCGAAGAACGGGAACATCCACAGGCCCACGCCTGTCGCGCCGACCAGATAGACCGGCCTGCGTCCGATGCGGTCGGACAGCGCGCCCCAGGCCGGGATCACGGCGAAGTGCACGGCGGACGCGATGAGCACGGCGTTGAGCGCCGTCTGCTTGCTCAGGTCCGCGGACGTGGTCGCGTACACGAGGATGAACGCGGTGATCACGTAGTAGCTGATGTTCTCGGCCATCCGGGCGCCCATGGCGATGAGCACATCCCGCCAGTGATCACGGAGCACGGCGACGAGCGGCATCTTCTCGGCCGTCGCAGCCGCGGTCCTGCGCTGCTCGGCCTGGGCCAGGGCGGCCTTGAACACCGGTGATTCATCGACAGAGAGACGAATCCACAAGCCGAGAATCACGAGGACCCCGGAGAGCAGGAAGGGGATGCGCCAGCCCCACGCCTCGAAGGCGGAGTCGGACATCAGCGCGGTGAGCGCGGAGAGCACCCCGGTGGCGAGCAGCTGCCCCGCGGGTGCTCCGGTCTGGGGCCATGACGCCCAGAACCCCCGCCTCTTTGCATCACCGTGCTCCGAGACGAGCAGCACGGCCCCGCCCCATTCGCCGCCGAGGGCGAAGCCCTGCACCAGCCGCAGAACGGTGAGCAGGACGGGGGCGGCCAGACCGATGGTGGCGTGTGTGGGCAGGAGCCCGATGGCGAAGGTCGCGCCACCCATCAGCAAGAGGCTCAGCACCAGCAGCTTCTTGCGGCCCAGCCGGTCACCGTAATGCCCGAACACCAGGGCCCCGAGAGGCCGGGCGGCGAAACCGACCGCGTAGGTGAGGAAGGCGAGCAGGGTTCCGACGAGCGGTTCGGATCCGGGGAAGAACAGCTTGTTGAAGACCAGCGCGGCAGCCGATCCGTAAAGGAAGAAGTCGTACCACTCCACGGTGGTCCCGACGAGACTCGCCGCGACGACGCGGCGGAGGTTCGAGGGGGGTGGGGGAGCGGTTGCTGGGGCGGCCATGGATACCACTTCCGGACGGTTGGCGGGGACGTGTCTGTGTCGCCATACCGTAGGAAGGGGCAGGTCAGGGGCGTATGTGGCGGGACACCATAGTTCAGGTCGCGGGTGTGCGGGCGGGCGCTACGGGGAGGTGCTGCGGCCTGTTTCCGTCTTGTGAGAGTGGGACGGGACAGGGCAGTCCGAGTTGCACTGTCCAACACGGTCCGGGTTGCGGCGGCCGCAGCACTGGAACCAACAACGCGGGACGAAACGCAGGGCGGACGCCGACGACGGGACGATCGCGAGCTGGGCCGGGTCGGCCCACCCCGTCAGGATGCGGGCGCAGTCACGGGCTGTCGGGCCGCCCAGTACAGGATCACCAGCATGATGGTCACCAATACGACCAAGACGGGCCATTCTGTGATGGCCCAGACGGTCATGGCCGTGTCGCCGATTCCCAGCGCGGTGCCGAGCCGACGGGCGAGCCCGCCCGAGAGCACGACAATCAAGGCACTGACGCAGGCCAGCACCATCAGCACCGGAGTCAAGCCGACGCGGACCGGGAGCACCTTCCAGGCCGGGCGCCCCTCGGGCAGGTCGTGCACGGCGTTGGAGGTCCGGATGAACGCGGCCATGTAACCAGACGCAGACCACAAGGCTGCTGCGAGACCCACGATCGCCATCACCCAGCCGGTCCACTGCTGGACTGCAGCTGGGTCACCGCGTTCTCGAGGACGTCACGTGCCGCGCCCGTCTGCGTCGTTTCCGTGCCCGCGATGCCGAACCAGGAGACGAGAACCGGTAGAGCGGGGGAAAGGCAGTCCTCGCCGCCGAGGCAAGGACCAGGCTCGGCGGCATGACTCCGTACCTGACGTGTGGCCGGCAGCCCGTTGCCCCCGACCTGGCGGAACCGCCGGTCAAGCAGGCTTCACAGGAGATCATCGGTTACCACGCTGTGGAACCGAGGAGCCCGCTGTCTGCCGGCGCACAGCTGATCCCTACGGCCAGATGAAGTTCGGCTGGCGTGATCAGTGGGGACGCTGGCTGTCGCCGACCGCGATCGAGGTCCGCGCCTGGACGAAATCCTCCTGCTGGAGGCCGAGCCGGCCGCCGGGGAGCCCACGAAACTCCGCTACCGGATGCTGTGGGCCTGGAGCCTCGCAGTCGTGGGATGATGCCGCGGTACTGAGGTCTGTGGAGGTCACAGGGTGGACGACTCACACGGTGGGGATTCTCTGGCGGCATCGTCGCAGCCGAGGACAGCCGCGTTGGAGATCCGTTCCCTGACGGATCCACCGGGAGTGCACGCGTCCGGCGAGGTCACGCTGACCACCCGCGCTGCGTGGGAGCACGCTTTGGAGGGTTTGGTCGGCGGGAGCGGCGACGTCTATCTGGACCTGTCCTGCGTGACGTTCGTCGACGTCGCGGGCGCGTCTGCGGTGGCGGTTGCAGCCCAGCAGCTTGGCATAGGACGCCGTATGGTCCTCAAGGCGCCCCCGCGCCCGCTGCGGCGCGCATTGGAGCTGTTCTGGGCCGACCTGTCAGCGATCGAGGTGACGAAGTAATGGATGCGGCTGATTCGTTCGTCCACCCGGCGCTGTTCTACCGGGATGTCCAGGAGTACCTGGCCGGGACTGTGCCATTCATCCAGGACGGTCTCGCCGCGGGCGAGCCGGTGGCGGTGGCCGTCCCTGGCCCCAAACTCGCGCTGCTGCGTGCGGAACTCGGTGCGGACGCCGAGGCAGTGCGACTCATCGACATGAACGAGGCCGGGCGCAACCCAGGCCGGATCATTCCCAAGGTGCTGCGGGCCTTTGCCGACGCCCACCCCATCAGCCGGGTGCGCATCATCGGTGAACCGATCTGGCCAGGCCGTACTGCGGCCGAGTACCCGGCCTGCGTTCAGCACGAGGCGTTGATCAACGTTGCGTTCCGCGGCCGCGACGTGACCATCGTCTGCCCCTACGACGCCGTCCGGCTCGATGCCACGGTGCTCGCCGACGCGTACGCCACGCATCCCGTGATTGTCGACGCAGGACGTGAGGAACAAAGCCGCAGCTACGACCCCGACCTCATCGTCGCCACCTACAACCAGCCGCTGGCCCCTCCGTGGGACACCTTGGCCTACGTGTTCGATGCCGAGCTCCTCCCCTCCGCACGCGAGTTCGCGGTGGGGCGGGCCAGGCGTCTGGGGCTCGCGGGTGAGCGTTTGGACGACTTCGCCCTGGCCGTTGCCGAGCTGACCACCAACAGCGTCGTGCATGGTGGCGGGTCGGGCACCGTATGGGTCTGGTCGCAGGACGGTCAGGTTCTGTGCGAGGTGACAGACGCAGGGCAGCTGAGTGACCCGCTGGCAGGCCGTCGCCCGGCCGCGCGGGAGCAGCTCGGCGGCCGGGGTCTGCTGATGGTTCACTACCTCGCCGACCTGGTCCGCGTTCACACCAGCCCGGAAGGCACCGCGATCCGCTTCTACTTCGCGAACTGACAGCCGCGACCCTCCCGGCGAGCGGCGTGCGGCGTGCGGCGTGCGGCGTGCGGCGTGGACGGGGCGCCGGGGCCGAGCGCTCGCGGCACCTTGTGGATGGCAATGGGTGAACGCACCAACGGGGCGGCGGGGACGGCCAGGGTAAGGGTGAGGCCTGTAGGGCGGGGGTGAGGAGACCGGAGCGGGCCGTGAGGAGCGAGGGTCCTCCCCGGTGTACTCGTGAGCGAGGACGGTATTCAGATTGCCAAGGACGGTTACCCCATCGGGGTCGTAGGCGGCTGCGGCCCGCAGGGCATAGCGGGTCGGCGAGGTCACTGCGGCGGCCGCGATTCCCTTGCCGCACTCGTCATCGGGCAAGAACCCCCAGCGGCGCCGTCGAGCGGGAACAGATAGGAGAAGCCCCGCCACGTTCCCCGGAGAGGCGCGACGTTGTAGTGCGCCGCCGCCTCCAGGCCCGGCACCACGGCCGGGGCTGAGTGATGTTGACGGTGCCCAGGTTGTACCCGTCGTGGGCGGTGAGCGGGACCGCGGCGCAGAACTGAACGCCCAGCTCTCCCCGGAGGAGGCCCGCCTCACTCAGTCCAGCGAAGGGCACGACCGCGGGGTGGGCCGAGGTTCGGTCGGCAGTGCGGCCCTGCAGTTCGCATCCTGGAAAGGGCCTGTGTCGTTGATGCGAGGACCTTACCCGCGACTGAAACGAGACCCACGTGAGCAGCCCGATCGGCCTGTGCCCGGAAATCCTGGATGTTCGTCGAGGGAGCGCTCGGAATGGCTGAGGAAGAGTCCGGCGCCACCCATTGGCTGTTCGGCGATCAGCTCGGTCCCCATTTCGTCGATCCGGCGCGGGGCGGTCCGCAGCGGAACGCGCCGCTGCTCATGATCGAGGCCCGCAGCGTCTTCCGACGACGGCGGTTCCACCGTGCGAAGGCCCACCTGGTCCTCTCCGCGATGCGGCATCGAGCCGCCGAACTCGGCGACCGCGTGCGGTACGTCAAGGCGGACACATACCGTCAGGGTCTGCGCGAGGCGGTGGGGGACGGCCCGGTGACCGTGCACCATCCCACGTCCCACGCTGCCCACGCCTTCGTGCGCGCGCTGCCTTCCGTGAGCGTTCTGCCGGCGCGCGGTTTTCTCGTGACGCACGACGAATTCAGGGACTGGGCCGCCGGACGCGGCACGAAACACCTCCGGCAGGAGGACTTCTACCGGTGGGTCCGCCAGATGCACGACCTGCTGATGGAAGGCGACCGTCCCGTCGGCGGCCGGTGGAACCTGGACCACGACAACCGGCAGCCCCCGCCGCGCGGCGCCACCGATCTTGGCGTTCCGGCGGCCTATCGCCCCCGGGAGAGCGACATCGACACCGAGGTGCGGTCCGACCTCGACCGCTGGTCCCGTGACGGGGACGTCGAGTTCGTCGGTGAGGACGCGCCCCGCCTGTTCCCCGCCACCCGCCGGGAGGCGCTGGCCGCGCTCCGCCGCTTCGTGGACCACCGGCTCGCCACGTTCGGCGCGTATGAGGACGCGGTTCTCGCCGGGGACGCGACGATGAGCCACAGCCTGCTCTCCTCGTCGCTCAACCTCGGCCTGCTGGACCCTGCGGAATGCGTCGAACGGGCGGAGGCGCAATGGCGATCCGGCGATGTGCCACTCAACAGCGCCGAGGGATTCGTGAGACAGATCGCCGGATGGCGTGAGTTCGTCTGGCACGTCTACTGGCACTTCGGGACGCGATACCGGGCGAGCAACGCCTTGGGCCACCACGAGGGACTGCCTGACTGGTTCACGGAACTGTCCCCGGACGGCACGGAGGCGAACTGCCTCACCCACGTCCTGGAACAGGTCAGAACGACCGGCTGGACACACCACATCCCCCGCCTGATGATTCTGGGCAGCTTTGCCCTGCAACGGGGGTGGGAGCCCCGGGCGGTCACCGACTGGTTCCACCGCAGCTTCGTCGACGGCTACGACTGGGTCATGGTCCCGAACGTGGTGGGCATGTCGCAGTACGCGGACGGGGGCCGCATGACCACCAAGCCCTACACGTCCGGAGGCGCGTACATCGACCGCATGAGCGATTTCTGCGGACCCTGCCGGTACGAGCCGTCCGTAAGGGTCGGTGATGACGCCTGCCCCTTCACCGCCGGGTACTGGAACCTCCTGCACCGCCACCGCGACCGGTTCGAACGTAACGCACGGATGACCCAGGCGGTGCGGGGGCTGGACCGGCTCCGCGATCTCGACGCCCTGCTGGAACAGGAGCGTCACCGCCGCGACTGACACCCTTCGGCACGACCCACATGTGGAGAGGAGAGGAACGTGGATCAACCGCCGACAGGAGCCGCGCCGGGAGAGCCCGAGCAGCAAGCGCTCTTCGGGTGGTCGGACATCGCAGTGGAGCCGGCCGCGCACTCGGCTTTCCGGGACAGCCCGGAGGCCCGCCGAATGCTCGACGTGCGGGAGGTCTACGCGGAGCCGGCCGCACTCGACTCCCCACGCGGCCGACAGATCATGGCCCGGCTGCCGGGAGCGCGCGTGACCGAGGTCGCGAGCCACTGGCGCATCCCCTCCCTCCACGGCAACGAAGGCAACATCGCCCGCTGGGTCCGTATCAAGACCGAGACGCTCGTCCTCGGGATGAAGCGCACACTCCGGACCCGTCCCAACGGCCGGTCGGCCGACTGGATTGCCCCAGGCCCCTCCAACGGGTGCGCGATGGCCTGCGCCTACTGCTACGTACCCCGTCGCAAGGGCTACGCCAACCCCATCACGCTGTTCACCAACATCGAGGCGATCGTGGCCCACGTCCGCAGCCACGTACGGGCCCAGGGCCCCAAAAGGGAGCCCAACCAGTGTGACCCCCAGGCATGGGTCTACGACATCGGCGAGAACGGCGACTGCTCGGTCGACGCCCTGGTCTGCGACAACACAGCAGACCTCGTCGCCGCCTTCCGCGGCCTGCCGACGGCGAAGGCCTCCTTCGCAACCAAGTTCGTCAACCCCGATCTGCTCGCACTCGACCCTCAGGGGCGTACCCGAGTGCGCTTCTCGCTCATGCCGCCCGACGACGCCCGGCTGCTGGACATCCGGACCAGCCCGGTCACCCAGCGGATCGCCGCAGCTGCCGACTTCCTCGACGCCGGCTACGAGGTCCACTTCAACCTCTCGCCCGTCATCCTGCGCCCGGGATGGCAGCGGGACTGGGCCGACCTGCTTTCCCACCTCGACGACGTCCTGCCCGTCCGCGTGAAGCAACAGGCGGCGGCCGAGATCATCATGCTGACCCACAACCAGTCGCTCCACGAGGTCAACCTGGGCTGGCACCCTCGCGCCGAGGAAGTGCTGTGGCAGCCTGCCGCCCAGGAGACCAAGCGCTCGCAGAACGGAGCCATCAACGTCCGCTACACACAGGACATCAAACGGGAGTCACTGACGCACATCCAACAACTGATCGCCACGCACACACCGTGGCTGCGCGTCCGGTACGCCTTCTGAGCACGGGCCGGCCCAGAGCCTTCGGGAACTTCGGCTGGACGCAGGGGCGGTTTCCGGTGCCGCTCAGGGGCGTGGAGCCAGGTCCATGAGCAACTGGCGTGTCTCCAGCAAGAGTGCACCTCCGACGGCGGCCGCCGGTCCCTCCTGGTGCTGGAAGTTGTCGGCGAGAGCGCGATGTGTGACCCATGCCTTGTCGAACGCCCGCTCGCGGCGGCGATCGTCGGTGGCTGAGGCCGGATGCTCGGCCTCCTCGAGGCACATGCGGGCGGCCTGCTCCAGTACGTCCGACAGCTCGACGAGGAAGCAGGGAGGCGGCGTCGGGAGGCCCCTGCCGTCACCGCCGCTTTCGTTGAGGGTGCGTGCGACGGCGAGGATGCGGGTGCAGACCCGGCCCCACCGGACGTCCTCGGTGAAAGGTGGGGGCGGGGGTCCCGTCCGTCGCAGCCGTCCGCCCGGGTTCCAGCGCGCCCCCTCCGTGGCCCAGTGCCTGGCATCGGCCACGCCCTGGAGAGACAACGACAGACGGGACGCCTCGGTGTGCCAGTTCCCGGCCTTCTCCCATGCGTTGTCCTCGCGCAAGCCGTGCGCCATGGCGTCGAGCAGGTCTGCCGATCCGCGCGCGAGTCGGCGCAGGCGGTCGCGGACGCTGCGCAGATGGACTGGGGGCAGGACGAGGGCGTTGACCATGATGCCCACCACCGCGCCGATCAGCGTCTCCAGCAGCCGGTGACCGACGTTGGAAGCGCTCGACGATCCGTAGGTGATGACGAAAAGGGCCGTGCTCGCCCCGAGGATGCCCTGGCTCCCGAATCGGCGGTAGTTCCCGAGCAACGTCATGAACGGCAGGGTGAGCAGCATGGCGGCCATGGTCTGGTCATGCGTGACGGCCATGGCGGCCGACGCCCACACCGTGCCGAGGACGATGATGCCGAACTGCTGGCTGCCCGTGCGCAGCGATTGGTAAACGGTGCTGCTGACCAGGGCGACTGCCGTCCAGGGAGCCAGGAGTGCCATGGGAGCCTGGAGCCACCATCCGGTCAGGGCCCAGGCGATGATCGCCGCCGCGGCTGCTTTGAGGGATTGGACGAGGGTGTCCCGTTCGGGTCCGGACTCCTCGAACGCGCTATGGACGGACCGCCGGACCGCCGTCCACTCCCGTCCGGCCCACCGGCCGTTAGCCGACCAACGTGCTTTCCGTACCAACCCGTTCACTCCCCAAAAGGGTGGCCCTCGCCCGCTGAATGCACCGCCAACCTTCTGCCTCGGTGCCCCCGAGCGGTGAGGATATGCGTCGCATCCGGCTGAAGAGATTCGGGCTGGGCGCGCCGGAAGGCGAAAGACAGAGAGCTCGTCGAGCACGTCGGCGCAGCTGCGGCACAAATCGGGTCGATGCCGGTCATGCGTGCCGGGCCTGGGGACACGGCAGTGCCGGTTCCCGCAGGGTGCGGGAACCGGCACTGCTTCGTTCGGTGGCTACGGGTTGACGCAGCCGATCGAGCCGATCGGGAAGTTGTTGCCGGTCGATGTCGCCGTGAAGCCGAAGGTGACGCTGCCGTCCGGCGGGATGGTCCGGTTGTAGTCGAGGTTCTTGACCGTGAGCGTGCCGTCGGACCCCGTGGTCAGCGCACCGTTCCACACGCTGCTGACCTTGGCGCCCGTGCCGGGCGTCCACTTCACGGCCCAGCCGTCACGTGCTGTCGTGCCGTGGTTCATGACCTCGACAGAACCTTGGAAGCCGCCGCTCCAGGAGTTGGTCACGCTGTAGACGGCCATGCACCCGGAGTGCGGGTCCGTGGGTGTGGGGTCCGGGGTCGGAGTCGGCGTCGGAGTAGGAGTGCTGCCTGAGCCGCGGATGCCGGTCACTTCGCCGTTGCCGCCGTCGAAGACGATGTCGGAGCAGGAGAAGAAGTTCTCCTGGCTGTCCGAGCGAACCCACTGGATGAACATCACCGCGTCGCCCGAGCGGCCCGAGGGCAGGTTCAGGTCCCAGTAGTAGTGGCCGCCGTCCGCACCCGGCGAGCCGGTCTGCGGCGGGTTGGTGACGGTCTCGATCAGTTCCAGGTCGTCCCAGCCCAGTTCGGTGGTGGGCGAGTAGCCGGGCTTGGACAGGTACACCCGGAACGAACCCGGGTGCGCCGCCCAGTTGCTGTGCTTCACCTGGATCGTGTTCCCGGAGGTCAGGTGTGTCCGGGGCCAGTCACCGCGGGGGGCGTTGTATCCGGTGAAGTTGTACGGTGACCGGTCGCCGGCGCTGCACAGTTTTCCGTCCGGGACGTAACCGGCCCCTCGCCCACCCGCGTTGGAGTCGAGTACGGCGAACCAGTTGTACAGAGCGGTCGCACCGCTCTCGTTGAGCGCGGCCCTGCACGCCGCGTTGGTCGGGTCCAGGGCGCCGGTGCTGGTCTTGGCGTCCAGCATGCAGAGGTACGTACGCGACCCCGGCGTCATCGTCACGCCGTGCGCCTGCGCATTGCCCTGGCCGAACAGCGCCAGGGCTAACCCGCTGATGAGCGTCGCGAGCACCGTTGCCAGGGAGGCAAGTTGTTTCTTGCGTCGAGTCATGGTGTCTCCTGTGCCTGTGTGGGGATCGTCTTCCGGTCGGCTTGTCCCGTGCGGTCACCGTCCGGTGACGGAACCCTCGGGGGCGTGCGTGGATCAGGCGGACGGGGTGCCCGGACGAGCTCGGCGGCGAGACGTACGGGGATGGGGCCGGGGCGTCGGTGTCGGTAGGAATGGCCGGATGGGGGATGAGGGGATCGGAGCGCACGACGACCCGCGATGGGAGCGCTCCCATGCGCTGGTTTGTAGGGGACTGTAGGAGCGCTGCGTGTCCCTGACAACCCATCGCGGCGAAATGTGTCGCGCGGATTTCCGAAAAGGCAGGTCAGGGTGACAGGCGGATACGGCGGTTGTCTCGCGTCAATCCCCGGCTTGGGAGCGCTCCCGACCGGGACGCTGCCGCCGAGCGCCGACCCGCGCCGCGTCGAGGACGACAAGGGCGGTGGTCTGTCTCGGCGCAGAGGTGATCCGGGTGGTGGTCAGCACTCGCGGTGCCCGGTGAAAGAGACGGCGGAGACGCCAGGGCTTCTGAGGTGACGGTGCGGCAGAAGCGCGGCGTTCGCACTCGGAAGGGGGTGATGCGGGGACCTGTGACGCCCGAAACCGGACACCGGGATCCAGTGGAATGGCGGCCGTCCGGTGGGGTGCGGAGTCACCGCACCCCACCGGCTTCCGTTCCTCGCCTGAGGTCCGTCAGCCCTGGACCAGGTCCTGGAGCGCTGTGTTCAGTTCGAGTACGTTCACCCGGGGCTCGCCCATGAAGCCCAGGAGCCGGCCCGTCGTGTGATCGGCGACGAGGCCCTCGACCTCCTCGACGGGGAGGTCGTTCACCTCCGCGACCCGGTGGACCTGGAGCTTCGCGTACGCGGGGGAGATGTCCGGGTCCAGGCCGGAGCCTGAGGAGGTGACCGCGTCTGCCGGTACGTCAGCGGGCTCCACCTTGTACGAGGCCGTGGAGTTGTCCTTGACCACAGCCGCCTTGGCGTCCGTCACCCACGTGATCAGGTCCTCGTTGTCGCCGGAGCGGTTGGTGGCGCCGGAGAGGATCAGGGAGTACTGGGTGTTGACGCTGTTGGAGCCGAGGCCGTTGGAGGGGCGTGGCTGGAACCACTTCAGGTCCGGCCTGGCTGCCTCTTCGGCGTCGTTCGGGTCGTTCTTCGGGAGGTTGTAGGTCTGCCCGATGAGGGAGGAGCCGACGACCTGGCCGCTCTTGTCCTTGATCTCGGAGCCGTTGGCCTTGTTGTTGAAGAGGGTCTGGGCGATCCCGGTGACGGCCAGCGGGTAGATGACCCCGCACACCAGGGTGAGGACGAGGAGGGCCCTCAGCCCGGCCCCGAACAGGCGCACGGTGTTGCTGACGGAGGTGTTGGTCATGGCGGATCAGCCGATTCCGGGGATGAGGGAGATGAGCAGGTCGATGATCTTGATGCCGACGAACGGGGCGACCAGACCGCCGAGGCCGTAGATGCCCAGGTTGCGGCGCAGCATCCGGTCAGCACCGGCGGGCCGGTAGCGCACTCCCTTGAGGGCCAGCGGTACCAGAGCGACGATGATCAGAGCGTTGAAGATGACCGCGGACAGGATCGCCGACTCCGGCGAGGCCAGGCCCATGATGTTCAGCTTGTCCAGCGACGGGTACGCCACGGCGAACATGGCGGGGATGATCGCGAAGTACTTCGCGACGTCGTTGGCGATGGAGAACGTGGTGAGGGCGCCGCGGGTGATGAGGAGCTGCTTGCCGATCGCGACGATCTCGATGAGCTTGGTGGGGTTGGAGTCCAGGTCCACCATGTTCCCGGCCTCCTTGGCGGCCGAGGTACCGGTGTTCATCGCGACCCCGACGTCCGCCTGGGCGAGGGCCGGGGCGTCGTTCGTGCCGTCACCCGTCATGGCGACGAGCTTGCCGCCGGCCTGCTCCCGCTTGATGAGGGCCATCTTGTCCTCGGGCGTCGCCTCGGCCAGGAAGTCGTCGACCCCCGCCTCCCCGGCGATCGCCTTCGCGGTCAGCGGGTTGTCGCCGGTGATCATGACCGTACGGATGCCCATGCGGCGCAGCTCGTCGAACCGCTCGCGCATGCCCTCCTTCACCACGTCCTTGAGATGGATGACCCCGAGGATCCGCGGACCGCGAGCGTCTTCCACAGCCACCAGCAGCGGCGTGCCACCAGCCTGGGAAATCCCGTCCGTGAGTGCGTGCGCGTCCTCGGCGACAACCCCGCCCCGCTCCTTCACCCAGGCGACGACGGAGCCGGTCGCCCCCTTGCGGACCTTGCGCCCGTCCAGGTCGACGCCCGACATGCGGGTCTGCGCGGTGAACGCGACCCATTCGGCATCGGTCAGCTCGCCCTGGTCCCGTTCCCGCAGCCTGTACTTCTCCTTGGCCAGTACGACGATCGACCTGCCTTCGGGGGTTTCGTCGGCGAGCGAGGACAGCTGCGCGGCATCCGCGAGTTCGTCCTCCGTAACGCCTCCGACCGCCAGGAATTCGGCCGCCTGACGGTTGCCCAGGGTGATGGTCCCCGTCTTGTCGAGGAGCAGGGTCGACACGTCGCCCGCCGCTTCCACCGCGCGCCCCGACATGGCCAGGACGTTGCGCTGGACGAGGCGGTCCATTCCGGCGATGCCGATCGCGGAGAGCAGCGCACCGATGGTGGTCGGGATCAGACAGACCAGGAGCGCGGCGAGCACGATCATCGAGGTCTGGCCGTCGGCGCCCGCGTAGACGGCGAACGGCTTCAAGGTGACCACGGCCAGCAGGAAGACGATGGCGAGGGACGCCAGAAGGATGTTCAGGGCGATCTCGTTGGGGGTCTTCTGCCGGGCCGCGCCCTCCACCAGGCTGATCATGCGGTCGATGAATGTTTCGCCCGGCTTCGTCGTGATCCTGATGACAACGCGGTCGGACAACACCTTCGTACCGCCGGTCACCGCACTGCGGTCGCCGCCGGATTCGCGGATGACCGGGGCCGATTCTCCGGTGATCGCGGATTCGTCGACGGAGGCGACACCTTCCACGACATCGCCGTCGCCGGGGATGACATCTCCCGCCTCGCAGACCACCAGGTCACCGATGCGGAGCTCCGCGCCGGGCACCTGCTCCTCGCCCTTGCCGTCCGTGGTGAGGCGGCGGGCGACGGTGTCGGTCTTGGCCTTGCGCAGGGTGTCGGCCTGGGCCTTGCCCCGGCCCTCGGCCACCGCCTCTGCGAGGTTCGCGAAGACGGTGGTCAGCCAGAGCCAGCCGGCGATGGCCCAGCCGAACCAGTCGGTCGGGTCCAGCGCCGCCAGCACGGTGGTGACCACCGAGCCGACCAGGACGACGAACATGACGGGCGACTTGATCATCACGCGCGGGTCGAGCTTGCGCACCGCGTCCGGGAAGGACTTCAGCAGCTGCTTCGGGTCGAAGAGGCCGCTGCCGACGCGGTCGGTGACCGCGTGGTTGCCGGAGGGCGGCAGGTCTCCGTGCGGAGCGTGAGTGGGGGTGACGGTGCTCATGAGGCGAGCCCTTCGGCGAGCGGACCCAGCGCAAGGGCGGGGAAGTAAGTCAGACCGGTGATGATCAGGATGGTGCCGACGAGAAGACCCGCGTAGAGGGGCTTGTCGGTGCGCAGGGTGCCCGCGGTCTCGGGCACCGGCTTCTGCTCGGCCAGCGACCCGGCGAGGGCCAGGACGAAGACGATCGGGAGGAAGCGGCCGAGCAGCATCGCGATGCCGATGGTGCTGTTGAACCACGGGGTGTCCGCGTTCAGTCCCGCGAAGGCGGAGCCGTTGTTGTTCGCCCCGGAGGTGTAGGCGTACAGGATCTCGGAGAAGCCGTGCGCCCCGGAGTTCGTCATCGAGTTGCCCGGAGTGGGCAGAGCCATCGCCACGGCGGTGAAACCGAGCACGAGTGCCGGGGTGATGAGGATGTAGCAGGCCGCGAGCTTGATCTGGCGCGTGCCGATCTTCTTGCCCAGGTACTCCGGGGTCCGTCCGACCATGAGGCCCGCGATGAACACCGCGATGATCGCCATGATCAGCATGCCGTAGAGGCCGGATCCGACACCGCCGGGTGCGATCTCGCCCAACTGCATGCCCAGCATCGTGATGCCACCGCCGAAGCCGGTGAAGGAGGAGTGGAAGGAGTTCACCGCACCGGTCGAGGTCAGCGTGGTGGCAACCGCGAAGATCGAGGAGCCGGCGATCCCGAAGCGGGTCTCCTTGCCCTCCATCGCCCCGCCCGCGATGTCGAACGCAGGTCCGTGGTGGGCGAACTCGGTCCACATCATCAGCGCGGTGAAGCCGAGCCAGATGGTGGCCATCGTGCCGAGGATCGCGTATCCCTGCCTGAGCGAGCCGACCATGCGGCCGAAGGTGCGGGTCAGCGCGAACGGGATCAGCAGGATGAGGAAGATCTCGAACAGGTTGGAGAGCGGGTTCGGGTTCTCGAAGGGGTGGGCGGAGTTGGCGTTGAAGTAGCCGCCGCCGTTGGTGCCCAGCTCCTTGATGGCCTCCTGGGACGCGACCGCGCCACCGTTCCACTCCTGCGTGCCGCCCATGAACTGGCCGACCTCGTGGATGCCGGAGAAGTTCTGGATGGCACCGCAGGCGACCAGGACGAGCGCACCGATCACCGAGATCGGCACCAGGATGCGGACGGTGCCGCGCACCAGGTCGGCCCAGAAGTTGCCGAGCTCACCGGTACGTGCCCGTGCGAAGCCCCGGACGAGCGCCACCGCGACGGCCATGCCGACTGCGGCGGAGAGGAAGTTCTGCACCGCGAGGCCGCCGGTCTGCACGACGTGGCCCATGGCCTGCTCGCCGTAGTACGACTGCCAGTTGGTGTTGGCCACGAACGACGCGGCCGTGTTGAACGCCTGGTCCGGGTCGATGGAGGAGAAACCGAGGGAGCCGGGCAGCGAGCCCTGTACCCGTTGCATGAGGTACAGGAAGAGAACACTCACCGCCGAGAAGGCGAGCACGCCCCGTAGGTAGGCGGGCCACCTCATCTCGGCGGCTGGGTTGGCACCGATGGCCTTGTATATCCACTTCTCCGGCCGGTAGTGCTTCTCGGAGGAGTAGACCCTGGCCATGTAGTCGCCCAGCGGGCGGTACGCGAGCGAGAGGGCGGCGATCAGGGCGAGCAGCTGGAGCACACCAGCGGCCTGGGGACTCATGGCGGCGCTCAGAACCTCTCCGGGTAAAGAAGGGCGAGCACGAGGTATCCCAGCAGGGAGACGGCCACGACGAGGCCGACGATGTTCTCGGCGGTCACAGCTTGGTCACCCCCCGGGCGACGAGAGCCACCAGCGCGAACACCGCGACCGTGGTGACGACGAAGGCCAGGTCGGCCATCGTGAGCTCCTGATTGACGTGAGGAATGGAATCGGCCGTGCGGCCAAGATGAGGAAACCTCGGCTTCGGACCGGTGACAGACCGCCTTGACGGGGTCCATACGAGGACGGGGGCTCCCTTGACGCCGACCTGATGCGGTCGACCTCCACCGGCTACGGAGCGTCGTCCTCCGTTGCACGGCGGGACACCGGCCTGTGCTCAGGGTCGGAGCGGGGATGCCGATCGTGCGCTGCTCGTTGAATTGATCCACCGGCCCCGACACCCGTCGGCAGCCGAGCATTCGGGCGCACCGGCAGGCCGCGTACGGGTCCGGGCCGAAGGCCGAGGCGGTGAAGCCGCTGGTCGACCTTTACCGGTGCAGCCCCAGAAGGTCCGTGAACGCTTGTCGGCTGTGCACGAGCAGCTCGCGTACCGAGGGGTTGTGTGCGCTCTTCCAGATCAGGGCGAGCAACGCCGGTGTGTCGACGTCATCGATGGTGCGGGCGGTGAGCCGGTCGCGGTAGCCCGCGGCCATCGAGTTACTGAGGACGGCGACGCCGAGTCCGCGGGCGGCGAGGTCGGCGATGGCATCCGCGGCGCTGGCCTGCAGGGCGATCGAGGGCTGGAGGTTCTGTGCGGCGCAAGCCTGGTCGAATACCGCGCGTAGGCCGGTGCCTGGTGGCATGCACACGACGGGGTAGGCAATGAGGTCGCGCAGGGTGACCCGCCGCTGCTTCGCCAAGGGGTGCCCGGCCGGGACTGCTGCGACGAGCCGTTCACTGATGATGGTCAGGGCCTCCAGCCCGTCGGGGGTGGCTGCTGCGGCTCCGATGAGTGCCATGTCGACGGCGCCGGCGCGCACCCCGTCGACGAGCCGGTCGGAGCTCTCCTCCAGCAGCGAGATTTCCACACCGGGGTGCGCCTTGTGGAAGGCGGCGAGAGCGTCGAACAACGGGGTGACGGTGCAGCCGATGACCATTCCGACGGTGAGGCGACCCCGGATCAGCTCGGTCACCTCGTCCACTGCCCGGCCGACTGCCCCAGCTGAGACGAGTGCGGCACGGGCGTGTTCGAGCGCAGCTTTCCCCGCGACGGTGAGGGTGACGGTTCGGGCCGAACGGTCGAACAGCTCGGCACCGAGTTCCCGTTCGAGCCGGCGGATCTGGGCGCTGATGCCGGACTGACTGATGTGCACACGCTCGGCGGCACGGGTGAAGTTCTGCTCCTCGGCGACTGCGACGAGGTATTCCAGCTGCCTCAGTTCCATGACTGCAGATTCTAGTTTGCAGAAGATCCATCTGTTGGACTTCTGGTCGGCGGGCGACCAGGCTGAGAAACGCCGGAGCCTTACGAAGGAGGAACCCATGCCGGAGTACGAGAAGGCCATGCGGCCCGAGGACATCACCCGCTTGTTCGTCGAGCGATCCAACGCCGGTGACGCGGCCGGGGTTGCCGCGCTCTACGAGGAGGATGCGGTGATGGCTTACCCGCCCGGCGAGCTGACGGTGGGGCGGGATGCGATCCGCGCGCTGTGGGAGAAGGTGCTGGCCAACGGTCCCCGCTTCGAGCTGGAACGGCCTTTGCCGACGTTGATCAGCGGCAACATCGCTCTCACCTCGACCCCACCGAAGGACAGTGCCGGCGCGCGGGCGCAGGTCGTCAGGCGCCAGTCCGACGGAAGTTGGCTGCGCCTGCTCGACCAGCCCGAGTTTGTCCCACCCACCCCCTGAGCTACTTCGGGTCGCGGTTGAACTGCCCCGTCGACCAGCGGAATCCGAGCGCGATCAGGGCGACGCACCAGGCGATCGCGATCCAGCCGTTGTTGCCGATCTCCGTGCCGAGGAGAAGACCCCGGAGGGTTTCGATGGCCGGCGTGAAGGGCTGGTACTCAGCGATGGGCCGGAACCAGCCGGGCATGGTGTCGGCGGGGATGAAGGCGCTGGAGATGAGAGGGAGGAGGATCAGCGGCATGGCCATGTTGCTGGCCGCCTCGGGGTTGGGGCTTGCCAAGCCCATGCCGACCGCGATCCAGGTCAGCGCAAGGGCGAAGAGGACGACGAGCCCGAAAGCCGCCAGCCACTCCAGGGCGGTCGCGTCCGTGGAGCGGAAGCCGATGGCCACGCCGACGGCGCCGACGAGGACCACGCTCATGACGGATTGCAGCACGCTGCCGACGACGTGCCCGATGAGGACCGAAGGGCGGTAGACAGCCATCGTGCGGAAGCGGGCGATGAGGCCTTCGGTCATATCCATGGAGACGTACACCGCGGCCCCGATCACGGTGCTTCCGACGGTCATCAGCAGCAGGCCCGGGACGATGTAGGCGATGTAGTCGGAGCGGTCCGCGCCGCCGCCACCGATGCCCGCGCTCATCACATCGCCGAAGATGTAGACGAAGAGCAGCAGCATCATGATCGGCGTGAGCAGCAGGTTCAGGGTCGCTGACGGGTAGCGACGGGCGTGCAGCAGGTTGCGGCGCAGCATCGTGTTCGAGTCGCGGACGGCGAGGGACAGGGCGCTCATCGGACGGTCTCCTTGGGCTGGTGGGGGATGTCGGTGCCGCTGGTCAGGGCGAAGAAGACGTCGTCGAGGTCGGGGGTGTGGACGGTGAGTTCGTCCGCCTCGATGCCGGCCGAGTCCAGCCGGTCGAGAACCGAGCGCAGTTCGCGCTGGCTGCCGTCGCTGGGGATGGACAGCGACAGTGCCTCGTCGTCCCCGGTGACCTCGCGCAGGGCGTCAGCGGCGGACCGGTACGCGGCCGGGTCGTTGAAGCGGAGACGGACGTGCCCGCCCGGGACGAGCCGTTTGAGCTCCTCGGCGGTGCCCTCGGCGGCGATCTTGCCGTCGTTCAACACGGCGATGCGGTCGGCGAGTTCGTCGGCCTCCTCCAGGTACTGGGTGGTGAGGAAGACGGTTACGCCGTCGGCGACGAGGCCGCGGATGATGCCCCACATGTTGTGGCGGGAGCGCGGGTCGAGCCCTGTCGTCGGCTCGTCGAGGAAGATGATCCGCGGGCTGCCGACCAGCGTCATCGCCAGGTCCAGGCGGCGCTTCATGCCGCCGGAATAGGTCGAGGCGGGCTTCCTGGCGGCCTCCGTCAGGTCGAAGCGCTCCAGGAGTTCGACGGCGACCCGCCTCCCCTCGCTCTTGGGCAGGTGGTGCAGGTCCGCCATGAGGAGCATGTTCTCCTCGCCGGTGATCAGCCCGTCGACGGCGGAGAACTGCCCGGTGACACCGATCGCGGCACGAACCGCCTGCGGGTCGGCGGCCAGGTCGTGACCGCCGACGTGCAGGTCGCCGGCGTCGGCGGTGATGAGGGTGGAGAGGATTTTCACGGCGGTCGTCTTGCCGGCACCGTTCGGGCCGAGCAGGGCGAACACGGACCCGGCCGGAATATGCAGATCGATGCCGTCGAGGACGAGCTTTTCGCCGTACGACTTGCGGAGCCCGACGGCGGAGACGGCGGTGGGCGACGGGGGCCCGTCACCCTGACTGGATGTGGGCATGACAGATGAAGGCATGGTGAATTCCTTACCGGGGCTGAAGGCGCAGGGGGAGTGGGAGCTGTACGGAACTCGGATCGAGAGGGCTGCCCGTGACTGCGCGTCGGTCGTGCCGTCCTGGGGAATGGCGTCGGGCCGCCCCGCCGCGGAGACCTGCTCGCCTGCGGGCGTCGGCAGGACCGAGTCAGGTCTCGTCCGCCTGCTCGACCGCCTCGGCGGACAGGCGCGCGGCGGCTTCCGGTGGCCGGTCCGCCCGCGCCCGTCCGCGCTGCGCGGAGGCGGAGGGGCCGCGCCTGCGGGCTTCGCCTGCCGACTTGAGGTGACAGGGTGCTACTTCCCGGCGGTACCGGGTTTCCCGCTGATGGACTCCTGGTAGATGTCCGCGTAGGTGCGTGAGTCCTTGATCAAGTCGTCGCAGAAAGCGGCGACGTCGCTGCCGATCAGCTGCAGGACCCCCTTGCCCGTCGCGGCGCCCTCCTCGAAGAAGTCGACGATTCCGGGGAGCAGGGGCCCGTCGGGCAGGTCGATCGGGCCGACCTTGAACAGGTACCTCTGCATCTCCTTGTAGACGATCTGGTAGTCCGGCGGGAGCGCCTTGACCCGCGCCATGTGCGCCCGCCACTGCTTCTTGCCTTCGATGATGTCCTGGATGCCCACGTCAGCCTCCCAGCCGGCTCAGTTTCCTTGCGACGTTCCTGTTCAGCTGCTCGCGCCACCGGTCGCGATGGGTTCGAGCCCCTTCTCCGCCGGCGAGTGCCGTGCAGAAGCCCCGGATGTCGTCGCCGAGTACTTCGTGGACGCTCAGCCCGTCCGCCGCTGTGTCTTCGAGCAGCCCAAGGGTGGCGTCGAAGATCGGCATCAGGTTTCGGCCGGTGAAGTCCCCATGAAGGAAGAGGTGGGCGACGATCTGTTCCCACACCGCCCGGTAGTCGTCCGGCAGGGCTTCGGCCCGGGCTGCGAACGCCTTCCATTCCCTGGTGAGATCGCTGCCTGTGATCTTCTCCCAGAAGTTCATCTCCCGCCCTCCTTGAGCTTGTTGATGCGTGATGAGACGTACTGCCATTTCGCCCAGAACTTCGCGAGTTCCTCGAGTCCGGCATCGTTGAGCGCGTAGAACTTGCGCGGCGGACCGACCCCGGACGGTCGTTTCGTCACCTGGACGAGTCCGTTCCTCTCCAGCCGCAGCAGGATGGTGTACACCGTCCCCTCGATGACATCGGCGAAGCCGAGCTCGTTCAGCTGACGGGTGATGGCGTACCCATAGGTTTCCTCGCGGCCGATGATTTCGAGCACGCACCCTTCGAGCGTGCCCTTCAGCATCTCCGTCAGGTCGTCCATCGCGAGGCCTCCTCGGTTCTCTCGGTACTGCGTGCTACCGAGTACCACTATAACGTATCACCGAGTAGTGGGGGCCGGTAGTGGTCGGCGGACACGGACCGGACTCCGAATCGTGGACGGGTTCGAATCGCTGTCGTTTGGCCTTCCGGTGGGGGTTCTCGGCAGTTTTGCCGGGGAGCGTCGGCGACGCGCCGAAGCCCCATACATTCGGTTCATGTCTGATCACTCGGAGTTCCCCCCGCGTCCTGTCACCTCCTCCCGCCCCTCCGAGCCCTCCGGACTCTCCCGCCGTGGTGTTCTGCGGGCCGCGGCGGCTGCCGGCGCGTTGGGCATCCCGTTCGGTGCTGCCACGGCCGGGTCCTCCCCGGCCGCCGCGGCGACGGTCATCGTTCCGACGGCCGCACCCGAACTGCCCGCCGGTCTGGTGCCCTACCTCTCCCCGTACATCAACTGGGCCGGCGAGATCACCCACGGCGGGCTGTGGGCGTGCGCGCCCCGCACCGGGCAGGACCTCGCCGACCTCGCCAACTGGGCGCATGCCAACGGCTGGCGGCTACGTGCCCGGGGCAAGGCGCACAACTGGTCGCCCCTGACCATCACTTCGTCCACCGAGCGCGACGCGAAGGTCCTCCTGCTGGACACCACCGTCCATCTCACGCACATGGAACTCACGACCCCGCCCGCAGGCGCCCCCGGCGCGGTGCGCGCGCAGGCCGGGGCGACCCTCGAAACGCTGATGGCCTTCCTCGCCGACCACGGGCTGGGCGTCACCAACACTCCCGCGCCGGGGGAGTTGACCCTGGGCGGCACGCTGGCCATCGACGCCCACGGCACCAGCGTCCCCGCGGACGGCGAGTCCGCCCGCCCCGGCCACACCTACGGCAGCCTCAGCAACCTCGTCCTGTCCCTCACCGCCGTCGTCTGGGACGCGGAGCAGGATGCCTACGTCGTGAAGACCTTCCACCGAGGAACCGACGAGGAGTGCGAGGCGCTGGCCACCCACCTCGGGCGCGGCCTCATCGTGGAGGCAGAGATCCAGGCGGGCGAGGACATACCGCTGCGCTGCCGGAGCCGCGTCGACCTCACCGCCGACGAACTGTTCGCCGCCCCGGGCAGCGCCCTCGCCGCCCGGGGAAACACCTTCGCGGACTTCATGGCCGAGTCGGGGCGGGTGGAGACGATCTGGTTCGCCTTCACCGACCGGCCCTGGCTCAAGGTGTGGAGCCTCAGCCCTGAGCGCCCGGTCACTTCCAGGCCGGTGCACAGCCCGTACAACTACCCGTTCAGCGATGTCGTCCCGACCCCGGTCGCCCGGCTGGCCGGGCTTGTCGTCGGGGGCTCCTGGCATCTCGCGCCGCTGCTCGGCGCCGCGCAGTACACGGTGGCGGCGACCGGACTGACCGCCACCCTCGCGAAGGACCTGTGGGGCCCGTCGCACGCCCTCCAGTTCTACTTGCGCCCCACAACACTGCGTGAGACCGCGAACGGGTACGGGATCCTCACCCGCCGGGCAGACGTCCAGCGCGTCGTCTCCGAGTTCGCCGGCGACTACAAGCAAAGGCTGGCGGCCTGGGCCGCGGCGGGCAGATTCCCGATCAACGGGCAGGTGGAGATCAGGGTCAGCGGCCTCGACCAGCCCGATGACTCCGCCGCGCCGGGCGCACGCCCGCCGCTGCTCTCCGTCGTCCGCCCGCACCCGGACCACCCGGAGTACGACTGCGTGGTGTGGGTGGACGTGCTGACCCAGCCGACCTCACCCGGAGCCCACGAGTTCTACCGGGAACTGGAACGCTTCCTGATGAGCACCTTCGACGGCGACTACGCGCTGGCGCGCGTCGAGTGGTCCAAGGGCTGGGGCTATACGGACACGGCGGCCTGGGCGGACGAGCAGATCATCGGGTCCGCGGTGCCCGCTTCGTACGGCGCCGGGCAGTGGTCCGAAGCCGTCTCCGTCCTGGATCGGCTCGACCCTCACCGGGTCTTCGGCAACGGCTTCACGGATCGACTGGTGCGTTAGCCGCGGGCCCTTCACCGGGCACGGCGCCAAGGTCATGCCGACGTCGACGAACGTGTGTCGTGTCCCGCACCACCGACGCGCTGACGCTCGGCTCGCCGTACGTCACCTGAGGCAGCGGCTGACACCGGGCCCGGAGGACAGGGGCTGTTGCCCCGTCCTCCGGGCCCTCTGCTCCTACGAGGCCCGCACGTGCCGGACCAGGCCTGTCACCACGTCCACGACGAGGAAGGCGGCCAGGGTCACCCCCAGGACCGGCAGCGCCCAGCCGAGGGCGGCGACAGCGGGGATGCCCAGGACGATCACGGGCAGCGGCAGTCGGCGCCAGGCTCCGCGGGCGGGCGCCGTGCCGAATGCAGCCCTGCGATCGTCGCGGGTCGGGCGGCGCTGCCACCACATGCGGTAGCCCCAGATGGTCACGGCGGTGAGGCCGAGCGCGATCGCGGCCAGCACGATCTGGTTGACGATGCCGAACAGCACGCCCATGTGCCCCTGCACCCCGAGCTTGCTGAGCTTGGCGAGGAGCGGATAGTCCGCCCACCGGCTGTGGGAGGTGATCTCGCCCTTCTCGGTGTCGACAGCGACCTGGTCGTAGTGCACCGGCCAGACGTTGTCGCCCTGGGCCACGACCCACGCGCCCGAACTGTCGGCGGGAGGCGTCACCTCCACCGTGCCGCCCAACCCGGCGTCCCGGGCCGCGGCCAGGGCCGCGTCGAAGTCGGCCGGATCCGCCGCGGCGGAGTCCTCCGCGGCGCCGTGCCCGGCGTGTTCGCCGCCCTCGTCCTCCGCTGGCGGCTGAGCGCCGGGAAGTGTGGTGTCCAACGCGGGAGCACGGCCCCTGGCCGCGTCCAGCAGCTGCCCGAACCGATCGCCCGCATAATGCGACCACGTCAGGCCCGTGGCACTCAGGAAGAGCAGACCGAGTGCCAGCCACACACCCGTGGCCGCGTGCCAACTGCGGGTGCGGCGCACGCCCCGGGCCGAACGGTCGGGCAGCAGAACGCCCCGTGCGGACCCGGCCCGCTGTCCACGGCTGCGTCCGAGCCAGAGGACGAGGCCGCCCGCGACGATCACCCAGAGCCAGCTCGCGGCGACTTCTGAGTAGAGGCGACCGGTCTCGCCCAGGTGCAGATTGCGGTGGAGGTCGTCGAGCCAGGTGGTGAGTGGCGTCGAGCCGAACCACGTGGTCAGGTCGCCCTGCACCTCGGCGGTGTAGGGGTTGACGAACACGGTGCGCTGCTTGTCACCGAGCTCCGGCAGGGACAGCACCACCCGTGTGGTGTCCTCCGGGCCGGGAGGGGTGACGACGGAGGCCAGGCTGCCCTCCGGGTGGGCGGCCCTGGCTGCGGCTATCTGCTCCGCCAGCGGACGGGGCGCCTCGCCGACCTGCTCGACGCGCAACTGGTCGCCGTACACGAGTTGGTCGAGCTGCGGCGTGAAGGTGTAGGCCAACCCCGTCAGGGCGGCCACCAACAGGAAAGGGGCGACGAATACGCCGGCGAAGAAGTGCAGCCGGACGAGCAGGCTCCGTACGGCCTGCCAGGAGCGGCCGGGCCCGGGCTCGGCCGCAGGGGTGGAGGTGGGCTCGGCGACGGCGACTGCTGCCGCCGCGGCGGACGGGGCGTCGATACGACGGCGGTCGTTCTGTGGTGGTTCTTCGGTTCCGAAAGACATGCCTATCCCTCAGGTGGACGCGGCCGCCGGACGAGCCGGGGACGCCGCGAAGTCGGTGACGTGCTTCCGTCGGAGTGACGGTGCGACGCGAGTGCCCCGGCCCGGCTCCGCCCGTACGCATGCCTCGGCGCACCGGTGAACAGCCGGTGCGATGGAACGCGGAAGGGGGACCGTCAGGCCGGGGTCGCCGAGGGAGGACCCCGCCGGGTCCGGGAACGGGCGAGCAGTACCCCGAATCGGGGATGCGCCGACGACAGGGGCACCGGCCGGAGCTGAGGGGTGACAGGGAGGGCCGGGGGTTCGCGGTAGCAGAAGGCCGGGACGACCAGGGCGGCCAGCCCGCGCAGGACGCGTTCTCCGTAGATGACGCACAGCGCGGTCCCGACCGTGGCGACCGTATGAGCCGAGGTCATGGCGGAGGACAGAGAATGCCCGATACCGCGCTCGGCCATGTCTGCCGGGCCCATGACCATGTGCCGGCCGGCCATGTGATGTGCCGCGTGGCCGACTTCGGGCATCGAGAATCGATGGAAACCGAGGTGGAGGGAGAACTGTGTTCCGGCCAGCGCCAGCACCGTGACATCGAAGCGGCGACGGCGGCCACCGAAGAACACCGAGCCGAGCACGGTCAGCGTGGCCAGGATGAGCGCCAGCGGACCTGCGCCGGGCAGCCGCCCACCGGCCGAGGCATGGCTCACCACACCCAGGAAAAGGCATGCCGAAGCGCAGAGCAGACCCCTTACGGTCCGCCCGGTCCATCCTCCCGGCTCGCGCACGGGTACAACCTATCGAGCATGTACACGGCGGCGCGTGTGTGTCTGTACGGTGCACGAGGATCGACCGTGAGCTGACTGGCCATCACACGGCTCGCCCCGGCCGGTGAGGTGATGACCGGCTCGCCCGTGCGAGCACGATCACCGTGTCGTCGGTGGGCGCGGAAGGGAGCATGCTCGTAAGGATGTTCTCCGCCGTCGCTTCCAGTTCCCCTGCGGCACGGGCGAGTTGGGATCGGAGGGCCTCGGTGCCCTCGCTGATGTCCTCACCCGCTTCGACGAGGCCGTCGGTGTACAGGGCCAGGACGGAACCCTCCTGGAGGTCTGTCTCGGTCGTGCGGAACGGGAAGCCGCCGACGCCGAGGGGAACCCCTCCGCCGACGCCGAGGGGAACCCCTCCGCCGACGCCGAGGGGAACCCCGAGGACCTCGTCGATGACATCGACCGTGCCGTCGGGCTGCCGGACCGGAGGTGGGGGCGTTCGCGATGCGGGCTGCGCCGGTGGTGGCATGAGGTGAGCTGACGGATCTCTGTGCAGCTCAGCGCCGGTTCGTCGACGCTACAACGGATGCGGCGGTATCGCTGGTTGAGGTGAAGAGCCGTCGGCTGCCGAGCCGCCGTCGCTGCTGTCCGCGGTCGGCCACAGCAGGAGCCCGCCGCCGCGGGGTCAGGGGTTTCGGGCTTCCGGTCAGGAGGGCAGTCAGCTGTGGGCGCCAACTATTCTTTGTGCCGACGGCTACGAAGTGCTTGTCGGAATGATCAGCGCAGCGAACGCAGATGCCGAGCAGGGGAGCCGAGGCGATGACGCCTTCGAACGCACCGGGCCCGCCGACCGCCGTGGTCGTACAGAACACCAGGAGCGGCGGTCCCGGCCGGGTCGGGGCCTGGCTGCGCGAGGCGGGTATCGGCCTCGAAGTGCTACGTCCCTACGAGGGTGAGGTCCTGCCCCGAAGGCTCGACAGCAGGCCGCTTCTCGTGCTCGGCGGAAACTTCCTGCCGGACGACGACGAGCGCGCGCCCTGGCTCCCGGCCACCCGCCACCTCGTCGCGCAGGCGCTGGACGGCGGCACGCCCGTCCTCGGCATCTGCCTCGGTGGCCAGTTGCTCGCTCAGGTGGCGGGCGGCAGCGTACGGGCGCGTCACGGGCAGCCCGAGTTCGGCAGCACACAGATCCGGCTGCGCCCCGAAGCCGCCGACGACCCGTTGCTCCACGGGCTCGGCCGGGCGGTTCCCGCGATCGAGCGGCACGTCGACGCGATCACCGAACTCCCGCCGGGTGCCGCCTGGTTGGCGTCCAGCGCGGCCTGCCCCCACCAGGCGTTCCGGGTCGGGGCGCGGGCCTGGGGTGTGCAGTTCCACCCGGAGGCGGAGGCCCATCGGATCGCCGGTTGGGACCGGGAGCGGCTGGCCCTGCAGGGCTTCGACAGGGACCGGCTGCACACCGAGGCCGTGGCCGACGAGGGCGCGGCGGTCTCGGCATGGTCGGTGTTCACCCGGAGGTTCGCTCAGGTGTGCGCGCGGCGGCCGTGACCGGCTGCTGGTCGGGCGCGAGTACGGCGGCCCGGCGCCGCCGTCCCACGGACGCGGACCCGGTCCTTCGGACTGTCGCGGCAGGCGACGCCATGGATCCAACCCGTTGATCACGCCTCACGCTTCCATCGGGCCGAGGTCCGTGAGCGCGGCTCCCAGTCGCCGTACACCCTCGGCCAGCTCGGAGTGGTCGGCCGCCGCGGCGAACCCGATGCGCAGGTGGGCTGCCGGCGGCTCGGTGGCGAAGTAGCGGCTGCCGGTGCTGACCGCGACGCCCCGTTGCCGGGCGGCACCGGTGAGGACGGTGTCGTCCACGCCGGACGGAAGACGAAGCCACAGATGCAGTCCGCCCGTGGGCAGCCCCGCCAAGGCCGCGCCGGGGATCTCCTGGGCGACCGCGGCGGCCAGTACGGCGCACCGCTCCCGCAGCGCCGTACCGAGAGCCCGAGTTCGGTGTCTCTCCGGACGGGTCGCCGCGCCGCCCGCCGAATCATTTCCTGCGGGGGATCAGTCGATGGAATCGCCATGCGGGGGCTTCGGCGCGCCGGGAGGGACGAAGCAGGCGGTGATGGTCTTGCCCGACGCCTGGGGGTGCGTGGCCCATCCGTCGGCGAGCGCGTCGACGATGGCGAGTCCACGGCCACCGGTCGTCGTGTGGTCTTCGGGCTGCTGGGCGGGGGGTACGGGATCGGAGTCGTGGACACTCACGTGCAGGCAGCGACTGTCCCAGGTGAGGACCAGCTGGGCGTCGCTGTGTGCGTGCACGTGCGCGTTGGTGACCAGTTCGGAAACACTGAGCAGTATCGCGTCCACGGTTTCGGGAGCGTCCTTCGTCCATTCCAGGGACGCCAGGTGGTCCCGCGTCCAGTGGCGGCCGGCCCGTACCCCGTGCGATACGGGAAACGACTGTGCCCATCCCACCGCACGCAGCGACGTGTCCTTCGTCATCGACCCCTCCTCGCTCGGCTCTCCCTTCTCGTCTACCCACGCATCCGGGGCCCACCACGGCGGCCCCGGCGTGCGGCCCGGCCGACGTCCCGAAGCTGATCGGTGTCTCTCCTGCGACCGGATGGCGAAGGAGCATGCGTGTGGCGGCGCCTATCGGGTAGTCGGCAGCGGAAGGCGAAACCGAGCGAAAGAAAGGTTGTTGCTCATGTCCTCCTCCCTCGTCGAGACCGTCGACATCAAGGCGCCCGTCAGCGTCACCTGGGCTCTGTGGAGCGATGTGTCGCAGTGGCCGAAGTTCCTGAGCCACGTGCGACGGGTCGATCCGATGGACGAGCGCCGGTTCTCCTGGCAGTTGTCCCTGCCGGGCGCCGACAAGAGCTTCGTCGCGGAGCTCACCGAGGTCGTCCCGCAGGACCGGATCGCCTGGAAGACGATCGAGGGTGTGCATCACGCAGGCGTGGTCACCTTCCACCGGCTCGACGACACCTCCAGCCGGGTCGCCCTGCAGATCGAGTACGACCCCAGCGGATTCGTGGAGCACCTGGGTGCCCTGACCAACCTCGACTCGGCACTCACCAACTACGACCTGGGAGAGTTCCAGAAGCTGGCCGAGTCCACAGCGGCGGGTGACGGCCCTCGGGGCCTGTGACCACCGCACGCTCGCCGGGGTGCGGAGCACCCCGCAGACGTGACCGCCCGTGCGCACCTCCGAAGTGCGCACGGGCGGTTCTCAGTCGAACGGCGAGCGGGTGGCGACGGTTCGCGGGATGACGTGGAGGGCGTCGGTACAGGCGGCTCAGCGGCCGACGGCGCAGGCGTCCCCGTTCAGCATGAACCGTGGCGGCGACGACGAGTCACCGGTGTGTGCGGCGAGGTAGCCGAGAGTGATGCTCGCGCCGGGAGCGATCGTGGCGTTGTGCGAGGTGTTGGTGGCCGTGATCGTGTTGCTTCCCTGGGTGAGGTCGGTGTTCCAGTCGGAGGTGACGGTCTGCCCGAGGACCAGCGGGAACTCTAGCGTCCAGCCGTTCATGGGGGTGCTGCCGGTGTTGGTGACGGTGAGGTCCACCGTCGTGCCGGTGCCCCAGGTCCGGATGGTGAGGTTTACACGGCAGGCGGGCTCCTCACGGGCGAAGGCCACGCGGTGCAGGCCGCCGGGCAGATCGTTGACCGCGTAGAACTCTCCGTCGACGGTCGTGCCGATGGACGTCACCTGGGTGGGCATCTCCCCGATCTCGGCCTGCTCGTAGCCGCCTTCGCCGCCGGGTCGCAGCGCCCAGACCGTGGACGAGCAGTAGTCGGTGGCGATGTACGTGCCGCCGACGAGGTCGGCGTACTTCTGGCCCCGGTAGACGTGACCGCCGATGACCGAGCAGCCGCCCGTGTAAGGGGAGTAGGTGAAAACCGGCTCCGTGTACGTTTCGCCGGGCACGCAATCGCCGCCCTCGAACTTCTCCAGGCCCTCGTGGCAGGACCAGCCGAGGTTCAGCCCTCCCTCTCCGGGCGTGAGGTGGTCGACCTCCTCCCACCGGCCCTGGCCGACGTCGCCGATCCACATCGAGCCGTCGGCGCGGTCGAAGGAGAACCGCCAGGGGTTGCGCAGACCGTACAGCCAGATCTCCTCGCGCGCGCCGGGGGCGCCCACGAAGGGGTTGCCACCGGGGACGCAGTAGGGGAGCGGGGCGCAACCGCGGCTCACGTCGATGCGCATCACCTTGCCCAGCAGGGTGTCCAGTCGCTGCCCGGAGCGGAAGGGGTCCGCGGAGCCGCCGCCGTCACCGATGCTCCAGTACAGGTGGCCGTCGGGGCCGAACGCGAGCTGGCCGCCGTTGTGGTCGCTGTACTCGGAGTGCGGCTGGGAGAGCAGGACCTCCGAGCGGGACTCGTCGAGGCGGTAACGGGCGAGAGTGACCGCTCCGTCGGGCCGTGCGGTGTACGCCACGTACAGGTGGTGGCTGTCAGCGAAGTCGGGCGGGACGGCGATGCCGAGGAGGCCGCGCTCGTTGCCCGATTCGTCCACGGCCGACCTGATGTCGATGAGCGGGGCCGTGGCAAGGCCGGTATCCGGGTGGTACACGCGTACGGTGCCGGACTTCTCGGTGATGAACAACCGGTCCGTGCCGTCGTCGGGGGCGGCGAGGGCGGTGGGCCGTCTCAGCCCGGAGGCGACCTGGGTAGTGGTCGCACGGAGCGAAGGCAGGGGTACTGGCGAGGGGTCAGCCTCCGCGCGGGTCGGCCTGGTATCCGACGTCGCGGTCGGGGCCGCCGCGAAGGACTGGGTCGCGGCGGGTAAGGGAGCAAGGGTGGTCAGCAGGAGGGCCAGCAGGAGCTGCCCGGTCCAGCGGCGTCGTAGCATGTCGGCTCCAGACTCGAGGACGCTTGCGCGGCGGTCGTACGCACACAAGTGGTTCGCACCCGGTGGCGCGCTCCGAACGGACACGCTTGTCGTAGCGGACGTCACCGGTGCCGGTCAGCGGGAGGGCCGCGCGATGACCGGCCCGGTCGTTCAGTTGAACGGTGAGGTTGTCCGCGCCCCTGGTCTTCCACGCACCCACGATGTCCGGCGTGTTGTCGTGGCCGCTTATTGTCACGCGCATGACAACTCATCCTCTTTCCGGTGGGCACCGGGTTCCAGGCGAGGGTGCCGACTGCGTGGGAGCGCTCCCGCGACCCTAGACTGCGCGTGGAGGGGTAGTGCGGGCAACATTTGTTTGCGCCACTTCCGCGCCACGTGGCGCAAACGATGCGACGCCGAACGGGAGACGCCACAGACACTGCGCAGCAGGTTCGGGGATGTGGGCGGTTCAGTGCAGGGCCGGCCAGTCACCGTGTCATCGCTGCGCCCTGTGCGGCACGTGCTGGCGCCAAAGACCCGTGCCCGTGCGGTCAGGGAACTGGACAGGACATGCAGGACATGGACGAACGGTCGATGCGTGAAGGGGTGCTGATGCAGGACACGCGCCAGCCGGCCCTCCAGGGCTCACACCGCGTGTGGCGCCGAACAGGTCGCTGCGTGACCATATCTCACAGGAAGATGGAGACACCCCTTTCCCTCGGCGCGCTGGTGCTGCCGATGTTGCTCTTCACATGGCCGCTGTCGGCATCGAGTACGAGCGAGCCCCTGCTGATCCAGATCGCTGCTCAGGTTGCATTCGTCGTGCTGATGCCCACGCCCTCCTGCCCGAGAAATGGGTGGGAGCTTCGTAGCGGGCGGGTGACGATGGGTGGGGCCCTGGGGGCATCAGCCAGGGCCCACGCATGTGATCGACAACGCTGCGCTCTGCAAGGTCCGCTGTCACCACAGCAGGTCCAACGGTCCGCCGTCCAGGGGTGTCGGTGACGCCGCTGTCGAGCGCCTCCGCCTTCCTGCGCCTTCAGTGGCCGGGGCGGTCGGTCCGGGAGAGCACCCCGACGATGGTGCTCGAGAAGGGCTCTCGCCTGGTTCGGGGTATCGGTACCTCCACCAGCCGGCCGTCGTACAGCATCCACATCCCGAAGCAGTCGTCGTCCTCGTCGCGTACCAGAACCTGTACAGACCACGGGTCGGGCCACGGCAGCGATTCCAGATGTGCCAGCAGTCCTGTCCAGTTGTGGCGGATGAACTGGACAACCCAGACGTAGCACTCCTCGGACGTGATGGATCCGTCGAACGCGCCGTCGTCCACACGCTTGAAGCACTGGTGCCACTCCCGGTTCCCGTCGGGTTGGGTGAGTGGCTCCATCACGTCTTCGGCATTCCGTGCCAACACGATGACTTCGGTGTATCTGCTCATGGCGGGCAGTTTCGCACCAGTACACGGGGCCACCCGCCCCGGGGTTACGGCGCCTTCCACTCCACGACGATCTCCCGCTTGAGGATCTTGCCCGTTGCTCCCTTCGGGAGCGCGTCGGTGAAGGTGACGATCCGGGGGTACTTGTAGGCCGCCACCCGCGCTCTGACATGGTCGCGCATCTCGTCGGCAGTGACCTGGGAGCCGTCCCGCACGGTGACCACGGCGGCTATCTCCTCGCCGTGGACCTCGTGCGGCACCCCGACGACGGCTGCCTCCGCGACGGCCGGGTGTTCGTAGAGGACTTCCTCGATCTCGCGGGGATAGACGTTGTATCCACCACGGATGATCAGGTCCTTCTTCCGGTCGACGATGAAGTAGTAGCCGTCGTCGTCGACCCGCGCGAGATCACCACTGTGGAACCACCCGTCCCGGACAGCTTCCGCGGTGTCGTCCGGACGGTTCCAGTAGCGCCTCATCACGTTCTCGCCGCGGATCGCGATCTCGCCCACCTCGCCCGGGCCCACCGGAGTGCCGTCGTCGGCCATGAGCCTGAGTTCGACGCCGCGGATCGGGACGCCGATCGAGCCGGCCTTGCGGGGCCGGTCCGGAGGATTGAACGCAGCGACCGGCGAAGTCTCCGAGAGGCCGTAGCCCTCCAGTACCGTGACGGCGAATTCCCGCTCGAAGGTGTGCAGTACCTCGACCGGCAGGGAAGCGCCGCCGGAAACGGCCAGACGCAGGCGGGGGAGCGCGTGCCCGTCGGGGCCCCTGTTGTTGAGCAGCGCCGAGTACATCGTGGGGACGCCCAGGAAGATCGTGGCCCCGTCCCGCCGCATGATCTCCAGCGCCTCGGCCGGATCGAACCGCGGCATCAAGGTCAGGGTGGCGCCCGCGGCGACGGCGGTGTTGAGGGCGCAGGTCTGCCCGAAGGCGTGGAACAGGGGCAGGCCCCCGAACAGCACGTCGGCCGGACCGACGTGGAGCAGTGTCCCGGCCGTGGTTGCCGCGTTGGTCACCAGGTTGCGGTGGGTCAGCTCGGCACCCTTGGGGGTTCCTGTCGTGCCCGATGTGTATAGGATCACGGCGGTGTCGTCCGCCGCCCGCCCGGCGACCTGTCGCATGGGTTCGGAGTCCTGAACCAAGGTGTCGAACGTCGCCGTGTCGGTGACCAGGCAGTCGATGCCGACTTCTGCCGTGGCTGTCGCCACCTCGTGTGTGGAGTGAGGCGATGTCACCGCGATCCGGGATCCGGAATCCCTGAGGGCGAAGGCGACTTCACGGGATTTCAACAGCGGGTTCATCGGCACGACAACGCCGCCGCAGCGGAGAATGCCGTAGTACGCCACCGGGAAACAGCTGACGTTGGGCATGACCAGCGCGACACGATCGCCCGGGTGCACCCCCCTGCTCCGCAGCAGTGTGGCGAACCGGGCGCTCGCGTCGTCGAGTTGGGCATAGGTCAGGGTGATGTCGTCCTGGCGGACTGCGACGCGGTCGCCGCCCGATCGGGCGGACTTCACCAGGAGTGAGGCGAGGTTGTCCATGGGGCTCCTGTTCGGACTGGATCGGTGGGGGCGCAGGCGGTGACGGTCACCGGCAGTGACGGAAGCCGCGGAGACGTGCGGAGTTCTGTGTCGCGATGACGTCGCGGGGGGAGATCCCGCCGCGACCGTGCCCGAGGGTCAGCCACAGTCGCAGGACGTGGCGCCCCGGATCGGGCTCGGCGAAGTCCTCGAACCCCGTACGGGAATGAAGAACGGTGTGGTTGTTCACGAACAGCAGGTCGCCGGCCTCGAAGTCGACATCGAGCCGGAACTCCGGGGACTCCGCCAGTGCGTCGACGAGGTCGAACAACTCCACGTCCGCCGGGTCGAGGCGGGGAACGTCGGGAAAGCGCTGTGCGGATTCGAGATAGCAGCGGTTGTAGCGCATGCTGAGCCCCCTCCGGCTCCGGGACGCGAGCGGGAGCGCGGCGTACGGGAGGTCGCCGGGGGCATGCTCCTCCCGGCGGTCGAAGAAGTGGGTGCGGTACAGCCGCTCGACCAGATCCGGCCGCCGCTCCAGGACGGCGTTGTGGACCGCTGCCGAGCTGACGAGGGCGCTCCGCCCGCCGGAGCGGGCCGCTCGCAGGCACAGCAGTCCGAGGACATCGGAACCGTCGCTGTGAAACGGCAGACTCTCGCGGGTCTGATATCCGCGCGTCGCCGGATCGGTGAGGCTACGGCCGGTGTCCCGGGCGTGGCCGAGCATATGACCCGACGCGTTCTGGGAGACCGGCGTACCCAGGTGGCGGCCCGCCCCCCAGAAGACGGTGCTCGCCGCGGCCAGGTTGTACCGCTCGACCGGAATGCCCTTCACGAGTACGAAGCCCCGGCCGTTCTCCAGTACGTCGGCGACGTGCCGCAGCTCTCCGGTCGGCGTGGGCAGCGGAAAGTCACCGGATGTGACCTTCAGCAGCGGAATGCTCCGTTCGTGCACCCTGTGCAGGGCCGCGTCGAGCTCGTCGATCTGCGCAGGTGAGAGCCGTAGGACCCCTTCCCCGGAGTCGACCTGCTCCGGTCCCTTCCACACGGCCGGCCCGGTATGGGGCCGGCGCAGCATGTTGATCTCGCTCCTCATGGTGGCCTCCCTTCCTCTCTGTGGCTTCCCGAGGAGTACCGGCCGTCCGGGTCGCCGCATCCGGGCGGAGAGCTCCGCCGCGGTGGTGCAACGCTAGGTCACGACGTGGGCTGTTACTTGACTTGACGTGACATCTCACTTATCACTTGGGGACTCATCCCCTGGAGTGCGCCATGAAGCCGCTTGTCCGCAACGCAGCGCTGAACAGCTATGTCGAGGTCAGTCAGTCGCTCGGCATCGATCCGCGGGCCCTGATGAAGCGCGTGGGCCTCGACCCCGTCGGCCTCGCGGTCCAGGACCGGTGGATCCCCGGCGCGGCGGTCATCGAGCTGCTGGAACTCTCCGCGGAGGCCTCGCACCGAGTGGACTTCGGCCTGCTCCTCGCCGAGCGGCGCCGCTTCTCCAATCTCGGCCCGATCAGTCTGGTCCTGCGTGACGAGCCAGATGTCCGCAGTGCCCTCGAACTCCTCGTCCGCCACGAGTACATGTACAACGAGTTGCTTCACAGCCGGCTCTCCGAGGCGCGTGGCCTGGCCACCCTCAGGGTGAGTCTCGAAGTGGGTGAGGCCATGTCCACCCGCCAGGCCACCGAGCTGGCCGTGGGCGCCTTCCACGGGGTGCTCCGCAGCTTTCTGGGTGACCGGTGGCAGCCGCTGTCCGTGTGCTTCACGCACGAAGCGCCGGCGGATTTCGGCACCCACCGACGTCTCTTCGGCCCCGTGGTGGAATTCGGCCGGGAGTTCAACGGGATCGTCTTCTACGCCAGCGAACTCAAGGCTCCCAACCCCATGTCGGACCCGCTGCTGCGGACCTACGCCCGGCAGTACTTCGAGTCCATCGCGGTGTCCAGGGAGACCACCGTGCTGGATCGTGTGAGCGAGCTGATCGAAGTCCTGCTGCCCACCGGGCGCTGTTCGATCGAGCAGGTCGCGGACAGCCTCGGCATCGACCGGAGGACGGTGCACCGGCACCTCGCGGCTTCGGGCGAGACCTTCTCCTCGGTGCTCAACGCGACACGCATCCAGCTGGCGGAACAACTCGTCGCGAACCCACGTCGGTCGTTCACGGAGATCGCCGGACTGCTGGGATTCTCCGCACCGAGCGCCTTCTCGCGCTGGTTCCGTGAGCGGTTCGGATGCAGCCCGAGGGACTGGCGGGTCCGCGGGACCGTGCAGCGGCGCTCGGGCGAGGAATGACCGAGGGCGGCTCGACGCGCTCCGGGGCGCGTGTCCCCAAGCGATAAGTCTCCTGTCACCATCGGTCAAGCGCGTGCCGTAACCCGCGCTTAACGTGGGACCACCGCAAGGGACATGGTCGGCCCACGAGGACGAGCAGGAATCCCTGCCCGATGCCGCGTGCCCCCTCCCCACCGACCGCCGATCGCATCCGAGCGACCGCCGGACCCGGGAACCCCTTCCGCACCCTCGCGCCCGTTTCCCCTCTGCCCTTCCGGCGCCACGTCACAGGCGGTGCCGCGGGCAGCGAGTGAAGCCCCACCGACAGAAGTCCCGCCCCACAAAGGAGATGGACCATGCATTTCTTCGACGACTCCCTGTATCCGGAGAACCAGGAGAAGCTGGTCATCCAGGCCGCGCCCTACGGGCCGGAGTGGCTGCCCGGTGACGCCGACGACCTCCCGCTCACCATGGACGAACACGTGCAGGCGGCCGTCGACTGCTACGACGCCGGTGCCACGGTGCTGCACATCCACGTACGCGAACTGGACGGTCACGGCTCCAAGCGCATCTCCATGTTCAACGAGCTGATGGCCCGGCTGCGCGAGGCCGTGCCGGACATGGTCCTGCAGGTCGGCGGATCCATATCCTTCGCCCCCGAGGACGAAGGCGGCGACGCCAAGTGGCTCAGCTACGACACCCGCCACATGCTGGCCGAGATCACCCCCCGGCCCGACCAGGTGACGATCGCGATCAACACCAACCAGATGAACATCGTCGAGCTCTTCGACGACGAGGACATCGAGGGCACGTCGATCGCCAAACCGGGGTACTACAAGGCATACCGGGACATGGTGGTCGAGGCCGGGCCGGACTTCTATCTCGAACATCTCGAGAGGCTCCGGGCCAAGGACGTCCAGCCGCACTTCCAGCTCGCCAACACGGCGCAGCTGGAGACCGTGGAACGGCTGATCCGCAAGGGCGTCTACAGCGGACCCCTCGTCCTGAACTACGTCGCCATCGGCGGCGGGTTCGCCGGCCGGCACCCCGCCGACCTGGTCGAGTTCATCCGCCGCGTCCCGGACGGCGCCGTGCTCACCATCGAGGCCTCCATGCGCGCGGTGGCGCCGATGGGCGCGGTCGGCATCGCTCTGGGTGCGCACGTGCGGGTGGGCAACGAGGACAACCTGTGGCAGCGCAAGGGCGAGCGGATGTCGTCCGTCGAGCAGGTCGAGCAGATGGTCCGGATCGCCGACGCACTGGGCCGTGACGTCGCCACCGGGCAGGACGCCAAGCGGATCTACCGGATCGGTGAATGGTACGCGGACGCCGACGAGACCCTCGCCCGGCTCGGCATGGTGCCCAACCGCCGCCCCGGACAGCGCGGTTCCATGCTGCGCGACGTCACGAGCTGACCCGGCTCCCGCGGGCGGCGGCCGGAGGCCCCTGCCGCCGCCCCGCACCACCCCACCCAGATTGCACACGAGCAAACGGAGCACGTCATGGCACACGCCATTCGCTTCCATGAAACCGGTGGCCCCGACGTCATGAAGTGGGAAGAGGTCACAGCCGGTGACCCCGGCCCGGGCGAGGTACGGATCCGGCACGTCGCCGTCGGACTCAACTTCGCCGACACCTACTTCCGCACCGGCCTGTACCCGGCCCCGCTCCCCGCCGGTCTCGGTGTGGAGGCATCGGGTGTGATCGAGGCCGTGGGCGAGGGCGTCACGGATGTCGCCGAGGGGGACCGGGTGACGTACACCGGCAGCCCCCTGGGTGCGTACAGCACGGAGCGGGTCATGCCCGCGGACTCACTGATCAGACTGCCCGACGGGATCAGCTGCGAGACCGCGGCCGCCATGACGATGCGCGGCCTCACCTCCGCCTATCTGCTGCGCCGCATCCACCCGCTGAAGTCCGGCGACACCGTCCTGCTCCACGCGGCGGCCGGCGGCGTCGGCCTGATCTTCTCCCAGTGGGCGAAGCTGCTCGGCATCACCGTCATCGGGACGGTCTCCAGCGAGGAGAAGGCCGAGGTCGCCCGCGCCCACGGCTGCGACCACATCGTCTACTACAGGCGGGAGAACGTGGCCGAGCGGGTGCGCGAGTTGACGGACGGCAAGGGCGTCCCGGTCGTCTTCGACAGCGTCGGCAAGGACACCGTCGCCGGATCCATGGCCTCGCTGCAGCGCCGCGGCCTGCTCGTGTGCTTCGGTACGGCCTCCGGTGTGCCGCCGCTCGATGCCATGCAACTGGCGATCCACGGCTCGCTGTTCGTGACTCGGCCGGCCCTGGCCGACTACATCGCCGAGCCCGCGGAGCGCGCCGCACTGGCCGATGAGCTGTTCGGACATGTCGCGTCCGGCCGCATCACGGTCGATACGAACCAGCGTTACGCCCTTCCCGACGCGGCGCAGGCCCACCGGGATCTCGAAGGAGGGCGCACCACGGGATCCTCCGTCTTCGTCGTCTGAGTACGCCGCATCCGAGCACCTCGCGTACCCCATGGCACGAATCCCACGACAACCAGGAGTGAGCACGATGCCCCACATCATTCACCCGACGGAAGGCTCGCCGGCTCCGGTGCGCACCGGGGGTCGCCGCGCCTCGATCGAGGTCGAGCCGCTGACCTGCACCATAGGAGCCGAACTCTTCGGCGTGAACCTCGGCGACGCCGCGCGCGACGACGACCTGTTCGCACAGATCAAGGAACTGCTGCTGCGGTACAAGGTCCTCTTCCTGCGTGACCAGGACATCACCCGCGCCGAACACGTCGCCTTCGCGGCGCGCTTCGGGCCTCTGGAGGACCACCCGGTGGCCGGCAGCGACCCCGAACACCCGGGCCTGGTCCGCATCTACAAGGACCTGGACAGCAAGGCCGAGCACTACGAGAACGCCCTGCACTGCGACGCGACCTGGCGCGCGGCCCCGCCCATGGGCGCCGTACTGCGCTGCGTGGAGACGCCGGAGGTGGGTGGCGACACGATCTGGGTCAACATGGCCGAGGCCTACCGCAGGCTGCCCGAGCACATCAAGGCCCAGATCGCGGACCTTCGCGCCCGGCACAGCATCGAGGCGACCTTCGGCGCCGTGATGCCGGCGGAGCGACGCCACGAACTGAAGGCCCGCTTCCCGGACCCCGAGCACCCGGTGGTGCGCACCCATCCGGAGACCGGCGAGGAGATCCTCTTCGTCAACGCCTTCACCACGCACTTCGTCAACTATCACACGCCGGAGAACGTGCGCTTCGGCCAGGACTACGCGCCCGGCGCCGGCAACCTCCTGAACTACCTGATCAGCCAGGCGGCCGTCCCCGAGTACCAAGTGCGCTGGCGCTGGCAGAAGAACAGCGTCGCCATCTGGGACAACCGCTCCACCCAGCACTACGCCGTCCAGGACTACTGGCCCGCCGTCCGGAAGATGGAGCGCGCCGGGATCGTCGGCGACGCCACGTTCTGAGCCCTGACCAGAGACGAGATCTGAGCCTTGACCAGAGACGAAAGGTGACGCCCATGAGACTTCACACCGCCGGCACCCAGGTGCCGGACACGCTTCCCGCCACTCCGGCCGTGTCCCGTGGCTATGCCTGGCTGGTGTTCGCCCTGAGTTTCGGGCTGCTGCTGTCCGACTACATGTCGCGACAGGTACTCAACGCCGTCTTTCCCCTGCTGAAGGCGGAATGGCTGGTCTCCGACGCCGAGTTGGGCACGCTCAGCGGCGTCGTGGCCCTGATGGTCGGTGTGCTCACGTTCCCCCTGTCGTTGCTGGCGGACCGATGGGGCCGGGTCAGGATCCTCGTCCTCTCGGCGGCAGCGTGGAGCCTGGCCACGTTGGGCTGTGCCATAGCCGCGAGCTACGGCCAGATGCTCCTGGGCAGGTTCATGGTGGGTGTCGGGGAGGCGGCGTACGGGAGTGTGGGCATCGCGGTCGTCCTGAGCGTGTTCCCCATCGGCGTACGGGCCACGCTCTCCGGGGCCTTCATCGCGGGAGGGTCGTTCGGATCCGTGCTGGGGGTGTCGATCGGCGGTGCCATCGCCCAGGAGTTCGGCTGGCGCTGGGCCTTCGGCGCGATGGGCTTCTTCGGGCTCGCGCTCGCCGCCGTATACGGTCTCGTGATCACGGAGAAGAGACTCGGTTCGGCCTCGACGAGACGAAACAGGTCCACACCTGGCGAACGTGCACCCATCCGGGCCCAGTTGCCGCGGCTCTTCTCGTCGCTGTCCGTGGTCTGCGCGTACATCGGCAGCGGGCTGCAGATGTTCATCGCGATGGCGCTGCTCGCCTGGATGCCCAGCTTCCTCAACCGGTACTACGACATGACTCCTGGTGAGGCGGGCCTCGGAGCCGGGGTCTTCGCGCTGATCGGCGGCATCGGCATGGTGCTCGGCGGGATCGTCGCGGACCGCCTGAGCCGGAAGGTCGCGGCCCGGAAGTGGGTCGTCGCGATTGCGTGCAGCCTCGGGTCGCTCGTGCTGCTGATGGCGGGATTCCATCTGCCGACCGGTCCGCTGCAACTCGTGCTGATCGGGGCCGGGACCCTGGTGGCCGCAGGCACCGCCGGGCCGGCGGCCGCGATGGTCGCCAATCTGACCCCCGCAGCCATCGCGGCGACGGCCTTCGCGACTCTCACCCTGGCCAACAGCCTGCTCGGGCTCGCCCCGGGGCCCGCGGTGACGGGCATGCTCGCGGACAGCATGGGCCTGCTCGGCGCGCTGCGGGTGATCCCGCTCGTAGCCCTGGTGACCAGCGTGGTCTTCACCATCGGAATGTTCTCCTACGAGAGGGATCTGCGCCGCCTGGGGCTGCTGCCCGGCACGGCGCCCACGACATCGGAGGCTCGGGCATGAGCCCCACCGCAGAGCCGACGGTCGTGATCGTCCCCGGGCTGCGCGATCACGTGCCGGAACACTGGCAGACCCTCCTCGCCGACAGGATCGCCGACGCCCGGACCGTTCCCCCGCTGGAGAAGGACAGGCTGAGCTGTGACGCCCAGGTCGCCGCACTGGACGAGGTGTTGTCGGAGATCTCCGGCCCCGTCGTACTCGTGGCGCACAGCGCCGGGGTGATGACCACCGTGCACTGGGCGCAACGACACCGACGTCCGGTGCTGGGAGCGCTGCTCGCGACACCGCCCGACTTCGAGGCCACGCTGCCGGAGGGTTATCCCACCGCCGAGGACCTGCGCGACAACGGCTGGACACCGGTGCCGCGGACAGCCCTGCCCTTCCGCAGCATCGTCGCGGCGAGTACGAACGACCCCCTGGCCGAGTCCGGTCGCGTCGCCGGTCTCGCCCGGGCATGGGGCAGCAGCCTCGTGGACCTCGGCCCCGTCGGGCACCTCAACCCCGCCTCCGGCTACGGCCCATGGCCCCGGGCGGAGGAGTTCGTCCGCGACCTCGGACGGACCCCGTCCGACTGACCCGCTACCGCACCCCACCCGCACGACCTCGCCCCCGGAGGCGCTGATGAGCACCGATTCCGACCTTCTGTGGTCCCCGAGTCGCACCACTGCCGAGAGCTCCAACACGGCCGGCTTCATGCGCTGGCTGAGCGAGACGCGGGGACTGGAGTTCTCCGGCGATGCGCGGTGCGCGACGGCGACCCGGGTGACGGCGCTGAGCACGTCCGCCGGACCCGCCCCGGACGGCACCTCGTCGAGCGAGGCGACGAGCCGGTCCGCCATGAGGTCGGCGCACTCCGCGAACAGTGCGTACTTGTTCGGGAAATGCCGGTAGAGGGCCGCCGCGCTGATACCCACGCCGGCGGCGATCTGCTCCATGGACGCCGCATGGTAGCCGCGCTCGCTGAAGACTCGGCCGGCCGCCTCGACGATGAGTTGCTTACGGTTGCGGGGCCGGGTGGCCGCGGCCGGATCGGCGCTCACGGCCGAACGGGCGGGTGCGGAAACAGGGCCATGCGGATCAGTCAACCACACGGTGCCCGAGGGGCTCGGGCTCCCTCGGAGCGGACCGCACCCCAGGCGGATTCCGGCTCACTTCCCAGGTGACGGTGCCCGGCCGGAACCGTCACACCGGCCTCGCCCGACCGCCGGTGCCCCCGTGCACCGGCGGTCCCGTTCACACCGGCGGATGGCTGACGAGGAGATCGTCCGTGGTCGCCGCGAGCAGCCGCCCCGCGTACGAGGCGAGGGCGGTGGCAGCAGGGAAGGGGCTGCCCAAGGTGAAGGGAGCATCGGTGGTGACCGGCGGACGCGAGAGCAGTCCGTCCGGACCGAGGGCGTACAGACGGGCGTTGAGCACGGTCAGGGAGGCTGCCTTGCCCGCCGGTCCCACGGCTGTCCACGGCGCCTCGGGGTGCAGGGCAGGCCGATGGTGCAGGGTGTCGTCATGCGGGGTCACCGCGAAGAGAGTGTTGTCGCACATCGCCAGAGCGGTCGTTCCGGCGGGGACCTTTCCGGCCGGGGTCCAGGGAGCCGGCCCGGGCACCGGAGCGCGTACCAGCAGTCGGTCGTCCGTTCCGACCGCGAGCAGGGCCAGCGGTACGGGCCGGCACGCTTCGCGCGGGGCCGTCAGACACCGTATCTCCGGCTCAGGTCCCGGCGCGGGCGGACAGGGGACCCACGGCAGGTTCTGGTCCGACGGCTCGCGGTGGAGCAGGGTCCTGCCGTCCTCGGCCACGGCGAAGAGCAGGCCCTCGCAGGCGGCGAGCGCCCGCAGACGCGGCGCCGGCCCGACGGTGTGCCAGGCGGGACGGGGAGAGGTGCCGCCGAGACGGTCGAGGACGTTGCGGGTGATCCGGTCCACGACCGGATCGGACAGTGCCCGGCCCCAGTTGATCGTGGCGGTGTTGAAGACCGTGCCGGCGCCCATGCGGAAGACGCCCATGGTGGCCCAGCCGCCCTGCCCGTACGCACGCCAGTGCCGCAGGTCCGCGGTGGCGAGGACGGCGAAGGAACGGGGGGTGCCGTCCCGTCCGGTGGCCCGGGGCACGCCGGCCGACCAGTCGAGTTCGGCGGCGTCGGTCTCGTACCCGAGCGCGCCCCGGGCGAACGCGTCGCCGTCGGCGAGTCCGGTGCCCTCGAAGACCCAGTGGCCGGCGAACCGGACCGTGTACGACTCGCGTCCTATCACGGCCATGCCCTCGCCCCACGCGCCGGCGCCGTTGCGGAAGCTGACCCCGGTCATGGAGTTCTCGGGCCGGTCGACGGGCGAACTGGACCACTCGACGGTGGCGAGGCGCGGGTCCACAGCGGCTGCGGGGTCGGCGGCGGCATCGCGGTGACAGACCATCGTGCGCCCCTCGTCCTCCAGGCGCATCTGCCACCAGGCGGTGTTTCCCGCGAAGACCGCCAGATTGCCGCCCTTGCGGACGAAGGCCTCGACGCTGTCGCGCATGCCGGCCGACCAGTACTCGTCGTGCCCGTTGATCACCAGCAGCCGGTAGGAGGACAGGAGTTCGTCGCCGTCGTGCAGATCGAAACCGGAGCAGAACTCGACCGGGTACCCGGCACCCGGGAGCCAGCGCAGCAGGGGTTCCTCCCAGCGCTCGGGCGGCGGCCCGCCGCCCGGCTCGGTGAGGGACACCCGTGCGGCACGGCCCGGCTCCTCCGCGTAGTAGATGCTGCGGCCCGGCTGTCCCGCACGGTGGTACGCGCGCCAGGTGGCGAAGGGAACGGAGACGAGTACGGACGAGGTCGCCGCGGGCCGGGCCGCGCGGACCACGAACCACACTTCGTGTTCGGCGTCGCGATCGGGCGCCGGTGTCTCGGGGCGGTCGTCGTGGAAACGGGCCACATACAGGGAACTGGGCCAGTCGGGCGGGACGTCGAGGGTCCACCCGGTCCCGCGAACGGGTACGCGCGTCATCGTGCGCTCGGTGACGACGTCGGTGACGACGACGTGACCGGTCAGCGGGCCTCCGTCGCCGGCGGTCACGCCGAAACGCATGCTGCCGCCCTGGACGCAGGACGTCTTCTCCGCACGGGCCAGGGGCCGCGGGACGAGACCCGCGCTCATCGGCCGGAGCCTTCCGTCGCGAGGAGTCCAGGCAGTGCGGCCAACCGGGGCGGGTCGCCGGCCGACGAGGACACGACGACCTCCTCGATGGCGCGAAGGTGGGCCTGGACGGCGGCCGGCGGCAGATAGGCCGTGTCGGCGGTGAGGGTCACGGTGAGCGCGCTGTCGTCCCCGCTCACGTGCAGGCAGTACCGGCAGGCGACGCGGTCCTGCGTCGCGGGGAAGTCGAGCACGCTCCGGCGGCGGAGCGCGACGAGTTCCTCGGCGTCCGGCGCCGGCCGGGGCGACGCGGGGCGCTCCGTCAGCCGCATGTCGTTGAAGCAGCAGTACGGGTGCACCTCGGCACCCCGCTCGTGGGACGCCCGTTCCAGCAGGGCGTCCCAGTCGGCGGGATCGTAGGCGGCCGCGCGGTAGCCGGCGAGCGCGGCCGGCCAGGCACCCGCCAGCAGATCGGTGAAATCGGCGTCCGGACCCGGGACATCGTCCATGCGCAGGACGAACAGCGCGTCCTGCGACAGCGTGCTGACCAGGGTGCGGTGGCCCTGCGCCGCGCGATTGCCCGCGATCGGCATGACCGCCGCCACGGAGTGCCCCTGATCGGCGGCGACCAGAGCGGCCGAAGCGGTGAGGAGCACGGTCGAGCCGCTGACCCGATGGGCGGCGGCCAGCGCCTCGACGGCCCGGGGGAGCGCGGCGGAGACCAGACGGCCCGTCCAGAAGCGGGGGGTGCGTGGAGGCGCGACCGGGGTGGGGAACATCGTCGGAGGGGCTTGCCGCAGTCCGTTCTCCCAGTGGGCGAGCGCGGCCCCGCCGGAGCGGCGGCCGGCCGGGGAGGCCTGATGCCGTGCCAGGTCCAGCGGGGTCTCGGCGCAGGCTGGACCGGCCGACCCGCGGCGGGCCAGCAGCCGCAGATCGCGGACGAGGACCTCGGCGCCGTGCCCGTCGGTGGCCAGATGGCACAGCGCCAGCACGACGTGGGTGATCCGGCCTTCGTGGCGGACGGCGCCGAACCGTACGGGCCACTCGCGCGCGTAGTCGAAACGGCGGGAGGTCAGGGACGCCAACAGATCCTCGGCGGCGGCCCCGCAGTCGGCCGGGTCGGGCTCGTCGTGGACGCGGACCTCCACCAGCCCCTCGGCACACAGGCGTTGGCGGGGTTCTCCGTCGTCACCGGCCGCGATCCGGGTGCGCAGCGCCTCGTGGCGTACGAGGAGCGCGGCGACGGCGCCCGCCAGCCGGGGCAGGTCGACGGGCGTACCCCGGTCGGCGAGGGGCAGGACACGGCCGATGTTGAAGTAGTGGTCGTTGGGAGCGGTGCGGCCGATCGCGTGCCAGATCGCGCGCTGCCCCCAGGTGAGCGGGGCGTCACCGGACCGGCCGCCCGTGAAAGAGACCGTCGTCCTCGCGTCCGCCGGGGTCCGGCCGGGATCCGGTGCCGCAACTACGGCCGCGCCGGAGTCCGGCGCCACCGTGCCGGGGACCAAGGCGTCCGGGCCCGCCGCCGTCACGGGGTGTTCTCCGCGGCCAGAGCCCGCACACGGGCGGTGAGGCCGGCGAGTCCTTCGGTGTACAGCGCCCGGTCGCCGAGATCGATGAGCACGCCGTACTCGGTCTCCAGGCTGTCGGCCAGCCGCAGCAGGGAGAGCGAGCTGACGCCGAGCGCGGCGAGCGGCTCGGCGGAGTCGACGATCTCGCCGGCGGCCACCTGGCCGTCCGTGGCCCGTTCGACGAGCTCGGCAAGGCGGTTTCGGGTCGGGGCGGACGTGTTCACCGGACGCCGCCCGCCTGCCGGGCGGCCTCGTCGGCCAGACGGCGGCGCAGGCTGAGCGGTCGGATGTCCGGCCACACCTGGTCGACGTGCGCGACGCACTCCTCCTCGGTGCCGCTGAAGCCCTCGGCCCGCCAGCCTGCGGGCAGCGGCGTGCCCTCCTGCCAGAGGGCGTGCTGCTCCTCGTCGTTGACGGCCACGAGGTAGCGGGTCGGATCGCTCATGAGGGCTACTCCTTGCACAGTGCGGTGACGGCGGCGGTGACGCCGTGCACGGTAGGGGTGTCGAAGAAGACGTCGAGAGGGACGTCCACGCCGAGGTTCTGATGGATGCGGGCGGCGATGGCGGTGATGGTCAGGGAATGGCCGCCGAGGTCGAAGAGGTCCTCGTCGGGCCCGAGGTCGTCCAAGGCCAGGACCTCGCGCCAGATGGCGAGCACCGCACCGGTGGTGGGGTCGAGTTCGCCGTCCGTGGCGCCGGCGGCCGCGGGCCCGCTCCGGTCCGGGACCGGCTCCGGGAGCGCGGACCGGTCCAGCTTGCCGTTGGGCGTCAGCGGGAAGGCGTCGAGCACCGTGTACGTGCCCGGCACCGCGGCGGCGGGGAGCGTCGCGGACAGGTGGGCGTGCAGCTCCTGCGCGGTGGGTGCCGGGCCGGCGGGAACGACATAGGCACTCAGCCGGCGGTCGCCGTCCGTGCCGTGCACCGCGGCTGCGGCCTGGGCCACCGAGGGATGCGAGGCCAGCCTCGCCTCGATCTCGCCCAGCTCGATCCGGTGGCCGCGCAGTTTGACCTGGGTGTCACAGCGGCCGAGGTGGACGAGACCGCCGACGGGAAGGCGCCGGACGACGTCGCCGGTGCGGTAGATGCGCGATCCCGGCGGGCCGTACGGGTCCGGGAGAAAACGCGCGGCCGTCAGGCCCGGGCGGTGCCGGTAGCCGTGGGCCAGCCCCGCGCCGCCGAGGAAGAGCTCACCCGCAAGTCCGTACGGGACGGGGCGCAGCCGCTCGTCGAGGACGTAGGCGCGGGTGTTGGCGAGCGGTTCGCCGATGAGGACGTGTCCGTCGTCGGCCACGGCGGGTTCCGCGAGGGAGGACCAGATGGTCGTCTCGGTCGGGCCGTACACGTTCACGAGCCGCTTGCTCACCGCGGCCAGGTCCGTGGCGAGGGACGGGGGCAGCGCCTCCCCGCCCGTGAGCGCCGTGAGCCCGGCCGCCGCGCCGGTGAGGCCGGCGTCGAGGAGCAGCCGCCATCCGCTGGGAGTGGCCTGGACGTGGGTGATCCCCTCGCCCCGGACGAGGCCGAGGAGCGCGGGGCCGTCGCGGTGACCACCCTCGGGTACGAGGACGACGCGTCCTCCGGTGATCAGGGGCAGAAGCAGTTCGACGGCGGAGATGTCGAAGGACAGCGAGGTGAGTCCGAGCCAGCGGTCCTCGGGGCCGGAGCCCAGGTGGTCGCGCAGCGCGCCCAGGACGTTGGCGAGCGCGGAGTGGGGCACCTCCACCCCCTTGGGGCGCCCGGTGGACCCGGAGGTGTAGAGCACGTAGGCGGGCTGGGACGGCGTCGGGCCCGGGGGCAGGGCCGGGGTGTCCGTGCCCTCGGGTGCGAGATCGGCCGGTACGAGGTCGCCGGGGCTGTCGGGGTGCGCGGTGATCCGGAGCGCGAGACGGGAGTCGGACCGGATGAAGGCCAGCCGCTCGGCCGGGTAATCGGGGTCGAGGGGCAGATAGGCGGCCCCGCAGGCCATGGTGGCGAGGACGGCGACCAGCTGGTCGCGCCCGCGGGGCAGGCCGATACCGATGAGCGTGCCCGGGCCCGCGCCGCGGCGGTGCAGCGCGATGGCCGCGTGCGCGACGAGACCGGAGAGCTCGCGGTAGGTCAGGGCTTCCTCACCGCAGACGACGGCGACCGTGTCGGGGTGTGCGGCGACCGCACGGGCGAAGAGCTCCGGCACGGTGCACCGGGCGAGTTCGGGCCGGGGGGCCGGTGCGGCGAGCTGGTCCGACCGTTCCCGGGACGTCAGCAGGGGCAGGTCGCCGACCGGGGTGCCGGGGTCGGCCAGTACGCCGTCGAGGAGATTCCTCCAGTGTCCGGCGATGCTCCGTGCCGATTCTGCGGTGAGGGCGTCGGCCCGGTACTGCAGGCTCGCGTCGATCTCGGATCCGGAGTCGACGAGCTGGAGGTGGAGCAGGTTGCGCGCGGTGCCGCAGAAGCCGGTCCAGTGGACCTTGGCGCGCACCCCGTCGCCGAAGGCGGGCGGCTCCCCGGCGGGGCGCCGCCGGTAACTGAGGGAGAGGGGGGTGAGCGCGGTGCGCGGGGTCAGACCGCGCACGGAGCGGCCCAGTGGAACGGCCCGGTGCCGGTACAGGGCGCGCAGTTCGGCGCGGACGGTCTGGGACCAGGCTGCGAACGGCGCTTCTGGGGCCGCGGTGCTGAAGAGAGGCAGCTCGTTGACGGCCAGCCCCACGCCGACCGCCTCGCCGCGCGGGCGCAGCGACAGTTCGACAGCCGTGACCGGGGCGGGGTCGCCGTAACGGGCGAGCAGCGCGTGCCAGGACGCGGTGAGGAGTTCGAAGCGGGTCAGCCCGAGCCGGCGCGCCGTGGTGTCCACGAGGCCGGTCCGCCCGGGTCCCAGGTTCAGCGAGATCTCGGCGCCCGGCGCGGGAGCGGTGCCGGGGATGCGCGAGGGTGCGAGGCCGGGCAGCACGGGCGCGGCCGGCTCGCGCCAACGAGCGGCCCAGTACGCCTCCGCGCCCGCGAGGGCGTCGGAGGAGGGCTCCACCGCCGGCCGCGGGGCGACCGGAGCGAGCGGACCTCTGCGGTAGGCGTTGGCCAGGTCGCTGACCAGCCGGTCCTTGGACTCGCCGTCGAAGACGAGGTGATGGACGGTCAGAACCAGGACGTGCCGCACCGGGGACAGCCGGAAGAGGACGAAGCGGTACAGCGGCCCGCGGGCGAGGTCGAAGGGAACGGACCGCTCCTGGGCGAGGAGGGGGTCCAGTTGACCGGGGGAGCAGTCGACCACGCGCGGACGTGACTGTTCCGTGCCGGCTCGTGGAGCACCGTCGGCACCGAACACCGTGGTGAGGGCCGGGTGTCGGGCCGCGACGGCGGAGCAGGCCCGGACCATGCCGTCGGCGTCGACGGGGCCGTGGAGGTCCACGGTCACGGTGAGGTGGTAGGCGGCGGCGGTGTCCAGGGTGCGCTCGGTGAGCCAGACGCCGTGCTGGGCGGGACTGAGGATCGCGTTCACAGGGTGGCCTCGGAGTGGTCTTGGGCGAGGAGCCGGCGCAGGTCGCGTTTGAGGACCTTGCCGGCCTCGTTACGGGGCAGCGCGTCGCGGAACAGCACGGTGGCGGGGAGTTCGTGGACGGCCAGGTGATCGAGCAGGAACGTCCGCAGGGCGGCCGCCGTCAGACCGGCGTCGGACACGACCACGGCGGCGACGACGCTGCCGAGCACAGGGTGCGGAACCCCGACGGCGGCGGCGTCGCGCACCTGCGGATGGGAGTGCAGGGCGTTCTCGATCTGGAGGGTGGAGACCTTGTGGGCGCCCGACTTGACGACGTCCCGCTCCCGGTCGAGCAGGTGCAGGAAGCCGTCCTCGTCGATGCGGCCGAGGTCGCCCATGCGTACCCAGCGTCCCTGGAAGACCTCACCGTCCCTCTCGCCCATGTACGCCCGTGGAGCCGCGGGAGATCGCAGCCACAGCTCGCCCGGGTCGCCCGCCGGGACCGGGAGGCCTTCGGGGGTGGTCACGCGCAGATCGGCCAGGGAGGCGGGCCGGCCGGGGGAGGTGGGACGGGCCGGATCGAACAGCAGGGTGATCTGCGCGGGCGCGGCTTCGGTGGAGGTGTAGTAGTTGACGATCTGGGCCTTCGGGAAGGCCCGGCCGAGCCCGAGCGCGACCGGCTGGGGAAGAGCGGCGGCCGTGGATCCGACCAGGCGCACACCGTCGAGCGTGCCCGCGGCGGTGGCGTCCGCGAGGGCCGGTGACGCCAGCAGTTCGATCGCCATGGCGGGGACGAGGAAGACGCTCCCGACGTCGTGTTCGGACAGCAGCCGGAGGAAGCGGGCCGGGGTGAACTGCGGAGCGGTGACACACGTGGCGTGCGCGTTGAGCGCGTTGACCAGCATGGTCTGTCCGGCGTTCGTGCCGACAGGGAAGGCGTGCAGGAAGGCGGAGGAGTGGCGCAGCGGCCGGCGGCGCTCGTCCAGCGTGCAGCCATGAGCCAGGTTGGCGTGGCGGGCACCGACGGCCTTGGGGGTTCCGGTGGTGCCGGAGGTGTAGAGGATCTGGGCAAGGCCGTCGGGTGCGGGGTCGGGCAGGTCCGGCGCGGTGGGGTGGCCGGCGGAGTCGGATTCGGTCAACACGGTTGTTCCGGGCGGGATTCCGGCCGGGAGATCCTGCCCGCCGTGCAGTACGAAACGGGCACCCGCATCGGCGAGAACGTACTCCGTGGCGGCGGGCGCGGACCGGTCGGACAGCGGGACCGCCACGCCGCCGGCGCGCAGCACCGCGAGGAACGCGACGGCGAACTCCGTCCACCGGCCCGTGCCGTGGTGCAGCACGACACGGTCCCCGGGCCGCAGTCCGGCGGAGCGCAGTGCGGAGGCGTACGCACCCGAACGGGCTTGCCAGGATGCGAAGTCGAGCCGTTCGCGGCCGGTGACGAGGGCCGTGCGGTCGCCGTGCGCGGCGGCACGGTGGGCGAGCAGGGCGGGCAGGGTGGCGACTGTGTCCGTCACGTCCGGCTCTCCTTCACACGGCGGGCGGCGGCGATGCGGGCACGCTCGCGCAGGCCGACCAGGTCGTCGGGCTCGGCCTCGGGGACGTCCCGGTCGAAGCGGGCCAGCACGGGAAGGCGCAGGCCGAGCGCGACCATGCCGAGCATGGCGCACCCGAACAGGACGTACATCAGGGCGATGCCGCGCCCGGGGCCGGTGCCTATCAGGGGACCGAAGACGGGGGCGAGCGCCCCTCCGCGCTCCATCAGCGGTCCCAGCAGCGAGGAGCCCAGCGGCGCGATGACGCCGTGGCCCAACGGCAGGGTGGACCAGGCGACCAGCGTGTTCAGGGCGAAGACGCGGCCGTGGAAGCGCTGCGGCACCTTGACCTGGACGATCGTGGAGTAGACGCCGTTGACGAGGGACAGGGCGAAGGACATGCCGAACGCCCCGGCGGCGATCACCCAGAGGCTGGCGTGCAGCCCGGTGACGGCTCCGGCCAGGGCCAGGAGCGCCGCGAGGCCGAGCATGCCCCGCAGCCGGTGCCGGCGCGGGCCGCCCCAGAAGCCCATGACGATCCCTCCCAGGATCGCTCCTGCGCCGCCCGCGACGGCGACCCGCGCCGCGCCCTGGAGGTCGTCGAAGGCGAGGACCAGCGGGGTGATGAGCAGGAAGAGGGGCGAGAGGAAGATGTTGAGGCCCGCGAACCACAGGAGCATGGCCCGGAAACCCCGGTTGCGCCATGAATGGGTGAAGCCGTGCCGGATCTCGGACACGAGGGACTCGCGACGCGTCCACGGCAGCGTCCGGGGGAACTTCACCGCGAGCAGGACGCCGATGGCCAGCACGTAACTGATCACGTCGATGACGAGGATGCCGCCGAGACCGATCGCCGCCATGAGCGCCACAGCCACCAGTGGCACCACGAACTGCGCTGTTCCGAAAGCGAGTTGAACGATCCCGTTCGCGTGGCCGAGGTACTGCTTGGGCACGAGCTGGGGGACCGCGGACGCGTAGGCGAGCCGTTGGAACGTCAGGGCGACGGAGAGTACGCCGAGCAGGACGTACACCTCCCAGGAATGAAGGTTTCCGGTGAGGAGCAGAGCGAGGAGACCGGCCTGGGTGGTGCAGGCGGCGATGTCGCCGGCGAGGAGCACCGTGCGCCGGTTCATCCGGTCGACGAGGGCTCCCGCGAGAGGGCCGACGAGGATGCCCGGAACCATGGCCACGACCGCGTACAGCGCGTACCGGGTGAGGGAGCCGGTGTTCAGGAGGATCCAGATCGGGAGGGCGAACTCGGTCAGTGCCGAGCCGGTGATCGAGAAGAGCTGCCCGACCGCGACCAGGAGGAACCGGCGCATGCTGGGTTCGGGCCCGGCGGCGGACTCCGTTCCCTCGTGGGGTGGAGCAGAGGGCTGTTCGTCAGCCTGTGTGCCGTCGTCCGCGGCGATGGGGCCGGTGTCCCCGTGGAACCACCACGAGTGGAGCGGATCGCGGGCGGGGAGCTCGTCGGTCAGCCCGTCGCGGACCGCGAGGTGCACGGTGGTGACGGCGTCGGCGACCTCGACGGCCCGGTACTTGAGGAAGAAGTGACCGCCCTGGTCGAGGACGGCGACGGCGGAGCGTTCGGCGAGCAGCAGCCACTCGCGGTAGCGCTCCTGGTAGAAGTCGGCGGCCGGGTCCTGGTCGCCGATCAGGCAGACGAGCGGGGCGCGCAGCCGCGGGGCGCCGGAGGCGACGTCGGCGATGGCGCGGGTGAAGTAGTCCTCGGCGGCCTGCGTGTCACGGCGCATGTTGCCGATGATGAAGGCGGCCTGCTCCTTGTCGAGGTCGGAGGTGTTCACGCCGAGCCCGATGAGCCAGTTCGCGTACACCCGGTCGCCGAGCAGGGGTTCGAGGGAGGCGACGCGGCTGAGTGCGTTGAGAACACGGCTGCGCGGCCGGGCGAACGGGAACTGGGCCCCGGCGTAGACGGCCTCCAGGGGATGGCCGGTCGCCTCCAGCAGCCGGGACACGGCGATCGCCAGCGCCGTACCGACGGCGCAGTGGCCATAGACGACGACGGGTCCCTCCGTCCGTTCCCGCACCTCGCCCGCGATGCGTTCGGCGAGTTCGTCGAACGGCACGGACTCCTCGGTGACGCCGACGTCGTGGCCCGGCACGGCGACGGCCCACAGTTCGACGTCGGGGGGCAGCGCGTCGGCGACGGGCTGGTAGACGACGGGGCTGCCGCCGCCGTAGGGGACGCAGACGAAGGTGCGGGTACGGCGGGCCGCGGACACCGGCGGGGTGAGCCGGTGCAGCAGTGGCCGCGGGGTGTCGTCGTGCTCGTCCCTTGCGGCGACGGCGGCCAGGTCGCGGATCGTACGGTGGGTGAAGAGGTCCATGACGCTGACGGGCTGCGCGCCCGCCTCGGCGAGCCGGCCGCGTGCCCTGGCGACGACCTGCGTGGCGAGGAGCGAATGGCCACCGAGGTCGAAGAAGTCCTCGTCCGTGCCGACTTCCGTCAGGCCGAGCACCTCGCTCCAGATCTCGGCGAGCAGGAGCTCGGTCGGGGTGGCCGGCCGGGTGGCGCCGGTCGCGCGCCGCATCTGGGGAGCGGGCAGGGCACGGCGGTCGAGCTTCCCGTTGGGGGTGAGCGGCAGGGAGGGGACGACGGCCACCACGGCGGGGACCTGATGGTCGGGCAGCAGCCTCTTGAGCGCGGTGCGGAGCCGTGCGGGGTCGGGCTGGTCTGGGCCGGTGGCGGCCACGACGTACCCGACGAGACGCTTGTCGCCGGGCCGGTCCTCGCGCAGGACGACGGCGGCGTCCGCGACACCGGGCTGGGCGCGCAGCGCGGCCTCGGTCTCGCCCGGCTCGATCCGCAGCCCGCGCAGCTTGATCTGCTGGTCGATGCGGCCGAGGTGCTGGAGGGCGCCGTCCGGTCGGCGGCGGGCCAGGTCGCCGGTGCGGTAGAGACGGGAGCCCGGCGGGCCGTACGGGTCGGGCACGAACCGGGCTGCGGTCAGGCCCGGCCGGCGGTGGTAGCCGAGGGCGACCGCGGTGCCGCCGATGTGCAGTTCGCCGGGGGCGCCGGGCGGTACGGGACGCAGAGCGGCGTCCAGTACGTACAGCCTGGTGTTGTCGATCGGGAGCCCGATCGGCACCGTCTCCAGAGGGCCCGCGCACTCCCACGAGGAGACGTCGACGGCGGCCTCCGTGGGCCCGTACAGATTGGCGACGGAGCAGTGCGGCAGCCGGCCGGTCAGCTCGCGGGCGGCGTCGGGCGGCAGGGCCTCCCCGCTGCTGATCACGCGGCGCAGCGCCGTACACCGCTCGATGTCCTCCTCGGCGAGGAAGACCGTCAGCATGGCGGGGACGAAGTGGGCGACGGTGACGCCGGCGGAGGCGATGAGGTCGCGCAGATAGCCGCTGTCCTTCTGGCCGCCGGGCTTGGCGAGGACGATGCGCGCGCCGGTGGCCAGGGGCCAGAAGAACTCCCAGACCGATACGTCGAAGCCGACGGGGGTCTTCTGCAGGACGGCGTCGTCCGGCCCCAGGCGGTAGGCGTCCTGCATCCACTGGATGCGGTTGGCGATCGCCCGGTGGGTGTTCGGGACGCCCTTCGGGCGGCCGGTGGATCCGGAGGTGTAGATGAGGTACGCGGTGTCGTCGGGGCCGGGTCCCGCCGGTCCGCGGCGCGATCTGGGCGGCTCCGCGGGGTCGTCCAGCAGCATGACCTGCGCGGTGCAGCCGTGCGGGGTGGGCAGTCCGCGCTGGGTGAGAAGGACGGGCGCGTCGCTGTCGGCGAGGAGGAAGGCGAGGCGTTCGGCGGGGTAGCCGGGTTCCAGCGGGGTGTATCCCGCACCGGTGCGCAGGATGCCCAGCAGACCGGCGACGAGTTCGGGTGAGCGTTCGGAGCAGATGGCCACGAGACTGCCCGGGCCGACCCCCTCGGCGGCCAGGCGGGCGGCGATCCGGTCGGCCTGTGCGTCGAGCTGCCGGTAGGTGAGGGCCGCCCTGCCTTCCACGGCCACGGCGACCGCGTCGGGAGTCCGGGCGATCTGCTCGGCGACGAGGGCGGTGAGGGTGGTGGGCGCACGGTCCAGCGCGGTGTCGTTGAACCGGCGCGTCTCGAAGTCGTGTTCGTCGGGGGTGCGTCCGGCGAGGGCGGACAGCGGGGACTCCGGGGCCGCTGCGACGGCTTGGAGGAGCCTGCCGAGGTGGTCGGCGAGGCGTGAGATGTCGGCAACCTCGAAGAGGTCGGTGTTGAAGTTGAAGGACCCGTGCAGCCCGTCGGGCCACTCCTGGAGGAAGAGTTCGAGATCGAAACGGGTACCGCTGGCCCGCACCCCGAACGGTTCGGCCGTCACGGGACCGTCCGATCCGGCGTCGCGCTGGGTGGCGTAGTTCTGTACGGCCAGGACGGCCTGGAAGACGGGTGGCCGCGACACGTCCCGGGGGACCTTGAGCTCGCTGACCAGCTGTGCGAACGGCAGGTCCTGGTGGGCGTAGGCGTCGAGGCAGGTCTCGCGGGTGCGGCGCAGGAACTCGGAGAACGGGGGGTCGCCCTGCAGGCGGGCCGGAAGGGCGATGACGTTCACGAACATGCCGACCAGAGGCTCGAGTTCCGGTTCGGGGCGTCCGGCGACGGGGGAGCCTACGGCGAAGTCGCTCTGACCGCTGTAGCGGGCCAGGAGAATCTGGAAGGCGGCCAGGAGCACCATGTGGACGGTCGCGTCGTGCCGGCGCCCGAGCAGCGTGAGCCGTTCCAGGAGAGCGCGGTCGACGGAGAACGCGTGCCCGGCGCCCTCGAACGTCTGACGGGGCGGGCGGGGGCGCGAGAAGGCGAGTTCCAGCGGCTCGATCCCGGCGAGCTCGCGGGTCCAGTGGGCGACCTCGGCAGCGAGCCGCTCGCCGCTGAGCTGCTCGCGCTGCCACAGGGCGAAGTCACCGTACTGGACGACGAGTTCGGGAAGCGGATCCGGATCCCCCGAGACGTGTGCGGCATGACCGCGCAGCACTTCACCCAGCAGGACCTCGCTGGACCAGCCGTCACTGACGCTGTGATGGACCACCAGGAGCAGCACGTGGTCGTCGTCGGCGAGCCGGATGAGGAGCGCTCGCAGCAGCGGCCCCTCCTCCAGGTCGAAGGGCACGGCCGACGCCTCGTCGACGAGGCGTTCGGCCTCGGACAGGCAGGCGGCTTCGGCGTGGGTGAGAGCGGCCGGCCCGGGCGGATCGATGACCAGCCGGGGGCGCCCGTCGTCGGTGGCCGGGTACCGCGAGCGCAGCGTCTCGTGGCGGGCCACGCTCGCGTCCAGGGCGGCGCGCAGAGCGCCGATGTCCAGCGGGCCGCGGAGCCTGCGGACCACCGGGATGTTGTACGCGGCGGTTCCCGGAGCGAACTGCTCCATGAACCAGAGCCGTTCCTGGGCGAACGACAGCGGGACGGGCGTGCCGGGATCCCGGCGGGGCACGGTCGCGCGGGCAACGGTCCGCGAGGCCAGCCGGCGGCGCAGCAGCTCCTTCTTGGCGGCCGAGAGACGGGTCGCGGCGGGTTCTGCCGGATTGGTTGTGTCGGCGCTCATGAGACGGGCCGGCTTCCTTCCAGTGCGTCCTGCGCGGCGAGGAGCTCTTCGGCCGCCGTGTCCGACAGGGCGTCGATCTCGGCGGTCAGGGCCGCTTCCACGGCCTCGGCGAAGGCCGCGACCGTGCGGTGGGTGAACAGGGTGCGCAGAGGGACGGCGAGGTCGACGGCGGCGCGGATACGGGCGACGACCCGGGTGGCCAGGAGCGAGTGGCCGCCCAGGTCGAAGAAGTCGTCGTCGGCGCCGACGGGTCCGGTGCCGAGCACCTCCCGCCAGACGTCGGCCACGAGTTCCTCCGCCTCGGTCCGGGGCGGTACATGCACGGCGCGTACGGGCGAGACGGCCCCCGGATCCGGCAGGGCCGCCCGGTCCACCTTGCCGTTCGGGGTGAGGGGCAGTCGGTCGAGCACGACCCAGGCGTCGGGGACGAGATGCGGCGGCAGCACCGTGGACAGCTCCGCGCGCAGCCGCGCCGGATCCGGCGCGGGCGCTCCCGGCGCCGCTACGACGTGGGCGACCAGCCGGTCCTGGCGGGCGGACACCACGGCCTCGGCGACACCGGGCAGGGCGCCGAGCGCGGACTCGACCTCGCCGGGCTCGATCCGGAATCCGCGCACCTTCACCTGGCCGTCCAGGCGGCCGAGGAACTCCAGTTGCCCGTCGGCGCGACGGCGGACCCGGTCACCCGTGCGGTAGCGGCGGGCCCCGGGAGGCCCGTCCGGGTCGGGCACGAAGGAACGGGCGGTGGCGCCGGGGCGCCCCAGATACCCGTCGCCGACACCGGCCCCGCCGATCACCAGCTCACCGGGCGTGCCGGGCGGCACGGGCGTGCCGTGCCGGTCCAGCACGGCGACGGTCGTCCCGCCGATGGGCCGGCCGATGGGTGGCCGTCGCAGCTCGTCGGCCGTGCCGAGGTCCGCCGTGGTGGCGATGACCGTGGTCTCCGTCGGGCCGTAGGAGTTCACCAGCCGTACGGTGTCGCCGAAACGGCCCCGCCAGACGGCGACCGCCTCCGCGCGCGCCTGGTCGGCGCCCAGGATCAGCAGGCGCAGCGAGTGGGGCCACGGGGTTTCGTCCAGGTCGGCGACGAGGTGGTGCCAGTAGGGCGTCGGAAGGTCCAGGACGGTGACACCGGCCGCGTACGGTTCGGCCAGCTGGTCGGAGAGGGCGGCCCCGGGCCGGGCCGTGACGAGGACCGCACCCGACGCCAGTGCCGGGAAGATCTCCTCGGCGCTGGTGTCGAAGGAGAGCGAGGCGCTGTGCAGGACGCGGTCCGCCTCGCCGAGGCCGTAACCCTCGCGCATCCACGCGACACGTGCCGCGAGTGCGCGGTGCGGTACGAGAACGCCCTTGGGCGTGCCGGTGGAGCCCGAGGTGTAGATGACGTACGCGGGGTCGTCCGGGCCCGCCTCGCTGTCGGGTCCGGGGAGAGTCCCGGGGGCGTCCTCGGAGCCGGTCGGCGGGGTGACGGACAGGACCGGGAGGTCGACGGTGAGACCCGCGACCGGCTTGCCGTCAGGCGTCAGCAGGAGGGCGGCCCCGCTGTCACGGAGCATGAAGTCGAGCCGTGCGGCGGGGTATTGCGGGTCCAGCGGGAGATACCCGGCGCCGATGCGCCAGGCGGCGAGCATCGCCACCACCGCCTGCGGACCCCGGGGCAGACAGAGCGCGACGAGGTCCCCCCGGCGGACGCCGGCTGCCAGGAGCCGGGCAGCCAGGGCGCGGGAGGAGTCGGCGAGTTCACCGCGCGTGAGGCTTTCGTCGGGACCGATGACCGCCGCTGCGCCGGGGACGAGCGCCGCCCGGTCGATCGCGGCGAGGACCGTCGGGGGGTGTGCCGGAAGAGCGGGCCCCGCGGTCTCGTTCCGCTGTACCGCCAGTTCGTGCCCGTCGAGCACGGGCAGCAGCCGTACGGGCGTGTCCGGCGCCTCCAGGGCGGCGCGCAGCAGGACCTCGAAGCGGGCGGCGATCAGGGCGGTCTGCGTCGCGTCGAGGAGATCGGTCCGGTAGCCGAAGACGGCGTGCAGATCGTCGCCGTCCGGGCGGACGTCCAGGCCGAGTTCGAACTTGGCGGCGGTGTGGCCGCCGTCGCCCTCGGCGCACACGAGGTCGGCGAAGGGGTGCTCGCCGAGAGCGCCGCCGCTCTGCGTGTGCACGGTGAGGAGCGTCTGGAAGACAGGCGTGCGGCCGGTGTCACGGTCCTGCCGCAGCTCCTCGGTGAGCCGTTCGAAAGGTACGCGGCCGTGCGTCAGGGCGCGGAGCCAGTCGCCGCGGATCCGCCGCAGGACGGCGTCGAAGGACGGATCGCCGGCGAAGTCCGCGCGCAGGACCAGGGTGGAGGAGAAGTAGCCTACGGTCCGCTCGCTGTCGACCGTGGTCCGTGCCGCGGTGGGCACCCCCACACAGAAGTCGTCCTGGCCGGTGCAGCGGTGGAGGAGAGCCTGATAGGCGGCGGCGATCACCATGAACGGGGTGAGGCGCCGTGAACGGGCGAAGGACTCCACCACAGCGCCCAGACCGCCCAGCACCCGGGTGTGGTAGGCGCCGCCGCTGCCCGGGACCTCGGGGCGGGGGTGCTCGAGGGGAAGCGCCAACGGTGTGGCGCCACTGAGCAGCTCACGCCAGTGGTCGAGGGCCGAGGTGGCCTCGGGCCCGTCCAGCCACGCGCGCTCCGCGGCCGCGTGAGCCAGATAGGACGGCGGCTCCGCCAGCTCCGCCGTACCACCCACGCGGTGGGCGGAGTAGTGCGCGGCGAGTTCGGAACGCAGGAGGCCGAGGGACCAGCCGTCGGCGACGATGTGGTGGACCACGAGGCAGAACGTGTATGCGCTCTCCCCGGTACGGAGCAGCGCGGCCCGCAGCAACGGCCCCTCGGCCAGATCGAACGGGCGATTGGTGAACTCGCCGATGCACGAGGCGATGTCCGTATCGGGACGGCCCCGCAGATCGCGGGTGTCGAGCGGTACGGGAGACGGCGGATCGACGACGACGTACGGACGTCCGTCGACGGCGGGGAACCGGCTGCGCAGCGCCTCGTGCCGACCGGTCGCCGCGTCCAGGGCCGCGCCCAGGGCCGACGGCGAGAGCGGTCCCGTGAACCGGAGCACCAGCGGAATGTTGTAGGCCGCGTCCCCCGGTTCGAACTGGTCCAGGAACCACAGACGCTCCTGCCCGACGGAGAGCACGGCCGCGGCGTGACCCCTCGCCGGTCCGGGTTCGCTCGCCGGCGCGGAATGAGGCTGCTGATCGGGTACGGGCATGACGCTCCTGGGGGGCCGGGCTGTGGGGTCGGCCCGAACTGGCTTGAACCGCATACGTGTTTTCCGCATGCGAAGGGTGATGCGCTGGGAGGGGAGGACACCTGCCCTGATGGGCTGTCGTGATGCCGCAGATGCTAGAGAGAGATCGATCCGTGGGTCAATGGTCTGGACCAAAGTGTTGGCTCCGAGGTGGATGCCGAGCGTGCATCGGCCCAGGAAGAACGCGATGACCGCACTCACGGGCGGCGGTTCGGCGCGATGGGCGAGTGGCCCCCGCGTCTCTCACGACAAGGCGGGCGGGGCGGGCTGGAACCGGCGGCGGGTCGGGGGTGTGCGTCGGTCGTTCGGGAGTTCCCGCTCCGGACGCGCCGCGGTGCCGAGCCGAGGGGCAATCGGCTGAAACCCGCCCCGCGGCGGGGTGCGGACAGAGCCTCGTAGTTGCGCTTTTCCGGACATCTCCCGAGGGCGGTCCTCCCTCCCGTGCTGGTTCGGTGCTGTCCGGCCGAGTGACAGCCACGGCCGGGTGAACAGGACAGCGAGGCGCCACGTATGGAGGAGAGGGCACTGAATCCCACGCTCCCGGCGTCGATGACGTCGTGTCCGCACGGCTTCGAGGGGGCAACGGATGAGGCACGCACGACGCAGCCTGCAACGGATCGCACGGCTGGCGGCCGTCGGCGGACTGCTCTGCGGCGGGCTGATGGTGACCAGCGCCGTGGCGGGCGAATCCTCTGGCCCGCCGGACGGCACAGGCGGCACCGTTCCGCCTGCCGAGCTCGGCGCGGGTCTGGTCTCGCAGCTCGGCACCTCGCGCACGGCGGGCAGTTGGATCGGCTCCGACGGCCGCCCTGTCGTCGCGGTGACCGACGCGGAGGCCGCGGCGGAGGTCCGGCGAGCGGGGGCACGCGCCGAACTCGTCCGTCACAGCATGGTCAGCCTCCGGTCGGCCACCGACGCGCTGGGCGAAGCCCCCCGGGTGTCCGGCACGGCATGGGCGATGGACTACTCGTCCAACCGGATCGTCGTTCATGCCGACAGCACCGTGTCCGCCACTGACTGGTCACGGATGTCGGGCCTCGCCGAGGAGATCGGCAGCTTCGTGCACATGCGGCGGACCGGAGGAACCCTCACCACCCGACTCAACGGCGCCGACCCGATCTTCGCCCGCAACGGACGCTGCTCCGCTGGATTCAACGTGACCGACGGCCGGCAGGACTTCGTCCTGACAGCCGGTCACTGCGGTCCACGCGGAACCGCCTGGTTCCAGGACGCGACGGGCACCCGGCAACTCGGCACCACCACGGCTGCCAGCTTTCCCGGCAGCGACTTCTCGCTCGTCGCGTACGGGAACGGTGAAGCTTCCGGTGCGAGGAGCGTCGTCGGTGTCGGTGGTGACCAGACGGTGAGGATCGTGGCGGTCGCCGACCCTGTCGTCGGCCAACGGGCCTTCCGCAGCGGCAGCACCACCGGGGTGCGCGCCGGCCGGGTGACCGCGCTGAACGCGACGGTGAACTACCCCGAGGGCACGGTGACCGGCCTGATCGAGACGACGCTCTGCGCCGAACCGGGCGACAGCGGGGGGCCGCTGTTCGCCGACGGGCTGGCCCTCGGCCTGACGTCCGGGGGCAATGGCGACTGCACCATCGGCGGTACCACGTACTTCCAGCCGGCAACCACCGCGATGGCGGCCCTCGGAGTGAGACTGACCGCCGAAGGAAGCGGTACCGGCCAGGTCCCACCCCCGTCCGCCGCAGGAGCCGTCGCCCCGGGGGCTGTTGCCCCAGGATCGTCGGGGCTTCCGATGTTCGGCGGTACCGTCAGCTTCCGGACCCTCACGCCTGGTCTGCTGGTCATCGCCGTGAGCCTTCTCGGGCTCGCGGCAACCGGCTTGATCCGATCGGCCCAGCGGCGGAACAGTTACCGACGCCGGTACGCCCGGAGCTGGAACTGAGCCTCCTACCGGCGGCGCCGTCCTTCCGGGCCCGGCCGGTCGATCGCCCAGCTCCTGGTGCGGGTTCATGCCTGGCCTGTCCGTACCTTCTCAGCTCAGAGCGGTTGCCAGTCCCCTGAACACCAGTCCGCACCCGAGGATCAGGACGACGGAGGCCGTGGCGAGCGGCGCCAGCCGGTGGGCACGCGCGAGTACCCGGCTTCGCGGCCGCTGGACCAGCCTCCGGGCCGTGGTCTCCCGTAGCCGCACCACCAGGAACCCGGCTCCCGCGAGCGTCAGCGCCAGCCCGCCTCCGTACGACAGGACCAGCAGGAAGCCGAACCACGCCTGACCGAGAGCGGCCGCGCCGATGAGTACGACGACGGCGGAGGGACTCGGCACCAACCCGCCGGCCAGGCCGAGGAGTATCACGCCGCGGAGCCCGGGGGCGGGCGGCACGTGGCTGTGGGAATGACTGTGGGGATGGCTGTGGTCATGCCCATGGTGATGATCGTCGCCGTGCGTCTGGCCGGTACCCGCCGGTGTGGGGGAGCGGTCTGCGGTTTCGCCGGAGTGCTCGGCTCGGCGCACCGTCGCGAGAGCGGGAACCCGCTCCTCACCGTGCGGAGTTCCGGTGTCCTCACCGCGCTCGTGTGCAGGGGCGTGCTCATGCCCGGATGCGCGGCTTCCGTGATGACCGGGGCCGTGAGTGCGGTGGCGCAGACGCCACCCCCTGCGCAACAGAAGCACCCCTGCGACCGCGACCAGGGCGCCGCTCGCGATACCCAGCCAGGACACCACGGTCGGCGCCGCCGCCGAGCCGGCGGTGATCAGGGCACCCAGCGCGAAGACGCCCAGCGTATGGGTGAGAGTCACCGAAGCCCCGAGAGCCAGCATGTCGCGCAAGGAACCACGGCCGCCCGCTGCTGCGGCGGCGGCCATCATGGTCTTGCCGTGCCCCGGGGCCAACGCGTGCATGGCGCCCAGCAGCAGCGAAACCACGAGCGCCAGCGCGGCGAAGCCCACGGTCAGCTCGTGCCGGGCGACCAGCCCGGTCAGCGCCTGCGTCCAACGGTCCGTCCCGCGCGGCAGCACGCCCAACGCCGGGGAGGCGTTCGCCTCGTCCTCGGTCCCCGCCCGCAGCGCCGACCCGCCGGGGCGGACCGTGAACGTGGCCGAACGCGAGTCGGGCGGTGAGGAGAGCAGGTCGTCGGGATACGCGGTCAGCCGCCGGGACCGGGAGGTGTCGGGCACGCCCGCCCCCGAGATCGTCATCCGGTCGCCCCGTGCGGTGATCTCCCGCCACCCGACGCCGGTGGCTACGTCCGCCGGGCGGTACGAGAGTCGCAACCGCGCGCCATCCTGCAGCGGCGCCGCCATCCCGCAGGTCACGCGCAGTGTCTGCAGCCCCGCCTGCCCCGCACGCACCTGCGCCTTCGCGCTCCTCACCGAGACGGAGACCCCGGTGCCGCCCGCGTCCCTGCCCCCGACCGTGAACCGAGCACCCTCGGCGGCAGCGTCGCACCGCGCCCGGGCCCATGCCGACAGTTCGTCCGGCGCGAGCCGGTCGTCCCGGTCGGTGTCGATACGGATCCGTTCCTGCGAGGCGGGGATCTCAGCCAGGTCCTCCACGTGGTCCACGCTGAGCTGCCCCGGAACGACGACGAGACCGTCGTACTGGTTCACCGTGAAGTTGCCCAAGGGGTGTGCTTGCGCCGCCCGCGCCGGGAGCAGAGCCAGGACAGTGCCCGTCGCCAGCGTGGCGAGAGCGCAGGCGGCGGTACGGCGGATCATGAGTCACCCCGGGGCCGGGTCAGCGCCGACAGGGCGGATGCGGCGTCGTGGGCTCCCGTGGGTGAGAAGCCCGGATTCAGATCGAGCGCGGCCCGCAGATGGCGCCGGGCAGCTCCGTCGTCGTCGAGAGCGCGCTCGATCATGCCCCGGTGAAAGAGGAAAGAGGCGTTCCGATAGCCGGGCGACCCGGAGGTCGCCTTCTTCGCGTACGTCAGTGCCTCCTGGTTCCTGCCGTTCGCGTGCAGCGCCCAGGCGAGAGCGTCCGCCGTGTGCACGCTCTCGCGGCGGGTCCATTCGGCGCGCGCCGACTTCAACGCCTCGGCGGCGTTGCCGTGGTCGGCCTCGAGGAGGGAGGACTCCAGATCGGTGGCGACGCCATTGGCGCGGGCCAGACGGGTCCAGATGCGGATGAGCGCGTACTGCTCCTCGGCCTGCCGACGCTGTCCGCCCGCCTCGTACAGTTCGGCGAGGGCGGCGAGCTGCCCAGGCAGCGGGTAACGCCGTACGACCCCCTCGAGATCGCTCACCGCACGCTTTCGATCGCCCAGCGCGGCATGGGCGCGACCGCGTCCTTCCAGCGCCGGCAGGTGCTCCGGTTCGCCGCGCAGAGCGGTCGCGAAATGCTTCAGCGCCTGACGGAACTCACCCTGGGACCAGGAAAGGTTGCCGAGTGACGTGGCCGCATAGGCCACGTCGGCCGTACTGAATGCCGAGGCCAGCGCCCGCAGCAGCACCCGACGTGCCCCCTTCACGTCGCCGCGCAACTCCAGGACGTACGCGTACCGCGTGAACACGGGTATGCCGGGACGCCGCCGGTCGGCGAGCTCCACCGCCTCCAGCGCCTCGTCGTAGCGGCCGAGTTCGACCAGGGCATCGACCCGGCTGCACAGCGCCCGCTCGCTGTACGGGTTCACCCTCAGCGCCCGGTCCACCAGCATCAGCGCCGCTTCGAAGTCGTGGCGCGCGGCGGCCAGCGCCGCCTGACCGGCGAGTGCCGCGTCGTTCCCGTCCGCGGCACGCAGCTTCAGTGAACGCTCGAACGCCGCCTCGGCCTGCGGATACCGTGTCGGATCACCGCTGGTCCGAGCCTGTTCGACGTATGCGGCGCCCAGGGTCGCCCACCCGGTGGCGTCCCGGGGCTGCGTCCTGAGGTGCCGCTGCAAGGTGGTGATGCCCTGCGCCAGCTCCCCGACGGCCAACTGCTCGACGGGCACATCCGCCGCGACCGCGCTCCCGGCGCGCTCGGGCCGCACCGCATCACCGCCGGCCCCGGACGCCACCGAGGTGAACGTGAGCCCGAGAGCCACCGCCACGACTGCGGAGACGCGCCAACGCCCCGGCCCGTGCCGTCGCTGAAACCTTCGCGCGAACCGCGGCGTGCGTACGGGCATCGATCCTGCCCTCCTCGTTCTCGGTCGGTGGTGGTTCGGCAGCGTCGTGGGGGAGTGCGTAACGCCGGCCGGCGGGCCCTGGTCACGAGAGGCTCCGGTCCGCCGTGGCACCCGACAGCCCGACGGCTGGGCGTCAGCCGAGCCAGGACCGCTGACCGGTTCGACGGCGGGAACGCAGCCACGCCGTGCCGAAGCCGACCAGCAGCACCGTCGCGGCTCCCGTTCCCGCGGAGGCGAGCATCACCGTGTCGTCGTCCCACGACGCGGTGATCGAGGACATCCCGCCCGTCAGTCCTGTGGTGTTCGCCTTCGTGGCAGCCTCCGACGCCCTGACGTCGGAACCGGCGGTGGGCAGGGCGACGTACGGAAAGGCGGTGCCGAACTTCTTGTCGTTCGCGTCGACGGCGTCGCCCAGGTCGTTCTTCGAACCGACGAGTTCGCCCTCGACGACCTGGAGCGCGATGTCCAGCACGTCGTCCGTCAGACGCCGCCCGTTGGGGAAGCCCGCGTTGTCGCCGTCCAGCACCCCCAGCCGTTTCGGCTCCGCGACCGGCTTGATGGACGTGTTGAGGCGCAGCATCTCCGAAGCCTTGACCGCCGGAGGCTGGTTGAGGTCCTTCACCCCGGTCAGGAACACCGAGACGAGATCGTCGCGCGGCTCCGCCGGAGCCTTGATCTTGTAGATTCCCTCGATGAGTTTCGGCAGCTCGGGTTCGGTGACGTTCTTCAGGAAGTCGCCGTCGTTCTCGGGCGACGACGCGTTGAACCTGTCCTTGTCCTTGACCGGATTGACGACCTCGTTGACCAGCGGCATGCCGAGCCGCGACACCCGCGTCCAGTCGCCGTATGCGTTCTTCCGCTCCGTCGTCGCGTAGATGCCGACCACCGGCTGCTCGGCGGACTCCCGGATGTACGAGTTCGGCACCTGGAGGGCGATCGTGTTGACGTTGTAGCCCTGGAGAGTGTCGTTGCCGACCTCCGACAGATCACCGCCGTACAGGAGGTCGAAGACCCGCAGGTCGAGGAAGAACGGATCATCGGCCTGACCGGCGAAGGCCTTGAGCCCGCCGGCGATCTTCTGAACCGCCTGGTCGCGCAGCGCCTGGTAGTCGGGCATCGACGCCTTGCCGACGTTCGACGGCGCGACCGGCAGGCCCTTCGCCAGCGGGTGGCGCGAGACAGGCTTCCCGTGCTGCAACCGCAGCAGCTCCAGGTCGTACGTCTGAGTGAAGTTGAGGTCCGGATCGGTCAGGCTCTCCACCGGGCCCGTGTTGTAGAGGAAAGTGTTCTCGTTCTTCCGGTGGTCCTTGAAGGTGAACCGGTACAGGAGGTCGTCCTGGGCGTCACCGTCGCTGTCGATGTGGATGTCATAGCGGGCGTCGCCGGCGAACGTGTAGAAGTTGGGGCCACCGGCCGGCTCCTGGAACGGCAGCCAGTTCGCCACCAGCGTCGTCGAGTCGGGATGGTCGGGGCTGACGAACGCGTACACGTCGGTGTTGTCGAACTGGGGCTGCCCGGAGATCAGGGGCGCTTCCCGGTGGCTCGAGGCTGTCGCCGTCTCCGGCTCCAGCATGCCCACGCCGGCAGCTGTGAGTCCTCCGGCGGCCAGCGCACCACAGGCGACCAGAGCAATGCTCCCGCGCCCCCGCCAGGTCCGGCCGCTTCTTGTCGTTGCGGTCATCTCGTCCATCCTTCATCGGGCATCGGTCCGTTCCGGCTTGCTCGTAGCTCCAGTACGTGCGCCGCACCGGTCTTGTTCGGCGCTGACCGAACGAGTTCGACCGCGTGACGACCGGAGGAGGCGGCCGGCATCGGTGAGTACGAGTGCGGGTGAGCGCGGCGGTGGCCGCTCGAGCTGGGAAGGAATGCCATGACGGATGAGGCGCAACGCGACTCGGTGAGGGGACGCGGCCGGTGTCGCAGTCTCGGAGCGGTCAGCCGGATTGAGGGCGCCCCCGGCGGGCAGGCGAGGCTTGCACCACTACAGAAGGAGATTTGATGATCATCGTCGGAATAGTCGCCGTCTGTGTTGTCCTGGCCGTCCTCGCCTTCTTCGTCCCGAAGCTCTCCCGCCACCCCGAGCGCGGAACCCAGCGCACGCTGGGGCTGGGCTCCCGCGCGGGCAGCAAGGCGCCCGGCGCCCTGGGCCGCGCCTTCAGCAAGCCCTTCCGCAGCAGCTCCAAGGCCGTAGGACGCAGTGGTTCGGCCGGTCGCCGCGCCCGCTGGCGCATGCCGTTCTGACGGCTTCCGTGGAACTCCTGCGCTCCACGGGCGCGGCGACGCCGGGAAGTGGCCCGTCAAGCCGTGCGGTTCAGGAGATCCGCTCGCAGATGTCCGTCGTCGAGCCATGAGCCATGGTCACGGTCTTGTGGCCGGACGCGCTGATGGCGAGGGTGTACACGCCGTCGACGACGTACATGCCCCGGTCGAGGTTGCCCTCACCCACGCCGACCAGGACCGGCCCCAGCACCGACCAGAACTGCGAACCGTCGGCGCGGTACTCGACGATCGCGGAGCCGCTAGCGTCCGCGTCGTAGAAGACGTCCGAGACCTTGTTGGTGACCCGGACGACGAGGTCCCCCCTGTACGCCACACTCTTCGGCGACCCGTCCGGGTACCGGGCCAGAACACGCTGCACCACCTCGTCCACGACAGGTTCGCCATGGATGGCGAAGTCGCATCGGTGGCCCGCGGCGACATCCCAGGGCGCGGAAGGCGCGGGCTCCCAGCCGAGATCGTGTTGCAGGCCGGAGTGTTCGGCGCCGGTGGCGTGGGCCGGCGTCGCGCCCAGGAGCGTGGTTGCCAGGATTGATCCGATGGCCAGAGCTGTTCGTCGCATGATGACTTCCCGTGAGTGAGGTTCGGCTGGTGTCCCGGCCAAAGAGTGACCCCGGCTTCTCACCACTCGCTGACCACGCCTGTCTGCCGCGCGGTCGGGCCGGATACGCTCACCAAGGCCATGGAGTTCCAACTGCTGGGTCCGTTCGAGGCCCGACACGAAGGTGCGCGGATCCTTGTCGCCGACCGCCGTCAGGAGCGCTGCCTCCTTTCGGTCCTGCTCCTCGAGGCAGGGCGGGTCGTCGCCACCGACCGCCTCGCCGACCTGCTGTGGGACGGTGATGCCTCCGCGTCCGCCCGCCGCACCATCCACACCTACATAGGCCGCATCCGCGCCCGACTGCGGCCGCACGGGCTGCACATCGACACCCGGCACGGCGGTTATGTCCTCGACCCGGGTGGTCACACCATCGATGCCGAAGACTTCATCGCCCTGTGCGGCCGCGCACGGGCGACCACGGACGCCGTCCAGCGTGTGCGCCACTACGACGAGGCACTTGCCCTCTGGCGCGGGCCGCTGCTCGCCGACGTGGCCGACGACGCGCTGCGCACGCGGCTCGGCAGCCACCTCGGCGAACTGAGGATGTCCGCACTGGAACAGAGAGCGGAAGCCCACCTGGAACTCGGCGAGCACGACAAGGTGGTCGCCGAACTCTCACCGCTCGCCCCCCGGCACCCCGAAAGGGAGAGGCTCGTCGCCGCGCAGATGACCGGGCTGCGCAGAAGCGGCCGGCAGGCCGAGGCCCTCGACCTCTACCGGCTCACCCGGCAGGCGCTCGTGAGCCGTCTCGGCGTCGAGCCGGGCGACCGACTGCGGACCCTGAACGAGCGCATGCTGCGGGGTGATCCCCGGCTGGACCGGCCGCCCGGGCCCGTGTACGCGGTGCGTGTGGGGGAGGAATGGCTGCCCTGGTCCACGAGCGGTCACCCCGCGCTCGAGTTCTGCAACACCTACGCCGGCTGGGGCGGGCCTCCCCTGCCCGGATCCGAGTGGCTGCGTTCGTACTCCACACTGGCCGTATGGGCAGGCCATATGGATCTCGCGGAGGCCCATGTCGTGTCGGGGCTGCTCAAGCAGGCACTGCAGCAACCGAATGATGCCGCGGCAGTCCTGCGGGAGGCCCGGGAGTTCCGTACGCAGCTCTACACCGTTCTGACCGACATCGATGATGTGCGGGCCTTCAAAGCGGTAGCCGGTGTGGCGGAGGCCGCGGCAAGAACCTCCGCGTTCGTCTTCGGACAGGACAGACTGGGCCGGTGGCGACTGTCGCCGTCCGCCGGACTGCGTCTGCCCCTTCTCGCTGTGGCCCGCAGCGCGGCCGAACTGCTGGCCGCTCCGGCCAGATTCATGATCCGGGTATGTCCGGGGGAGGGCTGCGGCTGGGTGTTTCCCGACGAGAGCGGTCGGCGCAGATGGTGCAGCCTCCGCACCTGCGGGAAGGACGTGTCGACGGTGTCGTACCCTGACTGAGCCTGTGACCTGGGAAGATCAAGGCCCGGGAGGGCAGTTCCAGGGGTCAGCCGCGCGTCCTGGCCACGCACGCGGCCACTACGTCACGGAGACTGCCCGTGCGGTCGAGTGCCTCCCGCTGGATCCGTGCCCCGGTCCCGCGCTCCAGTACGTTCTTGAGCGCGGCCTCGGCCCATGCGAGGTCGCCGCTCTCCTCCAAGGAGTCGCGGACGTGCGCGAGCAGGGCGCCCACGACCTCGGACGCGGGCTCGGGCAGCATGGTCAGGGGGTGGAGCAGCTGCCCGTCCAGCCCCTCCCGTCCGGCTTGCCAGGCGGCCATGCGCAGGACACCCACCCCGACCGGGTCGGGCGGCTCCCCTTCGGACCAGCTGCGTGCCGCCGTGTCGACCAGCCCGCGCACGAGGGTGGCGAGCAGCGCGGCGTCGGCCGGATCGAGGCACACATCGGCCACCCGGACCTCGACTGTCGGGTACCGGTGCGAGAGCCGTGCGTCGAAGTAGATCATTCCCTTGTCGCGCAGAACCCCCGTGTCGACGAGTGCCGCGACCTGTTCGTGGTAGCGGTCGGCGGAACCGAAGACCTCGACCGGTCCGGCCGAAGGCCAGCGCCCCCAGACCCTGCTCCGATAACTGGCGTACGCGCTGTCGAGGCCCTGCCAGAAGGGTGAGTTGGCGCTCAGCGCAAGGAGCACCGACAGCCAGGGGCGTATACGGTCCAGCACCCCGACGCCCTCCTCGTCCGACTCCACCGAGACGTGCACGTGGCATCCGCAGGTCAGCTGCTCCTGCGTGGTCAGTCCGAACCTCTCGGCGAGCCACCGGTACCTCTCGCCCTCGCCGATCGAAGGGCTGACCGGCAGAGGCGCTGTCGCCATGGCTGCCACGGCAGCACCGGCCTGGGCGGCACTCTTCGCCGCCTCGGCCCGTGAGCGAAGGATCTCGTCCGCGAGTTCGCGCATGTCGGTGCGCGGTTCGGTGGCGAACTCCAGTTGCTGGTCATGGAGTTCCGGCTCGAAGACCGAGTCGCCCTTCGCACGGCGTTCCGCGAGGGCCAGCACGGCCGTCGACAGTGCGCGGGGCTCACCGCTCTGTTCGTCGACGAGCAGCAGCTCCTCCTCGACACCCACCGTCCGCACCATCGTGGCCTCCCGAGCCCTATTTTGCCGACCGCCACGGCCGGGCGTGCTGTTCCTGCCACCCACCGACTGCCCCGTGCTTCCGGCTTCACGCGAGCAGGGGCCCCGACGGGATTCGGGACCGCGCACATGGACAGTGCCCCACGTCCTCCCGTTGCCGACATCGAGCCCCAGGAAATTCGCTGCGGACGCGAGTGAATGGCACCATGGGATTCATGCTGAGTAAGGCGCTGATCGTCATTGACATGATCAATGGTTATGACCATCAGGATGCCGAGCAGCTGATTCCCTCGGCAGAACGCGCAGTTCCCGTCATCGCAGGGCTGCTGCGGACGGCTCGTGCGAACGGCACACCGGTCATCTATGCCAACGACAACTTCGGGGAATGGCGTTCGCATCACGGGGAGATCGTGGAATCGGCACTGGCCGGCGCGCGCCCCGATCTGGTCGAACCGCTGCAGCCGGACGGGCAGTCACTTTTCGTGGTGAAGGCCAGGCACTCGATCTTCTACGAGACACCCCTGCCGTACCTGCTCGACCAGGTGGGCGTCGGCCATCTCGTTCTCTGCGGTCAGGTGACGGAGCAATGCGTTCTCTACTCGGCACTGGATGCGCATATCCGCCACCTAGGTCTTACGATTCCTGAGGAGGGGGTCGCCCATATTCATGCGGACCTCGCTCAGGCCGCACTCCACATGATGGAACGGAACATGGGCGCCCGCATATGCGCCGCAGAGGCGGTCGAATTCTGACGTCCGACCGCGGCGCCGCGCACCTGCTGCGTACAGCTGCCGAGGGAGGAAGGCCATGGCGCCTGCTGCTCTGTTCGACGTGGACGGGACACTTGTGGACACCAACTACCTGCATGTGACCTCGTGGTGGGAGGCTTTTCGACAGGCAGGCCACATCATTCCGATGACCGCGGTGCACCGGGCCATCGGACGTGGATCCGCCGACCTCGTCGAGCACCTTCTCGGGCCAGGGCGGGACCGCGAGCAGGACACGCGGATCAGTGCCGTGCACGCGGCTCTGTACGCCACCTACTTCGAACGGCTACCGCCCCTGGAGGGCGCGGCGGATCTTCTGCGCGCCCTGTCCGCACGGGGCTGGACCGTAGTGCTGGCCACGTCCGCATCCGGTGGTGAGCTCAAGGCCATGAGACGGGCACTCGACGCCGACGACGCCATCGCCGACACGGCGAGTGCCGACGACGTCGACGAGGGGAAACCCGCCCCGGATCCGATCCGGCACGCGATGGATCTCGCCGGCGCACGCAGCGAAGAGACGGTCTACGTCGGCGATTCCGTGTGGGACATGGAAGCGGCGACCGGAGCGTCGGTGGCTGCCGTGGGCCTCCTGTCGGGCGGAATTCCCAGAGCGGAGCTCGAACAGGCCGGGGCGGTGGAGATCTACCGCACTCCCGCAGATCTTCTCGCCCGCCTGGAAACCAGCGTCTTCACCCGCATCGGCGGATCCGGCTGAGCCGGATCCGCCGGCGGGGCATCCGGCGTGAGCGCCGTCGTGCCGAGGTGCGGGTCGGCGGGGACGGGGGCATCGTGGTGTACGGGGCCGGCCGCCCCGCACTGTCGGGTGTCCATCGGCCAGTGGGGACCACGAGCCCCGCGGATCAGGACTGCTCCGCCCCTGCCGTCGTGCGGTCCGGGCGAAGGAGCGTCGGATGTCAGCCCTCGAAAGGATCTCGCCGCAATGCGGGGCGCCTTGCTGGGTGAATCTGGCGGCACGGGATCTGCGTGCGGCTCAGTCCTTCTACGGCACTGTCATGCACTGGGAATTTCACCCCAGCAGTCTCGGCAGCGACTTCTCGGTCGCCCTCGCGCACGGCAGACCGGTCGCCGGAATCGGGCGCTGCCCGGGCGGCGACGGTCCCTCCGCCGTCTGGATTCCGTACTTCGCCGTGAGCAGCGCGGACGGGACAGCGGACAGAGTCAGGGAACGCGGCGCCACACTCGCGGTGGGCCCGATCCCGCTGGGCGACGGGCGCGCCGGGGTCGCTGCAGACCGGGAAGGGGCCACGTTCGGCTTCTGGGAGGGGTCGACTCCGGCCTGGTCGGCGGGAGAGGGGGCGCCGGCTCGGCTGGACCTGCAGACCCGACACGCCTTCGAGGCGGCCATCTTCTACGCCGAGGTCTTCGACTGGGCGGCCGGGCCGTCCGGCAGTTGTACGGTCGACTACGCACAGGACCACGTGCTCATCCAGGCCGGGGGGCGCACCGTGGCCACTCTGCGAGGCGGAGCAACCGATGCCGCTCCGGACCCCAGAGCGCGGACGCGGTGGATCGTCGACTTCTTCGTCCCGGACAGCGAGCAGACGGCGGCCGCAGCCGTCGATCACGGCGGCGAAGCGATATCCGTACCCTCGCCCGATGGCTCCTCGAGGAGCGCGTTCGTGATCTCCGACTCCGAAGGTGCCCTCTTCTCCGTCTCCGACCGATGACGCGGCTCGGCCCGGTCCGACCACGCGCTCCCATCCCGCGGTGGTGGCGCGCAAGGCGGCGACGCTGCAGTTGCTCTCCGAGGGGAGGTTCCGGCTCGGACCGGGTTCCGGCGAGAACCTCAACGAGCACGTGGACGGCGCCGGGTGGCCGGCCGCCCATGTGCGTCTGGTGATGCTCGAGGAAGTCGTGCAGATCACTGGGGAGCTTTTCGACGGAGGGTACGTGAACCAACACGGCACGCACTCGACGTGGACAACGCCAGGCTGTGGGACCTGTCTGAGACGCGTGTCCCCCATGGGTGTCGCGGTGCCGGGTGGAAGTTCGTAGATGCGGTGCGCGCCCATACCGGGGCAGGGTTCACCGACGTCGCGCTCGCCCGGACCTTCATCCGCTGCGCGCAGGACAAGCCCCTGCCCGCCCTGCGCGCACTCTGAGAGGTCCTGCGGCCCGGTCGTCGAGCTCTCGGCGGAGAGGGTCTCGCACGTGCCGGACACGCAGGAAGGCCGCCCGGTCCGCCCGGTCCGCCCGCAGGATGGGCGACCGTCCCTGCGGGCGGCGGAAGCCGCACGGCGGCGGCTCAGCGGCTGACGGCCTTGAGGAGCTCTTCCTTGTTCATCGTCGAGCGGCCCTCGATGTTCTTCTTCCTGGCCTCTTGGTACAGCTGGTCCTTGGTGCGGCCCTGCGCACCCTTGTGCGAGCGCTCGCCGCCACGCTGCGAGGCCGACTTCGGGTCGCGTGTCGACGTCCTGCTCGCCGTCTTCGCCTCCCCCGAGCGGGCGCGCTCCTTGTTGACCGTGCGGGCGGCGATCTCCTTCGCACGCTTCTCGGACGTGCCGCGCTTCTCGGCACTCTCCTTGACGTGCTCGTACTGACGCTCACGCTTGGGGCTGGATCCTGCCGGCATGGCGTTCTCCTCCTCGTTCACTTCAGGGGCTCGGCCCACCCGTACACGGGTCCGACGGCACGGGTACGCGGTGCCGCCCCACGTATCCCGTTACCGCTGGTGCACCGTCGGAAACATGGCACCCGCGACAGGCTTGCGCCCGCCGGGCCGTGCCGCTCGGGTGACGCGTTGAGCGGTCACGCTCCGCAACCGGGTCGAACTTCGGCTCGCGGTCGAAGTCGTAGAGGCCGCTGCGGGTTCCACCAGATGCCGCCGTACTCGGACTTCGCTCCCGACAAGCGGGGCATCGCGGAGCTGTCGTGGACGCGCTGACGCGCAGGATCGACGCGGGCGCGATGGCGCCGCACTCGCGACTCACCGCGGGGTTCGGGGGCCGAGTAGGAACGGACCAGGAAACCGGTGTTGCTGTCAGAAGTTTTGACAGGCGGTGATCTGGGCCGTGTCGGAGCCGGTGGCAACGAAGTCGGACCCGTAATCCCAGCACGGACGCCAGACGCAAGGTAGTGGTCAGGACTTCGCGGCAGCGGTCTTCTTCGGCTGGCGGGGCACGGTCTTGGTCTTGTCGAGGTGTCCGTACACCGTCGATCTTGGCACGTTGAACATGTCAGCGATCTGCTGGACGGTCTTCTCCCTCTCGTCGTAGAGCTGCTGGGCGAGCTCGGCTTGGTCGGCCGTGAGCTTCGGTCGGCGGCCGCCGACCCGGCCGCGGGCCCGTGCGGAGGCGAGCCCGTCGTTCGTGTTCGCCACGATCAGCTCGCGCTGGAGTTCCGCGAGCACGGAGAGCATCCCGAACATGCCCCGGCCCTCCATGGTGGCGGTGTCGATGCCCTGCTCGATGACGTGCAGCCCGATCCCGCGGTCGCGCAGCTCGGGCGCCGAGGGTCACCAGGTGCAGCACTGAGCGGGAGAGCCGGTCGAGCCGGGTGACCTTCAGCGTGTCGCCTTCACGCATGAGCTGCATGACGAGATCGAGCTTGGGTCGGGAGGCTTTCGCGCCACTGGCGACGTCGACGCGGATGTTGTCGCGGTCGACGCCGTTGCGCAGAAGCGCGTCGATCTGGTGGTCGGGGTTCTGGTCGGCCGTCGAAGTGCGGCAGTAGCCAAGGAGCATTGTCGGACCCCGCCGACCGTTCACCGACGTTGATTTTCGACGCGACTTGTCGACAGTACCCACTGACCTGTGACAGCGAAGTTTGACGGTTTGCCATCGATTCCTAATGCCGTTCGTCAAGTCGCGGCGCACGCTTGAGGTAGCGGGCATGAGGTGTCGGAGGTGCGCGGTACTCTCCGTTCATCCGACTGGGGAGGGCTCATGGGGACCAAGTGGAGCTTGACGATCGACTGCGCGTACCCGGGGAAACTGGCCGCGTTCTGGGCGCTGGCGTTGGGCTACGAGGAGAAGCCCGCGCCCGCAGGGTTCGGGAGCTGGGAGGAGTGGTTTTCGCATCATGAGGTTCCGGAGGACGAGTGGGATGACGGGGCGTACCTCTCAGATCCGGACGGCGTGGGCCCCACCTTGTCCTTCCTGAAGGTGCCGGAGCCGAAGGTGGCGAAGAACCGGCTGCATATCGACGTGCAAGTTGGTGGTGGCCGTGAAACCCCGTGGGAGGTGCGCTGGCCGCGCGTGGTCGAGGCGGTGGAGCGGTTGACCGCTGCGGGCGCGACGGTAGTCCGCGAGGACGAGTTGCAGGGCAGGCCGGATCACGTGGTGATGGCAGACCCGGAAGGTAACGAGTTCTGTCTGGTCTGACGGGGTCGGTCAGGCCAACTGGCCGCGCGCAGCGTGTCGCGTCCCTACCTATGCGGCAGCCCTTGCCGGCGGAGCTGGCTCGTAGCGCCGTCCGTCCCGCAGAACAACGTAGGGAAGTTTGACCGTGATCACGAGGGCAGTGCGGACGTCACGGGGGTGAGCATGTCGTGCAGGTCTGCGGCGTCGATCGCGGCCAGGAGCATGACGAGGTTGTGGGTGTGGCGCATGGGACCGCGCGGTTGCTGATACTGGAGTGCGATGCGGACGATGCGCCGGTCGAGTTTGTAGCGGGCGCTGAGCTGCTGCCGGTGTGTGCCGTCCTGGTAGGCGTCGAACAGGAGCATGACGAGGTTGAGCCTGGTCGGGGAGTCCGTGACCCGGCGATCGAGCGCTTTGGAGAAGACACAGGTTCGATCCGGGTCGGAGTCAACGCGTCCCGGGGCATCGGGGAGTGCCCGTCGCAGGTTGGTGACGGTCCGTCCGGTGGCCTGGGCCAGCAGGTCGAGGTCTGGGGTCCCGTAACTGCCGCGTCGGCAAAGGACCCTGAGCAGGTATTTGTAGGGCAGGTGGTTGGCGCGGGCGAGACGGCGGATGAAGGACTCGGTGCCCTCGCCGAGGTGTGGCCGGACCTGGATGGGCAGGCGGGTGAGTCGCGGGGGCTGCGGGTGGCTGTCCGCTCGGGCAGTGGTCACGGGTTGATCAGGCCGTTGTGAGCGGGGACGTTGTCGCGTACTTCCTTCCGCCGCCGGAACGCTCTCTGGCGGCAGGCGGCAGAGCAGTATCGCCGGGCGCCGGTCCGGCCTGGGTCGATGGGGGTGCCGCAGTGACTGCAGCCGGCCGTGGGCCTCTGCTCGGAGAGATCGGTCTGCCGCTCGACGACGGCAGGTCCGGCCGGTTGGAGGAGTGCCCGGTGGCGGCAGCGCGATGAACACCAGCGCCGGGCTTCTCCCTCGGCCGTCGCGGCGATGGGCTTCGTGCAGAACTCGCAGATCAGCGGCCGTGGTTGAGTGGACTGGTCGGGGCGGTGGCGTCTTCGGTGGGCTCGCTGACGGCAGCGGGCGGAGCAGTGCTGGCGGGGACTTCTGGCGCCGGGCTTGGTCGCCGGGAGCGGCGCGTTGCACTCTTTGCAGGTGCCGGACGTGCCTTCCAGGGTGTCCCGGAGGGCGGCGGGGTCCCGGCCGGTCGCGGCACCGAGGCGGCTGTAGCTCGGGGTGCCTTTGTGGTGGGGCGGTTCGCAGAGGTAGTCCCGCAGGTAGCCGGCCTTGAGGTGGTTGGCGTGGGCGAGGCGGACGATGAACGCATCGGTGCCCTCGCGCGGAAGCGGCCGGACCTGAACGGGTAGCTGGGTCACCGAGGGGTCGGGGACGAGGTTCACGGTCATCGTGCCGCCCGGGGCTTGGCGGTCGTGGCCTCCTGGGCGGCGAAGTCCAGCGGGACCGCGTCCAGTCCGTCCCGGGTGATCTCCTCGGTGCCGGTGAGCATCGCGTCGATCGCGGCGCCGCGGATGAGATGAGACAGGGCGCCGATCATGCCGCCGGTGCGGTCGTGGGGGTAGCGGTCGAGCGCGGCCAGGCTGCCCGGCGCGTGCTGGTGCAGAAGCAGAGTGTTCTCCATCTGCGCGACCAGGCCCTTCCATTCCCGGTTGTAGGGGAAGGGATGGGTGGGGATGAGGGTGAAGCGTCCGGCGATCTGGGCGCCGCGGGTGCCGGACAGCAGGGTGCTGCCCTCGATGTCGATGCCGGCGTAGATGAAGGTCGCCGGTATTCGCTCCGAGAAGTACTTCAGGGTGTCGGCGACTTCGGCGCCATTGCGGCTGGTCAGCGAGATGTTGTGGAGCTCGTCGACCAGCACCAGACCCGTGCGGGCATCCGTGCAGACACCGACGACGGCCTCGATGATGTCGGTGATGTTGAAGCGGGCCCTCACGGGCAGGCCCAGGAAGCGGGCGAACTCGGCCGCGATCATGCGGGCGGTCGCGGCGGGCGGGAGGGTGACGTAGAGGACCGGGATCCGGTCCTGGGCATGGGGATGGCGGGAGCGGTCGAGGAGTTCGTGCGCCAGGCCGAGCTGGGTGATCGCGATGGTCTTCCCTGTCCCGGCGGGCCCTGAGACGATCAGCCCGCGGCGGGCGCTGATGGCGTGCCGGTTCAGCACGACCAGACGCCGGCCGGTGGCGACGGTGTGGCGGACGGTGGAGGTGGCCACCACCAGCAGACGTGCGTGGTGGTCGAGGCGGGTCTCGTCGTAGAGGTACTTGTCCGGCGCAGGCAGCGCGGCGTACTTGGCGGCGGTCAGCAGTGCCGGAGGTGCGGGCGGGTCAACGGCGAACTGGCGCCATCCGGGCAGTGTGGTCAGGTGCCGCCCGGTGTCCTCGGCTGCGGTGTCCGGCATCGTCACGTGCGTCTCCAGGGGTCTTCGCGCGGATCGAACAGGCCCAGCGGGATCACCTCGGCCAATGTCTCCTCCGCCTCGGCATCCTCGGCCGGTCCGTCCGGGGCTTCGGTCGCCGTCTGCGGAGCGGGCTCGGGACGGGGCGCCGGGGTGGATGGCCCGGCGGCCTTGGTGCGGGCGGCCACCCGCCGGTCCCGCTTGCTGGCCTTGGCCGGCTTCGCCGGCCGGTCCGCCTCTTCGGGCCCGGCGTGGGCGCGGGTGAGCAGGTCGGCGACCGCGTCGGCGATCTCGGTCTCGGTGGCGTCGGGCAGCTGGTGGCTGACGTGGTTCCAGGCCAGGTCACCGAAGGGCATCGGGGCCCGGTTCAGGTGCTTCCAGGTGGCCTGGACCCACGAGCCGTCGCCGCGATGGTCGCGTACCCAGATCCGGGAGACGTCGTAGGGGTCGCGATGGACCTCCCAAAGGCCCCGCTTGGCCTGGACGCCGGAGTGCCGGCGGCGCATCGGGCCAAGCTCGGGGCTGTCGTAGGTCCGGTTCTTGATGCGGATGCCGTAGTCGTTGACCACCCGACAGTCCGCGGGCAGAAGTTCGACGTAGTCGTCGCCGGTCAGCGCGACCGGGACGTAACCGCAGATCTCGACGAGCGTGGCGTACTTCTCGTTCGGGGTGAACATCCGCCCCGGATGGGACGGGTCACGCAGCCCGTCGTGTCTGCGATTTTGCCACTTCGCGACAATCCACTCATCCAGGTACTCCTGCAACTCCATCAAGGACCACAGGCGTTCACGTTCCAGATGCCGTCCGCGGTGGTCGGCGGAGCGGCCGGTGTAGCCCGGCAGGAACTGGGCGAAGAGCGTGGCCACCGAGCCCAGCATCGACTCGATGTGCCCCTTCTCGAAGCCCGCCGCCTTGTGGGCCGGCTGCACGTCGATCTCCAGGAAGGGGCAGGACGACTGGAAGTTGCGGGAGATGAACGCCTTCCCGTGGTCGCAGACGATCATCTCGGGGACGATCACCGGACGGGCGGCGGCATGCGCCAGGCGCTCGTCCAGGTCCAGCAACCTGCGGTGCGGCAGCAGCGAGCGGGACATCCTCAAGGCGTCCACCCAGCCCGGACGCATGAGCTCGGGGGTGACGGTGCGGGCCAGCAGCACGCTGGCATCGACGGCCTTCGTGCTCGGCCGCAGCACGGCTGCGGTCAGCGTCCTCGTCGCGACATCGATCATGGCGGTGAGTTCAACTCGCCCGGTCACCCCGATGTCGAGGAGGACCAGCACGTCCAGCGGCGTGGAGTCGATCTGCATGACCTCGCCCGGCGCGAAGGCGGGCAGTTCACCGAACGGTGCTGTCGCCCCGTGCGCCTTGGAGCGGCGGTTGGTGGCCGTGCCGAAGGTGTGGGTGCCGGAGGTCAGCTTGGCCAGCAGCCGGTAGAGCGTGCGCTCGGAGGGCAGCTCGACACCCTGGCCGTCAGCGGATTCTTTGAGGATCTCCCCGGTCTTCCAGAGGATGAAGGCCCCGTTGCGGGTCGAGGAGTCAACGCCCTCGGCGATCGCCTGCCGCATGGCCGCCACGATCCGCTCGTCGATCGAGCCGAACTCGCTCTGCTTGCGGACCGGCCGGTGGTCGGCCAGTCCCAGCACTCCCTCGGCCTGGTAGCGGCGGCGCCGGTGAGCGACCGTACTCGCCGACACCTTGTGGCCCAGCGAGGTCAGCTCGGCGGCCTTGGCCCGCTGCCGAGCGGTCAACGAGCGGCCCGCCGCGTACTCGGGCCGCGGCACCGCGTACTCACCGGCATCCGGCGGCAGGCCGTGCAGGACTTCGAGGATGTGCCCCTCCCACCACAGGGCCCTTTCCATGACCCGGTCGGGGAACGTTTCCAGCAGCGACGCGGTCGGCAACGGCATCCGCACCGGGTTGTCGACCACCGCGAAGTCGGCCTCCGCGACCAGCTCGGCCACCGTCACCACCTGCGGATCACCGCCGGAGTCGGTCAAGGTCACGGTCTTCGTGGCAACGGCGACCACCCCGCGGACCTGGCCCCGGTAGCGGACCCAGGAGCCGACCGCGATCCCAGCCGGCCGTCGCAACGTACTCATCCTCGCCGCCCTTCCGCCCAGACCGGGCTCTCGGCCCGAAGCAGTCCGCCCTCCAGATCCGTGGCCAGGATTCCCGACCACATCAGGTGGAACAGCACGGGCAACACCAGCAAGCGGTCACCGGCCTGAACTGCCCCTGCCAGCAGCTCAGTCGGCTCCGCGAAGATGTCCAGCAGCAGCTCGGCGACATCGGTGCGGCGGCCGCACCGGCTCCTGCGATAGCGCGACAGCCACCGGACATTGGCCCATGAGCACCGGGTCGGGGACGCCGACGTGGGAGAACTCCCAGCCCACCGCCCGGCAGGCCACCCGGGTCCCGGCGAACAGCTCCGCGGTCGCCTCGTCCATCCGGTCACCGGCACGGACATCGACCACGCGGCCCCGGCCGTCCGCGAGCCGTACGAAGTAGTCCGGAGCGTGGCGGCGCAGACGCTTCCCCTCGCGCCAGTGCAGCCAGAACGGCTGCGAGGCGATCCCGATGATCTCCGGATCCCGGTCCATCAGGATCAGCCGGTCCCGCTCCAGCCAGGACTCGTAGCCCACGTGGCCGCCCGCGGTCACCGAGTAGTACCAGCCGGCGAAACTCTCTGTGTCCTTGGCCCAGTTGAACGTACGGACCGGATCACCAGCCTCGAACCGCGTGTCCCAGGCCCGTCCCAGCGGCTCCCGTCGACGCTCACCTTCATCGTAAAAGTCCAGCTCAAAGGCCGATAACGGGGCATCGCCGTACGCAAGCGCCGGTGCCCCCACCGTTCCCCCAGACCCTCAGCAGCCCCACCAGTCAAACTTCGCTGGCAGGAACCTACCGGTGGTCAAACTTCGGTGGCAATGGATCAATCATCGCTGTCACAGGTCACCCACCTGCGGGTTCGTGATCGCGCACGCACGTGTCGACAGACGTTCGTTTGACGACACTCGGAGCTGCGCGACCGCGCGATCCCCTGACATCGTAGACAGTGTCTAAAGGATCATGGTAGACACTGTCTATGGAACGCGAGAACTCTCTCAGGGAACGGTTGATCGACGTCGGAGTGGACCTCGTGATGACCGACGGAACCGCCTCGTTGGGGCTGCGTGAGATCGCCCGACGGGCGGGGGTGTCGCACGGGGCTCCGCGTCGGTACTTCCCCACTCATCACGCCCTGCTCTCTGCAATCGCCCGCCGCGGTTTTGCGGACCTCAAAGTCCGGTTCGCAGCCGCGACCAACGGCACGACGTCGCCGCGCGGCCAGTTGCAGGAGATCGGGCGGGCGCACGTCGGGTACGCGCTGGAGCACCGTGGCATGTTCGAGCTGATGTTCCGGCACGACCTGCTCGACAGCGAGAAGCACGCATCGGGCCAGTCGCGGCTCCGAGATTCGACTCTGCCGTTGTTCGAGCTCATCGTCGAGCTCATCGTCCGGCATCGGGCGGAGCAGGCCACCGCGCACCAGTTGGGTGCGCCGGGCGAGTCCGAGCCGCCGCCGGCGGTGACGGCCGCCGCCCTCTGGTCGAACCTTCATGGCCTCGCCCAGCTGTGGACCTGGGGGAGCCTCCAGCTCGCCCTCGATGCCCCACCACCAGGCGGAGCACCTGGTAGCGGCCAGCTCGACCGGCTCGTCACGGCGGTGCTGGACGCTCATCTCGGCCCGGTGAAATCGTGACCGCAACCGTACGGCAGCGTCTCGCACTCCTGGTCAGCGTGGTCGGCGCGATGATCGTCGCGCTGGACGGCACGGTACTCATGGTGGCGCAGCCAAGCCTGCAACACGACCTCGGCGCGAGCATGGCGCAGGTTCAGTGGACCAGTACCGCCTACCTGCTTACGGTGGCCGCGCTTCTCGTCATCGCCGGACGCTTGGGCGACCGGTACGGGCACCCGCGGATGCTGTTCGTCGGCGTGCTCGGCTTCGCGGCCGCCTCGGCCGGTATCGCGCTCGCTCCGGGAGCCGGCTGGGTGATCGCCCTGCGCGCCGTACAAGGCGTATTTGGTGCGCTCCTCCAGCCGGCGACACTCGCGCTGCTGAGGCTGGCGTACCCGGCGGACCGGCTCAGTACGCCGGTCGCCATCCGTACCGGCGCGATCGGTGTGGCCGCGGCGGCCGGTCCGGTACTCGGGGGCGTTCTCGTCGCGCACCTGGGCTGGCGTGCCGTGTTCTGGATCAACGTCCCCGTCGCGCTCGCGATCGCCGCCCTCACCCTCGCCGTGAAGACGCCGGCGCCCTCACGTACCGGGACTCAGCGACTCGACCTCACCGGCGCGGCGTTGCTCGCAACTGCTCTCGCGGTCCTGGTGCACACCCTGTCCGGCGTACCGGCGCACGGCTGGACCTCCGCGTCGACATGGCTCGGCCTCACCGCTCTCGCGGGCGTCGCGGCGGCGTTCGTCGGGCACGAACGCCGCACCACGCACCCGATCGTGCCGCCGGCAGTGGCGCGGTCCGTAGCGGTGACGGCATCAGTAGCGATCCTGCTGTTCACCACCGGCGGTATGTTCGGCGCGCTGTTCGTGACCACATTCTTTTTCCAGGACGTACTCGGACTCGACCCGCTTGCCAGTGGTCTGAGGGCACTCCCGCTGACCGCGCTCATGGCCCTCGGTGCACCCGTCGCCGGCGCCGCGCTGCGCCGGTACAGCCCACGCCGCACCGCGATCCTCGGTACGGTCCTCGTCGTCCTTGGCATAGGGGGTCTGTCCCAGCTCGGCTCGGCAGGCACGTGGGCTGATACCGGCTTGGCCTTTGCCGTCCTTGGCGCGGGATTCGCCACCGTCATGGTCACTGCCACCGCAACCGTCGTGGGTGAGGCGCCGCCCGGCTATGCCGGGGTTATCGGTGGACTCAAGCAGACCGCCATGAACGTCGGCCCGTCCCTCGGAATCGCCGTAGCCGCCAGCATGATGCTGTTGAGACCATCGGCCGCCGGGACTCTGACTGCTGGCGTGACCCCAGCAATGTCCGCCCCGGCGACGGGCCCCACCCTGATGGTCCTCGCCGGACTCGCCGCCCTCGCCCTGCTACCGGCATCGCTGCTGCCGACGCAACCGGTCCACCGCGCGAGACGTAACACGACCGCCCCGGACGATCACGACATCCACACCATTGGCCAAACCGGAGCGAAGTCTCGGGTGACCGGCTGACACCGGGGTCGCTCGATCGTCGGTATGGGCTCCCCGAGGCCTGGACTCTTTATCAGGCCGGGCCATGATCCCGGCCGGAATTGAAGAGCACCGAACACGCGGTTGGAGAGGCTGGGAGCGTCGCGCGAGGCAAGTTGACGATCAAGGAGCGCGCGGTGCCCACCAACTTTTTGAGCGAGGACCAACGCAGGCGCTTCGGCCGGTTCGCGGAAGACCCGGACGAGGGACAGCTCGCCGGTTCCTTCCTGCTCGACCAGACCGCCCGGCGCCGGGCAGTGGCCGCCAAGGGCGCGCGCAACCGGATCGGCTGGGCGGTCCAGCTCGGGACCGTCCGGTATCTGGGGACGTTCCTGAACAACCCCGAGGCGTACCCGCCGTGGTGGTCGACTACGTCGCCGAGCAGTTGGGACTGGACCCCGCGGAGTTCGCCGGCTACGGCACAAAAGAGACCCGCTGGGACCACCAGGACCAGATACGCGAGGGCTACACGTACACGAAGTTCGAGTTCGACCAGTGGTTCGGGCTGGCCCGCTGGATGTACCAGCGGGCGTGGATCGGCTCCGAGCGCCCGACCCTGCTGTTCGACCTGGCCACCAAGCGGCTGGTCGACAAGAAGGTTGTGCTGCCCGGCGTGACCGTGCTGGAACGGCTGGTCTCCGGTTCGCGCGAGCGCGCCGAGAAGCGCCTGTGGGCCATGCTCGCCGCGGCCCCGACCAAGGAGCAGGCCGCCGGGTTGCAGCGCCTGGTCGTCGTTCCCGCGGGCAAGCGTCTGTCCGAGCTGGACCGGCTGCGGCGTTCACCCCGGGACATCACCGCGCGCGGGGTGGGTAAGGCCCTGGAGCGCTACGAGGCGTTGAACGCCTTCGGCGGCGCCGCGTGGGACCTGTCCGCGGTACCCCCGGGAAGGCTCCAGGCGCTGGTTCGCTTCGCGCGGGCGGCCCGTGCACAGGCCGTCTCCGACCTCGCCGGGGACCGGCGCCTGGCCACCTTGGTGGCGTTCGCCGCGCGGGCGAGCCGGTAGCGTACCTTCTCATGCGACAGGCCCGCCTGAGCGCCGATCTGCCGCAGACCTTGTCGCGGGTAAGCGGGTTGAGCGGCCCGTAGTCGGCGTCCGGGTCCGTCCGGTACAGCGTGGCGCTGCCGGAGTCGGCCAGGCGCGGGGAGACCGCCTTCAGGAAACCGATCGTCGGGTCATCGCTCACCCGCACACCCTGGCGGCCCGGATCACGGCCTGTCAAAACTTCTGACAGCATCACCGGTTTCCTGGTCCGCTCCTACTCGTACCCCGGTTCGAGCTGGTGGTACGGGAGAGCACCCGCCCGGCGCCCTGACCTTCAAGGGCCGTGATCGTCACGGGCGTGCCCCGGACACGGCATCGATTCCCGCGCCGACTGCACAGCCCTTTCCTGCCCGCGTGCTTTACCGCTGTGCCGACAGGCCCACTCCGTTTGCGGAGCGATCGACATCGGGTTTGAGTGGAGGCGACCCCTCACGGGCACCGGGGGCGAAGAAGCTGCTGGTGACCCACGGCTACCAGCCGGAGTTCGGCGCCCGTCCGCTGCGCCGCACGATCGACTCCCTCCACTGCACCGTCCGCAGCGCAGCCGCCGAGGGCGCCAGCCCGTACCCCGATCAGGCCTCGTCCGGCAACGCATCCTGACGGGCACCGGGATCATTCGCGGCGCCCGCCCGGGCAACGCAAGGGAGAGAACGATGGCGCAGCACCACCACAAGTCCAACAAGCAGGTCGAGGGCGACCCGGACAAGGGTCACGGAGGCGGCATGCCCAGGCGCCCGGACGAGAAGCGACTCGACGAGCGCGTCGAGGAAGACCGCGAAGCGGCGGGTCTTCCTCCCGGGGAGCGCACCTCGGACTAGTACGGCAGCAGCGACGCGCCCGATGTGACGGGGCAGCTCCACGAACGCCCCGGTCGCACATCGGTCCTGCCCGCCCCCGCCCCGCGGATGGTCCTGAACGCCGGACTGGCGGGAGGGGCCGCGCTCCTGCTGGGCCTCGGCCACAGCTCCTGGGTCGCCTGCTCCGCCGCCGCGGTGCTGCACTCGATCAACGTCCGCTTCCGGAGCGGCTCGTCCGTCCCCGATGACGCGGCACTCCGTCCGCGCGCCCTTCCCCGCAAGTGGCGGGCCCGATGGTGACCTCCGGGCACGCCACTCGGCATTTCCCGCGTCGCCGGACCTGCCGCACTGCCGCCCGGCCGATGCGCGGATAGCCTGGTGGCGCCCTTCGTGCCGGGCCTTCGATGCCATGGCCCGTGGGGGCGTCGTATGTGTCCGAGCCATGGTCGTACGGGAAGGGCGAACCCTTCACCGGCCTGCCGAGGCAGCCCTCTCGGCGAGGTCCCCGATGCACCTCTGGTCAGTACTCTCCGCCGTTCCCCGACTCGTCGGCGCGGCAGTCCTCGGGGCGGTCGCCGGCGTGGTGGTCGGGGTGCTGACCGCCAACACGCCGCTGGGCGTCCTCGCGGGCATCGCCGCCGCGCTGACGGTCTTCGTCGTGGTGGGGTGGATCGTCCTGTGGCCCATGAACGCCACCGTCACCCATCACAACGTCCGGCGCGAGGAGTTCAGGCCCGTCGCCGAGGAGCTCGCCGTCGTCGGCTCCGCCCTGTGCGGGCTGCTCGGCATCGTGGTGCTGCTCCTGGTCGACGACGACGACCTGAGCCACGCCGCCGCCGCCACGGCACTCTGCGGTGTGTTCATGGCCTGGGCGGCGCTCCACCTGATGTACGCCACGCGGTACGCGTACCTGTACTACGTGCCGACCGCGGGCGGGATCGACTTCAACACCGACGACCCGCCGCAGTACAGCGACTTCCTCTACTTCAGTTACAACCTCGGGATGACCTACCAGGTCTCCGACACCGACGTGTCCAGTTCCACCATCCGCGCGGTGGCCCTGCGGCACTGCCTGCTGTCCTACGTCTTCGGTGTCAGCATCCTGGCGACCACGATCAACCTCGTCGCCGGAATCGTCACGCGTTGATACGTGGAGGCCAGCGGGTCAGGGACGGCTGGTCAGGTAGCCGCCCATGTTGGTGAAGTACTCCGTCGCGGGCAACTCCCGGCCGTCCTCGGTCCGTACGCGGGTGACGGCCAGACCGTGGTTGCGGCCCGTGCGGGCGTCGGCTCCGGCGACGATGACCACGCCGTCTCCCTCGCGGTAGAAGATCCGGCCGGGCGTACCGCCGTAGCGGCCCTCGGACACCACTGCGGCGAGGACCTCGAGCCGCTTGCCCCTGTGGAAGGCGTAGGCGCTGGGATACGGCTCGGACTGGGCGCGGACCAGGCGTTCGAGGTCCTCCGCCGGCCAGTTCCAGTCGATGCGGATGTCCTCGGCGGAGCGCTTGTGGAAGAAGGTCGCCAGGGAGCGGTCCTGCTTGGTGAACTCCGTCTGCCCGGACGCGATGAGCGCGAGTGCGCCGGTGGTCACCGGGCCGATGAGGTCGACGGTCTTGTGGAACAGGTCGGTGGCGGTGTCCGTCGGCCCGACGGGAACCGCCTCCTGGCGGACGATGTCCCCGGCGTCCAGTTCGTCGTCCATCATGTGCGCGGTGACGCCCACCTCGGGCTCGCCGTTGATGAGGGCCCAGATCAGCGGGGAGAAGCCGGCGTACTTCGGCAGCAGTGAGTCGTGGACGTTCAGCGTGCCGTGCCGGGGGAGGCCGAAGATGCGCGGGGGGATCCAGGTGCGCCAGTTGTTGGCGACGATGATGTCCGGGTCGGCCGCCTTGAGGCGCTCGAACAGTTCCTCGTCGTCAGGTCGGTTGCGGATCAGGACCGGGACGCCGTGCTCCTCGGCGAGGTCGGCGACCGAGTCGCTCCAGATCTTCTCGTACGCGTGCTCGCTCTTGGGGTGGGTCACGACCAGCACCACGTCGTGCTCGGAGTCCAGGAGAGCTTGCAGGGTGCGGTGCCCCCAGGTCTGGTATCCGAACATGACAACCCGCATGGGGTTCCTCCTCAGGGTAGGGACTGGTCGTTGGTCAGTAAAGCAAGCCTTACCTTAGTATGCAACGCGATGGCGTGAAGCCGTAGTTGGCGGGAGCTCCTGCGACCGCCGCTCCGGCCTGCCCTATCGACAGCTCCACAGGATTAGCTTAGGCTTACCTAAATTCCAGCGGGCCGCTTCGTCGGCGTGCTCACATCCCGTACCTTCCCCCACGCCTGACAGGCGGCTTCCCCGCACGATGGGAGTGACATGTCACAGGTTCTTCCTGGCGACGTAACACCGGTCCACGACCTCATTGGCATCGGCTTCGGCCCGTCCAATGTGGCCATGGCGATCGCGATCAGCGAGCACAACGCACGCACCGGCTCGCAGGAGGCGGTCAGCGCTCACTTCTTCGAGCAGCAGCCACGCTTCGGCTGGCACCGCGGCATGCTGATCGACGACGCGACCATGCAGGTGTCCTTCCTCAAGGACCTGGTGACGCTCCGGAACCCGACCAGCGAGTTCAGCTTCCTCTGCTATCTGAAGAGCAAGGGCCGGCTGGTCGACTTCATCAACCACAAGAACCTCTTCCCGCTGCGGGTCGAGTTCCACGACTACTTCGAGTGGGCCGCGGCCCAGGTCGACGACATGGTCTCCTACGGCAACGAGGTCGTGGGGGTCACCCCCGTCGTCCGTGACGGAGCCGTGGAGTACATGGACGTGACGGTCCGGTCCGGCGAGGGCCTCGAGGTCCACCGGGCCCGCAACCTCGTCATCGGCACCGGGCTGCGTCCCCTCATGCCCGAGGGCGTCGAGCGCGGCGACCGCGTCTGGCACAACTCCGATCTGCTGGCGAAGGTCGCCGGGCTGGAGGGCACGTCGCCCTCCCGGTTCGTCGTCGTGGGCGCAGGGCAGAGCGCCGCCGAGAACGTCGCCTACCTGCACCGCGTCTTCCCCGAGGCCGAGATCTGCGCGGTCTTCTCGCGCTACGGCTACAGCCCCGCCGACGACAGCAGCTTCGCCAACCGGATCTTCGATCCCGAGGCGGTCGACCAGTACTTCACCGCGCCCGACGAGATCAAGCGCAAGCTGATGGACTACCACGGCAACACCAACTACGCCGTGGTGGACATCGACCTCATCGACGACCTGTACCGCCAGGCCTACCAGGAGAAGGTCCTCGGGACCGAGCGGCTGCGCTTCGTCAACGTGTCCCGGCTCACCGGTGTCGAGGAGACGCCGGAGAAGGTCCGGTCCACCGTGAAGTCCCTCGTCACGGGTGAGGAGAGCGAACTGGACGCCGACATCGTGGTGTTCGCCACCGGCTACAGCCCCGTCGACCCCGTCGGCCTCCTCGGCGACGTCGCGGACCGCTGCCTCCGCGACGACGAGGGCCGTGTCCGCGTCGAGCGCGACTACCGCATAGCGACGGACTCCGACCTGCGTTGCGGCATCTACCTGCAGGGGGGCACGGAGCACACGCACGGCATCACGTCGTCCCTGCTGTCCAACACCGCGATCCGGGTCGGCGAGATCCTGGACTCGCTGCTCGACCGGGGCGTCAAGTCCGCTTCCGACGAGGCCAGGCCGGTCACCGACGGGGCCGGCAGCACAGTCCGCTAGCCCGCAGTCGCGAGGCTCGGGGCCGAGGCGCGGGGTGAGCGACCGCCGCGCCTCCCCAGTGGATCAAAGGGATAACGTACGTCGACATGAGCACGACTGCAGTTGAGCGCCCCGCGACCGGGGGAACAACGCAAGCCCGCCGGCGCCGGGTTGTGGGTTCGGCCACGCTCGTGGTCATCCTCCTGACCGTGGGGGTGATGTCGTTGGCCGTCGGGGCGCGCGCGTTGAGTCCTGGCGAGGTGTGGCACGGGCTGTTCGCCGCGCCGGACTCCGACCAGCGGCTCACCGAGATCAGGCTCATCGTGGAGACCGTGCGGATACCCCGGACGGCGCTGGCCATCGTGGCGGGCGTCGCCCTGGGGGTCGGCGGGGCGTTGATCCAGGGGTACACGCGCAACCCCATCGCCGACACGGGCCTGCTGGGGGTGAACTCCGGAGCCTCGTTCGCGGTGGTGACGGTGATCGCACTGTTCGGGCTCTCCAATCCGTTCCAGTACGTATGGTTCGCCTTCCTGGGGGCCGCGGTCGCCGGCGTCGTCGTGTTCGGGCTGTCGAGCATCGGCCGGGGGGCGGGCAACCCCCTGACGCTCGCACTGGCCGGGCAGGGGGTCACGGTCTTCCTCGCGGCGATGACCACGGCGGTCGCGCTGTCGGACAAGGAGTCGCTGAACGCGCTGCGGTTCTGGAACGCCGGCTCCGTGGCCGGTGTCGGATTCGACGTCATCTGGCCGGTGACCGCGTTCATCGCGGTCGGGCTGGTGCTGGCCCTGACCCAGCTGCCCACCCTCAACCTGCTCAACCTGGGCGACGACGTGGCGCGAGGGCTCGGGGTGAACATCGCGCTGAGCCGGACCGTCGGCATCGTCGCGATCACCCTGCTGGCGGGCGCGGCGACGGCGGCGTGCGGACCGATCGCGTTTCTCGGCCTCATGGTGGCCCACGTGGCCCGGTACCTGACCGGCCCGGACTATCGCTGGCTGGTGCCGTACGCGGGTCTGCTCGGAGCCGTCGTCCTGCTGGTCTGTGACATCGTGGGCCGTTTGGTGGTGCGGCCGGGTGAGCTGGACGCGGGAGTCGTCGTCGCCCTTCTCGGCGCCCCGTTCTTCGCGGCCCTGGTGTGGCGAGGAAAGTTCAGGAACGCATGAATGTGACAGACGTGAAGCCGTCGGTGGCGCCGGGCGTACGCCTGGGGCATGTGTCGTTCGTATGGCGGCCCTGGCTCCTGTGCGTCACGCTGCTGCTGATGACGGCGACCTTCCTGGTGTTCTGCCTGTCCGTCAGCGTGGGGGACTTCCCCATCGGCCTTTCCCGGGTGATCGCCACGATCCTCGGCAGGGGCGAGCAGTTCGACGAGTTCATCATCATGGATCTGCGGATGCCGCGGGCCCTGGCCGGGCTCGTCGTGGGCATCGCCCTGGGAGTGTCCGGGGCGATCACGCAGTCCATCGCGCGCAATCCGCTGGCCAGCCCGGACATTCTGGGAATCACCGGGGGCGCCAGCGCGGTCGCGGTGTTCCTGGTGACGGTGTCGGGCGGGACCGCCGCGGCGGTCGTCAGCTCCGTGGGTCTGTCCGCCGCGGCTCTCGCCGGCGGCCTCGGTACGGGTCTGCTCGTGTACTTCCTGGCGTGGCGGCGCGGGATCGACGGCTTCCGGCTCATCCTCATCGGCATCTCGGTGAGCGCCGCGATGGAGGCGATCACGACCTGGCTGCTCGTCTCGGCCGACATCAGGGACGTGGCACGGGCCCAGACATGGCTGGTCGGCTCGCTGGACAACCGGTCCTGGGACGAGGTCGAAGTCGCGCTCTGGGGCACGCTCGTCCTCATGGTGGCGGTGGCATGCGTCGCGTTCCAGTTCAAGCCGATGCACCTCGGCGACGACATCGCCGCGGGCCTCGGCGTCCGGTACTCGTGGGTGCGCGCGGTCCTCCTGCTGTGCGCGGTTCTGCTGGCCGCTGTGGCGGTGAGCGCGGCCGGTCCCGTTCCGTTCGTCGCGCTGGTGGCGCCGCAGGTGGCGATGCGTCTGGCGAGGTACCCGACTCCGCCGATGGTGGCCTCCGGCATGGTGGGGGCGCTGCTGCTGATCGGCGCCGACCTCTTCGCACGTACGGCACTGCCGATCACTCTCCCCGTCGGCGTGGTCACCGCCGCGATCGGCGGCCCGTTCCTCGTGTACCTGCTGGTGCGCGCGAACCTCAGATAGAGCACGCGAAGGCTTCGGCAATCCAGACAGTCTTGACTACAGGGGGACTTGTGGCCGCTCAGTACATCACCGAGACCGAGTCCGGCGTCCACGACGTCGCACGGCTGGCAGCCAGGGGCGTCACGGTCGGGTACGGCAGCCGGACCGTCATCGACGGCCTCGACGTGACGATCCCGACAGGGGTGATCACCACGATCATCGGCCCCAACGGCTGTGGGAAGTCGACCCTGTTGCGCACCCTGACGCGGCTGCTCAAGCCGACCGGCGGGACCGTCGTGCTGGACGGTGAGGACATCGCCCGACTCAGGTCCAGGGACGTGGCGAAGAAGCTCGGTCTGCTGCCGCAGGCGCCGGTGGCGCCGGAGGGGCTGACCGTGTCCGATCTGGTCGCCAGGGGGCGTCATCCGCACCAGAGTTGGCTGCGGCAGTGGTCGTCGGACGACGCCGACGTCGTGGAACGCGCGCTGGCCATGACCGGGGTGTCCGAACTGGCGGACCGTCCGGTCGACTCCCTGTCCGGCGGACAGCGTCAGCGCGTGTGGATATCGATGACGCTGGCCCAGGGCACCGATCTGCTGCTGCTGGACGAGCCGACCACGTACCTGGACCTGGCGCACGCGATCGACGTGCTCGACCTGGTGGACGACCTGCACGAGTCGGGGTGCACGGTGGTCATGGTGCTGCACGACCTCAATCTGGCCACGCGTTACAGCGACAACCTCATCGTGATGAAAGAGGGTTCGATCCTCGCGCAGGGTCACCCGCGCGATGTGATCACGGCTGAGCTGCTGCACGAGGCGTTCGGGCTGCGCGCCATGGTGATCGAGGACCCGGTGGGTGACCGGCCGCTCATCGTTCCGGTCGGCCGGACGCACGTCCAGTTCAACTGAGGGCCGGGTAAGGGAATTAGCTCCAGTTAGGCTAGGCTAACCTCACCAGCGCAGGATAAGGTTTGGCTGCCCTTAGACGGGGGCACGCGGACAGCGCGAAAGCAAGGGATTCCCGGATGCTCCTCCATAGAACGACGACGGTCACGAAGTCCTGGCGGCGGTTGGCTGCCGTCGTTTCCGCCGCGACGCTCGGCGTCGGCCTTCTCGCCGGTTGTGGTTCCGACACGCCGGACAAGACGACTGACAAGGCTCCGGCTGCCGCCTCCGGCGCGTTCCCGGTCACCGTGGAGCACGCGTTCGGATCCACGAAGATCGACAAGGCCCCCAAGCGGGTCGTCACCGTCGGCTACACGGACGATCAGACCGTCCTGGCGTTCGGCATCAAGCCGGTCGGCATGGTCGACCAGTACCCGAACCCGGCGGGCGAGTCCCCTGACATCAACACCCAGTGGCCCTGGGTGAAGGACAAGTGGGGCGACGCCCGCCCCGAGGTCGTCATGAAGAACGGCGACGCGGGCCCCAACTTCGAGAAGATCGCCTCCCTGCGGCCGGACCTGATCCTCGCGGTCTACTCCGAGGTCGACCAGGCCGCCTACGACAAGCTCTCCAAGATCGCTCCCACGGTGGGCCGCACCAAGGGCGAGAAGGATCTCTTCAGCGCACCGTGGCAGGACAACGCGGTGCACATCGCCAAGGCGCTCGGCAAGGAGGCCGAGGGCACCGCGATGGTCAAGAGCATCCAGGGCCAGCTCGACGCGGCCCGTGAGGCGCACCCGCAGTTCGGCAAGGAGACCGCTGTCGCGGTGTCCTGGTACAAGGACTCGATCTCGGCCTTCACCACCACCGACGTGCGCGGCCGGCTGCTGACGGGCATCGGCTACAAGGGTGCGACGGAGATCGACAAGATCGCCGGCGGCGAGTTCTCCACCGCGCTGTCCCCGGAGCGCGTCGACCTGATCGACGTCGACCGCATCGTCGTCATCAACGACAAGGCGGACACGGATGCGTTGAAGAAGTTCGAGCTGTTCAACAACCTGTCCGCGGTCAAGGCCGGCAAGGTCTCGTACCTGCTGGACAGTGAGGGCCCGGCGGTCGGTGCGGCACTGTCCCAGGGCACGCTGCTGTCCATGCCGTACGGGGTCGACGAGCTCGTCAAGTCGGTCGAGTAGAGATGGTGGTCAACCTGTCCAGCCCCCGGCCCGAACCGGTCCGCGCGTGAGTGTCACCGATACACGCGTCGCACCGGCGGCCCTGCGCACGGCGACCGGACGCGAGGGCACCCGATGGGTGGCGGCGCACTGCCGCGAGTTGCCATGGCTGACCGCGGCCACCGTGTTCACCACGGTGGCGGGGGCGGCGCTCCAGGTGCTCCCCGTGCTGCTGCTCGGCCAAGTGGTCGACGGGGTGGTCGCAGGCGAGTCCCGCTCGGTCCTCGTCAGGATCGGGGCGTTGATGGTGGCCGCCGCGGTGTTCGGCGCTGCGGCCACCGCGGCGTCGACGTACCTGATCGGGCGGCTGGGCGCGGATCTGCTCGCGCGGCTGCGGGAAGGTGCCGTCCGGGCGGTGCTCGGGATGCCGAGCGCGCGCGTCGAGCAGGTCGGCCGGGGAGATGTGCTCTCCCGGGTCGGTGACGACGTGGCCGTGCTGTCCAGGGGCATCCGGTCGGCCATCCCCACGGTCTTCTCGGCCGGAGTGCTGGTCGCCATCGCCACCGCCGGAATGTTCGGACTGGACTGGCGGCTCGGCCTCGCGGGTGCCGGCGCACTGCCCGCGTACGCGTTGGCCCTGCGCTGGTACCTCCCCCGCTCCGCCCCGCTCTACCGCAGGCAACGGGCCGCCCAGGCGGACCGTGCGCAGGCGTTGATCAGCGGCCTGAACGGGATCGACACCGTCAGGGCGTACCGCCTGGAGGGCGCCTTCCGCGAGAAGGTCACCAGTGAGTCCTGGCGGGTGCGGAATCTCGGCATCGAGGTGTTCCGGTTCTTCGGCCGGTTCGTCGGCCGGGAGAACCGTGCCGAGTTCATCGGTCTGGTCCTCATCCTCGTGGTGGGGTACGCCCTGTTGGAGGCCGATATGGCCAGCCTGGGCGAGGTGTCGGCGGCTCCGCTGATGTTCCACCGGCTGTTCACGCCGCTGGGCGCCATCATGTTCACCTTCGACGAGGCGCAGAAGTCGGGCGCCAGCCTGACCCGGCTGGTCGGGGTGCTGGGGGAGGCCGCGGAGGAACGGCTGGTCGGTGACGCCACCGTCGCACCGGCGGAGATCGCGCCGTACCCGGTGACGGTGGAGGGACTGACGTTCACCTATCCCGATACCGAGGATCCCGTCCTACGGGACGTCAGCCTGACGATCCCGGCCGGTGGTTCGCTCGCACTCGTGGGGGCGACGGGCGCGGGCAAGTCGACACTGGCCGCGCTGATCGCGGGCATCGGGACGCCGCAGGCCGGATCGGTGCGCATCGGGTCGAACGACCTGGCCGGTACGGACGAGGCGGGGGCACGTGCCCTGGTGAGCATCCTGACGCAGGAGACGCACGTGTTCTCCGGTTCGCTCGCCGACGACCTTCGGCTCGCCGCGCCGGAGGCGACCGATGCGGAACTGATGGGCGCGTTGCGCACCGTCGGCGCCGGCGGTTGGGTCGAGGCGCTGCCCGACGGACTGCACGGCATGGTCGGCGAGGGCGGCGAGCGCCTGGATGTGACCAAGGTCGCCCAGGTGGCCCTGGCCCGGCTGGTGTTGGGCCGGGCCCCCGTGGTGGTGCTCGACGAGTCGACCGCGGAGGCGGGCAGCGAGGGTGCCGCGGAGCTGGAGCGGGCCGTGCTGGCCGCGTGCTCGGGCCGGACCACGCTGTTCGTGGCGCACCGGCTGACCCAGGCGATGGCGGCGGACCGGATAGCGGTACTGGACGCCGGGCGCGTGGTGGAGCAGGGAACGCACGAGGAGTTGGTGGCTCTCGGTGGCCGCTATGCCCGCCTCTGGCAGGCCTGGCGTGAAGGTAGTTAGGCAAGCCTGACTTAGGGTAGCCTAACTTCCATACCTTGGAAGGGACACTGAGTCTTCGATGATGGATCCGAACGCTCGACTCGTACTGCTTTCTCCCGCGAGCCTGGCCGACGTGCGCCGGCGGACCGGTAACCGCTCCGACAGGACCATCGCCGAAGCGTGCGCCATCGGTCTCTCGTACTGGGCGACCGGACTGGGGCCCGACGGCATCGACCTCACCCCGGGGACCCTGTTCGCGGATGTGCTCGGGTGGGTCGACAACGGCGGTTCCGTGCCTGCCGGTTGGGAGGTGGGCGCGGACGGCCGGAGCATTGCCGTCCCCGAAGGCGTGCTGCCGGCCGAGGCCCAGCTCGCTCTGGACGACCTCGCCGACTTCCCGGACCGGCCCATCGGCAGCATCGGCCCGTCCGGCCCGGCGGCGCGGATCGAAGCCCTGGCCGAGTGGAACGACACCGAGGCCGCGCGCATCCGCCCGACCATGGTGGAGATGTTCCGCGAGCAGGCGCGGGCCAGGCCCGACGCCGTCGCCGTCGTCGACGAGAACCGGTCGCTGACGTATCGCCAGGTGGCCGAGCTGTCGGGTCAGCTGGCCCACCATCTGATCGAACGCGGACTCACCGCCGAACAGGTCGTCGGTATATCCCTCGGCCGCTCCGCCGACATGGTGATCGGGCTGCTCGGCGTGCTCCAGGCAGGCTGTGCGTTCGTGCCGCTGGATCCGCAGTGGCCCGCCGCACGCCGCGCCGTCGTCGTCGAGGACGCCCGGGTCGTGCTGCAGCTCAACGACACGGGCGAGCACAACCCGGGTGAACCCGAAGCCGTGGCCGTGGACCTCGACGACTGGAAGTTCGCTTCCTGCCCCGTCGAGGGCCCCGAGGTCACCGTCCCCGGCGACGCCCTGGCGTACGTGATCTTCACGTCCGGTTCCACCGGGCGGCCCAAGGGCGCGATGATCCGGCACGAAGCGATCAGCGAGCGCCTGCTGTGGCAGGTCGACGAGATCCTGCGCTTCGGCCATGACGACGCGTCACTCTTCAAGGCCCCGCTGTCCTTCGACATCTCCATCAACGAGATCTTCCTGCCGCTGGTGTCCGGCGGCAGGCTGGTGGTCCTGCGGCCCGGCGGCGAACGAGACCCGCACCACCTGCTGAGCGTGATCGCCGAACACCGCGTCACCTTCACGTACCTGGTGTCGTCCATGCTGGACGTGCTGCTCGAGATCGCGGGCGACTCCGGTCGGCTGGACAGCCTGCGGCACGTGTGGTGCGGCGGAGAAGTCCTGACCCCGGAGCTGTACGAGCGCTTCCGCACCCGGCTCGACATCCCCATGTACCACGGTTACGGCCCGGCCGAGACCACGATCGGCGTCAGCCACGTCATCTACCGGGGCGAGGCGGAACGCTTGTCGACATCGATCGGCAAGGCCAACCCCAACACCCAGCTCTACGTGCTCGACGACGAACTGCGCCCCGTCCCCGTCGGCGTCGGCGGCGAACTGTACGTCGGCGGATTCCTCCTGGGGCGCGGCTACGTCAACGCGGCCGGCCTGACGGCGTCCCGGTTCGTGGCCAACCCCTTCGCGGGGGACGGGTCCCGGCTGTACCGGACCGGTGACCTCGCGCGCTACGCCCCGGACGGGTCGCTGGACTTCCTCGGACGTGCCGACAACCAGATCAAGATCCGCGGTATGCGTCTGGAGATCGAGGACGTCGAGGCCGGTCTCGCGGAGCACCCCGGGGTACGGCACACCTGCGTCGTCGCCAAGAAGAACACGGCGGGCGGCACCTACCTCGTGGGGTACGTGATCCCGGCCGCCGGCAGCGAGGACCTGCGCGCCGAAGAAGTCAGGGCGTGGGCCGTCGAGCACATGGTGGAGTACATGGTGCCCGCCCACACCGTCGTGATGAAGGAGTTCCCGCTCACCGCGAACGGCAAGCTCGACCGCAAGGCCCTGCCCGAGCCCGTGATCGGGACCGGCGCGATCGTCCCGCCCGCCACCGAGAACGAGCGCGTGCTGTGCGCGACGGTCGCGGCGGTGCTGCGGCTGGACGAGGTCGGCGTCGACCAGGACTTCTTCCGGCTCGGCGGAGACAGCATCCTGGCCATCTCCCTGCTCAGCGCGCTGCGCGAGGCGGGCCTCTACGTCACGGCACGTCAGATCTTCACCAACAGTGTCGTGGGCGCGCTGGCGGCGGTGGCGAGCCGCGAGGACGTCTCCACGGTGCAGCACAGCGATGTGGCGACCGGTTCCGTCGTCGGTTCGCCCATCGTGCAGTGGCTCGGCGAGACCACGGACGCCGTCGACGGCTTCGTGCAGTCGATGGTCCTGAACACCCCGGCGGACCTGACAGCCGGAGCCCTGGACGAGATCCTCACCGCCGTGGTCGGACGCCACGACATGCTGCGCGCCAAGCTGGTGCGCGGTGAACGCTGGAGCTTCGACATCCCCGAGGCGGCACCGGCCGCCGCGGTGTGGCAGGAGAGCGACCGTCCGCTCGACGCCTGCGTGGAGCTCGCCACCGACGGGCTCGACCCGGACGACGGCGTGATGCTGCGAGCCGTCTGGCGACGGGAGTCCCGCCAGCTGGTCGTCGTCGTCCACCACCTGGTGATCGACGGTGTGTCCTGGCGTGTCCTGATGGAGGACCTGGCCACGGCGTGGCGCCAGATCTCCTCGGGCGAACCGGTCGAACTGCCCACGGTGGGCACGTCGTTCCGGCGCTGGACCGAACTGCTCGGGCGCGCGGACTTCGACGCGGACCGTGCCTACTTCGAGCGCCCCCTGCCGGGAGCGGACGCACCCGTGGGCAGGCGCGCGCTGTCCGCAGCCGACACCGTGGTTCAGGAGCGGACCCGGACCGTCTCCGTCGGTCCCGAGGTCACGGCCGCGCTGCTGGGCGAGATTCCCGCGAAGTTCCACGCGGGCGTCAACGACGTCCTGCTGACCGCGCTCGCCGTCTCCCTCGCCCGGTGGCGCCGCGACCTCGGGCAGGACCAGACGTTCGCGCACATCGAACTCGAGGGCCACGGCCGCGAAGGACGGTTCGTGGCGGCCACCGCCGGCTTCGAGCCGGAACTGTCACGAACCGTGGGCTGGTTCACCACCCTGTTCCCGGTGACCGTCGACCCGGGCGCGGCAGCCGACCCCACGGCACCCGAGTACCTGGCCGCAGCACTCAAGGCGGTCAAGGAAGACCTCGCCAGGGTGCCGAGCAACGGCGTCTCCTACGGTGCCCTGCGCTACCTGGCCGGTACCGGGTTCGACGCGCCCGCACCCCAGGTGCTGTTCAACTACCTGGGACGCTTCGACTCCGGCGCGACCGGCGACTGGCAGCCCGCGGGCACCACCGGGCAACTGGGCGAGAAGCGCGACCCGAGGATGCGTCTGCCGCGCTCCCTGGAGTTCAACGCGATCGCCGAACCCGCGTCGACCGGCGAGTACGAGCTGGTCACCACCATCTCCTGGCCCGACGGAATGTTCACCGACGAGGACATCGCGACCGTCGGCGAGTACCTGCGGGTGGCGCTGGCCGGACTGGCCGCCCTCGACCAGGGCGGCCACTCTCCCAGCGACTTCGCCCTGGTGCCGCTCACGCAGCCCGACGTCGACGCCCTGGACGGCCCGGAGCTGCGGGACATCCTGCCGCTGACCCCGCTGCAGGAGGGCCTGTACTTCCACTCGGTCTTCGACGACGACTCGGCGGGCAGCTACGTCGAGCAGCAGTTGCTGACGCTGGAGGGCGAGGTGGACGCCGACCGGCTCACGGCCGCGGCCACCCGGCTGCTCACCCTGTACCCGAACCTGGCCGCCAGGTTCGTGGCCCTCGCCGACGGCCGTGTGGTCTCCGTGCTGGAGAGCGGCGCCCGGGCGCCGTTCACCACGCTGGACCGCCCGGGAATCACCGACGACGAGATCCGCGAATACGCCGAGCGGGACCGCCGCGCCGGATTCGACCTCGCCACCGGCCCGCTGATGCGGTACACGCTCATCCGCGCGGGCTCCGGACGGAACGTCCTGGTGCAGACCGTGCACCACATCATCGCCGACGGCTGGTCGGTGCCGCCGATGCTCCGTACGCTGCTGGCCGAGTACCACCGGCCGGGGACCGTGTACCGGATCGGCGGATTCCCCGACTACGTGCACTGGCTCGCAGGACGCGACGACGACGAGAGCGACCGCGTGTGGCGCGAGCAGCTCGCGGATCTTCCCGGCCCCTCACTGGTCGCCGAAGGGCACACCCCCTCCGACCGGTTCACCGACATCGCCGTGGAGCCGACGGACGACGTCGACGCGGCAGCCCGGGCGGCCGGCGTGCCGCTCAGCGTGGCCGTGCACAGCGCCTGGGCGGTGACGCTGGGCGGCATCCTGCAGGGCAAGGACGTGGTGTTCGGTTCCACGGTGTCCGGGCGCGACGCGGATGTGCCCGGCATCGGGGACATGGTGGGCCTGTTCATCAACACGATCCCCGTGCGCGCCCGGTGGGAGGCCGCCACCACGGCGGGCGACCTCCTCGCCTCCGTACGGGAACACCAGAGCGCGGTGCTGCCGCACCAGCACGTCTCACTGGCGAGGATCGGCCGGCAGACAGGCGCCGGTTCCCGTTTCGACACCCTGGTGGTGTTCGACGTCGCGACCGATGTGGACGCCCTGCGGGGACCCGACGACGAGCTGGTCATCGCCGACATCGTGAACGAGGGCGCCCCGCACTACCCGTTGACGCTGGTGGTGGAGCGCGCACTCGAGGGCCGTCCGCGCTTCAACCTCATCTACGACGGTGAGCTGCTGCGTGAAACGAGCGCCCAGGCCGTCCTGAGCACCTTCACCCGGACCCTCACCGGGCTCCTCACCCGTCCGGACGCCCCGGTCGACGACCTGGCAGCCGACGACGCCCGACGCCCCGCGCCGATCACCCCGACGACCCTGGGCGCACTGTTCGACGCCGCCGCGCACCGCGACCCGGCCGCCACCGCCGTCACCCAGTGCGCGCTCGACGGCAGCACCAGGTCACTGACCTACGGCGAACTGGAGGCGGCGAAGAACGAGCTGGCCGCATCGCTTCGAGCGGCCGGTGTCGGACCGGGCAAGCGCGTGGCCGTCGCCGTCCCCCGTTCCCTCGAGCAGGTCGTCGCCCTCGTCGCGATCGTCTCCGCGGGCGGCGCGTACGTGCCGCTGGACCTGGCGTACCCGGACGAACGGCTGGAGTACATCCTCTCCGACGCCGCTCCGCAGGTTGTTCTCGTCGACCGTGAGCAGCGGGACCGCTTCACCGACCTGCTCACCCGTGAGGGACTGTCGGCCCGCGTGCTCGTCCAGGGGGACGAGCTGTCGCAGGCGGACGGGCTGCCCCAGGACACCGCCGCGCCCGCGGCCGGCTGGTACGACCCGGCATACGTGATCTACACGTCCGGATCGACCGGCAGGCCCAAGGGCGTCGTCGTCCCGCACTCGAGCGTGGTGACGCTGCTCGCGAACACCCGGCCCGACATGGACTTCGGCCCGCGCGACGTGTGGGTCCAGTTCCACTCCTACTCCTTCGACTTCGCGGTCTGGGAGCTCTGGGGCGCGCTGGTGCACGGGGGAGAGCTCCTGGTGCCGGAGTACGCCCTGACCCGCTCCCCGGTCGACTTCCACCGGCTGGTCCAGGAGCGCGGAGTGACCGTGCTCAACCAGACCCCGTCGGCGTTCCACCGGTTCGTGGAGGCCGACCGGCACGCCGGCGGACCGGCCACCGCACTGCGCCGGATCATCTTCGGCGGAGAGGCACTGGATCCCGTGCGGCTGCGCGGCTGGGTCGACCGGCACGGCACCCGTTCGCCCGAGCTGGTCAACATGTACGGCATCACCGAGACCACCGTCCACGTCACCCACCGGGTGCTCACCGACGAGGACTTCGGCGAGGACGTCAGCCCGATCGGCGGTCCGATCCCCGGTCTGGCCACCTACCTGCTCGACGACCGGCTCCGGCCGGTACCGCCGGGCCGGGTCGGCGCCATCTACGTCGCCGGTGACCAGGTGTCCCTCGGCTACCTGGGCAGGCCCGGACTCACCGCCGGCCGGTTCGTCGCGGACCCGTTCGCGGGCGACGGCTCCCGCATGTACCACACGGGCGACCTCGCGCTCCGCACGCTCGACGGCGAGCTGGAGTTCGCCGGCCGCGCCGACGACCAGGTGCAGCTCAAGGGATTCCGTATCGAACTCGGCGAGGTGGAGGCCGCGATCCGGGAACTCGACGGCGTCGTCGACGTGGCTGTCACCGTGGCGGAGGGCGGCGACCACCTCGTCGCGCACGTCGTGGGACGGGTGCCCGGCGACCTCACCGGCCTCCTGTCGGCGAAGCTGCCCGTGCACATGGTGCCCGGGCGGGTGCTGCCGGTCGACGTCCTGCCGCTGACGGTCAACGGCAAGCTGGACCGGAAGGCCCTGACCGAGCGCGCCGCACAGGACGACACCTCCGTGGCCGCGGGCGAATCCGCACGCGCCGCACAGGACGGCACCCCGGTGGCCGCGGGCGAGTCCGCGCTCGCCGCACTGGTCGGCATCTTCGCCGAGACGCTGCCCGGCTCCGCGGACGTGGACGGTGACACCGACTTCTTCATGGCCGGGGGCGACAGCATCGTCGCCATCACCGTGATCAACCGGGCCAGAGCGCTCGGACTCCCGATCGCGCCACGCGACGTGTTCCTCCTCAAGACACCGCGCGCGCTCGCCGAACACCTGGAGACGCGCACGCCGCGGACCGCGTCCGCCGAGCCCGTGCGCCGTGAGGACGGCCCGCTGTCGCCGACGCCGATCATCCTGCGCCAGCGGGAACTGGGCGCCTCACTCGCCCGGTTCGCCCAGGCCAGGGCGCTGGTGGCGGCCGAGGGCACCGGGTTCGCCGACGCCGAGCGCGCCGCCCGCGCGGTCGTGGCCGCGCACCCCGCCCTCCGGTTGCGGCTGAGCGTCGAGCACGGGGTGTGGGCACTGCGCACCGAACCCGCCCGGGAGGTCAGCGTGCTGCGGACGGACACGGACGACGCGACTGCCGCGGCGAACGACGCGGCCGGGCGCCTCGACCCCGAGTCCGGGGAGGTGATCGCCTTCTCCTGGCTCGAGGCGAGCCGCACCCTGGTGGTCACCGTGCACCACCTGGCCGTCGACTCGGTGTCCTGGCTCATCCTGCTGGACGACCTGGCCGCCGCCATGGGCGGTGCCCCGCTCGCACCGCCGACCACGTCCTACGCCGAGTACGCCGAAGCGCTGAGCTCCGGGTCCTCCCACGCGACGGACGCCCTCGGGCACTGGATCACCACGCTCCGGGCCCCGGCGCTGCTGCCCGCCGTCGAGGGTCTGCACGAGACCACCGTCGTACTCGCCGCCGACGTCAGCGACCGCGTGACGCGTACCGCCCCCTCCGTACTGGGCGTCGGTCTCACCGAGTTGCTGTGCGGCGCGCTCCGGACCGCGCTGACCCAGGTCCAGCCCTCGCCGACCGATCTCGCGATCGAGCTGGAGCGGCACGGCAGGGTCCCGGCGCTGGAGCACCACGACTACACCCGTACGGTCGGCTGGTTCACCTCCATCGCACCGGTGCGGCTCACGGCGCACACCGACCCCGTCGCGGCGGCGCGCGAACTCGCCGAACGCCAGCCGGACGAGCTCGGCCACGTCGCCTACGGTCGGCTCAGGTACCTCAACCCTCAGACGGCCCCCCTGCTGAACGCCCGCCCTCAGGTGCTGTTCAACTACCTCGGGCGGGGCAGCGAGTCCCGGGCGCTGCACATCACCGGCGGGGACCAGGGCAGCCCGTACGCCGTCGAGGTCAACGCGTGGACCGACGACGCCACCGGAAGCCTGCACGCGGCGTTCACCCTCGCCGACGGCATCCCCGACGAGATCGCCGTGCACTGGCTGGGCGCGCTGCAGCGCACCGCCGAGGCCTCCGCGACGGCCGAGCGCACGGCACCGGTCACCCCGCTCCAGAGGGGCCTGTTCTTCCAGGCCCAGATGGCGGGCGAAGCCGGACACTACGTCGCACAGAGCTACTTCACCTTCGACCGGCGCCTGGACACCGACGCGCTGGCCGAGGCGATGGCGCACGTGATCGCGCGGCACCCGGTCGTGGGCGCCGGCTTCACCACCGACGCCAACGGAAACCCGGTCCAGGTCCTCAAGGCGGGCCGACGGGTCGATGTCCGCACGGTCCGTCCCGAGACGGAAGCGGACGTGGAAACACTGCGCACCCGCGACCGTGACACGGGATTCGACCCGGACGAGCCGCCGATGGTCCGGCTGACCGTGGTCCGTCTGCCCGACGACCGCGACGGACTGCTGCTCAGTTACCACCTGCTGCTGTGGGACGGCTGGTCCCGCGAGATCCTGCTGCGGGACCTGTTCGACGCCTATCAGGCCGTCCTCGCCGGCGAACCGCTGGACGCGACACCGGTCACGCCCGGATTCGAGGACTACGCCCGGACGCTCGACGCCAGGGACCCCGCCGTATCGGAACGCTTCTGGGCGGAGCACCTGGCCGGCCTCACCGGCCCGACGCTCCTCGCCGGACCGAACCCGTCCCTCACGGACGACCTGCCGCGCGCACTCGTGCACCAGATGTCCGCCGAGCAGTCGGAACTGCTGCGGGAAGCGGCCAGGGCGCACGGAGTCACGCTGAACTCGGTGCTGACCGGCGCGTTCGGCCTCCTGCTGGGCGCGCACACGGGCCGGAGCGACGCCGCGTTCGGCGTGACCGTCTCCGGCCGTGAGGGCGAGGGGCTGTCCGACATCGTCGGCGTACTGCTCAACACCGTGCCCATGTGGACGCGGGCACGGCCGGACGACACCGTCGGTGAGTACCTCTCGGCCGTCCAGGCGGCCAGGGTCGCTGCGATGGACCACGAGCACCTGGGACTCGGCGAGATCCAGCGGGCCAGCGGGCACGACACGCTGTTCGACAACCTGTTCGTGCTTCAGAACTTCCTGGACATGGACGCGTTCGCCGAGATGAACGCCAGGCACGGCATCACCTCGGTGAAGGCCGACGACTCGACGCACTACCCGTTCACCTGGGTCGTCACCCCCGGCGACCGGCTCACCGTCAAGCTGGAGCACCGCGACGGCGACACCGACAACGCCCGTCGTCTCCTCGACGACTACCTGCGCGTGCTCGAGGACCTGGCCCGTTCCACAGGCCCGGTCGGCGCACTGCCCGGTCCGGTGTCCCGTCCCGAGCCCGCCGGGCGTACCGACGTCGGTACGGACACCGTCGTCGACCGGTTCGACCGGGCGGCCGACCGTGACCCGCAGCGGGTCGCTCTCGTCGCACACGGCTCGACCATGACGTTCGCCCAGCTCCGCGACCGCAGCCGCGCACTGGCGGGCGTACTCGCCGGGCGCGGCATCGGCCCGGAGACGGCCGTGGGCCTCGCGGTCCCGCGCTCCCTCGACTCGATCGTGGCACTGTTCGCCGTACTGCGCGTCGGTGCGGCGTACGTGCCGCTGGAGCTCGACCACCCGGACGAGCGAATCGCCGCGATCGTCGAGGAGGCCCGCCCGAAGGTGATCCTCACCGTGAGCGCCGTGTCGCCCAGGCTGACCGGTGACCTGATCGAGCTCGACCGTCCGCTGCCCGAGGCCGAACCGTTCGTGACGTTCGCGCCGGACGCCCCGAACCGACTGCGGCACCCCGCGTACACGATCTTCACCTCCGGATCGACCGGAAAGCCCAAGGGCGTGGTGACGGAGTACGCCGGGCTCACCAACATGCTGATCAACCATCAGCGCCGGATCTTCGAGCCGGTGCTGGCGGAGCACGAGAACAGGGTCTTCCGGATCGCACACACCGTGTCGTTCGCCTTCGACATGTCGTGGGAGGAACTGCTGTGGCTCGCCGACGGCCACGAAGTGCACATCTGCGACGAGGAACTGCGCCGCGACGCGCCCCGTCTGGTCGAGTACTGCCTCGAGCACGGGATCGACGTCATCAACGTGACCCCGACCTACGCGCAGCAACTGGTGGCCGAGGGCCTGCTCGACAACCCCGAACGGCGGCCCGCGCTGGTGCTGCTGGGCGGCGAGGCCGTCACGCCGAGGCTGTGGCAGAAGCTCGCCGAGACCGAGGGGACCGTCGGCTACAACCTGTACGGTCCCACCGAGTACACCATCAACACCCTCGGCGTCGGCACCTTCGAATGCCAGGACCCGGTGGTCGGCGTCGCGATCGACAACACCGAGGTGTACGTCCTCGACCCGTGGCTGCGGCCCCTGCCGGACGGAGTTCCCGGGGAGCTGTACGTGTCGGGGATCGGCATCGCGCGCGGCTACCTCGGCCAGCCCGCCCAGACCGCGCACCGGTTCGTCGCCTGCCCGTTCGGCGAACCCGGCGAGCGCATGTACCGCACCGGGGACCTGGTGGTCCGGCGTCCCGACGGGAACCTGATGTACCTGGGCCGCACCGACCAGCAGGTCAAGATCCGGGGACACCGGGTCGAGCTGGGCGAAGTGGAGGCCGCGTTCGCGGCGCACCCGGCGGTGCGTTTCGCCGCAGCCGTCGCCCAGCCCGCCCCGGAGGTCGACGGAGCGTACCGGCTGGCCGCCTACCTCGTACTCGGTGACGCGGGCCTGGCCACGGTCGCGGCCGAAGTGGGCGCCGCACTGCCGGACTTCCTGCGCCCGACGCACTACGCCCAGGTCGGCAGCATCCCGCTGACGGTGAACGGGAAGGCCGACACCAAGGCCCTCCCGGAAGCCAAGCCCTTGGGCGTGCTGACCACGGCGGGGGAGCGCGGTCCGGAGACCGAGACCGAGACCGTGGTGTGCGAGTTCTTCGCCGAGGCACTGGACCTGGACGATGACGAAGTGAGCGCGGTGAGCGACTTCGTGTCACTCGGAGGACACTCCATGCTGGCGGTGCGGCTGATCGGGCTGCTCCGCCGGGAGTACGGTCCCGTGATCACGATCCGTGACCTGCTCGAACTGCGAACCCCGGAAGCGATTGCCAGCCACCTTGATGACAACTCCTGACACCCAGCGGCCCCGGCAGGGGGCCGACATCCTTCGGACCGCCCTGCGGCGCAACGTCGGCGCCATGACCAGGGGCACCGTCCTCATGGGCATGTACCAGGCCGGCGAGACCGCGTTCCCCATCGCGCTCGGCCTGATCGTCGAACACTCCTTGCAGGAGCGGAGCCTCGGCTCGCTCGGCCTGTCCATCGCCGCGCTGGCCGTGATCATCACGACCGTGTCGCTGTCGTGGCGGTTCGGGATGCGTGTTCTGCAGCAGGCGAACACGACGGAGGCGCACCGCTGGCGGGTGCGGGTCGCGGCCTGCGGGCTCCAGCCGGTGGCCAGGGACGTCGACCTGAAGTCCGGCGAGGTGCTGACCATCGCCACCGAGGACGCCGACCAGACCGCCGACATCATCGAGGTGGTGCCGCTGCTGATCAGCTCGCTGGTCGCGGTGGTGGTCGCGGCGGTCGCGCTGGGCCTGGCCGACATCCGGCTCGGCCTGCTCGTGATCGTGGGAACCGTCGCGATCCTGTCGATCCTGAGCGTGATGTCCAAGCGGATCGGCGCAAGCACCCAGGAACAGCAGGCCAGGGTGGCGCGGGCGGGGGCGAAGGTCGCCGACCTCATCACCGGCCTGCGCCCGCTGCACGGCTTCGGCGGCAACCACGCGGCGTTCCTCTCCTACCGGAAGGTCAGCACGGAGGCGAAGCACCAGGCGATCACCGTCGCCAAGGTGAACGGCGCGTACGCCGGCACCGCACTGGCGCTCAACGCGGTCCTCGCCGCCGCTGTGACCCTGACATCCGGATGGCTGGCGTTCGAAGGGCAGATCAGTATCGGGGAGCTCGTCATGGCCGTGGGGCTGGCGCAGTTCATCATGGAACCGCTCAAGATGTTCTCGGAGATGCCGAAGTACGTGATGATGGCGCGCGCCTCGGCCGAGCGGATGGCCCTGGTACTGGCCGCCCCGCCGGTGACGACCCCGGGGCCGGAACGCCCGGCCGCGGGCGGGGACCTCGAGATCGACTGCGTCCGGTACGGGACGCTGCGCAAGCTCAAGTTCCGGGTCCCGGCGGGCGAGTTCGTGGCCATCGCCGCCTACCAGCCGCGCGCGGCGGCCGACTTCGCGTCGATCCTCGCCGTGAACGTCCCGCCCCAGGCGTACGAGGGAGCGGTACGGGTCAGCGGGCACGAGATCGCGGACCTGTCGGTCGAGGCCGTCCGTGAGCACATGCTGGTGAACCCGTACGACGGGGAGATCTTCGCGGGCACCCTCCGTACGAACATCGACCCGTCGGGCACCAGCCCGATGGTTCCCGAGGCGGTCGAGGCGTCGATGCTGACCGACGTGGTCGCCCTCCACCGCGAAGGGCTCGACCACGGCGTCCGCGACCGCGGTGCGAACCTCTCCGGTGGGCAGCGCCAACGGCTGTCCCTGGCCCGCGCCCTGGCCGCCGACTCCGACATCCTGGTACTGCACGATCCGACGACAGCCGTCGACGCGGTCACCGAACAGCTCATCGCACGCAACATCGCGAAGATGCGCCGCGGCCGCACCACCGTCGTGTTCACCAGCAGCCCGGCGCTCCTGGACGCAGCCGACCGTGTCCTGGTCCTGGACGACGGGGTCATCACCGCCGAGGACACCCATCGCAATCTGCTCGCCACGAACGAGGACTACTGCCTGGCCGTGGCGCGTTGAGCGGCAGGGTCTCCCGTACGGACGGGAGACCCTGCCGCCCGGGTCCCGCGCGTCGTGCGGCGGGGAACCCCGGCGCCGAGGGACTGGGTATCCGGCGGGCTGCCGGCTGAGCACCGGTACTCAGGCCCGCGGCACTCTTCCGGACCACGATGGGGATCACCATCGTCCGAGTCCGGGAGGACCCGCCCATGCTCAGTCGCCTCGCCGGCGCCCTGGTGCCTGCCGTCGGCAGACTGACGGTCACCACCGACAGCGACGTCCGCTTCGCCCCGGGCAGCATCATCGCCGCCAACCACAGCTCACTGGCCGACCCGGCCGTGGTCCTCGCCGCGCTGCGCCGTCTCGGCGTCGAGCCTGTCGTCCTCGCGGCCGCAGGTCTCTGGCGCATCCCCCCGCTCGGGCGTGCGCTCGCCCATGACGGGCACATTCCCGTCCACCGGCACGACGCCCGCGCCGGCGACGCCCTCGACGGCGCCGCCGAGGCCCTTGCCCGAGGACGTCTGGTCCTGATCTACGCCGAGGGCGGTATCCCGGACCGCAAGGACGCGGGAGAAGCAGCCCCGGAAGCCTTCCGCAGCGGGCTGGCCCGCCTCGCCCACCGAGCGGGAGCCCCAGTGATCCCCCTGGGACAGGCCGGGTCCCGCCGAATCGTGTCAGGAAGCCCGCTCAAGCAGCTCGCGGGCCTGGGCACCGCCCCGCTGCGCAGGCCGGGTCTCCACGTCCACGTCGGGGCGCCGGTCATGTTGACGGGCGACCTGCCGAACCGCACCGAACATGCCCGTGCGGCGGTGACCGGCGCCTGGCGGGAGGCCGCCGAACGTCTCGGCGAACCGGTCGTCCTGGCCGCGTGAGCAGTGCGTCGGCACACCGTACGTGAGCCGGCGCGCCCCACCGCTTCGAGGGGCCGCGTCGGCGCCCTGGGCGTGTAGGAGACCAGGAGCGGTGCCCGGCAGCGTCGTTCCCGTGAGCCTTTCAGCCCTGGCCTAGGCGAGCGCCCAGGAGACGTCTCTGAGCAGGGCGTGCCGCCAGCCCGCCCGGTCGTGCTCCGACGGCGACCGGGAAATCCGCACAGTCGCACCGGCCTGTTCGGCCAGGGTCTCGACGAGCCCGCAGTGGGGCAGCATCCGCGTCTCGTGTTCCCCCACGTCGAACGCGACCCGCAGACCGGACAGGTCGGAGTGCTCCCGCAGGCGCGCCGCGATGGCACCGCCCTCCGGGCCACCGAACGGGTCCGGCCGGTCCGGTGCATCGGGCGTCCACCAGAACGACCCGGACTGGCAGGCGACACGGGACACCAGGTCCGGGAACTCCAGTGCCGCGTACATCGCGCTCAGTCCGCCGAGGCTCTGCCCGGCGACCACCAGCCGGTCCGGGTCGGCGGGCACGCCGGACTCCGCCACCAGCGGCAGAAGTTCGTCCCGGACCGCCTCCCACAGTCCGGGGCCGCACCCGAACTCGGCTTTCCTGTCCTTGGCCGGCAGGAAGACGAGAGTGACGGGAGGCATCTCACCACTGGCGACGGCCGCGTCGAACGCGGTCATGGCCGGGTGCAGATACAGCCAGTCGTCCCCATCGAGGAGCAGTACCACCGGCCCGCCGCCGCTCACCGGGTGGACCCGCACCGTGCGCCGTCCGCCCAGCCGTTCGCTTGCCCAGCGGATCCGGGTGCGGGGGACGGGCAGGACGTCGTCGGCGCCGATCAGCGGCCAGTGAGGCTGGGCCGGAGCGTCCGGGGTCGCGGCGATGGAGCGGTCGCCGCCGGCACCGACCGGGTTGAACGGGTCGGCGTACGCCGCGTCGTCGGCCAGGAACTGGTAGGTCACCCGCAGCCGCGCGGGCATGCGGACCTCGGCGTACCAGCAGTCCGTGTCGCCCCATCGGCTCAGGGGTGTCGAGTCCGACCAGCTCTCGAAGCCGATGCTCGCCCCGGTCCCGCGCCGGAGGAACAGGGTCACCCAGCCGCCGTCGTCGGCGGGGACCGACGCGGGTGTCCGCGCCGCCGCCCAGAACTCGTCGCTGCCGGGCCTGCCGGGCAGTCCGTACGCGGCGAAGGCGTCCTCGGCGGGGACCCGTTCGATCACCGGTCGCATGAACGTCTCCTTGTGAGAGGGATATTGAAAGGCTAAGCTCGACTCGATTAGGTGAGCCTAACCTAATGGTGGCCTCCCCTTCCATCCTGATCCACCTCCTGAACGGGCTGGTGATCGCGTTGCGGGAGCACCACACGCGGACCTGATTCACACTCTCGGCGAGGCTGTCACCGGCCCGTCGGCCCGAGGAGGCAATGACACATGAGTACCAACCCCTTTGACGACCCCGAAGGCCGCTTCCTGGTCCTGGTGAACGACGAGGGTCAGCACTCGCTCTGGCCGTCCTTCGCCGAGGTGCCCGGGGGGTGGGTGATCCTCTTCGAGGAGAACACCCGTGACGCGTGCCTGGAGTTCATCGAGGACCGCTGGACGGATCTGCGACCCACGTCCCTCGCGGAGTCCATGGACGCCTGACCGCCTCGTGGCGAGGAGCTGCCGGGCTGTCCGTCCGCGCTGAAGGGACAGCAGGGCGGCACGGGATTGGACTCACAACTTAGGTAAGGCTAACCTAATCTCGCTTGTTGTGTCGGAGTTGCACGGCGACGAGCCGTTCTTCGAAACGGAACCGAGGAAGGGAAAGCCTTGATCACGGCCACGCCGCGTCCCGCCCCGCTGTCGCCTGCGCTCCTCGCGCCGACGCCCTCCGTGCGTTGCGCCCGTGAGGGGGACGCTGCCGCACTCGCCGGACTGTCCCGGCCCTTCATGCGCTCGGGGGCGCTGCGGGAGCGGCCCGCCTCGCTCTACGCCACCCACGCGGCCGACTTCCTCGTCATGGAGGCCGCAGGCCGCGTCGACGGCTGCGTGGGTCTGCGCGTGCACCCGGCGGAGCCGGGGGAGTGCCGCGGATCCGCGGGCGTTCTGTACAACTTCTGCGTGGCCGCGCACAGTCAGGGACACGGAGTGGGGGCCGCGCTCCTGCGTGCGGTCGTGGCCATGGCGCGCGCCCAGTCGCTCGGTGCCCTGTTCACGGCGACGACCGGCGATGGCGCCCTGTTCCTCCGCTACGGCTTCGCGCCCTCGACCGCGCGCCTGGCACCCCGGCCCTGGGCGGATTCCCTGGACCCCCGGCGCAACGCAAGGATCCTCGCCAGGGTCCTGTGACCGTCGGCCCGGCGGTACCCGCCCCCCGGACTTCACCGCGCGATCGCGCCGGTGAAGTCCGGCTGCGTATGCCGGGATTCGGTTCAGGTGGTGCTGATCCCGCCCCGGTTCGGGGCCGGGAACAGGGTGCCGCGGGCGCCCGTCCCGCGCTCCCGCGTCACAGGAGCGGTACGTCACCCGCTGCGGTCATCCAGCCTGTCCGTCGTGGTCCGGGCTGTCGTCAGGGACCACCGTGGTGCCGGGGCCGGTCTCGCCGAGTACGCCACGCAGGACCGCGTGCGGCACGCGGCCGTCGAGTACATGAGCGGTGCGCACGCCGCCGCGCACGGCTTGCAGGCAGCCTTCCATCTTCGGCAGCATCCCGCTCGCCAGTCCCGGCAGCATCTTGTCCAGTGCGTCGGCCGTCAGACGCTCGATCACCTCGGTGCTGTACGGCCAGTTCGCGTACAGCCCCTCCACATCGGTGAGGACCACCAGGCGTTCGGCTTCGAGGGCCACTGCCAGGGCCGACGCCGCGAGATCGGCGTTGACGTTGTAGACCTGTCCGTCCTCGCCGCGGGCCACGGGGGAGACCACCGGGATGTGCCCCTGGTCGAGGAGTGTGCGCACCATGCCCGGGTTCACGTCCACGATGTCGCCGACGAGACCGATGTCCACCGGCCGGCCGTCCACCCAGGCGGGTCGGCGCACGGCCGTCATCGTGTGCGCGTCCTCGCCCGTCATCCCCACCGCGAACGGCCCGTGGTCGTTGATGTGGCCCACCAGTTCCCGCTGGACCCGGCCGGTCAGCACCATGCGGACCACCTCCATCGTCTCCGGCGTGGTCACCCGCAGGCCCGCCTCGAAGCGGGTCTCCAGGCCCAGGCGGTCGAGCATCGCGCTGATCTGCGGCCCGCCCCCGTGCACGACGACCGGGCGCAGACCCGCGCGCCACAACTCCACCACGTCCTGGGCGAACGTCCGCTGCAGGCTCTCGTCGACCATGGCGTTGCCGCCGAATTTGATGACGACCGCGGAGCCCCGCCGTTCCGGCCGGAGAAGCAGCCCACCGGACCGGTCCGCCTTCGCGAGCTCCGTGACGACCGGTCTCATCGCTGCCCCTGCTTTCTTGAATTCACGAGTGGTCACGCGTTCTTCGGCTCCCGGTGCGGGACAAGATCACGCAGCGGACGGTCCGTCGCGCAGACCACGCCGCTGTCCGCCGCCCAGCCCAGGGCCAGGGAATGGCGCTCGGCGGAGAGGTCGGCCACCGCGTCGGCGACGACGAACGGCTGGATGTCGTTCATGAGGGCGTCCGCGGCCGTCAGCAGGACGCCACGGTGTGCGTGCAGCCGGCAGACGATGAGCTGGTCGCGGGCCGGTGAACGCAGCAGCCTGCCCAAATGGCTGCGGAGGGAGGCGTTGGGGCGCACGCGGGCCAGCAGGTGCTCGCCTGCGCGAGGTGCGAGAGGCTCGATGATCGCGGCGGGTCCGGATCGTCCCCGATACCCGATCCCCACAGTTCGCCGACGAGCCCGCGCTGCCCCGGTGGTTGTCCGGCCGGTTCGGCCGAGAAGACGACCCGGTATGCCCAGCGTCCCCGCGAGTTCCCGGAGCGCCACGATGTCGTCGACGAGCTCCACCACGGGGGAGAACACTGCCGAGAACATACCGACGAAGTGGTTCTGCATGGTGTGGACCAGCAGTGCGGCACGTTCGGGATCGATTCTCCGTGCGGCACGTGAGCGGGGAAGGGCGGCGGCCGGCATCGGGTAGGAGCCGGCGCTGGGCAGGCCCATGGGCGATTTCCCCCTCCCTGATGACGCGTGCACGACCGTGTGCGAACTCCACGGTTCCTTAGATTAGCCTAACCTAACTTACTAGTGGGTTGATCCAGGCCGCCCGGCCCTCGACTCACCTCAGGACCGCGGGAGTTCGGCCCGAACCGTGTCGGCGGCCGCTGCCATGCAATCCAGTGACGCAAGCCGCCGCACTCGCCGTCCTCGCCGCCGCGCCCCGGGCTTCCGGTCCCGACCTCTGGTGCCCGATCCGGACACCAGTCGCCGCGAGGTGGTCCGGTACGAGGGCCGTCCGGCCGAGCTGTTCGCGAACGCCCGCGCGGACGTGCCGACGTTCTTCGCGTGGGACAGGGCCCGCCGCCGCGGCACGGTGCTGTTCATCCACGGGCCAGGGTCTGCCCCTGCTGGACCCGCGCGGGGATCTGTCGCGTACACGCGCAGAGGCGCGCGCGGCACTCGCGGCCGGGGGCTCCTCCGTCGACCCCGGCGGAATGGGAGCAAGGCCGCTACGGACTCACCTGCTGGATGGACGACCTGGCCGACGCCCCGTCGGCCGGCCGGTACGAACAGCTTGCGCTCGCCGACTTCACCCTGCGCGAGGCGGCCCATCTGCTGACTGCCCACCACAACGCGTGGGCCGGCACCGGGAAGTGGTCGCCGCGCAGAATGCTCGGCGCTGATCCCGTACGGGGCAAATGCCCTGCCGGACGGCCACAAGGCCGTTGCCGAACTCGGCGGCCCCGCCCCGTTGGCGGCTGCGGTCGAGCAGGTTCTCGACCTGGTCGGCGGACCGTTGAGGGAGGGCTACTCGCACCGCCGGCCGATGTGGTCCACCCCGGCCTCGCCGTTCGTTCTCCGGCGTCAGGCCCCGGTCAGGCAGAAGGGATGCCCGGCCGGGTCGGTGAAGACACGCCACCTGTCTCCGCCCGGCTGGTGCTCCGGTTTGGACGCACCCAGCTCCAGCAGCAGGGTCTCCGCCTCGTCGAGGTCCTCGACCGTGAAGTCGAGGTGGCTCTGCTGCGGCACGGTTTGCCCGGGTCACCGCGGAGCCCGGTAGCCATCGACGCGCTGGAAGCCGATGACGAGGCCGTCCGTGCGGGTGACGCCGGCGAAGTCGGCGTGGGAACCGGGGTGAAGCTCAATTCCGTGGCCTCCCGATAGAACGCGGCCATCGCCTCGGGATCGGCGCAGTCGAGTGTGATCGCCGTCAGCTTCATCTGCGGGGGCATGGAAACTCCGTGACGTCCGGGACGAGGAGGACTCGAACTCGTCGGCTGCCAGACGGTATTGACCAGTTCCAGGCTGCGCGCGCCGATTAGTCTCTCGCGCCTCGTTCCTTGTATCGAACCCATCGTTCGGAGAGATCGCGCGTCCTCTGTCGGACGCGATCGATTCCCGTCGGACTGTTGTTACGCGGCGAAGGGAGGCCACTGGAAGACGAAGGCGGCGCACCTCTTCGGCCGGTAGGCCGAGCTCCAGCGTCCGGCGATCGTGTGGACGGCCGCTGAGATACGCGTCGAGCAACTCCGACGGGGCGGGGCCCACGTCCAGTGATCAGCGTCAACTCGCGCATGTCTGGAGCCCGTTGACACTCCAGGGGGAACTTTCTAAGGTTGCGGCCGAGGGTGGAGAGCGCTCTCTTTCCGTATCGCGACGATTCCGGTCCAGCTCGCCGGGGCCGGCCGGACACCGCGCACGCGGTCGTAGTCCTCCGGCTGACGAGCCACTCCCGTGCACGCCCTCGGACCCACGGGAACCGGTCTGCGCAATTCCCCGCACGAGGAAGACGCACCGGCGGACAACCGGATCCCCGAAGCGGGACAGCAGAACAGGCGCGTCAACGGATGGAGATGCCTCGCGTGAACCCGAAGCTCGAAGCGCGTCGCTCACTGGTGCGGGCGCGTGTTGCCACGTCCTTGCTGTTCCTGCTGTTCGGTACAGCCCTCGGCTGCTGGACCAGTCGTATCCCCGCGATCAAGAGCGACCTCGGGCTGGGTGACGGACTGCTCGGCCTTGCCCTGCTGGCCTTCGCCGTGGGTGCCATCGTCGGGATGATGGGCCTGGGGAGACTCGTCGACCGCTGGGGGAGTACGCGTGTCATGGTGCCGACGGCCCTCCTCGAAGGGCTGCTGCTCATCCCTCCGGCATTCATGCCGACGCTGGTCACCCTCATGGCGGCGCTCTTTCTCTTCGGCCTCGTCCACGGCACCCTGAACATCGCGATGAACGCGAACGGGATCGAGGTCCAGCGGGCATGGGGCCGCCCGATCGTGTCGTCGTTCCACGCCGTCTACAGCATCGGCGGCTTCCTGGGCGCCGCGATCGGCGGGCTCTTCGCCCATCAGGACCTGAGCCCCGAGGCCACCTTCGCCGCCGTGGGTGCCGGTGTGGTGCTGCTCGCGGTGTGGGCCGCGGGGTGGGCCCTGCCGCAGGATGTCCCGCCGACATCGCCCGTGCCTGCGACAGGGGCCGGTGGTGGGGGTGTCTCGCGCTCGTACTACCTCCTGTTCCTCGGAGCGCTGGCCATGTGCACGCTGGTGGGGGAGGGCACCGCTGCGGACTGGAGCGCCGTCTACCTGCACGAGAGCCTCGGCAGCGCGCCGGCCTTCGCCACGGCGGCGTTCGCCGCGTTCTCGGTCACCATGACGGTCGGGCGACTGCTCGGTGACCGGCTGGCCGAGCGGTTCGGGCCCGTGCGGCTCGTACGCGGCTGCGGGGTTCTGGCCTCGGTGGGCATGACCGCTGCCCTGCTGATCGGCCACCCGGTGGCCGGCGTCATCGGGTTCGCATGCCTGGGTGCCGGGATGTCCTGCATCGCTCCACAGGTCTACTCGGCCGCGGGGCAGCGTGATCCCGAACGCGCCGGAGCGGCGCTGTCCCTCGTCGTCAGCCTCGGGTACGTCGGCTTCCTCATCGGCCCACTGGTGATCGGCGGAGTCAGCACCATCACGGGACTCCCGGTGGCCCTCGGCATTCCCGCGCTCCTGATCCTGTTCGTGGTGCTCGGTGCCTCCGTCCTGCGTCCCCCGGGGGTGGCTGCTCCGGCACCCGTTGAGGAGAAGCCGCACCACGATGCCGACCGTTCCGGACTTGCCTCCGGCGGCGGAGGCTGAGCGCGCCGTACGTTTGCTCCCAGTGCGAGGAGCCCTCGACGCCCGTAGCCGCCGGGGCCGATGCATCAGGCCTCGCGGACCTGGTGTCCGTGCAGGACCGAGCGGGCCGCGCGCCCGGGTTTTGCATGGGCATGCGAGATGATGCATAATCTTCCTATGTCTAAGGTCCTCACCTCCCTTCCCGCCGGCGAGCGTGTCGGCATCGCCTTCTCGGGCGGTCTCGATACCTCGGTCGCGGTCGCGTGGATGCGCGACAAGGGCGCCATCCCGTGCACCTACACCGCCGACATCGGCCAGTACGACGAGCCCGACATCGGCTCCGTGCCCGGCCGTGCGCAGGCTTACGGTGCCGAGATCGCGCGCCTGGTCGACTGCCGTGCGGCGCTGGTCGAGGAGGGCCTGGCCGCACTCACGTGCGGCGCGTTCCACATCCGCTCGGGCGGGCGCGCCTACTTCAACACGACGCCTCTCGGCCGTGCCGTCACGGGCACCCTGCTGGTCCGCGCGATGCTCGAGGACGACGTCCAGATCTGGGGCGACGGCTCGACCTTCAAGGGCAACGACATCGAGCGGTTCTACCGCTACGGCCTGCTGGCCAATCCGCACCTGCGGATCTACAAGCCCTGGCTCGACGCGGACTTCGTCACCGAGCTCGGCGGCCGCAAGGAGATGTCGGAGTGGCTCCTCGCCCACGACCTCCCCTACCGCGACAGCACCGAGAAGGCCTACTCCACCGACGCCAACATCTGGGGCGCAACCCACGAGGCGAAGACCCTGGAGCAACTCAACACCGGCGTGGAGACCGTCGACCCCATCATGGGTGTGCGGTTCTGGGACCCCTCCGTCGAGATCGCCACCGAGGACGTGACGATCGGCTTCGACCAGGGCCGCCCGGTGACGATCAACGGTGAGAAGTTCGCCTCCCCCGTCGACCTGGTGATGAAGGCGAACGCCATCGGCGGCCGGCACGGCATGGGCATGTCGGACCAGATCGAGAACCGGATCATCGAGGCCAAGAGCCGCGGCATCTACGAGGCGCCGGGCATGGCCCTGCTGCACGCCGCGTACGAGCGCCTGGTCAACGCCATCCACAACGAGGACACCCTCGCCCAGTACCACAACGAGGGACGGCGCCTCGGACGGCTGATGTACGAGGGCCGCTGGCTGGACCCGCAGGCGCTGATGGTGCGCGAGTCGATCCAGCGCTGGGTCGGCACGGCCGTCACCGGCGAGGTGACACTGCGGCTGCGGCGCGGCGAGGACTACTCGCTCCTGGACACCACGGGCCCGGCGTTCAGCTACCACCCGGACAAGCTGTCCATGGAGCGCACCGAGGACTCGGCGTTCGGCCCGGTCGACCGGATCGGCCAGCTCACGATGCGCAACCTCGACATCGCCGACTCGCGCGCCAAGCTGGAGCAGTACGCCGGACTCGGCCTGATCGGCACCGCCAACCCGGCCATCGGTGCCGCCCAGGCGGCCGCGACCGGCCTGATCGGCACCCTGCCGGAGGGCGGCGCCGAGGCCATCGCCTCCCGCGGCGAGGTCTCCGACGACGACGAGATGCTGGACCGCGCCGCGATGGAGTTCGGCACGGACTGACCGGCTCCGCCGAGCGGAAGACTTGGCACCCCCGCGGGGGTCGCACCACCGGACAGGCCGGCTCGGCGCCCACAGCGCCGAGCCGGCCTGCGCCGTTCGGCCCCGCGTCCCGGCGCAGCCCTGTGTGGTGCAGGGTCGGCCGGGTGCCGCACAGGCCGAGCCCGTTCGCCACACCCACCGCACCGGAGAGAGCATCCGCATGAAGATCGTCCACGCGACGGTGGTCGTCACCAGCCCCGGCCGGAACTTCGTCACGCTGAAACTGACGACCGACGAGGGCCTCACCGGCCTGGGTGACGCCACGCTCAACGGCAGGGAGCTGGCCGTCGTCAGCTACCTCACCGACCACATCGCGCCCCTGCTCATCGGTGCGGACCCGCACCGGATCGAGGACACGTGGCAGTTCCTGTACCGGGGTGCCTACTGGCGGCGCGGACCGGTGACGATGGCCGCACTCGCCGCCGTCGACGTCGCCCTGTGGGACATCAAGGCCAAGGCCGCCGGTCTGCCGCTGTACCAGCTCCTCGGAGGTGCGAGCCGAGAGCGCGTCCGTACCTACGGGCACGCCAACGGCGGCGACATACCCGAACTCCTGGACTCGGTCAGGGCCCGTCTCGACGAGGGGTACCAGGCGGTCCGCATCCAGTCGGGCATCCCCGGGCTGAAGGCGGTGTACGGGGTGCACAGCACGGACGACGACGGCTCGCCGGTCCTCCACCAGAGGGCCCGGCCGCTGGTGGAGGACTGGGACACCGACGCCTACCTCCGCCACGTGCCCGCGGTCTTCGACGCCGTACGCGCCGAGTTCGGCGGCGAACTGCCTCTGCTCCACGACGTGCACCACCGGCTCACACCGATGCAGGCAGCGCGGCTCGGCAAGGACCTGGAGCCGTACCGGCCCTTCTGGCTGGAGGACTGCACTCCCGCGGAGAACCAGGAGGCCCTTCGCCTGGTGCGCCGGCACACCACCACACCGCTTGCCGTGGGCGAGGTCTTCAACACCGTTCACGACTACCAGACCCTGATCACCGAGCAGTTGATCGACTACGTGCGGTCCGCCGTCACCCACTTCGGCGGCGTCACACCGCTGCGGAAGCTCTTCGACTTCGCCGCGCTCTACCAGATCAAGACCGCCGTGCACGGCCCCCAGGACATCTCCCCGGTCGGCATGGCGGCAGCCGTACACCTCGACCTCGCCGTCCACAACTTCGGCATCCAGGAGTACTCGGGCCACCCACCGCTCACCGAGGAAGTCTTCCCGCACGCCTACACGTTCACCGACGGACACCTGCACCCGGGAGAGGCGCCCGGCATCGGCGTCGAACTCGACGAGAAGGCGGCGGCCGCCCATCCGTACGAGGCGGCCTACCTGCCGGTCAACCGTCTCCAGGACGGCACCGTCCACGACTGGTGAAGATCGGTCACGGGCAGGAAAGCCAGGAAGGCCGCCTCAGGGGTCGCGGCCGGCCGGCCCGAGTCACCGGTCCGCCGCGAGGCTGTCGAGGTGGTCGAGAATGGTCTGGACTGTCTCTTCCGGCGTCTGCCGGGAATTGTCGATCCACAGGCCCAGGCGTGGGGTGTCCTCGCGCAGCGACGCGTCGAGGGCCTCGATGGTCCAGACGCCGTAACCGGTCTTGGCCCGGCTCTTCTCCCGTGCCGCCACGACGTCCGGCTCGGGGGACAGGACGACGATGTGGAGCGGTTCGGTCCTGATCAGGGCGGCGTAGTCCGCCAGGTCCTTGCCGAGGATGACGTCCTGGACCACCGCGGTCCAGCCCTGCGCCGCGTACGCGTCGGCGGTGGCGGCCGACAACCGGTAGCGCAGCCACAACTGCGCGAGGGCTTCGGGGGTCTCTTCCGGCATCAGCTCCTCACGGCCGGACACCATCATCCTGCGGAAGAAGTCGCCGCGGACATGAGCGGCCTTCGGCAGCCGCTCGGCCAGCAGTTGGGCGACCGTGGACTTCCCCGCCGCCATGACACCCGTGATCAGTACGACAAGTGCTCGGGTTCCCTCCGCTCCCGGTGTCCGGGACTTGCCCGCTCCGGTCATTTCCGCCCCTGCTTCCTGCGTCGCAGCGTTCGGATCCTCACGGAGGGATTCTCCCTGGAGGGACGGGAGGAGCGGCGGCTCTCGTGTCGAGCAGCATCCTCTCGCGCTCGGCCCGGGGCCGGAAGCGAGCACCGCGGCTCCGCGATATCGGGTTGCACGGACCGCGTCGACCCACTTGGGTCGTGGCCGTGACCTTCCTTGATGACCTGATACGCCCGGACCGCTATCCACGCTCGTCCCGCTACGACCCGACCTGGCTCCTCGGCCTGGACATGGGGCCGAACCCGTTGTGGCTGCTGGAGGACCTGGCTCGGGACCTCGACCTGCGTCCGGGCATGCGGGTTCTCGACCTCGGTTCCGGCAAGGGTGCGACGTCGGTGTTCCTGGCGCGCGAGTACGGCGTCCAGGTCGTGGCGGCGGACTGGTGGATCGGCGCGGAAGAGGCGGCGTCCGTCTTCGCCGAGGCCGGTGTAGGCGACCGGGTGGAGGCCGTGCACGCGGAGGCGCACGTCCTGCCGTTCGAGCAGGGGAGCTTCGACGCCGTCGTCAGCATCGACGCGTTCGAGTACTTCGGCACGGCGGACAGCTACCTGCCGTACCTGCTCCAGTTTCTGCGGCCGGGTGGGCAGTTGGGCATGGCGACACCCGCGATGAATCGTGAGGTCCGGGACCTGGGAGCGATTCCCCCGCACATCAAGGAAGTCGTCGGATGGGAGGCGATCGCCTGGCACACGGCCGAGTGGTGGCGCTTCCAATGGGAGATCACCGAACTGGTGACGGTCACGTCGGCACGGCTGCAGCCGGACGCCTGGCAGGACTGGCTGCTGTGGACCCGGGCGGGCGCCGAGTTCCGGCCGGAAGGCCGGGCATCCAGTCAGCCCGTCATCGACATGCTCACCAAGGACGCCGGCGAGTTCCTCAGCTTCGCACTGGTCACCGCCCGCAGGACGAGCGCCGAGTGAGCGTGCCCGGCCGGCAAGGATCTCCTGCTCGACGCCGCCTCGCGACCGGCGGAACACGAGCAGCCGGTGTCAGTGCCGACTGCGATGCTGCCCGTATGGATGAGCTGGAGTTCATGCGCGGCAGGGTCTACGGGGCGGACCACGAGGATGCCGGACCGCTTCAGGGCCGCGCCTACGTGGAACTGGTCGGCGGACCGCTGGACGGGCTTCTCCTGGATGTCACCGACTGGCCCGACCCCGCCCGTCACGAAACGGTCGCCCTGCCCACGGAGATCGGCCGCTACGGTCCGGGCGGCCGCGCCCTCTACGCCCCGCGAGCGGTGGATCCGCGCCGGTTCCACTGGCACGGGGACAGTCCCTGAGGGCAGTCCCGTGATCCCTTCCGGGCCGGACACGCCTGTGGGAGAACGACCGGGTCGGTCGCTCTCCCACAGTGCCCTCCGCCGGACGGCGGACCGGAGCGGACCTGGCGGTCCGCCGCGATCAGACCGCCGGGGCCGGGTAGGTCGGGTACTCCACCCCGGACACGTGCTGAACCACGCGGATGACCTGGCAGGAGTAGCCGAACTCGTTGTCGTACCAGAGGTAGAGGATCGCGTTGTCGCCGTCGACCTTCGTGGCACCGGCGTCGACGATCGAGGCGTGCCGCGAGCCGATGAAGTCGCTCGAGACCGCGTCGGGTGCGGTGGTGAAGTCGATCTGGCGCTTGAGCGGGGACGTCAACGACACGTTGCGCAGGTAGTCGAGGACCTCCTCACGCGACGTCTCGCGCCCGAGCCTCAGGCTGAGGATCGCGATCGAGACGTCCGGCACCGGAACGCGGATGGAGCTGCCGGTGATCGGCGCGTCGAGGTCGGGCAGCGCCTTGGCGACCGCGGACGCGGCGCCGGTCTCGGTGATGACCATGTTGAGCGGAGCCGAGCGGCCGCGGCGGTCCGACGGGTGGTAGTTGTCCAGCAGGTTCTGGTCGTTGGTGAACGAGTGGACGGTCTCCACGTGGCCGCGCAGCACGCCGTACTCGTCCGCCATCGCCTTCAGCGGCGGGACGATCGCGTTGGTGGTGCAGGACGCACACGACAGGACCTGCTCATCGGGCTTGATCGTGTCGTGGTTGACGCCGTGCACGATGTTGGGGACGTCGCCCTTGCCCGGCGCGGTCAGGACGACCTTGTCGATGCCGGGGCGCAGGTGCTTCGACAGGCCCTCGCGGTCGCGCCACTTGCCGGTGTTGTCGATGAGGATGGCGTTGTTGATGCCGTACGCCGTGTAGTCGATCTCCGACGGGTCGCCGGCGTAGATCACCTTGATCTCGTTGCCGTTGGCGACGATGGTGCTGTTCGCCTCGTCGACCGTGATCGTGCCCTGGAACTGGCCGTGGATGGAGTCGCGGCGCAGCAGCGAGGCGCGCTTGACGATGTCCTGCTCGCCGCCCTGGCGGACGACGATGGCGCGCAGCCGCAGGCCGTTGCCGGAGCCGGCCTTCTCGATGAGCAGGCGGGCGACGAGGCGGCCGATGCGGCCGAACCCGTAGAGGACGACGTCGCGCGGCTCGCGGCGCTCGATCTTGTTGGCACCGGTGGCGCCGGAGACGGCCTCGGCGGTGAACTCCTCCACCGAGAGGCCGCGGTCGTCGGCCTTGTACGTCGCGGCGAGCATGCCGATGTCGACCTGGGAAGGGCCGAGGTCCAGGGTGGTGAGAGCCCGCAGGAAAGGCAGCGTCTCGGTGACCGAGAGCTCCTCACCGGCGATCTGGCGCGCGAAGCGGTGGGTCTTGAGGAGGCTGACCACCGACTTGTTCACCAAGGAGCGGCTGTGGAGGAGAACGGTGACGTCCCCCTCCCGGTGCAGCTTCCCGATGATGGGGATCATCGATTCCGCGATCTCCTCGCGGATCTTCCAGTTGGTGAACGAGTCGTCATTGACAGTCACAGGTTTATCTTTCGAGCTAGGAGGCGCTCATATGCTAACCCGACGTCCTTTTGATCATGCAGGGGGTGCCTCGGGTGCCTCGGGTGCCTCGAGCCCGGCGGTGAACCGGGTCACGGCCGCGGCCAGGGCCGCCCGCCGAGCCGCTCGATGCCGGTGTTGAACCGCTTGAGGTAAGCGGCGAAGGCGGCGATGTCCTGCTCCGGCCAGTCGGCCATGACCCGTCGCAGCGAGCGGACCGTGCGCTCGCGTTCCTCGTCGAGCAGGCGGGCGCCCTCGTCGGTGATGCGGAACTTGCGGGCCATGCCGCCCGCGGGGTCGGGGATGCGCTCGGCCAGTCCGGTGTGCATCACGGCGGCGGTCTGCCGGTTGAGGGTGGAGGCGTCGAGCCCGAAGGCGTCGCTCAGTTCGCCGATCGACATCGGCCCCTGGACGCGGAGGCGGCTGAGCAGGATGTAGGCGCTTCGCTCCAGCCCGCCGTCCTTGGCGCGCCCGTCTCTGTGCTGCAGGAGTCCGTGGCGGCTGAGCAGCATCTGCTCGTACTCGACCTCGTACGTCGGCCTGCTCATGTGTGCGCCGCCTCCTGCACGTCCGCCTGGCCGGCACGTTGCAGTTCGCGGTGGCCGGGGCTCAAGTGTCGCACGATCATGTGCATCGCACACATGACATGCTCGATACATTGGATGTGTACGATGCATATTGCACCCGACAGGAATACGAGGAATCCCTTCATGGAAGCCCCCCAGCCCCCGGCCCGCGCAGGCGCCGTGGTCGCCACGCTGGCTTTCGCCGGCACCACGGCAGCCATCATGCAGACGCTGGTCACGCCCTTGATCGGGGAGCTGCCCCGGATCCTGCACACCTCGTCCGCGAACAGTGCCTGGGTGATCACGGTCACCCTGCTGGTGGCGGCCGTGTGCGTGCCCGTCACCGGACGGCTCGGTGACCTGCTGGGCAAGCGCAGGTTGCTCCTCGCGTGTTCCGTGCCCCTCATCGTGGGTTCGGTGGTGTGTGCGCTCGCGTCCTCCGTCGTCCCCATGATCGTCGGGCGCGGTCTGCAGGGCATGGGTATGGGCATGGTGCCCCTCGGCATCGCCCTGCTGCGTGACGTGGTCCCGGCGGAGAAGCTGAGCTCCTCCATCGCGCTGGTCAGCGCCTCGATGGGCATCGGCGGCGGTCTCGGCCTGCCGATCTCCGCGGCGGTCGCCCAGTACACGAGCTGGCGGGTGCTCTTCTGGGGTTCGGCCGTGCTCGCCGTGACGATCGCCGCACTGATCTGGTTCATGATCCCGGACATCCCGGCGGGCGCCAAGGGCCAGCGTTTCGACGCACCCGGTGCGATCGGTCTCGGTGTGGGCCTGGTCTGCCTCCTGCTCGCCGTCTCCAAGGGCGCCGAGTGGGGCTGGGGCTCGACCGAGACGCTCGGCCTGTTCACCGCCGCCGTCGTGGTCCTGCTGGCCTGGGGCTTCTGGGAGACCCGTACCCGGGATCCGCTGGTCGACCTGCGCACCACGGCCCGCCCCCGGGTCCTGCTCACCAACCTCGCATCGGTGTTCATCGGGTTCGGCATGTACGCCAGCATGCTGATCATTCCGCAGCTGCTGCAGTTCCCCGACGCGACCGGTTACGGCCTGGGCCAGTCGATGCTCGCCGCGGGCCTGTGGATGGCGCCCGGCGGCATCATGATGATGCTCGTCTCGCCGTTCGGCGGAAAGCTCACCGACGCCCGGGGCCCGAAGTTCACCCTGATCTGCGGTTCACTCGTCATCGCCGCGGGCTACGGCCTGTCGCTGGTCCTGATGGGTTCCGCCTGGGGTCTGATGCTCGTCTGCCTGGTCATCAACGGCGGTGTGGGCCTCGCCTACGGTTCGATGCCCGCGCTGATCATGAGCTCGGTGCCGCTCTCCGAGACCGCCGCCGCGAACGGCTTCAACACGCTCATGCGATCCCTCGGAACCTCGATCGGTGCCGCGGTGGTCGGCGTGGTCCTGTCCCAGATGAACATCACCATGGGCGGCTTCAGCCTCACCTCGGAGGACGGCTTCCGCGCCGGCCTGGTCATCGGAGGCGGCGTAGCCCTGGTGGCTGCTCTGATCGCGGCGGTCATCCCGGCGGCCCGCGCCGCCGGGATCGCCGGCGAGAAGGCCGACGGGACCGTCGTCGAGGAGCAGGCCACGGTGAAGGCCTGACACTCGTGCCTCCGCGCCGGGTCACCGACCCGGCGCGGAGGCACGCTGCGGCCGCCGGGGTCCCCGGCGACGGGTGACGACCGCGGAGTTCCACCGATCAGGTCCGGGTCGGCGGACGCCACACGGCGAAGTCGCTGATCCGGAAGTGACTGGTGACCGTACGGAAGGCGAAGTGTCCACTCGTGTACGCCTCCGGGTCGTGGTGGTCGAAGACCAGTCGCCCGTTGTTCCACCACCGGACCGTCGAACCGTCGGAGACGATCCTGACCCGGTTGGGCTCGTTGGCCGTCAGCAGCGGCTGCGTGTAGTCGTACAGCAGCGGCCGGTTGTCCGGATCCCCTACGTAACGCCGTAGCCGTGTGGTGGTGTTGCCGTTCGCGCCGTAGCCGACGTAGTACGTCCTCAGGTAGTTGTACTCGTCGAGCCGGCCCTCCCTCACGGTGGCGAAGAGGTCGTGCGGGGAGCGGGCGTCCGTGGCGTTCCAGAAGTTGTTGAGGTCCGACACCCGGTCGTTCGGACCGCCCCGTGAGACCGGCGTCGCCGTGTACTCGAGCTCGTACCGGCCCTTCAGTCTCTTCCCGAACCAGACGGTGGCGCCGCTGGGCACGTCGATGTCCAGGACTCCGTCCTCGGCCGTCACCGAGCCGCCGTCCTGGAGCTCGGAGCGCCACTGCCCCGTTCCGGAGCGGAAGGCGTCACCGGCGATGCGGGTCCATGCGCGGTCGGCGCCGGTGTCCGTACGGATGGCGGGCTTGCGCGGGTTCCTGGAGTCGAAACCGAGGTAGTAGTCGGTGAAGGTCGACTGGAGGTAGCCGCGCACCGTCCAGCCGAGCCGGTACTCGGGGTTGTGGGCGAGCGTGTAGAGCCGGGTGCGGGTGGGCTCGGTGGTGGTGTAGAGACGAAGTGCGCGGTGGTCCTCGGTCTCGGCGACGATCTCCTCGCGCCAGTCGCCCAGGATGTCTCCGTAGAAGGGCGTCGCGTTGCGGGCCCCCGCCACGACACCGGACGGATCGAAGATCCGCTCCGACGTCTCGGACCTCGGGTTCCACTTCTCGACGTGGGTGCTGTCGAGGAGTTCGGCCCCCTTGTCCCCGTCCCACCAGATACGGAAGTTGACGCTGGGGGTGGTCGTGGAGACCTTGCCGTCCCGGACGTTGCGCACGCCCGCGCCGGGCGCGGTCACGTCGGCCGTGGACGTCCAGAACTCGAGGCCCCGGTGGCGGGGGTCGATATCGGCGGCGGTACCACGGCCCACATCGAGGTCCGCCTCGCCGGCCGGATCTTCCGGGTGGACGCCGGTGGTCAGGCGCTCGCCGGTCCCGGCGTCGTAGTAGTACCAGGGGAACGCGGACACCACGCCGAGCTCGGACTGCTGGATCGCGAACCCTTCGAGTCCGGGGCGGTCCGGGTCCAGGTCCGCGATGTGGAAGCGGTCCCCGTGACCCGCTCCCTCGACGACGTAGCGCAGGGAACCGTCGCTGTCGACCACGTAGTTGCCGTCGGCGATCTCGTCCTTGCCGTCCTGGTCGACATCGACGACCCGGATCTGGTGGAAGCTCGTCGCGCGGCTCTCCGCGGTGGCCACGTACTTCCAGCGGCTGCTCAGCTCGCGGCCGTCGAAGTCCCAGGTCTGGAAGAGGGTACGGAAGGTACCGCGCTTGGCACCGACTCGGGTGACCAGCTTGGTCACCAGGCTGGGGTGCACCCCGTCCAGGTGGGCGACGCCGAAGTGGCCTCCGGAGGGGCCGTCCGCGACGAAGTCCTCCGGAACGGGCTGCCGGGTGCGTTCGGTTCCGCTCTCCCCGTCGATGACAGAGATGAACTGCTGGGCGGGTGAGTCGGCCTCGACCTTCGCGCCGTCGGCGAACGTGGTGCCGTCCGCCGTGTGGACGAGGACCTCCGCCCTGCCGTCGCTGTCGAGGTCGTAGACGGTGACGTTGTCGTCGTTGCGGAAGCCGCCGATGGCCGTCGACCCGCTGATCGCGGCGGGCGCGGGGTCGTTGGCGCCGTTGCCCGCGACCTGGGTGAACGAGCCGGGGCCCTGGTCGACGCGCCACAGCCGACGGCCCAGGAGGGAGTACGCCTCCAGCAGATCGGGCTTGTCCCGGGTGCCGGAGAGGCGGCTGACGACCAGCTCGTAGCGGCCGTCGCCGTCGAGGTCGCCCGGCCAGGCGTGCTGCACCGTGTAGCCGTCGGCATCGGTCAGCGGGATCTCGGCGTAGCCCTCGTCGAAGGAGAGTGCGGGGGCGCCGGCCTGCTGCTCCCTGCTGCCCACGATCGCGCGCACGGTGTACGTACCGCCGCCCGTGCTGTTGTCCTGGTACGTGGTCGACTCGGTGACGGGCCTGCGGTTGAGGCGCTTGCCGTCCCTGTAGACGTTGAACGAGATGTCGGATCCGTACTCGGTGCCGAGCAGGCGCCAGCTGAGGAAGGTCCCCTTCCCCGACGGGACGGCCACGAGTCCCCGGTCGAGGTCCTCCAGGATGCGGCGGGGCTGCGGGGAGCCGCTGTGGCCGGATGCCGTCGCGGCCGGGGCCGACAGGAGTCCGGCGAGGACCGCTGCGGCGCTCGCCGCGGCGATTCTTCGGTATCCGGAACGGATGGCATGCATGACGATCGGTACTCCTCGATGCAGGGGCGCAGGGTGCGGAAGGGCAGCTGCGGAAGGCAGTAAGCGCTTCACACGATGCGGGCCGCCGAGTCCCGTGTCGATCTTTTCCGGTGACGTGCCACACGACCGCAACGACGCGCTAACAAAGGCGCGGGGACGCGGGGGCGCGGACTGCGGATGAGCAACGGCGGGCGCACACTGAAGAAGGAGACGCGTCGGGCGGCGGCGTGCCCGTCCGTCCCCGATGCCGTCCGGAGAGATATGACCAGCCCGGCCGATGACCCGTACGTGCGGGTGCGCGGCGCCCGCGAACACAACCTGCGGGACGTCGACGTGGACATCCCGCGGGACGCCCTGGCCGTATTCACCGGGGTCTCGGGGTCGGGCAAGTCGTCGCTGGCGTTCGGCACGATCTACGCGGAGGCGCAGCGACGCTACTTCGAGTCGGTCGCCCCGTACGCCCGCCGGCTGATCCATCAGGTGGGCGTGCCCGCGGTCGACGACGTCATCGGGCTGCCACCGGCCGTCGCACTGGAACAGCGACGGGGTTCGGCGTCGTCCCGCTCCTCCGTCGGCACCGTGACGACGTTGTCGAACACGCTGCGGATGCTCTTCTCCCGCGCGGGCACCTATCCCCCCGGAGCCGAGCCGGTGGACTCCGACGCCTTCTCCCCGAACACGGCAGCCGGCGCCTGCCCGGAGTGCCACGGCCTGGGCAAGGTGCACCGCACCACCGAAGAACTCCTGGTCCCGGACCCGTCGCTGAGCATCGCGGAGGGTGCCGTCGCCGCGTGGCCCGGGGCCTGGCACGGCAAGAACCTGCGGGACGTCACACGGACCCTCGGATACGACATCGACCAGCCCTGGAGGGAGCTGCCGCACCAGCAGCGGGAGTGGATCCTGTTCACGGACGAGCAGCCGGTCGTGACCGTGGACCCGGTGCGGGAGGCGGGCCGGATCCAGCGCTCGTACCAGGGCACCTTCCAGAGCGCCCGGCGCTATGTGATGCACACGTTCGCCGACTCCAAGAGCCAGACGCTGCGCGCCCGGGCCGAACGGTATCTGGAGAGCTCGGCCTGTCCGTCCTGCGCCGGCAGCAGGCTCCGCCCGGAGTCCCTGGCCGTCACCTTCGCGGGGTGGACGATCGCCCGGCTCAACGCGATGCCGCTCGCCGCCCTGGCCGAAGTGCTGCGGCCCGTCGCCCGGGGCGAGGGCGGTGGATTCCCCGCCGGTCCCCGGCAACAGGTCGCCGAGACGCTCTGCACGGACCTCGTCGACCGCATCGCGGTGATCACCGAACTGGGCCTGGGCTATCTGAGCCTGGACCGCACGACGCCGTCGCTCTCGCCCGGGGAGTTGCAACGGCTGCGCCTCGCAACGCAGTTGAGGTCGGGCCTGTTCGGCGTGGTGTACGTCCTGGACGAGCCGTCGGCGGGGCTGCACCCGGCCGACACCGAGGCCCTGCTGACGGTGCTGGTGCGGCTGAAGGAGGCAGGCAACTCGGTGTACGTCGTCGAGCACGACATGGACGTGGCCCGCAGGGCGGACTGGATCGTCGACGTCGGGCCGCACGCGGGCGAGCTGGGCGGCCGGGTCCTGTACAGCGGCCCGGTGGACGGTCTGGCATCCGTCGCCGAGTCGGCGACCCGCCGGTTCCTGTTCGCCTCGGGTCCCGACCCCGCGGCAGGGCGTACCCCGCGGGAGCCGTCGCTCTGGCTTCGCCTGCGGGGCATCAACCGGCACAACCTGCGCGACCTCGATGTGGACCTGCCCCTGGGGGTGTTCGCGGCCGTCACCGGCGTCTCGGGGTCGGGAAAGTCGACCCTGATCGCACAGGTGCTCGCCGGGGCCCTCGCCGAGCATCTGGGCACGGAAGACCCGTCGGACAACGCCGGCGAGGCGAGTGACGCACGCGACGCGGCGGAGGGGGAGACCGGGTCCGGCGCGGGCTTCGTGGCCAAGGGGATGGAGGCGGTGAACCGTCTGGTGCAGGTGGACCAGAAGCCCATCGGCCGTACACCGCGCTCCAACCTGGCGACCTACACAGGCCTGTTCGACTCCGTGCGCAAGCTCTTCGCAGCCACCGACGACGCGAGGCAGCGCGGCTACAACGCGGGCCGCTTCTCCTTCAACGTCGCCGGCGGCCGGTGCGAGACCTGCCAGGGCGAGGGAATGGTGGCCGTGGAGCTGCTCTTCCTGCCCGGCACCTACGCGCCCTGCCCGCAATGCCGTGGAGCCCGCTACAACGAGGAGACCCTGCAGGTCCGTTACCGGGGCCACGACGTCGCGGAGGTACTGGGCATGACTGTGGACGCGGCCGCGGAGTTCTTCGCCGACGTCCCGCAGGCGGCGCGGAGCCTTCGCACCCTGCGCGAGGTGGGCCTGGGCTATCTGCGGCTCGGGCAGCCCGCCACCGAGCTGTCGGGCGGCGAGGCGCAGCGCATCAAGCTCGCCTCGGAGCTCCAGCGGAGCCGTGTCGGACACACCGTGTACGTACTCGACGAGCCGACAACAGGGCTGCATCCGGCCGATGTCGACCTGCTCATGCGGCAGCTGCACGGGCTCGTCGACGCGGGCCACTCGGTGTTCGTGGTCGAGCACGAGATGGGAGTGGTGGCCGGAGCCGACTGGATCGTGGACCTGGGGCCCGGAGGCGGCGACGCGGGAGGCCGGGTGGTCGCCTCCGGACGGCCGGCCGACGTGGCCCGGGCGTCCGGGAGCCGGACGGCGGACTACCTGGCACGCCGGTTCAACGGCTGAGCCGGCGCGAGGTCCTGTCGGCAGGGTGGACGTGTCCGGACCGCGCCGTCCGAGGGCAGGGAAGTGCCGTCACCGTCCGGTGCCGTGGCCGAACCGCACCCCCTCCCACGGCACTTCCTCCGGGGACGACTCCGCGCGGCGTCAGCCGGCCGGGCGCCGTGCGGCCCGCCGGATCTCGGGCCGGGTGTCCTCGATCCGCGCGAGCCACACCAGCAGCTCCTGACGCAGTGCGTCGGCGACGGCCGGGTGGGAGTCGAGCCCGGCCCCGCCCGGGTTCCGTGGGCACCGGTCGTGTCCCAGCGCTGCTGGTCGGTGAGACCACGATCACCTGCGGTCCCACCCCGGCGGGCGGCGCCATGGCGCCGCCCGCCGGGGTGGGCACGTCGCCGTGCGGGGCGGACACGCTCACGCGCCGGCCTTCTGCGCCACCGAGGACTCCGAGGCGCCGGAGGCGATGCCGAAGGCGGGGTCGGGCACCTCTTCAGGGCTGATGAGGGTGGACGAGCGGCCGTCGACACCGACCGGGACGTCGCCGTCGATGGTGACGCGGCGGAGCTTGCGCACGTGGGTGTCGGAGTCGTCCACGCCGTAGTGCTGTGTGGCCCGGTTGTCCCAGATGGCGACGTCACCGGTCTGCCACTGCCAGCGCACGGTGTTCTCAGGCCGCTCGACGTGCGACTGGAACAGGTCGAGCAGGGCGCGGGAGTCCCGGCCGGTCAGCCCGCTGATGCGCTGGACGAAGTTGCCGAGGAGCAGGACGCGCTCGCCGGTCTCGGGGTGGACACGCACCACCGGGTGCTCGGTGAGGAACTTGGTGGACGTGAACACCTCGCGGTACTGCGCGAGTGCCTCGGGCAGGGCGTTGGGGCGCAGCGCCGCGTAGTCGTAGTCGTTGGAGTGGACCGCGCGCAGACTGTCCGCGAGCACGCGAAGGGGCTCCGGCAACTCGGCATAGGCGGCAGCGGTGTTGGACCACAGGGTGTTGCCGCCGTACGGAGGGGTGACGACGGCGCGCAGGATCGAGAACGCCGGGTAGGCGGGCACGAACGTGACGTCGGTGTGCCACTGGTTCGCCCGGCCGCCGTGATCGGAGTCGATGCCGAGCGAGTAGCGGCCGTCGGCGGAGGGAACGGTGGGGTGGGCGACCGGGGTGCCGAGCAGTTGGCCGAACGCCTCGTGGCTGTCCTCGTCCAGGTGGTCCTGGCCGCGGAAGAAGACGACCTTGTTGGCCAGCAGAGCGGCCCGGACCGCGGCGACGGTCGTGGGATCGAGGTCGCCGCCGAGGCGCACCCCGGAGATGACTGCGCCGAGACGGCCGCCGATCTTCCGGACGGTGACGGTGGAGGCGGGGGCAATGGTTGTCGACGGCATGGATGGGTTCCTTTCGGAGACCAAGATCATTCAATTGATTGATCCTGGAGCGGAAGTAATTGGGTCGAGCGAGGTGCCCTGCGCCGGACGCGATGCGGTACGGGTGCCGCGGAGGGCAGGGGAGCGGGATCGCCGGAGGTGCGGGGCCGGAGCCGGCAGGTCAGACGGCGGTACAGCGACCCGGACACGTCTGGGGCGCTGTGGCGCGGCCGGCGTGCGCGGACCGCGCGGCGGGAACGGCCGTCGCGAACATGTCTCGGAGACTTCCAGCGGCCCGCGGCGTACGTCAAGCACACTTCCACGCCCCGGACGGTGCGCGGCAGTGGTTGAATCGGCGCCTGCGTGAGGCCGGAGCCCTGTCCGGCGACGCGTCGTCAAACAGCTTCTGAGCAGCAGTTATCCCTGCCGCTCTGGATGTACCGCGCACCCTGGTGGGGTGAGGGGCGAAGGCCCCGGCGCGATTTCACGCCGCCGTAACGTTGCGACCGCCCCCGGTCGCAGGACCGGAGGAACTCCCCATGGCAGCCGTCCCTCACATCGCCCGGACGACCGGCGACGGCCGGCGCGAGGCCAACGCCGCCACGGTCCTGCGCACCGTGCTCGATCATGGACCTGTCGCCCGCAGGATGATTGCCGAACTCTCCGGTCTCAGCCCCGCCGCCGTCTCACGTCAGTGCACCGATCTGGTCCGACTCGGCCTCGTGAGGGAACTTCCCGAACTCGTCGAGAGCATCGGTGTGGGCAGACCGCAGATCCCGGTCGACCTGCATGCCGGGGAGACCGACGGGCCGGTGGCCGGTGGTGTCCACATCGGCGTGCCCGGATCGACGTTCGGCCTGCTGGATCTGCGCGGCCGGTTACTGGCCCGCAGCACGCTCCCGCACGACGGCATCGCCCCCGGGGATCTGCCGCACCGCATCCTCGGTGCGCTGCGCACCTTTCTCGCCGACGCCGACCGGGGCCGTCGTCTGCTGGGGGTCGGCGCAGCCCTCGGCGGATGGGTGGATCCAGGTCCGGGGACGGCCGTCCGGCACGACGCGCTGGGCTGGCACCAGCGCCCGCTCGCTGCCGAACTGGCCCGTGGACTGGGCGGAATGGAGGTTCGGATCGACAACCACGCCCGAGCCATCGCGCAGTCCGAGATCCTCTTCGGCCGGCCCGCGGCGCGCCGCAGCCTGGTCCACCTCTTCATCGGCAACGTGGTCGACGCCGCCCTCGGTATCGCCGGGGTCGTCCACCAGGGGCCGGGGTCAGGCGCGGGGGACGTGGCACACCTGCCGGTACCGGATTCCACGGCCGTCTGCCCCTGCGGGCGGTCCGGCTGTCTGGAGGCGACGGCGTCCAACACCGCCGTCGCGCTGACTGCCGTGCGGCGCGGGATCGTGTCCGAACCCGATGTGTACCTCGTCGTGGACGCGGCCGCGGCGGGGGACCGGCGCGCGGACCGGCTGCTGCGCGAGCGGGCCCGGTCGGTCGGTCGTGCGACGGCGCTCCTGCTCGACATCCTCAACCCCGATCTGGTCGTGGTCACCGAGCACTCCAGTCTGCTCAATCCCGACTACCTCGAGGAGATACGGGGCGCGGCGATCGATCTGTCCCACGTCTGCCGGGATCCCGAACGGATCGTCAGTCCCCATTCCGGGACGGCGGTCCTTCCCGTCGCCGCAGGCACCATCTTGCTCAACCCGCTGTTCAAGAGCCCTTTGGCGACCGTCGACAGGTAGTCGTACCCAGGGAGCGGGAGGTGCCGGACGGCTTTCAGGAGAGTGGCCAGTTGCGCAGCGCGGCGTCTGCCATCGTCTGGAGTTCCGCGCGGTCGACTCCGCTCGCGGCTTGCACAGCGATGCCGAAGGCCAGGGTGGTGACGTAGCGGGCCAGGAGTGCTGGATCTGCCTGCGGCGGCAGGTCGCCGTCGTCGACGGCTTGTTGGAACCGCTGCCGCAGGCGGGAGCATCCGTTGTTCCGCCAGGCGGCGAGGAGGTCCCGGACTGCCTGCCCGGAGTCACTGGTGGCCAGGGCGCTCTGGACGCCCATGCATCCGTGGGGCCGGGCCGGGCCTGTGGTGGTCCGGATGGTGCCGGTCAGAATCGCGGTGGCCGTCGCCAGGGCCGTCGGTTCTTCCAGGGCGCGGTCCAAGTACGCGCTGGGGCCTTCGGAGTAGCGCTCCAACGCCTTGCGGAACAAGTTCTCCTTGTTGCCGAAAGCCGCGTACATGCTGGTGGTGGAGATGCCCATCGCGTCCGTGAGGGTGGCCAGGCTGGCGCCTTCGTAGCCGTGCTCCCAGAAGACCAGCATGGCGTGCTCAAGAGCCTCATCGGCGTCGAACCCCCGTGGCCGGCCGGCGGAGCGGTTCTGTTTGATGTCCACGCTCCGCACAGTACCACTTCCGCATCGATCGATGCGGAAGTGGTGTACGTTCGAGTTCTGCATCGATCGATGCGGAATGTAGGGGAGGCTATCGCTGTGGGACTGCTGGAGGGAAAGACCGCTCTCGTCACCGGGGGCAGCACCGGCATCGGCTTGGCAAGCGCCGTGAGGCTGGCGGCCGAGGGAGCGCATGTGTTCATCACCGGCCGGCGCAGGACGGAACTCGACGCGGCCGTCGAAACGATCGGCTCGGCGACCGCCGTGGTCGGCGACATCGCGGACCTGGCCGATCTGGACCGGCTCTACGAGGCGGTCCGGGACCGTGGACAAGGTCTGGACGTCCTGTTCGCGAACGCCTCCGTCGCCGCGTTCGTGCCGCTGGAGCAGATCACCGAGAAGCACTTCGACACCCATTTCGGGATCAACGTCCGGGGCACGCTGTTCACCGTCCAGAAGGCGCTGCCTCTGCTCAACGACGGCGCCTCGGTGATCCTGAACGGTTCCACCAACGCGGACGTCGGTGCGGAGGCGTTCGGCGTGTACGCGGCCTCCAAGGCCGCCATCCGGTCCTTCGCCCGGACCTGGGCCAACGAACTCAAGGGCCGAGGCGTCCGGGTCAACGCCGTTTCGCCCGGCCCGACCGACACTCCTGGCCTGTCGGGACTCGTTCCCGGTCCCGAGCAGGCCGGCCTGCGGCAGCACCTGGCGGCGCACGTTCCGCTGGGCCGGCTCGGGCGCCCGGAGGAGATCGCCGCGGCCGTGGCCTTCCTCGCTTCCGAGCAGAGCAGCTTCATCACCGGTTCGAACTTGTACGTCGACGGCGGAATGAACCAGATCTGATCGGCGGCCGGAAGAGTCCGGCACGGCCGTCGGTCAGTGCGTCCCGGCGTCCTGGCCAACGGCCTCCGGCGTGCACCCGGAAGGCGGAGCCCCGCCCGGCAGTCCACGGACCGCGAGCAACGCCACGCCGCCGCCCCCCACGGCCCAGCCTCCCCACCACACACAGGGACGAGAGATCATGACAGTCATCGGCATCATCGGCGCGGGCGAAGTCGGCAGCCAGATCGCACGTGCGGCGATCGTGAACGGCTACGACGTCGTCATCGCCAATTCACGAGGCCCCGAGACCTTGAAGGACCTCATCGACGAGCTCGGTCCGTCAGCGGCCGCCGCAACTGCCGCCGGCGCCGCCGCCGCCGGAGAGTTCGCTGTCGTGGCGGTCCCCCTCAAGGTGATCAACGACATGCCCGTGCACCAACTGGCGGGCAAGATCGTGCTGGACACGAACAACTACATGACCTGGCGCGACGGCCATATCCCGGCCATCGACTCGGGAGAGAAGACCGTGCACGAGCTCCGCCAGGAGCACCTGCCGGAATCCAAGGTCGTCAAGGCCTTCACCCACATCCAAGCCCCCCGCATCACCACAGCGGGCAGGACGGCAGGCACCCCCGGCCGGCTTGCGCTGTCGGCCTCCAGCGACCACCCCGAAGCCGTGGAGCTCGTGACGCGCCTGTACGACCGGTTCGGGTTCGACACCGTCGACAACAGCCCCCTCAGCGAGTCATGGCGCAGCGGCCCCGGCCAACCCGCATGGCTCGCACACGAGCACCAGGCCCGCGACGAACTCATCGCCAACCTCGCCGAGGCACGACGAACCGTCTGAGCCGAGCCCCGCCCGAAGGCGGTTGCCGCCACCGACGCGGTCCGCCGGATCGTTCCCGGCCGGCTCGGCACCGGGCTGATGACCGTCCGGGGCGGGGGCGCCCCGCTCCGGATCGCGTCCTTCGCCGGACCCCGGGAGGGCACAGCTCACGGCACTCGCCGGCGAACCGGCCCGCCACTTCCCGGTGTCCTCCTCGCAGCGTCAGCTCCGCCCACGTCCGCCCTTCGCCGCCGCGATCAGCGCCGGCACGGTGGCGAACTTGACCCGCGGGCGGCCGAGGGCGCGACCGCGTGCCAGCTCGGCACGGTCGATGGCGGCCAGTCCCCGGGCGTCGACGACATGGCGGGAGCGCTGCTTGGCGAGGCGGCGGAAGGCCTTGGGCGGCTGTGCGGGCGACGGGAGCCGGCCCGCGACGGCGTCGGCCAGAAGAGCGCCGACGGTCTCGGCCGCGCAGGTGCGGTTGGCTCCGATGCCCCCTGAGGGGCCGCGCTTGATCCAGCCGACCACGTACGACCCCGGCATGCCCGCCACCCGGCCGTCCTCGTGCGGCACCGTGCCGGTCGCGTCGTCGAAGGGCAGGCCCGGCAGCGGAACGCCGCGGTAGCCGACCGCCCGCAGGAGCAGGCCGGCGGGTATGTCCTGCTCGCCCGTCGCGGCCGTCACGCGCACGGCCGCGACGCCGTCCTTGCCGAGCACTTCCACGGGGGCGGAGTGGAAGCGGAAGACGATGCGCCTGCCTGCTGCAGGGGGGCGTGACCAGTCGGTCCTCTCACGGGCTACGTCGCGCAGCAGAGCGGCCTTCTCGCCGGGCGCCGCAGCGTCGATCCGCGCACCGGTCCTCGGATCGTGGTCGTCGACGACCAGCTCCACGCCCGGCAGGTGCTTCAGAGCGAGCAACTCGGAGGCCGTACAGGCCACGTCCTCGGGGCCGCGCCGTCCGAGTACGACGACCTCGCGCACCTTCGAGTCGCGCAGGACGGCGAGCGCGTGGTCGGCGATGTCGGTACGCGCCAGCGCGGCGGGATCCGCCGCGAGGATGCGCGCGACATCGAGAGCCACGTTTCCGTTGCCGGCGACGACCACACGCTCGGTGGACAGGCGCACGGCCTCCGGCTCGGCCTCCGGGTGGGCGTTGTACCAGGACACGAACGAGGTCGCCGCGATGCTGCCCGGCAGGTCCTCGCCCGGGATGCCGAGCCGACGGCCCGTGGAGGCGCCGACCGCGTAGATCACCGCGTCATGGTGTGCCGCGAGTTCACCGGCGGTGATGTCCTTGCCGACCTGGAGGCCCAGTTGCATGCGCACGCGGGGATGGGAGTGGAAGCGCGCGAAGGTCTCGCCGACCCCCTTTGTCGCGGGGTGGTCGGGCGCGACGCCGTACCGGACGAGGCCGCCCGCCACCGGCAGCCGGTCGATCAGCGTCACCTCGGCGTTGGTGTGCAGCAGGAGGTCCTCGGCGGCGTACATGCCTGCCGGGCCGGTGCCGACGACCGCCACCCGGATCGGAGTGAAATCGGAAGGAACGCCGCGTGTGAACGAGGGCTCGCCCCAGGCGTGGAAGTTCGGTCCCGCCGGGGCCGGGGCGGCCGGCCTGTCCGCGAAGTAGGCCGCGTTGACGGCCGCGTACTCCTTCTGTGCCCCGAAGAGACTGTCCACCGGGAAGATCGCGTCGACCGGGCAGGCGTCGGCGCAGGCGCCGCAGTCGATGCAGGTCGCCGGGTCGACGTGGAGCATCTCCGTGCTGCCGAACTCCCTTTCCTCGGGAGTCGGGTGGATGCAGTTGACGGGGCACACGGCGACGCACGTGGCGTCGCTGCAGCAGGTCTGGGTGATGGCGTAGGTCATCTCGTCAGCTCAGGTCGTCGGCTCGGGTCAGATCAGGTCGGCGCGCTTGTAGAAGAACAGGGCGGGTTTCGTGAGGAGGCGGGCCGAGGCCAGGAACTCCATCAGTCCCGAACAGCTGGAACGCATGAGGGACTTGTGGTGCTCGTTGGTCCTGGCCTCGGCCAGGGCCCGCTCGGTGTCCAGGCCCGCGTTCGCGTAGACCTTCCGGTTCACCATGCTGGTGACGATGTAGTAGGAGGCGATGGCGACCACGAGCGAGTTGAGCTGCCGCCGCAGCGGGCCCGCGCCGCGCAGCCGCTTGCGGGTCTCGTCCCGGGCGAACTTCATGTGCCGTGACTCCTCCACCACATGGATGTTGTTGATCGTCCGGACGAACGGGGCCACCCGCTCGTCCCGCATCCAGTCGCGCTGCATCACGTCGAGCACCTCTTCGGCGACGAGGATCGCGGCGTACGCGGCCTCGCCGAAGGCGAGCGTCTTGAAGGCCCGGCCGAGCTCGATCACCATGCGGTGGGGGCGGTAGGCCGGCGCGCCCAGCTTCGCGGCACCCCGGGCGAACATGATGGAGTGCCGGCACTCGTCGGCGACCTCGGTGAGCGCCCACTGGAACCGTGGGTCGGTGGGGTCCTTGGCGTACATGTCGCGCAGCACCATCTGCTGCAGGATCATTTCGAACCAGATGCCGGTGCTGGCGACGGACGCCGCTTCCTGACGCGTCAGTGCCTTGCGCTGCGCATCGGACAACTCCTGCCAGTACGCGGTGCCGTAGAGCGTGCTCCACTCCGGGCTCGCGCCGTGGTCGTCCGTGTTGAGGGGGGTCTCCCAGTCCACCTCGATGGCCGGGTCGTACGAGAGCTTCGCGGCCGAGTCGAGCAGCCGCCGGGCGACTTCCTGCTCGGCGAGCCGGTCCCGGTGGTTCCTGTCATCCGGCCGAACGGTGCTGCCTGCCATGCTGCCGCTCCTAGAATCGAGAGATCGACTCGACGCCGCCCCGACCGTGTCCCGTCCCTTGCCCGTTCGACGGGGCCGGTGGCTGCGAGCGCCCTACGCGCTTATTAGACGTCACGTCTAGCAAGCTGTTGGACGGAAGGTATAACAAGAGGGGTGGGCAGGCCTACCCCTGAGTAGGAAATAGGCACGAGCTCTCCATGGAGGTACAGCGCCGTCCCTGCCGGGTGAGGGGCGCACTCCTACGGCGCGAAGCGAGGAGATCGAGCGGAGAGTGCAGGCCGACGGCCGTCGAGGCGGATAATCAGGTCATGGGATTCGCCGTCTTCATGACTCTGCCCGGGCTGGTCCTCGTGCTGACCGTGCTGGCCTTCGTCGATCAGCTGCTGCTGCGCGCCGGGCGGGCAGGGGTTCTGCCATGGCGCAACGGAGCCCGGCAGGGCCAGATATCGGCAACCGGGTTCGAACAGCTGCACGCGAGCTTCTCGCCGGGGAAGCAGAGCGAACTCAAGGAGCGGCAGTCGGCACTGCTGATGCGGGACGACGAGGAGGACGGGGCGCCGCCGAACCGGACAACGGTGGACCTCGACGGCGGCACCGCGGTGATCCGGATGCCGGAGACGGGCCGATAGGAGCGGCCTGTGTCAGGGGGTCTGTTCCCCCGAAGGGCCGGAGCTCCGTCCGCGGGCCAGCTCGACCCTGAACGCGCCTTCGGGATAAGGGAGTTCCGCGGACATCCTCGCCGCCCTGTCGAACTCCTCCTCGGCTTCCCGTTCCAGGCCAAGCGCCGAGAGGGCGGCGGCGTGCACCGTGCGTGCGTCAGTCTCCGAAAGACGTTCGCCGGCCTGCTCCGCGCGCACAACTTCCTCGGCCGCGTGGCGGGCGGCGTGCTCCGGTCGGCCCGACGCGAGCTCCGCCCATGCCAGGAGAGGGGCTGTTCCCGGTCCGCCGCCGTGGACCAGCAGTGCGAGCGCCTCGGCGGGGCGGCCCTCACGCACCAGCATTTCGGCCTCGGCCGTCCGCACCTCGTGCACGGCCTGCTGGTCTCCTTGCGCCCGGGCCGCCTCACCGGCGCGAGCCAACAGCTCGGCCGCACCACGTTCACCCGTCCTGGAGAGGACCCTGGCCAGGGCCGCCAGGGCGTACGGGGTACACCACTCGGACCGCTCGCCCGTCTCCTGGACCGCGCCTTGCGCATGATCGGCGGCCTCGGTGAACTCCCTGAGAAGGAGATGAAGTTCAGCGAGATTGGCGCGCTCGAAAGCGACCGCGGTCGGATCCCCCGTGCGCTCGGCGAGCAGCAGCGCGCGCTGTCCCGTGGAGACGGCCTCGGCGAGCCGCCCGGAGCGGCGGGCGTGCTCCCGCTGAACGGAGAGGATCGTGACCATGAGTTCCTGATCGCCGTACGCCTCGGCGTGCGGCAGCGCCAGGTCGGCGGCCGGGCGCGCCTCCGCCAGCCGGCCCGCGAGGCCGAGGGAGGTCGCCTGCATGGCCAGCGCCCGGGCCAGCAGCCCGCGCCTGCCGTTGCCCGGCACCGCGTCGGCGGCCTGCTGGGCGGTACAGGCGTACTGATGCGCCTCCTCGTACCGGCCCGTGACGAACCTCAGGACCGCTGCCGCCAGATGGTGGGTGGCCGCGGTGAGGGCCGGGGTGCCGGGGGTGGGCGGGAACCTGTGGAGCAGTTCCTCGCCCTCGTCCGTGGAGCGGTACTTCACGAGCACCTCGGTGAGCCGTGCGGCGGCCAGGACCTGGCCGTGCACGTCGCCGCGCCGCACCATGTCCTCCAGTGCCTCCCGGAGCACCGCCGCCGCATCCCGGTACCGGGCCATCCGGCGCAGCACGGCCCCCCTGTCGATCCTGGCCTGAGCGGCGTCGGCGGCCAACGCGTCGAGTCGGGCGGTCAGCTCGATGTAGTACCGGTCCGCCGTGTCGTTCGCGCACAGCGCGGCGGCGCGCTCCGCCGCCTGCCGCAGATACTGCGTGGCGCGCGGGTCGTCGGCGCGCATCAGATGCGAGGCCAGCGTGTCGACCGCGTCGGGCCGGCGGCGCAGGACCGCCTCCGCGTACGCCGAGTGCAGTTGCCTGCGGCGGGCTGCGGACAAGCCGTCGTAGCAGGTCAGCCGCACCAGTGGGTGCCGGAAGACGAGTCCGGGCATAGGTTGCCCGCCGACCACGACGTTCCGTTCCTCCAGGACCGAAGCCTGGACAGCCGCTTCCACGGCATCCGTCGCCTCGGCGGGCGAGAGCCGCGGATGCAGTCCGTGCCCGGCGACATCCACCACCTCGGACAGTGCGGCGCCCCCGCCCGCCACCGATATCGCCTCGACGACCCGCCGTGCCGCAGGTCCGAGCCTGGACAGCCGTGCGGCCACCAACTGCCGTACGCCCTCCGGGGCGCTGAGCGAGGCCGGCTCCGTCGACCCGTCCGCGGTGCGGGCCAGTTCCAGGGCGAAGAGGGGATTGCCGAGTGACAGTTCCCAGACCCGGTCGAGCCCGCTCCGGGCGCCCGCGTCCTCCGCGACCGCCAGGCACTCCGCCCGCCCCAGCCTTCCCAGCTCCAGGGAATGGGCCAGCCCTTGGCGCACCAAGGAGTCCAGCGAGGTGCGTCGGGGATCCGTGCTCCCGATCTCCTCCGCGCGGTAGGTCACAGCGAATCGCCAGTCGGTCCGCGTGGTCACCGCACGCCGGGCCAGATGACTCAGCAGCTGGTAGGAGCCCGTGTCGGCGGCGTGCAGATCATCCAGGACCAGGAGGACGGGTGTGGTCGCCGCGAGATCGCCCAGGAGCCCCGCGGCAGCTCGGAAGAACCGGTCGCGTTCCTCTTCCGGACTACGCTCCGAACCGGCACCGATCTGCCCCAACGAGGGGATCAGCGAGGCGAGTTCGGGGTACTCGCCGCCGATCCTGGCCCGCTCGGCGGACGTCCGGTCGGCGAGCCAGGCATCCAGGGCCTCGACGAAAACGCCGTACGGGGTGTGCCCCTCGGCGTCGTGGCCCGCGCCCCACAGCACGGTCGTCCCGGCCTCGGCCGCCCGCCTGGCCGCCTCTGCGGTCAGCCGCGTCTTGCCCACCCCGGCCTCACCGCGGACCAGCCGCACCGGCGGCCCCCCGGCGGCCAGCAGTGCACCCAGCTCCTCGGACCGGCCGCGGAGCGGCGTCCCGGGCGGGGTGCGGATCGCGGCCGGGAGGACGGGCGCGGAGGCTGTGGGCAGCACCGTCGTGGCGGTGTCCAGTGCGAGCAGGTGCAGCTGCTCGGTGGCGGGCCCGGGGCGGATGCCGAGTTCCGCATCGAGTGCTTCCCGGCACAGGTGGTACTGGCGCACGGCCTGCCGGCGCAGTCCCTGGCGCAGACAGGCGTCGATCAGGACCCGGTGGGCGCGTTCCTCAGCGGGCGCGGCGGCAAGGGCGCGCAGGGCCACCTCGGTGGCCAGCTCGGTCTCGCCCTCCGCGAGGTGGGCCTCGGCGAGGGCGAGCCGTACCCGGTCGCGGAGCGCGGAGAGTTCTTCGCGCCGGACCTCGGCCCACGTGGCGTACCGGTCCTCGGGCAGCAGCTCCCCGGTGAACGACGCGAGCGCGGTGGCCAGGGCGACGGTCGACCCTTCGGCCAGCGCACGCTCGGCAAGGGTCTCCGCGGCATCGGCGTCGATGACCACGGTGTGCGGATCGAGCCGCAGCAGGGTGCCCTCGCCGGTCAGATAGGACGAGGAGGCGCGGGGTGCCAGCTCCGGCTCGATGGCGCGGCGTGCGGCGTGCAGGGCGACCCGCAGGCTACCGAGCGCCGCCTGGGCGTCGGCGTCCGGCCAGCAGATCTCCATGGCCTGCTCGCGATGGAGGCTGTGTCCGGGGGAGACGGCGAGGAGCTTGACCAGAGAGCGGGCACTGGGACGCGGCCATTTGTCGGCGAGGGGGGCACCGCCGTCGCGCTCTACCCGAAATCCTCCGAAAAGGTACACGCGAAGCACCGGGGGCCTGTCCGGGGTGCTCGGTGCCGTCTCGTACGGATGTGCTGCTGCCATGAGAGCAGCCACTCTAACCGCCGGCTCCGCACCCTCCGGCTGGGCACGGAACCGGCGAGGACCGACGCCCGGGCGCGGCGCCGGCGCTCGCCGGTTCCAGCTCCGGGGGGCTCGCGTCAGATGCACGGGGCGTGCTGCTCCAAGGCCGGTCCGGGTGGCCTTCCCGTGCCCGTGCGACGGGGAGTCCGCGGAAAGGGGCTGTACGGGGAAGCGGGGAGGGAGTCGTCGCCGCAGCGGTGCCGCGCGTGTTCAGGTGTCCCCGTCGCCCGGCCCGAAGCCGAACGGCCGGGCCAGGACAGCCGCCAGCGCCCCCGGTGCCGCCATGGAGGCCGCCATGGCCGAAGCGGCGAGCACACCGTGGAAGAGGAGGAGCGGGCCGGCGACGCCCCCGACGACGAGGGCGCCCTGGACGAACGACGTGACCCCTCGGCTGTCGTCCCGTGTCCACCCCTGGACGCGCAGCCCGGCAAGAACCAGGGCGGCGAGCCAGAACTCCGCACCGAACAGCCGGCCTGTCCCTCCGGTGGCGGCACGGACGAAGGGAGCCTCGCCGTACGACACGATCACGGCCGGCGGTGCCACGACGGCCGCTTTCCTGACCGCAGTGATCACGGATGCCATGGCCGGACGGAGTCGCGCGCCGGGCGGGGCCGCCTCGGCCCCGTGCTGCTCCGCCGCGCTGCCGTCGGTGTCGGCCGTCCCCGTCAACTGCCGCCCCTATGTCCCGGTTATGGCTTCCGGCCGGTGTGACGACGCGCTCGTCATGTACCGATGGACGCAGCGGAGGGGCGGCTGGTTCGTCTCGTCGCGGCTTCGTGCCGGAGTCGCCGCGAAAGGCCGACGGGCGCCGCGGGAGACCGATGGGCGGGGTCTCGGGTCCGGCGACAGGACGGGCTGTCCGGGGTATCGAACGTTGTTCGCAATTTCAGCGAGAGTCATTGACGCCGGGTTGCCCCGCGCCTACGGTCCCGTCCGAAGTGACGGGCGGGATTCGACATATCGAACACGCGGCCCGTGGCGAACGACCCGTACCCCTCAGAGACGAGCCGCCATGCACCCACACCACCCCAGCCGGCGCCGCGCCCTCGCAGGCGGAATCGGCGCCCTCGCGGCCGCCGGAGCCCTGGGCTCCCTGTCCGGCTGCGCCGCGCCCGCCACCGCAGCCGGACCGGGGCAGACCCGGCTGCGGTTCTGGCATCTCTTCGGCGGCGGCGACGGCGTCAACATGGCGGGAATGCTGGAGGACTTCCGCACCGAACACCCGGACCTGGCCCTGGAGGCCGCGACCTTGCAGTGGGGTGCGCCGTACTACACCAAGCTCGGCATGGCCGGCGCGGGAGGCAGGGCACCAGAACTGGCCGTACTGCACCTCGCGCGGCTCGCGGGCTTCGCCCCCGGCAGGCTCGTGGACCCCTTCGACCTCGATCTGCTGGCCGAACACGGAGTGGGGGAAAAGGACTTCCCGCCGGAGATCTGGAGCCGCGGACGGGCGGGCGGCCAGCAGTACGCCGTGCCGTTCGACACCCACCCCTTCGTCCTCTACTACCAGACCGAGGTGTGCGAGAAGGCCGGGCTCATGTCGGGCGGCCGGCTCAAGCCGATCGGCGGCGCCGAGGAGTTCGCCGACGCGCTGCGCGCCGCGAAGAAGGTGACCGGACAGCCGGGCCTGGTGACGGAGACGCTCGGCCCCGACTGCATCACCCCCTGGCGCCTCTTCTCCACGTTCTACGCGCAGACCGGTGGCAAGGTCCTGTCGGAGGACGGCAAGCGCCTCGCGCTGGACGACGCCAAGGCCCTGGGCGTGCTGGAGTACATGGCAACCCTCGCCGAGGAGGGGCTGATGGTGCGCCGGTGCGACTACGGCGCCTCCGTGGGCATCTTCAACGGCGGGAAGACCGCCTTCCACCTCAACGGCGAATGGGAGATCACCACCTTCCGGACGGCCGGGATCCCCTTCTCCATGACCCGCGTGCCCGCGCTCTTCGGCAGTGCCGCCGCACAGGCCGACTGCCACTCGTTCGTCCTGCCGCACCAGAACGACCGCGGGGGCGCGACCAACGAGGCGGCGCACGCCCTCGTCGCCTGGATGCTGAAGAACTCCGTCGCGTGGGCCGAGGGCGGCCATGTGCCCGCCTATCTGCCGGTGCTCGACGATCCGGCGTACCTGAAGCTGAAACCCCAGTCCGAGTACCGGGACGTGATCGACGACGTGGCGCTGGACGAGCCCGCCTGGTTCGCCGGCTCCGCCTCCCGCATGTGGATCGAACTCGGTGCCGTGCTGTCCGGTGTGCTCACCGGATCCCGTACGCCGCGCGGTGCGCTGACCGAGTGCAAGGCCCGCCTGAGAACCCTCCTCGACACCCGCAACCCCCTTCCGGGAGCCGCGTCATGACCTCCACCACCGCGGCGGCACCGCCACCCGTGACGAAGCCTGCGGACGCCGTCCGCCGCCCCACGGCCCGTTCCGTGCACAGGAAGTGGACCGAGCACGGTCTGGTGTTCATCGCCCCGTTCCTGCTCGTGTACGGCATGTTCCTGGTCTGGCCGCTGATATCAGGTGTGGGCATGAGCCTGACCAGCGACAACATCACCGGCTCCGGAGGGCAGTTCGTCGGTCTCGACAACTACGCGGAGGCCCTGGGCGACCCCGAGGTGTGGTCCTCGCTCTGGAACACCGTCTGGTTCACCGTCCTGTCCACCGTCCCGCTCGTCCTGGTGGGGCTGGGTCTCGCGCTGCTCGCCCATCAGCTGCGCGTGGTGCAGTGGCTGTGGCGGCTGAGCTGGTTCGCCCCGTTCCTCCTGCCGTCCGGAGTCGTCTGCCTGCTCTTCGCACAGATGATCTTTCCCTCCGGCTTCGGCCTCGCCGACCAGATGCTCGCCTCCGTCGGCCTGGAGCCGGGTATCGGATGGCTGAGCGACGAGCGTTACGCGATGCTCTCCGTCGTGGCCACCACCCTGTGGTGGACCGTCGGCTTCAACTTCCTGCTGTACCTCGCCGCTCTGCAGGCCATACCGGCCCATCTGTACGAGGCCGCCGAGCTGGACGGAGCGGGCGGCAGGCACCAGCTGTGGCACATCACCATGCCGATGCTCCGCCGCACCACGGGGCTTCTCGTGGTCCTCCAGGTGCTCGCCTCGCTGAAGATCTTCGATCAGATCTACCTCATGACCGGCGGCGGCCCCGACGACTCCACCCGGCCGATCCTGCAGTACGTCTACCAACAGGGCTTCACCGGATACCGCATCGGCTACGCCTCGGCCGTCTCCTACATCTTCTTCGCCCTGATCCTGACCGTCTCCCTGGTGCAGCCGTTGCTGTCCCGGCGCCGAGCTGAGGAGGCCGCAAAGTGAGCGGTTCCGTCACCGTCAGAACCCGCCGCGTACTCCGGAGCGAGCAGCCGGGCGGATCCGAGGGCCGGCGCCGGCGCTGGACACCCGGCAGGCTCGTCCTGCTCGTCGTGGCCCTGGTCCTCGCGGTGGCCTGGCTCGTCCCGCTCGCGTGGGCCGTCGCCACCTCCCTGAAGCCGGAGGCGGAGACGACCGGGACGCCGCTGGAGTGGATCGGTTCGCGCGTCACGTTCGACGCGTACTCCAAGGTCTGGGAATCCGGCGAACTGGTGCGCTGGCTCATGAACTCGGCGTACATCTCGCTCATGACGACCGTGCTGACCGTCCTGACCTGCGCGATGGCCGCGTACGGCTTCACCCGTACCGAATTCCGCGGACGCAGACTGCTCTACGGGCTGGTGCTCGCCGGCATCATGGTGCCGCCGCAGGTACTCATCGCGCCGCTGTTCCAGGAGATGGTGCAGCTCGGCCTCGTCGACACCTACTGGGGCGTGATCCTGCCCCAGGTCGCGGTGCCCGCCATGGTGTTCATCCTGGTGAAGTTCTTCGAAGGCGTACCGAGAGAGCTGGAGGAGGCGGCCTTCGTCGACGGCGCCGGACGCTGGCGGGTGTTCTGGACGATCGTGATCCCGCTGTCCCGGCCGGTGCTGGCCGCCGTGGCGATCTTCACCTTCATCTCCACCTGGAACAACTTCCTCTGGCCGTTCCTCGTCACCACCGACCCGAATGGCATGACCCTGCCCGTCGGCCTCGTCAACGTCCAGTCGTCGTTCGGGGTGCGGTACGCACAGATCATGGCGGCGCTCGTGATCGCCGGACTGCCGCTCCTGGTCGTCTTCGCGCTCTTCCAGCGGCAGATCGTGCGCGGTATCGCGCACACCGGTCTGGCCGGCCAGTAGGCGGCCGCTCGGGGCGGAACGGCCGGGGCTGCCCCGCGAGGCCGTTCCGCCCCGCGGGTGCGGCGGACGCTCAAGCGATGGACGTGCCCCGTATCAGCAGCAGCGCCACGTCCACCGACGCCGCGGCCACCGCTCCCGCGAGGGCCGCCGTGCGCCAGGTCCGCCGTGGCACGAACCCGGCGAACGCCGTCGGCACCACCGCGGCCAGGGTGAGCGCTCCCCACCAGCCGGGAGGTCCCGCAGGCCCCAGCACGAGCACCGCCGACGCCGCCACCAGCGGTACGGGGAGCAGCATCCGCGTGCGGGCGGCGCCCAGCCGCTGGGGCAGGCCCCGACTGCCGGATGCCAGATCCCCGTCGATGTCCGGGAGCACATCGCCCAGATGGGCCCCGACACCCAGCATGGCCCCGGCGGTCACGGCCCACCACGCGGGCCAGGGGTGACCGGGCATGTTCAGGGCGACCAGGACGGGCAGGCCGCCGAAGCCGATCACGTACGGAAGCCAGGACAGCGCCGTCGTCTTGAGTTTGAGGTTGTACGTCCACGCCGCCACGACCCCGGTGAGGTGCACCGCACCGGCGACAGGACCGCACGCCGACGACAGCACCACGCACAGCAGCAACGCGGTGAACGCCGCCTGCCACACGGTGCTCCGTGACACCACGCCTTCGGCCACCGGTTTGCCGCGGCGCCCGGCGGCCGCGTCGCGCCGGGCGTCGAAGGCGTCGTTGCACCAGCCGACCGAGAGCTGGCCCGTCAGTACGGCCCCCCCGACCAGGACGCAGCGGGTGCCCCCGAGCCCGGAACTGACGGACAGTGCGACGACGAGGGCGGTCACCGCCACCACCGGGCCAGGGTGACAGGAGAGAGCCAGCCCCACCGCGGGGCGGGGCGGTCGCGTCACGGACTCGTGCACCTGCGGCCGGTCAGTGGTGTCCACGAGGGGATCGTAAGGACTCCGGATCTCACGAACACGCCAGCCGCGTGTCTGATGTGCAGGGTTTCACCCTGTTCTGTAGGCAGGATGAGGGTCATGACCTCTCCGAAGCAGGGGCCAGGATGACCCGGATCGCAGCCGTGCACGGGGTCCTGCCACCGCACCGCCACACCCAGCGGGCGGTCACCGACATGGTGGCGCGCACCTGCCTGCCCGCGGGGGCCGACCGCCGCGTCCTGGACCGGATCCACGAGAACGCCCGGGTCCGCACCCGGAACATGGTTCTGCCCCTGGAGCGCTACGGCGAACTGGACGGTTTCGGGGCGGCCAACGACGTGTTCATCGGCGCCGCGGTCGAGCTGGGCGGTCAGGCGGTGCGCGGGGCCCTGCGGACGGCGGGGCTGCGGCCCGCCGACGTGGACCTGCTGATGTTCACCTCCGTCACGGGAGTTGCGGCTCCCTCCATCGACGCCCGGCTCGTGGGGCGCCTCGGTCTGCGGCCCGACGTGAAACGGCTCCCCGTCTTCGGCCTGGGCTGCGTCGCCGGAGCCGCAGGGGTGGCGCGCCTGCACGACTACCTGCTCGGCAGGCCCGGCCAGGTGGCCGTGCTGCTGTCGGTGGAGCTCTGCTCCCTCACCTTCCAGCGGGCCGACCCGACGCCCGCCAACCTCGTCGCCACCGCGCTGTTCGGCGACGGTGCGGCGGCCGTCGTCGCAGTCGGCGGCGAACACCCCGCCTCGGCGGACGGTCCCGAGGTGATCGACACCCGCAGCCGGCTCTACCCCGACACCGAACGCGTCATGGGCTGGGACGTCCGGAGCTCCGGCTTCAAGGTGATGCTCGATCCGGCGGTTCCCGACGTCGTACGCCGGTACCTCGCCGACGACGTCCGCGGGTTCCTGGAGGAACACGGGCTGAAGCCGAAGGACATCGCCCACTGGGTGTGCCACCCCGGCGGCCCCAAGGTCCTGGAAGCCGTCTCCGACGTACTCGAACTGCCAGAGGGCGCACTCGACGTCACCTGGCGTTCGCTGGCCGAAGTGGGCAACCTGTCGTCCTCCTCCGTGCTGCACGTCCTGAGGGACACGATGCAGCAAAGGCGCCCCGAGCCGGGCACACCCGGTCTGCTGATGGCCATGGGCCCCGGATTCTGCTGCGAACTGGTTCTGCTGCGTTGGTAGTCGGGAGGAACGCGTGATCTGGTACACGGCCCTGGTGCTGGCCGTCGCGGGCGAACGGCTCGCCGAGCTCGTCGTGGCCCTGCGCAACACGCGCTGGAGCCTGGCCCGCGGCGGCACCGAAGCCGGGCGCGGACACTACCCGGCGATGGTGGCCCTGCACACCGCTCTGCTGGCGGGATGCCTCGCCGAAACCTGGCTGGCCGGGCGCCCGTTCCTGCCGTGGTTCGGCTGGACCATGGTTGCGGTGGTGGCCGCGGCGCAGGGGCTGCGCTGGTGGTGCATCCGCACGCTCGGACACCGGTGGAACACCCGGGTCATCGTGGTCCCGGACATGCCCCTGGTGACCGGCGGGCCCTACCGGTGGCTGCGCCACCCCAATTACGCGGCGGTCGCCGCCGAAGGGCTGGCGCTGCCCCTGGTCCACGGCGCCTGGGTGACCGCCACGGTCTTCACCGCACTCAACGCCGTCCTCATGGCTGTGCGCGTCCGGTGCGAGGACCGGGCACTGGCCCCGGTACGGCCGATGGCCGCCCGCCCGTGATCGACGTCCTGGTGGCCGGGGGCGGCCCGGCCGGTCTGGCGGCGGCGATCCGGGCCGCCGGAGCCGGTCGGGAAGTCGTCGTGGTCGAACCCCGCGCCGTTCCCGTGGACAAGGCATGCGGCGAGGGAATCATGCCCAGCGGTGTGGCGGCCCTGCGTGCGCTGGGCGTCGGCGTGGCCGGCCACGACCTGCGCGGAATCCGGTACGTCGAGGGCCACCGCAACGCGGAGGCGACCTTCCGAGGCGACACGGGGCTCGGCGTACGGCGCACAGAACTGCACGCCGCCCTGCACCGGCGGGCCGTGGAACTCGGCGTACGCATCGTCCCCGGGAAAGCAGGGGCGATCCGGCAGGACGACGACAGCGTCAGCACAGCGGGGCTCACGGCACGCTGGCTGATCGCCGCCGACGGACTGCACTCCCCGCTGCGCCGCGAACTCGGCCTCGACCGCCCGGGATCCGCCCCGCGCCGCTACGGCCTGCGCCGGCACTACCGGGTCGCCCCGTGGACGGACTTCGTCGAGGTCCACTGGTCGCGCCGAGGCGAGGCCTATGTGACACCGCTCGGCCACCGGCTGGTCGGTGTCGCCGTACTCAGTCGCGATCGCCGGCCCTACGAACAGCACCTGTCGTCGTTCCCCGCCCTGGCCGACGCCCTCCGGGGCCTGGAGGCGGGTCCCGTCCGCGGCGCGGGACCCCTGCGCCAGGACGCGCGCAGTCCGAGGGCCGGACGGGTCCTGCTGGTCGGTGACGCGGCGGGCTACGTCGACGCACTTACGGGTGAAGGCATCGCCCTGGCCGTGGCGACCGCGACAGCGGCGGTCGCGTGCCTCACCGCGAACCGGCCGGAGGCCTACCCCGCACAATGGGCGCGACTGACGCGACGTCATCGCATGCTCACCCAAGGACTGTTGGGCGCCGCGGGGCACCCCCGCATCGCCCGGCTGATCGTCCCTGCCGCCCACCGCATGCCCCGGGTGTTCTCGGCTGCGGTGCGCGCACTCCAGTAGGCGCAACCCCGTTCACCCCACCCGCGACGTCACGAACCGCGGCCCCCGCTCTGCGATGCTGGCCCGGTGACACCCTCGTCCCGAGCCCCGCAAGCCATCACGGCAGACTCGCCCCACCCGGGTCTCAACCCGCTGATGACACAGTCCTGGCTGGATCTGGCCTTCGTGCACTGGCCGGCAGACCCCTTGGACGTGGCGCCGCTCCTGCCGGTCGGGACGGTTCCCGACACACTGGACGGTGTCACCTACATCGGACTCGTCGCCTTCCGGATGCACCGCGTCGGCTGGTTCCGCCTCCCCGGCGTCCCCTACCTCGGGACGTTCCCGGAGACCAATGTCCGCCTGTACTCCCTGGACTCCCAAGGGCGCCGGGGTGTGGTCTTCCGCTCGCTCGACGCCTCCCGGCTGATCCCGGTGGCCGTCGCACGGACGGCGTTCCGGCTCCCGTACAGGTGGTCGCGGATGGCGATCCGGCGTGACGCGGACACCATCACCTACACCAGCAGGCGCCTACCGGGCCCCCGGGGCGCGCACAGCCGGATAGTCCTGGACATCGGGGACCAGGTGGGGGAGCCCAGCGAACTGGAGCACTTCCTCACCGCGCGCTGGGGCATGCACTACACCTTCTTCGGACGGCAGACGTATCTCCGGAACACCCATCCCCGCTGGCCCCTGCACCACGCCCGGCTCATCGAGTGCGACGAGAACCTGGTGAAAGCGGCGGGCCTGGCAGCACCGGCAGGGGAGCCGGCGAGCGTGCTGTACTCGCCCGGCGTCCCCGTACGCTTCGGCCGTCCATCCCGGCCCGGCGGCATCCCCACCCCGTAGATCCGCTCCACGATGGTCCGACCGTGGCTCATGCCGCGGCCGCACGGCATGTCGCGTGCCCGACCCGCAGGACACCGCTCTACTGTCGCCGCCAGGACCAGGACGACGCGGTGGGAGTGGCATGCCGGACGTACAGCAGCGTCGACGGCAGGGAGTGGCCCGGCTGGTCTGCGGGCGGCGCACCAAGTGGCTGATCGTGGCGTTCTGGCTGATCGTCCTCGTCGTCGCGGCGCCTCTCGCGGGGAAGCTCACCGACGCCCAGGACAACGACGCCACGTCCTGGCTGCCCAGCAGCGCCGAGTCCACCCAGGTCTGGGAGGAATCCAAGGGATTCCGGCCCGAGACCATCACGGCGATCGTCGTGTACGCCCGGGAGTCCGGCCTGACCGGGGCCGACCGCACCCGGATCGCCGAGGACAAGCAGCAGCTCATGACGCTGCGCGCGCACGGTGTGCGGGGTGCCGAGACACGCGGACCGCTCTACGACAGCCAGGACGCACCCGCGGCCGCCCAGATCCTCGTCCCCATCACGATGGACGAGGACGGATGGGAACGCATCGGTCCGGCGGTCGATTCGGTACGGGACGTCGTGGGCGGCAGCGAGGGAGGTCTCGCGGTCCACATCACCGGACCCGGCGGCGTGGCCGCGGACTCCGCCGACGCCTTCTCGGGCATCGACTCGACCCTGCTGTTCGCCGCGCTGGCCGTGGTGATCATCATGCTGCTGATCACCTACCGCAGCCCGACCCTGCTCGTGCTGCCCGTGCTCGCGGTCGTCGCCGCACTGCTCACCGCACAGGCGCTCATCTACCTGCTCGCGGCGCATGGCGGCCTCACGGTCAACGGACAGAGCGCCGGCATCCTGACCGTCCTCGTCTTCGGCGCGGGAACGGACTACGCCCTGCTCCTCGTCGCCCGGTACCGGGAGGAACTGCGCCGGCACGAGGACCGGCACGAGGCGATGGCGCGTGCGCTGCACCGGGCCGGGCCCGCGGTGCTCGCGAGCAGCGGCACCGTGGTGCTGAGCATGCTCGTCCTGCTGTTCGCCGAGATGAACTCCACCCGGGGCCTCGGCCCGGTTGCCGCGATCGGGGTGGCCGTCGCACTCATCGCGATGCTCACGCTCCTGCCCGCCCTGCTGGTGATCTTCGGCCGCTGGGTTTTCTGGCCGGTCATCCCGCACTTCGGCAGCGACGAGCCGACCGAGCACGGATTCTGGGCCCGGACGGGGGAGCGGCTCGCCGTGCGCCCGCGCAGGGTCTGGGTGGCCACCGCCCTCGTGCTCGCCGCACTGTCCCTGGGCCTGATCCAGCTGCGTGCCGCCGGTCTCAGCAACGCCGACTCCTTCCCCGACAAGCCCGACTCCGTCGTCGGCCAGGAGATCCAGAAGCAGTACTTCCCGGCAGGCAGCGGCAGCCCGCTGGTCGTCATCGCGGACCTCGGCAAGGGCGCGCAGGTGCGCAGGGCGGTCGAGACGACCCCCGGTGTGGTGCCCGGCTCCCTCGTCGTACCGCCCGGTGCCAAGCCGGTGCACGAGGGCCGGGTGATCTTCGAGGCGACGATGACCGACCCCGGCGACAGCGAGCAGGCCGAGCAGACCGTGGAACGGGTCCGTGACGCGGTGCATCAGGTGCCGGACGCGGACGCCCTGGTGGGTGGCGACACGGCGGCGATTCTCGACATGGACGCCGCCACCAGGCACGACAACCTGCTCATCATTCCCCTGGTCCTGCTGGTGGTGTTGATCGTCCTGATGCTGGTGCTGCGCGCACTGGTGGCGCCCCTGCTGCTGATCGCGACCGTGGTGCTGTCCTTCGCGGCCGCCCTCGGTGTCAGCGCGCTCGTCTTCCGGTACGTGTTCGACTACGCCGGCGAGACGACGGACTTCCCGCTGTTCGTGTTCGTGTTCCTGGTGGCACTCGGCATCGACTACAACATCTTCCTGACCACACGGATCCGCGAGGAGGCCCTGCACCAGGGCACCAGGGCCGGTGTGCTGACGGGCCTCTCCGCAACCGGGGCCGTGATCACCTCGGCCGGGCTGGTCCTGGCGGGCACCTTCGCCGCACTCGGGACCCTGCCGGTCGTGGCCTTCGCGGAGATCGGCTTCGCGGTCGCCCTGGGCGTGCTCCTGGACACGTTCGTCGTACGGTCCGTTCTGGTCACCTCCCTCTTCCTGGACATCGGCCCCCGGGTGTGGTGGCCCCACCGGCTCGCCCATGAGGACGGGGGCGCAGCGAGGAAGCCGGAGGCGCCGGCCGCGCAGTCGTAGGGTGCAGCTCCGGGCGCTTCCGGCTGCGGTGCCTCGCGGCTCACGGATCGCCCGGTCCATGCCGAGGGTGTAAAAAGGGGACCATGGCCGGACGCTACGGCCGCCCGCGTTCGTTTCTCAGAATGAGGACCGTCGCAGGTCAGGTCTTTCTCCTGCAGTTGGCGATCGTGGTGTTGCTCGTCGCTGCCGCCGTGGCCGCGCTCGTGCTGCAGTCCCGGTCCGACAGCGCACGGGAAGCCCGCAACCGCTCCGTCGCCGTCGCCGAGACCTTCGCGAACGCCCCGGGCATGGAAGCGGCCCTGGAGAGCCCGGACCCCAGCGCGGTGCTCCAGCCGAAGGCCGAGGCTGCCCGGAAGGGATCGGGAGTCGACTTCATCGTCGTACTGAACCTCGACTCGATCCGGTACACCCACCCGTTGCCCGACCGGATCGGAAAGAAGTTCGTCGGCGACGTGCAGCCCGCACTCGAGGGCCGCGTCGTCACCGAGAGGGTCAACGGGACGATCGGCCCTCTCGTGCAGGCCGTGGTGCCCGTCTTCGGCGCGAACGGCAAGGTCATCGGCATGGTGTCCGCGGGAATCACCATCGAGCGGGTGAGTGGCGTCGTCGAGAACCAGTTCCCCCTCCTTTTCGGCTCCGCCGCGGGGATCCTGCTCCTCACCATGGGCGGAACGGCGCTCGTCAGCAGACGGCTCCGGCGCCAGACCCACGGTCTCGGCCCGACCGAGATGACCCGGATGTACGAACACCACGACGCCGTCCTGCACGCCGTGCGGGAGGGCGTACTCATCGTCGGTGGGGACGGCCGGCTCCTGCTGGCCAACGACGAGGCACGACGGCTGCTCGGCCTGCCGGCGCAGGTGGAAGGGCGAGCGGTCACCGATCTGGGTCTCGACCCCCTCACCACCGATCTGCTGGCCTCGGGGCGCATCGCCACGGACGAGGTGCTCTCGGTGGGCAACCGGATTCTCGCGGTCAGCCAGCGCTCCACGGATCAGGACGGCGGCCCGCCGGGCAGCGTGACCACCCTGCGCGACACCACGGAACTGCAGGCACTCACGGGCAAGGCCGACGTGGCGCGGGGCAGGCTGAAACTGCTGTACGACGCCGGTACGGAGATCGGCACAGCCCTCGATGTCGTACGGACGTGCGAGGAACTGGCCGACTTCGCCACTGCCAGGTTCGCCGACTACGCGACCGTCGACGTGGCGGAGACCGTGCTGCGTGGCGAGGAGCCGACGGCGGCGCGTACGGTCGCCGACATGCGGCGCACGGCGCTCAGCGGTACCCGGCACGACACGGGGCTCTATCCGCTCGGGTCGGTCATCCGCTTCATGCCGAGCACCGCCATCGGCGCCGGCCTGCTCAGGGGCGAGGCGGTCATCGATACGAACCTGCCGGCCCTGTCGGGATGGCAGGAGCAGCATCCCGCACGGGCCGAGCGCCTCGTCGAGTGCGGTTTCCACTCGATGATCGCCGTTCCGCTGAGGGCCCGGGGCGTCATCCTCGGTGTGGCCATGTTCTGGCGTGCGCAGAGGCCCGAACGGTTCGAGGACGAGGATCTGTCCGTCGCCGAGGAACTCGTCGCCCGCGCCGCCGTGAGCATCGACAACGCCCGCCGCTACTCACGTGAGCACACCGTGGCGGTCACCCTGCAGCGCAGCCTGCTGCCCCGGGGCCTCCCCGACCAGACCGCCATCGACGCGGCCTACCGGTACCTGCCCGCGCAGGCCGGGGTCGGCGGGCTCGGCGGGGTGGGCGGGGACTGGTTCGACATCATTCCGCTGCCCGGCGCCCGGGTCGCACTCGTCGTCGGCGACGTCGTGGGCCACGGGCTCCACGCGGCCGCCACCATGGGACGGCTGCGCACCGCGGTCCACAACTTCTCCACGCTGGACCTTCCCCCCGACGAACTGCTCTGGCACCTGGACGAGCTGGTGGCCCGGATCGACCAGGACGAGACGGCCGACGGCTCCGCCGGGGGAGTCACCGGGGCCACCTGCCTCTACGCCATCTACGATCCGGTGTCCGGGCGCTGCACCATGGCACGGGCCGGCCACCTCCAGCCGGTGATCGTCCACCCGGACGGCGCCGCCGAGTTCGCCGATGTGCCCGGCGGGCCGCCACTGGGCCTCGGCGGCCTTCCGTTCGAGACACTGGACGTACAGCTGCCGGAGAACAGCCGGCTGGTGCTCTACACCGACGGGCTCGTCGAGGACCGGACCCGGGACATCGACGAAGGACTGGAACTCCTGCGCGGCACCCTCGCCGACTACGCCGGCCGGACACCCGAGGAGACCTGCGAGGCGGTCCTGCGCGTCATGGTTGCCGCACGTGCCCGCGACGACATCGCGCTGCTCGTCGGCCGCGCCCGCCGGCTCGCCGCGCAGGACGTGGCCGACTGGGAGGTGCCGTCCGACCCCGCAGAGGTGTCCCGCGTACGCGCCGAGGTGTCCCGCAAGCTGACGGAGTGGGACCTGGTCGAGGAGGCGTTCACGACCGAGCTGATCCTCAGCGAACTGGTCACCAACTCCATCCGTTACGCCACCGGGCCCATCCGCGTCAGGCTGGTCCGTGACCGCACCCTGATCTGCGAGGTCTCCGACCGCAGCAGCACCTCGCCCCATCTGCGGCAGGCGGCCACCACGGACGAGGGAGGCCGCGGGCTCTTCCTCGTCGCGCAGCTCGCGGAGCGGTGGGGCACGCGCTACACGGACGACGGCGGCAAGGTCATCTGGACGGAGCAGTTGCTGCCGCCCACCGCGCCGCCGGAACACTGAGCGGACCGCGCCGGCGTCAGCTCCGCAGGCAGTGCAGGAACATATGAGGCTCGGGTACCGCCCCGCCGTCGGCCGGCGTGAACACCGTGCGGTCCTCCCACTCAGCCGAGAGCCCCGCGCCGGACGCCAGAGCGGCGAAGGCCTCGGGGGAGAAGCTGCTCACCCGCACCTGCCGGCCCATGAAGACCGTGCTCACCTCCTGCACGTCCAAGGGAACCGTGGCCAGGACCATGCGGCCGCCGTGCCGCAGTGCTCCCGCCAGCCGGTGCACGAGGGCGGTCTGTTCCTCGCGCGACATCTGCAGGAGCGAGAAGTAGACGCAGATGGCATCGAAACTCTCCTTCTCCAGAGGGAGTTCACGAATGTCGGCGCAACGGAAGGATGCCTCGGGCACTTGGCGGGACGCCAGATCGACCATGACCGGCGACACATCGACCCCCAGCACCCGGTGCCCGGCGTCGGCCAGGGTCCGGGCGGTCGGAAGCCCGGTCCCGCTGCCGACGTCCAGGACGGTGCTGCCCGGTGCGAGCTGTCCGAGGAGCCGCGTCAGCGAGTCGCGGTGCGCGGCCGAACCGGCGAACGCACGCTCGTAGTCGGCGCCGATCGCGTCGAACGTCTCTGCCGCAGAGTCGTGGTGAAGGTCCGTCATGACGTGAATCCCTTCGGTGCCGGGTCTACGGGACGAGGGCGACGGCCACGTACAGACCGCTCTCCTCCGGTCGGGGAGCGGGCGTCCCGTGGTACCACTCGGGTGCCGTCACCACTCCGGGTTCGACCACATCGAGGCCCTCGAAGAAGCGCTCGAACTCCGTCCGGGTCCGCAGCGCGAGGCGGATGCCGCCCTTCCCGTACTCCTGCGTGCCCTGCTCGCCGCGCTCGGGGTTCACGTCCGAAGCGCCCTGGGACAGCACCACGAAGCTGCCCGGCGCCAACGAGGCCGTCAGGGTGCGCACGATGGCGTACGGGTCGTCGTCGTCGGGCAGGAAGTGGAGGAGGCCCAGGAGCGAGAGCGCGACGGGGCGGTCGAAGTCCAGGACCTTGCGGGCGGCCTCGATGATCGTGCCCGCCTCGCGCACATCGGCGTGGACGTAGTCCGTCGCCCCCTCCGGACGGCTGATCAGCAGGGCTTCCGCATGCCTCAGGACGATCGGGTCGTTGTCGCAGTAGACGACCCGCGAGGCCGGGTTGATCTCCTGGGCCGTCTGGTGCAGGTTCGGCGCCGTGGGGATCCCCGTACCGATGTCGAGGAACTGGTCGACGCCCTCGCCGGCCAGCCAGGCCGTCGCGCGGTTCATGAACGCGCGGTTCTGGAAGGCGCCGGTCTTCGCCTCGACCGGCAGATGCTCGGCCACCGCCTGGTCCACGGGGTAGTTGTCCTTGCCACCGAGGAGCGCGTCGTAGACACGCGCCGAATGGGGCCTGCTGGTGTCGATCGGGGGCTGAGGCGTCCCAGGCGTCATGGCGAGCTCCGTTGCAGATGGGGTGAACCGCTCCACCTGCGAAGTCTGCCACAACAACTCCACGACGATCAGCGGTTGTTGATGCTGTCCGGAGCGAACACCGGCTCCCGGGAGACGCTCCCGGGAGCCGGCTCGCCCATGGCCGCCGTCAGCCGGCGTTCACCAGACCGTGCGCCGGCACGGTCACCGTACGGGCGCCGGCACGGCCGCCCAGGACGACCTTGCGCAGCGCGCTGTTGTTGCCGAGGTTCGTCTCCTTGAGCCGCTTCTCGGGGTTGGCCAGTACCTGGATGTAGTACGTGCCGTTGGGCAGTCCGGTGATGTCGAACGACTGGCCGGGAAGATCCTGCGTGTAGGTGTCACCGGAGCCTACGTCGAGGACCTCCCGTACGGAGATCGAGTTCTCCTGGCCGCACGCGGTGGACAGATCGGTGTTGTCCGGGTGCCAGTTGGCGTTCTTCACCGTGTAGTCGACGGCGTCCGTGTTGGCCAGGCAGAAGGCCTCCTTGCCGCTTCGGACGGTCTCCTTCTTGTCGGCCTTGAGCAGCCGGTAGCTCGCGAAGTCCGTGAAGTGCCAGTGCTCATGACCCGGGCGGGGGTCCCACTCCATGGTGCCGGTCGGTGTGTAGCCGACCTGCTTGCCCGAGGAGTCGTAGAAGTACTGGTAGGCGTCCATCAGTGCCTTGCCCGGCGCCCGGAAGCCGTCCACCACCAACTGCGCGGGGCCCGCGTTCCACACATTGGCGCTGAACGCCAGGTAGTCCTTGCCCGGGGCGTCCGCGTCGCCCTCGGCGATGGTGATGCCGTACGCGGGCAGCGAACGGAGGTCGGGCTTGGGCACGTCCGGCACCGCGGCCCGGCCGGTCGGCCGCTTCGCGTTGGGGTGGGTGGCGGGCGACTGCCGGGAACCGTCCGTCCGCCCCGGCCCGTCACCTGCCTGCGCGGACCGGAGACTCGCCCGCTTGAGCGCCCAGGGCAGCGCCGCCGGCGCGGGCGCGTAAGGACCGTGGCCCACGTTGTACGAGGGACCCGCGCCGCTGGTGGCCGCGGCGGGCGCGGGCGTGCGCACGGCCGCATGGCCCGAGTGCCCTGCCGCGTGGGAGGCGTGGCCGCCGGCGGACCGGGCGCCCGCGTTCTCCTCCCAGCTGCGCTCGCGCACGGTCACCTTGACCGTCTGCGGCTTGTCGGCGATGCCGAACAGGTCGCGATAGGCCTTGGTCACCGACACCTTCGCGGTGTACTTCCCGGCGGGGAGGACGACCGGCGTCGAGGAGTAGCCCGCGTACGTGTTGGCCGCCCAGCCGTTCTCGACACCCCAGACCGAGCCGAGCGTGAAGGGATTCGCGGGACAGCTCTCGGGATACTTCGACGTGGCCGGTGCGTCGGGGCGGACCCGTCCCGACGCGTTGTTCGGGCAGAACGACTCCGTCTTGTTGACCACGGTCTTCCCCGCGGCGTTCGTGACGGTGACGCGGACGAAGTCCGTCAGCCCCGTGAAGTCCTTCACGAGCCCCTTGGGCAGGGCCCTGGTGCGGGTCTTCTTCCCCTGGCGGATGATCTGCGTGGCGACGACCGGGTCCTGGTAGGACGCGCGGGTCACCTTCAGTTCCAGAGGGGCCTTCGTGGCGGTGAGGTACGTACCGAGATCCAGGTAGACACCGGGTTCCTCCTTCCACGAGTCGAGCGTCACCGACGGCGAAGCAGCGATCAGACCGAGCTCCGGCACGGGCTGTGCCTTCTTGGCGTCCGGTGCCGCGGCGGCGACGCCGGCTATCACGGTGATCGCCGCGGCGGCGGCGACGGAGGGCCGCCACAGCCGGCTGCGGGGGGTTCTGGTGGTCATCGTTCCTCGATTTCCGAGTGCCCGGTGGGCAGTGGAGGATCTTTTCCTGGGAGAGCCGAGGAAGGGCCCCCGAGGTTGTCCGGCGGCGCAGGAGTCACGCATCGTTGGCCGAAAGCCGGTCGTACGGTGTGGAATGAGACGTTGTCCTGCCGTTTATGACTCGAACGCCCAGGACGTGTGTTACGCGGGCGCGGGCCCCGGGGATCGTGCGGGCGGACCGCACACCCGGCCCGGTGCCCGGCGACAGCGCGGGGCATGGAGGTGCCGGTGGTGAGGGGGTGGCGCATGCTGGTGGTGTGACCTGGAGACCCGATGTCGGCCGGGCACCGGGCGGCCCGTCTCTGGTGCTCGCCCAGGCTGTCGTCAGTGCGATCGAGGCCGTCGGCGGGTACGCCGGCGGCATCTACCTGCGCTCCCGCACTCCGGGACTGCTGCTGATGGCGGTCCTCGCCGGGCTTCCTGCCCCCCTGATGCGCCCCTGGTGGCGCATGCATGTGAACCGTCCCTTCCCGGTGGCCGAGGCGTACCGCTCGGGCAGGCCCGTGTACCTCGGCGACGCCGAGGACGCCATGCGGCGCTTTCCGCAGCTCATGGCGGGTCTGCCGTTCCCCTTCGGGTCGCTGTACGTACCCGTCAGGAGCGGGCGCACCATCGTCGGTGTGCTCGTCGTGCTGCGCTACGCCACCCGCGGGGAACCGGTCGGCGGGGCCGACCGCAACAGGCTGCAGGGCATCGCGGAACATCTCGGCGCCGACATCGCGGAGCTGGAGAGGGGCGGGCACCGGGCCGAGTGGGAAGGCGACCCCATGACCGTCCGGCTGCCCGCGGAAACCGCGCAGCCGATGCGGGTCGGCCACTTCGACTGGGACCTGGCTACCGGCGCGGTCACCGCGGACGACGAGGCGTGCCTGATCCTCGGCACCGAGCCCGCGGACCTCCCCCCGCACACCGTGGAAGCGCTGACCGCCCGGCTGCTGCCGGAGGACGTGTGCGGACTGTGGACCCTGGGCAGCCGGGCCGCACGGTCGGCACAGCCGCACGTACGCCGGATGCGGCTGCGCGGCCCCGACGGCCGGTCGCTCCTGCTCGAGCTCTCGGGCCACGGGCCCCGCGCCGGGCAAGCACACCATCTGACCGGTGTCCTGCTCGACCCGGGTGCCGAGCCCGTCGTCCCGGAGGCGGCCGACCGGTTCCCGCGCGGCGTGCTCTCCCACGACCGGCTCGGACGGATCACGTACGTCAACCGGCTCGGGGAGGACATCCTCGGGCACAGTCGGGCGGAGCTGGTCGGCCGGCTCCTGTGGGACGCGTTGCCCTGGCTCGCGCACCCCGCTTACGAGGACCACCACCGGGCGGCCCTCTTCTCCGACGCCCCCGTGCACTTCCGCGCCAAACGCACCCCGACCGAATGGCTGTCCGTGGCGATGTACCCGGGCCGCGACGGGGTCACGGTCACCGTCATCCCCGCGCCGCAGCCCGACTACGCGCCGCACTCCGTCGGCACACCGGGTGCGGGCCTCGGCTCCGCCGCCGACCGCGCAACCGTCCTGTACCGTCCGGTCGCCCTGGCCATCGCGCTGACGGAGGCCGTCACGGCCCGGCAGGTGTCCGCCGTGGTCACGGAGGAACTGCTGCCCGCCTTCGGCGGCAGACAGCTGGCCATCTACCTGCAGAACGAGGGGCGCCTCTACCTGGCATGGGAGACGGGTTTCCCGAAGGGCTTCCTTGACCGCTTCGACGGCGTCGGGCTCGACGCCCACATCCCGGGCGTGGACACGCTCACGACCGGCCGGCCGCTGTTCTTCGAGTCCATGGAGAAGCTGGCGGCCTCCTACCCCGGCATCCCCATGGACACGAGCGTCGGCGCCCGCGCCTTCCTGCCGCTCATCGCCTCCGGGCGGCCGGTCGGTTCGTGCATCCTCGGCTTCGACCAGCCGCGGGGCTTCAGCCCCGAGGAGCGCACCGTGCTCACCGCCCTGGCCGGGCTCATCGCCCAGGCGCTCCAACGGGCCCAGCGCTACGACACCGAGGCCGCCCTGGCGCGCGGACTGCAGGACGCCCTGCTGCCGCACCGGCTGCCCGTGGTCGAAGGCGTCGACACCGTCGGGCGCTACCTCTCCGGCACCCAGGGCATGGAGGTGGGCGGAGACTGGTACGACGTCATCGAGACCGGCAGCGGGCTGGCCCTGGTCATCGGGGACGTACAGGGGCACGGTGTCGCAGCAGCCGCGACCATGGGTCAACTGCGCAGCGCGGTAAGGGCGTTCTCCCTGAGTGGGCACGACCCCCAGGAGATCATGAGCGCCACCAACCGGCTGCTCATCGACCTCGATCCGGGCCAGTTCGCCAGTTGCTGCTACGTCGTCCTCGACCCCGGCACCGGCTTCACCCAGGCCGTACGGGCGGGCCACCCCCAGCCCGTACTGCGCCACCCCGACGGGCGGACCGAGGTCCTGGACCTCCCGGGCGGCGTCGTGCTCGGCGTCGACCCCGAGGCGTCGTATCCGGTGACCGAACTGCACCTCACCCCGGGCGCCGTGCTCGCCCTGTTCACCGACGGACTCGTGGAGAAGTCGGGAGAGGACATCGACGAGGGTATCGAGCGCCTGCGCAGCACCCTCGCCGAGGTGAGCCACGCGCCCCTCGCCGAGATGGCGGACCGGGTCATCGGGCAGGCGATCCAGGACGAGGACCGGCCCGACGACATCGCGCTCCTGCTGGCCGCCTGCGGGGTGTCGCCCGGCTGACCGGGCCGGATAGGTTCGCCCGATGAGTACGGAGCGCGCACGAACCGTGCGGGGCGTGACGACCCCGGGATGTGCCGAATGCGGCGGCACGGTCGCCCCCGACGGCCACTGCTGGGACTGCGGTGCGGCGCAGCCGGCGTTCCGGTCGCACGTGGAGATCACGGCGGACACCGGCGCGGCGGCGGTCAGCGACCGCGGCAGACGGCGCGCGATCAACGCGGACGCCATGGTGCTGACCACGGCCGACCGGTGGACGATCGGGGTGGTCTGCGACGGCGTGTCGATGTCACCGCGCTCCGAGCGGGCCGCGAAGGTCGCGGCCGACGTCGGAGCGAGGTGGCTGACGACGCGTCTGAGCGCCGGAGACCTGCCGGAGACCGCCCTCGACCACGCCGCCGTCCGCGCGGCGCACGCGGTTGCGGCGCTGGCCGTGTCGAGGGACGCCGCTCCGGCCTGCACCTATGTCGCGGGCATCGCCGGCCCGCAGGGCATCTGGAGTTCCTGGATCGGCGACAGCCGCGCCTACTGGCTTCCGGACGAGGGGCCGGGAACGGCGCTGACCGAGGACGACACCGGTGAGCACGAGGCGCTCTCCGCCTGGCTGGGGGCGGATGCGGGGGAACCGGCGCCTCAGGTGCGGAGCTACCGGCCGTCGGTGCCCGGCCGCCTCCTGTTGTGCACCGACGGGCTGTGGCGGTACCTGCCCGACGCCGAGGCGCTGCGGTCGGCGCTGCCCCACCGGCGACGCGGGGCGTCGGCCCGGGGCGACGGCCTGATCGAGGACGCGCGGTCCCTGGTGGACTTCGCCCTCGACGCGGGAGGGCACGACAACGTCACCGCACTGCTGATTCCCGTCGGCACCTGACGCGCCCGTGTCCGTCATACGGACGTGACCCGGGGCGGACCACGGAAGGTACGCGCTCGTGAGGCATCCTCTGCTGGTTGGGTAGAACGGGCCCGGAGCGGCGGACGCACGTCGGTGCGCAGCCGGCACGTGCCTGTGACGGCGAGGGATTTGGAACAAGATGGCAGAGAACTCGGACCTGTTGGCCTTCGTGCGGGCGCGCCTTTCCGAGGAGGAGCGCACCGCGCAGGAAGCCGGCGGTGAGAGCTGGCGGTGCCCTGCGGAGGCACCCGGCGAGGTGCATGACCGCACCAGCGGTATCGCGTTCGTCGTACGGAACCGTGGCTACGACCGGCACATCGCGCTGCAGGACCCCGCGCGCACGCTGCGCCGCATCGAGACGAACAGGGTCCTGCTGGACGAGTACGAGGAGATCGCGTCCATGGACACGGACCGCCCGGGCCAGGACTTCGCCTCCGGCCGTGCCGTGGGGCTGGGTTTCGTCGTCAGACAGATGGCCGCAGAGTACGCGGGGCACCCCGACTACCGGGTGAAGTGGCTGCCCAGGTACTCGCATTGGGGCCCGCCCGCTGCGCCCGGGGCATGACCGCCCGGTGCGCGACCGGTCCGGGCGTCACCGGTCGGGACTGACGACTCGGCCCGGGAACGGCGCCGAATGAGTACGGGGGAGCGGCCGGCCTGAGTACGTTGCCCGATCTCGCGGCGGGCCGCCGCTGATCGAATGGGAACCATGCTCCCCGACGCGCCGCGGCGCCCCCGCATCCAGAACCTGACGAGTGCCGGTACGGCCCTGGCCGTGACCCTGCTCCCGCTGGCTGCCGGCGTGCTGCTGGCCAGGACGATGGCGCTCGATCCGATGACCTCCGTCAACGCGATGGTCACCAGCGGTGGACAGCGGGCCCGCATCGGGCCGGCTGGCTGGGCACTGAACGCTCGAACGCGTGAGCTTCTTTCCAGGCGTAATGGAACTCCTGTCCAGGAAAGCGCTGTCGCTTTCGTTACGCGATGCGTACGTGCCGGGCGGGGGTGCGCGGGGAGCGGAGTGAGGCGTGACGGGGGCGCTGTAATCAGGGAATCGGCCCGCTGAAAGGGTCGGTGCAATGATCAACGGTTGACAGGTATACGACCGACGGGATCGGTGTCGAATGCAGTCGTGTGTGACAGAAATGTCCGTACTTTGTCACACGAACCAGGGCATCTTCCGGCCACAGCGAAAGCGGGACAAAGTTTGCGTTCCCGGCAGTACGCCGGGGCCGAACAACGCCCGGTACTCCGTTCCGGGCCTGCATGATGAGGGGTTCCCATGTCCCGTTCCGCACGACGGATCACCGCCACCGTTCTCGCCTCCGGCGCACTGCTCGCCGCAGCGGCACTCCCTGCCAGCGCCGATGGCCGGGACCACGGCCACAACAGGCCGGCCCAGCGCTCGGCTGTCGTCCTGGGCGAGATCCAGCACGACGCCCCCGGCCGGGACAACGCGTCCAACCGCAGCCTGAACGCGGAGTGGGTCACCGTAACCAATACGGGACGCCGTGCCGTCAACCTCCGTGGCTGGACGCTCACGGACGAGAGCCGCCGCACCTACCGCTTCGACCTCCGCCTGCCCGGCCGCTCCTCCGTCCGGGTCCACACCGGCGTGGGCCGGGACACGAGGCACGACGTGTACCAGGACCGCCGCCAGCAGGTGTGGGACTCCAGGGACACCGCGACCCTGCGCGACAACCGTGGCCACAAGGTCGACTCCAAGTCCTGGGGCCGGCACCACGGTGGCGGTAACAACGGTGGGGGCCACCACAACGGTGGAGGCAACCACAACGGTGGCGGTCACCACAACGGTGGTGGCGGCAACCGCTGATCCGACGGCTTGAAACGCGGCGTACCACGGCTTCGGGGCCGTGGTACGCCGTAGTTCGTTCACCGGCGACAGCAGAGGGCGAGCGGCGTCGGACGGGGGGAGCGGCCCGCATCCGGCGGGTGGCGAGCCGCGCCGGGCGGGGGCTGTGCATCGGGAGGTGACCGGCAATGTCAGGATGGCCCCATGACCATCAAGGCGTATTTCGACATCACCATCGACAACGAGCCCGCCGGGCGGATCGTGTTCAACCTGTTCGACGACGTGGCGCCCAAGACCGCGGAGAACTTCCGCGCCCTGGCCACCGGCGAGAAAGGCTACGGCTACGCCGGTTCGCCGTTCCACCGTGTCATCCCCGACTTCATGCTGCAGGGTGGCGACTTCACCCGGGGCGACGGCACCGGTGGCAAGAGCATCTACGGCGAGAAGTTCGCCGACGAGAACTTCACCCTGAAGCACAACAAGCCGGGTCTGCTCTCGATGGCCAACGCGGGCCCGAACAGCAACGGTTCGCAGTTCTTCATCACCACCGTCCTCACCCCGTGGCTGGACGGCAAGCACGTGGTGTTCGGTGAGGTCGCCGACGAGCCCAGCATGGAGCTGGTCCGCAAGATCGAGTCCTACGGCTCGTCGTCCGGCCGGACCAAGGCCCAGATCGCGGTCTCCGCGTCCGGGGTCCTCTGACACTCGCAACGGGGCTCCCGGCCGCGCCTCCCGCGGGCCGGGGCCCCGCACGCATCCGGTGACGACGGGGCGTCCGCCGTGTCGGCCCGATCGCGGGCCCGCGGAACCGTAGCGTGGCGCGGGCAACCGCCGACGCGTGCGGTTCCGGACCGGAGTGGCGCCATGTGCTGGAGTGCGACCGCCGATCTCGTCGCGGGCGCGGGAGTCGCCGCGATCGGGGTGGCCTGCGTCGCGCGACCGCTACGGGCCCGCGACCTGCCGCTCGCCTCGCTGCCGCTGCTGCTCGGGGCGCACCAGATCGTCGAATCGGTCATCTGGCGTTCCGGAGGCGGCAGCGGGACCGCCACCCTCGTCTGGGCCGTCATCGCGCTTCCCCTGCTGGCACTCTGGGTGCCGCTGGGAGTGCTGTGCGCGGCGCCGCCCACGCCACGTCGCCGTCTCCCGGTTCCCCTCGCGGCCGGCATCGTGACCGCCGCGGCCCTGTCGTACAGCCTGACCACTCGCCCCGTCGCCGCCGACATCCGCGGCCACACGCTCGGCTACGTCCTCGACCTGGCCCTGCCGGAACTGCTCGTGGCGGGATACCTGCTCGCCACCGTCGGGTCCCTGCTGCTCTCGGGTGACCGGTGGCTCGTGCTGCTGGGCGTCCTGGTCGCCGTGGGTGCGGCGGTCTGCGTCGCGCTGTGGCAGACGGAATTCATCTCCACCTGGTGCGCCCTCGCGGCGGTGTGCTCGGTCGTGCTTCTCGGATGGGCACGGCGGCGCCCGGCCGCCGGGGGCTGATACCGCGCCGCCGCGCCCCGGAAGGCGTCCTGGTGCGAGGGGTGCCAGGGTGGAGACGGCCCCCGTACACCGTGGACGGGAGACGGAAGGAGCACAAGGTGCGCATCGATCTTGCCGGCAGGACCGCGGTCGTCACCGGCTCCTCACAGGGCATCGGTCTCGCCATCGCCACCGGGCTCGCCGACGCGGGGGCGCGCGTCGTCCTCACCGGTCGTGGCCTGAACCGTCTGGAGACGGCGGCGGACGTCCTGCGCGGCACCGTGCCGGACGCGACGGTCCTCACGCTCGCCTGCGACCTGACCACCGAGCAGGGAGCGGCCGAACTCCACGAGGCCGTGCCGGCCGCCGACATCCTCGTCAACAACCTCGGCATCTTCGGTGCCAGGCCGTCCCTGGAGATCACCGACGAGGAGTGGCGCACCTACTTCGACACCAATGTCCTCAGCGCCGTACGGCTGATCCGCAGTTATCTGCCCGGAATGGTCGAGCGGGGCTGGGGGCGGGTGCAGAACATCGCGAGCGATTCCGCCGTCGTGATCCCCGCGGAGATGATGCATTACGGGATGACGAAGACCGCGCTGCTGGCGGTCTCCCGGGGCTTCGCCAAGGAGGCCGCGGGCACCGGGGTGACCGTGAACTCGGTGATCGCCGGCCCGACGCACACCGGTGGGGTCGAGGACTTCGTCTACGAACTGGTGGACAGGGACCTGTCGTGGGACGAGGCCCAGCGCGAGTTCATGCGGCTGCACCGCCCGCAGTCCCTGCTGCAGCGGCTGATCGAGCCGGAGGAGATCGCGCACATGGTCGTCTACCTCAGCTCCCCGCAGGCATCGGCCACCACGGGTGCCGCGGTGCGGGTCGACGGCGGCTACATCGACTCGATCGTGCCCTGAGCCCCTGTGCTGGCATGATCAAGGGCATGAACGAGAGCATCATCGCCGCGTGTGACGGGGCATCCAAAGGAAATCCGGGACCGGCCGCCTGGGCATGGGTCGTGGCGGATTCCGAGGGCAGCCCGCGGAGGTGGGAGGCCGGTCCGCTGGGTACCGCCACCAACAACGTCGCGGAGCTCACCGCACTGCGGGAGCTGTTGAGGTCCACCGATCCGGCCGTGCCGGTCGAGGTGCGCATGGACTCCCAGTACGCGATGAACGCGGTGACCAAGTGGCTGCCGGGCTGGAAGCGCAACGGCTGGAAGACATCGGCGGGCAAGCCGGTCGCCAACCGCGAGCTGGTGGTCGGCATCGACGCGCTGCTCGGTGGCCGGAGTGTGAGCTTTCGCTACGTGCCCGCGCATCAGGTGAACGGTGATCTGCTCAACGCGCTCGCCGATCAGGCCGCGAGCGAGGCCGCTGTATCGCAGCAGCCTGCGGGAACAGCGCACGGTTCCGCCGGACTGCCGGTGCCGGCTCCGGCCCGCTCGACGAAGGGCCGGACCTCGGGTGCGGGCACCGAGGGAGCTTCCTCACGTCCCTCCGCGACGATCCGGGCGAAGTTCTCGGGCCGCTGCCACTGCGGAAAGCCGTATGCGGCGAAGGACTTGATCGCGAAGAACCCGAGGGGCTGGGGCCACCCGGAATGCCGGACGCCTGTCGCCTGAGCGGTTCAGACGTCGGCCCAGACGAGCCGACTGGACAGGCTGGTGCGCGTTCCCCATCGTGTCGCCAGCGCGTCCACGAGCATCAGCCCCCGGCCGTCCTCGGCGAGGGAGTCGATATCCGTGATGTCGGGGCCGTCGACGGCCCCGGCAAGGTCCCCGTGGTCCGCGTCGGCCCGGCCTCCTGGGCCATGGGGTCCGTCCCCGGGCGAGCGCGACAGCTCGGGGCGGCGCGGCGTCGGGCCGTGGGAGCCGTGCGAAGCCGACTTCGCGTCCATGGGCCGCGTCGGAGCCGGCACACGGGCCCGGCCGCGGTTCCACACGCAGATCCGCACCCCGCCGGGGGAACGCAGGAGCCTGCAGCGGACCCGTCGGCCCGAGGTGTGCTGCACCGCGTTCGCGACCAGCTCGGTCACGACCAGGGCGGCTGCTTCGACCCGGTCGTCAGGCTCTCCCCACTCCCGCATCGCCTCCTGGACACGGTGGCGCGCCTGAGGTACCCCCTCGGGAAGACGGGGGATCCACCAGCTCTGTGCGCTCCTCCCGCTCGGGTCCTCCGGAGCGAGGCGCGAGCGGGTGTCTATTTCCGGCATGTATGTACTCTCGGCGCAAAGTGCATACTTTGCAAGTGACAGAATGTTCGGGTTTCTCTGTTTCGGAGCCCTCGCGAGGAAGGCGGGCGCATGAGGCCCCGATCCGGTCCCACGGTCGAGCACCGTGTCCTCGCGGCACGCCTGCGGATACTGCGGGAACGCGCGGGCGTCAGCCTGCAGGCGGCCGCCCGGGCCCTCGACGCGCATCCGGCCACGGTGCGCCGCATCGAACGCGCCGAGACCGGGCTGGACGCCCGCCAGGTCCGGGCCCTGCTGGACCGCTACGAGGTTCCCGAGGCGGAGGCGGAATCGATCATCACGGGCCTGGGGGCCGCGAACCTGCCCGGATGGTGGCACCGCTGGCGGGACGCGATGGAGCCGTGGCGGCAGGAGGTCATCGGCCTCGAGTCCTCGGCCTCACTCGTCCGGACCTGGCATCCCGCGCTGGTCCCCGAACTGCTGCGCACTCCGGCCTACGCGGCTGCCCTGGACCGGACCCTGTACCCCGCAGACACCGGGGCGCGGCGCACCCGGCGCCTCGAACTGCTGGAGGAGCGCCAGCGGCGCCTGGAGGGCCGCGGCGCGGCCCTGTGGGCCCTGATCCCGGCCGCGGCGCTGTATACCCGGGTGGGCGGTCCCGAGGTGATGACCGAGCAGTGGGCGGTACTCGCCGAAGCAGCACACCGGCCGCACCTCACCGTGCAGGTGATGCCCCTCGACTCCCCGCCGCACCCCATGACCGCCGTCCCGCCGCTGCACCTCCTGCGGGTGTCCGCTCCCGAGATCGGCGACCGGGCGATTCTCGAGGCCCCGGGGGGCCGGGTGGACATCATCGACGAGCCGGGTGCGGTGACGGACTTCCGCATCAGGCTGGACGCCGCCTGCGCGGCGGCTCCACACCCGGGAACCCCCCTGCCGGCGGTCCGATGAGGGCGGCCGGGCCGGCGCGCAGGGTCTCCTCTGGTTTCGGACCCCCCGATGCCGGTCACCCGCGCTGTGCGGGCCCGCCACTGTCCGGCACAACCTCTTAGGACGATCCGTAACAGAGGAGAAGAACTCATGGACGATTGGCCCATGAATGAGACAGGCAAGCTGTGCGCCCCGGAACGACGCACCCGCACTCGGGCCGGGAGCGGGCTCGCCGGATCCGAAGGCTCCGGCCTTCGGACGGGTGGACGATAGGTCATGGACACCTCCGTCTGGCTCGTTCTCGGCGGGCTCGTCGCCCTGCTCGCGGCGGGCGTCGCCGCCGTTCTCCTGGTACGGGTGTTCCGGGCCAGGAAGCTGCTCCTCGATGCGGGAATCCCGCTGCGCAACAAGGCGCTGATGTGGGCCGCGGTGATCTACACGGTGTCGCCCGTAGACCTGCTGCCGGATCCCGTGTACCTCGACGACATCGGCTTCCTGCTGCTGGCCCTGCGTTCACTGCACACCGCCGCGAACGCCGCCGGGCTGGGGACGCGGAGCGGAAAACGGGCCGGTGAAGCGGCAACCTTTCGGCGTCCGGGAGCAACTGACGTGACGTAAGCCATCCCCGGCCAGAAGGTGCGTACCGTGGACCCTCTGCTCCCCCACCCCGATCCCCGCTCCCACCGCAGGCGACGCCGGATCACCCGTAACCGGGCACTGCTCGGCTCGCTGACGGCAGGCCTGCTCGCCGCTGCCGGACTGGTCGCCCTCGGCCCCACCTCGCACGCCGCCGCCGCCCGGCAGGCCGAGGCACTCGACCGCGGCGTCGTCAGCGTGCACACCGACAGCGGCAACCTCATCAGCTGGCGCTGGCTGGGCACCGACCCCGACGGCGTGTCCTTCAACGTCTACCGGGCCGGAACGAAGGTCAACGCCTCGCCCGTCACCGCCTCGACCAACTACTTCCACTCGGGCGCACCCGCCACCGCCGACTACACGGTGCGGGCAGTCGTCAACGGGACGGAGCAGGGCGACTCGGTCAACGCGATCCAGTTCCGCGCCGGGTACAAGGACGTGCCCATCAGCCCGCCCGCGGGCGGCACGACACCCGACGGGGTCGCCTACACCTACGAGGCCAACGACGCGTCCGTCGGTGACCTGGACGGCGACGGCGCCCTCGACTTCGTACTGAAATGGCAGCCCACCAACGCCAAGGACAACTCGCAGTCCGGCTATACGGGCAACACGATCATCGACGGGATCCGGCTCGACGGCACCCGGCTCTGGCGCGTCGACCTCGGACGCAACATCCGCTCCGGCGCGCACTACACCCAGTTCCAGGTGTACGACTACGACGGCGACGGCCAGGCCGAAGTGGCGACGAAGACGGCCGACGGCAGCGTCGACGGAACCGGCAAGGTGATCGGCAGCTCCTCCGCCGACTACCGCAACTCCTCCGGATACGTCCTGTCCGGACCCGAGTTCCTGACGATGTTCAACGGCAGGACCGGCGCTGCCATGGGCACCGTCGACTACGTTCCCGCACGCGGCACGGTGTCCTCCTGGGGTGACTCGTACGGCAACCGGGTCGACCGCTTCCTCGCCGGCACCGCTTACCTGGACGGGGCCAGACCCTCCCTGATCATGGCGCGCGGCTACTACACGCGCAGCGTCATCGCCGCCTGGGACTGGCGGGGCGGCGCCTTCACCCGGCGCTGGACCTTCGACACCAACAGCTCGACCAACGTGGGCAAGGGGTACGACGGTCAGGGCAACCACCAGTTGTCGGTCGCCGACGTCGATGCCGACGGCAAGGACGAAATCGTGTACGGGGCCATGGCCGTGGACGACAACGGGAGCGGCCTGTGGACGACGAAGAACGGCCACGGCGACGCCATGCACGTAGGCGACCTCGACCCCTCCCGGGCGGGACTGGAGGAGTTCAAGGTCGACGAGGACAGCTCGAAGCCGTCCTCATGGATGGCGGAGGCGAAGACGGGCAAGATCCTCTGGTCCACCCCGGCGAGCGGCGACAACGGCCGCGGGGTGTCCGGTGACATCTGGTCAGGCAGCCCCGGCGCCGAGTCCTGGTCCTCCGCCGTCTCCGGGGTGCGCAACCCGCAGGGCACCGTGGTCACCAGCCGGAAGCCGTCCAGCTCGAACTTCCTGTCCTGGTGGGACGGCGACACGACCCGAGAACTCCTCGACGGCACCCACATCGACAAGTACGGCACCTCGGCCGACACACGCCAGCTGACCGGTGCCTCGGTCCACAGCAACAACGGCACCAAGGCCACGCCGACGATCTCCGGCGACATCTTCGGCGACTGGCGCGAGGAAGTCGTCTGGCCGACGACCAACAACACGGCGCTGCGGATCTACTCGACGCCGTACGAGACCGGCACCAGGATCACCACGCTGCTCCACGACACCATGTACCGCACCGCGCTGGCCTGGCAGAACACCGCGTACAACCAGCCGCCGCACCCCAGCTTCGCCATCGGCAGCGGCATGGCCACCGCACCGCGGCCGACGATCACCACACCCTAGCCGGGGAATCGTCGGACTGCCGCTCACGAATCGGCGACTGCGAGTGATCCACTTGCAGTCGCCGTTTCGATGGCTGGACGCCTCTGGGGAGGACTCCCGGGGAGATCTGATGGGAGCCGATGCAACTCCATGTCCGCCCGGCATCTCCGGATCATCCGTACACAGACCTGATCCAGTGAGCCGTCGCTGAGTCCTCTCGCGAGGCCGGACACACGAGCAGTGAGGCGGAGACGAGGGCGTCTCGTAGCTGCTCGGCCACGTCGCACAATGCGCACCACCTGCCGCGGCCGCCCCGTCAAGATCCGCATCGCGCGGAATTGACGAGCAGTCCCACGTCCAGCAGTGGAAGATGTCCCTCGGCCGGCACACGTGGGAGCACCCCGGAGAAGAGCAGGTCAAAGCCAGCCTGTTCGCCCGGCGCAGCGCCCGGATCAAGAAGACTTGCCCACCAAGGAGTCCCGCATGAGCGACGGCATCGATCTTGCCGCCCTGAACTCGGCAACCAAGTACCCGTCCATCCCGACCTATCACGTGCTCGGTGAGCGTGGCGCTCTCACCGAAGACGCCACCCCGTTCGTCGGCGATGTGGTTCTCACGGAAAAGGTCGACGGAACGAACGCGCGCATCATCCAACTTCCAGGCGCGGACTGGTTCATCGGAAGCCGCGAGGAGCTTCTTGCCGCCCGGGGCGACCGGGTGACCAACCCGGCGCTGGGGATCGTCGGGGCGTTGCGCACCGTCGCCGAAGGCCTCGCCGCGAGGGACGGCATCAACGTCTTCTACCTGGAGGTGTACGGGGCGAAGGTGGGTGCTGCGGCGAAGCAGTACACCGGGACAGGGCAGGTCGGGTACCGGTTGTTCGACGTGGCGACGGTGCCGCTGGAGGTTCTGGGCTGGCCGGTCGAGCGCATATCCGCATGGCGCGAGGGGGGTGGGCAATCGTTCCTCACCGAGGACGCCTTGACTCTCGCCGCCGACATGGAAGGCATCCCGCTCACCCCCCGCCTCGACGTCATGGCGCCGGAAAGCCTGCCGACCAGTGTCGACGGGATGAGCGCCTGGCTCAACGCCAGTTGGCCGCAGACGCTGGTAGCGCTGGACAGCCAGGCTACGGGCCGTGCGGAAGGCGTGGTGCTCCGTACCGCCGACCGCTCGGTGATCGCGAAGGCGCGGTTCGAGGACTACGCGCGGACCCTGAAGCGCCGTACCCGGATGGCCCGTACTCTCTGACCGTCATGCCCCACTGCCCTGCTGGGCATCGGCGTGTCCGGGCGACCGAACAGGCGCGTTCTCGCCGGGAGCGAGCTTCACCGCGGCGATCTGGTCCTCGTCGACACCGAGTTCGGCGGCCTGCCTGTCTTCGTGTAGGTCCTCCTCGTTGCCGCGTTCATCGGGCTCTGGGTCGCCACCGCAGGGCAGCGCGCGAAGGAGCGGGCTGCCGAACAGCCCCGCCCGGACAGACCGTGGCGCAACGCGACACCGACGAGACGTAGGGGGCACGTCCATGGAGAACGAGCGGCCCCCCGCAGCCCGTCAGCAGCACACCCATGCAATCCGCTCAGGGGACGGCGGCTGCAGGGGTGTTCCTCGCAGTCGCCGAATCCATGCTCGTGACAGTAAATCGAAGCGCTGGTCCCGCCTTCACCGGCTAGAGTGAGGCCACAACTTCAAGCACCTCCCGGTGTGCAGGCCGCGGTTACTTCTTTTGGGTAGAACCACTTCGGTGGGCGGGGATCGAACCCCGCAGAGCCGCAGCCGTCTTGATCTCGGGACGCACAGCGTCGGGGGTGCCCGGTGCGCAGGCAGGGGATACTTCCACTCTTAATGGGGCGGTCGCGGGTTCGAATCCCGTCGGAGGCTCACGGCTTCCGTAGCTCAGTGGTAGAGCACCTTGTTCCCCAGCCGATTTGATCTCGGGCACCCCAAACGCTGCGATCCCCTCCATGTGAGGGGGTCAGCCGGCCGCCGAAGGCATTGCCTACGGGCAGCTCTCCTCGTACTTCACCGCGGTGAACTCGACGGGCTGACCGTTCAGGGCCGCTCCCGGGGCCGGCGACTGGGTGCACACCTGCCAGTTGCTCTCCAGTAGGACCATGCGGTCCTGCGCCGCGTCCGTCGTTGTGATCGACGTACCCGAGTCCAGAGCGCCACGAGCTGCCTTGACGGACTTGCCGACCAGGTTCGGCATCTTCCCGTCGGCCACCTCAGGCGCCTCGGCGTCGTCGGCGGGGCAGGTCTCCTCGAGCTTCACCGCACCGAAGTCCAACTCGATGTCGGTGGACACCGTCTTCCCCGCCTTGACGCTCTGGGAGCAGACCTTCCAGTTCCGGTCGAGTGCCTGCAGCCTGTCGCGGCCCGCACTGTCGTGGGACGTCAGCAGGGGGAAACCCTCGGCCTGGGCTTTGTCCTGCGCCGACTGCAGGCCCATTCCGACGAAGTTCGGCACGACCTTGGACGCGGGCGGCTTGTCCGCCTTCTCGGACGGCGGTGCAGCAGGGGCGTCGGTGGAGGACTCGGAGGCGGCAGGCGCTGGGGGCTTCGGATCCGTAGTGGCAGGGTCGCAGCCGACCAACGTCACGGCCGCGAGACAAGCGAGGGCAGCGGTGAGTGCGCGGGTGTTCAAGTCGTCCCCCAAGGGTGGTTCGTGGAGGCATGACCGTAGCGGTGCGGTATGCGACAAGGGGGCGGGATATTTCGGTAGTGACGGAGTTGTGACCGAATGGCCGGTAGGGGTGAGGTCCCGTCCGTCAGTTGTCAGGCCGTGGTCGTTCCATGTCGCGGGGCGCCACTCAGGCGGCGAGGTGCCCCCACGCGATGAAGGCCGCGAGCAGGAGATAGACCGAGTTCACCATCACGAGCTTGAACTGGCCGAGGCGGCCATGGGTGACCATCGCGCCGACCATCAGAAGGATCCAGCACAGTGCGGTCACCGGCACCATGACCGGTGCGATGTCCAGAGCACGGCCGGAAGAATCAGGCCCACCGCGGCGAGCAGTTCGAGGATCCCGGGAGTCTTCAAGAAACCGGCGCCGACGTCTCTGGTCCACTCGCCGCCGTGCTGCGCGGCCAACTTCTCCTTGAGGACCAACGTCTTGGTGATGCCGCCGAGCAGGGCAACGGCGGCCAGCAGTCCGGCAGCGATCCACAGTGCGAGGTCCACGAGGTACTCCTTGTACGGGGTGATCGTCCGGTTCGGGGTTCGGTGGTGCGGGTGTCCAGGGCCGGGGAGATGCGGGCAGTGGCGCGCCCGTCAGAGGGGCGGAGTCCACGTACCGGATCTCGTAAACGCGTTCGCTGAACCTCCAGCCGTCCGAGGTGCGCTGGTAGCGGTCGTGGTACAGGGCGTAGTTCAGGTGCGAAGCGCCATCGCGCATCTGCCCGAACTCCTGGATGCAGGCGCGACCGGTCGCGGTGTCACCGTCCAGCCGGATGACGCCCGGGTGAACGTTCTGTACGAAGAACTCCCAGAGTCCTTGCCCCCACTCGACTCCGGCGCGGATCTGCTCCCGGCCGGCGAACTCCTTTTCGATGTGCGGCCATCGCATGACGCCGCGAGGTGTGAACAGCAGTGCAACGTGGTCGAAGTGACGCATCATCACCGCGTCGGTGAGCTCGGCGCGCAGCGCCTCGATCTCGACGCGATCGGCGATCAACTGCATATCGCACATCGGTTTCCCCTGCCTCATCGATGCGTACGGAAGGCATGTGCCGTCTGTCCGGTGGCGGTGTACTCAGCATCGATGCAGGTCAGCGGTGGATCAATGTAAAGTTCGCGCAGAGATTCATAACAGGGGGGTTATCCATGGAGCTGCGCGACATCGAGATCTTCCTGGCGTTGGCCGAGGAACTGCACTTCGGCCGCACCGCCGAACGGCTCCACGTGTCCCAGGCCCGCGTCAGTCAGGCCATCGGCAGACAGGAACGACGCCTCGGTGTGACCCTGTTCGATCGCACCAGTCGGCGCGTGAGCCTGACTCCCGTCGGCCGACGCCTCCGTGAAGACCTCCAGCAGGCCTTCGACCTCCTCCAGGCGGGACTGGCCCGCGCCGAAGCGGCCTCCCTGGGTGCCGGCCACACCCTGAGGCTGGGTGTCTTCGGCCATGCCGGACACGAACTACGCCCGCTCATCGACGCGTTCTTCGCTCGCACGCCGTTCGGTTTTCCCTGCGCGATGGAACTTGCCGGCCAGTGGGAGGCTCTCGTGCCGGCCCGGGGGTTCTGGCAGGGCATGTCGAGTCGAAGCGGATTCCCGGCCTTGTCGCGCTGATCAGCCGTGGTGGCCAGACGCAAGTCGAAGCGATCGGGACGGTGCGTCATGACGGCTCCGGTCGTGCATTGCTATGGCAGACAGCAACGATGATGCACCACAATCGCGTACATGAGTGTTGAGCTTGTAGTTGCGTTGTCGTCCGCCCTCGTCGCGCTCTCAACGGCCGGAATGAGTGCATGGTGGGCAAGGCGACAATCCCTGCTGGCGGCAGAACTTGACCAGCAGTCAGCGGAGCGGCTGCGGCAGGCGAATCGACTGGACGCGATGAGTCGATATCGCGATCCGCTCCTATGGTCAGCCTTTGACCTGCAGACCCGTATCTATAACCTGGCGGGCGGTGCATCACCAACCGGAATCCGATTCCTCGCCCAATTCCACGAGGGTGGTTCACCCCGGCAGCGTCGATATTCCCTCTACAGCACGCTGCACAGAGTGGCTGAGTACATGGGTTGGGTAGAGATCATGCGCACGCACATTCAGTTCCTGGACCTTGGGACCCATGAAGACAATCGCGTCATCATGAACCATATCTTCACCATCTCATCCGTTTTCACCTCGGGCGACTACGAAGATGAGCACCTGCGAATATTCCGCAGCGATCAACGAGCGCTCGGTGAACTGATGATTCGCCGTGAAGGTGACGCTGTCGATTGCATCGGATATGCCGAGTTCTGCGCCCGAATGGAGCAAGATGATACGTTCCAAGCCTGGTTCGAAGAACTTTCCCAGAGCTTGCAGGAACTCGCGGGCCACGATGGGCCATTGCCGCGACTCCTGGATCTGCGCGATGCCCTGCTGGCATTGATCAACCACTTGGATCCGAAGCACGAGCGCTTCCCCGCGAGATTCAAGAGCTCGCTTCCACCAGATGTCCAGGCCCGAGCCGACTCCCGCAGCGGCACCGGTGACTCGTAGGACACCTTCTTCTCCCAGCCGTTGCCCTGCGCCCTTCGGTTGCTGTGCCGAAGTTGCCCTGGGCCAGGGCCCCAGCAGAGTCGTGCGCGGCCTTGCACGACGGCGTCCCCGTCCTTCTCCAGGCCGGTGGTGAGCCCAGGTGCTCAGGTTTCCCCATCATCAAGCCGGTGATCTGCCTTACGTCCGGTGGTGCCGGGGCGACACCACGGATGCGGCGGCGGCGCCTCGGCCGCAGGCAGTCGCTGCTTCTCTGGTAGCCGGAGAGTTCTCCTTGGCAGAAGTCGACCGCGCGCTCGTGAGCGGTCCACGCCCCGCACCCGTCACCGTCGCAGCTCGGACCAAGTCGGCCTCCTCGTCCAGCCGTGCGTGGAGGACGTCACAAGGTCTTGGCTCGTGGCGCAATCCTGGACGATGGGCCACGCCCGGTCGCCTGATTTTCATACTGTGGTCCGGACCCGGCCGGGCTGATGGGGGTTCGTGAGCGTCACCAGGTCCGCTCTTCGTTTCTTCACGCGGTTGCTCGATCATCGACGGGTCGGGCCACCCGCTCGTGGAGTGTACGGGCGGTGTCGGGGCTCGTGCCATGTCGCGTGGCGCAGGCCACCCTCCCGGTCCTCCCCACTGAAAGGTTGCGGCGCGTCTGTTGCTTCGGATCGTCCAGCACCCTTGGCGGCTTCCAGGGCGTAGGACGCCCGGTCAGGTGCCCGTCACCGGGTCGCGCCGCGTGAGGCAGTAGACGCCGCCCGCAGGGTCCCGCAGCACCGTCCACGCGGGGCCCTGGCGGACGAGCGTGGCGCCGCACCGCTCGTGCCAGGCCTGCCCCCCGTCGAGGTCCGGGCACGCGATGTCCAGGTGCGCCGAGGCAGGGCGGGCCTCGTCCAGGCGCTGGATCAGCAGGTGCACCGGCAGGTCCAGGTGCGGACGCAGCACATGGAACTCCTCGTGATCACCGGGAGTTGACTCCCATCCCGTCAGAGCCGCCCAGAAGGCGACCTCCGAGTCGAACGCGGCCGGTGCGACATCGAGGCAGAGCTGGTCCAGCCGGCTCTCGGGAACCCCGCGGGCCGCGAGGACCGGCGGGCGGACCTTCTGTCCGCGCCAGGGGACGAGACAGAACCGCTGACCGCCGGGGGAGCGCAGCACGGTCAGTTCCGGCTTCCGTGCCTCCACCACTGCTCCGAGCTCGGTGGCCCGCGCGGCGAACGCCGGCATGTCCTCGACCGCCAGATCCGGATGGGCCCCGCCCGCCCCGCCGACGGCTTGCACCGCCAGGCATGCGTCGGCCTCGTCGGGGAGCAGTGTGATGAACTCGGCCCGCTCGCCCTGCGGCACGGACTCGTGCGTCCCCGTGACCTCGGTCCAGAATGCGCGTGCGCGGCCGGCGGCGGCTGTCGGGCGGTCGATGAGGGCGTACGTCCAGAGGATCACGTCGCTCCTTCGCGAGGTCGAGTTCAGGGCAGGTGCTGTCATCGTGCCAGGGGGCCCGCCCCGCCGGGTCGTTCACCACCCGTTCACCGGTGGGAGTCCGCGCAGGGCTTTCCCCCGGGCATTGCGGGGACCTACGCTCGGCCGCGCAACGATCAACGGGGACGTCGGGGAACGGCGTCCGACAACGTTGTCCAACCTGCGGAAGGTACGACATGCCCCCCAGACCGCCCACGGCCAGGCGCTTCGGTGCGCGAGCCGCCGCGATCGTCATCACCGGCGCGCTGGCCGCTGCCGTCATGCCGCCGGCCGCCCAGGCCGACGCGCTCGTCACCCGACCCACCGCCTATGTGGACCCGCTGATCGGCAGTGCGAACGGCGGCAACACCTTCCCGGGCGCCACCCTCCCGTACGGCATGATCGCCTGGTCCCCGACCAGTACGACCGGCGACCAGACCAGCACCGGAGCGGCGAACGGTTACGAGTACGGGGCCACCCGCCTGCGCGGACTGAGCCTCACCCATGTCAACGGTGCCGGGTGCAATCCGGGCGCCGCGGGCGATGTGCCGATCATGCCGTTCGTCGGAGACGTCACCACGTCGCCGTCCGCCGATACGAAGGACGCCGTGTACGCGGCGAACTTCGCGCACGACAACGAGCGTGCGGTGCCCGGCCGTTACACCCTCGGCCTGGACTCCGGCGCTTCGGCCGACCTCGCGGTGAGCAAGCGCGCGGGCGTGGCCGACTTCAGCTTCCCGGCCGGCAAGCCCGCCAATCTGCTCTTCCGGGTGTCCAACTCCCTCAACGGCAGCGAGGACGCCGAGGTCGAGATCGACACCGCACACCGAAAGGTGACCGGTTCGGTGCTGACCGGGGCGTTCTGCGGACGGCGCGCCAATGGTGGCACCAACAACCGCAAGAGCTACTACCGGCTCTACTTCAGCGCCTCCTTCGACCGGGACTTCGCCTCCACCGGTACCTGGAAGGACGGCACCCTCGCACCCGGTTCGACCACCGCGAGCGGCGGCGAGGGGTACGCCACCGGGGCCGACCGGGCAGGACGCGGGTCCGGCGGATGGGTCGGCTTCGACACCACCGCCGATGACGACGTCCGCATGCGGATCGGGATCTCCTACGTCAGCCAGGCCGGAGCGGAGGCCAACCTCCGCAAGGAGATTGCGCCGAAGTCAGGCGTGGACGACGTCGCCCGGGCCGGATCCCGTGCCTGGGACCAGGAACTGAGCTCCGTACGCACGGGCGGCGGGACCGACGCGCAGCGCACCACCTTCTACACCGCGCTGTACCACTCGCTGATGCAGCCCAACCTGATCAGCGACACCGACGGCCGCTACCCGGGCATGGACGGGAAACCGCACCGTGTGACGCGCGGGCAGGGGGCGCAGTACAGCAACTTCTCCGGCTGGGACCAGTACCGCGCCCAGATCCAGCTCCTCGCCCTCCTCAAGCCGAGGATCGCGGGCGACTTCGCCCAGTCCCTGTACAACTTCGCCCGGCAGAACGGCGGGGTGTGGGACCGCTGGGTGCACGTCAACGGTGCCACGCACGTGATGACGGGCGATCCCACGGCGGCCACCCTCGCCACGTTCTACGCGATGGGCGTACGCAACTTCGACTACGAGGGCGCCTTCGAGTCCCTGGCCCGACAGGCCACGGTGCCCCACCCCGACGGCCTCTCGGACGCCGGGTGCCCCGGCCAGTGCACCGGCCAGCGGCCCAACCTCGCCCAGTACCTGGAGTCCCACTACGCACCTCAGGACGTCTGCCACTGCTGGGGCGGCGCCGCCGAGACGCTGGAGGACGCGGTCGCCGACGCAGCACTGGGCCGCTGGGCCCGGCTGCTGGGGCGTGACGAGGAGGCCGACGCCTTCGACGCGCGCGGCCGTTGGTGGCGCAACGTGTTCAACCCCGAGGCCGGCGACGGCGCGGGGACGACCGGCTACATCCAGGCACGCAACCTCGACGGCTCCTGGGTGACCCCCTTCAGCCCCGGCAGCGACCGCGGCTTCGCCCAGGGCACCAGTGCCACGTACACCTGGATGGTCCCGCAGGACGTCCAGGGGCTGGCGGACGCGATGGGCGGCCGGGACACCGCGGCCAAGAGGCTGGACGCCTTCTTCCACAAGGCGGACGGCTCCTGGTCGGTGAAGGGCGGCGACGCGCTGCGCTACGACCCGACCAACGAACCCGGCATCCACGCCCCTTGGCTCTACAACGCCCTGGGGAAGCCGTGGAAGACCCAGGAGACCGTGCGGGAGATCGTGAACACGGTGTACGGGACCGGTCCGCGCGGTCTGCCGGGCAATGACGATCTCGGCACCATGTCCGCCTGGTACGTCTTCTCGGCCCTCGGCATGTACCCGCAGACGCCGGGCAGCGCCACGATGCTCCTGGGCGCCCCGCTCTTCCCGGCCGCGGTGATCGACCGGCCGCAGGGCAAGGGCATCACGATCAGTGCCCCGGCCGCCGATACGACACATCCGTACATCGACGCCGTCGAGGTCGACGGCCGCCCGAGCGACCGGTCGTGGACCGACGCGCGCCTGGTCACCCGGGGCGGTTCGCTGGACTACAGGCTCGCCGACCGGCCGAACACCGGATGGGCCACCGGACCTGCGGGTCTGCCGCAGTAACCGTCACCCGGGCGCGCCCCGATCCTTGGCGATCGGGGTGTGCCCGTGCGGAACGGACCGACGGGGCGAACGGTCGGGCGATCGGCGGGCGGTCGGGGACCTGATTTTTCTATCGTTGAAAATTATGTATGCACGACCGTTGTTAAGTGTTTGAGGCTGTGGCTCAATGTTCGACTATGTGCAGTGCCTCGCCGTTCGGGGCACTCCGGCTTCTTCGACGAGGACGACGCCTTGATACGACAACTAGCCCGCCCCCGCACGCTCTTCAGAACGCTGGCCTGTACGGCCGCTCTGCTGCTCCCCCTCGGGGCCACCCTGGTCCCGGCCGCCGCCGCGGCGCCCGACGCGGGCACCGCCGCAGCCTCCGCGTTCACGGCCGAGGAGCCGTCGACCGAGGTCCACGGCCTCAAGGGCGAGTACTTCGCCATGTCCGCCCCGGGCGCACGGGACTTCGCCCAGCTCGGCGCCGTGGCGCTCGACCCGGAGATCAACTTCCCCGGGCTCACCGGCGCGTTCGAGTCGGCCACCGGCAAGACCGAGCACACCACCGCTCGCTGGACCGGACAGATCGAAGCACCCGAGACCGGTGACTACACCTTCTCCGCCATCGGCGACAACGGGTTCCGGCTCTTCATCGACGACAAGCCCGTCATCGACCACTGGGTACCGGACTGGGACAAGGAGCAGACCAGCTCTCCGGTCGCACTCAAGGCGGGCGAGCCGCACACCTTCCGCCTGGAGATGTTCCAGGACATCGGCGGGGCCAACATGTTCCTGCGCTGGTCGAGCGCGAGGCTCGCCAAGCAGATCGTGCCCGAGTCCGCGTTCACACCGCCCGCGGACTTCGAGGTCTACCCCGTCGCGCTGAGCGTCGCCGAGGACGGCCAGAAGCTGCAGGCGACCTTCGACAACGCTGTCAGTGACATCGAGGGCGTCAAGGACCACCTCACCGTCGAGGCCGACACGACGCCGATGCCCGTCACGTCGGTGTCCGCGGTGAAGGGCGACCCCAAGTCGCTCATGGTCACGCTGGGCGCAGCCGTCCAGAAGAACCAGCAGGTCAGGTTCGCGTACGACGGTGAGGGCGGCCTGAAGGCCGGCGACGAGACCGTCCCGGCGATCAGCCGCAGGGCGAAGAACCTCTCCACACACCGGCTGCTCACCCCGTGGGGCGAGAAGGTCGACCGCAGGAACCCGCTGCCCGAGTACCCGCGCCCGCAGCAGGTGCGCGACGACTGGAAGAACCTCAACGGACCGTGGGAGTTCGCGGGAGCCACCGCCGGTGAGCAGCCGGTCTTCGGCAAGTCGCTCGACGAGCGCATCACCGTGCCCTACCCCGTCGAGTCCCAGCTCTCCGGACTCGAGCGCCACGAAGACCACATGTTCTACCGCAAGCTCGTCACGGTGCCCAAGAGCTGGTCGGTCGGCAAGCGGAGCAGCGACGACCGTCTGAAGCTCAACTTCGGCGCCGTCGACTACCAGGCACGGGTCTGGGTCAACGGCAAGCAGGTCGCCGAGCACACCGGTGGCTACACCGCCTTCAGCGCCGACGTCACCGACGCCCTCAAGGGCAGCGGCCCTCAGGAGATCGTGGTCGCGGTCACCGACACGACCGGGGCCGACCAGCCCACCGGCAAGCAGTCCGCGAACCCCAGCGGCATCTTCTACACCGCCTCCTCCGGCATCTGGCAGACCGTCTGGATGGAGCCCGTCGCGCCCGCCGCGGTCGACTCCCTGACGACCACGCCCGACATCGACAATGGCCGGCTCGCGCTGAAGGTCAACTCCGAGAACGCCTCCCCGGCAGCCCGGATCACCGCCGTCGCCCGTGACAGGAAGGGCAAGGTCGTCGGCACCGTCACCGGCCCGGCCAACAGCGAGCTGAGCCTTCCGGTCGCCAAGCAGCACCTGTGGACGCCGGACGACCCGTACCTGTACGACCTCGAGGTCACCCTCAAGGACGGCCGCTCCAAGGACACCGTCGACAGCTACTTCGGGATGCGCTCCTTCGGCGTCGCCGAGGTCGGCGGCTACCAGAAGCTGGTGCTCAACGGGAAGCCGTTCTTCTCCCTCGCCCAGCTCGACCAGGGCTTCTACCCCGACGGCCTCAACACGGCGCCCAGCGACTCCGCCCTTGTCTTCGACCTGAAGACGCAGAAGGACCTCGGCTTCAACTCCGTCCGCAAGCACATCAAGGTCGAGCCCGCCCGCTGGTACTACCACGCCGACCGGATGGGTCTCCTGGTGTGGCAGGACTTCGTCTCCGGCAACATCACCGGTGAGAAGGGCCAGAAGGCCTTCCTCGACCAGGGCGCCGAGATGATGGAGCAGCTGCACAACTACCCCTCGATCGGTGCCTGGATCGTCTTCAACGAGGGCTGGGGCGAGTGGGACCGCACCGAGACCGGCAAGATCACCGAGAAGGTCCAGGCCGCCGACCCCTCCCGGGTCGTGAACGCCCACAGCGGTGTCAACTGCTGCAACTCCAAGGGCGACTCCGGCAAGGGCGACATCATCGACCACCACGACTACAACAACACCGACCCGGCCTTCCCGGACGACACCCGCGCGGCGATGGACGGTGAGCACGGCGGCTTCACCCTGCGCATGCCCGGACACATGTGGCCGGGTGCACCCACCGCGATCTACAGCGGTGTCGCGGACAAGGACGCCCTGACCGCCAAGTACGTCGAGAACACCCGCACGCACTACCTGGCGGCAGCCGGCGCCGAACTGTCCGGCTCCATCTACACCCAGGTGACCGACCTCGAGAACGAGCTCAACGGGCTCTGGACGTACGACCGTCGGGAGATCAAGGTCGACCCCGCCAAGGTGCGGAAGATCAACGAGGAGGTCATCGCGGCCGGCGCAGCAGCCGGTGAGCGTGACGAGCTCAAGGGTGGCGGCAGCTGGTCCCTCGACGAGAACACGGGCACCAAGGCCGCCGACAGCGGCCCGAACCACAAGGACCTCACCCTCTCCCAGGGGACGTCCTGGGCGCCCGGAGTGCAGGGATCGGCGCTGAAGTTCAACGGCGAGGGCCAGTACGCCGAGACCAGCGGTCCGGTCGTCGACACCACCGGCGACTACACCGTGTCTGCCTGGGCCTGGCTCGACGCCCTGCCGGGCAACTACGCCACGCTCGTCAGCCAGGACGGCCGGCGCCAGGAGAACCCGTTCTACCTCCAGTACGGACAGGGCGCGTTCGCCTTCTCCACACCGGGCGCCCACCGCGCCCGGCTGGAGATGAAGCCCGAGCTCGGCCAGTGGTACCACGTGGTCGGCGTACGCAGCGGTGACGAGATCAAGCTGTACGTCGACGGCAAACTCGCCGCGACCGCGGCGGCCGGCACCGCCGATGTCAGCACCGGCGCGCTGTCCGTGGGCCGCGCCAAGTGGTCGGGCGCCGACACCGACTTCTGGAACGGCTCCGTCGACCAGGTGAAGGTGTACGACAAAGCGCTCACCGACCAGGAGGTGACCGCGCTCCACGACGGCGAGCAGCCGTAGCGACACCGAAGGCCGGCCCGGCAGCGTGTGCTGCCGGGCCGGCCCTTTCAACGGGTGGTCAGATCAGGGTGCCCAGGGCGCATCCACCGCCCAGGTCGTGTCCTCGGTGAACGTTGCCGGGTTGTCCCAGGCATGACCGCCGCCGGGACTGGCCAGCCACACCTCGGACCCGATGTGACGCAGATAGCTGCCGGGCAGATTCGCACTGGACAGCCGTACCCCGCCCGTACCCGCGACCGCGCACCAGGTGGCATCGGCCTTGAAGAGGGCGGAGCCGTCGTTGGCGTCGCGCCGGACCCGGAAGTCCTGGTGGCGCAGGTACTCGCCGGGATAGTTGCGGGACTCCAACGAGTAGCAGTTGCTGTTCGCCAGACCGGTGACGATCTTCCAGGTGGCGTCGCTCTTGAGCAGTGCGCTGCCCGCGGCGTCGACGACAGCGGTGTAGGCGAGCTGCTGCTGGTGGCGCAGGTACTTGTTGGTGTGGCCGGGCGTGGTGACCCGTAGCGACTTGTACTGCCCGGTGGGCAGGGTGACCGGCGGGGCGGGGGTCTTCGACGCCTGGATGAGGGCCTGGTTGGCGGCCTTGACCCGTGCGGTGTCGACCTTGACCACCTGGCGGTCGTAGGTGAGCAGCCCGTTCGCCTCGTTCTCGACGTCGGTGATCTCCGTGTAGACGGAGGCCGACAGCCCGGCCGGCAGCTGGCCGACGCGCATGCTGTCCAGCAGTCCGACGAAGCGGTTGTTGAGCGCGGAGATGCTCGCCTGGTCCTCGTAGCTGAAACCGCCGCCCGGATACCACTCGTGGCCGGGGACCTTGTATCCCAGACCGCCGAACTCGCCGAGGACGGCGGCCCGGGTCGCGGTGGGCGCGGTGTTGCCCGGACCGACGTAGATGTGGTTGTCGATCACATCGCCGTTGCCGCCGTCGACGGAACCGCAGCAGTTGACCCCGCTCATGTTGTTGACCAGCCGGGACGGGTCGTACGCCTTCACCTCATTGGCGATCCTGGCCTGGTCGTACTGACCCCAGCCCTCGTTCTGGTTGACCCACATGACGACGGAGGGCGAGCTGCGGTGCTGGTCGATGATCGCGTGGTACTCGGCCTCCCACTGGGTACGGGCGGCGCCGTCGGGCGTCTTGCCGGTGTCCATCGCCGGCATGTCCTGCCAGACGAGGAGCCCCAGCTTGTCGGCCCAGTGGAACCAGCGCTGCGGTTCGACCTTGATGTGCTTGCGGACCATGTTGAACCCGAGGTCCTTGTGCGCCTGCAGATCAGACCTGAGGGCGGCGTCGGTCGGCGCCGTGTAGATGCCGTCCGGCCAGTAGCCCTGGTCGAGCGTGCCGCTCTGGAAGACGAACTTCCCGTTGAGGACCGGCCGCAGGATGTTGTCGACCTTCGCGACCGCGATCGACCTCATGCCCGCATAGCTGCCCACCGTGTCCACCACGGCTGATCCGTCGAGCAGTTCGGCGCGCACGTCGTACAGATACGGGTCGTCCGGGCTCCACAGCCTGGGGTTCGGCACGGGCACGGAGATCTCCGAGCCGGGTGTTCCGGTCGAGCTGCCCACCACGGTGCCCCCGCTGGAGACCGTGACCCGCGCGCTGCGCCCGCCTGCGGAAGCCGCCAGTACCTTCACCCGCAGGGTGTTGTTGCCGAGGTTCGGCGTCATGTCCAGCCGGGTGATGTGCGAGGTGGCGACGGGCTCGAGCCAGACGGTCTGCCAGATACCGGAGGCGGCCGTGTAGAAGATGCCGCCGCCCGGGTGCGGGTTCACGTCGTTGATCCGCTGCTTGCCGACGGCCTGGCCGCCGGTCTGCGTCGGGTCGTACACGGAGACCACCACGGTGTTCGAACCGCCGTTGAGCTGGGGCGTGATGTCGTAGGCGAACGAGTCGAACCCGCCCTTGTGCGCACCCACCCGGGTGCCGTTGACCCAGACGGTGGTCTCCCAGTCGGACGCGCCGAAGTTGAGCTCGACGCGCCGGCCGTTCCAGTTGGACGGGACCGTGAAGCTGCGCTTGTACCAGAGCTTGTCGTTCTCGGTGATCCTGCGCTTGATGCCCGAGAGCGCGGACTCCGCGACGAAGGGGACCCGGATCTGATCGGGGAACGCCGCGGGCTGCCCGGCATCGCGGCCGGTCACCGCGAAGTCCCAGATGCCGTTGAGGTTGGCCCAGTCGGGGCGGGTGAGCTGGGGGCGCGGATACTCGGGGAGCGGGTTGTCCACGGGCACCTGGCCGGTCCAGGGCGTGGTCATGGGGGAGGGCTTCGGCGTCCACGCCGCGGCCGCGGCGTCGGAGGGGGCCGCGCCGACGCCGACCAGTGCGGTGGCGACGAGGGCAGGCAGCCCGGTTGCGGCGGCTAATCTGCGCCACCAGGGCACACGGCCCGGGACTCGTACGGACTTCATCTTTTCCTCCTGTGTGGATACCCCGCGCTTTAGCTCGGGGAGGAAACACAGCTCCTGCGGAGCAGGGCAACGAGCTGGGATTCGCCGCCAGGGCGGATCGCAGTGCTGTGACCCGCAGGTTTGGTCTTAAGTCGCGGAACCACTAGTTTGTGAGCGTGGTCACGAACCAGGTGAAGCGGGCGTTCAAGTACCGCTTCTACCCGACCGACGCGCAGGCAGCGGAGCTGTCGCGCACGTTCGGGTGCGTTCGCAAGGTCTACAACCTGGCGCTTGCCGCACGGTCCGAGGCGTGGACGCTCCGTCAGGAGCGGGTCAACTACAACGCCACCTCCGCGATGCTCACCTCGTGGAAGAAGTCCGAGGAACTGGCTTTCCTGTCCGAGGTGTCGTCGGTGCCGTTGCAGCAGACGCTGCGGCATCTGCAAGGCGCGTTCGGGAACTTCTGGCAGAAGCGGGCCAAGTACCCGACCTTCAAGTCCCGGAAGAAGTCGCGAAAGTCTGCCGAGTACACCACCAGCGGTTTCCGCTTCCGTGACGGCAAGCTGACCCTCGCCAAGATGCGCGAACCGCTCGACATCGTCTGGTCCCGTCCCCTTCCCGAAGGTGCGACGCCGTCCACCGTGACCGTGTCGCAGGACTCGGCCGGGCGCTGGTTCGTCTCGATGCTGTGTGACGACATCCCCGTGCCGATGCCCGAGACCGCGAACGCTGTCGGTATCGACGCCGGGATCACCAGCCTGGTGACGCTCTCCACCGGGGAGAAGGTCACCAACCCCAAGTTCGAGCGCAAGGACCGCGCCCGTCTCGCCAGGGCCCAACGGGTGCTGGCGAAGAAGGTCAGGGGTGACGGAGCGAACCGGGCGAAGGCCCGGCGTAAGGTCTCGAAGGTCCATGCCCGCATTGCCGACCGCAGGCGCGACTTCCTGCACAAGCTGACCACTCGTCTCGTTCGTGAAAACCAAACGATCGTGATCGAGGATCTGACCGTACGCAACATGGTCAAGAACCTTTCCCCGGCCCGCGCCATCTCGGATGCGGCCTGGACCGCGATGCGCGGCATGCTGGAGTACAAGTGCGCCTGGTACGGAAGGGACCTGGTTGCCATCGACCGCTGGTTCCCCTCCTCCAAGCTGTGCTCCGCGTGCGGCACGTTGCGGGGCAAGATGCCACTGAACGTCCGTGAGTGGACGTGCGTGTGCGGCACGACCCACGACCGGGACGTGAACGCCGCGAAGAATGTGCTGGCCGAGGGGCTCTCGGTGACAGTCTGTGGAGCTGGTGTAAGACCTCAACGGAGTTCTCCGGGCGGGCAGTCGGCGACGAAGCAGAAAACCCCACGGCGCGAGCCGTAGGAATCCCCCTCCTTCCGGAGGGGGAGGATGTCAACGGTCTGATCTCCTTCACAGGGGGAACTCCCCCGCACCGGTGCGGGGGAGCGGTGCGTCAGCTGCGTCCGGAACGCGTGTCAGAGCAGCTGCCAGAGGTGGTCGTCGGTGCCGTTGTCGGCGAACTGGACGACGTGGGCGCTGTCGGCGGTGGACATGGTGTCGACGCCCAGGACCTTGCCGGAGTGGCGGTTGAGGACGCGGTACCAGCCGTCGCCGTTGGGTACGAGCCGCCAGAGGTGGTCGTCGGTGCCGTTGTCGGCGAACTGGACGACATGGGCGCTGTCGGCCGTGGACATGCCGTCCACGCCCAGGACCTTGCCCGAGTGCAGGTTGCCGATCCGGTACCAGCGGTCGGCGAGCCACGGCGCCCCCTGCGGATCCGCGGTGGGGAACGAGGTGATGCGGAGCCGGGCGGCACCCATCGGGACGAGGGTGACCTCCTCCACCGGCTCTGCGCTGCGTGCCGGGCTGACCTGCAGGGGCGCCACCACGTGCTCGCCGTCCGCGGTCCACTCCGGGATCCTGCGTGCCCGGGCGGTCATGGTCAGCGGGGTGCCTTCGAGCGTGAACGGGTTGTCCCCGGGCGCACGCCGCGTGTGGTGGCGCAGCGAGGAGGACGGGCTGTCCCCGTCCAGGACGAGCCCGTAGTTCCAGGCAGTCGTGGCGTGGACCTCGTACTCAGGGAACTGCTCGGTGCCACCGGTGCGCCGGTAGTCCTCGCCGATCCGGAGCGAGTACGTGAGCGGGCCGCGGTCGACGCTCACCGAGCCGTGGTTGTCCGCCCAGGTGCGCACGCCGGTGCGCTGCGGGAAGCGCAGGGTGACCTTGTCGCCGTCGGCCCAGGTGCGGTCGATACGGGTGAAGGCGGGGCCGGCAGGTGCGGCGACGCTGCGCCCGTTGACCTTGACGTCCGGCTCGGCGCACCAGGCGGGAACCCGGAGCACCAGGGGGAAGCGCAGACTCTTCGGTGAGGTGAGCGCCAGCGAGACGGTGTCCGTGAACGGGTAGCCGGTCTCCTCGGTGAAGGTGACCTCCGTACCGTCCGCCACCTTCGCGGTGACCTCGCAGGCCGCGTACATCGCCGCGGCCAGCCCGCCGTCCGGAGTGGCGAGCCAGAGCTCCTCGACGAAGTACGGCCAGCCCATCCCGTAGTTGTGCGGGCAGCAGCGGTACTGGTCGACACCAGGCAGGTACGCCTGCATCGCAAAGCCGTTCTGGAACTGCCGGCCGTTCTTGGGGGCGTTGTCCAGATCGACGCTGTTGGCACTGGTGACGTAGTGGACCGCCCTGCCCGACGGGTCCAGCGAGGCGGGCAGCGAGTTGAAGGCGAGCTCCTCGCAGCGGTCCGCCCACAGAGGGTCGCCGGTGATCCGGGTGAGCAGCTGGTGGCTCGCCATGAACTCGACGATTCCGCAGGTCTCGAATCCCTGGCGGGGGTCTCCGTGCCCGGGACGTGCGTTCTCGTCCCCGGCGAAGCCGCCGCCCGGGAACTGCCCGTACTGGTCCATGGCCTTGCCGTAGGTCCCGTACGTGTCCTGGGTGTCCTGCGGGGAGCCGCTGCGCAGGGCGTACTGGGCGGGTTCCCGGAACCCCTGCGCGATGTTGACGTTGTGCAGGTTGACCAGGTTGTCGCCCCAGTCGGCACCGTACCGGTGGATCTTGTCGGCGAGATCGAGCAGGAAGGTGTCGCCGGTGCGGTTGAAGAGCCAGAAGACGCTGTCGAGGCCGTCGCCCCAGCGCAGCGCTATCCAACTGGTGTTGAAGGCCCCGGGGCCCTGGGCGTTCATGTAGCGGAAGAACCTGCTGAGGAACGGGATGATCCGGTTGTCGTCGCTGTACTCCTGCCAGGAGCGCAGGGCCTGGATCAGCGGCAGGAAGGGCCAGAAGTCCGGCCCCCCGTTGAGCGAGGTCCGCAGTGACTTCGGGCCGAAGAACCCGTCGGACTGCTGGGTCGTGAGGATCGCGTCGATCCAGCGGCGGGTGGCCGCGAGCGCCGTCGCGTCACCGGTCACGATCGCCAGGTCGGCGTATCCGCGCAGCCAGTACGGGACCTCCTCCCAGCCTCCACGGTCGGGGCGGACCCAGCCGGACGCGTCGAAGTCCAGGAAGTGGGAGAACTCTTCGTAGCGGCCGCAGAGTCCGTCCAGCTGGAGCCGGAGCTGGCCGGCGAGCCAGCCGCGTGCGGTGACCCGGCCCGGCGGCAGTTTGAGAAAGGCCGTCGGATGCAGCGGAGCGGCGTTGGGGGAGTAGTGGCCGCCACGGACGGCCGGCGCCTTGCCGCCGGCGGCGGTCGCGGTGGTGGCCCAGCGGCCGCCCGCGGTCGTCGCGGCAGCCGTGACCAGAGCGCCGGTCATGAGTTGTCTGCGGTTCAGGGGCATCGGTGGGGCTCCGCTTCTGCTCTGCAGGACAGGGAGGTGTGCGACCGGTCAGGACCGCCCCGGCGCATGGCGAAGTCGGCTGCCGCGTACGGGGCCCTGTACGCGGCAACGTACTTGCAACGTTGGAAAACTGATGTCGGCGGTATGACAGCACGCCGTCAAGCCGGTGTCCATAGGTGGCGCAACACCTGATGCCGTCCCGCCCCGTCGGCCGCGCGCCGGAGGTCGCGACGCGGGGCGACACATTTTGGAAACGCATCGACAACTCTCTTGCCGCCCGCGCCACCACGCCTATATAACGTTGTAAACCCGAGCCGCCGAGAGGCCGCACAGGCTCTCACGACCACAGTTTGCGCAGCTGGAGCCCACTTCAGCAGCGGGTCGTGAGGAATGCGGCGGCATCTGCCGCCGAGCGGCCGATCCACCGTCCCGCCATGCCCGACCGCACGCCGAACAGCGTGCCGTCATCCCGCCAAGGAGCGTCCCGCGCATGATGACCCAGCGTCGATCCCGTACCCTCGCCGCGGCCTGCCTGCTCGCCGCCACCGCCACGCTGGCCGTTTCCGGCTGCTCGAAGTCGGAGACCCCGGACAACGCGGGCGGTGACAGCAGCCAGGGAGCCCAGGCGGCCAAGACCCCCGAGGCCAGTTCCGGTGCCGGCTGCTCGCTGAAGACCTACGGAGCGCCGGAACTGGACCTGAAGAACGCCGTGGTCGGCTTCTCGCAGTCGGAGAAGGAGGCCAACCCCTTCCGTATCGCCGAGACCCAGTCCATCAAGGACGAAGCCGCGAAGATCGGCGTCAAGAAGCTGCTCGTCACCAACGCGCAGTCGCAGCTCTCCAAGCAGATCAGCGACATCCAGGACATGCTCTCCCAGGGCGCCCAGTTCCTGATCGTCGCCCCGCTCAACTCCGACGGTCTCGAGCCGGCGCTCAAGGCCGCCGCGGCGAAGAAGGTCCCGGTCCTCACCATCGACCGCAAGGTCAACTCCACGGCCTGCAAGGACTACGTGGCCTTCCTCGGCTCCGACTTCGTCGAGCAGGGCAAGCGCGCCGCCGACGCGATGATCAAGGCGACCGGCGGCAAGGCCAAGGTCGCCATCCTCCTCGGCGCCTCCGGCAACAACGTGACCACCGACCGCACCAAGGGCTTCGTCGACCAGATCAAGGCCAAGGCGCCCGGCATCGAGATCGTCGCCCAGCAGACCGGCGAGTTCGCCCGCGACAAGGGCCAGCAGGTCATGGAGCAGCTCATCCAGTCCAAGCCCGACATCACCGCCGTCTACGCGGAGAACGACGAGATGGGTCTCGGCGCCGTCACCGCGCTGAAGGCCTCAGGCAAGAAGCCCGGCAAGGACGTCAAGATCGTCTCGGTCGACGGCACCCGCAACGCCGTGCAGGCCCTGGTCAACGGCGAGTACAACGCCGTCATCGAGTCCAACCCGCGCTTCGGCCCGCTGGCCTTCGCGACCGCCCAGAAGTTCTACGGCGGCGAGGAGATCCCCGAGAACGTCATCATCAGCGACCGCGAGTACGACGACACGAACGCCAAGGAATCGCTCGGCGGAGCGTACTGACCTCTCCGGTCCCGACGGCCCGGCCGCCGTGGCCCTCTGACGAGGGCCGCGGCGGCTCCCGGGCCCACACCCTTGGAACAGCGGAAGGCCAAGACCACCCATGGCACCACCCGAAGCAGTACCTCAGGCACCGGACGCGGCCGTACCCACGGCCGCCGCGGTGCTCGAAGCCCGCTCGGTGAGCAAACGGTTCCCCGGCGTCGTCGCCCTGGACGACGTCTCCTTCTCCCTGCGCGCCGGCGAGACGCACGCGCTCGTCGGCGAGAACGGCGCCGGCAAGTCCACCCTCATCAAGGTGCTGACCGGTGTGTACCGGCCGGACGGGGGCGACCTGCGGATGGCGGGTCAGCCGGTGAGGTTCGCCCGGCCGTTCGAGTCCCAGCAGGCCGGCATCTCCACGATCTACCAGGAGGTGAACCTCGTCCCGCTGATGAGCGTGGCGCGCAACATCTTCCTCGGCCGCGAACCCAAGAACCGCCTCGGCCTCATCGACTTCGCCCGCATGCACCGGGAGACGGCCGAACTGCTCGACGGCTTCGGCGTACGCGTCGACCCGCGCCGGCCCCTGCACACCCTAGGGATCGGCACGCAGCAGATGGTCGCCCTGGCACGGGCCGTCTCGGTCAACGCCCAGGTCGTCATCATGGACGAACCCACCTCCTCGCTCGAACCGCGTGAGGTGGAGACCCTCTTCGGGGTCATCGAGACCCTGCGCGCCCAGGGCATCGCCGTGCTCTACGTCAGCCACCGCATGGACGAGCTGTACCGGATCTGCGACCGCGTCACCGTACTGCGCGACGGCCGCCACATCCACACCGGCGACCTCGCCGACCTCGACCGGATGCAGCTCGTCTCGATGATGCTCGGCCGCGACATGGCCGAGGTCCGCCGCTCCGGCGTCACCAACTTCGCGGCCGAGGGACACGAAGCGGCCCGCACCCCGGTGCTCACCGCGACCGGCCTGACCAGCCGCCACCAGCTCCACGACATATCCCTGTCGCTGTACGCGGGCGAAGTGCTCGGCCTCGGCGGCCTCCTCGGCTCCGGACGCAGCGAGACGGCGAAGGCCCTGTCCGGTGCCCTGCCCCTGGACGCGGGCGAGCTCACCGTCGACGGCACCGCGCTGAACCGCCTCACCCCGGCCGCCGCCATCCGGGCCGGGATCAGCCTGCTGCCCGAGGACCGCAAGGCGGAGGGAATCGTCCCCGGCCTCTCCGTCCGCGAGAACATCGTGCTGGCCGCCATGCCGCGCCTCTCCCGGGCCGGTGTCGTCTCCCGCGCCAAGCAGGACCGGATCGTCGACATCTTCATGAAGCGCCTGCGGATCAAGGCGTCCAGCCCCGAGCAGAAGGTCGGCGAACTCTCCGGCGGCAACCAGCAGAAGGTCCTGCTGGCCCGCTGGCTCTGTCTGGAACCCAAGGTCCTGCTGCTCGACGAACCCACCCGCGGCATCGACGTCGGCGCCAAGGCCGAGGTCCAGAGCCTCATCGACGACCTCGCCCTCGAGGGCCTGGCCGTCCTGCTCATCTCCTCCGACATCGAGGAGCTCATCGAGGGCGCCGACCGGATCGTCGTCCTGCGCGGCGGAGCCGTCGCAGGCGAACTGGCGGGCGACGAGGTGGCCGAGAGCCGGCTGCTCGAAGTGCTCGCCGACCACGCACCGGCGCCGGGAGACAAGGCCCCGGCCGCTCAGGAGGACCCCCGATGACCCAGGCCGCCGTCTCCCCACCCGTAGAGCCCGCGAAGCAGCCCGTCACGCGTGTGACGCCCCTGGCACGGCTGCGTGACCCCGCCTGGTACCAGGAATACGGCGTGTACGTCGCCGTGGCGGTGGTGCTGCTCTTCAACGCCCTGTTCACCGACCACTTCATGACCGCGGACAACTTCCGCACCCAGCTCGTCCAGGTCGCCCCCATCGTCATCGTCGCCCTGGGCATGGCCCTGGTCATCGGGACCGAGGGCGTCGACCTCTCCGTCGGCTCGACCATGGCGCTCGCCGCCGCGTTCCTGCCGCTCTACCTCGGATACGGGCTCGTGCCCGCGCTCGTCGTCTCGCTCCTCGCGGGCGCGGTCGTCGGAGCGGTCAACGGCACACTGGTCTCCCTCATCGGGCTGCAGCCCATCGTGGCCACGCTCGCCCTCTTCGTCGGCGGCCGGGGACTGGCCCTGGTCATGGCCGACGGCCAGCTCAAGCAGATCGTCAACCCCGACCTGCTGTCGCTGGGCACCGGGTCCTTCCTCGGCATTCCGCTGGTCGTCCTGATCGCCGGAGTCCTCGCCGTCGCCGTGGCCTTCCTCGTGCAGCGCACCACCTTCGGGCGGCAGATCGTCGCCGTCGGCGGCAACCGGTCCGCCGCCGCACTCGCGGGACTCCCCGTGAAGCGCGTCCTCATCGGTGTGTACGTGCTGTGCGGCGTGCTCGCGGCCCTCGCCGGCATCCTCGCCACGGCCAGGCTCACCGCGAGCGACCCGTCCTCGCTCGGCACCCTCATGGAACTCTCCGCCATCACGGCGGTCGTGGTCGGCGGCACGCCCCTCAACGGCGGCTCCATCCGGGTGCTCGGCACCGTGGCCGGCGCCCTGCTGATGCAGCTCCTGCGCGCCACACTCGTCAAGCACGACCTGCCCGACTCCACCGCACAGATCGCCCAGGCGGCCATCATCATCGCCGCCGTCTACGTCGCCCGGGAGCGTCGGTCCCGATGAACGAAACCACACCCGCCCCCGCAGTCCAGGCCCCGGCCGTGCGGAAGCCGGCCGCACCCGCGGACGGCAAGGCTCCCCGCCCCGCCGCCCCCGCACCGGACACCAAGCAGCGCATCGCCGAAGTCCTCCAGCGCCAGGGCGTCCTCGCGGTCCTGCTGACCGTCGTGATCGCCGCATCGTTCATCTACCCGACCTTCGCCTCCCTGGACAACGCGCGCGGTGTGACGATCCAGGCGTCCTTCCTCGCCGTGGTCGCCCTCGGCATGACCATGGTCATCATCACCGGCGGCATCGACCTGTCCGTCGGGTCGGTATTCGCCCTCGGCGGAGTCCTCGCCGCGTGGGCCTCGCAGTACGGCTTCCTCGCCGCCCTGCTCGTACCCCTCGTGGTGTGCGGTGCGATCGGGCTGCTCAACGGGCTCCTGATCGCCCGGGGCAACATGGCGCCCTTCATCGTCACCCTCGCCACCCTGCTGGCCGCCCGCGGTCTGCTGCTCACCCTCACCGACGAGGGCGCCACCACCTACCTGGTGCCCAAGGACTCCGCCTTCGGGGAGCTCGGGCAGGGCAGCGTCTGGGGCTTCGGCCACCCGATCCTGATCGCCCTGGTCCTGTTCGGGGCCGGCGGACTGGTCCTGCAGCGCACCTCGTTCGGGCAGACCCTCTTCGCCGTCGGCGGCAGCAGCGACGCCGCCACCCTGATGGGCCTCCCGGTCGCCCGCACCAAGATCCTCGTCTACACCCTCAGCGGCCTGCTGGCAGGACTCGCCGGTGCGCTCAACGCGGCCCGGCTGTCCTCCGGTGTCACCATCGTCGGCGTGGGCATGGAACTGGACGCGATCTCCGCGGTCGTCATCGGCGGCACGCTGCTCATCGGCGGTGCCGGCTCGATCAGCGGAACCCTGTGGGGCGTCCTGCTGCTGGCCGTCATCCAGAACCTGATCAACCAGATCGGCTCGCTCAACTCCTCGTACCAGTCGGTGGTCAGCGGCGGTTTCCTTATCGTTGTCGTGGTGGCCCAGCGCTATCTGGCGCGCAGTCGCAGAAGCACCTGACGACGAACCAGCTGTACCGAGCCGAACCACTGAGCCAAGTCGAGCCAAGGAGTGCCGTGGGCGTCAGCCTCAAGGACGTTGCGCATCGGGCGGGCGTGTCCATCAAGACCGTGTCGAACGTGGTCAACAACTATCAGCACGTCACACCGGCGATGCGCGCCAAGGTGCAGAAGGCGATCGACGAACTCGGCTACCGGCCGAACCTCACCGCCCGCCACCTGCGCAAGGGCCGCACCGGGATCATCGCCCTCGCCGTACCCGAGTTCGGCAACCCCTACTTCGCCGAACTCGCCGGAGCGGTCGTCGACGCGGCCGCCCGGCACGACTACACCGTCCTGGTCGACCACACCGCCGGCCTCCGGGAGAAGGAACTCCTGGTCAGCCAGGGATTCCGGTCCCATGTGATCGACGGCCTCATCCTCAGCCCCATCCACCTGGAGACCGAGGACCTCATGGCACGCACCGAGACGGCGCCGCTGGTGCTGCTCGGTGAGCGCGAGTACGAGGCCCCGTACGACCACATCGCCATCGACAACGTCGCGGCGTCCCGCGAGGCCGTGCGCCACCTCATCGACAACGGCAGCCGCAGGATCGCGTTCCTCGGCTCACGTACCGGACGCGAACGCCAGCCCGCGCATCTGCGGCTGCGCGGCTGGCGCGAGGAACTGGCCGCCGCGGGCATCGAGCCGGACGAGTCCCTCGTCGTGGTCACCGACGGATACGGCCGCGAGGACGGCGCCACAGCCATGGCCTCGCTCCTGGACCGGGGCGAGCGGCCGGACGCCGTGTTCGCGTACAACGACCTCATCGCCATCGGAGCGATGCGGACCATCACCGAACGCGGGCTGAGCATCCCGGACGACATCGCCGTCGTCGGCTTCGACGACATCGAGGAGAGCCGGTACGGCACCACCACGCTCACCACCATCGCCCCGGACAAGGAGGCCATCGCCCGGCTGGCCGTCGACAGCCTCGTCGAACGCCTCTCGGGCGAACCGGTCTCCGAACCACGCCGGCCCCGACCCGGCTACCGCCTCATCGTCCGCGAATCCACCGCACCCGGGCGTGCCCCCGCTCATCCCAAGGACCTCTGATGCCGCGCCCCACCGTGCACCGCACACCGTTCGGCTCCGCCCACGGGACGGAGACCGGCCTGTGGACCCTCGACTCCGGTACGGGAGTCGTCGCCCAGGTACTCACCTACGGCGCCTCCCTCCACAGCCTCACCGTGCCCGACACCAAGGGCACGCCCGCCTCCGTCGTACGGTCGCTCGCCACCGTCGACGACTACACGGGCAAACACCCGTACTTCGGCGCGGTCGTCGGCCGCTACGCCAACCGCATCGCGAACGGCCGCTTCACCCTGGACGGGGAGACGCACCACATCCCCGCCAACGACCGCGGCCACGCACTGCACGGGGGCCCCGAGGGCTTCCACACCAAGGTGTGGGACGCCACGGCGGACGGCACCGACGACAGCGTGTCCCTGCACCTCACCCTGCACAGCCCCGACGGCGACATGGGGTTCCCCGGCGCGCTCGACGCGACGGTCACGTACACCCTCGACACCGCGGGCACCCTGGCCATCGACTACGCCTCGGTCACCGACCGCGCCACGGTCGTCAACCTCACCAACCACGCCTACTTCGACCTGGCAGGCCGTGGCGACGTCCTCGGCCACCGGCTGGAGGTCGACGCCGACACCTATCTGCCGGTGGACGGCGACGGCATCCCCCTGGGAGCTCCGGCCGCGGTACGGGGCACACCCTTCGACCTCACCGCACCCCGCGTACTGGGGGAGTCCATCGGACTGGAGGACGAACAGCTGCGCCTGGCGGGCGGATACGACCACTGCTGGGTGCTGCGCGGGACCGGTGCGGGTCTGCGCCGCGCCGCCCGCCTCACCGCCCCGGACTCGGCCCGGGTCCTGGAGGTGTGGACCACCGAGCCGGGCGTGCAGGTCTACACCGCCAACCAGCTCGACGGCTCGTTCACCGACGCCTCCGGACGCCGCCACGAACGCCACGGCGCGGTCTGCCTGGAGACCCAGCACCTGCCCGACTCACCCAACCGCCCCGGCCAGCCCAGCACCGTCCTGCGCCCCGGAGAGACCGCGCGGAGCCGCACCGAACTGCGCTTCCCGCACCTTGGGGCCTAATTCGATTGCCCCTCGAAGCGGCTGCCTGCTGTAATTCCGGCACCAGCCGAACAACCCTGGAGAAATTCATGCGCCGAGCTTCTGTGTCCACCCAGACAGGAATTCACACCTATCTCGAGGGCATGAAGCTCAGTGCACACATTGAACCTGGGAATTCTGGCGCACGTCGACGCCGGTAAGACGAGCCTGACCGAGCGGCTTCTCCACGCCGCGGGAGTCATCGACACCGTCGGCAGCGTCGACGACGGCAGCACACAGACCGACTCGCTGGCGCTCGAACGGCAACGCGGCATCACCATCAAGTCCGCGGTCGTCTCCTTCGTCATCGACCACGTGGCGGTCAACCTCATCGACACCCCGGGCCACCCGGACTTCATCGCCGAGGTGGAACGGGTCCTCGGCGTGCTCGACGGAGCGGTGCTCGTCGTCTCCGCCGTGGAGGGCGTTCAGGCACAGACCCGTGTCCTGATGCGGACGCTGCGCAGGCTGCGGATCCCCACACTCGTCTTCGTCAACAAGACCGACCGCGGCGGCGCCCGCTACGAAGGTGTCCTCGCGGACATCGCCGAGCGGCTGTCCCGCGACATCGTCGCGATGGGTTCGGCCGAGGCGCTGGGCACCCGCGAAGCCCGCACCGCACCGTTCACCGCCGCGGACCCGGGATTCACCACCGCGCTGACCGATCTGCTCACCGGTCACGACGACGACCTGCTGGCCGCCTACGTCGACGACGCGACGGGCATCCCGTACGACCGGCTGCGCGCCGCCCTGGCGGAGCAGACCCGGCAGACGCTGGTGCACCCGGTGTACTTCGGCTCCGCGGCCACCGGGGCGGGCGTGCCGGAACTGATCGCGGGAATCACCGAGCTGCTGCCCGTCACCGGCCAGGATGCCGGAGGACCGGCTGCGGGCACGGTGTTCAAGGTCGAGCGCGGTCCCGCCGGGGAGAAGATCGCGTACGTCCGGATGTTCTCCGGAACGCTGCGCACGCGTGAACGCGTCCCCTTGCGGGGGGACGGCGAGGACGACGGGCGCGAGGGCAAGATCTCCGGCATCACCGTCTTCGACCGCGGTGCGGACGACCGCGCTTCCGCTCTGACCGCCGGCCGGATCGGCAGGCTGCGGGGGCTCGGCGCCGTCCGGATCGGCGACAGGATCGGTGAGGCGCCCGCGAAGCCACAGGCGCAGGCCCACTTCGCCCCGCCGACGCTGGAGACGGTGGTGACCCCTGTCCGCCGGGAGGACCGGGGCGCCCTGCACACCGCGCTCGGCCACCTCGCGGAGCAGGACCCGCTCATCGGCGTACGGCGTGACGACATCCGTCAGGAGATCTCCCTCTCGCTCTACGGCGAGGTGCAGAAGGAGGTCATCCAGGCGACGCTGGCGGACGAGTACGGCATCGAGGTGACCTTCCGGGAGACCACGACCATCTGCCTGGAACGGCCGGCCGGGACCGGCACGGCCGTCGAGGTCATCGACCGGGAACCCAATCCCTTCCTCGCCACGGTCGGCCTCCGCGTCGATCCCGCACCGGCCGGCAGCGGGGTGGAATTCCGGCGGGAGGTGGAACTCGGATCCATGCCCTTCTCCCTGATGAGGGCCGTGGAGGACACCGTGCTGGAGACACTCGGCCAGGGAATTCACGGATGGCAGGTCACCGACTGCACCGTCACCCTGACGCATTCCGGCTACTGGCCCCGGCAGAGTCATTCGCACGCGGTGTTCGACAAGAGCATGTCGAGCACCGCGGGAGACTTCCGCAACCTGACTCCGCTGGTGCTCATGGACGCGCTGAAACAGGCCGGAACCACGGTGTACGAGCCGATGCACCGATTCCGCATCGAGCTCCCGGCCGATACGTTCGGCCCCCTCGTCCCGGTCCTGGCACGGCTGCGCGCCGTTCCCCGGACTCCGCTGACGCGGGGCCGCGTGTGCACCCTGGAGGGCGAGGTCCCCGCCGCCCGCATCCACGAACTGCAGCAGCTGTTGCCGGAGCTGTCACGCGGCGAGGGGGTGCTGGAGTCCGACTTCGCGCACTACCGGCAGGTCGAGGGACCGGTTCCGCAGCGGCCCCGTACCGACCACGACCCGCTCCACCGCAAGGAGTACCTGCTGCGCACCTTGCGGCGGGTGGCCGGGGGCGAAGGCGCCCGGGCGTGACGGACGCGCATCGCGCGCCCGCCGCGCCCGGGTCCACCCCGGGTCACTTCAGGTAGGTACCCGCCGTCCCGATCATGCCGGGGGCCGCGTTCTTCCCGCCGAGGTCGAGGACGTACACCCGCAGGTTGCCCTTGCCCGGCGCCGGGACGGCGAGCGTGCCGCCCGTCACCACCCGGGTGTCGCCGGTGACGGCGTCCTTGTAGGTGCCGTTGGGGATGCCCGTGTACGTGGCACTGCCGGTGACCGTCACCAGCGCGAAGCTGTCCGTGCCGCTCGCCGCGTCGGTGTAGCGGCGCTTGTACGCCATCGACCCGGTGATGCCCTCGGTGGAGTACTGGCCCATCTGCAGGGCCGGCACGGCCCGTCGGATCTCGTTGAGCCGCTGCACATGCTTGACCAGCGGCTTCGCGAGGGTGTCGGCGACGGCACCGGTCGCCGAGGAGACCTTGCTGAAGTCGGACGCCTTGACGTCGCCCGCGAGTTGACCGCCGAAGTAGGCGCGACCTGTCGTCGCCAGCGGGCAGGTGGGCCCGCAGTCGATCTTCTTGCCGGCCTGGAACTCGACCTCGGAGCCGTAGTAGAGCGTGGGGATGCCCCGGAAGGTCCACATCAGGGACATGTTCTCGGCCCAGGCGTCGGTGCCGCCCGCGTACCGTTCGCTGCTCTTGTTGGGTCCGTAGTCGTGGCTGTCGACGTACACGACGTTGTAGGTGGCGTCGTTGTAACTGTCGTCGGAGTCCTTGCCGTTGTTGTACGCGTTGTTGGCGTCACCGAAGTTCATGTGCATGCGCATGTCGATGACGTTCATCCCGGAGAACCTGCTGTGGTCCGGTGCGTGGTACGCGTTGCCGTTCAGGAAGGCGTTGCTGGAGGTCGGCTGGGAGCCGGTGCCCTGCTGCTGTTCGTAGTCGTACATCTCCAGCGCGGCCTTCTCGTCGTCCGCGTTGTACTCCTTGCGTTCCTTCCAGGTGTAGAACTGCGCGGAGTGGTTGACCGAGCCTCGGTTCCACTTGTCGTTGACGAAGGCCGCGACCTCACCGAAGACGAAGAAGTTCTTCGCGGCCTCGGCGCCGAACCGCTGGGTGACGCGCTCCTGGATCGCCGGCAGGAAGCGGCGGTTCCAGGTCGTACGGGGGATGTGCACGGCGGTGTCGACCCGGAAGCCGTCCACGCCCATGTCGATGTACTTGTTGTAGGCGCCGATCAGGTAGTTCTGTACGGGCGTGCTCTCGGTGTTGAAGTCGGCGAGGTCGTCGTGCAGCCAGCAGCTGCGGGAGTCCTCGCCCTCCCAGTTCCCGATCCAGCAGTTGTGGTAGTACGCCTTCGGGAACATGCCCGAAGTGGGGTTGGGCCACTGGCAGTTGTAGATCCGGTACCCCTCGGGCGAGGTGTACCGGGTGGGCGTGCCCCAGTTGACGCAGGTGTTGCCCGAAGGTTCGGCGGTGGACCACAGATCGCCGTTGTAGTACGACTTCCCGGACTTGGGCTCGACGGTCAGGCCGTCGTACTCGAACCCGTCGTTCTTCTCGTCGTAGAACCAGCTCCACTGGGTGTCGCGGACTCCGTAGGCCTTCGGGGTGAACAGGCCCTTGGCGCCCCAGCGCGAGGAGTGGTTGTAGACGACGTCCTGGTAGATCTTCATGCCCTTGGCGTGGGCCGCGTTGATGAGGTCCTGGTAGGAGGCGCCGGCGGACTCCAGCCGGGCGTCGACCTCGTAGAAGTCGTAGCCGTGATAGCCGTGGTAGTCGTAGTCGGACCGGTTCAGCACCACCGGGGTGATCCACACGGCGGACATACCGAGGCCCTTGATGTAGTCGAGCTTCTCGACCAGGCCCTTGAAGTCGCCGCGGAACATGGGGTCGTTGTCGGCCGCGTTGCCCGACTTCGTGTGCTGGCTCCCGCCCCGGTCGTTGGAGGTGTCACCGTCGTTGAAGCGGGCGGTGAGCACGAAGTAGATCGGGTCCTTGCGGGGATCGGTGCCCAGCGGCTCCCCGGACGCCGGGGCCGCGGGCTTCTCGCCCGTGGTCGCGGTGGCGGATGCGGAGGCGCCCGACACGTTCCCGGCGGCGTCGACGGCCCTGACGGTGTAGCTGTAGGCCGTCCTCTCCTCCAGCCCGGTGTCGGAGTACACCGTGGAGCCGACGTCGGTGACCATCGTGCCCTTCGTGCCCCCGGTCCGGGTGACCTGGTACTTCGTCACACCACGGTCATCGTTGGACGGGTCCCAGGTCAGCACGACGGAGACACCGTCGGCGTCCGCGGTCACCTTCGTGGGCACGGTCGGTGCCTGGGTGTCCGGGACCTCCGCGGCGCAGGGGTCCTTCGCGCCGGCGGTGACCTTCTTGTCCTTCACCGTGGTGAGCCCGGCCGGGACCGTGTAGTTGGCGCCGTTGTTGTTGTCCCACACCCCGTTGCCGTTGTTGAACGTGGCGAGCATCGTGGTCGCCGTGCCGAGGTCGACCGACTTCTTCACCCAGCCGGTACAGGCGGCCTCCATGCCCACGCCGGGCACGGTGGTCCAGGTGCCGCCCGCCGGCTGGTAGTGCAGATTGGTGGTGGTCCAGCCGACCGTCGCGGTCGAGTAGTAGACCGCCGCGCTGTGCGTCTCTTCGGGGTCGGCGGTCGGAGTCGGGTCCGTACCGGTGTCCGCGCACGGGTCGCTGTGGGCCACCACGCCGTCCTTGACGGTGATGCTGCCGGCGCCCAGGGCGTAGTTCTTCCCGGCGTTGTTGTCCCAGACGCCCGAACCGTTGTTGAACGTCGCGGCCAGGCCGGACGCGCTGCCCAGGGTGACGGTCTGCTTCACCCAGTCCGTGCACGCGGCCTCCATCGCCACACCCGGAACGGCGGTCCAGGAGCCGCCGTCGGGTGCGTAGTGGAGTTTGTACGCGGACCAGTTCTTGGTCTTCGTGTAGTAGAAGACGGTCGCGGTGGACTCCGAAGCAGCCACCGGTACAGCCGAATCGGGACCAGCGGCCTTCGGTACCGCGGTCAGGAGCCCCAGCATCACGGTGGCTGCGACGGCCGCTCCCAGAGGGCGTCCGAGCAGCCGGGTGGGGGTGCGTTTCATTCGTGTGTCTCCAGGGGAGTGCCACGGGCGGGTGGACCGTGGCAGCCAACAGCACAACCGCTCCGCGAGCGGCTGCGAGGATCCCGCCGGAGAACCCGGACGCGCCTCGGGGTTCGGGCGAGCAGTGCGTTCCGACAGCAAGTGCTGTCAGAATGTTGCTGCAATCTTTTGCAGTCAGGAAGTTACCCGCGCATGACAGGCGCGTAAAGGGGTTGCGTAGAGGCACCTGGCCGCGGGTTCCGGCGGAATGGCGGACTGCCCGCCGGCGTTCGGACGTTCATGACCTACTTCGTCGACGTGACAGTGCGCGGCTACGAGCTCGACACCCAGGGCCACCTCAACCAGGCCGTCTATCTCCAGTACGCGGAACACGCGCGCTGGGAGCTGCTGCGGGCCGCCGGACTGCCCCAGGAGAAGCTGCTGGCCGACGGAATCGGCCCGGTGCAGCTGGAAGTGACGGTGAAGTACCTGAGCGAACTTCGTGGCGGTGACAGCGTGCGCGTGAGCTGCGCGTTCGTCTACGGCGCGGGCAAGACGTTCGAGGTCGTGCAGCAGATCGTCAAGGAGGACGGCACCCTGGCCGCGGACATCAGGGCCGTCGGCGGCATCCTCGATCTGGCGGCCCGTCGGCTGGTCGCGGATCCGGCCCGGCGTCTCGCCTCGCTGGCCGAGAAGCCGGACCTCCTCGGCGTCACCGTCTGACCGGGTCGGGTGACGCCGGCCTGACCGGGGCCGGGTGACGCCGACCTGACCGGGCGACACCGGCCACCGGGGCCGGGCGGCTCAGTCCGCCGTGCCGCCCGACTCCAGCTTCGTGATCGCCCGTGCGAGGCGGGCAGCCCTCAGCCCGGGCGTTCTCGCCTTGAGGAGCTCGAGAATCACCAGGTACCTGTCCGTCCTGCCGAGCTCCTCGAACCGCCGCGCCGCCAGGGAGCCGGGGACCAGCGCGGCCGCGAGGTCCTCGGGCACGGTGGCCTCCTTCTGCGAGGGGTAAGCCGCCGCCCACCGCCCGTCCTCCCGCGCGGCCCGTACCTCGGCCAGCCCCGGCTCCCGCATCAGTCCGGCCGCCGTCAGCGCCTCGACCTTGCGCACGTTGACCTGGGACCAGTGACCGCCCTTGCGACGGCGCGAGATCCGCTGGAGGTAGTACGTCTCGTCGAGGGACTTGCGCTGCCCGTCGATCCAGCCGTAACAGAGCACGGCGTCGATGATCTCGGAGGCCGTCACGGACTCGATGCCGGTGCTCTTCTTCGCGACCTTCACCCACAGGTCCGACCGCACCCCGTGATGCCGCTCCAGCCAGTCCCTCAGTTCCTCGACCCGCTCGAAGACCTGCGGCTCCACGCCCGGTTCCGTGCCGTCGGCCATGGTCACGTCCGCCTCCTCCAGGGGAGCCTGGGGCATCTCCCCGAGCTCCTGAGCACACGTTAGGCGCCCTGTAGGACAGTTTCCGTCCTACAGGGCGCCGGGGTGATCCCTGTCAGGCGGAGGCGGCGAACTGATGGGTGCCCGATCCGGCGGCGAAGACCGCACATCCGTCGTCCAGGCGCAGGAACCTCGCGGAGGCCTGGCCGGCGCTCCGCTCGTCGCCACCCGGAATCCACACCTCGGCGGTCGTGTTGGCAGGCAGGACGACCCTCAGCGCGAAGCCGTCCGCATCCGTCTTCCAGCGCGTCGTGACCGGCCCGTACAAGGAGTCGAACCGGCCCTCGGCCTGCGTCACTCCGCCGCCCGGACGCGGTCGCACGACGACCTTCCGGAAGCCGGGGCTCCCCGGTGCGATGCCCGCGATGTTCGCGTACATCCACTCACCCACGGAGCCGTACGCGTAGTGGTTGAAGGAGTTCATCCCTGCGTCCTGGAAGCTGCCGTCCGGCCGGATGGAGTCCCACCGCTCCCACATCGTCGTGGCGCCCCGGTCGATCTGGTAGCCCCAGCTCGGGAAGGTGCGCTGCGTCAGCAGCCGGTAGGCGACATCCGTGTGCCCGGTGTCGGTCAGCACCGGCAGCAGCCGCGGGGTCCCGAGAAACCCCGTCGACAGATGCCAGTCCTTCGCCTCGATGAGCGCGACCAGCCGGTCGGCCGCCGGCCCTCGGTCGCCCTCCGTCAGCAGATCCATGGACAGAGCAAGTACGTAGGCCGTCTGTGTATCGCCCTTGACGCGTCCGCCGGCCGTCACGTACGCGGCCCGGAACGCGTCGCGCACCCGGCCGAAGAGGCTCCGGTACGGCGCCGGGTCCTTGCCCAGCGCCTCGGCGATGCGGGCGACGAGGTCGGCGCTGTGGGCGAAGTACGCCGTGCCGATGACGTCCTTGGGCGTCTCGTCCTCGATGTTGAGCCAGTCGCCGTAGCCGTCGGCGGGCCGCAGCAGCCCGGTGCTGTGTGCCTCCAGGTACTCGAGCCACTTCAGCATCGAGGACCAGGACTGCTCCAGGACCCGCACATCGCCGTACGCCTGGTACAGGGCCCACGGTACGGTCACCCCGGCGTCTCCCCAGCCCGCCGCACCGCTGCCGACACCCGGAAGGTCCGGGGCGACGTTCGGGAACGCGCCGTCGGCGACCTGGTCGTCGCGCAGGTCGTGGAGCCACTTCGTGAGGAAGCGTGCCGACTCCATCGTGTACGCGGCGGTGGGCGCGAAGACGTTGATGTCACCGGTCCAGCCGAGGCGCTCGTCCCGCGCGGGGGTGTCCGTCGGGATGGAGAGGAAGTTGCCGCGCTGCCCCCAGGTGATGTTGCTGTGGAGCTGGTTGAGCATGGGCACATCGGTCGTGAAGTCCATGGTGAACGGTGCCGAGGTGTGGATGACACGGCCCACGATCGCGTCGGGACCCGGCCGGCCGGGATAGCCCGTCACCTCCACGTAGCGGAAGCCGTGGAAGGTGAAGCGGGGTTCGTACGTCTCCCGGCCGCCGCCCTTGAGCGTGTACGTGTCCGTGGCACGGGCGGTGCGCAGGTTGGTCGTGTAGATCGTGCCGTCCGGGTTCAGGACCTCGGCATGCCGCAGCCGCACCGTCGTGCCGGCCGGCCCCGACACGGTGAGGAGCGGGGTGCCCACCATGTTCTGGCCGAGGTCGAACACGAACACACCGGGCTCCGGTTCGGTCACCTCACGTGCCGTCAGTTCGCGCTCGACACGACATGCCCCGTCCACTTCGGCGACGAGTGCCGCCGTGACGTCGTCCACCCGATCGGCGCCGAGCCACCCCGACGCGTCGAAGCCGGCCCGCGTCCAGCCGTCGGTCTCCAGTCGGGCGTCGTACTCCTCGCCCGCCATGAGATCGGCGCCGGTGACGGGCCCGGTCGCGGCGCGCCAGTCGGTCCCCGACACCACCCGATCGGTCGAGCCGTCCGTGAAGGTGATTTCCAACTGGGCAAGAACGGCAGGCTGTTCGCCGTACTGATGCGGGCCGAACCAGGCGATGTTTCCGGCGTACCAGCCTGCCGCGAGCGTGACCCCGAGTGCGTTCCCGCCCGGTGCGAGCAGTCCGGTCACGTCGTACGTCTGGTACTGGACCCGCTTGTCGTAGTCGGTCCAGCCCGGTGCGAGCCGGTCCTCGCCGACCCGCCGACCGTTGAGGAACACCTCGTACAGCCCGAGTGCGGTCGAGTACAGCCTGGCGCGCGCCACCCGCTTGCGGCCGAGCCGGAACTCCCTGCGCAGCTGGGTGGCGGGGGAGTGCGCCACCTGGACGCGGCCCCAGGGCCCGGAACCCCAGGGGGCGAGGACCTTGGCGGCGGACCACGCCCTGTCGTCGTAGGTACCGGACCCCCAGTCCCCCGAAGGCTCCTTGTCGGTGGTCCGCCAGTCTGCGCCGGTGGCCAGGGTGACCACACCGTCAGCGGTGGTCACCTCCAGCAGGCCGAGCAGTCCGGCGGGTCCTTCCGTCGCGTTGGTGGCCGACACGGCGATCACGTGGACGCCCGGGGAGAGCCGGTCCGTCACATCCCTCAGGACGGGCCGCTGCCAGTTGTTGGCGGGGCCGTCCGCCTCGGTGTGCGCCACCTCCACGCCGTCGACCCGGGCGGTGAACCCGTCATCGGCCGTCATGACCAGGCGCGCGCGGGTGACACCGGCCGGAACCTCCACCCGGCCCCGGAACCAGCGGGTGGCCGCGGGCGCACCGGCGGCCGGATCGCCCTCGGGGAACCAGATCCACGAGGCGTCGTCCAGAGCGGGCGCAGCGGTCAGCGCGGCCGGCGCGCCGATCCAGCCTGCCGACCAGTCCGATTCGGCCAGGAGCCCGGTCTCCCACCAGGACGGCTCGCTCCACCCGGAGACCTGCCCGCCGGAGTCCCACACACGCACCGACCAGTGGTAGCGCGTACGGGACACCGGCGCCGGGCCCGCGTACGGGACCAGCACCGACCGGTCGGACTCGACCTTGCCGCTGTCCCAGACGTCGGGCTTCGTGAGGCGTTCCGGGGCGGTGGCGACCCGCACCTGGTACGCGGTCTGGGTCCGGCCCGGGACCTCCGACGCGACCGGCCAGCTCAGCCTCGGACGCGGGGTGTCGAGACCGAGAGGATGGCGCACGTACTCGACGGTCGGCTCGGTGACACGGGCCCGGCCGGCGGCTGCCCGCGCCGGTCCGGCAGCGTGCGCGGCTGGTGCGGACACCGCGGCGAGCGCCGCGGTGGCTGCGGTGGTGCTGAGCAGTCGTCTTCTGCTGATCACAACTCGGCTCCGTAACGACGCGGGGATGAATCGTTTCAGTCCTGTGAAGCTAGAGTTGTGTCCGGTCCCTGTCAAGGGTTCGTTCGCGATCGAGGTCTTTCTGGCTTGATGATTGAAAGCCTGCTGTGTGCGGCATTGACGTCCGTAGGGGAGGGGGTTTACGTTCGCCCGCAGAAGCAGGTTGAAACCTTTCACGTGATCGGCCAAATGGGCCTGCCCCGGTACCGATCTTTGCGCTGTCCGGCTGACGCGACTCAAGGCGCGCCCGGGATGTGGACGAAAGGTCAGGTGTTCGCACCTCGCGGGCCTGTCCTGGTCCGCGACCGGATCCTCCACGTCAAGGGAGAACGCATGCGCCTGCGCGCCCACTGGGCCCCGGCCGCTCTACTGTTGATCGCCCCGCTGATCGGCACCACCCCGGCCACGGCCGACACCGGCGACCGTCTCGTACCGGTGCAGAAGTCGTCCCGGGCCGTGCCCGGTCAGTACATCGTCACCCTGTCGTCCGCGCAGACGGCTGATGCCATGACCGAGGATCTCGGGGTCGCCACGCTGTTCACGTACAGCAAGGTCCTGCACGGCTTCGCGGCTTCGCTCACCCCCGCCCAGCTGGACAAGGTGCGCGGAACGGCAGGCGTCCAGGCCGTGGAGGAGAACAGCGAGGCCTCGCTCGCACCGCCGCCCGCCAAGAAGACGGCAGGTGCCCGTGCGGCCGCCACAAGCTGGGGGCTTGACCGGATCGACCAGCGGGCCCTGCCGCTGGACTCCATGTACAACGCGGCCGGTACGGGTGCCGGCGTGACCGCCTACATCGTCGACACCGGCATCGAGGCCGCCCACAGCGAGTTCGGCGGCCGGGTGGGCGAAGGCTACGACGGCATCGGCGACGGCCGGGGCGCCGAGGACTGCAACGGCCACGGCACGCATGTGGCCGGTACGGTCGCCGGCGCGACGTACGGTGTCGCGGGCTCCGCCTCGCTCGTCCCCGTCAGGGTGCTCAACTGTGAAGGGTCGGGAACCTGGGCCGGGATCATCGCGGGGCTCGACTGGATCGCCGAGAACGCCGAGCCGCCCAGCGTGGTCAACGCGTCGCTCGGCGGACCCTCGTCCGCGGCGGTCGACGACGCGTTCGACGGACTGGCCGAGCTGGGAATCCTGCCTGTCGTCGCGGCGGGCAACGAGAACCAGGACGCCTGCGACGTCTCCCCGGCGGGCGCCGACCAGGTGCTCGCCGTGGGTGCCAGCGACAACCAGGACCGGCAGGCGGACTTCAGCAACTGGGGCACCTGCGTGGAGGTGTACGCCCCCGGGGTCGACATCGTCTCCGCCAGGCTCGGCGGCGGCTCCACCGCGCTGAGCGGAACGTCCATGTCCAGCCCGCACGTCGTCGGCGTCTCCGCCCTCTATCTGGAGCAGAACCCTGCCGCGACTCCCGGGGAGGTCTCCGACTGGATGGCCGGCCAGGCCACGACGGACGTGCTGACGGATCTGGGTACCGGCTCGCCCGACCGGCTTCTGTACACCGGCGGCCTCTGACCCCCGTCCCGGCCGCACACTGATCCGCCTCCACCGAGCGGGGTCCGCACATGCGGGCCCTGCTCCGTGCTGTGCCGTGGAGCAGGCACTTTGCAGCGCCTTTCCATTGTGCGCAAACAGCTTGCGTTGATTGCGCTTCCTTGCGGTCTCTGAGGCTTCCTTCCGGTCGCACCCAAATCTCATTGAAAGCACGGTGCTTGTGCTCCCATCGCTTCTCGATCCGGATCGCTCGGTTCTGTCCCAACGGTGGACGCTCTCGCAGTTCTCTGCAATTCTCTGACCGCAAAACGCAAAACTCATGCTCAGTGAGCGCAGAAACAGGTGTCACCGAGCCGAGCAGACAGAGCCGCGCCCTCGGTGCGCTTCGCGCCGAGGCCGAAGATCGGGGACCAATGAGAGCCACACGCTGGAGATGGCGGGTTGTTTCCGCCGCGGTCACCACCAGTCTTCTGATGATCGGATGGCCGTCGCTCGCCGCCTCGGCGGCCGACGGCCCCAGCATCGCCGCGGGCAGGGCCGCGGCGGCGAGCAGTACGGGCGACGGGCACGCCGCCCGGAGCGTGACGGACGGCAACCAGTCGACGTACTGGGAGGGATCCGGCAGCTCACTTCCGCAGTGGGTGCAGACCGACCTCGGCCCGGATGCCCGGATCGACGAGGTGACGCTGAAGCTTCCCGCAGGATGGGAGAGCAGAAGGCAGACCCTCTCCATCCAGGGGAGCGCCGACGGCACGAGCTTCGCCACCCTGAAGACCTCGGGGACGTACACCTTCAGCCCCGGTACGTCCAACAAGGTGACGATCCCCTTCCCGGCCACGAAGACCCGCTTCGTACGGGTGAACATCACGGCCAACACGGCGGGACGCAACGCCCAGCTCGCCGAACTGGAGGTCCGTGAGGCCGAGGAGTCGTCGGCCGACCTCGCCGCAGGCAGGACCCTCACGGCGAGCAGCCACACCGAGGTGTACGTGGCGGCCAACGGCAACGACGGCAACAGGGCCAGCTACTGGGAGAGCCGGAACAACGCCCTCCCGCAGTGGATCCAGGCGGACCTCGGCTCCTCGGTCCGCGTCGACCGGGTCGTGCTGCGGCTGCCCGACGGCTGGGAGCAGCGGACCCAGACACTGAAGATCCAGGGCAGTGCCAACGGGTCGGAATTCAGTGACCTGACCGCCTCCAAGGCGTACACCTTCAACGCCGCGGGCGGGCAGGCGGCGACGATCTCCTTCGACGCCACCACCACCCGCTACGTACGGGTGCTGGTCACCGCCAACTCGGTCCAGCCGGCCGGGCAGGTCTCCGAACTGGAGGTCTACGGCCCCGGGACCGGCGACACCCAGGCGCCCACGGCCCCGGCCGACCTGGCCTTCACCGAGCCGGCCACCGGGCAGATCAGGCTGACCTGGAAGGCCTCCTCGGACGACACGGGTGTCACCGGTTACGACATCTACGCCGGCAACACACTGCTGACGAGCGTGGCGGGCAACGTCACCACGTTCACCGACACCCGGCCGGCCGGCGAGAGCGTCTCGTACCACGTACGGGCCCGGGACGCGGCGGGCAATGAGTCGGGCAACAGCAACACCGTCACCCGCCAGGGCACCTCCGGCGACACGCAGGCACCCACCGCACCCTCGCAACTGGCCTTCACCGAGCCGTCCGCGGGACAGATCAGGCTGACCTGGCAGGCGTCCTCGGACAACAAGGGCGTGACCGGCTACGACATCTACGCCAACAACGTGCTCCGCAGGAGCGTGGCCGGTGACACCACGACGTACACCGACACCCAGTCGGCCGGCACCACGGTCACCTATGTGGTGCGCGCCAAGGACGCGGCCGGCAACATATCCGTCGCGAGCAACTCCGTGACCCGCAACGGTTCCACGAACGCCGCGTCCAACCTCGCCGTCTCCAAGCCGATCACCGCCTCGTCGGTGGTCCACACGTTCGTCGCGGCGAACGCCAACGACAACTCCGTCACCACCTACTGGGAGGGTGCGGGCGGCAGCTACCCCCACACCCTCACCGTGAAGCTCGGTTCCAACGCAGACACCGAGAGCGTCGTCGTCAAGCTCAACCCCGACAGCAGCTGGGGCGCACGCACCCAGAACATCGAAGTGCTCGGACGGGAGCAGAACGCCACGTCCTTCACGAGCCTGGCCGCGGCCAGGAACTACGCGTTCGACCCGGCGAGCGGCAACACGGTGACGATCCCGGTCACGGCCAGGGTCGCCGACGTCCAGCTGAAGTTCACCTCCAACACCGGGGCCCCGGCAGGCCAGGTCGCCGAGTTCCGGGTGATGGGCGCTCCCGCCCCCAACGCGGACCTGCAGGTGTCGGCAGTCGGCGCCTCCCCGGCCGCTCCCGTGGAGTCCGACCAGATCACCCTGTCGGCGACCGTACGCAACACGGGCGCCCTAGCCGCTCCCGCGGGCAGGCTCGACTTCGAGCTGGGCGGCTCCAAGGTCGCCACCGCATCGGTGGGCGCTCTCGCCGCCGGCGCGTCCGTACAGGTCACCGCCGGTATCGGAGCGCGCGACGCGGGCAGTTACACACTGGGCGCGGTCGTCGACCCGGCGGGCGAGATCATCGAGGAGAACGAGACCAACAACCGCTTCACCAGCAGTTCCCCGCTGGTCGTGAAGCCGGTCTCCAGCTCCGACCTCGTCGCGAACGCGGTCACCACCGCCCCGTCCGCCCCCTCCGAGGGCGACACCGTGGCCTTCTCCGTCGCCCTCAGGAACCAGGGCACCGTGGCCTCCGCGAGCGGCAGCCACGGCATCACCCTGACTCTGGTCGACTCCAAGGGAGCCACGGTCAAGACCCTGACCGGCGCGCACAGCGGCGCCATCGCGGCGGGCTCCACGACGGCGCCGGTCTCCCTCGGCACCTGGACGGCCGCCAACGGCTCGTACACGGTGAAGGTGGTGGTCGCCGACGACGCCAACGAGCTTCCGGTGAAGCGCGAGAACAACACCCGCACCGAGTCGCTGTTCGTCGGACGTGGCGCCGACATGCCGTACGACATGTACGAGGCCGAGGACGGCGTCGCGGGCGGAGGCGCCAAGGTGGTCGGTCCCAACAGGACCGTCGGCGACGTCGCAGGGGAGGCGTCCGGGCGCAAGGCGGTCACCCTCGACAGCACGGGCAACTACGTCGAGTTCACCACCCGGGCGTCCACGAACACCCTGGTCACCCGGTTCTCCATCCCGGACTCCGCGGGTGGCGGCGGCATCGGGTCGAAACTGAACGTCTATGTGGACGGCACCTTCCTGAAGGCCATCGACCTCACGTCGAAGTACGCGTGGCTGTACGGGAACGAGACGGGACCGGGCAACTCCCCGGGCTCGGGAGCGCCCCGGCACATCTACGACGAGGCGAACCTCATGCTGGGCAGGACCGTCCCGGCAGGCAGCAAGATCCGCTTGCAGAAGGACACAGCCAACACCAGCACCTACGCGATCGACTTCGTCAGCCTGGAGCAGGTCGCCCAGGTGGCCAACCCGAACCCGGCCACGTACACCGTGCCCGCCGGCTTCACCCACCAGGACGTCCAGAACGCCCTGGACAAGGTCCGGATGGATACCACGGGCACCCTCGTGGGCGTCTACCTGCCGGCCGGTGACTACTCCACCGCCAGCAAGTTCCAGGTCTACGGCAAGGCCGTGAAGGTCGTCGGCGCGGGACCCTGGTACACCCGCTTCCACGCCCCGTCCACACAGGACAACACCGACATCGGGTTCCGTGCGGAGGCCAGTGCGAAGGGTTCGTCGTTCTCGAACTTCGCGTACTTCGGCAACTACACCTCCCGCATCGACGGGCCGGGCAAGGTGTTCGACTTCTCCAACGTCTCGGACATCGTGATCGACAACATCTGGAACGAGCACATGGTGTGCCTCTACTGGGGCGCCAACACCGACAGCGTCACCATCAAGAACTCCCGGATCCGCAACATGTTCGCCGACGGCGTCAACATGACCAACGGATCCACCGACAACCACGTCACCAACAACGAGGCGCGTGCCACCGGGGACGACAGCTTCGCGCTGTTCTCCGCGATCGACGGCGGCGGCGCGGACATGAAGAACAACGTGTACGAGAACCTGACGTCCATCCTCACCTGGCGTGCCGCGGGTGTGGCCGTGTACGGCGGGTACGACAACACCTTCCGCAACATCCACATCGCCGACACCCTGGTCTACTCCGGAATCACGGTCAGTTCGCTGGACTTCGGCTATCCGATGAACGGCTTCGGGACCGGCCCCACGGCGATCGAGAACGTGTCGATCGTGCGGTCGGGCGGACACTTCTGGGGGTCGCAGACCTTCCCGGGCATCTGGCTGTTCTCGGCCTCCAAGGTGTTCCAGGGCATCCGGATCTCCCATGTGGACATCGTCGATCCGACGTACAGCGGGATCATGTTCCAGACGAACTACGTCGGTGGACAGCCCCAGTTCCCGATCAAGGACACGGTGCTCACCTACATCTCGATCACCGGAGCACGCAAGAGCGGTGACGCGTTCGACGCGAAGTCCGGCTTCGGTCTCTGGGCCAACGAGATGCCGGAGACGGGCCAGGGCCCGGCGGTCGGCGAGGTCACGTTCAACGGGCTGAAGCTGAGCGGCAACGCCGTGGACGTCAGGAACACCACCTCCACGTTCAAGATCAACATCAACCCGTAGGGGGCCTGGGAGGTACGGAGGACCCAGAGGGTTCCACGGGAAAGGAGTAGGGATGAGGGGGTGCCTCGCGACTTCCGCGAGGCACCCCCGCCTGCGTACACTCTTTGCGGCGATAAGTCGGTGACTTGCATGAGTTGCGCTAGCGTTGCGGTCATGACGCGACGACTTGCCCAGGTGGCACAGAAGGTAGGGGTCAGCGAGGCCACGGTCAGCCGGGTGCTCAACGGCAAGCCCGGAGTCTCGCGGACGACCCGCCAATCGGTGCTGACGGCACTGGACGTGCTCGGATACGAGCGGCCGACCCAGCTGCGCGGCGAGCGGGCCAGGCTCGTCGGCCTCGTCCTGCCCGAGTTGCAGAACCCGATCTTTCCGGCGTTCGCCGAGGTGATCGGCGGCTCCCTCGCACAGCAAGGGCTCACGCCCGTGCTGTGCACCCAGACCAAGGGGGGCGTCTCGGAGGCCGACTACGTCGAACTGCTGCTCCAGCAGCAGGTGTCCGGAGTCGTCTTCGCGGGAGGACTCTTCGCGCAGGCCGACGAACCGCACGACCACTACCGGCGGCTCGCCGAGCGCCGCATCCCGGTCGTGCTGATCAACGCACCCATCGAAGGGCTCGACTTCCCCTGTGTGTCCTGCGACGACGCCGTCGCGATCGAACAGGCGTGGCGGCACCTCGTGTCCCTCGGGCACGAGCGCATTGGCCTGGTCCTCGGCCCCTCCGACCACGTCCCCTCGCGGCGCAAACTCGCCGCCGCGCTCGCCGTCGCGGGAGCGCTCCCGCAGGAGCGCATCGAGCGGTCCATGTTCTCGCTCGAGGGCGGCCGGGCCGCGGCCTCGCGCCTGCTGGAGCGGGGTGTCACGGGGATCGTCTGCGCCAGCGACCCGCTGGCGCTCGGTGCCGTTCGTGCCGCCCGCCGGCGGGGCCTCAGGGTCCCCTCGGACGTCTCGGTCGTCGGCTTCGACGACTCCGCCTTCATGAACTGCACCGAACCGCCGCTGACCACGGTCCGTCAGCCCATCGAGGCGATGGGGCGGGCGGCCGTCGAGCTGCTCTCCGCGCTGATCCAGGGCGGCACCGTGCCGCCGGGCGAGCTCCTCTTCGAGCCCGAGCTCGTGGTCCGCGGCTCGACCGCGCAGGCGTACACCTGACGGCCCCGCGGGACGGATCGCAGTCCGGGGCGGCGGGTGCGTCACCGGGCGCGTCACGCTTCGGATGCGGAAGGCTGTCAAACATTTACGAAAACTGCGCGAGATATTGCGTTCACATGTCGGCGGTGGTTGAGTAAGCCGCGCCCCGGCAGAGAGTTCGCCGAGGGCCTTCCATGCTCATGCCCGAAGGGGACCACCGATGAGAAGTGCTGGGTTCCGCCGTTCTCGCACACGTCGAACCTCCGCCGCCGCGCTCGTCACCGCGCTCGCGCTGACTGCCCTTGCCTCCTGTGGCACGAGCAGCAGCAACAGCGACGACGACAAGAGCGGTTCCGGCAGCGGCTCGTCCGATCCGTCAGCACCGCTGGACCCGAAGGCCAAGGTGACGCTGTCGATCGACTGCATGCCGCCGGCCGCGAAGGCCGCGGAGCTGCGCGAGTGGAAAGAGGACATCAAGGCGTTCGGCAAGATCTACCCGAACGTCACGATCAACGGAAAGTCCACGCCCGGACAGTGCCTGGAGCCGCCGCGCTTCACGGCGATGCTCAAGGGCAAGTCGCAGCCGGACGTGTTCTACGCCTACTTCACCGACCTGCAGCAGGTCCTGGACAACGACGGGGCGGAGGACATCTCGGCGTACGTCACCGACAAGTCCGTCCCCGCACTCAGGGACATCCAGCCCCAGGTGCTCGACGTGGCCCGCAAGGACGGCAAGCTCTACGCCCTGCCGACCAGCAACTACACCATGGGCCTGATCGTCAACCGGAAGCTGTTCACACAGGCCGGCCTGGACCCGAACACCCCGCCCTCGACCTGGGAAGAGGTCCGCGCGGCGAGCAAGAAGATCGCGGCGCTCGGCAAGGGCATCGCCGGCTTCGGCGAGTACAGCGCGGGCAACAACGGCGGGTGGCACTTCGCCGCGACGCAGTACGGCCTCGGCGGTGACGTGGTCGACGCCAGTGGCAATAAGGCGGCCTTCAACGACGAGAAGGGCAAGCAGGTCCTCCAGCAGCTGCACGACATGCGCTGGAAGGACAACAGCATGGGCCAGACCCAGCTGCTGAAGTGGGGCGATCTGCAGAAGCAGATATCCACCGACAAGCTCGGCATGTTCCTTGCCGCGCCCGACGACATCGCGTACATGGTCCAGCAACTCGGAGCCGAGTACGAGAACTTCGGGATCGGTCCGATCCCCGGCGCGCAGGGAACCCTCTTCGGCGGCAACAACTACATGATCAAGAAGGGCAGTTCGCCCGACAAGATCAAGGCGGCCGTCGCCTGGCTGAACTTCAAGAACCTCTCGCCCGGCAAGGGCCAGTTCGACTGGGCCCGCACCAAGGCCGACCAGCTGCCCGTCGGGCTGCCGCAGCCGAACTTCTTCACCGGTGAGAGCAAGGCCAAGGACGACGCCAGTCGCGTCGCCAACGCGACGATGCCCATCGAGAACTTCAAGGCCTTCATGGACAACCCCGTCCAGGGCAAGGCCGAGCCGCCGAAGGCCCAGGAGATCTACAAGATCCTCGACGTCGCGATGTCTGGAGTCCTGACCAACAAGGACGCCGACATCGACAAGCTGCTCTCCACCGCTGAGCAGCAGGTCAATCAGGTTCTGGCGAACCAGTAACGGACGCGCGGGGCCGGGTCACGCGGACCCGGCCCCGCAATCCCGACCGTCCGACTGCGAGCGACTGCACCGGCACCGAGGAGACACCATGTCGGCCCCCACCCTGTCCACGAGCAAGGCGAGCCCGCCACCGCCCGGACACCCCCGCCCCGCCCGGCCGGACTTCCCCCGCGAGGAGTTCGTGCGCGCCCTGCGCCGCAACATATCCGCGCACGGCTTCCTGATCGGCGCGGTCCTCTGCTTCTCGTTCTTCTCCTGGTACCCGATGGTCCGGGAGTTCTTCCTGGCCTTCCAGAAGACCGAGGACGGACGCACGACCTGGGCCGGCTGGTCCAACCTGAGCTACGTCTTCAACGACCCGGCCTTCTGGCAGGCCTGGCGCAACACCCTGCTCTTCACCGTCCTGGCCCTCGTGCTGGGCTTCGCGGTCCCGTTCGTCATCGCCGTCGTGCTCAACGAGTTCCGGCACGCGCAGGGATACCTGCGGCTGCTGGTCTACCTGCCGGTCATGCTGCCGCCGGTCGCCTCCGTACTGCTCTTCAAGTACTTCTACGACCCCGGCTACGGACTCTTCAACCGGATCCTGGAATTCCTCCATCTCCCCGCCCAGCAATGGCTCCAGGACCCCGACACCTCCATGCTCTCCGTCGTCATCGCGGCGACCTGGATGAACATGGGCGGAGCCACCCTCATCTACCTCGCCGCGCTCCAGGGCATCCCCGGCGAGCTGTACGAGGCGGCGGAACTCGACGGGGCCGGACTGCTGCGCAAGATCTGGCACGTCACCATTCCGCAGACCCGGCTCATCCTGTCGCTGCTGCTGCTCATGCAGATCATCGCGACGATGCAGGTGTTCACAGAGCCCTTCCTGCTCACCAACGGAGCGGGTCCCGAAGGCTCCACCACGACGGTCGTCTACCTCATCTACCAGTACGCCTTCAATTTCAACAACTACGGCAGCGCGGCGGCTCTCGGACTCGTCCTGCTCGTCGTACTCGCGGGCTTCTCCGCGGTGTACGTACGGCTCAGCCGCAACAGCGAAGACTAGGACGGGAGTACGAGGATGGCATCGAACACGCTTGTCTCCCGGCGAGGTACCGGCGGGCGCAGGGGAGGCCCCCGCGAGTCGGACCTCGGCCGCCAGCGGACCCTGATCTCGCCCGCCCAACTGGGCCGCCCCCGCGGCAAGGTCCTCTACTGGGTCATCTTCGCCGTGGTGATCGCCGCCTTCACCATCGCATTCCTCGGGCCCCTGTACTGGATGGTCACCGGGGGGCTCAAGACCACGCAGGAAGTCGTACAGAGCCCGCCCACGGCCTTCCCCACCTCGGTCCACACGGAGAACTACTCCCAGGCGTGGAACGTGATGGACCTGTCCCGGCTGCTCTTCAACACCCTGTACTACGCGTTCGGCGCGCTGGCCTTCCAGCTGATCTTCGACGTCGCCGCCGCCTACTCGCTCTCCAAGCTGCGGCCGGTCTTCGGCAAGGTCATTCTCGGCATGATGCTCGCCACCCTGATGATCCCGGCGACCGTCCTCGTCGTACCGCAGTACCTCACCGTGCTCGACGTGCCGATCTTTGAGCGCAACCTGCTCAACTCGCCGTGGGCGATCTGGCTGCCGTCGGTCACGAACGCCTTCAACATCTTCCTGCTGAAGCGGTTCTTCGACTCGATCCCACGCGAACTGCTGGACGCCGCCGCCATCGACGGAGCCTCACCCCTGCGCACCCTGCGCTCCGTGGTGCTGCCGATCTCCCGGCCGATCCTCGGCGTCGTCTCCATCTTCGCCGTCGTCGGAGTCTGGAAGGACTTCCTCTGGCCGATGCTCACCCTGCCCGACCCGAGCAAGCAGACGCTCAACGTGGGCATCTACTCCCTGGCCAGCGGAGTCCCGGAGAACGTCCTCATCGCCGCGCTCACCATCGCGTCCGTCCCGACGCTGCTGATCTTCCTTCTCTTCCAGCGCAACATCATGAGCGGTCTCACCGCGGGCGGCCTCAAGGGCTAGGGATTCTCGTCCGGATCACGATCCCGCCTGATCCGGACGGAAGACCCCAGCAGCACCCCTGCCGCCCCCCACCAGCACTCCGCCGCCGGCCATCCCACCACGCGCCCCGTGTCCGGGGCCGGCGGCGGAGTACCACCTGCCCGAAAGGAACGCCACGTGGCAGCCATCCGTCCGACCGAGGCCACCGCAACCTGGTGGCGCGACGCCGCCATCTACCAGATCTACGTACGCAGCTTCGCCGACGGCGACGGAGACGGCACCGGCGATCTCGCGGGAGTACGGGCCAGGCTGCCCTACCTCGTGGAGCTGGGTGTGGACGCCCTCTGGTTCACCCCCTGGTATCTCTCGCCCCTGGCCGACGGCGGCTACGACGTCGCCGACTACCGCGTCATCGACCCCGCCTTCGGTCATCTCGCCGAAGCCGAGAAGCTGATCGCCGAGGCCCGTGCACTGGGCATACGCACCCTCATCGACATCGTTCCGAACCACGTCTCCGACCGGCACAGCTGGTTCCGGGCGGCTCTCGCGGCGGGCCCCGGCAGCCCCGAGCGCGATCTCTTCCACTTCATGCCAGGACGCGGTGAGAACGGTGAGATCCCGCCCAACGACTGGGTGTCCGAATTCGGCGGCACCCCCTGGACCAGGCTCGACGACGGCCAGTGGTACCTCCACCTGTTCGCTCCCGAGCAGCCCGACCTCAACTGGGCACACCCGGCCGTCCGCCAGGAGCACGAGGACGTACTGCGCTTCTGGTTCGAACGGGGAGTGGCGGGCGTACGCATCGACTCGGCGGCCCTGCTGGCCAAGGACCCGGCACTGCCGGACTTCACCAAGGGCGTCGACCCCCACCCGTACATCGACCGCGACGAACTCCACGGCATCTACCGCGCCTGGCGTGCGATCGCCGACGAGTACGAGGGCATCTTCGTCGGCGAGGTATGGCTTCCCGACTCCGAGCGCTTCGCCCGCTACCTGCGGCCCGACGAGCTGCACACCGCCTTCAACTTCAACTTCCTGGCCTGCCCCTGGGACGCCCGGCTGCTGCGTACCGCGATCGACGACACCCTCGCCGAGCACGCGCCGGTCGGCGCCCCCGCGACCTGGGTGCTGTGCAACCACGACGTGACACGCACCGTGACCCGGTACGGACGCGAGGACACCGGGTTCGACTTCGCCGCCAAGGTCTTCGGCACCCCCACGGATCTGGAACTCGGTACCCGCAGGGCCCGGGCCGCCGCCCTGCTCTCGCTCGCACTGCCCGGCGCCGTCTACCTGTACCAGGGCGAGGAGCTCGGCCTTCCGGAAGCCGACATCCCGCAGGCGCGGATCCAGGACCCCATGCACCTGCGCTCCGGCGGGATCGACCCCGGCCGCGACGGCTGCCGGGTGCCGCTGCCGTGGGCCGAACAGGAACCGCACGCCGGATTCGGGTCCGCGGACGAACCCTGGCTGCCGCAGCCGGCCTCCTGGCCGTCGTACGCCGCCGATCGCCAGAACCGCGATCCCGGCTCGATGCTCAACCTGTACCGCGAAGCCCTGAGTCTGCGCCGCAGCGAACCCGGATTCGCCGCAGCCGCCGCGGAAACGGCGGACGGCCGGCTGAACTGGCTGCCCTCGGAACCCGGGGTGCTCGCCTTCACCCGGGCCCACGGCCTGATCTGCGCCGTCAACCTGTCCGGGGCTCCGGTGCCGCTCCCCGACCACACCGAGGTGCTGCTGACCAGTGCTCCGCTGGACGGCTCCGGCCTGCTGCCCAGTGACGCGGCGGCCTGGCTGCGGAGCTGATACCGCCACCGGGCCGGGCCGTCACCGTACGCATCGGTGGCGGCCCGGCCCGAGGCGGATAGCGGGGGAGCGGAGGCTGCGGCACAGTGGTCGTATGGATGATCTCAACGCTCTCGCCGACGAGCACCTGACCGCAGCCCGCGCCAGCGCGCACGGGCGCAGCGCGCACCTGCTGCTGCGGCAGGAACCGCTGCGGCAGACGGTGATCGCACTCACCTCGGGATCCGCCCTCGACGAGCACAACGCACCCCCCGCCGCCTCGCTCCAGGTACTGCGCGGCCGGGTCCGGCTCACCGCCGCCTCCGGGGACGTGGAACTGACCACGGGCGGGCTGCACCCGATTCCCCAGGAACGGCACGGGCTGCTGGCACTCGAGGACGCCGTGGTGCTGCTGACAGCTGTCAACGACTGAGCGCCCAGGAATACACCTGCGATACGGAGGCATGAGAGAAAGGTGGCAGCCGGGCCGTTCTCCGACGCCGTCCGGCCCGCCGATTCTTCCTTCGTCCCCCGGAGTACCAGCGTGCCCAGCAGGACCGACGCCCCCGCCGCGGACAGCACCGCGCCCCCTTCCGGGCGGGCCGCACCGAGCTGGCGCACCGCCTTGCGCCGTACTCCCCTCTCGCTCTGGAACGACGACCTCTCCGACTGGGCAGCGGCCCTCACGTACTACGCCATCCTCGCCCTGCTCCCGGCGCTCCTGGTCACGGTGTCCGTCATCGGCCTCGCGAGCCCCGGCGCCACCAACGCCCTGATCATCGACATCACGGCCTTCGCGCCCGCCGAGTCCGGAGCGGCGCTGCGCCAGCCCCTGGAGGCGGCCACCCACGAGCGCACCGCCGTCTGGCTCCTCGTGGCCACCGGGAGCGTCAGCGCCGTGTGGTCGGCCTCCAGCTACCTGGCGGTCTTCCGCAGAGCGCTGCACGCCATGCACGACGTGAAGGACACCAGGCCCGCCCTGCGCCAGGCGCACATCATCGTGGCGTCCGCGATCGGACTGCTCGTCCTGCTGATGGCCAGCGCGTTCGCCCTGGTCCTCACCGGTCCGCTGGCCCGCTGGTTCGGGGAACGGACTGGCCTGACCCACGCCGGTGAGACTGTCTGGGCGGTCCTCAAGTGGCCCGTGCTGCTCTGCCTGGTCGCCTGTCTGATCCTGGTCCTCTTCAGCACCGGTCCGCGTACCGCCCGGGGCGTCCGGCGCGGGCTGCCGGGCGGAGTGCTCGCGGCGTTCCTGTGGCTGTTCGCGTCGGCCGGATTCGCTCTGTACGCCACCCACATCGGCAGCTACAGCCGGCTGTACGGTTCGCTGGCCGGTCTGGTCGTCTTCCTGATCTGGATCTGGTTCACCAATCTGGCACTTCTGGCCGGTGCCCAGTTCAACGTCGAACTCGGGCGCTTGAAGGGCGGCGACAGCTGAGGGCAAAGCCCTTGTGGGAGCGCTCCCAAATAGGCAGGATGGGGCGATGACCCAGGCAGCGCACGTACGTCCCTACCGACCCGGCGACCGTGAGGCCCTTGCGGAGATCTGCATCCGCACAGCGGACAACGGCGGTGACTCCCGGCATCTGTACCCCGATCCGGAGCTGATGCCGGCGCTGTTCGCGGCGCCCTACGCGTACCTCGAACCCGAGCTGACGTTCGTCCTGGACGACGGGTCCGGGCAGGCGGTCGGCTACATCCTGGGGACCGCGGACACCCGGCAGTTCGTGGACGCGTTCCGCAAGGTCTGGCTCCCGCTGGTGACGGAACGCTTCCCCCGGCCCGACGGAACGCCGAGCACCTCCGTCGAGGAGATGACCGCGCTTCTCTACAACCCCGAACGCATGATCCTTCCCGAGCTGGACGGACATCCGGCGCATCTGCACATCGACCTGCTGCCGCCCTGGCAGCGCAAGGGGCACGGGAGGGAGCTGATGGGCACCTTCCTGGACGCGCTCCACTCCAAGGGGGTCCCGGCCGTCCATCTGTCGATGCTGGTGGCGAACACCCCGGCCAGGGCCTTCTACGACCGCCTCGGATTCCGTGAGATCGAGGTCCCCGATCCGGGGCCACTCGCCTATGTGGGACGTTCCACCGAGGGGTGTGGCGACGACCGGCTGGGCAGGTAGTCAGCTGCGAGCCCGGGTGAGGGCCGAGGCAGCCGGTACGGAGGAGTGAGAGACGTGACGGAGCAGAGTGCGTGGAGGTTCGCGGACGACCGGGGGCAGCAGCTGGCGGCGGAGCGGCGCCCTTCGCGCGTGCTCGCCTACGTCCAGGCCGGAGCGACGCTGTGGGACTACGGTGTGCGCCCGGAGGGGATCTTCGGTTCCGGCCATGACGGTACGGCGCCCGACCGGGCGAAGACCGGCACGCTCCCGCTGGACACCGTCGACTACCGGGGTGCGGGCGCGGGCCTGGACGTGGAGACCCTCTTACGCGGACGGCCGGACCTGGTCGTCGCCGTCAGCTACGGCCACGGACAGGTCTACGGGCTGGACCCGGACGCCGCCAAGCAGTTGGAGGGGCGGGTACCGGTCGCCGTGATCGACGTGGGTCAGGCGCGCACGCTGGACCGCACAGCCGAACGGTTCGCCGAGCTGGCCCGCTCGCTCGGCGGCGCACCGGTCCCGGGTGTCGCCGAGGACCTGGAAGCCGCCAGGGCGCGGCTGCGCGCCGTGGCCGGAGCCGTTCCCGGCGGCCCGAGGGTGGTGGCACTGTCCCCGGCCGGCCAGGAGCAGGCCCACATCGCCCGCCCGCCGATGTGGCCCGAGCTGCGGGTGCTGGCCGAGCTGGGGGTCAACCTCGTGTCACCGGCCGCGGGCGGGGGAGTCAACTGGTCCACCACGGACTGGGGCCGGGCGGCGGAATTCCGGCCGGACGTCGTCCTCGCGGACGTCCGGTCGAACGCGACCCCGCTCGGTGAGATCGGTGCACCGGACTGGCGGGCGGCCACGGAGGCGGTGTGGATCGTCCCGTGGAACCCGGAGCCCTTGTGCAGTCCCCAAGCCCATGCCCGCTTCCTCGCGCTGGTGGCGGACGCCCTGGAGGGGGCGCGGAACGACTGAACAGGTTTCCCAAAAATATTCTGCAAAAATACTTTGGGAAAGTGCGGATCTCATCTAGCCTGCTGCCATGGACAGCGACGGCTCACCCCGAAAACTCGATCCCGCGCAGGACTCGGCAGCGCTGAAGGCGCTCACCCACCCGCTGCGTCTCCGGCTGCTCGGCCTGCTGCGGCAGCACGGTCCGGCCACCGCGAGCGAGCTGGCGGTCAGGACGGGAGAGTCGTCGGCGTCGACCAGCTACCACCTGCGCGTGCTGGCCAGGTACGCGTTCGTCGCGGAGGCTGAGCACCGGGACGGCCGCGAGCGACGGTGGCAGGCCGTGCACGCCGTCACCTCGTGGAGCAACGATGGGATGCTGGCCACGTCAGAGGGCCGGGCGGTGCTGGGCACGTTCTGGCGTCGCTCGCTCGAGCACCTGCAGCAATCGGTGGTCCAGCACGAGGCGGACATCGAGGACGGCAGGCTGGGGGAGGAGTGGCACGAGCCCTCCGGTGTCAGCGACCTGATGCTCCGACTGACACCGGAATCCCTGAGAGAGCTCTGGGACGCGTTCGAAGCCAAGGTGGCGGAGCTGAACGCCCGGGACGAGCACGATCCGAGGGCCGAGCAGGTCGTGCTGGTCACGGCCGGACTCCCGCTGGCGGCGAGCGAACCCACGTCACCTGAGTCCGCGAATCCCCTCACCGCGGACCTCCGCTCCGACCGCGACACACGTACCGGCGGCACTCGCGCCGACGTCACGTCCGAGGCCGGCCCGCGCTCCCAGGGCACCTCATGACCCGGCCCGCGCCCGCCACCGCGCGCACCGGGCTGGACGAACGCACCGCGCGGCGCCGCTTCGTCACGGTGTCGTTCCTGTTCTGGCTGCCGGCCGGCCTGACCGCCGCGCCCATGGTTCTGCTCTTCACCGAACGAGGCCTGGCCCTCGCCGCCGTGGCCGCGGCCTTCGCCGCACACTCCCTCACCGCCGCCGCCCTGGAACTCCCCACCGGCGGGCTCTCCGACGTCATCGGGCGCCGTACCGTCCTGGCCGGCGCCGGAATCCTCAACGTGTGCGCCCTCACCCTCATAGGACTCGGAACGGCCGGCTGGGTCCTCGCCCTCGGCATGGCGCTGATGGGCGCGGGCCGGGCCCTGTCCAGCGGACCGGCCGAAGCCTGGTACGTCGACACCGTGCACGCCCGCTCCGGCCCCGACACCGACCTGCGCACGGGACTGGCGCGCGGCGGCGCCGCGTCCTCGGCCGCCATGGCACTCGGCATGATGCTCGGCGGCGCGCTGCCCTGGCTGCTCGGCCTCGGCCCGGACTTCGGCGCCCGGCTGCGCGCGTACACCTCCGACCTCGTACTGCCGCTCTCCGTCCCCGTCCTCCTGGGTGTGGCCGTCGAGACCGTCTTCGTCCTCTACGCCCTCACCGCACTGCCCGAACCTCCCCGCCCCCGGGCCACCCTGCGGGGTGTGCTGCGCGGTGTTCCGGAGGCCATCGGCGCGGGTCTGAGGCTCGGCGCCCGGGACACGCTGATCCGCCGCATCCTGATGACCGCGGGCGCCGCCGGCACCGCGCTGGCCGCACTCGAACTGCTCACGCCCGGCCGCGCCGCAGCCATCACCGGAGCCTCCGAGTCCGGGGCGGTGCTCTTCGCGGGACTGGCAGCCGTCGGGTTCGTCTGCTCGGCAGTCGGCAGTCAGATCGCCCCGCTCGTCGCCCGGTTCGCGGGCGGGAGCGAGCGTGCGGTCCTGGCGAGTCTCGCGGCGAGTGCCACCGGTCTCCTGATGCTCGCAGCGACCGTGTCCTTCACCGGGGCGGCCGCCCTGACCTTGGCCGTCGCCGGATACGCCCTGGTGTACCTGGGGCTCGGGGCCGCCGGTCCCAGCGAGAACGACCTCCTGCACCGCCGCGTCGACACCTCGGGCCGAGCGACGGCCCTTTCCGTGCAGTCACTCTCGTTGCAGCTCGTCGGGGCGGCCGGAGGGCTGGTCACGGGTGTGCTGCCCGCAGGCCCCCTGCCCTGGCTGCTCGGTGCCACGGCGCTGCTGGCAGGCGCCCTGCTGTGGGTCCGTCGCGCCGCCGGCCCTGCCGTACGGCTCAGCGGCCGGCCGGGACCCGTCACGGGAGACGGCATCGGCTGACGTCCGCACGCACCGCCGCGCGTGAGGGACGCCCCTGGTGTCGGTACCGGGCGCGGGGTCTCCCGGAACCCTCCGCGCACGAGGCAGAATCGGCGGCAGCGTGTCCGCCGACCACCGCGTGCCGGACACTCCCGCCCGGCGCCACTCCTGGAGATCCTCCTCATGCTCGACAGACTCGCTCTGCTGGTCATCGGCGAATGCGTCGCCGACATCGTCCGGGAGCCGGGCGCGGCAGACCGCGTCCACGCGGGCGGCAGCCCCGCGAACGTCGCATACGGTCTGGCCCGCCTGGGCCGGAGCACCACGCTCCTCACCCAGCTCGGCCAGGACGTGAACGGACGGCTCATCCGGGACCATCTGGCATCGGCAGGCGTCCGTGTGCACACCGACGGGCGCGGCGCGCCCACACCGTCCGCCGCCGTCACCCTGGACGACGCGGGGCGGGCCTCGTACACCTTCGAGATCACCTGGTCACTGGCCCCGGTGACGCCGGAGCGGCCGCCGCAGCATGTGCACACCGGGTCGATCGCCGCCGTCGTCGAGCCGGGGGCCGGTACGGTCCTGGCCACCGTCGAAGCACTCCGGGCGACCGCGACCGTCAGCTACGACCCGAATGTGCGCCCTGAGCTGATGGGAGACCACACCGAGGCCGTACGCAGGGTCGAACGCTGTGTCGCCCTCAGCGACGTGGTCAAGGCGAGCGACGAGGACCTGGCGTGGCTGTACCCGGGTGAGACACCGGAGGAGACCGCCGGGCGGTGGCTGCGCTCCGGTCCTGCGGTCGTCCTCGTCACGCGGGGAGCCGAAGGGGCGCTGGCGGTTCTCCCCGGTGCGACGGTGAAGGTCGACGCGGTGCCCGTCCGGGTCGTCGACACCGTGGGAGCGGGTGACGCGTTCATGTCCGGCACGCTGCACAGCCTGGCTGCGCACGGACTGCTCGGAGAGGGCGGCCGCGCGCGGCTGCGTTCACTGGACACCGGGACGCTGGGCGACGTGCTGCGCCACGCGGCGGCATCGGCCGCCGTGACCGTCGCACGGGCCGGTGCCCTTCCGCCCGATGTGGAGGAGCTGGCGGCGGGACTGACCGGGGCACCTGTCCCCAAGGCCTGACAACGCCGGTGTCCTCCCGCCCGCCCCGGTCGTTTAGTCCTTCATGACCGTGACCCTTACCGACACCGTTAAACCGTCCACGGCCGATCTGCTGACCGGCGTCGTCCTCGGCGCGGACTTCCGCCGGGAGCACGGCTTCTGGCGGCGGCTGATCGGTACAGAACCGTTCCGCCGCCCCGCGGGCGGTACGCCCGAAGAGCGTCTCGCCCTCGCCTACGACCGGCTGCGCATCCTCAACCGCTCCCTCGACAGCGGAGCCCGCCTCGCAGCCGACCCGCGCGCGCTGGCCGCCCTGCACGAATGGCTGGGCCCGGTGGACCCCGCGCTCACCACCGTGGCGGGCATCCACTACAGCCTCTTCCTCGGCAGTCTCCTCGACCACGACGCAGGCACGGACCGCGATCTGTCCGACTTCCTGGGGATGCGGCGCATCGGCACGTTCCTCTGTACGGAGGTGGCGCACGGCAACGACGCGGCCTCCCTGGAGACCACCGCGACGTACGACCGTGAGCGGGACGGGTTCGTCCTGCGCACCCCGAACGCGGGGGCGCAGAAGTTCATGCCCAACACCAGCCCGGCGGGCGGACCGAAGACCGGTCTCGTCGCCGCACGTCTCCTCGCCGACGGTAAGGACCACGGCGTCCACCTCTTCCTGGTGCCGCTCACCGACGACGTACAGGCTCTTCCAGGGGTACGGATCCGGCGGTTGCCGGCCCGGATGGGCAGCCCCGTGGACCACTGCCTGACCTCGTTCGACCGGCTGTTCGTCGGGCGGGACGCCCTGCTGGGGGAAGGGAGGGGACTCGGCGGGGACGGCGAGGTCAGCAGCACCCCCGCCGACCGGCGGCGCCGCTTCCTGACATCCATCGGCCGTGTGACCCCGGGGCGGATCTCCATGAGCGCCTGCGCGGCCGGCTCCGCCCGCGCCACGCTTGCGGTAGCCGTCCGCTACGGCAGCCATCGCATGGTCTCCGGCGCCCGGGGCGCCGGGCAGATTCCGGTGAACGCCCACCGGACCCACCACGGGCCGCTCGCCTCGGCGATGGCCACCGTCTTCGCCATGAGTCTGCTGCACCGCAGGGCACTCGACCGGTGGGAGCGCCGCACCGACGCGGACAGGGCGGAGGCGGAGCGCCTGGTGGCCGTCGCCAAGGGGTGGATCACCTGGCAGGCCCGCTCGGTCATCGTCGAGTGCCGTGAACGCTGCGGGGCGCAGGCACTGTTGGAGAACAACGGCATGACGGAGCTGGTCACCGGAATCGAAGGTGCCATCACGGCGGAGGGCGACAACCTCGCCGTCCACGCCAAGGCGGCGGCCGACATGGTCTTCGCCCCCGAACCCGCCTCCGTGGACCCCTCGCAGGACGCGGCGGACGGGACCGGCGACACCCCGGCCGACCGGACCCCCGGTGAGCTGGCCGACCCCCGGTTCCTCGGCAGGCTCCTCGACGCGGTGGAGGACATCTGGTTCGCCCGGGCCAGGAAACGCGCGCTCCGGGCAGCGCACGGCGACCCCCTCGCGCGGTGGAACGCGGCCTCCGGAGCCGCACTGCGCGGGGTCGAGGCCCACGCGTACAGACAGGCGGCCGAAGGCTACGCCGAGGCGCTGACAACGCTCCCCGAGGGCGCCGCCCGGGAGCGGCTGGCCGAACTGGAGCGGCTTTTCGCCCTCCAGTGGGTGGCCCGCAACAGCGGGGACCTGCTGGCGGCAGGTCACCTGACCCCCCAGCAGGTCGACGAACTGCCCGAAGCCACCGAGGAACTGATCGCAGCCGTCGCCGCACACGCACCCGAACTGGTCGAGTCCTTCGCGCTGCCGGAAGAGCTGCTCGCCGACTGGCCGATCGCGGGACCGGACTACGCCGACGCGTACGACGACGCGAAGGGCCCCTGGCACCAGGGGTCCGCCGAGCCGTCGCCGCCCGCCGCGCCGTGAGCGACCGACGGGCCGCGACGGTGTGGACATCGCGCCGCCGCCCGGTGCCACGCTCGGACTGCTGGGGCCGAACGGATCAGGCAAGTCCACGCTCCTCCGCATCCTGGCCGGAGTTCTCGGCCCCGGCGCGGGCACCGTGACCCTCGACGGCCGGACCTTCGCGGAGACCGGCCGCCGCACCGTCGCCCGACGCGTCGCCGTGGTCGACCAGCACGCCACCACCCAGGTCGAGTTGAGTGTCCTGGACGTCGTGCGCCTCGGCCGCATCCCGCACCGCCGTGCCTGGACGGCGCCCGGCCGCGAGGACGAGGACGCCGTGATCGAGGCGCTGGAGCGCACAGGCCTCGCCGAACGCGCCGAGCAGTCCTGGCACACCCTGTCCGGCGGCGAGCGCCAGCGCGTCCAGATCGCCCGTGCACTCGCGCAGCAGCCTCGTGAACTCCTCCTGGACGAGCCGACGAACCATCTGGACATCCAGCACCAACTGGAGCTGCTGGCCCTCGTCTCCGCGCTGCCCGTCACCGCTGTCGTGGCGCTGCACGACCTCAACCTGGCCGCGACGTTCTGCGACCGCGTCACCGTGCTGAAGGAAGGACGGGTGGTGGCCTGCGGAACGCCCGCGGAGGTGATCACCGGGGAACTCATCGCCGACGTCTACCGGGTACGGGCGGTGGTGACGCCCGAAGGGCCCGACGGCAGGCCTTCGGTGCGCTTCCTGCCGGGGGGCGCCGCGGGCGGCCCGGCTTCCGGCTGACCCACGGCGAAGGGGCGGGCCCTTGTCGTCCGGGTCCCGCCCCTCGCTGCTTGTCGCGCGGCCTGTCGCCGCTGAGTGAGGGGGTCAGCGGCGGCGTCCCTGGCCGAACTCGCCGCCCGTGTCCTTGCCGCTGCCCATGTCCTTGCCGTCCGCGTAGTCGATCTTCTCCTTGCGGAGTTCGGCGGAGACTTCCTTCTGCTCGGTGACCTTGTTGGTTTCGAGGCGGACGCGTTCCACCGGGACGGCCTCCTTACGGACGGTGGCGCGTTCGGCGTGCAGGGTGACTTCGACGTCCTCTTCGCCGATGCTCGTCGTTCCGGTCGACTTCTCGCCCGGCCGCATGGGTTCGCGCACCACGCGTACTTCCTCGTGGGACACGGGTACGGTCCGGGTGACGTTCTCGGTCACGACGTACTTGTGCAGGTGTGCCTTTCCGCTCTCGTACTCCTCCGTACCGACGAGGAGCTGTTCCTCGGAACGGACCATCTCCTCCCGGCCCCCGGTGCCCGCGGCGGACCGTTGGGCCCCGGCCCCGGCTCCGGCGAGCGGGCGCGACGTGGAGGACGTCTCCGTGTCACGGTGCCTGCCCATGCCGGCCCCCGAGGTGGCTGCGCCCGTGGTGCCGACCGCGGTCGCCTTGCCGGTCGTCCCGGGGCGGGCCGTTCCCGCGGCGCCGGCCGTTCCCGCGGCGCCGGCCGTTCCCGCGGCTCCGGCGGCGCCCATGGCTGCCGTTCCGGTGCCGGACGTGGTGCGCGCGTCGCCGCCGTCGGTGCCGGTGGTCTTCCTGGTCATGCCGTAGTGCCGGTAGAGCTCTTCCTCCTCGGCCACGGAGAGATGAGCGTCGGCGTCCACCCGGGGGGCGTCCTTGACGCGGTCCTTCGTGTGCGAGACGTGCAGGTCGGAGCCCACGCGGCGGGCTCCGGCGAGCGGTACGAAGCTCTCCTTCATGCCGAACATGCCGGTCTTGACCGTGATCCAGTCGGGCTTGCCGGTGTCGTCGTCGACGTACACCCGTCCTACACTGCCGACCTTCTCGCCATCACTGTCGTAGACGGTCAGACCGTCGAGTTCTCCGGAATCCGTGAAACCGTCAGCGGCTCCCATGGCCGATTCCTCCTCGCCCGGGCACGCCCTGTGGGTGGGTCCAGCAGAGAAGACGCGTCCGGCTTCCATCGCGCCTCACCCGGTTGGACGCTGCAACCTCCCGGCTCGGGCAGTGGGCGGCCCGGAGCAGCCGGGGTGGGCGGTGGCCCCGCGCAAAGCCTGTATCGGCCCCTTCCATCCGTTACGCCATTCGGGTGAGCACCCTCATGGGTGCACCGGGGATGCGGTCCCGCTCCGCACGTATGATCGACGCGCCGTCGCCGACCGTCGGGCGGCCTGTCCCCGGGGGTGCGCCATCGAATCCGTACGGACCCGCATCCCCGGACAGCGCGGTGAACTGCTGGCCAGGCAGGAGGAAGGCCTCCGCCTCCACCACCTGGTCTGGCGGCTGGGACCCGGCTGGCGGGTCTGCAGCAGCGCTGTCCTGGGCGGCGGCATAGGGCCGCGGGCCTGGATTCTCAATGCGCAGGTACCGGGTGGATACCCGCGGCTGGACCCGGACCGGCACCTCGCCGAGATCGCCGCGGCCGAGGAGCTCGGCGGCCCCGGGGCCGGTCTGATGACGGCCGCGGACGTCACCGCGTACACCGTCGCGTGCGACGCGGGCGTCACGGCCACCGTCACCAGCGGTCTCGGGGTACGGGGATGGGCCGCGGACCCGGCGGGAGGCACCGACGGCCCGCTGCCGCCGGGCACGGTCAACATCGTCGTCACCGTCCCCGTGGCCCTCTCCGACGCCGCTCTGGTCAACGCCGTGGCAACGGCCACCGAAGCCAAGGTCCAAGCGCTCGTGGACGCCGGCCTCAACTGCTCGGGCACCCCGACGGACGCCGTGTGCGTCGCCGCTCCGGACCCCGGGTCGCAGGCCGGGGAACCCTTCGCCGGCCCGCGCTCACGCTGGGGATCACGACTCGCCCGGGCCGTACACCGCGCCGTACTCGACGGCGCGCTGCGGCAGGCTTGAGTCCCGTCGCTCCGCCGCAGCCGTGCGGGGCGCACCGAGGAAGGGAATGCCCCCTTGACCACCGCCGCCCCCACGCCGACCGTCGCGGTCCTCGGCACCGGGATCATGGGATCCGGTATGGCGCGCAGCATGCTCAGGGCCGGACTCCCCGTCCGCGCCTGGAACCGTACGCAGGCCAAGGCCACGCCTCTTGCCGCGGACGGGGCAACCGTGACGGACACCGCGGAGGAAGCGGTGCGCGGCGCCGATGTCGTCCTCACCGCGCTGAACGACGGCCCGTCCGTGGCCCGGACACTCACCGCCGCGGCCCCCGGACTCCGCCCCGGACAGGTCTGGCTGCAGAGTTCCACCGTCGGCCTCGACGCCACCACCGACCTCGTCCACCGGGCCGCCGGCCTCGGACTCGTCTACCTGGACGCCCCGGTCTCCGGAACCCGGCAGCCCGCCGAGCAGGGCACCCTCACGGTGTTCGTCTCCGGTCCCTCCTCCGCCCGCGCGACGGCGCTGCCGGTCCTGGACGCGATCGGGCAGCGCACCGTATGGGTCGGGGAGGACCCGGGAGCGGCCACCCGGCTCAAACTGGTCACCAACACCTGGGTGATCAACTTGGTCAACGGCGTGGACGAATGCCTCAATCTCGCCGAAGGGCTCGGTATCGACCCGCAGTTGTTCCTGGACGCGGTGAGGGGCGGCCCGCTCGACACCCCGTATCTGCGGGGCAAGTCCGCCGCGGTGCTCTCCGGTGACCTCACCCCGAGCTTCGCGCTCTCCACGGCGCTCAAGGACACCCGGCTGATCCTCGACGCGGCCGAGACGTCCGGGGTGACGCTGGATCTGGTCGCCGCCTCCGCCGAGCGGTTCACCCGGGCGGAGGCGGCCGGACACGGAGCCGAGGACATGATCGCCACGTACTACGCGGGCCGCGCCGAATAGCGGCGGGACGGTTCAGGCGACCGTCACGGGGTGGCGGACCACCGCGTCGAAATAGCGGCGGGACGGTTCAGGCGACCGTCACGGGGTGGCGGACCACCGCGTCGAAGAGGTAGCCCTGGGCGTTGTGGGCCGCCGTCGCAGGCTGGGTACGGCCCGACCGGTCCGTCGCCCGGGCGAGCAGCACGGCGGGGCCGGTCTCCTTCGGAACCCAGTCGGCCGTCCAGCGGACCCAGCTGCCGCTCCTGGGCTCGTCGCGCAGCCGGGCGGGCCGCCACCGGGTGCCGCCGTCGGTGCTGACCTCGACGAGACGCACCGGTGCGCCGCCCGACCAGGACCGGCCCGTGAGCAGGTGCCTGCGGTGGGCGGCGAAGGTGGCACCGGGCGCCACCTCGAAGGCGCTCTTGAGCGTCTGCCGGGTCAGCGGATCGCTGCCCTCCGGCGGGTACCCGGGTCCGAACAGCCGGTACAGGCCCGTGTTCCACGGACTCAGCAGCGGCTCCGCGCTCACCTCGATGTCACCGACCCACTTGATGTTCGCGATGCCGACCCAGGACGGGACGATCAGCCGGACCGGATGGCCGTGGTCGGGCGGCAGCGGCTCGCCGTTCATCTCGTAGGCGAGGAGGACGTCGTCCAGAGCCTTCGACACCGGCAGAGGCCTGCGCACCCGGCCCAGGTTCGTCCCGTCGCTGACGACCTCCGCGTCCAGTCCACGCGGCAGGACGTCGACCGCGTTCCTGCCGATTCCGGCCAGCCGCAGCACATCGGCGAGCCGCACCCCGCGCCAGCGCGCCGTACCGATCGCACCGAGGGTCCAGGCGGTGCCGCTGACCTGCTGGTTCTGTTGCGAGGTGAAGAAACTGCGGCCGTTGCCCGCGCACTCGACATACGCGGTACGGGTGACGGACGGCAGGGCGCGTAACGCGGCGTACGAGAAGTCCACCGGCCCGCCCTCCAGCCCGCTGCCCCAGACCGTCAGCGTCCAGTCCGCCGCCTCGATGCGGGGTGTCGCGGTGTGGTTGCGGACGAAGAAGCGGTCGACGGGGGTGAGCAGCCCGGTGTCGCGCAGTGCGGCGAAGTTCGTCTCCGCGTTGGTGCCGCGCACCGTGAACAGCTCCGGCGGCAGCGGCTTCACCACCCCTGCCAGGGTTCCCGCCGCATGGGCCGGCGAGGCGGCGGCCGGTATCAGCGGGACGGCAGCCGACGCCGCCACGACCAGCTTCAGAAGATCGCGGCGGTCGACCCCCGCCGATCTGGCGCCGCCGCGGGACCACTGACGCAGTCTCATCCGGTCGTACGCGGCTTCGGACGGCTCTACGGAACTCATGGGCGCTCCAGGGGTAGGGGAGGGGAAGGGCGGTTACGAAGCGGGCAGTAACTCTTCTACGAGGCGGCCCACCTGGCCGGTCTCGATGAGGAAACCGTCGTGTCCGTAAGGTGATGCGATGATCCGGAGCCGGTCCGCACCGGGCAGCAGCGCCGCCAGTTCCGCCTGCTGCGAGGGCGGATAGAGCCGGTCCGATTCGATTCCCGCGACCAGCGCGGGCATGCCCGCACGGTGCAGCGCCTGCGCGACACCGCCGCGGCCCCGGCCCACATCGTGTCCGTTCATCGCCGCGGTGAGCGTCACATAGCTGCCGGCGTCGAAGCGGCGCACCAGCTTGGCGGCATGGTGGTCGAGGTACGACTCCACCTGGTAGCGCCCGCCCTGCGAGGGAAGCTCTCCGGACTGCGCCTCCCGGCCGAACCGCGCGCCCAGCTCCGCCTCGCTGCGGTAGGTGACATGGGCGATCCGCCGAGCCTGGCCGAGCCCACGGTGCGGACCCGAGCCGGGCGGGGCGTCGTGGTACCGGCCGCCCCGCCAGCCCGGGTCGGCGCGGATCGCGGAGATCTGCACGCTGCCCCAGGCGATCTGTTCCGCCGACGCCGCGGCCGGGGTGGCGAGTACCAGCAGCGATCCCGTACGGTCCGGCCGGCTCACCGCCCATTCGAGGGCACGCATGCCCCCCATCGAACCGCCGACGACCGCAGCCCAACGGCCGATGCCGAGAGCGTCGGCGAGCGCGGCCTCGGCCGCCACCTGGTCGCGGACCGTCAGATACGGGAAGTCGGTTCCCCAGTGGGTGCCGTCGGGGCGCCGGGAGGACGGACCGGTGCTGCCCTGACAGCCGCCCAGAACGTTCGGCGCGACGACGAACCAGCGGTCGGTGTCGAACGCCCGGCCCGGCCCGATCAGTGCGTCCCACCAGCCCGCGGTCGGATGCCCCGGGCCGGGAGGGCCCGCCGCGTGACTGTCACCGGTCAGCGCGTGCAGGACCAGCACCGCGTTGGCGCCGTCCGGCGCGAGCCTGCCCCAGGTCTCGTACGCGAGCCGTACGCCCGGCAGCTCGGACCCCGACTCGAGCCTGAGCGGACGGTCCAGCGCCACCCAGGAGCGGCGGCCGGACGGATCCCCCTCCCGCCAGCCTCCGGCGGCCGGCGGGAGAGGGAGTGCGGGGGACGTGGCGACCCGGTTCAGGACGACGCCTTGGCGGCGCGGAAGCCGGCCTCCAGATCGGCCTTGAGGTCGTCCACGTTCTCCAGACCCACCGAGAGCCGCACCAGGCCGGCGGTGGCGCCCGTGGCGGCGAGCTGTTCCTCGGTCAGCTGGCTGTGTGTCGTGGACGCGGGGTGGATGATCAGGCTCCGTACGTCACCGATGTTGGCGAGGTGGCTGAACAGCTCGACCGCGTCCACGAACCGCCTGCCCGCCTCCACCCCGTCCCGCAGCTCGAAGGCGAGCACGGCTCCGGCACCGCGCGGCAGGTAGCGCCGCCCCGCTGCGTACCAGGGACTCGACTCCAGCCCCGCGTAGTGCACGGCCGACACCTCGTCGCGGCCCTCCAGCCACCTGGCGAGCGTCAGCGCGTTGGAGGTGTGCCGCTCCAGGCGCAGGCTCAGCGTCTCCACACCCTGGAGCAGCAGGAACGCGGAGTGCGGAGAGAGGGCGGGCCCCAGGTCGCGCAGCAGCTGGACCCGCAGCTTCACGGCGAAGGCGCTGTGCCCCAGGTCCGGCCAGTACCGCAGACCGTGGTAGCTCGGGTCCGGGGTGTGGAAGTCCGGAAAGCGCTCCGCGTGGGCACCGAAGTCGAACGTGCCGCCGTCCACGACGACACCGCCGATGGTGGTGCCGTGCCCGCCGAGGAACTTCGTCGCGGAGTGGATGACGACGTCCGCGCCGTGCTCGAGGGGCCGCAGGAGGTACGGGGTCGGCACGGTGTTGTCGACGACGAGCGGAATCCCCGCCCCGTGCGCAGCGTCCGCCACGCCCCGGATGTCCAGGACGTCGCCGCGCGGATTGCCGAGCGTCTCCGCGAACAGGGCCTTGGTGTTGGGCCGGATCGCCGACCGCCACGCCTCGATGTCGTCGGGGTCCTCGACGAACGACACCTCGATGCCGAACCGGGGGAGCGTGTGCCGGAACAGGTTGTACGTACCGCCGTAGAGCGAGGCCGAGGAGACGATGTGGTCGCCGGCGCCGGCCAGCGTCAGGAGCGCGAGCGTCTCGGCGGCCTGTCCGGAGGCGAGTGCCACGGCGGCGACTCCACCCTCCAGCGCGGCGATCCGGTGCTCCAGGACGTCCTGCGTGGGGTTGTGGATCCGGGTGTAGATGTTGCCGGGCTCGGCCAGCGCGAAGAGGTCGGCCGCATGCTGCGTGTCACGGAAGACGAAGGACGTCGACTGGTAGATCGGTACCGCACGGGCACCGGTCGTGGGATCCGGGACGGCACCGGAGTGGATCTGCTTGGTCTCGAAGGACCAGGCGGCCCCGGCGTCCTGCCGGTCGTGGTCCTGCGGAGTGTGTCCTGCGGTGACGGAGTCGACGGGCTGGCTCATGTCATTCCTCGCACGGTGGTTCAGTGGCGGATGCGCGCGAGCACGGATGGCGACGCGGCGGCGACGGGCTGATTACGGACCGTAGAGGGCCGCACGAGGGGGTGGAAGCGTGCCGTCGGGATGGCCACGAACCTGCAACACCGCAGCAACAGAGGGCAGTTGTGTTGCCGGAATCGGTCCGCCGCACTCCGCGCATGTCGCGCGGAGTGCGGCGGACCGGGATGGCACGGGAGGCGGTGGGGAGGCCCCGATGGGCTCCCGACGAGATGCCTGTCGGGGTCGGGGCCGGGTGTCAGTCCTGCGTGAACATCCCGGTGCGGAGCTTGTCCAGAATGCGGCCCAGCAGCCGGGAGACATGCATCTGGGAGATCCCCAGACGGTCGCCTATCTGGGCCTGCGTCAGTTCCTGGCCGAACCGCATGTCGATGATGCGGCGCTCACGCGCGTCGAGTTCACCCAGCAGGGGCGCGAGTGCATGAAGATTCTCCACCGCCTCCATGGCGGGGTCGATCCTCCCCAGCACATCCGCGTAGGTGCGGCCGCTCGTCATGTGTCCCGCGGAATCCGCGGCGTCGGTCGGCATGTCGAGCGATCCCGCCGTGTAACCGTTGGCGGCGACGATGCCCTCGGTGATCTCCGCATCCTCGAGGCCCAGATGCTCGGCGAGTTCGTGCACGGTGGGGTCCCTGTCCAGGCCGGCCGACAGGGTCTCCTTCGCCTTGGCGAGCTCGACCCGCAGTTCCTGCAGGCGCCGGGGCACATGCACGGACCAGCTGGTGTCGCGGAAGAACCGTTTGATCTCACCGACGATATACGGCACGGCGAACGAGGTGAACTCCACCTCACGGGAGAGGTCGAAACGGTCGATGGCCTTGATCAGGCCCACGGTGCCGACCTGGACGATGTCCTCCATGTCGCCGCTGCCCCGGTTGCGGAAGCGCCCCGCGGCGAAGCGGACGAGGGACAGGTTCATCTCGATGAGCGTGTTGCGCGCGTACTGGTACTCGGGCGTGCCCTCCTCGAGCACCTGCAGCCGGTCGAAGAAGAGCTTCGACAGGGTGCGTGCGTCCTTGGGCGCGATCTTTCCCGCGTCCTCGATCCACGGCAGCTCGTCCGCCGCTCCTGCTCGCGTCACGTCGGCGGTCTGCGCGGTGTGCTCCGTCATATGCCGTCACGCTCCTCAGGTCGTAGGCCATGAGGTCTGGGCGCCTTCCCGGAGGCTCTGCCCGCATGCGTGAAAGGCGGATTTGAGCCGCATATGTGCCCGGAATTGGCCGGGAATCATCGCTATCGCCCCAGAAGCCGTCCCTGGGGGCCGTCCAGAGGAGCCGTTCCCGGAAGCCCGTCCCGCAGGCCCGCTGGGCGCGAGCAAGCACGGAACCGCCCCTGGGCGCGAGCAAGCACGGAACCGCCCCACCGGTACGGGGGAGCCCGGTGGGGCGGCCGTCTCCAGGGTGCCACAGCGAAGGGCACGTTGGGGGCACGATCCCCTTAGCGGCCCGCGATCCGGCCGACTGTCCTGCAGCGGCTGCCGGGGCGAGCCCGCCACCGGCCGTCGAGGGCCGCTGCCCGGTGCCTTGATTACACGCTCATGAACAGTCGGACGTCCCGGGAATAGGTGCATGGCGAATGGGCTTTCCGATGCTGTCGTCAGCTGCTGAGACCAACCGGAGCGAGGAGCCCATGCCCAAGGCCTGTGTACGCGACCGCCATGACGGACCCGGAACGGGAAGCCGACTTCCTGTGCCGTTCGTCGGTGCCGCCGTTCGGATCCGGGCAGTGGCACCCGAAGGGGTCGGTGCGCACGCGAGCGGGGCGGTGGCATGAGCTCCTCCGGCGACCCGACGCGTCCGGACGCGGCGCACCCTCTGGGCGACGCGGCGCACCCTCTGGACAATCCGGCCCGCGCCTCGCTGACCGGACCCCATGCCCACTTCGCGGAGCACCGGGGCAGGATCCTGCGCTACCCGCCCGACGTCACCCCGTGGCTCGCCCTGCCGGACCGGCCCGAGGCGCAGGACTGGGCCGATGTCGCCGCGCTCGCCGGGCCGGGCGAGTCCATCACCCTCACCGCCTTCCGGGAGCCGCCGCCGGACGACTGGGAGATCGTCTTCCAGGCCGAGGGTGTGCAGCTGGTGGACGACGGCGTGGACACCGCACCCGACCCGGAGGCGGTGCTCCTGGGCCCCGCCGACGTGCCGGAGATGCTGGAACTCGTCGCGCGCACCCGGCCCGGCCCGTTCCTGCCGCGCACGGTCGAGCTCGGTACCTATCTGGGCATCCGTCGCTCCGGGGTGCTCGTCGCGATGGCGGGCGAGCGGCTTCACCCGCCCGGCTGGACCGAGATCAGTGGCGTGTGCACCGATGAGTCCGTACGAGGGGAGGGGCTCGCGACGCGGCTCGTTCGGGCCGTCGCCCACGGCATCGAGGAACGCGGTGAGACGCCCTTCCTGCACGCGGCCGCGTCGAACGTCAACGCCATCCGGCTCTACGAATCGCTCGGCTTCCGGCTGCGCCGCCGGACCGCGTTCCTCTCGGCGCTGGTCCCTGCGGAACCGGAGCGGCGCACCGACGCCAGGACCCCGGCCCGAGGGAAAGGTAGTTTGGAACAGGTGGGATGACACCGACGAATCGGCGAGAGGCCTTTCGTGGTCATGGGGCTCCGGCTGCCGGCAGCGGCGCGCCGGACGCCGCTGCCCGGGACGGATCCGGGTGAGGCGGCGGCCGGTGCCTCCCGCGTCAGGAGCTGGGCGCTCGCCGCAGGGCTGGTGCTGCTGTCTGTCATGGTCGTCCTCCTCGACGTCCTCAGCGGCGAGGAGCTGCCCATCATTCCGCTCCTGGTGGTCCTGCCCGCGCTGGCCTCGGTCTTCTGTACGGTCCGCCAGACGATCTGTGTGGCGCTGTGGGTCACGGTCGTGGTGGCCGCGTCCCTCATCGGGTCCGCCGGGGCCTTCTGGGACGTCACCTTCGTCATCTGCTTCACCGCTGTGGCCAGCGCCCTGGGAGTCGCGGCCTGCGCCGCCCGTATCCGGCATGCCAGGGAGATCGCCCGGCTGCGTTCGGCGGCCGTGGCACTCCAGCGACAGATTCTCCGGCCGTTGCCCATCGTCACCGAGCAGGTCCGGGCGCACGGGATCTACGAGCCGATCGAGGAGGACCGCTTCGTCGGCGGCGACATCTACGACGTCGTGCAGTCGCCCTACGGGACACGGGTCATCATCGGTGACGTCCAGGGCAAGGGACTGCCCGCGATCGGCGCGGGCTTCGCCGCGCTCGGTGCCTTCCGCGAAGCGGCCATCCGGGAGGCCGAGCTCACCGGGGTGGCCGACGCCCTGGAGGCCGCGGTGGCCCGGCACAACCATTTCTCCGCCGAGACCGGGGACGCCGAGCGGTTCGTCACCGCCCTGCTGCTCGGATTCGACGGCGGCGACCGGGTGCGGGCCGTGAACTGCGGACACCTTCCGCCGAGATTGCTGCGCGGTGGGTCGGTGTCGAAGGTGCCCCTGCACCGGACGTCCGTACCCCTCGGGATGGCGGAGCTCAGCACGGAGGCGCGCGCCGCCGAGTGGCTCGCCTTTCCTCACGGCGCGGCGCTCCTGGTGTTCACGGACGGGGTGACCGAGGCCCGCGACTCCGGTGGGACCTTCTACCCGCTGGACGAACGGCTCGCCGAGTGGGCGGGGCGCGACCCCCGCCAGGTGCTGGACGCGCTCCAGGCCGACCTGGAGAAGTTCTCCGGAGGGGTGCGCCGCGACGACGTGGCGGCGCTCGTCCTGAGCAGGCCGCAGGACACGGGCAGGCTGCGCCGGATGCCCGAAGGTGACGACGCGCAGCACGCCACGGGAGCGTTGAGCGACCACTGACCCTCGCCTGCTGCCCCGAAGAGCGGTCCCACGAAGTGGCGGCCGCCCCAGTCTTGTCGCATACATGACCCTCGACAACTAAGGAACGCCTCTCCTTCGGCCACGGTGTGCACTACTGCATCGGCGTGCCGCTGGCCCGGCTCGGGGCGACGATCGCGCCGCCCGCACTCTTCGCCCGGTTCCCGGAACTGCGCCTGGCCGACCTGTCGGTCCCGGCCGGACAGGTCGAGTCGTTCATCGCCCACGGATTCGGCGCGCTGCCGGTACGCCTGACCTGACCCCGGCACGCCCTGCGAGCCCGACAGCCACCGCCGACGACCCACGACGACGGCTCGGAGCGCACAGCTCCGGGCCGCCCCGGCCGAAACCGATGCCGGTATCCGTCGGAGCGTGATTACACTGACCGCATGGGTTCGTACTCCTTCTTTCTCTGATTCCCGGCCAGGACGCCGCCGCGCGACGCCGAGCGTCGCCGCGTGACCCACCGGGTCGCGCAGTCGTGCCGCAGTCCTTCCCGCCGACCGACACCGCCGCCCCGCAGCTGTTCCGCTGAGCGCTGCCGAGGCCTGTCACCCCAGGGAAAGCCCTCATGACTCCCCAGTGCCACCGCGCCCAGTTGTCCATGAAAGACGTCTCCAAGGCCTATGGAGACCGACCCGTCCTCGACCAGGTGTCCCTCACCGTCCGTCCCGGCGAGAAGGTCGGCGTCATCGGCGAGAACGGTTCCGGCAAGTCCACCCTGCTCCGTCTGATGGCCGGGGCCGAGGCCCCGGAGAGCGGCGACATCACCGTCACCTTCCCCGGCGGCACCGGCTACCTCGCCCAGACCCTCACGCTCGACCCCGCCAGCACCGTCCAGGACGCGATCGACGCGGCCCTCGCCGAGCTCCGCACCCTGGAGCGCCTGATCGGCGCGGCCGAAGCGGCAATGTCCGACGGGAATCCCACCGAAGCGGAGCTCGGTGCGTACGGTGACCTGCTGTCGGCGTACGAGGAACGCGGCGGGTACCAGGCCGACGCCCGGGCCGACGCGGCGCTGCACGGCCTCGGTTCGGGCCACCTCGGCCGGGACCGCAGGCTCGGCACCCTGTCCGGCGGGGAGCAGTCCCGACTGGCCCTGGCCTGCGTACTCGCCGCCGCTCCGGAACTCCTCCTGCTCGACGAACCCACCAACCATCTCGACGTCGCCGCCGTCACCTGGCTGGAGGACCACCTCCGCGCCCACCGCGGCACCGTGGTGGCCGTCACCCACGACCGGGCGTTCCTGGAGCGGACCACCACCGTGATCCTGGAGGTCGACCGGGACCTGCGCGGCGTCTCCCGGTACGGGGACGGCTGGGACGGCTACCGCAAGGCCAAGGCGGCCGCACGTCGGCGATGGGCGCAGGAGCACCAGGAGTGGCTGGCCGAGCTGGCCCGTACCGAGGAGCTGGTGGGCGCGGCCGGTCAACGTCTGGCGGCCACCGGCAAGGATCCCGGGCAGGGCTTCGGCAAGCACCGCAGATCACACGAAGCCAAACTGTCAGGGCAGGTCAGGGCGGCAAGGACCCGTCTGGAGGCGCTGCGCCGCACGCCTGTGCCCGCGCCTCCCCGCCCGCTGAGCTTCACGGCCGAACTCGCGACATCAGCCGGCCCGGGGGCAGGGAGCTCCGAGCCGCCGGCCGAGCTCGATTCCGTCGTCGTCGGCGACCGCCTGGACCTGCCGGCGCTGCGCATCGGCCCGGGGCAGAGACTCCTGATCACCGGACCCAACGGTGCGGGCAAGTCCACCCTGTTGCGCGTTCTGGCCGGGGACCTCGCGCCCGACGCCGGCACGGTCCGGCGCCGGGCACGGATCGGCTTCCTCCCGCAGGAACTCCCCGTCAGGCCCACGCGCCGCTCGCTGCTCGCCACGTTCGCCGCGGGCCGGCCGGGGTTCGCCGATGAGTACGCCGAGGACCTGCTGGCGCTCGGCCTCTTCCGTCCCGAAGACCTGACCGTCTCCGTCGCCGCGCTCTCCGTCGGGCAGCAGCGCAGGCTGGCCCTGGCGCGCCTGGTGACCAGGCCCGCCGATCTGCTGGTTCTGGACGAGCCGACGAACCACATCGCGCTGAGCCTGGTCGAGGAGCTCGAGGCGGCACTCGCCCGGTACCGGGGCGCCGTCGTCGTCGTCTCGCACGACCGCAGCTTCCGCAGCCGCTTCACGGGGGACCGTCTCGAACTGCGGGCCGGCCGCCCGGTGACGGGCGCCGGGAACATGGATTCCGGGACTTACGGGTCCGTGGGCGCCCGCCCGTCCCGGACGTAACCGCGCAGCCGGTCGACGAAGACGCGCTGGCCCGCCACCAGGCGTTCCGCGGCCTCGTCCGGTGTGCACCAGGCGAACCGGTCCATTTCCGGGAACTCCCGCTGCACACCGGACCCTCTGGGCCACTCCATGGTGAACGTTCCCGGAACCGCCTGCGCGGGGTCCAGTTCGGCCTCCACGGCCCAGACGGTCACGGTCTTGCCGCTCGACTGACGCGCCTCGCCGAGCGACACCCACGTGCCGTCCGGTACCGGCAGCCCCAGCTCCTCCTCGAACTCCCGCCGGGCGGCTGCCGCCGGCTCCTCCCCGGGCTCGTACTCACCCTTGGGGATCGACCAGGAAGCCGCCTCGCGGCCCGCCCAGAACGGGCCGCCCATGTGCCCGATCAGCACGTCGACGTCCCGCCCGCCCCCGGTGATCCGGTAGAGCAGAACGCCCGCACTGCGCCTTGATGTCGGCATGTCGCCAAGTCTGCCGGGCGGTGTTCCGGAAGGCCATCGACGGCCGCCCGTTCGGCCGAGAACCGAGCCACCCGGTCCGACGGTCATTCCTTCGCCGCCCGCTGTTTCTCCTGATGTCCCCGTTGTCCTCTGGTGCGGCACCGCACGCCCGGCCATGCTGTGCGCCGACAGCGCTTACTGCCGGCGCAACCAGCTCTGCACCAGGAGGACTTGTGGGCCTTGGCATACTCGGCACCGCAGTGCGGCCGCTCGTGCTGCTCGCGACGGTGTCCGCGATGACGGTCGGGGCCATAGCGCCCGCAGCCGCCGATTCGGGTCCGGATCCGCGCCCCCGCAACTCCGCCGAGGTCCTCAGACCGGTGGCCCCGCCACCCGCGAGCAGTCCGTCGGGTGGGGCGAGAGCCGTCGTGGACGGCGACGGCATCGAGACCGCCCGGAGCTCCCGGCCGCTCGCCCCCGGCATCCGGCTCAGCTCCTACGACCGCCTCGAATCCGACAAGTGGCTACGGGTCGACACCCTCTCGGTCGACCTGGACGGCGGAGCGCGCGCCGACTACCTCTCGGCCGGCAAGGTCGCGGAACGGCGAACGGTCTCCGAACTGGCCGCCGGGCACGACCCGGGTCAGGGCCGGCGCACCGTGGCCGCGATCAACGCGGACTTCTTCGACATCAACCAGACCGGAGCGCCGCAGGGCCCCGGGATCAAGGACGGCAGCCCGGTCCACTCGCCCGCCCCGGGCGTCAACCGTGCTGTGGGCATCGGGCCGGAGAACGCAGGGCGTGTCCTGCAGCTGTACTTCGAGGGAAGCCTGACGCTTCCCTCCGGCCAGCATCCCCTCGCCGCGTACAACGCCGCGAACGTGCCCGCCGGGGGAGTGGGCGCCTACACCTCCGCCTGGGGCAGCGCGGACCGCGCCCTGACCGTCGACGGCGCGTCCCCCGTCGCCGAGGCAGCCGTACAGGACGGCAGGGTCGTCTCCGTGTCGGCCACCCCGGGCTCGGGGCCCGTACCAGAAGGCACCACCGTCCTCGTCGGACGCGAGGCCGGAGCGGCACTGCTGACCGCTCTGCAGCCGGGTGACCCCGTCGCCATGGAGTACCGGGCACGCACCGACAGCGGTGCGGTGCCGCGGACCGCCGTCGGCGGCAGGGAGCTCCTGGTCGTCGACGGCGCCGCCCAGAACCACGACGGCGAGGGCAACAACACGGCCGCGCCCCGCACCGCGGTCGGCTTCTCCAAGGACGGCCGCACCATGCAGGTCATCACGGTCGACGGCCGCCAGACCGACAGCGGCGGCGTCACGCTCACCGAACTGGGCCTGATGATGCGTCAGGCGGGCTCGTACAGCGCGCTCAACCTGGACGGCGGCGGCTCGTCGACACTCGTCGCCCGCGAACCCGGCAGCGACACGCTCCAGGTGGAGAACAGCCCGTCCGACGGAAGCGAGCGCACCGTACCCAACGGCCTCGCCCTCACCGCGCCCGACGGCAGCGGCAGCCTCCACGGATTCTGGGTGGAGACCCGCACACCGGCCGGCGCCGCCCCCGGCGCCGACCCCGTCGGGGGCGGCCACCCCGAGCGCGTCTTCCCGGGCCTGACGCGACAGCTCACGGCCGCCGGGTTCGACGAGACGTACGGGCCCGCCCGAGGCACTCCGCGCTGGCGCACCACCGCCCCGGCCATCGGCAGCGTCGACTCCCACGGCACCTTCACCGCCCGCCGCGGCGGCACGACCGACGTGCGGGCGGAACGGGCCGGTGCCCACGGCGCCACCACGCTCACCGTCCTGGACCGGCTGGTCCGGATCCAGCCGACGACGGTCCGGGTCGGCCTCGCGGACACGCAGGCAACCGGCACCTTCGGCATCGTGGGCCTCGACGCCCACGGCACCAGCGCACCCGTGGAGCCGGACGACGTCACTCTCGACTACGACCGGGCCCTGTTCGACATCGGCGACGACGGCCGGGGCTCGTTCACCGTCAGGTCCCGCACGGGCAGCGGTGCGGGACAGATCAAGGCCACCGTCCAGGGCGCCACCACCACCCTCGCGGTGAGCGTCGGGCTCACCGAGCAGGCGGTGTCGGCCTTCGACGACGCCGGGTCCTGGAAGTTCAGCCAGGCCAGGGCGGCCGGCTCCCTCGCCGCGACACCCGAGGGGCACACCGGTACCGGACTGCGGCTCACCTACGACTTCACCATGTCGACCGCGACGCGCGCCGCCTACGCCGCGCCACCGCAGCCCGTCCCCGTACCCGGCCAGCCCCAGTCGTTCACCCTGTGGATCAAGGGTGACGGCAACGGCGCCTGGCCGACCCTGCACCTCAAGGACGCCGCGGGTTCGGACCAGCTGCTGCGCGGCCCCTACGTCACCTGGACGGGCTGGCGCCAGGTCACGTTCGCCGTACCGCAGGGCGTGGCGATGCCGTTGTCCGTACACCGCTTCTATCTCGCCGAGACGGCGGCCGCCCGGCAGTACACCGGTGAGATCGTCATCGACGACCTGTCCGCCCAGGTGCCCCCGACCGTCGAGCTGCCCGAACAGACAGCCCCTGCGGACCCGTTGATCGACCCGGCCGCCGTCACCGAACGCAGGGACTGGCAGTTCGCGGTGATGTCCGACGCCCAGTTCGTCGCCCGCGACCCGGACAGCGCGATCGTCCGGCAGGCCCGTCGCACCCTGCAGGAGATCAAGGCCGCACAGCCGGACTTCCTGGTCGTCAACGGAGACCTCGTCGACGAGGGATCACCCGCGGACCTCGCCTTCGCCCGCCGTGTCCTCGAGGAGGAACTCGGCGACACACTGCCCTGGTACTACGTACCGGGCAACCACGAGGTGATGGGCGGGAAGATCGACAACTTCATCACCGAATTCGGCCCCGCCCAGCGCACGTTCGACCACAAGGGCACCCGTGTCATCACGCTCGACACATCGAGCCTCAGCCTGCGGGGCGGCGGCTTCGCCCAGATCAAGGAACTGCGCGCGCAGCTGGACGCGGCAGCGAAGGACTCGTCGGTCGGCTCCGTCATGCTGGTCGAGCACGTGCCGCCGCGCGACCCCACCGTCCAGAAGGGCAGCCAGCTCGGAGACAGGAAGGAAGCTGCTCTCGTCGAACAGTGGCTCGCCGGCTTCCGCCGCACGACGGGCAAGGGGGCGGCCCTGATCGGCAGTCATGTGGGCGTCTTCCATGCCTCGCACGTCGACGGCGTCCCGTATCTGATCAACGGGAACTCCGGCAAGGCACCGGCAGGGCCGGCGGACGAGGGGGGCTTCACCGGCTGGAGCCTGATCGGCGCCGACCGCGTGTCGCCCGCGGAGCAGACGACGGCACGCCACCGGCCGTGGCAGGGCGGACCCGACTGGGTGTCGGCCCAGACGCGTGCCCACGTCGACGCCCTGACGCTCGACGTGCCGTCCGTGATCGGCACGGGAGAGCGTACGAAGGTCGGCGCGAGCGTCACCCAGGGGGCGAGGACCGTGCCGGTCGCTTTCCCGCTCAGCGCCGACTGGACCGGTTCCCCGAATCTCCACATCGGCGAACCGGGCGATACCCGCGGGCGTCACGTCGCGGCGCTGGACCCGGTCACCGGCACGCTCATCGCCCTGCGGCCGGGCACCGTCACCCTCGCGGTGAGTGTGAACGGCACGACCCGGCAGGTGCGGATCGAGGTCGCTGCCGGGGCGGTGCTCGCCCCGGCAGCCTGAACCACCACCGGTGCGGCACCCTCCGAAGGGTGCCGCACCGACCCCTGGAACCGACGGTGCGGCCGGGGCCGCACCGCGCCCGGACGGTTCAGACGCGCTGATCGTCGGCCTTCTGATCGCCGGCCTTCCGGACGGATTCCTCGCCCCGGCCGACGGGCACGCCGACCGGGGCGGCGGCGGCCTCCGGCCGTGAACCCGGCTTCGAGTGAAGGTGGTTGAAGAGAATGTTCAGCACGATGGCCGTCAGACAGCCCGCGCTGATCCCGCTGTGCATCACCGTCTGGAACCAGGCCGGGAACTGGTCGTAGAGCGTCGGCACCCCGACCGGCAGCACACCCATCGCCACCGAGACGGCGACGATCGTCAGATTGTTGTTGTCCTTGAACTCGACCTGGGCCAGGGTTCGCAGACCGCTCGCCGCGACGGTCCCGAACATCACCAGGCCCGCACCACCCAGCACCGGAGCCGGAATGGCCGCGATGACGGCGCCCAGCTTGGGCAGCAGCCCGAGAAGGACGAGGATTGCGCCCGCCGCGGCGACCACCCAGCGACTGCGGACCTTGGTCATGCCGACCAGGCCCACGTTCTGGGCGAACGCCGTGTAGGGGAAGGTGTTGAACACGCCACCGAGGACCGTGGACAGACCGTCGGCCCGCAGCCCGTCGGCCAGGGCGCGCGGCTCGACCCTGCGGTCGGTCATCTCGCCGACGGCGATGAAGTCCCCGGTCGTCTCCGTCATCGTCACCAGGGCCACGACCAGCATCGCGATGACGGCCGAGGCGTGGAACGTCGGAGCGCCGAAGTGGAAGGGCGTGCTGATGCCCACCCAGTGTGCGTCCCCGACCCCGCCGAAGTCCGTGAACCCGAACGGCACCGATACCGCGAGGCCCACCGCGATGCCGATCAGCACGGCGATCCGGCTCAGGAAGGCCGGCGCGAAGCCCTGGACAGCCAGGACTACGACCAGGACGAAGCCCGCCAGCGCAAGGTTCTTCGGGGCGCCGAAGTCCGGCGCACCCGCGCCGCCGGCCACCCAGTTGCCGGCCACCGGCAGCAGCGAGACACCGATGATCAGGATCACCGTGCCCGTCACGAGAGGCGGGAAGAACCTCAGCAGCCGTCCGAAGACCGGGGCCAGGAGGACGATCGCGAGTCCGGCGACGATCACGGATCCGTAGATGGCCGGCAGCCCGCCGCCCTGCGTGCCGATCAGCACCATCGGCGAGACGGCTGCGAACGTACAGCCCTGCATGATCGGCAGACGCACACCGAAGCGCCAGAAACCGACACACTGGATGAGCGTCGCCACCCCGCATATCAGCAGGTCCGCGGTGATCAGATAGGCCAGATCGGCGGGCGGCAGCTTCATCGCGCCGCCCACGATCAACGGCACGGCCACCGCGCCGGCGTACATGGCGAGCACATGCTGCAGCCCGAAGGCCGCCAGTTGGCGTATCGGTGGGACCGCGTCGACGGGATGTACGGGTGTTGCGGACACCATGGGGCGCTCCAAGGGCGGGCGGGGAGGGACGGAGAAGGTCCAACAGCACGAGACCGTATGGGCTTTAAACAATTTGTTGATTGCGTGCCTGTTGCCGGGATGTGTCGTACCCGCCGGACCGTGTGCGACCCGTCCGCGCGGCGTCCGGCGTGGGGTGGCGCGGGAAGTGTTACGGAGGGGCCCTTGTGGAGAGTCCCGACAGCCCCATAGGTTCCACGCCGGAGCAAGAACTGGGAGCGCTCCCATCATCGGGTCCTACCGAAAGGACATCATGAAGAGCCTCATCGCCTCTCTCAGGTCCGCACGGAGCGCCGTGACGGCGTTACTCGTGGCACTGGCCTCGCTCGCGGCGCTCGGCACGGTCGCGACACCCGCTCACGCCGACACCCTGATCTGCGACCAGTACGGCACGGCCGTCATCCAGGGGCGGTACGTGGTCCAGAACAACCGCTGGGGCACCGCTGACGAACAGTGCGTCAACGTCACCGCCAACGGCTTCACCGTCGAGAGGGCCGGCGGGTCGGTTCCGACGAACGGGGCACCCAAGTCCTACCCGTCCGTCTTCAACGGCTGCCACTACACGAACTGCTCGCCCGGGACCGCACTCCCCGAGCGGCTGAGCTCGATCAGCAGCGCGCCGAGCAGCATCACGTACGCCTACGTCGCCAACGCGGTCTACAACGCGTCCTACGACATCTGGCTCGACCCGGAGCCGAAGACCGACGGAGTCAACCGGACCGAGATCATGATCTGGTTCAACCGGGTGGGTCCCATCCAGCCGATCGGCTCGCAGGCCGGCACCGCCTCCGTCGGCGGCCGCACCTGGGAGGTCTGGACCGGGAGCAACGGCGGCAACGACGTGATCTCGTTCGTGGCACCGTCCGCGATCAGCAGCTGGACCTTCGACGTCATGGACTTCGTCGACCAGACCGTCGCCCGGGGCATGGCCCAGCCCTCGTGGTACCTCACCAGCGTCCAGGCAGGGTTCGAGCCCTGGCAGAACGGCGCCGGCCTCGGAGTGACCTCCTTCTCCTCGGCCGTCAACACCGGTGGCGGCACGGAGAACCCGGGTGAGCCGCCCGTGCCCGGCACCTGCCGCGTGGCCTACGGCACGAACTCGTGGTCGGGCGGATTCACCGCCGACGTCGCGGTCACCAACACCGGAACCGCACCCGTCGACGGCTGGAAGCTCGGCTTCACCCTGCCGTCGGGACAGAAGGTCACCCAAGCCTGGAACGCGGCCCTCTCGCCGTCCTCGGGCGCGGTGACCGCGACCAACGTGGGCTTCAACGGCCGGATCGCCGCAGGCGGCACCCAGTCGTTCGGCTTCCAGGGCACGTACTCGGGTACCTTCACCGAGCCCCAGCAGTTCACGCTCAACGGAGCGGTCTGCACGGTGACCTGAACACGCGGGTGACTCCTGGCAGGCCGCCCCGCCGCGCGCGGGACGGCCTGCCTCCGCTCACACCTTGCGGTAGTCGTAAGCGTCCGCCGCCGCTGCCTCCACCGCGGCCAGATCGCCCCCGGCCGACGCGGTCACCAGGGCGGCGACCGCGCCCTCGACGAACGGCGCGTCCACCAGCCGTGCGCCGTACGGCAGTTCGCCACCCTCGGACAGCATGGCCTTCACCGTCAGCACCGCGCTCCCGAGATCGACGAGCAGCGCGACCCCCACGCCCCTGTCCACCGACCTCGCGGCCCCGGCGATCAGCTCCGCACTGGTCCCGAGCCCTCCGGCGGAGGTGCCCCCGGCCGCAGCAACCGGGGCGGTCGCCCCACCGGCCGCCAGCTCCTTGGCCAGCTCCACGACGGCTTCGGCCACCGGGCCGCTGTGCGACACCAGGACGATCCCGACCTGCTTCTCCTCACTCACGCGTCTCCTCCGCCGCTCGTCCCCGCGGCCTCGGCGAGCGCCGCGACCAGGAGCGCCGACGACGTCGCACCCGGATCCTGATGTCCGATGCTGCGCTCGCCCAGATAGCTGGCCCTGCCCTTGCGCGCCTGCAACGGCACGGTCGCCAGCGCACCTGCCTGCGCCGCGTCCCGGGCCGCCGCGAACGAAACCCCAAGCACGTCGACGGCGGGCAGCAGCGCATCGAGCATCGTCTTGTCGCCGGCCTGTGCACCGCCCAGCTGAGCCACAGCGGCGACGCCCGCACCGAACGCCTCGGCCAGTTGACCGGGCGTCACCTCGGGTGTGTCGCCCAGCGCCTTTCCGGTACGCCGCAGGAGCGTCCCGTACAGCGGTCCGGACGCCCCGCCCACCGTCGAGATCAACTGCCGCCCCACGAGCCTCAGCACGGCCCCGGGTGTCGCGGGAGGATCCTTCTCCAGTACAGCCGTCACCGCGGTGAAGCCGCGCTGCATGTTGCTTCCGTGATCGGCATCCCCGATCGCGGCGTCGAGGTCGGTCAAACGGCTCGCCTCACGCTGGACGGCCGCCGCGGTGGCGGCCATCCAGCGAAGGAAGAAGTCGGTGTCGAGCACAAGATCTCCTGTTCCCTCACGCGTGCCGGGCAGTGGTTCACCGGCCCCAGCGGAGCGCAGACGTCTGAACCGGCGCGTCCCAGAGCCGTAGCATCTCCTCATCCACCTGACAGAGCGTCACCGAGCAGCCCGCCATGTCGAGCGACGTCACGTAGTTCCCCACCAGCGTACGAGCCACGGCCACGCCCCGCTCGGACAGCACCCGATGTACCTCGGCATTGAACCCGTACAGCTCCAGCAGCGGTGTCGCGCCCATCCCGTTGACGAGGGCCAGCACGGGACCGTTCGGCCGCAGATCCTCCAGCACCGCGTGGACGGCGAAATCGGCGATCTCTCCGGACGTCATCATCGAGCGCCGCTCCCGCCCCGGCTCCCCGTGGATCCCGATGCCCAACTCCAGTTCCCCGGGCGGGAGATCGAAGGTCGGACTGCCCTTCGCCGGAGTGGTCACCGCGCTGAGCGCCACCCCGAAACTCCGGGAGGACTCGTTCACCCGCCGCGCCACCGCCTCCACCCTTTCGAGCGGCGCACCCTCGTCGGCGAGGGCACCGGCGATCTTCTCGACGAACACCGTCGCGCCCGTGCCGCGGCGGCCCGCCGTGAACGTGCTGTCGGCCACCGCCACGTCGTCGTCGACCAGGACCCGGGCGACCCGAATGCCCTCCTCCTCGGCGAGCTCGGCCGCCATGTCGAAGTTCAGCACGTCACCGGTGTAGTTCTTGACGACGAACAGCACTCCCGCACCACTGTCGACCGCGGCGGCGGCCCGCACCATCTGGTCGGGCACGGGGGAGGTGAAGACCTCCCCGGGACACGCGGCGGACAGCATTCCCGGCCCGACGAACCCCGCATGCAAGGGTTCGTGCCCGGACCCGCCGCCGGAGACGATCCCCACCTTCCCGGCCACGGGCGCGTCGCGCCGCACGACCAGACGGTTCTCGACGTCCACGGTGAGCTCGGGGTGGGCGGCGGCGATGCCGCGAAGGGCGTCGGCGACGACGGTCTCCGGCACGTTGATGAGCATTCTCAACGGTTCCTCCTGGGTTGGTTGCGGGCTGGGCCCTGGTCCAGGCTATTGCCCGCTCAGTAGGTCTGAAGGGGTTCGTGGGTTGTGGTGGCCGGTGGGTCTCTCGGGCGGTGTCCGGCGGGGCTGGAGGTCGAATGTGACCTCAGTGCCCGCCCGGTGGAACGGAACGCACCGGTCGAGGTCTGCATCTCGACCGGCGCCTCCGCGTACGACTGCCGCCCAGCAACTCGCACGAGTGGCGGGGCGACCCTGCACCTCGAATCTCCGGGCGGGGCCGGTGGCGAAACGCTGCGGGAGTGTCAGTCGGTGCGCCTCGTGAAGGCTGATGCTGCGAGCTTCCGGTAGTGCTGAGCGTGGGCATTGCTCGGGTGGAGGACTCAGCCCGGACCGAGGAGGGCGTCGCCCAATCCGCTGCCCGCAGCAGCGGCGTCCAGGAGGCGGCTGGGGTCCCAGTCGAAGCGTCGGAGCACCATCGCGGCGAGGACGACGGCAGCGATCAGCAGAATAGCCACTTCGGCCAGTTGTACGCGGGCTGTGCCGCGGATCCCGCCGTGGACGGCCAGGAACAGCATCAGTCCGCCGACGGTGATGATGACTGCCGAGGTGGTCGTGGTTCCGGAGAATCCCCTCACGAAGCTCGTGAGCCGGCCCATCGCGGTCGAAGCGCTGCTTGCCCGTTCCCGCTTGACCACTGGACCAGGCCCCAGGACCGGCAACGGCGCGGTGCCCGAGGGGCACCGCGCCGGAGCGAGTGGGTACGTGGGACGCCGAGGTCAGCCCACGCTGCAACTGCCGACCGATGGGGACGGGCTGCTGGGTCCGCTGACGGTGAAGCCGAACGACGTCGACTGCCCCGCGCCCAGGGTGCGGTTGTGACTGACCGGCGTCACGGTCAGAACGTTCCCGCTCCGGCTCGAGGTTCCGTTCCAGAGGGAGGTGACCGTCTGGCCGCCGGCCAGCGTCACCGGCACCTTCCAGTTGGTGACGCCGCTGCTGCCCGCATTGATGGTCACCTCACCGTTGAAGCCGTTGTTCCACGAGCTGGTGGTGCGGTAGGTGGCGGTGCAGGCACCTGTCGCCGGAGGAGGAGTGGTACCCCCGCCCGGAGGCGGGGTGGTGGGCGTGGTCCCGCCACCGCCCAGGCTGACGCTGGAGCTGCCGGTGCTCTGGTAGCCCTCCGTGGCCATGATCATGTAGTAGTTGAACGCCCCCATCGGCATCCCGGCCGCTTGCCAGGCGTCGAAGTGCGCGCCGGTGTTGATGGTGCCGCTGCTGCGCTTGCTCTGCCGGATGCTCCAGTACTGCTGGAAGGTCTTGGTGCCTTCCACGGAGGGCTGGTTGGTCCGGGTGGACTCGTAGATGTCGTACGTACCGCCGCCGTCGGTGACCGTGCCGCGCCTCGTGCCGGCGGAACCGGGGTTGTACGGGCCGAAGTTCTCCACGATGTAGTACTCGACCAGCGGGTTGGCGGTCCACCCGTACAGCGCCAGGTAGCCGTTGCTGCCCGGGTTGAACGAGCCGGAGTAGGTGACGGCCCGGCGGCTGCCGTTGCTCCAGCCGAGACCGCCGACCCAGTTGTTGGTGTTGCTCCACTGGCTGCTGTACGAACCGGCCGTGTCCGACAGCGTCATGCTGACGGAGCCCGGGGCGTCGGTCCAGAAGGAGTAGTAGTAGCCGTTGTGCGTACCGGTCGCGTTGCTGGTGAGGACCGTTGCGGCGCGCGCCGTGCTGGGAAGGAGCAGCCCTGCTGTCCCGGCCGCCACCAGCGCCCCGGCACCGCCGAAGACGAGCTTCCTGCGGCTGACCTGACGTGGTTCGGAGTTGTGCGGGGTGTCGCTCATGCGTTGATTCCTCCTCGCGAATTGCGCGGTCTGTGACCAAAAGACACGCCGAGCACACGTCGGCGTTCATCGATGAGGTGACACAGCCCGGCCGTGCGCATCCCGTGCACGGCCGGGGAGCGTCACAACAGTCGGGCCTGGCAAGGAAGTTGTCAACGGTTTACGTAACCTTTCCGAAACTCAGGCGACATTGTGGATCTCTTCTGTGCTGGTCAACACAGGTGTGGGAAGAAAAATGGTTGAGGGAGGCCGGGATGTCGCCGAACAGGCGGCACCGAAACTTTCGGAGTCTCGAAAGTTTCGGTGCCGATTTCGGCGGGGTGCGAGGCGGCTGCTCTCCGGACGGGACGGCCGTGGCGGCGGGGGACTTCCGGGGGCTCCATGGCAGTGGTCGTGCGGTGGCCGGCGGGGAGAAGACGGCACCGGTACCGATCCGGACCCGGCAGGGACGGACGGCCGGCCCGTCTCGTGGTCTGCGGGCCCGAGCACGGTCTGCCGGGGGATGCCGGAGGCCGTACCGCGCTCCCCTCTGTGGAGGCAAGGGCGGGGCGCGCGGTCACCCGAGGTGGCAGGCTAGCGGGGTGCTGATCAAGGGATACGACTGCGGCCCGCTGGTTGCGGGGGAGTCACTGCTGGCTCGCCCGGGCTTCTGGTCGAACTACCTCATGGCGATGTGTGTCGACGTGACAGGTGCTGAGAGGCCTGTTCCGGAGTGGTTCGGCGACGACGGTGCCGATGTCGATGCCCTGTCCGAGATCCTCTTCGATCCTGAACGCTGGCCGGTGTTCCGGCTGCCCGCGGCAGACGGCTCCGGAGTCGTGGTGGTCTGCCGCAACACGGTCGGCGACTACGGCTTCGACTATCTCCTCACTCACCCGGGGCAGAGGCACGGACAGCGGATCGCCACCTGGGAAGGAGGGTTCTCGGGGGCCGGGATCGACTGGAACCAGCTGGCCCGCATCGCTGACAACCCCGCTCCCGCGGCTGAAGGGGTGGAGGAATCCGCCGCCAGACTCCTGCTCGCCCTTCCCCTTCTCAACGACATGCACTGCCCGGAGTCGGCGCAGGCGCGGCTCGGTGCCGCCCTGACTGCGGCGGGCGCCCCCCGAGCCACCGCCCCGGACACCGCGGGGCTGCTGCTTGCGCACCTGATGGGCAGAGCCCACCACGACCACACCTGGGGCTCGCCGCTCAGCGGTACCTGATGCCGAGGCCGGCCCTGAGTCGCGGCGCGGGCCCAGCCCGGCCTCGCCCCCACCGGTGCGAACCTTCCTACCGGGCGTCCTGCCGGCGCACCAGCTCGGTGATCCAGACGGGCGCGAACGGCGACGTGCATCCCGGGGAAGTCGGGTAGTCCTTGAGTACTTCAAGACGCTCACCGATGCCGATCGCACGGGCGCGGTGCCCGGCGTGGTCGATCCCGATCTGAGCCAGGCAGTGGTTCATCGCCCACTGAAGGCGGTCCGGGGCGTTCTTCATCTCCGCCTCGATGACGTCGAGCAGTCCTGAGAGGTCGAGGCCCTCGGGCTTCTTCGCCACGCGTTCGGTGGTCAGCGCCCATCCGGCACTCGCGACCGCTGGATCCGGATCGGCGAACCAGGCCAGGCGCAGCTCTTCGGCATGCGGGTTCTTCTTCACCACGTAGTTCACGAGCCAGTCGTGCACCTTGGGCGTACGCGCTTCGCGCACCATGGCGTCCAAGTCGTCGCGCTCGAACGCCTTAGGGCGGCAGATCAGAATCGCCAGCAGCCGCGCCGCGGTGTCACCCGTCTCCCAGAGCCCGCACGCGAGATCCTGCTGCGTCTTCAGCCGCTTCGCGAGGGCGCGCAGCTTGCTGAGGTTCGCACCGTGGTCGTCACCGTGCTTCTTGTTCACCGCGCGCGCTTTCGGGTCCTCGAGCTCGGCCAGCTCGGCCATCACCTCGGCCAGCGTCGTCCCGGCCACCTGAGCCTCCTGTCCGTCACGTGCGAGGTCTCAGCCTACGACGGACCTCGGCCTCCTTCCGTACGCGCAGGTCCGACGACACCTCGTGCTGTCGGCCTCCCGGGAACAGCCGGACGGTGCCGGCGCCCCGGATGCAGGCATCCTGCCCGCGCTTCGACGACCGGGCCGCCGCTGTCGACGTCTGCCGGAGCGAGGACCCGCAACGTGTGAGCGCAGGCGAACGATCACGCGGAGGCCGCAGGCCACAGCGTGGACACTTCGGTACGCAGTGCCCTTCTCCCGTCGTATCTCTGTGCGATGGCACGGGGGAAGCGGTGAATCGCGTGTGGGTTCTGGCGGCGGTCGCCGCCACGGTCGGCGCACGCCGGGGACACCAGGTGGCGCAGCACCGGTTCTTCCGGCTATGCCCGCATGATCAGCCTGTCTACGACGCCGACCACCACGCCGTCTACGACCCGGCTCTGTCCTCGCCAAGGGCGCCTACCTGCCCCGAACCCAGGCGGGTGCCCCGCCGGCACCTTGTCCCCGCCCGGCCCCTCACCCCGTCCGCCCGGCGCGTCGAAGGTGGGGGCGGCGCTCCCGCGCGTTGCCGGCACGAGGGCTGAGGCTCGGTGGCAGGCTGCAGGGCACGAGCACCTGTCGTGCGCCCCGGGTCGTTCGCCACGGATGTGCGCCACGGGACAAGCCTGCCGCTTTCGAGGAGCAATGATGGAAGCCACCCGCATCACAGTGAATCTCCGTGTGCCGGACATCGCGGCCGCCCGTGACTTCTACACCGGCTATCTCGGCCTGAGCGTCGAGGACTTCAATCTGGGCTGGGTCGCTCGCTACCGGTCGCCCCACGGAGGTGCGGAGCTCCAGCTCCTCACCCGCGACGCCACCGCACCCCAGGACCCGGTCGCCTCGGTCAGGGTCGGTGCGGGCGTCGACGACGCGTACGCCGAGGCGCGACGGCGCGGGTACGAGATCGTGCACCCGCTCACCGACGAACCGTGGGGCTTGCGCCGATTCTTCGTCCGCGCACCCGACGGCAACATCCTGAACATCGCCGGCCACCCGGACGCCTGAACGGCGACGAGTGGCCCGTCGGTGGTCACCCAGGCCGTCGGTCCCGGGGGGCGGGTGTTCTGCGCGGGCGGAGGGCGCAGCGTGGACCAGCGTTCCAGCAGGCGCGCGCGGCCGGTGCCGCGCAGAGGCGGCCGAGTGCGTGCAGACGGTCGTGGTCGCGGGTCATGTCCGCGACCACACCGAGCCGGTGGACGAGGCGCTCCCCGGGCGGAGACGTAGCCCCACTCGAAATCCTCCGCCGGTACCCGCGCGAGGTGGTCGACCGACTCGCGACGGGCGCGTCCGACGAGTGCGTCGCCACGGATGAGCCAGCCGGCGCAGGCGTCGGCGAGGTCGCCGGGGACGTCGGTGCCGGTGAGGCTCCGCCAGAGGGCACGGTAGACGCCCTCGGCTTCCGCGAGGGGCGCACCGGTGACCGACATCGCACACCAGCAGGTCGGGAACCCGATGCGGAGGTAGGCGAGTTGGGCCAGGCCGTTGCCCAGCGACGGTGCTCGAATTCGACGAAGCGGACGTCGGTGGCGGTGCGCAGGTCGTTGCCTGGGCAGGGGTCGCCGTGAGGCAGCGCATGGTGGGGTGCGGGCCGGAGCCGGTCGATCAGGCCGGTGAGTTCGTCGGCACCGCGGGTGGGACAGGGACGTCGAGGGCCTCGGCGAGGGCGAGGAAGGAGTCGGCGTCCGCGGTAGTCGGCCCGGACCATGCGGGGAGCGTGCCCGTATCGGCCGGTCCGGTGAGTCCGCAGCCGGGCCAGGGACTCGGCGTAGCCCGGCATCCAGTCGTCGGCCGCGCCGAGGTCGTCCAGGTGTTCCGGAACCATCACACGGGAGGCGGGATCCGTTCCGGGCAGTGCGGGTGCGACGCTCGGGCGGGTGGCCCGTGCGGCGAGCCGCAGCGCGGCGACCTCCCGCGCATAACGCGCGTCCCCGGGCGGCGCGGTGCCGCCCCCGCCCCCAACGGTGATCTGTTTGACGATCACCCGGCCACCGTCGCGCAGCCCGACCCGCCACACCCGGGAGCGCGGGCTGCTGTCCAGGAGTACGGCCTTCGTGGGGAGCCCAACGCGGAGCGCAGCTCGTCGCTGATCGGCACCCGGGTCGGCATGCCGGTCAGCGTAGGCTTCCGCCGTGCGGTGTACGGACATCCGGTGAGCGCCCCACCGCTGTCCGGCCGGTCGACGGAACGCCTACTTCGGCTGCGTCGCGATCTGGATCAGGTTGCCGCAGGTGTCGTCGAAGACGGCGGTGGTGACAGGCCCCATGTTGAGGGGCTCCTGGATGAAGCGGACGCCGAGGCCGCGCAGGCGCTCGTACTCCGCCTCGACGTCGTCGACGGCGAACTGGGCGAGCGGGATGCCGTCCTCGACGAGCGCGTCGCGGTAGGTCCTGGCGGCCGGGTGGCCGACGGGCTCCAGGAGGAGTTCGGTACCGCCGGGCTCGTCGGGCGAGACGACGGTCAGCCACCGGTCCTTCTCGCCCAACGGGACGTCGTGCTTCGTCACGAAGCCGAGGATGTCGGTGTAGAAGTGCTGGGCCTTGGCCTGGTCGTCGACGAAGACGCTGGTCAGATGGATCTTCATGGGGTGCTCTTCTCCGGTCCGGATGTGTCGGGCACGAGCCACCGCTCGGCGATATGCCGCAGAGGGGCCGTGTTCAGGTCGTGGAACTTGTAGCGGCCCTCCCGCCTGGTCTCGACGAGCCCGGCGGCTTCCAGCACGGCGAGGTGCTGGGAGACCCCCTGGCGCGAGATGCCCAGCTGATGCTTCATGCTCAGCCGCGAGCAGATCTCGAACAGTGTCTGCCCGGACTTCTCGGTGAGCTCGTCGAGGATCGTGCGGCGGGTGGGGTCAGCCAGGGCTTTGAAGACGTCGTCGGCCACGCCCCCAAGAATAGGCAAACATTCACTTGCCTATCAAGTCGCGGTGCACCCCGCGTGGCGTTCACGATCCGAGGCCTGGACCGGCCGTCGCCCAGATGCTCCTCCATGCCGGTGCCTGGCAGCGCGGGGGCCCACCCCGCCGGGCACGCCGCCTTCCCCGCCTCCCGGAGGCCGACCGCCTTCCCGGAGGTCAGGCCCCGCCTTCGCCGGTGACCGACACGGCGGCCGCATCCAGTCCCGGTGCGGCCCTCCGTGCGAGTTCCGGGGCATCGTCCCGATCCGCCGCGTCCGCCAAGGTGATGCCCACGCGGGCGGACTGCAGGCTCGCGCCGACGACCGGGTGCTCAGCGACCACGGCCTCGTACGCGGCGATCGCCTCCGTCGGGAGGCCACCGTCGACGTCCGACTGGACGAGGAGGCCGGGCCGCACGTCGCGCCCCGTGCGGACCTCGACCGATGTCACATCCGACAGCGGTCGGTGCCGGCCGCCGCTGTCGGCCATGTCGTCGAACCCAAGGGCGCCGGCGGAGTCGACGGCGGTGACCTTGGACAGCCAGCGGTGGCCCTTCTTCGAGGACGAACCACTGATGTCGCCGTCCACCACCCGTTCATCCGTCGCCAGTGACCGCCACAGTGCCACGACTTCGCCGGCACGCCGCTTGTCCGCGTCAACGGTGACGGTGATGCCGTCCGCCGTGATCCGGCCGGTGATCGAGTCGTTGCGTGCGACGTACTCGCTCAGCTCGTTCGCCCGCTCGGCCACACGGTCGGGCGGGGTGTCGTCCTTGAGGACGAGCACACCGATCGCCTTTCCCATGAAGGGCAGGGTGTTGTCCCCGAGGGTGCTGACCTTCTCGACGTCCGAAGCGCCGACCCAGTCCTCTTCGAAATCCGCAGCGAGCGCCGTTCCCTTGTCGACGGCGCAGCCGGTCAGCAGCGGCATTGCCAGAACGAACGCGATGATCGGTATCGGCCACCGTGAGGCGTTGCTTCTCACCGCCGTCTCCTCGAATGCAGGTGAGCAGGCCGGAGCGGATCGGGCCCGGGCCCCGCCTGCGATAGTCAGTCAGGACAGCCGTAGCCTATGGCTGCGTTTGCTGACGGAAAGGAGGTTCGCCTTCTCCGGTGGCCGCTTCACTGTTCGGGCGTGCCCGCTGCTTCCATGGGGAACTCCTCGACGCCGAGCACGCGCAGCAGCTCCAGCCGCTCACGGGCCTCGTCGTCCGCCGTACACCCGGTCGCCGACCTGCAGATCGAGTACTCGCTGATCTCCCGCGCGGTGGAGGCGGACATTCTGCCCACGCTGCGGGAGCTCGGCATCGGCCTGACCGCGTACGGCGTCCTCAGCCGCTGCCTCATCTCCGGGCACTGGTCCGCCGGCCACACCGCCGGTCCCGGTGACAGCCGCAGCTTCAGCCCGCGGTTCTCGAGCGGGAACGTGGAACACAACCTCACCCTCGTGGAGGCTCTGCGCCGGGTCGCCGAGGCGAAGGGGTGCACCGTCGCCCAGCTGGCCATCGCCTGGGTGGCCGCCCAGGGCGAGGCCATCGTGCCGCTGGTCGGCGCTCGCACCCGCGAGCGGCCGGCCGAGGCGCTGCCCGCGATCGACCTGAACCTCACCGACGACGACCTCGCCGAGATCGAGAAGGCGGTGCCGCCGGGCGCGGCGCGCGGTGACCGGTACCCGTCCGCCTTCATGTCCGGCCTCGGCGTGGGGAACTGAGCGCACTCCCGGCGCGGGCGACGTGAGTCAGCCGGCCGCTTCGACGTAGGACGCCAGGTTGGCCAGCGAGGAGGCGATCCCGGCCTCGTGGTCCGTCCGGTCGATGCCGGGCGGTACGTCCGTGGCGGTGACGGTCACCTCGGTCCCCTCACCGGCGGCGGCGAGGTACCAGGTCATCGTCATGGTGCCCGCGTACGACGGGTCGTCGGCCTCGAACACAGCCCGCGTCACCACACGCTCCGGTGGCACGAGGTCGGCGAACCCGACGTCGACGACATCCGTCGCATCCGAGGTCTTGCCCGGGCTGTCGGTGGCGTCGAGGTAGGTGAGGATCATCCGGAATCCGCCACCCGGTCGGGGATCCCACCGCTCGACCCGCCCGCGCATGCCGTCCGGCGGCAGCCAGGCCTCGAGCGACTCCCGGTCGAGGAGGGCGCCGTAGACAGCCGCCGGTGGTGCCGCGATCATCCGGCTGGCGCGGTCGGTCCTGCTCATGGCCCGATCCTAGGGCCAGTGGACAAGGCCGGGCTGCCGAAGCCGGCGGGTCGATCGAGAAGCGCGCCAGGTGCCGTGGCGCAGTGCCCTTGAACGCCGTCACCAGACGATGACCCCGCCGCCCTCGGCCATGGCCCGCACGGCGGCGACAAGGATGTTGTCGAACCGTGCGGCGATGTAATCGGCGTCGTAGCCGCTCCGTTCAGCAAGATGATCAAAGTGTGCGCGTACCACTTCGCACTCGGCAAGGAAGTCGTCGACCTCGACCGGCTCCACGTAGAGGTCACCCCCGTCCAACCGGGGGAAGAACCGCGCCCCCAGAGCCCGGATCGCCTCGGATCCCCACAGGCGGCTGCGGGTGTTCTCGAATCCGGCCATGGTGTCGGCGTACTCGGGATCTTCCAGGAATTCGCGTGTACCGTCGGCGTCGTAGACGTAGGTGTGCACAAGGAGAGTCATGCGCCGATTCTCGGGAGCGGGGCCACCCGAAGTCGAACGCAATACTCGCTGCCGAGTCCCGCCCCGGACACAGGAAAGCCCCGCCCCAAGTCCTTCGTCAGCCCTATGGACCTGCCCCGTCGACCATGATCCACTGTCGGCGGCGCGGAACCTCATCACCAGGACGTTCGGGGCCTCCCCAACCGGCCGACCGCTTTCACTGCCCGACGTCTGTCGCTCGCCGGGCAGCCCGGTGCCCTGTATCCGCCGTATGCGCGTTCGGTTAGGCTGGCCTTGCCTGACGCGTGGACCTGCGCGGCGGGTTCGGGTTCCGGCGCCGCGGGAGGGACCCCGGTAAACGGAACGGGCAGAGGCAGGGCGCAGGTGAGAGACGGTGACCGGGATCGTGCGGGTCGTACTCCCGGTGGGGCGGGAACGTCCATGCGCGTGACGGGGGACGCGGGTTCTTGCCCGGCGTTCCGGACGAGGCGTCGTGGATAAGATCGCGCACACGGCCGGAGCCCTGTACGTCATCGTCCTGCTTCGCGCCGGAGGGACGTTCGCCGTCGGGTGGCTCGCCGGCGCGGGTGCCAGGCGCAGCAGGTTCGCCGGGCGGATCTCCTCGGCCAAGTTCCGGCGCGCGGAGCGGGCGATCCAGCGGTGGGGCGCGCCGGTGGTGGCCGTCTCCTTCCTGACCGTCGGTTTCCAGACCGCCGCCAACTTCCTGGCGGGCAACATGCGCATGCCGTTGCCGCGCTACCTCCCCGCGCTGTTCGTGGGCGGAGCGGCCTGGGCGCTGATCTACGCGACCGCGGGCCTGGGCGTGCTCGACGTGCTGGGAAGGCTCTTCGCCGAGCGGACGGCCCTCGGGGTGTCCGGCGTGGCCGTCCTCGTCCTCGCGGTGTGCGGAGTGGTCGCGTACCGCAGCCGGAGGGCGGTCCCGTCCTCCGGTGACACGGTGGCCGACGAAACATGAACCGGCCCGACCGGTGAACCTCCAACGCGCCGACCGCACCGCGAGCGGTCTGCGCGCGGGCCGTGTGGATCAACGCCTACGCGGACATGAGTGCCGGCACGGTCCCCTTCGGCGGCTCAAGCAGTCCGGCTTCGGCGGCGAACACGGCATCGAGACCCTGGACGCCTGCTCCGCGACCAAGACCGTCGTGGTCCACATCCGACCGGTCCGGGAACCGCCACGCTCCTTCCGGGCGTCGTCAGGCGCGCGTCACCATGCGTGTGCCACGCCGAAATGCCTTGCGTGCCACGCCAGATACCCAAGGAGCAGCAGCATGAGCGTTCACGGCAGCACGCGGCCCCGGAGCAGCAGACGAAGCAGCACCGGTGCGTCCTCGCGGCGCGGTCCTCGTACGGGCGTCAGGGCGGTGCTGCTCCTTGCGCTCGTCCTGGGGGCCACCACCGCCTGCAGCGAATCCTCCGGCGGCGGCGATCAGAAGGCCCGGGAGTGGAAGGTCGGAGACTGTGCCGGACCTGACAGCGGCGGGGCGAAGGGCAGTTTCCAGAGCCTCGACTGCGACGACCCCAAGGCGACGATCAAGGCCCTTGCCGTCATGGACGGTTCCTTCTTCGCCGGGGCCGTCGAATGCCCGGCCGGTACGGACGAGATCATCTCGGTGAAGGTCGCCATCGGCTCAGGTGACGCCAGCAACGGCCTCCCCAGCAAGACGATCTGCGGCCGTAACCTGTCCGGCGACCACCCCGGTGATGCCGGAGCGGGTGGTGGCCAACTGGTGGTGGGCGACTGCGTGGACGATACCGCCAAGGAAGTGGCCTGCGGTGCTGGGGGCAGCGGCGCGAGCAAGGTGGTGGCCCTGACGAAGACCGCCGAGGAATGCCCTGCGGGAGCCGACCCCATGGACCTGTTCCCGAGCCCGGGCAGGCCGTACGACACGATCTGCACCAGCAAGGCCTGACCTCCTGCCGGCCGAAGACGGTGCGGCGAGGCGGAGGTCCGCTTCGCCCCACCGTGGTGTCGACCCCCGCCCCGGCTACGGGGTCCCGCCGAACCCGTCCCGTGTCGCCTCAGGGTGCTCGCCCCGGCCTGCCACTGCGGATTCCCGGGGAAGCGCGTCCAGGCAGCTTGCGGCGTCCGAGAGTGCGGTGAGCAGGGCGCTCAGTGACGGCGGGACCGTCGTCGTGCCGCGCACGGCGGCGCAGATCTTCCTGACCGGTTCGGGCCCCCGGACCTGGCGCACGACGACGTCCGCATCGGTACCGCGCAATCCCATTCGAGGAATCAGTGCGACGCCGATGCCTGCGGCGACGAAACCCAGGGCCGTCGCGTAGTCCCCGCTCTCCACCGTGAAGCCGGGGCTGAAACCGGCGGCCGCGCACGCGGTGAGCACGATGTCCAGACACCGGTCGGAGGCCCGTTCGCTCCCCACCCATGCCTCGTCGGCGAGCGCGCCGAGATCGATCACCGGCTGCCCTGCGAGGCGGTGCCCGACCGGCAGGACCACGTGGTACGGGTCGTCGAGAAGAGGTACCAGACGGACCCCGCCCGGGATATCGCCCTGTGGCCGGACCACTACCGCCAGATCGGCCGAGCCCTCTTTGACCTCCGGCAACGGGTCGTGCGGATCGCTCAGCTTGAGCTCGACCCGGATTCCCGGGTGTCCGTGCCGCATGCGGGCGAGGGCCGGAGCCACCAACGAGGCGCCGGCGGAGCTGAAGTAGCGGACGCTCACATGGCCGGTCCGGCCCTCTCGGAGGTCGGCGAGTGCCGTCTCCGCCTCGGCCACGGTCCTGCTGATGGTGTCCGCGTAACGGGTCAGCAGCCGTCCGGCCTCGGTGGGCCGTACGCCCCGGCCGGCTCTCTCCAGCAGCGGCGTCGCGGCCTCCTTCTCCAGAGCCGAAACCTGCTGGCTGATGGCCGACGGTGTGTAACCGAGGTTCGCGGCCGCGGCGGACACGGATCCGCTGGTGACCACAGCGCGGAGGATCTGCAGACGCCTCATATCCAGCATGTAGGTGAGCTTAACAGTCGCTATAGATCATTTCACTTGTCCTGTCGAGTTGCTGGATGCAGGGTGAGCAGTGGAAAGCAGCGGCGGCCCTCGCCGAGGCGCCCGACACGACAGGAGCCTTCACCATGCCCTTCGGCCAGGATCCACACGAACCGTTCGACATCACGCACGGAATGGCGGATCTGTCCCCGGGCCTCCGGCTGCACTACGTGTCGGCCGGCGAGGGTGTCCGCACGATCGTGCTGGTCCACGGATTTCCCCAGACCTGGTGGGAGTGGCGTCGGGTGATGGGACCGCTCGTCGCGGCGGGCTACCGCGTGATCGCTCCCGACTACCGGGGTGCCGGGCACTCGTCGCGCCCTGCCTCCGGCTACGACAAGTGGACCGTGGCGCGCGACATCCACCAACTGCTGCACGAGCACCTCGGAATCCACGAGCCCGTCGTACTCGTCGGCCACGACATCGGCCTCATGGTCGCCTACGCGTACGCACAGCAGTTCCGCCACGACGTGTCCCATCTCGTGGCAGTGGACGCACCGCTTCCCGGTACCGAAGTGTTCGACCGGCTGCGCACCGACTCACGGGTGTGGCACTTCGCGTTCCACGGGGCGCGTGACATCGCGGAGATGCTGGTGGCCGGACGTGAACGGCAGTACCTCCAGGCATTCTTCGCCGTACGCAACTCCGATCCCTCAGCCATCGACGAAACCGACTTCGACGTCTACGTCTCGGCCTACTCCGCGCCCGGAGCGATGCGTGCGGGATTCGAGCTGTACCGAGCGTTCGACGCGGATGCCGAGGAGAACCGTGCAGCACTCGGGCGCGACGGCAAACTGACCGTACCGGTGCTGGCCGTCGGCGGGGCGATGAGTACCTCGGGGGCGCTCGTCGAGGAGATGATGCGGGAAGTGGCCCACCGGGTGACGGGCTTCATCGTGCCGGGTACCGCGCACTGGATCCCCGAGGAGAACCCGCAGGAATTCACCGCCGCAGTACTGGCGTTCCTCCGCGCACAGGACGGCTGACTGCGATCGGCCCGGCGCCCGGCGGTGTACGCCCCCTGCCTCGGAGCCGTCCCGGCCACGCGACCTGCCCGTCCGCCAGCGGCTGCTGCAGTGGGATCGGTACGAACCTGCAGGCGAGCGGCGACACGGATTCCGGGGCGGGTCATTTCCCGCAGTCGTTCACGGATCCGACCCGGAACGTGCCCGGGTCGGCCCGGCGGCCACAGATTCGTGACCGCCGGGCCTCGCCTCGGACTTCGCGGCGACATTCAGTCGCCCAGACAGAACTTCCGGTCCGTCATCCACTGGCTGAACCAGTCGCTCAGCGGGACGCTGATGCACCAATCGGAGCCGTTGGTGTCCGGTGCGGGCACGATCGGTGTGGGCTTGTCGGGCTTGGGCGTCCCGCTCGGCATGGGTACGGGCGAGGTGGGATCGGCGGTCCCCGGCTCCTGGTTCAGCATCTCGCGGTACACCCGGGACGACTCGGGGTTCGCGGCGCACTGCCACACACCGTGCGGGCAGTAGTCCGTGATCGTCTGGTACACCGGCTTGTGCTGCTCGAACCACTTCAGCATGCGACGCATGTACTCCGGGTTGTCGCCGTTGCGGAACAGGCCCCACTCCGGGAAGGAGATGGGCTTGCCGCGCTCCGCCGCGAAGTCGACCTGCTTCTGCAGCCCGTACGGTTCGTTGACCTGCTCGTCGAACGTCCGGGCCGGAGGCTGGTCGTAGGTGTCCATGCCGATGATGTCGACGACGTCGTCGCCGGGATAGCACTCGGTCCAGGGGACGGCGTCGCGCCCACGGCTCGGTGCGAAGTCGAAGCGGAACTTCTGGCCCGGGACCGAACGCATCGTGGTCACGATGCGACTCCAGTACGCCTTCCACGCGACGGGATCCGGACCGCAGCGGTGCGTGTACGTGGTGCCGTTCATCTCCCAGCCGAGGACGATGACCGTGTCGGGGATGCCCAGCAGGACGAGCCGGTCGGCCAGTCTGCGGAAGTGCTCGTCGAACTCTCCCCGGGCACCCGCCCGCAGGAGCCTGCGTACCTCCGAGTCCGGGACGCGCGCCTCGTTCCGTTCCAGCATCGGTGTGTTGAGCACGAACATCCGGTCCTCGGACGCACGCCGCCAGGCGCCCCACGCCGCGAGGAATCCGGGGCGGCCCTCGATGTTCTCCCACCGGTCGCCCGGCAGGTAGCTGTGCCCGACACGCAGATCGGTCCCGCCGAGCCAGCGCGACAGCTCCGCCATCCGCCGGATGCCGTCCGGTCCGTAGTTCAGGTAGGCGCCGATCGCGGTGGTGTCGGCAGACGCGGCGGGAGCAGGTGAGGCGCCCTTCGCGGCCTTGGAGTCCGACTCGGTCCGCTCCGTGACGACCGCGCCACCGACGAGGAGGCCGAGCACAGCCGTCCCGATGCAGAAATTGATGAGACGGCGCTGTGCGGGCACGGCTCCTCCTTGGGTTTTCGGCATACCTGCGACGATCTCGACCCTAGGGAGAAACGCCCGACAATGGGCTGCGTGGGAGCTTTTGAGTAGGCCATTTGTGACATCCGGAGAATCAGGCCGGACCATTCGGGTGACAATTATCGAAGGTGAAGGGAAGTGAGCGGACGCGGTTGTCGAAATTTGAATCGACCAGCACCGGTTCGCCCACCGCCCGCACGTTCGCGAGCCGCGTGAGCAGTTCACGGAAGAGCGCTTTCATTTCCAGCCGCGCCAAATGTGCTCCCAGACAGTGATGGGGCCCGCCCCCGCCGTAGCCCAGATGCGGATTGGGAGAGCGGGTGATGTCGAAGGCGTCGGGGTCGGTGAATACCGAGGCGTCCCGGTTCGCCGAAGCGTAGAGAAGCATGACCTTCTCGCCGGTAAGAAAGGTGCGCCCGCCGAGTGTGGCCTCGGCCGCGACCGTCCGGCGGAACTGGATGATCGGCGTCGAGTGCCGGACGATCTCGTCCACCGCGCCGTCGGCGTACCGGTCGAAGTCGGACTCGAGGAGGGCGCGCTGCTCCGGGTGCGCGGTCAGCAGGAGCAGGCCGTGGGCGATCGCGTTGCGTGTGGTCTCCACCCCCGCCACCAGCAAGAGGGAGAAGAAGGCGCCGAGCTGACGCGAGGACAGTGCCTGTCCGTCGACGTCCGCGCGCACCAGAGCCGAGATCACGTCGTCGGCGGGCCGGCGACGACGTTCATGCGCGAGTTCGGCCATCACCATCTGCATACGGCCCAGGGACCGCAGACCACGGCCGGGCACCCGCAGCCGGGCGCGGCCCCGGCGCTTCACGCCCACGTATTCCGACGCCTGATCGATCTGGGCGGCGATCCCGGGGCGATGGCGGCCGGGGATTCCCATCAGGTCGCAGATGACCTCGAACGGCATGCGGGAGGGAGCCGAAGGCATGAAGTCGCCGGGGCCGTCGGCGATCATCTCGTCCACCAGCCGCCGCGCGACGTCGTGGATGTTCTCCTCGGCGGCCGCGAGAAGCCGCGGGGCGAACGCACGGGAGATGGTCCTGCGCAGACCCGCGTGCTCGGCGCCGTCCATGTTGACCATGGAATTACCGAACACCGCTTTGGCCCAGCGGGCCGGTTCCGGCGTGGTGACACCGGGCGCGCTCGCGAAGAGGTGCGGCTGCCGGCTCGCCGCCTTCACATCGGCGTGCCTCACCAGCGCGTGGAAAGGCGCGTGCGAGCCCGTGCGAGGGGTGAACAGGACCGGTGCGTCGAGCTCCCGCAGCAGCGCGAACGCGGACAGCCGCTCGGGCCGGGGCAACCGCCAGAACGACGGGTCGGCCAGATCGACGTCCGCCGTCCTGCGCACGCGGCTCGTGGGTACCTGCGTCGGCGCGTCCATGCAACCTCCGTGAGATCGAACGGCCATGCTGACCCGCCGCGCGCTGCCGCCCGGGCGACACGGCCGTACGGACCCGGAAAATTCCCACGGTCGCGTGATTCGCGCACGACGAGAACCGTTCACGCGCCGCCTCGTTGTCAACTTCGAGAGAGAAGACACCTCGGAAGCGTGGATGAGAGGCAGGAAACAGACTATGGATCCGACCACCGGCGCGAGCGGCGCACAGGCCGGCAGGAAGGGCCCGGGCCGCCGCGTCGTGCTGCGCGCCGCCTTCACGGCGAGCGTGGTCGCCGGGACGGGCGGCGCGCTCGCTCCGATTCTCGTGGCGGGCCGGGAGAACCGGGCCGGCACCGCGCAGGATCGGACCCCCGCCACGGGAACCGCCATCGGCGGGCAGGGGCGCCCTTCCGGGCCCGAGCGGTTCGCCGAGATGTACCGGGGCCGTGACATCCGCGGGACGGCAGCGGTCATGGTGCCTGCCGGCGGTGCAGCGGCCACCGGCCGGACCGGAGCCCTGTCCGCGATCGCCGGCACGCAGGTGAGCATCGACGGCAGAACGCTGCATGTGATGAGGCGCTCCGACGGGAGCTACCTCAGCACGGTCAACCACTACGAATCGTTCCCGACGCTGCTCGAGACGGCCCGCGCGGCTGTCGACGAGATCGGCACCGCCCAACTGGCCAAGGCCTCCCCGCACACCATCTGAACCACGAAGGACGAGCACGGGTGTACAGCCGCAAGAATCAGCGCAACCTCACACGCACGGAGAAGAAGCGCCTGGTCGGTGCGATCCTGGAGCTCAAGCGCTCGGGACGGTACGACGAGTTCGTCGACCTGCACCGGGAGTTCTACGTCACCGACGCCGAGAGCGGGCTACGGCCCGCTCATATGACCCCGTCCTTCTTCCCGTGGCACCGCAGGTACCTGCTGGAGTTCGAGAAGGCCCTGCAAGCCGTCGACCCGGGGGTATCGATCCCCTACTGGGACTGGACGCGGGACAACACGCCGGCGTCCTCCCTCTGGGCGGAGGACTTCCTCGGCGGCAACGGCAGGTCAGGCGACCGGCAGGTCATGACAGGGCCGTTCGCGTACCGGGAGGGAAACTGGCGTATCAGCGCGGGAGTCACCGACGACCCCTTCCTGCGCCGGAACCTCGGCGGCCCCTCCGCGCCCGTCACCCTGCCCAGCAAGGCCGATGTGGACCGGGCGCTGAGCGACCCGGTCTACGACGCCGCGCCATGGAACAGCGTCAGCACCACCGGCTTTCGGAACAGGATCGAGGGCTGGGGGGTCAGAGGCGGACGAGGGGTGGCCAACCACAACCAGGTGCACCGCTGGATCGGTGGCTCCATGGGGGGTGCCGCGTCGCCCGACGACCCGGTCTTCTGGCTGCACCACGCCTACATGGATCTGCTCTGGACACGCTGGCAGAAGGCGCACCCGCGCTCCCGCTATCTGCCGGGCCACGCACTCCCGGCCGACGATCCGCAGCGCGGCCGGATCTTCGCCCTCGACGAGCCGATGCCCCCGTGGGACGTGGCGCCCGCGAAGCTCCTGGATCACACCCTCCTGTACCGCTACGTCTGAGGCGGCAGGATCCGGGTGCCGCCCGGGAAACGGCCGGGCCGCCCCTCCCGGTGGGGAGGAGCGGCCCGGTGGCGTGCGGCGTGGAGATCAGTGGCCGTAGCCGTAGTCACCCTTGTCCTTGTGGCTGTCCGACACGTTCGCGCAGGTGTTGCCGAAGGCCGGGTTGAGCAGCGCGATGACGTTCACCGTGTTGCCGCAGACGTTGACCGGGACGTGCACGGGCACCTGAATGGCGTTGCCCGAACCCACACCCGGGGAGTGGGCGGCAACGGCCTCGGCTCCGGCGTCGGCGGTAGCCAGGCCGGCACCGCCGGCGATCAGGGCACCGGTACCCGCCATGACTGCGGCTACCTTCGAGATGCGCGACATCTGTTCTCCTTGAGAGGTTCGAAACCGGCTGCAGAAGGTGCGCCGGCATGCCCTGACAACGCGAAAATCGACAGACGGTAACGGATCGGATCAAAAGTCGTAATCCGCGGTCATCTCCGGCCGATGACGGAGAGGCCTCCGGCAGGCAGAGCGCTCAGCCGGCTGTGCCAGTCACGTGCGGCGGGAAAGCGGTTCTTCACGGCTTCCGCTGCCCGGTCCCGCGCCACCACCTGCGTCTCGCGCAACCGGAGCAGCGGTTCCAGAGCGGACCGAGCGATCAGCAGGCGCTGGTTGACGACGGGAACGGGTTCCCAGCTGTTCTTGTACTGCTCCGAGCCGCGCAGCAGACTCAGCACGCTGCGCCCCGTGTCCGCCGCCTGCTGGGCCACCTCGCGCAGCAGCATCACCGACACGTCCACCTTCTTCTCCCGGAGCCCCGGATCGGCTCCGTGCAGATAGGCGCCGGCCAGACGCGCGGACCTGAGCGACAGGTCGGCGGCCACCACTTCGCCGTCGAGCACGAACTCCGTCAGCGACGCCTCGCCGTCGCGGACCATCCGGCGGGTCGCACGCACCAGATGCGCGGAGAAGCGCGGCCGCAGGTGCTCCGGGTTGATCCCACGGCCGCGCCACTGGCGTTCGTGCAGCCGAACCAGGGTGTCGACCGCGTCCGCCACGCGGTGCTCCGGTGCGGGGCGGCACTCGATCCTCAGGGCGTCCAGCTTGCGCAGTTTGGAGCGGACGCGCTGGGCACGCGAACCGGACATCCGTGTGAGGAGAGCGCCGATGGGCTCGGCGGGCAGTTCCATGCAGGTCGAGTCCGTGAGCCTGCTCCTGGCGCCGGACCAGTTCTCGTACAGCAGCTGGGCCGAGGCGTCGGGCCGCACCTCCCGCAGATCGATCACTGTGTGGACGGCGGCCCGTTCGAACCCGCGCTCCAGGGCCTTGACCGCGTCCTTCGCCTCCTCGTCGTCCACGAGGATGTCGAAGAAGTCGGAGATCGCCCCGCCCATGGGCACCAGCAGGGGCATCGGGCGGTGTACGAGCATCAAGGGAGCGGCACCGATCAGCCGCCCGTTCCGCCGGGTCAGTACGACACGGAGCCTGCCCGGCGCTCCGTAGGAGAGCCACCACGAATGCAGCCAGGCGTGGCTCTGGAACGGAGTGGAGGTCGAGCACCGGCGGTGCAGGGCGTCCCATTCCCCGGAGAGTCCGGCGAAGTCCTCCAGGTCACGGCAGAGGGTGACGGTGAGTCGCCTGTCGAGGTCGACGGTCATCGCACGAGCTCCCGTTCGTCGGCCGGGAGCGGACCGTCCGCCTGGGCGGGAGCCGGCACCTGGGCGGGGACACCCCGGTGTCCCTGGCGGGGCCGCACGAGGAGGATCAGGCCGCCGATCAGCCCGCCCGCACTCCCACCCACAGCCGTACCGAGGGGCACCGAGGGTGACACCGGCTCCGCCGACGGAACGGCGTGCGAGAACTTGAGGAGTTTCACCCCGGTGTCCTTGGCGACATGACCGCTGCTGACCACCACGGCCTCGGTGACCGCGTTGGCGATGTCAGCGGCCCGACGCCGGTTCTCCGACGTTCCGGTGATCGCGATCATGGGCGAGTCGGGGGAGGTCTCGGAGCGTACGTGGGTGCGCAGTTCCCGTACCGGCTCGCCCGCGGCGCCGCGGGCATAGACCAGGGTCGCCTCGCTCGTGGCCAGGCGGCCGTAAGACTGGGCGTAGCCGAGCGCGGCTGACGGATCGATGCCCTTGTCGGCCGCCACGACGGCGTAACTGGTCGCCGCGTACTCGGTCGGGGCGAGCAGCCCGTAGGAGAACCCGGATGCCGTTCCGAGCAGGATGCAGGCGGGCAGGGGCCACCAGTGGCGTAGGGCGGATTTGGGGCGGCGTCCGTGGGCGGCCGGCTGCTGCTCGGGCGACTCGGTCATGAGTGTGCTCTCCAGGTCGAAGGGGCGGTGTCGAGGGCGTGCGCGTAGACATCCATGAGGCGCTCGCTGCTGAGCCTGATGTCGTACTGGTCCACGGCAGGGGGCGGCGGCAGTCGTCGTCCGCCGCTCTCCATCCGATGGCGCAGCGCGGCCGTCAGCTCGTGCGTGAGGTCGGCGGAAGTGGAGAGGGACCCGGCGTCGCCGATGCGGGTGGCGCCCGGTGCCCGGCCGGCCGGGAGGTCCTCGATGGCGGGACAGGCGCTGTGCACGACGGGAAGTCCGGCGGCCAGTGCCTCGACGGCTGCCAGCCCGAACGTCTCCTCGCGGGACGCCGAGACGAAGGTGTCCACGGCCGAGAGCACCGCGGGGATCCCGGGGCCCGCCGTGCCACCGTCCGCGTCGCACTCGCCCAGGAAGCGGACCCGCCCGGTGATCCGGAGCCGGGTGGCCAGGGCGCGCAGCGAACCGGCTTCGGGGCCGTCCCCGGCCAGCACGAGCCAGGCGCCCGGGAGCGCCGCGACGGCACGGATCAGTACGTCGAAGCGTTTTCCGGGTACGAGTCTGCCGACGCCCCCCACCACGAACGCGTCGTCCGGGATACCGAGCAGCGCCCGGGTCGCCCGGCGCCGACCGCTGTCGAAGCGGAACCGGGCCGCGTCGATTCCATTGGGCACGGTGTGGATCCGGGCGGCCGGCACACCCCAGTCCAGCAGGCGGCCGGCGATGGTGGGGGAGACGGCGACCGTCGCCGCCCCGAGGCGCTCGGTGCGCAGGTACAGGGCCCGGGTGCCGCGGGTGAGCGGCCGCCCTTCGATCTCCGCATGCCCCAGCGAATGCTCTGTGGCGATCGTGGCACGCGTGGTCCCGGCGAGCCGGGCCGCGATCCGCCCGTAGACGCAGGCCCGGTACAGATGGGTGTGCACGAGGTCGTACGCGCCGCGGCGGATGAGCCGGGCCAGCCTGGGTACAGCGGTGAGGTCGCGGTTGCCGTTCATGCCCAGGTGCCCGACGCGGATTCCGTCGGCGCGCAGCCCTTCGGCGACCGGGCCGGGGTTGGTGAGCGTCACGACGTCGCAGGGCACCGGCAGATGACGGAGCAGCAGACGCAGCTGCTGCTCCGCGCCGCCGACCCCGAGGCCCGTGATGATGTGCAGGGCCTTCATCGGGGCCCTCCGGTGGGGACGGGCGCGGGGGCGGCGTCGGGCCGGTGGCGCAGCCGGTGCCGCAGTTCCTTCGCGCGCAGGCGGGTGCCCCGGTCGGCGTGGCTGATGTGCGTACGGGGCAGGGCCAGCGGTCCGATGAGGGCACCGGGGCCGAGCGCGCAGCCGTAGCCGTACCCCGCGTCCCGGACCGACGCCAGCACCCGCCGGTCGGCCGTGCCGTACGGGTAGCAGAAACCGGCCGGAGCGGTCCCGGTGATGCCGCGGATCGCCTTCCTGCTGCCGTGCGTCTCCAGGCGCAGTTCCTCGTCGGTCAGCGCCGTCAGATCCAGGTGGCGCATGCCGTGCGAGCCGACTTCCAGTCCCGCGTCCGCGACGGCACGGATGCCGTCCTCGGACAGCAGGGGCTTCCGGGGGCCGAGCGGATCCCACGCGTTGGATCCGCCCGTCCGGCCGGGCAGGACGAACACCGTCGCCGTGAAGCCGTGCCCGAGCAGGACCGGGAGCGCTTCGTCGAGGAAGTCGGCGTACCCGTCGTCGAACGTCAGCCCGACCAGCCCGCGCCGGCCGGCGGCGTGTGCGCGCAGCAGCGCGCCGACCCCCACGCCGGTGAGGCGGCGACGGCGCAGCCAGGTCAGCTGCTGGTCGAGGCGGTCGGCGGAGACGGTGATGCCGTACGGATCGTCCGTGGGATCGCTCACCGAGTGGTAGGTGAGAATCCACGGCTGGGCTCGGAGAACGGACGGGACGGCTGCGTGTGCCGATGTGTCAGCGGCCATGAAGGAACCTCTGTCGGGTGAGAGCCAGCAGATGAACGACTTCGGGAGCTCTGAGGACAAGTCCGGTGAGGAGGAAGGCCGCCGGGACGAGGACACAGCCGGCCGCCAGGCTGAGTGCCGGATGGCCGATCGCGGGGGCTGCAGCCCATCCCGCGGCCCCTGCGACCGCCGCCGCGACCGCAGGCCGGCCGAGGGAGACCGCGACGGAACGGACCCGGATGGCGACCGCGCGCGAGCCCAGGCCCAGGAGGAGCAGCAGCGCGGCCGTGCTGATGCCGACGGCGTTCGCCGCCGCGATGCCGTTCACGCCGAACGGGCCGGCCAGGGCCAGACCGGCCCCCGTGGTGACCAGCAGCCCGACGCCCATGGCGCAGACGGGGTACCAGGTGGGCTTTCCGGCGGAGAAGAACGGCCTGCACAGCGTTCCGACCAGGGTGTGGCCGAGCAGCCCGAGTGCGTAGATCCGCATCACCCCGGCAGTGGCCGCGGTGTCCTGTGCGCCGAAAGCGCCTCGCTGGAAGAGCACTTCGACGATCTGGTGCGCGTAACCGAGCACCATCGACGTGCCCAGCAGGACCACCGTCCCGGCCAGTGCGAGATCGCGCTCGACCCGTCGGCGGGCGCCGTCCCGGTCCCCGGCCGCCATCGCCCGGGCGACGACCGGGAAGGTCACCGTACAGATCATCATGGACAGCACCATCGGGAGCTGCGCGACCTTCTGCGCGTAGTTGAGATGCGAGATGGCCCCGTCGGGCAGGGACGAGGCGAGGAACCGCTCGACGAACACCTGCGACTGACGGCCCACCACGAACAGCACGACGGGCGCGAGGACCGTGGCGCCCAGGAGCGGCGAGAGGCCCTCCCGCGCCGGGCGCGGCCCGTCGGCGCGTGGCACCCGCCGCCGCAGCAGCCGTGCGAACGTGGGCAGCTGGGTCAGGATCATCAGCACACTGCCGACGGCCACCCCCGCCGCCGCGGCGCGCACGCCCCAGACGGAGTGCAGCGCGAGCGTCATACCGATGATGCCGATGTTGTAGGTGATGTAGACCCCGGCGGGGGCCAGGAAGCGCCCGTGCGCCCGCAGGGCCGCGCTGAAGTACCCGGTGACGCCGAAGGTGAGCACCGTGACCGCGGTCAGACGGGTGCATTCCACGGCGAGTCCGGGATCGCTCAGACCGGGCGCCAGAACCTTGACGACCCATGGAGCACCCAGGACCAGCAGGGCACCCGCACCGGCCAACGAGGCGAACAGCCGGGGAAAGGTGTCCGCGACGAGCGCCCGCACGGGATCGTCCGCGAGTCCGTCCGCATCGGATCCGGCGGCGGCACGCCGGGCCAGCGCATGGCTGAAGGCAGGGACGAGCAGCAGGGCCATCCCGTCCTCGATCAGCAGCGTGGCCGCCATCTCGGGCACGGTCCAGGCGATCAGGAACGCGTCGCTGGCATGGCTCGCGCCGAAGAGCCGGGCGATGGCCTGGTCCCGTACGAGCCCCAGCAGGGAGGCGATCACGGTCAGCCCGGCGGCACCGGCGGCCGCCCGGGCGAGGAACCGTCCCGGCCCCGCCGGAGCTCCGGGCGCGGATGTCCCCGAGCCCTTCGCCTTCTCGGCCGTCGCTGCGGAGACCCGGCTCACGCGACGGTCGCCCTCTCCGGCTCGGCCAGCGCCCACCACGCGGCCAGTCCGAGCACGATTCCCGTGAGGACGGTGGAGGGACCGCCGATGTCCGCGTACAGGAAGTCGACGGTCTGCCAGGTCATCAGCCCCACCGCCGCGAGACCGCAGTCGACGGCCGCTGCTCCCCGGGCCCGGGCGAGGACCAGCCTGCGCACCCCGCCGGCCAGGATCACCACCCAGGTGCCCGCCAGGGCGGTGAGGCCGATGAGGCCCTGCTCGCTCAGCACGAGCAGATACATGTTGTGGGGGGACAGCAGCGGCTGCTTGCGGAAGTCCTGCCCGGCGCCCGCGGTGTCACTGCCCGACGAGAGGCCGATCGAGGCGTGTCCGTCGCGGTGCGCGGGGAAGCCCTTGAGGCCGACGCCGGTCACGGGCTGCTCGCGCCACATGCCGGCGGCGGCCGCCCACATGGTGTACCGGTCGTTGACCGACCGGTCGGGGGCGCGCGTCACCTCGGTGATGCTGGTGAGCCGCTGCGAGATCATCTCGGACCCGACGCCGAAACCGCCGACGAGTACGACTCCGGCCGCGCACACCACGGCCAGCGCGCGCACGGCCTGTCGCAGCCCGGTCAGCGCGATCACGGCCAGGGCACCCGCGACCGTCGCGATCCAGGCCCCCCTGCTGAACGACAGGGTGAGCGGAACGACCAGGAGTGCGGCAACACAGAAGGCACCAGGACGCAGCCACCGGGGCCCACCGGCGCGGGTGCCCAGCGCGTACGCGGCGGCTGCGAGCAGCCCGTAGGCGACCACCGTGGCCATGCCCATCACGTCGCTGGGCCCGAACGTACCGACGGCGCGGATGTCCTCACCCATGTACGAGGCGCCGGACCCCGTGGCGTACTGGTACACCCCGGTCGCGCCCTGGACGAGCGCGAGGAGCACCAGCGTGCCCGTGATGGTCCGGAACGCCCTGGCGTCCTGGACCAGGATGAGGACGGCGGCCGGTACCAGCACGAAGATCTGCAGGTACCGGACGAATCCGGGGAGCGCCGCCGCCGGGTCCGCCGCAGTGACCGTGGCCACCGCCAGGCCCACGGCCGGGAGCCCCAGGACGACGGCCGCGGCCGGGGTGAGAGGGCGCATCCGCAGGAACAGCAGGCGCCCCGGACAGACGAGCACCGCGACGCCCGAGACGAGGTCGGCCGGCGGAACGCCGTACACGGTCCCGGGCCCCGAGCCGTCGGCCGGTACGGCCAGGAGCAGTACCGTCGCGATCAGGGGCAGCAGCGGCCATGCGGTCGTCCACCGGCGCACGGCCGGGGGCGCCGGGCCGGACCGGACGACGGGTACCGCCGGCGCGGCGGTCACGGTGAGAGTCACGGTTCAGCTGCCTCCGAGGCGGAAGACCGAGCCCGCGGTCCGCGCGAGGACGCACACGTCCTGCCAGAGCGACCAGGTCCCGATGTACCGGTTGTCGAAGCGGACACGGTCCTCGATCGAGGTGTCGCCGCGCAGACCGTGCACCTGGGCCAGCCCCGTGATGCCGACGGGCATGCGGTGACGCGCCCGGTAGCCGGGGTGGATACGGCTGAAGTGCTGCACGAAGTAGGGGCGTTCCGGGCGGGGGCCGACCAGGCTCATGTCGCCGCGCACCACGTTCCACAGCTGCGGCAGTTCGTCGAGGGACGTCCGGCGGAGCGTCCTGCCGACGCGGCTCATGCCCTCGTCGCCCGACACGTTCCACCGGGTGGCGGACTCATGGGCGTCGGCCGGGCGCAGGGTGCGGAACTTCAGCAGGACGAACGGCCGTCCGTGCCGTCCGATGCGCTCCTGCCTGAAGACGACTCCGGGGCCGTCGCAGACGCGTACGGCAAGTGCGCACGCGGCCAGCAGGGGGGCTGCCGCAATCAGGGCGATCATGGCCAGGACGGCGTCCATCACCCGCTTGACCCGGTGGCCGGCCGGCCGGTGCCGGCCGTCGTCCAGCGCGTGGGCCGCGAACCCCCACACATGGTCCGGTCTGGACGCGGTCCGGCAGGGGGCGATCGTCCCCGGCTCGGTGATCAACCACACGCGGCAGCCCTGCCGGACGAACTGCCCGAACAACGCGGCCCCGCCGGGTGCCGACTCGGGCGGCACCGTGAAAACGGCGTGCCGCACGGAGTTCTGGATGACCGCCCGGCCGACGTCCTGCGCGGTCGTGAGGACGGGGAGCAGAGCTCCGCCGGACGTCGCACCGGCCCCGGGGACAACGGCCGTCGGAACGTCGGACCCCACCCGGCCCACCGGCCGCAGCCCGTACTCCGGGTGCTCCTGCAGGACAGTGGTGACCCGGTCGGCGACCTGACCGTCGCCCACGACCAGGGCCGACTGGGGGCTGCGGGCAGCCGACCGCAGCCGGGTCCGGTGGACCGCAGTGCGCGCACCGCAGCTCAACAGCGTCTGCGCGGCGACCGCGCAGGCCAGCGCGGTCCAGCCGATGCCGTAACGGGGGTCGTACGCGGTCAGTGCCTCGGCCGTCACGCACCACTGGACCAGCGAAAGACCGAGCAGCGCGGGCAGCTCCGCCAGGACGGACGGGGACAGCCCGATCCGGTACAGGCCCCGACGGGCGTGCAGCAGCACCTGGGCCGCGGCCTGGAGGACGAAGACCCCCGGAGGCCACGGCAGGGGAGCCACCAACGCCAGGGCGAGAGCCAGCGCCAGGCCGTCGGCGGCGACGAGCCCCGACGGGGACCCCCACCTCCTGAGGCTCCGGGCGGCCCGCAGGGACTGCGCGCGCCCGGTACCGCCGCGCGGTGGGCGGGCAGCGGAAGCCGTACGACGTACGGCTGTTGCCTGGGCGGCTCGGGGGACAGGTGCACTCTCCGTCGTCATTGCTCGGTGCGCTTCCTCGTCGTGGGGTGGGACAGGCCGACTAGTTCCTGGTAAAGGCTCAGAACCGCTCCGGCGGTCTTCCTCACATCGAAGACCGACCGGGTATGTCTCTGCGCCGTGCTGCCCAGCTCCTTCCGCAGCGGCGGGTCGGTCAGCAGAGCGGTCAGGGCCGTCGCGAGGGCTGCAGGGTCCTCGGGCGGCACAAGGCAGTGGGATTCGTGGCCGGGCGGCAGGCTCTCCCGGGCGCCGTTGACATCGGACATCAGCACGGGGGTGCCGCACGCCATCGCCTCGAGCGGGGCCAGTGCCATCCCTTCCCACCGCGACGGCAGGACCAGGACGTCCGCGGCGTGGATCCACGGCCGCACGTCCCGGCTCGATCCCGCGAACAGCACACCCGGAGGTGCGGCGCGCCGCAGTTCGTCATGGCACGGTCCGTCACCGACCAGGACGAGCCGCGCCCCCGGTACCCGCGTCCGCCGCCAGGCTCGCAGCAGCACGTCCTGGCCCTTCTGCCGGCTCAGCCGCCCGACACACACGACCAGGGGGGCACCGGCGGGGACGGTCTCCGGGAGCGGCAGGGCGGCGCGGGCCGCCAGCGCGGCCTCCCGGCCGGCCGGCCGGAAGTGGCCGAGGTCGATGCCGTTGTGGATCACGGACCAGTGGGCGGCGACGCCCGCGCGCTCGCCCGCGCGGCGTTCGGATTCGCTGACGCAGAGGATGCGGTCGCTCCACCGTGCCCCGAACCGCTCCCACTTCAGGGCCAGCCGGGCGGTCCGGCCCTCCACGGCATCGAACGACCAGGCGTGGGGCTGGAACACCGTCGGCACCCGGCCCCGGACGGCCAGCCGACCCGCGAGACCGGCCTTCGCGCTGTGGGCATGGATCACGTCGGGTGCGTACGCGCTGATCAGACGGCTCGCGGTGAGGACCTCCCGGCCCAGCCCCGGCCCCGGGGCACGCTCGGCCGGCCAGGTACACACCCGGGCCCCCGCCACGGAAGCCCCGGACGTCAGCGAACCGCCCGGCGGGCAGGCCACGACAGGCCGCAGCCCTGCCCGGACCTGCGCGGCGACGAGGTCGGTCACGACCCGTGCGACTCCCCCCTCCACCGGCTGGACCAAATGAAGGACCGTCAGTTGTCTTTCCTCAGTGCAACTCTTCTGCAGCACGCACGGCTCTCTTCTCACATGCCCCCGACGAGCCGGTTCGGGTAAGGACCGACGGAAAGGAATATGGCGGCGGAGATAAGTGGGTTAGACCGAAATGCACTGTGGCAGACAGTCTGTGGGAACACACGCATGACTCGCGCATCAGGTGATGCGGATTGGCTCCGACCAGGGGTACTGACACCGGATCGCTGAATGCTGCGGCGTGTCATGGCCCCGCATCTTCTGCAGTTCGGGACTGTGCCCCATGATGGCAATGCCGTGCCTATTCCTCTTGCGTTCGGCCGATCAGGGATGCCGTCGACGCGTCGATGAATTCGGGATACCGGAATCCGCGGGATCCTGAAGTGCCGCCACCGGATGCCGAGTCGTACGAAGCGAATTGCGGCCCTCGGTGTACCGCCCATGAGAGGGGCCTCCGGGCCCTGCCCGTTCCGCCGTGTCCTGTGCGGGAACCGGCCAATTGTCGCGAACGACCCCGGGCGGGGACCGTGCTCCGGATCTACTGCTGTCGGGCCGCGGGTACCCGTGCGTGCGGCCGAAGGCGCAGTATCGGGTACAACTCGTGATGATCGTCCGCCCCGTGACGGTGGTCCGGTCCGTGGACGCACCGACGACGACAGAGGAGAACCGATGGTTCACGAACGGGCCGGTCAGCCGGCGCAGCCCGGAGACCTGGTGGACGTGGCGCGCCTGGTGACCGCCTATTACACGGTCCACCCCGACCCGGCCGAACCCGGCCAGCGTGTCGCGTTCGGCACCTCCGGGCACCGGGGATCGGCCGTGGCGGCAGCCTTCAACGAGGACCACATCGCCGCCACGACCCAGGCGATCTGCGACTACCGGATGCGGCAGGGCACCGACGGGCCGCTGTTCCTCGGCGCCGACACCCATGCGCTGTCCGAACCGGCGCGGGTGACCGCCCTGGAGGTGCTGGCCGCCAACGGGGCCACCGTACTGATCGACAGCGACGACGGCTACACCCCCACCCCGGCCGTGTCGCACGCCATCCTGACGTACAACCAGGACCGTGGCAGCGGTCTCGCCGACGGCATCGTGGTCACCCCGTCGCACAACCCGCCGGCCGACGGCGGCTACAAGTACAACCCCCCGCACGGCGGGCCGGCCGGCTCGGACGCCACCTCCTGGATCCAGGACCGGGCCAACACCCTGATCGAGGGCGGGCTGAAGGAGGTCCGGCGGATCCCGTACGCCCGGGCACTCGCCGCCGACACCACGGGGCGGCACGACTTCCTCACCGCGTACGTCGACGACCTCCCGGCCGTCCTGGATCTGGACGCCGTACGCGACGCGGGCATCCGGATCGGTGCCGACCCGCTCGGCGGCGCCTCGGTCGCCTACTGGGGCCGGATCGCCGAACGCCACCGGCTCGATCTCACCGTGGTCAACCCGCTCGCCGACCCCACCTGGCGCTTCATGACGCTGGACTGGGACGGAAAGATCCGGATGGACTGCTCCTCGCCGTACGCCATGGCGTCCCTGATCGAGCAGCGCGACGCGTTCACCGTCTCCACCGGCAACGACGCGGACGCCGACCGGCACGGCATCGTCACCCCCGACGGCGGGCTGATGAACCCCAACCACTATCTGGCCGTGGCCATCCGCTACCTCTGCTCCCACCGCGACGGCTGGCCCGCCGGCACCGGCATCGGCAAGACCCTCGTCTCCTCCTCCATGATCGACCGGGTCGCGGCAGACCTCGGGCGCCCGTTGGTGGAGGTGCCGGTGGGATTCAAGTGGTTCGTCGACGGACTGTTCGGCGGCACCCTGGGTTTCGGTGGGGAGGAGTCCGCCGGAGCGTCCTTCCTGCGCCGCGACGGCCGGGTGTGGACCACCGACAAGGACGGCATCCTGCTCGCCCTGCTGGCTTCGGAGATCACCGCCGTCACGGGTTCCACACCCTCCCAGCACTACGGCGAGCTCACCGCGCGTTTCGGCGACCCCGCCTACGCCAGGATCGACGCTCCGGCGACGCGTGAGGAGAAGGCGGTACTGGCCGGGCTCTCCCCGGACCAGGTCACGGCGGACACCCTGGCGGGTGAGCCCATCACCGCCGTACTCACCGAGGCGCCGGGCAACGGTGCGGCCATCGGCGGCCTGAAGGTCTGCACGGACAGTGCCTGGTTCGCGGCCCGTCCCTCCGGAACGGAGGACGTGTACAAGGTGTACGCGGAGAGCTTCCAGGGCGCCGGGCACCTGGCCAGGGTCCAGGACGAGGCGCGCACCCTGGTCGCCGAGGCGCTGGGCGGCACGGGCTGATGCGGGCCGGCGCGCACCGGACTGTCGTGAGCGGGGCTGCTACGCGGCGGGAACGGTGTGCTGGACCTGCCGGAGGAACGTGGCGTTGTCCGGGGTCGCGCGGACCTTCTCCAGCAGGACCTCCAGGGTGGCCTGTCCGTCCCTGGACCGCAGGGCGCGGCGCAGTCCCCGTACGGCGGCCAGTTCCGCGGCGGGCACCAGGAGCTCTTCGCGGCGGGTGCCGGACAGCGTGATGTCGACGGCGGGGAAGACCCGCCGGTCGGCCAGCCGTCGGTCCAGACGCAGTTCCATGTTGCCGGTGCTCTTCAGTTCTTCGAAGAAGTAGTCGTCGGCACGGGATCCGGTGTCCACCAGTGCGGTCGCCAGGATGGTCAGCGAACCGCCCTCCTCGGCCAGGCGTGCCGCCCCGAACAGCTTCTTCGGGCCGATGAGGGCGGAGGCGTCGACACCACCGCTGAGGGTGCGTCCGCCCGCCCCGGCGGCGTTGTTGTGGGCCCGGCACAGCCGGGTCAGGGAGTCGAGGAGGATCACGACGTCCTGGCCCTGCTCGACGAGCCGCTTGGCCCGTTCCACGGCGAGGTCGGCGAGAGCGATGTGCTCCTTCGCGGGCCGGTCGAACGTGGAGGCGTACACCTCGCCGCGTACGGAGCGGCGCATGTCCGTGACCTCCTCGGGGCGTTCGTCCAGGAGGACGACCATCAGATGGCATTCCGGATGGTTGGTGGCGACGGCTGCGGCGAGCTGCTGCAGGAGCACGGTCTTGCCTGTCCTCGGGGGCGCGACGATGAGGCCGCGCTGCCCCTTGCCGACCGGTGAGACGAGGTCGACGACGCGCGTGGCGGGTCCGCCGCGCGGTGTCTCCAGGCGCAGCCGCTCCCGGGGGTGGAGAGGGGTGAGGTCGCGGAAGTGCGGCCGGCCCCGAAGGTCCTGTGCCGCACGGCCGTTGACCGAGTCGATCCGGGACAGTGCCCGCGGTCGTTCGCAGGTTCCGGAGACGACGTCGCCCTTGCGCAGGCCGTACTGCCGGATGAGTGAGGGTGACACCTGGATGTCACCGGGGGAGGGATGGCCGCCGTCGGTGCGCAGTACGCCGTGTCCGTTGTTCGTGGTGTCGAGGACACCCGCGGTGCGGACGGGCTGATTCTGTTGCGTGACGGGGCGTTCGAGTGTGCTGGTCATGGGTGGGTCCTTTCGCGGACAAGGCGAATGAGGTGTCCGGCGAAGCGGAGGCGGCGGAATCACGCCCCGGGTGACGGGCAGAAAAGCCCGGACCGGACAGAAGAAGTGGTGCGGAGAAGCCGGATCGCCGGTCCCTGGAGGACGGGCACAACAGCAGAAATGAGAGGAAACAGCACCGGCGCCCAATTCGTGGCGTACACACGTGCTGATCGCACCGTAGCACGCAAGCCGAGGGGAGGGAAGGAGGCCGCCCGGCTACCTGGCGCCGTCGGCGCCGGCCCAGACCCGCTGGACCGCGCGGTAGTCGGTCACCACGACGGCCTCCTGCCGAAGGATCTCGTGCGCCTCGGGCGATGTGAGGAATTCGAGGTCCGTGCTGCGCACCTGCCATCCGCCGTCGATGGCCCGTGACTCCTCGTCGGCCAGCCCGGGATGCACCGCCCACTCGCTCAGCCCTGCCGGAAGGGAGCGCAGCAGCTCGGCGAAGCGGGCAGCCTTGCCGTCGAGGTCCAGCGCGAAGCTGTCCAGGAAGGCGTGATCAGTGACCGGCCGACCCTGTCGCAGCATCTTCTGCCTGGCGGGCTCGAGCCAGATTCTCACGGCCAGGCCGTACTCCCCGGCCAGGGCCACGGTCAGGTCGAGGATGTCCTCGCGCCCGCCGTCCGCCAGACAGTGCCAGTCGAGATGGGTCGGCTCGAGACCGGCGTCCACGACGGCGTCTATCTGTGCACGGAACTCGCGCTCGACCTCTTCCGGGCGGGCCCGGCCGAGCAGCTCGGGGATGCCCGCCGGCGTGAAGAGCTCGCCTGCGTCGTCCAGCAGCGAGGGAACCCTGTCCTTCGCGCTCAGCGGCCCCCAGCGGTAGTCCGTCGTGTCGCAGACGAGCGTGAGGTGGATCCCGAAGGGGATCTCCGGCCGCTCCCGGAGCAGACGCATGCCGTGCACCGCCCACGGGCACGGCACCATGAGACTGCACGAGGCCGCGATGCCGTTCTCGATCGACGCGATCACGGCGGAGTTGACCGCGTGGTACATCCCGAAGTCGTCGCAGTTGACGATGAGCACCCGGGCATCGGGCGCGAATCCCAGCAGCTCGCTGGAACGGGTCGTGGGTGCGGTGTCATCGGTCACCGCACCCACTGTGCGCGAACGGGCCTCAGTTGTCTTCCGGTTTCTTCCCGCCGGCCGTGGCCGGCGGAGCCGCCGCATCCCCACGGAACGCTCCGAGGATCTGTTCGGCGGCCAGAGTGGCCGTCAACTCGCCCCCGCGTACCCGCTGTTCGAGCTCCGGGGTGAGCGCACGCACGGTCGGATGGCTGCGAAGGCTGTCCAGCAGCTCGTCGCGGACCATCGTCCATGTCCAGTCCACCTGCTGCTCGCGGCGCTTGGCCGTGAGCCGCCCCGTGCTGTCCAGGAGCGTTCGGTGCTGCTCCAGCCGCTCCCACAGTTCGTCCAGACCGGTCGACTCCCGGGCGCTGCAGGTCATGACCGGGGGAGTCCACGCCGCGTCCACGGGGTGCATCAGCCGCAGGGCGCCCGCCAGTTCACGTGCCGCCGAGCGGGCGTCGCGCTCGTGGGGGCCGTCGGCCTTGTTGACCGCGATGGCGTCGGCCAGTTCCAGGACACCCTTCTTGATGCCCTGCAGCTGGTCGCCGGTGCGGGCCAGAGTGAGCAGCAGGAACGTGTCGACCATGTTGGCGACCGCGGTCTCCGACTGCCCGACCCCGACCGTCTCCACCAGGACCACGTCGTAGCCCGCCGCCTCCATCACCACGATGGACTCACGGGTCGCCTTGGCCACCCCGCCGAGCGTCCCCGCGGTGGGGGAGGGGCGCACGAACGCCCGGGCGTCCACCGCCAGCCGTTCCATCCGGGTCTTGTCCCCCAGGATGGAACCGCCCGTACGGCTGGACGAGGGGTCGACGGCCAGTACGGCGACCCGGTGCCCGAGCCCCGTCAACAGGGTGCCGAGCGCATCGATGAACGTGGACTTCCCCACGCCGGGAACCCCGCTGATACCGATGCGCCTGGCCCGCCCCGAACAGGGCAGCAGCTCGCCCAGCAACCGCTGCGCCAGTACCCGGTGATCGGGGCGGGTCGACTCGACGAGAGTGATCGCGCGCGCCACGAACGCACGCTTCCCGTCGAGCACGCCCTTGACGTATGCGTCGACGTCGATGTTCGGAGCCATCCGTCAGCGGCTCACAGCTCGTGGCCGAGCGCGGCACCGAGCCGCGTGACCAGGTCGTGGGCCGCGTCCGGGATCACGGTGCCGGGCGGGAACACCGCGGCGGCACCCGCCTCGTGCAGCGTCTCGATGTCCTGCGGCGGAATCACCCCGCCCACCACGATCATGATGTCCTCCCGGCCCTCGGCCGCCAGTTCCGCGCGAAGCGCGGGTACGAGCGTGAGGTGCCCGGCGGCCAGCGACGAGACGCCCACGATGTGCACGTCAGCCTCGACCGCCTGCCGGGCGACCTCGCCCGGCGTCTGGAACAGCGGGCCGACGTCGACGTCGAAGCCCAGGTCGGCGAAGGCGGTGGCGATCACCTTCTGGCCACGGTCGTGGCCGTCCTGGCCCATCTTCGCGACCAGGATGCGCGGACGCCGGCCCTCGGCCTCCTCGAAATCGTCGACCAGCGTGCGGGTACGGTCCACGGACGGGGACTCTCCTGCCTCTTTGCGGTACACGCCGGAGATCGTACGGATCTGGCCCGCGTGCCTCCCGTACACCTTCTCCAGAGCGTCCGAGATCTCGCCGACCGTGGCCATCGCACGGGCCGCGTCGACCGCGAGCGCCAGCAGATTGCCCTCCAGGCCCGGTCCCGGGTCCCGTTCGGCCGCCGCCGTCAGCGCCCGCAGGGCGTCCTGGCAGGCCGCCTCGTCCCGCTCCTCGCGCAGCCGCCGGAGCTTCTCGATCTGCTGCGTACGCACCGAGGAGTTGTCGACCTTGAGCACGTCGATCTTCTCGTCGGTCTCCACCCGGTACTTGTTGACGCCGATGACCGGCTGGCGCCCGGCGTCGATCCGCGCCTGGGTACGGGCCGCGGCCTCCTCGATCCGGAGCTTCGGGATGCCCGCGTCGATGGCCTTCGCCATGCCACCGGCCGCCTCGACCTCCTCGATGTGCTGCCAGGCCCGCCGCGCCAGGTCGTACGTCAGCTTCTCCACGTAGGCGCTGCCGCCCCACGGGTCGATGACCCGCCCGGTGCCGGACTCCTGCTGGAGCAGCAGCTGCGTGTTGCGCGCGATCCGGGCCGAGAAGTCCGTCGGCAGGGCGAGCGCCTCGTCCAGGGCGTTGGTGTGCAGCGACTGGGTGTGGCCCTGGGTGGCGGCCATCGCCTCCACGCACGTCCGCGTGACGTTGTTGAAGACGTCCTGAGCGGTCAGCGACCACCCGGATGTCTGCGAATGGGTGCGCAGCGACAACGACTTGGAGTTCTTGGGCTCGAACTCCTTCACCAGCTTGGCCCACAGGAGCCGGGCCGCGCGCAGCTTCGCGATCTCCATGAAGAAGTTCATGCCGATCGCCCAGAAGAACGACAGCCGCGGCGCGAACGCGTCCACGTCGAGACCGGCGTCGCGTCCCGCCCGCAGGTACTCCACACCGTCGGCCAGGGTGTAGGCCAGCTCCAGGTCGGCCGTCGCCCCCGCCTCCTGGATGTGGTAACCGGAGATGGAGATGGAGTTGTAGCGCGGCATCTTCTGCGAGGTGAACGCGAAGATGTCGGAGATGATCCGCATCGACGGACCGGGCGGATAGATGTAGGTGTTGCGGACCATGAACTCCTTGAGGATGTCGTTCTGGATGGTCCCGGCCAGCTTCTCGGGCGGCACGCCCTGTTCCTCCGCGGCCACGATGTACAACGCGAGCACGGGCAGCACGGCGCCGTTCATCGTCATCGACACCGACATCTTGTCCAGGGGAATGCCGTCGAAGAGCTGGCGCATGTCGTAGATCGAGTCGATCGCCACGCCCGCCATGCCGACGTCACCGGTCACCCGGGGATGGTCGCTGTCGTAGCCGCGGTGCGTGGGCAGGTCGAACGCGACGGAGAGACCCTTCTGGCCGGCCGCCAGATTGCGCCGGTAGAAGGCGTTCGACTCCTCGGCCGTGGAGAACCCGGCGTACTGCCGGATCGTCCAGGGCTGGTTGACGTACATCGTCGGGTACGGGCCGCGCAGGTACGGGGCGATGCCCGGGTAGGTCTCAAGGAAGTCGAGGCCCTCCAGGTCCTGCCCGGTGTACAGCGGCTTGACCGCGATGCCCTCGGGTGTTTCCCAGAGCAGCTCGTCCTCGGACGTACCGGTCGACTCCTTCACCGCGGCACGCCACCGGTCGCCGGACACCTCCGCAGGGGCGTCGGCGGCCAGGGGGACATCGGAGAAGTCCGGAACAGGGGTTCCCGCATCCGGGATCCCGGAGGTCTCGGTGGTCTGCATCACGCCACTCCCATGCAGTCGAGTACGGAGGAGAGGACGGCGACCACATCGCAGCCCGCGAACACGTGGCCGTCGACGGCCGGGTAGTCGCCGGGCCGGCCCGCGAGGAGGACCTGCAGCGCTCCGGCCGAGGCGAGGGCCCCGGCGACGGCGTCGGCCTGCTCGGCGTAGAGCGCGTCGGAGGAGCACAGGCAGGCGATCGTCGCCCCGCTGGCGACGAAGGCCCCGGCAGCGGTCGTGGCGTCCACGGAAGCCGGTTCGTGGACGGGTTCGATGCCGCCCGCGACGAAGAGGTTCGCTGCGAAGGACGCCCGCGCCGTGTGCACCGAGGCCGGGCCCAGGGCGGCGAGGAACACCTTCGGGCGGCTTCCGGTGGCGGCCAGGTGGCGGTCCGACCGGGCCCGCAGAGCCTCGAAGGCCTCGTCGCGACGGACCTTCGGCAGTCCTCCCGACGCAGGGGCGGGGTGGGGCTCGCGCTCCACGGGCCGCTCGGTGAGCGTCGGGAACTCGCTGACGCCCGTCACCGGTTCCTTGCGCCGGGCCAGGTCCTTGCTGCGGGCGGCCCAGGTGCCGGCGAGCCGCTCCTCGACCATGCCGGAGCGCAGCGCGGCGGCCTGACCGCCCGCCCGCTCGACCTCCTGGAAGAACGACCAGGCCGCGGCCGCGAGTTCATCGGTCAGCCGCTCCACGTACCAGGAACCGCCTGCCGGATCGATGACCCGGGCCAGATGCGACTCCTCCATGAGGATCGTCGACGTGTTCCGGGCGATCCGCCGGGCGAACGCGTCCGGCAGACCCAGTGCGTGATCGAACGGCAGGACGGTGACGGAGTCGGCCCCGCCGACCCCCGCGCCGAGGCAGGCGAGCGTCGTCCGCAGCATGTTCACCCACGGATCGCGGCGGGTCATCATCACGGGCGAGGTCACGGCGTGCTGCTGCTGCGCACCTGCCGCGGTGCTTCCGCACACCTCGGCGACCCGGGCCCACAGCCGTCGCGCGGCCCGCAGCTTCGCGATCGTCAGGAACTGGTCGGCCGTCGCCGCGTACCGGAACTCCAGCTGCGCACACGCCTCCTCGACGGAGGCTCCCGCCTCGGTCAGCGCCCGCAGATAGGCGACGCCCGTCGCCAGCGAGAGCCCCAACTCCTGGGCGGCCGAGCCGCCCGCCTCGTGGTACGGCAGTGCGTCGACGGCCAGAGTGCGCAGCCCGGGGTACTCGCGGCCGCACAGCCGCGCCCAGTGGACGGCGGCCGTCAGGTCCGGCTCGCCGCCGGTGCGGGCCGCGTGGCCGAGCGGGTCCGCGCCGAGGCTGCCGCGCGCGGCAGACTTCGCGACGCCCCGCGCCTCGTAGAGCGCCAGCAACTCCCGTACCGCAGGCTCGAAGTCGCTCCCGGCGTCGAGCGATACGGGCGCCAGGTCGAGATAGACGCCTTCGAGCGCACGGGCGAGGCCGGTGGCCGGAACCCCGCCGGGCCCGCCCACGGCCAGCCACAGCGAGGTGACGCCGTTCTCGAGGTCGCCGAGTACGGCCTCGTTCAGGCGTACGGGGTCCGTCAGCGCGTGGCGTTGCCGTACGTCCCAGCCGCCCGCAATGCTGCCCGCAGCCTTGCTGCCCCGGGTGAAGGGGGCAAAGCCGGGGAAGCCGGAGTCGGTTGATACGTCGTCGGAGGTGTACAGGGGGCGGGCGGTGAGCCCGTCCCCGAGCGCGGTGGACAGCGCTTCCTCGGCGGCCGTGCCCGTGACTTCCTTGCCAGACTTGCGCAGTACGCCTTCGACAAGGCTCTGCCACTGATCATGGGAGGGGTCAGGGAACTCGGCGGCCAGAGAGAGCCCGTCAGCAGGCAGGACCGTCATGCTCAGATGCTAGGTCAGCGCTCTGACGGGCAGCAGTGGCACCGGCTGTGACCTTGCCCTCTCCGGAACGCACCTGATCCTTTACGGACCGTCGCGTTTCCCCCGTCCGGGGGACGAGCGGGTTCGGTCCCGTCGTACTCGTCGATGGTGGGCAATGCGGCGAATACGTTGCCTCAGTCATGAAATTTCACAGTGCGTCACTGAATGTCCGAAGTTATGCTTCTGACGTTCCAGCAACGCAGGAAAGGGGCGCGTCGTGGCCGTGGGACCCGTGGAGTACCTCGTCGTCGTCTTTCCCGGCAGCACCCTCACCGGTCCGATGGCATCGGCTCTGGCCGACGCGGTCGCGTCGCAGGCGGTGCGGGTCCTGGACCTGTCCTTCGTCCACCGCGGCGAGGGCGGCGCGCTCGCGTTCAAGGAGCTGCGGGACGTCGACCCCGACGGGCTGGTGTCGTTCGAACCGGTCGCCGGTGAGGTGGCCGGCCTGTCTGCCGTCAAGGACATCGACTCACTCGGCCGGAACGTGCCACCGGGCAACTCGGCCGCGCTGATCGCGCGCGAGGACCTCTGGGCGGTGCCCCTCACCCGTGCGGTCCAAGAGGCCGGCGGACAGCTCGTGGCGCATGAGCGCCTCCCCGCGGAGGGGGGCGCGGGGGAGCCCGCGGACGGCGGGGACGATGTCATCACCCTGCTCGAGCGGCTCGCCGAGCTGCGGCAGCAGGGCGTACTCACCGACGCCGAGTTCGCGGCGCAGAAGACGAGGATCCTCGCCGACTGACATCCCCGCCGGTACCCGGCTCTATCCCTTTGTCGATTTTCGCGCTACGTGCGACGTTGATTCTGACCTGTGGAGTTCGTCGGGAATGAGGCAGTTCATCGTGCAGACAGCCCGGGCCGTCCCTGCCGCCACCGTCGTCAACCTGCGCGACCTGGGCGGCATCGCCCTGGGACGCGACCGCCGCCTGCGCCAGGGAATCCTGTTGCGTTCGGGTCAGCTGAGCGACTTCGACGCCGAGAGCGACATGGCGGTGGCCGCACTCGGTATCCGTACCGTCGTCGACCTCCGCACCGCGGACGAGCGCCAGTGGGCGCCCGACCGCCTGCCGCCCGGCGCGCGGCTCTTCGTCGCCGACGTCCTGGGAGACAACCCAGGCGTGGCACCGGCCAGGATCAGGGCGCTGCTCTGCGACCCGGACGGCGCAGCGAGTGCGCTCGGCGACGGCAAGGCTGAGGAACTGTTCGCCCAGACCTACCGGAAGATGGTTCTCTCGCCCGGTGCCGCGGCCGCCTACCGCGCCTTCCTGGAGACAGCCGCGGACCCGCGTGCGCGACCTGTGCTGTTCCACTGTGCGACCGGCAAGGACCGGACCGGCTGGGCCGCCGCGCTCCTGCTGCTCATGGCGGGCGCGTCGCGTGACGTCGTCCGGGCGGAGTTCCTGGCCGTGAACCAGGCCGTCCGGGGCGCTTTCGGGCCCGGTGTCCAGCGCTTCCTCGAGGCGGGCGGCGACCCGGACATCGCGTCCGCGATCATCGAAGTCCGCCCCCGCTACCTCGAAGCGGCCCTGGACGCGATGGACGAGAAGTGGGGCGGACTCGACGGCTATCTCCACAAGGCGCTGCGGGTACCCCCGGCGGTGGTGGAGCGGTTGCGCGCAGACCTGGCGGTACCGGCCTGAAACGCCGCGTGGCCCGGTGCGACGTCCTCGAAGGACCTCGCACCGGGCCGCCGTTGCGGGGTTCCGGTCAGACTCGCAGGAGCCGTTCGCCGACGTCACGGTACTGCTGCAGGGCGACCCGCAGCTCCTCCGTCCGGGCCTCGGTGTCCTCTGCCTGCCAGCTCGTGCGCAGGCTGCGCCTGCGTTCCTCGAGCGCCTCGGTCAGATCCGCCACGATCCTGTCGAACGTGCTTTCGGCCTCCTCGACCGCCTGGCGCGGGCTCTCGACGAAGTCGGCGATCGCCTGCTTCATGCGCTCGGTCAGCGACTCCTGCTCCTTGACGGGCAGCAGGGGCATGCCCGCCGGGGTGGCCTCGGGCCGGCCGGCCGGCCGACCTGCCGGGGCCGACGCGGTGGACGGGCGTGCGGCGGGCGGCGCACCGGCATCGCCGGGACCCCGGTTCATGACCTGGGTCGGGTCGGAGCCAGGTGTCGCGGTCCGCTTCGCGGCAGTCCCGGGCGCAGGGGCGTGCCGCGTTTCCGGGGCGGTCCGGGGTGTCTCGGTGTGCCGCGTTTCCGTCGAGGCCGGAGAAGTCTCGGTGTGCCGCGTTTCCGCCGCGGTCCGGGGCGCCTCGTTCGCGGAACTGTCGGTGGGTCCGGTGCGGTGCATCATGCGGTCCTTCCGTTCGTCCGGTGCCGGCTCGCGTGGGCCGGTTCATCCGGGGCGTGTCCGAGCAGTACGTCGAAGAGGGCACGGGACTCGATCAGCGCCTTGCGCATGTCCTCGGTGCCGCCCTGGCCGCGCACCGCCGTGTGCACCTTGCGGTACCCGTCGACATGCTCGGCGTGATGCACCGAGATGGCGGCCGTCTGCTCCTCGAAGCCGGCCCCGTCGGGGAAGCCCCGGTCCCGGGCGAGCTGCGCCAGCAGTGCGTCGGCCTGGGCGACCGCTTCGGTGGGCGAGTCGATGAACTGCTCCTGCACCGCGGCCCAGCGGTCGGTGTATCCCTCGCGCGCCTCCGGAGGCAGGGGTCGCTCCTCCAGGTGGCCGTGCAGCTTCACGCGCTCGGCGAGCTCGTGCTCGGCGGCCTTCGTGTCGCCGTTGTGCCGCTCGACCGTGCGGTCGTACTCGGGTCCGAAGCGACGCCGCAGCCCATGGCCGCCGTCCGTCCGGCGACGGACGAGGAAGTAGCCGAGTGCCGCCAGCAGGACGACGGCAACGATGATCACCACAGTCGTCATGACTGACCCTCCTGTCGGTTCGCGGTCGGTGCGTAGCGCTGTCTCACTTTCGTCAACTCCCTTCGGACGGGCCCGGTCGAAGTGCCGGGCCGTCTGCAAGCAGTCGTGTACCCGCTTGACGGAGTTCATGCGGACGGGCTGCTCGGTATCGTGGAAAGCGCCGGACCCGGGCCCGAACCCGGAGTCCTGCCGGACGGGTTCTGAGAGGGGCACACGGTGACCGAGCGCAAGCCCACCGGCGTCAGCTTCGAATCCTGGGTGGACAAGCAGATCCGTGAGGCCGAACAGCGTGGTGACTTCTCCGCGTTGCCCGGTTTCGGCAAGCCGATCCCCGGGCTCGAACGGCCCTACGACGAGACGTGGTGGATCAAGGCCAAGATGCAGCGGGAGGGACTGTCCGTGCTCCCGCCGTCGCTGACCCTGCGGAAAGAGGCGGAGGATGCCAGGGAAGCGGTCTCGGCTGCCAGGACGGAAGCCGAGGTCCGGCGCCTGCTGAACGAGATCAACGACAAGATCCGCAAGGCGCTCCTCATGCCGCCCGAGGGTCCGCCCCTGAACCTCACGCCCTTCGACGTCGAGGCCGTCGTGGGGGAGTGGCGGGAGCAGCGGGGCCGGGGCTGAGCCGGAACCGGTGGGCCCCCTGCGCACCGGGTCCCTGCGCGCCGGGAGTCCTGGGTACGTAATACTCGCCGTATGAAGTCGAGCGTTACCTACCGGCGTGGCGGGTCCACCGGACCCGCAGGGGTCCGCATCAGGCGGGCCGTCGCGCGGGATGCCAAGCGGCTCACCCGTCTCGTCACCACCTCACGCGCCTACGACGGGCCGTACGCACCGATGGTCCAGGGGTACCGGGTGGGCCCGGACTACATCGAGACCCACAGGGTCTTCGCCGCCGTCGGCGCCGACGACCGCGTGCTCGGCTTCTACTCGCTGATCGTCTCCCCGCCCGAACTCGACCTCATGTTCGTCGGCGACGACGCCCAGGGGCTGGGCATCGGCCGCCTCCTCATCGCTCACCTGCGGGACGAGGCGCGCCGCGCGGGACTGAGCGGCGTGCGGGTGGTCTCGCATCCGCCCGCCGAAGGCTTCTACCGCAGTGTGGGCGCGGAGCGCACCGGCACGGTGACGGCCCGCCCGCCCGCGGTGATGTGGGACCGCCCCGAACTGACCCTCCCGGTCGAGAGCCCCTGACGGCGGGTGGCCCGGCCGGATCCCGGCCGGGCCACCCGGATGCGCTACGGACAGCCGCTGTTACGACCAGCCGCCGTACGGGCGGGTGATGAGTTCCATCCCGTGCCCGCTCGGATCGGGGAAGTAGATCCCGCGCCCGCCGTCGTTGTGGTTGATCTCGCCGGGGAGCTTCTGATGGGGATCCGCGTAGTACGTGATCCCCTGCGCCTTGATCCGCTCGAAGGCCGTGCCGAACTCCGCCTCGGAAATGAGGAACGCATAGTGCTGCGCGGTGATCGATTGGGCGGGAACGGTCGCGAAATCCAGCGTGACGCCGTTCGCGAGGACGAGCGGAATGAAGGGGCCCCATTCCCTTCCGGCGCCCAGGCCCAGAATGTGCGCCAGGAAATCGGCGGACTCACGGTTGTCCCGGCAGTGAATGATGGTGTGATTCAACTCGACTGACACTGTGGAATGCCTCCAAAAGGCATCTCACGGGCTACCTCCACGCCTCACCCGGACGGTGACCGACGCGCGATGCCGTACACAAGATCTTAGGCGAGGGGTCACGGTGCGTCGAGGGCTTGGCCTCTGATCGCCCGGTTTCGGCCGCTCGCCGGGCCGCCGTCCGCACCGGCCGAGGGTGAGGGCGAGGCCAGGCCGACGTGGTGAATTCCCAGGTAGGTGCCACTATGGACAGCACGCGCGAATGTGCCGTTCCCCTGCGCACCGCCGGTTCGCCGGTACGGGCCCGGCCCGCCATGGCCCGGACGGATCACCACCTGCTTTCCCGCCGAAAGGATTCGCAGCGCGACCGCGGGGCACCAGTACCAGCCACTCGACGTGGTGGAGGCACCGATGGGACGGATATCGGCGGATGCCGGTGGCAATGGTGGGGAACGGGGCGCGACGGCCGGAAGAGGCCGTGAGGAGACGAAGGAGGAACGGGCGGACCGGCAGTGGACGGATCTGCTGCAGGAACTGCGGGTCGCCCAGACCGGCGTGCAGATCCTGTTCGGTTTCCTGCTCGCGGTGGTCTTCCAGCCCCGGTTCGCCGACCTCTCCACCGCCGACCGGAACATCTACGTCGTCACCGTCATGCTGGGATCGGCCACGGCGGCCGCACTGATAGGGCCGGTGTCCTACCACCGGCTGCTCACCGGCAGACGGATGAAGCCGCAGACCGTCACCTGGGCCTCGCGCCTGACGAAGCTCGGGCTCGGACTGCTCTTCTGCACGATGTGTTCGACCCTGCTGCTCATCCTGCGGGTGGCGCTCCACAACGTCCTGGCCCTGTGGCTGGTGGGCGCGATGGCGCTGTGGTTCCTGGCCTGCTGGTTCGTCTTCCCGTTGTGGGCCATCGCCCGGGGCCCTCGCTCCGGCGGTGGCCGGAGGGGCGACGGGGATTCCGGTTCGGCAGGGTGACCCGTTCAGTCGTCGTCCCTGTCGGCGGGGCTGCGTACGTCCGTCACGGTGAACAGCCCGCCGTCCGGGTCGCGCAGCGTCGCCTCACTGCCGTGGGGCACGCTGCGCCGCTCCATGAGCGTGCCTCCGTGCTCCTCCGCGAGGCGGACCGTCGCCGTCACATCGGTGGTCGGGAACTGCACCTGCCAGTGCGGGCGCACCATCGGGTCGGGTGCGGCCTCGACCGCCCCCGAGCTGATCCGGGCCAGCGGACGGCCGTCGCAGCGCACGAGGACCTCCTCCTTGACGTACGAGACCTCGCAACAGCCGGGCGCCCCGCTCTCCCAGTCGAGCACCTCGCCGTAGAAGATCGCGGCGTCGAAGGCGTTCCTGGTGCGCAGCCTGAGCCAGGCGTGCGCCCGGTGACCCGACGGCGCGAGGGACGCCGCGCGCCCCGTCCACTCCCAGACGCCGAAGGACGCGCCGTCCCGGTCGGCTGCCAGGACGGCGCGTCCCTTGCCGATGGTCAGCGGGCCCACCGCCACCGTGCCGCTGCGTTCGCGGATGCGGGCCGAGGCCACATCGGCGTCCCGGACCGAGAAGTACGGGGTCCAGGCCACGCCCACCTGGTAGGCGGAGGCGACGGCGCCGATTCCCGCCACGGGCACCCCGTCCGAACGGGCCATGGCGTAGTCCCTGCCCAGCGGGCCGGTGCGGAACGTCCAGCCGAGGACGGCACCGTAGAAGCGCTGGGCGGCCCCCAGCTCCCGGGTCACGAGATGGACCCAGCACGGCGCGGTGGCGCCGGTCAGCGGTGCCGGTTCGCTTGCGGTCATGGTCGCTCTGCCTTATCGGTTCTGCGGCATGACTTCTTCGGTGCCGCGGGGGCCAGCACCAGCCTCATGTGTGCCGACCGCTCCCGCAACACGCGACCTCCTCGCCGTCGAGGAGGCGAGGAGGTCGCGGCAGGATGCGCGCTCGGGCTCAGGCGCCCGTGTCTCGGTCACGCGGGCGGTCGGTGTCGGGCGGGATCACCTCGTTGCCGTGGTCGCCGAGCTCGTAGGGCGAGAGTCCCCGGCCGTTGTCGGGAAAGCTGTCCGAGCCGTGCTTGTCGCTCTCCCGGATCTCCGTCCGGTGATCGGGGCGGTGAGGCTGTTCCTCGGGGCGCGGCGGCGGAAGTTCCTGGTCCCGGCGCCGCATGCCCCACCAGAAGGCGCCGATCAGCACGACCGCCACGGCAAGTCCCGCGATGCCGACGACAACCCCGATCGTGCCGGGCCCGGCAAGGGTGACAGCGAGAGAATCCCTGACTCCGTTTGTTACGTCCATGCATGGCGGATACCCGGGAGGATCGAAAACAGACAGTTGGCGAAGGTAATTCATATTTTGTGACGGTGTCCTGGTGAATGTGTTTCACGCGGGCGGAACCGGCTACACGATCACGAGGGAACGGGTCGACCCCTTCGGCAGGTCCTTCCGCCGGCTGAACCTGCGCGTGTCGCCGACACGCAGCCACCGGGTGAGCCTGGAGAGTGGGTGCGCTCCGTGGCAGGCCGCGCCCGCGCGTCCGAACGGGGCGGAGTGCCCGTTTGCTCGGGATCCGCAGCCCCGCGTACCGCGTCGTCGGCCGGACCCGGCCGTCGTCTGGCCCTCCACATGGGCTCGCACGAGTGAACCGGCCGACAGGTTCGTGACGATGCGCCCCGGCAGCGGTATCGCCTTCCTCGAAGCCGAAAGGAACCACTGTGAACAGCACGGACGCACAGGCACAGGAGCACCGGGAGAGCGGCGACGTAGTGGTGGCGGTGACCGGCTGCCCGAAGGAGGACGCGCGCACCGTGTTCGACGTGCTGCGCCGTGCCTTCGTCTCGGACCGCGCCGCGAGCGACACCCCCGAGGAGGCGTCGACGACACGCCCGACCGTGTGGACGGCGACCGTCGACGTGTCCGAGGAACTCGCCGGTGCCCGGCCCACGCAGCTGTCCGCACCCGTGACCGTCGAGGCGCAGGGCGGCTACTGGGCGGTCGACCGCCTCCGTCAGCACCTGGCGGACACCTTCGCCGTCCGGGTGGTGGGGACGGCCGCGGGTGACCAGGAACAGGAGATCCGGCTGCGGCTGGAGAGCCGCGGCCCCGCGTGATGCCCGCACCGCACGAGACCGGAAGGCACCCGTCCATGGACGACCTCACCCCCGGGAACGGTGATCCCGACGCCGGACAGGTTCCCCTTCCGGACACCCGCTCGACCTTCACCCTGCACATCAACGGCACCGCACGGACGGTGACGCTCGATCACCGCACCACGGTGCTGGACGCGCTGCGCGACCACCTCGGCCTCACCGGTTCGAAGAAGGGCTGCGACCACGGTCAGTGCGGTGCCTGCACCGTGCTCGTCGACGGCCGCCGCGCCAACAGCTGCCTGCTGTTCGCCGTCGCTCAGGAGGGCGCCCGCATCACCACCGTCGAAGGGCTGGCCGACGGCGACCGGCTGCACCCACTGCAGGCGGCCTTCCTGGAGAGGGACGCCCTGCAGTGCGGCTACTGCACCCCCGGACAGATCTGCTCGGCGGTCGGCATGCTCGGCGAGGCGGCGGACGGATTTCCCTCCCACGTCACCCCGAGCACGGCATCCGCCCCCGACGGCCCGGCGGTCCTCGGACCGGAGGAGATCCGCGAACGGATGAGCGGCAATCTCTGCCGGTGCGGCGCGTACCCCCACATCGTCCGAGCGATCGAGGACGTGGCCCCGTGAAACCCTTCGCCTATCTGCGCCCCGGCTCCGTGGCCGAGGCCGTCCGCGCCTGTGCCGAACGCCCCGGAGCCCGGTTCCTCGCCGGCGGCACCAACCTCGTCGACCTCATGAAGCTCGGCGTGGAGTCGCCCGGCCTGCTCATCGACGTCAGCCGGCTCCCGCTGGACCGGGTGACGCGGACGGACGACGGCGGCCTCCGGATCGGTGCGACCGTACGCAACAGTGACCTCGCCGCCCACCCCGCTGTACGGACCGGATACCCCGCCCTGTCGCAGGCTCTCCTCGCCGGTGCCTCCGGGCAGCTGAGAAACACCGCCACGACCGGCGGGAATCTGCTCCAGCGCACCCGGTGCCCGTACTTCCAGGATGTCTCCAAGCCCTGCAACAAGAGAACTCCGGGCTCCGGCTGCCCGGCCCGAGAGGGAACCCATCGCGATCTCGCGGTGCTCGGCCACTCGCGGGAATGCGTCGCCACCAACCCCTCGGACATGGCGGTCGCCCTCGCGGCCCTCGACGCCACCGTCCGGCTGCACGGACCCGAGGGCGAACGGACCGTGCCCGTCACCGGCTTCCACCGGCTGCCGGGCGGCAATCCGGACCAGGACACCGTGATCAGGCCCGGCGAGCTGATCACCGAAGTGGTGCTGCCGCCGCGTCCGGACGGCGCCGCCTCCCTGTACCGCAAGGCCCGTGACCGTGCCTCGTACGCCTTCGCGCTCGCCTCCGTCGCCGCCGTGCTGACCGTCCGCGACGGCCGTGTCGAGCAGGCCTCGCTCGCCTTCGGCGGGCTCGCCCACCGGCCGTGGCGCGCCTTGGCCGCAGAAGAGGTGCTGCGGGGCGCACCCGCTACCGACGAGACCTTCGCCCAGGCGGTGGACACCGAACTCGAAGCCGCCGTGCCCTTGCGGGACAACGGGTTCAAAGTGGCCCTGGCACGCAATCTGGCGATCGGGGCCCTTGCGGAACTCACCGCCCTGCCCGCACCGCCCCGCTGAGCCGCCCGGCCCGACCCCGACGAACCGAGGACCTCCGCCATGAGCCACCCAGCCCAGCCGCCCGGCGCCCCCGTCGTCCGACGCGAGGGCCGGGACAAGGTCACCGGCACGGCCCGGTACGCCGCGGAGCACACCCCGCCCGGCTGCCTGTACGGCTGGATCGTCCCCGCCACGGTCCCGAGCGGGCACGTCACCGCGACCCGCACCAACGACGCTCTCGCCGTGCCGGGAGTGCACACCGTCCTCACCCTGGAAAACGCGCCGCGGCTGAAGGAACCCGACGACCCGATCCTCTCGGTCCTCCAGGACGACCGGGTTCCGCACCGGGGCTGGCCCGTCGCCCTCGTCCTGGCCGAGAGCCCCGAAGCCGCCCGGGCAGGTGCGGCGGCCGTCCGCGTGGAGTACAGCACGACCGGCCACGACGTGATCCTCACCGGGGACCACCCCGGCCTCTACACCCCCGAGCAGGCCAACGGGGGCCACCCCGCTGTACGCGAACGTGGCGACGCCGACGCCGCGTTCGCCGGCGCCCCGGTACGGATCGACGCCACCTACACGCTCCCTGGCCTGCACAACCACCCCATGGAGCCGCACGCCTCCACCGCCCTGTGGGCCGACGGACATCTGACCGTCCACGACTCGAGCCAGGGCTCCGGCACGGTGCGCGACAGCCTCGCCCTGGCGCTGGGGATCGAGCGGAACCGCATCACCGTCATCTCCGAGCACGTCGGCGGCGGCTTCGGCTCCAAGGGCACCCCGCGCCCCCAGGCCGTTCTGGCCGCGATGGCCGCGCGTCACACCGGGCGCCCGGTCCAACTCGCCCTGCCCCGGCGCTACATGGCGGCGATCGTCGGCCACCGGGCGCCCACGCTCCAGCGGGTGCGGCTGGGTGCCGACCGCGACGGCGTACTCGTCTCCGTCTCCCACGAGATCGTCACGCACACCTCGACGATCAAGGAGTTCGTCGAGCAGGCCGCCGTACCGGCCCGCGTGATGTACGCCTCGCCCCACAGCCGCACGGTCCACCGGGTGAGCGCCCTCGATGTGCCGAGCCCTTCCTGGATGCGCGCACCGGGCGAGGCGCCGGGAATGTACGCCCTCGAATCCGCCATGGACGAACTGGCCTGCGCCCTGGGGATCGACCCGGTCGAACTGCGCCTGCGCAACGAACCGGCGGCCGAACCCGACAGCGGACGCCCCTTCAGCAGCCGCAACCTCGCAGCCTGTCTGAACGAAGGGGCCAGGCGGTTCGGCTGGCACGACCGGGACCCGAGCCCCGCCGCCCGGCAGGAGGGGTCATGGCTGCTCGGCACCGGGGTCGCCTCGGCGACGTACCCGGTGCTCGTCTCGAAGTCCGCCGCCTCCGCGTATGCCGCGCCGGACGGTTCCTTCCATATCGGGGTGAACGCCACCGACATCGGCACCGGCGCCCGCACCGTCCTGGCGCAGATCGCCGCCTCGGCACTGGGCACCCCGCAGGAGAACGTCCGGATCGACATCGGCAGCAGCGACCTGCCCGAGGCTTCCGTGGCCGGTGGGTCCTCGGGCACGGCGTCCTGGGGGTCGGCGGTGCACAAGGCGGCCACCGCTCTCGCGGACCGGCTCGCAGGACACACCGGGCCGGTACCGCAGGAGGGCATCACCGTCACGGCGGACACGGAACAGGAGACCGCACAGGAGTCCCCGTACGCCCGGCACGCCTTCGGCGCCCACTTCGCCGAGGTGGCGGTCGACTCCCTCACCGGTGAGGTCCGGGTGCGCCGGATGCTGGGCGTCTTCGCCGCCGGACACATCCTCAACTCCCGTACCGCACGCTCCCAGTTCATCGGAGGCATGGTGATGGGCCTCGGCATGGCCCTCACCGAGGGCAGCACCATGGACCCCGTCCACGGGGACTTCACCGAGAGCGACCTGGCCTCCTACCACGTTCCGTCGTGCGCCGACGTCCCCGCGATCCAGGCGCACTGGATCGACGAGGACGACCCCCACCTCAACCCGATGGGCAGCAAGGGCATCGGCGAGATCGGCATCGTCGGCACGGCGGCCGCCATCGGGAACGCCGTGCGGCACGCCACCGGGGCGCGGCTGCGCACACTCCCGCTCACCCCGGACAAACTGCTGCCCTACCTGTGACACAGCGTTGCCCAGTCCTTCGGTTGCGCAACCGGCCCCCTCGGGTCACCCTGATGAGTGACCCAGAAGTGGATACTGCTCACGCTTCGTGTTCGGGGGTCGTTGGTACAGACGGGGTGAAGCACGTGGGCCTCGCGGTGAGGAGCCTCGACGATGACCGTTCCACTCGACCGGCACTATCTGGTCGAACTGCAGGTGTCGGCAGAGCGCATTTCCCAGCTGCGGCGCATAGTCGCCGCGCACCTTCGTCATTGGAATCTCGATCTGCACGTCCGGCCGGTGTGCCGGGCCGTGGACGAGCTCCTGACCAACGTCCAGCGGCATGTCGGTGACGACAACAAGTGCGTCGTCGAACTCCGCTGGAGCGGCCGCCATCTGACGGTGTCCGTGGCCGACAACGATTCCCGGATGCCCAGGCTGCTCAGCGGCGGTGGCGGTGGCCTCAGCCGGGTCATGGCACTCAGCGACAGCTGGGGCACCTGCCGGACCACCGACGGCAAGGTCGTGTGGTTCACGCGCTACGCCGAGACACCGCGGACCACCGGACTGCTGCCGCGTACGCCGCTCCCCGGTGGCCGTACGTTCCTCAGCCGTCCCGATCCGGTGCCCGTCCTCGTGTGAGGAACGGCCCGGCGCCCGCCCGGCCGGCGCGGACCGCGTGCCTCGCGCACGCATGATCCGCGCCGGCCGGGTACGTGTGCACCACGGGTCGCGTTGCGCGGCAGGGCGTGGCGCGGCACGGTCGGAGAACCCATGCAAGGAGGCCACTGCCATGCCCATCGCGACGGTCAATCCCGCGAACGGCGAGACACTCGCGACATTCGACGCACTGGACGAGCAGGAGACCGAGCGCAGGCTCGCGGCCGCCGACCGTGCGTTCCGTCGCTACCGGACCACACACTTCGCCGAGCGGGCCCGCCTGCTGAACCGGGCCGCCGATCTCCTCGACGAGGACCAGCAGGACATCGCGCGCACCATGACCACCGAGATGGGCAAGCCGGTCAAGGCGGCCCGCGCGGAGGCCGCCAAATGCGCCAAGGCGATGCGCTGGTACGCGGCCAACGCCGAACGCCTGCTCGCCGATGAACACCCCGAGGACGCGGACGTCAAGGACTCCGGGGCGTCCAGGGCCCATGTGCACTACCGCCCGCTGGGCGTCGTCCTCGCGGTGATGCCGTGGAACTTCCCGCTCTGGCAGGTCATGCGCTTTGCCGCACCCGCCCTCATGGCGGGCAACACCGGGCTGCTCAAGCACGCCTCGAACGTGCCGCAGACCGCCCTGTACCTCGAGGACCTGTTCACCAGGGCCGGGTTCCCCGCCGGGTGCTTCCAGACACTGCTCGTCGGTTCGGGCGCCGTCGAGGCGATCCTGCGCGACCCCCGGGTCGCCGCGGCGACCCTCACCGGCAGTGAACCGGCGGGCCGGGCGGTCGCCTCCGTCGCGGGTGACGAGGTGAAGAAGACCGTGCTGGAACTGGGTGGCAGCGACCCGTTCCTCGTCCTGCCGTCCGCGGACGTCCGGCGGGCAGCGGATACGGCCGTCACCGCCCGCGTACAGAACAACGGGCAGTCCTGCATCGCAGCGAAGCGCTTCATCGTCCACGCCGACGTCTACGACGAGTTCGCCGAGCGTTTCACCGCCGGGATGCGCGCCCTGACCGTGGGCGACCCGATGGAGGAGTCCACCGACGTGGGCCCCCTCGCCAGCGAACAGGGCCGCACCGACCTGGAGGAGCTGGTGGACGACGCCGTACGCGAGGGCGCCACCGTGCTCTGCGGCGGCGGCCGGCCCGAAGGGCTTGCCGGTGGCCTCGACCGGGGCTGGTTCTACTCCCCGACCGTTCTGGCCGGGATCACCCCCGGCATGCGCATCCACCGGGAGGAGACGTTCGGCCCGGTGGCGACGGTCTACCGGGTCGCGGACCTGGACGAAGCCGTGGACCTCGCCAACGACACGCCCTTCGGGCTCAGCTCCAATGTCTGGACGCGCGACCCGGGGGAGACGAGCCGCTGTGTACGCGACCTGGAGGCGGGCGGTGTCTTCTTCAACGGCATGACCGCTTCGCATCCCGCCCTGCCGTTCGGCGGAGTCAAGCGTTCGGGCTTCGGGCGGGAGCTGGCCGGGCACGGCATCCGTGAGTTCTGCAACGCCACGACGGTCTGGTACGGCCCCGAGCCGGATGTCCGCTAGGGGCGTTCGGTATCAGCACCCCGGCCGGCCCGCTGGGAAGCGGGCCGGCCGGGGGCGTGCGGGGGTGTCCGCGGGTTCGGGTGCTCAGCGCACCGTCGCGCGGACGACGGGTGAGACCGCGCCGCCGCCGACGATCCGGAGCGCGTTCTCGCCCTTGATGCCGAGCTTCACCCGCAGGCTGTAGCTGTTGCTGCCGGTGGTCCTGATGGTGGCGGGGAGCGAGACCCAGTGCTTGCCCTGCTTCTGCTGGAGGGCGATGGGCGTGCCGGAGCGGATGTTCTGGGCGGAACCGTGGATGCGGAACTCCTGCCAGGCGCCGACGCTGTTCAGCGTCACCTGCGCGGTGAGTGCGGGCCGTGTCGCCAGGTCCTCCGCGCTCGCCCCGGAGGGCGGTGCGGGGACACCGGACGACGCCGCTGCCCCGCCCACCGCGCCGGCGAGCACCGCCGCTGTCAGCAGGGCTGCCGCCGATGCGCGCCTGAATCGGTCCATGAATGGCTCTCCTTCGTGCACAAGCGTGATCAGTGAGATCCTGGAGCGCCAAACCTAGAGATAATTCACATAATCTCCATGTAGGGACACGCCGTCAGAAGCGCAGGACCGCCGAGATCCGGCCGTGGTCGGCGAGGGAGTCGTCCGCGACGAACGCCACCTCGCAGCCGCTGTCCAGTGCCGCCTCGATGAGCTCGTCGACGATGTCCTCGCGGACCTGGTCGTCCACCTCCCGGGTGCCCGCCGTGTCGACCGGCTCCAGGTGCTCGTCGGTGACCCTGACCGTCTGCTGGAAGTGCTCCTCGACCGCGACCAGCCCGGCGCGGCCCTCGCGTACCGCTGCCCACACCTCGTCGAGTCCGCCGGCGAAGGAGCGGCTGCCGCGGGCGTTGTCGAGCCTGCCCTGGATCTCGGCGGCTGCCTGCTTCCGCCGGTCCTCGAGTGCGGGGCGCAGGTCCTTGAGCAGCTCGGGCGCGGTCGTCTCCGGGGTCGTTCCCTTCGCGACCCTCCCGATCGCCGACTTGGCGCTCTCGCCGACCTCGTCGAGCAGTGCGAGCGCGGGGGCGAGGCCGACCAGGAACAGCGGCCGCGGGTCCGCCGCGAGCACCGCGCGCAGTTTCTCGTCGACGGAGCGCAGGAAGTTGCGCGCGTCCTCGCTGCTGTAGGTGCTCGGGGTGTCGCCGATCCGCTCCTCGCGCTGGGGGTTGGGAGCCTCGTGCGGAGCCGTGAGAGGGAATCCGCCGATCTGTTCGCCGCGCAGGTCGTCGTTCGTGCCGGACCACAGGGTGGCGTGCTCGGCGGAGACGGCGAGCACCCAGAACAGCTGGGCCCCGGCCTTCGCGGCGACCAGGTTGCGGGTCAGGTAGGAGTCGCTCAGGACCACCCGTTCGGGTGCCGTGCGCGGCAGTTGCCAGATCTGGTAGCCCTCGGCGTCGGCGAGGATGACCAGAGCCTCCAGGGCGCGGCGCTGGTCCACCTCCTCGGCCGCCCGCTGGAGCTGGGCCTTCACCGCGGCCCCGGCCTCGCGGGTGACGCGCGGGTCACCCTCCAGCCGGTTGCCTGCCTCGGCCACCAGGTTGCGCAGCCGTACGGCGTCCTGGGCGTTGTCGGGCGCCCGGCGGTGGGTCGGCATCGTCAGGGACAGGGCCGGATAGGGCCTGGTCGCTCTCAGCTCCTGCAGCAGACCGGCGGTCAGGGCGTCCGTATCCATCGTTCCCTCCCGGAGGGTTCGGGGTTCGCGGTGCTGGGGTGCCCGCTCCCACGGAGAGGTGCGGGTCGTTCAGCGAGTCAATTCATACCTTTTGATCCTAATATGAGCGAATTATTACGTTTCCCTCTGGAGGTACGCGATGTCCACGCTCACCGTGTGGAAGTTCCAGTCGGCCGAGGGCGCCGAGAACGTGGAGACGGCCCTGAAGTCCCTCCAGAAGGAAGGCCTGCTCAAGATCCTGGACGCCGCCGTCGTGACCTGGCCCGCCGAGAGCTCGAAGCCGAGGACGAAGCAGCTGATCAACCTCGTCGGCGCGGGTGCGCTGAGCGGCACCTTCTGGGGAATGCTCTTCGGGCTCATCTTCCTGATGCCGCTACTCGGGGCGGCCATCGGAGCCGCGGCCGGGGCGCTCGGCGGGAAACTCGCCGACGTCGGAATCGACGACGACTTCATCGCCGAGGTCAAGCAGAAGGTGACGCCCGGGACTTCGGCGCTCTTCCTGCTCACCATGAACGAGGTGCCCAGCCGGATCGGCGAGTCCCTCCCGGGGGGCGGCGCCGAGCTGCTGCACAGCAACCTAGACGCCGAGCGCGAGGCCAAGCTCCGCGACATCTTCGGTGACGACGCGCAATGAGTGGAGGGAGGCCGTCCCCCTCCGCCGGGACGGATCCGGGATGACCGCGTCCGAAGCCGTCACGGACGCCCTGCGTGAACTGCACGCCCGGTTCGCCGGCATGCGCGGTGGAGAACGTGCCGACTACATCCCGGAGTTGACCAGAGCCGACCCGGACGACTTCGGGCTGGCGCTCGTCAGCATGGACGGCCACTGCTACAGCGCAGGTGAGGCCGGTGTCCCCTTCACCCTGCAGTCGGTGTCCAAACCCTTCGTCTACGCGCTCGCCCTGTCCTCACTGGGCCTCGACGAGGTGGGCCGGTGGGTGGGCGCCGAACCCAGCGGCGAAGCCTTCAACGCCATCAGCCTGGAACCCCGCACCGGCCGGCCGGCCAACGCCATGGTCAATGCCGGAGCCATCGTCACCACCGCGCTGGTGCCCGGTACCCCGGCGCTCCCCGCCTTCGACCGGATCCTGATCTGTCTCAGCAGGTTCGCCGGACGACGGCTGGACGTCGACGAGGAGGTGTACGTGTCCGAGGCGGCGACCGGGGACCGCAACCGGGCGCTCGCCTACCTGATCCGCAGCACGGGCACCCTGCGCGTCGACCCCGTGGCCGCTGTGGACACCTACTTCCGGCAGTGCTCGGTTCGGGTCACCGCCGTCGACCTCGCCGTGATGGCCGCCACGCTCGCGCACGGCGGAGTCAACCCGATCACCGGCGAGAGCGTCGTCTCCCCGGCCGTCGCCGCTCAGGTCCTCGCCGTCATGGCCACCTGCGGCATGTACAACGCCTCCGGCGACTGGCTGCTGCGCGTCGGGCTGCCGGCCAAGAGCGGTGTGTCGGGCGGGCTGATCGCCGCGGGCCCGGCACGCTTCGGCCTCGCCACCTACAGCCCGCTGCTGGACCCGGCAGGTACCTCGGTACGCGGACATGCCGCGCTCGGCGCCCTGTCCGAGCGGCTCGGGCTCCACCTCATGAGGAACCCGGCACTCCCGGGCTCCACCGTCACGCTGGCCACCACCGCCGATGTGCTGCCCTCTGCCCCCGCGAGCCGGCGCGAGCGCGCCCTGCACGAACGGGTCGGGATCGTCGCGGCGCAGGGCGCCCTCGACTTCACCGCCGCGGAGCGGGTGCTCTACGCCATGGACGAGTCGGGCCCCGAACAGACCGGCTCCGTCGTGCTCGACCTGCGCGAGGTGACCGGTGCCGACTCCGTGGCCGTCACCCTGCTGCACGCCGGTCTGGCCCGTCTCGCCGAGGACGGGCGCCGCGCCGCCGTCGTCGACCCGGGCAACCGGCTCGGCCCGCCCGACCTCGTCCGCGAGCGGACCGGCCAGGACCTGCCGCGCTACGGCACCCGCGAGGAGGCCGTGGAACGCTGCGCACAGGCCCTGGCCGGCCCCGGCTGAGCCCTACCAGATGGCCTCGACCCATTCGGGGTGGTCGATGAACGGGTTCCGGTTGTGCTGGTACGTGTCGAATATGACGTCGTTGCGGTGCTGCTCGAAGCTGTCCGGCGGGTCCTCCTGACTCCACTGCTTGAGCACGGAGAGCCGCCCGATGTTCGGGGCCGAGCCGTTGCTCACCCTGTCGTTCGGTTCGAGGTCGGCGAAGGCGTCGTCACCCTCGTACCGCACGGCCATGTACAGGATCATCCGGGCGACGTCTCCCTTGACGGCGTCGCGCGGCTCGAAGGAGTCACTGTCGGTGTAGTTGCCGGGCGCCCCCGACACGCTGCTGCCGCCGTTGTCGAAGTCCTTGTTGCCGCGGATGGAGTTGACCTGGACGTCCTCGGGACGCAGGTGGTGGATGTCGGTGCCGGGGCCCGTCGCCGTACCGAAGTCGCCGTGCGACTTGGCCCAGACGTGCTCGCGGTTCCAGTCGCCGGTGTCGCCCCCGTTCCCGCTCTTGGACTGGGAGCGGCCGGTGTACAGGAGGATGACGTTGGAGGCGTTGGACGGGTCCTCGTCGGTGGCCTTGAGCGCGTCCCAGACCTGGCTGTAGGAGAGCTTGGTCTGGTCGCTGATGATGGTGTGCAGGGAGCTCTTGAGCGCGGTGCCCGTCCTGCCGAGCGCGTCCTGGTAGTAGGTGTCGTCGAGAGCGGTGAGCGACGCCGGGGCGGCAGTCGCGTCCTTGGGGGTCGCGGCGGGTGCGGTGGCCGCGACACCGGTGATGACGGCGATCGCGGCAGCTGTTGCCAGCAGTGGACGCGCGTAGAAACGGCGACGACTGGACATGTGGGGTGTCCTCTCCGAAGCTGCGGGAACCGCGCCGCCGGCAGGGAAGACAGGCGGGGAAGCGGTGCCACGGCGGCCATGTGATGTCTGGTCAGCCGGGAGCCTTCCACACGCACCGTGCCAGTCGTGTGAACGTTGCGTAGTTATCATGTGCAAGTCAAGTGACGTCGTGGCGTCCCGGCAGCTGGGGCATCGGATGCGGCGACGCCGCCCCGGCGCGAGAATTACCGCAAGGACGAGGAGGCGGTATGAGCGAAGAGTCCGAATCCGTATCCGTACCCGTGCCGGAGATCAGGGGGGTGACTCCGGACCGCCTGCTGCACACCGGTGGGAGCGACCGGCCCGCCGCGGAGGATCTGGTGCTCGCCTCCGGGCGGGATCTGACCCCCGCGACCCTGGAGTGGGCGCAGCGCAGGCTGGCCGAGGAAGGTCGGTCGGCCATCGACAAGCAGCTTCCGTAAGGGCCCTGGGCGGGGAGCGTGCGGGGTGCTTCCCGCCACTCGGTTAGCCTGAACGCAATATGAACCGTTTGACTACGTCACAGGGCGGACTCGATCTCGCCCGATTCCCCGAGGACCCGCGCGACCCGTTCCGTGCCTGGGACGCCGCCGACGAGTATCTGCTGCGTCGGCTGGAGGATCCGGAGGGAGGCGAACCGGTCGACCTGACCGGAGAGGTCGCCGTGGTCGGCGACCGCTGGGGCGCCCTCGCGACCGCGCTCGCCGTACACGGCCCCGTGCAGATCACCGACTCGTACCTCGCGCAGCGTGCGACCCTGGCCAACCTGGCACGCAACGGCGCGGCACCCGGCTCCGTGCGGCTCCTGTCGGCGCGCGACACCCCGCCGGAGCGCATCGACGTCCTGCTCGTACGGGTGCCGAAGAGTCTCGCGCTCCTCGAGGACCAGCTGCACAGACTCGCTCCCGCCGTCCACGCCGGCACCGTCGTCATCGGCACCGGCATGGTCAAGGAGATCCACACCTCCACCCTCAAGCTCTTCGAGCGGATCATCGGACCGACCCGCACGTCGCTCGCGGTGAAGAAGGCCCGGCTCATCTTCTGCACCCCGGATCCGGCGCTGCCCCGGACGCCCAGCCCCTGGCCGTACCGCTACGAACTGCCCGACGACGTCGGCGCCGTCTCCGGCCGGACCGTCACCAATCACGCCGGGATCTTCTGCGCCGAGCGCCTGGACATCGGCACCCGCTTCTTCCTGAAGCACCTGCCCGGCCGTACCGGTCCGGACCGTGTCGTCGACCTCGGCTGCGGGAACGGCGTCGTGGGCACCTCCGCCGCGCTCGCCAACCCCGAGGCGTCCGTCACCTTCATCGACGAGTCGTACCAGGCGGTGGCCTCCGCGGAGGCCACCTTCCGGGCGAACACCGAGGCGGACTCCAAGGCCGACTTCCTCGTCGGTGACGGGCTCGCGGACGTGCCCCCGGGAAGTGTCGACCTCGTCCTCACCAACCCGCCGTTCCACTCCCACCAGGCGGTCACGGACGCGACCGCCCGCACCATGTTCCAGGGAGCGCGGGCCGCACTGCGCCCGGGCGGTGAACTGTGGGTCGTCGGCAACCGGCACCTCGGGTACCACACGCAGCTGCGCCGCACGTTCGGCAACTGCACCACCGTCGCGGGCGACCCGAAGTTCGTGGTCCTGCGGGCCGTCAAACGCTGACCCGCGGGCACCCGGGGGGGCGGCACGCCCCCCCCGGGTGCCCGCGCAGGGCCCGGCCCCTCCCCGGAACGTGCACGGTTGCGGTATGCATGGAGTGGTGCCGGGGTGGCGCAGCACCTCGCACGCTCTTCCGACGACGACCGCGCCCCGGCACGACCCGGCCGCGAGGCCTCCCCGTTCCACAGCCGAGCGGAAGGTACGAGCCGATGAGCGACGCAGACCCGGGCCTGTTCGGACCCGGTTCCGTCACCTGGCAGATGCACGGGGACCCCATGATGTGGGTCGCCGGTGTACGCGCCCTCTACCTGCAGGCGCTGCACCCGCGCGCCGTACGCGGCGTCATGCAGAACTCCGACTTCCGCAAGGACGCCTGGGGGCGCCTGATGCGCACGGCCGACTTCGTCGGCACGCTCACCTACGACACCACCCAGGCAGCTGAGAAGTACGGCGCCCGGGTCCGCAGGATCCACCGTCTCCTCAAGGCCACCGACCCGGAGACCGGCGAGAGCTACGGCATCGACGAACCCGGGCTCCTGCTCTGGGTGCACTGCGCCGAGGTCGACTCCTACCTCCAGGTGCAGCGCCGCTCGGGCTTCCGGCTCACCGACGCCCAGGCCGACCGGTACGTCTTCGAACAGCGCGAGAGCGCCCGCCTCGTCGGCCTCGACCCCGCCGGCGTCCCCGCCACGACCGTGGCACTCGCCTCCTACTTCGACCGGGTCCGCCCCGAACTCGACGCCGGTCCGGAAGCGCTGGACGTCGACGACTTCCTGCGCAACCCGCCGGTCCACGCCCTGCTGGCCCCGGCGCGCGCACTGCTGTGGCGGCGCGTGGCGGCACTCGCGTACGACTCCCTGCCCCCGTACGCCCACGAGCTGTACGGCAGGCGGGCGCCGTCCCCGGACGTCGTCGACCGCCGCCTGCGCACCACCGGCACCGCCCTGCGCTGCGTTCCCGCACGCATCCGCTGGTGCCTGCCACCCGGACACATTGTGAAGGCGATGGCACGACTCGGCCCCGGGAGCCGCCCCGCCCCGTACAAACTCCGCAGACAGGCCGCCATACTGGACGGGCCGGGGAGGGCGCAGCAGTAGGCGATGCGACGGGGGCGACAGCAGGCGATGGCGGACACCAGGCTGATCCAGAGCCGGTACCGGCTGCTCGATCTGATCGGGCGGGGTGGCATGGGCGAGGTGTGGCGTGCCCGGGACGAGTCCCTGGGACGCCAGGTGGCCGTCAAGTGCCTGAAACCGATGGTGCCCCAGCACGACCCGTCCTTCACCCGCATCCTGCGCGAACGCTTCCGCCGCGAGGCGCGGGTGGCAGCGGCGCTCCAGCACCGAGGTGTCACCGTCGTCCACGACTTCGGCGAGTCCGAGGGCGTCCTCTACCTGGTCATGGAGCTCCTGGAAGGACGCAACCTCAGCCAGCTCCTCGAGGACAACAAGCAGAACCCGCTGCCCGTACCCGACGTCGTCGACATCGCGGAGCAGGTCGCCGACGCCCTCGGCTACACCCACCAGCAGGGCATCGTGCACCGCGACCTCAAGCCCGCCAACATCATGCGGCTCGGCGACGGCACCGTGAAGATCTGCGACTTCGGCATCGCCCGGCTCGGACACGACATCGGCTTCACCTCACGCCTCACCGGCACGGGCATCGCCATGGGCACTCCGCACTACATGTCGCCCGAGCAGATCAGCGGCGGTGAGGTCGACCACCGCAGCGACCTCTACTCGCTGGGCTGTGTGCTGTACGAGATTGCCACGGGCGTACCGCCGTTCGACCTGGACGACGCCTGGGCGGTCCTCGTCGGACACCGTGACACCCAGCCCGAGCCCCTGCGCACCCACCGTGCCGAACTTCCCGGGTTCTTCGACCGGGTGGTCCTGGACCTGTTGGCCAAGACCCCCGAGGGCCGGCCGGCCGACGCCGGCGACCTGCGCAGGCGCATCACGCTCGGACGCACCGGCGAGCAGACGCATGGCCAGGACACCGGGAGGGTCCGGCTCGCCCCGCCCGCCCCCGTCCTGCACCCCGGCCGTCGGCCCGCGGGCGGCGCGCAGGGACTGCCGTCCTGGACCCGCAACATGACCACCGGTCACAAGGCGACCGGTGCGATACCCCCGGGCACCGCACCCATCGACCTCTCGCTCGGCCTGACCGGCTCCTGGACGACCGGAACCGGCCTGCGGGTTCTGCCCGCCGGCCTTCCCGCGGCCCGGACCGACCGGCCCACCCCGTCGCCCGAGCTGCTCGCCACCCTGGCCAGCCGGCACAGCGCGGGCCTCAACCTGGGGCGGCTCGGCCACTGGGACGAGGCGGGCGAAGTGCACCGCGCGGTCGCCGCCGAACGCGAGCAGGCGCTCGGCCCCGACCACCCCGACACCCTCGCCAGCCGGTACGAGGTCGGCTTCACCCTCAGCCGCACCGGACGCGCCACGGATGCCCTGCGCGAGTTCGGCCGGGTCGCGGACGGCCGCGAACGCACCCTGGGGCCCGACCACCCGGAGGCACTTGCGGCCCGGCAGGAGACGGCGTACGTCCTGGGCCAGCTCGGCCGGCACTTCGAAGCCCACCAGGTGTACGCGGCGGTGCTCGCCTCCCGGGAGCGTTCGATGGGCCCGGACCACCCGGACACCCTGCGCTGCCGCCACAACCTGGCGTTCAACCTCAGCAGGCTGGGCCGCCTGGAGGACTCGTACCGCATGGCCCGCGAGGTGGCGAACGCCCGCAGTCGCCTCCTCGGTGCGACCCACCCGGACACCCTGGTCACGCTGTACGAAGTGGCGTACACGCTCGGCCAGCTGGGCCGGTGGCCGGAGGCACTGCAGACCTACCGCGACGTCGCGCAGGCCCGTGCCGTGGTGCTCGGGGCCGACCACCCGGACACCCTCTCCGCCCGCTACGAGGTCGGCATCAGCCTCGGCAGGCTGGGCCGCAGCGCCGAGGCGCTCGCGCTGTACCGCGCGCTGGTCGACGACCGCACCCGGGTCGACGGAGCCGCCGACCCTGAAACCCTGCGCGCCCGGCACGGACTCGGCGTCAACCTGGGGCGGATGGCGCGCTGGGAGGAGGCGCTCGTCGAATCACGCGAGGTGTGCGCGATCCGGGAGCGCACCCTGGGACCCGACCACCCCGACACGCTCGTCAGCCGCCGGGAGGTCGCCGTCGGCCTGGGCTGGCTGGGCCGATGGGCCGACGCCCTCACGGACTACCGGAAGGTCGCCGAGGCCCGTGAGCGGGTCCTCGGAGCGGACCACCCCGACGCGCTCGCCAGCCGCAACGACGAGGCGCACTGCCTGGAACAGCTCGGGCGCAGCACCGAAGCGGTGGACCTCTACCGGCGGGTCGCGACCCTGCGCAGGCAGCGGGGGATACCGCCGCACTGAGCGGGCGTCAGACGTTCTGCCCGCGGTACAGGTCGCGGAGCAGCGCGATCTCGGCGCCGTGGTGCAGCAGCTCCTGATTGACCCACCAGACGATGTCGATGAACGGGTCCTCCGGGTCGCTGCCGTGCGGGTACGTGCTGTACCCGACCGTGTCCAGCGCGGTGTCGTCGGCGCCCATCAGGGCCGCTCGCCACGCGGCGGCCGCGGTCGAGAAGGCGGCGAGCGCCCCGGCCGCGTGCCCCTCGACGCGGAAGTCGTCCCGGGTCAGACTGTGGCTGCCCGCCGAATGGTCGGCGCGCAGGGCCAGCAGCTCGGTGAGATGGCTCAGGCGCCACGCGATGGTCGTGAACGGCGGCGGCGAGGGGTGCGGGAAAGCCGCCGTGTCGCGCCCCCAGTCACCGGTGCCGGCCAGAGCGGTCGCACGCGGTCCGGGACCCGCGGTACGCGGACGGACCGACCAGCAGCCGGGCACCGGCTCCCACAGGTACTCCTCGTCGGTCATCGGCGGGGCCTCGACGTCGGTGCCGTTGCCGCTGTCCACGACGGGCCCGGCCATCCGGTTGCCGAGGCGTTCACGCGCCCAGTCGAACTGTTCGAGCAGCGGGATCAGGCGTGCCGGTGTGACCATGAACTCTCCTGGGACGGGGCGCGGCGGGCAAGCGAAGGCGGGGGACAGCGTTTCGGGAAAGCACCCTGCCACAGCCGCCCCGCGCCGCCCACCGATTTGCGTGCCGGTGCACCAGGCCCGCACCGCCGCCCCGCGCCGCCCTTCCAGCACCCGGACTCCGACACTCTCCGGCCCTCTGGCCAGGGATGATCGTTCCGTGTTACGAAGGGCCCATGGCCACAGACGAGACGCACACGCCCGGCACACCCGCGCACGACAGCTACGACACGGTGATCGTAGGCGGCGGCCACAACGGTCTGGTGGCCGCCGCCTACCTCGCCCGTGCCGGGCAGTCCGTCCTCGTCCTGGAGCGCCTCGGCAGCACCGGGGGAGCGGCTGTGTCGACCCGCCCCTTCGACGGGATCGACGCCAGGCTCTCCCGCTACTCGTACCTCGTCTCGCTGCTCCCGCAGAAGATCGTCCGCGATCTCGGTCTCGACTTCGCCGTCCGCAAGCGCACGGTTTCCTCGTACACCCCGGCCGTGCGCGGCGGACGGGCCACCGGACTGCTCGTCGGCGGCGACAACACCCGGGCGTCCTTCGCGGAACTCACCGGCGACGACCGCGAGTACGAGGCCTGGCAGCGCTTCTACACGATGACGCAGCGGGTCGCCGAGCGTGCCTTCCCGACGCTCACGGAACCCCTGCCGACCCGCGACGGGCTACGGGCGCGGATCGACGACGCCGAAGCCTGGCGCACGCTGTTCGAGGAGCCCATCGGCGTCGCCGTGGAGGAGAGGTTCACCGACGACCTCGTACGCGGAGTGGTGCTGACCGATGCCCTGATCGGCACCTTCGCCGATGCCCATGACCCGTCCCTGCTCCAGAACCGCTGTTTCCTCTACCACGTCATCGGCGGTGGCACCGGGGACTGGGACGTCCCGGTCGGCGGCATGGGGGCACTCACCGATGCCCTGGCCGGAGCGGCCCAGGCGGCGGGTGCCGAGATCCGCGTTCGGCACGAGGCCACCCGTATCGAGACCGACGGGTCCCACGCCGAGGTCACCGTCCGCTCGCCCGCCGGAGAACGGGTGCTGGGCGCCCGCAGGGTGCTCGTCAACGCATCACCGCAAGCCCTGGCCGCTCTCCTCGGGGACGAGCCGCCGGCCCCGGCAGAGGGGGCGCAGCTGAAGGTGAACATGCTGCTCACGCGGCTGCCGAAGCTGCGTGACCACTCCGTCGACCCGCGCCGGGCGTTCGCCGGAACCTTCCACATCGCGGAGGGGTACGGGCAACTGGCCGACGCCTACCGCGAGGCGGCGGCGGGACGGCTGCCCGCAGCCCCGCCGTCCGAGATCTACTGCCACTCACTGACCGACCCGTCGATCCTCGGCCCCGACCTCGCGGCACGCGGCTACCAGACCCTCACCCTCTTCGGGCTGCACACCCCCGCCCGGCTCTTCGCCGCCGACAACGACGCCACGCGCGCGGCCCTGCTCAAGGCCACCCTCGCGGAACTCGACGCCCATCTGGAGGAGCCGATCGCCGACTGCCTGGCACTCGACGGCAACGGCGAGCCGTGCATCGAGGCGAAGACGCCGCTCGACCTGGAGCAGGACCTGAGGCTGCCCGGCGGCCACATCTTCCACCGGGACCTGTCCTTCCCGTACGCCACAGGGGACACCGGCCGCTGGGGCGTCGAGACCGCACACGCCAACGTCCTGCTGTGCGGTGCGGGCGCGGTGCGCGGCGGCGGGGTCAGCGGGGTGCCCGGCCACAACGCCGCCATGGCGGCGCTGGGCCGGTGACGGACTGCCGTCGCCTACCGGCCGAACACGCCGCGCAGCGCGGAGAGCTTGCGCGGCAGCGCCGCCCTCGTGGCCGTTGTACGGGGACACCTCGATCTCGGCCGGACCGGCGTAGGCGTGGTAGGCCGCGTACACGGTCGAGGACGGGCAGATCCGGTCCATCAGCCCCACCGAGAACCACGCCGGAGCGGTCGCCCGTGCCGCGAAGTTGACGCCGTCGAAGTACGACAGGGTCTGCATCGCCTCCTCGACCCGGAAGCGGTGCCCCGACAGCCAGCGGGCTATCTCGGCGTAGGGCCCCGCGTCCGTGATCTGCGAGCCGCGCCGGAAGTGACACAGGAACGGCACATCGGCCACCGCCGCCGCCACGTCCTCGCGCAGCCCGGCCACGGCGAGGGCGAGGCTCCGGGCGCGGCGAAGGCCACCGCCGCCACGCCCGCCGCCGTCAGTACCCCGCGTCTCGCGGGCCCCCGGCCGGTCACTGCGGGCACGCGCCGGTCGGCTCGTACTCGCTCGCGTACGTACCGACCGCGTCGCCACCGGTGTTGCCGCTCATGGTGTTCGTGCACACGGGGCCCTGCGGGGTGCGCATGAACTTGATGCCGCCGCCCGCGTTACCGGTGATGGTGTTGCCGTACACGCTCGTGTCGACGCGAACCGCCCCTGACCACGGTCCGCCAGCCGCTTCCGGAGATGGCGGCCGAGCCTTCCAGCAGCTGCGGGCCCGGATCGGCTCGGCCCCGGGCGCCGGACGGTCGCTGCTGATCAGGCCACGGCTGGTGGTACGGGAATCCACGGCACCTGCGCCGTCCGCCGTTCCGGCACCGTCCCCCGCGCCCGCCCTGGCCGAGGCCGGATAGCGGCGAACCGCCCCGCCAGGTCTCGGGACCGGGCGGGGCGGTGATGAGGAACGGGGCGGGTGGGCGCGGGTTTCACGCGCCCCGTTCCGGCCGGCGGCCGACTCCGGTCAGGAGGCGGTGCAGGAACCGACGGTGGGCGCGGAGGTGTTGCCGTTCGTCGCGACGGTGAACCCGAAGCTCGTCGAGGCACCCGCGGCGAGGCTGCCGTTGTTGCTCGGCTTCATGGTCATCACGTTTCCGCTCGAGTCCCAGGTGGGCGAGCCGTTCCAGGTGGCACTGACCTTCTGCGGGGAGGTCACGGTCACCGGCACCGTCCACGTACTGATGGCGGAACTGCCGGCCTTGATGGTCACCTGTCCGTTGTACCCGCCGTTCCAGGTGGCGGTCTGGGTGTACGTGGCGGTGCAGCTGCCGGTGCCGCCACCGCCTCCACCGGTGGATCCGCCGAGCGCGGCGAGCACCGCGTCGTACGCCGGCTTCTTGTTGTAGTTGCCGTCGAACAGGAGCGGAGTGCCGCTGCTGCGCCACGAGTACTTGTCCGTGACACCCCAGACGGTGATGCCGGTGCAGCGCGACACGGCCAGGCAGGCGTTCACCACCTTGGTGTATCCGGCGGCCTGGGCCGAACCGGACCCCTCGATGTCCAGCTCGGTGATCTGCACGTCGACACCGAGGGCGGCGAAGCGCTGAAGGTTGGCCTGGAAGTCGCTGGGAACGGGGGAGTTGCTGTTGAAGTGCGACTGGAAGCCCACGCAGTCGATCGGCACACCGCGCGCCTTGAAGTCCTTGACCATGTCGTAGACCGCGTTGCTCTTCGCGTTCTGGCCGTCGGTGTTGTAGTCGTTGTAACAGAGCTTGGCGTTGGCATCCACCGTGCGGGCGGTGCGGAACGCCTCCTCTATGAAGCCGTTGCCGAGCTTGTCCTGGAACGGTGAACTGCGCCGGGCCCCACTGCTGCCGTCCTGGTAGGCCTCGTTCACCACGTCCCAGGAGTGGATCTTGCCCTTGTAGTGCGTCATCACCTGGGTGATGTGGTTGTTCATCGCCGTACGCAGATCGGCGGTGCCCAGGCCGCCGACCCAGCCGGGGAGCTGGGAGTGCCACACGAGCGTGTGCCCCCGGACCTTCATGCCCTTGCTCTGGGCACGGCTGACGATCTGGTCGGCTGACGAGAAGTTGAACGAGTTGCGGGTGCTTTCGAGCGCATCCCACTTCATCTCGTTCTCGGGCGTCACCGAGTCGAACTGGGCGTCCAGCGTGGACGCGTACTGCGCTTCGCCGAGGTGATTGGCGGCCACCGCCGTACCGAAGTACCGGCCCTTCGCCGCCGCGGCGTTGCCGAGCGTGCCGACCGCCTCGGCCGTACCGGCGAGCGAGACCACGCCCGCCGCGGCGAGGACGCCCGCCGTGATGAGCGAGACCGCCCTTCTGGCACGGGCCGGCAGGTGCGGACGGGCGAGGGGGTCGCCGGGGGACTTCTTGGCCATCACGTTTCCAGCCTCTTCTTCCGGTTGCCGGGCGGAGGGAACTGGGGACCCGGCAAGGTGGTTCGGACCGTTCGAGGTGCTGTGCAGCCGCCGCGGGTGCACCCGGTGGGCACTCCCGCGGCGGGAGGACGAGCGTTGGAGCAGCAGGGGGCGCGAGGGAGAGTATGCGCTCAACGTGACGAACCGTCAACGCTGCATTTCCGAAATATTTCCGAGCGAATAACCGCTCATCTGTGAGCAGGCGGTGAGATGACCTGCGCAGACGGTATGACTCCGGTACGTATGGGAATCCATCCGGCAGAGTCTCCCGTAATAATGCTCGCGCATGACGAAAGACGTTCGGGGTGTCAGCGAAAGTTTCGGATTCGGATATGGCGGAGCGCGGACCCCCCTGGGTGGTCCGCGCTCACTGTCCGCCTCTCTCATGCTCCGCGCGCCGGGGCGCGCGTCCTCAGCCGCTGCTGAGCGAAAGCCCGATCACTACGCCCGCCGACACGGACACCCTGCCCGGCGTCAGGTCGCCTTCACCACCGCCGCTCTGCCCGCCGTGGCCGCGGTAGTTCTGCAGTTGCTCGGAGTCCACGTCCTTGATGTGGATGACGGGTCCGAGCCGCACATCGGCCGCCTCGGCGTACAGGGCGGCCTTCTCCCGTGCCGCGGCCACGGCCGCCGTACGCGCCCGGGCGCGCAGTTCCTTCTTCGTGCTCACATCGAACTCGACTCCCTTGACCTGGTTGGCCCCCGCGTCGACGACATCGATGAGAACGGTCTCCAGGATGTCCAGTTCCCGCAGCTCGATCACGAACGAGGCGGTGCACTCGTAGCCGAGGAACTTGCGCTCGTCGCCGTAGCTCCACCGGGACGACAGGTTCAGCCGCGACGTCGACACGGCGGTCTCGGGCACCCCGTGCCCGCGCAGGACCTCCCGGATCCGGTTCACACCGCTCCGGGTGGCGGCGAATGCCTCACCGGGCTTGTTCCTGGTCTGCTCGATCGCGACCCGGAGACGTGCCAGGTCGGGCGCGGCATCCACACTCGCCGCACCGAACACCGACACGCCCCACGGGGCGTCTATGGACTGTGTTCCATTCATGCCGTCATCCAACCAGCGGAACGCTCAGTCGGCGGAGAGGATCCAGCCCGTCGCCTCGATGCGGCCGGAGTCGCCGGGCCGGTTCCCGTCGAAGAGCGTGCGGCTGCCGTCCCGGACACGTACACCGTCGACGTACGCACCACGCCCGACGTACAACTGGTCGGTGGTGTAACGCCATCGCAGCAGGACCTCCGTGCCGCGCCAGGCGGCCAGATCCGCCTCGAGACGATGCCAGACCCGGCCCGACCAGCCCGACACCGAGCCCGTCGGGTGCGGCTCCGGCTGCGGGGGCCGGGTTCCGTCCGCCGGTACGGTCGTGAACGGCACGGGCAGCCACGTCGCCCCGGCATCGGACGACGCCTCCAGCCGCAGGGAGTCCGAGCCCGGCTCGGTGTCCCACCAGAGCGCACAGTTCAGCACCGCGTGCGCGGACGCCGGACGCAGCGCGGGCAGGGCGAGCGTGGCGGTCGAGGCGCTCGCCATGCCGGAGAACCAGGCGGTACGGCCATGGGCGGGACGGACAGGAACGGCGCGCGCCATCCGGTTGGCCGCGGCGACCCGCGGCGCACTGCCCGACCGCCAGCTGCGCACGGGGTGCACCGAGTTGCCGAGGACGATCAGGAACGAGTCCGTCGTCGGATCGAGGACGAGACTGGTGCCGGTGAACCCCGTGTGTCCCGCGGTGCGCGGCGTGGCCATCGCACCCATGTACCAGTGCTGGTAGAGCTCGAAGCCCAGGCCGTGCTCATCACCCGGGAACGCGGTGTTGAAGTCGGTGAACATCAGCTCCACGGAGTCCTCGGACAGGATCCGGGACCTGCCGTAGACGCCCCCGTTGAGCAGCGTACGGGCCAGGATCGCCAGATCCCAGGCGCAGGAGAAGACCCCCGCGTGCCCGGCGACCCCGTCCAGGCTGAAGGCGTTCTCGTCGTGGACCTCGCCCCAGACCAGCCCGCGGTCCAGGCCGGACCAGGGCAGCCGGGCGTCCTCGGTGGCGGCGATCTTCGGCTTCCAGGAGGCGGGCGGGTTGTAGCGGGTGCGGTGCATCCCGAGCGGAGCGGTGATCTCCTCGCGGAGCAGCACGTCCTGGGCGTGGCCGGTGATCTTCTCCAGGACCAGCTGCAGCGAGATCAGATTGAGGTCGGAGTAGAGGTACTTCGTGCCGGGGGCGGAGGCCGGCACCTCGTTCCACAGCAGGCGGAGCTTCCCCTCCCTGGTCGGCTCCTTGAAGAGCGGGATCCAGGACCGGAAGCCCGAGGTGTGGGTGAGGAGTTGACGGATGGTCATGTCCTGCTTGCCGCCGCCCGCGAAGTCCGGCAGATAGGAGGCGACCGTCGCCTCGAGCTCCAGCGTGCCCCGCTCGATCTGCTGCACGGCCAGGATCGAGGTGAACAGCTTGGACACCGACGCCAGGTCGAAGACCGTGTCCTCGGCCATCGCGATCTGCTGGTCCGCGGGGAACTCCACCCCGGTGTCGGTCTTCTCGTCGTACGCCGCGTAGCGCACGGCCTTGCCTATCGGCCGGTGCAGGGCCACGGTGCCGCCGCGCCCGGCGAGCAGCACGGCCCCCGCGTACCAGGGGTGCTTGGGGGAGTCGGCGAGATACGTCTCGGCATCGGCGACGAGCTGGTCGAGCGGCTCGGACAGCAGCCCCGCGCGCTCGGCCGAACCGCGGCGCAGTGTGGGCCTGCCCTGCCCCGGCCTCATACCCGTACCAGCTCCCGACTGTGCGCCCGCCTGTGTGCCCGCCTCCGCCCCGCGTCCGGCGGCCACCGCCGCACCCGCGAAGGGCATCGGCGCGAGGGCGAGGGCTCCGCCCAGCGCCAGTATCCCGCCCCCCAGCCTCCGACGGCTCATTCCCCTGCCCGACACGTCCCCGGCCATTCGGAACCCCTTCCCCTTGAGTGGAAAGCACGTGAGCGAAAGTAACTTTCGAAATCTCGTCCGAGTCTGAAACTTCCTGCCGAAGCAGAGATTACTGTCACCCCTGCCGTCCCGTACGTCTCTGACGGACAGAAGAATCTGACGTGACATCAGGAAACCGCGTGCGTGCGGATCGCGACGCATTGGCGATCGCGAAGACGGCGGAGCCCGCGTTCCCGGCCGGCCCCGGCGCCGTGGCACCGAGCGCTCCCGGGTCGCCTCTGGCAGCCTGTGGCCATGAACGTGAGCACGACGGCCCGGGCCCTGGTCAACCGGTGGACCGTTGCGGTACCGGTGATCGCGGCCGTCGCGCTGGTACTCAGCTGGGGCCGCGAACTGTCCCCGACGGCCGTGGCCGTGGTGGCCCTGTGCCTCGCGGGCGCGGTGCTCGCCGCCGTCCACCACGCCGAGGTGATCGCGCACAGGGTCGGTGAACCCTACGGCTCGCTCGTCCTCGCCGTCGCCGTGACCGTCATCGAAGTGGCCCTGATCGTCACTCTCATGGTCGACGGCGGGCCGAAGACCTCCTCCCTCGCCCGCGACACGGTCTTCGCCGCCGTCATGATCACCTGCAACGGCATCGTCGGCCTCTCCCTCCTGGTCGGGGCCGTACGCACCCGGGTGGCCGTCTTCAACGCCGAGGGCACGGGCGCCGCACTGGCGACAGTGGCGACACTGGCCACCCTGAGCTTGGTCCTGCCCACCTTCACGATCGGAAAGCCCGGCCCCGAGTTCTCCTCCGCCCAGCTCGGCTTCGCCGCCGTGGCCTCGCTCCTCCTGTACGGACTGTTCGTCGCCGTACAGACCGTGCGGCACCGCGAGTACTTCCTGCCGCTCACCCAGGACGGCCGGCCGCGCAAGGCCGAGGACGACCCCGCGCCGCTGCCCGGCCGGGGTGCGACCGTGCTCAGCCTGGTCATGCTCCTGGTGGCCCTCGTCGCGGTCGTCGGCGACTCCAAGGCCGTGTCGCCGACCATCGAGTCGGGTGTCGAGGCCGCCGGGATGCCGCAATCGGTGGTGGGCGTCGTCATCGCGTTGCTGGTTCTTCTGCCCGAGACCCTCGCCGCCGTACGGGCCGCGCGGCGCGAGCGGGTGCAGACCAGCCTCAACCTGGCCCTCGGCTCGGCGATGGCCAGCATCGGCCTCACCATCCCGGCCATCGCGCTCGCCTCGATCTGGCTGGAAGGACCGCTCCACCTCGGCCTCGGCGCCACCCACATGGTGCTGCTCGCCCTGACCGTCGTGGTGGGCGCCCTCACCGTCGTGCCTGGGCGTGCCACCCTGCTCCAGGGCGGGGTGCACCTCGTCATCTTCGCCGCGTTCGTCTTCCTGGCGATCAGCCCCTGACGCGTCCTGCCGGTGCGTCAGGGGCCGATGGGGGCGGACGGAGCGAGGCCTATCGCCTCTCGTGGACCCGCACGACCCGCAGCGCGGGTGAGCGTGCGATGTCCTTCTCGCAGAACCGCGACGTCACCCAGCGCTCGCCCGAGTACAACCGGGTCTGGTCGCTGTAGTGCGGTGACGCCGGGTTCGACGACTGGGAGTACGTGAGCAGGGTCCTGGCCACCGGGCACGGACCGCCGTCCCAGCCGACCACCTGGATGTAGCTGGAACCGGCCGACACCTCCGTGTAGCCGCCGCCCGCCGCATTCCACACGGGTTCGGTCTTGTTCCAGACGCCGAGCGACTCCGTGCCGCCGCCCACCGGGATGCGCTTGCCGTTGCGCACGACGAACTGATGGCTGCCCACAGGAGCGTCCAGCGCGATCCCCGCCGCCCGCAGCTCGGCCACCGAGTCGGCCAGTGCCGCGGCGATCCCGGGCGCCGAGGTGTTCAGGGTGTTCGGGGTGCGGACCGGATCGGCAGCGGAGAACGGCACCTTCCACAGCTTGTCGGCGGGGACCGTCGCGGTTGCCCTGCGCCAGAAGCGGTCGAAGAGCAGGGCTCCGGCGCTGGCGGTGTCCATGGTCCGGTCCCAGCCCTTCAGCACGCCGCACGCCGCCGACACGTCGACCGGCGAACCGTCGGTGCCGGACGCGGTGCCGCCGGGCAGCGCCGAGCATGCCCGCGCCAGATCACCGGCCGTCATGTCACCGGCGGGCGCCCGGTTCGCGAACTGCTGGAGCTGCAGGTCACCGACGGTCAGCCGGCCCTTCTCCGCCATCGCGGACACGTCCTCGATCGCACCGCGGGTACGCATGGAGCGCGGTGTGCCGATGGTGCCGAAGACACGCTCGTAGCCGGTCAGCGGTGTCTGCGCATGGGTCAGCCAGGCACTGTCGTTGGAGTTCTCCACGTACGGGGTGTCCTTGAGCACGGGCATCCTGCCCGGCCCGAAGATGCCGGGCTGGAGCGCGTCCGGGTCGGATCCGAGCGCGCACTCGCTCCTCGACCCGTCGAGCACCGCAAGCCCCGACGAGGGGTACGTGGCCTTGCCCAGCGCGGTGGAGCAGCGCTGGGCAAGGTCGTCGGTGATCCTCGGCAGCACCTGGGACTGGGAGAAGAAGGAGTGCCCCCGGGAGTCGGCCGCGACCGTGTTCACCCATGGCAGGCCCTGGGTGCGGCGCAGCGCCGACTCGATGTCCGCCGTACTGCGAGCCCTGCTGAAACCGAGCGAGGTGTCCGAGGCGCGCAGGTTCGAGGCGTTGGGATCGTTCAGCGCGTACGCGGTCGTCGCCGTCCAGGGCAGCGGCAGCCCCGCCCCCAGTGAGGTGACCACGGGGCCGTAGCGGGTCCACCACTGGCTGCGGGTCACCGGGGCGGCGCCCTTCACGGGAACCGTGACCGTCCGCTTCGTCATCCGCTCGCTCCGGCCGTCCACCAGATAGGCCGTCGGATCGGCGGGATCGAGCGTCAGCTGATGCAGGTTGAGCGTGACCCCCGTGGCGACGGTATGGCTCCAGGCGATGTTCCTGTTGTGGCCGATCGACATCGTGGTCGAGCCGAGCAGGGAACCGCCCGCCACATCGAGCTCGCCGGGAATGGTCTGCTGGGACTGCCAGAACCGGCGCCCGCCCTGCCACGGATAGTGCGGGTTGCCGATCAGCAGCCCGCGCCCACCGGCCGTCGTGGACCCGTTGAAGGCGACGGCGTTGGAACCCATGTCGGCGTTCTGCGTGGACAGCAGCCGCCGCGCGGCGCCGGCTGCCTCCTCGGGCGACACACCCGGGACGGCCGGGACCGAGGACGGCGGCCGCGCGGCCGTGATGCCTTCGATGCCACGGCCCTGGCCGCCGAGCACCGAGATCGCGAAGCCCCGGACGGCCACGTCCAGCGTGGTGACGGGCCGCACCCAGGAGGCGCCCCGGCAGGCCGGATCCGTGATCCGGTTCTGCTTGATCCACGCGTTGTACCCGGCGGCCCAGCCGCGCATGGTCTCCTTGACGTCGTGACTCGGACCGGCCGGCGCCGGGACCTTCAGCAGCTTCTCGACGGTGCCGCTCGCGCGTACCCCGCGGAAGTACAGATCGCTGGAGAGGTTCTTCGTCGCCGAGGACAACGAGCCGTCGGGGGCGGCGTCCTGACCGAAGTACGCCGACCGCTCGCCGCGCACCGTGACGAATCCGTCGGCGAGGACGCACAGCTGGTCGGCGGCCTGGGCCCAGCCGTTGCCGAAGCCCAGATCCGCGTAGTCCTTGGCCACGACGTGCGGGATGCCGTATTCGGTGTACCGGATGACGGCGGACAGTCCGCCGCCCGAAGGGCGGTGCTCGGGCGACGTGCGGGCCGCGGCCGGAGGCAGCGACGCGGCCGCGGTGAACAGGGCGAGTCCGGAGACCGCGACGAGTCTCAGACGGTTACGGAGGGGCAAGGGTCCTCCCAACTGTGCGGGTGGGAAAGGCGGTTGCCCGGTAGTCCCGGACAGCCACGCGCCACTCAGTCAGCCCACCCGTGCACCTGTCAACCGGCTGGTCGGTATCCGGGCCCTTGACCCCCGGCGGCGGGCCGCCCAGGATCACGCCATGACAGGTGTACGCAGCAGCACAGTCGACGGAGTCGTGGCGCGCAGCGCCCGGCGCACCCCCGAGCACATCGCCGTCCGCTACGCCGGGCGGTCCTGGACCTATGCCGCCCTCGACGCGTCGGTGAGCACGGCCGCCGCGGTGCTGACCGGCGCACACGGACTGCGTCCCGGTGACCGGGTCGCCTCCTTCGCCCACAACTCCGATGTCTATCTGATCGCCTACCTGGCCTGCGCCAGGGCGGGGCTGGTCCACGTGCCGGTCAATCAGAACCTCACCGGCGACGACCTGGCGTACATCCTCGAACAGTCCGGCAGCTCCCTCGTCCTCACCGATCCCGACCTGGCTTCGCGCATCCCGGAGGGACACGCCGTACGCGCACTGCGCGACGCACCGGACTCCCTCCTCGGCGAACTGGACACCCGGCGCCCTTTCACTCCCGACCGCGCACCCGGCGCCGACGACCTGGTCCAGCTGCTGTACACCTCGGGCACCACGGACCGGCCCAAGGGCGCGATGATGACGCACGGCGCCCTGGTCCACGAGTACGTCAGCGCCGTCACCGCGCTCGACCTGCGCGCCACCGACCGGCCCGTGCACTCGCTGCCGCTCTACCACTCCGCGCAGATGCACGTGTTCCTGCTGCCGTACCTCGCGGTGGGCGCCGAGAACACCATTCTCGACGCCCCGGACGCGGACCGGATCTTCGACCTGGTCGAGGCAGGGCAGGCGGACAGCCTCTTCGCCCCGCCCACCGTCTGGATCGGCCTCGCCAACCACCCGGACTTCGGCACCCGGGAGCTCGGTGCCCTGCGCAAGGCGTACTACGGTGCCTCGATCATGCCGGTGCCCGTACTGGAACGGCTGCGCGAGCGGCTGCCCGGGCTGGCCTTCTACAACTGCTTCGGGCAGAGCGAGATCGGCCCGCTCGCCACCGTCCTCGGCCCCGACGAGCACGAGGGCCGGATGGAATCGTGCGGGCGGCCTGTGCTCTTCGTCGAGGCGAAGGTGGTGGACGAGCACGGCAAGGACGTGCCTGACGGAACGGCAGGCGAAGTGGTGTACCGCTCCCCGCAACTGTGCCAGGGCTACTGGGACAAGCCTGAGGAGACCGCCGAGGCGTTCCGCGACGGCTGGTTCCACTCCGGCGACCTCGCCGTCCGCGACGCGCAGGGCTACTTCACCGTCGTCGACAGGGTGAAGGACGTCATCAACTCCGGAGGCGTGCTCATCGCCTCACGACAGGTGGAGGATGTCCTCTACACCCATCCGGCAGTGGCCGAGACGGCTGTCGTGGGGCTGCCCGACGAGCGCTGGATCGAGGCCGTCACCGCGATCGTCGTACTGCGTGGCGAGGTCACCGAGCCCGAACTGATCGCGCACGCCCGCGAGAAGCTCCCCCACTTCAAGGCGCCGAAGAGGGTCCTCTTCGTGGACGGGCTGCCGCGCAACGCCAGCGGAAAGATCCTCAAGAGGGAGCTGAGGGACCGGTTTTCCGGCAGCCGGACCCTGGGGCCGGGGGAGTAGGCGGCGGGCGCTCCGGGACGGTCGGGTCACCTGCCGCGCTTAGCCCGTTCGCCGTCCGCCGGCCGGTTCCTCCGCCGTCCCTGCCTCCGCTTCGGTGACCTGCGTAAACGATCACGCAGGGGCGGCCTTCTGCGCCTGGCCGGGTGACGTATGTGGCGACATGTCATGTTGCGGAGGTGACGGACTGTCGGTTGCCTCGGGAGCGGAGCACAGCAGAGGTGCCGCGCAGACAGGCCGGACCCTGCTCCCGTAGGAGGATCCTCATGCGCAACACACGCGTCGGTGCGGGTATCTGTCTGATCGTCGGTGCCCTCGGGCTCTCGGCCCCGGCCGCGGTCGCCGCCGTCGGACCCGCCGCCGAGCCCAGCATCCGCATCAGCCCAGGCAGGGCAACGCCCGGTTCCCAGGTCACGGTCAGTACCCGGGCATGCGGCAAAGAGACCTACGGCAAGGGCACGTCGGAGGTCGGAGGGGCGTTCCACCTCTTCGCGGGTGAACGCAAGGGCACGCTCGTCGGCGTGTTCGAGATTCCGGCGGGGACGGTCGCCCGTACCGACACCGTGATCGTGAAGTGTCCGCCGCGGATCATGATCACCGATACGTACCGGATCGCCGACCGCGTCCAGAGCGGCGGTGGTGCCCAGAACGGCGGTGGTGCCCCGAGCGGCGGGGGCGCTCCGAGCGGCGGTGTCGACGCCGGCTTCGGTGCTCCCACGGACAAGGGCACGCAGCTCGCCGCGGGAAGCGTGCTGCTGGCCGGTGCGCTGGCCGGAGGTGTGGTCAGGATGCGCCGTCGGGCGAGCGCCGTCGAAGCCTGACCGCGGTCGTGTCCGACCGCGGTCGTGTCCGACCGCGGTCGTGTCCCGATGGCGGCCGTGTCCTGTCCGCGGGCCCCGGACGCCGTACCGGCCCGGGGGCCCGCGGGCATCCCCAGTAACTCAACCGCTGCGAAGCAGAGGCACACGAGATGGAAACCGGGCGCAGGTCCAGCACGTCACCGCAGTCGTTCCCCGCGGTCAAGCATCTTGTCTGGGCCCTGGTCGCGGGCACCGCGCTCGTGATCAGCGGAATGCGGGACGACACCCCACCGCAGCCGCCGGCCACACAGGCCGTCGCGGCTCCCGCATTTCCCGCGCCCGTCCGCAGCGCTCCGGCGCCGGCTGCCGCCCCTCCCGCGCGACCGGCGATCTCCCAGGCCTACACGGATCCGGTAGGTGCCACCCGAGCGGTGCCCGCCTACGTGAGCCCCGCCCCCGTGCCACCTGAGCTCGCACCCCGGCCACCCGTACGTCCGGCCCCCCTGCGCCCCCTGCCGGCCACGCCCGCACCGGTGACCACGGCCCCCGTGACTCCCACCCCGTCTCCGAGCCCCAGCGCCCCGGCCGCGCGGCCCACCGTCCACCCGCTCCCGCCGTCGGACCCGGTCCGGCTGCGTATCCCCGCCGCCGGCGTGGACGCCCCGGTGGCCCGGCTGGCCCTCGACGCGGCAGGGGCGCTGCAGCCTCCGCCGGACGACAACCCGGTCCTGGCCGGCTGGTACGCCGACGGCACCGCTCCCGGCGCCGTGGGCACCGCCATCACCGCCGGACACGTGGACACCCGTGTCGGACCCGGCGTCTTCCACCGGCTGGGATCCGTCCGCAAGGGCGCCACGATCGAGGTCATCCGGGCGGACCTGCGCACCGCCGTGTTCACGGTCTACGCCGTCGAGTCCTACGACAAGAAGAACTTCCCGGACAAGAAGGTCTACGGCCCGTCGGCCCGCCCCGAAATCCGGGTGATCACCTGTGGTGGGGGCTTCACGAAGAAGTCGGGGTACCGGAGCAATGTCGTCGTCTTCGCCGCTCTGACGGCGACCCGCTGACCGGCCGGGCCCGCACCGGGCCGTACCTCAGGTGGCGTCCCTGAGGTCGATGATCCGCTTGATCTTTCCGACCGACCGCTCCAGCACCTCCGGATCGACGATCTCGACCCCCACCGTCACCCCGACCCCGTCCTTCACGGCCGCCGCGATCGACCGGGCGGCGGCGGCACGTTCGTCCGTCGTGGCCCCGGCCCGCGCCTCCGCGCGTACCGTCAGCGCGTCCAGGCGGCCCTCGCGGGTCAGTCGCAGCTGGAAGTGCGGAGCCACCCCCGGCGTCCGCAGCACGATCTCCTCGATCTGCGTCGGAAAGAGGTTCACCCCGCGCAGGATCACCATGTCGTCGCTGCGCCCGGTGACCTTCTCCATCCGCCGGAAGGCCCGCGCCGTACCGGGAAGCAGCCGCGTCAGATCACGGGTCCGGTAACGGATCACCGGCATGGCCTCCTTGGTGAGCGAGGTGAACACCAGCTCGCCCTCCTCGCCGTCCGGCAGCACCTCGCCGGTGAACGGATCGACGACCTCCGGATAGAAGTGGTCCTCCCAGATGTGCAGCCCGTCCTTGGTCTCCACGCACTCCTGCGCGACACCCGGGCCCATCACCTCGGACAGCCCGTATATGTCGACCGCGTCGATGGCGAACCGCTCCTCGATCTCGCGGCGCATCTGCTCGGTCCACGGCTCGGCGCCGAAGATGCCGACCTTCAGCGACGTCGTACGGGCATCGACCCCCTGGCGCTCGAACTCGTCCAGCAGGGTCAGCATGTACGAGGGCGTGATCATGATGATCTCGGGACGGAAGTCCTGGATCAGCTGAACCTGGCGGGCCGTCATGCCGCCGGACGCGGGAATGACGGTGCAGCCGAGGCGCTCCGCCCCGTAGTGCGCCCCGAGTCCGCCGGTGAAGAGCCCGTACCCGTAGGCCACATGGACCTTGTGCCCCGGGCGCCCGCCCGCGGCCCTGATCGACCGGGCGACCACGTCCGCCCAGGTGTCCAGATCGCGCTCCGTGTACCCGACCACGGTCGGCCGGCCGGTCGTCCCGCTGGACGCGTGGATGCGCCGTACCCGCTCTTCGGGGACGGCGAACATCCCGAAGGGGTAGTTGTCCCGCAGGTCTGCCTTGACGGTGAACGGGAAACGGGCGAGGTCGGCGAGCGTACGGCAGTCCTCGGGCCGCAGGCCGGCCTTGTCGAAGGCCGCCCGGTAGAAACCGACGTTGTCGTACGCGTGCCGCAGCGTGCCCCGGAGCCGTTCCAGCTGCAGCGCCTCCAGTTCGTCGCGGCCGAGCCGCTCGGCAGCGTCCAGCAGAGCCGTCATGCGGATGATCCTCTCGCCGAAGCAGACGACCGATCGTTCGGTCGATGTCCCTGGGAGTAGTAATTCAGGATGCCGACGCCATGGCAAGAGGGGTGACGTTCCTCGGGAGATGTGCCCGGTCAGAAGCCCAGATCGGTGAGTCCGGGGTGATCGTCGGGCCTGCGGCCCAGCGGCCAGTGACAACGCCGTTCGGACTCCTTGATCGGCACGTCGTTGATGGACGCGTGCCTCACGCGCATGAGGCCGCCGGCGTCGAACTCCCAGTTCTCGTTGCCGAAGGAGCGGTACCACCGCCCCGTGGTGTCGTGCCACTCGTAGGCGAAGCGCACGGCGATCCGGTCGCCGTCATGCGCCCACAGCTCCTTGACGAGCCGGTAGTCCAGCTCCCGGGCCCACTTGCGGGTGAGGAAGGCGACGATCTCCCTGCGGCCGGTGACCCACTCGGAGCGATTGCGCCAGCGCGAATCAGGTGTGTAGGCGAGCGCGACCTTCTCCGGGTCGCGGGTGTTCCAGCCGTCCTCCGCGCGACGGACCTTCTGGACCGCGAATTCCCGTGTGAACGGCGGGACCAGCGGCTCTGCGGTCATGGGATCTCCTTCGACAGAAGGGGAGAACGATCGTTCTCCCCTCGTGCTGCCGTACTGTAGGAGAACGTACGTTCTCACGCAAGGGGAGTCTCGGTGGATCTCGCGCAGGCACGGACCGCGGCATTGGAGGCCGCGGAGCACCTGTTCTACGAGCGGGGCATCCAGGCGGTCGGCATGGACGACATCCGGGCCACCTCGGGCGTTTCGCTCAAGCGCCTGTACGGACTCTTCCCCTCCAAGTCGGCACTCGTCCGCGCCTGCCTGGAAGCCCGGGACACCCGCTGGCGCGCGCGGCTTGCCGCGTACGTCGCCGCACGCCCCGCACCGCGGGACAGGGTCCTCGCCGTGTACGACTGGCTCCACCAGTGGTTCTCCGAGCCGGGCTTCCGCGGCTGCGCCTTCGTCAACGGCTTCGGCGAACTCGGAGCCGTCGACTCCGGTGTCGCCGACATCGCACGCCACCACAAGGACGCATTCCGCACCTACGTCACCGGACTCGTCGTGGCCGCGGGCGGGCCGGAGGAATCCGCTGCCGCGTACGTGCTGCTCGCCGAGGGTGCGATCGTCACCGCGGCCATCTCGGGAACGCCCGATCCCGCACACCAGGCCGGACAGGCGGCCGCCCGGCTCCTCGCGGGCAGCGTGCCCGCCTGATCGCTCTGTGCGTACGCGCCCGCAGCCGCCCGCCTGCCCTGTCTGGATGTCGGGCATGCCGACTTTCCGCACGTACGACGGGACCGAACTGGCCTACCACCTCGTGGGTGACGGCCCTCTGCTGATCTGCCTGCCCGGCGGCCCGATGCGGGCCGCCCGCTACCTCGGGGACCTCGGCGGACTCTCCCGGGTGCGCCGACTGGTCCTCCTCGATCTGCGCGGCACCGGGGACTCCGCAGTCCCGGAGGACCCGTCGACGTACCGCTGCGACCGGATCGTCGACGACGTCGAGGCCCTTCGTACGCACCTCGGCCTCGAACGGATCGATCTGCTGGCCCACTCCGCGTCCGGTAGCCTCGCGGCCCTCTACGCCGCGAAGTACCCGCAGAGACTGCGTACCCTCACCCTCGTCACCCCCAGCACACGTGCCACCGGTATCCCCGTCACCGACGAGGACTGGCGCCAAGCCTCCGAACTGCGCAGCCAGGAGCCCTGGTACGCCGAGGCCAGGGCCGCGCTGGAGGAGGTCTGGGCCGGGCGCGCCACGGCCGGCGTCTGGGCAGCCACACTGCCGTTCACCTACGGGCGATGGGACGCCGGTGCCCGGGCACACGCCGCCGAAGCCGCCGCCCAGACCAATGCCGAGGCGCGGTCGCTCCACTATCCGCAGGACGGCTTGGAGACCGCTGCCGTCGTGGAAGCCCTGCGGGAGCTGGAGGCGCCGGTACTCGTCGTCGCCGGGGAGTACGACGGCGGCCCCAGCCCCGACCGCGCGGCCGAGCTCGCCGCGCTCTTCCCGCACGGCGAGCTCGTCGTCCAACGGGGCGCCGGACACTACCCGTGGATGGACGACCCCGGCTCCTTCGTCCGCACCGTCACCGCCTTCCTCGACCCCGGGGTCAGCAGCGTGTACGCAGGCGGGAACCGGCTCGCCCACCGCACCTGGGGCGATCCCGCGTCCCCGCCCGTCGTGCTCGCCCACGGACGGGGCGGCAACAGCCTGGACTGGACGGGAATCGCCGAACGGCTCGCCGTACGGCACCGGGTGTACGCACTCGACTTCCGGGGCCACGGACTCAGCGACTGGCCCGGCCGCTACTCCTTCGAGTTCTTCCGCGACGACCTGCACGCGTTCCTGGAGGTCCGCAATCTGGCCGGCGCCGTCGTGGTCGGGCACTCGATGGGCGGCGCGGCGGCTCTGATGCTCGCCGAGCAGTACCCGGGGCTGATCGGCGGACTCGTCATCGAGGACGCCCCGCCCATGCTCCCGCTCGACCCGCCCCGCGCACCGGCCGAGCGGCCCGCCGGAGAACTCGGCTTCGACTGGCCGGTGGTGGGCGCCATCGACACCCAGCTGAACGCCCCCGATCCGGCGGTACGGGAGCGCCTGGGCGAGATCACCGCCCCCACGCTCGTGGTCGGCGGATCCCGCAGCCACATCGACCAGGAACAACTGGCGTGGATGGCCCGCCGGATACCCGGCGGGCGGTACGTCCGCGTCGACGCCGGGCATCTCGTGCACCACGACAACCCAGACGCCTTCCTCACCGCCCTGAGGTCGTTCGGTGTCGGGTGAGATGCGGCGGGCGAGGCGCGCCCGCAATCGCTCAGTCGCGGTGGAGCAGCGTCGTCAGCGCCTCGTACAGAGTCGCCTCCGCGTCGGTCACGCCGCCCTCGGACCGCCAGGCCACGAAGCCGTCGGGGCGCACGAGCACCGCACCCTCGGGGCTCGTGCCGTGGGCAGCACTCCAGTCCGCCTCGTTCGCGGGCTGCAGATCGGCACCCGTGCCCGCACCGATCGTGAAGGCGTCCAGGCGGACCTTCAGGCGCTCCGCCGCCCGGACAGCCGCCGCTCGCCATTCCGGGTGGCCCGCGTCGCACAGGAGCACGAACGACCGCTCGTACAGATCCAGGGTCGACAGGCGCACCCCGCCCCGGTCGACCCACAAGTGTGGTGCACGCGTGCCGGGTTCGCCCGTCAGACCCATGCCCTCGGGTACCACCGGCAGGTCGGTGTCCGTGCCCAGCACCGCACCCCGGAGATAGCGGTATCCGAGCGCGACCGTGAGCATGCCGCCCTTGCGCCCGCCGGTCGGACCGGGTGCCCCGGCGTAACCCGGGTGACTGTGCTCCCCCGAACGGGCCGACGCGCGGGCGCTCGTGGCCTTCGCCACCGGCAGGCGCTCCGCCTCGTACGTCCCGAGGAGTCCGGGACCCGCCTCGCCGGAGATCACCGCAGCCAGCTTCCACGCCAGGTTGTGCGCGTCCTGAATACCGGTGTTCGAACCGAACGCACCGGTGGGGGACATCTCGTGGGCCGAGTCACCGGCAAGGAAGACCCTGCCCACCCCGTAACGCTCCGCGACCCGCTCCGCCGCGTGCCACGGTGCCTTGCCCGTGATCTCGACGTCGAGACCGGGCGCTCCGACCGCCCTGCGGATGTGCTCCGCGCACCGCTCGTCGCTGAAGTCCTCCAGCGTCTCGCCCCGGTCCGGCTGCCACGGCGCGTGGAAGACCCACTGCTCCTCGTTGTCCACCGGAAGCAGTGCCCCGTCCGCCTCCGGGTCGGTCAGGTAGCAGACGATGAAGCGCCGGTCGCCCACGACCGAGGCGAGCTGCCGGGACCGGAAGGTGATGCTCACGTTGTGGAACAGATCGCCGGGCCCCGACTGACCGATGCGCAGCTGCTCCCGGATCGGGCTGCGGGGCCCGTCGGCGGCGACGAGGTAGTCCGCCCGCACCGTGGTGTGCTCCCCGGTCTCCCGGTCCTTCACCACAGCGGTCACGCCGTCCGTGTCCTGCTCGAAGGTGAGCAGCTCGCTGGAGAACCGCAGCTCGCTGCCCTGGTCACGGGCATGGGTGACCAGCACGGGCTCCAGGTCGTTCTGGCTGCACAGGCACCAGCCGCTCGGGCTGAACCGGGCGAGACCGCCACCCGGGTCGATCTCCTTGAACAGCCACTCCTGGTCGTCCCCGGTGAGCGACCCCGCCTGGAGGATGCCGTGGTTGTCCTCGAGCACCGAGGCGGCGTCCCGGATCAGCTGCTCGGCACCGGCGGTGCGGAACAGCTCCATGGTGCGGACGTTGTTGCCGCGCCCGCGGGGGTGGGTCGACGTGTTCGCGTGCTTCTCGACGAGCAGGTGGCGGACGCCGAGCCGGCTCAGGAAGAGGGAGGCGGACAGGCCCACCAGGGAGCCGCCCACGATGAGGACTGGTACGCGGAGGTCGGTCTTCTCGTTCATCAGTTGCTCCAGCTCGGACGCGGGACGGATGCAGTGTCCATGCCCTTGTGCCGAGGCTTCGGTCACCGCCTCACCTGAACGGTTCATAAATCTCGCGCCGCCCGTACCAGCGTTCCACGATCAGTCGCGGGAGCGAACTCGCGATGCGGGGCGACAACACGCATCAGCGGGCAGGACCTGCTCCGCTTCCCGAAACCGACGGATGACGAGGGACCACGGGACGTGGCCGCCGATCCGTCTCGAAGGAGAGCGAAAGATGACAACCCTCTCGGAACGCATATCGCAGTCCGCCTTCGACGGTTCGAGGCTCCGGGTCATACTGCTGCTGGACCTGCACGACGGCGCCCAGAACCAGTTCCTCGAGGCGTACGAGCACATGCGGAACCAGGTGGCCTCGATCCCCGGGCACATCAGCGACCAGCTGTGCCAGTCCATCGAGAACCCCTCGCAGTGGCTCATCACCAGCGAGTGGGAGAGCGCCCCGCCCTTCCTCGCCTGGGTGAACAGCGAGGAGCACGTCGCGACGGTGCAGCCGCTGCACAGCTGCGTGCGCGACACCCGCTCCCTCCGCTTCAGCGTGCTGCGCGAGACCGGCGTCGCGTTCGAGCAGCGGACCCCCGATCCGGCCAAGGGCCGCCTCCAGGCCACCCCGCGTCTGGGTGACGGCGTGGTACGCCACGCGCTCACCTTCACGGTGAAGCCGGGAACGGAGGAGATGGTCGCGAAGATCCTCGCCGACTACGACTCCCCGCAGGCACGCGTCGACGAGAACACCCGGCTGTGCCGTACCTCGCTCTTCATGCACGGGAACCGTGTCGTGCGAGCGGTGGAGGTCGAGGGCGACCTGATGGCGGCGCTGCGCCACGTCTCGCGCCAGCCCGAGGTCAGGGCTCTCGAAGAGGCCATCAACCCGTACCTGGAGCAGGACCGCGACCTCAGCGACCCCGACTCCGCACGGATGTTCTTCACCCGGGCCGCACTCCCGACCGTGCACCACGTGAAGGCCGGCCGTCACGCCGCCGCGGACGTCCAGCGGCACGCGCTGTTCTACCAGGCCAAGGAAGGCTGCGGCATGGCGTTGGCCCGGCTGCTCGCAGGCCAGGACGAGGAGGCCGCGGACGACGTCGCCAGCCCCATCGAGAGCAGCACCATCTTCCAGCGCGACGACATCGTGGTGCGGCTCCTCGAAGTGAGCGGCCCGTTCGACGCCCAGCCCGCCCAGGCGCTCGGCATCGGCGGCAACCGCAAGGCGGCCATGCTCGGCCGGCTGCTCGACGGCGGTGCCAACGGCATGCCGACGACCGACCAGGAGGCCGCGCGTTTCCTCGCCCAGGCAGAGATGAGCCTGATCACCGACCGTCGGGCCACCGAGTCCTGAACGGCTTAACCGGCAGCACCGGGTACCGCCCCGGGCTGCCGTCACACCGCACAACGCGCCTGGAGGAGAGCAGTCATGACCACGCACCGGCCTCGCATCGTGGACCTCAGCGAGACTCAGCCCAACCGCAGGCGCGGAGGCGACCTGCGCGCCCTGCTCACACCGACCGCCGTGGGCGCCACCAGCGGCTTCATGGGGCTGGCCATCGTCGGCCCGGGTGAGCGCATCGGCGAGCACTACCACCCGTACTCCGAGGAATTCGTGTACGTCGTGGAAGGACTCCTCGAAGTGGACCTGGACGGAGAGCCGCACGCGATGCGGCCCGACCAGGGGCTGCTGATCCCCCCGCACGTCCGCCACCGCTTCCGCAACGTGGGCGACGTGGAAGCGCGCATGGTCTTCCACCTCGGTCCGCTCGCCCCGCGCCCGGAGCTCGGGCACGTGGACACCGAACACACGGACGTAGCCGAGCGCGGAGCCCCGCCAGAACGAACGGAGGCTGCGTCATGACCCGTCGTGTGGCCGTCACCGGAGTCGGAGTCGTCGCACCCGGCGGCATCGGAGTCCCGGCGTTCTGGGACCTCCTCTCCAACGGACGTACAGCGACCCGAGGCATCACCCTGTTCGACCCGGCGGCCTTCCGCTCGCGCATCGCCGCCGAGTGCGACTTCGATCCTGCGGCCCACGGCCTCGACGCGGACCTGGTCGCACGATCGGACCGGTACGTCCAGTTCGCCCTGGTTGCCGCCCGGGAGGCGCTGAGCGACGCCGGACTCGACCCCGAGAAGGAGGACCCCTGGCGCATCGGGGTGTCCCTCGGCACCGCGGTCGGGGGCACCACCCGCCTCGAGCACGACTACGTCGCCGTCAGCGGGAGCGGCAAGCGCTGGGACGTCGACCACCGGCCGGCGGGCGCCCACCTGGAGCGGGCCTTCTCGCCCAGCACCCTCGCCTCGGCCGTGGCCGAGGAGGTCGGCGCCCACGGGCCCGTACAGACCGTCTCCACGGGCTGCACCTCGGGCCTCGACGCGATCGGGTACGCCTTCCACTCCATCGAGGAAGGCCGGGTCGACGTGTGCATCGCCGGTGCGTCGGACACCCCCATCACCCCCATCACGGTGGCGTGCTTCGACGCGATCAAGGCGACCTCGGCGAACAACGACGACCCGGAGCACGCTTCCCGGCCGTTCGACGCCCGCCGGGACGGCTTCGTCATGGGCGAGGGCGGCGCCGTCCTCGTACTCGAGGAGCTCGAACACGCCCGTGCCCGCGGGGCGACCGTCTACTGCGAGATATCGGGCTACGCCACCTTCGGCAACGCCTACCACATGACCGGTCTGACCGGCGAAGGCCTCGAGATGGCCGAGGCCATCAACACCGCCCTCGCGCACGGTCGGATCAACGCCTCGCAGGTCGACTACGTCAACGCGCACGGCTCGGGCACCAAGCAGAACGACCGGCACGAGACGGCAGCGGTGAAGCGGGCCCTGGGCGCACACGCGTACAAGGTGCCGATGAGCTCGATCAAGTCCATGGTCGGCCACTCGCTCGGCGCCATCGGCGCCATCGAGATCGCCGCGTGCGTACTGGCCATCGAGCACCAGACGGTTCCGCCGACGGCCAACTACGAGACCGCGGACCCCGAGTGCGACCTCGACTACGTGCCGCGCACCGCACGGCCCCTGAAGCTGCGCAGCGTGCTTTCGGTCGGCAGCGGGTTCGGCGGATTCCAGTCCGCCGTCGCTCTGACCCGAACAGGCGGGAGGACCCCATGAGTACCCGGTCACACCGGCGATCCGTCATTACGGGGATCGGTGTCGTCGCCCCCAACGGGACCGGCGCCGGTGCCTTCTGGAAACAGACGCAGGAAGGCGTCAGCGTCCTCGACCTGGTCTCCCGCGAGGGCTGCGAGAACCTGCCGCTGCGCGTCGCGGGCGAAGTCAGGGACTTCGACCCGGTCGCGTTCATCGAGGAGCGTTACCTCGTCCAGACCGACCGCTTCACGCACTACGCGATGGCGGCCGCCGATCTGGCCCTGGACGACGCACGGCTCGGCCGCGCCGACTACGAGAGCGCCCCGTTCAGCGTGGGCGTGGTGACCGCCGCAGGGTCAGGCGGCGGCGAGTTCGGCCAGCGTGAACTGCAGCGGCTGTGGGGGCAGGGCTCCCGCTACGTCGGCCCGTACCAGTCCATCGCCTGGTTCTACGCCGCCAGCACCGGTCAGATATCGATCCGCGGCGGCTTCAAGGGGCCGTGCGCCGTCGTGGCCAGCGACGAGGCCGGTGGCCTGGACGCGCTCATGCACGCAGCACGCTCCATCCGGCGCGGCACCGACGCCGTCGTCGTCGGCGCGGCCGAAGCGCCCCTGGCGCCGTACTCGGTCGTCTGCCAGCTCGGCTACGAGGACCTCAGCACCTGCGACGAACCGACCCGCGCCTACCGCCCGTTCACCTCGGACGCCTGCGGATTCGTGCCGGCCGAGGGCGGCGCGATGCTGGTCGTCGAGGAGGAGACGGCGGCCCTCGGCCGCGGTGCCCGGATCCGTGCCGAACTGGCCGGCCACGCCGCCACCTTCACCGGGGCGTCCCGGTGGGAACAGTCCCGCGAGGGACTGGCGCACGCCATCGAAGGGGCGCTCGAGGAGGCCGGCTGCGCGCCGGAGGAGATCGACGTCGTCTTCGCGGACGCGCTCGGTGTGCCCTCGGCCGACCGCGCCGAGGCACTGGCCATCGCCGACGCGCTGGGCCCGCACGGTCGGCGCGTACCGGTGACGGCACCCAAGACCGGCATCGGCCGCGCCTACTGCGGAGCACCCGTGCTGGACACGTCTGCCGCGGTACTCGCGATGGAACACGGTCTGATCCCGCCGACGCCCAACGTCTTCGAGGTGTGCCACGACCTCGACGTGGTCATCGGCCGTGCGCGCCCCGCGGAACTGCGGACGGCGCTGGTACTGAGCCGAGGGCTCATGGGCTCGAACGCGGCGCTCGTGCTGCGCCACTGCACCGACACCCCTCAGTGAGAAGGAGTCCCGCATGACCACTCAACTGACCTACGAGGAACTGGCCGCGCTCATGAAGAACGGCGCGGGTCTCACGGTCGACCCGCTGGCGATGGAGAGCCGTCCCGGCTCGGCCTTCGACGAGTACGGCCTGGACTCGCTCGGCCTGCTCGGCATCGTGGCCGTGCTCGAGAACCGGTTCGGCCGCCCGCTGCCGGCCGACGCCGACCGCTGCAAGACCCCCGGCGAGTTCCTCGACCTCGTCAACAACACCCTCGTGACAGGAGCCTGAAGTGTCCGGACACACGGAGAACGAGATCACCATCGCTGCCCCCCTCGACCTCGTCTGGGACATGACGAACGACCTCGAGCACTGGCCGCAGCTGTTCAGCGAGTACGCGTCCGTCGAGGTGATCGAGCGGAAGGGCCAGACGACGAGGTTCCGGCTCACCATGCACCCGGACGACAACGGCAAGGTCTGGAGCTGGGTCTCGGAGCGCACCACCGACCGGCCGGGGCGCACCGTGAACGCCCGCCGTGTCGAGCCCGGCCCGTTCCAGCACATGGACATCCGGTGGGAGTACTCGGAGGTCCCCGGTGGCACGAGGATGCACTGGCGCCAGGACTTCGCGATGCGTCCGGACGCACCGGTCGACGACGCGTGGATGACGGACAACATCAACCGCAACTCCCGCGTCCAGCTGGAACTCATCCGCGACAAGATCGAACAGCGTGACCGGGAGCGCCGCTCCGCCTCGGTCCCGGCCAACTGACGCCGTGCCCGTCCACGGCCGGCCCGCGACACCGGGTCCGGCCGTCCCGGGTACCCAGAAAGGCAGCCCGATGCACCACGCTCTGATCGTCGCCCGGATGGCGCCCGAGTCCGCCCCGGACATCGCCGAGTTGTTCGCCGAATCCGACAACACCGAGCTTCCCCACCTCGTCGGCGTCAACAGGCGCACCCTGTTCCAGTTCGGCGACGTGTACCTGCACCTGATCGAATCCGACCGGCCCCCCGGCCCGGAGATCGCCAAGGTGACGCAGCACCCCGAGTTCAAGGCCATCAGCGACCGGCTCACCGCCTTCGTGAGCCCCTACGACCCGCAGACCTGGCGCGGTCCGAAGGACGCGATGGCCCAGCAGTTCTACCGGTGGCAGCGCGAAGGCGTCTGACGCGACCGAGGACCGCCCCGGGTCCGGCACCTAGGTGCCGGACCCGGGGCGGTCTCCGTGTACCGCGGTCCGTCGTGGATGTCAGTCCGGTACGACGCACTCGAACGCGTGGAGATACGCGTTGACCGGGCGGACCTCGCCGACCCGGAGGCCGGCCTCGGACATCCGGCCGAGCAGGCTCTCCCTCGTGTGCTTCGCGCCGCCGACGTTGAGGAGGAGCAGCAGGTCCATGGCCGTGGTGAACCGCATCGAAGGCGTGTCGTCGACCAGGTTCTCGATGATCACCACGCGGGCGCCCGGACGGGCCGTTTCGACCACGTTGCGCAGGGTCCTGCGGGTGCTCTCGTCGTCCCACTCGAGGATGTTCTTGATGATGTAGAGATCCGCCTCGACCGGGATGTCCTCCCGGCAGTCCCCGGGCACGATCGACACGCGCGACGCCAGTGAGCCGCCGTCGCGGAGCCGGGGGTCCGCCTTCGCGACGACACCGGGCAGGTCCAGGAGCGTTCCGTGGACCGTGGGGTGCTTCTCCAACAGGCTCGCGAGCACATGCCCCTGGCCGCCGCCGATGTCGACCACCGAGGACACCCCGGTGAGGTCGAGGAGCTCGGCGACATCCCGCGCCGACTGCATGCTGGACGTGGTCATGGCGCGGTTGAACACATGGGCGGACTCGCCCGCGTCCTGGTGGAGATAGTCGAAGAAGCCCTTGCCGAACGTCTCAGGGAAGACGCTGGTCCCGGAGCGCACGGCGTCGTCGAGCCGCGGCCAGACCTCCCACGTCCAGGGCTCCGTGCACCACAGCGAGATGTACCGCAGGCTGTTCGGATCGTCCTCGCGCAGCAGCCGGGACATCTCCGTGTGGACGAACCTGCCGTCCCCGTTCTCACCGAAGATGCCGTAGCAGCACAGCGCGCGCAGCAGCCGCTGCAGCGGTACGGGCTCGGTGTGCACGGCCTGGGCGAGCTCCGCCGCCGAGGCGGGCGTGTCTCCCAGCGCGTCGGCGACGCCCAGCCGGGCCGCCGCCCGGACGGCTGCGGCGCAGGCCGCCCCGAACGCCAGCTCCCGCAGCCGCATGGCCGGCGGCGGGGCCGGAGCGGCGGTGGGGGCCAAGGGCGCGGCGATGGTGGACGCCACAGGGGTGGTGTCGGGGGTGGGACTCACGGTGGTCATACCGTCTCGTTCCTCCTTGTACGGCGGTGGTCCATTACTCGGCACACATTCCGGCCGGTACGGACGTCCCGCACCGGTTGCTGGTGAAGGTGTTGCCCTTGCCCGTGGTGTCCCTGTTGGCCAGGTCGGCGGGCTTGTTGCCCCGCACGAGATTGCCCGTGATGGCGTTGTCCGTGTTGAGGGCGCCCACGAAACTCTTGAACAGCAGGATCCCGCCGGAGAGCGGGGTGGCCCCCACGTTGTTCCGGATGTCGTTGCCCCGTACGACCGTGGCCTCGCTGCCGGTGAGGACGATGCCGGACCCCTGGATGGCCGACAGCCGCGGGGTCGCCGCGCAGAACTTGTTGTTCTTGAGGATCCGGTTGCCGCTGACGGTCATCGCGCCGGCCGCGGGCTTGGACTCGTCGCCCACGACGAAGACCCCGCTGCAGTTGCCGCTGATGAGGTTGCCGTCGATCAAGAGGTTCCTGACCCGCCGGGCGGTGACGCCGATGCGGTTCCCGCGCAGGGTGTTGTTCTGGATCTCGGTCCCACGGGTGTCGGTGGCGCCGCCCTCCTCGCTGACCGAGTTCGCGATGAAGATCCCCGCGTCACCGTTGGCGGTGGCGGTGTTGCGCCGGAAGTCCCCACGCGTCGAACGCTCCTGGGCGACGCCCCAGGTGCCGTTGTTCCTGGCGGTCACCCGGTGGACGGCCAGTCCGTCGGTCCAGGAGGCCCAGATGCCGCTCTTCTTGAAGCCGGAGACGGTCAGGGACCGGATGTGGACGTCCTCGACGATCCGGGTCCTGGTGCCCACGACGCAGATGCCGTTGCCGCCCGCCGCGCACGTGTTGGCGGCCTTGGTCTTCTTGGTCGCCTTCGCCGGCATGATGACGGTCCGGCCACCTGTGCCGCGCAGCGTCAGTCCCGGCTTCGTGATCAGGACGCTCTCGCGATAGGTACCGGGCAGGACGACGACGGTGCCGCCGGGTCCTGCGGCGTTCACCGCCTTCTGGATCGAACCGCCTGGCCGGACCACGTGCTCGCGCGGTGCGGCTGCCGAGGACGGAACCACTGCCGCGCCCATCGCCGTAGCCGTGATGACAGTGACGCCTACCAGGCATTTGATGTGTCTTTTCCTCATGAGCCGAAGCTATGGGCGATGACCGCCCGCTGCCACGCAAGGTGAGCGTATGGATACATGGCGTGCCTGAATGGCTTACTCGTTCCGCTGCCCGCCGGTGCCCGGCGCATGACGCCGGGCTCTGCCGCGCCCTGTCCCGGGCCGTCGGCGGTGGCTAGGCTTTGGCCGGACGACGAGCGGGAGGAGAAGCCGTGACGGAGAGCACCACCGGCCGCCAGCAGTTCGCCAGCTGGGACAAGCCGGAGCTCGACCTCAGTGACGCGGACTGGCGGTCGGGCAGCCAGGGTGCGGGTGATGTCCAGATCGCCTTCGTGGAGGGATTCGTGGCGATGCGCAACGCCGGCAAACCCGGCAGCCCTTCGCTGATCTTCACCCCGGCCGAGTGGCGGGCCTTCGTGATCAACGCGCGGGACGGCGAATTCGACCTCGTGTGAGCCGTGCCCCGGCGTCCGTGCGGGTGCCGTCACCACGAGCGGCACCGCACAGGAGAGCCGTAACGTTGCCCCCATGACCGGCGAGCGCGATCTGCGAAAACTGCTGCACGGCATGCGACCGGAGCTGAATCCCGGCCGTTACGTCTTCACGACGGTGCCGGACGGTGAGGTGCCCGGCGGTGTGACCCCGGTGGTCGCCGTCACCGAGCGCGAGGGGCTGACCCTGGTGGTACCCGAGGCGCAGGCGCTGGAGTCCGGACTGGCCCACGACTTCGTCGCGGGCTGGATCACGCTCCGGGTGCACTCCTCCCTGGACGCCGTCGGCCTGACCGCGGCGGTCTCGCTGGCCCTCACCGACGCGGGGGTGAGCTGCAACGTGGTCGCGGGATTCCACCACGACCACCTGTTCGTTCCGTACGCGCGTGCGACCGAAGCCGTCGAGCTGCTGGAAGCGCTGGCCGCGGAGTCCGCTTAGGGAGTGCCCGGCTCCGCAACGTGAGCCGGGACACGTAACATGGCTGCATGTCCTTCCTCCGCCGCCGTAGCGCCGCCACACCCGCGGGCCCGGACTTCGACGTCCTGGCCATGGATCCGGGGGACTGGCCCGGCAACCTCGGCGCCGGTCTGCTCCCCGCTCCCGACGGGAGCTGTCAGGGCGTCTTTCTGCGCTACGACCTGTTCGGCGGCCGCGGCCCGGCGATGATCATCGGCAATCTGCCGGAGGGGTCGCCCGCCCGCGAGACCGAGGAGGGCCAGGTCCCGTTCGAGGTCGCCCAGCTCCTCCTCGCGCTCGAGAACGACGAGCCGGTCGAGGTGACCGGCACCGAGGACGTCCCCGTCATGCAGGGGGACGGCCTTCTGATCGTGCGCAGGGTCAAGCTCTCGGAGAGCCGTATCTCCTGCGTTCAGTTCGACCGGAGCGACGGCGTGCTGGTCACCATCGCCAGCTGGGACCGGCCGATCACGGACGACCTGTACGCGCTGCTGAAGCCATTGCCAGCGGAGCTCTTCCAGCAGGGCTGAAACGTCCCTGCGCGGTCAGCAGCTGCGTCACCCGTGCCGCCGACGTACCGAACCCCGTGGGGCCACTGAGATGCCACGGGGCACCGGTGCCCCGCCGTAGATCCTCCTCCCGGTAACGCCGGCAGTCGCGGTGCCAGATCAGGATCCCCGCCATCCAGTGCTGGAGCTCCACGACATAGCCCGCGAGGACCTCCCGCGCCTCCGCGTCCAGTCCGAAGTCGTCGTACAGCACGGGGAGTTCGCGTTCGGCGATGTGTTGGAACTGGCGCATCCGCGAATTCATCAGATCGTCCACGATCGACACGGCCGTCGGATAGTCCACCCCGAAGAAGTTCTGCACGACCAGGACACCGTTGTGCACCTCGCCCTCGTACTCGATCTCCTTCTGGTACGAGAACAGGTCGTTGACGAGGCAGGCGTAGTCCGACGCCGCGTTCTCCAGGGAGCGCAGGGGACCACTGCGGTAGACAGCGTCCGGCACCTTCCTGCCGTGACCCAGCCGGCACAGGCTCATCGTCAGATCCGAGCCGAACGTCGCCCTGCGCATCTCGACGTAGTCCACCGGGTCCGGGATCCGGTTCTGCGCCTGGTTCGCCAGCTCCCACAGCCAGCTCGCCGTCATCGACTCGACCGCGTCACGGAACGTACGGCGCCCGCTCGCGTCCATCGGCTCGACGGTCCGCCGCCAGAGGTCGGCCAGCCCCCGCTCCAGGGCGTTGACCGGCTCGGGCACGGACGTCCCGTCCAAGGGCATGAAGAGGGACAGCCGCTCGTTGGCCAGCCGGGCCCCGGCAAGGTCACGCGTCCGGCCGTGCACCACGGGGAACCAGTCGTCGCCGTACGTTCCCCAGGTCAGCCACTGCGATGACAGGTCGAGCTCGTCGGGCGTGGCGTCGGGGTGCAGGCCCGCGGCGCAGAGCGGCAGATCGGCCGCGACAAGCCGTTCCTCGTCCCAGATGTGCGAACCCGGCACACCCGGCTGAGCCTCCAGAAGCCCCATCCGGCGCGACCAGTCCACGATCCGTACCCGGGCCCCGTCCAGGTGCGGACTCAGCGTCGTGGTGAACGGCATGTCGAAGTCGGGCAGCAGGGACGGGCCGACGTGCTGGTACGGCACATGGGTGTGGCCGCGCAGACGGGCCGACTCCGAACGGGGCGTGAAGCGGATGGAGGCGGCCGCCATTCCGAAACCGGGCACAGCGCCGTCCGTGCCACCGCCGTTCATGTAGCGGCTGGAGCGCATGTGCCACTCGTGGCCGCCCGACTGCCAGTCCTGAAGCCCCTTGACGTACGCGAGCACGGCGACCGTCTCCTCGGGTGTGAGCCCCCTCTCCGCGCAGAGGGGCCCGAGTTCGGTGAGGGCCGTGTTCTCGAACTGCTGGAGCCGCGAGGTCAGCAGATCGTTGACGGCCTCGGCCGCCTCCTGGGTCGAGCAGCCCAGGAACGTCTCCAGGACGAGCACACCGTTGCTGTTCTCGCCCTCGTCCTCGACCTCACGCTGGTACGAGAACAGGTCGTTGCGCAGGTGGACCCCGTCGGAGAAGGCGTCCCGCAGCACCCGCAGTGCCCGCGCATCGGCCACCGACGCCGGAACCTCGGCATTCGCCGCGTACTCCACCAGCCCCGCCGACCAGGGTGCGCCGCCCACCTTGCGCCGCATCTCGATGTACTCGACGGGGTTCGCGATCCGGCCCTCGTTGATGTTCGCGAGCTCCCACAGGGACTCGTTGAGCAGATTCTCCGTAGCCTCGGCGAACCTGGCCCGCCAGGCGTCGGACATGGCCGGCACGGTCCTGACCCAGAGGTCGGCCAGACCCGCCTCGACCGGGTTCGCTGGCTCGGGCGTCGCCGCCCCCCGCTCCATCGGCATGAAGGCGGGCAGCCGGTCCAGATACCGCTTCCCGCCCTCACGGTCCGGAGTGCGCTTGAACAGTTCCAGGAAGTGGTCGTCGAAGAAGAAGACCCACACATACCAGTCGGTGACCAGGGAGAGGGCCTCGGACGAGCAGTCGGGGTGGGTGTACGCGCACAGCAGCGCGTAGTCATGGGACTCGAGGTCCTTCTCCTCCCAGATGCCGGACCCCTCGAGCATCCCCATTCCGCGCGCCCACTCCCGGGTATGGCTCCTGGCCGCCTCCACATGAGGGTTGAGACGCGCCGGATACGGCACGTAGAAGTCCGGAAGGGAGAAGGGCTGTGCCATGTGTGCGTCGGCCTTTCGAGAACTCCGCCCGGTCCGCTCGGACCGGTCCTGTCGGCGGCAGCACTACCCCTCGGCCATCCGGGGCACGCACAGTCCGAAATAGTCACACAAGCTCAATACCCGTGGCCCACTGTGCTCTTGACTCACCAACACCTCACGTCACAGAGTGTCCGCCGACGGCGGAACGCTGAGATCACCTCGGGAACGCCTCCGGTAGGCCCGGCCCAGGAAGGGTTGTCATGACGTCCAAACAGAGGACCAGGCTCGCACTCGCACTGACCACCGCGGGAGCGCTGAGCGTCGCGCTCCTCGCCCCCGCGACGCAGGCCGGCGCGGACGCGGTACGGCCGGAATGCCCGCGCAGCCTCAACTGCGACTGGGTACCGGCGGCCTACCAGCAGACCGGCGATCCGGCCGACAAGGACACGTACGGCAATTACGACACGGCGGACCGGCCGCACAGCAACCCGGTCAAGTTCATCGTCCTGCACGACACCGAGGTGGACTACGACACCACCCTGAAGATCTTCCAGAACCCGCTCAACCAGACCTCCGCCCACTACGTGGTGCGCTCGGCCGACGGCCACGTCACCCAGATGGTGAAGAACAAGGACGTCGCCTGGCAGGCGGGCAACTGGTACCTCAACACCCATTCCATCGGGATCGAGCAGGAGGGTGTCGCTGCCGAGGGCGCCAAGTGGTACACCCCGGAGATGTACCGGTCCACGGCCCGGCTCGTGCGTCACCTGGCAGCGAAGTACGACATCCCCCTCGACCGGCAGCACATCCTCGGCCACGACGGCGTGCCGCCGACCGGCGCGGCCGGTACGAGGAACATGCACTGGGACCCGGGCCCGTACTGGGACTGGAACCGCTTCATGGCCCTGCTCGGCAGACCCGCCGTGCCCAGTGCACCCAAGGACAGCGAACTGGTCACGGTCAGCCCCGACTTCGCCAGGAACGAGCAGGCGTTCCGCGACTGTGAGAAGGGCGTCGACCTGCCGTTGCAGGGGAGCAGCGCGGTCCCGCTGCACACCGGGCCCTCCGACGACGCCCCGCTCTTCTCCGACCCGGGGCTGCACCCGGACGGTTCGGCGGGCACCAACTGCGCAGCCGACTGGGGCAGCAAGATCAGCGCCACCCAGCAGGCCGTCGTCGCGGAACGGGCCCGGGGCTGGACGGCGATCTGGTGGTACGGCCAGAAGGCGTGGTTCCGCACTCCCGGCGGTACCCGGGTCACCGTTCCCACGTCCGGCCTCGTCGTCAGGCCGAAGGCGGGCAGGACCGAGGTGCCGGTGTACGGAGTGGCGTACCCGGAAAAGGGGGAGTACCCCTCGGACTTCGTGAAGCCGACGGTGGGCACACCCCTCGTGTACACGATCAAGGCGGGGCAGGCGTTCCCCGGCGGAGGTGAGGCGCCCACCGGCTACTACTACGCGCCGACGATCGACGCGTCGAAGCCGTACGACCACACCTACTTCACCGGCGCACAAAAGTACCTGACGGTGCAGATCGGGCACCGGATCGCGTTCGTGAAGGCGTCCGACGTGGATGTGGAACGGGTGCGCTGAGAACAACCGGTCAACATGCTGCGGGACCGGCGTGTCGGCACCGGTCCCGCAGCACTCGTCCCCCGTCGGTCAGGTTCTCCGGCCCGGCGCGCTCAGCGAGTGCCCACTGCGGCGCGCACGGCGCGCCGCGCCATGGCGCAGTCGTCGTGCAACCTGCGCAGCAGCAGACGCTGTTCCTCGCCCGAGGAGAGCGCGCCCTGCCGGGCCTGGCCGCCACCCGACGGCGCCCCTTCGCGCATCGCACGCTGGACGGCGGTCTCGTACGTCCGGATCTCCCGGGTCAGTACGAGCATGAGGTTCACCAGGAACGCATCACGTGCCGCGGCACCCGGCGCCTGCGCCAGCTGGCTGATCTGGCGGCGCGCCGCCGGTGCGTCACCGAGTACGGTCCAGAGCGTCGCCAGGTCGTAGCCCGGCAGGTACCAGCCGGCGTGCTCCCAGTCGACCAGCACCGGGCCGGTGGGCGGCAGCAGGATGTTGGAGAGCAGCGCGTCACCGTGACAGAACTGGCCCATGCCCCCCCGGCCGCTCGCGTGGGCCAGACCGTGCAACAACTTCTGCAGGTCACCCAGATCACGGTCGGTGAAGAGCCCCAACTCGTGATACCTGGCGATGCGTGAGGCGTAGTCCAGCGGTGCGTCGAACAGGCCCGCCGGAGGTCGCCAGGCATTGATCCTGCTGACCGCTCCGAGGGCCGCCCGCACATCCGCCCGGGGCGGTGCCTCCGCGGGGTGCCTCGTCAGCGCCGCGACCCGGCCGGGCATCCGCTCGATCACCAGCGTGCAGTTCTCGGGGTCGGCTGCGATGAGTCGGGGGACCCGAACCGGTGGACGATGCCTGACGAAGGCGCGGTACGCAGCTATTTCGTGCCGGAACCGCTCGGTCCACACGGGGGAGTGGTCCAGTAAGCACTTGGCCACCGCGGTCGCACGGCCGGTGGTGCCGACGATGAGCACCGAGCGCCCACTGCGACGCAGCACCTGGACCGGATTGAACTCCGGACAGATGCGGTGCACCGAGGCGATGGCCATCCTCAGCTGCGCACCCTGAGGGCCGGACAAGTCGAGTCGCCCGCTGAGGGGTTGGGCGCCGGTGCCCGCCGCCCGCCGGGTCCGACCCATGCCGGACGCCGGCGAGGCGGCGTTGGGGTCGAGAAAGGGCCCGCCGCCCGCACCCATGGGGCGGAACGCGCGGGGTGGGGCGGACACGGAGGACGATGCTGTGTACATGGGCGAGACAGATCCCTTCGTGCGCCGACAAGTTACGTGCGCCGCCCCGGCCGACGGCCGTTCGGCACCCTGGGGAGTCCCGAGGGCTGCCGGGCGGGGTGGCGCACTCCTACCTGACACCGGGTCATGGGTAGTGGACCATCTGGCGCACCCTGGCGAAGCCTGGCGAATAGTCACTCAGCATCTGACAGCGGGTTAGTGTCAAGTCAGCCGAGAACCTGGGGGCTTGACGTGACCGGAGAACCCAACACCCGCCTTTCTGATCTGTTCGGCCTGGCCGGATGGTCCAAGGGGGAGCTAGCGAGAATGGTGAACCGGCAGGCGGCGGCCATGGGCCACCTCCAGCTGGCCACCGACACCTCGCGGGTCAGGCGCTGGATCGACATGGGGGAGTCCCCCCGAGATCCCGTGCCCGAAGTGCTGGCAGCTCTGTTCACCGAGCGGCTCGGCCGTGTCGTGACCATCGAGGACCTCGGGTTCGGCCGACGCGGGCGTGTGGGGAAACGGCAGGACACCGGGACGGAGAAGAATCCCGACGGAATGCCGTGGGCGCCCGAACGGACGGCAGCGGTCCTCACCGAATTCACGGGAATGGACCTCATGCTCAACCGACGCGGCTTGGTGAGCGCGGGCGCCGCGCTCGCCGCTGGCTCAGCCATCACAGGCGCCATGCACGACTGGCTGCATTCCGACCCCGCCCCGGCGGCCAAGGCAGCCGGCCTCAACGACCCCATGTACGCCGACGCGGCCGGCTTCGACCGGTACGAGGCCGCCCCCATCGGATCCGAGGAGATCGAGGCCCTCGAGCGCTCGGTCGAGGTATTCCGTGCCTGGGACGCCTCACGCGGCGGAGGGCTTCAGCGCAAGGCCGTCGTGGGCCAGCTCAACGAGGTGGGAGGCATGCTCGCCTACCACCACCCCGACCATCTGCAGCGCCGGCTGTGGGGCGTCGCCGCCAACCTCGCAGTCCTCGCGGGCTGGATGTCCCACGACGTAGGCCTCGAACCCACCGCCCAGAAGTACTTCGTCATCGCCGCGCATGCGGCGCGCGAGGGGGGAGACCGGCCGAGGGCCGGCGAGGCCCTCTCTCGCGCGGCACGCCAGATGGTTCATCTGGGCCGTCCGGACGACGCCCTGGACCTGATGAAGCTCGCCAAGTCCGGTTCGGGGGAGGAGACTCTGCCCCGCACACAAGCGATGCTGCACACCATCGAGGCTTGGGCCCAGGCGTCCATGGGGCGCGGACAAGCCATGCGGCGCACGCTCGGCGAGGCCGAGGAGCTCTTCGTCTCGGACAAGGGCGACGTGCCGCCCCCGAGCTGGATGCAGATGTTCGACGAGGCGGACATGCACGGCATGCAGGCCCTGGCGTTCCGTACGCTCGCGGAGCACGATCCGGCTGTGGCCGGCACGGCCCAGCGCCACGCGAAGCAGGCGCTCGAGCTCCGTATAAACGGTCGTCAGCGGTCCAAGATCTTCGACTACATCTCGCTGGCGTCGGCCTGCTTCATCGCCGACGACCCCGAGCAGGCCGACCGGTACGCACGGCTCGCCCTGGTGTCGATGGGGGAGACCTCCTCCCACCGCACCTGGGACCGCCTGCGCGAGATGTACCGGCTCACCGGTCAGTTCGCGGGGTACGCCAAGATCGAGGACCTTCGCGAGGAGATCCAACTCGCCCTGCCGCAGAGCACGTTCACCCAGAAGCCGAGGGGCTCACAGATCTGATCCGGGGCGCCGTCGACCGGCGCAGTGCCGTCGTCCGGCCCAGTCGGAGCAGCGAATCAGCACATCCACGGGCGGTCGTGCCGTCCTGCGATTCCTCATGCCCCGACGCGGGCCACCAGCACACATGCGTCGTCGAGCCGTTCGGTTCCGCCGAACTCCTCGACGACAGTCCTTACGCAGTCCTGCGCCGTGCGGGCCTGCGCGAACCGCGGGGCCAGGCCCAGCAGCGCGTCCGGGCCGGCACTGCGGTCCCTCTGCCGTGTCAGCCCGTCGGTGTGCAGCATCAGCACATCGCCGGGAAGCAGGGTCACCTGGTCCTGCTCGTAGGAGACGGCGGACGCCGCGCCGAGCAGCACGCCGTCCGGCATCGGAAGAGGACGCCCCACTCCGTTGCGGAAGAGCAGCGGCGCGGGGTGACCTGCCTGCGCCCAGGCGAGCGTGCCTGTCGCAGGGTCGAACCGGCAGCACACGGCGCTGCCCAGAACGGGCTGGACCGAGGATTCGATCAGCTGGTTCAGATGGCCCATCACGGCGCCCGGCTCGATGCCGGCCATCGCCATGCCGCGCAGCGCGCCCAGCAGCATCGCCATGGCCGAGGTGGCGGGGATTCCGTGGCCCGTCAGGTCACCGACGGTGAGCAGTGTCCTGCCGTCGGGGAGCTGCAGCGCGTCGTACCAGTCGCCGCCGATCAGGTTGCTCGACTCCGACGGAAGATAGTGGGCGGCGGTGTCCAGGGCGCCGGAGCCCCGGCCGGGAGTGGCGAGTGATCCGCGCCAGGGGGGCAGCACGGCCTCCTGCAGTTCCACGGCCATCCGGTGCTCGGTCCGCGCGATCTGCTGTCCGCGCCGCAGCGAGTCCCGGGTCCGGCTCATGAGGTGCTGACTGCGCCGGAGCCTGCTGACATCGCGCAGGACCGCCCACATCGAGGCGGTGCAGCCGTCGGCGTCGAGAACGGGTTCGCCCATCATGTGAACCGTGCGCATCCGGCCGTCGGGCAGCAGGATCCGGAATTCGCCGTCTATCGGCCTGCCGTCGACCAGGCAGTCGGTGACCATCGACATCAGCAGGGGCTGGTCCTCGGCGAGGAGCAGGGACGGCAGCTCGTCCAGGGACAGCGGCTCCGTTTCCGGTGACCTGCCGAAGATCTGGTAGAGCTCGTCCGACCAGCTGACCTCGTCGGTGAGCAGATTCCATTCGGCGCTGCCCACCCTGCTGAGGAGCGAGCCGGGCCGCGGTACGTCCGTCGTGTCCCCGTCGGCCGCCCCGGCGGGTTCGTCGTCCGCCTCCGCCGGAATGCCGTCCTTGAGCTGTCCCAGGTGCTCACCGAGGTCGTCGAGCTGGTGGACGGCCAGATCGCAGAGCGCGCGCTGCCAGCGCACCTGGGGGTCGTCCTCCTCGATGACCGAGGTGTCCCGCCGCACGGCATCCACGTCTCCGCGCAGCCGTCGGGTCCGGCTGATCAACGCCTCGACGGCATCTCGCTCGGGCGGCTGGGGGGCGGGGCGGTCCGCGAACGTATGGGACGGCATCTCGTACTCCGATACAGGCATGGCACGGCCGGTTCATGGGGGTGGACCGAACACGACTGTTGCACAGGCTCGGGGAGCCCGTAAGGGATTTGGCAACACTCGATGCGTTGTTGCTTCCGGCATATGCCGTCGGCCGAGTGAGGTGAGGTCTCGCCGAACACCCTTGCCTTTACGCGGGTGTTGACGCAAGTCGTCGGGCGTGAGCGGCTGCGTGTACGCCCGCGTGCGGGGCTGTCGCGCGGCGCACCTCTGCGGGGATCAGGGCATATGCGTGCTCCGGGAGCCGTTGGATCAGTGATGCCGCTGCGGTCCGGGGTCCTGTCCGGCGCCCGGTCCGAGGAGGCGCCGCCGGTGGTGTCCGCGGCGATGGACAAGTGTGCGTCGGGCAGGTGTTCCGACGGGCGGATCGGTTCCCGGGAATGCGGGTGGCCCTGGCCGCGTTACCCGACCAGAACGAAAACGATACCCATTCCCATTACGGGGAGGGGGTCGGTGCTCTCGTCTGGAGGTGCCCATGGCACGCAGTGAGGTCAGGCCGGTCATCACCCTCCGGTCCACGGCCGGAACCGGCCACAGCTATGTGACACGCAAGAACCGCCGCAACAGCCCCGACCGGCTCGAGCTGCGCAAGTACGACCCGGCCGCGGGAGCGCACGTCCTCTTCCGTGAGGTTCGCTGACCGCTCACGCCGCCCGGCAGGACCCTTGTCCGTGAGGAAGGAACGCCCATGAAGTCCAGCATCCATCCCGTATCCCGTCCCGTGGTCTTCCGTGACATCGCCGCCGGAACGGCCTTCCTGACCCGCTCGACCGCGGATGCCGAGCGACGCGTCGAGTGGGAGGACGGCAACACGTATCCGGTCATCGACGTGGAGACCTCGTCGGCCAGTCATCCCTTCTACACCGGTACGCGCCAGGTGCTGGACGCGGCCGGTCGTATCGAACAGTTCCGGCGCCGCTTCGGCGCGGCCGGAGACGTCAAGGGCTGACATCGTCCCTGGTGAGCATGGTGTGGATCACATGTGCGGCTGCCGATTCCCGGGAACGGCCCTCGGTGGTTTATCGTTCATATATACGTGGGACCGAGCGGGCCGCGCCCGCGCGCGGCGACCGAGATTCGCACCCCGTACACAAGCCGCCCCGGCTGGATTCCCCCGATCCGGCCGGGGCTCCTTTTTGCTCCCGGGCTGCTGCGAGCGGTCCGCCGGCTGCCCACGGGTCGGGTTCACATCGTCTGGTTGAGGTCCGTCGCGTAGTGCTCGATGGCGGGCCGGTACCTCCGCACTCCGGGGCTGTCACTCGTCTCCGCGACGAGGCGCAACAGAATCTGCATGGCTTCGTGATGCTCGCCGGTGTTGAACAGTGCCATGGAGAGGAACGTCCGCAGCGCGCCGTCGTCCGGGAACTCCGACACACCGCGGCGCAGCGTCTCGACGGCCTGCCCGAACCTGCCCAGCACCCGGTAGGTGCTCCCGAGCCCGAGCAGCGCTCCCCGGCGGTCCTCCTCACGGAGGGCGTCGCCCTGGAGGCAGCGCTCGTAGTACGGGACGGCCTCGGCCTCGAGGCCGAGCACATCGTGGACCCAGGCGGTGTGATAGGCCACGTCCACGGCATCGGGATAGTCGGCGGTGAGGGAGAGCAGGCGTTCCCTGGCCTGTTCGGGGTGGCCCTGTTCACGCAGCCGCACGGCCTGCGCCAGCAGCTCGTTCTTGTCCGATGCGCTCATGTCCACATCGTCGCACCCGACTCCGGGTGTGGCTGTCAGGGTTGGGGGCATCCGTTCCGCCATGACTGTAGAGGCGAATCGTAGTGCACAACACCGAAGCTGGGGCCGTCTTGCGCTGCGCGTGTTGGTGCTGATCGCGGCATTTCTGAGCCTTGTGGCGTTCTCCGTCGTCCTGGCGAAGGTGACGCTGACCCCCTCGCCGGCGTCCGAGGGCATCGTCACCTCGAACCTGCAGCCGGGGCGGTCGCTGCGGCAGTACGCGCAGGACTACACCTTCCTGGCCGCGTGCAAACAGGCGGGAGGCAACCTTCTGCTCGGCGCGCCCTTCGGTGTCCTGCTGCCGATCCTGGTGCCGCGTCGGCTGCGCATGATCCGGATGATCCTGCTGACCGGGCTGGTCATGGCGGTCGTCGAACTCACGCAGGGGGCGCTCGTCGCCGGGCGGGCCTTCGACGTCGACGACGTGATCCTCAATACGAGCGGCGCTCTGCTCGGCTACGCGCTGGTGGGCCGGCGGATCAGCCGTCGCTACCACGCCCTTTCCGACGTGCCGCCCGTGGAGGACACTGCCAGGACGAAGCCTACGAGGAAGGCCGCGGACCGGACAGGGGCAAAGAGCAAGCCGGGCACCAAGAGCAAGGCCGGTGCCAGGACCGGTGCGGGCAACAAGGCCGGTATCAGGACGAAGGTCGGTGCCGGTGCCGGTGCCGGTGCCGGTGCGAAGAGGGGTATCAGGAACAGGTCCGGGTCCGCCAAGGCGGTTCCCGCCAAGGTCTCTTCCGGCCGGAGAGCGTCCGCGTCGGCCGCCCGCGGACGCGCCCTCATCGGCCGGATGTGGAGCCGTCGGCCGGGCCCGGGCGGGGGAGCGTCCGGAACCGGCCGACGTGGAAACTAGAGCGCCGGGTGGGCGTTCTTCATGAGCTCCTGGAACTGGGCGGAGAACCAGTGTCCGGAAACCGGGGCGTTGCCCAGCGCTCCGGACGGGTTGTTGCCGTTGCGTGCGTTACCGCCATAGGCCGGGTCGCACATCCCGTCGAATCCCTTGCCCTCGTCGTTCGGGATCGCCTTGCTGGAGCCGTCGGACTCACCCGGCGGCTTCATCCAGACGTACGCGTCGATCCCGGCTGCGGGGGCGGCCTTCGGCCGTTCGCCGAGACCGGCTCCGGCCTGGTTGCACCAGTTGCCCAGGTGGATGCGCCGGTCGTAACGGCCACCGTCCACGTAGGTGTCGACGCTGGTGGACGCACCCGGTCCGGTCGGCCGCTGCGTGCCGCCCCAGCCGTTGCGCGAGGTGTCGATCAGCATGCCGATGTCGGAGTTGAAGCCGACCGAGATGAGCTTTTGGCGGAAGGCCTGAGCGTAGGACTGCTCGTCTGTGTAGCGGTTCCAGTCGACCCACTTCGACTGACGCACGGACGTGCCGTTGACGGAGTCGCCGATGGAGAAGTTGTCCTCCTTCGTCGCGCCGTAGTTGGCCGTGTTGGTGATGAAGCCGTGTACGTCGTTGACGGTCGCGCCCTCGGTCGTCGCCGCCACCTTGAAGATGTCGGCGGTCGCGCCGAAGTTGTCGTCCCAGCCGATCCAGCCGTGGTGCCCCGCGTCGATGTAGTTGTAGACGTTGGGCACGTCACCGAGCTTGTTCAGCGCGTAGCCGACGCCCTTCTGGTAGTTGCCGTTGGCCTTCATCACGTCGCAGGCAGGGGTCGCGGTGGGGCGGCTGCCGGTATTGGTCACGAGGTTCGGCAGCGAGTCGATCTCGACCGTGGTGACGATGCGCAGCCCCGCGTACTTCGCGTCGCCGAGGATCGCCGCGATCGGGTCGATGTACTCCGTCTTGTAGCGGCCGATCTCCGTGGGGCCGAGCTCACCGTTGGAGGCGAGCGCCGAGCAGTCACGCCCGGGCAGGTTGTAGATGACGAGCTGGACGACGAGTTCGCCTGAGCCCTTCTGCGTCAGAGCCGCGTCCAGATGGTCGCGCAGGCCCATTCCGTCGTTGGCGCCCTCGATCGCGGCGATCCGGTCGAGCCAGACACCCGTGGGCTGGTTGGATACCCGGGTGCCACCCGGCTCCGCGGCGGCCTTCGCCGACCACTCCGGGTTCACATAGACCTTCGCGCCCTCGTACGGGTTGTTGACACGGCTGCCCGCCGGAGGATCGGTGGGCGGATCCGTGGGGTCCGGCGGGTCGGTCGGCTCCGTGGACCCGTTGCAGGTGACGCCGTTCAGCTTGAAGGTCGCGGGAACGGCACTGTTTCCGTTGCCCGTGGCGTTGAACCCGAAGGAGGTGGAGGCTCCGGAGGCGAGTGTGCCGTTGTAGGAGACGTTCTTGGCGGTGACGGCAGCGCCGCTCTGCGTCACGGTGGCGTTCCAGCCCTGGCTGACCTTCTCGCCGCCGGCGAAGGACCATTCGAGCTGCCAGGTGGAGATGGCGGCACCCGTGTTCGTCACGCTCACGGCGGCCGTGAGTCCGCCGTTCCACTGGTTCTGGATCTTGTAGTCGACGGTGCATCCCGCCGCCGCGGCAGCCGAGGCCCCGAAGGGTGCTGCCGCCGCTGCGGAGCCGGCGGCTGCGGCGACAAGTGCTCCCGCCGCTATGAGTGCTGTTCGTGATCGGCGCATGGTGGTGCGGCTCGTGCGGCTCATACGAATTCCGTTTCCTCAACTGTCGAGGGCGCGCAGATGATCGCGCAGCCCGATTCCGTACGGGGTGGGGGTACCGTCGTAGTCGCTGATCAAGGACGGGCCCGTGAAGCTGTCCCCGGGGTTCCGGGTCCATCCGAGCTGGGAGAGCCCGCGGTCGTCGAACCACTGCATGACCCCGCCGGCACAGCCGTGGGAGCAGGTGTTCTCGCCGATCTCGTCTGCGACGAGGGGGACATCGGCGGCGACCGGTGCGAGCGGGGAGTTCCAGCAGTCCTCGTTCGCACAGAGGTTGACTTGTAGACATGCCAGGCCTCGGCGAGATTGCCCGCCGGGTCCTGGGGCCGGTGCCGGAGCTGCCGTCCCGCCGGCAGGTCCGGGCCTGCTCGACCGCGGGAGCAGCGGTCGTGGCAGGGCTCGTTGAATAGATCGAACACCACGGTCGGATCGTCCTTGAGAGCCGAGGCGACCGAGGGCCAGAAGTCCGGTGTACAGCGGGAGTTGTGCATCGGCTTCCCGCAACTGGCGTGCGCGTCGGAGCAGTCCGCCGGGCTTCCGGTGTACTGCCCCCAGGTCCAGTGCGGTTCGACCGTGGTTGTCATGCCGTGCTCCCCGACCCGTCGGCCAGGTCCTTCACGGCGCTGATGGAGTTCTCGCCCGCACCTCGCGGGTCTATCGTGTCCAGGCCCAGCCGGCACTCCTCGTTCAAAGGGATTCGGACGGTGTTGGCGTTCCGGTCGGCGATCGCCTGTACGGAGGCGTCGTCGACCGGGCCGTCGTGGATGCCACGGCCCTGCGCGCCCATGAGTTCGCCGCCGGAGCGGTTGACGCCGAGGATGCGGCGGGTCGCGCCGTTCTCGTCGACGAGCTGATTGCCGGAGACCTTCGGTCGGGGCGGTTCCCCGGCAGGGGCGGGCGGTTCGGCCGGATCAGTGGGATCGGTCGGATCCGGGTCCGGATCCGCTGTGCAGAGCGTGCCGTTGAGCCCGAACGCACCGGGTGTGGACCCGGACCCCGCACCGGACGCCAGGAAGCCGGAGATGACCCTCGCGCCGTTCGCGAGTGCTCCGTTCCAGCCCTCGCTCGCCGTAGTGACGGCACTGCTCGCTGCACCCAGGTCGGTGAGCGTGACGGATCCCTGGAAGCCGCCGTCCCGCTGACTCACAGTGCTGTGTTCCACCGTGCATGCGGGGGCGGATCCGGAGGCCGTCACCATGGGTGCGGCAACCAGGCCGGCCGTGGCGAGCACTGCTCCGAGGAGCAGCCTGAACAGGTGCGATAGGTGCGGGGGGTGTCGCATGAGCGACTCCTTGCAGATCGGGCGCGCCCCCTACGGCACGTCGACTGATGGAACCGCTCCCACTGGTGTGGCTTGACGTTAGAGCGTCAAGTGGTGTCGGTCAACACACCTGTTCTCATCTCTTGCTATCGAATTAATTCGACTCTTCAAGTCTCTTGACTCTCTTTTTCCTCGTCCCCATGCTGGGAGCGCTCCCACTGGTTCAAGGCTTGTGTTCAACCCCGCTTGCCCCCCATGTCGCCGAGCCGCGAGGAGGAACCCGCGCATGCCATCGGGAAGCGCACGAAGAACATGGTTACGAAGAAGATCCGCCAGAACTGGAGTCGGATCCAGACGGTTGTGGACGGCATTCGTCGTCACACTCGCTCTTCCACTGGGCATGACCGCCGCTGCGAACACCCCGGCCCAGGCCGCGGCCGTCGAGTGCAGCGTCGACTACAAGGCCAATGACTGGGGATCCGGTTTCAGCGCCGAGCTCACCGTCACCAACCGGGGCTCCGCCGCGATCAACGGCTGGACCCTGAGTTACGCCTACACGGGAAACCAGCAGCTCACCAACGGCTGGAACGGCACCTGGTCCCAGTCCGGGAAGACCGTCACGGTCAAGAACGCCGCCTGGAACGGTGGCATCGCCGCCGGGGCCGCGGTCTCCACGGGCGCACAGTTCAGCTACAGCGGCACCAACGCCGCCCCGACCGCCTTCTCCGTCAACGGCACGGTCTGTGCGGGCGCCCACAAGGCACCGATCACCGTTCTCACCTCTCCGGCGGCGGGCGCCGTCTTCACCGCCGGCGATTCCGTACCACTGGCCGCCACCGCGGCGGCGGCGGACGGGGCGGGGATCAGCAAGGTCGAGTTCTACGACAACACGACGCTGTTGGGCACCGACACCACGTCCCCCTACACCTACAGCGCCGCAGGTCTGTCCGCGGGGAGCCATTCGGTCTACGCGAGGGCGTACGACAGTCTCGGAGCCTCGGCCGAGTCGACGCCTGCGGGCATCACTGTCCGCTCCGGTCCGGCAGTTGTTGCCACGCCTGCCCAACTGGGAGTCCAGCAGGGCAAGTCGGGGACGTTCAACGTCGCGCTCTCCACCGCGCCGACGTCTGCGGTCACTGTCGGGGTGGCCAGGACAGCAGGCAACTCCGGTCTCGCCGTCACCGCCGGCGCGAGCCTCAGCTTCACTCCGTCGAACTGGTCCACGGCCCAGAAGGTGACCGTTTCGGCCGACGCCTCCGGTACGGGAGCCGCGACGTTCACCGTGACAGCCCCCGGCCACAGCAAGGCCGAGGTCACCGTCACCCAGCTGGCCGCGGCGAAGGAGTACGACGCGCGCTTCCTCGAGCTGTACGGGAAGATCACCGACCCGGCGAACGGCTACTTCTCGCCGGAAGGTATTCCGTACCACTCCGTCGAGACTCTGATAGTCGAGGCCCCCGACCAGGGGCACGAGACGACATCGGAGGCCTACAGCTATCTGATCTGGCTGCAGGCGATGTACGGGAAGCTCACCGGGGACTGGACGAAGTTCAACGGTGCGTGGGCCACCATGGAGAAGTACATGATCCCCACCCACGCCGACCAGCCCACGAACTCCTTCTACAACGCCTCGAAGCCCGCCACCTACGCGCCCGAGCACGACACCCCGAACGAGTACCCGGCGGTACTCGACGGATCGGCGGCCTCCGGATCGGACCCGATCGCGGCCGAGCTGAAGAGCGCGTACGGCACCGACGACATCTACGGCATGCACTGGATCCAGGACGTCGACAACGTCTACGGATACGGCAACACGCCCGGAGGGAAGTGCTCGGCCGGTCCCACCGAGACCGGACCGTCGTACATCAACACCTTCCAGCGCGGACCGCAGGAGTCGGTATGGGAGACCGTCACCCACCCGACCTGCGACAACTTCACCTACGGCGGCGACAGCGGCTATCTGGACCTCTTCACCGGGGACGCCTCGTACGCCAAGCAGTGGAAGTTCACCAACGCTCCGGACGCGGACGCCCGTGCCGTGCAGGCCGCTTACTGGGCCGATGTCTGGGCCAAGGAGCAGGGCAAGGCGAGCGAGGTCGCGGCGACCGTCGGCAAGGCGGCGAAGATGGGTGACTATCTGCGCTACTCGATGTTCGACAAGTACTTCAAGAAGATCGGCAACTGCGTCGGTCCGACCGCCTGCCCGGCCGGAAGCGGCAAGGACAGCGCGCACTACCTGATGTCCTGGTACTACGCCTGGGGCGGTGCCACCGACACCTCGGCGGGCTGGTCCTGGCGCATCGGTTCCAGCCACGCCCACGGCGGATACCAGAACCCGATGGCCGCCTACGCCCTGAGTGCGTCGGCCGGCCTCAAGCCCAAGTCGGCTACGGGGCAGCAGGACTGGGCCAAGAGCCTGGACCGGCAGCTGGACTTCTATCAGTGGCTGCAGTCGGACGAGGGTGCCATCGCGGGCGGTGCGACCAACAGCTGGAAGGGCAGTTACGCCCAGCCGCCGGCCGGTACGCCGACCTTCTACGGCATGTACTACGACGAGAAGCCCGTCTACCACGACCCGCCGTCCAACCAGTGGTTCGGCTTCCAGGCGTGGTCGATGGAACGCGTCGCCGAGTACTACCACGAGTCGGGTGACGCCCAGGCCAAGGCCGTGCTCGACAAGTGGGTCGACTGGGCCCTGTCCGAGACGACCATCAACCCGGACGGCACCTACCTCATGCCGTCCACCCTCAAGTGGTCGGGCGCGCCCGACACCTGGAACGCGTCAAGTCCCGGTGCCAACGACAGACTTCACGTGACCGTCGCCGACTACACCAACGACGTCGGGGTGGCAGGGGCCTACGCCAGGACCCTTACCTACTACGCCGCCAAGTCCGGTGACACCGAGGCGAAGGCAACGGCCGAGGCACTGCTCGACGGCATGTGGGGGCACTACCAGGACGACGCAGGTGTGGCGGTGCCGGAGACCCGGGCCGACTACAACCGGTTCGACGACCCGGTGTACGTCCCCAGCGGCTGGACGGGCGCCATGCCCAACGGCGACACCGTCAACAACGACTCGACCTTCCTCTCCATCCGCTCCTTCTACGAGGACGACCCGAACTGGCCCAAGGTGCAGGCGTATCTGGACGGCGGAGCAGCGCCGGTCTTCACCTACCACCGGTTCTGGGCACAGGCCGACATCGCACTGGCTCTGGGGGCGTATGCCGACCTTCTGGAGTGAGTGACCCGGCGCCATGAGATCCCGGCGCCATGAGGTCCAGGCACCATGAGGTCCCGGTCGTCGGCCGTCCAGCCGACGGCCGGGATCACGCCCACCCGGGAAAGTGGCCCGTGTAGTTCTCGGCGAACTCCGCAGCCGCATGCGGCGAGTCCGCGATCCTGTGCAGCTGCGCGAGCTGGAGACGGGCCTCGAATGCGCTCTGTGCCGGATCGGTGTGGAGCGTCGTCGTCATGACGTACGAGAAGTGCTCGGCCCGCCACACGCGTCGCAGGCACGTCTCGGAGTAGGCGTCGAGCAGCTCGGAGGAGCCGGTCCGTTCCAGCTGGGCGAACGCACGGGCGAGGACCACGACATCGGCGGCGGCGAGGTTCAGCCCCTTCGCGCCGGTGGGCGGCACGATGTGCGCCGCGTCCCCGGCGAGGAACACCCGGCCGTGGCTCATGGGCTCGGTGACCTGACTGCGCATCGGCAGCACGGACTTGGCCGTGATCGGCCCCCGTTCCAGCTTCCGGCTGCCCGCCGAGGCCAGCCGGACGTCGAGCTCGTCCCAGATCCTGTCGTCGGACCAGGCGGCGGGGTCCTCCCCGTTCGGCACCTGGAGGTACAGTCGGCTCACGGCAGGCGAACGCATGCTGGCAAGGGCGAATCCACGCGATGAGTGCGCGTAGACCAACTCGTCGTACACCGGGGGAGCATCGGCCAGGATGCCCAGCCAGGAGTAGGGATAGGCCCGGGAGTACGACCGCAGTACGCCCTCGGGGACGGACCGACGGGTCACACCGTGGAAGCCGTCGCAGCCGACCACGTAGTCGCACTGCAGCGTCCGCTCGGTGCCCCCGTGCCGGTAGGCGATCACCGGCCGGTCCGCACCCGACACCGACACCGCCTCCGCCTCGAACAGCAGCGGTGGGCCCTCGGCGAGCTGCAGGGCGATCAGATCCTTGACGACCTCCGTCTGCGCGTACACCCACACGCGGCTGCCACCCGTCAGCGACGGGAAGTCCACGCGGTGGGACCGGCCGTCGAAGCGCAGCTCGATGCCGTCGTGCGCGATGCCCTCCCGGTCCAGACGCGCACCGGCCCCGCTCGCACGCAGGGCGTCGACGGCACTCTGCTCCAGGATCCCGGCCCGCTGACGCTGCTCGGCGTACGAGCGGTCACGGCTCTCCAGGACCACACAGTCGACGCCGTGCCCGTGCAGCAGCCTGGCCAGGAGCAGCCCCGCCGGGCCAGCCCCCACGATGCCGACACGGGTACGACGGGGGAGGGATGAGGCGGTGTCCACGGATGTCTTCCCTTCACGAACGGGTTCGGTGCCGCTCACGTACGAAGACTCGCCGCTGAGGAGGAGGACGACAAGAGTGGCGGTCGGCGCGGACCGCGCGCACCGCTGTCCGGTGGGGCGGCGGATCCGGCGGCACCCGTTCGGGCCCCGGCCGATTGCCGGGCAGGCGCCACGCGCCCAGCGTGGGAACGAGGCCGTGCGTGCCGACGCCGTACGGATCACCGGCCGAGGAGAAGCGACATGGCTGACGGACAGTGGAGCCCGGGGCGGACCGCGGGGCATCCGGAGGAATTCCTGCCCGTCCTGGACGTCAACGAGCCGACGCGCCAGCGCCGGCTCACCGTTCTGCTGCGACTTCTCCTGCTGATTCCGCACTTCATCGTGCTGTTCTTCCTGCACGTCGCCGCCGTGCTCACCGTGATCGTCGGCTGGTTCGCCGCCCTGGTCCTGGGACGGCTGCCGGAGCCGGTCTTCCGCTTCCTCGCCGGATATCTCGGCTACCGCATGCGGGTGGCCGCATCCGAGATGCTGCTGATCGACCGGTACCCGCCGTTCGCCCTCACCCCGCCGCCCGACTACCCCGTGCAGATCGAGGTCCGGCCCACCGACCTGAACCGCCTCGCTGTGTTCTTCCGGCTGCTCCTGATGATCCCGGCAGCCGTCGTCCAGAGCCTCGCCATGTCCGGCTGGTGGATGCTGTCGTTCGTCTGGTGGCTGATCACGCTGATCCTGGGCCGGATGCCGCGGCCCCTCATGGAAGCGACAGCGGCGACCCTGCGCTTTCAGATGCGCTTCATCGCCTACGCGCTGATGCTCACCCCCGCCTACCCCAAGGGACTCTTCGGCGACGAGGACCTCTCCGTCGGCCAGCGGTACGCTCGCACGCTCACCAGGCCGCTGATCATGAGCGGGGCGGGGAAGGCCCTGGTGGTGCTCTTCCTCGTCCTCGGGATCATCGGCGGCATCACGGCATCGTTGACCACGCCGGAGGACGGCGACAGCGGCGACTACGGCATGCACCGCCAGCAGGCCGCGCGAGACGGCATCCTCCTGGTGTGACCGCGGCATGACTCGACCGCCCGTACAGGAATTGGCGTAGTCGTGGAGCCGGGTGGACTGAAAGCGCCGGGCCGGGTCACACGGAAGGGATGACGTCCACAGGCGTAAGGACAGACAGTGCCGGAGAACCCGACGGCAGGAGCGCCCGCCGCCCCGCCCGTAGGCGTGGGTGCCTGACAGCAGTCGGCCTGTGTGCCGCAGCGGTCGTCCTGCTGCTCCTCGGCACCCGGCTCAGCCTGCTGCCGGGGCTCGGCGACGTATTCGGCGAGGAGACCACGGACCGTTCGGGCCCCGCGGTCCTCAAGTCGATCCAGGACATGAGCGCGTACGAGGCGGCCTCCGGCAACTTCCAGGTCGTCGTCGACCTGGAGAAGGACGCCAAGTTCCTGCCCGACGCCATACGTGGAACCCGGACCCTCTACGTGGGCGCGGGCACCGTGGGCGCCTTCGTGGACCTCGGCAAGGTCACGGAGAACGGCGTCGTCGTGAACGAGGACCGCACCACGGCCGAACTCCGGCTGCCGCACGCCGTGCTGGGCAAGCCCGCACTGGATCCGGACCGCTCCTACGCCGTGTCCAAACAGCGCGGACTCCTCGACCGGCTCGGTGACTTCTTCTCCGACAACCCCGGAAGCGAGCAGGCGGTGAACAAGCTGGCCGCCAAGCACATCGGCGCGGCGGCCAAGGAGAGCGGGCTCACCCAGCGAGCGGAGAAGAACACCACCTCCATGCTCCAGGGGCTGCTCGGCTCACTCGGATTCGACACGGTCACCGTGCGCTACATCGACCCGCCGGCCTGAGTCGCCCCCTGATTCGTCCCCCCGCCCGCAGCCGCGAGAGCGGCTGCGGCATAATCAACAAACTGATCATTCACATTGTTGAGCAAGGAGAGTCGGGGAGATGTCCATGACTGCTGCCGAAACCACGGAGCGCTTCCGAACCGCCGTCGAGAAGAGTGATCTCGCGGCACTGGACGATCTGTTCACCGAGAACGTCCGCTTCTTCAGCCCGGTGAAGTTCACCCCCTTCGAGGGCAAGGCGATGGTCCTCGGACTCTTCGGCGTGCTCCTGCGCACGTTCGAGGACTTCCGCTACATCGGACAGTTCGAGGGCGAGGCGCTGACCAGCGCGGACGACGTCCAGGTCCCCTCGGAGATCCTGCTCTTCAAGGCGTCCGTGAGCGGCAAGGAGATTCACGGGATCGACCTGCTCCAGTTCGACGGGGAGGGCAGGATCCAGGAGTTCACCGTGATGGTCCGCCCGCTGTCCGCAGTCCAGTCCCTGAGCGCGGCGGTTCTCGCGGGACTTGTGGCGGACGGGCTCGTACCGGATCCGGCCGGCAGCTGAGGGACCGGGCCCCGGCACCGAATTCCGGTGTCCGGGGCCCCGGAGGCATGGCATGAGCAGGTTTGCCGGAACAGCAAGATCTCTTGCCCGACGTGCGTGCTGCGCCGAATGATCGTGACGCAGGACGACACCGGGATCCACAGGAGGACACATGCCGCAGCCCGCCCGCTCGCCCGAGCCCTCCAGGTCCGTTCCCGGGGCGGTCCATCGACTGGTGGACGTCCCCGGAGGCCGGATCCATCTGATCGAACAGGGCAACGGACCACTCGTCCTCCTGGTCCACGGCTTCCCGGAGACCGCGTACTCATGGCGCCACCAACTGCCGGCCATCGCCGCGGCGGGCTACCGCGCGGTCGCCATCGACGTACGCGGCCACGGGCGCTCGTCGGCCCCCGCGCCCGTGGACGCCTACCGGATGACGGCCCACGTCGGCGACAACGTCGGAGTCGTACACGCTCTGGGCGAGAGGACGGCAACGGTCATCGGCCACGACTGGGGCTCGCCCATCGCAGCGAACAGCGCACTGCTGCGCCCCGACGTGTGCACCGCGGCGGGGCTGCTCAGCGTCCCCTACGCCCCACGGGGCGGAGTGCGGCCCACCGAGGGTTTCGCCCGCATCGGTGGCGACGACGAGTTCTACGTCAGCTACTTCCAGGAGCCCGGCCGTGCCGAGGCGGAGATCGAGCCCGACGTACGGGGGTGGCTCGCCGGGTTCTACGCCGCACTCTCCGCGGACACCATGCCGCCGCCCGGCAGGGACAGCGTCTTCTTCGTGCCCCCGGGCGCACAACTGCGCGACCGCTTCCCGGCCGATCAGCTCCCGTCGTGGCTCACCGAGGCCGACCTCGACGTGTACAGCGGCGAATTCGAGAGGACCGGACTGACCGGGGCACTCAACCGCTACCGGAACGTCGACCGCGACTGGGAGGACCTTGCGGCCTGGGACGGAGCACGGCTCACCCAGCCCTCGCTCTTCATCGGTGGAGCCCTCGACGCCTCCACCACGTGGATGGCCGAGGCCATCGCGGAATACCCCACCACACTCCCCGGCCTGGTCTCCTCGCACATCCTGGACGGGTGCGGACACTGGATCCAGCAGGAACGCGCCACCGAGGTCAGCAACCGGCTGACGCAGTGGCTGGACACCGTCCACGCCTGACGGACGCCGGACCGGCCCGCCCGGCGGCTGCGGGACGCTTCAGCAGACCGGTCCGGGCGCCGCCGCAGTGGCCGTGAGCAGATCCCGTACGAGGTCGAAGTCGATGCGCTCCGGCTTACGGAAGCGAAGGCATCCCTTGCCCATGTCCTGACCCGCCAGCCGGGCTTCGAACGCCTCGCGGACATCGCCGCGCAGCAGGTAGAAGGAGATGTACTGCTTCTGGCTCGCGAAGGAGATCTCGAGGGTCCCGCTCCGTTCGTAGCCCGGCATGCCGTACGCCATCACTTCGGTGAACCCCGTGAGTTCGTCCCGGCACAGCTCGCGCAGCCGGGTCAGGGCCGCCCGGCGCTCCGGCTGGAGCTCGGCCAGGTACTGATCCACATCCACCGCGTCGCTCTGTGCCATACGGACATGCTAGATCCGTTCCGGCTCACCCCGCGGAGCAGGCGAGGCCGTCCCACTGGCTCCGGCCGCGTGTCGAAGTCCGGGCCCCGCAGACACACCGGCCATGGTGGTCATATGAACAGTGCAGGCATTCTCGCCGATGCGTTCGAGCGCATCCATGACACGGTGCACGCCGCGGTCGAAGGTCTCCCTCCCGACGACCTCAACGCCCGGCTGGACGAGGACGCGAATTCGATCGCCTGGCTCGTGTGGCACCTCACGCGCATCCAGGACGACCACGTCGCCGACGCCGCAGGGACCGAGCAGGTCTGGTTCTCCGAGGACTGGGCCTCCCGCTTCGAACTGCCCTTCGCCAAGGGGTCGACCGGGTACGGTCACAGCAGCGCGCAGGTGGCTTCCGTACAGGTGGCTTCGGCGGATCTGCTCCTCGGCTACTACGACGCCGTGCACGAGCAGACCCTGGCCTTCGTCCGCAGTCTCGACGACCGGGCCCTGGACCGCGTGGTGGACGAGTCCTGGTCGCCGCCGGTGACCCTCGGCGTGCGGCTGGTCAGCGTCGTCGCGGACGATCTGCAGCACGCAGGTCAGGCGGCGTTCGTGCGCGGCTCGCTGGAGCGCGGGTAGGGCCTTTCGTCAACTGCGGCCGCGGTGCGCGCGTAGCGCCCCGGACTGGTGCCGACGACGCGCTTGAAGTGCCGGGAGAAGTGGGACTGATCGTAGAAGCCCACCGACGTGGCCACGTCGGGCGAACGCATCCCTCCGAGCAGCAGGCGCCGGGCCAGGTCCACGCGGCGCCCTGTCAGGTACTGGTGCGGGGCCATGGCGAACTCCTTGCTGAACGCCCTCACCAGATGGGTGTGGTGGGCGTGCAGCAGCTCCGCCGCTTCCCGCAGCGTCACGCCCTCCACGAAGCGCGCATCGAGCAGATCGCGAAGCTCGTGCGCGACCCGGCGGTCGTGCGGTGACGGAGGAGCGCCGAGCTGTCCGCGCAGGTGCTGGGCCAGGCGTTCGGAGACGAGCGCGAGGCGGCTCTGCGCCTCCAGTTCGTCGCCGGGCCGTTCGAGCGTGAGGTGCAGCTGGTGGATGCGGCGCCGCAGCGACGGATCGTGCAGCACGGGGCGGTCCACGGCCCGGCCGATGAGGCCGGCTTCGATCTGCGCGGTGTTGAGGTAGAGGACGCGCTTGCGGAATCCTGCGGGGGTCGCGGCGCCACCGTTGTGCGGGATGTGCGGAGGCAGCAGCGTCACCACCGAGCTCCGTGCCCCGTGCTCGTGGCGCTCCAGGTCGTAGCGGACCATGCCTTCGTCGACGATGAGCAGCGTCCACGCGTCGTGTGTGTGCATGGGGTAGGCGTGATCGGCGAAGCGGGCGTGGAAGACCTCGTCGATTCCCTCGACGCGCGGACGCCAAGCGGTGATGTCCGGAGGGGCAGCCATGGGGAGAGCGTACAAGCCCGGTCCGGCCCGCAGGCCGTGCAAAGTTCGTACAAGACGGCACCGGCCGGGCTCGGCAGGCTTCTCGGCATGACCGATGACAGCACCCCCGTACGCTTCGACACCAAGATCGCCGTCCTGCTCCGTGACGACCTGCAGACCTGGCAGTGCCTCAACGTCACGGCGTTCCTCGTCAGTGGCCTGGGTACGCGGGTGCCGGAAGTGATCGGCGAACCGTACGCCGACGCCGACGGCACCGAGTACCTGCCCATGTTCCGGCAGCCCGTCCTCGTCTTCGCCGGTTCGAAGGAGTTGATGACGGCGGCGCACACCCGGGCGGTCGGACGGGGCGTGACGATGGCCGTGTTCACGTCCGACCTCTTCGCGTCCGGCCACGACGAGGCCAATCGGGCCGCCGTCCGGGCCGTGAAGCGGGATGCGATGGACCTCGTGGGACTGGCCGTCCACGGGCCGCGCAACGCGGTGGACAAGATCCTCAAGGGTGCCTCGATGCACTCCTGAACGGCCCCGCGTCCGGTGCATCTCACGGTCACCGAACGGATACGCACTGGCACACCTGTGCGACTGGCGGTCTGCGGTGTCATACTCGAAATCAGTCCGCTAGACAGGCTTGTCACTGTCCGAAAGGCGACGCGTCATGAACTGGGCATCGTGGACTACCTGCGGTGTCTTCGCGGGATCCGGCGGAGTTCGCACCGAAGAGGTAGGCGTCGTGAGCGGTGATCTGACCGTACACACGACATGGTCCGACGGGCAGGCAGAGGTGGCCGTGCAGTTCAGCGGTGCCTCGGACTGGTTCACGCTGGTCGGCAGTCCTGTGCCGTGTCCCTCCGAAGAAGCCAGCCGTTATTTCCATCAGCAGATCGTCGAGGCGGTACGCGCCGGGGACGGAGCGACGGTTCCGGTCTCGCGCGCCGTGGAGTGATCCGCGCCGCTCACCGCTCCCCGAAGCGTCGTACGAACCGCCGCTGCCAGGGAGTCTCCACAGCCCCCGGGTGATAGTGCCGGCGGACGAAGGCGACAGCCTCGTCCGTCGGTACTCCGTCGAGGACCGCCAGACAGGCAAGCGCGGTCCCGGTCCGTCCACGGCCACCTCCGCAGGCAACTTCGACCCGTTCCGCGACCGCGCGCTGCCACGCTTCGGCGAGCACGCTCCGGGCTTCCTCCCGGTCCGTGGGAAGCCGGAAATCGGGCCAGCGCAGCCACCGCGACTCCCAGGCCTCCGGAGGCGGTTGCTTTCCGAGCAGATGCACCGCGAAGGTCGGCTCGAGACCCTCGGGAAGCGGGCGCCGCAGCGCGCGGCCGCGGACCAGCCGCCCCGAGGGGAGGGCGATCACGCCCGCACCTTCCGGATCCCACATCTCCGTCACGATCAGGCCTTCGCGTCGAGGTCCTTCGCCGGCAGGGCGGCCGGTTCGTCGATGATCCTGTACCACCGCACGGGCGGCGGACAGCCCCAGCGTATCGCCGTGCCGGACCGCCGGACCGCCGGAGCGAGCACCGCGGCGGCGAGAGCCGACGGAGCTGCTCCGTCCGCGGTCAGGTAAGCCCGCGCGGGAGGCGTCTCCCGCGCCGACGTCGCCGCGGACGGAAGGGAGCGGGGGAGGAGTGTGCTCAGCCGGTGCGACCGGCCCCATGAGTCAGGGGCCGCGCGAGCAGAGGCACTCCGAGAACCTGATGTCCGCCACTCGCCACCATGCGGACCTCGCCCCGCTCGCTGATCTCGGCACGCACGATTCCCGTCTCGTCCTCGTAGACCGGGTAACCGCCCGCCCCCGACCGGGCCGTGAGGTGGACGACGACCACATCATCCGTGGCACCGGCCGCCTGGAATATCAGCTCGTAACTCTCCGGGTAATCCATGAGTGCCTCCCGACCGGGCACCGGCAGAGGCCGGGCGCCTGTCACCTCCATTATTTCCCACCCGCGCGCCCGGCGCTCCAGGAACCGGCAGCGAATGACCCTCCGTGATTCCGGATGCGGATTCGGTGAGCGGGGGTGACCATCATCTGCAAGGGATCGGATGCGTGCTGACACTTCGCACGGCCGCCCGCATCGCCAGGCGTACCGCCGGCGCGATCGGATTTCGTCGGCGCGGGGCCATGTGCTCCCGGCCGCCCTGTGGAGAGGAACTGCCGTGCTGATGGCCAATCCCGCAACGCTGCGGAATCTCGTCAAGCGCTACGAGACACTGCGACGCGCCCACGCACGGCTGGGGACTTCCGAGAGCAGCCGCCATCTCGAGGACATCACCTACACCCTCTGCGTCACCACCGGAACCCGGACCGTGAAGGACGCGCTGACCGCTGCGGAGGCCCAGTTGCGTGCCGTCCCGTCCGCGGCATCCGTACTCTCGGCGGCGGAACCGTCCGAGGTACAGCTGACCGCCTGACGCCTGTACAGAGTCCGCACGGATGACGCCGGTTACGGTGAACCGGCGTCATCCGCTGCGTTCTGCCGTGTTCCGCGCCGTGTTCGGCGGTGCGGAGACCTTCACGCGCCCTGGTCGGCGGGCTTCTCGGACCCGGTCACGACCCGCGTGCCCGGGTGGCAGAGCGCACACACGAACGCAACGGCCAGGGCGCCGGCCATGCAGGAGAACACCCACTGATTGGCCTGTGCGAAGTCCATGCGGATGGCGCCCATGGAGTCCCGCATCACCTCGGCGACCTTCCCCTCGCCGGACGGCTGGCGCGCGTCGCCGTTGCCCGTGACGGCCTCGGCGACGCTGTGGGCGGCGTCCTGTGCAGCCGCGTCCGACAGTCCCGCGGAGCGCAGCGTCGTATGCACGCGGTTGGTGGTGACATGGGTGAGGACCGTGCCGAACACGGCCAGGCCGACGCTCGCCGCGAAGTTCCGGACCGTCTGCGTGATCCCGGTGACCTCGCCGTACGAGGCGCCGATCGCCCGGTTCACCGCGTCGGTCGAAGCGGGTGACAGCAGAAGGCCGATGCCCGCGCCGGCCATGGCCGCGTACGGCCACTGGTCGTGCATCGACAGCGTGGTCAGTTTCCCGGCCCAGAGGGCGAAACCGACGGCACCCAGCGCCGTGCCGAGTTTCAGCGCCGGCCGGGCACCGCGGCGGTCGAGGATGCGCCCGCCCCACTGCGACGCGATGCCGAAGCCGATGAAGAAATACAGAAGGTAGAGAGCCGCCTGATTGGGTGACGCGCTGAGGGAGACCTGTGCGTAGACGGAGGCGAAGAAGAACACCGGGACGAAGGCCAGCATGGAGAAGAACAGCACCGCGGCATCCACGGCGAACGCACGGTCACGGAAGACCTGGAGCCTGACGAGCGGGTACCGCGTACGCAGCTCCAGTCGGCAGAACAGCGCGAGCACCAGCAGGCCGCCGACGATGCACGCCCACGTCGCGGCGCTGCTCCAGCCCCAGCCGGCCGCCTGCTGGAAGCCGAGCACCGTCAGGCCCATACCGGCTGCCATCAGGACGGCCCCCGGTACATCGAGGGGTTCGCGACGCGACCGGTTCGGGATGCGGGCCAGGAGCGTCAGCACGATGGCGATCACAGCGACCGGCACGTTGATCCAGAAGATCGAACGCCAGGTCCAGGAGGTGAGCCAGCAGCCAAGGATCGGGCCGACGGCCGTGAGGGCCCCGGAGAGGCCGAAGAACAGGGCCAGAGCCCGGCCGCGCCGTTCCACCGGGAACACCGCGATGACGACGGCGAGAGCGGCGGGGAACATCAGCGCCGCCCCGAAGCCCTGTGTGGCGCGGAAGACGATGAGCCATGTCTGGGCGAGGTCCCCGGAGGGCACCGCTCCGCACAGTGCGGAGGAGATCACGAAGACGAGTGTGCCCGCCAGCATGACCCGGCGGTGCCCGAGGACATCCGCGAGCCTTCCGCCGAGGGCGAAGAACGCGGCCAGGGACAGCAGGTAGGCGTTGACTACCCATTGCATCCCGGAGGCCGACAGCCCGAGTTCATGGACGATGTCGGGGGCCGCGATGGAGACGACTGTCTGGTCGATGAACGTCATCGAGACGGCGAAGAGCATCGCAGTCAGGGTCAGCGCCTGGTTGGGCGGCGGGCTCCCCGGCACTGCGGGATCCGGATCGGTCGCGTTCCCCGGGCGAGGTGTGGTCATACGCGGAATTCTGCTTGCGAAGGATCATCGGCGCATTCCGCGCGGCCCGCAGGACGGTGTCGGCGACGGTCACCGGACGGGGAGCCCACCACGACCACGGCGAATGGGCGGAGGCGCACAGGCGATCGGGTGACAGCCGACTGTCGGACAACATGACTGATCGCCGGGGCGGCTAGTCATGCGGTATGAGATTTGAGCCCCGACCTAACAAGACCGTTTCCACGCGTACCCGCCGGCTCCGTGGCGTCGGCGCGCTGTGCGCCGTCCTTGCATCCGCCGCCATGGTGACGGGATGCGGCCAGGACAACGGTGACGAAACAGCCGCGGCGACCTCAGAGGCTGCCAAGGTCATTCCTCAGCAGACGACCACCCCGTACGAGAGCCCCTCCGGTACGGCTGCGCAGCTGACCGAGGACCAGACCGAGCGCAAGGAACTTCTCTCGACCGTCAAGGTCACCTACGACAAGGCCGCCACGACGGCCGTGGGTGAGGTTTCCGGCGGCAAGCTCACCGACCTCGACCTCGAGGGTCTGGACGACGACGAAGAGAGCGCCAGCCCCAGTGCGAGCGCGAGCCCCAGCCCCGACGGCAGCCCGAGCCCCAGCCCGACAGGCAGCCCGAGCCCGACAGGCAGCCCGAGCCCGAGCGGCAGTTCCACGGGCCCGAAGTGGATCGCGGAAGTCGTCGAGGCGGACGGAACCGCGCACACGGTGAGTATCGACGCGGTGTCCGGAGACGTGATCGACTCCGTCACCGAGGCCGAGCAGAGCGACGCCGAGAAGCAGGAACTGGCCGACTGGGTCAGCAAGGCTCAGCAGACCTGGAAGCAGGCGGCCAAGGTCGCCACGGACAAGCAGAAGGGCACGGTCACCTCGCTCAACCTGGATGAGAACGACAGCCAGACGCTCGTCTGGCAGGTCGATGTAGTCACCGAGGACTGGAAGAAGACCGCCTTCGACGTGGACGCCGCGACGGGCAAGATCACCGACGAGGAAGTCGACAACGACTGATCACGACACAGCCCGACCCGCATCGGTGGCGGTCCGCCACCGATGCGTTCTCAGAGAGGGCGGTCGATCGGAAGCCGCGTGAAACTCAGCCCGGGGCGTCCGTCCAGGGTGAGTTCACCGACGCGGACGAATCCGTTGCGGGCCAGCACGGCCTGCGACCCGGCGTTGTCCAGTGTCGTCTCCGCCCGAAGAACACTCAGGCCGTACTCGGCGAAAGCCAGCGCGCACACCTGCCGGACGGCGGACGTGGCCAGGCCCTGGCCGGCTGCCCGCTCGGCGATCCGGTACCCGAGTTCGGCCGAACCGTCCGCGACACCGACGAGATTGACACGGCCGAGGACGGCGCCCTCGCTGTCGGCGATGATGTGGAAGTGGTGCAGCCCCGCAGCCTGTTCGTCGAGCAGCTCGCGGTGACGTGTGTCGAACCCGGCGAAGTAGCCGTCGCCGCGGTCCGGGATCGAGGCAGCGAAGTACGTGCGGTTCTCCAGCTCGAAGGCGAGCAGCGCCGGCGCGTGATCGGGACGAAGACGCTCAAGAACAGTCATGCGAGAACGTTATCGGGCGTCGTCCCGCTCACTGTTCCGGGGTTCGGGGCAGCACACGATAGGTCACGTGCGTGACGGAGTTGGCCGCTCGCGACTCCACCTGCTCAAGATTCAGCGACGGCACCCCGTCGAACAGTCGAGTGCCGGCGCCGAGCGTGAACGGCACGATGTGCAGCCGCAGTTCATCGATCAAGCCTGCGGCGAGGTACTGGTTGACGGTGGTCGCGCCCCCGTGGATCGACACGTCGCGGTCCCCGGCCGCCTCGCGGGCCTGCCGCAGTGCGGATGCGATGCCGTCGGTGACGAAGTGGAACGTGGTGCCGCCCTCCATCGGCTGCGGGTCGCGCGGATGGTGGGTCAGCACGAAGACCGGCGTGTGGTAAGGCGGATTGTCGCCCCACCACCCCTTCCATTGTCGATCCCACGCGCCGCGTACGGGGCCGAACATGTTGCGCCCCATGACGAAGGCGCCGTACGCCGTCAGCCGTTCCAGCTCGGCCTGCCGCTGCTCCGGGGTTTCGAACATCCAGGAGTGCAGCCTGCCGCCCCAGCCATCGCCGGCGTCGTCGCCGAACGGGCGTTCCTCGCGCTGGTTGAGCCCGGCCGAGTACCCGTCGACGGAGATCGAGAGTTCGCAGGTCACCTTGCCTGTGGTCACTGTTCTGTCCTCCTGGTGACGGCCTTCTGTCGCCTTCGTGGTGAGCTGCACCACTGGGGTAGACCGCTCCGGGCCTGCGAACTCATCGTCCGGCCGCACCGCCGTCACCCGCGCCGCCCGGCTGCTGACGCTGTGCTGTGTGCTGCCCCTGTGCCGCGTGCTGTCCGGCCAGAACCGTCTCGCGGAACGAAGTGACGACGGGCCGGAGGTCGACCCGGTGCCACGCGGCCCACAGGCCGACGGAGCGTTCGTACCAGAGGAGTTCTCGCACCACGACTCCGTCGGTACTGCCGCGGACCATGCTCTTCTGTACGAGCGCGAGGCCCAGGCTCGACGCGACCAGGCCGAGTGCGGTGAGCGGCTCGGCAGCGTCGAGGCGGATGTCCGGAGTGAAGCCGGAGGCGACGCACGAGGCGAGGAACGAGTCACGCCAGGCCGCGTCCTGGGCCTTGCCCACCGCGATCCAGGGCTGCCCGGTCAGGTCGTCGGGCGTCAACTCGGCCTTTTCCGCCAGCAGATGATCCGCAGGAAGCGCGAGAAGCAGGGGATCCTGAAGCAGCGCGGCGGCGCTCAGGTCCGGGTCGTCCTCCGGCGGGGGAGTGCGTACCAGCGCGATGTCGAGGCTGCGCTGCCGCAGTCCCTCGAACTGCTCGGCGGACTCCTGGTCGTACAGGGCGACGTGAATGCCGGGGCGTTCCTCGCGCAGAGCCCGAAGAGCGGCGGGCAGGATGCCCGTGTGCATGGCGTCGGCGACGTACCCGATGCACAGCCCGCCCTCCTCGCCCCGGCCGAGCCGCCGGCCGAGGTTCTCCAGCCGGTCCGCATGACGCAGCAGGGCGCGGGCCTCGGTCAGGAAGACACGGCCGTCGGAGGTGAGACGGATCCGCTGCTGGCTGCGCTCGAAGAGGGTCAGGCCCAGGTTCTTCTCCAGCTGCGCGATCTGGCGGCTGAGCGGTGACGGGGAGATGTGCAGCCGTTCGGCGGCGCGACCGACGTGCTCCTCCTCGGCGACGGCGACGAAGTAGTGAAGAAGTCGCAGGTCAAGCATGTGGGACCTCGGAGGACTCAAGTGAGTCGAGGTAAGTCTTGGGCAGTCTCATGTCTAGGATTCTAACCTCGAGAGCACAAGACGGATGCATGCCGCATTCGCTTGCGAAACAGTATTTGTCACCCTAGGTATCGCAAGGAACCTCCATGACGATCAAGACCCTCCTGCCCGGCCTGCTCGGTTTCGGTACCGCGCCGCTCGGCAACATGTTCCGGGCCATCCCCGAGGAAGAGGCGGCAGCCACCGTCGAGGCCACCTGGGACCAGGGCATCCGCTACTTCGACACCGCGCCCTTCTACGGTGCGGGTCTGTCCGAGATCCGCCTCGGCGGCGTACTGGCCCGTCATCCGCGCGACGAGTACGTCCTGAGCACGAAGGTCGGCCGCGTCGTCCTCGACGAGACGGAGGACCCTGCCGCACGCGACCTCGGCGAGAAGGGGGGCCTGTTCGAGCACGGCCGCCCCAACAAGATCTCGTTCTCGGGCGGGCGTTCCGGACACCGCCTCGATCCACCATCTCGTACAGATGTACGAGATGGTGACCTCGGTGCTGTCCGCGCGTTGTACAAGTCGTGCCCAAGTCCTCTTCCAGCTCGCCCCACGTCTCGGCCGCGCCGGTGGTGGCGACCACTCCGAAGCCCTTCCTGCTGACAGCTGTGCAGGGAGAGGCCGCCCGCCGGCTCCTGACCTACGTGGGGTCGCTGCCGCTTGCCGGCAGTGACGCGCAGCTCCTCGCGGTGGTCGTCGCGATCCGCGCCGCCCGGGGCGGGGTCGGGAACATCACCGGCCAGGATCTGAAGTCCCTGCGTCTGGACGACGCGGAGAGCGCCGTCACCGCCCTGGGCACTCTGGGATGGCAGGTGCGGGGCGATCTGTTCGGAGGCAGCCCGGACACACCCGTGGCCGTCGCCGTGCCCGACCTTGCCGACACCTCGGACCGGCGGCTGGTCTTCGGCAAGGAGAAGAGGTCCCGGGTGTCCGGGTGGACCACCCGCACCCTTGCCGCCAAGCCGGCCAGGAAGACGTCGTGCAACGCGCGCCTGGCCGCACTGTTCCTGGCAGCCCACGCCCGGGCCGAACGCCATGCGACCCTGCCGGCCGACCTCCCCGGTCCGTGCCGGGCGGCCCTGCCCGAACTGCTCTCCAAGGGTTTTCTGCTGGAACTGGAGGGAAACCGGTACCTGCTGGCCGACGCCGTACGGCACCTCTCGGGCATGCACGCGCTGCCCGACCCGCCGCGCCCTCGCGACACGACCGCCGAGGAACCACTGAGCTGGGACGCGTGGAAGGCACAGGCGAGCGCGGCACTGCGTCGGCACGCCGAGGCCGTCGAGCACTGTCCGCTCTGCCACATGGCCACCGTGAGAGTGGCGGAAGCGTTCATGCGCAGGGCCGTTCCCGCCCAGATCCCGGCGAGTGCGCACACGACCTACGGCGTGTGGAAGGACTCCCAGCCCGACTGCGGTCCCCGCGCCGCGGAGTTCGCCGCCGCCTTCCGCGCGGAACACGGGCACGGTCCGTCCGTGAAACAGCTGTGCGTGGGACTGGGATGGAAGAAGCAGTCACGTGATCTGCGGATCCTCATCGTCAGGCGACTGATCGCCGACGAGTGGCTGACGAACACCGAGCCCGTGCCGTGGACCCTGCGCCCGGGCAAGGCCGCCCAGACCTCCCGGGCCGCCCCGGCGCCGGTTCCCACCGGGGCGCGCCCGGCATAGCGCGGCGCCGAACCGCCGGGCCCGACACGGATACCGCCGGACGCGGGACATGATCCGAACGGTGCCCGCCGCCGGGCCGCACGGCTGTTAGCGTCCTCGCCCACGGGACCGGCACGGGCGCCCCCATTGCCGGCAGCGCGGCGAAGGAGTGGTGCACCCATGCGTGTCCTCTTGGTCGGAGCGGGAGGCGTGGGCACGGCGATCACCAGGATCGCGGCCCGCCGGCCCTTCTTCGAACACATGACGGTCGCCGACTACGACCTTGAGCGCGCGGAGAAGGCCGTCGCGGCCCTGGGGGAGAGCGGGCACCGGTTCAACGCCGTCCGGCTGGACGCCTCGGACCCCGCAGCGGTGCGCGCCGCTCTCGGTGAGAACCGCTGCGGTGTGCTTCTCAACGCCACCGACCCCCGATTCGTGCTGCCTCTGTTCGAGGCAGCGCTGGCACACGGCGCGAACTACCTCGACATGGCGATGTCCCTTTCCCGGCCGCACCCTGACCGTCCGTACGAGAAGTGTGGCGTCAAGCTCGGGGACGCCCAGTTCGAACGGGCTGCGGAGTGGGAGGGAGCGGGCCGTCTCGCGCTCGTGGGCATGGGCGTGGAGCCCGGCCTCTCCGATGTGTTCGCCCGGTACGCCTCCGACGAACTCTTCGACGAGATCGAGGAGATCGGCATCCGTGACGGAGCCGATCTGGTCGTGGAGGGCTACGACTTCGCCCCCTCCTTCAGTATCTGGACGACCATCGAGGAGTGCCTGAACCCGCCGGTCGTGTACGAGGAAGGGCGCGGCTGGTTCACGACAGCTCCCTTCAGCGAACCGGAGCTCTTCGACTTCCCGGAAGGCATCGGGCCGGTCGAGTGCGTCAACGTCGAGCACGAGGAGGTGCTTCTCGTACCGCGCCATGTGAAGGCCGGGCGGGTCACGTTCAAGTACGGGCTGGGCGACGAGTTCATCGGGGTGCTCCGCGCGCTCCACAAACTGGGTCTCGACCGTACGGAGCCCGTCCGCGTGAACAGCGACAAGGGCGAGGTCCAGGTGTCGCCCCGTGATGTCGTGGCCGCCTGCCTTCCGGACCCGGCCGGGCTCGGCGAGCGGATGCACGGGAAGACGTGTGCGGGCACCTGGGTGAAGGGCACCAAGGACGGACGGCCCAGAGAGGTCTTCCTCTACCACGTCGTCGACAACCAGTGGTCCATGCGGGAGTACGGCTCCCAGGCCGTGGTCTGGCAGACCGCCATCAATCCCGTCGCCGCCCTCGAACTCATCGCGTGCGGCACCTGGCACGGAAGCGGTGTGCTCGGCCCGGAGGCCCTGCCTCCCCGGCCCTTCCTCGATCTGTTGACGGAGTACGGCGCACCGTGGCACATGCGCGAACAGTGACAGCTGCGACCGCTGTGCCCCGTACGGCGGTGTCCTGCCCCTGCCTGGGAGGCGCGCCCGAAGACCCGCAAATAGCATGAAGGGGGCCTATTAGCCTTTTTCTTCAGGCCGTTACGGAGCGAGGGAGCATGGCAGAGGAACCGGCCGGACCACCAGCACCGCAGGCGACCTTGAAGCCGAACGCGATCGGCTTCGTCGACGCGCTGGTCATCGGATTGAACGCCACCTCCCCGGCCTACTCCGTGGCGGCCGTCATCGGACCGATCGTGGCACTCGTCGGCATCTACGCCCCCGGAGTGCTCTTCGCCTCCTTCGTGCCGATGCTGCTGATCGCTTCGGCGTTCTACTACCTCAACAAGGTGGACCAGGACTGCGGCACCACGTTCTCCTGGGTGACCCGCGCGATGGGGCCGTGGACCGGGTGGCTCGGCGGCTGGGCCATCGCGATGACGGGCGTTCTGGTCGTCGGGTCGCTGGCGGACGTCGCCGTCAGCTTCGCCCTGATGGCCGTCGGTCTCGACAGCTGGGTCGAGAACGATTTCGTGCGCCAGCTCCTCACCGTGCTCCTGATCCTGGTCATGACGGGTCTGTGCGTCATCGGCACGGAGCTCTCGGCCAAGGTCCAGAACGTTCTGATCCTGGCGCAGGTGGCCTTCCTGCTGGTCTTCGTGATCGTGGCGCTCTACCGCGTCTACGCGGGTACGACCGATTCCGACTCCATCAAACCCTCGGCCGAGTGGCTCAACCCCTTCGGGGCCGGCGGCGCGGCGCTCACGAGTGGGCTGCTGCTGGGCGTGTTCATCTATTGGGGCTGGGAGTCGGCCGTCAATCTCACCGAAGAGGTCGAGGACTCCGCCACCGCTCCCGGGAAGGCCGGCGTCTGGTCGACCGTCATTCTGCTGGTGACCTACCTGTCCGTCGGCTTCGCGGTCGTCGGCTTCGCCGGAACGGCATACCTCGCCGACAACGCGGACGAGGAGGAGTTCATCTTCGCCCTCCTCGCCGGCGAGGTGATGGGCGGCTGGGACTGGATCGTCCTGCTCGCGGTCGCCACGTCCGCACTGGCATCGACCCAGACCACCATCATCCCCGCGTCGCGCACAGCACTGTCGATGGCCCGCCGCCACGCGCTGCCGGCGCACCTCGCGCGTATCCACCCCCGGTTCCGCACCCCCGACGTGAGCACCTGGTGGGTGGCCGGAATCGCCATCGCCTGGTACCTCATCGTCAACCGGATCAGCGAGAACGCCCTCTTCGACTCACTGACGGCCCTGTCCCTGCTGATCGCCTTCTACTACGCCCTCACGGGTGTGGCCTGTGTGATCTACTACCGCCGTCACCTGACCGAGAGCCTCCGCAACTTCCTCCTCATCGGCCTCGGCCCGCTGATCGGCGCGGGGCTGCTGACCTGGCTTCTCGTGCGGTCGGTGATGGACATGTCGGACCCGGAGAACTCCTACACCGGAACCTCGTGGTTCGGGCTCGGCCCGCCGCTCGTCATCGGCATCGGCATCAGCGTGGTCGGTGTGGTGATCATGGTGGTGTGGCGTCTCAGGTCGGCCACCTTCTGGACCGAGCGCCGCAGTGTGGTCGACCCGGACCTCGTGCACGGTAAGGAGTCCTGATGTCGGTGGTTCTCGGGTACGACGAGTCACCCGGTGCCGCGCGCGCTCTGCGCATCGCGATCGAGGTGGCCGCGGCGTTCGGCGAGCGACTCGTCCTGGTCTACGGAGCTGCGCCTCCCGGCGCGGCCGGCGAGGAGTACAGGTCCCACTACGAAGCCATCCGCCAGGCGGGACGAACCGGGTTGGAGCATGCCGTCGAGGCCGCCGACGAGGCCGGCGTGCCGGCGGCCGTCGAGGTCATCGACAAGAACCCCGCCCAGGCGCTGATCGACGCCGCTTCACGCCACGGGGCGCGGGTCATCGTCGTCGGCAGTTGGGGCGAGAGCCCCATGCGAGGCGCTCTGCTCGGCTCGACCCCGCACAAGCTCCTGCACCTGTCGACCGTGCCGGTGCTCTGCGTGCCGACCGAGGTATGAGCTGCTTCCGGCGGGGAGCGCGTTCGGGCAGCGGCGCTAGGAAAGTGCGGGATCTGCGGCGCCGTCGGTGCGCTGACGCCTGTAATGGCGTGCCGCGCGGGCCCGGTTCCCGCAGGACGGCTTGCACCATTCCTGCCGCCCGTGGCTCTTGACGAAGTAGCGCACGCAACGCGGCGCCGTACAGGCCCGGAGTTCCCCGCGCCGGGGGCCGCTCAGGAAGTCGATGGCGGCACGGGCGAGTTGTGCCACCAGCCGGATGGACGGGTCGTCCTGCGCCGACAGCAGCCGCGTGGTGGGGTCTCCTTCGAGGGGCCAGTCGAGCTGCGGGGTGACCGGTTCCCGGGCGGCGACCGCATTGAGGTGGGCGACGGCCCGGTCGGCGGGCATCAGCCGATGGGCGTCCGCGGGGCTGGGCGGAGCGGGACTGACCACGCGGGCGAACAGGGCCCGGACCGCCCGCCGCAGCTCGATGACCGCGAGCCTGAGGTTCTCGTCCACCACGAGTTCGCCGGACGGGGCGGGGCCGCCGAGCAGTTCGCCCTGACGGCGGATCCAGAGGGCTGTCTCCCGGACCGTGGCGAGGTCGTCGGTGACACCGCCGTCCCCGTCATGGCGAATCGTGCTCGCCAGTTCCAACGCCAGCCAGCGTTCCATGAAGGCCTCCCTGCCTTTCTGCGACCGGTCGACAACCACTTGAGCACATCTCCCCGCGCCCCCTAGAGTACCTAACGGTAAAACAAAATTTTCCGTTAGAGGTAGAGGTGGCGGCACCACTCCCGGCGCAGGCCGGCTGCCCCGTGAGCGCCACCGGAGAAGAAGGAGGAGCGATGACGCTGCTTGCCCACATCAGCGACCTGCACCTGGACGGCAGCGAGAGGGCGACCCGACGTGCCACTCGCGTCATGGACCACCTGCGCGCCCTGGCGCACCCGGTCGACGCCCTCCTGGTCACCGGGGACATCGCCGACCACGGTGAGGCTGCCGAGTACGAGGAGGCGAAAGGCATCCTGGCCGCCTCCTTCCCGGTGCTGACCTGCCCCGGCAACCACGACGCGCGCCCCGCCTATCGCAAGGCCCTCCTGGGTGAGGCACCCGAGCGCGGCCCCGTCAACGAGGTCCACCACATCACCGGCACCGCGATCCTGATGTGCGACTCCACCATCCCGGGCCGTGACGAGGGACGCCTCGACGCAGGGACACTGGCCTGGATCGACGCCACACTCGACGGCCTGCCGCAAGGGACCCCGGCGCTGATCGCCTTCCATCAGCCGCCGGTCGACCTCCACCACCCGCTCCCCGACTCCTGCAAGCTCGAACAGCCCGGGGAACTGGCCGACTTGCTCGCGAGGCACCCGCAGGTCGCTGCGGTTCTCACCGGCCACGCCCACACAGCTGCCGCCTCCACCTTCGCCGGGCTTCCGCTGATCGTCGCACCGGCCGTCACCTGGACCCTGCGCATGCCCTGGGAGGGAAGCGCCCCCGCGGACCGCGAGCAGCCGCCCGGCCTCGCCTTCCACGTCCTCGACGACCAGGCACGGCTGACCACGCACTTCCGCGTCGTGCTCTGAGCCCTCTGCCGGCCGATCCCCGAAGGAGCGACGGGCTCGTGCCGAATCCCGGCGTCACCGCAGGCCGTCGGGACCGGTGTTCGGCCCGGACTGCTACGCGTCGGCCCCGTACGTCCCGTACTCCGGCAGACCTGTCGATTCGTACACGTGAATTGCCAGTCCGCCCGGTGTCGTCCGAGTGCTCAGGAGCCGAAGGCCGACCGGGGCGCCGGCGTCCGGGAACAGGCGGCGGCCCGTGCCCACGACCACCGGGGCGATCGCGAGACGCAGTTCGTCGACCAGCCCCGCAGCCAGCAGGGACTGACCAAGCCGACCGCTGCCGTGGATCTGCAGCTCGCGACCGGACTGCCGCTTCAGCTCGGCGACCTGGGCAGGAATGTCGCCGGACAGGATCGTGGTCGGGTCCCACGCGGCCTCGGCCAGGCTGTGGGAGGCGACGTACTTCGGCAGGCCGTTCAAGATGCCGGCGAACGGGTGCTCGGTCATTCGCGGCCAGTCCCTGGCGAAGTTCAGGTAGGTGCGGCGGCCGAACAGGAACGCGTCCGCCGTACCGAGCCAGGTGCCGACCTGCCGTTCGAACTCCTCGTCCATGTGCGGAACGAACCACCCGCCCCGGGTGAACCCGTCACTGGTGTCCTCGTCAGGCGACCCCGGGCCCTGGTAGACGCCGTCCAGCGAAAGGAACTCCTGCAGTACCAATCTCATCGCGCACCACTCTCTCTTGGGCACCGGACGTTTCCGTAGCCCCCCGTGAGACACCGGGCCGCCGGAGAACTCATCGGTCCGAGCTCCGCACCCCGCGAGGTCCCCCCTTACAGAACCAGATGACGGTGATGTTCGCCGTCACCGTCACGCGGACGGCTGACCGTGGTGTGGCTGCCGCTACGGGGCGACGCCCATGGACTGCCGCGCCGGTCCTTGTCCGGACGCACGGACAGCCGTTCCGGACGCTGAGCCATGGCAGCTCGGGGCCCGCCGGGACACGCTTGCGTCATGACACAGAAGGACGAGAAGGCGCCCGTCGACGTACTGGTGACCGGTGGTACCGGCAAGACAGGCCGCAGGGTCGTGGCCCGCCTCCGCGAACAGGGCGTGCGGACACGCGCGGCGTCGCGGTCCGGGGAGACCCGGTTCGACTGGGCGGACCCGAACACCTGGAAGGCCGCCCTGGAAGGAGCCACCGCCGCCTACATCGTTCCGCTGGACACCTCGCCCTCGCCGACGCCTGCCCTGGTCGAGCAGGCAGTCGCGAGCGGGGTGGAGCGCCTCGTGCTGCTCTCCGCCCGGGGCGTCGACGTGCCCGGCTACTTCGGCGAAGCCTACGAAGGAGAAGGTCCGCACATGGAGGGCGAGGCGGCCGTACGGGCCTCCGGGGCGGACTGGACGATCCTGCGGCCCGGCTGGTTCGCCCAGAACTTCAGCGAGGGAGTCTTCCTCGACGGCGTGAAGGGCGGCGAACTCGCGCTGCCCGTCGGGGACGGAGCCGCCGCGTTCGTCGACGCGGACGACATCGCGGCGGTGGCCGTCGCCGCACTCACCCAGGACGGTCACACGGGCGAGGTGTACGAGCTGTCGGGCCCCCGGGCGCTGGGCCTCGCCGAGGTCCTCGACGAGATCGCGAGGGCGACCGGCCGACGCGCCACCTACGTCGGGGTGGACGATTCCGCGTTCAGGGCCGGGCTCGTGGCCCAAGGAATGCCGGAGGCCGAGGCCGCGCTGTGGACCGACGCGCTGCTGCCGATCCGCACGGGCAGGGAGGCCCAGGTTTCCGACGGGGTGCGGCGGGCGCTCGGCCGGGCACCGCGTGACTTCGCCGACTTCGTGCGCGACGCGGCAGCCGAAGGTGCCTGGCGCTGAGTCACAGCGGCCGAGGGGGCGCACGGGTGGGTCGATGCCCGTCCGCCCCCACGTGCATCAGGCGGTCGGGGCGGCGGCCCGGCCCGGCGCGCGGTCGACCGCCTCCAGGCGATACGTGCTCGGGCTCTCGCCCCGAAGCCGTTTGAACGCCGCGCTGAAACCGAACGCGTCCGCGTACCCGACCCGGCGCGCGATCGCCGCCACGGTCAGCTCGGGGCGGCTCAGCAGATCGGCGGCCAGGGTCATCCGCCACTCCGTCAGATACGCGACCGGGGCCTCCCCGACGAGCTCGGTGAACCGTTTGGCCAGTGTCGTACGTGACACTCCGGACCGGGCAGCGAGGCCCGCCGTCGTCCAGGGGTGCGCGGGATCCTCGTGAATCGCCTGCAGCGCGGGACCCGCCACCTCGTCCCCGAGTGCCTGGTACCACCCCGGCGACTCGGCCTCCGGGCGGTCGAACCAGTCCCGGAGCGTGCACACCAGCAGCCAGTCCAGCAACCGGTCGAGCACGATCTGGCGGCCCGGACGCGCCCCGGCTATCTGCACCTCCAAGTAGTCCCGCATCGCGGTGCAGTCATGGCCTTCCGGTACGACGAGAGCCGGGGGCAGGACCCGGAGCAGCCGCTGCGGAACCTGGGTCCGCACGTCGTAGGCCGCCGCCAACAGGACGGTGGACCCGCTGAGTTCGTGATCGGGGTCCTGCCCGCCCTCCGTCCCCTCGCTCCAGCGCACCTCCCGCGCGCCCGCTCCGGGTTCCCGGGTGATGTCGTCGGTGAAGGTGAACGGCGCGGGGCCCCGGACGATGGCGGCCTCACCGAGTCCCACATGCCGCGGCTCCCCGCCCTCCGGAACGATCCAGCCGGCACCACGCAGCGGCACACAGAAGGTCAGATACGCCCCGTCGGTGAACCGCAGCGACCACGGCGGCCACAGCATCGACCGGCCGAACACCGCTCCCCGGCCCCGCACGCTCCGCAACAACTCGTCGAACACGTCCATGGCGCAACGATATGCAGCCCGCCGCACCGGCACGGACGATCGCCCGCTGTTCAGACAGCGGGCACGGGGAACAGCAGACAGCTGCTCGTCGCGTGGGCGAGCAGCCGGCCCCCGGCGTCGAGCAGCTGTGCCTCGGCGAGCGCGGTGCGGCGGCCGCTGCTCACGACGCTGCCCACGGCCCGGACCCTGCCGGTCTCGACAGTGACCGGGCGCAGGAACTTCACGGTCAGGTCCAAGGAGGTGTATCCGGTGCGCGCGGCAGCGTGGACTGGACGGCACAGCCTGCCGCGGAGTCGAGCAGGGTGGCGAAGATGCCGCCGTGCACGCTGCCGATGGGGTTGTAGTGCTCCTCTCCCGGGAGCAGTGAGAACACGGCGCGCCCGTGCTCGACCTCATCGAGGGTGAAGTCCACGGTCGCTCCGACCGGTGGTCCGGGGAGGCGGCCGGACGCGATGTCACGGAGGAACTCCAGGCCGGTGCCCCGACCGACGGCGCCCGCCGTGACGGCCGGGTCCTGCCATTCGTACGTGCGAGATCGCCCCACGGTGCTGCCCCTCCATCGCTGACTATGTCAGATGAAGCTAGCCAGGTCGCAGCTGACTGTCAACAATGAAGTCAAGGGGTCTATCATCGTCGGATGGAGTGGCTGGAGACGAGTACGGAGAACTGCCCCGTCCAACGCACGCTCGACATCGTCGGCGAGAAATGGACGCTGCTGATCCTGCGTGACGCGGCCAACGGCGTACGGCGCTTCGACGACTTCCACCGTCATGTGGGGTTGTCCGAGGCGGTCCTCGCGGACCGGCTGCGCAAACTGACGGCGGCCGGGGTCATGCGCACGGTCCCCTACCGGGAACCGGGTCGACGCACCCGGCAGGAGTACCGCCTGACCCGGAAGGGCTGGGAGCTGTGGCCCGTCCTGGTGGCCTTGCGGCAGTGGGGCGAGGCCCACGCCGTGGACCCCGAGGTGCCTGTGCTCGAGCTTCGCCACACCGCGTGCGGTGGGCCGGTGCGCGCGGTCGTCGAGTGCGCCGCGGAGCACCTGGCGCTCGACCCGTCCGACGTCGAGGTCACCTCCGGCGCCGCCGCGCCGCCTTCGACCTCAGGCGCAGCGACGAGCGCACACCGGGACTGATGAACAGCCTCCCCACGGACCTCGCTGGAGAGCCAGGAGTCCTGATGGGCATCGCTGCCGTGCACACGGGCGCAAGCCGATCACTCGTCCGCGGGAAGGCGCTCGATCGCCACCAGGGCCGCGTCATCACCGAGGCTGCCACCCGCGTGGCGCAGAAGGTCCGCGCACAGATGATTCAGCAACGCCTGCGGGTTCTTCCCGTGTTGCGAGGCGATCCGTTCGGTCAAGGGATAGAAGTCGCCTGAACGGTCACGGGCTTCGGTGACACCGTCCGTGTACAGGAGAAGCATGTCCCCTGTGTCGAAAGCGAACACGTCCTCCGTCGGCCGGCCGGCCAGCAGACGCCCGAGCCCGAGCGGTGGGGCCGGGTCCTTCGTTTCGAGCAGGCACACCTGACCCGCACGGAGGATCAGCGGCGGAGGATGCCCGCAGCTGATGAGGCGGACCACCTCGGCGCCGTCGGGAATGTCCAGCACAGCCGCAGTGACGAAGGCCTCGGCGATGTTCTCGTCCTCCGCCTCGTGCAGTGCGTCGATCTGGTGCGCGGCCACGCTGCTCTCCAGACGGCTCACCAGATCGGGCAGGTGCTTCTCCTGGCGGGCCAGCGCGCGAAAGGCACCCAGGACGCCGGCGGCACTGTTGATGGCGTCGAGGCCCTTGCCCCGGACATCACCGATGATCACGCGGGTCCCCTCGGCGGTGCGCGCGGTCGCGTAGAGGTCACCACCGAGCTGGGCACCCGCTTCGGCAGCCAGGTACACAGCGGCCAGACGCAGCGGACCGCTGCGGGCCGGCGGAGGGCGCAGCACACCCCGCTGAGCCGCCTCGGCCACGGTACGAAGCTGCACCATTTCCGTGGAATGGCGCTCTCGCAAATGGGCGAAGAACGTCACGATCGCGGAGATCAGGAACAGCGCGATGATCTGGTAGGTGTGGTTGAGGTCGTTGATGCTGGTCCGTGCCACCGCCACCATGGCTTGCGCGAGTACGGCCACCGCACCGACGAACGCCGTCATTCTCGGGCCGGCGAACGAGGCGGTGAGTGCCGGAGCCGCGACGAGAAACGGACCGAGGTGGACTTCCGGCGGGGCGATGATGTCGACCACCGTCACGACGGCGATGAGGGCGAACGGAACCACGATCAGCGCGCTGCTCCGCCGGGCACCGCTGCGGAGGGAGTGGAGCCATTGCCGGAAGACCATGACTCCGGGATACCTCACCCTGCCGCGGAGCGCTTCCCCTGAACCGCGAGTCTCCGCGTCGGTCCGCACTCCGCCGCCTCCCGACGCGTGAACAGTCACCCCATACCGGTGGTGGCACGCCGGGCACGCCTGGCCGGTCCGGGGCGGCACGTGGGGTTACGGTCGGCGGCATGGACGGTGATCGCCGAGGGTGGCGCCAGTGTTTCCTCAGCGGGGCGGTGTTCGCCGTGTGCATGGCAGGCACCACGCTGCCGACCCCCCTCTACGGCCTCTATCAGGACAAGTTCGGGTTCTCCGAGCTGACGGTGACCGTCGTGTACGCCGTCTATGCCTTCGGCGTCATCGGTGTGCTGCTGCTGGCCGGCAACGTCTCCGACATCGTGGGCAGGCGACCGGTGCTGCTGGCGGGTCTGGGGTTCGCGGCGGCGAGCGCCGTCTGCTTCCTGTGCGCCACCGGGCTGGGCTGGCTGTATGCGGGACGGTTGCTGTCCGGCCTGTCCGCCGGCCTGTTCACCGGGGCCGCCACGGCGTACGTGATGGAGCTGGCACCGTACGGCGGCGCCTCCCGGGCCACGTTCGTGGCGACTGCCGCCAACATGGGCGGGCTGGGCTGCGGCCCGTTGCTTGCCGGGGTGCTCGCGCAGTACGCCCCCTGTCCCCTGTACCTGCCGTTCGCCGTGCACCTCACCCTGCTGGCCGCCTGTGTGGCGATCACGATGTGGCTCCGCGAGACAGTACGGGAGCGACGGCCGCTGAGTACCGTACGGCCGCGGCGGCCCGGCCTGCCCCCGCAGGTGCGGTCGGTGTTCGCGCCGGCCGCGATCGCCTCGTTCGTCGGGTTCGCGCTCTTCGGCGTGTTCACGTCGGTCAGCCCGGCGTTCCTTTCTGAATCCCTCGATGTGAACAACCACGCGGTGAGCGGACTGGTCGTCGCGCTGGCCTTCTTCGCCTCGACCGCCGGACAGTTGGCAGTCGGCAGGGTCGGCGTGGCGCGATCGCTGCCACTGGGCTGTGCGGGTCTCCTCGCCGGGCTGGCGCTTCTCGCGGGAGCACTGCGATGGGACCTGTTGTTCCTGGTGGTGCTGAGCGCGCTGGTCGGCGGGGTCGGACAGGGGCTGGCCTTCCGCGGGGCGCTGTCCGCGGTGGCCGGGGCGTCTCCCGAGGACCGGCGCGCGGCTGTGATCTCGACTCTGTTCGTGGTGGCGTACGCGGGTATCTCGGTGCCTGTGATCGGTGTGGGGGTGCTGTCGGGTCCCATCGGTCTGGAGGGTGCGGGGCTGGTGTTCATCGCGTGCATGGCCATCCTGGTGTCGACCGCCGCCGTGTACCTGCTCCGGCGGCCTGTGCGGGCGGGGATGTGAGGATGTCCGTAGGCGAGGGCGGATCCGATGCCCGCGCCCCCGAACCGGGATGGACGGCCGCTCCGTCCCCGACGCGCCCCGCCCGGGGGCGCCCAGGAGGTTTTGACCATGCGGGGCTCCGGTGCCCGACGCGCCGTATGCGGTGTGCTCGCCATGCTTCTGGCCGTCCCTGCGGCGGCCTGCGGCCGCCAAGATGTTCCCCCGGCCTCGCCCACGCCCCCGGCCTCGTCCGCTGTGACGGGGGAGGAGTCGGGGGAGGGGGCGGGACCGGACGCGGGGGAGTCGGCCCGTGAATTCAAGGAGCTCGAGCGCAAGTTCGACGCCCGGCTGGGTGTCTACGCTGTCGACACGGGCACCGGACGCGAAGTGGCGTACAACGACGGGGAGCGGTTCGCCTACGCCTCGACGTTCAAGGTCCTGGCCGCCGGTGCCGTTCTGCGGAAGTACTCCCCGGACGGAATGGGACGGACAGTCAGGTACTCCCCGGACGAGCTGGTTCCTCCCTCTCCCGTGACGTCGAAGCACGCCGGGAGCGGGATGACCCTGGACGCCTTGTGCGACGCCGCCGTCCGCTTCGGCGACAACACCGCTGCCAATCTGCTGCTCGACCAGGTGGGCGGCCCTCGGGGTCTGGGCACCGAACTCCAGGAGATCGGCGACGACGTGACGCGGATGGAGCGTTCCGAGCCGCAGCTGAACGACTGGACCCCCGGCGCCACGCGGGATACGAGCACGCCGCGGGCCCTGGCCGCAGACCTGCGAGCGTTCGTCCTCGGTGACGTCCTGGGCAAGGGCGAACGAGCACAGCTCACGGAGTGGCTGCGCACCAGCACCACCGGAGCCGGGCTCATCAGGGCCGGAGTGCCCGACGGCTGGGAGGTCGGCGACAAGTCGGGGGCCGGGGGCACGTACGGCACCCGCAACGACATCGCTGTGGTGTGGCCGCCCGGCGCCGCCCCCATTGTCATGGCCGTCATGTCGAACCGCACCGAGGACGGGGCGGAGTACGACGACCGGCTGATCGCGCAGGCGGCATCCGTGGCCGCCGACTCACTGTCGTAGCGGGCCGGGTCGTTACTTCAGGACTCGGCCACGTGCCCTGCTCCGTGCCGTGATGAGCTCGGTGTGATTACCTCCGTGACATCTCGTAAGCCTCGCGAATCTCCGCAGGGATCCGACCACGATCATTTACGAGATAGCCGTTCGTGCGTGCCCAGAGACGTATCGGCTCGTCTTTCGGCCGGGGAGCGGGCCCGCCAGATCCAGCCGGACCGGCGGGGCCTCTCCAGTCCCCCGAGGCGACTCCTTCCAGCCGGTCCGCCACCTCTTGGAAGAAGGCGAACAACGAGGCAAAGGCACCTTCCTCAGGACCGCGCGCCTCAGCCCACGTTCCGACGGTTCCGTTGCGGGTGTCCAGAAACGTCCCGTAGAGGCCGTCGCGTTCCGCGGCGATCGGGACCCACTCACGGCGCCAGAACGAGCAGTCGGGGTCTGGGGACGGCTGCGTCTCCTCCAAGGCCATCCGGCTGAGGTAGACGCCCTCAATGTCCGCCAGGCCGAGAAGGAGATGGTCGCCGGGGATGGCTGCCTCGCACCCGAGTGCCACCAGACTTGATCGTCCATCGGATTGCCTGCCGGCATCGATGTCGGTCGCCAGGAGCCACTCCCGCATCTCCCTCGGCAGTGTCAGACCCATGCGCAGTTCGGCATCGCCGATGGCCGCCTGGTTCCCCGGGCCGCAGAGGGCAGCGAAACCCCCGGGGTCGTTCCGCTCGAGCCACGCGGTTACCCGGCCCCACGCTTCTCGTACGTCTCCCGCCTCGTACATCGGCGTCTCACTCACGTGCGGTCTCCATCCCAGCGGGGTGCACAGATGCGCGGAGCCCGCCCCACCGGGCCGCCGGCGCTTGGGGAGCGCTGCCCGGGCACCCGGACTGTGAGTTTGTCCATGTGAGGAAGCGACACCGCTGATCATCCATGGGAGAACCGTATGCGGGACCACTGACAGCGAGTGAACCGGAACGCGTAGCCGCAGACCAGCACGGTGCAAGGGGGCCGCCGAAGCCCCCGCCGGCGCCGTCAGCGCCGGCCCAGTGTGGCGGTGAAGCTGCGGCCATGGGCGTGATGGGTCGTGACGTCGAGGCGAGTGCCACCGAGGAAGCGGCGGACGCGGACGCCGTCATCGGCCGAAAGGGCCCGCAAGGCCGGTCCGTGGACCGTGACCGAGACCGTGCTCCGCTGAGTCGTGGGATCGGACACCGCGATCGAGCACGTGCCGTCGGGAGCCCGGCGAAGCATCACAGACGCCGGGCCGTCGATGGTGAGGCGCTCGGCGCGGTGCCTGCCGGGGGCGAAGGAGTTGGCGGCGACCAACCCCAGGCGAGTGTGCGTGACGGCCTGCAGGCGGACGGTGTTGGCCAGTACGGAGAGCGGGCCGTGGGCGTAGGCGGCCAACTGCCGGGTCGAGGCGTTCGGGACGAGGACGTGCGCCATCGCGGCCGGCCGCTCCTCGGCGGCCTGCTCGTACGAGAGCGTGAAGACCTGCTTGGTGACGGGGGTGTCGGGATTGGTCAGTCGCACGAGACGCCGGCTGCGGGTGACTGTGTCGAGTGCGACAGCCGGTCGCGGACCGGACAGGAAGACGTACCCGATCGCCGTCCCCTGTTCGGCATCGGCATAACGCAGCCAGGCCAGTGGCGCGGTCCCGGTGCCCTGCCAGGGCGTCCCGTCACGGAGGCTCCCGGTGAGGGTGACGGGTGCGGAGGGAGCGGCGATACGGCTGTCGACGGTGGTGGTCACCGCGCGGTCCTCGAGTCCGGTCACTCCTGCGGCGAGGACGACTATCTCGTCGTCGAGCATGAACCACGACTTGGTGGCACGGGCCCCCTGGTAGGCGACGAAGTCGTCGGGGAGTTCACCGGCCTGCTGGGCGGTGTAGGCCGCATCGTCGGACTGGACGAGACCGGCCACACCGTAGGGGCCCAGACGGGCGCCGCCGGAGAAGGCGTTGCCGCCGCGCGGGAAGTAGACGTAGGCGTTCTGCGACTCGGACGATGCCGTGAACCCGCGCTCGGGGTTGTCGTACCAGAGCGTGCCGTAGAGCTCGGGAACGGTGCGGCGCGTCTCCACAGGCGCGGTGACGCCCGCCAGGCGGTACGGGGAGACGGCCGTGAAGTAGTCGATGCCGAACGACTGCCGTTGGTCCTGACCGGAGAGGTAGAGGTAGTGCGCGCCGTCGCCCTGGAACCACGGCATCAGGTTCTCGCCGCTCATGTACTCGTACTTGCTGATGCGCGCGGAACTGCGGGTCAGGGCGAACGCGTAGCCGGACCGCCGGTGGACAGTCCTGTCCATCGCGTCGAACGCGGTGTGCGAGGCGGCTGGACCCAGATCCCTCGCGGGCGACGATGACTTCAGGATGTCGGCGTGGCGGGCGATGCTGACGGGGGAGACGAAGGAGGCCGGGTCGAGGCCGGCCTTCGAGGTCTGCCCGACGTACTTGACGTAGCCCTCGAGCGCCTCGGTGTCACTGCCGGTGGTGTACGAGGCGAGGTCGACGACGGCTTCCACGACGGCGGCGACGTCCGCGTACCCCGTGCCGGTCCGTGAGACCGCGCGGCCCTTGACGATCTCCATCATCCAGCCTTCGAAGATCAGAGGGGCGAAGGCTTCGGTCACCCAGCCCTGCACGACACCGACGAGGCTGTCGCCGGGCACATAGCCGGTTCCGTCGAGGATCTTTATCGTCTGGACGATGCGGGTGAGCAGGCCCTTTCCGTAGGAGCCCGTGTACGCGACGGAGCCGTGCTGGACGAAGGAACCGTCGGCGTAGAAACCGTCGGTGACGCCGTGCTGCGGGTTGTACGGGTCGATCGTCGCGAAGACGGTCAGCTGGTCGGCGATGGCCTTCCCTGTGCGGACCTCGTCGCCGAGGACGGCACCCTGGAGGATCCGGTTCGTCGTGATGTCGGCGAGATTGGCGCCGGTGTGGAAGCGCGAGTCCAGATCGACGTCGCCGCCCTTGCCGTTGCGGAGGTAGGCGTCCATGGAGGCCACGTAGGTCGCGGCGAGCTGGGGCCGGTACACCGCGAGCTCGTCCCTCAGGAGGACGAGGGTCTTGCTGACGTAGGCGGAGATTCCGATCTCCCAGTGGAACCAGTTGCCGTAGTAGCCCTTCGACTGATCGCCGTAGTAGGCGTCGTGGAGGTGGACCAGAGCGTCGATGACCCGTCGCCGGACCGCGCTGTTGTCGCGGAGCTCCGAGGCGCCGGTACCCGGCAGAGCGGTGGCGAGGGCGATTTCGTACAGGTACTGGAAGGACAGGCTCAGGTTGGGGTCGCTGGTGCCGAGCGGTACGCCCGCGAAGAGCTCGCCCTGTCCGGCGCTGTCCATCGCGGCGAGCCTGGTGCGAGCTGTCGTCTGCAGGGCAGTGAGTTTCGGTGCGACCTCGGGGCGGGCGTTGACTTCGGTGGTGCCGGCGAAGATCGCAACGGTGTTACGGACCAGAGCGTCATGGTCGGCCACTGTGCGGCCGGACGCGTCCGGCTCGCGCCGGACCGCCGCTCGGGCTTGAAGCGTCTGTGCCACGGCCAGCAGGGCCACCGCCGGGATCATGGACAGCACGGAACGACGCGAGAACTCCACCTGAACGCTCCAAAGTCCGGCCGGAAAGCGCTTGTCCTCAGCCAAGCAACGGGTTCTCACCCATGTCAACGGGCCGGATGGACGGTTCGCCGGGGGAGTCGTGCTGTCGCGTCGGCGCGGGCCGGAGGTATGGGCGGAAACCCGCCGATCGTCGGCCACCGGCACCCCCGCCCCCATCGGCCGGCCCGTCGCCGGGCGCGGAACGCCCCGCGTCGGCCGGAGCGACCCGGTGCTCCGCACGCCCCGCAGGAGCCGGCCCGTCACGGTGCGTGAACCGGACCTCACCCGTTCCGCAACTCGTCCGCGCGGGAGAGCCTTTGCCGAGCCCGGCGAAATCCGCCGCGCCGACATGGCCGTGGTTACCCTGGCCACATGCTGATCATGAACACGGAAGATGATGCGCAACTGGCTCTGGCGGCAGCACGGGCAGGAGCGGCCGTGGTCAGCGACATGTACGGGGAATCCCTGGAGCGGTTCGCGAAGTCCGACGGCGACTTCGCGACAGGCGCCGACCTCGCGGCGGAAAACGCGATCCTCGGCATCCTGAGAACCGCCCGACCCCATGACGCCGTGACCGGAGAGGAGAGCGGACACAGCGGCGCAGACGGAGCGGAGCGCAGATGGCTCGTCGACCCGTTGTGCGGGACGCTGAACTACGCCGTACACACCATGCTGGCCTCGGTGAACGTGGCCCTGCGGGTGGGGCCCGACATCACCGTGTCCGCGGCAGCCGACCCGTTCAGCGGTGAGGTCTTCTGGACCGACGGCAGGCGCGCCCGTCTCCGAAAGGGCGAGGTGGACGAAGAACTCGCACCCTCGGCAGCGTCCCGGCTGGTCGACGTCAATCTCGACCCGCCCTTCCCCAACGCACCGGACTTCCGGGCAGCACTCCTCCTCGCCGCCCCAGGGTTCACAGACCACTTCCGGCCACGCGTCGTCTCCACGACCCTGGCCGTGGCCTGGGTCGCCGCCGGCCGAAGAGCCGCCTACGTCACCGACGGCGACCTGCGCGACTCCGTGCATTTCGCCGCCGGGATCGCCCTGTGCGAAGCGGCCGGGTGCGTGGTGACCGGCATTCACGGCCAACCGCTGCACACCGGCGCAGGTGGACTGATCGCGGCGGCCGACCAGCGGACCCACACCACGTTGCTGGAAATGGTCCGGAACCAGGCTGCGGCTTCCCCGACCGCTGCGGGCTGATGCTTCGGCTGCCGCCGTCAAGAACCGGTGTCATCCACGGAACGCGGCGGTAGCGGCGCCGACATGGGCGACCTGGGAGGGAACGGGTCAGCCGGGAGTCGTGACCTGCCCCGTTCCGGTGCCCTTCTGTCCCGTGACGTCAGGCCGGACCGACCTCCCAACCTTTCGAAGGTGTCAGCGGCCGAGCGGATCGCTCTTCGGCAGGAGCCTTCGGCGGCCCGATGTCAGAGGCGGACGGAAGACTCCCCGACATGATCGAATCAGAGTCGAAGGTGGACCTGCTCCACTACTTGCAAGCCGCCCGTGATGCCCTGCTGTGGAAGCTCGACGGTCTCTCCGAGTACGACATCCGTCGTCCGCTGACGCCGACCGGCACGAACCTCCTGGGCCTGGTCAAGCACCTCACCGGCGTGGAACTGGGCTACTTCGGGGACACGTTCGGGCGCCCGTTCTTCGATGAGCCGCCGTCCTGGTACGGAGAGGACGCCGAACCGGGCGCGGACATGTGGGCCACCCCGGACGAGTCGCGCGACATGGTCGTGGGGCTGTACCGCCGGGCCTGGGAGCACGCGGACACCACGATCGCCACGCTCGGTCTCGATGCTGTCGGCCGCGTCCCGTGGTGGCCGGAGGAGCGAAGCGGCGTGACGCTGCACCACGTGCTGGTACGCGTGCTCGGCGACACCCAGCGGCACGCCGGGCACGCCGATATCGTCAGGGAACTCATCGACGGGGCCGTCGGGATGGCGAAGGGGAACGACAGCATGCCGCCCGGCGATCAGTCCTCGTGGGAGAGCTACCGCGGCCGGCTGGAGCGTGCCGCGCAGGACGCCGGTCGCGGCTGATCCCTCCGCCGATGCCGGGGCGGGCGCGTCCGCGTCGACGTGTGGGGGAGTCGCTCGGACCGGTACGGCCCCGCTCGTGTCCAGGCGGACGCCGCGGGGCCCGTGCGAACCCCGCGCTCTCCCGCCGGCCCCGCGTGCGGCCGGCTTCCCGGACTTCCCTACGTGGCATGGGCGAGGCCGGGACCGCCACGATCGCCCTGGCCCGCCACGGCCTCCGGTTTCAGGAGCGCGGTGGGATCCGCCTGCCGCCCGACGGGCCGGCTCGCTCCTCGCGTGTTGGCTGAGCCTTCATCACCTCGACATCAGGTGGTGCTCGGTCCGTGTGCCGAGGGATTCAGCATGGTTGCGATGGGCATGTCAATCGTAGCCGCGTGACCCCCGACACGCGTCGACCAGGAGGCAGCAGTGAAGAGCAGAGCACGAGTCCGCAGGGTGTCGCTCGTCGTGGGCAGCGCCCTGGTAATGGTCATCGCGTCCTCCGGCAGCGCGTACGCCGCCCCGCCCGGCGCTCTGCCGCTCAACGCCGATGGAATGGAGCAGTCGTTCCAGCCCGCCTACGACTACGACACGGACGGCTGCTACCCCACTCCGGCCATCGGGCCGGACGGTGCCATAGCCCCTGGTCTCAACACCACCGGGGCCGTCAACGGAAGTTGCCGTGACGCCTCGGACCTGGACAACACCAACGGGTACGCCCGCTACAAGTGCAACAACGGCTGGTGCGCGATCATCTACGGGCTCTACTTCGAGAAGGACCAGGCCGTGGCCGGCAGCGGGCTCGGCGGGCACCGGCACGACTGGGAGCATGTCGTGGTGTGGGTGCAGAACAACGAGGCCCGCTACGTATCCACGTCCGCTCACGGCGACTTCGACGTCTACAACCGCGATCAGATCCGGTGGGACGGAACGCATCCCAAGATCGTGTACCACAAGGACGGGTTGAGCACCCACTGCTTCCGCCCCGCGAATTCCAACGACGAGCCGCCCGAGAACCACTATCACGGATGGCAGTTCCCCAAACTCGTCGGCTGGAACGGCTACCCGGCGGGTCTGCGGGACAAGCTGACACAGGCCAACTTCGGAAGTGCCGTCTTCGGCCTCAAGGACGGCAATTTCAACCCTCACCTCGAGAAGGCCAAGCCGGCCGGCATCCCGTTCGACCCGAACGCCTGACGAGCCGCTCGGTGCCGGGAGGCGGGCGTGCGGCCGGGAAACCCGCACGCCCGCCTCCCGGCCCTGCGGCCCGGCAGGTTTTGCCGGGTGATGTCCGCGTAATCCGATTCGCGTGCACCGGATTCGCTGCTGCGCGACGGTCGTTCACATGTCGGAGCGTGCGCGATGTCTTGACGTGCCCCTGGCGTGATGGCTTTATGGGAGCGCTCCCACCTTCCCGGTTGATGTTTTTTGGCGCTCATCCTCTGGAGTCGTAATGAGAACAACTGGACGTATGAAACGTAAGAGCCCGGTCACCGTCGTCCTGACCGCTCTGGCCGCCTTACTCGGACTCGTCGTTGTCGGGACCCCGGGCCCGGCCGCCGCCCAGGCCCGGGTGCAGGCCCACGAAGCCGGCGCGCTCGCCACGGGCCTCCATGTCAGTGACGGCCGCCTGCTCGAGGCCAACGGCAACGACTTCGTCATGCGCGGCGTCAATCACGCCCACACCTGGTACCCCGGCGAGACGCAGTCGCTGGCCGACATCAAGGCCACGGGCGCCAACACGGTCCGCGTGGTTCTCTCCGACGGACACCGCTGGAGCAAGAACAGCCCCGCGGACGTGGCGAGCATCGTCGACCGGTGCAAGGCGAACCGTCTCATCTGTGTGCTCGAGGTGCACGACACCACCGGCTACGGCGAGGACGCGGCGGCCGGAACGCTCGACCACGCCGCTGACTACTGGCTCGGCCTGCAGAGCGTACTCACCGGTGAAGAGAACTACGTCATCATCAACATCGGCAACGAGCCCTGGGGCAACACCAATCCCGCGGGCTGGACCGATCCCACCATCTCCGCCGTCAAGAAGCTGCGCAACGCGGGGTTCGAGCACACGATCATGGTGGACGCGCCGAACTGGGGCCAGGACTGGCAGGGCGTCATGCGTGCCAACGCCCAGACCGTCTACGACGCCGACCCCACCGGCAACCTGATCTTCTCGATCCACATGTACAGCGTCTACAACACCGCCGACAAGGTCACCGACTACCTGGACGCGTTCGTGGACGCCGGCCTGCCGATCCTGATCGGCGAGTTCGGGGGCCCCGCCGACCAGTACGGCGACCCGGACGAGAACACCATGATGGCCACCGCCCAACAGCTCAAGCTCGGCTACCTGGCCTGGTCCTGGAGCGGTAACACCGACCCGATCCTCGACCTGACGATCGACTTCGACCCCACCCGGCTCAGCTCCTGGGGCGAGCGCATCTTCAACGGCGTCAACGGCATCGCCCAGACGTCCCGGGAAGCCACCGTCTTCGGCGGCGGCGAACCGGGCGACACCGAGGCCCCCGGAGCCCCCGGCACCCCGACCGCTTCGGCCGTGACGGCCACCTCCGCCACCCTCCGCTGGACCGCCGCCACCGACAACGTCGGCGTCGCCGGCTACGACGTCGTCCGCGTCAGCAGCGGATCCGAGACCACGGTTGCCGCCTCCTCCACCAACAGCGCCACGGTGAGCGGCCTCACCGCAGAGACGTCGTACACCTTCGCCGTCTACGCCCGCGACGCGGCCGGGAACCGCTCGGCCCGCTCGGCGACGGTGGCTGTCGTCACCGACGAGGGCACCGGCACACCCGGAGCGGCCTGCTCCGTCGGCTACCGAGTGGTCGGTGACTGGCCCGGCGGCTTCCAGGGCGAGATCATCATCCGTAACACCGCCACCACCGCGATCAACGGCTGGACACTGGCCTTCTCCTTTGCCGACGGCCAGACCGTGAGCCACGCCTGGGGCGGATCCTTCACGCAGAACGGCGGCGCGGTGAGTGTGGTCCCCGCCTCGTACACCTCCGTCATACCCGCCGGCGGTTCGGTCACCGTCGGCTTCAACGGCACCCGGGGAGGGACCAACACGGCCGCGACCGGGTTCACCCTGAGCGGGACCGCCTGCGCCACCGCTTGATCAGGAGTCCTGACCAACGGCTGACCGGCGTGGGGCACCCTGCTCACGCCGGTCGGTACGCCGTGGCGGGTGAGGCCGCGGACACACCGTCCTGCGGGCCGTCGCGAGGTTCTGCCCCGGGACGCCCTCACCTCAGCCGGGCGAGGGGCCCTGTCCGCTCTCCGTGAGCAGTTTCGCCAGGTGGTCGGCGAATTCGGTGAGCCGGTCCGGTCGAGATCCGGTGCGGGCCCTGCGGAATCCGTGGCGCCGACCCCAGAACGCGGCCTGGACGGCATGAAACTGAGCCCATCGCCGGACGCGTACGCGATCGAGCTCCGCTGCCTCGGCGAAGGCGTCCAGAGCGCGGTGGACGGCCCGGCCCAGGTCGTCCGCTCCGAGCATCGTCAGTGCGCGCGATTTGAGCAGCGTGCCGCCGTCGTAAGCGGGGTCTCCCGCGTACCCCTTCGGATCGACCGCCAGCCACGGCTCACGATCGGCGCGAGGATGTTTCCGCCGTGCAGGTCGCCGTGGACGAGAGTGTCGGACTGGACCCGGCCCAGCTCCCGTACGGTCGCCACCGCCGCGTCGACCACGTAGGGCGACAGCGCGTGCGTCAGCTCCTCGGCATCCCTGCGCAGATGCTCCTCCCAGGATTCGGCCTGCTCCCGCAGCCGCGGCAGGCCGGGCGGCGCGGGGACCGCCAGCCGGCGGTTGATCCTTCCGGCGACCGTCACCACCTCGTCGTCGTCCCCGACCTCCGCAAGTGTCGACGCCCTGACCCGCTCCAGCAGCATGGCGAAGGACTCGTCGTGGCGCTCGTGCAGCAGTACGGCTCCGCGCCCGCCCCACGCCGCGAACGCGTCCGGCTCGTGGACGTTGCCGGGGTGGGGGAAGGACACCTTCAGCACGGCGGTCCCGCCGTCCCGCCGCCGTACGGAACGATGATCCCGACGCCCCCGTGCATCACTACGCCGTCCGGCACGCAGTCCCAGCGTGCCAGCGACTCGTCGACGACGGTGGGCAGGACGGCGAGCCAGGCCGCCCCGGCTTCTCCCTCGCGCGCGATGGTGCTCCGCGAGAACGCCTCTGGTGTCCCGATCATCCAGGCACACTACGCGCCCGGCCGGCACTCGGATCCGGTACGCCCGGACGGCCGGTGCTCCTGCTGGGAGGACGGGACGCCTTCGATGTCGTCCCTCTGCCGGGGTGGCGTGCCGCGGCTGCGATGTGGCCGAGGCCGTCCGGGCGGCAGATGCGTAAGGCCGACCCTAATGGTTCACGTGTTCGAATGCGGGGTACTCTGGAGGCATGGCGGCGCACCAGGTCCAGGGGTCCCTGTTCGATCAAAGCGAGGACGTGCTCCTACGTCCGCTGGACGGGCTGCGCAGGACCGGACTCGGCGACGGCGCCTGGATCGACCTGCTGCCCGGCTGGCTGACCGGCGCCGACGTCCTGTTCGAACAGCTGGCCACGGATGTGCCCTGGAAGGCCGAGCGGCGGCAGATGTACGAGCGGCTCGTCGCCGTCCCTCGCCTGCTCGCCTTCTACCGCTCCGGCGAACCGCTGCCGCACCCCGTGCTCGACGAAGCACGCCAGGCTCTGTCCACGCACTACGCCGCCGAACTCGGTGAACCCTTCACGACAGCCGGCCTGTGCCACTACCGCGACGGCCGCGACAGTGTGGCCTGGCACGGCGACCGCATCGGCCGGGGGGCGAGCGAGGACACGATGGTCGCCATCCTGTCCGTGGGAGCGCCCCGCGACCTGCTGCTGCGCCCGTGCCGCGGCGGTGCTGTCGTCCGGCGCCCCCTCGGGCACGGCGATCTGATCGTGATGGGCGGTTCCTGTCAGCGGACCTGGGAGCACTCCGTCCCCAAAACCGCGCGAGCCGCGGGAGGACGTATCAGCATCCAGTTCCGGCCCCGCGGGGTGCAGTGAACGGGAAGGCGCCGGGCCCCGGCGGACACACCGGCGGCCGGACACAAGAGCTGCTCCCCAACTCGCCCCCGCTGAAGGGGCAAGGCGTTCCAGCAGGGGCGGTTGCCTCCCTACGATGTGGTCATGACGATCTCCGGGCAGGAACAGCCGCTGATACGTGTCCTGCACGACGAAAGCCGCCCTGATCTGATGGACCCGCAACGTCCGCGGCCGATCCGGCTCTATCTGTGGGAACCGTCGCCCCCGCCGGCCGCACCTGCTCCGCTGATAGTCGTCTCGCACGGCACCGGCGGTTCAGGAAGCGACATGGAGTGGTTGGTGAGCCCGTTGCGCGAAGCAGGGTTCCGGGTGGCCGCCCTTGATCACCACGGAAACAACTTCGTCGACGGCTACGAGCCGGAGGGCTTCCTCCACGTATGGGAGCGGCCCCGGGATGTCTCGTTCGCCCTCGACGCACTCGCCCGCGAACAACCTCTGGGTCAGGTCGGCGCGGCGGGCTTCTCTCTCGGTGCCTACACGGCGGCGGCGCTCGCCGGGGCCCGCGTCGATCCGCAGATCCTGTGGGCCGTGCTGACGGGGGCAGCGCCCCTGCCGGAGGTTCCTGAATTCCCCGGGGTCCTGGAGGCACTGAGGAAGAAGCACCCCGAGGCCGAGACGGCGAAGCGCGTTCTGCACGGCGCCGGAGCGGATCTTTCCGACTCCCGGGTGCGGGCGGTCTTCCAAGTGGCCCCCGGAATCGGCAGCCTGGTGACTCCGGAGAGCCTGGCGACCGTGCGCGTACCGGTGGAGATCCGCTGGGCCGGGGCCGACACGATCGCCCCGTACGAGGAGGACACCAGGCCGTATCTGGAGCACATCCCGACGGCCGGCGGCCGTTCGGTGGGCCCCGACGTCCGCCACGACGACTTCTTCGCCCCGGAACCCTCCGACCCTGCGGCCCGCGTCACTGTCGGCCGGGAAGCGGCCGCCTTCTTCCTGCAGCACATGAGCTGACCTCGCGAAACCGAGGCCGCCACCACCGCCCGACGCACGTCCTGCTGACGGGCAGCCACCACCACCCCGGCCAGGTCGGCAGCTGTCTCGCCGGTAGCCTTGCGAAATGACCATGCACAAGACCGTCGGCGCGAGCGTCGACGCGATGATCGAGGACCTCAGGACACTCGTGGAGATCGAGTCTCCGTCGCGCGATGTCGACGCCCTGCGGGACTCGGCCAAAGCTGTCGCCGCCGTCCTCGAGAGCCGCCTCGGCGGACATGCCGTCCTGGTCGAGAGCACAGCGGGTCCCCACGTCCACTGGTCGGCCGGTGGCGATCCGAAGGTCCTGATCCTGGGTCACCACGACACGGTGTTTCCGCTCGGCACCCTTGAGCGCCGCCCGTTCATGGTCCAGGGCGGCCGTGCGACCGGGCCCGGGGTCTTTGACATGCTGGGCGGTCTGGTGCAGGCCGTCCACGGCGTGGCGACGCTCGACGACCGGTCAGGCATCGAGATCCTCGTGACCGCCGACGAAGAGGTCGGCTCGCGCTCCTCCCGAGCCCTCATCGAGGAACGAGCCCTCGCGTGCGGCGCTGTACTCGTGGTCGAAGGCGCCGCCGACGGGGGAGGCCTGAAGACGGGACGCAAGGGCTGCGGCACCTTCCAGGTCTCTGTGAGGGGCCGGGCGTCGCACGCGGGCCTTGAGCCCGCAACCGGAGTCAACGCCCTGATCGAGGCGGCACATCAGGTGCTGGACATCGCAGCGCTGAGCCGACCCGACATCGGGACGACAGTCACCCCGACCGTTGCCTCCGCAGGAACCCTGGACAACGTCGTTCCCGCAGAGGCGACCGTCATCGTCGACGTGCGGGTCGAGTCGGCGGACGAGAAGGAACGAATCGAGTCCGCGTTCACGGCACTGTCTGCCCATCTCGACGAGGCGGAGATCTCGGTCCAGGGAGCTGTCGGCCGTCCCCCGATGCCCGAATCGACATCGACCGAACTCTTTGCGGTGGCGCAGCGGCTCCTTCCCGGCATCGAAGGCAAGTCGGTCGGCGGCGGAAGCGACGGCAACTTCACCGCCGCACTGGGGGTACGGACCCTCGATGGCCTCGGTGCGGTCGGGGGTGGCGCCCACGCGGACCACGAGTATCTGGTGATCGACGCCATGACGGAGCGGGCGAACCTCATTGCCGGACTGGTGAACGCGATTCAGAACGAGTAGGAGAACAGGGCGGGGGAGGGACCGACGACCGGCGAACGATTCCACGGACCGCCTGCCGTGCCAGAGGCCCCGGTGCCGGCGAGCCCCGGCTCGCCGGCATCGAGCACGGCTGGAACGCTTCCCCGACCGCGAGTTCGCGTGCGACGAGATCCGGTCCGTTCGGCATCCGGCCCGTCGTCGGCTCGTCCTGAGGGCTTGCCGGCCCAGTTCGTCCACGGCTGCCGGACGGCGGCAAAGACCGCGAAATCGCTACGGAGCGGGGTCCTCGTTCCTATGATCGATTCTGGCTCCCGGACGCCCGGGAGGTCGACAGGAGGAGGGGCCGTGTCGGAGATGTCGAGACGCAAGCTGCTGGGGTACTCGGGGACTGCCGCGGCGGGGGCCGTGTTCGCGTCCACCGCGACGGCCGAGGCCGCGGAGACGGACGAGGCGCCGGCGACGGTCGAGTTCACGGACGGAACCGAGTTCCGGGCGGACGCGAGCATGGCCGAGAGCGACCTGAGGATGGACATGAGCTTCAAGGTGCGCGTCGACAAGCCGAACGGCTATCCGTCCGCGCAGGACATCACGCCCCTGGAGGTGGCCCAAGCGCTGTCCGCGCTTGCCCAGTCCAAGGGCTGGCCGCCGCTCACCTTCTACGGTACGCCGCCTCCCGTAGCGCTGAACTGACGCTGCGGGACGCCGGGCTGTTCACGAGGGGTACGGCCGACTCCCGGCGTCGCGTCCGAGCCCGGAGGACCGGTGCCGGCCCGGGGGCCCGCTTTCGCCGGATGGTCATCGCGAAGGCTGGAAGCTCATGCGGCGAGGGCGGGCGGCGAGGGCGGGCGAGCGGTCCTCTCCGCCTGTCAGCGGTGAGATTCCACCGCAGCTTCGCCCCGGCCGGTCGGCAGCGTAGGCGCGCGGCAGGGCGCTCTTCGCGGGGGGAGCCATTGGGACGGGCCGCCGTCTTGGGGGCATTCCCGGTTGCTCGGTGGCTTCGTCTCAGGGCGAGAAATGGGGAGCGCTCGGGGGTGGGGGTCCGGACAATGGTCTTCATGACGCTCCTCCACTCCAACCCGCTCTTCACCCGGCTCGCCGATGCCGAACGGATCCTTGTCGCGGGTGCGGGCGGCGGCTTCGACATCTACTCCGGTCTTCCATTGGCTCTCTCCCTGCTGCATCAAGGCAAGCAGGTACATCTTGCGAACCTCTCATTCAGCGCACTAACCGGTCTCCCGCTCGAGGACTGGGTCGTTCCTGATCTGGCCGCTGTCACACCCGGCTCTGCTTCGCACCAGAGCTATTTCCCGGAACGGACCCTCGCGCAGTGGCTGCGTCTGCACGGCTACCCCTCCACCGTGTACGCCTTCCCCCAGACCGGGGTACGCCCCCTGCGTGCCGCCTACGAGGCGCTGGTCGAGTTGCACGATGTCGACGCTGTGGTGCTGGTCGACGGTGGTACGGACATTCTGATGCGCGGGGACGAAGCCGGGCTCGGGACTCCGGAGGAGGACCTGACCAGCGTGGCGGCGCTTGCGGGTCTGGACGGCATACCGACCCGGCTCGTCGTGTCAGTCGGCTTCGGAGTAGACGCCTACCACGGGGTCAACCACGTGCAGGTATTGGAGAATATCGCCGCTCTGGACCGTGACGGTGCCTACCTCGGCGCGTTCTCGATACCGCGTGCCACCCGTGAGGGCGCCCTCTACCTTGACGCGGTGGCGCACGCTCAGCACCACACCCCGGAGCATCCCAGCATTGTGAACGGTTCGATCGCGGCAGCCGTGCGCGGCTCGTTCGGCGATGTCCGGTTCACTGACCGCACCCGGGGCAGCGAGTTGTTCGTGAATCCGCTGATGTCCCTGTACTTCGCCTTCGACCTCCCCGGCCTGGCGGACCGCTGCCTCTACCTGGATCGCATCGAGGACACGTACCTGATGCGCCAAGTCCATTCGCGGATAGCTGAGTTCCGGGAAACCGTAGTGACTCGCCCGCCTCGCCGCTTCCCGCACTGAAGCATGCGTCGGAAGTGCTCTAGGTTGGCTGGTGTGAGTGGGCGGGGGCGGAATTACAGGTACGTCGGACCGGTCGAGCTGAAGACTGCGGTCCGGCCTGGTGACGGCGGGTGCCGGATTGGCTCAGCGGCTGACTTCGGTGGCTGGATCGTGGAGCAATCGGCGGCGGAGCTGGCTGAACCGTTCACCTTCGTGGTCGGTAGGGATGGTGTGCTTCGGCTGGCGCCGCGACGAAGCGAGCACGTGGCCTGTGCCGGCGGAGACATGGTTCTGAGTGCCGGCGAGATCAGCTTCATGCGCGAGGCGGACCGGTGGGCCGTGGGAGAGATCAGCAACCAGTCCACCGGGTACTGCCCGGACGTCACCTCCTGGTCGGCAGTCGCCCGTGCTCTGGACGGCGTACAACTTGGGCGGCCCTCCGGCTTCACCCACGAGGTGGTATTCCGGCGGTGCCCCGACTGCCAGGAGCACAACATCGTGCGCGAGGACGACTTCGTCTGCGTCTTCTGCGACAGCGATCTGCCCGCGGCGTGGAACGTGGATCCCACCGCCTGACGGCCAAGGGTCACAGCCACTCGTTGACGGCCGCGACGAGGACAGTCGCCTCGTTGCGGGCGGCGAGCCTGATCGCATTCTGGCAACGTGCCCAGACGTTCTTCACCGGCCACGGCACTACCGTCGAACGGGTCCTGACCGACAACGGCGCCTGCTACAAGTCCAAGCACTTCACCCAGTCCTTCACCACGGCCGGCATCGCCCACAAGCGCATCCGCCCTTACCGGCAGCAGACCAACGGCAAGGTCAACGCTTCAACCGCACCCCGCTGGAGGAGCGGGCCTACCTGCGGCCCTGCACAACCAACGCCGAACGCACCGCGGCCCTGGCGGACTTCCTCCATACCTACAACACCCACCGCTGCCACACCGCACTCAACGGCAAGCCACCAATCAGCCGAGTCAACAACGCTGAGGGTCAATCCACTAGGCCCTGTTGCGAAAGTGAGTGCTGAGGCGCGCTAGCTACGGAGTTGGGTGAGTTGCCGGTTGCGCCCCTGCTGCCCGAAGGATCTCGGCAGTGTCAGGGTGAGGGCCGCTGTTCGCCCAGTCCAGCGGGGACTTGCCTGTGCCGTGGTCTTCGCGAAGGTTGGGATCGGCGCCATGCGTCAACAACTGCCGGATCGTTTCGGTGTGCCCCCAGCAGGCGGCTGCGCAGAGCGGTGTGCCCTCAGAGCCGAGGCCGCTGCTTTCGGTGTCGGGAGAAGCCCCGGCTTCGATGAGCAAACGAGCTATCTCGGCTTCGCCCTGCACTGAAGCCAGGTACAGCGGAGTGGTGCCGTCACTGTTCCGTCTCTCTGGACTTGCTCCACTGCGCAGCAGGGCCTTCGTGCGCATGGCGTCACCTGCCAGGACTGCTTCGAAGAGGTGGCGGGAGAGCTTCTTCTGCTGGCGCTGCTTCATAGCCGGTGAGGCTAGCGATTATGAGTACGCCGGAGCCATTCATATCCATTCGTTGATCGCCGCGACCAGCACAGTGGCTTCGTAGTGGACGGCGAGTTTGTCGTATCTCGTGGCCACGGCTTGGTGTCGCTTGAGGCGATTGATCCCGCACTCGACCGCGTGGCGCTCGCGGTAGTCGGCCGGATCGAAATGCGGCGGCCGGCCGCCACGGGAGCCGAGCTTCTGGCGGTTGCGTGCCTGGTCGTGCAGCGGATCCCGCGTCGGCGCAGGTAGGCGCGGTTTTTGCGGGAGGCGTACGCCTTGTCTGCCCGCACGCGATCGGGGCGGACGCGTGGCCGGTCCGGCCCGATGCGAGGCACGCGAACCTTCTCCAGCACGGGTTCGAACTGCGGTGAGTCCCCGCGCTGCCCGGCGGTCACCACGATCGACATGGGCTTCTGGCCTTGCTCGACGGCCAGGTGCAGCTTGGTGGTGAACCCGCCGCGCGAGCGTCCCAACCCGTGATCATTCGGCTCGGTGAACACACCGCCCGGTGGTTCCTTCTGCAGATCACCCTGCTTGCGGGCCCCGGCCGCATGCTGATGAGCGCGGCACACTGTGGAGTCGACGCTCAGTTCCCACGTGATCGCGCCTTTCGCGTCGGCCAGGGACTGGAGCCGGGTGAGGATCCGGTGCCACGTGCCGTCCCGCTGCCACCGGCGGAACAGGTCGTAGACCCGGTTCCACGGTCCGTATCCGACCGGGATGTCTCGCCACGGCACTCCGGTTCGGACCCGGAACCGTATGCCGTCGATCAGTTGCCGTCGAGGCCAGATCGGTGGCCGCCCCGCCCTGGCACCCTTCGGCAACAGTGTTTCCAGCACCGCCCACTGTTCGTCTGTGAGATCTCCCGACCCATGATCTGTGATCATGCACAACCCAAGATCCACTTTCGATACATGGCCTAGCGGCGTGCTGACGGTCGTCCGCGACTGCCGAGTCAAAGCGAAGGCGTCCACCGCGCCTTGGCCGGCATCGGTCATATGCCCAACGTCGCCCTCGCCGGATAGGCGTCAGTTCCGCAGTGTCCCCTGGATGATGCGGGCGACGACGGCAGCGGCCTGTTCCGGTGGATGATGCGGGCGACGACGGCAGCGGCCTGTTCCGGGTGTTGAGCCAGCCATGTGCCGAGGTACGTCTGGACGGCCTGCTCGACGCAGTCGTGCACGGTTGCGCCGCCCAGCTGGCCGCCGGTCGGGCCCAAGTATTCGGGACTCGCCAGTTTCACTGAGACGACCGCTGTCAGGCCATGACCGATTCGGTCGGCGGTGAGATCGGCATCTTCCGTTGTCAGCAGCTGTCGCTCACGCGCGTACGTGTTGACCGCAGATGCCACCCCAGTCCGAAACCCGTCTGCGTGGGTGCCGCCCTCCGGGGTGGGCACGCTGTTGGCGAAGGTCCGGATTCGTTCCTCGCGCACACCGTGCCAGGTCAGGGCTACCGCTACTGTTCCTGCCATCCGCGTGTCTTCGTGTTCGAAGCCAATGATGTCCGCGGTAGCGTGCGCCCCGGATTCAGAGTCGAGAAAGGCCACGAAATCCTTGGGACCGTCGGGGTACTGGAAGCGTACCGACCGGACTCCGCCCGGTGGGCGTTCGTCGGTCAGTGAGATGCTCAGGCCCCGGTTCAGGAGGGCCACCTCCCGGAAGCGCTTGGCCAACGCAGCGAACGAGTAGTCGATGGTGTCGAAGATGTCGGCATCGGGCCAGAAGGCGACAGAAGTTCCGCTGCCGGTCGCCGGCCCCATGGCTGCGGGCGGGGCGAGAGCGGCGCCGCGTGAGTACTCCTGGACCCAGAGCGTGTGCCCGCGCCGCACCTCGGCCGTGAGGCGGCTCGACAGAGCATTGGTGACACATGGGCCCATACCGTAGAGGCTCCAATTCACGGCGTGAGGGTCGCCGGGCCCGGCTCGGGGGTGCGGGCGTGTCAGGAGGGCTTCGAGGCCGGCACTGTTGGTGTTCCCGGCCGTTCTGACGGGGACACCTGGCCCGTCGTCGGTGACACGGACACCGCCGTCGGGTGTGAGGGTGACGTCGACACAACCACCACCGTCAGCCAGTACGTCGTTCACCGACCGGCTGATGACCTCGAACAACAGGTGGTGCAGGCCGCGTATGCCGGTCGAGCCGACATACATCCCGGGCCTCTTCCGAATGGCCTCACACCCCTCCAGAACTGTGATGCTCGTGGCGTCATATCCGCTGGCTCTCCCGCTCACGGAGTCCCCTCTGGCGTCCGACAGGACTTTCCACGCTACCTGAACTCTTGGAAAACACCAGGTCAGAGCAGGTTCATCGACGGCTGGGGTAGGTATGTGAGAGCCCGCCTCCAGGCAGTTGACCGAGAGGTCGCGGGCAGCGGCAAAAGTGCACCGGCGGTCCCGCCGAGGCTGCGAACGACCCTGCTCCGGGGCGAGCCGAGGCCCTCAATTCCTGTGCGTCGAGCCACAAAGCGACAAAGCTCGCTGAGGTTTCGAACTGGGGCGTGCAAGCGGCCCAGGTCGGCTGACCGGCGGGCACCTGGCTGCCGTGGTGAGTCAGCGCGGCGGTGGCGAGTAGGTGCCCGGGTTGTCGAGCACGTGGAGCTCCAGTCAGGTCGAAGGCCTGGCAATCAAGGCCAAGTTCCTCGATCGCGCGGACTACGGCTGGGCCGGCCCAGGCCATTTCCGCACCCGCATCGTCCTCGGAGCCTGACGGAGTACCTCCACGTCAGCTCACACCTCCCACCCCGAGCCGACCCGCAATCGGCTGGCCGCAGGGCAGCGGCGAACGGGAAGATGCCGTCATGCGCTTTCCTCGTTCCTCGGATTTCGAGCTGCCCGAGGTCATCGATCGCTTCGGGCCGGCCATGGAGCCCTCTCTGCGGGAGGACCAGGTCCTGCTGGTCGCCGCGTACTGACTGACGAACCTGACGCTGCGGCAGCTCGCCCCGCTCTTCGGGACCTATTGGTCCTTCTGCTCAGCTGTCTCTTGAAAGGCAACGACGGCCTCACCGTTGGTTCTTGCCCACTCGGTGAGCCTTCTGATGGGCTCCTCCAGGGTGCGCCCGAGCTCGGTCAGGCTGTATTCCACGCGTGGTGGTGCTTCGGCGTACGCGCGTCGCTCGATGAGCCCGTTGTCCTGGAGGCGGCGCAGCGTCTGCGTCAGTGCCTTGCGTGAGACGCCTCCGATGAGCTCGACCAGCTCGCCGTGGCGCACGGGGCCGTCGCTCAGAGCGAAGAGCGTGACCACGGCCCACTTGCCGGCGATGATCTCGATGGCCAGGCGGGCTGGGCAGTCGGCGAGGAAGACGGTGCCGGGACGGAGGCTCACGAGCTGAAGGGTACCTTTGGGTACCTGTCGGCTGCCTGGCGTCGAGGGCATGCAGCTCACCCATTCGAAGGGCGCCGAAGTCGAACTCGGCGTCATTTCCCTTACCGATTTCGTCCCAGGCGCCACCAGCTCGCAACGAGTCCGCGACATCGAGGACGCCGGCGTCCTCACCGACCAGGCAGGACTCGACGTATTCGGTTGGAGGGTCACCGGACAGCGCCCGCCGTGCGGCTGTCGGGGGCTGCCGATGACGCCGGCGCGTCTGGGAGGCAGTCCCGCCCGGGCCCAACGGCCGCCGATCCGTACTGGCAGACCGGCGAGATGGCCGCGCACCCGCGGGCCGCGCTCGGAATCGGTGCGGCGGCCCATCTCTTCGTCGGTGCGAGGTCGCAGGGAGCCCGCGAGACCTTCTACCCCTACTACCGCGTGTATTTCGCGCAGGGCCGCGGCGTTCACCTTGATCGTCCGACCTTCGAGGCGATGGCCGGTCCCGACGGCGCCCTCATGGTCGGCAGTGCGCAGGAGACCACCGAGAAGCTCATGATCGAAAAGGAACCGTTCGGTGCCAACCGGTTCATCGGACGAGTCGATCTCGGCGGACTGCCGCGTTCGAGCGTTCTGGGGTCCATGGACAAGTTCGCGTCCGGCGTAGCACCCGCCGTACCAAGCGAATCAGGCTGAACCGTCGCCTCAGCCGTCATCGTGCCGGGCCTGTCAGCCGCCCTGCACCGCAAGCACGCCCCAGCCCGTGCGCGCGTGGAACACAAGTTCACCCGTCAGTGAATACACACCCATGTCAAGGAGACAGTCATGACCTGCCCGACCACCTACGTCCTCGTGCACGGTGCATGGCACGACGGACAGTCCTGGAACCGTGTCGCCCCACTACTCACCGCCCAGGGCCGCCGTGTCTTCACGCCGTCCCTCACCGGCCACGGTGACAAGGCACACCTTCTCAGCCCCGAGATCGGCCTCACCACCCACGTCGACGACATTGTCAGCCTCATTCTCGCCAACGACCTGAACGACATCGTCCTCGTCGGACACAGCTACGCGGGAATGGTCATCTCCAGCGTGGCGAACCAGGTTCCCGAGCGCATGTCACGCCTGCTGTACCTCGACGCGATGGTGCCGACGCACGGCGAGAACGCCATCGACGTCATGCCGCTCACACAGGTGATGATCGACGGTGCCGCCGGCAGTGCAGAGCCCTGGCGCATTCCGCCTCTGCCGGAGTTCCCCGCGCCACACGGCCTCTTCGGAGTCACCGACCCCGACGACATCGCCTGGCTCAAGACCACGCTGGCAGATGAGTCGGTCCTCTGCTTCCGACAGTCGGCCGAGATGGACAACCCCGCGCAGGCGTCCATCCCTCGGGTTCACATTCTCTGCATCGGCAACGAGCCCGAGGGCGTCACACGTCGGCCCATCCCGAAGCTTCAGCCCAACGGCGAACCGTCTTGCGTCCACAAGCTGGACACCGGCCACGACGCCATGATCACCAGGCCGGCGGAACTCAGCGCCCTGTTGCTCGAAATCGCCTGACCTGCGAAGCAAAGCACCGCCAGGTCGGCGAATGTCCAGATACTCCACCCCCGTTGAACAGTCGAGGTCTCACCATGTTCATCACCTATGCCATCGTCGCTGCACTCATGTCGGCGGTGCTCCTGGCTTCGGCAGGCGCCAAATTCACCCGGCCGACGCGGCTCGTCGACCAGATGTCCACCCTTGGCCTGCCCTATAGGGCGTGCTGCCGTTCCTGGGCGTCGCCCAGATAGCCGGCGCCGGCGGCCTCGTCATCGGACTCTGGTGGGTGCCCCTCGGAATCGCCGCCGCGTCCGCCCTGACGCTCTACTTCATCGGCGCAGTCGCCACGCACCTGCGCGCCAGTGACTACAAGGGAGCACCACCGGCAGCCGTCCTCACAGCTGTCGCCATCGCCCTCATCGCACTGAGCTCCTCAACCCTGTGACTGCCCTCCACCACCCCACTCGGCATCACCGCGCCGCCCTGCAGCCGACCACCCCGGGCAATCGCGTGACGGGTCGTGGCTGTCACAGATCCGGGCCGGCAGCGGACCTGCCCGGCATGAGCCGGTCGTGGTCCGTGTCCTGGCCTACCGGCGCTACCGGGAACGCGCTCCTTCATCGAAACCCTGCGTTCCGCCCGCCGCAGCGTGACTGTCACACCGGGCAAGTTTCCTCTGACCTCTTGGTCAGGGCCTTGGTGATGTTCCAGGAGGACCTTCTGAACGACTCCTGCCCGAGAGACGTCTGCGCAGCCGACTCCGCGTCTTGAAACTTGAGATGTCCCACTACCGGCTCGAACGACCTGAGCACCATGACTGACATGGGGCCCAAATGGTCTCCTGGCGAGGTCGCGCCCGCCCTGCATCGCGAAGGCCGGTGCCGCCTCCGCAGCGAGACCCCTGGTCCTGGCGGGCTGGTTCGGACAAGCTGCTGCGCATGAACTGGATGCCTCTGCTCTCCACACTGGCCGGTGCCGTCATCGGCATCTCGGCCACTCTGATCGCGGATCGTAATCGGTGGCAGCGGGAGTGAAGAGTCCACAGGGTGGGGGCTGACGTCGTAACAGAACGCGCCCAGCGGTACGCCCGAGCCACACGCAAGGAGCAGGCTTCCCGGTGACCGTCGATGTTGACCTGCCCGACCACATACGCGCTCGCTGCATCGAGCTCGGCGACGGTGTCCTGTACGCGGTCAAGACCCTGGCCCGGCAGCTGGCCGACGATCCACGCCTGGGCGAGCGCGCCGGCAGGCTCGGCCTGTACGCGGCGACGATCGACAGTGACACCTTCGATGCGTGCCCATCCCTGATCGTGCGCTACGCCCATGGTCCGCCTCTGCTGGACGTAGACCGGATCGAGATCCGGGACGTCGAGGCGACCGGGCCGCTCCCCGACGCCGGCGACGAGCAGGCCCCCGCGGAAGTGCCGGATCCCCGTAGGCAACAGATCGTTGCGCGACAGGTGACCGATGCATGGCGGCGGATCATCAGCTGGCTCGAGCAGCACGCGTCCGCCACCCGCGCGGCGCTGCTGCCCGGCGCGTCCACGTACGAGATCGCCGCGCTGGAGCAAGCACTTGGGGTACGTGTACCCGTGGAGCTACGGGCGTTGTGGTTGCTGTGCGCGGGGGGCAAGGACACTCCGGGGGCGGGCGTGATGCCTGACTACGACTGGGCGTTGATGCAGCTGGGCACGGTGGCCACGTCCTACCGGTGGCAGAGGGACAACCGGCGGAAGCTGGGACTCGGGTGGAGCGCGGACGACGAGACGGTATGGAAGCCGTCGTGGATTCCGTTCTGCTCATGGTCGGTGACCGACACCAGCTATGGCCTGTTCGTCGACGCCGAGACGGGCAAGGTCGGCCACTGGGACGACACGTCCGTGCGTACTGTCGGGGACCAGACGTTGAGCATGCTGCTGGAGGAGACGGCCGACAAGCTGGAGAATCCGCAGCCGGCCACCGGCCGCCTGCCGGGGCTGATCGGCGGCAGGCTGGTGTGGGAGCCACCGCTCGCCGCGGATGAGGCTGCCCTGTGGGAGCGGTTCACCGGCTGACGTACGGGGACGCGGAAGGGGTGGACAGGTGATGACCTGTCCACCCCGGTCAGGATCCGTTGATGCCACCGTATCGATGATCATCCAATGGTCCCGCTATCCACCACCACGCGACGGAGCCGGCGGGAGTAGACGCCGGATCCGCTTCCGCCCCCCATTCCGGCACCCGGTGCTGCTGTCGACCGACCCGTACTCCGGTGGGGGCACAAGGCTCACGCTCGACTTGCTCTGTTCGGGACTGCGATGCACCGAGGAGAGAGGGGGGCACCTCCGCCGGATTCGCCTGCCCGTTCCCACGTTTCCGGCCTTCTCAACTGCGCCGCTATGGCCTGTCCCGCCTTCTTCGCGGCGATGGCCGAGACAGAGCGGGAGCACATCCGCGAGTCCACCCTCGAAGGGCTCGACACCGCGGCCCGCAAGGGGAAGCATGACGGCCGACCGCCCGTCATCACCGACGACATGCTGCACACCGTCCCGCGGCGTCACTCGGGCGGCGAGTCCGTCGAGCAGATCCAGCCCGACCTGATCATCCCCACCGGCAAGCGCAAGGGACAGAACCCCTCCGTCGCGAGCATCTACCGGGCGCTCGCCGAGCACGCCGAGCGCGAGGCGTATCCCGAAGCCGTCGAACAGGCCCACACCGACTTCGCCGCCCTCCAGGTCGGCGAAGTCCCAGGACCCGCCTCGCTGTCCCTGACTGAATGTCACTCTGATCACAGAGAGCTACTTGTCACTTCGTCGTGGCTTCGGGAGAACACGGCCGTAACGGCCACATCGTGCGGGCAACCAGGGCTGTGTGACCTCGAGGTGGTGGTGCATTTTAGGGTGTGGGCTCGTTTCCCGCCGAATTCCCGCTCTTTCCAATCCTGTTGGGCGCCGGTGGGTAGCCTCGGCGATCACCACCTGGTTCGGAGGTATGAAACGGGCCGGGTTCGTCCGAGGCTGAGGGAGCGAGTACCGATGTTGAGTGTGGAGACGTCTCTGAAGGAGGCGATGACCGCGATCGAGGGGAGCGTGGGGGTTGCGCTGGTCGACTACACGTCCGGCATGGCCCTGGGAACGCTGGGGGGAGGCAAGGACCTCGATCTGACGGTAGCCGCCGCGGGGAACACCGATGTGGTCCGGGCGAAGATCCGAACGATGGAGATGCTGGGTATCAGGGAGGACATCGAGGATGTGCTGATCACCCTCGGCAGTCAGTACCACCTCATCCGGCTGATCAAGGGGCGCGGGGGCAACGGCCTGTTCCTCTACCTCGTCCTGGACAAGGGAAGGGCGAACCTCGCCATGGCCAGGCACCAGCTCAGACGCATCGAGACGGAACTGGAACTGTAGACGTTTCTCCTGCTTCCCGGCTCCGCATGCCCACGAGTTGAAGAACTCTTCAACTCGGCACATCTGAAAGTGCTCAGTCAAGGGCGCAGGGGGTTCGGGAAGCAGGAGGATGGACGGACTGGGCGCCGAGGACCAGCAGGAATGGTTGTCGGCTCATGGAATGGTCGACCCGGGTGGGAGTGCAATTCGCATGCAGGTGCCGCTGTACCAGGCCAAAGCGGAGTTCTTCCGCATGCTCGGACACCCAGTCCGAATCCGTGTACTGGAACTTCTCCAGAACGGCCCCGTGCCCGTACGCGAACTGCTGAACGCCATCGAGATCGAACCGTCCAACCTCTCCCAGCAACTGGCCGTACTACGCCGCTCGGGGATCGTCATCTCCATCCGAGAGGGCTCCACCGTCAGCTACGCACTCGCCGGGGGCGATGTGGCGGAACTCCTTCGGGCCGCACGGCGCATTCTCACCGAGCTGCTGGCCGGACAGAACGAACTGCTCGCGGAACTGAGGAACGCCAACTCCCTCGACGCCTGAAAGCCGCGCAGCGCGCCACCGAGGGCTCAGGGATGACCATCGGATCGGCTGGCGGGCGCAGAAGGGCGCGAGGCATGACCCTGAGCCCGGCCACCCTTCCTCACCGGAGGGTGGCCGGGCTCCCGTCCGGGCGCCTGGCCTGTTCACCTGGTCCGCTCCCAACGAGCTCGTGCACGGTGAGCGGTGGGACGTCGAAGGGGCCGGTGGGGCTTCCGTGCTCACGTCTGCCGAGCCGGGATCTGGTCTGCGGTCTGCTGCTGGGACAGAAGGCCGGCGACGGCTTGGACGGTGCCGTCCATGTGCTCACGGCGGCCGAGGTGACGGCGAAAGTCGGCGTCGCCCGGTCGCCCGAGTCGGGCGAGTGGGGGCTGGACGGCCGTCCGGCCGCTCTGCGCGCTCAAGTCGAACAGGTCCTGCGCCGACTGCGCGTCGAGCGGATCGAGCTACTGCAACTGCACCGCATCGATCCGGAAACACCTCTCGCCGACCAGCTCGGCACGCTACGGGAGCTGCAGACCGAGGGGAAGATCGGGCGGATCGGACTGTCCGAGGTCACCACCGCCGCACTCGACCGGGCTCTGGAGATCATCGACGTCTCGAGCGTCCAGACCGCTACAACCTGCTCGACCTCGACCTCGACCTCGACCTCGACCTCGACCTCGACCTCGACCTCGACCTCGAGCACGAGCCCGTGCTCGCGGCCTGTGAGGCGGCGGGGATCGCCATTCTGCCCTGGCGGCCCGTTGCGTGGGGAGCGTCGGGCGAGAGGGCAGAGATCGCCGCAGGCCGCCGAGACCGGCGACACCCCCACAAGTCGCCCTCGCCTGGCTTCTCGGGCATTCGCCGGTCATCCTCCCGATCCGGGTACCGCACGCATCGACCACCTGGAGGAGAATCCTGCGGCGGCAGGCCTTGATCTGACGTCGGCTCAGCGGCACCGCCTCGACCGGCTGTTGGAGAAGCCCGATCGGACCGCTCGGCCTTGAGTGTCCGCTCACGGGACACCCCAGAGTTGGCGAATGCGTCGCTGAACATCTCGGCACACGCAGCGCAGGCCCGGCTGGTCCGTCGCCGACCCCGCCCCGTATGCACGGCAGGCCGACTACGTCCTGCCGTGCGGTTGCTTCCGGTCTGCGGGTTTGTCTGCTTCACCCGCCTGATCGCGGCCTGGTGACGGCCCAGAAGGTCGTCGGCACCGGCACCTCCAGACTGATGGGTCCAGGGGATCCGTGGCCCCTTCTCATTTGCTTGCCCCACCAGGTATCTTGCATCGCATGGAACCAGGTGATTCGGCCAGGCAGGCCAGGGCAGCCGCCCAGCTGCGCAAGGGTGTCCTGGAGTACTGCGTACTCGCCCTGATGCGGGACCGCCCCCGGTACGGCGTCGAACTCCTCCACGCCCTACAGAACTCCGGCGCCCTGGCCACCAGTCAGGGCACGGTCTACCCGCTGCTCTCCCGGCTCCGCCGCGACGACCTGGTCACCACCACCTGGCAGGAGTCCGCCTCCGGACCACCCCGCCGCTACTACGCGCTCACTGACAGCGGCCGGGCCGCACTCGACGAGTTCACCCGGGTCTGGCCCGGCTTCCGCGACGCCGTCGACGCCTTCCTGACCACCCCGCACCCCTCCACCGGAGACCACGAATGAAGACCTCTGCCGATCCCGTACGCGACTACCTCTCCGCCGTCGAGCGCGAGACCTCCGCGCTCCCCGCCGAACGTCGCCAGGAACTCCTCGCCGACCTTGCCGAACACATCGAGGTGACGCGCGCCGAACACCCGGATACCCCCATCGGCGAGGTCCTGGCGGAGCTGGGGGACCCCCGCATGATCGCGGCGACAGCGCTGGCCGAGTCGGGGAACGCGGCTGTCGGGACCACGGGCGGAGACGGTGTCGGTACACCCGCCCGACGGGGCAAGGTGCACCCCCTGGTCCCGCTCCTGATGCTCACTCTCTCGCTGCCCTTCATGATGGTCTTCCCTGACCTCCCCGGGCCGGTGTTCGGCGTCCTGTTCCGCATCACCGGCGCGGTACTTCTCTGCACCTCGGTGCACTGGGCCGCCGTCCAGAAGACCACTGGCGTGCTGCTTGCCGCCGTCCTGCCGAGTGCCTTCATAGTCACGTGGAACCTGTCCAGTGGCGGCCCGTCGGGCGACGGCCCGGCCCTCCTCGCCAACCTGGCGACGCTGGTTCTGCTGGCCGGCACGGCAGTGTGGCTCTGGCGGGTCCGCCGCGCCTGAGACGTTGCTCCTGACCTGAGGGTTCGTCAGGAGCCGTCGGAGGCTGGTGCGGTGGCGGAGGGTGGCCGGTCGGCCGGTGATGCGGAGGGGCAACACCCGAACCTCGTCACGAAAGGCGCCGCCGGCGCTTGCGGGACCCGATCCAGTCCTGGAACAGCCACTTTCGTGACCGCAGCAGCGAACACGGTGATGGCCCAGAAGGCCGCACGTCCGCTTCAAGCAGCACCGGGCAGTCGCCACTCGCTACGACAAGCGCGGCTACGTCTTCCTCGGCACCGCCACCGCGGCAACCTTCGTGATCTGGCTCCGCAGGTGACTACCGGCGTCACAAGACGATCGGCCGATACCCCAAGGCATGGTCGACCACGTCCTCGGCCGACAACTCCCGCACCGGCGGCCAGAAGACCAGGTCGCTGACGTGACCGGACGGGCAGGAAAGAGCTCTGTCGAGCCTGTCCAGCCAGTCGTTCACCTCATCCTCACAGGCGTAGTAGTCCGCCTCCATGATCCGCTGCACGAGCGCGATCGCTTCCGCCCGACTCAGCCCCACCGCACTCATCGGGCCCTCTCCCTCGCTGCACCTCACCGAGCGGCGTGATCGGCCGGACACGTCATGGCAGGGTGCTGGGCTCAGCACGACTGGGTCTCGGCCCGGTGAACAGCGACGCAGTGCACGGCGCACCGTACGGGGGTGTGGTCATGGCCTTCGAACCGAGTTCGCGTACGCCGCGTCTGCTTGCGACTGATGCCCGGTCCGGGAGGTGTTCCGACTCGCGAGGTGACGGATTCGCGGGTGGCTGTATCAGTCTGATCCTGCTGCTCATCGAGGTTCCGGTCGCCCTTCTGCTGGGGCTGACGTTGGTCATCCGAGGAAGGAATCCTGGCGACGAACGAAGCGGGGCATTCGCGATGGACTGGGTTCCGGTCCTTTGGCTCGGCGGGTTCACAGTGGGCGTGCTCGTGATCGCAGTGATCTTCCTCTACTCGGAGCATCCGTTCGCGTACGAGCGTGCCCACCCGTCTCCGCTGCCGACGTGTCCAACCAGGGCCGGGACACCATGCGCTCCATCACATTTCGTGACCGAACGGTGAGAGGCCCTGGGGCAGTAGTTCCGCCATCACGGCGAGCGGCAACGACGGGTTGGCTGCCGCCGCTTCGGCTACCTGACCGTTCCCATCAGTGAGCAGCTCTGCGACAACCAGCGGCGGGAGTGTCGGATGACCGGCGGCTATCGGCCTCGCCCGATGGTCCGCCAAGCAGGCGAGCAGTGCCGGGGCCGTCGCGTTGGGGTGACGGGCGATCTGGCGGAACGCCTTCTGTACCAGTGGTTCGTGTCGGGTCAGGTACTCCAGCAGTGCCGGAGTCGCGTCCGGGTTGGCCGCCACTTCGGCGATGACCCGGACTCCGTGCCGGACGACCATGGAGCGCAGCTGCGAATCGAGGAGGCCGGGGTGCGGAGCGACGGACTTGACCACTTTGGCGTCGGGATCGGTGGCCAGCGCGTCGCGGATCTCGGCCGGGAGGTCCCGTCGGTGGGCCACGAGCATCCGCGCGGCCGGGTCCGGCGACTGGGCCAGCTCCCTGACCTCGGTGGGGGAGGCGGACGCGATCCGCGGCAGCAGGGTGGAGCCGACTGTGGCCATGCCGGCCAGCCGGGTCAGCACGTCGAGCGGTACGTGTGGGTTGTGCGCGACTGTCGCCGCACGGTGTGGTCCTCGTCCTCGGCCAGGGCACGGATCACGTCGTCGTCGATCGAGGGATTTGCGGCGAGGTCGGCGCGGACACCGGGAACGGGATCTACGGCGATCCGTGCGCACACCTCGGGGGGCAGGTCGGGGCGGGCGGCGAGTGCCCAGCGCAGGAGCATCGAAGGATGATCGGCGAAGCCGACAACGGCTTCCACGGGCGTGGCCGGGTTCTGCAGTGCCGCATGCAGCAAGTCGTGCACGGTGGATTCGTGGGAGCCGTCGCAGGAGGCGCCCGGCAGCAGATCGCAATCCAGCCGTGAGCATTGCGGATCGTGCACGAACGGCGGATCTTCGCGGTCGCAGACTAGGCACCGCCGCGCGTGAGACAGCCCGTCGCTGCTGATGAGCGCCGCCAGTACGGCCGGGGGCGTCGCCTCATTGACCGCCACAGCGCGGCGGACCTCGGCATGTGGATGCCCCGCAAGCCTGGCGGCCGCATCAGGCGTGGTCCACAACGCGAACTCCGCGACGACGCGCACGTCCGAGTCCGTGGCGAGCATCTCCACCACATCGGGCGGGAGGTCGGGGCAGCGGGCCAGCTTCTCCCGATGGTCGACAACGGGATCGGCCGCAAGGAGACGAGCCCATTCCGGTCCACCGGCACCCTCTTCGAGCAGGGCGAGGGCGGCGCGAGGCTGTGCCGCGGGATCAACGTCGGCGGCGGTCAGCCGGCCCTGGTACGCGAGCCGCACCGCACTTTCTTCGGCGGACGAGGCCAACGCGACCGCCTGCGCAGGGCTGAGGTCCGCGTGACCGGCGAGGGCCGCGGCGATATCGGCGTCCGCGACCGTGATCAGCCGGTCGACCAGCTCGGACGGCAGAGCCGCGTTGGCAGCGAGCCCGCACAGGACATGGTTCACGGAAGGCATCATGCATGGACCTTGACCGGATGGCTCGTGGATTTCCAGGCAGACAGGCGGTTGGCGGTGCTCGGTGACGGTCACCGACCACCCTTCAGGAGGGCACTGTTCGCCTTGGTCGTGGCCCTGGCTGTGAAACGGACGGAAAATGATTTGAAAGACCGCCCGCCCTACCGACAACATCCGCCCATGACTACGACCACCGCCGCCGTGCTCCTGACCTCCACCGCCCGATCGGTGCGAGCCCAGCAGCAGCCTGGCCGACCGCGAAGGCCTAAGTTCCCGCACTCGTGAGCGCCGTTCTGGTCGCGGGGCTCCTCGCCGGCTTCGGGATCGCCATGCCGGTGGGAGCGGTCGGGACGTACCTGGTGGCCCTGACAGCCCGTACGTCTCCCAAGATCGGTGCGTTCGCCGCTCTGGGGGTGGCAACCGCTGACGGCCTCTACGCGTTGATCGCCGTGGCCGGGGGCTCCACGATCACTCCCCTCGTCGAGCCGGTCATGCTTCCCCTGCAGTGGGCCTCCGCCTCGGTCCTCATGGTGCTGGCGCTCTGGGGCGGCGCCACGGGCATCCGCCAGTACCGCAAACGGCAGACCGCGACCCGAACAGAGTCGACGCCCCTCACTCCCGCGCGTGCCTTTGCGGCGTTGCTGGCGATCACGATGATGAACCCCATGACCGTGATCTACTTCGCGGCGCTCGTGCTCGGCAGCGATATCGCGGCGGCTGCCCACTTCATGGAAAAGGCGGTATTCGTCCTCGCTGCGTTCGTGGCCTCCACCAGCTGGCAGTTGTTGCTCGTCGGCGGCGGGGCACTGCTGGGACGAACGCTGACCGGCAGCCGCGGGCGGCTCGTCACCGCCTTGCTCTCGAGCGGCCTGATCGCCGCACTCGCCACTCACCTCTTCATCTCGGCGTTCTGACTCGACTCGACTTGACTCGACTGCTGAGAACACCTCTCAGCGTCGTGCCGCACCGCTTCCCGTTGGGGAAATCAGTCGCGCCCCGTGGGGCGGGCCGTTAGTTTCCGCCTGAGCGCAACGGGATAAGAGACGGCGAGGGGAGCCGGGCATGGCGATCGAGGGCGCGCGGACCGATCGTTTGGGCGTACTGCTCGACCAGTTCGACCAGGCCAGGGAGATGGCTCAGGTGAGGCCAGCAGGCCTCGGCGACGTGGAGTACCTGTGGGACCCCGTGCCCGGTTGCTGGTCGGTCCGGCGCCGGACACGCCAAGAAGGTCCTCAGCTACTCCCGGCCGCCCGTACGGCAGACGGATCGCGCCCGCTACCCGGTCCTGCTCGGCTCGCCATCCCCGCGTGCCGTGGCCACGTCGTCGGCAGCCAGGGAGTGGATGCGCGGTATGGGCGAAGAGAGCAGCCAGAGCAACGACAGGGCTCCGCCGACGGCCCCGACGAGCAGCGCCGTCCGCAGGTCGAAGACGGTGGCGAGCAGGCCGCCGACGAGGGCCCCGACAGGGCGGATGCCGTAGTTGAGCGTGCTGTAAGCACCTGCCACGCGGCTGCGCATCCCGTCGGGGATCACGCTGGTCTGCAGGGAGTTGAGATTGACGTCGAAGAGCATGACGCCGACTCCGGAGAGGAACCTCGCCGCGGCCAGCGCTCCGGCACGCGCCCAGAGCGGGCCTCCCGCGCACGCCGCGATGGCGATGGGCGCCGGGAACAGCACCGCTCCCACCACGATGCTGCGGCCCACACCGATACGGCGCGAGACCCGCGGGGCGATCACGGCACCGAGGAGAGCGCCGGTGGAGCCGATGCCCATCGCCAGGCCGATGACTCCGGCGGACAGTCCGAGCACACGGCTGGCGAACAGCACCATCAGCCCGCTGCCCGCAACAAAGGTGAAGAAGTTGACGGTCGCTGCACAGCCGAGCCCTGCACGCAGTACCGGGTGCCGCCCGACGAAGGCCAGCCCTTCCCCGGCACGCCGGAGCAATGAAGGAACCGCGGTTCCGCCGGTGTCGGCGCGATGTTCACCGAGCGGGATCCGCCCGATCAGGAACGCGGAGGCCAGATACGACAGGGCATCGACGACGACAGCGACGGGAGCGGTCAACGCCTGCACGAGACCGCCGCCCACCGCCGGCCCGACCACGTACGACACCGACCGGCTCGTACTGAGCTTGCTGTTGGCCTCGACATAGGACGAGCGAGGCACGAGCTGAACGAAGAAGGGCGGATAGGCGGTGCTGAACAGCACGGCTGCGGCGCCGGTCAGCAACGCCACTGCATACAGCTGACCGAGGCTCACCGCATCGAGCAGGTACGCGACGGGCAGGCTGATCAGCACCGCACCGCGCACCAGATCGGCGAGAACCATCAGGCGTCGTTTGTGGACGCGTCGGTCGACCCAGGCCCCCAGGAAGATGCCGAGGAGGTTCGGCGTCCAGATGAGCGCGGTCAGCCATGCCACCTGGTTGGCCGAGGCACCGAGCGCTGTCACCGCGATCAACGGCAGTGCCAGTTCGGTGATCCGGTCACCGAACTCCGATATCGACTGTCCCGCCCAGAACCGGCGGAAGCGCGCGTTACGCCACAGGGATGCCGGAGTGTCCGTCGCCGGGGCGGTCACGGGCGACCGTCCGTGCGCCCCTCGTCCCGCTCCGGCAGTGCGTAGCGCATCAGCCGGACGCCACGGCTTCCCGCCGGACGCTCGGCAGGGTCGCGTGTCACGTACGGCGCAAGCACCCGCTCGATCCCGTCCTGAATCGCCGCGAGTTCCTCCGCCGAAACGACCACACGGGTGTGGGCAAGTCCACTGGCCCTCTGCCAGACGGGCTCCAGGCCGGGCTCGACCTCGGCCAGCCATCTGTCCGGCAGATCCCCGTAGCGCACGAACATCTCCCGGGACAGGACCTGCGCGGCCGCCCTGCCCTCCTCGTCCTCCGGCGCCTCGAAGCGGAAACCACGGGCTGCCGCCTCCCACCGCCGTTGCCGGCGGTCCGCCCCGGCCTCGGCATCACGGACCAGCCCGAAACCCGCCAGGTGCCGCAGATGCCAGCTGGTCACCGAGGGAGTTGCTCCCACTTCGGGTGCGAGTTGCGTTGCTGTCGCCGGCCCGTGTCGTAGCAGACGGTCGAGGATCGCCAGCCTCACGGGATGCGCCAACGCCCGCATCGCCTGCGGATCGGTGATCTCGATATCGCCCAGCCGGTTCCTGGAATCCATGATGTGAGAGTTTCCTCTCACATCATGTGAGAGTCAACTCTCACATCTGCGGGCTGCAAGCCCGGTGCGTTCCGGGGCTCGGTGTTCGGTGACCAGGAGGGCGAGGGCCGGAGCCGTCTGTCGCAGGCGAGTGGGAGCTCCAGGTGGGCGAGTCTGCTGAGCCGTCGGACGGCGACACGCTCACAGCCGTACCCGAAGCCCCAAGCCTCCACCCGACCTGCGAATGGCCGGCTCGGGCGCGTGTCCTCAAAGAGCGGTGTCCTCCTGGTCCGCGTCCCCGAAGGCAGGCCCCTCTACGTCGCCGCCGCGAAAGCGTTGACGCCTGTGAGGTCGGCCGACAGCGCCCACAGGCGCGCGGCCTGCTCGGGGTCGGTCGCATGTGCGTGCACACCGCCCTCCGAGCCGTCGCCGGCCGGCTCGGCCACGTCGCAGTCCTCGCAGTACACGCCGCCCAGGCCGGCGAGTTGGCGAGAGGTCGCCGCCCACACCTGAGTCGCCGCGCCCTGCTCGGGCGTCTTGAAGGTGGGATCGGTCGGGTTGCCGCTCTCGTCGATCCAGCCCGCCTCGACCATCTCCGACTTCGGAAGGTGGCGCTGCAACGGGGTGAGGATGCTGCCCGGATGCAGCGCGAACGCCCTGACTCCCGAGTCCCGACCGAGCGCATCGAGATGCACGGCGAACAGCACGTTCGCCGCCTTCGCCTGCCCGTACGCCTGCCACCTGTCGTAACCGCGCTCGAACTGCACGTCGTCCCAGCGCACGCCGGTGATTCCGTGGGCGCCGGAGGACACGGCGATGACGCGCGCGCCACCGCGTGCGATCGCCGGCCAGAGATGGTTGACCAGCGCGTAGTGACCGAGGTGGTTGGTGGCGAACTGCGCCTCCCACCCCGGGCCGACACGCGTCTCGGGGCAGGCCATGATCCCGGCGTTGTTGATCACGATGTCGACTTCGCGACCGGAGGCCAGGAACCGTTCGGCGAATCCGCGGACGCTGTCGAGGTCGGACAGGTCGAGGTCGTCGGTCTCGACGCCGTCGATGCCCTTGACCGCCTCCTCGGCGGCCGCCCGTCGCCGGGCGGGGACGATGACGCGGGCTCCGGCACCCGCCAGGGCGCGGGTGGTCTCCAGGCCGAGTCCCGAGTAGCCACCGGTGACGATCGCGGTGCTGCCGGAGAGGTCGACCCCGCTCAGTACGTCGTCCGTGGTGCTCCGCGCACCGAAGCCCGATCCGATCTTGTGCTGAGGTGTCGTCATGGCCGAGACGCTAGGTGCTGGAGAGGACTCCAAGTCAAGGGCCGGTGACGAACAGCCACGTCGGACGGATCCGGGGACCAACTACTCCGCAAGCCGGCCAAGCAGATCCCAGGTACGGCGGCGGTCGGTGTCCCCGGCGATGTCCGTCCCTGAGAACACCACCTCCGTGGCCCCGGCGTCCCGATAGCGTCGCACCTCGTCGGCGACGATGCGCTCGTCGCCGATCACCGCCACGTCGGCAGCCCGTTTGCCGCCGGAGAGCTCGATGGCCCTCGCATTGGACGGGAACTGCTCGTAGAACGCCAGCTGTTCGGCTGCCTTTGCGCGTACGGCGTCGGCATCATCGGTGACCACGCCGTACACCAGAGCCACAATTCTGGGCGCTGGGCGGCCCGCCGCCTCCGCCGCCGCGGTCACGGTCGGCACGATGTGCTCGGACAGGGCGCGGGGTCCGGCGAGGTAGGGAAGGATTCCGTCCGCCAACTCGCCACTGACGCACAGGGCTTGAGGTCCCATCGCGGCGACGAGGAGGGGCACGCCGGCTTCGGCTCCCGGAACGCGGGCCGGCAACGGTGTGGTCGCGGTGAGCAGTTCGCCGTGGATGACCGATCCGGCGGATCTCCGTCCCCCTCGGCCGGACCTGGCCGACGATTCTCGCCCTGTTCGCACCCCGCACGCCCGAGCACCCACACCCCCGGGCACCTCGTCGAAAGAATCCGGCCGCGCCAGAGGTCTTGAGCCGCTCACCCTCACCCTCACCCTCATCCGAGAGCGTTGATCGCCGCACGCACCGGACCTTGCTGCCCAAGAAGATCGGTGTTGTCCGTCCACTGGTCCACGCTCCCGGACAGAGGCAGGCCCCGCAGAACCTGGTCGGTGATCGTCCGTTCCAGAGCGTGCGCGAAGCGTTCGGCATGCAGCACCTGGAACGGGCGGTTGTGGTACCGCCGCCGTGTCGGGTCCACGTACTCGGCGAGCCCCGTGTCGTTCTGCAGAGCGGCCACGACCTCGTAGGCGTCACAGAGGTGCTGCTCACGCGCCGCGTACTCCGTTGCCGTCACCGCGCCCCGCAGCGACGGCATCAGGTCCTCGGCGACCGGCAGCCGACGGAACGCACTTCCCAGCCACTTGCTGTAGGGCGCGTACGTTCGTCCGAGGAGCAGGCACAATCGCATCAGGTCACGCACGAGCCGCCCGGTGACCACGGCCGATCCGAGATCGTCTCCCACCTCGGCGCAGCGTCCGACGAACGCTTCCTCCTGGGAGATCCGCTGCCACTGGCACGCCAACAGGTACCGCCACACCTCATCGGGGTACCAGGCCAGCTGGCGCCGTGCCGCCGTGAGCGTGCCGAGCCCGTCGTGGAACACCGCGCCCCCGGTGACCTCGGCGAGCCTCTGCTGCGGCATCGCCAGCCAGTCGCCCACCGTCGGCTCGCCGGACGCCGAACCGGGGCCGAGCCGACCGGCCAGCCATGTGCTGACGTCGTTCACCGCGACGCGGTGGTTCACCGGACCGTCCGTGCGCTCCATGAGACCCACCGGGTCGACCGGGTCCCCATGACGGAAATGGGTCGGCCAGCCCCGCACGTCCTTCGGCAGCCTTTCCCTCAGGAGTGCGTGCAGGTCGGCCCCGTACTCGGCAGCCGCCTTCGGTGCGAGAAAGAGATCCAGGCGCGGGCCCCAGTCGTGATCCGCCGACCGTGCGGTATCGAAGCCGAGCACCTCGGATCCGACACCTACCCTCGCGGCGGCGTACTGAAGCCCTGGATACGCCTCATCGAGAATCGGCCGCACCGCCTCCTCGTAGAGGATCCGCGACAGCTCGAGACCGGGGAGGAACTCGGGAACGGGAGTCGTCATGCGATCACTCTGCGAGGGAAGGACCACGAAAGCCACCGGGTATCCCCGTCCGCTCCCCGATCGGAACCGGTGGGGGAGCACCGCCGACGAGCCCGGTCGGAGCACCGGGCGGGGCGGGGGAGTGGCGAGAACCTGAGCGCTGACCGGCCGCTCGTACGCTCTGCTGCATGAGCGCACGCCGTCACCCAGCGGAATCCTGGCTGATACCCAGCGCCGCACTACCCTCGTCCCCGATCGAGGGCCAAGGTCTCTACGCCACGGTCCCGATCCCCGCCGGCACGGTGGTGATGCGCCTCGGCGGCACCCTGATCGACGACGCGGCCTTCGCGGCTCTCACGCCTTTCTGCCGACCGGGCACGACTGCCCGCAACCGACCGGGGCGTCGGCAGGAAATCCCTACCGTGACAGTCGGAAAGGGCGGAGACTCGTCCCATGGCTGACATGGGATTGTTCCGGGAGGCGGTCACCGCGTGGGCGGCCGGTGGTCCCGGCGACCCCGCGCGTGAACTCGCCACGGGACTGGGCGTCCGGGCAGCAGTCCTGCTCGAAGGGCCGAGCGACGTCGCAGCGGTCAGCGCTCTGGCTGGGAGCCGCGGCCGGAACCTGGCGGCCGAAGGAGTGTGCGTACTGTCGATGGGCGGTGCGATGAGCGTCGGGCGCTTCGCACACATCCTCGGGCCACCGGGCCTGGGCCTCCGCCTCACCGGACTGTGCGACGAGGCCGAGGCCCGCTACTACGCGCGGGGCTTGGAGCGGGCCGGTGCGGCACATCAGGGGTTCTTCGTCTGCGCGGCGGATCTGGAGGACGAGCTCATCCGCGCAGTGGGTGTGGGACGGGTGGAGGAGCTCGTCCAGGAGGAGGGCGACCTGCGTGCCCTGCAGACCTTCCTGCACCAGCCCGCACAGCAAGGCCGCACCTCGCAGCAGCAGTTCCGGCGCTTCCTCGGCACGAAGAAGGGACGCAAGATCCGTTACGGCCACGTCCTCGTCGAGGCCCTCGAGCCCGACCGCGTACCCGCACCACTCGACGACTTGCTCGCCGCCCTCTGACCGACTCGGCAGTTGAGGCTTCCACCGTCATCCGCCGGAACCTCCGGACCAGAGCGCGCGAGCCGCTCTGTCGAGTATTCAGAGGTTCCTGTCACGGGCGAGCAGCGGCAGGTTCCCGTGGGCAGAGGTAGAACAGCTCGGGGTCGCCCTCGTCCAAGCCGTGGAGCAGGCCGACCGGGCTCCAACCCGCCCGCTGCAGGAGCCGCTGCATCGGCTGGTTGGACACGTTCGTCGAGGTGAACAGCTTCGGGGTGGTGCGTGATGCCGCCGCGTGGGCGAGCAGGCGCGTACCCACGCCTCGGCCACGGGCGGCGGGCGCCACCATGAGCATTGCGACAAAGCCCTGCTCGAAGAACGTGTACTCCACCACGCAGTAGCCCAGGGCCCCCGACGCATCCTCGGCCATGGCGACGAGGCCCCGTCGGCACCACCGGTGGATGCTCATGCGCCGCTCGTCGTCGCCGTCCATCGCCACCGAGTCGATCTGAAGCAGCGCGTCCGCATCCCATTCGCGTGCGCAGCGCACGGCGATCTTCCCCAGTCCCTCTACGGCCATGAGGACCATGCTGCCAGCACGCCTCGCCTCGCTGCCCCGTCAACTGTCGTGGACCATGGCGTTGGCCGCCATCGCCATGCCGACCGGCCTCGTTCGGCAGACATGTGCCCGTTGTGACGTCGGAACGGCCGGCACAACGCCGGGTGGCCGGTGTCAGATTGCGGAGTTCTGCTTCAGGACCGACAAGGCGGCTACGGTCCGGTATCCGCGCCACTCGAGGGCGGCGGCCGGCGAATAGCTTACGAAATCGACCAACCAGCCACCGTCGTCCTGCTGTTCGGCAGCCAGCCGACTCAGCTCGGTGTCGATGACGTCCGCGTCGTACAGCGTGCGAGCGGGACGACCGGGAGCGGGGGCGATGTCGAGTGGCCGGATGACCTCGTCCGAGGAACCACCTTCGACAGGCAGCACACCACTCTCGGGGATGAACCGGCGGAGGCGGTCGAGCAGCGCTACCGCCTCCGGGCGGGTATCGGACACGGCGTCGAGGAAGCGCAACGCGAACGACAATTCGATCGCGTGCGGTCTGTCGCCGATCGCTTCGATTGCGGTCAGGCAGTACTGCGTCGCCCGGTCGAGCCAGGGATGGGCGGCGACGGCGGAGTCGTACGCGGCCACCCGCAAGGCAGCGCCGACTGCGAACGACGTGCTCTGCAGGGTGGAGACCTTCGGGTCGGCCTGGGCCCAGAACGGTGCGCAGCCGCTCGCGTCCTCGACCGGCAGGGCCAAGGGCAAGCCGCCGTCGGGTAGCGAGACCGACGCCAGCCAGTCGCACAGTTGCACCGCGTGTGGCGTTGTGGCCGGAGCGACCTCCTGGAACACCTCGAACGCGTGCAGCGCGCCAGCGGGCTGACTTTCGGGCGCACGCAGGTCCGGTTCGAGCCCCCAGCCGTACCCGCCGTCCTGATTGCGGTAGCCGTCGACGGCCGCGAGTACGGAGCCGGCGTCGGCTTCGCCGAGGATCATCTCGAACCGTCGACGATCGAGAACTCGGGCATGAGCGGCCATGAACGAGGAGGCCGCCGAGAGGTCTGCATTCATGCATCCACCATGGCACCGTCGCCGGCGTTCCGTCGGAACGTTCGGACACGTCCCGCTTCGGCAGCCCGGACGGGCTACCGAAACCGTCAGATCGGTTGGCCGACGGAACTGATAGTGCCGGAAATCCCGGGCGAGGTGTGTTCCGTGACGGGTGCGTCTCGTACGGCCGCCTGGCTACCCGCCTTCCGATCCGATTGCCAGGTCTGCCGTGGCAGGACGGACTGCGGGTGGGCTGCGCCCGGGACAGCCCACCGTTTGGAGGTCGGCTTGGCGGGTGCCGGGCGGATGTGAACTCGCTCTGGGTGACAGATGGGCCGTATCGCCGAGGGAGCCATGCGTCCCAATGTGCTGGCCCGCACGTCCCGTTGTCGAAGTCGGCGACGGCAACGAGGCGTACGGAGTGGGTGTCGGCTGCGGTGGCGTGAGGGTTCGGCCGGATTCTGCCCGGGTCGCATCAATGACGTGCAAGGATTCCACGCCATGCGACCACTGACTGACGAGGACCCGTCACACCTCGGCCCTTACTGGCTGCTCGGCCGACTGGGGGCGGGAGGCATGGGGCGGGTATATCTGGCGCGGCACCGTGACGAGACGGGTGACGCTCTGGTCGCAGTGAAGACGATCAGGGCGGAGATCGCCGAACATCCCACCTTCCGTGCCAGGTTCGCCCGTGAGGTGCGTGCGGCTCGTCGGGTCGGTGACGTGTGGACGGCACCAGTTCTCGATGCGGACACCGCTGGGACACCTCCGTGGATTGCCACCACCTACATCGCCGGCCCCACCTTGCAGAATGTGGTGGACGGGGGGTTCGGACCGCTGCCCTCGGCGTCCGCCCCTGTACTCGCCCATCGGATGGCTCTGGCCCTCACCGCGATCCACCGTGCTGGGATCGTCCACCGCGATCTCAAGCCGTCCAACGTGCTGCTCACCGCGCAAGGGCCCAGGGTCATCGACTTCGGTATCGCCAGGGCCCTGGAAGGGACCGACGCCGACACGCTGTCCTCGGCCGGTTCCGGGCCGGGTTCGCCTCGGTACATGGCGCCCGAGCAGGTGCGAGGCCAACAGGTCACCCCGGCCGGTGACGTGTTCTCCCTGGGTTCCGTGCTGGCCTACGCGGCAACAGGCCGGACTCCGTTCGGGGACGGGAGCTCCGGGATCCACGCCCTGCTCTTCCGTATCGCCTACGAGGAGCCGGATCTCACCGGGCTTCCGGAGTCGGTTGCCGACCTGGTCAGGGATTGCCTGGCGAAGGATCCGGCGGAGCGGCCAAGTACGACGCAGATCGCCGAGTGGACGAGGACCGCACCTGAAGGTGCGTGGCTGCCGCCGACCCTGCTGGCCCGGGTCCACCAGTTCGCCGGGGAGCCGGTGCCTGCCGTGGCCTTACGCGAGGAGGGCCGGGCGGGCTCCGGCCTTGCGGTGTTGTCAATCCACACGTCCGGGCCGTCGGCAGACTGGGACATGGGGCCGGAACCGGAAGTGGTGCATGCCTCCCCGCCCGCAAAGGACGAGACAGGCACGGACGTAGCCCTGGAGCCCGCGCCGAAACGCCGGCGCGGGCGCGTCGTGGCCGCCATGCTGACAGCCGGGGTCTTGGTCGCAGCAGCAAGTGCGTACGGACTCTGGGGCAGGGAGGACTCCCCTCGGGAGTCAATCCTCGACGCGACCGGGCCGGGCACCGACTTCTCGGGTGGGTGGCTGGCAGAGCACGGCGAGGACGTTCCCCTGTTCGTCATCCGCCTGGACATACCCCGGCGTGTCACGTCCGCCAACGGGATCGACGTCGTGGCGGCCACGGGTGACGGCATCTGCCGGGGCAGCGCGGTCGCGACGTCCAGGAGCGAGAAGGCGCTGGTTGTCTCTGAGTTCACGATGGACGGGGCTGGCCCGGGCCCGTCACGGACCTGCGGGGTACCGCGCAGCATGCGCCTGGAAGCCCGTCCAGACGGTTCGATGGCCTGGGTGGAGGGCAACGCCTCGACCGACGTGGAGTACGTAGAGCCGGGGTACGTGGAGGTGCCCGCCGTCCTGCGCGGTGTCTGGCGGGACGGCAACGGGCTGCGGATCACGTTCGGTGAAGGCGAACTCGGGTCGGACGCGGTGACCGGTGAACTGGTCGCAGGCAACCGTACGTGCCGATGGGAGGCCGCTCTTCTCTCGTACGAAAACGGGGTGCTGCAGACGACCGGTGCTCAACCGGTCGGCCGCGCGCCGAAGTGTAAAGCGCCGCGTGGCACCTACGACTATCAGCTGGCTGCCGGAGACCCAGACGTCCTCGTGCGGTCCTCGAAATCGGAGGCGCTCACCACGTTGCTTCGCCGCCAGAAGTAGGACGCAGTTCGCGGCTACCTGTCCGTGCCGAGCTGGTCCGGGCTGCCGCCGTCGAAGCGGTGATCGCCGTAAGCAGGGTGGTGCTGAATGTCTGGGGGAGTGCGGCCTGTGCCCATCACGCGTGTACGGGTGCAGCCCACCGACCAAGTGGCGAGTCACCTTCTCGAGGCAGACGGCAACTGAGGGCAGGCGGGCCGGCCGCAGTCCGTCAGCCGACGGACGACTGGTCCCGCGTACGTGCGAAGTGGCCCCGGGCCAGTACGAGGACCGTCCTGTCAGGAATGCTCAGACCGACCGTACGGTGATCGAGCGGGGCACGCATCTGCTGGTGTCCGCCAGCCATAAGAAGCCATCTCACTCGGGAACATCAGCGTCGGCTCACGCTTGCTGAGGCACGCATCTGATCTGCAGGGTGCGCAATACTCCGTCAATGAATATGCCGATCGGCCCCGTGATCCTCTTCGATGACGACTACTCCATGTATGTCCTTGAGGACCGAGCGTCTGCCGAGGCGTGGTGGGAGATGCCCGACGACTACTCATGCGGGTTCGACGCCCTGGCCAGACCGTTGCGCATGACGGGTGAGCCGCACCAGGTGTCCCTTGAACTCAACGGTGACGAACCGGCCGAGGCCGAATTGCGTCGTCTCGTCGCCAATCACTACCAGCGGTTCTCTCATGGGCAGGTCCCGCCCCGGTCGTGCGATCTTTCGGAGTTCGTGGCGGGGCTACCTGTCGAGGGTTCGTGACGCGGCTCCACCCGTCCAGCGCGACGCGCCGGCGCATCAGGACACGAGCCCGCGGTAGCAGATGAGGGTGCAGGCGATGCTGGTGAAGGCGATGTGCTGCGGGCCTCGACCAGGCCCGGCAACCATGTGCCGCGCTAGTCCGTCCTTTGCTGAGCGCTGTGACCAAGGCGGCCCCCCGTGGGCCGACATGGGTGGCATCTCGTGGCAGGGCGACCGTTTCGCCGAGTACCGGGACACCGGTCCGCGCGCGGGCACCGCGAGCAGCGACCGCCCGCAACTGACCGACAGCCAGGCCGCAGGTCAGGAGACAGTGGACTGGCTCGGTGCCTGGACGCCGACAGCGTCCTGACACGCCGCCTTGACCCGGCTCACTCTTCGATGCGTCTCACCGCTCCACCTGCTCCTCTTGCTTGATCCGTCTCATGGGGAAGCCCCGGGCCGATGGTTGACCGGGACTTCCCCGCGCTTGGCGTCGGTGCGACGTGCGTGTCATGGCCGATCAGAAGGTCTCCCGGCGACCGGCGGGTTGAACCGGGAGTATCCGGGCTGCGACCAGCGAAGGCGCGAGGTGGCCATGATCTCCCGCACGGCCGCGATCTCGAACTCGACGAGCCGCTGCGCCCCGGGGACGCGGGCGATCTCCGCCGCGTCCCACACCGTGCGGGCGGCGCCGGTGAGGTGCAGGGTGCTGCCCGTCTCCCAGCCGGGCAGCAGGATGCCCGCTGCGGGGTTGATTTCGAGGTTGCCCAGGGTCAGGAACATGGAGTTGCCGAGGTAGTCGGGCCAGCGCAGCCGGGTGGGCGAGAGCACCTCGACGAAGCCTGGGTTGCCGCCCCGGTGCGAGGCGTCCGCGTCGCCCTGGTCGGACGCGGTGGCGATGAAGAAGGTGTCGGCGGACCGCAGCGCCTGCTGCTGGGCGGGGCTCAGGGAGGTGCTGTCGGTGACGGAGCGGCGGTTGCCGGCGGTGAGGTCGGTCCTGGGGTCGTCTGCGGGGAGGAGGCGGTAGTCGCGGGTCTGGAGGTACTTGGGGCAGTTCGAGACGACCTGGTCGAGGTCGATGCGCAGGCCCGCACCGTCCTGGACGGAGCGGCCGTTGATCCGCATACGGCGGCGGGTGGCCGGTTCGATGGCGATCGCGCCGACCCGGGCAGGGGCGGGCGCCTCGCCCACCCCCGTACCGAGCAGGACGCCGGCGAGCGGATCCTCCGGCAGGGGGAGCGCACCGACACGCAGAGTCCGGGGGTCGGGTGTGGTCAGGAACCCCGGCTCGCCCGTGAGCTGGGTGGCCCAGACCCGGCCCGCCCTGTCGGTGCCTCCCAGCACCAGCATCGGCTGTCCGGCGAGGAAGGCGGCGGCCACTTCGGGAATGCTGTCCTTGAGCGCTCTGCCTGCGGACCCGGCCTGCCGGGTGAGGCCGGCCCGGTCCTGTACGGCGATCTCACCGCGGTGATAGCTGTCCACGACAGGCTCCCTCCTAGAAGAACCCGCAGGTGGGAGCACCGGCGGTCGGCGCATCCGACGGGTCGGCCCCGGTGGGCGCGTAGATCTCCAGACGGGTGCCGTCGGGGTCGGTGAAGAAGATCCCGCCTGACGTGCCGTGCTCCCCGTGCGGGACGACGCCGTCGTACGCGAACGCGGCGCCGAGCCCGCGCAGCACCTCTTCGGTGGCCCGGACCTCCTCGACGGTGTCCACCTGGAAGGACAGGTGATGCAGGCCGGGCAGGTCCGCCGCGAAGGTGCCCTCGCTCTGCTGCCAGAGGGTGACGAGCAGCCTGGACCCGCGGCCCAGGAACGCCCAGCGGCGGTCGTCCTCCTTGCCCTCGGCCAGCACGTCGAAGTCGAAGACCTCGCGGTAGAAGGCGAGCGAGCGGTCCAGGTCGGTGACGTTGAGGCCGATGTGGCCGGTCTGCAGTGTCGGTGCCTTGCTCATGGCTGCTCCCCATGCTTCCGGGTCAAGGCTGCGAGATGCTTCTCGTAACCGTTGAAATGAAAGTTAAGGGTTAGAACGAGCACCGTCAACCGGTCACGGGGGCTTGGCCGGTTAGTATCGATGGTGGTGAGCCGCCCTGTCGGTGGCTGCCTGTCCGAGACGGAAGGGCCCGACCCGTGCCGCACACCCCGGGGATCGATCCGCGTCCCCTGACCGGCGAACCGCCGGCGCTCGACCTGCTGAACACGCGGTGGATCGGCCCGGAGGGGTATCACGACCTGCTGGAAACGCCCGAGGGGCTGGCCATCTGGCTCGCCGCGCCCACGGTCCGGGAACTCACCGGCCCGTACGAGCCGCCGGCCGACGCCGCCACGCTCGACCGGCTCCTACGGGTACGTGCGGCACTCGACGGCCTGGTGGCAGGCGGGGACCCGCCCCCGGAGGGCGCGGTGAAGGCGCTCAACGAGGTGCTGTCCCATGGTCAAGTACGCCGGATCCTGGGTCCGGACGGGACGCCGCGCACGCGGGTGGACGTGGACGACGCGACCTGGGCGCCCGCCTGGCACGCGGCGGAGAACTGGCTGGAACTGCTCGCCGGCCGCCCCGAGCGCATCCGCCCGTGCGCCAACAACGCCTGCATCCTGCACTTCTACGACATCTCGAAGAACGGGACCCGCCGCTGGTGCTCGATGGCGGGCTGCGGGAACCGCGCAAAGGCCCAGCGCCACTACGCGCGCCGCAGTGGCGCCTGACGCGAGGCCGGCCGGTGCTGGAAGAGGGTCGGGAAATGGCAGGGTTGGCGGGGGGAGGCGTGATTACTCCCCGGTCACTCTCCGCTCACCGCCCTACGTCACCTTGTGGAAGGTGGACTGGCGAGCATAATGGCAAGGGCATGACATGTCAGCTCCGCACTACGGGGAGGGAACATGATTCCGCAGCGCATCGACAGGTCGTTCCGCGCAGCCGCCTCGGCGGTCGCAGCGATGATCCTGCTGCTCAGCTGGCTCAGCGCCGCAGGGTCGACCTCGTACGCGCAGGATTCCGGTGGTCATGCCACCAGGTCGGCCGGCAAGGCGATCGAGGTGCGTGGCGGCGACGTCATCCACAGCAACGCCGGAACGCGCTGCACCGTCGGCTTCAACGCCCGCAGCGGCAGTAGCCTCTACGGTCTGGTGACGGGTCGCTGCGCCCAGGGGGCCACCCGTTGGTACGCGGACGCGAGCCTGAGCGTGCTCATCGGCACCACCACGAGCGCGAGCTTCCCCGGCAACGACTACGCGCTCGTCCGTTACACGAATTCGTCGGTGGTCTTCCCCGGCGAGGTTTCGCGCGGCTCCGCCGGCGGGGTGCAGGACATCACGGGTGCCGCGAATCCGACGGTCGGTCAGTCCGTCTGCCACGTGGGCCGGGTGACCGGATACCGCTGCGGCACAGTCACGGCCGTGAACGTCACGGTCAACTACCCCGAGGGTGTGGTGAGCGGACTGTTCCGCTCCAACATCTGCTCCGAGCCCGGCGACGTGGGTGGCCCCGCGTTCGCCGGTAGCACCGCGTTGGGCGTCATCGTCGCCACCACCGGAAACTGTGCGGCAGGAGGAGCCACCTACTACCAGCCGGTCGTGGAGTGGCTGTCGGTGTACGGCCTGTCCCTCTACTAGGTGCCGACGGAACATTTTTGCGGAGCCGGACTCGGACCGGTGCGCAGGGCCCCCGGCGTGACCGGCACATCCACCTCAGTGGGGGGTGTGTCCGGTGCGGTCTCCGCTCCGGCACCCGGCACCGCCGATGTAGTACGCGTTGAGGTAGTTCGGCCCCGCACCCGGCAGTTGCGTGGCTCCGGGGCCGACGCAGAGATGGAAGTCGTTCCCGCTGCCGCCTCCTCTGACGTCGACATGGATCAACACCGTGGTCCCACCGCAGTGGTTGTATGCGGCGAACCGGGACTCTCGGACGCTGTACCGGAAGAAGCCGCACTGTGGAGCGGTGCTCGCAGCAGCCTGCTGCACTTCCGGACCACGGGCGGATTCGGCGAACGAGGGACCCGTGGACGTCACCATCGCCGTGGCGATGAGCGCGCTTGACGCCAGTGCGACGGTGACCCGAGGGGATGTGGGCAGGGAGAGTTTCACGAACATTCCTTACGGTGAGCCACTGTGAGCCATGACGACGGGCGACGAGCTGATTGCGTTCGCCGACGCCACAACACCGACTGCACAGCCACTCACCGACAGCAGCACCATAACGCTACGTCGGATTGTCGTGGCCGTATGTCACCGGATCGAGTGGTGGGGCGAGAGGAAACCAACGAGGCTCCCAGCGCGCTCTTCGTCGAACGGTCCGGGTAGGGCGACAGGCCCGACGAACCTCACGGAGTGACGGTGATCTTTCCTACGTGTGTGCCGCGCCGGAATTCCTCCTGGGCGGCGTGGAGTTCGCCAAGCCGATAGCTGCCGGCGATGCGGGGTCGTACGGTGCCGTTGCGAGCCATTTCCGCCAAGGAGGCGAAGTGGGCGCGGGTGTGCATCGAGGAGCCGATGAGACTGAGGTTGTGCAGGTACAGACGGCGTAGGTCGAAGGTGACGACGGGCCCGGCGACAGCTCCGGCGATGACCCAGCGAGCACCATCGCGCAGCACGGGCAGGAGTTGTTCGAGCCACGGTCCGCCGGCCACGTCCGCGACGGCATCGAGGCCTCCGGGCGCCAACTCCCTCAGCCGGTGCTGCAGCTCTGCCGGTTCTGCCTCCCGGAAGACGACAGCCGCAGCGCCTGCCTCCCGCAGTGCGGCCTCCTTGGAGGTACTCGTGAGCGCCACCACCCGTGTGCCGCGAGCGGCGGCGAGCTGGACGAGCGCGAGTCCGACCCCGCCGGAAGCGCCGGTCACCAGCACCGTCTCCCCGCTCCTGATGCGGGAGCGTTCCAGCATGCCCATCGCCGTGCCGTAGGCCACCGGAAGGGCGGCAAGTTCCTGGTCCGAGAGCGGGGAGGCGCTCATGTCGTGGACACGATCGGCATCGACCGCTACGTAGGACGCGAAGCCGCCGTCCGCTTCGCTGCCGAGCAGTCCGACGGGCACGGCGTCGTCGCGGGCATCCGCATAGAAGGCGGGATCGACCAGGACCCGGCGACCCAGCCACGCGTCGGGCACGTCCGCGGCTGTTTCGCTGATGACGCCCGCGATGTCGCCGCCCTGGATGCGGGGGAAGTCCAGTGCTCCGCGCCAGCCGGCCTTCGCCGCGGGGCGGCCGGGCAGCCCGTACGCGCCTTCCCTGGTCCACACGTCAGTGTTGTTGACTGCCGCCGCGCCTACGCGCACGAGCACTTGACCGTGCCCGATGCTCGGTAGCGGCCAGTCATCTCGAAGTTCGAGTGCCTCCGGACCGCCGTGCCGGAAGAGAACGGCGGCAGTCATCACGGTGTCGTTCACCCGCCCATTCTGCGGGCACGGATCACGCCCGCCGAGGGTTGAACGAGCGGGTGTCGCCCGTCGCGTCGGCGAGTACCTCCTGCGGCCGACCGTCGTGCGGAGGGGGACGGGGGCGGCTCACGAGGTACCACCGTTCTCCGTCTCGGCAGGCATCATCGAGAACGGCGGCGATCTCGTCGAGTACGTAGAGGGGTGGGGTGTAGGGCACGCGCAGACGGTGGACGAGGGCGGCGTCGGCCGCGAACCGTGGGCCTGCCGCGCGTGCGACCCCGTTCCGGCAGGCTTTCGATCCACGACGGTGTCGGCGGGGGCGGTGGTCAGCCGCAGCCACAGGGCGAGTCCGCCGGGCGGGAACCTGCAGACGAACGTCTTCCAGAACGCGGCGGCTTACCTCGGCCCCCTCGGAGACACCCCGGCACGGCCCGCCTCACGCCGGAGAACTCCCGTCGCCTGCACGCTCTCGCCGCTTGGTTCACCCTGCGGGCCTACGGGCAGGACGGCCGCCGTGAGATCACCGAAAGGTGCGTCGGATGCGCACGCGCCCTGGGTGACGCCGTCGAGAGCACACCCGGCCTGCGGCTCCTGGCGCCGGTCGGCCTCAATGTCGTCTGCTTCACCCTCGCCGACGACCCCACCGTCATGCAAGGACGCATCGTCGAGTACTGGATCCAGATCGACCGGCAGCAAATCACCGCGCAGCTGCAGCGAGCGGCAACCGAGCACTGATCCCGACCCATGGCCCGGTCATCCGTTCGTCGTCCTGGAAGTCGTGCTCTCCGACCAGGCGGAGGCGGCCATGGCGGTGGAGTCGCCGCTCGTGCTCAGGTGATGTGGAGTCACCGGTCGACACGCGGTCGAAGTGGCGCCTGGTTCCACCGGACGGAACGTGTTCGAGTGGACACTGTGAGTGTTTGCCCTCCGCGCCTGGCGCACGACGCACCGCAGACGACGGGCCTCATCATGGTCAGCGCGTGCGACCAACACGCGGAAGGCCACCGGGGGACGGACTCAACTCGTGACGGACAGAGGTTCGCGTCGAAGGAAGAGGTCATGACCGCTCAACATCGTCGCTCTCCGCTCACCGTCGTGGTCGGCGCGGGTCTGGGCGGCCTGGCCTGTGCCCTGGATCTGTGCCGCTCGGGTCAGCAGGTGGCGTTGCTGGAGTCGTCCGACGGTGTGGGCGGCCGGATGCGCACGGACCGGCGGGACGGGTTCCTGCTGGACCGCGGATTCCAGGTGTTCAACACGTCCTATCCTCAGGTGAAACGACGCCTGGACCTGCCCAGCCTGCGGCTGAGGCCATTCACCCCAGGGATCATCGCGCACACGTCGAAAGGGCCTGTCCGCCTCGCCGATCCGACCCGGCAGCCGAGGAGGGCGGGCACGCTGCTGCCCGGGCGGGCCCTGACGGCCCGGGACCTGGCAGCCATGGCTGCCCTTACCGCGCGGGACGCCGTCCTCCCCGTCGGCCCCCTCAAACGACGTCCGGACCGCTCCACCGCCGCCACCCTGTCTCGTGCGGGGCTGTCGGACGAGGCGGTCACGGAGATCCTGCGGCCTTTCCTGGCCGGAGTGTTCCTGGAGGACCGGCTGGAGACCTCCGCCCGCTTCTTCCATCTGGTCTGGCGGAGCATGGTCAGAGGAACGCTCTGTCTGCCCGCGCACGGCATCGGTGCCGTGCCTGCCCAGCTGGCCCGCTGCCTGCCCGACGGCGTCCTGAGGCTGGAGACACCCGTCGCCGCGGTCACCCCATCGGGGGTGCTCCTGGCGGACGGCCGCGAGCTGTCGGCCACGTCCGTCGTCGTGGCGACGGACGCCGTCACCGCGACCCGTCTGATGCCGGGTTCGGCCGTGCCGGACGGCCGTACGGTGACCACGTATTACCACGCTGCCATGGGAACACCGCTGGCTGAGCCGACCCTGGTGGTGGACGGCTCCGGAGCGGTGCTGAACACCTGCGTCCTCACCGAGGTCGCGCCCACGTACGCGCCGCCCGGCACCGCGCTGATCTCCAGCTCCGTGCTGGGCCGCGACCGACCCGGCGTGGACGGTGCGGTGCTCCGGCGCCTGTCCGAGCTGTACGGCACCGACACGAGCGGCTGGCAGCAGGTCGGGGTGTACACGGTCGACGGGGCTCTGCCGGTCATGGAGCCGCCCTGGCCGCTGAGCCGAACCACGCGTTTCGGCCCGGGCAGGTACGTCTGCGGCGACCATCGTGCGACCGGTTCCGTGCAGGGTGCCATGGCGTCGGGCACGCGGGCCGCCCGGGAGGTGATGAGCGATCTGGTGCGCCTTTGAATCCGGCCGGACCGTGTCCGCCGCACCCACCGCAGGCCGGTCCACGGAACACACAACGCGGTGCGGAAGCAGCCTGCCCGGACCGGCGAACGGGAGTGGGACGTGAACCTTGACGGCGCGCGCGTGCTGGTGGCCGGTGCTACCGGCGTCCTCGGTGGTGCCCTCACCACCGAGCTGGCCGGCCGGGGAGCACACCCGGCGCTCGCAGGCCGCGACCCGGCCCGCCTCGCCCGGGCCGCCACGGCGCATCCGGGCGCTCCGACCGTCCTGTTCGACGCGTACGACACCGCGTCCTGCGCCCGAGCCGTACACGGCGCGGCCGCCGGCCTGGGGGGACTGGACGCGGTCGTGACGGCTTTCGGGACGGTGGCCTTCGGCCGGGCGGCGGAGGTCGGTGACGAGGTCGCGGAGTATCTGACGGCCGTCAATGTCCTCGCGCCCGCCGCGTTCTTCCGCGCCGCGCTCGGCATCCTGCCTCCTGGTTCGGTGATCGTCGCCTTCACCGGCGTGGTAGCGGAACGCCCGCAGCCGGGGATGGCCGACTACAGCGCTTCCAAGGCCGCATTGAGCGCCTGGCTCGGCGCCGCGCGCCGCGAGGCACGGACCTCCGGCATCCGTGTCCTGGAGGTCCGGCCCGGACACCTGGACACCGGCTTCGCCGACCGGGCGGTCGCGGGCACTGCCCCGCCGATGCCGACGGGAGGCGACCCGCACCAGGTCGTCGGTGCGGTCGCCGACGCGATGGAGGCGGATGCCGAGCTGCTGCGCACGACGTCGGACGGAACGCCCGTCATCGAACGGCGTGCCCGATGAGCGGACCTTCCGACACGCTCGACGGGACGTCCGACGTGGTCATCGTCGGTGGCGGTGCGTCCGGGCTCAGCCTCGCGCATCGCCTGACGGCGGTAGGTGCCCCCACCGTGACCCTGGTGGAAGCACCGGACGGTCCACGACGACCGCCCGAGCGGACCTGGTGCTACTGGGACCAGGGGACCGGCGACTTCGGCGAAGCGATCACCGCCTCCTGGTCCCGGCTGCGGATCCACGCCACCGACGGCAGCGAGGTCACCGTCGACCCGTCCCCGCTGCGCTACCACATGCTCCGCTCGACGGCGTTCGAGCGGCTCGTGCACTCCCGACTGGCGCTGTCCCCCGGGGGACGCCTCCTGCGCGCGACGGCCGACACGGTACGCAACACAGTCGACGGCGCGGAGGTCCGCTGCACGGCGGCGGACGGCCGGACGCTCACACTTCGTGCCCGCCACGTGTTCGACTCCCGCCCGCGGCGCGCCCTGCCACCGGCCCGCACACAACTGATGCAGCACTTCCGCGGATGGCTCGTGCACACGGACGCGGACCGGTTCGACCCCACGGTCGCCGACCTGATGGACTTCCGTGTGCCCCAGCCGGTCCACGGGCTCGCCTTCGGCTACGTCCTGCCCCTGGCGCCGGACCGGGCCCTCGTCGAGTACACCGAGTTCTCCCGGACTCCGCTGACCACATCCGCGTACGAGACGGCGCTGGCCCACTACAGCCGCGACATCCTGAAACTCGGTGCGTTCACCGTGGAATCGGCGGAGCAGGGCGTCATCCCCATGACGGACGGCCGTTTCGCCCGCCGGAGCGGGCCGGCTGTCTTCCGGATCGGGACCGCGGGCGGCGCCACCCGCCCGGCGACCGGCTACACCTTCGCCGCCGTGCAGCGGCAGAGCCGCGCCGTCGCCGCCGCCCTCCACGGCGGACGAGCCATCGTGCCACCGCCCCACGGACGGCGTGCCCTGGCCATGGACGCGGTACTGCTGCGCGCCCTGGACACCGGACGGATCGACGGCCCCGACTTCTTCACCGACCTGTTCCGCCGCATCCCGCCGGAACGGCTGCTGCGTTTCCTCGACGGCGCCACCTCGCCCTGGGAGGAATGGGGCATCGGTATGCGCACCCCCATCGGCCCCATGATCCGAACGGCCGTCGAACTTCCCTTCCTGCCCCGCCGTTCCCACCCCGCCCCCCGATCCGGAGGCAACCACCGATGACCCTGCTGCGGGACCACGACCTGGCACGCGCCTTCGACCACGCGTCGCACGCCTACGACCTCCTCACGGCCCTCAACCCCGGTTACCGCACCGATCTCCTGCGCTCGGCCCGACGGCTCCGCCTGCCCCGCGCCGGGGAAGGCCTGCACGTCCTCGACCTCGGCTGCGGCACGGGAGCCTCAACCCGGGCCCTCCTGCGGGCCGCGCCCCGTGCCCGGATCACGGCCGTTGACGCCTCGTCGGGGATGCTGGGGCGCGCCATGGCCAAGCCGTGGCCGGCCCGGGTGCAGTTCGAGCACCGGACCGCCGAAGAAGTGGTCACGTACGGTGAGCGAACCTACGACGCGGTGTTCGCCGCCTACCTGTTCCGCAACGTCGCCGACCCGGACGGCGTCCTGACAGCCGTCCGGTCCCTGCTGCGACCGGGCGGCCGGCTCGCCGTGCACGAGTACAGCCTCAGCGGCTCGGCCGCCCACCGTGCCCTGTGGACGGCCGTGTGCCAGGGGGTGATCATTCCCGCGGGCACGCTCAGCGGCGACCGCGCCCTCTACCGACACCTGTGGCGAAGCGTTCTCGCCTTCGACACCGCCCCCGCCTTCACCGCCCGTCTCGCGGCCGCCGGATTCACGGGAGTGCGCGCCGCCCCCGTCGCCGGATGGCAGACCGGCATCGTGCACACCTTCCTCGCCCGCAGCGGTGCCCCCGCGACAGCGGAGTACGCCCGATGAGCGTCCCGCAGCGCGCCGCCCGGCGAGGCCGGGACCGCAAGGCCGAGATGCTCCAGCCCGTCCCCGGCCGGGACGGCTTCGAACGTGCGGACGCTCCCGGCGTCGCCGTGATCGGCGGAGGCATCGCAGGTCTCGCCGCAGCCACCCTGCTCGCCGAACGAGGCGCCCACGTCACCCTCTACGAACGGGAGGAGGGGCTCGGTGGCCGTCTCGCGGGTTGGCGCACCAGCCTCGCAGACGGCTCCGAGGCGACCATGAGCCGCGGGTTCCACGCCTTCTTCCGTCAGTACTACAACCTGCGTGGATTGCTGCGGCGGACCGATCCCGGACTCGACCGTCTCCGTCCGCTGCCCGACTACCCGCTGCGCCACAGCGGCGGGCTGATCGACAGCTTCGCCCACATCCCCCGTACACCCCCGTTCAGTGCGCTCGGGTTCGTCGCCCTGAGCCCCACCTTCGGCTGGCGCGATCTCGCCGCCATGGACGCCCGGGCAGCACTGCCACTCCTCGACGTCCGCGTGCCCGAGGTCTACGAACGCTTCGACTCGGTCAGCGCGACGCGCTTTCTGGAACGTGTCCGCTTTCCCGAAGCCGCGCACCACCTCGCATTCGAGGTGTTCTCACGCAGCTTCTTCGCCGATCCACGTGAACTGTCCGCAGCAGAACTGCTGTTGATGTTCCACATCTACTTCCTCGGCTCCTCCGAGGGCCTGCTGTTCGATGTGCCGAACGAGCCCTTCCCCCAGGCACTGTGGGAGCCGCTGGGCGACTACCTCCGGCGTCTCGGGGCGGATGTGCGCACCGGCACACCGGTGCGCGGCGTCAACCCGTGCGAGGGCGGGGGAGTGGACGTGCGGACCGACGCCGCCGCGGAAAGGCACGACGCGGTCGTACTCGCCCTCGATCCCGGGGCACTGCGCGGGGTTGTCGCGGCGTCACCCGGTCTCGGCACCCCCCTCTGGCGCGACGACATCGCCGCCCTGCGCACCGCCCCTCCGTACCTCGTCTCCCGGCTCTGGCTCGACCGGCCGGTCCGCTCCGACCGCGCCGGGTTCCTCGGCACCAGCGGATACGACGGCCTTGACAACATCAGCGTCCTGGAACGCTACGAGGGCGAGGCCGCCCGCTGGGCGGCGCGCACCGGTGGCTCGGTGGTGGAGCTGCACGCCTACGCGGTCGCCGCCGGAGCGAACACGGAGACGGTGCAGACCCGCCTCGTCGACAGCCTGCACCAGGTCTACCCGGAGACACGGCAGGCGCGAATCGTGGACGCACGGCACGCATGGCACTCCGACTGCCCCCTCTTCACCGTCGGCTCGTACTCCCGGCGGCCCACCGTGTCGACGCCCCACCCCCAGGTGACGCTGGCCGGTGACGCGATCCGCTGCGACCTGCCCGTGGCTCTGATGGAACGGGCCGCCACCACCGGATTCCTTGCAGCAGGCGTTCTGCTCGCCGGCTGGGGCGTCCGGGGGCAGACCCTGTGGACGGTTCCCCGGGCGGGCCGTTCACCTCTGCTGCGAGCCCTCGGCACGGTCGGCACGCGCTGATGCGCACGAGGCGCGCCGGCCCAGGCCGCGAGCGTACAAAAGGCCGTACGCGCAAGGGAAAGCCGACGCCGCCGACGCCTTCCCGCCGCTGTCACCCCGGGAACCGCCCGCTGCTGCGCAGACTCCAGCGCCGCTCCGCGTACGCCAGGTCGTCGCGCCACAGCCGGCCTGACGTACGGCGCATCAGCGGGCGCAGCGCCGGCGCGGCGGCCCGTGCCAGTGCGAAACCCGGCCGGTCCGAGGCGGCGACGACCGCCTCGATCACGGCGGTCCGTGGCCGCCCGGCCGCCTTGCGGGACAGCGGCGTGGCATGGGTCTCCACCACGGACGTGGCACCCTCACCCCCGGTGATGCGCATGACGACCGTGCGCGGATCGGGCGCGGTGAACTCCGCCCGGACCGGGACCACCAGACTTCCCGTCACGCGGAAGGAGACGTCGACGACGAAGGCGTCGTCATCCCCGCCTTGCGGTTCCCGGTCCACGGTCAGGTCGACGAACGAGTACGGATGGAACCACGAACCGTGCCACGGGTCGAGCCGGTTGGCGACCACGTCCTGCGGTTCGCATCGCCCCACCACCGTGAACACGGCATCCACCCCGCTGCCCGCCGCCGGCCGGACCGGTACCACGGGACGCTCCGAGGGCTCCTCGCCCCCGACAGCGTCAAGCCGGACCCACACCAGAATCCCGTCGTCATGGACCGGGTACGGATCCCAGCCGGCGAACGACCCACCGTCCAGAACCAGTCCGTGCCAATGGCACACCAGAGTGCCGCACACCACCCGGCTGTCGCGCAGGGGGGCACCGAGGTGCGGGCAGGCGCCGGGCCCAGCGTGGAGCTCACCCGTGTCGGACCGCCACAGCACGACCTCGACGCCGCCCACCGTTCTGCCGCACGGGCGGCCACCGGCACGCACGTCCCGGGAGGCCCCGACGACGAACCAGTTGCCCGAGGGACGGGCGGAAGCCCGTTCGAGCGCGTCGGCGATGAGCGCCGGGCGTGCCTGACGCCACGTCGGTGTCTGTGTCGCCCAGCTCGACCGGCGGCGTCGCCGCAGAGGCGGTGTCCAACCGGTCCGGTCCGCTCGGTCGCTCACTGCACAGGTCCTTTCACCTGCAGCGCCGTGCCACCCGCCCGGAGCGCCCGTTGCGCGGTGCGGGCGCGCCACCGCGCGCCCGCGATGTGCACGACCCCCACGGCGGCCGTGGCCGCACGGCGCCCGCGCGACACCACCGCACGGCGGTGCAGCACCGAGTACCCCTGGTCCGCGATCGCGTCGAGGATGCCGCTGTACAGCGTGAACGCTGTGCGGATGCAGGGGCGCACCCGCGGTTCGAGCATGGCGATGCCCGGTTCCGCCGACCGGTACACGTCCCTGGTCATGGCCTCGGCGGCGACGAGCGCCGCACGGATCCGCGGATCGCCGCGCCCCGTGCGGCGGCTCCACTCCAGCAGACCCCCGTCCACGCCGTGGGCGGTGAGCAGGTCCGTCGGCAGGTACACCCGACCCCGGTCCAGGTCTTCGCCGACGTCGCGCAGGAAGTTGGTGAGCTGAAAGGCTACGCCGAGGGCCGCGGCGTGCGGCTCAGCCTCCTCGCGCGGGGTGACCGTGCCGAGCACGGGCAGCATCTGCAGGCCGATCACCGCGGCCGATCCGTGCATGTAATCCCTCAGATCGGCATAGGTCGGATAGTCCGTGACGTGCAGGTCGCTGCGCATCGAGGCCAGGAAGTCGGTGAACAGCGTGTGGTCGATGCCGTAACGGTCCGCGGTGTCGGCCACGGCCCGGACCACGGGCTCGTCCCCGCCGCCGGTGAGCAGCCCGTGTGCGAGGTCGCTCTCCAGGCGTCGCAATTGCTCGTCCCGCTCCTCCGGCGTCCGGGGCCGGTCGAGGTCGTCCACGATGTCGTCCGCCCAGCGGGCGAAGCCGTACAGCGCGTGCACTGCGGAGCGGCGTTCCACCGGGAGCAGCCGGGTGGCCAGGAAGTAGGTCCTGCCGTGGCGGGCGTTGAGCCGCCTGCATCGGCTGTAGGCGGCGCGCAGGGCGGGGCCGGTGATCCCGGCGGCGTCCAGTTCACGACGGGTCATGGGCGTCCTCCTCGGTCGGGGCCGCCGCCACACGCGTGACACGCGGTGCCGGTCGGGTACGGAGGGGGCCGCTGCGGACGCCGCCGGTGACACGCGCGGCGGCGAGTTTGCCGCTGAGGAGAACCGTCGGCACGCCGACACCGGGGGTCGTCCCGCAGCCGCTCAACACGACGTTCTCGAGGCCGCGCACGAGATTGCGTGGGCGGAACGGGCCGGTCTGGGCGAAGGTGTGGGAGACGGAGAACGGGCTGCCCGCCGTATGCCCTTGCGCAGCCCAGTCCAGCGGCGTCACCAGCAGCTCCTCCTGGACGCTGTCCGCGAACCCGTTCAGGCCACGCCGCTCCAGCTCGGCGACCAGGTCGTCGCGGTAGCGCGGTCCCAGGTCCCGCCAGGCTGCGGGGGAGGGGCCGACGTCGGTGTTCGGGCAGGGCGCCAGCACGTAGTGGAGGTGCCTGCCCGGCGGCGCCAAGGAAGGGTCGTGCGCCGTCGGCCGAGTGATCAGCAGGGACGGGTCGCTCATCAGCTGCCCCGAACGGGTCAGTTCCTCGAAGGTGCGCTCCCAGGCCCCGCCGAACGAGAGGGTGTGGTGTGCGAGGCCGGGCCAGGTACGGTCGGTCCCCGCGTGCAGGACCACGGCGGACGGTGAGTGACGCAGCCGTACCGGGCGCCGGGGGGCCCGCCCCAGCAGACCGTGGGCGGCGGGCAGCTCACACGTCAGCACGACCGCGTCGCAGGCGATCCGTTCGCCCGAGGCCAGACGTACGGCACGTACCCGGCCGGCCGAGCGTTCCAGTTCGGTCGCCTCGGCCGACCAGCGGAAGTCGGCACCCGCGCCGGCCGCCGCGTTCGCCATGCCGCGGGGCAGCGCGTGCATACCGCCCTTGGGGAACCAGACGCCGGCCACGGTGTCCATGTAGGCGATCACCGCATAGGCCGCGAGTGCCCTGGCCGGAGCGACCCCGGCGTACAGGGACTGGAAGGAGAACACGCGACGCAGGCGGGTGTCGGAGAGGAAACGGCCGATGCGCCTGTCCAGCCGTCCGAAGCCCCCCAGCGCCGCCAGACGGGCCAGGTCCGGGTGCAGGAGCTGAAAGGGCGAGTCGAAGTTCGTGTCGATGAAGCGTCGCATCTGGACCCGGTACAGCCGCTCCAGCCAGTCCCGCAGCCCGCGGTAGCCGGCCGCTTCGGACGGTCCGGCGAATCGCCGGACCTCCTCTTCCATCGCCTCGCCGTCGGTGTGGACGTCGAGCGACGTTCCGTCCGCGAAGCACGCCCGGTAGGCCGGGTGCAGCGCCACCAGCTCGACGTGGCCGGCGAGGCTCTCGCCGACGGCGGCGAAGGCCTCGTCCGCCAGATGCGGCATGGTCAGCACCGTGGGGCCGGTGTCCACTTGGTAGCCGCCGAGGCGTACGCGGCCGGCCCGGCCGCCCGGGCCGCCGTCCCGTTCGACCACGGTCACTCTTCGGCCGGCGCCCAGCAGATGGAGGGCGCAGGCGAGACCGGAAAGCCCTGCGCCCACGACGACGACATGGTCCGTCGCACCCGGTACGGTCCTCACGCCGCCTCCCCGGCGTCGTCCAGGGCGACACCCGAGGCCCGTTCGACCAGCGCCGTGAACTCCCGCCGCACGGCCAGGTCCGCGCCGGTTGTCGTGAAGTGCCGCAGGCTCGTGGCCGCCAGCTCCGCGATCCGGGACTCCACGACGGCCCGGGCCCCGTTCCGCTCCAGCGCGGCCCGCATACGCTCCACGCCGTCATCCGACCGTGAGACCGCTCCGATGGCGAGCGCGTCGGCGGCCTCCTCGTCGCCGGAGGACTCGGCGAGCCTGAGACCCATGGCGAGAAGGTAGGTCAGCTTGTGCGTCCGCAGGTCGTCACCGGCCGGCTTGCCCGTCAGCGCCGGGTCACCGAAAGCCCCGAGGAGGTCGTCGCGGAGTTGGAAGGCCAGCCCCGCGCTCCGTCCGGCCGAGCGCAGCGCGTCCATGGTGTGCTCCTCGGCGTCGGCCAGGGACGCGCCGAGCGCCAGGGGGCGCTCGACCGTGTACAGGGCGCTCTTGAGCGTGGCGATGGTCACCGCCTCGTCGAGACCGCACGACCCGGCCGCCTGCGCGTGGATGTCCCGGTACTGTCCGGCGACCATCTCAGTGCGCATCGCGCGCCACTCGCGGTACAGCCGCGGGCCGTGCGGCGAGCCGAGCGCGGTCTCCGTCAGCAGGTCGTCGGCCCAGACCAGCGCCAGATCGCCGGCGAGCACGGCGGCGGCGGTCGCGAACGCTTCGGGCGCGCCCGTCATCCGCGCCTCCCGGTGCAGACGGGCGAGGTCGACGTGCATCGCCGGCGCGCCTCGGCGCAGCGGTGATCCGTCCATCACGTCGTCGTGGACGAGAGCGCACGCCTGGACCAGTTCGAGGGCGGCACCCGTGCGCAGTACCGCCGAGGCGTCACCCGCGCCGCCCGCCGCCCGCCACCCGCACCACGCGAACGCCGTACGCAGCCGCTTTCCGCCGCGCCGGACGAACGCTGCGACACGGTCGGCGACGTCAGTAGCGAATACCGGATCCACATCGCGGGCCCTGCGCAGGCCTGCGTCGAGGACGTGCTCGAGTTCCGTCTCGAGGGCCTGGACGGCATCGAGGGCTGTCAGCGGATCGTCGACGGGACCGATCGGTTCGGCCACGGTGGGCCGTAGTCCCAGCATGCACAACCCCTACTCACTCTCGGTCACCTGCACACCAGTGCTTCCGGCGAATGCCTTTGTGCGGATGCGCTGATGTCTGCCCCGTTGACGGGATGTCCGGATGATGCTCACCCGACCGGCCCAGCCGAACGGGTGTCACGGCGGCAGACGCCCCACCGCAGGGGTTGAGACGGCGCCTCGATGCCGGGTGCATCGTGCACAGGCGTGCGTGGGGGCCTGGGGCGTCGGTCAGGCGTCAGTGGTCGCGCCGCGCTCAAGCGCTCAGCGGCGGGCTCGTGGTGCTGCCGACCGATCACAACGGCCGGCGTGGTGGAGCCATGGCCCAGCGAATTGCGGCGGTCAGTGCGCGCCCGGTCGGGGTCACACCGGCTTCGGCCATGCCGGGCAGCCGAGGTAGCTCCAGCGACGTGCGGGCCCACCGGGGGAGGGCGGCGACGGCGTTGGCGGCGAGGACCGCATAGGGGACGCGGGCGGCCCAGGGCAGGGGCGGGTGCAGCAGAATGAAGCGTGCTGCCTCGCGTGCCTCTTCCGTCGGGCGCAGTTCACCACGGTAGGCCGCGAGCTGGGCGGCGAGTTCCCTCCGATCGCGCGGAGGATCGCTGACGCCGAGCGCTTCGGCCACGCGTGCCGTGTCGGCGACGTAGCCGTCGTACCCGGCGGCGTCGAGCGGTTCGGCCCCGTAGCGCTGGTGCGCGAGCAGGAAGCTGTCGACCTCAGCCACATGCACCCAGCCGAGAAGATGCGGGTCGGCGGCGTCGTAAGGCTCTCCGGACGGAGTCGTTCCGTGCACCTGGCCATGTACGGCCCGTACCCGCTCGACCGCCTGCTGTGCGTGATCCGCTGTCCCGTACGTGGTGACGGCGAGAAAGGTACTGGTGCGCTGGAGCCGTCCCCAGGGATCGCCGCGGTAGCCGGAATGGGCCTCCACGGCAGCCATGGCCAACGGGTGCAGCGACTGGAGCAGGAGTGCCCGGAGTCCACCGATGAACATGGACGCATCGCCGTGGACGACGCGAATCGGCCGGTGCGCACCGAACCAGCGCGGGCCGGGCGTTCCGTGTATGCGGGCACGGTTCTCCGGTCCTTCGGGACCCGCGACCCGGGCGAAGACGGCGCTGCCCAGTCGCTCCCGCAGGCGGGGTCCGCCACCCGTGGACGCGTCCATGAGGCCAGTATGCGCTCACGGACGCCCGGGCGAGAGAAGCGAGGGCCGCCCCAGCGGGACACGCCCGCAGAGCGGATCTCGGCTGGGCGACCACCGGCGGGTCGTCCCCCTCAGGTGCGGTCCACGCGGCCGGGCAACCCCCACCAGGCGTTCGGAGCGCCCGGCACCCATCGGGGAACGCCGGTGAATTCGCCGATGGCGCCAGTGCCTCGCGCCCCGACTCTTGTCGGGTCAGGCACCCTATCCCCGCATCCCCATCAGGAGTGCTCCATGCGTCGTCGTTCACCCCGCCGGCTTCTCGGCGTTCTCGCGTCCGCCATGGTCGCGTTCACCGTGCTCTCCTCGGCGTCGACGGCAGGCGCAGCCCAGACAGCGGCCACCCCTGCGGCAGCACAGGCCGCTGCGACCGCCGCTCAGCCGCTCTCGACCAGCACCCCGGTCGTCTTCGTCCACGGATACACGGGCAACGCCTCCAACTGGGCCACCGCCATGAGCGTCTTCCAGCTCAACGGGTGGTCCAGTTCCAAGCTCTTCGCCTACGAGTACAACTCCTACGGCAACAACATCAGTAACGCTCAGGGCCTGGCCTCCTTCGTCAACAACGTGAAGTCCCGGACCGGAGCGAGCAAGGTCGCGATCGTCAATCACTCGATGGGCGGCCTTGTCAGCCAGTACTACCTGAAGGTGCTGGGCGGCAACACCAGCGTCAGCCACCTCGCCTCGATCGCGGGCGCGAACCACGGGACCACGTACGCCGGCGCTTGCCTGATCTACACGACCTGCCAGCAGATGTACCCGGGCTCCTCGTTCATCGCCCAGATCACCTCGGGCGACGAGACCCCGGGTGACACCAGGTACGCGAGCTGGTACTCGGCGTGCGACGGCATCATCCTCCCGTACACCAGCACGCGGCTGAGCGGCGCGACGAACAACAACGTGGTCTGCCAGACCCACATCGGGTTCCTGGCGGACACGGTCGTGCTGGGCCAGATCGCGCGCTTCGTCGCTTCCTGACCTGTCGCGCGAGCCGACTTGTCCCCGGCACCCGTGGTGCCGGGGACAAGGAGTGTCGGCGAGCGCCTTCCGGGCGCGCGGGTGTGCAGGTCAGCAGCGGGGTCCGGAATGGCGGTCCGCCTTGGCAAGGTCGGTGAAGGGGGCCGGGCAGCACGGGCTCCGGGTCATCACGTCCCGGCGGCTGGGAACACCTCCGGGGGTAGACCTCTACCCAGGTATCGGATGCAAGCGCCCAGGCCGGTCGGCCGGCCACGTGAGAACTCGCCGACCGACTACGACCTTCCGTCGCAGCTCCCAGGGCGGCGTCAGCCGCTTCCGGCACCGCGATCGGGTGCGCTCATGTCCCCCGTCGCGGGCGTGCCGTCGGCGAGCCCGTAGCGCAGGTACACGGTGCCTTTCGGGCCGGCTACCGGAGGGGCGAGGAGCGTGACGTTCGTGGGCACCGCGCCATCCTCGAACACCTTCTTCCCGACGCCGAGCACGATCGGATGCAGCCAGAGGTCGAGACGGTCGAAGAGCCTTTCGCGCAGCAGGGTCTGCACGAGGTTGAGGCTTCCGACGACCTTCACGTGCTTGTGCCGGTCACGGATCTCGCGCACCGATTCGGCGAGGTCCGGCCCGAGCTGCGTGGACCCGGCCCAGGAGAGGTCGGGCCTGCCGCGAGAGGCCACGTACTTCGGGACGCTGTTGAAGAGTGTGGCGATCTCGTTGTCCTCGCCGCCCTCCTGGTGAGGCCAGTAGGCGGCGAAGATCTCGTACGTCCGCCGGCCGAGCAGGAGGGCGTCCGTGCCCTCGTACGCGGCACCGACCTGTGCCCCGGCGACCTCGTCCAGCAGGGGCGCCTGCCAGCCACCGAACGGGAACCCCACCGGGTCCTCGTCGGGGCCGCCGGGCGCCTGCCCGACGAGGTCGAGGGTCGCGAACAGCTCGATGTGGATGGAGCCCATGACTTACTCCCGATGAGTCGGTTGTCTCCCCCTAAGGGATAGACCTGCGGATGCCCGCAGACTCATCGCCGCGACGGCACCCGGTTTCACCTGGTCCGGCGGAATATCTACGAAGTCGGTAGGGAAGTGTTCGGGGAGCAGGCAGTCCGCGATGACTTCTGGGCGCTGGACGCCACCATCGGGCCACGGTCCCCGGGTCCCGGAGAGCTGGCCTGGATCGAGCATGTCATCGGCCGGGGACAAGGGTCTGATCAGTTCGGGCTGCGACCCGCAGATGTCAGTGGCCCGGGCCATACTCGTGCTGCGGTGCCGCCCGGGCCCCGCAGCACGAGGGGAGCGGCATGACTGAGGTGCTGGTTTTCCACCATGGGCATGGGCTGACCGTCGGCGTCCGTGAGTTCGCCGAGCGGCTGCGACGGGCCGGACACACGGTTCACGTCCCGGACCTGTTCGAGGGGCAGGTATTCGACACTCTCGAGGAGGGCTTGGCTTACGCCGAGGACGTGGGGTTCGGCACGGTTGTCGCGCGCGGAACCGCCGCTGCCGAGGGGTTGGCTTCGGAACTCGTCTACCTCGGGTTTTCGCTCGGCGTCCTGCCGGCGCAGAAGCTGGCCCAGACCCGCCCCGGGGCAAGGGGCGCGCTGCTGCTGGAGGCATGCGTCCCGGTCGCGGAGTTCGGCGGCGCCTGGCCCCTTGATGTTCCGGTCCAGGTCCACGGTATGGACGCGGATCGGTTCTTCGCCCGTGAGGGCGATGTCGACGCAGCCCGGGCGCTCGTCGAGACGGCGGCGGATGCCGAACTGTTCCTCTACCCCGGCGACAGGCACCTGTTCACCGACAGCAGCCTGCCGTCGCACGACGAGCACGCCGCAACGCAGGCCACCCGTCGTGTGCTGGACTTCCTCGACCGCATCAAGTAGCCCGGCGTTTCGGCGTGGGCGGCCAAAGCCAAAGGGAGCCCGCTCCGAACTCCGCTCCCAGTACTGGTGCGTCGCCGACTCCGAAGCCCACGCCCCGTTCTGGCCCACTGCCCCGAGCCGGACGCCTTCGCCGGACGGGCAAACGCGAATCCATGATCCGCAGTGCACTCAAACGTGCCGCGGACCCTGCGGACCACCTCGGCACCTCCGACGGCGAGCGCGTACCGGCCGCGGCTGCCCTGGTCGTTGCCCAGCATCCTGATGGCGAGCCGGCCTGTTCGAACTACGGCCCATCAGAGCCGCTATCGGAGCTGCCCGCGGATCTTCGCACGCTCGTCGTCGACGCTCTGGACCAAGTGGTCTCCGAGCTCTCGGAACTCGCCGGGCTCTGGGCCGAAGCTGCGAACGGCCCGAAGTGGCGCCAGGACATCACCCGCCTTCGCGACGTCCAACCACGAGGGCCGGCCCGATGGGACCCGACCGATATTGCCTGGCGGATCGAGGCCCGGGTCGGGCAGGGTGCCTGGTGATGAGCGATGCGTGCGAGGTGCCCTATGCCCTCCCCAACTCCCTGGAGGGCCTGCTGCAACGGGGGCGTGGTCTGGGTGCGGTGCGAGCGGTTCGGGATCCGCAGAGGGCTGCCGCCTTCGTGTATGACGGGATCCGCCGCAACTGGCGGTGGGACGACCAGTCGGATGAACGGTCCCTGTACCTGGCGCGGCTGGTCCGTGATCTGGGCCTGTCCTCCCTGCCGATCGTGGACATGCTGGCGGGGGATGAGGAGGCTTGCTTGCGGGCCTGCGAGGTGCTGGTGCTCCTGGCTCTCGCCGGATCAGGCGACGCCAGGGAAGGGCTTCTGGGGTACGTCCGAGAAGGCGAGCACCGGGCCCGCGTGCTCGAGTTGCTGTCAGCCCGCTGGCCGTCGCAGTGGTGGGAAGTCCTCGGTGACATCGCGCGCGCCCGGATCGGCGCGGAGCCGGAGCTTCCGTGGCGCTCCGAGCCGTGGACGCGGTTCGGTATCAAGGGCCAGAGCCGTTCGTTCGTTCCGCGCACGTCACTGAACGGACTCGGCACCGCCGAACTCCTCGCTCTGCTCGCCGACAGTCACACGGAAGGCAACACGAAGGTCGACGCGCTGCGCGCGCTCAATGCCCGAGAGCCTGCTGTGGAGCTGATACCGCTGGTGCCCTCGTTGGGCATGGCCAACGGCCGTCGACCCTTGCCCCTGCTCAGACGGGCCGTTGAGCGCCTGGGCACCCTGGCCGTACCGGCGGCGCACGGCTGGGCACAGGAGGACCACCCCTGGCTGGCACAGCTGGGTACCGACGTCCTGGCCGACCATCCCGGACCGGAAGCATTGCCGGGACTCGTGCAAGAACTCGTCGAACAGTGGACGGCGCGGGCCTGGTGCGGTCCTGACCAGACGGCCCGGCGCCTGGCCAGGTTCGGCCGGGACGCCGCCGGGGCGGTTCCCTACCTGCGGCGCTTCTGGCTGCACACCCCGCACTCGTACGAGCGGACCGCGTACCTGGAGGCACTCGCCGCCATCGACCGGGACGGTCTGGAGCATGTGTACACCGAGTCCCTGTGGGACTGTGAGGAAACGACGCGGCTGCTGGGGATCACCTCGGCACCTACGAACCCGGAGACTCTGAGCCGGATCGCCGCGCTGCGTGATGACCCGATGGAGACGACTGAGGTGAGAGCCGCAGCCCGAGTACGGCTGGCGGTCGCTACTGGCTAGCTGCTCTGACCTTGACGGGCCCCGCAAGAGCGAATTCCGATCCCCGGATCGGTGTCATCGCCGCCAAGCGCCGTGTCACCTTGTGTCTGCGCCTGCGCTGGGCCGTCACCGGTGACGAACACGGGACCCCGGTTCTGGCCTGTCACTTCGACACCGGCGTGCTGAACGCCGAGGCCACCGTCGACGGCTGGTACGCACGTACTGCTGACGTCCGTCCCCGCCGACCCCTCAACCGGGCACGGTCTCCGTCACTGATGGAGGCAGGTGCTCCGCCCGACACCGGGCGCGGGCAGACTACGCACATGAAGCTCCCCGCCGAAGCCCTGGCCGCCACTGCGCTGCTCGAGGTCGTAAGAATCTCCGACCTCCCGACAAAGCGGGGCACCCCGTATCCAGGCAGTGCGGGCGCCCACTGGATCGGGAGCGAGGCCGTCAGCGCCCTGGCCTTGATCGAAAGCCTGCCCGGCAGTGAGCAGCACCGCTGCGGCTTCTTGCCGGGCTGGAGTGTCCGGGCGTACGCGGACACTCTCGACCTGGTGCTGTTCGAGGCGGCGTTCTGCTTCAGCTGCTATGAGGTCCGCATGCAGGGAACCGCCGTACCCCCCGCACTGGCCACGCAGTTCTTCGACGCGGGCGCCCCGCAGGCACATGCCCTCCTGGAGCGTTTCCGCGAAGCAGCTCCGTAACCGGCCGACCCTCGAACTGAGCGCTCCAGTCGTCCAGAATGGCCAACTGGAGCGGTCGGCCACCTTGGGCCTCTCGTTTGGATCATGGCGGGCCCGTGTCCCGGGGCGAGAGCGGCTGCGACCGCGTCCGGGCGGCGGCTCAACCCGCCCGGGTTCCGCTGCGGGCGGCGATGTGCCGGGGCGGTTCGATGCCGTCAGGGAGCAGAGGGTCGGCTTCCGGGGCGCCCCAGGTGGAGACCAAGGGCAGGACGCCCGCCCAGATCCCGAGGGCGGCGTCGGGTCCGTCGCCGTCCTCCGGGGCGCCCGTGCGTATCTTGACCGACGCCTCTCGAAGCGAAATGGCTAGCAGTGAGGTCGCCGCCAGCTCCCTGAGGTTCGGCCGCCGTGCGTGGTCCCACTGTCCCGGTGCGGCCTGCTCGGTCAGGCAGCGCAGCCCCTCCAGCTTCCCCTGCGCATCCGTGAGCAGGCGCGGGACGCCGTAGATCATCGCGCTGCGGTAGTTGACGCCGTGCTCGAACACCGACCGCGCAAGGACGAGGCCGTCCACGTGCGTCACGGTGACGCATACCGTCGCCCCCGGCGAGGCGGTCAGGCTCCGGCTGGCCACGGAGCCGTGGAAGTAGAGGTTCTCCCCGTCGCTTCCGTAGACGGTGGGGACGACCATGGGGTCCCCTTCGATGACCACACCGAAGTGGCACAAGAAGCCTGCGTCCAGGATCGCGTCGAGTTCGCCGCGGTCCAGGCTGCCCTGTTCCCGTAGTCGGCGGTGACGGGTGCGGTCTGTTTCCGGCAGCGTGGCGGGCAGTTGGCTGGGGTTCACGTCAGCTCTTTCACGAGGGCGTTGTCCGTTGCTGGACTTCATGCCGAACCGGACGGCTGTCGCGGCCCGGCACAGGCGCGCGCTCCACCGAGGTCGATGCGCCCTCAAGCTACCGATATCGGTAGCTGGGTGCCAGCCCTCAACGAAATCAGTTCTACGGAACCTGAAAAGGTGCGAAAACCGTTGCAAGGTGTGGGGCGGTGCGGGAGGTGAGGGTGCCGCGATCCCGGTCCGCGACGGCGCTGCGACATGCGGCGCTGAGCGACATGCGCACCCCGCCGGCGCGGCGTGCCGCTCGCGCGCACAGTCCGGGGCGGGCGAGCTGTCGCGCGGGCGGTCGACGGGATCAGCCGCATTCGGTGCCGTGAGGTGGCGGACGCGGGGTAGTCGGAGGTCACCCGGACGGCGCTTTTGCCGCCCGGCCCGATCCCACAGCCCCCGAGGAGCACCATGTTCACCTTCAGCGCGTTGTCCCGGCGACTGCAGCGCAGTGCGCGCAAGGTGTTCGGATGGGAGCGGCTGCGCCCGGAGCAGTTGCGGGCGATGAAGTCGGTCATGGAACAGCGCGACACTCTCGTGGTGATGCCGACCGGCGCAGGGAAGTCCGCCGTCTACCAGGTGCCCGGGGTACTTCTGTCCGGCCCCACCGTCGTCGTCTCCCCTCTGATCGCCCTGCAACGGGACCAGGTGAGCGGCCTGTTGAGACGGGCCGGTGCGGACGCCGCGGCCGTGAACTCCACCCAGAGCCGCGGCGAGAACGACGCGGTGTGGGACCGGATCAGCGAAGGAGACGTCGACTTCGTCTTCCTCGCCCCGGAGCAGCTGGCCAAGGACGAGGTGGTCGAGCAGCTCGCGGCGGCACGGCCCGCGCTGTTCGTCGTGGACGAGGCACAGTGCGTGTCGACCTGGGGGCACGACTTCCGGCCCGAGTACCTGCGGCTGGGCCAGGTGATCGACCGGATCGGCCGCCCGCCGGTGCTCGCCCTCACGGCGAGCGCCGCCGCCCCGGTGCGGGCGGACATCGTCCAGCGGCTCGGCATGCGCGACGTGCGGGAGGTGGTCACCGGCTTCGACCGGCCCAACATCCACCTGGAGGTCATTCCCTTCCGGAGCGCCGCCGACAAGCGCCGGGCGGTGGTCGAACGCGCCGCCGCCGAACCCAAGCCCGGGCTGGTCTACGCTGCGACCCGCAAGGAGTCCGAGGAGTACGCCCGCGAGCTGGGCGACCTGGGGCTGGGCGTGGCGGCGTACCACGCCGGCCTGCCCGCCAAGGAACGCGGCGCGGTGCACGACCGTTTTCTCGCGGGGGAGCTGGACGTGGTGGTGGCCACCTCCGCCTTCGGGATGGGCATCGACAAGCCGGACGTCCGGTTCGTGCTGCACGCCTCGGTGCCCGGCTCCCTGGACGCCTACTACCAGGAGATAGGCCGCGCCGGACGGGACGGGAAGCCGGCCCGGGCGATCCTCGCCTACCGGTCGCAGGACCTCGGCATGCAGCGGTTCTTCGCCGCCGGACGCCCCGACCCGGACACCGTCTCCCAGGTAGCCGGCACACTGGAGGAACACGCCGGCCCGGTCCGGCCGAGCGACCTGCGCAGCGAGACGGGCCTGACGGCCAGTCGGCTGACGGCCGTCGTCAATCTACTGGAACAGGTCGAAGCGGTACGCACCACCGAATCGGGAGACCTGGAGACCACCGGCGCCGCCGATCCGGCGGAGGCCGCCCGCAAGGCCGTCGAACTCGGTGACGCACACCAGCAGCTGGAGCGATCGCGGGTCGACATGATGCGGGGCTACGCGGAGAACACGGGCTGCCGGCGGCGGTTCCTGCTCGGCTACTTCGGGCAGGAACCGGAAGCCGGGGGGTCCTGCGGCTCCTGCGACCGCTGCGAGGCCGCCGCACTCTCCCCGGACGGCCCGAAGGCGGCCGCGGGGGTGCTGGCCGGCACCGGCGGACCGGTGGCCCCGCAGGAGGTGAGCCGCGCCGGCGCCGCCCCGCACCCCTTTCGGCTCGGCGCCCGGGTCCGGCACGGTCAGTGGGGGGACGGCTCGGTGATGAGCCAGGACGGCCGTCGGCTGACCGTGCTGTTCGAGACGGCCGGCTACCGCACGCTCTCCCTGGACGTGGTCGAACAGAACGGCTTGCTGACGTTGCGCTGAAGGCCCGCGGCCGGCGCGGACCACGGGCCGGGCCGCGGGCACTCGCCCCGCAGCCCGGGATCGCGGGCCCGCTCCAGCTGGGTCTTTCGTTTGGATCAGGCCGGGCTCGCGTGCCCTGGTGCCGCACCTCGCGGCGTTGTCGTCCGTCGCCGACGCTCCGCGTCGCCTCCCTCCTCCGCCTTGCGAGGCACAGCACCAGACCCCGCTCCCTGACCCGGCCTGATCCAAACGAAAGACCCTAGCCCCAGACTTCGCGGGTCACCATTTCAGATCTGTTTCGGCCGTGTGCGAGCGGCCCGTGCAGCGGACCGGCCCGACGGTAGTGGCAAGTCAGCCTGCGGCCCGCCCGACCGCGCCTACGCCTTGGGCGATGTCCAAGTGGCTCTGTTGGCTGTTTCACCAATAGGGATGTGGCATCACCCCATGTCATGCGTGAGGCTGGTCCGCATGGAGATCAGAAAGGGCGTGCGCGATGATGTCGCGCAGATCGCAGCGCTGCACGCGGAGAGTTGGCGTACGGCGTATGCGGGGATTATGCCGACCAGCTTCTTGAGCGGCCCCCTCTTGGAGGGCCGGCTGGAGCTCTGGGGCGCGAGGCTTCTTGAGCCGGAGTCCGGCGCAGGATTGTTCGTTGCTGTGGACGGGGGCGAAACAGTCGGTTTCGCATACGTGGCCCCGCGCCCTGACGGTCGGCTTCTCCTGGACAATTTGCATGCCAGGCCAGGCCGTACGGGCTCCGGCATCGGAGGTCAGCTGCTCCAGCACGCTCTCACGTGGGCTGCTGCCGAGCATCCCGAGCGGGCGGTGTATCTGGAGGTGCTGCGCGCCAATACACGCGCAATCGCCTTCTACGAGCGCCACGGGGCTGTCCGTACCGATGAACGTGTCTGCCTGTTCGAGCAGGGGTTTGAGTTGCCCGAGTTCGAGTACACCTGGGCTGCCAATCCGGCGTCGGCGCATTCCGGCGCGCTCTCCCAGTGATCACATGCAAGCCTCGATCCCGCAGCCTGGTCGGCGGTTCATGAGCGGAGCCAAAGAGCGTTCGATGCGCGGGAGCAGCTGGGGTCGGGCGACCCGACGATGTCGCCGAGGTTCACGCCGCCCCGGTCCGCGAGCCGTGACCTGACTCGAGCCCTGCAAGCTCAGGCGGCCCGAAGACCGGATCCGTTGGGGGTGCTCAGGGCACGCGTGGGGATGTCCGTCCGCGTGAGCACGGAGGTGACTTCGACGTGGCCGTCGCTGGTTGTCAGGAGTTGTGGGGGGTGACCAGGCCGGATTCGTAGGCGAGGACCACGAGCTGGGCACGGTCCCGGGCCCGGAGTTTGGTCATGGATCTGTTGATGTGGGTTTTCGCGGTCAGCGGGCTGATCACCATGTGGTCCGCGATCTCGTCGTTGGAAAGGCCTTGCGCGACCAGGACAACGGCTTCGCGTTCGCGGCTGGTCAGCTCTTCCAGGGCCGTATCAGTGGCCGTGGGAGGCGGCTGGGTGATGTATCGGTTGATCAGCTTGCGGGTGATGGAGGGTGCGAGCAGGGCATCGCCGCGCGCGGCTACGCGTACGGCGTGCAGAAAGTCCTCCGGCACGATGTCCTTGACGAGGAATCCGGCCGCGCCGGCGCGCAGGGCGTTGAAGACGTATTCGTCCAGGCCGTAGTTGGTGAGGATGACGACGTGTACTCCGGCCAGGGCCGGGTCCGCTGCGATGCGCCGAGTCGTCTCGATGCCGTCGAGACCCGGCATCTGGATGTCGACGAGCGCGATGTCGGGCAGGTGTTCCTCGGCGAGTCTCAGGCCGTCGTGGCCGTTGGCGGCTTCGGCCACGACTTCGATGTCGTCCTCCAGGTCGAGGAGCGCGCGGAATCCGCTGCGGATGAGTGGCTGGTCGTCGACCAGCAGGACACGGATCATGAGGCTCGTTCCAGGGGGAGTTCGGCCTGGACGGTGAAGCCGCCCTCGCTGCGTGGTGCTGCCCGCAGTCGGCCTCCGAGGGCGGTGACGCGTTCGCGCATCCCGAGGAGCCCGATGCCCGGTTGCGGCGCACTGTCCGGGGTGGCTTTGCCGTCGTCGTCGACGCGGATCGCAAGGGCGTCAGGCCGGTATCCGATGCGGACCGACACCGTGCCGGCGTCCGCGTGGCGGGCGATGTTGGTCAGTGACTCCTGAACGACCCGGTAGACGGTTTTGCCCACTGCGGCCGGCACGTCGTGGCGCTCTCCTTCGATCGTCAGTGTCGCCAGCAGACCGCCCCTGCCGGCCCGTTCAACCAGCTCCGGGATGTGGTCGAGCCCACGGGGCGGGGACTTGTCGTCGTCACGCAGCGCCTCCAGCGTGGCGCGGAGCTCCCGGGACGCCTCACGGCCGGCCTCACGGATCGCCAGCAGGGCCTCTGGCACCGTCTCGCCGCGCTTACGTGCCACGTGGACGGCGACTTCGGACTGCACCTTGATGACCGAGATCTGGTGGGTGAGCGAATCGTGCAGCTCGCGCGCGATGTGCAGCCGCTCCTCGTCGGCGCGGCGCCGCGCGGTCTCCTCGCGGGTACGTTCGGCTTCGTCCGCCCGTTGCTCGGCCTGCCGGAGGGCTTCGCCGGCGGCGCCGGCGGCGATGAGCCAGGCGATTTCGAGGGCGCCCCGGGCCTGCGCGAACGCCTCGCCCGTGTCGTGCAGGCCGGAGGTCAGGGCTGCGAGGGGGAGAGAGGCCAGCACGGCCACGCTCACCGCCACCGTGATGAGGCGGTGTCCTGCCCGCATCGCCGCGTACACCGCGAAGAGGAACGCGACGGCGGCCACGTCGAAACCTGCCGCCTGGTACCCCACCGCGCACAGCGCGGTGACGGCGAGGACGGCGATCGGAGCTCGGCGGCCCGCGGCCAGCGCGAGGCCGCCCACCGTCAACAGCACGTATCCGAGCAGGTCGAGTCCCGTGGCGGAGTGCTGCCCGGACAACCCGGTGACCATCAGCGCTGTCGCCACGCCCACGGCTATCAGCCAGTCTCTGACATCGGCTCGAATGCGGAACTGTCCCATGCTCATGCCCGCACCGTAGCCCGTGGCCGCCGCGGGCGAATCCCGCGTGCGGACGAGCGGCCGACTACCGCGCGCGCAGTAGCACCGAAGCACCTGCTGCGACCGCGGTAGCGCGAAGTGCCTGCGTCTGCTGGACGACCTGGCGGGGCCGGGCCGAGATGCTCCAACCACATCCGTTTCGTGGGAAAAGGAGCACCCTCATGTCCGCTCGTCGCCTCTTCACCGCCTCTGCGACCGCCCTGCTCAGCGGGCTCGGTCCTGCCGCACCAGCGGCAGCACACCCCTCGGTCCAGCCTGTCGCCGCCGGCGTCACCGAATTCAGCCTCGGGAGGCTGGGAGCCACCACCGGCGGGCTGCTGGGGCTGGCCGCACTGGTCATCGCCGTGTTGGCCCTGACCCGACCTGCCGGCCGGCTCGGCATTGCCAACGGGTCGCTCGGGGCCACGGCAGCCGTGGTCCTGGGACTGGTCGCCATGGCTCTCGGCGGGCTGGTCGCGGCCACCGCCGACGGTGGGCTCGGCACCGGCAACGGCTTGGGCGGGGCATACGTGGCCCTGATGCTGGGGCTGATCGGCACCGCCCTGGGCAGGCGAGCTCTGGGCCGCGTCCGCCGCACCCGCTGACAGAGCGGATGCGCGTCAACCGTGGTCACCCACTGCGGGCGGTCACCACGCGACGTACCGCGTAGGCAGCGGTGCCGACGGTCAGAACTGCGGCTCCGGAGATCACCGACGAGGCCGGCAGGGCGAATGCGAGGACGAGGCAGCCTGCGAGCCCGACGGCCGGAATGATCCGCGCGGGTCGGCCCTCGTGCGGGGCGAGCGTCCACGCGGACGCGTTGGCGACGGCGTAGTAGACGAGCACCCCGAAGGAGGAGAACCCGATCGCCCCGCGTACGTCGGTGGTCGCGGCGAGCGCGGCGACGACGGCGCCGACCACGAGTTCGGCGCGGTGCGGCACCTGGAACTTCGGGTGGACGGCAGCCAGGGCATGCGGGAGATGCCGGTCGCGGGCCATCGCCAGGGTCGTACGCGAGACCCCGAGGATCAGGGCGAGGAGCGAGCCGAGCGCGGCCACCGCGGCACCTCCCCGTACGACCGGCGGCAGCCAGTCCGCGCCTGTGGCACGCGCGGCATCCGACAGAGGGGCAGTGGCGTCCGCCAGGCGTTGCGGGCCCAGCACGAGCAGGACGGCGACGGCGACGGTCGCGTAGACGACGAGTGCGATGCCGAGAGCGAGCGGGATGGCCCGCGGGATGGTGCGGGCGGGGTCGCGGACCTCCTCGCCGAGCGTGGCGATGCGGGCGTAGCCGGCGAAGGCGAAGAACAGCAGGCCCGCCGCTCGGAGCACCCCGCCGAACGTCGCGTCGTCACCGATGCCGAGCCGGGCGGCGTCCGCATCGCCGGAGGCGACCACGGTGACCGTCACGGCGACCAGGACGGCCAGGACCACGGTGACGATGACGCGGGTGAGCCAGGCGGACTTCTGCACCCCCGCGTAGTTGACCGCGGTCAGCGCCACCACGGCCGCGACCGCGACGGCGTGCGCCTGACCGGGCCACACGTAGGAGCCGACGGTCAGCGCCATGGCCGCACAGGAGGCGCTCTTGCCGACCACGAACGCCCAGCCCGCGAGGTAGCCCCAGAACTCGCCCAGGCGCTCGCGCCCGTAGACGTAGGTACCACCGGAAGCGGGGTAGCGGGTGGCGAGGCGTGCCGAGGACGTCGCGTTGCAGTACGCCACCACGGCCGCCAGCGTCAGGCCGAGCAGCAGCCCCGACCCGGCCGCATCGGCCGCCGGAGCCAGAGCGGCGAAGATCCCCGCCCCGATCATCGACCCCAGGCCGATCACCACGGCATCGAACACACCCAGGTGCCGCTTCAACTCGCCCGCGCCCGCGGGCCCTGACTTCGTGTCCATCACTCGTTTCCCAGCCGCACTCCGGTAGATGTACCGGCGCACCGTATAGGAACAAGGTGTCGAGGCGGGGTCAGCGAAGTTCGTAACGGCCGCTGTCGGGGGCAACTGGCGTGCAGCGACCCTCCCGTGGGGAGGCCGGGAGGGGCGGCAGGCCCCGCCTTTGCCGAAGCGCGCAGGCGGGGCCGTTGCGGGATCCCGATCCTCGGGGGGATGACCGGGTTCCGCGCGATCAGCATGGCACTGGAATCAGCCAGACGACAGAGGCATGACCGGAAACAGTTGATCGGGTTGAATCAGGGGCACAAACGGAGCACCATCACCGCAGCCGTCCGGCCCGCGTTCGTGGGTTTCGGTGCGCTTGCGGGAGCGCGGAACAGCGGCTTTGCGCTCAGGACCGACGAGGCGTTGCCGGCCGAAGCGAGTGGGCCCCGTTCGCCGGGTGCCGGTGCGAGATCGACACCGAGTTATGCCGCCGGCCGTTGCAGCGCTGATCCGGCTGTCCGCGACAGCCGGATCAGGGTAGTGCTCGGACTCCACCTCCATGGTCTGCTGTGGTGACGCCACCGATAGAGCGGCGATCAGGTCACGCAGCGAGGCCGTGTGCGCGTGACGCCGCGTGGGCGTTTCTCACGACCCGTCCGACGTCTGTGGCAGTGCCTTCGAGTCTCCTCGATGGCCGAGCGGATAGTCGAAGACCCCACCGGCGCGGACGCCCGCTCACCGCCGGAGTCTGGGCAAACTTCACAGGGAGAGACGCTGTCGTAGCCCAGTTTCTGACCCGTCACGGAATCAGCGATGAATTCTCACCGCCCGGCTAGTCTCACTACCGTCATCGCCCATCGCGGGAGGAACGCGTGAATCAATTACTGAGAGTCCAGAACTTCAATGTCTCAAGTGACGGAATCGGCGCGGGAGAGAACCAGACCCTCGAGAGACCGTTCGGTGATGGGGTCGAGCCCGAGAGGCTGTTCGCCTGGGCGGGCGCCACGGCGAGCTGGCCCATGCGCACGGACCCAGGAGGGAGCCGAGGCCTGGACGACTACCTCACGAGGGACTACGACCGCAACATCGGCGCAGAGATCATGGGCCGCAACAAGTTCGGGCCCCAGCGCGGGCCCTGGCAGGACCATGAATGGCAGGGCTGGTGGGGTGACAAGCCGCCGTTCCGCACCCCGGTGTTCGTCCTGACCCACCACGAGCGTCCGTCGTTCACACTTTCCGACACGACGTTCCACTTCGTCGACGGTGATCCGGCCACGGTCCTCGAGCAGGCCCGGGAGGCGGCGCAGGGCAAGGACGTCCGGCTCGGCGGCGGGGTGACCACCATCCGGCAGTTCCTCGACGCCGACCTCGTCGACACCATGCATGTGGCGGTCTCGCCGGTAAAGCTCGGGTCCGGACTACGACTCTGGGAGTCCCCAGACGAGCTGCTCGACCGGTTCCACCTGGATGTCGTGCCCAGCCCGAGCGGCGTGAAACACCACCTGTTCTGGCGGAAGTGACCCGTCCTCAGGGCCGGCCCCGGTCGGCTGTCCCACCTCCCGAGGCCGCCCTGAGGTGGGCCGTCGAGCCTGCTGCACACGGCCGGCGAGTCTGCTCGAGGGTCCGCCGGCGGGAGGACGGCGAAACCGCTGGTGGGGTCGCGGTGAACGATGTTCATGTCGATGCCGAGAGTGGCGGTGTGCTCCACGAGGTGCTGGCGTCAGCAGCCGTCGGCGCAGGTCGAGTGACCAGCCCGGCCGCTCCGCGGTGACCTCCTGGTGCGCCAGGTGAATCCGGGCCCCGGCACACGGCCCCGAGCGGTGCGCGCGGCGTCCCTCTCCTCGACGGAGGAGCGACCGGCCTGACAGAACGTGGTCTCGGACGATCAGCACCTGTCGTCCCACCCGGCGCTTCCCCGCCCCGCCCGCGGGCTGGAGGGGGCCAAGGCGTCGATGTCGGGCAAGGGGCGCCGGTTCCCGCCACCTCCGTCCGACTGCACAGGCAGCGCGTAGTTGTTTCGGACGCAGGGCCCCATCCGGACACCTGACCTGTGGTCCTCCGCCCACCGGCCGAGCCGATGCCCCCAGTCCCGCGAGACGATGCCCGGCGCCTACCGGCGGGGGCAGGTTCGACGGGGGTCAGGTGGGTCACGTCACCGGCCAGAGCTCCAGGCTGATCGGCGGGTCCGCACCTCGATGATCTTGTTCTGCTGCGTGGTTCGACTTCTCCTTCTCAGTGCAGTTGCTGGGCCAGCCCGACGATGATGCCGTCCGGCCCGCGGAGGTAGCAGAGCAGATAGCTGTCCTCGAACCGGGCGATCTCGCCGACGAGTTCGGCGCCATGAGGGCGCAGCCGGGCAACGGTGGCCTCGATGTCGTCGACGGCGAACATGACGCGGTGCGTGCCCAGAATGTTGTGTGGCCGGTTGCGCGGCCCGGCGCTGATCGCCGCAGGGCTGCGGTACTTCGCCAGCTCGAGCCGGCTGCGACCGTCCGGGGTCCGGACCATCGCGATGTCACAGTGGACGCCGTCGAGTCCGGTGCACTGGTCGGCGACGAGGCCCTCGACCTCCGCCCTGCCCTCCAGCTCCATGCCGAGTTCCACGAAGAACGCCACGGCGGCATCAATGTCCTCGACGACGATGCCGACGTTGTCCATCCGCTGAATCGCCATGGTGGTGTCTCCTTCGTTCTCATGCGGCCGGTGGTGGCCGCTGATGTCCCTGGGACGGCGCCGGTGGCACGCTCTCGACATCCTCAGCGCGACCTTCGCACTACTTCCTCGACGATGCGCTGCGTGCGCCCTCGGGCATTGCGCCTCCACAACTGGTTCACGGTGCCGGGTCACCCTCGGCGGGTGAGTTCCTCGTGGCGCCGCCCTCGCCGCACCAGTCGGGGCCCTGCCGCGCGGCGTCGGCGCGAGCTGGGGCCGCGCTGCCCCCAGCGGGCCCGAGCATCCGTGGACGGGAATGCAGATCAGGGATGGATGAGGCCCCGGGAACAAGCTCCGGTACGTCCCGTTCAGCCGAACCTCGTCGCCGAGGTACGCGCTGACACACCGGTAGACCGTTGTCGGCACCGGCAACCAGCGGCCGTTATGGTCGAACTCCGGCCTGAAGCCCGCACTCTGGCGTGGGTGGTGGGACCGTGACGGCCTCACCGGCGCGCAGAGTCACATGGGAGGGGCTCAGGCACGAACCGATCCCGGCCCCCATGCGTCGACCGGGCCGGATCAGGCCTCCGGTGGGCCCTCGGGGATCGGGTGCACTTCGACCGGGTCGCTGCCGGGCTTCCCGCCTGGGCCGGGACACGCGGACGCCCGTGCGGCGATCTCCAGTGCCCGGTCCTCGCTCTTGACGTCGACCACCCAGTACCCGGCCAGGATGTGCTGTTCCGCCTGTGCCGGCCCGTCGGTCACTTGCGGGCGCCCATCGCTTCCGGCCCTCACCGTCTTGACCAGCGAGGGGCCGCCGAGGCCCTGACCGTCCACCCATTCACCAGCGGCATTGATGTCCTCGTTGAGGGCGTTCATGTGGGCGAACATGGCCTCCATGTCGGCTGTGGAGTAGGACGACATGATGGCGTCCCACTGGGCCGCAGGCACGTTCATCTGGATCATGTACTTCATGTTTCTCACTTTCCCGGGCCGGCTGGGAATTCCTCGGGCTTACGAAGAGGAAGACAGCCGGACATTGCGGAACTCATTTCTGCAACCGTCCTCACTATGCTCCGCCAGCACATACCCGCCGGGTAGAAACCCCCGACGATGCGGGAGACAGTCGCATTCCGGCGTCGCCTGCCAGCTCACCCGGCGGTGACTCGAACAACGGAACGTTGAGCTGACGCAGGCATGGGAGGGATCCCGCGGGATCAGGATCATCAGTCACAACAGTGTGGTCATCACCCGCATCACCTGCCGCTGATGAAGACCTGTTTGTGAGGCCGCCCAGCCCTGGGCGTGGCCTTCGTCATTGCTGGGTTCGACGGAGCCCGCACCTTGATGGCTAGTTGCTCGCAACGCAGACGGCGGAGGCCGCGATCCGAGCAAGGGGCCCCCAGCGTCGCGAGGCCGGCCGGTATCTCGTCACGGTGCGCCGCGGACTTCATCCAGGCAGGCAGTCGGGCGAACATCCCCATCGTCGGAGGAGGCATGACGCTCGCGCAGCCGGGCACCCACGCAGGCGGCGAGGGCATCCACGTGCTCCTCGTCGTAGGCCCACAGGATCCGTCCCGCGCAGCGGGTCTGAAGCCAGAGCGGCCGCCGGAAGAAGGGGTCCTCGATGCCGCCGGGCACCTCGCCGGCCAGGCCCACGTCCCACTCCTCGGCCGTCCGGTCGACCACATGCGGGCGCCGGACGCGGGTCCCCAACGCGCTCTGGGTGCACTCCGCCTCCGGCCTGTTCTGGAGGTGGGGCTGCCTACCTTGTTCGGTTGGGGCTCGGGTCCGTCTCGGCCAGTCCTGCGGCCCCTCGCCCGCCGGTGAGCAGGGGGCTGCCCCTGAGGTCGAACATTACGGCGCAATGGTTATGGGAGTTGCCTCGCGCAGGGCAGCCAGTCGTCGTGGGCGATCGCTCTCATCCTGCGGCCCCTCCGTCACCGCCGCTGCGGACCGGGTGACAATGACCAGCACGGGTCAGCACACAGTGAATTGACTCAGAGGTTGTTGTCTTTCCGGGCTTGAGACTGCGTTCTCGCTGGTCAGGCATAGGGTCGGCGGTCTCGTGGCAGTGGTGACGTGTCGTGTCGTTGCGTTGGTGTAGGTCGAGGACGCCGTCGGTCGTGGGACTGCTGGAACAGCGTGAGCTCACCGCTCACCGCTCACCGCTCGCCGTCGTGTCGACGGTCTGCGGGAGGAGGCCGGCCGCCTCCAGGCGGAGCTGGCCTTGGCTGAGCGGGAGTGGAACGAGTGGGTCATCGCCCGCTCACGCGTGGGCGAGGTACTGGCCCCGGGCAACGACGCCGTCGTCGGCCCCCCGCCTCCGAGGGTCTGCCGGCTCCCCGTGTGCAACCGGCGCGGCCCGAACCGGCGGAGGCGGCGAAGCCGAAAACAGTGGTGCAGGTGTGGCGCGCGGGGCTGGCCTGGTCGGCGCTGTCGGTGGACTACCAGCGCATCCTGCAGGCCCTCAGCGACCGTAACCGACTCGGTCAAGGAGCGTTGACGTGCCAGGAGATGGCCGCCTGTTTCGGCCTGGACCCCGTACCGGGAAAGGTGGAGGCACTGCGATCGAAGGCCAAGCGGCTGACGGCGCGCGGCTGGCTGATCGATCCGGCACCTGGCCGATTCACGCTCGCGAAGGACGTGGCCGGGCAACGCGGCGGGTCATGAGCATCGTCATCGACCAGTAGACCATCGCCTCCGCGCTGGCGATGGAACGCTCGAAGTCGCGCACGAGACGGCGACTTCGCATCAGGTGGGCGAAGAACCGCTCGACGATCCACCGCTTGGGCAGCACGACGAAGCCGCGCATGTCGTCGCTGCGTTTGATGATGGCGAGGACCAGGGCGAGGGCCGCGAGGCAGTACTCGACGAGGCTGCCGGTGTATCCGCCGTCGGCCCAGACCAGGGCCAGGGTGCGCGGCAGTGACCTGGGTGAGCAGGACCTGGGCCGCGGCGCTGTCGCCCACATCCGCTGCGGTGACCATCACCGCGAGCAGCAGGCCAAGGGTGTCGACCACGACGTGCCGCTTGCGCCCGTCGATCAGCTTGCCGCCGTCGAAGCCGCGGCTGTCAGAGCCGACGACCGCGTCCGCTTTGACCGACTGCGAGTCGATCACGCCGGCGCCCGGCTCCGAGTCCCGCCCGGCCCGCTCGCGGACCAGGCGGCGGAGCTGGTCGTGGAACTCGCGGGCCAGATCGTGGTTGCGCCAGCGCCGGAGGAACGCGTAGACCCGGTCCCATGGTGGGAAGTCGGCAGGCATGGCCCGCCACTTCGTGCCGTTGTCGACCAGGTAGCGGATCGCGTCCAGCATCGCGCGGTGGCAAATTCGACTGCCATCCAGGTGGACGGTCGGCTTGGTGACGCCCCGAGGCCGCCTCGCGGGTTTGAGTCCGGTGCCGCGACTGACGAACCTGGCGAAGAGTCGTGTCTTACCGGCTCGAGGCGCGGCCAACCGCCCCCGCTACGTCCTACTTCTCCTCCGGCTCCCAGGCGCGGAGCAGGTCGAGCAGCCCTGCGTCTCCGTCAACGCGCAAGGAGTCGGCCTGGATCCGGTCGTACAGGTAGAGGACCAGCTCACTGGCCGTGCCGTGGACGGAGGCGCCGGCTGCGTCCGAGTCTTCGCCGGTCGCCGCGGTGGGCGCGGGGATGCGGGTGGTGCGTGCGCCGTCGCCGTCGACGGTGAGGCGCCAGGAGCGGCCCTCGGCGGAGTGGAAGTCGAAGGCCGTGGGCTTGTGCGGCCAGGCACTCGGCGTTCCGCAGACGGTGAACAGGAACTCCTCCACACCGTCGAGTGCCAGCTCGACCGGCAGCGGTTGCGGGGCGCCCCCGGCGAGCTGGGCGTCGTAGGTGTGCACCGCGGTCTCCTGGATCCGGTGCCGGGCGGTGCCGCCGGCGGTCTGCGGTGACTGCGACGCGGGCCACCACGTCCAGCAACCGCTCTCCGGTCCCGCCTCGCGCAGGGCGCCCAGCAGGAGCTGCGTCGACGCGGCCAGCCAGGCCAGCAGGGCCTCACGCTCCTGCGGCACTTCCAGCGCGGCGCGCGCGGCGACGGCCTCGGCCGGGGGAGCGTCGGCAGACCCCGCGCCGACGATGGCGGCCCAGAAACGGTCGCCCCCACCCAGGTGCTTCACCAGATCGAACAGCGTCCACCCGGGGCAGGTCGGCACCTGCGCGTCGAGACCGGGCGCGGCGGCGACCACGGCGCGGAAGGCGGTCGACCGTTCATCGATCAGTCGCAACAGGTCAGGGAACTCAAGATTCTTTTCCACGCCGGATGTCTATCACCGTGCTCCGGTGATCGGACAGCGATTTTCACAGTCGCCGCCGGTTGGCCATTGCGGGCGTCCTCGCCTCCCACCGCTCGGGTGACAAGCTGCGCACTGCTGCGAGGACGCTGGTGGTGGCGGTACGCCAGGCGCCGTGCCTGTGGGTGCTCTGGCCTCGCCGTGCGGCCGGGCACCTCGGCGACGTGACGTCCACCCGGTGCGCGCGGTCATGCTGCCGCTCGATGTGATGGACGCGGAGGTCACGACGGCGGGGGAGGACCGGTCGGGTCGGGAGTTCAGGTGACTCCCGTTCGACCAGCACTCCTCAAGTTCGGAACAACAACAGCCACTCAGCCTTCCTCCAGCACCGCCCGGATCACATGCCGGGCGTTGTGTGCCATAGGCGGGTTCGTCTTCCGGTAACAGGGCAGCGCGATCAGCGCCTGCGAGAGTGTCTTCCCCCGGCCGCGGATCCATGTTGCATCGTCCACAGCGAGTGCCTCGCGGAAGACCTTTCCGGCAGCGGCCGGCAGCAGATTCCACGCTGGGAACAGATCGCAGGCAGGATCCCCCACCCCCGTGCACCCGAAGTCGATCACGGAGATCAGTCGGCCGCCGTCGATCAGCAGGTTGCCCCGAACTGTGCCGTGAATCAGAGCGAGGGCTCGTCGTGCCAGGAGCCGCCCCAGTACTCGGGCGGCGGTGGGGTGGGCCGTTGGAGGATGGCCAAGGCATCCTCGACGCGGCCGAGGTCGATGAGGTAGCCGGCCAGGTCGTGCCTGTTCGCGGGGGCGTGCTGTTCGAGGACGGCGAGAGCGTCCTCGGTGCGTCCGGTGCCGGCGAGGAGCTCGGCGATATGCGGCGCCGCGTACGAGGTGGCACCTTCGGGGTGGGCACGGGCCTGTGCGATCGCTTCGTCGATACCGTTGCAGGCGGCGATCAGCGGCAGTCGTATCCAGTACAGGTCCCATTCCTCCTCTCCCCCGCGGGCGGCGGCGAGGGAGTCGAGGAGCTCCAGACCGTCCTGGGGGCGGCCGTGCTCGAGGTAGAGACCGGACAGAGTGTGGAGGATCCAGTCGTCCCCGTTGTGGGCTTCGGCCTGGACGCGCATCACATCGATCGCTTCGTCGCCCCTGCCGTGCCGGGCCAGGAGCTGCGCGAGCTCGAATGCCGAGTTGGACGTTCGATCCACAGTTCCCTCGGCCTGACGGTATGCCGCGACCGCGCCCTCCACGTCGCCGCGCTCCTCCAGCAACCGCGCAAGCCGTTGCACGGCGAACCCGGAGTCATCACTCGTCGCGGCCGCCCGCAGTGCGTCGAGCCGGCCGTGCCGTGCCAGCAGTGCAGCGAGTTGCTCACGGTGTCCGACCGGCGTGATGTTCTCGGCGCACAGCAGGGCGGTCGCCTCGTCGATGCGGCCCTGGCGCTCGCGGATGGTGGCGAGCAGCCCGATCGCCATGTCGCGATCGAAGCCTCGGCAACACCACGGAAAGTCGGAACACCGGTGCTCGGTTCGGGCCGTGAGTAGAGCGGCGACTTCGTCGTCGCGCCCGGCGGGTCCCGCGACGTCTACCAACGCCTCGGCCAGGGACGGCTCACCGAGGTGCGGTCGCAGCAGGGTGAAGGCCTCCGCGGCGCGCCCGTTCCGGGCGAGGAGGCGCGTGTAGGACTCCAGCGCCATCGGATGCCCGGCCTCCATACGGACCCGAGTGATCTCGACCGCCTCCTCGACGCGGCCCCAGCCCTCCAGCAGGTCCGCGGCGGCTTCCACGGCCGTCCACCAGCCGGTCGCCAGGTACGGAGCGAGCACCTGCAACGCGTCGGCCTGCCGCCCCTGCTCGCCCAGCAACCGCGCCCATGCGAGCGCGCAGAACCATTCCCCACGCCCGGCCCGCGCTTCCACCACGTCGGCGTAGCCATGTTCGAGCAGCCGCGAGACCAGTTCCGGTGGGATACAACCGGACCGCGTCCGGGCCCGGTGGTCAAGATCAGTAGCGTCCACGAGCACGCACCCTAGCGTTCGCTCCTGACACCCTTGCCGTCGCCACCGGCGACTTCGAATAGAGCGCCGTGGGGACGACGCTCTTCGCCAGTCTCGCCGACTGCCGCCGCCTCCACCGACGTTACGAACGCGAAGCCGCCCACTTCCTCGCCCTCACCAGCTCGCGTGCACCCTCATCTGCTGCCGCAGGCTCTGAGGGGCACGTTCAAGTGCCCCTCGCGGGCCTGGAATGCCTCCGTCGCCCCGCACGTTGACCGTCCACTTGCCGTCCTGCGTGCGCCTCACCAGCTGCTCCTCCTCGGTGGCAGGGGCCTGGGAGAACGGGGTACCGCCGGACGGCCGGGCGGGGGACGCAGGTGCCACGGCAAGAGGGCGTGCGGGAGGTGGCTGATCATCGGCCCGGCCGTCGGGATGTGCCCGTCAGGCCTTTGACCGGGCGCCGCTTCGACGGAGGATGGGGAAGAGAGCGGGCTTGCGTGGTGAAGTGTGGGCCGCTCTGACAACTCCGACAGCAGGGAGCGTTTCTTCCGATGACCGCACAGCCCGCACGCCCTGAGCACAGCGGTCCCGAGGCCACCTCGGTCATGGATGTCTTGCCGTTCAAGTCTTCTCTCGTCAAAGCGGTGTTCAGGGACGTGACCCCGATGCACGTCTCTCGGTCGGCCGCGTGGGCCGCCGCGTCGGTGACGCGGACAGTGCTGACGGAGATCATCGACGGCGCGCGGAGAGCCGCGGCGGAGCAATCCCGGAAGAAGCTGTTGTCCGGAGACCTTGTCTCGGCGATCGACCGGAACGTCGAGCTCGAGGTGGGGCACAAATGGTACGACCACAGCCCGACGTTCAAAGGCATGACCGGTGTCCTGTACGACGCCGAGGGTGCCATCGTGCCTTCTCGTAGGCGCAGCAAGTCGCGCAAACCGAGTGCTGTGGTCGGCGCACACAGGTTCGAGGCCGGGGTCAAGAAGCTGCTGTGGAGCCAGGGGGCGACGGCCGTCCCGGAGATGATCCGCGACCTGGACGGAATCGCGAGCGTGTTCCTGACGGACCTCGCCCGGGAAGCTGCCCTTGTCGCCCGCGAGGGCGGGGTCAAACGTTTCGGTACGGTCACCCCAGTGATGTCGGGCGAACCGGCCCCACCCCCGTTCCTCCAGGATTCCCCCCGTGCCCTGCCCGCCCGCAGGGGGGACGGGCGGACCATCGGCAGGGACGACATCCTGGCCGCCACCACGATTCAGTTGTTCGGCGGCAACCTCAGGCAGCGAGCCCTCACCGAGGCACGCGAGGCGACACAGAACACTTCGGCCGGCTGAGCGGGTTCGACCGACATCGCCGCCTGCACCCCCATCTGCTACCGCAGACTCCCCAAATGAGATGGCCTCCAACGGCATACCCGCGATTGACTGACGACGGGGCAGGAACGTCGGAACGGCGCCTCATGGCGAGCCCTGATCAGCGTGTCCCGGCCGGTGTGACCCTCGGACCGCAGTGTGAGGGCGGCCGGGGCGCTGCCCCCTCGGCGCCGACGACGCCGGAGCCGTCAGGCATGCGTGACCTCCGCCATCCGGCACTACGTGATGAGGGCACGCGAGACACGCGGGCGGCGAGCTGACCCGACCGCACAGGGCACAGGATGTCGGGTCCGGCACAGTGGGACCTCCCTAGCGTGGAGACCAGTGAGGAAAGGACGGCCAGGAGTGCTGGAGCGGCTGAATCAGGCCATGGACCACATCGAGGAGCACCTCGATGAGCGCATCGACGCGGCTGATCTGGCCCGTATCACCGTGACATCGGAGTACCACTTCCGGCGGATGTTCTCCGCGCTGGCGGGCATCCCGCTCTCCGAGTACGTCCGCCGTCGGCGGCTGACGCTCGCCGGGGCCGAAGTGCTCGCCGGGGAGCGGACTCTGCTCGATGTGGCGGTGCGGTACGGGTACAGCTCGAGCGAGGCGTTCGCGCGTGCCTTTCGCGCCGTGCACGGGGTCGGCCCCGGCGAGGCACGGCGGACGGGTGCGGCGCTGCAGTCCCAGCCACGGATGTCCTTCCGACTCATCGTAGAAGGGAGCAGCAGCATGCGGTACCGGGTAGTGGACAGGGACGGATTCAGGCTCATGGGCAGGGGGACACAGGTCCCGCTGGTCTACGAGGGGATGAACCCGGCCATCGTGGAGTTCGTCAAGAGCATCGGCAAGGAGACGCTGGGGCGCTGGGAGGAGTACGCAGACGGGGAGCCCGGCGGTGTGGTGGCCGCTGTCAGCAACCACTCCGCGGACGACTCGGAGGGCACCGAAATCGACTACTTCCACGGGGTGGTGAGCGACGCGGAGGTGCCCGGCGCTTCGGACAGCCTTGACGTCGAGCCGGGCATGTGGGCGGTGTTCGAGTCCTCGGGCCAGTTCCCGCAGGCGGTGCAGTACCTCTGGCGAGATGTGTACACGCAGTGGTTCCCGTCAAACCCGTACCGGAGCCGGCCGGGTCCATCACTTTCGCGCACGCGGGTGTCCGAGGACGGCACACACGCGGACGCGGAGGTGTGGATTCCGGTGGAGCGGGTCAGCGGCTGAATCCGACGTCGGCTACGGGCTCGCAGGGCAGCCCGCCGAATTCGTACAGCCACTTGTCCGGCTTACGCCCCCACGATTGATGGCGGTCGGCCGTGACAGGAGGCGGGCCGTGCGGGTTCTTCGAGTGTGATCAAGAAGTACATCCGCACGGCCATGTGTCTATCGCGGTCCGGCCAACGAGTTCCCCGACCGGATCAGCGCCCCGCCTCCGAGGCCGAAAGACATCGACAACGCGCCACTGACCGAGCGGTACAGGTGGCGCGAGCTGCGACGCCGGCAATCTTCCCGCCGGAACACCGTCGAGCACGCCAACGCCGAGCATCGACAACGGCGCCCCTCCAGCCGTACACCGGACGCCGCGAGGACTACGGCGAGATCCATCTGGCCGTCGCCGGCCTGGCCTGGCCTCCGACCGTGCTGCCCGGTGCATCACCCGACACCAGCCGAGCGCCGAACTCGTGCCCGCCCGCACGATGGCCCGCTGAGCCACCCGCCCAGCCGAACCCCAAGCCGGTACACCCCGATATCGATCGTGGGGCAGCCCGTAAGTCAGACAGGGACTCAGTCGGCCGGCTGCCGCCGGCCGAAGCCACCCACCGTGTGTACGCCGCGGACTGGACCGCAACCACGCTGCGGTGGGGACTCGGCGCCGACGACAGAGAACGGGCCGCGCTGGTGAAGGTCGCCGATGAGTGCCGGATGTGACTGAGGAGTGCAGAGTCGCACCTTTGAGTCCTGAGCGGGAGGCGAGACCCCCCGCGCCGACCTAACGATCGCCCCCGCACCCTTCATCCTCAGGAATGCAGTCCGGCGAGGAACCGTCGTCTTGGACGGGCTGTTGAGCACGTGAAGTTCCGTCGCGGGGAAACGGTCGTCGTCTCACGGACTGTTCGCACGAGGAGATCGAGCCGGCGGCCCGGGCGGCCCGTGCGCTCGACAGCGGCTGTCGCGGATGGGCACGGCGATCGGTGAGTGTGGTGCCCGTCCAGGCGCTTCGGGGGCGGTCATGGTGCGCCCGAGCCGCTTTGAGCAGACCACGTACCCTTGGCCCCGTGCCCCGTCATCCGAACAAGCCCCGCAAGCTGGTCGCCGACGGGCGCGTATACCTGTGGTCGCTCCGCCACAGCCACCGAGCGCCGGACAGCGGCCGGTCCGCGGACTGCCGCGAGACCCTCACGCTGCACCCTCAACCGCCCGGCATCGGCGGCCCGCTGCGCATTGTTTTCGCCCAGCACCCGGGCCGGTACGTTCCAGGTGGGTTTCCCCTGGGCTCCGGGGACGTGGGATTCGTGGGGGGCGGCTCCCTGAACCTGCACGAACCAGGCGCCGTCCGGGCCCTGCTCGACGCGGCGTTGGCTCGCGGGTGGCAGCCGGGGGAGCAGGGGGCGGTGGAGGTCGACGGATGGCCGCTGCTGGAAGCGCCGTCGCCCCCGGCCCCTGTGCTGATTCCGCGTAGCGTGATTCCCGGAGCTACGAAGGCAGCACCGGGAGCTGCGTGTTCCGCAGGAATCGCTGAGCTGCTGCAGCCCAGAAGGTCGTGGACAAACTGGTTCAGAGACTCGCCCTCAGCGGCGGCGGCCGGGCGGACCGCTTCGAGTCCGGTCGTCGGAAGGCGACAGTGGAAGACGGCAGAGGCGAACTCCCCGGCGGGCGCGGGGCGACCGCCGCCCGGGTGCCATGTCAGTACCTCTCGTCGAGTTGGTACTGGCGCACGTCGACTGCCGTCCACTCCGATGTGTCTGCCATGTCCTGGCTCGCAGTCTCGGCGCCCTCGGTGGCGACACGGCTGCAGACGACCTTCCGTTGGTCGACAGTGGTCTGCTCCCACGCCTTGCCCCACGGATCGTGGCCGCCGGGCCGCAAGCCGAGAACCGCAGCCGGCGGCGGGTGGCATGCCCGCATTGGCAGCATGCGCCGGCTCACCTCCGCCGGCGCGGACAGCACACGGGGCGATCGCGCCGAGCTGGTGGTCATTGCTTCCGAACTCCAGGCGTGAACGGACCGGTCGCGGGGGCTACACATTTGTCGATGACGGTCCTCTCGCCGGCTGCCGAGCCCTCCAGGCAGAGCCGCCCGCCCTTCTCGCGCAGGTCGAGGAAGAACCGCGTGGACGCACCGGACTGCTTGAGATCATGGATGCGCTCGTCGGCATAGCCGAGGTCGTTCAGGATCGTCCTGACCTTGGTGGGGGAGGGGTCCACCAGGTTCCAGAGTGCCTGGGCGATGCGCTCTTCGTGGAGGTTGCTCGCGCACCAGTCGCGAGCGTTCAACTCCACTTCCGGCCCCGCTGCAGGAGCGATCGGCTCGATCGCATCGCTCGGCACCTCGGCACCCGGCGGCAGCTCCTCCGCCGGACCCGTCGGCGGCCCCTCCGGCGGGGCGCTCGGGGGACACGACTGCTCGAACCTGTCCCGGATCTGAGTGAGGGACGGACCGGCCTGGCCTCCGACGGCTTCCGCGCGCTTGGTCTGCTCTGCGCCGACGGTCGGCTTTGCGGTGCCTTCCGTGCCGCACGCACCAAGCGCGAGCACAGAGAGCCCTGTTACGGCGAGGGTGAGGCGCAGACGGCGCGGGGAGCGGGCAAACGTGCTGGTTGCAGCAGGGATTCGTGTCATGCGCACAGCTTCTGATCAAGCCAACCTCCCGCGCGTGAGTACGCATACTCACGTAGGCAGGGGTACTCACTCAAACGTCGATGAGGCGTGACCAAGCTTCAGTGAGACAGAGCAGGTCTAGCAGGTCGCGCTGCTAAGGGTTGTTGTCCCGTCCCAGTCGAACTGGTCCCTGTCTCAGGTGATCCGGCCCGATGGTGCTGTAGCTCTACGTGGTCAGTAAGTGGTGACTCCGCCTGTTGAATGAGGCCTGACCGGTGTCGAGCCGGAGCCCGGTAGCTTCGGATCGAAGCCTGCCTGGCATCCTGGCCGCATGGACGCCGACGCCCTGACTCCGGTCCACCTCGACATGGTGATGGACGGGTTGGCAATGAATTCCGCCTTGCCGGAATCCATGATCCGGCGACTGTTCGCATGGCGGCGGGGCCGCGGAAAGGTGGCGAGGCGTCCGGACCTCACCGAGGACATGATCGCCGAAATCATTGCCATCGACGACCACTGGCTCCTGCACAGCCTGGCGCTCAACGACCGCCTGCCGGACCGGTTCCGCATCCGTCTGGCCGCCCATCGGGACAGCGCGGTGCGGTCCGCGCTCGTTACACACGCCGAGACCGCGCCGAGGGAGATGCTGGAGCAGCTCATCGACGATCCTGAGTCACAGGTCCGCGAGTACCTGGCCCAGGGCCGTCACACACCGCCCGACCTCCGGGCCCGCCTCGCCGTCGATTCCGACCCCAGGGTCCGCGCCGCGCTGGCGAAGCACTAGACACAGGCACCGGAAGAGGTCCGCCGGATCCTGCTGACCGATCCCGAGGCCGAGGTCCGCGCCGCGGCCTGCTCCACCTATTTCGCGCATCGGCCGCATCCAGTACCGCCCTCGGACCTGCTGCCGACGCTGTTGTCGGATCCTGTGACTCGGGCGGGCGCGGTGATTCACGCCGTTCTCGACGCAGACACTCTCCAGCGGCTCACCGACGATCAGGACAGCGACGTGCGCACTGAACTCGCCCAGCATCCCGGTTTGCCGCCGTCGGTCCGCGAAGTCCTTGCCGGCGATCCGGCCTTGAGCGTCCGGGTGAAGGTCTTCGCCCGACCTGACACGCCGGAGCACATGCGGGCACAGATCCACGCCTCGGTCCACGAGCTTTCGCATTCGATGGCCGATCCGGGCCCTGACGCCGACGATGAGGCAGTCCTGCAGTGGTATCAGAATGCCTTCGCACCCACGGACCTCCGGATCCTGCGCCTGCCATGGGTTACGGCCGATCCGCTGCCGCACATCGACTCGCCCTATGTCAGCTTCCGAGTCTCCGCGGCCGCCAGCAGGGCCCTTCCCGTCGACGCAGTGTCCCGGTTGCTCGACGATGAGGAGGAGATCGTCCGCCTCACTACGGCACACACCGCCCCGCACCTGGTCGATCCTGAGACCGCCGAGAGCATCGAGCGCCGCTACCACCCTCGGCGGGACAAGTTCACGTTCTGGTGGGACAAGGCGGAGGTCTTGACGTTCCCGCCGACAGCCCTGAGCCGTTTCGCCACCGACCCTGAGCCCCGGCTCCGCTCCTTCGCGCCCCGTAATCCGGATCTGCCCCCGGAACTCGCGGAGAAGCTGGCCTTCGACCCCGAAGACCGCGTCCGCCGCGCAGTCGCGGCCCACCGCAGCCTCCCGCTCACATCCCTGCGCCGACTCCTCGCCGACTCCTCGGAGCGTGTCGCGGAGGCCGCCGGCGCCTCGCCGTTCCTTCCTGTTGAGCGCATGGAGTGGCTGCTGACCCAGGCGGGCCTGTAGTCGTCAGGTCGACCGGGCTCGGTTGGGACGTGGGTCCCCGAAACGATGGCCCGACCTCACCGAAGATGAATACGACATCTCGCCGTGGTCGACCTGTTCGCTTATCGGAAGGGCAAGCGGCCTTCTGGTCTACTCCCGATGCGCTGGAGCATGACGGAGGCTGGACGACCACGACGCCGATGTCTCCTAGTGCACCGTTCACCGCCACATGTCCAGCCACCCACCCGCTCAGGAACCGGGGCCCATGACCAGTCAAACCGGAATCATGTCTGGCGATGTCCTGACCGAATCCCAACAAGCCCTCCATGCCGGCGTGTTCAAGCACCACGAGGGCGTCGTGACCGCCGTCCTTCGGGAGCCGGCCAGGCACGACCTCGACTGCACCTTCGCCACGACCACCGCCTTCATCCTCGGCATGGACGCCGGCACCTCCGGAAGAATATGCGCACGGGCTTCCGGGAGTGGCTCGTCGTCCGACATGACCGTGACGACAACCGGACCTGGGCGGCTCTGACCCGCCACCTCGCCCCCAACGGCTGGCCCGCCCACTCACGCCCCAAGCCGACACCGAGGCCGTGACCACTCTCCATCGGCTCCTCGCCGAGTTCTTCGACACGCGAGAGCGACCGAACAGCATCGCCAAGATCTTCAGCGACTACCAGTCGTGGCTGACTACCCGGCCCTGATTCCAGTCCGAAACGGCGTCACCGGACCAGCCGAGACAGCACCCGGCATCCAACCAGTCGGAACCAGATCAACTGAGAATTCCGGCCGCGCGGCATGTCAATTGATCTGGTCGTCACAGGTCATAGTCCTACCCACAGACAAGATCAATTGCGACGTGACAGTTGTTCCCTTGACACACGCTGACGGGAGGAAGCCGGTCGGGTTCCGCACCCTGACGCATCCGTCCAGCGAAGTCCGTTCACAGGGCTGGTTGCCCCGCCTTTAGGATCGAGCAGCCGCAGAAGAACGACAGTGGGAGACGTGGTGGCTGGTCTGGTAGGCGCTGTAAGTCGGAACGAGGTGTACTCGTTCGGCAAGCCCAATCGTGATTCCATCACGCTGCTCACGGGGCTCGGAGTGGAAGGAGACGTTCACGCAGGTGAGACGATCCGTCACCAGTTCCGCATGACCTACGAGCCGGACCTACCCAACTTGCGCCAGGTCCATCTGATGCATGAGGAACTCTTCGGCGAGCTCGCGCGCAAGGGCTTCAAAGTCTCTGCGGGCCAGCTCGGTGAGAACATCACTACGCGTGAGGTGGACCTGTTGGGTTTGCCCACCGGTGCTCTGCTCCATCTCGGAGAGCGGGCGGTGCTCGAGGTGACGGGGCTGCGCAATCCGTGCGCGAAGATCAACGACTTCCGTAGTGGGCTGCTCGGTGAGGTTTTCACCATGGACTCCCTGTCCGGCGAGTTCACCTTCAAGTGCGGCGTCATGGCCGTTGTCCGCCGAGGAGGGATCGTCCGCCCCGGTGATTCCATCGAGGTCGAAACCCCGCCACCTCCCCACCGTTCGCTGGAACGGGTCTAGAGGCTGTGGCCTGGCTGAGAAGTTGCCCAGCCGACCGGAAAGTCCGGCGCCCCGAAGGCTGCTCGGCTACGGTGGCTGGGAGGTAACGCGTGTCCTGGCCATCTGTGATCATCCTTGTCTCCGCAGAGCGACGTCCGTTGCTTGAGGGGCAAATCCGTGCTTTGAGCAAGGTGTCGGATCCTGTGACGGGTGACGGCAGGCTGTACTGGGACGGGTACTCGTACTCCACGACCTCTCAGCCGAGGTCCTGGCTGGCTACGAGCGTGAGGAGCTTCAACAGATGACGACCCGGTTCGACGAACCATAGGCGGCGTACGTTTCGTACCAGTCCATGGACGCGGCCCGGGCCTTCCTCCGCGACGTTCTCGTCAGCATCAACCACTACCTGCGGGACCTCGTCGGCCGTGGGGACCAGTCCCGGCCTCGACGACATCGGGCTCTTGGGCGTTCAGTCCCCAGGTGAGTTCCCAGGTCTCGATCAGGGCGCGGACGGCGGTGGCGCCGTTCTTGTCGGCGGCGTGCAGCAGCGCGAGGGGCGCGGCCCTTCTGCCGGGCGATGTGGCGGTACCAGGTGGCGGCGGGGATCCGGGCGGGAGGAGTGCCGGCTGATGTTGCGTCGGAGGCGGCCGCGGCGCCGGCCCGGATTGGCCAGCATGCACCTGTACGCCCGCGGTTGCCTGCGTGCGCCGACATTGATGTCAGACAGCGACATCGCCACACCAAGGAGTTGGACCCCACCACGTCGGCGATGGGGTCAAAACTCAACGCCTGCACCAGCCTTCTAGGTGTATTTACCCTCAGCGTTGTTGACTCGGTGATCGGTGGCTTGCCGTCGAGTGCGGTGTGGCAGCGGTGGTGGTTGTAGCTGTGGAGGAGAAGTCTGCCAGGGCAGCCGTGCGCTCGTCGTTGGAGGTGTAGGGCCGCAGGTAGGCACACTCCTCCTGGAGGGTGCGGTTGAAGCGTTCGACCTTGCCGTTGGTCTGTGGCCGGTAGGGGCGGATGCGCTTGTCGGCGATGCCATCCGCGGTGAGGGCCTGGGTGAAGAGTTTGGACTTGTAGCAGGAGCCGTTGTCGGTCAGAACCCGTTCGACAGTGACGCCGTGTCCCTTGAAGAACGCGTGAGCCCGCTGCCAGAACCCGATCGCGGTGTGCTGGCGTTCGTCGGCCAGGACCTCGCTGTAGGCGAGCCGGGAGTGGTCGTCGACGGCGGAGTGGATGTGGCGGCGCCTTCCGCGCGCCAGCCGGCACGATCCAGGTCAAGCCTGTTCGATCCCTCGTGCGTAGGGGTATGCCCTGCATATGCCCTGCCTTGCCGACCGCACGTCAGGGCTCGGACCGGATCTGGCTGATGGGGGAATCGTGCGCACTCGCGTGTCCGGACTGGGCCTCGGTCCGATCCGAGGGGACTACACCGTCATGACCCCGTTCGCGGGCACCCTGCTGCAGATATTTCGGGGATTCCTGCTTATCTTCTGGGTCGTCATGGCCGGTCTTACCGTGTTCACCCCCGACCAGGTCGACGGGAACCTCGCCTGGACGACGGCGGTGGTGATCGCGGTCTACACCGTGACGTTCGGATGGCGTCTGCTGACCGCCCGGCTCGGCATGAACCGGTGCTACCTCCTGGCGGAGGGGGTGGCCGTGACCAACCGCTTCGGCCGGGTGACCGATTCCGTGGCCTGGAGCGACGTGACCGGTATCCAGCAGACAACGGTCGTGGAACTCTACATGGGAGCGCACCGCATGGAGATCCACCGGAACCAGACCGCCAAACCCCTCACGTTCCTGGCACCGGGCGTGAAATCGCAACTGGTGGAAGCGCTGCTCACCGAGGGCCGCCGCGCAGGAGCCCTGCAGTGAGGGGCATCGGGGTCCCGGGCCGTGGCCACTTGCTATGGCAAGCGCGGATACATCTACCAGCGGCTGCAGGGCGGGTAGCGGCGGACCTGGTGGGTCGATGACGCCAGTCGTAGAAGCGGTAGCCCTTCGCACCACGTCCGGCGGACATCCTGCGCTGTTCTGCAGGTCTCGCGGTCGAACGCCGGCGGTCTCCGGCCCCTCTCCCGCAACCGCACCTTCGGCACCCACCTCGGCCAGGGCCTGAGCGTCGAACAGGCAACGGCTGCCACCCGGCAGACCACCGAGGGCGTCAAGAGCGCGGAGGCGATCCTCGCCCTGGCCCGCAGCCACGACGTGGAAATGCCCATCACCGAAGTGATGTCGGACTTTCTTCACGAGAAGATCAGCCTCAGCCAGGCCGCGGCCGCACTGATGCAGCGGCCGCCCAAGCCCGAGCGCTGACCCCGCCGCCCGCACACCGGGCCGGCCACCGCACCTTCACCCTCCAAGTCACGGAGGTTGTCACCCATGCACGAATCCGTGCTGCCTGCTGCCCAGACCGCCGTCACCCTCGCCCTCGGCGCGTGGATGATCACCGGCTTCACCCGTCTCCCCGGCCGATGGCTCCGCTGGAAGATGTTCTGCCGGGCCACCTTCACCGTCATCACGCTCACCGGCACCAAAGACGGGCGCACCGAGTCGGTGAACGTCTACGACCATCTCTCCCCAGGCTCATTCATCCTCGGCCCGCCGCAGCTGCAAGCCATCCTCAACTACCTGGTCCGCAGCGGCCGGTACGACCGCCTCGACGGACACGGCCGCCTCCTGAATGCCCAGGGCGAACACCACATCGAGGTGAGGGGCAGCCGTGTGGTTCTTTGACAGCATCACCTCCGGCTTCCAGAACCCCACCGACCCCGGCCGCCTCCAGCTGTTGCGCATCGTCATCGGCACGGTGCTGACCCTGCGCTTCGCCCTGTCCTTCGGCCAAGGCGGCTGGGACCGCTTCACCCCCGACTCGCTCAGCACGCACCTTGCCAAACAGCGCTTCGGCAAGCGGGCCCGCCTCCTGATCCGGTTCCACCGGCCCGCACTGTTCATCCGCAGCTTCGCGGCCGTCGTCCTCGCCGTTGGGTTCCTGCCTCGGCTGTCGCTCGTGCTGGTCCTGGCCGGCGCCGCCATGGAACTTCTCTACCTCAAGAGCCCCAACGCCGTGCTCTTCACCCTGTTGACCGGCACCTGTCTCCTCCTTGCCGGCGACCTCGGCCACGGCCTCCACATCGAGCACCACCCCAGCACCACCAACACCTGGGCGCAGTGCCTCCTCGTCTTGGTCACCGCCGACATCTATGGGAACAGCGCCTGGCAGAAACTCCGCTCGACCCAGTTCCGAACCGGCCTCTACCTTGCACAGTGGATCCACGTCTACGCCCAGATCAGAGACCGATTGCCCCACCGCCGCCAATACGGCGTCCCCGGCTTCGTCCGCCACCACACCGGCAACCTCACCGACCGGGACATCCGCTTCTGGCGCTTGGCATCGGCCACAGCCATCGCAGCGGAGTTCGCACTGCCCCCAGCGCTACTGATCCCGCAGACGATGCCGTACACAGTGGCCGCGGGCATCGCCATGCATGTTGCGTTCACCTGCCTCAAGCCCCGACAACTCATCACCTTCTCCGGCCTTACGTCGGCACCTACCTCGCCTTCATCTGAAAGAGAGGATCAAGGTATGCGCTGGTCCACGGATGGGGCCCGACTCCGCTCAGTCCTCGCAGGACTGCGGCACCACCCAGCTCAGGCGCGCTCAGCCAGCCTTCGCGGCGGGCTCGAACGCCGTCTGCGTCGGGGTTTTCGAGCCGATGCCGAGGGATTTGGACATGGGAAGCCTTCCTGAACGGCCACTCAGCCGATGTTGAGGCGGGCAGCGGTGCGCAGGAGGGCGGGAGACAGACGTCCGATGAGGCGGGCGGCTTTGGCTTCGAAGGTGACGGGTACGACGGCTCGATCCTTGGTGACGGCGCGCAGGATCTGGTCGGCGACCTTCTCCCGGGGGAAGTTGCGCTGTGCGTACATGCCGGAGATGCGCTTCTGCTTGGTGGCCTCCTGTGTGGCGTCGAGTCCGGAGAACGTGGTGGTTTTGGTGATGTTGGTGTTGACGATGCCGGGGCAGATCGCGGAGACGCCGATGTGGGAGGCGGCCATTTCGGCGCGCAGGCAGTCGGAGAGCATGAGGACGGCGGCCTTGCTGGTGGCGTAGGCAGCGAGCATCTTGGACGGGAGGTAGGCGGCGGCGGAGGCGAGGTTGACGATGTGGCCGCCCTCGCCACGTTCGGCCATGAGGGTGCCGAAGGCGCGGCAGCCGTGGATGACGCCCCAGAGATTGACGTCCAGGACGCGCTGCCATTCCTTCTCGGTGGTTTCCAGGAAGGTGCCGGAGTGTCCGATACCGGCGTTGTTGACGACGATGTCCGGAACGCCGTACTCCGCCGCGACTTCCGACGCGAAGGCGTCGACGGCGGGGCCGTCGGAGACGTCCACGCGCCAGGCACGGGCGGAGGCTCCGATCAGGCGGGCGAGTTCGGCGGTGCGTTCGGCGGCTTCGAGGTCCACGTCGCAGATGGCGATGTCCGCGCCCTGTTCCGCGAAGGCCAGGGCTGTGGCCCGGCCGATGCCGCTGCCGGCACCTGTGACAACGGCGAGCTGTCCGGTGAAGGGCATGCGGCTGTCTGCTTGGCCCCGGCGGGATCTGTTCAGGGGACCTGCGGCCTCCTGGCCCTCATGGTGGGCGACGAATTCCTTGACCATGCGGGCCACGGTGGTTCCTCTCTCCAGCAAGGCGGACCAGTGGGTGGCGGGAATGGTCCGCTGCCACAGGTGCGGGGCCCAGCGTTCGAGTCCGTCGGCGAGTGCCGGGCTTACGTAGTGGTCTTTGGTCAGGCCGATGAGCTGCACGGGCACAGTGGTGGGCCGCTGCCTGGGGCGCAGGAGGCGGGGGAGCATGTTGGCGCGGTAGAGGTTGATGCCGCGTACCGCGTCTGCGGTGAGGGTGGACTGCGGGTGTCCGGGGCGGGGGGTCACGCCTTCCACCCGGTGCAGCACGGCGTCCCAGCGGTCGGCGAGTCCGTTGCGCCAGGCGGCGGGGGCGAGGGCCGGAAGGTGGAAGGCGGCGATGTACCAGGAGTGCGCCAACTGGTTGAGGAGCTGGCCGACATGGCGGGGGGTGGGGCGGGCGAGCCGGTGGCGGATCCAGTGGCCGACATGGTCCAGGCAGGGGCCGGAAATCGAGGTGTACGAGGCGATCCGGCCGGGCGCAAGGGGTGGGTGACGGCCTCCCAGGACTGGATGGAGCCCCAGTCGTGGGCGACCACGTGGACGGGACGGTCAGGGCTGACGGCCTCGGCCACCGCGAACAGATCGGCCGCGAGCAGCACCAGCCGGTAGTCCCGGCGCCGGGCAGAGGGCCCGGACTCACCGGCGCCGCGCACGTCGTAACGCACGACATGGTGGCCGGTGGCGAGGGCGTCCGCGACGTCGTCCCACACCCGGTGGGTGTCGGGGTAGCCGTGCACGAGCAGCACGGTGGGGCGCTCCGGGTGGCCCTGCTCGTACACCGCGAGCGGGATGCCACCGGATGTCACGGTGCGCCGTCGTGGCTCGGCGAGGCGGTCGGGTATGGCGTTCATCGGGCCGCGTCCTCCCAGCGGCGTACGTGGGGAAGGTCGTCGTCAAGCCAGTAGGCGTCGTCGTCGGTGACGACCAGCAGCTCTTCGAACTTCAGGCCCACGTCACGGAATCCGACATGCGGCTCGACCGCCCACAGCCCGGGGGCCGGGGCGTGGCGCGAGGAGCGGCCGTCGGCCCACAGGGGGGAACGTCCGTGCAGCCGTTCGCTGATCAGCTCCCGGCCCAGGGTCTGCAGGGTGCGTACGCCGAAACCGAAGACGTTGACGCCGGCCGGACCGCGCGCCTTCATCCGGGTCACCTGGTGGCCGATCACCCGGCCGGGATAGACCTGGTGACGGTTGTCGTAGCCGTGCTTGGCGATGAGTGCGTCCACGGAGGCGTAGATCTCGTTGAGGGGCTTGCGGTCCCGCACCTCCTGGACGATCAGCTCCCGGTAGTGGCGCAGGTCCAGCGCGATCTTGTCCCAGACCGGGTTCTCGCCGATCTTTCCGGCGTAGCCGATGTCGGCGGTGTAGCCGTCGACGACGGGCGCGCAGTCCAGGACGTACGACATGCCTTCCTCCAGGCGGCGGCCGCTGGCGAAGAACTGCAGCGGCGTCCTGAAGTGCCGGAAGGCGGTGCGGTCGCCGAACCATGCGAACGGTACGTGGAAGAAGTCCTCGACCCCCTCCGCGACCAGCTCGCGGCCCAGCCGGGCCGCCGCCTGACGCTCCGTCACGCCCGGCTCCAGCCAGTCGCCGACCTTCTGCGCGCAGTGGTACGCGAGCTGCTGGAGCTCGCGGAACCGGTCGAGGTCATGGTCGTCGAAGGGGAACGCGGGGGCGGCGGACGAGCCCGCCCTGCGGGTTGGTGCGTGCGTGCTCATGGTCTCGCCTTCGCATCGTGAGGGAAGGAGCTACAGGTCCAGTTCGAGGCGGGAGCCCTCGGGCGCGCGGGAGACGCATACGCGTATCCGGCCGGCTGCCTTCTCCTGTTCGGTGAGCCTGCTGTCGCGGTGGTCCACGGTGCCGGCGGCCACCCGCAGAGTGCAGACGCCGCAGAAACCCTGACGGCAGGAGTACGGCGTTGCCGGGTTCCTCTCCAGCAGGACGTCGAGGGCGGACCGGTCGGCCGGAACGGGCAGGACCGCACCGCTGCGGCGCAGCTTCAGCTCGAAGGGCCTGCCGTCGACAATCGGCGCGGCCGCGAACCGTTCGAAGTGCAGAGCGGATGCCGCGCTGTCGTCGAAGGCACGGCGGACAGAATCAAGCATGGGACCGGGCCCGCAGCAGTACACGGCAGCCCCGGTCGACGCGCGGCTGAGCAGCTTCGCGCCGTCGGGTACGCCGTGCTCGTCGTCCGGCAGGATCTCGACCCGGCCGGGTTCGAGCGCGGCGAGTTCCGCGCCGAACGGCATTGAGGCGCGGGAGCGGCCGCTGTGGATCAGCTGCCAGTCCAGGCCCAGCCGGGCCGCCTCCCGGACCATCGGCAGGATGGGTGTGATGCCGATGCCTCCAGCGATGAGCAGCACCGAACGGTCCGCGGCGAAGGGGAAGGCGTTGCGTGGCCCCCGGGCAGTGACCCGCGCGCCTTCGCGCAGGATGTCGTGGACTTCGGCGGACCCGCCCCCGCCACCTTCGATACGACGTACCGCGATCCGGTACACGAAGCGGTCCTGCGGATCGCCGCACAGCGAGTACTGCCGCCTGCGGCCGGACGGCAGATACAGATCCAGATGCGCACCGGCCTGCCAGCGGGGCAGCGGCGAGCCGTCCGGGGCTGCCAGCCGTAAGGAGACGACATCCTCGGCCAGGGCTTTGCGGGCGGTGACCACAAGCCTCAGTGGGGCGGACGGCTCCGTCGCCGGACGTCTTCCGTACCGGTCGGATTTCGTGACGGCCGGGAGGTAGTAGTTGCCGAACACGTCCAGGAACCGCATGAGGCGGTCGGGGCGAGCTCGTCCGTACAGGTCAGGTGGCGCGGCAGACTGGGTGTCGCGATCGCGGCTCATCGTGGCGGGTCCTTGTCGTGACGTACGTCGGTCAGTGAGCGGCGGCGCGGGCGGCGGGAGAGGAGCCGAGATAGGCGACCGCCTGCCGGGTCGAACCCTCCTGCGAGGGGTGGTAGCGGGGGCTGAGGTAGCGCGAGGCGGAGCGCGTCAGCCGGCCGAGTCGCGGCAGCAGCCCCCGCCGAGCTCCGTCCACGTAGGCGCGCCAGGTGGGCTTGGCCCCGGCGGCCAGGCCGGGATCGGCCGCCATCAGGAACCGGGCCCCGCGTATCCACAGATGGAACAGCACCGGACCACCGATGGCCAACGTGCGAATACGCCGCAGATATCCGGGGTCGAGGTGGCGCAGCAGGTCAAAGGCCACACTGCGGTGCTCGACCTCCTCCGCGCCGTGCCAGCGCAGCAGATCGAGCATGGTCGGATCGACGCCTGCCCGGTCCAGTCCGTCGGCGTTGAGTACCCAGTCGCCCAGAAACGCGGTGAAGTGCTCGACCGCCGCGATGATAGCGACCCTCTCGATCACGCGCTCGCGCATCCGTCCCGCCGACATGCCGGGGCGCTCCCCCAGCACCCGGCCGAAGAAGAACTCCACCTGCTCCACGTACGGACGCGGGTCCAGGCCGTTCGCCAGAAGATGGTCCAGGACACCCTGGTGCGCTTCGGCGTGGATGGCCTCCTGCCCGATGAAGCCGAGGACATCGTCGCGCAACTCGTCGTCCGTGATCAGCGGCACCGCTTCCTGGAAGGTGCGTACGAACCAGCGCTCGCCCTCCGGAAGCAGCAGGTGAAGGACATTGATGACATGCGTGGCCATCGGCTCGCCGGGGATCCAGTGCATGGGCAGCCGGGACCAGTCGAACTGGACGTCGCGCGGCTGAAGAACCAGGTTGTCGTGCTCATCGGTGGTGCTCATGAAGGCACTCCTCCGTCACGAAGAGAGGGGGCTGGGCAAGCAGGCCAGAACCGGGACAGCGACAGAGCCGGCCCCCGTTATTGAGGTTTACTCAACAGTAGGAGTTATTGATTTCCTGTCAATAGGATGGGGTCATGGCTCGTCAGACCTCTGCCGCCCGCGCATCCCGGATGCCGCCCACCGACCGCCGGACCCAGATCCTCGCGGCTGCCCGCCGGGTCCTGGAGGTCCGCGCCATCGACGAGGTCTCCGTCGAAGCCGTCGCCAGCGAGGCCGGCGTCTCACCGGGGCTGCTGTTCCACTACTTCGGATCCCAGCGCAAGTTCCGGGAGGCGATCCTGGAGTCCGCCGCCGACGAACTGCTGGCCCATGTCCGCCCCGACCCGGCACTCAGCCACGCCGAACAGCTGACCACCAGCATCGAGACCTTCATCGACTACGTCTCCCGCTATCCGGCCATCTACCAGGCCATCACCCGCCTCAACACGGGCGCCGGAGTGCGCACTCTGCACCGCTCGGCACGCGCCACCCTCGCGGGCTGGCTCACCGAAGCCCTCGCCGAAGTCGGCGCACCGGCAAGCCCCGCGCTCGACCTGGCCGTGGCCGGCTGGCTGGCGTACATGGAGGAAGTCGTCCTGGCGTGGCTCGACCGGCCCGGGATGGACCGCGCCGCCCTGGTCGACCTGTGTGAGCGCAGCATGTACCAACTCGTCAGAACCGCACTCAACGACGACCAGCTATGGGAAGAGATCCTGGTGCGGATGGGCAGCACGCCACGCGGATGACGAAGGACTCAGGTCTGGGTGATCTCGGTCAATCTCGAAGTCCACCTTGGCTGCGTCGCAGTCCGGGCAGGACCAGTCATCCGGTATTCGGGCCCACCGGGTACCGGCGGGGAAACCCTCGCGGGGCGCCAGTCTGTTTGTTGTCGAGTTCTGTCCGTCCTTGGCCGTTGGAACGCTGCGACGGCCCCGATCCAACGCGTCGACAGCCTGTCGACAGTTCAGTCGATCACTCGCTGGTGCGCATTGCATCATCGAGCAGTGCGGCAAATTCACCGCCAAGGCTCCGCGGCTATCGGGTCTGCCACGCCCCGTACGAGGTCCTCCGGTCCCCAGTGGCGGTCAGTGGCAGATCATCAGCCACCGCGCAGCGGGAAACCGCGACCAACGGAGTGTCCGGGGCGGTACCGGGGACAGCGAGCATGTCGCGTACCAAGGCGTCGTGCTCATGACGGCCGAAGGGCGGGGTCTCCAGCCACTTGACCGAGCCGACGAAGTGCACCTGCCGGGCCACCGGCTCGCGGTCTGCACCAATGAGATCGATCTCGGGGTTGTTCTGACGGTTCCACCAACCGCCGATGGCCTCGGTCGGGTCTGATGCAGGGTTGGGTGCCAGGATCGCAAACATGCCGGGCTGCGACAGGGCTTCCGGCGAGACGGTGCCAGCGGTCAAAACCGTTGGCACCGCCCCGTACCCAGCACTGCGGTCACCAGCAACGCCAGGATGAGTGTCTCGGCGGCGAGCAGGACGCCGTGCACCTTCGCTCCGACGTCGATACGGCGCCGTCCGAGCCTTCACACCAGCACGATGCCGATCGCGGCGAACAGCCCCCACGGAAGGGGGCTAGCGGGGAAGCGGTGGTACGCAGCGGCGAACTGCGTGCCGAGCAGGCCGTACACGCCGATCTGCAAAGTGTTGAACGAGAACATCGTCAGCAGGCCGGCTGCCGCACCGAGCGTCCGGCACGACGCCGGCAATCAGGTAGCCAGCCCGGAGCGCGGACGCCTCCGGTCGAGATCGCCAGTGGAGCGATGCCGATCATGATGGTTAATGGCGACGCTGGGGCTATGACCATGAGGTGACGCCGGCCGTGCCGAGACTTCTGCCTTGAGCTAGTGACCTGAGTCAGAGGTTTGGCGTTAGTTGGCTATGAGTCGTCCGGGGCCGAAGATTCCGCCGCTGTCACTGACCGATGCTCAACGGGCTGTGCTGGAGGGCTGGGTGCGTCGGCGGACGACCGCGCAGGTGCTGGCTCAGCGGTCACGGATCGTGCTGGAGTGCGCGGACGGCCACTCGATCATGGAGGTGTCCCGTCGGCTGCGGGTTGCGCCGGACACCGTCCGCACCTGGCGGCGGCGCTTCCTGGAGAACGGCTTGGACGGCTTGTGTGACGAGCCCAGGCCGGGTGTCCCGCGGAAGATTACCGACGCGGATGTGGAACGAGTGATCGTCAGAACGCTCGAGGAGACGCCGAAGAACGCGACGCACTGGTCGACGCGCTCGATGGCCGCCGCGACGGGCATGTCGCAGTCGACGGTATCCAGGATCTGGCGGGCGTTCGCTCTGGCCCCGCACCGCTCGCAGACCTACAAGCTCTCCACCGATCCGTTCTTCATCGATAAGGTCCGCGATGTCGTCGGCCTCTATCTCGACCCGCCGGAGAAGGCTCTGGTTCTCTGCGTGGACGAGAAGTCGCAGATCCAGGCCCTGGACCGGTCCCAGCCGGTCCTGCCGATGATGCCCGGGGTTCCCGAGCGCCGAAGTCACGACTACATCCGCGCCGGCACCACCACTCTCTTCGCCGCCCTGGAAGTCGCGACGGGCAAGGTGATCGGGTCGCTCCACCGCCGCCACCGGGCCGTCGAGTTCAAGAAGTTCCTGGCCAAGCTCGACAGGGAAGTCCCGGCCGGCCTTCAGGTCCACCTGATCCTCGACAACTACGCGACGCACAAGACGCCCGAGATCAAGAAGTGGCTGCTGGCACACCCGCGCTTCCACCTGCACTTCACACCTACCAGCGCGTCGTGGCTGAACCTGGTCGAGCGGTGGTTCGCCGAACTCACACAGAAGAAGCTTAAGCGCGGAGTACACCGCTCCGTCCAGGCCCTCGAACGTGACGTCCGGGCCTGGCTGGCCGACTGGAACGACCAACCCAGGCCCTTCATCTGGACCAAGACGGCCGACGAAATCCTCGACAAAGTCGCCGCCTACTGCCACCGAATCTCTGACTCAGGTCACTAGGTCGTTTCCTTCGGATCACCTTCAACGACCCTGTCTGGCCTGGATACGGTGACGGCATGACGACGATCCTGCGGCATCCCCGACCCGGATTCACGTGGGATTGGTGGGCAGTGGACGCTCACGGCTTCCTCGTGCAGTTCAGTGGCGGGCCTGCTCCTGAGCATCTCCTGTCGCATGTGGATCGTGTCGACGCTGCGGCTGCGTGGGCCGAGGAGAATTGTCCGGCATGGTTCAACGATGCTCCCCCATCGCTTCACGCCTTCAGCTGCAACGGCGAGCTGCCGGTCTACACCCGCAACAGCGTCCCGGACTCCCCATTGCGGCTGTCCGGCGCCCCGGCAGCAGTGCGAGCTACACCCACCCGGCAATGATCGGCAGCAACCGCTTACGCACCCCCGGCGCACCACCGGTCCACCGCCAGGCGCGTGGTCCCCCGGACGCCGGTGAATCGGTAACAAGCGGTCTCCGCTGATTCTCGAACACGTATCACGGGGGTCGCGCACACGCGCGAACTGGCATTCGCCACCGTCCAAGCGCTCCGGCGCCAAGTCCGGGTGGACTCGTAGTTGGGGTGCCGGTAGGAACGCTGTCACCAGCCGATTGGTTCGGCTTGAGTGAGTCTGTCTGCGGCGTCCCACCCCCTCGCAATCTTGCAGGTCAGCGGCCTGTTTTTGTCCCAGGCGTTCCATCTCCCGTCCCACCCTTGTGGAGCCTGCGTCCGGGGGCCCACTGTCTGGATATCCGAACGGCAAGGCGTACGAACACGATCAAGGAATTGGGGTTGTCATGCGCAAGGAATCTCGCCTGAATCGGGCGGCCGGTGCAACCGCCGCCGTTGTCCTCATGGCATCCGGGATGGTCGTCGCGGGGGCACCCACCGCCTCCGCGGACAATTGTGGCGGTCTCGGTGACTACTTTTGCGGCGCGGTGAAGAACAGGACCGGCCGGGCGATGAACTACACGACCAATCTCGGCGACGGCAACGGCCGCTGCTACGTGTGGAACATTGACGGCGGTACCGCGAGTCACCCCGACACCCTCCCATGTGACCAGAAGTCGATCGGCAACGGGATCGTGGGCGGCAATGGCACCGGCGTCGACGTCGACGCCTTCACGTTCAACGGTTGGGGCTACCACGAGCGATTCTCGCGGACGGGCACGTGGCACTGGCGGACGGCGGGCACCTGGACGAAGTTGTGGAGCGGGGAGTTCGCCGACTGCAGCATCGGCGATTACAACGAGATCTGGTGCACAAGGCTCATGCAGATCTGAGGCTGCCCGTGATGAAGGCGGCGGCCAGGCCTGGGCCGCCGCCTTCATCCGCACTGACCGCGAGAAACAGCTCCGCTTCCCACGGAGGGCCTGTCCGACCTGCCCTGCTCAAGCTGTCGTCATGAAGGGTGGTGTGTGGGCCGCGGTGTTGAAGGAAGAACCGCTTCAGACAGGCCGTAACTGAACGGTCGGCAGCGTCGACCTCCAAGCCGATGAAGCCCGGCACAGTGGCTAAGCGACGGCGAGTGCCGCCCGCCGCCCCGCATCCGGCACATACGCGGCGATGCCGCTCCAGGACAAGACCCGTGCGACCTGGCACGGCCGCAGCGCTACCGAAACACCCGTTCCGAGCCCTTCCCACTGCGATGCCGCACAGTTGTGGTCACGGGCAGGTGGGCGCGCAGGCCCAGAGTTCGGTGGGTTCGCTCAGGAGTCCAGTGCTGGTCTGGTGGGTGCCGAGAGACCGATCCCGGTGCAGGCGTGCACCGCACAGGGCGCAGTTCCAAGGTCGTGCGGTGGGCGAACGCGCACATCACCCCCGAGGCGTACACCATCGACGACACAGGCTTCCCCAAAGACGGCATGGACTCCCCGGGGTGGCCCGGATGTACTGCGGTGCGCTGGGCAAGCGCGGCAACTGTCAGATCGGCGTGAGCGTCAACCTCGCCAGCGAGAAGGCCTCTTCGGCCATCGACTGGCGGCTGTTCATCCCCGAGAGCTGGGACGATGCCAAGCACGGTGACGACCCGCTGATGGCTGGGGCCATCGTGCGCCGCCGCGCCCAGGCAAAGATCCCCGACGAGGAGCGCCACCGCGAGAAGTGGCGTCTGGCCCTGGACATGCTCGACGAAGTCACGGGCGAGTGGGGCCTGCCCGGCCTGCCGGTGACCGCCGACGCCGGCTACGGCGACGCCACCGGTTTCCGCCAGGGCCTGACTTACCGCGGTCTGCTCTACGCGGTGGCCGTCAATGCCACCACCAGTGCCCAACAACCCGCCGACGCTGAACCAGCACGCGCCCCCTACAGAGGCCGAGGCCCCCCCCGGCCCCCGCCTACCCGGACAAACCAAGTAACCTTCGCCAACTCGCCCTGAACGCAGGCAGATCAGCCCGCCGCACCGTCACCTGGCGCCAGGGAACCAAGACCAGCAAGCGCAACCCCACCGCCGAAATGCGCTCGCAGTTCACCGCCCTGCGCGTACGGCCGGCGAACAAGGACATACCCCGCGCCGCCGACGGATCACTGCCCGAATGCTGGCTGATCGCCGAATGGCCCCACGACACCGCCGAGCCCACCGACTACTGGCTTTCCACCCTGTCCACCGACACACCGCTGCGCGAGCTCGTACGCATCTGCAAGATCCGCTGGAGAGTTGAACACGACTACCGCGAACTCAAGGACGGCCTGAGCCTGGACCACTTCGAAGGCCGCAGTTACCTGGGCTGGCACCGCCACGTCACCCTCGCCGCCCTCGCCCAGGCCTTCTGCACCCTCCTGCGACTCGACCCAAAGGCCCCTGCGCAGGCCTGACCCTGTACGCGGTCCTCCGCGAACTCCAGGCACTCCTGGCCACCTGGACCGGCGCCTGTTCCATATGTGGCCAACCCGCCCCAGAACCCGAACCACACCGTAGAAGCTAACAAAGCCCTGCGAGGCGCCCCCACCACCGACCGGAGAGTTCGCGACCGGCCATTGTTTGGCCGCTGGAACAGCCCTGCCAAACAATGCGCCGACCGCTGAACTCGGTGATGCGAGCCCCAAGGGGCCATCCGGGCGACGGACTGCCGGACGGTCATGGGGTTCGGTCTTTCCCTCAGTTCCGGATGGATCACCAGAATCGGAGAGCGATATGCGCCAGAAGATCATTGCAGGGCTGGGAGTCGCTGCTACGGCGGTCGCGCTGTGGGGGGCGCCGGCGGCCCAAGCCCAGAAAGTTGCCGCCCCCTCGGCCGTGGCAGTGGACGACAGCTTCACGGTCTGGACCGCCGACGTGTGCGGCTCGGCCGACTTCATCGATTACGGAGAGGGAGCCCCGGGCGGCGGGTCCAACGACGACTACATCGAGGTCTGGGACGCCTGCGAGGACACCCATGGCGTGAGGGCCTACGCATGGCTCGACGGCACCTACCTCGGCTCGAAGTACAACGGGAACGGCGCCTGGGAGTACGTGGTCTGGGACCCGTTCGGCAACGTCACGGCGGGTCAGAAAGTGGGCCTGAAGATATGCCTCGTCGACGGGGCCAACGACACGACACCTTCCGACTGCGACGAGATGACCAGAACGTCCGTGGACGGCTGACGGGGGTCGGAGGTATCGCCCGCCAGGCCACCGAACAGCGATGGGGGCACTGGGCCCGCGGGGAGACGTCGCCTGGGTGATCACCCGTCGCGCCCGTGCGCCAGGGCGCCTATGGCCCGCTCGGCACCTGCAGCGAGGGCGAAGGCACACTCGGTTCAGCTGCTCGGCGCGAGCTCCGCGGCGTCCTGGCCGCCGTCCTTGGTCCAGGTGCCGTAGGGCCCCGGGAGGCCGGGCTCCTACGGCACCGACCCTGCTCATTTGTTGTCAGCCTTTGCACTGGCCTTGCGAACCTGGCTGACGGCGGCGTGAGTTGGTGTGTGGCTGGGTGCGAGAAGAGATGAAGCTCCTGGTAGATGGATTGTCGTGCCTCCAGAGCTCGGCGCTCGCGCGCTTCCCGCCATGGACAGTCCGTCCCGCCCCTGGACCTGGCTGACTATCTGGCGGCCCCTCCTTTTTTGTGGCATCCCGCCGCAGGTCAGCGACCTACCTCCTCTACCCGCACGGTAGAGACGCCAGCATCCCGCCCACACCCAAATCAGCAAAACACCAGCTCAATCATCCCCGGAGAGGATCCGCACCCAAGAACGATCCGCCGTCCCACAGTCAGCCGGCCGAGGATGAGCCGCTCTCCCCCGTGCGTCCGGTCGAGGTTCGACGTTCGTCGATTGCGTGTCCTCAAGCACGTCGAACTCCCTGGGATACCGCCGCAATCACCTCGGGAACACCTGCCCGCAACCACCGGCATGCTGGATGCCGAACGGCGTTCGCGCAGGACCATGGCCCGGAGAAGGTGACACAGCCAGGAAACGCTCCTGCGGCTGCGCGACCTGCTGCGTTGTCTCCCCGTCGTCGACGTGGCTTCTGGCCCTCGACGGAGAGAGCAATACGGAAGATGATCGTGCACACCCCGCGTCTGATCCTTAGCAGGCGACCTGCCGTGGCTGGATGTGCCGGCCTTCCGTCGACTGAGGAGGGCTGCCTTGTACCGGCAAACCATCGATCCGGTGTTCGGCTCATTGGCTTGGAGCGCGCTGCTCGCCCTGGTCCCCATCGCAGCCCTCTTCGTGTTCTTGGGAGTTTTCCGCACCAAAGCCTGGGTGGCGTCCTGGGGAAGCCTGGCAGTCGCTGCGCTGGTGGCTGTTCTCGGCTATGGCATGCCTACCGGGCAGGCTGTGCTCGCCGCCGGTCAGGGGGCGGCCTTCGGCTTGTTCCCTCTCGCGTGGACCTTGGTCGCCGCGATCTGGATCCATTCCATGACGGTGCACAGCGGCCACTTCGACGTTCTGTGCCACTCGTTCGCCGCAGTGAGCAAGGATCAGCGCATTCAGGCAATCATCATCGCCTTTTGCTTCGGCTCGTTACTCGAAGGGCTTGCCGGGCAGGGGACTCCGGTGGCGATCACCACCGTCATGCTGGTGGGGGGCGGTTTCCGCCCGATGCGCGCAGCGGCAGTGGCTCTTGTCGCGAACACGGTGCCGGCGGCCTTCGGTCCGCTGGGGCTGCCCATCACGACCTTGGCCAAGGTCAGTGATCTGCCGATGGCCGACCTCGGCGCGATGGCCGGTCGGCAGGTACCGATCATCGCGGTGTTCGTCCCTCTCCTGGTGGTGGGGATCGCGGACGGGCGCCGGGGCGTCCGCCAGACGTGGTTTCCCGCCCTGGCCTGCGGTGTGTCGTACGGGCTCACACAGTTCGTGACATCCAATTACATCTCCGTTCCGCTCGCGGACATCAGCTCCGCGCTGGTGAGCGCCTGCGTGGTCACGGTAGTAGTCCGCGCACAGCATGTACGTCGGTCCCCTGCCCCTGCTCCGTCTGTCATCGCTCATCCCGACACGCCCCAGGCGAGTGCGTCCCCGCTGCCAGTGACGTCCGGCGTCCGAACGGAGGTCTGGCGTGCCTATGCCCCCTACCTTGCGATCGTCTCCATCTTCGTGTTCTCGCAGTGGAAGCCCGTCGCTGATGCGCTCAACTCGGCCACGGTCACCTTCCCTTGGCCCGGCCTGCATCTGTTGACATCGGGGGGAGAACCGTCGACGCTGCCGATGTTCAAGTTCAACTGGCTGGCCGCAACCGGTACCTTGCTGCTGATCTCGGGCCTCGCCACTATGGTGGTATTGCACATACCGCCCCGGGTCGCGGTCACCGCTCTCGCCGAAACACTCGGTCGTTTGCGTGGGCCGATCACTACCATCTCGGGACTGCTGGCTCTGTCGTTCGTGATGAATGCAAGCGGCCAAACGATGGTGTTGGGCACCTGGCTTGCCGGTACCGGTGGTGCGTTTGTCGTGATCTCTCCCATTCTCGGATGGCTCGGTGTTGCGTTGACCGGATCGGACACTTCGTCCAACGCGCTGTTCGGGGCGTTGCAGGTCACCGCGGCCGACAAGGCGGGCCTTCCGGCGACCCTGCTCACCGCGGCGAATGCCTCGGGAGGCGTGGTGGGCAAGATGATCTCGCTGCAGAACCTGACCATCGCCGCCGCAGCCACGGGGATGCACGGCGCTGAAGGCGATCTGTTCCGGCGGATGTTCCGATGGAGCGTGCTTCTGCTTGCCGGAATGTGCCTGATCGTTTTCCTCCAGACGACACGGGTGCTCGGCTGGATGACCGTGCACTGACGGGCCGGTGAATTTCAAGTCCAGTGAGACGGTTGTGGCGCTATGAGATTTGTGGTGCGGGGTCTCTGCGTTTCGCCGGGTCGTTGATCCAGGCGGTCTGGGGTATTGCGGGTGGTCGGGGGTGGCGGCCGAAGCGTTCGGGGTGGCGGGTGTATGCCTGGGCGAGGGTGACGGCGCGCTGGTCGCGGACTTCCTCGGCGGTCCCGAAGTGGACGGAGGCGGGTGTGTGCCAGCCGATGCCCGAGTGCCGGTGCTCGTGGTTGTAGTACGCGAGGAACGTGTCGAACCATTCGCGGGCGTGGGCCAGGGAATCGAACCGTTCGGGATAGTCCGACATGTACTTCGTGGTCTTGAACTGGGCTTCGCTGTACGGGTTGTCGTTGGAGACCTTCGGCCTCGAGTGCGAGCGTGTCACGCCGAGGTCGATCAGTAGCTGGGAGACCTTCTTCGATGTCATCGAGGTGCCGCGGTCCGCGTGCACGGTCTGGGGCACGATGCCGTTGCGGGCGATGGTCTCGCGGATCAGTTCCTCGGCCCGCACCGCCGATTCGGCCCGCTCGACGGTGTGGCCGACGATGTACCGGCTGAAGATGTCGATGATGACGTAGGCGTGATACCAGACGCCCTTGGCCGGTCCGGCGGCCTTGGTGATGTCCCAGGTGAACACCTGCGAGGGCCCGGTCGCGACCAGCTCGGGCACCGCCTTGGCGGGATGGGCGGCCTGGCGCCGGCGTTCACCGCACTGGCGGCCACCTCCGTACATCATGGGAGGCTGAGCCGGAGGCGTCGCTGCGACGCCTCCTCCGCCCTGTGGCGGGCAACAGTGAGCACCAGGACCAGTTGAAGAATAAAGGAATCCTCAGGATGATGGCAACGATCAAAGAGGTGCGCCAACTGGCACACTCCCTGCCGCGAACGGAAGAGGCTGTGGTCAGGGATCGAGTCAAGTTCCGGGTCAACCGCATCGTCTACCTCTCGTTCTCCAAGGACGAGACCACGATGGGATTCGCATTCCCTAAAGCAGAACGGGCGGATGCGATCGCCGCCGAGCCCGAGAAATTCAGCATGCCTGCTCCGGCGATTCAACGATTCAATTGGCTCGAGGTCCGCCTGGACGCTCTCGACGTAACCGAGATGGAGGAAATCGTCATCGAGGCCTGGCGTATGGTCGTGCCGAAGCGCGTGGCCGCGGACCGCCTTCGCGGCACCCGGTTCGACCGCGACGTGCCGGCCTCCGCCCCGCCCTTCCCGGCTGCTCCCTCTCCAGACGAACTGCGGCACGCCGCCGGTGTGTTCAACGGATTCAGCAACATTGACACCAGCTGGCTGAGGCTCCTGGACAGCACACGGCCGGCACTGGACCTGTCCGATGAGCACCACAGGGCCGCGCTCCTGCGATGGCTCAACTCATGGGGCTGCCGTATTCGTTATCCCCGCGAGGGAGAACCGGCACCGTTCGACACCGGCGTGGAGGAGTGGTGGCGCGACTGCGGCGCGGAACTGCCCGTTGCCGGCCTGACGGCCCTTTCGGACCGCGACATTTCCACATTCGCCGACGCCTACGCACAACTCGCGGCGCTCCGCGTCGCCTCCGGTCCGCGCGCTCGCTCGCTGGGCCCGACGGCAGCGGCCAAGGCGCTCTATGCCCTGCGACCGCACGGTGTGATGCCGTGGGACGCGGCCATCGCCGAGCAACTCCACGGCGCACGCGACGCTGCGGCGTTCGCCGGCCATCTGCGGCTTGGACGGTTTTGGGCACAGAGCCTGCTCGAAGCGATGGACGTGACCGAGGAGGATCTGCCCGGGGCGGTCGGCCGACCCTCCGTATCCCTCGCGAAGGTCCTGGACGAATACCTGTACGTCAAGATCACGAAGGCTGGACCCGGCTGAGGCGGAACGGTAATCAACCACCCGGATACCGGCCTTCTCCAGAGCAATGGCACCGACTCCTCCCGCATCACGCGAACGAACTCGTCACCGGTGCCCGGCCTCAGCCGGTAGGTACGGATCTCAAGAATCACAGCCGGTCTCCTGCGTATGCGCGGTATCGGTCGGCACGGTATCTGGTGCGCGCGGCGTCGGCCTCGCCAGTACTACCGGCCTCTGTCCCCGCAGGGCCGTGAGTCGCGCTCGGCGGCGCCGAGCGCGTGACGCGGCCTGCCCGAGGGCGCCGATGACCGGTCTACGCGACGCCGGGTGACTGGCGGCTGTCCCATGCGGCGGTGAGGGCGGCGACCGGGTCAGGGGTACAGGGCGCGCACGGCCACCACTCGCCGTTTTCGCGTGTGTACGGGTACCAGTGGGCGTCCGGGCCGAGGCGGAGCTGGAGCCCGGCATGGTCGACGGTGAGACGGTTCCGCCAGGACTGCAGGCGGGGCGGTGCGGCCGTGTCGTCCATCTCGGGTCCGGTGAGCGGGCACGGCGATGGCCGGGTGGGCGCCCGCCGGGACGAATATCACCCGACCCGGGTCGGGCTCGTAGGAGCTCACCGTGCCTGGCACTGGTAGCCGTCGGGCGGCCGGAACCACTTCGCCGGGTTCTTGCAGCAGCGCTCAGGCTGTCTCCGCGGACAAGGGATGCCACAGAAGATACTCCGCGAGCTGTTTCGTCTGCCGCCCGGGCAGCTGAAAGTGACGGCTGTCGGCCTCCCTCGCCCCGCAGCTCGTCCTCGCCGGACACGCGCCCACGGACGTCGCCCGTCTGCTCCGCGACCATCCCGCCACCGCCGACAGCCCGGACACCACCACGGCGTTCCTGGCCGCACTCACCGGCCACTGGCACCGCAACGCCCGGAAGCCCGCGCCCCCGGCGCCCCCGGACTGCGCGCCTACCAACACCGCGCCGCCGCCGGCCTCGCGCTCCTCGACTACCGCCTGAGCTGAACAGCGGCTGCTGCACCCTCGCGTCAGTGGCGGCACGGCTCCACATTGCCCGCAGGCCGCCCAAGATCCCAGGGCCTACACGCACTCCAGTGCGATGCCGCCGCCTTCGGGGGCACGACATCGCACTGGAGTGCGTGTAGGCCCTGGGACGCGGTGCCGCTGGGCCCGGGTCAGCGAAAGACCCCGGGCCGCACGGCTCGCCCGGGGTCCTCTCCAGTCCGACCTGGCGCTGCACTCCGTCCATCGGGCGACGCCGGGCCCCTGAAAACGACGTCAGGCCGCGGCCCACTCCAGCCCGAGGCCGGCCAGTGCGGCGATCTTGTCGGCGGTCAGCTTGGCCCGGCGGCTCTTGCTGTTGCTGAGGAACACCCCCAGCTTCACCTCACTCCCGTCCTCCAGCCGCTCCACATGAGCCCTGGGGACGGTCACAGAGCCCTCGCGGGCCTTGTACTGCGCCAGGGCCGCCACGCCCTTCTCGAAGGCGCTCACAGCCGCCCACCCCACCGGCCCGGCATATGGAGCTCTGCTGTCTGGTTGAATGCGCCACCGTCAGCGGGCGCTGCGTCGAGTTCGGCCAACAGGGCGCGGACCTGCTCCAGGTCTGATTCGGGGGCGCGGACTTCGAGGTAGATGTCGAGGGCCTGCCGCACGACTTCCCTGGCAACTTCGACGGTTCCTGTCGCCTGGTGGGTCTGGCCCAGGTGGAAGAGGTTCTCGGCTTCGTTGTAGCGGTGGCCCAGTGCGCGGTTGAGTTCCAGGCTGCGTTCGTAACCGTCAATGGCGTTCGTATGGTCGCCGAGCTGGTGGTAGGCGTATCCGAGGGTGTCCCAGGTGCCGGCCTGGCCGCGGGAGTCGCCCAGCTCCTGCTGGATGGCGAGTGCTTCTTGACCGCGGTGCACCGAGGTGGCGTGGTCTCCGTTCTGGGCGTGGTCCCAGGCCACCGCGTTCAGTGCGCGTGCCCTTCCTGCGAGGTGTCCGGCGGAGGTGAACAGGTCGACGGCGCTCTGGTCGTGTCGCAGGGCTGCGGCCCGGTCGTCTTCGCGTTCGTATAGCCAGCCGAGCGCGAGGTGGGTGTGGGCCCGGGGGACAAGGCTGCCGGTCGTCTCCGGGAGGGACAGTGCATGTGCCAGCTCGCGGTGAGCTTCGGCGTAGCGGCCGGTCTCGGTGAGAGCCCAGGCGAGCGAGCGGTGGGATTCGACCTGGGCGGCCGGGTCGCCGAGGCGGACGGCGGCGGCGAGAGAGAGGGTGTGCAGGTCGGCGATGTCGGCCCAGCGTCCGCGCCGGGCGAGGTAGGTGGTGAGGGCCCAGGCCGTCTGCCAGGCGCGGGCGTCCTGGCCGGTGCGCACGGAGTGGTCGACGGTCGCGGTGAGCACGGGGTGCTCGTTCGTGAACCATTCCATCGCCCTGTCGTGCGTGGTGAGTTCTTCCGGAAGGGCGCCGTGTGCGGGCGGGGCCAGTGGGATCGGGTCGCGGTGGGGCAGCAGGAGCCGGTCGGCGGCATATGCGGTGTGCGCGTAGTGGTCGAGCACCCGGGTGAGGGCCGCCCGCCCTTCGGCGGCGGGAGCTACGGTCTGCGCCAGCTCGAGGGCGTAGGCGCGCAGCAGGTCGTGGCAGGAGAAGCGGCCGGGGCTGCGTTCCTGGACGAGGTGGTGGGCCTGGAGGCGGCGCAGCCAGGTGCGGAGGCGGGCGGGCGGTTGGGCGGTGAGGCTGGTGGCGGCGGGCAGGGCGAGGTCGGGGCCGGGTGCCTGGGCGAGCTGGCGGAACACCCGGGCGCAGTCGTCGTCGAGGGCGAGGTAGGAGGAGGCGAAGACGGTCCGCACGTCGGCGGATGTCTCGCCGGTGTCCAGGGCGTCGAGCCGGGTCGCGGTCTGGTGCAGCTCTGCAGCCAGGGCGGTAAGGGTGAGCATCGGGCTGGTGGTGAGGCGGGCGGCCAGGACACTGATGGCCAGGGGGAGCCCGCCGCAGTACTGGAGGATCTCGGTGACGGTGTCGGGGTCGTCGGTGAGCTGTTCGGCGCCGAGGCGCCGGGCGAGCAGGTCGTGCGCCTCGGCAGGGGCGAGGGTTTCCAGGGTGAGTTGCGCGGCGCCGTGGGAGGCCGTCAGTGCGGGGAGCTGGCGCCGGCTGGTGATCAGAACTGTGCAAGTGGGGCTGCCGGGGAGCAGGGGCAGCACCTGCTCGGTGCTGTGGGCGTTGTCGAGCAGGATGAGGATCCTCTTGCCTGTCGTCAGGCTTCGGTACAACGCGGCATTCGCCTGCGGGTCCGTGGGGATGTCCGCGGAGCTGACGCCGAGGGCTTCCAGGAATCCCCGCATGACCACGTGCGGGTCGGCCGGCTCCCCTGCAGGGGTGAACCCCTGCAGGTCGGCACAGAGCTGCCCGTCGGGGAATTGCTCGTATCGGCCGTGGGCCCAGTGCAGCGCAATCCAGGTCTTGCCGACGCCGCCGGTCCCGCAGATCGCCGAGACCAGCACTGCACCGCCCGGTTCGGACTCAGTTGTCAACAGCTTGTCCAGCTGGGCGAGCTCGCTGCCGCGGCCGGTGAACAACGGCGGCGGGGCGGGCAGCTGCCGGGGGACCGGCGTGGTCCGCGCCACGCTCAACGGGGCGCGGGCCGGCGGGGCGAGCTGCGGGTCCGAGTTCAGGATCTGCTGGTGGAGCTCGCGCAGCGCCGGTTCCGGGTCGCTGCCCAGCTCCTCGGAGAGCAGGAGCCGGAGGCCCTGGTAGTGGTGCAGGGCGTCCGTGGGGCGTCCGCTGCGGTACAGGGCCAGGAGCAGCTGGGCGGCGAGGCGCTCGTCCAGCGGATGGGCGTCGGCCCGCGCTGTGAGGGGGGCGAGGCATTCGCTGTGGCGGCCGGTACGCAGCATGACATCGGTGTGATCCAGTTGCGCGGCCCACCGTTCCGCCTCCAACTGCGCGCGCACGGTGTCCAACCAGGGGGATTTCAGCCCGGACAGGGGCTCACCGTGCCACAACCCGAGCCCCTGTTCGAACAGTGCCCGGGCGGCGTGGTCATCAGTGGCTTCCGCGGCTTGCCGGATCAGACGGCGGAAGCGGTACAGGTCCACTACGGCCTCGTCGACCTCCAGGACGTAACCGCCGGAGCGGCGGACTATACGGGTGCCGTGAGGGCTCAGGGCGCGGCGGAGCCGGGAGATGTAGGCGTAGAGCGTGGTCTGGGCCCGTGCGGTCCCGTCGCCGCCCCACACCCGGTGGAGGAGTTGATCGGCTGGCACGGGGTAGTTGGCGTCGATCAGCAAGGCCGCCAGCACGGACTGTTGCTGCGGGTGACCCAGGGGTACCCGGTGCCCCTCGTTCCGTACCTCAAGGGCGCTCAACAAACAGAACTTCACCATGCCGTGGTGCCTCTCGCGCAGGTAGAGGTGCCGGAGCGGCCACTCTGACCTGCTGTATCAAGGTTTCGGCAAGGTTTCCCCCAAGTCGGCCGAGCATAGTAGCAGACGTGTCCCAAACCGGGTGGTTCGGAGCCTGGCAAGGACACGGGTAGCTGGCACAACTTCGCCCGCATGAAGGGTTGGAAGATCCTGCGTGACTGCCGACTCAAAGGCGACGGCGTCCATCACGCCATGTTCGGCACCGCCCGACTGCACAACCTCGCCCTCGCCGGAAAGCGAAGGGGTGGCACCGCGACCGGCCCCGCCGCCACCGTCCCCTAGATCGTTACGGGACAATCCTTAATGGGAGTATTTATGCGACTCAGATCGTCTCTCGTCACGTCCGTAGTGAGCGCCGCCGTCCTCCTCACCATGACGCCTGCGGCCAGCGCCGCCACTTCCTCTGAGGCCGAGACCTCAGCTGCGCGGGAAGACAGCAAGCAACGCCCGGTCTTCTTCATAAAGGGCTACACCCCAGGTCACACCTGTGGAGAGAAGTGGAACTCCGCCGCCACACTGTTCAAGAAGTCCAAGTGGGAGGGGACCCTACACCGCGTCGGTTTCTATGAGGAGGACGACGAGGAGGACGCCGAGAACGGCGGCATCGGGTGTGACGTACGGATCGACCCTGAGGGCAAGGGCACCGTGGATACCTCCCTGAAAGATCTCGGGCGCGGCCTCGCGTGGAAGATCCACGACATGTACTCCTCCAAGGGGCAGACCGTCGACGTCGTCGGCCACTCGATGGGCGGACTGATCGCCCGTGCCGCGCTGGCCGGATACGAGAAGGGTGACCCGACCTGGCCGCCGGTCCTCTTGGTAGAGGACGTCGTCAACCTGGGCACCCCGCAGAAGGCCGCACTGTTTGCCGCCCTCTGCTCCTCCAACCTGCAGTGCCGGGAGATGCGCTACCCGAACGGCACCTTCCGACGCTGGCTCGGCCCCACCCTCCCCCAGGCGAAGGGGGGAACGGACTGGACGCTCATCGGCTCGAATGCCGACGGTACGGTCGGCGCCGGCAACGCGGCTCCCACTGACGTCGGGGCGCAGCATTTGGTGCGCTACTCGGAGAGCTCCGGTCTCGATCACACCAAGCTGCGCACCAAGCGGGCCGGCACCTTCCCGCTCCGGTATACCAACAACGGCGGCGCCTGGGGATCACTGCCGCAAGGCGCTGCGCCTCTGCGGGCCACCATGAACGCCCTTTACTGGCACAGCCGCTGGTGAACCCTCCGAGAAATGGCATGGCGAGCGATTACTGTCGCTGAGCGCAACCGCCAGTAGCCCGGCACTGCTTGGGGAGCACCCCGTACGACGGACGCTGATTAACCCATGTCCGTCGTACGGGACCGCGATCCGTAGAAAGCAGCACCATGTTTGCCGAGGACGCCTCCACTATCCGCGCCGACCGCCTGCCCCGCGTGATGGCCAGTCTTCGCAACCTCGCTATCAGCGTCTGCCGACAGGACGGCCACACCAACATTGCTGCCGCCACCCGCCACAATGCCCGCCACCCAGGCTGACCTCTGGCCACACTCGGATTGACATGATCAACCGGAACTCACGTGCTCAACCGGACAGAACCGCAACACGCAAAGTCCCAGCTCAGTGGCCCAAGAAGCCCCGGCGTGGCCAGGTAGTCGACCGGAACGGCCGTCAGCCACTTGCTCGAACGCAGGTTTGTAGGCCAGTGCTCCCCACGCATCGATAATCAAGCTGCGCCAGCGCCGCATCCGCTACTCCTCGAAGATGGCCCGAAGTTCGGGGAGCCTACGCCCTTTGACGGTGCGGCTGGCTGGGGTCTGTGTCACGGTGGGTATGGGGCGCGGTTCGTGGGGGGAACTGATTGTAGATCGAGTCCCCTGGTTGGATCGCGGCTCCGGGGCTAATCCGGGATACAACCCACAACACCCCAGTGAGACCGTTGAGCTATTGCTCGATTTTCGGAATCACAAACGAGAATCGAACCATGTGATCCAATACTCGGCCATTACGTGGTCAATTTAGAGCAAGCTCGACTAGGGCAGGGAGGTAGCCATGGCGCAGATATCTGGATCCGGACAGAGCGAGGCTGGAATCCTCGGAACAAGCGAGAAGGAAGACGGCGTCCTTGGACTCGGCAATGCTCCCGGCAAGGCCGGCGTTGCTGGCGTCAACGAAAACAGCGGAAACGGCGTATTCGGCCGGGGCTTCAACGGCCTATTCGGAGACGGCAAGGACGGGAACGGCGTTGTCGGAGTAAGCCAGAACAACGACGGCGTTCTGGGAATAGGCAATATTTCCGCTAAGGCCGGCGTTGCCGGAGTGAACGACAACGGCGGCAACGGCCTGTTTGGTAGGGGTGGAAATGGTGTATTCGCCACGAGTAACGTAGCCGGGGGGAAAGCCGGCGTCTTTGATGGCGACGTCCTGGTTACGGGCGACCTTCTCCTCGCAGGTGCCGACTACGCCGAGGCCCTGACTGCTGCTGACCCCGCCGTTGCTCCTGGAACGGTTGTCATAGTCGGTGAAGACGGTCAGGTCCAAGCATGTGAGCAGGAATACGACACAGCAGTAGCCGGGATCGTGTCTGGTACTGGCGGAGAGAAGCCGGCCGTCGTGCTCGATCGCCACGACGGCGGCGTAGCGGTTGCGCTAGTGGGCAAGGTGTGGTGCTTGGCCGACGCCGATGCCACCCCCATCCACCCGGGCAACCTGCTCACAACCTCTTCCACCAACGGTCATGCTCGCCGCGTGACAGAACCCCACAGGGCGCTTGGCGCCATCATCGGTAAGGCATTGACCCCGCTCGCCAGCGGCCGCGGACTCGTCCGTGTCCTGGTCAGCCCTCGCTGAGAAGGACGAGACCATGATCAGTGTCCGTCAGCAATTCGGGCCGGGTGTCGGCAGCCTGGAAGCGGTTCGCTCGGCCTTGGGGCCCCAACGCCCGACATCGCTCCGCGATCTTCTCGGTCTCTACGCGGCGCCGATCGACTCTGATGAGCCTCTCGTGACGCCCGACGGCGTCCCACTTGGCGGACACCATGCCATCCACCTTGAGCGTAACGGGCTCCGCTACAACGGCCACGTGCGGGCGACGGGCTCGGAATTGGCTTCGGCTCCGGCTGGTGGCTCCTGCCCTGGAGGCGGCTGAGTGCAAGTGCGGCGGCCTCGTGCGCCTCTTCGTAGGCCAGTGCCTTTTGGGCAGCGAGTTCCTCAACTGCCATCCAGGGAGCGCAGATCCGCTCCGCCTTGGTCCGCCTGATGGCGCGCAGGACGTCCGCCTCGCCGCCGTCAAGACTCAATCTGCGAATCACGCAACTGTCCAGAATGATCATGCGTTGCCCTAGCTCTCGCTCGACGTCCAGCTACGACTAGCACCCATAACCTGCTCCCCGCAGCTGAGTTGCGGTACCGAGCCCTTGCAGGTCCGTCGTTACGACGCTGGGGGTCCTCGGAGCTCCGAAGAGGGCGGCGGGCCCCCGGGGGAGGACGCATCCACCGGGGGCCCGCACAGGTCGGGCCGCACTCTGGGGCCGGAGGCGCCGCAGCTACAGGGAGTGCACTCCTGCGCCGCTCGGGCACTGCGTCGGCATAACTGCCGGCACCTCGCGGCGAGGAAAGTACACGCCCGCCCAACCCTCGGATTGATCAGCTTCACGGGGACCGACTCATGGCCATGATCTAAATACCGGCGGACGACCTTCGGATCCATGGAACGGCGTTGCCTTATAGTGCTTGGCTCGGGCGATGGTGGAGCACCCGGGCGTGCACGGTCGGCGGTTTCAGGAAACCGGCGAGCTCATCGACCCGGGCCCACGCATTGCGGCCGGGCCGGATCAGTCCGGTCGTCCACTGCTCGTCGAACCGGTCCCGCCACGGCCACCGGTCGGGGCCCAGACGCAGCGGGCCCAGGGACCAGCCGGCCGAGGAGAACCGGGTTCGTGCCGCGTAGACGTCCAGGGCCGCTTCGATGTGCCGCAGCCGTCGCTCGGCCCGGCCAACCACGTCGGAAGAACACCGCACGAGCAACTGCACCCGAACCAGCCCGGCATCCTCCGCCAGCTTCCCCAGCGCCTTGTCCCGATCCACCCTCGGCGGCCGCGGCGCCATCAGCAGACTCCGCCCCGACCCCGACCGCTGCTCCTGAGGCATGGTCAGCCTCGTCACCTGCCAGGTCAGGGCGTCCTCCATCGTCGCGGCGTCCTGCGTCATCCACCGCGCTTCCCGCCGAGACTCACGCCGCGCGTGATCCCGCGCCGCGTCGACGACCTGCCAGCGCCTGGCCCGAAGGCGCCACTTCGACGCCGGCGACAGGTCCAGACACATCTCTGCCAGATCGCCCAGATCTGCCCGCAGGTCGGCGACCGCGTCGATGAGCGGCTGCAGCGGATCGGGCTCCAGCGGTACTTCCCGCAGCCGTGACCCCGGGGCGCCGTGCAGGCTGAATACCGCCCGCACCGTGTGCTCCGGCAGCTTGCGCTTGTCTCCTATCGGCCGGGCCGGCTCCGAGCGCACCCGGGCGTACGGCGTCTGCAACAGCAGATGCCGCGCCGACGCCGGGGCCTCGACCCGGTAGGTCAGCGGCTTGCTGCCGTCGGCTCGCAGCCGCACCCGCACCGTACGAGCAGACCTCGGTGTCCACCACGGACCCGCACCGGCAGCCCGGACCAACTGCGCGCCGAACCGGCCGATCTCCTCGCCACTCGCCTCGAACTGACGCGACGGCAGCAGCTCCACGTACGTCCGCCGCTCAAGAGCCGCTGCAGACAGACGCCGAGGCGCCACCCGCGATGCCGCCGATCAGCCCCAGCAGCCACGCGTACTCGTACGTCCAGTTCGCCCATGACCAGGCCAGGGAGCCGAGGGAGGTCAGGGTGTCCCATGCGGCCGCAGGGGCTGAGGCAAGGTTCATCGTGCGGGACGTCATGAGTCCCTCTCGGACGGGATGGCGTGCGTGATCGGCTCCGTCGCCGTCGGCGGGGCCGGGCTCGTCGCGCGGGAGAGTTGAAGGGGCATGCGGGACTCCGAAGGGAGAGGCGATCAGGTGTTGTTCCTAAGGAACCCGGCGCCACTCACCGATTCGCTCACCATGGCCACCCGGTTGAGATCACGGTTGGGGCACGGGGTCGGTGGTGAGTTGCTGACGCTTACGTGGCGGTGCATCTCGCACTCACCATCCCTGGTCAGAGCCTCCGGGACGCGTGTGGTGCGCGAAGGTCCAGGCGGCAGGGTGCTATGAGCCTCTGGGAGCGAACTCACCACGACTGCGCGCCCACTCACTCACCGCGGAGCCGTGCAGACGGCTGGGTGGCAGCAGCGGCTGGCATGCTGCGGGCATGACCGACAGGAGCACCGCCGCCGATTATCTATGGCTCGAGAAGCAGTACCCATTTCTCATGGAGGCGTACTGCATCACCCTTATCCAAGGCCTTGGCCCGGATGCGCTGCTCAAGGCGCTCGGGGCCGACCCCGGGGAACGCATGACGGGTGTGAGGGCACTGGACGGGCTAGCGTACGGACAGGTCGAAGACGGTGAGCGCTTCGTGGCGGCGACTTCCATTGGTGACTGGACGCTGATGGTCGAGCACAACGGCTACGTGGGCATCGCGGACACGATCATGCTCCCTATCTCGAGCGGCCGGACAGTGGTCTCCCACTACTGCAACGTCAACGCGGGCGACCAGTTTTACTGGTACCAGGACGGAGCCACCCGCCTGCACTTCGAACCCGGCATGCCCAACCGCCGCGACGGCGGCCACCCCGACGGGCTCCTCACGGAGATGGAGGAGGCGGGCTTCGATCTGAACGACATGGACGAAGACAACCTCAACAGGCACACCGAAGCTGCCTTCGCCCTCGCCGAACACATCACAGGCGTACGCCTGACCCCAGAGCTCTTCGCGTCGGCGGAGTTCACCTGCGGTCGTGTGCCCGATCCACTCAGGTAACTCCCGACCGGATATGCGGCGGAAGTTCACCGTACGGGTGCCCACGTCTGTGCTTTGCGTGCGAAGCGGACAGCGGCGGCTCGGCCATCGATGAACGCGCCGGACGGGTCGGCTCCCGCCCGTACGAGTTGCACAATCACGCCGGCCGGATGGTAGGTGTCGCGGCGGGCGATCAGCCCTTGGATCCGGATCCGGGAGTACGTCGCAACCGTCCGTCGTTCGGGAAAGTAGGCGGGCCACTTCGACCGTCCCGCACCGGTGATCTCTGCCATCCACACCGCCCGCCCCAGCGCGGTGAGCTGTCGTTCATCTTCCGGGGACAGGTCGGCAGGAATCGCCCGGTCCAACGCGCGTTGCACCAGCGGGTCGGCACGGGGACCGGCACCTGGCTCCGGCAGGACCTCTTCCTCCGCCAGGACGGGTGGCGACGCGGTGCTCGCCGCTGGTACAGACCTCACCTCATCGGCCCCAAGCCCCTCGTCGGCCGGCAGCCCGGTGTCCGAGCTGCTCCGGGTCTGCGCCGGGTGGGGGGGAAGAGAGGGCGAGCGGTAGGGAAGGTGCTGACCTTTCGCCCGACGGCATCGCGTAGACGACGAGCGTGCAGCCGGTCGCGGCCAGGACCCCGGCTGCTGCGAGGAGGGCGCGGCCGCGGCCGCGGCCGCTACCTGACTGTGTGGTGGTCACAGGACGCGGGCTCCTCCGGCGTAGTCGGACATGGAGGTGCCGGAGTCGACCCGGACCCTGGTGCCGGGCCGGGCGGCATTGATCATCTGACCGTTGCCGAGGTAGATCCCGACGTGGTGGATGGTGCTGTTCCGGGTGGGGATGTAGCCGTAGAACACCAGGTCGCCGGGCTTGAGTGCTCCGATTCCGGCGGAGGCGGGGATCCGGGTGCCGACACAGGCCTGCGCGGAGGCGGTACGCGGCAGCGATATCCCCACCTTGGCGAATGCGTACAGGGCGAGCCCTGAGCAGTCGAACCCCGTGACCCTGCGGCCGTCCTGCCCTCCGGGCGAGCAGCACACCCCCGACGAGGGGCCCTTCGCGTTGCCGCCGCCCCAGGAGTACGGGACGCCCTTCTGCGCTAGGGCCTGTCTTCAAACACTGTTGCATGGTGCGGCGACATGAGCTCTCGGACGACGAGTGGGACGTTCTGTCGGGGCTGCTTCCGCGGACGGGCACGGGGCGGCCCCGGCGAGACGACCGGGTGGTGCTGAACGGGATCGTGTGGAAGCTGCGGACCGGTTCGGCCTGGCGTGATGTGCCGGAGAGGTATGGGTCCTGGCGGACCTTGTACACACGTTTCCGCAGGTGGGCGCTCGATGGCACGTTCACGCGGATGCTTGAGGCCGTTCAGGCTCAGAAGGATGCGGCAGGGGACGTTGACTGGCTGGTATCGGTGGACTCCACGATCACCCGCGCTCATCAGCACGCGGCCGGCGCCCGTAAAAGGGGCAGGTCCCGCAGAAACGGCACACGCTCACGCCCTCGGACGATCCCGTGGCGGACTGACGACCAAGATTCACCTCGCCTGCGACGGCCGCGGCCGTCCGCTCGGCTTTGTCGTCACAGGCGGCAACACCAACGACTGTACGCAGTTCGAGCAGGTCCTCGCGCAAATCAAGGTTCGCCGCCCAGACCCAGGCCGACCGCGCAACCGACCCGACCATCTCCTGGGCGACAAGGGATACAGCAGTCGATCCATACGCAACTACCTGCGGAAAAGCGGAATCCCGCACACCATCCCGGAACGGTCGGACCAGCAGGCGAACCGCCGTCGTCGCGGCAGCAACGGCGGCAGGCCGCCACGCGTTGAAGCAGCGCTCGACGACGTTGCGCTGTTTGTAGCGCTCCTTGTCGAAAGTGCTTAAAGCAGTACCGGGCCATCGCCACCCGCTACGACAAAACCCGCGAATCCTACGAAGCGGCACTCACCATCGCGTCACTCCTGATGTGGATATGACCCTTTGAAGACAGGCCCCAGTGCCCTGGTACACCCCACGCGGCTGACCCGTCCCGCCACCTGCGCCCAGACCGTGCCACCATCACCGAACAGCCGACCCGTGACGCCCAGTAGGCTCTGCAAGACCGGCTGGGAAGCCGGACCGAGAACATGACGAGCACCGGACGCCAGCAGGGCGCACAGGACCACGACGCCGGGCCGGCACGCGACAGCCCAGGGGGAGCGGATGACGGGGCAGAACCCGCAGGTCGCGGGCCGGACGGTGGACCCGAAGCAGCAGTACCGCGACCTCAACGACACCCCACTGCCCGCTTACGAGACCGACTGCACGACGGCAGGCTGGGAGAGATTCGGATGAGACCCGGCCCGCAGCACTCCGGCCGACGACACATCCGCATCGTGCGGAACCTGCGCGTCCTGACAGCCGCGCCCGCCCGCTCCCCACGCTGTCAGGAGGATGCACGCCGTGTCGCCGCCCGCCTGACCTACCTGCGCCGCGTGACCTCCCTGCCGTCCCCGACCGAGCCAGTCCTGATCGTGGCACCCGGAGACGCAGACCGCGCGCTCGGCGCCACCGCAGACGTCCTCTACCTCTGCGCACACTCCTACCCCGGACCTCAGCCCGAGGGCTTCCTAGACACCGACCTCGCTTCCCTGAGCAGCCCGCTGACGGCCAAAGCCCTGATCCTGGACACCTGCTGGGGCGCGGCCCCCGCCGTACGCCGAACCCTGGCCGGCTTGCGCCCCGCCCACCTGCCGCCACTGGCATTGCTCGCCTCCGCCGGCCCTGCCCGCTTCGACCACCACGTCCTGGCCGGCCCGTTGCTGGAAGCTCTTCTCACCGGCCCCCGTTCCGGCCCGTGGCATCAACGTCTTGCCTCCGCGAAGACCGCCGCCCTGACAACCACCGAGCTGGCCGCGCACACACGACGCGACTGGAAACGCTGGCAGATCCACTACATCCCCGGTACCCGTACCACCTCGTAACTGTGGCGCAGCTGATGCGTTCTGACCTGCCCTGCCAGGCGGGCAGCGGACGCAAGAGGTCATCGTGCTGCTTTGAACGCACCCCGGCCCGCTGGTGACTTGATGTCGATGCCGTCGTCCCTGCCGCGCCCGTTGACCACCTCCACCGTCGCCTCGGCGTCGTACAGGCGGTGCACCAAGGCCTCGACGATCCGGTCGAACAGGGGCTGCCCGATGCGCTCCCACTCAACAGCCATCCTTCTGCCGCGCGGATCTTACTCACGCCATCGTCCCGGCAGCGTGCCGCTGTGACACGTGAGTGGCTGCGCGATCCGGACCACAGCGTCCCCGAGTACCCCAAGGAGCCGGGGCTGTGAGTAAGGCCGGGCTCCCCGGGCATCGACGGCAATAGGCTGGGCAGAAGTCCTACCCAGCCCACTGTCGCGCTTGCGCGCTACGCCCACCGCAATCCCGATCGCGGACAGCTGCTCCATCCGCTCCGGCGTCAGCGTCGCCGCCCGGCTGCGCTGATTCCCCATCCAGGCCCCCAGCTTGTGCTCCCGCTCCTCCCGCTCCTCCCGCTCCTCCTGGTCCTCGCCGACGATCCGCTCAACCCACTTCCTTGGGACCTGAAGGTGCCCCTCGCGCTCGTAGAACTGCTTGGCGGCCTCGTAGTTCATCGCCCACTTGTCGGACTGCGAACGGCGCCGCTTCGGCCTTTCCTCCTCGGTCGCGGGCGTGATCCCGAGGACCTGCTCGCACATCCACCGCTGCACGCCGGTGAGCTGGTCCCACCCGTACCGCACCGACGTCACCCACCGCCCCAGATCCTCGCCCTGGCGCAGGACCTCGCGCGCCTCGGTGGGCAGCGCCTCACCGGTGTCCAGGTGCATCCGGACCAGGTGGAAGGACCGCTGCCACGTCACCGGCCACGACGGGCACCAAGAGGCGTCGATCTCCTCCAGCTGCTCGCGCCGGGTGTCCGACAGCGCACCGGCCGACGACTCCACCGGCAGACCCTCCGCGCGCCGCCGCTCGATCTCCTGCGCCTTCCGCGCGGCCGCCCGCGCGTTCTTCAACCAAATACCCACCGCCGCACCCTGGAACGTGGCGTCCAGCGGTGCCAGAAGGTGCCCGTTCTCGGCAGCCTTGCGGGCGGCGGCCCGCGCGCGGCGGTCAGGCCCTCCTCCCTCGCGACGTCGAAGTGGGACGAGATCATGCCGAGCTTTTCCAACTGGGCGGCACGGTCCTCGTCCATGTTGCCGGCGTAGAACCTCCTGGCGTCGGCGGTCCACTGCCCCAGCGGGAACCCGGCGAGCGCGGCCGGTCACCCCTCGCCTTCCGCCTCCTGGTCGTCGACGGCCGGGACGCGAAACGTGAACGGCACCCGTAGGTCACCGTGTTCGCGGGCGTAGATCACAGCGGCCTCCACGCCACGGCGCCAGTGCTCGTGCTCGGGGTTGAGGACGCGCAGGTTGATGAACGCGGCGAGGGTGGCCGGGTCGCGGGGCGTGGAGAACCTCAGCAGGGCCTTGGCGGGGGCGCTGACGCCCCCGGAGCCCTCGCCCGTGCTTTCTTCCCGCTGGCGTCCTTGCTGACGGGCTTGTAGGCGCTCGGTGCCTGCTGCTCCGCGAGGGTTTCCACGATCCGCGCGTTGTGCGCCCGCAACGCCTCCAAGAGCTTGGCCGGCCCGCCGAACGCCGGGGAGGTCAGCATGCTGTCCGCCGTCTCAGTCTGGTCACTCGGGCGAAGAGCCACGGCCAACACCGCCTTCGACACACCCGACGACCTCGACCGCACACTCCGCCGCGAGTTACGCAGAATCCAGCTCCGACCCCACCTCAGCGACGGCTGCCTCACCGCCACCGGCAGGACCGTAAGAAGAACGGTGTAATTCCGATCATGGAAGGGTGCACCTGTGACCAGCGAGAACATAGCCAAGCCGTCTGCGGCAGGAGCCGCGTCAGCGTCGGTTGACGGCCAGTTCCTGAACGAGATCGTGGCCCGGGCTCAAGCCGATGGCCGGCAGCTGACCTCGGCCATGACGGGCACGATCCGGCCGGGAAGAACGGCGGAAACTTCCGCAACGCACCTGCGAGTGTGGCTGGAGGAACGACGGCTCGCGCACGTGCTGGCCACGAAGGTCAACGACACCGTGATCACCGTGCGCGGGGCGGACGCGCGGGTGGAGCAGCTGGTTGCCGCGCTGCCTGCCAGCGGTGGAACCGGATCTCCGGCGGGGCCGGCGCGCACGGTGAGCGGATTTGCGACTGGGCGCGTGTCGCGATCCGCCCGTACTGGGAGAACGGCTTCGGACCCTGGGTACTGGCCCGACGCAGCGTCAGCGACCCGAGCGAGATCGCCTACGGAAGACGCGATCGTCGGCACGAACTGGAGTGCTGATCCGGAGGCGCCGACCTGGGGGGGGGCGATGGGTACGGTGCGGAGCGGTGATTCGGTCTGTCGAACCGGCCCGCAGTCCATGGACGGCGGCGGCAGGAGACGGTGCCGGCCAGTACGTCGAGCCGGTTCCGCTCCGTGACCAGGGCATGCTGGTGCGGTGGGAGCTTGCAGCTGCGGTCACCCTCACTGGTGACGATGAGCAAGGTGGCCCGCTCGACCAGGGCGTGGGGCAGGTCGCGTGCGGCAGGATACGGAACCAACGCGGCTCCTGCGCCTGGGGGGTGAGACTTCGGAAAAATCCCCCAGCGCCACAGGAGCCTCGTGCGTCGCGGGCGTCGAGCCCGTCACCCGATCAGTGGCCACGCTGAAAGAGCTCAGTAGGTCAGCGCGTCCTCGGCGGTACCGAAGAAGCTGGTGACCTGGCTGTCGTTGACCGTGACGGGGCCATCGTTGACCGGAACGGTCGTCGGGCTCTCGGAAGCGGCGAGTGCGACTTCCACCTTGTCGGCGCTCTTGCCACCCGCGGTGTCGGCGCGCGAGAACATGATCCCGGCATACGCGCTCTCGCCGGGCTTCAGAATCCAGTCCTTGCCGGCGGGTCCCATGTGCCCGGCGGCGCCGTCGAGCCCCGGAATCGTGATCACCAGCTCGTTCGGCGACAGCAGACAGGGGTCGCTGCCTTTGTTGCTGGCGGTCAGCAAGGCGTGGTTGACCGGCCTGGACGCGACGGTGACGTTGTAGGTGAGGTCGGCCGTCTCGCACATGCCGACACCTCCGTCCTGATCGTCGTCGGCCCCGGGCTTCGGCGACGACGGCGGGGTGCTGGGGCTGTCGGAGAACTTCCCGCTGCCGCTGCCACCAGGGTCGGCCGACGAGGGCTTGTCGGTGCCCTCGTCCGTACTCGTAGCGGAAGGGCTCGCGTGCGTGCCCGGGGTGGCCGCGTCGTTCTCGACGTCACCGTCGCATGCGGTCAGGGCCAGGATGCCGATCGACAGAGCGGCGAGTGCGGCGGTGGTACGGCGTGAACGAGCGGTGTGAGCCATGAGAAGTCCCCCGGGATTCGGAATGTCCCGGTGATCGTGCCTCATGGGAGCGGTGCTGCCCATTGATCGCACCGAGCGGGAGCGGTCTTCGAACAGGTTCGTGACATTGTGACGGCGGCCGTGGCGAGGGAGTACCCGGCATCGAGCGGTGGCCGTACACGCCGCCGACCCGGCTCGGCGAGGCCCTGAGCAGGGTGAGGTCGGCGTTCACGGCGGCGCGGTCGAGATATGGGCGACAAACTGGGCCCACCTGTGCACGGTGGCGGAGAAGCGGATCGACCCCGTGGACGAGCTGGGTGCCGATCCAGGCCGACCGGCTACGTACTGGGGCTACCCGCCGGATCAGTACGCCCGCCGCTGGGACAAAGACGACGGGGAGGCCCGGCACGCCGCGGTCGAACCGCCCGCGAGGCTGCCATCGCTCTCAAGGACCTGCTCCTGGACCCGGCCTGCACCGCAGGGAAGACAGCCACTCTGTTGCGGAGCGGGGTGGGCCAACGCCTGAAACGACGCGGTGGCCCGCCCCGCATACCGAGGCAGTCCGCGCTGCGGCAGGACACGCGAGGGCACAAGCACCAGCACGCGGCCCGCGTGGAGCTCCTCCGCGCTGCGGGCGGCGACGAGCGTCTTGCGGAGCCGGTGGCCATGACGAGCTGCGTCCTCAGTCTCGCTTGGGAAGGAGGGCCCGGTCTGGCAGGGCGAGGGCGCGCAGGACCGCGTCGACGGCCTCTCTCTGGTGGGGGCGTACGTTCATGCCGGTCTTCCCATTCTGTCCCGAGCAGCGAAGCGGCTGCTTCAGGTGGCGTTGTAGGCCAGATTGGCAAGCTGGAGTGCCTGGGTCAGGCTGGTCTCGTTGCTGAGATCGACACTGACGCGGTACGCACGGTGACCCGTGACGAGGATGCGCGCCTGCGTGGCCCCAACCTCGTCGAGCTCCTCCCGGGTGTAGTTGAGCCGGAGATTGATGCTGCTGCGCTCCGCAAAGACGTAGGCGAAGCCGCCCAGCTGTGAGCCCTGTCGGCGCAGCCGGAGGTACCGGCTGTAGTCGAGAGGAGCACCCGGCTGCGCGTCCTTGCGCTTGATTCCGTGCACACCGACGTTCTCCCACCCTGTCGCCTCGGCCAGGAAGCGGACGAACAGCTCAGGTGCCGGGCTGCGCCCGAGCAGCGCGCGGACCGTCTCCTGACCTTCCTCAGCTACCCCCGGCACACGAGGCATCGCGTTCCGAATCGCTGAACTCGTCGGTCCCGACTGCTGCACCACGCTGGTGGTCCCACGGCGGGGCTGTGTGAGCTCCCGTAGAGCCTGGGAAGCGTCGAGTTCCTCGGCGGTTCCCTCGAACTGAAAGACAGTCAACTTCAAGCTCTACCCCCAGTGTTCTGTTTAACGAATAGCTACTCTATCAGCTAGCCTCACTTTGGGTAGTTCATCAAGGAGGGTCGGGGACGGGGAGTCATGACTGGGCGTCTGGGTGCCGGGCGGGAGGGTTGTCCAGGTAGGCGTTGAAGCGGGGGTGTCACGGATGACGCATCGGCCGCAGGAGCCTGCCCGTCCGCAATAGGCATGGTCGTGGTCGATGTTCCAGAAGGTCTGGCCGGCTTCGTCCACCCTGCCGAACTCATAGTTAGGTTCCTCCTCGCACAGTGCGCAGGCGTCGCGCTGAACCGGGATTCCGTTCACCTGCGCTATGGAGAGCGAGTACGTACGAGCCTGCTGCTGCCCGCGGTTGCAGCGGACGCACAGGTCCTTGTCGACCCGCCGGAACCGGGGATCCGGGTCGTTGTCGTCGTCGCACAGAGTGCAGGAGAAGTAGGTGTCGTCGAAGTGCAAGTTCACGCGCGGAGGGTAGCGCCAAGGCCGGACACCGTGGGCGGCTACGTCCCGGGCCTGCCCGCTGCGGCTGCTCTCAGATGCGGTGCAAGCTGGTGGCTTGAGAGGTGGGCAGCGGTTCGTCGCCAGCCCTACGAGTGGGCGTGCCCGCGTTGCCGGTATTCGATGCCCTGGGCGGTGTAGATGCAGCCGATCTGCTGGTCTGCCTGGTGGCGCGAGCACCTCGGGGCCGGTGAGGGCGTCCCGGGCGTTCCACGCCGCTTCCCAGAAGAAGCCCGAATACGAGGACAGTCATCCCAGTTCGGCGTCCTGGCCACGGGCGCTTCCCCGCGATTCCGTCTAGAGAACTGGCTGCAGGGCACTGCCACCCTCTACCTCTTCCGGGTCGGCGGCGGCTTCCAGGAAGGCGAATTCTGGCACTGGCCCGACGAGGAGGCCGAGAGACGCCTGAAGTACCCCCAGCGCTTCGGCATAAAGCCCCTGGGCCCCGATGGTCCGCTCACCGAAGCAGGAAGCTACGCCATCCGCCGCTCCGGCACCGACCGGGGGCATGGGCAAACGCGTCCAGATGCCCGCCCAGCGCCTCCTGGAGCTCGCTGGCATCCCCGTCGACTCCGACAGCCCGAAGACGTTCCCCTGGACAAGTCACCTGGCTTCACCGCCGACGGTCGGGGGCGAGGAGAAGCCCCAGCGCCGCCGCGCCGGCTACGTCTCGACCCCAAGGAGCGCAAAGCCATAGAGCTGCACGCCGGGGACCACGCGGTCAACCACTACGAAAAGGATGGCTGGGTGGTCGAGGAACTGGGCAAGCCCTACGAGCTGCGCTGCCGCGCGGGACAAGGACAACACTGTTGATCTCTACGTGGTCAGCGGCATCAAGATCGACCCCACTCCGACCCGTACACCGCCTGCGGTGACAAGGTCACGCTCTACACCGACTGGGAGCCGGCCGAGGAGGACCTCATGCCCGCAAGTACGCGTGCCGGCTTCCCCCGGAAACTACCTGGCCGACGGGTCCCGCCGCGGGAAGTGGGTCCGGCCGTGCTGTGCGATACGTGCGCGCGCCTTGCCCCCCAAGAAGCGTCCCGTTCTGGGGAGCGCGCTCCGTCGCCCGTGGACGTACACCGCGCCCGTCCGCCTGATCGCCCAGAGGAGGCTCGAAGGGATCCGAGGGTTGCCATGTTGACGATCAGCGGTCGTGGTGCCCATACGTCTGTAGGATCGCTGCCTCGTCCTCACCCCGGTAGAGGACGTGCCAGTGCAGGTGTTTGCTCTCCTGGTACAGGCCCAAATTGGTGACCACCGGGCAGGAGCCATGCTCCTCCTCGACCTGGGCGGCGACCTGACGGACGACCTGGACCAGTTCCAGCAGTAGTCCCTCATCGGCGCCCGCGAGATCGGTCTGCGATAGTACGTGTTCCTTCGGGATGACCACGATGTGAACCGTATGCGAGGGGTTGGTGTGGTGACAGGCCAGTACCCGCTCCGTCTCGGCCGCTACCTCCAGCGGGATGCTGCCACTGAGGGCCTGATGACGTCGTGGCATCCGGGCGAGATCGTGCCGGACAGCGGGATCTACGAGTGTGACCGCGGGGGAGGGCATCACTGGAGTACGGACGTGAAAGGGCACCGCTTCCCGCCCCTCCCTCCGACTGCAGTGGTGCGGCGTGGTTGCTGCGGACTCAGGCCCATCCGGACGCCTGACCAGTCGTCCTGCGACCGTCGTCGAGCCGATGCTTGCCCAGACCTCGGTCGCGGCGGCACCGAGAGCGCCGACTCCCGGCCTCCTTGGGTTATTGACGTGCCAGCGACAATCGTGGCTTGATGAATGGGAGCGCTCCCAGGGATGCGTACCGCCATCCCACTTCCGCCCCCACCTCAGGAAGGCCCCCGTGCGCAGCAGACGCCACCCCCTCCTCGCCACTTTCCTGGCCGCCCTATGTGTCTTCGCCGCCGGATTCGGCCTGGCCGGGGCCCCATCCGCCGCCGCAACCGGCGCGACCCCGGTACGGATCATGCCGCTCGGCGACTCCATCACCGGCTCCCCGGGCTGCTGGCGTTCCCTCCTCTGGAACCAGCTGCAGAACGCCGGTTACACCGATATCGACTTCGTCGGCACGCTGAACGCCCAGAGCTGCGCCCTCACGCACGACGCCGACAACGAAGGCCACGGCGGGTTCCTTGCCACCGCCACCGCAGACCAGAACCTCCTGCCCGGATGGTTGGCGGCGACAGCGCCGGACATCGTCGTCATGCACTTCGGCACCAACGACGTCTGGAGCAGCATCGCGCCGGACACCATCCTTGCCGCGTACACCAAGCTGGTCGGCCAGATGCGGGCCGGCAACCCGGCAATGAAGGTGCTGGTCGCCCAGCTCATCCCGATCAATCCGAGCAGCTGCGCCGAGTGCGCCGCTCGCACCGTCGCCTTCAACCAGCGCATTCCGGCCTGGGCCCACGGCATCACCACCGCGCAGTCGCCGGTATCCGTCGTCGACCAGTGGACGGGCTTCGACACGGCCACAGACACCTACGACGGCGTGCACCCCAACGCCTCCGGCGACGCGAAGATGGCGGACCGTTGGTACCCGGCGCTGTCGGCGCTGCTCACCCCGGGTGACCCGGAGGGCCCGGAGGACCCGGGGAATGGTGGCTGCGCGGCGGCCTTCCGGGCGGTGTCAGCGTGGCAGGGCGGCTATCAGGGTGAGGTGACGGTGACCAACGCCTCGTCCACGGCGGCGATCTCTTCCTGGGCGGTTGCCCTCGCACTCCCGGCGGGCAGTCAGCTCACCCAGGTCTGGAACGGCGCACTGACCGGGACGACGGTGCGCGACGCCGGGTGGAACGGCGCGCTGAAGGCGGGGGCCAGTACCACCTTCGGCTTCCTCGCGAGTACGTCGGCAGCGGCGGGCACGCCATCGGTTACGGCTACGTGTTCGGCGTCCTGAGAGGTCATCCATGCCGCAGTGGCCGAGCCCCCGAAGGTCGCGGTCCGCGCCGGTCCGGATCCGTGCGGTTGCGCCAGCACCTGAACCCAGCCAATGGGCAAGTGTTCGGTGGGTGTCGGAGGGGCAAGCCTCCGACACCCCGCCGGGCGGTCGGCAAGCGCTCCCCGGCACCCGTCGCTCGGCGTTGCGCTCCTCGTCGGAATCGGCGCGGGACGCTCCTGCAGCTCCTGACGACGGAGCGGCGACCAAAGCTACGGGACACTCCGAGCCAACACATGTGTCCGACAAGCCTCGAGACGGGAGCCCTCGGCCGACGCCACGCAGCAGGTGGGGAGTGCTGTCCGGGCGGCGAGGGCGTCGCGCAGGTCGCACACCGCCCGCTCCTCGTGGTTCTGGGGTGGGATCGAGCGGTACTGGTCGAGCGCAGGGTGGCGAACGAGTCCGGTGCGGTAGGCATCAGAGAGAGCGGGAAGGACCGCGACGGTGCGCCGGCACGCGATTCGAACGGTCCGCAACCTACGACTGTGCAGGATGGAACGATCACCCCCACCAGTCCTCGCCGGGGCGCAGACGTCAGCGATCACCCACACCTCTCCACGGCGGGGGCCGGTGGTCAGCAGGAGCCAGGACGGGCCGTCCTCGGACCTGAGAACGACGTACCCCTGGACGGCCACGTCGGACGGTCGTCAGCTCAGGTCTGGGCCCGGTGGCGGCGCACGATGAGGAGCGTGCCCGCACCCGCGACCACCGCCGCGGCAGCCGCGCCCGTGATCGTCCACGTTGAGGAGCCGGTCTCCGCCAGGGTGCCGCTGTTCGTCGTCGTCGTCGTCCCGTCGTCGCCGGTCGACGGCGACCCGCCGGCTGAGCCGTCCGAGCCATCGGTCGAGCTGCCCGTCGAGCCGGTCGACCCCCCACCCGTGACGTCCAGAGTGATGTCGGCCTTGTCGTTGCTCTTGTTTGGGTCGAACGGCCGCGCTTCGGTGCTCAGCGCCACCGAGCCCTTGGCGTCCGCCACCCGTTTGTCGATCTTCAGCTGGAAGGTGTAAGTCTCTAGGCCGCCCTCATTGACCGACCGCTGACTGGTGCCGCAGGCGTACGCCTCACCCTTGGCCTCGCAGAATCCGTGGGGCTTGATGACCGACGTTCCTGCGGGAGGCGTGATCATGACCGTGACGAGCCGGTCCCCCTCCCTGGTCAGAACCCAGGCGGGCCCGGCGTTGGTGAACTTCACCGTCATCCTCACCGTCTCACCGACACTCCCCTTCAACGCGGCACCCGTCACCTGGTAGTCGGCCGTGTTGATGGAGGTGACGGGCACGTCGACGAATTGCGCGGCCCCCTCGCTCCCCGCCTGTCCCTCGACCAGTTTCACCGCCGGTGCGGTTCCCGCCACAGGCGGAGTGCCGTTCTCGTCCGCCCCGGGATCGACGTCCCCGACACGCACGCGCAGCTCGTCGTTGAGCGCGCGGTCCAGTGCCTTTACACGGAGAGGCTTCTCGGGCGTGTAGACGACGCCCGGCTCCACCGCCTGGTCGAACGCACACACCGCGATCCACCTCTCGGGCATCTCGTCGTAGGACGGGACCTGCTGTGCTCGGCAGTTGGAGGGAACCTCCGTGAAGTCGAGTCCCCGGGTGACGGAGTAGGAGACCCATACCTTCTCGGCGGCCCCGGTGCCCTTGTTCGCCACGGTGACCGGCACATCGAAGCTGCTCCCCGGTTTCACCCTGTCGATCGGCTCGATGCCCCCAATGACCAATGCGGGTGCGGTTTCATCGCCGAAGGCGGCGGGAGCCCCGGTCAGCGCGATCAGGCCGACAGCGCCGAGGGCGGCGACAGCGGCACGGCAGGCACGACGGTTGTGCGGGGATATCGGCATGGAGAGAACCTCTGCTGGGACGCGGGCAAACGGACGGTGTCTTCCGGGAGAACAGCCCTTCGGTCCGTAGACTCTTGCCGATCTCGAACGGTTGCACGTCCGGTGCCTCCTCCGCCTTTCCCTACCGAGTTTGCAGCGACGGGCCAGGGTCGTACTGAGGCGGTGGCTCGTCGGGCCGGGTCTGGGCCGACGTCCTGCGCGGCGCTCACCCGGCTCTCGACCCCGTCAGGCCTCGGTCTCAGCCGTCACTCGCTCCGCTTGGTCACTGGGCATGGGGAGCGGCGAGGAGGTAGGAATTGGTTCCGGTCTGAATGATGTTGCCGCTGAACGATTCGTTCGAGGTGGTTGCCACGCTGTTCACCGCCGTGGTCCGCACCGTCTCGGTCGACGAAGCGACGCGAAGCACGCTGTACGCCTGGCCCAAGCCGACCCGGACGCCGTCCTCGCGCCGGCCGCTCGCACGGGTCCAGGAGACGGGGGCGAAGAGCGGGGAACGCCGACGCGAAGAGCGGTGGTCGTCACCCGGGTGGAGTCGACCGGCTGGGGCACCTGCTTCGAGACGTTCACCGCCGACGGCGAGTTCCACATCAGCGGCCCGCTCCTGATCGGCGAACCGGGGTCCACCGACGACCCGACTGCCGCGCGGTGGCGCGATTCTCCTCACGAGCTGCCCCCGGATTCATTTCTGAGGCTGGCACGCGATCGGCGACCACGCTCGTGCCGCACGTGGCCGTCCGTCGTCACGAGCTGCCCTGCGCGGAGGGAGCGGAGGTAACACCTTTCCCGAAGGCGCGCATGGCGAGGGCGCCGGCAAGAGGGCCGGGAGCCAGGAGGAGGAAGGCGTAACGCCAACCGACGGCTTCGGCCAGGAGTGGGGTGAGCTGGATGCTGATGACGGTGAGGGCGAACCCGATCGCGGTCTGGCCGGTCAGGGCCGTCCCGATGTATCGCTGGTCGGCGACCTCGCTCAGGGCTGTCGAGAACACCCCTGAATCCGCGATCACGGCAGCACCCCACAGCGTGCAGAAGGCGAACAGGAAAAGCGGCGGAGCGTGGAAGAAGAACGGGGAGACCAGGCAGCAAAAGCCGCTGACAAGGAGCGCCGTCAGGGCGGCGGGAGCGCGGCCGAACCGGTCTGCGCCCCACCCGCCGAGCAGACAGCCGACTGCCCCGCCGATCCCCATGGTGAGGAAGACGGTGATCTCCACCGAGACCGGAAGATCTCTCCTGGTGCCGGTCGTCAACAGGAAGGACGGGATCCAGGTCCACAGGGCGTAGAGCTCCCACATGTGCCCGAAGTAGCCGAGATTGGCCAGCCGAGGCCCGCGTTCGGTGAACATACTCAGTGCGTAGCGGGGGTTGCGGGCGGGGGAGCCCGGCGCTGCGTAGGGGCCGGGCCGGAGGAGGAGCAGCGCGATGGCGGAGCCCCCAAGTCCGGCTGCTGCCGCGGTGAGCAGGACACCGCGCCAGGGCAGGGATCCCAGCCCGGCGATGAGATGGGGAAGTGTGGAGCCAAGCGTCAAGGCTGCGATGAGAACGCCCATGGTCCTGCCCCGCCCGGCGCTGCCGGCCCATGAGGCCATGAGCTTCATGCCGGTGGGGTATACCCCGGCCAGGAACACCCCGGTCATCAACCGCAGGGGAACGGCGACGGCCAGCCGGTCGGCGAACAGGGCCAGCATCAGGGTGCAGCCGGCGGCGGCCGCGGCACTGGCCGCGAGCAGGTATTGGGGCGGGAGGCGGTCAGCCAGGTTCAGGGCAGTCGACGTCACGGCCCCGGCGACGAAACCGACCTGGACGGAAGCCGTCAGCCATACCGCGCTGCCGGCCGTGAGCCCCCATTCGTTCCGCAGGCTCGGCACCACCGCTGACATGGAGAACCACACAGCGAGGCCGAGAACTTGCACGACGGCGATCGCACCGCGCTGCACCCCAACGTTCACAGAAACCCACCTCTGACCAGCCCTTGTCTTCCTCGGCCTTGCACGCTGTGGCCGAATGTCAGACCCTACGGCTTCAAGAAGCCGAGTCCGGTGCGCCCAGCGGAGCTGGAAGCGCAGGAAGCCGCCCGGAAGCTGGCGCCACGGAGCGGGTATTGCTTGCCGGTGCTGAGGAGCAGTGAGGGGTGTCCTGTTGGGACTGGGCGGCCTGCTCGGCCCGGTCGTGGGACTTCACGACCGGCATCATCACTTGGGCCTTCCCCGACAAGACGGTGAAAGCACCCGCGCGGATCCCCGGCAGTTTCAGCCGGGCTCATGGTTCGGGCGCTGGGACAACAAGAGCATTCTCTCCGGCATGAGCCGCGACGCCCGCAGATTCCGGGGACTGGGCAGTGGCCAACGGGCATCCTGATCTTGCCTGGACGAAGATCGACTCGTTCCTCATCGAGCCGTGGCCCGTGGCCCGTGGCCCGTGGCCCGTAGCCCGTAGCCCGTGGCCCGTGGCGGGTAGTTCTGTTCTGCGTTGTGAGGGGCTTGTCGGCCTCAAACAGGGGTGTGCGGGCTGCGGGTGGTACGGCGGGCGGCTTGTTCAGTCGGAGACGTGGGTTGTTCCCAGGATTGTCGGGTGTTCCAGGACGTCCTCGAGTGGGTCGTCGATCTGTCCGGTCTGGATGAGGCTGAGGTGTGGTGCGTTGTGTGAGTGGGTGTGGGTTTCGTCGGCGTGTACCGCTGTTGTGGGCAGGGCTGCCGCCATGAGTACGGCACCGGACCCGAACAGTAACCGGGTCAGTGTCCGTGCCTGCTGTGCCTGCATCGTGTGTCCTCGTCCATTCCTCGACGGATACGCCCACCTGGTCATCCGTCTCAACCACTGGCGGGACCAAAGGTCACGCAAGATCATCCCCGTGCCTCACCGCACCGCATCGGCCCGGCACTGCACGGGCCCGGGCCGGTCCGCACGGGCCCGGCCCGGTCCCACCTTGCCTCGCCCGTGCCCGGGGGGCCGCTCCGCACTGCACCGGCACCGGTCCCGCCCGGTGCTCGGCTGCGGACAGGCGTGGGAGGACGTATGGCGAGTGCGGCCGGTTGCGCCACTGGTGTGCGATGAGTGTCGACACCCGCTGCGGCCAAGGTCTTGCCAACGGGGCTGCGGTTCTTTGCCCACGCTCCGGAAACTCCGGAGTGCGCCGCCGCCGAGGAGTCGATGGCGCACCACTTGCTCAAGCCGGAGTTGGCGGCCGCCGCGCGGGCCGCCGGCGCGCACACGGAGGTGGAGGTGCGCGGACCGGAGGGCGCGTGGAGGGCGGACGTGACGGCGAGCGATCCGGCCGGGGTGTGGCGGATCGCAATGGAGGCGCAACTCTCTCCGATCACAGCCGAAGACATTGAGGCAAGGGAGCCATGCCGACCGACGACAACGCGGCGAGGTGCGGCACCAGGGCACGCGAGTCCGGCAAGATCCAAACGAGAGGCCCAAGGCGCCTCGGACAGCCGAAAGGGCGCCCGGCCTGGAACTTCAGGCCGGGCGCGGGGCGTGCGGGTCAGGACGCGGAGGCGCTGTTAGCCGCGGGTGTGCCGGCCAGGATCGTCTCCTCCACCGCTTCGTACCGCATGCGCTGGTAGGCCGGGTCAGGTTCGTAGAGCACCGTGCCGAGCCAGCCCGCGAGGAAGCCCAGCGGGGCCGAGAGGATGCCCGAGGTGGTGAACGGGAACCAGTTGAAGTCCTGGTCCGGGAAGATCGCCTGGGGCGATCCGGACACCAGGTTGCTGCCGGTCATGAGGATGAACGCGGAGGCGCTGCCCACGATGAGGGTGCAGAGCAGTCCCGTACGGGAGTAGCGGCGCCAGAAGAGGCTGTAGATGAGGGCCGGTGCGACCGCGGACGCGCCGATGCAGAACGACAGGGTGAGCAGTGCCTGAAGGTTCAGATGCCGTGCACCGGCGGCGATCGCGATCGCCACGAGCCCGACGCCCGCAGCGGCGGTCCGGGCGATGGCCATCTCTGCGGAGTCCTTCAGTTGCGCCTTGCGGCGCAGCCCGTGCGTGATGAGGTCGTGCGCCAGGGTGTTGGCGCAGGCGAGGGTGATCCCGGCGACGGAGGCCAGCAGGGTGAGGAAGATGGCTGTCGCCACGGCCGTGAACAGCAGTGTCTCGACGGTCGTCTGGTCCGTGCCCATGACGGCCTGGCTGACCATGAGGAACGCTGTCTTGCCCTGCGGGTCGCCGGCAACGATCCCCTGGTGGCCGACGATCGCCGCCGCGCCGAAGCCGATGACGGCGATCAGCAGACAGGTCACGACGACGGTCGACACGGCCCAGGACATCGAGCGCCGCACGGCTGCCGCGCTGCGTGCGGTGAACATGCGCATGGTGATCTGTGGCAGCACCGCGGCGCCGAGCACGACCGTCAACTGAGTGCTGATCATGTCGAGTTCGTTGCCACCAAACTGCAGACCGGAGGCGAGATAGGCGTCTCCGGCCCCGCTGCCGCGCTTGGCGGCGTCCAGCAGGGAGGGCAGGCTGAAGTCGAAGCGGTTGAGGATGAGCGCGGCGATCGCGAGGGACGCGCCGAGCAGGACGACGGTCTTGACGATCTGGATGAAGGCGGTGCCCTTCATACCGCCTATCGCCGCGTACGCGATCATCAGCAGGCCCAGGAACACGATCGCCCCGGTCTTGAAGCCGTCGGCGTCGAAGCCGAGGACGACGGAGAGGAGATCGCCGGCGCCCGCGAGCTGGAAGATCACCAGCGGCAGCAGTGCGGTCAGGGTGACCGCGGCCGTGGTGATCCGCACGGCGGGGCCGGGGAGACGCCGGGTGAGGACGTCGCCGATCGTGAACCGGCCGGCGTTACGCAGCGGTTCGGCGAGCAGGAACATCATCAGGACCAGCGAGAGCACGGTGCTCAGGACGAGCGTGACACCGTCGTAGCCGACGAGCGCGATGATGCCGATGGTGCCGAGCACGGTGCCGGCGGAGATGTAGTCGCCGGCGATCGCGAGGCCGCTCTGCACGGGGGAGAGCGAGCGGTAGCCGGTGTAGAAGTCGCCCAGGTCGTCACGATCGGGGCCGGTTATCACGCACAGCAGCAGCGTGACGGTGATGACCGCGATGAACGCCATCAGCGACATGGTCTGGGCCTCGGAGCTGAAGCTGGTCATGCGCGCGCACCTCCGGTGGGCTGCTGCCACACGGGGCCTCCGGAGCGGCTCTGGCGTTCTGGCCGGGGCGCGGCTGCCGCGGCCGCCTGCTCGGCGCGTTCGCGGATCGCCGCGGCGAGCGGGTCGACGTGGTTGCGCGCGCTCCGCTCGTACAGCGCGATCGCAGCCAGCGCCACGGGCAGCTGGAGGAGCCCCAGGACCAGACCGGTGGTGAGACCACCGGTGAAGATGCTGGTCATCATCGAGGGGGCGTATCCGGACAGGAAAAGGAAGATGACGAAGTAGCCGAGCGCGGTGAAGGTGGCGACGCGGCGGAGCCTGCGGTAAGCCGATCCGAGCCGGTGCAGATCATCACGATCGTCGGTGGTGGCGGGTGGTTGCGGCTGTGGGGACGCGTCCCAGGGCTGCTGCGCGGAGTCCCAGCCCGGCGGCGAGGAGTCCCACGCTCGCGTGGACGAGTCCCAGGTTGCCTGTGGATCGGTGTCCCAGGGCGGCGATCCACCCTCCCAGGACTGCGACGCCGCCTCTTGGCGGTGCCGCCCGGCATTCCGGTGCTGGGGTACGGGCGGTGGGCCGGGGAAAGGCTGGTGGTACGACATCGATCTTGCTCCTTGCCGCCCCGGGGAACGGGCGGGTGGCGCCGGTGGTCCGCGTACGTTACTCATGGGTATAGCCCTTGCGTAAGGGGTTTCCGACCGCTCGGTATGTCGGTTCGGTGACGATCCTGTGCCCGTGGCGACGGAACCCGCGGTAACCCCGGTCGTGGATCTTCCCGCAGGTCACGGGTGAGTCTCGGGAGTCTCGGGCCGCCCCTGGGGCCGGGCAAACCGCTCGGCGCGACCGGTCCGGCGCATGCGCAGGGCGGGCCGACGATGTGGTCGGGTGGATGCCCTCGGCTGCCCCGGGCCCGGGGCAGCGGTCCGTTCTGTTCTCCTGTGGACCGTGTGGACGGGCGCTCTGGCCGGCATCGCCTTCCGCGCTCTGTGGATCGGAGCGCCCCGCTCGCTGTACACGCCCTGCTACCTGGCCCTGGGCTGGGCACCGGTGCGCCTTCCAGGTGCGGACCACGTCCTGACGGCACCGGCCTGATGCGATCCCCCGCTCACCATCAGCCCTGTATGGCCCTGGGTCGACAGTGCCTTTGAAGGGACGCAGCAGTCCCGGGTGGGGTACGGCTGCGACTGAGGCGATGACGCCGTCTGTTTGGGCGGGCGCTCGCCGGTCATACGGGGTTCTGTAAGACCTTTTCCATCGAACAGGGAGTGATCAGCTGTGTCTGGTGAGCAGAAGACCGAGGCAAAGGCCGAGCAGGCCAAGGGCAAGCTCAAGGAGACCGCTGGGCGCCTGACGGGCAACGAGCGGCTGACCGCCGAGGGCCGCGCGGAGCAGGCCAAGGGTGATGCTCGCGAGGCCAAGGAGAAGGTCAAGGACGCTTTCAAGCACTGACCTCACGTATGCGTCGGGGCCGGGACAGCAGATGCTGTCCCGGCCCTGACGCGTGTCCGCGCAGCCGGTTCCATTCAGGCGGCGGGCTGGTGCCGACGCAGTTGGGCCTGGCCGAAGAGGAGTGCGTAGCCGTCGGGGAGTCGCTGGAGGATGCGGGCGAGGAGGTCGGGGCCGGCGAGGGCGGAGACTGAGGCGAGTACGGCGCCGGCGTCCCAGTGGGCAACGGCCGGGCTGACTCCGGTTCGTGTGGCCAGGTCTTTGGCGAAACCCCAGCCGCTGAGCTGTTCGATGTCGGTAGTCGAGGATGTCAGGGCGAGGGCCGCTTCGAGCGCCATTCGCTGGGCGAGGTCGACGCGTTCCTCACCGGTGATCTGCCGGCCGAGTGCGGCCAAGACCGTGCGTACGGATTCTTCCGCGCGCTCACGGGTGGGGTAGATGCCGCTCGTAGCGGACGCGTTCCAGCATCTGGTCGAACGTCACGGTCGGGGTGGACCGGTCAGGTCGGAGCCGGGCGTGCACAGCGGTGAGGTGTCCTTTCTCTTCGAGGGTTCGCGTTCCGGCCGGGTGCTGCTCAGGGGGACTGGGGGCGGCCGAAGAGGAGGTCGTAACCGGGCGGGAGCTGGAGCAGGACCTCGTGGGTGAGGGCGTCGCCCGCAGCGGTGGCCACGGGGGAGAGCACGGCGTTGATATCCCACAGGGCCGTCTTCTCGGTGGCGCCTTCGATCCAGGCCGCGGTCGCGCGGACGAAACGCTCGGGCGAGAGCGGTTCCGTCGCCTGCAGGGGGTTGAGCAGGATCAGGGCGTACGCCTCGGGAAGCCGGGCCGCGAGCTCGGCCCGTACCGTGCCGACGAGGTGGGCGCCCAGGAGAGCCAGGACGACGCGGGCCACCCGGTCGGCCTCCTGGGCGGTCGCGTACTGGCCCTGCTCGCGGACCTGGGCCAGAAATGCTTCGTGTCGCATCGGCATCACGTCACCTCCGGAAATGCAGTGAGGCGTGAGGAGCGGATTGCGGGGTGCGGAGGACGGGGTTTCCGGAGGGGGTCGGTTCCCCGTCCTCCGCGGGCGGGTGGGGCCGGTTCAGCCGGAGATCTGCTTGTGCCCGTCTGTACGGCCGATGCTGACCTTCCGAGGCTTGGCACGCTCGGCGATCGGGATGCGCAGGGTCAGGACGCCCGCGTCGTAGTCGGCCTGGATGCGCTCGGTGTCCAGGGTGTCGGCCAGGACGATCTGGCGCGAGAAGACACCGAGGGGGCGCTCGGAGAGCTCCATCTGCACGGTGTCGGCCTTCGGGGCGGGCCGGCGCTCGGCCTTCACCCGGAGCATGTTCCGCTCGACGTCGATGTCGATCGCCTCAGTGCTCGCGCCGGGGAGGTCGAAGGCGATGACGTACTCGTCGCCCTCGCGGTAGGCGTCCATGGGCATGGCGGTCGGCTTCGACCAGGTCCCGGACGTACCCGACAGCTGCTGGACGATCCGGTCCATCTCGCGGAACGGGTCAGTGCGCATCAACATCGCGAAACACCTCCAGTTGGTTCAGGCAGAAACTGCCAATGCGCTTCAATGCACATCCGTTGTAACATGTCATCGAAACGATGACAAGCAAGATGTCACCCGGAGGGTGACATCCAGTTGAGAGGTGTCATGGACAAAGTCATTCGGCCGACCACTCCGGTCCCGGTCTCCGCTGCGGCGGAGGCTTTGCGGGCCATCGACCAGGCAGTGAAGAGCGTTCAGCGATCAACCGCCGGAACCCCCTCGTCCGAGGCGGCGGACACGCCCGGACCACACTCGGCTTTGGCCGCGCTCCTCATGCTGCGTGAGGTACGGGAGGAACTTGCCGGCTGGGAGAGCGGCCTGATCGAGACCGCCCGCAGCCAGGGTGCGAGCTGGGCCGAGCTCGCCGGGCCGCTCGGGGTGGCCAGCCGCCAGGCCGCCGAACGCCGCTACTTGCGCCTGCGCCCCGGCAGCGCTGGGTCCACCGGCGAGGAGCGCGTGCAGGCCACCCGCGACACCCGTGCCGCCGACCGTGCCGTCACGGCCTGGGCCCGCGACAACGCAGCGGACCTGCGCCGGCTCGCCGGCCAGATCACCGCGCTCACCGGTCTTCCGGACGGTGCCGCGGCAGCCGTCAGCGACCTGAACCGGGCCCTCGCCGACAACGACGCGGCCCACCTCGTCCTCCCCTTGACCGATACCCGGCCCCACCTGCGCGCCGAAGATTCGGCCCTCGCCGATCACATCGACACCATGACCCGGCACACCGACCGGCTCCGCCAGAACACCCACGAGCAGCGCAATGGCTGACTGGCCTGATACGGCTGCGTCGGTCGATCCCGGCTCAGGCACGGATCAGGGCCGCGCAGCAGACACTGCGCGGCCCTGATCTGGTCCTCCTCGGATCCCGCCGACATCGCAGAGGTCCGCCGTTCGGGCGCCTGCGAGCTGTACGGACAGTCGTGCCGATCGCGGTGGCCGCGCGGGCGGGGTGGGGAGGGGTACCGCTCCTAACCTGATCAACTGCCGAGCGCGATACTGACGGATGCCCCATGATGTCGGCCGCGACATGGGGGTGTTCATGGGTAGGTGGGAGATCAGGCAGACCTGGATCTTCACCGGGCGGAAGAAGTGGCCCTTCCACGTCTTCACGCGGGTCACGGACCCGGTTGCGCTGAAGGCTCTCCACGATCATCTTCATGAGGAGCACGGAGCTCTGTGGTGGCCGGATCGGTCCTGGGAAGGCATGGTTGCCGACCACTGCTCCAGGCATGCTCGCGACGGATGGGGCACGCACTCTCACCACCACATCCCGGAGACCAGCTGGGAGTGAGACGACAGCGCCCTCGCGCTATCGGCCGGCCTGTCCGGGCAGGGACGCAAGACGTCGCCGGCAGATCAGATCAGTTACATCAACGCGGACGCCGACATGGGCGAAGCCGCAGGTGGCGACGTCGATCAGATCGTGTACATCCTCGGCATCGACCCCAGGATCGGCAAGGGCGGCATGAAACCCGGCCTCGTACGGCGGCGGCTGCGAGGACGTCCGCGCCTGCGCCCGACAGCTCGGCGCAGACCAGGCCGCCGTCCTGCTGCGCGCCGCCGAGGAGATCAACGAGAGTCGCACCGTGGTTGCCCTGGGCTTCATCACCCGCGCCCTGGGCGACCGCCCCCTCAAGGGCTCCCGGGTCACCGTGTGGGGTGCCGCGTTCAAGCCCGGCACCAATGACGTCAGGGAGAGCCCGGCCCTCGCGCTCGCCCGAGCGCTCCAGCAGGCCGGCGGCCTCGTCACCGTTCACGGGCGGGGGGTGTGCGGCGGCGGCACGACTTCCATACAATCTCACTCGGTATCGTGACCCCGTGGAATCCGACACCGCAACGTTCCCGCCTCACCCGATCCGGGGTGTCCACGCCGTCTACGCGCGGCAGGCCGGCTGTCCCTCCGACTTCGCGGACGTCACTGTCGACTTCGAGCCGTGGGAGACAGGCGTCACCTTCGAGACAGCCCCTGAACTGGCTGTTGACGGCGACGACGATCCGAAGTGGCAGGCCGAGTGCCAGGCCGCTGTCGAGGCGGGAATACGCGACGAACTCACACAGTCAGCGACCGGGTTGTCTCCAGCTACAGCGGTAGTCCTACGGCGCATGCGCTTCCACCCGGTCGACTCCCACCCGCGGGCGTTCCGGCAGGCCGGCCGCCTTGCTGTCCGCAACGCTCTCGCAGCAGCCCACCGGCCACCGCAGGCGGCACCTGAACACCAGGGCTGACGGCAGGATGTCCGCATGACGACACGACCGACGATCACCCCCGTACGCGGGGACATCACCGAGCAGCCCGCCGACGTCCTGGCCAACGCCAGGACGCGGGCGCGCTTCCTGCGTTCGGCGGCCAGGACGTCGCGGTGACGGGTGTTGGCGTTGCGCCAGCGCAGGTAGGCGTGCAGGGCTCGGGTCTGCACCGGGTGGTTGGGGTGGTTCGAGTTGGCGATGGTGAACTGCCGTAGCCGTCCGAAGTGGGCCTCGATGGGATTGGTCCAGGAGACGTAGGTCGGGATGAAGCACAGTTCGACCCGGTGTTCTTTGGCCCGGTCCCGGAGGCGGGTGCTCTTGTGGGCGGACAGGTTGTCCAGGATCACGTAGATCGGGGCGCCGTCGGGGCGGGCCGCTCGGATCGACCGAAGCGCGGCCAGGGTGTTCGCGGTGCCTTTCTTGCGCGGTTGACGCCCCACAGGGTGTCGTCGCCGATCGAGTAGCAGCGGTGGAGGTACCGCACGCCGTGGGTGCGGTGGTAGGTCGCGGGGTGCCGTTCGGGTGGCCGGAGGTGGCCCAGGCTGATCCACCGGTGGGCCGAATCCCGAGCGGCCCGAACTCGTCGAATGCGAAGATCCGGTCCGGGAAGCGGTCAAGGACGTGCTCGATCCGGTCGAGCTTGGCGTCGCGCTCGGGGTCCGGGGACTCCTTCCAGGTTTTGGTGCGCTGGAAGGTGACGCCGCGGCGGGCGAGCAGGCACCGTAACGCCTCGCGACCGATGCGGGACTGAGCAGGCGGGAACGGCCTCCCGCCCAGCGAGGGTCCAAGCCAGCCAGGCCGATCTCGTTGAAGCGGTGGATCACGCCGCGGACGGTGTCCTCTTCCGCCTGCACCAACTCGGCCATGACGGGGACACGGTTTCCGCCGGCCGAGGCCAGCAGCATCATCGCTCGCCGGTAGCGCACTGAACTGGTGCTGCCCCGGCGCGCAATCTGCAGCAGCCTCTGCCCTTACCGGTCGGTCAGTCTGCGCACGCGGAGAGGCTCGGCCACTGCACCTCCACCGGACGGAATCGGGCATCACCGCACCTCCAACCGCCCCAACCACCAACCCGGCGAACCGATGTGGTCACAGCACTAGATGCGCAGCATGAGGCGACGCACAAGCTTGGCGAGGCCTGAGATCCGGCCTACGCGGCCTCAGACGACGTGGCCGCCGCCATCGCCGAACTCGCCGAAGAGGACCGGGTCCTCGGCGCCGACCACCGCGACACTCTCAACGCGCGGCACGCGGCCGCCCGCTTCCGCGGTGCGGCGGAGAATCGGCCGTAGATCTCCTGGCAGAAGTTGGCGCCAGCACTCGAGGTCGTCGTCACAGTTTATCGGCGTACGGGTGTCTCAGCTAGGACTCCTGGGCCACCCTTGCGGGGCACCGCAAGCTCCCTGGAGGTGAGGAGCCGTTGCCCTCGTGCGTCGGTCCCCGGGGACGGTGCTCGTCTCCGGGGACCGCACGCGTCACCGCCGTGCGAGCACCTGCACCACCACCAAGGTGAGGCAGGAAGCACCGACGTGCGTGGCGGTCGACCTGACGGCCCGGACGGCCCGGACGGCCCGGACGGCCCGGACGGCGCGGCGGGCGGTGCGCTTCGGCGCGGTGACTCGGGCTCGGCCGATGCTCAGATCGACGTAGGGTCGGCGCTCGATCTCCTTCTCCCGGCGGTGGGAGGTCTTCTTGGTGGGCATGGACTTTCTCCTGTCCGTTCGCTGACGGACAGGACTGTGCGGGGTGCGAGGGTTAGCGGCGCAACCCCCCTCGGGCCTCGAAGAGCCCCTTCATGCCAGGCCCTACTGATCCCGCAGATCCGTCTGCGGGGTACAGATCTCACACATCACGATGTACGTCTCATGTGTCACCACAAGCCGCGCCTGCGCTCGGTCCAGCAGAATCCCGTCCCTGGCCTTGTATGTGGCGCAGCCACCGCGGTGCAGCACCGGCGGCGCCTCACCGCGCTTCGGCTGGATCTTCCACCCCTGATCCGCGCGCGCCTGCTCCGCACGGTGCCGGTTCTGTTCCTCCTGGGCCGCCAGCTCCCGGATAGCCGTGTCCGTCCGCTGCAGCTGATACGCCAGGTACTCGCGGGTGATCCGGAGCTTGTCCAGGCGAGATATCTGGGACGGGTCGGGCATGGCTATGCCTCTGGCGTCGCGGAGATCCTGCGGGCGGCAGGAACTCGCCGACGGCCGTCAGCATCTCTACGAGGCCGAGATGAAAGAAGGGCGCAGTACTCGCGGCCACCCGGACCACAGGGCACAGCCCTGAATGCTGCGTGTGCGTCGTCGGCGTAACCTGTAAGTCGGTGGTCCCTGAGGCGGCGGGGCGGTTCGTCCTTGTGTGCCGAGCACAGTCCGCTCCGTAAGCGCTGCCCACTCGTGGTTTCTCAGAATTCTGCGCCGGAAGTCATCCGACTGGGCTACATCGCGCGAAGACATTGATGTGACGGGCAGCAGCATATGCCGCCACTCCTCCCACCAGTAAAAGGTGAAGGTCATGATCATCAACCATTTCAGGGGTGCCGCTCTCACCGGAGCCGGTGCGCTTCTCGCCCCCCTAGCCCTCTTCGCCGTGGCCCCCGCAGCGAACGCGGGCCCTGTGGCGGAGCCGTTCGGGCCGGCGTGTGCGTCCCTGCCGGCCAGTGGCGAAGGCAGCGCCGCCGGCATGGCAGACGACCCGGTCGCCACCGCTGCGTCGAACAACCCCGAACTGTCCACCCTCGTCACCGCCGTAAAGAAGGCCGGCCTGGTGGACACGCTGAACAACGGCGAGAACATCACCGTGTTCGCGCCCACGAACGCTGCCTTCGAGAAGATCCCGAAGGCAGACCTCGACAAGATCCTCAATGACAAGGAGAAGCTGACCGACCTGCTCACTTACCACGTTGTCGGCGAGAAGGTGACCATCGACGAGCTGCCCGACGGTTCGTTCAAGACCCTTCAGGGCGGCACGTTGACGACGTCCGGGTCCGGGGACTCGTTCAAGGTGAACGACTCGGCGGCGATCGTCTGCGGTGACGTCGAGACGGAGAACGCGACCGTTCAGCTCATCGACACCGTGCTGATGCCCGCGTCCTGACAGGGCTCCGGCACTACAGGGCTCCGGCCCGCCCCGCGTTGAAAGGTGTCAGAGCGCGTAGCGGATCGGCAGCCAAGGAGCGTGGGTGTGCACCAGGCGGCGTACGGTCTCCACCGCGGCCGTCCTGGTGCTGTTGCGGTACCGCACGATCCAGCTGCCGTTCTCCGAGCGTCCGTTGGTCTCCACGGGCGGAGCACGACGGTCGAAATAGAGCCCGATGGTGCTGCCTGGCGGGCCTCTACTGGAACGAGCGGTCGGCGGACGTTCCATGTCGCTCACGGCACTGGTAAGGCGAACGAAGAGAGCGATCAACAAAGCCCTTCCAGAACAGGTCACCAGCCCTACCCCGCTTCGGAGAGCAGAGGGAAGCTGACCGGCGGGTTCCCTCCCTTCAGCTCAGGTTGCATCGTGATCGGAACCTGGAGCTCAGCTGCGGCAGCTTGCACGACGCTTCGAGCTCGACTCGCACGTCCCAGCGCCTCCCGAGCGGGTGTCGAACCACTTCGTCGTCACCCTGGAGAGAGTCCACCGCCTCACAGAAGGTGGCGAACTCGTGGGACACCTGGGTCGCCTGTTCGTAGGCCTCAGCCGCGACATAGTCCAGCTTCTACCCGTGTGGGTACGCCCAGTCCGCATCCCTCCAGTGGTGCATCTTGGCCGGGCGGTCGCCGACACCGCCCGGCCGGGGACAGACCCTGTCCGGTCGGTAACGCGGCTGATCCGAGCACCGGTCCGATCCTGGAGGTCGGGAAACGGGAGCCGCTGGCCGGGGGGGGGTCTGGCGCGCCAGGCTTGGTGACTGTCTGCCCTGCGCCTAACGCGTACCCGGTGCCCGGTGGAGCTGTTGCCAGACACCCCGCTCGGACGCTGTCTATCGACAAACGACCCGAAACGACTCTCGCCCGGTGGTGCTGGGCGCAACGACGAGGACCAGGAGGGTGGCGGGCACGTGCCAGGCGGCGCAATCAGCACGCTCAGCGCGCTTTCGGGCGTTATTACTGTTTTACCCCTGTCCGTCCAGTGCTGAGCCTCTCGGGAGCCGATTCATGAGCGAGAAGAAGAACCCTCTGAAGGCGGCTGCCAATGCCGTGCTGGGCAGTGACGGCGCCGAGGACGGCATCCCGGGGAAACCGGCCGTCGACCCGCCCTCGGCAGAGGAGCCCACAACACCGCGAGAGCCCTTGCCGGCCAAGCACGACCAGAGCGGTCCGGAGACGGTGAGTCCCACGGGACAGCCCACGGGCGCGGACCGCGCCCGGATGGCGCAGAGCGGTGCCTACCTGACCACAGCGCAGGGCGCACGCCTGTACGACACCGACCACTCGCTGAAAGCAGGCCCCCGCGGCCCGGTGCTCCTCCAGGACCACCACCTGCGGGAGAAGATCACCCACTTCGACCACGAGCGCATTCCCGAGCGGGTCGTCCACGCCCGGGGAGCCGCCGCCCACGGCGTCTTCCGCGGTTACGGCACCGCGGCGCGTATCTCGAAGGCTGCGTTCCTGGCGAAGGACGTACAGACTCCGGTCTTCGTCCGGTTCTCCACAGTCCTGGGCTCACGCGGATCGGCCGACACCGTGCGTGACACCCGGGGCTTCGCCACGAAGTTCTACACGGAGGAGGGCGTCTTCGACCTCGTCGGCAACAACATCCCCGTCTTCTTCATCCAGGACGCCATCAAGTTCCCCGACGTCATCCACGCCGGAAAGCCCCACCCCGACCGCGAAATCCCCCAGGCACAAAGCGCGCACGACACATTCTGGGACTTCGTCACCCTGCACACCGAGGCGACCCACCACACGCTGTGGAACATGTCCGACCGGGGCATCCCGCGTTCCTACCGGATGATGGAGGGCTTCGGCGTCCACACCTTCCGGCTCGTCGACGGCGAAGGCACCTCCACCCTGGTGAAGTTCCACTGGAAGCCAAGGCTGGGCGTCCACTCCCTGGTGTGGGAGGAAGCGCAGATCGCGGCCGGTGTCGACCCCGACTTCCACCGCCGTGACCTGGCCGACGCCATCGAGGCCGGTGCATTCCCCGAGTGGGAACTGGGTATCCAGACCTTCCCCGACAACCCGGAACAGACCTTCGAGGGCATCGACCTGCTCGACCCCACAAAGATCGTCCCCGAGGAGCTCGCCCCCGTTCAGCCGGTCGGTCTGATGACCCTGAACGCCAACCCGTCGAACTTCTTCGCCGAGACGGAACAGGTTGCCTTCCACCTGGGCAACCTCGTCCCCGGCATCGACGTCACCAACGACCCGCTGCTCCAGGGCCGGCTCTTCTCGTACCTCGACACCCAACTCACCCGGCTCGGCGGCCCCAACTTCCCACAGCTGCCGATCAACCGCACCCACGCACCCGTCAACGACATGCTGCGCGACGGAATGCACCAGACTGCAGTACACCGGGGCGTGGCACCCTACAGGCCCAACTCCCTTGACGGAGGATGCCCGTTCCAAGCGGGCGCGGACACCGGCGCCTTCATCGAAGTACCCGCCGAGGTAGCGGAAAGTCGGAAGGTGCGCGAAGCCCCGGCTTCGTTCGACGACCATTTCAGCCAGGCCCGACAGTTCTGGCTCAGCATGAAGCCGGTGGAGCGCGAGCACATCGTCACCGCATACACCTTCGAGCTGGGCAAGTGCTACGAACAAGTCATCAAGGAACGTGCGCTCGGGGTGCTGGCGAGAATCGATGCCCAGCTCTGCGAGGAGGTCGCAGCAGGACTCGGCCTGCCCGCCCCCGCAGCCGAAAAGGCGCTGCCCGAACCGGCCCCGAGCCCCGCACTTTCGCAAGTGGGCGCGGTGTGGCCGCTCGACGGGCGGATCATCGGCATCGTCGCCGACGCCAACGCCGACCTGGACGGCGTCCGGACCGTCCGCCAGGCAGTGCTCGATGCCGGTATGGTCCCGCTGGTCATCGCCCCGGCCGGCGGCCGGCTCGCTACGGATGGCAACCCCATCACGGTCCAGCGCACCTTCGCGACCGCCCGCTCCATCGAGTTCGACGTCGTCCTGCTCGCCGGAGCGCCGGGCCCCGGCGGTGATGCCGCCGGGGCGAGGGACGCCAAGGCGGACAACACCCGAACCGCGTCGGCGGTCGCCACCGACCCGCGGGCCCTGCTCCTGGTGAACGAAGCATTTCGCCACGGCAAGGCGATCGGCGCATGGGCCGGCGGCGAAAGCATCCTCGCGCAGGCCGGTGTCCCCGTAGACGCACCGGGCGTGGTGAGCGAGGAGAACGGCATCGCTGTCCTGGAGAAGATCACCACGCTGCTGGGCACCCACCGCGTCTGGGCGCGATTCGCCCCGCAGGCCTGACACTCTGACCTACGCATGCCGCTGCAGGCCAGACAGCGAGCCTGTAGCGGCAACCCCACCGAGAACAGACCCCACCTGTCCGTCCCGGCGGTCCGTGCTGAGAGCGCCACAGCCGCGCTGCTGCGCCTCCTTCACGTACGCACTGTCTGGGATCACTGCAACAACATCGACTCGCGCCGTTTGCCGAGCGAGCAGGTCCGATCCACCGTCGGCTCCACGAACCCGCTTCACCGGTACGGCAGGTCTGGGCCGGCGAGAACTGTGGCGGCGCTGAACGCGGGTGTCGGCCGGGCAAGGGCGTTTCTCGAAACTGATCTGGCCGACGAACTGGAGTTGCTTGATCTGAACGTCCGTTTCACCATGCCCGGGCCGACCGAGATGGACTTCTTCCACCGCGCGGGCATGGACGACACCAAAGTCGGCCGGCAGTCCAATGACGATCCAGCTTTGGTGGCCGAGCAGGGCCTGGACGTGTTCTTCGCCGGCAAGAACAAGATTGTCGCAGGGTCGGTCAAGACCGAGGGCCAGGGACGGGCCTCGGTCAAGACCGAGGCCCAGGGACTGGCCCACAAGGTCCTTCCCGATGCGGCCAAGGCCGAGGCGCACCGGGAGATGGCGGAACCGGGCTCGGGCGAACGCGACGGCACCGAATAGAGGAAGGCAGCATGAAAGCTCTGACGTGGCACGGTAAGCGCGACGTACGGATCGACACCGTTCCGGACCCCGAGATCCAGGATCCGACCGACGTGATCATCAAGGTCACGACGACCGGGCTGTGCGGATCCGACCTGCACCTGTACGAGTTGTTCGGCCCCTTTCTCGGGGCCGGAGACATCCTCGGCCACGAGCCGATGGGCATCGTCGAAGAAGTCGGCGCGGAGGTCACCAATCTGCGCCCCGGCGACCGGGTCGTCGTCCCGTTCAACATCTCGTGCGGATCCTGCTTCATGTGCCATCAAGGCCTGCAGTCCCAGTGCGAGACCACCCAGGTGCGTGAACACGGCAACGGGGCAGCCCTCTTCGGCTACACCAAGCTCTACGGACAGGTTCCCGGCGGGCAGGCGGAATACCTGCGTGTGCCATTCGGGAACACCCTTCCCATCGCCGTGCCTCCCGGCCCTGCGGACGACCGATTCATCTACCTGTCGGATGTCCTGCCGACGGCCTGGCAGGCCGTTGATTACGCGGCGGTGCCGTCCGGCGGCACCGTCGCTGTGCTCGGGCTGGGACCGATCGGGGACATGTGCACCCGCATCGCCGCCCACCGAGGTGCCGGCCAGGTGATCGGGATCGACCTCGTTCCCGAACGGCTGCAGCGGGCACGAGCACACGGTGTCCACACCCTCGACCTGAACGAGCACGGCAAAAACATCGGCGAGGCCGTCCGCGACCTGACACAGGGCCGCGGCCCCGACGCCGTCATCGATGCTGTCGGCATGGAAGCCCACGGCGCCCCCATCGTCAAGGGCATGCAGAACATGACCACACTCCTGCCTGATGCACTGGCCGCCAAGCTGATGCAAAGCGTCGGCGTGGACCGACTTTCCGCCCTGTACCTGGCCATCGACCTCGTCCGGCGCGGCGGCACGATCTCGCTCTCCGGCGTCTACGGAGGCATGACCGACCCCATGCCGCTGCTGACCATGTTCGACAAGCAGGTGCAACTGCGTATGGGTCAGGCAAACGTATGGCGCTGGGTCGACGACCTCCTGCCGCTGCTCACCGACGCGGACCCGCTGGGCGTCGACGACTTCGCCACACACCGCATGCCCCTGGCCCAGGCGCCGGAGGCGTACAGCATGTTCCAGAAGAAGCAGGATGGCGCGGTCAAGATCCTCTTCACACCCTGAATCGCCGCAGGATCACGCCCGAGGAGCGACTGTCTGAAGGTCGACAGCGACCGGCGTGCGCGATCGGTCAGACCACGCACCCGGAGAACGCAACGCACCTCACGGCTTGCAGTGGTGAGCCGTCCTCGGTCGGGCCGACGCTTCGGCTTCGAGGGAACAAGGTCCGTACAGAGGAGTGACATATGAGTACAGGCCCCGCTCCGCGCATCGTGGTCACCGGTGCGACCGGCAACGTGGGAACAAGCGTCATCCGAGTTCTGTCACGCGACCCGGGGGTGGGATCGGTCCTCGGCCTGGCCCGGCGCCGCCCACAGATCACGTTGCCCGGCGTGGAGTGGGACACGGTGGACCTCTCCAGCCCGGCCAGTGCCGGCACACTCAAGGCCCAGTTCGCAGGTGCAGATGCCGTCATTCACCTGGCGTGGCGGTTCCAGCCGACCCACGACCCAGTCGTGACGTGGCAGAGCAACGTCGCGGGGTCGCTACGGGTCTTCGACGCGGTGCGTGATGCGGGAGTCCCAGCCCTCGTGCCCGCCTCAAGCGTGGGGGCGTACTCTCCCGGCCCGAAGGAGGAGCCTGGTGTCGACGAGGATTGGCCGACCCATGGATGGCCCGACGCCGCATACTGCCGGGAAAAGGCATATTTGGAGCGGGTACTCGATACCTTTGAACTGCGTCATCCCCAGATCCGTATCGTGCGCATGAGGCCCGGCTTCCTGTTCAAGGAGCAAGCGGCCAGCGAACAGCGTCGTATCTTCGCGGGCCGCTATGTCCCCGGCACACTGCTTCGGCCCGACCTTCTGCCCTTCGTGCCGGACCTCGACGGCCTACGCTTCCAGGTCCTCCATACGGACGACGCCGCCGAGGCTTACCGCCTAGCCGCACTCCACCACGTTCGGGGCGCCTTCAATCTGGCCGCCGACTCAGTGACCGACGTCCGTGCCCTCGGTGAACTCCTCGACGCCCACGTAGTCCCGCTGCCCCGGGCACTGGTGCGCGGCGCCCTGGCCGCCGCTTGGCAAGCACGTGCCGTCCCTGCCTCCCCGCATCTGTTCGACGCCGTCCTGCGGCTGCCGGTGATGAACTGCGGCCGTGCACACGACGAACTGGGCTGGGCACCGGTTCACTCAGCCGACCAAGCGCTGCGCGCTTTCCTGCACGGCGTACGCCACGGCAAAGGCGAGGACACCGCTCCGCTGGCGGGAAGGAGCTTCGGCTGAACGAACCAGCGTCGGCCGCAGAGAGGTTCCCCCCGGCAGGCAACCGGGGGAACGAGCACGGACGAGTTCCTCCCCTTCGTTCACGCACTCATGAAAGTCACGCGCGAATCCAGCGAAGGGCTCAGGCTGCTGCATGCTGGGACAGCGATGTACATCTTCGTGGTGGTCTACCCGGGCGGACGGACGACGCCGCCTGCGGCACATGCGAGAGCGCGCCTTACGGCGACTGTCTGGGAGGCGTGATGGTGCGGACCGTTGGTGTCGAGGAGGAGCTGTTGCTCGTCGACGAGCACAGTGGTGAGCCCCGGGCGCTGTCAACGGCGGTGCTGGCACTTGCGGAAGTCCGCGCGGAGGGAGATTCGGCCTTCGAGTCGGAGCTGCACCTTCAGCAGATGGAATTCGCCACCCAACCGTGCAGCGCGATGGCTGAACTGGCGGAGGAGATCCTGCGCTGGAGGGCCGAGGCGGCGGAGAGCGCCGCGCAGGCCGGGGCAGCGGTGGCGGCTTTGGCGACGGCCCCTCTTCCCGTCAACCCCCCGATCGGGGAGGGAGAGCGGTATCGGTGGCTGGCCGAGCGGTTCGGTCTGACCACCCAGGAACAGCTGACCTGCGGATGCCACGTACATGTCGCGGTCGACTCGGACGAGGAAGGCGTCGGGGTGCTCGACCGGATGCGTCCCTGGTTGCCCGTTCTTCTGGCGCTCAGCTCCAATTCGCCCTTTTGGCAGGGGCAGGACACCGAGTACTCCAGCTATCGCAGCAGAGTCTGGGGTCGATGGCCCTCGGCCGGGCCGGTGGAAGTCTTCGGCTCCGCAGACCGTTACCACGAACAGGTTCAGGCGCTGGTCGACACAGGGGTCCTGCGCGACCAAGGAATGATCTACTTCGATGCCCGGCTCTCCCACCGGTATCCGACAGTCGAGGTGAGAGTGGCGGATGTCTGTCTGGACCCGGGCGACACCGTGCTTCTTGCGACGTTGGTACGCGGCCTCGTCGAAACGGCGGCCCGCGAATGGCATGCCGGCGGCCCACCGGATCCGAGCGGGGTGAGTGTCCTTCGCATGGCCACCTGGCAGGCCGGACGGTCAGGGCTGGAGGGCCGGTTGCTGCATCCCCGCACCATGCGCCCCGAGCCTGCGGCGGATGTCATCGGTGCCCTGCTCAGTCACGTCCAAGCGGCCCTGGAGGAGACCGACGACTTCAGCTCGGTCGAGAAGGCGCTCAAGAACCTCATGGAGCGTGGAACCGGGGCGCGGACGCAACGCGACGCGCTCGCGCGCACCGGCAGCCTGCGCGCCGTGGTAACCGAGTGTGTCTCCAGGACCCAGGGCTGAAATCGGTCCCCGGCCAGGGCCCACCCGCAGACGGTCGCCCACGATGAAGCCGGACCTGTATCGGCCGGAAGGGAGCCGGCGCGAGCGGACAACGTCGACGCACTACACGGGCACTGCACCATCATGCCGCCGACACGACGTCAGTGGCGAGCATGCAGCGCCCGACGGCAGCACCGTATGACAGGTTGGCGTAGTGCGACGCCCCGCCCGCACGCGGATATCCGGTGACCAGTTCCACGTAAGAGGTGACTGTCGCCAGCCGGACATAACGCGACTGGCTGTGGAGCCCAACGGCACGCCGAATTCGGCGGCGACCTGTCCCACCAGGGCCTGCACGCCCGTGCCAAGGACGTCCCCAAGGATGAAGAGTGGGAGCAGAGGAGTGGTCAGGGCCTTCTCGAGGGGTGGAGGGGTATGTGATGTGGGTTACCCGCAGGGTGCCCGGCAGGCGGCGGATCGTCCGAATGTTTGCTTTAGTGAATCCTGTGCGCACCAAGTGGTCTGGTGGCAGCCCGGGCCGTGCCTGAAGAGCACGGCTGGGCGGTAGGGCGGACTCGGAACGGCGAGAACGGGAGGTATCGATGCCGGACGCGGTGGTTATCGGTGCGGGGCCCAATGGCCTTGTGGCGGCGAATCTCCTTGCCGCTGCAGGATGGAGTGTGGAGGTGCTGGAGGAACAGCCGGAGCCCGGCGGCGCGGTCCGCAGCGATCGAGGCGTCCACCCGGACTACGTGAGCGACCTCTTCAGTGCCTTCTACCCACTGGCCGCCGCATCCCCTGTTCTCGCAGGACTCGACCTGCAAGATGAAGGGCTCAATTGGAGTTGCGCCCCGCGCGTCCTGGCACACCCGCTGCCGGACGGCCGCTGCGCGGTTCTCGAACGCGGAGTCGAGGACACAGCGGATGGGCTGGACATGTTCGCCGCGGGCGACGGGCCCGCCTGGCTCGACCTGTACGGCACGTGGAATCGCCTGGGTCCAGACATCCTGCGTGCCCTGTTCACCCCTTTCCCGCCGGTGCGCTCCGGCGTTCGCCTAGCGGCCAGGCTTCGGGCGGCCGGCGGGCTTCGACTGGCGAGGATGTTGTTGCTGCCCGTGCGATGTCTGGGGGAGGAGCAGTTCCGCGGAGAGGCAGCCAGGCTCCTGCTCGCGGGCAACGCGCTGCACGCGGACCTCGGCCCCGAAGCTGCAGGCAGCGGGGGCTTCGGGTGGCTGATGTCCATGCTCGGACAGACTTACGGTTTTCCGGTGCCGGTCGGGGGCGCCGGGGCGCTCACAGCGGCTCTGGTGCGGAGGCTGGAGCGGCACGGCGGCGTGGTCCGGTGCGGGGAGCGTGTCGACGAGATCGTCGTGCGCGGCGGACGTGCTGTTGGCGTACGCACCGCAGGGGGCGAGTCCGTACCGGCATCCCGCGCCGTCCTTGCCGACGTGTCCGCACCGGCGCTGTACGGCGAGCTGGTCGGCGCGCAGCACCTTCCCGACCGGCTGCTCAAGGACCTGCGCGCATTCCAGTGGGACTTCGCGACGTTCAAGATCGACTGGGCGCTGACCGCCCCGGTGCCCTGGACCGCTGGTGAGGCTGCCTCGGCGGGCACGGTCCACCTGGCCGACGGGGTCGACGGTCTCACCCGCTTCGCGGCGCAGATCGCCACGGGCCGAGTGCCTGACCGCCCCTTCCTCCTCTTCGGGCAGATGACCACAGCCGACTCCACTCGCTCACCCGCCGGCACCGAATCGGCTTGGGCCTATACGCACGTCCCGCAGCGGATCAAGGGTGACGCGGGTGAGGACGACCTGACGGGGCGATGGGACCGGCGCGAGCAGGAAGCCATGGCCGACCGCATGGAGAACGAAGTCGAACGCTGGGCCCCAGGATTCCGTTCCCGTGTCATCTCCCGCCGCGTTCTCGCACCGCCCACCATCGAGTCCATGAACGCCAATCTGCACGGCGGCGCGATCAACGGCGGAACCGCAGCAGCCCACCAACAACTTCTGTTTCGGCCGGTCCCGGGCACCGGGCGGCCCGAAACACCAGTGAAGGGCCTCTACCTCGCCTCAGCCTCCGCGCACCCCGGCGGCGGAGTCCACGGTGCCCCTGGTGCCAACGCCGCGCGGGCCGCGCTGCGCGGGGCGCGCGGTATCCGCCTGCACGTGTCGGGCACGCCGTGGGCGGACCGCACAGGGCGCAGCACCGGATGATCGACAGTCCCGGGGCGCGGCTTCCCGTCGCCCAGTCGGGGCACCGACAACGGGGCGTTGTGGCCGGCACTCTGTTCATGCCGAGGGGGACTTGCTCGCCGATGTGGGGCTGTCACATGAGCGGCCGGCCTGGGTGTCAGGCCCGCGTTCGTTCGGTTGCCTCTGCTGCACGTCCACCGGCCCCCAAGAGCCCGGTGCCTGCGAATTGTGAACGTGTCAGCTCCCGGCGGGCCAGCCGCGAGACCAGCCCGGGCAGACCGGCGCGCACCGCCTGGACGCTCCGGAGCCACCCGGGCACGTAGACGGAAGGTGCCCGCCGTTCGACTGCGTTGACCACGAGACGGGCCACGTACTCCGGGGGATAGGTCTTGCGGGCCGGTGGAGGCATGTGGGCCCGGAGCTCCCGCAGCACGGCGTGCTGGTCGGCGTCGCGGATCATGTCGGTGTCGATCCAGTTCAGATAAGCGATTCCCACGCCGACCCCACGGGGGGCCAGTTCGGCGCGCAGGGAATGCGAGAAGGACTCCACGCCTGCTTTGGAAGCGCAGTACGCGCTCATCATCGGCGCGGCGCCGATGGATGCGAGGGAGGCGATCTGAAGGTAGTGACCGCGGGTGCTGAGCAGTTGGGGCAGGAACGTCCGTGCGGTGATCGCGCTGCCTACGAGGTTGACCTCGATCACGCGCCGCCAGCTGTCCGGGTCGGATTCGGCAAACGGACCTCCCTCTGCCACACCGGCGTTGGCGATGACGACCGAAACCGGGCCCAGTTGACGGACCACCTCCTCGGCCGTGCGGGCCATCGCCTCGTCGTCAGTGACGTCTACATGCCAGTGCTGGGACGCGGTCGGAAGTTCGTCGGCCGTCCGGGCGAGAGCGTCCTCCTCCAGGCCGAGCAGAGCCACGCGGACGCCCCTCTCGGCCAGCTCTCGGGCGACGGCCTCTCCGAGGCCGCGTGCGGCGCCGGTCACCACGGCTGTACGTCCGCTCAGGATGTGCTTCCGATCAGTCACGAGAGCTCCTGCGAGTGTGTGGCGGTGGTGGGTGATCAGGCGCGAACAGAGGCCGATGAGGGCGGCCCGGAGAGAACGAGCGACGAAATGACCCGTCGGAACAGCACCGTCTGACGGCGCTGCCCGCCGAGTGGGGTGAGAACGTCTCCCGATCGCGAGCACTACAGCGCGACCGTGTCGCCGCGGTGATGGTCGCTCGCATGCTGCGCTCCATCATGAGCAGTGCGGCTTCGGCAAGGTCACTGTGGGTGTGGGCTCACGGACAAGTTCGCCTCTCGGCCCGGCCTGAGCAGTCTCGATGATTTCGCCGTGGTGACAGCGCCATTCGGCGTCATTGTCATTTCCGTGAATGACGGGCACGCCTTCGGCGTGCGCTGTCGCCAGAAGCTGGACGATGTGAGGTAACGCCTTGCGTATGGACGGAAACAAGAAACTCGGCTTCGGGGTGCTCATACGTGTTGATCACGTCGATCAGGATGAGAGCGTTTCCCCACCGCTTCATGATCTCACCGATTGGATAGCGCGCATGTTGTCGGCCCGGTGAGTTCCTGCGGACGCTTCGAAGGTGAGGACCCACGGCCGGCGAAGGAAAGGGATAGCGACCGGGGTGCGACGGCAACTGGGTCCGTGATCGGGCCGCTGTATGGGCCGGGCCTGGGAGACATATCGCGTGCTGCAGCCGGAGAGGCCGGCCTCCCGCTCGCGGCAGTCGAGCCAAGCCCTGCTCTGTCCCAGCTCAAGGAGTGGCCGGGGGACGGCCGGACTCTCGGCCTTGTCACCGACGGTGCAGACGACCTGGACGGCGTACGCGAAGTACGTCAGGCAGTCCTCGACGCAGGGATGACTCCGCTGGCGGTCTGGTGATGCATCCGCCCGGGCCGGGCGGCGCCGGACCACAGCGTGCGGCCTGGTGGTCGCATGGGACGCCGAATACGAGGTGTTCCAGGAGCGCAAGACGTCTGGAGCTGTATTCATCCAGGAAAACGGCTGTGGCTTCTCGACCCTGCTCGTCGTCACGGCTCCGCACCACGGCTCACTGTGGTTCGACGGCCGGGCCACCTGCGACCAGATCCTGCCTTCGAATCTGGACGATCAGCCCGTGTCTTTACGGACTGGCGCGCGCGAAGGTCCATATACCTGGTCGGCCGGTGAACGCTGCCGGGCCGACTTCCCCCGAGGGCGGTGTCGACAGCCCGGTAGCAGAACTCCCGAACCCGCCCATCGATCAGGACTCTCGTCCAGGCCAATCGTGGGGCAGGTCGTAAGCAGCGATTTTCCCTGGTTCGTTCGATGAGGTGGCCGCGTTCGAAGTCGGCGCCGGCTCGGACGAGGGCGACGAGGGGGGGGTCACGGACCGCCGCGTCGGGCCAGCACGGTCAAGGCCGTCGCGTCACCGAACCGCCGGTGCGCCGGAGGGCGACAGCCCGTTTGCATGCGCCTGCTCGGGAGAAGGCGAACTCAGTCGGAGCGCGGATCGGACGGTCCGGCGTCGCCCATGGCCCTGCGGTCCTCGTCGGTCCACTTGCGGGTGTCCCGCGGGGCTACGTACGGCTCCTTCAGGTGTGGATGACCGCCGATGATGGCCCGCTCCCTGGCCATTTCCGCATCGAATTCGAGGCCGAGCAGAATCGCCAGGTTCGTGATCCACAGCCAGACCAGAAAGATGATCACGCCTGCCAGGGCGCCGTAGGTCTTGTTGTACGAGCTGAAGTTGGCGACGTAGAAGGCGAAGGCGGCCGACGCAACCATCCAGATCAGGAGCGCCAGCAGGCTGCCCAGCGACACGAACTTGAAGCCTCGCCCCTTGGCGTTCGGTGCCGCCCAGTACAGGATCGCCAGCATGAGGGTCACCAGCACCACCAGGACTGGCCACTTCGCGATCGCCCAGACGGTCATGGCCGTATCGCCGACCCCCAGCGCGGTGCCGAGCCGACGGGCGAGATCGCCTGAGAGAACGACGATCAGCGCGCTGACGCAGGCCAACACCATGAGCACCAGAGTCAGACCTACGCGGACCGGAAGCACCTTCCAGACAGGACGGCCCTCGGGCAGGTCGTACACCGCGTTGGAGGTCCGGATGAACGCCGCCACGTAGCCGGACGCCGACCACAGGGCAACCGCCAGACCCACGATCGCCACCACCCAGCCGGTCCCACTGCTGGACTGCAGTTGGGTCACGGCGTCTTCGAAGACGTCACGTGCCGCTCCCGGGGCCAGCTTCTTGATGTTGTCCAGAACGGTCTGTGTCGTCGACTTGCCCGCGATGCCGAGTAGTGAGACGAGGACCAGCAAGGCGGGGAACAGGGCCAGAATTCCGTAATAGGTCAGGGCAGCTGCCCGGTCGGGGAGTTCATCCCGTTTGAACTCCTTCAGCGTGCGCCTCAGCACCGCCCCCCAAGAAGCCTTGCCAACCTTCGTGGGCGTGTCGGGCGCGTTTCGCTCCACCTGCGGGTCCGGTCCAGCACCCGACCGTTCCCCGCGCGGACCTGCGCTGTCCTCACTGCGCTGTTCACTCGGCATATGGAGCACACAACCTCAGTCGCACCAGCTACGCGACTTTCCAGCCGGTTTATGCGTCTCAATGGATGACCGCCCACTGACCAAGCGGCCGCATCACCACTGCAGAATGAAATGCCGCCACCTGCCAGCGCACTCTTTCGTGTGGGCCGCCGACGAAGTCGGTGGCCCATTTCGTTGCCGATGACCGTGGTTGGGCAGGCCGTGGGCCCGAGCGTCGTGTCGGGTGAACGCCGGGTTCCACTACTCCGGGATGGAACGTTCCCTCGAAGGGATGGGTGGATCTGCTGGTCAGCCCGGGTTCGGGAGCACGTCGAGAGGCTCGATAGCGTCCGCAATGACGTCGGTCCAGGGCCAATGGCGTGCGAATCTCAGGTGCCGGAGGCGGGCAGTTGTGACGAGTTGGGCGGCGGCGGAGGAGAGGCGGTGCCGCAGTCGGCGGGGCTCCCACCTGCGGGTTTCACCGGTCGGAGCGAGCATGGGCATCCAGGCCAGCAGGTCCAGGGCGATCTGGACGATCTCCAGCCAGATCTGGTTCTGCGCGGTGTCGTGCAGGGGCAGGTTGCGCAGTCCGGTGGCGCGGGCGGCCCGGATGCGGCCCTCGGCGCGTGCCCGCTGGCGGTGTCGCAGTTCGATTGCGGCGATCGGGGCGTTGGTGGCGAACGCGGTGAGCCGCAGTCCGTCGGCGTCGGTGAATCGCAACTGGGCGCCAGGGTGCGGGCGTTCTTTGCGGACGATCAGCCGCATTCCCTTCGGCCAGCCCTTCATTACGTCACCGTCGAGCTCTGCGACCCACGCGCCGTCACGGATGTCCCCGTCCGACCGCCCAACTCGCCCTGGCGCAGCTACCGAAGACATACGGGCGTGGACGCCGCACGCTGATCCGCACCGACTCCGCCGGCGGCACCCACGAGTTCGGTGATGTGGGCGGTGGGGGTTTCGCTGCCCGCGTTCCCGGGCCGCAGCAGGGCGGCCACCGGCTCTCCGGTGCCGCCGCGTCCGTGGTCGACGAAGCCCATCAGTGGGCGGTGTCCGTAGGTCTTCTTCCAGGTCGCGGTGGCGTCATGCTTCCCGGAGTGGGCCAGTACCAGCACTCCGTCCAGGTCCACGATCACCTGACCGGTGGTGTCCGGCGAGGAGGCTCCAGCCAACTTCCAGACACGCTCGCGCTTCGGCCCGAGCTGACCGGATCGCGGTTCAGGGCCTTCGGGCCGGCCGCGCCCAGGGTGTCGATGAGGCGGGAGACGGTCGGGTCGGAGGCAACCAGGCCGAACACGGCTGACTCGGCCCGCAGCATCCCCATGTCGGCCAGACAGTCCCCGCCCAGCGCGACCGCGAGAGCCACGTCCAGCAGAATCTTGCCCGGATCGTGCGCCGCCCGAGCCTTCCCCACGGTGCCAGCACCGCTGATATCGCGGTGTCCAAGCCGACCTTGCGGACGGTCTCGACCAGCAGCACGCCCCCGGCCCGGGAGACCACCGCCCGGCCGCAGCCCTCGATGCGGACACGCGGGTACGACCCCATAGGCTTCTCCACCTGAGAAGTGCTTCTTTCCACGGCACGATCTGGACCCTCGACAAGTCTTATCGTTGCAGGTCAGGAGCACTTCTCGCTTTCTCGATCATGCTTCGGACAGGCCGCCTCGTGAAAGTCCGGGGCCTAGAGTTCCGTCATTTCGATCACTTCGCACCGATCCGGTACACAACTTGGGAGGGCACCTCTCGAGCGTCGCCGTTGTGAGGCAGCGACGCTCGAAGTCGAATTCCGGGAGTCTCAACCCAGGCCGACGAGAACCAGGACCATGCCGGTCCCCGATGCCAGTGGGGTAAGAGCTTTCCCAAGGACAGCACCAAATGCGGCCTCACGGTCGGTCGCAACCATGGTGTGGCCGGGAGTCGACGAGGTCGTCAGCAGATCGCCGACGCCAATGGGCTTCGACGACGCGTCCGCACGGCACCAGACCTTCCCGATCACGGCGATTGCTTTACGGAATGCGGCCTCTCGGCTTGTCCCCGCCTCCTGGCGATCCAGGACGAGTGCCGGAACTCGGTCACCCGCCCCTGACACCACGCCTGCCACGCGCGTGTCATACGCCAGCGTGCAAGGTGTCAGAGCGCCCTCGTGATCGAGGGTGAGGACCGCGCCAGGACCAATGTCCTCACCATCGCCCCTGCCTACGGCCACGTCGAACTGCTCGGCTACATCGGCCCCTGTGAGCACGAGGTCACCAGTAACCTCAACATTGCCCTCAAAGAAGCCGGCGAGGCGGCCACCGCGGGCGTGCACGCCGACGCCTTCGGCGCTGAAACCGATCGTCCCGGTACCGGCGCCTTTGTGCTCGCCCCAGACACCGCTCCCACCAGAGGTGCTCGCCGACTCCCCGTAGGCACCCACCCAGTTCTTGGACTTACCTGCCGTGCCGGCGCCGTTATCAGCCTCGCCAAGTACGCCTTGGCCCTCGGTGCCGCTGTGCTTGCCGTACACGGCGGGGTTGAAGCGGCCCGAGGTCTCGCCCACCACACCGGCGCCGCCAGCGGAGTTCGATCCGTAGACTCCGGCCCCTCCGATCGCGCTGCTACTCAGGCCCTCTACGCCATGCCAGCGGGTGCCCTTGCCCTGGACGCCCACAGCGTCGCCCCGCCCTCCGACGCCGACCGTTCGCTCGCCCGGGTGGGCAGTCCCGGTGATCGCCACACTGTCGTCGCCCGTCACTGATTCGTTGATGGCCATTCTGATTCTCCATTTTCCGCAGGTCCGGCATGCGTGGCGGACCCGGCTTCGATGGGGGTTGGGTATGAAGGGAACACGAGGTACTTCTCCTTCAACTCTCATGCGGAAAACGGACGGGCGCAAACCAGGGTGCGAAGGCACGACGCGGCGGCCAGGAGTTGTTGCAGCTGTGCCGAATGTTCACGGCGGACAGCAGCGCGGACGATGACCAGTGCCCTGCCGACTCAACAGCCGGTCGACGGCGGCGTCACATCCATTCAAACCGCGCTCGGGGGTCGGCTCGCTATTCGGAAGTGAGGCTTCGGCGGCGAGCAGTGTGCTCGATACCCATTCGCCGAACTTCACGGAGACGAAAGGGATTTGGAGTCGCCCGCTGACCGTAGTTGCTCAGAGGTCATTTACGGAGGACTGGCCGGAAATATTGCCTCCGACTCTCACCAAGGGACCTGCCCCGAGGTCACGGTTCCCTTCCTGGCCGCTGTTGTCCGCGACGCCAGCGTCCCCGCCGAAAGTCAAGTAGTCCTGCTCGGCGATCTGCTGCGGCTCGCCGTCACCGGGCCGACAGCGGCTTTTCCCCTTGCCGACCGCAAATCCGCCTTCGGCGGAGCATGGCAGGAACGCGTCGAGGCGACCTGAAGCGCACACAGCGCGAAGGCACCGACATCCCGACGCGTGGGCGCACCCTGCCTGACTGCCCTTCCCGGCTGCCCAGTTGCACCACACAACAGACAGTAGGACCATCAAAGAGCAGGGCTTAGCAAAGGCCCGAGCTCTTCGCGCCGGGCGCAGGGGTGATCTTCGCGCTCGCCGGTCCTGCCTAGTCAGATCGGCTGATCATTTGCGACGCCTGCGGAACGCCGCAGGCATCGTTCTCGTACTGTCGCAAAGGGTGCGTAGTGCTGTGTAGACGCGCAAAATATTCGACCTTGGAAGTAGGCGACACATTCGACCTTGGAAGTAGGCGACACATGAGAAGCGTGAGGCAGCTCGCCCAAGACGAAGGCCTTCATGGCGATATGAGCATGGCCACTTTGGTTCAGCGATATGACGTCTCTAGCCTGGTGGCACTGATTGGTGCTCACGACCAAGCGCGTGCGGCGTTGTCGAGTTTCACCTTCGACGGCGATATCTCAAGTGAGAACAGAGGTACGCTGATCGCCCGTCACTGGATAGCGTTGTCTAGGGGCCTGTCGAGCGGCATTCTAGCGGCAACGGAAAAGGAGTCGCTCAAGGCAGCGTACGGACGTGCAATTCATCACACGATCCTGAGTGACCCGGATGCGAACGCCAGCGCGACTGTCGGCGGTTCCACTCTCAATGTGAACTTCGGCGTATTGTTCCCGCAGGGTAATGAGGAGATATCTCAGACACTCATTCATGAGATGATGCATTGCGCGGGATTCACTCACCCCGAGAGGCGTGATCCTCCTCCAGGCCGCGATTGCTCTGCGCCCGACCCCGACCTTTTCGACTGCCCGAACGATAACGGCCAGTACTACGGCACTGCCCCTCTGCGCGCGGAGTTCTGCATAGCAGGTGACCAGAGTGACGCAAGTGACGTTCGCGAGGCGCGGTTCGTACTGATCGAGCGGAAATCTGGCGCCGAGAGCTGCGCCATCGATGGCGCGGGCGTGGCGACCATCCACACAACGGGATGAGACGGCGTCTGCGGCAGGTTCGGCCAGGATGAACAGAAAAGCGTGGAGCGCGGCGGGCGACGCGGAACGCGGTGTCGAACAGGTCCGCGTGCCGGGCCGGGGGCCATACCCGAAAAACCGGTGCGGCAAGCTGCGGCTCGGGCCGTGACAGGCGTCGGGCATTCCCAGCCCATCGCGACTGCGAGGGCCACGTCCAGCAGCACCTTGCCTGAATCGTGCGCCGCCCGAGGGCGCCGCCTGGGTGTCAGCCGGCTGATAACGCCTGACCCAGCGCGGCTTTGCGAACCTCTCGACCAAGAGCACGGCCCCGGCCTGGGACACCACCGCCCGGCCGCCGCCCTGGATGTGGAATTGCCCGGTGCTGACGACAGCCGGGTCAAGGCGTACCGCAAGCAGGCCCGTGAAGGGACGCTCCCATCTGTCCTGTTGTGGTGATAAGTGTCCTTGACTGCCGTCTGATCCTGGACGGTCACGCACGGCTTGCCGCGGCGATCGCCGCATCCGTCGAGCCTCCGCTGCTGCAGTTGCACCGCACGGTGCCGCGCGATTGACCTGACCGCGCGCATCGATGAGGCCACGGGCTTCTACGAGGACGAACTGGCACGCTTCACCGAACTCCGCACCATTCACGGCCCCACCGCTCCAGACGGTGCCGCAACCGCCGGCCCACAGTTCGTCCGCCTTCTTCATGACCTGAACACCGTGGAACAGCCGACCTGGGTATGGCCGCTGCCCGGGGGAGAGGACCAGTGGCGTCGTATCGCACGCGAGGTGACAGCCAGCCAGGCAGGACTGGCCCCATATCTGAGCCCTGTTTGAAAGTCACACTCTGACCGCCGTACGGCCAAGATCGCGCGCACCGCGATGAAGGACCACCTCCGAGGTGCGAGCTCTCACGCTTACGCGGACTCTGGCGCAAGCCGCCGTCAGCAGGCGGTCCGGCCGAGGCTCGCCCTGCCCCTGGAGCCGCCTGGCCATCAGGCAATGTGGGGAGATCCACTGAGCAGGTCTGGGGTCACCGCCGAGCAGGAGATGGCCGATTTCACAGAGCGCCATCAACGCGCCTCAAGCTCGCAACTGATCATGCCTGTTCGTGCTTGTTGGTGCCAGATGCTGGTGCCAGCATCCGAAGCGGCCTTGACGCCGGTTCGCGTTGCCGACCGAGTTCCGACGGCATATCCAATGAGGGAGGCACAGCCGATCAGGAAGACAACCCCAACTACCTGCCAGACCGTGTTCCCATCGATGAGTGCGCCTTTCGCGATGCGGCTCCCCGCAAAAGTGAACGTCATTAGCCCGACCCAGAACCGAGGCTTGCGCCATCTGGGTATGCCATCAGTCACCTGGCCTCCTGGCCGCGCACGATAGCGCACTGTCGGCGGAGCGGTTCCAGACGGGGACGGCCGTCCGGGAGCTGGTCACGAGCTCCCTGCACCAACCCACCACTGGCCCCCAAGCTCCCATCCCGTCCGCCTTCGACCCACACGTCGTGGAGCGGTCGTGGTTCAGGGCGTCAAGGTGGAGCGCGCCACTGTAGGAACGACCTTGACGTCCTGGGCCGCGACTGCTCGGCTCTGCCTGGGGTGAAGGTGGTGGGGATGGGAGCCCCACGACGCACACCACGAATCCGCCGGCACTCGCGAACGGCGCCCCTCCCATCCCGGAGTCTGAGCCCCCCCGCCGGAGGCATTTCTCGTGCCCGACGGTTCCCCTCAGTCAGGGACCGGCGTAGCCGGGGAGCGCGCGACGAGCGGAGCGAGGGGCCTTGAACCTGTAGAAAAGGTTTCTACTCAGCATGCCGCTCGTCCCGATGGCTCCCGGGTTTGCCGCAGCCCGGGAGGCACGATGAAATGCCCCCTGTGCCGGCTACGGCCGGGGCAGGGGGCGTTTTCGTGTATCTGGAGGCTATCCGCGCCGAACAGTTCCGGCGGGCCAGACCACATCCACGGGTAGCCCGGCCTCGCGGGCCTGCTCGACGGTGTCAGCGGTGCCGCCGCCCTTGCCCGAAGGGGGCGTCCCGTCCCACACGGCGACGAGGCGATCGGCTCGTCGCAGCAGCTCAGCGTTCGCCGCCTCGTAGGCAGCCCGGTTCGCAGTCGAATGCGGCAGAGTCACCACGTGCTCGGCCGCCTCCACCAAGTGGTCGAAGACTGCGACGTGGGCTGGCTTCACCTTCGCAGCGCGGTAATCCCGAGAGGGAATCACCACGACCAGACGGCCCCCGATCGCGGAGACCTCTTCCGCGAAGAGGCTGTCCGCCCCGGCGGCAATGCACGACACCCCAGTCAAGTCATCGCTGTACTCGGCGAGCAGCTCACGCAGCGCGGCCCACACAACCGGCACGCTTTCGTCAGCCAGGTCCATGTGCCCGGTCACAGCAAGTGTTGTCATGCTCCCTGTTCCTCAGCTCGACAGCAGGTCGCGGATACTATCGCGCGCCTCACGCACTGGTCGCGACGCGCTGTGTCCCACGGTGTAGGGATACAGCTGCCCGAGTTGAGCACGGACACGCCCCGACTGCGTGCCTCTCGCGGCCTGCACGGCCAGGGTCGTTTCGGCGGCGGCCCCTTGGATGTCACCGGCAAGGAACGGGGATTCCGCCAGGCCGATGCGGTCGAGTGCGCAGGAACCTGCGATGGGCCGTCGACTTCGATATCCGGAAGCACAGCGGCAACCCCCGCCAGGCGCATCCGCTGACCAGTGTGCCGCGGGATTTGAGACCCCACAACGGACGTCGCTCTCGCCCCGTGCGACATCGCCTGACAGGCAACGCTTGGCAGAAGAACGGAGACTGATCACTCACGATCAACGATTACGCTCCAGCCTGGTTGCGGTAGCACCCACCCCATGCCCGCGAGCCCCGTCGTAGAGTTTGGCCGCACCGTCAGGTGTTCTCAGAAACGAACCTTTCCCGGAGCAAGATCGAGAACGGTCGGCGGAAGCGCTGCTAGGGCCTGTCTTCAAAGGGTCATATCCACATCAGGAGTGACGCGATAGTGAGTGCCGCTTCGTAGGATTCGCGGGTTTTGTCGTAACGGGTGGCGATGGCCCGGTACTGCTTTAACGCATTGAAGCAGCGCTCGACGACGTTGCGCTGCTTGTAGCGCTCCTTGTCGAACGCGGGCGGCCTGCCGCCGTTGCTGCCTCGACGGCGGCGGTTCTCCTGCTGGTCCGACCGTTCAGGGATGGTGTGCGGGATACCGCGTTTCCGCAGGTAGTTACGTATGCCTCGGCTGCTGTATCCCTTGTCACCCAGGAGATGATCAGGCCGGTTGCGCGGTCGACCTGGGCCTGGACGGCAGACCCTGATCTGCGCAAGGATCTGCTCGAACTGCGTGCAGTCGTTGATGTTGCCGCCTGTGACGACAAAGCCGAGCGGACGGCCGCGGCCGTCGCAGGCGAGGTGAATCTTGGTCGTCAGTCCGCCACGGGATCGTCCGAGGGCGTGAGCGTGTGCCGTTTCTGCGGGACCTGCCCCTTTTACGGGCGCCGGCCGCGTGCTGATGAGCGCGGGCGATCGTGGAGTCCACCGATACCAGCCAGTCAACGTCCCCAGCCGCATCCTTCTGAGCCTGAACGGCCTCAAGCATCCGCGTGAACGTGCCATCGAGCGCCCACCTGCGGAAACGTGTGTACAACGTCCGCCAGGACCCATACCTCTCCGGCACATCACGCCAGGCCGAACCAGTCCGCAGCTTCCACACGATCCCGTTCAGCACCACCCGGTCGTCCCGCCGGGGCCGCCCCGTGCCCGTCCGCGGAAGCAGCCCCGACAGAACGTCCCACTCGTCGTCCGAGAGCTCATGCCGCCGCACCATGCGTCACATGATGCCCCATCAACAGCCTTTGAAGACAGGCCCTAGCGCCGGACGCACCGGCCGAGGCAACACAGGCCGTCGCTCCGCTCACGGACCGGCATTCCACCGAAGCGCCGTACCCTCGACCGCCCAGAGGCGGGCGACGTCAGGACTGATCCTCGGCGCGCCCCGTCCCACGGCGGTGCGCGGGCCCGGTTCCGGTGTCCTCGGAACCACGCTGCGCGCTCCGCTCGGTCGGCTCTCGGTCGGACGGTGAGGCTGTGGCGCCTCGGTCTGTCCGCTCGGGAGCGGCTGCCTTCGCGTCGTCGTCCGTCACGGGTCCCGTCGCGCCGGCGATCTTCGCCCCGCCCTTGATCGACTTCTCCCTGGCCCGGACATCGCCGGACCGGCGGCGGCCCTCGTACGGTGGTACGGCCTTGCCCTCGGTGTCGATGTCGTCGGGTCCGTTCTCTCTGCTCGTCATGCTCTGCTCCCGGTGTGAGAGGGACCGAGTCGCGCCGCGCGATGCTCTTCCAGCCACGCACCCGTACCTCGATCGTCACGCTCACCCGGGGTGACCGCATGTGGATCATGCGGTTGCCTGGCCTGAGATCTCGATGGCAGTTGGTGCCCAAGTCGACAGGCATGGAGCGAAGGGCGGCAGCGGCGGCGACCGCTGCCGTGGAGCAGGCATAGACGGCCCGGCACCGCAACAGCACATGCCGCCGACGCTTCGCTTGCAGCCTGGACAATCATCAGGCGGCCCTTTCCTGCCGTCCGCAGCCGTGCGGATAGCAAGTGATCGGTGCCCCGAGTGTGCGCACCGCGCTCATGCTTTAGACCTGCTGCTCTCCTGCCATCACTCTGCAGGGCATCCAGGATGCGCGAGTCGGTACCATCCGGCGAATGAGTGCTCCTGCGGCAAAACTTTCAAGGAATCGCCGGTGAATCAAGCCGATCGCCGGTGATCAATGCTTCCGGCGCGTGTTGGCCGGTCATAGCGTTGCGGGCATGGAAAACAACGCAACGAGCGCGGCACTGGCGGTGCCGCAGCCGGTTGCGCTTGCCTCGTTGGCGCGAATATTGCAGCAGCTCCGCCTGGCCCTGCGGGTGACCGCTCAGGACTTGCGCGTCGCCAAGGACGAGCAGCCCGCGGCGAAGGCTGCCGGACAGCCGCCCATCACGCCGCGACCGATCGCTGCCACCGTGATGATGTGTCCGATGTGCGGCGCACCCGTGCCGATCCGCTCCCGACGGGGCCCGCGACGGGTCTACTGTGCGAACGTCTGCAGGAGCCGGGCTCACCGCCGCCGTTTGGCGGCGCTGGGGCGGCAGCCGGTATCGCCCAAGTTCCCCGAGCCCGCGGGCGCAGGCGCTGTGCTTACCGCGCGGCAGTGCGCCGCCGGCCACGGTGAGGAACACGGTTGGTCCGTCTTCATCAGCCGAAGAGTCCATCAGCTCTGGGCTTCGTCCTCGCCGGCTACTTGAGACTTCGCGACCAACTCGGTGGGACGAGACGGCCGCTTGGCCGTGTCGCCGAGGTTCTGGCCGCCCTGGACCGGCCGAACGGTGACCGGCGTGCTGCCGCGCTGGACTGGATTGACCGCCATGCGGCCACCTTGCCGAACGGCTTCGCCGACGACGTCCAGGACTGGCTCCTTCGGCTGCTGGACGGTAGTGCCCGCAGCCGGTCCGCGGGCACTGGGCGCCCTCCACGTCTATTTCGGTGGCGTCCGCCCGATCATCTGGAAGTGGGCCGGGAGCCGTACCAACTGCGGGAGATCACCTGCGACGACGTGATGACCACGGTCGCCGACCTCCGTGGCCAGCCCGTACACCTCCTTATGGTCCCTTTTCCGCTACGCCAGGAAGTACCGGCGCATCTTCACCAGCCCCATGCGCGGTATTCGCGTCGGCTGGCGCGTTCCGGGCGCCGTCGCCCCGATGACCGACGTCGAGGTCACCCACACGCAGGTCACCGCTGCGTCCCCAGGCACGAGGTTCGCCGTCGTCCTGGCTGGCGTTCACGCGGCCCGGGGCGAGACCGTCCGGGCCCTTCAGTTCGACGACCTTGATGTCCGCCAAGACCGCATCACCATCTACGGCAACGTCCAGCCGATGGGCGCTCTCACCCGGGCCGCCCTGCGGGCCTGGCTCACCGAGCGGCGGGCGGACCCGATGGGCGCACACCCTGCCGGCACGTTGTGGTCTCCCGCCAGACCGCGAACGGCACCGGCCCAGTCAGCGGTTACTTCCTCTTGACGACAGGTCACCCTCAACGGCGTCAGCCTGGACCGTATCCGTGTCGACGACGTCCTGGGCGAGGCCCTGGCTACCGGAGCCGACCCGCTCCACCTGATCTCGTTCTTCGGCCCGTCCGAGTCCACCGCGACGAAGGACGCCTTCCTCGTCCGCAAGTTCCTCGACCCCGTGCCGTCTACCGACGAAAACCAGCAGTGACGGTGGGCTGTCACAACAACGTTCGTAGTTCTGCCGTAGGCATGGGAAGTAGCGACCGAAGTCGCTCGCTGGGTCTGATGACATCTTGCTGCCGCCCGCCGTGCCCGTGTTCGGTACAGGCCATCACGGGTGGTGGCCGACGACGTCTCCGCCTGGGTCGTCGGCCAGCACGATGGCTGTCGAGATCCGCTTGCCCACAGGTTCGCGGTGCACCGCGAAGCTCTGACCGATCGCCAGGACCAGCTCCAGCCCGTGCTGGCCGATTCGGGTCGGGTCGGGCGGGAGGATCGCTGGTGGCGTCGGGTTGCTGTCCCACACGGTCACCTCGACCGAGCCGCCACAGACTTCCAGCGTCAGCAGGCACGGACCGGGCGCGTACTTGCGGGCGTTGGTCACCAGCTCGCTGACCACGAGCTGCACCATGCCCATCGCCCGCCCGGACACCGGCAGCCCGTGCACGGCCTGTACATCAGTGAGAAAGCCGTGGGTGAGGTCCCGGGCGACGGCGATGTCCTCGCTGCCCTCGAACACCCCGGACACGGAGATAATGCCCCCCGGCAGGGCCTGCTGGTCCTTGCCGCCTGCCGTCTGCTGCATGCCGCCCGCCTCGCCCCGGTACACCCCAACCGCCAGGCTCCGTTTACCCCCAAACCTTCACATCATTCGACTCACGGCAGATCACTGACATCTCGTGGAGGAACGCACGGGCATCCACGGACAGACGGCAAGTGACACCCCGAGTGTCCGGTGCAGCGAAAGGCTGCGTCGCCGGTGCGGGTGACCAGCGGAACGACGTGCCGGCCTGAAGGACATCCAGGAGATGCTTGGCCACTCCTCGAGCACCATCACGTCGGACACGTACACGAGCCTGCTCCCCGAGGCGGACCTGGCGATCGCCAAGGCCGCGGCCCGGCTCGTGCCGCGAGCACGCGTCACCTCCAAGGACAACGGGCCCGGGGCGGGCGCCCAGCCCGGCGAGGCCGACGAGTCCGTCCCGGACGACGCTGATCCGTGGGGACGGATTGGGGACAGCGACTCCCCGTCCGCTCACGCACCGCTCACGCAAACGGCCCGGACGAGGAGTCCGAGGCCGAGTAGCACCTCCCTGGGGGAGAAACCTCAGGTCAGAGCGATAGTGCGCTGTGCCCACGGCAGGATTCGAACCTGCGACACCCGCTTCAGGAGTTCGATCAACGGAGCGCGGGGATGCTCGTAGTCGTGTTCCAGGGCGGTTGCTGATCCACTCATGACCACCCGGATCCATCATTGTCCGACGCCGTTGATGTCAGCCGCTGATGTCAACGTGCCAACGTGCACTGGGAAGTGGCCGTGCATGAGAGAACCGGCAGGCCTCTCGTCCGGCGCGCGTGTGAATCTGTGAACTGTGGTCGTCGGGCGGCCGTGGAACGCTCTGGTGTCCGCCTGCGTCGTCCCTCTACGGGGCACGGTGGTTGTGTTTCGGAGAGGGGAGAATGGGTGCATACGGGCGGCTTCGCCACGTGGACAAGGCGGTTCGAGGACGAGCGCGAGCGCAGGCGTGCCCTGGGGGCACAGCGCGCCCGCTGCATCCGGTGGTGTGGGCCAGCATCCAGCGCTTCCAGGTCGGCGAGGACGGTGACGGTGCCAAGCTCGTCCGTAAGGCGGACGCGGCCGGTGACGCCGATTACGGGCAGGCGGTCCGGCTCTTCATCGCCGAGGAACACAACTATGCTCTTCTGCTTGCTCGGCTGGTGGCTGCGGGGGGCATGCCGGCGTTGACCGGGCACTGGAGCGACGCCGTCTTCGTACGGTTGCGGCGTCTCATGGGTTTGCGCATGGAGCTGCTGGTGCTGATGATCGCGGAGGTAGTGGCGCTGCGCTATTATCGGGCGCTGCGCGATGGCACCGGCGACTCGCTCACTGCGGATGTGGCGGGGCGGATCCTGTCCGACGAGCAGCGCCATGTCCCGTTCCACTGCGAGCGACTGCACGCCTCCCTGGCGGAGCTGCCTCGTGCAGTGCGCCGCCCCGTGATGGCCCTGTGGCGACTTCTTCTGCTCGCGGTCTCTCTCGTCGTCGCCGCCGACCACGGTCCGGCACTGGGCCAACTCGATATCGGGCGCCTGCGATTCGTGGTCGATGTCATGACCTCGTCCCGGGCGGTGGTCTCCGCAGTGCTGGTGCCCCGCCCAGGTGCGTGGACGAGCGCGGGCTGACCACAGACAGCTCCACCGCTTCCTACACCCTCTTTGGGAGTTCGATCGAGGACGCGCTACTACAGACTGCGGTAAAGGGTGCGGCGCTGTAGAGGACCGGGAGGGATCGTGGTCGTGCGTCGGCGTTGGTGTCAGGCGGGCCGAGGCACGATACTCACGGCGCGGTAGTCGTACCCGTCCTGTTTGAAGCCAGGGTCTTTCCATGTGAGGTCCACCTGTTGTCCGGAGGACAGCGTGCGGAAGCCGGTCAGCTGAATGTCGGAGTAGTGGCCGAAGCAGCCGCCGGGGGTCTCGGAGGAATCGAGTACGCCCCACCCTTCCTCGTCGTTCCACTCGCGGACAGTCGCAGTCACCATGGGCGGCACTCTACGGGCTTCGTCTGCGCCGGCATGCTCGGTACGCAAGCGGCAGCGTCCGGACCGCGGGTGACCACGCGCGTTGTACCAGCCGGTCAGCTCGTGGAACGGCACCTGGCCCGGGAGGGCCTCTTCGTCGGACAGGACGGGTGGCGACGCGGTGCTCGCCGCTGGTGAGGACCGCGCCTCGTCGGCCACAGGACCCTTGCTGGCCGAACTGGTGTCCGAGCTGCTCGGGGTGTGCGTGGGGTGGGCGGAAGAGGTCGAGCGGTGTGGAAGATGCTGGCCTGTCGCCCGGGGGTGTCGCGTAGAGGACGAGCGTGCAGCCGGTCGCGGCCAGGACCCCGGCTGCCGCGAGGAAAGCTCGTCCCCGGCTGTTGCCTGCAGGTGTGGTGGTCACAGGATGCGGGCTCCTCCGGCGTAGTGGGACATGGAGGTGCCGGAGTCGACGCGGACTCTGGTGCCGGGCCGGGCGGCGTTGACCATCTGACCGTTGCCGAGGTAGATCCCGACGTGGTGGATGGTGCTGTTGCGGGTGGGGATGTAGCCGTAGAACACGACGTCGCCGGGCTTGAGCGCTCCGATCACTTGGGGATGTAGCCGTAGGACACGACGTCGCCGGTAGAACACGACGTCGCCGGGCTTGAGCGCTCCGATCACTGTCGTGACCAGGTGTCTCACCCGAAGCGGGCGGGTGAGGAAGTACGGGCGCTGGCCAGCCGAACTGTCAGCCCGTCTCCCGGTCAGGGAACAAGCGCCGCCGCAGCCGACCGCCGACTTCGCCTACGGCAGTGACCGGCACAGTACTCGCCGCGCACCCCGCGAGGTCTGTCGGCTGATCGAAGTCCTTGGCCGGGAACGGGAAGGCCGCGGTTACAGCCGCCCACCGCATAGCCCACAAGCTGTTGGCGGACCACCGGGCCGTCTCTTCACACCATCAAGATACGTCCCTCGTCCTTTGCCCTGAGCGGCCCGGGATCTTCTGCCGGGTACTCATCGCCCGGGGCCGGGGCCTGTCGAAGGCGACATGCCAAGAATGGGTTGGAGGGCGCCGAAGGCGACCCACCCGTTTCGCAGCTTCGGCAGACTGTGAGGACGAGGAACTCCCACCACTACGAGGAGAGGCATCCACATGCCGCGGATTCCCGTCCACACCATCGACAGCGCGCCCGCAGCCGGCGGAGAGATTCTGCGCCGCCTGCAGAAGCGATTCGGGAGGGTGCTCAACATCCACGGAGGGATGGCCCATTCCCCCGTGGTCCTGGAGGCCTACGCGGGCATCACCGGGGCTATCGCCGATCATGGCACCTTCGACGCCCGGACGCGCGAGGCGATAGCCCTGGCCGTGGGCGCGGTCAATGCGTGCGCGTACTGCCAGTCGGCGCACACGGTGTCGGCGAAGGTGTCGGGCCTCACGGTGGAAGAGACCGTGGTGATCCGCCGCGGGGAGGCGGGCGACGACGTGAAGCTCGCCGCCCTGGTCCAGGTCGCGAGGGAGATCGCCGGTGAGATCGGCGAGGCATCCGACGCGGCGTGGGACGAGGCCGTGGCCCAGGGCTGGACGGACACCGAGCTGACCGAGGTGTTCGTCCATGTGGCACTGAACCTGTACACCAACTACTTCAACCACTACGTCCGCACGGAACTCGACGTCCCCGCCGCCCCGGACATCGACGACTGATCCCACTGGCCCGCTCCCGTCCGGCTCCGGGGCCGCACAGCTCCGGAGCCGACTGGGAGACCGGCCGCGGTTGCCCATCGAGACCTCGGCGCCCCACAGGTTCGGGTATCGTCTGCGCCACAATCATGGAAGCCCTTGTGTGCCCCAAAAGTCATACCGGGCAACGAAGTTGACTTTCAGTCAGGCGGCTTGCGGTCGGTACGCGGCGCCGGTGGTGGACTGCACGACCGGGCGCCCTTGGTCCAGCGGGGAGGCTTCTTCATGAGTCGAACGGGTGTGCGTCCCAGAGTTCTCGTCGTAGGGGCAGGCCTGGCCGGCACCGCAACGGCGATCCGGCTGCTCCACTTCGCGCGAAGACCTCTGGAGATCGTCCTGCTGGAGCGGCACCCCGACTACCGCTCCGCAGGTGTCGCCTACCACCGCGACGGCAACCCCTGGGACCACGTCTTCAACATCCAGGCCGGCCGGATGTCCGTGTTCCGGGAGGACGTCCTCGACTTCATCCACTGGGCCAACCAGGAGGCCGACCGCCGGGACTGGCCGCAGCGCTGGGCCGCCCAGAAGTTCACCGAACAGGGCCCGGCCCCCCGCCGCCTCTTCCAGGACTACCTCCACGACCGGCTCGCCGAGGCCACAAAGGAGTCCTGCCCCGGCGTCGTCCTCGTCGAAGCGGACGGCGAGGCGCTCGACATGCAAGCGTGCGACCGGGGCTTCGAGGTGACGCTCGGCGGCCTCGCCGCCCACGGAATCGAAGGTCTGCGCCCCGGACCCGTGGCGGACACACAGCTGCTCCAGGCGGACCACGTCGTCCTGGCCACCGGGCTCGAACTCAAGGAGCCACCCTTCGCGGCCGAGGCCGCCGGGCACCCCTCCTTCGTGCGGAACCCGTACTCCGCGACCGGAATCCGTAAACTCTCCCAGCTGCCGCCCGACGCAACCGTGGCCATCGTCGGATCGGTGCTGAGTGCCTACGACTCGGCGGGCCTGCTGCTGCGTAACGGCCACACCGGGCGGATCCACCTCATCTCCAAGTCCGGGACGATCTTCCGAACCTACCCCGGCACCCACGAACACGGCGTGCTGTGGCTGCCCCGCCCCGACACCCTGCTCGAGCCCTACCGCGACCGCGAGGAATTCCTCGCCCGGGTCAGGGCCGCATGGCGAACGGCCTGCTCGACGGTCCGGGAACAGCACCCCGACATCGCCTCCGTGATCGTCTCCGAGCGGATCGCCAAAGCGTGGGAGCCGTACCTCCCCGAGGTCATCGAACGCATCCCGACAAACGAGCTGCGATGTCTGCTGGACGAGTTCGCCACCACCATCGCAGCCCTGCGCGTCGGTGCGGTGGAGTACACGATGGCGATCATCGAGCGCGCGATGCACCCCCAGGACGGGCGGGTGGAACTGGTCGTCGGAAGGGTGCAAGCGATCACACCCGCCCAGTCGGGGGGGCTGCTGGTCTCGGTCGCCGCGCAACACGAGCGACACAGCGTCGAAGCCGACCTGGTGGTATCCAATTTCGGCAGGGAGTTCGACTACGAGAAGGTAGAACAGCCACTCTGGCGAAACCTCCTCCAAAAGGGCCTCGCGGTCCCTCACGCACGCACCGGGCGCGGCCTGGAGGTCGATGAACGCGGAACTCTGCTGGACGCCGACGGCCAACCGGCCGGCCCCGTCTCCACGGTCGGCGTGCTGCGGGAGGGGGACGAGATCGTCCGGCACGGCCGAACCGGCGCGTTCGCGTTCAACCTCGCCGCCATCAAGAACCACTCGGTCTCCGTCGCCGCACACGTGATCGAGCAGCTTGAACTGCGGCTGGACGGCCTGAACGACATCGCGGCCCAGCATCCCCGCTACCACAGCCTTGTCAGCAACCCGGAGGAAGCGGACCGGGCGGCGCTGGAGGAGTCTGTGTTACTGGAAGTGCGGAGGCTGGCCACACGTGAGCGAAGGGAAAGAGAGGCACTCGACTCCCGCTTGAACGCGAGCATCCGATCCCTGGGCGGTCTCCCGACACTTCCGGCGGACATCTCCCGGCACGACCGCCTGATGAGGGCGGCCGTCAACCGGGTGGCCGTCGAACGGCTCAACGACGTCTCCGTGACGCCACGGCAGCTACGTCGACAACTGGGGATAGGGAACGCCGAAAATCCGGAGGGCTAGTTGAACGGGAACGGGCGACGGATTCTGGGAATTCTTCTGGCCGGCGGCACCGAAAGCGTGCTGCAGGGCACCTGTAACCGGACAAGAAGTCCACGCGAGGGAACCATCCTCGTCGCCCCCTCTCTCGAAGCCGGGCTGTATGACGCCATCGTGGCCGCCCGCGCGGTGGTGTGCGGCTCCGGCGGACTCACCGGCCACATGCAGTCGCTGTGCCGAGGCAGAGGGATACCCGTGCTCCGCGTCGACGAGGCGGACCTCGCCGACCTGGTCGGCGAAGTGACGCTGTACCTGGAAAGCGCGTCGATCGTTGTCGGACCGGAAACGCCCTCGGAGCCCGAGGCCGACAGTCCCACACTGGATGACCTCGGCTCGGCGTGTGCGGTGATCGCGGACCTGCAGGACATCACCACCATCAACTCCTGCGGACCGAACGCCGCACGCGTCGAGTCCTTCTTCATCCGCGAGGAGTTTCTCTGCCTCGCCCTGAGCCTGAGCCCGCTCGACGCCATGGCCGGCGGACCCGCCGACATCACCGCCTACGGACAGGCCATCGCAGAGCGGCTCTGCGGCTTCGTCGAGGCGCTCCTGCCCGGCCAGCGGCTGGTCCTGCGCATGCTTGACCTGCGCTCGGACCACGCGGCCGACGTCACAGAAACCGCCCCCGTCGCGGTCGAGCCCAATCCAGAGATGGGCATGCACGGCGCACGCTGGCTGCTCGGCTCCGTCGCCTACCGCGAAGCCCTGCACGCTGTGCTGGCAACCCTGCGCAAGCGCCTCGGCGACGACGCCGACCGCGTACAGCTCTCGGTGCCGTTCGTCAGCGACGAGACCGAGTTCGCCCAACTCAGAGCGCATCTCGACTTACCCGACGGCGCCCCCCTGTCCGCGTTCATCGAGACACCCTCCGCAGTCCACGCCACCTCGGCGATGTGTGCCGCCGGCGTCAGTGAACTGTTCGTCGGCATCAAGGACTTGGTGCAGTTCTATCTCGCTGCGGACCGGGGAAACCACTTGGTCGCAGACTCCTACCGCACCCGCCATCCGGCCGTCCTGGACGGTGTGCGCAGGGTCGTGGAGTCTGCCCGTGCCGCAGGCACCCCGGTACGCGTCTTCTCACTGGCATCGGACCTTGACCACTACCTCAAGAACCTACCGACGCCCGACGGCTACATGATGTGTACTGCCGAACTCCAGCAGATGCTCCTGCCACCCCCCTCCCGGACCTGAGCCCCAGACTGTCCTTCCCGGGGCGTTCCCCTCCCGGGGAACGCGTGGCACCCCCCCACGACACAAGAACAGGGCTGCACCTGATGTGGGCGCAACGCCGCTTCGAGAGACGGGGGTCGCAGTCGCGACGGGCGGCGAGACCGATGGGCGGCGAGGCCGATGGGCGGCCCCAGCCGCCTTCGCCTGCTTCTCCTCTTGGAAAACGAAGCGGTCCTCATCGCCCATCGGAAGGCAACGCCCGCCTACCGAAGCGCTCCAGGCCTGAACAGGCGAATCGAACTCCGGAGCCGTCCAACCAGCAAAACCGCACTCCCCACGGATGGTTGGGGGCGTCCGGAATTCCCGCCAACACCTGATGATCTGCGGGCTCTTGTCACCGAGGGTTCGACACCGTCATGTCAGTGGGCGAGTATCGAACTCTCAGCTGTTCAGTGACTTCGTGGGCGAATTCCGCTGCTGTCAGGGACACCGAGCAGGTGCTGACAATCTTTGGCGTTGATACGGGTCAAATTGGTCGCAGGTTCGCACAGCGGGGAGCGCGTTGCCGCTGGTCAGGAGTGTGTGCGGGCGATGCGCCGCGGTGTCGGGGGCCGTGGGAGGCGGCGCACCGTCGCCTTCTACCAATGGTGGCCGAGTGTGTAGCAAATCCCCTGTGCGGTGAGGCGGAGTCGTTCACCGCCCTAGGGCCTGTCTTCAAAGGCTGTTGATGGGGCATCATGTGACGCATGGTGCGGCGGCATGAGCTCTCGGACGACGAGTGGGACGTTCTGTCGGGGCTGCTTCCGCGGACGGGCACGGGGCGGCCCCGGCGGGACGACCGGGTGGTGCTGAACGGGATCGTGTGGAAGCTGCGGACTGGTTCGGCCTGGCGTGATGTGCCGGAGAGGTATGGGTCCTGGCGGACGTTGTACACACGTTTCCGCAGGTGGGCGCTCGATGGCACGTTCACGCGGATGCTTGAGGCCGTTCAGGCTCAGAAGGATGCGGCTGGGGACGTTGACTGGCTGGTATCGGTGGACTCCACGATCGCCCGCGCTCATCAGCACGCGGCCGGCGCCCGTAAAAAGGGGCAGGTCCCGCAGAAACGGCACACGCTCACGCCCTCGGACGATCCCGTGGCGGACTGACGACCAAGATTCACCTCGCCTGCGACGGCCGCGGCCGTCCGCTCGGCTTTGTCGTCACAGGCGGCAACATCAACGACTGCACGCAGTTCGAGCAGATCCTTGCGCAGATCAGGGTCTGCCGTCCAGGCCCAGGTCGACCGCGCAACCGGCCTGATCATCTCCTGGGTGACAAGGGATACAGCAGCCGAGGCATACGTAACTACCTGCGGAAACGCGGTATCCCGCACACCATCCCTGAACGGTCGGACCAGCAGGAGAACCGCCGCCGTCGAGGCAGCAACGGCGGCAGGCCGCCCGCGTTCGACAAGGAGCGCTACAAGCAGCGCAACGTCGTCGAGCGCTGCTTCAATGCGTTAAAGCAGTACCGGGCCATCGCCACCCGTTACGACAAAACCCGCGAATCCTACGAAGCGGCACTCACTATCGCGTCACTCCTGATGTGGATATGACCCTTTGAAGACAGGCCCTAGGCCGTGATGAGTGGGAAGAATGGACTGTCCGATGCACGGTCCTTGAGCTGTCCGCGGACGCCGCCGGTGCGTACGAGGCAGCGCGCCCAGGTCGAGAGGGGGCAGAGCCGGCATCTGCGGTGGGCTGCGTGGTCGTGGACTTCGACGGCGACCGCGGTTTCGTTGACGCCGATGCCGCGGATCAGCGCGAGCCCGCTGATGTCTGCCCCCGTGACCGCGCGGACGGCCAGCGCTGCCGCGTACAGGGGAGTGCGCCACCGTGGTTAGCCGTGCGGCGAGGACGTCTGCCGGTGCGCGGTCACGATCTTGCGCGAACGGTGCGCCATTTGTCGGCACGAGCGCGGGGGCGCCCTGGCACGGGGCACGTTTCGGACGGTCCGTCACCACGCCCTGCGACCACACCGGGGAGGTGATCCACTGCGCCTCGCCCGGGCTGGAGGCCGGTCCCGTGATCGCTTGCTGTCCGGCGCCTCGCGTGCCGTCCGGTGAGTGGCCCATGGTGCGGTCCAGGACCGCACGGGCCAGAGGGAGGGTGTCGACGAGGCGGTACGGGGTCTGTTCGAGGAGCGTTCTCAGGGCAGGGCCGGCCGGTGCAAGAGAAGGCTGACGCGGATGCCGCAGCGTTCGCGCAGGGCGAGTAGTTGATGCCGGCGGGCGGTGGTGAGGCAGTCGGTGCGGCAGACGATGAGATGCCCGATGCGGTGGGTGAGGATCCAGGCGGCGACCACGTCCAAGGCGGGGCGCTGGGAGCCGGCCCACGTCCCGTACGTCTCTCCGCCATGAGGGAGTCCCCTGCCCAGGGCGTGGAGCAGGTCGTGGACGAGGGCGGCGGGTGCTCCGATGGCAGAACCGGGGTCGACGCTCACACGTCCCAGGACCAGGTCGTGTGCTGCATGCGCGGCGACCGTCCAGCTGGAGTGGTCGTCCTCGCCGACGAGGACAGTGACGGCCGGGAGGACACCGCCTGCACCACATGCCGCCGATCTTGCTGAAGACCCAGCGCACGAGGTCTTCGTCGACCTGTCCGAGGTCCAGTTCCCTCAGCCGCCCAGGATGCAGGTGGTGATGCCGGCCCAGTCGCGGAAGCTGCCGTGGACGGCCCGTTTGGCGACCGCGTCGACCAACGCGGTCGCCACCTGTGTCCAGACGGGGTGGAAGGCAGGGACCGTCCCCCTCACTTCGTCCTTGGACATGCGGGTGAACTCCTGCCAGATGAAGATCCTGGATGCCCGCATGCGGTTCGCGGCGCAAGACCTTGCAGCAGCCGTCGCCCCCGGCGAAGACCACGGCGATGCTGGTGCGTATGCCGTCCCACAGATGGCGCCAGAACTCGAACCCGGCCATCTCCATCCACTGCGCCTCATCACAGACCAGGACCCAGAACTCCTCGGCGAGCACCTCCCTGAGGAGGGTGTCGAACCCGATCGGGCGGGCCGGCGGCTCACCGGGCAGCCCCAGCGCCTGGAAGAGACCGTATCGGATGTCGCGCGGGGCCTGCCCGGCCCGCAGCTCCAGGCGGTGGGACAAGTCCGGGCCGAGATAACGCAACGCGGAGTTCACCGACATGGCCCTGCCGGATCCGGCCGGCCCGCAGACGCCCATCATGGCCCTGGCCCCGATGACGGCCCCGACGTTGTCCCGAGTGGTCAGCAGCGTGCCCGTGCCGACCAACTGGGCCTGCTCCAGGCCCAGGAAATGGCCTACGCTCCCGCCGGACAGCAGCCCGTAGTCCAAGTCAGCGATCATCAGCTCCGTCCTCATCACGAATGGGTGTGCGCGAGGGCCCGGGGCGGACACAGGTACCGGGTGCGGGGCCGTGCGGAACCAAGTCAGGACCGGCCGGCGCACGGCGGTCCGTCTGCGCCGCCACCCCCAGTTCCTCCTCGGCCTGCGCGGAGGTCGAGGCAACGCAAGCCGTCCGGCGCACTGCCGAGGCAGCGTTCCGAGCGGCCGACATGGAAGCCGCTCTCCCCGGCCTGGATGACGCGATCGACACGCTCGCTGCTCATGCCCGGCCCGGTCCTGAGCCAGAAGCGAACGCTGCGAGGGAGGGCTCTCATTGAGCAAGGGCAGGCCGACCCAGGCATTACCGAGCCGCACGCGGTCATCGAGCGCGGCCATCCTCTGTCCGCACCGCGCGCAGGGCTGGATTGCCAGCGCTCTCCACAACACCGATCGGTGCGACGAGCCCGAGCCGTACCTCCTCCAAGCGGCCGACCGGTTGGACGAAGAACGAGCGCCACACCAACGCAGGCACCTACCAGGCAAGGCCGGCTACGGACTCTGCTTGATCCGACAGAGGCGTGAGTCCGAGGGCAAGCGCAACTGCCAGAAGGTCATTGCACAAGCTGAGCGAAGGGGCGACGACGAGTTCGCCGAGGCCACTCGCAGGACGCTCACAAGGATCTTGGAAGAGAGACCCTGAACCGACGACACGCCGACGGAGACGGATGCCGATTGCGGAACAACAGGTACGTGAACAGCAACGCAACAGGCTACCTACAGCCGTGTACACGCCCGGGGCGTGTGAAAGGGGCATTTACGCCCACCTCATGCCGATCGCGGAGAGCCGCTCCACTCGCTCAGGTGCCAGCGTCGCGGCCCGGGACCGCTGGTTACCGACCCAGGCGCCCAGCCGGACCTCCCGCTGCGCCCCGTCCTCACCGTCGCCGACCACGATGGTCTCGACGTGCTTGCGCGGTACCCGAAGGTGCCCCTCGCGCTCGAAGAACTGCCGGGCGGCGGCGAGGTGCAGCGCCCATTTCTCGGCCTGGCTGGCCCTCGGCCTCGGCTTCTCGTCCTCGGTCGCGGGCGTGACCCCGAGGACCTGCTCGCACATCCACTGCTGCACGGTCGTGAGCTTGTCCCAGCCCAGCCGCTGCGCTCGCACCCACCGCCCGAGGTCCTCGCCGCGGTGTACGACGACGCCCGGCTCGGTGGGCAGTTCGCCGCCAACCTCCTCCAGGTGCAGGCGGGTGAGGTGGAAGGCGCGCTGCCATTCCACCGGCCAGGCCGGGCACCAGGACGGATCGATCTCCTCCAGCTGCTCGCGCCGCTCCTCCGACAGGGCGCCGGCCCGTGACTCCACCGGCAGCCCTTCGGCCCGGCGCTGTTCGAGGTCCTGGGCGCGCCGGGCGGCGGCGCGGGCGTTCTTCAGCCAGATACCGACCTTGTACCCCTGGTGGGCGGCGTCCAGCGGGGCCAGGAGGTGGCCGTGTTCCGCCGCCCATCCACGGGCGGCGGACACGCCCTCCTCCCACGCGACGTCGAAGTGGGACCAGACCATGCCGAGCTTCTCCAACTGGGCGACACGGCCCTCGTCCATGTCCCCGCGGGCGTAGAACCTCCTGGCGTCGGCGGTCCACTGCCCCAGCGGGAAATCGGCGAGCGAGGCCGGCCACCCGACCTCCGGCACGCGGTATGTGAACGGCACACGCAGGTCGCCGTGATCGCGGGCATAGATGACGGCGGCCTCCACACCGCGCCGCCAGTGCTCGTGATGACTAGCACTCCAATGTCTTCAATACTTGCTTGAGAGTGTCCGCCGACTCGGCCTGCTGACCTGGCGGATTGGGCAGAGTCCATGGACGGGACGCGCGAGTGTCAGGGGACATTGTGTGCAATTGCCCAGGACATTGGGATGCAAGCCCAAGTAGACGCTTCTCTGACCACTGGCGAGGGATGGGCTGCCGGAAGAGAACATTCCTCGCAGTGATAGTGGGGGATCCGAGTGGCCCGACTGCCCGCCGACGACGACAAGGAAGCAGCCCCTCGGGCGTGGGGGTGAGGCTGAGGCCGGCGCCCTGCTGAGTGCCGAGACGGAAGCAGCCCCACCGGCGTGGGGACGAGTGCTCTGGGCCGTTCCTGAGCCACCCGGGCGGAGAAGCAGCCCCACGCGTGGGGACGAGGTCTCTGCCGATGCCGGGAGACTTGAGGAGCTGGAAGCAGCCCCACGCGTGTGGGGACGAGGTTGAGCAGTGCGGGTCGCCCTAGCGCATTCGGAAGCAGCCCCACGCGCGTGGGGACGAGACCTTCCCGGTCCGCCACCGCGTTCTCACCGGAGAAGCAGCCCCACGGGCGTGGGGACGAGACGTAGCGGCCGCAGTTCGGCCATGCCCCCGCCGAAGCAGCCCCACGGGCGTGGGGACGAGGGTTCATGGGCGTCCAGCGCGGCGAGCGCGCTCGAAGCAGCCCCACGGGCGTGGGGACGAGGCTTGCTGACCTGGGAGGATGCGGAGCCGCAGTCGGGATTTCCTTCACTTATGACAGCACCGGACCGTATAGCCCTGCAAGCTCCTTGCCCATTTGCTTCGCCTCTGGGGGCGTTGGTGGATCTTCACGGTCCTCGGATCACGGTCGGATGGAACTGTGGCTGCCGGACGTCACGTCCGGACCTGGGATACAACCTCGCCTGCGTGGCGGTGATTTGCTCGCTGAGGTCAGGGCGATTGTCGTGGGCGACCGAAGCTCGCACGGCGTCCGGGTGTGCCTTACACCTGTGGGGAAGCGGGGCACATCTGAGGGATCCGCTGCTGAGCCGTGCCAGCCCCACGCACATGCGGGGCGACTTGGTCGAGCGGATGCTGCCCATCGAGGAAGCAGCCCCACGTGTGTGGGGACGACAGCCATGCCTTGGGCGCGGAGAGATAGGCCGCGGAGTCAGCCCCACGCGTGTGGGGACGAGACCGCCCTGGTGAAGGCTTCGGCTGAAGAGGGGGAAGCAGCCCCACGCGTGTGGGGATGAGAGAGAAACCCCAGCCCGGAGGTGCGAAATCTGGAATCAGCCCCACGCGCGTGGGGACGACCCCCCGCGGTTCGCAGCGAGGTCAGCGCCCTACCGGAGTCACCCCCCCCCGCGAGTGGAGAGGAGGCCTGCTGGAATTCGGAGACGCTGTGAATTCTCCTTGTGGCAATAGCGAACCATGGAGCTGCCCAAGGTCCAGTGTTTTGCTGGCTGATCCGCACTGCGCGACAAGTGTGTCTCTCGAGATCGTTTGTTGAGGTATTTGCCGGTTGGGAGGTTGTTGAACTTCCTCGTTTACGGTTCGTGGATCCTTTGTCGCACGGATCGTTGGCGTGGCGGTGGTCTGAGAGTGGTCTTCACTAGAAGGAGGTAATTCGCTGCTGTGTTTGTCAGTTGCTGAGACTGGAGTGGGTAGTCAGCGGTGCGAGCCCACGAAGGCAGCGTGACAGTGACGGGAGTGTGGTTTGTGTGGGGGTGGTTGAGGACGGGCGGTTCGGCGGTCTTCCGTTATGCGTGTGGGGGAAGTTCATTCAGAGGTTCCGACTCGGGTATCCGGTGCTCTTTCACATGCTGGATGTTGCCGTGGTGGCGGGGGAGTTGTGGGACAAATACCTGACGCTTCAGCAACGCCGGTTGATCGCGGACGGCCTGGGGCTTGGCCTGGCTGACGCGCGGAAAGTGGTTATGTTCTGGGCGGGCTGCCATGACCTGGGCAAGGTCAGCCGTTTCCAGGAGTGCGAGCCGGTCGGCTGGGCGCGGGTGAGTGACGAGCTGCGCGCGGACACTGGCGGCTGGCCCCTGATGCGGCATGAGCGGGCATCGATGCACGCGATGGCGCAGATCCTGGCCGAGTTCGGCTACCCCCTGAGCGGGAACGCGAGCCCCGCGGTCCGGGCCGCTCAGATTATTGGCGGGCATCACGGCTGGTTTCACCAGTGCGATGTGCGCGGCTCAGCCAGCAGCGCCGGAGTCCAAGCCGAGCTCGGCGGACCGCTCTGGCAGGAGGTGCGGTTGCGCTATGCGGCGCAGGTCCGGCACTTGACCGGCGGCAGCGCGGTTCCGTCACAGGTGTCGGTGCCGGCGGCTGTGCTGATCTCAGGGCTGGTGATGGTCGCGGACCGTCTGGCGAGCCAGCCGCACGTGTGGGTGCCCCGCGCGATGGCCCCGGCGTTCGGAGCAGCAGAGCACTACGCCGCGGCCGGCAGGCCTGCGTCGCCGATGGCGGACGAGTCCTGGGCTGCACAGATCGTTACTGACTCCGGCCTGGAGCGTGTCGATCTCCCGCCGGCTTCGTTCACCACCGCTCACCCGCATCTTGAGCACCCCAACCAACTGCAGGAATCGGTCATACGGCAGCTCGACCCCGTGATCGCGGACAGGGGTACGGGAATCCTGGTTGTCACGGACAGGACCGGAGCAGGTAAGACCGTCACCGCACTGGAAGCGCAGCGGATCTTCAACCACCACTGCGACACGAGAGGCGCGGCGATCCTGCAGCCGTCCACTGCCATCGCTGATGCCCTGTACGAGACGCTTGTGACGTACGTGGCCGCACACCGGCCGGAGCGAGCACCGGTCACCCTTGTCCACAGCCACAGCTACCTGAATCCCGCCTACACCGACCACGCCCTGGCCAGGGCAGGGCAGCTCACCCTGGACGAGTACTTCACGCCCCGCCCCGGCATCCATGGCCGGCCCGAGCACAAGGTGACCGTGCCCGATCCGTGGCTGCGCGGATTCGACCGTGCCCTGCTGGCCCAGTTCACCGTCGCCACCCTCGACCAGGCACTGATGGGCGTCCTGCCCAGCCGATACAGCGCCCTGCGGATGCTGGCCATGTCGGGCCGCACCGTCATCATCGACGAAGCCCACTCCTACACCCCGTACACCCTCACGCTGATGCAGCGCCTGGTGCACTGGCTGGGCGCGTTGGGCTGCCCGGTTGTGGTGCTTTCAGCGACCCTCCCCGCAGAGCAGTCCGCCGGCCTGATCCGTTCCTACCTGTCCGGAGCCGGCCACCCGCCCGCAGACCTTGCGGAACGCGACTTCACGGTCCCCTATCCCGGCTGGCTGTTCGCCGCTGCCCACGACGCCTCTGCAACGCTGATGGATGAGAAGACGCGGCAGACCCACATCCGTGAGCACCGCTCCACCGCCTCGATCAGCCTGACCGACGTCACCCACCAGCCGTATGGAGACCCAGACCGAATCGCTGACACGGACGGGCGGCTGCAACGTATTGCCCGCGAGGTGGAACGGGTGGCCGAGCACGGCGGATCCGCCGCAATCCACACCCAGACCGTTGCCGAGGCCCAGGACACCTACCGCTACCTGCGCCGGGCCTTTGAAGCAGCCGGCATGGCGGCAGGAGAAGAGCTGGTTCTCCTCCACGCACGCTTTCCCGGCCATCAACGGGAGCCCCTCACCCGCCGGATCTGCGACGTGCTCGGGCCACGCGGCCGACGGCCACGCAGGCTGATCGCGGTGACGACCAACCTGCTGGACATGGGCCTGGACATCGACCTGGACGTCCAGGTCAGCGACCTTGCATCCTTGCACCGGCTGCTGCAACGCATGGGCCGCCTATGGCGGTTCGAATCCCTTTGGCGCGACCACGACCCTCACGGCCTCGATGCCCGAAGGCCGACGTGGGTGCGTAAGCAGGGCCCGGTGATGACCGTGCTCAACCCCGTCGAGGACGGGCGCACCGCTGTTCCTGACGGATGGCTGACGGGGGACACCGAGTTCTGGATGCACCGCACCGCAGCCCTCCTGTCTGCCTCCCACCCGTACCAGGTGAGACTGCCCGAAGACGTGCCCGACCTCGTTCAGCAACTCCACGCCCCGGCGCAACACCCCGCCCGCGTGCCGGATGCTCTCGCCGACCTGTACACCGCGCATGTGGCCGCCGAACGGCACGCCACGTACCTAGGCGCCACTCAGGCCGTTCCTCCACCAGACAGGGTCGGCTCCCTGGCCGACCTGCACCGCCGGCCGACCACTGCCGGACAGGCCGCCACGCGCGACGGTGACCGTCCCCGCCGCCTGCTGCCATGCCACGTTCAACCCGGTGGCCGCCTCACCCTGGATGCCCACGGAAATGTTCCGCTGCCACAAGGGCCGCGCCTCAAACCGCACGAGATCCGTCGCCTACTCCAGTGCGCCGTGCCCGTACCCGCAGCGTGGGTGCAGCAAGCACCCGACCAGGACGCGCCCAGGCCGAAGGCATGGACGGAGCATCCTCTGCTGTCGGATCTGATCCTCCTCGCACACGATCCCCAACACCCGGGCCCGGTCTGCTTCGGCCGGCATCAGCTGCACATGGATCACGAACTCGGCCTGGTCCACCGCATCCTCACCTGACCGTACCCAACCCAGTCGAGGCGGCCCGGACAACTCTCGGCGCCCACAAGTGCGCAGTCCCGGGAAGCTGCCAGCACAGCGCACGCGCCACCGCACGGAAGGCTGCCTCTGGCAGCTGAACACACGCTAGCCGCAAGAGGAGCCAACATCCGGGGAGTTGTGCGCCAGGCGCACGTCAGACTGCGCGCGCTACCGCTGGATTGTGTGACAAGAGATCGTTCGCTGTCCGGTCAGCCTTCGCGCGTGCTGTGCTGAACAGGTCCGCAACCTCTGTGCTCCGGGCCATCCGCCTTCGGCAGCTGCTGCCCGCCCCCTCAACGCCGCGCACCCGCCCGATCCCCTGCTCCGCCCCGACCGTCTCCCTTTCCTTTGGACAGGGGACCAGGGCTGTCGAGAGGAGGCCTTGCGATCACCCCCCGCTACTGTCTCGCCGAACGCCCATGGATCCCGATCCGCTCCGGATCCCATCACGACGGGCTGGGCCTTTCAGGCGTGTTCCATCACGCCCACGAAATCGAGGACCTGGCGCTGCCGATCCCGCCGGCCGAGTCCTCACTGTGGCGGATCCTCACCGCGATCACCGCACGCATCACCGGCCTCGACCGCCCGGACATGACCCGCAACGAATGGCACACCAAACGCGCCACGCTCCTGAACAGCCGCAGCGGATTCGACACGGAGGCGATCGACGCCTACCTCACCTCATATGTCTGGGACCTCTACGACACCGAGCGGCCCTTCCTGCAAGACCCCCGCCTCCCGGACCAATGCCGGGAAGCAGCCGGCGTGAACGCACTCGTTCACGGACGCCCGTCCGGGAACAACTTCGCCTGGTTCTCCAGCCACAGCGACACCCGCCCCCACCCCGTACCCAGCCACGAAGCAGCCTGGCACCTGCTCATTCACCACTACTACGGACGCGCCGGACGATGCTCCGCCCGCACCGTCGACGGCATCACACAAGCCGACCTCCGCGCCGGCCCCGTCAGAGGAACCATCTCCTTCCACCCCCGTGGCCGCACCCTGTACGAATCGCTGCTGCTGCACCTGACGCCCTACCAGGGAGACAACCAGCCCGAAGACGACCTGTGCCCCTGGGAAGCAACGAGCCCGCCCCACCCGCTCGACCCTCCCGCAGCCGTGACCTGGCCCGGAGGCGTGCTGACAGGCCGCTCCCGCCACGCCCTGCTCCTGGTGCCCGACGGCGACGGCAGCCACGCCGTCAACGCTTTCCTGACCTGGGCCGCACCCCATCGTGGCCTGCCGGCCACCGACCCCTACCTGATCATCCACACCGATCCGAATAAGCCCGCCGAAACACGCGACAGGCCCCGGCGCGCCGACGCTGACCGGGCTCTGTGGCGGGACCTGGACACTCTGCTGCTGGCAGGCGATGAGACGCACAACGTCCGGCGCCCTGATGCCTTTGCACACCTCAACGAACTGCCCGAAGAGGTTGCCAAGCACCTGACCGTCCGGGTTCACGGCTTCGACCAGGAAGCCAAGACGAAGGACCGCGCCTGGTACACCGCGGTCACACCGCCGATCTGGCCGTGGGCGCAGGAGAACGACCCGGCGATGGCCAGCCGGATCGCCGAGTGCCGCCGGGCGGCCGAAACCCTGGCCGCCGTACTGGCACGCGCCGCTGCCCAGGCGTGGCGCGAGACCGTCACCCCGCCCACTGGAAGGGCCCGCACACCGGGCAGACGCGGGGATACAGCCAAGCCCCTATGGACGAGGCAGGCCCTGGCCCACTACTGGCCGCGCGCTGAGCAGATCTTCTGGAACCTCGTCGAACAGCACCCCGAACGCCCCGCGTTCCAGGTGTTCGCCTTCCTCGCGGCCGACATCCTGCGCCAGGTCACCGCTCCGGCCCTGGCTCATCACTGCGGCGCTGGCCCCGCCCTCGCCCGCGCGATCGCCACCATCCGCAAAGCATCCGCTCCCCGTCCCAAGGACCCTTGATGAGCCTGACATCCGTCGAACGCCGAACTCACTACGACAAGTTCGTTGCCCAGGTCCGCGACCTGTGCACCACCAACCGAATCCGGGCAGACCTGGCCGGAAGCCGAGGCCGCCGCGTGCAGCAGTGCACCAAAGCCCACCCCTACCTCAGCAAACTCACCCACGCCCACGGGGCCAGGCGCGCGCACTACACCGTTGCCGCCCTCATCGCACTCGAACCCCCCGCCCGCAACAGCACCCCACCGCCCGAGAAACCGGACGACGACGCCGACCAGGGGCCGGCGTTGTGGCACCGAAGGCCCAACCTCGGTGCCACCCTCGCCACCGCAGCCGCACGCCGCCCCGTCAGCGCCGTCGCCTGGGGAGAGAAATTGCAGCTCCTGTCCCGCCTGTCCACCGACGTCCTGCACCCCCGCCTGCCAGGGCTCGCCGACCAGCTGCTGCAGGCCGGCTGTCGACCCGACTGGGCTGTCCTCCTCAACGACCTTGCGTGGTGGGACCACGACCGGCCAGCCGTCGTCAGCCGCTGGATGGACTCCTTCTACCTGGCCCTGCCTGACGACGCCCCGACCCTCGACCCCCGGGAATGGTGATCATGCGCGCCCGCTACCTGGATCTTCACATCACCCGCAGCCTCCCCTTGGCCAACACCAACCGCGGAGAGTACGGGGAACCCAAAACACTGCTCCTGGGCAACAGCACCCGCGGAGCCATTTCCAGCCAAGCCATCAAACGCGCAATCCGTATGGAAATCGAGGACGAACTCGCCGAACCCGCTGTCCGCACACGCAGGATCCCGCCCCGCGTCATCACCGCCCTGAAAACGGCGGGCTGGCCCGACGACCTTGCGGTCTTCGCCGGAAGGCAGATTGCCGGCAGCGCGATCAAAGGCGGCCTCAAGACCGACCCGACCAAGGGCCACCGTACCCAGGCCATGATCTACACCGCCGAGAAGGGACTCCTCGAAGACCTCACCGCGCTGTGCACCCGCCACCGCGCCCAGCTCGAAGACGCCCTGGCCGCCACCCTCAACGGCTCCGCCAAGAAAGGCAGAAAGAAGCAGGAGGAAGCCGAGCCGCCCAGCCTGCTTCCGATGAAGGACATCGGTGAGATCCTCGCCCGCCGCACCGCCTGCATCGGCCTCTTCGGCCGTATGCTCGCCGGCCATGAAGCCAGCAGCGTCACCGGCGCCGTTCAGGTCGCCTGGGCCTTCACCACGCACACCAGCGACTTCCAGCCGGACTTCCTCACCGCCAAGGAGGACTGGCCCGCACCCGGCGACACAGGAAGCGCCCACCTCAGCACCGCATTCCTGACAGCCGGGGTCTTCTACTGCTACACCACCATCAATATCCCCGGCCTCACACACAACCTCGACGGCGACAGCAAACAGGCCCTCGAGCTCCTCGCCATGTACATGGACGCCTTCATCATGACCCTTCCCCAGGGCAAGGCCACCTCCACCGCCCCCCACACCCTGCCCGACACCGTCCACTACACAGTCCGCGACCGCCGCCCTGTCTCCTATGCCGCCGCATTCGAACAACCCGTGCGCGCCGCCACCGCGGGGGGCTATCTCACCCCTACCCGGCACGCCCTCGCCGCCGAGGCGGCCCTCACCGACCGGCTCATCGGCACCCGACGACGCATCGGCCACGGCCACGTCACCGCACACCCCACACCCCTGGACCACCTAGGCCCCCACCACGACAGTCTCGACGACCTCATCGCCTCCGCCGTCCGCGACGCCGCACTACCGCCAACCCCATGAGCGCCCACAGCGGACTGCTGCTGCGACTCGCCGGCCCCCTCAGCGCCTACGGCACCCAAGCCGCGTTCACCCACCGCGACACCAACATCCACCCGACCCGCTCCGCAGTCATCGGCCTGCTCGCCGCAGCCGCCGGCCGCCCCCGCAACCAGGTCCTACACCCCTTCTCCGACCTGCCAGGCCACCCCACCTACCACGACCTCACCCTCACCATCCGAATCGACAAGCCCGGCACCCTGCACACCGACTACCACGTCACCGGCGGCGGCTACCCCCGACCCATGTCCCTGCGCACCAGCACCGGCAACCACCGACCGCCCAGCGGCTCCGCCCTGCCCTCCCACCGCATCTACCTCGCCGACGCCGCCTTCACCCTCGCCCTGACCGGTCCGCCCCACCTCATCGACACCATCGCCGACCAACTCGAACACCCCCACTACGCCCCCTACCTCGGACGCCGCGCATGCGTCCCCGACGAACCCCTCGTCCTCGGCAAGCCCCTCACCGACCCCGTCCACCACCTTCTGCACCACACCCCCCTCACCCTGCCGAACCCACCCCGCCCAGACGCGGAAACCGTCCCCGTCACCGTCGTGTGGGAACAGCCCCCCACCCACACATCCGCCGCGCGTCCCTACGAACTCACCGACCAGCCACGCGACTACACCCAAGAAACCCGTCAGTACTCCCGGCGCCGCCCGTGGCACACCACCGAACACCTCCCAGCCCACCTCTACGCAGGACGCCACCCCCAGACGGCTCTCGCCGACTACCTCGAACGGGAACCCTCATGCACCAAGCGCGCCTGACCTGCATCCAGCTCAACCTCGCGCACCCCGCCGTACGGCGCGACCTCGCCGACTACGTCGGGCTGCACAAAACACTCATGCGCCTGGCCACCCACGACCCCGACTGCGCCCACCCACGCCGAGCCGCCGGCCTGCTGTTCCGACTGGAGCACGAGCACACGACACCCCTGCTGTACGTGCAGACCACCGCATCACCCCAACTCGAGCACCTGCCCCCCGGCTACGGCGACGCCCGCACCATCGACCTCGCCCCCGTCATCCACCGCCTGACACCCTCCATGCGCGTGCGCTACCGCATCATCGCCAACCCCTCGACCCGCATCGGAAAGAACCCGCCACGCCGCCATCCCGGCCCCAGTGGCCGACAGACCACCCCCGCCACCCCCCTTCGGCGAGGAGCAGTCGTCGCCCTTCGCGGCCCCGACGCCCTCGCATGGTGGCACCGCCGCGCCACCCAGGCCGGACTTGCCCCCGACACCACCACCATGGAACCCCGCAACTTCCGACGGCCCCGGAGCGCCGGACCCGGCCCCTTCCACCGCCTGGTCCAGTTCGACGGCACCGCGCTCATTACCGATCCACAGTCACTCGCCACCGCACTCGTCAACGGCATCGGCCGCGGACAGTCCTACGGCGCAGGACTGCTCTCCCTCGCCCCCGCATAGCAATGGAACACACCGATGGCAGCCCAACCCACCCCGGACACCAGGCCCCAGCGACAAGCCGCGATCAGTAACCTCCTCCACCTGCAGCAGACCGGGAAACTCACCACCGATGACAAACGACTCGTCGCCCGCGCCTTCGGCCGCAGCACCAAAACCATCGACCGCTGGATCGAAAACGCCCTCTCCCACGACGGCACCTACACACCCCAGCCACGCGACTGCCTGCGGCTGACCCCGCAAATCCACGACGCACTCGCCCGCTGGTGCGGAAACACGGCCGCCGCCTACCGCGAACTCGCAGACGAGGGCCACCTCGACATCCCAGGCAAGCCAGGACGCCGCTACTCCTACGCCACCCTCCACCGCACCATCACCCGGGAACTCGACCCCGGACACCTCGCAGGTCTCAAGGGCGGCGAAACCGCACGCCGCCGCTACGACGTCCACAACACCCGGGAGCGGGGAAACCGCAACGATGCCTGGGAAGGCGACCATAAGACCGCCGATGTCCACGTTGGTCTCAACAACGAGGTCATCTGCCCCCACATCACATGGTTCGCCGAGGCGGCTACCGATGCCATCTGCGGAGTGGCGATCACGCCCCACTCCCCGTCTCGCGAAGCGATCCTCGTTGCTCTGCGCTCAGCGATCCTCAGAGGCCGCCACCACGGCCCTTTCGGCGGTGCCCCCACCCTCATCCGCATCGACCGTGGGAAAGATTTCCTGTGCGAAACCGTCGAAGAAGCACTTGCCGCCTTCTGCATCCGACGCGTCGACCTGCCTCCGCGCCATCCCGAACTCAAAGGCACCATCGAAGCAATCAACGACGCAGTCAAAGACACACTCTTCGCCGGACTTCCCGGCTACACCGAACGCCCCACCACGAAGCCAGGACGAAGCAAACGCCCGCCCATAGAAGACCTTTTGACCTTCGAGCAGTTCGTTGGCCTCCTGCTCAAATGGGTCCGCTGGTGGAACTACGAACACAAGATCCGCAACCTCGGCAACAAAACGCCCGCACAGGCCTGGGAAGACGACCTGACGATCATCAGGGACATCCCGCCCGAGGCACTGCACACCTTCACCCTCGAACCCGCCCGCAAGACCTTCATCATCCAAGGCAACGGCGTCCACTGGGACAACAAGATCTACCTCGACGCCTGGATGAACGGCTGCGTCGGCAAGAAGGTCGCTGTCCGCTTCATGCCCCACCACGACCAGCGCATCGAACTCACCGACCCCAAAACCAGCACCTACCTCGGCCCCGGCTTCAAACAAGGCGTCCCAGACCCTGACGCAGAACAACGCCGCCACGAGCTGTTCAGAACCCGCAAACGATCAGCCGCAGCTCTCAGACGGCGACTGGAGAAAACCGAAGCCAGCCTGCGCAAGCGCTACAGCGCCGTCACCGACACAACCCCGCCAGTCCTCCTCAGCCCCACCATCGCCAACCTCTCCACACCACACCCGAAGCCACCCCCACAAGACGCCCTCCGGGATCTGCCGCAGCCCACCACCTCCTGGGAGACCGCCCCCGACGGCATTCCGCGACCGCAGTTGCCAACCCAGCCCGCTGCCAACCTCCCCGCACCCACCTCCTCCTGGGACACCACCCCCACCACGGACAAGGACGCAGACGGACATGCACGCCCTTAGCCCGCCCTCACCCGAAGACCACCACCTCAGCCTGCGCGGAGCCACCCTTCGCCCCACCCGCGCAACCCGCCTCACCGCAGCACACCTGAAAACAGTCATCAAAGCCAACGGCATGATGTGCATCCACGGCGCGGTCGGCCTCGGCAAAACCCTCGCAGTCAACACCAACCTCTACGACCTCGCCGCACACACCACCCTGCGCTTCCAGTACCCGCCCGGATACCCCCTCAACGACTTCAGGGCCGACCTCGCCGAAGCCCTCGAACTGCCCGAAGACCTCCAACCCGGCCACCGCACCACACAACGCCTGATCAAAAGCACCCTGGCCGCCCAACCGCGCATCATCGTCCTCGACGAAGCACAAACCCTCAGCAACCTCATCCTCGAATACATCCGCGACCTCTGGGCCGACAAACAGACCCACCTCGCCGTCGTATTCGTCGGCGGAGAGAACTGCTACCAGCGCATCCGCAGCCGCGCCGCACTCGCATCCCGAATCTGCCTATGGCAGCAATACGCACCCCTGCGCCCCGACGAAGTCGTCGACACCATGCCGAACTACCACCCCGTGTGGGCCGACGTGTCACCCCAAGACCTGCTGTGGGTCAACGACCTCGCCTGCCACGGCAACTTCCGCAACTGGGCCACCCTCACCTTCCACCTGCAGGAAGCCATCGACGACCCCGACCGCGAGGACTCATCCTTCAGCCGCAAACTCGCACGCGCCGTCCTCGCCGACATGGACTCCACCGACCGCTCCTACAACGACCACCACAACAGCAGCGGATACATGTAGGAGAGACAACGAGCCGGCTTCCACACCGGAGCACAGGTACGTCTGACGTCCAACTGATTCGATGCGCAGATCATCCCCGAAGTGCTGGGGCTTTCAGGCGCCCCCGCCGGGTCGATTTTTGACGTCTGCACTCCCGTGCGATGGCTCTGACGTGCGGGCCGTGTCAGTGGTGAGGGCTAGGGTGCGCTGTCGTGGACGCTGCTGATCTTGACTACCGGGCCCGAACATTGACGGGCTGCATTCCTCCACTACTGGTGGCGCGGCTTCTCGAACTCGGTCATGAGCGGGAAGTGGAGTTCCAGGCCGGCCGCGGGGAGTGGTTCTGCGCGCTGGAGTGGGCACGACTGCTCGGGCATCGGGGCCAGCGCGAGCAGGCCTTGGAGGTGCTCGCTCCGTACATCGCCACAGACTGGTGGCCGGCGGCCCGGGCCCGTGCGGAGCTGCTGGAGGGCTGGGGCCGGGTGGAGGACGCGATCGCGCTGTCCCGCCCGTACGCGCAGGCCGGTGACCGGCTGGCGCTGGTCTTCTTCGCGCGCCTGCTGGCCCGCCACGACCGCAGCGGCGAGGCGTTCATGCTGCTGCGCACCAAAATCCAGGACTGGTTCCTCGCCGAGTGCCTGGTCGACGTCGCCGAAGCGGCGGGCATGGACGAGGAAGCGGCGGCCCTGTTGGAGGCCCGGGTAGAAGGTGCGGTCCCCGCTTGCAGCGACGCCGACTGCCACAACCTGCGGATAGAACCGTCCAACGCAGTCGGCCTGCTCGCCACGATCAGGGAACGCCAGGGCCGGATCGAGGAGGCGATCGCCCTGCTGCACACCCGCGAGACCACCTCCGTCAACGGCCGTGACCAGCTGGCCGACCTGCTGGCCAGGCACGACCAAATCACGGAACTGCGTGCGTACGCGGCGTCCGAGTACCACGGGCACGCCGCGCAGCGCCTTGCCGAAGTGCTGGAAAAACGCGGCGACGTGGAAGGCGCGATCGCCGCCTACCGCACCTTTGGTGCTACGCCGGACGGCATGTGGCATGTGGCTGTACCGCTGTCCGAGCTCCTGGTCCGGCACGGACGGGGCGACGAGGCGATCGAGGTGATGCGCGCGCTCGCCGAACACGGCGCGGAGGACTGGATCGTCCACACTCTTTGCACCCTGTACGCCGATCACGGCCGGCCCCGGGACGGCCTGGCCCACCTCGATGCCCTCAGGGATCGCCACGGTGGCAAGGAGGAGTGGGACTTCTTCCGGATGCGGCTTCCGCTCATGGCCGACTGCGGCCTGCTCGATGAAGGGATCGAGCAGGCGCGGGTGCACCCCGAGGGCGACACGTGGTACGCGGCCTGGGTCCTGTCCGACGTGCTTGCTGAAGCCGGCCGCACCGAGGAAGCTGCCGCAGTCCTCGAACGGCACCCGACATTCGGCGGCTCTCTCCGTGCCGAGCGCCTGATCGAACTCGGCCGCATCGAGGACGCTGTACGAGTCCTCCAGCAGCCGGTGAGCAAACCGACCGCACCCGCCGGGGACGGCGCCTACTCCACCGAACCACCGTTCTGACAGCTCGGGCTGGTACGTGCCACGTCTCCACCGCTCGTCGCGGGCGGGTACGTGGATAGGAGGCTTGCCATTGAGGACAGGTGGGCTGGTTCATATGCTGCTGGCATGTTGAGAGCTTGGGGCTGCCGGGGGCCAGCGCCCTCGACAGCCCCTGCTGTCTGATGTGTAGGCAATAGGCCCGTCATGCGCGGGGTTGCCCGTTCGGACAATCTATGAGGTCAGCTAGTTCTCCTGTTTTACGGAGGCCACCACTGCGATGGTCGGGAAGGGCTAGCCGGATGCCAGAGTTCCCGAATCCTGCGCGCGGGGGCCTGCTGGACAGTTCTACCTTTCGGCGTCGGCTAGGAGTTCCCCCTGGGCGTGGCGTCCGGACTCGTTGAGTGCGGCGGTGTGTTGCTGCCGGGTGAGCCCGAGGCTGAGGCATGCTGCCACGCTGGCAAGCACCACCATTGCGCTGATCAGGCACAGTGCACTAACCAGTACGCCAGATCGTGGTGTCGATGATGTGGCGTCAGTGCCCGCGAAGCCGATGGCTGCGATGACGGCCGCGTGGGGTGGCCCAGCGTGGCGCCCAATTTTTCCGGATGTCGTCCGGCGCAGGGCGCTAAAAGCCCTTGAGCCGCGGTTTCCATCGGGCTTGCGGGGTTCGCAGTCCGAGGCTCCCCACGGGGTGCTGGCGCGCCCCTGCGCAGGAGAACTGGCACCGTACCTGCGCAGGGCGAGTTGGATGTGCTCATCGGTTGACAGCCGGCCTTTCCGCGGAGGGACAGGGGAAGCTGCCCGTGGAGTCACCCAGCGATCGAGAAGTTGCCGTAGTGCGTCGAACGTAGCGGCGAACATCCCGGTAAGCAGCGAGATGAGAGGCATGGATTGGTCTCCTTGTGTCTGGGGTTCGGAGCAGGACTGCCTGATTGCCGCAGGCACTTCTGGGCCCCGATCAGAGCCCACGGTCATCTCCCTGGGCGAGAGAAGACCGTGGTCTCGCAACGGGATCCACAAGCGCTAGCGGTTCTTCTTATTGCGGGGCTTGTAGTCGAATCGGGCCTGGACACGTGGATCCCGCAGCTTTTTGTTCGCGTCAGTGAGGGCTCGCCGGATGCCGGCATACGACTTGCCGAGGTCGTTTGCGATCGCCTTGAGATCCATGTCGTACCAGTGACGGCGTACGTAGACTTGGAATTGATAAGGGGTCAGCACCTCCCGAAGCACGGTGAGTGCCCGCGATCCGGAGTCCGGATCGGAGGCCAGTTCCACCAGCAAGTTCCCTGATGACGGATGCGCGGCGGGATCGGAGGCGTACACCTCGATCGACCGGCTCATCTCCTTGAGCTTCTGGTTGGCCTTGTTCTTGCAGATCGTCATGAAGTACGCGGACCAGTCGCGCACCGAGCCATCGACCGACGGCGGATCGACTTCCTCGCTCTCAGAAGCCAGCAGGTCGGGAGCCTGCACCAGCAGATCACCCTCCTGGCGGGTCTCAGGTACGGCGGCCGGTGATGGGGCATCGGCGGACCCGTCCGCAGGCCTGTCCCGCTCCACGGTCCTGCCGACTTGGATAACCAGTCCCAGGAGCGCTTCTTGGAAGACGTCGTCCTGGAACCGCTCGCCTACCATTCGGCCGATCTTCCGCCGGAACTTTCCCTGGCCGGCGAGCCTTGCTATCAGCTCACGTGCCTCCAACGGCAGTTCAGGTGCATCCCTCTCTTCGTCCTGCGGATCCTCATGGCACGGCTGTTGATCTTCTGGTGCACCATCAGAAGAACCCGGGGAAGGACCACGCTGCCCGGGTAGCGTGGAATCCTTCCGGCTCTCGGCGGACTCGGTCATAACGTGTTGTTCTCCGTTTCGGCGGCTGTCCCCCCGACCAAGAGGGATGTGTCCAAAACGGCGCCTTGTGTGAGCGGTTCACCAAGATTCTTTGAATGAACTCTTGTTCGACTGAACTCGGCTGCCGCTGTCCACCACCAGGGCGCAGCCTTCCTCCCCGTAACTGGAGGGCCGCCTGCACCGGGACAACGCAGAGGTGTGCCCCTCCCCGGCCGGGGAGGGGCACACCGCCTACGGCTGATCTATGGCTTCCGCAGCTCCCTGACGAGCTTCTCGGCCGAGGTGATCAGGTCGATGAGGTGGGTGGCCTCACGCCCTTGCTTCTGTACTTGGCTGATGAGCCTGTCCAGGGCGAGCCCAGGTGGGACCTCGGCGGTAGAAGTGGAGGCGAGGTAAGCCGCGCCTACTTCGTCGGCCGAGATGACGGCCGAACCGATGTACGCGGACATCGCCAGGACGACTCCGCTCAGCTCGTCGTGCAGCGCGGACTCGTGCTGTCCAGCGACATGCTGCACGCGCGGCAGCAGTTCACGCAACGCCGCGAAGTCCGCACCCATGGCAGCGCGTTCAAGCGCCGTCAGCCGCAGAACCTCTACGTGAACCTTCCCGAGGATCTCTTCAACGGCAACGAGGCCGGACCTGGCATGGTCGCTGCTCCGGTGCCGACGAATCAGCCGCCACCCCAGCAGAGCGACCAGCAGGCTCACCACAGAGGCGAAGAGGGGCGCCAGCACCTGACTGCTGCCGGCCGCCACCTGCGCGACGTCACCGGGGGACGCGAGCGCATCAATGACCTGCACGAGTGCGAGGCCGTTCCCGAAGACGTTCATGAGGTGCACCCCGCGGAAAATGCGGTCCATGCCGCCACACGGGTGGGTAGGTTGAACATGTGCCATCTCCCTGTTGGTGCAGCGACGCCCGCAGCCCGGACCACGAATCCCATGAGCAGGTGGCGTCTCCAATGCGCTGTCTGCCTCCATGTGCCGAATGAGCGGGCCGGTGTGAGCCGACGGCAAGGACACATCTCTGGCCGAAGCTTCAAGTTCGGGCACGCTGACCGGCTGGGCGGTCGGTTCACTGCCGATCCGGGTGCCCCACGTCTCCGTCTACCGACTCCTGCGCGGTGAGGATTGCCCTCCGGGTCCAACCCCGTCCATACGGGATGCTCTGCGACCGCTCTCTCGGAGCCAACCGGACCTGCACCGGCCTCTTGACCGAAGCCGCTGAACCCGCCTGCCTGTGACGACATCTGCGAGATTCGGCCCCTCGGCTTCAGCGCTTGGACGCTTCGAAGTGGCCGATCCGCTTGATGCTGATGAGTACCACTTAGCGCAAGTGTGTGACGCCATGCCGTGTGTTCGAGAATCGGCGGATGCCGCTTGTTACCGATTGGGCGACATCCGGAATGGCGATGCGCCTGTGGATAGACCGGTTGTGCGCCGGGGGTGCGCAAGCGTTTGCTGCCGATCACCCGCAGGGTGGGTGTAGCCCTCATCGAATGTCGAGTTCATGTCGATATTAATCGATTGACCGATGCAGGGGATCGTTACGGAAATGTCCGCATTTGGTTACCGGGGTCGAGTCGGTCTCCCGAGGCCCCGGTCGGGGTCGCACAGTGTGTGTTCTCGGCCCAGGACGGGTCGGGAACTCGTACCGCCTCTGGGGTCTTGAACCGGGCCCGGGGCATTGTGATTGAGGGGACATCACCTATGTCTGCTTCTTCGACCGCCCGCCGCGCAGCCGCTACCGTCCTGGCGGCCGGTGCCGTTGTCTCAGCGATCGCGCTGCCGGCCTCCGCCGACGACGGCGACCGCCACCGCCCCGGCCCCCGCGTCGTGATCAGTGACGTGCAGGCCGACAGCCCGGGCCGTGACAACCGCAGCAACCGGTCGCTGAACGCCGAGTGGGTCGAGATCACCAACCAGAGCCGCCGCGCGGTCAACCTGGACGGCTGGACCCTGCGCGACGAGGACGGTAACCGCTACCGCTTCGACGACGTCCGCCTCGCCGGACGCGCCACCGTCCGCGTCCACACCGGCATCGGCCGCGACACCCGCACCGACCTCTTCCAGGACCGCCGCTCCTACGTCTGGGACAACTACTCCGACACCGCCGTCCTGCGCAACGACCGCGGCCGCACCGTCGACACCGAGTCCTGGGGCGGCCGCCACCACCACCGCCGCTGATCAACGGCACGGCGGGCTGAAAGCCGGCTCCTGCCTGCCGGGCCCCACGCGGGGTGAGCGCAGGTGAGTGGGCCCGCCGGAGCCGGGATCCATCCTCATCATCAACTGCCCGCACCGTCCGTCCGGTGCGGGCAGTTCGGCCGTCATGCCGACCACGGGCGCGCAGCCGGGACTGAGCAGGACCGTGATCGGTCGAACTGCGGCCCCGCCGACCAGTCTAGGGAGCCCCCGCCGTCAGGCAGGGGCCGGAACCCTGGGCTGGATAGTCCCTTCCAGTCTTTACCTGGGCTGAGTTGAACAGCCGCGGCTACCGGCATCTGTCGGCACTGGGCCCAGGTGGTGCACGGCCTGCTTACTGCAGGTAGGCCCGCACACATGACCACCTGTCAGTAAAGGCGTAACGCTGCGAACATGAGTGGGCCACTGCATCCCATCAGGGAGTTCGCTTGTGAACCGTCGCCGCATCACGCCCGTTGCTGCCGCCTTGCTCGCCCTGTCGTTGGCCGGGTGCAACCCCCAGGCCGCGGACACCGGTGACTCGAAACCCTCCGAGGCCGAGGGATCGTCCGCCGCCTCGCCGGCACCGTCCGGTGCGGCCGGCGGGCCCGCCGAGGGTGCCCTCTCGCTCGCGGACGCCATCGCGAAGATCCCGGCCGGGACGGAAAAGCGCGACGGGTATGAACGCGACAGCTTCAATCACTGGGTCGACGAGGACGACGACGGATGCGAGACCCGGGCCGAAGTCCTCCTCGAGGAGGCGACCACGAAGCCCCAGCAAGGGGACCGGTGCGTACTCACTGGTGGTGTGTGGATGTCGTACTACGACGGCGCCGAGATCACCGAGGCGAGGAAGCTGGACATCGACCACATGATCCCGCTCGCCGAAGCCTGGGACAGCGGGGCATTCGGCTGGAGCGCTGATCGCCGCGAAGCGTTCGCCAACGACCTTGGCGCCGAGCGTTCGCTGGTGGCGGTGACCGCGAAGACGAACCGCAGCAAGTCCGACAGGGACCCTGCCAGCTGGTTGCCGCCGGCCGAAGCTACCCACTGCCAGTACGCCGCAGACTGGACTGCAACCAAACTGCGGTGGGGACTCAACGCCGACGACAAGGAACGGGCAGCGTTGGTGAAGCTCGCCGACAGCTGCGCAGACACGACTGTGAACTACGAAGTCGCGCCCTGAGCCCGGTTGTACGGCTCGGTGGCGAGGCGTGCGGGACTGGCAGTGCACCCGATCGCGGTGAAACGACCGTCGCCGCGCGGGCGGTTAGGGCATTAGCCACCAGGTGAAGCATGCTGCCATGCCTCATACCGTCCACCGTGACGCATTCCCGCGCGGGAGAGGAGGTTCAGGTCCGTGCCGAAGACTGAAGCGCTCCGCTTCGTATCCGTCGACCAGCCGCGTCGACGCAAGCGCGATGATGACCACGCCTGAAACAGCACACGAATGCCCGGGGTGAACGTTCCGTCGCCGGCCGGGCACACCAGCCGTCCACCCCGGGCCACGCCACTTTGTCAGAAGCCCCGGCGTGCTTGTCCGGGCGGGGCAGCTTTGTTCGATGAGCGGTAGGCAGGGGCGCTATCTGACATGTGGGGTCTGTCCGCCGTCCATTCATGCGAAGGGCGGCCCTTCGCTTGCTGTTGAAGAGGCACACCACTGATTTCGTGGCTCAGGCGGAGAATCGGCGAGCGCCCCCGTGCGGTTGGAGCGGTTGTGAATCCTGGACGGCACGCCGTCCCGGCCAGGCCGCCTGCACCACGACCTGGCCCGAGAACACGTCGTGGCACTTGAACTACCTGTCGATGGAAGCACGCGGGTTCCGAGATTCCTGAACGCTGGCAGGCCGGAACCTGCGCGTCAGTTGATAGCTGCGGCGGTCCCGCACGCGGGTTCCGGCGAAGCTGCCGGAATCTGATTTTCCGAGCGTTTGCAGTGCTGCCGATCCAACTGGCTAACCGGCAGGCCAATGTGGGTTCGGCGTGCCGTCATCGCTCATGTGCGCCCGTCGCCAGATTTCGTTCCAGTTGAACGGGGTCTCTGGCACGAACCGGTGCCGCTGCCCGCACGGACATGGCGCCAGCGCCCGTGCGCACCCACGGCACAGCTCGACCCAACCGTGCCCGGTCGAGCTCAGCACTCGTGGTCCCTCATCCCCGCAAGCCGGGCAGCCGGGCGGCTCGGCGCCGTCCAGAATCGCGTTCTGTCGCCGGACGTACTCGGACAGACGCAGCGACGGGTGGCGAAACGGGTCTTCGTACCAGGCACGGTCGGGGCTTTCCCACCAGCTCTGCAGCCACCACGGCCGAGGGTTCGGTACAGCCCGCCGCCCAGCCTGCTTCTCCGCCCGGCGCTGCGCTGCGTACTCGTCTGCCCGCACAAGCCACAGCACCCGCGCCTCGTGCAGTTCCTCCACCGCCCGCGACAGCGCGTCCGGGTCCGCCTCCAACCGACGGGGGATCGCGGCGCTGAGCGTGAGGTGGTGGTATGTCGCCCGCAAGCCGTAAGGAGCAAAAACGGTGAGGCAAGTGCGCAACGCGCTGTGCCGCCGGTGGAGGGGGAGCCGGGCGTCGTGCACGCGCGCTCGGTGGGTCAGGAAGCTGGTCATGGTGTGGGCGCCAGGTTCAGTGCCCGTGCCAGGGCGGCAGTGACGGCGGCGGCGTGTGCCGGCAGGTGTTGTTCAGCCCAGGTTTCGGCAAGGCTGAGGAAGTCCTGCAAATCCTGCTGGGCGCCGGTGACGAGCGTGCGTATCTGGTCTACCGACAGCTCGATCACCGGGCTGCTGTCCGTCTCGTGCGCGTCGAGCGTCAGCCGGACGATGTCGCCAAGACGTTCGGCCGTCGAGGACGGATCGTGGCCGAAGTAGGAGTAGCCGGTGCCGTTGAGCACCTCCAGCCAGTCGCGCCAGGTCTCCAGGCCGTTGCAGCAGCCTGGCTCGACGAAGACGATGTCGGTGGCGTTGTCGGTCACCCGGAAGCCGCCGGCGGCGAACAAGTCAGGCATGGTGAGCAAGCCGTGCAGGAAGGTGCCGAGCGGGTCGGTCGGACACGGCCCGTGCTCCTCCTCCGGCTCGAAGTCGTTGCAGTCGGCGATCTGCATAACCGCCGTGCCGACTTCCGCCGGAGTGAGCTCCCCGTTCAGCACGAGGTAGCCATATGACTCGTGCTCGCGAACAGGCCAGAGCGCGAAGTCGTCGGCTGCGGAGATCTCCAGAACGGGTTGCATCACAATCACATGGGGATGATGCCGGACCCACTGCTACACCGCCACGGGCTTTCAGCTGGCATCGGGCTGGGAGCAGGCCCGCTACCAGGGCAGTTTCGCGGTGCGCTCCGGGCAGGCGGCGCTGACATAGCGCATAGCGGTCTGCGCGGTGATCCCGAAAAGCCGCATCAGCTTGAGGGGATCACCGGTGGCAAACGCCTCGTCTAGCATGCGGTCCTGCCGCAGGCCGACGAGGGTGACGTTCTTGGGGAGGGTCCTGCGAGGCAATGTTCTGGGGTTCGTCGATGCCGGCCGGCCGCAGCAAGCCGCGGCGGACTTCGAGGGTGCCGCAGGCAAGGTTGAGATCGATTGTCCGAATCGTGCGGAGTTCTTCACCAGGCAGTGCGTGAACGGCCACCAAGGCGATGACCAGGCGGCTGAGCGGAGACTTCGCGTGACCCATCAATCCGGCTAGGAGGTCGCTGCGCACGGACCAACCTCGGAGGAGTAACTGATGCCGCCGAGGTAAAAGTCAGCTCCTGCTCGACATTGGTCGTCCGTGACCAGCAGGGCGGCCGACTCACCGCACACTCTGCCATTCGCTGCCGTGCCTACTGGGCAGACGTAGCGGGCTCATCGGAGGAAGCCGCTGTGGCGGCAGAAGCAGGGGTGTAGTACACGGATCGGCCCTGCTTGGAACGCTCCAGGAGACCGCGGGCAACACCATGCTCCAGGGCGTTGCGCACGACAGGCGCCTGCACCTTGCGCTGGGGATGGGCTTCGGTCAACGCGGCGGAGACCTCCGCGGCGGACTTCGGCTCGTTCTGCCCGGCCAGGTAACTGCTGGCCAGCGCAGCCCATGTCTCTTCGGCCTCGCCCTTGGGCGAGGCGGTCTTCCCGGCGGGAGCCTCACGGCCGGCCTTCGAAGGCTTGGCCGTACGCGAAACCTTCTTCTGCCGCGTTGTCGCACCCTTTCCACGACGCGCAGCCGGCACGGGGGCCTTCTTCCCGCCCCCGTGGTTCAACTCGCTGGAACCGCCAAGTACATCCTGCATTTTCACCAGGACCTTCTCGCTCTCCTCGAGTTGCTGGAGCTCGTCCTGCAGCCGGGCCAGTTCAGCACGGACCCGTTCCTGCTCCTTCTTGGTGAGCGCGAGGTCTTCCGTGACCTTCTGCGCGTAACCTGCGGTGACGGTGGAGGCTGCAGCGACTTGGGACATGAGGCCCTCATCTTTCTGTTTGCGAATGGGGGTAAGTCCCTGATGCTACTCACACTTTGCTGTGAGCAACTTCCCTGGCCGTGAATTCACCCCACACCCACACCCCCGCGCTGACTCTGAGCGAAGAGAATCCTGCACACGCCCGGGCGCAGCCCGCTGGCCTGAACTACTAGCAGTACACCCCCTTTTGGCAGAGACTAGGGACGGAATTGCAGCCAGTCGGTTCCAACGCTTGGGCCAGCGAGCAACTGCTTTCAAGACTCATCATGAGTGAGTTGATTCGGCGACCAGAGGGCCCACCGAACGTCTTCAGATACAGCTTCGAAGGTCCATGAACGCAGGAACCGCCTGTCGGCAAGCAGGTCAAGTTCCTGGGACAGCTGAGGCAGAGCAAGCCCGGACAAGCGCCCGAGCATCTCCCGATCGACGGCTGCATGAGCAGAACCGGGAGGAAGATGCGCCCCGAGTACCAGCGCGAGCAGCCTGGTGGTCACCCCGAGCGGGCCGAGTTGGCGCGCTCCACAGACGCGCAGCGCCCAGTCGGCTGCTCGGGCACGGCTCAGTCGCCCAGGAGCTTGGGTGCGCACCGTGGGATCCAGCAGCCGAGCGGAGAATCCCTGGCGAGGGCTGTTCGGCCGCACAGCGTGGATATGGAGCCAGCCTGCCCATTCCAGTTCTCCTAGTGGGGTGGCATCCGAACCCAGCCGCATTCCGCGCACGAGGCCGGTGGGGATGCGCACATCGCCGCCGCAGCTCGAGCGCAGTGCGCATTGCAAGGCAAGCAAGCGGGAAGCCGCAGAAGCCTCTGCCGGCAGGGCGGCTGCGAGATAGCTGAGCATCTCGCGCACCCGAACCTCGTCAGCGAGACCGTGCAGCCTGCGGTGTTGGGGCGGGAAACCGGGGGGTGAACTGGGCAGCGCAGTCTCCGGAACGACCGCCGCATGTTCCGTGGCACCAGCGCAGGCGGCACAGGTGTCGGCGAGCCGCCATTGACGACCGCCGCGCTCCCAGGCCAGGACGAGCAGGATGCTCCCGGCGCAGCCGCGATGCCTGGGGTGCCACCTGCAGCCGCGTGCGTGGCACTGGCAGGTGCGCAAGTGTGCGGGCAGCGCGTCGCGGCGCGCATGCAGGGCCAGGTGGGTCATCGCCTCGTGCGCCGAGGCGCGAATAGGTGCGGTGCCTGACGAAGAGCACCTTGAGCAGACGAGCACAGGTCCGCCGCGCTCGGGGCGTAGCTCCACCGTCCAGGTGCGCTGCACTGGCTGCATCGTGCACTGCCTCATGGGGCGCGTCTTCCTCCGGTCCTGCTCGCCGTGATGCCAATGAGTCCCTCATCCCGAGGGAGCGGGGTGAGGAAACGCACCGTAGTGCAGACCTCTGCCCTCGCGGCGGTGCGGCGACCTGCGGAAATAGGGCAGAGGTCTGCACTGACAGGGCAGGGGTCTGCACCATCGGATGGTGAGGTGACAACCTTCCCGCCCGACCCAAACCTCACCGCACTCCGCCTGGAGCTAGCCCGGCTGAGGAGCGAACGAGGCTGGACCTACGACGAACTCGCCGACCGTACCGGCCTGGCCAGACGCACCCTCATCGAAATCGAGCAGGGCCGCACCATCGGATCCCTCAAGACCTGGCACGCCATCGCCCACGCCTTCAACGTGCCCGTCGACCACCTCATCGCCCGCCTCTGCGAAGGCCACGAACCACCAGCAGAACCCCGCACCTAACGCCCAGGCTTCACCGCCCGGAGATCACCCGATCCAGTCGCCACAGGGAACTCCCGTACGGGCAATCGCATACGCGTTCCACGACGCTAAGTCGTTCGCAGGACACCTCGGCACGTTTCCCTCACCACGGGCGTGTCACCTGCCACCTTCGCCGACATGTGCTCCGCCACGGCCTCATCAGGCCGCCGATGGGACGGTTCCCCCGCCCGCCCCTCACGTTCACGCGCCCTGCGCGTCACCCCTGACAGCCCCACCCGCCTCGTCCGCAGCGCCCAGCCCGGCCGCTGCCCCGACTGCGGCAACCGCATCGACCGCTACCCCTGCGCCGACTCCGCCGACGACGGCCGGGTTGTCCCCCTCCATCCGCAGGAACTTCCCGCAGCCGCCGTCCCGGTCACCAGCCGCTGGCACGTCAGCTCCGGCACCGCCCACCCAGCTCACGACGGCAGCCCCTGGTGCCGCATCCCGCACGCCACCCTGTGCCCCGCACAACCAGCTCCCGCCGTCCTCACCCCACAGATCACCACCCTGCGCCGCCACATGGCCCTGCACACCCGCCGTTTCATCAACAACGGCGCTTTCACACCCCCGGCCGCCCAGCCATCCCCATCACCCACCACCACCTGCAGGCCAGTCAGGCCCGTCATCCATCTCCTGCGCGTCCTCCGCCTAGCCCCGCGCCCGATCGACACCATCCAATGCGTTTCGCAGACGCGACAGCGCCGTCGCTGCACCCGCCCAGTCTTCGACCCCGATACCCCTGGCGGCATCTGGACACTGCTCCCAGCACCCACCGCCGGCCGCCGCCCACCTTGTCCGGCGAACCTGATGGCCGTGTACGACCTCGCCCACCTGCCCTACGCAGAGCAGCTGCGATGGCGCCACCAGCACTGCCCCGACCACGCTGCCCCAGGAGCAGCCGACCTCAGCCTCGTCGAGTGGGAGCCCTTCGATCCCCTTCTGCACCGGCAGCACATCCACTCACGACTGCCTGGCCGCCCCCACACCCACCGACCGTGACCCCCAACGCGCAGCCGACCTGCAACCACCACTGCAGAAACCCGGGCCGCGACGAAGCCGCACAACGCCTCACCGAACGCCGCCCACTCTTGGAGCCCTCCCGGTGCTGACGCTCACCGACGAACAGACCACCGCGGCCGACCGGTTCCACGCCGGCGATCACCTCACCCTTCAAGCAGGCGCAGGCACCGGCAAGACCAGCACGCTCGCACTCCTTGCACACCGCACCAAACGCACCGGCCGATACCTCGCCTACAACAAGGCAATCGCCCAGGACGCCGCCGCACGCTTCCCCGCAACCGTCACCTGCAAGACCGCCCACGCCCTCGCCTACGCCGCCATCGGCCACCGCTACCGCACCCGCCTTAACGGCCCCCGCCAACCCAGCTGGAAAACCGGGCAGGACCTCGGCATCACCAAAACCATCCGCATCGGCGACCGAGACCTCTCACCCCGCGCCCTGTCCTACGCAACCCTGCGCACCATCACCCGCTTCTGCCACTCCGCGGACCCAGCGCTCGCCGACCACCACGTCCCCAGACTGCGCAGCCTCGAGAACGCCGACGACCACAGCCAACTGACCCAGATCGTCATGCCCTTCGCCCGCAAGGCATGGGCAGACCTCCAGCACCCCATGAGCGGAGCCGTCCGATTCGACCACGACCACTACCTCAAAATCTGGGCACTTACCTGCCCCAGGATCCCCACAGACTTCCTCCTCCTGGACGAAGCCCAGGACACCAACCCCGTAGTCGAGCAGATCTTCAACGCCCAACGTGACCACGCCCAGCTCGTCATGGTCGGAGACTCAGCCCAAGCCATCTACCAATGGCGTGGCGCCCGCGACATCATGACCACCTTCCGCGGCACGGCTCTCACCCTGTCCAAGTCGTTCCGCTTCGGCCCCAGACTCGCCACCGAGGCCAACCGCTGGCTCGCCATCGCCGACGCACCCCTGCGCCTGGCAGGCACCGAAACCATCCCCACCACCCTCGGGCCGGTCGAACAACCCGATGCCATCCTGTGCCGCACCAACGTGGGCGCCATGCACGAAGTCATGCACCTGCTCGAAGCAGAGCTCCGGGTAGCTCTGACCGGGGGAGGCGAATCCCTGCGAGCCCTCGCTCGTGCGGCCGACGACCTCAGAGCGGGCCGCCGCACATCCCACCCCGAGCTCCTCCTCTTCCCCACCTGGGGCGACCTGCAGGACTACGCAGGAAACGACCCCGCCGGAGGAGACCTCCAGCCGCTCGTCGACCTGGTCGACACCCACGGCACCGACGCCATCCTCAACGCCGTCCACCGCCTCGATAGCGAGGACACCGCTGACGTGACCGTCTCGACCGCCCACAAAGCCAAAGGCCGTCAATGGGGGAGCATCAGGATCGCAGCTGACTTCACCCCGCCCCGCGACTCCGACGAGAAGGACGACAAAGGCCGGCCCATCCCTGGCCCCATCGACGAGGCCGAAGCCCGACTCGCCTACGTCGCAGTCACCCGCGCCCGCCACCAACTCGATATCGGGGGACTGACATGGGTGAACGACCACCCCGACGGAAGCCCCACATGATCAGCGCCCCGCCAGGGCCGGATGCCGTGTCCCACGTCCTGGGGCCGGTGCTAAAGGTTGTCCCGTAACTGCTGCTTGCGACGTTGAGCTTTCCCGTGCTGGGTTCCCATGAGCGCAGGGACGTTGTCAGAGGGCGAGGGCACACTGGCTCGCATGGTTAACCCTTCATCCACTGCAGACGATGCCTCCGGCCCCTTCCCTGTCTGGGTGGAGTCGATGGGCGGCCCTCTCATCGTCGTCCCCGTCTCTGCCCTGGCCTCCTGGGGCGGGAGTACGGAGAGTGGTCTTATGGCGGGAGACTCCACCGCCCCGGACGACTACGACCGGGCCTGCGCGGTGGACGATCTGGCCGGTGTGATCCCTGTTGACGCGAACGGTGCGCAAGCACTGGTGCTGGCCGATGAGCCGGCGACCAGTTGCTATCTGCCGCAGCACCGAGTGTTTCTGCGGTGGCTCGCTGCCGACTCCGAGGCCGGACTGAGTGCCGCGGCAGACACTGCCCTCGCAGATCCGGCCACGGAGTGGGATGAGAGCGGCACCTGGGTCTCGGACGGTCCGGCGGTACTCATGGACTCCGCATGGGCGGGTTCGGACTTGGGCATCGAGTACCCCTACGGCGGGATGCCCACCGTGGCACCGGTCTCACTGCCCGCCGGCCGCTGGCGGGTCCGCGCCACACAGACCAAGGTGGACGAGGAGAACTGGGTCGGCCTGGTCCAGCTCCTGCCCGCCGAATCCTGAACGCCGGGTGCGGTCAGTCGCGCGCGCAAGGTTGTGCAGATGAGCGATGCCGAGCATGGCGTGGTGCACGCCGTCCTTTGAGGCGCAGTCGCGCAGGATCTTCCAGCTCGTCATCCGGGCGAAGGTGTGCTCGACGCGGGCGCGGACCTGTTTGTGGGAGCGATTGTGCTTCTCCCTCCAGGGCGGGAGTTCTTCGCCTTTACGGCGGCGGTGCGAGATGACCAGGCCGGTGCCCTGGTAGCCGCCGTCGGCGATCGTCATTGTGGTGCCGACGGCAGCCTTGGCCCCGGACTCCTCCCAGCCATGGGAGTCGTGGCGGCTTCCCGGCAAGGGCCGGCTGACCACCACGACCAGTCGGGCGTCAGCGTCGATGACGACCTGGTGGGCAGTGGAGTAGCGGTAGCTCTTCGACTGCTTGGCCACCGAGTGATCGCGGGTGGCACTAGGTCCCGTCGACAATGAGCACGGTGTCCTTGCGGAACTGGTTCCGCTGCCGGAGCGCCAGCAACGGCCCAATATGGTCGATGATCCGGTCCGCGGCCGACTTGGAGATCCCGAACAACGGAGCAAGCTGGCGCATCGTTAAGGTCGTGCGCCAGTACGCCGCCACCAGCAGGACACGGTCCTCTAGCGACAGGCTCCAGGGCCGGCCGCGCTGCTGATCCACGCCTTGCTCGCGTCGTACCGAGGCAACCAACTCTTGCCGAACAGCACGAGCTCAGCCCAGTGAAGGGCTCTAGCCAGGACGGCACCGACGCCGATATCGCACCAGCCACGACGTGATCGTTTCACTCGGTGAGAAGCAATCATCGTCCCGTACCCTCTCGGCCTGAGCAGGTTCAGAATGTCGCCATGGCGGACGAAGAGCACAACGAGGCAGCTGCACGCTCATTCCTGTCATGCGCCACCGAGGTGGCGCGGCTGATGGATCTCGGGAACGCGGCCGACGTACCGGAAGCACGCCGCGCACGGCACCTGGCCCATGCGGTGCGCAAGCCACTGCTCCAACGTGCCAACCTGCCCGAAGAGTTCTTCGCCCCGTTGATGGCTGCAGCCGTCTATGACCCGGACCCCAGCTTCTGCCTCTGGTTCGTCGAACCAGCGGTCTATGCCTTCGGGCGCCACCGGGTCATGACCGCCCTGCTCGACTATCGACAGACCGGCACGGACGCCGAGCAGGCAGGCGCTGAGCGGGCCTGGTATTGCGCCCACATACCGCTCCGCGCAGACCGGTCCCCGGCCTATGCACCCGGCGGAAGGCGCGATCCCGCTATGGATGAATCCCGCGAAGTGAGAGACGAATGGAGGGAGACCCTTCGGCGATCAGCCACATGACCGGGCCAGCGCCCAGCTCTCCGGTTGCTGGGGCGAGGCAGCGGGGATGGTTGCCAGCGCCGAGCCGGGGAGCGCGTAGCTTCCCAGCACCCCGATTGTTCCGTGAGCGGCCAGGTGAACGCACCGACCCTGTGGCCGGGGCGACTGGCGATCACGTGCTCACGGCGCGAACCTGGCTACGAGGGCATGAGTGCCTCCAGGGTTCGACAACGATCGAGGAGCAGCCCATGGCAGGCGACCGGATTGCCGGTATCGACCCGACCGCACGACCCAGCGGCACCGGATGTGTCGAGTGCCTGGCGGGTGATGGGCCAGGGTGGTGGATGCACTTGCGACGGTGCGCCGAGTGCGGGCACATAGGCTGCTGCGACTCGTCCCCCTCACGGCATGGGACACGCCACGCGATGGAATCGGGCCACCCATTCCTCACCAGTTTTGAGCCGGGCGAGAGCTGGTTCTGGAACGTGCAGACCGAGCAGTACTACAAGGATGGCCCCGAACTTTCCGAACCCACCGCCCGCCCGCTTGCACAGCCCGCGCCCGGACCTGCTGGGCCTGTACCGGCCGACTGGCAGCAGCAACTGCACTGACACAGCGCTCATGGCAGCCAAGGCTCCGACCGCCAAGTCCGGACCTGCAAAGCAGGCGGCTGCGATGGCGTGTTGGATGCCCTCTGCCCGAGGACGACGGAACGTGCGAACCGGCCTGGTGTCTGCTGCGAAGCAAAGATGGCGGCTTCCTGCCGCTCCTCCAGCTCGACTACGACGTGCCGGATGACGCGCAGAACGCGGTGGGCCGGGATAGTACGCGCGGTGCCGGACTGAGTCCGCACAGGACGATATGGCCGCCCGTGACGTCTCTCAAGATGGAAGCGTTGTGCGACGACGTTCGACCTGGAGCCCAGCCCGGCGCACCACTGAGCCTCCGTCGCGCTGCGGGTCGCCGTGACCGACGCACTCGGCAACAGCGTCCACCGCACAGTGACCGCCCCGTCTCCACCGCGGCACCGCATGAGCCCCGACATCGGTTCCGCGAACTGAACCACCGAGCACAAGGGGTCCGGGGGCGTGGAGCTGCCAGTCTCCCTCTGTGCCCTGCCGTGCCGAGCTTGATGACCCTCCGCGGTGCCGCCGACGGCGGCGCGGAAGGATCCGTTGCACTCGATCTAGCAGCTTCCAGCGAACACAAGGCCTTCCACCAGGCACGTTGGCAAAAGATGGTCGGTCGTCTATTCTCGTGAGAGAGGTACTGGTCAGCATTGGGATGTCACTCGGTGTGATGGGCTGATCGGGCATCCCTTCATTCCGTGCCGGGCGCTGGAAGCCCGCCGCCCCCGCATAGAGGAGATTCCAGATGATGCGTGTCGACATGTGGACCGATGTCGCTTGCCCGTGGTGCTACATAGGTCGGGAGCACTTCAGTAGAGGGCTCGCCGCCTTCGCGCACCGTGACCAGGTCGAGGTCGTGCACCGATCCTTCGAGCTCAATCCCCAGGCCGAGAACGGCACGGTTCCGATCATCGACGCGGTCGCGGCACAGTACGGTCGCACCCGCGAGCAGCAGGTCGCGCGGGAGGAGCAGGCCGCGGCCATGGCGAACGCCGTTGGCCTTGAGTTCCGCGTCGGCGGACGTGTCTTCGGGAACACCTTTGACGTGTACCGTCTCTCGCACTTCGCCGGCACCCGCGGCTTGCAGGGCAAGCTCCTGGACCTCGCCTTCCGGGTCAACTTCGCGGAGGAAGCCTCGATCTACGACCGGGAGACCCTGGTGGGCGTAGGCGTGGAGGCGGGGCTGGGCGAGGCGGAGGTGCGAGAGGTGCTCGACAATCCGGACGCGTTCGCCGAAGAAGTGCGGTCCGACGAGCGACTTGCCGCGGAACTCGGCACGGGCGGCGTGCCTTTCTTCGTGCTGGACCGGAGCTACGGGGTGAGTGGTGTCCAGTCACCCGAGGCGTTTACCCAGGCACTGGAACAGGCTTGGGCGGATCGGCCGGCTGCGTAACGGCTCCGACGACGCCAGTCGGTTGGCGCGGGCCGCCGGGGCACCCTTCCTGCCGAGCTGCGCGTGGTGCGGGAAGGCGGGGCGGACGGCCTCGCGCACGTCATGGTCGATGACGACCGCGGCGAGTGCCTTGTGCCGGTGAACGCTCAGCGCTGGAGGCCTGACGATCCCACCACGGCGGAACGGTTCCGGAAGGCTAACGCCGTGTCCGACGGCACCGCTTCAGTGTTCGGAAAAGCCCCGCTCGCCGCGGAGCTCCAGGCGCGGTCGATTGGATCGTCGACACCTTCCGAAAGGACGGTCTGGGGTGGCGATCACGGCCGTCGATGAGGGCTCCTACCGGTTGCCGGCCACCGGGCAACGAGCCCGCACCGGACATCGAGCAACTCAAGCGGATTGCCCTCGGCATGAGGGGCAGGACAGCCCCTGACCCTGCGACTTGGGCAGCCGGACGAAGGCGGTCCTTCGGCCACAGATCGTCCACTCAGCTGAACCAGCGACGACGCGCACGATCGTGCGCGTCGTCGCTGGTTGGTTGTTCGGCCGGTTCAGAATGCGTGTGGGCCGAAGCGGCCCCAGGCAACGAAGGCGGCCAAGACGAGCAGGATCACGTTTATGACGACGGCCTGGTTCTCCTTGCGGCGGCCGTGCACGGTCATGGCGCCGATCATCATCAGGATCAGCCCGGTGGCGGCCAGGGGGACGAGGAGGGGGGCGACGTTCAGCAGCGCGGGGAGGATCAGGCCGATCGCGGCGAGGACCTCGGCGAGGCCGATCAGCTTGATCATGGCGGGGGAGAACGGCTCGGCCCAGGCCATGTTGGGGCTGGCGGCCAGCTTTTCCTTGGGCTGGAGCAGCTTGGCCGCGCCGCCGCCGAGGAAGAGGACGGCCAGCAAGCTGGCGCTGATCCACAGGACGACGTTCATTTTTCTTTTCCTGACTGTAAGCGCAATGGCGCGTTGGTAGGGGTGGGCGTGGTGGGGGTCAGTGATGGGCGTTGCGGGGTGGTGTGGCGCGGGCCTGGGCGAGCATGCGGCCGGAGTCAGAGGCCGGGAAACGGTCCAGCATCGCCCGCAGGTCCGCGGCGTCGGTGTTGGCGCCGAACAGCTCGGTGCCGGGCTGCATGCGCACACCTTCGGCCAGTGCCCCGGCCACGACCGGGTCGAAGCCGAGGGCGTCGACCAGGGCCGCGGTCACGGTGAGGTCGTCCGGGTCGTCTCCGGCGATCGCGATCGCCTTGCGATCGGGGACGCCGGGCGGGCGGGCGCCTTCCTCGAGATCGTGGTAGCCCATGTGGTTGAAGGCTTTGACGATCCGTGACTGCGGGAGGAAGGCCTGCACGATCTCGCTGGAGGAGGTGCGCGGGTCGGTGAGGTCGTCCCGGACGCCGTCGACCTCCCACCAGTAGTTCATGGCGTCGATCACGAGCTTGCCGGCCAACGCGTCAGCAGGCAGGGCGCGGTGCTTGCCCAGAGGCAGGGCAGACACGACGATGTCGGCGCGCTGGGCGGCCTGGTCCGTGGTCACCGGGAGGGCACCGGGCGTGAGGACGTCCACGATGAGGGCGATCCTGGCCGGGTCGCCGGAGCCGGCGATCAGAACGTCGTAGCCTGCGGCGACGGCGAGCCGGGCCAGGACGGTGCCGACCTTGCCGGCGCCCAGGACGCCGAGGGTGGTCATGGCTCAACCCGCCAGGATGTCGCGGACCATGGGCGCCACCTTCGCACCGAACAGCTCGACCGTGCGCATGCGTGCCGAGGCCGGCTGGTCCCCGGCGCTGTAGATCATGTCGAAGCGGCCCACGCCCAGCGCCGTGATCGTGCGGGCGATCTTGCGGGCGACGGTCTCGGGCGCGCCGATGTACATCGAGCCGTGCTCGACCTCTGCGTCGAATTCGGCGCGGCGCACCGGCGGCCAGCCGCGCAGCGCGCCGATCCGGTCCCGTATCACCTTGTAGGACGGGTAGTACAGCTCCTTGGCCTCTTCGTCGGTGTCGGCCACGAATCCGGGCGAGTGCATACCCACGGGGTGGGGGTGCGTGCCGAACTGTTCGGCGGCCCGCCGGTACAGGTCGATGTGGGGCTCGAAGCGCTCAGGGGAGCCGCCGATGATCGCGAGCATGAGTGGCAGGCCGTGCCGTGCGGTGCGAACCAGAGACTGGGGGGAGCCGCCGACGCCGACCCAGGTGTCCAGGCGGCCGGACTCGGTCTTGGGGAACACCTCGGCGTTGTCCAGGGCGGCGCGGGTGGTGCCGCTCCAGGTGACCGGCTCCTCGTCCAGCAGTTTCACGAACAGTTCGAGCTTCTCCTCGAACAGCAGGTCGTAGTCGCTCAGGTCGTAGCCGAACAGCGGGAAGGACTCGGTGAACGAGCCGCGGCCCAAGATTGTCTGGGCGCGGCCGCGGGAGATCGCGTCCACGGTGGCGAAACGCTGGAAGACGCGCACCGGGTCATCGGAGCTCAGCACGGTCACGCCGGAGGCGAGCTTGATGCGCGAGGTGCGGGAGGCGATGCCGGCCAGGACGGTCTCCGGGGTGGAGATCGAGTACTCCGGGCGGTGGTGCTCACCGACGGCGATGACGTCGACGCCGAGTTCGTCGGCGAGTACGGCCTCTTCCACGACCTGCCGGATGGCAGCGGCGTGGGAGACCGGCATACCGGAGTCGTCCGCCGGGATGTCGCCGAAGGTGTCCAGGCCCAGCACAAGGTCTTCCATGGTGTTCACTTCCGCGATGATTGACATGTCAATGTTGACGCTTCAACTATGACGTCATATGCTTGACGCGTCAAGTAAGAGGGAATGTGACCATGCCGGAACGGAAACTGCCCACCCGCGAGGAACTGCGCACCTGGCGGGACTTCATCGAGACCACCGAAGCGCTGCGAACAATCCTTGCCGCCCGCCTGCAGGACGACACCGATCTGTCCCCAGGCGACTACGCCGTCCTGCTCGCGCTGAGCGAGGCCGAGCACGGCCGACTCCGGTCCTCCGAACTGGCCGTGGTGATCGGCTGGGAACGCAGCCGCCTGTCCCATCACCTGGGCCGCATGGAACGACGCGGGCTGATCCGTCGCGAGAAGTGCTCCACCGACAGCCGCGGCGCGGACATCGCCATGGCGCCCACCGGCGCCAAGGCATTCGAGACGGCCACCTTCCCGCACCTGCGCGCCGTCCGCGAGCTGTTCATCGACGCCCTGTCGCCCGACCAGCTCGCCGCCGCGGGCGAGATCGCTGCTGCCCTGCACACCCACCTCGACCTGCGCCGCCCGAACACGCACACCCCCAAGCGAAACCCGGGCACCGAAGCCAACCGCTGACCCGGATGACCGCCGACCATCCGGAGGGGGCTATCCCACCCGCGGCCACGCCGTCATCGACCGAACCCGGTACCTCCCCAAGGAGCGGACGCCGGTGAGGAGCGCCACGAAACGGTTGGTGTGCCCGAGGCGTTGACGATCGCGACCAAGACCGTCCAGACCCAGGCCATGCCCATCAAGGCCCGCGCCGCCAGGGCCCGCGAGCTTCTTCACCGGGGACGACGCCCCAACTCACAGTTGGCCCGTCGACAGCTCGGCCATCGACGCTGCCGCGCATCAGGCGGCACGCGGCTCCGCTCGGGTGCGCCCCTCCAGGGCTTGAAACCCGCTCCCACACACCCCGCCCGCGTGTCCGCCCCTGCATGGCACGAATGAGTCATGGCGCAAGATCGCCAGAGCCGCCTCTTGAGTGGGAGGACAGCCATCACGATGATTTACGAGTCTTCGACGACTCGTCACGTCTGTCTGTCAGTTCACGCCTACGGGAATTCCGGCCGACAGTCCCTTAACCATGGCCGTATTTAGCAACTAACTCCTGGACGCGGTCATCCGTTGGCATCTGCTACACGCTTGTGCCGCGCTGTCCGCCGCAACCTGATCCAGCCATGCGATCCATGGGTGGACACAAGGTGAACGAGCGAGAGGAAGCCGTGAAACCCACGTCCCCGAAACATGCCCTGGGCGCAATGGTGGGCATCAGTATGCTGTTGGTCGCCCTGACCCCCTCGGTATCCCTGGCACTCGCAGATCCACCCGGCTCGGTCCTGGTGCCGACGCCGACGTCGGCGTTCGGGCCCAGCTCCGCAGTCAAGGGCACCCCAACCGAAACAGCTCAACGGTGGATCCCCCTGATCACAGGTGACCGGATCGGGGTGAACGCAAAGGGCGAAATCCGTTCCGTGCGCCCCGCCAAGGGGCGAGAGCACATACCCATCCGGACAGAGACCATCGGCAAGCACACCTATGCCATGCCGGATGACGCACGGAGCCTGGTACGCAGCGGCTGGCTGGACCGGCGCCTCTTCGACATCACCACATTGAGTACTCCCGCTTACGCACAGCGTCCGGGCCTGGGCCTCATCGTGATGTACGACGAGACACGTCCCAAGTCCAGGAAAGCCATTCGCTCCATCACAGGTGCCGAGGTCGAGCACACCTTGGCGAGCGTCAACGCCGACGCGGTCACCGCCCCTGCGAACGGCTCTACACAACTCTGGTCCACGCTCACGGACGGACCTGCCACCGCGACGAGCCGAACCGCTACACCGGGCGTCGCCTCGGTGTGGCTCGACGGGGTGGTCCAAGCAACTCTCGACCAGAGCGTGCCGCAAATCGGCGCCCCCGAAGCGTGGGCGGCCGGCTTCGACGGCACGGGCACACGCATCGCCATCCTGGACAGCGGCGTTGATGCCACCCACCCCGATCTCGCGGGGCAGGTCATTGCTGAGCGCAACTTCTCCACCTCACTGAACACGCAGGACCTGTACGGCCACGGCACGCACGTAGCGTCCATCGCGGCCGGCACCGGGGCCAAGTCAGAAGGCACATACAAAGGAGTAGCGCCCGGCGCCCGCATCCTGAACGGCAAAGTGCTCAACGACGAGGGCACCGGCAGCCTCTCCGGCGTAATCGTCGGCATGGAATGGGCGGCAGCGCAGAAGGCGGATGTCGCCAACGTCAGCCTGGGCACCTACGACACTCCAGGGATCGACCCGGTGGAGGCGGCCGTCAACAAGCTGTCGGCCGAGAGCGGAACCCTCTTCGTCATCGCGGCCGGAAACAACGGCCAGGAAGGCTCCGGTACGGTCGGCACACCCGGCAGTGCGGAAGCCGCTCTCACCGTCGGAGCTGTGGACAAGCAAGACCGTCTCGCTCCGTTCTCCAGCACAGGCCCCCGCATCGGCGACTCTGGGATCAAACCCGACCTCACGGCACCCGGAGTGGCCATTGCAGCCGCAGCTGCGAAAGGCAGCCTGCTTGCTGACAGGGGTGATCAAGTAGCCGAAGGGTACGTGGGCCTCAGCGGTACCTCCATGGCCACCCCGCACGTCGCCGGTGCCGCTGCGCTTCTCGCCCAGCAGCATCCCGACTGGACTGGCGATGACATCAAGAAGGCGCTGCTCACCTCAACAACGCCGGGCGCGTACACACCGTTTGAGCAGGGCTCGGGCCGGGTCGACCTGCGCAAGGCGATCAAGCAGACGGTGACCACCCGGGAGGCGTCCCTCTCCTTCGGTATTGCACTGTGGCCGCACACCGATGATCAGCCGGTCAGTAAGAACCTCACCTACCGCAACATGGGCAGTGCCGCCATAACCCTCAAGCTGACCATGGATGCCACCGGCCCTGACGGCAGCCCCGTGCCCAACGGAATGTTCACCTTCGACGACCAGGTCACCATCGCGCCGCACGGCGAGGCGACCGTGAAGGTCACCGCCGATACCCGACTCGGCGGCGACACAGTGGGTGCCTTTACCGGGCGGATCACAGCTGAAGGAGACGGGCAGACAGTCGGCACCGCACTCGCAGTGGACCGTGAGGCGGAGAGATTCACTCTCACCGTGAAGCCCCTGGACCGCAAGGGCAAGCCCGCTGCCGCCCCCTCCTGGGATGCATACATGGTGGGCATGGCCGGTCCCGCCGCGGGCGCATCCGTCCTCCTTTTTGGAGACACATACTCGGTGCGGGTCCCCAGGGGGCAGTACTTCCTCAACAGCATGCTCAGAGTCGACCCTGCCGGGTCGACCGCCCAGGGCATTGACTGGATCAACCAGCCCATGCTTGAGATCACCAAGGACACCACGGTCACGTTGGATGCCCGCACCGCCCGGGAGATCGACGTTACGGTCCCAGGCCGCACTGTCAGCCAAATCTTTGGCCACATCAGTGCACACGCCGATCCGGTTGACGGAGTTGGCAGCGGGTTCGGTGTCTTCGTCGCATCCTTCAAAGAATTTCATTCCGCCCACCTGGGCCCGAAGGTGAACCCTGATCTCCGGCTGAGCCAACAGCTCAGTCTCTCGTTCTCCACCGGAGCCAAGGGTCACGATGAATACCATCTGGTGTACGAGCCGAAGGGCGACAAACTACTGACCGGCTTCACGCACCACGTCAGGGACCGCGAACTTTCGAAGGTCAGGGTGAGTCTCGGAGCACCGGCGAGAGGCAAAATCGGGTTCGTCACCCCTGTTACGGAGAACGGTGCTGGTCTCGGCACCGAGCGGCCTCTCCCCGACACAACGACACTCCACTTGTTGTCGGAAAATCCCTCGTGGCTGCTGCTGTTCGACCAGGTGGATACACACAACAACTTCGAGAGCAACTACACCTCACCCGTACGGACGTTCACGCCGGGCCGCTCCTACCGGCACGAATTCAACATGGGCGTCTTCGGCCCCGACCTCCCGGAGGGCGCCGGCTTCGTGCGGGCCGACGAGGCGCTCTTGGGAACCCTGCCGATTCTGTCGGACGGCAGCGGTAACGAAAGCAACAACAACTCGGCGTATGAAAGTGCTCAAACGACCCTATACGGCAACGGAGAGATGCTCCGCACGAGCATCTACCCGATGGACTTCTTCTACATCGCGGCCAACGAGCGAACCGACTACCGACTGACTGCCTCGATCGCCCGCGGCGCAGTCACCGACGTCTCCACGAACGTCACCGCGAGCTGGACATTCTCCTCTGAATACGCACCGGGAATCACCGTACTTCCCGTATCCGTCGTGCGCTTCACCCCCAAGCTGTCCCTGGACAACACCGCCAAGGCAAGGGCGAAGATGGCCGTACCAGTGACTGTGAAGGGCTCTGCAGCGGGACGAAACCTCAAGTCCCTGCGAGTCCAAGTCTCCTACGACCACGGAGCCCACTGGCACGAGCAGCCCGTGCGTAACGGACGGGTCCAAATCACCAACCCCGAAGCCGGCGGCAGCGTCTCCTTCAAGGCCCAAGCAGTCGACAAGCAAGGCAACGCCGTCAACGAAACCATCTACGACGCGTACCTGACCAAGTAGAACCGCCATCGACCGAAACGCAGGCCCCCGCCAGCAGCGGGGGCCTGCGTCATGGACCTTCGAGAGACCTGCAAGTGCCGCAGTGAACCTCCCCAGTCACCCTGCGAGCTGCAACTACTGGTCCCAGCGGCGAAGCACTGGTGGCCGTAGAAACCGCTACGAAGCGGCGATCGACATGCACAGCGCCCGACGGCGGGGCCAGCAGGCGCCGAGCCGGTCATCAGCGTCGATGTTCAATGGTCCGCCGATCCCGCGCCTCGGAGCAGGCGCTCCTGTTCCTGAGCGGCCGTGCGCAGGCGACGGCCTTCCCTTTTGAGTCCTTCGTCATTTAGCGCGTGTCCGTAGGACTCCTCGATCAGGCCGCGGGCTTTGAGCGCCTTCGCTCGCACGAGCCTGCGCAGGTCGTGCATGGTGCCTCCTGTGAATTCGGCGATCAGGTTCGCTTCCCGGTCTGGTTAACGGACCGGCCGAATCACGCCGACGCTTCTCTTACCAGGGTGCCATGCCACCTCCCGTGGCGCTCGATTCCGGCACTGATGAGAATCGGAACGGGGCGGTCTCGCTGGACTGCGATCGTGTGTGCGGATCAGCACGCGTCCCGGGGGCGCAAAAGTGTCCTGTACGGCGAATCGCACGACAAAACCGCCTCTCACTGAAGCAATGAGCAGCCCGGCGTCGGCCGCCAAGGCAGTATTTGTTGGCGCGCGATATCGATCCGGCCGGAGCCACCCAGACCGACCACGTCCTGCCGGCCGCTGGTGGACACTGGACGAGTTGCGCTCCACTGCCGCGACGGTTTATTCCCTTGGGCTCGGAGAGTTGATTTCCCATGTCTTCACCGAAGTCTCGGAGCATCCTGTGGTCCGGGCTGAGTTGTCCCTCTTAAGGCGGCGTCCTGCACGGGGCTCGCTCGTTGAGTTAAGTGGGGAACGGTGTGCGCGTTCGAGTCGTCAAGATCGATTGCGGAGGACAGTGGACCCGCCGATTCCGACGTCGCGGACGGGGCGACAATCCGGGTCGAAATAATGGTGAACGATTAGAGTGGGTGACAGGCCGTGACGACGAACTGGCCGCCCCACCTCCCCTTCGGCCTATTCGGCAAGGGGAATCCGACACCAGTTACCCGGACGCCGATGTATGGGAGCGGGAAAGCGATGACAGCCCTTAAGCAGAATGTCCCGGTGATCGGCGCACCATGCTGGGTGAACTTGATGAGCCATGACCTCGAGGCCGCACATGCGTTCTACCGAGCGGTGCTGAGCTGGGAGTTCAGGAACAGTGGCCTCGGTGATGAGTTCTCGGTCGCCCTGGCCAGTGGTGGCAGCCCTGTCGCTGGGGTCGGCTCCCGCTCGAACTCAATCTGCCTTCCTGCAGTCTGGACGCCATACTTTGCAGTGACGGACGCGGACCAAGCCGGAGCCCGGATCAGAGAACGGGGAGGCATTGTCGCTATCGGCCCGATTGCCATGGGCGGCGGCCGCGCAGGCCTGGCCGCGGATCCAGATGGAGCGGTCTTCGGATTCTGGGAAGGCCCCACTCTGGCCTGGTCGGTTGGAGACGGAGCTGCTCCGGCCCGGCTCGCTCTGCAGACCCGCGACGCACGCAATGCCGCCAGCTTCTACACCCAGGTCTTCAAATGGGCCGAGCCCGACTTCCATCTTGACCACGACCACAACCAGATCGGCGTCCAAGCTGGTGGACAGACCGTCGCTGTGCTGCGTGAAGGAGGCAACGAAGCCGACTTCGGTCTCCAGATCTGGCCTCGGTGGATCGTCGACTTTCACGTGGAGGACCCCCCCGGCACAGCGGCTGCCGCAGTGGATGCCGGAGGCATGTCCTCCCGGGTGGCCGGGGCAGGGGAAGCACACGTGATCCGTGACTCCGAAGGCGGCATCTTCGCCATCTCCAAGGTCTGAAGCGATGTCGCCGGACCTGGACGATAACTAGTCCGCAGGGACGACGGGTTGGCGAATTGGGCACCCCTTGGCCGTGCCGTGTGTTCTTCCCACGGCCTGTCCTGCAGTGCACCTGCGCTCGGCCTGCCGATTGGCGATCTTCGACGGAAATAGAGGGTTCGCGAAGCCAGAAACAGTTCCGATCACGGCTACCGGACCACACCTCCACGCAGCGGGCCGGAGCATGGTGCCCGCTCCGGCCCGCTGTCGCAGAGCTACTTCAGGCCGAAGGCCCTGGTGATGGTCTGGTTCACCGCATTGCCCTGGTCGTCACTGGCCGTCGCGCGGATGGTGACGTACGAGGCCCGCTTCGGGGCGTCCAGGGTGGTGCGCCAGCTGCCGCCGATGTGGGTCAGCGGGGCCTTGTGCCACGTGGCGCCGTCGTCGTAGGAGAGCTCCAGGCTGACCTTGCCGATGGCCGAGGTGGGCGGGAGGTGCTGTCCGGGGTCGGGCGACGTCAGGTGCGAAGCAGTGACACTGACGCGCGCGTCACGGTGGGTTCTGCCCTTGACGTCGGTATCGACGTCGTAGTCGAGCTGGATCAGCGGCAGGGCGACGCCCCGGTTCGGCGCGCCGGGGGCGGAGATGAAGTCCCATGCCGTCTTGGTGGAGGTGGAGTACGGATTGGCCCCGTTGCCGCGGGCAGTGGTGAGGACGTACCGGTACGGCAGCGGCACCGGCTTCAGGCCGTCGGTGTAGGCGTAAGTGCCGTCGAAGGTTTTCAACAGGGTGCTGCCCTGATAGAGCGACGCCGTGGCCTTGGCGTCCGCGGAGCGCGCGTATCCCTCACGGCGGGTGCCGGCGTCGCCCCAGCCTGGGACGTCGACGAACATCATGTCGTCCTGCCGCCAGGTGACTGAGCCGGGGGTCGCGAAGTTGAGGCGGGGCCGGGCGATCGGGGCGAACCATTGATCGCGGGTGGTTCTGTTGGGCGCGTAGGAGCGCTGCGGCGCCACAACCCTGACCTCTTCGAGAACGGTGGCGGCCTGTGCCCACTGAACGCCGGAGCCGGTTGAGACCCAGTCGGTACGGGTGCCCTGCGCGGGGCGCGGGAGTTCCCTGCCCAGCCCCAGCAGTGAGAATCCGGGCCAGATGTCGTACCGGTACTCCTGGGCGTCGGCCGCACGGTAGTTGTTGAACGCCATCTCGACCTTGGCAAGTTCCTTGACGCCAGGACGGTAGGTCATGTCAGCCGGCAGAGCGCCGTCCCAGACATGTGTCAGGTCGTACAAGTACTCGGTGGCCGGGTGGGAGAACACCTGCACGGTGGGGTTGCCAGACGTGGTGAGGCGGCGGATCAAACGCTCACCCTGGTCGACGCCGACGGATACGACCGTAAGCGGCGGGGTGACCTGCGTGCGCGGGTCCAGCCGCCAGTTGACGCCGTTATCGACCACGATCAGCATGGTGGCCCCGGCCGCGGCGGCGGCCGCCGTCTGGTCGGGCAGTGGCACGGTGTCATTGCGCCGCACAACAGCGGCCTTCCCGCGTACCTTGCGGCCGGCGTAGTCGGCGGGTGCACCCTGTCCGAGGTAGACAGCGTCAGGCCGGCTGTTCCCCTTGGGGAGCGGCTTGGCCCCACGGCGAACGAGGATGTCGTCGACGGGACTCTTCTCCGAGGTGAGCTTCAGCGCCGGCTGTTCGTTGCGCCAACGGGCCCGTACGGTGAAGTCACCGTCACTGACCTTCTTACCGGTGGCCGATGCGTAGAAGCTGTCGTAGTCGGGCCAGAAGCCGAAGTTCCACTCGAAGGAGCCGGAGGCCTCGCGCGTACGGCTGTAGTCGACGCGCATCGCGGTGGTGACGGACTCCTTCGGAGTGGCCGCATTCATACGGCGTGCCTTGGAGGCGTCCATGGTGAGAGTGGCGTCGCGGTTCAGAACGAAGTCCGGTTCGGCGACAAGGGCCATGCCACGCGAGCGCGGGCCGTTGGCGCCCTGCACAGGGATGGTTGTGGCGACAGTCCATGAGCCCTTGTCGACCATGAAGGCGACCGGGCCGTTGATGGTGGCCCATCCAGCGAGGCCGGGGTACTGGCCTTGCTGCAAGAACAGCAGCGTGTCCTCCGTGACGATCTGCCCGGAACGATCCTTGGGGATGATCGTCATCTTGAACTGTTCGCTCTGGGTACTGATGCCCACCGCGGTGGCCACCTTCACCGAACCGCCGGCTGCAGCCTCGATGCGGGCGTCATACACCCTGCCCGAGGAAGCCGCGTCCATGTGTGCGGTCACGGTCACGATGCTGGTGCCGTGCGCAGGCACGGTCACCGACGGAGCCGACAGGGTGAACAGACCGGAAGGAGTGCCCGCGGAACCCGTGACCTTCAAAGCAAGGGTGACGGGAGTGCCGGAGGTGTTGGCGTAGGTCACCTCCCGCTCAACAGTCGTGCCCGGGGCGGCAGGCCAGGACTGCAAGCCTGCAGAGACGACACCCGTGGCGGTCACGGTTGCCGACGTGACTGCTGCGGCGTCCACCCGCCCGTTGCCGGCCTGGTAGGCCGTGAACTTCGGGGTGGCCTTGGCGGTGCTGACCAACGCGTCCTTGATCTGGCGGCCGGTCCACCCGGGGTGCGCAGCTGCCACCAGCGCGGCCACGCCTGCCACGTGGGGCGTGGCCATGGACGTGCCGCTCAGCGGCATGTAGGAGCCGGAACCCGGTGAGAACTGCGAGCGGGCGGCCAGGATGTCGACACCGGGCGCGGTGATCTCCGGCTTGACGGCGGCATCAACGACGCGGGGCCCACGGGAGGAGAAATCAGCGAGGGTGTCGGAGGAGTCCACAGCGCCGACGGTCAGCGCCTCGTTCGCGGCCCCAGGGGCACCGATGGCCCCCTTGGGACCGCTGTTACCTGCGGCAACGGCGAACAGTGCCCCCGTCTCGGCGCTGAGGGCGTCGACGGCCAAGCTCATCGGGTCCGAGCCGTCACTGGGATCGTGGCTGCCCAGACTCATGCTGATGACCTTGGCGTGCTCTTGGCGCGCCGCCCACTCCATGCCGGCCAGAATCCAGGAGGTCTGGCCCCCGCCTGTGTCGTCCAGAACCTTGCCGACGTGCAGCCGGGCACCGGGGGCGACCCCCTTCTCCTTGCCGCTGGAAGCCGCGCCGGTACCGGCGATGGTCGATGCCACGTGAGTGCCGTGTCCGTTGCGGTCCACAGCCGTCTCATCGGGAACAAAGCTGTCCGCCGCGGCGATCCGGCTGACCAGGTCGGGATGTCCGGCATCAACACCGGTGTCCAGCACCGCGACATCGACGCCCTGCCCCGTGTTACCGCCCTGCCACACCTGCGGCGCGCCGATCTGGGCGACCGACTCGGCCAGATCAGCCTTCACCTTGCCGTCCAGCCACACGCGCTCGATACCACCGGCCAGCACCGGTGCGGCAGCCTTCGCACCACCCACAGCACGGGCAGCGCCGCCGAGGGCGCCGCCCAGGGTGTTGCGAGTCAGATCGGCGGGCTTCACACCCTTGGTGAGGGAGGACCAGAACTTCGCAGCATCATCGTGCTTCTGCGCCAGAGCTGCACCCCGGATGCTGCTCAGCGAGCGCACGCTCGCGGCGCCGGCGGGTACCGCCCTGGCGCGCGCATGGGCGACGTCGGAATAGCGCACGATCAGCGGCACACCGTCAGTACTGGCATCGTCGTAACCGTAGGCAAGCAGCCGGGTGATGTTGAAGAGGTTCTTGTCCAGGACGCCCGACGAGACGTACGGCATCACCTTGTGCGGATACACGTAGGTCTCGTCATCGATCCGAGTGGTATGAGCCGATACCGGACTGCCGTCGGCGCCTTCCACGGTCGTGACCATGGACGCACCGTTCCCGGTAACGGTCACCTTGTCGCCGCTGAGCAACGTCACGGTACGAGGGGCGGTGCCGGCACTGTGCACTGCTGCCTTCGCTGCGAGTGCCCCGTTGGCCGCGGAACCAACATGTGGTGGGGATGCAGACGCCGAGACAGCGCCGAGGGAAGGGAGTAGCGCCAGGGCGATGCCGAGCGCTACCCCCCGCCGACCAGAAGAAGGCGATGGAGGCATGGGAATTTCCTAGATAGACAAACAAGCATGTCGGACACGTATCCCGACGCATCATCCAGGGGGAATCCGGCTAGGCCAACGCGTGAAGATGTCGCATTGGTGTCACGTCCCAAAGGCGACACGAGAAGGCCCTCGGCGGCGACGAACTGCATCACGGGCGTGGTCTGTGACGCTCCGAGGCGCAGGGGAGGGCGGCGAAGTACCGCCTGGCGGCACGGAACCAGGATGGCTAAGCAGAGTTTCTCTGCCGCCAACGTCGTCCGGGCTTCCACAAGCAGGGCCCCCGGTGCCGCCAGAATTCTGCCTTCCGTGCTTGACACTTCAGGGCATGGTGTCTCCCGGCCCAGAGACACCATGGAACGGGGCTTGAGTACCGTCACTGCCCAAGAGAAGACAGGGGGAACCGACCAGAGGCGCCAGATTTTTTGCGGGATCACGCGGAAGAGCGGGTATTTAGCCTGGCCGACCAGCCGGGTTTCCGCTCTGGCGGAACGAGTCAGCCCCCTCAGCGCGCTGGGAGGTCCGCATTCCTACCGAGGCTGCGCTGACTCAAACCAGGGACACAGCCCACCCAGAAGGGCTGTGCCCTCGCGGGCATTGCTGTCACATCAAGAGCGTCGCACTCCCCATAGCCCAAGGCTTACGAAGGTCAGGCCTGCTGAAATGCTCCTGGGAGCCTCGTGGCTGCTTGGACGCCCCGCGGCAACGGTGGCCGCGTGGACAAAGTAACCGTCAGCCACGCGCCGGGTGTTCGCGCAAGCCGACCACTTGAGCCCCCTGTCTCCCAGTTGCAGAGGGCGAGTTCCCCTCAGTACCCGCACTTACGGTAAGCGAGAGGGACTTGCCGGTCTGTTGGCAAATGTTCCTGGCAGGGCGTCAGGGAAGTCGCCAGACGTTGTCGAACGCTTCATTCTCGATCGTCCGCTTCTGGCGTTCAGCTTCAAGCTCCATCACTGCATTGTGGACGGCGTCCAGCACGGTCGTCACGGCCTCGTTCTCAAGGATTGATCCGTCCACGGACCGCGACCTGTCGATCCCGGCAGCCGCTGCCAGGGCGACGAGAACGGGCTCATCACTGTTCCAGCGGCTCGTGGCTCCGCGGCGATCGGGCGTATCGACCAGTTCCAGGCGTGCGGCCCTCAAGGAAAATCGGCTGTGCCGTGCTTGTTTCAGCTGACCAATTTCCTCAAGGGCACCTTGGTACGCGGCGGAGAGGTCACGTCCTCGCCGCCAAAGCCAGTCCTCGACGTGCTCCGCCTGACCTGTGAGAGCCGATGATGCCTCGCGCAAAAAGTGATCATCGAGTGGGTGCTGCGAGTTCGAAGCGATGAGATTGTCATCCAAGGTGACGGCTTCTGCTTCGATGAGGTCGATCAGCTCTGCTCCAGCGAGCGCGAGCGAAAGGTCGCCTTGCCTCACGGAGGGATTGGGCCCAAGGTCTATGGCGATCATGAACAGGTCTTTCGCTGTAGTCATGAACGACTCCCTCGGTTCGGTGACAGCGAAATACCGCCACTGGCCAGTCCGAAGCCCGAGGTGCGACGGAGGGCAACACCCCCGTGCCCCCGGGGCCGGGAAGCGGTCACCCGCGCCAAGGACACACGGATCTCCGGTACTTTCAGTATCACTGATCACTGTGTCCATAGGTTCTGCGGCTGCGGAACCTATGGGTGTCGGGTTTACCTGCTGTCGCAGCAGTCAGCGGCGATTCCCGCGGACGTAATCGGGGTTAGCTCGTGCGACTGCGAATTACGATTTCTGCCGCAGTGCCAGCGGTCGCTTAATTCCCTGAGGTGGTGTAGAGCATAAGAGATCAGGACTAACCGTATTGGGCAGGGGAAGGTGCAGCCACTCAGAGCCAGCCTGGCAGTTCTCACACCAAGCCTCCTCTTGACGGATTAGCACGCACCCGGCGGAATTACCGGAATGCCCACGACTCGTCGTTGGCGCGGCTTGGATGTGAACTCATGACTACACCCCAGAACCTACTGATGATCACCATGGATGAGACATCCACCCGCCGGGTAGATCCAGCTGACCTATCGGTCGCGCTTGCGGGTGCCGAGCTGATCGACTTGTTGGAGGCCAAGGCAATCGGCTTGGACAACGGATACCTCGTGCCTGGCCGGCAGGCTGTGCCTGATGACCACTGCCTGCAGCAGGCTATGGAGTCGCTGCACCTGACGGAGCCATACCAGCTGGTCAGCGACTGGCTAGGGAACAGGGAAGACATGCTCGTGGAGCGCTATACAGCCGCTCTTGAGACGGAAGACTTGGCCACTCGGAGACGTCCTCGTGGGCACCCCCTCCGAAGCCGTGAGGTCGTTCTTGTTGACTCTCCCGCCCACCGCCAGGCATTGGAGCGCTGGGCTTCAGCCGAGCCCGTCCTTGTGGCCCTGGCAGCCTCTGTCGGGATCCGCACGGAGCAGCCTCATCGCTCCGCCGCCGAAACAGATGAAGCCGTGGCGGCCGTGCTGTCAGCTGTTGAGGAGGCGCTGGCGGGACTGGCAGCCGAGAGGGAGGAAAGCATCATCACGCAGGCCAAGCTGGATGGTCTATGGGATAGCTATGTCGGCTAACAACCCATGACATCACGGTGCCTGAGGCATCGTCAGTTTGGTCGGCGAGGCGACAGCGGCACTGTGGGCCTACTGGACATGGATTAGCGGCAGTGCGCTCACATGTCGAGCCCTCAAGGGGGCTCACTTCGAACCTACGCCTCGGCCGCGCGAACCCGTCAGGGGCGCCACCTGCTTGTAGACCGGCCCGACCCGCTGACCAGCGGGGATCCATGACAACGTCACGCGACTGATGCCCTTGCTGGACGCGATACCCGGATCCGCAGTATGCGCGGGAGACTGAGGAACCGGCCCGGCTCGCTGTTCGCCGACCGAGGTACCGGTATGCACCGCCACCTTCTGTGAGCCCGCGTTCATTACACCGCGATCGCCAGCGAAGACACCACAACCCACCGCTCCGGCGGGAGCGACCCAACGGGACGCCGAACGGACCTTCCGATGTTCCGCGACTGCAGCGACTGGGGAACTGCTACGAGATACGAAACAACCTCTTCCTTGCCGTGTCCGCAACTCCCGCTCTTGATCGTGCTTCTGCCGTTTGTCCCCCTGCCCCCGGGGGGCAGGGGGAGTGGTCACCCTAGTTCTCGTGGCGGGGTGTTGGGGTGGTGACCGTTAGCCGATGGTGATGAGGGTTCCGGCTCCTTGGGGGTAGCTGATGTATCCGGTGGCCGGGCGGTCGGTGGGGATGTTGTTCCAGGTCGCTGTCAGGTTGAAGGGCGTTCCGGGCTGGGTGTGGGTGGGTGGGGTGGTGACCCGGAAAGTATGCGGTGGTGCCGGCGAGGTGTGCGGGCCGACGAAGTTGGCCTGGAAGGTGAAGGGAATGTCCTTGTCGGACAGGGACACGACGTAGGCGGTATAGGTTCCGGGCTGCAGATTCGTCACGCTGACGACAGGGCGGTGTTCGGGCAGCCAGGCGGTGTTGCCAACGATCTCGGCTGGTTCGCCGTTTTCACGCTCTCTGACGACGAGGAGCGCCACCTCGTCATCGGGGTTGCTGCAGGTGGCGAAGAACTGGACGGCTTCGTCCTTCTCGGTGACGGTGAACCGGAACCCCTGGTCGGTCTTTTGCGATGTGAGTGTGTCCTTGAGGGGAGTGCCGGTGACGGGTCCGAGGGCGGTCGCAGTAATGGGACCGGCGCCTGGGGTGACCTGGAAGGAGGTACTGCCCGTGCCTGCCGGTCCTGCTGCGACGGGCGCGGCGAGGACGCTCCACGGTGTGATGACGATGGTGCTTTGCACGGCAGCCCGGTGGCTGCTCCAGGTCAGGGCGCCGGTCACGGTGCGGCCTGTCTTCGCCTTCGTCTGGCGGAAGGTGACGGTGAAGGTGGCCTTCTGGCCGGCCTTGGAGAAGTGCAGCACAGCGGGCTTGACCGTGGCGGTGATGCCGGGCAGGTCGGTGGAGGCCCGGTAGGTGCCCGGGGTGGTCGCGGTGACGGTGCGGGTGATGGTCTGTGTGCCGACCATTTTCCCGATCGCGATCGTGGGGTAGTTCAGGTCACTGGCGGCGATGGGCGGTGTATCGGTGCCGGTGTCGGTGCCCAGGCCTTCGAGGTAGCCCAGCCAGTCGTGTTCCGCGGAGTCGTAGATGAGGCCGGGAGTGAGCATCCGGGTGGGCCGCACGTGACCGGCGCCCTGTGCGAAGGCGTCGGTGCTGGGTGTGCCGGCGGCGGTCTTGGTGGGGGTGGTCGTGGTCATCATGGCTGACTTCACAGCCATCGGGGACCAGCGGGGATGCCGGGCGAGGTGCAGGGCTGCCAGCCCGGCGATGTGCGGGGCTGCCATGGAGGTGCCGGACAGGAAGTCGAACTTCATGCTGTGGTTGGACCCGGGTGCGACAGCGGCGAGGATACCCACGCCCGGGGCAGCGATGTCGGGCTTGAGGAGGTCACCGTGGTTGCGTGCCGAGGGGCCTCTCGACGAAAAGGAAGCGACCTGGGGATAAGGTCGGTTCGATGATCCTCCCGGCAGCAGGGTGACTGTCGCGTTCAAGGTCCGGGCGTAGGTGCGGATGGCAGCGGCTGCGGCGTGCTCGACGTGGACGGTGGGGACCGGATGCAGGTCCCAGTCGGTGGAATCCTGGGAGAAGTTCGCCAGGATCATCCCGGCGCCGCCCGCACGCAGGACTTCCTGGGACTTGTCCATGCGGCCGTTGACACCCCTGTCGCAGACGACGACCAATCCCTTGGCCTTCGAAGGATCCAGAGTGCCGGCGATGCAAGCCGATGCTTGGCCCTGGGAAGCGTCGGCACGTTTCACGTCCTCGGCCAGGACGAGAGGCTTCGGCCCTAGGGGTGCGTTGACCGAGACGCTGCCCCCGACGTGGATGCGTCCGTTGCCGAGCCGCAGCGAGGACTCATAGGGTGCCGCGCTGCTCGCGGCCACGGTGGTCAGCCACGGCGTGGAGTTGTCGATCGAGGATGACGCCGGTCCCTGGTTGCCGGCCGATGCGGCAATGAAGATCCCCGAAGCGGCGGCGTTACGGAACGCCTGCTGGACCACGTTGTCGGGGTGGCTCTCCGCGAAGGTGCCCACCGAGTAGTTGAGGACGTCGACCCCATCGGCCACGGCCTGGTCGATCGCCGCGACGATGTCGGAGGACATCCCCACACCTCCCCACAGTGCCTTGTAGGAGGCGACGGCGGCGCCGGGCGCCACTCCCGAGATCTCACCGAAGTTGCGTCCCTGAAGGCGGACGTCGACGCCGCTTCGGCCCGCTGCGGTGGAAGCGGTGTGCGTGCCGTGCCCGACGAGGTCGCGCGGGGAGAGGTACTCCGCCTCCCGCTCCTGATCCGTCGCCGCCATGAGCCAGCTGTCGCCGAAGGAGCGGGCGCTGACCAGCTTGGTGTTGCAGAGATCGGCGGTGAATTCTTCACCGCTCTGGCAGGTACCGGTGAAGGTGCCGCCGTCCGCCTTCCGCATCACGATGCTTTCGCCCTTGCGGTAGGGCCGGAAGGGGTCCTTGACCGGGGGTGGCGTCGCACCGAGGCGGGTTCCGGTGAACGAGCGGCTCTCAGGCCAGATCCCGGTGTCGATCACCCCGACGACGACACCTTTGCCGGCAGCGCGCGTGCCGCCCAGTTCGGACCACACCCCACCGCGCCCCGACAGGCCGAGGAAGTCCACGGAGTTACGGTCATCCGTCGTGCGGTGCTCGGCGTCCGGCTCGACCGAAAGGACACGCCGGTCCTGGTGCAGCCGGGCCACCTGTGTGATGGACAGATCGGCGACGAACCCGTTGGTCGCAGCCGTGTACTGCTGCTCGATCTCCGCCCCTACCGAAGCGGCCGTGGCCCGGTGCGCGGCCACGAGGTGCTTGCGGTATCGGGCGGTGCTCTCGTTGGTGAGGTCCAGCGCACCGCCCCCGCCCGAGGCCCGGGCAGGTATGCCTGCGACCTCGCCCCGGTAGACGGATATTGCAGGGTCGGCGAGGGTGACGATATAGCGGCCGGGCCCCGGTGAGCCGTTCACCGCGACCGGTGTGGGCGCAGTGTCCGGACCAGGGGCGGCGTGGACGGGGGAGAGGGGTACCAAGGCGAGAGCGGCCACTACCGCAACCGCGCCTGCGGCGGCTGATCTTCTGCGTGACATCAAGGCCACGTTCGTCCTCCAGAAGGAGATGAGGTGCAACAGGGCAGCACAACGTGCGAGACCGAACACCGGGTGGCCGAGGGGCGGTGCCCAACTGCTTTTCCCGTCATGATCTTCACGACTCGAAAGTGAAGGCCTTGGCGCCGACTAGGTCCAGATGCAGATGTGACGCCTTTGGCCATGGCCCAAACACGACAACTCGCCACGGCTGCCCGCCCCAACCGGTATCCCACCAAGTCCGGACACGCGTGCACCCCGGAGCAACCGGCCGCCGGCCGCGCCGCGAGGACTGACGTCGCTTCCGCACACGTCAGAGGGGGGAACACCAGCGAACCCCGGCGGCCAGACCATGCGGAGTACTCCGCAACGAACTGTCACCGGTGACGTGGTCGCGGTAGTGCCCAATGTGGGCCACTGCCGACTGGGTCAGGCTTGCCGGACATCACCGCGAAGGAAGCGTCGCGCACCTTGCTCTCGATCATCCCGATCCGGTCTCCGCAGGTGGTATCGATCGACCACGTGCCCCGACCGAGCACCTGTCTCGCCTCACAGTCGAGTTCGCCAGGCAGCCATGGCACAGGTCCTACTCCGCCCGGACCTTCCGGACTTCGAACTCCATCGCATCCCCTGGGCTGGGTGTTGCGACGACCACTAGAACGGAAGCTGTCCGGTACCGCGAGCAGTGACACAGGCAGCATCAACCGCCCCCCTGGTACCTACTGGCCTCGGCCCCTCTACCGCTCCCAAGCCCTGTATCTCTTTATCCCGTCCCCCAGCCCGCACCGTCCCCCCAGGAGGAACTGTGGGCTCTGTCAGAGATCACGTAGTTGCTCAAGGGTGGGGTAGGACAGTTGTGTTCCACGTCGGGTGACGGCGTAGGCGGCGACGCGGACAGCGAAGCGTGCGGCTGTGGCCAGGCTGTCGTTCTGGGCGAGCCGCCATGAGAGCGCTCCGGTGAACGCGTCTCCGGCGCCGGTGGTGTCCACTGCTTGGACGGGCAGACCCGGTACCCGGACGGTGCCCTTGGCATCGGCCACCAGGGCGCCGGCGGAGCCGAGGGTGATGACGACGGAGCGCGGTCCCATGGCGAGCAGTTGGGCTGCCCATTGTTCGGGACCGCTGTCGCCTCGGCCGATGTCGCCCAGCAGGTGGACCGCCTCGTGTTCATTGACGACCAGGGGGTCGCACAGAGCGAGTGTGCTAGGCGGAAGAGGTTGGGGTGGTGAGGGGTTCATTACGATCCGAGCCCCGGACGCCGACGCGGCTGCTGCGGTGGCGATCACTGTTTCCACGGGGATTTCCAACTGCAGCGAGACGACCCGGGCCCGGCCCGACAGGGCCAGGATCCGTGTTGCGTCGGCTGGCCCGAACCGGCCGTTGGCCCCGGGGGAGACCACGATGCTGTTGTCGCCGGTCGGGTCTGTGGTGATCAGGGCAACGCCGGTGGGGGCGCTGTCGGTCCGGATTGCGGGAGTGACGACACCGGCAGTGGCCAGGGAGTCGATGAGTAGACGTCCGTGTGCGTCGTTGCCTACGCGGGCGAGGAGAGCTGTGCGGGCGCCGAGGCGGGCGGCGGCGACGGCCTGGTTGGCCCCCTTGCCACCGGGGAGGGTAACCAGATCGGAGCCGAGGACGGTCTCGCCGGCGGCTGGCCGGCGGTCGACGCTGATCATCAGGTCGGCGTTCGCCGAGCCGATGACCAGCACGTCGTAGCGATACACCGTGGTGCTCCCTTCCAGGGGCAGTGAGGGTGGTCAGGAGGTGAAAGCGGCGACGTTCTGCTTCGTGACGACCTTCACGGGCACCTTGACGGTGTTGTCGAGCTTGTCGCCCGCAGCGGCTTTGACTGCGTTGCGGACGGCGAGTTTGCCCAGTTCCTTGGGCTGCTGGGCGATGGAGGCGTGCAGGGTGCCGGCCTTGACGGCGGTGAGGCCGTCGGGCGTGCCGTCGAAGCCGACAACCTTCACCTGGGCACCGGCCTTGCTGCTCAGGGCCTTGACCGCGCCGAGTGCCATTTCGTCGTTCTGAGCGAAGACACCGTTCACGTTCCTGTGTGCCTGGAGCAGGTTGGTGGTGACATCGAGCGCTTTGGCACGGTCGAAGTCGGCGCTCTGCTGGGCGACGACATCAATGCCGGGGTAGGCCTTGATGCCTTCGGCGAAGCCCTGGCCGCGTTCTCGTGCGGCGGAGGTGCCGGCGGTGCCCTGGAGGACCAGGACGGTGCCCTTGCCGCCCAGCGAGTCGGCCAGTGTCTTCGCGGCGAGCCTGCCGCCTCCGACGTTGTCGGAGGCGACGGTGGTGGCCAGTTCGGCCTTGTTCACGCCGCGGTCGGCAGCGACGACCGGGATATCTGCCCGGTTGGCGGCCTTGACCGAGGGGCCCGAGGCGTCGGAGTCCACCGGGTTGACGATGATCGACTCGTTGTTCTGGCTGACGAAGTTCTGCAGCTGGTTGGCCTGCTGGGAAGCGTCGTTCTGGGCGTCCGTCACGGTCAGCTTGATGCTCTGGGTCTTCGCTTCGGCCTGGGCGCCTTCCTTCAGCTGGACGAAGAAGGGGTTGTTGAGGGTGGAGATCGACAGGCCCACGTTCACGTCGGAGGAGGAAGAGGAGGAGCCGGGGCCACAGGCGGTGACGACGAGCCCTGCCACCGCGACCGAGACGACCACAGCACTGACGGTTTTGATGCGCATGAGAGTTCCTTGCAGGTTCGGAAAAAGGGTGGGCCGATTAGGGATGGGGGAGCCGGAGCAGACGGTTCGCTCCGGCCGGAACGAACCGATGGCAGGCGCCGGGCGGAGCGTGTCCGCGGGGATATCAGGTCCGGCGGCGCAGAGTGTCGAGCAGGACGGCGAGGGCGATGACGACGCCGATGACGACTTGCTGCCAGAACGCGGAGACGGACAGGAGATTGAGACCGTTGCGTAGGACCGCGAGGATCAGCGCGCCGATGAGGGTGCCGGTGGCTTTGCCGACGCCTCCGGCCAGGCTGGCGCCGCCGATGACGACTGCCGCGATGGCGTCGAGTTCGTAGCCGATGGCTCCCTGCGGCTGGGCGGAGGAGAGCCGTGAGGCCAGGACGATTCCCGCGACAGCGGCGAACAGTCCCGACAGCGCGTAGATGATGATCTTCTTGCGCTGGACGCGGATCCCGGAGAGGCGGGCTGCTTCCTCGTTCCCTCCAATCGCGTACATGGAGCGGCCGATGTAAGTGCGCCTGAGAACCACGGCCGTGATGACGACGGCTGCGATCATCACGAGGACGGGTACCGGCAGCCAACCTCCGATGGTGTCACCGAGGTGGGAGAGGGAGTCGGGGAAGGCGATGGGACTGCCCTGGGAAATGACCAGGGTCAGACCCCGGGCGATGGAGAGCATCGCAAGGGTGGCGATGAAGGGCGGCAATTTTCCGTAGGCGATCAGCATGCCGCTGATCAGGCCGCTGGCTATGCCTGTGGCTACGGCGATGAGGAGTGCGAGCCAGATGGGCAGGCCCGCGGACGTCGCGGTCCAGGCCAGGACGGTTGCGGACAGGGCGGCGACCGAGCCGACGGACAGGTCGATGCCGGCGGAGACGATGACGAAGGTGACACCGAGGGCCAGGATCGCGACGACGGCAGCCTGGACGCCCACGTTGAGGAGGTTCGTCGTGGTCAAAAAGTCCCCGGACAGCAGGGACAGGGCCACGGTCAGGCCGATCAGCGCGGTCAGGGCACCGTTGTTGAGGAGCAGTTGACGCACTGTGGCCGCGCCGCGGCCGGCCTTCCTGCTGGGTTTGAGGGTGTCAGTGGCCACGGGAGTGCTCCGTATCGGTAAAGGGCCTGGTGCCGACGGCGAGTGCCATGACGGCGTCCTGAGTGGCTTCGTGGGCGGGCAGTTCACCGGCGATGCGGCCCTGGGCCATGACCAGGACGCGGTCGCTCATGCCCAGGACCTCGGGCAGGTCGCTGGAGATCATCAGCACGGCGTGCCCGGAGGCCGTCAGTTCGTTGATGAGCTGATAGATCTCGACTTTCGCGCCAACGTCGATGCCGCGGGTCGGCTCGTCGAGGATCAGGACCTTGGTGTCGGCAAGCAGCCATTTGCCGATGACGACCTTTTGCTGGTTGCCGCCGGAGAGGGTGCCCACGTGCTGGTGCAGGCCGGCCATCCGGACCTTGAGCTGTTCGGCGATCTGCTGGGCGGCCCCGTGCTGGCCTGCCCGGTCGATGAACCCGAACCGGGTGGAGCGGTGCAAGGTGACGAGTCCGAGGTTCTCCTGGACGCTGGCCTCCAGGAGAAGGCCCTGTCCTTTGCGGTCCTCGGGGACCAGGCCGAGGCCGGCGTCCATGGCTGCATTGATGTCGTGGCCCGGCAGGCGCTTGCCCTGGACCTCGACAAGTCCGAAGTCGTAGGGGTCGGCTCCGAAGACGGCCCGGACGAGCTCGGTGCGCCCGGCCCCCACGAGGCCGGCCAGCCCGACGACCTCACCGGCCCGCACGTCGAAGTCGATCTCCTGAAAGATGCCGCTGCGGGAAAGCCCGCGCACGCGCAGCAGCGGCGGGCCGGCCTCGCTGCGGGCGCGCGGGTACTGCTGCTCGATGCTGCGTCCCACCATCAGCCGGACCAGTTCGTCCTCGGGTGTGTCTGCCGGGACCCGGTCCACACTCGCCCCATCGCGCAGAATCGTCACGCGGTCGCCGACCGCTGCGATTTCCTCGAGGTGGTGGGTGATGAAGATGATGCCGACACCGTCCGCCCGCAGGCTGCGCACGATGCGGAAAAGCTTGGCGACCTCGTCGCTGGTGAGCACCGCGGTCGGCTCGTCCATGATCAGGATGCGGGCGTCCAGGCTCAGGGCCTTGGCTATCTCCACCATCTGCATGCGGGCGATGCCCAGCTCACCGACGGGCGTGCGGGGATCGACGTCCACCCCCACGCGCGCCAGCAGCAGAGCTGCGTCGGCGTTCATCTTCTTGCGGTCGAGCAGCCCGAAGCGGCGGGGCTGACGGCCCAGGAAGATGTTCTCCGCGACGCTCAGTGCGGGGACGAGGTTGAACTCCTGGTAGATCGTGGCGATCTTGAGCTTCTCGGCATCCTGCGCACCGTGGATGCGGACCTCCCGGTCCTCGAGCAGGACACGCCCGGCGTCAGGGCGGTAGGCGCCGGAAAGCATCTTGATCAAGGTGCTCTTGCCCGCGCCGTTCTCGCCCAGCAGGACGTGGACCTCGCCACGGCGGAGCTCGAAGTCGACCTTGTCCAGTGCCACAACGCCAGGGAAGACCTTGCGTACACCCTCCATGCGCAGGAGCACGGGGCTACTGCTGTTCACCGGGGGCCCCCTTCGCTTCCGCAGAGGCGCCCGCCCACGGAGTACGGACGTAAAGGGAAAGGGCCTGCACCGGCCGGCCCCGGAGCCCGAAGGCGGGCACGCGGACCCGCTGCCCGGCAGGCGTGATGCTGTCGGTGAACCGGCGCCCGCTGCCGGCACGGAAGCCGGCCGGACCGGTGCACATGCCCGGCCGCGCATGGTTCGCATACGCGAGTGCACCACGGAGTGTTCCGGCCTGCCCGCTGCCGGGTGCGGCTGCGGGCGGACTGAGCACCGTCAGTCGGCTCTCCATGATTCACCTCCTATGGAATCGATTACATGAAGGGGTCGAAAGGGCTCCGGCCAAGAAGTGAGATCCCAACGCCGCACTGGTGCGGTGCCTCTAACGGCCGGTCATGCAGTGCAGCCCGTTGCCGTCCGGAGTCGATAACCTGTTAAGGAGGTAACGGCTATTTCCGTCAAACCAATCCATCGGGGACAGTGAGCTGCATCTCACGACCTCCGCAGCCAAAGACACTGGGTCCCGCCGGGCCACCTTGGTGACCGAGGCTGGTCCGGCAGGCGCCGACCCAGTCGTGCGGGCGACGCGCACCCGGGCGCCGGGGGCCAGCGAGCGGGACGGCAGTCGACCGCGACGTGCCGAAGATCAGCTCGGGCGCGCATTGCTCGACGTGCAGCGGCCGGGTACCGGCTCACCGGGCGTCCAATACCTCGACGCACACCGGCCTGCATTCGGCCGCTGCGGTTGCCGACGGTGCCCCAGTCCCGGCCGTTTCGCGTTTCGGCCCGGCCGTACTCACCCTGTATGCGGCCCTCCGGGGCCGGACTCCCCACGCCATTCCGCCCGGGCCCACGGTCCTGCGGTACCCGGACTCGGGAAAGCCGGAGCAGCTGGTCGAATCCGGACCCGCAAGCGACGTCTCCTGCTCGCCTCCGCAGCAAGTGACGCCCCGGCAGAGCGACTGTCCGCCCCGCTGCCTGACGCATCACGGCGCGAACGGCCTAAACCCTCAAACAGCTCTCCCGGACCGACTGCCGTGTGACAAGCGCGGTGGCGGCGCCGACAGCCTGGTATCGCCGAGTCGTGAGAGGGCTGGGGGCGTGGCACGCTCGCACCGGGAGTCTGTTGTGTTGCCGGGCCGGGCACGGGACGCCTCCTGGAGGACTCGGCGATCGTGCTCTTACGGTGAAGCGCTTCTGCACCGATGATTCAGCATCTTTCGAGACAATCGCCTCTGCATTGCTGAAGCAGGAGCGAAGGAGGCGCTTTGTTCACCGTGTTCGTCAAGGCCTTCACGACCCCTGACCTGCGTAAGAAGATACTTTTCACGCTCGGCATGATCATCATTTTCCGTTTCGGGGCACATGTCCCGATCCCCGGTGTCAGCTACCCGAATGTGCAGACCTGTATCGACGCAGTGGAGGCCGACAACAGCAAGCTCCTGGGCCTCCTGAATCTGTTCAGTGGAGGCGCACTGCTGCAGATCACCATCTTTGCGCTGGGAATTTTGCCGTATATCACGGCAAGTATCATTATTCAGCTGCTCACCGCTGTAATTCCGCGGCTGGAAGCACTGAAAAAAGAGGGTCAGGCCGGGCAGGCCAAGACAACGCAGTACACCCGCTACCTCACGATCGGGCTCGCGCTTCTCCAGGGCGCAGGACTCGTGACCACAGCACGCAGTGGAGCCCTGTTCACTGGCTGCCCCGTTGCAGCGGACATCGTGCCGAACAAATCAGTTTTCACTACGGCCATGATGGTGCTCGCCATTACTGCCGGCACGGCATGCGTCATGTGGATCGGCGAGCTGATCACCGACCGTGGTGTCGGCAACGGTATGTCGATCCTCGTGTTCATCTCCACCGCCGCCACGCTGCCGGGCGCTCTGTGGGCCATCAAGCAGAACGGGAAGATCGCCGATGGCTGGGTGAACTTCGCCAGCGTGCTGGCCATCGGCTTCGTCCTGGTAGGTCTGGTGGTGTTCGTCGAGCAGGCCCAGCGCCGTATCCCGGTGCAATACACCAAGAGAGTAATCGGGCGAAAATCCTACAGCCACTCGTCCACCTACATTCCCCTGAAAGTCAATCAGGCGGGCGTGATCCCCGTCATCTTCGCGTCCTCGCTGCTCTACATTCCCGCCCTCCTTGCGCAGTTCTCCAGTTCCGACTCCGGATGGAAGGCGTGGATCGAATCCAATTTCGTCACGGGCAGCGATCCCTACTATGTCATCACCTTTTTCCTCCTCACCGTCTTCTTCGCATTCTTCTACGTCTCCATCACATTCAATCCGGATGAGATCGCGGAGAATATGCAAAAACATGGCGGCTTCATCCCGGGCTACCGGGCCGGTAAGTCGACTGCGCGATACCTGGGGTATGTAATCAACAGGATGACGTGGCCAGGTGCGCTCTACCTTGGAATTATTTCCCTCCTTCCGACAGTGGCGTTCGCGAGTTACGGCGGAGCCAGCCAGCTCAGCGGCATCAGCATTCTGATCATCGTGGGTGTCGGTCTGGAGACCGTCAAACAGATCACCAGCCAGCTCCAGCAGCACGACTACTCCGGCTTTCTCCGCTGACCGGGAGTTCACCCGGATCGGGCAACGTACCCGAGGAAGAATGCGACCTGTGGCGAACGCGCACAGCCCTGCTGGGCGGGGAGGCCACAGGCGTCGGCCAACGGGGTGACCGCTCGCGGTCGAACTGCCCCATCACCGCAGGCGAGCATTGGCAGTACCCCGAACCGTTCAGGGTCCATCGTTCATCGGTCGCCGGCATTCGAGGGGGCTGTGAATATGCGTGTATGGATGAGGAAATGAAGCAGCGTCGGGTCTACCGTGCTGACCCCGACGACTCCCGCGCCGCCCCGCACACCGGTCGTGCGTACCGGGAGCTGGTCGGTGGCCCGCTCGACGGACTGCTCATCGACATCACCGCCCTCTCCGCAGCGGAAATCGCCAACGGGCTCGATCTGGCCACCGACGACGGAACCTACGGACCAGGCGGTTGCTCCGAGTACGGGCCTCGCGCCACTGATCCGCAGTGGTGGGACTGGCGTGGGGACAGGCGCTGACGCCGTCAAAGGCGGCGCCCGGCCCTTGCGCGGCAGCGGCAACCCGTTCAGCCCAGCCCGGTTCCCCGTATGACACCTGACCAGGCGTCCGCGAAGTGGCGCACTGCCTGGGAAACGACCCGAGCCGCTCCCTTTCAGCGGATCAGCGGCCGGCTGCGCACCTCGCCTGGTGAACGAGTCGGAGAGCCGCAGCCTGCTTGGCCGACCCGCCGACACATCCCGCTGACTTCCTGCCCTGCTGAGCGAGCGGCACGGATCGCCGCAGAGGTGTGTACCCGTAACCCCGGCCCCACGGGGACACGAGAGGGGCGACCGCATCGGCCGCACCAACCGCAGGCCAGGCCGGCCGGGGCCGTGCGAAGGCAGTCAGCAGACGGGCCGGGCCCTGGCCGCCGGCTCCGGCACAAAAGAAGCAGGCCCCACGTCCGGGCGCCGGGAGCTGCTGCTCTGATCACCCGTGGGACCGGTCAGCCCTCTCGGGTACGTGCCGCCCGCTGGCGTGCTCGTTCAGCCCGGGATGAGGCCGTCGTCGTTCAGCATCCCCTTGACGCTGTCCATCGAGGCGTCGAGGCACGGAAGAATCAGCTCGCTGGGCTCCAGGAAGTCGTCGGGGAGCGGAACCCCCAGCCGACGCACCGCATCGAGCAGGGCCACGAGGGTGCGCCGGAAGCCGTCCTCGTTACCGCTCTCCAGCTCGGCCAGCAACTCGTCGTCCAGCTTGTTGAGCTCGGGGAAATGGGCGTCTGCCAGCCTCCACTGCCCTTCCCCCATGATCCTCGTGATCATTCTGCCTCCCTGGTGCGCTGCCGACCCCTGGACGCTCACAGTCCCAGAAACGCCAAGCGCCCGCATGCCGCGGCACTCCTTTCATGCCCACTCCTCGACGGGGGGAATTAGAACTACGCCTCCGGCGTCTATCGTTCATTGCCCTAAATTACACGAATGAAATCAGGGGTGGCAGTATCCGGCGAATATTTTGGGCAGTTCCCCTATTCCGGCGAGTGTTGTGCGCCAGGTTGTGGGCGTATCCTGACAGACTGCGGCACATCGTCCGGTGAGGTTGAGCGGCATGAAATCCAGCGGAGAAAACAGTGAACAATCCGGTGCCACCGGGCATCTGAGCCCGTCCATGTCCGAGGCTCTGCAAAACGGTTCTCCCCAGACCGGTCTGGATACACAAGAGAATGCGCGAGACAGGGCCCTGGGATCCCGGGCTCCCTCCTTCATCAAGCGCTCCGGCGTGCTGCACACAAGCTGGAAGATCGGAGTCTTCATCGCCGGTCTCGCCGTGGTCGGTGCCGGGATCGTGCTGCTGCCCCTGCCCGGCCCCGGCTGGGTGGTCATCTTCCTTGGTGTGGGTATCTGGGGAACCGAGTTCGTCTGGGCCCAGCTCTTGCTGCGGTGGGTCAAACGTAAGGTCACCGATGCCGCCCAAAAGGCCTGGGATCCCGCAGTCCGGCGCAGGAACCTGATCATCCTGACGGTGGCGCTGGTGCTCATTGCTGCCGCCGTCTATCTCTCCGTATGGGAATACGGATTCGTGATGCTGCGGTGAGCGATGAGGTCCGCGCGCACTCCTTTTAGATTCAGTGAGGCTGGACAACAAACGCGTAGTGCGCTCGCAGGACCGTTTAATATCAAAGCCGGTTGGTGCCGCCGGATCGGTCTCTCTGTATCTCCTTCTGGTGCTGGACGCGTCCGGTGGGGACGGTTTTCCCTAAGGGGGTTGGGCAGGTGCACAAGATATTTGATTTCCTGCGAAATGCCAGGGACGCCTACCTGCGAAGCCGCGACGTGTGGGGCTATCTGGCCGAACCCTATTCGTTTGCCTGGTGCGGTATGGCCCTCGCTCCGCCTCTCGCTCCAAACCCTGATCGCCCGGTTCAGTCCCGCCCGAGCAGTGACTGCCTGGAGCGCCACGGGGTTGTGCTTCCCCAGCCACGGCGACCCGGCGCCTGACTCCCCGGGAATCATGTGCGGCCCATCGTCCTGGATCCGCCACCGCAATTCCTTCGCGCGCCCGGAGCAGGCGCTTCACAGGAGCGCCGCCAACTCAGCGGCCCGGAGCTCCCGCCGACTCAAGAGCCGACTGGAGCCGGCCCTGTTCACTTCGGATCGACCCGCTGGAGCAGTGTCCGGACCAACCACAGATACGCGCCCAGCCGGCGCAGTGCGGCGGTCACGGTTGGCAGGGAGCCCAGATGGACCGGGGCCGGCGAACAGTGCCCGCCCCACACGGGCGGGTGCAAACTGCGCGCATCGGACGCCGGACGCAGTCGTGTCCGGTCGGCAGAGTCCGTCTCGCGCGCCGCCTCATGCCCGGAAGATGGCCGGCTAGGTGGTCTCCGGGCCCCCGCTGGCTGCTGCGAGGGCTTTGTTGCGCCGCACCGAGGACCAGAAGGACCAGCCGATCAGCACGACGCCGACGAGACCGGTGATGATCTCGTTGATCTCGTACTGGATGGTGACGAGCAGGATGATGGACAGCGCGCCGATCGCGTAGTGCGCGCCGTGCTCCAGGTAGACGTAGTCGTCCAGCGTGCCCTGGCGGACCAGGTACACGGTGAGCGAACGGACGTACATGGCACCGATACCGAGGCCGAGGGCCATCAGCACGATCTCGTTGGTGATGGCGAAGGCGCCGATGACACCGTCGAACGAGAAGGACGCGTCGAGCACCTCGAGGTAGAGGAACATGAAGAACGCGGCTTTGCCCACGACAACCGTCACGGAGGCAGAGCCCCCGGCCCTTTTTGCTTCTTGCTCTTCCTCCTCCTCGAGCTTGCTCTCGAAGAACCCGGAGAGGCCACCGACCACGAGATACGTGATCAGACCTGCGATACCGGCCAGAAGGACGGTCTCACCCTTGTCCGCGTGCCCGCCACCGTGCTGATGCGCATGGGTAGCCACGGTGATCGAGGCGATCAGAAGCACGATCAGCGCGACGCAGATCGACAGCATGTCGACCTTGCCGAGCTTCGCGAGCGGACGCTCGATCCAGTGCAGCCACTGGATGTCCCGGTCCTCGAAAATGAAGTCGAGGAAGATCATCAACAGGAACATGCCACCGAAGGCGGCGATGGACGGATGCGCGTCCGTCACCAGTTCCTTGTACCGGTCAGGGTCGTTGAACGAAAGATCAATTGCCTCGATCGGCCCCAACTGAGCACTGATGGCCACGATCACGACGGGGAAGACCAGCCGCATACCGAAGACCGCGATGAGCACACCGACGGTGAGGAAGATCTTCTGCCAGAAGGCACTCATCTTCTTCAGGATTCCGGCGTTGATCACCGCATTGTCGAAGGACAGCGAGATCTCGAGGACCGACAGGATCGCGACGATCCCGAATGCCATCCACCCACCGTAGAACACCGCCGCAACCAAGCCAGCCGCGGTAATCGCGAACGACCAGCCGAAGGTTTTCAGAAGCACTGGCTACCTCTTCGTGTGTGTAACGGATTCTTCGCAGCTGAGCGGTATCCCGCGCCTGACGCAGCTTCATGATGCGAACTTCGGGCGGATTTCGGCAGTTTAGATGCTTGCCCTCTGTACTTTCGTTTTTGCGTCGGTGCGACCGTCAGTGGCGGCATGCGCATGGTGGGAATTCACTCTTCCTGACCCCGCTCAGCCACCCCGCGAACCCGTGCTTGCAATCGAACGCCGCGCCGGATGTGCTTCCCGTGGCCCATCCAGCCCCGCAACGATGCTGAAGGCGATGCAACGTCGCCGCTCGAGACGGCCGAAGCTTCACGGGGCTTCGGCAGCATGAACCGATCCCACGCATACCCTCGGCCTGTGACCCCAGTGCCCCAAGGGCGTGACAGTGTGGCGCCCACTTGAGGAACTGGTGCAAGTGCAGTCGGGCGTAGCGGGCATTGCCGGTCAGGGCCCTGACCGGGCAGCACTTCGGCCAGATCACAGATTTGGAAGGCGGAGAGGCTCAGCGCATCCCGGCGCAACACCATGGCAGCACCGTCAGCGAGTCTCGGACGGACCGGCATTACGGGCACGCATGCGGTGACTCGAAGCGAGTTGCCCCTGCCCTTCAGCCAGCGGTGAGCCCCCGGACCTCTTGCGGCGGCAATCTGTCCAGACCGTCCTGCTCAGGTCCAGTCGTCACCTTGGATCAAACTCAGCAACTGCAGGATCTCAAGGTAGATCCAGACCAGGGACAAAGTGAGGCCGAAAGCGGAGAGCCAGGACTGCTCCCGTGGTGCGCCCTCGTTGATGCCGTCCTCGACCTGCCGGAAGTCCAGCGCCAAAAACGCTGCCCCGAGGAGCACTCCGACGACACCGAACAGCAGGCCGAGCCAGCCACTGCGGAAACCGAGCCCGTCGCCGCGGCTGAACGCGGAGAACAGCAGGTTGGCGAGCATCAGGATCAAAAATCCCACTGCCGCTGCCATGACGAATCCGTAGAAGCGCCTGGTGACGCGGATCCAACGAAGCTTGTAGGCGATGAGTACGCCGGCGAAGACAGCCATCGTGCCCAGCACCGTCTGCACGACGACGCCAGGGCTGATGTAGGTGGACACGGCGCTGGAGATCACTCCGAGGAAGACACCTTCGAACGCCGCATAGGAGAGGATCAGCGCAGGCACCGGCTTGGGCGTGAACACCTGGATGAGGGCGAGGATGAAAGCCACCAGGGCGGCACCCACCGCGATGCCGTACGACGTATTCAGGTTCTCCTCGTCGACCGGCAGGAGCACCCATGACAAGACCGCCCCGAGCACGACCATACCGAGTGTCATTGTCGTACGGACCACGACGTCGTCCATGGTCATCGCTACGCCGGCGGTGCCGGACGGGGCGGTGTCGTTGCCCCATGCGCCCTTGGTCAGGCTGACAGTTTTGGCGTACGGATTGGACCGTCCTGGCGCACCGTTCGTCCCGGAGGCCCGCTCTTGAAGGTCCAACGAGCCGCTGCGGCGATTTGCCGCTTGTGGCTTCAGGAGGGGATTCCAGCTCTTCATCTCACTCAGCTCTTTCGAGGGGGTGCCTTGGGCCGGGCAACCCACACAAGGCGGGTGGTGCCGGCTTCTGGGGAGAACCCTCTCCACTACGAAGACTGTCCGGGACTTCGCCTCGTATTTCTTTGCAGACGGTGAAGCTTCGTTACCGGCGCACCCTCTCGGAAGCCCGGTGAGCACATCCGTGAGCCGCTACGAAGAGACGCTGTCTCCAGACCGCATCTTTCGGGGTTACCCGCCCAGTCTCTACTCTTTCGCGCAGTCCCGCAGAGGCGGATTCCCGGGTGGTGGGTGCAGCCGGACTGCTCTGTCCGCCGAGGCAGACCACGTCGGCCTCACCCTGCTCAAGAGGTACATGGTGAGCCCTTTTTCCGGCACGACGCCTGCGCCCTAGGGAGCGAGGCGATCACCCTCCTGCTGCACACCGGGGCCAGGACTGTTTCGGCGCTTGCACATCGGCCTGGGCGAACCTTTCTGCAGCGGCCGGTGCCGAACACCGCAGAAAAGGGCCAACCGCGCCCAGGCCAGAGCCACCCCGAGCACCATGGGGCCACTGCTCTCTGCGGGTGTCCGCCCGATCGGGTGCGCCGGCTCTTGAGCGGCGACGACGAGGCGACGATGGGAGACTGGGCGCAACGGACGAAAGTGCCTCCGTGCCGTGAGTGCGCGCCCGGAACGACCGAACCGCCCACCAGGGAGGGTCTGCAGGACGAGGTCCCGGACGCCTGCAGCCCTCATGGGCCGGGCCCATGTGCGCAACCCGAAGAGTAGAGATGCGCCCTCACTGCACCTACGGAGGCGTTTTTGAACTCCCACCGCAGCAGTGCCGGCTCTGCCGGGAGCGCCGGGTCCGACGCGCCCGCCACGGCGGAAAGAAGCCGGGTACCGACAAAAGCGTGGTTGCAGCCGGCGCTGATCGGCCTGGCCATTCTGGCTGGCTTCATCGGCGCCTACATCGGCCTCCAAAGAAATCCACAGCCCCACGAGCTTCCGATAGCGGTGACAGGGGAGCAATTGGCCCATGAGGTAGGTGACGCGCTGGGCACCAGCGCGCACATTGTCCACACAGCTACCCCCGCCGCGGCACGGCAGGCGCTCGAGAGCCGCGACGTGGTGGCGTCCTTGACCCAGAACCCCGGTGCCGGTGCGCTGCACCTCGAAGTCGCCGGAGCAAATGGGCAGTCCACCACCGGCATCGTCACGGGCCTCGTGCGCACGTACGCACAGGAGACCGACCAGCGACTGACGGTCGACGATGTCATCCCCCTGGTCAAATACGACGCCCGGGGATTGGCGGGGTTCTACCTCTCCTTCGGTGTCACACTCGCAGGATTTGTTCTCGCGCAGAGCGTGCTGGGGCTCAGAGCGGTGCTGCCCCAGCGCTACCGCTTCGTGCTCATCACCGCCTTCTCCGCTGCTGCAGGCATCCTTGCTGCGGTTCTGGCGGGCCCCGCCCTCGGCGCAGTGCCAGCACCCGTGATTCCTCTGGCCATCACCCTGGCACTGCTGGCAGCTGCTGCGGCCTTCACCACCCAACTGTTCGGTATCTACATGGGCCCCATTGGTGTCCCCGTCGCCACACTCCTCCTGCTGACCTTGGGCAATGCCACCAGCGGTGCGGTCATAGGGGCCAATTTGCTGCCCGGTCCCGCCCACTTCATCTCGCCCCTGCTGCCCCCAGGGGCAGCCGTCCGCGCGATCGGCAACCTCAGCTACTTCCAGAACACCTCGATGCTCATGCCCATGATCACGTTGGCCATCTGGGCTGTCGGGGCTGCCCTGCTCGTCGCGGCCCGGCCGAAGCTCTCGAGAACGAAGGCCACAGGCCGGCCATGACCGGAGGCGGCCCGTGGGCGCAGAGCAGCAACGCGGCCTGCAGCTGCCGCGGCAGGTCGCCACATGCCCCGGGCCGGTCCGGTGATGTGGCAATGCGGGGATCAAATAGAAGGGGAATCCGCACAGTACCGAAGAAGATATGCCACCAACGCCGCATAGCAGCGGCGAGGGAAGTCGCTCCCGGGCTTACCCGTCGTGTAGACCGAGAGCATCAATAACGAGCGGCTGGAGTGGGCATGAGTGACAGTTCTCGGACTTACGATGTCGTTGTTCTCGGTGCCGGTCCTGCAGGAGAAAACCTGGCTGAACGAACGAGCGCTGCTGGCCTCACCTCAGTGATCGTGGAAAACGAACTGCTCGGCGGCGAGTGTTCCTTTTGGGCATGCGAACCCAGCAAAGCGCTGCTACGTCCGGTAGTTGCACGTGCCGACGCACGTCGCATCCCAGGCCTCAGGCGCGCCGTCGAGGGACCTTTGGACATTCCCGCAGTCTTTGCCTACCGCGACAAAATGTCCGCCAACTGGCAGGACGAGAACCAGGTCGACTGGCTGAATTCAGTGTCCGTGGACCTGGTGCGGGGCCATGGGCGTCTGGACGGCCCCCGGCAGGTCGTAGTCCAGACCCCCGACGGCGACACGGTCCGCCTCACCGCACGGCACGTCGTCGGGGTGTGCACGGGCACCGTCACCGCGTTCCCGAACCTTCCGGGACTCGAATCGGTCCGCCCCTGGACGAACCGTGAAGCGACCGCCGCCCGCAGTGTGCCCGACCGACTGGCCGTAGTAGGCGGCGGAGTGGTCGCGGTCGAGATGGCAACGGCGTGGCAGGCGCTCGGCTCCCAAGTCACTCTGCTGGTGCGGGGGAGCGGGCTGCTCCACCGTATGGAACCCTTCGCCGGAGAAATGGTGGCTGCTTCCCTGGAGGAGGCTGGAGTCGACCTGCGCTTCGGGGTCACGGTGAGCGAGGTGGCACGCCAGAACGGCCCGGACAGCCCAGTACAGATCACTCTGTCAACCGGCGACTCGCTGACCGCAGACGAAATCCTGATCGCAACCGGCCGCTCTCCCCATACCGCGGACATCGGCCTGGAGACGGTCGGCCTCACACCGGGGGACTGGCTGGTGGTGGACGACACCTATCGCGTGAGCGCGATCACCGAAGGCTGGCTCTATTCGGTCGGCGACGTCAACCACCGGGCACTGATGACCCATCAGGGCAAGTACCAGGCACGGATCGCAGGCGCGATTATCGGGGCACGCGCCCAGGGTAAGCCGCTTGACATCGGAAAGTGGGGCGCGCATGCCTCGACGGCCGACATCAAGGCCGTCCCCCAGGTGATCTTCACCGACCCGGATGTCGTGAGTGTGGGCCTGACGACTCCGGAAGCCGAGCACACCGGGCGACCAGTTGACGTGGTGGACTACGACCTTGCCCATCTTGCGGGATCCGCCCAGTACGCCGAGGGCTACCGTGGAAAGGCACGCATGTTGATCGACGCCGACCACGGCACGGTTCTCGGCGTCACCTTCGTCGGTCCGGGAGTCCAGGAACTGCTGTACTCGGCGACTGTCGCGGTCACCACCGAGGCAACCGTGGAACAACTGTGGCACGCAGTCCCCGCCTTCCCGACGATCAGTGAGGTCTGGCTCCGCCTCCTGGAGACCTACCGCGACCGCGCCAAGTGAGGCGACCGGGATGACATGAAAACCCTCACCAGGGTGAGGTGGTGCGCGAGGCCGTCCGGCAGGCCCATGTCCACGGAATCCAGGCGACGGCTCGCCTGCACCAGGGCCGGATCGGGCACCCGCCGCGCTCGAAACCGTTGCTACAACCAGCCACGTCGGGCAGCCTGCCAGGCCAGTTGCATACGGGTGGTGGCGCCCGCGAGAGTCATCATCTGGTGGATGTGGCGCTGAACCGTGCGCCGGCTCAATCCCATATGACTGGCAATGGCCTTGTCCGTCACGCCTGCGACCAGGAGCGAGAGCAGCCGGCGGTCGGTCTCGCGCAGGGTGCCCGTGCCGTGGGCCTCCTTGGTGACGTCAACCGCACCGACGCCGCTGACGTGCAGCGGCACAGCGTCCTCCCAGTAGCGTTCGAACAGCGCCGTCAGCGCCTCCAGGAGACTGCTGTCGCGAAGCAGCGCCGCGGTGGGTTCGATGGGGCTCCCGGAAGGCCCGCCCGGTACCAGCGGGCAGATGGCGATGGACCGGTCGGCGACGGCGAGCCGCAGGGGGAGGTGGGGAACCGACCGCGCGACTTCGCCGGCGCCGACAGCCTCAACAACGTTGTCAACCGCGCCGTCGTCATCGAAGAATGCCCGCTCGTACAGGACGCGGTAGCGGACCCCGCGATCCAGAGCTTCGTACTCGGAACGATTGCTGCCGGAAGGCATGGCGACATACTCGGCCTTGCAGAACCACAACATCTCGTGACGTGCGTTCTCCTGCAACTGCCGCAAGTTCTGACGCAGAGCCTCGGCGCCGGTAATGACCTCGATGAGCTGGTCGGCGTCCCCGCGGCGCCTGGTGCCGCGGTAGCTCTCCAGCAGGTCGGTGACTGCGGCCCGGGCCTGATCGAGAGCGTCCGCGTTGCGTTGCAGACGCGGCAGCAACGCAACATCGGGAGGGGACGCGGTGAAGTGGCTCGGCTGCCGGTCGGTGGGACTCGCGAGCCCCATAGTGGCGAGCGCCGCCAAGACACCCTCGGCCTGCCCGGACGTGAGACCGGTCTGCGAGGCGACTTCGTCGGCCGACGCCGTTGAATTCGTGATCAGAAGCCGGTAGACAGCCTCTTCGACTGCCGTGAGGCCCGCTGCCTCAAGCATGCCGCCTCCCTGGTGGCGCGGGCGAGTGCCGGCAGGTGTACCTGCCGAACATGTCGTTGAATATTGGACTATACCTGATGGTGGGTGTGTCTCCGCCGAGTCGATGTGCCTGTGCGACGCCACCACCCATCGACACGAGAAGGTGTGTCGTGCCGATGTCATGGATCCGGCGGGACGCAACGCGCTGCAGCACAGGATCCGCCGATGCCACATGACATGTCATCGGAATCGCGGTGTCACAGATATGACATGTCCCAACCGCGCCATGAGTGAGGGTACGCATAACCGGGCCACACGGCCGCCGACCGGCTCCGCTGCTTAGACACATCCCCCCTTGCCCACCGGGTCACGACGCCGGTGAACCGGGCAGAGCGCGCGGAAGACGGAGGGGGCGGTGGGACCGGCCGCCGCCAAAGCTCCTGGCCCCGGCAGCGCCTGTTGCAGCACCGGGCAACACGCAACGAAATACTGGGTGATGCCGTGCGGTGAATTCCGCGAATTCTCCACACGGGTAAAGGAAACCGCGAGAGGGAGAGTGCGGTCGGCATGCGTTCCGACCGCACCCCCTCCTTTCGGGCGGCCCTTGCGATCCCACCCCCCACGGGGGGATCGCGCCCACACGCCACCCGGAGCCGTCGACTGCCGCACCTTTGAATGCGGACCAGCTCGTCGCCCGCTCGGGAACACAATGGCGGCACCGGAAGCGGATAGTCACCCTCATACCTTGTCCAGAAAGCGCCAAGTCGCCTTTGCGCCATGCTCCGACTCCGGCCGCACATGGTCCTGCCCAGCCCGGCAGTGGCACCGATGCAGCAGCACAGAGGCCACGCACGGCACCTGACGAAGTGCCGGGACCCGGTTGACGCCAACGCCGAGGGACCCCACGATGGCGAACGGCGCATCACGGAAACGAACAACATCCCCACGACAGCCATCGCGGCACACCGGAAGAGCCGTCGTAGGCATTCCCGCACCGCATGCAAAGCCCCCATCACCTCCCTTCCCCCTCGACTTAGATCCTGCTCAACCGCGACTGACAAAACAGCCACCGGATTACTCCTTGAACGAAGCTGACGATGTGTGATCACATTCCGCCCGTCAGCAATTCAGGGAGGAAAATGTGCAGCAAAACGCTGCTCGCAAAATAGGTGCAATAGCGCTCGGCGCTGCGATCACAATGCTGGGCGGCGCCGTTTCGCCCATGGCCCAGGCGACGCCCGCAGCCCATCAGCCGACCGCCGCGCCCCCGGCGCCGAGTCAGGCCGCCCGGACCGTCACCCTCATCACCGGCGACAAGGTGACTCTCACTCCCAGGCCCAAGGGCGGGCCCACACTCAGCGTGCAACGCCCTGCGGATGCCACAGGATCACTGCGCACCGTCACCGACGCCACCGGCACCTACGTGTACCCCGGCGATGCCGACACATATGTTGCCGAAGGGCTGCTCGACAAGCGGCTCTTCAACGTCACCGGCCTCATTGCCCAGGGATACGACGACACGCACACCACCGGTCTGCCCCTCATCATCACCCGCGATGCAGCAGCAGCACGGATGACTGGCGCACACCTGCCAGGAGTCGTAGTCAAGGGCCAACTGGCGTCCGCCCGCGCCGTGGCGGCAACCGCGGACCGGGCCAGGGCAGGGCTCCTGTGGAAGTCACTTCTTCCCGCGACGCAGCGCACCCCCGCCCCGAAATCCTCCACTGGGCGATCCCTGCCCGGCGTCATCGACAGGATCTGGCTGGACGGCAAAGTCAGGGCAACTCTCGCCGAATCAACGGCCCAGATCGGTGCACCCCAGGTCTGGGAACAAGGAGCCATCGGGACCGGAGTCAAAGTCGCCGTCCTGGACACAGGAGTTGACGCCGCTCACCAGGACCTGCACGACAGGATCGTCAGCACCCGAAGCTTCGTGCCCGGTGAGGACGTCACCGACCGCCGCGGGCACGGCACCCACGTGGCCTCGATCATTGCTGGCACCGGCGCCGCCTCAGCAGGCAAGGAGAGAGGAGTCGCCCCAGGAGCAGACCTGGCCATCGGCAAGGTCCTCTCCGACAGCGGCAGCGGAACCGAATCCGGGATCATCGCCGGCATGGAGTGGGCGGCCAGGACCGAACACGCCAAGATCATCAGCATGAGCCTGGGCAATTCCTCCACCCACACTCAGGCCGACCCCATGAGCCAGAGCGTCAACGCGCTCAGTCAGGAGACGGGGGCGCTCTTCGTCATTGCAGCAGGCAATTCCGGGCCAGGCGAATACACCGTCAACGCACCCGGCACGGCAGAGACCGCGCTCACCGTGGGAGCCGTGGACGTCACCGACCAGATGGCCGGCTTCTCCAGCAGCGGACCAAGAGAAGGGGACCAAGGCCTCAAGCCCGACCTCACCGCACCCGGCGTCAACATACTGGCAGCCCGCTCACAGCACCTGCCCGGAGAGGGCGCCTACACCTCCAAGAGCGGCACCTCGATGGCCACACCACATGTCGCCGGCACTGCCGCGCTCCTCCTGGAAAAGCACCCCGACTGGACAGGGCAGCAACTCAAGAACGCCCTGATGAGCACCAGCAAGGTCACCTCCGGCATATCCGCCTACCGTGGCGGCTCCGGACGCGCCGACATCTCCGCAGCCTTCCGCACCCAGGTCGTCGCCTCCGGCGCAGTCGACACCGGACTGATCAAATGGGCACGCGACCCAAAACCGATAGAACGCCGCATCACCTACACGAACAGCGGCAGCACCCCGATCGAGCTGCGGCTCTCGCTGGAGCGGGGAACAAGCCCACCCTCCCTGTTCGCGATGGGCACCGACCAAGTCACCGTCCCGGCACACGGAAGCACCTCCGTCCCCCTCGTCATCGACCCGCGTGAGGTGGCAGCCGGCGCCCACACCGGCCAGGTGATCGCACACGACCATGCCGGAACGGCCCTCGTCCACACCATGCTGAGCGCCAGAACGGAAACTGAGCGCCACGACCTGGTGCTCCAGGCGAAAGACCGCCAGGGCCGGCCCACCACCGGCACCGCCCAGCTCGTATCCGCCCAGGACCCGCTGCGGCCGCAGTTCCTCCAAATCCCCGAGTCCGGGCTGACCCTGCACCTACCCCGCGGCTCCTACGCCGCCACGATGTTCAAGGACGTGCAAGGGGCACACGGCGCACACTCCAAAGGCCTGGCACTGCTGGGCGACCCCGAGATCGAACTGACCGAGCAGCGGACCGTCATCTTCGACGCCTCCCGCGCACACCAGATCCGGGCCCTGACCCCCAAGCCGAACATGCCCGCCCACACCAGACTCGAATACTGGCGCTCGTTCACCACCACGCACCCGCAGTACGGGACACCCGGGGACGTGCTCGACAACAGAACGGTCGGCCCGGAGTACGACAGCGTCTGGGCCCAGCCCTCCACCGGCAAGGTGAAGCACGGCGGATTCATACTCACCACCAGATGGCGAGCCCCGCAGACCCCGCTCACCGTCTCCTACGACGGACACGACATAGACGTCCTGACCCAGAACGGCTCCAAGCCGCTGCCCGAGGGCACCACCACGATGGCGGACGCCGTCTTCGCGGGCACCGGGACCCCGGCCGACTACGCCCGCCTGTCCGCCGCGGGCAAGGCCGCCGTCGTGCGTCGCAGCACCACCGTCACCCCCTACGAGCAGTCCCAGGCCGCCCACGCCGCAGGAGTGAAGATGCTTCTTGTGGTCAATGACGCCGTAGGACGGCTCAACACCTGGTACGGCCTTGACGACTACGAGTCCGCCGGACCGGTGGCTGTCGCCTCGGTGACAGGAGACGACGGTGAGGCACTGATCGCCGACATAGCGGAATCACATGGCGCCAAGGTGCGCCTGCGGGCCACCGCGCACCCCGACCCCTCCTACCTGTACGACCTGGTCAGCCAACACACGGCAGGCATCCCGGAGGACCTCGACTACCGGGCCGCACCGCAGAACCTGGCGCGGATCGACCTCACCTTCGGACAGGATGCGAAGACCCGGGCGACGGAGACCAGGATGGACTTCCCGCCCTATGTCTTCGGCGGCGGCTCGAGCTTCCCGTCCTCGCCCGTGGCACGCGGACCACGCACCGACTGGGTCTCCACAGGAAACGACATCAGGTGGCAGCAGAAGGTGAGCGCCAGGGAGGTGCTCGACCAGTCAACCGACGTGGTCTCCTACCGCCCGGCGCACACCTACCAGGACCGATGGCTCACACCGATCATGCGACCACGCATGATCAGTGAACACCTCCCCGTACGGCAGTACGGCGCAAAACTCGTCTTCACGACGCCGGCATGGGGGGACAACGGAACGGCGCACGCCGGCCAGGGGTACAACAGCGGCGGTCTGTCCCAGCGCACCTTGCTCTACCGGGGCGAGGAACTGCTCGCCGAGTCCGACTACGACAGCGGATACGCCTGGGACCTACCCCCCGAAGCGGCGCGGTACAGGCTCGTGGTCGAGGGCGTCAACGCCAACCCCGCCTTCAGCCCCTACTCGACCTCGACCCGCACCGAGTGGTCGTTCGTCTCGGGTGAAGCGGAACAGCAGATTCTTCCACTCGTCCAGCTCGACTACGAAGTGAATCTGGATGCCGAGGGCAGGGCCCGCCGGAATGCGGCTCTGGAAGTCACACCCTCAGTGCTCGGAGACCCGGGCACCAACGTCTCGTCCCTGGGACTGGAGGTCTCCTACGACGACGGGGCCACGTGGCACCGGCCCAGAACCACGCACCACAAGGGCACCTGGAAGACATCGCTCGCGGCTCCGAAAGCAGCATCATTCGTGACCCTGCGGGCCACGGCGAGAGACGAGAAGGGAGGATCAATCACCCAGACCCTCACCCGAGCCTACGGCTTGAAGTAAGCAACGCACGGGGAGCGGTGCAGCCGCTCGAACCGCTCCCCTTCGCCCCGGTGCGTGCCCACCCCACCGGGACCTGCGCCGAGGTCCCTGCCGCCGGGTGCTGCACATGACAGTGCCGCCCAGACCGGGGGAGTCTGGACGGCACTGTGGCAGAGAGGTCCAGTCTCTGCCCAAGCTCCTGAGGCGCCGAGCAGATCAGAGGGGTACTGATTCTGCGCGCGTCCTGCAGGAGCGGATCGGGGGCCCGACTCAGCGTGATCTGCGTCGGCCTTCTGCTCTCCAGCCCGGTCTGCAATGTGTCATTGCAGGCCGGGAGCCGGGGCGCACACGCCGAGCGGTCAGGCGGCGGCCTTGAGCTTGCCAGCGATCTTCACCACGCGCTCCGCCTGGTGGCGGGCCGCGGCACGGGTGGTGTCACCCACCGGGTTGTTGCCCTGCGCGTCCACGTGCGAGGTGCCGTAAGGGTTGCCGTCCTCGAACTTGACCGGGTCGGTGAAGCCGGGAGCCACCAAAATGCCGCCGAAGTGGTGGACGGAGGTGTAGAGCGCCTGCAGCGTGGTCTCCTGGCCGGCGTGAGCGGTGGCCGAGGATGTGAAGCCGCTGTAGACCTTGTCGGTCAGTTTGCCCTGGGCCCACAGGCCACCGAGGGTGTCCATGAACTGCTTCAGCTGGGCGGAGACGTTGCCGAATCGAGTCGGCGTCCCGAACAGGACCGCGTCGGCCCACGCGATGTCCTCCACCGTCGCCTCGGGTATGTCCGTCGTGGCGATGTGATTGGCGGCCCAGGCCGGGTTCGACTCGATGGCCTCCCAAGGAGCCAGCTCCGGTGCCTTCACCAGACGAACTTCCGCTCCCGCCTTGACCGCTGCGTCGCGCAGTTCCTTGGCGATCTCGGTAATGGTGCCGGTGGAGGAGTAGTACACGACAGCGACGTTCACAGCGGTGGTCATGGGGGTCATCTCATTTCTGGATTCGACTTCACCGGCTATATGACCGGTCGTCTATAAAGTAGGCGGGTTGGCGATCCCTGTCAAAGGAATGCCGAGTGACTTAAGAGACACAGGTTGGCGCCTCGTCCGGGAATTCGCCGGCGCACACCGCAGTGCCTCGATCGCCTCTACCTAGCGGCGCTCGGCCTGGCTGCCGGTTTCGACACCTGCCCAGGCGCCTTTGACGCTGATGCGAAAGCTCGCCGAATCCCACGGGGAGGCGCCATGGGCTGTGGTCGGCGCCGGCAGTCCGCCCGTCGATCAGGCTCTGGGTCTGTCGGCAGCGGCCTGCCCGGTGCTGGATGCCCCCGCGGACCGTTACCGGCCCGCGGGGGCATCCAGCCCTCGAAGGGATGCTCGGAGTTTCTCAGCTCTGAGTGGCCACCCGGGAAACGTGGTACTGGCGGATCCTCCAGCGGTCGTCCCCGTGCTGCAAGACCAGTGACATGTGCACCTTGGCCTCCCAGCCGGACGGGTCGCTGAATGTGACGTCTGCGAAACCTCCGGCAATGTCCTTGCCGAGCGAGTAGGTGTGGAGCACCGTCACGTCTGCGCTTCGGTCCGCTGCGACCGCCTCGTAGTAGTCGCGTACCGCGCTTCTGCCGGAGAGCACCACCGGCCCGAAGCCCTGGAAGAGGGTGTCCGGAGTGAACAAGTCGGCCATGACGTCCGGCTGGTGGCCGTCGAACGCGGCCTTCCACTGGTTCAGTACGGCATTCATCGGGTGGCTCATCGCGTCAACTCTCATTCCGGTGTGCGGGACACCATCGGGACCGCGTCCAGGGGCGCCATCTTGGCAGTGGCATAGTAGACCGGTCGTATAAAAATTGCCCACACAGTCCTGGTGCGCAGAAGAGCGTGGGTGGCTGGAGGGGGAGCTGCAGGCGCTCGCCGCGGGAAGCCTTGGTTCCCGGTGGCCGGCCGAGCTGTCGCGGAGGCAGTTGGCTTGGGGCACGGTAGAACAAATCCACCGACAGGAGCGGCTCATGTCGAACCACACCTACCGCGTCACCGAGATTGTCGGCACCTCCACGGAGAGCGTCGACCAAGCCGTGCGCAACGGCATCCAGCGTGCGGCGCAGACGCTGCGGGGGCTGGACTGGTTCGAGGTGACACAGGTCCGTGGTCACATCGTCGACGGGGCGATCGGGCATTTCCAGGTTGGCATGAAGGTCGGCTTCAGGCTCGAGGGCGGCGCCTGAGGCCCCGCCCGTCCGGACCTGTCCCGTGACGATGCCTGAGACCGCGAACGTGCCATTTGCCCGGTTGGGCGAGCCGAGCCAGGTCTGCGTCTGCCGCGGCGCCTGATGCCGCCTGCGGTGCTGCCCGTCCCTGGCCCGCCGACAATCCGGCGTCCGGCAGGGCGGGTCAGTGTCCTGCGTTCTGGCCACCGTCAACGTGCAGGATCGAGCCGGTGACGAACGGCGCGTTCTCGAGGTAGAGCACCGCGTCGACAATGTCGCGCACATCGCCCATACGGCCGACCGGGTGCATGGCGGCGAGTGTGTCGTGGTGCTGCTCGTCGTGCATGGGGGTTTTGATCGTTCCCAGGGAGACAGCGTTGGAGCGGATCCCGTTGGCGGCGTACTCGATGGCCAGGGCCTTGGTGGCGGACTGCAAGCCTCCCTTGGTCAGGGAAGCGAGGATCGAGGGAACCTTCGAGCTGGGCTGGTCGACAAGACTGGTCGTGATCTGCACGATGTGGCCGCCGCCCTGTTCGAGCATCCTGGCGACTGCGAGCTGGCTGATGCGGAAGAAGCCCGCCACGTTGACCCCGAGCGCCGTGTCGTAGTCCTCCTGGGTGAACTCGGTGAACGGCTTGGAGATGAAGACTCCTGCGTTGTTGACCAGAGTGTCGATGCGGCCGAAGCGCTCGATGCCCGCGGCGATGACGCGTTCCGCGGTGGCCGGGTCTGAGATGTCACCCCGGACGGTGACGACGTCAGGGTCCTGCGACGCGGTGATGCTGCGTGACGTGGCCACGACGCCGTAGCCGAGCTCACGGTAGGCCGCGACGATGCCGGCGCCGATGCCCTGGGATGCGCCTGTGATGACCGCTACCTTCTGTCCCTGCGTGCTCATGATGACCTCCTGGATGAGAGAAATAGTCGACTGGTCGTCTATAAGGTAACCGACCGGCTCGACGGAGTCAAAGAGGCTGGTGTTGACCGTCCGGCGCCTCGGTCGCCTGCGCCCTGGGGGTGCGGCTCGCACCTTGGAACCTCCATGGCTCAGGGTAATAGACGACCGATCTACTACTTGTAGTCGGATGGTCGTATACTTGCGCTATGGGACGCACCAGTGACGCCAGGAACAAGATCCTCACCGCCGCGCAATCGCTCATCGAGCTGCGCGGGTACTCGGCCCTGGGCGTGGCGGAGATCTGCAAGAAGGCCGAGGTTCCAAAGGGGAGCTTCTACTACTTCTTCGACTCCAAAGAGGCCCTGGCCCTGGCAGTAATCGATGAGCACTGGGCTCTCCAGCAGCAGGGGTGGGCCCGGGCCCTGGGCGGCAACGAAGAGCCTCTGAAGCGGCTCCGGCAGTTGTTTGAGGAGACGCAAGCCGCTCAAAGTGCAGGTCAAGCCACGTGCGGCTCCGTCGCCGGATGCATGTTCGGCAATCTCTCCCTGGAGCTGAGCAACCAGACCGAAGCCATCCGGGAACGCTTGCAGCAAATCTTCGACGCACAGGTGGGCATGGTCGAAGAAGTGATCGCCGCAGCATTGGAGCGAGAAGACATCACTGTCGCCGACACCCGCCAGGCCGCCCGTTCGGTTGTCGCGCAACTGGAGGGCCAGGTGCTGTTCGCGAAGCTCTACAACAACACCGACCAGCTCGACACGCTGTGGGCGAACTGCCTGGCGTTGTTGCGCGCGAGTGCACCTGCGGAAACCGCAGCGACGGTGTGACAGGCGTAGTCAGACGCAGGCAACGGCTGCTGTTGTGCCACCGGTATCTTTCCTGGGTTTTTCAGGAAACAGCACCAAACGGAGGTAGTGATGAAGGAGTTCCTCGTCGAGCTCATTACGACTGTTCCCGAGGGCACCGACTCGGCTGAAGTCGAACGGATCCGTGCCGCAGAAGGCCTGCGCGCGAAGACACTTGCGGCCGACGGGCACCTCGTGCGGCTGTGGCGCCCTGTTGGAGAACTGCGCAGTATCGGCGTGTGGTGTGCCGATGACGAAAATGAGTTGCGAGAAAAGGTCCTGGGTAGCTTGCCTCTGTGGCCGTGGATGACAGCAACGATCACGGCACTGCAATCTCATCCCAACGACCCGGGCAAAGCCAGCTCCGCCACCTGACCCCGACAGGCCACTTGTTTCCCCGGCATCCGCTGCCCCGTGCCATGGCCCTCGGATGCTGCCCCGAAGACCCAGACACCAGCTCGAAACGGCTGGTGAGTACGATCCAGACATGCGGGAACCACGGGAGGCAAGCACTGGAGACCTGGCCGCCGCGTACTTCTGCTCGGGAGTCGTCATCGTCGCCTCTGTGACCGTGGGGATGCTGGTGGACCCACTCGTAGCTGCCCTCGTGGCCGGACCCTTTGCCGCTCTGTTTTTCATTGGCCTCGTGGTCACGCACTTTCACCACAAGCGAGGTATGGACGCGGTACGCCAGGCCTACGTAGCCACCTTCGTGTGGACCAAGTGGTTCTAGGGCGAGCACGTGCTTCATCAGGACGTGTTCAGCCTGCGCACGCGGAGACTCGGATGACGAAAGCTGCCGCGGTAGCTGTACCGAGGGAGTGGTAGTCGTGCCGCCGCAGTGTCGAGGGCTGTTGCGAAAGCGCTGCGGTGCCCGCCACTGATCCTCAAGGCCGACTGGCCTTGCCATGCGGGCCCGTGCGTCGGCGGCAGCCGAGTTCGGGTGGCGTGACTCATCGGTCAACAGCGCGTTGAGTTTGGCAACACGTGCAGGTGTCACGCCGCCCCACGGCCGTGACACCTGCACGTGTTGCCGGCCTCCGGTTCAAACCCATGCCACACCCTCAGATCACTTCTGTTGTCCGTCGCTGTAGCGTCGAAAGTCTCGCGGGGAGACGGAACGGCTCAAGCGGCGCTGGAGCCACACCAGAAGTACCCGCATCGGGCGTTGCTCTGTGATGGGAAGAGATTCACCATGTAGCGTCACCGCCAGATGTCGTGGTCCGCACTACCCGCCCGCGCTCCGGTGCGGGCGTTTCGCTGCAAAGAGCGGGCCACAAGCCCCGGAGCCGCATGATGCGGAACCGGATGTCAACGTGAAAGGCACCAGCATGGCCAGCGGATCCGTTAAGTGGTTCAACGCCGAAAAGGGTTTTGGTTTCATCCAGCAGGACGGCGGCGGGCCGGACGTCTTCGCGCACTACTCTGCCATCAACGCCACCGGTTTCCGGGAGCTCCGGGAAGGCCAGGCCGTCACCTTCGACATCACCCAGGGTCAGAAGGGCCCTCAGGCGGAGAACATCACCCTCGCCTGACGAGCAGGTGAGCTCACCCAGGCCCACGAGCCCGCTCCCGGGGGCCTGGTTCCCCGCACACCGCCCTCCTCGCGCGCTTGGAGACGGGGGAGGCGCGGACGAGGAAGATCCCGGCACACACGGCCAGGATCCACGCAGGAAGCACGCCCGCCTTGGCGCCGATCTCCGGCCCGCACCCCCGTGAGAACCCGTAGTGTTTTTTCCGAACTCGCCTCGACGGGCTGACTCGCGGGCCACGAGCACGGCTAAGCCTGCCGGTGTGTCCGATGGCGGAGGCCGGAGTTCGCTGAACTCAGTGGCTCCTGCCGTCGCGGCCCAGCATCACCTACGGAGTCCAATGCCTGCACGCACGAACGAGTGGGGTCAGTCCATCGGGGACCCGGTTCCGGAATGGAGCCCCCGCCCGTTGCCGGTCCGCCGTACGCTGAGCGGCCGACACTGCCGGCTGGAGGCCCTGGACCCCGAACGTCACGCCAAGGACGTGTTCAGCGCGCTTCGGTCGGCGCCGGACGATCGTGACTGGACTTACATGGCTGTCGGTCCCTTCTCCGACGCAGAGGAGTACCGCCTCTGGGCAGCCGACGCCGCGGCCGGCACGGACCCCCTGCACTATGCGGTGGTCGACAACAGGTCCGAAAGGGCAGTGGGCACCCTCTCGCTCATGCGCCAGGACCCGGCCGGCGGGGTGATCGAGGTGGGCAACGTCATGTTCTCGCCACTGCTGAAGCGCACCGTCATCTCGACGGAGGCACAGTTCCTCCTGATGACCTATGTCTTCGACGACCTCGGCTACCGGCGTTACGAGTGGAAGTGCGACAGTCTCAACGCCCCCTCACGCAGGGCCGCAGAGCGACTCGGCTTCAGCTACGAAGGCACCTTCCGCCAAGCAGTCGTCTACAAGGGGCGCAACCGCGACACAGCCTGGTTCTCGATCGTCAGCAGCGAGTGGCCGGCGCTCCGCGATGCGTTCGGTGCCTGGTTGGCGCCCGCCAACTTCGACACCGACGGCATCCAGCGCCGAACACTCGCGCAGACTCGTGCCTGCACCGCCGCCGAGTGACTCTGCCAAGCCTCTTGCATCAGAACGCGTTCGACACCGTGCTGCTACCGCCGATGTCATGACACCCCACCGGCACGGGCGGGCTCGCTACGCCCGGGAGGAGGTGACCTCCTTCAGGTCGTCGACGACCTGCCGGGCGGTGATGGCCGAGGTGAACAGGATGGTGCCGGGCTCGATCTTGCCCGAGTCACCGCCGTGAGGACGGACTTGTATGGTGCGCTCGCCGAGGTAGGTGTAGGTCTCGGCGTTGAAGATCATCTCGGTGCGGGCGCCGCTGGTTTCGTCGAGCCGCGCGACAGCCACGCCGTGGCGGCCGGCCGCGTCCACAGCGTCCTGGACCTGGACTACTCCAGGGACCTTGGCGGCTGCCTTGAAAAGTGCGGTGTTGAGGTCGGCGGGAGCTAGGGATTCGTTGAGCAGGTCTCCGATGGTGGTGAACGCCTGCTGGTCAGGGTTGTTGCCCATCCCCTTGGTTTCCTTGTAGATCTTCGCCAGCAGGGTGTCGGCGTCGGTGGGCAGGGTGGCGAGGTAGTCATGAGTGGGGGCGTTGAGACGTCCGGGCTCGGACGCACCCTTCTCGTTGATCCGGTCGATGCTCTCACCGTCAGCCGGGGTGTTGGTGGGGTCGATGAGCCAGCCCTTCGTGCCGTCCCCGGAGAGCCAGATCTGTCGGCGGTTGATGCCGTCACTGGCCACGGTGGTTTTGTCGTCGACCGTGCGCTCGTAGGTTCCGCCGAACTTGCTCTCGATGTAGATGTACTGACCCTCGCCGACGGAGGCGACCGGCTTCTTCGTTGCCGCCAGCGCGATCCGGTTCAGCAGCTGCGGCACACCCTGACTGGTGCTCGTGCCGACCTGCGCGATAAGCGCCGGCTGTGCGGTGGGGGAGTTGCTGCTGGAGCCAGTGAGAGTGACGAGGCCGGCGGCGACAACGGCCAGCGAACAGGCGGCGGCCGGAAGGACGAACATGGGCCGCAGGAACCTGCGCCGCTTGTCGGGAGTGGGTGTGTTCGCCGCGGCGTCCGACTGGTGGATGAAAGTCATCAGGGCTTCCTTGTGGAAGGTGTGGCGGCCCGCGGGGAGGTCGGCTTCCTCGAGGCTGACCAGACGAGCGGTCTCCTGCCACTCATCAGGCATAAGACGATGCTGGCTCATGAAATCCGGGTTCCTTCCTGGACGGGCCGGACCGCAGTGGTGCGGTCGCTCTTTACCTGTCGATTCGCCGACTGGGGTTCCCGGATTTCTTCCGACAGTTCCGCATCCGCAAGCTTGCGCAGCTTCGAGCGGGCGCGGGAGAGACGGGAGCGAACCGTCCCGACGGGAATCTGCAGGAGCTGGGCTGTGGTGGCGTAGTCCAAGTTCTGCCAGAGGCACAGACTCAGCACCTCGCGCTCGCTGCGGCGTAGCTTGGCGAGTACGGCAGCGGTTGCAGTGAGCCGCCGACGGTCGTCGACCCGGCCGGCGACCTCGTCAGCGTGGTCGGCCACCGAGGTGTCTGTCCGTGCCGCAGCGAGTGCTGCCGCACGGAAGCGGCGGTTGCTGCGCGCTTGGGCGCGCACGAGATTGGTGGCGATACCCAGAAGCCAGGGACGCAGGGAGCCTCCGGTGGCATCGAGACGCTGGTGGCACCGCCAGGCTTCCATGAACGTCGCGGACACCACGTCCTCGGCTGCGGCCCAGTCCGAGGTCAGTCGGAAAGCATGGTTGTAGAGAGTCCGGGCGTACTCGTCGAAAAGGTCTGCGAAAGCCTGCGGATCCCCCGCACGTATGCGCGCACGCAAATTTGTTGTCACATCAATCAGCTGTCGATTCAGAGGCCAGAGTTCCTGTGATGTGAACCACACCCGATGGGTGGGCAGGCTCTGGCAGTTCGGCGCGCAGTGCCACCCTGGGAGCTTCTTCCGTGATGCGCCGTCCGAGCACGTGGCGAGCCTTTCCCGCCACCCTCTGCCGCTGGTGCTGTCTACCGTCCAGTAGTCGTCGGGACCGTGCGGCCAGTTGGGCGGCAGAGGGCAGAAGCGTCCCCGTGGTTGATGGGCCGGCGCCCGGCCGTCCGCCCCTTCCGCGAAAACTCCATGCCTGGCGGGCCGGGCGGGGGGCCGGCGCCCGAGTGTTCTGGCTCGACGGCCAAGGCGAACCGGCGCCCGGCACCGCGGGCTTCGGGGGCAGAAGCCCTGCAGAGTCTTGCGTGGCCGGAGTGAAGGCTCGTCGCGTTGTCTTTGGCATCGAACCGGCATATCATGTTGATGCGTCAAGCAGTTTGTGGTCTGCTTGCGTAGACAAGCGTATGGTTGGAGCCTCGCCCAGGCCAGGGAAGAAGCATCTGGGCAATTGATTGTTCAGCCTGTGGCATCCATTTAAGGGAAGCCCTATATTCCGTTCCGATTCGGTGAAGTGTCGGCGGCCCGTCCGCGAGCACACTCGCTTTCCGCCGAGACGGATGTGGAGGAGGGGCAGGCACAGCCCGCCTCACGCACCGATGATGAACAGGTGGGCCCACGTACTGTTGCGCAGGTTGTGACCGCTGTCGACCAGCGCACTCACCTCTGCACCGGCCCGTGCCAGGCGAGCACTGACGGCGCCGAGCGGAGTGCATCACCCCACAACCGACTTGCGTACTTCCAACTCTGGCTAAGCCTTTTCGGTCTGGTCGGTAGGCTCAGCCGAAGCCACGGGCTGCGACACACCGGGAGGGGTGTAGTAGACCGAGGAGCCCTGCTTGGTGCGCTGCGCCCGATGCTTGGCAACGAGCCCTTCGAGTGTGTTGCGCACCACTGTGGTCTGGACGAGGCGTTCGGGGTGGGCCTGGGTCAGTGCGGCGGAGACCTCGGCGGCGGAGCGCGGTTCGCTCTGCTCGAGGAGGTGACGGCGTACGAGTTCCACCAGCGTGGGTGTGGTGCCCTTCGCCGCTGCGGCCTTGGCTGCCTGTGCGGCAGCGGCTTTCTTGACGGGCGTGTTCTTGCCGCCTGCGGCCTGGGCTGCCGTGTTCGTGCGGGCTACAGGCACGGTGGCCTCGGCGGTCGGCACGACACCGCCCAACGCCTGCTGGATGCTGACCAGCACACTCTGATCATGCTGCAGGGCGGTGAGCTGCTCCTGGAGGGCGGCGACCTGACTGCTGAGGCTCTCTTGTTCCTTGGCGTTGCGCTCGAGGTCGTCGTTCACCTGGGCCGAGTACTGCGCAGCTACTTTGGTAGTGGAGGTCAAGCTTTCGGACATGATGGTGCTTCTCCTTGGCTGGCTGCTGGAGGGCGGGCGCAGGGGTGAGTAGCTATCGGCCAGGGATTGCGCTGCCACCGCTGTGCATGCCCGGGAGCAGAGATAGTACGGATACGGGGGTGACGATGTCTCCTCCCGCATTCCATCCCTGGCTGGTCACCGGGACGGGGGCGGTGTAAGTGAAGGCTGGGGTGCTGCACGAGACGCGCCGGCGCTGTCCTGGAAGGGGGCGCTGTTCAGCGCCGTCATTCCGCCGAAGGCTCTCTACTGCCGTCGGTGCCTGCGAGCCTGCAACGTAGTGCGACCGCGCGTGGAGCGCTGGCTCACATGGGCGGTAACTGCACTGGATGCTACGTGCTTCATGCGGCTGGATGGAATGCGACCGGCCGCTGCGGTCGTGGCGTCAGCGCAAGACACATCCCCTACCGCCCGCTCGTCCTCGTGCCTGAATGGCGGCAACCTGCACCTGAAGAAGGGCCCGGACGGTCGCCCTGACCACGGCTGCAACCGTGCCGAGTGCTGCACCCTGTGCGGCTTCGGTATCTCCTCGGCGAACTTCGGCTGAGGGGCGAAGCCCTAGATGATCCGTCCCAGACCTTCCCGCGCGAGCGGCTTGAGGGTGGAAGCGAGCGTCGTCCGGCCCATGGTGACTGTTGGCGACAAGGGAGACCAGCGTCTTGTCGTAGGCCGCCCCGGGGTACCGGGCGGCTTTTGCGCAGAGCGAGGCTGTTGCATGGATGTCCTGAAGATTCACGTCGAAGGGGCGGTACGTGCCGAAAGGCTCCATGCCCGGCACCTGCAGCCTCTTGGGGCGCCCGGCAGCAGAGTCTCGGGCAGCCGTCGAGGGCCAGCCTGCACCGATGTCCCCGAAAGACCGGCCTCACTTCCCAGTTGGCGCCTCGCTGTGCCCACCGGCCTGACCGGTAGGCGCGCGTGCGGCCATCATCCGGGGGAGTGTCGAGTGCGGTGGTACGAGGCCGCCAATCCTGGCCCCAACGGAGCCACGACGGCGACTGCGGCGGTCGGCGGAGCGCCAACGGGTTTGCGCCGAGCGTTATTCTCCTGATCTACTTACTTGACCGAGCAACAACTTTCGGGACTCTTGCTGTATTTGCCTGCAATCCGGTAGACGCGGCATGGGAAGGAGTGAGTGCCTGCTTGCGTGCCAGGTAGCTGGGCTTCCTTAAGAACGATCTGCCAAGGCGGCACAGTCTTAGCAAGTCCCAAGGACCGATGCCCGCGTGACTTTCCGTCGCCCGGTCCTTGTTCACTGCAGGAGACAGGATCCACCTGGAATCCACTGCATCCTGGCTGTCGACCCTGCACTTCGCCCCCGCTGCATCCTTGAGGCCACACCGGCCAGGTCTAGAGTGCAGCGGCCCCTCCCTCAGGAGCCTCGCAGCACGTCGTGTTCCGACTTGACGCGAAGGCACCGACAGTTGACGAGCTCGTAATCCTGGGAACTTCGCAGCGCTGTGAAGTCCCAATCTGTACGTCAGAGAACCTCCCCCCTCAGAACCAGGATTTTCATGACCGACAGTCAACATGCCCGTCCACGCAAGTCCCGTCTGATCCTGTTGGCTGCGATCGGTGCACTCGCCGTCGGCGGCTCGGTGGTTGTGCCGCTGGCGGCCCAGGCCACCGATGAGAATGCTTCCGACGCCACCGTCAGGCAGCAGGAGTTCGTCGCCGCAGCTGCCGAGCACCACGTGCCGCAGGAAGTACTGCTGGCCGTGGCCTACCAGGAGTCGACCTGGAACGCTCATTCCGGGCACAGCGCGAGCGGCGGCTATGGGCCCATGCACTTGACGGACGTCACCCCCACCATGCTGGCCGCAGGCCCCGCAGGAGCCGCCGGACGAGGCGATCTTCAGGAGCTGGCAGCCGACCCGGCACTGCACACTCTCAAGGCAGCGGCCAAACTGACCGGGCTGTCCGTCGAAAAGCTCCGCAAGGACCCCGCAGCGAACATTCGCGGCGGCGCGGCACTACTCGCCTCGCACCAGAAGTCCCTGACCGGAACGACCTCGGCCGACATAGCCGACTGGTACGGAGCTGTCGCCCGCTACAGCCAGGCAACGCAGCAGGAGAGTGCCAAGGCATTCGCCGACCGGGTATTCGCCACGGTCAAGCGCGGTGCCAAGCGGACGACATCCGACGGACAGCGAGTGGAACTGACCGCCGCGTCGCAGGTCCGGCCTGCGACAGGACAGTTGGCCAAGCTAGGCCTGGCCTCCCGGGCGGACGCGACCACGACCGAGTGCCCAGCCACGGTGGACTGCACCTTCGTTCCCGCAGCGCCTTCCAACGGCCAAGTCTCCAACCGCCCGGGCAACGGCGTCAGGATCGATTCCATCGTCATCCACGACACCGAATCCTCCTACGAGTCCGCCATCGCCACCTTCCAGAAGCCGGGCGGAGGCGCAGCCCACTACGTAATGCGCTCCTCCGACGGAGCTACGACGCAGATGGCGGCCACCAAGGACATTCCCTTCCACGCCGGCAACTACTCCGCCAACATGCATTCCATCGGCATCGAGCACGAGGGCTACGCCGCGCACGGCGGCACCTGGTACACCGAAGCGCAGTACGAAGCCACCGCAGACCTGGTGGAGTACCTGGCCGACCGCTTCGGCATCCCGCTCGACCGGCAGCACATCATTGGGCACGACAACGTTGTCGGCCCTAAGTCGTCTCTCGTTTCCGGGATGCACTGGGACCCGGGGCCCTCCTGGGACTGGGGCCACTTCATGGCGCTGCTCGACGCGCCCACTGACGGAGACCGCGGAGTCGGTGACATCGGCTCCGTGGTGACCATCGTCCCTGGCTTCGCCGACAACAACCAGACCGTCCAGATCTGCCCCTCCGACGACCCGACCGGCGCCATCAAGGCGTGCACGGACGTGGAGAAGCCGACCAACTTCGTCTACCTGCGGACCGCGCCGAGCAGCACAGCGCCCCTTTTCGGCGACCAGGCGATCCACTCCGGTGCTGCCGGCACCCGCAGAATCTCCGACTGGGGAAGCACGGCCCAGGACGGTCAGCAGTTTGTGGTCGCCGGTAAGGAGGGTGACTGGACTGCGATCTGGTTCAGCGGCCACAGGGTGTGGTTCCATAACCCGGACGGACGCAACACGGTGCCTACACATGATGTAACCGTCATCAAGGCCGCCGGTACCACGCCAGCCACTCCGCCTGTGGCCGTGTACGGCACGTCCTACCCGGACGCCACGGAATACCCCGCGGGTCTCTCGCCCTCCACGCAGACTCCGCTGAGTATGTACGGCCTCCCGGCCGGCCAGGCATACGTTGCCACCGGTGCGCCGTCTGCTACCGACGACTTCTTCGCTTCCAGTGGCAAGGTCGTCATCGGGGCCAAGAAGATGTATGCCATCCAGTACAACCACCGCCTCGCGTCGGTGTACTCGAGCGATGTCACAGCTACTCCGCTGGCCGACTAGGTCCTGTCCGGAGTTGCACGGACGGAGCCATAAGCGGATTGCTGTTGTGGTGATCGTGCCGCAGAAGACGCAGACCTTCTGGGCCCTGACGGGTCATGTCGACGCGAGACTCGGGCTGGTTGTTGGTTCGCCCGCCCTCGTTGCGGTTCGGCAGTGTTTGCAATTGGAGCCATCAGGTCTGCCGTCTTCGCAGGCAGCGGTGGTTGCCGCAGCGGCTGTTGGGGCGTGACCCGAGCTGGACTGCGGTCGCTCGCCGGTGAGGGCGGTAGCCGCCCTCACCGGTGAGGTGGGTCTTGCAGCTCAGACCGCTCCGCGAGAGGCCGAGTTCCTTGAGGGGGCGTTTGGGGTCTTGTCCTTCCGCTGGGCCCCGGGCGTGGCCCCATGCTGGTGGGCATGGCAGGACGTCGGGCCGACAGGTCTGCGTACGCAGCCTGCAGGGTTTGCCCCTTCGTCCATCTGCCCACCGTCGATGCCGTCGCCTGTCCCAAGCTTGTTGCGGGCGGTAGGCGCTGAGCCGGCCGTGGCCAGGATGCTAAAAGGTCCTGGCAATGCGGTCGATCTCGGCAGCATCACTTTCCGATTGTATAAGCCAGAGCTCGGCCTTGCGGTCTGAGGGGGCACCACTTGTTCGCTCATTTGTCTGCCAGAAAACAACTTGACCCGCTAATAGATTAGTTGACTGGGCAATCAAGTGCATGTACGTTAAAGCTTCAATCGCTTCGGCCTGATCTGTGCCCGGAAACTCGGTTCCTGGTCGTTCAGGTTGCACATGGAAAGGGATTAAATGAACCAGCGTAATTACAGGGGAGCGGCGAGGGATAAGGGGGAGAAGATGTTCTCCATCCTCGCGGGTGTTTGCGCTGCCGCCGCTTTGGCTCTGGGGGTTGCATCTCCCGCCTCGGCGCAAACGGGGAATCTCGGGTCGGATTCCGTCTTGGCCTCGTCAACCACGGCTGAGGGAGTGCCGACCATAGAAGGTTGCGTCCGCTACTTTTCTTACAATCAGACCCAGGCTCAGGTAGACAACTGCCCGGGTAACGGTACGGCGAGTTGGGCCTGGGCATGGAGCCCTTACCAGGCTGGAAAGGATTGGGCCCGAGTTGATCTGACATTCACGGACGGCACCACCGACTCGCTCTACACGGCGGCCGGGAAGAGCGACGCTCGCAATTTCAATAAAGACATTGCCAGCCTTGTGATCTGTGAATCATGGAACAGGTGGGAGAGCTGCTCAGCGCGGTTCTACGTGTAGTCGCCTAGGGCTCGTGACGCGATCTTGCTGCAGTGTCCTGGTTGGCCGTGACCCCGGTGTGAGGATTCGGTCGTTCGCGAGGGTCTGACTACTCGTCCGTGAATCGTGGACGACAACCAGTGTGCACTGAGCGAGCCGCTAGGCCTCCATTGGCCGAAGAGGTCGCCAAGCCCCGGCCGGTGTCGGACCAGCTCTGTCTCCAGGGCATCCTGTTCGTGCTCTACCGGAGATAAAGCCGGGCAACTCCTGCTGCTGTAGCTGAGGTTCGGCTCGGAGTTGACCTGCTGGCGCCGATGCTTCATCCGCGCGAAGTAAGTAAGGGGGCCGACACCGGTCCGTCGCCGGTCGACCGGCGGAAAAGCGGGCAGCGAATACCACTCGACCTGCGACGGACGTGGCACCTCGCTCAAAGTCATCACAACGGCGACGACGTCACCCAAACCCTCGCCCTCCTCGACGGCATCCCACCCGTCGCAGGCCGCCCCGGCCGGGCTCGCCACCGACCTGACGCCCTGCTCGGCGAAGTGGTACAGCACGAGTGCGTTGCTCAGGTCGAGGACCCGCCGCAGCCGCTGGCCAGGACGTCCGTCCGGGTGCGGGTAGGCGGCGTCGGCGTTTGTGAACGGCCGGAGCAAAGGCCAGGGGCGAGGGCCGTTGGTCGGAGAGGAACACCGCTGCCTCATCCGCGAAGGCCGTCTTCAGCCATCGCCGGGCGAGAGTGTCACCGGCTGCGCTGGCCCGCCCGCTTCGAGGACTTCGCCTCCCGCAAGGTCATCTCAATGACGCGGGGCAATACGTGCCAGCACCTCAGCGGCAGCAGCTATGTCGCAGCCTTCAATGCGGGAAAAGACGTGCCGTCGGACGCTGGCGAGATTAGTGGGCCACGCCTGCTCGAGCCGTGCCCGGCCGGAGCTGGTCAGCACGACAAGGTGGGACCGTCCGTCCTGACGGGATTGGGCCCGCAGAACGAGTCCCTGGCTTTCCAACCGCTTCACAAGTCGGGACATACCGCTGATGGAGAGTCCACAGGCATTGGCTAGCTCGCTCATGGACAGCTGGTTGTGCGGTGCATCGGCGAGATGTACGAGCGCCATGTATTCGGTCCCGGAGATTTGCTGCTCTTCGAGCATGTCAGCGTCGACGACGCGGGGCAGGAAAGACATCACCCTGCCGAGAGCCCGGAGGAATGCTTCCTCGTCGGGGTTGAGAGGGTCGGTAGTCGCCGCATTCGCCATGGGCACATTGTAGGTGGGTTGCAACAACAGAGATCGGCGGCCGGCAACGCCTCGACACCGAACGCGATCCCTCACGCCGCCTGGTGGTGGAGATTTCTTCCGGGACAGGTTCCCGGGGAAGTGCGAGCACCGGACAGTGCGGGACACAACGCACTTGCAGAGGCTCCGACTGCCTTTGCACAGGCTGTCATTGACGTGGGCCGCGTCTGCCCTGCCTGCCCAGCTCACGGCAGCCAGGTCGTCTGTCCTCTAGGAGGCGCCGTGCCATCGTTGCTCGCCTGCATCCTCGGAGAGGGGGCACAGGACACCCCGTCCCACCGCGGGCGGGGGCGGCAAGTCAGAAGATGGATCGGTTGAGAAGGCCGAAGTGCGTGATCAAGGTACCGGCAGTTGCTGCCACTACCGCGAGCGCCGCCGATGTGAGAACAATATTGCGCCGCCTCACTTCCGGCCGCAAAGCTCGCCGCGTTGCCTCGGTCACCTTCCGCTTCGTCCAGCGCAGGACGAACTGGGCCCAAGTGAATTCGCTGGCCCAGATCGCCATACCGCCGAAGATCACTACCCAGCCGGGGCCGGGGAGCGGCAAAAGGATCACGCCGGTGCCGACTACCGCGAATCCCGCAAGGAATATACCGATCCGCCAGATCAGGTGTAGCGACTTCGAACGCTGGATGAAGTGGGGGGCTTTGGAACCGTACGGCTTCTCCCCTCCCTCTGCCTGCAAGACAGCGCCTTCGGTCCGGCTGTTCGAGGATGTAGCCATCGGGCCGGTATTCGCGCAAAAGCTCTCTGCAGGGTCCGAGGCGACCGCTGTTGCCCTTCTGAGCTTTTCGTCTACCTCAATCCTGGACCACACCATGACACATTTCACCGCATAAACTCTGATCAGGCTCTGGATAATTGATGCTGGGCCGGTAGTTCTGTATGGCCTGGCCCAGTCCTTCGTTGCCGGCTCGCGGGCTGCGGCACCAGGCGTAACCATTCTAAGGAGTGACGAGGGGGAGTTATTCCCGCGCAGACCACACGGTGCTGTGCCCTCTTCCGGTCCTCCTCAGAATGAGTCTCAGATATACGCAGAGCCAACCTTCAGCAAGCGCTGTGTGCCTGCCCGGGACCAGGTCGGCGCGGTATGGGGATGCACCCGCAGACAGGAGCTGCAAGCTCGAAGACTCCTGCAGTTGCGAGAACCAGGTCCAAGAGGGTGACTAGAGGAATGGACCTCAAACTCGAAGTCGTCGTTCTTCCTGTCTCTGACGTCGACCGTTCGAAGGCGTTCTACGAGAAGGCAGGGTTCCGTCTGGATCTCGACGCCAACGTCAGTGAACAGTGGAGGGCGGTACATCTCACGCCTCCCGGATCGGAATGCTCGATCCTGCTCGGCAAGGGCCTCAGCGCAGCTGCGCCTGGCTCGAGCCAGGGCCTGTACCTGGTTGTCTCCGATATCGAGGCCGCGCGTGACGAACTCGTGGGCCGCGGGATCGACGTGAGCGAGATCTTCCACGATGCGGGCGGGCTGGTCTTCCACAGCCATGAGGGCGGTGGGGTCGTGCATGGCATTGAGGGGCAGGAACGCAAGGCCGGCCCGCACCCGGACCGCGCTTCGTACGGCTCCTTCGCAACCTTCAGCGACCCTGACGGCAATGGCTGGGTACTGCAGGAGGTCACCCAGCGGGCGCCGGGCCGCTGATCGGCTTCCCTTCGAATCCGCGGGCTGCGCCTGGGCCGCGGTCAAGGTGTGTGGGGGCGTCTGGTTGCGGGACGCGGATGCAGGGGGAGACGCTGATAGTCGCTATCGGCCTGCTTGCGGTAGGAGCCCTCGGCGTCGTGTTGGCCCGGTGCGTCGCAGTACGTGAATGAGCGCGGGAGTAGTTTCTCCCGCGCTCATGAGCTGTCTCTGGCCAGTGCTCCGGTTCAGGTTCGGTCCGGGGCGGTCGGAGCGATCAGAAGACGTCCTCTTCCCGCACCAGCGTCAGCAGGTTGAGAAGTTCCACATAGAGCCAAACTAGGGTCAGGGTGAGTCCGAAGGCCGCGAGCCAGGCATCCCTTCGGGGGGCGCCGTTCTCGATGCCCTCCTCGACCTGCCTGAAGTGCAGGGCCAGGAATGCTGCCGCCAGGACGACACCGATGACTCCGAAGACGATGCCGAGGCTGCCGCTGCGGAAGCCGAGTCCCTCGCTGTCGCCGAGCTCGGAGAACAAGAGGTTCGTCACTGTGAGCAGTAGGTAACCTAGTCCCGCCGCGATCACGAAGCCGTAGAAGCGACGGGTGACGCGTATCCAGCCGAATTTGTAGGCGATCAGCACTCCGGCGAAGACCGCCATCGTGCCCAGGACCGCTTGAATCACTACACCCGGCGCGATGTGGGTGGAGACTGCAGCGGAGATGACGCCGAGGAAGACCCCCTCGAATGCCGCGTACGCAAGGATCAGTGCCGGGGTGGGTCGACTCTTGAGGGCTTGGATCATGGAGAGGGCGAAGGCGACCAGGGCGGCACCACCCGCGATGCCGTAAGACCTGCCCAGCTGCATCTGGTCAACCGGCAGCAGGACCCACGACAGCACCGCTGTCAGGACGACCGTTCCGAGGGTCATGGCCGTGCGGACGACCACGTCGTCCATCGTCATGGCGCCGGCGGTGTTCTGTGCGGGAGGGCTGAATCCGGAGTCGTAGGCCGCTTCGGTGTCCTTGCGGAGGTTGATCGTGATCAACGAGGGTGCGGTGCCCGCGTCCGTCGAATTTTCCGCACCGGCGGACCGCCGACCGCTGGCGCCGTCGTTCTGATCCTTCCACTGGCGGAGGAGCGGATTGCTGCCCTTCAGGGACCGCTTGTCTGCGTCCAACATCCGACTGCCTTCTCTGCTCGTACATCCGCGTCGCACCCTGCGTCGCTCTTGCACGGTCACACACCAATCGTCACCTGTCAAGGGGGTGACGAATTGTGGCGCCCCTTGGGCTCGCCGGTGACCTGGGGCGGGTTCTTGCGCCCTCATTCGTCACCATTTAGAGTGGTGACATGCACGCTTTCCCTGGAGGTGCCCCGGCGCTCGACTTCGCAGGAACACTGCGCTTTAGGTACCGCTCAGATCCCCGTGAGGACATGTCCTCACCCGAGAGCCTCAGCGCATGGTTCCGTGAAAGCGGGATCACGGAGCGCGAGATTCCCTGCGAGGCCACAGATCTCCGCGAGGCCCTGGAGCTCAGAGAGGCCGTCTACCAGCTGATCCTGGCGAGGATGTCCGGCCGGGCCTATGACCAGCACGCACTGGCGCTCGTAAATGATTACGCGCGTAAGCCCACCCCCGTTCCGCAGCTCACCGCGGAAGGGCGGCATGTCGAAGCTTCCATCGAGCAGGCGTTCGCCGCTGTCGCCCAGGATGCCGTCTCGGTCCTCGGCGGGCCGGACGTCTCGCTGCTCAAGGAGTGCGGCAATCCCGAGTGCTCGCAGGTCTACATCGACCGGTCTCGGGGTGCGAGGCGGGAGTGGTGTGCCATGGACCCGTGCGGTAACAGAATCAAGGCCGCAGCGTATCGGGCCCGCAAGCGAATGAGCGGGGGGTAGAAGACTGCTTCCGCTCGCTCGCGGAGCCCTAACCCAACCGTTGAGGGTACGTCGACGACCGATCAGTCGCGGTGGACGGCAGCCGAAGTCCACGACTGCGCGCAGCGTCCGCTCTTCCCTAGCAGATCAGCGAGGCCGTCAGCCAGGTTTCTGGCTGAGGCGGCACAAGCGACCGCCGCCTCCTGGGGAGGCGGCGGTCCCTAGCTGGTCGTTCCGGCGCTGAGCAGGGTTCGCGTCACTTCCCAGCCATGGGGGGAGACGTGGTGTCGCCCTGGTCCGCGTCGCCGCGGCCGGAGTTCAGGAACTTGGTGAGGACTGCCACCATCTGGTCGGGAGATTGCTCGGCGAGCCAGTGTCCCGTGTTGGGAATGACAGCGGTCTGTACGTTCACCGCAGCACCCTTCATGGCGTCGGCGACGGCCTTCCCCCAGCTGTCCTGGCCACCGATTCCCAGAACGGGCATCTGAAGCTTTGTCTTCGCCCGCTTCTCGTTCTGCGCGGTGGTGGCGTCCCAGGCGCGGTAGAGGCCGAAACTTCCGCTCAGGCTCTCGGGGTTGGAGAGGAGGCGGACGTAGTAGTCAATTGCCTCCTTGGGCACTCCGCCGCCCTGGACCTTGAACTCGTAGCCGTAGAAAGCGTCTTCCCGATCCGAGACGAGCTCTTCGACCAGCTTGGCGTCGGCCCGGTTGAACGGGATGTGCCACAGCCTGTTGTTGAGCGGCTCGGGCAGGAACAGCGGCGGCGACGGGACGACTCCGGGCGGGCCGGGTACCTCGGCCAGGGCCACGCGCTCGACCCGGCTCGGGGAGTCGGCGGCCAGTGCGTAGCTGATGATCATGCCGGTGTCGTGGCCCACGAGAGAGAACCGCTCGTGGCCGAGCTTGTCCATCAGAGCGGCCAAGTCCTTGGCCAGAGTGCCGGTGTCGTATCCGGTCGCAGGCTTCTCGGTCAGGCCCATGCCGCGCTGGTCGACCGCGATGACCGTGTGGTTGCGCGCCAGGGCCGGCATTACCAGGCGCCACGCGTACCAGCTCTCCGGCCAGCCGTGTACCAGCAGGAGAGGCGGGCCTTCGCCTCCGATGACCGCGTGCTGACGCAGACCATTAGCCTCGATGTAATGGTCGGTGAAAGTCTTCTTGAACTCCGCTGAGAGACCCGGGGATGTGGATACCGAGCCGAACTTATCCGACTGAGATGCCGACGAGGCGTCCGGTACCGCAGGCTCTCCTCCCAAGGTGGAGGAGCGGGCATTGGTCGCGGGTGTTCCCGGGGAGGACAGCACCAATCCGCCGATCAGCGCGGCGACGGCAGCGGTCGCAATGAGGCCGCCGATGACGGTGCGCCTAGAGGGCTTACGACTGCTGTCCTGAGACAGGTCTGGGTTCGAGCTGTCCTTGGAAGGCGGCTCGCCCGGAGTTCGGTTCATGCACTTCTCCTTTCACTCGTCGTGAACGTAACCTCACGTCGAGTTACCGGCATGTCGGGCATGGGGGGCGGCATGCGAATACAGGAGCCGGCCACTGATTCGGGCAAGTGGTTTCCGGTGCGAGGTTCAGCCCCGAAAGGGCTGCAGTATGCGGTCAGGTGTGGCCGGTCAAGATGGCTCGGACGGGGCGTTCCGCATTCATTTCGCTGCGCCGTGCGGGTGACGGCGGGGGTTGGGGCTGCCGTCCGGCACGCCCGCGGGCACGGGTGGTCCGGCGACGCGCCGCGACTCCCCTTCCTGTCTGGCCGACGCTGTGTGCGGCGCTGTCCCTCCAGCTGCCGCGCAACCGGCTGGGTGTCTCTGGTGGCCGCCGCAGACGCTGACCTGCCAGCCGGTGCTGCCCGCATGCGCCGAGGCGGCAGGCGGTTGAATGCATCCTCATTCGTCACCACCTTGACTGGTGACCAGTGTGATGTAATCATGGAGTCACCGCTTAAACAGGTGACGCAACGTGATTTGTGTTGCCTTCGTGCGTTACGGATCCGCAGCGCACGTCCCAAGAAGGAGAAACCATGGCGAACGACTACACCGCTCTCGTGAAGGTCACCGGCGAAGGCCGCAACGGCGGCCACGCCGAATCCAGCGACGGCCTGCTCAGCACCGATCTGTCACTCCCCAAGGAGCTTGGTGGCGCGGGCACTGCCACCAACCCCGAGCAGCTCTTTGCTGCCGGCTGGTCCGCCTGTTTCCTCGGAGCCCTTCGCGTCGCAGCGGCACAACGCAAAATCCGCCTCAGCAGCACCGAAATCGACACCGAACTCACCCTGAACCACGGCAGCGACGGATACTCCCTTGCCGCGGTCCTCAACCTTTCGCTCGGCGGAGTCACCCAGGGGGAGGCTGACGAGCTCGCCAACGCTGCGCACCAGATCTGCCCGTACTCCAAGGCGATTCGAGGCAACATCCCCGTCACCATCAACGCCGCCGCTGTCTGATTCGGCGATGATCAGTTGCTCTCCGAGGGCGGGTCGCGCGCCGAGGGATCACCGTCGTGCTGCGAGACCCACCTTCGCGAGAGCTCCGGATCGGTAGGGACGCGAGGCCGTAGCCGAGGTGCATCGGCCGCTGATCAGCCGGATTCCTTTGCCACGGGGCAGAAACCGCTGACAGCTGACCCGCGTGGATCTCCGATCCCTCTTGTCGCGGCCTACGGAAAACGCCGGGGCCAGCCTCGTATCCGGGGCCATGGCACCTCGTCTTGAGCCCGGCTCGTCGTCCAGGCCCAGGCGGTGAGGGCTTGCCAGGGAGTTCGCTCCCTGCAACCTCTTGTCAGTGCGCACGTTTGCCAGGGAAAGGAATTTCTCGGCAGCATTCTTCGTTCAATCAGTAACTACCGGAGGCCGCCATCTCCCGCAGGGGTACGACGCGTCGGGCCAAGTGCTTGTGTCCAGCTCTTGGATCTGTGGGATCACCGGAGGTATCCACTTCCGCCTCTGTCGCAGACAGAGGACAGACTGCTAGCGAGCACGCCGCTAGGGCCGTGCTAGGAGGCGTTGAAATGGCAAAGGAACGCAAGTCTGTAGATGCGGCGCAGTTGCAGCGCAGCCTGCGGTTCTCGAAGCTTCCGGCCCCTGTCCGGCTGGAGGACACCGTGGAAGAGCGTTCGGCTGCGCCACGCGACACGCAAAGCGGTGTGTACAACGCGCATTGGTGGCTCATACGCATGGGTGGTCTGTGACCCATACGTTCTCGGCCGGGGCGGTCCGAGTCCATTCGCTAGCATCTGGATGGCCGACCGCCTCGGCTGATTGGTGATATCAAATCCCGGCCGCGATACTTTCACCGTTTTTCGGCGTGCACCTGCCAAGGGTGAAAGTGTGAGACATCCTGACGTCGAAACAGAACATGACGCTTCTCCGAAAGAGGCCCCTTGAAGCCCCAGAGGATCCTTCTCAAGATGACCTCGATCGCAGCTGCCGGTGCGGTTACGCTCGGTTGCTTCCTGCATATCTTCTAGTCGGACTGAAGCCGCAGGGCGATCTCTTGCCCCGGCGATGGGGCGTCCGAGTGGATACGGAAACGTTTGAGACCCTCGAGGTAGGCGTACCCCGATTGTGGCGCCCGTAGCTGCGGTCCGGCGGGCGCACCGGCGTTCACGTTTGGGGTCGGCCCTGCCTGACGCATGGCCCATGAGGCTGGCGACGACAGGTTGCAGTCAAGCCCGCAGGCTCCTGCGCCGCATGGGTGATGGAGGATTCCCATATTGCTCGTGTACAAAAGGATTTCCCCGTTGCACCGGCTGCAGTCAGCAGCTGCGTGAGTCTAACGAGCTCGTGCACGGTCAGTGGTGGGACGTCGAAAGGGGCGGCGGGGTTTGGCGCTTTCGTCTGCCAAGCCGGTATCCGGTCTGCCGGAGATGAACTTGTCCCGGTCCTGGTGGCCGACGCTCGGGGGAGACGATCTCGATGCCGTCGATGATGCTGGTTTTCCCGGCTCGCCGAGACGGGGTCAACGACCTCAGCTAGCGTTCGCAGCCACACGTCGGGGCTGATGGTGCCTCCCGCTCCGCGAGCAGGGACCGCACCTCGCCGATGGCCGGGTGACGGTTGAGCGGTCCACGCCGAACCGGCAGGCCAGCGCGTCGTGAGTAACCCCGTGGCGAAGGTGCACGAGCGTGGCCAGGAGCCGGTCGACAAAGATCATGCGGTGCTTCGCACCTGCGCCCACCGCACTCTTCCGCGGCCGGGACGTAAGCCTGGTCTGGCGATGCTCATGCCACTACGGTCCGACCTCGGCAACGAGTTCGGTGATCACAGCGGCCGACTAGGCCTGTTGTGAGTGCTGGTCACAGGCATTCGAAACGCAGATGCTGGCCAACATCGACGTGTGGCAGGGTGCTCACATGTCCAACGGCGTCTCCTATCCCGTCTTCCGCACGTCAGACCCGGCAGCGGCCCTCGCCACGGGGCGCCGGCTCCTCGCGCTGGGCGATCGAGACTATGCCCAGGTATCGGTGGACGTGGAACTCTGCACGGTCGCGGAGGTGTTGGAACTGCGTAAGGTGCTGCCGGACGCCTGGTTCCGCACGGAGAACGAAGAGTTCTGGGCGAGGGAGTTTGATGCGCAGGCGGGCTTGAGGTGCGACTGGCACGCGGCCGAGCTTTCTGAGGATGCAGATGGCCTCGTTCCCCTGCTCCCGCTCTGGGCGTCGATGCTGGACCAGCCGGTAGGCAGTGTCGAGGACGCCTTCACGGCGTTGGTTGGGGCGAGATACGGCTTGATCCGCTGGGACCAGGTGATCTGGCCGGCGGTGCCAGAGCACGGGTACGACGGGCGGGTCGATCACGACGGGGTCACCTTGGTCTTCAACTGCGACGACGCAGGAACCACCCGACAAATCGGGACCCACAGTGTATGCGTCGACGTCCACAAGACCGGGGACTCACAGAGCTACGCTGCCTGGCTGGCCGAGCAGATCGGCCAGGCGGTCATCGGCCCGCCTTACGACTAGGACCCGCGTGAAAGTGCCGGTCACAGCCATTCGTTGATGGCTGGCGACCAGCACGGTCGCTTCGAAGCGGACGGCGAGTTTGTCGTAACGAGTGGCGACAGCCCGGTGGCGCTTGAGCCGGTTGATCCCGCACTCCACAACGTGCCGCTGCTTGTAGTCGTCCCTGTCGAACTTTGGCGGCCGACCTCCGCGCGATCCGCGATCGCCCGCAAGGGCCAGCGACGCCACAGTTCACGCCGTACGGCCTTAGGCGTACGCCTTGTCACCCAGGGATGGATTCGGGGCGCGGCCTTGGCCGACTGGGACGTCCGGCCGCCATCGGGGTGCCGTCGACCAGGGCCAGGGTCTGGGTGATGCCGTTGAACGTCGGCCGCGGTGGTGGTCGGGGCGCCGTGCCCGACGCGGATCAGGTGGGCTGCCTGTCTTCCGCCGGTCGACCGGCGGCGGACCCCTTTCCGGCCAGGACAGCAGCTGATCCGAACGAAGAACGAACCAATTAGTTCGTGACCTTGGCGAGCGTCGGCCGAGTCTTCTCATCGGCGATAATTTTGTCCAGATCGATACTCTTTGCGAGATCGTGCAGGCGGATGCTTTGTTCTGCGCTGGATATAGCCTTTTGGGTGAGGTTGCGAGGGCGCAGGTCGTTGAGGTGGAGGTCGGAGTACTCGGGCCCGAGCTCTTTGCGTATCTCGGTTTGAGCAGTCTGGGAGAGTGACCGAAATTTGCGGATTACCGAAGTGACTTCTTGTATGGCTTTCGGTAGCTTCTCGGGGCCGAGGACGATGATGGCGATTACGGCGATGGCGATTACTTCGAGTGGGCCCATGTCGAAGAACATGTGCAATCTCCTGGGTGTGATGTTTTTGCGGGGTGGTGCTGGTGGGGTTCAGTGGCTGTCTGCCGGCTCACGAAGAGAAGGCAGGGTGGAAGCTTCGTCCGGGCTGAGGGCATCTGTGTCCTCAGCCCGGGCACGGCGACGGTCGTTGAACGATGCGACGGCGCAGGCGAGGAGGTACAGAGCGGTAACGGGACCGGCGAGGGCAAGCATGGTCAGGGGGTCGCTGCTGGGTGTGGCGATGGCGGCGAAGACGGTGATGCCGATGACCATGTATCGCCACCAGCTGATCATGCGTTGGGCGGAAAGGACGCCGGCGAAGTTGAGCATGATCAAAAGGAGGGGGAGCTCGAAGGCCAGCCCGAAGACGACGATCGCGCGCGTAGCGAGATCGAGGAAGTCGTCGATGGGCAGGATATTGGTGGCCCCGTCCGGGGTGAAGGAGATCAGAACGCGTGCAGTGGTGGGAAGGATGGCATAAGCGATCGCAGCCCCGACAAGGAAGAGAGGGATGCCGACTGCCAGGAAGGCTCGCGTGTACTTCTTCTCGCTGCGGTGCAGTCCGGGGGCGAGGAAGGCCCATATTTGGTAGAGCCAGACGGGGCTCGCTGCGATGAGGCCTGCGGTGAGAGAGACCTTGAGAGCGAGGGTGAAGGGGGAGAGAAGGCCGTTGGTCGAGACGATGCCGCACCGTTCCGATCCCGCGGCTCCGATGGTCGTGGGATCGCAGCCGGGCAGGGGCGCAATGACGAAATCGATGAGCTGCTTGTAGAACAGCGCGGCGACGACGGTCGTTACGAGGATGGCACCGATCGCCTTGGAGAGGCGATTGCGCAGCTCACGTAGGTGGGCCGTGAGGGGCATACTCCCCTGAGGGTGCTGGGATGCAGTGGCAGTCATGGGTAGGCCTCGGTCCTTCTCTCGCCTCCTGGTTATCGGTCAGTGAGGGCTGTAGACACCCGGGGTGGCCACCGGGACCTCCTGGCGGTTTGGGCCGGAGACCGCTACGAGTGGGTCGCCTTCGGTGCCCTCGGACATGGGTGGGGAGGCGCTCGTGGTCGTCTCCTCGTCGCGATCGCGCATCGCCTTGGTTTCGCTCTTGAGGATCCGCAGGGACTGGCCGAGGGAGCGTGCCATGCCGGGCAGCCTTTTGGCGCCGAAGAGCAGGACCAGGACGACGAGAATGAGCAGGATTTCAGGTGCTCCGAGCTTGCCGAACATGTTGTTTCCTTCGCATGTGGGGGCGCGGCAGCGCCGCACAGGTGAGTGGATGAAGCATCGCCGGGGCGAGCTGCGTGAATTCCGTCAGTGATCCACCGGAGGTGGGGAAAGCCGGGTGAGCGGGGCCGAGTTGCCGTTACCGGGTACTCGGCCCCGCTGTTCAGGTCAGTGCCTGGAGTGAGTGGGTGCGGAGGACTACCTGCGGTGGCGGTACGGGGCGAGGAATTCCCCGAGGGTGTCGAGCATTGCCTTGGGCGCCTGCTCGGCGACCCAATGAGCGGCACCAGGGATTACCGCGGTCTCGAGCTTGGTCGTTGACTCCGCCATCGCATGGCCGACTCCGGGGCCCCAGCTGTCGGCTCCGCCGATGGCGAGCGTGGGCATCGGCAGCTTCGTCTTGGCGCGCTTTTCGTTCTGCTTGAGGGTGGTGTCCCACGATCGGTAGAACTGGAAGGCACCGCGCAGGGATTCGGGGTTGGAGAAGAGACTGATGTAGTACTCGCGTGCGTACTCGGGGAGCTTGCCGCCCTGGATGTCGAACTCGTAGCCGAAGAAGATGTCCTCGCGGTCCTGGACGAGCTTCTCGGTCAGTTCATGGTTGACCCGGTTGAACGGGATGTGCCACAGCTTGTTGTTGAACTGCTCTTCGATGAACATCGGCGGAGAAGGGACCACTCCGGGCGGGCCAGGAACCTCGGCCAGGGCGACCCGTGCGACACGGTCGGGGTGATCTGCTGCGAGGGCGTAGCTGATCACCATGCCGGTGTCATGGCCTACCACGGCGAACTTGTTGCGGTGGCCGAGGGCGTCCATCAGTGCGACGAGGTCGTTAGCCAGCGTTCGCGTGTCATAGCCGGTCGCGGGCTTCTCGGTCAGGCCGATACCCCGCTGGTCCACCGCCACGACGGTGTACTTCTTGGCCAGCTCCGGCATCAGCAGGCGCCAGGCATACCAGTTCTGCGGCCAGCCGTGAACCAGCAGCAGCGGCGGACCGTCACCACCGACGACCGCGTGCTGGCGGATCCCGTTCGCCTGGACGAACCGGCTCTTAAATGTCTCCGAAAACCCTGCCGGCAGGCGCGGTGCCGTCGACACTGAGCCGAAGCCCGCGGGTGTTCGCCGCCCCTGAGAAGCAACCGCCGGGACCGTGGCTACACCGGTCAGCGATGCACCAGCGGCCGCGACAGCCGCTCCACCAACGAACGCGCGGCGTGAGAACCAGCGGCGCGCCCTGGATGCGGTCTCAGTCTGACCTGCGGAGTCGATGGGAGTAGGAGTGGCGTTCATTGAAATTTCCTTTCGCAAAATCGAAGACGTAGAACGAGGTTCACACGGACTGCGTCACCTGTCAAGGCGGTGACGCACGAATGGTGCTGCGCCACGCGTATGTGTGGGCTTCGCTGTTCTGGTCTTCACGCAGCGTGCGCCTCTCGGAGGTGTCCGAGGTCTTGAGTGCTTTGTCGCCCAGGGAATGGCGCAGTAGGCGAGTGGCCTCCGGCGGGGACCTCGACCTCGGGCGGAAACAGGCCCGTAAACCGGCAGTTCAGGAGGATCCGTCGGTGCGGGGGAGGGGCGGCTGGGCAGGCGGCCGCGGATGCCTGCCTCGCAGGGGGAGGGGCGAGAATCGGCCCGGGATGTACTGTGATGGCCGCCTCCCGCCGGAGTTCTGCAGGTGCGGCCTGGGCGTGGTCCGGTGGCGCTGCATAAACGATTTGCGTTGCTGGCCGGGCTGTCAGTGATGATTCACGCGAGACACATGTGCCGCCGGTGGGGTGCGCGTGAATGTGCAGTTGAGTAGATCTTGCGGCTGGCGGGCACCGGCACGGAGGCTGTGGATATCGACGTCTCCCCTGGCGGCCCCGGGAGAACGGCGCTGCTGGAGGTGGCCGGAGCTTTCGCGAGCCGGACGGCTTCATATGGCTACGACCCTCCGGTGCCGGCCAGGCAGGTGCCTTCCCGACGCCCGGGTCGCCCTCGTGAATAGGGCAGGCGGCGTCGAGCGTCGGTTGCGGCACGACCGGACGGCGCGTTTGCTGAATGTATTCGCCCATCGCGGTCGACACTCAGAAGGGGACCTTCTGTGACGAGCAGCGGTTCAGCCGGCGAGCGCCCCCACGGGACCCAGCCCGGTCGTACGGAAGCGGCTGACCTCGCGGCGACCTTGCATCACGCCCTGAAGGAAGCGGTCCGTCGTCTGCGTGCAGTCTCGGCAGCCGTCTATCTGTTCGACAACGCCCATGGCGGACTTGGGCTCGCCGCAGTCAGCGGCAGCCCACCCTCCCTCTTCACGTTCCCCGTGCGAATGCGTCTGGGTGCGCTCTATGCCTCGGCTCGCGCGTTTGCCCTGCGGGAAACTGCCACCCTGTCCGACCCTGTCCCGGCCGACCCGGCCGACCAGGGGAACACCCTTCCCTATCCCTATATCTCTCTTTCGGCCCCTGTCAGCGCCGCTGAACGTCGCTTCGGAGCGATCACTACTCTCCGTCTCGAGACCCACGACAACTACCAGGAAGCAGACCACGCTGAGTTGCAGGGCATCGCAGACGCGCTGGCCCGGGCGCTCGGCGAGCTGACGGGGAAGGGGGCCGTAATCGAGCCCGGTCCCATGCCGATGCTCGCGCCCCGGTGGTTCGACCCGGAGACGAACTACGTGACCCCCGGATGGGGAGTGCCCGGAGTCCCGGGCTCTGCCGGCATCAGCATGATGTACCCCGTTCGGCGCCTGGCCGAACTGCTCAATCAGGCCATGACGATGGACGACATCGTCGAGGCAGCTCAGTACTGCGTGATGCTGCCGTTGCGCGCCCAGGCCCTGGTCCTCACGTTCGCTGACGACGGCCGGCTTTGGGTCCTGGGGCACAGCGGAAAGTCTTCTGGGCTGGTCCGCACCACCCACGGCGTCGGACGGGACGCCCAGGTGCCGGCGGCCCGGGCCAGCCGCGGGCGCCCCCTCTTCTTTCCAGACGGCCAGTCGTCGCTCTCCGACGAGTACGGCACCGACTCACTGGCCGAGGCATACCTGCCCCTCGCGGGAAACACCGGACTCCTTGAGTTCTCCCCTCTCAGGAGTGGCCAGGTTGTTGGCGTTTGCTGCCTCTCCTTCCAAGGGCCCCGCGCGTTTCCCCCCGAAGAACGAGCGATCATGACCATGCTCGCCGGACTCCTCGGCGCGGCGGTGAAACGTGTCGCACTGAGCGTCAAGCAGCACGAGGTCGCAGAATGCCTCCAGAGATTCCTCCTGCCGTCCGCGCTGCCTGATTCGCCCAGACTCACCACCACGGCGCGGTACCGAGCAACCGCAGCCACCTCGAAGGTGGGCGGCGACTGGTACGACGTGATCAAACTGCCCGACGAACGGATGGTGTTGGTGGTCGGGGATGTCGAAGGACACGGCATGGACAGCGCCGCAGTCATGGGGCAGGTGCGCACGGCTGTGGCCGCCTACGCATCCGAAGGCCACAGTCCGACCACTGTCATCGACCGGACCAGCACACTGCTTGCTGCGCTCGGCACAGACCTGATCGTGACCTGCTGCGTCATCGTGCTGGACACGGTCGACGGCACCGCCCAGGTGGCTAGCGCCGGGCACCCCCTGCCACTGGTACGAAGACCGAACGGGACTGCCGAAGTCATGACCGCTCCGTCGAATATCCCCCTCGGAGTGTCCACGTCAGTCGCCAGTGAAGGCTGGGAGCACAATATTGAGCCCGGATCGGTCCTGATGCTGTACACCGACGGCCTGATCGCCTGGGATGCGCCGGACCCGCAGGCGCAGGCGCTTGCGCTACTGGATGCTGGCGGTGGTGAGGCAGAAGAGGACCTCGAGCAGCTGGCGGACCGCATGACCGCCGAGATGACGAGCCCACAGCGGCACCGTGACGACGCCGTGCTTCTACTCGTCCGCTACGAGGGCTGCAGCGACCTGAAGGGCCAGCGGGCGGAGAGCCTGCATATTCAGCAACGGGATCTGCCAGGAGTTAAAGCAGCGCGAACCTTCGTGGACGAGCAGCTGGCCGCCTGGGGGCTGCGGGAGATGTCCGACACATGCCAGCTGGTCACTTCCGAGATCGTCACAAACGCACTCATCCACGCAGGCAGCGACGTCGATGTCCGCCTGCGCGCGTTCGACGACCACATCCGGTTGGAGGTGCGGGACGCCGGCAGTAACCCGCCCGTTCCCTCCCCCCTTGCGCTTGCCGAGGAGGAAAACGCGGAGGCGGAGCACGGCCGCGGTCTGCTCATCGTGGAGGCGCTCGGTGGGAAATGGCGAAGCTCGCCAAACGGACGTGGCAAGACGGTCTTGCTCGACCTGCCCATCGAAGTGTCCGAAGAGGTGACAGGAGACGACCCGGGGTCCTAGAAAGCGGCCTCCAGCAGCGGCACGGCGTGGACGCAGATTCCGGCAACCGCGGCTGGCCCGGAGGCGTGCGGCTGATCCGGTCTTCGGCTTGGGAAAGCCGTCACCTTCGGTGTGCACATCCGTGGCCACGCCCTCTGAGACTCCGCCACCTCCCACTGTTCGAAGCCGGTCCTGGATGAATCCCTTCAAACCGCCCGATAGGTGTTCAGAGGCTTACTGTTGCCATTCCCCAGATAGGAGCATATGCTCCTATCTGGGGAATGGTGGACGATCATCGGACAACTGGTGACACGGACGCCAGACAGCCGGGCACCAGCTACCCACGGACAGCGGCTCGGTTTCCCGAATCCGCATGCCTGTCAGTGGACGGGCACAGCACCTCTCGGTCACACCGACCGCACCTAGACAAGGAGCCACACCATGACTGTTGTTAAGGCCGCCGCAGTGCAGATCAGCCCGGTGCTCTACAGCCGTGCAGGAACCGTCGAGAAGGTCGTGAAGAAGATCGACGAGCTGGGCCAGAAGGGTGTCGAGTTTGCCGTCTTCCCTGAAACCGTTGTCCCCTACTACCCCTACTTCTCCTTCGTGCAGCCCCCCTACAAACTGGCCACGGAGCACCTGCGCCTGCTTGAGGAGTCGGTGACTGTGCCCTCTGCCGAGACGGACGCCATCGGCGACGCCGCCCGCAAGGCCAACATGGTCGTCTCGATCGGTGTCAACGAACGTGATGGCGGCACCATTTACAACACCCAACTCCTGTTCGACGCCGACGGAACCCTGATCCAGCGCCGCCGCAAGATCACGCCGACCTACCACGAGCGGATGATCTGGGGACAGGGAGACGGATCAGGCTTGCGCGCGGTCGACAGCGTCGTCGGCCGCATCGGCCAGCTCGCCTGCTGGGAGCACTACCAGCCGCTGGCCCGTTACGCTCTCATCGCCGACGGCGAGCAGATCCACGCCGCGATGTACCCCGGCGCCTTCGGGGGCGATCTGTTCGCAGAGCAGATCGAAGTCAATGTCCGTCAGCACGCTCTGGAATCGGCCAGTTTCGTCGTCAGCGCCACCGCCTGGCTCGACGCCGACCAGCAGGCCCAGATTGCGAAGGACACCGGCGGCCCCGTACAGGCGATCTCCGGCGGCTTCTTCACAGCCATCATCGACCCCGACGGCCGCATCATCGGCGAACCGATCACCTCCGGCGAAGGCGAAGTCATCGCTGACCTCGACTTTGCGCTCATCGACCGCCGCAAGCGCCTGATGGACGCCAGCGGCCACTACAGCCGCCCCGAACTGCTCAGCCTGCAGATCGACCGGACGCCGGCACCCGCCGTCCACGATCGCAATCGCCAGGGGTCCTCAAGCGCTCCGGCAACTGAAAAGGGCCGCTCAGCCGAGGCCAAGTGAGCAGCGGCCGCACCTGCCTCACATACACAGCGGTCATCGGTCATCGGCGAGGCCGAGACCCCCGCGGACGGAGATGAGTGAACGACGTCTTCGTCGGCGGGCGCCCCACCAGACCGGAAGCGCATGCGGCATGTGCTGAGACTGTCGTGCACCGCACCCTCTCGAGAGACCTGTACGCGCCCCCGTGAATGCAAGGCATCCAGAAGAACGCCGCCCACATCCCCCACCACCAAGGAGAAGAGCGATGAGCCGCAATGGCGCTCCTGTAGTGCACGTAGAGAACGGCGAAAACCTGCGAGTTGCCGTCATAGCCGCCGAGTGGCACAAGAAGGTCATGGACGGACTGGTCGACGGTGCCACGCGTGCCCTGCGCGAGCTCGGTATCGACGAACCCACCCTGATACGTGTCCCTGGCAGCTTCGAACTACCTGTCGCGGCGAAGGTTCTGGCTGGGCGCGGCTACGATGCCATCGTTGCGCTCGGCGTCGTCATCCGCGGCGGCACCCCCCACTTCGAGTACGTCTGCCAAGGCGTCACCCAGGGGCTGGTGCAAGTATCGACCGATACCGGGATCCCCGTTGGCTTCGGTGTGCTGACCTGCGACAACGAAGAGCAGGCCCTCGATCGCGCTGGGCTCGAAGGATCAAACGAGGACAAGGGGCACGAGGCCGTCACAGCCGCTGTTGCCACCGCCCTGGCCCTGCAGGGGCGCAACGACCCCCAAAGCTGAGCGAACAGCCCCTGCGCGCTGTCCAGGAGCCAAACAGGAACCCTGTCCGGCCGTCACGGGCTGAGTCGCGGATCTCCGAAACTGCGGCTGCCGACCACTCGAGCCGGCCGCCGGCTCTTCGTTCCAGCTCCAGCGGAACCTGATGAGCCTGGCAGATGGTGGAGTACAGCGAAACGGTCCAGCCGATGGCATGTCCGGAGCGGCCGAGCCCGCCCGGACGGCCCCCCGCCCGGGCGAGGCGGTGCGAACACTTCCCTGCGGAGGCCTTCAAGGGCCTGCCGCCCTCCCCGAAAAATCAACTGACCAGCCCGTTCGTCAGAGACACGCCTGGAGCGTGTCTCTGACGAACGGGCTGGCGCTGTTTTGCCTTGCCGAGCTGTCCTCTGACGGGCGGCCTCCGCTCCCGCGTCACCCTGCCGCTCCTACGAGGTCCGCAGGGCGAGCCGGAAGATTCCGATCATGCAGGGTGCCACTGAACGGGCATGGAGCGACGCCAGGGAAGTGCGTGCATATCCCGCCTGTAGGAACATGTGGCAGAGGCGTACTGCCGCACCTCAAGGCTCCGGTCCGCCCCCAAGGGCGGCTGCGACTGCCAATTGCGGAGGTGCCCCAGATGAACGACCGTCCCATCGGGGACTACGCCCTGCTCTCCGACTGCCATACCGCAACACTCGTCAGCAGCCAGGGATCAATCGACTGGCTATGCCTGCCGCATTTCGACTCCCGTTCCCTTTTCGCGCGGATTCTGGGCCCAGAAGCAGGCCACTGGAGCATCCGGCCGGCCGGCCCTCACACGGCAAGCAGACGATACGTGGACCGCACGATGGTCCTTGAGACCACATTTCGCACCCCAACCGGAGTCATCACCGTCACGGACGCCCTCGCCACAGGACGCAGCGAATGGGGGCACAACCTCGGCCGGCACGCGCCCCACCTCCTCCTCAGAGCGGTGAAGTGCACCGAAGGCCACGTCACACTCGACATGGAGTTCGCCCCGCGACCGGAGTACGGCCTGATCAGGCCCCACCTGATGCCTGTCGACGAAGGACGAGGGCTGCATTGCCACGGCGGCCCAGACACAATCGGACTAAGCACTCCGTACCGGCTGGACATCACGGACATGGCCAGATGCGCCCCGACACTGCAGACCGGCCAGTGGGCAGGCTTCGCCCTCCAACGGGTACCGGCAGGCGACAGCCCCAAGGTGTGGTCCCAGCAGGAGATCCTCACCCAGCTGCAGGACACCCTGGCGGGCTGGCGCGCATGGTCGCAGCGCCATCAGACATACGAAGGGCCGTGGGCGGACCTGGTGCACCACAGCGGGCGTGTGCTGCAGTCACTCACGTTCCAGCCGACCGGCGCCATCGTCGCGGCCCCGACGACCTCGCTGCCCGAGGAAGTCGGAGGGGTCCGCAACTGGGACTATCGCTACGCCTGGGTACGAGATGCCTCCTTCACCCTGGAGGCACTATGGGTGGCTGCCTGTCCCTATGAAGCCGAACACTTCTTCCGCTGGATGGCGCAGGCAGCAGACGGGGACCCCGAACACCACGAAGGCCTGCAGATCATGTTCGGCATCCGCGGAGAACGCGACTTGAGTGAGCGCGAGTTGCCTCTTCTGCCCGGATGGCGGGGGAGCCGGCCGGTCCGAACCGGCAACGGAGCCTGGGAACAGCGTCAACTCGACGTGTACGGCGAGCTGCTCGCCGCTTTCCACAAGCTGCGCCACTATCTGGGAGGCCTCGACGAACACACCAAAACCTTCCTGACCAGACTTGCGGACAGTGCCGCCTCCCGATGGCGCGAGAAGGACCAGGGGATCTGGGAAGTCCGCAGTGCGCCGCAGCACTTTCTGTACTCCAAGCTCATGTGCTGGGTCGCCTTGGACCGCGCCCTGGATCTGTCCGAAGAGCTGGGTGCACAGAGCCGAACCCCGGTATGGCGGCAGGCCAGGAGCGAGATCCGCGCAGCCATCGAGCGCGACGGGTGGAGTGAGTCGGCAGGCGCATACACACAGGTGCTCGGCTCGGACACGCTCGACGCGTCGGCCCTCATGCTGGCAATCGTAGGGTTCGAAGCTGCCGACACTCCCCGGATGAGGGCCACCATCGACGCAGTGAGGACCCGCCTCACCGGTACGGACGGGATGGTCTACCGCTACCTTGCGGCAGACGACGGCCTACCCGGCAATGAGGGGACCTTCCTGCTGTGCACGTTTTGGCTGGCCCAGGCGCTCGCACTGGCGGGTGATGTCGCAGAGGCCCGTACCATCTTCGAACGCGCGGCCGGCTTCATGAACGACGTGGGCCTCCTCGGAGAGGAAGTCGGACCTGGCGGCGAACTGCTCGGCAATTTCCCGCAGGCTTTCAGCCACATTGGGCTCGTCAACGCGGCCTGGGCCATCCACCAGGCCGAGTGCCCAACCGACCGACCCGAGGGCTCGCCCGACTGAGGCTTCTCGTGCCCAACAACCCGGCCCGCAAGCGGCAACGACGTGTTGCCGGAGCCCAGGCAGCCCGCCCGCGTGCCGTGCCCCCAGCCTGAAGACCGGCTTCGTGGCGCCGCCAGACTGGCAGCGCCCACCGCGGCGAGCAGGAGGATACGTCAACTGTTGGTGAGGACCATGCGGAAGCGGGCTGCGCCGGAGAGCATCTTCTTGTAGGCCGCGTCAGCCTCACTCAGAGGGGTCTCTTCTACTGTGGGAAGGATGCCGTGAAGGGCGCTGAAGTCCAGGGTGTCCTGCACGTCCTGAGCTGTACCGGAGGGATGACCGCGCACGATCCTGCCGGGCAGAATGAGCTGGAGCGGGCTGATTGCCAGGGGCTCGGGTGAAACACCGATGACCACGAGCTCGCCTCGAGGTGTCAGCCCGTCGACTGTAGCTGTGATGGCGTCGGAATTGCCGGCAGTTGCCAGGACCACCTTGACGCTGCCCAGGGACTGCAGGGCGTCCGCGACCGGGGTCGGTCCGGTGCTGTCGATGTAGTGGTGCGCCCCGAACTGTTCCGCCAGTTCCGCCTTCTCCTGGCCCCGGGCGATGGCCACCGTCTCGAATCCCATAGCTACGGCGAACTGCACACCGAGATGCCCGAGACCACCGAGACCCACTACGGCAACCCGGTCGCCCGGTTCGGCGGAGCTACGGCGTAGCCCGTTGTAGGTGGTGACTCCCGCACATGACATGGGGCCCGCTTCTGCTGCCGACAGGGATTCGGGGATCCGCGCCAGTGCGTCTACCGGGGCGATCATGGTCTCGGCGAAACCCCCGTCGTATGTCCAGCCGGGGATCTTGAGGTTCTCGCACACGATGAAGTCGCCCTGCCTGCAGGGTGTGCAGTGCCAGCAGCTACCCCCGAACCAGCCCACTGTCACTCGGTCTCCCACCTTCCAGTGGAAGCTTTCGGCACCCTCGCCCAGTTCCTCGATGCGCCCGGCGACCTCATGTCCGGGTACCAGGGGGAACTGGACTCCCGGCATGCCACCGCTCACGAAGAAGTCGTCGCTGTGACAGATTCCGCAGGCTTCAACGGATAGTCGCACGTGGTTGGGGCCCGGCCTTGGCGTGCTGCGTTCGACGATCTCGAAGGGTCCGTTCGCCGTAGCCACCTGCGCGGCGCGATAGGTATCCACTGAGTGCCTCCGTGATCAGGAAACGGTGCCGCTGCACGCAGTCGCCAATCACTTCTGGATCACGTGTTGACGAGGGCACACAGAACTGTCCTCGGCGTCCTGACCACGGCTGTCGAGTCGCGACGCAGGACAGGCCACGCACTCTCGTGTCCGGCGGTCGCCTTCTATCCGCGGTCCGACGCAAGACAATTCCATCCCACCACTGACTGCTCGGACCGGCAACTGGTGCTGCTTCGACCTGAGAGGCGTACGAGAAGACCGCGAGCATCTACCCGGCCGGACTCCATGCCGCCCGGCATCTTCAGCTGGCCCGCCCAGTGATCCGCTAGCTCAAGTGATGTTGTGCCCAAACGGAGATGCTACTCAGCCGGTCGGAGGCTTTGACGGGGTCACCGGTTCGGGTGGGCTGGCCCACCTCGAAGTCGTGGCCCGTCAGGCCACTTTCGTCCTCGACGATACGAGCGATGCGATAGGCCAGTTCCATCACCTCCAACGCCGCCAGCCCCGAGTGACGGTAGGCGACCTCGATGTGGGCTGTGTCCCCGTAGTAGTCGAGCTGCACGCGTCCCGGCGGACCAACCGTCTCAAGGGCCAGGCTGTACAGGTACTCCTCAGACTCCACAGGTCCGATGTCCCGTGAGACTCGGCCCAGGATCCGGTCCCACTCGGCCCGTTGTGCTTCGGTAAGTCGGAGAAGGGGCAGGTCGGCGTCGGGATCAAAGCCGGCGTTCAGACGGTCAAGCGTTTCCTGAAGCGTCAGACCCGGCTGGACCCGCACAAGCATGATGTCGTAGGTCACCGGGTGAATCTACGTAGGCTTCCCACTCTCGGGACAGCATCAGCCGCTGAGCTGACTTGCCGCGGTGATCCAGACAAGACCGCCTAGCGCAGGATGACGCCGAAGACCATCGTGAAGAAGGATTCGAAGGGCTTGGCCGAACGGTCGGTCCTGGTGGCGATCAGGGTCCCTTCCCATGCGTTCAGCACGAAGGACGCCAGCGTGGCAGCCTCCTGGGCCCTGGACACTTCGCCTGCCTGCTGGGCGGCGGAAATGGCCGTGGCAAGGGCCTCGCGCCAATAGGTGAAGCTCGACTGTACGGTCGCACGTACCGCTTCACTGTGGTCGGCCATCTCGACTGCGATGTCCCCGACCATGCAGCCCCGGGCGAATCGTGTCTCGAGATTCTCGTCGCGCAGGAATTCGAAGTGCTGCCGCAGCCGGGCGAGGGGCGCCACCGACTCGTCACACAGCATGTCGAAGCGACGGCTCTCTCCGTAGCGTTCCAACGCCACGATCGCGAGTGCTTCCTTACTTTCGAAATGGTTGTAGAAGGACCCTTTCGGAGCGCCGGCGGCGTCGGTGATGTCCTTCACCCCTGTTGCCGCGTATCCGTGGGCATGGAACCGCTCGACGGCCGCTTCAATGATGTTTTCGCGCAAGCTGGGTCGGGCCACGGTCAGGGCCTCCTCGCAAGATGGTCGATCGTCTCAGAATACCACTCTTCCTGCCGCTGACGGCGTCTCTCCGGTGTGCAGTCGGGCGTGGCGGGCTAAAGGATGCACTGGCAAGCGTGCCTTTGCGCGGCATGCCTCTTCCTCGTCTCGCGCTCGCGGCGGAAGTCATGCGTTGACGTTAAGACGACCGGTCGTTATGGTCGAATGGTAGGCGGCACGCCAATGCCAGACGAAGGAACCCTCATGACTGACCTCACCACCACTGTCATCGATGCCCACGGCGGCCTGGACCGTTACAGCCGGTACCGCACGGCCGTGGTCCAATTCCATTCCGGCGGAGCCCTTTGGGACCTGAAGGGCAAGGGCGGAGTCCTCGACTCATCCACGGTGCGGATCGACCTCGACCGCCAGTACGCCAGTCACAGTCCCTTCACCGCACCAGACCTGCACAGCTCCTTCGCCGCTCAGCGGGTAGCCGTGGAGAACAGCGCCGGCGATGTACAGGCGGAGCGATTTGATCCGCGCGCCGCATTCGCCGGCCACACCCTCGAGACCCCCTGGGACGATCTGCACCTGGCCTACTTCGCCGGCTACGCGATGTGGACCTACCTGACCTCCCCCTTCATCTTCGCCTCGCCCGATTTCAAGACCGAGGAGCTGGAGCCTGTGACTGAGGACGGCGCGACCCTGCGCCGGCTACAGGTGACCTTCCCCAGCCGTATCGCCACTCACGCGCCGGAACAGGTCTTCTACTACGACGAGGCCGGGCTGTTGCGTCGACACGACTACGCGGCCGAGGTCCTCAACGCCGGACCGGCCGCCCACTACAGCTCCGACTACAAGGAATTCGGCGGCATCATGGTGCCTACCAAGCGGCGCGTCTACCCGCAGGGAGAGGGCGGCGTCGCCATTCGTGACATCGAACTCGTCACCATCGACATCGATCACGTCGAATTCTCCTAAAGGGGGCGGCAGTAGATTCCGGCCCAGGCGGTGACGCGGCTTCCCGTATCACCCCACACTTTGTGGCGTCTCTGGACACCCCATCCGGGCCCCCTGCCATCGGCCCTACGTGTCACCGAAGCCTCGAACTGCTGTGCTGCAGAAGCCGATGGGGGACGGAGGCGGCGAACTCGCCGCCTCCGTCAGGGCGTCAACGGAGGGCGTGTGCAGGACCGCGGGAAGACGGCAAGTGTCCGGCAGGCGGTAGCTGTCGAGCGAGGGGATCGGCTCGGGCGAGCGGCGAGCACCGGCGATCAGTATGCCGCTCAGGCGGGCCTTCGCTGCGACGGTGAACGGTCGGACCGCGATCGTCGCCGTTCCACGGGCCCCGCCGCTCTGCGGTACTGGAGTGCGTCGGGTCCCCCCCCGCGCTTCCTTAGGCGTTGCCTCTCTGGCGGGCGGACTGGTGCCGAAGACGAAGTAGTGGCACGGCGACTCCGCCACCTCGCACGGTGATCGATGCAACGCCACTCATGCCCGACCCTGCCTTCGATGAGATGCGCATCGCATGTGCCGCACTTGCCGACTGTGAGCAAATAATCACTGCCTTGACTGGTGACGGATTGACGTGTCAGCATGCAAAGCACCGCTTCAAGGGGTGACGTGCACTGTCACAAGGCATGCCGCCGGAGGTCCGCTGCGGGCACATGCCCGGTCAGGGTCGGCGGAACTGAGGCGACAACGTAGTCACCCCAACCTCCCCCTCAGACGAACCAGTGCCAACCACCACCTGCGACAACAGCCCGGTGGTGGGAGATGCCACGATCGCCGCGATACGAAGGATGGTGGCCATGACGGGCCAGTCGAAACGCCCGGCCGGCGGTGCGCCGGTAGGACGCCGGACCATGCTCGGAATGCTTGCCGCGGGGGCCGCAGGACTAGCCGGTGCTCCCTACCTGCAGAGCGGTTGGGAACGTTTTCTGGCTTCCTCCTCCCAAGTCGATCCGACCGGTCTCACCGGCCTGCTGCCTAACCCGGGCGGCTTCCGGTACTTCAGTGTCGTCAGCTCGGTACCGCGCAAGGACGTGACGAACTACGAACTGCGCATCGACGGCCTGGTCGACAGGCCCAGAACCTACACACTCGCGGACCTGCGGGAGATGCCCCAGACCCGAGTTGTCGCCGACGTGGTGTGCACCGACGGGTGGCGCGTGGACGACACACCGTTCAGCGGCGTGAAGCTGTCGGACCTCTTGGACGCGGCTGGAGTCCGCTCGCGGGGCACGGCCGTCCACTTCACCTGCTTTGACGGCGCCTATACCGAGAGCCTGACCCTCGAACAGGCACGGCGGGCAGACATGCTGGTTGCCCTGGACATGCAGGACAAGCCGATCACACACGCCCACGGCGGCCCGGCGCGGCTCTACGCGGCGCCGATGTACTTCTACAAGTCGGCCAAATGGCTGTCAGGTATCTCGGTCACCAGCAAGGTCAAACCCGGTTACTGGGAGGAGCGCGGATATGACATCGATGGCTGGCTCGATGAGGCCGACGGACGCGCAACCTGATCCGCACGAGGTTCGGCGGTTCAGCCACGCCGAGCGCCTGGTACACCGCTCCACCGGGTGGCTGATGCTCATTTGCCTGGTGACGGCCGCCTGCCTGTACATCGGACCGATCGCCCAGGTGGTCGGGCAGCGGTATCTGATGGCCACCCTCCATAAATGGTCAGGAATCCTCCTGCCCGCCCCCCTTGTGCTCGGTCTCTTCTCCTCGGCACTGAGATCAGACTTGCGCCGGCTGAACCGCTTCACGGAATACGACAGCCAATGGCTGCGCGCAGCTCGCCGCCGGGTCATGTCACCTGAGGCCCGGCCGGCCGGAAAGTTCAACGCAGGCCAGAAGATCTACGCGGGCTGGATCGCCGGCGCCGTGCTGGTCATGATGGCCACAGGACTGCTGATGTGGTTCGCGGGACTCCTGCCCTTCATCTCCCGTACGAGTGCGATCTTCATCCACGACGCCGTCGCCTGGGCGATCACATTCGCCGTCATTGCACACATAAGGAAGGCGCGAGCACACCCTGAGGCGTTGCACGGAATGCGCACAGGCCGTGTCGACCGCGCCTGGGCCGCCCGGTACCACTCCCGGTGGCGCGCCGACGACGCGGTTCAGGACGACACGGACCAGCGTGAGGACTTCAGGCGCTGATACAGCTGAGGCCGCCCCACCCAATTTCGGTGAGGCGGCCTCAGCCGTGAACGAGAACGAGAACGAGGGCAATTACGCCTCAGCCCTCTTGGGCAGCCGCCAGTTCGGACGCGGGAAGTGGCAGGTGTAGCCCTCCGGGTAGCGCTCGAGGTAGTCCTGATGCTCCGATTCGGCTTCCCAGAACTCATCGGCCGGCACGACTTCCGTCACGACCTTTCCCGGCCACAAACCGGATGCGTCGACATCGGCAATCGTCTCTTGGGCGATGCGCCGCTGCTCATCGTCCAGGTAGAAGACCGCAGAACGGTAGCTAGCACCGATGTCGTTGCCCTGCCGGTGCTTCGTGGTGGGGTCATGGATCTGGAAGAAGTACTCGAGGATGATGCGGTAGTCGGTGGCGGCGGGGTCGAAGACGATCTCGATCGACTCCGCGTGACTGCCGTGGTCGCGATAGGTCGGGTACAGCGGTGTGCCGCCACCGCTGTACCCGACTCGGGTGCTCAGGACGCCCGGAAGCTTCCGGATCAACTCCTGCATGCCCCAGAAGCAACCGCCGGCCAGCCAGGCCTTCTGCTCGGTCTCACTCATGATCTGGATCATTTCCTTCCTGTAGTGGACTTCGGGCACGGACAGCAGCCGTTTGGCCCGGGGACGGACGAGTGCCGGGGCGCCGCGTGCACGAAAGGTCTGCAGCTCCGTCGCCCCGGCAGGGTCCGTGGTGGATGAGGTGGGGGGCCGGCCCCGCACGAGTGGCGCGTACACGTGCTGGTCAGCCGGACCTTCGCTCATCGGCGGACGCACGGACTGCGCTGAGGAAGCAGGTCGCCCAGACCGCGGCGAACAACTGCTCGGGGGCGGGTTCTGTACCGGCACCGCCGAGCTCCTTCGGCAGCGCCGGCCAGGTATCCAGCAGACCGTCGTCCGCCCGGGCGCGGCCGCCGTTTCGGCCCTCACCGGTGACTAGATGGTCGCAACCCAAACGTCACCTGTCAAGGAAGTGATGGATGCTGGTGGAGGCTCGACCGAAACCCGCTGCTCATGCCGGGTTGTCTCCGGCGGAACAGCGGGTTCGGTGAGATGGGAGTCAGCCAGCAGTTGCTCGGCGGCGCGCCAGGCGGGGGCGCAGGGCCAGTACGCCCCCGGCGACTATCGCCCACAGGGCCAGTGTGATCGCGGGGGTGACGAGGTGGGAACCGCCGTAGTAACTCAGGTCGGCGATTGCGCGGACGGCGGCGCCCGGTGGCAGAAGCGCCGAGATCGCCCTGGCTCCGGCGGGCAGCAGATCGGCCCCGATGACGGCGCCACTGGTGGCATTGCCGACGGTCAGCAGTACCAGGGTGGTGATCGGCAGCCCGATCGGCCCCAGGAGGGTTCCCAGGAGCGTGGTGGTGAATGCAGCCGACGCGGCCAGCAGGGCCAGGATGAGCATGAGGGGGATGAGTGGCGCAGGGGCGGCGCCCAGGACTGGGCCGACGAGAATCGCCCCCACGATACCGATGGCGACGGAGGCGCCGGTCAGCAGAAGCAGCCGGTGGCGCAGACGCATGACGCCAGCCAGGCCCAGAACGTTCGAACCCAAAACGAAGCCGGCCAGCGACACGCCGAACGCCACGTAGAAGCCCGCCAAGCCGCGAGCATCGTGCTTCGCGAGCGGGATGACGTCCTCGGCGGCGACGTGCATTCCAGCGCCATGGGCATAGGCGTTGACGAGATCGCTTACAGCCGAAGTGGTGGATGTGCCGGCGGCCCCGGCAAACTTCAGGCTCAGGTGATCAGGAGTCTCGGCGCTGAGCACCGCCACGACGTCGTGGTGTTCCAATGCGTGGCGTGCCGTAGTGGCGTCTGCGGCGGGGTGGACCTCTATGGCACTACCCAGGGCCTCCTGGACCTCCCCCGGCAGGCTGGGTCCGGTGACGGCGATCGGCACCTGGTGCGGCTGTGGGTCGCGCTGAAGGCCGACGTAGCAGGCGATGAAGGCTGCCACGACGATCAGGGAGATCAGAGTCGGCTGGAGCCACATTCTTGTGGGCGGCCGACGAGCCCCCTGGCTCAGCTTCGGGGTTTGTCCTGCTGGGGGAGGGGGTGTCTGCTCGCGCTCGGCGGGCGATCCGGTCGCGGTAGCCATAGTGGGCCCTTGGGTTTGTGGGTGAGGGGCGGAGTGAGGGAGTGGGGAGGCCTCACAGAGATAAGAGCATATGCTCCTATCTTGAGGATGGCAAGAAACGTCCCCTGCCCTGGGTGGCCGGCGATTAGGCGCATGTACTCTTAGTTGGATCTGGGATCTGGAGGAGACCATGCCCCCTACGGAGGCGACGGATACCGTCGACGCGTGCAACAGCCTCGCCCTGCGTAAGGCGGCTCGGTATCTGAGCGCCGCCTACGACAAGGCTCTCGCCCCGACAGGCCTGCGAACGACGCAGTTCAGCATCCTCCGGCACCTGAGCGGCCGCGAGGCGATAACGATCACTGCCCTCGCGGACATGATTGCCATGGACCGCACCACCCTGGCCACCAACCTCAAACCGCTGGCCCGAGAGAACCTGGTCACCGTCGAAACCTCCTCGACCGACCGCCGTGCCCGTGTCGTCTCCATTACCCCGGACGGCCAGAGCCGCATGGAGGCCGCTCTTCCCTATTGGTGCACTGTGCAGGCTCAGTTCGAAGAGAACTTCGGAGTGGATCGGGCCGCCCGGCTCCGCGCCACTCTCGAGGATGTCCTCGAGGCAGGCTTCGACCCCTGGGCCGAGTAGGAGGCGGATCGCCGGAGGGTCTCGTGAGGCTCCCCTCCAGTCGGGCCCGCACCTCGATGGCCCGGTAGCTGCCCAGCAGCGGCCCGCCCCCCTCAACTTTCAGGCGCCGGTGCTTCAGTGATCCCCGCGAGTCAAGGCATGTGTCGGAGCGCTGCGCCGCTTTGGGGGAGTGCAGTCCGATCCAGGAAGCGGTGCCGTCTGCTGACTGCCTTGGTCGGCGGGCGGGCTGTGCTGTGCCGAATGACCGCTACTGCCTCCCTTGCGCCAGGGGCGCGGCGCCCTGTGGGGGTGCTGGTGCGAGGCAAAATTGCGCGGTTTCGGACCGTCGGCATGTGTCAGTGATGCGAGGCACCTAAGGGCTTCACCGGCGTTGCCTGTCGTGGTTGGCCGCTTCGTGGTGCTGCTCGTCGCCGCGAAGGCGCCGACTCCGTGGGCGCTGTAGTGGCAGTGTTTGGCCCGATGGTTCTGCTGCCACGTTCCGGCGGGGTCGTGGCGCTCATTTCGGAGGTGTGCCCGCTTCGAAATCGTCTTGGGGGAGTCGAGGCTTGAGCGGGTGGGCTGCGGGATGACTCTTCCCGGCATTCGGACTGATCGAGCTGTGGCTTGCTGCGGCATTCTCATGCTCTGAGCTGGGGAAGCGCTTGTTTGCGGGTCTATGAGTGTCCGAGGTGAATCCAACTCGAGACGTCACCGCCTTGACAGGTGACGAACGATATTGCACGCTCGTCACCAGTTGAACCGGTGACGATTCTCGTCTCGGGCACTTCACTCACAGAAAGTGAACAAACCCATGAACCTGAAGCTCGAACTCATCGTCTTGCCCGTATCCGATGTCGACCGCGCCAAGGACTTCTACGAGAAGGCAGGATTCCGCCTGGACATCGACGCCGCCCCCATCCTGGAGTGGCGCGCGGTACACCTCACACCCCCCGGATCCGAGACATCGATCATCTTCGGTAAGGGCATCACTTCCGCCGAGCCTGGCTCCACGCAGGGCCTCTATCTCATAGTCACCGACATTGCGGAAGCCCGCCAGGAGCTCCTGGACCGAGGCATCGAAGTGAGTGAGGTGTTCCACGACGCTCGAGGCCGGCTCTTCCACAACCACACCGGCGGAACGATCACACACGACCTCCCCGGACAGGAGCGGATCGTGGGCCGTAACCCCGAGGGCGACTCCTACGCTTCCTACGCCACCTTCAGCGACCCCGACGGCAACGGCTGGGTCCTTCAGGAGGTCACCGAGCGTTTCCCCGGCCGCTGACACCGTGGCAACGGACGCCAACCGAGCCTGAGGACCGCGAGGCGCCGACGCCACCTTGCAACTCGCGGTCCCCGGCTCGTAGAGGCTCCCAGTGCTTGGGGGCATCGCCCGAGTATGGCGGCGCAGCGGCTCGGCTGGCCGTTCGGAGAGAGGCGTTGGCGCCACGCCGCATAGGTCCGCTGGCACGGACAAGCGCGAGAGCTGGTTACGTGAGTCGGCAGGTCCGTCCGAACGCCGGCTCAGGTCCGACCGGAACGTGGCAAAGCAGAGTGGCTTGTTCGGCGCGGGTTTCAGCACTTAGACCGTGTCCTACATGGTCTCAGAGCCACGGGCCTGCCGAGCATCACGTGGTACAAGAACGGCTGCACCTTCTGCTCAACGCCAGACATCCAGACGTTGTTGCAGGTGGAGCAGACGCATTTGACAGTGGCGGTGGCGAACAGTTCGGGGATCTGCCGGTACTCACCTTGCTTGGTGCGGATGGTGCGGGTGCCACCTGCCTCCACGAACTTCTCAGGGGCCTGGCGCCGCAGCCACTGCGGCAGCACGTGCTCACGGCTGCCCGCCCTCCCCCCCCGCAGAACACGCACGTGTTGGCCATTTCGACTCCCACCTGTGTATTGATCACGAGCGTTGTTGACACGGGGGTCTTGATCAAAGGCGAAGACCTCCGGTGTGGTGGAGCTGTCTAGGACTGCACCACACGGAGGTCTTCGTGTCCCACCGTAATGTCCGGCTGACTGTTCATGGCCGGCGGCTGTTGATCCAACGTGTCTGTTCCGGCCGTCCGGTCGCTCATGTGGCCGCAGAGATGGGAATCTCGCGGGCGACCGCCCACAAGTGGGTGCGACGGTGGCAGGCCGAGGGCGACCCGGGGCTGTTCGACCGCTCGAGCCGACCGCGCACGACCCCGCACCGCACGGCCCCTGGAACGGAAGCAGCTGTCTGCGATCTGCGGAAGGACCGCAAGCTCGGCCCGGCCCGGATCGGCCCGATTCTCGGTCTGCCCGCCTCCACGGTGCACCGGATCCTGACCCGTCACGGCCTGAACCGTCTGGCCTGGCTGGACCGGCCGACCGGCGAGCCGATACGCCGCTACGAACGCAGCGGTCCCGGCGAGCTGGTGCACGTCGACATCAAGAAGCTCGGCAACATCCCTGACGGCGGGGGCTGGCGCACGGTCGGCAGAACAACCGGCAACCAGAACCGGCAGAACACCACTGACCTGCGCAAGAGCTGCAAACCGGTGATCGGCTACAGCTACATCCACTCCGCCGTCGACGACCACTCCCGCCTCGCCTACAGCGAGGTCCTGGCCGACGAACGCCAGCACACCGCGATCGGGTTCTGGCAGCGGGCTCACGCGTTCTTCACGGGACACGGCGTCACTGTCGAATGGGTTCTGACCGACAACGGCTCCTGCTACAAGTCCAAACTCTTCACCCAGGCCCTAACCGCGGATGGCATCGCCCACAAGCGCATCCGCCCCTACCGGCCACAGACCAACGGCAAGGTCGAACGCTTCAACCGCACCCTCCAGGAGGAGTGGGCCTACCTGCGGCCCTACACCTCCAACGACGAGCGCACCGCTGCCCTGGCAGACTTCCTCCACAGTTACAACCACCACCGCTGCCACACCGCACTCGATGGCAAGCCACCGATCAGCCGTGTCAACAACGCTGAGGGTCAATACACAGGTAGAGGCCCACGACGTCGCGGACCTTGTCGATGAAGAACGGGTCCGTGGACAGCTTGAACGTCTCGGACCGGTGCGGGGCGAGTGCGAACGCCCGCCAGATCCGGGAGATCGCCGACTGCGACATGCCGGTGGCGGCAGCCATCGATCTGGTCGACCAATGGGTGGCGTTCTTCGGCCGCTCCTCGAGTGTCTTGACGATGACCCGCTCGACGTCAGCGTCACTGATCTTCCTCGGTGCACCCGGCCGCGGTTCGTCGGACAGGCCGTCCAGGCCCCGTTCGATGAACCGCCGCCGCCAGGTTCGGACCCTGTCCGCGGCCAGGGCCTGGGCCGTCGAACGCCGACGTACCCACCCCTCCAGCACAGCCCGTTGGGCATCGGTCACCGACAACGGCGGAATCTTCGGACCCGGACGACTCATACCCAATTGCACCGCTACCGCTCCCGCGACATCGCGCTCGACGGCTGGCTCGTGACATTGCCGGGCCGCCTTGGCGGAGTACTGCCGCTGCCCGATCCGAAACATCCCCTCGTCCTCGTCCCGGCAGGCGAGCCTGGCTGCCCGGAGACCACCCGCCTCATGGTGGCGCTCGCCAACCTGTTGGGTCGTTACGACCGGCTGCACCTGGCCGCCCACCAGCTCGCCTCGTGCCACGCTGACCGCACAATCCGGGCTGGAGGAACTCATCAGCGCGTGCGGTGAGCAGCGATCTGCAGATCGCTGGCTCAGGCATCACAGGCCACTCCCCCGTGTCTTGCTGAGCGCGGCGACGATCAGGTCAGCGGCGGCCGCCCCCGAACGGTCACAGACGAGAACCGCCGCAGTGGGGAAGCCCCTTGTGGACAAGCCCGAACCGAATGCCAGCTTGTTGCCGGATGGCATGGACGTCCTCGTCAAGAGGTGCGGATGCTCCCGGAGCCTTGCCTGGTAGCGCTCGCACTGCTCTGGGACCCGCGATGTCCGCTCTTCAAAGGGCAGGGTCCCAGTCCTCAGGTGAAGTTGGCCCCGCCGTCGACGAGGAAGGACTGGCCGTTGATGTAGAAACTGTCGTCGGAGAACAAGAACGCCACAGGGCCGGCTAGATCGTCCGGGACGCCCAGCCTTGTTGACCTTACCGAGGCGAGCGTCTCCTCGCGGAACTGCTCGGTGGTCGCTGCGAGGGATGCCTTGCTGAGGATGACGCCGGGCGAGATGAGGTTGCATCGGACACCGTGCTTGCCGCCGACGGTTGCAGTGTGGCGGGTGAGCCCTACCAGACCGCTCTTGGCAGTCTGGTAGGAGACGGCTACGTCCTTGCCCATCCACACCACGCTGGACATGGTGTTCACGATCGATCCGGTGCCCTGCTCCATCATGATCGGCAAGGCGTGGCGGATGCCGTACATGTAGCCGCTGAGAGTGACGTCAATGGTGTGCTGCCAGATGTCGAGCGGGACTGAGGTGACGTCGGTGTCCCTGCTCATGGTTCGTGCGGAGAGGTCGGCAGCCACGTTGAACAGGCCGTGCAGGCCTCCGAAGCGATCTACCGTGAACTCGATCAATTCCTTGTACGACGTCTCGTCGGTGATGTCGAACGCCTTCGCCACCGCGCTTCCTCCGGCGGCCGTGATCTCGTCGGCGACGGCCTTGGCGTTGGCTTCGTTGAGATCGGCAGTCACGACGTGCATGCCTTCCCTGGCCAGACGGATCGCTGTTGCGGCGCCGATGTTTCCCTCTGCGGCGCCCGCGATGAGGGCTACCTTCCCGCGCAGTCCTTGCATGGTCTTCTCTCTTTCGTCCAACGGCGACAGCCGCCGTCCAGGAAGGGGGCGGCTGTCGAGGTAGGGGGTGGTCTATGTCGACGTGCCCCTCCGCTTGGGGGCGAGTTCACGCGACAGCGTCATGGCGCCGGAGGCCTCGCGCTCGGCCCGCCCCTGGTTTCCAGAGGCCGGGCCGGGCGAGGTGGCGACCCGGCCAGCGAGACGCCACCCGTTTGGCTGGCCGTGGCTTCGACAGCGTCAGCGGGAAAGCGGGAGGCGGGCCGTCTACAGGTGGATGAAGAACTTCTGCTCGTTGGTGAGTTCGGCGATGCGGCCGTCCGGGGCGAAGACGAACCTGTCCGCCCCGCCGGAGACGGACAGCGAGCCGTCGGACTGGCGGAGGACGAACACGTAGGGCATTTCGATGGAGTTCCCGCTGAGCTCGTTCACGTTCCAGAGGTGCTTGAAGCGAGGCCCGGACTCGAAGAAGAAGCGGTACATCGCTGCGAGTTCCGCACGCCCTGTCATCTTCTTCTCAGGGGCACTGACGTGCAGGAGAGTCGTCTGCACATCCTCGGTGAACATTCCCATGAGCTCCTCGAAGGCCAGCGGATCCTGCGGCGCCAGGTCGCAAAGCTCCATGTACCGGTTTCCGACGTCGGTGAGGGACCATCCCATTTCACTTCTCCAACTTGATCGAATATTTGCTGCGTCAAGCAAATACGTTAGTTGAAGATTGGACATCAGGCAATCGGGTGGCCGCCCCCACGCAGTGGGCGGTCCCGGTGGGGGGTGGCAGCAGGACCTGCCCGCCTTGCCGCGGCGCCGGTGCGGCCAACAGGTGCGGAGTTGGCTGATCGCGGCGCTGGCGCGGGTCTCGCGTGCTGGGATCAGTGCGCGGCGCGGAGTCCAAAGACGCCCGCGGGCAAAGCGGTGCCCTCTTCGACGGGCAGCGGGATCTTAATTACCCAGAGCGTTCCGACTATGACTCCACGTACGCGACTCATCCGATCGGCAAGGAAGGCACCGCGGCCTAGTAGCCCTCGAACAGGGTCGCAGTTGCCGTACGTCCGCGTCGGGCCAGTCGACGATGTCACCTCCGAAGCTGAAGTCCGGGCCCTCGGTGCGTATCAGGACGGCTCGGCGCTGCCGCGGCCGATTGCGTCGAGTGCCTCGGTGAGCGCGGTGGCCATTTATGAATCGATGCGGTTCTGTAGCGGGTTGGTCGGTACCAGCGTGGTGAGGCCGTCATTTTCGTATGCGCTATGACCGGGATCACGGCGCCGCCGGACAGGTCCCGGGAATGCTTGCTCCGTCAAGCTGTTTCGATACATGCGAAGTCATGTATCAGTGCAGTCATGTAACCAGTTGAAGGAGTGCGACATGCAATTCGGTATCTTCGGGGTCGGTGACATCTCTCCCGACCCGACGGGTTACACCCAGAGCGAGGCGGAGCGGATCAGTAACCTGATCAAGCTCGCCCAGCGGGCCGACGAGGTCGGCCTCGACGTCTTCGCGCTGGGTGAGCATCACAACCCCCCGTTCGTGATGTCCTCGCCGCCGGCTCTGCTCGGGCACATCGCGGCACTGACGGAGCGGATCATCCTGAGCACAGCCGTGACCCTGATCACGACCAACGACCCGGTGAAGCTCGCCGAGGACTATGCGATGGTCCAGCATGTCGCCAAGGGGCGGCTGGACCTAATGCTCGGACGCGGGAACACCGTCCCGGTCTACCCGTGGTTCGGCAAGGACATCCGCCAGGGGGTCGCACTCTCCCTGGAGAACTACAACCTGCTCCACCGATTGTGGCGCGAGGACGTAGTCGACTGGGAAGGACAGTTCCGCACCCCGCTGCAGGGCTTCACCTCCACCCCGCGCCCGCTGGACGACGTCCCGCCCTTCGTGTGGCACGGCTCGATCCGTACCCCTGAGACCGCGGAGCAGGCGGCGTACTACGGCAACGGGTTCTTCGCCAACCACATCCTCGCCCCGAACTTCCACTTCAAGCCGCTCGTCGACCTCTACCGGCGGCGGTTCGAGCATTACGGACACGGAACCGCCGACCAGGCCTTCGTCGGGCTCGGCGGCCAAGGGTTCATCGCCAAGCGCTCCCAGGACGCAATCAACACCTACCGGCCCTACTTCGAGGGATACCCGATGTTCCGCGGCTCGAGACTGGAGGACTACATGGCTGGCACGCCGCTGACGGTGGGCAGCCCGCAACAGGTCATCGAGAAGGTGCTCACCTTCCAGGAGGGATTCGGTGACTACCAGCGCCAACTCTTCTCCGTCGACGCGCTCGCCCTTCCGCTCGACATGGCGCTGGAACAGGTCGAACTGCTGGGCACCGAGGTGGTCCCGGTATTGCGCCGGGAGATGCAGGCGCGCCGCAAGCCCGGCGTCCCGGACGCACCGACGCACGCTGCGCTGGTCAAGGCGAAGTACGGGGACGCCGAACCGCGCCAGCTGCGACCGAACCCCAACCGGGGCGACAACCTCTCGGGTACCTCGCCCTACCAGGACAGTGCCTCAGGAAATGCGGCTCGCTTCCCGGTCGACTCGTGATGACGGACACCAGGGGCTTGATGAGGTTGGCGAACGAGGCATGGGAAGCGCTGTTCAGAGCACAGGCGACTCTAGCGCGAGAGTTCGAGCACTGCGGCGATTGGGGCGTCTTCCCGCCCCGGGAGTACGGCGTGCTCTACGCCCTTGTCGGCGCCGAGGACGGTTTGCGCATCACCGATCTGATCGACGACGTCCTGTTGACTCAGGCCGGAGTCTCTCGGCTGGTGGCGCGTCTGGAGAAGCGCGGCCTTGTCGAGCGGCTCCCGGATCCCGACGACGGCCGTGCCTGCCGCGTTGTCCTGACCGGCGAGGGACGCGATGTTCAGCGGCGACTCGGTCGCGCACACGCGCGACACGTCGCGACGGCGATGACTCGCGCGCTCACCGCGTCACAACTGACAACGCTGCGCGACCTCGGGAAGGCGCTTGCCGCCGCAGCCCCGCCGGCAACCTCGCAGCACACGGAGCCAGACCCAAGGAACATCGCATGAACAATGTGCCCACCGCCCCCCAACAAATCGCCATCACGGTCGTGAATGCCGGGGTGAGTGATCCGTCCTCGACCCGGCTGTTGTCCGACCGGATCGCCCAGAAGAGCATCGACGCACTGCGTGAGATCGGCATTGCCGCGACCGTGCGCTCGATCGATCTGGGACCTCTCGCCGTTGAGATCGCACGGTCGATCGTCTCGGGGATACCTGATGCGAAGGTGAAGGACGCCATCGCACAGCTCGCCGAGTCGGACGCGATCATCGCCGCAACTCCGGTCTACAAGGCAGGAATCAGCGGCCTGTTCAAGTCGTTTGCCGACCTGATCGACAACGACCTGCTCATCGCCAAACCGGTCATCCTCGCCGCTACCGGCGGCTCGGCCAGGCACAGCATGGTCGTCGACGACCATCTCCGACCGCTGTTCGCGTTCCTACGGACGATCCCGATGCCGACCTCCCTCTACGCCGTACCGGAGGACTGGGGCTCGACCGATCTCGGCAAGCGCATCGTCCGCGCGGCCGGTGAACTCGCGGCCGTCCTCCACAGCGGCGCCGCCCGCGACATCGCCGACGGCAATTGGGCGGGCTACCAGCACACGTTCGGCGGCAACGCCACCCGCGCCGAACGCAGCGTCGAGGACGTCGACTTCGACACCGATCTCATGCGCCTGGCCACCGGTGGAACCGCACACCCCCCTGCCGGTGACCGGGCGGAAGCACGCTGACGTACCTGCCCCGGCATGGGGACCAGCGGGGCGGGATCGAGCCGGTGAGCGCGCGACGGTGGTGGTCATAGGGTGCGGGCAGTCGGGGCTCTCGGCCGGCTACCACCTGAAGCGGCGCGGCTTCACCAGCGCACTGACAGGCACGGACGGCCCGGACAGCAACCGGACCTTCGTGGTGATCGATGCAGAGCCGGCAGCCGGTGGGGCGTGGCGGCACTGATGGGAGTCGCTGCGACAAGCACCACCGCAACGGGCTCTGCCGAAACGCTGCAGCAGAGCCCGCGCTCTCGAGGACCGTACGGCCTGCTTCCTGTGCAGCACCGTGCTGATTAAAACCGTGCCCTGTCCTTGCGACTTGGGCCGCACCTGCTCCTCCGGCTCGATCACTCGGTCCGAGACGGTGGGAATGCCGATCTCGGTGCTGAGCTGCCTGCCTCCAGGAAGTAGTAAGACCGTGTCCTACATGGTCTTAAAGAGCGTTATATCCTGTCCGGGGTGTTTGGCGGTCTTCTGGGTAGCAGGTCGGGCTGGGACTGCTGAAGCCAGGGTTGCTATCCGTGACGTGAGGGGCGGCTGACGCCATTGCCGGGCACGTTTCCGCCCGTTCGCTCCTGTCTGATCCCAAGGCGCCCCCACTCGCTCCCGTTTGCGCCTGTGGCGGGATGCCGCTCGGCGGAACTATCGAAACATGTCTCGACAGCGGCCGTATCCGAGTGACCTGTCCGATGCCCGATGGGAACTGCTCGAGTCCATTGTGTCGGCCTGGCGGACCGAGCGGCGAGGGAAGGGCCTGGATATCGGGCGGCCGCCCGAGCGCGACCTGCGCCGGATCATGGACGCGGTGTTGTATGTGGACCGGACCGGGATCCCCTGGCGCTACCTTCCCCACGACTTCGCTCCGTGGGAAACCGTCTACGGATACTTCGCCGCCTGGCAGAAGGACGGCGTGTTCGACCAGCTCAACGGCCTGCTCCGCCGACTTGTCCGGGAGGCCGCAGGCCGGGACGCCGAACCGAGCGCATGCGTCCTGGACGCCCAGAGCATCAAGACGTCCGCCAACGTCCCGGCCACCGGCCAGGGCATCGACGCGGGCAAGAAGATCGCGGGCCGCAAGCGCCGTATCGGCGTCGACACCCTCGGCCTCCTCCTCGCGGTCTGGGTCACCGCGGCCAGCGTTCCGACAACGCCGGCGGTATCCATCTGCTCTCGCGCATCGCCAAGGCCCACCCCGGAATCACCAAGGCATGGGCCGACAGCGGTTATCGAACCAAGGCCATCGACCACGGCGCCACCCTCGGCATCGACGTCGAGGTCACCCGCCGTGACCCGGGACAGAAGGGCTTCAAGGACATTCCGCGGCGCTGGGTCGTCGAGCGGACGTTCGGCTGGCTTATGAATCACCGCCGCCTCGCCCGCGACTACGAAACCCACCCGCACCGCTCCGAAGCGATGATCCGCCTCGCGATGATCGACCTGATGAGCCGCAGGCTCACACGAGAGTCGACTCCGAACTGGAAGGACTCATAGCCGCCGGGCCACACTGACCCGCGCTTCCTCGCCCCTCATAGCCTGCGGCCAGCGGTCATCAATGACACCCGCCGCTTCCCGGCAAGCGCCACAGGCGTTCCCTCGCTGCGGCAGCCACCCGTAATCAGACGGCGACATGCCGGCTTGCCGGACTCCGCACAGCGTCCTGTCGAAGATGCCAAAGGCGTGCGAAACGTCGAGGGGAAGGCCGTCCGCGACCACCCTTTCCCAGCGCATCTCCACAGGCAAATACGGCGGCCGCGCGACCTCGAACCACTCGCCGCCCACATGGGTGGCGGCATGGCACCAGGAACAGGACCAGATCTCCTCGTCCCACACAGTCGGCATCGCCGGCCACCGCCACATCGCCCGTCCACACACATCGCACTCCACAAGCGGATCTTCACACGCCTCCGGGCGTGACCCCAATCCGCCGACATGGCGACTTACCAAACACCCCGGACGGGATAAAACGCTCTTTTAAGACCGTGTCCTATGTGGTGAGGCGGGTGAGTCGTTTGTAGCAGCAGAGGGCGGCGGCGAGGCCGAGAAAGGCCAGGTAGTTGCGGGGGTGGCGTTCGTAGCGGTGGTTGAGTCGGCGGTATCTGGTGAGCCAGGACATGGTGCGTTCGATGACCCATCGTCGGCGCCCTAACCGTTCGCTGGATTCGATGCCCTTGCGTGCGATGCGTACGCCGATGTGTTTGCCCCAGAGCCATTTCCGCAGGTGGGGGACGTCGTATGCCTTGTCGGCGTGGAGCCGCTGGGGCTTGAAGTAGCGGCCGCGGTGGGGGTCGTGTCTCGTTTGGTGGCCCTCGATCATGGGCTTCAGCGCGAGGCTGTCGTGGGTGTTGGCCGCGGAGAGGCAGACGAGGAGGGGCAGCCCGTTCGCGTCCTCAAGTTTGCACAGCCAAGGACCCGGAGGCAGCAACCTGCTTTCATCGAGGCGGGCTCCAAGCCGAGCGGGTCCTGTGGGTGTCACTCCAAAAGGCCCCAGCCGTCATCGAACTTCCCCTGTCGGTGGTGTTCTTCCCTCTGCGCGGACTTCAGCCGTACCAGTGTGCCGCCAAGAGCGGACAACACCGTTGCTACTGAACTGTCCACTACGTTCGCAGAGCTGGGCCGGTCGTCGCGCTTTATCCCAACAGCCTCAGCGAGAGCAACAAGGACGTGATCAGCGGCAGCCCAGCGCTCAGCTGCTTCCCGGCGAGCTGGTGAGTCGATCAAGGTGAACTCGCGGCGCCTGAAACGATGCCCAGCAGGCCGTTGCCAGGCGGCCAGCTTGTCGGTTTCAAGAGCCTCGGTGTATGACCGTGCCAGAGCGCGATCTCTGCGCCACAGCCAGTCACCTATCAATTCGTACGGCTCCGTCAACTGCAGCGTCGCGGCAGCCTGCTCCAAGAAGTGCTCTGCAGGTACCCCATGCGGACCTGGCACGATGTGACGGCTCTCCAAGCCCACAACCCGGACCTTGAGCAGGTCGATCAGCTCAGCGGCGGCAAGCACCAGCGACAGATCTTCCTGATCCACAGGAGTGCTCGTCGGCACGTCCATAGTGACCATCAATAGGTCCCGGGGTGTAGCCATAAGGTCTTCACGTCCCAGCCGACATTGATGTGCCGCTCGGTAAGAGATTTTGCCGCCAGGCGCGACATGGGCTACCGAAGCGCCGCCCACCCGATCCTGCGCCCAGCTGCTCCTGCCAGCTTACGGAGTGCCGACCGCGACTGCATTCCGTGCTGGGGGCGCCTGCGCTGCGGCTACACAGTCTGCCCGGCAATCGATGACAGGCACGGCGGCGCAGATTTCGGCGCTTAGCGCTGTGGCCCCCAGAGCTGGATGGGAGCGGCCCCGGAAGCCACAGCGTGCTGAGCTCTCCCAGCCAGGCATGGTGCCGAGAGCGCAGCTGTTGTCACCTTCCCCCGTGGAGCGGGCCTCAGGGCGCAGGCGCGCGATATCAGTGAACGACTCGCAGGAGACGGTTCTGACCGACATGGTCGACGGCATTTCTATGCGTGTCGCAACCAGGGCGCGCCCGACGGATCCTGAATCGATTGGTTGGACGAAGACGGCACGCTGTGCGCCGAAAGACAGCGGTGGCGCGACGCTGGTTACCCCCAGACAAGGCGTGGTCGTGGCAGAGAAGGAACCCGCTTCGGAGAAAACGGAGTTGCGGATCATCGATGCACTGGAGGCAGACGAGGACGGCGGCGAGAAGCCGTCGGCTCAGGGAGGCTGTCGGCGACGCACGCCGACGGTCTTGGCTACCCCCGACGGGCCCTGCAAACCATGCGCTTCGAACCCGACCTTTCAGACCGTGCGCCACGCTGACGTCGCTAGCCTGATCGGCGGGCCTGGGGCCCATCGCCCTGTCGCGGGGAGTCTGGGATCAGGGGATCCAGGGCAACACGAGGCCAACCGACCCAACAACGCCCCCACGTTGCACAGACACCAGACCTTCAGGGGCACCGTTGGCGGCACGACCGTTACGCCAACCTCGGCTTCAACTACCGGCTCGTCAGTGCAACGGGGCCATACCAGATTGGCCTCTCGCAGATGCGCGTCTCCAGCCCGCCCACGTTCGGCCGCGCGAGCAGCCCGGGCGGATTTGAGCTGCGGGTGACGCGACACTCGAGCCCGGGACCGGAGGCGTCGGGAGGCGGTCGCAGCCCGGCGCTGAGGTACGGCAGCCACCCCGTGTGATGATGTGATCATGACGTGGCTGAGGGACTGCGGGAGGCGGCCGGTCAGGCTCGTGGCGGCGGCAAGTGCGGTGCTGGCACTGACCGCCTGCAACGGCTCCGACGATGAGCGCTCTGGCAGTCGCGAGGCGGAGTACAAACGCGTCATCGAGGACCCTCACCCGGGTCCAGCCGACGTCATTGAGGCAGCCGGCGCACCCAGTGGCGTGATCCGCGCAGACGACGGCTCGCTGCTCCTGACTTATTACATCAGCAACGTCGAGGACGACGAAGGACCGGCCGCCTCCGCCTGGCGCATCGTGGACCCCGACGGCCGCACGGTCACCGAGCACGCGGAACACACGGACGCGGAGGCGGGGCAGGCCGCGTTCAAGGGAATACGCGATGGCTTCCTACAGGTGCCGCCCGGGGTGGGAGCGAGGGAAGGATCAGTCCTCGACGTACACGGCAAGCGGCGCAAGGTCGTCGTCACGGAAGCCGCGTTGCGCACCCGCCCCGGCGACATCCTGCTCGTCGCGCCGGAGCCGATCCTCATTTACCGCCCCGCCACGCGCACCGTGGCGCCACCGGCCGGAGTCTGGGAAAACGCCATCCGGCTCGCCGTCGACGAGCGGGGCACGGCCTGGAGCCTGGACCAGCCCGTCGCCGAAGAACCCTTCAGCGTCGTATGGCAGCGCGGCGGTCGCATGCTCGGCCGCACGGTTGTGCCGAAGCCGTACTGGGGAGGCGCCCTCACTGCGCGGGGTGGCACTGCAGCGTTGTCCCTCACCCAGGGCCACAGCACGCGCGGCCTGTTGGTGACGACGGACGGCGGCGGGCACTGGAAGACAGTGCTCGATGGTGGAATCCCCTTCAGCGCCCTGAAGCGTGGCCCGGAATGGCTCGTCATGCAGGTGTTTACGGACGGACGGCTGCTCGTCGGCGAGGAGGGTGGCCGGTACTGGGTCGCCGATGACCGCACCAACAGCCGCTTCCACGAGCTGAAGACGCCGGCGAAATTCACGTCGCTCACCGTCGACGGCACCACGCTCTACGGCATCGCGGATGCGACGACGGCGACATACGACCTGGTGAAGGGCGAGGGTCTGTGGATCTCTCGCGATGCCGGACGCGAGTGGCGACGCTACCAGCAGCGCGGATAGCGGAGGAACGAGTGTGTGGACGTATCCGCCACAACGGTCCACCGGTGTCCGGAGCTGGAGTCCTACCTCTTGGAGCACCATCCCTGGGACAGCCCGGAGGTGTGCCGGCCAGCCCAAAGCCCTTACAGCAGATGCCGGTTTGGTGCCGTCGCGGTGTCGGCGGGAGATCCGGTGCGCTTCCCGGGTGCCCTAATCGTCGCCGTCGCCTTGGTGTCGCTCACGCAGACAGATTCCGGCACGCATTCCGGCCCGATACCAGCAGAGCCGGTGTAAACACGGTCACACTGCCGTACCTCAGCTGGGGTCGGACAATGGAAGGGCTGCTCGCGGATGTCTGCTCGGAGTAAGCAATCCGGTGCCAGCGCTCACAGGGCTGAATCGTTCTACGGACGTCGGCCTCGGCAGGAAGGCGGTCACCATGACCAGCATTACCAACCGCTTCACCACCCTGTTCCGGATCAAGGCGAACAAGGCATTGGACGAGGCTGAAGACCCTCGCGAGATCCTGGATTATTCCTACGAACAACAGCTACAGATGTTGCAACGTGTACGGCGCGGGGTGGCCGATGTGGCAACCAGCCGCAAGAGGGTCGAACTCCAGGTTAGCCAGATGCAGCAATCCAGCGGCAAGCTGCAACGCCAGGCCGAGCAGGCGCTGGCCGCAGGGCGCGAAGACTTGGCCCGCGAGGCCCTCACGCGAAGTACGGCCGTGGCCGCGCAGACCACTGACTTGGAAGCCCAGCATGCTTCGCTGGCGGATCAGGAGGAAAAGCTCACGCTCGCAATGCAGCGCCTGGAAGCGAAGGTGGACACCTTCCGAACCCGCAAGGAGACCGTCAAGGCGACCTACACTGCGGCCGAGGCCCAGACCCGTATCACTGAGGCGGTAACCGGTATCGGTGAGGAGATGGGTGACGTGGGCATGGCTATGCAGCGCGCGCAGGACAAAACCGAGCAGCTACAGGCGCGCGCTGGTGCGCTAGACGAACTGATCGCCTCCGGTGCGCTGGAGGACGCCACCGTACCGGTGGGTCGGGACGACATCCAGGCTGAGATTGAGCGCGTCAACGCAGATCAGAACGTGGAGAACGAGCTGGCCAGGATGAAGGCTCAGCTCCCAGCGGCTTCGACCGCCCGGGCGGTCGAAGCCCCGAGAACCCCAACGGCCCGGCCGGAGCGTGAGGAGACGCCATGATCATGCGCATTCTCGGCGAGGGCCAGTACGACGTCGCCGACGAGCATCTAGACCGGCTCAACCAGCTGGACTCCGCCTTGCAGGCATCCGCCGACGCGGGCGACGAGACAGCATTCACGTCCGCCCTGTCGGCCCTGTTGGACGCTGTACGCAGCCTCGGCGAACCGGTGAGCAATGAGCGGATTACGCCATCGGACCTGGTGCTTCCCGAGGAGACAACCAGCCTCTCGCGGATGCGAGAGCTGCTCTCCGACGAAGGGCTCATCCCTGGATGATGGGCCGAGCGCGATGCGCGGGCAACGGTGACGAGGACCGCACCGGCTACACCCGCTCGTCCTTCCGGCACTGGAATTCCGGCGACATCGCCACCGACGGCTGCAGCACCCGCAACGAGGTGCTGCTTTCCGAGGCGGTCACGGCCCCGGTGGTGGGTGCCGGCTGCAAGCTGACCGGGGGAGTGTGGCTGTCGTACTACGACGGCCAGGAGGTCACCGACCCCGGGGGGGGTGCCCCTATGTCTTTGGTCAAGGCATTGAGGCGTCCGCAGAGGCTTTGGGGCGTCAGTGGACCGTGGCGGGTGCGATAGTTGGCGCCGCGCGAGGCGAATGGGCTCGTTAACTGTGGGGGGAACGGGTGGAGCGGATCACTGAGGACCAAGTCAACCGGCTGGTCCGTTTCGTGCGGGACCGCATCCCTGACTCGGCTTCGCTTCAAGGTGAAGCCCGCCGCACGGCGACAGCCCTTCGTCTGGCCGCGGACAAGCAGATCTTTGCAGTGCGCTTTCATCGGACCGCTCCGCCCGCGAACGGGGCAACGACTGATGTGGCAGCCGCCGCATGGAACCTTTTGGTCGCCCTCGCTGGAATCTGGCACGACCACCCTGAGTTCCCCGCTGATGCCGCCAGGGAGACGTTCGAGTTTGACTGCGATGCGCCTCTCTAGCGGTTCTCACACCGGTGTGGCAGGCCGAGGATCGTAGAAGGTTCCGTCGCGGAGCATCGCAAATAGCACGTCGGCCCGCCGTCTGGCGAGGCAGAGCAGGGCCTGGGTGTGGTGCTTTCCTTGGGCGATCTTCTTGTCGTAGTAGGCCCGCGATGCCGGGTCGCCGAGTGCGGCGAACGCGGAGAGGAAGAAGGCCCGTTTGAGCTGCTTGCTTCCTCTCCGGGAGGGGTGTTCACCGCGGATCGAGGAGCCCGAACTCCGGGTGGCAGGGGCGAGACCGGCGTAGGCGGCGAGGTGGCTGGCGGTCGGGAAGGTGCTGCCGTCGCCGACCTCGATCAGGATCCGTGCTCCGGTCCTGACGCCGACTCCCGGCATCGACCTCAGGACCTTCGAAAGAGGGTGGTCCTCCAGGAGTTCCTCGATCCGCCCGGCCAGCAGTCTCCGCTGGTCAAGCACGGCGGTCAGGGACCCGGCCAGGCTCGGGACGATCAGCGCGGCCGCCTCGGTCCCCGGAACCGTCACGGTCTGCTCGTCCAACGCGGCGATGATGTCCTCGACCAGACGCTCGGCCATCCTCGGGGCCTTCGGCCGCAGGAGGGTGACCAGGCGGCGTCGGCCGGCCTTGCGGATCTGGGCCGGTGAACCGAACCGCTCCAGCAGCGCGAGGACGGCCGGGTGCTGCAACCGCGGCCCCAGCACCCGTTCCAGCGACGGATGGATCTGGGTCAGCAGGCCGTGGAGCCGGTTCGCGACCCGAGTGGCCTCGCCGGCCAGGTCGTCGTCGAACCCGACGACCATCTCCAGCTCGGCGATCGTCTCGTCCTCACCGTCGATCGCCCGCAGCGTGTGAGGCATCGCCCGGGCCGCGTCCGCGATGATGAACGCGTCCTTCGCATCCGTCTTCGCCTCGCCCGGGTAGAGATCGGCGATCCGCCGCATCGTCAGCCCCGGAAGGTAGGCCACGGGGCAGCCCATGTCCCGGGCCACGGCCAGCGGCAGGGCCCCGATCGAGGCCGGCTGGTCGACCACGACCAGCACCGTTCCGTGCTTGGCCTGCAACTTGGCGAACAGCTCGCGGAGCTTGGGTTCGGTGTTGGGTAACCGCTTGTCGAACGCCTTCTTCCCGGCCGGGGTGACGGCGGTGGCGTGGTGTTCGCCCTTGCCGACGTCCAGGCCGAGGAAGACGTCGATGTCGCCGGTGTCGATCACGTGCAGGCCCCTCCGCTCACGTTTTCGTCCGGCCTTGCCTCGGCACCGAGCTGCCACATCCACGTTACGGAGAGCTCTTCCGGCTCGGGTGAAGCCGGTGCTCAAGCCCCTCATCAGCGGTCCGTCGATGCCTCCGGGCCCGGTGACACCACCCCCCGGATCATGAACAACAAGGGGGGAAGTCATGCCGGACCCGAAGGCCGGAGGCCCCATTGCGGAGCCACGAAAAAGGTAACGGGGGGGAAGGGCGCTACAGGGGTCCAGCCCAGGGCCGTTGTTGAATTTGAACCAAGGGGAAGAGCATGGCCAGTGGCACCGTGAAGTGGTTCAACTCGGAGAAGGGCTTTGGTTTCATCGCCCAAGACGGAGGCGGACCGGATGTCTTCGCGCACTACTCCAACATCTCGGGCAACGGTTACCGCGAGCTGACCGAGGGCGAAGCCGTGACATTCGACATTACGCAGGGCCAGAAGGGGCCGCAGGCCGAGAACATCGCCCGCAGCTGAGTCTCCGCCCCGTTCATCTCCCTTCCGTCGGCGCCCGCACCGTGCGCGGGTACCGACAGCATGTCGTGACCACTCGCCACGCCAGCGACCCTGGACAACGAAGGGCGATTCACGCACAAGCCGACGCAGCCCCGCCTTCAGCGCGCGCGGTGAAGCCTGTGCCCATCCCCGCACACCGCGCCCGGGCACCACCACATGGTTCCCCCGGCCGGGTACCGATGCGAAGGGTGTCAGGCGGACGACGCCGAACCGGCGCAACACTCCGCCAGCCGCAGCATCAACGTCCGCGGCCTGTGGGACCACGCCGTCGACGCCTGGCTCGACGACGACATCCAGGAACTCGACGCCATCTGGGATCAGATCATCGAAGAACTCGGCTCCGACTACGACGCGTACAGCAACGTTTCCTCCATCGGCTGGGCCGCCTGAGCGAGACAATCGCCCCGCTTCCCGGCATTGCAGCCGCCGGAGGGCGAAGCTTTTGCCGCACGTGGCCGCTGACCTGTCCTTGGCGAGTGCAGTGCTGATGCGGACCTCGAATCGGGGCCGCCCGCTTATGGAGTGTGCGGGCCGTGCCGAGCGGGCGGGGGGTTGCCGCTGCGGTCGAGGCCCGGCCGCCGTCCCACCCCTAACCTCGTCCCGTCACCGCCCGCCGCGGACATGAGCTGGGCCTGGACCGGCGAGCGCACTCGGGCCGCCGGCCCCGGCAGCCGACCGACCGGCCCCGTCGTGCACGAGCACGGGTGCAAGGCGGTCCCCGCCGGCGGCGCGGAACTCGACCTCGAGGGGGCCCTCGCCGCCCTCGCCCGTCCCGGCGCCAGGGCCTGCCAGATCTGCGCCGCCGCCGAGGTCCTCACCCGCCTGTAGGCGGTACGAGGAGGGTCGGGATCGTCAGCAGCCGTTGAGGACTGAGGACAGGGCGCTCTTCTCCGTGCTGTCGACGGTCAGGCCGTAGTAGTACTTCACCTGTACCCAGGCGCGCGCGTAGGTGCACTTGTAGCTGGTGACGGATGGCCACCAGGTGCCCGGGTCCTGGTCACCCTTGGACTGATTGACGTTGTCCGTGACCGCGAGCAGTTGGGGGCGGGTGCGGTCGTTGGCGAAGTTTTGACGCTGGGAGGTGCTCCACGCCCACGCGCCGGACGCCTATGCCTCGGAGAGCGGGACCATGTGGTCGATGTCGAGGTCGGACGCGGCGTGCCAGGTCGCGCCGTCGTACGGCGAGTACCAGCTGCCCGACGTCGCGGCGCAGGACGAGTTGGTGACGACGCCGGAGCCGTCCCGCTTGAGGACGGTCTCCCGGGTGTCGCAGGTGCCGGAGATGGTGATCCAGTGCGGGAACAGCGCACGGTCGTACGTCGAGCCGTGCGACTCGGCGGTGGCGGGCATCGACGCCAGGTAGGAGCGGGCGGTGGCGGCGCTCACAGGGGTGGGCAATGCGGCCTGTGCAGGGGTGGTGCCGAGGAAGGTGACAGCGGTGATGGCGGCTGCTACGAGGGTAGTGAGGATGCTCCGGCGGGCCTTGGTGCGCATGAGTGTTGGCTCCTAGGTTGAGGAGTTGAGGGGGTGACTCGCGCACATGATGGCCCGGGGTGGTCTATGCGTGTAGATGTCGGCGCTGAAATTCTCGTGACGACTCGTCAACACCGGGCGGATGCCGCCGGTTCACCGACGCCCGCGGCCTCAAGGCATGCGCGGCTCCTCGCCCATCACCAGGGACAACGGCCGCGTTTCCGCAGGTGAGGTGTATGCATCTACCGCGACAGACCCGGATGTCCCGTCACTCTCCGCTACATGTCCTTCTGCCGTAGCTATACGAGAACCGGGCCGTGAGGCCCGTGGGTTTAAGGAAGCCGAAGGTCCTCCAGACCGAACCCACGGGCCCATCGGTCTGCCTCAGGCCGGTGGGCCCGTGGGTTCGGTTGGAACACGAGGACGCTGTGCAAGCCGACGAGCTTCGGCCGTGACATCGGCGTCGACCTGCGCCTGTGTTCTGTAGCCGTATTCAAGGACGGCGTAGTCATCGTCCAGGTTGGCGAGTCGTTCGACCAGAGACAGCTCGTGCACGAAACGATGGTGGATCCTCAAGGCCAGCTCGCGTGGTGTCAGCTCGCCGGCCAGCATTCGGGCGGCAAGTGCTCGCGCCGCCCAATACGACTGGGAGGCGGTCGTCAACGGCCTCAGCCTGCCCTGGAGCTCAGGTGCAGTCGAAGTCAGGTCACACGCATCAAGCTCATCAAGCGCCGGTCATACGGACGAGCCTCCTTCCTCGCCGCCGGCATCGACCGCGACCTCAACGCCGTCACCGCTGGACTCAGCCTGCCCTGGAGCTCGGGCGCGGTCGAGGGGCATGTCAACCGGATCAAGATGCTCAAGCGTCAGATATTCGGACGTGCTGGCTTCGCCCTCTGCGAAAGCGCGTACTGCTCGCACAGTGACCGCAATGTCAGCGGCTGATGCGAAGATCCCGGCGCAACTACACGAGGAGATCAAACATGGGCACCTGGGACACTGGCCCCTTCGACAACGACACGGCAGCGGACTTCGCCAACGCTCTCGACGACGCCAAACTCGAGGAACGCGAGGCACTGATCCGTGGCGTCCTCACGCGCACCATCGACGCCACCGGCTGGCTCACCGAAGGAGAAGAAGCGGTGGCTGCGGCCGCACTGATTGCGGCGCAATGCCCCGGCGGCGGCCCAATCGACACACCTTACGGCCCTGAAGAACCCATGCCCGCCTTCCCTGACGATCTCCGGACGCTCGCGGACAAGGCCCTCGATCGCATCATCAGCTACGACGCCGGGCCGGCCTCGAACTGGGTCGATCCGGAAGACTGGAAGCAGTGGCGAGCCGACCTCAACCGCCTTCGCACAGTCCTTGCTCCGCCAGCACCGTCCATCCCGCTGTTCGATATCGAGCAATGACAGAGCGTCACCCGCCGCAGAACCTGCGCCAGAACCACAACTCGGATCAGGCACAAATTCCGTGAGGACGATCAACGGATGTTGCTGCTTCTTGCTGCGTGGAGTGGACCGGCCGCTGGAGGAAGGAAAAGCAGAGTGATCCTCACCGTGACCAGCTCGTTGCGTATGAGCTGCCGACAGAGGGTCCGGGTCAGGCCTTACCGCTGTTGGGATGCAGGACTGCCTCGGCGATCTCTCGGACACGGTCCATGGTGATGCCGGTCCGCTGTTCGACTGCGAGGGGATGGTCGGTGGGCTCCAGTTCGATGAATGGACGCTGGCCGAGCGGACGCGTGTGAGCGTGCGTCTTCAGGTTCGTGGTGCTGGGTGAGTAGAGCGCCAGCTCGGTGGTCAGCCAGCCGAAATAGGGGGTTCGGCCTCTCGGCCGGGCGTCTCCCAAACGTCGAGGGACCGGGCGAAGTTGTCGCGGCTGAGGGAGACCCAGACGCCCCAGGAGAACGCGTGGTCGCTGTCGATCACAGGTATTTCGATCGTGCCTCTGAGGAAGAAGTGCTCGTTCTTGATGATGCACTGGTCGGTGGAGAGCATGCTGGCGGAATCGCCAGCAAAGCTCTCGGACCAGACGTCGGGCGCCATGGTGGAAAACCCCATGGGGAGTTCTGCGTGGTACTCATCGCAGCAGGAGCAGGTGAAGCCGAGATCGTTAGCCATGGCCGGGAGCCTAACGATGTGCTGCACTGCGGCCCCGGAGGGGTAACGGCAAGCTGCGCCGGAGAAAGTTACCGACTGCTGTCGGTTGTGGGGCGGGGCGGCGGTCAGGAGGACGCGCTTGCGGAGGAGGGGGAGTTTGCCGCGTCCGAACATCTGGCGTTTGATCATCTTGATGTGATTGGCCCGGCCCTCCACCGGGCCGGAGTACCAGCGGGTGGTCAGGCGCTGCGTTTGACGGCGGTACCGAGGTTCTGCCGAGATGAAATCGGTCGGCAACCTGAATTGCGCTCGGGGCACCGGTGCGGGCGCCGTCGGCATAGGGCCCATGTGCAGTTCCCGGGCGATCTCCCGGATGCCGTGTCCCTGGGCCAGCAGAGCATGAACGGTCGCGTGACGTTCACGGCATCACCGTCCGCCGCACCGCACGAGCTACGGTCCCCGAAGAGTTACTGAGCGGGCGTCGCCAGCGCCGGCCCAGCCAGCTCGACCCCTTCCTCGGCCCGGTCATCCGCCGTGGCCGCCCATACCCACAGTCCGATGAAACACACAAGGAGCAGCACGAGCACAGCCAGGCAACCGTTGAACAGGCATCCCCCGGCCGTTCCACTGCGTACCCCGTCGCGTCTTCCCATGGCCCGAGCATGCCGGTGCCCAGACCGGCCAGGGGGCACGAGTCCAGGCCGTAACTCACTCCATCCCTGCGCGAGACCACTCGTGGTGACCGCCGGGACGCCGTCTGCCGCCCGTCCGGATCCCGGGGCAAAAGTGCTGTGGCGGTGGTGACCACCATCGCCACCCCGCGCCGCTGTACAGGCCGGGAGAGAGGCTGCGCCGACCCGATGCCGGCCGATCCTGGCCGCTGCGCTCGGTGTCGTCCTGCGCAGTCGCACTTACCCCTCCGCTATCCCCTCCAGTAACCCGTCCGTTTGCCCCTTTACTTACAGGCGCGCACGATTCCGCCCGACGCCTGCATAGGCCCAGGTCAGGCACCGGTTTTCGTCTGGTGAGTATTCAGACTTCCCCTTGTTCTCCTGGTCTGCCCTGCTGTGGTGGCTGGTGGTGGGGGTGGTCGCGGGAAGTCGAGCGGCGCTGCGCTGGCCTTCTTCTCCGGCCCGACGCGAGACGTCGGGCCGGGCCGGCCGCTTACTGCGGAGTCGGCGGCTGCGTCCGTCAGTCACCCCATGGCAAGCGCCCTGCGCTCAGTGGACGACGGAGTTGTCGGCGCTTCGGGTCTAGAACTCAAGGAGCGGCCGGGGCGTTGGCGCCTCCGGCGAGACCTTCCCACCACTCGACTCGGCAGGGTGGCAGTGCAGCCCAAGTTCGACGGTTCTCCAGACACCTCGTGATGTCTCATTCGGGTAGGTCCCAGAGCCGCCCATAGCGGCTGGGGATGGACGGGAGCTCAGGCTTCCAGGAAGAGGCGCGACGCGAGTGCTACTCGGCGGCCGCTTGGCGCCGTCCAGCAGAGCACTCTGGTCAGGGCTGCTGCTTTGTGCGGCTGGCTGAGGCCTGCCGCGTGTCCGCGCCGGAGCTGACGTGCCGTTGTGCCTCCTGGGGGCCGTGCCAGTCCAGGCACATCACGGTGGCGTCGTCCCCGAGCCGGCCGCCGGCGGCATCCCGGACCGCGGACGTCAGCATCAGCGCGGTCTCCCGCGGGTGCAGGTCCCGGGTGCGCTCCAGCAGGGCGGGCAGGTCGACCTGCTCCCCGTGACGTTCCAGCATGCCGTCGGTGAACATGAGCACACGGTCACCAGGGCGCAGGTCGAGGTCCTGGACGCGGTAGGGGCGGGTCGCGAACTCGGACAGCCCGAAGGGATGGTCCACCTCGCAGGTGATCACCTCCACCGCGCCCTCGCGCATCCGCAAGGGCCAGGGGTGACCGGCGTTGACGAGCTGGGCCTGCCCGGTGTGGAGATTGATGCGCAGCAGTTGCCCGGTGGCGTGACCGTGGCCGTGGGCGACCAGTGCCTGGTCGGCCCGGTGGGCCTGTTCGGCCAGGCCGGCTCCCGCGCGGCGGGCGCCACGCAGGGCGCTCACCAGGACCGTGGCGGCCAGAGCGGCATCGATGTCGTGGCCCATGGGGTCGGTCACCGAGATATGGAGGGCGTCGCGGTCCAGGGTGTAGTCGAAGGTGTCGCCGCTGAGGTTTTCGGAGGGCTCCAGGCTCCCGGACAGGGTGAACTGCGCGGCCTCGCAGGACAGTGACGGGGGCAGCAACTGGTACTGGATTTCTGCTGCCAGGGTGGGAGGCCTGGAGCGTTTGCCCCACGTGTAGAAGTCGGTGAAGCGCCCGTTGGCGATCACGACGTAGGCCAGGATGTGGGCCGCTTCTCCGACCTCGTCAAGGACGTCCTCGCCGGGGCCGGCCGGCAGGAGCAGTTCCAGCAGCCCGATCGCATCCCCCCGGTTGGTGACCGGCACAATCACCCGCTCTCCCTGACCGGTCGCCTCCTGATACAGCCGCTGGGTACGGATCACCTCCTCGTAGACGCTGCCGAACAAGGGGATCCGCTCCGCCTTACGGCCCTCCTCCGCAGGAGCGGTGGACAACCGCGCCACTGCCTTCCCCGTCAGGTCCACGATGAGGAAAGAGACCTCCATGGCATTGAAACGCAGCCGCAGGTCCTCCGCGACCACGTCGACAGCCTCCACCGGCGCCGCCGTCTCCGCTGCCGTCAGCAACCGGGGAAGTCCACGCTGCCCACCACTCACGACCACAGTCCCTTCCACCCGTCCCGCCTACCAACCTGAGAATTACCACGGCGAGCGTCAACACATGAAAGTCACAATAAGTGAAGATGATCAGGTTATGCATTCATAGAAATGGGTTTGTTTCCCGACGCCGCCCGCGAACGCGACCGTCACGAGCCGTCTAAAAGCAGTTCCGTAACTGTTGGTTGTCACCGGGCAGCGGCGTGCAGGTCCCGGATGTACCAGTCGAAGCGTGTGCCGTCCTTGCCGTGCGTCGGCTTGCCCGGGGTGAACCCTGCCCGCTGCGCGACTGCGGCAGATGCGGGATTTTCCGGCTCGACCTGAATGACCGCCTCCGCCTCGCCCTCGCTCGCCGCGTACTGGGACGCCAACAGGACCGCGCGGGTAGCCAGGCCACGCCCCCGCCAGGACGGATAAAGGCCGTAGGCGACATTCACCTGGCCGGGCGCCAGACCTTCTCCTGCGAACCGCAAGTCGATCGTGCCCGCGAGCACTTCGTCGGCACCCATCCGGATGCCGAACGCGCGGAGTGGCCCGGCGGTGTCCCACTGCTCCCGGCAGTGCCGGAAGTACGCTTCGATGCCCTCGCGCGTGCCGGGACCGCCGTTGAGCCAGCGAACGAGTAGCTCGTCCTCCCCCGCGAGGTGCGCCTCCACGTCGTCCAGGCGCAGGGGGGACAGAGTGATGATTCCGTCGGACAGCTTCACTTCATGCATCCGGTGATTCTTGACGCCAGAGCCGTGCAGCACCATCGGATTCTGCGCGACATCACACAGAGCTCCCCGGACACAGGAGATGATCTCCGTGTGTGGTGGGATCACGGCGTCGGAGCCGTCCTGGATAGCCCCGTTCACCGGGCTGAGCCCGCGTGCCTTCGCGAAGCTGGTGGCGGTTCTGCGTCGTGAGGGTGCGGACGCGGTCCGCAAGGGCCGGCCGTGGAGCCTTCCGCTGGAGGACCGGGCACTGCTGGTCGCGGTGTACTGGCGCCGAACCTGACCATGCGGCAGCTCGCTCCGCTGTTCGGGGTGTCGAAGTCGGCGGCGGACCGGATCATCGATCACCTCGGGCCGATGCTCGCCCTCCAGCCCCGCAAGCGGTTCGCCAAGGACGCCGTGCTCATCGTGGACGGCACCCTGGTTCCCACCCGCGACCACACCATTGCCGAGCGGTCGAAGAACTACCGGTACTCCACCAACCATCAGGTCGTCATCGATGCCGACACCCGCCTGGTCGTCGTGGTCGGCCGACCGCTCGCCGGGAACCGCAACAACTGCAAGGCGTGGGAGGAGTCCGGCGCCAATGCCGCGGTCGGCAAGACCACCACGATCGCCGACGGCGGCTACCCGGGCACCGGACTGGTCATCCCGCACCGCCGCGAGCGCGGCCAGACCGAACTCCCGGACTGGAAAGAAGAACACAACAAGTCCCACAAGCAAGTCCGAGCCCGCGTGTCGAGCACGTCTTCGCCCGCATGAAGACCTGGAAGATCCTCCGCGACTGCCGCCTCAAAGGCGATGGCGTCCACCACGCCATGCTCGGCATCGCCCGCATGCATAACCTCGCCCTCGCTGGATAGGCCGACGGGCGGTACAGCAGTCCACCATGCCCCGAGGCGACTCAAAGATCATTTACGGGACAACCCTTAGTCCTGGACTCGACTGATGGGCACATCACGTCAAGCCTCCAAGCCGGGCTGGCGGGTGGGCGTGGGACAGATTCTGTGGCCTTGGTGATCGAAGACGTACAGACGCGCCATGTCCACGAGAAGTGGCACCTGCGCCCCTGTCCGCAGTCGCAGGTCGGCCCCTGCGCGTACGACGAAGTCGCCGGCAGAGACGGCTGTCCGCGCGCGTGGTAGCTCCGGCGAGGCACCTCCTGCGACTGGCGCGGTAATCCGTGAGATCACTTGCTGCTTGAGCCGGGCCAGCATCTTGGGGCCATCGCTTCCTTGGCCGAGGCCGGAGTGCGGCGGCCGCGGCGACTCCAGGTCGTGGATCACGGCCGGAGTCGAGCCGGTGCTGAGATGCACCAGCGTCTCGTGCCCCTGGAATTCCAGGTGCTGCACGATCCCGGTCAGCGCGATCTCGTCGGCTCGGGCCTGGCTGGGCGGCGCGATGCGCGCGGCCTCGGAGCGTAGCCCTACGATGATCTGCCGACCCTGCTGGATTCGGAGCAACTGGTGGTCCGCGTGGCGCGCTTCGGACAACGGCAGCGTCTGCGAGCCGAGGTTGATCGACATCCAGCTGCCCAGCGGCGCTTGCACGACGGCCTGCAGCAGATTGATGCGCGGGGTGCCGATGAAGGCCGCGACGAAGACGTTATCGGGCAGGGCATAGATCTCGCGCGGGGTGCCGACCTGCTGGAGCACACCGCCGCGCATTACGGCGACCCGATGGCCCAGCGACATGGCCTCGGCCTGATCATGGGTGACATAGATGGTGGTCACCCCCAGCTCGGCGGTCAGCTGGGCGATTTCGGCGCGCAGATGGCTGCGCAGCTTGGCGTCGAGATTGGACAGCGGCTCGTCCATCAGGAAGGTGGAGGGCCGTCGGGAGATCGCGCGGCCCATCGCGACGCGCTGGCGCTCACCGCCGGAGAGCTGGGGGGGAAAGCGGTCCAGGAGGTCCTCGATCCCGAGCATCCGCGCGGTCGCTTCGACACGCGGGTCATGGTTGCCCTGTGGGTCCTTCACGCACAGCGGGAAGCCGATGTTCTCGCGATTTGTCATGTTGGGGTAGAGCGCGAAGCTCTGGAATACCATAGCCACATCCCGCTCTCGGGGTGGGATGTCATTGGCGTATTCGCCGTCCAGCAGCAGTTCGCCCTCGGTGATGTCCTCCAGTCCGGCGATCATCCGCAGCACGGTGGACTTGCCGCAGCCCGAAGGACCGAGCATTACGAGAAACTCCCCCGGTCTGACGCTGAGGGAGAGATTGTCGACGGCACGCTCAGCAGCGCGAGCATGTCTCTTGCTGACGTGGTGAAGGGAAATGGCGCGTGTCATGGGTCCTGCCCAAGAGGAGACGGTTGCGTTGTGGTCGGTTCCTGCAGAGTGAGTTGCCGGGGGCTCGCTCGCCTACTCTGTCGGCGCGTAAGGCGTTCATGGCCAGCACCGTGATCCGTTCGGCGCCGTAGGAAATCGCGCCACCGGAGGAAGGCTCCAACTGCTCCTACGCTGTGTTTGAGCAGGTGCACGACAGGCGTCAAGAGCCCTCTGCCCCTAAAAAAAGGGGCAGAGGGCCGACCGGCTTTCAGGTGAGCTGCCGCTGTTGGTTGGAGCCGTCGCGGCAGACCTCGATGATCAGCTTGCCGATCGAGGTTGCCCTGCTTCGCGATGGTGGCGTAGCTGAGGTGCCGTCCTGGCCGGGACGCGTGGGCTGGCCTTCACCCCGTCTGGGAGAAGCCGTCGGTTGCGGCATCGGCACTGTCCAGGGCGATTGCGAGGAGGTGTACCCCGGGAGGGCCGGCATGGGGTACAGAGATCGTCGGGAGGACAAGCTCGGTCAGTGTCCGGGAGGTGTCGGCTGGGACGGCGATCGCGCCAATCCATGCGGGGGTGTCGCTCCGGCCCGTCTGGGTGTTGTGGTAGGGCAGCTCGATCACCGGCGCGCCGTCCTGTCGAGCCGTTCCCCAGGGCGAGACCGATGGCAAGCGGAACTCTTCCACGTTGCCGTCGTCGTACGTCAGCATGCCGTATCCGTCGGTGAAAGGTTCGGACGCCACGAGGAGCAGGCCAACTCGGGCGGCGCGCCCGCTGAGAGAGATCCGCTGGCCGTTGGGGCGGACGGCGTCGGGTGCTCCCGGGGACACTGCCGGCCACCGGAAGGTGAACCCGAGAGCGTTGACGGCCGCACCTGGTGTGATCCCGGCGTCGGTGAGGGTTTGCGCGGAGAGACTGAGCCTCTGGGGGCCGAGTTCGCCACGGCGGGGGTCGTTGTCGTTGGTCACCGTGACGGCGTCGAAGGCTGCTTCCAGCGTGGGGAACACAGTGGGCCCCGCCGCGTCCTGGTCGCGGTGCAGGGACACGGCAAGCTGGTACGGGCCCCGGGCAGATGTCACGCGGACCTCGACGCGCCGGGCTTCAACGGTGCTGGGCAATCGCAGGATTCGGCAGTGGCCGATGGTGGTACCCGAGGCGATCGTAGTCAGGGTGCTGTTGATGTCCGCATAGACGTCGAACTGCTCGACCTGCTGGCCGTTGGCTATGTCTTCCCGCAGCACCACGAGGTTGAAGCTCTGGTCGGCCGAGAACGTAAGTGTGGTCGAACCGTCCCGCTGGGGCCCGGAGCGAGCGCCGGACGCGAGGTCATCGCCGTACACCCGGGCGAGTCGTTCGCCGAAACCCCTGATGCTGTCGACATCGGGCGCGGCCAACAGCCCGTCGCGGTTGGGTGGGACGTTCAGCAGGAACACGGTGTTGCGGCCGACCGAGTGTTCATAGAGCTCGAGCAGCTGCTGCGAGCTCTTGACCGAGTTGTCCTGGGAAGCGTGGTAGAACCAGCCCGGGCGGATCGACACGTCCGACTCGGCCGGATACCAGTGGCACCTGACACCGTGACGAAGGCTCTCGACGCTGCCCAGGTCCACCGCTTGGTGGTCCAGAGCCAGCTCTCCGGTGCCCTCCGGATCGCCGGTGAACGGGACCACGCTCCATTCCGTGGTGCGCGCGATACCGACCTCGTTGCCGACCCACCGCGCGTCGGGTCCGCCGAAGATGACGGCGTCGGGCGCGAGGACGCGAATGAGCTGATACCACGCCTGGCGGTCGTAGGTCTGGGGGTGAGAGCTGTCCGGGTTGGCGCCGTCGAGCCATATCTCGTCGATCGGACCGTAGTCGGTGAGCACCTCGTAGAGCTGGTTGAGGTAGAACCGGTTGTAGTCGTCGGCGGTCACGCCGAAGGACGGTAGCTCGCCGCCTGCGACCCGGCCGGCGCGGTCGTCGTCCTCGACGAGCGTGGGGATGGTGCACCGGCCCCGGGCGCTGCCGTTGCCGTACCGGCGGTCGATGTGTATCTGATGGAGGTCGGCGGGGGAGAGGTAGAGCCCGACTGCTAGACGGTGTTTGCGGGCGGCTGCCACGAGTTCCCCTACGACGTCGCCCGACCCGGAGCGCCATGGGCTCGATGCGACCGAGTGCCGGGTGTAGCGGGTTGGCCACAGGCAGAATCCGTCGTGGTGCTTGGCGGTGAGGATGACCGCTTTGAAGCCAGCCGCGGCGAGGTGTTCGACCCATTGGTTCGCGTCCAGCGTGGCGGGGTTGAACAATGTCGGGTCTTCGGTGCCGGTTCCCCACTCCAGGTCCGTGAACGTATTGATTCCGAAGTGGATAAAGGCGCTCAGGTCCCGCTTCTGCCATGCGAGTTGGCGTGCGGAGGGCCGCACCATGGAGGCCGTGGCGCGCAGGTCCCGATCGCTGACTGGCTGGACAGGCGTGGTCGAGTTCATTCCTTCTGTCCTTCCACTGCCTTGACGGTGGCGTCCAAGGCGTAGGTGGTGCGTTCGTATGTGCGCTGCGCGATCAAGACGTAGATGAAGTCGAGAACGAGCAGCTGGGAGTGCCGGGCTGCCAGGGCCTCCGGACGGAAAGTGGTCTCGCGTACCGACGAGGTCAGGACCAGATCCGCTGATTGGGCCAACGGCGAACTGGCGAAGCTGGTCAGGGCCACGGTCGTCGCGCCCGAGGCGCGGGCGCGTGCCATGACGTCTAGGGTTTGCCTCGTGCGGCCCGAGTGGGAGATCCCGAAAGCGACGTCTCCAGCTCCGAGCAGCACAGCGCTCGTCAGGGCGCTGTGAACATCGTTACGGGACCACGCCGCGATGCCGATGCGTTCGAGGCGGTACTGCATTTCGAGCGCTGACAGCCAGCTCCCGCCGACTCCGAACAGGTCGACCCGGCGGGCGCGGGAGATCAGCTGCGCCACGCGCAGCGCGGTCCTCTGGTCGATCTGAGCCGCGGTCCCCTGTATCGCCAGCGCGTCGGCGCCGGCGACGACCTCCAGTACCCGGTCGGGGGGATCGTCGGGAAGGATTTCCTGGCCCAGATCACTCTCCCACTTGGCCTGCTCGGCTCGCGCGATCTCGGTGGCCAGGGCCGCTCGGAACATTCGGTAGTTGTCGTATCCGAGCCACCGGCAGAAGCGTGTCGCGGACGCCGGAGCCGTCCGGGCGCGCTCGGCCAGCTCGACCAAAGTCAGGGTCGCGGCGTCCCTGGGATTGCGTAGCACTTCCGAGGCGACGCGTGCCAGGGCCTGGGGGAGCGCGTCCAGCTCTGCCTCGATGTGGGCCAGCATCGGCGCGAGGCCGGACCGGTTTCTTGGGCTGTCATCGGACACGATTTCCACTTCCGTTAAGTGTACTTCCTGGGTCATTTCACTGCGCCCGCCGTGATGCCGGACTGGATACGGCGGTGGAAGATGACATACACCATGATCACAGGCAGCATGGCGATGCTCAGCCCGGCGAACAAGGCGCCCCAGTCGCTGCTGTAGCCCTGGTTGATTGCTAGCATGGCCAACCCCTGTGCCAGGACGTAGTTGTCCGGATCCTGGTTGAGGGCCAGTGGCAGCAGGTACTGGTTCCACAGGCCGAGGAAGTTGAAGATGCCGACGCCGATCAGGCCGGGCGTTGCCAAGGGGAGCATGATCTGGAAGAACACCCTGAAGTGACCGCAGCCGTCGATCACGGCCGCCTCGGCGAGTTCGCTCGGCAGGGTGCGGAAGAACGCGGTCATGAAGAAGACGGTGAACGGCAATGAGTAGGCGGCGTAGACGAGGATGAGTCCGAGGTCCGTGTTCAGCAGCCCCATGCCCTTGACCACGAAGAACAACGGGATCAGGGCCAGGAACACGGGGAAGGCCATCCCCGCCACGAACAGGTAGTAGATGACCTGACTGCCGCGAAACGGGTATCGGGCCAGCACGTACGCGGTCATGGACCCCAGGAGCATCACCAGGACGACTGCACTGGTGACGACGATGAGGCTGTTGAGGAAGTACTGCCCGATGGACGCCTCGTTCCAGGCTCTTGCGTAGTTGTCGAACTGGGGCTTGTCCGGCACCGACCACGGGCTGGTGAAGATCTCGTCCGCTGTCTTGAGCGAGCTGATGACGGCCCAAAGCAGGGGGAGGGTCACCACTAGAGACCACCCGATCAGGACGACGTGGGTGGAGCCTGCGAGGGGGCGGACACGGGGGCGGGTTGGCCGCCGCGCGTGGCGGGCTGGGGGGTCGGTGCGCGGTTCGCTGGGCGTGAGTGAGGTCGACATCGGCGGAACCTCTACCGTTCTATAGAGTCGCGGCGGGACAGTTTGAAGGTGAAGACGGCCATGACCATGGTGAGCAGGAAGAGGACCACTCCGAACGCGGTCGCGTAGCCGAACTGTCCGTACTTGAACGAATTGTTCCAAAGGGAGAGGCCGAGAACCTCGGTCGAGTTCCCCGGGCCACCTGGGCCGATGGTCATGATCTGGACGAAGGCGAAGCCGTCCAGGGCCATGATCCCGAGGGCGACGAAGGAGACCTGAACGCTCTCCCACACCATGGGAAGGACGATGCGAAAGAACGTGGTCGGCCTACTCGCCCCATCGAGGGCCGCGGCTTCCAGGACCTCGGACGGGATCGCCTGCACTGCCGCGCCGAACAGCACGATGTAGAAACCGAGCGTGCTCCAGATCATCACCACCATCACAGCGGGCAGCGCGAATCCCGGTTCGGCGAGCCACTCGTGCTTCAAGCTGCCCAAGCCGAGAGCGTCCAGCACGGCATTGAGTAGACCGCTGCGGGGGGTGTAGATGAACTGCCAGAGCACCCCGACAACGGAGACCGCCAGAACCTGCGGGAGGAAGAACAGGATCTTGTACACGCCGGCACCCCGCACTGGGGTGTGACCTGCTCCCTTCCGGCGTCCACCGAAGTACAGCAGACCTGTGATCAGGAGGGCTGCGGCTACGGTCACCGCCGGAATCACCGCGAGCATGACAGCGTTATTCCGCAGAGCGGCCCAGAAGTGCTGGTCGGAGAAGAGCTTGCGGAAGTTGTCCAGGCCGACGAATTCAGCCTTGTCGGAGTAGCCGCCCCAATCTGTCAGCGACAGATAGAACGCTTGAGCGTAGGGGTTGAGGACGAACACTCCGTACAGGAGAAGCGGAGGGCCGAGAAATGCGGCGATGAACTTGCGGCGACCGTGGCGCATCATGTTGAACCTCGGCTCCTCAGCGGGTGAACTTGGCGATCGAAGAGTCCGCCGCGATCTTGTCGGCCGCCTTCTGGCAGCGCGCGGCCCACTCCTTCGGTGTGATAGCGAGTGTCATCAGCTCGCCGTTGGCGCTGGCGACCTCCTCCTGGAGCTGCGGGTACCAATCAGAGAACGTGTGCAGCACCACATTGTCGCCCGCGGCCTCCAGGCTGTCCCGTGCGGACTCGACGCCAGGACTCAGCGTGACGCCAGCCGAGCCGCCCTTCAGCACAGTCATCGAGCCGGCGGTCCTGGCGAAGTTCTGCGACGCCTCCTTGGACAGCATCAGGCGCAGGAACTCCATGCCCCCTCGCGGGTTGCTTCCCTGCGCGGGAACGATGAACGACTCGGAGGCCTTGGCGTACACGGTCTTCTGCGGCATCACGTCCCGGCTGGTCAGCGATGGGGTGGGTGCGATGACGGTGTCAAAGCCGTCCGGGATGATGCCCTTCATCTCGTTCTCGATCCACGTACCACACGGGATGAACGCCGCCTGCCCCTTGGCCCAGGCGGTCTGCGCCTCGGTGTGCGTCAGCGCGGCAGTCCCAGGCAACAGGTAACCCTTCTTCGCGATCTCGTAGATGGCTTCAGCTGCCTCCAGCACCGCGGGGTTCTTCCACGCCTTGGGCTCGAGGTTGTCGATCGCCTTGACGACGTCCCGGCCGCCGGCCTTGGTCGCCATGGCCATGAGTGCTTCGGTCCAGTACCCGGGGTGCTTGCCCTGGTATGTCCAAGGGGCTACCCCTGCGTCCTTGATCTCGGCGCACAGTGCCAGCATCTCGTCCCACGTCTTGGGGTACACCCAGCCATGCTTGGCGAACAACGACTTCGAGTAGCAGAACCCGAAGACGGTGGTGATGTAGTTGAGCTGGTAGACCTTGCCGTCGAACAGTGCTCCTTCCACGACACCGGGAAGGAGTGTGTCGCGCACCTTGATCGACGGGTTGTCCACGCTCGGCGCGTCGAGAAGGGGTGCCAGGTCGAGCAGCTGCTTCTGCGTGACCAGCGAGGCGATGCCCAGACCGGGCGCGTCGGCCAGGTCCGGCGGGTTGCCGCCGACGAACCGGGGCTGCAGTGTCTCCGCGACCTGCTGGATCGCCTCGAGATCGACCTTGGCGTCCGGGTAGCGCTTGCTGTACAGGTCCTCGACAAACTTGGCCCACTGGTCGCCGTAGCCACCCTTGAAGATGACCACGTTCAGGCCCGCGTCATCTGGCACGCCGAGGGGGTTGTTCTTAGTAGCGCTCTTGGTGGGGGCGGGGGACTTCTCGCCGCCGGTGGCACAGCCCGTCAGGGCGGCGACTCCGCCGGCCGCTACCAGGGCGGCCGCACCGCGCAGCATCGCACGGCGATCGATGAAGGTGTTTCTGGACATGGTTTCCTCCTTGGACGAATCGGATGTGCTAGCAAAGCGTGAGGGGGATGAGGTTGCGGCGTCAGGCGCCGCGCCGGAGCCGTCCGGCATACCGAGCTTCGAGCTCGTTGTTGTGGGCGTCGCCCTCTGGGATGTTCGCCGAGAGGTAGACCGGCGGCGCCTCGTCCGCGGACAGCATCTGGGCCACGACCTCGGCGACCATCATCTGGGCCAGCAAGGCGGAGGTGATCGTGGAAACGGCGCCGAACGAACCGCCACCGGGTAGCTCCAGCACCGAGTCGCCCAGGGGTGCGCCGTTGTCCAGTACGACGTCCGCGAACTCATACAGCTTGCGCCCACTGGGATGCCGAGAGGGGACTGCTGTGCTGTGCGCCAGGGACGTCAGGGCGATGAGGGGGTGGCCGCGCCTCTTCACGATATCGGCGAGCTCCACGACAACTCCGTTCACACCCGAGCTGGAGATGATGACGAACGCGTCCTCCGGCTGCACCGGGGCCGCGTTGAGGATTCGCTCCGCGACACCCAGGTCTCGCTCCAGCAACGGGTCTGACAGGACGCTGAGCGGTTCGCCGCCGTGCAGCACGATGTCTCGCATCGCCAGCCTGTTGGTCGGCACCAACCCGCCGGCTCGCCCGGCAATCTCCATAGCCACGGCCTCGGAGTGTCCCGAGCCGAAAGCGTTGACGATGCCGCCACGCCGAAGGCTCGTCACGACCAGGTCAGCAGCCTGAGCGATTGCCTTCGTCTGCTCGGACGGAACCCTGGAGACGTAGGCGGCGACGGCCTCCGCGTAGCGCTTGCCACAGATTGACATTTTGGTCCTCACTTGGCTGAAAATAATTATGATCGCCTGTGGGTCCAGTTTGTATCACGGCCACATGGGCCATCGCTAGACTTCATTTCCCTGAGAGGTAGGATCTATGGAACTGACGTTGGGTGTCGACGCTGGGGGCACCGCGTCGCGGGCCGTGGTTGCAACACCTGCCGGGCGGGTCCTTGGCAGCGGCCGCGCCGGGGGAGGGAATCCCGTATCGCGCGGTCCGGCCAAGGCGGCCTCGGCAATCGCCGAGGCGGTCCGGCAGGCGCTGGGCGACCTGGACGCCAGCCGTTTGACGGCTGTCTGTGTCGGAATCGCGGGCGTGGGTGCGCTTCAGCAGCGCCACGTGGCGGCTGAGTTCGCGGCGATGTGGTCCGACCTCGGAGTTGTCTGCCCGGTTCGCTACCTGGACGATCCACTCCTGGGATTCGTTGCCGGGGCTGCCGAGACCTCGGGGCACGTGTTGCTGGCGGGCACCGGAGCTGTGGCCTTGCGCATCGAAAACCTGCAGGTCACTGCCTGTGCGGACGGCTTGGGCGGCGTCCTCGGCGACGAGGGATCGGGGTACTGGCTCGGGCGTGAGATCACGCGTGCCGCGGTGCGGCAGCTGGCCGAGGGGCGCCCGGGACTGCTGGCGCAATTGGTGGTCGATGCCCTGCTCGGACCGGGGGGCGATCGGTCACCGCGCGTCGCACACGCCATCGCCGAACTGGTGCAGAGTGATCCGGTGGGCACCCTGCCGCCGTTGTCTCCCTTGATCACGGCCGCTGCGCGTGCTGGTGACCCGGTGGCGGCCGAGATCGCTGATTCGGCGGCGCAGCGCCTGGTCGCAAGCCTGGCCAGCGTACGAGAGGCCGCATCCGAGGAGCCGATCATCCTCGCGGGTGGTGTCCTGACCTCGGCCGGACCGGTGCGCAGTCGGGTAGTCGCCCTGTGTTCCCGGCGCTGGCCGCACGCGCTCATCGCTAGCGCCGGCGACACCGCACTGGCCGCCGCTTGGCTGGCCTGGGACCCGCGCCCCGATTGGCATAGCTGGTTTGCCCGCTATGCCCCGGAATCGTAGGACCCCCCGCCTCGGAGCAGATCGATCAATAGATCCGATGTCTACTCTTGTATTGACCCTCCCCATCCGGGGCCCATACATTGCCGAGCACCCTAGAGGTGGTTGGAATTTTCACCATCTGACTATGCGCGGACAGAGGAGTCCTCAGGATGTTCAGATCCCTAGCCCGACTGCTACTCGGCACCATGCTGGTGGGGACCGCGGTCCTCGTCCCTGAAGTGGTGGTGCCGACGCCCGCGGCTGCGTCCGCAGGCGCGCACTACGTCGACTGCACCGCCGCCGGCGGCGGCAACGGATCCCAGCAATCGCCCTGGAACAGCATGGCCGCCGTCTCAGCGCACGCCTTCGGCCCGGGTGACCAGGTCCTGTTCAAGCGCGGTACCACCTGCAACGGCAACGTCGAGTTCAACGGGTCCGGGAGCGCATCCGCCCCCGTCCTGGTCTCCGCCTATGGCACCGGAGCCCTACCCCGGCTGGTCGGTGACGGACTGAACACCGACACGTACGCGACCGTGGTCCTGCGTAACGAGCAGTACTACGACTTCACCCATCTCGACATCAGCAGCGCAGGCTCCTCGTCCGAGCTCCTGCGCGGCATCTACATCGAACTCAAGGACTACGGGACGGGTAACCACTACCACTTCACCAATCTGAACATCCACGATGTGCTCGGCCCGCGTGCGTGGGACGACAAGTCCAACGGCGGCATCGTCATGCAGGTCACCGGAACGACGGTGCCCACGCACTACAACGACATCCTGGTCGCCAACAACACCTTCACCAAGACGGACTCCTTCGCCTTCGTCCACTGGACGACCTGGCGCGAGCGGCCTGAGATGCCGTGCGTGTCGGACCCGTGCGCAGCGGGTAAGCCCTGGCAGCCCGCCACCAACATCGTCGTCCGCAACAACAGCCTCACAGACATGGGCGCCGACGGGCTCCACGCGCACAACTCGGTCGGCGCGGTCATCGAGTACAACACCGTCAACGGCCACATGACCCGTGACCCGTCGCACTATCACGTGGCCATATGGAACTGGAACGCGGACGACTCGGTCATTCAGTTCAACGAGGTGTCCGGCGGGCAGAGCCGCCTCGACGGAACCGCCTTCGACTTCGACGGCGGCGCCAATCGCCAGATCGTGCAGTACAACTACTCGCACGACAACCAGGGTGGACTCCTCACCATCTGTTCGCACGGGATCTCCAAGGACAACGTCGCCCGCTACAACATCTCCCAGAACGACGGCCGCGGCTTGTGGATCGTCTGTGGCAAGGCGCTGAACACCAGGGTGTACAACAACACGTTCTACGCGAAGACCCCTGCACACCTGCCCATGGAACCGATCGACAACCGGAACGGGTCCACCGCCGAGAACGTCAGGCTCTACAACAACATCTTCAGCTTCGACCCGTCGCTGGCCGGCCAGGTCAACTACAACAACGCGGACGCCCTCGCGTGGAACTCAAATACCTTCCACGGTGTGCACCCCGCCACCGAGCCCGCCGACCCGCGCAAGCTGACCGCCGATCCCGGACTGTCCGCGCCCGGCACCAATCCGACCGGCTACAACCTCGTCGCCGGTTCCACCTCGCGGACGAGCGGTGTCGCTATCCCCAATAACGGCGGCCGGGACTACTTCGGCAATTCCGTCCCCGCGCTCTGTGACCCCGACCGGGGGGCCGTCCAGTCCTCCGCCCTCACCAGCCAGACCTGCTCCTCGAGCCTCGTTGTCGGCGGCAACGCCACCCAATCCAGCACCCTCAACGGTGCCAGCGCCGACCGGGCGCTGGACGGGGACACCGACGGCAACTTCGGCAACGGGTCGGTCACCCACACCAACAACGCGCCCATCGACGCGAACCCGTGGTGGCAGGTCGACCTCGGCAGCAGCAGACCGGTCGGCACCATCCGCATCGCGAACCGGACCGACTGCTGCTCCAGCCGCCTGTCCGACTTCAACGTCTTCGCGTCCGCCACTCCGTTCACGTCGAATGATCCAGCCGTGACGGCAGAACAGCCGGGTGTGTGGCAGCGGCACGTGGCCGAACAGGCGCCCGACCTCTTCACGATCCCCGTGGGCAAGGAAGTCCGGTACATCCGGGTCCAGCTCATCGGCAACGCCAACCCGCTCTCCCTGGCCGAAGTGGAGGTGTTCTCGAACCACGCGCTGCCCGGGACCGCCACCGCCAACGCTGCATGCAACGGCAACGAGGCGGCCGCGAAGGCCATCGACGGTGCTCCCGGAACCAAGTGGTGCTCCCCAGGCAACGGAGGCAACCACACCCTCACCGTGAACCTCACCGGCCCGCGAACCGTCGACGGGTTCAATATCCGGCACGCCGGCTCGGGTGGTGATCCGTCGAACCTGAACACGCGGGATTTCACCATCGCCACCACCACCGACCCGACCTGTGCCGGCGGTTGGACCACCCGGGTCACGGCGACCGGCAACACCGCCAACGTCACCAAACACTCGATCACACCGGTTTCAGCGACCTGCGTGCGCCTTAACACCACGGTTCCGTCGACCAATGACGGAGCCCAGGCCGCCCGGATCCATGAGTTCGAGGTCTACGGATCGTGACGAGGACTCTCCTGGTCAGGCTGGGTGCGGCCGCCGCCACCGCGGCGGCCGCCCTGGCCGTTTCCTGCACCGCGCAGCCCGACCGCGCCGAACCGACACCTCTGACCACGACGGGACATCCGACCTTGGTCGCGTTCCTGGCCACCGAAACGACCGGCGCGGATCCGTCGGCGCTGCAGATCACCACGCTGAAGAGCATGGCCCAGCAGTACGGGCCCGCAGGCCTGCGCACCGTCATCGTCGACACCGCCAAGTCCACGCCCGACCAGCTCGTGAACTTCGGCCACGACTGGCAACTCGGAGACATCAGTGTCCGGCCGGACCCCGATGGTTCCCTCGCCGAGGCCGAGGACGTGAACTCGGCCCCGGCGGTCCTGCTCTTCGACAAGTCGGCGCGGCTCAGCAAGCGCTGGGACGGCCGCGTCAACAACCCCGACCTCGCATTCGCGTTGCAGGCCCTGGGCCTCGACCGCGCTGGAACGTGATGGTCCCTGCGAAAGGCTCACCTGAGAGTGTCCATGAACCGGAACCCCGCTGACTGCGACAACATCCTGTGGTACGACAAGCCTGCAACCGATTGGGAGACGGAGGCATTGCCGATCGGCAACGGTGCGCTCGGCGCCATGGTTTTCGGAGGCATTGCCTCAGAGCGGCTTCAGTTCAACGAAAAGACGCTCTGGACCGGCGGCCCCGGCTCGGGCGATTACGACTCGGGCAACTGGAGGTCATCGCGCCGCGCCGCGCTTGACGAGGTGCTGAGCACGATCAGCAGCGAGGACGCGGCCGAGCCGGAGTGGGTGGCTGGCATGCTCGGCCAGCTCAGAAGAGGGTTCGGCAGCTACCAGACCTTCGGCGACCTCCGGTTGGATCTGCATGGTCCATCGCAGTCCGTCTCCGGGTATCGGCGCGAGCTGCGCATCGACGATGCCACTGCGCACGTCGCTTTCACCGCGGACGGGGTGCGCCACAGCCGCGAGTACTTCATCAGCTGCCCGGAACAGGTGTTCGTCGGACGATTGGCCACCGATCAACCGGGTCAGGTGTCCTTCACACTTCGCTACTCATCCCCTCGGGCCGATTTTGCTGCGACCTGCGCGGACGGCAGGTTGAGCATCCGTGGCGCCCTGGCTGACAACGGGATGGTGTTCGACTGCCAGGTTCAAGTGGTGACCGACGGAGGCAGCGTCTCCTGTGACGATGGCGCCATCTCCGTGTCGGGTGCCACCAGCGCGACCTTCATCCTCGCGGCCGCGACGGATTACGCCGATGCCTACCCCACCTACCGAGGACCCGACCCGGGCGATGCCGTGACCGACCGGGTGGACGCGGCGACAGCCAGGTCCTACGCCGACCTGCGCGCCGCGCACGTACATGACCACCAGGCACTCTTCAACCGGGTGCAGCTCGACATCGGGCAAGAGATGCCGAACCAGCCGACGGACACTCTGCGCGCCGCCTACACCGGTGGCGTGTCGGCCGCGGACCGGGCGCTGGAGGCGCTGTTCTTCCACTACGGCCGGTATCTGCTGATCGCATCCTCCCGAGCTGGGTCGCTGCCCGCCAACCTGCAGGGCGTCTGGAACAAGGACACCTCACCGCCATGGGGTGCCGACTACCACGTCAACATCAACCTGCAGATGAACTACTGGCCGGCGGGCCCGGCCAACCTCCTCGAGGCAGCCGAACCGTTCGTCCGTTTCGTGGAGGCATTGGTCGCCCCCGGCAGCGTCACCGCGCAGGCGATGTTCGCTACCGAGGGCTGGGTCGTCAACAACGAAACGAACCCGTTCGGGTTCACCGGGGTGCACGACTGGGCGGGTTCGTTCTGGTTCCCCGAAGCCAACGGCTGGCTCGCCTCGCAGCTGTTCGATCTGTACGAGTTCACCAAGGACCGCGGACTGCTGGAGCGGATCTACCCGATACTCAAAGGAGCGAGCGAGTTCTGGCTCGCCAACCTACGCGCCGACCCCCGTGACGGAACTCTCGTCGTCACCCCGAGTTTCTCCCCCGAACACGGCCAGTTCAGCGCCGGGGCGGCAATGGCCCAGCAGATCGTGCACCAGCTGTTCGCTGACACCATTGCCGCGGCCGGGCAACTCCGTACCGACCCCGGACTGAGTGACCGGATTCGGGCTGTGGTCACCCGGCTCGACCCAGGCTTGCGGATTGGGGCGTGGGGCCAACTACAGGAGTGGAAGGCCGACCTCGACCAAGGCACTGACACGCACCGACACGCCTCCCACCTGTACGCCCTGCACCCCGGTCACGGGATTGACGCCGGGTCGCACTTCGCGGATGCGGCTCGCGTCTCACTCAACGCGCGCGGGGATGGCGGGACCGGTTGGAGCAAGGCATGGAAGATCAACTTCTGGGCGCGGCTTCTGGACGGCGACCGCGCGCACAAGCTCCTCGTCGAACAGCTCAGAAGCTCCACGCTGCCCAACCTGTTGGACACCCACCCGCCGTTCCAGATCGACGGGAATTTCGGGGCGACCGCCGGGATCACCGAGATGCTGCTGCAGAGTCAGAATGGTGAGATCCATGCCCTTCCGGCCAAACCGAGTTCGTGGTCGTCAGGGTCGGTGACCGGGCTCAAGGCCCGGGGGAACGTTACCGTCGACATCTCCTGGACTGTTCACGGGGACGTGCGCATCACGATGAAACCCGCGAACTCGGGTGATTTCACACTGCGCAACCAGGTGATCGGCGGTTCCCATGCCATGACTGACCTCACCTCGGGCGGCCTGGTTGTCGGCATCATCAACGGCGACCGCTTGACGTTCACCGCGACCGCGGGCCATACGTATCAGCTCGCCGGGTGCTCGCGTAACCGCTCGGTTCCGGTCCGATGATCAAGACATGGTGTACGACGAGGTGGGTCGGCTGGATGATCCGGTCCTGGGGAGCGGCCCATGGTCGGGGGATGGCGCGCTGCTTTGCGTGACATACAGCGAGTGAGAGAGCAGGGGCAGCCACCAGGTTCACGTCGTTATCGACCATGACCGTGCAGCCAAGTTTCTGGCTGAGGGCCTCCCGGACGAGAAAGCAGTCCCAGCCGGGCATGATCGGTGGAGCGACCGGGATGCCCACGGGGAATTGCACCGGCCCGGGAACCCCCACTCCGGCTCCGTCGAAGTCCTCGGCGAGTCCGGCTGCCTGCAACTTCGCAGCCATGTCGAGCACTTGCTCGACCACGGCGACAGGACCGTCCCTCACATCGATCGGCAGACTCACTGGCCGAGGACTTCCAACTGAGCGTTGGTGAGTGCGACATCGGCTGACGTGTCTCCGGTGTCGACGCCCAGAAAGCGAAGCTCGGGTGTGAGCCGGATGTTGTGGGACCTGCGGCCGCCCCCGCGAGGCAGCGAGTCCGTCGTTCACCACGAGCCCCGTCTCGATGAGTCTGTCCACCTCGACAGCGAGTTCGGATCACGACAAGTTCACAGGCTCACCCAACTGGGCGCGCGAGTTGGCGCCTGCGTCGCGCAGCAGCGTGAGTATGCGCGCCTGATGGGCGTTAGCCCGTCGTGCCGTCATGCGCCTCACGTCGCCCCTTCCCCGTGATGCCTGGAGGGTCGTCCCGGCGCGCAGAGGGCCGGCTCGGGCCGGGTGGCCGTCCCGTGCGCTGTCGTCTCGAAGGAGGTGGGCGTTGGCCATCCGTCTCGTCGCGCTATCGACTTGTGACTCGATCGACCCTGTCGCGCTCGCCCTTGGTCGCTCCGCCTCACGTTCGTGCAGCTGGCCTCGGTATAACGGGTCGATAACGCGGCGGGACAGTTCGGCAGTTGAGCACTCCTTCAATGTGACCACTACTCGTCGCAGGTCGAGGGCAACCGGTGGTACCGCCGCCCGCCGATGTCGCCGGATTGGCGCAGCCTCCACCAGAAGCCCGTGATCCCTCGGCACGGGCACCCATTCACGACCGCACGAGAACGGCAGGGAGACGCTCGCGATGACGACATCTGCACAGGCAGAGCCACGTACGGGAATCTGGCTGATCGGCGCCCGCGGGTCCGTCGCCACCACAGGGGTCGCCCGGGTGCTGTGGTGCAACCCCGTTGCCTTCTATGGGCTCAGCGGTCGGCTGAACCTGGACGTCGCGGCCACCGACGCCACCCACGAGGGCAACTCCATCCTCCGCGGCGAGGCGTGAACTATGCGCTTCCGCCATCCCGACGGCTCCACCGTCCACCTGGCCTACTGCACCAACGTCCACCCCGCCGAGACCCTCGACGGCGTCCTCGCCCAGCTCCGGGACCACTGCGAACCAGTGCGTATCAGGCTGGGCTGGGAACGGCTCGGCATCGGTCTGTGGCTCGCCCGGGACGCAGTGTTCAGCCTTGTCCGTGACCCGGGTGCCCTTCGTCTGCTCCGCGCAGAGCTGAGACGGCGACGTCTTGAGGTTGTCACCCTCAACGGCGTCCCCTACGAGGGCTTCGGCGCCGAGAAGGTCAAGTTCCGCGTCTACAAGCCCGATTGGGCGGATCCTCAACGCCTCAAGTACACCGCCGACTTGGCTCGCTTGCTTACTGCGCTATTGCCGGACGACGTGAGTGAAGGCAGCATTTCCACCCTTCCTCTCGCCTGGCGGACGTCGTACAGCCATCGTTCGGGCGAGGCCGCCCGAAGGGCCCTCTCCTCCCTGGTCGACTACCTCGATGCCATGGAGAGGAGCACTGGACGGTCTATTCGCGTAGGGCTGGAGCCGGAGCCCGGCTGCATCCTGGAGACCACTGCCGACGCGACCGCACTACTCTCCGACTTCGACCCCTTCCGGATCGGGGTTTGCGTCGACACCGGTCACCTGGCTACGTCCTTCGAAGACCCGGCGACCGCGCTCGGCGAGCTTGATGCCGCCAACATTCCCGTCGTTAAAGCTCAGCTCTCCACCGCCCTGCACGTGCAGGAGCCGCATATGCCGGAGGCGCGCCAGGCGCTGGCAGCCTTCGACGAGCCGCGGTTCCTGCACCAGACGCGGGTGAGGACGGAGGCCGGGTTGCGCGGCACTGACGATGTGGGAGAGGCCCTTGGTCTCGGTGGCCTGCCGGTCACCGCACCCTGGCGTGCGCACTTCCGTCTCCCTCTGCACGCCGTGTCCGCGGGGCCGTTGACCTCCACGCTGCCCGTGCTCAAGGAGTGCCTGGCCCACCTGGTCGGTGGCCCTGCCGCGCGTACGCACCAACTGGAAGTGGAGACCTATATGTGGCAGGCCCTGCCACCGTCTCTGCGACCTCTCGACCGCGCCGGTCTGATCGAGGGCATCGCCGCGGAACTCGCCTTCGCCCACGACCTGTTGACGGACCTCGGCCTGAAGGAGCTGCCATGAGCACCCCCACCCCGCTTCTCGTCCTCGACGTCGTCGGCCTCACCCCGACTTCGCCCAGCTCGTCGAGATCCACCGCAAACCCGGCTACGACCCGGTCCAACTGTTCATGGACCCGCTCGACCCCTACGTCAAGGTCAAGGCCGCCACCGCGCTGGCGCGCAAGAAGCTCGGCATGTGCTACCGGATGGCGGGTCTGCCCCTGGATCCCTCGCCTGTTCGCGGCAGCCACGGCTGCCTTCCCGCGAGCGACGACGGTCCGGTGATTCTCTGTTGAGCCCTCATGCCGTCACTTCTCCGGCTAAGGCGACAGACGCAAAAACCTTGCCTGACACTGGCCGGCCTCAGCTGATTGGCGGAGCGACCGATGCTGCGCCCTGACACCGCACCGGGCGCCCACCACAGGGTGGCATCCGTACGGACCTCGGCTCGGCGTGCCGGGAGTGTCGTACGGCTCGGGTGAAGCAGCCCGGAGCGGCTGTCCGGTTGCGGCTGATGCCGACTTCAACTCGGGCGAAAGTCGCCTTCGTTGACCTATGGTCGTCATGATATATGACGAGTGTCAAGCAAAAGATTGATGAATCAAATCCTATGTAGGAGCCTTGACGAGCGAAAGGGGGACTGCCAATGTGGCGGCGTCCCAGAGCCTGGCGGGTGGCACGTCGGCAGGGGCGGTTGTTTCAGCCTCTAGACGCGGTCGGCGTACGAGTCGAATGTCGAAAGGTAAGCTTCGTGCTTCGAAGTACACGCCCCTGGACCGCGGCAACAGCGTTGATGCTGATAGCCGCCTCACTCACAGCGTTCGCCGGGTTCTCCACCCCGGCGGCCGCGCACGACATCCCCCTATCGGACTTCTCGGAGGTCACCCTTGCGAGGGGGGCGGGGAACTGGGCGAGCCCATCGCGATGGAGGTACTGCCGGACCGGTCGGTGCTGCACACCGCGCGCGACGGGAAATTGCGGCGCACCGACAAGGACGGCACAACGACCTTGATCGGAACACTCCCCGTCTACACGCACGACGAGGAGGGGCTTCAAGGAGTCGGCGTAGACCCCGATTTCGCCTCGAACCGGCGGATCTACCTTTTTTACGCGCCGGCCTCCGAGAGTGTGAACCGGTTGTCGAGGTTCACGCTGAAGTCCGACTACACACTCGAGCTGGCCAGCGAGAAGAAGATCCTCGACGTCGCGGCGACCCGAGGGATCTGCTGCCACGTGGGCGGTGACATCGACTTCGACGCGGCGGGCAACCTGTATCTGTCCACGGGCGACGACACGAACCCGTTCACCACTGGGTACGCGCCGATCGACGAACGACCGGGCCAGGAGGCGTACGACGCCCAGCGCACCTCAGCGAACACCAACGACCTGCGGGGCAAGGTTCTCCGGGTCAAGGTCAAGGATGACGGCAGTTACTCGATCCCGCCGGGCAACCTGTTCGCCCCGGGCACAGACAAGACCAGGCCGGAGATCTACGCGATGGGACTCCGGAACCCCTTCCGGATGAACGTCGACAGGGAGACCGGGGCGGTCTACGTGGGCGACTACGGTCCGGACGCACTCAGCTCCGAAGCCGACCGTGGACCGGCTGGGCAGGTCGAATTCAACCGGATCACTGAGCCCGGAAACTATGGCTGGCCGTACTGCACGGGGACCAACTCCGCGGCCGAAATCTACAACGACTGGAACTTCGCGACCAACTCGACTGGTCCGAAGTTCGACTGCGCGGGCGGTCCCACCAACAGCTCGCCCAACAACACCGGCCTGACCGTGCTGCCCCCGGCCAAGCCGTCGTGGATCCGCTACGGCGGCGATGCCGGCAGCCCACCGGAGTTCGGCTTCGGGGGTGAGGCTCCGATGGCCGGCCCGGTCTACCGCTACGACGCGTCGAACCCTTCCGCCACAAAGTTCCCGGAGTCGCTCAGCGGGCATTTCTTCGCCGGTGAGTTCGGCCGTGGCTGGATCAAGGCGATCCATGTGACGGCCACGGGTGGTGTCGGTGAGATCAGCACGTTCAAGGACAGCCCCACGGACAACGTCAATCAGGTGATGGACGTGGAGTTCGGTCCGGACGGTGCCCTGTACGTCCTGGACTACGGCAACGGCAAGTACTTCGAGCTCAACGACAACTCCAGGATACTGCGTTACGACTACGTCGGGGCGGGCGGCAATCACGCACCGGAGGCAGTCGCCGCGGGTGACCCGCTCCACGGACACGCGCCGCTGACGGTGAAGTTCTCCTCGGCGGGCTCGAAGGACCCGGACGGCGACCCGATCACCTATTCCTGGACCTTCGGCGACGGAGCGTCCTCGACCGAGGCCAACCCCTCACACACGTACAGCAGTAACGGCACCTACAAGGCCACACTCACCGTCCGAGACCCGGACGGTGCGACCGCAACCGACGACCTGAACATCGGCGTCGGCAACACCCCGCCGACGGTGACGGTCCCTCGGCCCTCGGAAGGACAGCTGGTCTCCTGGAACGACATCATCCCGTTCGACTTCACCGCCTCCGACGCCGAGGACGGAGCCGAGCCCGACTGCTCCCGGGCGGAGATGAACATGGGCGTCAGGCACGACACTCCGCCGAACAGTCATGTGCACCAGTTGGGCACGGAGGCCGGGTGCTCAGGCTGGATGGAGGTGAAGGACTCCAACGAGGGAGAAGCGGCCCGACTTTTCCCCGTCTTCGACGCCCGCTACACCGACAGCCAGGGCCTGGCGGGTGGCAAGCGTGTCACCACACAGCTGCGTGAGCGGCAGGCGGAACACTTCGACGACCAGTCGGGCATCAGCACCATCATCAAGCCGACCGCCAAGGGCGGTGCCACCGTCGGCGAGATCGACAACGGTGACTGGATCTCCTTCGAGCCGTACCGCCTGGAGAAGGTGAAGTCGTTCACCGCCCGGGTCTCCTCCGGTGGCGCCGGCGGCACGCTGCAGATCCGCGCGGGGGCGCCGACCGGGCCCGTTCTCGGGTCCGCTGCCGTCCCGGCCACCGGAGGCTGGGAGACCTTTACCACGGTGACGGGCACTGTCTCCAACGCCAAGGCCGAGACCACCACGCTCTATCTGACCTTCAGCGGAGGCTCGGGGAAGCTTTTCGATGTGGACTCGTTCAACTTCACTACCGCGGGCCCGGTTCAGGGCCTTGGCGGCAAGTGCTTGGACGTCGCGGGTGCATCGACTGCGGACGACACACAGATCCAGATGTACGACTGCAACAACTCTGCTGCGCAGACCTGGCAGCGCGACGGCCGGACGCTGAAGGCGTTGGGCAAGTGCCTCGACGTCGCAGGCGCGGGTACCGCGGACGGCACGAAGATCCAGCTCTACCGGTGCAACGGAACCGTCGCGCAGGAGTGGGTCCCGCAAACGGACGGCACACTCCGTAACCCAAATTCCGGAAAGTGCCTCGATGTCCAGGGCGCCAACACGGCTTCCGGAACGAAGGTGCAGTTGTGGACCTGTAACGGAACCGGCGCCCAGAAGTGGGCGGTGCTCGTATGACCAGGAAAGCACTGCTCGGCATCTCGGTCGTGGCGCTGACCGTGGGCGGTCTGGTGCAGGCTCCGGCCGCCTCGGCGGCCGACCGGGACTATCAGGTGCTGGTCTTCTCCAAGACCGTGGGATACCGGCACGACCCGGCCATCACCGCGGGCACCCAAACGATCAAGGACCTGGGTGCGGCAAACGATTTCTCCGTCACCGCCACCGAGGACGCGGAAGCGTTCACCCCCGGCAATCTGGCCCAGTACGAGGCAGTGGTCTTCCTCAATACCACGACCATCACGAACGACCCCGCCAGTCGTCTCTTCACCGACGACCAGCGGTCGGCCTTCGAGGGGTATATCAAGGAGGGCGGCGGGTACGTCGGTGTGCATGCCGCCGCCGACACGGAGTACGGCTGGAACTTCTACGGCGGCGTCGTCGGCGCCTACTTCAACTCCCACCCGGTCCAGCAGCAGGCGACGGTGAAGGTGGAGGACCGTGCGCATGCCGGCACGTCCCACCTGCCGCAGAGCTGGAGCCGGTGGGACGAGTGGTACAACTACCAGTCCAACCCGCGCTCCACCGCCCATGTGCTGGCCTCGCTGGAGGAGTCGAGCTATAGCGCGGGGAGCGGTGCGATGGGCGATCACCCGATCACCTGGTGCAAGCCGTACCAGGGCGGACGCTCCTGGTACACCGGCCTCGGCCACACCGAGGCGTCCTACGGCGACGAGGGCTTCCGAAAGATGCTGCTGGGCGGCATCCGCTACGCGGCCGGCGTCTCCAAGGCGGACTGTCGCCCCGAGATGGGCTACGCCCCGCTCTACAACGGGTCCACCGCCGGCTGGAAGCAGGCCGGCCCGGGAGGCTTCATCAACTACGACGCCACCCTGGCCTCGCACGGCGGCATGGGCCTGCTCTGGTACGACACCAAGGCGTACACCTCGTACTCGCTCAAACTGGACTGGAAGCTGACCGGGGACGCCAACTCCGGCGTCTTCCTCGGCTTTCCGCCCTCCGATGACCCGTGGTCGGCCGTCAACAAGGGATACGAGGTCCAGATCGACGCCACGGACGCCGCGGACAGGACCACTGGTTCGGTCTACGGCTTCAAGGGCGCGGACGTGGCCCCCCGGGACGCCGCGCTCAACCCACCGGGGGAGTGGAACACCTACGAACTGCTCGTCCAGGGCGACCGGCTGGAGGTCTTCCTCAACGGCGTCAAGATCAACGAGTTCACCGACACCGACCCGGCCCGTTCCCTGGCCGGCCACATCGGCATCCAAAACCACGGGACCGGAGATGAGGCGTCCTTCCGCAACATCCGGATCAAGGACCTGAGCGCGACGACTGCTGTCCAGGCCGAGTCCTACTCAGAGGCCAGTGGCGTGAGTTCATTCTCCAAGGCGGGGGCGAACAGTGGTCAGACCCTGGGCTACATCGACCCGGGCGACTGGGCCCGCTACGACGGGATCGCGCTGACTGGCGCCACTGGCTTCAAGGCCAGGGTCGTCTCCGGCGGTCCGGGCGGCACCCTCCAGGTGCGGACGGGATCACCGACCGGTCCGATCCTGGGTTCGGTCGCTGTGCCGAACACTGGTGGCTGGTCGACCTACCAGGACGTCTCGACCACACTGTCCAACGTCCCGGCGGGCACCGGGAACGTCTACTTGACCTTCTCGGGAAGTGGGAGCGGTCTGTTCGACGTTGACGACTTCACCTTCACCCGAGGCAGCGGATCCGGCCCGATCAAGAGCCTGGGCGGGCTGTGCCTGGATGTCAAGGGAGCCTCAACGGCGGATGGCACCCAGGCCCAGGTGTATACGTGCAACGGCACCGCGGCACAGTCCTGGACCAGATCGGGGCAGACGCTGCGGGCCCTCGGCAAGTGTCTTGACGTCAATGGTGCGGCGACGTTGGACGGGACGAAAGTACAGCTGTGGACGTGCAACGGGACCGCCGCCCAGAACTGGGAGCCGCGAGCAGACGGTTCGCTGGTGAACCCGAAGTCCGGCAAGTGCCTTGATGTCGAGGGCGGTCATGCCGTTTCGGACACGAAGGTGCAGCTGCGGACGTGCAACGGTACCGCCGCGCAGACGTGGGACCAGAGCACCTGACGGGCCGATGACGCCGGACGGTTCCGGTCCCGCCACCCGGTGGGACCGGAACCGTCCGGCCTTTCGCGAGGCGGGTGAGCGGACCGATCGGGGCTTTCGGTGTCATCCGCTCGCGACCGAGCGGTCCACCGCGCTGGGGTTGAGTACATGCTCGATGGCCATGACTGACGCGCCTATGACACCGGCTCGGTCACCGAGCCGACGGACTCGGATGCTCAAGTGCTGGGTGGCCAGCGGGAGGGAGCGACTGTAGATGAGTTCGCGGACGCCGGCCAGCAGGTGCTCACCAGCGTCGGACAGATCACCGCCGATGACAATCGAGCTGGGGTTGAAGAAGTTGACCAGCGACGCCAGGACGTCGCCGATGTCCCGGCCAGCCTGACGGATCATCCGGATCGCTGCAGGGCTTCCGGTACGGACAAGAGCGACCACGCCCCGGCTGTCGACTGCATCCTCGCCGAGATCGCGCAACTGCTCGGCGATTGCAGCGCCGCCGGCGACGGCTTCCAGGCAGCCGGTGTTGCCGCAGCGACAGACACGGGCGGCGGCAGCGGCGACCTGAATATGGCCGATGTCCCCGGCTGCACCCTGGGCGCCGCGGTGGAGACGGTGCTCGGTGATGATGCCGCAGCCGATGCCGGTGCCGATCTTCACGAAGAGCAGGTGTTCGACCTCGGGGCTGACCGCCCAGTGCTCACCGAGCGACATGATGTTGACGTCGTTGTCGACGAGGACGGGGGCGCCGAGTTTGGGTTCGAGCCAGCCCGGCACATCGAAGCCGTCCCAGCCGGGCATGATCGGCGGGTTCACCGGCAGCCCCGTGGTGTGCTCGACAGGGCCGGGAAGGCCGACACCGACTCCACACACGTCGGCAAGCGTGTGTCCGGCCTCGGCCAGCAGACTCCCGAACTCCTCGACCAGCCAATCCAGGACGTGTTCCGGCCCCTGCGTAATCGCGATGTCCTGGCTGCGCTCGGCCAGCACCTGCGTGGTCAGGTCGGTCACGGCGATGCGTGAGTGCGTGGCACCGAGGTCGGCGGCGAGGACGACCCTCGCCCCAGCGTTGAAGGTGAACGCAACAGCAGGCCTTCCCCCGGAGGAGATCGCGTCGCCCGCCGGGATGATCCACCGTTGGTCCAGGAGGGCATCGAGCCGCTGGGACACCGTGGACCTGGCGAGACCGGTGAGCTGCATCAACTCGGTGCGGGTTCGGGGCTCGCCGCTGCGCAGGATCGCCAGAAGGTCGCCCGCGCCTGCCACTTCGATGGTCAACTCCCCGTCCCCTTGTCCTCGTACACGCTGGCCGATGGAGCGAAGCATAGCCAGCGCGGACTTTACTTGACCTGCGACGTAAGTCCCCCGTGGCATTCCTATCATGCTGAACATGCGACGAGAATCATCGGAACTGCCTTCATCGCCCAAAGCCATGCACGGGCATCCTGACATGCCGGGGCACGGCTCGCGGCCGTAGCGGATGCGCATGAGGAGAGAGCGATCCATGCAGGCCGGCTCTTCGGCGCAGAGAGGGCGCTGGGATCGGCCCGAGGAGCATCGAAGCCGGTCGCTTCGATGGGGGTGCGCATCTGCAGGCCCAGCCACCTGCGCGCTCCTTTCGCACTCACGGCACTGGATCTAGACTGGCCGTGATCTGCGAGAAGCTACTGGCGACAGACGCGCCGACGGCCGCCGCGATGGCAGAATGCGCTCGTGGCGCCCAACTGATCGCTGCCGTGCCGTTGGTGTACCGCTTCTACGCGATGTTCGCGAGGCCAGGGCCCGGCTGGCCGACCTGGGCCGGATCAGCCTGATCCAGGACAGCTGCCTGCTGGACTGGCTACTCAAGTCGACCGACGACAACTGGCGGGTGGATTCCGCGAAGGGCGGGCCCTGCCGGACGATCGGCGACATCGGACCACATGGTTCGATCTGGTCGAGTTCGTGACGGGCGAGCGGATCGCGAAGGTCTGCGCGCAGACCTCCGTAGTCGTGGCCGGCCGGGTGAGCAGCGGACCAGTACTCGCGGAGGATCTCGGCACGATCGAGTTCGCCATCGCCTCCGGCGCCCTCGGCTCGGTCGCCGTCAGCCAGATCGCCGCTGTCCGCAAGAACCGGCTCTTCCTCGAGGTCTCCGCCGCCGCTGGCAGCTTCGCCTTCGATCAAGAGAGCCCGGAACGACTCTGAATCGGAGAGCGCGAGCGCTCCCAGGCCCTGGTCCGTGACCCAATACGCTGTCCGAGGCGGCAAAGCGGTACTCGCCTCTTCCGGCTGGACACGCCCAGGGCTTCCAGGACTGCTTCAACGCCCTTATCGCCGACACGCACGCCGCGATCAGAGGCGAGCACCGGGAAAGGCTGCCCGTGTCCGAGGACGGAGCACGCGCCGCCCATCTGACCGACGCCGTTCTCCGGTCGGCGCGGGAGGGTGGCTGGGTTGCCTGCTGAGGTTTGCGACATGCACCCAGAGGCACCGCCGGGGCGGGCAGCGTCCGGGGTGCTCGTGGCTCGACGGTCAGGTCACGCGGCTATGTGTAGTCGCGATCCCGGGCCGCACGAAAGCCCTTATTGGTCCAGACCTGTTGATACTGCCAGGTAACTGGTCTAAACCACTTGACCGCGCTTCACGGGCCGAGGATGGTGAGACCGACTCGCTTGGAGTTCTGACGTCATGCTTCTTCGCCACCCCACATTCCGGCGACGCGGGGCACACCGAAACGGGTGTAACCGAGCCCCGCCTGCCTCCCTGGAGTCGAGATGAAACCAACGCGTACCGCCATGCGTTCTGCCACAGGACTGGTGGTCCTGGCCCTCCTCGTCACCCCTCTCCTTGTGCTGCGGAGCGCGCCCAGCGCCTCAGCCGCGACGAACAGCGCACCACCCGGCGTCGTACCGGCCATCCAGGAGTGGAACGGCGGAACCGGCCGTCTCGTCCTCACCTCGTCAAGCCGCATCGTCGTCCCTGCTGATGCCCCGGCAGGCGTCAGTAGACTCGCGACTCAAGTAGCCGCGGAATTATCGGAGTTGACCTCGCTAAGACTGAGTACCTCCACGGGCCGCCCAGCAGTCGGCGACATCGCACTGCGCGTCAACCCGAGTGCTGACTTCGGCGGTGCGAAACCCGCGCTCCGCCCCGAGTCGTACCGCCTGAGCGTTACTGAGGGCTTGGTCCACATCGACGGCGGCGGCGAGAAGGGGCTCTACTACGGCACCCGCACCCTGCTGCAGGCTGTCCTCGGCTCACCCGACCGCGCCAGCCTGCCCATCGGCACCGCGGTGGACTACCCGAACTACGCCGTGCGGGGCTTCATGCTGGACGTGGGACGACGCTACTTCACTCCCGAGTTCATCAAGTCCTATCTGCACTGGATGGGTTGGCTGAAGCTCAACACCCTGCAGCTGCACCTCAACGACAACGAACTCAGCGCGCCGAACGGCGACTGGTCCCAAGCCATCTCCGCATTCCGACTCAAGAGCACCGATCCGAAGTTCGCCGGCCTGGGAGCAGAGGACGGCTACACCCGTGAGGACTGGAACTCCTTCGAAGACACCGCAGCGGCCCACGGCGTCACCATCATCCCGGAGATCGACTCACCGGCACACTCGCGGGCCTTCATCAAGCTCAAGCCCGAGCTGGGGCTCAACAACGGCAACTCCGATCATCTGGATCTGAGCAAGCCGGAGACAACCTCCTTCATGAAGAGTGTGTTCGCCGAGTTCGTTCCATGGTTCCGCGGGCCCGCCGTCCATATCGGCATCGACGAGTACCCGACGGAGCTGGCCGACCAGTTCAAGGCCTACGTCAACACCATGGCGCCGTACGTGCGGTCGCTCGGCAAACAAGTCCACGCCTGGGGAAGCTTCTCCGCCATGTCGGGGAGCGGAGCGGGATACGACAAGGGCATGGTCATCAACAGTTGGAACAACCACTGGTACTCGCCGAGAGCGGCGACAGCCGACGGCTACAAGGTCATCAACTCCAACGACAACCTGCTGTATGTCGTCCCCTTTGCAAGCTATTACCACGGCCAGGGGCTGAATGGTGAGGACATCTTCAAGAGCTGGGAGCCGCACATCTTCGGCGGCGGTCAGGAACTCGCTGTACAGGATCCCCAGCTCCTCGGAGCGATGCCCGCGGTGTGGAACGACTTGGTCCGCGCCAACTACACCGAACTCCAGGTCCACGGACTGGTCAACAAGAGCTTCGACGCCCTCGCCCAGAAAATGTGGTCCGGCGGCGCGGCAGGTACCGACTACGCCGCCTTCCAGAACCGGGTCGCCTCAGTCGGCAAAGGCCCCGGCACCAGCTACCTCGGTCCTCGCCAGACCCCCGGCGACCTGGCCTACCGCCGCCCTGTGGTCGCGTCATCGACCGAGACCCAGGCGTTCCCCGCATCCCACGCCGTCGACGGTGACGCCTCCACGCGGTGGTCCAGTCGGTACACCGACAACCAGTGGCTCAGCGTGGATCTCGGTAGCGCACAGCGCGTCAGTTCCGCCCGTCTGACCTGGGAGGTCGCCTACGGGAAGGACTACGACATCCAGGTCTCCGAAGACGGCGCCAACTGGCAGGCCGTGGCTGAGCGACGAGGCCGCACCACTGCCGGGACCGACACGGTGACCTTCTCCGCGACCACCGCTCGCTACGTCCGGATGCAAGGCATCACTCGCGGAACGATTTACGGCTACTCGCTCTACTCCTTCGAGGTTTTCGCCTGACAGGCGGAGTCTAGGCGTCATCACCAAACCATCAGGGCGGCTGTGGTGCGGCCGCCCTGATGTCGAGGGTCTGTGTAGCGGTAGTTCGTTAAATCCGGCAGTAGAGGTCAATGCCGTGTCCGGTGGTGACCGCGTCGATTAGGGCCTGGAGCTCGGCGGGTGGGTCCTTGTCCGTCCAGGCTCGCCACCAGTGGTTGAGGGTGATGGCGGGGGTGAGCCAGGAGCGGATGGCTCGTAAGGCCCTGGGCCAGCAAGGCTGTTGGGGCTGGTGGGACGGAGCCGGTCCCCCTCTCTGGCCCCTCGTCATGGCAGGGGTCCGGCGCGGTGGCATCCAGGGGTCCGGGTGGGGTGAACCACTGGTCCCAGCAGAAGGAGAAGGCGCAGTTGACCAGGGTCTGGTGGCGGCGGATGGCGCGGTCGGAGCGGACTTGGAAGTCGGACCAGCCGAGTTCATCCTTGATCTGCTTGTAGCTCTGCTCGATCCACGGCCGGAGGCCGTAGAGGTGCACGATCTCGGCGAGGTCGGCGGGCGGGTGCGGGCTGGTGGCGGCGTGGGATGCGTCCGGGTGGGGCAGGTTGGTGGCCAGGTACCAGGTGGCCACGACCAGCCGGCAGGGTGAGTCGGGGCCGTAGCCGCCCAGGCGGGCATCGGCGGCCCACCAGGTCTGACCGTGCCCGTCCGGAAGTGCCGCTCCACGGGCGTCCATTCGCTGGGACGCTGGGCATCGTGCCAGGTCAGGGCGCGGGTCGCTTCGATGAGGGTGTGCGGCTGGTCGGCCCGAGCCCAGGTGCCGCGGTGCGGCTTGAGCGCGACCACGTAGGCCAGGCCGGCCTCGCCGCAGTGCGAGGTTTCAGTCGTCGCTGACGGAGTAAGCGCAGTCGGCGACCACCGCCCGGCAGCCGAAGCCCGCCTCCTTGCCTCGGGCCGCGAGGGCAGCGGCCAGCTGCGGTTTCGTGCGGAAGGCCGGGTCGGAGCGGCCGCGGGCGAAGTGGTGGACGGTGGTGTAAGGAGTGGCGTGCAGCGGGTAGTACACGCGGCCGTCGGTCCACACCGTGGTCACGGTGACGATGCCGTTGTCCGTCTTGCCCAACCGGCCCAGCCACTGCCGGCCCACATGCGCGGTCGCGGTGCCGTCCTTGCGGTCTCCGGAATCGTCGATCACGATGACCCCGCCGTCGTGCGGAGCCGTCGCCAGCTCCTCGCGCAGCAGCTCAAGCCGCCGGTCGTTGACCAGTTCTTCCTCCCAGGGAGACTCAGACAGGAAGAACTGCAGCCGCTGCACGCCCGGCATCCCCGCACCGGCCACCGGCTCCGCCCCCGCCATGCAGGTGATCGTCTTGTTCCGCTCCCGCGGCGCCAGCAGCCCGGTCAGGTACTCGCGAAACCCTCGCCGCTGGGCCAGACTGAAGAAGAGGTCGTCGAACCGGGCCGCGTAGTCCTCCACCGGCCCCGGCGCAGGCGGACACGGACGGCGAGCAGTCATCTTCAGCCCCCAGCCAGGCAGTTGACTCCTACCACCGGCCTACGGCCAACCCGACCTGCCGTCAACCCATACCACCACCGGATTTAACGAACTACCGGTAATTGGGATACGCGACTCGATCGCTGTGTACGACAACGTCGGCGAGGTCGTCTGCGGGATCGATGTGTGACGACGAGCTGGCGGAGGTGACCGCGCCCCAGATCTGGGCCGGAGTGGACATCGGCAAGGAATTCCACCACTGCGTGGTGGTCGACGAGCGCGGCGAACGCCTCCTTTCACGCCGAGTCTTCAACGACGAACCGGCCTTGCTGGAGCTGATCGCAGACGTACTCGCGCTCTCCAGCCACGACCAGCCGATGGTCTACATCACCGGCTTGGCCGTGCACCAGGCGTCGGCCGCCTACCGCGGCCAGGGCTAAGCGGTTTTGGTGAAGTTCGCTGCTGATCCTTGGATGTGGGTCGGTTGGCGGGTCAACGCCTAGTAGGACTCCGTTAGGTTGCTCTGGCTCTTGGGTTTGGGCTGGTGGTGGATGTTCTGGGCAGGGGGCGGTGGCAGGTGGTGCAGGTGCCGGTCCAGCAGTTCAGCAGGTCCTGGATGGTGTCGAGGATCTGGTAGAGGGTGAGTCCGGTGTATCGGCTTTTGGGGCCAGGCGCTGTTTGGTGAGGAAGGCGTGGGCGGCGGTGACCAGGGTGACGTGGTGATGCCAGCCGGTCCAGGAACGTCCTTCGAAGTGGTCCAGGCCGAGGCCGTGCTTGAGTTCGCGGTAGTCGTGCTCGATGCGCCAGCGGATCTTCGCCAGTCGGACCAGTTCGGCGAGGGAGAGCGTGTCGGGCAGGTTGGACAGCCAGTAGCCGGTGGGCGCCTCGGCGCCGGCGGGCCATTCGACCAGCAGCGTCACGTCGGGCAGGACGCCGTCCCAGCAGTTTTCGTCTGTGGCGGCCTGGGCGAGGCGGCGGGACTTGACCCCGGCCGGCCGCACCCGCAGGGACAGGAAATGCGAACGCATCGGCCCGCGGGAGCCTTCCCGCCAGCTCACCTCGGTGAAGGCCTGCCGCCCCTGGTCCGCCGCGAGCGCGGCCACCGGGGACGGCTTGTCGCGATAGCGGGGCTGAGGCTTGCGGCCGTTGCCGGACCAGGGCGGGGCAGTGGGCACCGCATCGTGCGAGTGGGCGGTCACGTCCGAGCGGATCGCCACCACGTAGCCGATGCTCCGGCGTTGCAGCCCGTCGCGGAAGTCGGCGTTCTGCCCGTAGCCGGCGTCGGCCACCACCACCGGCGGGATGAGACCCCAACCGGCCAGCTCGTCCAGGACGTCCAGGGCCAGGCGCCACTTCTCCCGGTGCCCGACCTCATCAGGCACCTGGCAGCGACGTCGGCGTTCGGCGTCGCTGTCCCACTCCCTGGGCAGGAACAGCCGCCACTGAAGCGGGACGGAGGCGGCATCAGTAACCGCGTGCACGCTGACCGCCACCTGACAGTTCGCCTGCTTGCCCATGGCACCGCAGTACTGGGGAGCAACCGCCACCGACATCTTCCCGTCCTTGGGGAACGACACATCGTCGACCGCCCAGGCATCCGAGCCGATCTGCGGCACCATCCGCTTGGCGATCCGCCGCCGCACCGGCACCGGATCCCACGTCGACTGGTTCACGAACTGCTGCAGGTTCTGCTCGTTGCCGTCCGGCAGCCGCTCCGCCATGGCCTGGACGGACTTGCGGCGGCCGTCCAGCATCAGCCCCCGCAGATAGCAGTCGCCCTTGGCCCGCTGGTCCTTGCGCGGCACCGATGCGAACACATCAGCGACGAATAACCCCAACTTCGCCCGAGCACGGTTCACTTCATGTGCGTCCACACCCCCAACATGCCCCCAAACAGCACCGCGAGACAGACGTAACGGAGTCCTACTAGTCCATGGCGCTCCCGATCGCTTCGAGACTGGGTTGCGGGTGGCGGGTAGAACAGCTCCACCACGATCCCTCGTGCCTTCGCTCAAGCCCCGCCGGTGTTTGAGGAGCGGGGGCTTGGGCGGACTGGGTTACGGGGAGGGGAGACGTCAGCGTGCCGTTCGGCGCGCCGTGTTCTCTCGCCACTCCCGGCCGATCGATCGCATCAGGGCCGGGTACACCCCCAGGTACCGGAAAGGTTTGATGCCGAGCATGTACAGGGAGCCGAGGCGGCCGTTGGGCTTGACCAGCACGGCCATCTGGCCGCGGTAGCCGCCGTTCCCGTCGGAGACCCAGCCGATGTGCATCAGCCCGTGCATGGTCTTGTTGGCGTACTCGGCGGCCCACTCGTCGTGTGTCTGGAAGACTGATGTGAAGGGTGCCGCGCTGAGGTCGGGCCCCCGCGGCCCCTCGCGCAGGTCGTCCGGCAGCCGGTCGCGCAGCGTCGCCACCCGGCCGCCGACGCCCGAGTCCGGCTTGTCCCAGCCGAGCAGCGCGCCGAGCTTCCAGCGCACCGCAAAAAGGAAGCGGCCCACGGGGTTGCCGCCGTCCGGACCGTCCTTGCCGTCCGCCATCTGCTGGATCAGGTGGTGCAGGTCGTCCGGGCCGCCCGGCGTCGGCAGCGCCCACAGATCCTCGAGCCGGAAGTCGCCGGCGATCTCGTGGATCCGCCAGGGGCGGGACATGTGGTCGGTTGAGGGAAGGCGCAGATCGCTCATGGCAAACCCCTGTCTATACGGTGACGTATAGATCGAGCATAGACCCATCCATACGGCTCCGTATACTTGGCCGGGGTATGTGAGGGGAGACACGGCATGGGCGCGATCCGTACGCCGCGGGAGAAGTGGATCGAGGAGGGGCTGCGGGCGCTCGCCGCCGGCGGCCCCGAGGCTGTCCGGGTTGAGGTCCTCGCCCAGGCGCTCGGCGTCAGCAAGGGCGGTTTCTACGGCTACTTCCGCAACCGCGCCGCCCTGCTGGAAGAGATGCTCGGCACCTGGGAGCGCGGGGTCACCGAGGATGTCATCGAGCGGATCGAGAACGACGGGGGCGACGCCCGCGACCGGCTCGGGCGTCTCTTCGACTTCGTGGGGTCGGGCGAGACGCCCGTGACCAGCGCCGGGGTCGAGCTCGCGATCCGCGACTGGGCCCGGCGCGACGAAGGCGTCGCGCGTTGCCTCCGCCGGGCCGACAACCGGCGCATGGACTATCTGCGCGAGCTCTACGGGGCCTTCTGTCCCGACGAGGGCGATGTCGAGGCCCGCTGCCTGATCACCTTCTCACTGCGCATCGGCGACCACCTCATTGCAGCCGACAACGGCCCGCGCAGCCGCACGGAAGTCCTCGCCGCGGTCAGGAACCGGTTGTTGGGCTAAGCGGCTCGGTGAAGTCCGCTGCTGTCCTCGGATACGGGTTCGTTGGCGGGTCAGTGCCCGGTCTACTGCGGTACCGATCGCTTCGATGCTGGTGTGGGCGCGGTCGGGATAGTCCTCGTACTTGGCCGAGCGCCAGACGTACTCGATGTCGTTGAGCTCGGGGCTGCGGGGAGGCAGGTAGAACAGCTCCACCCCGATCTTCGCCAGTTGCTCGCGGCGGCCCTTGAACACTTTGTCGATGTGCGCGGAGGCGTTGTCCAGTACCACTGTGCACGGCCGGGGCCGCCGCCAAACGGGCAGTCGGGCGCCGACACCGTCCGCGGCCAGGGACAAGGCGCCGGCTCCGCCGGGCAGGCCGGCCAGGCGTGAGCAGACGAACTCCAGCAGCACGGCCGCGTTGATCTTGCCGGGGGGTGTGCTCCCACAGCAGTTCAGGATCGGCGCCCACGACCAGCGCACCGAGCGCACGTTGACCCGCCGGTCGCGGGTGTCCTCGCGCGCCACCACTGCGCGCTGCCCTATACGTGACCAGGTGTAGCCGGTGGGCATGGTGGGCGCGAAGCCGGACTCGTCGAGGAAGATCACATCGCGCGTGCCCACGTCGGCCTCCATTCGTAAATCCGCAAGTCCTCCAGCTGGTCCCGGGCGGCCTGCTGAAGGACGGGGTCGGCCTTGTGCCGGAGGCTGTCGCGGGTGCGTTTCCGCCGAAATCCCTCGCGGTGCAGCAGCTCGGTCAGCCACGCCGCCGATACACGCACGCACGTCTCGCTCCGTGGCCAGCCAGTCGCACAGCTCGGGGGCTGTCCAGGTCACCCCTGCCTCGGCCGAGGCATCCAGTAACACGCCCAGCGCCTGCAGATCGTCGTCGGTGATCTGGGCGGGCCGTCCTGGACGCGGGGCATCGGCCAGGGCGTCGAACCCGCCGCAAGTGAAACGGTGCACCGCATCGCGGACCGTGACCGGGTTGCATTCCAGCAGGTCGGCGACCTGTGACACGGTCAAGCCCCGGCCCAGCAGCCGGATGCACTCCAACCGTCGCCGCTCGTTACGTGACAGGTCACGCCCGGCCAGCCGTCGGCGCACCTCGGCCTGCTGCTCGGACGTCAACTCCACTGTCAGGATCTTCGGCATCATCACCACTTCCCGCCAAGGCTCCTACCCCAACAGGGAGTTGACTTCACCGAGACCGCTTAGGACTTGTCCGGCCGATCATGTGACTACTCCGTTGTCGTGTCGTTGATGTGGGCATGGGGCGGGGTGATCTGACGGATTCTGAGTGGGAACGGCTGCGGCCGTTCCTGCCGGTGAGTAACAGGCGTTGTGGCAGGTGGCGGGATCACCGGCAGGTGATCGACGGGATTTTGCACCGGGTGCGGACCGGCGTTCAATGGCGTGACCTGCCCGAACGATTCGGCCCGTGGAAGACGGTCTATGAACGCCACCGCCTGTGGTCGGCCGACGGAACCTGGGAACGACTGCTCCAGCAGGTCCAGGCCGCAGCCGACGCGGCAGGCGACATCGACTGGGACGTCTCGGTCGACTCCACCATCGTGCGGGCCCATCAGCACGCGGCCGGCGCCCGAACCCAACCACCGCCGACGCCCGCCTCAAAGGGGGACGCAGCGGCAGAACACCAGGACGAGACGCCGTGGCAGAGCCTCGTCGCCCGCCTGGTGGAGGTGGTGCAGGAGGTGAGGGCCTGGGCCGCTCGCGCGGCGGGTTCACCACCAAGCTCCACCTGAGCGCGGACGGCCGCTGCCGCCCGCTGTCCCTGATCGTCACCCCCGGACAGCGGGCGGACTGCACCCAGTTCAAGCCCGTGCTGGAGAAAATCCGCGTCCCGCGGACCGGGCCGGGCAGGCCGCGCAAGAAGCCTGACAGCCTCGCGGCCGACAAGGCCTACAGCAACGGCCCCTGCCGGGACTACCTGCGACAACGGGGCATCCGGCACACCATCCCCGAGAAAACCGACAGCCAGGCCACCCGTCTACGCAAAGGCTCACGCGGCGGGCGGCCACCAAGCTTCGACGAAGAGCGGTACAAGAAGCGCAACACCGTCGAACGGGCCATCAACAGGCTCAAGCACGCCAGAGCCGTGGCCACCCGCTATGACAAGCGCGGCTACGTCTTCCTCGGAACCGCGACCGCCGCAGCCCTCGTCATCTGGCTCCGCGCATGATCGGCCGGACAAGTCCTAGACGGCTGCCCCGGGCCCATCCATCCCGTACGAGACGAGACGGAGAACCCAAGTATGTCCTCCCTCCTGCGCGTTCAAGGCCGGATCGGCCAGCGCACCCTCTTACTGACGACCGCCGCGGTGCCGCTGACCGGCTGGGCGGTCCACGCGGTCGCGCTGCACAAGCAGCTCGCCGCGACCCGCCGCGACCCGCTGACCGGCCTGTTGCGCCGCGACGCCTACACCGCCCGCGCCCGCCGGCTCCTGGCCCGCCACGGCGACGACACGGCTCTGGTCATGATCGACGCCGACCACTTCAAGGCCGTGAACGACACGATGGGACACCCGGCCGGCGACGCTGTCCTCGCGGCGTTCGGGGCCCGGCTCACCGCCTGGGCGGGCCCGCGCGCATCCGTCGGCCGCCTCGGGGGCGATGAGTTCGCGGTCGTCCTGGAACTGCCCGCACCTCGCCTGGAGCAGCGCCTCGCACAGCTGGTCCGCATGCTGCGCACGCCGGTCGTCCTGGACGACGGCCGCACCGTCGACGTCGCCGCCTCGGTCGGTGCCGCGACGCCGGACATCGTCGGCTCCAGCGACCTGGCCGTGTTGCAGCGGGCCGCCGACGCGGCCCTGTACGACGGCAAGCACACCGGCCACGCCGTCATCGCCGCCACGGCGCACACCACGGTTGCGTCGGTCAACGGCCGCCGGGCCGGGCGTCCGGGCACCAGCCTGCGAGGGCGAGCCGCATGAGCACCGCTGCTCTGCCCGAGGGCGACTGGATCCGCGGCATCAGCGTCAGGCAGCCGTACGCGGCCTGCATCCTCGCCGGTGCCAAGACGGTGGAGAACCGGACCGCCCGGTGGCGGACCGGCTGGGTGCTGCTGCACACGAGCAAGACCATCGACCAGCCCGCCCTGCGCATCCCGCTGATCGGCCGCACGATCCGCGGCCGCCAGCTGGTCACGGGCGCGGTGGTCGGCATCGCCCGGATCACCGGCTGCCACCAGGACCACGACGGAGCACCGCTCTGCTCGCAGTGGGCGCACCCGGGAGCCTGGCAGCTGGCGCTTGCCGACGTTCAGGAGCTGCCCCTGCCCGGCCCGGCGCGCGGGCAGGTCGTGCCGTGGAAGCCGTCGCCGGACCTGCTGGACCGCGTGTTCCAGCAGCTGCCCGCCTTCCGGCCGTGACACGCCGCTCCAGCAAGACGCCGCTGTTCGAGCCGGGTCTGATCCCGGCTCCCCCCGTCATCTCCAGTATCCGCAATACCGGCTGCGGCACACACGCCAGCGCCAGCGCAACATCGCTCAGCCCGGCCCGCCGGGAAGCCCTGACCAGCACGTTCAGCCCGGCCGAATCGCCGAGCTGGGCAAGCGGGGTGCTTCTTCGGCATGGGCTGGCTGGAGTTGCGGGAACAAGTGTCCGGCATGGGCCAAGGTGTGAATTCTTCCGAACCAGACATCGAGTCGGCGGCCACGGGGCGTCTGCTCGATCTCGTGCGCTCCCTCGTCACCACACACGTGTCGTGGAAGCCGCTCTTCATCGGCGCGGTCATCACGGGCGACGACCGCATGCGCCTCTACTTCCGTTCACCGGAACGGGACCGCACCTACGGCGTGGATGTGCTGATCAGTCATACGGGTCCTGGCCTGATCGGCTCCCTGGTTTCCCCAGCGTTCTTGGCGAACGAGTATCTGCACCAGCCTTCCGACGACCCACACTGCGACGTGATCGTGGATCTCACCGATTACTGATCTGGTTTGTCGAGCCGCTGCCATGGCACGTGGTGCCGGTTCCTTTCTTGACGGTCCGCCGACTCCGTCGGCGGACCGTCAAGAAAGATCGAGGCTAGGCCCGCGTTCCGCATCTCGAAGGCCAGACAACAACCGGATCAGCACCGGGCGGCGGCCCGGCGCTGAGCGGCGCGTCTTCAACTCGAACACGTGCGTCACCCGCAACAGGATCGCGAGCGGGTCGACTCGATTTCGGTAGCCGCGGGTGCGGCGACGGTCGTCAGAGTTTCGTGCGGTGCGCGGTTGTCCAGTGCTGGCGGCTACGCATCGCTGCCTGGAGACGCCGGTTCAGCGCCGGATCACCGTCGAACGGGTCCACCCCCGCACCCACCACCACGGTCCTGGCAGCCATGTGCTGTGCCACTGACGGCGTGGTCAGTCGCTGCTCCAGCTCGGTCAGTTCATCGCGGCTGAGGTAGACCCCCGGCGAGATTTCCAACCTCATCCGGTCGTCGGGGGACTGGTGCGCCGCCATCCACCAGCGCAGGCCGTCCTCCCGGCCCAACCGGGCGTAGTTCGCTGGGCCCGCCACCATCTCCCAGTAAGTGGGCTGGAACTCGGGTGGCACCAGCGACGACATCGCGTCGTTCAGCTCCGGCTTGTGTTTCCAGACGAACAGCAACTCCGTGTACGGCCGGTAGCCCACGCCTATTCCAGCCAACGCCGGATCCTCTCATCGCTGTCCACTGATAGAGACGCCAACGTATCGCGACGCGTCAAAAGGTCAATCCCAGCGCCCTGGGGCGTGTCCCAGCTAACTTCGCTGCCCTATCGAACGCGTCGGCGGTGTCGCAGATCGGGAACTGCAGGCGTGACTTCTGCACCTGCTCGTCGGTCATCCCGTGGGCGCTGCGAGCCACCTGAGCTTTCATAGGCGTGCTCGTCCACGTCTTGATCAAATAAGCGGAGATTGCTCCTGAACTGCAACGATGGGACTGTCTAGGGTCCTGTTGGCTGCACGGAAAGAAGCACTCTCCAGGTGAGCAAGCGTATCGGGTTGTACCCGCGCGTCCGCGTCGAGGGCACCGGGCTCCGAACCACCCCAACGCACCTGACGAGAAAAGCCGATGACCACACCCACCACCGACCAGCCCGTCATCCCGGACTGGCTCGCCGCCGCCGAAGCCGCCCACCAGGAGCAGAAGATCGGCATCGTCGCCCAGGTCCTGCAGCGTGTCCAGCGCCACGCCGAACTGATCAACGCCCGCCTCGCCGACTTCGGCATCGAGCCGATCGAGGCCGCCGGCCTCGACGACCGCGGCAACCTGCGGCTCGCCCGGCTGACCCAGCCAGAGTTCGAGCCGTACACCTACTACGAGGTGCGCGCGGCCTGGAGCCAGGACGAACCTCTCGCCAGACCACTGCGGCCTGCTCAGCTTCGCCGGAGCCGTCGTTCCGCCCAGGGCCACCAAGCCTGGCGGGAAAGACCGAATGCCGGCGGTGAACGGCGTCGGTGAGCCGTGTGCGGGAAAACCGCATGCACGGTTCGAAGTGGCGGGAGCAGGAGAAGGAATGACCTGGCCAAGGTCACCAGCGGTGGCACAGCCGACCGGGAAACCGGAGGAAGAAAAGGCCCTGGGCCCTAACGTCAGACACCATCACCTCGCCTGCTCCCGCCCCGACTCGTAGAAGGCTCACACCTGATTCATGACACTCCCCCGCCGCGGTCGAGTCGCTCGTGTATCGCGCGGCGGGCGCGGTCGTAGGCGTCCGGCTGGCCGAGGAGTCTGCGGGCGTAGTTGGCCTGCAGTGCCGCGCCGTGGAATTCGAAGATGAGTTGCTCGACGTCGGTGTCGGAGGCGAGTTCACCGAGGCGGCAGGCGAGGCGGATCTGCTTGCGCAGGGTCTCGTATCCGCTGGCCGCCGCATTGGTGATCGCGTCACGGACGGGCCCCACGCGGCCGTCGAACTCGTTCGCGGTGGCGAAGAAGAAGCAGCCGCCTTCGAAGGTCTCGAGGTAATCGATCCAGGCTTCGAGCAGGGCGCGCAGGCGGGGCAGCCCGTCGTCCGCGTGCTCGGTCTTGCGCAGCACGCGTTGGGCGAAGTCCTGCGTCGCGGCGGCGACGACCTCCAGCTGCAGTTCCTGCTTGGTACCGAACAGGCCCTGCACTCCGCTTTTACTCATGCCCAGCGCGCTCGCCAGCCCGCCCAGCGAGATTCCTTCCAGACCCTCGACCGACGCCAGGTGCATCGCGCGCTCCAGGACGGCGCGGCGGCGCTCGTCTCCAGGGCGGTAGGTAGACATGCTTCCATCCTAAAGCAGAATACGAACGTCCGCATTGTCATATACGGTCGTACGTATTAGGGTCACTGCAACCAGTCCTCGCCCGCCAGGAGATTCGTGTGAAGATCGCTGTCTACGGAGCAAACGGATACACCGGAAAGCTCATGATCGAAGAGCTGCGCCGCAGAGGCTTCGACATGGTGCTCTCCGGCCGCAACGCCACGCGGCTGCGTGCCGCCGCCGACGGGGCGGGCGCCGGCGACGCCGAGCTGCGTATCGCCGACGCCGACGACGAGCCGGCGCTGGCCGAGGCGTTTCACGGCTGCGACGCGGTCATCAACTGCGCCGGACCCTTCATCTCGGCGGGCGAGCCGGTGGTACGCGCGGCCATCGCCGCCGGCTGCCACTACGTCGACACATCAGCCGAACAGCTCTTCCTGCAGCGCGTCTTCGACACCTACGCCGAGGACGCCGAGCGCGCCGGAGTGAGCGTCATCCCGGCAATGGGCTACGACATCCTCCTCGGCGACATGATCGCGCACCTCACCGGTCAGCGCACCGGACCGGTAGAGGAGCTCACCGTCGCCTACCGCGTGGGCGAGTTCGACATGACACGCGGCACCATCCGCTCGGCGGTCGAGATGATCAGAAGCGGCGACGTCGTCTACGAGGACGGCCAGTGGAGGGCGGGCGGCATCCCGGCCAAGCGCACATCGTTCGCCTACCCCGGCGACCTGGAGGAGTCGCCGACACTCAGGTGGCCCGGCGCCGAGGTCATCACCGTTCCCCGCCACGTGCCCGCACGCCGTGTCGAGGTCATCATGGACGCGGCGGCGTTCACCCCGGAAATGTCCGCCCTCCTGCAGTCCCCGGCAGACGAACTGGACACGTTCGTCAGCGGTCTGCCGGAGGGCCCATCGGGCGACCGGCGTCCAGCCGCCACCTTCACCATCGTCGCGGAGGCCCTCGGCGAGGACGGACGAAAGGCCAGGGGAGAGCTGCGGGGCACCGACATCTACGGGATCACCGCCGTGATCGCCGTCGAGGGGGTGCGCCGGCTCGTCGCCGACGGAGCCCCCGGCGGAGTGCTCACGCCCGCGCAGGGTTACGACTGCGTCGGCTTCCTCGACTTCCTCGCCCCCCACGGGATCACGTGGAACGTGGCGATCACGAGCTGAGCACGCAGCGTCCCTTGCCCATCGCACACCGGACCGGAGCGGTGTCGCCGATGGCGAGAACTCCGTCAGCAGCGTCTGCTGGAGCCCGAGGAGGATGGAGGGGCTGCCGTTGTCGCACATGGTGACCCGGTAGCTATGTACGCCAGTTGCGGCTCTGGCACAGGTCTTGGGGAGGAGTCGCGGAGGGTAGCCGCACTGTTCGATTGCGGGACCGCGGGATGTCGGTGTGGGACGGCTGGGGAAGTCGGCTTCGGCTCATGGGTGGTGCGTTCAGGGTTGTCCGGTCGCCTGTCGACAGGCTCGTGCGTAGTCCAGTACCAGGGGACGGTGGTCGTCGGCACGCCAGGCGAGCGCGAGCCGGCTGGGGGAGATACCACGCACCGGGCGGGTGACGACGCCGCCCAGGGCAATCAGTGGTGCGTTCCCGCTGGCCAGCAGGCAGACGCCGCGTCCGTCCACGAGCGCTTCGTACGTCTCGTCGGTACTGGCGATTTCAGCCCCGATGCGCAGCGGCCTGCCACCGCGGGCGTCCAGCGCGAGCCAGTAATCCCGCAGCGCCCCGGCGCTCTCCGGTAGCGCGAGGAAGGGCTCGTCCAGCAGGTCGGCGAAGTCGATGGCTGCGCGAGCGGCCAGCAGATGCTCCTGGGGCAGGGCGACCAGGCGCGGTTCCTCGGCCACCACCACCCAGGTGTAGCGGTCGGGGTCAGGCAGGGGCAGCCAGATGAAAGCGAGGTCGCTGGAGGCGTCCGAGAGTCCCGCGGTCGAGTCCTCCCAGCTGACCTGGCGCAGTTTCACGGTGACGTCGGGGTGTGCGCCGGTGAAGCGGGATCTGATCGCCGGCAGCAGACCGCTGCGGCCCGGGCTGGTGCTCATCCCTACGAGGAGGGTCGTCCGCTGCCCGGCCTTGGCGACCTCGACCGCCTCCCGCGCGGCGTCCCAGGCGGCGAGCACCTGAGAGGCGTGGGGCAGCAGCGCGGCACCCACCGGCGTGAGTCGGACACCCTGCCGGTCGCGCTCGAACAGCGGCGCGCCGAGCTGCCGTTCCAGCATCCGGATCTGCTTGCTCAGCGCGGGCTGGGAGACGAACAGCCGCTCGGCCGCACGGGTGAAGTGCAGTTCCTCCGCTACGGCGGCGAAATACCGAAGATCCCTCCCATGCACATCCATAACCATTGGTTATCACAGCGGGTCTTGGACGGGCGACCGATGCCCCGGCAGGGTTGAACCCGAAAGATCCGCAGCACTTTCCGGGAAGGGATGTCCGATGAGCAAGGTATGGCTGGTGACCGGGGCGAGCAGCGGCTTCGGCCGCGCGATCACCGAAGCGGCGGTCGCCGCCGGGGACGTGGTGGTGGCCACCGCGCGCCGCGTCGACGCGCTGGCCGGCCTGGTCGCCGCGCACCCCGACCAGGTGGAGGCGGTGCCGCTCGACGTCACCGACACCGCAGGAATCGAGGCCACCGTGCTGAATGTGGTGGACCGTCACGGCAGGATCGATGTGCTGGTCAACAACGCCGGACGCAGTCACATCGGCGCCGCCGAGGAGACCACCGACGCCGAACTGCGGTCTCTGTTCGACCTGCACCTCTTCGGCCCCGCCGCACTGGTCCGGGCCGTGCTCCCGCACATGCGCGCCCGACGCAGCGGCGCGATCGTCCAGATGAGCAGCATGGGCGGTCAGATGTCCTTCGCCGGGTTCTCCGCCTACAGCGCCACCAAGTTCGCTCTGGAAGGATTCTCGGAGGCGCTGGTCGACGAGGTACGCCTGCTCGGTATCAAGGTGCTGATCGTCGAGCCCGGCGCCTTCCGCACCAGCCTGATGGGCAACATCAGCGCCAGTGAGGAGATCGCCGACTACGCCGAGGCAGTCGGTCCCACCCGGCGGATGGCCCAGACCGCCGGCGGCGCGGAACCAGGCGACCCAGCCAAGGCCGCGGCGGCGATCCTGGCCGCCTTGGACGCCGAGCAGACCCCGCTGCACCTGCCCCTGGGCAGCGACGCGGTCGACGCGGTCCTCGCCCATCTCGACGCCGTCCGCTCCGACCTCACCACTTGGGAGAAGACCGCTCGCGATACCGCCCATCCGCGATAAGGCAGCGGGACTGGTCAGTCGTGGCAGTACATCAGGCGACGGGTGTCACTGAGGAGCCTTGAAATCGGCCAAAGCTACCGATTGCCTCCGTACATGATCGGCCGGACAAGTCCTAGACGGATGAGAAGGACGCGTTCGTCATCGCCGACCAGGCACGCATGCGCCAGGACCTCGGTCTCCTGCGGCCCGGCGACGAGATAGCCGTCGACCTGCGCACCCTCACCGCCCGCCGCCTCGACCTGGTCAACGACCGCACCCGTCAGCCCAACCGGCTGCGGACCCAACTGCTGGAGTTCTTCCCTGCGTTGGAGCGGGCACTGAGGAGCAAGAAGGGTCCGGTCATGGGTGGGTGGCGGGCCTGAGCGTGAGTAGTCACCCGGCCGCCACTGGCCAGCGGCGACCAGCCGCTCGACGACCTCGCGGACCTGCACCGTGGTCACCGCGGCGACATCGGTTCCTGGCTCCAGGCGGACCGCGTCCAGCACCGCCGTCCAAGACGTGCGGCCGGTCTCCAACGCAGCCACCACCGAGTACGGCCAGCCCGGCACCATCTGATGCTTGCCCTCACCCCGGCCGAACGTGTGACAAAAGGCCCGGTCAGCACACGCGTTGGCGTCCGGACGCAGCCACGGCGAGACATCCACCGCCAGCACGAGCCGACCGTCCGCTGCCCTCGGCAACGGCACCTCGACGAGGGTCCGACGCAGCCGGCCACGTCGATCCGACCGTGGTTGAGTCCGCCGTACAAAGCCCCGTGCCCACGACGGTGTTCAGGCGCGAGCGCGAGATCAACCAGCGTCCGCACCGGCCCGTCCGTGCACAGCAGCGCGCGTACAGCTCCGACCGGAAGTGTGGCACTTCCGCGAACGCATCCCGCAGGACGCCCTGACGCACCAAACTCACGACCACGGCCTTCGCGTTGATCCACTCTGTGACGGAGCACGGGATCAGACGGAGGCCGCCTTCTCGTCCGCTGAAGTGCGAAACTCTGACAAAGTTCGAGCCGCGTTCGACACCGGACCATAAATGACAAGGCCGGAGTCTGTTCCTGACCCCAGGACGTCCGGTTGTGGCCTTTGGCGCTTCAGTTGGCGGATGAGCGAGTGAGTTGGCGAGACTGAGTTCCTTGGACGGCGCATTGCGAGGGCATGGGCCAGGAGCTGGTCGCGGTCGTAGACCAGATCGTGGCCGCGGTGATCGGGGGTTCAGTACGGGGAAGGCGTAGGAGACGATTCCCCAGCTAGTGATCTGGGTGGCGCAAGGGCGGGCAGCGCGGCGCGAGGTGGGCGCGCTGGCGAGGTGTGGTCTGCGCAGCAGGGAGTGGGGTTGGGCACCTCGAACGGTGCGAGAGTGCCGCCGACGGCCGGTACCAGGGAGAGGGTCAGGCGTCCGCCTCGCCATTCGGGCCGTACGTGGTCGCGGGTGAGCACCAGTATGGCGGGATCAAGTTCGTGATCGCCGGTCGGTGGCGTGCCCACCACGGAGACCTGGTCGATGGCGGTCAGGGTGAGCAGGTCAGCCACGGTGACCGTGCCGGTGAGGCGCTCGGCTGCGGGGTAGACCACGGCTCGGCCGCCACGCTGTTGGGCGTGTTCCTCGGCGGCCAGCGTCGCCCCGCGGGTGGCCTGCACCGGGCCCTGCTCGCGTCCGCCCAGGACCGCGCCCTGCTCGCGTCCGCCCAGGACCGCGCCGGCATCCGGCCCCAGCACGTCCGCCAGGCGCTCCCACACAGCCTCGGCCACCTCGGCGTCGGGCAGCGCGAAGGTGATGGCCACGCACCGGCGCTCATCGGTGCGGATCAGATGGGTGCAGGCGATCGTGACCGGTGGAAGGCCGAGTCGGTCCATCAAGTGGTGGATGAGGTGGTCGGCCTGGCGCAGGCTCGCCGTCCCGGCGTCCACCCCGATGACGGGCTGGACGCCGGGCGCGTGATGCGGTGCGGTCATGCGGGCAGGACCCACATCGGGTTGGAGTAGAACCACAGGTCCTTCCACGGGTCGGCGTCGCCGACCACGTCCATGGCCGGGCCCACCGGGTCGATCGCGGCGCCGTTGATGCCGACGGCGGTGCGGTTGCCGTCGGTGCCGCGCAGCCGGACGTAGACCGGTTTGTCCACCCGGCCCAACGAGTAGGTCAGGCGCACCGTGCCGGTGGACTTGTTCACCTCGAACGACTTGACGACCTTGGTGTTCGGCGTGGTGAAGGTGTCCTTGTCGGAGACGGTGCCGGTGACGTCGCCTTGGATGACATCCACACGGGCGAGCGCGGGCACGAACTGGGCCCAGTTGGGGCAACCCGCCAGCGCGATGTCGATGACCAGGTCGACCTGGCTGCCGCTGCGGACGTGGAGTACGCCGCCGAGCGTGACTGCGTTGAGGCCGGACCTCACCCGGGCGTTGAGGCCGCTGATGAGGCCGCCGTGGTCGACCCAGACCCGGCCGGCCCGGATACCGTCCATGACCGACTTGTACGAGAAGGAGGCCGCGCCGACGTGCGTGCGGCTGTACTGGCCGGGCCAGAAGTCGCCGTCGGTGAGGTTGAGGCCGCCGCCGTAGACCGGGTCGTTGAAGTAACCGTTGGTGGTGAAGTCGCTGTTCGGGCCGGGCACAGCGGTGTCGGCGTAGACGCTGTGCGAGTCGGAGTTGGCGGTGATCCACCACGGCTTGCCCTCGGCGAGCAGGCTGTCCCACAGGCCGCCGACGGTGGCGGTCATCCAGTCGAAGCCGCCCCAGGTGCGGTAACTCTCCAGCGGGTACCCGGCGTACGAGGCGGAGCCGGGGCTGTTGTCGTAGTAGCCCCGCCCTGAACCGGCACCGGCCGGGGCGGCGATACCGGCGGCCTGATGGCCGGGGGCGCCCTCCATGCCGACCGCGATGGTGGGCTGGGCGTCGCGCCAGGCACGGATCTCGTGCGGAGAGTCGATGCCCTTGCGCGCCGGGTGGTTGGCGAGCATCAGCGCATCCTTGACCTTGCGCCGCTGGACCTGCTCAGCGAGGAAGTTCAGGCCGGAGATGGCGAGGGCCTCGTTCGCCGGAGTGCTGCCGGTGGCCTTCTTGACGGCGCCGTCGAAGGAGTTCTCGAACTCCTTCAACACGGCCACCTCGTTCTTGCCGGGGTGCACGAAGACGGTGCCGTGCTCGGCGGCCGGGATGTTCCACTCGAGACCCTGGAAAACCAGCGTGTCGTCGATCTGCGCGCGGGCGGCGACGATGTCCGGGTTGACCTTCTCCACACCGATCTTCGCATGCTGCTCGCTGCCGTGGTCGGTGATCACCATCCAGTCAAGGCCGTGCGCGTTCGCCTGCCGCACGTGGTCGATCACCCGGTACTTGCCGTCCGAGCTGTACTGCGTGTGGATGTGATGATCACCGGCCAGCCATAGGTACCCGCCGGAACTCCCACCTGTGGAAGTCGCCGACGCGGGCACCGCCGCGGCGGCCTGGCCCGCCCCGGCGAGGACGCTGCCCGCTGCGAGACCCGCCCCGAGCAGGCCGGTGCGTCGCAGCATGGAGCGCCGCGAGAGCTGGTTGGGGGTCAGTTCCTCGTCCGGCACCGTCATGTCGAGGGCGGGCGGCAGGGACAAGGCGTCGCCGCTCTCGTGGTGGTGATGGTGGTGACCGTGGTCGTGTCTGTGGCCGTGGTTCATGCTCAACTCCGCTGACAGCAGGGACTACACGCGTGGGACATGCAGAGTCTGCGAAGACCGCATGAACAGCGGGCATCCGGGTGATGGTGGGGCGAGGAACTGCGCATGTGGACCGAAAGCGCGTATCTTCCCCGGTGGCACGCCCTTGATGGTCGGCGTTTTCGGAATGGGGTTCCGTGATGTGGGCCGGGCTGCTAGTGGGCGGCCTGAGTGCCGTCCGCGACCGCAGCTTCTACTCCACCGTGTGCAGCTGGTGACCTTCGAAGGCTGCTTGGCCGGGGACGGCGGGGAGGAAGGGCCGCCACCAGGTACCGGTCGCGCTGATCACCGCTTGGGCGTGCCAGGTGCCGGAGTCGGTCTCCACGCGGAGGAGCCCACCGTCCCGGTGGACGCCCAGGATGCGTACCGGACGCTCGACGGGCAGTTCATAGCGTTTTTCGTAGTCGGTGAGAGGGCGTTTCATCCCGTTGTTTCATCCCGGATTGGCATGTTGCGGGTGGTTCATGCGCCGCGCCATGTGGGGGTGGATTCGGCGGTGAGTCTGCGGGTCATGAGGTTGATCATTGCGAGCTGGATCATGGCTTCGGAGCGATAGGGCTTGGCCTCGTAGTCGCGGGCGAGACGGCGGTGGTTCATGAGCCAGCCGAGGGTTCGCTCGACGGTCCAGCGGCGGGGCAGGACAGAGAATCCCCTGGTCGTGGGGTCGCGGCGAACGATGTGCATGTCGATGCCGAGGGTGGCGGCGTGCTCGACGAGGTGCTGGCGGTAGCCGCCGTCGACCCAGGTCTTGCGAACGGTGGGATGTTCGACCGCGACCCTTTCGATGAGGGTCCGGCCGGCGATCGAGTCCTGCACGCTCGCGGCGGTGACCAGCACCGTCAGAAGCAGGCCGACGGTGTCGATGACGATGCTCCGCTTGCGGCCGACGATCTTCTTCCCGGCGTCGATACCCTGCCCGGCCGCGGGGACGTTGGTGGAGGTCTTGATGCTCTGGGAGTCGATGACACATGCGGTCGGTTCCTCCTCGCGGCCTTCCTGTCTGCGGACTTGACGCCTCAGCAAGCTGTTGAGCTGGTCGAAGACGCCTTCCGCCTGCCAGCGGGCGAAGTAGGCGTAGACCGTGTTCCAGTGCGGATAGTCGTGCGGCAGATAGCGCCAGGGGATCCCGGTTCGGTTCACGTAGAGGACCGCGTCCAGCAGACTGCGCAGGTCGTGATCCGGTGGCCGGCCGATGTCCAGGCCGCGGCCGCGGCGCTCGGACCGCCAGGCGGTCAGGACCGGCTCGACCAACTCCCACCGGGCATCGGACAGATCACTGGGATAACGACGACGTTCAGACACGATTTCGGGCTACCCACTCATGACCCGCAAGGCCCGGGCGCAGACGCCGGCGCCCGAAGCACACGGCGCACAACCCGGCGTCCTGGGATGAAACAGGAGCAGCCAGGCCAAGGCGGCGCGAGAACCACGACTCGTGCACCACCATTCACGCCAGCCTCAACAGCCCCAGGCAAGTCCAGGCCCATACCCGGGTACAGCGGCCCAAATATGAGCTAAACGCCCTCTGAGTAGGTGTTTTTGATCCCTGGCCGTGAGGTGTGAACGGCTGGATGATCTGTGGTGTGGGGGTTGGTGGGACGGCGCGGCGGTACTGCCGGGAGCGTGGTGATCCGCTGCCGCGGACGATGGCGGCGGAGGCGGTGTTCTGCTCGGGTCGGTGCAGGTCACGGCGATGGCGGACCCGGCAGCGGGTGGCTGCGATGCAGCGGGGAGAGCAGGCGGAGTGCCCGGTCTGCGCGCGGTCGTGGACGGTGGGGGTGGAGCGGTCGAAGGCGGCGGTGTGCTGCTCGGACCGTTGCCGGGTGCGGGCCTGCCGTCAGCGGCGGGCGTCACGGAACGGCGTTACGGAAACGCCATAGCCGAACGCCTCACGCACACCTCGAACACCCCAGGCTTTGCAAGGTAGTTGGGAGCGATTGTCGAGCGCTTCGAGCGCCCCTGACTCACGCCCTGTCCCGGCGTGTTGCGCGCGCGTCACGGTGGACAGTGACCGGGGCCGGCGCCCCCTTGACCGGTCACGTCGTGGTGGCCGGACCGGACCCGGGCGAGGCGGTGGTCTTCATGACCGACGTGGCCGACCGGATCGGGAACGTCACTACGTACGCGTCGCCGTATTCATCATCGCGACGTTCACCGTGATCTACGCCGGATCTATGCCGCAGCGGTGGTGACTATCCCGGGCCTGAACATCACCGCCATGGCAGTGTCCACAACTCCAGGCGCGCTTCCGGCGCGTACAGCCGAGCCCGTTCCCTCGACAGGCCGCCGACGGCCGCGGCGATGCGGTCCAGCTCCCGGCGCTCGCCGGTGTCGGCGCAGCGCCGCAGCGCGTCCCGGGCGCCGTTGTACGCCTCGATCGTCGGGCACTGGGCGGCGTACTCCTCTAAGAACTTGCGGTAGCGCTGCTCCAGTTGCGTCCAGGCATCGGCGAGCACCGCGGAGTCGGCGGACAGATTTGGGTCGGTGCGCGCGATGGTGAGCCAGCGCTGGTACTGCTCGTCGTCACCCGGTGCCCGCCGGGCGGCGTGCCGTGCGTAGCACCCGCACCCCGCACCATGGCCACCCTGCGCAACCTCACCATCGGACTCATGCGCCAAGCAGGCTGGACCAACATCGCCGCCGCAGCCGATCACTACCGGTCACGCCTCCAGCACGCGATCGCCATGCTCCGACTCACAGCCACCAACCACCTCTAACGAACCGGGCGGTTCAAGGTGCGGCCGAGGCGGTAGATCCCCAGTCGGCCCTCGCACCAGTCCTCGGCCCTGTACCCGCCTCCGGCCGGCGTGCCCCCGTCTCGCGCGAGTTCGGGTGCTTGGCGCGGTCATGCGCGCTCTCCGGGGGCGGGCGGTTGGCAGAGCTCGGGGCGGCCCGGGGCCGTGACCTCGTCCGGCGCGTTCAGCTTGTCCGGTCCTACGTGGGTGAGCTTGGCGGGGTTGGTAACGATGTAGACGCCGGAGACCTGGTCGCCATCCGGGGTGAGATCCATGACCATGACGGCATACGGGGAGTCATCTGTGAACAGCACCGCGGCGTCGTCGCCGTTGACGCGACGGTAGCGGATGTCCAGATCCTCGGTGCGCCGCGTGGCGTATCCGGCCAGCATGCGGGCGGCCTTCTCCCGGCCGTGGACCGGGCGCAGCCCGGCAGCCTGCCGCGCGCCTCCGCCGTCGATCCAGACCGTCACGTCAGGGGCAAGGATCTCCATGAGCGCGTGGATGTCGCCGCCGAGGGCGGCCGCGACGAACCGCTCGGTGGCCTCCCGCCGGACGCGGGGGTGGGCGTGGTAGCGGGGGCGGCGGGCGTGGACATGGGAGCGGGCCCGGCGTGCGAGTTGACGTACGGCGGCAGGCTGCCGGTCGAGCATGCCGGCGATCTCGGTGTGGGGGTAGCCAAACACCTCGTGGAGGACGAACACCGCCCGTTCCAGCGGTGTGAGGGTCTCCAGGACCACGAGCATCGCTATGGAGACCGAGTCGGTACGGACCGCATGGTCGGCGGTGTCCGGGGCGAGGCCGGCGGTGGCGTCGGTGACCAGGGGTTCGGGCAGCCAGGGACCGACGTACGTCTCCCGGCGGAAGGCGATGGCGGTCTGCCGGCCGAGCGCGTGGTTCACCGCAATGCGTACGAGGTAGGCGCGCGGGTTGTCGATCTCCGCCAGCGACGTCCGGCGAATCTTGCCGGACCAGGACAGCCAGGTCTCCTGGAGTACGTCCTCGGTGTCGGCGACGCTGCCGAGCATGTTGTAGACGACAGAGAAGAGCAGCTCGCGGTGGTCGACGAAGAGCTGCGTTGCGCCGTGCGCAGGCTCGTCCTGCCGCTGTCCCGTGCCTTGTCCGCGCGGGGCGTCCCGTGCGGGTCCTGCCTCGTGCGTGACCGGGCTGTCATCGGGTTTGGCCGCCATGGATCGCCTTCCTGTGTGGCATTCACTACTGAGAGGGACAGAGCGGCCGGAGTGTGACATCCATCCCGCCGCTTGGCGGTCCGCAGCGCTGCGTGGAATCGCTCACCCCTGTTCTTCGTAGCCGATGTGGTGTCCGGCCGCGATGGGATTGATCTTGGCGGGGTCCAGTCGTCCGTCGGTGAGGACGGCGGGCCCGGCCTCGACCATGCCCTCGACGTATCGCTCCCAGCCGCCGGGCGAGGAGATCTGAAGGACTCGGGGCGGTGGGTCGGAGGCGCTGCGCAGGGCGTGCGGGACGCCGCGCGGGAGCGGTGCGAACATACCGTGGGCGCACGGTGCCGGCGGTCGTCGAACTCGATCTCCAGGACGCCGGCCAGCACATAGACGCACTCGTCCGCGCGATGGTGGACATGCTGCGGAAGGTCCTGAGCCACGGTCATCTCCAGCATGAGAAGCGCCCGTCGGTGTCGTCGGTCGTCGCCTTGACGGCGAAGGCGGGCGGCAGCGGGATCCGTCCCGGCCTTACGCCGCCCGGCTCCAGCAGGATGAAATGGTCTTCCGTCATGAACATCGCCTCCCTGATGCATGCCGCCCTCCTCGAACGGCACGCCCGGATCCGGACTCACTTCCCGCTGCCAAACGCCTCCTTCCGTATGACATCGAGGAAGCTCGGAATCCCTTCTGTGGTGCGGACATCGACGAAGGCGCGCACATGACGGTTGCCGGTCGCGGTGCGCACCAGTGCGTTTCCCAGGTCCGCGCGCGAGGTGAACCGGCCGGGCAGGCGCGAGGTGGCGACCTGATAGTCGCTGACGGCGGCGGTGTCGAAGAGGCCAGCGGGGCGGATGACGGTCCACGCACGGTCAGTTTCGCGCGCGATCTCCTCCATGCGCCGCATGTCGTCGTACACCGTGCGCCCCATGGTGCGGGCGATGAAGGGTTCGAGGACTTTCCGGAAGAAGAAGGTCTCGCCGGGCGCCGCCACTCCGAAGAGCACGGTCGAGGACACACACACCAGACGCCGGACGCCGTGCTTGGTCATGGCCTGCGTGATGTGGGTGATCCCTTCGGAGTACACGGTGACCGGATTCCTGCTGTAGGGCACCCCGAGCGCCGAAATCACCGCTTCCTGCCCGGCCACAGCCCGTTCCACGGCACCGGCGTCGAACACATCCGCGCCGAGCACCTGCAGTCGCGGGTGGCTCAACGGGAACTGCTCCGGGTGGCGTGTGACGGCGGTGACCGCGTGCCCTTCGGCGACAGCCTGCTCGGTGGCCTGTCGCCCGGTCGGTCCGTTCGCTCCGAATATGGTGAGTTTCACTAGTTTTTCCTGTCTCCTTCTGACGGCCCCGGTGGGCTTGGCAGCGCACACGGTGCCGTCGTCCAGGTGGGTCTTGTTATGAGGGGGAGCGGCCCGGAGCGGACGACCTGGACATCCTGGTCGTCTTCGCCGCCGGATACGACGCTCGGCGCTCGGTCTACCTACTCGACGGCCCCCGGTCGCGGCGCTTGGACGGACGGGCCCGGACCCGGGTCATGAACAAGCCAGTCCCTGTCCCGTGGACCTCACACTGCAAGCCAGCCGTCCACCCACGTCAAGAAATTCCGCTTCTCCAAGCCCGACACCTGCGGCGACGCCTGACACCGCAGCAACGCAGGTCATCGGGGCGAACTCCCGGTCCCCGAAGGCACGCTGATCCGCCTTCGGCACGGCCACATGCGTCCCCGAAGGTCTCCCGGGGACGCATGGCCGCAGATGCTTCCAGAGCCTCCTGGACCGGGCTCAGACCGTCAGCGGAATGTCTCCCATGTCCCGACGCTGGTCGAACGCGCGCGCAGCATTGCGTGGTCGTGTCCGTCGTAGTTCAGCTCGACGCTCACGTACCGATTGTTCGCCTGGGACTTGATGGTGCAGTAGGACGGGCAGCTGATGCTGTACCTCTCCCATTCGCCGATGCTGGTGCCGCGGGCACGCAAGAGTCCCTCGTTTGCCCCCGAGTAGTTGAGTTCAGTGGTGACGTAGCGACTGTTTCCCTGGGACCGGAGGGTGTAGTAACCGCCGTGGTCGCAGAGAGTGAACCGCTCCATGCTGCCGACGCTGGTCGAGCGGGCTCGCAGCAGTCCCTCGTCGTAGCCGGTGTAGTTTGTTTCGGCTGCGACGATCCTGTCGTTGGCGCGAGATGTCAGGTAGACATTGGGCTCGCATACGGCCAGCGCCGACATCGGTGCAGAAGCGGCTTCGCGCTGATCGATGAATTCGCTGAGCGACACGGCATCTGCGGTGTCGGTGCCGGGCGCCGCAGCGGTCGGCCCGGACACGGACAGCACCGTGGCGGCGACAGCAGCGAACAGCCCTAAGGATCTGGTGAGTTGCGTTTTCATGTGTCTCCCGTTCTGGATGCTCTTGGACTCCTGTTGTCACGGCCCGCTGCGCGTTTTGGGCGGTTGAGCCATAAGGAGTGTGTGCGGGGGCGGGCGGTCGAAAGTCAGGTACCACCGTGTTCCGGACCGCCGTTGAAAACCCCTTCCGCTGTTCATAGAGGGCACTAGGGCACCGGAGTGTGACATCGGCACGCAGGCCGGCTCGGTTTCGCGTGGTACGGCCGGGCAATGGTGGGCCGGGGGCGGCGGTTCCGCGAGCGGATCCGGTACGAGCACGAGGTGATGGAGTGCTGGCTGATCACCCGCTACGAGGACTGCCTGCGGGTGCTGCGCGACCACGAGACGTTCGCGCGGGATCCGCGCCGCCTTGGAACCAGGTCCCGGACGCGCACCTGAGCGTGCAGGTCCTCGACCCGCCCCAGCAGGCCGCGGTGCGTAGCCTGTTCATGACCGCGCTGCACGCCCAGAACCTGGACGCCCTGCAGAACTCGGTCGGTCAGGCGATCCGCGAGCGGCTGCAGCAGTCGGCCGGGCAGCCGATGGTGGAGGCCATGCGCGAGCTCGCGCAGCCCGTCGCCCTGACGGCGATCGCCGACCTGCTCGGTGTCACACCCCCGCCGCTGGCCGAGTGGGCGCAGGTCTCCGACACGATCATGCGGAGCATGGACGCGGGCCTGGACCCGGAGCTGATCGAGCCCGGCCGCCGCGCCCGCGCACAGCTGAGTGACCTGGTGGTCTCGTGGTTCACCACCACCGGCCGGCCCAGCGGGCTGCTGGGCCATGTCCGCGCCCACACTCCGGACGCTGGTCCGGAGCAGGCAGCCTACGTACGGCACACGGCCCGGGTGATGTCCCAGGGCGGCTACTCCACCCTTACCGGGAGGGTGAGCGTGAGGGTGTGAGCGCGGGTCCACTGGCGGTTGTGCTGGCTTGGGAGGGTATAGGGGCCGGCTCTGCGGGCTGCGGGACTCGGTGACACGCGATCAGCGCGGCGCGTCCGCCTGTCCTGGGGCACCCGACCGGTAGGCACGTGGGCCGCTGCCCAACCCGCTTCGGCACGCCTTGTTGAAGGCCTGGAGATCGCTGATCCCGACCGCGGCGGCGACGGCGGGGATGGGCAGCGTTGATGCGCGCAGCAAGTGGCGGGCCCGCTCCAGCCGGCGGCGGCGAATGTAGGCCACCACGGTGTCGCCGGTCTCGGTGCGGAACAGCCGGGTGAGGTGGTTGGGTGAGACTCCGCCCGCGCGGGCGATGTCCGGCACGGCCAGCGGATCGGCCAGGTGCGTCTCGATGTGGGCCATGGCGGCGGCGACCGCGGCGTGAGGGCGTCCGGTGTGGTCGAGACCGGCCAGGTTCACCACGCGCCACAGCACTGTCCACACCGCGGCGGTGGCCTCGCTGGGCGCACCTCGTGAGGCCACCAGTGCCCGACGCAGCAGGTCGGAGAGCATCGGTGTCTCGGCGGCTGCGTCCTGCATCACCGCTACGGTGCGCGGCGCGCCCGTAGGCGCAAGTCGCAGGTGCGCGTAGAGGTGTTCGGACCTGCCGCGGTAGTGGTAATGCGCCTGGGTGTCCGGCGGGATCAGGCTCACGTGGCCGGGCCGGATCGGGTGCACCGTGTCGCCGAGTGTGAGTTTGGCCGTGTAGCCGTACAGGTGCAGCTGCCACAGGTCGGGCAGTCGGAAGGTGTCGTGGAGATGGGCAACCCCGTGTACGCCCACGCCGATGTTGACGATCCGCGGCAGGTCGTCCAGGTGGATCGCGGTTTGCTTCATAGTGAAAAACTACCAGTACATGGTGACCGCATGCCACGACATCAGAGTTTGGTGCACCTACGGTTGCCGTATGACAACCAGCAAACACCTGCTGTCCTCAGTCCAGGTGGCGCGCTTTGCAGCGCACGGCTACCTGCGTATGGATGCGGTCGTGCCTGCGGAGATGAATGCCCGGGCGATCGAGGTCCTGGACGCCGGGATCCCCGGCGTGCCCTACGGCACCCCGCTCTTGGCAGCGTTCCCCGAAGGGTCTTTTGCCCGCAGCCTGGTCGAACTGCCCCCGGTCGCCGGAGCCTTGCGCAGCCTGGTCGGCCCTGAGCCGACCGTCGACCACCACGCCGTCCACATCCGCGAGCCGCACGGGGGCGAAGCCCAACCGTTGCACGGCGACGCGATCATCGACGTGCGGCCCGACGCCTTCGATGTCCAACTCATGTACTACCCCCATGAGGTGACCGCCGACATGGGCGGCACCCTGAGTGTGCCGGGCAGTCATCTGCGCCGCACCAACGAGAGCGACACCGGGCGCTACCAGAACCTGCGCGGGCAGACCCGGCTGACCTGTCCCGCCGGCACAGTGGTCCTGCTGCACCACGGCCTGTGGCACGGAGGACGCCGCAACGACAGCGACACCCGCCGGTACATGTTCAAGATCCGGTTCAATCCGACCGTGGCGCAGGTCCGGCTGTGGAACACAGCCGACCTCGCCGACCCGGCCGTCGCGGCTGAACTCAGCGCCTGGTTCCCCTGGTACGAGACGGCCGCCGGACGCCTGGAAATCTATAACAGGGTCCGCCTGTGGCGCGCCCTGACCGGCGACGCAACCTTCGACATCGACCACTGGGTCACCCGTGTGAGCAACCGTCCGTCTATGGGGAGCAACGCATGAGGCAGCAGGTCCTGGCCCTCTACCTGGGCACCTCCGCGCTGGACGCCCGGGTCGTGGGCTGGTCGGTCTACGACGGCACCGGGCGGACCCGGCCCGCGACCGGGGACGACGGCGAACCGCCGTACGAGACCGGACTCGACGCTCTGCTCGACGGCTGGCGGCTCATCCAGGCAGCTCAGCTCATCCCTCCATACCCCGGGCACGAGTACGACACCTCGTTCCTCAAGCACGAGTTCCTCTTCGAGAAGCTCGACGACGGCTCACAGGCACGTACGACCCGCTGAGCCATGCCCCCGATCGCAACTAAATACCCTGTCTGCCCCGATCGTGGCCGGTGGACGCCCTGAAGCAAAGCGAGCACGGCGCCCGCGGATCACGGATTCTTTGAGCCTCACGATCCGCAAGGCTGCCGTGCTCGTTGATCCATCCCCGCCGATGCCCCAGTCGCCCAGCGCCCCCCCTCCCGTCACGGGTCACGCAACCGAACTGCCCGGCACCCCCCGAGGCGGCAGGGCTGCTCGACCGGCTGGCCAAGTACCCGACCCCCGAGATCCACGCGGAGTGCGCTACCAGCTGTCCACACTTCTAGCGATCGGGGTCTGTGCGATGAGCGCGGCAGGCAACAACTCCCTTACCGCGAGAGCGGAATGGGTACGCCGCTGCGGGCAGGAGACGCTGGCCCGGCTCGGGGCCCCCTTCGACCCGTTCGCCCGATGCTACCGCTGCCCGGACGAGCGCACCCTGCGCGACGCCTACGGCAAAGTCGACCCAGCCGAGCTCACGCGGGCCGGGTACGCCCGCCTGGCTGGCCTGGTCCGCCCCGCACCGACCCCGCTCACCCCGGACGGCGTCCCCGAGCGGGAACAGCGCCGCACCTGCCGCGCCAACCCCCGTCCGCAGGCGCACGACCGCAGGTGGACTCCGTCGTCACCGCGGACGCACTTCACGCGCAGCGCGACCATGCCGCCTACCTCCTGTCGCGCCGATCCCACTACCTGTTCACGATCAAGAGCAACCAACCCACACTGGCCCGCCGACTCCATTGCCTGCCCTGGAAGGAGGTCCCGGTCCTGCGCCGATCCACCGAGCGCGGCCACGGCCGCGAGGAGATCCGCGAAGTGCAGGTCGCCTCCGTGGATGGGCTGCTGTTCCCGCAGGCCAAGCAGGTCCTGCGGATCCGCCGCAGACGCCGCCTGGACACGAAGAAGTGGTCCGCCGAGACCGTCTACGCCGTCACCGACCTCGCGGCGTACCAGGGCAGCGCCGACGAACTGGCCGCGTGGGCCAGGGGACACTGGATCATCGAAAACAGCGTCCACTGGATCAGGGACTGCACCTTCGGCGAGGACGCCAGCCAGGTTCGCACCCGCAATAGCCCCGCGGTCATGGCCGCGCTCCGCGACATCGTCCGCGCCACCCTGCGATTCACCGGCTGGACCAACACCTCCAGCGGACGCCGCGCCCAAACCAACCCCCGCAGCCATCCTCACACTCCACGGCGTCCCATGATCAAACCAGACATTCGCGGAACACTCCGGGGCCCTGGGGCTGCAAGTACTGCATACGACTGCGCATCCGGCTTGGCCGCAGCGCCCGCCAGCTGCACTGGGCCAACATCTGGCACGACCCGGCAGCAGCCGCAGCGGTGAGAGCAGCCAGCGACGGCAACGAGACCGTGCCCACCGTCGTCGTGGCGGGCAGCCACACACCAACCCCGATCCCGAATGGGTGCGCGAACAGCTCTCCCCTTCAGCGTGATCAGAAACCACGACCTACCGGAGAGGCTGTCCTGTGCCACTGAGCCTTTTCCAACCTCCTGTGCGGGCTGGGCAGTTGGCCTGACAAACGGATGAAGCCCCTGGTAGATGGGCTTTCGACCGAGAGACCGTCTCCACCAGAGGCTTCGAATGCTTGTCTACCCGTCGTTGAGCGTGCCTTCGACTACAACGCCTCGATGGGCGCACTGGTTCTACTGACCGGATACCAGGCCCCCGCTGCCCTGCGGCGAATCGGGAAGAGCCGTCTTGCCGGCTGGCTCGCCAACCGCAGCGTGCGCAATGCCGCGGTGATCGCGGCTACTGCGGTCGAGGCTGCCCACGCCCAGCACACCCAGGTCCCCGGCGAGAAGACCGCGGCCGCCATGACGCACACACTGGCCCGCGCGGTCATGGACCTGGACGCCGAGATCGCGCGCGTTGACGCGCTCATCGAGGACCGGGTCCGCCAGCAGCACGCCAAGACCATCGTGAGCATGCCCGGCATCGGCACCCTTCTGGGCGCCGAGCTGATCGCCTGCACTGGTGGCGACCTGGCCGCATTCAGCACCCCAGCCCGCCTGGCCGGCGTCGCGGGCCTCGCCCCGGTTCCCAAGGACTCGGGCCGGATCAGCGCCAACATGCGCCGTCCGCACCGCTAGCACCGGCGCCTACTGCGGGTCTTCTACCTCTCCGCACGGGTCGCTGCCCGCTGCTGCCCCACCTCCCAGGCCTTCTACCAGCGCAAACGCAGCGAGGGGAAGACGCACAAGCAAGCCGTCCTCGCTCTGGCCCGACGCCGCCTCGACGTCCTATGGGCCCTTATCCGCGACCAACGGACCTTCACCACCGAGCCGCCCGCACCCCGCCACGCAGCGGCCTGACCACACCACAGAACGGCAACTCACGCCTTGACAAACCACATTGGGAATCACTGTGCCCTGCAGGGCACGCGGCCCCCGACTCGCGTCGGTCTCCGTCCTGGATACGAGACGGCCCGTACCGGTGCCGTGAACATCGGAACGGGCCTTGATGCGAAACACCTTCCGATCAAGGAGTCCAGATCATGAGCAGCACCGCACCCATCCCGGAGCAGTTGACGCCCGCGCAGGCGGACGACCGCGCCTGTCTCGTCTGCGGTAGCGAGGCAGCGGTCATGCGCCCGGTGGGCGACCGCGCCGGCGTTCAGCTGTTCGCGTGCGTCCCATGCATCGACCGCGCCAGGACACCCCACGACTCACGGCGGCCGACGGCCGTCGGTACTGTCCATTCGGACTCGTGACCTGCTTGCCGGTGGCATCGGTGTCCGACGGGGCCGAGCCGGGCGTGTGACGCGTCAGGGCCCATCCGCCGGACGCGGGGTGAGCCCTGTTATACGTGCAGGCCAGGGAGGGGAATGCGATGGGCACACGCGAGGACATTGCGCGGGCAGCGAGCATTTTTGCATCTCACGTTGGCGAGGTGCGCTGCCCGGCCGACCGGGTGCAGCTCAGGCGAGGGCATCGAGACGGTGTGACAGGAACCCCGCCATCGCGCGGACCCCGATACCGATCGCGTGCTCGTCGGCAGCGAAGTTCGGGGAGTGGGGGACCCCGTTGATGCCCGCTTCCGGGTTGGCGACACCGAGGTAGAACATCGCTCCGGACACCTGGTGCAGGAAGTACGCGAAGTCCTCGCCGTTGAACGGATACGCCGCGTGCAACACCATGACCGCGTCCGCACCCAGGGCGCCTCGCAGGTACGAGGCTGCCGCCGCGTTGAGCTCCGGCGAGCACACCATGGCGGGCAACGCAGGCTCGGTGAACTCCACCCGCCCACGGGGCAGCGCATCCACCCAGCGCCGCACCTCCTCACGGATCTCGGCGTACCGGCTCTCAGGCCAGGCCCGCAGATAGGCGTGCACTCGCGCGCCATCATCGCCCGAGCTCGAATGGGACAGGGCGTAGACAAAGCGCGCCAGCGGGCCGTCCGGGGTCTGCATGTCGTCCATGAGCTGCTGGAGCTGTCCGGGCGTCTGCGGGCGCCCGACAGTCGACAATCCGTCGATCATGGCGACGAGCCGCTTGGCGTCGTCGGCGGCGCCCGGCCCCGCCAGCTCGATCCGGAAGCGGTCTTGCCCCGGCTGACCCGGCCCGACCGCGAGCGTGCCGACTGGATTGGAGCCGCAGTGCAGCGCGTAGATCTCCCGTGGCGCGGTCCGCTCCAGAACCCCGTCCACGATCATCGCCCGGGCGCCCTCGCACGTCTCCTCGGCCGGCTGGAAGACGAAGTCGACCCGGCCGTTCAGCTGCTTCCGCAGCCGTGCGAGGACCAAGGCGATACCCACCCCGATCGCCGTGTGCAGGTCGTGGCCGCACAGGTGGGCCGCCCCCGGGACCTGCGAGGCGAAGGCACAGTCGAACAGTTCGTCGTCGTCGACCGCGTCCATGTCGGCCCGGTAGGCGACGGTCGGGCCCTCACCCGCACCGTCGAGCACCGCCACCACACCATGGCCGCCCACGCCGGTTACGACGGCCAGACCCGCGGCGCGAAGCCGCTCGGCGACCAGTGCTGATGTGCGCCGCTCCTCACCGGCAAGATCGGGATGCCGGTGGATGTCGCGGCGCATCCCGATCAGCTCATCGTCGATCTCGGCCGCAATCTTGTCGATCATCGCGTGGTCCAGCGCGGAAGACATGCGCCGGAGGCTACATGAGCCGATCTCCAACCCAGCCTTGAAGTTGAAAAAGGCTCAGTAGCTGCATAAGACTGAACAAGGCGTGGCGTCAGTCGGCGGAGGCGACGTCGTGCAGCCAGACGTTCAGGTCGGGATGATCGGCGTGTGGGGTCCGTCCGCCGTGCACCATGGTCCTGAGCCGGTTGTGCAGGCTGACTCACGTGGTCGGTTGATCGAGTTCGGTGTCGGTACAGGCGGTGAGGTCCCATCGCCAGGCGGAAGGCGAGGGTGGTGGTGCGGCCCGTGGTGTGGTCGGTGGCTGCGCCGATGTGACAGCCCACCGGTTCCGGTGGCGCCAGCAGCCCGGTCCAGCGCTGGATGACCTGTCGCCCAAGCCGGTCGTTCGTGTCGGATACCCACACCCGGTCCGTGCGCTCCAGGATTCCGTGGTCGATCCGCGCGCCGCCTGAAGAGCAGGACTCGATCTCCAACGCGGGATGCCGTGAGCGGAGTCCGTCGATGAGCCGGTAGCCAGCATCTGGGCGTGTGTTCCGGCGCTCCTGGCATGGACCGCTTCCCGTAGATCGCGGTTGTGGTCCCATTTCTGGCAGTCGAGGTCGTACTCGTCGACCAGTGCGTCCAAGCGGGCCAGGATGTGGGCGTACGCCTCGGGCCTGGCCAGGTCGAGCACTTGCTGGGGCGGTGTGGTGGGGCCGTACGTCCTGGCGCGGTCAGCACCCAGTCGGGTGGGCGCGGGCGAGATCGGAATGCGGATTCACCCTTTCCGGCTCGACCCATAGCCCGACCTGCATGCCGAGTGATCTGACGTCTTTGACCAGCGGGCGCAGCCCGTCGGGCCACGGTCGCGTCGACCGTCCAGTCGCCGAGCCCTGCCGCGTCGCGGCGCCCGCTGACCAGCCGTCGTCCAGAACGAGCATCTCCACACCGACGCGAGCCGCGCTCGGCGAGATCGACGATCCTGTCGAGCCGGTGGTCGAAATTGGACCGCCTCCCAGGTGTTCAGGGTCACCGGCCGAGGCGTCGTGGGATGGGTGTGCCTGCCACGCAATCGGCGATAGGGAAGCCAGCCGTGCCAGGGAGGCTCGGCAGCCGGTGCCGCCGTCAGTGTTGCAACGGTGGGCCATCCGCGGGTACGGGTGTTGCCGCCGCACAGTGCCCGCGGGCCGCTGCTGTTCACTTCCACTTGCGACAGCCGCCGCGGTTCCTTCCCCGGCAGAGACATCACGTGGGAGAGCCCGACGAGTGGCCGCGGTCACAAGAACCTAGGAGAATGAGGACACTTCTCCTTCTAGGAGGTCCAGCCATGCCTCGCTCGGAGGGCCGCCGCGGCTGGTCTGCCGGGCCAGTGCCGTTCGACTTGATGCCAACGGCTTCGGCAATGGTGGACGACAGTGGTATGGTTGTAGGCTGGTCGTCTGCGGCAGAGCAGCTGACGGGCTATGCCGCCTCCGATGTGCTGGGCCTGCCGATCGCCCGCTTCGTCGAGTCCATCGCCGATCTAGAGTCTGTCGATAGGGCGCTCGCATCTCCCGGAGCTTCGAGTGCGGTGCTGAGGGTCCACTCACAGGTCGGCAGAACGCTGACCCTCGGTGTTCAGGCGACGCCCCACGTCGGCGCTGCCGGGGTACGTCTGTGGCATTTGGCAGCGGTGGACCTGTCCAGGGCACCGTGGTGGGATGCCAGCCATGCGGTTCTGGGAGCCTTCCTGACTCGCTCCCCGTATGGCATTGCCGTCCTGGACACCGAGCTGCGCTATGTCTGGCTCAACGAGACCCTGGAGCGCATGGCGGGCGTGCCCCTGTCCCGGCGACTCGGCCGCCGTATGTCCGAGGTTCTGCCCCAGCTCGCGCCGAGAGGCGTGGAGCAGCAAATGCGGCAGGTTCTGGAAACCGGTGTTCCGGTGCTGGGGTTCGAGTACCAGGGGTACGTCCCCGCCGACCCAGGGCGTGAACACGCATACTCGACGTCCTTTCTGCGTCTGGACGACGGGGCGGGCAGAGTGCTCGGGATCTGCTACATGGGGGTGGACATCACCGAGAAGTGGCGCACCCGGCAGAGGCTGACGCTGCTGACTGACTCCGGCGCGAGGATCGGTACCACGCTGGACTTGTCGGTCACCGCCGCCGAGCTGGTGGAGGTCGCCGTCCCGGCCTTCGCTGACTTCGCCGCCGTCGACCTGCTTGAGACCGTGATCGACGGAGCGGCCTCCACTGCCGGTCCCGGCCTTCCACTTGCGTCGTCGGCGCTTCGGCGGGTAGCCCATCATTCCGCTCATGGGGGCGTGCCGGAAGCGGCCGCTGAAATCGGTGAACCCCCTGAGTATCCGGAGTCCTCCCCGATGGCGCAGTGTCTGTTGGAGGAGTCCGCGATCCTGGTGCCGGAGCTGGATGCCGACCGGGCCGACTGGCTGGCTGAGGATCCTCTGCGGGCCGAGCGAGTGAAGCGCTGGGGGATGCGCTCCCTGATGGCGGTCCCGTTGCGGGCGCGCGGAACCGTCCTGGGGATCGCGGTGTTTGTCCGTGCGGCATTCTCGGATGCCTTCGAAGACGACGACCTGGCCCTGGCCGAGGAACTGGCGTCCCGGGCAGCGCTCTGCCTGGACAACGCCCGCCGTTATGCCCGGGAGCGAGAGACCGCGCTGACCCTGCAGCGCAGCCTCCTGCCCGGCGAGTTCGGAGGATCAACATCGGTCGATATCGCCGTCCGGTACCTTCCGGCAGGCGCGGCCGGAGGCGTGGGTGGCGACTGGTTTGACGTGATTCCGTTGTCCGGCGCCCGGGTCGCCTTGGTCGTGGGGGATCCGGTAGGGCACGGGATCTCCGCCGCTGCAGCGATGGGGCGACTACGCGCCGCAGTCCATACGCTCGCTGATATGGACCTTCCGCCGGAGGAGCTGCTGGCACATCTGGACGACCTGGTCCTGCGTCTGGTCGATGAAGAGTCCTCCGGCCTCGCGGACCATGGGCCGGCCTCGAATGTGCAGGGAGCGCGGTGTCTGTACGCGGTGTACGACCCGGTGACGGTCTCATGCACAGTGGCGCGGGCCGGTCATGTGCCCCCCCTCGTCGTCACACCTGGTCGAACTGTTCTGACTCCTGAGTTGCCGGCCGGGCCGCCGCTCGGTGTCGGCACGTTTCCTTTCGAGGCAGCGGAATTCGACGTCGAGGAGGGCACGGTCCTTGTGCTGTTCACCGATGGGCTGCTCCGCGGTTCCGACCCCGCGCGTTCCTTGGAGACCGACCGTCTTGCAGCGGCGCTGTCATCCCTGAACGGCGATCTGGAAAGGGCCGCTGACGATCTTCTCGCGGCGATGCTCGACGGCAGTCCAGTGGACGACATCGCCCTCGTGCTCGCACGCACGCACGCGCTCGGAAGGGACCACGTCGCCACGTGCGATGTGCCGAACGAACCTGAACAAGTTGCCCGCGCCCGTGCCTTTGCCATGGAGCAGCTTTCCACGTGGGGGCTCGATGACCTCGCCTGGACTACCGAACTCATCGTCAGCGAACTCGTGACCAACGCCATCCGGTACGGGACCCCGCCGGTGCGGCTGCGGCTCATTCGCCACGCGGCGCTGATCTGTGAAGTAACCGACGGTTCCAGCACCTCGCCACGCCTGCATCATGCCCGGACCACGGATGAGGGCGGGCGCGGGCTGTTCATGGTCGCTCAGGTGGCCCATCGCTGGGGTACTCGTTACACCGCGCACGGGAAGATCATTTGGGCGGAGCAACCGCTTGACGGACGGTGAGAGGCCAGCCAAGTGACGTGTCGAAGTCACGGTTGTTGTGTCGCCGACGGTTACGGCGGAGTCAAGCGTTGCAGGTCGCGCCGCAGGCCGGAAGCCGCCTGGCGCCCGTATAGGCGAACTGCCGCGAACACGAAACGGAACACTGCAGGACGGCACGATTAAGTCCCTCGCTACGGGCCGGTAACCGATCAAAGCATGCCTAGCCTCCGGCCCCATGAACCTCATACGCAACGTGAGCGCGTTTGCCATCGCGCTGTTGCTTCTCGTGCTGGGCTTCGGTGCTCAGACCGCCTCGGCGCATGTCTCACCCCAGCACGCGGAACTCGCGATCACGTCCGGTGACCACGTAACGAGCGGCCGCCTCATCGTGAACCACACAGTGGTGACGCCCCAACAGGCCGGACACTGGGCGGCCGAGTTGCTCTCGGCTCCCTGCCCGGCCACCGGAACCGGCGTGCCCGGCGACGCCGGCGGCGTGCCCGGTGGTGTCGTCATCGAGCTGGCATGGCGCTGCCATATCGCCGCACTCGACCTGAGCTCGCTGATCGACAAGGCCGGCTTGACGCAGGTCGTGGTCGAGTTCGACGGCACGGTCGCCGACGCCTCCGCGGCCACGCCGCTCGTCGACATCCGGGGCGCGCACGCCCCGCCCTCGTTCCCCTGGCTGCCCGTCACGCTCCTCACCGTGGTCGCTGCCGCGCTACTGCTCGCAGCCTGGCGACTGCCGGCGCTCCTGCGCGCATCGCTCCGTACCCGGCGACGGTTGCAGTTGGCGACCGTCGGCGCGGTCGCGGCATCCGTCCTCGCGCCCCACCCAGCCTTCGCCGACGCCGGCGCGGCTTCAGCCGCCCCCGTGACCGTCCAGGGCACCGTCTTCGAAGACCGCAACGGCAACGGCAGCCGGGACTCCGATGACAAGCCACTGCCCGGCGTCGACGTCACCGACGGCGCCGTATGGACCACGACCGGCTCGGACGGCACGTACAGCCTGCCGGTTGACCCGCAGCGGCGAGAGACCGACCTCGTCAGCATCGTCTCGCCCGACGGATACACGCCCGTGCTGCGCGACGACTACGTCCCGCAGTTCTTCCGCAAGGTCCCTGAAGCCGGCGGCACGGGCGTTGACTTCGCTCTTGTATCTGACCACAACGCCTCGAACCCCACCGAGACGTGGATCATGAACTCGGACGTCGAGGTCTACAGCGGCAGCGATGGCGACCGGGCCCGGTGGACGAGCGAGGTCCAGGCGATGTCCGAGGTCGACGGTGCGACGATGCAGATCGCGACCGGTGACCTCACCGTCACGGACCAGATGGCCGAGCCGCGCCGTCAGGGCGGCTTCGACCTGTTCAGCGAGGGTCTCAAGGAAGGGCGGCTCGGCCACCCCTTCTATCCGGTGATGGGCAACCACGATTTCGGCGGCACGGCCACATCCCAGGGCTACGGCGGCAGCATGGAGTACTACCGTCGCAACCTTGGACCCGAGTGGTACAGCTTCGACCGCAACGGCCGCCACATCGTCGTACTTGAGGACAACTACGATTCCAGCGGGCTGGCACCGCAGCTGGAGTGGCTGCGTGAGGACCTGGCCCGCAACGCGGTAGGCAAGCAGGTGTTCGTCTTCGCGCACCGGTCCCTGTTCACCCAGTGGGGCCCCGGCGCGGGCATGCAACCGACGATCGACCTCCTCGCGAAGTACGACGTGCGGATGGTCGCTGCGGGCCACAACCAGCAGGCAGAGTTCCGGCGCGGCGCCTTCAAACGGTCCGTCGAGATCAACAACCAGGGCACGTACGGCATCGACGGTGCTCGTCCCGACTACAAGGTTCTCGACTTCAGCGCCATCACCGACAACCCGAACACACCCGGCAACGAGGACTCGGGCCATGTGGTGGGCACCCACCGTCAATTCGCCATCGATGACGACGCCGCGCTCGTCAGTCCCGCCCAAGGCGGCGTACACGGCGCCGGGACCGGAGTGCCCGTCGAGGTGTATGCGGAGGACAACGGCCGCCGGCCCGAGCGTGCCACGCTGACCGTGCGCGACAGCGGGGGCGGGGTCGTGCGACAGGCGCAGCTGAGCTTCGGCATCCCAGCCATTTGGCCCGGCATCGAGAACTGCTACACCCCGCCCGGTGCTCAGCCCGAGCCCTGCCCCGCAGCGCGCGGCTCGTGGACCAGGGCGAGTAGCCATCTGAGCGGGCTGAAGCCCGGCACCTACACGGCCGAGTCAGTGGCCTACGACACCCGGGGCAAGCCGTTTCCCGTCGTCAGGAACACCTTCCAGATCGTCCCCGACTCCGACCTGCCCGAGCCGAGGGCCGGACAGAACTGGCTGCGGCAGGGCCGCGACGAGACCGGGCGTTCTGCCAGTGGCGACAATCCGGGCGCGCTGCTCGCCCTTCGCTGGGCACGGCAGACCGGCGAGCAGTTCCATCTCAACGGCTCCGTCGTAGCGGACGGCAAACTTATCGTCTCAGCCCGCGCATTCGATTCGCCGAACAGCATGGTGCTCGCTTACGACATCCCCACAGGGCGGGAGATCTGGCGCACCTACCTCGATGGGGACGCAGAGTCCGCGCCGACGATCCACGGGGGCAAGGTCTACCTGACGACCGGTGTGGGCCGGATCTACGCGCTGGACCTGGCGAACGGCCGTGTCGCCTGGCAGGCCATCGACCGCGAGGAGACGCACGGCGACACCGTACGCCGCTACGGTCGCGCGGGCGGGCCGGTCAGTGTCTTCTCCCTCCAGGGCAGTGACGACCGCCCGGTCGCCGTCTACCAGGACGCGAACGTGATCCGCTGTCGTGACGGCAGGACCGGAGCGGTGCTCCCCGGAGGCTTCGGGGCAGCGCTCTCCTGGGGCCAGGCACATAGCACGGCGATCCGTCAGCCCGGCTCCAACACCGTCTACCTGCACTCCATGTCGAGCAACACCCTCATCGCGATGGACCTCAGCACCTGCACTCAGCTGTGGGTGAAGGACACCGGCGGCGGCATTGACAGCCACTCGTCACCCGCGCTGACCGACCTCGAGTCGGGCGATCCGAAGCTGGTGACCTTCACGGCGTCCGGCGTTCGCGGGCACGACCCGAAGACGGGCGCGGAAACCTGGAAGTCCGACCTTGGCACCAGTAGCGCGGGAGGCAACACGTGCGAGCCGGGACCTGCCCCGATCACCAGCCCGGCCGTGTGGGGGGACATGGCGTACGTCGCTGGCCGGGACGGTGTCGTACGCGCCTACAACACGAGTGCCGCAGATCCGTCGAAGCCGGTGTGGGAGTTCAAGGCCGGCTACCTGGCCGGGGAGAGCCCGGCGGACGACCCATCGCGGGTCGCCCGGGGCTGCACGGCTGGAGCGGGTTCGCCGACGATGCATCCGCTGGTGACGAACTCCCGTGTCTACGTAGGGACGTGGGACGGACGGCTGCTCGTCCTGAACCGGGCGACCGGCGCGTCGTCCGCCTCGTACGACCTCGGCGGGGGAGTGGCTTCGGCCCTCTCGGTGAGCGGTGACTGGGTCTTTGCCCTCACGGACGACGGCGCGGTCCATGCGCTCACCGCACGTCGGCGCTGAGGGGGGAAGCAGCACCGTGCGAGTACTACACATCAGGGTGTTGCTCCTGCTGATCGCCGTGTCCGCGCTGCTCTTCTGCAGCGCGGGCACGGCGCAGGCGCACCCATTCGGAACCCCGCCCGTCGTGAGCGTCGCGGCGAAGGGCACTGCCGTGGACGTGACGTGGTCCGCGCAGCAGGACGACGTTGCCGTCCTCAGGGAGGAGTCCGGCGGCGACGAGGCGGGCTATTTGCGCTCCCACATCGTCGTACGGCAGGACGCGCGCCCATGCCGTGCCGAGCCGGTTAACGATCCCGAACTGGGCCTGCACTTCGTCTGCCCGAAGCCGGTAGACCGCATCGCGCTGACTGTCACGGCACTGACGGACGTCAATCCGGCGTACCGGACGCTGTCGGTGACGGACAGCGGCAGCGGTGCTCTGCACACGGCCGAGGAACCGACGCGGTCGCTCGCGCTCACGTCAGCGGACGCTGACAGCGGTCCGGACGCGGAGATATGGTCGTGGTCCACCGACCTGACGTCACTGCTGGACCATGGGGCGGCTCTGCCGGTTGCGCTGCTTGTGGCGGCGGCAGTGGGCGCACTCCACGCCTGTGCGCCCGGGCACGGCAAGTCGGTGGCGGCCGGGTATCTTGTGGCCGGTCGGGGCAGACCGCGCGACGCGGTGTGGCTGGGCGGGATCGTCGCCCTCATGCACACGTTCTCGGTAGCCGCCCTGGCGGTCGGCTGGTGGCTGGCGGCGGATAGCTTTCCTGACATCGCAGCACTGACGCGATGGCTTCAGCTGACCGCGGCGCTGGTGGTGGTGGCGGTGGGGACGATCTTGCTTCAGCGGCATGTGCGCCATCGGAAGCACCACGACCACGGGCATGGACACACCCGTCGCATACCGAACGCCTCGTCTCTGCTGACATGGCGAGGCCTCCTGCTACTGGGTGTCTCGGGCGGCCTGCTGCCCTCGCCGTCCGCCTTCCTTGTGCTGGTCACCGGCCTGCTGACCGGCAAGGCTGCCGTCGCCTTGGCGTTGGTGGCCGCCTTCGGTCTGGGCATGGCCCTGACGCTCACCGGTGTCGGCCTGATCGTGCTGCGTGGACGGGACGCCTTGTTGGACCGGCTCTCGCACTCGCGGGTGCTGCGAACGTGGAGCCAGAGGACTCCGCTGTTTGCAGCCTCAGCCGTGGTGACCGCGGGGACCGTCGCCTCGGCCCTGGCAGCGGCGCGACTCACGGGCCCCTGACGCCAGTCCAGCAGACTACGTCCCTGGACAACTACCAATGGGGGCAGCTTCCGGACCACCTTCATCCTCAACACTATCGACCGCCTGACCTGTGCCCATACCTCCACAAGCCGAGTGCCCACTGGCTCGGCCAGGTCGCCGCATCCGGCCGGCACGCCACTGCTCTCCGGAGCCGGTGGCTTCGCAGGCGCCCGGACTTTCCAGACCCCGCTGTCCGGGCGCCGCCGTTGCCACCGGCTCCGACGCCGTCACACAGACCGAGGTCCCGAGGGGCACCGCCCCCACTGGCCGATGACGATTCCGGTGCGCCGTGGTGGCGCGACGACCCGCTCTCGATATCGTCCAGTGGGGGCGGTGCCCGCGAGCACCCATGGTTCTTCCGCGAGGCAGTTGAAGCGGGACCGGCGAGCGCCGCCCGTGCGAGGTTCCATTCTCGCCGATAGGCACGGCTCGAAGGGGAGTTGCCGCCGAACACTGGCGGGCCCTGTTCGGCGGCACACCTGTAGGCCACAGGTCCTTCGACGACGTACTGCGGTTCTGGCTGACCCTTGCGATGACGGCAAACTCGCGGCCAACAGCGCGGCGGCCCGGTGGCTGATGGAAGCCTCCCGGACTGACTTTCACGATTTCTGTTATGCCCTCCCGAGGCCAAGGTCCCCCTTGCACCGGGCGATCCGACTTCCGTACTCGGGCCGGTGCACGCGGCACACCCGCCGGGGCGGCACAGCCGCCGTCACCCGAGACGAATACCTCAGCGAAGCCGCACTACCGGCGTAGCCGCCGTAGTTGCCGTGCTGGTCACGGGAGGCGCTGTCGCATGCATGACCGTGTCGTCGGACGGAGAAGGGGACATGGTCCGCTCCGCGGCCGCTCTCTGGCCGAGACGCCCCCCGCCGCACACTCCTCCTCCCCGTCACCCACTGCCCCGGCGTCCGCCTCCCTTGGTAGGTACGTGCCTGTGGGTCCGACAGCATTCGGCTCACCTGGGCTCACCCAGGAGCGCGCTGTCCATGGCGCCGTGGCGCCTGCCCGCGAAGTGCCGCCTGTCTCACTGGTCGCAGCCCGGGGCGTTTTCAAGGGCCGTCAGCGGCCTAGGAAGCCGCCGCACTCCTCTGGCGATGCCTCACCCGCTACCTGCTCGGCCAGATAGGCCGCGCGCAGCCCTTGGCGGGCGCGGGCAACCAGGGACGTGACGCCGCTGGGACTGAGACCGAGCAGCGGAGCCATGGTGCCGGGGGCCTGGCCCTCTACGGCCGACTGCCACAAGGCGATCTGCCAGCGCTCAGGGAGTCTCCGGAATGCTCGGCGCACCAAATCCGCGTCCTCCTGCACCAACATCAGCTCCTCTCCGCTCGCTGCCATCGGAGCGTCGGGCAGTCGAGTCTCGAGGTCGGCGGCGAGTTCGGTCCGGCGCGCGGTTGTGGCCCAGTCAGCAGCTGTGCGACGAATGGTGGCAATGAGGTAGGGCCGCCAGGGGCCCGTGGGGCCTGTCCCACCTCGTACGGCCCGCAGTGTGCGGGCGAATGCTTCCGCGGCGAGGTCTTCTGCGGTGTGCGAGTCCTGGGTGCAGCTGCGTGCGTAGATCAGAACCGAGGTGCGGTAACGCCGGTACAGCTCCTCCAACGCAGCCGCGGCGGCAGCTGGCGGACCGCTGCGGATACGCGCGGTCAAGTCAGGGTCTGCGAGGGGTATTCGAGGGGCGATGTAGGCGGTGGCGCTTTCGGACATGGTGATCACCTGGTGGTGGTGCGGTCGGATGGGGCCGCGGGGAGGGAGCCGGCACCTATGCCGTCCGCTCGTGCGGTGTCCCCGAGACTCCAAGGGCAAGTGCGACTTCGGCCCTGGGATCGCCCTGCCGCGCGATAGTGGATCAGTCAGCCCGGTTCATCAAAACCGTCGGCCTTGTCGGCGACGGCGCAGCCGGTCGGCACGCCCCTGCATGCGGCGATGGTGGCAGCCGGTGTCGCGGTCCGCCATGAATGCCAACGGGCTTTCGATGTGCCGGTCCTGCGACGGGACATGTGCGTCGCCTCTCCGTGACGGTGTGCGTGGAGGAATGGTGGATTCGGTGCGCTTCGCGGGCTCGATGTGCACCGACGAATGGTGAGGCTCCGTCATGGCGTCTGGTTCGAAGTTTCGGACAAGAGCCTGCAACACATCGGGTCTATGAGCAAGACCTGGAGTTGAATTCCCGTGAGATTGAGGGAAAGAGTGGCGTATCATCGGATCTATCGCTCCGCGTGACGCCCGCCTGCCATGCGCTGAGGGCCCAACGGATTTCGGTCGGGTCAACGTGACGGCGCGCCCGGCACGTTGACCCGACCGGTGTCTTCCGATGTGCTGCCATCCGAGCGAGAGAACTGGGGCTGGAGAGTCATTCATCGGGCAAATCTTTCGGGATCACTCTCAACTATCGGGATATTCATGACGAATGTGACGACCCAAACCTCCGTGTGTGAGAAGTATTGATCCGATGTCTCGTCGACTCTATGGTGTCACCGCCACGAGCCTCCTAGAGCCGAGGAGATGCGCACGCGATGATCAGAAGATCTGGAACGCGGAAGTGGGGGCTTCTCCCCCCGCTTGCTGTGGTCGGGGTGCTGTGCGCAGCGTCGGTCACGAGTGCGGCCATGGCTGCACCTGAAACCGGGGCCATAGCCGCAGCAGCCGACCCCTTCACCCTGTGGTACGCCAATCCCGCCGCCGACTGGCACAAGGAAGCACTGCCCATCGGCAACGGAGCCATGGGGGCCACGGTGTACGGGGGAGTGGGCATAGAGAAGCTTCAGTTCAACGAAAAGACACTGTGGACAGGGGGGCCGGGGGCCGCCGGATACAACTCGGGCAACTGGACCTCGCCCCGTCCGGCGGCGCTACAGGAAGTCGTCGACACCATCAACCGCGACGGACAGGCCGGTCCGCCCTGGGTCGCCGGCAAGCTCGGCCAAGCCAAGACCGGCTTCGGTGACTATCAGACCTTCGGCGACCTGAACCTGTCGATGTCCGGAGGAGAGCCCTCGTACACGAACTACCGCCGCTCCCTGGACATTCGCAACGCGGTCGCCGGTGTCAGGTACGACGCGGGCGGCGCCATCTTTGAGCGGGAGTACTTCGCCAGCCACCCGGACAAGGTCATCGCCGGGCGACTCGGCGCGAACCAGGCCGGCAAGGTCTCGTTCACGCTCGGATACTCCTCGCCGCGAAGTGACTTCACCGCCACGGCGAACGGCGGGCGGCTCACCATTCGTGGCAAGCTCGCCGACAACGGTCTCGTCTTCGAGTCGCAGATCCAGGTCAAGACCCAAGGCGGCGCGGTCACCGACAGTGGTGGTCAGGTGACGGTCACGGGTGCCGACAGCGCGACCTTCGTGATGAGCGCGGGAACCAACTACGCTCAGAAATACCCAAGTTATCGAGGCGCAGACCCGCATGAAAGCGTGTCAAGGGCCGTCGACGCGGCGTCCGCCAAGTCGTACGACAGCCTCAAGAGCGCCCATACCGCCGATCAGCAGGGCCTGTTCGACCGGGTGAGACTCGACATCGGCCAGTCGATGCCCGGTCAGCCCACCGATCAGCTTCGCGCCAGCTACTCGGGTGGGGCGTCCGCGCAGGACCGGGCCTTAGAAGCGCTCTTCTATCAGTACGGCCGGTACCTGCTGATCGCCTCTTCGCGGCCTGGGTCGCTGCCCGCGAATCTGCAGGGGGTGTGGAACAACTCGACGTCTCCGCCATGGAGCGCCGACTATCACACCAACATCAACCTCCAGATGAACTACTGGCCCGCCGCCCAGACCAACCTGGCCGAGACCGCCGAGCCGTTCACCGCGTTCGTCGAGGACCTGAAGAACGCGGGCACTAGGTCCGCGACGGACATGTTCGGTTCGCCCGGTTGGGTTGTGCACAACGAGACCAACCCGTACGGCTTCACCGGCGTCCACAACTACGCCACTTCGTTCTGGTTCCCCGAGGCCAACGGCTGGCTCGCCTCGCAAGTCTATGACCAGTACCTCTTCAGCAAGGATACGGCGTTCCTGCGTGACCGCGCCTATCCGCTGCTGAAGGGCGCCTCGCAGTTCTGGCTGCAGAACCTGCGCACCGATCCGAGGGACGGCAAGCTGGTGGTGACGCCCAGCCTCTCGCCCGAACACGGGGACTTCACCGCCGGTGCTTCTATGGCCCAGCAGATTGTGTGGGGGCTGCTGACCGACACGCTCGCCGCGGCCAAGGAACTGAACGTCAGCTCTTCCTTCCAGGGCGACCTCCAGGCGGCACTGGGCAAGCTCGACCCCGGTCTGCGCGTGGGCAATTGGGGTCAACTGCAGGAGTGGAAGGCTGACAGGGACAGGAGTGACAACACCCACCGCCACGTCTCCCACTTGTATGCCCTTCACCCGGGCCACCAGATCTCCCCGGACACGACGCCCAGGTTCGCCGACGCGGCCGAGGTGTCACTGGACGCGCGCGGAGATGGCGGAACCGGGTTTGACTCCCCCGGCTGGAGCAGGGCATGGAAGACGAACTTCTGGGCGCGGCTGCTCGATGGTGATCGCGCGCACAAGTTGCTCGCCGAGCAGCTTAAGTCAAACACCTATCCCAACCTGTTTGACTTGCACCCCCTGGGCAACGACTCCACCTTTCAGATCGACGGCAACTTCGGCGCCACCTCGGGGATGACCGAGATGCTGCTGCAGAGCCAGAGCGGCGACATCCGCCCCCTGCCGGCGCTGCCGGGCACCTGGAAGAACGGATCGTTCACTGGTCTGAAGGCGCGCGGCAACGTCACGGTGGGCGCCTCGTGGAAGGAGCACGGGGCCGCCGAGTTCACTTTGGCACCGGCCAAGAACGGCCCGGTCGCCGTACGCAGCTCCATGTTCCTCGGGGCGTTCAGCGTGGTCGACACCACCACCGGCCGGGCCATCACCCCGACACGCGATGGGCAGCGCATCAGCTTCGACGGGGAAGCCGGTCACGTCTACAAGACCACCGGTGCCCTGTCCACGGCGATCGTCGGTGTCGCCAGCAGCAAGTGCGTGGACGTCCCCGCGGCCAATTCGCAGGACGGCAACGATCTACAGCTCTACACCTGCAATGGCACTGCTGCTCAGAAGTGGACCTTCTCCGCCCCGAGCGGTGAGATCCGGGCCCTCGGCAAGTGCATGGACGTCGAGGCGGCGCGGACGGACGACGGCACACCGGTGCAGCTGTACACCTGCAACGGCACCGCCGCCCAGAAGTGGATGTATGACCAACAGAATCAGGAGCTAGAGGCCTTCGGTAAGTGCCTGGACGCCAACGCAGCCGGAACTGCCGACGGCACCAAGCTGATCCTCTACGCCTGCCACGGCAAGACCAACCAGAAGTGGCGGCTCGCCGGCTGACCGGCTCCCGGTCGACGGCCGCCAAGGAACGGTCGCCGACAAGGGGAGAACTCTTGGCGGCACACGCCACTTGTGAGGGGCGTCCTGCTTCACGATGCCCACGACCACAGGGAGGTACTGCACATGTCCATGATGTTCACACGCGACAGGGCCATCGCCTTGACCGTCACGCTCGTCGGCTTGCTGACGCTCGCCCCCACGACGTCGTCCGCCCAACCGGACCAGGGAGCTGTGGCCGCCGCCCCTGGTCCCGGAACGAACTACGCGACCGACGACCCGTTCACGGCCGAACGCACGGCGTGGTTCCGCGACAACAGGTTCGGCATGTTCATCCACTTCGGCGCCTACTCCAATCTCGAGGGCGAATACACGCGTCCCGATGGCTCGACCTGCCAGTACTCGGGAGGCGCTGAATGGCTGCAGTACCTCTGCAGCATTCCGAAGGACGAGTACGAGAAGCAGGCGGCGACCTTCAACCCGAAGGAGTTCGACGCGAAGGCCATCGTCGCGGCGGCCAAGAGCGCTGGCCAGAAGTACATTGTGATCACCACCAAGCACCATGACGGTTACGCGATGTGGCCGACCAAGCAGAACACCTGGAACCTGCGCGACCACTCGTCCTTCGACAAGAACCGCGACATCCTCGCCGAGCTGAAGCAGGCCGCCGACGCCGAAGGCATCAAGCTCGGCTTCTACTACTCGATCTGGGACTGGCACGACCCCAATTTCACCGGCGACTTCCCCCAGTACAAGGAGCGGATGCGGGCGCAGCTCAAGGAGTTGATCGACGGCTACGACCCGGACCTGATGTGGTTCGACGGGGAGTGGACCGTCGCCTCGGACCGGCCGGTGAATCCGTGGTCCGCACGCGACGGCGAGGAGTTGGAGTCCTACCTGCGTGACCTGGATCCCTCAATGGTGATCAACAACCGGGTCGGCAAGCGGCGGGTCTCCGATGGCGACTACGGCACACCGGAGCAGGAGATCCCGGAGGCACCGGTGGACGGGCAGCTCTGGGAGAGCTGCATGACCATGAACAACACATGGGGCTACTCACGTCGGGACAACAATTGGAAGTCGGGTGCAGAGCTCACCCGGAACCTGCTGAACACCACGAGTAGGAGCGGCAACTACCTCCTCAACATCGGCCCCGACAAGCTCGGACGCGTGCCCGCTCCATCCATCGCCGCGCTCAAGGAGATCGGTGACTGGCTGGACCGGTCAGGGCAGGGCGCCGCGATCTACAAGGCGGGCTTCCCCGGCGTCGTCGCCGAACCCGACTGGGGTGTGGTCAGCCGGTCGGGCAACGACCTGTACGCCTCGGTCTACCACTGGCCCGGTGCGGGCAAGCCGCTGCACCTCACCACCACCACCACCGGGTTCACCGTCGGCAGCGCGAGCGTCCTGGGTAGCGGCCAGAAGGTCACGGTCACCAAGGCGGGCGACGGATACGACATCATTCCATCCGGCGACGACACGAACCCGGCCGCCACGGTGATCAAGCTGTCGATCACCCCGCCCGCTCCTACGGCCGAGGGAACCGGCACCGGCCTCAAGGCCGAGATCTTCGACAACGACCAGCTGTCGGGGAGCCCAAGGGCCACGCGCACCGATCCGACCATCAACTACGCCTGGCGGTTTGGTGGTTCACCGGCTGAGAGTATCCCCTCGGATCACTTCGGCACCCGATGGACCGGAACGATCGAGCCGCGCTACAGCGAGAAGTACGTGTTCACGACCGTGTCCGACGACACTGTCCGGGTCTGGGTCGACGGCAGACTCATCATTGACAACACCCGGCCGCACGCGCCGACTGTCGACAAGGGCGCCGTCGATCTCCAAGCTGGCAAGAAGTACGCCATCAGGGTCGAGCACACGGAGCAGACCGGGGAGGCGCACATGAAGTTGCTCTGGTCGAGTCCGAACACGCCCCAGCAGATCGTGCCGAGTAGCCAGCTTTCGCCGAACTGAGCCAGATCAGGCGTGTCTCACTGAAGTGCCTGGCGGCAGGGCCGCGGGAACTGATCCTCTCCGTGAGGGCGGGCAGCGTGCGGCGCGGCCTCGGTGAGATCGCGCCGAGGCCGCACTGCTCTGGTCAAACGGTGCTGTCAGGCGAGGACCTTCCAGGTAAGAGTCGTGCTGAGGGTCTTGGCGATGGCCTGGTCGCGGACGGAGTCGGTCGGGTCGATGACCACTGCACTCAGGCGATGGCGCTGCGCGTGGCCTGCCTCGAGTCGCAGCTCGGAGACCAGAAGGACATTATCCGCGAACAGGCCGCAGCTCTCCAGGAGATCGTCAGACAGGGCACATAGACCCCGGAGCCGTGCCGCGCCTCCAGGACGCCGAGGATGCTGCTGGCGTCCGCCGGCGGAAACCGGGTCCCGGTGATCGCGCAGCTGGTCCAGGCCGACGAGGACACGGCGCGGGAGGTGATCCACCGGTTCAACGAGATCGGTCTGGCCTGTCTGGACCCTCGATGGGCGGGAGGCCGTCCCCGACCTGCGCCGCGTGCACGGACGCGTCATCCGCATCGGCCGGGAAGCCTTACGGTGCCTGCTCCTGCGCCGCGGCATCACCTTCCAGCGCACCAAGACCTGGAAGGAATCGCCCGACCCCGGCCCCGACGCCAAGCTCTACCGCATCGAGCAGGTGCTGGACCGCTTCCCCGACCGCATCTTCGCCTTCGACGAGTTGTGGCCGCTGGGGATCAGACCCACCGCGGGCTCCTGCTGGGCGAAGCAGGGCAGGCCCAACCGGCTGCCGGCGACCTACCGCCGCACCCACGGCGTCACCTACTTCCACGGCTGCTACTCCGTCGGCGACGACCGCCTATGGGGCGTCAACCACCGCCGCAAAGGCACCGCCAACAGCCTGGCCGCGCTGAAGTCGATCCGCGCCGCCCGACCCGACGGCGCCCCGACCTACATCCTCCTGGACAACCTCTCCGCCCACACCGGCGCGACGATTCGCCGCTGGGCGAAGAAGAACAAGGTCGAGCTGTGATTCACCCCGACCTACGCCTCCTGGGCCAACCCCATCGAGGCGCACTCCGGCCCGCTGCGCCAGTTCACCCTGGCCAACTCCAACCACCGCAGCCATCCTGCGCAGACCTGGGCCCTGCGCGCCTACCTGCGCTGGCGCAAGCCAACGCCCGCCACCCCGACGTACTCGCTGCCCAGGGGAAGGAACGAGCCCGCATCCGCAGCGAGAAGGGCATCCGCTAGGGCGGACGTCCCAGATCCGTGACGGCGTGAATGAACGACAACCGGCACAGCCAGTCGCACAGCATGAACCGTAAGGAGGGTGCTGCATTGATCAACGGGACGTTGACGCCGCCGTGGCAGAGATGCTGCAGGTGCTCAGCCCTCATACCGCCGAGGACTGGACGGTGCCAGCGGGACCGCTTGAATGGACCTGCTGGCAAACCGCAGCGCACATCGGCCACGACTTGTTGGCCTACGCAGGGCAGCTGGCAGCCCAGCCCGCCGACGCCTACCTTCCCTTTGACCTGAACGTCCGCCCCACTGCCTCACCGGCTGAGGTACTCCAGGCCATCACCGCCTGCGGCGGGCTGCTCAGCAGCGCGTTGGCTGCAGCCAGCCCGACCCTGCGTGCCTGGCACTGGGGGCAGTGCGACCCCGAAAGGTTCGCCGCGATGGGCGTCGCCGAAACTCTGCTGTCGCCTTGACGGAGATAGCGACTGCCACGATGCCTCTATCGGATGACCGATGTCGGGTAGTGCACTCAGCAGGGCTTAGGGCAAGTCGTCGCATGCACTGGGTGCGCGGGCCGACGGCGCCGTACCCGGCTAGTGGCCGGTCACCGGGGCGCTGTGAAACGGGTTGGCGGGTGCGGTCCCACCAGCTGGAGGACCGCACCCGCTTTGGACTGTGAGCGCTACGGGTGACGAAACCGTTGGGGTGGGTACAGAGGACGGACAACTAGGTGGTCTCGATGGTGTTGGAGAAGACCTCGGGGGTCACCCAAGGACCTGGACTTCGCTGAGGGAGAGTGGTCGGTCGGAGCCGACGAGCTGTACGCGGATGTAGCGGGCCTTGGTGCCGACGGGGAGTGTCAGGGATGTGCCGACCGCTTCGCTCCGGTGGGTGTGCCATACGCCGGTTTGTGCCTTGGTTGTTGCAGGGTCGTTTGACGTGAATGGTGTGTCGGAGGCGAAGACGTAGAAGTCGCGGAGGCGGTTGGAGCAGCAGTCGGTGCGGTTCCACAATTTGATCTGGCCGACTGTTTGTGAGGTGCCCAGGTCGACCTGCCACCAGGGGTTGTTGTCGAGCGGGGTGTCGGACGTGTGGGTGACCGAACCGGCGAAGAAGATTCCGTCGGCCTTGCCGTCCACAGCCCGATCCGCGCTGGATCCGAGATGGTGGGTGCTGGACTGGGTCGCCGGGCGGTTGAGCGCCATGTTGGCGAATACCTCTACTTCGCTGAGGGAGAGTGGTCGGTCGGAGCCGACGAGCTGTACGCGGATGTAGCGGGCCTTGGTGCCGACGGGGAGTGTCAGGGATGTGCCGACCGCTTCGCTCCGGTGGGTGTGCCATACGCCGGTTTGTGCCTTGGTTGTTGCAGGGTCGTTTGACGTGAATGGTGTGTCGGAGGCGAAGACGTAGAAGTCGCGGAGGCGGTTGGAGCAGCAGTCGGTGCGGTTCCACAATTTGATCTGGCCGACTGTTTGTGAGGTGCCCAGGTCGACCTGCCACCAGGGGTTGTTGTCGAGCGGGGTTTCGGACGTGTGGGTGACCGAACCGGCCGGGAAGGAGCCGTCGGCGTTCCCGTCAGCAGCACGGCTGGCCTGCCCGCTTCCTGTGAGGGTGCTGGACTGCGTGGCGGACTTGCCGAAGGCCATATTCGTGTCGATCGCGCCGTCGGAGTGCAGGGAAAAGGTCGCGATCGCCGGGGACAGCGCCCTAGACGTGTTGATCCTCAACCGGACCTTGGTGGTGGTGACGGCGTTCGGTAGGTGCAATAGGCGCTTGTACCCGATGGTTGTGGCCTTGCCGGCCTCCTGCCAGCCGTTGCCGTCCCAGACGTCGAAGGCGAAGCTGGACACGCGCTGCCCGACCTGGATGTTTTCCTGGAGTTTCACCACATTGAAGGTCTTGGCAGGCCCGAGGTCCATGACGAGGTTTCCGGTGGTTCCGTTGGGCTGCCAGGCCGTCGAGCCGTCACCGTCCAGCACGTTGCTCGGAACGTTGCCGCTGGTGTTGGAGGTGCCGGTGTCGTTGGCGGCGGAGGCACCGGAGGAGACCTTTACATTCAGGGATCGAACCCAGCTGCCGAACTGCCTCATGCGGTCCACTGCTTCGGCCGGCATCCGTCCGGTGTTGTCAGGGGCGACGTTCAGCAGGAGCTGGCAGTTCTTGCCCACCGAGTTCATATACATGTGCTGGAGGGTGGCCAGCGAGACCGGCTTGGCTCCCGGGTCCCAGAACCAGGACGGAGCCTGCAACATGCCGTCGCACTCGGCCGGCTGCCATCGGACCATGTCCCACTTGCTGGTGCCATCTGCATTGCGCTGTGACAGCAGGGCGTCACTTCCCAGATCGCTCGCAGAGTTGCTGCCGCCAGGCACGGGTATCACGGAGTCCGCCGCGGTGGCGGGATCGCCGATGTTGGGAACCGCCGACCACTCCGACACGCGATGAGTCAGCCCCTCCTCAGTGCCGACAAATCGTGCGTCGGGGCCGCCGTCCTGGAAGACCACCGCGGTCGGCTGGAGCGTACGGATCATGGTGATCCAGTCAGAAAAGTTGTAGCGCTGGGGGGCGTCCGGCCACGGGTTGGCTCCGTCCAGCCAGATCTCATCGAGCTTGCCGTACTTGGTGAGCACCTCGTAGAAGGTGTTCATGTAGTAGCGGTTGTAGTCGTCGACCGCGGGGAAGTCGAAGCCCCTGTCCGTGCCGTCACTGATGGTCGGGATGTGCGTGGGCTTCGGCGTGCTGCCGTTGCCGAACCTGCCGGCGTGGTACTCGTGACCGTCCGACGGCGAGAGATAGACGCCGACCTTGAGGCCGTGATTGCGGAACGAGTCGGTGAACGACTTCAGCACGTTGCCTTTGCCACTCATCCAGTTGCTGGAGGCCACGCCGTGGCTGGAGTAGGCCGAGGGGAACAGCAGCATGCCGTCATGGTGCTTGGCGGTGAGGATGACCTTCTTGAAGCCCGCCTCCTTGAACATCTCAGCCCACTGGTCGGTGTCCAGATTGGTTGGATTGAAGACGTCGGGGTCCTCGGTCCCCGTCCCCCATTCCTTGAAGGTGAATGTGTTCGGGCCGAAGTGGATGAACCCGGTCAGCTCTTCCAGCTGCCAGTCCAGTTGCCGCTGACTCGGCGTCAGGGACGCTGCCTTCTCCAGGATTTGTGCGGGCGTGTCGTGGTCGTTGACGGCGACGACGGGGTTCGGTGCCGCGGCGGCGGGGCCGGCCGTCACGACCGTGGTGCACAAGGCCATGAGTGTGCCAACGGACGCGACCACGGACCGTCCTACCCCCTTTCGCTTTCGGGAGCCGGCTCGGTTGATCTGAACCCTTGACATGGGTCCTCCTCCTTGCGTTCGGGTAGCGCAGAGTGACGACGGTCACCGGGGCCCGGCAGGTGGAAGGCTAGGGCAGGCCATACATCGGAGCAACACCTTTTTCACAGGGTTCAGTTGTTAAGTTGAGGCACTTTGTGACGCACATTCATCCGATCCATGGATCGTGCGGGATGCCACCCTGCGTTGGGTGTCCACGGCTGCAGTCCAGTCGCGCTCGACGCCTGAGGCCGGCGCGGCCGCCTCGGCGGGATTACTGCGATGTTGCGACAGACATCGGTTGAATACTGGCCACAGTGAATGGATGCGTGGCGCCCAGGTTGCCCAAACTTGGGAATGACTGCAGGAGGGAGGCAGTCTCCGGCAGCTGGCGAAACTTGCCCAGATCGCATGGTGCACCTACGATGAATTAAACATCGGATGTATTGCGTGCACGGCGCACACATCGGGAGGTCGAAGTGCAACACTGGCAAGTAACCTTTGGAACCCGCAGTGCCGACGGATTGCAAGGAACGCAGACGTTCATCGTTGTCGCTCCGTCGCCAGCCGTGGCACGAGACGCAGCGGGTGTGCTCGCCGAGTCCACGGGTGCGATGTATCACCGCCGGGGCGCGCGCATCGAGGTGCGCGGCGCTGCCATCGTCGAGTTGTGGCGCAGTGGTTCGTTGCACGTACGATGACGCCGTCCCTGACGACCGGTCATCTGTCATGTTTCGCGCCCTGCCTGTATCAATGGCCGGGCTGGTCCGCGGTGGGTGGCGCTTGGCCGTCGCCGTGACGTGGTGACGTCAGATGTAGGCCGACACCCTAAGGAGGGAAGGCCCCCTGACCGGAGAATTCCCGGGAGATTCCGTTCGTCAGCCAGTCCTCGACGGCGGCGACATGCACAGAGCTGGCGTCCGCGGCGAGCGAGGCGTCGCGGACGGCCAAGGCCCGGCAGATGGCCTCGTGTTTGCGATGGGCCTGCTCGCGCGTCGGCGCGTGGGTGCCGCGCACGATGCGGAGCCGCTGGGTGTGGGTGGAAAGAATGCCGAGCAATGCTGGCCTGCCAGTCGCACTCGTTGGGCAATCGAGCACCGGGTCTCAAGGCGCTGGAAACGATCATCTCTTTCGATGGCCTGGTTGGTCACTGTCATGGTGTGCCCCTCCTGCGTGGGCCGAAGCGGCGCGCGCCTGACTCTCCCCAGATGGGCGGCGCCGCTCGGCTGCTCTCAGTTGGTCACTGGAGCCGGCTACTCCTGCTTCTCGCCGGACGCGAAGCGGGAGATGATGAGCGCGACGATGATGATCGCGCCGTTGAGGAACTGGTTCCAGAGAGGCGGCACACCTGCCAGGGTCATGACGTTGACTACGAGTTGCAGAGTGAGCACACCCGTGAGCGCACCGAACAGAGTGCCCCGGCCGCCGTTGAGGCTCACACCGCCGATGACCGTGGCGGCGAAGACCTGGAAGATCCAACCGCTGCCCTGATCTGCGGAGATGGAGCCGTAGTGGCCGGTGTAGAGGATTCCGGCAAACGCGGCGAGAAGACTGCCGATGATCAGTACGGCCCACACGAGCCGGTCGACGCGGATGCCCGCGGCGCGGGCGGCCTCGGCGTTGCCGCCGATCGCATAGAGCGCGCGGCCATGACGCAGCCAGGCGAGGGTGCTGCCCCCGATGGCGAAGAGCACCGTGCAGATCCAGACCGCGGCTGGGACGCCGAGCCAGGTGGCGCTGCCGAGGTAGCTGAACGAGCGGGGCACGTTGACGATGGACTGACCCTCGGAGATAGCGATCTGCAAGCCGCGCAGCAGCGTGAGCCCACCCAGTGTGACGATGAAACCGTTGAGCCGTAGCTTGAGGATCAGGAACCCGTTGATCAGGCCGATAATGGCGCCGACCAGCAGGCAAAGCGGTATGGACGTCCACTCCGGGAGCAGGCCGAGGCCGTTGAATCTCGCACCGTGGTCGGGGAGTACGAGCCAGACGGCGACAACGGGGGCGAGGCCGATCGTCGACTCCAGAGAGAGATCCATCCGGCCGACGATGAGGACGAGCGCCTGAGCCAATACGAGCAGACTCAGCTCCGTCGACTGCTGGCCGACGCCGAGCAGATTGTCCGAGGTGAGGAACGCGGGCGAGACGATGAAGCCGATGAGGCACAGGACGAGCAGCACCGGGACCAGCGACAGATCGCGGAGCCGTGCCAGTTTGAGGCGGCGGCCTTCGGGCTCGGTGGTGCCGGTCTCCGGCAGCGCACGCAGCTCAGTGGCGGGAGGCATGCTGTTCCTTTTCGGTGGGGTCGGTTATGCCTTCCATGGCAGCGACCAGTTGTTCGTCACTCCATCCGTGCTCGAACTCGGCGATAACGCGTCCGTGGAACATCGTCACGACACGGTCGCAGACGCGCAGGTCGTCGAGTTCGTCGGAGACGATCAGTGCGGTCTTTCCATCGTCGGCGACCTGCCGGACGGTGCTCAGTAGGGACTCCTTGGACTTGATGTCGACGCCGTTGGTGGGCCTGATCGCGACCAGGACATGGGGCTCGATGGCGAGAGCGCGCGCGATGACGACCTTCTGCTGATTGCCTCCGGACAGCGCGGAGACGGGAGCGGAGGGCCCGGGAGTCTTGATGTCGAGAGCGGCGATCATGCGCGCCGCGAAGGACCGGATGCGCGAGGGCAGTACGACGCCGCACGGACCCAGCTGACTGGTGACCGTCAATGTGGCGTTCTCGGCGACGCTCCGCTGAGGGACAAGGCCCTGGATGTGCCGGTCCTCGGGGACGAAGCCGACGCCGGCAGCGAGTGCGGCGGGCACCTGCCCGGTGCGGACTTTGCAGCCGGCCACCGTGATGGTTCCGCTGTCGGGCCGACGTAGACCGGCGATGGTCTCACCGAGCTGTACGTTGCCGCTGGCGGCGGCGCCGGCGAGTCCCACCACTTCGCTGGGGCGCGCGGTCAGAGAGACCTCTTGGTAGTTGCCCTCAAGGCACAGGCCATCGATGTCGAGCAGAGGGGCACCGTCCGCACGCATCCGGCCACTGACCGACCAACTGGGCTCGGTTCCCAGAGACTGCTCTCCGGTCATCGCCTCCACCAGGGCTTGCTTGCTCAGCTCCGCGACGGGGGCGGTGACGATATGGCGGGCGTCCCGGTAGACCGTGACCGTGGTGCACAGGTCGTAGACCTCCTGCAGGTGGTGCGAGATGAACAGGAAGGCGACGCCCTGCTGCTGCAGTGAGCGCAGCTTTTCGAAGAGCCGGTCGATACCGCGTGCGTCCAGTTTCGCGGTGGGCTCGTCGAGGATGATGAACCGGGCGCCGAATGACAATGCGCGGCCGATCTCCACGAACTGGCGCTGCTCGACGGTCAGGTCTTGCGCACGGGCGGTGGGGTCGACGTCCACGCCGTACTCGGTGAGGAGGTCCTTGGCGCGATGGCGCAGCCCCTTCCAGCTGATGGCGCGCAGCGCGCCGCTGCTCTGCCGGTCCAGAAAGAGGTTCTCGGCGACGGTCAGTGCGGGAATGATGGTGGAGCGCTGATAGACGCATGCGACGCGGGAGCGCCAGGCGTCGGTGTCGCCGATGACCGGGGCAGGCTCGCCGTTGAAACGCAGGGTGCCGGTGTCCGGGCGCTGCAGCCCGGTGAGAACGTTGACGAGCGTGGACTTGCCGGCGCCGTTGCGGCCTACGAGCGCGTGAGACTCGCCGGATGCGACAGAGATGCGGGCGCCGCTGAGAGCGACTGTGGCGCCGTAGCGCTTGCTGATCCCGTCGGCCTCGACGACGGGGCCCCGTATGGGGTGGGAGTCCGCCATGGCGGAGGTGTCCTTTCCAAGGATTCCATGAGAGGCGGGTGGCCGGGGGAAGTGCCCGCCCGCCGCTCACGGGCACGGGGACTGCTAGCTGATGGAGTTGCCCCAGAGGGCCGTGTCGTCGACGTTTTCCTTGGTGACCAGGGGAGCGGGGAGCTGATCCTCAAGCCCGTTGGGCAGCTTGACGATGGTCGAGTTGTGGTCGGTTGGGCCGGGCTTGAAGGTCTTGCCCTCGGCGGCCGCCTTGGCGTAGTAGACGGCGTACCGGGCGTAGAGGTCGGCAGGTTGGGAGATGGTGGCGTCGATCTGTCCCTTACGGATCGCGTCGAGCTCCTGCGGGATGCCGTCGTTGGAGATGATGGTGATGTGCCCGGGCTTTCCGGCGGGCTTGAGCAGGCCCTTTTGCTTCAGCAGGGTGAGGGTCGGCTGCAGGAAGACCCCACCGGCCTGCATGTAGATACCGTTCAGATCCGGATGAGCCGACAGGGTCGACTGGAGCTTCGCCGAGGCGACGTCGCCCTTCCAGTCGGTGGCCAGCTCGATCACCTTGATGCCGGGAAACTTCTCCTTCATGCAGGAGGCGAAGGCCTCGGAGCGGTCACGGCCATTGATGGAGTCGAGGGCCCCCTGCAGTTCCGCGACCTTGCCCATGCCGCCGAGCTGCTCCCCGAGGTATTCGCATGCCTTGGTGCCGTACGCCCGGTTGTCGGCGCGGACGACCATGTAGACGTCACCCTTGTCGGGGCGTGTGTCGACGCTGACGACGGGGATCTTCTTCGTGGCGAGCTGGTCGAGCGTGGAGGCGATGGCACCAGTGTCCTGCGGCGCCATGACGACAGCCTTCGCTCCGGTGTTCTGTAAGACCTGGACGTTGGCAACCAGTTTGGTCACGTCGTTCTGGGAGTTGCTCACCGGCAGGGTCTTAACCCGCTGGTGCTTGGTCTCCTGGTCGATGTACTGGGCGTAGGAGTTCCAGAAGTCGGAGTCCGACCGCGGCAGGTCGATGCCGACCGAGGCGTCGCTGCTGGAGACGGAGTCGGTGTTGTCGCGGTTGCAGGCCGTGGCGAAGCCGGCGACGAGGGCCACGGCGGCGGCGGCCGCGATTCTGGAGGAGCGAGGCTTCATCGTGCTGTTCTCCTTGGCTGGGTTGCCGACGCGTTCTGTCTGGCATGACAGGGGGATCGAGGCCCATACCGAGAGGTGACCCGGCCTTGGTCATGCCCTCGTCCAGGGAGAGCGGCCGGTTGATGCCCCGTGTGATCCGCGGCGGGAGGCGGATCTAGCCCCACAGTCATCGGATGGCTTGTGATAATGAGGACCATACGAGTCGGGAAACGGCCTGACAAGAGGACAACCCTGATCATTCGTACCCGTGGCGTCGTCAACCTGAGATCGCTCCCGCGGAGCTTTCTAGATCGCCTCTGACCTGCACATTTGTGCAGTCCTCCGCATGTGATCGTCCGCAGTCATCGGATGACTTCTTGCGGACGGGTGATGTCGGCCGTATGATCGCGCTAGACGGATTCATCCGATGTGTTGATCTGCGAGGCGCTGTCGTCCAGCGCATCGAACGGGAGACGAGCATGAAGCTACTGCGCATCGGTGCGCCAGAGGCGGAGATTCCGGCAGTTCTTGGAGAGAACGGCACCGTGCACGACCTGCGGAGCCTGACTGCCGACATCGACGCGAGTTTCCTCGCCTCTGGAGGGATCGGCCAGGTGCGGCAGGCGCTTGCCGACGGCGCGTTGCCGCCCCTCGTCTCGGTCGGTCAGCGGATAGGCGCGCCTGTCGTTCGCCCCGGCAAGGTGGTGTGCGTCGGTCTCAACTACCGCGACCACGCAGAGGAGACCGGCGCGGCCGTCCCGGAGCGGCCGGTCGTCTTCATGAAGGACCCGGCCACCGTGGTGGGCCCCTATGACCAGGTCCTCATCCCGCGCGGTTCGGTGAAAACCGACTGGGAGGTCGAACTAGCGGTCGTCATCGGACGCGAGGCCCGCTACCTGGCGAGCCCGGACGAGGCCGCCGAGCACATCGCCGGTTACGCGGTCAGTCACGATGTCTCCGAGCGCGAGTACCAGCTCGAACTCTCCCCCCAGTGGGACCTCGGCAAGTCTTGCGAGACGTTCAACCCGATGGGCCCCTGGCTGGTCACAGCCGACGAGGTCAGCGACCCTCAAGCACTGGGATTGCGCCTCACAGTGAACGGCACCACACGCCAGGACGGCACCACCAAGAACATGATCTTCAACGTTGCCCATCTGGTCTGGTACCTGAGCCAGTACATGGTGCTGCGCCCGGGCGACGTCATCAACACCGGCACTCCGGCCGGCGTGGCCCTTGGCCTGCCGGGTACCCCTTACCTGCGCAAAGGCGATGTCGTCGAGCTGTCCATCGATGGCCTCGGTACCCAGCGCCAGACCTTCATCAACGCGTGAAAGGCATCGAGTTGTCCGCAACCACAGCGCGGATCACCGCCGTCGACACCTACGACATCCGCTTCCCCACCTCGCGGGGGTTGGACGGGTCCGACGCGATGAACCCCGACCCCGACTACTCCGCCGCGTACGTCATCCTGCGTACCTCGTCCGGCGGCCATGAGGGACACGGCTTCACCTTCACCATCGGCCGTGGCAACGATGTTCAGGTTGCTGCCATCAACGCGTTGAGTGACCATATCGTCGGACGTTCCGTCGCCGCGCTGTGCGCCGACCCCGGCTCCTTGTATCGCGACCTCATCGGGGACAGTCAGCTGCGCTGGCTGGGCCCGGAGAAGGGCGTGATACACATGGCGATCGGGGCCGTCGTCAACGCCGTCTGGGACCTCGCAGCCAAGCATGAGGGCAAGCCGTTGTGGCAGCTCCTGGCCGACGCCGATCCGGCATGGCTGGTGGACCAGGTCGACTTCCGCTACATCAGCGACGCCCTGACCCCCGACGAGGCCTTGGAACTGCTCAGCAAGGGCAGGCAGGGGGCTAGCGAGCGCGCCGCCCAGCTTCTGAAACACGGCTACCCCGCGTACACCACCTCCCCTGGCTGGCTCGGCTACTCCGACGAGAAGCTGACCCGCCTGGCCAGGCAGGCCGTCGCGGAAGGCTTCACTCAGATCAAGCTGAAGGTCGGGGCCGACCTGGAGGACGACATCCGTCGATGCCGCGCGGCCCGCGAGACGCTGGGACCGAAAATTCGGATCGCCATCGACGCCAACCAGCGCTGGGACGTCGCGGCGGCCATCGCATGGACGACAGCCCTCGCGGAGTTCGACCCGTACTGGGTGGAGGAGCCCACCAGCCCGGACGACATCCTCGGCCACGCCGCCATCCGCCGCGGTGTCCACCCCATCAAGGTCGCGACCGGCGAGCACGTGCAGAACCGTATCGTCTTCAAGCAGCTCCTCCAGGCTGGCGCTATCGACGTCCTCCAGATGGACTCGGCCCGGGTGGCCGGAGTCAACGAGAACCTCGCCATCCTGCTGCTGGCGGCGAAGTTCGGCGTCCCGGTGTGCCCGCACGCCGGAGGCGTGGGCCTGTGCGAACTCGTCCAGCACCTGTCGATGTTCGACTACGTGTCCTTGTCAGGCAGCACCGAGGACCGGGTCATCGAGTTCGTCGACCATCTCCACGAGCACTTCGTCGACCCAGTGGTGATCAGCGACGGCCACTACCAGGCACCCACCAGGCCCGGCTTCTCCGCCGACATGCATCAAAGCAGCATCGACGCCTTCACCTACCCCCACGGCGCGTTCTGGGTCTCCGACGCGGCCCGCACCGAGCCCGCCACGGACCCAGAGGACCAGGAATGACCACCGACCTCTACGGACACAGGGCACTGGTCACCGGCGGTGCATCAGGTATCGGCCTCGCCACCGCCATGCTGCTGAGCGAGCGCGGAGCGGACGTCGCCGTACTCGACGTCGACCCCAGCGGCATCGGCACATCGCTGCGCGGCTTCACCGCGGATGTCGCCGACGATGAATCCGTCCGCGCGGCCGTCGAAGGGGCGGCCGAAGCCCTCGGCGGGATCGACATCCTGGTCAACAACGCCGGCATGGGGGCGGTCGGAACGGTGGAGGACAACCCGGACGAGCAGTGGCTCCGCGTCCTGGACGTCAACGTGCTGGGCATCGTGCGCACCACCCGTGCCGCCCTGCCATACCTGCGCCGCTCCTCCCGTGCCTCGGTGATCAACACCTGTTCCATCGCCGCCACCGCCGGCCTGCCCCAGCGGGCCCTGTACTCCGCGAGCAAGGGTGCGGTCCTCTCGCTCACCCTCGCCATGGCCGCAGACCACGTTCGCGAGGGCATCCGCGTCAACTGCGTCAACCCCGGCACCGTGGACACCCCGTGGGTGGGGCGGCTGCTGGAGGCCACCGACGACCCGGCCGCGGAGCGGGCCGCACTCAACGGCCGTCAGCCGAACGGCCGGCTTGTCACCGCCGAGGAAGTGGCTGCCGCCATTGCCTACCTCGCTTCCCCCGCAGCCGCCAGCACCACCGGGACGGCCCTCGCGGTCGACGGCGGCATGGCGGGCCTGCGCCTGCGACCGGAGCCAAAGCCGTGATGCTGCGTCAGAACCGACTCGGGAACAGCACGGTGCGGGTGAGTGAACTCGCCCTTGGTGCGGCCGGCATCGGCAACCTGTTCACGCCGGTGAGCGACGTACAGGCCGAGCAGACCTTGGCCACCGCCTGGGCCTGTGGAATCCGATACTTCGACACCGCCCCCCACTACGGACTGGGCCTGTCGGAACGGCGACTGGGCGATGCGCTTCGCCGCATGCCTCGGCACGAGTACGTGCTGTCCACCAAGGTGGGACGCATCCTCGACCCGGCGCCGGATGGCATCGGCAACGACCTCGCCAATGGCTTCGCCGTGCCCGCCACACACCGCAGGCGCTGGGACTTCAGCGCCAAGGGCGTGCGCCAGTCCATCGAGGACAGCCTGAACCGCCTAGGCCTCGACCGGATCGACATCGCCTACTTGCACGACCCGGACGACCACGCCGAGCAGGCCCTGGACGAGGCATACCCGGAACTGGAACGCATGCGGGGCGAAGGTATCCTCGGCGCCATCGGCGTCGGCATGAATCAAACCGAGTTGCTCGTCCGATTCATCCGGGACACCGACATCGACGCCGTCCTGCTGGCCGGCCGCTACAGCCTCCTCGACCAGCGCGGACTCGACGAACTGCTGCCACTCGCCCTTCAGCAGGACGTGGGCGTCGTCATCGGCGGCGTTTTCAACTCCGGCCTTCTCGCCGACCCCCGTCCAGGTGCGACCTTCGACTATGCCCCTGCCCCCAGTGACCTGGTGGCACGCGCGCTCGACCTCAAAACAGTCTGCGAGTCGCACGGCGTGCCCCTACGTGCCGCCGCCCTGCGATTTCCGTTCGGGCACCCTGCCGTCTCCGGAGTCCTGGTCGGTGTCCGCAACTCCCCCGAGATCGAGGACGCCGTCGCCATGCTCCACTTCCCCATCCCGGTCGCGCTCTGGGCCGAGCTCAAGGAGCGCGGGTTGCTCGCCGCCGACGTGCCGACCCCCCAAGAGCAGGGCTGATGCGCATCGCGCTGTTCATCACCTGCTTCAACGACATCATGTGCCGTCGAGGCCAAGCGTGCTGCCAAGCGCTTGCCCAGCCCCGAGGCCATGGTGATGAAGGCGGCGGCTTCCGTCCTCGACCACCCCAGGGTGCTGGCCGGCCCAGAAGGCTGCGGCGGTCGGCGGACGTCTCCTCGCCAGGGGCGGGCACATCGGGCGGCTTCCCAGCCCGCTGCACGGCTGGTCAGACATCCGCGACACACCGGCGCCGCCGGCCGAGTCCTTCCGCAGCTGGTGGCGCAGGAACCGGGAAGGTGACCATGAGCAGCCGTGAGGCCATCCTCGGACGCGTTCACGCCGCCCTCACCGACGTCCCGCTGGGCGAGCGGCCCGATGACGTCCCCGTCCCTCGGGACTACCGGAAAACCCATACCGAACCGGACGAGGACACCGTGGCCCTCCTTGCCGAACGGGTCGCCGACTACCGTGCCGCCGTCTCCCGTACCGATCGTGCAGGACTGCGCGATGCCATAGCCACCGCGTTGAGCCTGCGCGGCGCCACACGACTGGCGCCGCCGGACGGGTTCCCTGGCGAGTTGCTACCGCCGGGCGACTGGGAGTGGCATCCCGAACCAATGGACGTGCCCGCCCTGGACACCATGGATGGAGCGATCACGCTCGCCTCCGCCGGGATCCCTGTCACCGGCACCATCGTCTCGGACGCCGACGCCGACCAAAACCGCCGCGCCCTGACGCTCATTCCGGACTACCACCTCTGCATCATCCGTGCCGAGCAGATCGCCGACGACGTCCCCGGTGCCCTCGCGCGACTTGACCCGCGGATGCCCCTGACCTTCCTCTCGGGACCGTCCGCCACCAGTGACATCGAGCTCGACCGGGTCGAAGGCGTACACGGCCCCCGAACCCTAGACGTCATCGTCGTCGACCCCACGTCCTCGGAGCAGCCATGAGAATCGCCCTGCACACCCGCGTCCGCGCGGACCGGATCGAGGAGTACGAGGCTGCCCACCGCGCCGTGCCCGAGGAACTCACTGCCGCCATCCGGGCCGCCGGAGTCACGTCCTGGACCATCTGGCGCAGCGACCGCGAACTCTTCCACCTCCTCGAGTGCGACGACTATCCGCGCCTGCTCGCCGAGCTGGAGCACCTTCCGGTCAACATCGTCTGGCAGGCCAGAATGGCCGAGTTCCTCGACGTCGTCCACGACTACTCCGAGGCCGGCGCGGCGGCGGGGCTCCCGGTGGTGTGGCAGCTGTGACGGATCGGCCGATCATTGATGCGCACCATCACGTCTGGGACCTCACGGTACGCCCGCAGCCGTGGATCGCGGGCGAGGAGCTTGCGCCGCTGGCACGCTCCTTCTCCGCTGCGGACCTCGCCACCGAGGCGCGTGCAGCCGACGTGGTCGGCACCGTGGTCGTCCAGACCGTCTGCGTGCCTGAGGAGACACCTGAGCTCTTGGCTCTCGCGGCTCGCAGCGACCTCGTCGCAGGTGTCGTCGGCTGGACCGATCTGACGGCCCCGGATGTTGCCGATGCAATCGCCGCCCTGCGCGAACAACCCGGCGGGGAACACCTTGTCGGCATCCGTCACCAAGTTCAGGCGGAGCCCGATCCGCATTGGCTGCTCCGTCCTGATGTGCAGCGCGGCCTCACCGCTGTCGCCGAGGCCGGTCTCGCCTACGACCTTGTCGTCAAGCCGCACCAGCTGGCCGCGGCGGCGGCCGCCGCGGCTCAGATCATCGGCCTGACCTTCGTCGTCGACCACCTCGGTAAACCGTTGATCGCGAGCGGCTGGCTCGACCCCTGGGCAACCGACCTGCGACGCCTGGCGGCCCTGCCCAACACCGTGTGCAAGCTCTCCGGGATGGTCACTGAGGCCGCTCCGGGTTCCTGGCGAACCCAGGATCTCAAGCCCTATGCCGAGACGGCACTGGATGCCTTCGGCCCGCGACGTCTGCTGTTCGGTTCCGACTGGCCCGTGTGCACCCTGCAAGCCTCATATAGCACCGTCGTCGAAGTCGCCGACGAGCTCACAGATTCACTCGGCGTAGAGGAGAAGGCAGCGGTGTTCCACGGCAACGCGACCCGGGTCTATCGGCTGTAGCGCATCAGGTGCCAGAGCCTGATGTGATCGACGCATTCCGACCCGGCTGGGCCGCCGCAGTCAGGCCGCGTCCTGCCCGGTCGCGCTGGGACTATGCTTCAGAGAACAGGAACCTGGGAGGCTTAGCAGTGCCAGTCACCGATGAGGCGATCGAGAAGATCAAGGCCATGATCGTCAGCGGTGAGCTCCGTCCCGGCTCGAAGCTTCCCAAGGAGGCCGTCCTCGCCGAGCGGCTCGGCCTGTCACGCAATTCCCTGCGCGAGGCGGTCAAAGCACTCTCACTCATCCGCGTCCTGGACGTACGGCAGGGCGACGGCACGTACGTTACGAGCCTGGAGCCGAACCTGCTCCTGGACGCGCTGGGTTTCGTGGTCGAATTCCACCAGGACGACACTGTCCTGGAGTTCTTGGAGGTTCGCCGCATCCTGGAACCTGCGGCGGCGGCGATGGCCGCTCGGGTGATGTCCGACAAGGACATCGCTGCTCTGCGGGAGGTACTCGACGGCCTCAGCGAGGATGCCGCGCTGGAGGAGCTGATCGACAACGACCTCGAGTTCCACCGCAGGATCGCGTCCGGCTCGGGGAACACCGTGCTCTGCTCGCTGATCGATGGGCTGTCCGGCCCGACAGCACGGGCACGGATATGGCGCGGTATGACGGAGGAGGGTGCCGTCGAGCGGACTCGTCAACAGCACCGAGCCATCATGGAGGCCATCGCAGACCGCAATCCCGATCTCGCGTCAGCGTGGGCGACGGTCCATGTGGCGGGGGTCGAGCAGTGGCTGCGCGGCATGCTGGGCACCTCCGAGTCACCGCTGGGCTGAACGGAGCCCGGGGCGCTTCCAGCAGCCTTCCCGTGCCCGGGCTCGCCGGTTCGGGCTCAGCGGACGGCTGATCAACTACCGGTCCCACCGACGATGTGGTCCTCCGTCAGCTCGTGCTGCGCGGCTCGATCCAGTTCCAAGACGGCCACCGCCTCCTGGACCCCGCACCACATCGCGGTCACACCGCTACCCGGAACCCCCGCCCGTAACCTCGCGCAACTACAAACCCACCTACCATCACGCGACGACACCTGCGCAGATCAACCCTGGCAGTTATTCAGACGCGAGCCCCGGCGGTGCCCGAGTACTGGCGCTGCACGCCCTGCGGAGGTGGTGCCTTTCTTGGCGAAGCCGCTGTCGTCGAGGATGAGGACCCCGTCGGCTTCGCCGAGCTTGTCAGCGACGTATGTCTGCAGGTCATCGCGGACGTCGTCGGCGTTCCAGGTGGCTCCGTTCAGCAGCCGTCGCAGGCCGTCGGGGGTGCGGTGACCTGCGTGTTCTGCCAGTTGCCAGCCGCCTCTTGCGGCCGACCGAGCCGAGCAGGGCACGTCGATCGCCCGGGGAGGCTGCCCTCACCACAGCTCGGACCGTGCTCGATGCCACTCCTTGGAGGGCAGCATCCGGCAAGACCGCCTCTGACCCACCATCAGCCCACTTCACTCCCGACGACGCCTCTGACCAGGCCAGATAGCGAACCGCTGCTGGAGGGCTAGTGTCCTGAGCCAGTAGTTGGCTTACAGTTTCTCGTATGACTCGTCCTGGTCCGAAGCTTGCGCCGCTGGACCTGACTGATGCTGAACGAGCCGAGTGGAACGGGTGGGGGCGGCGGCGTAAGGGGGCTCAGGACACGGCCCTCAGGGCTCGGTTGATTCTGGCGTGCGAACGCCGCGGCCCTCGCTGACCGACTACTTTGGTCGCGCGCCGGGATCCTTTCGGCCGATACCAGCCGCCCCGCAGTCTAGGCTCGGCCCAAGAAGACAGCCCTCGGGTTCATCGCTTTCGTGCTCGTCGCGGCGGGGGCTACGGGCTCATCGGTGAGCGGTCGACGGATGCCGGCCCTCTTCGGCTTCTCCCGGCTCATCGCTCCCGACGGTCACGAGCGGGCGAGAGTGGCAAGGGCCCTGGCGGACGGTGAGTTCGGCTCGGCGGTGTAGAGGCCGAGCAACTGGTCCGGGTCGTCGGTCGGGGTCAGTGCCTCGTAGTCCAGGGTGAGGTCGCCGACCACGGGGTGGTGGTAGCGCTTGGTGCCGTGGCTGCGGCGCAGTACGTCGTGGTCAGCCCACCAGCGGCGGAAGTCCGGGTCACACAGGGACAGTTCACCGACCAGTTCCTCGAGCCGCAGGTCGTTGGGGTGGCGTCCGGCGTACAGACGGAGGCCCGCGACCGTTCCCCGCGCCGCCGACGGCCAGTCGAGGTACAGTTCCCGGGCGGCCGGGTCGAGGAACAGGTACCGGACCAGGTTCCGCTCCCGGTGCGGCAGCGCGTCGAAGTCCGTGTACAGGGCGCGGGCGAGCCGGTTGGCGGCGAGGACGTCCATTCGGTGGCCGATGACCAGCGCCGGGCTGTCGGCGAGCGTGTCCAGCAGCCGGTGGAGCCCCTGTCGTACCCGCTGCGGCGTCTCCGGGCGGCGGCGGGCGCGGGCGGGGCGCGCGAGATCGAAGAGGTGGCCCCGCTCCGTCTCGTCGAGACGCAGGGCGCGGGCGACGGAGTCGAGCACGGTCTGCGAGACGTTGACGTTCCGGCCGCGCTCCAGCCGTACGTAGTAGTCGACGCTCACCCCTGCCAACAGCGCCACCTCCTCGCGCCGCAGCCCGGGCACCCGCCGGGCTCCCGGCTGCGGGGGCAGGCCGGCCCGCTCAGGGGTGATCCGGGCCCGCCGCGAGCGCAGAAACTCCCGCAGGTCCGTGCTGCCGCCGGTACTGGGAGAGGTGTCATCCATGGTCTCCAGGCTAAGGCCTGTCCTCAATCGACGGACGGAACCGGTGAGACCAACAGGGGGCCTGGTGAACCCCCGGTCGGCTGGACCCCAGGTGGAGCCGGGCTCCTCCGCCTCCTCTGAATGCCCCCGCCAGGTGGTTGGCTTGACGGGTGCCGACCGGGATGTTCGAAAAGCCGTGACATCCGACGGGCCCGGCTTCCGCGAGTACGACGTAGAGAGGCAGACCGCCCCCATGACCACCGACTCCACCGGCCCGATCACCACCCCCTTCAACGCCGAGTCCACCGCGGCCGAGGTCGTCGCCGGTATCGACCTCACCGGCCGGCGCGCCGTCGTGACCGGCGGTTCCTCCGGCATTGGCGTCGAGACCGCTCGCGCGCTCGCCGGCGCGGGCGCCGAGGTGACCCTCGCCGTACGCGACGTCCAGGCTGGTGAGCGCACCGCCCAGGACATCACCGGCACCACCGGCAACAAGCAGGTGCTCGTGGCGCCGCTCGACCTCGCCGACCAGCGGTCCGTCGCCGCGTTCACCGCCGCGTGGGACGGCCCGCTGGACATCCTGATCAACAACGCTGGTGTGATGTACACACCCGAGCTGCGGACATCGGAGGGCTGGGAGCTCCAGTTCGCCACGAATCACCTCGGCCACTTCGCGCTCGCCACCGGCCTGTACCCGGCACTCACCGCCGCTGACCGGGCGCGGATCGTCGCGCTCAGCTCGGTCGGGCATCTGCGACAGCCGGTGGACTTCGACGACATCGACTTCCGCCGCACGCCGTTCGACACCGAGCTCGCGTACGGCCAGTCCAAGACGGCGAACGCGCTCTTCGCGGTCGAGGCGAACCGGCGCTGGGCCGGTGACGGCGTCACCGCCAACGCCGTCCACCCCGGCGCGATCCTGTCGAACCTGACACGCCACATGAGCCAGGACGAACTCGACAAGGCGATCGCCTCTGGCTACGTCTTCAAGACGCCCGAGCAGGGCGCGGCCACCTCCGTGCTGGTGGCAACGTGGCCGGGGCTCGAAGGCATCGGCGGACGGTACTTCGAGGACTGCCAGGAGGCGCATCCCCATCACGAGGGTGACCCGGGCGGAGTCGCCGCCCACGCCCTGGACCCCGTAGCGGCCGAGCGGCTATGGCAGGTGTCGCTCGACATGCTGGCTGCCGCACGGACCTGACGGGGCGGGCTCCCAGGATCAGCTCGCCGCGCCCGCCTCCTCCAGCAGCTGCACCGTCTGTGGATACGGTCCGGTCCGCGCCCATTCCAGCGGCGAGTGTCCGTTGCCACCGTCCTCGGGAGCGTGCGGCCGCAGTCGAGACGCGCGGACCGCTGCCCGAGGCCGCGGTGGAACAGCTGACTGCAACCGCTGACTTCAGTGCTTTGTCTTCCTCGTCATGACATCCAGGAGAAGGCCACGATCACTGAATGAACGGGAGCTGCGGTTGTGGAAGGTCGGCCGTGCGTTGGCCCTCACCTTCGTCGCTGCGGTCCTGGTCGCGGGCGGCGTCTTCTACGGCCTGGTAGACCTACTGGACTTCCAGGAGATCGATACCACCGCGAAGCTCGACGCGAAGACGCTCTTCGACCTAGTGAAACTCTCCTTCGGAGTGGTCGCCGGGGCCGGTGCGCTCGTCGCCCTAGTCGTCGCCTACCGCCGCCAGCGCGTCGACGAGGCCGGCGCCCACCGCGAAGCCACCCGGCTCCACACCGAACGCTTCTCCCAGGCCGTCGACAAACTCGGCTCGGACTCCCCGGCCGTCCGGCTCGGCGGAGTCCACGCCCTGGCCGGCCTCGCCGACGACGCCCCCGACGACAACCTTCGCCAGACCTGCATCGACGTCCTCTGCGCCTACCTCCAGCTCCCCTTTACCCCCGACCCTGGCAACGACCCCACCCATCAGGAGGAACACCACCGCTACCTGGCCTTTCGCAAGGTCCGGCACACAATCCTGCGGCTCATCGGGGACCATTTCCGTCGCCCCCAGGAAACCCACCGCTCCTGGCAAGGCTGCGACCTCGACCTCACCGGCGTCACTATCGACGGCGACATGAACTTCGGCGGTGCGGTGTTCTCTGGCGGCACGGTGCGCTTCAACAGAGCGGTGTTCTCCGGCGGCACGGTGACCTTCAGCGCAGCCAGGTTCTCCGGCAGCGTAGTGATCTTCAACGGAGCGGTTGTCTCCGACGGCACGGTGCGCTTCAGCGGTGCAACGTTTTCTGGCGGCTTGATGGAGTTCCGCGGAGCCACGTTCTCCAGCGGCACGGTGCGCTTCAACTCCGCCACGTTCTCCGGCGGAACGGTGACCTTGGGCGGAGCGGTGTTCTCCGGCGGCCTCGTGGACTTTGGCTCAGCGGCATTCTCCGGCGGCCTGATGGACTTTGGCGCAGCGGCGTTCTCCGGTGGCACGGTGAACTTCGACAGAGCCGCGTTCTCCGGTGGCACGGTGACCTTCGACGGAGCGGCGTTCTCCCGCGGAACAGTGACCTTCGACGGGGCGGCGTTCTCCGGCACCACGGTGGACTTCAATTGTGCTGTGGGTCCGGCTCCCGACGGGCTTCTCGTTGCTGTCGGCACGCCTGTTCCTTCGGCCGTCAGACTTTCTGTCATCTGGTAGCTCCAAATCCCAGAGACAGTGATGCCGATCCGATCCAGCCCGGGGGCGGAAACGGTCGTCTACGCCCCCGTCCGCCGCAGTCGACTTCACCGGCAGGTGGCCGAACCTTGACCGTCTGGGTCGGCCAACCAGACGGGTGAATTAGTGCGCGCCGGAAGTCGGTGACCGTGGTTGCCGCGGTAGTTCAGATGGCTCCACGGCCGGGGCGGCGTCGGGCCCTTGGAAGGCGCTAAGCCGGAGGCTGCGGCCCAGCAGCACGTCGCCTCTCAGGTTGTGCCGTGCTCCAGAGCGCTGGCGGCGTCGCCGGCAAGTCCGTAGCCCGGGGCTGTTGTCCTGCACTACGCCGAGCAGCTCACGCACGGGAACGTCCGAGACCTGGAGGCGTTCTGCTACCAGCAGCTGGAGCGGCTTCACGAACACGTCGGCGAGACCGACGAGCTCTCTTTCGCAGCCTCTACGTTTCCAACGCTGTCGGACTGCTGGAGCACCTGCTGAAGACGGACCCGGCCGACCGCACCGAGTGGCAGAAGGTGGCCATCGTGCGCGAGTGGCAGCAGCTGCGCCCCCTCGCACACCCCTTCAACCACAGCGACGGCTTCGACTGGGACCGCTGGTGGACACACCTGGAGCACCACGACGCCGCCGGCGAGGCAGTCTTCCGCGCCCGGATCGCCGCCGGGGACGAGGAGGCGATCCGGCCGTGACCGGTCAGCCCCAGGCGTACGAGAACCACGTCACCGCCGAGCTCATGGGCCCGCGCGCCCCCCGGCGGCGCCGGCCCGGCACCGACGAGTCGGCTGGGATACCAGTCGAACAGGGTCTTCGTGAACTGGGGCCTGGACCACCGTGCTCCGAGCGGTGAGCTCTGCGTCAAGCCGGTCGCGGGCGCCGGGCAGGAGGTCGGGGTCGACGCTCAGCAGATACTTCCAATAGGTTTGCATCTCACCGACATCGCTGTGCGGACAAGTCAGCCCTTCGACGTCCGACAGAATGGCCGACAACTCGTCCGCCATCGTGATCCGCGACTCGACGAAGCCCGTGAGTTTGCGCAGCTGTGCGAGCGCGACCGCTCCCTGAAGTTCGGTCATCCGTGCGTTCACGCCCGCCAGCGGATGGTCCTCCGTGCGCGAACGAACTCCGTTCTCCACACCCTTGTTGATCCAGGACCGGATGCGCACGGCCAGGCTTCGATCGTTCACCAGGATGAGGCCACCCTCTCCGGCGGAGATGTGCTTCGTCTGCTGGGTGCTGAAGCAGCCGGCAGAGCCGAAGGTGCCGACCGGGAGATCCGCGTGCGTGCATCGTAGGCTTGGGCGGAGTCTTCGATGACGGCCAGGCCATGGCGCTGCGCGATCGCGGTCAAGCGGGTCATGTTGCAGGGCTTGCCGACGAGATGGGTCACGATGATCGCTTCGGTGCGGCTACCGACGGCCGCGGCGACCGAATCCGGATCGAGGTTGCCGGTGAGCGGGTCGACATCGGCGAAGACCGGCGTCAAACGCTCCTGGACGATCGGTGACACGCCGCCGATGTCAGTCATCGGGGTGGTGATGACCTCGGCACCGGCCGAAAGGCCCAGGGCCACGAGCGTGGCTTGGACCGCCGAGGTGCCGGAGGAGCACGCCACGGCCTCCGGCACGCCGTACCGGTGGGCGAACTCGGCCTCCAACTGGCCGACGAAGCCGTCGGAGGCGGCGAGCAGCCGGCCCGAGGCGAGGACTTCAGCCAGCAGAGCCGCTTCCTCCGGCCCGAAGCTGTGTCCGGAAGCATCCTCCTCGCATGGAACCCACCGTCGGGCCCCGGCCGGTGCAATCGGCTCGCCGCTCATGCCCCATCCTCCTCGTCCAGTGCGGAGTTCTTGACCACGGCGATCGTCTCGTCGATCAGAGCGATGACCCCATTCCGTTGAGCCCTGACGTCGGCCGATCCACCCGGCGGGTACAGGACGGCGGCGATGCGGGACACGAGCTGTTCGGGAGCGGTATGGAAGGCCGCCGCCTGACGAAGGTTGTTGCCGTCGCCGGGGTAGTAGACCCGGTTGACTGCCGCCAACACCTGAAGGATGTGGTGGATGAGCTTTGCGGTCAGACTGCTGAGGAAGGTGAGATCGGCGCGTTCCACCTTGTTCCGGTAGTGGTAGTCGTCCCGCCAGTACCGCAGCGCGGGCAGGAACTTCTGGATCGTCGCGTGCCGCACCGTGTCCGGATATGGCTCCAATCGGTCGCGCCACCGGCTGACGAGGCCGTCGGGGTCGTGGACGGGGATCTGGCACGCCAGGTCGGCCAGCGGATGGTAGCCCCAGACGGTCCAGACCAGGTCATCGGGCGTGCCGTGGCCGCCGAGCCAGGAGTCCACGACCGCGTCCACCTCGGCTACGGTGCGGAACCAGGGTTCGTCGAGTACCACGCCCTTCTCCGCCCAGCGCCGCCGTACCGCCTGCCAGTCGGCGTCCCACTCCGGGCCCGGGTCCGGACGCGGCGTGTCCGAGTAGAAGCGGAAGTCGGTGTCAGACAGCTCGTCGGACGTCCCCTTGCTCATGGAGCCGCTCAGTGTCAGTGCGAAGCGGCCGGTGTCGTAGTGCTTGAACAGCCGCAGCGCGTCGTCTGCGGCTGCCGTCATTTCGGCCGTCAGAGCTGCCGATTCAGAGGTCGGATGCACTGTTCCTCCTAGATGTTCCAGAAGACTCGGTCGACGTTCGTCGCACACGACGCGCCGCCGATGACCAGAACGGGGCTGGAGCGCCGCGCGATCTGGCACTCGTCCATTGCCTTGACGACTTCGAGCCTGTTGCCGGCATCTTGTTCTCCTCGCCTCCGGGGAGCCGGAGGATCCGGTGCGGAGCCTGGGCGAGGAACGCTCCGACGTCATGGCCTCAGCGCTGCCACACTTCTTCGTCCACGACGACGAGCGCTTCGCCGTCGTACCCGGATAACACGGTTCGCAACGGTCCTGACGACGACAGAACCTGGCTCTCGACAACGACCGAATACCGGTGGTTCCGGTCCTGTGAGACGGCGATCGACATTGCCACCCTTCCCCCGGTGATCTCGGCCAGTAGTCCACCGTAAAGATCCTATGTCTGTCTCTGGTATATCGTCTCACTGGCCAGTAGGCCATGCGTGATCAGAGATCAACATCAGCCATCTTGATCACCTTCGTGGATCACTGTTGCGGCGACTCCATCAGATTTCTCCCAGCAAGTGGGCGGAAGTTGATGTGGCAGAGCTCTGCGCCGTCAGGATTCGTGATGGCCATGCCTGGATGCGAAGCTCGACGTTCCCCCTTGACTGATCCGATGATATTGTCTGTATCATGTGAATAGATCGGATGTCTGGGTCAGTGTTCGAGCGAAGGAGTGTGTTGTGCCGATAGCAGTGATCACCGGCGCGGAGCGCGGACTCGGGCTGGAGACCGCGCGGCTGCTCCTCGACCGCGGCTACGTCGTCGAGTTGGCGGTCCATGACCACGACGAGGGGCGGAACATGGGGGAGCTGTCGGCGTACGAGAGGAAGGGCTGTGTACCGCTCGACCTCACGGACGACCGGAGCATCGCAACTGCCTTCGCAGCACTCGGTGCGCGGTACGGGGTGCTCGACGTACTGATCAACAACGCCGGTGTCACCGGCACCGGGTCCGCCGTGGAGGTGACCCGGGAACGTCCAAGCCGGTGATAGAGCGGCCTGGGGCGATGGGGCGGGAACGGTCGGTCGGCAGTGTGGGCACCGAGGTGGTTGAGGGGTTGGATCGACGTGCCCGAAACCTCGGCATCTCCTGGCAGAACCTGGTCCGTGCGTTCTTCTTCCGCGCCGAGGAGATCGTGCAGGCGCATGATTCGGCACTGCTGGTCGAGACCCATCGGCAGCCCGACGACGAGCGCGAGCCCTGTGTCGCTCAGATGTCGGTCGACGTCCCGATCGCCTTGGCCCTCGGGGACGCCCGGACCTGCGAACCGGCTGACTGGGCTGTGGGCTTCGACCGAAATCATCGGGATGCATTGAGGCACCTCCCCGCCGATCCGACCCGGATCGGCGGGCTTGCAACAGCGTATGGCGCAACGCTCAGGCCCTATCCGCACCGGCTGCCCCGGTACGAGATCGAGTTCCGAAACCGAAGCCGGACAGCTGATCAGCCGGACACGACAGGCATGGGTCTGGTCATCGAGCGCGATACCGAAGGCATCGGGTTCATCTTGACCGAGGACAGCTCACGCTGCGGCCCGGGTTCGCTGGAGCTGCTGTCGACCTGCCTGATCGGAGCACTCGAAGCCACCCTGGGAATCACCGGCTCGCCGGCTGTTCGCGTCCTGGAAGAGTCCGAACGCCTCCGCGGCATGGTAGGGCGGTGGCCCTACCTGGAACTGCGCGACGGAGCGCTGGCGACCTACTCCCCGTCTAGGCCCACGCCTGTCACCCCGAACGTCAGAGGATGAGGAGCTATGGCCAAAACCACCGAGCCGACACCGGCCGCCAAGTCAGTCATCGAGTCCATCCCGATGTTCTCCGAAACGGGGCCGATTCTCATCGAGTCCTTGGAAGGCGTGCAGAGCCTCAACAACAATCTCTGGGTCGTGCGTTGCGAATCGGGTGAGCGGTTCGTGGTCAGGCAGGCCGACCCCGTCAGTGCGACGCGCCTCGGGGTGAATCACCCTGACGAGGCGGCTGTGGCACGAGCCGCGGCAACGATCGGCATCGCGCCGGAGGTGCTGTACTGCGACCCCTCGATCGGCCTGATCGTCACGCCGTGGGTGGAACCGCTGCCGCCCCAGCAGCGGGGCGGCCTCGGGAGTCCGGGGACGATGAAGCGGCTGGTCGAAGTCCTTCACCGGATGCATGGCCTCACCGACGTGCCGGGGCGCCCGGGTGCGATCTACGACCGGATCCGACATCTTGTCGGCCAGTCGCGCGACATGGGTCTGTCACTTCCGCCGGGCGTCGGGGATGCTTTGCTTCGGCTGGACGACTTCGAGGCACACCGAGCCGCCCAAGCTGGGGCGCCACCGGGGCTGAACCACAATGATCTGTGGGAGAACAACATATTGGACTCGGGGGACCAGCTCTTTCTCGTCGACTGGGAGTTCGCGGGATTGGGCGATGGACTCTACGACCTCGCGACCATTTCCATGGCCGGCGCATTCGATGCTGACCTCGATCGGCGCCTGCTGGGCGAATACGGATCGGACGCGAGGCAGGACCTCGTGGAACTGCAATCCATGAAGTGGGTCGTGCGGTTCTTCGAGGCCACCTGGTCGCTGGTGATGCATGGCATGAACGGTCATACGACCGGATCCGGCTTCGACTATTCAGGCCATGCTCGGGTGATGTTCTCGGCGATGGAGGAGGAACCTCCGGCCGTCAGGCTGTGAGCCCGCTTGCCCCCTGGGTCTTGATCAGCTCCAGGACCCGGCGGGGAGTGCCTGCGTCGAGTAGCTCCTGGCGTGCTGGCAACCGTGAGAGCCTCGATCACACCAGCGAGCACTTCCGCCTGACGAAGTGCCCAGTCGGCCTCAGCCCCGACACCTCATCCCCACCAGTCATCCTCGGTCTCCGCCCGGGGGCGCACCGTCGCTGACGACCGGGACCTGACGCCGGGGGAGCGGGCCGGCACAGCCGGCGCAGGGGTCGATGTCCCAGGGTTGGCAGCCGTGGAGGGCGGCGGCGGCTGCCGATCGGGCCGACTGGGCCGGTGACCAGGACGTCGCCAGGCCGGTGCTGTGTTCCAGCTTCCCGATCGGCAGCCAGGTGGCGGTCACACCCGGCATCCGTCGCGGGAGTCTCGCGGGAGGGGAGCGTGCGGCGCGTAAGCATGATGTGTTCCTGGCCCGGCGGCCTGCAGAATCGGTGCCTCAGCATGCCGGGACGAAATCAGTGCGTAAGTACGAATTACGGATCTGGCTGCGACCGTCACTGCCCTGCTTGCTGTCGCCGACCGCCAGGACAAGGTCAGCCGCTACCCCGGAGCGCTTCGGCTCGACCCCGTCAAACCACGTGTGGGAGACCGACCACATGCAGGCCTCTGTGTTGGTCGATGCGGAGGAGAGCGACAAGCACAAAGCCATGAAAGAACGGATCGTCAAAGCGCCGCTCACGCCTGCCCCGCCTGCCGCCACAGGTGGGGGCGGGCTTCCTGAGGATGTCGGGCAGCGCTGGGTAGGCGGAGAGATGCGTTGCCCTGGGCCGAGAGGAAACCAAGTGTGTAACGGTCTCCCCCCAGCTGTTGCTGCTTCCGAAAAAGGAGAGATATTCTGAAGTAAGAAGGGAGGAGGGTTGCCATGCTTCAGACGCTGGAACGTGAGAAAGAGCAGGTCAAGGGGCTTTTTGACCGTGTTGAGGAGGTCGAGGAGGTTGCAGAGGCCATCGCGGAGACCTCGCCGGAACAGGCCGACAAGCTTCGTAAGGTCGCCTTGAGTGCTCTGCATGACGCCGCCCCGGTCCGCCTCAGCATCGCAGCCGCACTCCTGGACCTGAGCAGTCGCACCGTGCACTCATGGGTCAGCGAGGGTCTGCTTCCCCTGAGGACAGAGAGTCCCAAACGAGTCGACCCCGAGACCTTGCACCGGGTGCTGCACCTCGTCAGGGAGCTGCGCGCTGCAGGCAAGCAAAGAGGCCTCCTCGACGCGGTCTGGTACCGCCTTCAGGACGCGACGCTCCTGGAGAGCGCTGAACTGCAAACGAGCCTGAAGCAACTCCGGAGAGGAGAGCTCAAGCCGGCTCTCACTCGAGCTGAGGAAGCCTCGGCGAAAACAGACAAAGGCGTCCTTGCGTCGAAGTAGGCTCTAGATGTGCCAACTTCCGTACAAGTGACGCTACTTGCAGAACAACAGACCAAGCGGTTGCGGCGCGTTGACCACACCGCCTACGAGGCCTTCCTGCAGGAGCTGCGCAGCCAGGGCTGCAAAGCGCTCAAGTATCGGCTGACGGGCGATGTGGTCGAGCATCTATGCGTCAAGCACCTGCGCAACTCCATGCGGGTGGTCACAGCCTTTCTCGCGCGCAATCAGGCCGTCGTCCTACTCGTCGGACCACACCGGGACGATGATCCTGCAACGGACGTCTACGCCCTGCTCTACAAGCTTGCCAGGGTGGAACAGCCGTCCAAGGAGCGGCGTACCAAGCCGCCCTGCTGCAGCAAGGGCGACGGCCTCCCGCCGAACATCAGTACGGAGCTCTTCGACAGCCTGGTGGACCAAGCCCGAGCGCTGAGGGGCAACAGCCATGGCCGTTCGCGCTGACCGGCACCTGCCTGGGCGCCGCTCCAGAGGTGCCGACGAAAATCTGCACCCGAGGTGCCTCTCGGCGGGCAGCCGCGGTCCAGGCCTGCAGGCAGGCGGCGTCCCTGCAGGGTTATGACCACCACCGCATACTGTCGTCGGCGCTCATGCATCTCGAGCGGTGGGCCGACAGCGGCCTCTTGCGCGTTCCTGCGGGCTCGGGCGGAGGCTGGCCAGCTCTAGCTGTTACCGAGAAGCTGACTCGCCGCCCTTCAGCCCACTGCCGGGCCCGAGACGTCATGGAGCGCTTGAACGGTCGCTGCCGATCAAGATGGCGTGCTCACTGCGGTGGCTTCCACTTGCTGCGGGAAAGCTTCCCTGCCTGCTGGTCGGTCAGGCGCTGGTTGGCGGCCACGGGAGTGTGTCCAGGTCCTCAATCATGGCTGTGCTGAAGAGGGTTGAGGCCATGAGCGGGCTGTCGAGAGGGCCATCTAGTCGAACTACGACACGGCGAAACTTCCACGGCGCCTCGATTTTCCTCAGTTGAACTGATGCCTCAAGCCAGACGCCTTGATCGTCTTCGTGGAAGTTCAGGGAATTGAGGGTGCCGTATTTTTCTGAGGTCAAAGAATCGTTGATTCCTTGCCGGACGTCGAATTCGAGTTCCCTCAGGTATTCCGTGTACTGCCTCTGAAGTGACATGTTCCCCCGTTAGCGAAAGCAGCCGCAGATGGAGTAGTAGGCGGTGATTATACCTACAGGGCGGCCATCCCTGGAGTCCGAGTCGACTCGGTGCGCGAAGACCACCTTCATTTGGCGTGCTCGTGTGTTGTAGAAGGTGTTGCTGTTCAGGATGCATGTGGTCTTGCGGTTGCCCGAAGTGCCGGTGGTGCTGCAGGTGCCCCTGTCCAGCGTCTTGTCGATGTCTCTCTTCATGACGGACCAGCTGGCCATTTGGCTCGCGTGCTTGTCTTCGATGTGCAGCTTCCCGAAGCCTGCGGAGCCCGCCACGTCGCCGCGGCCGTAGCGGAGGGGGGCATCCTCCCCGTTTGGACCAAAATGTGTCGAATAGACATTCCAGTTCGTCAGAGCTGAGATGGCTGTGGTCTGCGCTTGCGCGGTCGATGTGATTCCGGCCGCGAGCGCAATGCTCATAGCGGCGACTAATGCTCCGCGTAGACGCGTGACAGTGGTCCTGGGCACGTTCCCCACCTTTGCTGTACATGAATTTTCGATGCTGGGTCAGGTGCAACAATCAAACGGGTAGGCATAAGGAGGCGTCAATTGAATTCTAAACTTGATTGCCCAGAACTGTCGATTCCGCAACCCGTCCAAGCCATCTTCGAGCCGAGTCGAAGAAGAGAGAAGTGCTGCTGCCTGACGTTCTCTCCCAGGTGCCGCTTAAATCAGCCGTTCTTCATTGAGCCCTGCACGACCGGACGTGGAGCTTCGTCCGGGTGCGCCCGGCGCCTCGCGCGCACGCCCGTAACGAGTAGCCATGCAGCCACGTGCCCGGACGTCCGCTGCTTGCCCTGAGCACGTGAGATGGGATCGCTCGTCCGGTCAGTAGTTCCCGCCGCCCACGACGTACGGGGACTGGAACATGTCGTCCGACAGTTCGACCTGTTTGGTGGCAACGAATGCGGCGATGGGAGTACTTCTGCGAAAGGCACCTTCGGGAGCGGATGTCAGACACGTCGTGTGGTCGCCGGTCAAGGCTTCGGCTGCCTTGAAGTCGTGGGGGACGCAGCCGGGGAGATTCTTGAATCCGCACGCGGGATTCGTCTCACTGTCACCCCGGAAGGACTGATGGATGCCCACGGCAACGATGGCTGCCGGGGCTCCCTCCAGGAGCGAGTGGGCCTCAAAGTAGCTGCCGGAGTGGACCCCGCAGTCGCCGAAAAGGACGGATGGCTCGCCGATCTCGTCGTATAGCGTGCGGTTGAGCGTCAGCTGATGCTTGCGTCCGAGCGGGAACGAGGGGCGGAAGTCTGTGCTGTCCGCAAAGACCCCCACAGACAGCACGCTGATGTTATCCGGGTCCACCAAGAGCTGGATGCGCTCCCATTTCCGGTTGTACTGATAGACCCTGTTGCCGGATGCCAGCCGTTGAGTGTAGTGCGGCTTGTCGTCCATGATCTCGGCCGCACGATCCAAGGTCAGCCCCGGCATCAGCTGCTCGACCAGATTCTGCTCCTTCTCCACAGGCGAGTCCTCGGCCGCCCACTGGAACACCCACAGGGCGCCACCGATCACCGCGATTAGTGCTGCTAGCGCCCCCAACAACCGCTCAACCGTCTTCCACTTCCGTCCGTGCCGCCCGGACTCTGAGGGATTTGCCTCTACGTCGTCGCCGGTGTCCATCGGTGTGCCGCGCCTCCTCATCCCTCCGGGGCCCCTGCGCTCATCGTCACAGCGAGGTAGAGGCTCAACATGGAGGACGAGGCCAGAATGGGGACCCTGCACCCGGTTCGCGCAGCATCCCGACAACCCGTTACGCCAGCGGTGGCGGCACGGTGCTAACGGGTCGGGCACCGCACGACCCGGTGAAGCGGACCTGCTCGGCCGGCCGGTCGCCAAGACGCTGCCAGGGACGGACTCGCCGAGTGTCAGCCCACGATCACGCCCAGCGCATCCCGACCTTGGACAACTGCTCGATCCGGTCGGGGGTCAACGACGCTGCCCTCAGGCGCTGGTTCGCGATCCATGCACCGAGCTTCAGGGAACGCTCCTCTTCTCGGTCGGCACCGGGCCCGGGGAGGCTGATCGTCTCGACGTGCTTCCTCGGAACCTTCAGATGTCCCTCGCGCTCGAAGAACTGCCTCGCGGCGGTGAGGTGCATCGCCCACTTCTGGGCCTGGCTCATCGAGGGCTTCGGCTTCTCCGCCTCTTCTGCGGGTTCGATACCGAGGACCTGCTCGCACCTCCACTGCTGGGCACCGGTGAGCTTGTCCCACCCGGTGCGCACCGTCTGGACCCAGCGTCCGAGGTCCTCGCCCTGGGCCAGGGCCTGGCCCAGGGCGGCCAGGGCCTGGCCGGGCCGGGTGGGCAGGGGTGCGCCGGCTTCGAGGTGGAGGCGGGTGAGGTGGAAGGCGCGCTGCCAGGTGACAGCCCAGGACGGGCACCACGAGGCGTCGATCTCCTCCAGCTGCACCCTCCGCTCCTCCGACAGGGCCCAGCCCGCGGCTTCGGCGGGGAGGCCTTTGGCCTGGCGATGGGTGTTGTCGTCGGCGCGGCGGGCGGCGGCCCGGGCGTTCTTCAGGAAGATCCCGACGTTCGCCCCCTGATAGGTGGCATCCAAGGGAGCGAGCAGATGGCCGTGCAGAGCGGCCCAGGCACGGGCTGCGGACAGGCCTTCTTCCCAGGCGACGTCGACGGTGGACCAGATCATGCCGAGTTCCTCGAGCTGGTCGATGCGGTCGTTCGGCATGGTGCCGCAGGCGTACTGCCGGCGGGCGTCGGCGATCCACTGCCCGAGCGGGAACCCGGCCAGCGACGCCGGCCATTGGGTCCCCTCAGCACCGTCCTCCGCAGGGCCGGGGGTGTCATCCGTCGTCGTGCCGGGGGCGCGGTAGGTGAAGGGCACCTGCAGATCGGCGTGCTCGCTGTTGTAGAGGACGGAGGCCTCGATCCCGCGTCGCCAGTGCTCGCGTTCGGGGTCCAGGATCCGCAGTTTGATGAACGCGGCAAGCACGGCCGGGTCCCTGGGAGTGCTGAACTTCAGCAGCTCTCGCGCCGGGGCACTCGGTCCGTGCACCTCCTGGCCGTCCTTGTACTCCAGGTCGGCGTCGGCTTCGTCGATGGTCTCGGCGGGCTCGGTGCGGGTGGGGGAGGGTCGCCTGTGGATGACATCACGCCCCTGTACGCCCCCTCAGTCGAGACAAATCACTGCCCGTATGTCTTTCCTCGGGGGCTTAACGCAAGGTTCTCAAGCCTCTGACCAGAACGTTCTTGATGTCCGTAGGTATTGGGTGGCTGAGGTCTTCGGGTTAGGCGGCCAGCCGTCGGGTGTTTTGAGGCCCTCTGAAGCAACGTCAGGGGGCGCGAGGGCTCCGTTGTCGGCGCCGGAGCCCCGGCCAGTCGCTGCGATGGGGGACTGCAGAAAGACCCCGTGGATGCCGAAGGTGCATGAAACAGTCGAGCACCGTGCTCGCGGCGACCGCCGTGCGCCCTACAGCAGGTTGGAATAGGCTCAATGACTCGACGTGCGTCGGCGGTTGGGGGAAAGCATGCTCACAGGGCCAGAGGCAACCATCATTACCCGCGCGGGCGGTGCGGTCGTGCGAGGTGTAAGGCAACAGGCAACCGCATCGCCGGAATGGCCCTCGCTACATGCCAGCCTAATGGAGTTGCATGCGATTCTTGATCAGTGGTGCACCGCAGCTGAGCAGACTACGCGCTTGATCGAGATGAAGCTCGACGGCGAGATCGGGCCGGCAAGGCGGACTTGGTTCAGGAGGCGGTACGACTACGGCGAGTCGGTGAATAGGATCTGTGGCGGGTCTAACGGCGGCCCGATGGCAGGCACAGTTCACGCGGTCCAAATGCAACGAAGCATCGTCAATCAGCTGACACCGAAGGTGTCCTTGTTCAAGCGACTGATCCGCGAGCATAGGCGCAAAGCTGCCAGGCGCACGCTGCGCAACATGATGCGTGTGTACTGCCCAGACCTGCTCTCCGAATTCGAGAACGCGGCAGATCGTCGGCTTGCCTGGGTCGTGGACAACGAATCAGCGTTGATGAAAGCTCTGGCCGCTGAGTCGGCCCACCGAGATTCTCTTTTGGCCTGGGCAGCGGAGGCCCGTAGGACGAGGCAGGCGTTGCTCACCGTACTGGGTGAGCTTGGCCTCCTGATTCGTGAGAGATACCCGATGGGTCAGCAGGGGCCCATGGGTTAGCAGTAGCCGAGTGGCTCGAATCCCAGGTTCTCGCACAGATCCTCACCCTCACCACGCCAGGGCAGCCGCCTTGACGGTCAGGTGCGCCGTGTTGTCGGCGATGATGACCGGGTGTTCGCTAGGCCGCACGGGACAGCCAGCGCTGAGCCCTGGTTCACCTGTACGTCGGCCCACTGTGAAGAGTCGTTGCGGTGCCATCAAGAGGATGTCATTACTGAGCCAGTGTCAGGTCTCGTATTTGGGTGGTCTGGCCTGGGGGAGGGAAATCCCTGGTGGCGGCTGGTGACATCACGTGGTGACATCGTGTGACATTGCTGCTGGGCAAGTTGATGGCACTTCCTATGTGCACCCAGCCCACGCGATCAGGGGGACCTTAGATGCCAGCGGAGCTTCTACGTCTGGGATATTCTAGTCGGGGCGCCCTGCGCTGGCAGGTCACTCCCTTCAACCGCCGATAGCCGATCCAGAGGCACGGTGCGATGTGCTGCAGTTACGTCAGCTGCTAGGGCTTGTAGGCCGTGCCGGACAGACAGTCCCGGGCCCACGCATCGCATCGATCGCGATGCGCCTCGTGCCGATCAGCCGCAGCTGTTCCTTCTGCGAGTGCGGTGAGGCTGGACAGGAGTGCTCCTCCGGCTAGTTGGTGCACGACCGGGGCGACGCTGGCTGCGGCGGCGGCGGCGGTGACTGGGCCGCCGTGGGCGAGGGCGTTGCGGACCAGCCGCAGCCGGCCCAGGGTTCGCATCCACCTGTTCTCCAGGTCCGTGTACCAGGCGCGTACGCCTTCAGGGGTCGAGATCCGGTGGGCCGCGGCAGCGGTCCGGCGATGCTGCAGCGTGTGTTCCGGGAGAGCTGCTGCCAAGGCGGGAAGTTCGGCAACCACCTGGGCCATGTCAGCGTGGGATTCCCAGCGTCGATGACGCAGCAGCTTGTCATGGATCGTAGTGACCGCTTCCTGTTCCTGCGCGCTCCACCGGTGAAGGTCATCGCGCGCATGCCACACCACATGGAACAGCTCGGATGTCATGGAGCGCCGGATCCATGCGTTCTTGTGATAGGCGTCGAGATACCCGTACCAGGTCTGTCCATGCCCGCACACCATCCCTGCCACGGTCTCCAGGATGCGCACATCCAGCAGTACTGAGGCGTGCGGGGGCTGCACTCCCGAGGCCTTCCACCAGCCGATGGCGTCGACCACACCAGACAGGTCAGCAAGCCCGGATGCCAAGTGCGGAGCTACACGCGGTGCCATCTCCGACAGGCGTCTCGCAGTGATGTCCATCGGCCCGTAAGGCATCCGGGCGTCGATGTCCTCGTCGAGCAGACTGAACACCTTCCAGCCGCAGTCACCATTGGCGGCATGGATGTAGCCCTCGTAGAGCTCCCAGCCATGCCGGTCCGCGGGGAATGTGGCCGCCAGAATCAAGGACTGCACCAGGACACGGGAGTCGGCCGGCGCATCGGCCCGGGCTTTGGAACCCAAATCGACTCTGGCTATCACCACATCCTTCCCCTCGGGCAGCATCTCAGCGGGAAAGAAGCCGTCGTCGGCCGTTGCCTCGGCAGGCAGATCCCTCTTGAACGGCCCGTCATTGAGCAGGTTCCCGCGCAACCACTCGCTGTCGTATAACGTGACGGGCCCATACTCCTCGACCATCTTGGTGGTCGCCGCCCGTCTGAATGCGTGCCACACCACATGATGGGCCGTGAGGGGCTGAGCCACCACCAGCCGCTCGCACAGATCGGCGCGCGCCTGCGGGCTCCACCCGGCCGCAGAACCCACTATGTCTCTCGATGGTGCAATGACATCGAGATCACCCAGCCGCACCTGGGCCCGCTGCACGGACACTGCGTCATCGCGCATCACCGCGGACAACTGGTGGCACAACCGCTCGGCCTGATGCTGTGAGCGCCGCAACAACACGTACAGCAGTTTCCGGCACCCGTCGAGTGCGTCGAAGCCGACACCGTCGCGCGCCGAGCCCAACAAGTCCTGCCACGCCGCGGGCAGCAACTGCCCACTACTAGCCTGCCTGAGCAGCTCATCGGCCAGCCGCGCCGCCGTGGCGATACGGTCCGCGGCGCTGGCGTTCGGCGGCGGCGATAGTGCGGCAAGGAGATCGGTGAGACGAGGCTCCAGCTGGTGGCGTACCGCTGGACCCAATCGGCCGGCACCATGCGTGAGATCGGAAATCGTTGCTTCCCAAGGCTGCCGCTGACGCCCTGTGTAGGGTCCGTCGCCAGCCCGTGCACGCAACTGCTCCAGCGCCTCCGGCCAGGTCAGCTCCCCCTCCGCCGAGTCAATTCTGTTGCCCCGCAGGGCCTGCGCCACCTCATCAGTCCACGTCAGTGCAGCACGCACCTCACCCTCACCCATGGACTGCAGTCTGCCACCGCTGTTCACCAGACGGCCACCGCCGTCTCTGGCAGCTAGCGCCCTTGGAGACGCTTGGCCAGGCACCGCCGAGGCGTCGACCTGCTCCCACGCCCCGCCTACCTCTGCCTGCCCCTGCTTCGTGGGCAGTGTGACGGCCGTGCCTGGCCAACCGGCGATGCGGTAAGGCCAGCGCTGCGGGCGGGTTGCCGGTACATCCGGGTACCTGAGATCACTGCCTGCCGTAGCCTTGCATGTGATCTGACACCTACGTGGAGAGGTCCGCGAGTTGCTGTATGGCTGTGGCGGAGACATCACCGAGCACTTCGTTTTCTGCCCGCACTGCGGGATCGAGCTTCGCTGGCCCGCCAAGGCGCGCCGCACTGTTTCTACTTCGGCCGACTCCCTTTGCCGAACGCTGCGTTCCTGCGCGACGAGGACCTTTGAGCGCCTGGCTGATGATCATTTCCACGGGCCGGTGCCAGACGAAGAGGCCCGCGACCTGGCGGCGGTGGCCTCGCCGCAGTGGTGAGGCACCGGCAAGCGGCTCCTGACCGTGCTCACGATGCGAGCTGCAGAACACCGTCGCGAGGCGACCGTGGCGAGCGGTAGATGTGCGGCCCGGCCATGCAGCACAACGGCCACTCCCAGCCGGCACCGTCTCGTGCGCAAGGAGACCCAGAAGCAGTGCCACCTCGAGCGGCAGGCCCGCGTGTGGAAGCCTCGCGCGGCCGGGCGATGGACGACGACAGGAAGAGGACCAAGAACGCGTAGGTGCGCAACTTCCCGGGCCACATGTGCGAGCTCTTCGCCGAGTCCGACCGTCCGCGCCCCGCGAGCAGCTGGCGACGGCGCGCTAGCTGGGCTCCACGACGGTCTCGAAGTTCTCGCACGCCTCGTTACGGCACTTGAAGATTCCGCGCTCCTGCTCGCGGTTCTGATGTCCCATTGCCGTCTTGTCCACATGACCCGAGTAGCTGAGGGCTTCGCCGCACCTGGTGCAGGCGGGCGGTTCGCGGCTGCTTGTGGCGTTCATGAATGAACGGTAGGCCGCGCCGGTCAGCGGCGCCTGCTGGGGCAGCGCGCTCAGTCTTTTATGCCCGCCAGGAGCGGATCACTCACAAGCCCTGGAGCGCACCCATGAATGCGAAGCCCCTTGCCCGCCGCGGCCTCGCTGCGTGCGCTGGCTGGTCCCCCTTACGGCCACAGCCTTCCCCCGTTCCTGTACTCGGACGGCGACGGCTCTGGCAGCGGCGGGCACGGGGACGGAGCCCGTGGGCCAGGCGATGGGTGTCTCCGGCGGGACCGGGGACACCTATGCAGGAACGGGCGGCAAGGACGGTGGCACTGATGTCAGCGCGGGCCACGGTCACCCGGCTGGAGAAGGAGCTGACGCCGCCCACAGGCCACCGTCAGCAGTGGTCGATGGCTGCGCTCCTGAAGGGCTCAGGGAGAGAGCCCTTCAGGAGCGGCCGTCACTACACGGACGTCCAGGACGAGCAGGACGTCCACGTGTCACCGACGTATTCGCATGCCCGGAACTCCACAACGTCCCCGAAGACATTTTCCGAGTAGGACTCGGAGGTCGCTTCGTTGTGTGCGCCGTTCCCGTCACAGATGGCGATGTCGTTGACCTTCTGGAAGTTGAGCAGCAGGCAAACGCCGCGTTGGTCGGCCATCTCGTCATTGACCCAGGCCCACGAGGCGCCAGTTCCAGGGCTGTTGTCGATTGCGATCCTGTTCCCGGACCACGTCCATACCCGCTGTTGTGCGCTGGCCGGGCCCGCCAGCGTGAGGATCAGGCCAACGGCGGATGCTCCGACTGCAAGGGCCCTCAAAGCGTTCTTGGCCAAGAAGACTCCGGCCTTGGGGTGCTTCACGTCTTTTCCTCTTTCAGTCAACCGTGACGGTTCAGACTCCCGCTACGGACGCAGCAGAAACAGGCGCTCCTCGGAAGCGCCCAGCGTGAGCGGGAACGAATCCAACTAGAGCAGTCGGCACTGCAGTTCGTCCACGAAAGACAACTGTTACCTGCAGCTCTGTGTCGGCGAGACAGCTGACAGACACCACGACAGCTGATGCGGCAGAATCGGCGGACCCTCAACTGGCCATCAACCTCGGAAGGGTGAGTATGGGCACGAGACCCACCCCGCAGCAGCAAGAGGCAGCACAGCACGTCGCGCGACTTCTCCGTGGAGCCCAGGCGCTCGCCAAGGACCATGGCACCGCCCCCACTCTTCGCGGGCGCGCCGAATCCACGCGCCACATCCTGCAGGTCATCAAGAGGCACCGGCTGTATCCAGACACCACATCCGAAAACCCGCAACTGCTGACCATCTCGCTTGAAGGAGCATCCCCGCACAACTACGTGGCCAAGGCGTTCAAGGGCGACCTGCCCCGGGTCAAAGACGCAGCCTGGGTCCTTGCTGTCGCCACTGCCTGTTACCAGATTGCTGACATCGATTTCGGTGACGAGCAGAAGCGGGAACTCCTGCAGGCCGTCAAGGCTGTCACGGACGCGGACGCGGACACGGTCGCGGTCGCGGAAGTGGATGAGGATCCGCCCGTCCCAGACCCCAAGCTGCGCAACTGGTGGCCCGGCCGACGATTCCTCACCATGACCGCAGGCGCCCTTGTCGCTGTGGCGGCCGCAACAGCGTGGTTTACCTCCAGCGACGAGGCCGACGGGAAGAACCCTCAGACTGTCAGCAAGAACCGCATTCTCAGCTGCCTGGACGGCACTAAGAAGGGTGAGATCATCAGAGAGCCAGCCAAGGTCTTCACCGATGACCAAGCCACGATGATCACACCAACTCTGGACTTTGACATCATGAATGGCTCCGCCCGCTACCTCAGCCACAAGGGCCCCAAGTACTACTGGGGCAGGGCTGGATCGGACGACAATGACCCTCACTCGGGCGGCATCCGACTGCGTTGGACGGACAACGGCGGTGACGACTGGCACGAGTGCCGCACTCCACTGCCAGTCGACCAGCGTGACTACGTCCGCACCCCTGCGGTCCCGACCGTCATCGGCGGTCGGGACGTCACCGTCAAGATCTGTCTCTGGCGCGACGAGCCGTATACCGAGAAGTGCACCGTAGAACTTGGCTGACGCCACCCGCCGTGCTGGTTCGGGTCAACGCGGCCCAGCACGGCCGAACCGCCCGACCTACCAAGCCCGAGGACTGACCACCGTCGCTTGCGGCTGGGCAGCGGCCCTTGCGACCAGCCCGTTCCCCGAGCCCGTTGCGTGGAGACACCGCAACGGCGGGTGCGGCGGGGAATCGCGCAGGGCGTCTTGACCGTTAGGTCAGCCGTTTGTACCGGCGGCTGCCGGTCGTGGTGTCCACCGCAGTCGGGATTTGGAAGATCATTCATGGGAGTGAGATTGCACCTCGCCCGCCGGGCGGGCAGTCCAGCCCGCATCGTCGGGCCCACGCTCAGTGGTCCATGGCGCCCAGCCGACCCCCGTCGGTCCAAAGGTTCATCGTCGGGGCACGCACGTGTACCTGCGCGGTTGCAGTCCGCTGCCTGACCGAAGGGGGCTCAGGTGAACCGCCGGGCTGGCAGCCTCGGTGGCCGGGCAGGCTCCGAGGCTGCCAGCCGGTGCAGCGAGTGCGGCCTTGGGGGGTGAGGCGAACACCGCACCACGCTGGCCTCTATCACTGGGGCCACGGGCAGCTGCCTGCCACTATGGCCCACTCCCGGTCCGTCCGGCCGGGCACGACACGCCCCGCTGCCGCCCAGTGAGCGGTCAGTGCGGTGAAGCTCGGCTCAGTTGGCGTGGCAGGAGCCGGCGCAGGGCTGTCGCTGATTGGCGGGGCTGCGCACACAGCCGTCTTCGGCCCGTCGGCGACCGAGATGTCCTGGAAAACGTTGCCGTCCACCAGCGCGGTGAAGTCCTCAGCATCGATCAGCGCCATCAGCGCCCATGTTCTCTTGCAGCCAGTCGGCCGAAGCGCGCGGTTACGCCGCCGGCGCCGGTTCGTCAGTGCTGGCAGAGGCGGGCCGACAGTGCCTGACGCAGAGTCATGCCGAACCAGACCGATCGATCGTGTGCCCGGGCGCGCGCCCCGCCCGGTGGCGCCGTGACCGTCCCGTCACGGCTGCCCCGCCCCTCAGGAGCGCGTGTGCTAGGCGCTCAACAGGTTGAAATCCCGTTCTCCGAACGGAGATCAGCCGAGGCACGGAGTGCCGCGCGAGTGGCGAATGTGCAGGCAGTGGCATTGGCGTCACGTGATCTCGAATGGGCACTGAGTGCCGTAAGAGATCTTGGTCACTCGCCTCGATAAGTGGGCCTGATGCTCGCACAATTGCATGGTGTGCCGAAAGCATTTTTGAAGTAATCAAAAATGGGCGACCGTGCGCGATCCTGACTGATAACTGATCAGTTTGAGTGGAGTGCCAGCCGCTTGGTGGATGGATTTTCTGTACCGCCGTGCCGGGGGTTTGCAAGTTTTAGCCGATCAAATGGATAACGGCTGGTGCGGGGCGGTAGCGTCCGTGTCGCGAGTGGGGCCCCAGGCGGCCTTCCCAGCAACTCCAGGGCCCCCTCGTGTTCCACGACCGAATACATAGCTCCACAGAAGGAAGACCATGTATCTCGACCGCTTCATCGCTGCCGTGAGGGATTACCAGCTCGCGGCAGGTCACGACGCTAACATTCCGCGCTTCACGGCGGGCGAAACCCTCACGGGTGTCGCCTGGGATGTCACGGTCCAGCTGGGCGCTTTCCTGGCTGTTCCGGTCCTCGCCGTCATCCTGATCACTGAGTCCTGGGAGCAGCCCGCCGCGGCGGCTCTCGTCGGTGCTCTCTTCATGGGAACGCGCCACTCCTACCTCCGCTACCAGCGGGTTTCCCTGACCTGACCTCTACCCGGCGCCGCGCCCTCGCTGTGGGGGCGCGGCGCCGCCGGACAGGGGCGAGATGCCCGCACCCCCATCAATCGGAACCCTCTATTCCTTTTCTGTTGGGGTGCGCGGATTGCGCGACCGGTAAAGAAAACGGAGCGATCAGATGGTGACGGAAATGACGGACGAGGCGACCGAACAGAGTTCACGGTGCTGGCACTGCGGGCAGAGGATCGAGCAGCGCACCGGGCGTGGACGCAAGAAGACCTACTGCACGGCTACGTGCAGGCGGCAGGCCCAAAAAGCCCGCGACGGGCGGGGCGCCGGCGCCGGCACGGCGAACGCTCACGCCGGACGGCCACTGGCGAGGGTGATCGCAGAAGAGCTGCTTACCCTCGCATCGGACCTGCTCGACGCAGAGTACGAAGGGCAGGGCGTGGACGAGCTGTTGCCGCGTGCTGCGGTGGTCATGAAGGAAGTGGCGTATTACATGGGCGCCGCCGCCCGTGACGCACGCCGCCGGGGGACGAGCTGGGAGGACATCGCACGTGCGGCGTGCGTGAGCGAGAGCACCGCACGCACCCGCTGGGGCGAGAGCGAGGTGATGCGCCGCCTCGCACTGAGGTCCCTTGAGCGTCAGCGCGCCCGTCAGGCGCATACCTCACCGACCTCTGCAGTTCGGGAGACAGAGCCCGTTGTGGCCTCCGCCAGCAGGGCCGCCCGCCAGCTTGCCCAGGCCCTGGCCAACCTGCACCACGCCAGCGGTCTGAGCATCCAGGAAGTCGCTGACTCCACCGACCTCTCCCGCTCCTACGTCTCTCGCATCCTGTCGGTGCAGCGCACCCCCTCATGGCCGGTGGTCTGCCAGCTGGTCGAAGTCTTCGGCGAAGACCCCATGGCGTTACGTGCCATGTGGGAAAGCGCGAACGGGCTGGCCGCCCCGCCACAAGACCTGGTCGAGTCCAACGCCCGCCTGTACGCAGCACTGCAGGGCCTGCACCTGATGGCCGACCGCCCTGATGCGGTCAAGATCTGCGAACTGTCCGGCGGCGAGATCGACGTCGCGACCGCTGAACGCATTCTCGATGGCGGACACGTCCCCACCTGGGAGAAGACAGGCCGCTTCGTCACCGCAATCGGCGGATGCCCCGCCGACATCCGGCCGTTGTGGGAAGCGGTCTACACCGCCTTCCTCAACGCCTGCGACCCCGAACCGAGCAGCCGCAAAGACGGCGTGCGATTCGACTGCCAGGGCCCGCAGTGAATCCGGTCTCCTGGCCCGCACCTGTTCCGGCCCCGGCCGAGGGCTTCGGCACCCAGCCCCGCCCACCCCTGGCACTTACCTTGCCTGTCGAGTTCACCGCGTTCTGCCTGCGCCACCAGGAGCGCTACATCCGCTACGCCCGAGCCCGGTCTCTCGATGCGGGCAAGGCCCGGCAGATCGTCGAGTCCGTGCTCGGCGCGCTCGTGGTGGTCTGGCCCAGCGTCATCAGCAGCGACATGCCCTCCCGCGTGGCCTGGCAGGTACTCACTGCTCAGGTGGACTGGGCACTGCTTGACGCCGACCGGGCCCGCCGGGGCAATGCCGGAGATGCTGCGCATCTGGCACTGCCCCCCAGGCAGGCCGATGCCGTACTCCTGCGCTACCGGCTCTGTTTGAGTCGCGCGGAGACGGCGGAGCTGATGGGCGTGAAGGAGAGTGAGGTGGCCCTGGACCTGGCGAAGGCCGTCGACAGCCTGCAGAGCCAGGATCGTCACCGCCTGGACGCGACACCGGTCTTCCGCTGAGCGCGCCCCGCGTATGGGCATATGTCAGAGGCATGTGGAAGTTGCCCAGTTCGTCAAGTCAGCGCACGACTTGGCCCGCGCCACCCTAGTTGCTCGTGACATGCTTGTTACCGGGTAGATAGTGCATGGCTACGGGTGAGAGTGTTGATGGTGCAAGGACGCGAATTCCTGCCGGAAACGATCGACCTCAACAGGGCAAGCGTCCCTCGCATGTACGACTACTTCCTGGGCGGCAAGGACCATTACCCTGCTGACCGCGAGGCCTGCCACCGATTGCTGGACCAGGCGCCCCAGAGCCGGCTTTTAGCCCGCGCGCAGCGCCACTTCCGGCTTCGGGCCGTCCGGACCCTGGCTCTCGCCCATGGAATCGACCAATTCGTCGAGTTCGGCTGTGGACTGCCCAGGTGGGAGAACACGCATACAACCGCCCGCCGTGCCCGGCCCGAGAGCAAAGTCGTCTATGTGGACCGGGACCCCATGGTGGTCGCCCACGGGCGGGCATTGATGGAGGAGGCCGGCACGGCAGTGGTCCAGGGTGACCTGTCGCAGGCGCCGGGCATCCTCAGCCACCCCGACATCGCCAACCTGGTCGATCTCACCAGGCCCGTAGCCGTACTCGCTGTCTCCTATCTGCATACTCTCCCCGACCGGACTGGTGATCAGCCGGCCATCGCTCGTCTCATCGATGCACTGCCGACCGGAAGCTTCTTGGTGGCCAGTCAACTCATCAGCCGTGAAACGGAACTGGCCAACAGGATCGACGCGGTGATGCACGACGCGACGGGCGGGCAGTGGGGGCATGTGCGCTCTGTCCCCGAAGCCACGATTCTCTTCAATGGGCTCGAACTGCTCGATCCCGGAGTGACGGACGTGTCACTGTGGCGGCCTGACGACATGCAGGGCAGACCGGTCCCCGGACCGCTGCAGGAACTAGGCGGCATCGGGCAGAAATCCCGCTAACGGATGCTGCGGACCGTCTTCTTCAGCTCGCTGACCGTCTGAGCCGGCGAGAGCGCTGTCATGGACAGGTGGTCCAGCATGGACCGATACTGCGCGGTGTCCTCGGGCTTGTCGATGTAATTCGCTCCCGTCGGGTGCTCCAGATAGACCACATCCGGCAAGTCCGGCAGGCCGAACCGCAGCAACGTCACCGGGGTGCCGATAGCCAGACAGTCCGGCGGAAGCACCTGAAGCTTGATACTAGGAGAACTTGACATCTCGATGAGGTGCTCCAGCTGCCTGCGCATCAGTCCTGCACTTCCCAGAGGCCTGTGCAGCACCGGCCAGTCGACAACGGCCCACAATGTCGGGCTGACACTGCGCTGCAACAACTCCTGGCGGCGCTTACGCAGACCCACCCTGGCGCTGACCTCCTGCGGGGTGGCCAGCGGAACACCGCTCACGGTTACCGCGCGGGCGTATTCCTCGGTCTGCAACAGGCCGGGAACCAGCTGTACTTCATAGGTTCGGATCAGCTCCGCGGCCTCTTGCAGCCCCAGGAACTTGTCGAACCACGGAGGAACGGCTGGACCGAAATCCTCCCACCAGCCGGGCTCATTCGCCTTCCTGGCCAGTTCACACGCAGTCTCCAGCTCGGCGACCGCACCGTACCGCCGCATCAGGCAGCTCACATCGCCCACATGAGGAGGGGACTGCCCCCGCTCGAGCCGGCTGATCTTCGCTTCGGAGCAGCCGATCTCCGCGGCCGCCTCTCTCGCGCTCACCCCGGCCGCGATGCGCAGAGCCCGCAGCCTCGACCCCAGCGCCATGCTCAGCGCGGTCGGACTGAATCCCGGCAGAGAAAGGTAACTTCCGAGCGGGGGGTGCGGACGCTGGTCACTGGGAACAGCCTGCATGTGGGCTCCTGCGGGACGTCGCTTACTCGGATTATCCCACGCAGAAGCCCTCCGTCAGGGAACAACACCCCTGCCGAACAAGCAAGTTACATGCCGAGAGCGTCGAACTCGCCTTCCTTGACCCCGTGAAGGAAAGCGCTGATCTCCTCACGTGAGTAGATCAACGCCGGTCCCTGTGGGTCGCGCGAATTACGAAGCGCAACATCCCCGTCAGGCAACGCGGCCAACTCTACGCAGTTCCCCTGCGGTCCACTGTGCCGACTCTTCGCCCAGTCCACTCCTTCGAGTGAACCTGCAGAAATGCCATTGCGAAAATTGTCCATGCCGGATATCCCGTCTGCTGTTAGTTTCATCCCGCTGATGAAGCCCAGTGGCCTTCACAGTGGGAGCCCCTCGCCCCTCTTTTGCGTAGTAATCGTCGATGCAATTGCACGAGACGGGAGTGGGCTGGATACTAGCGACCGGCAGGCCGTGAGGGCTCCGGACAACTGAGCGCCCATCGGGGGATGAACAGTGCGGGCACCAGCATCGATTACACACTGCTGCGACAGCAGTGACCGAATCCAGTCCGGTCTGGCCGAAATGATCCCACTCGAAATCGGTAACCTCGCCGTCTCCCACCCCCCGGACTGGGGTCTGGCGCTCGGCATCAGCACCGCAGGGTTCGCCGCCAGCACATTCACCGACACCTTTGCCGCCCGGTCCCAAGTGCGGGAGTTCACCCACGAGACACTGGCCGAATGGGACGTGAACAGGCGGCAAGGGGCCGACGAGATCCTCGCCGTAGCCTGGGAACTGGCAGCCAACGCCATCCAGCATGCACTGCGCACCACTGCCCCCCACACGCGGACAAAGGCCTGGCTGGGACTCGTCCGCAAGGACGGCGCCATCGTCTGCGCCGTAACCGACCCCAGCACTTCTCTTCCACAGCACAGACCATCCAGCCTGCTCGACGAAACCGGCCGCGGGCTGTTCCTCGTCACAAGACTCAGCACGGCATGGGGATGGTCGGTCAGCCACGCAGGCACCAAGACCGTATGGGCGCGCGTACCCACACGGCCTTGAAGAGGCGAGTGCTGCGTCAGTGGCCGCACGCTCGAGAAGCCGGCCCAGGCAGGCGGTAGGTCCGTCCGCCAGGGCACCCTCCGTCCCAAACTCTCGCGGACGCTGACGCGCCAGCGTCGGCCTTTCACTCACCGCGGTCGTTGTCGTAGCGAACGGGCCGTCCTCTCCCACCCGCATGCACATCCCACAAGTTCCCACCGCTGCGCCGGGCGTCTGCGAGGCATGAGGCTGCCGTGCCGTGTGAAGAGAGCGGCGAGCGAAGAGGCGCCGTCGCGAGATCAGCCCCGCCGCCTGACAAGCCGAATCAGATAACTGATCGGACTTGAACGGGGGTGAAGTTGACGATAGCGTCAGCGCAGTAAAAGACCCGACGGGCCAGGAGGCAGGCCATGCTGCTCACGACGGGGCAAGTCGCCGAGGAGCTGGGCTGCGCAATCACCACCTACCGGCGCCTCGTCGAGGCAGGCGTACTCCCAGGGCTCTCCCGGCGGGGTGTTCGGGTGATGACGCCCCTCTGGGTCGTTCAAGCCCTGCAGGAACGAGAGCGTGCACCTCTGCACCACCTGGAGGCCAAGGAACTTGGGGTCCTACGTGTCGACGCGGCCCGCCAAGTCGAAGACACCGACCGACAATGGATCGGATACGGATCCAACCTCGGGCCCGACGACCTCCTCAAAGGCCTGCGCGGCTGGTGGCGCTGCGACGCCGCCAGTGTGGCTGCCGGGGGAATACTGCCGGTGACCCTGTCAGGCTACGTCGTGGCCGTCCTGACCGGCTTGGACACCTGGGAGAAAGGTGAGGGCGGCCGGCACACGTTTCCGGGCGCAGTCCTTGCCGGATACCTCACCGACCTGGCCACTCCTGTTAAGCACGTGACGGCCCCACGTCAAACGGACCGGAACGTAGCTGACCTTCTCCTGGGGACGCGCCTCACTTCGCATTCGGGCGGCGCGATCGCCTACGTCTCCACCGGAAACCGCCTCACCAACTGACCTGCGGGCATGAGGGATCGTGATGGACGCAAAGACCTATAACGCACAGTTGGCCGAGCTGCGCGTGCTGCGTGATGACATCAAGAAGTCCCAGGCCGCGCTCGCGAAGCTGGAGACGGACCGTGCACGGCAGATCACCGCGCTGGCCGGATACGAGAAGGCGAAGGCCGAGCGGATCGCACCTGCGGCCGGGCTCAGCCTTGCTGACGTGGTGGCCATCGCCCCGATCCTCGCCCCCGACCGGCTCACCACCGCCCCACCGGCAGCACAGTCCATCCCCGTCCAGCCGACGCCTCAACCCGGGGCAGGTCCGGCACCCACCAGTGTTGCTGAGGAGTCACCCGGCCGCTCAGGCACTGTTGCACCGGACATGACCCGACCGACTCCCGAACCTGCACCCAGCCGGCACTCGGAAACCAACGCGAGCGACACGGCGCCCGAACCTGCCTCAGTAGCCGGGCCCGCTACACAGACGCCCGGACGATGCTCAACCGATCCCGTCGCCCCTCAGGCACAAACACCACCAACTGCCCTTGCTCCGCCTGTGCGGACGGGAGAGCAGCGCGACCTTCCCGGCGTCCCTGAGGGCCCCGATGGCGACCGGTGGTTCGCACACACCGAAATCCTCACCTCCACACACCCCAACTTCACCCAGCAGGCCCGCAGCACCGTCTTCCTGGATACGCAGACGGGTGTGCTGGTGCACCGCGACCAGACGTTCCGCCTGGACCTGCCGACCGCCAGTGCCGCAGAGATTTTGAACACCGTCTTCCACGTTCTGCCCGACGGCGTCGAGCGGATCTACATCACCGCCGGGGCTCCCTGGCACCGCGTGGCAGACCAGCACCCCTTCCTCAAGGACGCTGTCGGAGCCTGGCTGAATGCCTCCACACCGGGCTGGCGTACCGACACCGGTCGCGGCAAGGACCGCATGGCCGGTCACTTCGTCCACCCCCGCAATCCCGTCGGCCGCTACCAGCGCGAAAACGGGGAGCAGCATGTGGAGATCCGCTCGGCGGGGGAGTGGTTCGACACCGAGGGCACCGAACCCGCCATCATCCGCGACGCGTTCGTTCTGCTCTGGAAAGCCCTGCGCCGTCACTGGCCCGACGCCGTCCTCATGGGCTCTCCCTCCCAGACCGGCCGGGACCTGTGGACCCGCACCGTCCCCACCAAGGGCCAGTACGCCGACGGCTACCCCGTCCTGTCCGAAGAGCTCCGCGGCCTCTTCCACGCGACGGCCGGACAGGGCCGCACCGAACTCATCACCCCGCCCCGCGTCCCTCAACAGCTTCCCGCCCTGGTCGAATACGACCGGACCTTCGCCTACGCCAAACACACCTGGAAATCAGGTGTCGGCACCCCCCGCCGCGTCACCGCCGCCACGTTTGCCTCCTGGTCCCAGAAGGAACAGACCAAAGCCCTGTTCGCCTGCGGGCACTGGCACGTCCGCGTCACCGTCCCCGACACCTGGAACCACGTCGGAATCCTTCCCGCACCCGCCCCCGGCGACCGCGCCTGGCACTACCCTGCCGCCCCCGGCCACACGTTCACCACCTGGGCAGGCGGACCCGAGATCTACACCGCCCTGTCCAACCCCTTGGGCCCGTGGAAGATCGAGATCCTCGACGGCATCCTCTTCGACGACGGCAAACCGCTCGACGACTGGTCCAAGAAGCTGAAAGAAGCCTGGGCTTCCCTCACCGCCCAGGCCGACCTCAACGGCGACCCCGCACAACGCACCGCCGCCCACCTCGCCTCCCGGGCCGTCCGCGCCATCCTCCTGTACGGCATCGGCGCCTTCGCCCAACGCCCCCGCACCGTCACCGGCACCACCCCCCGCACCGCAGAGCGCGACGTCCCCACCGACGCCGAAATCATCGGCTTCAACGACGAGACCATCACCTGGCAGCGCCCCACCGGCTTCACCCGCGACCCCAACGCCCACCCCGAATGGGCAGCCCACATCTGGTCCTCCGCCCGCGCCGCACTCCTCTCCCAGCGCCACCGCGAAGACGACACCTACGCCGGAGCCCTCCACACCCCGCCCGGCACCGTCGTCGCCTTCCGCACCGACGCCGTCTACCTCACCCAGCCCCAGCCATGGCCCTACCACGGCCAGCCCGGCGACTACCTGAACAAAGGCCACCTCACCGGTCCCGTCATCGCACCCGCCAGCGAAGACGAACTCCTCGCCCTGCGCGACCGAGGCCGCTCCACCCAGCAGCCCACGACCACCCCTGAGGCACCCTGATGCCGCCCCGCCGCCCCGCGCCCGGACCGCACCTGAACGAAGCAGCCCGCCTCGCCGACCAGCTCCAGGCAGCCGGCTACACCAAACGCGACATCGCCCGCATCATCAACCGCGACGCCTCCCTCGTCTCCCAGTTCTACACAAAGAACAAAGGTGCAGCCTTCGTCCCAGCCCTTACCCAAGTACTCGCCGCCGTCCAGACGGCGGGCATCACCGACACCACCGAACTCGCCACCATCGCAGCCAGGCACATCACCCGCCGCACCACCGCAGCAGGCACCAAAGCCCGAGTCCGCACCAAAGCCCTCCTCATCACCCCCACGGGCACCGGAACCGGCCGAGCCGGAGCGCAAGCCATCGCCTCCGGCTCCGCACGCCTACGCCCCCTCATCGCCGAAGCCGCCCGCCAGGGCCTACGCCTCGCGTTCACCGTGCGCCTGGCCAGAACCGGCTTCCTGCACGCTTCCGGAAGCAGGACCGACTCGCCAGGAATCCGCCGCGACGTCATTCAACGCGCCGACCACACCGAAGAGCGTTCCTACGGCTCTGCGACCAGCGGCGGGTTCGCAGCCACCGACTTTGCCCACCGCGTCGACCAAACACGTGGAGATGTGACCGCGGCTGTCCACCAATGGCTCGTGGAAAGCAGCCGCATCCGCCCAGACGCCCATATCGTGCACCTGGAAATCCGTACCTGGCGTCCGCGCTGACGCAGGACCGGTGGTGACGGATTCCTTGGTCGAATACCCAAACGGGTCTTCCCCGCTCCGCGAGCAGGGGCCGCAAGCCTCGCCGATGGCCCGGGTGACGGTCGAGCGTCCACGCCGAACCAGCAGGCCGGCACATCGTGAGTAACCCCGTGGCGAAGGTGCACCAGCGTGGCCAGGAGCCGGTCGACGAAGGCCATGCGGTGCTTCGCGCTGGGGCGCCCATCGCACGCTTCCGCGAGCGGGACACAAGCCTGACCTTGTGCCGTTCATGCCACAACGGGTCGAACTCGGCGACGAGTTCAGCGATCACAGCGGCCGACAGGCCCGTGATTCTCCGGTCGCTGATGATCGCTGTGCGCGTCGCTTTCCCCACCACGCAGCCATGATCGAAGATCCAGAGCTCGACGTCCCACCGCTAACCGTGCACGAGCTTGTTAGCCTGCGGCGGCGATCTTGTGAGCCCCGCGAGGACTGGGCTCCCCGGGAACAGGGTCCGGACCCGTTCGGCTCTTCGGCGCGCCTGCCTGGCATTTTCCAGCGCGAGTGCGAAGAGCACGCCGATCAGGGATGATCGTCGCCGCCGGTCTGGCGGATTTGGGACCGGCCTCGGCCCTTCGCTCGCTGGGTGAGGTGGCCCGCCGACGGGGTTGCGGACGCCGAAGTAGTACCGTGCGGCACTCGGTGGCCAACAGCCTGGTCGATGACGGCATCATCCCGGGCGTCGGCTGCTTGCGTGACACGCGGCCCTGACGTGGCCAGGGGAGAGGGAGATGCCGGGCGTGAGGTCCACCACGTCAGCGCGGACAGTACTGCTGCTGCGACCACCGCTCCGCTCGCCGTGCCGACTGCCCACCGGTCTCCGTCGTCGCTGGGCAACCAACCCCACGACGCCGCGCGCACCATCCACAGCACCAGAGCGAACGCCACTACCGACGAGGCGCCTGCCACCGTCCACCGTGCAGGACCCGACATCGCGAAGCCTCCCCTCTGCCCGCCTAACGCAGGATGTGCCCAACATGGCACACAGACAGGCTTCTTGTGTCGATTCGGCTGCACTTGATCAGGCCCTCGGGCCACACTGTGGCGCATGAGTCCACACGCCCCTGATGATGGGCTCGAATCAGCCGAGGACATCCGGCTCCAAGCCCGCGTGAAAGGCCAGGGACACGCCTACCAGGTCGTGAACGGCACACAGAGCATCGTCCACCATCACCACTACGAGGGCCTCGAGGCTCCGCTCGCTCTGCCCGACCTGCGTCTCTGGATCGACCGCATGACAACGGACTACCGCACCCTGACCAAAGCCAGCAACGCGCCTCTCGGGCGACGCCGCGCAGCGAGTCACGCCAAGGAACTCGACGCGTTGCAGCATGACCTAGCCACCCTTGCGAAATCCCCAAAAGATTCCGGTCAGCTCCGCCGTCTGCTCGCCGCGGGGGCCGCACAGTACCTCTACAAATGCACCCGGCTACCCGCCGAACCGCTCCCTGAGTCCGTCATGGTCGACCTCGCAGTCTTTGCCCTGTGGCCTGTCATCCAGACACCGGCACTGCCTTCGGGATGGCATGACGAACTCGCACAACTCACCTCACCCCGTCTAGCCCTGCTGGTGGCACAAGCCCGCCAAGCCGGCGAGGCTGGACGTCCGGTGGGCACCGATCTTTTCGGCCGCGCTCTGGCCGCCAAGCCGTTTGCCCACGGCATCCTGGCGCTGCTGGAAGACCTGGGCGACCCGAGAGGCGGTGGCGCATGCCTGACCCCCATAGCGCTGGCCCAGGGATTTACCGCGCCACCGCGCAAAGCTGAGCCCAAAGCCATGCTGGCCTGGCTGCTCGGTGCCGCCGCGGCGGGAGGCGCAGGAGCGACCACAGCTGCCGAGCTGGCGGACGAATCGTGGGCATGGATCCACCGCCAGGGCCGTGGACCAGCGGGCCCGCAGCCGACAGGCGATGCAGACCTCGACGATGACGGCCACATTGGGACCCACCGCGGGACCAGCCGAATTGCCCATGGAACTCGCACTGAAGCTGACGGCAACGGATTCCTAGACGATCTCCTCAACTGAGACGCGGTGTGCGCCATGGAAATTCTCAAGCATCTGCTGATCGCCATACTGATCACCGCCGCCCTGTGGGCGGTCTCGACGACGCTGCTGTTTCTGATCGGGTTCGGGCACGTCAAGGTCATCCGCGCGCTCATATCCATCCGCCGCACGATCCCTCGCCTACCAGCCGGTGCCGTGTTCCACTCGCGCGATGGCCAGGTGACGATGACTTGGTACAACGGGGCGCAGGACACAGACGAGAATCTCCTGTTCGCCCGCTTCTCGAAACCCACGCTGCTCACGTGGAAATCAGGACGTGGCAAGTCCAGAGCCGCCGTCGGCCGCAGAGTAACCGCGGAGTTGACATGGCGTACCGCGCTGCTCGCACTGGTCACGGTGCCTCTCTTCGTCGCAACCGTCTGGCTTGCCGTCAACGAGAGCTGGCTGTGGGTCTACGCGACGCTCTTCCTGGTGGCCCACTACGCCCTGAGAATGGTCACCAACCAAATCTTCTTCCTCAGGTTCGGGGTCGTCAGCTACGTAACTGCGAATTTGTTCCTGGAGCGAGCGAGGCTATGGCACCCATCCCCAACCATCGCCGCATCGCTGCTCTTCGGCGTCGTGATGTCAGCCATGGCCTTCCTGGTCATGGCTGAACGAATGGGAAGCACAGCAGCAGACAGCCGTTGAGGTGCACAAACGTCACCGGGAACACCCGTGCGGGAATCCGTACACCTGTCGCCTCGGACTCGGCCATACGCAGGACAACCCGGCACGCTCACCGCCGTTTGGGCGCGCCACCTGTCACCTTCGCGGCCACCCTGCTGCCAGCTCGCCTGACCCCTCCGTACGACCGGCGTCATCGAAAGATCTGTCGGCCGAACCGTGCCGGTGATCGTCCACGAGCTGGAGTACTACGAGGCGATCGCCCGGCAAACCGAGGCCGCCAACCCGCCCGGCCTCGCCGACGAGTTCACCTCATGGCTTCGCATCCGCCGCTCTCGCCTTCGTGCTCCTGCCGCCGCCACTCCGGTCCAGGCAGTCGAGTCGTTACCTCGCCGATTGCGTCCAGGTGTTGCCGCTGACCGCTGAGGCGTGGAAGGCGGCGAACGCTCGCAGTCGAACGCACCGTCACACAGTTACGTCTGCCTTCAGTCCTGGCTGAATGAAGGGGCGACCCCGTGTTGCGCCCCGCCCCAGGGACACGTAATCGCCTATCTCCACATATGCAGCGATGTTTATCTGAAAACACACCCGTAGCAGAGGCAGCATGACTACGGTCACGTCACATGAGGTTTCTGCACACTTCGGACTGGCATCTGGGCCGCCGGTTCCACGGGAATGACCTGGTCGACGCCCAGCGCAAAGTTCTTGATCACATCTGCAACACCGCCCGCGACGAACACGTGGACGCCCTGCTCGTCGCAGGAGACATCTACGACAGGGCCATCCCCAGCCTGGACGCAGTGCGCCTGTTCAGCCATGGCCTGAACCAGATGGCAGACCTGGGCATACCGACCATCATGATCAGCGGGAATCACGACTCCGCACACCGCCTCGGAGTCGGCTCCGCACTCCTCGCCCGAGCCGACGTGCACCTGAGGACCGACCCGGCCGATGCCGCCACCCCCATCCTGCTGAACAGCCCCACCGGCACCATCGCCATCTACGGAGTGCCCTACCTCGAGCCCACCCTGGTTCGCACACATCTCGAAGCCGAAGCCGCCACCCATCAAGCAGTCCTCACCTCGGCTCTGGACCGGATCCGCGCCGACCTCGCCACCCGCCCCACCGGCACCCGCTCCATCGTGCTGGCCCACGCCTTCATCACCGGCGCGACCGGCTGCAAGAGCGAACGCGACATCAGCGTCGGCGGCGTCGACCACGCCGCCGCGAGTGTCTTCGACGGCATCGACTACGTCGCACTCGGACACCTCCACGGCGCCCAGCGGGTCAACAACCGCATCCACTACAGCGGCTCCCCGCTGGCCTACTCCTTCTCCGAAGCCGGACACGACAAGTCCCTGACCCTGATCGACCTGCCCGCCGGTGCAGCACCCACCGTGACCCGAACCGCCCTGCCCGCGGACCTGCAGCTGCCGCTGGCGCGCCTCACAGGCCGGCTGGAAGACCTCCTGTCAGACCCCGCCCACGAATCCCTGGCCAAGTCCTGGCTGCACGTCACCCTCACCGACACCGCCCGCCCCTACGAACCGATGGCACGCCTCCAACAGCGCTTCCCTTACACACTCGACCTCGAGCACAAGCCCACCGCCATCCCCACACAGACGACCACTAGCCCTACCTACAGCGAACGGCTCCGCGGCCGCGGTGACCTCGACATCACCCACGACTTCATCTCCACCGTGCGGGGCACCCAGCCCACCGACGAAGAGCGCAGCCTCCTCCAGGAAGCGATCGACAACTCCCGCGTCAGCGCCCAGGAGAAGGAAACCGTCTAATGCGCCTGCACACCCTGCAACTGCAGGCTTTCGGCCCCTTCGCCGCTACCCACACCGTCGACTTCGACACGCTGTCCGGCGACGGCCTCTTCCTCCTGTACGGCGACACCGGCGCCGGCAAAAGCACCCTCTTCGCCGCGATCTGCGTCGCCCTCTACGGCGAGCCCCCCGTCGACCGCAACCTGCAACTGCGCAGCGACCACGCTGCCCCCGGTCTCCTGACCGAGGTGACACTAGAGGCCACCCTCGCCGGGAAACGCCTGCGGATCCGGCGGATCCCGGCGCAGATGAAGCCGAAGGTCCGCGGCGACGGTGACACCCTGCAGAAAGCCGAGACCTACCTCAGCGAATGGTCCCTCGACTCCTTCGGACAGGGACGCTGGGAAGCGCTGAGCAAGTCCCACCGGGAAGCCGCGGACGAGATCAAGGACCTGCTGGGCATGAGCCGGCAACAGTTCTGCCAGGTCGTCCTCCTGCCCCAGAACGAGTTCACCAAATTCCTGCGTGCAAGCGCCTCCGACCGCAAGAATCTGCTCGGCAAGCTCTTCCACACCCACCGCTTCGGATCCATCGAGGACTGGCTGGCAGCGCGCAAGAGCACCCTCGCCAAACAGCGAGACGAGGCACGCAACGACGTTGTGCGCCTGGCCGAACGAACCCAGCAGCAAGCCAGAGACGACCTCGAACCCGAACAGGGCGCACCTGCGGCCTCCGACCCCGCCACCCTCACAGGCCCTGCCCTCGCCTGGTCAACCGCCCTGCACACCAAAGCCACCACCCACGAAAAGGACGCAGCCACCGCTGCCGCTATCGCGGAAAAGGAACTAGGAGCCTTCCGGGACAGGGAGCACGCCGTACGCGATCTCGCCGTCCACCAGGAAGCACACCGCGCAGCACGCCAGCGGCTCGACGCTCTCGAAGAACAAGCAGAGCAGCAGGCCGAACTGAGCCGGCAACGCCAACGCGCCCTGCAAGGCCAGAAAGTGGCCCCACTGCTGAAGGCCGCCGCCTCAGCCGCCACCCAGCACACCCGTGCGCAGGAAGACGAACACGACGCCCGTACCCTTCTCAACCCTGAGCACGCCACGCTCAGCCCCGCCGAGCTGACCACCGCCGGCCAGCACCTGCGCGCCGATATCGGCGCGCTGCGCGCGCTGCTCCCCGACGAGGCCACCCTGCAGCAGTACCGGACAGAGCTGCAGAAGCTGGATGACGAACGACAGGACCTGGCCCAGGACCTTCTTGACGCCGAAGCCTGGCTCAATGACGAACCGCAGCGCCGCAGCATCCTCAAGGTCCGTCTCGAAGCTGCCCGCACCGCTGAGGAAGCCAGCCGACGGCACACTGCGGGACTGGCACTGCTTGCCGACCGCCTGGACGCGGCGAAACGCCGAGACGACTACGAAAAGAAGATCACCAAGACGCAGCAGACCCTCGTCACGGCCCAGGCCGCCACGAAGAAGGCCGCCCAAGACCATATCGATATCCGGCGCAGGCGCACCGACGGCATGGCCGCCGAACTCGCCCTCCAGCTCACCGAAGGTGAACCCTGCGTGGTCTGCGGCTCTCCCACGCACCCCAACCCCGCTGCCCCCCACCCCGACCAGCCCACAGCCGCCGATGAACAGAACGCCGAAAACCGCCACATCAAGGCCCAGGACACCCAGGACACGCTCCAGGAAGAGCTACGACAACTGACCGGGCAGGCTGCCACCGCTCGAGGCGAAGCAGGAGGAGACACCCCCTGGCCGAGCTCATCGCCGAACACACCACCCTGCAGCAACACCTGGGACAAGCCCTCGAAGCCGCAGCCGACACCGGGTCCGCAACCGAAGAGCTCGACAACCTCGACCAGCAGCACACCCAGACCGAAGGCACCCGCACCAACACCGCCACCCGTCTGGCCGCCATCGACACCAGCTGCGAGAGCCTCTCCACCCAGATCCAGGACCTCGACCAGAAGCTCGCCACCGCCCGCGCCGACGCCCCCACCCTCACCCAGCGCATCACCCAACTCACAACGACAGCCGACCGCCTCAACACCGCAGCCGACCGCGCGAACGACGCCGCCCGCACAGCGGCGGATCACCAGCTGGCAGCCGAACAAGCAGAACAAGCCGCCCGCACCGCCGGATTCGACTCGCTCGACACCGCGGCACAAGCACTACTGACCGACGACGCCCTGCACGCCCTGGAAGAAGAAATCAACGAATGGCGCGAACAGCGCGCCGCCGCCACCACCCGCCTCCAGGACCCCGCCCTCACCGCCGCCGCAGCCCAGCCACCCGCCAACCTCAACGAAGCTGCCGCACAACTCGACGCCGCCACCACCCACCACACCCACGCCGCCACCAAAGCCGCACACGCCACCGAACGCACCCGCGCCCTCGCCGCCCTCCTCACCCAACTCACCACCCACATCCAGCACCTCGAACCCCTCGAACACTCCTACCGCACCGTCGACCACCTGCACGGCCTCATCAACGGCACCTCACCCAGCAACCAGCTCCGCATGCAACTGGAGGCCTACGTCCTGGCCGCCCGACTCGAAGAAGTCGTCGCATCAGCCAACACCCGACTCACCCGCATGTCAGAAAACCGCTACACCCTCATCCACTCCGACGACCGGGCCTCCCACGGCGCCCGCTCCGGCCTAGGACTCAAGATCACCGACGCCTGGAGCGGGAAAGACCGCGACACCGACACCCTCTCCGGAGGCGAATCCTTCTTCGCCTCCCTCTCTCTCGCCCTCGGACTCGCCGACGTCGTCACCGCCGAATCAGGCGGACAAGCCCTCGACACCCTCTTCATCGACGAAGGCTTCGGCACCCTCGACGAAGACACCCTCCACAACGTCCTCGACGTCCTGGACTCCCTACGCGCCCACGACCGCACCGTCGGCGTCATCAGCCACGTCCCCGAACTACGCCGACGCATCACCCACCGCCTCCACGTCCGCAAAGCCGCCACCGGCTCCACCCTGGCCGTCATCACCGAAGCAGCCGAATAACCCCACGGGGGGCGGTGAAACAATGCCACCGCCCCCACCAACCCACCCCCGGAGCGGTACACCCCTCATGGCCATCGCCGGCATCGAGCTCAGGCCCCACCAGAAGGAAGCCGTCACCGCCGCGGTCAAAACGCTGCGCACCCATGCGCGGGCGAGCGTGATCGCCGCGTGCGGCACCGGGAAAACCCTGATCGCGGCCCGCACCACCGCCCGCCTCGCCCCGCGCGGACGGGTCCTAGTCCTGGTCCCGACACTCGACCTGCTCTCCCAGACCGTGCGCTCCTGGCACGCCGCCGGCCACACAGGCCCAGCGGTAGCCGTCTGCTCGGCCCGCCAGGCCATGGAACACCCCTCAGCAGGCAACGTCCCGATGACGACGAAGCCGGCCGAGCTGTCCGAACTCACCCAGACCACCGGCCCGGTGACCGTCTACGCCACCTACGCCTCCCTGCCCACCGTCATCAACGCCCACCGCGACCACCACCTGCCGCCCTGGGACCTTGTGATCGTCGACGAAGCCCACCGCACCGCCGGCCGCCTCGGCAAAGCCTGGGCCGGAATCCACCACGACGACCAGGTCCCCGCCACCCGCCGCCTCTACCTCACCGCGACCCCCCGTATCTGGGACCCCGACACCGACCACAGCGACACCCCCGTCGCTTCCATGGACGACGAAACCCTCTTCGGCCCCGTCGCCTGGCGCCTCACCCTCTCCGACGCCATCGACCTCGGCCTCCTCGCCGACTACCAGATCCTCGTCCCCGTCATCCAGGACACCGACCTGCGCGACTGGCTCGCCACCAGCCCCGGCGCAGGCGCCGACGGCCTCCGCCTCGCCGGCCACCAAGTCGCCGTCCTCAGAGCCATCCACGACCACCAACTCCGCCGCGTCCTGACCTTCCACCACCGCGTCTCCGACGCCAGAGCGTTCGCCACCACCCTCCCCGACACCGCAGCCGCCCTCCCCACACACCTGCAACCAGAAGGCCTCTGGTCGCAATGGATCAGCGGCAGCCATCCGCCCCGCACCCGCCGCCGCATCCTCCTCGACTTCGCCACCCACACCCACCCCGAACAACCCGCCGTCCTGTCCAACGCCCGCGTCCTCGGCGAAGGCATCGACGTCCCCACCATCGACGCCGTCGTCTTCGCAGACCCCAAAAACAGCCCCGTCGACACCGTCCAAGCCGTCGGCCGCGCCCTGCGGCAAACCCCCGGCGCCGGCAAAAGAGCCACCCTCATCGTCCCCGTCTACCTCACCCCCGACGAAGACCCCGACGACCTCCTCGGCGCCGACGCCTACACCCCCCTGTGGCGCACCGTCCAAGCCCTGCGCGCCCACGACGAACGCCTCACCGCACGCCTCGCCGACCCCCGCACCCACCGCCCCACCCTCGGATCCGAAGACCCAGGCGCCTGGCTCCACTTCGCACGCCCCACCCAACAAGAAGAAGTCGCACTCGCCCTCACACTGCGCGTCCTCAACCCCAAAAGCGCCGAATGGCGCCGCGGCCTCACCGCCGCCCGCCGCTACCACCGCACCCACCACCACCTCGACGCCCCCCAGACCTACGAAGACAACGACGACTACCCCCTCGGCCGCTGGCTCACCTGGCAACGCCACCTCCACACCACCGGCGCCCTCGACCCCGCCCGAACCCAAGCCCTCGAACGCCTCGGCATCATCTGGGACCCCCGCCAGCAAGCCTTCGACCGCGGCCTCACCCACGCCACCGCCTACGCAGCCCTGCACGGCCACCTCGCCGCTCCCGTCGACCACCACCAGGACGGATTCGCCCTCGGCCGCTGGCTCGCCACCCAACGCAAACGAGCCGATGACCTCGCTCCCGCCCGCACCCAGGCACTCCAAGACCTCGATCCGCACTGGAATCCACCCTGGCCCCTGACCTGGCACCGCGCCTATCACGCTGCCCGCAGACACCACACGGCCGGCCACCACCTGACCGACGTCCCCCGGGACTACAACACCGATGACGGACATCACCTGGGGGAGTGGCTGTACAACCAGCGCCTCCACCCCGAACGCCTGCACCCCGCCCAGCAGCAGCTCCTGGCCGATCTCGGCCTGATCCAGAACACCGAGCCATCCCCGCAGAAGCGGCAACAGACTGCCCGGAAGCGGGATCAAGGCCTTGCTGCCGCCCGCGCCTTCCACGACCGGGAGGGGCATCTCGATGTTCCCCAGCGCCACGTCGAACACCTCAACGGTCAACCCGTACGGCTCGGGCAGTGGATCAGTAACGCTCGTCGCCGTAAGGAACGTCTTCCTGCAGAGCGGATTCGCGCGCTTGATGCTCTGAAGATGCGCTGGTAACCCTGGGCCATGCTTTCGCAGGCTGCGGGGCATGACGGCACCCATGCTTTCCGACATCGAGTCCATCCAGCCGTTCTCCTCCGCCCTCGCACCGACGCCCGACACCGCCTGCAGCGCCCACGGCTGGAAGGCATGCCAGCGACCTCTGGTTGCCGAAGCCGTACTACGTGAACCTTCGGGCACCCTCGTGCGGTACAGGAGGGTTTGCCGTCACTGGCTCACGACCCAGATCAAGGCAGCGCAGTATCTCGACGAGCGGCGCATCGCCCTGCCCGACTAGGGAACACATGCCAACCTCAGACCGATTTGCCGGCCGGAGGGCGGAGAGGCGGGCCTGCGCTCCGCCAGACACGCCTGCCCCGACGACCACAGGTACGTCGCCGCCCTGACCGACCTGCACGCCAGGCGGTGACGGCAACTTCGTTTCGCCAGCACCGCAGTGAGCCGGGGCGTGGTGGCGAGCGCGCCGACGAACCGGCTGGCAGGGACACGGCTTTCAGCGCGCCATGTTCTGTGGTGCCTCGGCTGTACCCCTCGTTTCAGCTGACATGACCCGCAGGCGAAGGACGAAGTCTTGATCGCAGAGATCGTTAGGGACTGTCCTTAGTCAATCGCCCTGGCGAAGCGGGCCCAGTCCGTGAATTCCCAGTCCCAGCGACGGCACACACGTTCGCGGGGCAGGTCCTCGCTAGAGGGGTCGAGGAGCAAGAGTTTGACGTGACGTCCATCGCCCACGATTACAGCGAGCAGGTAGCCGCCTGGAGCTGTCAGCATCAGTGACATCTCATTGTTCGTCATGGCGAATCGGGCGTCTGGATGATCGACCTTTTTCACCTCGACCCGCACTTGCCGCGCGTCCGGGTCCGTTCCCTCCAGGTCGTAGCCGACGTTCTGACCGCTGACATCGCGCAGGTTCCAGCCTCGACCGTTGAGGAATTCCATGGTGGCGACTTCTGCAGTGCGCCACCGGGCGATAACCGCGGGGAGAGAACCCGCCGGTTGGGACGGGGACACGGAAACAGCTGAGGGTGCTGGTGTGGGTGAGGAGGAGTCCTCCACTGCTTGTGCGAGCTTTCGCTCGGCAGCGGTGAGGGTGCGGCCATGGGTGCGTGCCAGTTCCTGGAAGTGCTGGCCCAGCCGGCTCTGCAGGGTGCCGGACAGCTTCGGTGGTTCGGGCTTGCTCAGCACGCTGGAAAAGTCGAGACTCTTCAGTCCGAGCACGGCCTTCATGGACCTGGCCGCCATCTGATTACGCTGATCGTAGAGTGCGGCGGGCGCTCCATCGGGGAACACCGCGGCCACGTCTTCGGCTTCGAGGGGCAGGCTCGAGTACGCGAAGGACGGACGAACTGCCGTCATTTCCTCCCGCAGCGACGTCAGAAGGACCTTGCTGGCCGATGTGCCCATCGATACCAGGAGGCTACGAATGTCTTCCCCTTCCAGGATCAGTTGCCACAGCCGCTCTGACACCGGGTCGCCCGGCGCACGGAGACGGTCGGCGACAGCCTTGGCTGCGTCGGCCAGGACTCGCTGTGTGGAGTCGTCCGCCACCACGGCGTGCGTTCGCGACGGGTCTGTAAGGAGATCGCCCGATACCACGATGGGCAGACCGACCTCGTCGTCGAGGGGGAGGAAGCAGGCAAGCCTGCCGCGAACACCCGTCAGCGCCGAGGCGCGTGCGTTGAGTGGCACAGCCACGGTCGCGGTGCCGTATCTGAGTACACCGAACCGTGCGTCGCCCTCGTCGAGGCAAAGACTGACTTCCGACTGTCCGCGGTCGATCCGAATAGATCGGGTGCTCCCCTTCGATCGGATTTCCACGTGGGTGATGTTCCTGAGGAACAGGGCACTGATGGGGTCGATGGCGTCCAGCCCGCCGTTGACGCTGGGCCGGCAGCTGATCGTGAAACTGGTTCCACCCACCCGCTCTGCGACACGGACATTGGCGGGGATGCGGATCAGAGGCAGAGACGCGCCACTCGGCTCGCCGAGCAGCGCCGCCGCCGTCGTCTTGTCGAAAGTGAAGACGACGTCGGCCGAACGCACCTCGATGCGTGAGGCTATCGCTGCCAGCGATTTGAACCCGATTCCCCGGTAGCCGATCGAGTCGCCGCCGCGGAGCTTGGTCGAGCTGGCGCTGCGGCACAGTGCTTCGACATCACGCTCATCGAGAACTCTTCCGTCGTTGCTCCACGAGAAGCGGCCATCGCCAAGCGTTTCCACGATGACGGCGGTCGAGTCGGCGTCGTCGGAGTTCTGGAGCAACTCGTAGGGCACCCGGTTGCGGTAGGTGTCTGCGAGCAGGTCTTCCATCCGAGCGATTTCACCGAAGAGCCCAGGTGCCTGGGCGTGTTCGCGAACGAGCGTGTCCTGCAGAGCGAGAAGATGCCGGGCCAGATCGCTCACAGGTCTTCCGCATCCATGATGCGGACGATGACACGTGCCGGCTGCCCGGCGTACTCGTCGAGATCGTCGCCCGCATCCGCGATCCAGCGCGGCTGACGGCCGGGCAGCTTGCCCGATTCTCCTACGGGAACATGACCAAAAAGATTGATCTCCTTCTTCTGCAGAAGGAAGCCTCCTTCGTCCAGGACTTCGACGACCAGTCCGGGCAAGGCGACCTCGAAGGGGCAGGTGTCCTCGAGAGTTGCGTCCTGGTCGTACCAGTCATCGGACGTCAGATGGTCGGCCAGCAGCGCGTTTGCCGTGCTGAACTCCGCACTGCCGGCCATATGCACGCGCAATCCCGAGTCGTACTCCGTACGAAGGATGTGGGCGTCGCTGGAAGCGACACGAAGGCGTACCGACTTATGCGTTGTTTCGTCGATGACCTCGACCGGGAGGGCGGAGGACTTCTTGGGCGGGAGGACGAAGCCGGAATCGATCTCCTCAACATCGAGAGCAGTGACTCGAAGAGTGATCTCGTTGGGCAGGAGCGGCTTCTTGCACTCCCATGAATCGCTCTTCTCCGAGAATCGTTGAGGGCGCTTGCTCACCTTCTTGACCGTCTCGACGACAACCCGCTGGTAGCTGGGGGCAGCGGGGGAGCCGGTGCGGCTCAGAGCAAGAAGAAGCGTAGGCGCGTAGTCGCCCGCGCCGAAACGGTCGGACCAGTCCTCGCCGAGGAAGCGAGCTGTTCCGGACACCGCGATCTCCTGGAAGTGTTCCTTCTTCCCGAAGGTCGTAGTTACCAGACGGGCCTCGATCCCATCGATCTGCCACCCCAAAAGGGACAGGGACAGTTCGTCGACCGCCACATCAAGAGGCTGCACAGTCTTGTCGCCCACTGTTCTTCCTTACCCTCCCCGCGATGCCTGCCGGTTTGTACCGGACCTGGCCGGATACCGGACCATACCCCTTGGTGCGACTGCGACTTCCCCGACGTTCCTCCGGAGGCTTGGACCGTGATGGTGGGCCCGCCCGCAGGCACGTGGGTCTGCCGCGCGACCATCCCTTCGCGCCGGTCTGGCCACCAGGGCAGTACACATCCGCGCGAGCGTCCAGCCGTCGGGCACTGGCGAGAACACCTGCCTCACCGCCATCAAGGCGGCGTCCGTCGGACGACGTTCGCTGAAGCCATCGGTCTGGTCCGGATCGATGACGAGGACCGCACCGGCTACGCCCGCTCGTCCTTCCGGCACTGGAATTCCGGCGACATCGCCACCGACGGCTGCAACACCCGCAACGAGGTGCTGCTCGCCGAGGCGGTCACGGCCCCGGTGGTGGGTGCCGGCTGCAAGCTGACCGGGGGAGTGTGGCTGTCGTACTACGACGGCCAGGAGGTCACTGACCCCGGTGCCCTGGACATCGACCACATGGTCCCTCTCGCCGAAGCCTGGGACTCGAAGTAGGCGGAGCTGGGCTCGACGCATCATTCTGCTCCCGCACGCTGACGGCGAGGGGTAGGTCGGGGATGGGGTTGTCACCCGTAGAGGTGACGGTAGGTGCGTTCTGACCTGCGGAGGGGCGTTCAACGCCACGATGTTGCATCTGATGCAACTCTCGGAGGCGGCATTGAGCAGGGCGAGTTTGCCTGGGGCGGTCCGGCTTGTGCGGGCGGCGAATGTGGCCGCGTTGGATCCGGAGGCGGCGATGTTCGCCGCGATGCTGACCGGGTGGGAACAGCAGCAGCGCAGTCGGCTGCTGACAAAGAAGACAATCAGCGACCGGGTCAGTCTGGTGCGTCGGTTCGCCGAGTTCACCGGCACCTACCCCTGGGACTGGGCCCCCGAGGACGTTGAGGCGTACTTCTCCGCCAGGCTCTCACGCGGCGAGCTGGTGTGGTCGACGGTGCGGGGGCAGCAGGGCGACCCGGCGCGATCCTCCTGCTGTTCGGCCAACACCTCACCCGGATCGCTGCACTGCCCACCACCGCCCTGACCGCCGGAGACGGGACGACGTTCCTCACTTTGGGCAGGACCCCGATCCCGCTCCCCACCACCCTGGCCGACCTGTTGACCACCCTCGCCGACCGCCCCGCTCCCCAGGGCTGAGCCGTGAACACGAGTGCTGGCTGGCTGTTCCCCGGCCACCTGCCCGGTGCCCACATCTCCGCCGCGGCCCTCAGTCGACGCCTGGCCGCCTGTCACATCCCCAACCGGCCCGCCCGGACCACCGCCCTGGTGGCCCTCGCTTGCGACCTGCCGCCCGCGGTCCTCGGCCCGATGCTCGGCCTCCACCCGATCACAGCCGTCCAGTGGCGTCGCCGCGCCGCCACCGACTGGACCGCCTACCTTCAAGCACGCCAGTGTGCCCTTACCGACGGGCCTCCATACCCCGGGCCCTGATTCGATCGTCATGCAAGTCCGCCAAGCCGTGCCAGCCTGTTATCCGCCCCGTCGGGCCGATTTCGGCAGATCTACACTGAGCTGCGAGAACGCTACGGGGGAACAGGATCATGGGCGTGGGTACGGGTACGAGCAATGCGGTGGACGGCCAGTCCTCCCTGATCTCCGCGGTCCAGGCTGGAGACACGGATCTGGTGAGGATCCTTCTCCACGAGCACAGCGACTCCGACTACCTGGACGCCGCGTTCTGCCTGGCCGTCCGGATGCACGCCGGGCGCATCGCCCAACTGCTGCTCCAGTACGGTGCGGATTCGGGCCAGAGCCGCCCCGATGACCTCATTCCCTTGAGTGAGGCGGTCGACTCGGGTTCGCCCGCTCTGTTCGAGGCGCTCCTGGACCACGAGATCCGCGGCAGGTATCCCGAAATCGAACTCCTGAAGGCCCGGGACCTCGCGCGCCGCTGGCACGAGACGGGGGTCGAGGCCGAGCTGCGACGCCGTACCGGATCCCGGGACGCTGTCGGCCGTAAGCGGGTTCAAGACGGCGAGTTCGCCAGCGTCGTCGAGTTCACCCTTGGTGGCATGACTGCGCGGGACGGCCATGGGGCGATCCTCACGTACGTCGAGGAACTGCTCGGGGTACGAACCTCGTTCGAGGAGCTGATGGACCGCGCGTTGGCCCAGGTCGATCAGCAGGACCATGCAACGTGGTGCCGTGCCAGCCTCCAGTTGAGTGGACGGCGAGAGGAGGCGACCTGGGCCGCTGCGGCGGTACTGCGTACGAGCCCGGACCCATCCCACCGATTGTTCGGTGCCGAGGTACTCCGCCTTATTCATCTGTTCGACGACAGCGACGAGGACGCGTTCGCTGGTCCCGCTCTGGACCTGTTCACCGGCTGGGCGGCCGCCGAGACGGATGTCGCCGTCCTCACCGAGGTGCTGGTCGCTCTTGGAGAACACAGCGACCCCCGCGCGGAGGCGGCCCTTCTGCCCCACGCCGGCCATCCCGATGCCCGGGTACGGCGTGCGGTGGCGCAAGGGCTGGGTGCCTTGTCCTCGCCGCCGGCCTTTTCCGGCGATGCTCGCACGGCGTTGCTGGGGCTGATGGCCGATCCGGACGCGGTGGTACGAAAGATCGCCTGCCGCGTGGTTGCCGAGGGGAGGGACCACGATCCCGTGTTCGCGGACGCCATGGCAGCTGTGCTGGACGATACGGACCGTCTGGTCCAGCTGGCTGCCGTCTACGGGCTCGCCCTCCACGACGACGAAAGGTGCGTGGAGGCAGCACGCCTTCTCGGCCCGCCGCAGCGCGGTTCCCTGGAAGAGGAGGGCTACCTCGACGCGGCGTGGCGTTACCAATGGCGCCGCGACGGCCGCTGAACGTCCCCGTCTGTGCCTGTCAGCTGCTCCGGAGCCGGGAATACCGCACGGTTCGAATGACGCTCCCCGCCAGCTGGTGCTTCCGCCTGGACGGCCGCCCGGCGCGAGGCCTACGCGAACGACCAGGGCGCCGCGACGTCGCTGGTCGCGGTGACCGCTCGTACCAACAGGCAGAAGTCGGATCAGGACCCGCCGAGTGGCTGCCGCCGGCCCCGGAGGTGCAGTGCCGGTACGTGGGGGAGTGGGTGGCCACCAAGCTTCGCTGGCAGTTGGCTGCGGACGCAGCCGAACTCGAGGCGCTGAAGGCATTCGCCGACGGCCCCTGCGAGGAAACCGTCCTCTCCTACACCCCCGCCCCGTAACAACCCGCCCCGGGATGGTGCTGGCGCCAGCGGCCAGCATCCCCGGACCGCAGCACGTGCCCCCAGCAGACATCTCCCCGTCTGTGCCGGTGCGCACTGCGCCAATATTCCTGGAGCCCCGGCCGGTACGACCCGGGCTCCAGGAGAGCTTGGATCACGCGGACGCCCCTGGTCGGCGTCGGGTGTCCGCGTAGATCCGTGCCTTGACACCAGGTGCTCCGGGTTCGCGCCGAACGGGCCCAATCCCTGAGGTGACCCAGTGCTGTTCGAGTGCGGCCATCGCCGCCCGGGCGGTCGGTTCATCGGCCGCGGTGATGTCGACAACGATGAGGCCGGGCTCACTGATGTGCTGTGCGTCGATCGGTTCCATGCCCGTAACGACGACTGCGGTACCCACGGAGTTCTGCTGAAGAGGCCCCTGTCGTTCGTACGAGCGACAGCGGCTCCGCCCCTCAGGCCAGGGGCCCTCTCAAGAGGAGAGCAGACAGGCCTTCCCAGAACCCTCCTTCCTCGGCTGTGGACGGGGACCGCTTTCCGGCCCTTGCCAGTGTTTGACCGTCACGCGCGGCATCAGGGGGCGGGGATGTACCGGCGGGCTCGACCGCCCGGTGACCCCGATGCACGTGACCGTGCACGGTGACGTACAAGTCTGATCCAGCCAGGTCCGATGGCTTTTGTGCCATCCGTCAGCAACGTGCCTCCAACATCACGGTGGCGCGGCTACACAAGAGTGCTGGGCGGTGGCTGCTGCCCCGCGGCGTCGTGTGGTCCTGGGGGAGGTCCTGCAGTTGCTGACGATCAATGTGGCTGTGCTGCTCGCGGTCATCGTCATCTTCCGGCTGCGACGGCGTACGGAGGCCCGAAGCCGACTGGATGAGAAGTTCACCGTCGTCATCGTTCTGGCCCTGGGGGTACTCATCGCACCGACACCGGTGGGTCACGAAATTATGGACTTCCTAGGCGAGCTCGCCAGCGGTGTCACGCAGGCCAGCCGATGAGTCCCCGCTCACGCAAGGCCCGGGCAGCAGCGATCAGACGGCCGCCAGCACGACGGCGGACCCGGAGGCCGGGCAAACGGCGGCAGCGAGCAGATGACCGGCTGATCGGGTTCCTCGTGAGTGCGGCCTTGGCCATGGCTCTGGTGGTGGCTGTCGTCAACTGGCTGCTTGCCCACTGGTGGATGCTGATCGTCATCGGCGTACTCGCGGTGCTGGCCAGCGGAGGCTGGCTCTACCAGAAGCAGCACAGGGCGCGGTGGGAGACGGTCCGCGCACAGGGCCTGCGGTACGGGCTGTCTCATCTGGACGCCCTGCACCACTCCCAGTTCGAAGACGCGGTGCGGGACCTGATGCGCCGTGACGGATGCTGGGACGCCGTCCGGGTGGGCGGCGGTGGGGACCTGGGTGCTGACGTGAAGGCCACTGACCCCTACGGACGCCGCTGGGTGATCCAGTGCAAACACCGCCGCAACGGCCTGGCCGGCTCCGCGGTAGGCACACCGGACCTCCAGGTCCTCAACGGCACAGCCCGCCCGGTCCACGGCGCCGACATCGCTGTGATCGTCACGAACGGGCGGGTCACCGCGCCCGCCGTGGCCTTCGCCAAGCAGCAGCGCCTCCACGTCACTGACCGCCACACGCTTGCAGCATGGGCGTCCGGCTCGCGTCCGCTGTGGGAACTGCTGCAGGCCGTGCCGCCACCCCGGAAACCGACCGCCCACCCCTGACGGACGCGGTAGGGGGCTGCCTCAGCAACGGACCCATACCGCTCCAAGCGGCGCTTGGTAAATGCCCGGCGCCACAGGATCAGGATTCACGTCGGCCTTCGAAGACGTGCCGGGCGGATCCCAGCCCGGACACCGCTTGCCCAGATGGTCGTCTGCGCGATGATGGAAGAGCCTCGCCTGCTGCTGGAGCAGGCCACCTTTCGAGAGGTAGCAGGATGCAGTTCACTCAGGCTGAGCAAACTGCGATCACGGCGCACGCCGCCAGCCTGGGCATCGGCCACGACGAATACGTCCGGCAGGCGGCGGCCGAACGAGCGCTGTCCTGGCAGCGAGAACACGACGCGTTCACCAGGCTTGCTGAGCGGCGCGGCATCAACGCACAAGACCTTCTGCGCAGTGGTTGCCTCACCGACGACGACCTGCCCTGACACCGCCCCCAGCCCTGCGCCACATGCGGCAGCAGCTTCTGCTCCGGCCGCACCGGCCGCGGATCAACCGGGACATCCAGCGAATCAGGGCAGCTGCAGCTGGTTGAGCATGCGGTGCGCTAGGGCGAGATGGCGGTGCCCGGCTCCAGGACGCGCTGCGCGTCGTCGACGATCTGCATCAGCTCCTGCTGCGCCTGCTCGCTGTGGCCCGAGCTCATCAGCCCTTGAGCTCGTTGCAGGCGGGTATGGAGGGCATGGGGGTGGTCGTGGCCGAGGACCCTGCTGCGTTCGGCAATCAGCTGCGTGAAGATTGAGGTTGCTTCGCGGACCCTGCCTGCCCGGGCGGCGAAGTCCGCCTGGGTACTGCGTATGGCAAGCATGTGAGGGTCATCCGGGCCGAGCGTTCGCAGGGCGTCCTCCATCAACTGCCGCAACTGCTGTTCGGCGTCCACGAGGTTTCCGTTCAGGCCGGAGAACCAGATAAGACTGCGCCGACCCGCAAGAACTTGCGGGTGGCCGGGCCCCTCCAGCCGTGTCCTGTCCTCCAAGAGGTCCCTGAGCTGCTGAACAGCGGATTGCGTGTCCCCGGCTTCCCCGGTGAAGTAGGCCCGTTGGTGCCGTGCGGCGAGCGTATCGGTGTGCTCGGGGCCCAGAGCCGCGGTCGTCTCGGCGACCAGTTCCCCGAACGCATCTGCGGCTGCCTGCCCCTCGCCGGCCTCCCCGGTGAAGAACGCCCACTGGTGTAAGAAAGCAAGCGTGTCGGGGTGACGCGGGCCCAGCTGGGCCCGCCTGTGCCGCACGATGCCCTCAAGACTTCTGACCGCCTCGCGCGGTCGCCCACGGTCGCCGACCGCTATCGCCAGCAGGAAATCTGCTCCCGCCACACCTCCCGCCCGAGCCCGCTCCAGGGCTGCGGTCGCCCGCGACAGCTGACTTGCCTGATGGGCGAGAAGCCCCATGTCGTACGCGTCCGCCGCCTCCACACGGGATAAGAGCGCCTCCCACAGATGATCCGGCACCGGAGACAGCCGTGGGGCGCTCAGCAGGTAGTCGAAGGCGGTGTAGCCCTGGCTGTAATTCCCGACCAGGAGTCCGCTGGTGGCGTACGCGGGCTTGCACGCCCACTGCATCGCCTCGGCAAACGGCTCGGGCTGCAGGTCCGGCCCACCACGCTCGGCGAGATAGGGCAGATGAAAGTCCTGAAGCCACTGCCTGCTCGCCGGCCGCCGTAATCCCGACCGCCGACAGTCGACCGCTGCGGCGACGATCGCCGCGCCCCGCGGATTGGCTTCCGGCGCCCAGGCGTTCTCCCACGCCGCCAACAACTCCGGCCCTGCCGCCAGGACTTCCGCGAGCCCGAAACGGTCGCAACTGCCCAGAGCCAGTTGGATCCGTGGATCTCGGTGTGCGGCAGCACGCTCCTGCTCTGCCGTGGACCAGCGGCGTTCCAACCGGACCTTCACGGCCATGTGGAGCACCTCGCGCTGCGCCCGCCAAGCGTCCCGGTCCGACCCCGTGAGCCGGCTCTCTTCCCGGGCGTCGTAACGTCGGAACTCCTGCGACCGTATTGTCGCCAGGACCACCACCCGCCCGGGCCGGCCCTGAAGCAGTCCGGTGAGCGCGGATGCGGTCACCCCGTCAGCACCCAGATAGTTCTCGAGATTGTCCAGCCATAGAACAGTCCGGCGACGACGCCGAGCGACCTTGAGGGCATGCGCGAGCGCCGGCCTGGTCAGGGGGCACACAAAGGCATGACGAGGGAAACATAAGCGCGCAACCTCATACGCGAGCCGGGTCTTGCCCGCGGTCGACTCACCCACGATGAGGACAAAGCCGCCCTCCAGCAAAGCTTGCCGCAGCTCAGGCCCGACATCACGTTCCACGTAGGACGGCGCCAGCTGGTGATCAGGGTGCCTGTCAGCGGGATGAACACCGGCCAGCCCAGGACGGTCCACCTGATCGAATCGAGGAATCCGGCCCGACGCAGTCAGCAAGAGTGCAGCCTCACTCGGCTCGCTACGCTGCGGCCGCACACGATCGGTGACAAGGGTGTAGACAGCCGTAACAGCAGCCCCGATACCCGCGGCCAGCGGACCGGACGCCCACATCGCCGACAGCGCCACAGCAGCCCCACCAGCCCCCACCGCCGTCAGGTACCCCAGCCAGCCTCGCGACCGCCCGCGACCATGCCGCAGATACGTAGACACGCTGCCCCCTTGCGTGACGTGGTCTTCCATTCTCACCACCACGCCGCCCCTGTCGAGGGAACGTCCAGACACAGCTGCACCGGGATCCCGCACCGCCCAACCGCCGCGATCGCGGCCCCACCAACGCGAGGCAACAACCAGCACGACCGCACCAGCCAACCCTCGCGGAAGACCCGTGTAAGCAAGCCCACCGGCACCTCACGACCCTGTCCAGAAACCCTGAATACACCGCAACGCCCTTGTCCATGGGCCCGTCCGGGGCAAGTGTCGGCGTGCGCTGCTGTACCGCTGCGGGCGTAGTGCATCGGCGTTCGAGCGGAGGCATTGCCTCGTGCCTGGCTGGTTAGGCTCCTCGGCATGACTGACTACGTGCAGGTGTCCACGGCCACGGAGACGAAAGATCAGGCGGTAGCGCTTGCGGGCCCGGCAGTTCAGCAGCGGCTTGCTGCTGGTGCTCAGATCATCGGGCCGGTCACGAGCGTGTTCTGGCACCTGGGGGAGTACGGCACCGGTGAAGAGTGGCAACTCCTCCTCAAGACGACGGTCGACCGGTATCCAGAGCTGGAGTCCTACCTCTTGGAGCACCATCCCTGGGACAATCCGGAGGTGTGTGCCGTGCCGATCGCTGCAGGTGCCGACCGGTGTTTGAAGTGGATCAGTGACTCCGTGGACGGGGCCTAACCGGCAGCGTGCTCCAGGACGTCCCGGACCGGGCCGATGTCCGCGTGAGGCCGTAGCCGGTCGAGCAGGGGAGTAATGCGCTGCCGAGGCCGGATGGAGGCCACGCCGGTGGCGAGTTCGAGCGCGCGGCCTACGGTCTCGGCTGCCTGCTCGACCTCACCGGCGCTGAGGTAGGCGTCAGCGAGCCAGGAGAGGTACAAGGCCTTGTCGCGCGCGTGGTCGTCGGAGTACCGGCCCAGGGCATCGGTCAGGACGGGGACAGCACGCAAGGGGCGGCCAAGTTCGGTCCAGCAGCGGCCGGTCATGATGTCCAGCTCCGTGCGGTCGACCCAGACGGACCAATCGGGTTGAGGCTCGCTGTCCTGCCCGTTGTCCAGGGCCTCGCGTGCGGCGTCGAGGGCGCTCTGCGTTCCTGTCGGCTGACCGTCAACGGCGCAGGCCCACGCGAGGCGTTCGTACAGGAGGGCACGGACGGTGGACGGCGTGTGGGCGGTGATGGTGGCGCAAGAGTCCTGGGCGAACGTAACGGCGGTGCTCCGGTCGTCAGGGATAGTGCGGTAGGCGAGGAAGGCCAGGCTGTTGCCGTAGAGGTTCTGGTCGCGTGCGTCTTTCGCGTAGCTGCGGCTCTCCTCGTAGAGCGTGGTGGCGTCGCGTGTGCGGCCTGCGTCGAACGCTGCCCATCCGGCTTGCTGCGCCTGTTCGGCGAGGAGCGCGGTGAGTCGGCGGCGTGCGTCGTCGGTGAACGAGCCCTGCCGTAGGAGGCCCTTTGTGAACTGCACTTCGCCGAGGTATACGCGGTAGGTGTCGCCGCCGCCCAGGACATCGTCCAGGCGTCGGAGGCGGGCCGTGCGTTCGCGGAGCCGGTCGACGTAGGCGTGCGTGATGCGGCGGGGCGTGTCAGGCCGGTGGAGGGCGGGCAGGGCGGCGGCCAGGCTGGTGCTGGTTGCTGCTTGGAGGATGGTTCGGCGGCGCACGTGCGGTCCGTTCTCTGCGCGGGACGTTCCAGCAGGAGCGCCGTCCGCCTCCCATGGGCGGGGCGCGAGACCGACCAGGTGCCCGGGGATGCGTAAGGCGTCCGCGATCTGCATGACCTTCTCGAAGCTTGTGATGCGCCCCCGGCCCCGGGCGAGCGTTCCGACCCGCTCTGGCTTGATGTCGCACTCGGCTGCGATCTTCGAGTAGCTGATGCCGGCCCGGTCCCGCGCAATCCGGAAGATCACACCGAAGTCATGGTCGGCCAGGGCGCGTTGCACGTCGTCTTCGTGGAGGAGGTCACGCGGTAAGGCCGTGGGTGGTTGGTAGGTCATGCGGCACTCTTCCTGCTGACGCGAGTCTGCGCGCCGGTCGTCCACGGCGTCTACCCATCATGGGGATACCCCGGGCTGGGAAGCGGCGGCTTCGCAGGAAGTCCACTCTCAAACGCCTAGCCCCCGGGGGCGGTGCTGACCGTTTGCCCGGGGTGACGACTGACGAGGAGTCATCGTGCACGAGCGTACCCGGACCCCATCCGTGACGGTGGCGCCCAGAGGGATTCGGGTTGCCGCCCGCGCCTGTCCCCATGTGACCACTGCGGCGGAGCGGCAACTCGCTGTCGAGCACTGGTTGCTGGCGGCGGCACCCAACCGCGTCCAGGCGCGCACGGAGTGGGACGACCGGCATGTTGCCCTGCTGTCCTGCGGCACGATCTTCTCCGCCGTACGCATCCCGGCTTCCGTGGTCCAGGCCGCAGCCCGGAGCACCGAACCTGTGGTCATCGACGCCTACCTCGTCGCTGCCCTGTTGGAGGGCCCGGTCATCTGCGACCGGTACGCCGACTGGTACTACGCTCTCGTGCCGGCGAGCACGGCTGCGCGGTGGGATGTCTCAAGCACGGTGTGCCTGGGGCGTCAGTCCAGCCTCGGGGTGCCCCGTCCGGGCCGTACCGGGGCCGACGGCGTCCGGGTGTACTGGTCGGTGCCCATGGACTCGCCCGCGATGCTGTGCTTGCCGCAGGCGGTCGCCCAGCTGGTCGCGGCCAGCCGTTGGAGTCTCGCCCAACCCGGTCCTCGGCCAACTGGACTGACCAAGGGAACGCGGGCCCAGCGACATAAATGAACGCCCGGCCTGGAAACGAGCCAGCGACCAACGACCCCCACCCCGGCTGGCACGTGCCCCGCACACCTCGCCACTGGGTGGGCCAAATCCAGGACAGACCCTGCTACCCGTGGAGGCTCATGTGACTGCCCGCGTGATTGTCAGCGAAGCAGAGCCCGCGCCCCGCAGTGCTCCACCGCGGCTCGTCGCCAGCCCCTTCCTCGGGCAGTACCTGCTCGTCCAGCCGGGCCAGGCGGCAGGCGTCCGCATCCCCGAAGCCCGCTACGAGGAACTGTTGGCAGGCAGTGACCGGCCCGTTCCAGCCTGGTTGGCCGACGCGGCAGCCAGGGCCTGGAGTGCTGAGCTCCCTGAAGCCGCCCTCGGTGACGTCGTCCTCGTTCGCGAGCGGTCGCAGTACGGGTATGCCAAAGCGTCGTGGGAGATCAACCTCGGCTGTGACTACGACTGCGAGTTCTGCTACCTCGGCGAGAAGCGGTTCGAGGGCCTGGACTGGGATGGCAAGCGGCGGCTCCTGGAGGTGATGCGGGATGCAGGGGTGCTGTGGTTACAGATCACCGGCGGCGAGGCGCTGATCGACCGAGAGTTCGGCGCGGCATACGAGTACGCGCACCAGCTCGGGATGATGGTGCAGGTCTCCTCGAACGGCTCCAGCTTGCGCAAGCGTCCGATCCGGGACCTGTTCGCCCGGCACCGCCCCTACCGGCTGACACTGAGCGTCTACGGAGCAACCGCCGACACGTACGACAAGGTCACGAGGAATCGCGGCGCCTTCGACCGGTTCACACAGGGCCTGGACGCCGCCCGCGAGGACCGACTCCCGGTCCGGCTCAACGTGATCGTGTCCGACGACAACGCGCATGAGGTCGACGCGATGGTGGCCATGTGCGAGAGGTACGGCTTCCCGCACCAGGTGTTCACGAACATGTCCCCGACGATCGACGGCGAGGCGAACCCTCTGGCCACGCAGTCCCAGAGCCACCTCACGCCCCGCAGCGTCTTCACCGGCTGCAACGCGGGCCACACGTTCTTCCATGCCAACCCGCACGGCATCGCCTCGATCTGCAAAGTCGGCCGCGACCCCAGCGTGAACCTCATCGCCGAAGGCGTCGAAGGCCTCACCCGACTCGGCGCGATCGCCGAGTCCCTACAACTCCGCACCGGTGGATGCTCCGGCTGCACGAAGGTCGGCACATGCCGCACATGCCGACCACTGGCCAAGCTCTACCAGGAGGCGGGAGACCAACGAGAGCTCTACTGCCAACACGGAGGTTACGGATCATGACACCACCCACCACGCTGCTCACCCGCCCGGGACCAGTGCCGGTCATTATCGGTCTGCGCCCGCGCGCAGGGGCGGCCGGCGCCCTCCCTGTGCCGCTGAACGTCTCCCCGATCGGGGACGACGAGATCCGGATCATCGCCGACCTCGACGAGGCAGCCGAAGCGGCTGAGTGCAGCTGCTCCGCCGGCGACGACCAGCCCTACTAACCCTTTTCGGGCCCACCCCGCCTTCTCCCCTCGGATGCCGCCCCAAGCCGTACCCTGGCTGGGGCGGCATCCCTCATCCCGGCAGCCAAGGAACAGTGCGCGTGTCCATGTCCCGCATCCCCTTCGATCAGCTTCCCGCCGACGTCCGCCAGGCCGTCGCCGACAAGACCGGCGCAGTGCACCAAGCGACGACCGTGAGCGGTGGCATGAATTCCGGCATCGCTTCCGTCCTCCGTACCGAAAACGGCAGCATCTTCGTCAAAGGCATCCCCGCCGACCACCCGCAGGCCGCTGCCCAGCGCCGTGAGGCCGCCGTGGCACCACACCTGCCACCGTCCTGCCCGCACCTGTACTGGCACCTGGCGGTCGACGGCTGGAGCATCCTCGGCTACGAGGTAATCGACGGCCGGCACGCCGACTACTCGCCGGGCTCGGCCGACCTGTCGCTCGTCGCGGCAGCCCTGGCGGAGCTGCAAGGGATCGCCGCCCCGGCAGACGTCGACATCAAGGATGCAGCCGACCGATGGGCCGACTACGCACCACCGGGCACACTCCACCACTTCGAGGGCAAAACGTTGCTGCACACCGACTTCGCTCCGGACAACGTCCTGATCACGCAGGGACGAGCTCGACTCGTCGACTGGGCGTGGCCCACCCGGGGAGCCGCGTGGATCGACCCCGGCGCCCTGGTGCTGCGCCTCATGGACGCAGGCCACTCAGCCGAGCAGGCCATCGCCTTCGCCGACCGCTTTCCGTCGTGGTGTAACGCTGCGCCTGAAGTGCTGGCCGCGTTCGGCGCCGCGACAGCGACGCTGTGGCGGGAGATCGCCGAGCAGGACAGCGACGAATGGAAACAGGGCATGGCTGAGCACGCGGTGGAGCTGGAGCGAGCGCTCGGCGCGGACCTGTAGGCACATGCTCTGGGCAGGCAGCCTGGTCAAGCAGTGCTTTCGTCTCCACGACGGACGATCAGTCCTTTTCACTCTCCGATCGGGCCCATCGCTCGGTGGCGTCGCCCGGCTGGCCTGAGACGGATGGCATGGCCATCGTCGCGTTCTGGGTAACAAGATCGGACTGGTGAGTGTAGGTGTGGACGGGCTGGGGGAGGACGGGAGTGGCCGCCCGAAGAAAGGGCGCCGCAACGGCCCGTCCCAGGGCCGCTGCTGAATTTGACCAGGGGGACCAGCATGGCCAGCGGCACCGTGAAGTGGTTCAACTCCGAAAAGGGCTTTGGCTTCATCGCCCAGGACGGAGGCGGACCGGACGTCTTCGCGCACTACTCCAACATCTCCGGCAACGGATACCGCGAGCTGACCGAGGGCGAAGCCGTGACGTTCGACATCACGCAGGGCCAGAAGGGGCCGCAAGCGGAGAACATCGTCCGCAGCTGAGCCCCCAGCCCCGCTCATCCCCATTCCCTCGGCGCCCGCACCGTGCACGGGCGCCGTCGGCATGTCGTGACCACTCGTGCTACGCCAGCGACCTCGGACAGCGAAGGCCGATTCACGCACAGCAGCCGCAGCCTCGTTGTCAGTGCGAGGTGAAGCCTGTGCAGGTGATGAAGCTGTCCGAGCCGTTGCCTACCGACCTCGCCCTCCGTTGCGACCGAAGTGCGGAGGACGGAGAGCCGATTCACGATGAGGCATGAGCACTCCCTCGGAAGGCCGCCGCAACAAGGAACTGCGGCTGGCCGTCGCCATGCGCGGCGGGGTCAGCCTGGCCGTCTGAATGGGCGGAGCATGCTGCGAACTAGCCCGCCTACGCGCTGCGTCCCCCGGCAGCCCCAGGAGGACCGGCCGCCCGACACCACCACCGCCGTCTACCGCGCCGTCCTCGAACAGTGCAAGTACGAGGACGTCGACATCGACGTCCCCGGGACCAGCGCCAGCGGCCTCAACGGAGTGCTGCTCGCCTGCCACCTCGTCTACGGCATGCCCTTCGGCCCCGATGTACGCCGGCTGTGGCTGGAGCTCGGCGACCTCGAACGGCTACTCAACCACTCGACCCCCTTCCACACGCCGCCCAGCTCCCTGATGCGGGGCGACAAGGTGTTCTACGGCCAGCTGCGCGCCGCACTCGATGACCACCTCGCACAGCCCCCCGACCCCGGCTGGCGCCCCGCCCGCTCGCTGCGACTGATCCTCACCGCGACCCGGCTGCGCCCCCGCCGGGACGGGGTGCGGCCGAAACTCGGTCAGCCGCTGCTCGTAGGCCGTTCCCACGCCTACTTCCGCTTTCGTCGCCGCCCAGGCCCCTGACCGACTTCAACAGACCAGGGGGCTACGCGCCTCGTGCGCTCGAACCCATCGGTGAACACCGAGGCCGGAACCGTGCGGTACTCCGCGGCGAGCGATGACCGGTTTGATGCCCCGAGCCCAGACCAGGCGGCGGTACTTGTCGTGGTCATAGCCGCAGTCGCCGAGGAGGATGTCAGGCCGTCGACGTGGTCGTCCGACGAGTCCCGGGACATCAGCTGGGTGACGTCGTTACGGTTTCCTCCGGTCAGGGGCACCGCGAGCGGGATGCCCTGACGGTCCACAAGGATGTGGTGCTTGCTGCCCGGCCGTGCGCGGATAACCGGGCTGGGACCACGCAGCATAAACAAGATCCCGCACAGCGCCTGCCGGTCAGGCACCCTCAGCCGACCGGCCACCAGCTTTGGGACTGGAACAGGCAACAACGGCTCGCTCAGCGACCACAGTTCATCCGAGACGATCCACGGACGCGACTCTCTCTTCCCCACGAACAATCAAGCCGACAGTCACATCATCAGAGGCTTCTGTTAGGACCATTTACGGCGCCACGCAATAGGGGGCGAGCGCGGACGCTGTCAGACCGCTGGCGAAATAGGTGTTAAGGGTATGAAAGTCGACAGGCGACATGTGGGCCTCGTGGTGTGAGTCGACAGGGAAGCGGTCGCCCAGGCGGCGGGGGAGCGCTACCAGGTCACCGGCCTCGGCGATGTTGGCCCAGTGGCGGAGACCCGGGGGTCGCGTGCCGCGGCCGGACGCATCGGGCGCCGGATCCAGCATGTCGAACACAGCCCCGGGTACCCCCAGCGGGGAACCGACCGTGATCAAGACCTCCACACCGAGATCGGGATAAGCGTGCAGGGCTTCGTAGGTGACGATCGACCCGAGAGAGTGCGCGACGACGACCTTCGCCCCACTGTGCTCGATCGTCCTGGCAACCTCGTCCCGCGCCCGGCGCCTGCGCTCGGGGGAGGCGAGGTAGCTGTAGACCTCCGGCATGAACGCCACCACGATCCGTCCCAGCACCCGTGCGGTCAGACCCCGCCTGCGCGCGACGAGATCGATAGCCTGCCGTACCGGCATCCCGCCCCACGACTGGCTCTCCGCAGGCTCATCCGGCATGCCCACCACACGCAGCCACCCCAGAACCGCCTGCTGTTGGGCCGGAGAGAGCTGGTCGAGCTCGTCGCCTGCTCCCTGCCCCTCGGCGTCACGCAGGAGATATGCGTAATAAGCGACCGTGATGCCGGGAACCGTGAGGTGGTCCAGGCCGGCCTCCTTGTATCCATGCGCCAGATAGCCCTGCCAGCCGTCGGCGAGCTTACGCGCCGCAGCCCCAGGCTCCAGCCTCTTCTGGAAGTTGCCCACCCCATGGACCACCACAATGCGCCCCATCAGCTCCCCGATTCCCGTGTTGTGTCCGTCTCGTCGGCGCGGTTCGACCAGGCGAAGAACGCCACCCGGGTGCCGAACCCTACGAAGATGCCCGCGTCACTGACAGCGATGTTGCCCAGGCTGTCGGGAAAGACGACCTCTTCCCGCGCTACGCCCGGATCACGAGGATCCCAGACACGGACACGATGGTCCTGCCCCGAGGTCACCAACAACTCTTCCATGGCGACTCTGACAAACGCCACAGACCATACGCCCCCCGTATGAGCAGGAAAGCGCGACAGCTCCAGGCCGGTTTTCAGACTCAGCACCCTGATGAAGCCGGCTTCCTCACCGCAAACGACAGCGTCGTGCTCGTCCCACCGGCCGATCGCCAAGGCATCCACCGCTGGTGTCTCCGTGTCCAGTAGGCGGCTGACACCAGACGCGTGACGCACAGTCAGGCTCCGGGCCGCCTTCCACCTCGAGTCAACGAACGTGTGTGTCGTGTGAGCGATGACCATCGTGTCGTCGGCGCCGTACCGCTGCCAGGCAAAGCAGTCCGCTACTGGCGACTCAAGGTCATCTTCCTCGTATTCCTCATAAAGCGTCAGTTTCGGCTTGCCTTCATGGAGCGCGAACATGCAGACACCAGAACTCGTACGTACGAAGACTCTGGTGACTTCACCTGAGTCGTCGACGGACAGCTCCTCGACGGTGTCCGGCGGCGTATAGGGCGCGCGGACCGCCCGCCCGCTGCCGGCATCCAGGAACTCGATCCTGCTGCTGCCGCCAAAGCCGTGGCTCAGGAATACGACGTTCTTCCCAGCCAGGCCCCCCACCTTCACGGCGTTGATGGCGCCTCTCATGCCGCCCCACAGCGCCGCGCTCGTCAGGGCGTCCCAGACGAGGAACGATCCCTCTTCGTCCACGCTGACAGCGGGAAGCCGCCCATTACTGACCACCTTGGCCACAGCGACGTATTCCAACAGGGAGTCGTGTCCGGTTGCCACCCTCAGCGATGCTTTGCCGTCGCGCGCGCTCTGGGCGAGCAACGCCATCGGCTGGTTCCATGTGGACGTCTCGCTCACCATCTGGCCTATCGCCGCCCACCGTGTTCCATCCGTCGCCAAAACGCTGACGCTTGCAAGCCGCTGCGGCAGCTCACACACACCACCGCGCACCACCGGGCCACCGTCCAGCGGCTGCGCACAGATGCCGGTGCCCGGCTCGAAGTACGCGAAGCACGGTACGCCGTTGTGCAGTACGACTGCTCCAGCATCGGCCCTCCTGATGCTGCTCAGCAGCCGTGACGCCCCAGTCTTCAGATCCCACGCCCGGGTGCCGTCCATAGCGTCCGTCACCGCGATCGGTCCCCGGGGACCGCGAAGGATCTGCAGGCTGAAGATGGGCTTCTGGCCCCCTGGCCACACCACGTGGTCCCTGCCGTTCGCATTCCATACGTGCACGGCGCCGTCGACAGCGCCGGCCACGTATACCGCGTTCCCGTCCAGCTCGGTGATATCGACTGCGGTGCAGTCGTAGCCTTCGATGTCCATGTCGGGTTCGAGGAGGTCTTCCACGTCCCCGTCGGCCTCCATCCGCGACAGCCAGGCGTCGATCACATTCAGGGAAGCGACTCTGTTCCCCCTCAGGTCGTATGCGATGACCTCCCCACCACCGCAGGCCACGACGAACGCCTGGCCGTGCTGCTCGACAAGGCCGAGGGCGGTCAAGGGAATCGCATCCGTCTGAACCGTGGTCTTGACCAGGCCCGTGTCAGCGTTCCACACCACGACCTGGCCGTCGGACATCCCCCCTGCGATGAGCGTGCCGAAAGCCCCGTACCTGGCGCACAACAGTTCCGGAGGAGCCGTGTCGGGCGTCTCGAGAGGGAAGAGCAGGCGATGCAGATGGACGTCCCACACCTGTAGCTGTCCGGTGAAGGCCTCACCGACTGCCAGCCAGCGCTGCGAGCACTGCACAAGGATGAGGTTGAAGTCTCCCCAAGAAACTGGCCCGTCCTCGACGAGTGTTGCCGACGTGCCCCAGACGAAGTCGAGCATCGCCTGCCGGGGACGCTGCGCAGTGGGTTCCTCTAGCGCGTCAAGCGCTTCCACGAGCCACAACTCGTCCCACACCGCAGCCGTGTTCCTCAGCCACTCACGGCGCTGCCACGGTTCGTGTGCAGCCGACAGCGCGGCATGGCTCATCAGCGCTGCGATCCGCCCTCGCACCGTGCGGCCGCGGGTGTGCTCGTGGAGCAGCAGTGGATCGCAGTACACGAGGAAGGAAGCGGACAACAGCAGTTCATCGACGGTCCGGGCATCAGCGGCATGCTGAGCGGCATGCCGCAGCACGTAAGGGAGGGCCAGCCCGAACCGGCGCGCAGTCAACTCGGCAGGACCGGGAACCGTATCTAGAACACGCCTGAAGATCTCCACCCGTCTGACCCGGGCGTACGTGGCGCGCAGATGGTCGACAAGACTCTGGTGGTAGAAGCGGTACAGCTGCTGCCCGTCGGTGTCGGTGCTGAACCGCAGGTAGAACGATGCCGCCGACAGAGCCTTGCGCACATCATCCAGATCCGGCGCCTTGCCGCCGGATGCCACGACGAATGCCTGCGCGACGCTGTGCACGACCTCGAGCGGCATGCCCTGCCCGTATCCGTGGGCCACTGCCGCCAGCACGGCGGACATGGCCGGGTGCTCCCGCTGCAGCACGTCCAGATGCAGGTCAAGCATGGTCGGCAGATCTGCCGGAACCTTCTCGACCACCTCCTCAACGCTCGGTGGAGTTTCCCGGTGGACGAGATAGTGCGCGAACAGGGAAGCGAGCAGGAACGCGCCGGACTTGTGGCGCAACCCCAGCTGCTGTGCCACGGCACGAGCGGTGGTCTTGCGGACCTCGGCAGTTCCCCGCCCGCTGTATGCCCGAGACGTCTCCAGAACGTCACAGAGGTAGTCGGTCAGCTCCGTCGTCCGCTGATCCGCCGAGATGCCGTCCAGATTGACGAGCAGCCCGCGGTCCTCCAACTCCTTGAGCAAAGACGCATACTTCGTCCACCACGGGCGGCTGTCGGTCGGGCGGGTGATTTGTGCCCCGTCAGCCAAGTCTTCGAGAAGTGCCGCGTACCTGTCCCACCACGGCCGTGTCCCCACCAGCACCCGGCACAGCACGAGGTCCCTGTCAGCAGCCTTTGCATCGAACCGACGCCGTCCCTGAGCCAGCTGCCTCAGCACATTGATCAGCGCCATGTCCAAAGACGCCTCGTCCAGGGCGTCGACCACGATGGTCACCGGGCGGTCGCACTTCTCACCGATCCGGTTCAGCAGAACCGTAGTGCTCCAGCCGCGGCCTGGCTCGGCATCCAGGCTGAGCTGCGCGGCAATCGATGCCAGAACCTCGGCGGGGCCCCGCTGCCGGGCGTGAACCGCCACCAGATAGGGGTCCGGCTCAGGTCGCACATCCCTGTGGACTGCGTTGGCGACCTGCCGGGACACCTCCCGCAGCTGCGAATGAGCCAGACAGACCACCACCCCGAGCAGTGCGGACTTTCCCGAACCGGGGCTGCCGGTCACGATCATCATCGTCTGCTCGCCAGGGCCTTCCAGCCACCGCTTGATCACCTCCAGCTGTTCGCTGCGCCCGGTGAAGAAGCAGCCCTGGCCGATGTCCTGCTGCTGCGGCGTTCCCGAAGCGCGCGAGATGAAGTGCAACGGGTCGAGCGCGGGATCCACTGCGGTCGCGAACTGCCACAGCCCCACGTCGATCGTCTGCCGGAACTGGCCGCCGGCTGTCTCCCGGTAGGAAGGGTTGAGCAGGAACGACGGCACCAGGGCGCGGGCTTCCGGATGAGTCGTCCGCAGCACACTCTGCGACGGCCGGTTTTCATCCGCCGCTGACCGGGCGAGCTCACGGTCGATCTCCCGTGCAAGCGTGTCCACCGGCACGTGCGCGACCGCGGGGGAGATGTCGAGCTGCCCCTCACGCAGCCGCTCCAGGATTCTTCCGGTCGCCACGGTGAACCGGGCCTGGTACGTCTTCTCGTCCGCAGCGCACGCCGCGATGACCCAGACCCGCCGGTCCTCCGCCCTGATGCCGTCCAGGAGCTGCTCCACCACGGCTCTGCCGGCCCCGCATACGTCCAGCAGCAGCAGCACCGGCGGCCCGCCCACCATCGCCTCAGCTTCACCCAGCCAGGTACCGACCTGGGCAGCCGTCCACGACAGATCCTTCCGGGTCGTCTCCCGTGATGCCAGGAAGAGCCCCTTCCCAGGACCGGCGACCCCGTGCCCCGCAAAGTGCACGATGAGGGCTTCGGCACCAGCGCTGGCCTGCGCCTGCCGCAGCGCCTCCCGCCACAGACGCGTGAGCGTCTTGTAGTCGGGATCGAGCGAGGCCGTGCCGCCCAGCACGTTCAGTCCGGGAGTCTTGGCCAGTTGCGCGGTCAGGGCGCCGACGGCCGGTGCCACGGAGGGCAGTGCCTCCAGTGTGCTGGGGGGAGCCAGAGGATCTTCGTCGTCGAGCTCGTCATCCTCGTTGAAGTCACCCACTCCGACAACAAGGACCTGCGTCACTTGCTACCTCCGCCTTCTCAAACCCCAGTCTCATCCTAGGGTCGAGGCGCACGTCCCTCAGCCGAACCAGACGATGAGTACCGTGCACCTCTCGCTATGGCAATCGAAGCTGTGAGTGCGGCCCCACGTCTCCGAATCAAAGGCATGCGTACGTGGATACCTTCAGAAGAGGTTGGCGTGCTTGACGCGCCGGATCCGGGTGACACCGGTGCGTGGTGCGAGCTGCTGGCGGTCGAGGCGATGGGCCTGAGCGTCACGCACCCATCCCGGGTTGAGTAGTGGGATCAACCCCGCTCCCTGCTCAGATCGGGTCCCTCGTCACGGTAGGGAAATATGCGCGTGTCGCATGCACCGGAGACGGATGCTGATGTAAGCAGGCTCGAAACCCCACGGCCGCAGACGTCTGGTGGGGAGCAGGGATCGGGGTGGGGCTCGTGACAGAAAGCGCGTACGAGGAGCTGCAGACCGGCGGGTTGGGGCCGGCCACGTTCGAACTGCTGCGGAGGCTGGTTCACCAGGTGCGCCGTGGCACCGGTTTTCCACCCCCCGAGGGGCACACGGTGTGGAGCGATGACGCGGCTTACGACGTGATCAGCGCGATGTTGTCCCAGGAAGGAGCGGGACAACGGTTCGTGACCGTCTGTTTCACCCAGGCCGCCGACGAAGCCTCCTTGGAAAGACTGTTTCTGACGTCGATCAAGAACTTCCTCATCGACGAGGCGAAGAAGACACCGCGAGGCAAACTCCGGCGCCGTATCGCCCGGCTGATGGGCGGGGACGCGGACTACCGCAAGAGCAACGGCTCCCCGCCGCGCTGGGCGCTGGCCGACCACTCCGAAGAAGCTCTGTGGCAGGGGGACCTCGATGATCTCATTGGCCATGCCGCGCGCGTCAGAGGCGTCGGCATCACCCGCTGGAACCATTCCGGCCCAACGCCCAAGCAGACCGTCCACGCCCTCAAAACCATCCTGCTGGGCGTGCTGCAGCACGCCCAGGGAGCGGTACGGGAGGAAGACCTCGCCAAGGTTCTCGAGGCCCGCTTCGAGCTCCTGGCACCGGCCCGAGTGACCAGGCTGTTCGCCGATGAGGGGACCGTCGCCGCCATTGTCGAGCAGCATGCGGCCACTACCGCGCCGGACCCGACCGGGACGGAGGGGGTGGCCGAGGATATTTGGCGGCGCCTCTCACTCAACGAGCGCCTGCTGCTTCCCTACCTCGACAAGGACGCGCATCACGCGGCGCAGCTGCTGGAGATCCGGCAGGGCCACGCAGTTCTTGTCCTGTCCAACCTCAAGATCATGCTCCGCGATGCCCTGTCGTTGGACAGTGACCCGGAGGCAGTGATGGCCGCGCTGCTGCGGCGCTGCGGTGAGGCTGCGTCGTGAACGGCCCCAGTTACGTCGTCTGGACCCAGTGAGAAGAGAATGCGCTGATGGACCGCAGCCGAGGAGACGGGGGAGACGGCATGAGCTCTGTCCACACCACTGCCTACCAGAGGTTGGTAGCCGCCGCGGCGGGCCTGAAGGTGCCCGACGCCGTCCACCGCGTGGCCACCACACCACCCCAGGACCCCCGCCCCGGCCAGATCTGGCGCGCGGTGTGGGAAGACACCATCCAGCTGCTCCTGATCACCCTGACCGGTGACGACGACACCGTGCGAGCCGTTCCTGCTTCCTTCGAACGGTACGCCGACGCCGACACGTTGCTCCTGCCCGCCCAAGCGACCACGCTGGAGCAGCCGCTTGGACTGTGGTGGGGCCTGGAGACCACCGTGCCGTGGTGTGTGTTGGACCGGCAGGTCAGCGAGCTGACCAGCCGCCCTGACACCCTCACTTCCCAGACGATCGCCGACACTGTGACCGGCGCCCGATGGGGGAGCGGTACCGTCTTGTCCGCGGCGGTCAGCGAATACCGTGCCGTCCTCACCGACCACGTGGAGGTCCTCGCCTCGGCACGGTGGGCGCCGCAAGGGTCGGGAGGCCTCTCCCAGATGTTTCGTGACCACGGCATCACCACCCAGCAGATCGCGGCCGAGCTGAAACTTCCGGTGCCCTTGGCGCTGGACGTGTGGAGGGGACAGCAGCCTCTCACCGCCGAACAGGCCGCCAGGCTCGCCGCACTCCTCGGACAGCCGGCCGGACGCCTCCTGGATGCCAACCCCGCAGTGCCGCCCGCCGTCGTGCACGAGCTCAACCGCCCCTTGCGCCGCAGCCAGGTAAAGAAGCTCGCCGCCCAGCATGACGAGACGGAACACGACGCGCGGCTACGTGCCGTCTATGGCATCTACACCCTGGCCGCACGCGACCGCGACCGGACCCAGCCGAACTGGACCGCACGCACCGACCGCTACTTCGAACTCCTCCTGGACGCATAGAGAAAAGGGGGCACCCTGAGGTGGTCAACTACGTGCTCGCCGGCGCCGCCCGCACCCAGGCTGTCGCCATGATCACAGAGCTCGAGGCGATACGTTCCGGCGCCGTCGAACGCCTCACGCAGGGCGCCCTCGCGGAACTGCGGACCTGGCCCGAGCTCACCGTCAAAGACGTTCCCGAGAACGAGACGGGTCAAGGATGCAGCGTCGCCGGAGCGTACGACTACGGCCCCCCGCCCCGGCTGTCCGTCGCAGCATCCGCAAGCCACGCACGGCGGGACTTCACCGCCCTGCACGAACTCGGTCACCACCTGCAGAGGACCAGCTTCGACCTCATAGAGCCCTTCAGCCGGGAACCGGACGGTGGACTCCTCCTTGAAGACGCCGCCTGCGACGCATTCGCCGCCGAGATCCTGCTTCCTGCACATCTCGTCGACCAGCACCTGGACGCCAAAGGGCCCACCGCCTCCGCGATCACCCGCCTGTGGGCGGCGAGCAACGCCTCCCGGATGGCCGTCTGTGTGCGAGCAGCCCAGCACCTTCCCGCGCCCGGCCACGTCCTCCTCCTCAAGACCACCGGACACCTCGCCTTCGCCGCCTCCCACGGCCTGCCACCCCTGCGGCGCGGCGGCTTCCAAGGCGACATCCCCGTCATCGAACGTGCCCTGACCGGCCCCGGCCGTGCGCAAGGACGAACCCAGGTCCGCTACCGCGACGGCATCCTCGGACGCGAACTGCACACCGACACCGCCCCCATGGACGGCTACCTCGTCGCCGTCCTCGTCGCCGACTCCGCCCCCTGGCGCCCCTTCACCCCGCCCACCGCCGACACCGGCCCCCGCTCACGCAGCTACATCTGCGCGAACTGCGACGAGCACTACCGCTCCTTCGATCCTGCCTGCCAGCGCTGCCGCACCCCCGTATGCCCCGACTGCGGCCGCTGCGCCTGCCCGCCCCGCAACCCCGGCCGCACCTGCCCCGGCTGCTTCATCGTGCACCCGCCCGCCATGTTCCCCGCGGACAGCGACCGCTGCCTCGACTGCTCCTGACACCCCGTAAGGCCCGTCCGCCACACACTCCTGCCTACCCGCGAGTTACGTCGTCCGTCCCAGGCGAAGCACCCCACCCAGGGTGCTCAAGGGACCCGGGCGCCGGCCGCGGGAACTCATCGGAACGCTGCCGGCAGGAACAGCAGGAACAACAACATGGCTATCCAGATCACCGCGGTGCGCCTGACGGCCGGCGGCACCACGCACGAGCACATCACGCACCTGTGGTGGACCAACCAGACCTCCGGCGACACCGGCAACAGCACCCGGGCACAGATCGTCGACTGGATCGAGAACAAGTCCGGCAAGGCCTACACCAGCGACGCGGCCGGACACCGCACGGAAGTCGGCGTCGTCACGCCCTCCAGGGGCGAGAAGTACTTGCGGACCCACGCCGACGGCGTGTGGACCAACAACCTCCTCGCCCTCCCGCGGCGCTGACCCGCCGCCATCAACCGGCCGTTGAACGCGCCGCCCACGCGGCGGCGCGCCAGGCGTTCCCGGCGCACACCGGTCCGAGCACGCGCTCCCCACTTCAGGAGAACCTCATGTCCCAGGACAGCCACAAGCCGAAGCCCGTCACGATCATCGTCAACGCCCGCCCCCACACCTGGGAGGCGAAGGAGATCACCTACGAACAGGTTGTCGACCTCGCCTACCCGGGCCAGCAGCCGAATGACCAGGACACCTACACGGTCCGCTACAGCCGCGGCCACGACGGCCACGGCACCGGCAGCCTCACCGCCAGCCACAGCGTCCGAGTGAAGAAGGAGATGGTCTTCGATGTCTACCGCACTTCTCGCTCGTGACCCCGACCTCTCCCGCCTCCTCGACGACGGCCACGACGTCACCTTCGTCGCCGGCCACGTCATCATCCGCATCCCGTACGTCACCGAGAACCGCACCGTCACCAACGGCTTCCTCGCCCACCCCGTCACCGTCGCCGGAGACCGCCTCGTCTCCGGCACCGACCACCGCATCTGGTTCAGCGGCTCCACCCCCTGCAACGAGCACGGTTGCCCCCTGACTCTTGCCACCTCTGATCCCAGGGCGATTGCCGACGACATGCAGGCGAACTTCATGCTCTCCAGCAAGCCCCCGGACGGCTACCCCGACCAGTACACGAAGATCACCGCGTACGTGCGGATCGTCGCCGACCACGCCCACGCCCTTGACCCCTCGGCCACACCCACCCCCGGCGCGGCGTACCAGGAAATCGAGGAGGATACGCCCTTCGCCTACCGCGACACCGCCACCTCCCGCGCCGGCATCACGACCATCAACCGCCGCTTCCGCGGGCAGCGCATCGTGATCGTCGGCCTCGGCGGCAGCGGAAGTTACATCCTCGACCAGGTCGCCAAGACCGAGGTCGACTCAATCCTCCTGATCGACGGCGACACCTTCGACAACCACAACGCCTTCCGCGCACCCGGCGCACCCACCCTCGACGCCCTCCGCGAACGCCCGCCCAAGGCCGCCTACTTCGCCTCTATCTACGCCAACATGCACCGCGGAGTGGCCAGCTGCACGCAGTACCTCGACGAAGACAGCCTCGACCTTCTCGACGGGACGACGTTCGTGTTCCTAGCCTCCGACGACGCCGCCACCAAGCCAGCCATCATGGACTGGCTCGAAGCCCACGATGTGCCCTTCATCGACGTCGGCATGGGCATCGATCAGATCGACGGCCACCTCAGCGGACTGCTCCGTGTTACCACCAGCCTTCCGGGCCGCCGAGACACCGCACGCCACCGCATCCCCCGGCCAGCACCTGAACGCGACGCCTACGCAAGCAACATCCAGACCGCCGACCTCAACGCGCTCAACGCCATCCTGGCCGTCATCCGCTGGAAACGCTCCCTCGGCATCTACGCCGACGTCACCGACGAAAGCCACACCACGTACTCACTGATCACCAACGAGATCGCCAACGAGGACCTCCCGTGACCCCACAAGAGACCCTGCGCCCGGTTTTCACCGAGACCTTCCCCCCGACCATGGACGCAGGGGTCCTCTACATCTCGATTCCCTACCGCACCTGCGGCCACCTGTGCTGCTGCGGATGCGGCCACGAAGTCGTCACACCACTCTCCCCGGCCCAGTGGTCCCTCACCTACAACGGCGAGAACGTCTCCTTCACCCCCTCGATCGGCAACTGGTCCCTCCCGTGCCGTTCGCACTACTGGATCCGCGACGGCCGTGTCCGCTGGAGCCGCCGCTACTCGCCGTCGGAAATCGATCAGAACCAGGACCGGGACCGCCGCCTGCTGGCCGCCCATGACAGCGGCGAGCGGCAGCCGGGACGAGCAGCCAGTCTCCGCCGACTCCTCAGGTTCTGGCGCCCGTAGGCCGACCCATGCGCCTTAGACGGTGTCTTGATTGGCTATCCCTCGTTGTTCTGAGCATGGACATAGTTGTGCGCTTGGTCCCGGATGGGCTGTGGGAGGTCTTCCAGGGCGTGGCGCCGGAGCCGCCGGTCCGCGCTCAAGCTTGCGCAGTTCGCCGATGCTCACGCTGACCACTCAGCGCGAAACCCATGTGGAATCGGCCCCGAATAGGCGGCACCTGAACATGCCAGCTCACCAGTCCCGAAGCCGAGGTACGGAACTCACGACCCGGTTTTCATCGCCCACAGTCGAGCCTCGACTTCGGCGACGACCCGCCCCGATTCCTCGGTCATCTGTTCCTCCGCGTCAGTGAGCGGGCAGCCCATGACCATGAGGGCGAGGCCGTCGAGTTCCACCATCGCCGCCACTTCTGCGCGCCGACGGGGATCGTATCGGGCAAAGTCGTCGCACGCCTCGACCAGCGCGGTGAATGACGGCAGCCGTCCTACCAGCATGAACCGGAGGTCCTGCAGGACGCGCTGCATGTCCTTGCTGCGCTCGTGCAAGGCGGGCGCAGCGTCCTGCACCTCGCTGATCCTCCTCTCACACCGCTCCAGGTCCCGGGCTTTTTTCAGCTGGCCGTCTCTGAGCGCCTGGATCTGCCCCTGAGCGATGGCTTTCTGCGTGAGGCTGGCTGAAGCCGTTTCGATCTTGAACAGCAACTCCTTCCCGGCCGCCCTCCCGCCACCGCCCGCGGCGAGAGAGCCACGGCCAAACCAGGCTTCCGTGGCGTTGCGGGCCGCCGCTCCGTTCAGCCTCTTTATCGCCCTGCCGGTGGAGGCGGAGCCGAGGTTTCGCACCGCGTGATAAGGGCCTGCTTTGGCAACGTGACCAACGACAAGCGGGCCAACCACTAGGAGCGCGGCGCCTGCCAGCGCGCCGACAGCAGACGGCCAGGCAATGCTGAGCGGCTGCCGAGGCTCGATGACCGCCTCACCGCCGATAGTTGGTCTCTCGATTGCGGTCAGCTCGACCAGATCGACGTGCTTGAGACACTGAAAAACATCACGGAAGGGGACGATGGCCTCGTCGTGGAGTAGCTGCCTTGCCTTCTGCAGGGCAGCGTTCTCCTCCGCGGTCCGCTGATCGAGCTCCTCCTCGCAGGCAAGCAGACGTTTGTCCCTCCGCCGGTTCGTCCTTGCGAGCCTGACAGCGTCGACTACGTCGATGGCCATGTTGTCCCCCTAGTACTCGGTTCGGAGATCTTAGTGCCGAATCAGCCTGTTTCGTTGTGTTGTGACGTGCCGTAGAGAAACGAGTGTGGGCCGCCCTGCATGCGCTGGCGTCAGCCGGCGCGGGGGTCGGGAAGAGGGAGCCTGCGAGAGGCTGTTTGGTTTGGTTCGCCGGCTTCCCGTCATGCAACTGCCGCCTTCTCGGACCGAGTTCGTCGGCTGAGTACACGCCGAAACGAGCAACGAAGGGCAAGGAGACTGGATGCAACTCCTCAATCCTCATGAACATTCGTCAGGACTGCTCAACAGACAGGCCGTTCCAGGACTGTGGGGGCGTAGCCCCCTCAGGCTCAACTCACCCCACCCAAAAAGAGAGAACCCCCCCCCGACACGACACCCCGCGGAACACCGTGGTACTCGTGGCGCCCGCAACCCCACCACACCAAGATTAGGCCGTCAGGCCCCCTCCGGGCAGGGGAGAGCAAATCAAATCCCTGCCCAAAAACAAAAATGACATCAGCAGCGCTGGCAGGCGCCAACATGAAGCCCACCAACCCAACCGCCAGTCAGGCCATCAGGCCTGACACCCCGCCACCTACAAACACCAGGCCAGAACAGGCCTAAACATGCAGACAGTTTTCCCCGCCACGGGGCAAACCCCTAACCCACGCCACCCAAAACACAGTCAGGCCGTCAGGCCTGACACCTCACCAACCAACGGGCCGTCAGGCCCAGCACACACTCACAGTCAGGCCGTCAGGCCTGACGCCCTGCAACCGGTCCGTCCGTCAGGACGGAGTTGGGCCGCCAGGCCCAACTCAAGAGCCGCCAG